>NZ_CP116353.1:0-4870140 GCF_028198125.1 Streptomyces sp. HUAS 31 | reverse complement strand
CAGGTCGCGGACGGCAGTGTGAGCGCGGCCGAGGCCACCGAGCGCATGGAGGAGATCAAGAAGTCGCAGGGGGGCTCGGTGCTCAGCAACACCACGCACACGACGAACAGTTCGGGCGCGCCCACCGTCAAGCGGGTCGTGCGCGAGATCCAGTCGCTGCTGCGCTCGGTCGCCGCCGCGGGCGACATCATCGAGGCCGCTGAGACCCTCGCCCCCACCCACCCGGAACTGGCAGAGTTCCTCCGGGTGTACGGCGCCGGCCGCACCTCCGACGCGGTCGCGCACTACCAGTCCCACCAGAACTGACCCCCTGGCCCGGTCGCCGAGGGGGTATCGGCAGCCGGGCCGACGGTTGGAGTCCTGAGCGGGCACGAGGGGGTCGTGCGGGGGAGTCCGCGAAGGACGGTCAGCGAGGGGGAGTCGTATCGCTCGTCGTGGGGGAAGCAAGGGGGGTAACCGGAGGGGGAGGAGCGACGCACAGCCATGGGTGAGGTCTTCGCCGGGCGCTACGAACTGGTCGACCCGATCGGACGCGGGGGCGTCGGCGCCGTCTGGCGCGCCTTCGACCATCGCCGCCGGCGCTATGTGGCCGCCAAGGTGTTACAGCAGAGCGACGCGCACTCGCTGCTGCGGTTCGTCCGCGAACAGGCGCTGCGGATCGATCACCCCCATGTGCTCGCGCCCGCCAGCTGGGCCGCCGACGACGACAAGGTCCTGTTCACCATGGACCTGGTGGCCGGTGGCTCGCTGGTCCATCTCATAGGGGACTACGGCCCCTTGCCGCCCTCGTTCGTCTGCACCCTTCTCGACCAGCTTCTCGCGGGGCTCGCCGCGGTGCACTCGGAAGGCGTCGTCCATCGGGACATCAAGCCCGCCAACCTGCTCCTCGAAGCCACCGGCACGGGGCGACCGCGGCTCAGGCTCTCCGACTTCGGCATCGCGATGCGGCTCGGCGAGCCCCGTCTGACCGAGACCAACCTCGTGGTGGGAACTCCCGGTTATCTCGCTCCCGAGCAACTCATGGGCGCGGAACCGGACTTCCCCGCCGATCTGTTCGCCGTGGGGCTGGTGGCGGTGTACCTCCTGGAGGGCGCCAAGCCGGACTCCAAGGCACTCGTCCAGTACTTCACCACGCACGGGACGCCGGGTGCGCCCAAGGGCATTCCGGAACCGCTGTGGCAGGTCGTGGCCTCGCTGCTGCAACCTGATCCGGACGCGCGGTTCCGCACGGCGACGGGGGCGCGCAAGGCCCTCGCCGCGGCCGTCGAGCTGCTGCCGGAACCCGGCCCCGACGACGAGATCATCGAGATCTTCGACCAACTCGGTCCACTGCCACCGGGGTTCGCACCGGAGGGACCGCTCAAGCGGGCTCCGGGCATCGAAGGGGACCGGACCGGCTCCGGGCAGTTCCCGCTCGGTGAGGGCTCGACGGGGACGCCGAGATCGGCGAACGGGGTCGGGCCTGATCCGAGAAGCGTGGGCTCGGTGCGGAGCGACGGCACGGGACTCGGGGCGGCCGGCACCAGCTCTGATGCCGCGTACAGCGATCCGGGCCGTCCGGCGGCGGAGCCACCCGCCTCCCAGCCGCCGAGCGACAGCAACAGCAGCCGCTCCGTCAGCATGTCGGACACCGGCAGCTTCCACCTGCCGCTCCCGCAGCCCACTGGCTCCATCCCGCAGGGGCAAACGCCCTCGCCACAGCCCTACGCGGCACGAGGACCGGCGCAAGGACCGACCCAGGGCCGGGTGCAGACGGGCAGCGACAGCCCCAGCCACAACCACGGCCCCGGCCACGAGGGCGTGCAGCACCACCCGGCCGGCAGTCCCCAGGCCGGCAAGCCCCCTGCCAACAGCTCCCCCTACGACACCACGCACGTCCTGTCCTCCCCCCAACCGCACACGCCGCATTACCCGCCTCAGCCTCCGACGACGCCGCCACAGCACCAGCGCGTCGATGCCTCTACTGCTTCGTACACCGCTCAGAGCCCGCAGGTTCCACCTTCGGCTCCCCCAGTTCCGCAGCAACGCCGCCGCGGCGGTCACAGAGCCGTCCGCCGAGGGGCCCGAGGCCCCGCGCGCCACCCCGGCCCACCCGCCAAGGTCGCGGTGCCGCTCCTGCTGCTGGCGCTGGCCTGCTACGCCGTGGGGTTCTGGGCACTGGCCCAGCTCTGAGCGACAGCCGCACTGGCCCGGCTCTGAGCGACAGGCGCACCGACCCAGCGCTGAAAACTGGCTCACCGGCCCCTCGTTTACGACAGGCTCACCAGCCCCTCGTTTACGACAGGCTCACCAGCCCCTCGCGCACGACAGGCTCACCAACCCCTGAGCGGCGGGCTCACCACTCCCCGCCCTCTGGCCCCACACCTACAAGGCCCCAACCCTCCGCCGAGCGACCACCGCCCACACCCCCAGCACCACCAGCACCAAGGTCCCGGCCCCGATGCCGCTGACCGCGAGCACGGTCAGCGCGGCGTTCTCGATGCCCCCGGCCCCGTTGCCGGCGTCGTCCGCCGCGGCCGCCTCCCGGTCGCCCGCGGAGAGCTGGAACACGTCCCCCGGCTCGGACTCCCCCGCATAACCGGGCCCGGCCTGCGCCGCGCCCGACTCCTGCACGCGCAGCGTCAGCTCGAACGGCCCGTCGCCGTACCTCTCGGCCACCGCGGCCGACAGATGCACCACGAGGTAGTAGGAGCCGGCGAACCGCATGGCGCCGAGCCGGTCCGGGCCTGCGTACCGGTTCTCGTAGGCGACCGGAGGCAGGGGGTCGAGTTCGGCGGCCTTCTCGCTGCCGTCGTAGTTGGCGCCGGCGTCGTCGACGAATCCGCGCACGGGGTTGTAGAGGGCGAGGTTCAGGGCGCCGACCGCGTAGCCGTCGCCGCCGTCCGCGGCGCCCAGTTCGGCGGTGGCGTGGAGCTGGCGGCCCCAGTCGAGCGGCACCTTGTAGAAGAGCGTCCGCCCGGGCTGGATGTCGGAGGTCCACACGCCCTCGCCGACCGGCACCGCCGAGGCGAACCCGGCACCGCCCTTGCGTCGCTCGCCGTCGCCGGTGAGGGGGTCGGGCGAGGCGGAGTCCCAGGTCTCGGGGGCGCTCGTCTCGCCGGCCTGCTTCAGGGGCGACTCGGTGGCCGTGAAGAGCTCCAGGTCCCAGGTGTCCGGCACCGACTCGGCCGTGGTGACGCGCTCGACGATCACGTCGTAGGCACCCGCCGTCTCGCAGTGGGGCCGGTCGGCCGAGATCTCGCGCATGCCCCATGCCGCGATCGGACGGGGGCTGCGGACAACGCCGAAGGTCTCTGTGTCCTGCGAGCAGGAGCGGCCCTGGGCGTCCCGTACGGACACCTTGATTCCGTCGCCCGCGTGGATCGTGCTGCCGGCGTCGGGGACGGCGGTCACGGAGACATACGCGTCCGAGGTGTCGTCCAGGTCGATGCGGTAATGGGTCTCTCCGGCGCCGGGGAGGGAGCTCCTGTAGGTCGCGCCCGGAGTGATAGCCCCGGCGTCCGCGGTGCTCGCCCCGCCGCTGACGGGCCGGGCGTCCGGCGCGAAGGCGTAGGGACCGGGGGTTCCTGCGGCGAGGGCGGGCCCCGCCGGCAGGGCGGCCGTCGCGCACAGCAGCAGCGCAACCAGGCCGGCCGCACGCGTGCGTACCGGCGAGGAACCGCGCCACATCCTCGCGGGACGCCACCGCGCCGTACGCCGCCTCATCACGCGCCACCCCTCGTCACACCACAACCGGACCTCGGACTCGCCCATCCTGCCCAGCCCGGCCGCGCGGCACCCCCACAATCCGCACGGCCGTCCGAAAAGCCCGGCTCTACGACCTCCGGTCCGCTCGCGCAACTCGAAGCGAGGACGCCGTGCGCTGCGGCGGGTACACAAAACCCCGGCCGCTCGGGCGACCGGGGTCTGTGTGCAATCCGATGTCGTGGCTCACGAACCCGTGGGCACGGAGTCAGTCGCCTCCGTCCACAGATCCTGCTCGGCGCGATCCGCCTGGATCTGGCGGTACACGAGGAGCCCGCCGATGGCGGCCAGTGCGACCAGGAGAAGCTTCTTCACCGCGCGACCTCGTCTTTCCTTGACGTAGGGGACCTCTGGCGCCCGACTATACACACCGGTCGATATCAATCGGTGACCTGAGTCCGGGCTCAACTGCCCGCCGCTACAGCCCAGTAGAAGCGGATGCCGCCGCTCCGATCGGAGGGTGATCACACCCCGACGGACGGTGACCTTTGGCCCCTTTCCTCCATCTTCGCTCACTCATCGAGTGCCATGCGTCCATTCGAGTGCTGTTCATCTGAAGATCGACGCGCCACGGGCGTCGGTCCATGACTTCCGAGCGCCCATACACATCATTGGGAAAGTACGCAAATCGCCCAACCCGAAAGTGAGGGGCCATGACCAGGAACAAGGTCATGAACCTGTGGACGGCAGTCGTCACCGCCTTCCTCGCGCTGTGCACCGCGCTCGGATTCGTCACCAACACCGCCGCCGCGGCCGTACCGCACACCGAGACGAGCCGCCGGAGCAACGGCGACGACGACAAGCGCAGCGCCGAGCTGCCGGTGCCGGCGATGCCGCAATGGGCGTGGTCCTACGCCAGAGCGCTACCCCCCACGATGAAGCAGCGGATCCGAGCCGAGGCTCACGGAAAGACCCCCAGCTGCAGACACCGCCCGCTCAGCGAGACGGAAGCGGCCGCGACAGCCTCGACCACCCGAGAATGCGCCCACGCCGCGCAACCGGCGCAGCCACTGGTCCCGCACCAGCGCTGAACCCCCGGCTCCACCCGAGCTGTGACCCTCCGCTTGAACCTCGCAACACCACCTGCTTGAAACCCGCAACACCACGGCGAACCACTTCGCCCGTCCACGTCCCCGTCTCATCGCGTATCGACGATGTGCCGGAGATAGGTCCACGGGTCGTCGAGGTACCGCCGCCAATGATCGACGAGTTCCAGATCCCGCCAGCCGGCGGGACGCATTCCGTGGTCACCCACCTCGATGATCTCGGCGCCAGGAAGCGCCGTGAGCACGGGTGAGTGCGTCGCGCAGATGATCTGTGCGCCGGAACGCCCCAGTTCGTGCAGCAGCCCCACGAGTTGAAGACAAGAAGCGAAGGACAGCGCAGCCTCCGGCTCGTCCAGGACGTACAGCCCAGGCTCCTGAAACCGCTCGCGGAAGGCCATCAGAAAGCCCTCGCCGTGGCTCATCTCGTCCGCGGCACCGGACAGCCTTCCCGACTTCTGCTCACGGTCCAGCGCGTCCAGCGCCGTCTCCGCCCGCAGGAAGAACCCTCTGCGGCGCGTCCGAGGCCCGCGCAGCATGCGACGACCGGCTGCCGTCGCCTCGAACTTCATCCGGCCGCCCAGGACCGACGGCTCACGCCAAGTCGCGTACTTGTAGCCCGCGGATCCGCCCCAGGAGTCCAGGCCGAAGCCCTCCGCCAGCGCCTCGACGAGGGTCGACTTCCCCGAGCCGTTCTCCCCCACCAGGAACGTGACCGGTGCGGTGAATCTCAGGCCGTCGTCCAGTAGCTGCCGCACACAGGGCACCGACCAGGGCCAGCCGTCGCCTTCCTCCCGCTCGTCCTCGGCGACATGCGCGTATGCCCGTTCGACGATCATGCCGAAAGGCTCTCACCCGGCACTGACAACCGGGCACACGCGCACTCAGGGACCCTTACTGACGCCGTGGGCCCAGGATGCAGAACTCGTTGCCCTCGGGGTCTGCCATGACGACCCACGACTGCACGCCCTGGCCGATGTCGACGCGCTTGGCCCCGTGCGCCTCCAGCCGCGCCACCTCGGCGTCCTGGTCGTCGGGCCGGAAGTCGAGATGCAGCCGGCTCTTGCTCTGCTTGGCCTCGTCGAGCCGTACGAAGTCCAGTCCCGGCATGCGATCGGGCGCCGGACGGATCTCGAACTCGTCGTCGGAGGAGTGGACCACGACCCAGCCCAGAGCCTCGGCCCACCACTGCCCCAGCGCAGCCGGATCCTCCGAGTGCACGATTACCTGTTCCCATTCCAAGGTCATCCGCAGAGCTTAGATCTGCCGGGACTCCGGAAACAGGCTGCCGAATACCGAAAGAACCCCAGCCGTGACCGGCTGGGGTTCTTCGCGATGTGGGGCTAACAGGATTTGAACCTGTGGCCTCATCCTTATCAGGGATGCGCTCTAACCAACTGAGCTATAGCCCCGCCGCGCTCTGCGGTGTGTGTCCCGCGCGCTGACTCCTGAAGATTAGCGCACGACGTGGGCAGTCCCAAAATCGGTTGTCGGGGGACCGTCAGGAGAGGTTTGGAACCGCCTCCCGACGGCAACCGTCAACCGGCCTCGGCGAACCTCACTCGTCCTCTGCGAGCGTCAGCTCGACACCGCCCACGAAGCCGGCGGAGAGGTTGTAGATGAACGCGCCGAGCGTCGCCAGCGCCGTCGCCAGGACGACGTCGATGACCGCGATGATCGACGTGAACATCAGGACGTGCGGCAGCGACAGGAACGACTGGAGGTCGAAGCCGTTCGACTCGTTCGAGCCGGTCGCCTCGGAGATCGTGCCGCCGACCGTCGAGAAGACGCCCATCGCGTCCATGACCATCCACAGCACCGCGGACGCGACGATCGTGCAGATGCCCAGCGCGATGGAGAGCAGGAAGCTGACCTTCATCACCGACCACGGGTCGGCCTTGGCCACCCGCAGCCGCGCCTTGCGCGTGCGCGGCGTCGTACGCGCGCCCGTGCGGGGCCGGCGCACCGCGCCCGCCGGAGCGCCCGTCTGGTACGCCTGCGGCGGGTGGTAGGGCCCTGCGGCCTGCTGCGACTGCCGTTCCCCGGGCAGCGGCGAGCCCGGCGCCGGAGCGGCCTGCTGGGCCGCCCCGGGGTGGGGCTGGGGCTGCGGCTGGGCGCCCGGAGCCGCCCCGGCCGCGTACTGCTGGGCCTGCGGGCCTCGGGTGTCCGTCACGGTTCCCCCCTGGGATCCGGGTGCGTCCGGCGCGGGAGCGCCTTTCGCCGGCGACTTGATCGCTTTCAGCTGCGTGGTGTGCGTGTCCGTCGCAGGCGCGGCGGAGCCACGGCCGCCGCCCGTCTCCGAACCGGCCGTAGAACCGGTCGAGGTACCGGACGATCCGGCGCCCGTGGCTCCGCTCACGATGACTCTCTCCTCGTGCTACTCGGCCGAGGGTGCGTCCTCGTCCGTGCCGGCGGTCGCGGCCCCCTCGGCGGTCTCGTCGACGACCACGTCGCCGTCGACTTCCTCCGCCTCGCGTCCCGCCTCGGCGTTGCGTGCGACACCTACGACGGCATCGCGCTTGCCCAGGTTGATCAGTTGGACGCCCATGGTGTCACGGCCCGTCTCCCTGATCTCGTTGACTCGCGTACGAATCACACCGCCGCCCAGCGTGATGGCGAGGATCTCATCGGTCTCCTCGACCACCAGCGCGCCGACGAGAGAGCCGCGGTCCTCGACGATCTTGGCGGCCTTGATACCGAGGCCGCCGCGACCCTGGACGCGGTACTCGTCGACCGCGGTCCGCTTCGCGTACCCGCCGTCGGTGGCAGTGAACACGAACGTACCGGGTCGAACAACATTCATCGAGAGCAGCTCGTCTCCCTCGCGGAAGCTCATGCCCTTGACACCCGAGGTCGCGCGGCCCATCGGGCGCAGCGACTCGTCCGTGGCGGTGAACCTGATCGACTGAGCCTTCTTGCTGATCAGAAGCAGATCGTCGTCGGGCGAAACGAGCTCGGCACCGATCAGTTCGTCATCGGAACCGTCCTCCATCTCACGGAGGTTGATCGCGATGACACCGCCGGAGCGCGGCGAATCGTAATCCTTCAGAGGCGTCTTCTTCACCAGTCCCGCCTTCGTGGCGAGTACGAGGTACGGCACCGCCTCGTAGTCGCGGATGGCGAGGATCTCGGCGATCGCCTCGTCCGGCTGGAAGGCCAGCAGGTTGGCTACGTGCTGCCCGCGCGCGTCACGGCCGGCGTCCGGAAGCTCGTACGCCTTCGCCCGGTACACCCGGCCCTTGTTGGTGAAGAACAGCAGCCAGTGGTGGGTGGTCGAGACGAAGAAGTGGTCGACGATGTCGTCTTCCTTCAGCTTCGTGCCGCGTACGCCCTTGCCGCCGCGCTTCTGCGCGCGGTAGTCGACGGTCTTGGTGCGCTTGACGTAGCCGCTGCGCGAGACCGTGACGACGATGTCCTCCTCGGCGATCAGGTCCTCGATGGACATGTCACCGTCGTAGGGCACCAGCATGGTCTTGCGGTCGTCGCCGAACTTCTCGACGATCGCCGCCAGCTCCGCGCTGACGATGCCGCGCTGGCGGACCGGCGAGGCGAGGATCTCGTTGTACTCGGTGATCTTCGCCTGGAGCTCGTCGTGCTCCTGGATGATCTTCTGGCGCTCCAGGGCGGCCAGTCGGCGCAGCTGCATCTCGAGGATGGCGTTGGCCTGGATCTCGTCGATCTCCAGGAGGTCCATCAGGCCCGTACGCGCGATCTCGACCGTGTCACTGGCCCGGATCAGCGCGATGACCTCGTCGATGGCGTCCAGGGCCTTCAGCAGACCGCGCAGGATGTGCGCGCGCTCCTCGGCCTTGCGCAGCCGGAAGCGCGTACGGCGGACGATGACCTCGATCTGGTGCGTCACCCAGTGGCGGATGAACGCGTCCAGCGACAGCGTGCGCGGCACGCCGTCCACCAGCGCCAGCATGTTCGCGCCGAAGTTCGACTGCAGGTCGGTGTGCTTGTAGAGGTTGTTCAGCACGACCTTGGCGACCGCGTCCCGCTTGAGGACGATGACCAGGCGCTGACCGGTGCGGGACGACGTCTCGTCGCGGACGTCGGCGATGCCGCCGATCTTGCCGTCCTTCACCAGGTCGGCGATCTTCTGCGCGAGGTTGTCGGGGTTCGTCTGGTACGGCAGCTCCGTGACCACCAGGCACTGGCGGTTCTGGATCTCCTCGACCTCGACCACCGCGCGCATGGTGATGGAGCCGCGGCCGGTGCGGTACGCCTCCTCGATGCCCTTGCGGCCCACGACGAGCGCGCCGGTCGGGAAGTCCGGGCCCTTGATGCGCTCGATGAGCGCGTCCAGCAGCTCCTCGTGGGAGGCCTCGGGGTTCTCCAGGTACCACTGGGCGCCGGACGCGACCTCGCGCAGGTTGTGCGGCGGGATGTTGGTCGCCATGCCGACCGCGATACCGGCCGAGCCGTTGATCAGCAGGTTCGGGAAGCGGGCCGGCAGGACGGTCGGCTCCTGGGAGCGGCCGTCGTAGTTGTCCGTGAAGTCGACGGTCTCCTCGTCGATGTCACGGACCATCTCCATCGACAGCGGCGCCATCTTGCACTCGGTGTAGCGCATGGCCGCCGCCGGGTCGTTGCCCGGAGAGCCGAAGTTGCCGTTGGAGTCGACGAGCGGCATGCGCATCGACCACGGCTGGGCGAGACGGACCAGGGCGTCGTAGATCGAGGAGTCGCCGTGGGGGTGGTAGTTGCCCATGACGTCGCCGACGACGCGCGCACACTTGTAGAAGCCGCGCTCGGGGCGGTAACCGCCGTCGTACATGGCGTACAGGACGCGGCGGTGGACGGGCTTGAGGCCGTCACGGACGTCAGGGAGCGCACGCGAGACGATGACGGACATCGCGTAGTCGAGGTACGAGCGCTGCATCTCCGTCTCGAGCCCGACGGGCTCGACACGCAGGGTCTGTCCCTCGTCAGGAGTGACGGGAGTGTTCTCGTCGGTCATTGCTGGTGAAGATCCTTCCTGGTGCGGTCAGCTGAGACCGACTCAGATGTCGAGGAAGCGGACGTCCTTGGCGTTGCGCTGGATGAACTGGCGGCGCGCCTCGACGTCCTCGCCCATGAGGACCGAGAACAGGTCGTCGGCCTGGGCGGCGTCGTCGAGGGTGACCTGGCCGAGGACGCGGTGCTCCTGGTCCATGGTCGTGATGCGCAGCTCCTCGGCGTTCATCTCGCCGAGGCCCTTGAAGCGCTGGATCGAGTCCTCGCGGACGCGCTTGCCGCGCTGACGGCCCATCTCCAGGAGCGCGTCACGCTCGCGGTCGGAGTACGCGTACTCGACCTCGTCCCGGCCCCACTTGATCTTGTAGAGCGGGGGACGGGACAGGAACACGTGCCCGGCCTCGACCAGCGGCCGCATGAAGCGGAACAGGAAGGTCAGCAGCAGGGTGTTGATGTGCTGGCCGTCGACGTCGGCGTCCGCCATCAGGATGATCTTGTGATAGCGGAGCTTCTCGATGTCGAAGTCCTCGTGCACACCCGTGCCGAAGGCCGAGATCAGCGCCTGGATCTCCTGGTTCTGGAGGATCTTGTCGATCCGCGCCTTCTCGACGTTGAGGATCTTGCCTCGGATCGGGAGGATCGCCTGGTACTGCGGGTTGCGGCCGGACTTGGCCGAGCCGCCGGCGGAGTCACCCTCGACGATGAAGATCTCGCACTTGGTGGGGTCGTTCGACTGGCAGTCGGAGAGCTTGCCGGGGAGCGAGGCGCTCTCCAGCAGTCCCTTGCGGCGGGTCAGGTCGCGGGCCTTACGGGCCGCCACGCGCGCGGTGGCTGCCTGGATGCCCTTGCGGATGATGTCCGCCGCCTCGTTCGGGTTGCGGTCCAGCCAGTCGTTCAGGTGCTCGTAGACCGCCTTCTGCACGAAGGTCTTGGCCTCCGTGTTGCCCAGCTTGGTCTTCGTCTGGCCCTCGAACTGCGGCTCGCTCAGCTTCACCGAGATGATCGCCGTCAGACCCTCGCGGATGTCGTCACCCGTGAGGTTGTCGTCCTTCTCGCGCAGCAGCTTCTTGTCGCGCGCGTACTTGTTGATCAGGTTGGTGAGCGCCGCGCGGAAGCCCTCTTCGTGGGTACCGCCCTCGTGCGTGTGGATGATGTTGGCGAAGGAGTACACACCCTCGCTGTAGCCGCTGTTCCACTGCATGGCGACTTCGAGGGAGAGGGCCTTGTCCTTGTCCTCGGCCTCGAGGTCGATCACCGACGGGTGCACCACGTCGCCCTTGCGGGAGTTGAGGTACTTCACAAAGTCGACGATGCCGCCTTCGTAGTGGTACGTGACCTTCTTGACCTCGGCGGTCTCGTCCGCGCCGGCCTCGTCCGCGCCGGACGTGGCCTTGGCCGACTCGCGCTCGTCAGTGAGTTTGATCGTCAAACCCTTGTTGAGGAACGCCATCTCCTGGAAGCGCCGCGAGAGCGTCTCGAAGGAGTAGTCGGTGGTCTCGAAGATGTCGGCGTCGGCCCAGAAGGTGACCGACGTGCCCGTCTCCTCGGTCGCCTCGTGCTGGGCGAGCGGGGCCGTGGGGACGCCCATCTTGTAGTCCTGCGTCCAGCGGTGGCCGTCGGTCCTGACCTCGACCGCGACCTTCGAGGACAGCGCGTTCACGACGGAGACGCCCACGCCGTGCAGACCACCGGAGACCGCGTAGCCGCCGCCGCCGAACTTGCCGCCCGCGTGCAGCACGGTCAGCACGACCTCGAGCGCCGGCTTGTTCTCGGAGGGGACGATGCCCACCGGGATGCCGCGGCCGTTGTCGACGACGCGCACGCCGCCGTCGGCGAGGATCGTGATCTCGATGGTGTCCGCGTGACCGGCCAGCGCCTCGTCGACGGAGTTGTCCACCACCTCGTACACGAGGTGGTGGAGGCCGCGCTCGCCGGTCGAACCGATGTACATACCGGGTCGCTTGCGAACCGCGTCCAGACCCTCGAGGACGGTGATGGCGCTGGCGTCGTAGGAGGCGGTGACCTCGCTGTTCGACGGGGTCACCGCGCTGCTGGCGCCGGCGTCGGTGGACGGGATGTTCTCGTTGGGGTTGCCGGAATCGGCCACGAAGCGCCCTTTCTGGCACAGCACGAGCCAGGCTCGTCGGCGGGTTGCCGGAGCGGCTGCGGCATGTTGCGTTGGTAAGCCTTGATCAGCGTTGCTCAGCTTTTCCCGGACGGTCCCCACGATTGGGGCGGGATTGGGCTCCAGTCTACCGGTAGCGCCGACAGTGATGGGGGTTTGCCGGTACCTGAGTCCGCATGTGCCGCCCTGAACCTGCCTCTTCCGACTCCCGATATACGGATGGGGGCTCCAAGAGGCTCACAGAGCCACTCAGCGCTTCCGGCCGTCAACCCTTTGCTACTTAGGAGTCAGGTCGCGATTCGCAACCGCGTGCGGTCGTACGAGAAGGGGCTCGTCGGCGTCGTTTCGTGACCGGCGACGGCTACTGATGTGATGTCGGTCACTTGTGGCCGACGGGGCTCTCGGGGCTGCTGTTACGGGGGTTCCGGGGCCGTCGGCGGGGGTTCCGCACACGCCGAGAAGGCCGATCAGGCGCCGTCGGCCGGCCCGCTCATCCGTACGTGTCGCCGGGCCCCGTGCTGCCGGGGGCGCGCAGCGGGCCGTAGCGGCGGACCGGGCCGCCGGGGCCGTTGACCTTGATGTGCCGTACCGCGCCGTGGCCGAGGTCCTCGTTGAGGCGGGCGACCAGGGTCGGGGCGAGCAGCCGCAGGTTCGTCGCCCAGGCCGTCGAGTCGCAGCGCACGACCAGGACCCGCTCGTCCTCGTCGTACTTCTCCGGCACACAGTGCTTGGCGACGTCGTCGCCGACGATCTGCGGCCAGCGGCCCATCACACCGCCCACCGCGGCCGGGGTCTCCCAGCCCCGCTCGCTGATCAGGCGGTTGATGGCGGAGCCGAGCGCCATGGGGTCGCGGCCGTCGGCGCGCGCGCCGGAGCGCAGACCACCGCCGCGCCGTGCCTGCTTCTTCTGCTGCGCCGCGTCCCCACGCGCGCGTGCCTGTTCCTTGGCCGCCCTGAGCGCCACGCGCGCGAGGTCTACGCCGGAGGGCTCGGGGGCCTTCTTGGGGGCGTCGGGGGCGTTCTCGGACGGGTTCTCGCTCATACGCGCTCCACCGTCCCCTCGGCCACCGTGTAGCGCGCCCCCGTCAGCACGTGCGGGACGTCGTCGTCGACCGCGGCCGTCACCAGGACCTGCTCGCCGGGCGCGACCAGCTCGGCCAGCCGCTCACGGCGCCGGGCGTCCAGCTCGGCGAACACGTCGTCGAGGACCAGTACCGGTTCGTTGCCCTCGGCCCCGAGCAGGTCGTAGGACGCGAGGCGCAGGGCCAGCGCGTAGGACCAGGACTCGCCGTGCGAGGCGTATCCCTTGGCGGGCAACTGACCGAGCTTGAGCAGCAGATCGTCCCGGTGCGGGCCCACGAGCGTGACCCCGCGCTCGATCTCCTGCTTGCGGGCCTCGGCGAGCGCCGCCATCAGCTGCTCGTAGAGGTCCTCGCGTGTGTGCGCCTCGCCGGGAGCCGACGGCTTGTAGTCCAGGGCGACCGGGCCGCCGCCGGGAGCCAGCTGCTCGTACGCCTTGTCGGCCAGCGGCTGGATCGTCGCGATCAGGTCCAGGCGCTGGGCGAGCAACTCGGCGCCCACGCGCGCCAGGTGCTGGTCCCAGACGTCGAGGGTGGACAGGTCCATCGAGCGGCCGCCGTGCCGGCGGGCCAGCGCGGCCGACTTCAGCAGGGTGTTGCGCTGCTTGAGGACGCGCTCGTAGTCGGAACGCACGCCCGCCATGCGCGGGGAGCGGGCGGTGATCAGCTCGTCGAGGAAGCGGCGCCGCTCGCCCGGGTCGCCCTTGACCAGGGCGAGATCCTCCGGCGCGAACAGCACGGTCCGTACGATGCCGAGGACGTCACGGGGTCTGACCTGCGAGGACCTGTTGATCCTGGCCCGGTTGGCCTTGCCCGGGTTCAGCTCCAGCTCGACCAGCTGCTGCCGGTCGCCCTGGCGGACCTGCGCCCGGATGACCGCCCGGTCGGCGCCCATGCGGACGAGGGGGGCGTCGGAGGCGACACGGTGGCTGCCGAGGGTGGCGAGATAGCCGACGGCCTCGACGAGGTTCGTCTTGCCCTGGCCGTTGGGGCCGACGAAGGCGGTGACGCCCGCATCGAGCGGGACTTCGACGCCGGCGTACGAGCGGAAGTCGGCCAGCGACAGATGCGTGACGTGCATGGTCGTTCGCCGACCTCCCCCAACGTGTGGTTGAACCGTCCCCAGTTGTGGACAACCGGGCCACCCCCCGAGGGTGCCAGGTCGGCATCCCCAGGGTGTGGATTACTTGTTCTCGTTTCTCGGTCTTGTCGTGCTCGGCCCGGACGCGCCGAGCGGGCTACTTCTTCTCCACCGCGTGGCCGCCGAACTGGTTGCGCAGCGCCGCGATCATCTTCATCTGCGGCGAGTCGTCCTGACGGGACGCGAACCGCGCGAACAACGACGCGGTGATCGCCGGCAGCGGCACCGCGTGGTCGATGGCGGCTTCCACAGTCCAGCGTCCCTCACCGGAGTCCTGTGCAAAACCCCTGAGCCTGTCGAGGTGCTCGTCCTCGTCGAGGGCGTTCACCGCGAGGTCCAGCAGCCAGGAGCGGATGACCGTGCCCTCCTGCCAGGAGCGGAAGACCTCCCGGACGTCGGTCACGGAGTCGACCTTCTCCAGCAGCTCCCAGCCCTCGGCATAGGCCTGCATCATCGCGTACTCGATGCCGTTGTGGACCATCTTCGCGAAGTGGCCCGCGCCCACCTTGCCGGCGTGCACGGCGCCGAAGTCGCCCTCCGGCTTGAGGGCGTCGAAGAAGGGCTGCACCTTGGCGACGTTCTCCGCGTCACCGCCGTACATCAGCGCGTAGCCGTTCTCCAGGCCCCAGACGCCGCCGGAGACGCCGCAGTCGACGAAGCCGATGCCCTTGGCCGCGAGTTCCTCGGCGTGCCGCTCGTCGTCCGTCCAGCGGGAGTTCCCGCCGTCGACCACGACGTCACCGGGCTCGAGGAGCTCGGCGAGCTCGTCGATCGTCGACTGGGTCGCGGCGCCGGCGGGGACCATCACCCAGATCACGCGCGGGCCGGGGAGCTTGCCCACAAGCTCTTCCAGGCTGTGGACATCCGCGAGGTCCTGGTTGCGGTCGTAGCCGATGACAGTGTGGCCGGCGCGGCGTATCCGCTCGCGCATGTTGCCGCCCATCTTGCCGAGGCCGACGAGACCGAGCTCCATCAGTTGTTCCTTAGGTTGCTGTGGCGTGTGAGGCACCTGCGTGCCCACGCCAGAGCCTAAACCCGGACGCACGCGCACATCCGTGGGCATACGCGCTCATACGTACGCCCTCACCTGCGGGTTCTCCCACAGGCCGGGGTGACTTCTCCACCGGCCTGTGGACAACTGTCGGCTGCTCAGCCGCTCAGGCGCACCGGCATGATCAGGTACTTGTAGGCCTCGTCCGCCTCGGCGTCCAGCGCGGGCTTGCCGCTGAGCAGCGCGGGCTTGGTGGACGTGGTGAACGACAGCTGGGCCACCGGGGAGTCGATGGCGCTCAGGCCGTCCAGCAGGAACGTCGGGTTGAAGGCGATCGAGATGTCGTCGCCCTCCAGCTGGGCGTCGACCCTTTCCACAGCCTGTGCGTCGTCGCTGGAGCCGGCCTCCAGGATCAGCACGCCCTGCTCGAAGCTGAGCCGCACCGGGGTGTTCCGCTCGGCGACCAGGGCGACACGCTTGACGGCCTCCACGAAGGGGGCGGTCTCGATCACGGCGACGGAGTTGAACTCGGTCGGGAACAGCGTGCGGTACTTCGGGAGGTCACCCTCGAGCAGACGGGTCGTCGTACGGCGTCCGGCGCCCTCGAAGCCGATCAGGCCCTCGCCCGCGCCGGAGCCCGAGAGCGCCAGCGTGACGCTGTCGCCGCTGGTCAACGCCTTGGCGGTGTCCAGGAGCGTCTTGGCGGGGACCAGGGCGACCGCGGAGGCCTCCGGGTTCTCCGGCTTCCACAGGAACTCGCGGACCGCGAAGCGGTAGCGGTCGGTGGAGGCCAGGGTGACGGTGTCGCCCTCGATCTCGATGCGCACACCGGTCAGGACGGGCAGCGTGTCGTCACGGCCGGCGGCGATGGCGACCTGGGAGGCCGCGGAGGCGAACACCTCGCCGGGGACGGTGCCGGTGGCGGTCGGCATCTGCGGCAGGGCCGGGTACTCCTCCACAGGCAGGGTGTGGAGTGTGAATCGCGAGGAGCCGCAGACCACGGTCGCCCGTACACCGTCTGTGGAGATCTCCACCGGGCGGTTGGGCAGAGCGCGGCAGATGTCGGCGAGCAGCCGGCCGGAGACGAGGACCGTGCCCTCCTCCTCGACCTCGGCCTCGACGCTGACGCGAGCGGAGACCTCGTAGTCGAAGCTCGACAGGCTCAGCTGACCGTCGTCGGCCTTCAGCAGGAGGCCGGCGAGGACAGGCGCCGGCGGACGGGCCGGGAGGCTGCGCGCCGCCCAGGCCACGGCCTCCGCGAGTACGTCGCGTTCCACCCGGATCTTCACTGTTGCCGCCTCCTGCTGTTGCCGGCGCTTCTCGGCCTGCCTGGCTTCGTCGTCTGTCTCGGTGTCGTCGGCCCCAGTGAGGGGAAGGACACCGGGAACAGTCTGACGCACCCCACTGACAGTAGGTGCCTCTCGGGGTCAAGTCGTGACGAGGGGCAGCCGGGAGCCGGACAGCGAGTTGTGCACAGGACCCTCTTCGAAACGGATTCCCAGCTCTCTCTAGTTGGGAGTAGTAGTAGGGCCTGTGGATACCGTGGATAACCACGTTTTCCCAGCTCAGAGCAGAGATTTTGTCCACGGGCCCTGTGGGCGACGGCAGTGGACAACCGGGTGTTTCTGTGGAGAACGGAAAGTTCTGCACACCCCATGCACAGCCTGGGCCGACTTCTCCCCAGCGCCGTCCCCAGCTTTACCCACCTTTCCCACAGGCCAACCCGGCACCTTTGTGTGACGCCTTTCACTCGACCCGGTGACGAGGCGCGTCGCGTTGCCGAACAGTGGACAGCGGTGTGGAGAAGCTGGGGATCGCTGGGGACAACTGGCCCCAGCCTGTGGGTTGTCGGTGGACAACTTCATGCACAGCCTGTGGATCTTCTCGCTGTCCACAGTCTGTGGAGATCGTTCGTCCACGAATCCACATGCAGTTGACCTGGACCGATCGTCCTTCAACAGGGGCGGCTGTGGACACAGTCTGGACAACTTCCCAGTCCCCAGGGTGTGGACGCCAGAAAGTCACCGAATCTGTGGAGAGTGGCCGTAACCCGGCAGCTATTCGAACAGCCGCCGTCCGCGGCATGACGAAGGGCGCCCCGGGATCTTGTCCCGAAGCGCCCTCAGTGACGTACGAACGGGCCTCGCGGCCCTGTGCCGGCCTGCTCCGTCAGCCGTTCTTGATGCGGTTGGTGAGCTCGGTGACCTGGTTGTAGATGGAGCGCCGCTCGGCCATCAGATTGCGGATCTTGCGGTCGGCGTGCATCACCGTGGTGTGGTCGCGGCCGCCGAACAGCGCGCCGATCTTCGGCAGCGACAGGTCCGTCAGCTCACGGCACAGGTACATGGCGATCTGGCGGGCCGTGACCAGCTGGCGGCCGCGCGAGCTGCCGCACAGGTCCTCGACCGTGAGGCCGAAGTAGTCGGCGGTGGCGCTCATGATGGCCGTGGAGGTGATCTCCGGCGTCGCGTCGTCGCCGCCCGGGATCAAGTCCTTGAGGACGATCTCCGTCAGGCCCAGGTCCACCGGCTGCCGGTTGAGCGAGGCGAACGCCGTCACCCGGATCAGCGCGCCCTCCAGCTCGCGGATGTTGCGCGAGATGCGGGAGGCGATGAACTCCAGTACCTCCGGCGGGGCGTTGAGCTGCTCCTGGACCGCCTTCTTGCGCAGGATCGCGATACGCGTCTCCAGCTCGGGCGGCTGGACATCGGTGATAAGACCCCACTCGAACCGGTTGCGCAGCCGGTCCTCCAGGGTGACCAACTGCTTGGGTGGCCGGTCGCTGGAGAGCACGATCTGCTTGTTGGCGTTGTGGAGCGTGTTGAAGGTGTGGAAGAACTCCTCCTGCGTCGACTCCTTGTCCGCGAGGAACTGGATGTCGTCGACGAGCAGGATGTCCATCTCGCGGTAGCGCTTGCGGAAGCTGTCGCCCTTGCCGTCGCGGATGGAGTTGATGAACTCGTTGGTGAACTCCTCCGAGCTCACGTATCGCACGCGCGTGCCCGGATAGAGGCTGCGCGCGTAGTGCCCGATCGCGTGCAGCAGGTGGGTCTTGCCGAGGCCCGACTCCCCATAGATGAACAGGGGGTTGTACGCCTTCGCGGGTGCCTCGGCGACGGCGACCGCGGCCGCGTGCGCGAAGCGGTTGGAGGCGCCGATGACGAACGTGTCGAAGAGGTACTTCGGGTTCAGACGCGCGGTCGGCTCGCCGGGACCGGGCGCCGGTGCGGGCTGCGCGGCCAGCGGGCCGGGGGCGCCGGGGCCGCCGCGGTGCACATGGCCGGAGCCGACGGGCGGCTCGGGCAGCTCACGGCGGCCATCACGGTCGTAGTCGGAACGCGGTTTGTCGTAGTCGGGCCGCTGCTGCTCATATTCGGAGCGGTGCTTGTCGTAGTCGGAGCGGTGCTGCTCGTACTCCGAGCGGTGTCCGTCGTAGGACGGCCGTTCCATCGGCTGCGGGCGGTAGTCCTGGGAGGGACCGCCGTAGGACTCCTGCTGGTAGGAGTCCTGCTGGTAGGAGTCCTGCGACGGCGACGCGTACGGGTCCCGCTCGGGGAAGCCGAGGCGCTGCTGCTGCCAGCCGTAGTCGTCCTGCGTGGGGCGCGGCCAGCTGCCGGGGGTGTGCTCGGGGCGCTGGTACTCGCCCGGGTAGGCCGGGCGCGCGGTGGGCAGCGGGTCGGGGCCGCCGGTCCGCTGGTCGTCGGCGCGGTGGCGGCCGTAGCTCTCGTAGGAGGGGAGCTCGGGCTCCTCGTAGCGGGACTGCTGCGCGGGCGGTGGCACCGGCGGGGCCGGGGGCGGGGGCTCGCCGGCGGAGTCGTCGACGGTGATCGCGATGCGGATCGGACGGCCGCACTCGCGGCTCAGCGTGTCGCTGACGATCGGGGCCAGACGGCCCTCCAGTACGCCCTTCGCAAATTCGTTCGGTACGGCGAGCAGGGCGGTGTCCGCGACCAGCGCGAGGGGCTGGCAGCGCCGGATCCAGTGCTCGTCCTTGCCTTCCACACCCTGCCCTCGGCCCTCACCGAGAAGCTGCTCCAGTACTCGTGGCCACACTGCGGCAAGATCGGCAGGTACGTCAGCCACAGGGCACGCTCTCTCACGGGGTCCCACGAACGTGTGATTGTGGGACGGGTCGGGATTCAAAGGGGTGGAGCCAGAATCAAGGGGACAAGGGAACGAATCGGAGTCCAGCCACGGTAGTCAGGGCGGCGGGTGCGGTTCAAGTTGTTGTCCCCAGCCTGTGGATAGTGTCTCCCGGTGACCTCTGGTTTGACCGGATGGCGTAGCCGCGCGTACCGTAACCAGGTCGAGTTGTCGATGGCTGCTGCCGCCTGCCTCCGATGGGCACAGATCACGTCAGGTGATCGGGAAGCGGTGCAATCGGGCGTAACTGCGAGCTACTCGTGGGCGCACGGTGACAGCCAGGACGGCACCCGCCAAACACCGATTTATCTCTGGAGCCCCCGAGTGAGCAAGCGCACCTTCCAGCCGAACAACCGTCGTCGCGCGAAGACCCACGGCTTCCGCCTGCGGATGCGCACCCGCGCCGGCCGCGCGATTCTCGCGAACCGTCGTGCCAAGGGTCGCGCCAGCCTGTCCGCCTGATCCTGATCAGGTCATGACGTCGTGCTGCCCACCGAGAACCGGCTGAGGCGGCGCGAGGACTTCGCGACCGCGGTACGACGAGGTCGTCGGGCAGGCCGCCCGACACTCGTCGTCCACCTTCGTAGCGGTGACACGGACCCGCACGCGCCTGGGGAGAGCGCTCCCCCGACGCGTGCGGGTTTCGTCGTGAGCAAGGCTGTGGGTGGCGCGGTCGTGCGGAACAAGGTGAAGCGCAGGCTTCGCCATCTGATGTGCGACCGAGTCGACCAGCTGCCCCCCGGTAGCCTGGTAGTCGTACGAGCGTTGCCCGGTTCGGGTGATGCCGACCATGCACAGCTGGCCCGAGACCTGGATGCCGCTCTGCAGCGGCTGCTGGGAGGGGGCGCGCGATGAAGTACCCACTGCTGGCCCTGATCAAGCTGTACCAGTGGACGATCAGTCCGCTGCTCGGGCCGGTGTGCAAGTACTACCCGTCGTGCTCCCACTACGGGTACACGGCCATCGACCGGCACGGTGCGATCAAGGGCACGGCGCTCACCGCCTGGCGCATCCTGCGGTGCAACCCGTGGTCATTGGGCGGTGTGGATCATGTCCCGCCGCGCAAGCGCCCACGGTGGCACGAAATGGTGCGCAACGCGTGGCGCGCACGGAAGGGCGGGCCCTCCGCCGCCGAAACGGCCATCGAAGGTGAAGTTCCTTCGAGCCCGGCCGCAGAGACCCCGTCCAATGTCCAAGGAGCATGATTAGTGGACACGATTGCCAGCCTCTTCAGCTTCATCACGACACCCGTTTCCTGGGTCATCGTCCAGTTCCACTCGGTGTACGGCGCCATCTTCGGCCCCGACACCGGATGGGCCTGGGGCCTGTCCATCGTGTCCCTGGTGATTCTGATCCGTATCTGCCTGATCCCGCTTTTCGTGAAGCAGATCAAGGCGACCCGGGCCATGCAGACACTGCAGCCCGAGATGAAGAAGATCCAGGAGCGCTACAAGAACGACAAACAGCGTCAGTCCGAAGAGATGATGAAGCTGTACAAGGAGACGGGCACCAACCCGCTCTCCTCGTGCCTTCCCATCCTGGCGCAGTCGCCGTTCTTCTTCGCCCTGTACCACGTGCTCAACAGCATCGCGAACAACGACACCATCGGTGTCATCAACCAGAGCCTGCTGGAGAGCGCGCAGAAGGCGCACATCTTCGGGGCTCCGCTGGCCGCGAAGTTCACCGACAGCTCTGCTGACGTCGCCGCCCTCGACGCCTCGCTGACCACCGTCCGCATCGTCACGGCGGTCATGATCGTCCTGATGTCGGCGTCGCAGTTCTACACGCAGCGCCAGCTGATGACGAAGAACGTCGACACCACGGTGAAGACGCCGTTCATGCAGCAGCAGAAGATGCTGATGTACGTCTTCCCGGTGATGTTCGCCGTCTTCGGCATCAACTTCCCGGTCGGTGTCCTCGTCTACTGGCTGACCACCAACGTGTGGACCATGGGCCAGCAGATGTACGTCATCCACAACAACCCGACCCCGGGTTCCAAGGCCCAGGCCGCCTACCTGGAGCGCCTGACCAAGCACGTCACGAGCCACGGCAAGACCCGCCGCCGGAGCGAGCGCGCCATCATCAAGGCCATCGTCGCCAAGGGCCGCGACCGCAACGAGTCCGAGCGCAAGTTCATCAACGGCCTGACCAAGGCCGGTCTCGCGGCGCAGACCGACGGCACCGTGGTGAAGAGCGAGGGCGCCGTCGCGACCATCGCCGAGGACGGTACGCCGACCACCACGGCGACGCCCAAGCGTCAGCAGCCGAAGCGGCAGAGCAAGGCCCAGCGTCAGTCCGGCCATGCGAAGCAGGGCGACGAGCCGACCTCGCTCGAGAAGTCCGAGCCTGAGGACGCCAAGCCCGAAGCCGCCAAGAAGGACGCGCCCAAGCCCGGCAGCGGCGGCCGCAGCAAGGCCCAGTCCGGGCAGCGCAAGGGCGGTCCGCAGCGCCCCAAGTCCCCGTCCAAGAAGTAAGAAGGAGCCCATCCCGTGACGGAAGGCACCACCTCCGCCGCTGCCGAGGGTGCAGACACCCTGAGCCGCCTGGAGCAAGAGGGCGAGATCGCGGCGGACTACCTCGAGGGTCTGCTCGACATCGCCGATCTCGACGGCGACATCGACATGGACGTCGAGGCCGACCGCGCCGCTGTCTCGATCATCAGCGACGCGAGCAGCCGCGACCTGCAAAAGCTGGTCGGGCGTGAGGGCGAGGTGCTGGAGGCGCTTCAGGAGCTCACGCGCCTGGCCGTGCACCGGGAGACCGGGGACCGCAGCCGGCTGATGTTGGACATCGCGGGCTACCGGGCCAAGAAGCGCGCCGAGCTCTCCGAGCTGGGCGCCAAGGCCGCCGCCGAGGTCAAGAGCACCGGCGAGCCCGTGAAGATGAAGCCGATGACGCCGTTCGAGCGCAAGGTCGTGCACGATGCGGTGAAGTCGGCGGGCCTGCGGAGCGAGTCCGAGGGCGAGGAGCCGCAGCGGTTCGTCGTCGTCCTTCCCGCCTGATCGGTCCTTACGGTTTCCTCCGGCCCCGTCTGTGCGCAGGCGGGGCCGAAGTTTGTCAGCCTGTTAGTTCGGTGTGGTTCTGGTGATCGGCGCCCGGAGCGCCGGCGCGGTACGGAAGGACGGTCCCCCGTGACGGAGGCAGCGGAGCTTCCCCCTGTGCCCGAACAGGCACGTGAGGTGTTCGGCGATCGCTACGCTGATGCGGTCCGCTACGCCGAATTGCTCGCCGAGGCGGGTGTGCAGCGCGGCCTGATCGGCCCACGCGAGGTGCCCCGTCTGTGGGAGCGCCATCTGCTGAACTGCGCGGTGCTCTCGGAGGTCGTTCCCGAGGGCGTGACGGTGTGCGACGTCGGCTCGGGGGCCGGTCTGCCGGGCATCCCGCTGGCACTGGTCCGGGAGGACCTCAAGATCACTCTTCTGGAGCCACTGCTACGCCGGACGAACTTCCTGACGGAGGTCGTGGAGCTGCTCGGCCTCGACCATGTGACGGTCGTCCGTGGTCGTGCCGAGGAGGTCATGGGGAAGCTGCCGCCCGTGCATGTGGTGACCGCCCGTGCCGTGGCTCCGCTGGACCGTCTGGCCACCTGGGGCATCCCGCTGCTGCGTCCCTACGGCGAGATGCTGGCGCTCAAGGGCGACACCGCGGAGGAGGAGCTGAAGAGCGCGGCGACGGCTCTGAGCAAGCTTGGGGCGGTGGAGACGTCGATCCACCATGTCGGCGAGGGCGTGGTGGACCCGATGTCCACGGTCGTGCGCGTCGAGGTCGGGGAGAGCCCGGGCGGCGTACGCTTCGCGGCGAAGCGTGCGAAGGCGGCCAGGACGGGACGAGCTCGTCGACGACGCTGATCCGTCCTGACGACGAGACGTACTCCACACAAGCTGGCAAACCTACCCATGCCGGAGTGTCGCGACAGTTCGGCCACCGCTGCTGTGCATCGTGTTTCACGTGAAACGTCGCTCACTGCTGCACGGCATCATTAGCCGCGGCCGCGCTGCCGAACCGCGTGACCGAAAGCCCCTCGGCGCCCTCAAGGAGGGTGCTTCCGATGACTCTCCGTCCCCCTGGAGGGGCACGGAGGTTTCCACAGAGGTGGATTTCTCCACAGAACAACAGGCCTCACTGGTTCACGACCCCGAAGACATGGGAGGCTCTGTTCATTGCGAGCCTGAAGTCGAGGAGAGTGAATCCTTGCGGTCCGACGCCAACATCGCGGGACCGATGACCGATCCGGTCCCCGGTCCCCGTACCGAGTCGATGGGGGACGATGTTTCACGTGAAACACCGCCCCCGATGGACGACACTCCCATCGGTCGTGCTGCCCAACTGGCGGTCGAGGCGCTAGGCCGCGCCGGCGAGGGCCTGCCACGGCCCGAGCAGACGCGTGTCATGGTGGTCGCCAACCAGAAGGGGGGCGTGGGCAAGACGACGACGACCGTCAACCTTGCCGCTTCGCTGGCCCTGCATGGCGGCCGTGTACTGGTCATCGACCTCGACCCTCAGGGCAACGCATCCACGGCCCTGGGGATCGACCATCACGCCGAAGTTCCCTCGATCTATGACGTGCTGGTCGAGAGCAAGCCACTCGCCGAAGTCGTCCAGCCGGTCCCCGATGTCGAGGGCCTCTTCTGTGCCCCCGCCACGATCGATCTCGCCGGTGCTGAGATCGAGCTGGTGTCTCTGGTGGCGCGTGAGAGCCGGCTCGAGCGGGCGATCCAGGCTTACGAACAGCCGCTGGACTACGTCCTCATCGACTGCCCTCCTTCGCTCGGCCTGCTGACGGTCAACGCACTCGTGGCCGGCCAGGAGGTCCTGATCCCGATCCAGTGCGAGTACTACGCGCTGGAGGGCCTCGGACAGCTGCTGCGCAACGTCGACCTGGTGCGGGGGCACCTCAACCCCGCCCTGCATGTCTCGACGATCCTGCTCACCATGTACGACGGCCGGACGCGGCTTGCGTCCCAGGTCGCGGACGAGGTACGCAACCACTTCGGCGACGAGGTGCTGCGGACGAGCATTCCCCGCTCGGTCCGTATCTCCGAGGCGCCGAGCTATGGGCAGACGGTTCTGACCTACGATCCAGGTTCGAGCGGCGCCCTGTCCTACCTTGAGGCCGCACGAGAAATCGCGCTGAAGGGCGTCGGTGTCAGCTACGACCCGACGAACGCCCACTTCGGCGCCCAGAGCAACCCGAGCATGGTGGAGGGGATCCAGTGAGCGAGCGACGGAGGGGTTTGGGTCGTGGACTCGGCGCACTGATCCCTGCTGCACCGACGGAGAAGACGGTGCCCCCGGCCGCGGTAGGGGGAGCTGCTTCCGCCTCCCCGGCCGCCATGCCGGTACTGACCGACCGTGGGGTCGCCGCGGCCAAGGTGGCTACGCTGCCGCCTGTTTCACATGAAACCGAGGAGCCGCCATCGAGTGGCGCCGTGGAGACGCCTGCCGCTCCCATGGGCGCTCACTTCGCGGAGATCCCCCTCGACGAGATCACGCCGAACCCGCGTCAGCCGCGTGAGATCTTCGACGAGGACGCGCTTCAGGAGCTCGTCACCTCCATCCAGGAGGTAGGTCTCCTCCAGCCGATCGTCGTGCGGCAGATCGCTCCCTCGCGCTACGAGCTCATCATGGGCGAGCGCCGCTGGCGGGCCTGCCGTGAGGCCGGTCTTGAGGCGATCCCGGCGATCGTGCGGGCCACGGATGACGAGAAGCTTCTCCTGGACGCGCTGTTGGAGAACCTGCACCGCGCTCAGCTGAACCCGATCGAAGAGGCGGCTGCCTACGATCAGCTGCTGAAGGACTTCAACTGCACGCACGACCAGTTGGCTGACCGCATCGGCCGTTCCCGGCCCCAGGTCTCCAACACCCTGCGTCTGCTGAAGCTCTCGCCCAAGGTCCAGAACCGGGTGGCGGCCGGAGTGCTCTCCGCCGGCCATGCGCGGGCCCTGCTGTCCGTGGAGGACGCGGAGGAGCAGGAGCGGCTGGCATACCGCGTGGTGGCCGAAGGGCTGTCCGTGCGGTCGGTCGAAGAGATCGTCACCCTGATGGGCTCCCGCCCGCAGAAGAACCCGCGGTCCAAGGGCCCTCGGGCCGGCTCGGTTCCTTCGCCTGCGCTGTCCGACCTTGCGACGCGACTCTCGGATCGCTTCGAGACGCGAGTGAAGGTCGAGCTCGGCCAGAAGAAGGGCAAGATCACCGTCGAGTTCGCCTCCCCGGAGGACCTCGAGCGGATCCTCACCACCTTTGCTCCGGGCGAGAAGCTCGCCCTGCAGAAGAGCCTGCTCGATGAGGACGACGAGGACAACGAGGGCTGAGGCTCGGGCGGGTCGGCTGTCCGACCCGTTCATGCGGGCCGTGTCCGGTGTGTACCGGAACACGGCCCGCACTTTGCTTTCTGGCGGTATCGATGGAATCGCATCGTCGATACGATGCGATCGGGTATGGCGCATCCACCTGGCAGACCTCTTAGGGGAGGCGGGGTCCATGGGAACGGTGAGCCGCACCGGACTGGTGAGCGCGGGTCTTGGGCTGGGCGCGGTCGGCGGATTCGTCGGCAGCCTGCTCAGAGAACGAAGCGCCCTGACAGCCGCTCGCGATGCCGCGGGCGAAGGAAGCGAGGAACAGCCTTCATGGGGCGTCGGCTCGTACCGCTCACGCTGGACAACCTTCCGGACCTTCCCAAGCGCTGCCGCTCGTGTGTCTTCTGGGAGTTGGACCCGGTCAGCGGTGAGGCAGCGGTAAAGGCCGGCACGGCCGCACTGGAGAAGGAAGCCTGGATCTCCGCCGTCCTGTTGGACTGGGGTTCCTGCGGGCGAGTCGTCTACGTCGATGAAGTGCCGGTCGGCTTCGTGCTGTACGCCCCTCCGGCTTACGTTCCTCGCGCGACGGCGTTTCCCACGAGCCCTGTCTCACCGGACGCGGTGCAGCTGATGACCGCGTTCATCATGCCGGGCTATCAGGGCCAGGGGCTGGGCAGAGTGATGGTCCAGACAGTCGCCAAGGATCTTCTGCGACGGGGCTTCAAGGCGATCGAGGCTTTCGGAGACACGCGGTGGAAAGAGCCGGCGTGTGTTCTGCCCGCCGACCATCTGCTGGCCGTGGGCTTCAAGACGGTCCGTCCGCACCCCACCTCCCCGCGCCTGCGACTGGAGCTGCGGACGACTCTGTCGTGGAAGGAAGACGTGGAGATGGCCATCGACCGGCTTCTCGGCGCGGTCCAGAAGGAACCGGTACTGCGGCCTCTCTGACCCGTGCTGTATCCCGCCAAAGCAAATGGGCCAACCCAAGAGGGTTGGCCCATTCGTGTTTCACGTGAAACGTCACTCGGCGATGAAGTCCTCGAGGTCGCGGAGGATGCCGGCCTTCGGCTTCGCGCCGACGATGGTCTTGGCGACCTCGCCGTTCTGGTAGACGTTCAGCGTCGGGATGGACATGACGCCGTACTTGGCGGCCGTACCCGGGTTCTCGTCGATGTTGAGCTTGACGATCTCGATCTTGTCACCGTGCTCGGCGGCGATCGCCTCGAGGGACGGCGCGATCTGACGGCACGGACCGCACCAGGCGGCCCAGAAGTCCACCAGGACGGGCTTGTCGCTCTTGAGGACGTCCTGCTCGAAGGAATCGTCGGTCACATTCTTCAGAGTGCCGGCCACGGCGGGCTCCTTAACTGATCGGGGCGTGGGGTGGATGGGGGTCAGACAGAGGTCTTCTCGGGCTCGGCCTTCTCCTCGTCCGCCAGGGCGGAGAGGAAGCGCTCGGCGTCGAGGGCTGCGGAACAGCCGGTCCCGGCCGCGGTGATCGCCTGGCGGTAGGTGTGGTCGACCACGTCGCCGGCGCCGAAGACGCCGGTGAGGTTGGTGCGGGTCGAGGGGGCGCTGACCTTGAGGTAGCCCTCCTCGTCCAACTCCAGCTGGCCCTTGAACAGCTCGGTGCGCGGGTCGTGGCCGATCGCGATGAACAGGCCGGTAACCGCCAGGTCCGAGAGCTCGCCGGTCTTGATGTTGCGCAGCTTCAGGCCGGAGAGCTTCTGCTCGCCCTGGACCTCGGCCACCTCGCTGTCCCAGACAAACTTGATCTTCGGGTCGGCGAAGGCACGCTCCTGCATCGCCTTCGAGGCGCGCAGGGTGTCCCGGCGGTGGACGATCGTCACGGACTTGGCGAAGCGCGAGAGGAAGGTGGCCTCCTCCATCGCGGTGTCGCCGCCGCCGATCACGGCGATGTCCTGGTCCTTGAAGAAGAAGCCGTCACAGGTGGCACACCACGAGACGCCACGACCGGAGAGGGCGTCCTCGTTGGGCAGACCGAGCTTGCGGTGCTGCGAGCCGGTCGCGACGATGATGGCCTTCGCACGGTGGACCGTGCCCGCGGTGTCGGTGACGGTCTTGATCTCACCGCTCAGGTCGACGTTGACGATGTCGTCCGGGACGAGCTCGGCGCCGAAGCGCTCGGCCTGGGAGCGCATGTTGTCCATGAGCTCGGGGCCCATGATGCCGTCCTGGAAGCCAGGGAAGTTCTCCACGTCGGTCGTGTTCATGAGCGCACCACCGGCGGTGACGGCACCTTCGAACACCAGCGGCTTCAGCGACGCGCGCGCGGTGTAGAGCGCCGCCGTGTAGCCGGCAGGCCCGGAGCCGATGATGATCACGTTTCGGACGTCGCTCACGGCTTGATTCCTCGTCTCTGGAATACGTCGTCGGACCGGTGGAGCCCCTTTCAGAACTCTCACCCCACCCAACGGATCCTAAGGGGCGTGCATTCCCACTGTGTCCGGGCACACGGTGAGGCCTCACCGTAGGGGTTGCCGCGCCTGATGAAGACGAACCGTCGGGCTCTCAGTTACGTGCGTAGGACTTCGTCAGAAGGACCTTGGCACTGGTGGTCGACGGGTGTGTCACACAGCTCGCGTCGACGAGATAAGCGGTGACCTTGTCGGCGTCAGAGGCGTCGGTGAGCACGACGAGCAGCACTTCCTTGCCCTGGAAAGTGCCTTCCTGAGCGGCGAGCGCCGCGTCATCGCGACCGATGCCCTTCTGGATGCACTCCGGCACGGTGATCTCCCGGAGGATCTTCGGGCTCTCGGTATCGGGTCCGCCCCTCACGCCCATGCTCTCGTCCGGGCCCCGGGACTTGCCGATGGTGCTGCCGCTCGTGGCGAGGAGGTGGTCGACCTGCTTCTCCAGCTTCGCCGCCGAGAAGGTGTCGGCGGTGGTCTGCCCGCCCTCGGCCGTGGGACCGGATCCTCCGCCACCCATGAGTGAGGTCAGCAGTACGGTGCCGAGGCCCAGGGCGGCGGCCGTGAACGCGGCACCCAGGACGGCGACCTTGCGGCGCCCAGTCCTCTTGCGGTCCTTGCGGCCGGGGCCGGTGGTGGAGGAGCGGGCGTGACCTGCCGGACGGTCCGATGCTGTCGATGTTTCACGTGAAACATGCGTGCCGTCGTCCTTGGCGGACCTGCCGTCGTCGGCAGCGGAAAGCGCACGGGCATCGCCCGCATGCATAGGCGCGTCGGCGTCATGAGGCGCCGTCGCGCTCAGCAGGGCCTCTGCGGCGAGCGCGGCGTCGATGCGTTCCGCGACATCGGAGGGCATCCGAGCCGGGCCGGGCAGAGTACCGAGCAGTCCCCGGATCTCCTCCAGTGAGGCGTGGACGTCCGCGCACAGCTCGCACTCGTCCAGGTGTCGACGTAGATCGGCTGTCTTGGACGGGGGGAGGAGCCCCTCGGTGAGGTCGGAGATCTCGGCGACGTCCGGGTGCCCGGCTGTATCTGTCGTGGATGTCACGCTCGCCCACCTCCGCCCTTCACTGCGGCTGAATCACTCGGCCCTGTATCGCGCGGATCCGTCTCCTTCGGCCTCCTGGCTTCGGGACCCGCTGCCGGTGGGACGGATGTCCCCTGGGTCCGGTTCCGCCTCTCGCCGGGATCCTTGCCACCACCGCCGCTTTCCGGACGGAGATGAGTGAGGAGAGGCAGAAGTCTGGCTCTGCCCCGTGCACACCGACTCTTGACCGTGCCCGTCGGGACATCGAGAACCTGGGCGGCCTCGGCTACGGGGTAGCCCTGCATGTCCACGAGAACGAGGGCCGCCCGCTGGTCCGGCGGGAGCGTGCCGAGCGCTTCCAGCAGCTGGCGGTGGAGATCGTTGCGCTCCGCGGGAGCCGAGGCGGACTCGTGCGGCTCCAGGAGCTGCTCCAGGCGCTCGGTGTCGTCGACCGGGGAGGTCTTGCGGGAGGCCGCCTTGCGGGCGCGGTCCAGGCAGGCGTTCACCGTGATGCGGTGCAGCCACGTTGTGACGGCCGACTGGCCCCTGAAGGTGTGGGCGGCCCGGTAGGCGGAGACGAGGGCGTCCTGGACGGCGTCAGCGGCCTCCTCGCGGTCGCCCAGCGTCCGCAGGGCCACGGCCCAGAGGCGGTCACGGTGACGCCGAACGATCTCCCCGAAGGCGTCGGGGTCGCCCTCTACGTGTAGGGCGAGGAGGTCCTGATCGCTTGTGTCACCGTATGCGCCGCCATCCGCCATCGGACCCCCCTCCCTCTCTCAGCTGCTCACCTTGACGTCCAAGACCCTGCCACGGAACTGGCCGTCGTCGACCTGCTTCGGCAGATTGGTCAGCCAGATCAGAAGGTAGCGGGACTTGAGGGAGTCGCCGGGCTTGAGCGTCACCGTGGTGCCGGAACCGGAGGCCACCTTGGGGTAGCTGTCGAAGGACGTCGGTGTGGCGCCGGGGTCGCCCGAGGCGGCACGGAGTTCGACGGAGGTGTCGCCCATGAAGCTGATGGTGACCTTGCCGACGGGCTGGGCCTTGCCGAGATCCAGGATGACTCCGACGCCCGACTTCAAGCGACCGAAGTCGGCGCTGGCGTAGTAGCTCGTCTGCCAGTAGGTGCCCGAGGCCGAGTCGTAGATCTTGTCTATGTCCCTCGGGTTCTCCGAGCCGTCCGAGCCGAACGGGTCGTAGTCCTGGACGCCCTCGATGGCGATCGGCTTGCTGGCCGGCTTCGTCGGGCTCTTGTCGTTGTCCTCAGTCGTCTGTGTCTGGTTGGAGTCCTCAGACTTGCCGCCCTGGTCCATGAGCGCGTCCGCCAACTGCCAGCTGCCCAGGCCCAGAGCAGCGATGAGGAGGGCCGAGACGGCCCACTTCAGGGCCTTGCCCGTGCGGCTCTGGAGCGGGGGCGGCGGGGTCGGCATCTGCTGGGTGACGCCGGGACGCGTCTGGCGGCCGTACGTGCCCTGCTGGTACGTCGTGCGCTGATAGTCCGGCGGGGCCGTGAACGAGGGCTCCGGCGGGCGGATGCGGGGCATCTCGCCGATCGCCTTCACCAGTTCCTCCGGCGTGGTGCAGGCGGACTCGTGGCGGGAGGCGGTCGCGCCGTCGTTGGCGAGCGCGCGCATGGCGAGCTCGGACAGCCCGCGGTGGACACCGGCACGCACCTGGTCGGGCGCGATCAGACCGACGTCCTTCGGCAGCCCGGACAGCCCATAGGCGTCGCTCTCGTACGGCCAGCGCTGGGTGAGCGCGGCGTACAGCAGGGCGCCGATGGCCTCCGTGTCGGTGCGCTGCGGGGTGTCGGAGCTGATGCCCCGAAGCGCGGCGTTCACGGCGAGGCCGCGGATGCGCCACTGCCCGCTGGAGGTGCGCAGCACGGCGTTCGGGTTGAGCCGCAGATGGGCCAGACCCTCGCGGTGGGCGGCAGCCATGGCCGCGGACACCTGGGTGACCATCTGGTAGGCGTCGTACACCTCCAGCGGACCGGAGGCGAGAAGGGTCGTCAGTTCCGTGGCGTCGGGGAGCCATTCGTGGACGACGTAGACGACGTCGTTCTCCTCCACGGCGTCGAGCACCTGGACGAAGCGCGGGTCGCCGAGCAACGCGGAGGAACGCGCCGCGGCCAGCACGGAACGCGCCCGTGCGTGGTCCGCGGGCAGGATGTGCACGCCGACGGCGCGACGGAGTTTCTCGTCGACCGCCCGCCAGCTGCTGAAACCGTCCAGACGGGTGACGCACTCCTCGAGGCGGTAGCGTCTGGCGAGTTTGTGGCCGCTGTGCAGTTCGGGCGGTGAGGCCTTCTCGGGACCCTCGGTCCCGCCACTCCCCTGTGCCTCGTCGATGTCCGTGACCCGCTCCCGATTCTTGGCCACCCCGTCGGCCGTGGACTGGTCCGCCTGAGCGGTCAGCGGCTCGTCGCCGCTGTTGTCTGCCACGTCGACGGCAGCCGTGCTCCGTTCCGCCACCGTCGTTCCTGCCTCCCCATCCATTGCGCGCCGTTGGACCCCGTGCGCGCCGTCCGACGCCGAAACCAATTGTGCCCACAGTCCGCCGCTATGCACGACACACGGTGGCGGACGATGGTTGTGCGCGTACCCCGGTTCAGCGACCCAGACGCCCGCGAACCATGCCGACCAATGAGTTGAGCTCGTCGATGCGCATCCTGCGCGCGGCGACGAAGAAGGTGCCCAGCAGTACCGCTCCACCGGCCAGCAGGGCGGCCAGGGAGCCCAGCGCGCCCTGGCCGAGCGTCAGAGTGACTCCGTAGCAGGCCAAGCCGCTCAGCAGTGCCGCCGGCACCGAGGCGATGCAGAGCCTGGTGTACGTCCGCATCACCCGGGTGCCGTCGAGGTCGCCGCCGAGCCGCTTGCGCAGCCGGCTCCAGGCGACACCGACGCCGATCGCGTAGGCCAGGCCGTACGAGGCGGCCATGCCGACCACGGCCCAGCGGGCCGGCAGCACGAGGAAGCAGAGCACCGACGCGCCCGCGTTGCACGCGGCCACGATGACCGTGTTGTAGAAGGGGGTGCGGGTGTCCTCGTAGGCGTAGAAGGCGCGCAGCACGACGTACTGGACCGAGTAGGGGATCAGGCCGAGGCCGAAGGCCATCAGCATGTAGCCCATGTTGGTGGCCTCGCTCGTGCCCGAGGAGCCGAACATCAGGGTGCACATCGGGATGCCGAGCGCCACGAAGCCGAAGGCGAGCGGCACGATCGCCACGGCCGTCGTGCGCAGGCCCTGGGAGATGTCGTCGCGTACGGCGCCCGGGTCGTCCTCCGCGGCCGAACGCGAGATGCGCGGCAGCAGGGCGGCCATCAGGGACACGGTGATGATGGCCTGCGGCAGGCCCCAGATCAGCTGGGCGTTGGCGTAGGCGGCGAAGCCGGTGCCGTCCTCGTCGGAGGCGATCCCGGCGGCCGTGGACAGCTGGGTGACCACGAGCGCGCCCGCCTGGTTGGCGAGGACGAACAGGATGGTCCACTTGGCGAGCACGGCGGCCTTGCCGAGGCCGTGACCGCGCCAGTCGAAGCGCAGCCGCAGCCGGAAACCGGTCTCGCGCAGATACGGGATCATCGCAAGGGACTGGACGACCAGACCGAGCAGGACACCGATGCCGAGGAGCCGCTGGCCCTCCGGCGGGATGCTCGTGACCGACATGCCGGAGTGCTCGGCGGTGCCGTACACCCACAGGAACATGCCGAGCGTCACGATGATGACGATGTTGTTCAGGACCGGGGTCCACATCATCGCGCCGAAGCGGCCTCGCGCGTTGAGGATCTGGCCCATCACCACGTGGACGCCCATGAAGAAGATCGAGGGCAGGAAGTAACGGGTGAAGGTGACCGCGACGTCGTTGGCGGCGGGGTCGTTGGCGACCTTGGTGGACAGCGCGCTGACGAGCAGCGGTGCGGCGTACATGGCGAGCGCGGTCAGGGCGGCGAGCGCCACCATCACCAGCGTCAGCAGACGGTTCGCGTAGGCCTCGCCGCCGTCCTCGTCGTCCTTCATGGCACGCACGAGCTGCGGCACGAAGACGGAGTTGAGGCCGCCGCCGACGGTCAGGATGTAGATCATCGTCGGCAGCTGGTAGGCGACCTGGAAGGAGTCGCCGAGCAGGCCGAGGCCCAATGCCGAGACGATCAGCATGGACCGGACGAACCCGGTGAGCCGGGAGACCATCGTCCCCGCGGCCATCACTGCGCTCGACTTCAGCAGACCGCCGGCCCGGCCGCCCTTCTTCCCGGTGGGGGCGGGGGCAGGGGCGGGCTCCGGCGAGGCCGTCTCGGCCCCCGCGGGCGGCGTGGGGCCCACGGGCGGCGTGAGGCCCGCGGCGGGCGCGGGGGACGGTGCCGGGACGGTGGGCTGTGCCTGGTACTGCGGGTGGCCGCCCTGCTGCTGGTCGCGGAAGAGGTGCGCGAAGGCGTCGTGCTCCTGCTGTTCCCCGGCGGAATTCGAGACGAGGTCGTCGACGCCCACGTACTGGGTCGTACGGGGGTCGTCACCGTACGGCAGGTACTGGGTAGGACCCTCCGGCTCGGGCGCCGGGGTCTGGGCCCACACGTTGGGGTCGGGGGCGTACGGCGACTGGGGCGGCTGGGAGTAGAGAGGCTGCTGAGGCTGGTACGTGCCCGGCGGGGGCGGCGGGTGCGCGGCACGGTCGTACAGCGCCTCGGCGACCGGGTCCTGGGCGGAGAGTTCCTGGCCCCGGTAGGGGTCCTGGTCGTAGGCGTCCTGGAGGTACATGTCCGCGGGCTGTTGCGGCGGCACCTGGCCGGGCTCGGGCGGCGGGCCCTCGGGGTGCCCCGAGCTGCCCGCGGCCTGGCCGCGGTCACCGTCGTACGGCGCGTTCATGGCTACCCCACCTCATCGTCCCTGGCCCACCGGCCACGACATCGCTCAACGGTCCACTCTCTCACCCGTGCCGGACGGGTCGGCGCTTTCCGCTGCGGTGTCCGTTGAAGGGTCACTCGCCTGCTCCGGGGCGTCTGCCCCGTCCTCGGGGCGGGACTCCTCCTTGAGAACATCCTCGGGCGTGAGACGGTCGGAGGGCCCTTCCGGGTTCTCCGGACCGGCTTCTTCCGCGCCCGTCTCCCGGGAGTCGTCCTCGTCCGCATCACGGGCCGCGGCGCGCTTGCGCTGCGTGTACATCCGGAACCCGGCGAGGACCAGCAGCAGGAAACCGCCGCCGATGACCAGCATCACGGTGGCCGTGAACTCGGTGACCTTCACATCGAACCTGACGGGCTGGCCGTACGCCTGCCCGTCCTCCGTGTACAGCTGGGCGATCACCGAGGCCTGGCCGTTGGCCTGGGCCGAGGTGGGGAACTTCACGGTCTGGCTGTGTCCGCCGGAGACCGAGACGGACTGCTCGTAGTAGGCATCGCCGCCGATCTCCAGACGCCTCGGGCTCGTGGAGGTGAGCCGCAGCACCAGGTGCTCGACGCCCTGGACCAGGTTGTTCTGCACGGTCACGGGGATCGTGGCGCTGCGCCCCGAGAGCTTGATCTCGGACTTCTCGATCAGCGTGACCTGGCCGGCGAGGGAGTTGATGTACGCCTCGACGCCGTTGCGGAAGTCGGCCGCCTCGGCCGAGCGACCGCGCCACGACGTGGACATCTCGCGGTTCATGGCCCGGCCGAAGGGGGTCACCACGCGGGACGGGTCGCTGAGGATGACCTTGAAGTTGTCGAGCTTGTTCTGCGTGGACGCGATCTGCTCGAAGGCCGCGCGCGGCAGCTCCTGCTTGCGCAGCGAGGAGGGGTACCGGGCGGCGGACGGGACCTTCGTGGTGGCTCCGGAGTCCGGCTTGGCCGTGGCCGCCGCCGCGAGTTCCTGGGGCTGGGACCAGGAGCTGCCCTGAAGCGCCGTCACCGCCGCGGCCATCGCCTGGGCCTCGCTCGCCGACGGCATCCGCTGCGGGGCGACGACGATGCTGCGCTGCCGGTCGGACTGGAGGTTCAGCGCCAGGCTCTGGGCGAGGAACCGCTGCACGGCGAGCGTCGAGCTCGACGCCCGTGTCAGGTTGCCCTGGAACACCGTCGACATCCGGGCGTCGGCGACGACCGCCGTCGTGCCGCCGCCGATGGGGCGGGACGCGGAGGGCGTGTAGGGCAGACCGCCGGTTTCGATCAGGCTGTCGCTGCGGGCGATCACCTTGTCCGCGCCGGCGGAGGTGGCGACCTTGACGATGGACGGGTCGACGGCGCCGTTCACGGGCCAGGCGAAGTCCGTGGTCGGTACGACATGGAGCACCGACTCGACGGTGTCCGAGGCGACGTCGGTGGCTTCCTTGAGGTGGCTCAGGGAGCCGGTGACGTTCGTGCCGTTGTGTGCCAGGGAGGCCAGATCCGGGTCGGCGAAGGGCAGTGCGACGACCTCCTTGTCCTGCACCGCGTCCTGGAGCTCGGACAGCCACCTATTGGCGGCTCCCTGATGGGTGCCGGCCGTGGTCGTGTCTCCCTCGCCCTGGACGCGGTAGCTCTCCGTCATCGCGCTCACGGAGGCCAGCAGGTCGGGGTCGATCACCCAGGTGACGTCGAGATCCTTGCCGAGCGACAGCAGCTGCTGGAGGCGCCCGCCCGGGGAGATCTCCTTGGCGAGGTCGTCGTCACGGAAGACAGGCGTCTGGGACTCGTCGGATCCCGTCTGCGCCGTCATGTGGGACGTGGAGACGAGCGGCCACAGAACCGTCGTCTTCGTCTTCGTGTCGGCGCCGTCCGGCTGCCAGGGCAGGAACGTCCGCTCGATGCCGAGCACGTGGTCCCAGGCCTGCGAGGACGTCTCGCCGGACAGGGAGACGGCGAACTGGTACACGCCCTCGCCGCCGAGGTCGAGTTTGTCGACCGGCACCGAGATGCTGAAGTTCTGGGCGACGCCCGGAGTGAGCTTCGCGAACTCCTTGACGTACTTCCCGCCGACCGGGGCGCCGTCGAGCCCCTGCTGGTAGTCGGTGCGTCCGGCGACCGCGTCGATGGCCGAGCGGGTGTTCAGGGCGCCTCCGAGACGCAGGTCGACCTGCGCGTCGGTGACGGTCTCCTTGCCCTTGTTGGTCACCGTGCCGGACACGGTGATGGTGTCGTCCTCGCCGGGAACGGTCGGAGTGAGCGAGTCCACAGCGACATCGACGGTTTCCGAGCCGGAAGCGGCCTTCAGGGAGTCCTGTCCGGCGGCGTGCGAAGGCGCCGCGGCAGGCAGCTGGAGCAGGCCGGCCAGCAGTGGCGCCCCGGCGAGCAGTGCTCCGGTGCGCCGCAACCAGCGGCGGGCAGGTGAGGGACTCATCCCCTGGAAGTCTGCCGCCTCGGCCACGCGCTCGCCCGTCCCTCGTCGTCGTCAGTGGTCGTCGGAATGTGCGTCCACGCATGGTAACGATGTGCGCTGAGGGGAAGTGCCGCGGACTGCCCCACAAGATCGGTCCGAGGCGCCGGCCTGTCCCGTATGTGTCTTTATAAAGGGAAGGCCGTCACCAAGTCGTAAAGGTAGCGACGGCAGCCCGCAGGGCGCATCGGCGGAGGCGTCTGTGCGCGCCTCGTGCACGTTTAATGGAGGCGCCCGGGCGCGCCGGGGCCACGTACCCTCTTCTGTTGTGCCGAACGCCAACGAAGACAAGTCCAGTGTCCTGAGTCAGGTGCAGCATCGCGCGGTGAGTGAACTGCTGCGGGTCGCGCCTGTCGCCGACGACCTCGCCCGCCGTTTCAAGGACGCGGGGTTCTCACTCGCCCTCGTCGGCGGATCGGTCCGGGACGCGCTCCTCGGTCGGCTCGGCAACGATCTGGACTTCACGACCGACGCCCGTCCCCAGGACGTGCTGAAGATCGTGCGCCCCTGGGCGGACGCGGTGTGGGAGGTCGGGATCGCCTTCGGCACGGTCGGTGCTCAGAAGGACGGCTACCAGATCGAGGTGACGACCTACCGCTCGGAGGCGTACGACCGGACGTCGCGCAAGCCCGAGGTGTCGTACGGCGACTCGATCGAGGAGGACCTCGTCCGGCGTGACTTCACGGTCAACGCGATGGCGGTCGCCCTGCCGGAGAAGGAGTTCGTCGACCCGCACGGCGGGCTGGAGGACCTTGCGGCGCGGGTCCTGCGGACCCCGGGTACGCCGGAGGCGTCCTTCTCCGACGATCCGCTGCGCATGATGCGCGCGGCGCGCTTCGCGGCCCAGCTCGACTTCGAAGTGGCCCCCGAGGTGGTGACGGCCATGAAGGAGATGAGCGAGCGGATCGAGATCGTCTCGGCGGAGCGGGTGCGGGACGAGCTGAACAAGCTGATCCTCTCCGCCCACCCCCGCAAGGGTCTGACGCTGCTGGTCGACACCGGGCTCGCCGAGCGGGTCTTCCCCGAGCTGCCGGCGCTGCGGCTCGAGAGCGACGAGCATCACCGTCACAAGGACGTCTACGAGCACACGCTGATCGTCCTGGAGCAGGCGATGGCGCTGGAGGAGAACGGTCCCGACCTGACCCTCCGGCTGGCTGCCCTGCTGCACGACATCGGCAAGCCGCGCACGCGTCGCTTCGAGGGGGACGGTCGGGTCTCGTTCCACCACCACGAGGTGGTCGGCGCGAAGATGACGAAGAAGCGCATGACGGCGCTCAAGTACTCCAACGAGCTGGTGAAGGACGTCTCACGTCTGGTCGAACTCCACCTGCGCTTCCACGGCTACGGCACCGGTGAGTGGACGGACTCCGCCGTCCGCCGCTACGTCCGCGACGCCGGCCCGCTCCTGGACCGCCTGCACAAGCTGACCCGCTCGGACTGCACGACCCGCAACAAACGCAAGGCAGCAGCGCTGTCCCGCGCCTACGACGGCCTGGAGGAGCGCATCGCTCAACTCCAGGAGCAGGAGGAGCTCGACTCCATCCGCCCCGACCTCGACGGCAACCAGATCATGGAGATCCTCGGAGTCGGCCCGGGACCGGTGATCGGCAACGCGTACAAGCACATGCTGGAGCTTCGGCTGGAGCATGGGCCGATGGAGCATGACGATGCGGTGGCGGCGCTCAAGGAGTGGTGGGCCGCGCAGGGCTGAGCTCCGGGGCGCGGCATGTTTCACGTGAAACGTGCCCGCCTGGATACGCCGAGGGGCGATGTTTCACGTGAAACATCGCCCCTCAGTGCGTGGAGAGCTCAGATCAGACGTCCGAGAGGCACAGCACGAAGTTGTCGCCATCGCCGGTCTGGGCGTAGAAGCTCGTGGCGCCGCTGACCTTGCGGCACTCCGTCTCGGCGGTGAATGAGGTGTAGGTGCCGTCGACCTTCTTGAGGACCTTGGCCTCCGCCTCCGAGGAAGAGCAGTCCACGACCTCCATCTCATCGCTCGAGGATGACGAGGAGGCGGACTTCAGGCAGTCGCCGACCTTCGCCTGGTCCGCGTCGTCCAGGCTGGCTATGTAGCCGACGACGATCGCAGTCACGACACCCACGCCGACGAGGACGTTCTTGATCGTCTTGAAGCTGACCTTGCGGCGCGGCTGCTCCGGGGGAACCGGTGCGTAGGGCGCCCCACCCTGCGGGAAGCCCGGCTGGCCCGGCTGCTGCGGGTACGGGGCCTGGCCCTGGGGCGGCTGGCCCTGGGCGTACGGGTTCTGGCCCTGCGCGAATGGATTGCCCTGCGGCGGCGGAGTCGTCACTTGGGGGTCCCCCTAGAACATGGGTGCGTGATCGCGAACATTGGCGCGATGTAAGACGGACGTAAGTTACCGGGCCCCACTGACAACTCAGTACTCGGGAATGCCTCTGTGTCATTGATGTGACACAGACCGATACTCAAAGCGGGCCATAGCCACCGCAACTGCCGCGTAGATAACGGCGACTGTGACAATGAGCGGGGCAGAACGGCCGTCCGGAGGCAGTATCAGCGCGGCAACTCCGGCCGCTCCGACGAACGCGACGTTGAACAGCACGTCGTAGACCGAAAAGGTCCGGCCACGGAAGCCGTCCTCGACCGAGGACTGCACGATCGTGTCCGTCGAGATCTTCGCGCCCTGCGTCGTCAGGCCCAGCACGAATGCCGCCACCAGCATGGGAGTTGTGGCGAAGGGCAGCCCGAGCGCGGACACCAGCACGGCGGCGGCACCCGCGCACGTGGCGATCCAGCGGCCGGGACCGAGTCGCGAGGCGGCCCAGGGAGTCACCACCGCCGCCGCGAAGAAGCCGGCGCCGGAGATGGCCAACGCCAGCCCAAGCAGGGCGAGTCCGTCATCGGCGGTGGTGGAGAAGGCGTACCGACACAGCATCAGCACCATGACCAGCAGAGCGCCGTAGCAGAAGCGCATCAGCGTCATCGTGAACAGCGCCCAGGCGGCTTCTCGGCGCGGCGGAGCGGCGAGGTGGCGTACGGCCGCCGCCAGGTCGCGTGTGGTGCCGGAGAGAGCCGTCGCGAGACGTGGCTGCACCAACTCGCGATCGGGACCGAGCAGTTCCGGCGCCATGCGCAGCGCGGCCAGCCCGGCGCACAGATACAGGGCCGCTCCCAGCAGCACCACGGCGGCATCGGAGTCCCAGACCACCAGCCGTACGACGAAGGCCAGGCCGGCTCCCGTGGTCGCGGCGAGCGTCCCGGCGGTCGGGGAAAGGGAGTTGGCGATGACAAGCCGCTCTTCGTCGACCACGCGTGGCAGCGCCGCGGACAGACCTGACAGGACGAAGCGGTTGACGGCGGTGACGCACAGCGCGGAGACGTAGAACAGCCAGTCCGGGACCTCGGTGACGATCAGGGCGGCGGTCGCCGAGGCCAGCAGGGTGCGCAGCAGGCTGCCGTACAGCAGGACCTGGCGGCGGCGCCAGCGGTCCAGCAGTACGCCGGAGAACGGGCCCACCAGGGAGTACGGCAGGAGCAGTACCGCCATGGCGGAGGCGATCGCGGTGGCCGACGTCTGCTTCTCCGGGGAGAAGACGACGTACGTGGCGAGCGCGGTCTGGTAGACGCCGTCGGCGCCCTGTGAGAGCAGGCGTACGACGAGCAGGCGCCGGAAGTCGCGGAAGCGCAGCAGGACCCGCAGATCGCGTACGACGGACATGAGGCACAGCCTCACATACGGGAGGGTCCCCGGGCGGTACAACCCGGGGACCCTCCACGGCCCTGGCAGGAGCGTTCTGGTGCGGCTCCGTCTGCTTAGCGCTCGACCTCGCCCTTGATGAACTTCTCGACGTTCTCGCGGGCCTCGTCGTCGAAGTACTGGACCGGCGGGGACTTCATGAAGTAGCTGGACGCCGACAGGATCGGGCCGCCGATGCCGCGGTCCTTGGCGATCTTCGCGGCGCGCAGCGCGTCGATGATGACGCCGGCGGAGTTCGGGGAGTCCCAGACCTCGAGCTTGTACTCCAGGTTCAGCGGGACGTCACCGAAGGCACGGCCCTCGAGGCGGACGTAGGCCCACTTGCGGTCGTCGAGCCAGGCGACGTAGTCGGACGGGCCGATGTGGACGTTCTTCTCGCCGAGCTCCCGGTCGGGGATCTGCGAGGTGACGGCCTGCGTCTTGGAGATCTTCTTGGACTCGAGGCGGTCCCGCTCGAGCATGTTCTTGAAGTCCATGTTGCCGCCGACGTTCAGCTGCATCGTGCGGTCCAGGACGACACCGCGGTCCTCGAACAGCTTCGCCATGACGCGGTGCGTGATGGTGGCGCCGACCTGGGACTTGATGTCGTCGCCGACGATCGGGACGCCGGCCTCGGTGAACTTGTCGGCCCACTCCTTCGTACCGGCGATGAAGACCGGCAGGGCGTTGACGAAGGCGACCTTGGCGTCGATGGCGCACTGGGCGTAGAACTTCGCCGCGTCCTCGGAACCGACGGGCAGGTAGCAGACGAGAACGTCGACCTGCTTGTCCTTGAGGACCTGGACGATGTCGACCGGGGCCTCGGCGGACTCCTCGATGGTCTCGCGGTAGTACTTGCCGAGACCGTCGTGGGTGTGACCGCGCTGGACGGTCACGCCGGAACGGGGCACGTCGCAGATCTTGATCGTGTTGTTCTCGCTCGCGCCGATGGCGTCCGCGAGGTCGAGGCCGACCTTCTTCGCGTCGACATCGAACGCGGCGACGAACTCGACGTCGCTGACGTGGTAGTCGCCGAACTGCACGTGCATCAGGCCGGGGACCTTCGACGCCGGGTCGGCGTCCTTGTAGTACTCGACTCCCTGAACCAGCGACGCGGCACAGTTGCCCACGCCGACGATGGCTACGCGAACCGAACCCATTCCGGTTGCTCCCTGTGTGTACGAGTGAGTTCCTGAGTGGATCTCACGTGGCGGTGTCGCCGGGCGTATCCGGCCGGAGGTCGTCCCCCGGCCGGGGCAGGCCGCCCGGCGCTCCAGTGGTGTTGTCCTGCGAGTCGGGCCCCCCGGAGGCGGAACCCCTCAGGTCCCGTCCGGCCCGCTCGCTCTCGATGAGCTCGTTCAGCCAGCGCACTTCGCGCTCCACGGACTCCATCCCGTGGCGCTGGAGCTCGAGCGTGTAGTCGTCGAGGCGTTCCCGGGTGCGCGCCAGAGAGGCGCTCATCTTTTCCAGGCGCTCCTCCAGCCGACTGCGACGGCCCTCCAGCACGCGCATGCGCACGTCCTGGGGTGTGCGTCCGAAGAAGGCAAATCGGGCAGCGAAATGCTCGTCCTCGTACGCGTCGGGTCCGGTCTGGGAGAGCAACTCCTCGAAGTGCTCCTTACCTTCCGCCGTCAATCGATAGACGATCTTGGCGCGACGGCCCGCGAGGGGTGCGGCGAGCGCGTCTTCGGTGGTGTTCCCCGGTTCCTCGATCAACCAGCCGTTGGCGACCAGCGTCTTGAGGCAGGGATAGAGCGTTCCGTAGCTGAACGCACGGAACACGCCCAGTGACGTATTGAGTCGTTTGCGCAGCTCATAGCCGTGCATCGGGGACTCGCGCAGCAGTCCGAGTACGGCGAACTCGAGGATCCCGGAACGTCGGCTCACCCCTCGCCTCCTCGTCTTATGTCGCGCTGATGTATCGACTCGATACATCAAGACGATAGAACGGCCTTCCGGCCGCGACAAGTGGGGGAACGGTGAACGGGATCACATCAACGATTCATGTGGAGCGAGTTGCCTGATTTGGGGTGAAGTTCGGGGCTAGGAGGACTTTGACGGTGCGTAGTCTGTGCGCCATGCACAGCACCGGGAACCGAGTGACGCCTGAGGGCGTCGTCATCCTTGGTGCAGTACGGGTGAATGAGGAACCGGCCACATCCGTACTCCGGGGGGACCGGAAAACCGCCGCCGTTGCCAGGCGCCCAGGGGTGCGCCTGTCCAAGGAGTAGTCGTTCGATGAGCGAGCACCGTCGCAAACCGCCGCAGCCGCAGGGAGGCGGACGTGCCGCGGCCCGACGCGGCCAGGCCGGCTCGTCCGCCGGCCGCCGAGCGGCACCGCGAGGCGCCACCGGATCTCCCACCGACTCGTACGGGTCGGGTTCCACCGGTGCGGTAAGCGAGGAACGTGAGTACGGCGGCCGCGCCGAAGCACGACGCGCGGCCCAGAGGAGCGCCGGTGGCCGGCGCAAGGCGCCCGAACCGGGCAGAGGCGGCCGCCGCGGCGCCCCGGGTGGGCCGAGCGGGCCCGGGCGGGGCAGAGGGCGGGCGGCACCGCCGCCCAACAAGCGGTTCATCGACTATCCCCGCGCCGGCAAGGACGGCCTCGCGCGCTGGACGCCTTCGTGGCGCCTCGTCACGGGAGCCTTCCTGGCGTTCATGGGCGGGCTGATCGCGGCCGCGGGCATCGGGTACGCCATGGTCGGGATCCCGAAGGCCCAGGACACGGCCCTGGCGCAGAACAACGTCTTCTACTGGTCCAACGGCAAGCAGATGGCGGCGACCGGCGGTCAGACGAACCGCCAGCTCGTGAGCGATGCCGAGATCCCGCGGGAGATGAAGGACGCGGTGGTCTCCGCCGAGAACGCGTCCTTCTACGACGACAAGGGCATCGACCCGGCGGGCATCGGGCGTGCTCTCCTCAACATGGCGAAGGGCGGCGAGACGCAGGGTGGTTCGACGATCACCCAGCAGTTCGTCAAGAACACCTACCTGAGCCAGGAGCAGACAGTCACCCGTAAGTTCAAGGAACTGTTCATCTCCATCAAGGTCGGCCAGAAGCTGTCCAAGGACGAGATCCTTGCCGGCTACCTCAACACCGCCTACTACGGCCGTAACGCCTACGGCATCCAGGCGGCGGCGCAGGCCTACTTCGGCGTGGACGCCACGAAGCTCACCACCACGCAGTGCGCCTTCCTGGCCTCCGTCCTGAAGGGCCCGAACTTCTACAACCCCGACGGGGGTGTGGGAGCGAACGCTTCTGCGGAGCAGAACACCAAGCGGGCCAAGGACCGCTGGTCGTGGATCCTCGACCGCATGGTCGAGGTCGGACGGCTGACGCCGGCGGACCGGGCCAAGGTCGGCGAGTTCCCCACGCTGAAGAAGCAGAACTCGAACCTCTCCGGGCAGTCCGGCTATCTGATCGACATCGCCAAGGAGTACGTCGCCAAGAAGGCAGGTCTCTCTCCCGAGGACCTGGAGAAGGGCGGCTACCGGATCTACACGACCTTCGACAAGGAGAAGGTCAACCAGATGGCGGCGGCCGTCGAGAAGACGCGCAAGAGCTTCCTCAACGCCAAGAAGCGGGAGAAGGACAAGTACGTCCAGTTCGGCGGGGCGTCGGTCGATCCCAAGTCCGGAGCGATCGTCGCGCTGTACGGCGGCGAGGGCTACGACAAGGGGCACTACTCCAACAACGCCAACACTCTGGGTGTGCCGGTCGGCTCGACCTGGAAGCCCATCGTGCTGGCTTCCGCGATGCAGTACGGGACCTACCAGACATCCCCTGAGCCGCTCTCGCCGCTGGCCAAGTACAACGGCAACGACCTTCTGGAGATCAAGGACCAGAACGGCGACCCGATCATGGACAAGGGAAAGCCGTTCCGGCAGAAGAACGAGGGCACCACGGCCTGGGGCGAGGTGACGCTCAAGAAGGCCATGGAGCAGTCCATCAACAGCCCGTTCGCTCAGCTGGGCATCGACGTGGGCCTGTCCAAGACACAGGAGATGGCGAAGAAGATGGGTATCTCATCCGGCTTCTTCGACAAGGCCAACATCAGGAACGTCTCCTTCTCGCTCGGTACCTCGACCCCCAGCGCCATCCGCATGGCCGACGCGTACGGCTCGTTCGCCGCGTCGGGCGAGCACTTCGAGCCGTACTCGGTCACGAAGGTCCTCAAGGACGGCGAGCCCCTCGAAGGATTCGAGAAGCCGGAAAAGCAGATCGCCATGGACGAGAACGTCGCGAACAACGTGACGGACGTCCTGCAGAACGTGGTCAAGAACGGCACCGGCAAGAAGGTCGCGGACATCGGGTTCCCGGTGGCCGGCAAGACGGGTACGACCGACGAGAACAAGTCGGCGTGGTTCGTCGGCTACACGAGGGAGCTGTCCACAGCCGTCACGCTGTTCCGGACGGACCCGGGCAAGGGCAAGCTGCTTTCCATGAACGGCACCGGTGGCGTCACCTCCATCCATGGTGGTGACATTCCGGCGCAGGTCTGGAAGGACTACATGGCCGAGGCCATGAAGGGCATCGACTACGAGGAGTTCCCGCCGGCGGAGCCCCTCGGGGAGATCATCGAGGAGACGCCCACGCCCAGCGTGGCGCCCTCGCCCACCGAGTCGGTCGAGGAGAGTCCCACCCCGACCCCGACGCCGTCGGAGACGGAGACCTCGCCGACACCTACGCCCACCGGCACATGCAGCGAGTTCGACTGGCAGTGCGACAACAGCAACGGTGGACAGAACGGCGGTTCGGACGGGGGGACGACCTCGTCACCGACGCCAACGGAAACAGAGACGGACAACACCGGAGGTAATGCCAACGGCAACGGAGGCATCTTCGGAGGTTCGACGGGCTAGGTTCTGTCCCTTGCTCAGCGCCGTGTCCAGGGGAGGATGGAGGTGAGGTGGAATGCGACCCGGTAGGCGAAGTGAGAGTCTGTCGGCTGTGGCCAAGGGGCGCCACAGCTTGATCGGACTCCTGCAGCGAAGCCGGGCCCGCTTCCACCTCGTCGGCCCTGCGGCGGACGCCGACTGATCTGGTCCGACGGCCGCGCGATAACCGCGCGGATCTGTCGGCGGCGCAGGTGGCCTCGGATCGCGTGGGATGAACAGGCGGGGTCGACGGGATCACGGCGGGGTGGGTCCAGGCCCGGGAGGGACCGGGTTTCGGCATCCGGAGCGGGCCTTTACTGTCTCAAGACGTGCGCGTCACCGGCTTGGCCCGCTGTGCCAGGGGCTGTGCCGACGGTCACAGACCAGGCGGCCTGTTGCTCTTGAGGGATCCGGCAGCGACTGGTGCGCCCGGGCGTCTGTGGTATCGACCGACACAGTCCAGCTGATGTTGTCGGAGGCATCCGCCGCCGCGAGGACGGCGGCGCGGACCCGCGAAGGCCGTGCCGTCGCAGCATTTCTGGCGGACGGCAGCCGGCTGGCTGGCGACGTGTGCTGTGACGGCTGACCGGGGATCCAGGCGGGGCAGCAGAGCTGGGGGCGTGTGTTTCTCCGTAGGCAGCCGCGATCGTCGGCCGCCTGACTGTTCCGCTGCCGTCGTTCGTCCACGAATCCCTTTGGCAGGGGCTGAAGCCCTGGATAGCTTGGATTGATCTGTACAAGACATTGCAAGATCTTTAAGGTGCTCTGAAACGGCTGCCAGAACCGATGGCATGAGCATGAGTGAGGGCAATGACAATGAGATGGCGTAACCGCTCCCGGGCCTTGGTCTCCACCGCTGCACTCACGGGCGTGATTCTGGTTGGTCAGGGGAGCAGCCCTGCGTATGCCGCGGTCGCCGGGTGCACCGCCACGGGTGTCAGCGGGACCGTCAACGTCGAGGGTTACACCGCCGGCTCCCACAACTACCCGTCCGTGTACCTCTCGGTGGCTGACACCAAGGCTGACGGCCACCATGTGCGGATCCGCTTCGTCTCTCTCAGCGTAGGTGGTCCCCACACCTACTACCCGTGGCGTGCCCTTTACGACGGTAACGGCACCTCGAAGGGTTGGTCGACCTCGGCCTACTCTCCGGCCACCACCGCGGGATTCGCTGTCCAGGCCGCAGTTTATGAGGGAGACAACCAGATCACGTACTGCACCGACTACAACTGGTACTGATCCGGCGCGGCCCCGTAGCCCGACCGGCCTCGGCAGGTGGCTCCCCTCCTGCGCGACAGGATCGGGGAGCGGGTCTCTGTCCGCGGGTGAGTGGCGGCAGATCACCTGATGCCGGCCGGACACGGTTGGTGCGGTGCTCTCGGACTCGTGCCCGGCCAGCTGTTGGCCGGGCATCGCCGTGCGTGGTCCAAGGGTGCGATCCGCGGCCCTCCTGACGAAAGCGCATTCCGTGAAGTTGATGCTGCTTCTCGGTGTCACTGAGGGCATGCACAGTTCTAACTTGTCATGAAGTGTGCCTTATGCGAGTGCGAACCCCTTCGCCAGCGGTTCAAGTGCTCTACGGCCGTCCTGACACCTCGCCCAAAGGCACGTACGGCAGGATGTGCCCCATGCCCAGTGCAGAGACGACGCCCACGAGCGTGCACGAGCCCGACCCGGTGGTGCGGCCGACCAAGGAGGACGAGGTCGCCGCGAACGGGAGCGAGCTGATCGGTGGCCCCATCGGACGGCGTGCCCTCCTCGGGACGTCCTGGTGGACCCCCGTGCGGATCGTCGCCCTCGTGGCGATCGGCATGTTCGCCCTCGGGCTGGTCCAGAAGGCGCCCTGCTACAACGGTGCCTGGTTCTTCGGCGCCAGCTCGCAGTACACACACGCCTGCTACTCGGACATCCCGCACCTCTTTCAGGGGCGCGGCTTCGCCGACGGGCTCGTGCCGTACTTCGACAAGCTCCCCGGCGACATGGAGTACCTCGAGTACCCGGTGCTGACCGGAGTCTTCATGGAGGTCGCCTCCTGGCTCACGCCGGGCAGCGGCAGCATCCAGGACCAGGAGCAGTGGTACTGGATGGTCAACGCCGGGATGCTGATGGCGTGCGCGGCTGTCATCGCCGTCTGCGTGAGCCGTACGCACATCCGACGCCCCTGGGACGGCCTGATGGTCGCCCTGGCGCCCGCCTTCGCGCTGACCGCGACCATTAACTGGGACCTGCTGGCCGTCGCTCTGACGGCCGCGGCGATGCTGATGTGGTCCCGAGGCCGTTCCCTCGCCTTCGGGATCCTCCTGGGCCTCGCCACGGCCGCGAAGCTCTATCCCGTGTTCCTGCTGGGCCCGTTGTTCGTCCTGTGCTGGCGTGCCGGCAAGTGGCGGGACTTCGGCAAGGCGCTGGGCGGCACCGTGGTCGCCTGGCTGGTGGTGAACCTTCCGGTGATGCTGCTCGCCTGGGACGGCTGGTCGCAGTTCTACCGGTTCAGCCAGGAGCGCGGCGTCGACTTCGGATCCTTCTGGCTGATCCTGGCCCAGAACTCCGACGACCCGCTGAGCACCGAGTCCGTCAACACGCTGGCCACGCTGCTGATGCTGCTGTGCTGCGCCGGCGTCGCCGTGCTCACGCTCACCGCGCCCAGGCGCCCGCGCTTCGCCCAGCTGGCCTTCCTGATCGTCGCCGCGTTCATCCTCACCAACAAGGTCTACTCGCCGCAGTACGTCCTCTGGCTGGTGCCGCTGGCCGTCCTGGCCCGGCCGAGGTGGCGGGACATCCTCATCTGGCAGGCCTGCGAGGTCGCCTACTTCCTCGGAATCTGGCTGTACCTCGCGTACACGACCAGCGGAGACGCTCACAAGGGCCTGCCGCCGGACGGCTACCACTGGGCCATCGGCGCGCATCTTCTCGGCACGCTGTACCTGTGCGCCGTCATCGTGCGGGACATCCTCATGCCGGAGCGCGATCCGGTGCGGCGTACCGGTGAGGACGACCCCTCGGGCGGCGTCCTCGACAAGGCCGAGGACGTGTTCGTCCTCGGCGCCCCGACCCATCCACCGCGGCATGCGGCGCACTTCGAGGGGCCGCAAGTGGAATGGGGCAACCGCGGGGCCGCCGGCAGTTCGCTCTGAGCGAACGGGGCTCGTGAGAGCCACGCCGAAGGCCCTGCACGGGGCGGGACAGACAGCGAAAGGGCCGTACACGGAGGAGTCCGTGTACGGCCTTTCGTGGTTACGGCGTTGGCAGCCGGCGGCGGTCAGTCGCCGAGCGGCGCTGGGATCAGCGGTCGACGATGCGGTCGAACTGCGTGGTGGTGTGCCGCAGATGGGCGACCAGCTCGTCGCCGACCTTCGGTTCCGGGGCGTCCGACGGGACGAAAAGGATCGAGACCTGCATGTGCGGCGGCTCCGCGAACCAGCGCTGCTTGCCTCCCCACACGAAGGGAGCGAGGTTCCGGTTGACCGTGGCGAGGCCGGCCCGTGCGACGCCCTTGGCGCGCGGCATGACGCCGTGGAGGGCCTTCGGGGCCTCCAGACCCACCCCGTGCGACGTACCGCCCGCCACGACCACCAGGAAGCCGTCAGAGGCCGCCTTCTGCTGCCGGTAGCCGAAGCGGTCGCCCTTGGAGACACGCGTGACGTCCAGGACGGCGCCGCGGTACTCGGTGGCGTCGTGGTCTCCCAACCACAGCCGGGTGCCGATGCGGGCGCGGAAGCGGGTCTGCGGGAACTGCTGCTGGAGACGGGCGAGTTCCTCGGCCTTGAGGTGGCTGACGAACATCGTGTGCAGCGGCAGCCGGGCCGCACGCAGCCGGTCCATCCAGCCGATGACCTCCTCGACGGCGTCGGAGCCGTCGGTGCGGTCCAGCGGCAGGTGGATGGCGAAGCCCTCCAGCCGGACGTTCTCTATGGCGGAGTGCAACTGCGGCAGGTCGTGCTCGTTCACACCGTGCCGCTTCATCGAGGACATGACCTCGATGACGACACGGGCGCCCACCAGGCCGTACACGCCGTCCACCGACGACACCGAGCGGATGACCCGGTCCGGCAGCGGGACGGGCTCCTCGCCGCGCCGGTACGGCGTCAGCACCAGGAGGTCACCACCGAAGTAGTCCTTGATGCGCGCGGCCTCGTACGTCGTGCCGACGGCGAGTATGTCCGAGCCCAGCCGTGTGGCCTCTTCCGCCAGCCGCTCGTGCCCGAACCCGTAGCCGTTGCCCTTGCAGACCGGGACGAGGCCCGGGAACTGCTCCTGCACGTGCTTGTGGTGCGCCCGCCAGCGCGCGGTGTCGACGTAGAGCGTGAGCGCCATGGCCGGACCTGGAACCTTTCTGGTGGCTGCGGTGTATCAGAGATATGGAAGCTATCGACGGTGCAGCTGTTGACGGTATCGAAGCAGAGAACGCAAGGTCAGCGACGCGACATGTAGATGTCCAGCGCCTTGTGGAGCAGCTTGTTCAGCGGGAAGTCCCACTCGCCGAGGTACTCGGCGGCCTGGCCGCCCGTGCCCACCTTGAACTGGATCAGGCCGAAGAGGTGGTCGGTCTCGTCCAGCGAGTCGGAGATGCCGCGCAGGTCGTAGACGGTGGCGCCGAGCGCGTAGGCGTCGCGCAGCATCCGCCACTGCATCGCGTTCGAGGGCCGGACCTCACGGCCGATGTTGTCGGAGGCGCCGTAGGAGTACCAGACGTGCCCGCCGACGATCAGCATCGTCGCCGCCGACAGGTTCACACCGTTGTGGCGGGCGAAGTACAGCCGCATGCGGTTGGGGTCCTCGGTGTTGAGGGCCGTCCACATGCGCTGGAAGTACGACAGCGGACGCGGCCGGAAGTGATCGCGCACGGCCGTGATCTCGTACAGGCGCTGCCATTCCTCAAGGTCCTGGTAACCGCCCTGGACGACCTCGACGCCGGCCTTCTCGGCCTTCTTGATGTTGCGTCGCCACAGCTGGTTGAAGTTCTTGTGGACCTCTTCCAGGGACCGGTTGGCCAGGGGCACCTGGTAGACGTAGCGGGGCTGCACGTCGCCGAAGCCGGCCCCGCCGTCCTCGCCCTGCTGCCAGCCCATACGACGCAGCTTGTCGGCGACCTCGAAGGCGCGCGGCTCGATGAAGTCGGCCTCGATGTCACGCAGCCGCTTCACGTCGGGGTTCTGGATGCCCGCCTTGATGGAGGTGGCCTCCCAGCGCCGGATGATCACCGGCGGGCCCATCTTCACGGAGAAGGCGCCCTGCTGCTTGAGGTGCGCGAGCATCGGTTCCAGCCACTCGGTCAGATTCGGCGTGAACCAGTTGATGACCGGGCCCTCGGGCAGATAGGCGAGGTAGCGCTTGATCTTGGGCAGCTGGCGGTAGAGGACGAGACCCGCGCCGACCAGCTCGCCGCTCCTGTCGAACCATCCGAGGCTCTCCGAACGCCACTCAGCCTTGACGTCAGCCCAGGCCGGGACCTGCATGTGGCTGGCCGCGGGCAGGCTCTGGATGTAGGCCAGATGCTGCTCGCGACTGATCGTCCTCAGGGTCAGGCTCATTCGGGGCGCTCCTCGGGCTGGTGTGTCCCCATGGGTACAGGGGCTCCGGCTCTCGCGCCGAAGCCTACTGCGCCTTTGGAGCGCCCCGACTGGGCGTACGGCAGCTTCGCCCCGGCTTCCGCGCCGCCGAGGCGTTCGAGAGTGTTCTATGCGCTGTTCTACCGGTGTTCGGGAGACGATCCCCCCGGCCGGTGCGGGAAGGGCATTGCCCCCGACGTCAGACGCCGAAGAGCCCGCCGTGCGCCATGCCGAGGAAGAAGCCGACTCCGGAGGCGCCGAGACCCACGATCAGGCCGAAGCGCTCACGGGTCGTCTCCGAGATCCACTGGCCGTACGCGCCGGCGAGGATGCCCACCAGACCCGTCCAGGAGCTGAGCAGGTGCAGGAAGTCGAACTGTGCCGTGATGAACGAGGTGATACCGAGCACCAGGGTCACCACGAGCAGGGTGTCCTGGATGGGATGGGGCTTTCCGTCCGTGGCGAAGAGGCCTCCGACGGTGTTGGGTCGCAATGCCTGTGCCATAGGGCACCTCCTGCGGAAGACGGCGCATCGTAGCGCCATACACACCCGATGTGTACAGATTGTGGGCGACGGCGGCCGGATTTCAACCGGAAGCAGGTGTGCGGGTACTGTGTACCGTCTGCACCGATGTCTGCCCGGGCCAGCTCAGGGAAACCGCGAGGTCACCCTGATTGTCAGTGCCCGCCGATACCGTTGCGTACGCATCACAACCCTCCTGCCACGGAACGACCGTGGCCGCTGAGTCCAAAGGAGGTGGGTTCCACATGCGTCACTACGAGGTGATGGTCATCCTCGACCCCGATCTGGAGGAGCGCGCTGTCGCCCCCCTGATCGAGAACTTCCTCTCCGTTGTCCGTGAGGGCAACGGCAAGGTCGAGAAGGTCGACACCTGGGGCCGTCGTCGTCTCTCGTACGAGATCAAGAAGAAGCCCGAGGGCATCTACTCGGTCATCGATCTGCAGGCCGAGCCTGCGATCGTCAAGGAGCTCGACCGCCAGATGAACCTGAACGAGTCGGTCCTCCGGACCAAGGTCCTCCGCCCCGAGACCCACTGAGCTCTCCCGCTCAGCTGATCTCGGGATTCGAGTAGCAGCAACCAAGCAGCCAGAGCAGCAAACCCGCCGAGAGGTTCCCCATGGCAGGCGAGACCGTCATCACGGTCGTCGGCAATCTTGTCGACGACCCCGAGCTGCGCTTCACCCCTTCCGGTGCGGCGGTCGCGAAGTTCCGTGTCGCGTCCACCCCCCGCACCTTCGACCGTCAGACGAACGAGTGGAAGGACGGCGAGAGCCTGTTCCTGACCTGCTCGGTCTGGCGTCAGGCGGCGGAGAACGTCGCCGAGTCGCTCCAGCGAGGCATGCGCGTCATCGTGCAGGGCCGGCTGAAGCAGCGGTCCTACGAGGACCGTGAGGGCGTCAAGCGCACGGTCTACGAGCTGGACGTCGAGGAAGTGGGCGCCAGCCTGCGGAACGCCACGGCGAAGGTCACCAAGACCTCCGGTGGCGCCCGTAGTGGCCAGGGTGGTTACGGCGGCGGTGGCGGCCAGGGTGGCGGCGGCTGGGGTGGAAACTCCGGCGGCGGCCAGCAGGGCGGCGGCGGTGCTCCTGCCGACGACCCGTGGGCGACCGGCGCTCCCGCCGGTGGCAACCAGGGCGGCGGCGGTGGCGGCGGCTGGGGTGGAAACTCCGGCGGCGGCCAGCAGGGCGGCGGCTACTCGGACGAGCCCCCCTTCTAGACCCTCGGGTCTGGGGCGGGCCGTACCCAAACTTCTTGATCACACAGGAGAAACACCATGGCGAAGCCGCCTGTGCGCAAGCCGAAGAAGAAGGTCTGCGCTTTCTGCAAGGACAAGGTCACGTACGTGGACTACAAGGACACGAACATGCTGCGGAAGTTCATTTCCGACCGCGGCAAGATCCGTGCCCGCCGCGTGACCGGCAACTGCACGCAGCACCAGCGTGACGTCGCCACGGCCGTCAAGAACAGCCGTGAGATGGCGCTGCTGCCCTACACCTCCACCGCGCGATAAGGGAAGGGTGACCGAACAATGAAGATCATCCTCACCCACGAGGTCTCCGGCCTCGGTGCCGCGGGCGACGTCGTCGACGTCAAGGACGGTTACGCTCGCAACTACCTGATCCCGCGGAAGTTCGCTATCCGCTGGACCAAGGGTGGCGAGAAGGACGTCGAGCAGATCCGTCGCGCTCGCAAGATCCACGAGATCCAGACCATCGAGCAGGCCAACCAGATCAAGGGCCAGCTCGAGGCCGTCAAGGTTCGTCTGGCCGTCCGCTCCGGCGACGCCGGTCGTCTCTTCGGTTCCGTTACCCCGGCTGACATCGCTTCGGCGATCAAGGCCGCCGGTGGCCCCGAGGTCGACAAGCGCCGCATCGAGCTGGGCTCCCCGATCAAGACCCTGGGCGCCCACGAGACGTCCGTGCGTCTGCACCCCGAGGTTGCCGCCAAGGTCAACATCGAGGTCATCGCGGCCTGATCGCTGCGCTCGGCTTGAACAGCTGAATGAAGGGGCCGTACCTGTTGAGGTACGGCCCCTTCATTGCGCAGCGGACGGCCCCTCCCTGTGCGGGAAGGCCGCCGGGGGTCTCGGAAGGGAGCGGCAGGCCTTCATGGGCCGCGTCCGTTTCACGTGAAACAGCGTGTTTCACGTGAAACAGTCAGCGCCGCGCGACGTGATGATCCTGAGCCTCAGCGCGTCGCGCCCGTGGCGACCCTGCGTCTCAGCGCGTCGCGCCCGTGACGATCCAGCGTCCCGAGCGGGCGCGCAGCCAGAGCGTCAGCATGCGGACCGCCATCATCAGCGTCATGGCCGCCCAGATCGCCGTGAGGCCGCCGCCCAGCACAGGGACGAGCAGTGCGACCGGAGTGAACACGGCCAGCGTGACAACCATGGCCCAGGCGAGGTAGGGGCCGTCCCCCGCTCCCATCAGGACGCCGTCCAGGACGAACACGACGCCGCAGATCGGCTGGGAGAGCGCCACCACGAGAAGTGCGGGCAGGGCGGTGTCCTTGACGACCGAGTCGCTGGTGAACAACGGCAGGAAGAGCGGCCGGGAGATCACCACGAGAAGGCCCAGGACGACGCCTGCTGCGATGCCCCACTCCACCATGCGGCGACAGGCGGCTCGGGCACCCTCGGCGTCTCCGGCGCCGAGGTACCTGCCGATGATGGCCTGGCCGGCGATGGCGATGGCGTCCAGCGCGAAGGCGAGCAGGCTCCACAGCGAGAGGATGATCTGGTGTGCCGCGATGTCGGCGTCCCCCAGCCGGGCCGCCACGGCCGTCGCGATCATGAGGATCGCCCTCAGCGAGAGCGTTCGGACCAGCAGAGGCACTCCGGCCTGTGCGGAGGCCCTGATCCCGGCCGCGTCGGGGCGCAAGGAGGCACCGTGCTTGTGGGCTCCGCGGACGACGACCACGAGGTAGATCGCGGCCATGCCGAACTGGGCGATGACCGTGCCCCAGGCGGAACCTGCGATGCCGAGGTCGGCGCCGTAGACGAGGCCCACGTTGAGGACGGCGTTGGCGACGAAGCCTGCCACGGCGACGTACAGCGGGGTCCTGGTGTCCTGGAGGCCGCGCAGAACGCCGGTGGCGGCGAGGACGACGAGCATGGCCGGTATGCCGAGTGCCGAGATCCGCAGATAGGTGGTGGCGTACGGAGCCGCGGTGTCCGAGGCGCCGAAGAGTTCCACGAGAAACGGTGCTGTGGGCAGGACGACCGCGATGACGGCGACACCCAGGAGGATGGCCAGCCAGATACCGTCCATGCCCTGGCGTATCGCGGCCTGAAGATCGCCGGAGCCGACGCGTCGGGCGACGGCCGCTGTGGTGGCGTAGGCGAGGAAGACGAAGACACTGACGGCCGTCATGAGGAGGGCCGAGGCGACCCCGAGGCCGGCGAGCTGGGCGGTGCCGAGATGGCCGACGATCGCGCTGTCGGCCATGACGAAGAGGGGCTCGGCGACGAGTGCGCCGAAGGCTGGGACGGCCAGTGCGACGATCTCTCGATCGTGCTGTCGCCGGGCAGCCTTGGGTCTCGCGGGGGCCTGTGTCATGGCCACCAATCTAATCGTCCACAGGTAAGAGATGCAATTGGGTAGTGACCCTTACTCGCCGTCTCGCGTCGTGTGCTTTCGCGCACCGTTCGAAGCGATCTTGGTCCGACTGGGGAAGTTTTTCTTCTGCACAGCCGGTGGATGGTAAACCAGCAGGTCAGAGGTGATTGCCGAGAATCATTCGGAGCTTGTTCACAGGGCTGTCCACCGGCTCGTGCACAGGTTTTGAGGAGTTCTCCACAGCATCCGGGCCGTCGTCCACATGGCCTGTGGATAACCAGATTGGCTGACGGTGCCCGCGGGCCTACCGTGGTCCGGCGCCCGCTCCGTCTGTCGGCCGTGAAAGCGTCACAAAACCGACGTGCCTGAACCGGAGCTGGGCCTCCTATTTGTCAGTGGCGTGCCGTAGAACAGATGAGGCACGGCGAGGTCCGCTCGGCGGACGGGAGGAGGTGGCTCGGTGAGCATTTCCGAGCCCTTGGACGACCCGTGGGCCGACAGCGGTCCCAGTGATCGTCTGCCCGCCTCCCGCCGACGCGGCGAAGGCGGCCGCGGACGCGACGAGCAGCATGATCGCGGCCGGGACAACGGCGAATGGGACGGTGGCGGTTCGACCTTCGAGCGGGTCCCACCGCAGGACCTCGACGCCGAGCAGTCCGTCCTCGGCGGCATGCTCCTGTCCAAGGACGCCATCGCCGATGTGGTCGAGGTCATCAAGGGCCACGACTTCTACAAGCCGGCGCACGAGACGATCTTCCAGGCGATCCTCGACGTCTACGCCAAGGGCGAGCCCGCCGACCCCATCACCATCGCGGCCGAGCTCACCAAGCGCGGTGAGATCAACAAGGTCGGCGGCGCATCGTATCTGCACACCCTCGTCCAGACGGTGCCGACGGCGGCGAACGCCGAGTACTACGCGGAGATCGTTCACGAGCGCGCCGTGCTGCGCCGCCTGGTCGAGGCCGGCACCCGCATCACACAGATGGGATACGCGGCTGACGACGACGTCGACGAGATCGTCAACCGCGCCCAGGCCGAGGTCTACGCGGTCACCGAGCAGCGCACCAGCGAGGACTACCTCCCGCTCGGCGACATCATGGAGGGTGCGCTCGACGAGATCGAGGCCATCGGTTCGCGCTCCGGCGAGATGACCGGTGTGCCCACCGGGTTCACGGACCTCGACTCGCTCACCAACGGACTGCACCCGGGCCAGATGATCGTCATCGCGGCCCGCCCCGCCATGGGTAAGTCCACGCTCGCCCTGGACTTCGCACGCGCCGCGTCGATCAAGCACAATCTGGCGAGCGTCATCTTCTCCCTGGAAATGGGGCGCAACGAGATCGCGATGCGTCTGCTGTCGGCCGAGGCGCGGGTGGCCCTGCACCACATGCGTTCCGGAACCATGACGGACGAGGACTGGACCCGGCTGGCGCGACGCATGCCCGAGGTCTCGGCGGCGCCGCTCTACATCGACGACTCCCCGAACCTGTCGATGATGGAGATCCGCGCGAAGTGCCGTCGGCTGAAGCAGCGCAACGACATCAAGCTCGTGATCATCGATTACCTCCAACTGATGCAGGCCGGTGGCTCCAAGCGCTCCGAGAGCCGTCAGCAGGAGGTCTCGGACATGTCCCGTAACCTCAAGCTCCTGGCGAAGGAGCTCGAGGTCCCGGTGATCGCGCTCTCGCAGCTGAACCGTGGTCCCGAGCAGCGCACGGACAAGAAGCCGATGGTGTCCGACCTGCGTGAGTCCGGCTCCATCGAGCAGGACGCCGACATGGTGATCCTGCTGCACCGCGAGGACGCCTACGAGAAGGAGTCGCCGCGCGCCGGCGAGGCCGACATCATCGTGGGCAAGCACCGTAACGGTCCGACGGCGACGATCACGGTCGCCTTCCAGGGGCACTACTCGCGGTTCGTGGACATGGCGCAGACCTGATCCGCGCCTCCGCCGGAATGCGCTCGACTCCCGAGCGGACGGCGGGGTGGACTGTGGGCATGACGACTTCTCAGGACGAGCTGCTACCCGCAACCCGCCGTGCCCTGCTGCACCGCATCGCCATGGCCCAGGCCGAGGGGCGTGCGCCCTCGATGGTGGCCGCGGTCGTTCGGGGCGGACGGGCGGTGTGGCACGGCTCGCGTACGTCGGTGGACGGGCACGGGCCGGACGAGCATGTGCAGTACCGCATCGGCTCGATCACCAAGACCTTCACCGCCGTTCTCGTTCTGCGCCTGCGCGACGAGGGTCTGCTCGCCCTCGGGGACCCGCTGGAGAAGCATCTGCCGGGCACGGTTGCGGGGGAGGCCACCATCGCCGAACTGCTCGCGCACGCGAGCGGGCTGGCGGCCGAGTCGCCGGGGCCCTGGTGGGAGCGGACCTCGGGATCCCTGCGACCCGAGCTGTCCGACGTCCTCGGCAAGCAGCCCTTCCTGCATTCGTCCGGCCGCCGGTTCCACTACTCGAATCCCGGCTACACGCTGCTGGGCGCACTGGTCGAGAAGCTGCGCGGAGCCCCGTGGGAGGACGTACTCCGGCGGGAAGTGCTCGAACCCCTCGGGCTGAGCCGCACGAGTGGGCAACCGCAGGCACCGCACGCCGGGGGCTGGGCCGTGCATCCCTGGGCCGACGTGATGCTCCCCGAGCCGGTCGAGGATCTCGGCCGTATGGCGCCCGCCGGTCAACTCTGGTCGACCACCGCCGACTTGGCGCGGTTCGCGGCCTTCCTGATCCAGGGCGACGACCGGGTGCTCGGCGCCGAGTCGCTGCGTGAGATGAGGACGCCGGCGGCTCCGATGGAGGCCGCGGACGTGGCGAGCGGCTATGCGTACTGCCTGGGCCTGGAGCTCCGGCACCAGGGCGGCAGGGCCCTCCTCGGACACACGGGTTCACTGCCGGGCTTCCTCGCCTGCCTCACCGTCAGCGTGGAGGACGATCTCGCCGCTGTCGTCCTGGCCAACTGCACCTCCGGACCGCTGCTGTTCACGGTCGCGGCAGATCTCGTGCGGATCGTCGCCGAGGCCGAGCCGCGCATCCCCGAGCCGTGGCGGCCGATGCAGGACGTCGATCCGGGGGTCCTGGAGCTGGCCGGGCAGTGGTACTGGGGCACGCATGCCTTCGCGCTGCGGCTGACGGCCGAAGGACCGGTCTCCCTGGAGCCGCTGTCCGGCAAGGGCCGCGGCTCGCGATTCCGGCCCAACGGTGATGGCACATGGACGGGACTGGAGGGCTATTACGCCGGAGAGCTCCTGAAGGCCGTACGACGTCCTGACGGGACCGTGGACCACCTGGACCTCGGGTCGTTCGTGTTCACGCGTCAGCCGTACGACGAGGGGGCTGCTGTGCCGGGCGGAGTGGATCCCGAGGGGTGGCGGGGGACCGACCGGCTCTGACCGTCGGCCGAGAGTGTGTCCACCGCCACGGCCCGGGGGCACGGCGAGGCGCCTGTTTCACGTGAAACAGGCGCCTCGCCGTTTCACAGCTCGAGCTTGAAGCCCGCGTGCGAGGCCGCGAAGCCGAGCCGCTCGTAGAAGCGGTGGGCGTCCGTACGGCTCTTGTCGGAGGTCAGCTGCACCAACTGGCAGTTCTGACGCCGGGATTCATCGATGGCCCACTCGATGAGCCGCGTGCCCAGGCCGCTCCCGCGCTCGTCGGCATGGATGCGTACGGCTTCGATGATCGACCTGGTCGCTCCCCGCCGGGACAGCCCGGGAATGACCGAGAGCTGGAGCGTGCCGATGACACGGCCCTCGCGGACGGCGACGACCAGGTGCTGGTTCGGTTCGCTGGTGAGCCGCTCGAACGCGGCGAGGTAGGGCGTCAGGTCGTCGAGCGACTCGCGCCGGGCGCCGAGCGGATCGTCCGCGAGCATGCCGACGATCGCGGGGATGTCGTCGGTGGCAGCGGGGCGTATCTCAAGATCTCCCATGCCCGCACCCTATGCGGGCGCCGGGAGCGACTCGACGACCCGGACCAGCGGAACGAGCTCTGGGCTCTTCGCGGCCTCGTCCAGGGCCTCGCGCAGCGCCTTGTCGTTGGTGGGACGGGCCTCGTCAAGGAGTGCGAGGCCGGCCTGGGTGACGTCGGTGTAGATGCCGCGGCGGTCGGTGGGGCAGAGGTAGCGCGAGAGCAGCCCGCGGTCTTCCAGCCGGGTGACGAGGCGGGTGGTGGCGCTCTGGCTGAGGACGACGGCGTCGGCGACCTGCTTCATCTGGAGGTGGCCGCCTTCGCCGTTGTGCTGGCGGCTGAGGACGTCGAGCAGGGAGTACTCGCGCACGCTGAGGTCGTGGCCGGCCTGTAGGGCGCGCTCGATGTGCGTCTCGATCCTGCCGTGCAGCAGGGAGAGCGCGCACCAGCCCTGGGCGAGCGCGGTGAGCGCGGGGTCTGTCGCTGTCATGTCGGTTCCTCCGTCCCGGAGCGGCTGAAGTCAGGGTAGAGCAGGATCGCAATAGCCTGCGCTTGCAAGTATGCCGCGTCTGCAAGTATTGTCTTCGAACGTAAAGCGCTCCTGCAATCTTCCGGGAAGGTGTTACCCCTCCATGCCTCTCGCGCTTCTGGCCCTCGCGATCGGGGCCTTCGGAATCGGAACGACCGAGTTCGTGATCATGGGCTTGCTGCCCGACGTCGCGGGTGACTTCGGCGTCTCCATCCCCACCGCCGGGCTGCTGGTCACCGGATACGCGCTCGGCGTGGTCCTCGGCGCCCCGCTGATGACCGTGCTCGGCACCAAGGTCTCCCGCAAGCGGATGCTGATGCTGCTGATGGTGCTCTTCATCGCCGGCAACCTGCTGTCCGCCTTCGCCCCCACCTTCGCGGTGATGCTGATCGGCCGCGTGGTCGCCTCACTCGCTCACGGTGCCTTCTTCGGCATCGGTTCGGTCGTCGCGGCCGACCTGGTCGCCCCGGACAAGAAGGCCGGAGCCATCGCGATGATGTTCACCGGCCTCACCGTCGCCAATGTGGTCGGCGTTCCGCTGGGCACGTTCGTCGGACAGTCCGCCGGCTGGCGCGTCACCTTCGGCATCGTCGCCGCCCTCGGCGTCGTCGGCCTGATCGGCATCGCCAAGCTCGTCCCCGACATGCCCAAGGCAGAGGGCGTACGCCTTCGCCATGAGCTCGCCGCCTTCAAGAACGCCCAGGTCCTGCTCGCCATGGCGATGACGGTCCTCGGCTTCGGCGGGGTCTTCGCGGCCATCACCTACATCGCGCCGATGATGACCCACGTCGCCGGCTTCGCCGACGGCTCCGTCACCTGGCTCCTGGTCCTCTTCGGACTCGGCATGGTCGGCGGCAACCTGATCGGCGGCAAGTACGCCGACCGCGCCCTGATGCCCATGCTCTACGTCTCTCTGGGCGCCCTTGCCGTCGTGCTCGCGCTCTTCACGCTCACGGCGCACAACAAGGTCCTCGCGGCCGTCACCATCGCGCTGATCGGCGCCCTGGGCTTCGCCACCGTTCCCCCGCTGCAGAAGCGCGTCCTCGACCAGGCGCACGGCGCCCCGACGCTGGCCTCGGCCGTGAACATCGGCGCCTTCAACCTCGGCAACGCCCTCGCCGCCTGGCTCGGCGGGATCGTCATCGCCGGCGGCTTCGGCTACACGTCGCCCAACTGGGTCGGTGCCGCCCTCGCCGCGTCCGCGCTGCTGCTCGCGTTCCTCTCGGCAGCACTGGAGCGCCGCGACGGAGCCGCAAGCAGCGCCGTCGTCACGGGCAGCGCCCCCGTCGAGCAGCGAGCCGCCGTACACCACTGAGCCGGCCCCTGTGCGGGGTCAGGGCCGCCCCCGCACACCTCTCCCGCCCGGTGGCGGGATGGTGACCTTCCGGCGCGACACCACACCGCTTCACCTCAGTACCCCACAGCACCGCTTCACCTCAGTACCCACAGCAAGGAGAACGCCCTCATGAGCACCACCACCGCAGCCGCCCCGCTGACGACCCAGGACGCCGACCTCCTCATCGCCGCCGCGCACCAGGCTGCCGAGGCGGCCGGGGTGAACGTCAGCGTCACCGTCCTGGACGCCGGAGGCCATCTGCTCGCCTTCCGCCGTGACGACCGCGCCGTACTGATCGCGGGGGAGACCAGCACCCGCAAGGCCTACACGGCACTCCAGCTCAACACCCCCACCGCCGACCTCGTCGACGCAGTACAGCCGGGAGGGCTCTTCCACACCCTGCCCACCGCGCTCGACCGTCCGCTGCTGTTCATCGCGGGCGGTGTGCCGGTCCACCGGGACGGCCGGCTGATCGGCGCGATCGGTGTCGGCGGCGGCGCGCCGGACCAGGACCACGGTTTCGCGACGACCGCGATCGAGGCGCTCGCCTGACGGCACCTGCACATCGGCCTCGGCCGGCAGAACCTGCGCATCGGCCTTGTCCGACAGCACCTGCACATCGATCTCGTCCGACAGCACCTGCGCATGGACGAGGAAACGCCGGCTCCCGAGGGGGCCGGCGTTTCCATGGGTGTCGTAGCCCGCGGTCGAGCCCTCAGCCCGCCGCGACCGTCAGCGGAGCGAACCGCCGGGTCCAGTCGCCGGGCAGCTCGGAGATGCCGTACGTCATGACCGAGTTGAAGGCGACGGAGGCCAGGCCGTGCTCCTTCGCCCAGGCCAGCAGCTCCTCGTGGCGTACGTCGATGTCCGTGCGCAGCGGGCGGTCGGTGTGGGCGGCGAGGGAGGCGATGAGTGCCTTCGCTGTCTCCGCGTCACGAGCGATCAGCGGACCCACGACATGCGTGTCCATGTTGGGCCAGGCACCCGTGTAGCCGATGATCCGGCCGTTCTCCTCGGCGACGCGCAGCTGGTCGGCGAAGGCGGGCAGCCGCGTGACGATGTGGGTGCGATCGGCGCCGAACACCTCCTCGTCGAGCCGCACGATGGTACTGAGGTCCTCGGCGGTGACGGCGCGTGTGGCGATCGACGGCACCGACGCACCGGGCGTGAAGTATCCGCGCAGCATCTCCGCCCGCCCGGTGACCTTGAAGCCGAGCTCCTCGTACAGCGGCCGGCCGTTCGGCGTCGCGTGCAGCGTCAGCGGCGTCGTACCCATCGAGTCGACGATGTGTCGCATGAACCGGCGTCCGATGCCCTGGCGGGCGTGCCGCTCGGCGACCAGGACCATGCCGATGGCTCCCAGTTCGGGGCGTTCTCGCGGACCGTACTCCGTGACGACGCAGGCGCTGACGAGACCGCCGTCGGGGTCGTCGATGCCGTAGCCCCTTCCGGCTGTGAGCAGGAACTGCCACTTGTGTTCCTCACGGGGCCAGCCCCGATCCTCGGACAAGTCTGCGCAGGCGGTGAGGTCGCGAGGCGTCAGACGGCGGATGGGCAGAGCGGCGAGGGAAGGAGTCGGCACGCAGGTCAGGCTGTCTGACAACAGCCCTGATCGTCCACCAGTTTCCGGGGAGACGTACGACCTTTTGGCCATGCCATGGGTGCCCGCACAGCACGCCGATAGTCGCTGGGTGTTTCACGTGAAACATGGGCGAACGGCGAGCATCCGCCATAGGGCCTTCCAAGAAGGGATCGGCGGCATTCGCCATTAGCCTGATGGTTCATGGCGAGACTGCACCTCTTCGACTTGGACGGCACGCTTCTGCGTGGAACATCTGCGCCCGTGGAGATCTCAAGGCAGCTTGGGCTGGAGCTTGAGACGGCCGCGCTCGACCGGGAGGTCTCGGCAGGGCTGATCGGCCCTCCGGAGTATGCGCAGCGGGTGCACGCGCTCTGGGCCGAACTCACGGAGGTCCATGTGGCGGCCGCTTTCGAGAGTGCTCCTTGGATGACCCGGATCCGGGAGGTCTGGGCCGAGATCAGGGGACAAGGCGACTACTGTGCCGTGATCTCGCTTTCGCCCTCATTCTTCGTGGAACGGCTGACGGGCTGGGGTGCGCACGCGGCGTACGGCTCACGCTTTCCTGCCGTGCCGTTCACCGAACCCGTCGATCCGGCCGGAGTGCTCAGTGCCGAGGCGAAGGTTCGCATCGCCGACCTGCTCTGTGAGGAGTTCGGCGTGACGCGAGCCCAATGCGTCGCCTATGGCGACTCGGGGTCGGACAAAGCCCTGTTCGGAGCTGTTCCGGTGTCTGTCGCGGTCAACGCGGACCATCATCTGGCCGGCCTTGCGACCCATACCTACATGGGGATGGATCTGTGGGAAGCCTATGAATTGGTGCGCAGCGGCCGGTAATTGAAGGAATTAACCGTTCGTCCCCTCGCCCATTTCGTGAGGACGCAAGGGGGGACTTGTGATCGGGGCCTTGGCCGGTAGGGTCGACTCCGGTTCGTGTCCGAGCTGTGATCCAGACTCCCGGCGCGGACCGAGCGCAAGGCAGAGCAGCGTAATGGGACGGAGAGATCGAAGACCCGCATTCTCGGTTATGGAGCCAGGGCGCTGACGCTGGGTGGGATGCTGCGGTGAGAGCACTGCGGCCAATGTCACACTCTCGCCTTACTTGTCCGTACTGGGTGTGAATGCGGGTTGAATGTTGCCGTATTGGATCGCGGCAACGAACGGGGAATGCAAGCCGTCGCGGGGGATCAGGCACCTTCCGATCGAGGAAGTGCGCAGACCGACCGAAAGATGTTCGAGGCGAGGCACACCATGGACGCTCCGACCACCACGTCGGCCGACAACGGCACTTCCGGCGGCGGGGGCGGCTGGTTCACGCCGCGCAAGCAGCCGGCGACGACTCCGGGCACTGAACAGGAAGCCACCGAAGGCCGACGACTTGCCGCCATGCGCCCGGTGGGCAGGACCTTGACGACCGACGAAGAGGCCCAGCCGGCCGAGGACCGAGACACCGGCCCCGGTGAGGCACACCAGGCAGCCGGTCCCGATCACACCGGTGCCGACGCGAGGGCAGCCGGTCCCGATCACACGGGCGCCGGGGCGAGGGCACCACAGCAGGGAGCCCCGCCCTCGACGGCGCCCCCTGAACGGCCCGCCTCCGGGCACATACCGCCTCCCCAGCAGACGCCCCCCACAACGCCCCCCACCGCTCCGGCATCGAGCCAGCCGTCGTACGCCACAGCCCAGGCCGCACCGGCACGGCCCCAGACGTCGTCCTTCAGCGCCTTCGAGGCATCCGGGTCCGTGGCGGCGCCCACCTCTCCCGCGCAGTCGACGTCCCCTTCGCAGCCGGCCTCCTTCGCACCGCCCGCCGAGCAGCTGCACGTCCCGTCCCAGCGCCCCGCGCCGGCCCAACCCGCCTCCCCGGACGCCGTACTGATCCGCCGGACGATGGCCGAGGTGGGCCCCGTGGCCGACAAGGTCACCTCGTACTTCTATGCGCTGCTCTTCGTGCGCCACCCCGACCTGCGGTCCCTGTTCCCCGCGGCGATGGACACCCAGCGGGACCGGCTGTTGAAGGCCCTGCTCACCGCGGCCGAGCACATAGACAACAAGCCCGTCCTCGTCGACTACTTGCAGAACCTCGGCCGCGGCCACCGCAAGTACGGCACCCGGCCCGAGCACTACCCGGCCGTCGGCGAATGCCTCATCGGCGCGCTCAGCAAGTACGCGCCCGACATCTGGAGCGGGGACATGGAGGCCGCCTGGGTCCGGGCGTACACGACGATCTCCCAGGTCATGATCGACGCCGCCGCGGCCGACGAACTGCGCGCCCCCGCCTGGTGGTACGCGGAGGTCGTTTCGCACGAGCTGCGAACCTCGGACGTCGCGGTCCTCACCGTCCGCCCCGACCAGCCCTATCCGTTCCTCGCCGGGCAGTACACCAGCGTGGAGACGCCCTGGTGGCCCCGGGTCTGGCGGCACTACTCCTTCGCCTCCGCGCCCCGCTCCGACGGCCTGCTGACGTTCCATGTGAAGGCCGTGCCCGCGGGCTGGGTCTCCAACGCGCTGGTGCACCGCGCCCGGCCGGGCGACATCATCCGGCTCGGGCCGCCCGGCGGCTCCATGACCGTGGACCACACGACCGACAGCGGGCTTCTCTGCCTGGGCGGCGGCACCGGCATAGCGCCCATCAAGGCACTGGTCGAGGACGTCGCCGAGCACGGCGAGCGGCGACCGGTCGAGGTCTTCTACGGCGCCCGCACCGACCAGGACCTCTACGACATCGACACGATGCTCAGGCTCAAGCAGTCCCACCCGTGGCTGGAGGTCCGCCCCGTGGTGGACCGGCAGGGACTGCTCCAGCTCCCCGAAGCCATCCGCGAGTACGGACCCTGGATCGAGTACGACGCCTATGTCTCCGGTCCGCCCGGCATGATCCGCAGCGGAGTCGACGTGCTGAGGGCCAGCGGCATCCCGGTCAACCGCATACGCCATGACTCGGTGGAGGAACTCGTCGTCGCGATGTGAGGTCAGCCCAGGTCGGGCGCGTGCATCGCGCGCACTCCCTCGATGTTCCCGTCGAGGTAGTGCCGCAGTGACAGCGGCACCAGATGTACGGATGCGATCCCGACCCGGGTGAACGGCACTCTCACGATCTCGTACTCGCCGATGGGCTCGTCCACCTCGGGGCCGTGCCGCAAGGACGGGTCCATGGACCCCAGGTGGCAGACGAAGAAGTGCTGCACCTTCACGCCGGTCGCTCCGCCGTCCTCGCCGATGTGCTCCACGGTGTCGACGAAGCAGGGCACCACATCGGTGATCTTGGCGCCGAGTTCCTCGTAGACCTCGCGGTGCAGGGCGTCGACGACGGTCGCGTCCGTCGGCTCGACGCCGCCACCGGGCGTGAGCCAGTACGGATCCATGCCGGGCTTGGTGCGCTTGATCAGGATCAGGTCGTTGCCGTCCAGCAGAACGGCGCGTGCGGTGCGCTTGACCACGGGTCGGACGGTCATGGGAGAAATGTGGCCCGGCTGGTTCCACGTGAAACATCGCGAAACGTCACCGGTCGAGCTCACCGGGTGATGTCCCTGCCGGGTGGGCGCAGATGGGCCGCAGACCGCTGCTCGCACCCATCGAAACGCGCCCCTCGGGACTGGCCGGTGCGCCGTGCTCAGGCCCAGTCCGAGGCCGCTCGCAGCAGCCACTCATGGGCCCGCGCGATATGCGGCATGGCCAGCGTGCCGGTGCGGACCACGAGGAAGTACGTCCGCAGCGGTGGCACCGGCGGATCGTGCAGGGCGACGACCTCGCCCCGCTCCAGAGCGGCGGCACACAGATAGCGGGGCAGCACCGCGAGCCCCGCTCCCGCGCCCGCACAGGCCAGGACCGCGCGCAGGTCAGGGACGATCACGGTGCCCGGGGCGGCGGGGCGGCAGTCGTACACCGAAGCCCAGTAACGGGAGACGAAGGGGAGGGACTCGTGCACCTCCACCACCGGGACGTCCTCCAGGGCATGCGCACCCTTGTGGCGCAGCTGGCCCTCGCCGATCCGCTCTACCCAGCGGGGAGCGGCGACGAGCACGTGCTCCTCGTCGCAGAGCGGAGTCGCCGTGAGCAGGGCGCCGCGCGGACGGGCCGTACTGATGGCCAGATCCTGATGTCCGGCGGCCAGCCCCTCCAGGGCTTCCTCGGCGTTCCCGAAGGACGCGCGCAACGCGAAGCCCTGGCCGTCCTCGCCGGTCAGCTCGGTGAGTGCGGGCAGCGCGCGCTCTGCCGTGAACTCGGGAGGGCCCGCGAGGTGCAGGGACCGCAGGGAGGACTCGTCGTCGAGGCCGGTCTCGGTGATCTCGACCAGGGCGTCGAGATGCGGCGCGGCCTTGTGGGCGAGCTCGTCGCCGATGGTCGTGGGCGTCACCCCGCGGGCCTGGCGCAGAAACAGGGGGCGGCCCAACTGCCGCTCCAGAGTGCGGATCTGCGAGGTCACGGCCGGCTGCGACAGCCCCAGCAGTGCGGCGGCGCGAGTGAAGGAGCCGGCCCGGTGCACGGTCACAAAGGTGCGCAGCAAGGCCAGATCCATACCCGACGCTCCCCTTCCCCGCCCTTCTCCCCGCCCCCAGGGCAGGGCCCAACTATAAATAAGTCGATAGGTCTCTGTCGCTACTGTGATTGGACACTGACAGAGAGTCAACTAGCCTTGTTCGCGCGGTTCTTCGCGCGCGGAACCGAGGGCGGTCCGAGCCACGAGGGGGGAGGCTCGGACCGCCCGTTCGACGTATCGGACCGTCGACGGGCACAGGGTCGGCCCCGTTCACCCAGCCGATTCGTCCAACGCCCGCAGCACATCGGCCACCAGATCCTCCGGATCCTCCGCGCCGACCGACATGCGGATGAAGCCCTCCGGTACGGCGTCGCCGCCCCAGCGGCCCCGCCGCTCGGCCGTGGAGCGCACTCCGCCGAAGCTGGTCGCGTCGTCGACGAGCCGCAAGGTGTCCAGGAAGCGCTCGGCACGCGCGCGCGTGGGCAGCGTGAAGGACACCACGCACCCGAAGCGCCGCATCTGCCGCGAGGCGATCGCGTACGAGGGGTCCGCGGGCAGCCCCGGATAGCGCACACCGAGCTCTTCCGGCCAGTCCCGCAACGCCTCGGCGACCGCGAGGGCGTTGGCGCTCTGCCGTTCCACGCGCAGGTGGAGAGTGGCGAGGGAACGATGGGCCAGCCAGGCCTCCATGGGCCCCGGAATCGCCCCGACGATCTTGCGCCACCGCCGCACCGCGGACATGGCCTCGACGTCGCGGCCCGTGACGTACCCCAGCAGCAGGTCGCCGTGCCCCGTCAGCTGCTTGGTGCCGCTGGCCACCGAGAAGTCGGCGCCGAGTTCCAGCGGGCGCTGCCCGAGCGGCGTCGCGAGCGTGTTGTCTACGGCGACGAGAGCACCGCGCGCGTGGGCCTCCGAGGCGAGCCGCCGGATGTCGCACACGTCGAGGCCGGGGTTGGACGGCGTCTCGATCCACAGCAGTTTCGCGCCGTCCAGGACGCCGAGCTGGGCGTCCCCGCCGGTCGGCGCGGTCCGCACCTCGATGCCGTACGCCTCCAACTGCGCGCGCACCAGGGGCAGCGCCTGATAGCCGTCGCCGGGCAGGACGACCGCGTCCCCGGACCGCAGCCGGGAGAAGAGCACCGAGGAGATCGCGGCCATGCCGGAGGCGAAGACCAGCGTCTCGACGCCGTCCTCCCCCGGGGCCTCCAGCTCGCCGACGGCGCGTTCCAGAAGCGTCCAGGTCGGGTTCTCGTCCCGTCCGTAGGTGTACGGCCCTGTCGGTTCGCCCGGCAGGTGGAAGTGGGCGGCGAACACCGGACCCGGCAGAGTCGGCTCGTACTTGACCGGCTCGGGCAGGCCCGCCCGCACCGCGCGCGTGCCGTCGCCGTCGGAAGGCAGCCCCTGGGGGCCCGGGTCGCTCATGCCGCGTGTCCCTCCACTTGTTCGCGGACCGCGGCGAGCAGGCCCGTGCTCGCCGCCTCCACCATGTCGAGGCACTCCTCGAAACCGTCCCTGCCGCCGTAGTACGGGTCCGGCACGTCGAGGTCGTCGCCTGCCTCCGGGTCGTACGAACGCAGCAGCCGTACCTTCGCCGCGTCCTCAGGCGATGGAGCGAGGCGCCGCAGGGCCTTGAGATGCCCGGAGTCGAGGGCGATCACGAGGTCGAGGCGGGCGAACCAGGACGACTGGAACTGACGGGCTGTGTGACCGCCGTCATAGCCGTGCTCCTCGAGGACGGAGACCGTGCGCGGGTCCGCCGGGTCGCCCTCGTGCCAGCCGCCGGTGCCGGCGCTGTCGACCTCGACCCGGTCGTCGAGTCCGGCTTCCTCCACGCGGGCGCGGAAGACGGACTCGGCCATCGGCGAGCGACAGATGTTGCCGGTGCAGACGAAGCAGACGCGGTAGGTCATCGGGTCCTCAGTCTCCGTCGGGCAGGGCGAGGTTGAGCGCCCAGGAGACGATCGAGATGATCAGGCCGCCCAGTACGGCCGTCCAGAAGCCGTCGACATGGAAGCTCAGGTCGAGCTTGTCGGCGAACCACGAGGTCAGCAACAGCATCAGCGCGTTGACGATCAGCGTGAACAGGCCGAGCGTCAGAATGAGCAGAGGCAGGCTGAAGAGCTTGACTATCGGCTTGACCAGGAAGTTCACCAAGCCGAAGATCAGCGCGACGAGGAGCAGGGTGCCTATCTGCTTGCCCGTGCTGTCACCGGTGAGAGTGATCTTGTCGAGCAGCCAGACGGCGACCGCCAGGGCGCCCGCGTTGGCGATCGTCTTGACTACGAAATTCTTCATGTGTCTGATCGTGGCAGACGAGATCGGCCACGAGCACTGGGATGAGGGCGGACGACAGCGATGAAGGCATTCCGGCTGGACGAACTGGAGGCGGAGCGCGCCGCCAACGAGGGCGCCTACCTGCAGTTTCTGCGGGAGCGGAACATGTCGGTCGGCCTGTACGCGCTCGACGCCGGCGAGCACGATCCACAGAGCCCGCACAACCAGGACGAGGTCTACTTCGTTGTGAGCGGCCGCGCCCAGATCACCGTCGGCATGGAGACCACGAACGTGGCGCGCGGCAGCGTGGTCTACGTACCGGCCGGGGTCGCCCACAAGTTCCACCACATCAGCGAGGACCTGCGGGTGCTCGTGATGTTCTCTCCGCCCGAGAGCTGACCTTCGGCCTCAGGGTTCCCTAGGGGTTCGATCAGGGGAGGACAAGGGCTGCGAGGCCCCCGCTGGGGCACCTGCCCGTCCTAGCATCGAGTGCGGGGAATCAGAAGATTCGCCGACATCAGGACCCGGCACAGGACGGGCGGAGAGGTAAGGACGAGGGCGATGCGTGAGATCTTCGCAGGACTGCCGTGGTGGGTTAAGTGGATCGCGGTGCCGGTCATCGCCCTGGTCGTGTTCGGCGGGCTGATAGCGAGCGTGGTCGGATTCGTGATCGGACTGCTCTTCAAGGTGCTGGTCTTCGTGGCACTGGTCGGCGGACTGATCTACGTCGTACGGAAGTTCATGTCGAGCTCTTCGTCACGCAGCGACTGGTGAGGGCCGTGGGGACCGGTGGGCGGTAACAGGAATCACCGGTTCCCTCGGGCGAGGGAAGTTTCCCGGACGGGGCGACCGCGGGCGGTGGCGGGCCAATAGAGTCCGGAAATCGACGCGGGGACCGGCCCCGCGAGCGGCGTACACCCCACCCGTGTTCCCGCACGGGCTGCCCCCCTCGCGCTACGGGAGTGACCCTTGGCCAAGGTAGACACCGCACCATCGGACCCCCACGCACCCCCGGCCCGGCCGCGCTCCTCCGTACCCCAGGTGCCGCGGCAGGCCTCCCCGGAACCCTCCGAGCCGTCGAACTCCGCGACCCTCATCGGATCCGTCCAGCGCGCGATGCGCCTGCTGGAACGTGTCGCCGAGCACGAGTACGGCGCCCCCGCCAAGCAACTCGCCCGTGAGACGGGCCTGGCCCTGCCCACGGCGTACCACCTGCTGCGCACGCTGGTGCACGAGGGCTATCTGCGCCGCGACAAGGGACTGTTCTTCCTCGGCGAGGCCGCCGTGCGGCTGAGCAGCAGCGGAGCCGAGCAGAAACGTCGCAGCACGGTCGCCGAGACCCTCGCCAGGTGCCGGGACGCCATCGGTGTGCCCGTGTACTACGCCCAGTACCGCGACGGCGAGATCGAGGTCGTGTGCGTCTCCGACACCCCCGGCAACCCGGCGGTCGAGGAATGGGCCGACTTCCGCGAGACCGGCCACGCCCACGCGATCGGCCAGTGTCTGCTGTCCCAGCTCGACGAGGACGCCCGGCGCGACCACCTGGAGCGCCACCCCGTGCAGTCCATCACCCCGTACACGGTGCGCGACGGCAGCTCGCTGCTCCGCCGCCTCGAACGGGTCCGCAGGATGGAGCCGGTGGTCGAGCGTCAGGAGTACGCGCTGGGCACGGTGTGCGCGGCGATCCCGATCACGCTGGGTACCACGGCGGCGACGATGGCCATCTCCCTCCCCGTCCAGCAGTCCGACCGACTGCTGTCGGCGGCGCGGCAGCTCCAGGAGGAGATCGGGCGACTCCTGGGGTCACTGGCGATCTCTATCAGTATCTGAAAACTCACTCCTTGTGATCTCTCGTGTACTTTCAGCAAGATTCCACCAGGCCTGGGGTCCGGTCCCGGCCAGTCGAAGGCAACCGACGGGGTAGGCGATGCGAGAGTCCGTACAGGCAGAGGTCATGATGAGCTTTCTCGTGTCCGACGAGCTCGCGTTCCGCATCCCGGTCGAGCTGCGTTACGAGACCTGCGATCCCTATGCGGTACGGCTGACCTTCCACCTGCCCGGGGACGCCCCGGTGACCTGGGCCTTCGGTCGGGAGCTGTTGGTGGACGGCGTGGGCAGGCCGTGCGGGGAGGGCGATGTACGCGTCTCACCTGCTGGTTCCGAGACGCTGGGGGATGTTCTGATCCGGCTTCAGGTGGGTGCCGACCAGGCGCTGTTCCGGTCCTCGGTGGCGCCGTTGGTGGCCTTCCTCGACCGCACCGACAAGCTGGTGCCGCTGGGGCAGGAGGGCGCGCTCGCCGACTTCGACGCCCATCTCGACGAGGCCCTGGACCGCATCCTCGCGGAGGAGCAGAGCGCCGGCTGAAGCGTTACGCCGGTGCGATGCGGGTTTGGCGTAACGCTTCAGCGGTGTGCAAGGGGCGCGTGGGAGCGCTCCTCGTGCGCCGGGTGTGCTTTGCGCTCCGCCGGATGGGCGAAGTCGGCCGCAGCGGTTTGAAGCCCTTCAGGGGGTCGACGCCTCGCGGGCCGGCTGCCTCCCGGTCCGTCGCCGACTCGGATCCCGCCGCCGCCACGGCGTCCGTCGGCGGGCTCGCGTCACTGCTTCCGCCGGCGGTCGCGCGTCAGCACTTCCGCCGGCGGCCGCGCGTCACCGCTTTCCCCGGCGGGCTCGCGTCACCGTTTCCTCCGGCGGTCGCGCGTCAGTACTTCCGCCGACGCCCCCGCGTCACCGCTTCCTCCGGCGGCCGCGCCCACCCGGCCTGGGGCCCGGCTGAGCGCCTCCCGGGCCCGGCTGGGCGCCCGCGGGGACCGGCTGGGCGCCGGTCGGCACCGAGCCCGTCTCCGGACGGTCGGCCGAGACCACCAGGGCCGCGAGAGCGGTGGTCACCGGTACCGATGCGACCAGGCCGATGGAGCCCACCAGCGTGCGCACGATCTCCTCCGCGACCAACTCGCTGTTGGCGACCGTGCCGACGCCGCTCTGCGCGATCGAGAAGAGCAGCAACAGCGGCAGCGCGGCGCCCGCGTAGGCGAGGACGAGGGTGTTCACGACGGAGGCGATGTGGTCGCGGCCGATGCGGATGCCCGCCCGGTACAGCCCGCGCCAGCCCATCGTGGGGTTGGCCTCGTGCAGCTCCCAGACCGCGGAGGTCTGCGTGACCGTCACATCGTCGAGGACACCGAGCGAACCGATGATGATGCCCGCCAGCAGCAGACCGCTCATGTCGATCGACGGATACAGCCCGTGGATGAGGCCGGTGTTGTCGTCGGTGTTGCCGGTGAGCGCGGCCCAGTCGATGAACACCGAGCCGAGGATGCCGATCAGCAGCAGCGAGATCAGTGTGCCGAGCACCGCGACCGATGTCCGGGCCGAGAGGCCGTGGCACAGATAGAGGGCGATCAGCATGATCGCGCTCGACCCGACCACCGCCACGACCAGCGGGTTCGAGCCCTGGAGGATCGCGGGCAGGATGAAGAAGTTGAGCACCATGAAGCTGATGGCCAGCGAGATCAGCGCCATCACGCCGCGCAGCCGGCCGACGACCACGACGGCGATGGCGAAGATGCCGGCGAGCACCGACAGCGGAACGCGCCGGTTCACATCGGTGACCGAGTACTGGAGGTCCTTCGGCGCGGAGGGCTCGTAGGCGACCACGACCTCCTGGCCCTCGTGCAACTGGCGGGACTGGTCGGGCTGCACGATCTCCGTGAACGTACGGCCCTTGTCCTTGCCGGTGTCGACCTGGATCGTGGCCTTCTTGCAGGTACCGCTCTCCTGCTGCGCCGCGGAGGAACCCTCGGCGGTGGAGGTGTCGCCGGTCGGCGGCACGCCTGAGGCGTTGACGTCCTTGCAGCTCAGCTCGACGACCTTGGTGACCGTGGCCTGCTGCGTCTGCCGGTCGAAGCCGACTCCGGTGCGCTCGTGGCCCGGGGCACCGCCCGGCCACAGCACCGCGAGACCGACCACCACCGCCGCGGCGAACGGGATCAGAACCGCGGCGATGACCTTGCGCAGATGCCGTGAGACCGGCGTCGCGGGCCCGTGGGCGTGACTGTGCGAGTGTCCGTGGCCCTGTCCGGGCCCATGCCCATGGTCATCGTTGCCCCCGCCGCCACCGCCCTGCCCGCCGCCGGATCCGGGGCCGTGACCATGGCCTCCACCGGCATCAGGGCCGTGACCATGGCCTCCACCGGCATCGGGGCCGGGACGATCGCCCGGACCGGGTCCCTGCCGGTACGGGCCGCCTGAGCCGTATCCACGATCCTGCGGACCGCCGGCTCCGCTTCCGCGCTCATGCGGACCCCCGGGCCGAGGGCCGGGTTCCTGCCAGTCGCCGGTTCCGCCCCGCGGCTCCCGCATCCCACCGGGACGGAGGTCGTGCGCGTGCCAACCGCCGGTGTCAGTCGTGCGACCGTCGGGGACGCCAGCAGCACCACGGTCGAATCCACCGTCGGGCGTGCTCGCCGAACCACGGCCGAATCCACCGTCGTAACTGCCTCCGGGGACGCCCGAACCCCGGCCGTCCGTACGGCCGTTGCCCTGTGCGGGGCGGTTTCCAGGGCCATTTCCGGAGCCCGGGCCGCGAGGCGGATCGGGCGGTGGGAACGGAGGCTCATGCGTCGTGGTCACCGCCCGATCATCGCAAGAACGGTGGGGGCCCTCTGTTCAGCGCGCCCGAATTGGCGCTAGCGTGGTGCCACCTTTGTACACGCGGGAGCTCGGAGCACCGGGCTGAGAGGGCGCTGACCTCCGTCCCAGCGATGTTTCACATGAAACATCACTCATCACGAGTGATGTTTCACACGAAACGTCGGCAGACGGATACCGCTGCGTCGACCGCCGAACCTGTTACCGGGTAATGCCGGCGTAGGGAGTAGGTCTCATGACCATCAAGGACGCGCGCACGCCTGCCTCCAGCCAGGACGAACAGCCCATTCAGGGTGAAACGTCCACGGAGGCCGGGAAGTCCATCGGCTGGCACAAGGCGTATGTCGAGGGCACGCGCCCCGATCTGCGGGTGCCGGTCCGCCAGGTGCACCTCACCAACGGGCAGTCGGTCACTCTGTACGACACGTCGGGCCCGTATACCGATCCGGTGGCCGATACCGACGTCCGCAGGGGTCTCCCCCCGCTGCGGGAGAACTGGATCATCGCCCGCGGCGACACCGCGGAGTACGCGGGTCGTCCCGTCCGTCCCGAGGACGACGGCATCAAGCACACCTCGCCGCGCGGCGGTCTGCGCAACCTCGACGCGGTCTTCCCCGGACGTCCGCGGCAGCCCCGTCGCGGCCGTGACGGCCAGGCGGTCACGCAGCTCGCCTATGCGCGCCGGGGCGAGATCACACCCGAGATGGAGTTCGTGGCCATCAGGGAAAACGTCTCTCCCGAGGTGGTCCGTGAGGAGATCGCCGCGGGCCGGGCGGTGCTGCCCGCCAACGTCAACCACCCGGAGATCGAGCCGATGATCATCGGCAAGCGGTTCCTGGTGAAGGTCAACGCCAACATCGGCAACTCCGCGGTCACTTCCTCCATCGAGGAGGAGGTCGAGAAGATGACCTGGGCGACCCGCTGGGGCGCCGACACGGTCATGGACCTGTCGACCGGCCGCAACATCCACACGACCCGCGAATGGGTGCTGCGCAACTCCCCCGTGCCGATCGGCACGGTGCCGCTCTATCAGGCGCTGGAGAAGGTCGACGGCCGCGCCGAGGAGCTGACCTGGGAGATCTACAAGGACACGGTCATCGAGCAGGCCGAGCAGGGCGTGGACTACATGACCGTCCACGCGGGTGTGCGCCTGCCGTACGTCCCGCTCACGGCCAACCGCAAGACCGGCATCGTCTCGCGCGGCGGCTCGATCATGGCGGCGTGGTGCCTGGCGCACCACAAGGAGAGCTTCCTGTACGAGAACTTCGAGGAGCTCTGCGAGATCCTCGCGGCCTACGACGTCACGTACTCGCTCGGCGACGGCCTGCGGCCCGGCTCGATCGCGGACGCCAACGACGAGGCGCAGTTCGCGGAGTTGAGGACGCTCGGGGAACTCAACCGGATCGCCAAGCGTTTCGACGTACAGACCATGATCGAGGGCCCGGGACATGTCCCGATGCACAAGATCAGGGAGAACATCGACCTTCAGCAGGAGATCTGCGATGAAGCTCCGTTCTATACGCTCGGCCCGCTGACCACGGACGTCGCGCCGGCATACGACCACATCACGTCCGGCATCGGTGCCGCGATGATCGCCTGGTGGGGCACGGCCATGCTCTGCTACGTCACGCCCAAGGAGCACCTGGGCCTGCCCAACCGTGACGACGTCAAGACCGGCGTCATCACCTACAAGATCGCCGCCCACGCGGCCGATCTCGCCAAGGGGCACCCCGGTGCGCAGGAGTGGGACGACGCACTGTCCGACGCCCGCTTCGAGTTCCGGTGGGAGGACCAGTTCAACCTCGCCCTGGACCCGGACACGGCACGGGAGTTCCACGACGAGACGCTTCCGGCCGAGCCGGCCAAGACGGCCCACTTCTGCTCCATGTGCGGGCCGAAGTTCTGCTCGATGAAGATCTCCCAGGACATCCGCCGTACCCATGGCGGATCCCGGGCGGAGATCGAGGAGGGCATGGCCCAGAAGTCGCAGGAGTTCGCCGCGGCGGGTAACCGGGTGTACCTGCCGATCGCGGACTGACGTCACCAGGGGGGCAGACCAGGCGCCCTGCCCCCTCTCGTCACGCCTGGACGCCGGCATCGCTGAACTGGCCGACTTCGGCGACAGTATCCGGAGCGCCAAGCCCCCGAAGTCGGGCGTGCTGCGCCGCGGTCGGGCCTGTCGGCCGGATGTGCGCTGCCGGCTGTTCGGCTTGCGCCTCCCCGAGGAGATGTCCCCGGGGTTCCCGCGAGGAGGTCCTCTGACGGGGCCTTCTCACGGCGGGGGCGCAAGCCGAGGGGCTACTCCGGCTGGTGTTCGGGCCCTCCGAAGTCCGGGCTCGTGTAGTCCGGGCTCGTGTAGCTCGGACGCGGGCCAGGGACAGCGCCGTTGTCCGGGCTGCTGAAACCCGGACGGCCGTAGCCGAGGTTCGGGATGCGGCCGGCCGGTGTCGTCGGCGGCGTGCGGTGCAAGGCCGCCGTCGTGCCGGGGTCGGCCAGTGCCTCCCGAAGGAAAGGCAGGACGCCGCGTTCCAGCAGGGCCTCGCGCCAGGCTTCCCTGGCCCGGGCGACCTCTTCGCTCAGTTCGCCGTACGGCCCCGAGTCGAAGGCCGGCCGGTTGCGCAGGGCGGTGAGCAGGAGACCGACGGCGGCGACCAGGATCGCGGCCGCCGCGATGGCGCCGAACACCCATCCGGTGGTGAGCATCGTCTGAGCGAACGCCGGCTCGGGGTTGAGCATCTTCAGGATGTAGCCGACGAGCAGGAAGATCGCCGCGGCGGTGCCCGCCAGGACGGGTGCCAGCACGGCGACCACGGCGACTATGCCGGGGCCGGCCGTCTCGGCGACTTCTCCCATGGTGGTGGCGAGCCCCATCGCGCCCGTGCCCGACTCGGAGGAGCCGGACTCGCGGCTGGACGACGGGGTGGACGGCGCCGGCTGGCGCAGTTCCTCGCGGACCTTCACGTAGTGCTGGTACTCGGTCGCCGCGGCCGCCGTGATGAGTGCGGTGGCGTTCAGCGCCATGGTGCGCAGCTGTTCGGGGTTGAGCCGCTGTCCCACAGCGGCCAGTTCCGGGCGGTGTGGTGCGGAGCGCAGCGCCTCGTCGAGGATCCGCTCGTACTCTTGGCGGTCCTCGCTGTGCAGGTGCTGCGGAACGCTGTTCATGTGCATCCCCCGATGCTCCGTAGGGCTTGGGGCTCGCATGCCAACGAGCCGTCGGGCAGAAACGGAGGGGAGCCTGCTACGGATAAGCCGATGGTAGAGCGGTGACGGCACACGGTGACAGGGGGTTTGCCAAAATTGGGCCCTGGCCTGCGCCGTCCTCCGTCCCTGCGTGATGGGGGGTCGTCTGCCCGGTGAACGTTCAGATATCCAGGGGAAGTTGCTGGACCAGCAGCTTTCCGGCCATGGTCACGCCGCCGTCCATCGCGATGGCGAGCCCTTCGGCGTAGAGGTGCGGCCCCTCGACCAGCGGCCCGCTGTTGTCCTCGCCGTCCTCGGAGCCGACCTCGCCCAGCAGGTACGGAATGGGGCTGTGACCGTGAACGATGCGGGTGCCGCCGTACGTATCGAGCAGCGAGCGGACATGGTCCGGGCCGCCCTCGTCGCGGAAGGAGAAGCGCTTGGTGAACTTGCGGAAGAGGTCCCAGACCTCGTCGGCGTCGTTGCGCGTGAGTGTCTCGCGGACGGTGTCGTTGACCGCTTCGATCGAGTCGCCGTAGTCGAGATAGGCCGTGGTGTCCGAGTGCACCAGCAGATGCCCGTCGACCTCCTCCATGGCGTCCAGTCGGGACATCCACTGGAGGTGGTGGTCCTGGAGGCGGTCCATGTCGGTCTTCTGGCCGCCGTTGAGCAGCCAGGCGGCCTGGAAGGTGGCCGTGCCCGCGCCGGAGTTGACGGGAGTGTCGCCGAAGCGCTTGGCGCCGAGCAGCAGCAGCTCGTGGTTGCCCATGAGGGCCTTGCAGTAGCCGCCGGCCGCCGCGGCCTCGGCGGACAGTCGCATCACGAGGTCGATGACGCCGATGCCGTCCGGGCCGCGGTCGGTGAAGTCGCCGAGGAACCACAGCCGTGCGGTGCCCGCGCACCAGTTCCCCGCCGAGTCGATCAGGCCCTTCTCCTGGAGAGCGGCCACCAGCTCGTCGAGATAGCCGTGCACGTCACCGACGACGAACAGCGCACCGGAGCCGCTGTTCGGCTGCTCGGCCGGCAGCGAGGCGGGGTCGACATGCACCTGGACGGTGTCGCCGCGATTGATGACCGGCAGGTCGCGCTGCGTGGGCGTGTACCCCTCGGGATACGTCTCCTCGGCGGGCGGGGCGACGTCGCCCGGGTGCGTGCTGGCATACGGACCGGTCTCGTGGACGTACGCGGGTACCCGGAAGTCGCGCAACGTCGCCGTGCGCTCCACCTCGGGTCCCTGACCGGCCCCCTGAGTCATCAGACCCCTCCACCATCACGCCGCATCTGCACCGCATCGGACTGCCTGGTCGCAGCGGCCCGCGGTGTCGTGGGCCCATCATAGGAATGCCGATCGCGCCATGTGATGACCCAGGGGTGGTGAATCGGAGCAGGAGTGCTGTTCACCGCGGCTTTCGCCCCGATTGGGCAGGGCTTCTACCACTCGACGACCGCGCCCTGCCCGCCCCCCGACCTGCTTCTGCGGTCCTTCGGCGTGCGCCTAATGGTCCTCGGGAGACCGCGGCGGACTGACCGTCGTGCGCGGCGGGCGTCGCTGGGACGAAGTACGCACGATCAACTCCGTCGGTATCACCTGCTCGACCGGCTGGTCCGACTCGACCCCCTCGATGGCGTCGATGAGGAGCTGGACCACCGCCGTGCCGATGCGGCGCGGCTTGAGCGAGAGCGTGGTGATGGGCGGCTCGGTGTTGGCGTACACCGTGGACTCGCTGCAGCACACCAGGAGCAGGTCGTCCGGTACGCGCAGGCCGTAGCGGCGGGCGGCGGCGAGCAGGTCCGTGCCGTTCGGGTCGAACAGCCCGTAGACCGCGTCGGGCCGGTCGGGCCTGGCGAGCAGCCGGTCGGCGGCGACGGCGCCGGCGCACGGGTCGTGCGCCGGGTACGCCTCGTAGACGGGGTCCTGTCCGACCCGTTCGCACCAGCGCAGATACGCCGTGGTCGACAGATGCGTGTACGTGTCCGTCGTGGTGCCGGTCAGCAGACCGATCCGGCGGGCGCCCGCGTCGGCCAGGTGGTCGAGGATGCCCATCACGGCGGCCTCGTGGTCGTTGTCGACCCAGGCCGTGACCGGGAGCGAACCGGCGGGGCGGCCGTCGGAGACGACCGGGAGGCCCTGTCTGACGAGTTCGCTGACGACCGGGTCCTGGTCGGACGGGTCGATGACCACCGTGCCGTCGAGGGCGACGTTCGACCACACGTCGTGGCGCGAGGTCGCGGGGAGGATCACGAGGGCGTAGCCGCGGGCGAGCGCGGCCGAGGTGGCCGCCCTGGCCATCTCGGCGAAGTACGCGAACTCCGTGAAGGTGAAAGGTTCATCCCCGTACGTCGTCACGGTCAGGCCGATGAGTCCCGACTTGCCGGTACGGAGTGTCCGGGCCGCGGCCGAGGGCCGGTAGCCCAGCCGGTCGGCGACCTCGCGGACATGGCGGCGGGTGGCGTCGGGGAGCCGGCCCTTTCCGTTGAGGGCGTCGGAGACGGTCGTGATGGAGACTCCGGCGGCGGCCGCCACGTCTCTGATGCCCGCCCGACCGGGCCGACTGCCTCGACGTGAGGTTTCCGCGCGGCTCACCTGGTGCTTCCCTGCTGCTGTCATGGCGAGCCGATAGTAGGGCTCATGCGGTGGGGTAGTGCGGACGCATATGCAGTCGTTGACAGGCACGTTTCTGCAAGGTCATAGACCGTCAGATCCCTTTGAAAGCAAGGGAGTTGAACGATCCAATGGCAAGACGTGACTTGTCGGCGCGCATGGGCCTGCCAAGTGTCCGATGTTTCGAAGAGGTCTCAACTCACCTTCACGGGGGATGCGCGCCAGGGCGCGAGCCACCGGCGCGTAGATATATGTGTGGCGCGCCCCCCGGTTCGTACGCCTTCGTGCGCCGATGCCCTTGATGCTGGTGTGACAGGTGTGATCAGCAGCCCGGGTCTGCCCCGCCCGTGGGCATCGCCTCTTCCTCACCTGTACGCATCGGCGCGGAATCCTCATAAGGTGAGAAGTATTGGAGCCGGCGGTGGTGATGGGCCGCCGGTGGTCGCGAGGAGGACTGCGGTGAGCGAGACGAGCCCCAAGCTGCGCGCTGAGCTGGAGGGTATCCCCACCTACAAGCCGGGCAAGCCCGCCGCGGCCGGTGGTCCGGTGGCCTACAAGCTGTCCTCCAACGAGAACCCGTATCCGCCGCTGCCGGGCGTGATGGAGTCCGTCACGGTGGCTGCCTCGTCGTTCAACCGCTACCCGGACATGATGTGCACGGGGCTGATGAACGAGCTGTCCGAGCGCTTCGGCGTCCCGCTCTCCCACCTGGCCACCGGCACCGGCTCGGTCGGTGTCGCTCAGCAGCTGATCCAGGCCACCGCCGGCCCCGGCGACGAGGTCATCTACGCGTGGCGGTCCTTCGAGGCGTACCCGATCATCACGCAGGTCAGCGGTGCCGCCTCCGTGCAGGTGCCGCTGACGTCGGACGAGGTGCACGACCTGGACGCGATGGCCGCAGCCATCACCGACCGCACCAGGCTGATCTTCGTCTGCAACCCGAACAACCCGACGGGCACGGTCGTGAAGCGGGCCGAGCTGGAGCGGTTCCTCGACCGGGTGCCGAGCGATGTCCTGGTGGTGCTGGACGAGGCCTACCGCGAGTTCATCCGCGACCCCGAGGTGCCGGACGGCGTGGAGATCTACCGCGAGCGGCCGAACGTCTGCGTGCTGCGGACCTTCTCCAAGGCGTACGGCCTCGCCGGTCTGCGCGTCGGTTTCGCGATCGCCCATGAGCCGGTCGCGGCGGCCCTGCGCAAGACGGCCGTGCCCTTCGGGGTGAGCCAGCTCGCGCAGGACGCGGCCATCGCCTCGCTGCGTGCCGAGGACGAACTGCTCGGCCGGGTCGGGTCGCTGGTGTGTGAGCGCAACCGTGTGGGCGACGGGCTGCGGGCCCAGGGCTGGACGGTGCCCGAGACCCAGGCCAACTTCGTGTGGCTGCGGCTGGGGGAGCGCACGGTCGCCTTCGCCCAGGCGTGTGAGCAGGCGGGCGTGGTGATCCGGCCGTTCCCGGGCGAGGGTGTGCGGGTGACGATCGGAGAGGCCGAGGCGAACGACATCTTCCTGAAGGTGGCGGAAGGCTTCCGCAAGGAGCTCTAGAGGCTCCGGGGGCACGGCCGGGCGGCGACGGGGCTATGCCGGCACGGTCAGGCGTCGACCAGTTCCACGCGGACGGGGTCGCCGTCGCGGACCGTCGCCAGCAGGCGGGCGTCGCCGTCGAGGCGGCCCAGGATGTTGCACGGGCTCGCGAGGCGGCACTCGGCGCCTCGCGAGATCGGTGTCGGTCCGTAGGGGAGGGCGAGCGCGTCGCCGTCGGTCCAGAAGGCGACTGTGCCAGGCTCGACCACCTGTTGTGCGTCCGTTTCACGTGAAACGGACACCCCTGTGTCGAAGTACACCTCCTCGCCCCAAGTGCGAGCCGTGGAGCTGAGAGGGAGGGCCTTGCTGAGGGCCTGAGCCGTCGGGGTGTCGTCGAGGGTCGCGGTGAGATGCCCCGAGGGCCAGGAGATACATATCCGAAGCGGTGTCTGTGGCTGCATGCAGGCGATTCAACAATATGTTGAAGTTCCCGCCAAGGGGTTGGCCCGAACGAGGGACCCCCCGTGAGGGCCTGGAATGTCCGTGCTGCATAATTGCTTGTGAATGTGAACGCTTTCACAAGCGTATGTAAGGAGCAGCGACGTGGACCTGGCTTTGGCGCCGGAGACCCTGGCGCGATGGCAGTTCGGCATCACCACCGTCTACCACTTCCTGTTCGTCCCTCTGACGATCTCGCTGGCCGCCCTCACGGCCGGGTTGCAGACCGCCTGGGTACGCACGGAGAAGGAGAAGTACCTCAGGGCGACGAAGTTCTGGGGGAAGCTCTTCCTGATCAACATCGCGATGGGTGTCGTCACCGGCATCGTGCAGGAGTTCCAGTTCGGCATGAACTGGTCCGACTACTCCCGCTTCGTCGGTGACGTCTTCGGTGCTCCGCTCGCCTTCGAGGCGCTGATCGCCTTCTTCTTCGAGTCCACCTTCATCGGGCTGTGGATCTTCGGCTGGGACAAGCTGCCGAAGAAGATCCACCTGGCCTGCATGTGGATGGTGTCGATCGGCACGATCCTGTCGGCCTACTTCATCCTGGCGGCCAACTCCTGGATGCAGCACCCCGTCGGCTACCGGATCAACGAGGCGCGGGGACGGGCCGAGCTCACCGACTTCTGGCTGGTTCTGACCCAGAACACCGCGCTCGCGCAGGCCTTCCACACCCTGTCGGCGGCCTTCCTCACCGGCGGCGCGTTCATGGTCGGCATCTCCGCCTTCCACCTGCTGCGCAAGAAGCACATCCGCGAGATGAAGACCTCGCTGCGACTCGGCCTGGTCACCGTCGCCGTCGGCGGCCTGCTCACCGCCGTCAGCGGTGACACGCTCGGCAAGATCATGTACGAGCAGCAGCCGATGAAGATGGCCGCGGCCGAGGCCCTGTGGGACGGCGAGAAGCCGGCGCCCTTCTCGATCTTCGCCGTCGGTGACGTCGACAAGGGCCACAACAAGGTCGCCATAGAGATCCCCGGCCTGCTGTCCTTCCTGGCCAAGGACGACTTCACCTCGTACGTCCCCGGCATCAACGACGTCAACAAGGCCGAGCAGGAGAAGTACGGTCCCGGTGACTACCGGCCCAACATCCCCGTCGCCTACTGGGGCTTCCGCTGGATGATCGGCTTCGGCATGGCGTCGCTCGCCGTCGGAGTGGCCGGGCTCTGGCTGACGCGCAAGAAGTTCATGCTGCCGCAGCACCTGCGGACCGGTGAGGACGAGGTTCCGCATCTGGTGCTGCTCCCCAAGAAGGCACTCGGCCCGAAGCTGACCAAGTGGTACTGGCGCATCGCGATCTGGACCCTGGCCTTCCCGCTGATCGCCAACTCCTGGGGCTGGATCTTCACCGAGATGGGCCGCCAGCCATGGGTTGTCTACGGCGTCCTGCGGACCCGCGACGCGGTCTCCCCCGGCGTCTCGCAGGGCGAGGTCCTCACCTCGATGATCGTCTTCACCACGCTCTACGCCATCCTCGCCGTCGTCGAGGTCAAGCTCCTCGCGAAGTACGTCAAGGCCGGCCCGCCCGAGCTGACGGAAGCCGACCTGAACCCGCCCACGAAGATCGGCGGCGACTCCCCTGACGCCGACAAGCCGATGGCCTTCTCGTACTAGGCCGAGGGAGCTGCACAGTCATGGAACTTCACGACGTCTGGTTCGTCCTGATCGCCGTCCTGTGGATCGGCTACTTCTTCCTGGAGGGCTTCGACTTCGGGGTCGGCGTCCTCACCAGGCTGCTGGCCCGCAACCGGCCCGAACGACGGGTGCTGATCAACACCATCGGCCCCGTCTGGGACGGCAACGAGGTGTGGCTGCTCTCGGCGGGCGGCGCGACCTTCGCCGCCTTCCCCGAGTGGTACGCCACGCTCTTCTCCGGGTTCTACTTGCCGCTGCTGCTCATCCTGGTCTGCCTGATCGTCCGGGGTGTCGCCTTCGAGTACCGGGCGAAGCGGCCCGAGGAGAAGTGGCAGCGCAACTGGGAGCAGGCCATCTTCTGGTGCTCGCTGCTCCCGGCGTTCCTGTGGGGCGTGGCCTTCGCCAACATCGTGCGGGGCGTGAAGATCGACCGGAGCCATGAGTACGTCGGTAACGTCCCCGATCTGCTCAACCCGTACGCGCTCCTCGGCGGTCTGGTGACGCTGTCGCTGTTCACCTTCCACGGTGCGGTGTTCACGGCGCTCAAGACCGTGGGGGAGATCCGGGAGCGGGCACGGAGGCTGGCGCTGTGGCTGGGCCTCGCGACCGCCGTGGTGGCCGCGGTCTTCCTGCTCTGGACGCAGATCGACAACGGCGACGGACAGAGTCTGGCCGCGCTGATCGTGGCGGTCGTGGCGCTGGTCGCTGCTGTGGCGGCGAACCAGGCCGGGCGCGAGGGGTGGTCGTTCGCCTTCTCGGGCGTCACCATCGTGGCGGCCGTGGCGATGCTCTTCCTGACGCTCTTCCCGAACGTCATGCCGTCCTCGCTCAATGAGGACTGGAGCCTCACGGTCAGCAATGCCTCGTCGAGTCCTTACACCCTGAAGATCATGACCTGGTGCGCGGTGATCGCCACGCCGATCGTGATGCTCTACCAGGGCTGGACCTACTGGGTCTTCCGTAAGCGGATCGGTACGCAGCACATCGCCGAGACCGTGCACTGAGGTGTGTTTCACGTGAAACCAATCGATCCGCGTCTCCTCCGGTACGCCCGCGCCACCCGCCTCTTCCTGATCGCGGTCGTCGGCCTGGGTGTTGTCGGGGCGGTACTGGTCATCGCGCAGGCGATGCTCATCGCCGAGGCGGTGGTGGGGGCGTTCCAGCAGGGCATGTCCGCTGCTGAACTGCGCACTCCCCTGCTGCTGTTGGTGGCGGTCGCGGTCGGCCGTGCGGTGGTCGCCTGGCTCACGGAGCTGGCCGCCCACCGCGCGAGCGCGGCGGTGAAGTCGGAGCTGCGGGGGCGGCTGCTGGAGCGTTCCGCCGAGCTGGGTCCCGGGTGGCTCGGCGGACAGCGGACCGGGTCACTGGTCGCCCTCGCCACCCGTGGCGTCGACGCCCTCGACGACTACTTCTCGCGTTATCTGCCGCAACTGGGCCTCGCGGTCGTCGTGCCGATCGCGGTGCTGGCGCGGATCGTGACCGAGGACTGGGTCTCGGCGGCCATCATCGTCGGCACCCTGCCGCTCATCCCGGTCTTCATGATGCTGATCGGCTGGGCCACGCAGTCACGGATGGACCGTCAGTGGCAGCTGCTGTCCCGGCTGTCCGGCCACTTCCTCGACGTGGTCGCCGGCCTGCCGACCCTGAAGGTGTTCGGCCGGGCCAAGGCGCAGGCCGACTCGATCCGGCGGATCACCGGCGAGTACCGCAGGGCGACGATGCGCACCCTGCGGATCGCCTTCATCTCCTCGTTCGCGCTGGAGCTGCTCTCGACGCTCTCGGTGGCCCTGGTGGCCGTCACGATCGGCATGCGCCTCGTCCACGGCGAGATGCATCTGTACGACGGCCTCGTCATCCTCGTGCTGGCACCCGAGGCATATCTGCCGCTGCGGCAGGTCGGCGCCCAGTACCACGCGGCGGCCGAGGGGCTCTCCGCGGCGGAGGAGATCTTCGAGGTGCTTCAGACGCCGGTGCCGGCGTCCGGGACCGCTGGGGTACCGACCGGCGGGGTGTCGTTCGAGGGGGTCTCCGTCCGCTACCCCGGCCGCACGGCCGACGCGGTGGCGGACGTGTCCTTCAGCGTCGAGCCCGGGGAGACGATCGCGCTCGTCGGGCCGAGCGGCGCGGGCAAGTCGACGCTGCTCAACGTCCTGTTGGGGTTCGTGCGGCCGACCGACGGGCGGGTGCTGGTCGGGGGAACCGATCTCACCGGACTCGATCTGGCGGAGTGGCGCTCACGCATCGCCTGGGTGCCGCAGCGGCCGCATCTCTACGCCGGGACCATCGCCGAGAACGTACGGCTGGCCCGTCCCGACGCCGACGACGCCGCTGTGCGTCGGGCACTGGCGGACGCCGGGGCGCTTGAGTTCGTGGACGCGCTGCCCGAGGGTGTCGACACCGTCCTGGGCGAGGACGGGACCGGGCTGTCCGCGGGCCAGCGGCAGCGGCTCGCGCTGGCCCGGGCGTTCCTCGCGGACCGGCCCGTCCTGCTGCTGGACGAGCCGACGGCCGCGCTCGACGGGGCCACCGAGGCCGAGGTCGTCGAGGCCGTGCGCCGGCTCGCCGTGGGGCGGACGGTGCTGCTGGTCGTGCACCGGCCGGCGCTGCTGGGGGTGGCGGACCGCGTGGTGCGGCTCGCCGAGCCCGCGGCGCCCGGTCGGGCGGAAGCCCTGCCCAAGAGCGAGGCGTCCGTCGTCCGTCGGAACGAGAGCGGCGAAACGCGCGGAGAGCCCGCTGTCGCCGATACCGAAGACGTGCCGCTCGCCGCGGACGAGCGAGGTGCCCTCGCGCGCGTCCGTGCCATGTCCGGCCCCCGACCCGGCCGGCTGGCCCTCGCGCTGCTGCTCGGGAGCCTCGCGCTCGGCAGCGCTGTCGGGCTCATGGCCACCTCCGGGTGGCTCATCTCGCGGGCCTCGCAGCAGCCGCCCGTGCTGTACCTGATGGTGGCGGTGACGGCGACGCGGGCCTTCGGCATCGGGCGGGCCGTGTTCCGGTACGCCGAGCGCCTGGTGTCGCACGACGCGGTGCTGCGCATGCTGGCCGACACCCGGGTCGCCGTGTACCGGCGGCTGGAGCGGCTGGCGCCCGCCGGGCTGCGCCGCACGCGACGGGGCGATCTGCTGTCGAGGCTCGTCGCCGATGTGGACGCGCTCCAGGACTACTGGCTGCGCTGGCTGCTGCCCGCGGCCGCCGCGACGGTCGTGTCCGCCGGCGCCGTCGGCTTCACGGCCTGGCTGCTGCCCGAGGCCGGTGCGGTGCTCGCGGCGGGGCTGCTGGCGGCCGGCCTCGGAGTCCCCCTCGTCACGGGTGCCGTAGCCCGCCGCGCCGAGCGCAGGCTGGCCCCCGCCAGGGGAGTCCTCGCGACGCGCGTGACGGATCTCCTCACCGGTACCGCGGAACTGACCGTCGCAGGTGCGCTGCCCAGCCGTGCGGCCGAGGCTCGCCGGGCCGACGGGACGCTCACCCGGATCGCCTCGCGGGCCGCCACCGCGACCGCGCTCGGCGACGGGCTCACCGCGCTGATCTCCGGCCTCACCGTCGCCGCCACCGCCCTCGTGGGCGCGCAGGCGGTCGTGGACGGCCGGCTCAGCGGCGTGACCATGGCCGTCGTCGTCCTCACCCCGCTGGCCGCCTTCGAGGCGGTCCTGGGGCTGCCGCTGGCCGTGCAGTACCGCCAGCGGGTGCGCAAGAGCGCCGAGCGGGTCCACGAGGTCCTGGACGCACCCGAGCCCGTACGGGAACCGGGGCGTCCCAGGAAGGCGCCCGCATCGCCCTTCCCGGTCGCCGTCAGGGGCCTGACCGCCCGTCACGCGGGGCAGGACCGGGACGCGCTCGCCGGTCTCGACCTGACCCTGGAGGAAGGCCGCCGGATCGCCGTCGTCGGACCGTCCGGGTCCGGCAAGACGACGCTGGCGCAGGCACTGCTGCGCTTCCTGGACACGGACGCGGGCTCGTACACGCTGGGCGGCGTCGACGCCCACGCGCTGGACGGCGACGACGTACGGCGGCTGGTCGGGCTGTGCGCGCAGGACGCGCACCTCTTCGACAGCTCGGTGCGCGAGAACCTGCTCCTCGCCAGGAAGGACGCCACTGAGGCCGACCTGCGTGACGCCCTGGGCCGTGCGCGGCTGCTCGACTGGGCCGACGGTCTGCCCGACGGGCTGGACACGCTCGTGGGCGAGCACGGGGCACGGCTGTCGGGCGGACAGCGGCAGCGGCTCGCGCTGGCCCGCGCGCTGCTCGCCGACTTCCCCGTCCTTGTGCTCGACGAGCCCGCCGAGCACCTGGACCTCCCGACCGCCGACGCCCTCACCGCCGACCTGATGGCCGCCACCGAGGGCCGTACGACGCTGCTCATCACCCACCGGCTGGCGGGCTTGGACGCCGTGGACGAGGTGGTCGTGCTGGACGGGGGACGTGTGGTGCAGCGGGGCGCGTTCGCGGAGCTGGCCGCCACGGACGGGCCGTTGCGGGCGATGGTGGAGCGGGAGGAAGCGGCCGACCTGTTGGTGGGGGCGCCCCAGCCCGCGGTTCTCCCCGGCGCGTGAGTCGCGCACTGGACCGTCCGCGTCAATTGTCCCCCAGGTGTACGACCTGAACGAGGCCCCGGCGTGACTTGCGGGTCAGGATCGCTGACATGCGCTCATATCGCTGTCGCCTCCAGGTCGTTCCGGCGCTGCTGTGCGCGCTCGCGCTCCTCGTGGCCAGGCCCACGGACGCCTTCGCCGACGACTCGGACACCCCCGGGGGCAGCGGCCTCGGCCTCAGCGCCCAAGTGGTGAAGCTGTACGAGGACGTGGCGCGGGCGACGAAGCGGTACGAGGCGGGGCGGCAGGAGGCCGAGGGGCACCGGGCGCAGGCGCAGCGGATCGAGGGGCTGCTCGACCGCGAGCGGCGGGAGATCGGCGCCCTGCGCGAGGACCTGGGCCGGATCGCCCGCGCCCAGTACCGCACCAGCGGCGGCATGCCGCTGACCGCGCAGCTCATCCTCGCGTCGAGCCCGGAACAGTTGATGCGCGGTCAGCATGTGTTCTCGCAGACGAACATGGCCGTCAACAACGCCATCGAGAAGAGCCGTCGCGCCGAGAAGCAGCTCACCAAGGACGAGGCCAAGGCCGCGGCGGCCTGGCACGGCCTGGAGAAGCGCAACGCCGAACTCGCCGAGCTGAAGAGCGGCATCGAGCAGAAGCTCGAAGAGGCGCGGTGGGAGTTGCAGGGACAGGCCGACTCCTTCGTGGCCGCCGGTTCCTGCCCCGGCGCCGTGCGGCTGGACCAGGAGGAGACGGACTTCGACGGCGCGTGGGCCACGCCGGTGGAGACGTACGAGCTGTCCGCCTCGTTCGGCAGCGGCGGGTCACGGTGGGCCCACCGGCACACCGGACAGGACTTCGCGGTGCCTATCGGCACGCCGGTGCGTGCGGCCGGGGACGGGCGCGTGGCCAAGGTGTCGTGCGGTGGGGCGTTCGGCATGCAGGTCGTCGTCCAGCACACGGACGGCTACTACACGCAGTACGCCCATCTCGCCTCGGTCGCCGTCGACCAGGGCGACCGTGTCGACACCGGGCAGTGGATCGGCCAGTCCGGCACCAGCGGCAACTCCACCGGCCCGCATCTGCACTTCGAGGTGCGGATCACCCCGGAGATGGGCTCGGCGGTGGATCCGGCGCCGTGGCTGGCGGACCGGGGAGCGCCGCTCGGTTAGAGCCGGGTGCCTTCCGGCGGATCAAGCCGGTGGTTGTGGCCAGGGGCCGTCCGGCGGGTCACGCCGCTCGGCGAGGACCAGGGCCGGTCCGGCGCGCCAGGCCGGAGAAGCGGACTAGCCGCGCTCCGCCAGCATCTGCTCGATGACGACCGCGACCCCGTCCTCGTTGTTGGCGACGGTCCGTCCCGACGCGGCGGCGACGACGTCCGGGTGGGCGTTGCCCATCGCGTACGACCGGCCGGCCCACGTCAGCATCTCGACGTCGTTGGGCATGTCCCCGAAGGCCACGACCTCCTCGTGCGAGATACCGCGCTCGGCACAGCACAGCGCCAGCGTGCTCGCCTTGGAGACGCCGGGGCCGCTGATCTCCAGCAGGGCGCTGGGGCTGGAGCGGGTGACATTGGCGCGGTCGCCGATGGCGAGCCGGGCCAGGGTGAGGAAGGCGTCAGGGTTGAGCGTGGGGTGATAGGCGAGGATCTTGAGCACGGGCTCACCGGCACCGGGGGCGTCCGGCGCCAGGAGGTCCTCGGCCGGCGCGAGCTCGTCCGGTATCTCCATGTGCAGCTTGGGATAGTCCGGCTCCTGGTAGAAGCCGTACGTCTGCTCCACCGCGTACACCGTGCCCGGCGCCGAGTCCCGCAGCAGCCCTACGGCGTCCACCGCGTTCTCCCGCGCCAGTTCCCGCACCATCACGAACCGGTGGGCGCCGGGGCCGCCGTGCAGGTCGACCACGGCGGCGCCGTTGCCGCAGATCGCCAGGCCATGTCCGTGCACATGGTCGCTGACGACGTCCATCCAGCGGGCGGGGCGGCCGGTGACGAAGAACACCTCGATGCCCGCCTCCTCGGCGGCGGCCAGCGCGGCGACCGTACGTGGGGAGACCGACTTGTCGTCCCGCAGCAGGGTGCCGTCCAGGTCGGTGGCGATGAGCCGCGGACGCACGGCGGCGTCCGGGTTCCGGGGCTGTCGAGTCGCTGAGGTCACCGCGTCATTCTCCCGCATATGCCCGCACGGTCGTGCGGCAGTCCGCACATCTGAGGTGTTCCCTGAGGAGATACCGCCCCTGAGAACAGCGCCGGCAGTGCCCTCACCAGCACTGTCGCGCCCGACGCACGCACCGCGGCCATCGTGCTCACCGCAGCTGTGCCGCCGCTTCCATGGCGATCTGCTCGAAGACCTTCTCGTCGGCCGCGAAGTCCGAGTCGGGGATCGGCCAGTGGACCACGATCTCGGTGAATCCGAGTTCCTGGTGGCGCCCCGCGAAGTCCACGAACGCGTCGAGGGACTCCAGCACGCGGCTGCGCTCCGGGGTGAATCCGGTGAGCAGCACCTTGTCGAGGCCGGCCACCTCCCGGCCGATCGCGGCGCAGGCGTCGGACAGCTTCTCGACCTGCCCGCGAATGGCTTGAAACGACTGCTCCGGGGTGCCGCTCTCGCTCACCTTGGGGTCGCCCGTGGTCACCCAGGCCTGCCCGTACTGCGCCGCAAGCCGCAGCCCGCGCGGTCCGGTCGCGGCCACCGCGAAGGGCAGGCGGGGCCGCTGCACACAGCCCGGGATGTTGCGGGCCTCGTGAGCCGAGTAGAAGTCGCCCTGGTAGGACACCGAGTCCTCGGAGAGCAGGCGGTCCAGCAGCGTCACGAACTCGGCGAAGCGGTCGGCACGCTCACGCGGCGTCCAGGGCTCCTGGGCGAGCGTGGTGGCGTCGAAGCCGGTGCCGCCGGCGCCGATGCCGAGCGTGATCCGCCCGTCCGAGACGTCGTCGAGGGAGATCAGTTCCTTGGCCAGGGTCACCGGGTGCCGGAAGTTCGGCGAGGTCACGAGGGTGCCCAGCCGCAGCTGGTCGGTGACGGCCGCGGCGGCGGTCAGCGTCGGCACGGCACCGAACCAAGGGCCGTCCCGGAAGCTGCGCCAGGACAGGTGGTCGTAGGTGTACGCGGCGTGGAAACCGAGCTGCTCCGCGCGCTGCCATGCCTTGCGGCCCCCTTCTGACCAGCGGCGGTACGGGAGGATCACGGTGCTCAGGCGCAGACTCATGTGTCGAGCGTATGCGCCCGAATGGGTTTCACGTGAAACGGTCACCGCACGCGGCTGCTCAGCCACGGAGTGAGGGTGATCATCGGCATGAACTCGCGATGGGTCCGGTCGCCCGGCAGCGGCACGATCAGGAAGTAGCCAGGCGGGAAGCGTCGCGCCTTGACGTGGGCGAGGCCGTCGTAGAGGGAGCGGAGGAAGGCGGGCACGTCGTCGCGGGGGATGTCGGGGCACTCGACGCCCTCGACGGTGATCAGCGCGTCGTCCTCCGGGAAGAGCCGCACGCTCACCCGGGGCGAGCCGCCCAGGTCGACGTACGCCTCGTGGGGCAGCGAGCCGTCCGGGTCCATGGTGATGCCGACGCCGGCGGCGCTGCGCCGAGAGGTCTGGTCGGCTCCGATGCCATGGCTCACCTCGATCTCGCGGCCGTACTCGGCGGCGAGGGTGCGGAGCGCGGTGACGGCGGACTCGGTGGTGGGAAATTGGTCCATACCACTGATCATGCCGGACCGGAGTCCCAGGAGGGTCAGTGCGGCTCCGGAAAGCGCAGGTACTGCGGCGGCACGGCCTTCGTCAGCCACACCCCGTTCGCGCTGACGTGGAAGACATGGCCGTCGCGGTGCATGGCGCCGGTGTCCACGGAGAGCACCACGGGGCGGCCGCGGCGGGCGCCGACCCGGGTCGCGGTCTCGCGGTCGGCCGAGAGGTGCACGTCGTGCCGGTTCATCGGCCTGAGCCCCTCGTTGCGGATCGCGTCCAGGTTGCGGTCCACGGTGCCGTGGTAGAGGTACGGCGGTGGGGTCGCCGGGGGCAGTCCGAGGTCCACTTCGACGCTGTGGCCCTGGCTGGCCCGGATCCGGGTGCCCTCGATCGCGAAGCGTTTCTTGTCGTTGGCGGCGACCACGTGGTCCAGCTCTTCCCGGGTGAACCGGAATCCGTGCGCGCTCGCGGCGGCGATCAGCGTGTCGATCTCGACCCAGCCGCCCTCGTCGAGGACCAGTCCGATGCGCTCGGGCTGGTGGCGCAGGTGCTTCGAGAGATACTTCGACACCTTCACGGTGCGTCTTTCGTCCATGGCGATAGCCTGCCGGGCGCGACCTGAATCACGCGAATGATTTCGCTCTCGATGTTTGATCCACAACCAAGTGCGGTTATCCACAGGGGAATTGGCGATTCTGTGGACAACGAGCGGTCACTTCAAGGGGTTTCGTCAAGATCACCTGATGGGCCGTGATTTGCGGTGAGTCGGTCCAAGGATCTTGCCCGAACCTCGCGTTCGGCGGCCAGTGTGATGAACTCCGCGGCCTGCTCCGGACCAACCAGGGCTTCCACGGCCCGCATTGTCTCCGCCGGAATCGCCACATTTCGATCAATTTTCCGAGTGTCCGGTTCTTCGCCCGCCCCCAGGTGCTGCCGCAGGTGCCGCCCCGCCAACAGACGCATCGCACGGGCGAGTTCCGCGTCCACCGTGTGCTGCGCGAGCGGGCGCAGCCGTCGTACGAGTGAGGCCGCTTCGGCTGCCTCTGCCTCCGTCGGACGGTGCGGTCCGTCGAGGTAGCGGGCGAAGACGTGCTCGGTGGTGAACTCAAGGAAACGGGACGCGATGTGCTCGACCTGACCCCTCAACTCCCTCAGGTGGCCCGAGATCGCGGAAAGGGGCACGCCCGCGGCATACAACTCGACTGCCACGGCCAGCTCTTGGGGGCTCGGCACGACGAACGAGTCCTCGTCACCGGGGACCGGCTCCAGGACGCCGAGCTCCACGGCGTCGGTCACGGCCGCGTCGTCCGGAGCGCCGCCGAAGCGCTCGTTCAACTCGGCGCGGGAGATCCGCACCGCCTCCTCGTCGCTCCACGGCCCGTCCACCTCGGCGGCCAGCCCGAGCACTCCGCCGAGGCCGCGGCCGGCGTCCCAGGCCTCCAGGAGCTCCTTGATGGAGGCCAGGGTGTAGCCGCGGTCGAGGAGATCGGCGATCTGGCGCAGCCGGACGAGATGGGCGTCGGAGTAGAGGTTGGCGCGGCCCCGGCGCTCGGGGCGGGGGAGCAGGCCCCGGTCCTGGTAGGCGCGGATGGTGCGGACGGTGGCACCACTGAGGTGCGCCAGATCCTCGATCCGGTAGATCTTGTCCACGCCGGTCCACCTCCGCCCGCATCCGAGGGCCACCGCACCGACCCTCCCGCCCAGCTCAACAGCCCTCTCGGGGAGTACCCGATCCAGCTCAACGGCCTCTCCGGGCAGACCCGGTCCAGCTCAACAGCCCTTCCCGGCAGGCCCGGCCAAGCTCAACAGCCCCGTCGAGAAAGGCCCGACGCCCCGCCGCTCCCCCGCGAACCCCTCAACCCCCGCGCACAGTTCCGGCACCCCCCAGGACTCACAACGGCGGTTCGAGCCGCGCGATCCTGCGCAGCGCCCTCGGTGTGAACCGCGACATCAGATACGCCCCGCGCGCCTCCGGCGTCACCGGCACGACGGCCTCGCCGCGCACCACCGCCCGCAGGATCGCGTCGGCGACCTTCTCCGGCGGATAGTTCCGCAGCCCGTACAGCCGCGCGGACCTCTTCTGGCGCCGCTTCTCCTCCTCGGCGTCGACGCCGGCGAAGTGCGCGGTCGAGGTGATGTTGGTGTTGACCAGGCCCGGGCATATCGCCGTGACCCCGATGCCCTGCCCCGCCAGTTCCGCGCGCAGACACTCGCTCAGCATCAGCACGGCCGCCTTGGAGGTGCTGTACGCGGGCAGCGCCTTGGAGGGCTGGAAGGCCGCCGCCGACGCGGTGTTGACGATGTGGCCGCCCTGCCCGCGCTCGGCCATCTGCTTGCCGAAGAGCCGGCAGCCGTGGATGACGCCCCACAGATTGACGTCGAGGACCTTCTTCCAGTCCTCGGGAGTGGTGTCGAAGAAGGACCCCGACAGACCGATCCCGGCGTTGTTCACCAGCACGTCCACCACGCCGTACTCGGCGGCCACCCGCGCGGCGAGTTTCTCCATGGCCTGCTCGTCGGAGACGTCGACCGTCTCCGCCCACGCCTCGGGCGCCCCGATCAGCCGGGACATCTCGGCGGTGCGACCCGCGGACTCCGCGTCCCGGTCGACGGCCACCACACGCGCGCCGGCCTCGGCGAACGCGTACGCCGTCGCCCGCCCGATGCCGCTGCCCGCGCCGGTGACCAGCACGAGCTGCCCGCCGAAGCGGTCGGCGTACTTCCCGGTCGCGGTCACGGCCGCCGGCCGCCCGCCCTCGACGGACGTCACGAACTCCGTGATCCAGGAGACCAGTTGGTCGGGCCGGGTGCGCGGTATCCAGTGCTTCGCCGACAGCGTGCGCCGGGTCAGCTGCGGAACCCACAGCTCCAGGTCGTCGTAGAGCTTCTCCGACAGGAAGGCATCCCCGAGGGGCGTGATGAGCTGCACGGGCGCGTGCGCGTACGCGTCCTGACGCGGTCGGCTCAACCGGGGCCGTACGTTGTCGCGGTACAGCCATGCCCCGCGTGCCGCGTCCGTCGGCAGCGACGGGGTCGGGTAGTCACCGCTCGGGACCTGCTCCACGCGCTCCAGGATGCGCGGCCAGCGCTTGCCGAGAGGGCCGCGCCAGGCCAGCTCCGGCAGCACGGGCGTGTGCAGCAGGTACACGTACCAGGACTTGGCGCCCTGGCCGAGCAGCTGGCCGACGCGGCGCGGGGTGGGGCGCTTGACGCGCTGGTTGATCCAGTGGCCGAAGTGGTCCAGGGACGGCCCCGACATCGAGGTGAAGGAGGCGATCCGGCCCTCGGTGCGCTTGACCGTGGCGAACTCCCAGGACTGCACCGAGCCCCAGTCGTGCCCGACCAGGTGCACGGGCCGGTCCGGGCTGACCGCGTCCGCGACGGCGAGGAAGTCGTCCGTCAGCTTCTCCAGCGTGAACCCGCCGCGCAGCGGCCGCGGCGGCGTGGACCGGCCGTGGCCGCGGACGTCGTACAGGACGACATGGAAGCGGTCGGCCAGCCGCGGGGCGACCTCGGACCACACCTCCTTGCTGTCCGGGTAGCCGTGCACCAGGATCACCGTCGGCTGCCCCGGGTCGCCCAGTTCGGCGACGCACAGCTCGACGCCGCCGGTCCGTACGACACGCTCGCGCGCGCTCTGAAGAGTCAACGGCACCGTCACTTCTCCTCCGCCCAGCGCCGCACGTGCGGCAGATCGTCGTCCAGCCAGAAGGCGCTCTCCTCGGGGTCCGCGGAGTCGGTGACGACCAGGATCTCCTCGAACTTCGCGCCCGTGCCCCGGAAACCGAGGTGGGGTTCGACCGCCCACAGGCCCGGCTGCGGCGGGTGGTCGGAGAAGCGGTACGGCGACCACAGCGGGGACCAGCCCTCGCGGTGACCGTGCAGCGCGTCGCTCGCCAGGCCCTTCAGGGACTGGGTGCCGAACCCGAACACATGCGCCGACCAGCGGCGTTCCGTGACCCGGTCGACCTTGTGCGCGATCACGCCGAAGGGGTAGGCGCGGTGCCGGTTGGCGTAGCCCTGGCGGACCATGAGCCGGTCCACGTCCTCGTAGATCTCCCGCAGCGGCCGTCGTTCGCGCACCTCGCGCAGGATCAGCTCCCGGTGCGCCTCCAGGTCGGCCATCAGCTTGTCCTGGACCGGGTTGATGCCGAGCGAGCCGGAGTAGCCGATGTCGGCGGTGCAGCCCTCGTACACCGGGGCCATGTCCAGGATGAACGGCATCCCGGGCTCCAGACGGCGGTTGGTGGGGAAGAACTGCAGCGGGATCCGGAAGTTCACGAACGCCGTGCGGTCCCCGAACCAGGCGAAGGGCAGATGGAACCAGTCGCGGACGCCGCGCTCACGCAGCCACTCCCGCTGCATGCGCGCCGCCTCGCGCTCGGTGATGCCCGGCTCCAGCCGCGCCGCGACGGCCTCCGCGCACTCGTACGCCAGCCGCTGGACCCTTCTGAACCCCTGCAACTCCGCGGACGCCACCGGTCGCCCGTCCGAAACCGCCGTAGTCATGCCACCGCCCCACCTGTCCACACCGACTGCGGTACGTGTCCGTAACTTGACACCGGTGAATGTGACAGTTGTTAGAGGCTGCGTCAATAGGGCTGCCGAAGGCTGTGGAAAACCCCCATGATGTGGAAAACCGGGGCGGCGTTGTTGGACTTCAGGGTGACCCCTAGGGCCCCGTAGTCCTGGAGGTTGACTTCAAGACAGCTCTGCGGGGTGACGTCCGGCGTGGCCCGTGTCACTACCTTCGTGGTGTGACTGTGATCGCGACCGAAAGCCTGAGCAAGCGGTTCCCGAGGGTGACCGCGCTTGACCGGCTGACCATGGACATCGGGCCCGGGGTGACCGGACTCGTCGGAGCCAATGGAACCGGCAAGTCCACCATGATCAAGATCCTGCTGGGTCTGTCCCCCGCCACCGAGGGCCGTGCCGAAGTGCTCGGACTCGACGTCGCCACCAAGGGCGGCGCCATCCGTGAGCGGGTCGGGTACATGCCGGAGCACGACTGCCTGCCGCCCGACGTCTCGGCCACCGAGTTCGTCGTGCACATGGCCCGGATGTCCGGACTGCCGCCCACCGCCGCGCGCGAGCGCACCGCGGACACGCTGCGCCACGTCGGCCTGTACGAGGAGCGCTACCGCCCCATCGGCGGCTACTCGACCGGCATGAAGCAGCGCGTGAAGCTGGCGCAGGCCCTGGTGCACGATCCGCAGCTTGTCTTCCTGGACGAGCCGACCAACGGCCTCGACCCGGTCGGCCGGGACGAGATGCTCGGCCTGATCCGGCGCATCCACACCGACTTCGGCATCTCGGTCCTGGTCACCTCGCACCTGCTGGGCGAGCTGGAGCGCACCTGCGACCACGTCGTCGTCATCGACGGCGGCAAGCTCCTGCGGTCCAGCTCCACCACCGACTTCACCCAGACCACGACGACCCTCGCCATCGAGGTCACCGACAGCGACGACCACCCGGACGGCACCCGCGCGGTGCGCGACGCGCTCCACGCGCGCGGGGTGGACGTCCACGACGGCAGCGGCGGCCTCCCCGGCGCCGGCCACATCCTGCTGCTCACCGCGCAGGGCGAGGAGACCTACGACCTGGTGCGTGACGTGGTCGCCGACCTCGGCCTCGGCCTGGTGCGCATGGAACAGCGCCGGCACCACATCTCGGAGGTCTTCACCGACGGCGAGCAGAGCACCGCCACCGGCGAACAGCGGAAGGAGGCCGTCGGCCATGGCAATTGAGCACCCCGTAGCCGCGAAGACGGGTGACCAGACCCGGATCCACAACATCGGCTACCGCAACTACGACGGCCCCCGCCTCGGCCGCTCCTACGCGACCCGCTCGCTGTACTCGCAGTCCCTGCGCGGCGCCTACGGCCTCGGCCGCTCGGTGAAGTCCAAGGTGCTGCCGATGCTGCTGTTCGTGGTGATGTGCGTGCCCGCGGCCATCATGGTCGCCGTCGCGGTCGCCACGAAGGCCAAGGACCTGCCCGTCGACTACACGCGCTACGCGATCATCATGCAGGCCGTGATCAGCCTGTACGTCGCCTCGCAGGCACCCCAGTCCGTCTCCCGCGACCTGCGCTTCAAGACCGTGCCGCTGTACTTCTCGCGGCCGATCGAGACCGCCGACTACGTCCGGGCGAAGTTCGCGGCGCTGGCCTCCGCACTGTTCATCCTCACCGCGGCTCCCCTGCTGGTGCTCTACGTGGGCGCGCTGCTGGCCAAGCTGGACTTCGCCGACCAGACCAAGGGATTCGCGCAGGGACTCGTCTCCGTGACACTGCTCTCACTGCTGTTCGCCGGCATCGGCCTGGTCATCGCGTCCGTCACGCCTCGCCGCGGCTTCGGCATCGCCGCCGTGATCGCCGTGATGACCATCTCCTACGGAGCCGTCTCCACGCTCCAGGCCATCGCCGACGCACAGTCCATCGACGGCGAGGGCGGCTCCGGCGCCATCGCCTGGATCGGCCTCTTCTCGCCGGTCACGCTCATCGACGGTGTGCAGTCCGCCTTCCTCGGCGCGACCTCCGCCTTCCCCGGCGGGGTGGGCCCGAGCAATGGCGAAGGCGTCGTGTACGTCCTCGTCAGCCTGGGCCTGATCGCCGCCTGCTACGGCCTCCTGATGCGCCGCTACAAGAAGGTGGGACTGTGACCACGCTCCAGATCGACCACGTCTCCCGCTGGTTCGGCAACGTGGTCGCCGTCAACGACATCACCATGACGATCGGTCCCGGCGTCACCGGCCTCCTCGGCCCCAACGGCGCCGGAAAGTCCACCCTCATCAACATGATGGGCGGCTTCCTCGCCCCCTCCACCGGCACCGTCACCCTCGACGGACAGCAGGTGTGGCGCAACGAGTCGATCTACAAGCACATCGGCATCGTCCCCGAGCGCGAGGCGATGTACGACTTCCTCACCGGCCGCGAATTCGTCGTCGCCAACGCCGAGTTGCACGGACTGGGCGACAAGGCGGCCCAGAAGGCGCTGGCCACGGTCGAGATGGAGTACGCGCAGGACCGCAAGATCCAGACGTACTCCAAGGGCATGCGCCAGCGCGTGAAGATGGCGAGCGCCCTGGTGCACAACCCCTCGCTGCTGCTGCTCGACGAGCCCTTCAACGGCATGGACCCGCGCCAGCGCATGCAGTTGATGGACCTGCTGCGCAGGATGGGCGACGAGGGCCGCACGGTGCTGTTCTCCTCCCACATCCTCGAGGAGGTCGAGCAACTCGCCCGGCACATCGAGGTCGTGGTCGCCGGACGGCATGCGGCCAGCGGTGACTTCCGCAAGATCCGCCGCCTGATGACCGACCGCCCGCACCGCTACCTGGTGCGCTCCAGTGACGACCGCACCCTCGCGGCCGCGCTGATCGCCGACCCGTCGACGTCCGGCATCGAGGTCGACCTGGCCGAGGGCGCGCTGCACATCCAGGCCGTCGACTTCGGCCGCTTCACCACGCTGCTGCCGAGGGTGGCGCGCGACCACGGCATCCGCCTGCTCACGGTCTCGCCGTCCGACGAGTCCCTCGAGTCCGTCTTCTCGTATCTCGTCGCGGCGTAGGAGGCCGAAGATGTACGACCCCACAGTCGCCAGGCTCACCTATCGAGCCCTGCTCGGCCGCCGCCGGGCCCTCATCCTGGGCGCGCTGCCCCTGCTGCTCATCGCGATCTCGATCGTGGTGCGCGCGCTCGCCGGAGCCGACGACCAGACCGCGTCCGACCTGCTCGGCGGGCTGGCGCTGGCCACCATGGTGCCGATCATCGGCGTCATCACCGGCACCGGTGCGATCGGGCCGGAGATCGACGACGGCTCGGTGGTGTACCTGCTGTCCAAGCCGCTCAAGCGCCCGACGATCATCTTCACCAAGCTGATCGTGGCGATCGCCGTGACGATGGTGTTCTCGGCGCTGCCCACCTTCATCGCCGGCTACATCCTCAACGGCAACGGCCAGCAGATCGCCGTCGCCTACACGGTCGCCGCGCTGGTCGCCTCCATCGCCTACGCCGCGATCTTCCTGCTGCTGGGCACGGTGTCGCGGCACGCGGTGGTCTTCGGTCTGGTCTACGCGCTCGTCTGGGAGGCCCTTTTCGGCTCCCTGGTCGAGGGCGCGCGCACCCTCAGCGTCCAGCAGTGGTCCCTGGCGGTCGCGCAGAAGGTCGCCGGCGGGGACATGGTCACGTCCGACGTCGGTCTGACGACGGCCACGGTGCTGCTCGCGGTGGTCACCGTGCTCGCGACCTGGTACGCGGGCCAGAAGCTGCGGTCGCTGACGCTCGCCGGCGAGGAGTGAGCGGCCGGAGAGACGCAGGGAGAGGAAACGGGGCCTGAAGGAGCGGGCCCCCGAGCGGGCCCGCTCTTGACGGAGGCTTCACCCGTGTCCGGGCACACTGGGCGAACGGGGTGCACTGCACGAACTGGAGGACGGGGATGGCAGCCGGCAGGTCACCGCACGAGGATCGCGAACAGTCCGGGGACGACACCTGGGACGACCTGGTCCTGGACGACGACTTCATCCGCGCCGCCGAGACCGCGGAACCCTCCGCCCGGGCCCGGATGCTGGCCGAGCGCTGGCGCCGCGAGGAGCCCGAACCGCAGCCGTGGCGCTCCGACGAACCGCCCGCGGGGTGGTTCTTCAGCAAGGCGCGACGACGCAAGTGGCGCCGCAGGTAAGGGGCGTGAGGCGCCGCAGGTGAGGGGGCGTGAGGCGCCGTTCCGGGGCCCTTTATTCGGTGGCGCCCAACTCGGCCTACAGGCACAGTGGTTATGTCCACATCGCCGGACGGTGAGTCCGGCGCCACGTTCTGGGAGAGGAGCCGGACGATGTCCATGCACGGCAGTACGTCCAGCTCCCGTCAGGGCAGCCGGCGGCGGACTCCGGGGTAATCCCTACTCCTCCGTAGAGTCCGAATCGCACGGGGAGCTGCCCGGGGCGGCCGCTTCGAGCACGCGATGTCGCTCTCGCGTGGGCCGCCCACCCGGAGGATTGGCCGAGTGGTAAGGCACTGGCTTGCTAAGCCAAGGTCGGGGTCACCCCCGCGCACGTTCGATCCGTGCATCCTCCGCAATACGTCGCCACTGAGGCTGAGCCGTCGTGCAGTGAGCGGGCCCGCCGAGAAGTGACCCCGCCTCGGGCCGCGCGCAGGCCGCCACTAGGCGCCCAGCAGACGCTCCAGCACCACCGCGATCCCGTCCTCCTCATTGGAGGACGTCACCTCGTCGGCCACTGCCTTGAGCTCCTCGTGGGCGTTGGCCATGGCCACGCTGTGAGCCGCCCAGCCGAACATCGGCACGTCGTTCGGCATGTCGCCGAACGCGATCGTGTCGGCGGCCTTCAGGCCCAGCCGACGCGCGGCCAGGGACAGCCCCGTCGCCTTCGACAGGCCCAGCGGGAGCAGTTCCACGATGCCGGCACCGGCCATCGCGACGTTCACGAATCCGCCCGCGGCCTGCCGGGCCGCCTCCGCCAGCGCGTCGTCCGACAGCTCCGGATGCTGTATGTAGATCTTGTTCAGCGGGGCGGCCCACAGATCGGCCACGTCCGTGAACGGCGTCGCGGGAAGGTTGCCGGTGAGCGTGTACCCCGGCCCCGCGATGACAGCGCCCTCCAGCCCGTCCCGGCTCGCCGCCAGATACAGCGGCCCGACCTCGGCCTCGATCTTCGCGAGGGCGACCCCCGCCAACTGCCGGTCCAGGGTCACCGACGTCAGCAGGCGGTGCTCCCCGGCGTCGTACACCTGCGCTCCCTGGCCGCACACGGCGAGGCCGTGGTAGCCGAGGTCGTCGAGGATGTGCCGGGTCCAGGGGACGGCGCGGCCGGTGACGACGATGTGCGCGGCACCGGCCTGAGTGGCCGCGGCGAGGGCGTCACGGGTGCGCCGGGAGACCGACTCGTCGGAGCGCAGGAGCGTTCCGTCGAGGTCGGTCGCGATCAGCCGGTAGGGGAAGGCCCCGGAGACGGACGCAGTGCTCACTTCGAGACCGGTTCCAGGACCTCACGGCCGCCCAGGTACGGGCGCAGCATCTCGGGCACCCGGACGGAGCCGTCGGCCTGCTGGTGGTTCTCCAGGATCGCCACGATGGTGCGCGGTACGGCGCACAGCGTGCCGTTCAGAGTCGCCAGCGGCTGGACCTTCTTGCCGTCGCGCATGCGCACGGACAGCCGGCGCGCCTGGAAGCCGTCGCAGTTGGACGCCGAGGTCAGCTCGCGGTACTTGCCCTGGGTCGGGATCCACGCCTCGCAGTCGTACTTGCGGGAGGCCGACGCGCCCAGGTCGCCCGAGGCCACGTCGATGACCTGGAAGGGCAGCTCCAGGCCGGTGAGCCACTGCTTCTCCCACTCCAGGAGCCGCTTGTGCTCGTTCTCCGCGTCCTCGGGGGCGACATAGGAGAACATCTCGACCTTGTCGAACTGGTGCACGCGGAAGATGCCGCGGGTGTCCTTGCCGTACGTGCCGGCCTCGCGGCGGAAACACGGCGAGAAACCGGCGTAGCGCAGCGGCAGCTTGTCCGCGTCGAGGATCTCGTCCATGTGGTACGCGGCGAGCGGGACCTCGGAGGTGCCGACCAGGTAGTAGTCGTCCTTCTCCAGGTGGTACACGTTCTCCGCGGCCTGGCCGAGGAAGCCGGTGCCCTCCATGGCGCGCGGGCGGACCAGCGCGGGGGTGAGCATCGGGATGAAGCCGGCCTCGGTGGCCTGCGCGATCGCCGCGTTGACCAGCGCCAGCTCCAGCAGGGCGCCGATGCCGGTGAGGTAGTAGAAGCGGGAGCCGGACACCTTGGCGCCGCGCTCGACGTCGATGGCGCCCAGCGCCTCGCCGAGCTCCAGGTGGTCCTTGGGCTCGAAGCCCTCGGCGCCGAAGTCGCGGATGGTGCCGTGCGTCTCCAGGACGACGAAGTCCTCCTCGCCGCCCACGGGGACGTCGGGGTGGACGAGGTTGCCGAGCTGCGCCGCGAGGCGCTTGGTCTCCTCGTCGGCGTCGTTCTGCGCGGCCTCGGCGGCCTTGACGTCGGCCTTGAGCTGCTCCGCCTTCTTCAGGAGCTCGGCGCGCTCCTCGGGAGAGGCCTTGGGGATGAGCTTGCCGAGCGACTTCTGCTCGGAACGCAGCTCGTCGAAGCGGACGCCGGACGACCTGCGCCGCTCGTCGGCAGACAGGAGGGCGTCGACGAGCGCGACGTCCTCTCCACGGGCGCGCTGCGAGGCGCGCACTCGGTCGGGGTCCTCACGAAGCAGGCGAAGGTCAATCACGCGCTCAAGGCTACCGGGGCGGGGTGACAGCCCACGACCCGCTATTCCGAACCGCGGCTTACGTTCCGTTATAGGGGAATTGCGAGGCGTGTCAATAAAAGGCGTCTCACTCCCTGGAACGGGTAAGGCGCAAGGTCCCCGGTTGACTCGAATCCCTTGCGGGGAAGGGGACTTGGGCCTTGGTTGTCCACAGGGATCCCCAACCTCCGAAGAGTTATCCACAGGCTGTGTGGATGAACTGTGGATGCCGGAATTGATCACTCCGTAACTCGATGATCAAGTCGAGGATTCCCAGGACAAACCCTCCCCACCCGCACTTTCGAGTGGAAAACGGTCGCCCCAAAGGATTGCCCAAAGGAAAAGAGTGGACGAAGGGTGACTTGCCTTCCGGTGGACTCCGGGACGGCCTGGAGGCCGATTTATCGACAGACCCACCCTCGCTTATCGACTTGTCCCCAGGTCGAGATGAGTGCCTGTGGATAACCCCTGTGGATAACGATAATCGGCTGGTAGTACCGGCTGGAAACCCGCACGGAAGCGGCCCCGGAGCAGCGGGGGAACCGCTCAGAACCGCCCGTCCTGGCAGCGCGCCACCCAGTCCGCCGCCGACACGAACGCCTCGTCCGACGTCCCGAGGCGCGGCTGCTCCGCGTCCCCGGGCTTGATGTCCGCACGCGGGTACGAGCCCAGGAAGCGCACCTCCAGGCAGATCCGCTTGAGCCCCATGAGCGCCTCGGCCACCCGGCGGTCGGAGATGTGGCCCTCGGCGTCGATGCAGAAGCAGTAGTTGCCGATGCCCGCGCCCGTCGGCCGGGACTGGAGCAGCATCAGGTTGATGCCACGCGTGGCGAACTCGCCCAGAAGGTCACGCAGTCCACCGGGATGGTCGTCGCGCTGCCACAGCACGACGGACGTCTTGTCCGCACCGGACGGAGCGGCGGGCCGTGCGGGCCGGCCCACCAGCACGAACCGGGTCTGGGCGTTCTCCGCGTCGTGGATCCCGGTCTCCAGGGCCTCCAGGCCGTACAGCGCGGCGGCGAACTCACCGGCGAAGGCCGCGTCGTACTGGCCCTCCTGGACCAGACGGGCGGCGTCCGCGTTGGACGCGGCCGACTCCCAGTGGGCGTCGGGGAGGTTGTTCTTGAGCCAGTTGCGCACCTGGGGCTGGGCGGCCGGGTGCGCGGAGACCGTCTTGATGTCCGAGAGCTTCGTGCCCGGCCGGACCAGCAGCGCGAAGGTGATCGACAGCAGCACCTCGCGGTAGATCATCAGCGGCGCGCCCGCGACCAGCTCGTCGAGCGTGGTCGTGATGCCGCCCTCGACGGAGTTCTCGATCGGTACGAACGCGGCCTCGGCCTCGCCGACGCGCACCGCGTCCAGCGCGGACTGCACGGACACGTAGGGGATCAGTTCCCGGGTCGCGGCCTCGGGAAGCGTGCGCAGGGCGGCCTCGGTGAAGGTGCCCTCGGGGCCGAGATAGGCATAGCTCGCTGGCATGACCTCACCCTAATGGGCCTAGTGAAACCCGGCGCACGCCTCTTGGCCCCGCACCACCCCTGAGGGCGACCTCACTCTCGTACGACCGACCCCGCTGTCGTACGACTGTGCCGAACCCGTACGACCTCCGCCGCTGTCAGCCCTCCAGCAGGCGCTGCCCCACGTACTCGCCCTCCGCCGCGCCGCCGGGCACCGCGAACAGGCCGCTGGACTCGTGGCGGATGTACTTCGACAGGGCGTCGCCCCGGTCGAGCTTGCGCTGGACGGTGACGAAGCCGCGCAGCGGGTCGGCCTGCCAGCACACGAAGAGCAGACCCGCGTCGGGCACGCCGTCCGCGCCGATGCCGTCGTGGTACGAGAACGGGCGCCGCAGCATCGCCGCCCCGCCGTTCTGGTCGGGCCGGGTGATACGGGCATGGGCGTTGATGGGGACCACCGGATTCCCCGCCTTGTCCGTCTTCTCCAGGTCCATCTCGGTCGTCTCGGTGCCGCCGGACAGCGGCGCCCCGTCGGACTTGCGGCGCCCGATGACCTCCTCCTGCGCCTTGACCGAGAGCTGCTCCCAGTCGTCGAGGAGCATGCGGATACGGCGTACGACGGCGTAGGAGCCGTTCGCCATCCAGGCGGGGTCCTTCGAGCCGGACTGCGGCACGAAGATCCGCCGGTCGAAGTCGGCGTCGGCCGGCTTGGGATTGCGCGTGCCGTCCATCTGGCCCATCAGATTGCGGGCCGTCATGGGGGACGAGGTCGCGCCCGGCGAGCGGTTGAAGCCGTTCATCTGCCAGCGCACCTTGGCGGCCCTGCCCGCGTCCTTCTGGATCGCGCGCAGGGCGTGGAAGGCGACCAACGCGTCATCGGCACCGATCTGCACCCACAGGTCGCCGTTGCTGCGCGCCTTGTCGAGCTGGTCGGAGGAGAAGTCGGGCAGCGGGTCCAGGGCGACGGGCCGCTGCTTCTCCAGGCCGGTCCGCGCGAAGAAGCCGAACCCGAAGCCGAAGGTGATCGTCAGCGAGGAGGGTCCGGCGTCCCGGGCGACATCCGTGTCGTCCTGCTGGGCCGCCTCGCCCGCCATCAGCCGTCGTGCCGTCTCCGACCAGCGGCGCAGCAACGCAGCCGCCTCCTTGCGGCCCGCGCCCGCCGCCAGGTCGAAGGCGACGAGGTGACCGCGTGCCTGGAGCCCCTGGAGGATGCCGGGCTGGTGTTTCCCGTGAAACATCACCTGACCGGCCCCCAGCGAGGCGAGCGGCGTCGCCTCGGCGGGCCGGGCGGCGTACCCCACGGCCCCGCCCGCCGCGCCGAGCACCAGCCCGGTGGCACCGGCGGTCCCGAGCAGCCGCCGACGCGAGAGAACTCCCGCGCGGGAGGCGTCGTCGCCGGTGCCGTCATTAAGTGGCACCTCGCCCTTGGACGCCGCCGTGGGTGCCGCCTCGGGCGCCGACTTGGACCCTGCCTTGGACGCCGCCTTGGGCGTCCGCGGTGCGCGGGCCTCCGGAATGGACTGGTCAGCCATGGTGAGGGTCAGCCGATCTGCGCGTTCTTGGAGACGGTGGTCTGGTCGATGTCGGAGGTCCGCACGGTCACGGAGACCTTCCACTCACCGGCCATGGGGATCTGCACCCCGCTCGCCGACCAGTGTCCGGTGGTGATGTGGTCCGGGACGACCGGCAGCGGCCCGATGTCCTGGGACTCAAGGGTGAAGGCGACCTTCACCTCGGGGATGTCGAAGGCACGGCCGTTGGGCCGCTGCACGTACACATGCATCTCGTTGCCGCCCACGCGCGCGGGGTCGAGGTCGACCCGTACGACACCCTTGCCGTCCTCGCCGCCGGTGTCGAAGGACATGTCCAGGGTCAGCGCCCCGGCCGACGACGCGTCCGCCGCCGAGGCCGAGGTGGCGGCCTTGGCCTCCTCCTCGGTACGCCCCGGCTCGGTCGACGTCAGCATGGTGGTGACGGCGAGCAGGACGACGGCGACACCCGCCTCGGCGAGCACCGAGCGGCGCAGCCCGAACCGGTTCGGGTCGGCGTCGCGCCGCTCCTTCCGCCGTGCCGTGTCGATCGCGGCCTGCTGCCGGGCGAGCTGGGCGGCCCGCTCGGATTCGCCGTCCGCCTTGTCGGACCCGGCGGCGCCCTTCTTGCCGGAAGCCGCGGCGCCCTTCCCGGCAGCGGCGGAGCCGGAGCCCGAACCCGAGGCACCGGCACGCGCGGGCTCCTTCTCGTCGGCGTCGGCGTCGGCTTCGGCTTCGGTGTCGACGTCGGCGACGGCGTCCACGACCGGGTCGGACCCCTCCCGCGGCTTCACCACGACGGCCTCGGCCAGCCGCCCGGTCCACCGCCGCGAGACCCACGCGATCCCCACCAGCACGGCGACGAGCCCGATCTTGACCAGCAGCAGCTGCCCGTACCGCGTGTCGGTGAACGCCGTCCACGAACCGAGCTGCCGCCACGACTGGTAGATCCCGGTCGCGACCAGCGCGAGCACACTGCCGAACGCCAGACGCGAGAACCGGCGTACGGCCAAGGCGTCGACCGGGGTGTCCGCGGGCGCCCGGTAGAGGGCGACGAGCAGCGCGGCCAGCCCGCCGAGCCAGCCCGCGACGGCCAGCAGATGGATGATGTCGACCGGCATCGCGATGCCCGCCTGGAGCCCGGTCGAGGCGTGCTCGGACATCGCCCAGCTCGCCGCGAGCCCCGCCGACACCACGACCCCGCCGACGGCGAGCCCGAAGGTCAGGTCCCGCTTCTCCTCGTCCTCGCGCTTCTCGTACGCCCCGAACAGCACCGCGATGAACAGCGCCGCCGCGGCGAGCAGCAGCAGCCGGGACACCAGCGCCGCACCGGTCTTGGTCTGGAGCACCTGCCCGAGCAGGTCCAGGTCGAAGACGTCGCCGACCTTGCCGCTGCCGGTGTACGAGCCGCGCAGGAGCAGCAGTCCGAGCGTGGCGGCGGTCAGCGCCAGCCAGCCGGCGACGGTGAGCCGCTGAAGAGCCCGCACGCCCGCCCCGCGCTGCCAGCAGGCGAGCACGAAGGCGGCGCCGCCGACCATGACGATGAAGCCGGCGTACGACACATACCGCCCGAACCCGTAGAGCGTGCCGACGACTCCGCCGCCCGCGGTCTGCCCGGAGACGGAGACGGTGGTCTGGGAGGGCGCGCCGATGGAGAAGGTGTAGGCGCCGGCGACGGGATGGCTGTCCTCGGACACCACCTGGTAGGTGACGGTGTACGTGCCGTCGGGCAGGCCGCCGTGGAGCTTCACGGCGTACGTCGTGCCGGTGAGGTTGGCCGGGTCGCCGCGGTCGACGCGCTTGCCCTTGGGGTCGAGAACCCGCACGGAGCCGTCGGACAGGGCGACCTTCTCGGAGAAGGTCAGTGACACCTGCGTCGGGGCCTTGTCGACCACCGCGCCCTGCTGGGGGGCGCTGCCGGTCACCGCGGCGTGCGCGGAGACCGGCCCGGCACCGGCGAAGAGCAGGCCGGTGGCGGCCAGGAGCAGCAGCACCAGGGTCCGGACGCGGGGTGCGATGGTCTGGGTCAAGGCGATCTCTCCCTCAGTGTCCGGTCTTCGGGTTGTACGTCGCCGACTTCACCGGCATCTTGACCGTGACGGTGCCGGACTCGGTGAAGTGGAGCTTCACGGTCACCGTCTCGCCCTGCATCGGCTTTCGCTTCAGCTTCTCGAACATCAGATGGTTGCCGCCGCTCTTGAACACGAGTTGACCGTTCGCGGGGACGGGAAGGTCCTTCGCCTCCTGCATCGAGGAGTCGACGGTCTCGTGGGCGGTCACGTCACCGACGTCGCTGGTCACGGACGTCAACTCGTCCTTCGTACCGCCCTTGTTGGTGACCGTCAGATAGCCGGCCGCCATGGACTCGGAGACGGGCTGCGGCATGTAGGCGCCGCTGACCGACACCTCGGCCGCGGAGTCCTTGCCGTCCCCGGAGCCGCAGCCCGCGAGGACGAGGGCCCCGGCCAGTACCGCGACGGGCGCCACGACACGCCTCACGGCTTCGCTCCCTTGATCAGCTTGGGGAGGTCCTTGGTGTAGTCGTCGACGCTCGCGTCCTCGGTGTAGAGGACGTATCCGGCGTCGGTCTTCGGCGAGAACGCCACGACCTGGGTGCCGTGGGTGGAGACCGTCTTGCCGTTCTTGTCCTTGTGCGGCGCCTCGATGGAGATGCCGAGGCTGCGGGCGCCGGCCTGGATGGTGTCGAAGGAACCGGTCAGGCCGACGACCTGCGAGTCGATGCCCTTGAGCCACTTGCCGAGCGCGGCGGCGGTGTCGCGCTCCGGGTCGGTGGTGACGAACACGACGTTCAGCTCGTCCTGCTCGGCCTTGGGCAGCTGCTTCTTGGCGACGGCGATGTTGTTCATCGTCAGCGGGCAGACGTCGGGGCAGTTGGTGTAGCCGAAGTAGATCAGCGTCGGCTTGCCCTGGGTCTCCTTGCGGAGGTCGTACTTCTTGCCGTTCGTGTCGGTGAGCACCAGGTCAGGCTTCTCGAACGGCTTGTCGAGCACGATGGCCGCCTTGTCCGAGCCGGGTTCCTCGGAGACCACGGTCACGGGCGAGGCGTCGTCGTCACCGTTGCCGCAGGCGGTCAGGGTCAGGGTCGCGGCGGCGAGCAGGGCGGCCGCGGCGAAGGTCTTCTTACGCATGCCAGGTCTTCTTACGCATAGAAAAATGTCCTAGTTGTTCAAGTCGGCCCGTGGGCGGGGGTTCCGGCGCGCACCAGGGGTGTCCGGTGCGCGCCGTGAACCCGGAAGGGCCGTCAGGCGTCGGTGCGCCGACGGCCGGCGAGCACGCCGTACGCCACGCCCAGCGCGCCGACGACGATGCCGACGACACCCAGGACGCGGGCGGTGGTGTCACTGCTGTCGGCGGGCTCGGCGGCCTCGGTCTTCGCGGCGGCGGCCTCGGCGTCGTCGGAGTCGGCGGCCTTGTCGGCGGAGGCGGAGCCGTGGTGGCCCTCCTCGGCGGCGGACAGCGCGAGCACCGGAGCCGGGTTCTCGGGCTCCTCCTGGCCCTCCTGCGGGACCTCGATCCAGCGCACGACCTCCTTGTTGGAGTACGTCTGGATCGCCTTGAAGGCGAGTTCGTCGGTGTCCTCGGGGAGCTGGCCGATGGAGACCGGGAACTTCTGGAAGTAGCCCGGCTCGACGCCCTTGCCGTCGGCGGTCCAGGTGATCTTGGAGACCGCCTCGGAGATCTTCTCGCCGTGCAACTCGATCGGCTTGTCGAGCTTGGACTTGGTGACCTCGATCTTCCAGCCGTCCATGGCTTCCGGCATCGCGGAGGCCAGCGGGTGGTCGGTCGGGAAGCTGACCTCGAGCTTGGTGGTCGAGGCGTTGTCGCGTTCGTTGGGCACCTTGAAGTCGACGACCGCGTAACCGCCCTTTGCGGCGGTGCCCTCGGGCTGCACGCTGACGTGGGCGAAGGCGGGCACGGACAGGGCGAGAACGGCCGTGCCGGCGAGGGCGCCTGCGGCGGCGATACGAGAGGCCTTCATGCGATGCACTCCACTGTGAGTGAGATTCGGGTTCCGGTGGTCAAGAGGAGTACGCGCGCGTGGTGGTGCCCGATCAGCGGGAAAGCCGGGAAGTCCGGCGACGGGAGATCCCTGGACCGGGAACTCGCGCACGCACGCGTGCCGCACGACGGCGGCCTCTGGAGCCCACGGAAGTGAAAGCACACTCCAGAGAAGCGGAGTGAGCCCACGGAGGTGGAGCGAAGGTCGCGTCGTGTCAGGCGGCGAGGGCGAGCACGTCGGCCGGCGGGCCGCGCCTGATCACCGTGTGCTGGAGAGCGGCGGTGCGTGGCGCACGGCGCGCGGGGGACTCGGTGCGCAGGAAGCGCGGGCCCGCCTCGGGTGCGCCCGGGAGCCCGGCACGCAGGGCGCGCACCAGAGCGAGCGCCCCGCGCAGGGAACGTACGAAAGCCCCCTCGGCGACCGAGTGCGCCGACAGCGCGGACATCTCGACTATCCGCAGCAGGGCCAGGTCCCCGCGCCGCAGCAGCCATCCGGCGACGACCGCCGCGAGTACGTGGCCGAGCACCATCGGAAGGGACGGCAGCAGGGAGGTGCTGAGGCCGGTGCCACCGGCCGCGGACATGCCGTCCGCCGACGGGTGCGAGGCATGCGCCCCCGTGGCCGGGCCGATCCGCGCGTCGGTGAGGATGCGCTGGGCCTGGGCCGGGCTGATGGCCGCCGCGGCGGTGCCGCACACGAGCCGCGCGGCCCGCGCGACGAGCGCGGCGTCGGCCATGGAGCCGGACCCGGAGGCCGCGGACGGCGCGCTCACCGTCACATGCTGGCCCAGCCCGAACAGCGTGTGCAGCACGGTCTGGCCGACCGCGAGCAGCGCCGCGATGCCGGGCAGCGAGCGCTCGCGCCCCGCGAACGGCAGGGCCACGACCAGGACTCCGAGGAACCCGGCGCCCAGCGTCCACATCGGAATCGTGGCGCAGGAGCCGAGCACGTGCCCGACCCCGGCCAGCACGACGCAGACCGCGGCGAACACCGCGGCCCGCAGGACCCGGAGATCACTTCCGGACCGCGCCGTGCGCGCGTGGGGGGCAGTCATGGCGGGCTCATCATCGCACTGGCCTTATGACCGCCATACGGCAGGTCCGCAAGATGAGGTACGGGCGGTTGGGGATGAACGAGAAGTACGGGGTATACGGGCCCATAGAAACCGGAAGATCGCCTTCTGGTGTGGGCCGCCACCACATACACCGATTCCGGCGTGGGCGCATCGACCATATGGGCGGCATCACGTCAAGGATGTGCTTACAGCCGGGCACTCGCGGCAATACGTAACGGTATGTCGAGCCGCGGCCAGGAGGCTGGAGCATGAGCATCTGGTGGTCACTCCATCTGCGCCGTGAAGCCGCGAGCGTTCCCCTCGCCCGGCGCCTGCTGCTCGGCACCATGGAGACGGCGGGCGTGGACCCCGACATCTCGTACGACCTCTCCGTCGCTCTCAGCGAGGCCTGCGCGAACGCCGTCGAACACGGCGGTGGTGTCACGACCGACGGCTCGCCGCAGGCGTACCGCGTCACGGCCTACCTGGACGGCGAGAAGTGCCACATCGAGGTCACCGACTCGGGCCCCGGTTTCACCGCGCCCCTTCGCGCCCCGCGCCCGGCGTCCTTCGACGCCGAGGACGGCAGGGGCCTGTGCCTCATCAACGAGCTCGCCGACCACGTCCAGATCGGCAACAAGCCGGACCGGGGCGGCGCGGTGGTGAGCTTCGACAAGATCCTCAAGTGGCGCAAGGACGCTCCGCTGATGGCGGTGTAGCACCGGCGCAGCGGCCCGGCGGCCCCTGCTTCCTCGGCTCTCACAGCCGTCGCACAGCGCCGCCCCACGCCCTTGACGGGTGGCGTCCCTAACTTCCTGGCCATGACGGGAAACCACAAGGACAGGTCGATCACCCGGCGCCGCGCCCTCGCGGTGACCGGGGGCACGGTCGCGGCGGGCGGGCTCGCGGTCGCCGGTTACCAGGCGGCCTTCGCCGACACCGCCACGACCACCGCCGAAGAGGCGACGACGGCCTCCGCGAGCGCCTCGGAGAGCTCCGGCTGCATGACGCTGATGGCGAGCGTCACCGAGGGCCCGTACTACCTCGACGGCGCCCTGGTGCGGAAGGACATCACCGAGGGCAAGAGCGGCGTCCCGCTGATGCTGCGGCTCACCGTCGTCGACGCCACCGACGGCTGCACCCCGGTCAAGGGTGCCGCCGTCGAGATCTGGCACTGCGACGCCTGGGGCTACTACTCCGGCTACACCACGGCCAACCCCGGCGGCTCCGCGCCCGCCGAGAGCGAGGACGGCTCGACCGCCGACGACGACACGTATCTGCGGGGCTATCAGATCGCGGGCGCCAACGGGGCCGTCAAGTTCGAGACGATCTTCCCTGGTTGGTACACCCCGCGCACCTGCCACATCCACCTCAAGGTGCACACCGGCGGTCAGAAGGAGGACGGCACCTACGAGGGCGGCAAGGTCAACCACACCGGCCAGCTGTTCTTCGACGACACGATCGCCGAGGAGATCTTCACGCTGGAGCCGTACTCGAAGCACTCCGGCAGCTACACCACCCTCGACGACGACATGGTCTACGACGGCGGCGGCGCCTCCAGCGGTCTGCTGACCCTTGAGGCCGTGCACAAGAAGGACCCGTCCAAGGGCTACAAGGGCTTCCTGACCGTCGCCGTCGACCCCGACGCCGAGAACACCGGCGCGGGCAGCGGCGGCGGTGGCGGGACGCCGCCCGGCGACGCTCCGAGCGGCGCGCCCAGCGGCAGCCCGTCGGCCTCGGCGTCCTCCTAGGGGGTACGGCCATGAGCAGCCGCGAGGACGAGGCGCTGGCGCAGGCGGCCGTGACCGCGCTGACCGGACAGCTGGCCCTGGCTCCCAAGCCGGGCCTGCCCGACCCCCGTGACCTCGACGCCCGCGAAAGCCGCATGGACCACGGCATGCTGCGCTGGTCGGCCAGGGCGCTCGCGCCGGGCCTCGCCGCGATGGCCGCGGCCGCCCGGCGCACCGGCGAGCCGACCCCCGGGCTCCGCACCGAACTGGGCGCCATCGGCAGGTGCACCGAGCACTCGGTGCACCTCGCGGGCGGCGGTCACCGGGGCGCGCTGTGGGCGCTCGGCCTGCTGGTCGCCGCGGCCGCGCTCGACCCCCGGGCCGGGGCACGGGACGTCGCCGCGACCGCCAAGCGCATCGCCGCGCACACCGACAGGAGCGCACCGCGCAGGCCCTCCCGGGGCTCCTCGGTGTCCGCGAAGTACGGCGCCGCCGGGGCCCGGGGCGAGGCACGGGCCGGATTCCCGCACGTACGGCGGGCGTTGGACACCCTCACCGCGGCCCGCGCGTCCGGTGCCACCGAGGCACAGGCCCGCCTGGACGCCCTGCTCACGGTGATGTCCACCCTCCAGGACACCGAACTCCTCTACACGGCGGGCCCCATGGGGCTGCGCCACGTCCAGGCGGGCGCCCGCACGGTCCTGGAGTCGGGCGGCACCGCGACCGAGACGGGCGCGCAGGCCCTGGCATCGCTCGACGCCGACCTGCACGCACGCGCGTGGAGCCCGAGGGGCAGCGCGGGCCTATTGGCAGGCGCGCTCTTCCTGGACTCGATACCGGTACTGGTCCCAGCCGCCTAGCGTCAACGCCTCAAGGGGCGCGGGGAACTGCGCGACAAACCCCCACGACCCGCAGACCGCAACGATGGCCGGACACCCCTCCGGTATCCGGCCATCAATCGACGTCAGCCCTTCAAGGAGGCCATCCAGCTCTCGACCTCACCGGACCGCCGAGGCAGCGCAGCGCTGAGGTTCCGGTTGCCGTCCCCGGTCACCAGGATGTCGTCCTCGATCCGCACCCCGATGCCCCGGTACTCCTGCGGCACCGTCAGGTCGTCGGCCTGGAAGTACAGCCCCGGTTCGACGGTCAGCACCATGCCGGCCTCAAGCGTGCCGTCGACGTAGGACTCCACGCGCGCGGCGGCGCAGTCGTGGACGTCCATGCCGAGCATGTGCCCGGTGCCGTGCAGCGTCCAGCGCCGCTGGAGCCCGAGCTCCAGCACCCGCTCCACCGGCCCCTCGACGAGCCCCCACTCGACCAGCTTCTCGGCGAGCACGCGCTGCGAGGCGTCGTGGAAGTCCCGGTACTTCGCGCCCGGCTGCACGGCCGCGATGCCGGCCTCCTGGGCCTCGTACACGGCGTCGTAGATCTTCTTCTGGATCTCGCTGAAGCGGCCGTTGATCGGCAGCGTGCGCGTGACGTCGGCGGTGTAGTACGTGTGCGTCTCGACGCCCGCGTCGAGCAGCAGCAGGTCACCGGAGCGCACGGGCCCGTCGTTGCGCACCCAGTGCAGCGTGCACGCGTGCGGGCCGGCGGCGCAGATGGAGCCGTAGCCGACGTCGTTGCCCTCGACGCGCGCGCGGAGGAAGAAGGTGCCCTCGATGTAGCGCTCGGAGGTCGCCTCGGCCTTGTCGAGGACCTTCACGACGTCCTCGAAGCCGCGGACCGTGGAGTCGACGGCCTTCTGGAGCTCGCCGATCTCGAACTCGTCCTTGACCAGCCGCGCCTCGGAGAGAAAGACGCGCAGCTCGGCGTCCCGCTCGGCGGTGACCTTGTCGGTCAGCGCGGCCTCGATGCCGGCGTCGTAGCCACGCACGACCCGGACCGGGCCGGTGGCCTCGCGCAGGCTGTCGGCGAGCTCGCGCACGTCGGAGGCCGGGATGCCGTACAGCCTCTCCGCCTCGGTCAGCGAGTGCCGGCGGCCGACCCACAGCTCGCCCTGGCCGGAGAGCCAGAACTCGCCGTTCTCCCGGTCGGAGCGGGGCAGGAGGTAGATCGTCGCCTCGTGGCCGTCCGCGACGGGCTCCAGGACGAGCACGCCGTCCTCGGTCTGGTTCCCGGTGAGGTACGCGTACTCGACCGACGCGCGGAAGGCGTACTCGGTGTCGTTCGAGCGCGTCTTCAGGTTGCCCGCGGGGATCACCAGGCGCTCGCCCGTGAACCGTGCCGACAGCGCGGCGCGGCGGGCGGCGGTCTCGGCGGCCTGGGCGATCGGCTCCAGGTCATGGAGCTCCGTGTCGGCCCAGCCGGACTTCATGTTCTCGGCGAGCTCGTCGGACACGCCCGGGTACAGGCCGTTCTTGCGCTGCTTGATCGGCTCCTCAGACTCAGTCTCCGGGCCCGCTGCGGTAGCAGCAATGGACTCATCCGGGGTGAGCTCGTCGGCCACGGTCATCCTCCTCGATACGGCACTGGACCCCATCCATCGTACGGTCGTACGGGACGGAGCCCAGGGTCGCGGGACGGCACGCCCGCCGGTGTTATGGCGCGGACCACATGCCTGTTATGGCTGACCACGCCCCTGCCACGGCCGGACGGCCGCTGCGCACAGGGGCCGCTACTCGAAGCGGGCGGCGAGCAGGACGACGTCCTCGTCGCTGTCCGCCAGGTCCGCCCCGTCCGGCAGGACGGTCCGCAGGACGTGATCGACCACGGCGTCCGGATCGTGCCGGATCGCCCGTGGCACCCCGGCCGCCGCCGCGTGCAGCCGCGCGAAGGCACGGTCGGTGGCGTCGCCGGTGCGGTGCAGCAGCCCGTCCGTGTACAGCAGAACCGTCTCTCCGGCTTCGGCGGCGATCTCCACGCTCGGCGCCTCCCAGCACGCCAGCATGCCCAGCGGGGCGGAGACGGAGGTCTCCACGAACTCCGTGCGCCGGTCGCCGATCAGCAGCGGCGGGGTGTGCCCGGCGCCGGCGAGAGTGATCTTGCGCAGGGCGGGCTCGCAGTAGGCGAACAGCGCGGTGGCGGAGCGGGCCGGCTCGGTGAGCCGCAGCAGCAGCTCCAGGTCGGACAGGACCGCGACCGGGTCCTCGCCCTCCATCACGGCGTACGCCCGCAGGCTGGCCCTGAGCCGGCCCATCGCGGCGACCGCGCTGGGCCCCGACCCGGTGACCGAGCCGACCGCGAGGCCGAGCGCGGCGTCCGGCAGCGGCAGCGCGTCGTACCAGTCGCCGCCCCCGCGCGGGCCGGTGCGGTGCCGGACGGCGAGCTGGACGCCGGACATCCGCGGCAGCCGGGAGGGCAGCAGTTCCTCGGCCATGGTCCGCATGCACGCGCGCGTGCGCTCGACTTCGAGGAGCCGGGCCAGGTGCTCGGTGGCGTAGCGGGTGTACAGGCCGATGAGGTGGCGCTGGCGCTCGGACGGTTCGGCGGGCTCGTCGTACAGCCAGACCGCGGCGCCGAGACGTCCGGCGCCGTCCGTGGACAGCGGCAGGGCGTAGCTGGCGGCGAAGCCGAGGCGGGCCGCCACCTCGCGGTGCCGGGGATCGAGGCCGTCCTCGGAGAGCAGGTCGGGCTGGGCGATCTCGCCGTCCCCGCCGGGCAGCCCGTCGAGGATCCTGCCGTACGACATCGCGCTGCGCGGCACCGTCTCGATGTGCCCGAGGTCGGCGCGGGCGAGGCCGAGGCCGATGGTCGTGTCGGGGCCCAGTCCGTCCGCGGGCTCCAGGACGACGAGCCCGCGCCGGGCGCCGACGAGGGCGGAGCCGGCACGCAGCAGCTCCTCCAGGGCGTCGGCGAGGGTGGCCGTGCGGGCCAGGCGTTCGGTCAGTTCGTGGAGCGTCGTGAGGTCCGAGACCCAGCCGGCGAGGCGGTCCTGGAGCAGGGCGCCGGGTGCGCTCGGCGGGGTGACGGCCGAGGCCCCCGAGGTCGCGGGCGCGGGCGCGACAGTGTGTGCGGGCGACGGAACCGTCGAATCGATTCCGGCCACTTTCGGAGGGTGAGGAGCGTTCATGGCGTCCGGCTTTCCGACCGGTGCGTATTGCTCAAAAGCATCGCAAACCCCCATGTCATTCTGCACCGCTAGCAGTGTCTCCACATGTACACGCACTCGTTAGGGGATGTCCAGCATTGTCCTGCTGGGATTCCTGGTGTCCGGGGGTAACGAGAGCACTCCTCGTAGACCTCTTGCGCAAAGGCAAAGTTGGCTTAAAACTGCCTCAGGGAACGGGGTATTGCGGTCGACTGGTTTCGCTCAGCGGAGCGTCACAGCGGTCGTGATGGGTACGTACTCGGTGAAGGCCAGGGGTGGTTGACGACCACCCGGAACCTGGTGACGGACCCGGGCGTCTTAGCCACTGACGATCGTGCCCCATCCTCCCGTGGCGGAGGCGAAGAGAAATATGCGCGACGGCAAAACGCCAGACTTCGCCACCCCACGCCACGCCCATGCTTTTGGTAGACGCAGTATGGACGAGGCCGCCGCGGAAGCAGCCAACGCTCGGCCCATAGGGGTTTCCCTTGCTCGCGGCAAGGGTGTGATGCGCCAACAGGTACGCACAGTGAAGTGATCGACACATGGTGTGATGTGGTCCACGGTGTTGCCAGCGGTGCAACGGAAAGGAACGAGCGCTCATGCGCGAGATCCTCGGAAGGCGACGCAGGCTCCTGCGCGGTGACGGGAAGTCTGAGCTGATCAGCGCGGCCCTGACCTTCGCGACAGAATGGCAGTGGCCCGTACTCCCGGGAGTGACGACGCACCCGCAGGGACATTCCCGCTGCGGCTGCCCCGACCCCGACTGCACGGTCCCCGGTGCCCACCCCTTCGACCCCGGTCTCCTCGCGGCGACCACCGACGCGCGCATGGTGCGCTGGTGGTGGGGCAACCGCCCCGCGGCGCCGATCATCCTCGCCACCGGCGGCCAGGCGCCCTGCGCGGTCAGCCTCCCCGCGTTGCCGGCCGCGCACGCACTGACCGCACTCGACCACATGGGCATGCGCCTCGGCCCGGTCGTCGCCTCGCCCGCCCGCTGGGCGATCCTGGTCAAGCCGTACTCCATGGAGCAGCTGGGCGAACTGCTCTACGCCAAGGACTTCGTCCCCGGCTCACTGCGCTTCCACGGCGAGGGCGGCTATCTCGCACTGCCCCCCTCCGAGACGGGTCAGGGCCCGATCAGCTGGCAGCGCGCCCCGCTGCCCGGCTCGGCCTCCCCGTGGGTGCCCGATGTGGAGGCCGTCGTCGACGCCGTGGTCGAGGCCCTCACTCGTACGGGTGTGAGCGCCCCCGAGTTGTAGGGGTGTCCGGCGCGCGCGGAACGGCGCACGCGCGCGCGGTCGTTATCTTCCGGATATGCCGCGTCATTCCAGGGGAAAAAGGGCACCGTCGTCGCATCGCCGCGGGCCGAACCAGCGAAGAGTCCGACTGATCGCCCTCGCGTCCGTCGCGGCGGCCACGATCGCGCTGCCGCTCGCCTGGGCCGCCGCCGGTCAGGTCGTCGAGGCGGGCCGCGCCGCCGTGGGCGCGCCCGACCGCGACGCCGTACGGTCCTCCCCGCCCGTCCCGAAGGACGGCACCGGACATCCGACCCCGAACGGCGACGCCAAAGCACCCACGGCCACGCCCACCGACTCCCCGGTACTGCTCGACCTCGGCCTCTCGACCGCCGTGCGCTGCGGTCCCGAACTCACCTCGCCCGAGGGCGTCGAGGCGCAGACCTGTGTCCTCACCCAGGGCGAGGACACCTGGGCGCGCACCTACTTCCGCAACGCGACCGGCGGTGCCCTGGACTCCGTACTGAGCCTCATGGGGCCCGGGGGGCGCACGATGCAGATGCGCTGCGAGGTGAGCGCCGAGGACGAACCGGGGACCTGCGAGACACCACGGCAGCGCACACGCGCGGGACTGGACGCCTACACGGCGGTCACGGAATTCGCCGAGCGGGCCGGTGGAGGGGCGCTGCTTCTTCGTTCCGCGAGCAACTCCGCACCCGGCAAATCCGGGGCGCCCACGGACGGTTGACGGTCGGCGTCATTCCGTAAAGGGCCGCGGACATGGAAAGACCCGGTTGCTGGCGACGGGGGATGCACCAGCAACCGGGCTAATGGAACGGTAACAAGAGATCGGCGGTTCGCAAATTCGATCCGGGCTTTCAAGTCACGGATTCCCTTGCTCCGCAGGGGAGTTGTGATCCGATTCACCCCTCCGGCGTGGCCCGGTCCGGCTGAACGGCCGTTCAGCCGGACCCGATCTTCGCCACCCGTGTCAGCTGAGCGTGACCTGCCGGTTGGTCAGGCCGCCCCGCGCGCGACGCTCGTCCGGCGTGAGCGGCGCGTCCGTGGCCAGGGCCGCGGCGAGGCGCTCGGCGAACTCGGCCGCAGGCTTCTCCACGTCCTCGGCGCCGACGCCGCTCGGCAGGTCCCAGACCGGCACGGTCAGGCCGTGAGCACGGAAGGAACCCACCAGCCGGGTGCCCTCGCCGAGGCTCGACCGGCCCGCCGCGTGCAGCCGTGCGAGGGCGTCCAGAAGCTGCTCCTCGGGGTGCGGCATGACCCAGCGCAGGTGGTTCTTGTCCGGCGTCTCGCACCAGTAGGCGGCGTCCACACCGGTCAGCTTCACGGTCGGGATGGCCGCGGCGTTCGCCCGCTCCAGGGAGGCAGCCACCTCCGGAGTGGCGTTCTCCGCGTCCGGGACCCAGAACTCGAAGCCCGAGTGCACAACTGGCTCGAACGCGCCTTCGGGGTCGAGCAGATCCTGGAGCCGGGGACCGTCGGCGGGGGCGCGGCGGCCCTGGACCGGGGTGCCGGGCTTGGCGGCGAGGGCCTGCTGGAGGGTGTCGGCGAGGTCGCGGCTGATGTCGCCCGACGCCGTGTCGTTCTGAAGGCCCAGCAGTACCGAGCCGTCGTCGCGGCGCAGGGCCGGCCAGGCCATCGGCAGCACCGTGGCCAGCGTGACGGACGGGACGCCCTCCGGCAGGCCGCCCTTGAGGGGAAGCTCCGCGGTGGCGGCCGGCACCAGCTCGCGCAGGGCCACCCAGTCGCACTCGCCGGGGAGTCCCTCGAAGGGGCGCTGCACCAGCTCGGTCACCGCGTGCGCGGCGGCCCGGCCGTGACAGGCCTTGTAACGCCGGCCGCTGCCGCAGGGGCAGGGCTCGCGCGCGCCGACCACCGGGATCTCTGCGTCGCTGAGCTGCGGGCGCTTGGCCTTGGTCTGGACTCGCTTCTTGGCCATCGTGGGTGTCTCCCGGTTACGGCTCGTCTGGTACGGGCGCGAGCCTAGCCGTTCACGCCATGGCCGACGGGAGGCTGTGGACAACGCAGCGGGTCGTGCCGGGAGTCTGTGGACAAACCGCCGTCGCCGTGCGCGGGGAGCGGGCCGGTTCGGACCCGTCGTCAGCCGCGTTCGTCGAAGGCGTCCGCGAAGCCGAGGCCGGGTATCGCGTGTACCGACGGGGCCGCGACGCGCGTAGCGAAGTCGTCCCGGCGGTGCCCGGCATCTGGATCATGAACGTCGTCGTGGACCACCACCCAGACCGTGACCTCGCCCCGGGCGTCGTCCCTGACGCCCCAGTCGTCGGCGAGGGCGGTGATGATGTTCAGCCCGCGGCCGCCATGTGCGGTGACCGAGGGCGTGGCCGGAGCAGGGCGGGTGGGTCCGCCGCCGTCCGTCACCTCCACCGTGAGCCTGCCGCCGGAGTCCACACGCCATGCGGCCAGGACGTCGCCGTCCCCGGACAGCGCGTCACCGAGCGGTCGGCCGTGCTTGCACGCGTTGCTCAAGAGTTCGGAAAGAATAAGTACGGCATCGTCGATGACCGATTCCGCGACCCCGCCCGTGCGCAGCTGCTTGCGCATCCGGTGTCGCGCTTCCCCCACGCCCGCAGGACCATGGGGTACGGCCATGCTCGACGACGTGGGCACCTCCTGTGCCACCACCAACGCCACCCCCGAGACCTCCTTTGCCCCACGCCACGGTGTGGATGCCCCATTGGCCTGTACCGGAAACCGGCCAATCGACGTCCGGCGACGCATTCAGAACGATCGAATACGGAACGAACGCGCCGGAGCACTCCCTGTAATCGGGATGGCTGGAATTCTTCGGTGTGGCTTGGAGTGGAGGATGGGGTTGGAGGGGTGGCGGGGTCAAGAGGTTGTACAGGGATTGAAGGGGATATAGGGGTTTCCCGGTGCCGTGACCCCGTTCCGCGTGTCCGCGCGGGTCAGCGGCCGAGCTGACGCAGCACCGCGCGGGGACGGTTGGTGATGATGGCGTCGACCCCGAGCTCGACGCAGAGGTCGACGTCCTCGGGCTCGTTCACGGTCCATACGTGCACCTGGTGGCCGGCCTGCTTCAGGCGCTCCACATAGGCCGGGTGACTGCGCACGATGCGGATCGAGGGGCCGGCGATGTCGACCCCCGCGGGCAGCCGCCCGTCGCGCAGCCTCGGCGAGACGAACTGCATCAGGGAGACCGTCGGCAGGTTCGGGGACGCGGCACGCACGCGATGCAGCGAGCGCGCCGAGAAGCTCATGATCCGTACCGGGGACTCGGCGGCCGAGGCGGGTGAGTCGAGGCCGAAACGCTTCAGCAGAAGCAGCAGCCGCTCCTCGACCTGCCCCGCCCACCGGGTCGGATGCTTGGTCTCGATCGCCATCTCCACGCGCCGGCCCGCGTCGGCGACGAGCTCCAGCAGCCGCTCCAGGGTCAGCACGGAGGTGTCCTCGGGGTCCTCGGGCCGGACCTCCCAGTCGGGCTCCTCGGCCCGGTTCTTCCACGAGTCCCGGTTCTTGCGCGAGCCGAAGTCGAGGGCGGCGAGCTCGGCGAGCTCCAGCGCCGAGACCGCGCCGCGGCCGTTGGACGTACGGTTGACGCGGCGGTCGTGCACACAGACGAGATGGCCGTCCGCGGTGAGGCGTACGTCGCACTCGAGGGCGTCCGCACCGTCCTCGATCGCCTTCTTGTACGCGGCCAGGGTGTGCTCGGGAGCGTCCTCGGAGGCTCCGCGATGGGCGACGACTTGGATCTGGTGCTGCCGTGCGTGGGTCACCGCGTCATGGTGCCACCGCACCGGGGTAGTCGTGCGACCGGAGCAGTTTCCGGAGCGCTGGGATTGCGACCGTTTCGTCGCTGATGACCTATATAAAGAGTGGCCGCGGACGCACAGGCACCGCTTATGGTGCTCTGACGGCCCGTGGGAAAAGCTGACCACATACAAAAGGCATGCACAGCTGAAGCGCACCGGCCATGAACAAGCGTGAACGGGCGTGATCGAGTGCGACCGACAACACCAGCCGTGGATCTATAGGAGAGAAGCTGTGAGCACCGAGAACGAGGGCGCCGCGGTCCCCCCGGCCCCGTCCGCACCCCCCGTGCCGGCGGATGCTCCTGCTGCTCCGGCATCCCAGGAGCACCCGGCTCCGCGCGCCGACGCCGAGCCCACGGCTCCGCTCCCGCCCGTGCCGAACACCGCCCCGGCGAGCTCGAACGGCACACAGCCGTACGGCCCGGATCCGTACCGTCCGGATCCGTACGCCGCGCAGGCCGCCGCCGACGGGGCGCAGCCGCCCGCCGACGGGTCTCAGCCGCCGGCCGCACACCCGCATGCCTCCCAGGGCTCGGCGCCCGACGCCTCCTGGCCGCCTCCGCCGCCGCCCGGCACGTCGCCGTACGGTGACGGCGGTGCCGGTGGGGCGGCCGGTGCCGGTGGTGCCGGTGGGGGCCCCGGCTGGGGTGCCGCCTACCAGCAGCCGGCGCCGAAGCGCGGGCGCGGCGGTCTGCTCGCCGCGGTCCTCATCGCCGCGCTGGTCGCGGGCGGTCTGGGCGGCGGCCTCGGCTACACCCTGGCCAAGAACGACGACAACACCTCCTCGACCACCGTCTCCGCCTCCGACAGCGGCGGCTCGGTCAAGCGCGACCCGGGCACCGTCGCGGGCGTGGCCGCAAAGGCGTTGCCCAGCACCGTCACCATCCAGGCCGAGAGCAGCGCCGGCGAGGGCGGCACCGGCACCGGCTTCGTCTTCGACACCGAGGGCCACATCGTCACCAACAACCACGTGGTGGCCGACGCGGTCGACGGCGGCAAGCTCACGGCGACGTTCCCGAACGGCAAGAGGTACGACGCCGAGGTCGTCGGCCACGCCCAGGGCTACGACGTGGCCGTCATCAAGCTCAAGAGCGCCCCGTCGGACCTCAAGCCGCTCACGCTCGGCGACTCCGACAAGGTCGCCGTCGGTGACTCGACGATCGCCATCGGCGCGCCCTTCGGCCTGTCCAACACGGTCACCACGGGCATCATCAGCGCCAAGAACCGCCCGGTGGCCTCCAGCGACGGCACCGGCAGCAACGCCTCCTATATGAGCGCCCTCCAGACGGACGCCTCGATCAACCCCGGCAACTCCGGCGGCCCGCTGCTGGACGCGCAGGGCAACGTCATCGGCATCAACTCCGCCATCCAGTCCGCCGCCAACGGCATGGGCGGCACCAGCCAGTCCGGCTCGATCGGCCTCGGCTTCGCCATCCCGATCAACCAGGCCAAGTACGTGGCCCAGCAGCTGATCAAGACCGGCAAGCCGGTGTACGCCAAGATCGGCGCCTCCGTCTCCCTGGAGGACACCGGCAACGGTGCCAAGATCACCGAGCAGGGCGCCAGCGGCTCGGACGCGGTCGAGGCGGGCGGCCCCGCCGCCAAGGCCGGCCTCAAGCCGGGCGACGTCATCACCAAGCTCGACGACTCGGTGATCGACTCGGGCCCCACCCTGATCGGCGAGATCTGGACCCACCAGCCCGGCGACAAGGTCACGATCACGTACGAGCGTGGCGGCAAGACGCACACCGTCGAACTGACCTTGGGTTCGCGCACGGGCGACAGCTGACGGGACGGGCACGCGCGCGTGAGCTGACGGGACGGGCACGCGCGCGTGAGCTGACGGGACGGCTACGCGCGCGTGGGCCGGCGTTGGACAAGAGCCGCGCCCACGCCGCTGGGTCTGTCCATGCCGGGCCGCGCCGGCGTACGCGCTGACCATGTCCATGCACTCCTATGGACTATCGTGCGTTCTCGACCTGGACCGTTCGCTAATGGGAAGCAGTGCGCGAACGGGAGACGGAAGAGGGGGCGGTCTCGCGGTGTCCGATCTTGGGCGGCTCGTCGCCGACCGGTACCTGCTGGTGGAGCGGGTGGGCAGCGGCGGCATGGGCACCGTGTGGCGGGCCGAGGACCGGCTGCTGGGCCGTCATGTCGCCCTGAAGAAGCTGCACATCCCACCGCACCTCCAGGACGACGAGGTGCGGACGCTCTACGAGCGCACCCGCCGGGAGGCGCGCAGCGCCGCCCGGATCGCCCACCCCAACGTGATCGTGGTGCACGACGTGCTCGACGACGAGGGCCTGCCGTGCATCGTCATGGAGTACATACCCTCACTCACCCTCAGCGACGTCCTGAAGCAGCGCGGCCCCCTGCCGCCCGCCGAGGCCGCCCGGATCGGCCGCGCCATGGCCTCCGCCCTGCGCGCCGCCCATGACGCCGGGGTCCTGCACCGGGACGTCAAACCCGGGAACGTCCTCCTCGGCGACGGTGGACGGATCGTCCTCACCGACTTCGGCATCGCCATGGAGTCCGGTACGTCGTCCCTGACGAAGCCCGGCGAACTGATCGGCTCCATCCGCTACCTGGCCCCCGAACGCCTCAGGGGCGCGCACCCCGAGACGGGCCCCGCGAGCGATCTCTGGGCCCTCGGCGCGACCCTGTACCAGGCGGTCGAGGGACGTGACCCCTTCCGCCGGGCCACCGCGATCGAAACCGCGTACGCCATCGCCACCGACCCCTACGCCCCCCCGCGCAGCGCCGGTGAACTGGCCCCGGTGATCGAGGGTCTGCTGGTCAAGGAGCCGGGGCGGCGGATGGATGTGCACGAGGTCGAGCGGCGCTTGGCGGACGTGACCGACGGGCGGGTGAGCGGCGTCGATTCGACTGGGGGACGGGAGTCGACTGGGTGGCGGGAGGCGGCCGGGTGGCAGGACGGGGCGGGGCCGCGGGACGGATCGGGGCGGCGGGACGGATCGGGGCGGCGGGACGAGGCCGATGATCCGACGCTCCGTGAGCGCACTCGCACTCGCACTCACACCGAGCCGGCGCAGCACACGACAGACGGCGCAGACTCTGCATCCACCGATCGACCGGAGAGAGCCGGTGGGTCGTCGGGCAGGGCAAACCGTCGTCGTACCGTGCTGTGGTCGGTCCTGGCGATGACGCTCGTCGCGTGTCTGGCGGGCGGAACCCTGTGGTGGCTGAAGGGCAAGGACGCCTTGGGTTCCTCCGCTCACGGCTCCGGCGCCGACAGGCCCACTTCGTCGGCGAGCGCGCCGAGTTCGGGCCCCACCACGCCGCCGCCGGTGCCCAGCGGCTACCACCTGGAGGACGCGGGCAGCGGCCTGTCCGTGCCCGTACCGGACGGCTGGGAGTCCAAGACACTGCCCGGCGGCGAGCTCGCGTACGTCGACCCGACCGGCCTGGTGGGGCTCCGGGTCAACGTCGTCGAGTTCGCGGGCACCGATCCCGTCCAGCACTGGCGGGAGACGGAGGAGGAGCAGACCCGTCGCGACAACCCCGGCTACGAGCGGGTGCGGATGGCGTCGACGACCTTCCGCGGCCGGCCCGCCGGGTACTGGGAGTTCACCTTCGACGGCACGGCCCGCAAGTTCCGGGCGGCGGAACTGGCCTTCGCGAGCGACGACGGCACGCAGTACGTGATCTACCTGTCCGCGCCGAACGCACGGTGGCACGAGTACCGGCCGGTCTTCGAGAACGCGACGAACGGCGCCCGCGTGAACACCGACAAGCCCTGACCCGGCACCTGGCCCCGCTTCCGCAAGCCTGCCCCGCCCTTCCCGCGACCCCGCCCACCGCACCCACACGGACCACGCACCCCGCGCACCGCGCAAGGCCGGTACTCTGTACCCGCTCCGCCCCCGGCGGGCGGGAGCGCAGGTGGGTTGCCCGAGCGGCCTAAGGGAACGGTCTTGAAAACCGTCGTGGCAGCGATGTCACCGTGGGTTCAAATCCCACACCCACCGCGCAGCTGAGCGGCCCCTGACCAGGCGATATGGTCGGGGGCCGTTTCGTTGAGCGCTGCCTGTCCGCAACCATGGTTCCCTGCGATTCCCGCCCGTTCGGGCACGCAGAGGGGGACGCTGGGTCACCCTTCACCCTGGCCTGGTGCCGTGAGATCCACCCATACCCAAGGCTTGAAGTGCCAGGTACGCACTTCGCCCATGACGAGGTCAACGGTCGCCCCCACAGGAGGCAGCTCCCCGGGGCATCCCGTCCGCCCGACCCTGCGTGCGGCTATGGCAGACGGGATGGCTGCTGCGCCCGCAAGAGCCGCAGCTGACCGATCTCCGCCGCGTTCTTCATCAGCTCGGCGTTCACCCAGCCGATCATGTGGGCGACGGTGTGCTGCGGGTCCGTCGGCCACGGGAACGGCGCGGTGGCGGTGAGGTCGGCCGGGTCGAGGCCGTCCAGGGCCGTCAGCCAGTCCGTGCGGAGGTCGCGGAGCCAGGCGATCGCCGCCTCTCCGTCGCCGGGCCAGGTGACGTCGGTGCGCTCCCGGGGAGGCCGGCCCTGGAGATGGTCGGTGGTCACGGTCCACCACCACCCGATGTGCCAGCTCAGCCAGGCGATGGTCGGCACCGGCACGGGGTCCGGCTCGGTCTCCGCCCAGTCCGGCACCCAGGTGCCGTCCGCGGACGGGCGTACCGTCCAGCAGAACGGCCCCGGCTCCCACAGGAAGTCGTCGGGCCGGAGCCGTTCGAGGTGGTACTCGAACAGCGCCCAGGTCAGATCGAACTGCCAGCGCAGAAAGTCACGTTGGGAATCGGTCACCGGCCGACCCTGGCATACGGACCGGAGGCAGTGGCAAGCCGTTTTTCCCGCCGAGCCGGCCTCTCCCGTGTAGTAGGCGCTAGAGCTCGTAGTCCCGCGCCAGACCCTCCCAATCGACCTCCCGCAACGCCTCCTCCGCGTCGCAGCCCGACGGCACGCGCGTGGTCGGCTGGAACCAGATGATCGTCAGGATCGAGCGATGCAGGACCGGGTCGTGGGCGGGGTCGAGGGCCGTGGAGTGGAAGGCGCCCACGCACGCCACCTGCGGCAGCACCTCGACCGGGCCGAACGCGCCGGCGTACTGGTCGGGATACTCGCGCGGCGGCGGCACGAGGTGCACCGGAGCCGACGGACGGTCGCGTTCCGCGGCGCTGACGAGGCCCTTGATCTTCATCTCGTTGAGCGGCTTGCACGGGTAGCCCTCAAGGACGCCGCCGTACGTCGAGGAGAGCCGCAGCTCCGAGAGGTCGAGCGAGCGGCCGGACGTGAGGACGACCCTGGTCAGCGACATGGTCGGCACTCTAGGGCGGTGGTGCATCGAGCTCCCGTGAATTTCAGGGCCGGTCAGTCGCCCGACTCGGTGGAGGTCGGCGGCCTCACGCCGTCAGGGCGGTCGTTCGTGTGTGCCGGTCGGATCGATCGGTCTGTGGTGTCCGTTGTGCCGGTCGGGTCGATCGGTCTGTGGTGTCCGTTGTGCCGGTCGGGTCGATCGGTCCGTGGTGTCCGTCAGGGCCGATGCCCCGTCATCCGTGCCGCCGACGCGATCGTCGCGCGGGCCTCGCGTTCGGTCAGGCCCGTATTGAGGGCCGCCTCGACGAGCGGATCGACGAGCGCGGGCCCGATGCCGTCCTCGTAGGCGCGGCAGGCCGCCCAGAACAGGCGGGTGTTGCGCTGCCCCTCGTGCGCGGCGAGCACGAACTGGACGAGGCCCTGGCCGTGACCGTCGGCCGACGGGGGCGCGGGGTGGTGTGTGCGGGGCGGGGGAAGCAGCAGGCGCAGGAGGGCGCGCGGGCAGCGCGCGGGGACGATGTGGGCGGTGCCGGGAGCCGTGCTGTAGACGCCGTGGTCGGTGCGGGAGCCGGGGCCGACGAGGTAGCCGCCGGCGCCCCGGATGTCGATGCCCGGCGCGAGGCGGCCCGCCGAGTTCGGGACGACGACCTCGGGCGGCCCGGTCAGCCACAGGTGACGGCCGCCGCTCGGGGTCAGCACGACCACCGTGGGCGGAATCGTGAACAGATGACGCAGCGCCAGTTCGCGCAGGGCGGCGGAGGAGTCCGTACCGGATTTGGTGTCGAGGTCGATGCCGATCAGATGGTGCGGGGGCAGCCCGCAGGCGATGCCGTAGCCGGTCGCCCAGGGGGCGGCGGCGAAGAGTTCGCGGATGCGGACGGGGTCGGTGGAGGCGTCGTAGACGCCGTGTCCGAAGCGGCCGCACTCGCCGTGGCAGGGCGCGGGGTCGGGGTCGTCGCGGTGGGGGGATCGCAGTGCCGGGAGCTTCGTCCGGGACAGCGGAATGACGGCCAGACCGCGCTCGGCGGCTGACAGTGCGTGTGCGAGGGCCAGCGTCGTGGCCTGCCGGTCTGTGGTGGCCATGCCTCCATGTTCGTACGGATGTTCGAAAAAGGAAAGGGGGATTGGCTGCGACCCGCCGACGACTCGCCCGTGGGCGGAGATTGGCCGGAAGCGAGCCGGAACCTTTCACCCCTTGTGCCGCTTGAGGGGTACCTGTCCGCACTGCCCCGGAGTGGGGGTTGAGAGTGATGAAGGGGGTTTATCGACTTGTCATCACGCTTGAGGGCGAATCAGGGCTTCCGGGGTGGTTCGCCGGGGATTCGGTGGGCAACTCTGATCTCGCGACGTCGTGAACGACTCCGGGGCGGTCGGCCAACTGCCTTGGGGAAAGCCGTACTTAATGCACCACCAATGCGTCCGGCGGGGAGCCTGGGCGCACCTGTTCTGGAGGAACAACATGGCAAGCATCCGTACTGCCCGCGTCATCGCAGCCGTCTCCGCCCTTCCGCTCGCGGTCGCCCTGTTCTCCGGCGTCGCGACGGCGGACAACGGCGCCATCGCGGACAACGGATCCAGCGCGGCTGTCACGAACGCCGCTCAGGGCCTCATCGGCAGCGGGGTCGGCGGCGACAACTGGGGCACCTCGTCCACCACCCAGCAGCAGGCGACCGGCTCCGGTGCCTCGAACCAGAGCAACACCGCCCAGGTCAACGGCTCGGCCTTCACGTCCGTCAACCAGGGCAACGACAACACGTCGGTCAACTTCACCCCGCTCTGGTGGTGAGCTGAGAGGGCCCGATGCCCCGGTGCTCAGGCATCGGCCCTCTAGGAACTGTGGGTGTGCTGTGGGGTGCAAGGCGTCTGCGCGGCGGTACTTCGGTACCGCCGCGCAGGCGTTTTCGCGTGTGGGGTGCTCGCGGCCTCGGTGTTGCTTCCGGGTGCTGCCGCTCGGGTGCTCGCCATCGGCCTTGACAGCTCAACTCATCTGACGGACAGTCAGAAATCTTGGTGGGCAGGGTGAAAGTTCTCCGGAACTCGTGGGAACCGGATCGGCACTCGCGGTGTACCAGAAGTGTCAGTGCGATGCGCCGTGGGGCGATGGGGACGAGGGGACGACGGTGGGATACGGGCCGGGGGTGAGCCACGAGGTGGCGACGGACGACGAGCTCGACACGCGGCTGAAGGCATACGAGGGCCGGCCCGCCGCGGTGGCGCGTCCGGGCAAGGATCCTGTGAACGCGGCCATGATCCGGCACTGGTGCGAGGCGATGGGCGACACCAACCCGGCGTACTCGGGCCCCGACGCCATAGCGCCGCCCACCATGCTCCAGGCGTGGACCATGAGCGGCCTCACCGGCCAGCCGGGCCGCGCCCACGCCTATGACGAACTGCTCGGCCTGCTCGACGAGGCGGGCTGCACGTCGGTGGTCGCGACCGACTGCGAGCAGGAGTATCTACGGCCCCTGCGCCCGGGGGACGAGATCACCTTCGACTCGGTCATCGAGTCGGTGTCGGAGAGGAAGACCACCAAGCTCGGCACCGGCTACTTCGTCACGACCCGCACGGACATCCACGTCGGCCCCGACCTCGCGGGCACCCACCGCTTCCGCATCCTCAAGTACGCACCCGCACGCCGGGAGGCGGGGCAGCCACGGCCGGACAGTGACCGCCGGCCCCGGTCGGCGAGCGACCGTGAGGCACAGCCGGACAGTGACCGCAGGCAGCGGCCCACTCGCCCCCGGCCCGTCGTCAACCGGGACAACGCCGGCTTCTGGGAAGGCGTCCGGCAGCGCAGGCTGCTCATCCAGCGCTGCACCGCCTGCGGCACGCTCCGCCACCCCTGGCTGCCCGGCTGCTACGCCTGCGGGGGTCCGGACTGGGACACGGTCGAGGCGTGCGGCGAGGGGACGGTCTATTCGTACGTCGTGATGCACCACCCCCCGTTCCCGGCCTTCGACCCTCCCTACGCGGTCGGCCTGATCGAGCTGTCCGAGGGCGTGCGGATGATCGGCAACGTGCTGGGGGTGCCGTACGACAAGGTGCGGATCGGGATGGCGGTGCGGCTCGAATTCCATCAGTGCGACGAGGAGTTGGTGCTGCCGGTCTGGCGTGCCCGGGACGCCGAGGAGGCCGTCGCATGAGCGGTGACGGGCGGAGGAAGGCGAAGGGAAGCCGGATCAGGGCCGGTGACGCACTGGCGCCGCTGGAGATCCCGATCACCCGCACCCTGATCGTCGCCGGGGCCATCGCCTCCCGCGACTACCAGGACGTGCATCACGACACGGAGTTGGCCCACCGGAAGGGCTCCCCCGACATCTTCATGAACATCCTGACGACCAACGGCCTGGTCGGCCGCTACATCACCGACCACTTCGGACCGACGGCCGTCCTGCGCAAGGTGGCCATACGACTGGGGGCACCCAACTACCCGGGAGACACCATGGTGTTGACGGGCAGCGTCGAGGAGGTCGACGGCGACACGGCGACGGTACGGGTGGTCGGGGCCAACGGCATCGGCAAGCACGTGACCGGCACGGTGACGGTGACCGTGCCGGCCGGAGAGCCGTCCGTCATCGCGTCCGCGGAGGGGCAGGCATGAGCGTGCGCGAGCGGGACGCCCTGGGCGGCCGGGCGGCGATCGTCGGTGTCGGGGCCACCGAGTTCTCCAAGGACTCCGGGCGCAGCGAACTCCGGCTGGCCGTGGAGGCGGTGCGGGCCGCGCTGGACGACGCGGGTCTGACACCCGGGGACGTGGACGGGCTGGTGACGTTCACGATGGACACCAGCCCGGAGATCACCGTGGCGCAGGCGTGCGGGATGGGGGAGCTGTCCTTCTTCTCCCGTATCCACTACGGCGGCGGCGCGGCCTGCGCGACCGTCCAGCAGGCGGCGCTGGCGGTGGCGACCGGTGTCGCGGAGGTGGTGGTCTGCTACCGGGCCTTCAACGAGCGGTCGGGCCGCAGGTTCGGCTCGGGCGTGCAGCACCGGGAGCCCTCGGCGGAGGGCGCGGCGCTCGGCTGGTCGCTGCCGTTCGGGCTGCTCACCCCGGCCTCCTGGGTGGCGATGGCGGCGCAGCGCTATCTGCACACCTATGGGCTGACGCCGGACGCGTTCGGGCATGTGGCGGTGGTGGACCGCAAGTACGCGGCGACCAACCCGGCCGCGTACTTCCACGGCAGACCCATCACCCTCGCCGACCACGCGGCCTCGCGCTGGATCGTCGAGCCGCTGCGGCTGCTGGACTGCTGCCAGGAGACGGACGGCGGACAGGCGATCGTCGTCACGTCCGTCGAGCGGGCCCGGGACCTGCCGCACGCACCGGTCGTGATAGCCGCCGCGGCCCAGGGTGCGGGCCGCGGGCAGGAGCAGATGACGAGCTTCTACCGGGACGACCTGACCGGCCTGCCGGAGATGGCCGTGGTGGCGCGGCAGCTGTGGCGGACGGCGGGGCTGGGGCCCGGGGAGATCGACGTGGGAATCCTGTACGACCACTTCACCCCGTTCGTGCTGATGCAGTTGGAGGAGTTCGGGTTCTGCGGAAAGGGCGAGGCCCCGGGCTTCGTGGCCGAGGAGCGGCTGCCGCTCAACACTCACGGGGGCCAGCTCGGGGAGGCGTATCTGCACGGTATGAACGGCATCGCGGAGGGGGTGAGGCAGGTGCGGGGTACGTCCGTGAACCAGATATCGGGGGCCGAGCGGGTGCTGGTGACGGCCGGGACAGGGGTGCCGACATCGGGGCTGGTGCTTGCTGCCGACGGGTGACCCTCAGGGGTAATCCCGCAGTAGGCGTCCTTCCCTCGTCCACCTTCAGGAGGTGGAGTCAGCCCCACCCCTACAACCTGAGGCGGACGTGGCTTCGGCACCTGCGGCCGATCCGCCGAAGTAGGGGTCGCTCATAGCGTGGAGCCATGACCACACCCGTCTGCACCAGCGCTTCCGACGCCGCGACGCGGTCCCTGCCGAGCGCGACGTATCCGTCCTTCACGTCGTACGTAAGGGCCCGCCAGCCGGTGCTGCTGCGTACCGCCCGCTCGCTCACCGCGAACCCGAGCGACGCGGAGGACCTGCTGCAGACCGCGCTGACCAAGACCTACGTGGCCTGGGAGCGCATCGAGGACCACCGTGCCCTCGACGGCTATGTGCGCCGGGCCCTGCTCAACACCCGGACCTCGCAGTGGCGCAAGCGCAAGGTCGACGAGTTCGCCTGCGACGAGCTGCCCGAGCCGGAGCCGGTGTCCGGCCAGGACGCCGACCCCGCCGAGCAGCAGGCGCTGCACGACGCGATGTGGCGGGCGATCATGCGGTTGCCGGCGCGGCAGCGGGCGATGGTCGTCCTGCGGTACTACGAGGACCTCAGCGAGGTCCAGACGGCCGAGGTCCTCGGGGTCTCCGTGGGCACGGTGAAGTCGGCGGTGTCGAGAGCGCTCGGCAAGCTGCGCGAGGACCCGGAGCTGGGCCTGGTTCGGTGAGGAGCCGGAGCTATGCCCGGTCCGGTAGGACCCGCGCGGCCTGCGGTGAGCCCCTCCCCTCACCCTCGGCGGCAGCTCTCTCTCACCCCTACCGGCAGAGCTCTGTGAACGCAACGTGACATGATCGATCACCCGGCCCTAGTGACATACCGCGCGGTATGCGCGCAGAATCTCCGCAACCCTTACTACCGCGTAGGCAATGTCGCCCCCGGGAGGACGCCGTGCTGAGCACCATGCAGGACGTACCGCTGCTGATCTCGAGGATCCTGGCCCACGGGTCCACGATCCACGGCACATCGCAGGTCACCACCTGGACCGGTGAGGCCGAGCCGCACCGCCGGTCCTTCGCCGAGGTCGGTGACCGCGCGGCCCAGCTGGCGCACGCCCTGCGCGACGACCTGGGCGTGGTCGGCGACGAGCGGGTCGCGACGCTGATGTGGAACAACGCCGAGCACGTCGAGGCGTACTTCGCGATCCCCTCCATGGGCGCGATCCTCCACACCCTCAACCTCCGGCTCCCGGCCGAGCAGCTGGCCTGGATCGTGAACCACGCCGCCGACCGGGTCGTCATCGCCAACGGCTCGCTCCTCCCCCTGCTCGCCCCGCTGCTTCCGCACCTCAAGCCGATCGAGCACGTGGTGGTGTCCGGCCCGGGCGACCGTTCCCTCCTCGCGGACGCCTCCGTCCAGGTCCACGAGTACGAGGACCTGATCGCCGGCAAGCCGACCACGTACGACTGGCCGGAGCTGGACGAGCGGCAGGCCGCCGCCATGTGCTACACCTCCGGCACCACGGGCGACCCGAAGGGCGTCGTCTACTCGCACCGTTCGATCTACCTGCACTCCATGCAGGTCAACATGACCCAGTCGATGGGGCTGACGGACCAGGACACCTCGCTCGTGGTGGTCCCGCAGTTCCACGTCAACGCGTGGGGCCTGCCGCACGCCACGTTCATGACCGGCGTCAACATGCTGATGCCGGACCGCTTCCTGCAGCCCGTGCCCCTCGCCGAGATGATCGAGCGCGAGAAGCCGACGCACGCGGCCGCCGTGCCCACCATCTGGCAGGGCCTGCTCGCCGAGCTCAACGCGAACCCGCGCGACGTCTCCACCCTCGGCCAGGTCACCATCGGCGGGTCGGCCTGTCCGCCGTCGCTCATGAAGGCGTTCGACGACCTGGGCATGCGGGTCTGCCACGCCTGGGGCATGACGGAGACCTCCCCGCTCGGCACGGTCGCCCGGCCGCCGGCCCACGCGGTCGGCACGGAGGAGGAGTTCGCGTACCGGCTCACCCAGGGGCGCTTCCCGGCGAGCGTCGAGGCCCGGCTCACCGGACCCGGCGGCGAGCGCATCCCGTGGGACGGCGAGTCGGCGGGCGAGCTCGAGGTGCGCGGCCCCTGGATCGCCGGCGCCTACTACAACGGCCCCGACGCCGAACCGCTGCGCCCCGCCGACAAGTTCAGCGAGGACGGCTGGCTGAAGACCGGCGACGTCGGCACCATCTCGGCCGATGGCTTCCTCACCCTCACCGACCGCGCCAAGGACGTCATCAAGTCCGGCGGCGAGTGGATCTCCTCGGTCGACCTGGAGAACGCGCTGATGTCCCACCCGGACGTCGCCGAGGCCGCGGTGGTCGCGGTGCCGGACGACAAGTGGGGCGAGCGGCCCCTGGCCACGGTGGTGTTGAAGGAGGGCGCCTCCGCCGACTTCGAGACGCTCCGCGCCTTCCTCGCCGAAGAGGGCAAGATCGCGAAGTGGCAGCTTCCGGAGCGCTGGACGGTGATCGAGGCGGTGCCCAAGACCAGCGTCGGCAAGTTCGACAAGAAGGTGCTGCGCAGGCAGTACGCGGAGGGTGGGCTGGACGTCACCCAGCTCTGAGGAAGCGCTGTAGGAGTTGCGGGGAACTGTTGTCGGGCGGCTGCGGGTGGTTCGTGGTTGCTCGCGCAGTTCCCCGCGCCCCTTTCAGGGGCGCGTGGGCACCGTCCCTCAGTTGGTCCCGATCCGCGACAGCAGGTCCACGATCCGGGCCTGTACCTCGGGGCTCGTCGAGCGCTCCGCCAGGAACAGCACCGTCTCGCCGGAGGCCAGCCGGGGCAGGTCTGCCTGGTCGACGGCGGCCGTGTAGACGACCAGCGGGGTGCGGTTGAGCTGGCCGTTCGCGCGCAGCCAGTCCACGATCCCGGCCTGCCGGCGGTGCACCTGCATCAGGTCCATCACGACCAGGTTCGGCCGGAAGTCGCCCGCCAGCATCACCGCGTCGGTGTCACTCGCGGCCCGCGCCACCTGCATCCCACGCCGCTCCAGCGTCGCGGTCAGCGCCAGCGCGATCTCCGCGTGCTCCTCGATCAGCAGGACGCGCGGCGGGTGCTGCTCGCTGTCCCGGGGGGCCAGCGCCTTCAGCAGTACGGCGGGATCGGCGCCGTACGCCGCCTCACGCGAGGCCTGTCCGAGCCCCGCCGTCACCATCACCGGCACCTCGGCCGCGACGGCGGCCTGCCGCAGGGACTGGAGCGCGGTACGGGTGATCGGCCCGGTCAGCGGGTCGACGAACAGCGCGGCCGGGAACGCCGCGATCTGCGCGTCGACCTCCTCGCGCGAGTGCACGATCACCGGCCGGTAGCCGCGGTCGCTCAGCGCCTGCTGGGTCGTCACATCCGGCGCCGGCCACACCAGCAGCCGCCGCGGGTTGTCGAGCGGCTCCGGCGGCAGCTCGTCGTCCATCGGCTGCGGACGCGGAGTGTCGGCCACCTCGACGGCCCCGCCCGGCCCGTCCAGGGGTTCGGGTCCCTCGGCGGCGTTCTCGTCCGGGGCGCCTATGGCGTAAGACCGTCCGGCCGCCTCGGCAGCCGGCGCGAGCCGTGACTGCCCGGCCATCGACGGCTGCGGCTGGGGCTGCCCACCGGCCGACGGCTGCGGCTGCGCCGCGGGCACCGGCTGCTCGGCCGGCGGATGCGGCCGCGCCCCCTGCTCCGCCGGGCCACCGGCACGCGCCGCGGGGTCGGGCGGCGTACCCAGCTTGCGACGGCGTCCGCCGTTGGTCTGATGCGGGGGAGGCGTGGCCGACGACTGCGAGGGCTGCTGCACCTGAGCGGCCTGCCGGGTGAAGGGCACGCCCTGCCCCAACGTCCGCACACTGATCGCGCGGCCCTGTGTCGAGTTCGGGTCGACGGGAGCGCCGGGACCGGCCGGAGCGGCGGCCTCGGCGGGAAGCGGCTGCGCCGCCCGCTGCTGACCGGCCGCGGCCTCGGGAGGCAGGGGAGTACCCGGAGCGGGGGTGCCGTGCGGCTGCGCGGGCTGTGCCGGCTGGGGGGCGTTCGGATTCGGCGGTACGGGGGTGGCGGCACCCTCGGGCGCCACGACCGTCCCCGCGCCGGAGCTGTCGTCGGCACCGGCGGGCCACGGCTGCTGGGCCGGAACGCCCTGCGCCGGCGTGCCCTGCGCGGGAACGCCCTGACCAGGGGCCGCCTCGATGGGCAGCGGCCCACCCGGAGCGACGGCGCCCGGCGCGGTCCGGGCCTGACCGGCGGCAGGCACGGGCTGCCCGGGCATCGCCTGGGCCTGCGCCTGCTGGATCTGCGCCTGCTGGGCCGGCACCGGCTGCCCCGGAGCAACCTGTCCGGGAGCCACCTGTCCGGGAATCTGCTGCCCCGGAGCCACCTGCCCGGGAGCAACCTGCCCCGGAGCCACCTGTCCGGGAATCTGCTGCCCGGGAGCAACCTGCCCCGGAGCCATCTGTCCAGGAATCCCCTGCGCCGGGACCTCCTGCGCCGCCGCGCCGACCGCCTCCGCGGGCGGAGCAACGGCACGCCGACGACGCCCGGTCGGTGCGCTGGTGGGGTGCGGCTGCGGCGGGGTGTGGTCGTCGGCCTGGTCGTGCGGCACGGCATCGTGCCGGCCCTCGTCGCCCCGTACGCCTCCCGGCGCCCCCTGCCCAGGAATCTGGGGGGCGGCAGGAGCCTGTCCGGGAACCGGAACCGGAGCCACAGGCGAAGCCGGAGTCATCGAAGCAGCGGCAGCAGGAGCCGCGCCGGGAGCCCGGCCCGGCCCCTCCGCCGCCCCGGCGGGCGCGCGGTCCGCCTCGGCCGGCGGCAGCGCGAACACCGTACGGGGCCCCGCCTCCTGCGCCTGCGCCTGCGCGGCACTGCGCTCGGCCGCGGCGGCCAGGGCACGGCGACGCCGTCCGGTCGGCTGGGCGGCATCGCCCGGTGCGGCCGTACCGGAACCGTCGGCCGGAGCCGCGTCGGCGGCCGGAGCGGGCAGGGCGGGCGGCAGCGCGTGCTGCTCCCCGCCGTCCCGCCGGGCACGCCGTCCACCCGGGCCGGGCACGCCCTGCGGCGGTACGGTCCCGCCCAGGCCGTTCCCGGTCGCGGCGGTTCCGGCCGCGTGCTCGGCGGCCGTCATGACGGCGCCCTCGGAGACACCGCCGTCGCCGTCGCCGCCGTCGCCGTCCTCGGCGGGACGTCCGCGGCGCCGTCCGGTGCCGCCGGAGACCTCGCCGCCACCGTCACCCGTGCCCGCGGGCAGTTCGGGCGCGGAGGCGGCACGCCTGCGCCGCCGACCGGTGGGCGCGGAGGACTCGGCATCGGCGGAACCCTCGGCTTCGGCCTCGGGCGAGTCGCTCTCCAGGAAGGCGTCGACGGAGGACCGCCGGGCCCGCCGCCGTCCGGTGCCGCCGCCCTCGGCCCCGTTCGCGCCATTGGTCCCGTCGGTCCCGTCCCCCGCCGGGGTGGCATCAATGGCAAGGGCCGGAGCGGCGGCAACGGCCCCCGCCCCACCACCGATGGGCACTTCGAGGACGAACGCACTGCCGCTCATCCCGGGCACCTCGTGCGTCTGGAGCACTCCGCCGTGGGCCCGCACGATCCCGCGCACGATCGGCTCGTGCACCGGGTCTCCCCCGGGATACGGCCCGCGCACCTCGATCCGTACGACCTCACCGCGCTGCGCCGCGGCCACCACGACGGTGTTGTCCATGTAACCGCCCGCGGACACGGGCGAGTTGCCGGTCGCGTCGACCCCGGCGACGTCCGCGACGAGATGCGCGAGCGCGGTGGCCAGACGCTGCGGGTCGACCTCGGCCTCGATGGGAGGCGCGTGCACGGCGAACTGCACCCGCCCCGGGCCGATGAGGTCCACGGCCCCGTCGACACCCGCGGCGACGACGGCGTCGAGCATCACCTTCGTACGGACGACCTGATCGACGCCGGAGTCCAGCCGCTGGTAGCCGAGGACGTTGTCGATCAGCGTCGTGATCCGCGAGTAGCCGGCCGACAGATGGTGCAGCACCTGGTTGGCCTCGGGCCACAACTGCCCCGCGTCGTCGGCGGCGAGCGCGGCCAGCTCACGGCGCAGCTCGTCCAGCGGACCGCGCAGCGACCCGGCGAGCAGCGTCAGCAGCTGGTCGTGCCGCCCGGACAGCGCCTCGTACCGGTCCTTCTCGCGCTCGCCGAGGGCGGCGTAGCGGTCCTCGCCGGCGGCGAGTTCCTCGGCGTGCCGCTCCAGGAGCTCCTCGACCTCGGTGACGTGCTTCTGCCGCAGGGCGGTCAGCTCGGAGGCGTGCTCCTCGGCGAGCCTCTCGAGTTCGTCCTCGTGCTGCTTCCGCTCGGAGTCCTTCTCCTCGGCCAGCGTGTCGTAGGGCCGCCGGTCGGTGAAGGTCATCACGGCGCCGACGAGCTGGTCGCCGTCGCGCACGGGCGCGGTCGTCAGATCGACGGACACCTCGTCCCCGCCCTTGGACCACAGCACCTGCCCGCGCACCCGGTGCTTGCGCCCGGAGCGCAGGGTGTCGGCGAGCGGGGACTCCTCGTACGGGAAGGGCGACCCGTCGGCACGGGAGTGCAGGACGAGCGTGTGCAGCTCGCGCCCGCCGAGGTCGCTGGCCCGGTAACCCAGTATCTGGGCGGCGGCCGGGTTGACGAGGACGATCCGCCCGTCGGTGTCGGTGCCGACGACGCCCTCGGAGGCGGCGCGCAGGATCATCTCGGTCTGCCGCTGCGAACGCGCCAGCTCGGCCTCGGTGTCGACGGTGCCGGAGAGGTCCCGTACGACGAGCATGAGCAGCTCGTCGCCGGTGTAGCCGTAGCCGTCGTAGGCCTGGCCGCCGTTCTCGAGATTCGCGGACGTGACCTCGACCGGGAACTCGCTGCCGTCGGTGCGCCGGGCCGTCATCCGGGTCGGCTTGGTCCGGCCCTGCGGGTCCATGTGATCGGGCCGCCGCATGGAGCCCGGGATGAGCTTGGAGTCGAACTGCGGAAGCAGATCGAGCAGCCCGCGCCCCACCAGAGCGGTCCCCGGGGCCTCGAAGGCCTCCAGGGCGATGGTGTTGGCGTTGACGACGGTCCCATTGGCGTTGACCAGCACCAACGCATCGGGAAGCGCATCGAGTATGGCTGCGAGGCGAGCAGCGCCTCGGGATGGCCTGCTGCTCACGAGACGCTTCCTCCCTGTTACCGCACCTTGCCGACCGCTCGGGCCATCTTGCCAACCGGCCCGCGGCGTGTCACGCGAGGGAGTCTAAGGGTTGGGGTTGCGCTCGCGACGTCGGATGAGAGGGAGGTCGCACGACGAAGTGACCCAGAACGTATGACCGCCCCTGCCGTCGTCCTTCCCGCGTGCGCCCGCTGTCCATGACGACTTCGCGAGACCTTCGCGGGACTTTTGCGGATCCGGTACGTCCGGTATGGAAAGCCTGTGCGACGGGGGACGGGTGAGGCCCTCGACGGACCGCACATCGGACCTTCGTCTCATCGACGCCGGCCGGGGCCCGCCGGCGATCCGACGCTTCGGCTCTTCAGCCGCTCTCGGCGCTCTACAACCGGCGTCCTTGCGCCCGCACGTCGGGCAGGAGCGGCACGAGCCGGTTCCAGCGGGCGATCTCGCACCCGTCGCTGCGGTCGTAGCGGGCGTCGACGGGGCGCCCGGCCCAGGTCCCGGTGACGTGGGCGGTGGCCGACCCGCCGTACTGCATGGTGCAGAAGGTGCCCTGGGGTACGGGGGCGAAGGCGTCCTTGCCCCAACGGGTGCCGCTGTCGAGCGCGGCGCAGGCGTCGGCGGCACGGGGGTGGTCGCCGCCTGCCGGATGGCAGGTCAGCTCGTGGGTCCCGTCGGCGCCGTCGCCGGCGTCGCGGACGGTGACGGTGAGGTGGTCGCCGGCGCGGTCGGGGTCCTTGGCGGACGGGACGGCGGCGGGCGCCGCGGCCACGGGCGCGACGGAGGTGAGCCCTACGGCGGCGAGGGCGCCGGTGGCGGTGAGGAGGACCCGGCGAAGGTGGCCGGCCCGGGCGGAACGGTTGACCTGCAACATGACCTGACTAACGCCGGACGCCGTCCGACGTTGCGGCCCTCGAAAGCACGCCGGAAGGGCTTTGCCCTGCGACCTCTCCGCCTAGTACCGTGGGAGTCGATTGGTGACAGCACGCTCGACTGTGTCATCATCTGCACGCACCACTCGCGCTCGCGCGGGCGGCTGTGCTGGAGGCGTCGCCTAGTCCGGTCTATGGCGCCGCACTGCTAATGCGGTTTGGGCCTTAAAGCCCATCGAGGGTTCAAATCCCTCCGCCTCCGCGCTCGATCACGAAGCCCCGGTCCTAGGACCGGGGCTTCGTCGTTCACGCCACTCGGACGCCTGCTCCAGCACCCGCCCGTCGAACGCCTCAGAGGTCGTTTTCCCAGCTCACAAGGGGTGGGCCAAACGGATTTCACATGGCGGCGGCAGTCATGTAATGTTCTTCCTGTCGCCGCGAGCGGGCCGGAAGGGCCGGGAGCGGCGGGAAAACAGAACAAGCACTCGTAGCTTAACGGATAGAGCATCTGACTACGGATCAGAAGGTTGCAGGTTCGAATCCTGCCGAGTGCACATTGGATCAGAGGCCCCGGAGAAATCTGGGGCCTCTGGTGTTTTTGGTGAAGTTCCGCGGGGACGCCGACGGTTCGGGGTGTGGGTGCGCGATCCACGGGCGTCCGGGGCTACTTGTTGTCCTTGTGGTCTTCCATGTGCAGGGTCGCGTGGTGGTTCAGGGGCTGGTCCGGGACCAGGCGGGACAGGGCCTCCGTGAGGCGTTCGCAGGCTTCTCTCAGGGCTCGGACCGTCTGGTTGCGTTCGGCGATGGTGGCCGAGAGGAGCAGGCACGTCAGGGCCACGGTGCCGTTGAAGGCCTGGAGGATGACCATCTTGGCCAGGAGGTCCTGGCCGGAGAACGGGCCCACTCCCGCCGCGCCGGCGATGATCGCGACCACCGACGTGATCAGTGCGCAGGGTGCGGCGCCCTGGAGTTGGAAGCGGAAGGCCGCCCAGATCAGGAAGGGGATGACGAGGAAGAGGAGGTTGAGGGGGCTGCGGGTGGCCACGACGGAGGCCGCGGTCGTGCCGGCCAGCAGGGCCGCCGCCTCGGCCCAGCGCAGCAGCGGGACGTCATGTGGTCGGCGCAGGGTGCGTGCGGCCAGGAGCAGGGGTGCGATGACGAGGACGCCCATCGCGTCGCCCGTCCACCACACCGACCAGGTCGGCCAGAAGTCGTCGGCCGTCAGCGCCTCGGAGGCCACGAGGACCCCCGTGCCGATCGTCGCGCTGATCAGCATCCCGCTCAGGGCGCCGAGGAAGACCAGCGCCAGGGCGTCCTGGAGCCGGTCGAGTGCGAGGCGGAACCGAACGCGGCGCAGCAGGAGGCAGGCGCAGACCGGGGCGATCGTGTTGCCGGCGACGATGGCGAGCACGGGCAGGATCGACGGTCCGAGGGGCGCGTTCACGACGAACGCGCCGATCGCGATGCCCGGCCACATGCGCAGGCCCCACATCAGCAGGGCGACCAGGGCGATGCCGGTCGGCGGCCAGAAGGGCGTGACCTGGCCCCGTACCAGCTGCTGCTCCAGGCCCAGCTTGGCGCTGCCGTAGTAGGCGGCCGCGACGATGGTCAGGCGCAGGGCGTGAATGGCGTAGTCGCGGAGCCGGGGGCCGTCCGTCTTCTGCGGTGTCATGGGGGCGACAAGGCCGTACATGGCACTCACCCTCCGCCGAGGTCACCGAGGTCACCGAAGTCGCCGTAGCGCAGGACGAGGACCGCCGCGTCGTCGCTGTGGCCGGTCAGGTCCGCGACCTTGATCACCTGGGCGGCCAGGTCCGCGGGCTCGGCGTCGCAGCCGTCGCCGACGAGGTCGGCCACTCGCTTGAGACCGTCGTCGATGGGGTAGCCGGGGCCCTCCACCACACCGTCGGTGAGCAGGACGAACGCGCCCGTGTCGGTCAGGTGCCGGCGGGACGACGGATAGTGCTCGCCGGCGTTGATGCCGAGCGGCAGGCCACCGTCCTCCAGGACGATCTCGCAGTGGCCGCCGGTCGTGGCCCAGACCGCCGGTACGTGCCCTGCGCGGGCGTCGCGCAGCTCCCTGGTGGCCGGGTCGAAACGCAGGAAAGTGCAGGTGACGAAGAGCTCGGAGGCCATCGCGACCAGCAGGTCGTTGGTGTGCCCCAGCACCTCCGCCGGGTCCGTGGTGGCGGTCGCGACCGCGCGCAGACAGGTGCGGACCTGGCCCATCAGCGCCGCGGCCTCGACGTCGTGGCCCTGGACGTCCCCGATCGCGAAGCCCACCGAGCCGTCCGGCATCCGGAAGCCGTCGAACCAGTCGCCGCCGATGTCCAGACCGATCCGCGCGGGTGTGTACCGGCCCGCCACCCGCAGGTACGGCACGTCCGGCAGCTCGGCGGTGAGCACCTGGCGCTGGAGTGCGGCGGCGAGCTCGACGCGTGCCTGGTGGAGCTTGATCTGGTCCAGAATCCGGCCGGTGAGATCCCCGAGCTCCTGGAGCAGCTCTCTGGTGGCACCGGCCGAATCGGTGCGGCGATGGGCCATGGCATCACACCCCGTGTTCCTGCGGAGCGCTGTATACGGCGATACGTCGCATATGTGGCGCTTTCACGGTACCCCGCGGTGACGGGAGGGTCCTCCCTGGCTGACGAACCGATCGACGAACCGATCGACGAACGGACTGACGACCGATTGACGAACCGATTCAGTCCTGGTCGCCGAAGGCCAGCGCGTCGAGGTCCCCGTCGAAGTCCTCCCCCAGCCCCGGCAGGCCCAGGAACATCCGCTCCAGCGGGTCGGGCGCCATCTGTCGCGGTTCGTCCCGTACGGCGTCCGGTGCCGTCTGGAGGGTCTGTTCCGTCCAGATGCACTTGCCGGTCGGCGTGTACCGGGTCCCCCAGCGCTGCGACAGCGCGGTGATCAGCTGGAGGCCGCGGCCCCCCTCGTCCGTCTCCGTCGCCCGGCGTATCCGCGGCATCGTCAGGCTGCCGTCGAAGACCTCGCAGATCAGCGCGGCGCCGTGCAGGAGCCGTAGCCGCATGGGGCCCCTGGCGTGGCGGATGACGTTGCCGACGAGCTCGCTCGCCAGCAGTTCGGTCGTGGGGGTGAGGTCCTCCAGGTCCCAGGCCGTCAGCTGCTTGCGGATCAGGGCGCGGGCCTGGCCCGCCGCCCTCGGGTCCTTGGCGAGCGGCCAGGAGGCGATGCGGGAGTCGGGCAGCGCGTGCATCCGGGCCAGGAGGAGGGCCGCGTCGTCGGCCGTCTGCTGGCCGGCGGGCAGCAGGGTCGAGGTGATCCGCTCGCAGAGCAGCTCCAGGTCCGTCACCGTGCCGTCCGCGTGGGCGGTACGCAGCACCTCGGCCAGGGCCGCCATGCCCTCGTCCATCTCGCGCCTGGACGACTCGACCAGGCCGTCGGTGTACAGCGCCAGCACGCTGCCCTCGGGGACCTGGATCTCCGCCGTCTCGAAGGGGGGCTCGGCCGCGCCCAGGGGCGGGTCGGCCGCCAGGGGCGGGAAGACCACCGTGCCGTCGGGGTGCAGCAGGGCCGGCGGCGGGTGGCCCGCCCTCGCTATGGAGCAGACGCGGGTCGTGGAGTCGTACAACGCGTACAGACACGTCACGTACGACTCCTCGCCCATGGCGCCGACGATGTCGTTGAGGTGGCTCATGATCTCGTCGGGCGGCAGTTCGAGGTCGGCCAGGGTGTGCACGGCCGTGCGCAGGCGGCCCATCGTGGCCGCCTCCGGCAGGCCGTGGCCCATGACGTCGCCGACGACCAGGGCGACCTGGCCGCCGGACAGCGGGATGATGTCGTACCAGTCGCCGCCCACGTCCATGCCCTGGCCGGCCGGCAGATAGCGGGCGGCGGCCGAGCACGCGGGCAGGTCGGGCAGGTCCCGGGGGAGCAGGCTGCGCTGGAGCTCGCGGGAGCGGGTGTGCTCGGCGTCGAAGAGGCGGGCCCGCTCCAGGGCCTGGGCGACCAGGGCGCTGGTCGCGGTCAGCAGGGTGCGCTCCTCGTCGGTGAGGCGGCGCGGGTGGTCGAAGGTGACCGCGCAGATGCCGAAGGTGTGCCCGGAGGCCGTCAGCGGGAGCAGCGCCCAGGACTGTTTGCCGGCGCGGGCGGGCAGGTCGGCCAGCTCGGGGTAGTGGGCGGAGAACTCGTGGGGGGTGGACAGGAACAGGGGAGTACCGGCGAGGATCGCGTCCCACAGCGGGCTGGACTGCGTGCGCTCACGGCCGTCGAGCACGGCGAGGACGTCGTCCGGGTAGCCGACGGAACCGACCGTGTGCAGCCGGTCGCCCTCCACGGTCTGCACCACCAGACCGGAAGCCTCGAACGGCGGCAGCACGCCGCGCGCGACCGCGTCCACCACGTCCACCGACGTCGTCGCCTTGGCGAGGGCCGCGGTCAGCTCCCCTATCCGGGCGGCGCGCTCGGTGGCCGCCCGCTCGGCGGACCGGCGCTCCTCCTCCAGCCGCCGCTTCTCGGTGACGTCGGTGAAGTAGATGGTGCGGCCGTCGGGGCCCGGCACCAGCCGCAGATGGCACAGGCGGCCGTTCGGCAGCCGTACGTCGAAGCTCACCGACTTCTCCGCCGCGGCGGCCTGCCGGCAGCGGATCTCCAGGCCGGGCACCTGCTCGGCGGCGGGCAGGTCCCACAGCAGACAGCCGAACAGCTCCTCCTCGGAGAAGCCGAGGGTGCGCTCGGCCTCCAGGTTGGCGAAGGTGATGCGCCAGTCGTCGTCCATCGCCAGGAAGCCGTCGCTCATGTGCCGCAGGGCCCGGCTGAGGGCGTCACGGGCGGAACGGGGTTCGTTGCTGTCCCAGCCCACCCCGATCATCCGATGCGGTTCGCCCCGTTCGTCGTACGTCGGTCTGGCGCGGGCCTGCGTCCAGCCCCAGGTGCCGTCCAGCTTGCGCACCCGGTACTCGGCCTCGAAGACCTCGCCGGTGCGGATCGCGCGGTCCGCCGCGGCGAGCGTCGGCGGCAGGTCGTCGGGGTGGACGCACCGCATCCAGTTCTCGACCTTGCCGGTGTAGTCCTGGGGCAGGGTGCCGTACAGCTCCAGGGCCGCTTCGTCCCAGATCAGTTCGCCGGTGCGGATGTTCCAGTCCCAGGAGCCGACGCTGACCTCCTTCAGGGCCTGGCGCAGCCGCTCGCCGTTGTGTTCGGGCTGCTGGGCGGGCCGTACGGGGCCCGTCGGCGGGGGCGCCTGGCCCATGCGGTCCTCGGTCCAGGAGGCGACGGCCCGCAGGAACTCCCAGTGGTCGGGCCCCGGTTCGCCGGGTGCGTCCATCAGGACGCTGAGGGCGCCGGTGCCGCGGTTGCCGCTGTACAGCGGCAGTGCCGCGAGGCCGGTGCCGGGCCAGGCGGCGTCCGGGGAGTCGGCGGCGCCGGCCGGGCTCAGCGGGACCCAGACGCCGTTGCCCTCGCGCAGCGCGAGCGCCGGGGCCAAGGGGCCCTCCTGGCCGACGATCTCCCAGGAACGGGTGAGGGCCGGCGGGAGCCCGGCGGTCGACACCAGGCGTAGCGCGGACATCGGGCCCCGCAGGTGGATCATGCCGCCCAGCGCGCCCAGCTCGCCCACCGCGTGCTGGAGTGCCAGCCGGAAGACCTCGCTTTCCGCGACACCGGGGGCCACCGTGCTGAGCAGTGCCAGCCGAGCGTTCATGTCGCGGACTTTACCGTTCGGGCACGTGGTAAACCCTCGCTTCGCAAGATCCTCACGGGTGCCGTGAAGTGCACTGACGGCAAGTCAACAGACGGATGAGGAGGTGGAGTTGGGATGCCTTGGGATTGACGGCTATGCGGCGGCCGTGATCAACGCGGGCTGTGTGGGAGCCACTTGCCGGCGCGCGGTGTCCCTCTCCGGGATCAGGCGGAGGTTCGGCTCGCCGGGCACGAGCGTCTCGCTGCGCGTGACCCGATCGTTGCGCTGGTCGCGCTCGTTGCGCTCGGCGAACACGACCAGCCGCAGGACCAGGAAGCGGCCGATGCCGGCCAGCCCGGAGGCGGTGAGGTAGACGGTCTGTTCCCAGAACATGCCGGGCGACGGCTGGACGGCGTACAGCGCGAACATCGCGGCGGTCGTGGCCAGATAGGCGGCGACGGCCGACCCCGAGGACTGCATGTGCCGCCGCCAGTCGGGGCGCCGGCCGGTGCCGAAGGTGAACAGGGCGTGCAACTCGGTGCACAGGAGCGTGCCGGCGACGGTGACCAGGGCGTTCGCGACCGCCCAGGGCATCGCCGCGGCCAGCATCGGTACGGCCGCGCTGGAGAGCAGACCGACACCGCCGCCGCACACCACGAACCGGACGAACGAGGAGAGGGGACCCGGCCTCGACGGCGCCGGGCTCGGCTTCGACTGGCGCTGCGATTCCATGGCGGCTTCCTTCCGGGCGGGCGGCATCCTCAACGGGATGCAGCTCATCCCGGCCCGGCTTCAGCGCGGCCTCAGGCGGGCTTCAGCGGGTGTCGGCCGGGTTTCAGCCGGGGGAGGCAGGGCCGGAGTTCGGCCGGGATGAACTGGCGTCAACGATGCCGTCGTGCACGGCCGGAAACGATGGAGTGTCCTACCGGATCCAAGGTGGGGCAGGCTCTACCAACGCCCCTCTGGCCTTCATGGTTGCCCTGCTACTGGAAGGCACCGGCGTTCCGCTCCACCCAGTCCGCGAACGACCGCGCCGGTCGGCCGAGGACCTGGTCGACGGCCGGGCTCACCCGCCGCAGCGCGGCCGGTGGGGTGCTCAGCAGGTCGAGGGTGCTCTCGACGACCGGCTCGGGCATGGTGCGCAGCATGTGTTCGCGGGCCTGCGCGCGGGTCAGTTCGGTGAACCGGACCGGCTCCCCCAGGGCCGCTCCGATCGCCGCGGTCTGTTGCCGGGGCGAGACCGGCGCCGGGCCGGTCAGGTCGTACACCTCGCCGGCGTGGCCCGGTGCGCGCAGGGCCGCCGCCGCGACGTCCGCGATGTCGGCAGGGTCGACGGTGGGCAGGGCCGTGTCGCCGAAGGGAGCGGCGACCTCCCGTCGCGTGCGGACCGTGTCGGCCCACTGGAGGGCGTTCGAGTGGAACGCGCCGGGCCGCAGCATCGTCCACTCCACGCCGGACGCCTTGACGGCGTCCTCCAGCGCCGAGGGGTGGTCGCCCGTGCCGACTCCCTGGGACGACAGCAGGACCACGCGCCGGACGCCCGATTCCCGTACGACGTCCAGTACGGCTCCGAGGTCGCCGCCGGCCGCCATGAAGTCGCCGGAGGTCAGCAGGAACAGGGCCTCGGCCCCGTCGAGCGCGGGTCTCAGGCGTTCGGGCTCGGTGAGGTCGGCCGGGTGGTGGCGGACCCCCGCCGGTACGTCATGGGCGGAGACACGGCGGGAGACCGCCGTCACCCGCTCGCCCGCGTCCACCAGCGCCCGCACAAGTGGCCTTCCCACATTGCCCGTTGCTCCGGTCACCACGATCATCATCGGTCTCCGTTCCGAGTTCGGATCTCGTACGGCGACGCTACTGTTGTGGGGGTAGTAGGTACCGAGAGGAAAGTATTGGCGGACGGGGGCAGTTGTGACCGAGAGCACAGGGAATCGGGTGCCGCGGGGTGCCGATCCGGCGAATGCCTGCCCCGTCGCGCCCGTCGTCGACATCGTCTTCAGCCGCTGGACCACCCCGATCCTGTGGGCACTTCACGAGTACGGCCGGCAGCGCTTCGTCGAGCTGGAGCGCCGCATCGGCACCATCACGCCGAAGGTGCTGACCCAGCGGCTGCGGCAGCTGGAGCGGGACGGGCTGGTCGTGCGCACGTATCACGCCGAGGTCCCGCCACGCGTCGAGTACGAGATCAGCGAACTGGGTCGCAGCCTCGCGCCGTTGTTCGCCGCGCTGTCGGAGTGGTCCGTGCACCTGGACGCGGTCGAGCGGGCCCGGGTGGCCTACGACGCGCGGGAGGACCGGCGGGCGCCGGGGGTTGGCAGGGCGCGCTGACCCCGGTCGCGCTCAGTCCTTGTCCTGCTCGCGCATTTCGTCGATGTAGGTCTGCGCCAGTCCCGTCGTCCGTGTGAACCAGTCCGTGAGCACCGCGATCTCGTCGGCGGAGTAGCTCGCGAAGAGCTCGTTGAGGCGGGCGTAGTAGGGGCCGTAGAGGGCCCCGGCCCGCTCGACCGCGGACGGTACGGCGGCCACCCGGACCCGGCGTCGGTCGGCCGGGTCGGGGCGGCGGGTGACGTAGCCGGCCCGCTCCAGGCGGTTGAGGATGCCGGTCATCGCGCCGGTCGTGACGTGCGCGTGTTCCGCGAGCTCGCCGGCCGTGAGCAGGTCGTCCCCCGCCTTCAGGACCCAGGCGAAACAGAGCAGGTCGGTGATGTTCAGGCCCAGCCGCTGGGCCATCTCCTGCTGGCCGAGCAGGTGGGCGGCGATGAGGGAGTCCATCGCCTCCAGCGCCTGGGCCGGGGTGGCGGTGGGACGCGGCGTGGCTTGCATCTTCCTTATTACCTTAGCTCGTGAGAGATTTAGCGTCTAAACTTCTTACGACGTGAGAGATTCTGGGTCCCTCACGGACGTGGGTGATTTCCGCTGCCCTGACGAGAGACGAGAGGGAGGCAGGCACGTGAGCCAGTATGACGAGGGGCACACGGTCGCGGGCTGGACCGGAACCGGGATCGCGACCGTCGGATCCGCCGTGCTGGGTGCGGGGATATGCGTGGTCTCGGCCCCGCTGATGGTGGGCGGGCTCGGGATCCTGGTCGCGAGCCTCCTAGTGACCTGGGCCCTGCATCTTTCCGGCTGGGGCAAGCCCTCGGGTCCCCGGCCGCGCGGGCAGTGGCCCATGGGGGTGCGCGACCTGACCGTGCGGGAGGGGCATCCGGACTGCTGGGGCTGCCGGCTCGCGGGGCGCGGGCGGCGTACGGCCGACGTGGTTGCCGTGGGCGGCGAACCCGCCGTGGCCGGCGAGCCTGTCGTCGCCGAGGCCGGTTCGGTCGGCCGCTGAAAGGGCGTTGTCAGTGGCACCCCCTAGGCTCGATGAGCGATGGCACAGGCATGGAGATGCAAGGGGCTGCGCTGGTCGGCCGACGGCCCCGAGCTGGCGTGGGACGGCGGTCGGCGCTCGCCGCTGACCTGGGGGAAGCGGGTGGCCTTCGGGGTCGCCGAAGGGGGTGTTCGGACATGCGTGGGAGCGCGGGGGCACGCCTGTCCGGTGCGGGCGGCCGTATCGGGGCGCAGCACGGGAGCGCGCTGCGAGGACTGCGCTCGGCTGGACCGGGCGCACTCGGTGGCCGCCGACACCATCGCGGACGACCCGCGGCCGTACCACGTATATCTGGCCTGGTTCGGGCCCGGGATGACCAAGGTCGGCATCACCGCCCTTGAGCGCGGCTCGGCGCGGCTCCTTGAGCAGGGCGCGGTCTGCTTCAGCTGGCTGGGCGCCGGCCCGCTGATGGCGGCACGGCGCACGGAGGAACTGCTGCGGGCGGCACTGCGCGTGCCGGACCGGATTCCGTACGCCGACAAGCGGGCGGTGCGCTCCGGGCTGCCGGCGTCGGCGGCGGAGCGCGCGGCCGAGGTCGAGGACCTGCACGCCCGGGCGGTCGCGCTGGACGCCTGGCCGGAGTCCCTGGTCCGCGAACCCTGCCAACCGGTCGATCACGCCGGGGTGTTCGGGTTCGCGGATCTGCCGGGTGCCGTCGGGGAGGTCACCGAACTCGTCGCGGGCGGGGCGGTGAGCGGACGGCTGGTGGCGGCCGCCGGACCGGACCTGCACGTCGAGGCGGGCGGCGGGGTGGTCGTCGTCGACACGCGGCTGATGACGGGGTGGGAACTGCTGCCGACCCGCGGCGACGGGGAACTGACGGTGCCGGTAAGGGAGTTCAGGGAGCGGGAGGCGACCATGCAGGACGGGTTGTTCTGAGGACGGCCCGGTAGGGAGCCGGGAAATCGCTCTCCGCCAGGGACTTCCCAGGGGTTGCCTGAGAGCCTCCTGTGCGTTTCTTAGGAAAATCACAGGTTGCGGAAAGCGTGTTCTAAGAGGGCCCCGACAAGGTGTCCACCATGACCACGACCTCGCCCCAGGGGCGCACCGAACTGCTGAGGCCGGACGGGAGCCCCGTCCGAGTGCTTGTGGTGGACGACGAGATGTCGATCACCGAACTGCTGTCCATGGCCCTTCGCTATGAGGGCTGGCAGATCCGCAGCGCGGGGGACGGCACGGGTGCCGTCCAGACCGCGCGTGAGTTCCGGCCCGACGCCGTCGTCCTGGACATGATGCTCCCGGACATGGACGGCCTGACCGTCCTCGGGCGGCTGCGCCGCGAGCTCCCGGACGTGCCGGTGCTGTTCCTGACGGCCAAGGATGCCGTCGAGGACCGTATCGCCGGGCTCACCGCGGGCGGGGACGACTACGTCACCAAGCCGTTCAGCCTGGAGGAGGTCGTCGCCCGGCTGCGCGGGCTCATCCGGCGTTCCGGCGCCGCGGACCGGCGGTCCGACTCCGTACTGGTCGTCGGTGACCTCACGCTGGACGAGGACAGCCACGAGGTGTCGCGGGCCGGGGACAACATCCACCTCACCGCCACCGAGTTCGAGCTGCTGCGCTTCCTCATGCGCAATCCGCGGCGTGTCCTCAGCAAGGCCCAGATACTCGACCGGGTCTGGTCGTACGACTTCGGCGGGCAGGCCAACGTCGTCGAGCTGTACATCTCCTATCTGCGCCGCAAGATCGACGCCGGCCGAGAGCCGATGATCCACACCCGGCGCGGAGCCGGCTATCTGATCAAGCCCGCGGTGTCATGAGCGGGCGACGACGACCGCGTACGCAGAAGCGGCAGCGGCGGGCGGGCCAGCCGCGCACCCTGCGGACGCGGCTCGTCGTCGCGTCCGTGGTGCTGATCGCCGTGGTGTGCGCGGTGATCGGCACGGTGACGACGCTGGCGCTGCGCTCGCATCTGTACGAACAGTTGGACGGCAAGCTGACCGAGGCCGTCGGCCGGGCGGCCGGCATCGGCGGACCGCCCGGCGGTGACCCCGTGAAGAACGACGTGGTCACCAAGGGGCGCGAGTCCTTCAGCCTCGATCAGTTCGTCACGCGCGGTCCGCAACCGTCCGGCACGGTCATCGCCAAGGTCGAGAACGGCAGCATCACCGACGCCGCGATCGGCGAGAAGGGCGAGAACAGCGCCGACTTCAGCGGAATGGTGCCCGGCGACCTCACCGAGTCCCAGATCGAGGCGCTCAACGAGGTCGCCCAGGACGACAAGAAGCACACCGTCGACCTCGGCTCCCTCGGCGAGTACCGCGTCGAGTACAAGACCGGCGACAACGGCAGCTTCTATGTGGCCATCCCCACCGCGGAACTCAACGGCACCCTCAACACCCTCATCCTCATAGAAGCCAGCGTCACCGCCGCCGCCCTCGTGGCCGCCGGGATCGCCGGCACCGTGATCGTCGGTGTCGCCACGCGCCCCCTGCGCCGCGTCGCCGCCACCGCCACCCGGGTCTCCGAACTCCCTCTGCACACCGGCGAGGTGAACCTCAAGGAGCGGGTCCCCGAGTCGGAGTGCGATCCGCACACCGAGGTCGGGCAGGTGGGCGCCGCGCTCAACCGCATGCTGAACCACGTCCACGGCGCCCTGCACTCCCGCCAGCAGAGCGAGATGCGGGTGCGGCAGTTCGTGGCGGACGCCAGCCATGAGCTGCGTACACCCCTCGCGTCCATCCGCGGGTACGCCGAGCTGACCAGACGCGGCAGGGAGGACGTCGGCCCGGACACCAGACACGCCCTCGGCCGTATCGAGTCCGAGGCCGGCCGGATGACCCTCCTCGTCGAGGACCTCCTGCTGCTCGCCCGGCTCGACGCGGGCCGTCCCCTCCAGTTCGAGCAGACCGATCTGATCCCGCTCGTCGTGGACACCATCAGCGACGCCCGCGCCGCCGGCATGGACCACAACTGGCGTCTCGACCTGCCCGACGAGCCCGCGCTCGTGTCGGCGGACGCGGCCCGGTTGCAACAGGTCCTCGTCAACCTCCTCGGCAACGCCCGCAACCACACCCCGACCGGCACGACGGTCACTGCGCGTGTTCAACGGCGGGGCCCGTGGCTGTGCGTGGACGTCGAGGACAACGGGCAGGGCATCCCGCCGGATCTGCTGCCGCACGTCTTCGAACGGTTCGCGCGCGGCGACTCCGCGCGCTCCCGCGCCACCGGCTCCACCGGCCTCGGCCTGGCCATCGTGCAGGCCGTGGCCACCGCGCACGGCGGTGCCGTGACCGTCGACAGCATGCCCGGACGCACCGTCTTCACCGTGCATCTGCCGGCGCTGCCCGTGCCGCCCAGCCCCGAAATGAGCTGGCAACAGCACTCACAGGTACAACACAGCGTCACCACATGGGTGGAACAGGGCGCCTGACGAAAGTCGGTTCCATGCGAACCGACTCTTCTCCCGGCAACCTGCCGGCGCGGGAGCACCTCCCGGCCGGAGACGCCGGTACGCCTGTCCTGGACGTAGTGATCCCCGTCTACAACGAGGAGAAGGACCTCCAGCCGTGTGTGCTGAGACTGCATGATCACCTCAAGCGCACCTTCCCGTACGCGTTCCGCATCACGATCGCGGACAACGCGTCGACCGACACCACTCCCCTGGTGTCGCGGCGGCTGGAGACGGAGCTCCCGGAGGTCAGGGCGTTCCGGCTGGAGCAGAAGGGCCGCGGCCGGGCGCTGCGGACCGTCTGGTCCGCGTCGGAGGCCCCGATCCTCGCCTACATGGACGTGGACCTGTCCACCGACCTCAACGCCCTGCTGCCGCTGGTGGCGCCGCTGATCTCCGGTCACTCGGACCTGGCGATCGGCTCCCGGCTCAGCCGCAGCTCGCGCGTGGTGCGCGGCGCCAAGCGGGAGTTCATCAGCCGCAGTTACAACCTCATCCTGCGCGGCTCCCTCCAGGCCCGCTTCTCGGACGCCCAGTGCGGCTTCAAGGCGATCCGCCGCGATGTCGCGCAGGTGCTGCTGCCGCTGGTGGAGGACACCGGCTGGTTCTTCGACACCGAGATGCTGGTGCTCGCCGAGCGCGCGGGCCTGCGGATCCACGAGGTGCCGGTCGACTGGGTCGACGACCCGGACTCCACGGTCCACATCGTGAAGACAGCGACGGACGACCTCAAGGGCGTGTGGCGGGTGGGCAGGGCCCTGGCGACCGGCTCGCTGCCGCTGGACCGGCTCGCCCGGCCGTTCGGCGACGACCCGAGGGACCGCGAGATCAAGGACGTACCCAACGGCCTGGCCCGCCAGCTCGTCGGGTTCTGTGTCGTCGGCGGCCTGTCCACCCTCTTCTACCTGCTGCTCTACAGCGGCTTCCGCGTCTTCGCCGGCTCGCAGATCGCCAACGCGCTCGCGCTGCTGGTCTCCGCGGTCGCCAACACGGCGGCCAACCGGCGTCTCACCTTCGGAGTGCGCGGCCGCGGCGGCGCCGTACGGCACCAGGCGCAGGGCCTGGTCGTCTTCGGTATCGGACTTGCCCTGACCAGCGGTTCGCTGGCCGCCCTGAACGCGGCCAGCAGCGACCCGGCGCATTCCACCGAACTCGCGGTCCTGATCGCCGCCAACCTCGCGGCGACGGTCCTGCGCTTCCTGCTCTTCCGGGCGTGGGTGTTCCCGGACCGGCGCGACGACATCGACTCCACGGTCGTCGCCTCGCACGTCCCCGCCCACAACCCGTCCTCGCCGACCTACTCCATGGCGGGGCGGAGCCCTTACGGCCCGCTCCCGCAGCGTCCGACGGGCGCACCTCACCCCATGTACGACACCGATCGGTTCCGCGCCGGTGAAGCCGCGGACGGCAATTGGCGGGACGCCACCATGCAGTTGCAGCCGGTGCGCCCGCACGACACCGAGTCGAGGGAATACCGATGACCGTCCACTACGACCAGACCGGTTACGACAGAGGGACGAGCCCCGAGACCTGGGGCCCACCGTCCACGCCCCCGCACGCGGAGCCGGCCCCCGACGCCGGCGAACCGAAGCAGCCTTTCGTACGGCGGCTCTGGCGCGGCCGGCCCGAGGACCCGCGCTGGGCACGCCCGGCCTTCCTCGGCCTCCTGCTCGCGACCCTCCTGCTCTACCTCTACAACCTGAGCGCCTCCGGCTACGCCAACTCCTTCTACTCGGCGGCGGTCCAGGCCGGCAGCGAGTCATGGAAGGCATTCTTCTTCGGCTCGCTGGACGCGGCGAACGCCATCACCGTCGACAAGCCCCCGGCCTCCCTGTGGCCGATGGCCCTGTCGGTCCGCCTCTTCGGCCTCCACTCCTGGGCGATCCTGCTCCCCGAGGTCCTCATGGGCGTCGGCACGGTGGCCGTGGTGTACGCGGCCGTGCGCCGCCGGTTCGGTCCCGCGGCGGGTCTGATCTCTGGCGCGGTGCTCGCGCTCACCCCCGTCGCGGCGCTGATGTTCCGGTTCAACAACCCGGACGCGATGCTGGCCCTGCTGATGGCCGTGGCCTGCTACTTCGTCATCCGGGCCCTGGAGGACGGCCGTACGAAGTGGCTGGTGTGGGCCGGAGCCGCGATCGGCTTCGCCTTCCTCGCCAAGACCCTCCAGGCCTTCCTGATCCTCCCGCCGCTCGCGATCGTGTACGCGGTCTGCGCCCCGGTGCCGGTGAGGAAGCGGATCGGCCAGCTCGCCGCGGGCCTCGCCGCGATCGTCGTCTCCGGTGGCTGGTGGGTCGCGATCGTCGAACTGTGGCCCGCCTCCTCCCGCCCGTACATCGGCGGCTCGCAGAACAACTCCTTCCTCGAACTGACCTTCGGCTACAACGGTCTGGGCCGGCTCAACGGCGACGAGACCGGCAGCGTCGGCGGTGGCGGCGGTGGCGGCAACGGAGGCGGCAACTGGGGCGAGACCGGCTGGGACCGCCTCTTCGGCTCCTCGATCGGCGGTCAGATCTCCTGGCTGATCCCGGCCGCGCTGATCCTTCTGATCGCGGGCCTGGTGGCGACCCGCAAGGCCAGGCGTACGTCGGTGACGCGGGGTTCGTTCCTGGTCTGGGGCGGCGCGCTGGTCACGACCATGCTGGTCTTCAGCTACATGCAGGGCATCTTCCACGAGTACTACACGGTGGCCCTCGCCCCCTACATCGCCCCGCTGATCGGTATGGGCGCGGTGCTGCTCTGGGAGAAGCGCGACAAGGCGTGGGCATCGCTGACCCTGGCGGCCGCGATGACGGCCACCGCGGGCTGGGGATACGTCCTGCTCAACCGCTCCTCGGACTACCTGCCCTGGCTGAAGTGGGTCGTACTGGTCGGCGGTCTCGCGGCCGCCCTCGGCCTGATCTTCGCGAGCCGACTGGGCCGTCAACTGACCCTCGGCGTCGTCGGCCTGGGCCTCGTGGCCGCGCTGGCCGGGCCGGCCGCGTACACCCTCACCACGGTGAACGAGGGCCACAGCGGCTCGATCGTCACCGCAGGTCCCGCGGTCGCGGGCGGCCGGGGCGGTCCCGGTGGCGGCGGAGGCGGCATGGGCGGCGGCCCCGGCGGGGGCGGCATGCCCGGCCAGAACCAGCAGGGCCAGCAGGGGCAGAACCAGCAGGGCGGCAACGGCTTCCCCGGTGGCGGTGGCTTCGGCGGCGGCATGCCGGGTCAGCAGAACGGCAACGGCAACACCCAGGGCCAGGGCCAGAACCAGCAGGGCGGCATGCCCGGCGGCGGCCCCACCGGCGAGGGCGGCATGGGCGGCGGTGGCGGCGCGGGCGGTCTGCTCAACGGCGCCAGCGTCAGCGACGAGGCCAAGGCGCTGCTGGAGAAGAACGCCGACCACTACACCTGGGCGGCCGCGGCCATCGGCGCCCAGAACGCCGCGAGCTACCAGCTCTCCACCGGTGACCCGGTGATGGCGATCGGCGGCTTCAACGGCACCGACCCGTCCCCGACGCTGGCCGAGTTCAAGAAGTACGTGGCGGACGGCAAGATCCACTACTTCATCGGAAGCGGCAGCGGCGGCGGCATGGGCGGCGGCAGCAGCGGCACCTCCTCGCAGATCAGCTCCTGGGTCCAGGAGAACTTCGAGTCGGTGACGGTCGACGGCAGCACCTTCTACGACCTGACGCAGCCGAAGAGCGACAGCTGACAGTCCCCGACGGTCCCTCTGAGAAGGGGCGGTGGCCCGCGCCACCGCCCCTTCCCGTATCTCCGTTGTACACCGTATAGGGATTGCCTTACGGTGTAGAACATGACGACGTCCCCCCAGGAACAGGCCCCGGCCCAGCCGCAGCCCGAGGCCCCGGGAGGTCACCCGCAGCGCTGGCTGATCCTCGGTGTCCTCTGCCTCGCGGTGCTGACCGTGGTGCTCGACAACACCGTCCTGAACGTGGCCATCCCCTCGCTCACCCGCGAACTGGGCGCGGCCACCTCCGACATCCAGTGGATGATCAACGCCTACTCGCTGGTGCAGTCGGGTCTGCTGCTCACGGCCGGCAGCGCGGCCGACCGCTACGGCCGTAAGAAGATGCTGGCCGCGGGCCTGGCCCTGTTCGGCGTGGGCTCACTCGTGGCCGGCCTCGCCGACTCCACGGGCCAGCTGATCGCCGCGCGCGCCGGGATGGGCGTGGGCGGCGCGCTGCTGATGACCACGGTCCTCGCGGTGGCGATCCAGATCTTCACGCCGGAGGAGCAGCCCAAGGCGATCGGCATCTGGGCCGCGGTGAACTCGCTGGGTTTCGCGGCCGGACCGCTGCTCGGCGGCTTCATGCTGAACCACTTCTGGTGGGGCGCGATCTTCCTGATCAACATTCCGGTCGCGGCGCTCGCCCTGGTGGCCGTCGTGGTGCTCGTCCCCGAGTCGAAGAACCCCCATGGCGACCGCCCCGACCTGCTGGGCGCCGTGCTCTCCACGATCGGCATGGCCGCCCTGGTCTACGCGATCATCTCCGGGCCGGAGCACGGCTGGACGTCGGGCCGGGTCCTGCTGACGGCGGTGGTGGCCGTCGTCGTACTGGCCGCCTTCGCGTACTGGGAGAGCCGGATCCCGTACCCCATGATCGACATGCACTTCTTCCGGAACCGGCGGTTCACGGGCGCGGTCTCGGGTGGTGTGCTGATCACCTTCGGCATGGGCGGGTCGCTCTTCCTGCTCACCCAGCACATGCAGTTCGTGCTCGGCTACGAGCCGCTGGAGGCCGGGCTGCGGACGGCGCCGCTCGCCCTGATGATCGTGGCGCTGAACTTCACCGGTGTGGCGGCGAAGTGGGCGGCCCGGCTGGGCACCCCGCTCGCCATCGGTCTCGGCATGGCGGTGATGGCGGCGGGCCTGGCCGCCATCGCCACGATGGCCTCCGGCGGTTACGCCGGGACGCTGCTGGGGCTGGTGCTGATCGGCACGGGCGCGGCGGTGGCGAGTCCGGCGATGTCCCACGCGATCATGAGTGCGATTCCGCCGGAGAAGGCCGGGGTCGGCGGCGGGATCAACGGCACGGTGGCGGAGTTCGGCACCGGGCTGGGGGTCGCCGTGCTGGGGGCACTGCTCAACTCGCGGTTCGCGGCGCTGATTCCGGTGGCGGCGACGTCGCTGCCCGCGGCGCTGGCGGCTGCCGGGTCGGCAGAGGAGAAGGCCGAGATCACGGACGCGTTCTCGTCCGGGCTGGAGACCAGTCTGCTGGTGGGGGCGTTGGCTGTGCTGTTGGGGGGATTGGTCGCGGGTGCTTTGCTGCGGCGGGCTGAAAGGGGAGATTCCGCCTGAGAGCTCGGGGCATACCGTTGTCGGGCGACTGCGGGCTGGTTGTGGCTGGTCGCGCAGTTCCCCGCGCCCCTGAAGGGGCGCGTTCGGTGACCGGTGTTCGAACGTCTAGGAAGGGTGCGCGATGGCCAGGGCAGCCCGGGAGTCCGCTCGGACCAGTGTGTGGCTGGAGGGCAAGGAGCGTCGCGGCGGGCGCGGTGGGCAGCCCTCCGGGCTCGACCGGGACCGGATCACCGAGGCGACCGTACGGCTGCTGGACGCCGAGGGGCTGGCGAAGTTCTCCATGCGCCGGCTGGCGGCCGAGCTGAACGTGACCGCGATGTCCGTCTACTGGTACGTCGACACCAAGGACGACCTCCTCGAACTCGCCCTCGACGCCGCCTTCGGTGAACTCGACCTGCGTGACGCCGAGACCGACGAGGACTGGCGGGACCAACTGCGCACGCTGGCCCGCGCCTACCGCGGCCTGCTGGTGCGCCACCCATGGCTGTCGCCGCTGATCGGCACGTACGTCAACATCGGCCCGAACAGCCTCGCCTTCTCCCGGCTGGTGCAGCGCATCGTCCGCAGGACCGGCCTGCCCGCGCACGGCCTGGTCGCCGCGATCTCCGCGGTCTTCCAGTTCGTGTACGGCTTCGGCACGATCGAGGGCCACTTCATCGCCCGCAGCACGGCGTTCGGCATGACCCCGGACGACTACTTCCACCACGCCATGAGCAACGTGTCCCAGTCCCCGGAGGCCGCCGACATCGTCCAGGATTCCGCGGAACTCATGGAGGCCCGGGGCGGCGACACGGTCGAGGAGATGTGGGAACGCGACTTCGAGTTCGCCCTGGACCTCTTGGTGGCGGGCATCGAGGCGATGGTGACGCGCAGCGCATGACCCGAAGGGCGCGAAGCGCCTTCAGGGGCGCGGGGCTGTATCAATATGCGGCTCCGCCGCGTGGGCGCGACCAGCCACAACGGCACCGCACCCGCACGACGACCCACACCCCCGGGCCCCCTAGGCGCCCTCAACCAACCGCGCGGGAAACCCACCGGTGGCCACCGGCCCCCACTTCTCCGGCGTCACCCGAATGATCGACTTCCCCTGCTTCAGCATCGCCGCCCGGTACTCGTCCCAGTCCGGATGCTCCCCGGCGATGTTCCGGTAGTACTCCACGAGCGGCTCCACCGACTCCGGCGAGTCGATGACCTCCGCGGTCCCGTCGACCTGCACCCACGGCCCGTTCCACTCGTCGCTGATCACCAGGACGCTGACCCGCTCGTCCCGCTTCGCGTTCCGCGTCTTGGCCCGCTCCGGATACGTGGACATCACGATCCGTCCCGAGTCGTCGACCCCGCAGGTCAACGGCGACGCCTGCGGGCTGCCGTCCGCCCGCCGGGTCAGCAGGACGGCGCGATGCCGGGGCCGTACGAAGTCGAGCAACTCTTCGAGCGAGACGCGGGTGTTGGTCGCGATGTTCGGTGCCATGGAACGCAGCCTAGGGGCCGACGGGCCCGTTCTGCCTGACCCTGCCGTGGTCACGCTTGCGGCAGTGTCTCCCCCTGCACCGCCTGGATGTCCAGCTCCACCTTCAGCGTCGTACCGATCGCGGCGATGCCCGCCTGCACGACCTGGTTGTAGTTCATGGCGAAGTCGTCCCGGTGCAGTTCCGTCGTCGCGCGGAACGCGGCCCGCGTCCCGCCCCACGGGTCGGCGCCCGTGCCGAGGTAGGCGAGGTCGAGGTCGACCGGCCGTACGACACCGTGCATGGTCAGCTCGCCGTGCACGGTCCAGCGGTCGGTGCCCGTGGCGGCCGTCAGGCCCGTCGACCGGTAGGTGATTTCGGGGTACTTCTCGACATCCAGGAAGTCCGGAGACTTCAGGTGCCCGTCGCGCATGCCGTTGCCCGTGTCGATCGAGTCGGCCCGGATGACCGCCTCCACGCGGGACTTGGAGACGTCGTCCGGCGCGATCTCGATGGCGCCGGAGAACCGCGTGAACCGGCCGTGCACGCTGGAGATGCCCAGGTGCTGGGCGACGGCGGCCACGCTGGAGTGCGCCGGGTCGACGGTCCACGGTCCCGGCGGCGGCAGCTCCGTGCCGCCCTGGCGGGCCAGGGTCACCGTGCCGACCTCGGCGCGGCCGCTCGCGGTGACGATCGCGCTCGCGGCGGCGGGCGCGTAGCCGACCGCGGTGACGATGACGGTGTACGCCCCCGGGGCCAGCGGATTCGCGTCCCGTACGGCCCCCTCCGCGTCCGCCTCCAGGCGCAGCACCTGCGTACCGGTCATGTCCGTCACCGTGACGACCGCGTGCGACACGGCCCACCCGTCCCGGGTACGGATCCTCGCGGTCAGTCCCATCTCACGTTCTCCTCAGAAGATCTCAAAAAGAACCGGCCCGCGGCGGCCGACGCACCTCCGCTCAGAGCGCGCCGCCCACCACGGGCCGGAGTCGAACTACTCGCCGGGGTGGGCGAGTTCGATGTCGTGGTCGTCGGTGCCGGGGCCGGTCAGGGTCAGGGCGGTCGCCACCGGCGGGTAGCCCGTGGCGATGACCGTGTACTCGCCGCCGTCCAGGTCGGTGAAGGCGTACGCCCCGTCCGTCCCGGTGGTGGCGGTGCCCACGACGTTGCCGGCCGCGTCGACCAGGGTCACGCGGGCGTCGGCCAGCGGTCCGTGCGGTGCCCGTACGACGCCCTGGACCTGCGCGCCGGCCTCCAGGTCGACCTCGATCCGGGTGACCCCGGTGCCGCCGACCTCGACGGGCAGGGCACGCGGCCGGTAGCCGGCGGCGTTCACCGCGACGGTCACGGCACCCGGCACCAGCTCGGCGAAGCTGAACTCGCCCTGCTCACCGGTGGCGGCGGTGGCCAGCAGGTCCCCGCGCACATCGGTCACGATCACCATCGCGTCCTTCACCGGCAGCGCGCTCTGCGAGGTGCGCACGACGCCGCTCAGGCCGCTGGTGCCGCTGAGCAGGATGTCGTAGGCCACCGGCTCGTCACCGCCCACGACGATCGTGGAGGCCTGCGGCTGGAAGCCGTCGGCGGAGGCGATCAGGACGTACGATCCCGCGCCCGGCGCGTCGACCGCGTAGGAACCGTCGGCCTGCGCGACCGAGCGGCCCAGCTGCCGGCCGGCCAGCGAGATCAGCGTGACCGCCGCCTGCGGCACGGGCGCGCTCTCGGCGCCCCGCACGAAGCCGCGGACCGGGACTCCGCCGGACGGCGCGCCGCCGGTCTCCCCGGCACGGGCCACCGTGGCCACGGCGGCGAGCCGCTCGGTGCCCTCGGGGCCGGTCTCGGTCTCCGAGGCGGCGACGGCCCAGCTCGGCACCCGCTCCTCGGCCGCGGCCGGTGCCGCCGCCGGGATCTCGGCCGGCTCCGGGCTGTCGGCCTCGGCGGCCTGCGCCATGGCGCCCTTGGTCTTCAACGGGACCTCCTTGATGAACAGGGCGAACAGGAGGGCGAGGAAGGCGAGCGGCGCGGCGTACAGGAAGACGTCGGCGACGCCGTGGCCGTACGCGCTCTCGATGACCGTGCGCACCGGGCCCGGCAGCGAGTCGAGGTCGGGGATCTCACCGTGGCCGGAGGAACCCTGCACGCCGAGCTTGGTGAGGCCCTCCTCGGCGTAGTGGGTGATCCGGTGGCTGAGGACCGCGCCCAGCGCGGAGACGCCCATGGCGCCGCCGAGGGAGCGGAAGAAGTTCACGACCGAGCTCGCGGCACCCAGGTCGCTCGGGGCGACCTGGTTCTGCGTGGCGAGGACCAGGTTCTGCATCATCATGCCGACGCCGAGACCCAGCAGGGCCATGAAGATCGCGACGTGCCAGTACTCGGTGTCGTAGCGGATCGTGCCGAGCAGCCCGAGGCCCGCCGTGACCAGCACACCGCCGGCCAGCAGCCAGGCCTTCCAGCGGCCGGTGCGGGTGATGACCTGGCCGGAGACGGTCGAGGAGATGAACAGGCCGACGATCATCGGGATGGTCAGCACGCCGGACATGGTCGGCGACTCGCCCCGCGCCAGCTGGAAGTACTGGCTGAAGAAGATCGTGCCCGAGAACATCGCGATGCCGACGAACAGGGAGGCCAGCGAGGCCAGCGTGATGGTGCGGTTGCGGAACAGGCGCAGCGGGACGATCGGCTCGCCGGCCTTGGTCTCCACGAAGACGAAGATCAGCAGCAGCGCGAGCGCGCCACCGGTCATCGCGCCGGTCTGCCAGGACAGCCAGTCGTACTTGTCACCGGCGAAGGTCACCCAGACCAGCAGCAGGCAGACCGCGGCGGTGATGAAGAAGGCGCCGGCCCAGTCGACCTTGACCTTCCGCTTGACCACGGGGAGGTGCAGGGTGCGCTGGAGCACGATCAGGGCGATGACCGCGAAGGGCACGCCGACGTAGAAGCACCAGCGCCAGCCGAGCCAGTCGGTGTCGGTGATGACGCCGCCGATCAGCGGGCCGCCGACCATCGCGGTGGCGAAGGTGGCGCCGAGGTAGCCGTTGTAGCGGCCGCGCTCACGCGGCGAGATCATCGCCGCCAGGATGATCTGGGCCAGCGAGGACAGCCCGCCCATGCCGATGCCCTGCACCGCGCGGAACGTGATGAGCATGGCCGGGTTCTGCGAGAGACCGGCCAGCGCGGATCCGGCCACGAAGACGACCAGGGCCAGCTGTATGAGCAGCTTCTTGGAGAACAGGTCGGCGAGCTTGCCCCACAGGGGTGTGGACGCGGTCATCGCCAGCAGCGACGCGGTGACCACCCAGGTGTAGGCGCTCTGGCCGCCGCCCAGGTCCTTGATGATGTCGGGCAGAGCGTTGGAGACGATCGTCGACGACAGGATCGCGACGAACATGCCGAGCAGCAGCCCGGTCAGCGCTTCCATGATCTGCCGGTGCGACATCGGAGCGCCGGCCGGCCCTCCTGAGTGCTTGGCGTGCGCCCGCACACCGGCTGGTGTGGTCGTTGCCATGGGGTTCCTTTTCCTACTGGGTGATCGCGGGTGTACGGGGGGAGTGTTCGGGTGGGTCGGGGGGTGCCGGCGGCCGGTGCGCGGAACGGCAGTCGTCGAAGCTGGCCCGCAGCCGGGTCATCAGCCCGGTGAGCTGGGCGACCTCCTCGTCGGTCCAGTCGCTCAGCCGCTCGGCGAGCAGCTCGGTGGTCAGCCGGGACATCTCCCGGACGCGGTCCTCGCCCGCCGGGGTGAGGCGCAGAATGCGGCTGCGCTTGTCCGCCGGGTCGGGGGAGCGCTCGATCCAGCCGCGCTCGGCCACATGGGCGACATGGCGGCTGGTGACCGACATGTCCACGGCCAGCAGCTCGGCGAGCTTGCTCATGCGCATGTCCCCGTGGCGGCTCAGCAACGTCAGTACGGCGGCGGAGCCGGACGGGCAGTCGGACGGCAGGATCCGTCCCATCTCCCTCTTCACGGCGCCGAAGGCGCTGAACTGACGGACCAGTTCCTCGTACTGCGCCTGCTCGGCCATCACACCTCCGTCGGTTGTTGCTTAGGGCAACCATAGAAGCGTTTGGTTGCTACAGGCAAATAAATGGGGGTGAGTGCGGTACAAAAACTTGGCAAAGGCAAGTATTGCGACCGTAAATGTGCAGGTGGGGCAGGTTCTGTGGCCCCCTGTGCAGGGGTCGGGCCCCCACTTGGGCCGCACGGGCGGATTCGCTAGGGTCTCAGGCCATGGCTAACACCCAGGGCCCCCAGGGCAACAACGACCCCGCAGGCAGCACCCAGATGTTCCGCGCGTTCGTCGACGAGGGCCCGCAGGGCGGTCGGCAGCAGCAGGCTTCTTCCGGTCCGCGCATCGGCATGATCATCGGCGTCGTCGCCGCGGTCGTGATCGTCGCGGCGGTGGCCTGGCTGGCGCTCAAGTAGTCGCCGCCGGCTCCCGCCGGCGCCGGTTCACTTCCACTGGACGGAGACGTCCTGCGTCTCGATGTGCATGCCGAGCGGCACGCGCCAGGCGTCGACGCACACCGTCCAGGTCTTATCCCTGCGCTCCCCGGCCCCGATCGGCGCCGGGAGCTCCTCCGACGACTCGATCGTCGCCCAGTCGATGCCGAGCGCGCCGATGATGTGGGTGCCGAAGGTCACGGTGCCCGAACGCACGGGCGTGCCGCCCGAGTTGTGCAGGTCGAGCGTCACCTTCTCGCACCACCGCTTGTCCGTGGGCTTGCGCACCGGGTCGCTCACGGCCAGCTTCGCGGGCGAGGGCGGCGCCGAGGACGCCGGGCCGCCGCCCGAGCCCCCGGTCGAACCGCCGGTCGAACCGCCGGTCGAGTTCCCGGTCGAATCGCCGGGCGTGGTGGCCGAGCCGGCCGATGTGTCCGCGGGGCCCCGGGTGCTGCTCGGGGGACTGGCGGAACCGTCCGTCCCTTCCCGTCCGGTCCCCGAGGCCGATGTCGGCCCCTGACTCCCCTCCGAGCCAGGGGAGTTGCCGGACCCGGCCCCATCGCCGCCGCTCCCGCCCAGGCCGCTGTCCGCGGCGCCGTCGCTCTCCGGTCCGTCGAGCGGCACCAGCGTCACCTCGCCCGTCGGCGCGGCGGCCGTACCCGAGACGCGGGGCGGGCCTCCCGCCGCTCCCGTGGCGATGTAGCCGTCGCCGCCCCCGCCGCCTCCGCACGCGGCCAGCGTCCCGCCCAGACAGACGACGGCCGCCGACGCGCCGATCAGGGCGCACCGACGGCCATGTGTCGAGGTCGTCCAAATCCGCCGAAGCATCGGGCCATGGTGGCTGACGCTCCGTCAAATATGAAGGGGTCAGTCGGAGATGAGCCCCTCGCGGAGCTGAGCCAGGGTCCGGGTCAGCAGCCGGGAGACGTGCATCTGGGAGATGCCGACCTCCTCGCCGATCTGCGACTGGGTCATGTTGGCGAAGAAGCGCAGCATGATGATCCGCCGCTCACGGGGCGGCAGTTTGGCCAGCAGCGGCTTGAGGGACTCGCGGTACTCGACGCCCTCCAGGGCGGTGTCCTCGTAGCCGAGCCGGTCCGCGAGCGAACCCTCGCCGCCGTCGTCCTCCGGAGCCGGGGAGTCCAGCGAGGAGGCCGTGTAGGCGTTGCCGACCGCGAGGCCGTCGACGACGTCCTCCTCGGACACGCCGAGCACGGTGGCCAGTTCGGTGACCGTCGGGGAGCGGTCGAGCTTCTGGGAGAGCTCGTCGCTGGCCTTGGTGAGCGCCAGGCGCAGCTCCTGGAGCCGCCTGGGTACCCGCACCGACCAGGACGTGTCGCGGAAGAACCGCTTGATCTCGCCGACCACGGTCGGCATCGCGAACGTCGGGAACTCCACGCCCCGTTCGCAGTCGAAGCGGTCGATCGCTTTGATCAGGCCGATGGTGCCGACCTGGACGATGTCCTCCATCGGCTCGTTGCGCGAGCGGAAGCGGGCCGCCGCGTAGCGCACGAGCGGGAGGTTCAGCTCGATCAGCGTGTCCCGGACGTACGCACGTTCGGGGCTGTTCTCGTCCAGTGCGGCGAGCCGCAGGAACAGGGAGCGGGACAGGGTGCGGGTGTCGATGTCCGCCGTGGTCGGAACGGCCGGCAGATCAGCAGCCGGAGCGGCTGGGAGATCGGCGGCCGGAAGGGCCTCCAAGGCCGGTACATCGTCGAGCGCGGCGTCGGGCGCGGACTCGCTCTTCGTGAGCGTGAGCACCTTCGAGCTGCCCTGGTCTGCGGACATGCCACCCCCTTTGGGTCGCGGGACGGTCGTGGCGAACGCTCCGATCGAGGAACGCCAGCCTTCACCTGAATACCGGAGCCGAAGCCACGGCAAACGCGCTTCCCGAAGAATGTCACATGTCGGCAACACGCTGTAGTGACATGTCGACATGTGAGACTTGAATCCGCCCTGGATAAAGGGGGTCTGACGGTATTTCGGGCCAGAACTGTCGGGATCCGCCCTGGTGAGCGATTCAGCCGCGACGGTGACCGATCGATCCTCTATACGGTTACGCGTCGATCCGGTTCGCCGAACGAAGTCGCTGGAAGCTACGCGCGAGTAGCCTCGATACGTGCATCTGGGACACCCCGAGTTCCGCACTGATTTGCGACTGGGTGAGGTTGCTGTAGTACCGCAGAAGAAGGATTCTCTGCTCGCGCTCGGGGAGTTGCACCAGCAGATGCCGTACGAGGTCCCGGTGCTCCACGCCGTCCAGGGCCGGGTCCTCGTAGCCGAGCCGGTCCAGCAGTCCGGGCAGCCCGTCGCCCTCCTGGGCGGCCTCCAGCGAGGTGGCGTGGTACGAGCGGCCGGCCTCGATGCAGGACAGCACCTCGTCCTCGGTGATGCGCAGCCGCTCGGCGATCTCGGCGGTCGTGGGGGTGCGCCCGAAGCTCGTGGTGAGGTCCTCGGTCGCGCTGTTGACCTGGACCCACAGCTCGTGCAGCCGGCGCGGTACGTGGACCGTGCGGACGTTGTCCCGGAAGTACCGCTTGATCTCGCCGACCACGGTCGGCATCGCGAACGTCGGGAACTGCACGCCCCGGTCCGGGTCGAAGCGGTCGATGGCGTTGATGAGCCCGATCGTGCCGACCTGGATCACGTCCTCCATCGGCTCGTTGCGGGAGCGGAAGCGGGCGGCCGCGTAGCGCACGAGCGGGAGGTTCGCCTCGATGAGCGCCCCGCGCACGCGGTTGTGCTCCGGCGTGCCCGGCGTCAGCTCCTTGAGCTCCCCGAAGAGGACCTGGGTGAGTGCCCGGGTGTCCGCACCCCTGCTGCGGGGCGGTGGGGACGCGGGCGTGTCCTCCTGGGTCGGGGCTTGAGGCGCAGTACTGGCCGGCACGGTCAACTCCACCTCGTGATCCATCAACTCATCCGTCAAAAGCGGTCATAGCATCACAAGACAGTTCATTGTGTTCAAGTACCGCATAATCCCGTGTTGAGAATGGAAGGCCGCGCAAGACACGCGAAAACCCCCCGCCGTTACGGCGGAGGGCTCCGGGTGGATCGAGGGGTGGCGCGGCTCGGAAGCGGGGTGGCGCGGCTCAGAATTCGTAGTCGGCGATCACCCAGGTGGCGAACTCCCGCCACAGGGCGACGCCCGCCTGGTGCTCGGGGTGCTCGGCGTAGACGCGCAGGGCGGCCGTGTCCTCGAAGGCGGAGTTGATGGCGAAGTCGTAGGCGATGGGGCGGTCGCTGAAGTTCCAGCCCAGCTCCCAGTGGCGCAGCTCGGGGATCTTGCCCTCCAGTGAGCGGAAGGCCTCGACGCCCGCCACGACCCGCGGGTCGTCCCGCTCGACACCCTCGTTCAGCTTGAACAGGACGAGGTGGCGGATCATGAGTCTCCTCCGTTGGCGATCCAGGTCATGAAGTCGCCGATGGCCTGCGCGGCGTCCGAAATGCCTTCGAACCCTACCTGGACGTAGTCCGCCGCCTTGGCCGGGTCCGTGATGATCACGTAGAGCGCGAAGACCGCGAGCACATAGACGGCGATCTTCTTCGAATTCACCGCCATCGCGGCCTCCCCTGTGGCTGGTGCGCCTGCCATGCCTGCCGTGCCGATTGAGTCGAAAGAGCCGAAAGAGCCTCGGGTTACCGGCGGTGAGTGTAACCTTCGCCCCTCTGCGGAGATCAACAGCACGAAGGGCCCCGTCCAATGGACGAGGCCCCTCTTCAGCGGTAGCGGAGGGATTTGAACCCTCGGTGACTTGCGCCACACTCGCTTTCGAGGCGAGCTCCTTCGGCCGCTCGGACACGCTACCGAGGGAGACCTTACAGCACGCCGGGCCCTGCTCTGAAATCGGTATTCGTACGCCGGAGGCGGCTCAGCGGCTCCGGAAGAAGTCCGTGAGCCGGCGGGCGCACTCCTCGGCGAGCACGCCCTCGATCACCTCGGGCCGGTGGTTGAGTCTGCGGTCGCGTACGACGTCCCAGAGGGAGCCGGCCGCGCCCGCCTTCTCGTCCCGGGCACCGTAGACGACCCGGTCCACCCGGGACTGCACGATCGCGCCGGCACACATCGTGCAGGGCTCCAGCGTGACCACGAGCGTGCAGCCGGTCAGCCGCCACTCGCCGAGTTCCGCGGCGGCCCTGCGGATCGCCAGCACCTCGGCGTGGGCGGTCGGATCGCCGGTCGCCTCGCGTTCGTTGTGGCCGGCGCCCAGCACGGTGGTGCCGTCGGCGGACAGCACCACGGCGCCGACGGGGACGTCCCCGCCCCGGACGGCCCGTTCGGCCTCGTCCAGGGCGAGCTGCATCGCCGCCCGCCAGCGGTCGCGTACGGGGTCGAACGAGGTCAGCGGACGGTCTCCAGGACCTCCGAGGCGCCCAGCGCCTCGGCGATCGTGCTGAGGGCGTCCTCGGCGTCCAGGGACTTCAGCTCCTTCTCGCCGACGCCGAGGTCGTCGAGGATCTCGCTGTCGCCGACGGGGCTGTGCGGCACCGCGTCGGCACCGCTGCCGTCCTCGTCGTCGTCCTCGGAGTCGCCGTCGGGCTCCTCCGTGCCGTCGAGGTCGAGGGAGTCGAGGTCGGCGTCGTCGTCACCGGGCTCCCTTCCGAGCAGTTCGTCGGTGAGCAGGATCTCGCCGTAACTGCTGCGGGCGGCTGCTGCGGCGTCCGAGACGTAGATACGGGGGTCGTCCTCGCCGTCGATACGGACGACGCCGAACCAGGCGTCCTCCTGCTCGATCAGCACCAGCACCGTGTCGTCCTCGGGAGAGGCTTCACGGGCCAGGTCGGCCAGATCCGACAAGGTCTCAACATCGTCGAGCTCTGTGTCGCTCGCTTCCCACCCGTCTTCGGTGCGCGCGAGCAGTGCGGCGAAGTACACCGTGACTCTCCCACTGGTCATAGGCGTGCCGGTTGGGGTTCCCCCCGGCGGAGGTTGAGGTGGGGCGGCTTCGGGACCGAGCCCCACCCACTCGGCATCGTGGCAGAAACAAGGCGTCCAGGGGACGTCTTCGACTCCCTGTGTCCGGCAGTTTTGATCGCGCAGGCCCGAAGGTTCCGCGAGCATGTCCGCGATGGACCCACCAGCGCACTCGTTGCCGCCACGTGCGGATCGTACGCGGCTTTTCCGGGGTGTCCACGCACGCCCACCGCCCAACCAGGCGCAGACCAGCCGATCTTCCCGTGCGACTCGCCCTACCAGCGGAACGTGCGCATGCGCAGGGCGTGCCGCAGCCGGGCCGCCTTGGCGCGGCGCGGCTGGACGCGGTCCCGCAGTTCCCGGGCCTCGGCGAGTTCCCGCAGGAACTGGGCCCGGCGCCGCCGGCGCGCGGCGTCGCTCTCGTCCGGCGCGTCCTGCGTGGGACGCTCCGGGGATTCCGGATCAGGCATCGGCTCACCACCCCCGCTACGTCCCTCCCACTTTCCCTCCGATGGGCGGTTTGATGCCAGCGCACGGGTGATGCCGCGGCCCCTGGCTTGCCGCGTGCGGGGGCGCCGGGCATACCCGGCCCGGTTAATGTTGTGGACATGCGTCTCCACGTCGTCGACCACCCCCTGGTCGCCCACAAGCTCACCACGCTGCGCGACCAGCGCACCGACTCCGCGACCTTCCGTCGGCTGGCCGACGAACTGGTCACCCTGCTCGCCTACGAGGCCACGCGGGACGTGCGTACCGAAGCGGTCGACATCACGACCCCGGTCACCGCCACCACCGGCGTCAAGCTGTCCTACCCGCGCCCGCTGGTCGTGCCGATCCTGCGCGCCGGGCTCGGCATGCTGGACGGCATGGTCCGGCTGCTGCCGACCGCCGAGGTGGGCTTCATGGGCATGGTGCGCGACGAGGAGACCCTCCAGGCCTCCACGTACGCCACGCGCATGCCGGAGGACCTCTCCGGGCGCCAGGTGTACGTCCTGGACCCGATGCTGGCCACCGGCGGCACGCTGGTCGCGGCGATCCAGGAGCTCATCAAGCGCGGCGCGGACGACGTGACCGCGGTGGTGCTGCTCGCCGCGCCCGAGGGCGTGGAGCTGATGGAGCGGGAGCTGGCGGGGACGCCGGTGACCGTGGTGACGGCCGCCGTGGACGACCACCTCAATGAGCACGGGTACATCGTGCCGGGGCTGGGGGACGCGGGGGACCGTCTTTACGGGGCGGCCGAGTAAGGGGGCTGTTGGCCCTTTCGCCGTAACGGGTGCGGTTGTGTGGCGGCTGCGGGGCCGATGTGGCTGGTCGCGCAGTTCCCCGCGCCCCTTTCGGGGCGCTGCTAGCAGCCCTTCTTCGAAGCCGAGGACGTCGGCTTCGGGTTGGACAGGGCCGTCAGGGCCTTCTCGGCGTCCGGCTTCTTCGTGAGCTCCTTGAAGCGGTCACCGATGATCAGGTCGACGGTCGCGCCCTTTCGGGTGGCGTCCGTGCGGCGTTCGGCCGTGGTCAGCTGGGTGGCCAGGACCGGCAGTGAGGTGTTCAGGGAGGCGGCCGGGCCGAGCAGCAGCCCGGTGCCCTTCACCTTCTTGTCGTAGTCCTTCGTCGCGTTGCCCACGTCGCCGATCTTGAACCCGCGCTTCTTCAGCTCGTCGGCGGTCTGCTTGGCGAGCCCGCTGCGGGTCGTGGCGTTGAGCACGTTGACGGTGATGCCGGCCGGCTTCGGCAGCGGCGCGGTCGCCTTGGGCGAGGGCGTCGCCCTGGTCCCGCAGTCGGACTTGGGGCCGGCCGCCGATGCCTCTCCGCCGCCGCCCGTGAAGACGTCGATGAGCTGGAGCGTGCCCCAGCCGGCGACGCCGAGCGCGGTGACGGAGACGACGGCGAGCACGACGAACCTGCCGCGCCGACGACGGCGCCGCAGCCGTGGGTACTTGTCCCCCTTGATGCGGTACTGGCCGCCCATGCCAGGGGGAGTCAGCATGCTCATGGGCGCAGCGTAGTGCGCTCGGGCGGCAATGCCTACTAGATGATCATTCGACGGCGCGCGGACCTACCCGAAAGGGGCAACGGGGGACGCCCGGGCGTGTCAGCCCGGGGTCAGTCCAGTTCCAGGACTCTCGCGTGCAGCACCTGGCGCTGCTGGAGCGCCGCGCGCACCGCGCGGTGCAGGCCGTCCTCCAGATACAGGTCGCCCTGCCACTTCACGACGTGCGCGAAGAGGTCGCCGTAGAACGTCGAGTCCTCGGCCAGCAGGGTTTCCAGATCGAGCTGACCCTTGGTCGTCACGAGCTGATCGAGGCGGACCGGGCGCGGCGCGACGTCCGCCCACTGCCGGGTGCTTTCCCGGCCGTGGTCGGGGTACGGCCGGCCGTTTCCGATGCGCTTGAAGATCACACGGAAAGCCTACCGGTCAAGACGTTCCGGGCGCAGCCATGGCGCCGTAGTGCGACGCTGGAAAAGATGTGGCAAACCAGGATGAAACGGCAAAGGTCGAGGGAATGACGGCCGGATCGGAAGCCGGAACGGGCCCGTACGGAAGCCGAGGTGGCGACCGAGGAGGGTCGAACACAGTGCCGGATCGCGGCCGGACGTCGTGTCGGACCGGAGCCGGCCGCCCGTCCGAGGGCGGGGAGCGCGCGGAGGGCTGACATGAGCGACCGCAAGACCACGCCCAAGGCCGGGACGGGGGCCGGGACCGCGCCGCGGGCCGCCGCTCCCGAGGTCTCGGCACGTGCCGCCGCCCTGCCGCGGGAGGCCCTGGAGATCGCCGCCGGTTACGCCTTCACCGGGCCCGCCCTGCACCTGGGCGCCCTGCTCTGGGAGGGCGGCTGTCTGCCGGACGCGCAGATCCGGGTGCCGTTGTCCGTGCTCAACCGGCACGGCCTGGTCGCGGGCGCCACCGGCACCGGCAAGACCAAGACGCTCCAGCTGATCGCCGAGCAGCTGTCGACGCAGGGTGTGCCGGTGTTCCTGGCGGACGTGAAGGGCGACCTGTCCGGGGTCGCGGCGCCGGGGCAGCCGGGCGACAAGGTCGGCGCGCGGGCCGCCGAGGTCCAGCAGCGGTGGGCGGCGAAGGGGTGTCCCGCCGAGTTCTACGCCCTGGGCGGCATCGGCCGCGGCATCCCCGTGCGTGCCACGATCACCAGCTTCGGTCCGGTGCTGCTCTCCAAGGTCCTGCGGCTGAACCCGACCCAGGAGCAGTCCCTCGGGCTGATCTTCCACTACGCCGACACCAAGGGCCTGGAGCTGGTCGACCTCAAGGACCTCAGGGCCGTCGTCGCTTTCCTGACCTCGGACGAGGGCAAGGGTGAGCTGAAGGGCATCGGCGGGCTGTCGACCGCCACCGCCGGGGTGATCCTGCGCTCCCTCACCGCCTTCGAGGCGCAGGGCATGGCCGACTTCTTCGGGGAGCCGGAGTTCGACACGGGAGAGCTCCTGCGGACCGAGGCGGACGGGCGGGGCGTGGTGTCGGTGCTCGAACTGGCCGCCGTGCAGGACCGGCCGCAGCTGTTCTCGACGTTCCTGATGTGGCTGCTGGCCGACCTCTTCCACGATCTGCCCGAGGTCGGGGACGCCGACCGGCCGAAGCTGGTGTTCTTCTTCGACGAGGCGCATCTGCTGTTCGACGACGCGTCCGAGGCTTTCCTGGACGCGATCACGCGGACCGTGCGGCTGATTCGCTCGAAAGGAGTCGGCGTCTTCTTCGTGACGCAGACGCCGAAGGACGTGCCCGCCGACGTGCTCGGCCAGCTCGGCAACCGGATCCAGCACGCGCTGCGCGCCTTCACGCCGGACGATCAGAAGGCGCTGAAGGCCACCGTCAAGACGTTCCCCAACTCGGCGTACGACCTGGAGGAACTCCTGACCGGCCTCGGCACCGGCGAGGCCGTGGTGACGGTCCTCAGCGAGAAGGGCGCCCCGACACCGGTCGCCGCGACCCGGCTGCGGGCCCCGGAGTCGCTGATGGGTCCGCTGGACGCCGCCGAGCTGGAGCGGGCGGTGACGTCGTCCGCGCTGTACGGGCGATATGCACAGGCTGTGGACAGGGAATCGGCGTACGAGAGGCTCCAGGCCTCGCGTGGGGGGAAGGGGCCCGACGAGATCCGCGGCGGGAAGGGGCCCGACGAGATCCGTGGGGGCAAGGGCCCGGACGAGATCCGCGAGGCGGTCGGCGGGGACGGTGAGCACAGGGCCCGGCAGCGGAAGGAGCAGCCCTCCGTCGTCGAGCAGGTCGTCGGGAGCGGCGTGTTCAAGTCCCTGGCTCGGTCGATCGGTACGCAGATCGGGCGGGAGATCACCCGATCGGTCTTCGGCACGGCCCGCCGCAGGCGGTAGATCCGGGCGGGTTCCCGGCCCGGCGCGGAGCCTGCGGGTGGGTCTGGAGGGCCGAGGTGCGGCGCGGAGCCTGCGGGTGGGTCTGGAGGGCCGAGGTGCGGCGCGGAGCCTGCGGGTGGGTCTGGACGGTCGAGGTGCGGCGCGGAGCCTGCGGGTGGGTCTGGACGGTCGAGGTGCGGCGCGGAGCCCACGGGCGGGTCTGGACGGTCGAAGTGCGGCGCGTAGCCCACGGGCGGGTCCGGACGGTCGAAGTGCGGCGCGGCGGAGGCGGTGACCCGGAGAAGTCCGCCTCCGCCGCGGCCGCGTCAGCCGCGCTCCCCGTCCTTCTGGGGGAGCTGCGGCTTGTCCTTCTTCGCCGGCGGTTTCGGCGTGTTGCGTGCGGCCTCGGCGCGCAGCAGGGCGCGCAGGACCGCGTAGTGGTCGGTGGGCATGACTGTGCTCCTCGCGTCGTACGGAGTGACCTCGTCGCGAGGTCTCTCAGCAGCGCAGGACCACGGTGCGCAGGACGTGCGGGACGTACGGCGGCCGGAGCGGCGCGCAGCGCCGGGCGCTCTCCGGGGTGCCGGTGGCCGGCCCCGGAGGCGGACCCGGTCGCTGCCGTACGGAGGTGCGCCGCTCGGCGCGGGCCACGGGCCGCAGGGCCGTGTCGAGGACGTCCTGCTCGGCGATCTCGGCGGCAGCCGCCACCGGGGGCAGGGCGTGCGCCTGCGCGTGTGCGCCCGGTACCAGGAGCGCGAGCAGCAGCACGAGGACCCGCAGCCAGGTGCGGCTGCGCGAGCGGCATCGTGCGGTACTCACGGAAGGTCATCTCCCCAAAGGCCGTACGGCGTTCATCCCGTTCGGCGGGAGAACCGCCCGCACGGCGTACGGGACAGGGGTGGGGATCACTGTGCGTGTCACAGTTCGCGCGGCACCCGGGCGGCCATTTTCCGCAGCCGCAGCGCGGTGACCAGCTCGACCAGGCCGACCGCCACCAGCCAGCATCCGCCGAGCACCATCAGCACCGTGACGGACTCGACCGGCGAGACGATCAGCACGACGCCGGCGAGGAAGGTGACGACGCCGAGGAGGATCTGCCAGCCGCGGGCCGGTACGGAGCTGTCGGACGCGGCGGCCAGGGCCTGGGTGACGCCGCGGAAGAGCCAGCCGATCCCGATCCACAGCGCCAGCAGCAGGATCGACTGCATCGCGCCGCGGAAGCAGAACAGGCCGAGCAGGACCGACACCGTGCCGCTGACGAAGGCCAGCACCCGCAGCGAGGTCGTGCGGTGGGTGCCGAAGGCGGCGACCAGTTGGAAGACGCCGCTGATCAGGAGGTAGAGGCCGAAGAGGACACCGGCGACCCGCAGCGAGGCGTCCGGCCACACCAGCACGAAGACGCCCAGGACCAGGGAGGCGACGCCGGTGACCAGGACGACCTGCCAGGCGGCGCGGGACAGGGCGTGCAGCGGACCCTCGAAGGGCGGCTCGGGCTCGTGCGGGGCCGTGGGGCCCGGAGGCCCGGCCGGATGGCCGGCGTGGACCCGGCGGTCGTCGTAGTCCCGGCCCCAAGGGGAGCCGCTCGGCGCCTCGGTCATGCTCCATGCTGCGAACGAGACGCGATGGCCCGCCATTCGGGGCGGGCCAGTCGGCTGATGCCGGCGCCCGCTCGTGCCGGGACGCTGGCGGGAACGCGGCCGCACTGCTCGGGGTGGGCCGGTCGGCCGATGCCGGCGCCCGTCCGCGCGGGGAACGGGGTCGCCGCGGCCGCCATCAAGGGCTCGGCAGGTCGGTTGACACCGACGCCCGTCCGCGCGGGGGCGCTGGCGGGAACGCGGCCGCACTGCTCGGGGCGGGCCGGTCGGTTGACGCCGGCGCCCGCCCGCGCGGGGGCGCCGCCGGGAACGGGGTCGCCGCGGCCGCCATCAGGGGCTCGGCCGGTCGGCTGATGCCGGTATCCGCTCCCGCGGGGACGCTACTTGCGGGCCGTCTTCGCCGCCTTGGCCGCCGCCTTCATCTCCTGTTTGTGTGCGCGCACCTTGGTCAGGGACTCGGGGCCGGTGATGTCGGCGACGGAGCGGAAGGACTCCGACTCGCCGTAGGCGCCCGCGGCCTCCTGCCAGCCCTTCGGGTGGACGCCCAGCTGCTTGCCGAGCAGCGCCAGGAAGATCTGGGCCTTCTGCTTGCCGAACCCGGGCAGGTCCTCCAGCCGGCGCAGCAGCTCGCGCCCGTCGTCGACGCCCTTCCAGACCAGCTCGGCGTCGCCGTCGTAGCGCTCGACGAGGTACTGGCACAGCTGCTGGATCCGCTTGGCCATGGAGCCCGGGTAGCGGTGCACGGCCGGCTTCTCGGACAGCAGGGCCACGAAGGCGTCCGGGTCCTGGGCGGCGATGTCGTGCGCGTCCAGGTCGTCGGCGCCGAGCCGGTCCGCGATCGTGCGGGGCCCCTTGAACGCCCACTCCATCGGAACCTGCTGGTCCAGCAGCATGCCGACGAGCGCGGCGAGCGCGCTGCGGCCGAGGAGTTCGTCGGCCTCGGGGTCCTGGGCGAGATGCAGGGTGACGTCCATGCCCCCGATGATGCCGCGCGCGCCGTCCGGACGCGCGCGGGGGATGCCGGTCCGGCACGGGCGCATCAAGGGGGGTGCGCCCGTGCCGGGATCAGGGGCGCCAGTACCCCAGCGCGTTCACCCGCTGCTTGGGCAGGCCCAGCTCCTTGCGGACGTAGGAGGTGAGGGCGCGGGTGGTCGCAGTGTCGCAGGCGATCCAGACGTACGGGTCCGGCGTGCCGGCGAGCAGGCCGGGCAGGTTCTCCTTCACCTGGGCGACCAGGTGGGCCCCGGCCTCGCGCCGCGGCAGGGTCAGTACGTCGTGGCGGGACTCCTCGGCGCGGAAGGGCAGGCCGTCGCGCTCGCCCTCGAACCACACCGTGGCCGGGGCCGCGTCCAGCGCGTCGAGCAGGGAGTTGAGGGCCGGCAGGGAGGCCGTGTCGGCGATGGCGAAGACATGGGAGGGGGCCGGTTCGGGTTGGGTGAAGCCGGTGCCGTGGATGGTCGCCTCGATGGTGTCGCCGGGCTTCGCCGAGCGCGCCCAGTCGCTGGCGACGCCCTCGTGCAGGGCGAACTCCAGGCTGAAGGTGCCGGCCCCGGGGTCCGGGTCGACGAGGGTGTAGGCGCGCTGATGGGGCTTGCCCGCGTTGTCGAACCACAGCCGGACCCACATGGTGGGGTGGACGCCGGTCGCCGCCAGCATGCCGCCGTCCGTGAGGTGCACGCGGCGGTAGTTCTCGGTGACGTCCTCGGCGCCCGTCACCGTGAACACGAAGTCCTTCGCGCGCAGCAGCTTCAGGACCGCGCCCTCCCAGCCGTGCCCCTGCCCCATGGCTTCTTCACCCTTCAAGTACCATTCCCGCACCAATAACTTAGGGAAGCCTAACCTAAAGCAAAGGAGGGGCACAGGTGACCGGCGAGATCTTCCGCGATGCCTGGGGCATTCCGCATCTCCGGGCCGACGGGGCGAGTGAACTCGCCCGGGTGCAGGGCCGTGTCACCGCCCTCGACCGGGCCTGGCAGCTGGAGGTCGAACGGCACCGGGCGAGGGGCACCTCGGCCTCCTTCCTCGGTGCCGACGCCCTGCCCTGGGACCGGTTCGTCAGACGGGCCCGCCTCGACGACACGGCGAGACGCTGTTTCGCCGAACTGGAGAGACGGGACCCGGAGACGGCGGGGTGGGTGCGGGCGTACGTCGACGGGGTCAACGAGGGACTGGACGAAGGCGCCCGCCGCACACCCGAGTTCGCGAGGACGGGCCTGGCTCCCGGGCGTTGGGAGCCCTGGACCCCGCTCGGCGTCTGGCTCGGCATCCACATCCTGTTCGCGGGCTTCCCGGCCAAGCTCTGGCGTGAGCAGGTCGTACGGCACCTCGGCGCCGACGCGGTCGGGCTGTTCGCCGCCGACGGGCCGGGCACCTCGGGCAGCAACGGCTGGCTGGTGAGCGGCGAGCGGACCGTCACCGGGCACGCCATCATCGCCGGCGACCCGCATCGCTTCATCGAGGACCCCGGCGTCTACCAGCAGATCCATCTCTCGTGCCCCGAGTTCGACGTCATCGGCCTCGCCGTCCCCGGCATCCCCGGCATCGCCCACTTCGGCCACACCGGCACGGTCGCCTGGGCCATCACCAACGCCATGGCGGACTACCAGGACCTGTACCGGGAGCGGCTGCGGCGCACCGGGGCGGGCATCGAGGCGCTCGACCCGGACGGGGTGTGGCGCCGGGCCGTGCGGCACACGGAGGTCGTGGAGGTCGCGGGGGAGGACCCGGTCGAGATCGAGGTGATCGAGACGGCTCGGGGGCCGGTGGTGATCGGAGGACCGGAGGGGCTGCCCGACGGCTCCCAGGAGCATCTGGAGGAGGGCCTGCCGGGAGGGTTTCCGGAGGAGGTGCAGGAAGGTTTCCCCGCTGGGGACTCCGGCGACGCCCCGCCCCTCGCCATGGCCCTGCGCTACCCGCCCCGCGTCACCGGCGACCTCGGCTTCGGCGCGCTGCTCCCCCTGCTGCGGGCCCGCCGGGTCGCCGACGTCGACCGGGCCGTCGACCTGTGGGCCGAGCCCGTCAACGTCGTCCAGGCCGCCGACACCGAGGGCGGGCTGCTGCACCGCGTCGCCGGGAAGGTGCCGGTGCGCTCCGCGGCCAACGGCATCGGGCCGGTGCCCGCATGGGAGCCCGGCCACGACTGGGACGGCTGGCACGGGACGCCGCGCGGCGGGCTGACCGACGGCGTCGCCGCGATGGCCAATCAGCGCGGTCTCGCCGCACCCCTGGGCGTGGAGTTCGCCGCGCCCCATCGCGCCGACCGCATCACGGCCCTGCTGGGGGAGAAGGAGCGCTGGTCGGCCGCCGACATGCCGGCCATCCACATGGACACCCGGCTGGCCTCGGCGGAACCCCTGCTGGACCTGCTGCGCACCCTCGACACCCTCGGCCCCGCCGCGGAGCGGATCCGCGGGACCCTGCTGGAGTGGGACCGCCGCATGGACGCGGACAGCGAGGGCGCGGCCCTGTACGCGGCGGTGCGCAGTGCGGTCGTACGGCGGCTCGCCGCGCACCCGGCGTTCGCCGCGCTGGCCGTCCCGCCCGCCTACCCCGAGGTCCTGCTGCCCTGGCTTGCCCTCCTCCCGCGCGTCGGCTTCGCCCTCGAACACCTGCTGCGCGCCGAGGAGTTGTACGGCATCGACCGGGCCGAGGCCGTCCGGGAAGCCGTCGAGGAGGTGGCCGCCGAGCCGCCCTCCGGTGGCTGGGGCGACACCCACCGCCTCGCCCCCTGGCGGGCGCTGACCGACACCACGTACGACGAACCCCGTCTCTCCGGCGACCACGACTGCGTGCTGTGCACCTCCGCCGTGCCCGGACTCACCGACCTGGCCGCGCGCGGGCCCGCCGCCCGCTACGTCTGGGACCTGGCCGACCGCGAGGCCGGCAGCTGGCTGGTGCCGCTCGGCGCCTGGGGCATCCCCGGTTCGCCCCACCACCGCGACCAACTCCCGCTGTGGGTACGGGGAGATCTGGTCCCCGTCGTCACCGATTTCACCGAGTTCGAGAAGGAATCCGATGTCTGAGCCGTCCACGACGATCCCCGGGACCGCCGTCCGACCCGTCCACGAGCAGGCCGTCGACGGCTTCGGCAGCGTCCGCATCCGTCCCCTCGACCCGCACGCCGACGCCGCGGTCGTGCACGGCTGGACCGGCGCGGAGCGTGCCTCCTTCTGGGGCATGAACGGCCTGACCAGGGACCAGGTGTCCGAGATCTACGCCCACATGGCCGGCCTCGACACGCACCACGCCTTCCTGATCCTGCGGGACGACGACCCGGTCGCGCTGCTGCAGACCTACGAGCCGGAGGCGGACCGGGTCAGCGAGTGCTACGAGGTTCTCCCCGGGGACATCGGCGTCCACCTGCTGCTCGCCCCCGCCGGTCCCGAGGGGGCGCGGCCCGGCTGGACCTCCGTCCTGCTGGGCGTGGTCGCGGCCTACGTCTTCGGCACCCTGGACCGCCGGCGCGTCGTCGTCGACCCGGACGTCCGCAACGAGAAGGCCGTGGCCCGGTTCCTCAAGCAGGGCTTCGAGGCCGGGCCCGTGGTCGTGCTGCCGGAGGTCGACATCCCGGACGTGTACATCCCGGCGAAGGAGGCCCAACTCGCCTTCCTCAACCGGGAGGTAGCGTTCGGGGTGTGACCCCGGAAGAACTCGTCGCGCACTACAGCCTGGAGCCGATCCCGCGTGAGGGCGGGCTGTTCCGGCGGACCTGGGCGGGACCCGAGCTGTCCGACGGGCGGCCGCAGGGCACCGCGATCGTCGTCCTGCTCACCACGGACGACTACTCCGCCCTGCACCGCCTGCCGTCGGACGAGGTGTGGCACTTCTACCTGGGCGACCCCCTGGAGATGCTGCTCCTCGCCCCCGACGGAACGTCCCGCACCGCCGTGCTCGGCCCCGGCATAGCGCGCGGCGAGCACATCCAGCTCACGGTCCCGGCCGGGACCTGGATGGGCGCGCGGGTGGCGGCCGGCGGTTCATGGACCTTCTTCGGCTGCACGATGGCCCCCGGCTTCACCTACGAGGGCTACGAGCACGGCGACCTGGCGGACCTGACGGCGCGCTATCCCGCCGAAGCGGACCGGATCGCGGCACTGTGCCGCCCATGAGCGGACTCCTCGAAGGACAGGTCGCCCTGGTCACGGGCGCGGGCGGCGGCATCGGACGGGGGATCGCGACGCGGTTCGCCGAGGAGGGCGCGGCGGTCGTCCTGCACTGCCGTACGGCAGTGGACGCGGCGGACGAAGTCGCGGGCCGGGTCCGGGAGTCGGGCGGACGGGCGCTGGTGGTGCGGGCCGACCTGACGGACGAGGACGCGTGCCGGCGGCTGCTGGGCGAGGCCGCCGAGTGGGGCGGCGGGCGGCTGACGGCGCTGGTCAACAACGCGGGCGTACAGCCGCTGCGGGAGCTGCCGGGGATGCCGGCCGCCGAGTGGCGGGCGGTCGTGGACGCCAACCTGACGAGCGTGTTCGCGTGCACGCAGGCCGCCGCCGGGATCATGCGGACGCAGGCCGGCGGCGGTTCGGTGACCCACATCGCCTCCATCGAGGCCACCCACCCGGCACCCCTGCACGCCCACTACAGCGCCGCCAAGGCCGCGGTACGCATGCACGCCCGTTCCGCGGCCCTGGAGTACGGCCCCTGGGGAATCCGCGTCAACACCGTCTCCCCCGGCCTGATCCACCGCGAGGGGCTGGAGGAGTCCTGGCCGGAGGGCGTGCGCCGCTGGCAGCAGGCGGTCCCCACCGGACGCCTGGGCCGGCCCGAGGACGTGGCCGACGCCTGCGTGTTCCTCGCCTCGCGCCTCGCGTCCTGGATCACCGGGCACGACCTGGTGGTGGACGGAGGGGTGTCGGCCCGGCCGACGTGGTGAGTCCGTCGGGGCGGAGCGCGGCGGGAAGTGTGCGGGGCGGCCGGTGAGTGTTGCGGGTTTCCCGTCCGTACATACCCTCGAGGCCTCAAGTCCGACGACGGAGATGTGGACAGACGTGGCGGGGTGCGATGACCGACGACGACAGCGCGGCCGACTCACCGACCGGCGACAACTTCAAAGGCTGGTGCTGCTGGGCACCCTGCTGGTCCTGTTCCTCCTCGGCGGCACGGGCCCGGCGTCGGCCCACGCCGCCCTCCGCGCCACCGACCCCGAGGACGGCAGCGTCCTCAAGTCGGCCCCGCGCGACATCACCCTGACGTTCACGGAGTCCGTCGGTCTGCTGGAGGACTCCTTCCGCGTCCTGGACCCGGACGGCCGCCGGCTGCGTACGGGCGAACCCGAGCACGCGCGGGGCGGCGGCGCCGAGACGGCCACCGTCACGCTCCCCGCGAAGCTGGCCGAGGGCACCTACACCGTCGCCTGGCGGGTGGTGTCGGCCGACAGCCACCCGGTCTCCGGCGCGTTCACCTTCTCCGTCGGCAAGCCGTCCCTCACCACGGCCACCATCGACACCGGCCCGACCGAGGACCCGGCGACCAAGAGCCTCTACAACATCGCCCGTTATCTGGCCTATCTCGCCGTCGCCCTGCTCATCGGCACGGCGACGTTCATGGCCGTCTGCCGCCCGCCGGACGCCCCCGTGCTGCACCGGCTGCTGAAGGCCGGCTGGTGGACCCTGCTCGGCGCCACCCTCGCCCTGCTGGTGCTGCGCGCCCCGTACGAGTCGGGCGAGGGCCCCCTGGGCGCCCTGAGCGCGGACTCCGTCACCCGCACCCTGACCGGCCGCCCCGGCGAGGTGCTGCTGGCCCGCCTCGCCCTGCTGCTCGTGGCCGCCCTCTATCTGCTGCGGCTGGCCCGGCTCCGCAAGCCCTTCGGCTGGGCGGGCGCCGCGCTCGCCGTCGGCCTCGCGGTGACCTGGGCGGCCGGCGAGCACGCCTCCGCGGGCATCCAGGTCCCGGTGGCGATGACGTCCTCCGCGCTGCATCTGCTGGCCACGGCGGTCTGGCTGGGCGGCCTCACGGCCCTGCTCGTCACGCTGTACCGCGCGCGGCTGACCGCGGCGGCCGTCACCCGCTTCTCCCGCGTCGCGTTCGTATCCGTGACCGTCCTGGTCGTCACCGGCGTCTACCAGTCCTGGCGCGGCCTCGGCTCCTGGGACGCGCTCACCGGCACGACGTACGGCAGGCTCCTGACGCTGAAGCTCGCCGCCGTGGTGCTGCTGCTGGGGGCGGCGGCCCTGTCCCGCCGCTGGACGGCCCGGCTCGCGACCGTCGACGCGGAGACGGCGGAGATCGGGGAGACCGCGGAGACGGCGGAGACCGTCGTGGAGGCGGAGGCGGCCGTACGGGAGAAGGTCCCGGAGCCGGTGGGCGGCCCGTCGCTGCCGGAGGGGCCCGAGGCGGCACCGGAGTCCTCTGCGGCGGAGTCGCCCGAGCCGGAGCCCTCCGCTGCGGTGGAAGCCGGTTCCGAACAGCGTGGCGCCCTGCGTCGCTCCGTGCTGGCCGAAGTCGCCGTCGGCGCGGCGGTCCTGGCGGTCACCACGCTTCTCACCAGCACGCTGCCCGGCCGGGCGGAGGCCGAGGCGGCGGCGGGGGCGCCGGCCGTGGTCGGCGCCTCCGTGACCAACGTCCCCTTCGACGTCGGCACTCCCGGCGGCCACGGCAAGGTGCAGGTCACCATCGACCCGGGCCGGGTCGGCGACAACTCCATCGAGGCCCTCGTCTACGGCCCCGACGGCGGTGTGTCCGTCGTCCCCGAACTGCGGATCTCCTTCACGCTGCCGGCCAAGGACATCGGCCCCGTCGACGCCGAACTCACCGACAAGGGCGGCTACTGGGGCAACAGCTTCCTCAACCTGCCCATCGCCGGGAAGTGGGAGATGAAGGTGACCGTGCGGACCACGGAGGTCGACCAGGTCAGCGAGACCAGGACCGTCGTGATCCGCTAGCCGGTGTCCGCGGCGGCTAGGACAGCACCTGGATCAGCTGGTACGGGACCATGTACAGGCCCGTGTAGAGGAACAGCGTGCCGAACACGCCGACGCCCAGGGACCGCAGCACCCAGGTGCGCACGGGGAGCCTCGCCGCGACCCGCTCGGGGCGCTCCGGGTCGTAGCTGACCTCGAAGCGCTCCGGCCCGGAGCCGACGGGCTCGGCGGCGTTGTCGACCTCGCACTCCCGTGGAACGCCGTTCAGGTCGGTGAACCGGAACAGGCGCTTCTTGCCGTCGTACCGGTGGAAGGCGGCCAGCACGGAGACACCGCGGCGGCGCAGGATCGCCCGGTCGTACAGGGTCTTGGCGGCCATGCCGTACAGGACGAGCCCGATGATCAGGGGCTTCGTCCCGAAGAACCACAGGATCGCGCCGATCAGGTCGCCGTGTGCGAGCAGCGTGACCAGCCCGGCGATCCAGCCCACGACCGGCACCCCGATCGCGAGTACGAGCGCCGCGTCCCCGAGCGCCTTGCGGTACCAGGCCGTGCGGACCGTGCCCGGCAGCACCTCGACCAGCGTGGCACCGTCCCGGCGGTCCTCCTCCGCGTCCCGCGAGGGCAGCGCGGCGTTCACGGTCCTGACGAAGGCGTCCCGCGCGGACGCCGCCCGGTGCGCGACGCGGTACACGGTCGCTGCCGCCCCCTGCGGCGCGGTCAGCACCACCTCCACCCCGCGCGGGCCCTCGGCGGGTCTGACCGCCTCGACGGCCGGCAGCGGTATGCGTCTTCGCACCCCGTCCTGCTCCAGCAGCAGTGACCCGCCCTCCAGCCACAGCGCCCCGGAACGGCCGCGCAGGGTCACCGAGGGCAGGGGCGAGGGCGTACTCGAAGTCGTCATGGCCGAAAGGTAGCGGCGCGATCTTCGTGAGGTACGGGAGTTCGATCATCTCCCTGTTGAACGCGGGTTCGAGATCTCAGTCACGTTTCCGAAACGTCGATCGCCATCCCTTGACGCATGACCTGACATACGGCTGTTATTGCGCCACCGTGTTCGGTCAAGTTGATTTCTGATCGATTGCGACGGACTTCAACACGTCCACCCTCACGATCGAACCCTGCCATCAGGAGCCGTAGATGCAGCACTTCTCCCCCTCCGGTCTCTCATTGCCCTCGCCGAGCCGCCGCACGATGCTGCGCGGCATAGGCGGCGCCGCCGTTCTCGGCGCGGGCATCCCGCTGCTGAGCGCCTGCGGCGGCAGCGGCACGGCGAGCGACCCGAAGACCGTCACCCTCGGCTCCAAGGCGTCCGACGCCGTGCCGAAGAAGGCGTTCGCGGACATCTACGCGGCCTACAAGAAGAAGTCCGGCATCACGGTCGACGTGAACACCAAGGACTCCAACACCTTCCAGGAGCAGATCAACTCCTATCTCCAGGGAACGCCGGACGACGTGTTCACCTGGTTCGCCGGCTACCGGATGCAGTTCTTCGCGGCCAAGGGACTGGCCACGCCGATCGACGACGTGTGGAAGACCATCGGGGACAACTTCCCCGAGGCGATGCACAAGCTCAGCAAGGGCGAGGACGGCAAGTACTACTTCGTGCCGCTGTACACGTACCCGTGGGCGATCTTCTACCGGAAGAGCGTCTTCAAGGAGAACGGCTACGAAGTCCCCACCACCTGGGACGACTTCGTCGCGCTGTGCAAGCAGATGCAGAAGGACAAGCTGGTCCCGATCGCCTTCGGCGACAAGGACGCCTGGCCCGCGCTCGGCACCTTCGACCAGATCAACTTCCGCCAGAACGGCTACGACTTCCATGTCGAGCTGATGGCGGGCAAGGCGTCCTGGACCGACGCCAAGGTGCGCAAGGTCTTCGACCTGTGGACCGAGATCCTCCCGTACCACCAGGAGGGCGCCGTCGGCCGCACCTGGCAGGACGCGGCCCAGACGCTGGCCTCCAAGAAGGCCGGCATGTACCTCCTCGGCACCTTCGTGGCCCAGCAGTTCACCGACAAGGCCGCCCTGGACGACCTCGACTTCTTCGCCTTCCCGGAGATCGACCCGCAGTTCGGGCAGGACACCGTCGAGGCGCCGACCGACGGCTTCATGATGAGCAAGAGCCCGAAGAACAAGACCGAGGCCGTCAAGCTGCTGGAGTTCCTCGGCACCCCGGAGGCCGAGACCGTCTATCTCAAGTCCGACCCGAGCTCGGTCCACGCCTCGACCAAGGCCGACACCTCCTCGTACACCGCCCTTCAGAAGAAGGCGTACGACATGATCGCCGGCGCCAAGTCCCTGACCCAGTTCATGGACCGCGACTCCCGCCCGGACTTCACCTCCACGGTGATGCAGCCCGCGCTGCAGAAGTTCGTCCGTGACCCCAAGGGCGTCGACAGTCTGCTGTCCTCGATCGAGCGCCAGAAGAAGACGATCTTCGCGTCGGGCTGATCGACATGACCACAGAGACCACCAAGGAGATCCCGGAGGCGGCCGCCGTGCCGCCTCCGGGCGCTGCCCTCGCGAAGAAGGTGTCCCAGGGACACCGCCGACTGCTGACCCGCCGCGACCGGCTCACGCTCGGTCTGATGGCGGGCCTGCCGACGATCCTGCACATCGCCCTGGTGTGGGTGACCGCCCTCGCCTCCGTGGCGCTGGCCTTCACCACCTGGGACGGCATCGGCTTCGACTCGATCAAGTGGGTCGGCCTGGAGAACTTCAAGGAACTGTTCTCCAACAACCCGCAGTTCTGGCCCGCCGTCCAGCACAACGTCATCTGGTTCGTCGTCCTGATCGTGATCCCGACCCCGCTCGGCCTGTTCCTGGCCGTGCAGCTGGACAAGCGGATCCGCTTCAGCAGGGTGTACCAGACCGCGTTCTTCCTGCCCGTTGTGATGTCGATGGCCGTCATCGGCTTCGTCTGGCAGCTGATCTACAACCCCGACACCGGCCTGATCAACAGCGTCATCGGGGCCAACGAGCCCGGCAAGTACATCGACTGGATCGGCGACCCGGACCTGAACCTCTGGGCGATCCTCGTCGCCGCGTCCTGGCGCCACACCGGCTACATGATGATCCTGTACCTGGCCGGCCTGAAGGGCGTCGACCCCTCGCTGCGGGAGGCGTCCGCGCTCGACGGCGCCAATGAGTGGCAGACGTTCAAGAACGTCATCTTCCCGACGCTGCGCCCGACCAACACCGTCGTCCTGGTCGTCACCATCATCGAGGCGCTGCGCGCCTTCGACCTGGTCTTCGTCTTCAACAAGGGCGCCGAGGGCACCGAGCTGCTCTCGATCCTGGTCACCAACAACATCATCGGCGAGTCCAGCCGCATCGGATACGGCTCCGCGATCGCGGTCGTGCTGCTGCTGATCTCCCTCGTCGTGATCATCCCCTACCTGGTGGCCACCTTCCGGAAGGAGCGGCGCGCATGAGTACCACCGCCATGAGCAAGCCCCGTACGCCCGTCCGCCCCGCCCGGATCCTGCTGCACCTCTTCCTCGCGGGCGCGGCGCTGGCCTGGCTCGCACCGCTGCTCTGGGCGGTCTACGCGGCGCTGCGGCCGTACTCGGAGACGAGCGAGAAGGGCTACGTGTCCTGGCCGGACACGCTGAACTTCGACAACTTCACGAACGCGTTCACCCAGTCGGACATGAGCCACTACTTCGTCAACACCATGATCATCGCCGTGCCGGCGGTGCTGTTGACGCTGTTCCTGTCCTCGATGGTCGCGTTCTACGTCAGCCGCTTCGACTTCCGCCTCAACCTGGCGCTGCTGCTGGTCTTCACGGCCGGCAACCTGCTGCCGCAGCAGGTCATCATCACCCCGCTGTACCGGCTGTACCTGCTGATCGACCTGCCCGGCATCACCATGAGCGGCAAGCTCTACGACTCCGCGCTCGGCCTGGTGTTGATTCATGTCGCTTTCCAGTCCGGCTTCTGCGCCTTCGTGCTCAGCAACTACATGCGCACGCTGCCGCACGAGCTGACCGAGGCCGCGCTGGTCGACGGCGCCTCGGTGTGGCGGCAGTACTGGCAGATCGTGCTGCCGCTGTGCCGCCCGGCGATGGCCGCCCTGGCGACCCTGCTGTCCATCTGGATCTACAACGACTTCTTCTGGGCCCTCGTGCTGATCTCGACCGGCGAGAACATGCCGGTCACCTCGGCCCTGAACAACCTCTCCGGCGCGTACTTCACCGACCCCAACCTGGTCGCCGCCGGTGCCCTGCTCACCGCGATCCCCACGCTGATCGTGTACTTCGTGCTCCAGCGGCAGTTCGTCAGCGGTCTGACGCTGGGCGCCAACAAGGGCTGACGGCCCCTTTCTTGAAAGAGACACCCGTGCACCACCCCTTCACCCCCGTCGCCTCCGTGCCCGTGGACCCGGCCCGCGCCCGGGTTCACGAGGAGGGCTGGCAGTCCTGGAGCCCGAGCGGCACCTACGCGCTCGGCGACAGCCCGTACCGGCCGACCAACGACAACTGGGCGACCGTCTGTTACCGCCCCGGCGGCACCGTCCCCGAGGGCACCTTCCAGGGCGAGGGCCTGCTCGCGCTCGACCCCGGCGACGGCTCCCCGGTCCGGCTGTGGGCGGCGACGGACCCCGTCCGCGAGGTCCCGTCGATCCGGCTGGCCGTGACGGACGACGCCGTCGCGGAGGTCACCGCCGACGGCCCGGTGAAGGAGTGGACGGGCGCCGACGTCCAGTCGGTGCTGGGCGACTGGGCGGACAGCCTCGGGCTGTCCGCTCCCCGCCCGGCGCCGACGGTCTGGTGCTCCTGGTACGAGTACTTCACCGCCGTCACCGAGGACGACATCCACGAGAACCTCCGCGCGATGGACACCCTCGACCTGCCCGTCGACGTCGTCCAGATCGACGACGGCTACCAGAAGGCCCTCGGCGACTGGCTCACCCTCTCCGGCCGCTTCCGCTCCCGCGCCGGCATCGCCGACGCCATCCGCGCCCGCGGCCGCCGCGCCGGCATCTGGACGGCCCCCTTCCTGGTCGACCCGGCGAGCGACCTGGCCGCCGAGCACCCGGAGTGGCTGGTGCGGGCCGAGAACGGCGACTTCGCGCACGCCGGCCGCAACTGGGGCCACGACCTGCGCGTCCTGGACACCACCCACCCCGGGGCGGCGGCATGTCTGACGGAGGTCTTCCGGACGCTGCGCGCCGAGGGCTACGACTACTTCAAGGTCGACTTCCTGTACGCGGGCGCCCTGGACGGCGTGCGGCACGACACGGAGACGGACGCGCTGACTGCGTACCGGGACGGCATCCGGCTGATCCGTGAGGCGATCGGCGCGGACGCCTACCTGCTGGGCTGCGGAGCGCCGATGCTGCCCTCCCTCGGGCTGTTCGACGCGATGCGGGTCAGCCCCGACACGGCCCCGCACCGCCGCCCGGAGGCCGACGACCACAGCCAGCCCGGCCAGGATCCGGCCGAGTTCACCGGTACCGGCCGCCAGTGGCAGCACGGCCGCCTCTGGATCAACGACCCCGACTGCCTGATGGCCCGCCCGGCCGTCGAGACCCGTGAGCGGTGGGCCGCGCATGTCGAGGCGACCGGCGGCCTGATGGCCTCCAGCGACCGCCTGCTGTCCCTGGACGAGTGGGGCGTGGCCACCACCCGCCGACTCCTCGGAGGAGCCGCCCGATGAAGCGCGAACTGTCCCTCCCCGGCATCGCCTACGGCGGCGACTACAACCCCGAGCAGTGGCCCGAGGAGGTCTGGGCCGAGGACATGCGCCTGATGCGCGAGGCCGGGGTGACCATGGTCAGCGTCGGCATCTTCTCCTGGGCGCTGCTCGAACCGAGCGAGGGCACCTACGACTTCTCCCTCCTGGACCGCGTCCTCGACCTGCTGCACGGCCACGGCATCGCGGCCGACCTCGCGACCCCGACCGCGGCGCCCCCGGCGTGGTTCTTCCGCGCCCACCCCGAGGCACTGCCCGTCGACAAGGACGGCAGGGGACTGTCGTACGGCAGCCGCCAGACGTTCTGCCCGTCGAGCCCGGCCTACCGTCAGGCGGCCCTGCGGATGGCCGGTGAGCTGGCCCGGCGGTACGCGGACCACCCGGCGCTGGCGATGTGGCACGTCCACAACGAGTACGGCTGCCACAACGCCGAGTGCTACTGCGACGAGAGCGCGGCCGCGTTCCGGCGCTGGCTGCGCAGGCGCTACGCGGACGACCTGGACGCCCTCAACGACGCCTGGGGTACCCGCTTCTGGAGCCAGTGGTACTACGACTGGGACGAGATCCTGCCGCCCCGCCCCACCGGCGCCGTCCCGAACCCCACCCAGCAGCTCGACTGGCGCCGCTTCTCAAGCGACGAACTGCTCTCGCTGTACGAGGCGGAGCGCCGGGTGCTGCTTCAGGCGGCCCCGGAGATCCCCGCCACCACCAACTTCATGGTGATGTACAACTTCGACGCGCTGGACTACTGGCGCTGGGCCCCGAAGCTGGACGTCGTCTCCAACGACCACTACCTCCAGTCGGCCGACCCCGAGTCGGAGATCGACATCGCGCTCAGCGGCGATCTGGTCCGCTCCCTCGCGGGCGGCCCGTGGCTGCTGATGGAGCACTCGACGGGCGCGGTCAACTGGCAGCCGGTGAACAGGGCGAAGGCCCCGGGCGAGATGCGGCGCAACGCGCTCGCCCATGTCGCCCGGGGCGCGGACGGCATCGCGTACTTCCAGTGGCGGGCGGCGAAGGCGGGCGCCGAGCAGTGGCACTCGGCGATGCTGCCGCACGCCGGCACCGACAGCGGCATCTGGCAGGACGTGGTCCGGCTCGGCGCCGACCTGAAGGCGCTGGCCGAGGTGCGCGGCAGCGTCGGCACGGCCGAAGTGGCCGTCGTCTGGGACTGGAACGCCCGCTGGGCCATGGAGCTCCCCTCCCAGCCGAGCGCCGAACTGCGCTTCCAGGACCTGGTCCGCGCCTGGTACGAGCCGCTGTGGCGGGCCGGCGTGGCGGTGGACTTCGTGCGCCCGGACGCCGATCTGTCGCCGTACCGCCTGGTGCTGGCCCCGAGCCTGTACCTGGTGGACGACGCGGGCGCGGCCAACCTCACCGGCTTCGCGGAGCGCGGCGGCACCCTCGCCGTCGGCTTCCACAGCGGCGCGGTCGACGAGAACTGCCATGTCCGGCTGGGCGGTTACCCGGGAGCGTTCCGCGAGGCGCTCGGCGTGCGGACCGACGAACTGTTCCCGCTGCTGCCCGGCGAGTCGGTGGGCCTGAGCGGCGGCGGCACCGGAACGCTGTGGTCGGAACGGGTACGGCTGTCCGGCGCCGAGCCCGTCGAGTCGTACACGACCGGTCCGCTGGCCGGATTCCCGGCGGTGACACGTCACCGTCTCGGCGCCGGAACGAGCTGGTACCTGGCCACGCTGCTCGACGAGCCGACCCTCGCAGCTCTCCTGGACCGCATCCGCACCGAGGCCGGGGTGCGGCCGGTGCGCGAGACCGCTCCCGGAGTGGAGGCGGTCCTGCGGCGCGGCCCGGACGCCGACTACCTCTTCCTCATCAACCACACCGATGTCCCTGCCGAGGTCACGGTGGCCCCGAACGCCACGGAACTGCTGACCGGCAAGCCGGCGCCGGGCTCGGTCGGGGTGCCCGCGGGGGAGACGGCGGTGGTGCGCGAACCGCGCTGAGGGCACGCCCGCCCCTCGCAGGCGAACACCCTTTCGTTCCGGGCCCGGTGTGACAGGGTGGCGTGAAAGAGGTGGGGGATTTTTCGAGGGGTGGGCGGCATGCCGGAACTGAGCAAGGGCGGGAACATCGCGATGGGCCCCGGGCCCGTGGTCGCCGAACTGCACGCCGTGGGCGGCACGGTCGACCTCAGCGCCCTGCTGGTGGCGGCGGACGGCAAGGTCCGGTCCGACGACGACCTGGTCTTCTACAACCAGCCGTCCGCCGAGTCCGACGCGGTACGGCACGTCGCCGCCGACGCGGCGGGCGGCGAGCGCATCGAGGTGGACCCGGCCGCGCTGCCGGCCGACGTGGACCGGGTGGTCCTGGTCGGCAGCTGCGACCCCGACGACGCGAGCCGCACCTTCCGCGAGGTGAAGGACGTACTGATCCGCGCCTCCCGACCGGGCGCCGACCCCGTCCACTTCCGCCCGCCGGCCCTCACCGACGGCGAACGCGCCGTAGTGCTGGTGGAGCTCTACCGCAGGGGCGAGGGCTGGAAGCTGCGGGCCATCGGCCAGGGGTACGCGAACGGCCTGGCCGGGCTGGCGACGGACTTCGGCATCGACGTGGCCCAGGAGCCGGCCGAGGAACCCGGGCAGCGTCGGGAGGCACCCGAGGCGGGGACGCAGGCGCCGACGGTGACCGCCGCGCCGCCGATGAGCCTGCGCAAGCCGCCGCTCGGCACCATCAGCCTCGACAAGGGCAGCCAGGTCTCGATGAGCCTGGACAAGGCGGACCGCGAGCTGGTGGTCACGGCGACCCTGGAGTGGGACGGCGGCAGCGACCAGCGCCGCAAGAAGGGCGCCGACCTCGACCTCTACGCCCTGTTCGTGCCGGCGTCCAAGGCGGTGCGCGGCGAGCAGCCGCCCGGTTCGCTGCGCACCCGGAAGAAGGGCTCGGCCGCCGCGCCCGACGAGGGCACGGCGAAGAAGGGCAAGGGCGCCGACGTCGTCTACTACAAGCGCCTGGGCTCCCTGAGGAATCGCCCGTTCGTCCACCTCGACGGCGACTCCAGGGTCCCCGGCCGCGAGACGCTCCGGATCGTGCGCCCCGACGAGCAGGGCTACGTCCTGCTGTGCGCCTACTCCGCGCTCAGCAACGGCTTCGGCTCCTTCCGCAGCTTCGGCGCGAAGGTCGTGGTCACCGACGACCGCGGCTCGACCGTCACGGTGCCCCTCTTCGAGAACACCAAGACCCGGTATTGGGTGGCCATCGCCCTGGTCGACTTCACCTCACCCGACGGCGCGGCCATCCAGCACATCGAGGCCTACAGCGCCCGCATGACCGAACGCCGTCCGGTCCTCCACACCGACGGCACCATCGAGATGAACGCGGGCCCGGTGGAATTCAAGAGGCGCTGACCGGAATTCCGTTCTCGAATTTTCCTTGCCGTAACCAGGGGAACTCTCGTGCGCAACTCGGATAGCATGATCGAACTGATTGACGATTCAATATCCTCACCTATCCGACAAAACGGCCAAATCAATTGATATCTATAGCGTCGCGGGTGCTCTCGCGAATAAGACCCAGGACTACGTCCGCCACGTGGCTCCGGCCGCGGGTGGTGCTGTGGGGCACGGCGGCCCTGGTGGGCCTCGGATTCCTCATCGCGCTGGAGATCGCCGCGCGACGCTACGGCGTACCGGGACCGATCACCAATCAAATGCGAGAGGTGATATTCCCGCCCAAATCAGGCTTTCTGCTCTATGCGGGCATGGCATTGATGATGGTGGTCCTCACCTGGCGCGAGCGCCTCATCGCGGCCGGCACCGCGATAGGCATCGACCTCGTCATCGTGCTCGTGCGCTGGATCTCCGGAACCGGTGTCAGAGTCCCCGACGGGCACCCCTTCGGCAACGGCGCGCTGCTGGTCGTCCTGGGCTGCGCCGTCCTCGCCGTCACCCGCCGCACCGGCCGGGAGCGAATCCTGCTGCTGAAGGGCGTGGGCCTCGCCCTGCTGCTGGTGGCCGGCCGCAAGACCGGCGACACCTGGCTGCTGATCACGTCGAAGACCCGCTACACGGTGCTCGACCAGTACGTGGCGACCGCCGACCACGCGCTCGGCAACCCGTCCTGGCTGGTCGGCCGGCTCGTGCGGGCCACCGGCCCGGTCGGCTCCCACGTCCTGGACTGGGTGTACGTCCAGCTGGCGGTGGCCGCGGTGTGCGCCGCCCTGTACCAGCTCCGCAACGTGGCCACCGAGCGCCGCTTCCCGCGCCACCACCTGGTGCGCACCTTCCTGACGATCGGCCTCCTCGGCCCGGCGATCTACATGATCTTCCCGGTCGTCGGCCCGATCTTCGCCTACGGCGCCGACGGCGGCCAGTGGGCGGCGGTCAACCTGTGGCCGGAGACGGCACCTCCGCTGATCACCCCGCAGGCGATGCCGTTCGACGGGATCACCCCCCGCAACTGCATGCCCAGCCTGCACACGGCCTGGGCGACCGCGATCTTCGTCCACACCCGCACGGGCCCGCGGTTCCTGCGCTTCGCCGGCACCTTCTGGCTGCTCGCCACCATCGGCGCCACCCTGGGCTTCGGCTACCACTACGGCGTCGACCTGGTCGCCGGCGTCGTCTTCACCCTCACCATCGAGGCGGCCCTGCGCGCCCAGGCCCGCGGCTGGGACCGCCAGGCGACCCGCCTGGTCACCCACGGCACCGTGGTCTTCGCGGCCCTGCTGACGTCCTACCGCTACCTGCCGACCCAGATGGCCGACCACCCCTGGCTCGCCGGCCCCCTCCTCATCCTGGCGATGACGTCGGTCATCGCGGCCTTCATCCGCACGACAACGCAGTGGGACCCGAGGCCCACCCTCACCCCACAGCCGAAACCGCAGCCCGAACTGGTCTGACGCCAGAGGGCCGGACCGCTCTTGCGGTCCGGCCCTCTGGCCCGAGGTCGGTCGGCGATGCTGCCGTCGCTCGTGGAGCTAGGCGGCCCTGGGTCGCGCCGAGCGCGGGCCCGGGGCGGGCTCCTCTACTTCCTCGGGCAGGAAAGTCTCGTCCACCCCGAAGTCCGGGGCCTGGAAGGGGTTTGTGGCCGGAGGCGGCGATGCCGCGACGGAACGGCGGGGTTGCCCCTCCACGGCGGAGAACAGCGAAGTCGGTTCGATGAGAGGTCTCTCTTTCGGTACAGGTCCCGGACGGGACCTGGCATGCCCTGATCGGGCACGGTGGTCCTACAACTTGGTCATCTTGGCGTACGGGCTCAGCATCCGCCTCTGCGCCGAGCCGAAATCCACGAGAGCCGCGATTCCGTCCTCGATGCCGATCACGCGGCCGAGGCCGTACACGTCATGTGTGACCTGATCGCCCACCGCGAAGTGTTTGGGAGCCGGTGTGACCGGGGCCTTGAAGGGGCTCGTGGGAAGGTGACGCTTCGGTGCCGCAGGCTTTGTCATGGCTCAGTATGAGCCCAGGTTCGGCCGAGTTGCTGTGGCTGTCGGCACAGATCATCAGGTAACAACCAGGTCACGCCACTGACCTGGGATTTTGCGAGCTGATAACCTTCGTATACAAGGTGTATACGAAAACTGGGGGTTGCGATGACGTCCGGTCGCGAGAAGGCGTACGCCTATCTCAAGGACACGGTGCTGACTGATCCGGGGATGCAGGGCGCCTTCCTCTCGGAGCAGGAGCTCGCGGACCGTATCGGCGTCTCCCGCACTCCCGTCCGAGAGGCGCTGCTCCAGCTCGCCGCCGAGGACCTGGTCGAGCTGGTGCCCAAGCGGGGCGCCCGGGTGTCCGCGCTGACGGGACGGGAGATCCGCGAGCTCATGGAGCTGCGGGGCATCGTCGAGCGGTACGCCGCCCAGCAGCTCGTGGCCGGTGGCGGAGCGCCGGTGGCCGAGCTGCGGTCGCTGCTGGAGCGCCAGCGCGGGCTCACCCGCGCCGACCAGGCGCGGGAGTTCATCGCCGTGGACCACCGCTTCCACGCCGTGCTGGTGTCCGCCGTCGGCAACGCCCTCCTCGACCGGCACTACGAGGGCCTGCGCAGCCGCCAGGTCCGTGCCGGAGTGGTCGCTCTCTTCAACCAGCAGGGACGCCAGGAAGCGGTGCTGGAGGAGCACGAGGCCATCCTGGACGCACTGGAGGCCGGTGACGCGCAGGCCGCGTGGGCCGCCATCGACCACCACCTGGAGTCGACGCTCAAGGTGCTGCTCGCCGGTTAGCGCGCGGCATAGGTGATCACCAGCATGGTGACGCCGTCCCGGGACGACCAGGGGCCGTGCGGCATCCCGGGCGGGCGGCATGCGTACATCCCGGCGACGAAGGTCTTCTCGAGCGTCAGGTCGTGCATCGCTCCCTCGACGAGGTAGACCTCCTCCCAGAAGGCGTGGCGGCTCACCCCGTCCGCGGAGGTGTCGGTGCCCGGCGCCCAGCGCACCAGCGCGGTACGGGATCCGCTCTCGGGATCCTCGGCCAGGACCCGCTCCTCGACGCCGGGCCCTGCGCCGGCCGGGGTCCGCCAAGGTTCGTCGGGGAGGTGGAACTCCAGCTCGGGCTTGCTCATCGCCACACCTCGGGGCGCCTGTTGGCCAGCACGGAGGTCCGCTGCCGTACGGCGGCGACCTCGTCGGTGTCCAGGTCCGCCACCAGCAGCTCGGGCTCGGCGCCCAGAGCGTGCCGCACGGTCCCGTCGGGTCCGGCGACGAGGCTGTGCCCGATGCCCGTCGGGGCGGAACCCGGGCCGCCGCCCGCGCCGGGGTCGGCCTGGTCGACGGCGGCGAGCCACACCGTGGCGTCCAGTGCGCGGGCCCGCACCAGCAGCTCCCACTGCTCAGGCTTGCCCGGCCCCGCGCCCCAGGAGGCGGCCAGCAGCGTGGCCACGGCGCCGGCGTCGGCATGTGCCCGGAACAGCTCCGGGAAACGGACGTCGTAGCAGGTGGCCAGGCCCAGCCGTACGCCGTCCACCTCGATGACCGTCGGGGCCGAACCCGCGGCGACGGTGTCGGACTCGCGGAAGCCGAAGGCGTCGTACAGATGGATCTTGTCGTACGACGCCTCGACCCCGGGCCCGGTGGCGAGCAGGGTGTTGGCCACCCGCCCCCCGGCGGCCGGGGTGAACATGCCGGCCACGACGACGGTGCCTGCGTCGCGGGCGATCCGCCGCACGCCGTCGGCCCACGGTCCGTCGAGGGGCTCGGCGAGCGGTGCCAGTGGCGTGCCGAAGCAGGCCATCGACGCCTCCGGGAAGACGACGACGCGGGCTCCGGCGTCCGCCGCGCGCCGTGTCCATTCCTCGACGAGCAGGAGGTTCTTCCCGGGGTCGGGTCCGGTGGTGAGCTGGCTCAGGGCGATTCGCACGTTGCGGTCCTCCTCAGAAGCGGGTGGGGGCGGCGTCCGCGGTGTGCGGCGCCTTCGGGGCGGCGAGGGCGGCGTCCTCGTCGACCGCGGCCTCGGGGTCGCGCCCCAGCCAGACGCCGACGAGGGAGACGGCCGAGGCGAGGGCGATGTACACGGCCAGCGGCGCCCAACTGCCGTAGGCGCTCAGCAGGCTGGTGAACAGCAGCGGGGCGATGGCGCCGCCGATGATGCCGGCCAGGGTGTAGGCCAGGGACGAACCGGTGGAGCGCAGCCGGGGCTCGAACTGTTCGGTGATGAAGGCGGCCTGCGGGCCGTACAGGCAGCAGTGGATCACCAGGCCCACGACGACTCCGGTGGCGAGGGGCAGCCAGGTGCCGCCGCCGACCATCGGGAAGAACACGAAGGGCCACACACCTGCGGCCACCGCGGCACCGCCGTACAGCAGCCGGCGGTTGACCCGGTCGGACAGTGCGCCGGCCAGCGGCATGAGGAAGACCTGGATCGAGGAGCCGATGAGCACGGCCGCGAGGGCGGAACCGCGTGACATGCCGAGTTCCTCGGTGGCGTACGTCAGGACGAAGACGGTGAACATGGCGTACAGCACGTCGGGGCCGACCCGGCACAGGATCGAGGCCGCCAGGGCGCGGGGCTGGGTGGTGAACACCTCGCGGATCGGCGCCTCGGGCCGGGAGCGCTCGGCCTCCATCGCCTTGAAGACCGGGGTCTCCTCCAGCTTCGCCCGGATCCACAGCCCGAACGCGACGAGCACGCCGGAGAACAGGAACGCCACGCGCCAGCCCCACGACTCGAACTGCGCCTCGGTCAGCAGCGCGCCGAGGGCGGCCAGCACGCCGTTGGCCAGCAGGTTTCCGGCCGGCGGGCCGACCTGCGCGGCGGAGGCGTAGAAGCCGCGGCGCCGTGGATCCCCGAACTCGCTGGACAGCAGTACGGCACCGCCCCACTCGCCGCCGACGCCGACGCCCTGCGCGAAGCGCAGCACGACCAGGGCGATCGGGGCGGCCACGCCTGCCGTCGAGTACGCGGGCAGGACGCCGATCAGGAACGTCGCCGCGCCGATGAGGACCAGCGTGGCGATCAGCACCTTCTTGCGGCCGATCACATCACCGAGGCGACCGAAGACGAACCCGCCGAGGGGGCGCGACACATAGCCGACCGCGTAGGTGGAGAACGCCAGGAGCGTGCCGGTGAGCGGGTCCTCCGAGGGGAAGAACAGGTCGCCGAAGACCAGGGCCGCGGCCGCGGAGTAGACGGCGAAGTCGTACCACTCCAGCGCCGTGCCGGTCAGGCTCGCGACGAAGGCCCGGCGGACGCCGGAGTGCCGATCGGACGCGTTCACGTCGTCCTTCGGGGTGTCGGACATGGTTCCCATCCTTGCTCGGGGACGTCGGGGGACATCGACCTTCCGGCATACTTCTTGTATACAGGTCGTATGCGCAAGCCCTCTGCGTGAGAACTTTGACCGCGGACCCGCTCTGCGGACCCGACCCCTTGGAGTGCCCACATGGCCGTGCTGACCTTCGAACTGCCCGACGGATCGACGCGCCAGGTCGACGTCGTCCAGGTACTCAACGCCGGGTACGCCGGACGCAGCCAGGAGGACGTCGCCGCGCACGTCGCGGAACTCGCCGAGCTGGGCGTCCCCGGCCCGTCCGTGACGCCTGCCCTGTATCCCGTCTCCCCCTACCTCGCCCAGCAGACCGACCGGGTCCACGCCCAGCACGGGCACACCTCAGGCGAGGCCGAGTGGGCGCTCGTCGTGGCGGACGGCGGCGAACTCCTGTTGACCGCCGCCTGCGACCACACCGACCGTGACCTGGAGGTGCACGGCGTGGCCTGGAGCAAGAACGCCGGCCCCGACGTCCTCGCCCGCCGCGCCTGGCGCCTCGCCGACGTGGAGTCCCGCCTCGACGCACTCACCCTGCGCGCCTGGGTCACCCACGGCGACACCTCGACGGAGATCCAGCACGGCACCCTCGCCGAGCTCCTCGCCCCCGCCTACTGGATCGACGTCCTGCGCTCACGAGACGCGCTCACACCCGGCACGGTCCTGATCTCCGGCACGATCCCGATGACGCCGGGCGTCGACCAGTTCGGCGACGGCTGGAGCGTGGAGCTGTCCGACCCCGCCACCGGGGACACGATCCGCCTCGGGTACGACGTGCGGTCCATGCCGGCGGCCATCGGCTGAGGTGGGGGCGGGCGGGGAGGTGCGCCGCCGAGCGGCCCCGGTCGTTCGGCCCGGTCGTTTCCGTGAAGAAACTGTGCACTCGAACGGAGGCAGGGCGGCGGGCGGTTGCAGAGCGGCACACACGTGAGGGATGTTTGCCCGATGACAACCTTTCGTCGTGTGAAGTGGAGGGCCCGAGCACCGGGCCCCCGTTCATGACTTCACTGGATGACGCCCGCCCCGGCGCCACAAGCGTGGTGACCGCCGCCACCGCCCCTTACCCGGTGGTGGTCGTGGATCCTGCCGGGCGGGTGGTGGAACTCAATGAAGCGGCCCTGACGCTTCTCCCCGACGCCCGCACCGAGCAGCCCCTGCCGTCCCCGGAGTGGCTCGCCGCCGTACAGCGTGCTCCGGACGCCGTGCCGGCCACCGGCACGGTGGGCAGCCGCTCCTTCTCCGCGCACCCGTCCCTGCTCCCCGGCGGGGACACGGCGTGGTGGCTCGTGGAGGAGACCGCCTACCGGGCGGCCACGGAGGAGCTGAAGGCCGAACGCGAGCGGGCGAGGTTCCTCACCGAAGCCTCGACGGCCCTGCTCGCGTCGCTGAACCTCGACCGCTGCATGGAGATCACCGCGAGTCTGGCCGCCGAGCATCTGGCCGACGCCGCCCTGGTCATCTCCCCCACCAGGTCCGGGAAACTGCCGGCGGTCATGTGCGACCACGAGGGCCGCATCACGCGGACCACGATCCCCGCCCAGGCCGAGGCGGTGCCAGGACTGGCCGAGGCGCTGCGCGGCTTCCCCCCGGTGCCCTCGCGGTGGATCGACCCCGCCGCCGCGTCCGACTGGCTGATCCCCGAAGGGTTCGGCGAGGTCGGTTCGCTGGTCGTCACACCCCTGCCGGGTCACGGAGTCGCGGCCGGCGCGCTGGTGCTGCTGCGCCGGGAGCGGCAGCGGCGTTTCAGCGAGTCGGAGGAGGCCTTCGCCGGACTCTTCGCCGCCCGGGCCGGCGCGGCGATGTCGGCCGCATGGCTCTATGCCGAGCAGAACACCATCACCGACATCCTCATGAGGGACCTCCTGCCGCCGTCGCTGCGTCAGGTCGAGGGGGTGGCGTTCGCCGGCGGCTACCGGGCCAGCGTCGACACCGACCGCATCGGCGGGGACTTCTACGACGTCCACCCGCCGAGCGAGGACTGCCCCGAGACCCTCGCCGTCCTGGGCGACGTGGCAGGCAAGGGCCTGGAGGCCGCCGTGATCACGGGCAAGATCCGCAACACGGTGCAGGCCCTGCTGCCGATGGCCGACGACCACGCCAGGCTGCTGCGGTTGCTGAACAACGCCCTGCTGGGCAGCGGCACCATCCGCTTCGCCACGCTCGTGCTCGCCTCGACCCACCGGGAGGGGCGTGACGTGGTGCTGCGGGTCACCGCCGCCGGCCACCCGCCACCGCTGATCGTGCGCCGGGACGGCACCGTGGAGGAGGCCGACACCGCCGGCACCCTGATCGGCGCGCTGCCGACGATCGACTCCCGCTCCGCCGAGGTCCGGCTCGCGCCGGGGGAGACCTGCCTGCTGTACACCGACGGCGTCACCGAGGCGAAGGGAGGGCCGCTGGGGGACGCCATGTTCGGGGAGCGGCGCCTGAAGCGGGCGTTCGCCGAGTGCGCCGGCATGCCCGCCGAGGCCGTCGTCGAACGGATCCAGATGCTGGCCGACGCATGGATCGGCGACGGCCGGCACGACGACATCGCCGTCCTCGCCATCACCGCACCCAACGGTGCCGCTCCCGTCAGTGCTGTGGACGGGGCGACTCCGGGCAGACGTACCGCATGACGACCACCTCCGCCCCGCACCGCGACGAGGAGCCCGCGCGGCACCACATCGGCTCCCGGCTCGCCTCGGAACGGCACGACGAGCGGGCCGTGGCCTGGGCGGACAAGCTCTGGACCAGCGTCCGGGCGGCCGACGAGCACGGCGCACTCGACGTCATCGGCGACGCCCTGGCGGCCGGACTGGACGCGGAGACGGTGCTGCTGGAGGTCATCGGCGCGGTCCAGCACAGGGTGGGCGCCGAGTGGGCCGCCAACCGCATGAGCGTCGTCGAGGAGCACGCCGCCACCGCCATCAACGACCGCGTCATCGCCGCCCTGTCCGCCGACCGCCCCGCGACGTTCCTCGGCCGGGTGACGGTCGCCTGCGTGGACAAGGAATGGCACGCGCTGCCCGCTCGCCTGCTCGCCGAGACGCTGCGGCTGCGCGGCTGGCAGGTCGGCTACCTCGGCGCCCAGGTGCCCACCGCCCACCTGGTCAGCCATGTCCATCGCACCGGGGCGGACACGGTGTGCCTGTCCGCCGCCCTGTCCACCCGCCTGCCGATGGCGCACGCAGCGATCACCGCCGTCCAGGCGGTCGGTACGCCGGTGATGGTCGGCGGCCTCGCGTTCGGCGCCGACGGCCGCTGGGCCCGTCAACTGGGTGCCGACGCCTGGGCGCCCGAGGCCCGCGCCGCCGCCGACCGGCTCGCCGCCGGCCCCCTGCCCCGGCCGAGGGCACCCCACCAGGCCATCGACGATCTGCCGCATCTGTCCGACCAGGAATTCACCCTGGTCACCCGGACCTCCCGCACCCTGGTCCGCGAGACCCTCCAGGGCCTGGAACAGCGCTTCCCCGCCATGCGCGGCTATGACGACGATCAGCGTGAACGCACCGCCGAGGACCTCGCCCACATCGTGGAGTTCCTGGCCGCGGCCCTGTACGTGGACGACGAGGACCTCTTCACCCACTTCCTCACCTGGACCGGCGAGATCCTGACCGCCCGCGGTGTCCCGGCCCGCTCGCTGCTGCCGGCCCTGGACCTGCTGGCGGAACAACTCCGCGACTTCCCCCGCGCCCGCGCCATCATCGCCGCCGCACGCGAGACGCTCGCCTGACTCCCGAGGCCCCGGAGCGTGTGCGGCGAGGAACGGGGTAAACGGCGCTCTGTCGGCCCGGACCCGACGATCGCGAGGGTCGGCCGAGGGGGCCGAGGGGGAGGACAGGATGACCACCACTCAGGACATGGCGGAGCCCGCGGATCACCTGGACCGCGGCAGAACCCCCGCCGAGCGTGCCGTGCGCATACGACGCAGGCTGGAGCGCCTCATCGGCATCGCGGCCACCGAGGGCAACGCGCTCGTGGCCCTGCGCAACGGTGACGAGATCTTCCCCGCGATGCTCGACGCCATCCGCTCCGCCGAGCACACGGTGGACATGATGACGTTCGTGTACTGGAAGGGCGCCATCGCCCGCGAATTCGCGCACGCGCTGGCGGACCGGGCCCGGGCGGGGATCCGGGTACGGCTGCTGCTGGACGGCTTCGGCAGCCGGCTGATCGACAAGGACCTGCTGGTGGAGATGGGGCGGGCGGGCGTGCAGGTGGCCTGGTTCCGCAAACCGCTCTACCTGTCGCTGCTCAAGCAGAACCACCGCTGCCACCGCAAGGTCCTCGTCGTGGACGAGCAGGTGGCGTTCACCGGTGGTGTGGGCATCGCCGAGGAGTGGTGCGGCGACGCCCGCAATCCACAGGAGTGGCGGGACACCCACGTCGAGGTGCGCGGACCCGCCGTGGACGGCATCGCGGCCGCCTTCGCGCAGAACTGGGCGGAGTGCCACGACGAACTCTTCGACGACCGGGACCGGTTCACCCTGCACAGCCCGCAGGGCGACGCGGTGGTGCAGGTGGTGCGCGGTTCGGCCAGCTTCGGCTGGCAGGACATGCAGACCCTGATCCGGGTGATCATCGAGTCCGCCGAGGAGCGGCTCCGTCTGGCCACGGCCTATTTCTCCCCGGACGCCCACTTCATCGAATTGCTGTGCGCCGCCGCCCGCCGCGGGGTGGAGGTGGAGATCTTGCTGCCCGGACCGCACACCGACAAGCGGGTCTGCCAACTGGCCGGACAGCGCTTCTACGAGGACCTGCTCGGCTGCGGGGTGAAGATCTACCAGTACCAGCCGACCATGATGCACGCGAAGGTCATCACCGTGGACCGCACGGCGGCCCTCGTCGGCTCGACCAACTTCAACCGGCGCTCCCTCGACCACGACGAGGAAGTCATGCTCGCCGTCCTGGACCACGACTTCACGGCCACGATCGACGCCCATTTCGACACGGACGTCGCCGCCAGCGAACGCATGCGGTCCGGCCGCTGGAAGAAACGCTCCCCGCTCCAACGCGCCCGCGAGGCCGCGGTCAGGCCCATTCGCCGCTACCTCTGACCCGCTGGAAACAGCTGATCCGGGCCCGTTTCAAGGCGGGAACGCCAGAGGGCCGGACCACTTTCGCGGTCCGACCCTCTGGGCGGCCGGCGGGGGATACGACGAACTCGTGAGGGTTGTCCCCGACACGCTTTCCAACTGTGTTGCTGGGGTGCTTTGGTGCGTGCAGGGACGTGCACCTGCGTTCATGGGTGGCTGGCCCACCGGTACGAGGACAGCCTCGGGTCTCGCCTGAACGGCCGTGAACGGGGCTGAATGAGATGGAAACTGAGACGGGCTGACCCTCTCGATCGTGCCGCTCTGCAGCAGACCGAACCGACCAGGAGTAAGTCGGCTAGTTCGGCGCGGTCGCTACTGGTTCGTTCCCGGGATGGCGGGATGGGGGAGGCGTTGAGCCCAGGCACCCGTCTCCTCCGCACAGATCTCTTCTACACGTGCGGCAAGGCCCTTGCGCGGCGCACGTAGCCGAGAAGACCCAGCGGGGTGTCGAATACGCCGATGAGCGTTAGTAGTCTGGGATCACCTCTCCGTCGGTTGTCCGGTGCTGGGTAGCCGCATTGGTGCCTGTGACTACGTACCGGCCCTTTTCGGGGACCCTCGTCTCGTGTCGCTGGCCATCCATGCTCCAATGCACAATGACACTCCACATGCATCGGTGCGAGGTAGCAATTACGGAGAGGCTGATTTCCTCCTTGTCATCTTCCGCTACTTGATATTTAGGGGATTTTACCGGATTTCCATTGTCGTCTGTAAAAACAATTTCAGGGGGGTTCGCATCAGCCTCCAGGGTTGTCGAACTACCAGGGATAACGGACACGTGGTAGACGTCATAGACGTGCACTCCTGCGACACTGTCGCGGCAGATCACTTCTGGCTCGAACTGCTTGACGTCCACGGTTTTATCGGACCTTCCGCGAAGGACAAACGAAAGGCTCTGTGAAACTGCTGTGCCTCCGTTCTCCTTCGCCCATGAGTTCAGATTCTCGCGTTCTACCTTAGTCGGCGGAGGCATAAGCTCGCCATAGGCCTTTCCTGCGAAAACCCATCCGCTCAACCCGGCCGCGACAGGTGCTTCGACGTCGATGCTTAGTCCGTGTTGTTCTTCGCCGAAGATGCGCTGAAAGAGGTGAACCGTGGCTGGCCCTAGCCACTCGGTCACGGCGAATACGGTGATACCGCCGATCACAGAGAAGACCACGCCTTTGACGCCAGTCGACTGACGCTGCCACCACCGCTTGGCCTTTGCACGGAGACGAGCGCGACGCGAAGCCCCTGAGGGAGCTTGTGCGGGATCCTCTTGTGTCATGTGGCAACGCTAGGACCCGAACGGGCAGACATCGGTGCCCGACACAGCAACCTGCCCGAGCTGGTGAAATCTACTCTGCGACTCTCCATTGGGATGGGCGTCTAAGGCGGCGAGACGATGCGCTCAAATAGTCCATCGACATCTAGTACTCGCCGACGGCGTTCTCGGCGGCCACCTCGGACGGGCCCGCTGAACTCGCGGTCAAACTTCGACAGTGGGCGCTCAAGATTCGGTTGGGCAGGACACCCTGGCACGTTATTTTTTTCGGTCGTACCAGGGCCGTCCGCGAAATGGAGCGGGCCCGAGACGAGAAAAAAAGAAGCTCTGGAAACCGGGCCAGAGCTGGACCGTCCAAGCCTGGCTTGGGCACTGGGTCGAGAACATCGCCAAGCCGTACGTCTCGGAGAACACGTACGACGGCTACGAGGTCGACGTACGCGTGCATCTCGTGCCCGGCCTGGGCGCTCACAAGCTCGACAAGCTGGAGCCCGAGCACTTGGAGCGCTTCTACCGGATGATGCAGGAGACCGGGAACTCCGCCGGCACCGCCCACCACGCTCATCGGACGATCCGCGTCGCCCTCGGCGAGGCCAAGCGGCGTGGCCACGTCGCCACCAACGTGGCCGAGATCGCCAAGGCTCCGCGACTCGAAGAAGAGGACATCGAGCCGTTCACGATCGAGGAGGTTCAAAGCCTGCTCGTCGAGGCCGCCAAGCTCCGCAACAGCGCTCGGTGGGTCGTCGCCCTGGCGCTCGGTCTCCGCCAGGGGAGGCACTCGGGCTGCACTGGGAAGACGTCGACCTGGACGCGGGATATGTGCGCATCCGCAAGAACCGTCTCCGTCCCAAGTACGCCCACGGCTGTGGAGACAACCCGTGCGGCCCGAAAGCCGGCTACTGCCCCCAGAAGCAGCAGACCCGCCGAGAGCACAAGTCCACCAAGTCTCGCGCCGGGCGTCGCACGATCGGGCTGCCCGACCCGCTGATCAACCGCCTCCGCCAACACCAGGAGCAGCAGGAGAAGGACCGAATCGAGGCCGGCACCGACTGGGAGCACAAGGGATACGTCTTCGCCTCCCCGACCGGCGGCCCCCTCAGCCCGAACACAGACTTCCACGTCTGGAAGCGACTGCTGCGGGACGCGGGCGTACGAGACGGCCGTCTCCATGACGCTCGCCACACCGCCGCGACCGTTCTTCTGATCCTCGGCGTCCCGGACGTCGTGGTCGACGCGATCATGGGTTGGGAGCCCGGGGGAGCGGCCCGCATGCGCGCCCGCTACATGCATGTCACTGGAACGCTGCTGCGGAAAGTCGCCCAGCAAGTCGGTGACGCTCTCTGGGAGCCGCCGAAGACGAACTGAGACGGAAACTGAGACGGACAACGTCGAAGGGCCCCACCGCGAACGGTGGGGCCCTTCGACATCGTGCCCGGTGAGGCACTGGCGGAGGATACGAGATTCGAACTCGTGAGGGGTTGCCCCCAACACGCTTTCCAAGCGTGCGCCCTAGGCCTCTAGGCGAATCCTCCGCCGGAAACATTACATGACGCTGGAGGGTGCTAGCGAACTCGTTCGGCCCCCCGGCGATCAGGTACGCTGGGCCTCAGCCCCTCACGCGGCGCTATCTGACTGAACTCCCCCAGGGCCGGAAGGCAGCAAGGGTAGGTTGGCTCTGGCGGGTGCGTGGGGGGTCTTCTCGTACCCGGGGCCCCGCCGGGCCGGGCCCGGCCCGGATCCCGCCGTCGCGGGCGTGAGCAAGCCCCCGCAACCGAGCGGTCCGCGTTGTCAGTGGGCGCCTATAACCTCGTATGCGTGTCGTCTCTCGCGCTGTACCGCCGCTATCGCCCGGAGTCGTTCGCCGAGGTCATCGGGCAGGAGCATGTCACCGACCCGTTGCAGCAGGCGCTGCGGAACAACCGGGTCAATCACGCGTACCTGTTCAGCGGTCCGCGCGGATGCGGCAAGACGACCAGCGCGCGCATTCTCGCGCGGTGTCTGAACTGCGAGCAGGGCCCCACGCCGACCCCCTGCGGGGAGTGCCAGTCCTGCCGCGACCTCGCTCGCAACGGACCGGGGTCCATCGACGTCATCGAGATCGACGCCGCCTCCCACGGTGGCGTGGACGACGCCCGTGAGCTGCGCGAGAAGGCCTTCTTCGGCCCCGCGAGCAGCCGCTACAAGATCTACATCATCGACGAGGCCCACATGGTCACGTCGGCCGGCTTCAACGCGCTGCTGAAGGTCGTCGAGGAGCCGCCGGAGCATCTGAAGTTCATCTTCGCCACCACCGAGCCCGAGAAGGTCATCGGGACCATCCGGTCGCGGACCCACCACTACCCCTTCCGGCTCGTCCCGCCGGGCACCCTGCGCGAGTACCTGGGCGAGGTGTGCGGCCGGGAGAAGATGGCCGTCGAGGAAGGCGTCCTGCCGCTCGTCGTGCGCGCGGGCGCCGGCTCGGTGCGTGACTCCATGTCCGTCATGGACCAGCTGCTCGCCGGAGCGGGGGAGGAGGGTGTGACGTATGCCATGGCCACCTCCCTGCTCGGCTACACCGACGGCTCGCTCCTCGACTCGGTCGTGGAGGCCTTCGTGACCGGTGACGGCGCCGCGGCCTTCGAGGTCGTGGACCGGATCATCGAAGGCGGCAACGACCCCCGCCGCTTCGTCGCCGACCTGCTGGAGCGGCTGCGGGACCTGGTGATCCTGTCCGCCGTTCCGGACGCCGTGGAGAAGGGCCTGTTCGACGCCCCCGCCGACGTCCTGGAGCGCATGCAGGCCCAGGCGGGCACCTTCGGCGCCGCCGAACTGAGCCGCGCCGCCGACCTCGTCAACGAGGGGCTGACGGAGATGCGGGGCGCCACCTCGCCCCGCCTCCAGCTGGAACTGATCTGCGCGCGCGTGCTCCTGCCGGCCGCCTACGGCGACGAGCGCTCGGTCATGGCCCGCCTCGACCGCCTGGAGCGGGGCGTGAACTTCTCCGGAGGCGGCGGCACCCCCGCGATGGGCTATGCCCCCGCCCCCGACGCACACGGAGCACCGGCCGTGGCCCCCGCCGCCGTTCCCCAGGCCCCGCCGGTTCCCCCCGGCGGCGGCCCTGCCGCGGCCCGAGCGGCCGTACGAGCCACGGGCCCCTCCACCCCGGCCCCGACCCCGGCGGGGCAACAGCCCGCACCCATGGCGGAACAGGCTCCACCCCCGGCTCAGCCCTCGGCCCCGCAGCCCCCCACACCTGCCCCGGCCCAGGCCCCGGCCGCGGAGCCCCCTCAGACGCCCCCCTCCGCCCCCGCCCCCGGCGCCTGGCCCACCGCCGCGCCCGCGGGCGGCGGTCGACGCCCCGGCGGCTGGCCCACGGCGGCCCCGGCGGGCGGTGGCGCCCAGCCGACCACGCCCCCGGCCGGACCCGGCAGCACCCCCGCGCCCACCCCACCGCCGGCGGCATCCGCACCCGCCCCGGCCGCGGGCGCGGCACCCGCCTACGCCCCGCCCAGCGGCGGCCTCGACCCCCGCATGCTCTGGCCGAACATCCTGGAGGCGGTCAAGAACCGCCGCCGCTTCACCTGGATCCTGCTCAGCCAGAACGCCCAGGTGGCCGGCTTCGACGGCACCACCCTCCAACTCGGCTTCGTCAACGCCGGAGCCCGCGACAACTTCGCGAGCAGCGGCAGCGAGGAAGTACTGCGGCAGGCACTGGCCGAGCAGTTCAGCGTCCAGTGGAAGATCGAGGCGATCATCGACCCGTCGGGCGGCGGCTCGACTCCCCCGCCGTCGGGCGGCCCCGGCGGCTACGGCGGTGGCGGCAACAGCGGCGGCTACGGCGGCGGTACGACCGCCCAGCGTCCGCCCGCCCCCCAGCCGACCCCCTCGGCACCCACCCCGCCGCCGGCCCCTTCGGCATCCTCTGCGGCTCCGGCTCCCCAGCAGCCCAGACCATCCGCTCCCGAGCCGCCACCCCCGGTCGCCCCCGAGGACGACATCCCCGAGGACGACGACCCCGACCTCAACGAGTCGGCGATGTCGGGCCACGACCTGATCATGCGGGAGCTGGGAGCGACGGTGGTCGAGGAGTTCATGAACGAGTAGGGAGCGCAGGACGCCTCGCCGCAGGGGCCTCCTTCTTGAGGCGCCGGCCCGCATTCTTCAGCCCGTCCGGCGTTTGAGGACGAGGCCCGTTCAGGGCCGAAGCGGAGGTCTGGGGGCGGCAGCCCCCAGGGGCACGGCGAGGTAGGTTCCGTCGGCTCTTGGAGGAACGTCCAGCCCAGCCAGAACGGCCCCTTCAGATGCCCGCACAAGAACCCCGTTAGGCTGACCCCCGTGAAGGTCCTCGTCATCGGCAGCGGTGCCCGCGAACACGCCCTGTGCCGTTCCCTGTCCCTCGATCCCGACGTCACCGCGCTGCACTGCGCCCCCGGCAACGCCGGCATCGCCGAGGTCGCCGAGCTGCACCAGGTCGACGCCCTGGACGGCGCGGCCGTGACCGCGCTCGCCGAGCGCCTCGGCGCCGACCTCGTGGTCGTGGGCCCGGAGGCACCCCTCGTGGCCGGCGTCGCCGACGCCGTGCGCGAGGCGGGCATCCCGGTCTTCGGTCCCTCCGGGGAGGCCGCGCAGCTCGAGGGCTCCAAGGCGTTCGCGAAGGACGTGATGGCGGGAGCCGGCGTCCCGACAGCCCGCTCCTACGTGTGCACCACGCCCGCCGAGGTCGACGAGGCCCTCGACGCCTTCGGCGCCCCGTACGTGGTCAAGGACGACGGCCTCGCCGCGGGCAAGGGCGTCGTCGTCACCGCCGACATCGAGGCGGCCAGGACGCACGCCAACGCCTGCGAGCGCGTCGTCATCGAGGAGTTCCTCGACGGCCCCGAGGTCTCCCTCTTCGCCATCACCGACGGCGAGACGGTCCTCCCGCTCCAGCCCGCCCAGGACTTCAAGCGCGCGCTCGACGGCGACGAGGGCCCCAACACCGGCGGCATGGGCGCGTACTCCCCGCTCCCCTGGGCCGACCCGAAGCTCGTCGGGGAGGTCATGGAGACGGTCCTCCAGCCGACCGTCGACGAGATGCGCCGCCGCGGCACCCCGTTCTCCGGCCTGCTCTACGCCGGTCTCGCGATCACCTCGCGGGGCGTACGGGTCATCGAGTTCAACGCCCGCTTCGGCGACCCGGAGACGCAGGTCGTCCTGGCCCGTCTGAAGACCCCGCTGGCCGGTGTCCTGCTGGCCGCCGCCAACGGCGATCTGGCCGACCTGGAGCCCCTGCGCTGGAGCGAGGAGGCCGCGGTCACCGTCGTCGTCGCCTCGCACAACTACCCCGGCACCCCGCGCACCGGCGACCCGATCACCGGCCTCGACGAGGTGGCCGCCGAGGACGCCCCGCACGCCTACGTCCTGCACGCCGGCACCAAGCAGGACGGCGGCGCGATCGTCAGCGCTGGCGGCCGCGTCCTGTCGGTGACGGCGACGGGCAAGGACCTCACCAAGGCCCGCGACCGCGCGTACAGGGCGGTCGCCCGCATCAAGCTCGACGGCTCCCAGCACCGCACGGACATCGCGGCGAAGGCAGCCGGCGAATAACTCGCACTCCCGATAAACCGGACAGGCCCCGATTCCGTCTCAGGAACCGGGGCCTGACCCTTTTCGAAGCCGGAAGCCGGAAGCCGGAAGCCGGAAGCCGGAAGCCGGAAGCCGGAAGCCGGAAGCCGGAAGCCGGAAGCCGGAAAACCCGGCGACTGGACTTTGTTCAGGATCAGGGGCCTGATCCTCGCTGTCCGTCATCCACCTCTCCCCAAAGCCATTCCATCGAGTGACCGATGCCCCATCCGGCTGACGTGGGTCGACGCCCCAACTAGGGTGCGGCGCAAGCGTTCCGGCACTTGGCCCACCGGCATTGCGATGTCAGTGGCGGGTGCCACAGTGGGGGAGTGAGCAAAGCCAGGACAGTACGGACAGCCAGGACACCGCGGAGGGGGTGAGGTCCGGCCGTGACCGGTATGGGTGTGGAGGCGGGTGCGCAGGCCGCGCGCGCCCGGGCCCTCGCGGTGCTGCGCATCCGCAGCCGCGCGCTGGCCGTCGCCCTGCTCCCCGCGGCGTTCGCCGTGGTGCTGCTCGCCGGCCCGTCGACCGGCCATCTGGTCGGCCCGGGCTGGCACGCCGCCCGCTGGGTGCTCACCCCGTTCGCCGTCCTCGTCCTGATCGCCGCCGCGGTCATCGCGCTGGTCGTCGCCCGCGCCCGCCCCGCCGTAACTCCCACGGTCCCGATCGCCGAGGAACAGGCCCCGGACCTCTACCGGCTGGTGCGCGACCTCGCCGACCGACTCGACGTCCCCGCCCCGTCCGCCATAGCGCTCACCCCGGACTGCGACAGCTGGCTGGAGGACCGCACGCACCAGGCGCACGGCCCGCCCCCGGCCGAGAGCCGCGAGGACGACGGGCTCAACGGCCTGCACGGCGGAAGTGCGCACGGCCACCATCGTCGTACGCCCGCAGCGCCCGTCCTCGTCATCGGCTCCCCGTTCCTGTGGTGGATGCGCGTCGGTGAACTGCGCGCGGTCCTCGCCCCGGTCGTCGCCGGTACGGGACCCTCGGCGCACCCGGACATAGCCCAGGCCCGGCGCTTCGTCCGGGGGCTGGACGCGGCCGTTGCCGTCGCCTCGACCCGCGGGCGCTGCCCGGGATCGCGGGCGGTGTGCGCGGGGATCGGCTGGGTCGCACGGATGCTGCTGCGCAGTTGCCGGGACCATGCCACCGAGATGGAGCGGGGCGTGGCCTCGGCGGCCGCCGAGCGTGCACAGGCTGTGGATTACGGACTGCGGATCGTCGCCCAGGAACAGGTCGGGCTGGCGTACGCGGGCTGGGACCGGCTGCTCACGCGGGTCGCGCTGCCCGCCTGGCGGATGGGCCGCTGGCCCTCGCGGCTGGACGCGGGCGTGGTCGCCGCGCTGACCGAGCTGTCCCGCCGGGACCGGCTGGCCGAGGGCTTCGCCTCCCGGCTGGGTGAGCGCCCCGCCTGTGACCTGCTCGAAGAGCCCGGCCTGATCGACGAGGCCACCTCGCTCCTCGCGGCCCGGCTCTTCCACGGCGGCCCCGCCGAGGCCGGCCCGGACTGGTCCCCGGTGGACTGGCAGGCGTATCCGGAGGAGGTCGTCGACCGCAAGTGGCGCACCGACGCGGCCCGCCTCCACCGCGTCCTCGACGCCCTCGGCGTCCGCCGCACCACCCGTGACACCTCCCCGGAGACCGAAGGCCCGACCCTGGCCCGCGTCCTGGACCACCTGTCGACCCCGGAGACTCCCGGGCCCCTCAACACGCACGAGACGCCCGAGCCCCTCAGCACGCACGAGACGCCCGAGCCCTTTAACGGGCACGCGACCCCCGAGCCCCTCGACACGCACGCGACTCCCGAGGGCCTCAACACGCACGCGACCCCCGAGCCCCTCAACCGGCACGAGGCGCCCAGGCTCCGGGAACCGCACGAGACGCCCGAGCCCGGAGAAGCGCACGACGCGCCCAGGCCCCCGGAATCGCACGAGACGCCCGAGCCCTCAGCAGCGCAAGAGCCCCCAGCAGTGCAAGAGGCGACAGCAGCGCAACGGGCCCCTGAACCACCCCCCGCCCCACAGCAGCCCAAGCCCCCCACAGCCATCAATCCTCGCAAACCCCCTAAAACCCCCAAACCCCCCTACGCCGCCATGGCCGACGACCACCCCGGCGCCGACGACCCGGAAACCGAGCGCAGTTCCGCCCTCGCCGCCGGGCTGACCGCGGAAATAGCCCGGGAAGAGGCAGCGACCCCCGCGGAGCCCGCGACGTCCCCTGCCCCGGACACCACCCTTCTGGACATGGGCGCGCTCCCCCTCTTCCCGCTCCAACCGCCCCGCACCTCACGCGAGTTGCTCACCGACCACGTCACGGCGATGGTCTGCTGCGCCGCGATGGACACCGCGGGCGCGACCCCGGGCCTGGACTGGCTGGACGGCCCCACCCTCCTGATCAACGGCGCACGGGCCGCCGATCTCACCCCCCGCGTCCTCAGCCTCATCGAGGAAGGCGACCCGGGCCCCCTGCGCGCCTGGCTCGTGGAGTCGGGGATACGCCCGGAGAAGCCCGTGCGCCTGGTCTGACGACCGCACCCGGTCGGGCCGGACGGGCCGTACAAACCCAGGCCAGACGGTTGTGGACGCCATACGCGGCCGGAGCCCCCGGTTCCACTTTCGGCCAATTCGCAACGAATAGTGACAGGATGCGTGCGCAATGTGATGTGCTGGGACCGATAGCGCATATGGCAAGGGCTTACGACATACGACAGCCGTACAAAAGCCCACGCCGTACGACCGAAACCCCAAGCAACGAGCACCACACCGGGCACCGCAGACCCACTCGCACACCACACACCACACGACGCTCGATGCACCACCACGGGGGAACGAGGGAGGGGTACGGCCATGGGGTCGGAGCAGATCCGCCGCTGGGAGTCGGGAGCACTCGCGCACGCCGTGACGGACCCCTTCGGCCAGGGCCCCGTCCCCTGGCTGCGCGGAAACGTCACATACTTCGACGACACCGGCCAGGTCGTCCCCTGGTACGTCGACGGTCAGGCGCACCCGCCGACGTCGGACGCCCCCCGGGTCCCGGCCCCCCGAAGCGCCGGCCCGCGCTCCGCGGACGACGTGCACCGGCAGATCAAGGGCTTCATCTCCACCGGCGCGGTCGCGCCCGGCGAGGCGGTCGACTTCCACATCACCGTGGACCCGCCGCAGGAGTTCGCCGTCGACATCTACCGCATCGGCCACTACGGCGGCGACGGCGCGGCCAAGATCACCACCAGCCCCCGGCTGTCCGGCATCGTCCAGCCCGCGCCGCTCACCGCCGACCGCACGGTCTCCTGCCACCACTGGTGGCTGTCCTGGCGGCTCCAGATCCCCTCGTACTGGAGCATCGGCGCGTACGTCGCCGTCCTGACCACCGTCGACGGCTACCGCTCCCACATCCCCTTCACCGTCCGCGACAACCACCCCGCGGACCTGCTCCTGCTGCTGCCCGACGTGACCTGGCAGGCTTACAACCTCTACCCCGAGGACGGCCGCACCGGCGCCAGCCTCTACCACGCCTGGGACGAGGAGGGCCGGCTGCTCGGCGAGGCCGACGCCGCCACCACCGTCTCCTTCGACCGCCCGTACGCGGGCGCGGGCCTGCCCCTGCACGTGGGCCACGCCTACGACTTCATCCGCTGGGCCGAGCGCTACGGCTACGACATCGCCTACGCCGACGCCCGCGACCTGCACGCCGGCCACGTCGACCCCACCCGCTACCGCGGCCTCGTCTTCCCCGGCCACGACGAGTACTGGTCGTCGAACATGCGCCGCACCGTGGAGCTCGCCCGCGAGAACGGCACCTCCCTCGTCTTCCTCTCCGCCAACACCATGTACTGGCAGGTCGAGTTGGCCTCCTCCCCGTCCGGCGTCCCGGACCGCCTGCTCACCTGCCGCAAGCGCAGGGGCCCCGGCCGCCCGGTCCTGTGGCGGGAGATCGACCGCCCCGAGCAGGAAGTGATCGGCATCCAGTACGCGGGCCAGGTCCCCGAACCCCAGCCCCTGATCGTCCGCAACGCCGACCACTGGCTGTGGGAGGCCACCGGCGCCCACGAGGGCGACGGGATCGACGGCCTGGTCGCCGGCGAGGCCGACCGCTACTTCCCGCGCGCCCCGCTGCCCGATCACGAGGAGCGCATCCTGCTCGCCCACTCCCCCTACACGGACCGTGAGGGCACCCTCCGCCACCAGGAGACATCCCTGTACCGCGCCCCCTCCGGAGCCCTGGTCTTCTCCTCCGGGACCTTCGCCTGGTCCCCGGCGCTGGACCGCCCGGGCCACGTCGACGCCCGCGTCCAGCGCGCCACCGCGAACCTCCTGGACCGCATCTGCAAGCGTGACTGAGCTCACCCAGCACACCCCAAGTCCAAGGTCAGCGCCCGATACGGGACAATCAACCCTGTTGGACAGAACCACGGGGAGGAACCGTGTCCGGATTCGTAGAAAAGCCCGAGCCGATCGAGGTTCCGGGCCTGGTGCACCTGCACACCGGCAAGGTGCGGGACCTGTACCAGAACGAGGCCGGCGACCTCGTGATGGTCGCCAGCGACCGCATGTCCGCTTATGACTGGGTGCTGCCGACCGAGATCCCCGAGAAGGGCCGCGTCCTCACGCAGCTCTCGCTGTGGTGGTTCGACCAGCTCGCCGACCTGGTCCCCAACCATGTGCTGAGCACCGACGTGCCGGCCGGCGCCCCCGCCGACTGGGCGGGCCGCACCCTGGTGTGCAAGTCGCTGCAGATGGTCCCGGTCGAGGCCGTGGCCCGCGGCTACCTCACCGGCTCGGGCCTCGCCGAGTACGACGCGTCCCGCACCGTCTGCGGCCTCGCGCTGCCCGAGGGCCTGGTCGACGGCAGCGAGCTGCCCGCCCCGATCTTCACCCCGGCCACCAAGGCCGCCGTCGGCGAGCACGACGAGAACGTCTCCTACGAGGAGGTCGCCCGCCAGGTCGGCGCCGACACCGCGGCCCGGCTGCGCCAGGCGACCCTCGCCGTCTACTCCCGGGGCCGGGACATCGCCCGCGAGCGCGGCATCATCCTCGCCGACACCAAGTTCGAGTTCGGCTTCGAGGGGCAGACGCTGGTCCTCGCCGACGAGGTGCTCACGCCTGACTCCTCCCGCTTCTGGCCGGCCGACCAGTGGCAGCCGGGGCGCGCGCAGCCGTCGTACGACAAGCAGTTCGTCCGTGACTGGCTGACCTCGCCGGCCTCCGGCTGGGACCGCAAGAGCGAGCAGCCCCCGCCGCCGCTCCCGCAGGAGGTCGTGGACGCGACCCGCGCGAAGTACGTCGAGGCGTACGAGCGGCTGACCGGCACGAGCTGGAGCTGACCCACGACACAAGGGCCCCTGACGACACAAGGGCCCATGACAAAGGCCCCGGTCGATGACCGGGGCCTTTGATCTGGAGCGAACGACGAGGTTCGAACTCGCGACCTCAACCTTGGCAAGGTTGCGCTCTACCAACTGAGCTACGTTCGCATGCGCCGTGGCGCGAGAACCACTATACCCAACCTCGCTCCCGCGCGACCCGCACCGCCGCGTGACGGTTCTCCGCGCCGAGTTTCGACGCGGCGGACGACAGATAGTTCCGCACGGTCCCCTGGGACAGCGCGGCCCGCTCCGCGATCTCCGCGACGGGCGCCCCGTCGGCGGCGAGTTCCAGCACCTCCGCCTCCCGCGCGGTCAGCGGCGAGTCCCCGGCGGCGATGGCGTCGGCGGCCAACTCCGGGTCGACGTAACGGTTACCGGCGTGCACGGTACGGATGATCTCGGCGAGCCGCTGCGCGCTGACGGTCTTCGGGACGAACCCGCGCACACCCGCCGCAAGGGCCCGCTTCAGATGCCCCGGCCGCCCGTGACTGGTCACGATCAGCACCCGGCAGCCGGGAAGTTCGGCGCGCAGAGATGTGGCGATCTTCACACCGTCCGCCCCCGGCATCTGAAGATCCAGCACCGCGACATCGGGCCGGTGCGCCCGGGCCATCGCCAGCGCCTCGGGTCCGGTGGCAGCCTCGGCGACGATCACGAGGTCGTCCTCCAGGGACAGCAGCGTGGCGAGCGCGCCCCGGATCAGATGTTCGTCGTCGGCCAGCAGCAGCCGCACCGACCCGCTCATACGGTGACCTCCCGCACACCCGCCCCCGTCAACGGCACCTCCGCCACCAGCCGGAACATCCCCTCGCCGGCCCGGCCGGCCTCCAATGTGCCGTCCACCGCGGCCAGCCGCTCACGCAGCCCGGCGAGGCCGGAGCCTCCACCCCCGTCGGAGGCTCCGGCAGCCCCGTCGTTCTCCACCTTCAGCACCACACGTCCCTCGCTCACCCGTATTTCCACCGCACACCGCTCGGCGTTCCCGTGCCGGAGCACATTGGTGGTCGCCTCCCGCACCACCCAGGCCAGCGCCGACTGCACCTCGACGGGCAGCCCGGCCGCCTCCCCGGTCACCTCGCACGTGATCCCGGCCGCCGTCAGCACGCCCCGCGCACCGACGAGTTCGACCTCCAGATCGGCCTCCCGGTACCCCCGTACGACGTCCCGCACCTCGCGCTGCGACTCCTGTGCGATCCGCTGCACCTCGATCATCTGCTCCACGGCCTCGGGCCGACCGCGCCGCGCCAGCTGCACGGCGAGCTCGCTCTTCAGGGCGATGACCGCGAGGTTGCGCCCCATGACGTCGTGCAGATCCCGGCCGAACCGCAGCCGCTCCTCGGCGACCGCGAGCCGGGCGCGGGCCTCACGGGCCTCGTCGAGCTCGTAGACGGACCTGAGCAGCCAGACGGAGAAGACGGCCGTGAAGGCCAGGAATCCGCCGCCGAGCAGCACGATCGCCGCCGTGGCGAGTGCACCGAGCGGCGACCGGGTCAGCGCGACCACGATGAGCCCCGCACCCGCCGCGAAGCCCGCGACGACGGCGTACACCTGCCTGCGCGCCTTCAGGCCGAGCGCGATGATGCCCATCCCGAAGATCATGGCGACGCCGAAGACGCTGCCCGCCGCCGAGTCGATGTCGTCGCCCTTCGGGCCGTACTCGGAGATCGCGAGAGCCGTGACGGCGACCGCGGCGGTGAACGCGCCGAGCGCGCACATCAGCCGGACGGGCTGCTCACGCCGGCCGCGAACCCAGTCCACCGCCCGTGACACGGTCAGCATGCAGGTCGCCGCGTGCGCGCACACCAGGAGCATCAGCACGGCACCCGGCCAGCTCCCGATCCGGCCGATCACGGGCAACCCGACCCCGGCGAGCTCGCTCACCGCGAAGAAGTGGAACGACGCCCGCGTGTACGTCTCCACCTTCGCCGGGGTGCTCTTCCCCCGCCACCACGTTCCCGGCCCGCGCATCCGCCGCTCTCCCCTGGATCAACGCCGGGGTTCCCAGCGGAACCACCGTCGTACAGCAAACACGCCCCCGACCGTCCAGACCAGCGCGACGAGCACCGCGCCCAGCGCCTCGGACGCCGACAGCCCACCGGTCCAGCCGCCGCGCACCAGCGTGATCACCGGGGTCAGCGGCAGCAGTTCGCAGGCCGAAGCCACCCGGTCCGGCAGGATCTCCAGGGGGACGAACATCCCGGAGAAGATCATGGAGAGGAACACCACCGGCAATGTCGTGACCTGCGCACTCTCGACGCTGCGAGTGAAGGCGGAGGTCACCGCGGCCAGCGACACGCACAGGAAGATCCCCAACAGCAGGCCCAGCACGGCGAGATGGGGAGCGCGGGGCGCACCCACGTCGAGCAGGACGGTGCAGCCGATCGCCAGCACCACGCACTGCGCGAGGCCCGTGACCACGGCCGGCAGCGCGGCCCCGGTGAGGATCTCGGTGTCCCGCAGCTCGCCGGTGCGCAACCGCTTCAGGACGAGTTCCTCGCGCCGGGCGGTGTAGACGCTGACGAGCGTCGCATACACCGCGTAGAGCAGCGAGAAGCCGATGGAGGCGGGCAGGATGACCGTGCCGAGGGTGAGGCCCACCTCCGCCAGGTCCATCTGCTTCGCCGCCTCCCGCGCGCTCAGCGGCAGGATCAGCGGCACGAACAGCGCCGCGAACAGCGTGCCTCTGCTGCGCCCGAGCAGGGTCAGCTCGGCCCGGGCCAGCGACGTCATGCGCCCCACCGGGGTGGTCATCGCCGTACTCATGCCGCGTACTCCTTCGTCCCGGCGGCCTCCGCCGCCTCCCGTGCGATGCCCAGGAACGCCTCCTCCAGCGACGCCGAGCGCACATCCAGCCGCCGCAGCTCCACCCCGGCCTGCTCGGCCCACACCAGCAGCCGGGTCGCCGCCCACTGCAGGCGGTGGGTGCGCAGCCGTACGAGCCGCCCCTCGACCTCGTGCCCGCTCACGCCCAGCTCGCCGAGCGGCGGCAGGTCCCCGAGGAAGTAGCCCTCGGGCAGCTCGAAGGTGATCCGCGACGGCTGGGCCGCGGTGACCTCGGCCGGCGTCCCGGCCGCCGCGATCCGTCCCTGGTGCAGGATCGCGAGCCGGTCGGCGAGGCCCTCGGCCTCCTCCAGGTAGTGCGTGGTCAGCAGCACGGTCGTGCCGTTGTCACGCAGCCTGCGCACCAACTCCCAGGTGTCCCGGCGCCCTTCGGCGTCGAGCCCGGTCGTCGGCTCGTCGAGGAACAGCACTTCCGGATCCCCGAGCAGCGCGAGCGCCAGGTCCAGCCGCCGCCGCTCACCCCCGGACAGCTGCTTGACCCGTACGTCGGCCTTCCCGGCCAGCCCGACGAGGTCCAGCACCTCCAGCGGCGGCCGCGCCCCGCTCACGCACCCCGCCCACATCCGCGCGGTCTCGGCGACGGTCAGCTCGGACGGAAAGCCGCCCTCCTGCAGCATCACCCCGGTACGCGGCCGTACGACGGCCCGCTCGGCGTAGGGATCGTGCCCGAGCACCCGGATGTGCCCCGCGGCGGGCTCGGCGAGCCCTTCGAGCAGCTCCACGGTCGACGTCTTGCCGGCGCCGTTGGTGCCGAGCAGCGCGAAGACCTCTCCTCGGTCCACGGAGAAGGTGATGCCGCGCACCGCCTCGAACCCGCCCCCGTAGACACGTCGTAGGTCGGTGACCTCAATCACGTGTTCGTGTTCGTCGAAGTTCATGCCATCAGCGTCCCCGCGGCGGGAGCCCGGCAGCAGTGCGCGCTGTCACCACTCGGCATGACAAATGTCAGAGGGTGCGCGGGCACAAGAAAAACCCCGGTCCAGTGGACCGGGGTCTCTATCAAGAGCGGACGACGAGGCTCGAACTCGCGACCTCAACCTTGGCAAGGTTGCGCTCTACCAACTGAGCTACGTCCGCATTGCCCCCGACCGGCTCTCACCGATCGGTGCGAGCACCAGCCTACCTGATCCACATCGGTGAACCGGACCGGCGGTGCAGAGCGGGTGACAGGAATTGCACACTGCGCCTTCCCCCTGGAAGGGGGATGTTCTGCTACTGAACTACACCCGCATGCTCGGCGAGCTGGACTTTTTCGGCCCCGCCCGGCGGCGTGCTCCAGACATTAGCTGATCAGCAGGGGGGTAGCGCAAGTCGGTTGTCGCACCGGCCCAAGTCGGCTGCCCTCAGGGCCCGCTGACGGAGCCTGAGGGCGCGCGGCCCCCGGATCGCCTCACTGCGCCGAGGCGAACGCCTCGTAGACCTTCTTGGGGATGCGGCCGCGGGCCGGCACCTCCATCTTGTTGGCCTGGGCCCAGGCCCGGACGGCCGCCGGGTCCGGAGCGACCTCGGTCTGCTTGTACGCCTTGCCGGACTTCGACCGCTTGCGGCCGGCTTCCACGTAGGGCGCGAGCGCCTTACGCAGTTTCTTGGCATTGGCTTCATTCAGGTCGATCTCGTACGACTTGCCGTCGAGTCCGAAGGCGATCGTTTCCGCCGCTTCCGAGCCGTCGATGTCGTCAAAGAGAGTGACCACGACCTTCTGCGCCACGAATATCGGTCCCTTCAGGCGGCACCTCATACAGCTCAGCTGCTACGACGTGCCGAGTCTCGGCTTTTGCCAATTCATTTGTACAGTGCGCGGCAATGCAATGTGAAGCCCGACTAAATCTCTCCGCGTGTCCGAGCGCAATAGCTATCTGCGGCTGATCGGGGATCTTTCCCGTAACTTTTCGTGAACGCCGCCCTCCGATACCGGATCGTGACGGCTGTCACGTAGCTTCCTACAACTCTACCCGCGTAGAAATTTTGTACGGGTAGTCTGAAGGAACCTGCTCAGCACCACACACCGGGAGTGCCAGTGGCACGCGTCGTAGTCGACGTCATGCTCAAGCCGGAGATCCTCGACCCCCAGGGCCAGGCGGTGCAGCGCGCACTGCCGCGACTGGGTTTCGAAGGCATCTCCGACGTACGTCAGGGAAAGCGATTCGAACTGGAAGTTGACGGACCGGTCGACGAGGCCGCGCTCGCCCGCATCCATGATCTTGCGGAATCCTTCCTCGCGAACACCGTGATCGAGGACTTCACCGTCAAGGTCGAGGAAGTCGCGGAGGCCGTGAAGTGACCGCTCGTATTGGCGTCGTCACTTTCCCGGGAAGTCTCGATGACAGGGACACCCAGCGCGCGATCCGCCTCGCGGGCGCCGAACCGGTCGCTCTCTGGCACAAGGACAAGGACCTCAAGCAGGTCGACGCCGTGGTGCTGCCCGGCGGATTCTCCTACGGCGACTATCTGCGGGCCGGCGCCATCTCCCGCTTCTCGCCGGTGATGGAGACGGTCATCGAGCAGGCGAAGGCGGGACTTCCGGTCCTCGGCATCTGCAATGGCTTCCAGGTCCTCACCGAGGCCCACCTCCTCCCGGGCGGGATGCTCGGCAACGACCACCTGCACTTCATCTGCCGCGACCAGAAACTGCGGGTGGAGAACGCCTCCAGCGCCTGGACGGTCGACTACAGCGCGGGCCAGGAGATCCACATCCCGCTGAAGAACATGGACGGCCGGTACGTCGCCGACGAGTACACCCTCGACAAGCTCGAGGCCGAGGGCCGCGTCGCCTTCCGGTACGTGGACTTCAACCCGAACGGCTCCCTCCGTGACATCGCCGGCATCACCAACGAGGCCGGGAACGTCGTAGGCCTCATGCCGCACCCGGAGCACGCCGTCGAGCCGCTCATCGGGTCGGGCCGCACCGACGGCCTCCCCTTCTTCACCTCGATCCTCAAGAAGCTGGTCAACGCATGAGCCGGACGCCTCTGGACACGGTCGAGCACGCGGCCGCGACCCCCGACGTCGAGCTGCCCTGGGCCGAGCTCGGTCTGAAGAAGGACGAGTACGAGCGGGTCGTGGAGATCCTCGGCCGCAGGCCGACCGGCGCCGAGCTCGCCATGTACTCGGTCATGTGGTCCGAGCACTGCTCCTACAAGTCCTCCAAGGTGCACCTGCGCCAGTTCGGCGAGAAGGCGCCCGAGTCCGAGGCGATGCTCGTCGGCATCGGCGAGAACGCCGGCGTCGTCGACGTCGGCCAGGGCTACGCGGTCACCTTCAAGGTCGAGTCGCACAACCACCCGTCGTACGTCGAGCCCTACCAGGGCGCGGCCACCGGCGTCGGCGGCATCGTGCGCGACATCATCGCCATGGGTGCCCGCCCGGTCGCGGTCGTCGACCCGCTGCGCTTCGGCGCCGCCGACCACCCCGACACCAAGCGCGTGCTGCCCGGCGTCGTCGCCGGCATCGGCGGCTACGGCAACTGCCTGGGTCTGCCGAACATCGGCGGCGAGGTCGTCTTCGACGCCTGCTACCAGGGCAACCCGCTGGTCAACGCCGGTGCCATCGGCGTCATGCGGCACGAGGACATCCACCTCGCCAAGGCGTCCGGCGCCGGCAACAAGGTCATCCTGTACGGGGCCCGGACCGGCGGCGACGGCATCGGCGGCGCCTCCATCCTCGCCTCCGAGACCTTCGACGACGCCAAGCCGTCGAAGCGTCCTGCCGTCCAGGTCGGCGACCCCTTCCAGGAGAAGCTGCTCATCGAGTGCACCCTGGAGGCGTTCGCCGAGAAGCTGGTCGTCGGCATCCAGGACCTCGGTGCGGCGGGCCTGTCCTGCGCCACCTCCGAGCTCGCGTCCAACGGCTCCGGCGGCATGCGCGTGACCCTGGACGACGTACCCCTGCGTGACTCGACGCTCTCGCCCGAGGAAATCCTCATGAGCGAGTCGCAGGAGCGCATGTGCGCCGTCGTCGAGCCGGAGAAGGTCGACCGGTTCCTGGAGATCTGCGAGAAGTGGGACGTCATCGCCACCGTCATCGGTGAGGTGACCGACGGCGACCGCCTGGAGATCTACTGGCACGGCGGCAAGATCGTCGACGTCGACCCGCGGACCGTGGCGCACGAGGGCCCGGTCTACGAGCGCCCGTACGCCCGCCCCTCCTGGCAGGACGAGCTCCAGGCCGACGACGCGAACAAGCTGCCGCGGCCGGCCACGGGCGACGAGCTGAAGGAGCAGATCCTGAAGCTGGTCGGCTCCCCGAACCAGGCCAGCAAGAAGTGGATCACCTCGCAGTACGACCACTTCGTGCAGGGCAACACCGTCCTCGCCCAGCCCGAGGACTCCGGCATGATCCGCATCGACGAGGAGACCGGCCTCGGCGTCGCCATCGCGACGGACGGCAACGGCCGGTACGCCAAGCTGGACCCGTACCACGGCGCCCAGCTGGCCCTCGCGGAGGCGTACCGCAACGTGGCGACGACCGGTGCCAAGCCGCTCGCCGTCTCCGACTGCCTGAACTTCGGCTCGCCCGAGGACCCGGCCGTCATGTGGCAGTTCGCGGAGGCCGTGCGCGGCCTGGCGGACGCCTGTCAGCAGCTGGGCACCCCGGTGACCGGCGGCAACGTGTCGCTCTACAACCAGACGGGCGAGGTGGCGATCCACCCGACCCCGGTCGTGGCCGTGCTGGGCGTCATCGACGACGTCGCGCGCCGCACACCGGTCGCCTTCCAGGAGGACGGGCAGCTGCTCTACCTCCTCGGCGACACGCGTGAGGAGTTCAGCGGCTCGGCCTGGTCGCAGGTCGTCCACGACCACCTCGGCGGGCTGCCCCCGAAGGTGGACCTGGAGCGCGAGCGGCTGCTCGCCGAGATCCTGATCTCCGCCTCCCGCGACGGCATGATCGACTCCGCGCACGACCTGTCCGACGGCGGTCTGATCCAGGCGGTCGTCGAGTCGGCGCTGCTCGGCGGCAAGGGCGCCCGCCTGATCGTCCCGGACGGTCTGGACGCCTTCACCTTCCTCCTCTCCGAGTCGGCCGGCCGCGCCGTCGTGGCCGTCCCGCGCTCCGAGGAGGTCCGCTTCAACGACATGTGCGGTGCGCGCGGCCTGCCGGTCACCCGCATCGGTGTCGTGGACGGTGACTCGGTGGAGCTCCAGGGCGAGTTCGCGCTGCCCCTGGAGGAGCTGCGCAAGGTGCACGAGGAGACCATCCCGGCACTGCTCAAGTAAGCAGCGGTCAGCAGTCGTCGTACGGCTCAGAAGCCCCCGTCCGGTCCGCCGGGCGGGGGCTTCGCCGTCCGCGCGGACATCTGCACCACGTAACGCGATTGCACGTAATTACGTAGTTCCGTAATATCGAGGTGTGGAGCTCGAAGAACGCGTCGCCGACCTGGAGCGACGACTGGCAGCGCTGGAGAACGCGCAGCACACCGCCCCGCGCCTCGGCGAAGGGGACTTCTGGGCCCTGGAGGGGCTCAAGGAGCAGTTGGCCGCGCTGGAAGCGGCCGACGGAGGCGTGCTCTTCACCGGCGCCGTACGGCTGCCGACCGGGGAGCAGTACGACTGGCAGCACGGCTCGCTGACCGAGGGACTGCTGGACGTCGACTGGACCGAGTGCGCGGAGTCGTTCGCGGCGCTCGGTCACCCCGTCCGGCTGCGGCTGCTGCGCGAGGTCGTCGGCGGCCGGCGCACCGCGGCCGAGCTCGCCGAGCTGGACGAGATCGGCACGACCGGCCAGATCTACCACCACCTGCGCCAACTGACCGGCGCGGGCTGGCTCCACACCACGGGCCGGGGGCGCTACGAGGTGCCGCCGGGGCGGGTCGTACCGCTGCTGGTGGCGTTGGCGACCGCTCGTCCGTGACACCGACCGAACTGGGGGAACGATGTCCGCACGCAAACTCGTCAAGATCGTCTACCGCGCCCTGCAACTGGCCTTCGTCGGCCTGGTGATCGCCCACTCCCTGCTGGACCTGGGATATCCGTGGTGGTGGAACTTCCTGCCGATCGCCCTGTCCTTCGTGATCCTCGTCGTGGCCCACCGCTGGGGCGGCGCCCCGGACAGCCCCCGCGCCGTCCGGGAGGCGGTCGAGGTCGACCCGCCGGTCACCGGCCGCTGGTCGGCGCTGAACAGCCCGGCCGACCGCACGCCCAGCCACGGCACGCACGCCTACGGCCAGACCTTCGCCATCGACGTCGTCGCCGAGCCGAAGGACGGCACCCGCCCCGGCTTCCGTTGGCTGTGGCCGATCGCCCGCCGCAACAGCGCCTTCCCGGCCTTCGGGGCCCCGCTGCTGGCGGTCGCCGACGCCACCGTCGTACGCGCCGTCGACGACCAGCGCGACCACCTCAGCCGCACCTCGCTGCTCGCGCTGATGTACCTGATGATCGTGGAGGCGTCCGTACGCGACCTGTCCGGCGTCAAGCGGGTCGTGGGCAACCACGTCGTGCTCGACCTCGGCGACGGCACCTTCGCGCTCTACGCCCACCTGCGAAACGGCTCGCTCACCGTCCGCGAGGGAGACCGGGTGACCGCCGGCCAACAGATGGCCCGCTGCGGCAACTCGGGCAACTCCACCGAGCCCCACCTCCACTTCCAACTGATGGACACCCCCGACCCGGACACCGCCCGAGGCATCCCCTTCACCTGGCGCGGCGTGGGAGTCCCCCGCAACCGCGAGACCTTCGAGACACCTACGACGGAGACGCAGGCCGCATAGGCTGCCCCCCATGCCCCCGGCCAAGAAGCGTGCCCGCGCCTACGACCCCGTCAAGATCCGCAGCGCGGTGCTCGCGCAGTTCGGGCATGTGCGGCAGGCCGTGCGAGGTCTCACCGGCGAGCAGCTCGCGCTGCCCACCCGGCTGCCGGGCTGGACCGTGCGGGAGCTGGCCGCGCACGTGACCATGGCCGTGGAGACCGTCAGCCGCAACCTCGACCGCGAGGAGCCGGCGAAGGCGGAACTCACCCTCCTCCAGTGGCCCTTCGCCACGGCCGCCCGCGCCGGCGACATCGCCGACGGCACCCGCGAGCTCGCCGTCGCCCATCCCGACCTCGACGCCCTGTACGCCGACACCGGGGAACGCCTCGCGCGGAGCCTGGCGGACGCACCGGGCGAGCGACTGCTCGCCGCGCGCACCGGTGTGATGACCCTCGCCGACTACCTGGTCACCCGCACCGTCGAACTCGTCGTCCACACCGACGACCTCAACGCCGCCGTCCCCGGCCTCGACATCCCGTACGACCGCCAGGCCCTCGCGGCCTGCACCCGGCTGCTCGCCGACGCGCTCGCCGTGAAGGCGCCCGGCGGTTCCACCGAGGTGCGGATCCCGCCGTACGCCGTGGTGCAGTGCGTCGAGGGGCCGAGGCACACCCGGGGCACCCCGCCCAACGTCGTCGAGACCGACCCGCTGACCTGGATCCGGCTCGCCACCGGACGGGTGACCTGGCGGGACGCCGTCGAGGCGGCCGAGGTCAGCGCGAGCGGGGAACGAGCGGACCTCGGCACCCTGCTGCCGCTCCTGGGGTGATCGCCGGACGTCCGGCGACCGGGGCCGGCAAGCGGAATCGAGCGGAACCGGTCCCGTGTCCCTCCCGTCCCACCGGCATGGACACACTCGGCATGGACACAAAGCGACTGGCCGCCCTCGCCGCACTGACCCTGCTCCCGTTCGCCGCCGCCTGCGGCAGCGAGGACGCGGGCAGCGAATCGGTCGGAGCCGGGGCCGCGGCCTCCGTCACCGGCGTCCACTGGGCCGTGGACGGCGTCACCGTCGACGGGAAGAAGAGCGACGCCCCGAGCGGCGCCTGGCTGAGCATCGCCGACGGCGGCAAGGTCAAGGGCAACCTCGGCTGCAACAACTTCGGCGCCGACGCCTCCTTCGCCGACAGCCACGTCACCTTCGATCAGGTGCAGGCGACCGAGATGGCCTGCGAGGGCGTCCCGCCGAACTTCGAGCAGACCCTCGCCCGCACCCTGGCCGACGGCGACCTCGGCACCGAGGTCGACGGCGACAAGCTCACCCTCACCACCGCGGACGGCGACCGGGTCGCGCTCACCAAGCAGGAAGGCGCGCAGCTCTACGGCACGAAGTGGACCGTCACCAGCCCCGACACCGGCGGCAAGGCCCACCTCACGTTCGACCGGAAGACCGGAGAGGTCAGCGGCAGCCTCGGCTGCAACAAGGTGAAGGCCACGGCGACGGTCCGCGACGGCAGCATCACCCTCGGCACCGCGTCCACCACACGAATGATGTGCGACACCTCACTCATGAATACGGAGAAGACGCTCCTCGGCCTCTTCGACGGCACGGTGAAGTACGGGATCGATCACCGCAACCTCACTCTGACCAGCGAAAACGGCGAGCATGTGAACGCGGCCGCCGCAGAGTGATCGTTTACAGGCGCGTATCCCCAATTCGGACCAGTGGTCGATCTCGCCTACACTCGGTGCCGTGCCACGTGGTGACGGTCGACTCAATCACGATCTGCTCCCCGGCGAGAAAGGCCCCCAGGACGCGTGTGGCGTCTTCGGTGTCTGGGCTCCGGGCGAAGAGGTCGCAAAGCTCACGTACTTCGGGCTCTACGCCCTCCAGCATCGGGGCCAGGAATCCGCGGGAATCGCGGTCAGCAACGGCTCCCAGATCCTCGTCTTCAAGGACATGGGCCTCGTTTCCCAGGTCTTCGACGAGACCTCTCTCGGTTCGCTCCAAGGTCATATCGCGGTGGGCCACGCCCGCTACTCGACGACCGGTGCCTCCGTCTGGGAGAACGCCCAGCCGACGTTCCGCGCCACCGGGCACGGCTCCATCGCGCTCGGCCACAACGGCAACCTGGTCAACACGGCTCAGCTCGCCGAGATGGTCGCCGACCTGCCCAAGCAGGAAGGCGGCCGCGCCCCGCGCGTAGCGGCCACCAACGACACCGACCTGCTCACCGCGCTGCTCGCGGCCCAGGTCGACGAGGACGGCAAGCCGCTGACCATCGAGGAGGCCGCCCACCAGGTCCTCCCGCAGGTCCAGGGCGCCTTCTCCCTCGTCTTCATGGACGAGCACACCCTCTACGCGGCCCGTGACCCGCAGGGCATCCGCCCGCTGGTCCTCGGCCGCCTGGAGCGCGGCTGGGTCGTGGCCTCCGAGTCCGCCGCCCTCGACATCTGCGGCGCCAGCTTCGTCCGCGAGGTCGAGCCGGGCGAGTTCGTCGCCATCGACGAGAACGGCCTGCGCACCTCCCGATTCGCGGAAGCGAAGCCCAAGGGCTGTGTCTTCGAGTACGTGTACCTGGCCCGCCCTGACACCGACATCGCCGGCCGGAACGTCTACCTCTCCCGCGTGGAGATGGGCCGCAAGCTCGCGAAGGAAGCCCCGGTCGAGGCCGACCTGGTCATAGCGACCCCGGAATCCGGCACCCCGGCCGCGATCGGCTACGCGGAGGCCAGCGGCATCCCGTTCGGCGCGGGCCTGGTGAAGAACGCCTACGTCGGCCGTACGTTCATCCAGCCCTCGCAGACCATCCGCCAGCTCGGTATCCGTCTGAAGCTGAACCCGCTGAAGGAAGTCATCAAGGGCAAGCGTCTGGTCGTCGTCGACGACTCGATCGTGCGCGGCAACACCCAGCGTGCCCTGGTCCGCATGCTGCGCGAGGCCGGCGCGGCCGAGGTCCACATCCGGATCTCCTCGCCGCCCGTGAAGTGGCCCTGCTTCTTCGGCATCGACTTCGCCACCCGCGCCGAGCTGATCGCCAACGGCATGTCGATCGAGGAGATCGGCACCTCGCTGGGCGCCGACTCGCTGTCCTACATCTCCATCGACGGCATGATCGAGGCGACCACCATCGCCAAGCCGAACCTCTGCCGCGCCTGCTTCGACGGCGAGTACCCGATGGATCTCCCGGACCCCGAGCTGCTCGGCAAGCAGCTCCTGGAGACCGAGCTGGCGGCCGGTCCGGCAGCCACGGCCGCGGCCGACGCGATCCGTCGCCCGTAAGCCCCGTAGAAACCAACCCGAAAGATCCCAGGCAATGTCTGAGACCAGTCCTGCCGGTGCTTCCTACGCGGCTGCCGGAGTCGACATCGAGGCGGGCGACCGCGCGGTCGAGCTCATGAAGGAGTGGGTCAAGAAGACCCAGCGCCCCGAGGTCCTCGGCGGCCTCGGCGGTTTCGCCGGCCTCTTCGACGCCTCCGCCCTCAAGCGCTACGAGCGTCCCCTCCTCGCCTCCGCCACCGACGGCGTCGGCACCAAGGTCGACGTCGCCCGCCAGATGGGCGTCTACGACACCATCGGCCACGACCTGGTCGCGATGGTCATGGACGACATCGTGGTGTGCGGCGCCGAGCCGCTGTTCATGACCGACTACATCTGTGTCGGCAAGGTCCACCCCGAGCGGGTCGCCGCCATCGTGAAGGGCATCGCCGAGGGCTGTGTGCTCGCCGGCTGCGCCCTGGTGGGCGGCGAGACGGCCGAGCACCCGGGTCTGCTGGGCGAGGACGACTTCGACGTCGCCGGCGCCGGTACGGGCGTCGTGGAGGCCGACCGGCTGCTCGGTGCGGATCGCATCCGTACGGGTGACGCGGTGATCGCCATGGCGGCGTCCGGCCTTCACTCGAACGGGTACTCGCTGGTCCGCCACGTGCTGCTGAACCAGGCCGGTCTCGCCCTCGACGCGCACATCGAGGAGTTCGGCCGCACCCTCGGCGAGGAGCTGCTGGAGCCCACGAAGATCTACTCGCTGGACTGCCTGGCCCTCACCCGCACCACCGACGTGCACGCGTACAGCCACGTCACGGGTGGCGGTCTGGCCGCCAACCTGGCCCGGGTGATCCCGGACGGGCTGCACGCGATCGTCGACCGCTCCACCTGGACCCCGGCCCCGATCTTCGACCTCGTCGGCAGGACCGGCTCCGTCGAGCGCCTGGAGCTGGAGAAGACCCTGAACATGGGCGTCGGCATGATCGCGATCGTGCCGGAGGAGTCCACGGACGCGGCGCTGGCCACCCTGGCCGACCGCGGGGTCGACGCCTGGGTCGCGGGCGAGATCACGGACCGCGGCGAGCACACCACCGGTGCCGCCATGGTCGGCGACTACGCGAGCTGAGCCCGGCGACAGCAGCGCAAAACCCGGTCCGGCGGATATCCGCTCAGGACCGGGTCAGGCACTGCTGGGTAGTCAAGCGCCGCGGCGTTGTTGCGACGTGGGACCGGACTCGTCGTCCTCGTCCTCATCGTCGTCGTTGTAGAGATCCGCGTACTGGGCGTACGGGTCGTCTTCTTCTTCGTCGTCCTCGAACGGCTCGCCGTTCGGCGGCTGGTTCGAAGTCGAAGCGCCCAGCTCGTTGGCCAGACGCGACAGGTCAGTCCCGCCGCTGTTGTACTTCAGCTGGCGGGCGACCTTCGTCTGCTTGGCCTTGGCCCGGCCGCGCCCCATGGCTCGACCCCCTCGGTGACGGGGCTCGACGGCCCCAGAGTCTTGACACGCGTTCATGATCTGGAACGGGCTCTCCTCGGAGAGACCGGTCCGTAGGGCTTCCACGGTACCTGAGCCCGCGCCCATACGGTACGTCGCCCGCAGCACGTGCCTGGTTCCCGAACCCTCGGGGCGCCCTGTCCCCGCTGGTCAACCGCGATTTTAACCACTTCTTGGCGGCCGACCCGCCGACGAACGTGAGAGTTCTCTCTAAGTGTGCGCCGACGGGTACCGGTCAAACCCGATCAGCGCGTCTGGCGCGCTGACGCGGCCTCGTGCATCCGCTGTTCCGCGATCCGGTCGGCCGCGGCGGCCGGCGGAATCCCATCCGTCTTCGCACGTGCGAATATGGCCAGCGTGGTGTCGTAGATCTTCGCGGCCTTCGCCTTGCACCGGTCGAAGTCGAAGCCGTGCAGTTCGTCGGCCACCTGGATGACACCGCCGGCGTTCACCACGTAGTCGGGCGCGTAGAGGATCCCGCGGTCGGCGATGTCCTTCTCGACGCCCGGGTGGGCGAGCTGGTTGTTGGCCGCGCCGCACACCACCTTGGCGGTCAGTGCCGGGACGGTGTCGTCGTTCAGGGCGCCGCCGAGCGCGCAGGGGGCGTAGATGTCGAGGCCCTCGGCGCGGATCAGGGTCGCGGTGTCGGCGACCGCGGTCACGCCCTCCGGGTGCGCGGCGAGGATGCGGCCGACGGCCTCCTCGCGCACGTCCGTGATGACGACCTCGGCGCCCTCGGCGCGCAGGTGCTCCACCAGGTGGTGGCCGACCTTGCCGACGCCGGCGATGCCGACCTTGCGGCCGCGCAGCGACGGGTCGCCCCACAGATGCTGGGCGGAGGCGCGCATGCCCTGGTAGACGCCGAAGGCGGTGAGCACGGAGGAATCGCCGGCGCCGCCGTTCTCGGGGGAGCGTCCGGTGGTCCAGCGGCACTCACGGGCCACGACGTCCATGTCGGCGACGTACGTGCCGACGTCGCAGGCGGTGACGTAGCGGCCGCCGAGCGAGGCCACGAACCGGCCGTAGGCCAGCAGCAGCTCCTCGGACTTGATCAGGTCGGGGTCCCCGATGATCACGGCCTTGCCGCCGCCGTGGTCGAGTCCGGCCATGGCGTTCTTGTAGGACATCCCGCGCGCGAGGTTCAGCGCGTCGGCGACGGCCTCCTCCTCGGTCGCGTACGGGTAGAAACGCGTACCGCCGAGGGCAGGGCCCAGGGCGGTGGAATGGATGGCGATGACGGCCTTGAGGCCGCTGGCGCGGTCCTGGCAGAGCACGACTTGCTCATGACCGCCCTGGTCCGAGTGGAACAGGGTGTGCAGGACGCCGTGTGTTACGTCGGTCACTGTGGTGACTCCTGAGTACGGTGCGGCGGTAGGAGCTGGCTCCCGTACGGGTGGCGGGAGAGCTGTTGAGCATGAGATTAAACCCGCCGGCGCCCGTCCAACCCGCAGTGCTCAGGATCACCTACTCGGGGAGTACGTCCGTGCGACGATTTGCATAGTTTTCCCGCGCATTTGTCAGCGGGTTTCGCAGGTTTCCCTGGCAGAGGGCGGGGGAGGGAGCAGGCGTGCCCAAGGTGTCCTCGGTGATCGTCCCGTACGCGACGTATCTGCGGGTCTATGAACCGCTGGCGGCCTTCCCGGAGCCGGAGCGCGGCCACTGGGCGCGCTACGCCCGCCGCCCCGACCGTCCCTCGTACCAGGACGAACTGCGCCGTTCCCTGGCGGACTTGCTGCCCACCCCGCCCGTCCCGGTCCCTGTGCAGGAGAGCGGCGACGCCTTCGTGCTGGAGATCGACGAGGTGCTGTGCGTGTGCCCGTGGCGCACCAGGCTGCGCGGCTGGCAGGCGCTGGGGGAGCTGGCCGACGAACTGCCCAGGCCGGTCCTGGACGCGGCGCTGCCCGAGTTCGTACGGCAGCAGGCGGCCCAGGACTACGAGCGCTGGCTGGCCCGCAACCCGGACGCCCGGCCATGGATCCGCACCTCGACCTGGCAGGTACCGCTGCACTGGTTCGTGCTGGTCTCGGACGAGGAGCGGCGGTTCGACAAGGGCTCGGGCGAGATCCCCCCGATGCTGCGCTACCGGACGCCGATGGTGCAGGCGCGCCGGCGGGTGGCGCGGGCGCTGCGGACGCTGAAGGACACCATCGACGAAGGGCCCCTCATCGACGGCCTGGTCGACGTCGGGCGCTGGCTGGAGGAGTTCCATCCCCGCTCGCTGGTCGAGTTGGACTACGGCGGTCTGGTGCACACCCTCCCGGCCGGCGAGCTGGAGGACGACCACTCGGCTGCCGACGTGGCCGACGGCATCGAGGCGCTGCGGCAGGGCGACGGGGCGGGGGCCGGGGAGGCCTACGCGCGGCTCGTGGAGCGGTGGCGGTCGGTGCGGGACCGGCGTTCGGCCAACTGAGCCGGCGCCGTAGGAGTGACCTGGAGCACTGAGCCTGGGCTGCCAAAGTGACCTGGAGCACTCCGGCCAGTGTGATCTGACGCACTGTGTGACGTAACGAACTGGCGTTTGACGGGACGCCCGTTTTGGGGTTTCGTGCTCGTTCTGAGGTTCTTGATGCCTCGTCAACAAGGGATGTAGGTCCCGATCCGGGCGTATGCATCAAGGATGTGTCAACGGCCGCAAGCGTGACGGAATGCACGTACGCGGCTCTTGCGTCCCTAACCCCCCCTCGTGCCAAAATAGGACAAGGAGTCCGGGGAGGACTCCATCTCGACATTGCACGCTTTGGGGGGTCTTGGGACTCCTGCACGCCACTGTGACTGATCGTCACAGTGGCGTGACTGTCCGCTATGGCATGGTCCATCGGCATCCGTCGCTGATGAACACCTGGGAGGGCAATTCCATCGGTTTGGCCGACGCGGCTGGACAGATGGTGTAGTTGTAGTGCCGAGGACAAGCCGTTCGTCCTATAACCGACTCGACTCGCGTCCGCCATTTCGGGCAACGCGGGTCAAGGTGCAGAATTTAGAGGAAAGAACCGAGAAGGTTCGGTTCTCCCGAGGAGGCCGCTCATGACCGCTCGCACCCCTGATGCCGAGCCGCTGCTGACCCCGGCTGAGGTCGCCACGATGTTCCGCGTCGACCCCAAGACGGTCACGCGGTGGGCGAAGGCCGGGAAGCTTACTTCCATCCGTACGCTCGGCGGTCACCGCCGTTACCGCGAGGCTGAGGTCCGCGCTCTGCTCGCGGGTATTCCGCAGCAGCGCAGCGAGGCCTGAACAGCTTCATAGCCGGGCAAAACGGCGGTTCCCCCAACTCGCCGTGGCGCCCGGGCCCTAGCTCCAAGCGACGCGGGTCCTGCCCCAACAGAACCCACGCCCAAGCCAACAGAGCACTTCAGGCACGCAACAAGGGTGCGTCGTAGATCGCGCTGGACTCCGCCGGGTCCAGCGCGATCTTTTTTGTGCGCGGAGTGTGCGCCGGCCGGTGGTCCTGTGAGTGGCCTTGTCGGAGTCTGGGGAGGCCTGTCGGATCTCCTGTGTGCTCACTCTGAGTGTTCATCATGTGTGAGCTGTGTGCCCGCCCGGGGAGGGGCGGGTGGGCGCCGGACGAGACCCGAAACCAGCGCGGATGCTGGTGCAATTGCACATATTAAATTGACCAGTTGTAGGAGGGGTGTAAGACCTACCCCCCAGGAAACTTATGCGGTGACACCCGTCACATGCCACGGTGCTTGTTGCCTCTGGCCTATGTGCGCTAGGGGGAGGTGCGTGCTCCAGAGGCCCACGGCCGGACGGGAGTTGACGTGGCCGGCGGTCATGTCGAGGACGGGGCCTCTTCCGCGGTTACCTCGTCCGGAGCCGGCTGGTAGGCGCGCGTACCGGCGTCCATCGCGAGCCGCAGCAGGCGGTGGCAGATCGGGCAGTGTCGCGTGCGATGTCGATAGGAGCTGGCGGCCGACAGGTGCGCGCGGAGCAGAGCCCGCGTCTCGTGCCTAGCGGTTGCCGCCATGTCCCACCTCCAGGGGCCACGCGAAGAAGGGCCCTGATTTCTGGGTACCTAGCGAATGTGACTCCGTCAAGGCGGCCTGCGGGTCACACGCACACGAGAAGGGCCCGGCACAGAGACGAAGAAGGGCCCGCATCCCTCGCGGGATGCGGGCCCTTCTTTCTCACTGCGGTCCTGACGGGATTTGCTGTATCCGATTGCGGCTGCGCCGCGGGCGCGGCCTCCCCCTCGGCAGGGTGGCGGGCGGGTGTGGTGCGGCATGAGGAAGGCCCGCATCCTTTGCCGGATGCGGGCCCTTCGCTCTCGCTGCGGTCCTGACGGGATTTGAACCCGCGGCCTCCACCTTGACAGGGTGGCGAGCACTCCAAACTGCTCCACAGGACCAGGTTTCGCTGCGCGATTCGTGCGTTGCGCTGCGAGAAGAGACTGTACAGGAGCCTGAGCCCCCTGGTCGAACTCACCCAGTGTGAACAGGCCGTTACGGTGCCAGCGTGTCGATCGCCTTCACGATCCGCTTGTCCGAGATCGGGTACGCGGTGCCGAGCGCGTGGGCGAAATAGCTGACGCGGAGCTCCTCCAGCATCCAGCGCACGTCCAGGACCTGCTGCGGAACCGGACGCCCCTGCGGCATCTGCTCCAGCAGCCACGCGTACTCGTCCCGCATCTCATGGACCTTCTCCATGCGCGTGGTGTCCCGCTGGACGTTCGTCGGCATCTGCTGGAGCCGACGGTCCACCGCGATCAGGTAGCGCATCAGGTCGGGCAGCCGCCGCAGCCCCGCCTCCGTCACGAAACCGGGCTTCACAAGGCCGTCCAGCTGCCCCCGCACGTCCGTGAGGTTCGCCAGCAGCACGGGGCTGCGTGTGGCCTTCAGACGGCGCTCGGCGGCCTGCCACGCGGCGAGCACCTGCTGCACCTGGCCCACCGCACGGACCGTCGTGTCGACGATCTCGGCACGCACCTTGTCGTAGAGCTTGCGGTACGACTCCTCGTCCCACACCGGTCCCCCGAAGTCCCCGATCAGCTTGTCCGCCGCCGCCATCGCGCAGTCGTCGAACAGGCCCTGGATCGAGCCGTGGGGGTTGGCGGACAGCGCGAGCTTCTGGGCGTTCGTCAGCTTCTCGGAGGCGAACTTCGCCGGGTTGACCGGGATGTTGCGCAGGATGAGGCGGCGGGTGCCCTTCCACATCGCCTGCTGCTGCTCGGCCTCCGTGTCGAAGAGGCGGACCGACACCGTGTCGCCGTCGTCCACCAGCGCCGGGTACGCCTTGACCGGCTGGCCGGCGCGGCGGGTCTCGAAGACGCGGGTGAGGGAGCCGATGGTCCAGTCGGTCAGGCCCTTGCGCTCCAGGGACTCCCCGCCCTCGCGGGAGGCGGTGGCCGCCGCGGCCTGCGAGAGGGCCTGCCTCGCCTTCGGCTTCAGACGGAGCTTCAGGGTCTCCAGGTCCTTGTCCTCGGCCAGCTTGCGTCGGCGCTCGTCGACGATGCGGAAGGTGATCCGCAGATGGTCCGGGACCTTCGCCCAGTCGAAGTCGTCCGCCTCGAAGGGCACGCCCACCATGCGCTTCAGCTCGCGGGCCATGGTCACCGTCAGCGGTTCCTGCAAGGGGACCGAGGTGTCCAGGAACCGCCTGGCGAAGTTCGGCGCCGGCACGTAGTTGCGGCGGATCGGCTTGGGGAGGGAACGGATCAGCTCCGTCACCAGCTCCTCCCTGAGGCCCGGGATCTGCCAGTCGAAGCCCTCGTCCGTGACCTGGTTGAGGACCTGGAGCGGAAGGTGGACCGTCACACCGTCCGCGTCCGCACCCGGCTCGAACTGGTACGTCACCCGGAACTTGAGCTGCCCCTGCCGCCAGGAGTCGGGATAGTCGGCCTTGGTGACCGCCTCCGCCGACTCCCGGATGAGCATCTCGCGCTCGAAGTCGAGGAACTCCGGCTCCTCGTGCCGCTTGCGCTTCCACCAGGAGTCGAAGTGGGCTCCGGAGACGACGTGTTCGGGCACCCGGGCGTCGTAGAAGTCGAACAGGGTCTCGTCGTCGACGACGATGTCCCGGCGCCGGGCCCGGTGTTCGAGTTCCTCGACCTCGCTGAGCAGCCTGCGGTTGTCGGCGAAGAACTTGTGGTGCGTGCGCCAGTCGCCCTCGACCAGGGCGTTGCGGATGAACAGCTCGCGGCTGGCCTCCGGGTCGATCCGGCCGTAGTTGACCTTGCGCTGGGCGACGATCGGGACGCCGTACAGCGTGACCTTCTCGTACGCCATCACCGCCGCCTGGTCCTTCTCCCAGTGCGGCTCGGAGTAGGTGCGCTTGAGGAGGTGCTCGGCGAGCGGCTCGACCCACTCGGGCTCGATCTTCGCGTTGACGCGGGCCCAGAGGCGGGAGGTCTCGACGAGCTCGGCGGACATCACGAAGCGCGGGGGCTTCTTGAACAGCGCCGAGCCCGGGAAGATCGCGAACTTGGCGTTGCGGGCACCGACGTACTCGTTGCGTCCGCCGTCCTTGCGGGCGCCGGGGACGGAGTCCTTGGACTCCTTCACGTCCTTCATGCCGATGTGGGACAGCAGGCCGGCGAGCAGGGAGACGTGGACGCGGTCGTCGGGGGCGTCGTCCTCGTTGAGGTGGATGCCCATCTGCTTGGCGACCGTGCGCAACTGCGTGTAGATGTCCTGCCATTCGCGAATGCGCAGGAAGTTGAGGTACTCCTGCTTGCACATCCGGCGGAACGAGGACGAGCCCCGCTCCTTCTGCTGCTCGCGGACGTAGCGCCACAGGTTGAGGAAGGCGAGGAAGTCGCTCGTCTCGTCCTTGAAGCGGGCGTGCTGCTGGTCGGCCTGCGCCTGCTTGTCGGCCGGCCGTTCGCGCGGGTCCTGGATGGACAGCGCCGCCGCTATGACCATGACCTCGCGGACACAGCCGTTCCTGTCGGCCTCCAGGACCATGCGGGCGAGCCGCGGGTCGACGGGCAGCTGGGCGAGCTTGCGGCCGGTCTGCGTGAGCCGCTTGCGTACGTCCTTCTCGGCCGGGTCGATCGCGCCGAGCTCCTGGAGGAGCTGGACGCCGTCGCGGATGTTGCGGTGGTCCGGCGGGTCGATGAAGGGGAACTTCTCGATGTCGCCGAGACCGGCCGCGGTCATCTGGAGGATGACGGAGGCGAGATTCGTACGGAGGATCTCCGCGTCCGTGAACTCCGGGCGGGCGGTGAAGTCGTCCTCGGAGTACAGCCGGATGCAGATGCCGTCGCTGGTACGGCCGCAGCGGCCCTTGCGCTGGTTGGCGCTGGCCTGCGAGATCGGCTCGATGGGGAGCCGCTGCACCTTGGTGCGATGGCTGTACCGGCTGATCCGGGCGAAGCCGGGGTCGATGACGTACTTGATCCCGGGCACCGTGAGGGAGGTCTCGGCGACGTTGGTCGCCAGAACGATCCTGCGGCCGGTGTGCTGCTGGAAGACCCGGTGCTGCTCGGCATGCGAGAGGCGGGCGTAGAGCGGGAGGACCTCGGTGAAGCGGTAGTTCTTCTTCACGAGCGCGTCGGCCGTGTCCCTGATCTCCCGCTCTCCCGAGAGGAAGACCAGGATGTCGCCCTTGCCCTCGCCCTGGAGCTCCTCGACGGCGTCACAGATCGCGGTGATCTGATCGCGGTCGGCGTCCTCGGAGTCCTCCTCCAGCAGCGGCCGGTAGCGCACCTCCACCGGATACGTGCGCCCGCTGACCTCGACGATCGGGGCGTCGCCGAAGTGCCGCGCGAAGCGCTCGGGGTCGATGGTCGCCGAGGTGATGACGACCTTGAGGTCGGGCCGCTTCGGCAGCAGCTGCGCCAGGTACCCGAGCAGGAAGTCGATGTTGAGGGACCGCTCGTGGGCCTCGTCGATGATGATCGTGTCGTAGGCGCGCAGCTCGCGGTCGGTCTGGATCTCGGCGAGCAGGATGCCGTCCGTCATCAGCTTGATGAAGGTGCCGTCGGGATTCACCTGGTCGGTGAAGCGCACCTTCCAGCCCACGGACTCGCCGAGCGGCGTGTCCAGCTCCTCCGCGACCCGCTCGGCGACCGTGCGGGCCGCGATACGGCGGGGCTGGGTGTGCCCGATCATGCCCCTGACCCCGCGCCCGAGCTCCAGACAGATCTTCGGGATCTGGGTCGTCTTGCCGGAACCGGTCTCACCGGCGACGATCACGACCTGGTGATCGCGGATGGCCGCCGCGATCTCGTCCTTCTTCTGGCTGACCGGCAACTGCTCGGGATAGCTGACGGCCGGGAGACGGGTGCGCCGGGTGGCGATACGCTCCTCGCCCTTGGCGACCTCCGCCTCGATCTCCGCGAGCACGGCGGCCCGCGCCTCCGGCTTGCGGATCTTGCGGGCACCTTCGAGCCGCCGACCGAGCCGGTGCGCGTCGCGCAGCGACAGCTCGTTCAGACGGGGGGCCAGGGGGCCGAGGGCGGGGGCGGGGTGCGTAGACATACGGGATCCAGGATCTCATCCCGGCGAAATCCGTGGCGAACGCTTTTGTGGCACACACCAGAAAGGCCCCGATCCGGGGATCGGGGCCTTGCCTGTGGCTGGGGCCGGGGTCGAACCGGCGACCTATCGCTTTTCAGGCGATCGCTCGTACCAACTGAGCTACCCAGCCATCAAGGCTTCTTTCGAAGCCTTGGCGGTCCTGACGGGATTTGAACCCGCGGCCTCCACCTTGACAGGGTGGCGAGCACTCCAAACTGCTCCACAGGACCTTGCTTTGCGTACGACAGTGTCGCACACCGTACTGCGTGCCCCCAACGGGATTCGAACCCGTGCTACCGCCTTGAAAGGGCGGCGTCCTAGGCCGCTAGACGATGAGGGCTATCGGCCCGCCTGGGCGCCTCTCAGCGCGTCGGGGACGTGAGAAGCATATGGGATGGCGGGAGGTATCGCCAAAACGGTTTACGGGGAGGCGCCGGGGGACGAGCCGGTCGGGCTCGGGGAGTCCGTCGCGCCCGGTTGGTTCTCCTCGACCAGGTGACGCCGCACCTCGGCGGTGGTCAGGCCCAGGCCGCCCAGTTCGATCTCGTCCCACGCCTGGAGGCGACGGGTGTCGCGGTCGAAGTAGAGGATCGACGTCTGGATGGGGTCGGGGTGCTTGCCCTCGACCGCGCGCAGACCGCTGCCGCCGGTGGAGCCCTCCAGGCGCAGCCGGGTGCCGTACTGCATGACCTCCATCTCCTGGTGGTGGAGGTGGCCGGCCAGGGCGAGCGGGACCTCGCCGTCGGTCTGGCGCACGGCCGCCGGTTCGTGGGCGACCGCCACGTCGACGGGGGTGCCGGCGGCCCGCTGGTCGCGCAGGGCCGTGGCCAGGCGGGCGCCCGCGAGCTCGTTGGCCGCGTCGCCGCCTGCGACCTGGGAGCGGTCGGGGGTGAACTGGGGGTCGCCGATGCCGGCGAAGCGCAGGCCGGCGATGGTGCGGGCCTTGCCGTCGTCGAGGACGGTGACGTTCTTGAGGTTCTCCAGGTAGCGCTGGGTCAGCCGGGAGTCGTGGTTGCCGCGGACCCAGACGTAGGGGGCTCCGAGATCCTCGACGGGGTCGAGGAAGCCGTTCTCGGCGGCGGTGCCGTGGTCCATGGTGTCGCCCGAGTCGACGATCACGTTGACCTTGTACTGGCTCACCAGCGAGGCGATGATCTTCCAGCTCGCCGGGTTGAGGTGGATGTCGGACACGTGCAGGACGCGGATGGTGCTCGGGTCCGGAGCGTAGATGGGGAGCGTGGAGGTGGCGTCGTAGAGCTTGGTCACGTTGGTGACCAGGCGGGCCAACTCCTTCTGGTAGACGTCGAATTCGGTGACGATGCTGCGCGCGTTGCCGACCAGGGACGGGGCGGAGGAGAGCAGGCCCGAGAACTTCGGCTCCAGGACGGACTCGGGGTTCCAGGTCGCGTACGCCGTGCCGCCCGAGGCGGCCAGCAGGGTGAGGGCCATGCCGCCGGCGGCCAGGGCGCGGCGGGGGCGGCGGTAGACCGCGAGGCCGAGGGCCGCGGCGCCGGTGACGACGGCCACGCAGCTGCGCACGGCGAGGTCGCGGGTGCCGTGGGCGACGTCCTGGGCGACCTCGTCCTGGAGGCCGGAGAGCCGCTCGGGGTGGTCGACCAGGGCCTGGGCGCGCTCGGGGTCGAGCTGGTCGACGTTGACGTCCAGCCGGACGGGCGCGATGTGGCTGTCCAGGGTGAGGGCGCCCAGCGGGGAGACGTTGATCTTCGTGCCGCCGGTGAGGGAGGGGCGCAGGGTCATCGTGGTGTTCATGGGGCCGACCGGGGCGCGTACGTTGCCGACGATCAGCAGGCCGAGCCAGGCGCCGAGGAGGACGACGGTGAGCAGGCCGAGAGCGCGCGTCCACGGGTGGGGCTGGGCGACGAGCTCCAGCGTGGGCAGCGGGCGGCGGGTCGAATAGCGGCGGGCGAGGGCGCGCGGGGCCCTGGGGACGTGGGCGAGAACCTTCATGACTGCGGCGGGGACGCGGGCCATTGGTCCCGTATGCCCAAGCGCGCGGGTGGATATGCGGGGCCGTTCGCGGCTCCTTCCCGGGCGGGTCGTGCCCGACAATGGGCGTGTGCTGGAGATGACACGCGAGGAGTTCGAGGAACTGGTCGCCGAGGCGTTGGACCGGATTCCGCCGGAGCTGACACGGCTGATGGACAACGTCGCGGTGTTCGTCGAGGACGAACCGCCCGCGGACGACCCCGAGCTGCTCGGGTTGTACGAGGGGACACCGCTCACCGATCGCGGGGAGTGGTACGCCGGGGTGCTGCCGGACCGGATCACGATCTACCGGGGGCCGACGCTGCGGATGTGCGAGTCGCGGGCGGAGGTCGTCGAGGAGACCGAGGTGACCGTGGTGCACGAGATCGCGCATCACTTCGGGATCGACGACGAGCGGTTGCACGCACTCGGCTACGGGTGAGTCAGGGCCGTCCGGGGCGGGTGAACGGACCGCGGTGCGGGGCGCGTGTCCTCTTGTAGGTGGCGGGAGTTGGGCAGGTTGACTTCTTCGCCCGCCACTGGAGGTGGCCCCCGTGCGCCCTTTGTACGTACCTGTCCGTCTGGCCGCCACGGTGGTGGCCGTCGCAGCTGCCGCCGGCTGTATGAGTGTGGGCGACGACGCCGGCGGCGGGAGCGCGAAGCCGTCGCACTCCGCGGGGCAGCGCGGTGGTGAGGCGCCCGACGGGGGCTCGGCCGTGTCCGGGGGCGGTTCCGGCTACGGCGCGCACGGCCAGGACGGCAAGCCGGACAAGGCGAAGGACAAGGGGAAGGGCAAGAAGAAGGCCGGGAAGTCGGCGTCTCCCGAGGCCTCCGCGTCGGCCGGGGCGAGCGCGTCCGCGCCCGCGGGCGGCGGCCGGCCGCCCAAGCCGGGGCAGAGCGAGAATCCGGGTCCGACGCGTACGGCCGAGCCGACGCCCACCCGTACGGTGGAACCGGAGCCGACGCCCACCGCGGAGCCGACGACCGCCACGCCGACGCCCACGCAGGCCGAGCCCTCGTCCTCGGCGCACGAGGAGACCGGCCCGCAGCTGGGGCAGCGGGAGCCGGCACCGGCCGCGGGGGCGCCGGCGTGAGGTTCCGGGGGCGGGGTGACGGCGTCGTGAGTGACGTTGCCTACACCCGCCTCGGTCGGTTTGCCTTGGGGGGCTGGGGGTGCGTATGGTGGTAGATCGTTTGATCCCATTTGCCCGGCGCCAACGCAGAGCGCGCCGTGTGGCGCGTACTCTCCCTTGCCGTGGCTGACCGCATTGAGGCGGTCGTAATGCGAACACGGAGTTGACGGGCGCGTGCCGACGAGACTCCGGAAGGTTTCGCTTACGCATGTCCATTTCCAGTACTGATCACGTCGTCGTGCCCGAGAACGGCGAGAACAACGACGAGACGACCGCCCCCGAGATCACCTTCGCGGACCTCGGTCTGCCCGAGGGCGTCGTGCGCAAGCTCGCGCAGAACGGCGTGACCACCCCCTTCCCGATCCAGGCCGCGACCATCCCGGACGCCCTGGCCGGCAAGGACATCCTGGGCCGCGGTCGCACCGGCTCCGGCAAGACGCTGTCGTTCGGTCTGCCGACGCTGGCCCGCCTCTCCGGCGGCCGCACCGAGAAGCACAAGCCGCGCGCCGTCATCCTCACCCCGACCCGTGAGCTCGCGATGCAGGTCGCGGACGCCCTCCAGCCCTACGGCGACCAGGTCGGCCTCAAGATGAAGGTCGTCTGCGGCGGTACGTCCATGGGCAACCAGATCTACGCCCTGGAGCGCGGCGTCGACATCCTCGTCGCCACCCCGGGCCGTCTGCGCGACATCATCAACCGCGGCGCCTGCTCCCTGGAGAACGTCGAGGTCGCCGTCCTCGACGAGGCCGACCAGATGTCCGACCTGGGCTTCCTGCCCGAGGTCACCGAGCTGCTCGACCAGGTCCCGGTCGGCGGTCAGCGCATGCTGTTCTCGGCCACGATGGAGAACGAGATCTCCACGCTGGTCAAGCGCTACCTGGTCGACCCGGTCTCGCACGAGGTCGACGCCGCCCAGGGCGCGGTGACGACCATGTCGCACCACATCCTGATCGTGAAGCCCAAGGACAAGGCGCCGGTCACCGCCGCGATCGCCTCCCGCAAGGGCCGCACCATCATCTTCGTCCGTACCCAGCTGGGCGCGGACCGTATCGCCGAGCAGCTGCGCGACGCCGGTGTGAAGGCCGACGCGCTGCACGGCGGCATGACCCAGGGCGCGCGGACGCGGACACTGGCCGACTTCAAGGACGGCTACGTCAACGCGCTTGTCGCGACCGACGTCGCCGCCCGCGGTATCCACGTCGACGGCATCGACCTCGTCCTGAACGTGGACCCGGCCGGTGACCACAAGGACTACCTGCACCGCGCCGGCCGCACCGCTCGCGCGGGCCGCACCGGCACCGTCGTCTCCCTGTCGCTGCCGCACCAGCGCCGCCAGATCTTCCGGCTGATGGAGGACGCGGGCGTCGACGCCGGGCGGCACATCATCCAGGGCGGCGCCGCGTTCGACCCCGAGGTCGCCGACATCACCGGCGCCCGTTCGATGACCGAGGTTCAGGCCGAGTCGGCCGGCAACGCCGCTCAGCAGGCCGAGCGCGAGGTCAGCCAGCTCACCAAGCAGCTTGAGCGGGCGCAGCGCCGTGCCGTCGAGCTGCGTGAGGAGTCAGACCGGCTCGTCGCCCGCGCGGCGCGCGAGCGTGGCGAGGACCCGGAGACCGCGGTGGCCGAGGCGCAGGCGGCGGCGGTCGAGGCCGCCGAGGCCGTCGAGGCCGTCGAGGTGGCCGTGCCCGAGCAGCCCGCGGCGCAGGACGGTGACCGTGGCGGCTTCCGCCGTGACGACCGCGGCGACCGCGGTGGGCGTTCGTTCGACCGTGACCGTGGTGGGCGTTCCTTCGAGCGTCGCGACAACGACCGTGGCGGCTTCCGCCGTGACGACCGTGGTGACCGTGGCGGCCGTTCCTTCGACGGCGACCGTGGCGGCTTCCGTCGTGACGACCGCGGTGACCGTGGTGGGCGTTCCTTCGAGCGCCGGGACAACGACCGTGGCGGTTTCCGCCGTGACGACCGTCGCGACGACCGCGGTGGCCGTTCCTTCGACGGCGACCGTGGTGGGCGTTCCTTCGAGCGTCGCGACAACGACCGTGGCGGCTTCCGCCGTGACGACCGTCGCGACGACCGCGGTGGCCGTTCCTTCGACGGCGACCGTGGTGGGCGTTCCTTCGAGCGCCGGGACAACGACCGTGGCGGCTTCCGCCGTGACGACCGTCCGGCCGGCCGTTCCTTCGAGCGCCGTGACGAGCGTGGCGGTCACCGGGGCAGCGACCGTCCCTTCAACCGCGACCGCCGCGACGACCGCCCCGGCTTCCGCGCCGGCGGCCACGACCGCCCCTACGGCCGTCGTGACGACCACCGCGGCACCGGCGGCTCGTCCTTCGGCCGCCGCGACGACAAGCCGCGCTGGAAGCGCAACGGCTGACGCCGCTTGAGGTGACTCGACGCCGGGGCCCCACCGTTTTTCGGTGGGGCCCCGGCGTTTTTTCGGGTCGGAGTGCGGCCTGAAATCCCTTTCTCGGAAGTCTGTGCGATGGCTGTAAGATCAGCCGACTTGTGAGGCGGGTGTGAAGGCCGGGGGCCCTCGGTCTCCGTGAGTGCGCCGGGACCGTCTCCTGCTTCCCGGGGAGGACCCACTTGCCACGCCATGGCTTCGCACGGCTGCGTCTCGTCGCGGCCGCCGCCGTTTTGGCCGCCGGACTCAGCCCGTCGCTCCCGGCGGCCGCCGCACCTGACGTGCCCCGGGAGACGGTGGTCCCGGCGACGCTGCGCAGCACGTACACCTCCGGTGCTCTCTACGGCATGTCGACGTACGGGGGGAACAACGGAGCAGGTTCCCAGGGGGTGTTCCACACACTCGAGGGCTCCGGGCTGGTGTGGACGCGGTACGCGGACGGCAGGTCCACCAAGGTGGTCCATCCGGCCGGGATCTCCGGCCATGGCACGGCCGGCGGTGACGTGCTCGCGTACCGCTACGCCGACGGCCGGGTCGACCTGTGGAACGCTGCCGACGGCACGACCCGTACGGTGCGGATGCCGGAGGGCCTGACATACCTCACCGCGTACGGAGACCTGGTCGTCGCCTACCGGGACCGGACCGACGATGCCGGGACCCGCGTGCGGGAGTTCCACCTGCTGACCCAGGGGGCCGACGGCGGGACACGCGACGTGCCGGTCACCGGGACATTGCCGGAGGGGTACGCCCTCGGCGTTCCCAGGGGCGCCGGCGACGACGGGCTGTTGTTCCAGGCGGGACGGCCGGGCACCTGGGGGCCCTACGTGTGGGTCATGGTCGACAGGCACACGGGACAGGTCCAGAGCGTGACGTCGCCGTTCTCCGATCCGTACCTCAAGGCACAGGTCACCGCCGACCATGTGGTCCTGTTCAACTCCAACGACCCGGTCGTCAAGGTCTTCTCCCGGTCCGACCTGTCAGCCGCGCCGGTCGAGGTCACGCTGGAGGGCGGGGGCGTCAACCCCACGGAGGACCTCGCAGTCGTCGGTGATTGGCTGATCCACCGGCCCAGTGCCGGGACTGCGGTGCGTGCGAAGCCCATCGCGGGCGGTCCCACGGTGACCCTGCTGCCCAGTTCGAACCCGCGGGTGTCCGGCGCCCCCGACGGCACCGCGGTGGCCATCGGCCGCACGGACGCCGCTGTCGACGACTGGGGCGTCCAGCGCATCCAGCCGGGTCCGGACGGACACCCGGTCGTCACCCGCGTCAAGGCCATGTCGAAGCCGCCGGCCCCGATCCAGGGCATCTCCCTCGAACAGGGCCGCCTGGTCGTCGTGGACACCAGCACAGGGGTGCGACGCAACGACTACGTGCGGACCGTCGCGCCCACCGGAACGCCCGAGTTCGGCGAGCGTTCCGCCTTCACCCCCGGTTCCGCCCCGGAGATCGCCGACTGCCCGCTGAACGAGGTGGCCTGCTCGCAGATCTTCGGTACCGCCGACGGCCGGATCGCCTGGATGGACTTCGGTGGCGTCGAGACGTATGCGCTCCATGTCAACGGCCCGAAGGACGGGGGTGTCTGGGAGCGGGGCGTGCCCTTCGACGGGCGCATCCTCGATGTGTCGGGGCGGTACGTCCTGTACACGGACCCGGGCACGCGGTTCGTCTACAGGATGGGCGAGCACGGTGCCCCGGTCGCCGAGGCGTCCGGCGCCACCGCGCTCGACGGCGACGTGCTGTGGACGGCCGGGGCCACGCCCGGCACCGTCACGGCGCTGAACCTGTCGACCAAGAAGTCGACCACGGTCACCACCGACGCGGGTTGCAAGCCCGTCCAGCTTCAGGCGCTCGGCCGTTACCTGTACTGGACCTGTGACGGCCGGGCCGGCGTCTACGACCGTACGGCGCGGAAGTCCGTGCCCGTCCCGGCGGACGAGGCGAAGCTGGGTGACGGGTACGTGGTCACGCACGACAGACAAGCCGGCAAGCTCGTGCTCACCACGGTCGCGGGCGGCACACCGGCGAGCCGGGTCATCGGCGTCCTGCCCGACACCGGCGACTCACAGCGCGAGGTGCGGTGGACGGTCGACAGGGCCGGCGCCAACACCGCCTACGTCGACGACCAGCAGCGCGTGCACCTCGTTCCGTCCGGAGTGCCCCAGCAGCCGCTGCGGCTGCTCGGGCCGGCGCAGAACACCGCGTACATCGAGCCGCACGCGATGGATGCCGTGCCCGACACCGTGACCACAGTGCTGCTTTCGAAGCCCTCGGCGGGCTGGAAGCTGACGGTGCGGAACCAGGCGGGCAAGGTGGTCGACACGGCCAACGGTGGTGCCGCGCGCGGTGAGCTGAGCGTCGGGTGGGACGGGGACGACCCCACGCGAACCGGTGACGCCTTCCTGCCGAGCGGCTCCTACGACTGGACGCTGAGCGTCACCCCCGCGGACGGTGCGGGAGCGCCGCTGGAGGTGCGGGGGTCGGTCAAGCTGCTGCACGGCGACCCGGTGCGCCACGACCACGCGGGCCCGGCCGGGCTGCCCGACGGCACCGGCGACCTTCTGACCCTCAACTCCTCCGGCACCCTCACCTTCCAGCAGGGCACCGGCAAGGGCACCTTCTCCGGGAAGGTCTCGGGGAGCGGCTGGTCGACCAAGGCGGTCGCGGTGCCGTTCGGGGATCTGAACCGCGACCGGTGCAACGACGTGCTGGTGCGGATGAGCGACGGTTCGCTGCGCGGCTACAAGGTCAAGTGCGGTCTGGCGCCGGCGACTTCAATGTCGTACACGAAGCTCGGCACTGGCTGGAACGCCTACGACGTGCTCACCTCGCCCGGTGATCTGACCAGTGACAAGCGGCCCGATCTGCTGGCGCGCAAGGCGTCGACCGGGGACGTGTACCTCTTCGCGGCGAAGAGCGACGGGACGCTCGCGGCCGGGAAGAAGATCCGCTCCGCGTGGACCGGCTACACGAAGATCGTGGGTGCCGGGGACCTGAACGGCGACGGTCACGGTGACGTCCTCGCCCGTGACAGGGCCGGGACGCTGTGGCGCTACAACGGCCTCGGCAACGGGCTGTTGAAGGACCGGGTGAAGGTCTTCGGTGGCTGGGGCTCGGGCTACGACGTCATCGTGGGCCCGGGCGACATCACCGGGGACGGCAAGGCCGACCTCGTCTCGCGGGACGGCAGCGGCAACGTCTGGCGCAACAACGGTGACGGCAAGGGGTCGTTCGGGCCCCGCGTGAAGATCGCCGGTGGATGGCAGGGCTACAAGGGCATTTTTTAGCCATGCTGTGACGTGTGTCACGTCCCCAGGGAGGGAATCGCTGGGGACATGACAGATGACGCCATAGCGAGTGGGCCGTCGGGCGGAAAGATGTCCGACGAGGAACGGCTGGCCCAGCTCGGCTACACGCAGGTTCTCGCCCGCCGCATGTCGGCGTTCTCCAACTACGCGGTCTCCTTCACGATCATCTCGGTCCTGTCGGGCTGCCTGACGCTGTATCTGTTCGGCATGAACACGGGCGGCCCGGCGGTGATCACTTGGGGCTGGGTGGCCGTCGGTCTGATGACGCTGTTCGTGGGGCTGTCGATGGCCGAGATCTGCTCGGCGTACCCGACCTCCGCGGGCCTGTACTTCTGGGCGCACCGGCTCGCGCCCCCGCGCACGGCCGCCGCTTGGGCGTGGTTCACGGGCTGGTTCAACGTGCTGGGCCAGGTCGCCGTGACCGCGGGCATCGACTTCGGGGCGGCGTCCTTCCTCGGCGCGTACCTGAACCTCCAGTTCGGCTTCGAGGTGACACCCGGCCGCACGATCCTGCTCTTCGCAGGGATCCTGGTGCTGCACGGCCTGCTGAACACCTTCGGCGTGCGGATCGTCGCGCTGCTCAACAGCATCAGCGTGTGGTGGCACGTGCTCGGCGTCGCGGTGATCGTCGGCGCGCTGGCGTTCGTGCCGGACCGGCACCGGTCCGCGTCCTTCGTGTTCGGCGAGTTCGTCAACAACACGGGCTGGGGCAGCGGGGTCTACGTGGTCCTGCTCGGGCTGCTGATGGCCCAGTACACCTTCACCGGCTACGACGCCTCCGCACACATGACGGAGGAGACCCACGACGCCTCGACGGCCGGCCCGAAGGGCATCGTGCGGTCGATCTGGACGTCGTGGATCGCCGGCTTCGTGCTCCTGCTCGGCTTCACCTTCGCGATCCAGTCGTACGAGGGTGCTCTCACCTCCCCGACGGGCGCACCGCCCGCGCAGATCCTGCTCGACGCGCTCGGGGCGACGGCGGGCAAGCTGCTCCTGCTGGTCGTCGTCGGGGCGCAGCTGTTCTGCGGGATGGCGTCCGTGACGGCCAACAGCCGCATGATCTACGCCTTCTCGCGCGACGGCGCCCTGCCCTTCTCGCACGTCTGGCACACGGTCAGCCCACGCACCCGGACGCCCGTCGCGGCGGTGTGGCTGGCGGCGGGCGGGGCACTGGTGCTCGGCCTGCCGTACCTGATCAACGTCACGGCGTACGCGGCGGTGACGTCGATCGCGGTCATCGGCCTCTACATCGCGTACGTCATCCCGACGCTGCTGCGGGTGCGCAAGGGGGAGGCGTTCGAGCGGGGGCCGTGGCATCTGGGGCGCTGGTCGCGGATCGTGGGCGTGGTGGCGGTGGGCTGGGTCGGCGTGATCACGGTGCTGTTCATGCTGCCGCAGGTCTCGCCGGTGACCTGGGAGACCTTCAACTACGCCCCGGTCGCCGTCCTGGTCGTCCTCGGCTTCGCCTGGGTCTGGTGGCTGGCCTCGGCCCGGCACTGGTTCCTCAACCCCGGACACGCGCGGAACATCGCCCGCGAGGCGGGCCGGGTGGGGGCGCCAGAACCGGTGGATCCGTAGCACTCCGGTGCGCGAGGGCTCATTCCGGCACCCCGCGCCACCGTCGACGCGGCCGTGACTCCGATACCCGATCGGAGACACGGCCACGTCCGGCTATGCTCGTGGGGGCAACATCGCCTGGGCCCTTAGCTCAATTGGCAGAGCAGTGGACTTTTAATCCATTGGTTGTGGGTTCGAGTCCCACAGGGCCTACCGGTTGTTGGCGGGGATCGGTCCCCTCTGACCAGCTGTGCGGCGCCCGGGTCGGCTTCGGTCGACTCGGGCGCTGACTTGTTTTCAGAAAGCCTTGGCGGCCGCTACGCCGGGTCGACGGCCCGGTGCCGCTGTCCGTTGAGGTCGGGCCCGATCTCCATGGTGAAGGCCGCGTCCTGGTGGGTGCCCTCCCAGCCGCGCCAGACGTGTATGTGGACGGGTTTCGCCTCGCCGGAGCGGTGGATGTTCCACTCGGCCCTCAGATCCCGGGCGACCAGGGCCGCGGCGTACTCGGCGTCGTGGTCCGGGTGGTCGGTGGTGATCCGTCCGCGCCACTGGTCGGGGTGGATGCCATAGGTGCGGCACCCGCCGGGTCCGTACGGCTCGTCGACCCGGTACGCCCACTGCGTCACGCCGTTCGTGCTCCTCGTCCGCTCGAGAAGCGGCCGGCCCTGATCCAGAGCGGTGCCGTTGTGCGGATGATCGGCCAGGTCGGGGACGATCAGGTGCCGTGCGATGACCTCCCCTGTCAGCTGCCCGTAGAGCTCCATGATCTGGAGGTCCTGGTCGGAGGGCCGGCCGGGCTGCGACATGTGCGTCGAGATCATCCCCAGCAGCCGCCCGGTGTGATCGACCAGCGGCGTGGACTGGACCGAGCGGACACCGGAGGCGCGGAAGATCCCCTGGTGGGGGGTGAGGCTCCGGTCGTCACGGACATCGGCCGTGACCGCCTGGGCGCCCAGCCGGGCAGCCCGTCCGCAGACGGAGTGGTCGTCGTGGACCACCGCGAAGTGGTCGAGGAACTCGTCGCCGAAGCCGGACTGGGTGACCAGGACCAGCGAGTCGTCGCGAGGATCCACGAACTGGATGTTTCCGAACTCGGCGCCCAGCAGTTCCATCGCGGCCTCGGCGACCCGCGGCAGCACTGCGGCCAGCTCCGCGATGTCCCGCAGTTCCTCGGCCGAGTCCTGGAGGCTCTTGAGGGCGGATGGCTCGTCCAGGCTGAGGGCGACCCACGCGGCGAGCTGATCGGCTCTGTGCGTGGCCGCTACCTTGCGTGCCGGCCGTGGCGGTGGCGCAGACGTGTATGAGGCCGTCACATGATCGAGCGACCCGATGAGGTTGTGGGAATGGTCCATGCGCACCACACCTCAATCCCGTACCTTTTGCGACGATTCTATGCCTCTGTCGCCGACCTGGACAGAGGAATCCGCCGGTGCCGTCTCGGCTTCTCACGTTTTCGGTTGCGTCTATCCGTGAGGTATGGCTACTGTCCTCTCACGGATACATCCATTCCCAACCGTGAGGTCTGACTGTCGATGGTTGCCGAGAGCAGTGCCAGTGCGCAGATTCCCGTCCGGGTGTTCGGTGGTCCGACGGCCCTTTTCGAGTACGGCGGGCTGCGGGTTCTCACCGATCCCACGTTCGACGCCCCCGGTGACTACCCGCTGGGTGGCGGCCGGGCCCTGACCAAGACGGCGGCCTCGGCCGGGTCGGTCGACGACCTCGGACGTATCGACGTGGTGCTGCTGTCGCACGACGAGCACCCGGACAACCTCGACGTCTCCGGGCGGGCGCTGCTCGCCGACGTGCCGCTGACGCTGACCACGCCGAGCGGGGCGAAGCGGCTCGGCGGGGCCGCTCGGGGGCTCGCGGACTGGGAGTCGGTGGAGGTGGAGCGGCCCGGTGGGGGCGTCGTCACCGTGACCGGGGTGCCCGCGCTGCACGGGCCGGGCGAGCGGGCGGAGCTCGAAGCGGTCGTCGGGCAGGTCGTCGGGTTCGTGCTGACCGGGGACGGGCTGCCCACCGTCTATGTCAGCGGGGACAACGCCCAGCTCGGACCGGTCAGGGAGGTCGCCGAGCGGTTCGGTCCTGTGGACCTCGCCGTGCTGTTCGCCGGCGCCGCCCGCACCCCCGTCCTCGACCGGCAGCTGCTCACCCTGGACAGCGCACGGGCCGCCGAGGCCGCCCGGATCCTCGAAGCGCGGCGGATAGTCCCCGTCCACTTCGACAGCTGGGCCCACTTCACGGAAGGGCGGGAGGAGCTGAAGGCCGCCTTCACGGCTGCGGGGCTGATCGAGCGCGTGCAGTGGGGGTGAGGGCCTCGGGGCCGACAGGGATGCTCGGCCCGCGAGGATCGACAGCGGCACTCGTCGGCGAGGATCGACAGCGGCGCTCAGCCGGCGAGTATCGCCATGGGGGCGCTCGGCCCACGACGATCGGCAGGGCCGTTCAGCCCGCGCTGACCTTCGACAGGTCGCCCAGCGGCAGCGTGTGCTGGGTCTGGAGGACCTTCGCGCGCAGGTAGCGGACGTTGTCCGAGGTGGCGAAGACGCCGGTGGGCACGCGGTCCTTGACCGAGACGCCGAGGGTGCGCAGCTGCTCCGCCTTGTCGGGGTTGTTGGAGAGCAGGTCCAGTTCGCCGATGCCGAGCGCGGCCAGCATCTGGGCGGCGGCCGTGTAGTCGCGGGCGTCCTCAGGGAGGCCGAGGGCGGCGTTCGCGGCGTAGGTGTCGAGGCCCTCGTCCTGGAGGGCGTACGCGTCGAGCTTGTTGTAGAGCCCGATGCCGCGGCCCTCCTGGCGCAGGTACAGCAGCACGCCGCCGCGCTCCGCGATGCGCTCGACGGCCTCGCGCAGCTGGGGGCCGCAGTCGCAGCGCGCCGAGCCGAAGACGTCGCCGGTCAGGCACTCGGAGTGCAGGCGGACCAGCGGGGTGGTGCCGGGGGCGGGGTCGCCGAGGACGACGGCCACATGCTCCAGGCCGTCGGCCAGACCGTGGAAGGTGACGAGTTCGGCGTCGGCTCGGTAGCCGTCCTGGAAGCGCAGCGGGACCCGGACACGGGCGCGCTGGGTGGCGGCGGTGAAGTCGGGCATGCGGGTTCTCCGGGTTCCGTACATGGATGTCTGCTTCAGATTTGAAGCAGCTCCTCAGGTTCAGGACCCTACCCCATGCTTTAAATTTGAATCAACAGGATTGTCGTCCAGCTCACGAACAGGACTTGGCCGAGCGCCGCCGCCAGGGCACGTCGTCCCCGGTGGCGTTCGCCGCGTCCCCCTGGAAGCCCTCGGTGACCGTCGAGAAGATCTCCTCCAACTGCCCGACCTGCTCCGGGCTCAGCCGGTCGAAGAGCACCGACCGCACGGTCTCGACATGGCCCGGCGCCGCGCCCTCCAGGACCGTCATGCCCTCGTCGGTGAGTGCCGCGATGCTGCCCCGCTTGTCCCAGCGGCAGTCCTCGCGCCGCACCAGGCCGTCCTTCTCCAGCCGGGTGACGGCGTACGTCAGCCGGCTGCGGGTGATCTTCAGCCGTTCCGCGAGATCGGTCATCCGAAGCCGCCGTTCCGGGGACTCGGACAGGGTGGACAGGATGGAGTAGTACATGTGAGGCATGCCGGCCTCCTGCTGGAGCTGCCGGTCCAGCGCGTCCTCCACCAGGTGGACGGCGCCGATGTACGCGCGCCAGGCGCGCTGCTCCTCGGGGGTGAGCCAGCGAGTCGTCATGCCACCAGTGTAGGTTTGTTTCAAACTTGAACCAAGATCGCAGTCTGTCGAGCCGGAGAGCGCGCCGATGCCGTCGTACCCCTACGTCCTGCTGTCCGCCGCCGTCTCCCTGGACGGCTACCTCGACGACACCACCCCCGAGCGTCTGCTGCTGTCCGGTCCGGCCGACTTCGACCGGGTCGACGAGGTCCGGGCGTCCGTGGACGCCATCCTGATCGGCGCCGGCACGATCCGGGCGGACAACCCGCGGCTGTTGGTGAACTCGGCCGAGCGGCGGGCCGCGCGGGTGGCGGCGGGCAGGCCGGAGTACCCGCTGAAGGTCACGGTCAGCGCGTCCGGCGAGCTGGACGCGGCCGCGAACTTCTGGCACACCGGCGGCGACAAGATCGTCTACACGACGGAGAAGGGCGCGGAGCGGCTGCGCCGGGAGCCGGTCGCGGCGGACGTCGTCGCGCTGGGACCCGAGCTGGACTGGCGGGCCCTGCTGGCACATCTGCGCGAGGTGCGCGGTGTCGAGCGGCTGATGGTCGAGGGCGGCGGCACCATCCACACCCAGCTGATGACACAGGGGCTGGCGGACGAGCTGCAGCTGGTGCTGGCGCCGCTGTTCGTGGGCGACCCCGAGGCGCCGCGGTTGTTCGGGCCGGGCGGCTACCAGGGTGGCCGGCTGCGGCTGCTGGAGTCGCGTCGCATCGAGGACGTCGTACTGATGCGCTACGCGCCGACGGCACCCGGCACCGGCGCCCTCCCCGCCGCCGCGGACCGGCACTGGCTGGCGCTGGCGTGCGAGCTGGCGGAGCGGTGCCCGCCGTCGGAGACGGCCTTCAGCGTCGGCGCGGTGGTTGTCGCGGCCGACGGGACCGAGCTGGCGCGCGGGTACTCCCGGGAGGGCGGCGATCCGGTGGCGCATGCGGAGGAGGCGGCACTGGCGAAGATCGCGGCCGGGGATCCGAGGCTCGCGTCCGCCACGGTGTACAGCAGCCTGGAGCCGTGCACCCACCGCTCGTCCCGCCCGGTGCCCTGCGCGCGGCTGATCCTCCGGGCGGGGGCCCGCCGGGTGGTGACGGCCTGGCGGGAGCCGGACACCTTCGTGGCGGGCGCCGACGGGAGCGGGATGCTGGCGGCGCAGGGCGTGGAGGTGCTGGTGCTGCCGGAGTACGAGGAGCGCGCCAAGGCGCCCAACGCCCACCTGCTGCCCTGAGCGCCAGGGTGTGACACGGCCCGCACAGCTGTCCGAAAAGTCCTGGTCAGGACAGTGCCCCGGAAAGTCGTGTGCTTCGGGTCCCGCGGATGGCGTACTATTGAGTCATCGCCGCGGGGTGGAGCAGCTCGGTAGCTCGCTGGGCTCATAACCCAGAGGTCGCAGGTTCAAATCCTGTCCCCGCTACTGAAGGCTCAGGGCCGGAACTGATTCAGTTCCGGCCCTGAGTGTTTTCCCGGTCGGGCTCTCAGCGCTCGCTCCCCACCGCCGCTTCGGCAACCCTGGTGAGGTGGAGGAAGGGCGGATCTCATATGCCCGCCGGTTCGTCCGCTTGACGTCGGCGGACGGTTCTACGACCCCGAGAGGGCCTTCGCGGGACGCACCGAGGCGCTGTGCGAACCGGGGGCGTTGCTCGGTGTGCTTTCGGTGGAGGTGCGACGGCACTCCGGTGGAGGGATGGCGGACGACATGGCGCTCATTGCCGTGCGCCGACCTTGACCGTCGTCACCGGGGGTGATCGGACGACCGCCCTCCGCATAACAACTGACATACCGTCAATATCTGTGTGGCCTCTGAGGTTTGGCCAACTCGCCCGATTTAGGCCGCTCGTGACCTGTAAGTCCGGGCGAAAATCGTTAATGATCAAGAGGAACAGCTTGGAATCCGCACCTCGCGTCTATTAACGTTCGATAACGCAGCGCGGTCGTCCCAGCCGTCACAAGAGGCGGCTCCGTGCGCACGCGCCGAGTCCCGCAAGGGAGCCGGGGAACCACCACCCTGGGGTGAATCGCGCGAATATCGCCGGGAAGTCACGGTTGATATACGCGCGTAGGAGACCTTCCTGCTCCGAACCCGTCAGCTAACCCGGTAGGCGAGAAGGAAGGAAAGGAGTACGCCCACGTGGCGTCCAACCGGCCTGCTCCGCAAGCCCCGTTCGTGCCGAGTCAACGCGACACCGACACCTTCGGCTACGACCGTTTCCGCACCGACGAGGGCCCGTTCGAGGAGTGGAACCCCACCGCGGAGTCCATTCGCCCCGTTCGTGGCAGGCACCGCGTCTCCAAGCAGCGTGGCGGGGGACTCGCCCGCAGCTCCACGGTTCTCGGCGTCGGCGTCATAGCCGCCGTCGGCGCGGGCGGCATGGCCAGCGCGAACAGCGGCAAGCCGCCGGTCGCCATCACCATGCCCGACCTGCCGCTGATCTCCGACGACTCGTCCGAGCCGGCCGACGACGCGGCCACCGCGCTCAGCACGATGGGCGAGACCACCGAGCAGACCGCGCAGGGCACCTCGGACGCCGGTGAGGCGCTGCGCAGCCGGATCATCGCCCAGGCCGAGCTCCAGCAGGACCAGATCGACAACAAGGCCGCCGCCGCTGCCGTCGCCGCCGCCGAGAAGGAGGCCGCCGACGCGGCCGCCAAGGCGGAGAAGGAGGCCAAGGCCAAGGCCGCCGCCGCGAAGGCAGCCGCCGAGGAAGAGGCCCGCAAGAAGGCCGAGGCCGAGCGCCTCGCCGAGCTGGCCAAGCAGTACACGCTGCCGACCTCCTCGTACACGATCACCTCGACGTTCGGTCAGGCCGGCGCCTACTGGTCCTCCGGGTACCACACGGGCCTCGACTTCGCCGCCCCCACCGGGACGCTGATCAAGGCGATCCACTCCGGCACGGTCACCTTCGCCGGCTGGGACGGCTCCTACGGCTACAAGACCGAGATCACCCTCGACGACGGCACCGAGCTCTGGTTCGCGCACCAGTCCTCGATCAGCGTCAGCGTGGGCCAGAAGGTCAACACGGGCGACGTCATCGGCCGCGTCGGCGCCACGGGCAATGTCACCGGCGCCCACCTCCACCTCGAGGTGCACCCCGGCGGCAGCACCAGCGGCATCGACCCGATGGCCTGGCTCCAGGGCAAGGGCCTCACCCCCTGATTCCACCCCTGGACGGGTATCGCGTCTGATCCCCGGCAGTCCTGGCGACGACCCCCCGACGCCAGGGCTGCCGGTTTTCGGCATGTCCGGAAGAGTCCGTCAACGCCCCCGGTACGCCGGCCCGGTCACGTCCGGTACGGGTTGTAAGCGGGGTACGGCGCCGGGCCGTACATCGGCCCTTCGACCTGGCCGTAGGACTGCCAGTAGACCGGCAGCGGCGCCACGTGCGGGTGGCCGTAACCGTGCTCGTGCCCCCGCCAGGACTGTGCGGCGGCCGCGTGCTCCAGGGCAGGGCGGGCGAACTCCCGGCGGTGCCACAGCGCGTGCAGCAACTCCTGCTCCCGTACGACGAAGTCGGCGCCGGCCCGGCCGCGGCGGCCCCGGTGCCGCAGGAACGCCAGCGAGGTGGCGTAGGCCTCGTACTGCGCCACGGTCCGCGCCGCCGTCCGTCCGCCGTGCCGGCGCGCGTACTGCCGGGCCACCCGCCGTTCCCGCATCGAGCCCAGCGCGAACGGTTCGCCCGGCGACAGCCAGCCGGCGACGACATAGGCGGGCAGCTCCTCGCGCACGGTCCGCAGCTCGCGCTGCCGGGTCCAGATCACCAGCCAGGTCAGCAGCCCGAACGCGGGCACCATGAGGGTCGCGTACACGGCGAAGAAGCCGTACTCGCCGAAGGCCGAGGAGCCGTTCCACATCGCGTGCATGCCCATGGCGAGCAGCAGGCCGAGGAGCGGGAGCAGGACGCGGCGCACCTGCTGGCGCTCGCCCGACAGCGCGGCGATCCCGAAGCCGATGCCGGTCAGGACCGTGAAGAGCGGGTGCGCGAAGGGCGACATGATGACGCGGACGAAGAAGGTCGCCGCCGTGACGGAGGCGATGCCGCTGTCGCCGCTGAGCTGGTCGGTACCGAAGGCGGTACCCAGGTAGAGGATGTTCTCGGTGAAGGCGAAGCCGGTGGCGGTGACGCCGGCTATCACCACGCCGTCGACGATGCCGGTGAAGTCCCGGCGGCGGAACAGGAAGACCAGCAGCACGGCCGCGGCCTTCGCCAGCTCCTCCACGACGGGCGCTATGACGGTCGCGCCCAGGGTGTCCGCGTGCGACGGGTCGGCCGTCGCGGTCGCTATCCATCTCGTCGCGAAGCTGTTGGCGACGATCGCTATCAGCGCCGCCGCGCAGGCGCCCCAGGCGAACGAGAACAGCAGATTGCGCCAGGGACCCGGCTCGACCCGGTCCAGCCAGCGGAAGGACGCCACCAGCAGCGGCACGGGCAGCACGGCGAGCCCGAGTCCGACCAGGAACCCCTCGGTGCCGGTCTGCTCACGCACCAGCGCAAGGATGACAAGGCCGGAGAGCGCGAGGAGGGTGCTGAGCGCGCCGTAGCGCACCCATCGCTTCTGCCACCAGTGCGCGTGCCGCAGTGCGCCGCCGGTGGGACCGGTGGGGTGCGTCGGGTACGGGGGACAGGTGGCCACGGCATTGACCCTAACGAGGCAGGGGCGCCGCCCGCAGCAGCGCGAGGGGGCTCGGGCGCCGGTGGGGGGTTGCTGCTGTCGATGTTCTCGTCGGTGCTGTTCTTCCCGCTGCTCCTACCGCTGTACGCGGCGGAAGAGCAGGTCGTTCACCACATGACCCTTGTCCAGTCCCTGGCCCTCGAAACGGGTCAGCGGCCGGAACTCGGGACGGGGCGCGAAACCGCCGTCGGGGGCGGTGTTCTCGAAGTCGGGATGAGCGGTCAGCACTTCGAGCATCTGCTCGGCGTACGGCTCCCAGTCGGTGGCGCAGTGCAGCAGTGCGCCGGGTCGCAGCCGGGTCGCGGCGAGGCCGAGGAACTCGGGCTGGATGAGGCGCCGCTTGTGGTGCCGCTTCTTGGGCCAGGGGTCCGGGAAGTAGACGCGCAGCCCGTCGAGCGCGTCCGGCTCCAGCATCTCCCGCAGCAGGATGATGGCGTCCCCGTTGCCCACGCGGACGTTGCCGAGCCCGTGGTGGTCGGCGAGGTTGAGGAGGTTGCCCTGCCCCGGGGTGTGGACGTCGACGGCGAGGATGTTGGTGCCGGGGTCGCCGGCGGCCATCTGCGCGGTGGCCTCGCCCATGCCGAAGCCGATCTCCAGGACGACGGGGTTGTCGTTCCCGAACAGTTCGGCCAGGTCGACGACGTGCTGCCCGTCGATGTCCAGGCCCCATTTGGGCCACAGTCGCTGCAACGCGTCCGCCTGGCCCGCGGTCACCCGGCTGCGGCGCGGCTGGAAACTGCGGATCCGCCGCTCGAAGTGCGACCCGGCCGGATCGGCCTTGGGCCCGTCCGGGAACCGCGGCTCACCCTTGGCCCGGGTGTGCCGGACGGAGACCCCGGGGGCATGACGCACGCCCTCTTCACCGGTTCCGGGCTGAGCCGGGGTGGTGGCGGGCTGGGGGGCTTCGGAGGCGTTGAGGGAGTCAGACACAGTGGGGTCGATTTTACGGGGAGCGGGACGCACCGGGTTTCACACCGAGCCCAGCACCGCCAGCGCCCTGCGGGCCACCTCCCGGCCGATCGGCAGCGAAGCCGTCGCCGCGGGGCTCGGGGCGTTCAGTACGTGCACCGCCCGGGGGCCCTCGCTGATCAGGAAGTCGTCCACCAGTGACCCGTCCCGCAGCACCGCCTGCGCCCGCACCCCCGCGGCCGAGGGCACCAGGTCGTCCGACGTCACCGCGGGCAGCAGCCTGCGCACCGCCACCGTGAACGCCGCCTTGGACACCGACCGCCGCAGCTCCCCGGCGCCGTACCGCCAGTGCCGGCGCGCCATCCGCCAGGCTCCCGGCCAGGCCAGCGTCGTCCCGACCTCCCTGGGCCGTACGACACCCCAGTCGTAGCCCTCCCGGGCCAGCGCCGGCACCGCGTTGGGGCCGATGTGCACGCCGCCGTCGATGCCGCGCGTGAGATGCACGCCGAGGAAGGGGAACGCCGGGTCCGGCACCGGATAGACCAGCCCCCGCACCAGCTCGGGCCGTGCCAGGGAGTAGTACTCGCCCCGGAACGGCACGATCCGCACCTCCGGCTCGTCCCCAGTGAGCCGGGCCACCTCGTCGCAGTACAGCCCGGCGCAGTTCACCAGGACCCGTCCGCGCACGATGTCCCCGGCCGTCGTGCGCACGGCGACCCCCAGGTCCGGCCGCCGGTCGACACGCTCGACCTCGGCGCCGTAGCGGATGTCCGCCCCCGAGCCCTCGGCCAGCTGCCGGGCGACCCCGACGAAGTCGCACACGCCCGTCGTCCCGACGTGTATGGCGGCGAGGCCGCGCACCTCGGGTTCGTACTCCGTGATCTCGGGGGACCGCAGCTCCCGGACCGGAATGCCGTTCTCCCGGCCGCGCTGCACCAGGGCGTGCAGGCGGGGCAGCTCCTCGCGCTCGGTCGCGACGATCAGCTTGCCGGTGACGGCGTGCGCGATGCCGTACTCCGCGCAGAACTTGACCATCTCGGCGGCGCCCCGCACCGCGTACCGCGCCTTGAGGGATCCCGGCCGGTAGTAGATCCCGCTGTGGATGACCCCGCTGTTGCGTCCCGTCTGATGCCGGGCCGGTCCCGGTTCCTTCTCCAGCACGGTCACCCGGGTGCCCGGCGCCGCCCGCGTGATCGCGTACGCCGTGGCCAGCCCGACGATGCCACCGCCGACCACGAGCACGTCACAGTCGTAAGCGATCGCCCGCACCTGCCCCACCTCCCGGTTCCGATAATGCACTGCGCCACTGACAGTGCGGTCAAACCCACGGAACGCCGCGCTCCGTCCCCGGTGCCGGCGCTCGTGCCCCCGGCGAGGCGATTCCCGGTGATTACGGGGGAGAACCTTGGGCAAGGCCGGGAATTCCGGCCATTCGCCTGCCTCGAATCGGCCACGGAAAGTTCACGCGGTTCGCCGCAGGGCAGCACGAAGGGCGGCCCGGGCATGCCGGGCCGCCGGTCCTCCGGGCGGGACACCTAGGCCGGCGCCATCAGCAGCGGCCGTGCCCGCTCCCGCAGCTCCACGACCCGCGGTTCGTCGCCGTAGGGCTCCAGGCGGTGCAGCAGGTCCTTCACGTACTCCGTGGTGCGCGCGGACGATATCCGCCCCGCGACCTCCACCGCCCGTACGCCCTGCTCGCAGGCCGCGTCGAGGTTGCCCGACTCCAGCTCGGCGACCGCGGAGACGACCAGCCGCAGCCCGTGCGAGCGCACGAACTCCTCCGTCGGCTTCGACAGGGCCTGCTCGGTGAACCGCCGCACCTGGCGCGGCGCCTTCAGGTCCCGGTAGCACTCCGCGGCGTCCGCGGCGAAGCGGTCGTAGGAGTAGAAGCCGAGCCAGGACGGGTCGTTGTCGCCCTCCCGGGAGCGCTCCAGCCAGCCCTCCGCCGCCTTCAGGGCGGCGCCGGCCGCCTGCGCGTCATTGGCGCGCGCGTGCGCGCGTGCCTCGACGAGACGGAAGAAGCTCATGGTGCGGGCCGTGGCCAGCCCCCGGTTGCGTTCCAGCGCGGCCTGCGCGAGGTCGACGCCCTCGTCGCCGAAGCCCCGGTAGGTCGCCTGGAGCGACATCGACGCGAGGACGTACCCGCCGAGGGGTACGTCGGCCGCCGCGCGGGCGAGCCGCAGCGCCTGGATGTAGTACCGCTGCGCGGCCTCCTGCTGCCCGGTGTCGAAGGCCATCCACCCGGCGAGACGGGTCAGCTCGGCACTCGCGCCGAACAGGGCCCGGCCCACCTCGTCCGAGTACGAGCCGAGCAGCAGCGGTGCCGCCTCCACCCGTAAGCACTCGGGCACCATGGACGAACGCCAGTCGCCGCCTCCGTACTTGGAGTCCCAGCGCCTGGCGTCCTCGGCGGCCTCCCGCAGCTTCTGCACATCGCTGTGGCCGACTTTGAGCGGTGCGCCGGAACCCTCGGAAGGGCTCACCTCGCGCGCGACCGAACTGTCGGCCGGGGTTATCAGCCACCGTGAGGCAGGCGTTGCGTATGCGCTCACCGCGAACGATCCGGCGAGCGACTGCCAGATGCCGCCGGATCCCGCGCGGCGGCCGGCGAGGTCGAGACGGTAGAGCTCCGTCGCCGACTTCACCGCCTGTCCGACGTCACGGGGGAAGGCGAGGCCCACTTCGGGTGCGGGGTCCGCGTCCGCCAGGCCGATCTCGTGGAGCGGCACGGGGCGGCCGAGCTTCTGGCCGATCGCGGCGGCGATGAGGTGCGGCGCGGCGCCCTGCGGCACCATGCCCTTCGACACCCAGCGCGCCACCGAGGTCTTGTCGTAGCGAAGAGTCAGGCCCCGCTGAGCGCCAAGGTCGTTGACGCGCCGAGCGAGTCCTGCGTTGCTGATTCCCGCGAGGGCGAGAACGGCGCCGAGCTTTTCGTTCGGCCCGCGTTGCTCCCTGGACATGCGCCACCCCTCGACACAGACGGCTGCCGCGCTGGCATAACCACGCGGCATTCGTAAACCCAGCGTAGTTCGCCGCATCCCAAGCGTTAAGGGGCATTCTTCCGGATGGCGGGATTGTGGTCCGTACTCAAGTGCGCACCCCCTACGCACAGTTGTGACGTGCCCCCGGTGTGTGGCCGTGCGCCCGTCCGTGCGCTCTTCTCCAGCCATCCGGGGAGCGGTTCCATGGCTCTTGCGTGGGTCGGCCCGCTGTACTGGATCCAGTGGGCTGGGGGATTCCGCCGCCTACATCCCCGCGGGCGGCGGAACGGTCCGGGGGGCGCACTCCGTTCCCCGGACTGCGCACGCGACGAGCACGGCGAGTAGTGCGGAGGGCTTGTACGGAGCGTGCGTGAGCCTGTCCCTGCGACGCTGATTTGGCCGAAAATCGACCCCGCCTTTCGCGGGTGATTGCCCCTCCTACCATGGCAGTTGAGGGCGCGAAGGAAGTTTTTAGGGAGCGTATCGGGGGCGCATTCGCGCCGCGGAATTGCTCGATCCTGTCGCTCGGCACACGCGGACCGCGTGCTCTCGCGCGGGTGGATCCCCTTGCCCCGTACGGGTGTTCAGAGCGCGTGCCGGCCGCCCAGCGGGCGCCTGCCCAGGCCTGACCGCCCGATCCCGACCTGCTCCGCCGCCGCTCCGGCACGCTTCCTTCATGGCAGCATGGTGAACCGGTTCGTACGGTGCACTGGTTGTCCACAGCCTGTGGAGGCGTCCATGCGGTGGTTGGTGGGATGGAGCAGCACCGCCGCGGTGGCCGCCGGAATCGGCTCCGCCGGGGCGACCGGAGGCGACGGCGAGACCGTGCACCCGGTGGGGTCCCAACTCCTTTGGGGCGACCCCGATCCGCTGTGGGCGGTCGGCGACTGGCGCCCCGACGAGGTCCGCGTGGTGAAGGCCGACCCGCAGAACCGGATCGCCGTCCTCGGCACCTGCGGGGCGAGCGACGAACAGCTCCGCCTCGGCCTGTTCGCCGCGCGCGGAGGGGCACTTCGCCATCTGACGGCCTGGTCGGGCAGCTACACGGCCGTCGTCCAGGTCGGCCGCCGGCTCATGGTGTGCGGCGACCTGGCGGGCGCCCGGCCGGTGTTCTACACCCCCTGGGCGGGCGGTACCGCGTACGCGACCGCCGCGCTCCCCCTCGCCGACCTCATCGAGGCCAACCTCGACTTCGGACACCTCGCCGCCCTGCTCGCCGCCCCGGACGTACCGGCCGCCCTGCACGACTCCACCCCTTACGACGGCGTACGGCGCATCCCGCCGGGACATGCGCTCATCCTGCGCGCCGGAGCACGCGAGATCGCCGGATACGAGCCCGTCGCCTCGCTCGCGGTCGCGGCACCGCCGGCCGACCCGGACAGTGCGGTGGACGACGTCCGCGACGCCCTGGTGGAGGCGGTACGCGCGCGTCTGTCGGCGCCCCGCCACGTCCCCGACATCGACCCCGGCCCGGTGCCCGGGATGGGGCCGGCCGAGCGGCGGGCCGCGCGCGGGATGCCGGTTCCGGGCATCGGTGCCGACCTCTCCGGCGGCCCCGCGTCGGGCACCCTGGCACTGCTGGCCGCCGGCCTCCCGGGCATGCCGGGCACGGTGCTGGGCCACGGCACGGGCGCGGGCGAACGCCTCCTGGCGGTCACCTTCAACGACCTCGCGGTCGGCGGCCGAGAGGCGGAACTGGAACGGGCGGGCGCGCTCGCGGCCAACCCGCGCCTGCACCACGTGGTGGTGGCCGGCGGCGAGGAGACACTGCCGTACGCCGACCTGGACGGCCCGCTGACCGACGAGCCCGGCCCGAGCCTGGTGACGGCGGCCCGGCACCGCGCCCGCCTCGCGTCCGGCAGCGCCGACCACTTCACCGGCTACGGCGCCCGCCAGGTCCTGGACGCCCACCCGGCCCGCCTCGCCGACCTCCTGATGGACCGCAAACGACGTCACCTGGTGCGCCCGGTCGCGGCCCTGGCGAAGGCCGACGGCTCGGTGCTCGTCCCCGCGCGCGTGTACGGCGCGGCACGGAAGCTGGCCCGGACCCCGTACCGGACGGGACTGGAGTCCCTCGCCGACCGTCTGATGGAACGCCGCTTCGACGAGCCCGGAGGGGCCGTCGGGGCCTCGCTCGCCGCGCTCACCTGGGCCAGACCGGGCCCCGCGGCGCGCTGGCTGACCGGTGAGGCGCTGGCTGAAGTATCGGTTCGCCTGCAAGCGTCGACGAGCCGCAACGGAGTGGGTCCGGGCCAGCGTCCCGGCGATCACCGCGCGCGTGCGGCCCTCGCCCGGTACGCCTCCGACATCCGGATCCTCGAACAGGCCGCCGAGATCCGCTCCCAGCGCCTGCACACGCCGTTCCTCGACAACCAGGTCGTCCGTGCCTGCCGGGCCCTGCCGGAGGCCCTGCGCGTGCAGCCCGGCGCCCGCGCGGCGATCCTGCGCACGGTGCTTGAGGGAGCCGGCGTCGCCGACCTCCCGCTCGGCTGGGGCGTCCCCTCCCACGCCCCGGCGGCGGTGGCGGCCCGCACCGGCCTGAGGGTGGCCACCGACTCCCTGATGAACCTCTTCGGCACCCCCCTCCTCGCCCAGGCGGGCCTGGTGGAGGCCCGAGTCGTCCGCAAGGCCCTCCGCGCGGCGGCCGAGGGCGAGCCCCTCCCCCTGGACGGCCTCGCCGACCTCGTCTCCCTCGAACTCTGGCTCCACCGGCTGCTGGCCCGCCGAGGCACCTGCTGGACGGGAACCCCGGCCCGGCAGCGCGCCGTACCGGCGGGGATCACGCCGCAGCGGGGAGCGTTGGGGGCCGGTGCCGGGGGCCGGCGCGTGTAGGGGAGCGCGGTGGGGCGCCTCGCCCCACCCGGCCACCCCCGCGACAATGACCCAGTGCGGTACAGAATCCTGGGCGTCACCCAGGCCGAGGACGACCAGGGCACCGTCATACCCGTCGGCGGCCCGCGCCTGCGCGCCCTGCTCACCGCCCTGGCCCTGCGCCCGGGCCACCTCACCACCCCCGACACCCTGATCGACGACGTCTGGGCCGGCACCCCGCCCCACGACGCCCCCGCCGCCCTCCAGGCCCTCGTCGCCCGCCTCCGCCGCACCCTCGGCAAGGACACCGTCACCTCGGCCCCCGGCGGCTACCGCCTCACCGCGACGAAGGACGACGTGGACCTCTTCGTCTTCGAACGCCTCGTCCACGAGGGCACGACCGCCCTCGCCCAGGACGACCCGGCCACCGCCGCCCACGCCCTCACCACGGCCCTCGCCCTGTGGCGCGGCCCGGCCCTCGCCGACCTCCCCGACCGCACCGCCGCCGCCTCCCGCCCGGAGGCCCTGCGCCTGGAGGCGACCCGTACCCGCGTGGAGGCGGACCTGCGCCGGGGCCACGCCCACAACGCCGTACCCGAACTGCGGGAACTGACCGCGACGTACCCGTACGACGAACCCCTGCACGCCCTCCTCATCCGCGCCCTGCGCGACACGTCCCGCCCGGCCGACGCCCTCGCCGCGTACGAGACGGCCCGCCGCGCACTGGCCGACGGCCTCGGCACCGACCCCGGGCCCCAGCTCCGGGCGCTGCACGCCGAACTCCTGTCGCCGGCGTCCGCCGGCACGTCCCCCGAGGCGCCCCCTGGGGGAACCCCCGAGCCACCCACCCCTTATCGGGCCCACCCCGAACGCACCGGCAACCTCCGTCCGCGCCTTACCTCTTTCGTGGGCCGGGAACTCGAACTCGACGCCATCCGTTCCGAATTGCACAGGGCCCGACTGGTCACGCTCACCGGACCGGGCGGCTCCGGAAAGACCCGTCTCGCCGAGGAGGCCGCCACCGGCGTCCCCCAGGCATGGCTCGTCGAGCTCGCCCCGCTCGACCGGCCGGAGGCGGTGCCCGGCGCGGTGGTCAACGCACTCGGTCTGCGCGAGACCGTGCTCCTGACCAACGAGCTGTCGGCCCAGCAGGACGACCCGCTCGCCCTGCTGATCGAGTACTGCGCGGCCCGCAGCCAACTCCTGATCCTTGACAACTGCGAACATGTCATCGGCGCCGCGGCCACCCTCGCCGAGACCCTCCTCACCCGCTGTCCGGGCCTCACGATCCTCGCCACCAGCCGTGAACCCCTGGGCATCCCCGGCGAGTCGGTCCGCCCGGTCGAACCCCTGCTCCCCGACCACGCGCACCGCCTCTTCGCGGATCGCGCGGCGGCCGTCCGCCCCGACGCCGCCACCGCGCTGCGCGCAGGCCGCGAGCAGGAGGCCGTCGCGGAGATCTGCCGCCGCCTCGACGGCCTGCCGCTCGCCATCGAGCTGGCGGCGGCCCGGCTGCGGCTGCTCACACCCCGGCAGATCGCCGACCGCCTCGACGACCGCTTCCGCCTCCTCACCTCCGGAAGCCGTACGGTCCTGCCCCGCCAGCAGACCCTGCGCGCGGTGGTCGACTGGTCCTGGGACCTGCTGGACGAGCCCGAGCGCACGGCCCTGCGCGAGATGTCCGTCTTCGCGGGCGGCTGGGACCTCACGGCGGCCGAGGCCGTGTGCACCGGACCGGTCGCGGAGGTCCTCGGCGCCCTCGTCGACAAGTCCCTGATCGTGGCCACCCCGTACGAGCGGGACGGCTCCGACGGCATGCGCTACCGCATGCTGGAGACCATCCACGAGTACGCCGTGGAGCGCGCCGCCGAGCTCCCCGAGCTGCGGCTCGCGGCCGAGCGCCGGCATCGCGCGTGGGTGCGCGCGCTCGTGGAGGAGGCCGACCCGCTGCTGCGCTCCGCCGGCCAGCTCCCGTGGATCGCCCGCCTGGAGACCGAGCTGGACAACATCCGCGCGGCCCTCGACCGCGCGCTGACAGCGGGCGACGAACCGGACGCCACGGCCATCTCCCTCGCCATGTGCTGGTTCTGGTGGCTGCGCAACTACCGCGTGGAGGGCGCGGCCTGGGCCGACCGGATCCTGCGCCTGTGCGCCACCCTGGACGCGGCATCCGCGGACCCCGGAGCCCGTCCCGCCTCCGACCTGGACGCCTTCCTCGCGGACCCGGAGGGACAGGCCCGCCACCCACGGCACCCGCACCGGATGAACCTCCGCCTGCAACACCTGTTCCTCTCCATCGAGTTCGAACCGGTGGAGCACTGGCAGGACGAGCGCTGGTGGCCGTACATCGAGCGGGTCCGGGCCCACTTCGCGCGCGGCGGCCCCGAATCGGCCCGCATGCCGGGCATGGTCTGGCCGCTGACCCAGTACATCCTGGGCGACACCGTGAACACGGGGCCGGTCATGGACGCCGTACTGGCCAACTGCCGTGTGTACGGCGGCGACTGGGAGGTCGGCTGCATCCTGATGTTCCGCACGCACATGCTCGTCGACGCGCCGGGCGGCCTGGCGACCGTCGACGACGACCTCGCGGAGCTGCGGACCCTCAGCCGCCGGGCCGGCGACCGCTGGATGCGGGCCCAGGTGTCCAGCGCGGCCGGCGAGACGGCCATGTCGCGCGGCCACTACGAGGAGGCCGAGGCCGAGTTCGAGAAGGCGCTGCGCCTCGCCCATGAGGTGGGCGCGTACGCCGAGACGCCGTTCCTCATCGCCCGGCTCGCGGAGATCGCCTACCGCGCGGGTGACCGTGAGGCCGCGCTGGCGGCGCTGGACGAGGCGGGCGCGGCGGCCGACCGGTACCGGGTGGCGGACTCACGGGCGTTCGTGCTGCTGATGCGGGCCCGGCTGGCGCTGGACGACAAGGACGCCGCACGCGCGCGTGAGCTGTGCGAGGCGGCCCGCGCGCAGACCGAGAGCGCCACGCTGCCGCCCCAGTTCCTCGTGCTGCTGAACATCGTCGACGCCCTGACGACGACGATGGAGTCGGGACCGGAGCAGGGGCTGCCGCGCATGGCCGACACCCTGCGCCTGGCCGTGGAGAACCGCTGTGCCGATGTGATCACGGCGACCCTCGCGGACGGCGCGGCGGAACTGCTGACCCGGCTCGGCGACCCGGCGCGCGCGGTCCGTCTGCTCGCCGCCTCGGACCACTGGCGCGGCGACCAACCGCGCCGGTTGCCGGAGAGCGAGTCCGCGGAGCGGGCGGAGGCCGACGCCCGGATGGTCCTGGGCGCCGAGCGGTTCACGGCCGAGTACGACCGGGGCCGAGCCCTCACCCACGACGAGGTCCTGGACGAGCTCGCCGAGGCCGTACGCGACCTTCAGCCGTCCGCCCGGCCGAAGCCGTGGACGCCGCCGCAGCCGTAGACCCTGCCGAACGGAACCAACTGCCTCACCGGCAGCTGAACTTCGACTCGGCCCAGTCCGCGAGCAGCAGGTTGTTGACGGTGCCACGCGGCTCGACGACCAGCCGGACGGTCTCGCGACCGGTGAGGTTCACCTGTACGGGCATCGCCGCGTCCCCGGCCTTGACGACAGGGGACTGCCACAGGCGCACGCCGTCGGCGTACACCGAGAAGGAGAACCTGCCGAGGCCGAGGTTCATGTCGTCGACGCCGACCAGTGCCCTGTACGCGGCGCACTGCCGGTTGAGGTCGATGGTGACGGAGGACCGGCCGTGCACGGTGACGCCGTGCGCGTACTGCTCGCCGCCGATCGACACGCCGCCGCGCTGCCACACCCAGCTGCTCTCGTACAGCCGCATCTCGGGCTCGCTGCCGTCACCGGTGAGGTCGTACGACAGCTCGCTCCACTGGTAGTCGGCCGGGGCCGGCGGTGGCGTCGGGGTGGGCGTGGGTGTCGGCGTCGGGGGCGGAGTCGGTGTCGGTGTCGGCGTGGGAGTCGAGGTCGGCTTCGGCGTGGGCGCCGGACTGGGCGAGCGCGTCGGGGTGGGGGTCGGTGTCGGTCTCGGGGCCGCCTCGGGCTCCGCGGCCGGGGCGGTCTCCGGGGGCCGCGGCGTGGGCTCCTGCTTCGGCGGCTTCGGGGTCGGCGTCTCCTCGACGACGGGGGAGGGGACGGGGGGCTGCTTGGCGTCGTTGTGCCGGGCCGGCTCGTCGTTGCCGGCCAGCGCGAGCACGATCGCCACCGCGACGCCCACCGCCACCACACCGGCGGCGATCCCGGCCTTCAGGGGCGCGCCCAGCCCTTCGGAGGCCGCCGCACCGCCCCCGGCACCGCCGGACGAACCCCCGCTCGCGGCCCCGCCGGCCGCCCCCGCACCGCTCGACGAACCGCTCGCCGCGCCGGCCGCCCCCGCACCGCTCGACGAACCCCCGCTCGCCGCGGCGGCCGCTCCCGCGGCACCGGCCGCACCCGCCCCGGCACCGCCGGCGATGAGCCCGGCCGCCTTGGCGTACCCGGCGACGCCGAACCAGCCGATGACCGCGACCGGCACGACGGCCGGGATACCGCTGGCGACTTCCTTGATCTGACCGGCGGCCAGCCGGCACTTGGCGCACTCCTCCAGGTGCTTGCGCAGACCCCGCTCGGCGCGGGTGCGCAGGCTGCCGCGGGCGTAGGCGCCCAGCCGGTCGGCATAGCGGGAGCACTCCTCGTCGCCGGCGAGGCTGGCGCTGACATGGGCCTGGAGGTAGGCCTGCTTGAGTCCCTCGCGGGCGCGGCTGGCGAGCACGCGCGTGCCGTTGGCGTCGAGGCCGAAGAGCGTGGCGACCTCGCTCGGCGACTCGTCCTCGACCTCGGTGTGCCACAGCACGGCCTGCCAGCGCTCCGGCAGCGACCGGAAGGCCTGCATGGCCATGGACTGCTCGGCCTCGTGCATCGCGCGCACGTCCGCGCCGAGGTCCAGGGTGTCCTCGGCGGACGCCACGGCCACCGCCGAGGACTGCGTGGCGAACACCGCGAAGTCGTCGACGAGCTGCTCGCGCCGCGCCGACCTCGTCCAGTCCGCGGCGGCCCGCCGGATCGAGGTGAGCAGATAGGCGCGTACGGCGTGCTCGGGACCGGAACCGCCGCGAACCGCCTGGAGCATGCGGGCGAAGACCTCTGCGGTGAGGTCGTCCGCGGTGTGGGCGTCGCGGCAGCAGGTGCGGGCGTACCGGCGCACCGCCTCCGCGTGGCGCCGGTACAGCTCCTCGTAGGCGCTGTCGTCGCCGGAGCGCATCCGGCCGATCAGGTCGGCGTCCGACGGCGGCAGCTCGAGCGACGGTGGCAGCACGCCGTCCTGGCGTCGGTCGCGCTGGGCCGGGACGCCGCCCGGTGGCACGTCGGCGGGTCCGCCCTGGTTCGGCACCTGGGGAGTCGAGGACTCCCCGTCACCGCGTGACTCGTCCCACCCGTCAACGCTCATCGCGGAAAGCCCCCGCCGCCAGCTGCACCAGTCCCGGACACCGGGTCAGGGTGCCACATTGGCTTTTGGTCAGGACCCACTCGTACGGACATCCACCCGTCCGTGGGGACTTCCCGCAACCCAGTACTAGCCCCGCCCTCGCGGGGAAAGCTCAAGCAGCCGTCGGCGGGCCGGAGTTGAGGCCGGCACCCGAAACGCCCGGCATGTTCCCGAGGTGCGCGAGGCGAGGGCGGTGCGGCACCCCGCCTCCCGGTCACCCCTTGCCGATCCGGCACCCCGTGGACGTCACGGTCGTGGCAGCGGCCCGGCTCACGCCTGAGGCCGCGACCGCAGACCCTCCAGCAGGATGTCCAGCAACCGCGCCGAGGCCGCCGCCTGCTGCGCCGCGTCGGGCAGCGAGGGCGCCGCCGTCGCGATCACCAGCAGTACGTCCGACACCGAGACGTCGGCCCGCAGCTCGCCCGCCGCGCGCGCCCGCTCCACGAGCTGGCCCACCACGTCGAGCAGAGCCGCCGCACCCGCGTCGTCCGCCGGGTCGGCCGAGACCGCCGGCTGCTCGGGCACGAGCCGCAGCTCACCGGCGCCCGGCTGCATCCGCTGCTGCGGCACCCGCGCCTCGTCGAGCCCCGTGCCGTCCTCGGCGACGCCGACCCGCAGCACCTGCGGCGGCAGCAGCCGGCCCGCGCCCGAGGCCACCGACGTACGCAGGAAGCGCGACAGCGCCGACCACGGCTCGTCCTCCTGGCCGAGCGCGGCACGCGCCTGGTCGGTCAGCCGGGAGGTCTCCTCCTCGGCTATCCGCCGCACCAGGACGTCCTTGCTCGGGAAGCGCCGGTACACCGTCCCGACGCCGACCCTCGCGCGCCGCGCCACGTCCTCCATCGGCGCGCCGTATCCCAGCTCGCCGAAGACCTCACGCGCCGCACGCAGTACGTGCTCCAGATTGCGCTGTGCGTCCACGCGCAGCGGCGCCGAACGCGGGCCGTCCCCGCGTCCGTTGCTCGCGGCCGCGCTCAACGTGCCGCCCACCGCTCCGCCGCCGTGTGTGATGGCGGTCGCGGAAGACCAACGAGAATCCTGAACATGCATAAGCGATCCCCCGGTAATGACGTCTCCCCCCGGAGACTCCCCGTCATTGCAAAAGCCGGAGCGTCGCGGAACATGCCCGGACCACGAGTCCGTTTCGTGTGACTCATGGACCCGAAGAGCGCATCCCCCTACACCCCGTCGACACACGAACATAGTTGAGCGAGGGTCAATTCAGAAGGGGCAGGTTCCGCACGGAGCGCCCCTCGATCGGAGTACGGGCGGTTTACGTCCCCTTTGCGCCACCTGCGATCCCCCGGCGCACACCCATTGACCTGCGAAGACTCCGCGCACTCCGGCAATTCGGCCAAATCGCGGCCGCGTCGGCCGCCGGTCACACAAATTGTCGAGCCTGTGGACAAACGCAAGCGTCGGGTGCGTCATGGGATGGTGAAGGAACGTGCGCGCATTCTCGTTGTCGGCGGCGGCTACGTCGGGATGTACACGGCTCTGCGTCTCCAGCGGAGGCTGAAACCGGAACTCGGGCGAGGTGAAGCCGAGATCACCGTCGTCACTCCCGACCCGTACATGACCTATCAGCCGTTCCTGCCCGAAGCGGCGGCCGGCTCGATCTCGCCACGCCATGTGGTCGTACCGCTGCGCCGCGTCCTGCCCGAGTGCCGGATCATCATCGGCGAAGCCACCGCCATCGACCACGCCAAGCGCACCGCCACCCTCACCACCCTCGCCACCGAGGAGGAGGGCACGGGCACCGAACAGCTGTCGTACGACGAACTCGTCCTCGCCCCCGGCTCCGTCTCGCGCACCCTGCCCATCCCCGGCCTCGCCGACCACGCCATCGGCTTCAAGACCGTGGAAGAGGCCATCGGCCTGCGCAACCACGTCATCGAGCAGATGGACATCGCCTCCTCCACCCGCGACCCCGAGATCCGCGACGCGGCCCTCACCTTCGTCTTCGTCGGCGGCGGCTACGCCGGTGTCGAGGCGCTCGGCGAACTGGAGGACATGGCCCGCTACGCCGCGCGCTACTACCACAACATCCGGCCCGAGGACATGAAGTGGATTCTGGTCGAGGCCTCCGACCGGATCCTGCCCGAGGTCGGCGAGGACATGGGCCGCTACACAGTCACCGAACTGCGCCGCCGCAACATCGACGTACGCCTGCACACCCGCCTGGAGTCCTGCGCCGACCGTGTCGCCGTCCTCAGCGACGGGGCCCGCTTCCCCACTCGCACGGTCGTGTGGACGGCCGGCGTCAAACCCCACCCGGTCCTCGCGGCGAGCGACCTGCCACTTAATGCGCGCGGCAGGCTGAAATGCACCGCCGAGCTGACCGTCGACGGCACCACGCACGCGTGGGCCGCGGGAGACGCCGCCGCCGTCCCCGACGTCACGGCCGCCGAGCCCGGCACGGACTGCGCCCCGAACGCCCAGCACGCCGTGCGCCAGGCGAAGGTCCTCGGCGACAACATCGTCCACACGCTGCGCGGCGAACCCCTGGAGACATACGCGCACAAGTACGCGGGCTCCGTCGCCTCCCTCGGCTTCCACAAGGGCGTCGCCCAGGTCTACGGCCGCAAGCTGAAGGGCTACCCTGCCTGGTTCATGCACCGCGTCTACCACCTGAGCAGGGTGCCGACCTTCAACCGCAAGGCCCGCGTCCTGGCCGAATGGACACTTTCGGGTCTGTTCAAGAGGGAGATCGTCTCCCTCGGTTCGCTCGAACATCCCCGAGCGGAGTTCGAACTCGCGGCCGGTGGAAAGCATCCACACAACCCGGGAGACGACACGAAGGGGTCGTCCTGACCGGACCCAGGAACTCCACCGACAGGGCAGGCGTCTGACGGGTGTCGGCCAGGTCGGCCGCACTGCCAGACTGATCCCGAACCGACCCCGACCCCAGGACGGGCACCCGCCCGCCCTGCGCACCACGAGGCTCTCCCCACAGTGCCGTAACCCCGGGGTGCCGCCGCCCCGCAGACCCCCGGCCGGGTCCGGAGCCGGCCGAAGACGACGACACGAGGCAAGGATTCGTGAACTTCACGCGCTGGAGCGCCCGGCTCCCCGGAACGCAGCGCCGCGCCGCAGCGCGGACCGAGAACGCGGCGGCGACCACCCCGGACCACCGGGGAGAGAGCCCGAGCCCCGTCCCCTCGGCCCGCGTCGAACAACTCACCGACGAAGGCGAGCCGATCCCCGGAGTGGACGAGCTGCCGGTCCGTGAGGTCCTCGACCGCGTCCCGGCCCTGGTCGCCCTGGTCCACGGCACCGACCACCGCCTCGCCTACGTCAACGACGCCTACACGACGGCCTTCGGCGTACGGCCCTCCGGCGAACCCGCCCGCGAGGCCCTGCCCGAACTGGCCGAACTGGGCCTGCTGCCCCTCCTGGACCAGGTCCTGCGCAGCGGCAAGCCCCGCACCCTCAAGTCCCGCAAGGCCCCCGACGGCCGCTCCTACACCTTCACCTGCACCCCGGTCAGCGAGGGCGACGGCAGCGCCGCCACCCCGGTCAGCGGGGTACTCGTCTTCGCCACCGACGTCACCGACCACGCGGAGGCCGCCGAGCGCCTGCGCGCCAGCGAACGCCGCCAGCGCGAAACGGCCGTCACCCTCCAGCGCTCCCTTCTCCCCCAGGAGCTTGAGGAGCCCGACGACCTGCGCATCGCCGCCACCTACCACCCCGGCGGCACCGAGGCCGCGGTCGGCGGCGACTGGTACGACGTGATCACCCTGGGCGGCGGCCGCACCGCCCTCGTGATCGGCGATGTCATGGGCAGGGGCGTAAGGGCCGCCGCGGTCATGGGCCAGCTCCGCACGGCGGTCCGCGCCTACGCCCGCCTGGACCTCCCGCCGCACGAGGTACTGCAACTGCTGGACGGCCTGGCGACGGAGATCGACGCCAATCAGATCGCCACCTGCGTCTATGCCGTCCACGACCCGAACGAGGGCCGCCTGGTCTACGCGTCCGCCGGCCACCTCCCGATCCTCGTCCGCGACGAGAACGGCGACGTCCGGCGCGCCGACGAACCCACCGGCCCGCCGCTCGGCACCGGCGGCTGGATGCACGCGTCCGGCTCGATCGCCCTGAGCCCCGGCTCCACCGCCGTCCTCTACACCGACGGCCTGGTCGAACGCCGGGACGAGGACCTCGACGAGGGAATCGCCTCCCTCGAACGCGCCCTCGCCGGCGCGACCGGCACCCCCCAGGTCGTCTGCGACCGCCTGGTCCGCTCGGCGGGCGTCACCGCCGACCACGACGACGACGTCGCCGTCCTCGTCCTCCAGCACCCGGCCCGCACCGGCCCCGACAGCGACCTCTTCCGCAACGCCGCCCTGGAACTCCTCGGCGGAGTCGAGGCCGCACCACGCGCGCGTGCCTTCGCCTCCGGCGTCCTGACCAGCTGGCGCTTCCCCACGGACCTGCACGACCTGGGCGTCCTCGCGACCAGCGAACTGGTCGCGAACTCCCTCCAGCACGGCACCCCGCCCATGCGGCTGCGCCTGCGCCGCACGGACCGCCGCCTGATCATCGAGGTCACCGACGGCGACGACCACCTCCCGCGCCGCCGCCGAGCCGAACCGGTCGACGAATCGGGCCGAGGCATCGCGATCGTCGCCACGATCGCCTCGGCCTGGGGCTCCAGACGCACACCCGGGGGCGGAAAAGCGGTCTGGTGCGAGTTCGTCCTCCCCAAGGGGAGCCGCTAGCGGCCCGGGGAAAAGATCAGGCGTGCGCCCGGGACGGCCCCGCCGCCGGAGCGGCGCTCCCCTGCGCCACGACCCGGCTCTTCCCCAGCCACGGCTGATCCTGCACGGCACTGAGCTGCCGCCCGAGCCGCACCGCCAGATAGGTGATCCCCAGCGAGAACAGCAGGAACGTCACGACATACGGCCCGTGCAGCGCCGCGCCCATGGGCCCGCCCACCGCCGGCCCCACCGCCAGCGCCAGCTGCTTCACCAGGGCGAAAGCCGAGTTGTACTGCCCGGCCATCCCGCTCGGCGCCAGGTCCGCGACCAGCGGAGCGACGGTCGGCGACAGCATCGCCTCACCGAGCCCGAACAGCGCGTACGTGGAGATGAAGGCCGCCGTGGCCATCTCCCGGCTCCCGTGCCCGAGCCCGGCGTACCCCGCCGCGAGCCAGGCCACGGCCCAGATCAGACCCACGGCCGCGATCACCCGCGACCGCCTGCGCCGCTCGACGAACTTCAGCACGGCGAACTGCGCCACGACGATCATCGCGGTGTTGGCCGCGAGCGCGGTCCCCAGCGCCGACGTCGACACCCCGGCGGCCTCGACGCCGTACGCGCTCAGCCCCGACTCGAACTGGCCGTAGCAGGCGAAGAACAGCACGAAGCCCAGCACGCACAGCTGCACCATCGCCCGGTTCTGGAGCATCTGCTTCCAGCTGCCCTTCGCCGACTGCCCGGTCGGCGCCCCGTCGACCCGCGGCGCGTGCGGCATCCGCACGGTCACCATCACCACGACGAGCAGCAGGAACATCGCCGCCTCGATCGCGAACAGCAGAGTGAAGGACGAGACGCTCGTCGTGTCGACGAGGTGCCCACCGATCAGCCCGCCGACGCCGAGCCCCAGGTTCTGGAGAAAGAACTGCGTTGCGAACGCCCGAGACCGGGTCTCCGCCGATGAGCAGTCCACGATCATCGTCGCGAGCGCCGGCTGCATCACGGCCTGCCCCGCCCCGAGCGCCGCCGCCGACATCAGTACGGCCGCCGCGGTCCCGGCGAGTCCCAGGCTCAGCGAACCGAGAGCGGCGGTGACCAGAGCGGCGATGAGGACCGGCAGCGGGCCACGCCGGACGATGGCCCGCCCGGCGAACGGCAGTACGACCAGCGCGGCCACGGCGAAGACGGCGAGGACCATCCCCGCCGTCATGGCACCCAGCCCCCGCACCTGCGCCACATAGACGTACAGGTAGGGGACGGTGAAGCCGAGCCCGAACGCGCTGAGTGCGTTGCCCACGTGAATCCGGCGCATCGCTGCGCCCATCGCCCTGGTCACGTTCACCTCTCTCAATGAAGACCCATCGATGTAGGTCTGAAGACTTCGAAGCTAAAATTAGAAGCTAAACAGTACACCTCGAAGGACTTCAACGCCAAGCAAGGCCGTGCCATACTCGGGCCATGGGCGACACCCCGGACATCGGCGAACCGACACTCGAAGAGCAGATCGCCGCCTACCAGCGCGAGTTCCAGGACCTCGACCCCCAGGTCGAGCAGATCGTCGCGGCGCTGTCCCGCCTCAACCGCCGTATGAACGTCGCCTACGGCCGCCAGACCTCCGCCCTCGGCATCAGCAACGCCGAGTGGGAGGTCCTCAAGGCACTGGTCCTCTCCGGAGCCCCGTACCGCATGGGTCCGAGCGACCTCGCCAAGCGGCTCGGCCTCACGCCGGCCGCGATGACCCACCGGATCGACCGCCTGGTCGCCGAGGGTCTGGTCACCAGGGAGCGCGACGAGTCCAACCGCGTCCGCGTCATCGTGGAGCTCACGGCGGACGGCCGCGAGAAGTGGCTGGAGGCGATGCGACTCGCCTCGGTCTTCGAGGAGGACCTTCTCCAGGACCTCTCCCCACAGGAGCGCACCACGCTCGGCGACGTCCTGACCCGCCTGCTCCGCCGGGTGGAGTACGCCCAGCCGGACGCCGGCGGACGCCTCAGCGACCTGGACTGACGCAGGTCGGGGCACCGCCGCAAAAGATCTTGACAGGGGATGCTTGACAGCCCCTTGCCCGATCCGTAGAGTTCTTCGGGTTGCCGCCGAGCCGTAACGGTTCTTCGACAGCAACTCCCGCCGCGAGAGCGGCAATCAAACCACCAGCACGATCTCCCAACCGGGTCGATTTCGGCATGCCCGAATTCAATTCGAATTGGGACTCGGCGACCCGATTAGGAATCGCCGAGGGGATCCGCTAAGGTTTGAAACGTCGGAACGGCCCAACGGCCGGGAAGACAAGCCCCGCTGACTGGGAGTCAGGCCCGAAAGGATCTGATAAAGTCGGAGTCGCCGGAAAGGGAAACGCGAAAGCGGGAACCTGGAAAGCGCCGAGGAAATCGGATCGGAAAGATCTGATAGAGTCGGAAACGCAAGACCGAAGGGAAAAGCCCGGAGGAAAGCCCGAGAGGGTGACTACAAAGGAAGCGTCCGTTCCTTGAGAACTCAACAGCGTGCCAAAAATCAACGCCAGATATGTTGATACCCCGTCTCCGACCGTCAGGTTGGGGCGAGGTTCCTTTGAAATAACACAGCGAGGACGCTGTGAACCGGGAGATTATTCCTCTCCTGGTTCCGCTCTCGTGTGTGTGCACCGGATGACCGGTAAACATTCACGGAGAGTTTGATCCTGGCTCAGGACGAACGCTGGCGGCGTGCTTAACACATGCAAGTCGAACGATGAACCACTTCGGTGGGGATTAGTGGCGAACGGGTGAGTAACACGTGGGCAATCTGCCCTTCACTCTGGGACAAGCCCTGGAAACGGGGTCTAATACCGGATAACACTCCTGTCCTCCTGGACGGGGGTTAAAAGCTCCGGCGGTGAAGGATGAGCCCGCGGCCTATCAGCTTGTTGGTGAGGTAATGGCTCACCAAGGCGACGACGGGTAGCCGGCCTGAGAGGGCGACCGGCCACACTGGGACTGAGACACGGCCCAGACTCCTACGGGAGGCAGCAGTGGGGAATATTGCACAATGGGCGAAAGCCTGATGCAGCGACGCCGCGTGAGGGATGACGGCCTTCGGGTTGTAAACCTCTTTCAGCAGGGAAGAAGCGAAAGTGACGGTACCTGCAGAAGAAGCGCCGGCTAACTACGTGCCAGCAGCCGCGGTAATACGTAGGGCGCAAGCGTTGTCCGGAATTATTGGGCGTAAAGAGCTCGTAGGCGGCTTGTCACGTCGGGTGTGAAAGCCCGGGGCTTAACCCCGGGTCTGCATTCGATACGGGCTAGCTAGAGTGTGGTAGGGGAGATCGGAATTCCTGGTGTAGCGGTGAAATGCGCAGATATCAGGAGGAACACCGGTGGCGAAGGCGGATCTCTGGGCCATTACTGACGCTGAGGAGCGAAAGCGTGGGGAGCGAACAGGATTAGATACCCTGGTAGTCCACGCCGTAAACGGTGGGAACTAGGTGTTGGCGACATTCCACGTCGTCGGTGCCGCAGCTAACGCATTAAGTTCCCCGCCTGGGGAGTACGGCCGCAAGGCTAAAACTCAAAGGAATTGACGGGGGCCCGCACAAGCAGCGGAGCATGTGGCTTAATTCGACGCAACGCGAAGAACCTTACCAAGGCTTGACATACACCGGAAACGTCTGGAGACAGGCGCCCCCTTGTGGTCGGTGTACAGGTGGTGCATGGCTGTCGTCAGCTCGTGTCGTGAGATGTTGGGTTAAGTCCCGCAACGAGCGCAACCCTTGTTCTGTGTTGCCAGCATGCCCTTCGGGGTGATGGGGACTCACAGGAGACCGCCGGGGTCAACTCGGAGGAAGGTGGGGACGACGTCAAGTCATCATGCCCCTTATGTCTTGGGCTGCACACGTGCTACAATGGCAGGTACAATGAGCTGCGATACCGTGAGGTGGAGCGAATCTCAAAAAGCCTGTCTCAGTTCGGATTGGGGTCTGCAACTCGACCCCATGAAGTCGGAGTTGCTAGTAATCGCAGATCAGCATTGCTGCGGTGAATACGTTCCCGGGCCTTGTACACACCGCCCGTCACGTCACGAAAGTCGGTAACACCCGAAGCCGGTGGCCCAACCCCTTGTGGGAGGGAGCTGTCGAAGGTGGGACTGGCGATTGGGACGAAGTCGTAACAAGGTAGCCGTACCGGAAGGTGCGGCTGGATCACCTCCTTTCTAAGGAGCACTTCTCACCAACTCCGGTTGGTCAGAGGCCAGTACATCAGCGAATGTCTGATGCTGGTTGCTCATGGGTGGAACGTTGATTATTCGGCACGATCCAGGATGGATCAGGCGCTAGTACTGCCCCTCGGGGCGTGGAACGCTGATCTGGTCAACTGATCGTGCCGGGCACGCTGTTGGGTATCTGAAGGTACGGCCGGTCAGGCTGCCTTCAGGTGCCGGCCCCAGTGAACTCGTGCTTCGGTGCGGGGTGATGGGTGGCTGGTCGTTGTTTGAGAACTGCACAGTGGACGCGAGCATCTGTGGCCAAGTTTTTAAGGGCGCACGGTGGATGCCTTGGCACCAGGAACCGATGAAGGACGTGGGAGGCCACGATAGTCCCCGGGGAGTCGTCAACCAGGCTTTGATCCGGGGGTTTCCGAATGGGGAAACCCGGCAGTCGTCATGGGCTGTCACCCTTGTCTGAACACATAGGGCAAGTGGAGGGAACGCGGGGAAGTGAAACATCTCAGTACCCGCAGGAAGAGAAAACAACCGTGATTCCGGGAGTAGTGGCGAGCGAAACTGGATGAGGCCAAACCGTATACGTGTGAGACCCGGCAGGGGTTGCGTATGCGGGGTTGTGGGATCTCTCTTTTACAGTCTGCCGGCTGTGAGACGAGTCAGAAACCGTTGATGTAGGCGAAGGACATGCGAAAGGTCCGGCGTAGAGGGTAAGACCCCCGTAGTCGAAACGTCAGCGGCTCGTTTGAGAGACACCCAAGTAGCACGGGGCCCGAGAAATCCCGTGTGAATCTGGCGGGACCACCCGCTAAGCCTAAATATTCCCTGGTGACCGATAGCGGATAGTACCGTGAGGGAATGGTGAAAAGTACCCCGGGAGGGGAGTGAAATAGTACCTGAAACCGTGTGCCTACAAGCCGTGGGAGCGTCGGACGTCAAGTTTACTTGATGTCTCGTGACTGCGTGCCTTTTGAAGAATGAGCCTGCGAGTTTGCGGTGTGTTGCGAGGTTAACCCGTGTGGGGAAGCCGTAGCGAAAGCGAGTCCGAATAGGGCGGTTTAGTAGCGCGCTCAAGACCCGAAGCGGAGTGATCTAGCCATGGGCAGGTTGAAGCGGAGGTAAGACTTCGTGGAGGACCGAACCCACCAGGGTTGAAAACCTGGGGGATGACCTGTGGTTAGGGGTGAAAGGCCAATCAAACTCCGTGATAGCTGGTTCTCCCCGAAATGCATTTAGGTGCAGCGTCGTGTGTTTCTTGCCGGAGGTAGAGCACTGGATAGGCGATGGGCCCTACCGGGTTACTGACCTTAGCCAAACTCCGAATGCCGGTAAGTGAGAGCGCGGCAGTGAGACTGTGGGGGATAAGCTCCATGGTCGAGAGGGAAACAGCCCAGAGCATCGACTAAGGCCCCTAAGCGTACGCTAAGTGGGAAAGGATGTGGAGTCGCAGAGACAACCAGGAGGTTGGCTTAGAAGCAGCCACCCTTGAAAGAGTGCGTAATAGCTCACTGGTCTAGTGATTCCGCGCCGACAATGTAGCGGGGCTCAAGCGTACCGCCGAAGTCGTGTCATTCATACAACAGGGCCAACGCCCGTATGGATGGGTAGGGGAGCGTCGTGTGCCGGGTGAAGCCGCGCCGGAAGGCAGTGGTGGACGGTTCACGAGTGAGAATGCAGGCATGAGTAGCGATTCACACGTGAGAAACGTGTGCGCCGATTGACTAAGGGTTCCTGGGTCAAGCTGATCTGCCCAGGGTAAGTCGGGACCTAAGGCGAGGCCGACAGGCGTAGTCGATGGATAACCGGTTGATATTCCGGTACCCGCTGTGAAGCGTCAAACATCGAATCCAGTGATGCTAAGCCCGTGAAGCCGCCGGCTGAGTCTTCGGACGAGGTCGGAGTGGTGGAGCCGGTGACCCGAGCTGGTAGTAGGTGAGTGATGGGGTGACGCAGGAAGGTAGTCCATCCCGGGCGGTGGTTGTCCCGGGGTAAGGGTGTAGCCCGAGTGGTAGGCAAATCCGCCACTCATACAGGGTGAGACCTGATGCCGAGCCGATTGTGGTGAAGTGGATGATCCTATGCTGTCGAGAAAAGCCTCTAGCGAGTTTCATGGCGGCCCGTACCCTAAACCGACTCAGGTGGTCAGGTAGAGAATACCGAGGCGTTCGGGTGAACTATGGTTAAGGAACTCGGCAAAATGCCCCCGTAACTTCGGGAGAAGGGGGGCCACGTCTGGTGAGGAGACTTGCTCTCCGAGCTGGGGGTGGCCGCAGAGACCAGCGAGAAGCGACTGTTTACTAAAAACACAGGTCCGTGCGAAGCCGTAAGGCGATGTATACGGACTGACGCCTGCCCGGTGCTGGAACGTTAAGGGGACCGGTTAGCTCAGATTCGTCTGGGCGAAGCTGAGAACTTAAGCGCCAGTAAACGGCGGTGGTAACTATAACCATCCTAAGGTAGCGAAATTCCTTGTCGGGTAAGTTCCGACCTGCACGAATGGCGTAACGACTTCTCGACTGTCTCAACCATAGGCCCGGTGAAATTGCACTACGAGTAAAGATGCTCGTTTCGCGCAGCAGGACGGAAAGACCCCGGGACCTTTACTACAGTTTGATATTGGTGTTCGGTTCGGCTTGTGTAGGATAGCTGGGAGACTGTGAACTCTGGACGCCAGTTCAGGGGGAGTCGTCGTTGAAATACCAGTCTGGTCGTGCTGGATGTCTAACCTGGGTCCGTGATCCGGATCAGGGACAGTGTCTGATGGGTAGTTTAACTGGGGCGGTTGCCTCCTAAAGAGTAACGGAGGCGCCCAAAGGTTCCCTCAGCCTGGTTGGCAATCAGGTGTTGAGTGTAAGTGCACAAGGGAGCTTGACTGTGAGACCGACGGGTCGAGCAGGGACGAAAGTCGGGACTAGTGATCCGGCGGTGGCTTGTGGAAGCGCCGTCGCTCAACGGATAAAAGGTACCCCGGGGATAACAGGCTGATCTTCCCCAAGAGTCCATATCGACGGGATGGTTTGGCACCTCGATGTCGGCTCGTCGCATCCTGGGGCTGGAGTCGGTCCCAAGGGTTGGGCTGTTCGCCCATTAAAGCGGTACGCGAGCTGGGTTTAGAACGTCGTGAGACAGTTCGGTCCCTATCCGCTGCGCGCGCAGGAATATTGAGAAGGGCTGTCCCTAGTACGAGAGGACCGGGACGGACGAACCTCTGGTGTGCCAGTTGTTCTGCCAAGGGCATGGCTGGTTGGCTACGTTCGGGAGGGATAACCGCTGAAAGCATCTAAGCGGGAAGCCTGCTTCGAGATGAGTATTCCCACCCACTTGATGGGGTAAGGCTCCCAGTAGACGACTGGGTTGATAGGCCGGATCTGGAAGCACGGTAACGTGTGGAGGTGACCGGTACTAATAGGCCGAGGGCTTGTCCTCAGTTGCTCGCGTCCACTGTGTTGGTTCTGAAACCACGAACAGCCCCGTATGGCCACATACGGTGCGGCAAGTTCGACAGTTTCATAGTGTTTCGGTGGTTATAGCGTGAGGGAAACGCCCGGTTACATTCCGAACCCGGAAGCTAAGCCTTACAGCGCCGATGGTACTGCAGGGGGGACCCTGTGGGAGAGTAGGACGCCGCCGAACAAAATTTGAAAAAGGCCCACACCTAAAACAGGTGTGGGCCTTTTTGTTTTTCCGTTAGCTTGAGTCGTATGAACTACGTCATCCGATCCATCCGCGCGGACGAGTGGCAGGCCGTCAAGGAGCTGCGGCTCGCGGCCCTCCAGGACCCGGTTGCCCATATCGCCTTCCTGGAGACGCACGAGGAAGCTCTCGCTCGGCCCGACTCCTTCTGGATGGACCGGGCCGCCGGGGGCTGTGAGGGTGCCGTCGGAGCGCAGCAGATCATCGTCGAGGCGCCGGACGGGCGTTGGGTCGGGACGTTGACCGTGCTGATCGAGGAGCCGGGCACGACCGACTGGGCCGGCTATCCCGTGGAGCGGATGCAGGGGCATGTCGTCGGGGTGTTCGTGCGGCCCGAGGAACGGGGCAGCGGGCTTACCGAGGTGCTGTTCGACGCCGGCCTGGAGTGGGCCTGGGGACGCGGCGCCGAGCGGACTCGGCTCATCGTGCATGAGGACAACGGGCGGGCCCAGCGCTTCTATCGGCGGGTCGGGTTCGTACCGAGCGGGCTTCTCGTGCCGTTGTCCGGGAGTCCGGAGGAGAAGGAGCTGGAGTTCGTCCTGGAGCGGCCGTAGCCGCCGTAGGGGCGGTCCTGTGTCTCTCCGGTGGTTGTCAGGCCGGGAGTTCGTCGTGCGGCCAGCGGGAGCGGGCCTGTTCGCGGGACCGGAGCAGGGCCAGGGTCGGCATGCCCCGGTCCGCTCCGGTGGCCAGCAGCTCCGGCAACTGGGGAAGCGGAGCCACGGCGGCGACGTCGTCCAGGACGAGCGTCATTGGTGGGTCGAGGCGACCGGAGGATGACCGTTCGGCCATGCGCCGGCCGCGCTCGACCACGCTTGCGGCGAGGGCCGTCAGGAGTGGCATGGCGCCGGGGTTGGCTCGGGGGTCCTCGATGGATTCACCCACCACATAAAGCGTGCCCCCTTCATCGACGAAGGAATCCAAGGTGAGCGCATCAGTTCGGTTAGGAGTGCAGGACTCCCGGATGTTGACCATGGAGAGGGCGGCGAGCGCTCTGGTGGTCAACTGCTGGGCCATGTCCCGGCGTTCGGGGTGGGCCGTGAGAGCGGCTTCGAGTTCGCCGGCCGAGCCCGCGGCCGCCTTGGGGTTCGTGCGCAGGATGCGTACGGCGTCCTGGATCTGGGTGCCCTGGGACCAGCGGTGGACGTGGCGGACGGTGCGGCCGTCGACGGCGGCGGCGTGGAGGTAGCTGCGCAGGAGCGTCTCGGCCGTGTCGCTCACCGCCTGGTCGAGGCGGGAGGTCGGGCGGACCGGGGTGAGGAGCGCGGCCGCTCTCGCGATCGCCGTCTGCTTGTCCTCGCAGCCTGAGGTGGGGGTCCAGTGGAGGCGGGCCGGGGTGTCGCAGAGGTGGGTGGGGTCGTAGAGGAGGACCGGGCCGAGCTTGCCGCGGGCGTCCTTCGTGTCCTGCCAGAGCGCCGGGTTCGAGGTGATGACGAGGGCGGGGCCCTCGGCGTCGCGTACCGCCTGCGTGGCGGTCGTCTGGCGGGCTTCTCTGGGGGCTACGAGGATCTTCTCGCGTCCACCGACCCGTGGTGCGGCGAGCAGGGGGGCGGGTTGGGGTGCCGCGGCCGGCGCTTCCTCGCTGATGGGGAGGTGCTCAACGGCCGTCGGTGACGGGGTGTCGGGGCGGGTCTCCAGCGGGGGGTTCTCGATGTGCCGGGCTGCCGTCGGCTCAGGCTGCGGCTTCGGCTCCCTGCGCGGTGCCGGCACCTCGGCCCGGACCGGTGCGGGCGGCGGCGCCGGTTCGTTCCCGGGCGCCGCCTTTCCCGCGCGCCGTCCCGCCCTGACCGCGCGCCAACGGGCCACCGTCCCCAGGACGAACACCGTGAGCACGACCAGGATCATCAGCTGGCCGATGAACAGGCCCCAGAACAGGCCGTACCCGGAGAGCTGGCCGGCCGGGGTGTCGGGCCAGGCGCCCGGGATGTCGTGCGGCTCGGCGATCAGTGAACGCATCGCGAGCGGTGTGCGGGTGAAGGTGACTCCGGACGGCCAGGCGCCGTTGGCGAACCAGCCCGCCAGGCCCGTCGCCGTCCAGACCAGCAGCGTTATGCCGAGGAGGAAGGCGAGTATGCCGATCAGGAGGCCGTCGGGGATGCCTCCCTGGCTGTCCCGGTGCTGTCTGCCGTCGCGGCGGTCGTCCGGTCTCACGCGATCCCCCTACGCCACCGTCGATTCGGAGTCGCCCAGATGTTGCTCCACGAACGCCGCCGCCCGCTCCTCGGCCTCCAGCTCCGCGGCGCGCAGGGCGTCGTCGGCCAGGTCGCTGGACGACTCGGTCATCGCGCGGTCGGTGAAGACGAGGGGGCGTTCGGTCTCGGTGACCAGGTGTTTGACGACCTGGACATTGCCGTTGACGTCCCACACGGCGATGCCCGGGGTGAGGGACGGGATGATCTCCACGGCCCAGCGCGGCAGGCCCAGTACGCGGCCCGTCGCCCTCGCCTCGTCGGCCTTCTGGGCGTAGATCGTCCTGGTCGAGGCCATCTTCAGGATCGCGGCGGCTTCCTTCGCCGCGGCGCCGTCGACGACGTCGGACAGGTGGTGGACGACGGCCACGAAGGACAGGCCGAGGCGGCGGCCGAACTTCAGCAGGCGCTGGAAGAGCTGGGCCACGAACGGGCTGTTGATGATGTGCCAGGCCTCCTCGACCAGGAAGATGCGCTTCTTCCGGTCGGGGCGGATCCAGGTGTGTTCCAGCCATACGCCGACGATCGCCATCAGGATCGGCATGGCGATGGAGTTGCGGTCGATGTGGGACAAATCGAACACGATGAGGGGCGCGTCCAGGTCGATGCCGACCGTCGTGGGGCCGTCGAACATGCCCCTCAGGTCACCGTCGACGAGACGGTCCAGCACCAGCGCCACGTCCAGGCCCCACGCCCGTACGTCGTCTATGGCGACGTTCATCGCCTCCGCGGACTCCGGCTCGGGGTGCCGTAGCTGCTCGACGATGTCGGTCAGGACGGGCTGGCGTTCGACGATGGTCTCGTTGACGAAGGCGTGCGCGACCTTGAGCGCGAATCCGGAGCGCTCGTCGAGGCCGTGGCCCATCGCGACCTCGATGATCGTGCGGAGCAGCGCGAGCTGGCCCGTCGTGGTGATCGCCGGGTCCAAGGGGTTGAGGCGGATGCCCTGGTCGAGCGCGGCCATCGCGTCGAGCCGGATCGGCGTTATGCCCAGCTCCTGCGCGATGAGGTTCCACTCGCCGGCGCCGTCCTCGCCCTGGGCGTCCAGGACGACGACCTGCCGGTCGCGGAAGCGGAGCTGGCGCAGGACGTACGTCTTCTCCAGGGCCGACTTGCCGTTGCCGGACTCGCCGAGGACCAGCCAGTGGGGGGCGGGGAGCTGCTGGCCGTAGAGCTGGAAGGGGTCGTAGATGTAGCCCTTCCCGGAGTACACCTCGCGGCCGATGATGACGCCCGAGTCGCCGAGGCCGGGGGCGGCGGTCGGGAGGTAGACCGCCTGCGCCTGGCCCGTGGACGTGCGCACCGGAAGCCGGGTCGTCTCGACCTTCCCGAAGAGGAAGGACGTGAAGGCGTCGGTGAGGACGGACAGCGGGTCCCGCATCAGGTCCTACCTCCGAATGCCGGTGGCGAAGGGGAGTGTGTTGACGAATGCCCGGTGGTGCTCGCGGTCGCACCATTCCAGCTTCAGATACGACTTTCCGGCGGACGCCCGGATGGTCCGCTTGTCGCGTGCGAGGGACTCGGGGGAGCGGGAGGAGACGGTGATGTAGCCGACCAGGTTGACGCCGGCGGCGCCGCTCGCGAGGTCCTCGCCGCGCTGGTCGAGGCGGGTGTGGGCGGCGACGTCGCGGGGGTCGACGGTGCGGTTCATCTTGGCGGCGCGGCTCGCCTCGGCCTCGTCGTTGGTCTTCTCGGTCAGCATGCGCTCGATGGCGATCTCGGTGGGTTCGAGGTCCATCGTGACGGCGACCGTGCGGATGACGTCCGGGGTGTGGACGAGCAGGGGCGCCAGGAAGTTGACGCCCACCGGGGTCATCGGCCACTCCTTCACCCAGGCCGTGGCGTGGCACCAGGGGGCGCGGGTGGAGGACTCGCGCGTCTTCGCCTGGAGGAACGTCGGCTCCATCGCGTCCAGCTCGGCGGGCCAGGCATTGCGCTTCGTCATCGCCTGGATGTGGTCGATCGGGTGGTCCGGGTCGTACATGGAGTGGATGAGGGAGGCGAGGCGGCCCTGGCCGAGGGGCTGGCGTACGCGGATGTCCGCCTCCTGGAGGCGGGAGCAGATGTCGGTCAGCTCGCGTGCCATGACGACCGCGAGGCCCGCGTCCCGGTCGACCTTGCCGCCGCCGTGCGGGCGGGACGCGCGGGCCATCGCGAGGGCCTCGGCGGCCAGTTCGCGGTTGAAGTGCATGCAGGCGACGAGATAGGCGCGGTGCTGCTCGCTGCTTGTCGACACCATGGACTGGAGCTGGTCGTACGACTGCTGGAGCCAGGCCGGGGAGCGCTCGTCGCCGCGCACGGCGACGTCCTTGGCGTGCGCGTCCGGGTCGGCCGGGAGGGTGCGGGCGAGCATCTGGATGCGGGTGACGAAGCCGTCCCCGTTGGCGACGTGCTTCAGCAGGGTGCCGAAGCGGTCGACGAGGGCCTCCTGGTCCTCGGAGTCGCGCAGGCCGACGCCCGGGCCCTCGATCTCGATGGCCGCGGTGACCGTGCGGCGGTCGGCGTGCAGCAGTACGGCGATCTCGTCGGGCCCGAACGGGGCGGCCAGCCAGGTGATGCGGCCGATGCCCGGCGGCGGACCGACCTCGACCTCACGGCCGTCGACGCGGGTGCCGGCCTCGATCGCGCCGGAGCGGTAGGCGGTGCCCCGGCGCAGGCTGCGCTTGTAGCTGCGGTTGATCTCGAACCACTTGTAGAAGGTCCGGTGCTTGTACGGCACGTAGACCGCGGCGAGCGCGAGCAGCGGGAAGCCGGTCAGCAGCACGATGCGCAGGGACAGGACGGGGACGAGGAGTCCGCACATCATGCCGAGGAACGCGCCGACGATGATCAGCGCGATCTCGCCGGTCTCCCGGTTGCGTCCGACGACGGCGTTCGGCCGGGCTCGGCCGATCAGATATGTACGGCGGGGCGTGACCGAATGGGACACGTGGGACTGCGTCGTCAACGCCCGTCACCTCCTGAACGATTGCTGTTGCGGGTGTTACTGGCGTGCGGGGTGTTCACCGGGCTGCTCGAGCGGGGTGCGGGTGCGGCGGAGGGGACAGATCCGCCGCCTCCGTTCGAGGAGCGCGAGCTGTGCGCGGCGACGCCGCCGGAGGCGGGGTTCGAGGGGCGGGCGGCGCCGGACCCGCCGCCGCCGTTGTTGTCCGCGCGGGAGCTGTGGGTCTTGATGCCCTGGGCGACGAGGGTCGCCGGGGAGCTGATCACGGCGGCGGCCTTGCCCTCGGCGCCGCTCATGATGCGGTTGTTGCGGCCGCCTGCGATCTCGTCGCCGAAGCCCGGGACGAAGCGGTAGATCATCGCGCTGGCGAAGATGGCGAGCAGGATGATCGCGAGGCCCGAGACCACGGCCGAGAAGGCGCCGGGGCCGTCGTCGGCGGACAGGGCGCCGGCCAGGCCGAGCACGATGACGATGACCGGCTTGACCAGGATGACGGCGATCATGATGCCGGCCCAGCGGCGGACGTGGCCCCAGAGGTTCTTGTCGACCAGGCCGGCGTAGACGACGGTGCCGAGGAGGGCGCCGACGTAGAGCAGGGCGGCGCGGATGACGAGCTCCAGCCAGAGGACGCCGGCGGCGAGGATGCTCACCAGGGAGACGACGATCAGCATGATCGGGCCGCCGCCGATGTCCTCGCCCTTCTCCAGGGCGCCGGAGAAGGTGCCGAAGAAGGTGTCGGTCTGGTCGCCGGTCGTTTTCGCGAGGACGTCCGTGACGCCGTCGGTCGCCGATACGACGGTGTAGAGGATCAGGGGGGTGAACGCGGACGCCAGCACGGTCAGCCAGAGGAAGCCGACGGCTTCGCTGATGGCGGTGGTGAGGGGGACGCCGCGCACGGCTCGCTTGGCCACGGCCAGCAGCCAGATGAGGAGCGTGAGGATCGTGGACGCCGCGAAGACGACCGCGTACTGCTGGAGGAACTTGGTGTTCGTGAAGTCGACGTTCGCGGTCTCCTGCACGGCTTCGCTGAGCTGCTTGACGGTCCAGGAGGCGGCGTCGGCACAGCCCTTGGCGAGGGACGAGAGGGGGTCGAGGGTGGAGGTGGGGTCGGTGAGCGAACGTCCGCTGCTGCCGCCGGAGCCGCCGTTGTCTTTTTCGCAGTAATCCTTGGCGGGGCCGTGGATGAGATCGCACGGGTCGTTCGAGGGCGAGGGCGTGGGCGCCGCGAAGGCACGTGTGGCTGTGAGCACAGCCGTGGTCTGAAGGGCCGCGAAGACGGCGGCCAGCTGCAGGGCGCGGCGACTAGCGGGCATATGTGAACCCTCCGTACTCCTCTACAGCCTTCGCCATGTCGTCGGCGCTGGACGCTCTTTCGTCGCCGGGAACGGGCGTGGGGCCGTCCTTCTGCGAGTGGGTCACGATCTTCCAGTCACCGGAGGTCCACTGGAGCTTCATGGTGATGGTGAACCAACTGTTGGTGACGGGGTTGGTCGAACCTTCCCCGGCAAGGCCGAGGAGGCCGCTGCACCAGACCTCAACGGTTGTGTTGTTGGCGGAGGTCTCGGTGGCCTTGGTGCCGATCGGGCTCGTACGGGACACGAAGGTGTAGCCCGTGGGTGTAGAGCCGTCCTCGTTCAAGCCGACGTTCTTGTTGAAGGCCGGTGTGTAGGCCTTGTCCAGCGTGCTCTCGAACCCTGAGACCCTGGAGGGAGTGATGATCGTCTGCAGGATGGCGTCACGCTTGGTCTTGTCGAACATGTCGGCCGAGCCCAACGCGATCGCATAGTTGGCCGCCGCGCTCTGTGCCCCCTGTTCGTCCCGGGCGAAGCCGCCTGGGATGCCTGCTGACTTGCCGTCCACCGGGCGGGTGCCCGAAGCCGCTGTCGTTGAGGAATTCGGCTGGTTTTCGTCCCCGCTCGAGGAAGCGGAGTCGTCTCCTCCACGGTTCGCGAAGGCGATCGCGGCGATGAGGAGGACCACCACGCCGACGACGGTCACCAGACTCCGGGACGACGAACGGCCGCCCCGCCGCGCACCCCCGTACACGTCACCGCTGCTCTCGGGCAGCCGTGTGCGGGTCTGACCGGTGCCTCCGTAGCCGCCGGAGGTCTCCCGCTCGTCTCCGAGACTCATGCCGCGTACGCCCCCTCGACGTCGGACAGATACACGTTGGAGTACGACGGTAGCCGTGCTGGTTCCCGCATGGGCGCGGTGTGGTGACTCGACATCAGGGAAACGCAACCTCAGCCGGTGGGCACGACGGGTGGGTGGGGGACTAGGGGGACCGGGCGTGCCCGGAGCGGACGGAGGGGGCCGGGGGTGCCGGGGCGGCTAGACCGCCATGCCGTACACGATGGTGAACAACGTGCCCAGTGAGCCGATGATGAAGACGCCGGTGAGACCGGCGACGATCAGCCCCTTGCCCTGCTCGGCGCTGAAGGTGTCGCGCAACGCCGTGGCGCCGATGCGCTGTTTGGCCGCCCCCCAGATGGCGATACCGAGGCAGATCAGGATGGCGACCGCCATGACGACCTGGATCATGGTCTTCGCTTCGTTCCCCAGTGCCCCGAAGGGGCCCCAGTCAGGGGCGATCCCGCCGATGATGGTGTTGATATCGCCCTTGTCGGCTGCAAAGAGCATGTAAGTCACCGCCCCTGTTGGGTAGTTCCGCAGTCCCCTGCGGTGCGCAGAGGTCAGGCATCATTCTCGCCGACAATGCTGCCGTCGTATGTCGACTTGCCGTCATTGATGGGCGGGATTCGTACGAATACCTCGCACGGTCACTCTGTGTATCACGGCAGGTCACGCCGGGCAACGAGGCCTGAGCGGAACCTGTCGTGTGGCTCTGTCGTTAGCCCTCTTCACGCCGGGTGCCGTTTCTGACGGCCTGCCGGGTGAGTTGTCGTGCCGGTGTTCTGCGGGTGAAGGCTATCCCGGGACGGTGGACCGGATGCCCCTGGGGCGGTTTCGCCGCTCGGATCGGGGCGCGGGTGGTGACGGAGTGTCAGCGGGGGCGGTCCTCGGTGACGTTCGTCGTGATCAGGCGCAGCAGCTGCTTGGCCAGGGCGTCCTGTTCCGGCGTCAGGCCCATCGCGTCACCGATGGCGAGCGGCACGGTCGTCGCGCGGTCGTGGAGCTCGGCGCCGGCCTCGGTGAGGCGGATGGCGACCGAGCGTTCGTCGTCCCGGCGGCGTTCGCGGCGCAGCAGGCCGCCCGCCTCCAGGCGCTTGAGCAGGGGCGACAGCGTGCTGGACTCCAGCTGGAGGGACGTACCCAGGTCCCGTACGGAGATCGAGTCCCGCTCCCAGAGGACGAGCATGACCAGGTACTGCGGGTACGTCAGGCCGAGTTCGTCGAGCAGGGGGCGGTAGCGCGCGGTCACCGCGCGGGAGGCGGCGTAGAGCGCGAAGCAGAGCTGGTCGTCCAGACGGAGGGAGCCGGTGGGGGGTGGTGGCGGCTCGGCGGGTCGGCTCATGGGGGTGCTCCGGGGTGGGGTGCTGGTGCGTCGGCTCAGGCGGTGGTGCTGCTCTGTGGTGTTCGAGTCCTCGTCGGCCTGATTCTATCGGGCAGTACATCATCGTGCCCTAATTAGTTGCGTGCGACTTAATAGCGCGCTACTTTCATGGCGTGTCGCCGCACCCGGTCGATTCCGCCGGGCAGGCCCCGCGGTACCCGATCCGAGGAGATCGCCATGACCGACACCACCCCCATCCGCCCGGTGCTGGAGCCCGCGGCCCAGGCCTTCGCCGAGGCCACCGCCAATCCGCCGTATCTGTTCGATCTGGGGCCGGCCGAGGGGCGCAAGGTCGTCGACGAGGTGCAGTCCGGGGAGATCGCCAAGCCGGCCGTCGACGAGGAGTGGGTGACCGTGGCCGGTGGCCCGACCGGCGAGGTCCGGGTCCGGGTCGTCCGTCCGGCCGGGGCCACCGGGACGCTCCCGGTGATCATCTACATCCACGGCGCCGGCTGGGTCTTCGGCAACGCCCACACCCACGACCGGCTCGTGCGGGAGCTCGCCGTCGGCACCGGTGCCGCGGTCGTCTTCCCCGAGTACGACCTCTCGCCCGAGGCGCGCTACCCCGTCGCGACAGAGCAGAACTACGCCGTGGCCCAGTGGGTCGTCCGCGAGGGCGCCGACAACGGCCTGGACGCCGGCCGGATCGCCGTGGCCGGTGACTCGGTGGGCGGGAACATGACGGCCGCGCTGACGCTGATGGCCAAGGAGCGCGGCGATGTGCCGCTGGTGCAGCAGGTGCTCTTCTACCCGGTCACCGACGCGTCCTTCGACACCGCGTCCTACCGGCAGTTCGCCGAGGGGTACTTCCTGCGGCGGGACGCCATGCAGTGGTTCTGGGACCAGTACACGACCGAGGAGGCGGAGCGGGCGCAGATCACCGCGTCGCCGCTGCGGGCCGGTGTCGAGCAGCTCCAGGGGCTGCCGCCGGCGCTCGTCATCACCGCCGAGGCCGATGTGCTGCGGGACGAGGGCGAGGCGTACGCCGGGAAGCTGCGGGAGGCCGGGGTGCCGGTGACCGCGGTGCGGTACCAGGGCGTCATCCACGACTTCGTGATGCTGAACGCGTTGCGGGAGACGCGGGGGGCGGAGGCGGCCATCGGGCAGGCGGTGAGTGTGCTGCGGGGGGCGTTCGGAGTGTGACGGGCGCCTTGTCGCCGTAAGGCCCCATGCCTGGCCTGGCCCGGACGGGCCTGGTCGGGGTGGTGCCGTGGTGTGGCCGCCGGGGGTTCGATGTGGCTGGTCGCGCAGTTCCCCGCGCCCCTTGGGGCGTTGCCGTCAGCGGGGTTTCAGGCCGTTCAGCAGGTGGTGGACCAGGCCCTCCACGCCCGCCAGGGCCGCTTGCGGGGTCAGCCAGCCGGCCGCGATGAAGCCGGCCATGCCGTGGAGGGCGGCGCCCGTCACGAGGTTGAGTTCCTCGGGGTCGCCCTCGATGATCTCGCCGCGCTTCTGGGCGTCGGTGAGGACCCTTTCCAGGCTGCCGACCGTGCGCTCGACGGCCGTGGCCATCTGCTCCGAGGCGTCCGGCTCGTGCTTGCGGGCGTACATCAGCTCCAGGAGCTCGGCGTTGTCGATGGCGAAGCCGAGGTAGGCGCGGGCGAGCGCGGTGAGCCGGGGTTCCAGCGGAAGGTCCGGGTCCTCGGCGGCGCTCAGGGCCCGGCTCAGCCGGTCGTAGCCGGCCAGCGCGAGGGCGTTGAGCAGGGCCTGCTTGTCCTTGAAGTGGCGGCCGGGGGCGGCGTGGCTGACGCCGACCTCGCGGGCCAGTTCACGCAATGAGAGGGAGCCGACGCCCTTGTCCCGCAGGGTGCGTTCGGCCGCGGCCAGCAGGGCGGCGCGCAGGTCTCCGTGGTGGTAGGGGCGGCTCTCGGGCATGTCGACCATCGTAGCTTCATGTAGTCGTCGTCATCATTGTTGGCGCCGTCACCATTGTTGTCATTGACAGCATTGTTGGCGGCGCCTACATTCGTTTGCATGGCTGACAACACGAAGAGCAACAGCAAGAGCAAGGCATGGGACGTGGGCCGGCTGCCCGATCTCAGCGGGCGCACGGCCGTCGTCACCGGGGCCAACAGCGGTATCGGACTCACGGCCTCCGCGGCGCTGGCCGGCGCGGGCGCGCACGTCGTGTTCGCCGTACGGGACCTGGAGCGGGGCCGGAAGGCGGCGGCGACCGTGTCCGGCAGCACCGAGGTGCGGCGGCTGGACCTGGCGGATCTGTCGTCCGTGCGGGAGTTCGCGGACGCCTGGCAGGGACGGCCGCTGGATCTCCTGATCAACAACGCGGGCGTGATGATGCTGCCGCAGCAGCGGACGGCGGACGGCTTCGAGATGCAGTTCGGCACGAACCATCTGGGCCACTTCGCGCTGACGAACCTGCTGCTGCCGTACGTCACGGACCGGGTGGTGACGCTGTCGTCCGGCGCGCACCGCTGGTTCGGCGCGCGGATCCGCTTCGAGGACCTGGACTTCACGGCCGGCTACGACCCGAACCGTGCCTACGCCCAGTCGAAGCTGGCGAATCTGCTGTTCACGCTGGAACTTCAGCGGAGGCTGGCCGAGGCGGGCTCCCCGGTGCGCGCCCTCGCCGCCCACCCGGGGTACGCGGCCACCAACCTCCAGAGCCATGCCGGGAGCCCGGTGATGCGCGCCTTCATGAGGATCGGCAACCGCCTCTTCGCCCAGGACGACCACGCGGGCGCACTGCCGACGCTGTACGCCGCGACGCAGGACCTGCCCGGCGCGAGCTATGTCGGACCGGGCGGGCTGGGCGAGTTGCGGGGCGCGCCGACGCTGGTGGGACGGAGCGCGGCGGCGAGTGACACGGGTGTGGCGCGGCGGTTGTGGACGGTTTCGGAGGAACTCACCGGGGTGAGCTGGCCGTTGGGAGCGGCTGAGGGAGCGGCGGGCCGGCGAGTGGCGGCCGAGCGCTGAAGCACCCGGCAGCCGCCCTCGCCACGCCCTTCGTACGGCCTACGACTCCGGCTGGGTCACCGTGAGAGCCCAGCGAACGGCGTCCGACGACGCGTCGACGCCGATGGTGAAGGAGCCGAAACGGACCACACCGGGGTCCATCGTCACCGAGCCCACTCCGGCCTCCCCGGCCGGGCAGTCGACGGAGAACGCGGCGACCTCCGTCTCCTGGGACATCGTCACCCGCACGTCACCGCCGCCCTCGCACGCCACCGTCAGCACGGTCGGCAGCCTGTCCCACGCGCCGCCGGACGCGACCCCGCCGTCCCCCGTGTGCTCCGGCACCCACACCAGGCCGTCCGGACCGGGATGCGGCAGCAGGACATCGGTCGCCGCACCGGCGGGAGCCACCGCCACACCGCCCAGCGCACCGGTCACGAGCGCCGTCACGGCAACAGCACGGCTGGTTCGTCTCACGATTCGTTCCCCCTGAACTCGGTTTGTTCACAGGCCTGTTGGCCAACCGTCGAACATTCTGCCGGTCCGGATGACCTTGCGCCTGAGTTTCCGTACTCAGGGGTAGGCCGTACTCGGAGGTGGTCGATCGATGGCGATGCCCAGCCTGCTCGGAGTGTTCGCGCACCCGGACGACGAGGCCCTGTTCTCGGGCGGAGTCCTGGCCCGGCACGCGGCGGCAGGCGCGCGCACCGCCGTGGTGACGGCGACCTGGACCCCGGAAACCGTCCGCGGCGCCGAACTCGCCGAGGCGCTGCGGATCCTGGGCGCCGGCGAACCGAGGATGCTCGGCTACGCCGACGACCGGGTGCCGCACTCCGCCCCGGGCCGCCCGCGGCTGTGTGCCGCACCGCTGGACGAGGCGGTGGGCCGACTGGTCGCACGGATACGGCGGTTCCGGCCGCGGATCGTGATCACCCACGACGCCCACGGCGGGCTGACCGGCCACCCCGACCATGTGCACACCCACCGTCTGACCACGCTCGCGGTGCGGGCCGCGGGCCTCGAACGGCTCTACCCGGACGCCGGCACCCCCTGGCAGCCGAGCGCCCTCTATCTGGCGACGCACCCGCACTCGGCCCTGGACGCGCTGAGCGAACTGGCCCGTGCGGGCAAGGGCATGAACACGGTTCCGGACGACTGGGTCACCGCGACCGTCGACGTGCGGCCCTGGCTGGAGCGGAAGTGGGCCGCCGTACTGGCCCATCGCACCGAAGTGGAGCGCGGGGCGGCCCCGGGACTGCTGGCCGGCCTCCCGCGGGCCGTGCGGGAAGGGGTCCTCGGCACCGAGTGGTACATCCGGCAGGACATCGCTCCCTCACCGCTGTCCGGCCAGACCGAGCTGACCGCTTGAGCGGGCGGGCGGCGGCGAGGGTGCCGTCGGCGGTCAGTCGGCGGGGAGTGCGGCCCGCAGGGACTTTGCCGTGGTCGTGGGGTCGTAGTCGGTGGGGACTCCCTCGACCAGGATGATGTCGCCCTTGATGTGGCGGGCGCGGAGAGGGGCGATCTGCTGGTAGGCGGGGGAGTCCCACCAGGTCCGGGCCTGTGTGATGTCCGGGAAGCCGATCACCACGACGTGGCCGGGCCAGTCGCCCTCCTTCGTCTCGTGCGGGGTGGCGTGTACGAGGAAGCGGCCGCCGTACGGCTCGAAGGTGGCGGTGATGCGCTCCATGTACTCGGCGATCTCCGGGTGCGGGGCGGCGTCCCGGAGGTGGGCGATGGCGTAGGCGGGCATGGTGTCCTCCCCTGTCGGTCGGGCTCGGTTCCTGTGCCGACGATCGTTGCAGGCGGGCTCGGGTGAGGCGATGACGCGGGAGGTAATGCCCGGCGGTGGTGCCAGGCGTCGGGCGGTGGCCTTCAGCCTGCAGCATCCCCGGACCCGGAGTCTGACGCTTCTCTCACCTTCGTCGGTCACAGTGGCCCCCGATGCCCCGGACACAGAGCACCTCGCGCCTGCCCCTGTACGCCGTCGTCGTCCTGCTCGCCCTCCCGTCGGCCTCCGCCGCGGCCGCCGACGCAGGTACGGGGCCCTTCGGCGTGACCGTCGCCGCCCCGCCGACCGCGCGGAGCGCGCGGGTCGGGGCGTTGTTCACGGCGGGGCGGGGCGACGACCTGCGGGGCCGTCACTTCTGTACCGCGTCCGTCGTGCACAGCCCCCGGCACGACCTCGTCGTCACCGCCGCGCACTGCCTGAGCGGGAAGACGGAGCGGCTCGTGTTCGTGCCCGGCTACCGGGACGGCGTGGCGCCGTACGGGGTGTGGACGGTCGGGAAGTGGTTCCTGGCGGACGGGTGGACCGCGGGGCGGGACGAGGACAGCGACGTGGCGTTCGCGGTGGTGGACCGGCAGGGCGGCAAGGGGGTCGAGGACGCCGTCGGCGGGAACCGGTTCGCCGCCGGTACGGCCACGGGGGCCACCGCGGTCACGGTCACGGCCTACCTCAACTCCCGAAATGCGCCGGTCAGTTGCACCGACAAGCCCCGCCCGCACCACCGTATGCAACAACGCGTCTCCTGCCCGGGACTCGGCAGCGGATCGAGCGGGAGTCCGTGGGTGAACGGGGACGGGCAGGTCGTGGGGGTGCTCGGCGGGCACGAGGACGGCGGGGCCACGGCCGACGTGTCGTACAGCGTGGTGTTCGGGGCCGAGGCGGCTCACTTGTACGACGAGAGTGCCGGTTGCCGCGAGTCCCAGGTGGGAAGCTCCTAGACTGGCGCGGGCGGACTCCCGGCGAGCGAGGGGCGATTGACGGTGCGTAAGGCATGGATCGTGGCGGGTGCCGCTCTCGCGGTGGGCCTCAGCTTCGTGATGCTGCTCGTCGTCGGGGTGTTCATCGTCGCCGGGAACCTCGCCGGCGGGGTGGGCGGAGCGTCGAAGGCGCTGGCCAAGGGGGCCGTGCCGGCCGCCTACCAGGGCATCGTGCAGAAGTGGGGCAACCTGTGCCCCGCCATCAACCCCGCGCTGCTCGCCGCCCAGCTGTACCAGGAGAGCGGCTTCAACCCGAACGCCAAGAGCCCGGCGGCGGCGCAGGGCATCGCCCAGTTCATCCCGGGGACGTGGGCCACCCACGGGGTCGACGGCGACGGCGACGGCGATCGCGACGTGTGGGACCCGAAGGACGCGATCCCCTCGGCGGCGTCGTACGACTGCAAGCTCGCCTCCTACGTGAAGGACGTGCCCGGCGACGCGACGAAGAACATGCTCGCGTCCTACAACGCCGGGGCGTACGCGGTCATCAAGTACGGGGGCGTGCCGCCGTACAAGGAGACCCAGAACTACGTGAAGACGATCACGACGCTGGAGGCGAGCTTCGCCGCCCCGGTCAGCCGGGTGGATCCCAGCAAGCAGGCCGCCGGCGCCATCTACTACGCACAGAAGAAGCTGGGCACGCCTTACCTGTGGGGCGGCGAGGGCACGGCCGCGGACGGCGGTCGGTTCGACTGCTCGGGGCTGACGCAGGCCGCGTACGAGAGTGTCGGGATAACGCTGCCGCGCGTGGCCAACGACCAGTGGAACGCGGGGGCCCATCCGGCCAGGGACGAGCTGCTGCCCGGGGATTTGGTGTTCTTCTCCGACGACCTCGACAACTCCCGGGCCATCCGGCATGTCGGGATTTATGTGGGCGGCGGGTACATGATCGACGCGCCGAGAACAGGTGCTGTGATCCGGTTCGACCCGATCGACACCCCGGACTACTTCGGGGCCACCCGGGTGACCGAAGATGGCGCGAAAGCGCTGCCCACGACGGTGTAGGCGTAGCGTGAACCCACCCCCTGAGCTGCGGCGATGGGTCTCTCTTCGATAACGTCTGCGTGATCATTCAGTGGAGTGTGGAACGTATCAACAGGGGCCGTGCGTTCCTGGTTTCGTAGCCGGATCCACAACCACGGGGGTGGGCGGGACGGCGTACGCACGATGCGCCGAGCGAAGAGACGATGAAGGGGCCGCGGCATTATGGCTGGACTCGCAGAATCCGGGTCGAACCCCGACGTCGAGCTGCTTTACGACATCAATGGCCTGGCCAAGGACGCACCGCACTGGTTCGACCGGGTCATGGGCTACGTCGGTGAGTACGGGCTGCTGTTCGCGCTGATCCTGGCCGTGGTGTGGTGCTGGTGGTCCGTGCGGCGCCGCGGCGCCGAGGACGCCGCTTCGTCCGTGGCCGCGCTCGTCTGGGCGCCGCTGGCCGCCGCGGTCGCCGTGCTCGTGAACGTGCCCATACGGGGTTTCGTCGAGCGGCCCCGGCCCTTCAAGCAGCACCAGGGGCTTGAGGTCCTGGTCAGCGGCAAGACCGACTACTCCTTCGTGAGCGATCACGCGACGATCGCGATGGCGCTCGGCGTCGGGCTGTTCGTCGCGAACCGGAAGTTCGGGCTCGTCGGTATCGGGCTTGCTCTGCTGGAAGGGTTCTGCCGGGTCTACATGGGCGTGCACTACCCGACCGACGTCGTCGGCGGATTCGCGCTCGGCACCGCCGTCGCCCTGCTGCTGTCGCCGCTGGCCATGGCCCTGCTGACGCCCCTCATGTCCGCCATCGAGCGGTCGCCGCGGGGCGGTTGGCTGATCAAGTCGCGCGGGGGGTCCGGGGACGGCGGGGGCGAGGCGCTGATTCCGGGGGCCCGTAAGGAGAGCGCTGGGGCCGAGGAGCGGGATCTGGCGGCTTGACCGCTGCCCGGACGGCCCCCAGGGACGCCTTCAGGGCCTGTGGGTGTACGGCCCCCTCGGGCGCTACAGGGCCTGTGGGTAAGTGAAGAAGCCTTCCGGGTCGTACTGCTTCTTCAGTCGGGTCAGGCGCGTCGCCGCGTCCCCGTAGTAGGCCTTGCGCCAGTCCCGCAGGGACGGGTCGGGGTAGTTCTGGTACGCGGCGCCCGAGGCGTACGGGCGCATCGCGTCGTGGGCCGACGTCAGCCAGGACTGGGCCGTGGTGCTCGTCGTGCCTGCGCGCCAGGAGGCTATGTACTGGGCCAGCATGCGCGAGCGGCGGTGCACGAACGCCGTCGACGTGGGGGAGACCCGGTTGACCGCTCCGCCGAGGGCCGTGAGGGCGATGCTGCCGGCGCCGCCGCGGACCGACTGCATCTGCTTCAGCAGGGTCTGGATGCCCGTGGCCGAGATCGAACGGTCGAAGAAGTCGGACTTCGCCGTGTATGTCTCGCGGCCCAGTGCGCCCTGCGGGGAGCGGCCGGGGGTCGCGCCGGGGAGGTGGCACTGGGCGTCGGTGCTGAAGGACGAGCAGCCGGCGTAGATCTCCATCGCCTCCTCGTAGGAGTGGCGCTTGAGGGAGACGCTGCTCGCGGGGCCGGGGCCGCCGGGGCGGTCGGCCAGGCGGTCCACCGCGTTCTGGAGTTCGCGGTAGGTGCCCAGCGAGAACGCGGCGACGGAGATGGTCGGACGGCCGCCCGCGTGGTTGGCCAGGTGCAGGGACGACCAGATCTCGTCGGGCTGGCTCGGGCCCCACTCCTGGAAGGACTTGATCAGCGCGGCCGCCTTCGACCAGGGCCAGGTCATGTACGCCGTGACGCCCTGGGGGGCCGGGTGGGTCTTGAAGTGGAGCTCCGTCACGATGCCGAAGTTGCCGTTGCCGGCGCCGCGCAGGGCCCAGAAGAGGTCCTTGTTGGTGGTGGCGTCCGCGACGAGCTGCTTGCCGTCGGCGGTGATGAGCGTCGCCCGGGTCAGGTTGTCGCAGGTGAGGCCGTACGCGCGTGACGTCACGCCCTGGCCGCCGCCGAGGGTGAGGCCGGAGACGCCGACGGTGGGGCAGGAGCCGGCGGGGATGGTGGTGCCCTTGGCTGCGAGGGCTCGGTAGACGTCGATGAGCTTGGAGCCGGCGCCGACGACCGCGGTGTTGCCGGAGGCCCGTATGCGGTTGAGCTTGGAGACGTCGATGATCAGGCGGTTGTTGCCGGAGGACCAGCCGGCGTAGGAGTGGCCGCCGTTGCGTATCGCGACCTTGAGGCTGTGGGCGCGGGCGTAGGCGAGGGTGGTGCGGATGTCGTCGGGGTGGGCGACGTAGGCGACGGCGGCGGGCTTCAGGGTGTCGAAGCGGGTGTTGTAGAGCTGATGGGCGGACTTCCAGTCGGCGTCGCCCGGGCGGATGAGGCGGCCGTCGAGGTCTCGGGCGAGGGCGGTCCAGTTGGCGGGGGCGGGGGCGCCGGCGGCGGATTTGCCGGTGCCGGTGCCGGTGCCGGTGCCGGTGGCGGTCGTGGTCTGGGTGCGGGTGGCGGTGGTTGCGCCGGATTCCGCGCCGTTGCCCGTGGTCGTGCCCGTGCCGCTGCCGGTGGGGTCGCTGTTGTTGCAGGCGGTTGCCGTCAGGGCGGTGAGGGCTGCTGCGGTGCCGCCGATGAAGGTACGCCGTTCCATGTCGCCTCCTGGGGTTACGTGGAACGAGACGGGGTGATGCGGGGTGGGGTTCCCTTGGGCGGCGGCTGTTTGCGCGGGCCTGCGGATTCTCGCCCCCGCCGCCCCTACCCGTCCCTTCCTCCAGGGGCGCTGCCCCTTCGACCCCGGACTGCTCCTGGGGCTGCCGCCCCAGACCCCGCAGTCGGCCTGAACGGCCTCGTCCTCAAACGCCGGACGGGCTGGGAGGGGCGCGGACGGGCTGGGGGAGCGGACGGGCTGGGAGGGGTGGCGGGCGGTGCTGGAGGGGAGCGGGTGGTGTCGGGAAGGGAGCGGGCGATGCCGGGAGGGGTGGCGGGCAATGCCGGGAAGGGAGCGGGCGATGCCGGGAGGGGTGGCGGGCGATGCCGGGAAGGGTGGCGGGCAATGCCGGGAAGGGAGCGGGCGATGCCGGGAGGGGTGGCGGGCAATGCCGGGAGGGGTGGCGGGCAATGCCGGGAGGGGTGGCGGTAGTGGGAGGGGACGGTGCTGGGAGCACCGCTGGGGTTGAGGCAGGGCCGGACGTGGCCTGAAATCGGCTATGAGCCCCCCGCCCGGCATCCGCGCTCACCAGCGCCCGGCGCGGCCGTTGACACGTGCGAGCGCCGCCAGGAAGGGGCTGTCAGGAACGGACCTCAGCCCACCCGAGGACCCCGGCCCACCTGGGAACGGCCCCGGCTCCGCTGGCCACCGCCCGGCCCACCTGGGAACGGCCCCGGCTCCGCTGGCCACCGCCCGGCTCCCCTGGGAACGGCCCCGGCTCCCCTGGGAACGGCCCGGCTCCCCTGCCCACGGCCCGGCTTTGTTGATCACGGGCCCGGCCCCCTGGGCACGGCCCCCCGCCCCCTACAGAAACGCCAGGTTCACAACCCCGAATGCCCCCGCCGCCACCAGCGCCGCTGCCGGCATCGTGATGAACCAGCCCAGGACGATGTTCTTGGCCACTCCCCAGCGGACCGCGTTCACGCGCTTCGTTGCGCCGACGCCCATGATCGCCGAGGTGATCACATGGGTCGTGGAGATGGGGGCCTTGAAGAGGAACGCCGTGGTGAACATGATCGACGCGCCGGTCGTCTCGGCGGCGAAGCCCTGCGGCGGGTCCAGTTCGATGATCTTGCGGCCGAGGGTGCGCATGATGCGCCAGCCGCCGGCGTACGTGCCGAGGGAGAGCATGACGGCGCAGACGATCTTCACCCAGACCGGGATCGGGTCGCCGTAGTCCTCGACGTCGGCGATGACCAGGGCCATCACCACGATGCCCATGGTCTTCTGCGCGTCCTGGAGGCCGTGGCCGAGAGCCATGCCGGCGGCCGAGACGGTCTGGGCTATGCGGAAACCGCGCTTGGCCTTGTGCGGGTTGGAGCGGCGGAAGATCCACATGATCGCCGTCATGACCAGATAGCCCACGCACAGGCCCACGATCGGGGACACGAACATCGGGATGACGACCTTGTCGAGGACGCCGTTCCAGTACACCGTCGTCCCGCCGGCCAGCGCCGCGCCCACCATGCCGCCGAACAGCGCGTGGGAGGAGGAGGACGGCAGACCGAAGTACCAGGTGATGAGGTTCCAGGTGATCGCACCCACCAGGGCCGCGAAGAGGATGCCCATCCCCTTCGAGCCCTCGGGTGTCTGGATCAGGCCCTCACTGACCGTCTTGGCGACGCCGGAGCCGAGGAAGGCGCCCGCGAGGTTCATCACCGCGGCCATCGCCAGCGCCGCACGCGGGGTCAGGGCCCGGGTCGACACGGACGTGGCGATCGCGTTCGCCGAATCGTGGAAGCCGTTGGTGTACGTGAAGAAGAGCGCGACCGCGATGGTCGCGACCAGGGCGAAGGTGTCCATTAAGGGTTCAGGACTCCTTGACGGCGATGGTCTCCACCGTGTTCGCCACGTGCTCGAAGGCGTCCGCCGCTTCCTCGAGCACATCCACGATCTGCTTGAGCTTCAGCACTTCGATCGCGTCGTACTTGCCGTTGAAGAGGTGGGCGAGAAGCTTGCGATGTATCTGGTCGGCCTGGTTCTCGAGGCGGTTGACCTCGATCCAGTACTCGGTGAGGTTGTCCATCGTGCGCAGGTTCGGCATCGCCTCGGCCGTCAGGTCGGCCGCCCGCGCGAGCACCTCGATCTGCTGCTCGACGCCCTTGGGGAGCTCCTCCACGTTGTAGAGGACGACCAGGTCGACGGCCTCCTCCATGAAGTCCATGATGTCGTCGAGGCACGATGCGAGGTTGTAGATGTCCTCGCGGTCGAACGGCGTGATGAACGAGGAGTTCAACTGGTGGAAGATCGCGTGTGTGGCGTCGTCACCTGCGTGTTCCGCGGCCCGCATACGCTCTGCGATCTCGGCCCGGCCGGCGGTGTCCGCCCCGAGCAGTTCCATCAGGAGCTTCGAGCCCGTGACGATGTTGTCCGCGGATGCGGCGAACATGTCGTAGAAGCTCGTCTCCCGGGGGGTCAGACGAAATCGCACGTGGGGTCCTCAAGAAGGATCGGTTTCGGTCAGGCTGATGCTAAGCGCATCATCCGGCCACGGCTAATGGGCCGTCGTCCAGTGTCGCCCATGAGACAGAGTGGTCGGCACGGGGGCTGCCCAGTGGTCCAGTCCAACGGCCGTTCCGCGGCATCGGCCACAGGCCCTATACCCAGCAAAGTTCGGTACGATATACCCAGTAGGGGTATAGAAGCGGTTTACGTCTGGAGGACGCGATGACGACCACCGAGGCCGGCGCCGGCACGACCTCCGCCGCGGACCGGGGTGTGGAACCGCCCGCCGAGGTCGTGACGGACCACGACCGGGGCATCCACGGCTACCACAAGCAGAAGGACGAGCACCTCAAGCGACTGCGCCGCATCGAGGGCCAGATCAGGGGCCTGCAGCGCATGGTCGACGAGGACGTCTACTGCATCGACATACTCACGCAGGTGTCCGCCTCGACCAAGGCCCTGCAGTCCTTCGCCCTCCAGCTGCTGGAGGAGCATCTGCGCCACTGCGTCGCCGACGCGGCCGTCAAGGGCGGTGCGGAGATCGACGCGAAGGTGGAGGAGGCCACGAAGGCGATCGGCCGGCTCCTGCGGACCTGACCCCGCGAATGTGAGGGACGGCTCACTGGCCCGAGGGGTCCCGTTCCTCCGCGACCCGCAGCACCTCGTCGATGCTTTCCAGGCTGAGCCGGTCCTCCCGGGCGGCCGAGGCCGCGATGATCAGCTCTCCGCACAGCTCGATCTCGGCGAGGGCCACGTGGTCCTGAACTGCCGTACCGCCGACCGGAGCCACGTGCATCACCTCTTCTCTGCCGTTACCGACTTCCTAGAGTAGGGAGCGGCCTACGCACCGCGCATGGCACGGACGGGCTAGTTCTTGACGTCCGTCACGCGCGTACGCACCGACGCTCACTGCTCGGCGATCTTGCCCGCGTAGATGTCGTCGCGGTCGGGCAACCGTACGTCGACGGGGGCCCCGAAGTCGTACAGCAGGGTGGTCGACGCGACGGCGACGGCGTCCTGCTGCCGGCCGTTGACGAAGCTGAAGCGGTGTCTGACCTTGCGGATCCGTCCCTCGTCGTCGAGGAAGACGTCGAACGGAACCTGTTCCGTGGCGAACCCTTTCGCTGCCGCGGCCAGCGCCTCTGCGTTCCCGTCGGACGCCTTTCGCGCGGCGATGCGAAGGTCGGCGGTGCCCCGGTAGTGCCGGACCGGCGTGCCGGCGACCTCCTCGTCGCCCACGTACTTCGCCGTCCTGGCCCCGCGCAGCACCTCCGCGGCGGCGAACGGGTCGGTGGCCCCGCCGGTGACGAGGTTGCCGTCGGTGAGGGACCGGGTGTCGACGCGCACCCACTTGTCCGCGGGCACCCCGGCGCCGCGGTTCTTCATGAACAGGGCCCCGGGCGCGAGAAGCTCCGTGATCGGCCGGTGCGCGGTGGCGCCCGCGGGGTCCTGCGGGAGCAGGACCTTCAGCCGGCCGACCTGCCTGCGGAAGTCGTACACGCCCTCGCCGCGGATGGTGACGCGGGTGCCGCCGGCGGCCATCTCCATCGACGTACGGGTCTTGGAGCTGTGGGTCCCGGCCAGGGTGTCTGCGGCGCCCCGCACGATCTGGACCGCGCCCTCGCCGTGTGCGTCCTCGGCGGCGGCCCCGGTCTGTGCGCATCCGCTGCCGGCGAGGCAGACGCACAAGACCCCAGCCGCAACGCCCGCCCCATGTCTTCTGTGCTGCTGCCGCTCCGTCATCGCCTGCCTACCCCCAGCCGGTACGTCCGTCACGGGCCCCCTTCGTTCCGGTTAACGACGAGTAGGTGCCCCCGTCACGCACGCGGGAGGCGTGGGCTTACTTGCCCTGGGTAACGTTGTCCTTGTGGCGCAGCAGGACGGACCGAACTCCCCTTCCGTACAGGGCAACCTCTCCGATCACCGCACGTCGATGGTGGAGAAGGGGCCTTTCTGTTCGGCGCACTGCACCTGCGGCTGGCGGGGTCCGGCGAGACGCGCGCGGAGCCTGGCGAGGACGGACGCGACGGAGCACCTGCGGGGCTGAGGCGCCGTACGGTCCCGGCAGGCGTACCCGTCCGAACACAGATGCGGGCCCGCCCCCCGGGAGCCGGGGGGCGGGCCCTTTATCTGCCTCGCGGTGGCACCGCCATGCAGCACCGCGAGGGGTTCGTGTCGCCCGGAGGCGGTGGGATCAGCCGAAGCGGCCGGAGATGTAGTCCTCCGTGGCCTGGACCGACGGGTTGGAGAAGATGCGCTCCGTGTCGTCTATCTCGATCAGCTTGCCGGGCTGGCCGACGGCGGCGAGGTTGAAGAAGGCGGTGCGGTCCGAGACGCGGGCCGCCTGCTGCATGTTGTGCGTCACGATGACGATCGTGAAGCGCTCCTTCAGCTCACCGATCAGGTCCTCGATCGCGAGCGTCGAGATCGGGTCGAGGGCCGAGCAGGGCTCGTCCATCAGCAGGACCTTGGGCTCGACCGCGATGGCGCGGGCGATGCACAGACGCTGCTGCTGACCGCCGGAGAGGCCGGAGCCCGGCTTGTTCAGGCGGTCCTTCACCTCGTTCCAGAGGTTGGCGCCCTTGAGGGACTTCTCGACGATGTCGTCGAGCTGGGACTTCTTGTACGAGCCGTTCAGTCGCAGGCCGGCCGCCACGTTGTCGTACACCGACATCGTCGGGAACGGGTTGGGGCGCTGGAAGACCATGCCGACCTCGCGCCGCACGGTCACCGGGTCGACCCCGGCGCCGTACAGGTTCTCGTCGTCGAGCATGACCTTGCCCTCGACCCGGCCGCCGGGGGTGACCTCGTGCATGCGGTTGAGGGTGCGCAGGAAGGTGGACTTGCCGCAGCCGGACGGGCCGATGAAGGCCGTCACGGAGCGGGGCTCGACGGTCATCGAGATGTCCTCGATGGCACGGAACGAGCCGTAGTAGGCGTGCAGGCCGCTGACGTCAATTCGCTTGGCCATGGGTATCACTGCTTCTTTCGAATCCGAGTCGCTGACTGTTCACACTTGGCCGCGTCAGCGACCGGTCTTGGGGGCCTTCCAGCGGGCGAGAGCCCGGGCCGCCAGGTTCAGGATCATCACGAAGAGGATCAGGGTGAGGGCCGCGGCCCAGGCGCGGTCGATGCCCGCGTCCGAACCGGCGCTCAGCGAGTACTGCTGGTAGATGTACAGCGGCAGTGACGCCTGCGGCCCCTCGAAGGGGTTGTTGTTGATGAACGGGTTGCCGAACACCACCAGCAGCACGGGCGCGGTCTCACCGGCGATACGGGCCACCGCCAGCATGATGCCGGTGGTGATGCCGCCGATCGCGGTCGGCAGGACCACCTTCAGGATCGTGCGCCACTTCGGCACACCCAGGGCCAGGGACGCCTCACGCAGCTCGTTCGGGACGAGCTTGAGCATCTCCTCCGTGGAGCGCACCACGATCGGCAGCATCAGGATCGTCAGCGCGAGCGCGCCGGCGAAGCCGGAGAAGTTCAGGTTGAAGGCGAGCAGGATGCTGAGGATGAACAGACCGGCGACGATCGACGGGATACCGGTCATCACGTCGACGAAGAAGGTGACGGCACGGGCGAGCGCACCGCGCCCGTACTCCACCAGGTAGATCGCGGTGAGGACACCGATCGGCGCGGCGATCAGGGTGGCGATGCCGACCTGCTCCAGGGTGCCGATGATGGCGGCGTAGACGCCGCCGCCCGGCTCGGAGTTGCCGACGACGCCCATCGAGTGGCTCAGGAAGTATCCGTCGAGGACCTTGATGCCGCGTACGACGGTCGCCCAGATCAGCGACGCCAGGGGCACCACGGCGAGCAGGAAGGCGACCCAGACCAGCGAGGTCGCGATGCGGTCCTTGGCCTGGCGGCGGTTCTCGACGCGCGCCGAGATGACGTACGTGCCGACGATGTAGAGGATCGCGGCGATCAGGCCCCACTGGATCTTGCTTTCGATCCCGGTGGCCAGGCAGAGGCCGACGGAGACGGCGAGCGAACCCGCCGCGATCGCGAGCGGGGCCCACTTCGGCAGTTGGCCGCCCTGAAGGGAGTTGGGGCGCTTGGCGGTGACGGCTGCGTGGCTCATGCGTTGGCCCCCGAGTACTCCTTGCGACGGGCGATGATCATGCGGGCCGCGCCGTTGACAAGCAGGGTGATGACGAACAGGACGAGGCCGGAGGCGATCAGCGCGTCACGGCCGAACTCGTCCGCCTCGGGGAACTTGGCGGCGATGTTCTGGGCGAAGGTGCCGCCGCCGCCGTTCAGCAGGCTGAGGTGGATCAGGAAGTCCGGGGAGAGCACGGTGGCGACGGCCATCGTCTCGCCGAGCGCGCGGCCGAGGCCGAGCATCGAGGCGGAGATCACGCCGGAGCGGCCGAAGGGCAGCACGGCCATGCGGATGACCTCCCAGCGCGTGGCGCCGAGGGCCAGGGCCGCCTCCTCGTGCATCTGCGGAACCTGGTTGAAGACCTCACGGCTGACGTTCGTGATGATCGGCAGGATCATGATCGCGAGCAGGATCCCGACGGTGAGCATCGAGCGCGCCGGGCCTTCGTCCCAGGAGAAGATGCCGGTCCAGCTGAAGTAGTCGTTCAGCCAGGCGAAGAGGCCGTTCATGTGCGGTACGAGGATCAGGGCGCCCCAGAGGCCGTACACGATGGACGGCACGGCGGCGAGCAGGTCGATCACGTACGCGATCACCCCGCCCAGCTTGCGCGGGGCGTAGTGGGTGATGAACAGCGCGATGGCGACGGCGATCGGGACGGCGATGGCCATGGCGATGATCGAGGAGATGATCGTGCCGTAGGCCAGGACCGCGATGCCGAAGACCGGCGGATTGGTGCCGGTGTTCCACTCGAAGGTCGTGAGGAAGTTGCCCTCGTCGTCGCTGATGGCGATGACGGCGCGCCAGGTGAGGAAGGCCGCGATCGCGGCCATGACCACGAGCAGGAAGATGCCCGACCCTCGGGCGAGACCGAGGAAGACCCGGTCTCCGGGGCGGGTGGCACCGCGGGCGGCACGCTTGCGCTCGCCCTCGGTCGGGGGCGCGGGGGGAGGTGCGTCTTGTGTCGTTATGTCCATCGGGTTCTCCGGTCTGCGGAGTCGTACTCGGGCTACGGCTCCATGGCGGCGGTGCACCGGACGGTGCGGCCCGGTCTTGGTGGGACCGGGCCGCACACTCAGATCAGCTCAGGGCCGCGACCGTGGTGCGGACCTTGGAGATGATGTCGGCGGGGATCGGGGCGTAGGAGTTCTCGGCGAGAATGCCCTGGCCCTCCTCGCTGGCGATGTAGGTCAGGAACGCCTTGACGGTCGGCAGCGTCTCGGCCTTGTTGCCCTTGTCGCAGACGATCTCGTACGTCACCAGGGTGATCGGGTAGGCGCCGTCGGCCTTGGTGGTGTAGTTGATCTCCAGCGAGAGGTCCTTGCCGGTGCCGACGACCTTGGCGTCCGCGATGGCGGCCGTGGCGGTCTCGGAGGAGGGCTTGACCGGCTCGGAGGCGCCCGTGGCGATGGCGACCGAGGTCAGGTCCTTGGCGTAGGACTCCTCCATGTAGCTGATGGCGCCGGAGGTCTGCTTGACCGCCTGGGCGACACCGGAGGAGCCGGACGCGGCCTGGCCGCCCGGAGCGGTCCACGCCTTGCCGCCCTCGAACTTCCAGTTGTCCGGGGTGGCGGCCGTCAGGTACTTGGTGAAGTTGTCCGTGGTGCCGGACTCGTCCGAGCGGTGGAACGCCTGGATCTTGGTGCTGGGCAGCTTCGCGTCGGGGTTCAGCTTCTTGATCGCCTCGTCGTCCCAGGTCTTGATCTTGCCGCTGAAGATCTTGGCGATCGTGGGCGCGTCCAGGACGAGGTTGTCGACACCGTCGACGTTGTAGGCGAGGGCGATGGCGCCGCCGACCATCGGGAGGTCGATGCCCTGGCCGCCGTCGGTGCACGCGGTCTTCTTGGACTCGGCGACCTCTTCGGGCTTCAGCGCGGAGTCCGAGCCGGCGAAGGCGACCGTGCCCTGGTTGAACGCGGTGACACCGGCGCCGGAGCCGCCGCCCTTGTAGTTGATCTGGACGCCCTGGCAGGCGGCGGAGAACTGCTTGACCCAGGCGTCGATCGCGTTCTTCTGCGCGGACGAGCCGTCGGCGAGCAGCTGGCCCTTGGCGTCGTCGCACTTGATGTTGCCGGCCGCGGCGCTCGCGGACGAGTCGCCGCTGCCGCTGCTGTTGCCGGTGTCGTCGGAGCCGCACGCCGTGAGGGCCAGGGCGCCGGAGACGGCGAGAGCGCCGAGAGCGAGGACGCGCCGGTTCTTGCGCTGAAGCTTCACTGAGGGAGTTCCTTCCGGGAGCCGCCGTCCTGAATTCGGCGGCGTGCGAAGAATGGGCGATGCGGACGCGTCTTCCGGGTGCGGCCGTCATCGTGCACGGCCGAAATTAGGCAGAACAGGTGAAGGCGCCGATGGGCATAAATGAACGAGGGGTGAACCCCTGGGTACGTCTGGGTGAGGTAACGGAACGCTTACGTTGAGGACACGGGTGTATTCCGAGACTTTGTCGGGGTTGAACTGGACTATGCCAGCCGCAGCGATTCCAGCAGGGCGTTCACCAACTGCCGGTCCCTCGGTTGGGTCAGCCGCGCCCGTGCGGCCGTGGGCGGGAGCCACAGCAGTCGGTCCACCTCGGCGTTGGGCGCGAAGGCGCCCGGGCCCGCCTCGGCCGCCCAGTAGCGGACCTCCTTGGGCCGGCCGTTGGCCGGATATCGCACGGTCGGCAGCTGGGCGCCGGGCTCGGCGGAGTGCCCCGTCTCCTCCAGCACCTCGCGCAGCGCGCCCGCGAGGGGGTCCTCGCCGCGTTTCAACTTGCCCTTCGGGTGCGACCAGTCGTCGTACTTCGGTCGGTGGACCAGGCATATCTCCAGCTCACCGCCTACCGGCGAACGGCGCCACAGGACACAGCCGGCCGCTTGGACGGTGAGGTCGTCGGCGGAAGTCACCGGGGGTCGCCTCCTTCGGGATCGCCTGTGGTTCAGGGGGTTCCCAGGGCATGCCTCAGGGGCGCTAAGGCGTGCCCACGGTCTGCATCTGCCAGGACTGTTGGAACGCGAACCGCGCCGCCTCCACCTCGTGCCTCTGGTCGGCGTGCAGCACGCCGAGGGCGTACGCCGTGGCGGGGGCGATGCGTGGGGTGCGGGCGGCCTGGGCCGCGGCAGCCGCCGCCTCGGAGGCGTCGCGGTGCCGGTTGAGGGCCTGGCCGGCCGCCAGCAGTCGTACGTCCACCGGCGCCGAGTCGCCGTGCAGGACCTCACGGGCGTAGCGGTGCAGGCGCAGCAGGAGGCGGACCTGGTGCCAGGGCGCGTCCTGCGGATGCGGCGCCGGGTCGGGGGAGAGGCCGTGGATCAGGGCCTCGGCGTTGTACGGGTTGCCCGCGGTCACCAGCGGCAGCGCCGCCACCGCGTCGGTGAGCCGCTCCTCGGCCGCGCCCGCGAGGGGGCGCAGGTCGGCGGTGGCCGCGGCCGGGGTGAGCGGGACCTCGCTGGCCAGTACGGCGATGTTGTCGGCGACGGCGTGGAAGCGGGAGGAGCCGAGGGCCTGGAGGGCGCTGGAGTGGGCGCGGGTCCGGGCCAGGGTCAGCTGGCGTTCGAGGAGGGCGCCTGCTTTGGCGGCGCCCACCGTGAGGTTGCCGCGCTCCACAGTGGCCGCCGGGTGGGCGGGGGGACCGGTGTCGCCGGCCGCCGCCTTCTGCGCGGCGGCCGTCACCCCCGCGGTACGGCTGCCGTCGGACGGATCGCCGGGCCCGCCGGGCACCCCCGTCTGTGCCGGCAGTACCGCCGCGCCCGACAGCCGGTGCAGTGCCAGCAGCAGGCGCTCCAGGCGGGCCGCGTAGGCGTGCTCCATCGCCAGGGTGCCGGACAGCCAGGCCAGTTCGGGGCGGATGGCCTCCGACCAGTCGGTGTCCAGCAGCGGGCGGAACGTGTGCAGGCTGGCGCTGATACGGCGGGCCGAGCGCCGCAGCGCCCGCGCCGCGTCGACGGACTCCTGCGAGCCGTTGTCCCCGGCGCGCGCCTTGGCGCGAGCCGGGGCACCTCCGTCGCCGCCGGTCTCCCGGTGCAGGCGCAGGGCTCGCAGGAACTCCGTGGCCTGGGCGCGCAGGTAGCCCGCGAGGGCGTCCCCGCACGAGGCTTCGGCCATGGGGTCCGTCGGATCAAGGTGTTGCTGTGCCACGCCGGCGCCTCCGGGCGTCTATGAGCATCTCCTGGACGTTGCGCAGGGGCTGGCCCTCCGCGTCCGTCGCGTGCCTGGTCCACTCGCCGTCCGGCCCCAGGTGCCAGGACGCGGTGGTGTCGGACATACCGGTCTCCAGGAGCCGGTTCAGTGCGGCACGGTGGGCCGGGTCGGTGACCCTGACCAGGGCCTCGATACGGCGGTCGAGGTTGCGGTGCATCATGTCGGCGCTGCCTATCCACACCTCGGGTTCGCCGCCGTTGCCGAAGCCGAAGACCCGGGAGTGTTCGAGGAAGCGGCCGAGGACGGAGCGGACCCGGATGTTCTCCGACAGTCCGGCCACGCCCGGGCGGATCGCGCAGATTCCGCGGACCCAGATGTCGACCGGCACGCCCGCCTGGGACGCGGCGTAGCAGGCGTCGATGAGCGCCTCGTCGACGATGGAGTTGACCTTGATGCGGACGTAGGCGGGACGCCCGGCACGGTGGTGCTGGACCTCCTTGTTGATCCGCGCGATCAGGCCGTCGCGCAGGGACTTCGGGGCGACCAGCAGCCGCCGGTAGGTCTCCCGCCGCGAGTAGCCGGACAGCCGGTTGAACAGGTCGGACAGGTCCGCGCCGACCTGTGGGTCGGCGGTCAGCAGGCCCAGGTCCTCGTACAGCCGTGCCGTCTTCGGGTGGTAGTTGCCGGTGCCGACGTGGCTGTAGCGCCGCAGCGTCTCGCCCTCCTGGCGGACCACCAGCGACAGCTTGCAGTGCGTCTTCAGGCCGACGAGGCCGTAGACGACATGGCAGCCGGCCTCCTCCAGCTTGCGCGCCCACTTGATGTTGGCGTGCTCGTCGAAGCGGGCCTTGATCTCGACCAGCACCAGAACCTGCTTGCCGGCCTCGGCGGCGTCGATGAGCGCGTTGACTATGGGGGAGTCGCCGGAGGTGCGGTACAGGGTCTGCTTGATCGCGAGGACGTCCGGGTCGTCGGCGGCCTGCTCCAGGAAGGCCTGCACGGACGTGGAGAACGAGTCGTAGGGGTGGTGCAGCAGCACGTCCCGGTTGCGCAGGGCCGCGAAGATGTCCGGCGCGGACGCCGACTCGACCTCGGCGAGATCGCGATGGGTGCCCGCGACGAACTTCGGGTACTTCAGCTCGGGCCGGTCGATGGAGGCGATGCGGAAGAGGCCCGTGAGGTCCAGGGGGCCGGTCAGCGGGTAGACCTCGGCCTCGCTGATCTTCAGCTCGCGCACCAGCAGGTCCAGGACCTCCTGGTTGATGTTCTCCTCGACCTCGAGGCGCACCGGCGGGCCGAAGCGGCGCCGCATGAGCTCCTTCTCAAGGGCCTGGAGGAGGTTCTCGGCGTCGTCCTCCTCCACCTCCAGGTCCTCGTTGCGGGTGACCCGGAAGGCGTGGTGCTCCAGCACCTCCATGCCCGGGAAGAGCTCCTCCAGGTGCGCGGCGATCACGTCCTCCAGCGGGACGAACCGGCCGGGGGAGGCCTCCAGGAAGCGGGAGAGCAGCGGCGGCACCTTCACACGGGCGAAGTGCGGCGTGCCGGTGACGGGGTTCCGTACGCGCACGGCCAGGTTCAGCGACAGGCCGGAGATGTACGGGAACGGGTGCGCCGGGTCGACGGCCAGCGGCGTCAGCACCGGGAAGATCTGGTGCCGGAACAGTGTGAAGAGGCGGGCCTGCTCCTTCTCCGTCAGCTCGTTCCAGCGGACGAGGTGGATGCTCTCCTCGGCGAGCGCGGGAGCGACGTCCTCGTGGTAGCACGCGGCGTGCCGGGCCATCAGCTCGCGCGAGCGGGCCCAGATCATCTCCAGGACCTCGCGGGGCTGGAGGCCGGACGCGGACCGGGTGGCGACACCGGTGGCGATACGGCGCTTCAGTCCGGCCACGCGGACCATGAAGAACTCGTCCAGATTGCTGGCGAAGATCGCCAGGAAGTTGGCCCGCTCCAGGAGCGGGGTGTTCGGGTCCTCGGCGAGTTCGAGCACGCGCTCGTTGAACGCGAGCCAGCTGCGCTCCCGGTCCAGGAACCGGCCCTGGGGCAGCTGGACACCTTCGATCTCGGTGACCTCGTAGGCATCGAGGTCGGCGTCGATGTCGGGTTCCAGATCGGAGACGACCGCCGAGGTGACCGTGTGCGGGCGGTGCGCAGCTATGGAACCCACGGAGGGCTGCGCGTGCTGGACCTTGGCCTGGGCGTTGGAGGACTGGCTCATATGTCCATTGTTCCGCGCATCGAGCCCAATGGGCGCGTCGGAAAGCGCGGGCGGGAGCGTCGCGGGGAGGCGTCGTGCGTCCCCGTTCCTCGCGCCCCCCTGTGCGGGGAGCGAAGGCTCTGGCACGGCGGCGGTCATTGGCGCAGCGTCGCAAGCCCGTCTGAACCAATGGTTACGGAGACATGGCGTGTGGGATAGCGGGGGGCGGCCCCCGGGCGTCCACGTGCCCGGACCGCACGTCCCTCCCCCCGTGGAGGGACGTGCGGCGGAATCTACGGGGTGCGGCGGCGCAGCAGCCAGAAGGCGGCGAGGGTCGCGGTGGCGGCGACGGCGAGAAGGATGCCGGTCTCGACGAGCTGGAGCGGCCAGAAGTGGGACTGGGGGTGGAACGTGACGCTGTCGGTGGGGGAGCCGTTCTCCGTGGTCCAGCGGAGCGCCCAGGCCGAGCGGGGCAGCTCGGCACTGGGTTCGACTCCGCTGCGGGTGACCGTCGGCCACAGGTGCTCGCGGAAGGTCTCCAGCACACCGCACAGGACGAGCGCGGCCGCGAAGCCCGCCCCGGCGGCGGGCAGGGCCCGCCCCAGCAGCATTCCGGCGAGCGCGCCGAGGGCGAGGCCGGCCAGGACGTACGCCACGGCCGTCGGGCCGGTGCCGACGAACGAGTCCGCGTTGTACCAGTCCCCGACCAGGTCGGGAGCGTCGTCCCCGCGAGCCCAGTCGTTCAGCAGGACGATCACGCCGGTGCCCGCGGCGAGCAGTACCGCGGGAACGGCGAGCTTGGCGGCCAGCCAGCGGGCCGGGGTGACCGACTGGGTCCAGGCGAGCCGGGCGGTTCCGCTCTCCAGCTCCCGCCCGATGAGCGCCCCGCCGGCCCAGGGCGCCACGAGGAGGACCCCGTACGTCAGGACGGTGGCGATCAGGCCGATCCCGCTGCGGTAGACGTCGTCCACGGTGATCGTCTCGATGGACGCGCAGGCGGGATAGCCCTCGCGGGCCGGCGTCGTGCACGGGACGTTGCCCTCGCGGGCGGTGTCGCCGATGGCGTACATCCAGATCAGTCCGGCCGTGGCGCCGATCAGGGCCACCGCCCAGAAGGCGAACGCCATGCGGTGCACCTGCGTGAGGGCCCAGACCAGGCCGCGTGGGCCGCGGGTGCCCGGGGCGGCCGGGGCGGCCGGGGCGGTGAGCGTGGCCGTCATGCGACAGCCCCCGTACGCCGCTTCAGCAGCCGGAAGGCGATCAGCACCGCCAGCCCCGTCACCGCGAGGACGATGCCCGTCTCCATCAGCTGGAGGGGCCAGAAGTGGGAGGAGGGGTGGTAGTCGCGGTAGAAGCCGACGATGTCGTGCTCGGCCAGGCACTTGGCGTTGTCGATGCACATGGGGTCCGACACCCGGGCGCCGGTGGAGGTGAGCGCGCCCTCGCCGAGGACCATGCCGATGTACTCCGGGTAGCCGTCCTTGGCGGTCAGCGTCTCGACCGGCCACAGATACGGGCGCAGTGTGCCGATCGAGGTCGCGAGCAGCGCCAGGCCCACGACCGCCGTGCCCAGTGCGGGCAGCGCGCGGCGCTGGAGCAGGCCCGCGAGGACGCCGACGGCGAGGCCGAGCAGGGCGTACGCCGTGGCGAGGGTGCCGTTGGCCTCGAACGTGGTGCCCTGGTGCCAGTCCCGTGAGCCCATCGCCAGGCGCAGCTGTCCGTCCGTGGACCACATCATGCGGTGCAGCAGTGTGAGCGTGAGGGTGCCGGTGGCGAGCAGGGCGGCCGGCACGGCGAGCTTGGCGGCCAGCCAGCGGGCCGGGGTGACCGACTGCGTCCACGCCAGCTGTGCCGTGCCGTTCTCCAGCTCGCGCCCGATCAGCGCCCCGCCCGCCCAGGCCGCGGCGAGGAAGGGCGCGAGGCCGAGCACTCCGGCGCCGAGGGAGCTGAAGGTGTCGTACCGGTCGTAGGCGGGACCGATGTCGTCGCAGCCCAGGACCGGCTGCCCGGAGTCGCACCCCATCCGCCGGAACTCGGCCCAGGCGGCGTCCGCCGCCGGACCGTGGGCCCACAGCAGCGCTCCCGCGCCGAAGGCCACCAGCAGCACCCAGAACCACAGCGCCGAGCGGTGCACCCGCAGCATCGTCCAGAGCAGTCCGCGCGGCCCCCGGGAGGACGTGGCGACGGTGGACGTCTCGATGGTCGTCACGGCGGTCATACGGCGGCCTCCCGCACGTCGTCGAGGCGCAGGACCGGGGCCTGCGGGGCGCGCAGATGGGCCAGGACCAGCTCCTCCAGGGTCGGGGCGGTGGCCTGCCAGCCGGAATCGAGCGGGCCCTCGGGCCGTATCAGCGCGGTGAGTTGACGGCCCGTCGTGCGGGACTCGATCACCGTGTGGGAGTCCAGGGACGCGTCGGCCCGGCCGGTGACGAGGCGGTGCGCGGCGAGCAGGTCGTCCAGCGGGCCGGCGAGGCGGACCCGGCCGGCGCCGAGCAGCAGGAGGTGGTCGCAGGAGCCGTCCAGCTCCGCCACGACGTGCGAGGACATGACAACCGTGGTGCCGTGCTCGGCGGCGTCCGCCATGAGCGTGGCCATCAGCTGGTGCCGGGCCAGCGGGTCGAGGTCGGCCATCGGCTCGTCCAGGAGCAGCAGTTCGGGCCGCTTGCCGAGGGCGAGGGCGAGCGCGACGCGGGTGCGCTGGCCGCCGGAGAGGGTGCGGATCCTGGCGTCCGGTTCGAGTTCGCCCTCGTCGACGATCCGCTCGGCGACCTTCGCGTCCCAGCGGCCGGGGTTGAGCTCACGGCCGAAGCGCAGGGTGTCGGCGACGGTGAGCTGGGGGTGCAGGGGCTTGTCCTGGGCGACGTACGCGAGTCGTTCGCGGACCGCCGCCGGGGCCTGGCCGAGGACGGTGACGGTGCCGTCGGTGGGGCGGATCAGCCCCGCTGCGAGGGAGAGCAGGGTCGACTTGCCGGCGCCGTTCGGGCCGACGACGGCACATACGCTGCCCGCCGGGAGCCGGAAGTCGCATCCGTCCAGCGCCGCCTTGCGCCGTCGCCCGAACGTCCTGCTCAGCGCGGCCGCCTCGATGGCGGTCCCGGTCATGACTCGTCCCCCTTGAAATGCGTGTCCAGTACGGAAGTGAAGAGCGCGTCCACGTCGTCGCGGTCCAGCCCGGCCGCGCGGGCCCGTGCGGCCCAGGCGTCCAGCTCGGTGCGCAACGGCGAGTCCACCGGCGCGGTGTTCAGTCCCCGTCGCACGAACGTGCCGAGCCCCCGTCGTGCCTCGACCAGGCCCTCGCGTTCCAGTTCGCGGTAGGCCTTGAGCACGGTGTTGGGATTGATGGCGGTCGCCTCGACGACCTCGCGGGCCGTCGGCAGCTTGTCGCCCGGCTCCAACAGGCCCAGACGCAGGGCCTGTTTGGTCTGCTGGACGATCTGCACGTAGGTGGCGACGCCGGAGCGCCGGTCGATGCGGTACTCGACCATCCGTTCCACCACCCTTTCACTAATTGAGTAGTGAAAGGGTGGTGCAAAGAAAGGGGCGGCGTCAAGATCGCCGCCCCTTAGGGGAGTTATGTCAGGGTTTTCCGCCCTGCTCTCCGGGCTCAGGTCTCCGTGCGGTACATCAGGTCCGTCTCGTACGTCGTGAACCCGAGCCGCTCGTACACCGACACCGCCGCCTTGTTGTCCGCGTCGACGTAGAGCATCGCCGCGGGCAGCCCCTGGGCCGCCAGGTGCCGCAGGCCGATCGTCGTCAGGGCCTTCCCCAGACCGCCGCCCTGGGCGCCCGGCCGCACCCCGAGGACATACACCTCGCCGAGCCCTTCCTCCGCGTGGACCTTCGTCCAGTGGAAGCCGACGAGTTCGCCGCCCTGTTCCGCCAGGAAGAACCCGGCCGGGTCGAACCACGGCTCGGCCTTGCGGTCGTCGAGGTCGCGCTGGACGAGGGAGCCCTGCTCGGGGTGGTGGGCGAAGGCGGCGGCGTTCACGGCGAGCCAGGCCGCGTCGTCCCGGCCGGGCACGAAGGCGCGGACCGTGACGCCCTCGGGGAGCACCGGGTCCGGCAGGTTCAGATCGGCCAGCGGGCGGCGCATCTGGCGCAGTTCGCGGAACAGGGTGAGGCCGAGGACCTGGGAGAGGTGGCGGGCGGCGGCGTGGCCGCCGTGGGCCCACACCCGCAGCCGCTTGCCGGACGCGCCGAGCAGGGCCGCCCCGAGCGCGCGGCCGTGGCCGTGCCCGCGGTGCGAGGGGTGGACGACGAGTTCGGCGGCCGGGGCCTCCACCGGGTCGGTGTCCTCCAGCTGGGCGTAGCCGACGAGTTCGCCGGCGACGGTCAGCAGCAGATGCGAGACGCCTTCTCGCTCCCCGCCGCGCAACTGGAGCCGGCCCTGTTCGGACACCGCCTGCTGCCCGTCGTTCCGGGCGGCCTCCGCCAGCAGCTCCAGTACGGCCTCGGTCTGCTCGGGGGTGAGCGCGGAGTAGGTCTCGATGGCACGGGTGGGGAGGGGGCGTGCGGTGTCGTCGCTGGTCATGCGTACGAGGGTAAGGGGCGGTCCGGGCAAAGTCCCGGCACGGAAATCAAGGGCGGCGGCAACCTCAGAAGCAACCAGGCTGTAACCCGGAACCCCCTGTCGCGCTACGCGCGTTGACTCTAGGCTGCCGCCCGACGGGGCCATGTCATTCACGACTCACAGGGGGGCGGATGTCAGCCACATCCCACCAGCACGACCGCAGACGCCGTACGTACGCTCTGGTCGCGACCGCCGCGACGCTCGCCACCGCGGGCGCGCTGGCCGCGGCCCTCCCCGCGACGGCTTCGACGGGCGAGAGCTCCCAGAAGCACGGCGGCGGTCACCACCTCAGCCGCTACCAGGACGTCCAGCTGCTGTCGTTCAACGACCTGCACGGCAACCTGGAGCCGCCGGCCGGCTCCTCCGGCCGGGTCACCGAACTCCAGGCGGACGGCACGACGAAGACCATCGACGCGGGCGGCGTGGAGTACCTCGCCACCCACCTGCGCCAGGCCCGCGAGGGCCAGAAGTACTCCATCACCGCGGCCGGCGGCGACATGGTCGGCGCCTCCCCGCTGATCTCGGGCCTCTTTCACGACGAGCCCACCATCGAGGCACTGAACAAGCTCGACCTGGACGTCACCTCCGTCGGCAACCACGAGTTCGACGAGGGCGCCAAGGAGCTGGCCCGCCTCCAGAACGGCGGCTGCCACCCGACGGCCGGCTGCTACACGGACAAGAAGTTCAAGGGCGCCGACTTCCCGTACCTGGCGGCCAACGTGCTCAGCGAGAAGAGCGGCAAGCCGATCCTCGCGCCGTACTGGGTGTGGAAGAAGAAGGACGTCAAGATCGGCTTCATCGGCGTGACCCTGGAGGACACCCCGGGCGTCGTCTCCGCCGAGGGCGTCAAGGGCCTGAAGTTCAAGGACGAGGTCGAGACGATCAACAAGTACGCCAAGGTGCTCCAGCGCCAGGGCGTGAAGTCGATCGTCGCGCTGATCCACGAGGGCGGGCAGCCGGCCTCGGGCTCGTACAACTACAACTGCGACTCCCCGGGCGCGGGCGACGGCATCTCCGGCCCGATCGCCGACATCGCCAAGAACATCACGCCGTCCGTGGACGCGCTGGTGACGGGCCACACGCACGCGGCCTACGTCTGCACGATCCCCGACCCGTCGGGCAAGCCCCGCATGGTCACCTCCGCGGCGTCCTTCGGCCGGCTCTACACCGACACGACGCTGACGTACGACCGCTTCACCGGCGACATCTCCCGTACGGCCGTGAAGTCCGCGAACCGCGTGGTCACCCGGGACGTCCCCAAGGCGCCCGACATGACCGAGCTGATCTCGAAGTGGAACACCCTCGCGGCGCCCATCGGCAACCGCGCGATCGGCTACATCTCCGCCGACATCCCCAGCACCGGCACCGAGTCCCCGCTCGGCGACCTGATCGCGGACGCGCAGCTCGCGTACGGCAAGGAGCTGGACCCGGAGACGGACCTCGCGCTGATGAACCCGGGCGGCATCCGGGCACCGCTGACGTACGCGGCCAAGGGCGCTGAGGGCGACGGCGTGGTGACCTACGCCGAGGGCTTCACGGTGCAGCCGTTCTCCAACACGCTGAACCTGCAGGACCTCACCGGCGCGCAGCTGATCCAGGTGCTCAAGGAGCAGGTCAGCGGCACGAACGCGGCGTCCCCGAAGATCCTCCAGATCTCCTCGGGCCTCACCTACACGCTGGACCTGACGAAGTCGGGCGCGGACCGTGTGGTGACGGACTCCATCAAGCTGAACGGTGCGGCGATCGACCCGGCGGCCACCTACCGCGTCGCGATGAACAACTTCCTAGCGGGCGGCGGCGACGGCTTCACGACGCTGGGCCAGGGCACCAACGACCTCGTCGGCACGGACGACCTGACGGTGCTGGAGAAGTACCTGACGGCCAACTCCTCGGCGACGAACCCGATTCAGCCGCCGGCGGCGGACCGGATCACCGTGGTGAAGTAGTTCAAGAACGAAGTTTGTGACCTGGCGTGAACTAGATCGCAAACCTTCGGTAGCGGTTGCGGGTGGGGGGCGTGTACATGGTCGGATGGGCCGATGCGTTCCCCCCACCACATAACGGCGCATCCCTATCGAAACCCGTACGACGAACTCGGCAGTCTGGACCGTGGTCCGCTGGATGAGTTCCTCGTCGAGGACGTGGATCCGGAAGGGGCCCAGGACGATACCTGGGCCCCTCCCAACCACCGCAAGGGCAGCCGGCGCAAGCGGCGCGGCCGCCTCGCGGGCCTCCCCTTCGCGATGAAGGCCGTCGTCGGGATCCTCGTCGTCGCCGCCTTCGTCACCCTCGCCGACCGCTGGGCGCTGCTGTACGCCGAGCGCAGAGCGGCGGACACCCTCAAGACCCGGCTGAAGCTCACGGCAGCTCCCGAGGTCGAGATCGCCGGCTTCCCCTTCCTCACCCAGCTCGCCGACGAACGGCTGGACTCGGTCAAGGTGACCGTCCCCGACGTCGCCGCCGACCGGATCTCGCTGGCCCAGGTGACCGCGACGGCGAAGGACGTACGGCTGGACACCGACGGCCCGGCCTCGGTGCGCGGCGCCGACGTCCCCCGCCTGGAGGGTGACGTCCTGCTCTCCTTCGCCGACCTGAACCGTGAACTCGGTGCCTCCCAGGTGACGTTCACCGGCGAGGGGCGCGACCGGGTCCGTGCGCGCGGCACCCTGCCGGTCGCCGGACACGACCTGCGGCTGCGGGCCGAGGCCCGGATCGTGCGCAACGGCGACCGCGGCATCGCCACGCACATCGGCGGGATGCGCCTGGACATCGGCGACCTCGCCACGTACCGGCCCGGCGCCCGCACCTCCGAGGGCCTGCACCTGAGCCGCGAGTCGGTGGCCCGGCTGGCCCACGAGACCCGCAAGGCGAAGGCGCTGCTGTCCGTCCCGGCGGTGGTACGGCGCCTGGGCGTACCCGACTCCCTCGTCCGCGAGGCGCTGGCCGACGAGTCCAAGCTCACCGACCTGGTCGGCACCCCGCGCTTCCTGCACCGGGCGATGCGCCTGAACCTGATCGACCTGGCCCTGGACCACCCCCAGCTCCTCGCCCTCCTGGGCTTCGACCCCGCCCTCCTGGACGCCCTGCCCCGCCTCACCCGCCCGGTCCTCACCGACCAGCTCTCCCTGGGCTTCCGCCTGCCGGAGCCGCCGAGCGGGCAGGTACGGCTGCGGGACGTGCGGGTGGAGAAGGACGGGATCAGGGTGCGTCTGGAGGGCGCGGACCTGGCGGTGGGCCGCCCGTAATGAATTCTGTGTAAGGGCGATTTAGTTCCTGGAACTCTCTGAAAAACCCTCTCAGGCGCAATTAATAGAGGTCTCAGCGGAATTGGCGATTTTCGGGTTCGAGGTCCCGTAATGTTTTCCATGTCGAAAGCGATCGACGCGAAAACAAAATCCGCAGAGCAAGGAGATCCCGATGAGCTTCCACAAGGTCGCCCCGGTCAAGACGTCCCGCAAGCCCGCCCCGGCCCCGGCGTCGAAGAAGAAGGCGCCCGCGAAGAAGGCGGCTCCGAAGCGGCGCCCGGTTTCCCATAAGTGCTGAGGCCGTAGTCGTACGAGACAAATAAGAAAGACGGCGAGGCGGGGTCACCGGATTACACCGGGGCCCCGCCTCCGGCATGTCCGAGGGCTTCGGGAAAGGGACTTGAGCATGAGGGAAGTGCGCGACGCCTTCCGGCGGTTCTGGCCGCTGACACGGGGCGACCGGAAGTGGCTGGCCGTCATCGTGGCCTGCGTGGTGGTGGCCGCGCTCGCCGAGACCGCGTCGATCCTGCTGTTCGCGCAGCTCACCGACCACGCGCTGAAGGCCGGTTCGCCGGCGGCGTTCTGGGGGCCGGCGGCCGCCTGGCTGGGCGTCGCGGCGCTGGGCGCGCTCGTCGGCTACCTGGGCAACTCGCTCGCCACCTGGACCGCCGAGAGATTCGTGCTGCGGCTGCGCGCGAAGGTGTTCCGGCACGTGCAGGACATGCCGCCGCACTTCTTCCAGAAGCACCGGCGGGGTGACCTGGTCGAGCGGCTCACGGGGGACGTCGAGGCCATCGAGCAGATGGTCGTCTCGGGCGTCGTCGGCACCTTCGCGGCCGCGTTCTCGGCCCTCTTCTACTCCGCGGCGGCCCTCTGGCTGCGCTGGGACCTCGCGCTCGTCACCTTCGTGCTCGCGCCCCTGTTCCTGCTGGCCGCCCGCCGCTTCGCCGGCCGTATCCGCACCGCCTCCCAGGACGAACGGGTCGCCGACGGCTCGATCACCTCGGTCGTCGAGGAGTCCCTGGCCAACGTCGTCCTCACCCAGGCTTACAACCGCCGCCGCGCGGAGGAGAGGCTGCTCGACCGGGAGGCGCGGGCCTGGATGAAGGCGTCCGTGCGGGGCGCCCGACTCGGCGAGATGTACGAGCAGTTCGTCGAGGTCGTGGAGACGGTCTGCGTGCTGACCGTGATCGGCCTGGGCGTCTGGGAGATCTCCGCGGGCCGGATGACCCTCGGCCAGCTTCTCGCCTTCGCCGCCTTCATCGGCTACCTCTACCCGCCGGTCCGCAACCTCGGCCAACTCGGCCTCACGCTCACCGCAGCCACCGCCGGCGCTCAGCGCCTCGGCGAGATCCTGGATGCCGAGCCCGCCGTGACCGACCCCGACGAGCCGCTGGCGCCCTGGCCGGTGCGGGGCCGGGTCGGCTTCCACGGGGTGAGCTTCGGATACCCCGGGGCGGCGCGGGCGTCGGTGTCCGGCCTGAGCTTCTCGGCGGACCCCGGCGAGCTGATCGTCGTCACCGGCCCGTCCGGCGCGGGCAAGTCGACCACCGCCAAGCTCCTGACCCGCTTCTACGACCCGCTGTCCGGCGTGATCACCCTGGACGGCGTACCGCTGCCGCACCTCGGCCTCGACTTCCTGCGCGAGAACGTCGCCCTGCTCCCGCAGGAGACGCTGATCCTCAACGGCACCGTCCGCGAGAACATCGCCTGCGGCCGGCCCGGCGCGAGCGAGGCGGACATCGAGCGGGCGGCCCGTGCGGCGGCCGCCCACGACTTCGTCACCGCGCTCCCCGAGGGGTACGACACCCATGTCGCCCCCGGCACGGCGGCGCTGTCCGGCGGCCAGCTCAAGCGGATCACCATCGCCCGCGCGATGCTGCGCGCCGCCCCCGTGCTGGTCCTGGACGAACCCACGGCCGGCCTCGACTCCGTGGCCGCCCGCCAGGTCGTCCGGCCGCTGCGCCGCCTGATGTCCGGCCGTACGACGATCATGATCACCCACGACCTCACCCTGGCCCCGGACGCGGACCGGGTGCTGGTCATGGACGAGGGCCGGCTGGTGGAGACGGGGACCCACGCGGAGCTGATGGCGTGGGGCGGGGTGTACGCGCGACTGGCGGCGCCGCCCGGTGCGGCGACCGTCGGCCCCGGCATGCTCGGCCTGCACTGACCCCGAGCATGCCGGGAGTCCCGGCCGCTGCCCGAGGTCAGGTCAGGCGGCGGACGCGCTGGTTCGTCAGGTCGTAGCGGGCGCCGACGATGGCCAGCCGGCCGCTCGCGACCTTCGCGGCGAGGTCGGGCTCGGCGGCGAGCCGGGCGCGGACGGCGCGGACGTTGACGTCGATGGTCGAGTCGACGCGGGCGTCGCCCTCCTTCGTGCGATCTATGTTCGGGGCTATCTGGTCGGCTATGTACTGGATGTGGGCGGGCAGCCGCTCCCCGGACTCGTCCGCCTCTACGGCGGCCTTCACCGCGCCGCACGACTGGTGCCCGAGCACCAGCACCAGCGGTATGTCCAGTTCCAGGACCCCGTAGGCGACGCTGCCGAGCACGGCCTCGTCCAGCACCTCGCCCGCGGAGCGCACGGTCATCAGATCGCCGAGTCCCTGGTCGAAGACCAGCTCCGGCGGTACGCGCGAGTCGATGCAGCCGAGGACGACGGCGAACGGGTGCTGACCCGACGTCAGGCTCTGCCGCACCGCGGGCGACTCGTCGGGGTGGCGCTCGCGGAAGGTGCGCCAGCGCAGATTCCCGGCGGCCAGCTCGCGCAGGGCTTCGTCGGGCGTCTCCGGCCGACGACGGGAGGCGGGGGTGGGTGTGGGGGTGGCGGATGCGGGAGCGGTGCCGAGGGCTGCGGTGGCCCCCAGTGCCGCGGCTCCGGTGAGCCCGAACCGCAGGAGTGCGCGGCGGGCGGGAGAGGTGTGGGGGAACCGCTTGTGGGCGGATGCGGTCGGCTCGGCGCCGACGGATCTATCAGCGTTCACGGGCAGGAACGTACGCTCGAATGACAGGACATCAGTTCGCGTTGCCGAATCATGGGCGGACGCGGGAAACCCATGATCGGGTTTTGGCCCGCTCTTGGTGTTCTCCCGCGCCCGCCTTGACCTTCCGCCCGGGGCCCCGCCTCAGGAGGCGGTCGGCGTCCAGTCCCCGAGCCAGTCCGCGGCCTCCTGGGCCGCGGCCTGGGCGTCGGTCAGCTGGGGCCGGTCGGTGCTCGCCGAGCCGGAACCCGCGCCGGTGTTCCGGTACTCGGCGAACCGGTCGTCCTTCCAGGAGAACCCGCTCATGTCGGTCCAGGGCGTGGACCTCACGGCCGCACCGAGCGACGTGTTGCGCACCGTCGTCTGGGGGTCCAGGGTGGCGTCGCCGCCCGCGTGCCAGGGCCGGCCGAGGTAGAAACTGGACGCGGAGACGTCCCCGCCGACGGCCGAGTCGGTGATCAGGATGCCCTTGCGGTTCGCGGCCGTGCTCGGGGCCGTGACGTATCCGCCCGAACTCCCGTCCCACCGCTTCTTCAACGTGATGACGGACCGGTCGACGACCGCCGTGGCCCGCCCGAAGATGAAGTCGACGTTGCCCAAGACGTAGGAGTTCACGACGTACACCCGGCCGAGCCGGTCCTTCGCGGCCGTGTCCAGCAGCAGTGTGTCCTGATCGCCGTCGACGATGACGCCGTCGAGGAACACCTTGTCGGCGGCGGTGCGCAGCGCGACGGCCTGATGGCCGCTCAGATTCTGGTTCGCCTTCTCGTCGAAGTCGTTGGAGACGGTCAGGTTGCGGGCCTGGAAGTCGTCGGCCTCGACGGCGACGGTGGCGCTGCCGCTCGTGCCGTACGTCCCCGAACCGTCGGGCTTCGGCGTGCCCGCCGCGTTGTTGTAGACGATCACCGTGTCCTTGCGGCTGCCGCCGGTGCCCTGGATGGTGACGTGCGGCTTGTTGGCGGGCACCTTTACGGTCTCGCGGTACGTGCCAGGCTTCACGGCGATGACGACCCGCGAGGGGTTGTTCACGGGCACGGCGTTCACGGCGGCCTGCACGGTCGAGTACTGCCCGCTGCCGTCCTTGGCGACGGTGAGGGTGGTGGCGGCCTTGGTGCTCATGGAGGCACCGATTGATGTGCTCGGCCCTGCGCCCGACTTGAGCAGCGAGGGCACATTCGAGGCGGTGTCCAGGGCGTACGAGTAATAGACCTTCGGGTCGAAGGCAGCACCGCCGCTCTCGTTACGGCCGCTGGTGCCGGAGAAGACGTTGCCGCGCTGGACGAGGGTGGCGGTGGCGTCCTTGATGACGGGGTTATTGATGCCCTGGAAGTAGGAGTTCTCCAGGACCATCGCCGTCTTCCCGCGCGAGTAGTTGCCGTACGACGACTTGATGTCGGTGCCGGCCACGTCCTCCAGGAAGTTGTTGTAGAGGTGCGCGTGGGCGGCGTTGTCGGTGGACGGGTTGCGCTGCTCGGTCTCGCGGATCCAGTTGTGGTGGATCGTGATGTCGGTGACGACGTTGTCCGTCCAGCCGATCCCGAAGGCCTTGTTGTCGTCGCTCAGTTTGTTCCAGGAGACGGTGACGTTCGTGCTGTCCTTGCGGACGTCGATGAGTCCGTCGGCCATGTGTCGAAGATCGTTGTGGTCGATCCAGACGTGATGCGCACCGTCCATCTGGATCGCGTCGAAGTCGTGCTCCTTGTCGTTCCAGACGCCTTGGTACGCGTCCCGGATGGTCAGGTTCCGGATGATCACGTTGTGCACACCGGAGCCGAGGAAGAAGCCGCCGCCGACGATGTGACCGGCCGTCCCGGACCCCACGATGGTCTTGTCGGACCGAACCTTGATCTCCTTCCCGACCGGGTTCATGTCGATGGCGGCGGCCACGACGATGACGTACGGCTCGGCGGCCGTGGCGTACTTCTCCAGCTCGGCCTGTGTCCTGACGGTCACGGTCTGCCCGTCACGCCCTCCGTAAGTCCCGTTCTGGCCCTGCGAGTCGACGGAGGCGAACCCGTCGGCGACGACGGTGGCCCAGGCGGGAGCGGTGGCGGTCGCGGCGACGGCCCGCTGCGCACCGGCTCCGAGCAGCCCGAGGTCCGAGCCATAGGAGAGGGCACCGGCGGCGATCAGCGCCACAGGCACCCCGACCGCCAGCACCGACCTTCCTCTGCGATGACGCGCGTTATTGCGGTTCTCACTCATACGGCGATCCGTTCCGTGCGGGGGATGGTCCGACGCTGGGTCGCCGCGCGGGGCGCGAAGGTTGCCGCTACGGCATACGGCGCCCCCGGCTGACGGCGACCCGCAGGGCGTCGTCCAGTGACTCGACGGCCCGGGTGAGCGCGAAGCGGATCGCGCGTTCACCGGCGCCGGGGTCGGCGAGGACGGCCTTGGCGCCGGCTACCACCTGCTCGCCCGAGCCGAGTTGGGCCGCTTCGATGTCGTCGGCGAGCCGGGAGAGGGTGCTGTGCTCGCTGTCGGCGCTGAGATAGCAGGGGTTGCCGTCGGGGGTGGTCCAGGGAAGAAGGCGGAGCTCGTGGCCGCTCACCGGGAGACCGCCTCCGGGGGGCGCGGGGCGGCGTCGATGCCGTAGGTGGCGACCCAGAGGATGCGGCGACGTTGCAGGATCCGCTCGCGCTCACAGGGGCAGATGCGGACGGGGTACCGACGTACGGCGGCCAACGGCCGTTCCAGTGCCGGGGGTTGGGGAGGAGCTGCTCGGTGCCGTCCCCGGGTCGGCATCAGTACCCGTACGAGTGGAGTCAGTAGCGATCGGATGAGCCGGGCGGTACGTTCGCGCATGTCGGCGGTCTCTCCTTCAGGGCACGCGTCGGCCACGCCCCCGAGCCGAGTGCCATCGGCTGCGGGGGTTTTGTCATGACGGACTGGTCTGACGAGCGGTGATCACCGTTCGTGTCTCGATGGTCACAGGTGGGACGTACGCTGCGGAAGAGGTTCGGTGTTGTCTGGCGCGCAGACAACGGTGAGGGGTGACGTGGTCGAGAAGGTTGACGCCGAGCCGGTCTCCGGGCGGGCGATGCTGGGGCAGACGCTCAGGGTTCTGCGGGAGAAGGCCGGGAAGTCACTGGGTCAGTTGGCCGACGAGACCGGGTACGAGAAGAGCTACCTGAGCCGGCTGGAGTCCGGGGACCGGGTGTCCAAGGTGACGGTCATGGAGGATCTGGACGGGTACTACGGCACCGGTGACCTGCTGCTGAGCCATTGGAAGGCGGCTCGGCTGGACGCGTTCAAGGACCGGTACAAGGAGTACATGGCGCTGGAGGCGACGGCACGGATCATGTGGGTTTTCTCGCCGGGGATTCCAGGTCTTCTGCAGACCGAGGAGTTCGCCCGGGGGGTGTTGTCTGGGGCTCAGACAACGGCTGACGGCGACGAGGTCGTCGAGGAGCAAGTGGCGGCTCGGCTCGGACGGCAGTACCTGCTGAGGCAGAAGCCGGAGCCGGAAGTCCGGCTCATCATGGACGAGTTCGCGCTTCGACGGCCTGCTGCCAGCGGCAAGACCTGGCACGACCAGCTGCTTCATCTTGAGGCAGCCGCTCTGTGGCCCAACATGACGCTTCAGGTACTGCCGTTCTCGGCAGGAGCGCACCACCATATGGTCGGGTCGTTGACCCTGCTCTGGCAGAGGGATGGAAGTGCCGTTGCCTACAAGGAGGGCAACGGGTGCAGCCGCATGATCGAGGATCAGGACGAGGTTCTGCGGCAGCGATTGTCCTACGATCGGCTGCGCGACCTGGCGCTGTCCCCGTCGGATTCGTCGGCGTTCATCAGGGACGTACTGGAGGAGCACAGATCATGACGCGCACCCCCGATCTCAGCACTGCCGTGTGGCGCAAGTCGAGCTACAGCGAGGGGGGCGCCAACGACTGCGTCGAGGTCTCCGACGACCACCCCGGCATAGTCCCCGTCCGGGACAGCAAGCGCCCGGATGACAGCGCTCTGATCTTCTCGGCATCGTCCTGGTCCGCGTTCACGGCGGGCGTCAAGCGCGGGGCGGATCTGCACGCCGTCGGGTGATGTGGGCGGGAAACCGGGACGCACGTGGGTTCGGGCGGTCACGGTGATCCCATGGCAGAGATCACGACCACCAACGCCTCGGCGGATACACCCCGGCATCTGAGAGGTTCCGCTCCGGGCCGGCTGTCCCCGGCGGAGCCGCTTCGCGGACGATCCGCGCCGGGGTGGTGAGCGCGACTATGGTCGTAGACACGGCGCGTCGAAGGAGGGCATCGATCATGACTGCTCACGCTGCGGAAACCGATCCGGTCATCCCCCCCATGCCCGAGCGGACCCCGAAGGCGCTGCGCAGGGCCATCGCCCAGCACACTCCCGAGCTTCTGCCGGATTTCGACGCGCACTGGAAGAGGGCGATCGCCGACGCCTACAACCTGGGGCCGGTGCCTGCGTTCCTGGCCTTCTGGTGGGGTGAGTACGCCCTCGCCCGTGACCCCGAGCTGGACAAGCACGTTCGGGATCTTGAACACCGAGCCGCGTACGAGTGCACGGACACCGCCGAGGCAAAAGCTCTCCTTGAGGAGGCGGCGAAGATTCACCACCGGGTCCGAGAACTGGAGCCCGGCGAGTGACCGATGGGTTCATGGGGCCGCCATGGCAAGCGGACTGGCGGATCGATGCTCTCGCCATCTTCGAGGCACTGCCCGATCACGTTCGTGAGATCGCCCTCGCAGCGCGCGCTGAACTGGTCACGGCGAAAGACCCGTATTTCCGAGGCATCGATGCTGATGCCGGACTTCCCGAGGGCATGTGGGTCGTGCCGGTCCGGTCCAGTGATCCCACGGGCCGCCACGCCTGCTTCTTCGACGACGGAAACGGATGGCTGAAGTATGGCTTCGTCCGCCGAACCGAAGATCCGCAGATCGTGGTCGAAGAGGTCTTCTGGCAAGAAGGAGACCCACTCACAGGGATGCCGGTGGAGCCGTAGGCGCACCCGGCAGTCGTACCGTCGCCACCGTGCCGCCGCCGTCCGCGTGGGAGAGGGTGACCTGGCCGCCGGCCTGCTCGACCGTGCGGGCCACGATGGACAGGCCCAGGCCGGAGCCGGGCAGTGCTCGGGCTGATGGCGAGCGCCAGAAGCGGTCGAAGACGTAGGGGAGTTCCTCGGCGGGGATGCCGGGACCGTGGTCGCGGACGGTCAGGACGCCGTCGTGCAGGCCGACCTCGATCGTGCCGGCCTCGGGGCTGAACTTCACCGCGTTGTCGAGGATGTTGACCACCGCGCGTTCGAGGGCCGCCGGTTCCGCCCGGACGTACCAGGGCTGGATGTCGGCGGTGATCGTCAGCTCGGGGCCGCGGAGCCGGGCCCGGCGCAGGGCCGCCTCGACCGTGTCCTCCAGCGAGATCACCTGGACGCGCTCACCACGCTGCCCCTCCGAGCGGGACAGCTCCTGCAAGTCTCCGATGAGTGCCGCGAGTTCGGTCATCTGCGCCTTCACCGACGCCAGCAGGGCCTTGCGGTCCGCCTCGGGGATGGGGCGGCCCGTCTCCTCGCTGCGGGTGAGGAGTTCGATGTTCGTGCGCAACGACGTCAGTGGCGTACGGAGCTCGTGGCCCGCGTCCGCGATCAGCTGCTGCTGGAGCTCGCGGGAGCTGGCCAACGCTGAGGTCATGGAGTTGAAGGAACGGGAGAGACGGGCCACCTCATCCTCGGCCTCGTCCTCCACCGGGATACGGATGTTCAGGTCCTCGGTACGGGCGACGTGCTCCACGGCCTCGGTGAGCTTGTCGACGGGGCGCAGCCCTGCGCGGGCCACGGCGAGCCCGGCGGCGCCGGCCCCGAGCACTCCTACGCCGGAGACGAGGAGGAGGATGAGGGCCAGCTCGTTGAGGGTCTTCTGCGTGCTCTTCAGGGACACGGCCACGACGAGCCCGACGTTCGGACCGTCCTCCCCGGAAGGGGTGGCGGTGCCGCCGAGCGGTCGGGTGAGCACGCGGACGTCGGTGCCGTCCCCGGCTGTGCCGTTGCGGAAGTAGACCTTGTCCGTGTGGCCGTCCTTGATGGCGGTCTTGTCCCCCGAGGTGACTTGTACCGTTGCGGCGGAGTCCTGAAGGATGCAGACGGTGCCGTCCTCCTGGACCAGCTGGGAGTAGGTGTTCCGGAAGACGCCGGTGCCGTACGGGGTCTCGGTGCAGTTGGTGAGCGCGTCCTGCAGCTGGCCGGGCATCCTCATCGACGCCTTCTTGAGATCGTCGTCGACCTGGTCGTACAACTTCCCCTGCACAATGAACCAACAGGTAACCGAAACCGCCGCCACAGCGAACGCCACCGCCGCTGCCACCAGCAGCGCCAGTCGGGACCGGATCGGCAGGGAGCGGAAGCGGCGCAGGACCTTGCTCACTCGGCGCCGCCCTGTCGCAGGACATAGCCCACACCCCGCACCGTGTGCACGAGCCGCGGCTCACCGCCCGCCTCGGTCTTGCGGCGCAGATACATGACGTACACGTCGAGGGAGTTCGACGACGGCTCGAAGTCGAAGCCCCAGACCGCCTTGAGGATCTGCTCGCGCGTCAGCACCTGGCGCGGATGCGCCATGAACATCTCCAGCAGCGTGAACTCGGTGCGGGTCAGCTCCACCGGCCGCCCGCCGCGCGTGACCTCCCGCGTCGCGAGGTCCATGCGCAGGTCGGCGAAGGTCAGCGCCTCGTCCTCGTCGACCGCCCCCGCCCCGGCCGCCGCCGCGTACGAACTGCGTCGCAGCAGCGCGCGGACCCGGGCGAACAGCTCGTCCAGTTCGAACGGCTTGACGAGGTAGTCGTCGGCGCCGGCGTCGAGCCCGGTGACGCGGTCGCCGACCGTGTCGCGGGCCGTCAGCATCAGGATCGGCGTGGTGTCACCCGCGCCGCGGATGCGGCGGGCGGCGGTCAGGCCGTCCATGCGGGGCATCTGGATGTCGAGGACGACGAGGTCGGGCCGGTAGGCGGCCGCCTTCTCCAGCGCGTCCGCGCCGTCGACCGCGACCTCGGTGCCGTACCCCTCGAAGGCGAGGCTGCGCTGCAGTGCTTCGCGTACCGCGGGCTCGTCGTCGACGATCAGGATGCGCTGGGGGTCACGGTCGCCATCGGCGGGGCTCATGGGCTCGGATCCTCGGGTGGGGTGGGAAAGGGGGGCGGGACGCGGGGCGGCTGAGCGAGCTCGAACGCCTTCAGCCTCGCACGTTCTCAGCCTCGTACGGTACGGCGGCGGCCGTGGGCCGCGGCGGTCCTGCGACCCGCGCGGGGGCGGGCGGTCGACACCGCTCCGGTCGTGCCTTCGCCGCGCGGCGCCAGCTCCGGCGCCCGGGACGGAGCCGTCGGCGCGTGCAGGGCGCCGGCGACCTCCAGGGCCAGGGCGATGTCGGCGGCGCCGGCGGGCATGCCGGCCGCGGTGTGCTCGACCTGCGTGATCATGACGTGCTCCTTCGCGTTCGGTGGGTTCAGTTCTGCGAACCCGACCGCAGCTTCGCCAGGTCGGCCTTGACGGTGTTGATCGGGATGGCGAAGCCGAGGCCCACGCTGCCCGCGTCGGACGAGCCCGAGCCTGCCGCCGAGTACATCGCCGAGTTGATGCCGATGATGTTGCCGTTCATGTCGATCAGCGCGCCGCCGGAGTTGCCGGGGTTCAGGGACGCGTCGGTCTGGAGCGCCTTGTACGTGGTGGTGGACGAGCCGGTGTCGCCGTTGAACTGCTGACCGCCGAACTCGAACGGCCACTGCCCGTTGCCGCCGCCGCCCTGCTGCTGGCCCTCGTCCGTGGAGACCGTGACGTCACGGTTGAGCGCGGAGACGATGCCGCTGGTGACGGTGCCGGTCAGGCCCTCGGGGGAGCCGATCGCCACGACCTCGTCGCCGACCTGGACCCCGTCGGAGTTGCCGAGGGTGGCCGCCGTCAGCCCGGAGGCGTTCTGGAGCTTGATCAGCGCCAGGTCCTTGCTGCTGTCGGTGCCCACGACGTCGGCCGTGTACGACTTGCCGTCGCTCGTCGTCACCTTGACCTGCGAGGCACCGGAGACGACGTGGTTGTTGGTGATGATCTCGCCGTCGCCGGTGATGATCACGCCGGAGCCGGTGGAGGAACCGGCGTTGGACTGGGCGTTGATCTCGACGATGCTCGGGCTGACCGCCTTGGCGACCCCGGAGACCGTGCCCTTCTGGCTGGAGGGGACGACGTTGGCGCTGGTGGAGCTGGAGGCGGCGACGGTGTCGTTGCCGGTGAGCTCCTGGATGCCGTAGGCCGTGCCGCCGCCGACCGCCGCGGCGACGATGGCCACGGCGGCGAGGAGGGCGACGGGACCGCGCGGCCGGCGCCGCGACCTGGGCGGCTGGGCGACCGGCTCGGTGAGGAGAGTGGTGGGGGCTTCGCCGGCAGCGGCCTGGTGCGTCGGCTGGTATGCCGGCGGGGGCGGCCACTCGGGGTTCACGGGAGAGGAGGCGTGCTGCTGGGCGCCCTGGTACGGGTTCTGGTGATCGCCGCTGCGGCGGAAGCTCTCGGTCATGACAACGAGCTTGTCGCCCGACCATGAGAGCTTCCTGAGTGCCGACTGAGAAGCCCGGCAGAAGGTCGTATGCCCGATGTAAAGACGATTCCGGCAGTTGAGGAGGGTCTCTCAGAAAGCCCTCATCGACGAGTGCTCAGACACATCCGCACGACCGGCGCGCGACCAGCCGCGACGGGAACACCTTCAGCCGCTCCCGCCGCGAACCCGCGACGCGCAACCCGTCGTCCAGCACCAGATCCACCGCGGCGCGGGCCATCGCCGACCGGTCCGACGCGATCGTCGTCAGCGGCGGATCCGTCAGCGCCGCCTCCTTGATGTCGTCGAACCCGGCGACGGCCAGCTCGCCCGGCACGTCGATCCGCAGCTCGCGCGCCGCACGCAGCACGCCGATGGCCTGGTCGTCGGTGGAGCAGAAGATCGCCGGCGGACGCTTCGGCCCGGCCAGCAGGTCCAGCGCTATGCGGTACGCGTCGTAGCGGTTGTACGGCGCCTCGAACAGCCGCCCCTCGGTGGGGATCCGCGCCTCCGCCATCGCGCGCCGCCAGCCCTCGACGTGGTCGGAGACCGGGTCGCCGACCGCGGGGGTCTCCGCGGTGCCGCCCATACAGGCGACGTACTCGTAGCCGTGCTCGATCAGGTGGCGTACGGCGAGCTGGGCGCCGCCCAGGTCGTCGGTGACGACGGCGACGTCGTCGATGGCCTCGGGCCGCTCGTGGAGCAGGACGACCCGGGCGTCCCAGGCCTCGATCTCGGCGGCCGCCATGTCGTTCAGCGCGTGGGAGACGAGGATGAGCCCCGAGACCCGCATCCCGAGGAACGCCCGCAGATAGTGGACCTCGCGCTCGCCGACGTAGTCGGAGTTGCCGACGAGGACCATCTTTCCGCGCTCGGCGGCGGCCCACTCGACCGCGTGGGCCATCTCCCCGAAGAACGGCTGGCGCGCGTCCGGGACGATCAGGCCTATGAGATCCGTGCGCCGCGAGGCCATCGCCTGGGCGACCCGGTCGGGCCGGTAGCCCAGTTCCTTGATCGCGGCGAGAACGCGCTCGCGCGTGGCCGGGGCGACCGGCCTGGGTCCGTTGTTGATGACATAACTGACGACGGCAGTGGACGTCCCTGCCAGCCGCGCAACGTCATCGCGAGTCACCTTGGCCACGCGCGGAGTCTACGCGGATGGACCCCTTCTGGGCAGGGCGTGAAGGAGCTCCCTTGGCGCCCTGCGGTCACTCTCCCGGTGCGAAAGGGACGCCCGGGAGCCGTGCCCGGGCGTCCGTCGCGCCTTTTACGCCTCGGCCCGGACCTCGGTGCCCTCCCGGGCGCCCGCCTCGTCCGCATCTTCCGGCTTTGCCTGGGCCGCCTTGGCCTTCGCCTCTTCGGCGGCCCGGTCGATCTTCTCCGGAGTAACGAATCGATAACCGACGTTCCGGACGGTCCCGATCAGCGACTCGTGCTCGGGCCCGAGCTTCGCGCGCAGTCGTCGTACGTGGACGTCGACCGTGCGGGTGCCGCCGAAGTAGTCGTAGCCCCAGACCTCCTGGAGCAACTGGGCGCGGGTGAAGACGCGGCCCGGGTGCTGGGCGAGGTACTTGAGGAGCTCGAACTCCTTGAAGGTGAGGTCGAGGACCCGGCCCTTGAGCTTGGCGGAGTACGTCGCCTCGTCGACCGACAGGTCGCCGTTGCGGATCTCCATGGGGGAGTCGTCGTTGACGATCTGCTGGCGGCCCATGGCGAGCCGCAGCCGCGCCTCGACCTCGGCCGGGCCCGCGGTGTCCAGCAGGACGTCGTCGATGCCCCAGTCGGCGGTGACGGCGGCGAGGCCGCCCTCGGTGACGACCAGGACGAGCGGACAGCCCGGGCCGGTGGAGCGCAGCAGCTGGCACAGGCTGCGCACCTGGGGGAGGTCACGGCGGCCGTCGACGAGGATGACGTCGGCGCCCGGGGTGTCGACGAGGGCGGGTCCTTCAGCCGGGGCGACCCGCACGTTGTGCAGGAGCAGGCCGAGTGCGGGGAGCACCTCCGTCGACGGCTGGAGGGCATTGGTCAGGAGCAGCAGAGAACTCATACGTCTGGTTCCTCCTCGGTCCCTGCGAGGACGTGGGCGGTACGGATCTGCTCTGCGATCCCGAAGGCCCCGTACACCTGCGGTTTCCCGCTTCGTATACAACGCTTCCGAAAGCACAAAAGGACCCGGGGGCTGCGCTGCCCGAGTCCTCTGTCCAGCAGAATAGCCGACATGGGCGCTGGCACGGCAGGTCATGTGGCACGATCTACGGTTCGTCCGAACTCTGAGACGACCAGACGTACACCTATGCGGACGTTTCTGCACACCGACGACGGGGTGACGATCGATTCCGTATACGACCCGGCGGCGGTCGTATACGACGCCTCCCGTCCATCTGCCGGTGACCTGGCGTTCGTCGTCGCCCACGGCTTCACCGGCGACGTCGACAAGCCCCATGTACGACGGGTGGCGGAGGCGCTCACCCCGCACGGCGCCGTCGTCACCTTCTCCTTCCGCGGCCACGGCGCGTCCGGCGGGCGCTCCACCGTCGGGGACCGCGAGGTGCTCGACCTGGCCGCCGCGGTGCGCTGGGCCCGCGAGCTCGGGCACACGCGCGTGGCGACCGTCGGCTTCTCCATGGGCGGCTCGGTGGTGCTGCGGCACGCGGCGCTGTACGGCCGTACGGGTGTGGGCGACGCGGAGATCGGGTCGTCGGGCCGGGGCGGGGCGGGCACGGACGCGGTGGTGTCGGTGAGCGCACCGGCGCGCTGGTACTACCGGGGCACGCCGCGGATGCGCCGGCTGCACTGGATGGTGACCCGGCCCGAGGGACGGCTGGTGAGCCGCTACGGATTCCGTACCCGGATCCATCACCGCGGCTGGGACCCGGTGCCGATGTCCCCGGTGCAGGCGGTCCCGCACATCGCCCCGACGCCGCTGCTGATCGTGCACGGCGACATCGACGGCTACTTCCCGCTCGACCACCCCCGCATGCTGGCCGACGCGGCCGGTGACCACGGCGAACTCTGGCTGGAGCCCGGCATGGGGCACGCCGAGCACGCGGCCGCCGACGATCTGCTGGCCCGGATCGGGGACTGGGCCGCCGGCCGGGCGGGCTAGCCTGGTCGCTGCTCACCGGCCGGCGCTTCCCGGCGGTGATCACGTCGATCGATTGAGGAACCAGATGGCAAAGGTCACGGTGCGCTACTGGGCCGCCGCGAAGGCCGCCGCCCAGGTCGCCGAGGAGCCGTACGACGCGGACACGCTCGCCGAGGCGCTCGACGCGGTGCGTGCGCGACACCCCGGGGAACTGACGCGCGTACTGCGGCGATGCTCGTTCCTCATCGACGGTGACCCCGTGGGCACCCGCGGACATGAGACGGTACGGCTGGCCGACGGCGGCACGGTCGAGGTGCTCCCGCCGTTCGCAGGAGGGTGAGATGACCAACCAGCCGTATGACGGCGACCACGAGGGCTACGACCCGTACCGGCGGCAGGCGCCGCAGGGGTGGCCGGCCCAGCAGCAGCCGTACGAGGATCCGCAGGCGGCCCAGCAGTACACGCAGCAGTGGCAGGGGCAGACCTGGGAGACCCAGGTGCACCAGCCGGTGACGCCTGCCCCGGCGGAGGAGACGGCCTATCTGCCGTCGCAGAACGCCACCGCCGGGCCGTACGCGGGGTACCAGGACGCCGGGCAGTACCAGGACGCCGACCAGCAGGGCGCGTACGCGTCCGGCTATCAGACGGGCGGCTGGGACGGCACGGGCCAAGCACACGCCGGGCAGCAGCAGGCTCACCCCGGGCAGCAGCACGGCGGGCCGCAGCAGCACGGTGGGCAGCAACAGCACCTCCAGGCCCAGCAGCACGCCGGGCAGCAGCACATCCATGCTCAGCAGCACGCGCAGGCTCAGCCGCAAATGCAGGCACAGGCACAGCCCCAGCCCCAGGCGCCTCAGTCCGGCTCCGACGCCGGGCAGGGCGACCAGGACGGCTACGGCCCCGCGACCCTCGCCGGGAACTCCCGGATCACCGACGCCCAGCGGGCCCGGCAGGAGGGCCGTTCCCCGATCATCGAGCCGGGGATGCAGCCGGCCGGGCTCACGGCCCTGCTCGGGCTGCTGCTCGCGGGGGCGGCGGCGATCGGGTCGTACGCACTGCTCGTGCCCCTGGTCGCCCTCCAGGCGGTGACGGCGGCCGGCTGGTTCCGGCTGAACGGCATGTGGCCCGCCCGGCAGGGCATCGCGCTCGCCTTCGCCGGGGCGGTCACGGCGGACATCGCGCTGCTCGCCTCCGACCACGCGCCCGCGGCCATCCTCGGCACGCTCGGCGTCTGGGTCCTGCTGACCCTGGTCCTCCAGCTCCGCTCGCACGCCGACCCGGACGAGCGGATGTACGGCCTGATGGCGACGGTGGCCTCGGCGGCCCTGTCGATCGTCGCGGCCGGGTACCTCGCGGCCGAGGCGGACGCGGTGACCGTCGGCGCGGTGGCGGTCGCCGTCGCCGTCGTGGTCCGCGCGCTGCCGTTGCCGACGCCGGCGTCCGTGGCGGCCGCGCTGCTCGCGGGCGTGGGCGCCGGGGCCGTCGTCGGCGCGATGACCGGGGTCGGGTCCGGCGGGGCACTGCTCGGCGGGGGCGCGGCGCTCTGCGCGCTCATCGGGCACCGTGCGGCCTCCTACGACTACCCGTCGCGCTTCGTCCACTTCACGGCGGGCGTCGCCCTGCCGCTGGCCGCCGCGGCGCCCGCGGTATACGTCCTCGGACGGGCGCTGGGCTGAGACGCAAGGGCCCGGCCTGTCACAGGTGATCGACAATCTCCGGGCCGGGCCGCACCTCAGGGTTACCCTCGCGCTGGACGGCCACCCGGTCGTCCGTGACCGTCGTCGTCCGTCACCCATGTGGTCGACGACCGCTCAGGTGGGGGGAACACCACAACATGCGCGCCCTGCGGATACTGCTCATAGTCGTCGTGATCCTGGGCGGCCTGTTCGTGCTGGCCGACCGGCTCGCCGTCGGGTTCGCCGAGGACGAGGTCGCCGAGAAGGTCAGGACCCGCGAGAACCTCGCCGCGACCCCGGACGTGTCCATCAAGGGATTCCCGTTCCTCACCCAGGTCGCGAGCGGCTCGCTGGACGACGTCGAGCTCGGCATGGAGGGCTTCGAGGCCACCGCCGGTGCCGAGGGCAAGTCGATCCGGATCGACGACCTCAAGGCGAACATGAAGGGCGTCGAGTTCTCCGGCGACTACAGCTCCGCCACCGCCGCGACCGCCACCGGCACCGCGTCCGTGAGCTACGCCGAACTGCTGAAGACCGCCAAGTCCGAGCCCACCCAGGTAGCCCCCGGCGTCACCGCCAGCGTCGTCGGCCTGTCCGACGGCGGCAACGGCAAGATCAAGGTCGCCGTCGAGGCCACCGTCCTCGGCGCCAAGCTGCCCAACCCGGTCTACGTCCTCAGCTCGGTCACCGCCCAGGGCGACACCGTGCGGGTGAAGGCCGACACCCTCCCGAGCTTCGGCGGAACCCAGATCGCCGAGAGCCGCGCCCGCGCGATCACCGACTTCGAGCAGAAGATCGACGGGCTACCGGGCGGCATCCGGCTCGACAGCGTCCAGGCGGCCAAGGACGGCGTCGAGATCACGGTGAAGGGTTCGAACGTCCGCCTCGCCGGGTAGTACGCCGGTCGGTGGTGGCGGGCGTACCGCGTCCAATTGGCGAGACGGTGTCGTCCGTACCGTAGATGTGACGCGCGCCCCAGACGGCCGGAAGCCGTGCGGCGGCAGTCCTCACGGCTTCTCAATCCCATATTCCGGACGATCGTGTCTCAGAATACGACACGCCGGTGACACGCCCGCCTGTCGCTCCCTACGATCGATGCCATGAAGCGACAGGCGGATCTCACGAAGCGGCGGGCAGTGGACCTCTGCCGCGTTGCCGCCATGCTCTGTCGCCCCTTCTGAGCGGAAGCTCCGACTTCCGCGTTTCCCCCCGCCCTGACCAGGGCACAGGTGCGCCGTCTCGGCATGAGCCCGCGCATCCCCTCGCATCTCGCACGCCCCGCCGCAACTGCCCCGGAGGAGAAAGAGCATGAGCCGCAGCGACGTCCTCGTCGACGCCGACTGGGTCCAGGAGAACCTGGACAACGCCAGCATCGCGATCGTGGAGGTGGACGAAGACACGTCCGCCTACGAGAAGAACCACATCAAGAACGCGATCCGCATCGACTGGACCAAGGACCTTCAGGACCCGGTCCGCCGCGACTTCATCGACCAGGAGGGCTTCGAGAAGCTCCTGTCGGCGAAGGGCATCGCCAACGACACGCTGGTGATCCTCTACGGCGGCAACAACAACTGGTTCGCGTCCTACGCCTACTGGTACTTCAAGCTCTACGGCCACGAGAACGTCAAGCTTCTCGACGGCGGCCGCAAGAAGTGGGAGCTGGACGCCCGCGAGCTGGTCGAGGAGGTCCCGGAGCGCGCCGAGACCGTCTACAAGGCCAAGCCGCAGAACACCGCCATCCGCGCCTTCCGCGACGACGTCGTGGCGGCCATCGGTTCGCAGAACCTGGTCGACGTCCGTTCGCCCGACGAGTTCTCCGGCAAGCTGCTCGCCCCGGCGCACCTGCCGCAGGAGCAGTCGCAGCGTCCGGGCCACGTCCCGAGCGCCCGCAACATCCCGTGGTCGAAGAACGCCAACGACGACGGCACCTTCAAGTCGGACGACGAGCTCAAGGAGCTCTACGCCGAGGAGCAGGTCGACCTGGCGAAGGACACCATCGCCTACTGCCGCATCGGCGAGCGCTCGGCCCTGACCTGGTTCGTCCTGCACGAGCTGCTCGGTGTCGAGAACGTCAAGAACTACGACGGCTCCTGGACCGAGTACGGCAGCCTGGTCGGCGTCCCGATCGAGCTCGGCGCCAACAAGTAACCAACCCTCGCAAGCAAACCCGACCGGCCTTCCTTCCGGTCAGACCCCAATCTGGAGAAAGACATGTGTGGAGCGAAGGCCGGCGGCCCCGACGCCTCGACGATCAAGCCCGGTGAGACCACCATCCAGGGTCAGGTGACCAAGGACGGCGAGCCCGTCGTCGGCTACGTCCGACTGCTGGACTCGACCGGCGAGTTCACCGCGGAGGTCCCCACCTCCGCCACGGGCCAGTTCCGCTTCTACGCGGCGGAGGGCACCTGGACCGTCCGCGCCCTGGTCCCCGGCGCCACCGCCGACCGCACGGTCGTCGCGCAGCACGGCGGCCTCGCTGAGGTCGCGATCGCGGTCTGACGCGACTCGGGTCCTGAAGGGCCGCATCCCAAGGGTTGGACGCCGGGGATGCGGCCCTTCGGCATGCCCGCGCCCGCTCGGCCACGGGCCTACCCTGGACGTATGTACGCGCGGCGACGTCATCTCTACTTCGCCATGATGGGGACGTGCATCGCCCTCTTCGTCCTGGCGTGGGGCGTCGTGCGCCTGTGGTCGATCCCGGTGGCCGTGGGCATGTGCGTGGTCGCCATGGTCATCCCGCCGCTCGCCGCGATGGTCGCCAACCGGCGGGGGCCGGAGGACCGCTGGTGGGACGACCCCTCCGGCGACCCGAAGTCCGACGAGTGGTGGGACGAGCTGGACGGCAAGAAGCGGCCCCACCCGTAGCGGCCGTCTCAGTAGACGAGCGCCTGCGTCTCGTCAGCCATCGCCTCCTGCACGAAGACCTGCGCGCCCGCGATACGGACGCCCTCGATGACGTCCTTCTCCGTGATGTCCCGGCGGGCCGCGCACTGGGTGCACAGCGTGAGCCGACCGGCCGCGAGGACGGAGTCGATGAGGTCCGGGAGCGGAGCCGCGTGCGGCAGCTCGAACTCGGCGGCCCGGCCCGGGAGGGCGAACCAGGCGGACTCGCCGGTCAGCCACAGAGATACATCCACGCCACTGGCCACGGCCACCGCCGCGACCGTGAACGCCTGTGAGCAGCGTTCGGGGGCATCGGCCCCCGCCGTCACCTTGATCACCAGCTTCTTCGACATGGCCGAATCGTAATCAACCCCCTTACAACCCAGGGCATTACCCGTGGGTCTCCTGTGCGCAACGCATACGGAATGCGTGCTTCACGTTCTGTGGGGGGACGTCTTGGATGTACCCGAAGAAGTAGGAGAGGCGGGAGAAGCGCCAGACGCACCGGTTGTTCCGGTTGCGCCCGTCGCGCCGGCCGCCGAGGACACGACCGGGAGCGCGGAGGGTCCCGGTCACTCCGAGGAGCCCGGTCAGTCCGGGGGCGCCGGTCAGTCCGAGGAGCCCGCTGCTCCCCGGCCCCGCCGGCGCGGGCGTACGGCACTGCTGCTCGCCGCGGCCGTCGTGCTCGGGCTCGTCGGCGGGACCTGCGGCGGCTACCTCGTGCAGGCCGACCGCGAGCCCACGAAGCTGCCGCCCCTGTCCCAGCCCGTGGTCAAGCAGGCCAAGGGCGAGGCCGAGCCGCTGTCGGCCGCCGAGGACCGCCGGCTGCGGACCGACGGAGACCTGCGCAAGCTGCTGCTCCCGCGGCCCAAGGGCACCCGGGACGCCGTCTTCGAGACCGGCGACGGCTGGATGGACCTCGCCGATCTGGCGGAGAACTACGAGGAACCGGACGAGGTCTTCGGCGACCTCATCACCGACGAGTTCCGCCGCGGCGCGGTCACCGGCTGGCGCGCGGGCAGTACGACCAGCGTCGAGATCCAGCTGCTGCAGTTCCGCCAGGAGCAGGCCCTGGCCGCCGTCACCCACGCGGACGACGGCCACTACTGGGCCGAGGAGAAGTCGAACACCCGCAGCTGGACCATCCCCGGCACGGGCGACGGCCAGGCGTATGTGCACGACAGCCCCGAGCGGGAGGCCGGCTACCTCCCGATGTACTCGGCCGAGGCGCATGCCTGGCGCGGTGACATCGCGATGGACATCTGGATCTACGACACCAAGCCGATCTCCAAGCAGAAGATCATGGATCTCGCCGAGCGGCAGATGGGACGGCTGTGAACGAGTCATCCGAGAACCCGGAGGACGTGCAGAACCCCGAGACCGCCGAGGTCGTCCAGGACCAGGAGAGCGTGCAGAGCTCGTCGGCCCCGGCCCGCCGGCGTCCGCGCGCCCGGCGGATCGCTGCCGTCGCCGGGACCGTCCTGCTGCTCGGCGCGGTCGTCGCCGGGGCCGGCTACACCGTCGTGGCCGTCCAGGACGCCGACCGGGACGCGGGCCTGCCGACGTGGAAGTTCCCCAAGCCGGCCGCGGCGGACGACAAGGCCGATAAGTCCGAGAAGTCCGACAAGGCGGCCTCCGGGCTGCGCGGGCTGCTGGTGCCGTACGACGAGAAGGGCTACACCCGGGGTCCCGACCTCGGCGAGTTCGGCTCGGACGCCGAGCTCAGCGGCCGTCAGGCATCCGAGCTGCGCAAGGAGTCCCTGAAGGAGCTGCCCCGCAAGGAGCGCCGCCGGCTGGAGAGGGAGCTCGACAAGAAGCCCATCGAGGGCATGGCCATGCGCAGCTACTACAAGGCGGACGGTCAGGCGATCTACGACAAGAAAGCCTTCTTCGCCAGCGTGGTACTGGCCCGCATGGAGAGCCGTGCCGCCGCAAAGGACGTCGCGGCCGGCCAGAACGAGTTCCTCTCCGCCCTCGGCCTCTTCCGCAAGGGCCCGAAGCTGGACGGCCACAAGAACGCCAAGTGCTTCCTCACGCCCAAGGGCCTCGACGAGAAGCTCGACCGCGTGTACTGCGCGGGCTGGTCCGGAGACGTGCTGATCAGCGTGACGGCGTCCGGTGTCAGGCCGCTCGACCTGACCAGCATCGGGCTGTTCGTCACCGCCCAGCTCGACCGCATCGACGACCCGGGGAAGGCCGTATGACCGAGCAGCAGCCCATCGCGACGGCGCCCCCGGCGGACGTACCGCCGATGCCCGAGGCGCCGCCTGCGGTGGCCGTGGAACCCCCCGTGGTGGTCGTGGAACCCCCGGTGAAGAAGGACCGCCGCGTCCTGCGGGCCGTCCTGCGCTGGACGGCGGCCGTCGTCGTCCTCGCCGCCGTCGGCTCGTCCACCGCGTACGGCATCACGCGGATGGAGCGCACCGACGTACCCGGTCTCGCGACCGAGCCGGACGGACGCTGGACGTACCCGGAGATCACCAAGCCGCCGCTGCCCTCCGGCAGCCCCGCCCCGTTCGCCGAGGCCAACCCGGCGTCCGTGCACTACGCCGACCTGCGCGCGCTGCTGCTGTCGGCGCCGAAGGGGGCCAAGGCCGACAAGACGCTCCCCGGGCGTGACGGCTGGCTGGCGAAGAAGGACTTCCTGTCGGTGTACGGCTCCAAGGAGGACCGCGACGACCTCGGGCAGGTGCTCACGGACCACGGCCTGCGGCACGTCGCCGCCCGCGGCTGGACCGCCCAGGACGGCACCCACACCCGGATCTACCTGCTCCAGTTCGACTCCGGCCAGGTCGCCGACGTCCTCCAGCAGGACCACCTGACCAGCTACGACTCGCCCAATCACGCCCTGCGCGGCGCCGCCGAGGTGCACACGGACGAGGAGTTCCCGAGCGAGGCCGAGGTCATGAACGTGCGGCACTACTCCTACACCGAGTCCAAGCCGTACGGCGCCGAGCAGGTCCGGCAGGCCTACCTGGTGTCGGGCGACGTCGTGGGCCTGGTGGTGCAGTCCCGCAAGGGCGGTGCGGCGGCCGTACCGTTCCAGCAGACGGTGATCCTGCAGAGCCAGCTGCTGGACTGACCCCGCGAGGGCGTACCTCACAAGGAGGGCCGGTCCCCGGCCGCGTAAGCTGGGGCCCGGCCCTGTACGTACCGCTCAACCTCTGCCTCATCGAGGAGCACCCCGTGGAGATCTTCTTCGAAGCCCTGCTGGCCCTGGTCTGCGTCGGCGTCCTCGCCTTCGCCGGCCTGACCGTGAAGAAGCTGTACCAGGGCCAGCGCTGACCCACGTCTAGGAAACGCCCCTCATGATCGAGATTCCGTCCGACCTCCACAAGGACCTCGTCCCGCTCGCCTTCCTGCTCGGCAACTGGGCCGGCGCGGGCGTGCACGACTTCCCGGGCTCCGAGAAGTGCAACTTCGGGCAGGAGGTCGCCTTCACCCACGACGGCCGTGACTTCCTGGAGTACCAGTCCCACACCTGGGTGCTGGACAACGACGGGAACAAGGTCCGTCCCCTGGAGTCCGAGCACGGCTTCTGGCGCATCGACGCCGACCGCAAGGTCGAGGTGACGATGGTCCGCGACGACGGCGTCGTCGAGATCTGGTACGGCGAGCTCGCCGACAAGAAGCCCCAGATCGACCTGGTCACGGACGCCGTGGCCCGCACGGCCGCCTCCGGCCCCTACAGCGGCGGCAAGCGGCTGTACGGCTACGTCAAGAGCGACCTGATGTGGGTCGGCGAGAAGCAGACCCCCGAGGTCGAGCTGCGCCCCTACATGTCGGCCCACCTGAAGAAGGTCGTCACCCCGGAGGACGTCGAGCGCTGGGCCAAGGCCCTGCCGGACGACATGCCGGACGACGGCATCGCCTTCTTCAAGTAGTTCCGAAAGCAGTTTTGACGAGTGGTCCTAGACTTCCAGTGTGGTGAGCACCGACTGGAAGAGCGACCTCAGGCAGCGTGGCTACCGGCTGACGCCGCAGCGTCAGCTTGTCCTGGAAGCCGTGGACACCCTTGAGCATGCGACCCCCGACGACATCCTCGTGGAAGTGAGGAAGACGGCGTCGGGGGTCAACATTTCCACCGTGTACCGGACCCTGGAGCTCCTGGAGGAGCTCGGGCTGGTCAGCCACGCCCATCTCGGGCACGGCGCGCCGACGTACCACCTCGCGGACCGTCACCACCACATCCACCTGGTCTGCCGCGACTGCACGAACGTGATCGAGGCCGATGTGTCGGTGGCCGCCGAGTTCACGGCCAAGCTGCGCCGCGAGTTCGGCTTCGACACCGACATGAAGCACTTCGCGATCTTCGGCCGGTGCAAGGACTGCGCGCACAAGGGCGCGAACGGCAAGACTTCAACTACCGAGTCGTAGGCTTGTCCCCATGAAGAGCCCCCTGCTGACCCTGCCCGGCGCCGTCCCTGCCGAGGGCGTGGACGAAGGTGTCGCCGCCCACTACGGCGATCTGTTCCGCGAGCAGCGCGCCCTCGCCGACGGCACCGGCTTCGTCGACCTGTCGCACCGCGGGGTCGTCGCCGTCACCGGCGACGACCGGCTGACCTGGCTGCACCTGCTGCTCACCCAGCACGTGAGCGAGCTGCCCACGGGCGAGGCCACCGAGGCGCTGATCCTCTCCGCGCACGGCCACATCGAGCACGCGCTGTATCTGGTCGACGACGGTACGACCGTCTGGGCCCATGTCGAGCCCGGCACCCAGGAGGCGCTGATCGCCTACCTGGAGTCGATGAAGTTCTTCTACCAGGTCGAAGTCACCGACCGTACGGACGACTTCGCGATCGTGCACCTGCCCGCCGGATCCATCGCCGAGGTGCCCGAGGGCGTCGTCGTACGCGAGACGGCGTACGGCCGTGACCTGTTCCTGCCGCGGGCCGACCTGGAGTCCTACGCCGAGAAGGCGGGCCCGGCGGCCGGCATCCTCGCCCACGAGGCCCTGCGGGTCGAGCAGCACCGCCCGCGCCTGGGCTTCGAGACCGACCACCGCACGATCCCGCACGAGCTGGGCTGGATCGGCACGGCGGTGCATCTCCAGAAGGGCTGCTACCGCGGCCAGGAGACCGTCGCCCGCGTCCAGAACCTCGGCAAGCCCCCGCGCCGCCTGGTCTTCCTGCACCTGGACGGCAGCGAGGTCCACCTGCCGACCCCCGGCACCGAGATCCACCTCGCGGACGAGGGCCCCGACGGCCGCAAGATCGGCTTCATCACGACGTCCGTACGGCACCACGAGCTCGGCCCGGTCGCGCTGGCACTGGTGAAGCGGAACGTGGCGCTCGACGCACGGCTGGTGGCGGGGGACACGGCGGCGGCACAGGAAGTGGTCGTCGAGCCCTGACAGCCGACGCGGCTAGCGCAGGGTTCGTTCGACCTTGGCGACCTGGGCGCGGATGAGTCCCTCCTGATGTTCAGGCGTGAGTTCTGCGCGCTGCTGGTCGGTCAGTCCCGTCCCGAAGACGGTGTCGGACTTGACGTACGTGATCACTCCGCGAACGCGTATGACGGTGTAACCCTGGTAGAAGGTGGGTGAGTTCAGCGAGTACCGCAGTGTCTCGTCGCCCAGATCCGGGGCCTTCTCGGCCCGGAAACGGGCCTCCCTGGTCCCGTTGCTGTCGATGTTGCTGAACTGGATCGCCCCGCACTTCTCGAGCGCGTTCCGCAATGCCGCCATCCGGGTCTTCGCATCGGTCTCCGCCCAGCCGACGAGCGTCATGCTGTGCTGGTCCAGCTCGTCGCTGGGCCGGTACAGCTGCGCCATGGCGGCCACCGTCTCCGCCCTCGATTTGGCCTCGGGGTTGCGCAGCACCGCGCATTCCGTCGGCCGGACCTTCTCCGAGGCACTGGCCGGCGGACTGCTCGGCTCGGTGGCGGTGGTGCGGTAGACCTCGAAGCCGCTCGGCGTCTGTGCCGTGGTGAGCAGCGCGATCTTCAGCTCCTTCGCCGTGTAGGGAGAGGGGAGGGGGTCGGCCGAGGCCTGTTCCTCGATGGTTTTGTCGGCGTCGACCTCGCTCTTCCCCTCGTTGGCCTCGGTCTTCCCCTCGGCCGAGCAGGCCACCAGCGCGAGCAGAGCGACTGCGATGACGTGCGCGGATCTCTTCATGGTCCCCCCAGGACGACGGCAGCGACGATCGGATCTCGATCGGTAGTGATCAGTTGATGTTCAGATCTCGATCAATACCGTGAACGGGCCGTCGTTCGTCAGGGACACCCGCATCTTGGCGCCGAACCGGCCCGTCGCCACCGTGGCGCCCAGGGCGCGCAGTTGGGCGACGACCTCGTCGACGAGCGGCTCGGCGACATCGCCCGGGGCGGCCGCGTTCCAGGTGGGCCGGCGGCCCTTGCGGGCGTCGCCGTACAGGGTGAACTGGCTGATGACGAGGAGCGGGGCGTCGATGTCGCTGCACGACTTCTCGTCGTCCAGCATGCGGATCGACCAGAGTTTGCGGGCGAGTTGGGCCGCCTTCTCCTTGGTGTCCTCGTGCGTGACGCCGACGAGCACGCACAGGCCCTCGCCGGTGATCTCCCCGACCGTCTCGCCGTCCACGACGACACTCGCGCCGTCCACCCTCTGCACCACAGCTCGCATGGCGCCATCATGCCGTGTGCACGGACGTGCCTCATAAGGGGCTTCTTTTTTGCTCCTTAACCCCCCATCTGGGGCTGTTCATGCGCACTCGGTCACATAGGTGCCACTTGTGATGGCACCATGCTCCTCACACGCCGGTCGAGGGGACGGTAGAGGCATATGAGCACACCGAGTACCGAGCAACCGCCCGGGGCTGTCGCACTGACCCACGCGGCCCGGCTGGACGGTCTGCGGCCGCCCACACAGCGCACCGCCGACGATCCGGGCCCCGGCCCGCACACACGGCCGGCAGTGGAGCCGACCGAGCACGACCTGACCGTGCTCAGTCTGCCCGAACTGCGCACGCTGCGGCGCTACGCCCAGCGCGACGAGGCGGACCTGAGTTATGTACGACGGCTGTTGCAGGGGCGGATCGACATTCTGCGGGCGGAGCTGGCGCGGCGCTCCCCGGCGGGCGCGGCGTCCGTCGTGGACCGCCTCCCGGAGATCCTCACCGACGCCCCGGCCCGCCAGCGCTCGTCCGCGCGGCACGTGACGCTGGGGACTCCGCAGAGCGAGGAGTACCGGCGGCTGGCGGCCGAGATGCTGTCCGAGGTGGAGCTGTCCGACCTCCAGGCCCGCACGGACGCCGAGCTGAACACCGCGATGGGGCGCCTCGTGCGCTACGAGCAGGAGGTGTCGGGCCGCCGCCAGCTCCTGCAGCGGACGGCGGACGAGTGCAGCACGGAGATCGCCCGCCGGTACCGGGACGGCGAGGCACAGGTGGACGACCTGCTGACGTAGCCGGGGCGAATCGACGGCCGCGGAAACTTATCCACAGGCTGTGGAAAATTCGCCGGATCGGGTGGGCGGCGTGACGGGTTGACGGCGGTCTGATGTGACGGGGTGACGGCGGTTGGCCGGAGTTGGTCGGCCCGCCGCCGGGCATCGGGGCGGCAGGCGCCGGGCGGGCCGCTTGCCGGTTCCGGGCGGGGGAAAATTTCGGCGACACCCCGCGTCCGCCGACCTACCGTGGCCCCATGAGCCGTCCCGTACCCCACATCGACGTCCGCTCGATCACCGAGGCCGACATTCCGGACTGGAGCCGGGCCCTGAACACAGGCTTTCTGCGTACGCCCGACGTCGCAGAGACGGAGGTCGCGGACCGGGCGTCGTACATCGTCCCGTCCCGCACCCTCGGTGCCTTCGACGCCGGCCGTTGCGTCGCCACCTTCCGGTCCTTCGCGCAGCAACTCACCGCCGTCGGCGGTGCCACCGTCCCCGCCGACGCCATCTCGAACGTCACCGTCACCCCGACCCACCGCCGCCGCGGCCTGCTCAACCGGATGATGGCCCACGACCTCGCGGCCGCGAAGGAGCGCGGGGACGTCGTGGCGACCCTGATCGCCGCCGAGTACCCGATCTACGGCCGCTACGGCTTCGGCCCCGCCACCTGGGCCGCCGAGTGGACCGTCGACGTACCCCGCGCCGGCCTCGACCCCAGATGGGCCGGCCCCGAGGACGGCGGCCGTATCGACATCGTGGACAGCGCGGACGTACGCAAGATCGGCCCGGAGCTGCACGAGCGGGTGCGCCTGGCGCAGCCGGGTGCCACCGACCGGGACGAGCGGTGGTGGCAGGTCGCCACCGGGGCGGTGCGCCTGGACCGGTCGCCGTGGACGGAGCCGTTCTTCGCGGTGTACCGCTCGGCGGCCGGCGAGGTCGAGGGGCTGGTGTCGTACCTGGCGGACGACAAGTGGGGCGACGGCAAGCAGCCGCTCAACACGGCGTCCGTGAAGTGGCTGATCGCGGCGACGCCGGCGGCCGAGCGGAACCTGTGGCGCTACCTGTGCTCGATCGACTGGATCACGACGGTCAGGAGCGGCTGGCGGGCCCCCGACGACCTGCTGCCCTTCTTCCTCCCCGACCCGCGCGCCGCCAGGATCACGACACTGGCGGACTGGCTGTGGGTACGGGTCCTTGATGTCGTACGGGCTCTGGAGGCGCGTACGTACGAGGGCCAGGGCGAGCTGGTGCTGGAGGTCGTGGACGGGGCCGGGCTCGCGGGCGGGCGCTACCGGCTCCAGGCGGCGGCGGGCGGGGCGTCCTGCGCGCCGACCACGGCCGCGGCGGACCTCACTCTCGACGTCGCCGAACTGGGCGCCCTGTGGCTGGGCGACGAGTCCGCGGTACGGCTCGCCGCGCTGGGGCGGGTCCGGGAAGAACGAGCGGGCGCCGCCAAGGTGGCCGACGCCCTGCTGCGTACGTCCAGGCGGCCTTGGTGCCCGGACATGTTCTGAGACTCCTCTCTCCCGGCGACAGGTCTGCTCATCCGTAGCGAGCTGTTCGGTTGTGGTTGTTGATCAGCGGTGCCTGTTCAGTTGTGGCTGTGCGGTCGATGTTCAGTTGTCGGTGTGGAGTTGTGACTGTGCTGACCGACCGGGCTCCCGGCTCCCCTCCGGAAGGGAGCCCGGGCGGCCGAACCTGGTCCCCGGGGCCTTCTTGCGAAGACCTAATGGGCGAGCAGCATGACGAGGATCACCGCGCCGATGCCGCCGATCATGGTGTTCTTTGCCTTGATACCGATGGACAGGGCGAGGAAGGCAATGATGCCCATCGGCCCGTACTTCCACTGGATGAGTTGCTCGAATCCAATGACGAGCGCGGCGACGGCGAGGTAGACGAGCGGCATGCAGGTCTCCCTTCGGGGACGATGGTCGACAGAACCGACGCTTGTGGCCAACACATTTGAAGCTTGACCATGTTGCTTAAGTTGGCGACCAACTTCACTGTACTTATCACCGCTTGGAAGCGACTCATAACCACCTTCCCTGGAACTGCCTAAAGATGGCGGGAAGTTGTAGTGTTTGGTCGTGGAGCCGAAACACGCCTCCGTCAATGGACGGAGAAGTTCACAGCGGCCACAGAAGTCACACCGGGAGGTGGCCGACGAGCTGCGCGCCCGGATCACCTCGGGCGAGCTGCGGCCCGGCCAGCGCATGCCCACCCAGGCCAAGCTGGCCGTCGAGTTCGGCGTCGAGCGCGGAGCCGTACGGCAGGCGCTGCGCATCCTTCAGTCGGAGCATCTGCTCACGAACGTCACCAAAGGTGCCCCGGCCACCGTCGCCCCCGACCTAGGCAAGGCGCTGACCGGCCCCGGAGCCCCGCCGGCGCCCACCATGGTGGCCCTCGCGCCGCGGATCGCGTCCGCCTTCGCGGCCCCGCACGTGGAGATCGACGCCCTGTGCCTGACCGCGGTCTCCCTCACCCTCGCCATCGGCGAACCGCTGCGTCAGATCCACGCCGGACAGCTGAAACCGGCCAAGGTCGACTTCCGGGTGCTGCTGCCGAGCCGGGACATCCCGCTCGCCTTCCCGACGCCCGTGGAGGACTCCGCCGACGACGTCGACTTACAGCTGCGCCGCCGCTGGCTGGCCCAGCGCAACGCCCAGGGCCAGGTGCTCCGGCACAATCTGCTGGCGCTGCGTGCCACGCACGGCATCGACGTGCGGGTCACCTTCCGGGCGCTGCCGTTCACGCCGCCGGTGAAGCTGTACCTGCTCAACGGCACGGAGGCGCTCTTCGCCTACTACACGCTGAGCCGCCGCGAGGTGGAGATCGGGCAGCAGCATCTGGAGATGTACGACGCTCCGGGCATCCAGTCGACGCTGTTCGCCTTCGAGCAGGGGTCCGGGCTGCGGGACATGACGTTCGTGGAGCAGTCGCACGTGTGGTTCAACGCGTTGTGGGAGACGATCAGTTCGGAGCTTGTGCTCACGAGCTGATCGTCCCCCACATCGTTTGATCTGTGTGTTCGTCGCTGTCGCGGCGCGCGTGACGGCCCCCGGGGGCGCGCGTGGATCATAGGGCGGGTCCCGAGACCAGGATCGCGAGGACGACGGCCCCTATGGAACTGACAGCCGGGTTCTTGGCCTTGATGCCTATGGTGAGCAGCAGTAGGCCGATGATGCCGGTGGCGCCGTACTTCCACTGGAGGGTCTGCTCGACGCCTACGACGAAGACGGCGGAGAGGAGTGCGAGGACGGGCATCTGTGTTTCCCCCTTCAGGCTCCTGGGAATGGAAGGATTACTTCCGCCAACTCAACCAACTTGACGCCAACTCTGACTAAGTTGTCCCCACTTGGCCCCTACTTTGAAACAAGCTACAAACAACTCCCACTAGATGGGTGCGAGTTGTAGCGTTTTGGTCGTGACCCAGGAGAACGTGGCAGTGAACGGCAGCAGGAGACTCTCGCCCCAGGAGATCGCCGACGTCCTGCGGGAGCGCATCCGCGTCGGGGAGCTCAAGGCGGGCGACCGCCTGCCCACACAGGCCGAGTTGGCCGAGGAGTTCGGCGTGGAACGGGGCACCGTACGCCAGGCCCTGCGCGCACTCCAGGAGGACGGTCTCCTGACCAACGTCAGCAAGGGCAGCCCGCCCCGGATCGCCCTGCCCACCCGCACGCGGGGTGCGCCCCAGCCGACCATGGTCAGCCTCGCGCCCCGCCTGACGGAGGCGTTCGCCGTACCGCACGTCCGCGTGGACGTCGTCTGCCACACCTCCGAGACCCTGATGCTGGCCCTCGGCGAACCCCTGCGCCTCATCCACGAGGGCTCGATCCACCCGGAGACGATCGACGTCCGCATCCTGCTCCCGTCGCGCGACATCCATCTCGCCTTCCCGGTCTCCGTGGAGGGCGGCGAGGGCGACGACCCGGTGCACAAGCGATGGCTGGAGATGCGGAACGCCCAGGCACAGGTACTGCGACACAACCTTCAGGCCATTCGCGCCACCCACGGCGTCGACGTCCGTGTCACCTTCCGGGCGTTGCCGTTCACCCCGCCGGTCAAGCTGTACCTCCTGAACGACGAGGAGGCCCTGATCGGCTACTACGTCCTCGCCGAACGGCAGGAGGAGTACGAGAGCCGGACGCTGGACATGTATGACGCGCTGGGCTCGAAGTCCCTTCTCTTCTCCTTCATGAAGCAGGCCGGACAGCGCGACGCCGCGTTCGTGGAGGAATCCCAGAAGTGGTTCGACGCCCTCTGGGAAACCATTACGACGGACCTGACACTCTCCTAGTGACTTCTGATACGACGCAGACTGAACCCGTGACCGCAGAGACCGAGAACGACACCGAACAGCTCCGGGAACTGATCACACGCGCTCGCGTCGTGCTCTGGGACTTCGACGGACCGATATGCCGGCTGTTCGCCGGGCACAAGGCCGAGCGGGTGGCGATCGACCTGGTGGACTGGCTTGAGGGGCGCGGACTGCACGGACTGCTGACGGAGGGCGAACGGCAGTCACTGGACCCGCACGTCGTCCTGCGCGCCGTCGACCGCCGGCACCCCGGCAGCGACCTGGTCGCGGAACTGGAGGAACGTCTCACCCAGGAGGAGCTCCGGGCGACCTCCTCCGCGATGCCCACCGCGTACGCCGACCCGCTGATCCGCACCTGGACGGCGGTCGGATCCCGGCTGGCCATAGCCACCAACAACTCCCCCCGAGTGGTCCGTGCCTACCTGGAGAGCCGCGGCCTGCTGTCCTGCTTCAGCCCGCACATCTACGGCCGCACACAGGACCTGCACCAGCTGAAGCCGGACCCGCACTGCCTCAACCGGGGGTTGCGGGCCATGGGCGCGGCCCCTTCCGCCGCCCTGATGATCGGCGACACCCCCTCGGACCTCACTGCCGCCAGCAGCGCCGGCGTCCCCTTCCTGGGCTACGCGCGTAACGCCCGCAAGGAAAAACTCCTGCGTGAGGCAGGGGCGACGGTGGTCGTGGATTCGCTGTGGGCGGTACTGCGGTCGGTACGGGCGGCTCAGGCCTGACTCATCAGGAAGACGAACACCACCACCGCCGCCACCGCGAGCCGGCTGTTCCGGGCTCGGATGCCGATGACGACGGCCGACAGAATGACCAGTCCAATCACCCCCAACTTCGCCTGCGCCATCAGGCCCAGCGTCAACTCCGTTAATGCGCATAGCGCCTGAAACAGCACCATGTCCCCCACCCGCACCCTTCGAATCTTGAGGCCGCCAACTCTCCTTTAAATTGGGCTGGTTGGCCTGAGATTGGTTTTCCCTGACTGGTAGATCCCTTAACTGGACCGGCAGTTGGACTGACTTGTTGACTGGAATTTGTGTGCAGGTGGGTGAGAAGCGGTACGGTCGGCATGTGGGCGGACAGCGTGGCGCCGAGACTGGCGGCAAGGAGTTCGAGCGAGTGCTGGAGGCACTCCTCCTCCGTATGTCCGACGGGACCTCCCCCCAGGGATCCCTGCTGCCGCCCCAGCGCGAGCTGGCCCAGGAGCTGTCGGTCTCCAGGGACACCATCCAACGGGTACTGAAGGAGCTCTCGGAGCGAGGGCTCGTCGAGTCCAGGCAGGGCAGCGGCTCCAGGGTGATCGCAGCGCCGCCGACACAGCGGCGGCAGCAGCAGCCCGCCGACCGCCGGACGCCTCCGGGCCGTGCGAAGCTCGGGCCGCAACTGGCCCTGGCATTCGCTCGGCCCGAAGTCGTCCTGGACGTCTTCACCTTCACGTCCGAGTCCCTGGCCGCCCACATCTGGCTCCAGGCTGAGCGGATCCGCTCCGGCGAGGTGGCTCCGCAGCGCATCGCTCTGCGCATGCTGCTGCCCTCGGAGGACATGCCGCTGCCCTATCCACGCGCGATCGACGACCCGGACGACCCCCGGCCGCTGGAGCGGGTGCGCGGGATAACCCGCCGCAACACGAAGTCGTTGCGGCTCGCCCTGGAGGAACTGAAGGCCGAGAGGTTCGTGGCGGACGTCGACGTCTCGGTCCGGTGGGCCCCGATCACCCCGGCGTTCAAGCTCTACCTGTTCCACGGCACCGAAGCCCTGCACGGCATGTACAAGGTCGTCGAACGTCCCATCGTGCTGGACGAGGGGACGATCCCCGCCATCGACGTCATCGGGCTCGGTGCCGTGCTGGAGCACTACGTGTCGGACGACGACCCGGACTCGCCGGGCTCCGTCTTCGTGAGCGAGCGGCAGACGTGGTTCGACTCCGTGTGGAACTACCTGGCGAAGGACTGACCGGCAGTCTCCTCAGTACGACGCGGGTACCGACAGCGCCTGCATGACCGGCTCGAACGAGCCGACCACGTCCCGTGCGCCCTCGTCCCGCATCAGTGCCTCTGTCTTCTTGTCCCGCGTGAAGCCGAGGAACGGCACCTTCGCGGCCCGGGCGGCGGTGAGGTCGGTGAGCTGGTCGCCGATCAGCAGTGTCCGGGACGGGGACGGACCGCCGAGCTCGGTCAGGGCACGGGTGACCACGTCGGGGTGCGGCTTCATCAGATGCGGGTCCTCGGGATCGCGTCCCAGAACGGCGGTGAAGTGATGCAGGAGACCCCGCTGTTCCAGGTATTCGCGCACCGGGCCCGCCGAGTTGTTGCTCACGATCATCAGTGCCTTGCCCAGCCCGGCCAGCGTGCGCACCAGTTCCCGCGCACCGGGCGTGGGGACGGCTTGACTCACCGCCTTGTACTCGTGCCGGGTGACGATGCCGTCCGCCCAGCTCAGCCGTGTGCCGCGGTGGTCGCCGGTGCGCCGTACGGCCATGTCGGCCAGACATCGCAGCACCCCGTGGGAGTCGGCGCAGTCCCTCACACCTACGTCGAGCCGCCCCCATTCCAGTCGGGCTCGCTCCTTGACCTCGTCGGCGATGTACGCGGTGCAGACGCCACGGAACAGGTCGCATACAGGGCCGTCGAAGTCGAGGAGAACGGCGTCGGCCCGGCCGAGGACGTCACGCAGTGTGTCCAGGTCACCATGGCCGTCGTACGTGGTGCATGTCGTTGTCACCGGCACAGTGTGGGGCGGTCCGGGCGGGCGTCCGGCGCCGCGACCTGTGGTGTCGGGGATCGCTGCGCTCGGATGGGTCAACCCGAGGCACATCCGACTCAGGGGTTCTGCGCGAACGGGCGAATCCTTTCTGGCACGATGCGCACTCACAGGGGGATGCCGTGCAACACTTTCCCGCCACTTGCGCGGGGAACGGTCGAGAGAGCGGGCGATGTCAGCCGAACGGGTGTCCCCGACACGGGAACGAGCCGTCCAGATGAGCGGCGGTGACGCGAGTGCGGTCGAAGGGCCGCTCGAGGGCTATCACCACGAGACCTATGTGATTCCCCTGCCCGACACCGCGAGTGAGGACGAGGACGACGAGGACGCGGACCCAGTCCGGGCCAAGTGCCGTTCGCCGCGGGGCGAACTGCTCTGGTTCGACCGGCGCTGCTTCGTCTCGGAGGAGCAACTGCTGCAGGCGCTCCAGGGGCGGATCACGGGTGTCCCGGACCTGATCGAAGTGGGCGAGATCCGGTTGCAGCGGTTCATCGAGGGCCGCACGCTGGGCTCGCGGTACGCCGCCGGGCGGACGGTCCCCGAGCCCGTGCTCGACCAGATCCTGAGCCTGTTCCGTCAGTTGATCCATGTGTCCCCGGGATCCCTGAATGCCGAACGGCGCTGTCTGCCCGAGGACCGTGCCGAGGACGGGGACAGCGTGGGGTTCCTGGAGGGACTTGTCCGCTTCGCCGAGGAGCGTGTCTACCGGGACAACCTCGACTCCTTCGAAGGGCTGTTCGGGGCGCTGGACGTGGACGGGGACTCCTTCGGCAAGCTGCGCAAACACGTGGTGGTGCCGGGGCTGGCGGAACGTCCCTTCTGCCTGCTGCACGCCGACCTGCACCGCGAGAACTTCGTCCTCGACCGGACCTCCCGACTGTGGACCATCGACTGGGAGCTGGCCATGTTCGGCGACCCGCTCTACGACCTCGCCACACACCTCTACCTGATGCGCTATCCGGCCGAACAGGAACGCCGGCTGACCGAGCGGTGGTGCGTGACGGCCGAGGCGATCAGACCCGGCAGCACCAAGGGCTGGCAGGACGACCTGCCGAGACTTCTGGACTTCAAGCGCGCCCAGAGCGTGTTCACCGACGTCATCCGGGCGACCCAGATCCTCGACAACGGCGGGGCGTTCAGCTGGCGGCGATGGCCCGTCGAGGCCCGGAGGGTGCAGCGGGTGCTGGCCCGGGCCGCCGTACCGCTGGGGTTCGACAAGGTGCCCAGTGTGCGCACTGTGGCGGCCTCGCTGCTCGACTGGCACAGACTCCGCGGCACGCGCACCTCATAAGGCCGACGGAACGACTTCGGCCAGCGCCGCGCATCCTTCTGCTCTACAGTCTCGACTACCTGTTCTCTCTGCCTCAGAAACGCGCAGCACAGGAACGCCATTTGAACGCACGACTCGCACGTCCGCCCACCGTGTACGCGGAGTTCGTCCGCTACGCCGAGGAGCATGGACGGTCGCTCCAAGGGCATCACCACATCAACTACCGCGTGCCGCTGACCCCGGAGATGGCGTCGATCGTGCGGCTTCCGGTGAACACCCCCGTGCTGGTACGGATACCCCGCCCCGACACCCTGCGTGTCGTGTTCAAGACCTGGGAGAACGAGGCCACGGTCCTCGACGCCATCAGGGACACCGTGCCCCACGCCCCGGTCTGCCTGGCCCACGACTGGATGAGCTCGGCCGTCCACACCTTCGTCGAGGGCGTCCCGCTGTCCAGGACCTGCCGTGACATCACGAAGGTCGACCGTGCGCTGATCGAGGCTAAGGCCGAAGGGCTCGCACAGCTGACCTGTGTCGACGGTGACGTGGTCCCGACGCTGCCGCCCGGGTGGCCCCGGCCTCCGGAGAGCCAGGGGTTCCTGCGCACGGTCGTGGAACTGACGGAGAGGGACGTCAGAAAACCCAACTGGGATCGCTTCCACCGCATGTTCGAGAGGCTGGGCGTGCGGTCCGGGGCCCTGATGCGCCTGGCCGGCCGGGTGCCCCGGATGGCCAAGCGGCCCTTCAGCCTTCTCCACGGCGACCTGCACCGGGACAACGTCATCGTCACCAAGGACGGCGACCCGCCGCTGGTCTTCGTCGACTGGGAGCTCGCCTCGTTCGGCGACCCGCTGTACGACCTCGCCGTCCACCTCGTGCGCACGGGCCACGACCGAGCCCAGCGGGACGTGGCGATCGCCGCCTGGACCAGGGCCGTCCGGCAAGTGAGCCCCGAGGCGGCGAACGGAATCGCCGACGACCTGAAGCACTACATCGCGTTCGAGAAGGCCCTGTCCGTGTTCCCGGACGTGATGCGGATCCTGCACGAACTGGAGCGACGCCCCCCGAAGGACGAGTGGCTGAGGACGGCCACGCGCCAGGTCCACAGCGCGCTGACGGCAGCCGCCGAGCTGCTCGACATCGACCCTGTCCCGCCGCTTGCGGAGGTCTGGGAGTTGCTGCAGAAGTGGGCGGGGTTCGTCCACGGCGCCCCGATCAGCAGGGGGCGTCGGGTGCCCGTGCAGTGGACCCCGGTTCACGACCATCGGCCCCGTCCGGACTTCCACGACTCGAGCGTGGACAACGTGCTGGCCGACGAGTGCCGGGCGCCGGAGAGCCGGCTGCTGCGAGGCACGGCCCACGTCAACGCGGTGGTCGTGGCACGGGTCGCCGAGGCGGACACCCTGGTCGTAGTGCGGCGCCGCACGAAGGGGCCGGAGCGCCGGAACGATTCGAGGACGCTCGACGAGCCCAAGGTCCTAAGGGCCCTCGAGCAGGAGGATGTGCAGGTCTCGGCGCCGCGGGTACTGGCGCTGGGGCAGGGCGGACGGTGGCGCGGCCCTTTCTCCGTACAGACATACCTGGGCCCGAGCGACGGGTCCGCCCCAGACCATCCGGTGGACCTGCGCCCGCACGAGGCCGAGAGCCTGGTCGACCAGCTGGGCGCCTTGACCACGGTGGACTACTGGGCCCTGGACCTGAGGGCGTACGGCGACTTCTACGGGCAGCTGACGGACGAGCTCGTCGACACCGTGCGGCGACTTCCCGACGAAGTGCGCGCGCTCGCCGAGGGCATAGGCCTGCCCGGCCATCGGCAGCTCCGCTCCATCCTGTCGCGGTACACGGTCGAGCGCCGCACACCGACGCTGCTCCACGGCGACCTCCACCCGTGGAACCTGGTGCGCACCTGCGACGACCGGTTCGGCATCGGCCTCATCGGCTGGGACCGGGCCAGGGTCGGCGATCCGCTGTACGACCTGGTGCGGCACACCTGTCTCGCGCGGACCGACGATCGCCGCAAGCACTTCATGAAACGCCACTGGGAGCGCAGTCTTCCGCGCCACTACACCCGAGGCTGGCTGTCCGACTGGAGCAAGTACGAGCGCCTGGAGATCGTCCGCGCCGCCTACGAGGACCTCGACCACCTGGTCTCGGGCAGGCACTTGGACATCCCCCGGATCCGGGCAGCCGTGGAGTCGTACGCCTGGACGCTCCAGGCGGCCCTGGCCGAGCTCAACCTCGAACCCCGTCGTGACAACCCCTACCTCCTGCGCGCCCTGCCCCACTAGCCCTCAAACGAGTCGCGAGCCGCGCGTAGGCTCACGGCCATGAGCGACACCGGCAGGAACGAGGCGGGCGCAGGCGAGGGCGGCCTGCGGGAGCGTAAGAAGCGGCGGATGTACGAGACCGTGTCCGAGACCGCCATCCGGCTCTTCCTCGAGAAGGGCTTCGACGCCGTGTCCGTCGCCGAGGTCGCCGCCGCTGCCGAGATCTCCAAGCCGACGTTGTTCCGGTACTTCCCGGCGAAGGAGGACCTCGTCCTGTACCGGATCGCCGATCACGAGGACGAGGCCGCGCGGGTCGTGCGGGAGGGGGCCGCGCCCGTCGAGGCGTTGCGGCGGCATTTTCTTGAGGGGATCGAGCGATGCGATCCGATCACCGGGCTCAATGATCATCCCGCGGTGCTCGCCTTCCACTCACTGGTGTACGGGACGCCGGCCCTGGTCGCCCGTATGTACGGCTACCTGGAGCGCTCGGAGGCCGCGCTCGCCGAGGCGCTCGGCGGCGGGCTCGACGCGCGGCTGGCGGCGGGGCAGATCGTCGCCGTGCAGCGGATCCTCGCGGAGGAGAACTGGCGGCGGATCTCGGCGGGGGAGCCGGTGGCCGAGGTGAAGAAGGACGCGGTGGCGGCGGCGGAGCGGGCGTTCGGGCTGTTGGAAGCCGGGTTGCCGCCATCGCTCGTCACAAGCAGCGCGCATGAGTCTGAGTAAATAATTTAACTCGGTCACGTTTTCTCGGTACGCTTCCTGCATGACGTCCACCGACCCTGCCCTCCGGCACACCCTCATCCGCGAACGCGCCCACCACGACCGCTGCCGCACCGCCCTCGCGGGCATGGTCGAGGGCGCCGACGAGCAGGTCGTCATCGGTGTGAACGCCTCCGCGTCCGGCGCCGACGCCGAGGTCCTCGGCTACCGGCTGCGCAGCCAGGCCAAGGCGCTGCACGAACTGCCCGAAGGCCCGCTGTTCTTCGGGCGGCTGGACTTCGGCGGCGGCGAGCACGACGAGCATCAGGTGCTGCACATCGGGCGCCTCAGAATCACCGAACACCCCGCCGAGCCGCCCCTCGTCGTCGACTGGCGCGCCCCCGTATCCCGCGCCTTCTACCAGGCATCCGCCCGCGACCCGCAGGGCGTCGCCGTACGGCGACGGTTCGGCTGGGCGCCCGGCAGCCGCGGGGCGTCCGGCGACCTGACCGGCCTGGAGGACGAGCACCTCGACCGGGGCGAGTCCCGGGCGAGCGAGATCGTCGCCCGCGAGATCGAACGCCCCCGCGTCGGCCCCATGCGCGACATCGCCGCCACCATCCAGCCCGACCAGGACGACCTCGTACGGGGCGACCTCGCCGTCTCCCTGTGCGTGCAGGGCGCCCCGGGCACCGGCAAGACCGCCGTCGGCCTGCACCGTGCCGCGTACCTGCTCTACACCCACCCGCACCGCATCCGCCGCGGCGGACTGCTGATACTCGGACCCAACCGCACCTTCCTGTCGTACATCTCGGAGGTACTGCCGGCGCTCGGCGAGACCGGCGTCCGCCAGTCCACCCTGCGGGACGAGATCGCCCGGCATCCGGTCAAGGGCGTCGACGGGAGGGACGCGGCCGTCGTGAAGCACGACGGGCGGATGGCGGAGGTGCTGCGGCGGGCCCTGTACGCCAGGGTGGGCGCGGGGCACACCGGTGCCGTGGAGGTTCCCGACGGGTCGTACCGGTGGCGGGTCCCGGAGGGCCGGCTGGCACGGATCCTGGCCGGGGTGCGGGACGAGGAGCCGCCGTACGCCGTGGGGCGGGAGCGGGTGCGGACGCGGATCGTGCGGGTGATCCAGGAGCAGGCGGAGCGGCGTGGCGGGCCGCCGGGTGCCGCGTGGGTGCAGAAGATCTCTCGGGCGCGGGCGGTCGGGGCGTACGTCGACGCCGTATGGCCACGGGTGCGGCCCGAGGAGGTCGTGGCTCAACTCTTCATGGAACCAGAGGTGTTGGAGGCCACCGCCGACGGGGTGCTCGACGGGGACGAGCAGCGGGCGCTGCTGTGGAGCAAGCCGCCGCGGTCCTGGAAGTCGGCCCGCTGGTCCGCCGCCGACCTCGTGCTCATCGACGAGGTGGCCGGGCTCATCGAGCATCCGCAGGGGTACGGCCATGTCGTCGTCGACGAGGCGCAGGATCTGTCGCCGATGGAGTGCAGGGCGATCGCGCGGCGGGCCGCGTTCGGGTCGGTGACCGTGCTGGGGGATCTGGCGCAGGGGACCACTCCGTGGGCGGCGCGGTCCTGGCGGACGGTGCTCGGGCACCTCGGGAAGCCGGACGCGGCGGTCGTACCGCTCACGACCGGGTTCCGGGTGCCGGCGGTGGTGCTGGAGCTGGCCAACCGGCTGCTGGAGCGGGTGGACGTGGAGGTACCGGCGGCCCGTTCGCTGCGCGGCGACGGCGAACTGCGGTTCCGGGAGGCCGACGGCGATCTGCCGGGCGCGGTCGTGGGCGCCGTACGGGACGCGCTGGGCCGGGAGGGGTCCGTGGGGGTCGTCGCGGCCGACGCGGATGTGGCCCGGGTGCGTGAGGCGCTCGGCGCCGCCGGGATCGAGGCCGGGGACGCGGAGGAGGTCGGGGCGCGGGTGGCCGTCGTGGCGGCGAGCGTGGTGAAGGGACTGGAGTACGACCATGTCGTCGCCGTGGAGCCGGCGGCGATCGTGGAGGCGGAGGAGCGGGGGCTGCATCGGCTGTATGTGGTGGTGACGCGGGCGGTTGCGGGGTTGGAGGTGGTGCATGGGAGACCGTTGCCGTTCTGAGCGGGCCGCGCCGGTCTGCGGCCTTCCCCGGCGGCGGGCCGTGCCGCCACGGCGCGGGCTGTGCGGCCACGGCCTCCCATGCACCGTCCGTCGTACCTAGGCGCCGGCGTCCAGGATCGGGATCAACTGCTCCTCCTCGTACGTCAGGTGCGCCTCCAGCTCCGTCGTCAGGCGTTCGACCTCCCGGCGGGCCGTGTCGGGATCGGCGTTGTCGTCGCCCACGACCCGGCGCAGGTCCTCGACCAGTTCGGCGATCCGGTCGTGCTCGTCCCGCAGCCGGGCCAGCGCGGGCGCGAGCTCGGGGTGGCGGTCCTCCAGGAACGGGAACATGGCGAGGCCCTCACCGGTGTGGTGGTTGTGGAGCCCGGCGCAGAAGGTGAGGCAGTTGACGCGGAGTTGGGCGCCGAGGGTGCCCCTTCCCGTGCCTGCCGAGTCGTTCATCTCCGCCCGGATCAGCTCCAGTTCACGCCGGAACGCGTCATGGACGACCTTGAGCGCCTCGCCCATGGAGGACGCGTTGATGTTCCCGGGGCCGCCCTCGGCGAGGCTGTGCAGGGCGATGACCGGGATCACCCGTTCCGTCTTCTCCTGGTACGCCGCCCAGCCCGGGTCCGCCTCCACGGCCCGTGCGAAGACCCGGTCCCGTTCCTCGCCCTCGAGGACGACGGCCCGTGCCTCATAGGTGAACGCGCCGCTCTCCACGGTGACCCGAGGGTTCGCGACGAGGTTGTGGAACCACGCCGGGTGCCTGGGCGCGCCCGCGGCCGAGGCGATGATCAGGACGCGGTCGTCGCTGTCGGGGAGGTAGCCGACGGGGGTCGTGTGGGGGCGGCCGGTGCGGGCTCCGGTGGTGGTGAGCAGAAGGAGCCGGGCGCCTTCGAAGTAGCCGCCGACGCGGCCCTTGTTGGCGCGGAATTCCTCGATGACCTGCTGATTGAAGTCGTTGGGCATGCTCAGGTTTCTCTGTCTCTTTCTCTTCGGTGGTTCCGTGCGGTGGGTTCCGTACGGAAGGGGGAGGTGAAGAGAAAAGAGAGGCGGACTCCTGGCCCGCCGCCACGACCTCACTCAGAGGCCGGGCAACACCCAACTCGCTCACGGCACAAGGCCGACCCGGCAGTCATACCGGTGACAGTAGCGCAGTCGCCCCGCATGGGGTGATCCTGTTTTCGATGCTCCTCTTCCTCGACGTCGACGGGACGCTCATCCCCTTCGGGGCGGAGCGGCCGTACCCGCAGTACGAGCCGCCCCGCACCTTGCCCGGCCCGCCCGCGCACCCCCTGCTCACGCGCGTGGACCCCGCTCTCGGCACCCGCCTGGAGCGGCTCGCCGAGCTGGGCTGCGAGCTGGTGTGGGCCACGACCTGGCTGGACGACGCGAACGCCGCCCTCGCGCCCTGGCTCGGGCTGTCCCCGCTCAGGCTGGTGGACTGGCCCGACGAGGACGCGGAACCCTGGCTCGGGCCCCGCGCCCCGCACTGGAAGACCCGGCCGCTGGTCGCCTGGGCGGCAGGCAGCCCGTTCGTCTGGGTCGACGACGAGATCTCCGACGTCGACCGGGCCTATGTGGCCGCCCACCACCCCTCACCCGCCCTGCTCCACCGCGTCGACCACCGCTACGGACTCACCGACCACGACTTCGCCGCGCTGGAGGAGTGGATCGCCGGCGGAGGGACCGCCCATGAAGGGACCGCCCACGAAGGGACCGCCGGTGGCGGGATCACCGGCGGGAACGGCCCAGCAGCTCGGTGACCCGCATGAAGCCGTCCGTCCCATGACCGAGCCCGATGACCCGTCGGGCTTGCCCCTCGGCGGCGCGGATCACGGCCGCCTCGATGCCGTGGGACTCGGAGGCCTGCGCGATATGGGCCATCGAGGAGACGGCCGAGGTGATCGGGTTGAGCTCGCCGGAGTACCTGTCGTCGTCGACGTCCGCCGCGAACTCCTCGAACAGCGGCGGCAGGATCGCGCCGATGCCCTGCGCGAAGGGGGCCAGCTCCCGAGCGGTGATGCCCTCGGCCCGGGCCACGGCCAGGGCGTGCGCGTAGCCGGCCATCGCCGTCCAGAAGATGTCGAGCAGGGCGATGTCGTAGGCGGCGGCCCGGCCGACGTCCGTACCGAGGTGGGTGTGCGTGCCGCCGAGCGCGTCCAGGACGGGGCGGTGCTCGCCGTACAGTTCCTCGGGGCCGCTGAGCAGGAACACCGCCTCGGGGGTGCCGATGGTCGTGGCCGGCGTCATGATCGCGCCGTCGAGGTAGCGGATGCCGTGCCCGGCGGCCCACTCGGCGGTGTCCCGGGCGCGGGCCGGGGTGTCGGCCGTCAGGTTCACGAGCGTGCGGCCCTTCAGCGCGACGGCGACGGTGTCCTGACGCAGGACGGCGTCGGAGGCGTCGTAGTTCACCACGCACACGACGGTCAGCGCACTGGCTGCGACCGCCTCCGCCGCGGACGCGGTCGCCGCCGCGCCACGGCCGACGAGCTCCCGGTCCCGACCCGGCGTGCGGTTCCACACGGTCACCCGCAGCCCCGCGTCCAGAAACGCACCGGCCAGCGCCCGCCCCATCGGCCCCAGCCCGAGAACGGTGACGGTGTCGGTGGCGGCGGAATCGTGGCCGTGGTCGTGGTCGTGGTCGTAGTTGGGCATGGTTCAACTCCCTGTAAGGTGAAGATAGTTGATCAATTGATGACAAAAGGGGTGGCGAAATGACGCGTCGGCGCCAGGATCCGAACGTCTGCGGAGTGACCGCCGCGATCGCGGTGATCGACGGCAAGTGGAAGACGCTGCTGCTGTGGCTGCTGGAGTCCGGCCCGCACCGCCCCGCGGAACTGCGCCGCCGGGCACCCGGCCTCAGCGAGAAGGTGCTGACCCAGGCGCTGCGGGAGATGGAGTCGGACGGGCTGGTGCACCGCGAGGTGTACGACGTACTGCCGCTGAAGACCGTCTACTCCCTGACCGACTTCGGCCGCGAGCTGGCCGAGGCGCTCGCCCCGCTCGCCGACTGGGGCCACCGCCGCCTGGAGCGGCTGACCGGGACTGAGCCGCGCCTGGAGCGGCTGACTGAGACTGAGCCGCGCCTGGAGCGGCTGACCGAGACCCCGTCGGCCTCCTGACCCGCACGCCACCTCCGTCCGCCGCCGCGTCGATCACCCACATCAAGGGTCGGACGGCGGGGGCGCGCTGCCAAGTAGGCACAAATAAGTGGGTACGACGTCCGCCTGAACGGGTAGGACGGTCGCCCCGCCCTACGCTGCCGCTCGCGCCCCGCCCACGGCTACGAGCCCACCAGTTCCTCCCGGAACCCCTGTCGCCACGACGGATAGCGCGGCTCCCAGCCGAGTTCCCGCCTGGCCTTGGCGTTGGAGAACCCGCGTCCCTCGGTCATCATCGTCACCACCACGTCCCCGGCGAGCAGCCGGGCCAGCCACTTGGGCACCCGCAGCGGAGGCTTCGCGCCCGCGCACTCGGCGAGATACGGCAGCCATTCGCTCGCCGGCGCCGGCTCGTCGTCGACGATGTTGAACACGCCCCGTGCCCGCTGCTCCACCGCCAGGAGCGTGGCGCTCGCCGCGTCGTCCAGATGCACCCAGGAGCAGTAGCCGGTACCGCCCCCGACCAGCGGGAACTGCCGTTTGCGTACGAGTTCGACCTGGTCGTCGGTGGCGCCGGGCCCGTAGAAACCGCCGTACCGCAGGACCGTCCCGTCGGCCTTGAGGACGGCTTCCTGGATGTGCCGGACCGCCTCGCCGAGCTCGCGCAGCTTCCCGGTCTCCACGGGCAGCGGGTCCTCCTCGGTCTTCACCCAGCCGCCCTCGCGGACGCCGTTCCAGATGGCGGCGCTCTGCGCGACGACGTGCGGGACGCCGGTCGCCTCCGCGGCGGCCAGCAGATGATCGGTGCCCTCGGTGCGCAGCCGGTTGGTGGTGGCGAACCACCGGTCGAAGTGCCGGATGTCGGGCTTGCCGGAGTGCGGCGCGGAGATCGCCGTCATCTGGTGCACGATCACGTCGGGCCGCGCCGCCGCCACCGCCTCGCCGACGGACATCGCGTCGAGCCCGTCCATCACCACGCCCCGCGCGCCCATCCCCTCCACCAGGCCGAGCCTGGCCGCGCTCGTCGTCGTGGCCGTCACCTGATGTCCCCGCTCCACGAGCCGCGGCACCAGCCGCCGCCCGATGACGCCGGTACCGCCCGCCACGAACACCCGCATGACACTCACCGTCCCGATCGCTCGATCGCGGAATACCTCTGTGAAACCTTGGACGAGCGGACCCGCCCGTTCTGTGACACGGCGATGAGTTCCGCGTACCCGGCCGGTCTTCCCGCATGAGACTCCGTACGGAGGACCCACTCCGTACGGAAGACCCCGGCACGACCACCGGCGACACCCGCGGAACGAACCCGGAAGGACGTGAGGACCATGCCGACCAGCTCCGCATACGCCAAGGTCAACGGCGTGGAGATGTACTACGAGATCCACGGCGCCGCTCGCGACAGTGGTACGGGTGCCGCCGACCCGGGCGCCGCCCACCGGCGTCCGCTGGTGCTGCTGCACGGGGGCGTCACCACCATCGGCATGTCCTTCGGCGCCGTGCTGCCCGCGCTCGCGGCCGACCGGCACCTCGTGGCGCCCGAGCTGCAGGGCCACGGACACACCGCCGACACCGACCGTGCGCTGACGGTGCCGAACCTGGCCTCCGACGTCGTGGCGCTGCTCGACGAGCTCGGCATCCGGCAGGCCGACTTCCTCGGGTACAGCCTCGGCGGGCTGACCGCGCTGGAGATCGGGATCCGGCACCCCGACCGGGTGGGCCGGCTGGTGCTCGCCGCGACCCAGTACCACCAGGACGGCATCCACGACGAGGTCCACGCCGGCGACTTCGACTCGCCCCGGCTGCCCAGCCAGGCCGACTTCCAGGAGATGGCCGAGGCGTACGCCGCGTGCGCGCCGCACCCCGAGCACTACCAGGACTTCCTCGGCAAGATCTCGGTCGCCGCGAACGCCCCGCTGCCGTGGATCGCCGACGACCTGCGCACGGTGCAGGCACCTACGCTGCTGCTCATCGGCGACCGCGACTTCGTACGCGTTGAGCACGCGGCCGAGATGCAGCGCCTGATCCCCGGGGCCCGGCTGGCCGTACTGCCCGCGACGAACCACATGACCCTGATGCGACGGACGCTGCTGCTGCTGCCACTGCTGAACGAGTTCCTCGACTGAGCCGGCGGCGAACCGGCGGCCGACCGCGTCCGGCACGGAAGGGGACACGAGGAGGGCAGCCGGAACACCGCCTACAGCACACGCAGGTTGGTGAGCGGGATGTTCCACTCGTTCCGCTCGATGTTCCCGTGACCGTCCCAGTCCGCGGCCGGCACCGCGAACAGCGCCAACCCGGCGACGGCAGTGGCCAGGACGGCGAAGACAGTGGCCCGGACGGCGACGGCACGACGCTTCACGATGCCTCCTCGAAGACGGACGGCGGTACGGCCCACCCTGCGCCGCCCCGCCGCCCCCACCCACCCGGACACGCCGCCCGACCACCGGGTTCAGCCGCACGGTCGCCTGTCCGGCGCGCTGCACGGGGCACCGACCGGTCTCGCCTGGAACGCGAGATACGCCGCTCCCAGGCGACCCACGACACCCATCGTGCTCAGGCCCAGTCCCACTCCCGAGTGGCATGGCGCACTTTTGCAAGCAGGTGCTTGCAAAAGTTAGCGGGGGTGCGGCAAGGTGGAGGCATGGCATCGCTCAACGTCGGCAATCTCGGTGACTATCTGCGCGAGCAGCGGCGCAACGCGCAGCTGTCGTTGCGGCAGCTCGCCGACGCCGCCGGGGTGTCCAATCCGTATCTGAGCCAGATCGAGCGCGGGCTGCGCAAGCCGAGCGCTGAGGTGCTGCAGCAGGTCGCCAAGGCCCTGCGGATCTCCGCCGAGACGCTGTACGTCCGCGCCGGCATCCTCGACGCCGAGCGGGACCGGGACGAGGTGGAGACGCGCGCCGTCATCCTCGCCGACCCCACTCTGAACGAGCGGCAGAAGCAGGTGCTGCTCCAGATCTACGAATCCTTCCGCAAGGAGAACGGGTTCGGGATATCCGTCGAGGTGGATGGGCACTCGGTGGCGGACCGGGACGCGGACCCGACAGTGGTCGACGCGGTCCGGTCCGTCGGTTCGGATCCGGGCCCCCAGGGGTCCCCGGACCCCGAGGTCTCCGGCGACAGCGGCGCCCGGTCCGACGGCACGGCGGACGCCCGGGGCGACGACGCCGACGTACGACGCAGCCGTACGACCCGCAAGAACAGCACGGCCGACGGCGGCCGCGAGTCCGCCGCGCGCCGTAACCGCACGACTCGCACAACCCGCAGCAGCACCCGCGGTACCGGCAGTACCCGTACGACCCGTACGTCCGACGGCAGCGACGCCGACCCGGAGAACCCGACCGACCCGCAGCAGTCGGCCGGCTGACCATGAGCCGCCGTAGGCGCCACGCGCACCGGCGAGCAGCAGCCGTCAGCCGTCCGTCCGACCGCGGGAACCGAAACCCTCACCTCGAAACAAACCGGGAGGACCAGCAAAATGGCCATCACCGACGACCTGCGTAAGACCTTCAGCGACCCGACGCCGCTCTACTTCGCCGCCGGCACCGCCGACCTCGCCATCCAGCAGGCCAGGAAGGTGCCCGCCCTGGTGGAGCAGCTGCGTTCCGAGGCGCCGGCTCGGTTCGAGGCCGTTCGCAGCACCGACCCGAAGGCCGTCCAGGAGAAGGCCGCCACGCGTGCCAAGGAGGCGGGCGCCAAGGCCAAGGAGGCGCAGGAGACCCTCCAGACCAAGGTCAACGAGTTCGTCAGCAGCCTGGACGCCGACGTCAAGAAGTTCGGCAGCAACCTCGACGCGGACTTCAAGAAGTTCGGCAGCAGCATCGACGCCGACCTGAAGAAGTTCGGCGAGAGCGCCCAGGACTTCGCGCTGCGCACCATCGGTGTCGCCGCCGAGTACGCGGTCAAGGCCCGTGAGGCCTACGAGAAGGTCGCCGAGCACGGCGAGCAGACCGTGAAGACCTGGCGCGGCGAGGCGGCCGAGGAGATCGAGGACCTCGCCATCGCCGTGGAGCCCAAGGCCGAGCCGGTCGAGGTCAAGGAGGACAAGGCCGCGGCGAAGCCCGCCGAGGCCAAGCCCGCCGCCGAGGCCGCCCCGGCGAAGAAGGCGCCCGCCAAGAAGGCTCCGGCGCGCAAGGCCACCGCCAAGAAGACGACGCCGCCCGCCAAGTAACACGGACGGGTGAAAAGCGACCGCAGATCACGGGCCGGGCACTCGGGGAGTGCCCGGCCCGTTGTTCGGGTACGGTCCTGCGGTTGCGGGTACGGTGACCGCGTAGAGACGAGCCGAACCAGGTGGTGGACGTTGTGCTGATGCAGGGCTTCGTGGGGTTCATGTGGCTGCTGAGCATGGCCCTGATCCTTTTCAGCGGCTTCGCGCTGATTGACGCGGCCATTCGCCGCGAGGACGCCTACCGCGCCGCGGACAAGCAGTCCAAGGCGTTCTGGCTGATCATCCTCGGTCTCGCCTTCGTGGTGAACCTGATCTTCAACATCCTGTCGTTCCTGCCGATCATCGGCCTCATCGCGACGATCGTGTACATGGTCGACGTACGCCCCGCGATCAAGGGCCTCCCCGGCGGCGGCCGCAGCAGAAAAGGCTCCAGCAGCGACGGCCCGTACGGCCCCTACAACGGCGGCCGCTGACCACCACCCGAGGCTGATCGACGCCGGCGAGGGCAGCCGCCCCTCCCGGCTGCTGATCAACGCCCGCGGGGGGAACGCCCCCAAGGGGCGCGGGGAACTGCGCGACCAGCCAAAGCAAGCCCGCAGCCGGCCCACGACAGCACTCCTACGGCGGGTCGCCGCTCAGACCCTGTCAGACCCCCGTCAGGCCCCCGTCAGCCCCCGGCTCAGACACCCCGGTCGAGCAACAGCACAGCCACGTCATCCGTCAGCTCACCACCATTGAGGTCCCGGACCTCATTGACGGCGGCCCGCAGCAACGCCTCCCCGCGCAACCCCTCGGAGAGCTGGCGCCGGACCATCTCCACCATGCCGTCCTGCCCGAGCCGCTCGCGCCCCTCGCCGATCCGCCCCTCGATCAGGCCGTCGGTGTAGAGCATCAGGCTCCACTCCGCGCCCAGCTTGACCTCCATCCGAGGCCACCGTGCCTTGGGCAGCAGACCGAGCGCGGGCCCGTTGTTGTCGTACGGCAGCAGCTGTGCCGCCCGTCCGGGCCGGGCGAGCAGCGGCGACGGATGACCCGCCAGGCACAGGCCCGCCCGTCGGCCGTCCGGTGCTATGTCCACCGTGCACAGGGTCGCGAAGATCTCGTCGTCGGCCCGCTCGTGCTCGAGGACCTTCTGAAGCGTCCCCAGCAGCGCGTCACCGCACAGCCCGGCAAGGGTCAGCGCCCGCCAGGCGATCCGCAGCTCCACACCGAGGGCGGCCTCGTCCGGCCCGTGCCCGCACACGTCACCGATCATGGCGTGCACAGTGCCGTCGGGGGTGCGGACGACGTCGTAGAAGTCGCCGCCCAGCAGGGCACGCGAACGGCCGGGCCGATACCGCGCGGCGAACCGTAGCGACGACCCCTCCAGCAGCGGCGTGGGCAGCAGCCCGCGCTCCAGGCGCCGGTTCTCCTGCGCCCGCAGCCGGCCTTCGGCGAGCCGCCGCTCGGCCGTGTCGGAACGTTTCCTCTCCACGGCGTAGCGGATCGCACGGCTCAGCAGCCGTCCGTCCAGTTCGTCCCGGAAGAGGTAGTCCTGGGCGCCTACGCGCACGGCTTCGGCGCCGCGCTCGGCGTCACCGGAGGCGGTGAGCGCGAGAACGGCGTGCCGGGGTGCGAGCTCCAGGACGTGCCGGAGCACCGCCAGCTCGTCGTCGTCCACGCCGCGACCGGGCGCCGCGAGGGCGAGGTCCAGCAGGATGCAGTGGACGTCGTCGGTGAGCAGCCGCTCGGCCTCGGTGAGGTTGCGGGCGGTGCGCACACGGATCGGCCGGCCGGCCGAGTCGTGCAGCTCGGGGACCATCGCGGAGCCGCCGGGATCGTCCTCGATCAGCAGCAGCGTCAGAGCGGTATGGGTGCTGTTCTCGACCGTCTCGTCCTTACGCGGGGCCACCTCACGGGTGGTGCCGCCTGGGGACGCGGCCGGCGCCTGACCAGTCTCCACGGCCGGGATCGCTCTCTGCCGCGGTACGGGTACGGGCATCGTCTTGAGTTCCTTCCCTCCCCCCGAGGGTGGTGGGAACGAGGGACCTCGATCCACCGACGGGGACCATAGCGGGTGTCGGCGCCGCAGCGGAATGGTGTGGAGCACGCCGTATGGCCGCTGGCCGCTGTCATATGCCGCGTTCCGTACCGCAGTTGGACAGGGCGACGCCCCGGCGGGGATGACGAACGTCACGTCGGGACGGCGTTTGTCAGGAAACCGAGGTGGGGCGGGTCACGTGGTCCGCGTCACGACCCCTACGTCACAAGACGCCCTGAATCCTCACGCATCGGGCCGAACCACCCCGAGGATCCGCATCGACCCGGCTCCCGCGATCGTCACCGTCCGCCCCGGGCGCGGGGCGTGGATGATGGCGCCGTCGCCGATGTACATGGCGACATGGCTGGCGTCGGCGTTGTAGATGATGAGGTCGCCGGGGCGCATGTCCTCGATGTCGATGCGCTCAAGCTGCTTCCACTGTTCCTGCGAGGTCCGCGGAATACCGCTGCCGGCGCTGGCCCAGGCCTGGGACGTCAGCCCTGAACAGTCATAGGTCTTGGGGCCTTCCGCGCCCCATTCATACGGTTTGCCCAACTGTGCGGTGGCGTACTCGACAGCCTTACGGCCCTGAGGGGACGCCTTGCTCTTGATGTCGTCGAGGACACCGGAGTCCAGCCAGGCGGTCTGCGCCTTGCGGGCGGCGTCCTCCTCCAGCTGGGCGAGGCGCTCCTTCTCCTCCTTCTCCAGCTGGGACTCCAGCTGTTCGGCCGCCTTGATCTGCTTCTCGATCTTCTTCTGGGCGGCGGCCTTGGCCTTGCGGCCGGCCTCCAGCTTCTGCCATTGGGCGGAGGCGTCGCTGGCGTACTGCTCCAAGTCCTGCTGGGTGCGGGTCATTTCGCCGAGGAGCCCCTTGGTGGCGCGCTGCCCCTGGATCACCCGCCCGGCGCTGTCGAGAAAGTCCCGCGGATCGTCACTCAGCATCAGCTTCGCCTCGTCGGGCAGCCCGCCCGACCGGTACTGCGCGGCGGCCGCGGAGCCGGCCCGCTTCTTCAACTCGGCGAGTTTCTCCTGGCCTTTGACGATCTTCTTGGCCAGCGAGACGATCTCGGCCGACTGCTTCTCGGCCGCCTCCTCGGCGGCGTTGTACTCGTCCGTGGCGACGGCCGCGTCGTGGTAGAGCTTCTCCAGCTTCTTGCGGACGTCCTCAAGCTCCTTGTTCGACACCGGGGTCGGTGACGCGGAGGGTGAGCTGCTCGGGGACGGAGTGGGTGCCGCGAAGGCGGTGCCCGGCGCCGCCAGTACGGTGACCGCGCAGACGACGGTCACGGCCGTAGCGATCAGGCCGCGCTTACCCATACCTGTGCCCCCAAACTGATGTCCCGTCAGTAACATACGAGCGTCCGGGGGATCGTGCCACGACGGCGCGCAAAGTTACAGAGGTCTGCTTCCCCCCTTTCACGCCCCGCTATGACGATCTCCCGCCTTTGTGACGAACGACTCGCGGAGATCGTTCCGTGATCCACGGCCCACCGGGCAGACGGCGGAGAAATGTCCGGGAACGACACGAGACCGACCTACCCCCGAGGCGCCAAAGCCCTCCACCGCACGGTCACTTCCCCCTGCCGCCACCGCCCCGCCCCGTCCACCACGGGCCAGTCGACCGCAAGATCCCGCACCGCCCGGATCCACCTCTGCCGCGCACCGTAAGACGCATAGGGCGCCGCGGCAGCCCAGGCCCGGTCGAAGTCCCGCAGAAACGCGTGCACCGGCTCGCCGGGCACATTGCGATGAATGAGCGCCTTGGGCAGCCGCTCGGCAAGATCCGAAGGCCGCTCCAACGACCCCAACCGGGCCGCGAACGTCACAGTCCGCGGCCCCTCGGGTCCGAGCGCGACCCACACATGCCGACGCCCGACCTCATCACAGGTCCCCTCGACGAGCAGCCCACCCGCCGCGAGCCGCCCGCACAGCCGCTCCCAGACCCCGGCAACCTCCCCCTCGTCGTACTGCCGCAACACATTGGCGGCGCGGATCAAAGAGGGCCGCTGCGGTGTCGGAACCTCGAACCCGCCATGCCGAAACACGAGCCCCTCCCGCTCGTACGGCCGCGCGGCGACGACCCGAGCAGGTTCGATCTCAAGCCCGACCACACGAACCCGGGGCGCCACCACACGAAGCCGCCCGAGCAACTCGACGGCCGTCCAGGGAGCAGCTCCGTACCCAAGATCGACCGCAACAGGATCATCGCCCCGCCGCAGCGCGCTCCCATGGGCATGGGCGATCCACCGGTCCATCCGGCGCAGCCGATTCGGATTGGTGGTCCCGCGTGTCACCGTTCCCACGGGGCGGGCAACGCGGGCACTCATGCATAAGAGGGTATGCGTACGGCGGCTGCGGGCCCGTCGTGGCTGATCGCGCAGTTCCCCGCGCCCCTAAAAGAAGGGGGTTGCAGTAGGCCTGTGCCGAGACGTGACCGTGGGCGTCGCAACCGTTGCGCAGTTCCCCGCGCCCCTAGGGCGTTCCAGCCGCGTACGGCGGCAAGGGGACGTGCCGGGGGGTGTCCGCCCGCAGCGGCGGGCGTCAACGCCGAGTGCCCTTCTGAGAGAGCCCAACCGCCCGACCGAGGACGGACACCCCCCGGCACGGCCCCGACCCACCCCCCACCCGCAGGCGCTACGCGAACCCCCACCCATCCCGCACAGGCCGCCGCAGGCATCCCGGCCCCCACCCCCACGCACGCACCCCCCGAACAGTTGAGCGACCCCCGGTAATTCCTAGGCAAAAACCACCCCACCAGGAATGGGAACCCCTCCCTCCGGCGTTGCACCGCCTTGGAGGGCGCTCAACCCTCTGCCCGGCATGCCCGCAGCCAAGGAGGACCGCCACGTGAGCCAGTACGTCAGCAGGCTCGGGCGACGCTCCCCGTCGGCCCCCTCGCGACTCCGGCTCCACCGCCGCCCCCGCCGCGTAGCCATGCTCAGCGTGCACACCTCCCCGCTCCACCAGCCCGGCACAGGCGACGCCGGCGGCATGAACGTCTACATCGTCGAACTCGCACAACGCCTCGCCGCCATCAACATCGAGGTCGAGATCTTCACGCGCACCACCGCCACCGACCTCCCACCCGTCGTGGAACTGGCCCCCGGCGTCCTGGTCCGCCACATCGACGCGGGCCCCTACGAGGGCCTGAACAAGGAAGACCTCCCCGCCCAGCTCTGCGCCTTCACCCACGGCGTGATGCAGGCGTGGGCCGGCCACCGCCCCGGCTACTACGACCTCGTCCACTCCCACTACTGGCTCTCCGGCCACGTCGGCTGGCTCGCAGCCCAACGCTGGGGCGCCCCCCTCGTGCACGCCATGCACACCATGGCCAAGGTCAAGAATGCCAACCTCGCCGACGGCGACACTCCCGAACCCGCGGCCCGCGTGATCGGCGAGACCCAGATCGTCGCGGCAGCGGACCGCCTCATCGCCAACACCTCCGAGGAAGCGGACGAACTCGTACGCCACTACGCGGCAGCCCGCGACAAGGTCGCCGTCGTCCACCCCGGCGTCAACCTCACCCGCTTCGCGCCCGCCGACGGCCGAGCCGCGGCCCGCGCCCGCCTCGGCCTCCCGCAGGACGCCCTGATCCCCCTCTTCGCAGGCCGCATCCAGCCCCTCAAGGCCCCGGACATCCTCCTCCGCGCGGTGGCCGTCCTGCTCGACGAGCACCCCGAACTGCGCTCCCGCATCCTCGTCCCGATCGTCGGCGGCCCCAGCGGCAGCGGCCTCGCCAAGCCGGAGGGCCTGCAGAAGCTCGCCGCCCGCCTGGGCATCGCGGACGTCGTACGGTTCCGTCCGCCCGTCGGCCAGGAGCAGCTCGCCGACTGGTTCAGGGCGGCATCGTTGCTGGTCATGCCGTCGTACAGCGAGTCCTTCGGCCTGGTGGCCATCGAGGCGCAGGCGGCCGGCACACCCGTACTGGCCGCCGCGGTCGGCGGTCTGCCCGTCGCGGTCCGGGACGGGCACACCGGATTCCTGGTCCAGGGCCACAACCCGGCGGAGTACGCGCGCGTGCTGCGCGCCTTCGCCGACGAGCCGCACCTGACCGCCCGGATGGGCGAGGCGGCCTCCCGGCACGCCCAGTCCTTCGGCTGGGACACCGCGGCGGCGGCCACGGCGGACGTCTACACGGCGGCGGCCCAGGCGCATCGCCGTCGCGTACGCTCCCACCATGGGTGACGCACAGGACGTACAGCGGGCGGCGCAGGTCGTCGAGGGAGCCCTGAAGGACGCCGAGCTGGAGTGGGAGAGCCCCGCCCCCGGCAACTACGTCGTCAAGCTCCCCGGCACGCGCAAGCTCTCCACGACGGTGTCCCTGCTCGTCGGCCGCCACTTCCTGTCGCTGAACGCCTTCGTCATCCGCCACCCCGACGAGAACGAACCCGGCGTCCACCGCTGGCTCCTGGAGCGCAACCTCAAGCTCTACGGCGTGAGTTACGCCGTCGACCGCCTCGGCGACATCTACGTCACCGCCAAGCTCCCGCTCGCCGCCGTGACCGCCGACGAGATCGACCGTCTCCTCGGCCAGGTCCTGGAGGCGGCGGACGGCGCCTTCAACACCCTCCTGGAACTCGGCTTCGCGTCCGCGATCCGCAAGGAGTACGAGTGGCGTGTGGCGCGCGGCGAGTCGACGCGCAACCTGGACGCGTTCACCCATCTGATCCAGCGGCCCTCGGAGTGACGTTCACCGACCCCAGGGTCGACCCGCGGACCTAGAAAGGTCCGAACCAACTCACCTCGCACGACCCCTTCCGCACCCATGCGCGGCCGTGGCATGCTCACCGCCATCGCACTTCTGAACGACGTTCACATCCATGAAAAGCCGCATGGAGGGCGTACGGACATGGGCAACGCGCATCTCACCAGACGGACCCTGCTCGGCGGAGCCACGGCCGTGGCGCTCGGCGCGACGACAGCGGGCGTCGCACACGCGGCCACCGCGAAACCCCGCTCCACCGGAGCTGCGGCCCACGCGGCGCCCCAAGTCCCGCCCATATGGCGAGAGTTCAACAGCACCCCGTACACCCACCCCCAGATCCCCTACATAGGCCGGGCCGGCCACCGAGGCGGAGCGCGCCGCTTCCCCCAGCCCCGAGTCATCGCCGACGTACGGGACTTCGGCGCCGTGGCCGACGGAACGACCGACTCCGCCCCCGCGATCAACCGTGCCATCGCCGCCGCCGGAAGGGCCGGCGGTGGCACGGTCACCATCCCGCCCGGCACGTTCCGCATCGACGACGTCATCCGTATCGGCCACTCGAACGTGGTCCTCCGCGGCGCCGGCAGCACCCGCACCAAGCTGTACGCCACCCGCAACCTCACCGAACTGATCGGCCCCTACGGCTCCCGCTACGGCGGCGACAAGTCGTCCTGGTCCTGGGCCGGCGGCCTCATCTGGCTGGCACCGACGGCCCGTTGGGACTCCCTCGTCGCCGCGATCAGGGCGAAGGCGTGGCCCTTCGAGGGCTGGACCGGCAACCGGCGCGACGAGTGGCGTCCGCTCACCACCGTCGCCCCGGCCCGCCAGGGCTCCTGGACAGTGACGGTCGCGGACCCCTCGGCACTGCGCCCCGGCGCCCTGGTCCTGCTCCGCCTCTCCGACGACGCCGGCCACACCCTCCTGGAGCACATGTCCGGCGGCGGGCCGGGCCCCGAGGCGTACACCTGGGACGACAAGACCAAGCTGACCTCGTACGTCCCCTACGAGTGGCCGGTGCGCATCACCGCCGTGAAGGGCCGAAAGGTCACCCTCGAACGCCCGCTCCCGCTCGACGTACGTCCCGAATGGGACCCGCGACTGACGACCCACGTGGACGAGTTGACCGGATCGGGCGTGGAGGGCCTGACCCTGGAGGCCGTGGAGACCCCGCAGCAGCCGCACCTCCTCGACAAGGGCTACAACGGCGTCGTCTTCCAGTGCGCGTACGACTGCTGGGCCGACGACGTGACCGTCCGCCACGTCGACAACGGCTTCGGCCTGGTCGCGGCCTCCGCCTGCACGCTCCGGCGCACGCGCGTGGCGGGCCGGGGCAGCCACCACCCCTACTTCTGCCGCGAGGGCTCCCACGACAACCTGATCGAGGACTTCACGATCGAGGCCCGCACCACCCCGGCCCCCTCGGGCACCCAGCTGCACGGCATCAACGTCGAGGGCCTGTCCTCCTACAACGTCTGGTCACGCGGCGACATGCGCATGGGCACCTTCGACAGCCACCGCGGCCTGCCCTTCGCCAACGTCCGCACCGACATCACCGTCGACAACAACGGCCGCCACGGCGGCGACGCGAGCGCCGGCCCGCTGTTCGGCGCCCGCTTCACCCACTGGAACGTCCGGGTCACCAACGCCCGTGCGGGCATGATCCGCCTCGACGGCCTGGCCCCGTACTCCGCCACCGTCGGCCTCAACGAGGTCAGGGAGTTCGACCAGATCGACGTCCCCGACTTCACCGGCGACCTGCACTCCCGCCTGGAGCTGTACGGCACGACGGACGCCGTGCACCCGCCCAACCTGTACGACGCTCAGCGCGCGCTGCCGCGATAGCGCCCCGGAGGCACGCCGACCAACCTCTTGAAGTGCCGTGTCAGATGGGCCTGGTCGTAGAACCCGGTCGCGGTCGCCGTCTCGGCCGGGCTCGCCCCGCCCAGCAGCAGGGCGCGGGCGCTCTCGACGCGGCGGGAGTTGAGGTACTGGTGCGGGGCGATGCCGAAGGCGGTGCTGAACGCCCGTACCAGGTGGGCGGGATGGGCGTGCAGCAGCCGGGCGGCCTCGTCGAGGGTGAGGCCCTGGGCGACACGTGCGTCCAGGAGCTCACGGAGCTCGCGGGCGAGGGCGGGGTCACGTCGCTCCCCGGCGACCGACCGCGCCCGCAAGTGCTCGCGCAGCCGCTCTCCGACGAGGGTCAGCCTGCTCTCCGCCTCCAACTCGTCGCCGGGGTGGCCAAGTGCGGCGTGCAGCTGCCCCACGCGCTGCCGGAGCACCGGGTCCCGGAGGTCGGGGGAGTCCACCGCCGGCCCGATCAGGTCCTCGCCGAGCCGCGTGCTGTCGAGATAGAGCACCCGCTTGCGGAAGCCGTCCGGGGTGGCGGGGGAGCCGTTGTGCGGGACGTGCGGAGGCAGCAGGGACACCGTGTCGAGCGGCGTGCCGTGCTCATGGCGCTCCAGGTCGTACCGTACGGCGCCGTCGTCGACGATGAGCAGCGTCCAGGCCCCATGCACATGCATCGGATACGCGTACTCGGTGAAATGGGCGTGGAACACCTCCACGACGCCCGGGACGTGCGGGCGCCACGCGGAGACATCACGCTGCGGTGCCATGCAAAGAACGTACAAGACGCTGTCGTACGGCGCCCGGCAGTCTCGGTCCATGAGCAACGAACCGATCCGATTCGACACCAAGATCGCCGTCCTGCTGCGCGAGGACCTGGAGCCCTGGCAGCGCCTGAATGTCACCGCGTTCCTGGTCAGCGGCCTGGGAACGCAGGTCCCTGAGGTGATCGGCGACCCCTACGAGGACGCGGACGGCGTCCCCTATCTACCGATGTTCCGCCAGCCGGTCCTGGTCTTCGAGGCCTCGAAGGAGACGCTGAGCGCAGCCCACGCGCGTGTGATCTCCCGTTCCCTCCCGCGCGCCCTCTTCACCTCCGACCTCTTCACGACCGGCAACGACCGCGACAACCGGGCGGCGGTCCGGGCCGTGACCACGGGGGAGCTGGATCTGGTGGGGCTGGCGGTGTACGGGCCGCGGAACGGGGTGGACAAGGTGATCAAGGGGGCGCGGATGCATCCGTGAGGTCAGCGGGGGCGTTTCTTCGGGAGCTTCTTCCGGTTGAGGGAGGCGCGCAGGCGCTGGGCGTCGTGGGTTTTGCCCTGTCGGTGCAGGGCGTCGGCCAGCTCGAGTGTGAGGTTGCTGTACAGGCGGTGGTCGTTTCCGAGGGATTCCCGGGCGCGGGTTCTTGTTGACCGCAGGAGTGGCTCCGCCCTGGCGTACTGACCGGTGTCGATGAGAGCCCTGGCGAGGTTTGAGGCGCTGAGGATCGTGTCCTCGTGCCTGTCGCCCAGCAACTGTCGACGCCGCGTCAGGACTTCCGAATGGACGTGCAGGGCCTCGACGTGTCTGCCGAGATGAGACAGGACGAGGCCCAAGTAGCTTGAAGCGTCGAGGGCAGCAGGGTGGTCCTCATTCAAAGCACGCCGGTATCGGGCCAGGGCGTCCGTCAGCACCTGGTGGGCTTCGTCGAGACGTTCGACTTGCATCAGGGAGAACCCGTAATTGGCGACGGATCGTAGGGCATCGATGTGGTTCTCGCCCAGGGCTTCTTCGCGACGTGCCACCACGTCCCGGAGGATGGTGTACGCCTCGGCCTCTCTGCCCAGCCCGCCCAGGATGACGCCGAGATCGTGGGTCGAGCTCAGCGTGTCGGGATGCTCTTCCCCAAGCACTCTGCGCCGTCTCTCCAGGAGGTCCTCGATGAGTGGCAGCGACTCTTCGTACCTCTGCATGTCGTTCAGGGCCACGGCCACAAGCTGTGCCGCGCGCAGCGTGTCGGGGTCGTCCTCACCCAGAGAGGCCCTCCAGGTCCTGTGCAGGGTCTCGGCGAGGTGGTGGGACGCATCGGGCTGCGCGTTGCGTACGAGGTAAATGGCGGCCTTCAGCAACTTCGGCCGCAACTCGGCCCTGCCGATGATCGCGTCCAGCGTCGCCGTCAGGTGCTGGGTGAGCGATGCCCACTCCGGCCACGTCTCGGGCAGTTCCGGATCGCCGGGATCAAGGGTGGCCAGCAGCGCAGCCACATCCTGCACCGGCCCTCCGGCCTGCTCGGCACTGGCATGGCGCACCACCGCCTGCGTGAGCCGATGCACCTGGAACACGTCGGGCCCGACCACCGCCAGCCCGTACTGGGCGAGCGGCTGGAGCGCGTTTCTCGGCCAGCGGAAGTCGTTCGGGTCCCCCGGCACGCTGGTCAGCGCCCCGCGGGCCTCGACGAGCCACTTCGTCGGGATGGGCTCGGGCCCGAGGAACGCCGCCAGGCGCAGCAGCGCCGCCGCCTCCGGACGGCCCGCGTCCAAGCGTTCGGCGGCGATCGTGACGGTGGCCGCCACCGAGACCGGATAGTCGTAGACCTCCCCGTCGTTGAGGAGTTCGGCGGTGTTGGTCCTGAGCAGCTGGAGGTAGTGGTCGGGCGGTGTCCCCTCGCCGAGCGCGCCTGCGGCTTGCGCCAGCGCGAGCGGCAGATCGCCGAGGGCGTCGGCCAGCGCGTCCGCCGTCCCGGAGCTGAGCGTGGGCAGTTGACGGTTGAGGTAGCCGAGCGATTCCTCGCGGCTGAACACCCCCAGGGCGAGACCCGGCACGACCTTGCTCCAGGCCGGGTCGCGCGCAGTGATGAGCACATGGCCGGAGCCCTCCGGCAACCAGGTGCGCAGCTGCCGCGGGTCCTCGGCGTTGTCCAGGACGATGAGCCACCGGTCGCTGGTGCGCAGGTACTCCAGGGCGTACCGGGCGTTGATCTCGGCACCGGCGTCCGGCTTGGCCACGTCGACGCGGGCCGCGAGTTCCGCGTACCGGGCTGGCACCTGCTCGGGCTGCTCGGCGTCGACCCACCACACCAGGTCGTACTGCCCGGCGAAGCGGTGCGCGTACTCCAGGGCCATCTGGGTCTTGCCGACCCCGCCCGGTCCGTGCAGCACCCGTACCGCGGCCCGGCGTTCGCCGAGCAGACCTCGGCGCACCCTCTCGATGATCTCGTCGCGGCCGGTGAAGTGCGGGTTGCGCCCCCGCTGTCGTACGTCCCACACGGCGGGGTCGTGGAGGGCGGAGGGGAAGCGGGGCTGGAGCCCCTGAGGTGCCGCCGGCCCGGAGCGCTTGGCGCTTTTCGTCCCCTTGCCCGCCTTCCCGGGGAAGGCCGGCGAGGTCGTCGGGATCTCCCGCCCGCGCACCGCTTCCAGCAGGGCTTCGAGAGCCGTTGCCTCTTCCAGGTCATGCAGCTCACGGCGAATACGCGGCCGGAGGATCGCGGGCAACTGCCCGACCTCCAAAGGCTCGACCACCAACGGCACGAAACGGTCCCGGCCGGCCAGCGCGGCGGTCCACTCCTCCTCCGTGTACCGGCCCGGGGCGAAGTACTGCGGGGAGAACAGGGCGACGACCGCGGAGGCCCGTTCCAGCGCCTCGTTCATCTTCTTCACGAAGTCCTCGCCGGTGCGCCAGTGCCAGAGATCGAGTTCGATCTCGTACCCGGCCTCCCTGAGGTGCCAGGCCACCCACTCCGCCCACTGGCCGTCGTGCCCGGCATGGCTGACGAAGATCAACCCGGAACTGTCGGTCATGCCCGTCTCCCACCCCAGCGGCCCCAACGGCCCCCGTACCGCGCCTCCTTGTATACCCCGTGGAGCGCGGACTCAGCAGGGAGACGGGCAGGCAGAGGGTGCGTTGTCAGGCGGTACGGACGTCGGGCTCCGTACCGGGGACGGGGCTGACGTCGGTCTCCGCGCTCTTCGTGATCTCCACCGTCTCCTTGATCGCCGGGGACTCCGCCCCGACGTAGCGGGTCAGGGCGCCGTACCCGATCGCCGCCGCCGTCCCCACGAGCGCGCACAGCCCCCACAGCCACTCGGCGCCGAGGTGGTCGATGACGAAGCCGGACATCAGGGGGGCGACCAGGGCGGCGACGGCCCAGGAGAGGGTGTACATGCCCTGGTAGCGGCCGCGGCCGTGGGCGGGGGAGAGGCGGACGACGAGGCCGGTCTGGGTGGGGGCGTTGAGCATCTCGCCGAGCGTCCAGACGCACACCGTCAGCGCGAAGACGCCGACCGAGCCGGCGAACGCGGTGAGGCCGAAGCCGTAGCCGGCGAGCAGGGACGACACGATGAGGATCCGCCCCGCGTCCCGGCGTTCGATGAACCGCGTGACCGGGATCTGGAGCGCGACGATCAGGATGCCGTTGATGGCGATGGCGAGGCCGTAGTCGGCGGGCGAGAACCCGGCGTCGCCCATCGCGATCGGCAGACCGACCGAGCCCTGCTGGAAGACGAGGGCGACGAGGAATGACAGCCCGACGACGGCCATGAAACGCCCGTCGCGCAGGACGGTCCCGAGCCCGACCTCCTGCTCGCCCTTGCCCGTGTCCGACTTCTCGGGCCGGGACTCGGGCAGCTTCACGAAGATCACGACCGCGCAGACGGCCGTCATGCCGGCCTCGATCAGGAACCCGGCGAGGTAGCTGACCTCGGCGATGAACCCGGCGGCCATGGAGGAGACGGCGAAGCCGAGGTTGATGGCCCAGTAGTTGAGGGAGAAGGCGCGCACCCGGTCCTCGGGCCGCACGATGTCTGCCATCATCGCCTGCACGGCGGGCCGGGAGGCGTTGGAGGCGGCGCCGACGACGAAGGCGACCGCGGCGATGGCGACGGGGTGGTGCACGAACCCGAGCACGGCGACCGACACGGCGGTGGAGGCCTGGGCCACCAGCAGGGTCGGCCGCCGCCCGAGCCGGTCGGTCATGACGCCGGCGCCGATCGACGAGACGACGCCGCCGAGCCCGTGGAGGGAGGCGACGAGACCGGCGTAGGAGGCGGAGTAGCCGCGGTCGAGGGTGAGGTACAGCGCCATGAAGGTGGCGACGAATGCGCCGAGCCGGTTGACCAGGGTGCTGGTCCACAGCCACCAGAACTCGCGGGGAAGCCCGGCGACGGTCTCTCGGGTGGCGCGTCGCACGGCGGCGAGTGGCATAGGGGTCCCCACGGATGTAGCCGGACACCGGCAGCGGATGTAAGTAGCCAAGAAGGCATCCGCAACTTACAAACGCGGGGCCGGGGCGGGCCACTCAATTAACAGATCCCGTCAACTGTCCGCCTGCTGGGCGGGCGGCCTGGGGGCCGAATGCGTCGATTACGCTCTGAGGCATGGCCGACGCACCGTACAAGCTGATCCTCCTCCGCCACGGCGAGAGCGAGTGGAACGCGAAGAACCTGTTCACCGGCTGGGTGGACGTGAACCTCAACGAGAAGGGCGAGAAGGAGGCAGTCCGCGGTGGCGAGCTCCTGAAGGACGCCGACCTCCTCCCCGACGTGGTCCACACGTCCCTCCAGAAGCGCGCGATCCGCACGGCCCAGCTGGCGCTGGAGTCCGCGGACCGCCACTGGATCCCGGTCCACCGCTCGTGGCGCCTGAACGAGCGCCACTACGGCGCGCTCCAGGGCAAGGACAAGGCGCAGACCCTCGCCGAGTTCGGCGAGGAGCAGTTCATGCTGTGGCGCCGTTCCTACGACACCCCGCCGCCGCCGCTTGAGGACGGCACGGAGTTCTCCCAGTCGGACGACCCGCGCTACGCGACGATCCCGCCGGAGCTGCGCCCCCGCACGGAGTGCCTGAAGGACGTCGTCGTCCGCATGCTCCCCTACTGGTACGACGGCATCGTCCCGGACCTGCTCGCCGGCCGCACGGTCCTGGTCGCGGCCCACGGCAACAGCCTCCGCGCCCTGGTCAAGCACCTCGACGGCATCTCCGACGCCGACATCGCGGGCCTGAACATCCCGACGGGCATCCCCCTCTACTACGAGCTCGACGCCGACTTCAAGCCGGTCACCCCGGGCGGCAAGTACCTCGACCCGGAAGCGGCCGCGGCAGCGATCGAGGCGGTCAAGAACCAGGGCAAGAAGAAGTAAGTCGAAACCATCAAGCCCCTCACCTGCGGTTTCCCTGGCGGTGAGGGGCTTGATGCTGTCGCTCCTCAGGTCATCCCATGCACAAAGCGCGCCCGGCTCGGGAGGCCGGGCGCGCTTCGTGGTCGGTCGGTGAGTGGGGGACGCGTTCAGTTCACGCGTGTGGTGTCGAGGTCAGCGGCGGTAGCCGCCGTGGTGGCCGCCGTGGTGGCGGTCGTAGCCCCAGGACTCGTTGTCGATGAAGCGTCCGCGGTCGTTGCGGAGGGTGGCGGTGTCGGAGCGGTTGTCCCAGATGTAGCGGCGGCTGTCCTGGTACAGGTCGCTGTCGGTGTCGCGGCCGTAGCCGGTGTGGACGCGGACCGTGGCGCGGCCTTCCAGGCGGTAGTGGTCGAAGGTGTAGGTCTGACCGTCCTCGTCCTCGAGGGTCCAGCCGTCGAGGTTGACGGTGTGGCGGGTGGTGTTGGTGATCTCCACCCACTCGCGGTTCAGGGAGCGGTTGGAGCGGTCGTCACGGCCCGGGGAGTCGTACTGGACGTCCGAGATCTGCACCTTCGGCCGCTCGTGACGGGGGTGGTCGGCGGCGGACGCCGGCAGCGTGACGACCGAGACCAGAGCGCCGGCGGCGAGCGCGGCGGCGGCGAGACGGCGGGCGCTGACAGAAGCGGAAGCGGACAAGGGGTCTCCCATGGTGCGGACACCTTCTCCGGGCGGCAGCTCGGGCTGCCGGGGAGTAGGTGCGGTGTGAAGTGGCGGCCGGCTGGCCGCACGCACACCTTGTCCACGTCGTGGAGGAATTCAGGAGAAGGCATCACGTCTGTTACCTGTTGCCCATATTTCTATGACTCTCGGCTGCAACATCCATATATGCCGTCTATGGCCATGCGTTGACGTGCCGGCGGGCCGGGAGGCCTTGCGGGCGTTGGGCTGTGACGCCTCCCCGCCACGGCACGCCACCCCGCGAGGGATCGGGCCGTCACCCGAAAGTGAGTAACAGCAGATCGCCGATAACTCGGCCCTGGCATGGTGGCCGGCTTCGAGCGGTGCGCTTGTGTCCGGTGCCGAGCCCTGGACAGACTGGCCGCTTGCCACGGGGCTACCGGTGCTCACGGGGCTACCGGTGCTGGGGGAGGGCGGGATGAGGGGGCGGGTGAAGGCATGGCTGGCCGGGGGCTGGCTCGTGCTGGTTGTTGCCGGCTGGGCGTTCACCGAGTCGATCAATGACGGGATCGAGCCGACGTCGGGTCCGCGTCCCGAGCCGTCGGCCTCGGCCTCGTCCTCGTCATCGTCATCGAGCCCTCCGGAGTGCCCCGTGACAGCCCTGCCGACGCCCACGCCGTCCATCGACCCGGACCGCGACGTCTCCGACTTCCACGCCGAAGCCGAAGCCGAAGCCGAGGCCGAGGCCGAATTGGAACCCGGCGTCACCGTCACAGCCTTCGCCTGCATCGTCTCGGACTAGGCCCCGCCGGCAGCAAGGTCAGCCGGCGCCGCAGCCGCCGCCGCGCACAGCGAAGGGCCCCGGCACGTCATCCGCCCCGAGGCCCTCACCGTCGTACGAGATCTACCGCGGCCACCGCGTCCGAGGCGTCCCACGACACCCGCCGCGCCGTACGCCACAGACCTCCGTGTCCTGCGCCCTCACTTTCACCCGCACTGGCAAGGGTTCCCCGACTGGCACCCGCACCCGCAGCCCGAGCCGCAGCCGCACGCGCCGAAGAGCGGGAGGCTCCTGATGTCGGCGGACTGCTCGGTCGGGAGTTCCTGGGTGGGGTCGGGCGTGGTGCCGGGAGTACTGGGGGATTCGGCCATGGTCCCTCCTCGAGGCTGGTGCCTGTGCCCATTCCATGCCCGCCCCGCTGGGCGCATCAACGGCGCACAGAGGCTTGCCCGCGCCCCGAACAGCTCTCCGCGAGCCCGCTCACGACCCCACACGGGCCTCGCTCGAACGGGCATACGGCCACCGGAGCCCCCGCCCCGGGGCTCCCCACCGGGTGCCAATGCCACCAAAACCCAAGATCCCCCAGGACCCGAAGGACCTGAGGGACCAAGAGGAATCGAACAGCCCGGCGAAACCGAGAGCCCGGCGAGACCGAGAGCCCGGCGAGACCGAGAGCCCGGCGAGACCGAAGAGCCCGGCGAAACCGAAGGGACCTACGCCCCCTCCACCCCCGAAACCGGCTGGATGTCGGGCTGGATGTCCTGCTGGAGCTCGTCCGCGTGCTCACCCGTCACCAGATAGACCACCCGCTTCGCCACCGCCACCGCATGGTCGGCGTACCGCTCGTAGTAGCGGCCGAGCAGCGTCACGTCGACCGCCGTCTCGATGCCGTGCTTCCAGCGCTCGTCCATCAGGTGCTGGAAGAGCGTGCGGTGGAGGAGGTCCATCGCGTCGTCGTCCTGCTCCAGCTGCATCGCCAGATCGACGTCCTTGGTGATGATCACCTCGGCCGCCTTCGCCATCAGCCGCTGCGCGAGCTGGCCCATCTCCAGGATGGTGGCGTGCAGGTCCTGCGGAATCGCACGCTCCGGGTAGCGCAGCCGCGTGAGCTTCGCCACGTGCTGGGCCAGGTCGCCCGAGCGCTCCAGGTCCGCCGACATGCGCAGCGAGGTGACCACTATCCGCAGGTCCGTGGCCACCGGCTGCTGGCGTGCCAGCAGGGCTATGGCCCGGGCCTCCAGGTCGTGCTGAAGGTCGTCGACCTTCTCGTCACCCTCGATCACGCTCTCGGCCAGCTTCAGGTCGGAGTCGAGGATCGCCGCCGTGGCGCGCCCGATCGCCGACCCGACCAGCCGGGCCATCTCCACCAGACTGTCGCCGATCGAGTCCAGTTCCTCGTGGTACGCGTCCCGCATCAGGGTCCCTCTCTTACGTATGCCTCGGGGGGTTCCGGGCGCCAGGAGACTGCCGTCCGACCGGCAGTTCCATGGCCGTGGCCGCCGTATGTGTCGACCACCGGCCCTCTCCGACCACCGACCACCGGTCCCGTCGTCCGAGCCGACCACCGGTCCTGTCGTCGGACAGGCAGTCTTACCGTCATCACCTCCGACAGTAAGACCGTCGCGAAAACGACAGTCGGACTGTCGTGAAACCGCCAGTGCGATCTCGCGCCTCTACGCTAAACCGACTGTGTGATCTACGCGCTGAACTGGCCGTGCGAACCCCACGCCCCCACCATCCGGTCTCTACGCGTCCGTTTCCGCCACCCCAAATGAACCAACACTGGCTCCAAGGTGAACTCTGGGCGACGAGTGTTCGAGCTCGCACTCCGACGGCTGTGGGCACAGCCCTGGCCATGCCTAACCTGGGTGCATGGACGTGAACGCGGCGGTCGCCGCAGCGGCAGCGATCGCCGGGGTTCTCACCGGCGTGATCGCCATGCTGGCGTTCCGCTGGAGCGAACGCGACCTGAAACGACCCACCCGGACCTCCCTGCACACCGACCCGGTCCTGCCGCCCGGCGTGGACACGGTCCTGTCGGTGCTGCGCTCCTCGGCGGTGGTCCTCGACGAAGGGGACGCCGTCGTCAAGGCCAGCTCGGCGGCGTACGCCCTCGGTCTGGTGCGCGGCGGCAAGCTTTCCGTCGAACCCATGCTCCAGATGGCCCGGGACACCCGGCGCGACGGCGAGATACGGCAGGTCGAGCTGGACCTGCCCCGGCGCGGCACCGGCCGCGGCGAGGCCCTCGCCGTCTCCGCCCGGGTGGCCCCCCTCGGCTCCCGGCTCGTACTGCTCCTCGTCGAGGACCTCACCGAGGCCCGGCGCATAGAGGCGGTACGGCGCGACTTCGTCGCGAACGTGAGCCATGAGCTGAAGACACCGGTCGGCGCGCTCTCCCTGCTGTCCGAGGCGGTCATGGACGCCTCCGACGACCCCGAGGCCGTGGAGCGCTTCGCCGGGCGCATGCAGATCGAGGCGACCCGGCTCACCAACCTGGTGCAGGAGCTCATCGACCTCTCCCGGGTGCAGAACGACGACCCGCTGGAGGACGCCGAGCCCGTCCGCGTGGACGAGCTCGTCGCCGAGGCGATCGACCGCTGCCGGCACGCCGCCGGCACGAAGCAGATCAACATGGCCGCCGGCGGCACCGAGGACCTCAGCATCTGGGGCAACCGGGGCCAGCTGGCCGCCGCGCTCGGCAACCTCGTCGAGAACGCCGTCAACTACTCGCCCGCCCGTACCCGCGTCGGCATCGCCGCACGCCGGCTCACCGCGCCGGGCGGGGACCACATCGAGATCGCCGTGACCGACCAGGGCATCGGCATCTCGGACAAGGACAAGGAGCGCATCTTCGAGCGCTTCTACCGCGTCGACCCGGCCCGTTCCCGTGCCACAGGTGGCACCGGCCTCGGTCTCGCGATCGTCAAGCACGTGGCCGCCTCGCACGGCGGGGAGGTCACGGTGTGGAGTTCCGAGGGACAGGGCTCCACGTTCACCCTGCGGCTGCCGGAGGCGGGTGCGGCCCGCGACCGTGCTCAGCAGCACCCCGATCTCGACGACGAGGCCGGGCAGTCCGCACTATCGAATTCCCCCACTTCCCCCGACTCACCCGCGTACGAAACGCTTTCCGCCCCGGAGGTCCTTCCGTGACCCGAGTGCTCGTCGTCGAGGACGAGGAGTCCTTCTCCGACGCCCTGTCGTACATGCTCCGCAAGGAGGGCTTCGAGGTCGCCGTCGCGACCACCGGGCCCGACGGACTCGACGAGTTCGAGCGCAACGGCGCCGATCTCGTCCTCCTCGACCTGATGCTGCCCGGCCTGCCGGGCACGGAGGTCTGCCGTCAGCTGCGCGGTCGCTCCAACGTGCCGGTGATCATGGTCACCGCCAAGGACAGCGAGATCGACAAGGTTGTCGGCCTGGAAATAGGAGCCGATGACTACGTCACCAAGCCGTTCTCCTCACGCGAGCTGGTCGCCCGTATCCGGGCCGTCCTGCGCCGCCGCGGCGAGCCCGAGGAGGTCACCCCGGCCGCGCTGGAGGCGGGCCCGGTCCGCATGGACGTGGACCGCCATGTGGTCACGGTCTCCGGCTCCAAGGTCGACCTGCCTCTCAAGGAGTTCGACCTCCTGGAGATGCTCCTGCGCAACGCGGGCCGGGTCCTGACCCGGATGCAGCTCATCGACCGGGTCTGGGGTGCCGACTACGTCGGTGACACCAAGACCCTCGACGTCCACGTCAAGCGCCTGCGCGCCAAGATCGAGCCGGACCCGGGCGCCCCGCGCTACCTGGTCACGGTCCGCGGCCTCGGCTACAAGTTCGAGCCGTAGACCGCGGGGAGAAGACAAGACGAAGGGCGGGGCCCCGGATTTCCGGGGCCCCGCCCTTCGTCCACAGCTGTGGAGCCGTCTCTACGGCGATGCGGGCGCCGTCAGCCGGTCAGTGACCGGCGGACGACTGCGAGGCGGCGTCCGTCGGGGTCGCCGTGCCGGCACCCTGACCGCCCTCGGTCCCGGCACCGGGGGTCTCCGAGGAGCCCGCGGAGGCACCACCGCTCGGCGTGGCCTCGGCGCCGGCGTTCGGAGTGCCGGTCGGGGTCCCCGTCGGCGAGGACGCCGTCTCCGGCGCGGCCGGGACCTCGGTCGGGCCCCAGCCCTCGAAGTAGCTCTCGGCGGGCACCACGAAGGCGCGCAGGCTCACGTCACCGGTCTCGCTGAAGGTGAAGGTGATCTTCTGCGCGTTGCCGTCGCGGACGGCCTCACGGCTGCTCGACAGCACCGCGGAGGCGTTGTCCTTGCCGCCGATGATCAGCCGGCCGCCGGCCGGGATGGTCAGGCTGCCGCCCTTGGCGGCCTTGAGCTCGGCGGTCTTGTCGGTGTCGTCCACCTTGATCGCGTCGAGCGTCTGGGCCGTCTTGCCGGAGTTGAACAGGGTCGCGGAGATCGCGGCCGGTCCGGTCGACTCCAGGTCGGGCTGGGTGATGACGAGAGCGTTCTGGATCTTGATGTCGCCGACGCTGGTGGCCGCGTTGTCCGGCTTGATCTGCAGCGTCTGGGCGTCGTTTCCTGCGGCGCACGCGGCGAGCGAGGTGATCGAGAACGCGAGGGCGGCGGCAGCGAGTGCGCCGCGTCGAAGGCTGCTGCTCACGGCGGCGGCAACTCCTTGACTCGAACGGGGGGCGCGTAAAGCCGCCCTAAGTGTCTGTCAGCGGCCTTAGGTTACCGAGCCGTTCCCGCGCGACCGCACCCGACCCTCCCCTCACAGGCCGAACAGCTGTCGAAGTCCCTCTTCCAACCCCGTCTCTTCACCCACAAGCGGCCCGGGAGTCACATTGCCCGGCCGCTCGTCCGTCATTCACATAAGCCCCTCGCAAGCACCTGCGCAAAATCTCCGTGAAGGAATGCGCGACGCTCCGGAAATTGATCACCGGCCATGCTGTCCGACCTGGCTGTGATCAATTCCGGGATTCGTCCGGGACCCGACTCGGGACGCCGAACGGAGTAGCGGAAGTCGCACACTTGGAACCGGACATTTGTGTACGTTCGACCACTCGGAGGTGCCGCCGGATGTGTGTAACGTACGCGTTTCCCTGTGTCCGCAGAGCCGCTCCCACCTGCGAATACCTTCTTCCGGTCGGCCCGCGAAGCACGTTCCTGTTGGAGTTGTCAAGCCCCGAGATATGCCCTGACCTGCGAAAACGCCATTCAGAACCCGCAGTTTCCGTGTTACCCTGGATAGCCACGGAAGGGGTACCTGTCACATGACGTTCAAGGTTGGCGACACCGTGGTCTATCCCCATCACGGGGCCGCGCTGATCGAGGCCATCGAAACTCGCCAGATCAAAGGCGTGGACAAGACCTACTTGGTGCTGAAGGTCGCCCAGGGTGACCTGACGGTACGTGTGCCAGCGGACAATGCGGAGTTCGTCGGCGTGCGTGATGTGGTCGGTCAGGACGGGCTGGACCGGGTCTTCGAGGTGCTGCGCGCGCCGTACGCCGAGGAGCCCACGAACTGGTCGCGTCGTTACAAGGCAAATCTGGAGAAGCTCGCCTCCGGCGATGTCATCAAGGTCGCGGAAGTCGTGCGTGACCTGTGGCGTCGTGAGCGCGAGCGCGGACTCTCCGCCGGTGAGAAGCGCATGCTCGCCAAGGCCCGCCAGATTCTGGTGAGCGAGCTCGCCCTCGCGGAGAACACCAACGAGGACAAGGCCGAGGCCCTGCTCGACGAGGTTCTCGCGTCCTGACGCGGTTTCATCCGCCTCAGTTCATTCAGCACACTGCTGTATGGCTTTAAAAAGTGCCGCGGTGCCCGATGACGTATTTCCTGTCGCCGGGCGCTGCGGCATGTTCGCTCGCGGGCGCTGTTCCATCTGCTCCGCAGGCCTGTCTCGGGGGTGCCCCCGATACTTGACGTGCCGGGCCCGGCAGCAGGCTCGACCGACTGTCACGGAAGGGTCCGGTCAAGACTCGTGCCCGGCACTCCCCCAAGCTCTCGAATCAGTCGAGCAGGGGGCACCCCCAGGGCCATACCCAACTAGGCCGAGCACACAAACCTGACAGGAACCGATGTCTGACGATTCGCGCCCTTCGCCCTCGGAAACCCACAGCGCAGCCCGTACGGCCGTGGTGATTCCGGCCGCCGGAAGGGGCGTACGCCTCGGTCCGGGCGCGCCCAAGGCACTTCGCGCGCTGAACGGCACTCCCATGCTCATCCACGCCGTCCGCGCGATGGCCGCGTCCCGTGCCGTCTCCCTGGTGGTCGTCGTCGCCCCGCCCGACGGCGCCTCCGAGGTCAAGAGCATGCTCGACGCGCACGCCCTGCCCGAGCGCACCGACTTCCTGGTGGTCCCCGGCGGTGAATCCCGCCAGGAGTCCGTCAAGCTCGGCCTGGACGCGCTGCCGCCGGACTTCGACATCGTCCTGGTGCACGACGCGGCGCGCCCACTGGTGCCGGTGGACACCGTGGACGCCGTCATCGAGGCCGTACGCGACGGAGCGCCGGCCGTGGTGCCCGCGCTGCCGCTCGCGGACACGGTCAAGGAGGTCGAGCCCGCGCGGGCGCCCGGCGCACCCGAACCGGTCGTGGCCACCCCGGACCGCGCCCGACTGCGTGCCGTGCAGACCCCGCAGGGCTTCGACCGCGCCACGCTGGTCCGTGCCCACGAGACGGTGACGGACGACGTCACCGACGACGCGAGCATGGTCGAGCAGCTCGGCCCCACCGTCGTGGTCGTCCCGGGCCACGAGGAGGCCTTCAAGGTCACCCGCCCGCTGGACCTGGTCCTGGCCGAGGCGGTCCTGGCGCGCCGGAGGCTGAACGATGGCTTCTGAGCAGCCCGAGCCGCTGCCCCAGGTGGGCATCGGCACCGACATCCACGCCTTCGAAGAGGGCCGCGAGCTGTGGTGCGCCGGCCTGAAATGGGAGGGCGAGGGCCCCGGACTCGCCGGCCACTCCGACGCGGACGTCGTCGCGCACGCCGCGTGCAACGCGCTGTTCTCGGCGGCCGGCCTCGGCGACCTGGGGCAGCACTTCGGCACCGGGCGCCCCGAGTGGTCGGGCGCCTCCGGCGTCGTACTCCTCACCGAGGCGGCCCGGATCGTGCGCGAGGCGGGCTTCCGCATCGGCAACGTCGCCGTCCAGGTCGTCGGCCCCCGCCCGAAGATCGGCAAGCGGCGCGACGAGGCGCAGAAGATCCTCTCGGAGGCGGCCGGCGCGCCGGTGTCGGTGTCGGGCGCGACGACGGACGGGCTGGGGTTCCCCGGCAGGGGCGAAGGGCTGATGGCCGTGGCGACCGCGCTCGTGGTGCGGACCACGATCTGACTGTTATCCACAACCGTCCGAGGCACCGGGCATCGCCGACTACCCTGGACCCGTGACTATTCGCCTGTACGACACCAGCGCCCGGCAGATCCGTGACTTCACCCCGCTCAAGCCGGGTTGCGTCTCGATCTACCTCTGTGGTGCCACCGTGCAGGCAGCACCGCACATCGGGCATATCCGCTCCGGCCTGAACTTCGACATCATGCGCCGCTGGTTCGAGTACCGCGGCTACGACGTCACGTTCATCCGCAACGTCACGGACATCGACGACAAGATCATCAACAAGGCGGCGGACCAGGGCCGCCCCTGGTGGTCCATCGGCTACGAGAACGAGCGCGCGTTCAACGACGGTTACACCGCGCTCGGCTGCCTGCCGCCCACCTACGAGCCCCGCGCCACCGGCCATGTCACCGAGATGGTCGAGATGATGCGCACGCTCATCGAGCGCGGGCACGCGTACGAGGCCGGCGGCAGCGTCTACTTCGACGTGCGCTCCTGGCCGTCGTACCTGGAGCTGTCCCGGCAGGACATCGACGACCTGCGCCAGCCCGACGAGGGCGTCGCCGGCAAGCGCGACGCCCGCGACTTCGCCATGTGGAAGTCGACCAAGCCGGGCGAGCCCGACTGGGAGACCCCGTGGGGCCGCGGGCGCCCCGGCTGGCACCTGGAGTGCTCGGCCATGGCGCACAAGTACCTGGGCAGCGCCTTCGACATCCACGGCGGCGGCCTGGACCTGATCTTCCCGCACCACGAGAACGAGATCGCCCAGGCCAAGGCCTTCGGCGACGAATTCGCGCGGTACTGGGTGCACAACGCCTGGGTCACCATGAGCGGCGAGAAGATGTCGAAGTCGCTCGGCAACAGCGTGCTGGTCTCCGAGATGGTCAAGACCTGGCGCCCGATCGTCCTGCGCTACTACCTGGGCACCCCGCACTACCGCTCGACCATCGAGTACAGCGAGGAGGCCCTGCGCGAGGCCGAGTCGGCGTTCGCGCGGATCGAGGGCTTCGTGCAGCGTGTGGTCGAGAAGGCCGGCGCCGTCGAGCCGTCCGCAGAGCTGCCGCCCGCCTTCGTCGAGGCCATGGACGACGACCTCGGTGTCCCGCAGGCGCTCGCCGTCATCCACACCACGGTCCGCCAGGGCAACAGCGCGTTGGCGGCCGACGACAAGGAAGCCGCCGTGGCCCGCCTCGCCGAGGTCCGCGCCATGCTCGGCGTCCTCGGCCTGGACCCGCTGGACGCCCACTGGGCGGGCGAGTCCGACCGCGGCGAGGACCTGCACGGCGTGGTCGACAGCCTCGTCCGGCTGGTCCTCGACCAGCGCGAGGCCGCCCGGACCCGCAAGGACTGGACGACCGCGGACGCCATCCGCGACCAGCTCAAGCAGTCCGGCCTGGCCATCGAGGACGGCCCCGACGGACCTCGCTGGAGCCTCGGCCCGCGCTGACCGGCCCCGGCTCCCGGAAGATCGATTGTGCCGCCCGACCCCCCGGGCGGCACACTTCATAGACGTACGTACGACACACCCACGACAGACAGGTAGGCCATGGCCGCGAACAACCGCCGCATGTCCGGCAAGAAGGGCGCGCAGGTCGGCAGTGGCGGCCAGCGGCGCAAGGGTCTCGAAGGCAAGGGCCCGACGCCGCCCGCCGAGATGCGCAAGAAGCACAAGAAGAACCGCATCGCGACCGCCAAGGCGAAGCAGGCCGCGCGCCGCCCCGCGCCGCGCGGCCGTGGCGGCAAGGGCACGTCCGAGATGGTCGTAGGACGCAACCCGGTCGTCGAGGCGCTGCGCGAGGGCGTCCCGGCCTCCACGCTCTACGTCCAGCAGTTCATCGACAACGACGAGCGTGTCCGCGAGGCCCTCCAGCTCGCCGCCGACCGCGGCGGCATCAACCTCATGGAGGCCCCGCGCCCCGAGCTGGACCGCATGACGAACGGCCTGAACCACCAGGGCCTCGTCCTCCAGGTCCCGCCCTACGAGTACGCCCACCCCGAGGACCTCGCCGCCGCCGCGGCCGACGCGGGCGAGGACCCGCTGATCGTCGCCCTCGACGGTGTGACGGACCCGCGCAACCTCGGTGCCGTGGTCCGCTCGGTCTCCGCCTTCGGCGGCCACGGCGTCGTCGTCCCCGAGCGCCGTGCGGCGGGTATGACGGCCGGTGCCTGGAAGACGTCCGCCGGCACCGCGGCCCGTACGCCGGTCGCCCGCGCCACGAACCTGACCCGCGCCCTGGAGGCGTACAAGAAGGCGGGCATCGTGGTCGTCGGTCTCACGGCCGACGGCGAGGCGGAACTCGGGGACCTGGAGGCCCTCGACGGCCCGGTGGTCATCGTGGTCGGCAGCGAGGGCAAGGGCCTGTCCCGCCTGGTCGGCGAGACGTGCGACTTCCGGGTCCGCATCCCGATGCCGGGCGGCGCGGAGTCCCTCAACGCCGGTGTGGCGGCGGGAATCGTCCTCTACGAGGCGGCGGGCCGACGCGTCTGAACAGACATCCGTGGCGTCACCCGTGCGGGTTAATTCTGGTGACAGTGGTGCGACCTGCGCATCTTTGACGGGGTCCGGACAGATCGGACCGGTCAAAGCAGTGTCCTAACCACACGTCACTCGGTTAGTTGAGTGTGGACACCAGAACACCCCGCACACCCACGGGGGACCGTTCGTCGGGATACGACGACGCTCCCGCGCTGAGCATGGTGAAGGTGCCGAGCGATCCGGCGCAGATCATCGTCAATCACGCGAGCTTCCGCGTGCTGCTGGGTTCGTCTGCCCGGCGCACCAAATCTCCGCGGATCGCACGGCACTTGAGCGCCACCGAGGCCACCTCCCTGATGCCGCTCGTCAACGCGGCCGGCAGAGCGGGCGCGGCCCCGGGCGCCCGCCGCCGGGTCGCCGTCTGGAACGGCACGTCCGCGCCCGACGACACCGGCGCCCACCGGCTCCTCCAGGCCGTGCGGGACGGCAGCGTCCGCCACGGCGACGAACCACTTCCCGCCGGGGGCGGCACTCAGGTCATCCCGCGCGTCGACGTCGGTTACGACGGCGGCTACGAGGACGAGATGGCGCGGACCGTCGAGACCCCGATCGTGGGCGCGCAGCGCACGCACGAATCCGTCGAGACCCGGCTGCTGCCCCACATGCGCACGGTCGAGAGCGCCTACGACGAGGAATTCGCGTACGCCGCCGAGGACTTCGTCGACGAGGAGCCCGACGGCCCGGACGACGACGTCGACGACTCGTCCCGCCGTCCGGGCGCCGACGACCCCGCGCGGCACGCGTACTACCCCGGCCGCCGTATGAACCTCGGCGTCGTCCTGCTCCCCCTCCGGGTCTTCCTCGGCTTCATCTCCATCTACGCCGGCATGGGCAAGCTCTGCGACCCCGTCTACTTCGACGGCGGCAAGCGTGGCTCGATGGTCAAGTGGCTCAACACGCTCCACCCCTGGGAAGTGGCCGAGCCCCTCCGCCAGTTCGCCCTCGAACACCCCGTCGGCTCCGGCCTCGTCATCGCCTTCTTCCAGGTGATCGTGGGCGTGCTGACGGTCCTGGGCTGCTGGCAGCGAGTGGCCGCGGTGGTCGGCGCCCTGCTGTCCGCCGCGCTCCTGGTCACCGTCAGCTGGAAGAGCGTCCCGGTCTACGACGCCCCCGACATCATCTACCTCGCCGCCTGGTCCCCGCTGATCATCGCCGGCGCCCCCGTCTACTCGATCGACGGCCGTCTGGCGGGCATGGCCTGGCGCCGTCTCGGCCCCCGCTCCGACATCTGGGAGCTGCGCCGCTACGTCCTTCGCCGCGGCGCCCTGATCACGGCGATCGTCACCGGCCTGACCCTCCTGGTCGGGTCCCTGCTCGGTGGCGCGGTCCGTGACGCCGACCGTGTCGTGGTCCCCGGCCCCGGCGAGGCCCCGCGCAACGAACTGCCGGGCTCGCCCTTGCCGGAGGAGTCCGACCGGCAGCACGACAAGTCGCCGTCCGCCTCCAACTCGCCCACCCAGGGCGCGACATCGGGTGCGACCACCCCGTCGGGCGCGGCGACGACGCCGGGCGCCACCGCCGACACGGGTTCGACGGGCGCGGGTATGCCCAGCCAGACGCAGGGTACGGAGGGCCAGGCCCCGCCCCAGCAGTCGGCTCCCGCCGACGAGGCCCCCAGCACGACCACCGGCCCCACCTCCGGAGGGCCCACCTCGGGCGGCAACTCCTCGGGCGGCTCCACGGAGGAAGAACCGGGCCTGGTAGGCGGCCTCCTGGGCTGACCACCCCCCACCCCGCATGGGCCCCGGCCGCACCCAGCGCCCGGGGCCCATCGCCGTCCCCACCCACACCAACACCCGCCCTCCGAACCCCTGGGGCGACCGCCCCAGCCCCCGCTTCGGCCCAAAGGGCCTCGCCCTCAATCGCCGGACGGGCTGAGGGGCGGACCGGGGAGGAAGTGGGGCTGGGTGTGCCGGGGGCTAGGCGGAAGCGGGTGGGTGGGCCTTAGGGATGGCGAGGTCTCTCGTCCCCGTGCGCCGACGACTGAGGGTGCGGACCCGCGAGGAGGAGAAGTCTGGGTGATTGGAGATCGGGACGGTGCCGTCCGTCCCTCGTGCTCACTCGCACGGGCTCAGAGTGCGGACCGGTGTGGGGGAGGGACTGCCGGTGTGGATGGGGGATCCCCGAGCGCCTGGCGGGCTGAGAGATCCGTGGGCCGGCAAGGAGGAGGGACCGGGGCGGAGAGGCAGCCGGCGCCTGTGGGTGGGGCGCCATGCCTACTGGCGCCGGTTGGGTTCAGAGATGTTGCCCGGGGAAGGGGACGGGCCGTAGGCCGGGGTTGGGAGTGGCGAGTTCCCTTGGCCGCTTGCGCCGCCTGGAGGGCGTGGGCGGTTCGGCGGGCGGGGACAGAGAGGTGGGCCCCATCGGCGCGGGCTGGCGTTGAGAAGGGCGCGGGCAGGCCGCTGAGGTAGCGCTGACGCCGGGCGGCGTCGGACGACCGGCGAGGCCCAGGTCGTCGTACCCCCAAGTGCCCGCCGGCCGCGTACGGCGGCAAGGGGACGTGCCGGGGGGTGTCCGCCCGCAGCGGCCGGCGTCAAGGAACAGCGGCCCTCTGAGGTACAGCAACCGCCGGACCGAGGACGGACACCCCCCGGCACGGCCCTTACCCACCCCACACCCGCAGGCGCTACACGACGACGAACCCCGACCCCACAGGCATCAGCGCCCCAGCGCCGCCAGTTCCTTCGCGGCCTCCGTCAGGTCCTTCGCCGTGTCGATGGCACGCCAATACGCCCCCTGCGGAATCGGGAACCCGGCCAGACGCCGCTCACGGGCAAGGTGCGGGAACGTCGTGCGCTCATGGTCGCCGCGCTCTGGCAGCAGCGAGGAAAACTCGGGCGAGAACACATACACACCCGCGTTGATCTCGAACGTCGACGGCGGAGCCTCGATGAAGTCCGTGATGTGCCCAAAGCCGTCCGTCTGCACAGCCCCCCACGGCAGACGAGGCCGAGCGAGCGCCAGCGTCGCCACAGCGTCCCGCTCGGCATGGAAGTCGGCCATGTCGCGCAGCGAGAACCGCGTCCAGATGTCACCGTTCGTCGCATACCAAGGCCTGTCCGGATGCGGCAGATGCGCCGCCGCGTACTTCAGACCGCCACCCCGCCCCAGCGGCTCCGTCTCGACGACAGTCGTGACCCGCACAGGAAGATCCGCCGACTTCAGCCAGTCCTGAAGCACCTCGGCGAGATGCCCGCAGCTGATCACCACATCCGTCACACCCTCCTCGGCCAGCCAGACAAGCTGGTGGCCGATGATCGGCGTCCCCGTACCGGGGATCTCGACCATCGGCTTGGGCCGATCGTCGGTGTACGGACGCAGCCGGGACCCCTGGCCCCCGGCCAGGACGACGGCTTGAACGGGGCGGGTCGCGGCGTTCGGATCAGTCATGCCCGAACTGTACGCGGCGCCCCGCTCACGGCATTCGTCGGCAACGGTTCCTTAATCAGCCGTTACCGTCCGGAAGCGGAGTGTTCCTCGAACCGCACCTCGAACGGGGCGGCGGCAACAACGCCGGGCGCCACCCAGTGGCGCCGGCGCTCGCGCCCACCGTCAGCTGTGCGCCGCGGCGACCCCCGAGGCGAACGCGGTGTCGCACACGGGCCGCGAATAGGACTGCGCCCGAGTCGGCCCGTACACACGAACCGCCGCACGACCGAGCGCACGGGCGATCGAGGCACAGTGCCGGGCGAGCGACGGCCGGTCGTCGACGGCCTGCTGGAGGTGGGTGAGCGCGACGCTCGGGTTCTTCTCCTGGAGCTCGGTCAGCAGCTGGTCGCGCAGCACGTCCTGCGGAGCACGCGGCGCGCTGTTCCTCGCGGCACCCGCGCTCGAGACGTCGGTCGCGGTGAGCACCGAGTCCGAGGGGTTGCCCGACCAGTTGACCCGGGTGACCGCGAGGGTCCCGGAGAGCACCAGGACGACGGGCAGGACGAAGGCGATGGTGCGGCCGAGCTGGCGGGCGGGGCCCCGGTGGCCGCGTCGTGTCTGTTGGTTGGTGGAGTGCTTCACGCGAGTGAGGGTAGCGTTCGGTGCGGATATGGCGACATTTAGTCACCGGTTCGGGGGACGGAGAGGCCCTCAAACTCGGGCAGCGCGTTGACGCACAACACTCGAAATGACCGTTATGCCGGGGTATTTGTCGACAACGAAGAGGGCCCCGCAGCGCTCTGCGGGGCCCTCTTCGTCAACCTGGGTGAATTACCCGGAGTTGTGCTGCCTCAGTCGGACAGGCGCGCACCCGTGGAGGTGGAGAACACGTGGGTCTCGCCGGAACGCGGGACGACGTGCAGCGTGCTGCCCTTCTCGGGCACGTCACGGCCGCTGACGCGGACCACGAGGTCCTTGGAGTCGTCGCCCACCTTGGCGGTGCCGTAGACGTACGCGTCGGCGCCGAGCTCCTCCACCACGTTGACGGTGACCGCGAGACCCTGCTCCGACTCGGCGCCGGCCACGTCGAAGTGCTCGGGGCGGACACCCACGGTGACCGTCTTGTCGGTGGCGGCGGAGAGCGCCTCACGGTCCACCGGCACGACCGAGTTGCCGAACTTCACGCCACCGTCGGCGATCGGGACCTCGACCAGGTTCATGGCCGGGGAGCCGATGAAGCCGGCGACGAAGAGGTTGGCCGGACGGTCGTACATGTTGCGCGGGGTGTCGACCTGCTGGAGCAGACCGTCCTTGAGGACGGCCACGCGGTCGCCCATCGTCATGGCCTCGACCTGGTCGTGGGTGACGTAGACGGTCGTGATGCCGAGACGGCGCTGGAGCGAGGCGATCTGCGTACGGGTCGAGACACGGAGCTTGGCGTCGAGGTTCGACAGCGGCTCGTCCATGAGGAAGACCTGCGGCTCACGCACGATGGCGCGGCCCATCGCGACACGCTGGCGCTGACCACCGGAGAGCGCCTTCGGCTTGCGGTCCAGGTACTCGGTGAGGTCGAGGATCTTCGCGGCCTCTTCGACCTTCTTGCGGATCTCCGCCTTGTTGACGCCGGCGATCTTGAGCGCGAAGCCCATGTTGTCGGCGACGGACATGTGCGGGTACAGCGCGTAGTTCTGGAACACCATGGCGATGTCCCGGTCCTTCGGCGGCAGGTGCGTGACGTCGCGGTCACCGATGCGGATGGCGCCGCCGTTGACGTCCTCGAGCCCCGCCAGCATGCGGAGCGAGGTGGACTTGCCGCAGCCGGACGGGCCGACCAGAACGAGGAACTCGCCGTCCTCGATGTGGATGTCGAGCGCGTCCACGGCGGGCTTCTCGGTGCCCGGGTAGATCCGGGTCGCCTTGTCGAACGAGACAGTGGCCATGATGAATGGGCCCCCTTCTACCGGCAGGAACGTGCCGGACGATCCGTTGTAGGAAGGTGGTTGGTTTAGTCCACATGTGCGGACTGGCTCTGGACGGTACCTGGCGTTCGCCTGGTCTGTCAGTACCTGGGGGCATGTGAACTTCGCGGAAATTTTCGACAGGGCCCACTCCGAACCTGGGTACACTGCACGGGCGCGTGCGTGACAGCGCGTGCAGGCCTCCTTAGCTCAGCTGGTCCAGAGCGGCTGTCTTGTAAACAGCAGGTCGTCGGTTCGAATCCGACAGGGGGCTCAATCTGCGGGGCGGTTGTCGATGACACCGCCCCGTTCTTCTTTTCCCACACCCTTGTCGGTGAATTCCAGCACCTCATGTCCCCATAGGGACATGGGACATGCGCCCGCGTGGAATAGGATCCCGGATCGCTACTGCTAGTGTTCGTGCAGTCACAGTAGGCAATCAGCCTCAATGTTCATGTAATGAAATCCGAGGGTTCCATGCGCAAGCTTCACAAGGTCATGATCGCCGCGGCTGCTGCCGGCGGCCTGTCCGCCGTCGGTGCCGGTACGAGCGTCGCCTACGACGCCGCGCCGTCCGTTTCGGACCTTTACCGCCCCTACCAGGAGTGCAGCCCGCAGACGGTTGCCGCGACCGACGTCCCGGTCGCCGTGCTCGGTCTCTCCGAGACCTTCGACACCACCTGCGGTCAGTTCAACAACGCCTTCACCGGCTGAGGTCGGCGGCGTAGTCGTGCGCGACGCCTTCCGCGGGCCCCTTCGGGGTCGTACCCGAAGGGGCCCGCTCATGCGTGGATGTCCGGAGCGCGAGCACGCGCCGGCGACCCGCGCGCGGTCGCGACGGCCCTGATGAACTCCGGTGCGGCGATGTGCGGTTGGTCGGACGCGGATCGGTCGCCCTCAGGTCAGTCCTTCGTTTCCTAAGCGAAACGGCCCCGAGTGTCCCGGTTGTGTCGGGCGCCGGGGTCCGTCTCTGCGACACCCCCAGGGCTCGGCGCGGCCGTTCGCGGTGTACGACGTCCGGGCACACCCCCACAAAGGAGACGCAACACATGTTCAACGGCAAGAAGTTCGTGGCCCTCTCGGGGCTTCTCGGCGGCCTCGCCATGACCTGTCTCGGCGCCACTCAGGCCCACGCCGCGGGCCCGGGTGCCTGCGCCATGGACCCCGGGGGCAACATCATCTGCACCCAGCAGGTCACGGGCCAGACGCCGGAGGGTGACGGCTTCACCCTGCGCAGGACGGTCAACTGCCAGCCGACGCAGCCCTTGACCCTGCCCACCCCGGGCGTGCTGTCCAACGGGCAGACGAGGATCGGCCCGCACATCACGTGCGCCGATGCCGCGACCCCCGCTCCGGTGGCGGCCCCGACCACCAACGACACCAGCGACCGGGACGAAAGCACCCCGTTGCTGGCGCGCCTGTTGGGCTGAGCGTCTTCTTCGGCGGATGGCCGGACCGGGTGACCGGGTCCGGCCATCCGCCGTTTTCGCGCGTCCACGACCCACTTCTCGGCAAATGGGTGACCGGCGCTCAACGCCCGTGTCCAGACAGCGGGGACGCGTCGTTTTCCATTCAGGGAAATCGGTGTGCGCACCGATGCCTTGTCATGGCCCGACACGACACGGAAGGGACATAGATCCCAAATTGCTACGGTTTGCGTGTATATGCTCACATTAAGTAGTCAAGCCAGGGCGTCACGCCCCGGGAAGAAAGGGTCAAACTATGCGCAGGTTTCAGCGCGTTGCAGTTGTAGCAGCTGCGGTCGCGGGTCTGTCCGCGTTCGGTGTCGGCGCCGGTAGCGCCTTCGCCGGCGACGAGGGCTACGAGGGTCAGGCTGTCACCGCGGTCGCCACCTCGACGGCCAACGCCGTTGCCACGGCGGGTGCTCCGTACGACAAGGCTGCCGCTGCTCCGCAGGCCGCTCCGGAGGTTGCTCCGCAGGCCGCCCCCGAGGTCGCCCCGCAGGCCGCCCCCGAGGCTGCTCCGCAGGTCGCGCCGGAGGCTGCTCCGCAGGTCGCCCCCGAGGCTGCCCCGCAGGTCGCGCCGGAGGCCGCTCCCAAGACCGTGGCTCCCGAGTACGGCTACGGCGAGTACACCGCTCCGACCGCCGCCCAGTAACCAGCCCCCGACGGTCGATGCGCGATTCTCAGGGCACAGCCGCATCGACTTCCGTCGGAACACCGTATGCACGGCGCACGATCTGAATGCTCCCGCTCCTGGTTCAGGGAACAGGTCGGGCCGTTCCACGGTGTGCTGGACAACACCCTTAGCAACGCAGCCCGGACGCGCGGCAGACCCATCAGGGGAGCGCGGCCGGGCTGTGTCATTTCCGGACTCCTCCAAGGCAATCCGAGATTCTCCAAGGCAGAAGGAACGCAGCACATGATTGCTCGACACAAGATCGCCACAGTCTCGGGGCTCCTCGGAGCTCTCGCCGCGCTCTACGGCACCGCGGTGCCGGCGCACGCCGATGACACCAAGGGCGCCTGCAAGATCACCGCCCAGGGCGACATCGTCTGCGTCAAGAAGAGCGAGGTCGTCCACAAGGACAAGCGCAACGGGTACGTGCTCCAGCAGAAGCAGGACTGCTCCACGGTCGAGCGGCCGAGGTTCGTCGGGCCGGAGGAGGGCATGAAGAACCACGGGTCCGTGCAGAGCGGCCCGGTCGTGGAGTGCAACAACCGGGCGAAGCTGCCCAAGGGCTTCAAGCTCCCCAAATTCGACTTCTGAACCACATCGAAAACGCAATGCCGGATCGGAAAGAATTCCGATCCGGCATTCTTTTATTATTTATACGGTTGTGGTGCCGGCCCGGAAAATGCCGGTGCCCCGGCCGTACGGCCGGGGCACCAGGGGGAAGCATCTGGCCTACGTCACTTGCCGAAGGCGCTGTTGTTGCAGCCCATGCTCGAGCCCAGCGCGGTCTCCTGCGCGCCCGGGTTGCCCTCGCCGTTGAGCAGGTTGCCGCCCAGGCCGTTGGCGATGCCGACCTGGCCGAGGATGTCGACGTTGGCGTCGTGCGAGCGGCAGGTGCTGCTCTGCAGGATGCTCAGGCTGCTGCCCTTGCTGCTCTTGCCGTAGTCGCCTCCGTCGGCGTGGGCGACGCCGGACCCCAGAAGTCCGACGCTCCCGAGGGCGGCGACCAGGACGGCGGCCTTGCGGAGCTTGTGCATGTTCATCTCCGGTGGAGTGGAGTGGGTCGATCTGGTGCAGACCGACTTCGTACATTTACGGAGGCTAATAGGAAGTATTCCGACGCAATCGGCGGCACGCCGAATTCTGAAAAGACTCACCATCTTGGCCGATAGCGCTGAAATGATCCGTCGAACGAGCCAATCCGGCGAAAAGAGGAGTCCCGGCACCGGGCTTGACGCTCGGTACCGGGACTTTGTTTCCCGCTTCGGCCGTCAGTGCGGCCGTCAGTGCCTCAGAAGGCGCTGTTGTTGCAGCCCATGCTGGAGCCCAGGTGGGTGTCCTGCGCGCCCGGGTTGCCCTCGCCGTTGAGCGCGCTGCCCAGCAGGCCGTTGAGGACGCCGACCTGGCCGAGGACGTCGACGTTCAGGTCGTGCGACTTGCAGTTGGAGCTCTGCAGGACGCTGAACTTGTCGCCGCCCTTGCCGCCGTGGTCGCCGTGGCCGTCAGCGGTGGCCGTACCGGCACCCATGAGGCCGATGGTGCTGATGGCGGCGACCAGGACGGCAGCCTTGCGAAGCTTGTGCATGTCATCTCCGGTGGAGTGAGGTGGGTGCGATCTGTGCGAGATCGACTTCGTACAGTTACCGGAGATTAATACGAAGTATCCGGACATATATGAACGACGCGCCGAGGTTCGCGTTCTCACGCCGGAAGCACCCAGAAGCCGCATCGCATGCGAACGGGCCCCTGGCGCCGGCCGTCGCACCGGACGCCTGGGGCCCGTGGTCGAAAGCCGGCGTCAGCGCGTGTAGCGGGCGTGGGCCAGGGAGTTGGCCTGGCTGTTGGCCTGTTCGCACTTGACGCCCTCGGTCTCGGCGGCGGCGAGCACGGCGACCGGGACGGCGGCGTTGAGCAGGGACTGCGGGCTGCACTCCTGGTACGGGCGGAACAGGTTGGCCTGCTCGATCGGCCCGGACGGCGCGACGGTCGGCTGCTGGTTGACCTGCGGGCTGATCTTCGGGCTCAGTTGCGGGTTGACCTGGGGGGTGACGTCGGCGCCGTGGGCGGGCAGCGTCGCCGGCCGCTGCGCGTTCGGCAGGTTGGAGCGCTGGGCGCTGGCCTGCGAGTTGGTCCACGAGGTGGCCTGGAGATCCTGCTGCCCAGCGGGTGGCGGGACGGAGCCGTAGCCGACAGGGGCGTCGGCGACGCTGGGGCCGACGCCGATGGCCGACAGACCACTGGCTGCTGCTACGACGAGCGCGACCTGGTGAAGCTTGCGCATGGAACTCGGCCCTTCATTGACCTGTGCATGAACGTACGGAAATGCGACTGCGATGGACCATCGCTCTCTCTCCTGGTGCGGAACGAGGCAACTGCGAGTCCAGTCACGTGAGTCGGGAAGGGGTCACCCAATTGCCGCACGGTGTGTAAATCCGATGGATGGCAATGGAGTGACGGAATTACGGACGCCGTGACTTGGCCGAGGAAATGTCGTTGCCAGTCGAGAGAGGGCAGCACCAGGAATCGGTAGAGAAGCCATGCGTTCCGCTGCCGGCTCCGGCGTGAAGTCCACATGACAGCTCAGGCATTACCCCTGTAAGGGCGCAGTACGAATATCAGACTGAGCACACGCAAGACTGCACTGAATACAACGGATTTCCCTGTACAGGTAATGAAGGGCCGAGGGTTCCATGCGCAAGCTTCACAAGGCCGCGCTCGTCGTCGCAGCGGCCGGCGGTCTGACCGCAATCGGCGCCGGCGTCAGCGAGGCGGCCGACTATCCCGTCGGGTACGCAGGTGCCGCTCCGGCGCCCGCTCCCGAGTACCCGGCACCTCAGTACGCTCCCGCTCCGCAGTACGCCCCGGCGCCCCAGTACGCCCCGGCTCCGCAGTACGCTCCCGCTCCGCAGTACGCCCCGGCGCCCCAGTACGCTCCGGCTCCGCAGTACGCGCCGCCGCAGGTCACCGCGTCGGCCCGGTCGGCGGGCTACGCCGAAGCCTCCCGTCCCCAGTACCAGCCGCAGCCGGCTCCCCAGTACGCGGCTCCGGCGCCCGCCCCGCGTGAGCAGACCGGTTACGCCACCGCCTCGGCCTCGTCGGGCGGCTCCGCGCAGGCCGGCGTCCCGCAGTACTCCGCCCCGGCGCAGGCGGCTCCGCAGGTCACGCCGCAGGCGGCCCCGCAGGTCATGCCGCAGGTCGCTCCGCAGGTGTCCGCTCCGCAGGTCTTCAACCCGGAGCCCCCGCCGCGGGTCGCGCCGCAGGTCAACCCGCAGGTGAACCCCGAGGTGAGCCCGCTGATCAACCCGCTGAACACCAGCACTCCGCAGGTGCCCGGGCTCGGCCTCGGACAGGTCGCGGCGCCGCCCGTGGGCCAGCTGGGTCTGCCCCGCCTCGGCTGACGGCCGTTCGCAACAGGCCGCCGCTCCAACCTCATTCGCTGCACACCCTTCCGCTCGATCCATACGGAGAAGAAATGCGCAAGCTCCACAAGGCCGTCCTGGTGGGCGCCGTCCTCGGCAGTGTCGGTTCCCTCGGCATGGGTACCGCCTTCGCCCACGGTGAGGCCGCGGCCCACGACGTGGACATCACGCAGGGCATCGAGTGCCGTTCGCACGACATGAACATCGACGTCCTCGGCAGCGTCGGCGCCCTCAACGGCGTGCTGGCCAACGCGCTCAACGGCGAGGGCTCCCCGGCCGCGCAGCCCAGCCACCTGGGTTCGGACATGGGCTGCAACAGCTCGGCGCTCAAGTAACCGTACGAAGCGTCCGGTTCGACGCCCGCTCCGTCACGGGGCGGGCGTTGGACTTGCGGGCCGTGGACACGGCGGAGATCCGGCGAGGGCCGGGCCGTGCCGTGCACGCCGAGTGAAAGGGCGACCTGTCGCATGAGACTGTCCTGTGCCGACGAGATGCTGCTGCTCAACGGCTGTCCGGGAGTCATCGGCCTGGCGACGGTCCTCTCCGGCGAACGGCCCGATGTGCAGCGGGTGCGGGCCCGTGTCGTCGAGCGCTGGGCGGGCCTGGAGCGGATGCGTTGTGTGCTCGACAGAGCGTGCGGACGGCGTGGGTGCGCACGGTGGGCCGTACCGGGGCCGTTCGATCCTGTCGCGCAGGTCGTCGAGGAACGGGCCACGCTGGACGAACTGTGGGCCCGCAGTGTGGACCGGCCGCTCGCCGACGGGGTGCCGCCCTGGCGGCTGTACGTGGTCCCGGACGCCGAGCACGGCGGTGACTTCGCGCTGGCGCTGGTGGCGCAGCACGCGCTGCTGGACGGGCGGTCGCTCGCGACGCTGATGCGTGCGCTGATGGACGACCCCGGGTCGGCGGGCCTCCGGGAGCGACCGGTGCCGTTGCCGCGCAGCGGACTGCGCGCGGCCGGCCGGGAACTGAAGGCGATGTCGGCCCCAGGGCAGGCCATTCCGACGTGGCCGCCGGAGCGGACGTACACCTCGGTCGCGGTGCGTGAACTGCCCGCGCACATCGTCCGGTCCGCGCGCCGGCAGCCCGCCGACGGCCGCGGTGCGACGCTGAACGAGCTGCTGGTGGGCGCGGTGGCCGGGGCGCTGCGGGCCCGGTTCGGGCCGGTGCGCCGCTGGCAGGAGCGGGACGTGCCCGTGTACACGGCCGTACCGTGCGATCTGCGCGGCCGGGGGAATCCGGGTGAGCTCGGCAACACCCTCACGGTGGTCAGGGTTCCGCTGCCCGTCGACCTCGACGGCTCCGTGGCCCGGCTGCGGGCGTGCCAGGACGCGATGGCCGCCGTCCCCGACCGGGCCGCCGTGCACGCCACCGTGCTGTTCCCGGCGGCGGAGGCGGCACGGCGCACCGGGCCCTGGGTGACCAGGCTGCTGACCAGCCGGGGGCGCCACTCCTGTTTCGCGGCGACCGCGACCACGGCCATGAAGTGGCCCGGCGGGCCGGGCACCTTCCAGGGCCGCCGGCTCGTGCGCACGGTCGGGCTGCCGCCGCTGCAGTACCCGGGCACCGTCAGCTTCGCCCTGGCACAGGCAGGGGACGCGTTCACGCTCACCGCGGTGGGCAACGCGGGCCCGGACGACGCGATTCGGCTCGCCGACGCGGTCGTCACGGAGTTCGAGACATGGGCTCGGACGGCGACGCCGTCAGTGCTCTGACGGCACCAGGAGATGGAGGCAGTTGCATGGAAGCCGAATGCCGGGACACGGGCGGCGTATGGGAAGCGCTGCGGCCGCTGTGCGCGCAGGTGATGTCGGTGCCGCAGGAGGCGGTCGTACCGCAGGCCCGGCTGGTCGCCGACCTGGGAGCCGACAGCCTGGACATCACCGAACTGGAGGCGGCGTCCGAGGAGTTGTTCGGGGTGACCCTGCGCGGGACCGACAAGTCCGCGGTGGCGACCGTGGGTGATGTCGCCGAGCTCATCGTGCGGCTGCGCGCCGGTACGGCGGACGCCCACAGCACCCTGGCCCGATGACCGGCCCGCACGCCGTCGCCGTCACGGGCCTGGGCGTCCGCTGCGGCGCCGGGGCGACGCCCGAGGAGCTGTGGGAGAGCCTTGTGCGGTGTCGTTCGGCGAGCACGCTGCACGCCTTCGACGACGAGGGCACCGTCGTACACCCCGCGTGTCCGATGCCCCGTTTCGACCCCGCCGGGTATCTGACGGTCAAGGAGATGCGGCGGGCGGACCGGTCGGTGCAGTTGGCGCTGTGCGCGGCCGCGGACGCCGTGGCGGACGCCGGAGGGCTCCATGTCCCCTCGCGCAGGCGGGCGGTGGTCACCGGCACCGGCTACGGCGGGGTGATCAGCCAGGAGAGCGGCATCGGGCATCCCGACGTGCTGTACGCGCCCCGGCTGATGCACAACGCGGGGGCGTACTGGATCAGCGACCGGTTCGGTGTGACCGGGCCGAGCCTGACGATCTCCACCGCCTGCGCCTCCGGGACGCACGCGGTGGGCGAGGCCATGCAGATGATCCGGGCCGGCTCCGCCGACGTGGTGGTGACCGGCGGGCACGACAGTCCGCTGACCGCCACGACCGCGCTCGCCTTCGGACGGGCCGGGGCGATGGTCACCGATTGCGAGGACCCGGCCGCCGCGTCACGGCCGTTCGACGCCGGGCGGCAGGGGTTCGTCCTCGCCGAAGGGGCGGCGTTCCTGGTGCTGGAGCGGCTGGACCTGGCCCGCGCGCGGGGCGCCCGTATCCACGCCACGCTCACCGGGTACGGACGTACCTCCGACGCCCACCACCTCACCGCGCCGCATCCCGACGGGCTGGGTGCGGTCGCGTGCATGGAGCTGGCGCTCGCCGACGCCGGGACCACGGCCGACGCGGTCACCCACGTCAACGCGCACGGCACCGGCACCGAGTTGAACGACCTCGCCGAGGCGCGGGCCATCGCGACCGTGTTCGGGGCGCGCAAGGTGCCCGTGACCGCGCCGAAGGCGGTGACCGGGCACGGGCTGGGGCTGGCCGGAGCGCTGGAGGCGGTGATCACGGTCATGTCGGTGCGGGAGGGGCTCGCGCCGCCGACCGCGCACCTCACGCGCCTCGACCCCCGGTGCGAGCTGGACCTGGTCACCGGCGAGCCGCGCAAGATCCCCGACGGGCCGGTGATCAGTAACAGCTTCGCCTTCGGGGGCCACAACGCCTGTGTCGTCCTCGACTCGCCCCACGTCTGAGCGGCGAGGGCGGGACCAGGGGCGAATCGGGAACGGGAGGCTGTGGAAGATGAGGCTGACGGCCATCGAGGAAGGCCATCTGCGCAACGGGATGCCGGGGACCATCGGCATCGCCGCGGTGTTTCCCGGAGAACCGTTCGATCCGGCGCGGGTGCGGACCAGGGTCCAGGAACGTTGGGGCGCCCTGGAGCGGATGAGTCTGGTCCCGGTGCCTCCCGCCGGGCCGTCGGCGGTGTACGGCCACCGGTGGTCGTCCGCCCGGCCGTTCGATCCCGTCGATCACGTCGCCGTCACCGATCAGGACGTGGACTCCCTGTTCGCCGACGGTGTCGCGCGCACGCTGCCGGCCGGGCGGCCGCCGTGGAGGCTGCTGGTGACACGGCACCCGACCGCGGCGGGCGAACAGGCCGTGGTGCTGCTCGCGCATCACGCGCTGCTCGACGGCAGGTCGCTCGAGACCCTCTTCCGGCTGCTGATGGACGATGCCGCGCCGCCGAGGCCGCCGGCACCGGCCGAGGGGACGCGGCAGCGGCCGTCGGTGGGGCTCGCCACCGTCGGCAGGGAGCTGCGGCGCATCGGGGTTCCCGGCCAGCCCGTCCCGCCGTCGTCCGGCGGGGGACCCGGGCCGTCGGTGGCCGTCGTGCGGATCGACCCGCAGGTGATGCGCGCGGCCCGGCGTCAGCCGGCCGGTGGACGCGGGGCGACGCTGAACGAACTTCTGCTGAGCACGTACGCCGGAGCCCTGCGCGCCTGCCACGGGCCCCTGCGGTCCTGGCCGAAGGGACCGACGCCGCTCTACGCCACGGTGCCGGTCGACCTGCGGAGCCGGTATGACGCACAGCGGCTCGGCAACGGCGTGACCGCGCTGCGTATCGCGCTGCCCGTCGATCTCGACTCGCCGGTGGCCCGGCTGCGGGCCTGTCAGGACCAGGTCGCCGAGTTCGAGCGCCGCTGCGAGGCGCATCGCGCGATCCTGCCCGCGCTCCAGGGCGCCGCGCGTACCGTGCCGTGGCTGGCCGGGGTGATGGCCAGGCGTCTGGCGCGTCCCGAGCTGACCACGAGCCTGTGCACGGCTTTCAAGTGGCGCGACAACCCGAGCCACTTGGACGGACGGCCCCTCGCGCGTGTCGTCCCGCTGCCGCAGTTGTCGCCGCCGGGTACGGCGAACCTCTGCCTCGTGCACACCGCCGACGCCTACACCCTCACCGTCGTCAGCCATCTGCGCACGGGTGACGCCGAGGTGATCGGGGCCGGGGTGGTCCGGGAGCTGGAGGCGGTCGCGGAGGGCGGGGCGCCTGCCGCGCGGGCGGTCGAGGGCCTTCGTATGTCCTGAGTCCCTTGTCTGAGTCCCTGGTTCCGGTCACGGCTTTCGGGCGTCGTGGCTCAGGGTGCGGGCCAGCCGGGGGCGGGTCAGGGCGTCGGTGCTGTCGACGAACTGGTCCACCGCGCCGACGGGCGGCATGTCCTTCAGCACCGGGTCGCCCACGCGGGCGAGCAGGGCGGCGGTGAAGCGGTCGGCGCGCAGAACCTCGAAGGGGCGGGAGTGGTACGGGCGGGTGGTGGGTGCTACGCGGTCGGTCAGGTGCAGGTCGTTGTGCTGGTGGGCGACGATCTCGTACGCGTGCGCGAGATGGCGTTCCCGGGTGTGCCAGTCCGTCGCGGCGAGCGCGGCCGTCAGGACGGGGGACAGCCGGGGCCCGGCGGCGGTGCGGGCGAAGGCACTTCCGAGCCATTTGCCGTACGGCGGATAGCGGCGGTCCATCAGCAGGCACAGTCGCATCAGGTCGCGGGCCAGGCGGGCTGCGGTGACGGCGGAACCCAGCTCGTCGCCGACCTCGCCGGCGCGGCCCACGAACGCCTCCTCCTGCGCGATGCGCTGCCACTGGCAGGCCAGGACGTACAGCCAGACGTCGTGGGGGTACCAGCGCAGCGCGCGGCGTAACGGGGTGAGGGTGTGCAGCCCGTCGTGGAACACGGCGCCCGCGGTGACCTCGGCGAGCAGCTGGGTGGGGGTGGCCAGCCAGTCGGCCGTCGTGAGGCCCTGGGCCGGGTCGAAGCCGAGGGTGTCGTTGAACCAGATGGCGGCGCCGGTGACTTCGACGCGGTGGTGGACGGGGCCGTCGGTGGCGCGCATGACGCGGATGTCCCGGTCGGCCGCCCCGGTGAGCGCGAAGTTCGTGGGGTGGCCGAGGAACGTCTTCGGGAGGTGCTCGGCCAGCAGGTGTCTGATCCGGGCGGCGTGCCGGGGCACGTCGTGGCGGTGCAGGAACACCTGGAGGCGTGGGCCCCATTCATGGTCGGCCGAGCGCGGCGTGTCGTGGCCGAGCACCTCGGAGCCGCTGCCGATCCGGGCGGCCGAGTGGGGGACGCCGGGAGCGGCCTCCTCCAGCAGCGGCCGCACCGCGTCGGTGTAGAAGCGGCGGGAGAGTTCGAGACCGGGGACGAACTCGGCCTCGGACGTGGGGGAGTTGGAGGGGCGACGCATATTCGTGGGGCTCATGCCAGGGAGCCGTGCCCAATCGGTGGGCGGTCATGCGCACAACGTTCACACCGACGTGGGCCGGGGGTCGGAGCCGAGCTTCGTCAGGGCCTCGTCCGTCAGGCGGTACACCGTCCACTCGTCCTGGGGGCGGGCGCCGAGGGAGTCGTAGAAGGCGATGGACGGGGTGTTCCAGTTCAGGACGGACCACTCCAGGCGCTGGTAGCCGCGTTCCACGCAGATGCGGGCCAGTTCGGTGAGGAGGGCCTTGCCGTGGCCGGCGCCGCGGGCGGTGGGGCGGACGTAGAGGTCCTCCAGGTAGATGCCGTGGACTCCGCGCCAGGTGGAGAAGTTCAGGAACCAGACGGCGCAGCCGACGGTCTCGCCGGTCGCGTCATCGGCGGCGATGTGGGCGTAGGCGGCGGGGCGGTCACCGAAGAGGGCCTCGTGGAGTTGCTCCTCGGTGGCCTTCGCCTCCTCCAGTGCCTTCTCGTACTCGGCGAGTTCCCGGATCAGGGCGTGCAGGGCGGGGATGTCGGCGGGTGTGGCGGGTCGGATCATGAAGCGAGGCTATGGCCTGTCCGGCGGATCGTGGCCTAGCAGGGGTGCTTCCGCAGGCGGCGGGCGATTTCCAGGTGTGCGTCGAGGGGTGCCTCGCCCTCCTCGATCTGCCACAGGGAGTTCTGGAGCACGCGGCCCAGTGTCCAGGCGCGGGCCCGGGCGCGGTCCAGGCCGAGGACCTCCGTCATGGCGTCGAAGCGCCAGAGGACCTCGTCGGCGTCGAAGCGGTTCCACAGGGCCGGGAAGAGATCGAAACCGGGGTCGCCCGCCAGGGGCTTGGGGTCGATGGCGAGCCAGGGGGCGCGGTCGGCGGCGAGGACGTTCTCGAAGTGCAGGTCCCAGTGCAGGAGGCGGTCGCCGGGAGCGTCCGCGACCTCGCGCACCGCTGCCGCGCAGTCGGCGAGGACGCGGCGGGTGGCGGGGTCGGGCGTCTCCTCCAGGGCCGCGGGCGTGCGGTCCAGCATGGATTCGGCGAGGTCGCCCAGGCGGCGCAGGTCCGGCGGGGCCTGGGCGGTGGTGAGGCGGGCCAGCAGGCGGGCGACGACCAGGGTGGCCTCCCGGGCGTCCGGGAGGTCGTCCAGGAGACGGTCCGCGTCCAGGCGTTCCAGGAGCAGGGTGCCGGTGGCGTCGTCGCAGTCCAGGAGCCGGACCGCTCCGTCGCCGTGCCACGCCCGCAGCGCGACCGGCTCGCCGGCGGTCTCCTCGTCGACGTCCTGGAGCTTGAGCACGGCCCGTGTTCCGTCGGCCCGCAGCACCGGCACGACCAGTGCGCAGCGGCCGTACATCGTCGGCCCGTCCGGGCGCAGCTCCCAGTGCTCCAGGAAGCGCGTGGCGCGTGCCGCGAGTGAGGCGACGTAGGCGCGGCCCGCCTTGCCGTCGTAGCGCACGTGCTGGGCGATGAGCTCGTCCGGAATGTCGATCACTTTGCGACCCTACTGGGGTGCCGGAATCGGCTCACGCGAATTAACGTCCTCGCCATGAGCAGCTCGGTCAGTGACGCCGTGAACGGCGGGATCTCCTTCTGGTACGCCGACGACGGCCTCCCTGCGGCGCGCGAGCCGCTCGGCGGGGACGCCTCCGCGGACGTGGTGATCGTGGGCGGTGGATACACGGGACTGTGGACGGCCTACTACCTGAAGCAGGCGGTTCCCTTCCTGAGGATCACCGTCCTTGAACAGAAGTTCTGCGGGTACGGGGCCTCGGGGCGCAACGGCGGCTGGCTGTACAACGGCATCGCGGGGCGCGACCGGTACGCCAAGCTGCACGGTCACGAGGCGGCCGTACGGCTCCAGCGGGCCATGAACGACACCGTGGACGAGGTCATCCGGGTCGCGGAGGCGGAGGGTTTCGACGCCGGGATCCACAAGGGCGGTGTGCTCGAAGTCGCCCGTACGCCCGCGCAGTTGGCGCGGCTGAAGGAGTTCCACGAGCAGGAGCTGGCGTTCGGCGAGAAGGACCGTGAGCTGTACGACGCCCGGCGGACCGCCGAGCGGATCAAGGTGGCCGACGCGGTCGGCTCGACGTGGACGCCGCACGGGGCGCGGGTGCACCCGGTGAAGCTGGTGAAGGGGCTCGCGGCGGCCGTCGAGGCGCTCGGCGTGACCATCCACGAACTGACGCCGGTCACCGAGATCCGGCCCAAGCACGCCGTCACCCCGTACGGCACCGTCCGCGCGCCCTACGTCCTGCGCTGCACCGAGGGGTTCACGGCGAACCTCAAGGGCCAGCACCGGACCTGGCTGCCGATGAACTCCTCGATGATCGCCACCGAGCCGCTGACCGACGAGCAGTGGGAGTCGGTGGGCTGGGACGGGCGCGAGACGCTCGGGGACATGGCGCACGCCTACATGTACGCGCAGCGCACGGCCGACGGGCGGATCGCGCTGGGCGGGCGCGGGGTGCCGTACCGCTTCGGGTCGCGGACGGACAACGACGGGCGCACGCAGCCCGAGACCATCGAGGCGCTGCGGGAGATCCTGGTCGGCTTCTTCCCGTCGCTGGCCGGGGTGCGGGTCGAGCACGCGTGGTCGGGGGTGCTGGGCGTGCCGCGCGACTGGTGCGCGACCGTCACCCTTGACCGGACGAGCGGGCTCGGCTGGGCGGGCGGTTACGTCGGCTCCGGCGTCGCCACCGCGAACCTCGCGGCGCGGACCCTGCGGGACCTGGTGCAGATCGACTCGGGGCAGGGCGTGCGCACCGAGCTGACCGAACTGCCGTGGGTCGGGCACAAGGTGCGCAAGTGGGAGCCGGAGCCGCTGCGCTGGCTGGGCGTGCACGGGCTGTACGCCGCGTACCGGGCGGCGGACCGGCGGGAGTCCAGCACACCGACCGCCGAGTCGTCCCGCGCGGCACGGGTGGCGGACCGGATCTCGGGGCGGCACTGAAGGAACAGGGAGGACGGGGGAGGGGCCGCGGTCCGAGGCGCCCCTCCCCCCGTGTGCGGGGCCCGGTCAGGTCACCGGTTCCGGTGCCGGCGTCTGGTGTGGCGCCCCGTGCCTGGGGGCCTTCGCCGTCACCATCAGGGTCGCCACCAGGCCGGCGAGCAGCATGATTCCGGCGGCCCACCAGATGGCGACCGTGTAGCCGTGCACCACGCCCTCCCGGGTGACCAGGTTCCGCTGGGCCGGGTCGGTCAGATGGGCCGTGATGTAGGCGGCGCTGCTGGTGGTCGCGATCGTGTTCAGCAGGGCCGTGCCGATCGAGCCGCCCACTTGCTGCGAGGTGTTGACGGTCGCCGAGGTCACGCCGGAGTCCTGCGGGGCCACACCCGCCGTCGCCGTGGCGAACACCGGCATGAAGATCAGGCCCATGCCGAGGCCCATCAGGATCAGCGCGGGCAGGATGTCGGTCGCGTACGACGAGTGCACCGTCAGCCGGGTCAGCAGCACCATGCCGATGGTCGCGAGCAGGGCGCCCGGGCCCATGAGCACGCGGGGTGCCACATGGTTCAGCAGACGGGCGGCGATCTGGGTCGAGCCGATGATGATCGCGGCGGTGAGCGGCAGGAAGGCCAGGCCGGTCAGCACCGGCGAGTAGTCGAGGATGACCTGGAGGTAGTAGGTCATGAACAGGAACAGCCCGAACATGCCGATCACGGCGAGCGCCATGGTGAGGAAGCAGCCGGCGCGGTTGCGTTCCTTGATGATGTGCAGCGGCAGCAGGGGCATCGGGGCCCTGGTCTGCCACCATACGAAGGTCACGAGCAGGGCGACGCCGCCCGCGAACAGGGCGAGCACCAGCGGGTCGGTCCAGCCGCGCGGCTCCGCCTCGGCGAAGCCGTAGACGATGGCGACCAGGCCGCCGCAGCCGAGCACCGCGCCGGGCACGTCCAGGCGGGCGCCGGCCTGCACGGGGCTGTCGTGCAGCAGGGCGAGGGCGCCGAAGACGGCGATCACGGCGATGGGCACGTTGACGTACAGGCACCAGCGCCAGTCCAGGTACTCGGTGAGCAGTCCGCCGACGATGAACCCGATCGCGCTGCCGCTGCCGGCCAGGGCGCCGTAGATGCCGAACGCCTTGCCGCGCTCCTTGGGGTCGGTGAACGTCGTCGTCAGCAGGGACAGGGCCGACGGAGCGAGGACCGCGGCGAAGACGCCCTGGAGGGCGCGGGCGCCGAAGAGCATGGCGGCCGTGGTGGCGGCCCCGCCGAGCGCGGAGGCGGCGGCGAAGCCGATCAGGCCGATGACGAAGGTGCGCTTGCGGCCCACGAGGTCGGCTATCCGGCCGCCGAGCAGCAGCAGTCCGCCGAAGGCCAGCGTGTAGGCGGTGATCACCCACTGGCGGTTGCCGTCGGTCATGCCGAGGTCGGCCTGTGCGGAGGGGAGCGCGATGTTCACGATGGTCGCGTCCAGGACGACCATGAGCTGCGCGAGCGCGATGATCACCAGCCCCCACCAGCGGCGGGGATCCACGTCTCGGGCTGATTCACCCGTTCGGGTGACGGTCACCTGGCCAGAAGACCATGGTTCGGGACGTATCGCATCTGGGGACGTACCTGGGGAGTTGTTGTCGCCGGTCATGGCTCCAGCACCACCTTTCCCGTGGTCGCGCGGGTTTCCAGGGCGCGGTGGGCGGCCGCCGCCCCGGCGAGCGGGAAGCGCTGCACGGCCGGGGTGAGCCGGCCCGCGGCGGCCTCGGCCAGCGCGCGCAGTTCGAGGGTCTGTACGGGGTTGGGGCCGCCGGCCCTGCGCATCATCGCGGGGCCGAGGACGTTCTCGGAGACGCCGTCGACGAGGTAGGGCTCGCCGTCGTGCAGGCCCTGGCCCGACCAGCCGAAGACGAGGTGCCGGCCGCCGGGCGCGAGCAGGGCGACGCACTCTCGGGCCACGTCGCCGCCGACGCCGTCGAGGACGACGGTGGCGCCGCGTCCGCCCAGGAAGGCGCGCACCTTCCCGGGCCATGCCGGGTCGGTGTAGTCGACGGCGAGACCGGCGCCGTTCTCCCGTACCCGGGCGACCTTCTCCGGCCCGCCGGCCAGGCCCACGACGACCGCGCCCGCGTTCCTGGCGTACTGCACGAGCAGGGTGCCGATGCCGCCGGCCGCCGCCGGGATCACGGCCACCGCGTCCGGGCCGAGCTCGGCGAACTGGAGGATCCCCATCGCCGTACGGCCCGTGCCGATCATGGCGACCGCCTCCGCGAAGTCGAGATTCGCCGGGATCTCGTGGACGCGGTCGACGTCGGTGACGGCGAGCTCGGCGTAGCCGCCCGGCGCGAAGCCGAGGTGGGCGACGACCCGCTTGCCGAGCCAGAGTCGCGCGACGCCCTCGCCGAGGGACTCGACGACTCCGGCGACCTCACGGCCGGGGATCGTGGGCAGCGCGGGCGGCTCGGGTGCCGGGCCCTGGATGCCTTCGCGCAGGGCCGTGTCGAGGAGGTGGACGCCGGCCGCCGCCACGGCGATCCGGACCTGGCCGGGTCCGGGTACGGGGTCGTCGGTCACCTCGTAGGAGAGGTTCTCGGCCGGGCCGAAGGTGTGCAGACGGATGGCGTGCATCGGGGTCCCCCATCGCTCGGAAGTCGGTTCTGTCGGGCCGCGCCTCCCGTCGTGGGAGCGGCTCGACGATGCTCCGACCTCAAGCTCGCTTGAGGTCAAGGGCGTGCCGGCCGAGGGCCAGGGACACGGCCGTCAGCGCGCTGTTGAAGGACACCTCGGACAGCACGCCGGGGGCCGCGACCTGATCGCCCGCCAGGTAGACGCCGTCGCCGCGGTCGACGGCCGGACGGTCCCGCCAGCTCGTGCCGGGCAGGTCGACGGCGCCGGTACGGCCGTTCGCCAGGGCCTCGCGCCGCCAGGTGACGCGCTCGCGCCAGCCGGGGAAGCCGAGGTCGAGGAGCTGCTCGGCACGGGCGACGCCGTCGGTCCGGGACTCGTGCGGGGCGATCGGGATCTGACCCTGGATCAGCTGCTCGCCGGCCGGGGCGAGCGAGCGGTCCTGCGCGGTGAACCGCTCCAGCCACCCGGGCCCGTCCAGGTCGGACACGACGAACGCGTCCCCGCGCCGGGTGCGCACGGCGAGGTCGATCAGTGCCGTACGGCCGCTCGTCCAGGTCAGCGAGTCGTCGCCGAGGAGGCGGCGGGCGGCGTCGAGGGAGGTGGCGACGACGACGGGCGTGTCCGTCGGAATGACGTCGATCCGGGACAGGGTCTCCATCCGCACCCCGAGGTTCCACGCGCGGGCCGCCATCCGGTCGATGAGGTTGGCCCAGCCGCCCTTCGGATAGTGCGCCTCCGGCGGCAGCTTGGTGGCCCGGCGCAGCCGCTCCTGCACGAACGCGGCGGACAGGGCGCCGGGGTCGTGGTGGAACAGCGCGACGGCGGAGTAGTGGGCGGCGGCACGGGCGCCCTCCTCGCCGGCGATGCCGGTCGCCCAGGTCAGGAAGTCGACGTCGACCGGCGCCTGCGGCAGGGCCGGCCGCAGCAGCTTGAGCATGGCGAACGGCGGGGTGCGGCGCAGGACGCCGCGGTGCCGCAGCCGGAGCCGGGCGGCCTCCAGGGGCGGGATCGGCGCGAGCGGGCCGATGAGGTCCCGCTGCTTGAGCCAGGCCCAGTGCGGGCCGCCGCTGTACAGCGCGTGCGGTCCCTCGTTCGTCCGGTACGGCCCCTCGGCGGTCCGCGCCCGCCCGCCGAGGGTGTGATGGGCCTCGTACACGGTGACCTTGGCGCCCGCCTCGGCGGCGGTGATGGCCGCGGTGAGTCCGGCGAAGCCGCCGCCGACGACGGTGATGCAGTGCATGGCTGGGGGTCTCCCTCGCGCTCGGTTCGCCTTCCTTGCCTTCTTCTGTGACTACGACGGAGCGGGGCCACCGGAATGTGACATCACCGGTGTCCGCGCAGCTCAGGGGGATTGTCAGTGGCGGGGTGCAGCATGGGGGGCATGGCGAGGAGAGCGACGGGTGAGAGCGGCGGGCCGGGCAGGGGCGCGGTGAAGGGGGCGAGACGGCCGGAGCTGCGGCTGCCCCCGCTGGAGCCGTTCCGGGAGGGGGAGTTGGAGCCGGACGGCGACTACGACAGCCTGGAGTTCCGCGAGGAGGACCTCACCGGGCACGACGGCGGCGGGGCCCGCTTCATGGACTGTGCGCTGAAGGGCTGCGTCCTGGACGAGACGCGGCTGCATCACGCCCGGATCCTCGACTCGGTCCTCACCGGGCCGCGGGGTGTCGGCACCGACCTCGCCGAGGCGACCCTGCGCGATGTGGAGCTTCTCGACGCCCGGCTGGGCGGGGTGCAGTTGCACGGTTCCGTGCTGGAGCGGGTCGTGATCCGCGGCGGCAAGATCGACTACCTGAACATGCGCAAGGCCAGGCTCAGGGACGTCGTCTTCGAGAGCTGCGTCCTGGTCGAGCCGGACTTCGGGGGCGCCCGGCTGGAGCGGGTGGAGTTCGTGGACTGCGTGGTGAAGGGGGTGGACCTCACCGGGGCGACGCTGGCGGACGTGGATCTGCGCGGGGCGGCGGAGCTGGAGATCGCGCGAGGCGTGGACCGGCTCGCCGGGGCCGTGATCAGTTCCGGCCAACTACTGGATCTGGCACCGGTGCTGGCGGCCCAGCTGGGGGTCCGGGTCGAGGGCTGACGGTCGGAGCCGGGCGCCCGGGTGGAGGGCCGGCCGCTCGGCGGACTGCGGGGTCACGTCACCCGGGGATAGCGGGCCTGGAGTGTCCAGATCGCCGGGTTCTCACCCAGGTCCTCGTGCAGGTCGATCAGGTCGGCGAGCAGGTCGTGCAGGAAGTCGCGGGCCTCGCGGCGCAGTTCCGTGTGGCCGAAGGACAGCGGGGGCTCCTCGGCGGGCATCCAGTCCGCCTCGATGTCCACCCAGCCGAAGCGGCGCTCGAAGAGCATGCGGTCGGTCGACTCGGTGAAGTCGAGTTCCGCGTGCTGGGGGCGGGAGGCGCGGGAGCCCGCCGGGTCGCGGTCCAGCTGCTCGGCGATGTCGCACAGGGCCCAGGCGAAGTCGAGCACCGGCACCCATCCCCAGGCTGTGGACAGCTCCCGGTCCGCCTTGGTGTCGGCCAGATAGACGTCCCCGCAGAACAGGTCGTGGCGCAGGGCGTGGACGTCCGCGCGGCGGTAGTCGGTCTGCGGGGGATCCGGGAAGCGGTTGGAGAGGGCGTAGCCGATGTCGAGCACGGAGGTGATGGTGTCACGCCCGCACTCATAGGATCACTGGCGTGTCCCGTTCCGCACCTGTTGTCCCGGCCCGTCCGACCGCACGGCGCCCGTCGCCCGCCCGGCCGCTCCCGGCCGCACGGACCTCCCGGGCCGTCGCCTGCGGCCTGCTCGCCCTCGCCCTCACGGCGTGCGGCGGGGTGCACGGCACCCCGGGCGGTTCCGGCGTGCGCGACCCGTACTTCCCCAAGGCCGGCAACGACGGCTACGACGTCACCCACTACGGCCTCGACCTCGCCTACGACCCCGAGGACCGCCACCTCGGCGGCACCGCCGAGATCACCGCACGCGCCGAGAAGGACCTGTCCGCCTTCGACCTCGACCTGAAGGGCATGGACGTCGAGAAGGTGTCGGTGCAGGGCAGGGCCGCCCGCTGGAGCCGCAACGGCCAGGAGCTGGTCGTCCGGCCGCACGACGACCTGGAGGAGGGCGAGACGTTCCGGGTCACCGTCCGCTACTCCGGAACCCCGCAGACCCTCACCGACCCCGACGGGTCCAAGGAGGGCTGGCTGCCGACCGACACCGGCGCGCTCGCCCTCGGGGAGCCGGCGGGGTCCATGGTGTGGTTCCCCGGCAACCACCACCCCTCCGACAAGGCGTCGTACGACATCTCGGTCACCGTGCCGAAGGGGCTGGAGGCCGTGTCGAACGGCGAGCCGGCCGGGCGGACCACCCGCGGGGGCCGTACGACCTTCCGCTGGCGCACGGCCGAACCCATGGCCGGCTATGTCGCGACGCTCGCCATCGGCGACTACGACATCGCCCGCTCCACGGTCACCACGACCGAGGAGGACCTGCCCGTGTACACCGCCGTCGCCCCCGACCAGGCCGGCCCCGCGCGCAAGGTGCTGGCGCGGATCCCCGAGATCATGGAGTGGGCGGAGTACAACTTCGGCCCCTACCCCTTCTCCTCCACCGGCGCGATCGTCGCGGGCGAGGGCGACGCCGAGTACGCCCTGGAGACCCAGAACCGGCCCGTCTTCCCGGGCGCCCCCGGCACCGAACTCCTCGTCCACGAGCTCGTCCACCAGTGGTTCGGCAACTCCGTGACTCCCAAGAGCTGGCGGGACATGTGGCTGAACGAGGGCTTCGCGACCTACGCGGAGTGGCTGTGGGAGGAGGACAACGACGGCGACTCCGCCCAGGAGACCTTCGACGACCTCTACGAACACGGCGAGGACGAGCACGAGGACCTCTGGGACTTCCCGCCCGCCGAGCCCGCCGGCGCCGCCCGCATCTCCGACTCGCCCGTCTACGAACGCGGCGCGATGGTCCTGCACAAGATCCGCCAGAAGGTCGGCGACGACACCTTCTACGACATCGTCCAGGGCTGGGCCGCCACCCACCGCCACGGCAACGCGGACACCGCCGACTTCACGTCCTACGTCGAGAAGAAGGCCCCGGACGAGGACTTCACGACCATCTGGAAGGACTGGCTGTACGGCGACGGCCGCCCCGAGCACCCGTGACGACGGCTACGCGGGCTCTTCGGGGCCGGTGCCCGACGGGTCGGTGAGCTGCTTCTGAAGGACCGTGCAGGGGCGGTCGAGTTCGCGGTCGCGGCCGTAGGCGATGGTGTCGTAGCCGAGGGCCGTCCAGAAGGCGAGGGCCTTGGGGTTGTTGTCGAGGACGGCAAGACGTACGGCGGTGCGGCCCGCCGCGCGGAAACGGTCCTCCACGAGGGTGGCCAGTTGCCGGCCGTATCCCTTGCCGTGGGTCGTGGCGTCCACCATCAGCAGTCCGATCCACGGGTCCGGGTCGACCGGGTCCGGGTGCTGGGCCAGGGTGATGGCGACGCCGACCAGACGGCCCTCGCTGCGGGCCAGCAGCACCTCCGCCCCGGGGACCGCCAACTCGTCGGCCAGCGCGGTGGCCACCTGCTCCGGGCGGACGTCGTCGGGGTCCGGGAAGTCGCCGCTGAGCGCGTGGAACTCGCGGTTGGAGGCGTAGAGGGCGGTGAGTTCGGTGAGCACCGGTGCCGGGATGTCGTGGTCCGCGGTGAGGGGGAGGGGGTCGAGGATCATTCGGGCAACTTATCGAAGAGCTGCGGCGGAAGGATCGTGACGGGTGGTTCCGGCCGGCCTGGCAGGGCTGGCCCCGTCGGTTCGCCGTACAACGCCGGAACCCCCGGCCGGAGCCGGGGGTTCCAGGGTGGTGCGGGGTGCTCAGACGTTCACGCCGAAGTCCTGGGCGATGCCGACCAGGCCCGAGGCGTAGCCCTGGCCGACCGCGCGGAACTTCCACTCGGCGCCGTTGCGGTACAGCTCGCCGAAGACCATCGCGGTCTCGGTGGCCGCGTCCTCGGAGAGGTCGTAGCGGGCGATCTCGGCGCCGCCGGCCTGGTTGACGATGCGGATGTACGCGTTGCGGACCTGGCCGAAGTTCTGCGAGCGGTTCTCCGCGTCGTAGATCGAGACCGGGAAGACGATCTTGTCGACGTCGGCCGGGAGGCCGGCGAGGTTGACGTTGATCGCCTCGTCGTCGCCGGCGCCCTCGCCGGTGCGGTTGTCACCGGTGTGGACGATCGTGCTGTCCGGCGTCTGCTTGTTGTTGAAGAAGACGAAGTGGGCGTCCGAGTAGACCTTGCCCGTGGGGTTGACCGCGATCGCCGAGGCGTCGAGGTCGAAGTCCGTGCCGGTGGTGGTGCGGACGTCCCAGCCGAGGCCCACGGTGACGGCGGTCAGGCCCGGAGCCTCCTTGGTGAGCGAGACGTTGCCACCCTTGGACAGGCTTACAGCCATTGTTGGGAGTCCCTTCCCTCGTTGCGGTACGGCTAGAAGCTACAGCTACCCCTATGAACGCGGAGAGGGGTACCTCAGGTTCCAGGTGTCTTTACTTTCTTTGCCAAAGAGCACCCGTAGGGGATACACGGGGATATTCGCGTGACGTGGACCGGACAGACGCGGGACCATGGACGGCATGTCCGGTCCCTACGTCATCCGTGGCTCCGTCTCGCTGCCCGAGGCCGAGCTCATGTGGCGTTTCTCCAGGTCGAGCGGGCCGGGTGGCCAGCACGTCAACACCAGTGACTCGAGGGTGGAGCTGAGCTTCGACCTCGCGAAGACCGAGGCGCTGCCCGAGGTGTGGAAGGCGCGGGCGCTGGAGCGGCTGGCCGGAAAGCTCGTCGACGGCGTCCTGACCGTGCGCGCCTCCGAGCACCGCTCCCAGTGGCGCAACCGCGAGACCGCCGCCGTACGCCTCGCCGCGCTGCTCGCCGAGGCGAGCGCCCCGCCGCCCAAGCCGCGCCGGGCGACCCGCATCCCCCGCGGCATCAACGAGCGCCGGCTGAGGGAGAAGAAGCAGCGCTCCGACACCAAGCGAGGACGCTCCGGGCGGGACTGGGGGTAGGTGCCGGGGCCGGGAGTCACATTCCCGCCGCGCGATCCGTCAACGCAGTGACGACGGACGGAACGCGACGAGAGGCAGCTACCGATGAGCGCCGACGGCACTGGCACCGACGACACCGACTTCCTCGCCCGGCGCTTCGAGGCGCACCGCGGCCATCTGCGGGCCGTGGCGCACCGCATGCTCGGCTCGACGGCCGAGGCCGAGGACGCCGTGCAGGAGGCGTGGTTCCGGATGAGCCGGTCCGACACCAGCCGGGTCGACAACCTCGGCGGCTGGCTGACGACCGTCGTCGGCCGGGTCTGTCTCGACATGCTCCGCTCCCGCAAGTCCCGCGCGGAGGAGCCACTGGACACCGCGGCGGCCCCACCCGGCGGCTCCGTCGAGGGCTCCGCCGCGGCCGTCTCGCGTCCGATCGATCCCGAGCAGGACGCGCTCCTCGCGGACTCGGTGGGCGTCGCCCTGCTCGTCGTACTGGACACCCTGACGCCGGCCGAGCGGCTCGCGTTCGTGCTGCACGACCTCTTCGGCGTGCCGTACGAGGAGGTCGCGGCCGTCGTGGACCGTACGCCGGCCGCCGCGCGGCAACTCGCCAGCCGGGCCCGGCGCCGGGTGCAGGGGGCCGAGGCGCCCGAGCACGACCGGGCCCTTCGGCGCCGGCAGCGGGCGGTCGTCGACGCCTTCCTCGCCGCCGCGCGCGAGGGCGACTTCGAGGGGCTGCTCGACGTCCTCGACCCGGATGTCATCGCCCGCTCCGAGGCCGGGGTGACGACCGGCGCGGCGGCGGTGGCGCGGGGCGCCTCGACCTTCGGGTCGGCCGCCCTGGGCGCGCGGCCCGCCCCGGTCGCCCGGCACGCGCTCGTCGACGGCGCGCCCGGCTCCGTGGTGCTGGTCGGCGGGCGGGTGGAACGGGCGCTGCGGTTTGCGTTCGTACGGGATCGGATCGCCGTGATCGACATCGTGACGGATCCGGAGCGGGTGGCCCGGCTGGACATCGAGTCGGTCTAGCGCCGGCCCGGCGGGGCGGGACGCCCGAGGGGGCCGGCTCCCGCTCCGCCTACAGCTCCAGCACGCCCACCGTCTGGCCGCCGGAGGTCTCCCCGGTGGGCTTGAAGCCCAGTCCGGTGTAGAAGCCCTCCGGGCCGTCGGGGCCGGGGTGCCAGGTGACGTACAGCTCGGTGGCGCCGCGTCGGCGCAGCTCCGTGGCCACGGACTCGACGGCGAAACGGCCGTAGCCCCTGCCCTGCTCCCCGGCGGCGATGTTCAGCCGCCACAGGCCGGAGCGGCGCAGGCTGCCGTCGCCGTGCCAGTCGATGTCGAGGAAGGCCATCAGGAAGCCGACCGGGCGGTCGCCGTCGACGATGAGACGGGGCCAGGCGACGCCCTCGGGATGGACGTATGCCTCGGCGAGGGACTCCACGACGGGGGAGACCGCGTGTTCCTGGTCGGGCCTGACGCGTATGCCGGTCGCGGCTTCGAAATTTCCAGGTGTGATCTTTTCGAGGCGGGGAGTGGAAGTCGTCGGCGTCATCCGGGCACGGTATGTCGCGTGATCAGTCGCCGGCCACGGGAATTCGACTGCCGTATCCGCGGCGGAGATCATCCCAAGTGCCGGTAACGGCCCCGGAAATAGGTCAGCGGGCGTCCGTCCGCACTCGGCAGCGAGGCCGACAGTACGCGGCCGATCACCAGGGTGTGGTCGCCGGCCGTCACCCGCTGCTCGGTGCGGCACTCCAGGGTGGCGAGCGCGCCGCCCACCAGAGGGGCGCCGGTCTCCTTGCCGCGGACGTAGGGGATGTCGGCGAACAGCAGGCGGTCGCTGACCCGGCCCTTCATCGCGAAGCGTCCGGCGATGTGGCGCTGGCTCTCCGCGAGGACCGAGACGGCCCACAGCGGCTGCTCATCGAGCAGGTCGTCCATCCGGGCCCCCGTACGCAGGCTGACCAGCACCAACGGCGGATCCAGGGACACCGACATGAACGCCGTCGCCGTCATGCCGACGTCCTCGCCGGGCGGCGCGTGCGGATCGTCCGGGTCCAGCGGCGGCTCCAGCGCGGTCACCAGGACCACGCCCGCGGCCAACCGCGACATCGCGGCACGGAACTCGTCGTCGCTCACTCCCTCAGCATGCCCAAAGGGGCTGCGGGAGGCGGGGAGGACTGCGGTCACGGGCGGCGCGGGGAGAGAAGTGTTCGGCACGCCGGAAACGCTAATGTCGGTCCCGCACGCCCCGCATCGGGCCTGCGCCCGAGAACGGACCTAGGACTCCCGACGGAGTCGTGGGGAACTGTTCGCGGCCGTTTCGTGGCATCTCCACGGGCGCGCCAACTTTGCGTTCAGTAAACACACAGGAAAAACGCAGAAACACCGCTCAATTGTTCACGTTTAGCTGTGACTTGAGTCACAAGGGCCATTAATTGTTGACCCTGTGTACCGAGTGAGCAGCGCGCTGTGATTCAGTGGCGGGGACTAGCAAGGGACGTTACGCCGAAGTAGGACCCTTGATTCGCTGCGAGGTCTCGGGGGGAGGGCGACCATGGAGACCGAGTCGGAGCCGTACGTCCGTCTTGCGACCCTGCGGCAACTGCACCAGGTCATGGCGGACATGAACACGGCCCGCAGCCTGGCGGACACGCTCCAGACCGTGGCCGACGGCGTCGTCAACGGCCTCGGCTACGAGCTCGCGTGCGTCAACCTCGTACGCCCCGACGGCGATCTCGTCGTCGCCGCCTTCGCCGGCAACCCCGCCGCCGAGGCCCTCATCACCGGCCGGGTCGGCTCGCGCGAGTCGTGGGAGCGTCGGCTGAGCATGGGCCAGCACTGGGGCGACCTGGTGTTCATACCGCACACCGAGGGCTGGATCCTCGACGACGACGACGTCCCGCAGTGGTACACCGACGGGCCCGCGCCCCGCTTCGAGGACGAGTGGCACCCCTCGGACCGCCTGTTCGCGCCGATGTACACGCCCGGCGTACAGGGCGGCGCGTGCGGCGAGCTGATCGGCGTCCTGTCCGTGGACCGGCCGCGCAACGGCCGGCTGCCGGGCGCCTGGGGGCGCGAGGCGCTCCAGATGTACGCCTTCCAGGCAGCCATCGCGATCAGCAACGCACGTCTACGCGCGAATATGCAGCGGGCACTGGTCAGGCTGGAGCGTGAGCAGCAGGCCCTGCGCGCGAGCGAGGAGAGCTTCCGGCAGGCCTTCGAGTACGCCCCCTCCGGCATGGCCATCGCCGAGATGGGCGGCGACCAGCACGGCCGCATCCTGCGCACCAACGACGCGCTGTGCCGCCTCCTCGGCCGCCCCGCCTCCGCGATGCGCCGCTACTCCTTCTCCGACCTCGTCCACCCCGAGGACATCGGCACACTGCTGCGGACGTCCGCCGAGGGCGGGCGCGCGGAGCTCAGGCTCGGGCGCCGGGACGGTTCGTACGTCTGGGTGTCGCTGCGCAACAGCGTCGTCGCGGACGCCGCCGACGGGCCCCGCTTCCTGCTCACCCACGTCGAGGACATCGAGGAGCGCAAGCGCCGCGAGCTCCAGCTCGCCCACCGCGCCTCGCACGACTCGCTCACCGGGCTGCCGAACTCCGCCGAGCTGCGGGCGCGCCTGGCCGCGCGGCTGTGCCGGCGTCCCACGCACGCGGGTGCCCTGGAGTCCATGGACGCCGCCTACGGCCACCCCGCCGTCTTCGACGCCAACGGCCACGGCTTCGACTTCCCCGGTGTGGCGGCGCTGGACGCCTACGACCACCACGTGCACACCGTCTCCCCGGACGAGGTCGAGCGCGACGACGGCACCAAGGGGCTCGCGGTGCTCTTCTGCGACCTCGACGGCTTCAAGTCGATCAACGACCGGTTCGGGCACAACGCGGGTGACGCGGTTCTCATCGAGGTCGCCCGGCGGCTGACCCGGCAGGTCCGCGACGGCGACACCGTCGCCCGGCTCGGCGGCGACGAGTTCGTGATCCTCGCCGACGGGCTCGGCCGCGCCGACGCCCAGGACCTGGCGGTCCGGCTGCGCAGCGAGATCATCCAGCCGATCCGGGCCGAGGGCCGTGCCGTGCGGGTCGGGGCCAGTTTCGGCATCGGGTGGGCGCACTGCGGGATGACGGCGGACGAAGTGTTGAAGTCCGCTGACGAGCGGATGTACGTAGAGAAACGATCTCGTCCCAAACAACACAGACGCGCGGGATGAATCCCAGGTCAGCGAGCTGATGCGGTCTGAGTCACCCGTTTGGGCCATCAGGAGCGGGTAGGCTCGCCCTTCTGACCGCCCCATCGCAACGCCCGCACCTGGTGAGGAGTACCAAGGGATGACGTCCGGCAACAACGGCGCCAGTACGCCCGAGGACGACGACCCGTTCGGCTACCTCTACGCCGACGGCCAGGCCAACGGAGCCCAGCCGCCGTCCGGTGGCTACGGCTACCCGAACGCCGTCAACCGGGTGCGTGCCGTCGGCCAGCGCCAGTACGGCCAGCAGCCGACCGCTGCGGCCCCCCAGATACCGCAACAGCAGGGCGGCTACGGTCAGCCGAACGCGCACTACGCGGCACCGGAGACGCACCCCGGCGGGGCGACCACGGTCCAGCAGCAGCAACCGTCGTACGGCGGCGGCCGCGGCCGGGGCCCCAACACCAAGGGCCTCCTCATCGGCGCGATCGCCGTGGTCGCGGCGGTCGTCATCGGCATCAGCGTGGCGATGCTGGGGGGTGACGACGACAAGGACAAGAAGGACGACGCGGCACAGCCGACGCAGTCGCAGTCCCAGCAGAGCAGCGCGCCGAGCCCGTCGAACAGCAACAGCGCGGCCGCCGAGGACGACCTGCCGACGATCGACGCCAAGGCCCTCGCCCTCGCCGGCGGGGCCGCCACCGCGTCCGACATCAAGGGCGCACAGGCGGACGGCGGCGTCTACGTCACCGGCTTCAACCAGGTCGGCTCCTCCGTCTCCTGGTCCGTGAGCGACATCCCGAAGAGCGGTAAGTACACCGTCTTCGTCGGCTTCAGCGTTCCCGGCAAGGACGGCAACGCCACCCTCACGGTCAACGGCACGCCGTCCACCGCGCCGGTCAACCTCAAGAACTACGCCCACGGCCCCGAGGGCGACTACGAGAAGGGCTGGACGAAGACCTACAACTACATCCAGCTCAACAAGGGCTCGAACACGATCAAGTTGTCCTGCGAGCAGGGCAACCAGTGCGACGCCCTCATCGACCAGATGTGGCTGGTCAAGGGCTGGGTCAAGTCCTAGTCCCGGTCACGCGGCCGTGACCTCCGCGGTCACCGCCACCCGGTTCAGGAACTCCTCGTAGGTCGCCCGGTCGAACTCGCCCGCCGTCGGGGACACGACGGTCGCCGCCGACAGGGCCGTCGCCCGGGTCAGACGGTCGGGCCAGGGCAGCTTCTCCACCAGCCCCGACAGCAGGCCCGCCACCGCCGCGTCGCCCGCGCCCGTGGGGTTGCCGTGGAGGCGGGTGGGCGGGGTGGCCTGCCAGCGGCCCTCGGGGGTGACGGCCAGGAGACCGGACTTGCCGAGTGAGGCGACCACCGTGCGGGCGCCGCGTCTGCGGGCGTCCTGGGTGGCGCGGAGTGGGTCGTGGGAGCCGGTCAGTTCGGCCAGTTCGTCGGCGTTGGGCTTGATGATGTCCGGCCGGGCGGCGACACCCCGGCGCAGCGCCTCCCCGCTGGTGTCCAGGAGGACGGGTACTTCCGCCGCCTTCGCGGACCGCACCAGACCGGCGTACGCACCCACCGGCACGCCCGGCGGCAGGCTGCCGCACAGGGCCACCACCGAGGCCGACGCCAGCAGGTCGTCGTACGCCTCCTGGAAGGCGGACCACTCGGCGGGCGTGACCGTCGGGCCGGGCTCGTTGAGCTGGGTCGTGTCGCCGGTGCGCTCGTCGACGACGGCGATGGTGCGCCGGGTCGGGCCGGAGGCCGGCAGCAGGGCGTCCACCACCCCGGGGATGCCGGTGAGCCGCTCCTGGACCACCCGGCCCGTCGCGCCGCCCGTGAAGCCCGTGACCGTCACCTCGTGTCCGAGGGCCGCCAGCACCCGGGCCACGTTCAGCCCCTTGCCGCCGGGGCGCTCGATCACCTCGGAGACCCGGTGGGAGGCGTGGGGCCGCAGCGCCCGGACGCGATAGGTGATGTCGAGAGCGGTGTTCAACGTGACCGTGAGAATCACCTGTACTCGACCTCCCCCGAAGAGTTCGGCATGTGTGCGCCGTCCGTCTGCCGGTTGTTCCCTCCGGCAGATGCCGATCATGCCAAACGGGCGGCGGCCGTCCCAGTCTCGCAGGACAACCACCGCCCCCAACAGGCGGACACATCAGCCCAGTTGTGGCTCAACCACCCATTCGCCCCGGCGCATCACGCCCTTGAGGTCGAAGTCGGAGTCCACAACGACCAGGTCGGCGTCCTTGCCGGGCTCCAGGGAGCCGATGCGGTCGTAGCGGCCGAGCAGCTTGGCGGGGTTGGCGGACAGGGCCGTCACCGCGTCCTCGACGGGCAGCCGGTCCACGGTGACCGCCCGCTTGAAGGCGCGGTCCAGAGTGAGGGTCGAGCCCGCGATCGAGCCGCCCTCGACCAGTCGGGCCACCCCGTCGGCGACCTCGACCTCCAGCGGGCCGAGCATGTAGCGGCCGTCGCCGAAGCCGGCCGCGTCCATCGCGTCCGTGATGAACGCGACCCGGTCGGCGCCCGCGTGATGGAACGCCAGCTGCAAGGACGCCGGGTGCAGGTGCGTGCCGTCGTTGATCAGCTCGACCGTGATGCGCTCGTCCTCCAGCAGGGCCGCGATCGGGCCCGGCTCGCGGTGGCCGAGCGGCGGCATCGCGTTGAAGAGGTGGGTGGCGACCGTCGCGCCCGCCTCGATCGCCTCGACCGTCTGCTCGTAGCCGGCGTCGGTGTGCCCGATCGCCGCGATGACGCCGCGCTCGGCGAGGAGGCGTACGGAGTCGATGCCGCCCGGCAGTTCGGTGGCGAGGGTGACCATCGTCGCGTGGCCGCGGGCGGCGTCGAGCAGTCTGCGCACGTCCGCCGGGTCGGGGTCGCGCAGGAGCTCCTCGGAGTGCGCGCCCTTGCGGCACGGGGAGATGAACGGCCCCTCGAAGTGGATGCCCGCGATGTCGCCCTGCTCGGCGAGCTCCGCCAGCAGGCCCGCGCGCCGGGCGAGGAAGTCCATGTCGCCGGTGACGGTGGAGGCGACGAGGGTGGTGGTGCCGTGCAGACGGTGGGTGTGGATGCCCTTCAGCACGTCCTCGGGGGTGCCCGAGGTGAAGGAGGCTCCGCCGCCGCCGTGGTTGTGGATGTCGACGAAGCCCGGCAGGAGCCAGTGGCCGTCGAGGTCGATGCGGTGGGCGTTCTCCGGTGCGGTACCGGCGATTCGGGCACCATCGATGACCACTTGGCCCTCTTTGAGGGTTCCCGTCGGCATGACCACGTTGGCGCCGGACAGGATGAGGGGCACCTTGTCCGTCGCGGGCTGCGGGTGCGTCGTGGCTTGTCGCGCAGTTCCCCGCGCCCCCAGGTCGGCTGCCATCAGGGAGTTACCTCCGTACGGTCGGTGTTGTCGAGGAGGTCCCAGGCCAGCAGCCCGGCACCGAGGCAGCCGGCCGTGTCGCCCAGGGCCGCGGGGACGATGGTCGGCAGCTTCTGGAAGGTGACCCGCTGCCGGACCGCGTCCCGCAGTGGTGTGAACAAGGTTTCCCCCGCCTCGGCGAGGCCGCCACCGATGATCAGGGTGCGGGGGTCCAGCAGGGTGAGAGCGGTGACCAGGCCGTCGGCGAGGGCGTCCACGGCCTCCTGCCAGATCCGTACGGCGTTCGGGTCGCCGGACGTGACGGCCTTGGCGCAGTCCGCGGCGTCGGCCTCCGGGTCCCCGCAGGCGGCGGCCCACGCCTCGCTCACCGCCGCGGCGGACGCGAACCGCTCCAGGCAGCCGCGCTGTCCGCACGGGCAGGGGGCACCGCCCGGCCGTACGACGATGTGGCCGATCTCGCCCGCGAAGCCGTGGGCGCCCGCCTCCACCCGGCCGTCGATGCCGATGGCGCCGGCGATCCCGGTGCCGAGCGGCACGAACAGGAAGCGGTCGGCGCCCCGGCCCGCGCCGATCCGGCCCTCGGCGAGACCGCCGGTGCGCACGTCGTGGCCGAGGGCGACGGGGACGCCGCCGAGCCGCTCGGACATGAGCCGGCGCAGAGGTACGTCCCGCCAGCCCAGATTGGCCGCGTAGGCGGCGATGCCGCGCTCCTCGTCGACGATGCCGGGGACGGCGACGCCGACGGCGGCCGCGGGCTCGCCGAAGCGCTCCTCGCCGTGGACGCGAAGCTCCGCGGCGAAGTCGAGGATGCCCTCGACGACCGCGTCCGGTCCGCGCTCGCGCCCGGTCGGTCGGCGGGCCTGATGGAGCAGCTCACCGCCCGCGCCCGCCAGGGCGGCCTTCATCCCGGTGCCGCCCACATCGAGGGCGATGACATGTCTCACGGGGGACAGTGTGGCTTGCGTACCCGCGAGAGGTCTAGTCCACTTACGTGGTGTAGACCTTATGGGGGCAATATGTATGACGTTTCGAAAGTTTCGAACATAGGCGTGGGGCGGTTTGGCGTGCAGGGGCGTAGTCGTGGTCGTAGACGTACGGGAGCGATGGCGGCGGTGTCCGCGCTGGGTCTGACGGCGGCCCTGGGCGGTTGCGGACTGACCGGCGACTCGGGCGACGTGACCCTGCGGCTGGTCGCCGCGGACTACGGCGACAACGACTCCAACGGCTCCCAGAAGTACTGGGACAAGCTCGTCACGGCCTACGAGGCCGAGCACCCCGGCGTCACGGTCGACGTCGCCGTGTACTCCTGGAACGACGTCGACGCCAAGGTCAAGGAGATGGTCGACGCCGGGAAGGCGCCGGACATGGCACAGATCGGCGCGTACGCCGACTATGCCGCCAAGGACCTGCTCTACCGGGCCGACGACCTGCTCTCCATCCCCGTGCAGGCCGACTTCGTCGCCCAGTTCGCGGACGCGGGCCGGGTGCGGGACGTGCAGTACGGCATCCCGTTCGCCTCCTCCACGCGGCTGCTCTTCTACAACAAGACGCTCTTCGAGAAGGCCGGCATCTCCGCGCCGACCACCTGGAAGGAGCAGGCCGCCGACGCCGAGGCGCTCAAGGCGGAGGGCGTGAAGACGCCGTACGCGCTGCCGCTCGGTGCCGAGGAGGCGCAGGCCGAGACGATGCAGTGGCTGCTCAGCGGCGGGGGCGGCTACACGGACAGCGACCTCGGCACCTACAGCATCGACTCCTCCGAGAACGTCGCCACCCTCGACTGGCTGAAGGACAACCTGGTCGGCAAGGACCTCACCGGCCCGGTCGCACCCGGCGAACTCAACCGGGCTGACGCGTTCGCCGCCTTCGCGGCCGGTGACGTCGGCATGCTCAACGGCCACCCGTCCCTGATGCAGATGGCCAAGAAGAAGGGCGTGAAGTTCGGCATGGTGCCGATGCCCGGCATCGACGGCCCGAGCAAGGTCTCCATGGGCGTGGCGGACTGGATGATGGCCTTCAAGGAGAACGGCCACGCCGAGGAGGTCGGCGACTTCCTCGACTTCGTCTACGACAAGCAGAACGTCCTGGACTTCTCCCGCGAGTACGACCTGCTGCCGGTGACGAACTCCGCGTCCACGGTGATGACCGCGGCAAAGCAGGACGCCGACCTCAAGCCCTTCCTGGAGCGGCTCCCGCTCTCCGAGCTCTACCCGGTCGGCCGCACGTCCTGGGCCGAGGTCAGCGCGGACATCAAGAAGCGCATAGGCAGCACCGTCACCTCCGGCGGCAGCCCGTCGGCGATCCTGGGCGGCCTCCAGTCGACGGCGACGCGGGCCGAGAGCGCCGAGTAGCGGCCGTTGTCGGTGGCGGGGGTTACGGTGCGAGCCATGGACCAGCACCAGGACCCGCCCGAGGCCGCCCTCGCCGACCGCGAGCGGGCCATCCTCGCTCTGGAACGCCGGGGCTTTCCGGGCCCCGGCGTCAAGGAGCGCGCGATACGCGAGGAACTGGGCCTGGCCCCCGTCCGCTACTACCAGCTGCTGAACGCCCTGCTGGACGACCCCAGGGCCCTGGCCCACGACCCGGTCACGGTGAACCGGCTGCGACGGGTGCGGGAGGCCCGGCGGACGGAGCGGTGAGCGAGGGGTGCGCGGCGCCCTCGCTGGATAGGGTCCTTGTATGGCCAGTGACCAGGAAAAGGATCTGACCGACCCCGACCGGGCCGACTCCACGGCCCCTCTGCCCACCCCCGCGACCGCAAACGGCCGCGACGGGCTCGCCGCACTCCTCGCGCGGCCCGCGCGGGCACTGATCGCCCTGGACTTCGACGGGACGCTCGCCCCGATCGTGCCGGACCCGGAGAAGGCGCGGGCCCACCCCGACGCCCTGCCGGCGCTCACGGCGCTCGCTCCGAAGGTCGCCGCCGTCGCGGTGATCACCGGCCGCCCGGCCGACGTCGCCGTGCGGTACGGCGGATTCGCCGGCGTCCCCGGCCTTGAGCACCTCGTCGTGCTCGGGCACTACGGCGCCGAGCGCTGGGAGGCCGTCAGCGGCGAGGTCACCGCGCCCGACCCGCACCCCGGCGTCGCGGCCGTACGGGCCGAACTGCCCGGCATCCTCGAAGCGAACGGCGCCGCGACCGGCACCTGGACCGAGGACAAGGGACACGCCGTCGCCGTCCACACCCGCCGTGCCGCCGACCCCCAGGGCACCTTCGAGGCCCTGCGCACCCCCCTCGCCGACCTGGCCGTGCGCAACGGCCTGATCGTCGAACCCGGCCGCATGGTCCTGGAACTGCGCCCGCCCGGCATGGACAAGGGCGTCGCGCTGAGCGAGTACGTCCGCGAGCTCGGCGCCGAGTGCGTCCTGTACGCCGGCGACGACCTCGGCGACCTGCCCGCCTACGCCGCCGTCGACAAACTCCGCTCCGACGGCACCCCCGGCCTGCTGGTGTGCAGCGGCAGCGAGGAGGTCACCGAACTGTCGGAGCGGGCGGACGTCGTGGTGGACGGCCCGGCAGGGGTCGTACGGCTGCTGCGGGCGATCGCCGACGCCGCCGGCTGACCCTGGCCCCGCCTCCGCTCAGGAGGCCGGGCCGGGCTGCTCCTCCAGTGCGTGCAGCTGGTCCAGGAACCACTGGGCGGGCGGTAGCGCGGTCGCCGCGGCCGCCAGGCGCTTCGAGCGCTCCGCCCGCTCCTCCGGCCCCACGGACAGCGCCTCGTGCAGCGCCCGCGCCGTGCCCACCACGTCGTACGGGTTGACGGTGATCGCGTCCTCGCCGAGCTCCTCGTGGGCCCCGGCCTCCCGCGAAAGCACCAGCGCGCACCCCTCGTCGGAGACGAGCGGCATCTCTTTCGCGACGAGGTTCATGCCGTCCCGGATCGGGTTGACCAGCGCCACGTCGGCGAGCCGGTAGGCGGCGAGCGAGCGGGCGAAGTCGTCCTTGACGTGCAGCACGACCGGCGTCCAACCCGGCGTGCCGTACTGCGAGTTGAGCTCGTCCGCCAGCCGCTGCACCTCGGCCGTGTAGTCCCGGTACACCGCCAGGTCCTGCCGCGAGGGGTAGGCGAAGGCCACGTGCACCACCCGCTCGCGCCACTCGGGGTGGTCGTCGAGCAGCTGCCGGTAGGAGAGCAGGCCGCGGACGATGTTCTTGGACAGCTCGGTCCGGTCGACCCGCACGATCGTCCTGCGGGCGGTGCCGTCCGGGGCCGAGCCGATCTCGTCGCGGAGCGCGGTCATCCGCTCCGTCACGTCCGCCCGGTGGGAGCGTTCGCGCAGGAAGTCCGCGTCCGCGCCCAGCCCGTGCACACCGATCCGCGTGCCCCCGAGTCCGTCGGCGAACCGGGCGCAGCACGCCTCGAAGGCGTCCGCCCACCGCCGGGTGAGGAACCCCAGCCGGTCCGCGCCCAGCATCCCGCGCAGCACCTGCTCGGCGATGTCGTCGGGCAGCATCCGGAAGTACTCCGGGGGCGCCCACGGCGTGTGCGAGAAGTGGCCGATCCTGAGGTCGGGGCGCAGCTCACGCAGCATCCCGGGCACCAGCGTCAGGTGGTAGTCCTGCACCAGCACCGCCGCCCCCGGCGCCGCCTGCCCGGCCAGTGCCTCGGCGAAGGCGCGGTTGTACGCCTCGTAGGACGCCCACTGGCGGCGGAACTCCGCGTCGAAGACCGGCTCCAGCGGCGTCTGGTAGAGCATGTGGTGGACGAACCACAGCACCGAGTTGGCGATGCCGTTGTACGCGTCCGCGTGCACGTCCGCCGGGATGTCCAGCATCAGCACGCCGTCTTCACCGACCCCGCGCCGCACCGCCTCCCGGTCGCCGTCGGACAGCGCCGAGCACACCCACAGCGCGCCCGCGTCCGGCCCGATCGCCGACAGCCCGGAGACGACTCCGCCGCCTCCGCGCCTGGAGTGCAGCGAGCCGTCGTCCCGCACCTCGTACGAGACCGGGCCGCGGTTCGACGCGACGAGCACCTTGGCGGCACCGTGCGTACCCGGCGCATCCTGCGTGGAAGCCATAAGCCTCAACCTAGCCCTCCCCGGAAACGCTCAAACGTGCGGTTCCGCTCAGTGGGGGGCGCTCGTCAGCCCTGTATACGGCCGGTTTCCGGCGTTTACGCCACCTTCCGCGTCGCATACTCGGCGATCTCCACCATCGGCGGCCGTTCCTCGGTGTCCACGGAGTACGTCCGCGGCTCGAAACCGTCCTCGCCGCGCTCGAACTGGGTCAGCGAAGGCCGCACCAGATGCCCGCGGGCGAGCCGCAGCTGCGCCGTGCGGTAGATCGCGGCGGACATCCGGCCGAGCGCCTGCCCGTCCTGGTGCCGGTGCTTGCGCACCCCGACGTCCACCTGGGCCAGGGCGTCGAGCCCCACCAGGTGCAGCGCGTCGACCAGCATGCCCAGCTCGACGCCGTACCCGACGGGGAACGGGAGCTGTTCCAGCAGGCTGCGGCGGGCCGCGTACTCGCCGCCGAGCGGCTGCACGAAGCCGGCGAGCTGCGGCCAGTGCATGTTCAGCAGCGGGCGCGCCATCAGCTCGGTGACCCGGCCGCCCTGTCCGGCGGCACCGGCGAGCGGGCGGTCGTACATCGCCTTGACCAGGTCCACGCCGGGGTCGGTGAGCAGCGGGCCGACGATCCCGGAGACGAAGTCGGAGGAGAACTCCTTCAGGTCGGCGTCGATGAAGCAGACGATGTCGCCGCCGGTCACGAGCAGGGAGCGCCACAGGACCTCGCCCTTGCCGGGCACGGCCGGGACGCGCGGCAGGATCTCGTCGCGGTGCACCACCCGGGCGCCCGCCGCGGCGGCCACCTCGGAGGTGCGGTCGGTGGAGCCGGAGTCGACGACCACGATCTCGTCGACCAGCGGGACCTGCCGGACGAGGTCATGGGCGATGATCGCGACGATCTCGCCGACCGTCTCCTCCTCGTTGAGCGCGGGCAGCACGACGGACACCGACTGGCCCGAGCGCTGTTTGGCGGCCAGGATGTGATGCAGCGGGCGGTCGGCTACGGACCAGGAGCGGCTGCTCAGCCAGCGCTCTGCTTCTTCCAGCACGGTCGGCGGCTCCTCACTGTCGGGACGTCTGTGATCCATCTCGCGGTTCGGACGGCTAGCTCAACTGTCCTGGCGTTCGGTTACAGTCTTGAACAACGCGGATGACCATCGCATGTCCGAGGTCGGCCGTCGTCAACAACCGAATACCGCTCATCCAGAGGGGCAGAGGGATACGGCCCGATGAAGCCCCGGCAACCCTCCAGTCGGTTCTCGTAGATCAGCGTCGATCGTCACCGTTGATCGTCTCCGCGAGGCTCCCGGCTAGGGAAGGTGCCAAATCCGTCTCACGGCGAGATGCGTCGTGAGGAAGATGAGGAGAAAGGGCCTCGCCTCACATGGCTGCGCAGACTGTTGCAAGCACCACCGAATCCACCGTAGACCTCGGCCCCGCCGCGGCGCTCTCCTGCCGCGAGTGCGGTCACCGGGTACCGCTCGGCCCGGTCTTCGCGTGCGAGGAGTGTTTCGGCCCGCTGGAGATCGCCTACGACTTCTCGGCCTACGACGCCGAGGAGCTCCGCAAGCGGATCGAAGCGGGCCCCGCGAACATCTGGCGCTACGCGCCGCTCCTGCCCGTCCCGGCCGACGTCGCCGACAAGCCGAACCTCAACCCCGGCTGGACCAAGCTCGTCAAGGCCGACCACCTCGCGAACGAGCTCGGCGTCGACGCCGGCAAGCTGTTCGTCAAGGACGACTCCGGCAACCCGACGCACTCCTTCAAGGACCGTGTCGTCGCCCAGGCCCTGGAGGCCGCCCGCGCCTTCGGCTTCACCACGCTCTCCTGCTCCTCCACCGGCAACCTGGCCGGCGCGGTGGGTGCCGCGGCCGCCCGCGCCGGCTTCCGCTCGTGCGTGTTCATCCCGCACGACCTGGAGCAGGGCAAGGTCGTCATGGCCGCGATCTACGGCGGCGAGCTCGTCGGCATCGAGGGCAACTACGACGACGTGAACCGTTTCTGCTCCGAGCTGATCGGCGACCCGGCCGGCGAGGGCTGGGGCTTCGTCAACGTCAACCTGCGGCCCTACTACGCCGAGGGCTCCAAGACCCTGGCGTACGAGATCTGCGAGCAGCTCGGCTGGCAGCTCCCGGACCAGCTCGTCGTCCCGATCGCGTCCGGCTCGCAGCTCACGAAGATCGACAAGGGGCTCCAGGAGCTGATCAAGCTCGGGCTCGTCGAGGACAAGCCGTACAAGATCTTCGGTGCGCAGGCCGAGGGCTGCTCGCCGGTGTCGACCGCGTTCAAGGCCGGCCACGACGTGGTCCGTCCGCAGAAGCCGAACACCATCGCCAAGTCGCTGGCCATCGGCAACCCGGCCGACGGACCGTACGTCCTCGACATCGCGCGCCGCACCGGCGGGTTCGTGGAGGATGTGACGGACGAGCAGGTCGTCGACGCGATCAAGATCCTCGCCCGGACCGAGGGCATCTTCGCGGAGACCGCCGGTGGGGTGACCGTGGGTGTGACGAAGAAGCTGATCGAGAACGGCGTCCTCGATCCCACCAGGACCACCGTCGTGCTGAACACCGGCGACGGCCTCAAGACGCTGGACGCGGTGGCCGGCACCGGCCTCACCGCCACCATCCGCCCGAACCTGGACTCCTTCCGAGAGGCTGGCCTCGCATGAGCGTGACCGTTCGCATCCCGACCATCCTGCGCACCTACACCGGCGGGCAGGCCGAGGTCGCCGCCGAGGGCGGCACCCTCGCCGAGGTCATCACCGACCTGGAGAAGAACCACACCGGGATCGCCGCCCGGGTGCTCGACGACCAGGGCAAGCTGCGCCGGTTCGTCAATGTCTACGTCAACGACGACGACGTGCGTTTCGAGCAGGGCCTTGAGACGGCGACCCCGGACGGTGCGGGCGTTTCCATCATCCCGGCCGTCGCCGGCGGCTGACCGAATGACCGATCATTACCTTCGGTAACCCAGGTTACTGAGAGTTCATCGAATTGCCCCCTCCGTGAGAGAAGCGGAGGGGGCAATTCTGTGTGGTTGAGCGAGGTACAGTTGGGGAACGTGCCGCCGATCTCCGAGTCGGTTGCCTTGAATTTCTGCCGTAAGCCCGACAAGAAGTAGCCAAAGTGTGCGGGTTTTTTGCGGCTTTTGTTCCGTATGCCGGGTCCGACTTGACCTGAAGTCAGCGGAATTGTCCCCACATTCCCGACCGGTCGTGCCCGGATTTCTCGTCCGATTGACCTGTTGCAGACGGCAGTTGGGCAGATACATTCAGCCGCGGTCGACGCGTTCCGGCGCACGCCCCCGACCGATGGGGGGTGAGGTCTGACCCGGATCCGCGAAGTGTGGATCTGTGCAAGGGCCAGTAATAGGGGAGTTAGGCATGGCTCAGGGCACCGTCAAGTGGTTCAACGCGGAGAAGGGGTACGGCTTCATCGCGGTCGACGGTGGTGCGGATGTTTTCGTCCACTACAGCGCGATCCAGATGGACGGGTACCGCACCCTGGAAGAGGGCCAGCGGGTCGATTTCGAGATCTCGCAGGGTCAGAAGGGGCCGCAGGCGGACATGGTCCGACTGGCGACCGGCTGAAGCACGCGTCGACTAACAGCAGCGACGTACTTCTTCGAAGGGCCCGCACCTCCTGGGGGGTGCGGGCCCTTCGTCGTGTTCGCGACCCGTTCGCGCCCTGTTCGCCCCCGGCGGAGCGCCCCGCCCGATCCCCGAGAGCCGCTTGCACTCGCATGGGTCGAGTGCTAATCATTGCGTTAGCACTCTGAAGGTGAGAGTGACAAAGAAGGACCGGGTCGGTGAGGCCCGCAGGCCAGGTGGGGCAAGGAACCACGAGGCATGTGAGCCGTCCGTCGCGGGCGCGGGCGCGGTCCGAAGGAATCACCCCCAGTCCTGGAGGGACCACTTCACATGGCCAAGATCATCGCGTTCGACGAGGAGGCGCGGCGCGGCCTCGAGCGCGGCATGAACCAGCTCGCGGACGCCGTCAAGGTGACGCTCGGCCCCAAGGGTCGCAACGTCGTCCTCGAGAAGAAGTGGGGCGCCCCCACGATCACCAACGATGGTGTCTCCATCGCCAAGGAGATCGAGCTCGAGGACCCGTACGAGAAGATCGGCGCCGAGCTGGTCAAGGAAGTCGCCAAGAAGACGGACGACGTCGCCGGTGACGGTACGACCACCGCGACCGTTCTCGCCCAGGCCCTGGTCAAGGAGGGCCTGCGCAACGTAGCCGCCGGCGCCAACCCGATGGCCCTCAAGCGCGGTATCGAGCGTGCCGTCGAGGCCGTCTCCGCCGCCCTGCTCGAGCAGGCCAAGGATGTCGAGACCAAGGAGCAGATCGCTTCCACGGCCTCCATCTCCGCCGCCGACACCCAGATCGGCGAGCTCATCGCCGAGGCGATGGACAAGGTCGGCAAGGAAGGCGTCATCACCGTCGAGGAGTCCCAGACCTTCGGTCTGGAGCTGGAGCTCACCGAGGGTATGCGCTTCGACAAGGGCTACATCTCGGCGTACTTCGCCACCGACATGGAGCGGATGGAGGCGTCGCTCGACGACCCGTACATCCTGATCGCCAACTCCAAGATCGGCTCCGTCAAGGACCTGCTCCCGCTCCTGGAGAAGGTCATGCAGTCGGGCAAGCCGCTGCTGATCATCGCCGAGGACGTCGAGGGCGAGGCCCTGTCGACCCTGGTGGTCAACAAGATCCGCGGCACCTTCAAGTCCGTCGCCGTCAAGGCCCCGGGCTTCGGTGACCGTCGCAAGGCGATGCTGAACGACATCGCCATCCTCACCGGTGGCGAGGTCATCTCCGAGGAGGTCGGTCTCAAGCTCGAGAACACCTCCCTGGACCTCCTGGGCAAGGCCCGCAAGGTCGTCATCACCAAGGACGAGACCACCATCGTCGACGGTGCCGGCTCCTCCGAGCAGGTCGCGGGCCGCGTGAACCAGATCCGCGCCGAGATCGAGAACAGCGACTCGGACTACGACCGCGAGAAGCTCCAGGAGCGCCTGGCGAAGCTCGCGGGCGGCGTGGCCGTCATCAAGGCCGGTGCCGCGACCGAGGTGGAGCTCAAGGAGCGCAAGCACCGCATCGAGGACGCCGTGCGCAACGCCAAGGCGGCCGTCGAGGAGGGCATCGTCGCCGGTGGTGGCGTGGCTCTGCTCCAGGCTTCCGGTGTCTTCGAGAAGCTGGAGCTGGAGGGTGACGAGGCGACCGGCGCTGCCGCCGTCAAGCTCGCCCTTGAGGCCCCGCTGAAGCAGATCGCCGTCAACGCCGGCCTTGAGGGCGGCGTCGTGGTGGAGAAGGTCCGCAACCTCACCCCGGGTCACGGCCTGAACGCCGCGACCGGTGAGTACGTCGACCTGGTCGCCGAGGGCATCATCGACCCGGCGAAGGTGACGCGTTCCGCGCTGCAGAACGCCGCGTCGATCGCTGCGCTGTTCCTCACCACCGAGGCCGTCATCGCCGACAAGCCGGAGAAGGCCGCCGCGCCCGCCGGCGGCGGCATGCCGGGCGGTGACATGGACTTCTGATCGACCGCGGAGGCTCCGGCCTCCGGTTGATCAACGTCCTTCCCGAGGGCGGCACCCCCTGTTTTCGACAGGGGGTGCCGCCCTCGGTGCGTTTGGCGGGTGCGGGCCGGTGGGGGCTGTTCGCGCAGTTCCCCGCGCCCCTAAAAGAAGGGCGTCCGCCCGCCGCGCGCCCTCCAGGGGCGCGGGGAACTGCGCGACCAGCCCCCACGCACCCGCAGCCGCTCGCAAAACGATCGCGCTCCCCGGGAATGCGGAGTCTCACACTCACCGTTGCTTAATCAGGTGCAACAATGCGTGTGCACATACTGACCGGTATAAGTAGACCCCTTTCCCCAGGAGCCCCCACGTGACCGTCACTCAGCCCGCTGCCTCTCGTGCGGCGCAGATTCTGGCTCGGCCGACTGCGATCAACGGCCTCACTGTTCCCAATCGCATCGTGATGGCGCCGATGACGCGGATGTTCTCGCCGGGTGGTGTGCCGGGGGCGGACGTGGAGTCGTACTACTCGCGGCGGGCCGCCGCCGGTGTGGGGCTGATCGTGACCGAGGGGACGTACGTCGGGCACGAGTCCGCCGGGCAGAGCGACCGGGTGCCGCGGTTCCACGGCGAGGAGCAACTCGCCGGCTGGGCCAAGGTCGCCGACGCGGTGCACGCCGCGGGCGGCACCATCGTGCCGCAGCTGTGGCACATCGGCATGGTGCGCGAGCAGGGCCAGCCGCCGTACGCCGAGGCGCCCGCGGTGGGTCCGTCCGGGCTGCGGATCGGGGCCGAGGAGGCCACCGGCAAGGCGATGACCCGGCGCGACCTGGACGACGTGATCGGCGCCTTCGCCGAGGCCGCCGCGGACGCCGAGCGCATCGGCTTCGACGGCGTGGAGATCCACGGCGCCCACGGCTACCTCGTCGACCAGTTCCTGTGGGAGGGCACCAACCGCCGCACGGACGCCTACGGCGGTGACCCCGTCGCCCGTGCCGCCTTCGGCGCCGAGATCGTGGCCGCCGTACGCGAGCGCGTCTCCCCGGAATTCCCCGTCATCTTCCGCTACTCGCAGTGGAAGCAGGAGGCCTACGACGCCCGTCTCGCCGAGACCCCCGAGCAGCTGGAGGCCATCCTGGCCCCGCTCGCCGCAGCCGGCGTCGACGCCTTCCACGCCTCCACCCGCCGCTACTGGATCCCGGAGTTCGACGGCTCCGACCTCAACCTCGCGGGCTGGACCAAGAAGCTGACCGGCAAGCCCACCATCACCGTCGGCTCGGTCGGCCTGGACGGCGAGTTCCTGGGCGCCTTCGCCGGCCAGGGCTCCGGGCTCAAGGGCATCGACGACCTCCTGGACCGTCTGGAGTCCGAGGAGTTCGACTTCGTCGCCGTCGGCCGCGCGCTGCTCCAGGACCCCGAGTGGGCGGCCAAGGTGCTGGACGGCCGCTTCGGCGAGCTGGCGCCGTACGACGCGGCGTCGCTGAAGACCCTGAGCTGAGCCCGACTCGCGGCTACCGTCGGAGAGATGAGGATCCTTCATCTCTCCGACACTCATGTGGAGAAGACCGACGCCCCCAACAAGTACGGCGTCAACGCCACCGACTCGCTCCGGCTGATGCTCGCCGAGCTGAGGCACCTGCGGGCCGTCGACGCGATCGTCGTCACGGGGGACATCGCGGACGACGGCGCCGTGGAGGCGTACACGGCGGTACGCGAACTGGTGGGCGAGTTCGCGCGGCCGCTCGCCGCGCCGGTCTTCTACACGACCGGCAACCACGACGAACGCGTGGCCTTCGGCAAGGTGCTCGGCAGCGGCCATGCGGAGCCGGAGCTGGTGCTCGACTCCGAGGCCGGTGAGCGGGCGGCCGTATCCACGGTCGGGGGTGTGCGGTTCGTGACCCTCGACTCGCTGGTGCCGGGCAAGGTGCACGGCCACCTGGGCGCGGCCCAACTCGACTGGCTGAAGCGCGTGTTGAGCACCCCGGCCGAGCGGGGCACCGTGCTCGCCCTCCATCACCCGCCGATCGCCCTCGACATCTCGGCGACCCAGCCGGTCTTCGGCCTGCGCGACCCCGGCGACCTCGCGGAGGTGATCCGGGGCAGCGACGTACGCCTCGTCCTGGCCGGGCACTACCACCTCCAGCTCTTCGGCTTCCTGGCCGCCGTGCCGGTCTGGGTCACCCCCGGCGTCGTCAGCCGCGTCGACCTGACGGCGGCACCCGGCACGGAACGCGTGGTGCGCGGCGCGTCGGCGTCCCTGTTGGAACTGGACGGCCCGGACGGCCCCCTCTTCCACACCTTCCACGCCCGCGACCCCCGGGCGCACGAGACGGTGTACGAGCTGAACGAGGGGCAGGTGCGGGCGATGGTCGAGCGGGAGGGCTGAACCGGGTGCGCCCTTGGCCTCAGGGGCGTGACCTGCGTCGCTTGAGTAAGTCAATCAACTGACTTAAGGTTGCCCAGGTCAATCAGTCAGGTCGATCAGGCACCCTTCCTGCTCGTACGCCCACGGAGGCCCCGCCATGTCCCACGCCCCTGCTCCTCCCGCCGAGGCGGGGGCCGGCGCTCCGCCTCGGTCGAACGCCGTGGTGGCGGTGCTGGCCTTCGCCGGAATCGTCGTCTCGCTGATGCAGACGCTGGTCATCCCGATCGTCCCGGAGCTGCCGAAGCTGCTGGACGCCCCGGCCTCGGACACCGCCTGGGCGGTCACGGCGACGCTGCTCGCCGCCGCCGTCGCGACACCCGTGATGGGCCGGCTCGGCGACATGTACGGCAAGCGGCGGATGCTGCTGGTCAGCGTCGTCATGCTGATCGGCGGCTCGGTCGTCTGCGGCCTGAGCGACGCCCTGGTCCCGATGATCGTCGGACGGGTGCTCCAGGGGCTGGCCTCCGGTGTGATCCCGCTCGGCATCAGCATCATGCGCGACGAGCTCCCCGCCGAGCGCCTCGGCTCCGCCACCGCCCTGATGAGCGCCTCCCTCGGCATCGGCGGCGCCCTCGGCCTCCCCGCCGCCGCTCTCATCGCGGACAACTTCGACTGGCACGTCCTGTTCTGGACGTCGGCGGGCCTGGGTGTCGTGGCCCTCGGGTGCGTTCTGCTGTTCGTGCCCGAGTCGAAGGTGCGCACCGGCGGGCGCTTCGACCTGGTCGGCGGCATAGGCATGGCCGCCGGGCTCGTGTGTCTGCTGCTCGGCATCTCCAAGGGTGCCGACTGGGGCTGGACCGGCGGCACGACGCTCGGTCTGTTCGTGGCGGCCGTGCTGATCCTGCTCGCCTGGGGCTGGTGGGAGCTGCGTATCGAGCAGCCGCTGGTCGACCTCCGTACGACCGCCCGCCGGCAGGTGCTGGTCACCAACCTGGCCTCGATCGCGGTGGGCTTCGCGATGTTCGCGATGAGCCTCGTCCTGCCGCAGCTCCTCCAGCTCCCCGCCCAGACCGGCTACGGCCTCGGCAAGTCGATGCTGGTCGCGGGCCTGTGCCTGGCACCGTCCGGCCTGGTCATGATGGCCACGGCCCCGGTGTCGGCGGCCATCTCCCGGGCCAAGGGCCCCAAGGTCACGCTGATGATCGGTGTCCTGATCGTGGCCGCGGGCTACAGCCTCAACATCGTCCTGATGTCCCAGGTCTGGCACTTCATCCTCGTCGCCTGCGTCATCGGCGCGGGCATCGGCTTCGCCTACGGCTCCATGCCCGCCCTGATCATGGGCGCGGTGCCCGCGTCGGAGACGGCCGCCGCGAACAGCCTCAACACGCTGATGCGCTCCCTCGGCACGTCCACCGCGAGCGCCGTCGCGGGTGTGATCCTCGCCCAGATGACGACGGACTTCGGCGGCTACGCCCTCCCGTCCGAGAACGCCTTCAAGGTGGTCCTCGCGGTGGGCGCCGGTGCGGCACTGCTGGCCTTCGTCGTGGCGTCCTTCATCCCGCGGCAGGGGTCGGCAGCCGCCGGGGTGCCCGTGGCGCAGCCGGCGTCGGAGCCGGCGCGAGCGACGGCGAAGTAGCGGCTACAGATTGCCCAGCGGCTCGATGTCGACCTTCACCGGGGTGCCCCACACCCGCAGCACCTCGTAGTCGGTGAACTCGTGCACCAGCCGATAGGCCATCGCCGGACGCGGGCCGCGACGCTGGGCGGCGATGTACAGCTCGGCCTCCCGGCGGTCGCGGCGCGGCGTCCCGCACAGCTGCCACTCCTGCCCGTTCCACAGCTCCGGCAGCCAGCGCTGCTGGGGCTGCGGTCGGTCACCGCGGACGCCGTAGCGGGACGGCACCGGGTGCTCGGGGGCCTGCGGGGCCGCCGGGCCCGAGCCGCTGTACTCGGAGCGGCGGGCCGACCTGCGCCGTGTCTCGCACAGCAGGCACAGGTCCGGTGCCGCGGGGTCCACCGGGCCGCCCGGGTGCTCCGGACACCGGGTCGTCCGGGCGGCCGTCGAGACGCTCTCGTCGAGCAGGTCGATCGCGCGGCGCAGATCCGCCTTGACCTCGTGCAGCCGGGCGTCCGGCGTGTCGGCGGTCAGGGCCTCGCCGTGCTCGCCGAGGAGGCGGAGGGCTCGGCCCAGTGCCGTCAGTTGGGCGTGGTTCATACGACCCAGTGTGCAGTCCCGCGCCCGTACACCGTCCGTCAGCCCATGCTCTTCGCGCCGTCCAGGGACTCCCGGATGATGTCGGCGTGGCCGGAGTGCTGCGCTGTCTCGGCGATGATGTGCAGCAGCACCCTGCGGGCGGACCAGCGCGCGCCGGCCTCGAACCACGGAGCCTCCGGCAGCGGGTGGGAGACACTCAGGTCGGGCAGGTCCGCGACCAGCTTGTCGGTCACGGCGGCCACTTCCTCGTACGCCGCCAGGACGCCCTCCAGCGTCTCGCCGGGCAGCATCCGGAAGTCGTCCGCGCGCTTCGCGAAGTCGGCCTCGGTCATGTTCTTGAAGTCGGGCATGGCCGAGGGGCCCCGCTGGATGAATTCCGCCCAGCTCCGCTCCGTCGACGTGACGTGCTTGATCAGACCGCCGAGACACAGCTCACTGGCCGTGGTCCGCTGCCCTGCCTGCTCGTCGGTGAGGTCCCGGGTGGTGAACCGCAGGAAGTGCCGGTGCTTGGCCAGCGTCTCCAGGAGGTCGGAGCGCTCGTCGGTGACGGTGTTGTTCGAGGTCTCGTTCATGAGCCCTACGGTAGGAACCGTTTAGGTCAGATCCTGACCGCATTGACGAAGGCCGCCCAAACGGATGCGGGAAATATGAGCGCCGGGCCGTGGGGGGTCTTGGAGTCGCGGACGGGGACGAGGGTGGGGAAGTCGTGGGTGACTTCGAGGCAGTTGCCACCATCGCCGCCGCTGTAGCTGGACCTGTGCCAGGTGGCCGCGTCCAGGTCGTACTCAGGGATGCTCCTCATGGGCGTAATCCTGCGCCATCGCCTCGATGAGGGCCAGGGACTTCTGCGGCGAGAGTGCGCAGGCCGCGAGGAGGTCGTAGGTGCGGCGCTGGTATCTGACGGTGGCCGGGTCGTCCTCCAGCCGGCCGGTGCCGACGCCCTCGAAGTAGACCAGTGGGGGTGCGTCCTCGAAGTCCATCAGCTTGATGGCGCCCTGCATCGCCGCGTGTGCCTCCGCCTCGAAGGGCAGCACCTGCACGAGGATTCGGCTGCGGCCCACGAGGTCGATGATGTGACGGAGGGCCTCCGCCATAACACCCCTCCCGCCCGTGGGCCTGCGGAGCGCGGCCTCGTCGAGGACCACCCACAACACGGGCTCTGTTGGGTCGTCGAGGATGCGGGCACGGTCCATCCGGGCTGCCACGAGCTTCTCGATCTTCTCGGCCGGTGCCGTTGGCTGGTGCGCACGGCACACCGCCCGTGTGTACGCGGGGGTCTGGAGCAGTCCGGGGATGAGCAGGGGCGCGTACTCCCGGATTTCCGTGGCCGTCGCCTCCGCCTCCGCGGCCTCCGCGAAGTGCTCCGGGTACTTCGACTTGGACGCAACCCTGAAGTTCCGCTGGAAGAAGTCCCCCGTCCCCAGCGCCGCATCCAACAAGCGCGCCTGTTCTGGCTGGATCCGCCGAGTACCGGCCTCCAACTGTCCGACGAACGAGCCGCTGGCGAACAGCAGCAGTCCCAGCTTCTCCTGGCTGAGGCCCGCCTTCTCGCGGGCGTGCCGCAGCTCCGCGCCCAGCAGCGCGCGCGGCGATGAGGATGGATCCAGGTCCTTGGGTCCCGGCACGGCAACTCCCGGTTGGACAGCAGAGATTGTTGGGGCGCCCCCTCTGGCCAGGTTAGAGGCGAGATCGCCACGCTGTGTTGCGAATGCGGAACTCTGCGTAGAGAGGTGGATGAGGCGTGCGGTCGACCGAAGAAGTCGTGGCGTTGCTGCGGGAGGCCCTCGGGGGCGTGGGAGTCGTGTTGCCGTCCCTGTGCGTGGACCCGGTGACCGGCGCCGGTGAGGAGCCGTTCGCCCTGGTGCAGTTGGGGCGGTGCAATGTGCGCACGGCGGAGCGGCTGGTGGCGGTGTTGCGCGGGGAGCCGTTGGAGCCGGCGCCGGCGAAGGAGGAGCTGCTGGAACGGGTCCGGCGGGTCAACCGGGCCGGGAGACTACCGCGTTAGTCGGTCGTACTGGTCCTGGCTGAGGTGTACGGCGGCAGCGCCGACGTTCTCCTCCAGGTGCGCGATGCTCGACGTGCCGGGGATCGGGACGATCACCGGTGAGTGGGCGAGCAGCCAGGCGATGGCGACCTGGGTCGGAGTGGCGTCGAGTTCCTTCGCGATCGTGGCGATCTGCTCCGACTGGGCACCGGAGGCGCCGGCCGCCACCGGCCGCCAGGGCAGGAAGGCGATGCCGGCTTCCTCGCACGCCTTGAGGACGGGCTCGTGCTCGCGGTCGAGGAGGTTGTACCGGTTCTGGACGCTCGCGATGTCCACGACGGCGCGGGCGGCGGCGAGTTCGCCTTCGTCGACCTCGGAGAGGCCGATCCTGGCGATCTTGCCCTCGTCGCGCAGGTCGCGGAGGGCGCCGAGCTGGTCGGCCAGGGGGACACCGGGGTCGAGGCGGTGGAGCTGGAGCAGGTCGATCCGGTCCAGGCGGAGGCGGCGCAGGGCCTCGTCGACCTGTTCGCGCAGTTCGTCGGGGGCGCCGGCGTACCGCCAGCCCTGGTCGGTGGTGGTCTGCCGGAACCCGACCTTCGTGGCGATGGCGAGGTCGTCCGGGTAGGGGTGCAGGGCCTCGGCGAGGAGGTCCTCGTTGGCGCCCCAGCCGTACATGTGGGCCGTGTCGATCAGCGTGACACCGAGTTCCACGGCCCGCCGGGCGACCGCGACGGCGGCGGCGCGGTCCTCCGCGGGCTCCGGTCGCAGATGCATCGCCCCGAACCCGAGCCGTCGTACTTCCAGATCGCCGCCGATGAAGAACGTCTCCGATGCCGTCATGTGGCCACGCTAACAGCGGAGTTGGTCATTCCCCCGCCGATTTCAGTGCCGCTCGCAGATGGCCGTCGGAGTCGGTCAGGAGCCGGGTCGCGGTGGGCCCGTCCGTGTCGGCGAGGAGGATCAGGATGGCCGTCTTCACCTCGCCGCCCGCCTCCGTCAGGGCCCGCTCGATGTCGGGGTCGGTCGCGCCGGTGGCGAGGGCGACGATACGGCGGGAGCGGGCGCGGAGTTTTTCGTTGGAGGCGCGGACGTCGACCATGAGGTTCCCGTAGGTCTTGCCGAGCCGGATCATCGTGATCGTCGACAGCATGTTGAGCACGAGCTTCTGGGCGGTGCCGGCCTTCAGCCGGGTCGAGCCGGTGAGCAGCTCAGGCCCCACGACGACCTCGATGCCGTGCTCGGCGGCCGCGGCGAGGGCGCTGCCCGGGTTGCAGGACAGACCGATGGTCAACGCGCCCTGACCGCGGGCGTGTTCGACGGCGCCGACGGCGTACGGGGTGCGGCCGGAGGCCGAGATGCCGACCACCGTGTCGTCGGGCGTGAGCACCAGGGCGTCGAGGTCGGTGCGGGCCAGGTCCTCGGAGTCCTCGGCGCCCTCGATCGAGGTGACCATCGCCTCCGGGCCGCCCGCGATGAGGCCGACGACCTCGGTGGGGTCGGTGTTGAAGGTGGGCGGGCACTCGGAGGCGTCGAGGACCCCGAGGCGGCCGGCGGTACCGGCACCGGCGTAGACGAGCCGCCCGCCGCGTGCCATGCGCTCGGCGACGGCGTCGATGGCGGCTGCGATCTCGGGCAGCCGCGAGGCGACGGCGGCCGGCACGGAGGCGTCCTCGCCGTTCATGAGCCGGGCGATGTCGAGGGTGGGCAGCTGATCGATCTCGGCGAGCTCGGGCCGGAACGCCTCGGTGGTCAGGGTGTCCAACTCGGCGCGGAGGTTGCGGGGGGTGGGTGTGGAGGTCATGACGGAGACGGCTCTCTTCAACTTCGGTGTTCTGACGTACCTGAGGGGCGCGGGGCTGTGTTCAATTTGCGGCTACCGCCGCGTGGGCGCGACCAGCCGCGACGGACCCGCAGAAGACCCACGACCGAAGGATCCACGGTCTAACGACGGTGCCGATGCGCCAGCGCCTCGTAGGACGCGGCCAGCGCCGGCGCCGCCGTGTCGTACGTCCGCTGGGCGACTCCGACGAACAGGCAGTCCACGACGAGCAGTTGACTGGTCCGGGACGACATCGCGGCGGGCCGCAACTCACTCTCCCGGGCCGTGGACGTCGTGAGGATGTGGTCGGCGTACTGGGTCACCGCCCCGTCCGGCCGCCCGGTGATCGCGACGGTCGTCGCCCCGTGCTCGAAGGCGGCCCGCAACGGCTCGATGACGTCGCCGGTGGACCCGGAGTGCGTGATGGCGATGGCCACGTCACCTGCGCGCAGCTGCACCGCGTTCGTCACGGCGAGATGCGGATCGCTGTGCGCGTGGGCTATCAGGCCTATCCGCAGCAGCTTCTGCGCCAGATCCTGCGCGACGAGCCCCGACGCCCCGACGCCGTACACGTCGATCCGGCGGGCCGTGGCGGCGGCCGACACCGCCGCGCCCAGCTGGACCGTGTCGAGGCCGGCGGCCGTGTCGGCGAGGGTCTGCTGCTCGTCGTAGGCGAGTTTGGCGACGACGTCCGCGATGGGGTCGTCCACCGCGATGTCGGTCGTGATGGCCGGGGCGCGGCCCGACTGCTGCTGGGCGGCGAGGCCGGCCAGGGCGAGGCGCAGGTCGCGGTAGCCGGGGTAGCCGAGAAGGCGGGCGGTGCGCACGACCGTGGCCTCGCTGGTGCCGGTGAGTTCGGCGAGGCCGGTGACCGTGAGGGCCGCGCAGCCCGCCGGGTCGTTCGCGACCGCTTCGGCGACGCGCTGCATGGAGCGGGTCATCGACGGGGCGAGCGTGCGGACCTTGGCCGCGAGGGCGGCGGGCGCGGGAGCGCGGTCGAAAGTTTCCTTCACTTCATGAGGCACACTTGAAAGGTATTTTCAGATCCGGGCCGTGGTCAAGAGTGCGCACAATAGGAGCATGGAACCCGTCACTCCGCTGGAACAGGCGCTGCACACCGCCCGCGCCCTCGTGCTCGCCGACCTGGTCGCGGGCGAGGCCGCCGAGGCGGACGTCGTGTCGCTGGTCGAGGAGTCGGTCGTACAGCGGCGCTGGTGGGTGGAGCAGTGGCCGGACGGCGTGGAGTACGTGGCGGGGCTGGTCGCCCAGGATGTACAGGACGCGCTGCTGGACCGGTACGGGCGCTGGCCGCTCTGCCCGGTGTGCGGCGACGGCGACCCGCACGCGCTGGAGGTCGAGCCGGAACTGGGGCCCGATCCGCACTGGGTGTGCCACCAGGCGGGCGTGAAGGTCGCGGCGGTCGGCTCGCTGGGTCCGGCGACCGCGGGCGGGACACCGGCCTCGTGATCTACATCGACCCGCCCACCTGGCCGGGACACGGCCGGATGTGGTCGCACCTGGTCAGCGACGTCTCGTACGACGAACTGCACGTGTTCGCCGAGGAGTTGGGCGTGCCCAGGCGGGCGTTCGAGCGGGACCACTACGACATACCCTCGCACCGGTACGCCGACGCGGTGCGTGCCGGCGCGATGGAGGTCAGCAGCCGTGAGGTGGTGCGGTTGTTGCAGGGGGCGGGGTTGCGGAGGCCGAAGGGGCGGGACTGGGGCTGACGCTCTCTCGCCGCAGGCCTGGCTTCTGGGGAGGTTTAGACCGGCGAGTGATGGCATGTGCATATAAGCCGACATCTATACGGGAATGGTTTCCTGCGTGGATAATCGGACGAGGGGTGCCATGGACGCAGTCTTGTCGGCAACAGGCGCCGCGGTCGTCCGAGCGATCAGCCAGGACAACGGGGACCGGCTGAGCCAGGCGGTGGTGGAGCTGTGGCAGAGGTTCAGGCCGCATGAGGCGGCAGGGATCGAGGCGGACCTCATGGAGTTACGGCAGGCCGCCGCAGAAGTCGGCGTGAGCACGGCTGCTCCAGGGTGGCGCGCCTTGGAAGGCCTTTGGCGGCTCAGGTTCCGGCAGCTGGCGCAGAGCAACTCCGCCGACACAGCCCAACTGCTCCGCTTCCTCGACCAGCGACTCGCTCCGCTGCTGGCTGCCGCTGAGCGGGAAGCACCGCGCCCGGTGACGCTCAAGGCTCGTGCCTCGGGCCATGCGGCAGTCTTTCAGGCAGGCCGGGATCAGCATGTCACCTACAGGGACGCCGACTCGTGACGCGGAGTCCTGATTCCGGACGGCCGGCCTCGGTTCGTCTTGACGGTGCGGCCGACAGTCGCGGAATGGTCTTCCAGGCGGGGCGGGACATGTACGTCCGCCTCGATGCCGCGTCCCGGTCCACTGCGGTGGTTCTGCCAGTGGTCCCTCTTCAGGACGCGGTTCAACCGCTCTTCATCGGGCGGGGCGGTGAACAGCAGCAGTTGGAGAACCTGTTCAGCTCCTCTTCGGAGTCCACCGCCATCGTGGTGTCGGGACTCGCGGGTGTAGGGAAGACGGCTTTGAGCTGGCACGCGGCAGCCCACGCGGTCGAACGGGGGCTGTTTCCCGGTGGTGCCGTCATGGTCAATCTGCACGGCTACGAACCAGAGCTGGCGCTGGAGGCGGCGCAGGTCTTCGGCCCGCTGTTGCGTGCGCTGGGTCAGTCACCCGCGGACATCCCCGCACGAGCCGGTGAACAGGCAGCGGCCTACCATCACTTGCTGGCGCAACGTGCCGCGGGCAACGAACCCGTCCTCCTGATCTTGGACAACGCGTCGAAGGCGGGCCAGATTACGGATCTTCTTCCCGTTTCGGCGACGCACCGTGTCGTGGTGACCTCACGCGACCTGCTCGCCCCGCGCATACGCGGCGCGCGCAGTGTGCGGCTGACAGCTCTTCCACCGGCGCAGGCGGCCGAGCTGTTGGCTGCATCGGTGACCCGGCACACCGCGAACAAGGTGATGCCGGCGCATCAGGAATCGATCTCCGCTTTGGCCGCTCTGTGCGGGAACCTTCCCCTGGCCCTCGAAATCGTGTCGGCGCTGCTGGCCGAGGCCGCCGACCCAGGACAACTGGTCGAAGACCTCGCGGACACCCATACGAGACTGTCCTTTCTGGACGACGGCGAGCGAGCTGTCCGGGCCGCCTTCGACCTGTCGTTTGTCCGCTTGAACGGCGATGAGGCGACCTGCTTCGCCTTCCTGTCGCTGAATCCAGGACCGGAGCTGGCGACTGATGCCGCAGCCGTCCTCTTCGACCGGCCTCAGCTGGAGACACGACGGGCACTGTCGGCTCTGCGCCGGGCTCACCTGTTGGAGCCGGGCACGACGTCCGGCCGCTGGAGTATGCACGACCTTCTCCGTCTCTACGCAGCTGAAGTGCTCGCTCAACGCGAGACAGTGCAGACCCGCGACGAGGCGCTGGAAAGGATTCTGGGGCACTACAGCGCGCGTGTGCGGACCGAGGAGCGGTGCTTCTATCCACCGCAGCAGACGGGCGTTGTTCATGACGAGCGGTGGGTGATGCGGCGCCAACAGGCCATCGACTGGTTCGACATCGAGCTGCCCAACCTCGTCGGAGCGGTTAGCCGTGCGGCCGCCGGGGGATTCGCCGACCTGTCGGTCCGGACCGCTGCCCATCTCTTCCACTACTTCGATCACTACCGTCTGTGGCCGGAGTGGGAGGCGACGCACCGGGCGGCACTCGTCGCCGCGCGCCAGAGCGGTGACGAGGTCGGGCAGGCTCAGCTGCTCTGCAGCCTGGGACTGCTTCTGCGTGAACAGCACCGAACGGAAGAAGCCCGACAGGCGCAGAGCGAGAGCCTGGAGCTGGCCCGCCGCACTCGTGACACTGTCCGGGAGGGCTGGGCCGCCGTCCACCTCGGAGGCGTCCTGCACGACATGCACCGCTACGAGGACGCTGCCACCGTCCTCAGCGAAGCGGTCAACGTCTTTGCCGGGTTGGGCGACGCTCATGGCGAAGCCTGGGCCCACCAGAATCTGGGCTCGGTGCACGCCGCCCTGGGGCGGACGAACGATGCCATTCTCGTGTACGAAGAGAGCATCCGCGTACGTGCAGAGGCGGGCGACTCCTACGGCGCCGCGTTCACCTGGACCCAGCTCGGTGCCGCATACGCGGTGGCTGGTCAGCTGGAGCAGGCTGGCGACTGCCTGCAGCGCAGCATGGACCTCTGTCGACATCTTGGCTATGACGACGAACTCGCCCTGGCCCAAGGCTTGATGAGCAGTGTATGCACCCTCATGGAGCGTTCTGAAGAGGCAGAGGAACACCGCAATGCCTCGTTCGCGTCCATCCGCGTGATGTCCGATCTGTACAAGAGTGTCATCGCCTTCAGCGAGTTGGCCGCTCAGCAAGCAGCTGTCGGAGACACATCGGGGGCCGGGTTCTCCTATCGGGAGGCGCTTGACCTGCTGGGGGTCGAGGAAGATCCGCAACGGAGCCTCAGCGATCAGATAGCAGACGAGATACGCCGAGCCGAGATTCGTACGACATCAGCGACATGAGGAATCCATTCGGTGTTCCTTCAGGAGGCACAGATGGCAGCTCGGCCGGTCCGCTGGACGATCGCCGTAGTGGCAAGCGTGACGGTGTTTTGCCTGTGCCTATGGGGGGCGCATGCTGTACGTCTCGGCTGGATGCCCAGCGACGAGGCAGACCGATGGAGCATCGCGACGACATTCGCCGCCGTGAGTGCCACGATCGTCGCCGCCGCACTCGGCTGGTGGGCCCAGTACGAAGCGCCGTCTCCCGGTGCATCGCCGACCCGGATCTCGCAGCAGGCGAAAGTCGTAGGGCAGGGCCACGTGGAACAGGTCGGCGGCAGCCGGAACATGCCCCCGGGCTTGTCTCGCAGCGCGGAATCACCTCATCAGGTCGACCAACAAGCAGAGGCTTCTGGCAGCGGAAGGATCTCCCAGGCCGGAGGCGACCAGTACCTCGACACACATGGTCCAGTGCGGCCCTGACAGGCGCAGTCTGGTCCTCCTCCGGGAAGAGGAGGACCAGAGGGTTGCGGCAGGCCGGGCCTCAGGTCTTCGACTGACGGGTCCTAGGCGAACTGGCCGGGCTGGTAGGAGCCGGCCGGCTGCTGGACGATGACGTTCATCCGGTTGAAGGCGTTGATCAGCGCGATCAGGGACACCAGCGCGCCGAGCTGCTCCTCGTCGTAGTGCTTGGCGGCGTTCTCCCAGACGTCGTCCGGTACGCCGCCGGCCGCGTCGGCGATACGGGTGCCCGCCTCCGTCAGCTCCAGCGCCGCGCGCTCGGCCTCGGTGAAGACGGTGGCCTCCCGCCAGGCGGCGACGAGATTGAGACGGACGGTGTCCTCGCCGGCGGCCACGGCGTCCTTGAAGTGCATGTCGGTGCAGAAGCCGCAGCCGTTGATCTGGCTGGCGCGCAGGGTCACCATGTTCTGCGTCGCGACGGGCAGCGACGAGTCGTGGATCACCTTGCCCGCGGAGGCGATGTACTTCACGAACTTGCCGACGGTCGGGATCTCAAGGGCGTTCAGACGTGCGCTCATGGTGAACTCCTCAGCCGTTGCTGGTAGCCGTTGTGGGTGGTTACACAGCTATGACGGAGGGGTCCGGCCCGTTGTGACCGGAAAAAATGTGACCTGGGTCACTGCCTCTGGTGTCGGGCGCTCCGGCGGACGTAGAGCCTGAGTTCGCGGTCCATGGCGTGTTCCTCGTACGCCGTGCGCTCCTCCTCGACGCTCGCCCGGACATAGTCCGCGCGGGTGGCGACGCCCTGCGAGGGGGCGTTGTCCTCGTGGATGGCCGCGATCAGCGCGTGTGCCTCGTCGCCGGAGAGCGAGTGGTCCGACAGGGCGCGCAGGGCCTCGGTCGCGTAGCCCCGGCCGCGGGCGGCCTCGGTGAGGTCGTAGCCCACCTCGGCGTGGCCCTCCTCGTCCGGGACGCCGTGGAAGCCGATGCCCCCGATCGCGCGGCCGTCCTGACGCCGTACGAGAACGAACAGCCCCCACTCGGGCCGGTGCACTCCCTCCCCGTACGCCTTCACGACCATGCCCGCGGCGTCCCGGGTGCCCTGGAAGGGGCCGCCGTCGACCCACTCGAAGCCGCCGTCGCCGCCGGTGTGCAGGTCGGTGGCGGCGGCGGGGGTGACGCCCTGGAGGGTGAGGCGGTCGGTGGGGATGACGAGGTTGTTGTTCCAGCGCCACTCGGCGACGGGCGGACGGCCCGGGAGGTCGCCGCGGCCGGTGGCCCACAGCAGGGTGCGCCAGTGGTCGGGGCCGGGGCGGACGTGCGGGAAGATCGTCGTGAGGACGAATTCGGCTATTTCGGCGGGCGGTTCGTACGCCAGCCCCAGGCCCTCGGCGATGTCGTGCGTGTGCAGCAGCACCTCGGCGATCCCCATCGCGGCGAAGCCCTCGCGGTTCGCGCTGCGGAACGGGTACGGGTGGAAGGCGCGGACCTCGTGGGGCGTGGTGCGGACGGTGGCGGAGAACAGGGCGCCGCCCATCTCGACGACCTGGATCAGGCCCTCGTTGTCCGTGCCCTCGTCGAGGGTGATCTCGAAGGGCACGTACGCGTCCTGGGCGCGGGCCGCCAACTGGCCGGCGTAGCCGACGAGGTCCTCGGCGATGTGGAACGCCGTCCTGTGACAGCTCCACTTCAGCCGCCCGGCCGGTACGGCCTCCCAGTCGCGGTCCGCCGCGGAGCGCAGCAGTGCCACGCAGCTCGCCACGGCCTCGGTCACGCGTTCCCCGCCCATGTGTCGCATGTGCGGCAGGCTACGGGCCCCCATCGGTCAGGGCGACAGCATTTCCAGCTCGCCGGCGAGGTTGTAGCGGGCCGTCGCCTCCCACTCCTTCCTCGCGTGCGGGGTGCGGAACAGGCTTGGCAGGTCGAGGAGTTGGCGCAGGATCGCGGCACGGCCCGCGCGGAAGGCGTCGTTCGGGACGAAGTGGTACTCCTCGCGGACGGCGGCCGTGTAGGCGGCGTACGCGGAGGGCGGGGCGGCGAGGATCGCGAGGTCGGCGTCGCACAGGACCTGGCCGTCGCGGTCGTCCGGCGCGGGGTCGTGGGTGACGGTGAGACGCACCAGCCGGGCGACCTCGGCGGTGCGGTCCGCGGAGACGCCGGCCTCGGTGAGCGCGCGTTCGGCGAGCCGGGCGGAGCGTTCCTCGTTCTCCGAGCGGTCGGGGAGGTAGACGGCGTCGTGGAACCAGGCGGCGAGCCGTACGACGTCCGGGTCGTCGGCATACCCGGCCAACTCGTCGACGCGGTCGAGGACCGCGGTGAGGTGGGCGAGGGTGTGATAGCGGCGCTGCGGTTCCTGCCAGCGGGTCAGGAGGGCGTCGGCGTAGGGGGTGGGGGCGGGGGCGGTGCGGGGGGAGCGGGCCGAGTCGAGAGTGCGGATGAAGCGGGTGCGGAGGGCGTCCGTGTCGAGGTCGGGCATGGGGTCATTGTGGTGGGTCGGGGGCGGGGCGGGTCGTGTTCGGGTGCCGGTGGGTGGGGGCTTGTCGCGCAGTTCCCCGCGCCCCAGGGGGCTGCCGGGCCGTTGGGTGATTGTTCGGGGCGTAGGGTGGGATTGGACTAGACCTGTTTGGGCTAGACCTTAAACGTCGTCCAATGCCGAGGAATGGGGTCCCATGAGCAAGCGTGCAGTCCTGGAGGTGATCGCCCTCGGCGTCGAGGACGCGGTCGCCGCCCAGGCCGGAGGTGCGGATCGGCTCGAACTGGTCACCGACATGGCGGCCGACGGGCTGACGCCGCCGGTGGAGACGTTCGCCGGCATCCGTGCCGCCGTCGACATCGACCTGCGCGTGATGCTGCGGCTGGCGGACGGTTTCGCGGTCGGGGACGTCGAGCGGGTGGTGCGGACGGCACACGCGATGCGGGACGCCGGCGCCGACGAGTTCGTGCTCGGGTTCCTCGACGCCGACGGCGGGGTCGATCTGGAGGCCGTCGAGCGGGTCGTGGGCGTGCTGGACGGGTGCCGGTGGACCTTCCACCGTGCGATCGACCGCGCCGCCGACCGGGACGCCCTGCGCAAGCAGCTGGACGGGATGCCGGGACTGGACACCTACCTCACGGCCGGCTCGGCCGAGGGCGTGGACGACGGTCTGCCCACCCTCCTCGCCGAGGCGGTCAGGGGCGGTGAGCCCGGGTACGAGCAGCGGATCCTGGTCGGCGGCGGCCTGCGCCTCGACCACGTCCCGACCCTCCTGAACACCGGCATCGACGCCTTCCACATCGGCGGCGCGGCCCGCCCGGACGGCTGGACCGGGCCGGTGTCGGCGACGGCGGTGGCGGAGTGGCGAGCGGTGCTGGACGGGGTCGCGTAGCCGGTCGCGGTGGAAACCGGCCGATCGATCCGACGGCCCCGCCCTGGTGCCGTGCACCCGGCGCGTCAGGAGCCGTACAGGGTGCGGTGCGGTGCGTGGCCGTAGCACTCGCGGTAGAGGGCGGCGAAGCGGCCCGGGTGGTGGAAGCCCCAGCGGGCCGCGATCCCGGTGACCGTGACGCCCTCGCCCGGGTCGGCCGTGAGCAGGGCCTGATGTGCGTGGGAGAGCCGGACCCTGCGCAGATGGGCGAGCGGCGTGGTGTCGAGGTGCCGGCGGAAGGCGTACTGCAACGCGCGGACGGTCACATGGGCCGCCTCGGCGATCTCGGCGACGGTGACGGGCTGGTCCGCGTGGTCGTCGATGTGAGCCAGCGCCCGGCGCAGCGCTGCCGGGTGGGCGTCCCGACGGTCGGAGCCGGTCGGCTCGGTAAGCGCGGAGTTCGGGAAGGTGGCAAGCACGCTCGCGGCGAGGTGCTGGGCGGCCGTGGCGGCGACCAGCGGCTGGTCGGCGGCGGCGGGCACGGCCAGCACGTGATCGCGCATGTAGACGATGGTCTGCCGCAGCCGGTCCGCCGCCTCCCGTGAATGCGGCCGGTGGCCGGTCAGCCGGACGGCACCGGACCCGGTCGCCCCTGCGGCGACCTGGCTCAGCAGGGCCGGGTCCAGCATGGTGATGTTGTAGCGGGCACCGCAGACCCGTCCCTCGTACGGCAGCTCGGGAGGCGCGAAGTACACCACGTCACCGGGCCCGAAGGAGTCCCGTACACCGTGGAGCGCATGGTCCTCGATGGTGCCCTCGTGCACGAGGCACAGACAGATCCGGCCCAGGGGCGTGACCGAGTAGCTCATGTCGAAGTCCAGATCGAGCTCGTCGACACTGACCGAGTCGATGGCATTGCGTTCGATGCGGGCCCGGCCGGCCCCGCTGCTGCCGTTGCCGATGCGCATCCTGGCGTAGGCGCGGCTGAGGAACTCCTCGGTGCGCCCCATGTCGTCACTGTCGAATGTGAGCGTCTGCACGCGCTGCCCATTCACTCGCCATGGATCGTCCTTCCCTCGCAGGCGACGTCGGTCCGACTTCTCGTACCCGCCTTCCGGCCCGGGACGCCCGCCCCGGGTCCTTTCGTTTTCCGGACGGCCGGCCGTGATGTCGTTCGCTGCGCGGCTGGTGGCGGCCGTATTTGACGACGGAGGGTGGAAAGGATCGGTGCCGTCGTCCACGGGCCACCGCTCGGCGGGCACGGGAAGGCGGAGCGGACGTACATGACGGACAACAAGGACCTGCTCGACAAGATCGCGGCACTTCAGCGGGAAGTCGACCAGCTGCGCCACGCCCTGGTCTCGCACGCCGTCGTCGACCAGGCCATCGGCGTGCTCCGCGCGGTGCACGGCCTGGACGGCCAGGAGAGTTGGGACGTGCTCCAGCGGGTCTCCCAGAACACCAACGTCAAGCTGCGCGAGGTCGCCGAGGACGTCCTGCGATGGGCGGCCTCCGGCCGGCTGCCGGACGGGATCGACTCCTCCCTGCGCGAGGCGGTGACCGCCGTGGGCCCCAGGTTCACGCTCATCCCGGGGGACGGGGCTGCAACCCCCTAGGGGGCGCGGGGAACTGCGCGACCAGCCCCACCCACCCGCACCCGACCACCACCGGCCGCCCTCTGCCGGCCGTCACCCCAACTGCACCGGCAACCCCGCCCCATGCACCACGACCAACCCCGACACCGCCCTCGTCAGCGCGACATACAACCGTCGCAGCCCCGTCCGCTCGTCCGGCTCCCCGTCCACCACGGCCTGGGGCTCGTCCAGGAGGACGTAGTCGTACTCCAGGCCCTTCGCCAGCGACGCGGGGACCAGGGTCAGGCGGGTCTGCCGGGTCGTCTCCTCGCCTGGGGCGAGGTACGTGAGGCCCGCCTCGGTCAGGGCCTCCGCCAGCGCCGGAATCCGGGCGTCCGCGGCGATCAGGCCGATCGACCCCTCCTGGCGCAGCAACTCCCCGCAGGCGGAGACCACTTCGGTCGTCCCCGAGACCTCGCGGACGTCGAAGAACCCGGGGTTCTCACGGATCGACGCCACCGGCGCCAGCCCCGGCGCGATGTGCGGGAGGAGCCGGGAGGCGTACGCGATCACGTCCGTCGGGACGCGGAACCCGGCCGTCAGCTCCTCGATGACCCCCTCCGACTTGCCGAGATGCGCCAGCGCCTCGTCCCAACTGCGCGTGGCCCACGGTGTCGTGCCCTGCGCCAGATCGCCGAGGATCGTCGCCGAACCGGTCGTGCAGCGACGCCCCACCGCCCGGTACTGCATGGGGGAGAGGTCCTGCGCCTCGTCGAGGACGACATGGCCGAGCGACGCCGTCCGGGACACGAGGTCGTTCACCTCGTCGATCAGAACCGCGTCCGCCGCCGACCACTTCGCGGACTTCACCGACCGCACGGGCTTCGCCCACAGGATCGTCTTCCGCTCGTCCTCGGAGAGGATCCCGGCGGCGTGCTCGGCCAGGAAATCCGCGTCCGTCAGCAGCCGCAGCACCAGCTTCGCCGGGTCCACCGGCGGCCAGATCGCCTTCACGGCCGCCTTCACCGCGCTGTTGCGCGCCACCGCGTCCTGCACCCGGTCGTCCGGCGCCTCACCGGACCGCTCCATCTGCACCAGCACGGCGTGCGCGATGCGCTGCGGAAGCGCCTCGCGGGCGGCGCCGTACCGGATGTCCCGGTCCAGCAACTCCCTTACCATCTCTTCGAGTTCGTACGCCGGAACCCGCCACCGCCGCGATCCCCGTACCACGACCACCGGCGCCGTCGGCATGCTCACGTGCGCGTAGACGGCGCGCCGCAGCACCTCCGCCATCCGCGCGTCCCCCTTGACCACCGCGGCCGTCGAGCCGTCCGCGCCGCGCACCTCGACATGGGCGACCAGATCGTCGACCGTGGCCTGGCGGACCGACAACTCGCCCAGCGCCGGGAGCACCTGCTCGATGTAGTGCAGGAAGGACTTGTTCGGCCCGATGACGAGGGTGCCGGTGCGCGCGAGGCGCTCACGGTGGGCGTAGAGGAGATAGGCGACCCGGTGCAGGCCGACCGCCGTCTTCCCGGTCCCCGGGCCGCCCTGCACGCACACGGTCCCGCCGAGCCCGGACCGTACGATCTCGTCCTGCTCGGGCTGGATCGTCGCCACGATGTCGCGCATCGGGCCGACGCGCGGGCGCTCGATCTCCTGCTGGAGCAGCTTGCTGGTGCGGGCCGCCTCGGCCGGGTCGGAGAGGTGCTCGTCCTCGTACGCCGTGAGATCGCCGCCGGTGTAGCCGAAGCGGCGGCGCAGCCCGATGTCCAACGGGTCCTTCTTGGAGGCCCGGTAGAACGGCTGCGACACCGGCGCCCGCCAGTCGATGACCATCGGGTCGCCCTCGGCGTCGTGCACATGCCGGCGCCCGATGTAGAAGCGCTCGCCCTCGGCCCCCTCCGCCTGCTCGGCACCGGGTGCGTGCAGGTAGTCGAGACGGCCGAAGAACAGCGGGGTGTCGCTGAGGTCGGCGAGTGCCTTGATGCGGTCGTCGATCTGGCGGGCGAGGACCTCGGCGTTGACCCAGTTCGCGGTGACGTCGCTGATGTCGAGGGACTCGACGTCCTCCCGCATGGCGCGCAGGGCGGCGCGGGAGCCGGCGAGGTGGGAGCGCTCTCGGGACAGCGGATCCAGGGGGTCGTCGACGGGCGTGGACAAGGGGGTGCCTCCGGAGGACCTGCGTGGTGGGTGAGAGAGCCGGCCGGTTTCCGTCCGGTCGGCAGCACTCCGTGAACGGAGGCGGGCAAGAGCGGAGATTTTAGGTGAGTGCGCGCGTCGGACGCCAATGAGTTTTCGGCCCCCGCGAACCCCGTACGCATGCTCCGACCCCTAGGGGACGCGGCCCTCCTCCTTGGGGGTACGCGGTCCGTCCCGAGATGTACGCGGACGGTGTACGGCTTCGGTCCGCAGGCCGATGCGGCCTTTATGTCCGCGAACGCATCATGGAGACATGAGCGCAGCAACCATTCACCCAGCCCCCGCGGGCCCCCGCGGAGCGACCGCGCTCCAGGGGAGCCACCACCATCGTTTCGGCGAAGCCCTGCGCGCCGTCAAGGTGTTCGCAGGCGCGGCCTTCGACGTGATCGTCCTCGGCGAGTACGGAGAGGAAGCGGGCGTCCGCCGTAAGTGACCGTCGGGGAACGCCCGTCCCGCCCGCTATCCCTCCGCGAGAATCTCGTCGGCGTCCACGATCCGGTACGCGTAGCCCTGTTCCGCCAGGAAGCGCTGGCGATGGGCGGCGAAGTCCTGGTCGATCGTGTCGCGGGCGACCACCGAGTAGAAGTGCGCCTTGTGGCCGTCGGCCTTGGGACGCAGGACCCGGCCGAGGCGCTGTGCCTCCTCCTGGCGCGAGCCGAAGGTGCCCGAGACCTGGATCGCGACCGTGGCCTCCGGCAGGTCGATCGAGAAGTTCGCGACCTTGGACACCACCAGGACGCTGATCTCGCCCTCCCGGAAGGCGTCGAAGAGCTTCTCGCGCTGGGCGTTGGAGGTCTCGCCCTTGATCACGGGGGCGTTCAGATGCTCCCCCAGCTCGTCGAGCTGGTCGATGTACTGGCCGATGACCAGGATCTGCTGCCCCGCGAACCGGCGGACGAGGGCCTCGGTGACCTTCCGCTTGGTGTCGGTCGTCGCGCAGAAGCGGTACTTCTCCTCCTGCTCGGCGGTGGCGTACGCCAGCCGCTCGGCGTCGGTGAGATTGACGCGCACCTCGACGCAGTCGGCGGGCGCGATGTACCCCTGCGCCTCGATCTCCTTCCACGGCGCGTCGAACCGCTTCGGGCCGATCAGCGAGAACACGTCCGACTCCCGCCCGTCCTCCCGGACCAGGGTCGCGGTCAGACCGAGCCGGCGCCGGGCCTGGAGATCTGCGGTGAACTTGAAGACGGGCGCCGGGAGCAGATGCACCTCGTCGTAGAGGATGAGGCCCCAGTCGCGGGAGTCGAAGAGCTCCAGGTGCGGATAGACACCCTTCCGCTTCGTCGTCAGCACCTGGTACGTGGCGATGGTGACGGGCCGGATCTCCTTGCGCGTCCCGCTGTACTCGCCGATCTCCTCCTCGGTGAGCGACGTCCGCTTCACCAGCTCGTGCTTCCACTGCCGCGCCGAGACGGTGTTCGTGACGAGGATGAGCGTGGTCGACTTCGCCTGCGCCATGGACCCGGCGCCGACGAGGGTCTTGCCCGCGCCGCAGGGCAGGACGACCACGCCGCTGCCGCCGTGCCAGAAGTTCTCCACGGCCTGCTTCTGGTAGGGCCGCAGCGCCCAGCCGTCCTCGTTCAGCTCGATCGGGTGCGCCTCGCCGTCGACGTAACCGGCGAGGTCCTCGGCCGGCCAGCCCAGCTTCAGCAGCGTCTGCTTGATCTGCCCGCGCTCGGAGGGGTGCACGGCCACGGTGTCCGGGTCGATGCGCGCCCCGACGAGCGGCGCGATCCGCTTCGAGCGCAGCACCTCCTCCAGCACCGGCCGGTCGGTGGAGGTCAGGACGAGGCCGTGCGTGGGGTGCTTGGAGAGCGTGAGGCGGCCGTAGCGGTCCATCGTGTCGGCGATGTCGACCAGCAGCGCGTGCGGCACGGGGTAGCGGCTGTACGTCACCAGCGCGTCCACGACCTGCTCGGCGTCGTGCCCGGCCGCGCGCGCGTTCCACAGCCCGAGCGGGGTGACCCGGTAGGTGTGGATGTGCTCGGGAGCCCGCTCCAGCTCCGCGAACGCCGCGATCGCCCGACGGCACGCGTCGGCCTGCTCGTGGTCGACCTCCAGGAGCAGGGTCTTGTCCGACTGGACGATCAATGGTCCGTTCACGTGGGTCCGTCCTTCCGCTCACCACTCGACCAAACGTCCAGTGTGCCTGATCGTTCCCCAAGCCCCGCAGGAGTCCTGCGGAGTCCTACAGGATGTCTTTTCATTCCTGTGAGTGGTGTGGTTTCACCTATACGGCGGCGGCTGCGAAGAATGCCGAACGTGCAGGCCATCGATCGTGAACCGTCCCCGCCGACCACCACCCTCGGATTCGCCCTGTTCGCCACCCGCTGGTTGCAGGCGCCGCTCTACTTCGGCCTCGTCGCCGCGCAGGGGGTGTACGTCTACAAATTCTTCAATGAACTCTGGGCCTTAATTCTCCGCTGTGTGACCGGGCAGGCCACTGAGACGTACGTCATGCTCGCCGTGCTCAAACTCGTCGACGTCGTCATGATCGCGAACCTGCTGATCATGGTGATCGTCGGCGGCTACGAGACCTTCGTGTCCCGCATCGGCCTCCAGGGCCACCGTGACCAGCCCGAATGGCTCTCGCACGTCAACTCCAACGTGCTGAAGGTCAAGCTCGCCACCGCCATCGTGGGCATCTCCTCCGTCCATCTGCTCCAGATGTTCGTGGACGTCCACCGCACCTCGCACCACTCGCTGATGTGGGGCACGGTCATCCACATGGCGTTCATCGCCTCGGCGGCGATCCTGGCGTACATGTCGGGGCCGATGGCCGCGCAGGCCGAGCGGGCCCATCAGCAGACCCACCACCACGAGCCCGTCCCCGAGGCACCCGCCGCGAAGGTCTTCGTGCCGGCGCAGTCCGGCCCGCGCGAGGACGTGCCGAGCGCGGAGGAGCGGCTGCGGGCCGCCGGGTTCCCCGCCCGCAAGCTGCTGGAGGACTTCGACTCCGAGCATCCGCGCGCCTTCGACCGGGAGACCGTCGCCCGGCTCGGCAAGCTGGACTTCGTCACTGCCGGACGCAACGTGGTCTTCGTGGGACCGCCCGGCACCGGCAAGACGCACCTCGCCGTCGGGCTCGGGGTGCGGGCCTGCCAGGCCGGGCACTCGGTGCTGTTCGCGAGCGCGGACCGGTGGGCCGCCCGGCTGGGTGCGGCACGCGATGCCGGACGGCTCGCGGGGGAGCTGGCCGCGCTGGACGCGCACGCCCTGCTGATCGTCGACGAGGTCGGCTACACGCCCTTCGACCCGGAGACCGCCGCGCTCTTCTTCCAACTGGTCGCGCACCGCTACGAGCGGGCCTCGCTGATCGTGACCAGCGACCGTCCGCTCGCCCGCTGGGACGAGGTCTTCGGCGGCCCCTCGGCCCTGGCGATGGCGGACCGGCTGGCCCACCACGCCGAGCTCGTACGGATCGAGGGCGAGAGCTACCGGATGCGCCGCGCTACTTCAGCGTGGGCAGACTGACGTTGTTGATCAGCGGTCCTTCGATGGTGAGTCCCTCGGTGACCAGGGACTCCGAACCGGCCGCCGGGAGCGGCAGCGGCAGCGAGGGTGCCGCGGCGGCCGCGGGCGCGAGGGCCGCGACCAGGGCCGCGGCCGCCGAGAGAACGGCGAAGGACAGGGCGGTACGGCTGCGGGCGGTGCGCTCGGAACGCATGGGGACCTCAGAGCCTTTCGGTGAGGGGAGGGCGGGCCGGCCCTGGTTCGCCGGGACCGGCCCCCTTGGAGTGCGTCAGACCTGCGGGGTCTCGACCACCAGCCCGGCGATGTCGACGCTGACCGCGGCGGCCTGCGTGGTGAAGGCACCGATCATCAGGGCCGCGGCGGCCAGGACGGTGGCGAGACGACGCGCTGTGCGCATGGGACAACTACCTCTCTGTTGCGCTCACTTGAGCGTGATCAGGACACCGGGTGGCTGCCCTGCGCCATGCGTCGCAATGCGGAAAGATCCGAAAGGTCCCTCAAGAGTTGGAAAAGCCCGGCGTGGCGTGCATGAGTCGCCGCGTACACCCGGACGAGTGAGCCGGGCGGGCCGGCCCGGACGCCCTCAGATCTGGTCGTCCGCGAGTTCGGCGACGCCCGTGATCCGGTGCAGCGGGTACGTCCGCACCTCGTCCGCGGTGTGGTCGTACGCCGTCACGAAGCCGCCCTCGACCCGTACCGGAGCGATCACCCGCTGGCTCGCGGAGCCCTCGGCGTTGACGTAGCCGATCCACAGCGACTCGCCGGTCAGGACGGCGGCCTGCATGGTGGCGAGGGTCTCGGCGGGGGTGGTGCGGGGCAGCTCGCCGCCGGTCATCGCGGTGGCCGCCCCGCTCGGCTTGCGCGGTGTCGTGGAGGCGAGGTCGCCCGCCCGGATGGCGCGGACCGCGGCGGCCAGCAGCGTGGCGTCCGGCGTCGGCGGGCCGTCCGGGACCGGCTCGGGGGCCGAGCGCGGCGGGGTGCGGTGGGCGTCGGCGCGGGTGATCAGGACGTCGCCCTCCGCCGACTCGGCGGCCGGCGCGAAGCCCATCGCGCGCAGGCCCTCCAGCAGGCCCGCCGGGTCCGCCTGGGCGGCCAGCACGGTCGGCGCCAGACGGCGCAGCCGCAGACCGGCGGCCCGCTTGTCGGCGAGGATCTCGTTCAGTACCGCGTCGTCGTCGCAGCGGACGTACGCCGACGCCGCGCCCACCCGCAGATGGCCGTGCCTGCGGGCCACGTCGTCGATCAGATACGCCAGCGGCTGCGGCACCGGGGTGCGGGAGTGCTCGGCGAGGAAGGCGTGCAGGTCGGAGGCGCTGCGCCCGGCGTCAAGGGCGCGGCGCACCGAGCCCGGCGTGAACCGGTACACCGTCGCGCCGCCCTTGGACTCGACGTCCGCGAGCACACCCAGCGTGTCGGCGAGCGGCCGCCGCAACGGCCCCGGCGCCACGGCCGTCAGGTCGGCCTGGAGCAGGACGTGGTCCAGCGGCTCGGGCAGCAGCGGGGCGAGCAGCCGCGCGGCGGCAGCGGAGGCGACGGCCTGCTCGACGGGAGAGAGCGGCTCGGGCGGGCCGGCCGGGCGGGGGTGCTCGTGATGGACGGGGAGCTTGTCGCCGGGGCCGGTGGAGGTGGCGCCGGTCGGGGGCGGGGTCCGGTCCGCTGGGCCGGCGGTGGAGGCCGAAGGGATGGCGGCCGCGGGGGCGGCGCCGTGGGTCGCTACAGCACCCGGCGCACTCGCGGTCGCCCCGGTCAATGTGGTCGGACCGGTGGTCGCCGTCGGGCCGGTGGCCGATGGACCGGAGCTCCGGTCCCGGCCGCCCGCCGGCTTCCCGCCGGGTCCCGCCTCGGGCGCCCCCAGCAGCGCCCGCCCGTGCGCCGACAGGGCCCCGCGGCCCGTCACGCCCAGCAGTTCCGCCTCGTTCAGCGTCCACCGGGCGAGGCGGGCGCGCAGGTCGTCGTCGCGCTGAGGGCCGCGCAGCGGGCGCTCCCACCGCAGCCGGGCCAGCACCGACTCGGGCGACGGGGACGCGCCCTGCGGCAGTCCGGCGAGCAGCGTCAGCACCCGGTGCCGCACCTCGGGCGCGGCGGAGCGGTCCAGGCCGGGGCCCAGCGCCGACAACGTACGGTCCTTGGCGTCCCGCCCGCCGACCACGCCCGCCGTCCGTGTCGCCGCGAGCCACGACTCCGCCAGCCGGGCCCAGCGCTCGGCGGCGGGCTGCTCCAGCCACTCGTCGTAGGCGGGCGTCGCCGCGAACCGTTCGTCGGCCTCGCCGTCGGAGGCCAGCAGGCCCGCCGCGTAGGCGAGTTCGGTCCAGAAGGCGGCCACCGGCTCGGGCACGTCGAGGGCGACGGCGGTGCGCTTGAGGTCGCGCACGCTCAGACCGCCGGCGCGCAGCACCGTGGGCCCGCCCTCGTGCCAGTCCTTCAGCAGCTCCTCGACGGTGGCCAGCGCGGTGTACGCCTGCCCGGCCGCCGTCGTGTCCACAACCTGTGGACGGTGCGTCGAGGCCGGCTCGACGGGCGGCGGCAGCGGCTCGGTGGCGCGGTGCGCGCGGCCGGAGCGCAGATGCAGGGCCACCTCGCGCGGGAGTACGACCGTGCCGGGCGCCGTCGGCAGGAGGAGCCCGCGGTCGAGGAGCCGGCGCAGGTGGGCTGCGGGGTCGGCGGTGACCTGGCCGTAGGGCGGCCCCCAGACCAGGCGGGCGAGGACCTCGCGGGACTCCTCCGGGGCGTCGGCGAGCAGCGCCGTCATGCGCGTGCGGTCGCTGAACAGCGCGGTGAGCGCCGACACGGCGGACACCGCGTCGTGGGTCGACGGCAGCCCGGCCGTGGTGACGATCTCCTGGATACGGCCCGGCGACATGCCGGCCGTCGCCTCCTGCACGGTCGGCCCGAGGCCCGTGGGGGAGGGGTGCTGCGGGGAGGGCGTGAGCAGCTCGCGCGCCGTGCGCACCAGGCGCAGCCGGTCGTCGGCGCCCCACACCAGAGCCTGCTCGCGCAGGGTGCCCAGGGCGTGCGGCAGCGCGCCGGTGACCGCCGGGTCGCCCTCGTCGCCTGCCATCAGGGCGAGCAGCTCGTCGTACGTCGCCGGGTCCGCCGCCACGGCCAGCGCCTCCGCCGTCTGCAACGCGAAACGGTCCAGCCGCTCCAGGGCGCGCACCACCGAGGCCCGGGTACCGGCGCGGGTCGCCAGCTGGGTCAGGTCGGTCGGGACGGGGGTGATGAGGTCGGGCCGGCTGCGCAGAAGCACGGTCAGCGAGGCGTCGTCCCGCACGCGAAGATCCTCCGCGAGGGAACGGGGCGGTGTGGCCGGGTCGCTCATCCTGCCCACGTTAGCGGGTCGCCTCCGGCGGTTGGGCCGACAGCGGGCCGGGTGCGGGGCCGTGCTCGGGAAGCGGACCCGATGGCCGTACAAGGCCGGTCCCGGCGTCCCGGGCGAACAGAGCGTTTCGTAGATGGCCCCCTGATGAACATCAGCCGGAGGATTCCGGCACCCCTGGCAACCGCTCGTCCCCACTCGTCACCCTGGGCTCCCGGTCAACCACTGCAGGAATCACGGGAATTGGGGGGTTCGGTGATGAGCGAGCAGGCCGAGCAGTGGATCGCGATCCTGAGTCTCGCGTTCCCCGTGGCCGCGTTCCTGTGGGAGTTCGCCATCGTCGGCCGCAAGCGGCTCGGCTACCGGGTACAGATGGACACCCTCGCCGCGGACGCGGCCGACAAGCCGTACGCCGACGTGCTCGGGGACATGCGGCACGACGGCCACCAGCTCAAGGACCCCTCGTTCGTCCTGCTGCGCATCGAGAACGCCGGATCGACCAAGATCGTCTCCGAGGACTACCTGGCCGACCCCGTCGACCCCTACGGCATCAAGGTCACCTTCCGCGACCGCCGCGTCGCCGCCGTGGTCCTCACCGACCCCAGCAACAACGCGCTGCGCGACTTCTTCTTCGAGGAGGTCACGGAGGGCGACAGCGTCCGCACCGTCGCCAAGCCCGGCTTCCGCCGCAACAACAACGTCGCCGACCGCACCGGCACCATCCGGCTCCCGAAGGTGACACTGCCCCGGGGCGCCGAGTACAAGGTGCTCGTCGTGCTGGAACGCTGGCCCGCGGACACCGGCACCGACCCCTTCCCGGACCCCGTCGTCCAGGGCACCGACGGACAGGAACGCTGGTACGACCCGCTGATCCGGCTGCTGAGGCTGAAGGCGACCAGGACCGAGAGCCATGTCTTCGCCTCCCGGCCCGCCTGGTGGGTCATCTGGATCCTGATCGCCGCCGTCGCCGTACAGGCCAACTTCACGCTCTTCGTCCGCGAGGACAAGCGGCCCCCGCTGGACTGTGTCAAGGGCACCCTGTACCTGCACGGCTCCACCGCCTTCGCCCCCGCGGTCAGGGCCGCAGCCCAGGACTACCTCGACCGCTGCGACGGCGCGGACGTGCACATCCCGCTCGCCGACGACACCTTCAAGGGCAGCACCGACGGCGTCACCGACCTCGACAAGGCCGGCAAGGAGGCCGAGATCCCCGTCGGCGAGGGCCTGCGCGACCACATCGCCTTCACCGACGGCCTCGCCTCCGACGGCCACCCCCGGCTGATCCCCAGACCCGTCGCGCTCTCCGTCTTCACCCTCGTCGTCAACAAGGACGCCGGCGTGGAGAACCTGAAACTGGAGCAGATACGGGATGTCTTCGCGGGCCGCGTGAAGAACTGGTCCGACATCGGCGGCAACGACGTACCCGTCCACCTCGTCAACCGCGACCCCGGCTCGGGCACCCGCGGCACCCTCGTCGCCAAGGTCCTCGCCGGCAGGGAACCGCCCCAGTTCACCGAGACCGACTGCGCCGCCCTCGACCCGAAGCGGTACGGCCGCTGCGAGGTCACCAGCACCGACACCATGCTGAACACCACCGCCTCGACCCCCGGAGCCGTCGGCTACAGCGAGGCCACCGCCGTGGCCGGCCACCGTGCCGCGGACAGGCTGGTCAAGGTCACCATCGACGGCAGGCAACCGACCGCGGAGGGCGTCGGAGCCGCCAACTACCCCTACTGGCAGACCGAGTTCGCCTACACCTACGGAGAGGCCCCGGCCGGCTCCGTCGCCGCGGCATTCCTGAACTTCCTCACCCAGCAGAGCGGCCGCGACATCCTCCGCGAGCACGGCCACGGCCTGTGCTCCGAAGTGCAGAACTCGGGCGAGTGCCGCCCGGCCTGAGCCACCTCACCTGTCCTGTCCTGCGCTAACGTCGTCCCCCGGGCATCCAACGCACGCACCCCGGAGGGGACTTCGTGGGGATCGAGAGCGACCAGGTCGTCTACGAGTATCTGAGCCGCGTCGGCGACGTGGCGCAGCAACGGCAGCTGCCGTCGTCCACCCGTATGCGCCTGGTGAACGAACTTCGCGGCGAGATCGACCGGCGGCGCGCCAAGGCGCCCGTCGACAACCCCGCCGCCGTCCGCCGCATCATCGCCCGCCTCGGCACCCCGGACGAGGTCGTCACGGCCGCCGGGGGTACCTCCTCCGGGGGAGGCACCGCCCCCGCCCCGCGGACGCCGGTCGCCCCCGTGCCCGTGCAGCCGACGAGCCGGGACGAGGACGCCGGCGAGAGGCGCCCCAAGGGGCGGCTGCGCCGGATCGTGCCGCGCCCGCGGCCCGCCGAGCCCACCGCGGCCCGCGACGACGCTCCGGCGCCGCCCCATCTCGCGAGCACCGCGGACCTCGGCGACAGCGCCGTCCAGCCGGACTGGTGGCGGGTCGACAGCAGCCCCTTCGGCCCCGGCGAGGACGTCCCGGGATTCGTCGGCGGCATCGAGATCCCGGAGATGCTCAGGCGCCCGCCCGCGAAGGACGAGGCGGGGCTCCTCAAGAAGAAGCCCGCCGAGGAGCCCGAGCCGGCCGCCGTCGAGCAGGCCGAGGAGGACGAGCCGAAAGGCCGCCGCCGCTTCCTCCGCCGGCCCACCCTGCCCTCCGGCCGCTGGAGCAACCCACTCCTGCTGATCGCCGCCGCCCTGCTCGTCGCGGGTGCGGTCCTCGGCAACCTGCTCGCCCTGCTCCTCGGCTGGCTCATCGCCTGGGGCTCGCGCCGGCTGAGCGACGCCGAGACCAAGTGGGCGGTGATCATCCTGCCAGCCCTCTCCCTCACCGCCGGCGTGGTCTGGCTCTGGGGCCGCACCAACGACCGCTGGGGCGCCCCCATCGCAGAGGGCCACACGAACACCGCGATCGCCGAGACCTGGCCCTGGGTACTGCGGGGCGCGGCACTGGTCTCGGCACTGTTCATCGTGTGGCGGTCGCAGAGGCAGCGGTAACTCTCCGACGGGGGCGAGGTGGCCCACCCGGGGGCGCGGGGCCGTATCGATGCGCGGTTCCGCCGCGTGGGCGCGACGAAAGCGCCCTGAAGGGGCGCGGGGAACTGCGCGACAAGCCACGAATCACCCGCAGCCGCCATGCGACGAGCAGCCCCGAGCCACCGGTCGCACATCACACCCACCCGGCGTCTGCCGACACGACCACCTGGGCACAATGGCCCATATGGCACTCACCGTCGGCTTCGACCTCGACATGACCCTCATCGACTCCCGCCCCGGCATCCACGCCTGCTACGTCGCGTTGGCCGAACGCACAGGGACATACATCGACGCCGACCTGGCGATCACCCGCCTCGGCCCGCCGCTGGAGGAGGAGCTGATCAACTGGTTCCCCGCGGAGCGGACCGCGGCGATCGCCGACCAGTACCGCGAGATGTACCCGGCGATCGCCATCACCGCGACGCCCGCCATGCCCGGCGCCCGCGAGGCGATAGCCGCCGTACGCGCCGCCGGCGGCCGCGCGATCGTCGTCACCGCGAAGTACGAGCCGAACGCCAAGCTGCACCTGGAATACCTCGGCATCGACCCGGACGCGGTCATCGGCAACCTCTGGGCCGAGCAGAAGGCCGAGGCCCTGCGCGAGTACGGCGCGAGCGTCTACGTCGGCGACCACCAGGGCGACATCCGTGCCGCCCGCGCCGCCGACACCCTCGCGGTCACCGTGGCGACCGGGCCGTACAGCGCCGAGGAACTCGGAGCGCTCGGCGCCGACGTCGTCCTCGCGGATCTCACGAAGTTCCCGGACTGGCTCGCCGGTTACCTCGAGGCGCCGCGCGCCTGACGCCTTCCGGCCGCGATCGATCGGAACACTCCGGCACCGGCGACGAGGAATCCGACGCCCATCAACATGCTCAATCCGAACATGTATGTCGGAAATGGCGTCGTACCGAGCAGGAACGGGGCCACCGTGACCAGAGTGGCCACAGCACCGATGAAGAACAGGACCGCGCCGGCACGGATCAGTCGGTCGCCGGGAGCGGCGGAATTCGTTTGGGTTTTGTCACGCACCGGACCAGGGTAGTTCCCTGCGCGAGGGAACTACCGGGCGACGTCTTGTCACCCGCCCGGGGACCATTAGCCTTGGTACCGGCGGGTCGTGGTCGACCCGCTGTAGTGCTATCAAGAGCCGTTTTCAGAAGCAGTTTTCCGACGAGTACGAGGACGAGGACAGACGTGCCTACCGGCAAGGTCAAGTGGTTCAACAGCGAGAAGGGCTTCGGCTTTCTCTCCCGCGACGACGGCGGTGACGTCTTCGTTCATTCCTCGGTCCTCCCCGCCGGAGTTGACGGACTCAAGCCGGGACAGCGGGTGGAGTTCGGAGTCGTCGCCGGTCAGCGTGGTGACCAGGCACTCTCGGTCGTCATTCTCGATCCGACCCCGTCCGTCGCGGCCGCCCAGCGCAAGAAACCGGACGAGCTCGCGTCCATCGTCCAGGATCTGACGACCCTCCTCGAGAACATCACGCCGATGCTGGAGCGCGGCCGCTATCCCGAGAAGGCCGCGGGCAAGAAGATCGCCGGTCTGCTCCGCGCGGTCGCCGACCAGCTCGACGTATAGCGCGCGGAACCTGGCGGATTCTCGGGATTTCTAGAGGAAATCGAGTGCACCCGGGCCGAGGGGCGGTACCAGTCCCTCGGCCGCGGCACGCGTGAGCAGTCCGCGTACGGCGGCATAGCCGTCCTCGCCGAGGTCGGCCGTGAACTCGTTGACGTACAGGCCGATGTGCTGGTCCGCGACGGCCGGGTCCATCTCCTGGGCGTGCTCCATGACGTAGGCGCGGGACGCCTCGGGGTCGTCCCAGGCGGCGCGCACCGACGTGCGGATGGAGTCCGCGAGACCGGCCAGCGTCCCGGCTCCCAGCGACCGCTTGGCGATGATCGCCCCGAGCGGGATGGGCAGCCCGGTGGTGTCCTCCCAGTGCTCTCCCATGTCGGCGAGCTTGTTGAGCCCGTAGTTGCGGTACGTGAAACGCGCCTCGTGGATGACGAGTCCCGCGTCGACCTTCCCGTCCCGCACCGCGGGCATGATCTCGTGGAACGGCATCACCACGATCTCGCCGACCCCGCCTGGGATCGTGTCGGCGGCCCACAGCCTGAACAGCAGATACGCCGTCGACCGCTCGCTCGGCACCGCGACCGTGCGGCCCGTCAGATCGACCCCCGCCTCCCGCGTCAGCACCAGCGGCCCGCAGCCCCGGCCCAGCGCGCCGCCGCAGGGCAGCAGCGTGTACTCGTCGAGGACGTACGGCAGCACGGCGTACGACACCTTCAGCACGTCGAACTCACCGCGCTCGGCCATGCCGTTGGTGATGTCGATGTCGGCGAAGGTGACGTCCAGCGCGGGGGCGCCGGGGACCCGGCCGTGCGCGAGGGCGTCGAAGACGAAGGTGTCGTTCGGGCAGGGGGAGTACGCGATCTTCAGCGGCTCACTGGTCATGTGGGTTCCAACTCTCCAGTACGGGCGCGAGCTTCCCGAAACCGTCCGCCAGCGCGGCCAGCGCGTCGCCGATGCGCCAAGCGGCGCGGTCGCGGGGGCCCACCGGGTTGGAGATCGCGCGCAGCTCCAGCACCGGCGTGCGGTGCGCGCCCGCGGCCTCGGCGACGCCGAAGCCCTCCATGGCCTCGGCCAGGGCGGTGGGGTGCCGCTCACGCAGCCACGCGGCCCGCACGGCGGTGCCGGTCACGGTGGAGACGGTGAGGACGGCGCCGGGACGGGCGGCGGTGGCGGCCGCGACCTCCCGTACGAGTGCTTCCGGCGGACGGTGGGTGACGGTGCCGAAGCCCAGCTCGGTGACCGGCAGGAAGCCGTCCGGGGTTTCCGCGCCGAGGTCGGCGGCCGTGATCTCGTCGGCGACGACGAGGGAGCCGACGGGGGCGTCGGGGGCGAAGCCGCCCGCTATGCCGGCCGAGACCACCAGGTCGTAGGGGGCGCCTTCGAGGGCGGCCCGGGTGAGGGCGGTGGCCGTGCCGGCGGCGGCGAGCGCGGGGCCGACACCGGCGGCGATCACCTCGGCGCCGGGCAGTGCGAACGCCCCGGCCACCGCGTCCCGCTCGGCGGGGACCGCGGTGGCTACGAGAACACGAACGCCAGACGTGGTCAGCTGTCCTTTTCCAGCTTGAAGGACCACAGGCCCGTCACGTTCTGCTCGCCCTCCTTGATGGTCACCAGCGTGGAGTCGCCGCTGGCGCCGTACTGGGCGTTGAAGAACACGCTGCCCGGGACGGTGCGGTAGGTCTTGGTGCTGGAGTCGGTGAGCGGCTGGCCGTTCATCAGGATCGTCCAGCCCTCGTCGGCGATGTCCGGGTCGACACCGAAGCGCACGGTGTCGTCCGGGTCCACCTTGATGGACTCGATGTCCTTGTTCTTCAGGCACTGCGCCAGGTCCGTGGTCTTGAGGGTCTCGCCCTCACCACCGCAGGTGGCCTCCGAGTGCACGGAGGCGGTGCCGACGGTGACCGTGGCCAGCGGCGTCGGCTTGTCGCAGGCCGACAGGACGAGCAGTCCGGCGGAAACGGCGCCGGCGGCGGCGAGCGCGCGGCGGCGTCGCACAACGGATTGCAGCGTGGTCATGGGCGAAGGCTATCGGGCGCGTGCAGCCGTCCCACTACGTGGGGGGCGGCGTGCCGTATGTCACGACGGTGCCGGGGCGTGCGTCACTGTGTCGCCGCGAGGCGTCAGTCGACCCGTGGGCGCGCGTGGCCGCCGTGCCGGGCCGAGCCGAGCAGGCCCTTGACGGTGGTCAGCCAGCCCGTGGCGACGATCGCGGCGCCGACCAGCAGCCCCAGCGAGCCCTTCAGCGGCAGCACGATGCCGACGGCGCCGCCGAGCACCCAGCACACCTGGAGCAGCGTCTCGGAGCGCGCGAAGGCCGACGTACGCACCAACTCCGGCACGTCCCGCTGGATCAGCGCGTCCAGGGACAGCTTGGCCAGCGCCTGCGCGAACCCGGCGACCGCCGCGAGGCCGGCCACCATGACGGCGCCGAAGAAGACCGCTGCCGTGATCGCCACGGCCACCACGAAGCCGAGAACGGTCACGATGATGATCTCCGGTGCCCGGGACCGCAGCCACGCCCCGACCGATGTCCCCAGCGCGTTGCCGGTGCCTGCCGCGACCGCGACTATGCCCAGCGACACGGCGGCGCTCTGGCCGGACATCGGGTGCTCGCGCAGCAGGAACGCGAGGAAGAAGATCAGGAATCCGGTGAGGCAGCGGATGGAGCAGTTCGCCCCGAGGGCGTGGGTGACGGCGATGCCGACCGTGCGCAGCCCGGGCCGCTTGACCGGCTGGCGGTGCGGCCCGTGCAGATGCTGCTCGTCGGCCGCGAGGAGCGCGGTGTCCTCGCCCTTGGCCGAGTCGACCTTGTGCGGCAGCGTGAAGGACAGGAACGTACCGGCGATGAAGATCACGAAGGCGCCGTACAGCGGCCAGCGCGGCCCGATCGCCTGGAGCCCGGCGCCGATGGGCGCGGCCACACCGGTGGCCAGGAGGCCGCCCAGGGTGACCCGGGAGTTCGCCTTCACCAGCGAGAAGCGTGGTGGCAGCAGACGGGGCACCACGGCGCTTCTGACGACCCCGTACGCCTTCGAGGCGACCAGCACCCCGAGAGCGGCCGGATAGAGCTGGAGATCGCCGCTGACGACCGCGCTGGACAGCACCAGGGCGAGCAGCGCCCGGGCCAGCATCGCGCCCGCCATGGCCGCGCGGCGGCCGTGCGGGAGGCGGTCGAGGAGGGGGCCGATCACGGGGGCGAGGAGCGTGAAGGGCGCCATCGTGATGCCGAGGTAGAGCGCGACGCGCCCGCGGGCCTCGTCGGTGGGGACCGAGAAGAACACGGTGGAGGCGAGGGCGACGGTGATCATCATGTCCCCGGCGCCGTTCACGCCGTGGAGCTCGATCAGCTTGCCGAGACCGGACTCGCCGGCGCCCTGCGCGTGCGTGGCCTTGCGGATTCCGCGCGCGGGGCCGGTGAGCGGGAAGTGCAGGGCACGGCCCACCGCGCGGAGGGAGCCGCCGATCCGGCCCGTTCCGCCACCTCGATTGCGGCCGCCCTTGGCCCCACCGATACCAGTGGCTCCCTGGGGCGACCTCGCGGTTGCCACGACGCAATAGTGCCCCGAGATGGGGGTGGGTAGTGCGGTTACGGCGCGTATGGAGGTCAAGCTCTCGTACTCGGCGGGCGCCGCGGAGCGCCGAGAAGCAACGTCGGTGTAGGCCCAGCGGCCGCGAACAGGTAGCGTGCGTATCTCAGCCATCCCGCACAATGGATGACGTAGGTGCGCCCGAGCGCGATTCGGACGCGGACGTCGACGCGGCCCACAGGTCCGCTCCGTTCGCTCCGCCGCCTTCAGGCAGCCGCACCCGAGAGACGGCGTAGGAGAGAAGCGATACCTGTGAGCGCAGCGACAACGCGAAGCCGCACCCCCGACCGTCTGTGCGCCGAGGCCGTCGACCTCGCCCGCAGTGCCGCCGAGGAGGCCGCCGCGCCCGGCGTGGTGGGCGAGCACGCGGGACTGTCCTCCGAGGGCGACCGCGTTGTCACGCACTTCTTCGAGTGCAAGGAGCTCGGGTACCGGGGCTGGCGCTGGGCCGTGACGGTGGCGCGGGCGTCGCGGGCGAAGTTCGTGACCCTGGACGAGGTGGTCCTGCTCCCCGGCCCGGACGCCCTCCTCGCGCCCGAGTGGGTGCCGTGGAGCGAGCGGCTGCGCCCCGGCGACATGGGCCCCGGCGATCTGTTGCCCACGGACGCCGAGGACCTGCGCCTGGAGCCCGGCTGGTCCGGCGAGGACGAGCCGGCACCGAACGCGCCCGTCTCGGAGGAGATGGCGGAACTGGTCGAGGCGGAGGACGCGGAGGTCACCGCCGGCGCCCCCGCGAACCTGCCCCTGGCCCCCTCTCGTGGCTCGATCACCTCGGTCGCCGAGGAACTGGGCATGCGCCGCGCCCGCGTCCTGTCCCGCTACGGCCTGCACGTCGCCGCGGACCGCTGGGAGGAGTCGTACGGCGCGAAGACCCCCATGGCCCAGGCGGCCCCCGCGTCCTGCGTCAGCTGCGGCTTCCTCACCCCGATCGGCGGCTCCCTCGGCCAGGCCTTCGGTGTGTGCGCGAACGAGTTCTCCCCGGCGGACGGCCGGGTCGTCTCCCTGACCTACGGCTGCGGCGGCCACTCCGAGGCAGCGGTCATGCCCAAGCCGCCGCGCCCGGCTCCGCCGGTGATCGACGAGACCCGCGTCGACCCGTTCCCGCTGCGCCCGTCGCCGGACTCGGGTTCGGTGTCGGTGGGCGCGGACGGGGACTCGGCGGAGCTGGGGCACTCGTAGCGCGCGGCGAAGAGCCGGCGATTGCTCCCGACCCCGGCCGGGGTCAGGGCACGAGCTTCTTGAGGTCGATGTCCGTCGGGAACGGGACGGCGGCCTTCAGACGCTCACGGTGAATTCCGGTGGCCACGTACGCGCCCGTCATGGTGTCGAGTTCGTAGATGTGGACGGTGGGGACACCGGCCGGGAGTGCCAGGACCGCCGTGGCGACATCCTGAAGATCAGGGCTCCGTCGATGAGTTCGGTGTGCCGCGGTGCCTGCGGGAGGTGGTCGAGGTCGTCCGCTTCCCAGCCGCTCGGCCTGGGCGGGATCATCCAGTCGGGAAGTTCGGCGGTCACGGCTTCCTCACAGGCGCTCCAAGGGAGCGGCGGTCAGGGGCTCTGATCCCGGGTCATGGATACGGCCCGCACACCTGGCGTCGGCGTAGTTGATGTCGTCATTCGACGACCGGCGCCTGATGGGTGCCCCGGACGGAACGGGTTCAGGCGGCGGCCAGGGGAGTGGCTCGGCAGTCACGGCATGCTCCTGGGGTGGGTGAGCGGAAGGCGCGGTCGCAGTCTTCGCAGGTCTGTAAGGGGTGGCGGACGGTCGGTGGTGGTGCTGGGGCGCGGAACGGGGGCGGGGGCGGTAGCTGGGCGATGAGGCGGTGGGCCAGCAGGGCCGCCGGTCGGCACAGGGGCTGAGGTGGCAGGTCGGCGGTCAGGGTGTGGCGTACGGCGGCGGGGCCGACGTCGCGCTCCAGCCAGGCGGCGACGGCGGGGGCGAGGTGGGCCGTGTCCTGGGCGGACAGCAGGAGGCGGGGGTCGTGGCGGCGGAGGTCCGTGAGGAGGTCCGTGGCCGTCCGGAGGAGCGTGGGGGCCGGGTAGGCGGGCTGCGGTACGGCGGGGAGGGGCTTGCGGGCGGTCGGGGTTCGCTTCTTGCGCGGTGGGGCCTGCTGGTGCTGCGTACGGTCGTGGCCGGGCTGGTTGCAGGAGATCGTGCGGGTGACGATGCGCCCGGCGGGGGTGCGTTGGCGTTCGCGGCGCAGGTAGCCGTGGGTCTCCAGCTCGCGCAGGGCTGCGGCGATACGGGTCGTGCCCTCGGGGAAGCGGGCGGCGAGCGTCTTGATGTCGACGTGGGCGCCTGCGGGGAGCGACTGGATGTGGACGCCGAGCCCGATCGCGAGACCCGACAGCTCCGGGTGCTGGGCCAGGTGGTTGCCGATGACCGTGAAGCGGGTGCTGTGGCGGGCGTTGTCGTGGATGAGGCCGCCCGCGTGGGGGTGGTTTTTGCCCGCGATACGGGACTGGGCGCGCGGGGGCGCGCTAGGGTTTTGGGTGTCCATCGGGAAGGTCCAGCTTCCTTGGTGGTCAGGCCCTCGCACTGGGATTGCCGTCCCGGCGAGGGCCGTCGTATGTCTGCGGTTGTGTTGCGGCGAGCGTAAGGCAGGCAACCCGCCTCAAATCCAACTGAGTTGGTGATATTCACCCTCGCGGGTGAGCGTGTGCTGGGGGGAGGGAGGGGTGGGGTTTGGTGGGGTCCTTTCACCGGCTTGTTTCTTTGAAGGGATGGCCCGTATCACCGAAGCCCGCTTTCCCGGGTTCCGGTGAGAGGTCGACTTCGGCCCAGACCGTCTTGCGCGGAGCCGCCCCCGGGGAGACGCCCCATCGGTCGGCCAGCGCCTCGACGATGGCCGGGCCACGGCCGGACTCCGCCTCGTCGGTGGCTCGTTCGGGGCGCGGCCACGTCCGCGACTCCAAGCACCACCACACCAGCCCCCGCCTGGCGCTCGCGCCGCAGGCCTGGGCTGCCTTCGTCACGTACGCCTCCGAGCGCTGACTGCCTGAAAAGGGAGTGCACGCGTTCGAGCCGGTGGGATACGTTCCTGCCTGTTCGAAGGGGGACCACGTGACGAAGCTGAACCAGATCATCGCCGTCGAAAAGGGCGTCAAGAGCAAGTCGCTCCAGGACATCACCGCGGCGCACCACAAGGTGCAGAAGCCCGCGCTGCTGGCCGGTATCTCGCGTACGTACCAGCCGAAGGACGAGGAGGGCGAGCAGCTGCCGCCGGAGTCCACGCGCGTGCAGGTGCAGGCGGAGGACGTGTTGCGTGAGATGTCCGCCTCGCTGACCCGGCTGTTCGACGTGACCGCGACGAAGGACTGGGCCAACTGCTCGGCGCGTGCCGACGTCACGGTCGACGGGCGGACGATCGTGTCCGACGTACCGGTCAGCTACCTCCTGTTCCTGGAGAAGCAGCTCACCGACCTGCACACCTTCGTCAAGAAGCTTCCGACGCTCGACGCCGCCGAGTCCTGGTCCCACGACCCTTCCACGGACTGGTGGAAGACGGATCCGGTCCGCACGATCCGTACGAAGAAGGTCCCGCGCAACCACGTCAAGGCGGAGGCGACCGAGAAGCACCCGGCGCAGGTCGAGGTGTACTACGAGGACGTGCCCATCGGGTACTGGACGACCGTGAAGTTCTCCGGGTCCCTTCCGGCGCGGCGGGTCAACGAACTGGTGGAGCGGGTCGAGAAGCTCCAGCAGGCCGTGAAGTTCGCGCGCGAGGAGGCCAACGGCGCCGAGGTCACCGACCAGCGGGTCGGCGACGCGGTGTTCGGCTACCTGTTCGGCTGACGCCGGGCGCGGGTAGCATCCACGATCGCCCCCGCGTGCGAGCGCGGGGGTGCGCAACAGGCGCGGGCCGGGATTGAGGACCGGTTCGCGCGATGAGCGCAAGCTGAAGCTGAAGTTCAGCCTGAAGAAGCGGTGACAGTGAAGGTTCGAATCCTTCCCCCGGCATTACGACGCCCGTCCGGGCCGGGGTAGCCCAATATGGCAGAGGCAGCCGCGATCAATCTCAGACTCTCGCTCCAGTCTCAGCATTGCCGCCGATCGCCGGATCGACCGAGGCCGGACGAACGCCGTCGGATGCGAGTTCGAATCTCGCCTGCAGCTCTCTCGTGCTGCGGTAGTTCAAAGGAAGAACACGACGGCCTGATGACTGATCCGTCCTCTTAAACGCCGCCGGCGTGCGCAATTGGGTGGCATCCCCAGGGGCCCGGGAGCTGGATACGACTCCCGGGCTCCGCCATGTTCCGGGCCGACGCTGCGTCAGCGCCAACGGGTGTCACGACAGCACCAACGGGCGTCAATTCAGCACCAGCGGGTGCCGGGGCAGTTCCATCCACCCCCGCCGGACGAACTGCCACCGGAACTGCCCGAGCTGTCCGGCAGACCGTTCGGGAAGTTGCTGTCGCGGTTCCGGTCGCCGGGGAACGGGTCGTGGTAGTCGGGGTCGCCGTCGTCGTCCCGGTCCGGCAGATCCACTGTGCCGCCGTGGCCCCGGTCCGGGTCGGGGCAGCCGTTGTCCGGGGCGGTGAGTTCGAGGGTCACCCAGGTGTCGAGGGTGACGTCCGCGCCCTTGGCCGGGTCGGTCACGCATACGCGCCAGTCGTCGTACTCGCCCTCGTCGGGGAGTTGGTCATTGCCGTACGTGGTGTCCGCCCGCAGATGATGATCCGGGACGACACCGAGGTCCAGGACCTCCTTCTGCGCCGTCTTCCACGTCTTCCAGACCAGGTCCGGCATCCTGGGCCACGGGATGGCTCCGCCGTCCGCCTCGGGACACGGCGCGCCGGTCTGCACGGCGCCGAAGTCGATCGTCTTCGTGTCGCCGTACGTCCTGCCGGTCTTCTGGAAGCACACGGTCCAGTTGGACCGCATCATGATGCTCTTGTCCTGGTCGGACGCGTCGTGTTCCCCGACACCGAACCCGTCGGCCTCGGCCTTGTCCCGCGCCTTGTCCAGACGCAGCCCGCGGTAGTCGGGAGCTTGGGGCGGGGACTCGGAGGGCCGCTCCTGCTGTTCGCCGGGCGAGGGAGAGGCCGAGACGGCGTTGCTGCGTCCCCTTGTCTCACCCTTGGCGTCCGTCTGCGCCACGCTGTCCGCCGCCGCCCCGCCCTGGGGCGGGTCAGGGAGGACCGCGCCGAGCAGCGCCATGGCACCGATGGTGGCGGCCACCTTCACGCCCTTCTGCCAGGGGCTGTCCTTCCAGACCAGGACGATCGCTGCGACCAGCACCAGAAACCCCAGGTACTGGTTGACCAGGCCGAACAGGGGCACGGCGAGCAGGAACCCGATGCGGCCCGGGGTGGTGAGCCACCATCGTGTGCCGGGGGCTGGCGGTCGGGACATGGCGCTGTTCTTTTCTGAAGCAGGAGTACGACGAGCCCGCACGGCACACCGGCGCCGACTGTCGAGCGACCGCATCGTACAGAAACACCGGAAACCGACCGGAACTGCACCTCCAGGTACGGCTACGCCACAGTGATGCGTCGGCGGATCAGTTCCAGCCATTGCCGGAGCGACATGCCCTGCGGGGGCAGAAGGTCGAGGCCCAGGGCCGTGGTTGCCGTGTCGAGTTCCTGGTCCGACGACACCATCGTCAGGAGTTCGGTGATCTCCTGTGCCGCCTGGGCGCGGTCTTCCGGTTCGGCTTCGCTGACGTACTCATTGATGGCCGCTTCAGGAGAGGCGTAGAAATCCGAGTAGTTCTGGTGCAGATAGGCTCCGAGGAACTGACTCAACTCGGGGAAGCGCTCGTTCCATTCCCAGGCGTTCTGCGGGTTCATCTGCGGGACCCTGGAGGGGTCTTGCAGGAATCGGTGAAGATGTTCCCGCGTGATACGCAGGCAGTCCTCCACACTGGTGCCCATCGGAGGGCGGATGTGTGGAATGTTCTCCACGTCTTCTGCGATCTCCTCCGAGAAGAGTCCGACGGACAGCAGTTCATCGATTTGCTGGACGGCTGTCTCGGCGCGGGCCGGATCGCGGGCGGCGATTCTGAGATACGAGGCCAGACCAGGGCCCGGGGTCTCTTCGGTGTCGGTGAACGTGAAGCCGCTGTACGCGTAGGCCTTCAACAGGTCGCTGAGTTCGTAGAACCGCGGCTCCGACGGAACTGCCTGACTCATGAGTTGCTCCAAGCGTGCGCGCTAGGGCTGAGGGAACGATGTGAGGACGCGGTATCCAGACGGCGCCGTCGGGTCTGCCTTGAGGACGACGCGGACCCCGTTCACCCATTTCGTGGGCTGCCCATGGGTGAAGTCGTAGCGAGTGAGATGGAGCCCTGTGTTTTCGGTGAAGCCTGCTTCCAGCCGCAGGGGTTTCTTTGCCCCCCTGGCCAGCCATTCGGATATCTTCCGTTGGTTTTCCCTGGTGGTCAGGGTCTTGTCGGTGAAGCGTTGTGCCGATTCGACGTCTACGTAGCGTGAGTCCTCCTTAAGGCCAGGGTCTTCGCGGAAACGCCTGCGCATCCCGGCGATGGTCTTGTCGACGTGCCTGTCGATCGTATGGCCCTTGCTCTGGCCGCCGAGGCTCTTGCCCTCGTCGCCCCGCACATCCGCACGGTGCTCTGGCTTCACGCGGCCCCTGCGCTTGCTCCTCGGCCAGGCGTTGTAGTCGCCGCCGGAGTTGTTCGAGCCTCCCACCGCCATCAGCACGGCACCCGCACTGCCCAGGAGCCCGGCGTTCAGGGCCGCCTCTGCTGTCAGGGCGGTGACTGCCCCGCCTCCCGCCAGGGCGAGGCCTCCCGGGGGGAACAGGGCCAGGAGGGAGAGGAGGATGAGGGCGAAGCCGAGGTAGGTCAGGAAGGTGTTGAGGGCGTCGAGGAGGTGGAGGGTGCGGATGGTGGCGCCGTCGGGGCCCGCTTCACCCAGGGCTCGCCACAAGAGGAGGGCGCCCGCGGTTCCCGCTCCCAGCGCCGTTGCGAGGCGGAAGCGGTGCGCCGCCAGTACCTCTCCCAAGGGCTGCGTTGATGCCAGTCGCCAGGTGCGTAGGAGAGTGACCAGTTGGTAGACGATCCACGCCAGGGCGGCTGTCCCGAAGCCCATGAGGATCTTCGGGCCCGCGCCCGTGCTGAAGAACTCCTGTAACCCGGCTGTGGAGGTGAACGAGCCGACGCCCAGGAAGAGGAGCGAAGGCAGCATCAGTACGCAGGGGATCAGGACCAGCCAGCGCCCCCGGGAGCGTCTCGCCGCTCGGGTCGCCCTCAGCCAGGCACGGATGTCCAACGCCCGCCAGGCACCCGCGTTGTCGGACGCGTCCATCCGGGCCGTGATCCCCGCGACCACGCCATGCAGTTCGGCGGTGGACTCGGGCGGCGCCGACGCGACCGCGTACAGCAGGGAGCGCCGTAACCTGACGTGGCGCAGGACGATCAGCAGGCTCCAGGGCAGGCGCCAGGAGGCGTAACGCAGCAGGGCCCCCGCGCTGTCGCCGTCGGCGCGTTCGGAGGCGAGCAGTACGTCGGGTACGGCGGCCTTGCCCCGGTGCAGCCGGCGCAGGTCCGCGGCCATGGCGACGGCCAGGCACAGCAGCGGTGCCGCCCACGCCACGCCGTTCAGGGATTCGAGCCAGTCCTTCGCCGCGCCGGAGCGCTCCTGCACCGCGTAGTTGTTCACCGTGTGGTGGACGACGGCGGCCGCGATCGGGAGCACCGACAGCAGGCGCAGCCAGCGGCCGGTGCGCCACAGCAGTCCTGCGCCGAAGCCGGCCAGGGCCGTGAACACCAGGTGCGTGAACGTCTCCGTGGCCGGAGGGCCGCCCAGGTCCAGCTGGCTGAACGGCGCCGGCAGCCAAGCCGTCAGCACCTGCCCGGGGCCCGGCACATACGGCGGGGACAGGCTGTCGGGGACGATCCAGCCCTCGCCGCGAGGGATCGCCCGGTCCGCGTCCAGGCCGAACCGCAGCACCGCCTCCAGCAGCCCGAACCCGGCACCCAGCGCCGCACCCACCACCACGAAGTCGGTGAGCCCCCACTGCCGGCGGACCCGCGGACTCAGCCCCGCCAGCAGCAACGGGGTGACCTTGAGCAACTCCTCCACCCAGGGAGCCACGGTGTAGCCGGTGGTGTTCACCACGGACACCAGCGACCGCCCCGACTCCTCCGCGTAGATCCGGGTGTAGGCGAGCTGCACCAGCGCCGTCGCCACCCCGCACCCGTACACGCCCACCGCGAGCGCCAGCAGCACGGTCGACAGGCGTACCGAACGCGTCGGCCAGGAGATCGCGAACACCTGGAGCACGCCCCAGACGGCGGCCACCGCCATCATCAACGTCACGCCAGGCCCCCCATGCACTGGAACAGCAATTGATTCGCGATCGTGAACGCGATGCTAGGTAGCCAACCGGCGGTACTGCAAGGGAGTTGTGAGACGGATGCGGCAGCTTGGCGTGATGATCGCTGCCGTGAATCGCAGGGCGGTCACCGATCCACCGGACCCGGACCGCCGGGCCGGTCCACGCAATGCCGTCCCGGTGCCGAGCCGGTGGGCGGCGCGGGCGGCTCTCGTGGGCGGTACCTTCATCATCACGCCGATGAGGAGAGTCAACGTGAGCAAGTTCGTGCAGCCCGCGGCCGAGGGCGCCGACCCGTTCGGTACGGCCCGTCTGCGTCGCGGCGTGCTGGATGCCTGGGCGACCAGTCCGGCCCGTTTCCGGGAGGACGCCAACGCCGAGGAGGACCTCGTCCTCGGCGGGTACCGGGACCGGCTCGTCGTCGAGCTCGCTCAGAACGCCGCCGACGCCGCGGCCCGTGCGGGCGTCGCGGGGAGACTGCGGTTGACGCTCCGGGAGGGCGTCCTCGTCGCCGCCAACACCGGCGCTCCGCTGGACGCCGCCGGTGTCGAGTCGCTGTCCACCCTGCGCGCCTCCGCCAAGCGTGACTCGGCCGCCGTCGGCCGGTTCGGCGTCGGGTTCGCCGCCGTCCTCGCCGTGACCGACGAGCCCGCCGTCGTCGGACGGCACGGCGGTGTGCGGTGGGCGCTCGCCGAAGCGCGCGAGCTGGCCCAGGAGACCGCCCGGCACAGCCCGGGGCTGGGGGACGAGATCCGGCGGCGGGACGGACATGTGCCGCTGCTCCGGCTCCCGTTCGCCGCCGAGGGCACCGCCCCCGATCCGTACGACACGGCCGTCATCCTCTCCCTGCGCGACAGCGCCGCCGCCGCCCTCGCCGAGCGCCTGCTGCACGCCGTCGACGACGCGCTGCTGCTCGCCCTGCCCGGCCTGGAAGAGGTCGTGATCGAGGTCGGGGAGGGCGAGCCGCGCACGCTGCGCCGCCGCGTGGACGGCCCCTTCACCGTCGTCGAGGACTCCCGGGCCGGCGTCACCCACTGGCGCACGTCCGCCGCGCACGGCCCGCTCACGCCCGAACTCCTCGCCGACCGGCCCGTGGAGGAGCGACTGCGCCCCCACTGGTCGCTCACCTGGGCCGTGCCCGTCAACGCCGCCGACAGCACGCCCGACCGGCCCCGCACCGCCCCGGTCGTGCACGCGCCGACGCCCAGCGACGAAGCCCTCGGCGTCCCCGCCCTGCTCATCGCCTCCTTCCCCCTGGACACCACCCGCCGGCACGCCGCGCCGGGCCCGCTGACCGATTTCCTCGTGCAGCGCGCGGCCGACACCTACGCCGAACTGCTCACCGAATGGCGCCCGGTGAGCGAGGGCGTCATCGGCCTCGTGCCCGGCCCGCTCGGCAAGGGCGAACTGGACGGGGCCCTGCGCCAGGCCATCCTGGAGCGGCTGCCCCGGGTCGCGTTCCTCCCGCCAGCCGTGGAGCCGCGCGAGGTCGACTCCGAGCTGCCGGAGTCCCTCAGGCCGCGTGACGCCGAGGTCGTCGAGGGCGCCGGCGCCGACACCGTGCGGGTGCTGGCCGAGGTGCTGCCCACGCTGCTGCCCGCCGGGCTCGAACGACGGGTGGAACTGCGCACCCTGGGCGTGGCCCGCGTCCCGCTCACCGACGCGATCGACCGGCTCGCCGGTCTTGAGAAGGAGCCCGGCTGGTGGCGGCGGCTCTACGACAGCCTCGCCGGCGTCGACCCGGACCGGCTCTCCGGGCTGCCAGTGCCCCTCGCCGACGGCCGCACCACCATCGGCCCCCGCCAGATCCTGCTGCCCACCCCCGACGCGGCCCGGGTCGAACCCGAGATCCTGGCGCGCCTCGGCCTCAAGGTCGCCCACCCGGACGCCGCGCACCCGCTCCTGGAGAAGCTCGGCGCGCTGCCGGCCACGCCCCGCGCGGTGCTCACCACGCCCCAGGTGCGCGCCGCGGTCGCCGCCTCCCTCGACGACGACGGCGGGCTGAGCTGGGAGGAGGACGCGCCCGACGCCGAGGAACTGGCCGACACCGTCCTGGCGCTGGTGCGCGACGCCGGTCTGGAGCCCGGCGACGAGCCGTGGCTGGGAGCGCTCGCCCTGCCCGACGAGGAGGGGGAGCTGGTGCCGGCCGGTGAGCTGGTCCTGCCCGGCAGCCCCTTCGCCGAGGTCATGCGGGAGGACGAACTCGCAGCCGTCGACGCCGAGCTGGCCGAGAAGTGGGGCGAGCAGCCGCTGGCGGCCTGCGGCGTCCTCGCCAACTTCGCCCTGGTCCGCGCCACGGACGTCGTCCTCGACCCCGACGAACTGGAACCCCGCGAGGGCGACTTCGCCGAGCCGGACGACGCCGGCCTGCTGGACGCCGTCGACGTCTGGTGCGAGGACATCCTCGACCGGTTCCCGGACACGCCCGTACCGCCGGTCGCCACCGAGCTGATCGCCGTACGCGACCTGGACCTGGTGGACGACGACAAGTGGCCGCAGGCCCTCGCCCTGCTCGCACAGCCCCCGCTGCGGGACGCGCTGACCCAGCAGGTGCGGATCCTGCTGCCCGACGGCACGCACGAGGTCGTACGGCCGTACACGGCATGGTGGCTGCGGGGGAACCCGGTGCTGGACGGCCGCCGTCCCGCGGGCCTGCTCGCCTCCGGCGGCGACCCGCTGCTGCGCGGCCTTTACGACGAGGCCGACGCGACCGGATTCGACGACGAGCAGGTGCTGCGGGCGCTCGGCGTACGGACCTCCGTCGCCGCGCTGCTCGACGAGCCGGGCGGCGCCGCCGAGCTGCTGGACCGGCTCGCCGACCCGGACCGTGCCGTCACCTCCGCCCAACTGCACGCCCTCTACGGTGCGTTGGCCGATCTGGATCCCGAGCAGGTGACCCTGCCGGACGAGCTGCGGGCCGTCGTGGACGGGCGGGTCGAGGTGGTGGACGCGGCGGACGCGGTGGTCGTCGACTCGCCAGACCTGCTGCCGTTCACCGCGGGCGTCCCGCTGCTGCCGGTGCGGCCGGCGCGGGCCGCCGAGCTGGCCGAGCTGTTCCAGGTGCGGCGGCTGAGCGAGTCCGTGACCGGTGAGGTGGACTCCGAGGGCACCGAGCACGACGTACCCGAGTCGGTACGGGTGCTGCTCGGGGCGCGCACGCCCGCCTCGTACGTCGAGCACGAGGAACTCGTCGTGGACGGCGTCGAGATCGACTGGCGGCTCACCGACGACGGGGTGCTGCACGCGGCGACCCTGGAGGGCGTCGCCGCGGGGCTGGCCTGGGCGGCGGGGCAGTGGCCGCGGCGGTTCGAGGTCGCGGCGCTGCTGGAGGACCCGTCGCGCACGGGGGAGCTGGCGCGCGACCGCTGGTTCGACTGAGCCGGAGGTGTACGGGCCCTGACCGAGGGGCCCGTACATATTTTCTTCACTCCCCGTACAACCTTTCGTCGCCATCGTCGATCTGATCACCCGAGCCAACTGGCTCCACGATCATTTGGGCCCGATCGGCGACGAACCGCACGGAACGACCGCGGTCGGGCCCCTTCTCCTCCTGGGGAACGCATGCGCATTCGAGCCACCGTGGCCGCCGTCTCCGGCGCCCTGGCCCTCTCCGCCCTGGCCGTTCCGGCCGCCCAGGCCGGCAATGACAGCGACGTGGCCGCGAACAAGCCGAGCGCCGCCGAGCGCTTCGGCAGCTCCCAGAACCGGTCGGCGTTCAGCGCGGCCGCTGCCGCCGAGGCCCTGCCCGTCGTGTCCAAGGTGACGATCAACTCCGGCACCGCCGTGGCCGTCGGCACCACGTACGCCAAGACCTTCACCGTGTCGGTCACCGCCAGCCACGCCTCCGGCATCCAGGACGCGTACGTCGACCTGTGGCACGGCACCGACCTCGACAACATCGACGGCCTGCTGATGGCGAACGAGGAGGCCGCCACCTGCACCGCCTCCAGCGCCACCACGTCGACCTGCAAGCTCACCATCACGGCCACGCCGGGCAGCGACCTGTACATGAACGCCCTGGCCGGCACCTGGCACGTGACCGCCGGTGCGCTCGCGGGCGACGGCAGCATCTACTGGAACGACTTCCACACGACCCACAAGGTCCAGCGCTACTCGAAGCTCACGGTCAACGCCTCGCCGGAGCCGGTGAAGAAGGGCAAGACCATCACGGTCACCGGCAAGCTCTCCCGCGCCAACTGGGAGGACTTCAAGTACCACGGCTACACCAACCAGTCGGTGAAGCTGCAGTTCCGCAAGAAGGACAGCAGCACCTACACCACCCTGAAGACCATCAAGTCGAACTCGACGGGTGAGCTGAAGACGACCGTCACCGCCTCCACCGACGGCTACTTCCGCTACAGCTTCGCGGGCACCACGACCACCCCGGCGGTCAACGCCACGGGTGACTTCGTCGACGTGCAGTAGTCCCTACGTCAGGCCGTGCGTCACGAACTCCCGGGAGCCGCCCGGGGGTTCGTGACGAAGGTCACGAAGATTCCCCGCGGGGGAGACAACCGCCAACCCCGGGCGCGTATCTGATCACATGGGTCAACAGGCCTCACGATCACCGGGCCCCGACGTGACCAGCGGGGCCCCTTTCCGTACCAGGGGAACGAATGCGCATCAGAGCCACCGTGGCCGCCGTCTCCGGCGCCCTGGCCCTCTCCGCCCTCGCCGTCCCGGCCGCCCAGGCCGACGACTCCGCCGCCTCCCGCGCGGACGTCGCGAAGGTGCGTCAGGCGGCGCACGCCGCGTCCGCCAGGGCCGCGGGCAAGCCGTACGCCCTGAACGTCTCCTTCTCCGATTTCAAGATCGCCAAGACGGTCAAGGCCGGCACGACCAACCACGTCGCCACCACGGTCACCTACACGCTGACCCACGGCGCGGACGTCGACATCGCCGCCCGCGACTTCGTCACGGACCCGATCATCTACCGGGGTTCCTACACCGCGCCGGAGAACATGCTCTACGGCAACAAGCCGGCCAAGTGCACCGCGACGAACGCGACCACCGCCACCTGCAAGGGCACCATCGACGTCTACCCGGGCGACCACGAACTGCGCAACACCGACGCCGGCACCTGGCGCGCCGCCGCCGAGGCCACCGCGTTCAACGGCCAGGACCCGGCGGGCGAGACCTTCGACATCACCAAGGTCGGCTACAAGGGGCAGAGCGGTCTCGGCAGCACGCTGATGCAGCGCTTCTCGAAGCTGACGGTGGACGCCTCGCCGGAGCCGGTGAAGAAGGGCAAGCCCATCACCGTCACGGGCAAGCTGTCCCGCGCCAACTGGGACCGCGGCACGTACAACGGCTATGTCGAGCAGCCCGTGAACCTTCAGTTCCGCAAGAACGGCAGCAACACCTACACCACGGTCAAGACCGTGAAGACCAACGCGACGGGCAACCTGAAGACCACGGTCACCGCCGCCCAGGACGGCTACTTCCGCTTCACCTTCGCGGGCACCACGACGACCCCCGCGGCCACCGCGACGGGCGACTTCGTCGACGTGCGCTAGCCGACGCCTAGACGGGGAAGCGGCGGTCGACCCACCGCCACGCGAGTTCCAGGACGACCGCCGCCCCCGCCGAGATGCCCACCGCGATCCACGGCATCGTCATCCCGACCAGCTTCAGCGCGAAGAACGTCTGAAGCCAGGGCACCACCAGCACCAGCAGGAACCCGAGCCCCATCGCGGCCACCAGAATGACGCGCCACCAGGTGTAGGGCCGGGCGATGATGGCCAGCACCCACATCGAGATCAGGAAGAGCGTCAGCGTGGCGACGCTCGTCTCCGCGTCCAGCGAGCCCTCGCCCGTGTAGTAGTGCCGGGCGATCAGATACGTCCCGAAGGTCGCCACCGCGGCCACCACCCCGCCCGGGATCGAGTACCGCATGACCCGCCGCACGAAGTGGGGCCGTGCGCGTTCCTTGTTGGGCGCGAGGGCCAGGAAGAACGCGGGGACGCCGATGGTGAGGGTGGACAGCAGGGTCAGATGGCGCGGCAGGAACGGGTACTCCACCTGCCAGAACACCACCATCAGGGCCAGCAGCACCGAGTAGACCGTCTTGACCAGGAACAGGGTCGCCACGCGGGTGATGTTGCCGATGACCCGGCGCCCCTCGGCCACCACCGACGGCAGCGTGGCGAAGCTGTTGTTCAGCAGCACGATCTGCGCCACGGCCCTGGTCGCCTCCGACCCCGAGCCCATGGCAACGCCGATGTCGGCGTCCTTCAGGGCGAGGACGTCGTTCACGCCGTCGCCGGTCATGGCGACGGTGTGCCCGTGGGACTGGAGCGCGCCCACCATGTCCTGCTTCTGCTGCGGGGTGACCCGCCCGAACACGGTGCCCTCGTCCAGGGCCGTCGCCATCCCGTCCTTGTCGCGGGGCAGGGTGCGGGCGTCGACGGTGCTGCCGGTCAGGCCCAGCTTGTTCGCCACCGCCCCCACCGACACCGCGTTGTCGCCGGAGATCACCTTGGCCCGGACGTTCTGGTCCGCGAAGTAGCGAAGGGTGTCGGCGGCGTCCGGCCGCAGCCGCTGTTCCAGTACGACGAGGGCGGCGGGCCGCGCTCCGTCGGCCACCTCGGGGTCGCCGAGGTCGCGGCGGGCCCGGGCCAGCAGCAGCACCCGCAGGCCCTGCTCGTTGAGGCGATCGGTTTCGGCCAGGGCCGGGTCGTCGGCGGGCAGCAGTACATCAGGGGCGCCCAGCAGCCAGGTGCCGTCCTCGCCGTCGCCCTCGCTGAAGGTGGCGCCGCTGTACTTGCGCGCGGAGGAGAAGGGCAGCGACTCGGTGCAGCGCCAGTCCTCGGCGTCCGGGTAGGCGTCGATGATCGCCTTCAGGGAGGCGTTCGGGCGGGGGTCGGACTCGCCCAGGGCGCCGAGCACCTTGCCGACGTACGCCTCGTCGCTGCCGTTCAGGGGGCGCAGCTCGGTGACGTCCATGCCGCCCTCGGTGAGGGTGCCGGTCTTGTCGAGGCAGACGGTGTCGACGCGGGCGAGGCCCTCGATGGCGGGAAGTTCCTGGACGAGGCACTGCTGGCGGCCGAGGCGGATGACGCCGATCGCGAAGGCGACGGAGGTGAGCAGCACCAGGCCCTCGGGGACCATGGGCACGATGCCGCCGACGGTCCTGGCGATGGAGTCGTCGAGGTCCTTGTTCTTCACCACGAGCTGCGTGATGATCAGGCCGATCGCGGCCGGAACCATCATCCACGTCACGTACTTGAGGATGGTGGAGATGCCGGAGCGCAGCTCGGACTGGACGAGGGTGAAGCGGGACGCCTCCTCGGCGAGCTGCGCGGCGTAGGCCTCGCGGCCGACCTTCGTGGCCTGGAAGGCGCCGCCGCCCGCGACGACGAAACTGCCGGACAGGACAGGGTCGCCGGGCTGTTTGACGACCGGGTCGGCCTCGCCGGTGAGCAGCGACTCGTCGATCTCCAGACCGTCGGTCTCCACACACACGCCGTCCACCACGGCCTTGTCGCCGGGCCCGATCTCGATCAGGTCGTCCAGCACGATGTCCGAGGTGCCGACCCGGGCGGCGACGCCGTCCCGCCGCACGGTGGGCCGGGCCTCGCCGATCACCGCGAGGGAGTCGAGGGTCTTCTTCGCCCGCCACTCCTGGATGATCCCGATGCCGGTGTTGGCGAGGATCACGAAGCCGAAGAGGCTGTCCTGGATCGGCGCGACGAACAGCATGATCAGCCAGAGCACGCCGATGATCGCGTTGAACCGGGTGAAGACGTTGGCGCGGACGATCTCGGCCATCGAGCGGCTGGAGCGCACGGGCAGGTCGTTGATCTGGCCCCGCGCGACCCGCTCGGCCACCTCGGCGGCGGTCAGCCCGCCCGACGCCACCCGGACGGCGGCAGGGTGCACGGCGTTGCCCACTTCGGTGCCCGCGTCGGCATGCGTCATGCATTCGACGGTACGTGCGGATTTACGCCTTCACCCGCCGAGTGGGCGGAAGTTCCGACTTGGGGAGGACGGGGTGTCGTGCCCTGGTTGTAGGGCGCGGTGCCTCAGGACGACTGGGGTTCGCCGGTCGTTTCCCTGGGCTCGGCGGGAGCGGCGGCCGCCCGCTTGAGAGCCGCGTCGCGCCGGCGGACGTACCAGATGCCGATCAGTCCGAGTCCGCCGCCGGCCAGGCAGGTCCACACCCACCAGGTGTGGCCGTGGTCGTCGAACCAGCCGTAGAAGGGGAGCTGCACGAGGAAGAGGACGAACCAGATGACGGTGCCGCCGACGATGGTGGGGACCACCGGCCCCTCCAGGGGCTCCGGCGCCTCGTGCTTGATGGGTCCCGTGAAAAATCCGGCCATGGAGGACAGCTTACGAGGCGATCAGGTCTACGCGCGGAGATAGCCGATCGAGGCTTTATATGTTCATACTGAAACGGTTTGTGTCTGACCACTTCTCTTCGTAGGAAACAACAAAAGCATGCCCACCTCGGCTCCTGCCAAGGCCCCCACCCCTGAACAGCCGGGAGCCGGGCCCACCTACGGCGCACTCGACCGCTACTTCAAGATCTCCGAACGCGGCAGCACGCTGTCCCGCGAGATCCGCGGCGGTTTCGCCACCTTCTTCGCGATGGCGTACATCATCGTGCTGAACCCGATCATCCTCGGCAGCGCGAAGGACATGTACGGCAATCAGCTGGACAATGGCCAGCTGGTCACCGCGACCGCCCTGACGGCCGCCTTCACCACGCTGCTGATGGGCGTCATCGGCAATGTGCCGATCGCGCTCGCGGCCGGTCTGGGCGTCAACTCGGTCGTCGCGCTCCAGCTCGCGCCCCGGATGTCCTGGCCGGACGCCATGGGCATGGTGGTCCTCGCCGGATTCGTGGTCATGCTGCTGGTCGCCACCGGTCTGCGCGAGCGCGTCATGAACGCCGTGCCCTACAGCCTGCGCAAGGCCATCTCCATCGGTATCGGCCTGTTCATCATGCTGATCGGTCTCGTGGACTCCGGCTTCGTCTCGCGCATCCCGGACGCCGCCCACACCACGGTTCCGCTCCAACTCGGCGCCGACGGTCACCTCAACGGCTGGCCGGTCCTCGTCTTCATCCTCGGCGCGCTGCTCACCCTCGCGCTGATCGTGCGCAAGGTCCCCGGCGCGATCCTCATCTCGATCGTCGCGATGACCGTGCTCGCGGTCGTCATCGAGGCCGTCGCGAACGTGCCGTCCTGGGGCCTGACGACCCCGAAGTGGCCCGGGAACCCCTTCGACAGCCCCGACTGCGGACTGATCGGGCAGGTCAGCCTGTTCGGCGGCTTCGACAAGGTCGGCGCGCTGACCGGCGTCCTGTTCGTCTTCACCGTCCTGCTGTCCTGCTTCTTCGACGCCATGGGCACGATCATGGGCGTCAGCGACGAGGCGAAGCTGACCGACGCCCAGGGGCAGATGCCGGGCATCAACAAGGTCCTGTTCGTCGACGGTGTCGCCGTCGCCGCGGGCGGTGCCAGCTCCTCCTCGGCCACCACGGCCTTCGTGGAGTCCACGGCCGGCGTCGGCGAGGGCGCCCGTACCGGCTTCGCGAACGTCGTCACCGGATCCCTGTTCGCCGTGGCGCTGTTCCTGACGCCGGTCGCCACCATGGTCCCGTCGCAGGCGGCCACCCCCGCGCTGCTCGCGGTCGGGTTCCTGATCCTGGCGAACTCCGTCAAGGAGATCGACTGGGCCGACTACACGATCTCGATCCCGGCCTTCGTGACGATGGTGATGATGCCGTTCACCTACTCGATCACCAACGGCATCGGCATGGGCTTCATCACCTTCGTGGTGCTGCGCCTGGCCGCGGGGCGGGGCAGGGAGGTGCCGGTGGCGATGTACGTCGTCGCCGCGGTCTTCACCTTCTACTACCTGATGCCGGCGCTGGGCCTGACGTAGCGGGGCTCAGGCGAGGCCGTAGAACTTCTCGGTCTCGTCGACGGCGGACTTGAACCGCTCGTCGAAGTCATCACGGATGAGCGTCCGGACCACATAGTCCTGGACGCTCATTCCTCTTTTCGCCGCATGCTCCTTGAGTCGCTCGAGCAGCTCGTGGTCTATCCGCAGGCTGAGCACGCTGGTCCCCATGAACACGAGGGTTGCCTCATTCACGGGTCCGATGGGTCACGTTCCGCCACCGGATCACCCGGATGAGTGACGCCGTACCGGGTGGTCTTTAGTCAGGGTAATGAGTTACTCTAAAGAACATGTCGGACCTTACCCATGGCGACGACGGTGCCGCCGTGAACTCCCTGCGCTCCGCCGTGATGCGACTGTCGCGCCGGCTCAAGCACCAGCGGGTCGACGAGTCGCTGAGCCCCACCGAGATGTCGGTGCTGGGCACCCTCTCCCTCTGCGGCAAGGCCACCCCCGGTGAGCTCGCCCGCAAGGAGCACGTCCAGCCGCCCTCGATGACCCGCATCGTCGCGCTGCTGGAGTCCAAGGGCCTGGTCCGGCTGGAGCCGCACCCCGAGGACCGGCGCCAGAAGGTCGTCACGAAGACGGAGCAGGCCGAGGCGATGCTCGAGGAGAGCCGCCGCAAGCGCAACGCCTTCCTGGCCACCCTGGTCGAGGGCCTGGACGAGGACGAGTGGGCGAAACTGCGCGCCGCCGCCCCCGTGCTGGAGAAGCTCGCGCATCTGTAAGCAGTCGTCGCAAGGAGGCGAACACTTTTGAGTTCGGGACCCGGAGCAGCTTCCGCACCCGCACCGACCGCACCTACTACCCCCTCCGGCCCCCGCAAGTCCTCGATGTTCAGCTCGCTCAAGGTCCGGAACTACCGGCTGTTCTTCCTCGGCCAGGTCGTCTCCAACACCGGCACCTGGATGCAGCGCATCGCCCAGGACTGGCTGGTCCTCAGCCTCACCGGCTCCGCCACGGCCGTCGGCATCACGACGGCCCTCCAGTTCCTGCCGATGCTGCTCTTCGGCCTCTACGGCGGCGTTCTCGTCGACCGGCTGCCCAAGCGCCGCACCCTGCTCTTCACCCAGTCGGCGATGGCCGTCACCGGCATCGCGCTGGCCGTCCTCACCCTCACCGGACACGTCCAGGTCTGGCACGTCTACCTGGCCGCCTTCGCCGTCGGTCTCGCGACCGTCGTCGACAACCCGGCCCGGCAGTCCTTCGTCTCCGAGATGGTCGGCCCGGACCAGCTCCAGAACGCGGTCAGCCTGAACTCCGCGAACTTCCAGTCGGCCCGGCTGGTCGGCCCCGCCGTGGCCGGCCTGATGATCACGGGGGTCGGCACGGGCTGGGCGTTCCTCGCCAACGGGCTGTCCTTCGTGGCGCCCATCGGCGGTCTGCTGCTGATGCGGGCGCGTGAGCTGTACCCCGTCCAGCGGGCGCCGCGCGGCAAGGGGCAGCTGCGGGAGGGCCTGCGGTACGTCGCCGGGCGCCCGGAGCTGATCTGGACCATCGTCCTCGCCGGGTTCGTCAGCACCTTCGGCTTCAACTTCCCCGTCTATCTGTCCGCCTTCGCCGACGACGTCTTCCACGCGGGCGCCGGCTCCTACAGCCTCTTCAACACGCTGATGGCGGTCGGCTCGCTGGCCGGAGCACTGCTCGCGGCCCGGCGCGGCACGGCCCGGATGCGGGTGCTGGTCGCGGGCGCGGTGGCCTTCGGCGCGATGGAGATCGTCGCCGCGTTCGCGCCCTCGCTGTGGCTGTTCGCCCTGCTCATGGCGCCGATCGGGATGTTCGGCATGACGGTGAACGTCACCGCCAACAGCAGCATCCAGATGAGCACCGACCCGGCCATGCGGGGCCGCGTGATGGCCCTGTACATGATGGTCTTCATGGGCGGCGCGCCGCTGGGCGCACCGATCGCCGGCTGGATCACGGACGCGTACGGCGTCCGGGCGGGCCTGGCGGTGGGCGGCGCGATCACGGCCGCGGCCGCCGTGACGGTCGCCCTGGCCCTGGCCCGGGTGGGCGGCCTGCGTCTGTCGGTGGGCTGGAACCGCGGTCACCCGCACGTCCGGTTCGTGCCGCGGGAACAGGAGCAGCTGGCCACGGCTGCGTGAGTCGCAGGAGGAGGGCCGGGCGCCAAGCCCGGCCCTCTTCGCGTCGGACCGGGTCACACCCGGCGGGCCAGCACCTGCCCCGGCCAGCCGTTCGTCCCCGCGTAGGTCTCGGTGCGGACGAAGCCGTTGCTCTCGTAGAAGCGGACGAGCTTGCCGTCGTCGCCCGCGTAGCAGTCCACCCGCAGCAACGAGACACCCGCCCGCCGGGTCGCCTCGGCGGCATGGGCGAGCAGGGCGCCGCCCGCGCCGTGGCCCTTGAAGCGGCGGTCGGAGGCGAGCCAGTGGATGTAGCGCTCGGGCTCGCCGGGCGGCGGGAGGTGGGACAGGGAGGGGCCGGGCGAGTCGGTGAGGGTGAGGCAGGCGGCCGGCACGCCGTCGACCTCGGCGACGAAGACGCTGCCCTCGTCCACGTTCCGGGTGACCGACTCCACGGTTCTCGGGTTCTGCGACAGCGGCTTCGTCCCCCACTGCCCCGTGCGCCCCTGCCCGACCAGCCACTGAACGCAGCTGTCGAGCATGCCGAGTATCACGGGGATGTCGCCGGGCCCGCCTTCTCTGATGGTGATCGACATCCCCTCATGGTGCCAGGCTGGACCCATGAGACTCTTCGCCGCCGTGCTGCCGCCGCCGGACGTGACCAGTGAACTGGCCTCCGAGGCCGCCGAGTTGAGGCAGCTCCCCGGCGCCGACGGGCTGCGCTGGACCGGCAGCCCCGGCTGGCACTTCACCCTCGCCTTCTACGGCGAGGTCGACGACGACCTCGTCCCCGAACTGTCGGAGCGGCTGGAGCGGGCCGCCAGGCGCACCGCCCCCTTCCCGCTGGCCCTGCGCGGCGGCGGACAGTTCGGGCACGGGCGGGCCCTGTGGGCGGGCGCCGAGGGCGACCTGGAGACCCTGCGGCTGCTGGCGGACCGCAGCGAGGCCGCGGCGCGCAAGGCCGGGATCCCGATGGGCGACCACCGCCGCTACAAGCCGCACCTCACGGTGGCCAGGAGCCGGTCGGCGGTGGACGTACGCCCGTACCTGACCGCGCTCGACGCGTTCACCAGCCACACCTGGACGGTGGACGAGCTGGTGCTGATGCGCAGCAGCCTGCCGACGTCCGGCGTCCCGGGCGAGCAGCCCCGCTACGAGGCGGTCGCCCGCCGGCCGCTCGGGGGCGCCCGTTAGGCTCGATGGCGTGGACCCGAAAACCCGGAACCGGATCATGGCCGGTGCGCTCGTGCTGATGTTCGTGCTGGTGGCGCTGGCGGCGGCCCTCGGCAAGTGACCGAGCGCCCCCGCCGCGCCCGCGCGCTCGCCTACCGGGCGAACACCTCGGGCTCACCTACCAGGCGAACGCCTCCGGAGACGGCCCGGGGCCCGGGAAGATCTCGTCCAGCCCCGACAGCAGCTCGTCGCCCAGCTCCAGCTCGACCGCCCGCAGCGCGGACTCCAGCTGCCCCGCGGTGCGCGGGCCGACGATCGGGCCCGTCACGCCCGGACGGGTGAGCAGCCAGGCCAGAGCGGCCTCGCCCGGCTCCACGCCGTGCTTGTCGAGCAGGTCCTCGTAGGCCTGGATCTTCGCGCGTACGGCCGGGTCGGCCAGCGAGTCGGCGGCCCGGCCGGAGCCGCGGCGACCGCCCTCGACCTCCTTCTTGATCATGCCGCCGAGCAGACCGCCGTGCAGCGGCGACCAGGGGATGACTCCCAGCCCGTACTCCTGCGCGGCCGGGACGACCTCCATCTCGGCGCGGCGCTCGAAGAGGTTGTAGAGGCACTGCTCGCTGACCAGGCCGATGGTGCCGCCTCGCCGGGCGGCGGTCTCGTTGGCCTGGGCGATCTTGTAGCCGGGGAAGTTGCTGGAGCCCGCGTAAAGGATCTTGCCCTGCTGGACGAGGACGTCGATCGCCTGCCAGATCTCCTCGAAGCCGGCGGCCCGGTCGATGTGGTGGAACTGGTACAGGTCGATGTGATCGGTCTGGAGGCGCTTGAGCGAGGCGTCCACGGCACGGCGGATGTTCAGCGCCGACAGCTTGTCGTGGTTGGGCCAGGCGGCGGCGCCGTCCGGGGCCATGTTGCCGTACACCTTGGTCGCGAGGACGACCTTGTCGCGGCGCTCGCCGCCCTTCGCGAACCAGTTGCCGATGATCGTCTCGGTACGGCCCTTGTTCTCGCCCCAGCCGTACACGTTCGCCGTGTCGAAGAAGTTGATGCCGGCGTCCAGCGCCGCGTCCATGATCGCGTGACTGTCCGCCTCGTCCGTCTGCGGACCGAAGTTCATGGTGCCGAGGACGAGCCGACTGACCTTGAGTCCCGTGCGTCCGAGCTGCGTGTACTCCATGAAGTGCACGCTAGCCAGGTGGAGTGCGCTCTAGGCAAGGGATCCCGGCCGCGGGAGCGTCAGTCGCGGGGGAAGCCGTCGGTCTTGAGGGTGAGGTCGACGACGGTACCGGTCAGGTCGAGGTCGGTGCCGAAGTCGACCGACGTGGTCATGGCGTAGTCGCCGTCCTTGGGGTGGGTGTAGACGGAACAACGTCCCCGGTAAGGGTCGGCGATGACGTAGACGGGCACCTCGGCCACCGCGTAGGCCGTCCTTTTCGGGCCATAGTCGTTGGCGGCAGTGCCCCTGGAGATGACCTCGGCGACGAACTCGACGTCCTGGTACCGCCAGTGGCCCGTGTCGTCCTGTTGCGCCGAGTCCTTGAGCATGGCGACGTCAGGGCAGAAGCCGTTCTCGTCGCCCGGGAAGTCGATCCGGACGTCCGTGAACGCCGTGACCTGCCTGCCGAACCTGTCCTCAAGGGCCCATAGGATCCGCCGGATGATCTGCCAATGAGTGTTGCGTTGCGGCGTCTTATGGACGTTGCCCCCGACGATCTCGACCCTGAATCCCTCGGGGACGGGCATCCGCTCAAGACGCTCGAACCATTCGTCCAAGCGCTTGGTGTTGGCGTCGGTGTCGGCCATCTCGATCCTGTCTTCCAGGACGGTCATCGTGGCGCTCCTCCCCGGCTGCTCCTCACGAGTGCAGCCGCGCGGTACAACGATACGCACAGTGACCGCGACACGGAGAGGAAGCTCACATGCGTCGCGGCCATCGACGATCCCGCCGTCGGCCGTCGGCCGTCAGACGGAGTCGGCCTCGTACGGCTCGCCCAGGTCCCACGCCTGATACATCGCCTCCGCGAAGCCCTGTGCGATCTTGTGCTCGCCGCTCGCGTTGGGGTGCGTGCCGTCGTAGGTGTCGAGGTGGATGTCGTACGAGGGCGGCGGGGACGCCAGGAGCAGTGGGGAGCGGGGCTCGTCCAGGTCCGCGACCGTCTTCGCCAGCAGTTCGTTGAAACGGGCGACCTCGGCGGCGAAGGGCGCGTCCGACTCGGCGCGCACGTTCGGGATCACCGGCATGACCACCATCCGCACACGCGGATTCGCCGCCCGCGCCGCGGCCACGAAGTCCCGCGCGTTCTGCGCCGTCTGCTCCGCGTTGGTGTAGAAGCCCAGGTCGATCAGGCCCAGCGAGACCAGCAGCACATCGGCCCGGCACGAGCGCACCGCCTCGCCGATCAGCGGCCCCATGTGCAGCCAGCCCTCGCCCCAGCCGGCCAGATGGGCACGGGGGAACGCAGGGTCGCAGTTGGCGTACTCGTAGGACGTGGGCGAGTCCGCCGCCTTGTCGTACAGCGTCTCGCGCGGCCCGACGAGGGCGAAGGGGCCGCCGTAGGAGTCGCGCAGGTGCTGCCACATGCGGTAGCGCCACGTGTGTTCGCCGGCGCTGCCGATGGTCATGGAGTCGCCGACGGGCATGAACCTGAGCATCCGCTCATGATGGACGATCGCTACCTGTCGGTAGTCGCGGGCGGGGTGTGAAGCCTGCCACGCCGCCCGAACGGTCGGAGCGGATGGCAGGCTTGGGGCATGCGCCGACCGCTCGCCATTCTCGCCGGAGTCCTGCTCACGGGTGCCTTCACCCTGCCCGCCTCGGCCGCCCCCGGGGACGAGGACTTCACGATCAAGGACCCCCGCATCACGGAGTCCAGCGGCCTGGCCGCCTCACGTCAGCACCCGGGCATCTACTGGACGCACAACGACCAGGACACCGGCGCCTACCTCTACGCCGTCGACAGCAGCACCGGCGAGACCGTCGCGACGATCACCATGACGGGCGTCGGCACCCCGCGCGACGTGGAGGCGATCTCCATGGGCCCGGACAACCAGCTCTACGTCGGCGACATCGGCGACAACGACGGTGTGCAGTGGCCGTACGTCTGGATCTACCGCCTGCCCGAGCCCAAGACGCTCAAGGACCAGACGATCAGGGCCACTCAGTACGTCGTGAAGTACACCGACGGCACCCGCGACGCCGAGTCGATGGTCGTGCACCCCAGGACCGGCCGGGTCTACATCATCGACAAGCACGAGGACGGCGGGCACCTGTACGAGGGTCCGGCCGAGCTCTCCCCGTCCGGCACGAACGTCTTCAAGCCCACCGTCCCCGTCGACATGTGGGCCACCGACGCCGCCTTCTCCCCGGACGGCCGCACCCTCGCCGTACGCGGATACCTCGGCGGCATCGCGTACGACTGGAACGGCGGCAAGCTCAAGCGGTTGGAGCGCATCAGCGTGCCGCTGGGCCAGGGCGAGTCCGCCAGCTACTCGCCCGACGGCAGCAAGCTCATGCTCGGCATGGAGGGCGCCGGCAGCACAGTCGTCGCCGAGAACGCCCCCGGCGCCGCCGGCTCCTCCGACTCCGCCACGGGCAGCGGCAGTTCGGCGTCCGCGGACGACGGCGACGCCTCCGGCACCAACCTCAAGGTAGGCGCCATCGCCCTGGCAGCCGCCTGCGTCGTGCTGTTCGGGCTGCGGCGGTTGTTCCGGCGGAGGTGACGGGCGCGGGTGACGAGCGCGCGTGGGTAGGCTCGCGCCGAAGAGTCCTCGGCAGATTGTGAACCGCGCGGTGATACGAGACCTCTACAACGTCCGGGTGCGGGCTGCCGAGGGCGCCGACGAGGCTGTCGCCACGCCGCTGACCGATGGGGAAGAGCAGCGTGTGCGTGCTGTGTTGTTCAGCGAGCTCGGCAACACGATCGCCGATCAGGGGTGGGTGCGGTTCCCGGCGTACACGCTGGAGGACCGCCGTCGTCTGGTTGCCGTCGCGCACCGGCTGAGTGCCCATTGGGGGCAGCAGGTGTTCATCGAGGCGGAGGACCACACCCGCGTCAGGCTCTGGCTCGCTGGGCACGAGCTGCGGGCGGCGTCGCCGGCCGTGCGTCCTTAGGGCACCTCCAGGGGCCCTACGTCTCGTCCGCGCGGCGCGCGACGAAGGCCTCCAGGCCGTCCAGGATGCGCTGCAGGCCGAACTCGAAGTGGTCGAAGTCGGGGCCCCAGGTGTTCTCGTCCAGGGATGCCATGAGGGGGAAACGGCCGGAGGCCAGGACCTTCTCCAGCATCGGGGTCTGGGCCTCCCAGAACTCCGTGTCCGTCAGGCCGGTCCGGCGCTCCGCGTCCAGGTGGTACAGCTGGGTGCGCGCGGCCCCGACGACGTACCCGTCGATCATGATGATCGCCGAGACCAGCTCGGGGTCGGACAGGCCCATCGGCTTGATGCGGGTGAGCACCTTCTCCATGCCGTCGAGGGCGCTCGGGCCGAGGATCGGCCGGGACTGGTTGACCTGGAGCAGCCAGGGGTGGCGCTGGTACAGGGCGAGGGTCGCGCGCCCCATGGCCGCGAGCGCCGAACGCCAGCTTCCGTCGCCGAGGTCGGCCGGGTTCTCCGAGGGCCGCTGGACGCGATCCAGCATCAGGTCGAGCAGTTCGGCCTTGCCGGGGAGATAGCGGTACAGCGACATCGTGCCGGTGCCCAGTTCGGCCGCGACCCGGCGCATCGACACCGACTCCAGCCCCTCGGCGTCCGCGACCCCGACGGCCGCCTCCACGATCTGGTCCAGCGTCAGCGTCGGCTTGGGCCCGCGGCTCGGCCGGCGGCCGGTGTCCCACAGCAGCTCCAACGTGCGGACGATGTCGCCGCTGCCGCTGGTCTCCGTACCGCTGGTGCCGCCCTTGCCGCTTGTCATGCACTTCAGCTTAAGTCCTCCGAGAAAAACTGGGTACGGTGTACGCGCAATCGGGTACGGTGTACTCAGTTACCGAAAGGGGGACCCATGGAGCACGGACCCGACGACGGATACGCGGTACTGGCCGAGGGGTTGGAGAAGCGCTACGGCGACAAACGCGCCCTCGACGGCTTCGACCTGGCCGTCCGCGAGGGCACGGTGCACGGCCTGCTCGGCCCGAACGGCGCCGGCAAGACCACCGCCGTACGTATCCTGTCCACGCTGGTCAGGCTGGACGGCGGCCGGGCGGGCGTGGCCGGACTCGACGTGGCCCGGCAGCCGCGCGAGGTACGCGCGCGCATCGGGCTCACCGGGCAGTACGCCGCCGTGGACGAGGTGCTCACCGGCCGGCAGAACCTGGAGATGTTCGGCCGGCTCTTCCATCTGGGCGGCAGGCGGGCCAAGTTGCGCGCCACCGAACTGCTGGACCAGTTCGACCTGGCCGACGCCGCCGACAAGGGCGTGGGCGGCTACAGCGGCGGCATGCGGCGCCGCCTCGACCTCGCCGCCTCGATGATCCTCGCGCCGGCCGTGCTCTTCCTGGACGAGCCGACGACCGGGCTCGACCCGCGCAGCCGCGGTGAGGTCTGGGAGTCCGTACGGGCGCTGGTGGCGAGCGGCACGACCGTACTGCTGACCACCCAGTATCTGGAGGAGGCCGACAAGCTGGCCTCCCACATCACCGTCATCGACCAGGGGCGGAGCATCGCCGACGACACCCCGGACGGGCTGAAGAACCTCGTCGGCGGCGACCGTATCGAGGTCGTGGTCGCGGAGCGGTCCGACATCCCGCGGGTGGCGAAGGTGATCGCCCGGGTCTCGGACGGCGAACCCGAGACGGAGGAGGGCGAGTTGCGGGTGCACGCGCCCGTGATCGACCGGGTTTCCGCTCTGACCGAGGTCGCCCGCACCCTCCAGGACGAGGGCGTCCAGGTCGAGGACATCGGGCTGCGCAGGCCGAGCCTCGACGACGTGTTCCTGCGGCTGACCGGGCACCGCGCCGAGAAGGCGGACGGGGCGGGGGAGTCGGGGAACGCCGGGAGCGCCGGGAGTGCCGGGAACGCCGGCAAGGCCGAGGAGGCCGTCAACACCGAGAAGGGGGCCGTCGTATGACCGCCGTCGACCTGACCGTCCCGGCCACCCGCAGCCGCACGTACTGGGCCCTCGCGGACGTGTGGAACATCGTCCGGCGCGGCCTCACCCACTACCAGCGCCAGCCGGTCAACATCGCCTGGCAGCTGGGCTTCCCGATCCTGTCCGTCCTCCTCTACGGCTATGTCTTCGGCAGCGCGATGAAGGTGCCGGGCGGCGGGGACTACAAGGACTTCCTGATGCCGGGCATGTTCGTGATGACCATGGCCTTCGGCTTCATCAACACCGCGACGGTCGTCGTCTACGACTCGACCAAGGGCGTCATCGACCGTTTCCGCTCGATGCCGATGTCCTCGTCCGCGGTGGTCGCCGGGCGTGGCGTGACGGATCTGATCATCGCCTGCGCGGAGTTGGCGATCATGATGCTCACCGCCTTCGCGATGGGCTGGCGCCCGGACGGCGGATTCGGCTTCCTCGGCGCGTTCGGGCTGCTGCTGTGGCTGCGGTTCGCGCTGATCTGGATCGGGGTGTGGCTGGGCCTGCTGGTGCCGAACCCGGAGGCGGCGGGCGGACTGTTCGCGGTGGCCTTCCCGCTGACGATGATCTCCAGCATCTTCGTCGCGCCGCAGCTGATGCCGGACTGGCTCGGCTGGGTGGCGGCCTGGAACCCCATCTCGTCCACCGCCGCGGCCGCCCGCGACCTGTTCGGGACGCCGGTCGGGGGCGGGGACTCCTGGGTCGAGCAGCACGCGCTGCTGATGGCCGGGGTGTGGCCGGTGATCCTCACGGCGATCTTCCTGCCGCTGGCGGTACGGAGGTTCCAGAAGCTGAGCCGGTGACGGCCGACGTGTCGAGTGACGTGAAGGGCCGGTCGACGTGCCGAGTGGCGCGGGGGCCGGCCCTTCGTAGCCGTATCAAGTGATGCCGCGACTCTTGACGTGTTCATGCGACCTGACTTCCATGGGAGATGCGGGATGTGGGAGCGCTCCCACTCGTTCCGGACCCGCGCCTCCCGAGAGGAAGCAGCGACATGTTCGGCAGCTTGCGAAGAGCGCTGTGTGCGGTGGCGGCGGGGATTCTGTTACCGCTGGCAGGGGCCGGTGTGCAGCCGGCAGGTGCGGCGGAGGCCGGTGCCGGCGGGCGGACGGTCCGTGCGGCGGAGGCCGGTGCCGGCTACTGGCACACCAGCGGCCGGCAGATCCTGGACGCCGCCGGGCAGCCGGTCCGGATCGCCGGGATCAACTGGTTCGGCTTCGAGACCGGCAACAACGTCGTGCACGGCCTCTGGTCACGCGACTACAAGAGCATGATCGACCAGATGAGGTCGCTGGGCTACAACACGATCCGCATCCCCTTCAGCGACGACATCTTCAAGAGCTCCACCGTCCCGAACAGCATCGACTTCTCCGGCGGCAAGAACGCCGACCTCCAGGGGCTGGGCTCGCTCGGCGTCCTGGACAGGATCGTGGCGTACGCCGGTCAGAGCGGCCTGAAGGTCGTGCTCGACCGGCACCGCCCGGACGCGGGAGGTCAGTCGGCGCTCTGGTACACGGCCGCGGTGCCCGAGTCGACCTGGATCGCCAACCTCAAGGCGCTGGCGACGCGTTACAAGGGGCAGGACACCGTCGTAGGCATCGACCTGCACAACGAGCCGCACGATCCGGCCTGCTGGGGTTGCGGCGACACCGCGCGCGACTGGCGCCTGGCGGCCCAGCGGGCGGGCAACGCGGTGCTGTCCGTCAACCCCGACCTGCTGATCTTCGTCGAGGGCGTCCAGACCTTCAACGGCGTCTCCGGCTGGTGGGGCGGCAACCTCATGGGCGTAGCGCAGTACCCGGTGCAGTTGGACGTGCCGGGCCGGCTCGTCTACTCCGCCCACGACTATGCCACGAGCGTGGCCCAGCAGAGCTGGTTCAGCGACCCCACGTTCCCCGCCAACATGCCGGGGATCTGGGACAAGTACTGGGGCTACATCTTCAAGCAGAACATCGCCCCCGTGTGGGTCGGCGAGTTCGGTACGACGCTCCAGTCGACGACGGACCAGAAGTGGCTGGCGGCGCTGGTCGACTACCTGCGGCCGACGTCGACGTACGGCTCCGACTCCTTCCACTGGACCTTCTGGTCCTGGAACCCCAACTCCGGTGACACGGGCGGCATCCTCAAGGACGACTGGTCGACGGTGGACACCGTGAAGGACGGCTACCTGACGAGCGTCAAGGCTCCCGGCTTCCCGACGGGCGGCGGAGGCGACCCGGACCCGGACCCGGACCCCGGCACCGCTTCATGCGCCGCCACCTACACCGTCACCAGCGACTGGGGCGGCGGCTTCAACGCCGAGGTGAAGGTCACCAACACGGGCACCACCCCGGTCAACTCCTGGAAGGTCACCTGGACCTGGCCCACCACCCGCCAGATCACGTCCATGTGGAACGCGACCTACACCCAGAGCGGCCAGACGGTGACAGCGGCCAACGCCACCCACAACGGGACTCTCACGCCGGGCGGTTCAACAACCTTCGGCTTCGGCGGCACCCCAGGAGGCGGCTCGACACCCACGGCAACCTGCACCGCAACATGAACGAAGGGCGCCCGGCGGTGGACTGCCGGGCGCCCCTCGTGGGTTGTGGGAGAAGCGGTTACAGCTTCTCGATCACGTAGTCCACGCACTTCGTCAGTGCCTCGATGTCCGCCGGGTCGATCGCCGGGAACATCGCCACGCGGAGCTGGTTGCGGCCGAGCTTGCGGTAGGGCTCGGTGTCGACGATGCCGTTGGCGCGGAGGACCTTGGCGACGGCCGCCGCGTCGACCTCGTCGGTGAAGTCGATCGTGCCGATGACCGCCGACCGCTTGGCCGGGTCCGTGACGAACGGGTTGGCGTACTTGATGTCCTCGGCCCAGCCGTACAGCGTGCGGGCGGAGGTGGCCGTGCGGCGCACCGCCCAGTCCAGGCCGCCCTGGCCGTTGATCCACTCCAGCTGCTGGTTCAGCAGGAAGAGGGTCGAGAGAGCGGGGGTGTTGTACGTCTGGTTCTTGCGGGAGTTGTCGATCGCCGTGGGCAGCGAGAAGAACTCCGGGATGTGGCGGCCGGACGCGTGGATGCGCTCGGCGCGCTCGATCGCGGCGGGGGAGAAGACGCCGATCCACAGGCCGCCGTCGGAGGCGAAGGACTTCTGCGGGGCGAAGTAGTAGACGTCCGTCTCGGAGACGTCGACCGGCAGGCCGCCGGCGCCCGAGGTGGCGTCGACCAGGACCAGCGCGCCCTCGTCGGCGCCGGCCACGCGCTTGATCGGCATGGCCACACCGGTGGACGTCTCGTTGTGGGTGAAGGCGTAGACGTCGACGCCGGCCTCGGCGACCGCCTCCGGGTGCGTGCCCGGGTCGCTGGTGATGACGTCGGGCTCGGCGAGCCACGGGGCGAGCTTGGCGGCCTTGGCGAACTTGGAGCTGAACTCACCGAAGGTGAGGTGCTGCGACTTGTTCTCGATCAGGCCGTGCGTCGCGATGTCCCAGAACGCGGTGGAGCCGCCGTTGCCGAGGATCACCTCGTAGCCGTCCGGCAGCTGGAACAGCTCGCGGATGCCCTCGCGCACCTGGCCGACCAGGTTCTTGACGGGCGCCTGGCGGTGGGAGGTACCGAGGAGGGAGGCTCCGGTCGCGGCCAGCGCGTCCAGCGCTTCCGTCCGCACCTTGGAGGGGCCCGCGCCGAAACGTCCGTCGGCGGGCTTGATGTCAGCGGGAATCTGGATCTCAGCCACGGGGTGAGGTTAGCCGTTTCGGGAAACCTGGGTGAAACCTCGTCCGTCGGGTGAGACGGCGTTTCGGCGGCCGTCACCCTGCGGGGCTGCCGCCCCCGGACCCCGCTCCCGCCCAGAACGGGCCTCGTCCTCAGACGCCGGCCGGGCTGGGTGAGTGCCGGACGGGCTGATCGATTACCGGCCGGACTGATTGAGTGGACGTATGTCGGAACTTGAGGCAGAGCTGCGCAAGGCCGTCCGGGGTGAGGTCGGGTTCGACGTCACCTCTCGGGCGTTGACGACGATGGACGCCTCCAACTACCGGCGAGTGCCACTCGGTGTGGTCGCACCACATGACGCCGACGACGTCGCCGCCGTACTGGAGGTGTGTCGGGACCACATGGTGCCGGTGGTGGCACGGGGCGGCGGTACATCGATCGCCGGTCAGGCCACCGGCACCGGCATCGTCCTGGACTTCACCCGGCACATGAACGGACTCGTGTCCCTGGACCCGGACACCCGCACCGCCGTCGTCCAGCCGGGCCTCGTCCTCGACCGGCTCCAGGAGGCCGCCGCCCCGCACGGCCTGCGCTTCGGACCCGACCCCTCCACCCACAGCCGCTGCACCCTCGGCGGCATGATCGGCAACAACTCCTGCGGCTCGCACTCGGTGGCCTGGGGCACCACCGCCGACAGCGTGCGGGAGCTGGACGTCGTCAGCGGGCGCGGAAAGCGGCTGCGGCTCGGACAGGACTGGGCCGGCGCGCCACAGGGACTGCGGGAGGTGGTGGACGGCGAACTCGCCCGGCTGCGCACCGGCTTCCCCGAACTGCCCCGCCGCATCTCCGGCTACGCGCTCGACGCGCTGCTGCCGGAGAACGGCGCCGACGTCGCCCGCTCCTTCTGCGGCAGCGAGGGCACCCTCGGCATCGTCACCGAGGCGGTCGTACGGCTCGTCGAGGCGCCACGCGTGCGTGCGCTCGCCGTGCTGGGGTACGGCGACGAGGGCGCGGCCGCCGAGGCCGCCGCCGGGCTGCTGCCGTTCGGACCGCTGACCGTGGAGGGCATGGCCGCCGACCTGGTGCCCTCGGCGCACGTGCTGCCCAGGGGCGGCGCCTGGCTGTTCGTCGAGACCGGCGGGGCGTCGGAGGACGAGGCACGCGCACGTGCGGAGGCGATCGTGCGGGCCGCCGACGTCGTCGGGTCGACGATCGTCACCGACCCGGGCGGGCAGCGGGCCCTGTGGCGCATCCGGGAGGACGCCAGCGGTACGGCGACCCGGATGCCCGACGGGAGCGAGGCGTGGCCCGGCTGGGAGGACTGCGCGGTGCCGCCGCGGCGGCTCGGGGCGTACCTGCGGGACTTCCGCGCGCTGCTGACCGCGCACGGGCTGCGCGGGACGCCGTACGGGCACTTCGGGGACGGCTGCATCCACGTCCGTATCGACTTCGACCTGCTGACGGAGCCGGGCGTCGCCGCCTTCCGGCGGTTCTCTGAGGAGCTCGCCGAGGTCGTCGTGGCGCACGGCGGCTCGCTGTCCGGGGAGCACGGGGACGGGCAGGCGCGTGCCGAGCTGCTGCCGAAGATGTACGGCCACGACATGGTCCGGCTCTTCGAACGGGCCAAGGGGGTGTGGGACCCCGACGACCTGCTCAACCCGGGCATGCTGGTGCGCCCGGCGCCCCTCGACGCCAACCTCCGCTTCTCCGCCCTGCCCCGCGAGCCCGTGGACGTCGCCTTCGGCTACCCGGCCGACGGCGGCGACTTCTCGGCGGCGGTACGGCGCTGCGTCGGGGTCGCCAAGTGCCGTACGACATCGGCGGCGGGCCCGGCCGTCATGTGCCCGTCGTTCCGGGCGACCGGCGAGGAGGAGCACTCCACGCGCGGGCGTGCCCGGCTGCTGCACGAGATGCTCGCCGGGGAACTGGTGACCGACGGCTGGCGCTCGACCGAGGTGCGTGACGCCCTCGACCTGTGCCTGGCCTGCAAGGGCTGCCGGTCCGACTGCCCGGTCGAGGTCGACATGGCCACGTACAAGGCGGAGTTCCTGCACCACCACTACGAGGGCCGCAGGCGCCCGGCCGCGCACCACAGCATGGGCCGGCTGCCGCAGTGGCTGCGGCTGGTGGCACGCACGCGTACCGCTCCGCTGGTCAACGCCCTCGCCGCCGCGGCGCCCTTCGCGTGGGCGGCGAAGCGGCTCGGCGGGATCGCGCCGGAGCGGGACATTCCGCGGCTGGCGGCACGGACGTTCAGCCGCTGGTGGGAGCGGCGCGAGAAGACCCCCGTCGGCACGGGCGGCGACCTCGTCTTCCTGTGGCCCGACACCTTCACCGAGCACCTGTCGCCGTCCGTGGGGCAGGCGGCCGTACGGGTGCTGGAGGCGGCCGGGCTGCGGGTGGCGCTGCCGCCGACGGTGCGGTGGCGGACGCCGTCCGGGGACGGGGAGGGGATGACCGTGGCGATGGATCCGATGTCGCTGCTGCGCGGCCGGGAGCGGGTGTGCTGCGGCCTGACGTACGTCTCCACGGGGCAGCTCGACCGGGCCCGCGCGGTGCTGCGGCGCACGCTCGACCTGATGGAGCCGGTGCTGGGGACTGCCGCGCCGGTCGTGGTCCTGGAGCCGAGCTGTGCCGCGGCCCTGCGCTCGGACCTGCCGGAACTGCTGCACGACGATCCGCGGGCCCGTCGGCTGGCCGACCGTGTCCTGACCTTCGCGGAGGCGCTGGAGCGGCACGCACCCGACTGGACGCCGCCGCGCGTCGAACGGCCTGTGGTCGGCCAGACCCACTGCCACCAGCACGCGGTTCTGGGTGACGCGCCCGATCGACGTCTGCGTGAGGCCGCGGGACTGGCAGGCGAGCTGAGCGGCGGCTGCTGCGGTCTCGCGGGCAACTTCGGCTTCGAGAAGGGGCACTACGAGGTGTCCGTGGCGTGCGCGGAGGAACAGGTGCTACCGGCGGTGCGGGGAGCGGGGGAGGGGGCGGTGGTGCTGGCGGACGGGTTCTCCTGCCGGACCCAGCTGGAGCAGTTGGCCGGGGTGCGGGGGCGGCATTTGGCGGAGGTGTTGGCGGAGAGGCTGGGGGCGTCTGGGTAGGTGGGGGTGACGGCTCGTTCCGGTCCGCGGGTGAGTGGGGGCTGGTCGCGCAGTTCCCCGCGCCCCTAGGGGGTTGCAGCGCCGTTGGTCGATTGATCGGCCTGGGCGGGGGCCGGCCGTGCGCGGTTCCCCCGCGCTTCCAGGAGGTGTACGCCGATCGTGAGGGGGGCGGGCGTACGAGGTGAGCTCGTGCGGGGGCCCGCATAGGCTGGATGATCACCAGCTTGTTCGACCTCTGAGGTCGCGGCCGTCGCCCCCGGCCGCCTCGCCCGGCACCTACAGGAGCCCCCCATGCCCCTCCTCCTCCGGCCCATCACCCGCGACGAGCATCTGGCCTTCGTCGCGGCCCGCCCGTCCGCGAGCCATATGCAGGTCCCGTCCTGGGGCGACGTGAAGCCGGACTGGAGAGCGGAGAGCGTGGGCTGGTTCGACGGGGAGGGGCGCCTGGTCGGCGCGGGGCTGGTGCTCTACCGGCCGCTGCCGAAGCTGAAGCGCTACCTGGCGTATCTGCCCGAGGGTCCCCTGATCGACTGGCACGCGCCCGACCTCGTGGAGCGGTGGCTGGAGCCGATGCTCGCGTATCTCAAGGGCCAGGGCGCCTTCTCCGTGAAGATGGGCCCGCCCGTCGTCGCGCGGCGCTGGAACACCGAGGCCGTGAAGGCGGCCATCGCCGACCCGGCCGCCCGCCGGCTGCGGGACGCGGAGCCGACGTCGTACGAACCGGGCGCCCAGGACATCGCCGAGCGGCTGCGGCGGTCCGGCTGGCGGCAGACCGAGCCGGGCGGCGAGGACGGCTTCGCCGCCGGGCAGCCGCGCTACGTCTGCCAGGTGCCGTTCGCCGGCCGGACGCCGGACGACATCCAGCGCGGCCTCAACCAGCAGTGGCGGCGCAACATCAAGAAGGCCGAGAAGGCGGGCGTGAAGGTCGTGCGGGGCGGCTACGAGGACCTGCCCGTGTTCTACGACCTCTACGTCGAGACCGCCGAGCGCGACCGTTTCCTCCCGCGCCCGCTGCCCTACTTCCAGCGCATGTTCACCGCCCTCACCGCAGAGCACTCCGACCGGATGCGGCTCTACCTCGCCCACCACGACGGCGACACCCTCGCCGCCGCCACGATGCTGACCGTCGGCGAGCACGTCTGGTACTCCTACGGCGCCTCCACCAGCCGCAAGCGCGAGGTCCAGCCCAACAACGCCATGCAGTGGCGGATGATGACCGACGCCCATGAACTCGGCGCCGCCGTCTACGACTTCCGCGGCATCACCGACACGCTGGAGGAGTCCAATCACCTCCTTGGCCTGCTGCGGTTCAAGGTGGGCGCCGGCGGTGAGGCGATCGAGTACCTGGGGGAGTGGGACTTCCCGCTCAACCGGATGCTGCACAAGGCGTTGGACCTGTACATGGCGCGCCGCTGATTCCCGGCCGCCCGCCACCCGCTTCGGCTCCGGCCCCTGCCTCCCCACCCACCCGCTCCCCCGTCCGGCCGTCCACACTTTGGGACAGTGGCATAACGGGTTCACACACCTGACGGAGTCCACTACCCTGGACTCGGAAGTGCAGTGCGATGAACGAACCCGAGTCGAGCCCCTGGAACGCCCGTGAGTACCCCTGACGCCGCCGCCACGCCCTCACCGACCCTCACCAGGGCCGTCCCTGAGCCGTCGGCCGGTGCCCCGCGTCGCTGGGGCTCGCTCGGTCCCGTGGGCCTGGTGCTGGCCGGCGGGATCTCGGTGCAGTTCGGCGGTGCCCTCGCGGTGAGCCTGATGCCGCGGGCCGGTGCGCTCGGTGTGGTGGCGCTGCGGCTCCTGGTCGCGGCGATCGTCCTGCTGGTGGTCTGCCGCCCCCGGCTGCGCGGTCACTCCCGCACCGACTGGAGCACGGTGATCGTCTTCGGTATCACCATGGCCGCGATGAACGGCCTCTTCTACCAGTCGGTCGCCCGCATCCCCCTGGGCCCCGCGGTCACCCTGGAGGTCCTCGGCCCGCTCGCCCTCTCCGTCCTGAGCTCGCGCCGCGCCGTCAACTTCGTCTGGGCCGGACTCGCCCTCGCCGGTGTCTTCCTCCTCGGCGGCGGTGGCTTCGGCAGCCTCGATCCCATAGGTGTCGTATTCGCCCTGGCTGCCGGCGCCATGTGGGCGGCCTACATAATCTTCAGCGCCCGCACGGGCCGACGCTTCCCCCAGGCCGACGGACTCGCCCTCGCGATGGCGGTGGGAGCCGTGCTGTTCCTGCCCCTGGGCATCGCCGAATCCGGTACGAAGCTCACCGACCCGGTGACCATCGGGCTGGGCGCGGCCGTGGCGATCCTCTCCTCGGTCCTGCCCTACACCCTCGAACTCCTCGCCCTGCGCCGCCTGCCCGCGGCGACCTTCGCCATCCTGATGAGCCTGGAACCGGCCGTCGCCGCCACCGCCGGCTTCCTCATCCTCGACCAGGCACTCTCCGCCCTACAGGCCCTGGCCATCGCCCTGGTCATCGCGGCGAGCATGGGAGCGGTGCGGACCCAGGTGGGACGGGGGCGCGCGAAGGCCGTGACCAGTTGAGGCGGCAGCGCTCCAGGGCACGGCACAACGGCACAGCGCCGGCGCTTCACGCGGTGGCGTAGGAGGGCGACTTGCGAGTCGAAGGTGCGGGCCTCGACGAGAACACCACCTTCGGAACCCGACAGTAAGACCGTCGGACGCCGTAGGACTCATAGCGACTCGCGGAGCCGATTCAGCGCATCAGCAGGTCCCGGACGGCCAGGCCGTACCGAGTGCGCAGGCGGCGCAGTTCCCACAGGCCCACCGCCGTGACGGAGACCGGGGCGCCCAGGATGAACACGTACCGGACCAGGGTCGGCACGCCCGCGTGGGCGCCGGTGAGCACGTCGATCAGCGCCATCTCCCACGCCAACGCCATGATCAGCAGCGGCGGCACCGTCTCGTGGATGTCCGCGGTGCGGAACACGTGCTGGACGGCGAGTCCCACGCCCCAGACGACGAACGGCATCACCCAGAAGAGGATGAAGAGGGTGGCCACAAGCTGGATGATCTTCATCGCCGTCAGCGAGCCCTCCACGAGAGGGCTGCCCTTGTAGAACCCCGAGAGCACGACGATCGGGAAGACGGCGGCCGCCGCCATCATGGCCACGATCGCGCCGAAGCACCGCCCGGCCCGGCGCAGCAGGTCCCGTCGTGCCGCCGGAGCGGCCAGGCCGTACAGGATGCCGACAATGACCGGGAGGGTCGCCGCCAGCACGAGGGCACTGGTCCACGACTTGTCGACCTGCTCGCTCGCCGTGTCGCTGAGCTTGGTGGAGAGCTTGTAGGTGTAGGACATCCACAGGAACGCGCCCACGCCGACCATGGTCCTGATCATCCGCATCCGGGCCACCTGCGGGTCCGAGACAACGCTCGACCGTGTCGGTGTGAAGACCCTGCGCGCGGTGTGGATGGGGCCGATCCGCCGCCGCAGCCGGGTGATCGGCCCGCCCGGCGGCGGCCCCGGCGGCCCCGGGTAGGGCGGCTGGGGCTGGGGCGGCACGTAGGGCTGGGGCGGATAGGGCTGAGGCGGCTGCGGCGGGTAGGGCTGTGGCCCCTGGGGCGGCTGTCCGCCCGGGTTCCAGTTGCTCATCTTTCGTCCCCCGATATGCGAGTTGGCGCCGCGATGGGCGCGATCGCCGAGTGTATTGAGCACACAGCGTCCGCACAGCCCTCACCCCCGGTCGTGCACGGAACGACCGCAATTATGCAAGCGTGCTTGCTTGTTTTCTTGGGCACTGCCATGCTCCACACCACACCGCACCACCCCGCACACCGCCGTGCCCCGAGGGGAGCGCACCCGTGTCCGATCCGACGCCCGTGTTCGACGATCTGCGCGAGGAGAGCGAGGAGCTCGAACGGCTCGTGGCCGATGCGAGCCCCGAGCAGTGGGCGCTCGCCACACCGGCGCCCGGCTGGACCGTCGCCCACCAGATCGCGCACCTCGCCTGGACGGACCACTCGGCGCTGCTGGCGGTGACCGACGTGAAGGCGTTCCACGAACTGGTGGAGGAGGCGCTGAAGTCGCCGGGGTCCTTCGTCGACAACGGGGCCGAGGAGGGCGCCGCGCTGCCGCCCGCCGAACTGCTGACGCGGTGGCGGGAGGGAAGGGCCGCCCTGGACGCGGCGTTGCGTGAGGCCGCGCCCGGCACCAAGGTCCCCTGGTACGGCCCACCCATGTCGACCGCCTCCATGGGTACGGCCCGGCTCATGGAGACCTGGGCCCACGGTCAGGACATCGCCGACGCACTCGGTGTGGTGCGCACACCCACCGACCGTCTCAGGCATGTGGTGTGGATCGGGGTACGCACCCGTGACTTCGCCTTCGGTGTGAACGGGCTCCCGACGCCGTTCGAGGAATTCCGCATCGAACTCGTGGCGCCCTCCGGCGAGTTGTGGACGTACGGCCCCGAGGACGCCTCGCAGCGGGTCACCGGCCCGGCGCTCGACTTCTGCCTCCTGGTCACCCAGCGCGCCCACCGCTCCGATCTCGCGCTGCGCGCCGAAGGCCCGGACGCCGACCGCTGGTTCGACATCGCCCAGGTCTTCGCCGGCCCACCCGGAGAGGGCCGCGCGCCGAAGGGGGCGACCCGGTGACGCGGCAACCCCGCCCGCTGCGGATCGGCAACGCCTCCGGCTTCTACGGCGACCGCTTCGACGCCATGCGCGAGATGCTCACCGGCGGCGAACTGGACGTCCTCACCGGCGACTACCTCGCCGAGCTCACCATGCTGATCCTCGGCCGCGACCGGCTGAAGGACCCCGGCGCCGGTTACGCCCGCACCTTCCTGCGGCAGCTGGAGGAGTGCCTCGGCCTCGCCCGGGAGCGCGGCGTGCGGATTGTCGCCAACGCGGGCGGCCTCAACCCGGCCGGACTGGCGGACGCCGTACGGCAACTGGCCGACCGGCTCGGCCTTCCCGTGCGGGTCGCCCATGTGGAGGGCGACGACCTCACCGCCGCCAACCCCGGCAGCCTCGCCGCGCACGCCTACCTCGGCGGCTTCGGGATCGCCGCCTGTCTGCGGGAGGGCGCCGACGTCGTCGTCACCGGCCGGGTGACCGACGCGGCCCTCGTCACCGGCCCCGCCGCCGCCCACTTCGGATGGGGTCCCGGCGACCACGACCGGCTCGCGGGAGCCGTGGTCGCCGGACATGTGCTGGAGTGCGGGGCACAGGCCACCGGCGGCAACTACGCCTTCTTCCACGAGGCCGCCAGGAGCGGCGCGGATCTGCGCCGTCCCGGCTTCCCGCTCGCCGAGCTGCACGAGGACGGCAGCTGCGTCATCACCAAGCACCCCGGCACCGGCGGCCTCGTCGACGTCGGCACGGTCACCGCCCAGCTGCTGTACGAGACGGCGGGCGCCCGCTACGCCGGGCCGGACGTCACCGCCCGCCTGGACACCGTGCGCCTCACCCAGGACGGACCGGACCGCGTCCGTGTCGAGGGCGTGCGGGGTGAGGCTCCGCCGCCGACGCTCAAGGTCGGCGTCAACCGCCTCGGCGGCTTCCGCAACGAGGTCGCCTTCGTGCTCACCGGCCTCGACATCGAGGCCAAGGCCGACCTCGTGCGCGAGCAGCTGACCGACGCGCTCGCCAAGTCGCCGCCCGCCGAGGTCCGCTGGGACCTGGTGCGCACCGACCGGCCCGACGCCCCCAGTGAGGAGACGGCGAGCGCGCTGCTGCGGCTCGTCGTGCGCGACCCGTCCCAGGAAGCCGTAGGCCGGGCCCTGAGCGGCGCCGCGATCGAGCTGGCGCTCGCCAGCTACCCCGGCTTCCATGTGCTGGCCCCACCCGGAAAAGGCTCGCCCTATGGAGTCTTCGAGGATGTGCACGTCCCCCAAGGTGGCGTCGACCATGTGGCCGTCCTACACGACGGACGCCGGATCCCTGTGCCGCCGGCCCACGACACCGTCGTACTCGACGAAGTGCCCGAGCCGCCGTTGCCGCGGCCGCTGTCGCACGGGCCCACCGTGCGGGCCCCCCTCGGGCTTGTCGCGGGTGCCCGCAGCGGGGACAAGGGCGGGAACGCCAACGTCGGCGTCTGGGTGCGTTCGGACGACGCCTGGCGGTGGCTCGCCCATGAGCTGACGGTCGACCGGTTCCGGCAACTGATTCCCGAGAGCGGCCCGTTGAAGGTCACCCGGCACCCGCTGCCCCACCTCCGCGCCCTCAACTTCGTCGTCGAAGGAATCCTCGGCGAGGGCGTCGCCGCCCAGCACCGCTTCGACCCGCAGGCCAAGGCCCTCGGCGAATGGCTGCGCTCCCGCCACCTGGACATCCCGGAGATCCTGCTGTGACCGTGCTGCCGTCCACCCTGGACACCACCGGCTCCGACTACCGGGCCAACCGCGAGACCATGCTCGCCAAGCTCGCCGAACTCGACACCGAGCACGCCAAGGCCCTCGCCGGCGGCGGCCCCAAGTACGTCGAACGGCACCGGGGGCGCGGCAAGCTGCTGGCCCGCGAGCGCATCGAGCTGCTTCTCGACCCCGACACCCCGTTCCTGGAGCTGTCGCCGCTGGCGGCCTGGGGCAGCGACTACGCCGTCGGCGCGTCCCTCGTCACCGGCATCGGGACCGTCGAGGGCGTGGAGTGCCTGATCACCGCCAACGACCCGACCGTGCGCGGCGGGGCGAGCAACCCCTGGTCGCTGAAGAAGGCCCTGCGCGCCAACGACATCGCGCTCGCCAACCGGCTGCCGGTCGTCAACCTCGTGGAGTCCGGCGGCGCCGACCTGCCGTCGCAGAAGGAGATCTTCATCCCCGGCGGCGCGATCTTCCGGGACCTCACGCGGCTGTCGGCGGCCGGGATCCCCACCGTCGCGGTCGTCTTCGGCAACTCGACGGCCGGCGGCGCGTACGTCCCCGGCATGTCCGACCACGTGATCATGGTCAAGGAGCGCGCCAAGGTGTTCCTCGGCGGCCCGCCCCTGGTGAAGATGGCGACCGGCGAGGAGAGCGACGACGAGTCCCTCGGCGGCGCGGAGATGCACGCACGCGTGTCGGGTCTCGCGGACTACTTCGCCGTCGACGAACCGGACGCCCTGCGCCAGGCGCGGCGTGTCGTCGCCCGCCTCAACCACCGCAAGGCGTACGGCGATCCGGGCCCGGCCGAGCCGCCCAAGTACGACGCCGACGAGCTGCTCGGGATCGTGCCGGGCGACCTGCGTACCCCCTTCGACCCGCGCGAGGTCGTCGCCCGGATCGTCGACGCCTCCGACTTCGACGAGTTCAAGCCGATGTACGGCACCAGCCTGACGACCGGCTGGGCCTCCCTGCACGGCTATCCCGTCGGCGTGCTCGCCAACGCCCAGGGAGTCCTGTTCAGCGAGGAGTCCCAGAAGGCCGCCCAGTTCATCCAGCTCGCCAACCAGCGCGACATCCCGCTGCTGTTCCTGCACAACACCACCGGCTACATGGTGGGCAGCCAGTACGAGCAGGGCGGCATCATCAAGCACGGCGCGATGATGATCAACGCGGTCAGCAACAGCCGCGTGCCGCACCTCTCGGTCCTCATGGGCGCGTCCTACGGCGCCGGCCACTACGGCATGTGCGGCCGCGCCTACGACCCCCGCTTCCTGTTCGCGTGGCCCAGCGCCAAGTCGGCCGTCATGGGCCCGCAGCAGCTCGCCGGCGTCCTGTCGATCGTCGCCCGCCAGTCGGCCGCCGCGAAGGGGCTGCCGTACGACGAAGAGGGCGACGCGGCGCTGCGGGCCATGGTGGAGCAGCAGATCGAGTCCGAGTCCCTGCCGATGTTCCTGTCCGGGCGGCTGTACGACGACGGGGTCATCGACCCGCGCGACACCCGCACGGTCCTCGGCATGTGTCTGTCCGCCATCCACACCGCGTCCTACGAGGGCGCGCGCGGTGGCTTCGGCGTCTTCCGGATGTGAGGGATCACCAGTGATCACTTCTGTACTCGTGGCCAACCGGGGCGAGATCGCCTGCCGGGTCTTCCGCACCTGCCGTGAGTTGGGAATCCGGACGGTCGCCGTGCATTCGGACGCCGACGCGAACGCCCTCCACACACGCGTGGCCGACACCGCGGTACGGCTGCCCGGCGCGGCGCCCTCCGACACGTATCTGCGCGGCGACCTGATCGTGAAGGCGGCGCTCGCCGCCGGCGCGGACGCCGTGCACCCCGGCTACGGCTTCCTCTCCGAGAACCCCGGCTTCGCCCGCGCGGTCCTCGACGCCGGACTCACCTGGATCGGGCCGGCCCCGGAGGCGATCGAGGCGATGGCGTCCAAGACGCGCGCCAAGGAGCTGATGGGCGTCGAGCCGCTGCGCGAGGTCACCGAGGCCGACCTGCCGGTCCTGGTGAAGGCGGCCGCGGGCGGCGGCGGCCGCGGCATGCGCGTCGTACGGCGACTCGCGGACCTGGACGCCGAACTGGAGGCCGCGCGCGCCGAGGCCCACAGCGCCTTCGGTGACGGCGAGGTCTTCGTCGAGCCCTACCTGGAGGACGGCCGGCACGTCGAGGTGCAGATCCTCGCCGACACCCATGGCACGGTCTGGGCCCTCGGCACCCGCGACTGCTCCCTCCAGCGGCGCCACCAGAAGGTGATCGAGGAGGCCCCGGCACCCGGCCTGACCTCCGAACTCACCGACTCCCTCCACGAGATGGCCGTACGGGCGGCGCGGGCCGTCGGCTACGTCGGCGCCGGCACCGTCGAGTTCCTCGTCGCCGGCGACACCGCGCACTTCCTGGAGATGAACACCCGCCTCCAGGTCGAACACCCCGTCACCGAGGCCGTGTACGGCGTCGACCTGGTCGCCCTCCAGCTCCGTGTCGCCGAAGGGCACGCCCTCGACGACGAACCGCCACACGCGCGTGGCCACGCCGTCGAGGCCCGCCTGTACGCCGAGGACCCGGCCCACGACTGGGCCCCGCAGACCGGCACCCTGCACCGCCTCGCCGTCCCCGACGGCATCCGCCTCGACACCGGCTTCACCGACGGCGACGAGATCGGCGTCCACTACGACCCGATGCTCGCCAAGGCCGTCGCACACGCCCCCACGCGCGCGGAGGCGATCCGCGCCCTCGCCGGGGCCCTGGACCGCGCCGCCGTCCACGGCCCGCCCACCAACCGCGATCTCCTCGTCCGCTCCCTGCGGCACAAGGAGTTCACGACCGCCCGCATGGACACCGGCTTCTACGACCGCCACCTCACCGAACTCACCGAGCCGGCCCCCGACCCGCACGCCCCCCTCGCCGCGGCCCTCGCCGACACCCACGCCCGCTCCCGCTTCGGGGGCTTCCGCAACGTCCCCTCCCAGCCCCAGACCAAGCGCTACGCGGTGGCCGGCGAGGAGATCGAGGTCCACTACCGCCACACCCGCGCGGGCCTGGAGGCCGACGGAGTGCGCGTCGTGCACGCCGACGCCTCCCTCGTCGTACTCGAAGTGGACGGCATACGGCGGAACTTCGAGATCGCCCGATACGCCGACGAGATCCACGTCAACACCACCCGCCTGACCGCACTGCCCCGCTTCCCCGACCCCACGGCACAGATCGCGCCGGGCTCCCTTCTGGCCCCCATGCCGGGAACGGTCGTCCGCGTCGCCGACGGCCTGACCGAGGGGGCGACGGTGGAGGCCGGCCAGCCCCTGCTGTGGCTGGAGGCGATGAAGATGGAACACAAGATCTCGGCCCCGACCTCGGGAACGCTCAGCGCCTTGCACGCCGTACCCGGCCAGCAGGTGACGGTCGGCTCATTGCTCGCGGTAGTGCAAGAACCTTAGGGGCGCGGGGCTGTATCAATTTGCGGCTACCGCCGCGCGAGCGCGACCAGCCACGACGAAGGAGTCACATGGCCACGATCGAAACGGACGAGCACAAGGCCCTCCGCGCTGCGGTAGCCGCCCTCGGCAAACGCCACGGCCGCGACTACGACCGAGAGGCCCTCTGGTCCGAGGCCGCCAAACTCGGCTACCTCGGCGTCAACCTGCCGGAGGCATACGGCGGTGGAGGCGGCGGCATAGCCGAACTCTCCATCGTCCTCGAAGAACTCGGCGCCGCGGGCTGCCCCCTGCTGATGATGGTCGTGTCCCCGGCGATCTGCGGCACGGTCATCGCCCGCTTCGGCACCGAGGCACAGAAACGCGAGTGGCTCCCCGGCCTCTCCGACGGCACCCGCACCATGGCCTTCGGCATCACCGAACCCGACGCCGGCTCCAACAGCCACCGCATCACCACCACCGCCCGCCGCGACCCGGACACCGGGGACTGGCTCCTGACCGGCCGCAAGGTGTTCATCTCCGGCGTGGACATAGCCGACGCCACCCTCATCGTCGGCCGCACCGAAGACGCCCGCACCGGCAACCTCAAGCCCTGCCTGTTCATGGTCCCGCGCGACGCCGAAGGCTTCACGCGCCGCCAGATCGACATGGAACTGGCCGCCGCCGAGAAGCAGTTCGAGCTGACCCTCGACGACGTACGGCTCCCCGCCGACGCCCTTGTCGGCGACGAGGACGCAGGGCTCCTCCAGCTCTTCGCCGGCCTCAACCCCGAACGCATCATGACGGCCGCCTTCGCGATCGGCATGGGCCGCTACGCCCTCGCCCGCGCCATCGAGTACGCCCGCGACCGCACCGTCTGGAAGGCCCCCATCGGCGCCCACCAGGCCATCGCGCACCCCTTGGCGCAGGCTCACATCGACCTGGAACTGGCCCGCCTGATGATGCAGAAAGCGGCCCACCTCTACGACGCCGGGGACGACGTCGGCGCGGGCGAGGCCGCCAACATGGCCAAGTACGCGGCCGGGGAGGCCTGCGTGAAGGCCGTCGACCAGGCCGTGCACACTCTCGGCGGCAACGGCCTCACGCGCGAATTCGGGCTCGCCTCGTTGATAACCGCGGCACGCGTCTCTCGTATTGCTCCGGTGAGCCGGGAGATGATTCTCAACTACGTCTCCCACCAGACCCTGGGCCTGCCCAAGTCGTACTGACCGCGCCCGTGCGGCGCCGTGTCGCGAGGAGGAACCGTGTTCCGCAGCGAGTACGCAGACGTCCCGGCCGTGGAACTGCCCATCCACGAGGCCGTACTGGGCCGGGCCGCCGAGTTCGGGGACACACCCGCGCTCATCGACGGCACGGACGGCACCACCCTCACCTACGAACAGCTCGACCGCTTCCACCGGCGCATAGCCGCCGGCCTCGCCGAGGCGGGCGTGCGCAAGGGCGACATCCTCGCCCTGCACAGCCCCAACACGGTCGCCTTCCCCACCGCGTTCTACGCCGCCACGCGCGCGGGTGCCTCCGTCACCACCGTGCACCCGCTCGCCACGCCCGAGGAGTTCGCCAAGCAGCTGAAGGACTCGGCGGCCCGCTGGATCGTCACCGTCTCACCGCTGCTGGAGAGCGCACGCCGGGCCGCCGAACTCGCGGGCGGCGTGCAGGAGATCTTCGTCTGCGACAGCGCGCCCGGACACCGCTCGCTCATCGACATGCTGGCCTCCGCCGCCCCCGAGCCACAGGTCGACATCGACCCCGTCGCGGACGTCGCGGCCCTGCCGTACTCCTCCGGCACCACCGGCATCCCCAAGGGCGTGATGCTCACCCACCGCCAGATCGCCACCAACCTCGCCCAGCTCGAACCGGCGATCCCGGCAGGACCCGGCGACCGCATCCTCGCCGTACTGCCCTTCTTCCACATCTACGGCCTCACGGCCCTGATGAACGCGCCCCTCAAGGTCGGCGCCACCGTCGTCGTCCTGCCCCGCTTCGACCTGGAGACCTTCCTCGCGGCCATCCAGAACCACCGCATCACCGGCCTGTACGTGGCCCCGCCGATCGTCCTGGCCCTCGCCAAGCACCCGCTGGTCGCGCGGTACGACCTGTCGTCGCTGAAGTACATCGTCAGCGCCGCGGCGCCCCTGGACGCCAAGCTCGCCGCCGCCTGCTCGCAGCGCCTCGGCCTGCCACCGGTCGGCCAGGCGTACGGCATGACGGAACTGTCCCCCGGCACCCACGTAGTCCCGCTCGCCGCCATGCAGGACGCGCCCGCCGGTACCGTCGGCCGGCTCATCGCCGGCACCGAGATGCGCATCGTCTCCCTCGACGACCCCGACAAGGACCTCGGCACCGGCGAGTCCGGCGAGATCCTCATCCGCGGCCCCCAGGTCATGAAGGGCTACCTCGGCCGCCCCGACGCCACCGCCGCGATGATCGACCCCGACGGCTGGCTGCACACCGGCGACGTCGGCCATGTCGACGCCGACGGCTGGCTGTTCGTGGTGGACCGCGTCAAGGAGCTCATCAAGTACAAGGGCTTCCAGGTCGCGCCCGCCGAACTGGAGGCACTCCTGCTCACCCACCCCGGTATCGCGGACGCGGCTGTGGTCGGCGCCTACAACGACGACGGAAACGAGGTGCCGCACGCCTATGTGGTCCGCCAACCCTCCGCGACCGGCCTCTCCGAGGGCGAGGTCATGATGTACGTCGCCGAACGCGTCGCCCCCTACAAGCGGGTCCGCCTGGTCACCTTCATCGACGGCGTCCCGCGCGCCGCCTCCGGCAAGATCCTGCGCCGCGAACTGCGCGCGCCGAAGGAGAGCACATGACGCTGATCGGCCGCACCCGCACGCGCGGCGTTCAGACCCTGAGCCTCGACTCCCCGGCCACCCGCAACGCGCTGTCCGCGGCGCTGGTGGGCGAGCTGGCCGACGCGCTGACGGACTGCGCCAAGGACGCCGACGTACGCGCCGTCGTCCTCACCCACACCGGCAACACCTTCTGCGCCGGCGCCGACCTGCGCGACCCTCCGGACCCGGACGCGCTGGTCGCCCTGCTCCGGCAGATCGTCGAGCTGGGCAAACCGGTCGTCGCCCGCGTCACCGGCCACGTCCGGGCGGGCGGCCTCGGCCTGCTCACGGCCTGCGACATCGCCGCCGCCTCCCGCGAGGCCACTTTCGCCTTCACCGAGGTCCGCATCGGGGTGGCCCCCGCCGTGATCTCCCTGCCGGTCCTCCCGCGCGTGGACCCGCGCGCCGTCGCCCGCTACTACCTCACCGGCGAACGCCTCGACGCGCCCGAGGCCGCCCGGATCGGCCTGCTCACGGCGCAGGGCGACGACGTCGACGCCGTACTGGAACCCGTCCTGGACGGCCTGCGCAGGGCCGCACCGCAGGCCCTGGCCGAGACGAAGGCACTGCTCACGGCTAAGGTGCTGGAAACCTTCGACCGGGACGCGGCCGACCTGACCGCACTCTCGGCCCGGCTGTTCTCCTCCGCCGACGCACGCGAGGGGATGACGGCCTTCCTCGAACGACGGGATCCGCAATGGGTGGTGTGAGCACAGTCGGCGACCGCGTGGACCGCGTGCCCAAGCAGGACCGCAGCCGCGCCACCCGCCAGCGCCTCCTGGAAGCCGCCGTGGCCTGCCTCGCCGAACACGGCTGGGCGGGCTCCACGGTCTCCGTCGTCGCCGAACGCGCCGGCGTCTCCCGGGGCGCGGCCCAGCACCACTTCCCGACCCGCGAGGACCTCTTCACGGCGGCCGTCGAGTACGTCGCCGAGGAACGCTCCACAGCCCTGCGCGCCCTGTTCCCCGAGGGCGCGGCGGGCGACCGCCGGGCCGTCGTCTCCGCCCTGGTCGACCTCTACACCGGGCCCCTGTTCCGCGCGGCCCTGCACCTGTGGGTGGCCGCGTCGAACGAGGACCAGCTACGGCCCCGGGTCACCGAGCTGGAAGCCCGGGTGGGCCGCGAGACCCACCGGATAGCCGTCGACCTGCTCGGCGTCGACGAGTCCCGCCCCGGCGTCCGCGAGACCGTCCAGGGCGTGCTGGACATGGCACGCGGCCTGGGCCTGGCCAACCTCCTCACCGACGACGCCGGGCGCCGCGACCGCGTGGTGGCGCAGTGGGGGCTGCTGCTGGACGAGGCACTGGGCTGACGGCGTCGCCCTCGCGTATCGCCGGGCGGCCGCCGTCAGTCGTCGTCGCCCTCGTCGTCGTCACCGTCGTGCCGCGCGTCGCGCTGCCGCTCCTGCTCGCGCTTCTCCTCCTCGCGCTTCTTCTGCTCCCGCCGCTCCTCGGCGTCCCGCGTCTCGCGGTCGGCGGTCGCCGAGGTGATCGGCGACGGGCTCGACTCCGGCGGCGACACGGAGGTCGTGGCGCTCGGGCCGGGCGAGGTGTCGGACTTCGTGCTCTCCGCGGCGCTCTTGTCGGGGGAGAACCACAGCATCCCGAGCAGCATCGCGGCCACGAACAGCGCCGCCGCGGCGACCGTGATCAGCAGATTCCTGGCGCCCGAGCCGGACGCCGCGCGGGGACGGGAGCGGGCTCGGGACCCGGCGCGGGTGGAAGAGCCGCCGTGCGACCCGGCGCGCGAGGGGGAGACGCCGTGCGAGCCGGCGGGGGCCGCCGAGTGCGATCGGGCGGCGGACGCCGAGTGGGACCGGGTGGTCGACGACGAACGTGACCGGGCGGCGGGCGCGGAGCGCGACCGGTTGTGGGCGCGGCTCTGCCCACCGCGGGGTGGCGGCGTGCCCTGGTTCGAGGGCAGCGCGTATGTCGTCGGGTGGCTGGTGCCGCCCCTCCCGTCCGGGCCGGGGCCGCCGGCCGCCGGGACCGGCGACGGGCGGGACGGAGCCGTCACCTCGGGCAGCGGCTCAGAGCGGCCCAGCCAGGCGCCCTCCGCGAACCAGTCGGCGGCCTGCTGGGCGGCCGGCCGGTGCTCCGGCTCCTTCGCGAGCAGACCGAGAAGGTAGTTCTCGAACGCGGGCGGCAGACCGGCGACCCCCAGCTCGCGCGGCGGCACGGGAGCCGCGTCGAGATGCTGATGCAGGATCGCCACGGCGGAGTCGGCCTGGAACGGCGGACGCCCGGTCAGCAACTGGTAGAGCACACAGCCCAGCGCGTACACGTCGGAGGCCGGACCGGCGGGCTTGCCCAGCGCCCGCTCCGGGGCGAGGTAGAGACTCGTGCCGACGATCTGCCCGGTCGCGGTGAGCGCGGCTCCCGGGTCGTCGACGAACCGGGCGATGCCGAAGTCACCGATCTTGAGGGTGCCGTCGGCGTCCAGCAGCAGATTGCCGGGCTTGATGTCCCGGTGGACGATGCCCTGCCGGTGGGCGGCGGCGAGGCCCGCCGCGGCCTGCGCGGCCATCCGCGCCACCCGCTCCGCCGGCTGCGCCCCCGACTGCGTCAGCAGCAGGGCCAGATTGTCGCCCTCGACGAGCTCCATCACCAGGAAGAGCCGGTTGTCGTACTCGCCGAAGTCCCGCACACCCACCACGTTCGGATGGTCGATCCGCGCGGCGGTCTGCGCCTCCAGCCGGAACCGGGACGTGGCCGTGGGGTCGGAGTCCTGCGGCAGCAGCAGCTTTACGGCGACATGCCGGCCCAGCGTCTCGTCGTAGGCCCGCCAGACCTCCCCCATGCCGCCGCGTCCGATCGACTCGCCCAGCCGGTAGCGGCCCGCTATCAGCACCTGTTCCCCATCCCTCATGCCGTAAGAGATCTCGACGCCGCAGGCCGTAACTCACCACGCAGGGACGGGTGATGGTGGGATGCCGCAGCGGCCCCAGCATACTGGCGGAGTGGATCAGTCACGTTCCGTGTGCCGCCATCGGCCGGCCACGGCAGGCACGGGGCGCCCGCCGCGAGCGGCACCACGCGAAGCGCTACGGCCCGCGTGATGACCGGCCCGCCGGAGGGGAGGGTGGTGCGTGGGGCTCAGTGCGCGATGTCCGCGTAGCCCTCGATCTCGCGCGGGTTGCGGGAGCCCGGACCCACATAGCGCGCCGAAGGGCGCACCAGACGGCCGGTGCGCTTCTGCTCCAGGATGTGCGCCGACCAGCCCGCCGTACGGGCACACGTGAACATCGACGTGAACATGTGCGCCGGGACCTCGGCGAAGTCCAGGACGATCGCCGCCCAGAATTCGACGTTCGTCGCCAGGACACGATCCGGACGACGGGCGTGCAGCTCCGCCAGAGCCGCCTTCTCCAGCGCCTCGGCGACCTCGAAGCGGGGCGCGCCCAGCTCCCGTGCGGTACGCCGCAGCACGCGGGCCCGCGGGTCCTCGGCGCGGTACACGCGGTGGCCGAAGCCCATCAGACGCTCGCCGTTGTCGAGGGTCTGCTTCACATACGCCTCGGCGTCGCCGGTGCGCTCGATCTCCTCGATCATGTGCAGGACGCGGGAGGGCGCGCCGCCGTGCAGCGGGCCGGACATGGCACCCACGGCACCGGAGAGCGCCGCGGCCACGTCGGCGCCCGTGGAGGCGATGACGCGGGCCGTGAAGGTGGAGGCGTTCATGCCGTGCTCGGCGGCGGACGTCCAGTAGGCGTCGACGGCGGCCACGTGCTTGGGGTCGGGCTCGCCGCGCCAGCGGATCATGAACCGCTCGACGACGGACTGCGCCTTGTCGATCTCGCGCTGCGGGACCATCGGCAGGCCCTGTCCGCGCGCGGACTGGGCGACGTAGGACAGGGCCATGACGGCGGCGCGGGCCAGGTCCGCGCGGGCCTGCTCCTCGTTGATGTCCAACAGGGGCTTCAGGCCCCACACGGGGGCGAGCATGGCGAGCGCGGACTGTACGTCGACGCGGATGTCACCGGAGTGCACGGGGATCGGGAACGGCTCGGCCGGCGGCAGTCCGGGACGGAAGGCCCCGTCGACGAGCAGCCCCCAGACATTGCCGAACGAGACATGGCCGACCAGGTCCTCGATGTCGACGCCCCGGTACCGGAGGGCGCCGCCCTCCTTGTCCGGTTCGGCGATCTCCGTCTCGAACGCGACGACTCCTTCGAGCCCGGGTACGAAATCGGACATCAGGCGGCTCCTCGTGATGTGTGCGACGGATGGGGTTGTGGGTGGAGCGAGTGGGTGGAACGGGTGGGTGGAACGACCACATGTCAGTCGGCGGAGACGGGCGCACACCCGGTGGATCCACGGTCACGGGCTCGAAGCCCGGCCCTGCGGGACTTCGAACCCCTGTCGACTCGCGGTCCGGGGCGTACCCCTGTGATGCCCCGTGCGGCTGGCGGTCATCCAACCGGAACGGCATCAGAACGATAACCCTCAGTGCCACCTTTTGGGGAGCCCTGCGGCACTGAGTGCCATCCAGTGGTGAAGGGCACCGCGCCGGACGACGCCCGTTCGGATACGGCAAGATGACCGCGTGACCGACCGAGACGCCGTCGCCTCAGATCCCGCCGAGCCCGCGCCCGACCCCGCCGCGATGCGCAAGCACTACCGGGCCGAGGGCCTCACCGAGACCGACCTGGCCGCCACTCCGGTGGCCCAGTTCGCCCGCTGGTTCAAGCAGGCCGCCTCGGAGGCGCACCTCTTCGAGCCGAACGCGATGATCGTCTCCACCGCGGACGCCGACGGCCGGCCCAGCTCCCGCACGGTGCTGCTGAAGCAGTTCGACGACCACGGCTTCGTCTTCTTCACGAACTACGGCTCCCGCAAGGGCCGCGACCTCGCCGAGAACCCGTACGTCTGCCTGCTCTTCCCCTGGCACCCGATGGCCCGCCAGGTCATCGTCACGGGTGTCGCCCGGCGCACCGGACGCGACGAGACCGCCGCCTACTTCCGCACCCGCCCGCACGGCTCCCAGCTCGGCGCCTGGGCCAGCACCCAGTCCTCGGTCATCGCCTCCCGCACGGAACTCGACACGGCGTACGCCGACCTCGCCGCCCGCTACCCCGAGGGCGAACAGGTCCCGGTCCCCCCGAACTGGGGCGGCTTCCGGGTGGCCCCCCAAACGGTCGAGTTCTGGCAGGGCAGGGAAAACCGCCTGCACGACCGCCTGCGCTATGTGGCGGAGCAGGACGGAGGGTGGCGGGTGGAGCGGCTGAGTCCGTGAGCGGTGGGGCCGAGGCGGGGCCCCAGGACAGCAGGCGACCCGCGAGCCTGGTCCTCCATTGGAGGAGCCGGTCGGACGTACCGGCGGCCCGCGGGTCGGGTGACTGCTTGGAAATGGGCCGGCTGCACGCGTACCTCACGTGCTGGTCCGGCACCGCACTGCGTGTGGTGGCGGGCCGCTAGCCCGCAGCCACCTCGTACGTCCGGGTTTCAATCATTTACCCGATCACCTCCTTTCCTACGTAAGCGCCACCCTAGGAACCGGTCGGGCGGCGATCAACCGGTTTTACGAGGTCTGAAGATCGAGATTGAGGTGTACGCGCGCAGGGGAAATGGCACATGTGTCTGATCTTCGGATTGTTCCGGTGGACGGCGAGGCGATGCTTCAGGAGTGGCGCCACGTCCACAACGTGATCGTTCCTCCCGCGGCCATGGATCTGGGTGAGGTGCGCAAGCGCAGCAGGCGGTACCGGCTGCGGAACGCATACGCAGGAGATGTGCTCGTCGGCTGCTCCACCGTACGGCCGCCGGCGGGCGCGGACGCGGTGGCGACCGTCATCGCACGCGTGCTGCCCGAGTACCGGGGGCACGGGTACGGCACGAGACTGTTCCGGCACGGGCTCGCGTACGCGCGCGTGCTGGGCGCCAAGGTGATCGAGACGTGTGTGTCGGCCGACAACGAGGACGGGCTGCGGTTCGCGAAGGCGCGCGGGTTCGTCGAGACCGACAGGTACGTGGTGGAGGGCGGGCCCGATCTGTGGGTGGACCTGCGATTGGCCTAGGAGTACATCGGCTCGTACAACGATTCCTTCAATCTTGGGGAACTCGGTGTGTGCTGGGTCACGGTCCAGTTAGATGATTGCGAGTGAGCGAACCGACGTGATGTACGTACGGACGCAGCTTGGCAGGGGGTCCAGGTGAGTGCTTCCCGGCGTAGTGGGACCACCGACGAGCTGGGACCGGACGAACCCGAGCGGGACGGTCCGGACGGTTCGGCGGGTGGTTCGGAGGGTTCGGCAGGCGGCTCCGATCTGTTGGCCGCCCTGCTGGACGGGATGGACGCTGCCCTGTGCGCCTTCGACGGCGACGGCGTCGTCACGCACTGGAACCGTGAGGCGGAGCGGATCCTCGGATGGACCGCGGCCGAGGCGGTGGGCCGGCAGGGGTTCGCCGGCTGGGCGGTGCGCGAGGCCGACGCCGAGGAGGTCGAGGGGCGGCTGATGTCCGCCATGGAGGCTCCCGGGCGGCAGGTGCACGAGTTCGCGCTGCTGACCAAGGACGGCGGGCGGGTGCTCGTGCGTACGCAGTCGGCGGCCGTGCGAGGGCCCGACGGGAAGCCCGCGGGCGTCTACTGCGCGTTCAGCGAGGTGCACGCGCAGATCGATCTGGAGCGGTCGATCGCGCTGAGCGAGGCGTTGTTCGAGGACGCCTCGTGGGGCGTGGTGCTGGTCGACGCGGATCTGCGACCGGCGGTTGTGAACGCTCACGCGGCTCGTGCGCTGGGCATCGGGCGTACGTCCGTGCTGGGGCGGCCACTGGGTGAGCTGCTCGCGCAGGGGGTCGAGGAGCTGGAGAGCGCGCTCACGCATGTCCTGGCGGAGGGCGCGCCGCCGGCGCCGGCCGAGATCTGGGTGAGTGTGCGGACGCCGGACGGTGAGCGGCGCCGCTGCTGGCGGTGCGGTTTCGTACGGCTGGCGTCGCCGCTGGCGGAGGAACCCGTGCCGCTCGGGGTGGGCTGGCTCTTCCAGGACGTGACGGAGGCCAAGCAGGCGGAGCAGGAGGCCGCGATGCTGCGCTTCCGCACCAACCAGCTGCACCGTGCCGCGCGGGCCGCCGCCGAGTGCGAGGACCCCGCGGAGGCGGCGACGGTTCATCTGGACTTCGCGCTGGCCGGGTTCGCCGATCACGCGCTGATCGACCGGGTCGCGGGCGGTGCGGTGCCGGATCAGGCGGCGGGCGGGGAGACGACGGATCCCGTACGGCTGGTCCGGGTCGCCGTGACGCCGTCCGGGGCGCCGGGTCCGAGCCGGCTGGGCGGGGAGGCCGGGTTGCCCGTGCGGTACGCGGAGGGGCATCCGGCGTTGCAGTGCGTGGCGCGGGCCGGGTCGGTGCGGGCGGACGCGGGGGAGTTGCCGGCGCAGCGGGCGCGCGAGTGGGCCGTGGCGCGGCAGTGGCCGGCGGACGCGGTGCACGCGCTGTGCGCGGTACTGCGAAGCCGGGGCCGGACGCTGGGCGTCGTGACGTTCCTGCGCGGCTCGGGCCGGACCGCGTTCGGCCGCGGTGATGCGGTGTACGCGGAGGACGTGGCGGTACGGATCGCTTCCGCGCTGGATCTGGCGGGTGCCGTGGAGCGGGAGTAGCCCCGCCCCGCCCGGGGACGCTCGCCGGGCCGTCGCCCCGCCGGGGGTCGCTCGCCGGGATCTCGCCGCGCCCGCCGCCGCCCCGCCCGGGGCCGCTCGCCCGGCCCCGCCCGCCTCACTGCCGGTAGAAGATCCGGTCCCCGTACTTCTCGAACACCCGCCTGTTCCAGTCGTGGCCGCCGTCGACGTTGCCCGAGCGCAGGAGCGGGGGCTCGATGCCGCGGTCGGCCAGGGTGGCGGCCGCGGTGGCCATGACGGACTGGAGGAGCGCCGAGGTGACGACGGTGGACGCGGGGGCGAAGGGCGCGGGGATCGTGTCGAGGGTGAGTTCGGCGTCACCGATCGCGATCTTCGAGTCGAGGACGATGTCGCAGTGGTCCTTGAGGTAGGTCCCGGAGGCATGGCGGGACGTCGTCTCCGAGGCGTACGCCACCGAGGTCACGCCGATGACCCTGACACCGAGGGCGCGGGCGGCCATGGCCATCTCGACGGGGAGGGCGTTGCGGCCGGAGAGGGAGATGATCACCAGGGCGTCGCCGGAGCGCAGCGGAGAGCTTTCGAGGACCACGCTCGCGAGGCCGTCGACGCGTTCGAGGGCGGAGCCGAGTGTGGCGGGCATGACGTCGACGCCGACGACGCCGGGCACGGCCAGCAGGTTCATCAGGGCGAGGCCGCCCGCGCGGTAGACGACGTCCTGGGCGGCGAGGGAGGAGTGACCGGCGCCGAAGGCGAAGAGCCGGCCGTCGGCGGCGGCCGTGTCGGCGAGCAGGGTGCCGGCCGCCTCGATGTTCTCGGCCTCCTCGTCACGGACCCGCTGGAGCAGGCCGATCGCGGCGTCGAAGAACTGGTCGGCCGGCGTGCTGTCGCTCATGCGGGGCCCTCCCGGGTCGCGGATGCGAATGTGTCGCGGATCACCGTGCGGTCTGGACCAGTGCGGTGTCAATACGGTGCGTGTGCCCGTGGCGCCTGTGCGGGTTCGGTCGGGCGGGCGCAGTGCCGTCGGCGCGTCACTCCCGGTTCACTCCCGGTGCCGAAGCCGGTCGCGTACGGCCGCGGGGCCGCCGGGATACGGCCGGGGAGGGGCCGTACAACCCCTTGGTTCCAACGGCTCGGCACGGTTGTCAGTGGTATCCGGCAGAATTGAGTGCAGGGCCAGCGCACGCGCCGCGGAGCTGTCTCGCTTCCGGCTGAGCTAATCGCAGAGCTAATCGAGGGGCACGTATGTCCGGACTGATCGACACCACGGAGATGTATCTCCGCACCATCCTCGAGCTGGAGGAGGAAGGTGTGGTCCCCATGCGCGCCCGGATCGCCGAGCGGCTGGACCAGAGCGGACCGACCGTGAGCCAGACGGTGGCGCGGATGGAGCGCGACGGACTGGTGTCCGTGGCGTCCGACCGGCACCTGGAGCTGACGGACGAGGGGCGCCGGCTGGCCACCCGCGTCATGCGCAAGCACCGCCTCGCCGAGTGTCTGCTCGTCGATGTGATCGGGCTGGAGTGGGAGCAGGTGCACGCCGAGGCGTGTCGCTGGGAGCACGTGATGAGCGAGGCGGTGGAGCGCCGTGTGCTGGAGCTGCTGCGCCACCCCACCGAGTCGCCGTACGGCAACCCGATCCCCGGCCTGGAGGAGCTCGGCGAGAAGGACGGCGCCGACCCCTTCCTGGACGAGGGCATGGTCTCGCTCGCCGACCTCGACCCGGGTGTCGAGGGCAAGACGGTCGTGGTGCGCCGGATCGGTGAGCCGATCCAGACCGACGCGCAGCTGATGTACACGCTGCGCCGGGCGGGCGTGCAGCCCGGCTCGGTGGTGAGCGTGACCGAGTCCGCGGGCGGTGTGCTGGTGGGCAGCGGTGGTGAGGCGGCCGAGCTGGAGGCGGACGTCGCCTCGCATGTGTTCGTCGCGAAGCGCTGACCGGCGGCAGTCGTCCATCTCGAGTTCTCCCCCGTGTAATTCCCGGTAGGGGAACGGGAGTTGTGGTGATCCGTCGATCTTTTCCATTCCAAGATCCAGTACGCGGAATTGCAGCGCACGGCGGATTCGCGTGCGAGGCTGTCGCGTGAGGCATATGACCTGAGGGCTCTTGGTCGTGACGGACAGTGATGCGTCCGGCCGGGGAGGGGGCGCGAGGATGTGCCGTGAACGTGGAGAGGGCCCCGGCGCCGTGTGGCGCCGGGGCCTGTCCTCCCCTGTGCTGACCTGGAGCCCCGAGCTCTCAAGGTCATCCCCTTCGGACCGGTTTCCCCGAGCGGTCCGCCTCCCGGTGAAGATCTCCCCTCGACGGTGGCGATCAATCCTTGGAGGGGGTCACTCGAATGAGGGGTGTTGTCCGCGCGACCCGTTCTTTCGAATAGGGGTTCGATAGTCTGCGGGGTGACGGGTCATGCGGAACGTGCGCTTCAGGAATGTGCGCATAAGATCACGTCAGACACACAGGACATGCACATCGCGTGCGGGGGCATCCACGACACGTGCGGCGCAGGTGACGCAGGTGGCCCAAGGTGCTCGCGGAGGCGACGGCAGATACGGCAGGCACGGCAAGCAGGACGCGGATGACAGGACCGTCCGACTCGCGCGGTCCGAGCGGATCTAGGGGGGCCAGACCGATGGCGCGGCGCATCGACGTGACCGGGACCGGCGGCGTACGTCTCGCGGCCTGGGAGTTCGGCGACCCTCCCAAGACCGACCCCGCGAAAGAGCACGACGGCCGGCTCGGTGTCCTGTTACTGCACGGCCTGATGGGCCGCGCCTCGCACTGGGCCTCCACCGCCCGCTGGCTCTCCGAGCGGCACCGCGCCGTCGCCCTGGACCAGCGCGGTCACGGCCGCAGCGACAAGCCCGCGCAGGCCGCCTTCACCCGCGAGGCATACGTCGACGACGCCGAGGCCGCCCTCGAACAGCTCGGCCTCGCCCAGGCCGTCCTCGTCGGCCACGCCATGGGCGCGCTGACGGCCTGGCAGCTCGCCGCGAAGCGGCCCGATCTGGTGCGCGGCCTGATCATCTGCGACATGCGGGCCTCCGCGCTCGGCGCGGCCTCGCAGCGGGAGTGGTCGGACTGGTTCAAGTCCTGGCCCGTCCCCTTCGCCACGCTCGCCGACGTACGCAAGTGGTTCGGGGAGGACGACCCATGGGTCGAGCGCCCCAACCCCGCCCGGGGCGAGTTCTACGCCGAGGTCATGCACGAGTGCGAGGACGGCTGGCGGCCGGTCTTCGTGCCGGACCAGATGCTGCGGTCCCGGGAGACCTGGGTGTACGACGCGCACTGGGAGGAGCTCACGCAGGTGCAGTGCCCCACGCTCGTCGTGCGGGGGCTGGACGGTGAGCTCGGGCGGGCCGAGGCGCAGGAGATGGTGCGGGTGCTGCCGCGGGGGGAGTACGCGGAGGTGTCCGATGCGGGGCATCTTGTGCACTATGACCAGCCCGAGGGGTGGCGGGGGGCCATCGAGCCGTTCTTGGATGCGGTGCGGACCGGTTGATGCCGGGCGCCTTTGAGCTCGGTGCGTGCTGAGGGGCGGCGGCTGCGGGTGGTTCGTGGCTTGTCGCGCAGTTCCTCGCGCCCCTGAGGGGCGTTGCGGGACCGTCAGCCCTTGCTCACCGCCGTCAGGATCTCCGGGAGGCGGGCCGCCGTTCGTGGGGCCGCCAGGCGTAGGCCCAGGAATGTGATCGCCGCCCCGTACGCCGCTCCGCCGGGCAGCAGCAGCCAGGTCCAGTCGTCCCCGCCCTCGCTGACGTTCAGCCAGATCGTCACGGCGAGGACGGGGGCGCACAGCAGGGCGGCCGCGATCATGCCGCCGAAGATGGAGATCCAGGCCAGCCCCGACTGCCCGGGAGCGACGTTCTTGTAGCCCTCCTGCGGGATGGAGTACGGGAATCGGGCCGATGTCCACGCGCCGGTCGCCAGCATCGCGCCGAGCAGGGCCAGGGACAGGCCCAGCACCTCCGGCAGCTTGGGCCAGTCGCCGATGAGTGCCGTCGTCAGGACGGTGACGAGGGCGGCGTAGGGCAGGGTGATGAGCAGCAGCGCCAGGGCCCGGCCGCGCAGCTCGACGTAGGCGTCCCGGGGCGAGGAGATCGTCATCGCGACCATCCAGAACGCCGAGGTGTCCTGCCCGAACTGGTTGTACATCTGGATGCCGAGCATCCCGGCGGCGAAACAGGCGAAGTAGATCGAGCCGGTGCCCTGCAACGCGTTGAACAGCGGCACGATCAGACCGATGGCGAGCGAGGTCACCCAGGCCGCCTTGGTCTTCGGGTCGCGCCACACGTAGCGCAGACTGCGCTCCATGACGGTGCCGGTGCGCCCGGCCGGCAGCAGCCGGGACAGGCCCGTCGAGGTCCGCTCCCGTACGGCGGACTCGCCGGCCGCCTGGAGCGTGGAGCCATCGGGGGAGGTCATCAGCCGGGTCAGATGACGCGACCACACGGCGATCAGTCCCAGCAGGGTGCCCGCACTCAGCGCGAGTTGGAGCGCCCCGATCCCGTACGACCCCTCGCTCACCGACCGCACCGCCCCGATCGCGGATGCCGGCGGCACCCAGCGCAGCACGTCCGCCGCCGGGTCGAGCGGTTCCAGGCCCGAGGCGCCGAGCCGTTGCGCGCCGAAGTTCACGACCTGCGCGCCGATCGCGATGACCAGTCCGCTCAGCACCGCCAGATCACGGCCCTTGCGGCTGGTCAGCAGCCGGATGTTGGCGACGGCGACGGCCCGCGCGAGCGCCACGCACACCAGCAGGGCCAGGGCGACGGCGACTACGGCGACGACGTACGCGGCGGCGCCGTGCGCCACAGCGATCACCGAACCGGTGAGCAGGCACAGGGTGAACAGCGGGCCGATGCCGACCAGGGAGGCCACCAGCAGGGCCCGGACCAGCGGGCGGGGGCGCAGCGGCAGCATCACCAGCCGCGTCGGGTCGAGGGTCTCGTCCCCGCCGGGGAAGAACAGCGGCATCACGGCCCAGCCGAGCGCGAGGACCGCGACCAGGATGACGACCACGGTGTCGGCGTGCGCGTGGCCGCGCAGCATGATCAGGCCCAGGAGCTGCAGCGCGGCGAAGAGGAGGGCCACCACGGCCGAGGCGACGTATGCGGCCCGGCGGCCACCGGACTGCCGTAGTCCGTTGACGAGGAGCGACAGCTTCAGCCGGACGAAGACGCCGGTCACGTCGGTGCTCATCGGGCCCCGCCGCCCAGCCAGTCGAGGTCGGAGGCGGCGGTGTCGCGGCCGTTCGCGCCGACGAGTTCGAGGAACGCCTGCTGCAACGAGCCGGCCTCGCCGCGCACTTCGGTGAGCGGGCCGTGGGCCCGGATGCGGCCGGCGGCCATGACGGCGACCCAGTCGCAGAGCGACTCGACCAGCTCCATGACGTGGGAGGAGAAGACGACGGTCGCGCCGGAGGCGGTGTAGCGCTCCAGGACGCCGCGGATGGTCTGCGCGGAGACGGGATCGACGCCCTCGAACGGCTCGTCCAGGAACAGCACTTCGGGATTGTGCAGCAGCGCCGCCGCGAGCCCGATCTTCTTGCGCATACCGGTCGAGTAGTCGACGACCAGCTTGTGCTGGGCGCCCGCCAGATCGAGAACGTCGAGCAGCTGGGTGGCCCGCTTGTCGACCTCGGCGCCGGGCAGCCCGCGCAACCGCCCCGTGTACGCGAGGAGTTCCCGCCCGGAGAGCCGCTCGAACAGCCGCAGCCCCTCGGGCAGCACCCCGATCCGCGCCTTCACCTCGACGGGGTCGCGCCAGACGTCGTGCCCGACCACCTCGACGGACCCCTGATCGGGCCGCAGCAGCCCGGTCACCATGGAGAGGGTCGTGGTCTTCCCGGCACCGTTCGGACCGACGAGCCCGATGAACTTCCCGGCGGGCAGCTCAAGATCGATCCCCGCAACGGCAACCTGCTGCCCGAACCGCTTCCAGAGCCCACTCACACTTACGGCCGACGTCATGAACGCCAACCCTAAGGGGCGCGGGGAACTGCGCGACAAGCCACGACGAATCCGCAGTCGCCGACGGTGAACGCGTGGCAGATCGACCGGCGCTACCGGTCCCGCCCGCACGCGTAGGCGAGCGGCGAGATCAACTCCTCCGCGTCCGGCAGCCACCGGTTCGCCGGCGTCGGCCGGCAGGCCCACTGCACGGCACCCCGCGACCCGAACCGCGTGGGCGGCCCGGCGACGTACGCCCCCTCGCCGAGCGCCACCAGGTCCAGCGACCCGACCGACCACCCCAACTTGCGCACCAGGTCCGGAACCTTCACCGCCGCACCCGGCAGCACGAAGAAGTTCATCCGGCGGTCCGGCGCCAGCGTCACCGGCCCCAGCGACAGCTCCATCCGCTCCATCCGGGCCAGGGCCAGGAACCCGGCCGTCTCCGGGACGGAGATCGCGTCGAACGTGCGCCCCGTCGGCAGCAGGATCGACGCGGTGGGCTGCTTCTGCCACATCCGTCGCGCCACCGTCGCGCTCCCGGTCGCCTGTGACGCCCAGTCCGGGCGCGCGGGGTGCGCACCGGGCGCGGGGCAGGCGGCGTCACCACACGAGCAGTACTGCACGCCGTCGACGGCCTCCAGCCAGGTCCCCGGGAACACGTCCCAGTGACGCTCCTCGGCATAGCGAACGGCGGTCTCCAGCAGCGTTTCGCCGCGCTGCTTGGGAATCTGTGCGGCTTCGGTGGCCGGGATCGTCTCTTCCACGCCCAACACAACTCCCGCACCCACCTCGGGTTACGGGCGTCGCGCGCGCGGGGGAGGAGCATTGATTTCTCATCTGGGGCGCATGGGTGCATGTGTGGGGGCGCGCGGGAGGATCGGCGGCCGGGTGTGGGTAGCCCACTGTGGGGTCGGCTTCCGCCTTTACCCCGGCAATCCTCACAAGCCTCGCATTTTCGGTATGCCGACGGGGCATTGATCTTCACGGCCGGATTCTTGCGGTGCACAGCCAGTGCCCCCGGGCCGGATCCGGCCGTGGAAGACACGTCAACTCGGTGCGTGGGCAGGCACCGCAGCCACAGGGGGTACGCCATGGCCGCAAGGCCTCTCGTCGCGCGACAGCCGAACGAACGGCTGCAGGCGCTCATCCAGGAAGCGGGCTGCTCGAACGCCGGGCTGGCCCGCCGGGTCAACATGTGCGGCGCCGAGCACGGTCTCGATCTGCGCTACGACAAGACGTCCGTGGCGCGTTGGCTGCGCGGACAGCAGCCGCGGGGACGGGCGCCGGCGATCATCGCCGAGGCGCTCGGCCGCAAACTCGGCCGTACGGTCACGATCGACGAGATCGGCATGGCCAACGGCAAGAATCTCGCGTCCGGCGTCGGCCTCCAGTTCTCGCCGACGGTACTGGGAGCCATCGAGCAGGTCTGTGAGCTCTGGCGCAGTGACGTGGGCCGCAGGGACTTCCTGTCCGGCTCGTCCGTCGCCGCGTCCGCGCTGGTCGAGCCCAGCCGCGACTGGCTGATCTCGTCCCCGGACTCGCAGGTGTCGCGCTCGGCGGGCCCACGTGTGGGGCAGTCCGACGTGCAGGCCGTGCGCGCGATGACACAGGCGCTGGTCGACCTCGACCACCAGTACGGCAGCGGGCATGTGCGCCCGGTCGTCGTGCACTACCTCAACAGCGTCGTCTCCGGACTGCTGGCCGGCTCCTACCGGGAGGCGATCGGACGGGAACTCTTCGCGGCCGTCGCGCGGTTGACCGAGCTCGCCGGCTATATGGCCGTCGACACCGGTCAGCCGGGGCTCGCCCAGCGCTACTACATCCAGGCGCTGCGTCTGGCTCAGGCGGCGGGCGACCGTGGATACGGCGGCTATGTGCTGGCCGCCTCCATGAGCCACCTCGCCGCCCAGCTCGGCAACCCTCGCGAGATCGCGCAGCTGGCGCGGGCGGCGCAGGAAGGCGCACGGGGGCGCGTGACCCCTCGTGCGGAGGCCATGTTCCATGCGGCCGAGGCACGCGGGCACGCGTTGATGGGCGACGCGCGGGCCGCCCAGCTGGCGTCCGGGCGCGCGGTGGGCGCGCTGGAGTCGGCGGACGCGGAGTCCGGGGACGACCCGGCGTGGATCAAGCACTTCGACGAGGCCTACCTCGCCGACGAGTTGGCGCACTGCCATCGCGATCTCGGTCAGGCCGAGGCGGCGGCGCGCCGCGCGGAGGAGTCGCTCGCCGGGCTTCCGGAGACGAAGGCACGGCGCCGGGCCATCGGATATGTGTTGCTCGCCACAGCTCAGGTGCAGCAGCGCGAGGTCGAACAGGCCTGCCACACCGGCCTGAAGGCGGTCGAGCTCCTGGAGACCCTGCGCTCCAACCGTGGCGCCGAGTATCTGGAGGACTTCCAGCAGCGGCTGGAGCCGTTCCGGGACGAGCCGGTGGTCAGGGAGTTCGGGGCACGTCTGGATCTTCAGGCGGCTGCGTGAAATCACCGGGCACCTACAGGTGAACGGCGGGGAAATGAAGATGCCGGCCGACTGAGGGGGACAAAGGCAGCGGTTGGGGGACCCGAGTGTCAGCGCGGTCACAGGGATCACGGTCACGTCCCGGGCTGCGTGGCACCCGGATCGGCGGAGCCGGTAGCGTGAGCCGACGATGCACAAGGTCCCCCATTAGTAGGAGCCCCGGTGACGCAGAGTGGACGGAGCGAGGAGCCCTCGGCGCGGCCCGCGCGCGAAGGCATCGTGCTGCCCTCCGACGGTGGTGAGCCGCTGCTGCCGGGTATGACGGGCGACCAGGGCGGCCGGCCGACCTCGGTGCCGGCGACACCGCCGACCGCACCCCCGCCCTCGGCACCGCCGGGCGGTCAGGCATGGGGCACCCCTTGGGGACCCGAGCAGAACCCGCCCGCGCAGGGCCAGGCCTGGGGCACGCAGCCCGGGCACGAGTGGGGCCGGCAGGGGCAGCAGCCGGGGCAGGCACCCCAGCAGCCGGAGCACCAGGCGTATCAGTCGCCTCAGCCGGACCATCAGGCGTATCAGTCGCCTCAGCCGGACCATCAGGCGTATCAGTCGCCTCAGCCGGACCACCAGGCGTACCAGTCGCCTCAGCCGGACCACCAGGCGTACCAGTCGCCCCAGCCGGACAACCAGGCCTACCAGTTGCCGCAGCACGACCAGTCGTACCAGTCGCCGTCGCCGGCCCCGTGGGGCGCGGCGCCGGAGGCCGGGGGTGGCATGCCGGCCCAGCCGATGCCACAGGACGGCGGGCTGTACGGGGGCGGGGCGCAGGGTCCGGCGGCCGGTGCGCCGTCGTACGGCCAGAGCGCGCCGGCCGGTTACGGACAGGGCGGGACGTCGTCCGCGCCGCTGCCGCCCGAGGGCCGGCACGGGCAGGGCGCCGCGCTGCCGCCCGCCGGTGGCTTCGGAGCCCCGCTGCCGCCCGCCGACGAGGGCGCCACTCAGTACATACCCCCGGTCGCCGGTGGCCCCAGGGGCGCCGACGACCAGGCCACCAGCTTCCTCCCGCCCGTCGCCGCGCCCGCCGCGGACGAAGGGGCGACGCAGTTCATCCCGCCGGTGGGACCGGGGGCGCTGCCGCCCGAGGTGTCCAGTGAGAGCACCCAGGTGCTCGGACGGGCCGGGCAGGCCGGCGGCGCCGGGCCGATGCCGCCCGTCTCCGGGGGCGACGCGGACGCCACGCAGTACATCCCGCCGGTGACCGACCGGCCGGGCGGCGGGGAGCGGCAGCCGCTGTCCGACTTCGACAACCTTTTCCGCAGCGACTCGGCCGGCCAGGCCCCCGCCGGGGCCACCCAGCACCTGCCGCGCTTCCAGCAGCCCCAGCAGCACCAGCAGGCGCCGGCGTTCTTCCCGCCGGGGCAGCAAGGTGCCGGTGACGACGACGGCGGACGGGGCGGCCGCGGTGGCCGTACCGGATCGCGGCTGCCGCTCATCGCCGCCGTGGGCGTCGGGATCGCCGTCCTCGGCATCGGCGCGGGCGCGCTGCTCGCCGGCGGGGGCGGGGACGACGACAAGGGCGAGGAGAACCAACCCGTCTCCGCCACGGCCCCGGCGAACGAGGACTCCGCCTCGCCGTCCGCCGACCCGGCCGAGCAGCAGGCGGTCGCCCTGGACAAGCTGCTCGCCGACAGCGGCGACAGCCGTACGTCCGTGATCAACGCGGTGGACGCCGTGAAGTCCTGCGACAACCTCGGCAAGGCAGCCCAGGATCTGCGGGACGCCGCCCGCCAGCGCAACCAGCTGGTGACCGACCTCTCCAAGCTCTCCGTCGACCAGCTCCCGAACCACGCCGCGCTGACCGGCGCGCTGAACAAGGCGTGGCAGGCGTCGGCGTCCGCCGACGACCACTACGCGGCGTGGGCCGACCAGGTCGCCGGCAACAAGAAGCTGTGCAAGAAGGGCCAGGCCCGCTCCACAGGCCAGACCCAGGCCGGCAACCGCGCGAGCGGTACCGCCAGCGAGCAGAAGAAGACCGCGTCGGGGCTGTGGAACGAGATCGCGAAGAAGTACGGCCTGACCGAGCGGCAGCCGACCCAGCTGTAGTACGGGCGCGGACACCGGCCGCCCGCGGGAAGCGGGGCGGCCGGACCGGGCGGGTCAGTTCAGGTCGGCGTTCTGGAGCGTCCTCGTCACGTCGATGAAGCCCTTGCGGGCCGCCACCAGCCGGCCGTCCCGGACGACCTGGAGGGTCACCGCGCGGTTGACCAGCCGGGGGAAGCCGACGGAGGCCAGGACGTCCTGGAACTTCCACTGCAGGGTCGGCGTCAGACCGCCCGTGGGCACCTTCAGGCCCTCGTTCAGCGCCCCCCGCACGGAGTCGGCGGTCACCGCGCCGTCGCCGATCGACTCGACGACCTTCTTGAACACCGTGTACGCGATCCACGTCGTCTGTACGCCGGCGTCCGCGGGGTCGATGCGGTTGTCGCCGAAGGCCTGCTCGCTGATGACCTTCTTCATCGGGTCCCAGCGCGGGTCGCTGGCGACCGGGTACCAGCCGGTGATGTACGAGCCGTCGTACGTCGACGCCCCGCCGGTCGCGTTGATCACGGTCTGGTCGACGCTGCCGAGGACGGCGGCGGTGCGCACCTCGGGGTAGTCCTTGCGAGCGCGCCGGAACGAGTCCAGGAACGTGCTGGTGCGGTCGCCGAGGGCCGGCACCACGCAGCCCTTGTCGGACGCGGCGGTGGCGGAGTGGTTCAGCGCCCGCACCGACTGGGCGTCGTAGGAGGTGGCGTCCTCGTCGGCGAGCTGGTCGTCGGGGGCCGCGTGCCCGGCCGACCTGAGGCCGGAGTTGAGCAGCGGCGGCAGTTCGTCGCCCGCGATGGTGTCGGGCCGTACCAGGGCGACGGGGCCGCAGGAGCGGCCCAGCTCCCTGCCGAGGCCCGCAAGCAGGGTGGGCTGGCCGCCGTTGACGGGGTAGGAGAGCGGGCTGGTGAACTCGGCGTTGGTGACGCCGTAGCCGCCTATGTACGGGATGCCGGCGCCCTCCAGGGAGGGCAGGAAGGTGTCGCCGTACTGGCTGTAGGAGCCGACGACCGCGACGGCGTTCTCCTCGACCGCGCGGTCGGCGCACTTGGCGGCGGCCACGCTGTCGTTGTGGTCGTTGCAGGTGATGACCTTCAGCTTGCGGCCGCCGAGGCCGCCGTGGGCGTTGACCCAGCGGGCGTACGCCTGCGCGAAGGCCGGCATACCTGGCTTGTTGGTCGCCTTGGTGTCCTGCGGGGCCCAGGTCATCACGGTGATCGTGTCATCCCCGGAACCCCCCGTGGCACCGGGGATGACACCACATCCGACGGCGAGTGACGCACACGCCACCAGTGCTGCCGCAGAGCGAGCCGCTGCTCTGACGGGCCGATTGGTGATCTTGGGGAGGAGGGTGCTGCGCATGCGTGGCCTGCCGGTCATGGACACGCACGATTCCGCCACACAACAAACCTGCGCGTGACCCTCGGTTATCGAGAGGTGACCAGAAGGTGAATTGCGGGGGCGAGTGAGGCGAGAATGAATGGGAACGTACGATCGGTGACCGTGCAAGGTTCGGATAGCTCTTCCCGTCGCGGCCGTCGCTCATCCACCATGGGCGGCATGCCACTCAACGACATGCCGTGGTGGCGCTGGCGCAGCAATGTGCGCTCCGCGCTGCACATGCTCTCCGACCCGGTCTTCCAGCGGGACGTCTGGCTCGCCGGCGTCGACGGGTACGGCGACGTGACCGACGCCGTCTACCGCCTGGTCGAGGACACCTGGCTGGACAACTGGTCCGCCGAGAAGTACGTCGGCACGATATTCCGGGACTCGCAGGAGGCGGCGCTCGTCGACACCGCCGTGCTGCGGGTGCTGCGGATCATGCACCAGGTCGGCCCGGACGCGCCGGTCTCCGCCTATATGGAGAACCAGCAGTGGCCGGAGGCGGTGCGGGCGGCGCGGGACGCGCACGTCCGGATGGCCATGGCCGACGGCGACGACCCGGAGGCCCCGCCGCGCACGCTCGAGGTGCTGCGGATCATGACGCGTTCCGCGTGACGTTCCGGCCGGTGCCGGGCGGGCGGTCCGGGTAGCGGGACGGCTGCCCGTCGGAGGCGTGGGATATGGGACCCTGTGCTGCATGAATGAGCAGTCCACCCGAGCCGCGGTCCCTGCCGAACAGTACGTCCTCACGCTGTCCTGCCCGGACAAGCAGGGCATCGTGCACGCCGTGTCGAGCTACCTCTTCATGACCGGCTGCAACATCGAGGACAGTCAGCAGTTCGGCGACCGTGACACGGGACTGTTCTTCATGCGGGTCCACTTCTCGGCGGAGGCGCCGGTGACGGTGGACAAACTGCGCGCGAGCTTCGCGGCGATCGGTGACTCCTTCCACATGGAGTGGCAGATCCACCGGGCCGAGGAGAAGATGCGGGTCCTGCTGATGGTCAGCAAGTTCGGGCACTGCCTGAACGACCTGTTGTTCCGCGCCAGTATCGGGGCGCTGCCGGTGGAGATCGCCGCCGTGGTGTCCAACCACACCGACTTCGCCGAGCTCGCGGGGTCCTACGACATTCCCTTCCACCACATCCCGGTGACCAAGGACAACAAGTCCGAGGCCGAGGCGCAGGTTCTGGAGATCGTGCGCGAGGAGGGTGTGGAGCTGGTCGTGCTGGCCCGCTACATGCAGGTCCTCTCGGACGACCTGTGCAAGCAGCTGAGCGGGCGGATCATCAACATCCACCACTCGTTCCTGCCGAGCTTCAAGGGCGCGAAGCCGTATCACCAGGCACACACCAGGGGCGTCAAGCTCATCGGCGCCACGGCCCATTACGTCACCGCGGACCTCGACGAGGGGCCGATCATCGAGCAGGAGGTCGAGCGGGTCGGACACGACGTCACCCCGGACCAACTGGTCGCGGTCGGGCGGGACGTGGAGTGCCAGGCGCTGGCGCGGGCCGTGAAGTGGCATGCGGAGCGGAGGATTCTGCTGAACGGGCGGCGGACGGTCGTGTTCGCCTAGTAGCTCGGGGCCGGGTGTTCCGGGGCGGCTGCGGGTGGGTGGGGGCTGGTCGCGCAGTCCCCGCGCCCCTTGAAGTACGTGCACTGGACGCGCCCCTTCAGGGGCGCGGGGAACTGCGCGAGCAACCACGTACCACCCGCAGCCGCCGACGAATCCGTGCCCGACCCCTCACATCCGGCTCAGGCTCGCCGCCGCGAACAGTACGTCCCTGATCGCCGTACGGTCACCGACCTGCCCCGCCGCGGCCTCCTCCGGCGGCACGTGGCCCGCCGCCAGTCGGCAGAACTCCGCGCCGTCCAGCGCCACATGGGCCACCTCGTGCTCCGCGGAGCCCACCGCCGCCGGGGAGTCCAGCGGGATCAGCCACTCGCCGCCGCCCGAACCCTCGATCTCCAGCCGCAGACTCCGGCCGGGCTCGCCGGCGGGCACCAGGTGGCGGTGCGGACCCGGCGGCGGGGACGCGAGACCGGCCTGGCGGCGGGCCGACAGCACCGTCGGGAGCATGCGGGCCGCCAGGTCCACCATGTGGTGCAGATCGCTGCCGGACGGCGGCTCGTAGGGGTAGTCCACCGCGTCGGCGATGTCCTCGGCGTGCACCCACGTCTCGAAGGCGCGGTCCAGCATCGCGTCGTGCAGCGGCAGCTCGAAGTCGCCGTAGGGCACGGACAGTTTGCCGGTGCCGCCGCCCGTGAAGGACACCGTGCGGACCAGGTCGTGGCTCTGCTCCCGCCAGGGCGCGCGCACCGCGCGCGTCGGCGGGTAGTGCGAGGCCCGCCAGTACGCCTCCGTGCGCCCGGACGGGGTCGCCCGGTCCACGGCCACCTCGCCCATCGGGTCCGCGAGGCCGAGCGCGACCGCCACCAGCCCGTCCACCGTCAGTAGATGCGCGATGACTCCGGCGACGGTCGTACGACGGCTCGTGGGCTCGTCCCCGCGGAACCACCGCAGCCGCACGGGCGCGTGCCACTCGGCGTCCCCGAAGTCCTGGAGCAGGGCGTCGAGCCTGGCAGTCTCCGCGTCGTACGGCGTCGCCCACGCGGGCACCGGGATGCGCGGCGGGCGCCGCTCCAGACAGCCCGCCAGGACTCGGGCGCGCAGGGACGGGTCGAGGTCGAGGCTCTCGGAGGGGTGCAGCAGGCCGACCGCCTCGCGCAGCCGCAGCGCCTCGTCCGCGCAGGAACCGCAGCCGCCGAGGTGGTCCTCCACGGCAGCGGTCTCCTGTGGCGAGCAGGCGGCCAGCGCCCACGCGCCGAGCAGTGACTTCAGCACGCGGTGGTCCAGGACGAGCGGCGCGGGCCGCGGCACGGCGTCGGGCAGCGGGCGTCCGGTGTCCTCGACGGAGGCCCGGGGCAGGGGTATGCGGGGCGGCCGGTCCGGTTCCGGCTTCGTCGAGGGGTGCTGGTCGTCGCCGTCGCCGCTGCTGTTCATGCCGTCGGCCGCGCGGTTCGAGTCCGCGGGGTCGTTGTCCTCCTGGTCCTTGTGATGCGCGTCGCCGTGGGGAGAGTCGTCGTACGGCTTGTTGTCGTCGTCGTTGTCATCGTTGTCGTACGCCTCGAAGCGTCCGGCCTCGTTCACGCCGCACCCCCGTATCCCGGTGGCGCCCCCGGGGCGGTTCCGGCGTCGTGGGCGGTGGCCAGCAGCTGGAGGCCCAGGCGCAGCCGGCGGCGGGCCTCGTCCTCGGTGACGCCGAGGTCGGCGGCGGTCTGGCGGTAGTCGCGGCGCTGGAAGTAGGCCAGCTCCAGGGCGGCGCGCAGCGGCACGGGCATGGACTGGACGATGTAGTCGGCGCGGGCGGCGACCGAGGCGTGCCGCACCTTGCGCTCCAGCTCCTCCGTCGAGCCCTGGCCGGCCTCGGCGAGCGCGGCGGTCTCGGTGGCGCGCAGCCGCTGCACGGCGAGGCGGTGGGTCAGCGTGGCGACCCAGGAGCGCAGCGGTCCCTGCTTGGGGTCGTAGGCGTCCGGGTGCTCCCAGACATGGGCGAACACGTCACGGGTGACGTGGTCGGCGGCGCGCTCGTCGCCCAGCACGGTGTGGGCGAGGCCGTGCACGAGCGAGGCGAACCGGTCGTAGAGCTCGCCGAGCGCGGCCGCCTCGCCGCGCGCCAGCCGCTGCTGCATCTTGCGGTCCCAGCGGGGCGGTGCGTCCTTCTTCGCCATAAGGCCCCCTCACCGGTCCGTCCCGGTCCAGCGTGCGTGTGCCGTCTCCACGAATGTAGTCGGCACGGTCGGACGCGCACGCCCCTTTGTCGCAATGTGCGCCCCTTGTAGAGCCATGGCTGGTGACACACCTCGCACTCGTGATAGGGGGACTCCTCGCACTCCGGTCGCACTCCGGTGGAGAGGCTCGCGTCGCTCGGCTACCCGGTCACCACATGATCAGACACGATCGAACAGGATCGAATGCGATGGGAACAAGCCTTTTCTGAACGGTGACCGTTTTCTGGAGGGCGTTTCAGGGAACAGCCGCTGGGCAGCCGCGCTGCAAGGAAGCGTAGGTGTCGCTTCCGTTTCAGCGAGCGAGGGGCATGGTGGTGACGTTCAAAGTGACCGGCGGCGAGCGCGGCGACTGGGCCGTGCTCCAGGTGTCGGGCGAGCTGGATCTGGTGACCTCGCCCGGATTGCGCCAGCACATCCATGACGTGGTGGCCGAAGGACGTCACAGCCTCGTCCTCGACCTCTCCGAGGTCCTGTTCTGCGACTCCAGCGGCGTCGGCGTGCTCATAGCCGCCCGGCGGCTGATCCGCTCCTGCCAGGGCAGCCTGCGGCTGATACTCCCGGCGCAGGGCGCGGCGGAGGGGTCGCACGTGAACCGGGTCCTCGGCGCGCTGGGTGTGCGCCGGCTCTTCGACGTGCACCCCGACCTGGCCTCGGCGGTCAAGGACGAGGCCGGACCGCTGTCCGCCTGAGCGCTCGCCCCGCGTACGCCGTTCCGCACGTCAGTGCCACATCGTTGTCCCAAAATTCCCCCGGTCTTGGCACAACGGCCCCTTTCCCGCGCCCGGACGGCCCCTGACGTCGTACGCTCCGTGACAGATGCACCCGACGAAGTGAGGCGGCCCGAAAAGACATGGTCAGCAGCGAGTACGAGCGCAGGATCGCGGCCCGGTTCGCCGGCTTCGACCAGGACGGCAACGGCTACATCGACCGGGAGGACTTCGTCGGGGCGGCCAAGGCGCTGCTCGCGGAGTTCGGCACCACCGCACGCTCCGACAAGGGCCAGGCCCTGTACATCGGTGCCGAGGCCTTCTGGCAGGGCATGGCCGGAATAGCGGACCGCGACGGCGACCAGCGGATCACCCGCGAGGAGTTCGTGAACGGCGCGGTCAAGCGCCTGCGCGACAATCCGGACCGGTTCGCCGAGATCGCCCGTCCCTTCCTGCACGCCGCCCTCGCCGTGGCCGACCCCGACGGCGACGGAGCCGCCACCGTCACCGACACCGCCCGCGTGCTGGTCTGCCTCGGTGTACCGCAGGACGTGGCGCAGGCCGCCGCCGGCACGCTCGACACCGACGGCGACGGCAAGGTGGCCGAGGGAGAGGTCGTCACGGCCTTCGCCCGCTACTTCACCGTCCCCGAGTAGCCCTACGACCCCGACGAGTACCGCTCCCTGAGCTTGTACTTGAGGACCTTCCGCAGGGTCTCGTTGCGCGGAAGGGCGTCCACCACCTCCAGCTGCTCCGGCAGCTTGTGCGTCGACAGCCCTTCCTCGCGCAGATAAGACGTCAGCGCCTGAAGGGTCAGCTCCGGCGCGCCGGACGGCTGTTCCACGACCGCGCAGACCCGCTCCCCGCGCTCGGGGTCCGGCAGCCCGATCACCGCCACGTCGCCGACGGCGGGATGCCGGTGCAGCAGGTCCTCGATCTCCTTCGCCGAGACGTTCTCGCCCTTGCGGATGATGACGTCCTTCAGGCGGCCGGTCAGCACCAGATGCCCACTGTCGGTCAGATGCCCGAGATCGCCGGTGCGCAGGAAGCCGTCCTCGTCGAAGGCCGCCGCCGTCTGTGCCGGATCCAGATAGCCCCGGCACACCGCCTCCCCGCGCAGCCGCACCTCCCCCTCGACGATCCGGATCTCCATCTCCCGCGGCGGCCGTCCCTCCGTCGTCGCGAGGTTCTCCGCGGTGTCGTCCGGCGCGCCCATCGTGATCATCGGCACCTCGGTCATGCCGTATCCGTGGGTCAGTTGCACGCCCATCTCGCGGACCACCGCGTGATAGACCTCAGGCGGCTTCGGCGCCCCGCCGCCCGCCAGCAGCCGCAGCGTGGGGACGGCCTTCGCGCCGTCCGGCTGCCTGCGCTGCTCGGCGAGGAACATCGAGTAGAACGCCGTCGAGCCGCCCGCGATCGTGACGCCGTGCCTTCGGTACCCCGCGAGCGCGTCAGGCATCGCGAACTGCTCGAACAGCACCGTGGGGAAGCCGTACAGCAGGACCATCACCATGTAGTCGGGGCCGCCTATGTGGGCGTAGGGGAAGGCGATCGAGCCGACGTCGGCGGACGTGGGGCGCAGGGCGTGCCCGAGGCAGGAGCCGCCCGCGATCAGCGAGCGGTCGGTGTGCAGGACGCCCTTGGGGTCGGAGGTGGTCCCCGAGGTCCAGTAGATCCAGCGCACCGAGGTGCCCTCGGCGGGCGGCGGGGGCAGTACGGCCGGATCGCCGTCGGGCAGGGTGTCGTACGCCTCGAAGATCCCCTTCGCGCCGAGGCGGCGGGCCATCTCGGTGTGGTCGAAGCCTCGCCACACACCCGGCACCGCGAAGAACTCCGCCTTCGACTCCCGCAGCGCGAAGCCGACTTCGCGGTCCCGGTAGAAGGGGATGACCGGCGACTGCACGGCGCCGAGGCGGGCCAGCGCGAAGGAGAGCAGGGCCGTCTCGATGCGGGTGGGCAACTGCCAGGCGACGACGGTGCCGGGGCGTACGCCCATGTCGTACAGGCCGGCCGCGACGCGCTCGGCACGCGCGTGCAGCGCGCCGAAGGTCAGCGTGCGGTCGTCCTGGAGGAGGACCGGGCGGTCGGGGCCGAGGTCGGCGCGGCGGGCGAGGAGATCCCAGAGGGTGCGGGAGGAACTCAGGGCGTGCGCGGTGTCGTTCATGACGGCCCCCTGCCACCAAGCGGTCGTGGTGTCCACATCAGAACTGACGGTCTGTCAGATCGTGGGCAGAGCGTAGGGCGGGATGCCTTGTCGGTCCAGGGGTGCGGGACTTAGCCTTCCCGCAGAGCTGTATCTGACGGTTCATCAGATATGGAGGGGCGCCACATGGACCTCGCGTACACCCCGGACGAGGAGGAGTTCCGGACCCGGCTGCGGGAGTGGCTGGCCAAGGCGCTGCCGACACTGCCGCCGAAGCCGTCCCCCGAGGACTGGCCGGGGCGTCGCGCCCACGACCTCGGCTGGCAGCGCATGCTCCACGACGCCGGGTACGGCGACGTCCACTGGGACGCGTCCCCGACCCTGCGGCTGATCTTCCTGGAGGAGACCGAGAAGGCGGGCGCCCCCTATGTGGGCGCGGGTTTCGTCGGGCTGCTGCACGCCGGGCCGACCATCGCCGCCGAGGGCACCGACGAGCAGCGGGCCCGCTGGCTGCCCCCGATCCTGCGCGGCGAGGAGGTCTGGTGCCAGGGCTTCAGCGAACCGGACGCCGGGTCCGACCTCGCGGCACTGCGCACGCATGCGCGCAGGGACGGCGACGACTACGTGGTCAGTGGGTCGAAGATCTGGACCTCGCACGCCGAAGTCGCCGACTGGTGCGAGCTGTTGGTCCGCACCGACCCCGACGCCCCCAAGCACCGCGGCATCAGCTGGCTGGCCATGCCCATGGATGCCCCCGGCATCACCGTACGGCCGCTCAAGACCCTCGCCGGCACCACCGAGTTCGCCGAGATGTTCCTCGACGAGGTGCGGGTTCCGGTCGCCAACCGGATCGGCGAGGAGAACGACGGCTGGCGCGTGACGATGGTGACCCTGTCCTTCGAGCGCGGCACGGCCTTCGTGGGCGAAGTGGTCGCCTGCCGCCGTGTGCTGCGCGAACTCGCCGCCGAGGCCCGCGGGAACGGCCGCTGGGACGACCCGGTGCTGCGCCGCCGGCTCGGGCGGCTGAACGCGGAGTTCCGGGCGCTGTGGCGGCTGACGCAGTGGAACGTCAGCGAGGCGGAGGCCGCCGACGGCATACCCGGCGTCGGGGGTTCGGTTTTCAAACTGAGGTACTCGCACGCCCGCCAGGAGCTCTTCGACGCCGCCGCCGAGGTGCTGGGGCCCGCCTCGCTGGACCTCGACCGGCCGTGGATGTCCGACCGGCTGTCTTCGCTGTCGTACACCATCGCGGCCGGCACCTCGCAGATCCAGCGGAACATCGTGGGCGAGCGGATTCTCGGGCTGCCGAAGGAGCGGTGACGGATGCGTTTCCAACTGACCGATGACCAGCGGGCGTTGCGGACCGGGGTGCGGGAGCTGCTGGCGCGGCGGTTCGGGCCCGAGCAGCTCAGGGCCGCCGTCGAGACGCCCGGGCGACTTCAGAAGGGGCTGTGGCGGGAGCTCGGCGAGGCCGGGTTCTTCGCGCTGCGGCTGCCCGAGAGCGAGGGCGGCGTCGGACTCGGCCTGCCCGAGGCGGTGTTGGCCTTCGAGGAGGCCGGGCGAGCGCTGCTGCCGGGGCCGCTCGTGGCCACCCACCTCGCGGCGGCCGAGGTGCCGGGCGCGGCCACCGGCGAGACGGTCGTGACGGACGTCGGCGGATGCGGGCTGGTGGAGTGGCTGCCGGCGGCGGATGTCGTACGGGGCGACGACGCCGGGGCCGTACCGCTGCGGTCGGTCGATCCGCTGACCCCGCTGCACCGGGTGCCCGACTCCCCTCCGGGCCGGGCTGCCGAAGCACCCGGCGCCGACCCCGCCGCCGTGCTCCTCACCGCCGCCGAACAACTGGGCAGCGCCACACGCGCGTGCGAACTCGCCGCGCAACACGCCCGGACGCGTGAGCAGTTCGGCCGGCCGATCGGAGCCTTCCAGGCGGTGAAGCACCTGTGCGCGGAGATGCTGGTGCGCACCGAGACCGCCCGCGCCGCCGTCTACGCGGCCGCCGTCACCGCCGACCCGGCCGACATCGACACCGCGCGGCTGCTCGCCGACGACGCCGCAGTGCGGGGCGCCCGCGACTGTCTCCAGGTGCACGGCGGCATGGGATTCACCTGGGAGTTCGAGGTCCATCTTCATCTGAAGCGCGCATGGGTGCGAACGCACCGTACGAGTGACGCTACGGAGAGTGAGGAACGGTTGGCCGCCGAGCTTCTCCTCGGTTCGGCCTGAAGGCCCCTGGTCTGCGGTATCGCCGACAGCGCCGAAATGGATGTCGCGGATCGTGGCATACCGGAATTACGGAGCGTTGATATCGGGTTGTGTCCTACGTGTGACTCGTCACGGCCTGGAGTCGGGCGTCCGCTCCGGTACCTTGTGTGAGATGCGAGTGGTTCCGAGCACGAGCCATGCCGGAGTTGCCCTTGAGGCGGCTCCGGATCCGGCGGTGCGCGCCGCTGTTCGCAAGGCGCGTGGGCGGTCTGCCCCAGCCTGTTCGACTCCCCGGGACAAGCGTCGCACAGTATGCCGCACGGGTACTCCTTCACGCTGGAATATGCCCGAAGCGCTTGTTGGGGTGACTGTACGTCAACCATGCTGTCAGCTAAGGGATTCACGTTCCGTGACCCTGGCTCCGGCCATTGATCTGGTCATGAAAAGAATGGCTAGGATCGTGGCCCTCGTGAGGCGCGGGGCTTTGTGTCCGCCGGTTCGGATGGTGTGAGCGGTGCAGGTGCTTCAAGTGCAGCTGGAGATCCGGCCCGACCCCGCTGAGGTGGGGCGAGCCCGGCGGTGGGCCCGCTCCCGGCTCGCCGGGTCCGGGATAGGCGCCGACGAGCCGCTCGCGGAGACCCTGATCCTGCTCGTGTCCGAACTGGTCACCAACGCCGTCGTGCACACCGGCTGTCCGGCCGTGCTGCGCCTGTCCCTTCCCGGAGCGGCCCAGGACGCCGCCACCGTCCGACTGGAGGTCGCCGATCGCAGCGGCCGCGCTCCCGTGCCGCGCTGCGCCGACGGCGACGCCACCGGCGGCCGGGGCCTCGCCCTCGTCGACGGCCTCGCGGACCGGTGGGGCTGGTGCTCCGAGGGCGGCGGCAAGCGGATCTGGTGCGAACTGGACCGCGACGCCGACTCGCAGAGCGCCGCCGCGGCCTACGGCAGCGGGTCCTCGGCCTACGAAGGGCTCGCGTACGAGGCGGTGTGACGGGCGCACGGAGCCGTAACTCCGGCGGATTCGGAGCACAGTTGCAGAAAGCGCTGTCCCCTGAGCTCGGGTATGTCTGGATGCGCCCGGGCATGCTTCTGTGCGCGCCTTCGAGAAACAGGGCGTAAGCAACAAATCCCCGAGTGGGTGTTGACGCCGCGTGTCCGGTTGATCACGCTTGTGGTCAGCGATTCGCCGTGAGGGGACGGCGAGGACTTCGGTGACGGAAGCCCTTGTCGAGAGCGGGTCGTGAATCGGCGTCGGTCTCTCCAGGGCCAGGAGAGGCCGGGGCGGGTGCGCCGGAGTCGGATGGCGGCGCGCGGTGCCGTGCCCGGGGAGGAAGGGGCATCTCCCGTTCGGGCGCGGCCGGAGGTCGGGGGAACCGCGCCGCCAACCGGCCTCGCCGGACCTCAGAGCACCGCCACGGGCGCGACGGGTGTGCCCGTGCCGCCGACGAAGGGCTCCGGCATCGCCGACAGCAGGAACGCATAGCGGCCTTCTTGTCCACAGGCTGTGGACAACTCTTCCAGGTTCCAGTTCTGCCCCTGGAGCATCCCCATCTCCACCAGGTCGAGCGCGTGCACGGGCAGCCACAGATCCTCTGTCTCGGGCGGAAATATCTCGAACGTGAGGGTGTCGTTGGCCACGGCCGCCACGTCGCGCGCGTGGAACCACTCCGGCGTACGGATCGACAGACCGGGCGAGGGATAGCCGTACGCGTGCTTGTCGCCGGCGAGAAGCACCTGGATCTGCCCCGTCCTTACGAGCACGATGTCGCCCGCGCGCACGCGCGTGCCCGCGAGCTCCTCGGCCGCCTCCAGGTCCTCCGGCGTGACCGCGTGCCCGCCGTCGAGCCGGGTGACGCCACGCGCGCGTGCCACGTCCAGCAGCACCCCGCGCGAGACGATGTGCCGCGCCTTGTCGATACCGCTGAACTCGGCGCCGCCGTGGGCGGTGATGGTGCCGGCGGGGCGGCCGTTGTAGAGCCGGCCCGAGTGCGAGACATGGGTGAGCGCGTCCCAGTGGGTGGCCGCCTGGAGGCCCATGGTCACGGCGTCGTCGCTGCACGCCACGGTGCCGGGGCCGAACAGCTCCTGGTTGATCTGCACCATCGTGTGCAGGGGGTTGATGCGCCCGGGGATCATCCCGGTCTGCACGCCGTCCTCCTTCAGGGGCAGCGCGAGCGGGACGCGGCGGCCGGTGCGGACGCAGGCGGCCGCCTCGCGGACGACGTCGTCGGTGATGAGGTTCAGGGTGCCGATCTCGTCGTCGGCGCCCCAACGCCCCCAGTTGTTCACGCGCTTGGCGATCTCGTGGAACGCGTCCGGCAGTGACATGAGTCCCTCCCCGGGGCTTGTCTCCGCGTATCTGACGGGTCGTAGAATCAAGTCGAATCTAACGGACCGTCAGAAACTGCGGGAAGGGGCCGGGGCGTGGGGAACTTCTTGGCAGGCAAGGTCGTCGCCGTGACGGGCGCCGGGCGGGGCATCGGACGGGCGGTGGCGCTCGCCGCCGCGGCCGAGGGCGCGCGGGTGGTCGTCAACGACTACGGGGTGTCCATGGACGGGGCCTCGCCCACGAGCGAGGTCGCCGAGGCCGTGGTCAAGGAGATCGAGGCGGCGGGCGGGCAAGCGGTCGCCGTGGCCGACGACGTCTCCACCATGGCCGGCGGACAGCGGATCGTGGACACGGCACTGTCGTCGTACGGACGCCTCGACGGAGTCGTGTGCGTCGCCGGGATCCTGCGCGAGCGGATGCTGTTCAACATGTCCGAGGAGGAGTGGGACCCGGTGGTCGCCACCCATCTGAAGGGCACGTTCACCGTGTTCCGGGCCGCGTCGGCCGTGATGCGGGGGCAGCGGGCGGGGACGTTGATCGGATTCACCAGCGGCAACCACCAGGGGTCGGTCTCGCAGGCCAACTACAGCGCGGCGAAGGGCGGGATCATCTCGCTCGTGCGCAGCGCGGCGCTCGGCCTGCACAAGTACGGGGTGACCGCGAACGCCGTCGCGCCGGTCGCCCGTACGCGCATGTCCGCCAACGTTCCCATGGAGCTCGCGGAGATCGGGGAGCCGGAGGACGTGGCCGCGCTGGTGGTGTACCTGCTGTCGGACGCGGCGCGGGAGCACGAGGTGACCGGGCAGGTGTACACCGTCGCCGGGCCGAGGATCGCGGTGTGGGCGCAGCCGCGGGAGCTGCGCTCGGCCTACGCCGAGGGGGCGTGGACGCCGGAGCGGATCGCGGAGGTTCTGCCGGGGTCCGTGGGGGTGGATCCGATGCCGATGCTGGCTCGGGTGGAGGCGATGGAGAGGGCCGCGCGCTCGGGGGACCGGCCGAACGCCCAATAGTCCGGGGCGGTTCGTCGTGGGGCGGCTGCGGGCCTGTTGTGGCTGGTCGCGCGGTTCCCCGCGCCCCTGGGGGTTTCAGCAGTCCGGCATCAAGAGGAGAGGTCAGTGGACTTTCAATTCGCCGCCGAGGACGAGACGTTCCGCGCGGACGTGCGGGCGTGGCTCTCCGAGCATGCCGGGAGTGCGCAGGACCGGCGGGCCTGGGAACAGGCCCTCGGGAAGGGCGGGTGGATCGGGCTCGGGTGGGGGGAGGGCGGGTTCGGGAACCGGGTCGCCACGCTCACTCAGCAGGTCGTGTGGGCCGAGGAGTACGCGCGGTCGGGGGCGCCCGCGCGGTCCGGGCACATCGGGGAGAAGCTGCTCGCGCCGACGCTGCTCGCGCACGGGAGCGAGGAACAGAAGGCGCGGTTCCTGCCGCCGATCGCGCTCGGCGAGGAGCTGTGGTGCCAGGGGTACAGCGAGCCCGGGGCGGGGTCGGACCTCGCCGGGGTGCGTACGAAGGCAGAGCGGGCCTCGGACGGGACGTACCGCGTCACCGGGCAGAAGATCTGGACCTCCCTCGCCCATGAGGCGGACTGGTGCTTCGTGCTGGCCCGCACCGAGCCGGACTCCCGGCGCCACCGCGGACTGAGCTTCCTGCTCGTCCCGATGGACCAGCCGGGGCGTATCGAGGTGCGGCCGATCCGGCAGATGACCGGCACCAGCGAGTTCAACGAGGTCTTCTTCGACGGTGCGCGCGCCGAGCACGTCGTCGGCGGTGAGGGCGCCGGGTGGCAGGTCGCGATGAGTCTGCTCGGGTTCGAGCGCGGGGTCTCCACGCTCGCCCAGCAGATCGGTTTCGCAGGGGAGCTGGCCCGGGTCGTGGGAGCGGCCGTGCGGTCCGGCGCCGCGGCGGATCCCGTCGTACGGGACCGGCTGGTGCGGCAGTGGGCCGAGCTGCGGGTGATGCGGTGGAACGCCCTGCGGACGCTGGGGAGTTCGGGCGACGCGGGCGCGCCGAGCGTGGCCAAGCTGCTGTGGGGCGGCTGGCACCAGCGGCTCGGGGAACTGGCGATGCAGGTGCGCGGGGCTTCGGCGAGCGCGGGGCCGCGGGAGTGGGCGCCCTCGACGCCGTACGAACTCGACGACGCCCAGCATCTGTTCCTGTTCTCCCGCGCCGACACCATCTACGGCGGTTCCGACCAGGTTCAGCGCACGATCATCGCCGAGCGGGTGCTCGGTCTGCCCAGGGAGCCCAAGGGGGTCGTCTGATGCGCGCAGTGATGTTCGACGGCAAGCGGGTCGAGGTCGTGGACGACCTGGAGGTACGGGATCCGGGGCCGGGCGAGGTGCTGGTCGCCGTCTCGGCGGCCGGGTTGTGCCACAGCGACCTGTCGGTGGTGGACGGAACCATACCTTTCCCCGTTCCTGTGGTGCTGGGCCATGAGGGCGCGGGGGTGGTGGAGGCCGTCGGTGTGGGGGTCACCCATGTCGAGCCCGGGGACCATGTGGCGCTGTCCACGCTCGCCAACTGCGGTGCGTGCGCCGAGTGCGACCGGGGGCGGCCGACCATGTGCCGGCAGGCCATAGGGCGGCCGGGAAGGCCGTTCCGGCGGGGCGAGCAGGCCGTGTTCCAGTTCGCGTCCAACTCCGCCTTCGCCGAACGCACCGTGGTGAAGGCCGTGCAGGTGGTGCGGATCCCGAAGGACATTCCGCTGCCGTCCGCCGCGTTGATCGGGTGCGGGGTGCTGACCGGGGTGGGGGCCGTGCTGAACCGGGCGCGGGTCGACCGCGGGGACCGCGTCGTCGTGATCGGCGCGGGCGGGATCGGGCTCAACGTCATCCAGGGCGCGCGGATCGCGGGCGCGCTGCGGATCGTGGCGGTCGACGCCAACCCGGCGAAGGAGGCGGTGGCGCGGCAGTTCGGGGCGACGGACTTCCTGACGTCGGTGGAGGGCGTGCGGGACCTGCTGCCGACGGGCGCCGACCACACCTTCGAGTGCGTGGGGCGCGTCGAGCTGATCCGGGCCGCCGTCGATCTCCTGGACCGGCAGGGGCAGGCCGTACTTCTCGGGGTGCCGGCGGCCACCGCCGAGGCGTCCTTCCTGGTGTCCTCGATGTACCTCGACAAGTCGATCCTGGGCTGCCGCTACGGGTCGTCGAGGCCGCAGCGGGACATCGCGCTGTACGCCGAGCTGTACGGGGCCGGGCGGCTCATGCTGGACGAGTTGGTGACCCAGACGTATCCGGTGGAGGAGTTCGAACGGGCGGCGGCGGACGCGGAGGCGGGGAAGGTGGCGCGCGGGGTGCTGACGTTCTGAGGTCGCGAGGTCCCCGGGGGCCGCGCGGCGGGGTTTTCCACAGGCCCGGAAAACGGCTGCCGTGTTGTCGGTGGCGGCACTTACCGTCATCTTCATGACCTATCGAGACGTCGCCACCAAGCAGGTGCTGATCTGGGCATTGACCGCCGTCGCCGCTCGTATGCCGGTCGCCATGACGCCGCTCGCGCTGGTGTTCCTGGTCCGGGAGCGGCCCGGCGGCTACACCCTGGGCGCGACGCTCGCGGCGGCCTATGTGCTCGGCGAGATCGTCGGCGCCCCGGTTCTCGGGATGCGCCTGGACCCGGCTCGCGGCCGGCGTCATCTGGTCCTCGGACTCGCGGGCGGGGCGCTGGGGTTCACCGGACTCGGGATCTTCGCCGACTCGCACCCCGTGGTGCTGGGGGCGTTCGCGTTCCTGGCGGGGGCCGCCCCCTCGGCGGCCGCCGGCGGACAGCGCGCGCTGCTCACGTCACTGGTTCCGGAGCGCGCCGTGGCACAGGCGCTGTCCGCCGAGTCGATGCTGATGTCCGGCGTGTGGGCCGTCTCCCCGGTCGCCGTCGCCGGACTTGCCCTCGCGGTGGCGCCCCGGGTGCCGCTGCTCCTCGCGGCGGCCTGCATGGCGTCGTCGATCGCGGGACACTGGCTGCTGCCCGCGGGCTGGGCCGGCGGCGACCAGGAAGGGGACACGGGCCGGGCGAAGACCCGCGTACTGCTGCACGCCTGGCCGGTGTACGTCACCGGCGCGGCCAGCATCACCCTGCTCGGCCTGACCGAACTCACCCTGCCCGCACTGCTGGAGCAGCGCGGCATCGGCGTGGGCTGGTCCGGCCCGATGCTGGCGGGCATGGCCGTGGGGGCGGGGCTCGGTGCGTTCCTGTACGGCCTGCGGTCCTGGCCGGGGCGGCTGCGCTCGCGCAGTGCGGTGCTGATCAGCGGCATGGCGGTCTTCGTGGCGCTGGTCGCGCTGATACCGGGCGCGGCCGGGATCACGGTCGCCCTCGTCCTCGCGGGCGTGCTCCAGTCGGGCGCGCTGATCACCCGCAATCTGTCCCTGCGCGAGGCGCTGCCGCAGAGCGCCCTGGCCGCCGGGTACTCCGTGCTGTACGCGGCCGCCGGCGCCGGCTACGCGGCGACGGGATCCCTCGCGGGCGGTCTGCTCCAGGTGGTCGCGCCGTCCACGGCCGTCCTGGCCGGTGTGTCGCTGACCTTGCTGCTCACCGTGCTCGGCTGGTGGGGCGAGGCCCGGCGGGACGTCTCAGGTGCGCCCGGTGACCTGGCGGTCGGCCTTGCCGGCGGCGCGGAAGGTGCGCCGATAGCTGGTGGGCGTGACCCCGAGTGCCGCCTGTAGGTGCTGCCGCATCGACTGGGCCGTACCGAAACCCGCGGCGTCCGCGACCTGGTCGACCGAGAGGTCGGTGGACTCCAGGAGGTGCCGGGCGCGTTCGACGCGCTGCTGGGAGAGCCACTGGCCGGGGCTGCTGCCGACCTCCTCGCGGAAACGGCGGGTGAAGGTGCGCACCGACATGGACTCCTGGTCGGCCATGTCCCGCAGCTGGATGGGCTCGTGGAGCCGCCCCAGGGCCCAGGCGCGGGCCGTGGTCGTGGACGACTGCTGCGGGTCGGGGACCGGGCGGTGGATGTACTGCGCCTGGCCGCCGTCGCGATGGGGCGGTACGACCGTGCGGCGGGCCACCTCGGTGGCGATCGCCGTGCCGTGGTCGCGGCGCACCATGTGCAGGCACAGGTCGATTCCGGCCGCGACCCCGGCCGACGTCAGCACGTCGCCGTCGTCGATGAAGAGCACGTCCGCGTCGACCTCGATGCGCGGGAACAGCCGCTGGAAGCGCTCGGCGTCGGCCCAGTGGGTGGTCGCCGGGCGCCCGTCGAGCCGGCCCGCCGCGGCGAGGACGTACACGCCGGTGCAGATGGAGGCGAGCCGGGTGCCGGGGCGGATGCGGGCGAACGCGGCGGCGAGCTCGTCGGTCAGCACGCCCTCCTCGAAGACCGGGCCGAGTTCGTACGACGCCGGGATGATCACCGTGTCGGCGGTGGCCAGCGCCTCGGGGCCGTGCTCGACCTGGATGGCGAAGTCGGCGTCGGTCCGCACGGGGCCCGGCGGTCGGATCGAGCAGGTCACGACCTCGTACAGGTGCCGCCCGCGGGCGTCCTTGGGGCGGCCGAAGATCCGGTGCGGGATGCCCAGCTCGAAGGGGAGCAGCCCGTCCAGTGCGAGGACGACCACACGGTGCGGGCGGAAATCCGACGGCGTACGGTGCTCCGGCTCACTGCTCATGGCCCGATCCTAGCGAATGCTGTCCTTCGGGCCAATGGCTCCGGGGCGGCGCAGGCCCGAAGCTCGTTGTCGTGACGCAGACAACCCCCGCCACCGCCGCCACCGCGGCCACGTCCCCGACGAGGCCGCGTCGTCCCCGTTTCCACCGCGCCTGGTTCGTCGCCGCCGTCGCCTTCGTGACGATCCTCGGCGCGGCCGCCTTCCGCTCCCTGCCGGGACTGCTCATCGACCCGCTGAACGAGCAGTTCGGCTGGTCGCGCGGCACGATCGGGGCCGCCGTCTCCATCAACCTCGCGCTCTACGGCCTCACCGCTCCCTTCGCCGCCGCGCTGATGGACCGCTTCGGCATACGCAGGGTCGTCGCGGCGGCCCTGACGCTGATCGCGGTCGGCTCGGGTCTGACGTACTGGATGACGGCGGCCTGGCAGCTGCTGCTGTGCTGGGGTCTGCTGGTGGGGCTCGGCACCGGTTCGATGGCGCTGGCCTTCGCCGCCACCGTCACCAACCGCTGGTTCACCGAGCGGCGCGGCCTGGTCACCGGCATCCTCACCGCCGCCTCCGCCTCCGGCCAGCTGATCTTCCTGCCCCTGCTGTCCTGGATGGTCGAGAACCACAGCTGGCGCCCGGCCGTCGTCACGGTCGCCCTCGCGGCCCTCGCGGTGGTCCCCTTCGTCTGGCTGCTGCTGCGCGACCACCCCGCCGACGTGGGCCTTGCGCCGTACGGCTCGGAGGAGTTCGTGCCGAAGCCGCCGCCCGCGCAGGGCGCCGCCCGCCGGGCCGTGACGGTCCTCTTCTCGGCCGCCCGCACCGGCCCCTTCTGGCTGCTGGCCGGCACGTTCGCGATCTGCGGTGCCTCCACCAACGGCCTCATCCAGACCCACTTCGTGCCCGCCGCCCACGACCACGGCATGCCCATCACGGCCGCCGCCTCGCTGCTCGCGGTCATCGGCGTCTTCGACGTCGTCGGCACGATCTTCTCCGGCTGGCTCACCGACCGCTTCGAACCGCGCCGCCTGCTCGCGGTCTACTACGCCCTGCGCGGCATCTCCCTGCTCTTCCTGCCGATGCTGCTCGCGCCGAGCGTCCACCCGCCGATGCTGTTCTTCATCGTCTTCTACGGCCTCGACTGGGTCGCCACGGTCCCGCCGACCGTCGCCCTGTGCCGTGAGCAGTACGGCGAGGACAGCGCGATCGTCTTCGGCTGGGTCCTCGCCTCCCACCAGGTGGGCGCCGCACTGGTCGCCTTCGTCGGCGGGGTCGCGCGGGACGTCTTCGGCACGTACGACATGGTCTGGTACGCGTCCGGGGCGCTGTGCGCGGCGGCGGCACTGATGGCGCTGGTGATCAGGCGGAAGCCGGCGGCGGTGGGGATGGCTGCTTAGGAAGGGTGGGGATGGCTGCTCAGGAAGGGGGCGGGGCTAAAGGAACCGCCCCTTGTGGAACAGCAGCGGTGGTTCGTCCCCGTCGCTCACTCCGAGGGCGTCCACCCGTCCTACGACGATGAGGTGGTCGCCGCCCGTGTGCACCGCGTGGATCGTGCAGTCGATCCACGCGAGCGTGCCCGCGAGGCGGGGGGAGCCGGACACGGGGGCGGCGTCGTAGGTCACCCCGGCGAACTTGTCGGCACCGCTCACCGCGAAGGCGCGGCACAGCCCGCCCTGACCGGCACTCAGCACGTTCACGCAGAACACGCCCGCGCGGGCGATGCGCGGCCATGTCGTCGACGTACGGCCGACCATGAAGGCGACCAGCGGCGGGTCGAGGGAGAGCGACGAGAAGGACTGGCAGGCGAAGCCCGCGGGGGCGTGCGGGGCCCCGGTGCCGGCGGGGGCCGTCACCACCACCACGCCGGTCGCGAAGCTGCCGAGCACCCGCCGGAACTCGTCCTGCGGGACCGGCGCGCGCTCGTCCTCGCCGACACAGCGCAGCGCCGGGCGCGGCAGCGCCTGCACGGGCGGCGCGTCGGCCGACCTCAGATAGCGGACGGCGGCGGCCGCCATCCCTGCGTGTCCCATCACGACACCCATTGAAACTGACGGCTCGTCAGATTGGAAGGGGTGTGCGAGGGCGTCGACCTCAACGCCCCTTGAACTCAGGACTCCTGCGCTCCACGAAGCTCGCCACGCCCTCCCGTGCGTCCTGTGTCGTCATGTTGATCTCCTGCGCGGCCGCCTCCGCGGCGAAGGCGGAGGCGCGGTCGGATTCCAGGGAGGCGTTGACGAGCTGCTTGGTGAGGGCGAGTGCGCGGGTCGGTCCGGCGGCGAGGCGTTCGGCCCACTCGCGGGCCGTCTTGTCCAACTCCCCGTCCGGGACGACCCGGTTGACCAGGCCCAGCCGCTCCGCGTCCGCGGCGGTGAGCGCGTCACCGAAGAACATCAGCTCCTTGGCGCGGTGGGTGCCGACCAGGCGCGGGAGAAGGTAGGCGCCGCCGCCGTCCGGGACGAGGCCGCGCCGTACGAACACCTCGATGAACCGTGCGGACTCCGCGGCCAGCACGAGGTCGCAGGCGAACGCCAGATGTGCGCCGATGCCGGCCGCGGTGCCGTTGACGGCGGCGATCACCGGCTTCTCGCAGTCCAGTACGGCCGCGATCAGCCGCTGGGCGCCGAGCCGGATCGTACGGGCGACGTCACCGGCGACCCGCTCCGTGCCGGCCGGCGTCCCGCGCAGGTCGGCGCCCGCGCAGAAGCCGCGGCCCGTGCCGGTCAGCACCACCGCCCGCACGTCCGGGTCCGCGGAGGCGCCGGCGAGCAGCTCGACGACGCGGTCGCGCTGGTCGGGGGTGAGGGCGTTGAGGGCCTCGGGCCGGTTGAGGGTGATGCGGCAGATCTGACTGTCAGTGGCGTGCTGTACCAATGAATCGACGGAATTTCCGGACGCACGGGGGGAATCGGGCATGCCCATCTCACGGTCGGTAGTCATGTCAGCGGCACACCACCAGCGCGTCCAGGGCCACCGCGCCCTGGCCCCTGGGCAGCACCATCAGCGGGTTGATATCGAGCTCCGCGAGCTCGTCCCCGAGTTCCAGTGCCATGCGCTGCACCCGCAGGACGACTTCCACGAGCGCGTCGAGATCCGCCGGTGGCCGCCCCCTGACCCCGTCGAAGAGGGCCCGCCCGCGCAGCTCGGCACACATGTCCCGGGCCTGCTCCTCCCCGAAGGGCGGCACGCGTACGGCCGTGTCGTTCAGCACCTCCACCAGCACCCCGCCCAGCCCGACCGTCACGGTCGGTCCGAACAGCTCGTCGTGCGTGGCGCCCACGACCATCTCGACGCCCCGCTCGACCATCTGACAGACCAGGACGCCGTCCAGGGAGACGTCCTCGTAGCGGGCGATGTCGGTCAGTTCGCGGTAGGCGTCGCGGACCTGGCTGGCGGAGGTCAGCCCGATCTTGACCAGGCCGAGCTCGGTCTTGTGGGCGATCCGCGCGCCGGATGCCTTCATCACCACGGGGTAGCCGACCAGCCCCGCCGCCCGTACGGCCGCCGCCGCGCTGGTCACCAACTGCTCGCGCGGGACCCGGATCCCGTACGCCCGCAGCAGCTGCTTCGCCGCGTGCTCGCTCAGCTGCTGTCCCGGGCGCATCAGTGCCTGCGCCTTGCGGCAGGACGGCGAGGGGGTGCGCGCGGCCTCGTCGAAGGGGGAGCGGTAGCCGCTGACGAAGCGGTGGTGGTCGAGGTAGGCGCGCACGGCGGTGATGCAGTTCGCCACCGTGCGGAAGGTCGCCACGCGCGAGGAGCCGAGCAGGACCTCGCGGTAGGCGGGCTCGGTGCCGACCGGCGATCCCCACACCACGCAGACCAGCTTGTCCGTGCGCTCGGCGGCGTCCACGAGGTCCTGGACGAGCCGGTCGCTGAGGGGCGGGAAGGGCCCGGTGATCGGGCAGATCAGCACCCCCACCGCGGGGTCGTCGAGGATGGCGTCGATGATCTTCCGGCCGCGCCAGTCGCCCACGGGATGGCCGCCGTTGTCGACCGGGTTGGCCACGCTCAGGTACTCGGGTATCCACTGGTGCAGCTCGGCCTGCTTGGCCTCCGACAGCGCCGGCAGCCGCAGTCCCGCCTCGGTCGCCAGGTCGGCGAAGTGCGCTCCCGTGCCGCCGGAGATGGAGTAGACGACGACGCCGTCGGCGCGGGGCGCCCTGGCGCGGGCCAACAGGGCGGCGGTGTCCTGGAGTTCGTCGAGGCCGTCGACGCGGATCACGCCGTACTGCCGCATCGCCGCGTCCACCACCGCGTCCGCGCCGGTCAGCTTGCCGGTGTGCGAGGCGGCCGTGCGGGCGCCGGTCTCGGTGCGGCCCACCTTGACCGCGACGACCGGCACACCGCGGCGGGCGGCGCGGTCGGCGGCCAGCAGGAAGGCGCGGCCGTCCTTGAGGCCCTCGACGTAGGCGGCGATGGCGCCGACCTCGGGCCGCTCGGCGAAGTAGGAGATGAAGTCGGCGCACTCCAGGTCGGCCTCGTTGCCGGTCGGTGCCCAGTGGGACAGGCGGATGCCGAGCTCCTGGAGGGCGAAGACGGGACGGCCCTGGTGGCCGGACTGGGTGATGAGGGCGATCGCGGGACCGTCGAGGTCGTCGCGGAACCGCTCGAAGGCGTTGAGGTTGGTGTTGGGGCCGAGCAGCCGCATCCCGGACCGCTCGACGGCGGCGCTGAGCCGGTCCTGCGCGGCGGCGCCCTCCTCGCCGGTCTCGGCGAACCCGGAGGCGAAGACGACGGCGAACTTCACCTTGGTCTCGGCCAGTTCCTCGATCACCGGAAGGGGGTCGGCGACCAGCAGCACGGCGAGATCGACCTGTTCGGGCAGGTCGGCGACGGCAGCGGAGCAGGGGATGCCGAAGACGGACGTACGGCTCGGGTGCACCGGGTGGAGCCGGGCGCCGACCCGCTCGGACCAGGCGATCAGCTGGCGGGTGACACCGGTGTTCGGCCGGCCCTCGGCGTCGGAGGCGCCGATCACGGCGACCGACTCGGGCCGGAAGAGACGGTCCAGATCGGGCACGTCGCAGTACAGGGGACGGCCGCTGACGTCGAGATCGTCGACCTCGGCGGGCCGGCCGTGGACGGCGGGCCCGGGTTGCTCGCCACAGGCGATGACCCGGGCCCGGCGGGAGTCGGTGGTGAGGGTGCCGTGGGTTGATCCAAGCATCGGTCCGCCCGCTCCTGTGTGACAGCGATTAACTGACGCAGTGTCAGATTAAAGGAACTGACGCTCAGTCAGGAACGGCTGTGCACGCAAAGTTGAGCGGAACAGCACTCCGTGCCCGGCGGGGCCGGTGCGAGGACGAGCCCCGGCGGCGCACTCACAGCACCGCCAGCACCTCCTTCGCCACCCGCTCGCCCGACCGCACCGCCCCGTCCATGAAGCCCATCCAGTACGTGGAGGTCTCCGTCCCGGCCCAGTGGATGCCGCCGACCGGCTCGCGCAGGGCGGGGCCGTACTGGGTCAGGACGCCGGGCGCGGCGATGGAGACGGGTCCACCGCGGGTGTAGGCCTCGTTGTTCCAGCGTTGCAGGACGAAGGAGGTGGGGGAGGCCGCTTTCGCGCCGAAGTACGTCGTGTAGTCCTTCAGCACCGCCGCCCGCACCTCGGCCTCGCTCGCCGCGTCCAGCTTGCGGGCCTCGTCGGCCTCGATGAAGCCCATCAGGGCGCCGAAGGATGCGTCGGGCGGGGAGTTGTCGAAGGTGGAGCTGATCACGCCGGTGTCGCTGACGACCTGACCGTTGAGGCCGTCGGCACGCCAGAAGGGGGTGTCGTAGATGGCGATGGCCTTGCCCACCGAGGCCATCGGCAGCCGTTGGGTGAGCTGGTCGCGGGCGGCCGGCAGGAGGGGGTCGTAGGTGATGCGGGCGGCGATGGGCGGAGGTACGGCCACGACGACCTTCCCGGCGGTGACCGTGATGCCGTCGGCCGTCACGACGTAACTGGCGCCCGACCTGGCGATGGTGCGCACCGGGGCACCGAGCACCACCCGGTCGCCGAGCGTGGCGGCGAGCTTGATCGGCACCAGCTGGGAGCCGCCGACGAAGCGCAGTTCCTGGGCGCCGCCCGCGGTCTCGGTGAGGCGTTCCAGGGTGCCGGGGTTGGCGGAGTTGCCGGCGGCGGCGATGTAGAAGAGCACGAACAGGAAGGAGAGTTCGCGGGGTTCGGCCGAGAAGATCGACGTGCAGGCCACGTCGAAGAGGAACTTGGCGGACGGGATCACGGCGTTGGCGCGCAGCCAGCTCTCGAAGGTCTGCCGGTCCCATTCGTCGGCCTTCGCGGCGGTCCAGGGCGCGTCGACCGGGATCTCCTTGGCCAGGTCGTCGAGCTTGGCCTGCACGATCGCGGCGTTGGCGAGCCCGGCCGCGTCGATGGGCGGGACGGAGCCGAGGATGCCGTCGGTGGCGTACGGGGTCCTCTTGCCGTCCTTGTAGAGGAGGTTGTTGCCCGTGTTGTAGGTGGTGAAGGTCTGTACGCCGAGGGAGTCGGCGAGGGCCCGGATGCGGTCCTGGGTGGGGCCGATGAACTCGCCGCCGCCCTCGGTGACGCCGCCGCCCGCCAGGTTCAGGCCCAGCACCCGGCCGCCGACCCGGTCGCGTGCTTCCAGGACGACGACGGACTTGCCGGCGGCCACCAGGTCGCGGGCGGCGGTGAGTCCGGCGAGTCCGGCGCCGACGATCGCGACGTCGACCGTTCGGGAAGCGGCTGCCGAGGCTGTGCCGGCGGTCGTTGCCGTGAGGGCCGCGGCGCCGGCGGTGGCGGCGGCGCCGCCGAGCAGGGAGCGGCGGGAGAGTTGTCTTTCGCGTGCCACGTGCGTCCTCCGTCGTAGCGAGAGGGAGTGGAGCTGGAAAGTGGAGCCGAAAAGCTGAACAGGGCTCACATTCTGGCTCCGCACGAGGGCGCGGTACAGAGATCTCCCGCAACTTATGACTCACAAGTAACAGGAGATCTACGCAAGAGAGTTGAGGACGGCTAGGTCACCGGCAGCCGGGAGGCCCGTCGGCGGTCGTCGCGGTCGCCGGCGATGGCCTTGGCGATCTTCTGGGCGTCGATCGCCATCTCGCGGAGGTTGCCGCTGATGGGGTTGGTGAAGCCGGTGAAGTACAGGCCGGGGGCGTCGGCGGGGGTGCGGCGGCCCCGGACGACCGGTCTGCCGCGCTCGTCGAGGACTCCGAGGTGGCCGACGAGGTCCTCCAGGGCGCGGACGTATCCGGTGGCCGCGACGACGACGTCCGGCGAGACGCGGGTGCCGTCGGCGAGGACGACCTTCTCGGCCTCGAAGGCGTCGACGGCGGCGACGATCTCGATCCGGCCCTTGCGCACGGCGTCGATGAGGCCGACGTCGAGAACCGGGATCGCGCCTTCGCGGACCCGGCTGTAGAGCCCGCTGTCGGGGCGCGGCAGGCCCTGCTCGGCCAGGTCCGGCACGCTCAGCTTCGCCATGGGGCGGGCGAGCCGGTCGACGAGGCGGACCGGCAGCCGCCGTACGAGAATGCTGGTGAACTGGGCCGCCCAGCCGGCGGTGGAGCGGCGGACGATGTGCGGCACGGTCCGTACGGCCAGCCGTACCCGGGAGGCGCCGCCCTCGACCAGGTCCACGGCTATCTCGGCGCCGGTGTTGCCGATGCCGACGACCAGGACGTCGCGGCCGGCGTACGGGGCGGGGTTGCGGTACTCGCCGGCGTGCAGGAACTCGCCGGTGTAGGTGTCGCGGCCGGGCCAGTGCGGAATGCGCGGGGTGTGGTTGTGGCCGGTGGCCACGACGACGGCGGCGCCGGTCAGTTCACGTCCGCCGGTGGCGCGCAGCAGCCAGCCGGAGCCGTCGGGCGCGGGCTCGACGCGGGAGACCTCGACGCCGGTGACGATCTCCAGGTCGTGGTGCTCGGCGTACTTCTCCAGGTACCGCACGACGTCGTCGCGGGTCACCCAGCGTCCGAACCGGCGCGGCATCGGCAGCCCGGGCAGGGCCGAGAGGCGCCGGGTGGTGTGCAGTCGCAGGCGGTCGTAGTGCCGCCGCCAGGAGGCCCCGACCCGGTCCGACTTCTCCAGCACGACGGCACGCAGTCCCCGGGCGCGCAGGGCGTGTGCGACGGAGAGTCCGCCGGGTCCGCCGCCTATGACATAGACGGGGCGGTCGGTGACGGGGGGCTCCGTGGCGGGGCGCTCAGCTGCGGGACTGTCCGGGGGCGGGACGTGTCGGGGGGTGTCGGCCATGGTCCGGAGCGTAATCACATGGGGGGTTGATGGGTCTCGGTCAAGCCCGGAATTGGTTGCGGATCGATCACGGCTGTGGGAGGCGTGGGTGAGATGTGTGACGTAGGTCTCCTGGTTGTGGGCGTGGGGTGGACTTGGCGCGAGTCCGGACATGGCGCCCTGATGCGGTCGGCGGTGCGGGAGTTAGGATCCGGCGTCATGGCCCTGACCATGAACGACGTCGACCGGTTCGAAGCGTCCAGGCCCCGCCTGGAGGCCATCGCCTATCGCCTGCTCGGCTCGGCGAGCGAGGCGGAGGACGCCGTGCAGGAGACGTTCCTGCGCTGGCAGTCCGCCGACGTCGCACGGATCGAGGTCCCCGAGGCGTGGCTGACCAAGGTGCTCACCAACCTGTGCCTGAACCAGCTCACTTCGGCCCGTGCGCGGCGCGAGACCTATGTGGGCCAGTGGCTGCCCGAGCCGCTGCTCGCCGGGGACCCGATGCTCGGCCCGGCCGACACCGCCGAACAGCGCGAGTCGGTGTCGTACGCCGTACTCGTCCTGCTGGAGCGGCTGTCGCCCAACGAGCGGGCGGTGTACGTGCTGCGGGAGGCCTTCGAGTACCGGCACGCGGAGATCGCCGAGATCCTCGACATCACCGAGGCGGCCAGCCAGCAGATCTTCCATCGCGCGAAGAAGCATGTCGCGGAGGGCAGGGCCCGTACCGAGGTGGACGAGGCCACCGCGCGGCGGATCGTGGACGAGTTCCTCGCGGCCGCCACCAGCGGCCGGACCGAGCCGCTCGTCCGGCTGCTCACCCAGGACTCCATCGCGATCGGCGACGGCGGCGGGAAGGTCCCGGCCCGCGCGAGGGCGTTCGAGGGTGCGCTCGCGGTCGCGAAGTTCATGCGGGGCCTGTTCAAGCCGAGCAAGGCGAAGCGGGTGCTGACCGGCGGCTCGCCGCAGATCTACGGCTCGTTCGCCAACGGCGACCCGGCCGTCCTGGCGGTGCTCGACGGCCGCGTCATCGGCGTCATGTGCCTGGAGGTCACGCCCGAGGGCATCGCCGGGTTCCGCAACCAGGTCAACCCCGACAAGCTCGAACGGGCGACCAGGGTCTGGGCGGCGGAGGACCGCGGGGAGCCGTTGCTGCTCAGCGTGTTCTGAGGGGCGGGTCGAGGGGCGGCGGCGGGAAGGCCGGCGGCCCGGCGAAATGGGTCGGAGCGCAGTGGGTCTGTGCGATGTGACGTGCTTCACATCGCACACCTGTCAGGGATCGGTGGGCCGCTCGGTTCAAGGGGCGAATCCGCTGAAGAGACAGGAGCACGGACATGCAGCACCGCATCGTCGTCATCGGGGCCGGCTACACCGGAGCCACCGCCGCCGGACGTCTCGCCAAGCGACTGCACAGTGACGATGTCGCGATCACCCTCGTCAACAGCGAGCCCGACTTCGTCGAGCGCGTGCGGTTGCACCAGCTCGCGGTCGGGCAGTCGCTGAAGCCGCGGCCGTTCAGCGAGATGTTCGCGGGGACCGGCGTCGCGCTGAAGCTCGGCAGGGTCACCGGCGTCGACGTCGACCGCCGCACGGTCCGCGTGGTCGCCGTGGACGGGGCCGCCGAGGCCGAGGGGCTGGGGCGCGAGGGACTGGGGTACGAGGAGCCGGCGTACCAGGAGCCGGCGTACGAGGAGTTGGAGTACGACACCCTCGTGTACGCCCTCGGCAGTGGCTGGAACGACCACGGTGTGCCCGGCACGGCCGAGCACGCCTACGAGATCGCCGGCCGTCCCGGGGCACTGCGCCTGCGCGAACGCCTCGCCGGCCTGGGCGCCGGACAGCCCGTGGTCGTGGTCGGCGGCGGTCTCACCGGCGTGGAGGCCGCGACCGAGATCGCCGAGGCCCGCCCGGACCTCGACGTCGCGCTCGCCGTGCGCGGCTGCCTCGGCGACTGGCTCTCGCCCAAGGGGCGCCGGCACCTGCGGAAGGTCGTCGACAACCTCGGGATCACGGTCCACGAGGACGCCGCCGTCGCCGCCGTCGAGGCCGACCACGTCACCACCGCCGACGGCGCGGTCGTCCCGGCCGCGGTGACCGTCTGGACCGCCGGCTTCGCCGTCCACCCGATCGCGCAGGCCACGACCCTGGAGGTCAACGGCACCGGCCAGATCGTCGTCGACCGGAGCATGCGCTCGGTATCGCACCCCGAGGTGTACGCCATCGGCGACGCGGCCATGGTGATGGGCCCCGGCGACAAGCCGCTGCGGATGTCGTGCGCGTCGGGTGTCCCGACCGCGTGGCAGGCCGCCGACGCCATCGCGGCGCGGCTGACCGGGGCGAAGGTGCCGACCACGCCGGTGCGTTACTTCAACCAGTGCATCTCGCTGGGCCGCAAGGAAGGTCTCATCCAGTACGTCACCGCCGACGACCGCGCGGTGAGCGCGGCACTGACGGGACGACTCGCCGCCGTCTACAAGGAACTCATCTGCAAGGGGGCGGCGTGGGGCGTGGCCAACCCGGCGGTCGGCACGCTGGCCCGGCGGCGCCGGGTGGTGGCGGAGCCGGTGCGGGAGGGGAACGGGTCGGGGGTGAAGACGGCGGCGTGACGGTTGCGGGGAGCGGGCGCCCGGGGGTGGGGCGGGCGCCCGAGGGGCGGTTGGGGGCCGCAGGTCGGCCGGGGGCGGGGAAGCCCTCGGCCGGTCGTGCGTCGGAGGATGCCGTCGGCCGGTCGGGGGCGCAGGAAGCCGCCGGCTGGTTGTGCATCGGAAGAAGCCCCGGGAGATGCGCCCTGGGGCTCACTCGTCCGGTGAACTCACGCATCCACATGGCTCATTCGTTCGAGTCGAATCCCTCGAACGAGTTATAGGCGGTCAATCCTACGATGTGTGATCAAGAACATCAGGCGAGCCGCGATGACGGCCGCACTTCTCCTCGTGCCCTTTGCGGCACCCACCCCCGCCCAGGCGCAGGATCGTTCCCTCGACCCGTACACGTTCCCGATCGCGACCTCGGTCCAGCTCCTTCCGGTCGCCGCGGAGATGCGGGACGGCTACGAGCGCACGAGCTTCAGGCACTGGAACGCCGGCCGGATCCCCGGAGACGGCTGCAACACCCGGGCGGAGGTGCTGCTCGCGGAGGCCGTGGACAAGCCCGAGATCCTGCCGGGCTGCAAGCTCTCGGGCGGGCGCTGGTGGTCGTACTACGACTCGAAGTGGCTCACCTCGGCGTCGGCGCTGGACGTGGACCACATGGTGCCGCTGGCCGAGGCGTGGGACTCCGGGGCGTCCCAATGGACCGCCGAGCGACGTGAGTCGTACGCCAATGACCTCGCCGTGAACCCGTCCCTGGTCGCCGTCTCCGCGGCCTCGAACCGCAGCAAGGCGGACCAGGACCCGGCGGAGTGGCTGCCGCCGACGGTCGAGGTCAGCTGCCGGTACGCCTCGGAGTGGATCTCGACGAAGCTCCGCTGGGGTCTGACGGCCGACGCGACGGAACGCGAGGCCCTCACCCAACTCGCGGATGCCTGCCCGGCGACGACGGTCACCTACGAGCCCGCACCGTAGAACAGCGGCCCCACCCCTCGATCCGGGGTGGGGCCTCGACGGCACACCGGCGATATTCGCTTGCGAGCCCTGGTCGCGCGGGTCAGCGTCGGCTGACACCTGACGAAGGCAGAGAAGATGACCGCGCAGACCCACCCCGTCGACCACGAACTCATCCAGGCCGCAGCGGATGTCGCCCGTACTCGCTGCCGGGGCGACAACCACACCATGGCAGCCGCGGCCCGCGCCCAGGACGGTCGCGTCATCACCGCGGTGAACGCCTACCACTTCACCGGCGGCCCCTGCGCCGAGCTGGTCCTCATCGGTGCGGCAGCCGCCCAGGGCGCCTACGACCTGGACACGATCGTCGCCGTGGGCGACCGCGACCGAGGGGTTGTCCCCCCGTGCGGCCGCTGCCGACAGGTCCTCCTCGACTACTTCCCCGCCCTCAAGGTCATCGTCGGCGAAGGAGACCGCGCCAGAGCCGTCCCCATCGCCGAATTGCTCCCCGAAGGCTACGTCTGGGCGGACCACCAGCTCGACACCGACTAAGGGGCGGTAGGGGGTCTGAGTGGTGTCTACCTGGTCTTCGGGGTGTGGTTGGTGATCCTTGCGATCCACTTGATGAAGTCGCCGGGGTCCGAGTTGGCGCCGTGGCCCTCGTCCCAGTAGTAGAGGTGGTCGACCTCGTCGCCGAGGGCGTTCGCGGCGGCGGCGAGGTTGGCGGAGACCGTGTGGGACGTGTCGGAGTCCTTCGTGCCGAGGCGGATCCACCAGTGCTTGGTGCGGTGGGGTTGGGCTTCTGGGTGAGGAAGGGCATCGGATTCATCAGGTGCAGCGTCGCGGGGAGGTCGCTGTCGAGGCGGGCGCTGCCGCCGCTTTCGTGGCGGAGGCTGTAGAGGGTGAAGTGGCGGGCCTTGGTGGAGCCCTTGCCGAAGAGGTTGTTCTCGCCCGCCGAAAGGTCGAACGCGTCGAAGGCCGGCGTCGACTTCTTGCGGGCGCCGACGTGGGTCAGGAAGTCCGCCCAGGAGAATCGCGCCCTGCCGCCGGACCAGGCGATGAAGGTGTTCGCGGCCAGGTACGTCGTCCGGTCGGCGTCGGACAGGGCCGCCAGGTAGCGGGTCGCCGACGGCTCCATGTACTGCCTGACCAGGTACTCGTCGTAGTTGCGGGCCGTGAGGGCGCCGAAGCCGTTCAGGCCCTTCAGCCTCAGCGATGCCTGGTACTCGGCGAACTGCGACCGGAGTTGCTTCGAGACCGCCTGGTCCACGGTGGCGCCGGAACTCGTGGGGTTCGAGCCCCAGTTCCATTCGTAGGCGCCGTCCGCGTGCTCAAGGTCGGTGATCGGGCACCACGCGCCGGTCGCGAAGATCGCGTCGCTCGCGTCGGCCGCGCCGATCGCCGCGAGCGGCTTCTCGTAGAGCGGGCTGTCGCCGGACGCGCCGAGCAGTGAGGACAGCGCGCCGCCCGCGCTCGTGCCGGACGAGACGATGCGGTCGACGTCGCCGGGTATGCGGCCCTTGTTGGAACGCACGTAGCGGACCGCCGCCTTGAGGTCGACGATCGCCGCGGGGGCGACGCCGTAGTACGTGCCGTCGGCGTCGACGAGCGTACGGCCGCGGGCGCCGGGTTCGACGACCACGTACCCCGCCGCCAGCGCCAGCTTCGGGAGGCTGACCATCCCGCCCTGGGCGTTCACCATGCCGTTGCCGCCGGACGCCACCTCACCCGAGGCCGAGGAGGACGGTGAGGCCGAGGAGGGCGGTGAGGGCGAGGCCGACGCGCCGGGAGCGCCGCCGCCCGGCATCCCCGTCGCCCCACCCCCGCCCACACCCGTCGCGTCCGCAACCGACGACGGCATGTAGCCGCCCACCGAGTTGGCGAAGAGGACCGTCGCGTCCGTCGCGTCCACCGCCGTGCCGTCGATCCGGACCGGCACGCTGACGTTCAGGCACTGGTACTTCTCGTCGACCGGCGCGGCGACGTACGTGATGGCCTTGTAGAAGCGGTACTCCACCTCGTGGTCGGCACCGTCGGCGTCGGTGATCGTGGTCTTCAGCGTGGTGTACGCGTCCTTGTCGAAGGCGAGCGCGTCCGACGACGCCACCCCCGCGGCCCCGGGACCACCGGACGACGCACCCGTCCCGCTCGACGCCTGCGCGGTCAGTGCGATGCCGCCGGCCGCAGCGACCCCGGCGGTCGCCCCGATCCCCATGACCACGCTCCTGCGCTTGACTGCCCTGTGCTTCACGGCGGACTCTCCTCGGCTGCTACGGCTTCCCTGACTGCTTCCTGGGTCCTTGCGACAGCGAACGTAATCGTGTGCCGACGAAATTGCCAACAATTCTGTCGGACTCATCACGGACGCACAGGCGATTGTCAGGTCCCCTTTATCTGACGTACCGTCAGATCCATGGACGCGATCTGGCTCACAGGTGCGGAATGGCTGGCCGTGCTCCGCATAGGCCTCGGGCTGTGGTGGCTGGAGAGTTGGCGGCACAAGGACAAGAAGAGCTGGTTCGAGGGGGCGGGGATCTCCTGGGCGGCCGACGTGGCGGCCAAGCACCGCTGGAACGCCGTACGATCCGGCTTCGACGTCTTCGTCAAGCCCCGGCCGCGGACCATGGCGTACGTCGTCCTCTACGCGGAGCTCGCCCTCGGACTCGGGCTCGTCCTCGGGTTCCTGACCCCGATCGCCCTGGTCGGCGGGCTGCTGCTCAACCTTCTCTACCTCGTCCTGATGATCCACGACTGGGCCGAGCAGGGGCAGAACTCGATGATGGCGCTGATCTCGGTGGTCGCGCTGTTCGGGATGTCCTGGCAGTCGTGGTCGGTGGACAACGCGCTGGGGCTGTTCTGACCCGGCCGGGGCGCGAGAGATGGGGACCGCTTCGATGAGCGAGCTGCGCCACGACCTTCCGGAGGCCGACGCCTTCACCCGTACCTACTGGGACGCCGCCGCGGAGGGCCGGCTGCTGATCCGCCGCTGCCAAGCCTGCGGACGCGCCCACCACTACCCCCGCGAGTTCTGCCCCCACTGCTGGAGCGAGGACGTCGTCTGGGAACCGGCCTGCGGCCGCGCCACCCTCTACACCTGGTCCGTCGTGCACCGCAACGACCTGCCGCCCTTCGGACAACGGACGCCGTACGTCGCCGCCGTCGTCGATCTCACCGAGGGTCCCCGCATGATGACCGAACTCGTCGACTGCCCGGACCCCGGACTGCTGCGGGCCGGGACGGAACTGGAGGTCGCCTTCCGGGACGGCGTGCCGGTGTTCCGGGCCGAAGCGGTGCGGAGTTGATCGCCGGGCGGTTTCAATGAGTCCATGACCATCGCCGGCGGATCGCATCACCCTGAGCCTCACCTCCGTCCCCTCCCCGAGCTGAATGGGTACGGTCTGCGGTTGCGGCCCTGGGACGTGGCGTCCGAGGGGGATCTCGAGGCGTGGTTCCGGGGGCGTACCGATCCGGAGTTCCGGCGTTGGAACACGCCGTTGCGGATCACCACCGATCTCGACAGCGCCCGCGACTCCCTGCGCACCGCCGCCGAGCACACGAAGGACGGCACCTCGGCGGCGTACCGGGTCACCGACGCCGCGACCGGTGCGACCCTCGGGCACGTCGGCGTCAACGTCATCAACCGGGTCATGAGCTCCGCCCGCGTCGGCTACTGGGTGCTCCCCGAGGCCCGGGGCCGCCGCGTGGCCACCCACGCGCTCGCCCTCGCCGCCCGCTTCGCCTTCACCGAACTCGGCCTGCACCGCCTCGAACTCGACCACGCCGTCGGCCATGAGCCGTCCTGCCGTATCGCCGAGCGGTGCGGTTTCCGCTACGAGGGGACCCTGCGGGGCGCCATGTGGGAGGCGGGGCGGCACGACGCCTACCGGGACATGCACCTGCACGCCCGGCTGGCCACGGATCCCGACGTCAACCCGTAGAGCGGTTCGCTGATGGCCCCCGACCTGGCAGCTGAGCCCGGTCTCTTGTGTCGGGTTCGTGTCCACCGCGGAAATCGGGTGCGCAACCCCCTCCCGTACGAGGGATCATGAGGCATGCGCCCGGACGACTGGTACTCCACCCAGGACCTCACCGGCTTTCTCGCTCACGCCGGCGGCTTCCTGCGCTCACGACCCGATCTGCACACCGTCCCCCTGACGGTGACCGAGACGCTGCGCACGAACGGGCTGCGCGCGTACGGCGGCGAGGCACCCGTCTTCGGCGCGCTGGAGCTGGACGGGCAGGTACGGGCCGCCTACTTCCGCACCCCGCCCTACCACCTGAACGTCACCCCCCTCACCCCCGAGGAGGCCGACTCCCTCGCCGCGCATCTCGTCGGCCTCGGCCAGGCGGTCCCCGGTGTCATCGCCGCCCGCGAGACCGCCGAGGCCTTCAGCGCGGCCTGGCGTCGGCACGCGGGCGCCCGGGGTACGGTCGGCCAGCGCCAGCGGCTGTACCGGCTCGGCAACCTGACCGTGCCGCAGCCCGTCCCGGCCGGCCGCGCACGGGTCGTGGGCCCGGCGGACCGGGACCAGCTCACGCGCTGGCACGGCGAGTTCGTCGAGGCCGTCGGCCATGTCGCCGCGCGGGACGCCGGGGCGTGGGCCGACTCGCGGATCTCCTACGGCGGCGTCACCTTCTGGGAGGGCGAGGACGGCACCCCGCTCGCCATGGCCGGCGTGACGCCCGAGGTCGCCGGGCAGGTCCGGGTCGCGCCCGTCTACACCCCGGCCCCGCTGCGCGGACGCGGCTACGCGGGCGCGGTCACCGCCGCGGTCACCCGGGCGGTGCTCGGCTCCGGCGTACGCGAGGTGCTGCTCTTCACCGACCTCGACAACCCGACCAGCAACGGCCTCTACCAGCGCATCGGATACCGGGCGGTGGCCGACTTCGCCGCCTACGACTTCCGGTGAGGCCGGGGCTCGTAGTAGCGCGGCGTCCATGAGTGCGGGGCGGGCCTCTGAGCGCGGCACCCCCGCGCGGGGCGGCGGGCGGGGCCGCTGACTTTCGGCGGCCAAAGCGTGGGCCGGGCCTCGCCCCGGCGGCCCAGGCGCTGGTGGGGCCTCCAGCTCGGCGCCCACCCGCGCGCCCACCCGCGCGCCGTTCTCCGGTCGGTGGCCTCTTGAAGGAGACGGTGCGGAGCGGGGCTCGGTTGTGCGACTCGGGGACCATCCGGCGCGCGCGGCCGTCCGTCCATGGACGGACCAGATCCGCCTCATCGATGGATTCGCCCAACTCCACCGCACGAAAGGGTTGATGCGTCCCATACGCAACAACCCCGAGGACCCCCCACGTGCGAAGCAGTCGAATAGCTCCCGTCCTGGCGGCCGGCGTCGTCGCCACCCTCGTCCCCGCGCTCGCACCGGCCACGGCGTCCGCCGCGGCGAATCCCCTTGACCGGTACCTGCGGCAGGCCCCGTCCTGGCACCGCTGCGACAGAACGACACCGGCTTCCTTCCAGTGCGCCACCATCAAGGTGCCCCTCGACTACAGCCGCCCCGACGGCAAGAAGCTCGACCTCGCGATCTCGCGGATCAAGACGGGCAACAGGACCGAGCGACGCGGTGTGCTGCTGCTCAACCCGGGCGGACCCGGCGGTCCGGGCCTGGACATGCCGCAGATGATGGCGGGCGAACTGCCGAAGAGCGTGAAGGCCAAGTACGACCTCGTCGGCTTCGACCCGCGCGGCATCGGCAAGAGCTCCGGCGTCGGCTGCGGCCTGACGGACGCGGAGCAGAACTGGGAACGGCCTTACAAGGCCGCGACGTTCGCCAAGGACGTCAAGTGGGCGCGGACCGTCGCCGAGAAGTGCGACGCGAAGCAGGGCGACAAGCTGCGCCACATCACCACCCGCAACACCGCCCGGGACATGGACGTCATCCGTGCCGTGCTCGGCGAGAAGAAGATCAACTACCTGGGGTACTCGTACGGCACCTACCTCGGCGCGGTCTACACGCAGCTGTTCCCGGGGCGCTCCGACCGCATCGTCCTGGACAGCGCCGTCGACCCCGCGCGGATCTGGCGCGGCATGATCCAGATCTGGGCGGAGGGCACCGAGCCCGCCTTCACCAGGTGGACCGAGTGGACCGCCGAGCGAGACTCCACGTACAAGCTGGGCAGGACCCCCGCGGCGGTCCGCAAGACCTTCTACGACCTGGTCGCCCGCGCCGACCGCAAGCCGATCGAGCTCGAAGGCATGAAGCTGAACGGCGACGAGGTCCGCTCCTTCGGCCGCGCCACGTTCTTCAGCGTGCGCGACGCCGCCGAGTGGGTCGTCCAGCTGAAGAACGCCGCCGCGGGCCGGCCCACCTCCGGTGACCGGGCGGACCGGACGCCCTCGCAGACCCCGCCGTCGTTCGCCCGGGCGGTGCCCGCGGACAACGGCACCGCCGGCTTCTGGTCCGTCGTCTGCGCCGACACCCGCAACTGGCCGCGCGATCCCGAGCAATACCGCAGCGACGCGATCCGCGACAAGGCCAAGTGGCCGCTGTACGGCGACTTCGTCTCCAACATCATGCCGTGCGCGTTCTGGAAGAAGAACGGCAGCGAGCCCGCCACCAAGGTCGACAACAAGGTCGGCGCGCTGATCCTGCAGAACGAGTGGGACTCCCAGACCCCGCTGGCCAGCGGCCAGGGCCTGCGCCGCGTGATGAAGGGCTCGAAGATGGTCACCGTCCTCGGCGGTGTCGGGCACGGCATCTACGGCTCCAAGTCCTGCGCGGACAAGACCGCCACGGCCTATCTGACCACCGGGAAGCTGCCGGCGAAGGACGCGACGTGCAAGGCGGCGCCGGCCGCCCGTGAGCGCGCGAACTCGCTGCCGCTGCCGACGCCGCGAGGTGTGGTGCCGCGGTAGGCCGTCGGTCGGCTGCGGGGACGTCGTGGCCGGTCGCGAGTTCCCCGCGCCCCTTCAGGGGCGCGGCTGAACCGTGGCGTTGCCGGAGCAGCTCAGGGCCACAGCAGTTCCTTCGCCCACCCCTCCTCCGCACGGCGATACAGCAGCCGTACGTGGCGGCGGGCCGCGTCGCCCTGGAAGAACTCGACCTCCACCGGGCGCAGGCGGTACAGCGTCCAGGACGGGACCGGGGCGTCCGGCTCGTCCTGGGCGCGTTCCCAGGCCGCCTGCGACTCGCGCGCCAACTCCTCCAGGGAGCCGAGGACTTCGCTCTGGCGGCCGGTCAGGGCCGCCGCCAGCGCGCCGGTGGAGCGGGCGTGCAGATCGGCCTGGGACTCCGCGGACGGGGCCGCCGTCACGGGGCCCCGCAGCCGCACCTGGCGCCCCTGCGCGGGCCAGTAGAAGCCGAGGGCCGCGTGCGGGCGGGCGGCGAGCTGACGGCCCTTGCTGCTGCCCACGTGCGTGGCGAAGGACCAGCCGGACGCGTCGGCGCCGTGCATCATCACGGTCCGTACGTCCGGCAGCCCGGCCTCGTCCGCGGTGGCGAGGGACATCGTGTGCGGCTCCACCTGTCCGGCCTCGACCGCCTCGGCGAACCAGGCCGTGAACAGTGCGAGCGGGTCGGCGGGCGCGGCCGACGGGTCGAAGGACGGCAGCTCGACGTCCCACACCCGGAGCGACCTCAGCAAGTCATGAAGATCCGTTCCCATGCCCCGATTGTCACGCGCGGCGCCCGCTCACACCTGACCGAGGTCCGACGACACCCACCGCTCGGGCCGCACGTGCACGACCACCTGCTCGCCGTGGTTCTTCCAGGCGAAGTCGACATAGCCGTCGACCTTCTCGGCCGGGAGATAGCGGGCGGCGAGCTCCCGCAGCCGTTCGAGGGTGGCGGGGACGGTGCTGACGACCGGGCCCTCCACCGATACGTACCGGATCGTGGGTTCGGTCCGGTCGACCATCAGGGACAGCCGGCCCGCCGCCTGGATCAGCTCGTTCTTGCGGGAGTCGAGGCCGGTCATGATCCACAGGTCGCCGCCGGGTTCGTACTGGTACCAGATCGGCACGGTCAGCGGCGCGCGCCCGGCGCCCGCGTCGACCGCCAGCGCGGCGATGTGGGGTTCTGCCAGGAACTCTTCACGCTCTTCGCGGGTCAGTGCCATGCCGGTTCCTCCCGGTCGGGTCGACGTACGTCTCAATCCCTCCCCAGTACCAACGTGCCCGACGAGCAGAACCATCCCCCCGTGGCCGAAGCCACCGCCAGACGGGGCAGTTCACCGGGCCCGTCCGGCCCCCGCACCTGACGCTCCCCGCCCTCCCCGCGCAGCTGCCGCACCGCCTCCACCAGCAGAAACAGCCCGCGCATCCCGGGATGCTGGGCGGAAAGCCCGCCCCCGTCGGTGTTCACCGGCAGCTCCCCGCCCCGCACCAGCAGCCGCCCCTTCTCCACGAACGCCCCGCCCTCGCCCTTTTCGCAGAAGCCGAGGTCCTCCAGCGTCACCAGCGTCATGTAGGTGAAGGCGTCGTAGATCTCCGCGAAGTCGATCTCCTCGGGCCGCACGCCCGCCCGCTCGAAGGCGAGCCGTCCGCTGACCGCCGCCGGACCGGTCGTGAAGTCGGGCCACTCGGACATCGCGGAGTGCGAGACGTGCTCCCCGGCCCCGAGGACCCACACGGGCGCGGTACGGCAGTCCCGTACGAGTTCCTCGGCGACCAGCAGTACCGCCGCGCCGCCGTCGGAGCGGATGCAGCAGTGCAGCTTGGTGAAGGGGTCCGCGATCATCGGGCCCGACAGGACGTCGTCCACGGTGATCGGGTCGCGGAACATGGCCTCGGGGTTCAGGGCGGCGTTCGCCCGCGCCTGCACGGCGACCTCCGCCAACTGCTCGATCGTCGTGCCGTGTTCGAGCATGTGACGGCGGGCGGCCATGGCGTACTTGGCGATGAGGGTGTGGCCGTAGGGCACCTCGAACTGCAGCGGGCCGCGGGAGCCGAAGGACAGGTTCCCGGTCCGCCGGCCGGCCCTGATGTCCGCGCGGGCCGTCGAGCCGTACACCAGCAGCACCGCCTTCGCGTGCCCTGCGGCTATCGCGTCCGCCGCGTGGGCCGCCATGACCTCCCAGGTGGCGCCGCCGACGGACGTGGAGTCGACCCAGGTGGGGCGCAGCCCCAGATACTCGGCCACCTCCACGGGGGCGAGCGTGCCGAGACCGGCGGACGCGAAGCCGTCCACCACCTCGCGGCCGAGCCCCGCGTCGGCCAGCGCGCGGCGGGCCGCCTGGGCGTGCAGGGCGTACGGCGTCGCGTCGTCGACCCGTCCGCAGTCGGAGAGGGCCACTCCGACCACGGCGACTTTCCGGCTCCCGGGAGTCATACGAGGCCTCCAAACCTCTGTGCATCTCGCTACGGCCCTCCTAATATGACGGCCCGTCAGATCTGAGGGGAAGAGCCGGAGGGAAGAGCCCATGGACGCCAGCTTCACCCCCGAGCAGGACGAGATCCGCCGCACCCTGCGCGAGCTGCTGCACAGCCGCTGCGGACCGAGGGAACTGCGCACGGCCCTCGACACCCCGGCCGGCCACGACCCCGGTCTGTGGACCGCCCTCGCCGAACAGCTCGGCCTGCCCGGCCTCGCCCTGCCGGAGGCGTACGGCGGTGTCGGCTGCTCGGCGACCGAACTCGCCCTGGCCTGCGAGGAGACGGGCCGCGCACTGGCCCCGTCCCCGCTGCTGGCCACCGCCGTCCTCGCGGCCCCGCTGATCGCCGCGCTCGGCACCGACGCCCAGCGCACCGAGCTGCTGCCCCGCCTGGCCTCCGGCAGGCTCACCGCCGCCCTCGCCGTCCCCGGCACCGCACTGGCCGCCGCCCTCACCCTCACCGGCGGCAACGGCGGCGACTGGGCCGGCGGCGGTCGCGCCGGGGGAGTGCAGGCACGGCGGACGGAGGACGGCTGGCGGCTGTACGGGCAGGTCGACCAGGTGCTGGACGGGCACAGCGCCGGACTGCTGCTGGTCGCCGCGCACGCCGGGGGGTTCGCACGGTCCCGGACGCTGCTGTTCCTGGTGCCGGGGGACGCCGCCGGGGTCGTACGCGCACGGCAGACGGCGCTGGACGCCACCCGGCCCCAGGGCCGGGTCCAACTCCGGGACGTGGACGCGGACTTGCTGGGCGACGAGGACGGCCGTGAGGTCCTGCCGGCCCTCGCCTCGGTGGGCGACACGGCTGCCGCGGTCCTCGCGTGCGAGGCCGTGGGAGCCGCCGACCGGGCACTGGAGCGGACCGTGGAGTACGTCGGGCAGCGCGAGCAGTTCGGCCGGGCGATCGGTTCCTTCCAGTCGGTGAAGCACCGCTTGGCGGACGCGTACGTGGCAGTACAGGCGGCCCGCTCGGCGGCGTATTACGCGGCGTGGGCTGCAACGCCCCAAAGGGGCGCGGGCAGTGTCGATATGCGGCTCCGCCGCGTGGCCGCGACCAGCCACGACGAACCCGCGGACGCAGGGCGGCACATCGCGGCACCCCCTGCGGAGCGCTTGGCCCTCGCCCAAGCCCTGGAGGCCCTCCGTACCGCCGCCGCCGAAGGCATCCAGCTCCACGGCGGCATCGGCTTCACCTGGGAGCACGAGGCGCACCTGTACTTCAAGCGGGCCGCGGGCGACGAGCTCCTCTTCGGCCCGGTCCACCGGCTGCGGGCGCACGCCGCCGACGCCGCCCGGCTCTTCGACGCCCAGGAGGTGGCGGTGTGATCGGCGTACCCGTGGTCGTACGGGCGGTGCAGAAGGTGTCCTCCACGCGGGGCTTCGCCAAGGTCGCCCCGCATGTCATCCCGGCCCTGGACCGTGCCGTGCACCGCCTCACCCGCGGCAGGGTGCTGCTCAGCGCCCAGATGCTGCCCGGGGTGATCCTTACCTCGACCGGCGCCCGCAGCGGACTGCCCCGCCGTGCGCCGCTGGCCTGCATGCCCGAGGAGGAGGGCCGCTCCTGGATACTGGTCGGCTCCAACTTCGGCCGCCCCGGCCACCCCTCCTGGACCCACAACCTCCTCGCCCACCCCGACGCCGAGGTCAACTGGAAGGGCCACGACATCCCCGTCACGGCCCGGCTGCTGGAGGGGGAGGAGCGGGCTGCGGTGTGGCGGACGGCACTGTCGTTCTGGCCGCCGTACGCGACGTACCAGGCACGGGTGGACCGGGAGATCCGGCTGTTCCGGATCGTCCGCAAGGAGCCCACGCGGTAGTGACCGCTACAGTGTCGCCAGGCGCTGGACCAGCAGGAACGCGCCGATTCCGAGCATCGCCGCGCCCGATGTGCGGGCGACCGCGCGGGCCGCTGTCGGGCGGGCGCCGAGGACCGCTCGGGCGGTGAGGCCGACCGTGAGGTAGACGGCGGCGCAGCAGGCCATGTGAAGCAGGCCGAGGACGGCGGTCTGGGCGGGGACCGGCAGGTGGTCGCCCTTCGTCAGCAGGAACTGCGGCAGCACCGACAGGTAGAGCAGCAGCCCCTTGGGGTTCAGGCCGCTGATCGTCGCGCCGCGCAGGAAGGCACGGGCCGGACTCGTGGCCACGGCCTCCTCGGCCTCGCCCGGCGTGCCCGGACGGCGCAGCACGCTCCACCCCAGCCACACCAGGTACGCGGCGCCGGCGGCGGTCAGCGCGGTGAGCAGACCCGGCTCGCTCGCCACCAGCACCGCGAGGCCCGCCACCGCGAGGACGGTGTGCAGCGCGTACCCGGTGACCAGACCCGCCACCGCCGTCACCGGCGAGCGGTCGCGCAGCCCGGCGGATATCGCGTACGCCCAGTCGGCGCCCGGCACGCAGACGAGCAGCAGGTCGATGGCGAGGAAGGAGATGAGCAGTCCGGAGTCCATGGTGGGGACATTAGGCGTGAATGGCCCGAAAGTGTTGTCGAAGTTTGCCCATGATCCGGGGTCGTGGGGGAAGATCTGCCTCATGGACGACGTGGACAGGCAGATTCTTGCCGAGCTTCAGCAGGACGGGCGGCTGACCGTGACCGAGCTGGCCGCGCGGGTGCGGCTCAGCGTCTCGCCGTGCCACCGGCGGCTGCGGGAGCTGGAGCGGGCCGGCGCCATCAGCGGATACCGGGCCGTCGTGGACCCGGCCGCCGTGGGGCTGAACTTCGAGGCGCTGGTCTTCGTGTCCATGCGGCAGGAGGACCGGGACACGGTCGCCGGGTTCGAGGGCGCGCTGGCGGACATCCCGCACGTGGTGGAGGCGCAGCGGCTGTTCGGGGAGCCGGACTATCTGCTGCGGGTGGTCGCCGCGGACCTCGCCGCCTACCAACGGCTGTACGACGAGCGGCTGGCCACGCTGCCGGGGGTGCAGCGGCTGACCTCGACGCTGGTGATGAAACACGTGGTGGACGACCGGCCCCTGCCGGCGTGATGTGAGCCGCCGTGAACGGGCGGCAGGCGCCGGCCCCGCGTGGACCACCGCCTGCGAGACAGGACCCCGGCGCCGCTACTTCGTCGGCTTCTTGCCGGTCACGCCCAGGTGCACCAACAGCGCCAGGTTCGGCTTGAGTTCGGCCTGCTTCACACCCCAGGTCTGGAAGCCCTTCTGGTGCGAGGCCACCGCCGCGAGCATCGCGACGAGCGAACCCGCCACCGCGGCCGGGTTGACGTCCTTGTCGACCTTGCCCTTGGACTGGAGCTGAGTGACGGCTTCCGCAAGGGAGTTGTTGACGGAGTTCAGGATCTTCATACGGATCTTGTAGAAGCGTTTGTCGCCCTCGGACGCACCGAGGTCGACGACCCTGAGGATCGCGTCGTTCCTCCGCCAGAACTCCAGGAAGCCGTCGACGAGTTCCTGCGCCGTCTGCCAGCCGGCCTTGCCGACCCAGCTGCGGCCCTCGACGAGCTCGGTCAACCCGGCTCCCTCGGCGGCCATTTGCTCGGCGATCTCCAGGACGGCGCCCTCGACGTCCGGGAAGTACTGGTAGAAGGTGGCGGGCGAAGTGCCCGCCTTCCGGGCGACATCGATGACTTTGACGTCCCGGTAGGGGGAAGAGCTGAGCATCTCGCTGAGGCAGTCGAGCAGCTTCTGCCGGGTCGCCTGCCCACGCCGGCCGGCCACGCGGCCGTCGACGGTACGCACTTGTCCTGTCATGTCGTCAGCTTACCGAGGGGTGATCGGAGCGCGATTCGGCCGACTGCAAATGGGGTGCACGAGGAGCACGGGCCTGGTGTGCCTGGTCTGCGGGGTGTGGGGGAGGCGGCTACTTTTGCCGCATGGCCGAAAACAGGGCATCCGCGAACGGAACGGGATACACGGAAGGCGTCCCGTGCTGGGTCGACGCACAGCTCGCCGACGTACCGGCGGGCGAACGCTTCTACGGTGAGCTCTTCGGGTGGGACTTCGAGGAGGCGTACGACTCCACCGTGTGGGCCCGCCTGGACGGTGACCGCGTCGCCGCGCTCTCCCGCAAGACGGACGGGCGGATGCCCACCGTGTGGACGGTGTACTTCGCCACCCCGGACGCGGAGGGGCTGGCCGGGCGGATCCGGAACGCCGGCGGGCAGGTGGTCACCTCGCCGACACCGGTCGGGCCGGACCTGGGGACGGCCGCGCTGGTCACCGATCCCGAGGGTGCGGTCTTCGGGCTGTGGCAGGCGGACGGGCACACCGGATTCGGGCGCCGGCGCAAGGTCGGCAGCTTCGTCTGGGCCGAGCTGTACGCCCGCGACACCGAGGCCGCCAACACCTTCTACGGCGGGCTCTTCCACGACGCCCTGTTCGGTCCCGACGCCGAGCCGGACTTCGGGCGGGCGGCCGTGGGCGAGGTGTTCTCGGCGATGATGCCGCCTCATTTCGTCGTCCACTTCCGGGTGGCGGACTGTGCTGAGATCCTCGGCACGGTGAACCGGCTCGGCGGGCGGGTGCAGGTGCCGCCCTTCGAAACGTCGTACGGCACGGTCGCCGTGGTCAGCGACGACCAGGGGGCCTCGTTCGCGGTCCTGGAACGCTGACGGCACTGCGGCATTCCGGCGTCCCACCATGCGAACTGGCGCTGTCCGTGGACGCCGGAGTGTGGTTTTGTCCCAAGACACCCCGTTCCGCCCTCGGGTTCGCAACCACGCCCTCGGACAGGAAGAATCGGGGTGCGTGCCGCCAAGGCGGTGCGGTGGTGAGACGCTGCACGGGGTCGCGTACATATGTGGGTGGACGGGGCCCGTACGGGGAGGTGGCAGGCAGAGTGGTGGATCAGCTGACGCAGCACGATCCGCGCAGGATCGGGCCGTTCGAGGTGCTCGGACGGCTGGGTGCCGGCGGCATGGGGCTGGTCTATCTCGCGCGCTCGGCTTCGGGCCGGCGCGTGGCGATCAAGACCGTCCGCACGGAGCTCGCCGAGGACCAGCTGTTCCGCGTCCGCTTCACGCGTGAGGTGGAGGCGGCCCGGGCGGTCTCCGGTTTCTACACGGCCGCGGTCGTCGACGCCGACCCGCGCGCCGCAGTGCCGTGGCTGGCCACCGCGTACGTTCCCGCGCCCTCCCTCGAGGAAATAGTGAACGAGTGCGGGCCGCTGCCGGCCCAGGCGGTGCGCTGGCTGGCGGCCGGTGTGGCGGAGGCCCTCCAGTCGATCCACGGCGCCGGGCTCGTGCACCGCGACCTGAAGCCGTCCAACGTGCTCGTGGTCGAGGACGGTCCCCGCGTCATCGACTTCGGTATCGCGTCCGGCGTTTCGAACACGCGTTTGACGATGACCAACGTCGCCGTCGGCACGCCCGCCTACATGTCGCCGGAGCAGGCGAAGGACTCCCGCAGCGTGACCGGCGCGAGCGACGTCTTCTCGCTGGGCTCGATGCTGGTGTTCGCCGCCACCGGACACCCCCCGTTCCACGGCGCCAACCCGGTCGAGACGGTCTTCATGCTGCTGCGCGAGGGCCCGGACCTGGAAGGTCTCCCGGACGAGCTGCGTCCGCTGATCGAGTCCTGTATGCAGATGGAGGCCACGGCCCGGCCCAACCCGGCCGACCTCCAGTCCCAGCTCGCGCCCCACCTCTTCGGCTCCGGCTCCGACGACAGCGGTACGGCGTCCGCGTGGCTGCCCGAGCGCGCGGTGGGCCTGATCGAGACGCGCAGAGGCGGCCGCCCCGCGGCCAAGCCCGCGCCCGCCTCCGGCCGCAGCGGCGGCCGTATCGCCCCGGCGCCGCTGCCGCCCCCGCCCGCGCACGACCCGGTGGTCCCGGGCCCGCAGCCCGTCCCGGTCGGCGCGCCCGACACCGGCCCCGTCCGCCTGGCGGGCGCCGCGGTGCCCATCGGTCCCGGCCCGCGCGTGGCCGACGCCCGCGCCGCCGCCATGAAGGCGCCCCCTCCGGAGGCCGGCCTGGTCGCCTCCTGGTCCAAGCCCCGCCCCGGCGTCAACGGCACCGACCCCGCCGTCGGCCCGGCGGTGCCGCCTGTGCCCCCGGAGAACGCGGCCGGCTGGCGGCCCTGGCGTTTTCGCATGTCGAACGACGTCTGGGGCACCCCGGCCGTCGACGGCGACCTGGTCTACGTCACCTCCTTCGAGGTGCACGCCCTGGACGTGGCCACCGGCCGACGCCGCTTCAAGACCCGTGACGTCGCCTGGTCCATGGCGGTCGCCGACGGCCGTATCCACGCCTCCGACGGGCCGACCCTGTTCGCCCTGGAGTGCCGCGAGGGCGCGGACCTGTGGCGGCTCCAGACGGACGCCTGGGTGTACTCCCTCAAAGCCGAGCGCGGCACCGTCGTCACCGGCACGCGCGGCGGCGGCGTCCAGGCCTGGGAGGCGTCCAGCGGCCAGAAGCTGTGGGAGCTGACCGGGGCGCAGACCGACTTCGAGTCCCCGGAGGCCGGGCCGGCGCTGTACGACGGCACGGTGTACGTCTGGCAGGACGCCCGGCTGCGCGCCCTGGACGCCCGCACCGGCGACGAGCGCTGGTCGTACCCGATCGGCGACGCCGCCTCCTGTGGCGGGGTGCCGGTGCGGGTGGCGCAGGCCCACGACGGCTATGTGTACGTCTCGGCCGGCACGCGCGTGCTGGCGATCGACGTGATGAGCGGGCACGTTCGCTGGCACTTCGAGGCCCCGGCGGTCTTCCTGTGCCCGCCGGCCTTCGTGCCGGGCCCGGCGGTGACCGGCGGCGGTGTGTACCTCGCCGACTACCTCGGCACGGTCTACGCCCTGGACGCCACCGACGGCCGCGACCGCTGGCGCATCGCGACCGAGTCCCGGTCCTCGATCGAGCCGGTGCTGGTGGCCGGGGGCCATGTCCACGTCGGCAGCGGCAAGGGCCTGTACACGCTGGACGCGGTCACCGGGACGCCGAAGTGGCGCTTCCAGGCGGGCGGCGACCTCGTGGGCGCCCCGTCGGTGGCCGAGGGCCGGATCCACTTCGGCTCCACCGACCACCTGCTGTACACCCTGAAGGCCGACGACGGCCGGCTGCGCTGGAAGCTCGCCACGGGCGGCGAGATCACCGGCTCGCCCGTGGTGAAGGACGGCGTGGTGTACGCGTGCAGCAAGGACCGGTGCGTGTACGCGCTGGACGCGGAGAAGGGCACGGGCACGGCGCGAACGGCCTAGCCACGGCTGTGTGACGGCCGTCGTGCCGGTGCACGGAAGGGGCCGGACGGCGGCCGTCCCAGGAGAGCGGCCATCTTCACCGCTCTTACACGAGACGCTACGCCGGGTGAGCGCTTACCGCCATGCGACCGCTGCTAACGTGACGTGTTCACGATCGCGACAACGGGGGTTGAAACACCGTGAAGCTTCGCCATGTCCGCGCTCTGGCCGTCTTCGCCTGTGTACTGGTCGCCCTGACCGGTGCCCGGCGCTCGCACGGCGGCGGGTGCGACGACAGCTCCGGCTCCAGCAGCTCGTCGAGCAGTTCGGGCGGCAGCACGCATCACTACGACGACGATGACGACTACGACACCGGGTCGTCGTCGGGCGGCGGCTCGTCCGCGACCGCGTCCGCGGAGCCGACGAGCGACGTGCGGATCACCAGCTGCGTGTACGACCCGAGCCGGGGCATAGTCGCCCGTGTCGAGGCGACCAACACCAACACCTTCAGCACGTACACCTACGAGTTCGACGTGGTCTTCAAGGACCCCGACGGCGCGCCCGTGCGCACCAGTTCGTCCGCCATCCCGTACGTCGCGGCCGACTCCACCGAGACCCTGGACGTGGCCGCCGCCTACGTCGCCGACTCGGGTGCGAACACCGCCGGTGTCACCTGCGCCCTGGACGACGTGACGCGCGAGGCGCAGTAGGTCAGCGCAGGCGGTGCTCGCGGCGCCGCGAGCGGAACAGCTCCGTCTGCCGCTCGCCCGGCAGGTTCCCGAGGGCGATCAGGTGCGGTGCCTGCGCGAACGCCTGGGCGAGGGCGGCCTCCCTGGCCGCCCACAGCGCCCGCACGGTCCCCTGCACCCCGGCCGGCGGATACCCGGCGAGTACGGTCGCGCAGTCGACGGCGGCCGCCAACGAGCCGCCGGCCTCGGTGACTTCCGAGACCAGCCCGATCTCGTGGGCCCGCCGGGCCGACAGCCGTTCCGCGCTCCCCATGAGCGCCATCCGCGCGGCTTCCCCGTACGGCATGCGCAGCGCCATGAGCATCGACTCGTAGGCGCTGACCATGCCGTAGGTGGTGTGCGGGTCGAAGAAGGCGGCGGTCGGGTCGGCGATCAGGAAGTCCGCCTCCCCGAGCAGATAGAAGGCGCCCCCGCAGGCCATGCCCCGCACGGCGGCGACGACCGGTTTCCACAGGTCGTTGGACTTCGGCCCGACCCGCAGCAGCGGGTCATCCGTCATGTAGGGGGAGTTGGGCTGCGGGACCACGGCGTCCCGGTCCAGCCCGGTGCAGAAGGCCCGCTCCCCGGCGCCGGTGAGGACGACGGCCCGAACGGTGTCGTCGAACCGCAGATCCCGCCAGGCCGCCACCAGTTCGTCCCGCATCGGCAGGTCGATGGCGTTGAGGCGGTCCGGCCGGTCGAGGGTGACGACGGCGACCGCGGTGTCCTTGTCGATGCTGACGTCGAGGCTCATGGCCGCTCCAGGACCCACTGCGGCAGCCCGGTGCCGCCGAGGACGGCCTGGACCTTGGCGCCGATGCGGATCCGGTCCGGGGAGAAGGAGCCGAGGGCCGCGCCGGGGCCGGTGACGAGGTTGCCGACCAGGCGGATGCGGGGCGCGTCGGCGAGCTCGACGACGATGACGTTGTACGGCGCCTGAGCCGCGTAGTCGGGCAGCAGGGGCGGGTGGGGGACGACGTAGGACCAGATCCGGCCGTGCCCGCTCATCAGCCGCCATTCGCTCGCGAAGGACTGGCAGTGCGGGCAGCACGGGCGGGGCGGGAAGCGGGGTTCGCCGCAGTCGGCGCAGGACTGGACGCGCAGCTCGCCCTGGGCGGCGTACTCCCAGAAGGGGGCGCCGTCGGGGTCGGTGACGGGGGAGAGCATCCTTCGATCAACTCCTCAGGAGCAGCGCGGAGGTGGGGACGCCTTCGCCGGCGGTGACGAGACAGGTCGCGGCGCCGGGGACCTGGGCGGTGCTGGTGCCGCGCAGCTGTTTGACGCCCTCGTTGATGAGGTTGAAGCCGTGGACGTAGGCCTCGCTGAGCCCGCCGCCCCCGGTGTTCATCGGCAGCCGCCCGCCGATCTCCAGGGCGCCGCCCTCGGTGAACGCGCCGCCCTCGCCGCGCCCGCAGAAGCCGTAGCCCTCCAGCGAGAGCGGTATGAGCGCGGTGAACGCGTCGTAGATCTGGGCGACGTCCACATCCTGTGGAGTGAGGTCGGCGTGCTTCCACAGATGCCGGGCGGCGGTCCAGGCGGGGCCCGTGAGCGGGTCGTCGTTCCAGTAGTTGACCATGCCGTGGTGCTGGGCGGGCAGTCCCTGGGCGGCGGAGTGGACGTAGACGGGGGTGTGCCGGCAGTCGCGGGCGCGCTCCCGGCTGACGATCACGCACGCCAGGGCGCCGTCGGTCTCCAGGCAGTTGTCGAAGAGGCAGAGCGGCTCGCTGATCCAGCGGGAGGTCATGTACATCTCGCGGGTCAGGGGGCGGTCGTACATGATCGCGTCCGGGTTCTGGTTGGCCCGGTTGCGGCAGGCGAGGGCGACGTTGAACAGGTGGTCCCGGGTGGCGCCGTACTCGTGCATGTACCGCCGGGCGAGCATCGCGATCTCGTCGACGGGGCGCAGCAGGCCGTAGGGCCTGGTCCACTGGGCCGGGGTGGGCAGTTGGGCGGTGGTGTTCCGCCACGGCCGGGGGCCGCTGCCGCGTTTGCGGGACCGCCAGGCGACGCCGACCGACGCCTGGCCGGTGGCGATGGCGGTGGCCAGGTGCGCGACGGTGGCGCACGAGCCGCCGCCGCCGTAGCCGACCTTGCTGAAGTAGGTGAGGTCACCGAGGCCGACCGCCTTCGCCAGCTCGACCTCGTCGGTCTCCTCCATGGTGTAGGAGGCGAGGGCGTCGACCTCGCCGGGGGCGATGCCGGCGTCGTCGAGGGCGGCGAGAACGGCACGGCAGGCCAGGGTTCTCTCGTCGTCCGGAAGGTTCTTGGCGAAGGGGGTCTGTCCGATGCCGACGATCGCGGTGGCGTCCTTGAGGCCGGTGCCTGAGGTCATGCTGCGCGCACCTCCGCATGCTGAAGCGGCTGCTGACAGGGCGTCAGGCTACAGCTAATCTGACGGGTAGTCAGCTAGTGGGTCTGGAGGCTGTGGTGCGCGGTGACTTGGAGTGGGACAGCATCCCGGGACTTCTGCGGTCCGCGGCCGAGCGGTACGCGGACGTCGAGGCGGTGGTGGAGGGCCGCAGCCGGATCACGTACGCCGAACTGGGCGCCCGGGTCGAGCGCTCGGCCGCGGCCTGCATGGCGAACGGCATCGAGCCGGGCGACCGGGTCGCCATCTGGGCGCCGAACACGCTGGACTGGATCACGGCCGCGCTGGGCGCGGTGTCGGCGGGGGCGGTGCTGGTGCCGCTGAACACCCGCTTCAAGGGCGGGGAGGCGGCCGATGTGCTGCGCCGCAGCGGGGCCCGGTTGCTGTTCGTGACCGGCACGTTCCTGGGGACGTCGTACGTGGCGTCGCTGCGGCGGGCGGTCGCGGAGGGTCCCGGGCTGCCCGCCCTCGATCAGGTGGTGGTGCTCTCGGACGACGCCCCCGCGGACTTCCGTACCTGGAAGGACTTCCTGGCGAGCGGCGACGGGGTGGACGGCGCCGAGGTGCGGGCGCGCGCGGAGGCCGTCGAGGGCTCCTGGGCCTCGGACATCGTCTTCACGTCCGGCACGACGGGCCGCCCGAAGGGCGCGGTGATCACCCACGCCCAGACGCTGCGGGCGTACGAGGTGTGGAGCGACCTGGCGGGACTGCGGCAGGGCGACCGCTATCTGATCGTGAACCCCTTCTTCCACACCTTCGGCTACAAGGCCGGGGTGATCGCCTGTCTGATGCGGGGCGCGACGATGATCCCGCAGCCGGTCTTCAACGTCGGTACGGCGCTCGCGAACATCGCGGCGGAACGGGTGTCGGTGCTGCCGGGCCCGCCGACCCTGCACCAGTCGCTCCTCGACCACCCGGCCCGCGACACGCACGACCTCTCGGCGCTGCGGCTGGTGGTCACGGGCGCCGCGGTCGTGCCCCTGCGACTGGTGGAGCGGCTGCGCGGGGAGCTCGGCGTGGAGACGGTTCTGACGGCGTACGGCCTGTCGGAGGCCAGCGGCATCGTGACGATGTGCCGGCGCGGCGACGACCCGACGGTCATCGCGTCGACGTCGGGCCGCGCGATACCGGGCACGGAGGTCCGCGTCGAGGCACCGCCCGGCGAACCCGGCGAGGTGCTGGTCCGCGGCTTCAACGTCATGCGGGGCTACTACGAGGACGCGGCGGCCACGGCCGAGGTGCTCACCGAGGACGGCTGGCTGCGCACCGGGGACGTGGGCGTGCTGGACGACGGCGGCAACCTGCGCATCACCGACCGCATCAAGGACATGTTCATCGTCGGCGGCTTCAACGCGTACCCGGCGGAGATCGAGCAGATGCTGGGCCTGCACCCCGACGTCGCGGACGTCGCGGTGATCGGCGTGCCGGACGCGCGGCTGGGGGAGGCCGGGAAGGCGTTCGTGGTGCGACGGCCGGGGTCCGTGCTGACCGGGGACGACCTGATCGCCTGGGCACGCCGGGAGATGGCGAACTACAAGGTGCCGCGAGTGGTGGAATTCGTGGCCGAACTGCCACGGAACGCGAGCGGGAAGGTGGTCAAGGGGGAGTTGCGGGGGAGGAGCTGACCGGTCGGCTGTGATCGTCGTCGGCGCGCGGGGTCGCGGGCGCGGTCGCAGATCGAGCAGCCCAGCCCGCGGCCGATCGGCCAGGCCGGAGCAGGGCGAATGCCGTGACGGAACGAAGAGGCGTGGTTGAGGCCGGTGCGGGGTTGCTGGAAGCGCGCGTGGTGGATGATCTCTCGGCGCACCCACCGTCGTGGCTGACTTTCCGTGCCTGAGCTTGAAGATGCGACGGGGGTCAGGTGACCAGCGGCGGTGGCGCGAGCGTCCGTGCCCGGTCGTACAGGTCGCCGGCCGCCGCGTTCCTCAGATGAGGGCGCAAGAGACCGAGCATCGCTTTCACGCGGTCGTCGGCGCGGCCGGACTGCACCTTGGGGTAGTCGTCGAGGGCTTGGTGCCAGGTGGTGCAGGCCGCTTCCAGGTGGCCGAGTTCCAGCTGCCGTTCGGCCAGCAGGCCGCGACGGTGTACTCGTGTGCGCTGGTACGTGCTGGGCCGGAGCCGGTCCGCCTGCTGCATGGCTTCGACGGCTCCGGCCTTGTCGCCGAGTTCGTAACGTACCTGGCTGACGTGGTAGTTGAGCGAAGAAGGGTCGTACGAGCCGAACGCCTTGCCTCGTGACTCGGCGCGGTCCATGGCTGCTTCGGCCTCGCGGATGTAGCGCAGTGCGCCCGTACGGTCGCCGGTCTGGGCGGCGGCGTGTGCCTGCTGACCGACGAGGAAGGCCAGCATCCGGGGGCCGGCTTTCGGGGAGGCGGCGGCAGCGGCGTCGGCCAGCTCCATGGCCTTCGCCCCGTCACGGAGGTCGACCGCCTGGACGCTCATGCCTCGCAGGGTGGTGCAGTACGTCAGGTGGTCCTCGGCTGCGCCCGCCAGCTCCAGGGCCTTGACGTAGTAGCGCTGCGCGAGACCGTGCAGCCCTTCGTCCACGGCCATGTAGCCGGTCAGGTAGAGAAGGTCCGAGGCGGCGGACAGCATCGCCTTGCGTACGTCCTCGGGTGCGTCGGCGCGCAGGTAAGAGGCCACGGTGTTGACCATGAACGAGGCCGCCATGGGACGTGCGTGACGGCCGCCGAACTCATCGTCCAGCTCCGAGACACGCTCGGTCATAGTGAGGACCATGTCCACTTCGCTCATGCCGATACGTGCTGTGCGGCCGGACTGGACGGCATCGGCACGCCCGACTACATCGGGCCAGCCGGGAATGGTGACGGCCACGGAGAACAGGCCGGCACCCAGGACGCTGCGGCGGGACGGGTCCATATCCAGCCTCCCCAGGTCGATCACCCCTTCCACGGTATCCGCAGCCACGGAGGAACTATTGCGTGGAACGGGCAGCCCGGCCTCAGCATGGGTGACGGGGCGGCCGAGACGGCGGGAGAGGGCTTCGAGGATGCACGCGCGCACCGCACCGCGAGGGACGGTGCCGCCCAGCCAGTGGCTCACCGCCGATTCGTCGTAGCGCAGTGGGATTCCGGTCTCCGTGCCGACGCGGTTCACCGCCCGCGCGAACTGGCGGTGAGTCCAACGGCACTCGGAGAGCAGGCGCCCGAGCGTCACGTTCGGTTCACGCTTGGCCATGCCCTCAACTCCCCATGCCTTTGCGAACTTTCAAGGCTTTCAAGTCCTGACGCTGTGGCAACGGTACCGCTGAGCGTGGTCGTGCGGTTGCGTAGAGACAGCAGGGAGCGGCGAGACCTCGCCGCAGCCGTCGTCCGAAGGCTGGGGGATGAGAAGTGAAGCGCGGGCCCGTCTGGCCTGGATGACCGAGGAGCGTGGCCTGGACGGGGTGTTGAGGATCGACACCTACGAGGGTGCGGACCTGCCGTCGGGTTCGAATCCGTTCTCGCAGTGTCACTGTCCGCAGCATCGCAGCGCCGCGCGTGAGGATGGGTCGGCGAGGCTGAGCGCCGCAGTACGCGAGGTCAACGAGCGCAGTCGTGGAGAGCGGCTGTGAACCGGTTGGCCGCAGCCGTCGGCCGCTACGCCGGACAGCTCCTGGTCGTCACCATCTCGGGATCGGTCGGCTTCGTCCTCGGCGTGGCCGCCGTTTCCGCACCCGCCTGACTCCTCCCCGTCACGCACCCAGTTCCCCACCTGTGACGAGGGAGGGCCCGCCGCCGAAAGCCGCGGGCACCACGCCCGGCTGCCTTCTTCGCAAGGGTCCGGCAGCCGGACGGGTCCAACTCCGCAGCATCCGCAGCGGAGTTCACTGAAAACCGTAAGGGAGAAAACGATGAACGTGGACGAACTGTTCACCGGCGATCTGATCACCGGCGTCCCGGCCGTCGAGGCAGCGCTGCTCGACAAGATGCCGGGCGGCGGCGACAACAACGGCGACCACTGCAGCAAGTGATCCAGGGCTGACGCCAGACGGGGCGGGGCCGTAAGCGGCTCCGCCCCGTCGCATGACATCGGGAAGGGACGACATGCTGACGATGCGTCTGCGCCTGGCCGATCTTCAGGAGCCCAAGTGGAGATCAGAGAGCGGCCGTTGGGTCAACGGACAGAGCTGGATCGAGCCCGCAAACTTGTCCACATTGGTCATGGAGGTCAACGACGACCGGGCACCGCGCGTACGGATTCGCGTGAAGGAGTGCAAGCGGGACGAGGCCGATTTCGTCGCACTCACCATGGAGCCAGGGGAAGCCCGGCTGTCGGCGGGTGTCTTCGGCACTGCCCCGCTCTATCTGACAGAGAAGGGCGGCGAACTGCACGCCTCGTGGGACCTGACACTGCTGCGACCGCATCTGCGAGCCGACCGTCTGCTGCCGCGCGTCGTCGCCCGCACGCTGACGAGGCAGCACCGCTACACGTCCGAGACCTTTTTCGAGGGCGTCTACCGCCTCACCGAGCGGGCAGCGGCCAAGTTCACCCCTTCGGGACTCAGCATCCACTACCCCAAGCCCGCTGAACACGTACTTGAGCCACGTATGCTCCGGCTCGGGGTTGATCCGCTCGCTGCTCTGGACGAGTTGCTGACAGACGTGATCCGCCAGGCGCCGACGGCAACCGGATGCGTGGGCGTCGAACTGTCCGGCGGCGCGGACTCCGGAAACGTCGCCCTGGCCGTGAAAGCAGCCCGCTTCCCCGAGGTGTACAGCTTCGGCCTGCTGGTGGGAGGAAGCACTGGCAGGCAACAGGGCGAGCGGCGCCGAGCCTTTGTGGAGTACTGCGGCTTCCGGGACACGGCCACTCCCGCCATGCAGCTCCCACCCTTCTGGCCCGGAGGCGTACGCGCCCTGCGCAGGCCGCACGATCCTGCGGGGGCTTTCTACCAGGAGGCGTTCGACGTCGTGCGCGAGCAAGCAGCCGCCCTGCGGTGCGAGGTTATGTTCACGGGCAGCGGCGGGGACGAGATCAACGCCCACCACTCCAGGACACAGGCCGAACTGCCGACGCCAAAAGCCGTGCCGTGGCTCGGCGGCAGAGCAGTCCGAGCGCTGGCCGAAGTAGACGAGCACTTGGCTCCCATCCCGGTGCTGCCCGTACCGACCCTCATGGCGTTCGGGATGCACAACCCTGGCTTCCTCCGGGCTGGAATCTGGCCGGTGAGCCCGCTCGCGCATCCGCGGATCGTGCGGTTCATGGAGCAGCTACCGCACGAGCACAAGCGCGGCAAGGCGCTGTTCCGCGAGCGGATCCGGCGGGCCGGGCTGCCTGAGTGGGTGGCTGCGCCGGCCGAACCGGAGAACTTCCTGGCCGTCCTGGAGAAGGGACTGCGGTCCCACGGGCTGCCCATTCTGGACGACATGCTGAAGGAAGCCATCCTGGTGAACCTCGGCTACGTTGACGGCACGGCTCTCGCCGAGGCACGGAGGAACGCCGACTCCGCGCCGGTCGTCCCCGACCTGCTGTGCGATGTGCTCGCCCTGGAGGTCGGACTGCGAAGCCTCATGTGACCAGCCCCGACACGGAAGCCGAGCACGTGGAAGCCACCAACCTCCTGTACCGCGATCCGGCACTATACGACTTGGTCCAGTCCGACAGCACGAGCGCCGGAATGTGCCAGACCCTGATCGAGTTGCACCGGCCGGACGCCCGGACCCTGGTCGACTTCGGATGCGGTACCGGCCGGGACCTGGAGATCCTCGCCAAGCGATACAAGTGCATCGGTGTTGACCTTCAGCCCGGCCTGGTCGCCTACGCCCACCAGGCCCGTCCGGAACTGGACATCCGCACCGGCGACATGCGCACCGCACGACTCGGCAGCCGCATGGACGTGGTGACCTGCATGGGCAACAGCCTCGCCTACGTGCACGACAACGAGGCGATCAGCCAGGTCTTCGCCACCTTCGCCGCCCATGCCCGGCCGGGAGCGCTGCTCGTGCTGTGTTCCCCCGTCGCCCCGATCACCCGGACCGAGCCGACCACCGCCACGGTCGACACCCCGACGGGATCCGCGACCGTCACCATCCGCCACACGTGGGACCTGCGGACCCAGATCAACACCATGCACCGGCACTGGATGCTCCCCTCGGGCGACGAGGCCCGAGACGAGATCCGCAGACGCGTCCTGTTCCCCCAGGAGCTCGAACGCTACGCGGAGGGCGCCGGCTTCGAGGTCCTGGACATGCTCGACGGCACAGGGACAGGGCCTACCGGCCCCACCGCATACACAGTGGCCCGACAAACTCGGCGGTGACCGGCGGAGCGAGCAATGGCACCAGCACCGCCTCCCGACTCCTGACAGCAGTAGCGACGGCAACAGCCACGGTTTGCCCCGCACAACCACGGACCCCAGCAGAACGCAAACCTGAACATGCCCCCTGGCACGTAAGCGGTCTGAACGCCTTCACCCCGGGTCGTACTCCCAGCGCCAGTCAGCCACTATTCAGGGACTCCTGGACCTCGGTATGCAGGACACGGATCTCGTCCATCGCGGCCCGCCAAGCGGGGTCGTCCCGGTCGGCGGTGTGCGCTGTGTACTCTGCGGCTCGGAGCGGAGCGGCTGTGGCCGGGTTGCGGGCGATCTCCACCGCTCTCCATCTGGGCCGGCCGGTGTGGCGCGACCTGCGACAGAGCGATCCGGAGAGCGGCGGGTGTGCGCTCCGGCGGGGGATGAGCGGCCCATCGGGCTCGAAGGGCTGTGCGGTCATCGTCCGTGATCCTCCGTGGCCGTGCCCACGGTACGGCAGTGGCGGCCGATCACGCAGAGTCTCCGGAGAAGGCCCTGGAAGAAGGATCACCCGGCGGCGCCGACGCGCTGTGGGCCGTGGCGGGGACGTTTGGGCTGGGCCGGGAGGAGGGCCGGGGTCGCGCCGGGGCGGTTGCGCCAGGTGGCCGGGGTCTCGGCCATGACCACCGCGAGGGCGCACCAGAGCAGGGCGTCGATGCGGTCGAGGTTGGCCGGGTGGTCCATTGAGGCACAGAGGCCGCGGGGACACGCCATTGCGCCGACCTCACGACGAGACACGCCATTGGCGCCGGCCTCACGGCGAACCTCGCGGGCGCCGGTGCTCGCCGGACACACGTCGGCCGCGGTGGCTCCCCCTCCGAGCCGCCGCGGCCGATCCCCGTGCGATGAGGCCTACTTGTCGTTCAGCTTCAGCTTCGCGGGTCCCGCCGGCATGGCGTTGTTGAGCGTGGTGATCTCCTCGTCGGCGCCGGCCGGCTCGCTGGGCATGGCGTTGTTCAGGGTGGTGATCTTCGGGTCCGCGGCGGCCGGCTCGCTCGGCATCGCGTTGTTGTCCGGAGAGACGGTCGCGTCCTTCTTCTTGTCGCTCATGGGCTCGTGTTCCTCTGTTTCGGCGATGAGTGAGGAACGCCCGCCCGGGGATTCCCCCGCGGATCGCCGGACGGGCGTTCGGAGCCGCACAGTAATCGGTCGGGCTCCGGGTCCGACCGTCTGCCCCCCGACGCGACGGTCTGACAGGTATGAGACTGCCGGGTGGAGATAAACGAACGCTTAACGCTCACAATCCCCAGGTCAGCGGCCCGAGTTCTAGGCGGCCGTGGCCGAGCTGAGCAGGGCGCGCACCGCGCTCGCCTCCCCGGCGCCGTTCTGCTCGTACAGGCTCAGGGCCTCACGCCAGCACGCCCGGGCCCGGTCCGCCTGGCCGAGCGCGTACAGCGAACGCCCCAGCAGCGTAAGGACGTTGCCCTGCATCCGGTCACCGCCGATACAGCCCAGCGCGAGCGCCTGTTCGGCGTGCTGGGCGGCCTGCGACGGGCGGCGGTCGGCCGCGTGCACCTCGGCGATGCGGAAGTGGGTGACGCCCTCCCACAGCCGCTGCCGATGGTCGTTGAAGATGCCGAGGGCGTCGGAGAACTGGCTGAGCGCCTCGGTGTAACGGCCCGCGCGGGTCAGGGCGACGCCGAGCGCGAAGTGACCGTTGGCCAGGCGCACCGTCCGGCCGATCTCGGTGTGCACGGCGAGCCCGTGCCGCGCCATCTCCACGGCCTTCGCGATGTTGCCCATGCCCAGGTGGGCGCGGGACAGGTTGCCCAGGACGGTGGCCTCGAAGGGCCGGTTCCCCGCCGCCCGCAGACCTTCGAGGGCCTGGTCGAAGAAGACCTTGCCGTCGGCGGACCGGCTCTCGTGCAGACAGATGAGGCCCCGGTTGTTGGCCACCCAGCTGACGGCGGTGGAGTCCTGCGCCAGGCCGGCGAGTTCCATGGCGACGCGGGCCTCCTGCTCGGCCGGCTGGATGCGTCCGGAGACCAGCAGCACATCGCTGAGCACCGTACGGGCCCTGCCCTCCGCCCGTTCGTGGCCGGCCGCCCGGGTGGCCTCGCAGGTCGCCCTCGCCGTCATCTCGTACTGATGCGAGTTCGCCCCGGACTCGGTCAGGTCCTTCGCCGCCCAGAGCAGATCGACCGCCCGCCGCAGCCGCTCCGTTCCCGCCGCCTGCCGTACGCAGGCCAGCAGTTGCCCGGCCTCCGTGTACAGCCAGTCGAGGGCAGCCGTCCCCTCGTCGAAGCTCAGCCCCGGATAGCGGGTGGGCTCCAGGTCGTCGGTCAGCCGGTCCCCGGGGTGCTCGATGGCGTACACCTGCGCGGTCGTGGCCAGATAGAAGTCCAGCAGTCTGGACAACGCCCCGTCCCGCTCGCTCGGCGGCTGTTCGTCCCGTTCCGCGCACGCACGCGCGTAGAGTCGCACCAGATCGTGGTACCGGTACCGGCCCGGCGCCGCCGACTCCAGCAGTGATGTGTCGACGAGGGCCTCCAGCAGGTCCTCCGTCTCGTCCACCGGCAGGTCCAGCACCGCGGCCGCCGCCGCCAGCGAGATGTCGGGGCCGTCGGCGAGGCCCAGCAGGCGGAAGGCTCGGGCCTGGGCGGGGTCCATCGCGCCGTAGCCCAGCTCGAACGTGGCCTTCACCGCGAGGTCACCGGCCTGGAGTTCGTCGAGTCGGCGGCGTTCGTCCGCGAGCTTCGCCGCCAGCACCGACACCGTCCACGTGCGCCGCGCCGCCAGCCGGGACGCCGCGATGCGGATCGCCAGCGGCAGGAAGCCGCACGCCGCGACCACGTCCAGCGCGGCCTCCCGCTCGGAGGCCACCCGCTCCTCGCCCACGATCTTCGTGAACAGGGACAGCGCCTCGTCCGGGGACATCACGTCCAGGTCGACCAGATGGGCGCCCGCGAGGTCGACCATGCGGACCCGGGAGGTCACCAGCGCCGCGCAGCCCTCGGTGCCCGGCAGCAACGGCCGTACCTGGGCGGCATCCCTGGCGTTGTCGAGCAGGACCAGCACCCGTCGGCCGTCGAGCACCGAGCGGTAGAGCGCGGCCCGCTCCTCCAAGGAGTCCGGGATCGCCGAGTCGGCGGTGCCGAGGGCCCGCAGGAAGGAGCCCAGCACCGTCTCCGGCTCCGCCGCGCGCGGGCCGGCGCCCTGGAGGTCGACGTAGAGCTGGCCGTCGGGGAAGGCCGAGCGTGCCTGGTGCGCCACATGGACCGCCAGCGTCGTCTTGCCCACGCCGCCGATGCCCGCCAGCGCCGACACCGCCATCACCCGTCCCTCGGCCGAGGCGAGGACCTCGCCGAGCTCCGAGACGAAGGAGGCGCGGCCGGTGAAGTCGGGAACCGTGGCCGGGAGTTGTGCCGGGCGGACCGGGACCGCGGCCGGTTCGGCGGCGGGGGCCGACGGTTCCGCGAGGGCCGGGTCCGCCTGGAGGATGCGCTGCTGGAGCTCCTTGAGGCCGGGGCGCGGGTCGACGCCGAGCTCGTCCGCCAGCAGCCGGCGCGTGTCCGCGTACACGGCCAGCGCCTCCGCCTGCCTGCCGCTGCGGTACAGCGCCAGCATCAGCAGCTCCCGCAGCCGTTCGCGCAGCGGGTGCTCGGCGGTCAGCGCCGTCAGCTCCGAGACCGCCTCCGCGTGGCAGCCCTGTTCCAGGTCCATGTCGAGCCGGGATTCGAGGAGTTGGAGGCGCCACTCCTCCAGGCGGACCCGCTGGGCCTCGGCGTACGGCCCCGGAACCCCCGCCAGCACCTCGCCGTCCCACAGCGCCAGGGCCCGGGCGAGCACCTCCCGCGCCTGGCACAGATCCCCGGCGCCGCGGGCCTTCTCCGCCTCCGCCGCCAGCTCCTGCGCCACCCCGAGGTCCAGCGCGCCCTCGGGCAGCCCCCGCACCGCGTACCCGCCGGACTCGCTGACCAGGACACCGGCGTCGAGGATCTTGCGCAGCCGGGAGGCGTACGTGCGCAGCGCCGCCAGCGCCTGCGAGGGCGGCTCCTCGCCCCACAGGGCGTCGATCAGCTCCGCCGCGGTCGCCGTACGGCCCTCGCGCAGCAGCAGGGCGGCGAGCAGGGCGCGTTGCTGGGGGGAGCCGGTGGCCAGCTGTTCCTCGCCGCGCCACGCGCGCACCGGACCGAGCACGCCGAAACGCAGCGCCGCCGCATCTTGCGCGGAGCCGGGACGCCTCTGCTCCGGCACTCGCGGTACCCCGTCCATCGCAGTCCCCCTAGGGCCCGTTTACATCTCCGCCAGTTTGCCTTGTTCATGGCAGATGCGTCAGCCGGGGAGAGGCTGATCACAGCCAGGCGCGCGGGATATCACAAGGTCCTCACGAGCTCTTCGCACGGCGGGGTGTATCACCACGCAGCTGACGGACCGTCAGATCGGCGCTACCGTGAGGGTCATGGACACCGAGACGACGTTTCCCCTGATCATCTCCGTCGACGACCACACGGTGGAGCCGCCCACGGTGTGGCAGGACCGGCTCCCGAAGAAGTACCAGGACATCGGACCGCGCATAGTCCGCGCGCCGCTGAAGGAAATGACCTTCCTGGGCGGGCGGTTCAAGCCCGTCATGGGACGGCCGGGCGACGACGGGCCGATCGGCGACTGGTGGGTGTACGAGGACCTGCACCGGCCCCTGACCCGCCTCGACACCGCCGTGGGCTACAGCAGGGACGAGATCAAGCTGGAGGTCATCACCTACGAGCAGATGCGCCGGGGATCGTTCGACGTGCCCTCCCGGCTGGCGGACATGGACGTCAACCACGTCCAGTCGGCGCTCTGCTTCCCGACCTTCCCGCGTTTTTGCGGCCAGACCTTCACCGAGGCGCAGGACCACGAGCTGGGCCTGCTGGGCGTCAGGGCGTACAACGACTGGATGGTGGAGGAGTGGTGCGGGCCCGACGCGCGCGGGCGGCTGATCCCGCTCACCCTCATCCCGCTGTGGGACGCCGAGCTGGCCGCCGCCGAGGTCCGCCGCAACGCGGCCCGGGGTGTACGGGCCGTCGCCTTCTCCGAGATACCCCCGCACCTCGGGCTGCCGTCCGTGCACACCGACTACTGGGATCCCTTCCTCGCCGCCTGCGACGAGACCGGCACGGTCGTCGCCATGCACATCGGCTCCTCCAGCCGGATGCCCTCCACCTCCGCCGACGCGCCGCCCGCCGTCGGTTCGACGATCACCTTCGCCAACTGCTGCTTCTCGATGGTCGACTGGCTGATGAGCGGCAAGTTCGAGCGCTTCCCGAATCTCAAGGTCATGTACGCCGAGGGCCAGATCGGCTGGATCCCGTACATCCTGGAGCGCGCCGACGTCGTCTGGGAGGAGAACCGGGGCTGGGGCGGGGTCGCCGACAAGGTGCACCGACCGCCGTCCGAGCTGTTCGCCGACCACGTCTACGGCTGCTTCTTCGACGATGCCTTCGGGCTGAGGAACCTCGACTCCATCGGCGTCGGCAACGTGCTCTACGAGACCGACTACCCCCACTCCGACTCGACCTGGCCGGAGTCCCGCCAGGTCGGCGAGGCGCAGATGGGGCACCTGGACGCCGACGTGGTCGACCGGATCGTACGGCGCAACGCGATCGAGTTGCTGGGGCTGACGGACGACGGGCTCTGGCCGGGCGGGGCGTGAGGGAGCCGCGGCCCCCGGTGGGGGACCGCGGCCCATGGCCGCGCCGGGGGCCTCAGCCGAGGAACACCGACGAGATCCTGTTGTCGAAGCCGACCGAGTTCAGGTCGGCGATGTTGCCCTGCACCACCTTGGACTCGCCCTTGCAGTCCTTCTCGGACCAGATCTTCAGGGCACCGGATGCCTGGAGGGAGGAGGCGGAGTCGTCCCGGCCGACGTTCTGGCAGCCGGCGCCGGCCAGGCCCTCGGAGGGGTCGCCGAAGTTGATCTCGTCCGAGAGCGTGACGCTGCTCGCCGGGGCGGCGGTGCCGCCGCCCTGCTCCGGCTCCTCGGCGGCGGCGCCCGCCTTCTGTCCGTCCGGCGTCACGCCGAACCAGGTGCCGCCCACGCCCTGCCCGTTGGTGTCGCCGGGCTTGAGGTCCTTGCTGAAGCGGTAGACCGGCCAGCCGCCGATGGTGACCTGGAGGTTGCCGTCGTCGCGCTTGACCACGCCGACGTCGGACTTGTGCACGCCGTCCACGAAGATCTTGCCGCCAGGGGCGACCAGAACCGGCGGCCAGGTGGTGGCGCACTCGCCGGAGCAGTTCGACTTGGACGGGTCGGCGGTGTCCTTGTCGAAGCGGTAGAGGGTGAACCCGGCGCCGTTGACCACGACCGGGTTCAGGTCGCCCGCGGACGACGCGCTCAGCTGCACCCACTTCTTGGCGGCCGGCTTGCTCGCGGGCTTGCCCGGACCGGTCGCCCAGTCGCCGGTGCCGGGGGCCGCGTTGTTCTGCTTGGCCGTACCGCTGCCGAAGTTCAGGCTCTGCAGGGCGGATCCGGCGCCCTCGCGGGCCGCGGAGGCGGCGTCGTCGGCGGCGTTGCAGGCGGTCAGCAGCAGGGCCGCGGCGGCGGTGGTGGCGGCGATCGCGGCGAAGCGGTTGCGGATCATCTCGGTGTCTCCCCGTGTCTCGGCGCCCGGACTTCCCGGGCCGCCGCCACCCAGTACGAGCTGCCCTCGGGCCGCCCTCACCCGGTGACACCCCTGAGACATGAGCGCGACAACCCCCGGTCAATCGCACGAAGATCGCGACAATCCGGGCACGGCGGGGATACGGCGAGGCCCCCTCGCGCCGGGATCCGCCCCACCCCTTGTCTGTTGCGCCGCCAGACCGGACGATGGCGCCCGAGCATGAATGTGACGGACCGTCAGATCGAGGAGGGCGTGTGGTCATCCAAGTCCCGCCGGACGGACGGACGCTGTTCGGGATGCAGCTCCCCGTCCAGTCGCAGAGCACGATGTACGCGGAGCCGTGGGAGGCGGGCGCCGGACCCGACGACCTCGTCGCCCTGGCCCGCGCCGCCGACCGCGCCGGCTTCGACTACGTCGCCACCTGCGACCACGTCGCCATCCCGCGCCGCCTGGCCTCCGCGATGAGCACGGTCTGGTACGACCCGGTCGCCACCCTCGCCTTCCTCGCGGCGGCCACCGAGCGGGTACGCCTGCTCAGCCATGTCGCGGTCGTCGGCCTGCGCCACCCCCTGCTCAGCGCCAAGCAGTACGCCACCCTCGACCACCTCAGCGCGGGGCGGCTGATCCTCGGCGTCGGGGCCGGGCATGTGCGCGAGGAGTTCGAGGTGCTCGGCGTCGACTTCGAGCGGCGCGGATCTGTCCTCGACGAGTCGATCGACGCCCTGCGCGCCGCCCTCGGACCGGAGGAGTTCCCCGAACACCACGGCAAACTCTACGACTTCGAGGGCCTCGGCCAGCTGCCCCGCCCCGCCCAGGAGCGCGTCCCGGTCTGGGTCGGTGGATCCTCGCCGGCCGCCGTGCGCCGGGCCGCGCTGAAGGGCGACGGGTGGCTGCCGCAGGGCGACCCGCGCGACCGGCTGCCCGCCCAGATCGCCCGGATCCGGCGGCTCAGGCAGGAGGCGGGCATCGAGGGGCCGTACACCGTCGGCGCCATCGTCGAGCCCCTGTACGTCGGCACGCCCGCGTGGGACGTCGGGCGCCGGACGCTGACCGGGACGCCGGACGCCCTCGCCGAGTCGCTGCGGGCGTACCGGGCGATGGGGGTGGACCAGATCCAGGTGCGGTTCCGCAGCCGTGGCCGCAGCGAGCTCGTCGACCAGATCACCGCGTTCGGGGCCGAGGTCGCGCCCCGCCTCGACTAGGGAGAGTCATGGGCAAGCTGGACGGACGGACGATCATCGTCACGGGCGCCGCGCGCGGACAGGGCGAGCAGGAGGCGCGGCTGTTCGTGGCCGAGGGCGCGAACGTCGTGGTCGCCGATGTGCTGGACGACCAGGGCGGGGCGCTGGCCAAGGAGCTGGGGGCGCTGTACGTCCACCTCGACGTCGGCAGCGAGGAGGACTGGCGCGCCGCGCTGGCGGCCGCCAAGGAGGCGTACGGCCGGGTCGACGGGCTCGTGAACAACGCCGGCATCCTGCGGTTCAACTCCCTCGTCGACACGCCGCTGGAGGAGTTCATGCAGGTCGTGCGGGTCAACCAGGTCGGCTGCTTCCTCGGTATGAAGACCGTGGCTCCCGAGATGGAGGACGGCGGCACGATCGTCAACACCGCCTCCTACACGGCCGTCACGGGCATGGCGGCCGTGGGGACGTACGCCGCGACCAAGCACGCCATCCTCGGTCTCACCCGCGTCGCCGCGCTGGAGCTGGCGCCGCGCGGCATCCGGGTCAACGCCATGTGCCCCGGCGCGATCGACACCGCGATGTCCAACCCGGCGCAGCTGGACCCGGAGGCGGACGCGGAGGAGACGAGCCGGGCCCTGGACGGCCTGTATCGCAAGCTCGTGCCGCTCGGCCGGATCGGGAGGCCGCAGGAGGTGGCGCGGCTGGCGCTGTTCCTGACGTCCGAGGACTCCTCCTACATCACCGGACAGCCGTTCGTGATCGACGGCGGGTGGCTGGCGGGGGTCAGCGTCATCTGACTGACCATCAGGTATTGACCCTCCATGCGGGGGGTGCCACAGTCGTTCAAAACTGACGGAGCGTCAGAAAACTTCGATACCGGGGACGGTGAACCGCCTTGGAATTCGGGCTCTTTGTACAGGGATACGTGGGCAAGCGCGCCGAGACCGATCCGCTCGCGGAGCACAAGGCGCTGATGGAGGAGACCGAGTACGTCATCCAGGCGGACAAGTCAGGCTTCAAGTACGCGTGGGCCTCCGAGCACCACTTCCTGGAGGAGTACTCGCATCTCTCCGCCAACGACGTGTTCCTCGGGTACCTCGCGCACGCGACCGAGCGGATCCATCTGGGATCCGGCATCTTCAACCCGCTGGCCCAGGTCAACCATCCGGTGAAGGTCGCCGAGAAGGTCGCGATGCTCGACCATCTGAGCGAGAACCGCTTCGAGTTCGGCAGCGGCCGCGGTGCCGGCTCGCACGAGATCCTCGGGTTCATACCGGGCGTGACCGATATGAACTACACCAAGGAGATCTGGGAAGAGACGATCGCCGAGTTCCCCAAGATGTGGCTCCAGGACGAGTACGTCGGCTTCCAGGGCAAACACTGGCAGCTGCCGCCGCGCAAGGTCCTGCCCAAGCCGTACGGGAAGTCGCATCCGGCGATGTGGTACGCCGCCGGGTCGCCGCCGTCGTACGCGATGGCCGCCCGCAAGGGGCTCGGGGTGCTCGGCTTCAGCATCCAGAAGGTCTCCGACATGGAGTGGGTGCTGGAGCAGTACAAGACGGCGGTCGTGAACGCGGAGCCGATCGGGGACTTCGTCAACGACAACGTCATGGTGACGACCACGGCGATCTGCGCGCCGACGCACGACGAGGCCATCCGGATCGCGGTGAACGGCGGGCTGCACTATCTGCCGTCGCTGGTGTTCCGGTACCACGACACCTTCCCGCGGCCCGAGGGATTCCCGGTCTGGCCGGAGACGCTGCCCGAGTACACGCCGGAGTTCGTGGAGCTGCTGATCGAGGAGGAACTGCTGATCTGCGGTGATCCGGACGAGGTGCTCACGCAGTGCAAGCGGTGGGAGCAGGCCGGGGCGGATCAGTTGAGCTTCGGGTTGCCGGTGGGGGTGCCGAAGGAGGAGACGTTGCAGACGATCCGGCTGATCGGGGAGCACGTCATTCCGAAGATCGACACGGATCCCGTTCACCGGACTTCGCGGTTCCGGGCTGCCGTGTGATCTCCGTCGGCGGGTGCGGGTGAGTTCGTGGCTGGTCGCGCAGTTCCCCGCGCCCCTGGGTAAGCAGTTCCGCCGCATACCAAGAGGTGAGCCAATGCTCGATCACGTCATCAAGGGTGCGTCCGTTGTCGACGGAACCGGCGCGCCCGCCTTCACCGCCGACGTCGGCATACGCGACGGCCGTATCGCCGTCATAGGAACCGTCACCGAGGGATCCCGTACCAGCGAGGACGCCGCGGGGCTCGTTCTCGCTCCGGGGTTCGTCGATCCGCACACCCACTACGACGCCCAGCTTTTCTGGGACCCCTATGCCACCCCCTCCCTCAACCACGGGGTGACCACGGTGGCCGGTGGGAACTGTGGGTTCACGTTGGCGCCGTTGAATCCGGGGCGTCCCGGGGACGCGGATTACACGCGGCGGATGATGTCCAAGGTCGAGGGGATGTCGCTGGTCGCCCTCGAAGAAGGGGCGCCCTGGAGCTGGAACTCCTTCGGGGAGTATCTGGACGCGCTCGAAGGGCGGATCGCGGTCAACGCGGGGTTCATGGTGGGGCACTGCGCGCTGCGGCGGTACGTCATGGGAGCCGACGCGGTCGGCGGGCAGCCCAGTGAGGAGCAACTCGCCGAGATCGTGCGGCTGTTGCACGACGCCATGGACGCCGGGGCCTGGGGGTTCTCCACCACCCAGTCGTCCACCCACTCCGACGGCGACGGGAAACCGGTGGCCTCGCGGCACGCCGGGCCCGCCGAACTGCTCGCGCTGTCGAAGGCCGTCGGGGAGCACGAGGGGACGCAGATCGAGGCCATCGTCGCCGGGTGTCTCGACCAGTTCAGCGACGCCGAGATCGAGCTGTTCGTGGAGATGAGTGCCGCCGCCGGACGGCCGCTGAACTGGAACGTGCTGACCATCGACTCGGCCGTGCCGGAGCGGGTGCCCCGGCAGTTGCTGGCCAGTGAGCGGGCACGCAAGGCCGGCGGCCGGGTCGTGGCGCTGACCATGCCGATCCTCACGCCGATGAACATGTCGCTCGGCACCTTCTGCGCGCTCAACCTGATCCCCGGTTGGGGCCCGGTCCTCGGGCTGCCCGTGCCCGAGCGGATCGCCCGGCTGCGCGAGCCGGAGGTGCGGGCGGAGCTGCTGCGGCACGCCTCGTCCAAGGAGGCGGGCGTCTTCCGGCGGCTGACGAACTTCGGGCGGTACGTCATCGGCGACACCTACAGCGACGCCAACCGCGGACTGAGCGGCCGGGTCGTGGAGGACATCGCCCGCGAACGCGGCCAGGAACCCTTCCAGTGCATGGTGGAGATCTGCGCCGCCGACGAGATGCGTACGGTCCTGTGGCCGATGCCCACCGACAACGACCCCGCGTCCTGGGCGCTGCGCGCCGAGGCATGGCAGCACGACGACGTCATGCTGGGCGGCTCCGACGCCGGGGCGCATCTGGACCGGATGTGCGGGGCGCCGTACACGACCCGGTTCCTCGGGGACTGTCTGCGCGGGCGCAGGCTCACGAGCCTGGAGCAGGCCGTCAAGATGCTGACCGACGACCCCGCGCGGCTCTTCGGGCTGCGCGAACGCGGCCGGATCCAGGAGGGCTTCCATGCGGACCTGGTCCTCTTCGACCCGGAGCGGATCGACGCCGGCACGGCCACTTTGGTGCACGACCTGCCGGGCGACAGCCCGCGGCTGGACTCCAGGGCGATCGGGGTGCGGGCTGTGTGGGTCAACGGTGTCGAGGCGATCCGGGACGACGTGGTGAGCGGGGCCGTGCCGGGGCGGGTGCTGCGCTCGGGGCGGGACACCAGGACGGTGGCCACCAGGTGAGCTTCGAAGGATCCGACCGGCAGCGGTTGTTCGTCGGGGGCTCGTGGGTGGAGCCGGACGGTGGTCACTATCCCGTGATCGATCCGGCGACGGAGGAGACCGTGGGAGGGGCTCCCGAAGCCTCCCGGGACCAGGTGCTCGCGGCCTGCGCCGCGGCCCGCGAGGCCTTCGGGCCGTGGTCGCGCACGGCGCCGGAGGAGCGGGCGGCCGTGCTGGCACGGGCGGCGGACATCATCCACGGCCACCTCGGACCGTACGCCGAACTCGCCCAGGCCGAGACCGGCGCGACCACGGGCACGGCCCGGGGCATGCAGGTCGGTGTCGGGGCGGCCCGGTTCCGGCGCTACGCGCGCGTGGAGCCCGCCGAGTGGGCCGTCGCGCCGCAGATCAACGACGCGGGGCCGATGGGGAAGGCCGGCGTGATGGGTGCGCTGGCCGTGCGGCAGCCCGTCGGAGTGGTCACCTGCATCACCTCCTACAACAACCCGTGGGCCAACCCGGCCGGCAAGATCGCGCCCGCGCTCGCCATGGGCAACACCGTGGTCGTGAAACCGGCGCCGCAGGACCCGCTGTCCGTCTACCGGATGGCGGAGGCGCTGGAGGCGGCCGGGGTACCGCCGGGGGTCGTGAACGTCGTCTCCGGCAGGTCGGTCGAGGTCGGGGAGGCCGCCGTGTCGTCCCCGGACGTCGACATGGTCAGCTTCACCGGCTCCACGGCCGTCGGCCGGCGCATCGCCGAGGCGTGCGGGCGGGACATGAAACGGCAGTTGATGGAGCTCGGCGGGAAGGGCGCCGCCGTCGTCCTCGACGACGCGGACATCGGCTCGGCGGTCGCCGGGATCGGGACGACGTTCTCCTTCTACAGCGGGCAGATCTGCACCGCGCCCACGCGGGTGCTGGCGCAGCGGGGCGTCCACGACCGCCTCGTCGAGCAACTGGTCGCATACGCGGGCCGGTTGAAGGTCGGCGATCCGCGGGAGGCGTCCACGGTCGTCGGGCCGGTGATCTCGGCCGAGCACCGGGACCGGGTGGAGTCGTACGTGGAGACGGGCCGCAAGGAAGGCGCCGTGGTGGTGGCGGGCGGTGAACGGCCGCCGTACGAGCGGGGCTTCTACGTGGCGCCGACGCTGCTCGCGGACTGCACGAACGACATGCGGGTCGCCCGGGAGGAGATCTTCGGGCCGGTCGTGTGCGTGATCCCCTTCGACGAGGAGGAAGAGGGCATCGCGCTGGCCAACGACACGGAGTACGGACTGATCGACTACGTCTGGTCCGGCGACGTCGCCCGCGCCTTCCGGATCGCGCGGCGACTGCGGGCCGGCGGCGTCGGCGTCAACACCGTCGGCCGCAACATGGAGGCGCCCTTCGGCGGGTTCAAGCAGAGCGGAGTGGGACGCGACGTCGGCTCCTACGCCCTGCACGCCTACAGCGAGGTGCAGGCCATCGTGTGGCCGGGCTGAGCCCCGCCGATTGACCGGCCGGTGGCTGTCGCCGGTTCGGCAACGCGGGCAGAGTCTGCCGTATGGGACAACTGGTGCAGGTCAAGGGCGGCGAGGTCTGGGCGGACGACACCGGTGCGGACGGGGCGGGGCCGCCCGTGGTGCTGCTGCACTCGGGCGTCGGGGACTCCCGGCTCTGGGAGCCCGTCCTGCCCGGCCTGGCCGCCGGACACCACCGGGTGATCCGGTACGACGCCCGCGGCTTCGGGCGCTCCCCGGCACCCACGACGCCCTACGCCCAGCTGGACGACCTCCGTGGCGTCCTGGACCACTTCGACCTGCCCCGGGTGGTCCTGGCCGGCACCAGCATGGGTGCCAGGACCGCCATCGACCTGGCCCTGAGCGACCCCGGACGGGTGGCCGCGCTGGGCCTGTTCACGCCGGGCGTCGCCGGATACGAGGGCCTGGAGGTGCCCGAGATCACCGAGGAGATCGGCCGGCTGGCCGGCGCCGGGGACCTCGACGGCCTGGTCGCGCTCGCGCTGCGGGTGTGGGGCGCGGCCGGCCCCGACCCGGACACGGCGGCCGAGGCCCGGCTGCGGGCGGCGATCCCGGCGTGGTTCACGACGTACGGCCACGAGATCGCGGGCGCCCCCGCCTTCGACCGGCTCGGCGAACTCGACCTGCCCTGCACGCTCCTCCTGGGTGAGCAGGACCAGTCCGAGGTGATCCGCTGCAACGAGGCGATGGCCGCCCGCATCCCCGGCTGTCGGCTGGTCCGGCACCCGGAGTGCGACCACTTCCCGACGCTGCGGGCGCCGTGGGACGTCGTCCGGCTGGTGATCGAGCTGTGCGAGCGGGTGCGGGCCGGCTGACCCGCGCCGTGCGTGTCAGCCGGTGAGGTCCACCCGGACCGTCAGCAGATTCGTCCCGAGGGCCCGCACGGCCGTGCTGTTGAAGCGGGGCAGGCGGCGCAGCCGCGCGACCGGGTCGTCGTCGGGGAGCAGCTGGGCCGTTCCGGTGTGCCAGCGGCCCTTTATCCGCACCCGCACCCGCGGATCGGCCTTGATGTTGCGGATGTACTGGGACCGGTCACCGAACTCCGAGACCAGCCAGAAGGAGTCACCGACCCGGCTGCCGCCCACCGGTGTCTGCCGGGGCAGGCCCGAGACACGGCCGGTGGTCTCCAGGACCGTCTGGAGGGGAAGTCGGCGCAGCACAGGGTTGCCGACATGGCGCTGGAACGCGGTGGCGGCGCGGAACCTGAGCTCGGTGAGGCGGGACATGCCTGTGGGTCTCCTGACTTCTGCCGGGTACGGGGGCGCGGCCCTCGAACTGTTGCTTCAATGGTCGCCCACACGGCGTGACGAGAGCGGGTGGCTTCCGATGCGGGTCGTGACCTGGAACCTGTGGTGGCGCTTCGGGCCCTGGGAGACACGGCAGAAGGCCATCGTGACCGAGCTGCGCGAGCTGCGCCCCGACGTCGTGGGTCTCCAGGAGGTATGGGCGGCCGGCGGCGGGAACCAGGCCGAGTGGCTGGCCGGCGAGCTGGGCATGCACTGGGTCTGGGCCCCCTCGCCCGCCCCCGAGCGCTGGCGCCGGCGCATCGGCGACCCCACCGTCGACATCGGCAACGCCGTGCTGAGCCGCTGGCCGGTGACCGACCGGCGCACGTTGCGACTGCCCGCCCCCGCCGACGTCGACGACGGCCGCCTGGCCCTCTTCACCCGCCTCTCGGCCCCGTCGTACGACATCCCGTTCTTCACCACCCACCTCACGTCCGCCCCGGACGGCTCGGCCGTGCGCTGCCGCCAGGTCACGGCCCTCGCCGAGTTCATCGCGGAGAACGGGGTGGACACCCCTTTTCCGGCGATCGTCACCGGCGACTTCAACGCCTTGCCGGAGTCCGACGAGCTCCGTCTGTTCGGCGGCCACGGCACCGCCCCGGTCGTGCCCGGGCAGGTCTTCCTCGACGCCTGGCGGTACGCCGACCCGGCCGCCCCCGCTCTCACCTGGGACCGCGCCAACGCCCATGTCCCGGCCGGCCCGGGGCCGGGCGGCCGGATCGACTACATACACGTCGGCCCGCCCGGTCCGGGCGGACTCGGCCGTGTACGCGCCGTGCGCCGCGCGGGAGACGGCCCGGTCGACGGCACCTGGCCGTCCGACCACGCGGCCGTGGTCGCCGACCTGGGGGACACCTCGACGGACTGAGGGCCGGGTCACCGCCCGGCACGGTGAGCCGGCCCGAGCGGTGCCCCGCGCAGGCTATGAGCGGCCCAGGAAGATCGGGTTGGTGAAGGCCGCGAGGGCGCCCGGCAGGGGGCCCACCGCCGCCTCGTGGCGCAGTTCGGCGCGGACGTAGGCCGCGTACGACGGGGTCGTACGCCACTCCACGACGCCCGAGCCGGACACCGGCAGGGGAGCGCTGGTGAACAGGACGCCCTGGTCCGTGACGAGGCGGACCGTGCAGCGGGGGGCGCCCGAGACCTCCAGGCGGACCGTGACCGGGGTTTCCCTGCCGACCTCCAACCGCTCGCCGATGCCCGCCTGTTCGGCGCGCCCGCCCGAGGCCGTGAAGGTGAGGGAGACGTTCTTGGACTCGGCGACGTAGGAGCGGCCCGCGCGGATGCCCTCCTGGATCGCCTCGCGGGTGAGGTCGTCGGCGAGGACCACCGTCTGCGGGGAGCCGACCGGGTCCGGGCTGCGGTGGGCGTCGCTGTTGCCCATCGCGGGGATCCAGCCGCGGCCCTTGTCGCGCACGGACGCCACCAGCGTGCCGTCCCAGTCCGCCAGGGCCACCTCGTCGTCCGGCGTCCACGGGCCGTTCCAGACCTCGACCGCGTCCGCCTCGTCGAAGCCGAACTTCCAGTTGCAGCCGACGCAGGTGGCGTGCGGGTGGGCGGGCACGACCAGGCCGCCGGCGCGGCGGATCTGGCGGGCGAACCTGCCGAAGCGGTTGTCGCGCGCCCGGTAGCGCCAGTCGATGAACGTCCCCGGCTCGACGCCGAGCGCCAGCACATGGCCGTTGCGCGTCGTGACCTCCTCGCCCAGCATCACCAGCAGGTCGTCGCCGGCCTCGTCGGCCCAGTGCGGGTGCGCCGAGTGAGTGTTGTGGTCCGAGCTGTTGATGAAGTCCAGGCCGGCCTCGCGGGCCAGCGCGGCGATCTCCGCGGGGGTGCGGCGGCCGTCCGAGTACCAGGAGTGCAGGTGGCAGTCGCCCCGGTACCAGGCGCGGCCCCGGCCCTTGGCCCGCTCCGGCGGGTAGGTCGGCTCCACGGCCTCGGCCTGCTCGCCGTACGTCAGGGTGATCGTGACCTCGTAGTCGAGGCCCTGCGGCGCCACCGTGTACGGGCCGAGCACGATGTGCCAGGTGCCCTCGCGCACCGGCCCCGGGATGTAGCCCGGCGTCGCGTCGTCGGCGCGGATGAAGAACTCCGTGCGGGCGCCGCCGGACCAGCCGCGGAAGCCCTTGCCGCCGAGCTCGGTGCCGCGGTTGTCGAAGATGCCGATGTCGAGGGCGTTGCCCGGAGTGCCGGCCGGCACGGAAGGCTTGTCGTAGGTGTACGCGACCTTGATCTCCCGTATGCCGTCCGGGATCTCCAGGGGCAGATAGGCGAAGTCGGGGCCGCCGGTGGGCAGCGTGCCGCGTACCGTCCGGGTCTCGGTGTTCTCGGCCGCTTCGGCGGGGCCGCGAGAGAAGCTCACGCTTCCCAACGTAAGCGCGGCCGCCGCACCCGTCACGAACAATGCGCGTCTTCCCAGGCCGCCGTGGTCGTCCTCGCACATGCTGCTGCTCCCCAGGTCGTCGTGGATGACAGGGCGTGGTGGTGCAGGGGTGGTGCGTGCAACCCTCGTATTCAGCCGTGAACTGTCGGGCAAGGGAAGGGAATCGTCAGCCGATGGTCAGCTGACGAAGCCGCGGAGAGGCGATTTTAGGCCGACTGGTCGGTATGGACATTGCGACTTCGGCGCGGTACAGATGCACCCATGCGTATCTCCGCCACGATCTTCCTCACCGACGAGACCATCGCCCCCGTCCGGCTCGCCCGTGAGCTGGAGCAGCGGGGGTTCGCCGGGCTGTATCTGCCCGAGCACACCCACATCCCGGTCGACCGGACGACGCCGTACCCGGCGGGCGGCGAGCTGCCGCCCGAGTACGGCCGCACCCTCGATCCCTTCGTCGCCCTCGGCCAGGCCGCCGCGGTGACCGAACGGCTCGGCCTGGGCACCGGCATCACCCTGGTCGCCCAGCACGACCCGATCGACCTGGCCAAGCAGATCGCGACCCTGGACCACCTGTCGGGCGGGCGGTTCACCCTCGGCCTCGGCTTCGGCTGGAACGTGGAGGAGGCCGCCGACCACGGCGTCGAGTGGGCCACGCGCCGCGAACTCGTCCGTGACCGGATGGCCCTGATGCGGGCCCTGTGGACCGACGAACCCGTCGCATACGAGGGGGAGTTCGGGGCGGTGAGTGCCAGTTTCGCCTACCCCAAACCCGTACAGAAGCCGCGTGCGCCGAAGGTCAACGGCCCCCGCACGCTCATCGGCGGCGCGGCCGGGCCGAAGCTGTTCACGCACATCAGCGAGTACGCCGACGGATGGATGCCGATCGGCGGCCGCGGACTGTCCGAAACTCTCCCCCGGCTGCGCGCCGTCTGGACCGACGCCGGCCGCGACCCCGACACGCTCCAGGTCGTGCCCTACGCGGTGTTCCCCAGCCCCGGCAAGCTCTCGCACTACGCCGAGTTGGGCATCGAGGAGGTCGTCGTACAGCTGCCTCCGGCGGGGGAGACCGAGGTTCTGCGGGTGCTGGACGAGTATGCCGAGTACCTCTAAAGGGGCGGGCAGGCAGCCCACCCAGGGGCGCGGGGAACTGCGCGACCAGCTACGACGCACCCGCACCCGGCAGCGCACAGCACCACCCCGAACCCTCCCCGACCCCGCAAATCTCGAACGTATGCTCAAAGAATGACGACTCCCGCGACCCCTGGAACCGGCCCGACCGAGAACTCCCTGCGTCGCGCCCTCAAACGCGCCCGGGACGGCGTCGCGCTCGACGTCTCCGAGGCGGCCGTACTGCTCCAGGCCCGCGGCGAGGCCCTCGACGACCTCGCCGCGTCCGCCGCCCGGGTGCGTGACGCGGGCCTCGCGGCGGCCGGCCGCCCCGGCGTGATCACGTACTCCAAGAGCGTCTTCATCCCCCTCACCCGGCTGTGCCGGGACAAGTGCCACTACTGCACCTTCGTCACCGTCCCCGGCAAGCTCCGCCGCGCGGGCCACGGCATGTTCATGTCCCCGGACGAGGTCCTCGACATCGCCCGCAAGGGCGCGGCCCTCGGCTGCAAGGAAGCCCTCATCACCCTCGGCGACAAGCCGGAGGACCGCTGGCCCGAGGCCCGCGAGTGGCTGGACGCGCACGGCTACGACGACACCATCGCCTACGTCCGCGCCATCTCCATCCGCATCCTGGAGGAGACGGGCCTGCTCCCGCACCTCAACCCGGGCGTCATGACCTGGACCGACTTCCAGCGCCTCAAGCCCGTCGCCCCGTCGATGGGCATGATGCTGGAGACGACCGCCACCCGCCTGTGGTCCGAGCCCGGCGGCCCGCACCACGGCTCCCCCGACAAGGAACCCGCCGTCCGGCTGCGCGTTCTGGAGGACGCCGGCCGTTCCTCGGTCCCCTTCACCTCCGGGATCCTCATCGGCATCGGCGAGACGTACGAGGAGCGCGCCGAGTCCCTCTTCGCGCTCCGCCGTGTCTCTCGCTCCTACCACGGCATCCAGGAACTGATCATCCAGAACTTCCGCGCGAAGCCGGACACCGCGATGCGCGGCATGCCGGACGCCGAGCTGGACGAACTGGTCGCGGCGGTCGCGGTGGCCCGGCTCATCATGGGCCCGGCCGGCAACATCCAGGCCCCGCCCAACCTCGTCGAGGGCGAGTACGCCCGCCTGATCGCGGCCGGCATCGACGACTGGGGCGGCGTCTCCCCGCTCACCATCGACCACGTCAACCCCGAACGCCCCTGGCCGCAGATCGAGGAGCTGACGCGGCAGTCGGCGGACGCCGGCTTCGAGCTGCGGGAACGGCTGTGCGTCTACCCCGAGTTCGTGCAGCGCGGCGAGCCCTGGATGGACCCCCGGCTGCTGCCGCACGTACGGGCGCTCGCCGACCCCGAGACCGGCCTGGCCCGCACCGACGCCGTGGTCGAGGGTCACCCGTGGCAGGAGCCCGAGGAGGCGTTCGTCTCCTCCGGCCGCACCGACCTGCACGCCACCATCGACACCGAGGGCCGCACGTCCGACCGCCGTGACGACTTCGACGAGGTGTACGGCGACTGGGGCGCCCTGCGCGAGGCCGCCGCCCCCGGCATGGCGCCCGAGCGCATCGACACCGACGTCCGCCAGGCGCTGCGGGTCGCCGCCGACGACCCGACCCGGCTGACCGACGACGAGGCGCTGGCGCTGCTGCACGCCGACGGCCCGGCGCTGGACGCGCTCACCCGGATCGCCGACGACGTCCGCAGGTCGGTCGTCGGCGACGACGTGACGTACATCGTCACGCGGAACATCAACTTCACCAACGTCTGCTACACCGGCTGCCGCTTCTGCGCCTTCGCACAGCGCCGCACCGACGCCGACGCCTACACCCTCTCCCTGGACCAGGTCGCCGACCGGGCCCAGCAGGCGTGGGAGGTGGGCGCGGTCGAGGTCTGCATGCAGGGCGGCATCCACCCTGACCTGCCCGGCACGGCGTACTTCGACATCGCCAGGGCGGTGAAGGAGCGCGTGCCCGGCATGCACGTGCACGCCTTCTCGCCGATGGAGGTCGTCAACGGCGCCACCCGCACCGGCATGTCCATCCGCGAGTGGCTCACCGCCGCGAAGGAGGCGGGCCTGGACTCCATCCCCGGCACCGCCGCCGAGATCCTCGACGACGAGGTCCGCTGGGTCCTCACCAAGGGCAAGCTGCCCACGGCGACCTGGATCGAGGTCGTCACGACGGCACACGAGCTCGGCATCCGCTCCAGCTCGACGATGATGTACGGCCACGTCGACCAGCCCCGGCACTGGCTCGGCCACCTGCGCACCCTGGCCGGCATCCAGCAGCGCACCGGCGGCTTCACGGAGTTCGTGACCCTGCCCTTCATCCACACCAACGCACCCGTGTACCTCGCCGGCATCGCCCGCCCCGGCCCCACGATCCGCGACAACCGGGCGGTCACCGCCATGGCCCGGCTGCTCCTGCACCCGCACATCCCCAACATCCAGACCAGCTGGGTCAAGCTCGGCACCGAGGGCGCCGCCGAGATGCTCCGCTCCGGCGCCAACGACCTCGGCGGCACACTGATGGAGGAGACGATCTCGCGCATGGCGGGTTCGTCGTACGGCTCCTACAAGTCGGTCCGCGACCTGGTGGCCGTCGCCGAGGCGGCGGGCCGCCCCGCAAGGCCGCGTACGACCCTGTACGGCGAGGTCTCCGAGGAGCGCCGACGGGCGGCGACTGCCTCGGACGGACACCTGCCCGAGCTGCTGCCGGTGCTGGACTGACGAAGAGCCCACCGCGGGGGTCGGTACGATGATCCGACCCCCGCTGGAGGGGTGCCTTAGCTGAGGAGATGCGTGCCGTGCCTGCTCCCAAGGTCTGGGTGACCGGTCTGACGGTGGGAGCGATAGCCGCCGTCACCGCCCTCGCCGTGCAGGCAGAGAAGGGGCCGCACCCCACGGCCGCGAAGGCCCGCCCGAGCGCGTCGGCGGCGGCGGGCGCGAGCCCCGCACCGACGAAGTCCCCCGCACCGGCGGTCGTGCCGGACAGCTCCGGCACGGGACGCCGGGTCGTCTACTCCCTCGGGAAGAAGCGGGTCTGGCTGGTCGACGCGAGCGACGCGTCCCGCCGTACCTTCGCCGTCTGGCCGGGCACGGTGAGCCCGGACCCCGGCACCTACGCGGTGTCGTCCCGCAGCATGGCCACCACCGGCTCGGACGGCGTGCAGATCGAGAACATCATCTACTTCGCCGCGAAGTCCGGCATCTCCATCGCCTTCTCCAACGCCGTCGACGGCTCCTCGCCCCCGCCCGCCGGGGACAAGCAGACCGGCGGCATCCGGATGCGCGCGGGCGACGGCGCGGCGCTGTGGAAGTTCGGCGAGGCGGGTACGTCGGTGGTCGTGGTGAAGTGACCGTCCGCTGCATCCTTCGATGTACGGCAGGTTCCCCTTCACTCATGACGATCCGGCGCGAGGCCGCCGAGACGATGAGGGCATGACGCACACGGACGCGCGAGTCCCGCAGACACCGCAGGCCACGCCCGCCGGACGCCGGCTTCCACTCCTCGACGTACTGCGCGGCGTGGCCATCCTGGGCACCCTCATGACCAACGTGTGGATCTTCACAGGTCCGGGCGCGGAGTGGGGAGCCCTGGAGTCCGGGATGGCCACGGGGCCCGTCGAGACAACCTTCGGCGTGCTCGCGAACGGCAAGTTCCTGTCGCTGCTGACGATCCTGTTCGGGGTCGGCCTGGCCATCCAGTACGACTCGGCGAAGCGGCGCGGACAGCCGTGGCCGGGCCGCTACCGGTGGCGGGCGCTGTTCCTGTTCGCCGAGGGCACGGTGCACTTCGTGCTGGTCTTCGCCTGGGACGTACTGATGGGGTACGCGGTCACCGCACTGCTCGTCGCCTGGCTGCTGACCCGCTCGGAACGGGCGCAGCGGCGGGTGATGTGGTGGGCGGCCGGGATCCACCTGGCCGTGATGGGCCTGCTGACGGCGGCTCTGGCGTCGACGGGCGACGGCACCGACGACGGGGTACCCGAAGACGTCGTCGACCTGTACGCACACGGAAGCTACCCGGCCCAGATCGCCTTCCGTCTGGAGAACGCGCTCGCCCTGCGCATGGAACCGGTCCTGACCTTCTTCCTCCTGGTCTTCCTGTTCCTGCTGGGCGTACGGCTGTTCCGGGCGGGCGCGTTCGGCGCGGACGAGACCGGACGCCGGCTGCGTTCCCGCCTCCTGGCCTGGGGGATCGGCCTCGGGCTGCCCCTCAACGCGGCGGCGGCGCTGGCCGGCCCGGACCTTTTCCTGCTCGCCAGGTACGGCACGGCCCCGCTGCTGGCCCTCGGCTACATCGGCCTGGTCGGTGCCGTGGTGGACCGGGTACGGAGGCCGGGCCCGCTGATGACGGGCCTGACCTCCGTGGGCCGGACGGCGCTGTCCGGTTACGTCCTGCAGAACGCGCTGTGCGTGCTCATCTCCTACGGCATCGGGCTGGGCCTCGCGGAACGGCTCGACGGCACGGGCCCCTGGTGGGTCGTGGCGCTGTGGGCCACGGTCTGCGCGGTCCTCATGGCGGGCTCCACGCTGTGGCTGCGGCGGTTCTCGGCAGGGCCCCTGGAATCGGTCCAGAAATGGGCCCTGCGCCACTGATCCCCGTCAGACGTCGGCCCGTTGCGCCGGCCCGAACGGCAGGTGGTTGACGATCAGCACGACACCGCTGAGCAGGAACACCCGCGTCGCCGCGTCCAGCCCGTTCCAGTCCCCGGACTGCCACATGGCGAACCACTCGCCGCCGATCGCGATGAACCCGGCGCCGAACAGGAGCATCATCATGAGCAGGCCGTACGTGGAGAAGCGGCGGGCGCGGTGGTCGTCGCGGCGGAACCAGAGCCAGGTGCCGTATATGAGGACGAGGGCGGCGAGGGTCTCCCAGACGATGATCGCGACGTACGCCGTGTCCTGAAGTCCCTTGCTGGTGACGGCTCTCCACATCAGGTCGTCGTCCTTGAACGTGGTGTCCATCGCCAGGACGTGCCGCACGAACTGCTGGTTCGTCCCGAAGTCGGTGATGTTCCCGAAGGCCACGAGAGCGATGTAGAGGGCGACCGCCGCGGTGAGAAGGGTGGCGGCGAGGTGGAGGGCGGGGCGTGGGGGTGTGGATGACATGGTGGTCATCTTTCCGGCTGACCGCTTCAACCGGGTAGGCATTGAGTCAGCTGAGGCGGCTGTCCTGGTGCCCGGACCTCTGCAAGACTTCCCGGTGGGCCGGCTTACGGGGGTGGGCGGATGGGATCGACACGGCCGTCGATGCAGGAGCTGATCGAGCGGCGTAAACGCGGGGGCTTCATCGGCCGAAGGGCCGAGATCGATCGCTTCCGGACCAATTTCGACGTCCCGTTGGACGACGAGCGGCACAGTTTCGTCTTCCACATTCACGGCATGGCGGGTGTCGGGAAGTCCTCGCTGCTGCAGGAGTTGAGGCAGGTCGCGACCCAACGTCAGGCGATCACAGCCACGTTGGACGAGACCGTGAACAGCGTGCCGGAGGCCATGGCGGCGATCAGTGCCCAGTTCGCCGCCCAGGGCTTTGAGCTGAAGGCCCTGGACAAAATGCTGTCCACCTACCGTCAGCGGCGCCACGAGGCGGAACTCGCCTCAGTCGCGGCGGAACCCGGTGCGGGCGCCGCATCTCCGTCGGCGGGCAGCATGGCCGTGGCTCAGGCGGGGCTGATCGGTCTCGGCATGGTGCCCGGGGTGGGGGCGTTCGCGGGAGCCGTCGACCCGGCCCAGGTGGCCCACCAGGCGGACCGGTTGAGAGCGGCGATCAGCCCTCGTCTCCGTGATCACGACGACGTGCAACTCGTGCTGGAGCCGGTCAAGGTGTTGTCGCCCGTGTTCGTGACGGAGCTCAACCGGCTCGCGGGTGCCAAGCCCTGGATCGTGTTGTTCTTCGACACCTACGAACGGACGGCACCGTTCCTGGATGCCTGGCTCGCGGACGTGATCGTGAGCGGCCGTTACGGCAGTCCCCCGGGGAACGCGGTCTTCGCCCTGGCAGGACAGCACGGTCCGGATCCGTCCTGTTGGAGGGACTTCACGGGTTACATGACGGAGTACGCCCTCGACCCCTTCACCGAATCCGAGGTACGTCAACTGCTGGCGTCCAAAGGCGTGGTGGAGGAACAGGTCGTACGGGACGTACTGGAGCTGTCCGACTGCCTGCCGGTGCTGGTCAAGACCCTGGCGGAGCATGCGCACAACGACCCGGGAACGGTGTCCGATCCCGCTGCCACCGCGGTCGAGCGGTTCCTGTGGTGGGAGCAGGACCCGGGGCTGCGAAAGGCGGCTCTCGCCTGCGCGTTCCCGCGCCGCCTGGACGAGGATGTCTTCCGCGCGGTGGTGGACGCGGAAGCGGTGGCGTCGTACACGTGGTTGCGCGGCCTTCCCTTCGCGAGCGACCGGGCAGGGCGGGTGCTCTACCACGATGTGGTCCGCAAGATGATGCTCAGGCTCCAGCGGACAAGGTCGCCCCATCGATGGTCGGCACGCCACGAGCACCTCGCGCAGACCTACGGCCAGTGGCGGGCGGAGATCGCGGACGGCCGGGGCCCGGACGAGTTGTGGGCCGACGAGGTCTGGCGTGAACTGCGGGCGGAGGAGGCCTACCACGACCTGTGCGCCCGGCCCCGGGCAGCCGTGCCGGACGTACTCGGAGACATCGTCGATGCCTGCCGCGCCGACGCGGCGGCGGTGCGGGTCTGCGCGCAGGCCTTGTGCGACGCCGGGGAGCAGACCGAAACCGAGGAGACGGCGGCCTGGGGGCGAGAGTTGCTTTCGGCACTCACGGAGGAGGCCAACGGCGTTCTGGCGGCGCTCGGAGTCCTGCTGGAAGGCGGGGGACTCAGCATGCCGAGACGGGCCGAGGCACACTGCATTCGAGCCCAACTGCTGCGCCGGTCCCGTGAGTACGAGCGTGCGCTGGCCGAGTGCCATCGTGCCGTCGCCCTCGATTCGGACTCTGCGACGGCACACTATGAACGCGGCGTCACGCTGTCGATACTCGGCGATCAGACAGCCGCTCTCGCCGCGCTTGACCGTGCCGATCAGCTGCGCCCCGACGACCGGGCGATCCTGTTCGAACGCGGGGATGTCCTGCAAGAGCTGGAACGCCACGAGGATGCTTTGGCGGTCTTCGACCACATGCTGCTCCTCGACCAGGTGGACGCCGTGGCCTGGGCCTGCCGCGCGTACAGCAAGCACGTCCTGGGCGACGACGACGAAGCGCTCGCCGGCTTCGGCCGGTCGCTGGAGATCAACGACAAGTACCTGTGGGCGCTGGTGCACCGAGCCGAGGTGTACCGGAGCCTGGCCAGGCTCGACGAGTCGTTCGCCGATCTGGACCGGGCGGTGGAGATCTCCGCCGACAGCGCCTGGATCGCCTCGGAGCGTGGGGACGCCTACCGGTTGGTCGGGCGGTACGAGGATGCCGTCGAGGAACTCGGGCGGGCCTGCGCCCTCGAGCCCGAGCATGCTTCCGCGCACGCGGGGCGTGGCTACGCGCTCGCCGCTCTGCACCGGGTCGAAGAGGCGCGTACGGCCTTCGATCGTGCTGTCGAAATCGACCCCGACTACGCGTGGGCGCTGGTGCAGCGCGCCCAGTTGAGTCAAGGCACGGGAGATGAGCGGGGCCGATGGGCCGACCTGGACCGGGCGGTCGAGGCCGACGGGGGCGTCTGGGCGCTTTCGGTACGTGGCATCGCGCACTGGGAGGAGGATCAGAACGCGGAGTCCCTCGCCGACTACGACCTGGCTCTGGAACGCGATGCCGACAACGGCCGTCTCCGGGCTCTACGCGGCTCTGTGCTGATGGATCTGGGGAGGGACACCGAGGCCTACGCCGAGTTCGACCGGGCCGTGGAACTCGGCCATGACCATGCGGATGTCCTGACCAGGAGAAGTAGGGCCCACCGGAAGCGCTGGAGGTTCCGCGAGGCGCTCCAGGACGTCGAGGAGGCTCTTTCCGTCGAGCCGGACCGAGCGAGCCTGCACAACGATCGGGCAGAGGTTCACATAGCGGTGGGCGATCTTTCCTCGGCGCGCGTGAGCCTCGACCGGTGCGTCGCGGCGGAGGCGGGCAACGCCTACGCCCACAGCAGGATCGTGGACGTGCTGACACTGGCCGGCCGTTACGACGAGGCGTTGCAGGTTCTGGACGCCCATCGGGTGATGCTGCGGCAGTACGACGCCGTTGAGGCCGCAAGACAGCTGTGGTTCGCCGAGGCACTGGCCGGCAGGTGGCGGCGCGCCCGGCGCGAGGCCGAGTGGCTGTATGTGACCGACATCCGGTACGGGGCACACACGATGGCCATGGCCGTGGGGCTGCAGGACGGCGCAAGTGACGCGGAGCCCTTGTGGGATGAAGCCCGGCGCAGAGGCCCTCAGGCAGGCACGGCCGCGTACCGGAACTTGGAGTTGGCTCTGGTCAGCTGGGGACGCGGCAGGTGGACCGTGGGCGATCAGTTGTACGCCGAGGGCATTTCGCTGTACCCCGACTGGGAGGATCTGACCAACCTCCTGGACGGGCTGGTGCTTCTGGCGCGCTTCCCTGGTGTCGAGTACGCCCTGCTGGGCCCCCGCCTGTCCCGGGTGGCCGGCGAGCGCGACTTGTTTCGGGCGCGCCATGGGTGAAACTGACTGGCCGGGTCCATTTCGGTCACATTCCGCATACCGATCCGCCCCCTGAACCGACCGTCCCCGGTCGATTACAGTGGCGAACTGTCGTACGGACGGAACGCTGTCACGGGGAGGTCTGGATGAGTGCGACCGCCGGCGCTGTCTGGGGCCGAACCGAGCAGCAGGACTTCCGCAGCCGGGTCCGCGGCACACTGCTCGGCGTGGCCGTCGGGGACGCCCTCGGCGCGCCCGTCGACGGGCTCGGGCTGGAGGAGATCCAGGAGCAGTACGGCGCCGAGGGCGTCGTCGACCTGGCGTTCGGGTACGGGCGGCGCGGTGCCGTGAGCCACCTCACGCAGCTCACCCTGTTCTCCGTCGACGGGCTGATAAGAGCCCAGGTCAGACGGGACACCGGCGCCTGGCATCCGCCCACCGACGTGCACCGGGCGTATCTGCGCTGGGCGGCCACGCAGCGGGACTGGGGCCCCGACGAGCGCCGCAAGGACGACGGATGGCTGGCCCGCGAGGAGTGGCTCTACGCCCGCCGCGACCCCACCCGTGCCCTGCTGATCGGCCTCGGCGACGAGACCATGGGCACGCTGGAAGCACCCAAGAACTCCACCGAGCTCGGGCCCGAGGCCGTCGCCCGTTCCGCGCCCTTCGGACTGCTCGTCGGCTGGGAGCCGCAGCTCGTCGTCCAGCTCGCCGTGGAGTGCGCCACCCAGACCCACGGCCACCCGATCGCCTACCTGTCGGCGGGCGCGTACGCCGTGATCGTGCACGGCCTGGCCTGCGGGGAGAGCCTCGACGGTGCCGTGCAGCGGGCTCTTGCGCTGCTCGCCCTGCGGCCCGGTCACGAGCCCGTGTCGGACGCCCTGCAGCACGCGCTCGGCGCCGTACGGCAGGGCATGCCCACCCCCGCGCGGGTGGAGGAGCTCGCCGCCGACGGCTCGGCGGACGGGCTGCTCGCGGCGGCCGTGTACTGCGCCCTGGTCGGCGAGGACGTCCGCCACGGACTCCGCCTCGCCGTGAACCACGACGGCCCCTCCGCCGCCGCTGCCGCCCTCACCGGCGGCCTGCTGGGCGCCCTGCACGGCGAGACGGCCCTGCCCCCGGCCTGGCTGGCCGAGCTGGAGGGCCGCCCCACGATGCTCGAACTGGCCGACGACTTCGCCATGGAGATGACCCAGGGCCCGGCCCTGCACGGCCCGGCCGGCTCCTCCCCGGGCTGGCTGGCCAGGTACCCGCGGGCCTAGAGCCTGGGCCGTGGGGCGACCGGCTGCTCTAAGGGGTCGGCATCCCGTACAGGACGAAGGCCACCAGCATGTACACCGGAATGGCCAGGATCACGGCCAGCCCGGCGATACAGCCCCAGACGGTCAGTCGCATGCTGGTTCTCGCGTGGTCATCGTCCTTCGACACACCCATATCCAACAGCGCAAGGCGCCGACCCGCCACCATCGCCGCGGCGGACGCCGGCCCCTGGAACGGGCGAGCCGCGCGCAGGGAGTCCAGCACCCCCGCGCGCGGCACATCCGGGCCCGGCCCGGTGACTCGGTCGGCGAACTCAGTCCTTCGCCTGTGTCCCCACCGTGTCCTCCACGCCGCCCGCCGGCGCCGGCACCGCGGCCGCCGCCGTTCCGTCGTCGTCCGTGTTGATGCGTTCGACGACGGCGAGGCGCTCCGGGGTGTCCTCCGGCTTGAGGAAGCCGATGAGGATGTACAGGACCAGCGAGACCGCCAGCGGGATGGAGACCTGGTACTGGAGCGGCACGCCGCCCTCGATCTGCCAGCTGATCGGGTAGTTGACCAGCCAGAAGGCGAGCAGACCCATCGACCAGCTGGTGAGCGCGGCGGTGGGGCCGGAGCGGCGGAACGGTCGCAGCAGGCCCAGCATCATCGGGATGGCGATCGGGCCCATGAGGCCGGCGACCCACTTGATCACGACGGTGATGATGTCCTTGAAGGTGGGGGAGTTGACCTGGGTCGCCACCGCCATCGAAAGGCCCAGGAAGACGACCGTGGTCACCCGGGCCGCGATCAGCCCGGACCGCTCGCCCCACGCCCGCGCCTGCTTCGACAGCACCGGCGCCACGTCCCGGGTGAACACGGCCGCGATCGCGTTGGCGTCGGAGGAGCACATGGCCATCGTGTGCGAGAAGAAGCCGACGATGACGAGGCCCAGCAGACCGTGCGGCAGCAGCTGTTCGGTCATCAGGCCGTACGAGTCCGAGCCGTCCGGCTTCTGCGACTCGACCAGCAGCGGCGACATCCACATCGGGAAGAACAGCACCACGGGCCAGACCAGCCACAGCACCGCCGACAGCCGCGCGGAGCGCTCGGCCTCCCGCGGGGTGGCCGTGGCCATGTACCGCTGGGCCTGGTTGAGCATGCCGCCGTTGTACTCGAAGAGCTTGATGAACAGGAACGCGAGCAGGAAGACGGTGCCGTACGGTCCGACCAGCGGCTCGCCGTGGCCCTGGAGCTCCGGCCGGTCCCAGGCGTCGAGGAAGCCGATGCCCTTGTCGTTCAGCTCCATGATGACCGCGATGAACATCGCGACGCCGGCCAGCAACTGGATGACGAACTGGCCGAGTTCGGTCAGCGCGTCCGCCCAGAGGCCGCCGATGGTGCAGTAGATGGCCGTGATGCAGCCGGTGATGAGGATGCCCTGGTTCAGTGACACCCCCGTGAACACCGACAGCAGGGTGGCGATGGCGGCCCACTTGGCGCCCACGTCCACGATCTTCAGCAGCATGCCGGACCAGGCCAGCGCCTGCTGGGTCTTCAGGTCGTAGCGGTTCTTCAGGTACTCCAGCGGGGAGGCCACATGGAGCCGTGAGCGCAGCCGGTTGATGCGCGGCGCGAACAGCTTCGAACCGATCGCGATGCCGAGCGCGATGGGGAAGGACCAGGTGACGAAGGACGTGACGCCGTAGGTATAGGCGATGCCCGCGTACCCGGTGAACATCACCGCGCTGTAGCCCGACATGTGGTGCGAGATGCCGGACAGCCACCAGGGCATTTTTCCGCCGGCGGTGAAGAAGTCGCTGACGTTGTCCACTCGCTTGTGCGACCAGACGCCTATCGCGACCATCACGCCGAAGTAGCCGATGAGCACGGCCCAGTCGAGACTGTTCATGGGACCCCTTCCCCGGGTTCCGTCCTGTGAACGGCTCGCCCATGGTGGGTGCGGTGGCGAGGGCACGACAAGCGCACGTAAGGTCAACAGACAGTAAAATCGTTCGGCTTGGTGACCTACGTTCACGAACATGAACAGCTACGAACGGTCGAAACCGTACCTCAGCGCATCAACTCCCCCGCATTCACCAGCAGCGACTGCCCGGTGATCGCCCGCGCCAGATCCGACGCGAGGAAGACCGCCGCGTTGGCGACGTCGCCGTCCGTGGCCAGGTCCGGCAGCGCCATCCGCTCGGTCAGCCGCTTCAGCACGTCCTCCTCCGGCACCTGATCGGTGTGCGCGGTGAACTGGACGTACGCCTGCACCGGCGGCCCCCACATCCAGCCCGGCAGCACGGTGTTGACCCGGATGCGGTGCGGGCCCAGCTCCCGGGCGAGGGAGTACATGGCGCTGGTGAGCGCGCCCTTGGAGGCGGCGTAGGCGGCCTGGCGCACCTGGGACGGGGCGGCCACCGAGGACTGGGTGCCGATGAACACCACCGAGCCGCCGCGCTCCTTCAGTGCCGGCAGGCAGGCGCGGGTCATCCGCAGCGAGCCCAGGAGATTGACGTCGATCACCGACTGCCAGGTGGCGAAGTCGGCGTCCTGGAGACCGCCGAAGTAGGAGTCCCAGGCGGCGACATGGACCACGCCGGCGATCCCGCCGAACCGCTTCCGGGCCAGCGCGGCCAGCGCCTCGCACTGCCCCTCGTCGGTGATGTCGGTCGCCCGGTACGCCGTGTGCGCCCCGTCGGGATCGATCTCGGCGGCGCTCTTCGCCAGGTTCGCCTCCGTGCGCGCCCCGAGCACGGCGTTCCCGCCGTCCCGTACGACGGCCGCCGCGACCTGGTGGCCCAGTCCGGCTCCCACTCCCGAGACGACGACGGTCTTGCCGGTGAGCAGTGACATCGAGACCTCCCTGACTCTGGCGGATTATCTGACGGAGCGTCAGAGTATGGGCGTCCGAGGGAGGACGGAAGCCACCGGAAGGAAGGGAACGGCATGAGCGAGGACACCCGCAGCGAGGTGTACGCCGAACTGGCCGCCGTCGGCCCGTACGGAGTCCGCCCCGGCCACGCCCTGATCACCATGGTCGAACCGCACCCGGGCCACGAGTACGCCTACAACCGCTGGTACGAGGACGACCACTACTACGCCGGCGCGATGGCCATGCCCTGGATGTACGCGGGCCGCCGCTGGGTGGCCACCAGGGACCTCCAGCTGCTGCGCTACCCGGAGAAGTCGGCGATAGCGCAGCCCGTCACCGCCGGCTGCTACATCTCCACGTACTGGATCACCGCCGGCCGCTACGCCGACCACATGCGCTGGACCGTCGGCATCAACAAGCGCCTGGGCCGCGACGCCCGTGTCTATCAGGACCGCACCCACGTCTTCACGGCGTTCCAGGACCACGAGGCGACGGTGTACCGCGACGGCGCGGCCGGCCCCCGCGACTTCCACGCCCTGGACCACCCCTACGCGGGCCTGGTCGTGCAGGTCGTCGACGCCGCCTCGCCCGAGCAGCGCACCGAACTGCTTCAGTGGCTGCGCGCCCGCCACCTCCCCAAGCGCCTCGCGGGCTCCCCGGCCGCACTGGTGACGATCTTCCGGCCCACGCCACTGCCCCTCGACCGCATGTCGTACGTCAAGCAGGTCGAGGGCGTCGACACCCGGCTGACCCTGCTGTGGTTCCTGGAGGCGGACCCGAGGCAGTGCTGGGAGCCCACCTTCACGGGCCTGGACACGGCGGTGGAGGAGGCGGGCCTCGGGCGGGTGGAACTGGTGGCGCCGTTCGTCCCTACGGTGCCGGGCACGGACCGGTACGTGGACCGGTTGCGCTGACCGGAGACCTCCCGGCCGGCCGGATCAGCGCAGCTCCTCCGGGCAGGGCGTGCCGCGCGGCACCGTGTAGGGCGCGGCCAGCCGGTAGGTGCCCGCCTTCGGGGCGACCAGGGTCGTCCACCGGTCGCCGAGGGCGTCCTCCTCCGTCTCCGTCAGACAGCCGTTGACGTTGTCGTACGACTTCGGCTCGCCGTCAGGGCGGTCCTGGGACTCCTCGGTCTCCTTCGGCGGGTCGAGCTTCTTGCCGTCGGCGTCGACGATGCTCAGCCACGGCGAGTAGGGGATGCGGATCAGGACGCGGCCGGGCTTGCTCACCCGCATCGTCATCTCGCCCTGCTCGGCCCGCTCGACCACGGCGTTCGGCTCGGCGAGCGGCGCCGGGGCGGTCACCTGGAACAGCTGCCAGTTGGCGTCGCCCCACACCTGCTTCAGATACGGCATCCCGCGCTGCACCAGCTCCCGCTCGCGCTCCGCGCCCGAGGCGTCCGGCTCGTCCTTGGGCAGCACCACGAAGTGCACCGCCCAGCGCTGGAGCCACTCGCGGTAGTTCGCGGAGTTGAGGGTGTCGTCGTAGAAGAGCGGGTTGCGCTCCATGTCGGCCTGGCGGTTCCAGCCGCGGGCCAGGTTGACGTACGGCGCGAGGGCGGAGGCCTCCCGGTGGGAGCGGGCCGGGACCACCTCGACGCGGCCCTTCTCGGCGCCGACCTCCTGGAGCTCGTTGACCAGCGGCGCCAGCTCGCGCGCCCAGGACGCGGCCGGGGCGGCGTGGATGATGTCGTCGACCGTCTTGTAGCCGATCCAGCCCACGAAGGTGAGCAGGGCCAGTACGCCCGTGTACCACTTGCGCGAGCGGGGCACCGTGTACGGCAGCGCGGCCACCAGCGCCGTACCGGCGAACAGCATCGCCAGACGCGTGATGTTGGAGCCGATCTGCGAGCTGACGACCCAGACGAGCACGACCGAGAGGCCGTAGACCGCCGACACCAGCCGGACCGTCTTCCAGTCCTCGGGCACGATCACGAAGGTCACCACGGCGCACAGCAGCGGCAGCAGCACCGACCCGATCACCATCGGCTGGGTGCCGGAGAAGGGGAACAGCCAGGCCGACACCGCGACCACCGCCGTCGGCGCGATGCCCAGCGCCCAGGCGCCCGGCCGCCGCTTCTGCAGGAACAGCGCCACCGCCACGAAGCCGACGAACAGCCCCGCGACCGGCGACGCCATGGTGGCGAGCGCCGCCAGCGGGGCCGCGCACAGCGCCTTCGCCCAGCGTTTGTAGCGCCAGCGGTACGGCCAGCAGAACACGACCGCGACCGCGCCGAGCGCGAACATCGTGCCGAGACCGAAGGTCACCCGCCCGGAGATCGCGTTGGCGATCAGCCCGAAGACCCCGGCGAACGCGGCCCACAGCGGATTGCGCACCGACCGGCTGCGCAGCAGCACCAGCGTCAGCAGGCCCGCCGTGATGGTCCCCGCGATCATCATCGTCGTACGGACGCCGAGCACCGACATCAGATACGGCGACACCACGCTGTAGGACACCGGGTGCATACCGCCGTACCAGGCCAGGTTGTAGGCCGAGTCCGGGTGCCGGCCGACGAACTCGGCCCAGGCGTCCTGGGCCGCGAGATCGCCGCCGCTGTTCGCGAACGTGAAGAACCAGATGATGTGGAGGAGCCCGGCCAGCGCCGTGATCGACAGCACCGGGCGACGCAGCAGACGCTCACGCAGGGCGGCGACGGCGGCGCTCAGCCGCGACGGAGGTCTCTCCTCCGTACGGCTGTGGCCCTCTCCCGTGCGTGGCGCGGGTACGCGTATTCGCGGACCGGCTCCCCGTTCCGGATCGGCGTCGTCGGCGCGTGTCGGCTCCGCAGTGGCCACGTCTGAGGCACTCCCCGTGCTGTCCCGTCTTCTGTTCCGGCCGCGTCCCGTTTCCCGCGTGTTGTCGGCCCGGACCCTGAAGGTTCTCCGGGCGCGTCTTGCGAGCGACGACCTGCCCGTTTCGTGACGCTAGCACGCAGCCCGCCGACGAGCGCCGTCGGCGGGCTGCGCGAGGGTCCCTTCGGATGCCCGAAGGTCAGGCGATACGGGTCAGCTTGTCCGTGAAGCCCGGCTCGGTCAGCTCCGTCTGGAGAGCGACCGGGATCTTGACGGCGCCGCTGCTGCCGTCGCCCACGGTGAGCGTGCCCACCTGGGTGCCGGCCTTCGCGGTGTGCGGCACCTCGTCGGGCGCGAAGGTCAGCTTCACCTTCAGGCCCGACCAGCCGACCGCCTTGACGTCCTTGGTGGCGACGACCGCGGTGCGACCGCCGAGACCGTCGTCGACGTACCCGACGACATCACCCTTCTTCAGGATCGTCGCCGACTCCAGGGCGCCCTGCGCGGCACGGATGAGCTTGTCGCCACCGTCCAGCGCGGCGCTCAGGATGGTGTTCTCCGGACCGCCGGCGGGCTGGCGGACGACGGCGCCGACGATGGTGCGGGTCTCGCCGCCGACCTCCTTCTTCGCGGCGAACACGAGGTTGCCGAGGGCGGAGGTGGTGGTGCCGGTCTTGATGCCGACGACGTCGTTCTTGCCGACCAGCTGGTTCCAGTTGGAGTGGTTCGTGCCCTTGTAGTCGTCGTACGACATCATCGCGGCGACCTCACGGAAGGCGGGGAACTTCATCGCCGCCTTCGCCAGCTTCACCTGGTCCACGGCCGTGCTGACGGTGGTGTCGTTCAGACCGGAGGGGTCGGTGTACGTCGTGTTCGTCATGCCGAGGTCCTCGGCGGCGGCGTTCATCTTCGCCACGAACGACTTCTCCGAACCGGCGTCCCAACGGGCCAGCAGTCGGGCCACGTTGTTCGCGGATGCGATCAGGATGCTCTCCAGCGCCTCGCGCTGGGTGATCTCGTCGCCGGCGGTGACGTTGACGGTCGACTCCTGGCCCGCGTTCGACTGGTCCTCGGCGAGCTGGTCGATCTTGATGTTCGGGCCTTCGTCGCCGCTCTTGAGGGGGCGGTCGCGCAGGACGAGGTACGCGGTCATGACCTTGGCGACACTGGCGATCGGCACGGGCTTCTGGTCGCCGGAGGAGCCGAAGGTGCCGATGCCGTCGACGTCCAGCGCGGCCTGGCCGTCGGCGGGCCACGGGATGTCGATCTTGCTGCCGTCGAAGGTGAAGCTGTCCTTCGCGGTCAGCTCCAGGGTGGGCGCCGGGAGCGGGCGCACCGACTGGACGACCGCGAACACGATCGCGAGCAGGATGACCAGCGGCGTCCAGATCTTCACCCGCCGGATGGCGGTCCGTACCGCGGTGTCCGGCGGCGGCGGGGTGTTCGTCAGCTCGGCCAGCAGATCGAGCGGCGGCTTCGGCGGCAGCGGCTGCTGGGTGGTCCGCTCGGGACCGACCTGCGGGACGGCGGTGGTGACGTCCGGGGCGACGGGCGGCTTCGGCGCGTCCGGGGCGACCGGCGGCTTCGGGGCCTCCGGCCGGATGTCCGGCTTGAGCGCGACGAACTTGCTGGTCCGCTCGGCGGGCGCCTCGGGCTTCGGCGCCTCGGGCTTGGGGGCGTCGGGCTTGGGCGCCTTCAGCATGGTGGTCGGCTGATCGACGGAGGGCTTGGAGGGCCGTACGGCGAAGACGGCGGTCGGCTGATCGACGACCTTGGGGGTGCCGCCGTCGCCCTTCGCGTCTTGGTCCTTGTCCGCGTCGGCCTTTGAGTCGGCCTCGGCGTCCTTGCCGGGGACGGCGTCCTCGGGGGCTTCGGCGGCGGCGCTCGCGGCGGAGGCCTTGCGGGGGTCCACCGGGGCGGCGTCCTCGGGGGAGCCCTCGGAGGCGGCAGGAGCGTCCTTGGCGGCCCCTTCGGGCGCCTCAGCGGCCTCAGGAGCCTCGGACGCCTCAGCGGCCTCGGCCGGGCCGTCCTCGGCGGTCGTGGTGGCGTCGTCGGCGTCGGAAGCCGCGGCGGCGTCCGTCTCGACATCGCTGCCGGCACCCTCGGCGGTGTCGCTCGCGTCCGACGTCGCGTCCTTGGCGTCGCCGTCCGAGGTGGCCACCCAGGCCGCGACGGCAGCCTTCAGCCGGTCGTCGCCCGACCCGGACCCGGCGACACCGCCGGCCTCCGCCGGTACGGCGTCCTCGGGCTCCGCCGTGCCGGCGCGCTCGGCGTCGGCATCCGTGCCCTCGTCGCCGGAGGCATCCGCCTTCGCGCCCTCGGCGTCCCCGCCCCCGGCGTCCGCGTGTTCGGCGTCCCCGGTGTCCGCCTGCCGGCCGTCTGCGTCGGCGGCCCCGGTGTCCCCGGCGTTCGCCGGTTCGCCGTCCGAGGCGGCCCCGGTGTCCCCGGCGTTCGCCTGCTCGCCGTCCGAGGCGTTCCCGGTGCCCTCGGCGTTCGCCTGCTCGCCGTCCGAGGCGGCCCCGGTGTCCCCGGCGTTCGCCTGCTCGCCGTCCGAGGCGGCCCCGGTGTCCCCGGCGTTCGCCTGCTCGCCGTCCGAGGCGGCCCCGGTGTCCCCGGCGTTCGCCTGCTCGCCGTCCGAGGCGTTCCCGGTGTCCGGGGCCTCTGTCTTCGCGCGCTCGGCGTCCGCGGCGTCGCCGCCCTTCGCCGTCGCGTCGTCAGCCGCCGGGTTCTCGGAGTCCTCGGCGCCATCGGACTTCTCCGCGCCCTCGGACTCCAGCTCGGCCCGTACCGCCTCCAGTTCGCGGCGGGACAGCACCCGCGTCGCCGTGTCCACGCCGCCGCGGGACGCCGGCTTCCGCGTGGACGCGGACTCCCGGGCCACCGCGAGGCGCGGGTCGCGCTTCTCCGCGCGGCCCTCCGGTTCGGGCCTGGATTCGGGAACCGGAATCGCGCTCCCCGACGTCGGTTCTGCCGACGACTCGCGCTGCTTCGACCTGTCGGGGGACTCGCCCGCCACCGATGCCTCCTCCATGTGCCGCCGCACGCCCTCCGTGCGTCTGCCGAACCGTGAGCCGTCGCCCGGACACTGTGACCGTAGCGACCCCCGTGCCGCTGCCCGAACCATGTACCAGTGTCCTGTGCGCGACCCCCCACTGACGCGGTAGACGAGAACGACATACCTACCGGTTCCCTTACAAACAGGTCACGCACCCTCGACAGACCAATGTGAGAGGGGTCACCCTGTCTTTCATCCACGCGGGGAGGCATGGATGGGCAGGAGCCGCAGAACAATTCCGGAGGAGCTTCTGCTGCTGGCGCTGGACCCGACCACGGGTACCACCGCACAGCCGCAGTCGCTCGACCTCGGTCTGGCCGGAGCACAGCTAGTGGAGCTGGCGCTGGCCGGACGGATAGCCCCAGACGGGGATCGTATCGCCGTGGTGGCACCGCGGCCGACTGGAGATCCAACACTGGACTGTGCGTTGGAGTTGCTGCGAAGGCGTGGCGCTCCCGTGCGTGCCGTCCACTGGATCGGCGGGCCCCGGCTGGGGCTGCGCCAGACCTATCTCTCGCATCTGGAGAGGTGCGGCATGGTCGCCGCCGTGCCGGGCCAGATGTGCGGAGTGCTGCCGACGACTCGCTATCAAGCGACGGACAACGACATCAGCCGGGAGATCAGGGCCCGGCTGGATTCCGCGATCCGCACCGGCGTACCGCCGGACCCGCGGACCGCGGCGCTCGCCGCCCTGGCGCACGCGGTCGGCCTCGGCAAGCACCTGTATCCGGGCAATGAGGGCAGGTCCTCACGGTCCCGGCTGCGGGACCTGATCAGGCACGACCCGATGGGCGGTCTCGTCGCGCACGCGGTGATGGACGTCCAGAACGGCGCGGCGGCACAGCCGCGTCGCAACCCGGCTGCCCCGGCCGGCCGGCAGGCCGCACCCGGAGGCAGGGCCGCGGCGGAACCCGCTCGTGGCGTTCCGGTGCAGCCGCGCCGCGGATCCATGGCGCGTGTCGTGGCCCACTGAGCCGCAGTCCCACGACCCGCATCACCGGATCCGGCGCACGCACCGCCTGATCCAGCACGCGCACCACCTGTTCCACCCGCACCACAGGCACGACCCGCACACCACGCACGCGAAGTGCAGCGCCGCACCGCAGTCCCCAAGACCGGTTCGGGAGCCGCTGGTCCGCGCGGGGCGACGGGACCGTACGTCCGCACATCCGTACCTCCGGATGGCGTACCACGGTCCCGTCGCCCCGCGCGGCCGCATGTGCGGGGATCCTGGCGAACTGGCGTGTATCCAGCGCATATCCACCGTTTCCCAGCGGTAGTAAGCACCTTGGTGGCAGTCTGCTCAACAGCAGATACACAAAGTGGTAATTACAGGCAGGCAGCCGGAGGTGCACGTCCCGTGGCGTCCAATGTCAATCCCACCGTCAGGCGACGCCGGCTGGGCCAGGAGCTGCGCCGGCTCCGCGAGCTCAAGGGCATGACGGCCGAGGAAGTCGCCGAGCGGCTGCTGGTGTCGCAGTCGAAGATCAGCCGGCTGGAGAACGGACGGCGCAGTATCAGCCAGCGCGACGTCCGCGACCTGTGCGGGGTCTACGAGGTGGAGGACCACCGGATCGTGGACTCGCTGATGCAGATGGCCAAGGATTCGCGCCAGCAAGGGTGGTGGCACTCCTTCGGAGACATCCCCTACAGCGTCTACATCGGCCTGGAGACGGACGCCGCGAGCCTGCGCGTGTACGACCCGCAGGTCGTCCCGGGGCTCTTGCAGACCAAGCAGTACGCCGAGGCACTGATCGCCGGGGCGCTGCCGGAGACGGCGCAGGCGGAGATCGAGAAGCGGGTCCAGGTGCGCATGCGCCGACAGGAACGAATCTCCACCGAGGAGAACCCGCTGCGGCTGTGGACCGTCCTGGACGAGGCCGCCCTGCGCCGTGTCGTCGGCAACCGGTCACTGATGCGGGACCAGTTGGAGCAGCTCGTCGAGCAGAGCCAGCTGCCGCACGTCACCGTGCAGGTCATCCCCTTCGACATGGGAGCGCACCCGGGCCTCAACGGGCAGTACGCGATCCTGGAGTTCCCGGACGCGGCCGACTCCAGCGTCGTCTACATCGAGGGCGTCACCAGCGACCTGTACCTGGAGAAGGCGAACGACGTCCAGAAGTACAGCGTGATGTACGAGCACCTGCGGGCGCAGGCCCTGAACGTGGACCAGTCACGGCAGTTCATCGCGGACATCGCCAAGGAGTACGCGCGCTGAAACGCCCGTCCCGACCGGAGAAGAGCCGCACGGTACACCGTCCCCCGGCCGGGATGGAAGACTCCAATGGAATATGCCACCCACCCGAGTGAATAGTCGCTTCGTCAGCGGATGTTGGCGAGTAGCGTCGATCACGCCACCGAGCAACAAGGTTGGCGTGAATCGTCCTGCGGGATCCGGTCCGGACGCGCAGGACGGTGACAGCAACTCAACATCTGGTAATTCGGAGCGAACATGGCAATTCGTCAGGGTGCCACGGACACGTGGACCAAGTCCTCGTACTCGACAGGCAACGGCGCGTGCGTCGAGGTCAAGTCACCGGTCGTAGCGGCCATGGCCGTACGGGACTCCAAGGTGCCCGAGGGCCCCGTCCTGGGTTTCCCCGCGACCGCGTGGAACACCTTCGTGGCGTCGGTCAAGGCGTAAGGGGCGGGGCTGTCTGAACCCGCGCCTTCCACCGACCGACGACCGACAACTGCACAAGCATCACAAGAGCCCTCTCGACCAGCTCGCCGTCCTTGCCGAGAGGGCTCGGCTGTGCCCCGGTGGGCCGGCCTTCGCCGGCCCCGGGATCACTTCACCGGGAACGCCACGTCGCACACCGGATCCTGTGCCCCCGCCGCGTCCCAGTCCGCGAAGTAGACCTCACGGCACGGGCCCGCCTGTTCCAGGCCCTCACCCTCGATCCACTCCTCCACCGCCTCGAACGCGGCGAGGATCTGCGGATGCGCCACCTGGGCCTTGGTGATCCGGGTGTAGGCCAGCCGCTGGGCGGGCCGCACGCTCACCTTCGTCTCCCAGCTCCGGCCGTGCTGCTCGGCCCAGGCCCGCGCCGCCGCCTCATCGGCGACCGGCACGCACGACTCGGCCGGGCCGTCGCTCTCCGTCGACACCTCGGCGTGGTAGACCACGAAGGGCGGGGCCGTGACACCGCCGCACTCGCGCGCCGCCGCCTCCAGCCGGCCCAGCGACGCCCCGATCCAGGCCGGCAGCTCGCCCGCCAGCACATGCCGGGCCTCGCTGATCACCACCTGCTCGGGCACGTCCACCGTCTCGATCACGAACTTGCCGTACATCTCGGAGCTCCTCCCCGACAGCCGTCCACGGAGGTACTCGGCGAGGGTCCGCTGTCCTGCCACCCGGGTCTCCACGTCCGCCCAGTACGCGGCGAGCCGGTCGGCTGCCGAAGCCCCGTCCGGGGCCTCCACGACCTCCGCGATCCGGGCGAGCGGCATGTCCAGCTGGCGCAGCAGCGCCACCAGACGGGCCCGCTCGACCTGCTCGGCGCGGTAGTAGCGGTAACCGCTCGCCTCGTCGACCTGCGCGGGCGGCAGCAGCCCCAGTCGGTCGTAGAGCCGCAGGGCCTTGGCCGAGAGCCGGGCCCGCGCGGCGAACGCGCCGATGGTGAGCAGTTCGTCGTCCACGGCCTCATCCTCCGTCACCGGGCGGCTGATCCGCCCGGTGACAAGGAGGCTCGACCCTGCCCCAGGGGCAAGGTCAACGGCCGCTCAGGCCAGCTGGCCCTCGACGGCCGCCACCAGCTCGGCGGCCTCCGGCTCGGTCTGCGGCGAGAAGCGGGCGACGACGGTGCCGTCGCGGCCGATCAGGAACTTCTCGAAGTTCCAGCGGATGTCGCCGGTGTGGCCCTCGGCGTCGGCGAAGCCCACGAGGCGCTCGTACAGTGCGTGCCGGCCCTCGCCGTTCACCTCGACCTTCTCGGTCATCGGGAAGGTCACGCCGTAGGTCGCCGAGCAGAACTCCGCGATCTCGTCGGCGGTGCCGGGCTCCTGGCCCATGAACTGGTTGCAGGGCACCCCGAGCACGGTGAAGCCGCGCTCCGCGTAGCGCTCCTGGAGCTTCTCCAGGCCGTTGTACTGGGGGGTCAGGCCGCACTTGGACGCCACGTTCACGATGAGGACCGCCTGGCCGGCGTACTGGGCGAGGTCGGCGGTGCCGCCGGTGAGGGCGTCGATGTCCACGTCGAGGGGGGAGTTTTCGTTGGTGTCTGCAGTCGTCATGAGGCGGATGCTAACTCCGGCGGGTCAGGCCGGGGGAAAGGTGCCGGTCGGTGGGGGCTGGTCGCGCAGTTCCCCGCGCCCCTTCGGGGGCGCGGCCACCAGCACGTTTCCCGACATGGTCCTGGAATACAGCACCGACCGTCCCGCCCGCCTGCGCTCCACCAGTCCCGCGTCCAGCAGTACCCGCAGATGCCGGCCCACCGAGCCGAGCGCCTGGCCGGTGACCGCGACGAGCTGGCTGGTGCTCATCGGGGAGCCGAGGAGTACGAGGATCGTGGCGCGGGCCTGTCCCAGCAGGGCGCTCAGGCTTGCCGGGACCGCGCGGGCGCCGGGGTCCGTGAGGGCGCCCGTGCAGGCGTAGACCAGGGCGTAGCGGTCTGGTTCCTCCCAGGAGACCCAGCCGGTCTTCGGGGTGACCGGCATGAAGACGAGCTCGGCGCCGGAGATCTCGCGGGGCGGGTACTCGCCGAGGTTCACCTGGAGGCGGTTGTCGCCGAGCCAGCGGGTCTGGCCCGGTCGCAGGGAGTCGAGCACCGCCGCCCAGCCGCCCTGGCTCACCCGCGCGGTCCGGGCGGCGACGTCCGCCTCCAGGATCCGTCGGCGGCGGTCCCAGTACGGCCGTACCGCACGGGTCCAGACGTGTTCGAGGAGCGCGGCGGCGCGGTCGGGAAGGTCGTCGCGGTCCAGTGCGGCGGGCAGGGGGCCGGCGAGGGAGACGGTGAGGTGGGCGCGTGCCGCGGCGGGGTCGGCCGCGCGGACCCGGGCGACGACCTCCTCGAAGGTCTCCCCGTCCTTGGGGGTGGGGGCGATGAAGTCGGCGATCCAGGCCCGGCCGAGCGCGGCACGCACCAGCTGCGCGGTCGTGGGGTCGGCTGCGAGGCGGGCGCGGTAGGCGGGCAGGTGATCGCGGAGCCAGGCCCGCTCGCCGGGGTGCGCGGGGATGCCCGCGTGCAGCAGCTTCAGGCTCGCGAAGGTCTCGGCGAAGGGGGAGAGGACGAAACGGCTGCGGACGAGGGTGTCCGCGTTGAGCTGCCACCACCCCATGAGCGCCCCCCGTGTCGTCGCCGCTGCACGGAGCCGGTGTCCTCGCGGCCTTGCGGCACCGGCGCTTCGCGGCCTTGCGGCACCGGCGCATTCGCGGACCTGCGGCACAGGTGCCTTCGTGGCCCCGCGGCACCGGTGCCCTCGTGGCCCCGTGCCCGATCTTTCGCGTCCCCGCGCACCCGTGCTTTCGCGTCAGCGCGAAACAATACGACCCCCGCCCGCACCCCCGCAGACTCCGCGCATGCGCAGCTACCGCGAGCTCTTCCGCACTCCCGAGTTCACCCCGTTCTTCCTCGCCTCCGCGGCCCAGGGGGCTGCCCTGACGATCGGCGGGCTGGCGCTGGCCACGCTGGTCTACCGGGCCACGGACTCGCCGCTGCTGTCGGCGGTGAGCATGTTCGGGCCGCAGCTCGCGCAGATGCTCGGGGCGACCTTCCTGCTGTCGGGCGCCGACCGGCTGCCCCCGCGGGCCGCGCTGAGCAGCATCAGCCTCGCCTTCGCCGGCTGCACCACGGTCCTGGCGCTGCCGGGGCTGCCGGTCGGGGCGGTCTTCGGCGTCGTCTTCCTCCAGGGCCTGATCGCCTCGCTGGGCGGGGGAGTGACCGGGGGTCTGCTGAACGAGATCCTGCCCAAGGACGGCTTCGTGCTGGGCCGCTCGGTGTTCAACATGGTCTTCGGGCTGGTGCAGGTCGTCGGTTTCGCGACGGGCGGCGCGCTGCTGGCGGTGCTGTCCCCCCGTACCTGTCTGCTGCTGTCGGCGGCGCTGTACGTCACCGCGTCCGTCGTCCTGCGGCTCGGCCTGTCGGCCCGCCCGCCGCGGTCCTCGGGCCGCCCGTCCGTCTCGGCGACCTGGCGCACGAACGCCCACCTGTGGTCCTCGCGCCCCCGCCGCCTCACCTACCTGGGCATGTGGCTCCCCAACGGTCTGATCGTCGGCTGCGAATCCCTCTACGTCTCCTACGACCCCGGTGCCGCCGGTGTCCTGTTCTCCTCCGCCGCGCTGGGCATGTTCGTCGGCGATCTGAGCGTCGGCCGCTTCGTGCCGCCCGCCCTGCGCCCCCGCCTGCCCGTCCCGCTGCTGCTGTTGCTGGCCGCGCCGTACCTCCTCTTCGCGCTGCGGCCGGGCCTGCCGTGGGCCGCGCTGATCGTGTGCGTCGCCTCCGTCGGCTTCGGCGCGACCCTGGCGCAGCAGGAGCGGCTGATGACCCTCACCCCCGACGAACTCGCGGGCCACGCCCTCGGGTTGCGCGGCGCCGGGATGCTCACCATGCAGGGCGTCGGGGCGGCCCTCGCGGGCACGGTGGCCCAACTGACCTCGCCCGGAACGGCGATGACGGCCGTGGCGGCCGCCTCGCTGGCCGTGACGCTGACCCTGGCGGCGGCCGGCCGGGGCCAGGTGTGGGACGCCGAGCCGGTGGCCGCCGCCCGGGAGTGACGGCCGCCCCCGGAGCGACCGCGGCACCGGGGAGCGGCGACCCGGTCAGCGCAGCGTCAGCTGGGCGTCAGCGGGGGCCGCGAATGTTGTGGGTATGACGTCCATCGTCGCGGTCTCCAGCAGTCTGCCCGACACCATTCCGATCGCCCGGTTCCAGCACGAACTCGGGCTGACCGACGTGCAGTTGAGGCGCTACCAGCGCTTCTACGGCCTGTCCGAGGTCTGCCGTGCCCCGGAGGCCGGCGAGACCGAGCTGCTGCTGCGCGCCACCGCCAAGCTCGCCGAGCTGCGCGGTCAGGAACAGCGCGTGAAGTACGTCCTCCAGGCGCGGACCATGCCCTCGCCGCTGCCCTACCCGCTGACGTCCCTCGCGCCGCTCCAGGCCGAGCTGGGCCTGGAGCACGCGAGCGGTTTCGTGGTCTCGCACCACGCCTGCGCCTCGGGCCTGCTCGCCCTCGACATGGCGGGCACGCTGCTCGCCGCCGACCCCGACCCGGACGCCCTCGCCCTGGTCCTCACCGGCGAGAAGACCGGCACCGGCAAGACGCAGTCCATCCCGGACGTCACGGTGATGGGCGAGGGCACCGCCGCGTTCCTGGTCAGCGCCGACCGCACCGGCCGCGACCGGATGCTCGGCTACGCCGCCCGTACCCACACCCGGTTCGGCGCCGACTTCATCATGGGCGAGGCCGCCGCCAAGGACTTCCAGGACCTGTACGGGCCGGGCCTGACCGAGGTGATCGGCGCCGCCCTGGACGAGGCGGGCTGCGCCCTCGACGAGCTGGCGCTGGTGCTGCCGCACAACGTCAACCGGCTGTCGTGGATCGGCGTCTGCAAGGCGCTCGGGCTGCCCCTGGAGAAGGTCTTCCTGGACCTGGTCGGGCACACCGGGCACTGCTTCTGCGCCGACCCCTTCATCAACCTCCAGCGGGCCACGGAACTGGGCCGGCTGCGCCCCGGCGACCGCTACCTGATGACCAGCGTGGGGCTCGGGGCGACCTTCGCGGCGATGGTCCTCGAGCACTGACCACCACATGAGAATGACGAGGTCGACACAGATGCAACCACCGCCCTCCGGCTTCACCAGGCGCCTGAAGCGCGCGGTCACACCGGCCGCCGACACCCCCCTGGTGTTCCTGGGCAACTTCGAGGTCGAGAACCATTGGGCGCTCGGCGAACCCGCGCTGCCCCGGGTCGGCGCGCACGCCGGCAGCGCCGTCGTCAACCGCATGGACGAGTTCGCGCTGCTGCTCGGCGGCAAGGACGACCACGTCGTCCTCAAGACGCCCCTCGACGACGGCTACCGCGCCTACCTGGAGGGCCTCGGCCTGGCCCTGCCCACCGTGCACGTGGTGGCCGGGCAGGACCCGCGCCGCACGGTCAGCGAGGACGCCCTCGCCGACCCGGAGCTGCTGCGCACCCTGTCCGCGCTGGCCGCCGACGGCGCCCGGCTGACCGCGCACGGCATCTCCACCGTGGAGGAGGAGCTGGCCGAACGCACGGGCCTGGCGCTCGCCGCGCCGGACGCCGCCATCTGCAAGCGGGTCAACAGCAAGGTCTACAGCCGCCGCCTCGCCGACGAGCTGGGCATCCGGCAGGCACGCGGCTGGGCCTGCGAGACGCTGGACGAGCTGGCGGCAGCCGTCGCCGCGGCGGGCGAGCTGCTCGCCGCCGGACGCAAGGTCGTCGTCAAGGACGCCTTCGGAGTGTCCGGCAAGGGCATCGTCGTCCTCGACAGCGACAAGCGGCTCGCCCGTCTGCACCGGATGGCCGTCACCCAGGCCGAGCGCGCCGCGGGCGAGGGCGGCACGGTGCGCACCGCGCTGGTCATCGAGGAGTGGGTCGCCAAGCGGGCCGACCTCAACTACCAGTTCACGGTGGGCCGGGACGGCTCCGTGCACTTCGACTTCGTCAAGGAGCTGCTCACCGAGAACGGCGTCCACAAGGGCCACCGCATGCCCGCCCGGCTCACCGAGCGGCAGGTCGCCGAGATCGCCGCCACCGCGGACCTGCTGGGCGAACGCCTCGCCGCCGACGGCTACTTCGGGGTGGCCGGCGTCGACGCCATGATCGACCCGGACGACGGTCTCTACCCGGTCGTGGAGATCAACGCCCGCAACAACATGTCGACGTACCAGAGCGTCGTCCACGAGGGCCTCGCCGGACCCGAAGAGGTCGCCGTCGCCCGCCACTTCACCGTACGGCTCACGCGGCCGCTGCCCTTCGCCGAGCTGCGCGAGGTCCTCGACGGGCTGCTGCTGACCGAGCGCGGCCCGCGCCCGCGCGGCCTGTTCGTCAACAACTACGCCACGGTGAACGCCGCTGCCGCCGACGCCGGCGCGGACGGCTTCGAGGGGCGGCTCTACGGCGTCCTCGTGGCCGCCTCCGACGCCGAGGTGGCCGCCCTCGACACCGACATCACCCGCCGCCTCGCGGCCCACACGGATCGGAGCTGAACGTGAGCCTCGCCTACGAGGTGCAGGGCCTCGGCATCACCGAACTCGCCGAGCAGTACGGCACGCCCCTCTACCTTTACGACGGTGCGGAGATCACCACCCGTTTCCAGGGCCTGCGCGGGCGTCTGCACCCGGCGCTGGAGGTCTTCTACTCGCTGAAGGCCAACCCGAACATCTCCGTCTGCGCGCTGCTGCACCGCTGCGGCGCCCGCGCCGAGGTGTCCTCGCTGACCGAGCTGGTCACGGCCCGCCGCGCCGGCGTCGACCCGCGGGACATCATCTTCCTCGGCCCCGGCAAGTCCCGTACCGAGCTGGCCGCCTGCCTCGACGAGGACATCCACGCGATCGTGTGCGAGTCCCTCGACGAGCTCGCCCTCATCGACGAGGTGGCGCGGGAGAAGTTCGTCACCGCCCGGGTCGCGCTGCGCGTCAACCCGTCCTTCTCCGTGAAGGGTTCGGGCCTGACGATGGGCGGCAAGCCCCGCCAGTTCGGCATCGACGAGGAGCAGCTGCTCGCCGAGGGCCCGGAGCTCGCCTCCCGCTACCCGGCCGTACGCCTGATGGGCGTCCAGGTCTACCTGGGCACGCGCATCCTCGGCGAGGACACCGTCGTGGAGAACACCCGGCGCATCCTGGACCTCGCCGAGCGCGTCTCGGGGCACCTCGGCTTCCCGCTGGAGACCGTCGACGTCGGCGGCGGCCTCGGCATCGCCTACTTCGACAACGAGAAGGACCTCGACCTCGACGAGCTCGCCGCCGGGCTCAACCCGGTCGTGGACGCCTTCGCCGTACGGCACCCCGACACCCGCATGATCATGGAGCTGGGCCGGTTCCTGGTGGCCGCGTCCGGCACCTATGTGACCCGGGTGCGCTACACGAAGCAGTCGATGGGCGAGAACTTCGCGGTCACCGACGGCGGCACCAACCACCACATGGCGGCGGTCGGCATCGGCTCCTACGTCAAGCGGAACTTCCCCATCGCCGCCCTGGAGCGCCTCGACGCGCCGGCCACCGAGTCCTGGCACATCACCGGCCCGCTGTGCACGCCGAACGACGTCGTCGGCAAGAAGGTGCCCATGCCGCCGCTGGAGGCCGGCGAGCTCATCGGCGTGCAGCGCTCCGGCGCCTACGGGCCGACCGCCTCGCCCGTGCACTTCCTCAGCCACGGCTACCCGGCGGAGGTCCTCGTCCTGGACGGGCGGGCGCACCTGATCCGTGAGCGCGACGACGTCGAGGTGATGCTCGGCCGGCAGCGGCTGTACGACGCGCCGGGCGCCGACGACCACCGAACCCAGAACTGACCGAACCAGCAAGGAGAACCGGCATGACCGAGAACACCGCAGTCGTGGACACCGCCGAGCGCGCGCGCTTCGTGGACGCCGTCCGCAAGGGCCTGAGCGAGGTCCTGAACAAGGACGTCTCCGGCGCCGACGAGGGCGTGCGCCTCTTCGACGAGCTGGGGCTCGACTCCAGCAGCGCGCTGGAGCTGCTCATCACCATCGAGGAGATCCTCGACGTGCAGTTCGACGCCGAGGACCTGGAGATGACGCACTTCGAGACGGTGGGCTCGCTCGCCGACTTCGTCGCGTCGGAAGCGGGCGCCTGAGCATGTTCCGCACGGCAGCGCCCGTACGGCACCCGGGGGCGGCGGGCGACGGGCTCGCGGAGTCCGGTGCGTCGGCCGTGCCCCGGCTGGTGCGGGCGGCCCGGTACGCGCCGACGGCCCCGGCGTCCGGCTATGTGCCGGTGCCCGAGCTGGAGCAGTTCTACGCGGAGCTGGGCGCCCCCCACGGGCTGCCCTTCGCACGCGAGCGGTACGCCGCCTCGCCCCGGCGCACCTCCGTGGAGCTGGCGTTCGGCGCGCTGGACGCGCTGGGCGAACTGCCCGAGGACCGGGCGCCGGAGCTGGTCGTGGTCGCCTACGCCACGCCCGACTTCATCCACGCCGAGCTGGTCGCGTCGTGCGTGAAGGGGCGGCTGCCGGGCTCGCCCCTCGCCTTCGCGCTGTCCGACCAGGGGCCGCTGACCGGGTTCAGCGCCCTGCGGGTCGGCGTGGAGTACGCCAGGCGCTGCGGCTTCACCCGGCTGCTGCTGCTGGTCGTGGACCAGAGCACGCAGCCGTTCGCGGTGCCGGACGAGGAGGCCGCGCACACCGACTCGGCCGTGGCGCTGCTGCTGGACTGGGACGGCGGCGCGGCCCCGGTCCGGGGCATGGCGCAGGGGCCGCTGTCGGCGCCCGGCCTGTTCGCCGGGTGGGACCCGGCGGCCGCGGTCGTGGCGGGCACGGGGCTCGCCGGCGCCGACTGCCAACTGCCCTCGCACGGGGGCCCGTCGGTGACCGCCGGGCCCGGACTGCCGTGCACGGGCGTCTGGACGGCGCTGCTGGACGCGGTGGCCCGGGGGATCACCGGGCCGGTGGTCGTGGCCGACCACGACCCGGGACGCGGGCTGCTGGCGCACTGCGCGCTCGACTGCACCGCGGAACTTCTGACACGGGGGAATGGGGAGACCGATGACGGTTCCGGCCGAGGTGCGTGAGCACTGCCTTCAGGCGCGCGGCAACGCGCGCACGGACGGGCTGGTGCCCGCGCTGACGCTGCTGACGCGGGCCCTGTCGCCGAAGGTGCCGCCGCGCGGGCCGCGCGGGCACGCCGTACTGCCGAAGGAACTGCTCGACGAGTTCGCGGCGATGGAGGCCGAGGACGCCGGCCGCGACGAACGCCACGACGACGTGCCGGTGCCCGGACTCGCCGTGCTGCGGCCCGGCGGGGAGCAGGGCGCGGCAGAGGCGCCCGACGGGCCCGACGCGCACACCTGGGGCACGGGGCTCGCCTGGCTGCGGCTCGGCATGTCCGAGCGGCTGCGGGAGGCGTGCATCGCCTATCTCGCGGCCCGGCAGGTCGAGGGCACCTCGCTGCTGATGCAGCAGATGGTCAAGGGCACCCTCGCGGACGTCCTGATCGACCATCTGGAGATCGAGGGCGTCCTGGAGGAGCTCACCGAGGGCCCCGACGGCGACCGTGTCCTGGAGCGGCTCCAGCAGCAGATCACCCGCGCCGACCGCACCCTGCTGCGCCTCCTGGGCGCCCACGGCTTCACCGCGGACGGCCCCGGCCCGACGGCCCACGCCTCGGAGCTGCTCGCCGACGTGTACCGCGGGGAGGACACGTGATCAGCCTGCCCGCCCCGCTGGTCACCACCCAGGAGCACGTACGGCGCTGGGCCGGGGACCTGCGGGCGCACGCCCTCGAACTCGACGCGGACCCCGAGGCGATCCGCCGGCACCTCGATCTGCCCGCCGTGCGCTTCCTGGCCGGGCACGAGGTGCCGCCCGACTGGCAGCGGACGAGCGACGCGGCGGGCGCGGGCCCCGCACACGGGCTGCCCACGCTCGAACGGGTGCTGGTCAGCGAGGAGTTGGCCCGGGGAGACGCGGGGATGATGCTCGCCTCGCCGGGCGCCTCCATGTGCGGGGCGCTGCTCGGCGTCCTCGGCAGCCAGGAACAGCGGGACTGGGTGTACGGCAGGCTCGCCGAGCAGCCGCGCTGGACCTGCTTCGCCCTCACCGAGCCCGAACGCGGCTCCGCCATCGGCGAGATGACCGCCACCCTCACCCCGGACGGTGACGGCGGCTACCTCCTCGACGGCGAGAAGCGGTACGTCGGCAACGCCGCCCGCGCCGACGTCGGCGCCGTCTTCGCCCGCGTCGCCGGCACCGAACGGCTCGGGGTGCTGGCCGTCCTGGTGGACACCGCCGACCCCGGCTTCCGGGCCGAACCGCTGCCCACCGTGGGGCTGCGCGGGGCACAGCTCACCCACATCACGCTGGAGCGGGTGCGGGTGCCCGCCGAGCGGGTGCTCGGGGCGCATCTGCCCCCGACCCGGCGCGGCATGTGGAGCATCGTCGCCGTCTTCAACCAGCTGCGCCCCAGCGTCGCCGCCATCGCCCTGGGCATCGCCCGCGCCGCCCACGACTACGTCGCCGAACACCGGCGGCTGCTGCGCGGACGCGAGCGCGAGACGTACGAGGAACTCGGCCACCGCATCGACGCGGCCCGGCTGCTGACGTACCGGGCCGCCCTCGCCGTGGACCGGCGCCCGGCGGCCGGGCACCTCGCGTCGGCGGCCAAGGCCCGCGCCTGCGAGCTCGCCGAGGACGTGACCCTCGCCGCGCTCGGTCTCCTCGGCCCCGGCGCGCGGCTGGACCATCCTCTGCTGGAGAAGCTGGCCAGGGACGCCCGGGGCGTGGAGTTCATGGAAGGTACACGCAACATCCAGAAACTCAATCTCTTCCAGGGGCTGCACACCGGAAAGGTGGGCCGGCCGTGAGCACGGAGGCCGAGGTGTGGCACATTCCGCTTTCCGCCGAACCGGAACCGGAGGGCGGCCCTTCCGCTCTCGAGGACCTCCTGGACGACAACGAGAGATCCCGGGCCCGGATGGGGAAACTCCCAGGAATGCGGCGCCGTTTCGTACGGGCGCACGCCGCGGCCCGGATCATCCTCGGCGCCCGCCTCGGACAGCCGCCGGAGACCGTGCGCTTCACCCGCGGACGCTGGGGCAAGCCCGCGGTCGAGGGTGCCCGCGGGCTGCACTTCAGCCTGTCCCACTCGGGGGAGCTGGCGCTGCTCGCGCTGGCGCCGAGACCCGTCGGCGTGGATGTGGAACTGGCCCGCGCCGACCTCGACTTCACACGGCTGGCCAGGCGTTTCTTCCCGGAAGCGGAACGCGGTTCGGTGGCGCGCGGCGGCCGGGACACCTTCGTGCGGCTGTGGACCCGCAAGGAGGCGTGCGTGAAGGCGGCGGGCGGCCGGCTCACCCAGGGCATGGGCCTGCCGGTGGCGCACACCGCACCCCAGGCCGTCGTACGGGATCCGGCGGGGGAACTCGAAGGTCCCTGGCGGGTCGCGGACCTGGCGCTGCCCGACGGATATGCGGGTGCCGTCGCCCTGTTCGGCGGCGATCCCTTTTCCGTGTCATCGCGGATGTGGTATGACATGCCGCCGGAAGAATCCGACGCCATGTCGGCCACCCGGGGTGTCAAGTAGAAGAAACTCCCCCTCGAATCGGAGTACTTGTACCCGTGATCGCGCGCCGGGCCGTCAGTAGGTTTTGTTCAGGCAAGAGAGCGCGGTAATCACCACCGGCCGGAATTTCGAACCCAGGCGTGTGTCCGTGATCCCGGGCAATTCATTCGAGAAGGGGAAAGCAAAGTGGGAGGCAGGAACCTGATCACCAGGGCCGCTCGCTGGAGCGCCGTCCACCCCTGGTGGGCGATGACGCTCTGGGTGGTGTTCGTCCTCGGCGCCCTCGTGGTCGGCGGAATGACCGGCACACGGTCGGCGACCGTCTCGGACCTGGCCATCGGCCAGTCCGGCCGTGCGGCCGAGATAGCCAAGGACGGTGGCCTGGAGAACCGGGCCGTGGAGAACATCCTGGTGACCCCCTACGAGGGCAGGCTCGACCAGGACAGGGCACGGGCGGCGGCCGACGAGGCCGCGGACGCGCTGCGGGGCGCCAAGGGCGTCACCGCGATCGGCAAGCCGGTACCGGCGCCCGACGGTTCGGCGCTGCTGGTGCCCGTCACGCTCGGCGGGGACCCCGAGACCGCGAGCGAACGGGTGCAGCCGCTGCTCGACAAGGTCGAGAAGGTCGGCGAGAAGCACACCGAGGTCCGCGTCGAACTCGTGGGCGCCGGCTCCATCAAGGCCGGGCTCGACGACATGCTCTCCGAGGACCTGGGCCGGGCCACCGGGCTCAGCCTCCCGGTGACGCTGATCGTGATGGTGTTCGTCTTCGGCGCGATCGTCGCCGCGAGCGTCCCCGTCATCCTCGGCATCTCCTCCGTGCTCGCCGGCCTCGGACTGTGGGGCGTGGCCTCGCAGTTCGTCGCCGACCCGGGCCCGGTGACCCACATCATCGTGCTGATGGGCATGGCCATCGGCGTCGACTACTCGCTCTTCTACCTCAAGCGGCAGCGCGAGGAGCGCGCGCTCGGCGCCGACAACATCGACGCCATCGAGATCGCCTCCGCCACCTCCGGCCACTCCGTGATGGTCTCCGGACTGGTCGTCATGGTCTCCATGGGCGCCCTCTACCTCGCCGGGCACATCGCCTTCGAGTCGATGGCCACCGGAGCGGTGCTCGTCGTCGCCATCGCGATGCTCGCCTCGCTGACCGTGCTGCCCGCGATGCTCTCCAAGTTCGGCCGCTACCTGGACCGTCCGCGGGTGCCGCTGGTGTGGCGGCTCACCCAGCGCGCCGGCACCAAGCCGCGCCTGTGGTCGGCGATGCTCAAGCCGTCCCTGCGGCACCCGGTCATCTCCCTGGTGCTGTCGGTGGGCGCGCTGCTCGCGCTCGCCGTGCCGGCCATGGACCTGAAGCTGAAGGCCACAGGAGTCGACGACCTGCCGCACTCCATCCCCGCGATGCAGGCCAACGAGCGGCTGACCGAGTCCTTCCCGAGCCAGGCCGACACGCACACCGTCGCCGTACGGGTCCCCGACGACCAGGCCGGCCGGCTGCCCGACGCCGTGGCCTCCCTCATCCAACGCACTCAGCACTCCGGCCTGTTCGTGCACACCCCGGCGCCCGAGGTGCGCACCTCCAAGGACGGCACGGTGGCCACCATCGCGGTCGGCACCCGCTTCGACAGCAACTCCGAGAAGGCACGCGAGTCCCTGACGGCGCTGCGCGAGGACATCGCGCCGGGGACCGTCGGCCGGGTGCGGGGCGCGGAGTTCGCCGTCGGCGGCAGCGACGTGGCCTACGACGTGGACTACCGGGCCAACGTGGTCGACAAGATGCCCTGGGTGCTCGGGGTGGCGCTGCTGCTGACCTTCCTGGTGATGGCGATCGCGTTCCGCTCGATCATGCTCGCGATGATCACCGTGGTGCTCAACGTCCTGTCGGCGGTGGCCTCGTTCGGGCTGCTGGCACTGATCTTCCAGCGGACCTGGGCGGAGGGCTTCCTGGACTTCGAGTCCACCGGCCGGGTGGTGGCCTGGCTGCCGCTGATGCTCTTCGTGATCCTGCTCGGCCTGTCGATGGACTACCACGTCTTCGTGGTCAGCCGGATCCGGGAGGCGGCGCGCGGCGGGCTGCCGATCCGGGAGGCCGTCGAACAGGGCATCACCCGTACGGCCGGCGTCGTGACGAGCGCCGCGGTGGTGATGGTCAGCGTGTTCGCGCTGCTGGCCTCGCTGAGCTTCATCGAGATGAAGCAGATGGGCGTGGGCATGGCCTGCGCGGTGCTGCTGGACGCCACGCTGATCCGGATCGTGGTCCTGCCGTCGGTGGTCACGCTGCTCGGCTGGAAGACCTGGTGGCCCTCGCGGCTCGCCCATCAGAACGAGGCGCGGCCGCCGCGGATTCCGGCACTGCTCGCGCGGCGGGCACCGATTCTCTGAGATTCTCCGAGCACGACCAGCGATGAAGGGGCGGCCCGATGGGCCGCCCCTTCGGTCATGTCTGTCACCTTTCGTGCCGGACCCGCGCTAAACGTCCTGTGAATTGTGTGAGCTCCACTTGGGAGTCCTGTGTCGAAAGTTGTGAGAGTTGTACACTCAGACGCGCGTTCGGCGGAGAGCGACCATCTGATCCTTCACCGACCCATTGGGTGAATCATCAACATACCGACGGGCGCGACGACGGGGGAAAACGGGGTGATCAGGGGGATATGTCCATGCACGGTGACGACGGCATGCCGTCGGCGCGTTGGGAGACCGAGCTCGCTCGTGTAGGAGCGCTTTCCGATCGCGAGTTGCAGGTCTTCGCGCTCCTGGGTGCCGGACTTTCCAATCGCGGTATCGCGACCCGGCTCCAGGTCACGGAGCGCACGGTGAAGGCGCATGTCGCGAGCATTCTGACCAAGCTGGAAGTGGAATCCCGCCTTCAGGTCGGCTTGGTCGCCCAGGCTCATCAGCTCATGTACGAAGGTACAGTTTCGAACGGCTCGGACGTGATTGATAATTGATCAGTTCGAGTAACTCCCAGGTAATTCCCTTGTCGGGCCCGACGGAATGAGTCGCTTTCGTTCCGCGTGCTGCGCCCGAGGCCGTGAGGTGGGAGCTCGCGGCCGAATTCTTGGATAGGGATGGGAATTTTTGTGTACATCTCCATATTGGGCCCGCTGCTGATAGGGGACGGTCAGCGGACTGTCGGTCTGCGGGCGAAGAAGATACGGGTCATGCTGACCATGCTCGCGTTGAACCCCGGCCAGGTGGTGGCCTTCGACGAGCTGATCGATGAACTGTGGGGCGAAGTCCCTCTCAAGAACACGCGCAACGCTCTTCAGGCCAACGTCAAGCGCATGCGCAAGGCGCTTGCCGAGTTCGGATTCGAGGATCCCGACCAGACCCTCATCCGTACCGTGGACAACGGCTACATGCTCGACGTCCCGGAGGACGCCCTCGACGCCCACCGCTTCCTGCGGATGGCCGAAAAGGGCGCCGGCCTGGTGGGGCAGCGGCCGTATGAGGCGCGGGACCTGCTTCGGCAGTCCCTCTCCATGTGGCGGGGACCGGCCCTGCTCGACGTGAGTGACGGGCCGCGCTGCCGGGCCGTGGCGCTCCGTCTCGACGAACAGCGCAAGACAGCCAGGGAAGACCTGATCGAGGCACAGTTGCAGGCCGGCGAGGCGGGGGTCGTCGTTGCCGAGCTGAAGCAGTTGCTCGCTCAGTATCCCGAACGGGAGCGGTTCAGCGAGCAGTTGATGATCGCGCTGTACCGCTGCGGACGGCAGTCCGAGGCGATCGACATCTTCCATCGCACCCGTAAGTGGCTGGACGAGGAACTGGGACTGAAGCCGTCCCGGCGGCTGCACAGCACGTATCAGGCCATCCTGATGCAGGACCCGTCCCTGTGACTCCGTAGGTCGAACGACAAGGGCGCCGGTGGCTCAGCACGAGCCACCGGCGCCCTTGTCGTGTCCGTTCCGCCTCAGGTCCGGCGCAGGGCCCGGTCCGTGAGCGCACCGATGTGGCGTGCCGCATCGCCGCTCAGCATCTCCTCGTGCCCGCACGGCACGTCGTGGACCACGACCGCGCCGTCCACGTACGGCCGCCAGCGCGCCGCCGGGTCGCCGGTCGGGGCGTTCGGCTCGTCCGCGGCCACGAAGAGCGTGAGCTCACCCGTGTAGCGGTCCGGTGTGAAGCGGCGGGCGATGTCGGTGTGGTGCCGCATGACCGTCATCAGGTGACGCAGGTCCGCCTCCGGGATGTCGGTGCCACGGGCGTGGTGTTCGAGGAACGCGGTGCGGATCTGCTCGTCGGTGGGGTTCGGGTCGTCGGGCTCGACGGGAGCCACGTCCAGCGCCGCCAGGAAGTCGACCTGTTCGCCCGCCTCCTGGAGCCGGACGGCCATCTCGTGTGCGACCAGCCCGCCGAACGACCAGCCGAGCAGGTGGTACGGGCCCTGCGGCTGAACCTGCCGGATCCGCTCGACGTAGACCGCGGCGAGGGCGGGGACGTCCTGGGGGCGGTCCCAGTCCCCGTGCGCCGCCGTGACCCCGTCGGACTGGAGCGCGTACACCGGACGCCGAGTGTCCAGATGCGCGGCCAGTTCGGCGAAGGGCAGGCCGAAACCGACGCCGCCGTGGACACAGAACAGGGGAGCCAGGGTGCCGGTGGGACGGATGGGCAGCACCGGCACCAGGGCCTCGCCGTCCGACTCGGACGTGCTCTCGGCCGCTGTCGCCAGTGCTGACACCGTGCGGTGGGTGAAGACGTCCGACAGGGACAGGATGAGGCCCGCCTTCTCCGCTCGGCTGACTATCCGGACCGAGCGGAGGCTGTCGCCGCCCAGGGTGAAGAAGTCGGCGTCGGCGTCGACCTGGGGCAGGCCCAGGACCTCGCAGAAGACGTCCGCCAGGGCCTTCTCGGCGGGGGTGCGCGGGGGGCGGCCGGTGCTTTCGGGGGTCGGGGTGCCCGGGGCCGGCAGGGCTCGGGTGTCGAGTTTGCCGTTCGGGGTCAGCGGCAGCTCGGGCAGCGTGACCAGGGACGCCGGGACCATGTGGGCCGGCAGGGAGCCGGCGACATGGGCACGCAGGACGGGTACGTCGACGGCGGCGACGCCGGGCACCGGGACGACGTAGCCCGTCAGTTGGCGGTCGCCCGTCGGCGTCGCGGTCACCACCACCGCCGCCTGCTCGATCACCGGGTGCCGGGTCAGCGTGGCCTCGATCTCGCCCGGCTCGATCCGGAAGCCCCGCAGCTTGACCTGGTGGTCGGCGCGGCCGACGTAGTCCAACGCGCCGTCGGAGCGCCGGCGCACCAGGTCGCCCGTGCGGTACATCCGCGTACCGGGCCCGCCGTAGGGGTCCGCGACGAAGCGCTCGGCGGTGGTGCCGGGGCGGCCGAGATAGCCGTGGGCCAGGCCGCCGCCCGCGAGGTACAGCTCACCGGTGACGCCGACCGGCGCCGGCGCGAGGGCCGCGTCCAGGACGTACCCGCGGAAATTGGCCAGCAGACGGCCGATCGGCGGCTTCCCGCCCGGGGTGAGCGGATCGCTCCAGGTGGCGGCGACCGAGGTCTCCGTCGGGCCGTAGGCGTTGCGCAGCGTGACGTGCGGGGCGATCCGCTCGACCACCGCCGGCGGACAAGCCTCGCCGCCGACCAGCAGACACAGGTCGCCCGGGAGCGCGGCCGGATCGGGGAAGCCTGCCACGACGGTGGGCGGCAGGATCGCGTGATTGACGCCGTACTCGGTGATCAGCTCGGCCAGCAGCGGCGCGGACAGCCTGCTGTCGGCGGTCGCGCACACGAGGGTGCCGCCCGAGTACAGCGAGGCGGACAGCTCCCACACCGTCGCGTCGAAGCTGAACGACGCGAACTGGAGCACCCGGGTCCACGGCCCCGCACCCATCTCCGCCCGCAGGTTGGCGACCAGATTGGCCGCCCCCGCGTGCGGCACGGCCACGCCCTTGGGGCGGCCGGTGGAGCCGGAGGTGTAGATGACGTACGCCGTGTCCCGCGCCGTCAGCGGCCGGGTGCGGTCGGCGTCCGTGACGTCGGTGGCGGGCAGCGCGCCCAGCTCGGCCAGCGTCGCCGGGGCGTCCAGGACCAGCGGGGACACCCCGGGAAGCCGGCCGGCGGCCTCCGCGACGGACAGGACCTCGGCCGGCGCGGCGTCCTGGAGCATGTAGGCGATGCGCTCGGCCGGATAGTCCGGGTCGACGGGCAGATAGGCCGCACCGGTCTTCAGTACGGCCAGCAGCGCCACGACCGTACGGGCCGACCGGGGCAGCGCCAGCGCGACCAGGTCACCGGGGCCGATCCCGCGGCCGAGCAGCAGCCGGGCGAGGCGGTTGGCCTCGGCGTTGAGCTCCCCGTAGTCCAGCGGGTCCGCGCCGGGGACGAGGAGCGCCGGACGGGCGGGAGCCTCGGCCGCGTGCGCCTCGAAGAGGACCGGCAGGGTCACCGGCTGCTGCGGCAGCACCCGGCCCTGATGCTCGGTCAGCAGGGCGTGGCGGTCCTCGGCGGTGAGCAGGTCGAGGGCGCCGAGCGGCGCGTCGGGGGTGCGGGCCGCGGAGGCGAGGAGGGTGGCGAGGGCGTGCGCGACACGGTCCGCCGTGGCCTCGGTGAACAGGTCCGCGCTGTACTCCAGCAGGATGTCCAGGCCGCCCGGAGCACCGTCCGCCGCCGCGCGCTCGGTCACCTCGAAGGACAGGTCGAACTTCGCCGTGGTGGAAGGGACGGACTCCACCGAGGCCGTGACCCCCTCCATCCCCGGCAGCGGACCGGCCGCGTTCTGGAACGACAGCACGACCTGCACCAGGGGCTGCCGGGCCAGCGAGCGCGCCGGCTTCAGCTCGTCGACGAGATGCTCGAACGGCAGCTCCGCATGCGCGTACGCCGTCAGGTCCGACTCCCGTACACGGGCCAGCAGTTCGGCGAAGGTGGGGTCGCCCGCGGTGTCGGTGCGCAGCACCAGCGTATTGACGAAGCAGCCCACCAGATCGCGCACCGCGTCGTCCGTACGGCCCGCCACCGGGCTGCCCAGCGGGATGTCGGTGCCCGCGCCGAGCCGGGTCAGCAGCGCCGCGAGACCCGCCTGCACGGCCATGAACAGGCTCGCGCCGGAGGTCCGCGCCAGCTCGGCCAGGCGCGCGTGCGTCTCGGCGGGCACGGTGTGCGCCACGCTTCCCCCGCGCCCGCCGGCCCGGGCGGGCCGCGGGAAGTCGGCGGGCAGCTCCAGCTCCTCCGGCAGACCGGCCAGCGCCTCGCGCCAGTGCGCGAGTTCCCTCGCGATCAGACTGTCCGGGTCGTCCTTGGCGCCCAGCAGCTCCCGCTGCCAGCGCGCGTAGTCCGCGTACCGCACCGGCAGCGGCTCCCAGTCCGGCGCGCCGCCCGCCAGCCGCGCCCGGTACGCGGTCACGACGTCCCGCGCGAGCGGCTGGAGCGACCAGCCGTCGGCGGCGATGTGGTGCACGGTGAGCGCGAGCACGTGACGGTCCGTGCCCAGCGCGAACAGCCGTGCGCGCAACGGAACTTGGGCGGACAGGTCGAAGGGGTGCGCGGCCTCGGCGGCGAGCGCGCCGGGGAGGGCCTCCTCGCCGGGCAGCCGTACGACCTCCATACGGGCGCCCGCCGCCGCCGCCGCCTCCTCGCGGGACAGCACCAGCTGCGACGGCAGCCCGTCGGCCTCCGCGAACACCGTGCGCAGACTCTCGTGCCGTGCCACCACATCGGCGAGCGCCGCGGTGAGGGCGGGCGCGTCGAGTGCGCCGGTGAGCCGGACGGCCAGGGGGATGTTGTACGTCCCGGCCGGGGTGCCCATACGGCTGAGGAACCACAGGCGTTCCTGGGCGTAGGAGAGGGGGGCCGAGGCGGTGGGGTGGTCGGGGGTGGGGCGCAGGGGTGGGCGGTCGGTGGGCGTTGGGGTGGGGGTGTGCGTCCGGTCCGAGGTGGAGGTGGGTGTGGCGGTGGGTGCGGTGGTGGCTGTGGGCGGGAAAAGGGTGCGGGCCAGGGACTCCGCGGTGCGGGTGTCGAAGAGGGTGCGGACCGGGACGTCCACGCCGAGGTCCGCGCGCAGCCGGTTGGCGACCCGGATCGCGGACAGGGAGTGGCCGCCGAGGGCGAAGAAGTCGTCGTCGGCGCCGACCCGTTCGAGGCCGAGCGCCTCCGCGAAGGCCGTGCACAGCAGTTCCTCGTACGGCGTCGCGGGCGGGCGGCCCGTGCTCGTGCGGTCGTCCGGCGGGGCGGGCAGCGCCTTGCGGTCGACCTTGCCGTTCGGGGTCAGCGGGAGGGTGTCCAGGTGGACGTACACGGCAGGGACCATGTGCTTGGGCAGCACCGCGGACGCGCGCTCCCGCAGCCGGTCGCGGTCGGTCCCTGCCGGTACGACATAGGCGACCAGGCGGGGTTCGCCGCCGTGGTCGGTGCGGGCCGTGACGACGGCCCGCTCGATGCCGGGCTGTGCGCCCAGGACGGATTCGATCTCGCCGAGTTCGATGCGGTGGCCGCGGATCTTGATCTGGTGGTCGCTGCGACCGGCGTATTCGAGGGCGGTGGTGGTGCCGGTGGTCGTGCTTGTGTCTGTGGTGCCTGTGGTGTCTGTTGTCCAGCGGACTATGTCGCCCGTGCGGTACATGCGGGTGCCGGGTGGGCCGTACGGGTCGGCCACGAAGCGGTCCGCTGTCAGGGCCGGGCGGCCCAGGTAGCCGCGGGCGAGGCCGGAGCCGGCGATGTAGAGCTCGCCGTACGAGCCGTCGGGGGTGGGGCGGAGGGCGGCGTCGAGGACGTACACGGCCGTGTTGGCGATGGGGTGGCCGATGGGGGGTGGGCCTTGGGTGTGCGGGGTGAGTTGTGCGGCCGTGGACCAGACGGTCGTTTCCGTGGGGCCGTAGACGTTGGTGACCGAGGCGCAGTGGGTGGTGAGGGCGTGGGCCAGGGGGTCGGGCAGGGCCTCGCCGCCGACCAGGGCGCGGAGGTTCTTCAGCGCGGGGGCGTGGTCGGTGGTGAGGGTCTGCCACAGGCTGGGGGTGGCCTGCATGAGGGTTGCGCCGGTGGTGGTGATGGCTGTGGCCAGGGCGGCTGGGTCGCGGACCGTTTCGCGGTCGGCGAGGAGGAGCTCGGCGCCGGTGGCCAGGGGGACGAAGAGTTCCAGGTTGGCTATGTCGAAGCCGAAGGTCGTTACGGCGAGGAAGCGGTCCGTGGGGGTGACCTCGAAGCGGGCGGCCATGTCGTGGATGAGGTTCACGAGGGCGGCGTGGGGGACGACCACGCCCTTGGGGCGGCCGGTGGAGCCTGAGGTGTAGATGACGTATGCGGGTGCGTTCGGGGGCACGTCGCGGCCTTCGGCCGCGTCGGTGTTCCCACCCGCACCGCCCGTGCGGGTTTCGTGGCCGGGTGCGGGTGGCCCCTGCGGGGGCTGAGCGCCGTCGGCGCCTGCCACGGTCGTGTTGGGGGCGGTCGCGTCGAGGATCCACACCCTGCCTTGGCCGGTGTTCTCCGCACCATCCGTCGACAGGAGAGGGGCCACCCTCGTGTGGGTCAGGGTTACCACCGGGGCCGCGTCCTTGAGCATGTAGTGCAGGCGGTCCGGGGGGTAGTCGGGGTCCAGGGGGAGGTAGGCCGCGCCTGTTTTGAGGACGGCGAGGGCTGCCACCACCAGGTCGCAGGAGCGGTCCAGGGCCAGCGCCACCACTCGTTCCGGGGCCGCGCCCGCCGCGCGCAGGGCGGAGGCCAGGGCGTCGGCTCTGGCGTGCAGCTCGCGGTGGGTGAGACGGTCCTCGCCGCAGCGTACGGCCGGTGCGTCCGGGGTGCGTTCGGCCCACTGTTCCAGGAGCGGCGCCAGCAGGCCGCCCGGGAGGTCGGTGGCCGTGCTGTTGCGGGTGGTGAGGAGGCGGGTCCGCTCGGGTTCGTCGAGGAGGACGTCCAGGCGGCCGGTGGGGGTGTCCGGGTCGGTCACGGCCGCTTCGAGGAGGCGGGCGAAGCGCAGGCCCAGGGTGTGGGCCGTCGCGTGCGGGACGCGGGACGGCAGGTGGTTGATCGCGAGGCCGAACGGCGTGCCGGGGAACACCGTGAGGGTCAGGGGGTAGTGCGTGGCGGAACGGATGTCGATCGCCGTCACCCTGGGGCCCGACTCGGGCGGTGCCAGGGGGACTTCGCCCATCGGGTAGTTCTGGAACATCAGTGCCGTGTCGAAGAGCTCCCCGCGCACCGGCGTCAGCTGCTGGACCTCGGCGAGTGTGAGGTGCTCGTGCGGCAGCAGCTCGGTCTGGCCGGCCTGCACGGCGGCGAACAGCTCGGCCGGCGTGCGTCGGGGGTCCACGTCGACCCGTACGGGAAGCGTGTTGGCGAACAGGCCCACCATCGCCTCGACGCCGGGCAGTTCGGCCGGGCGTCCCGAGGAGACCGCACCGAACAGCACCGTGTCCTGGCCGGTCAGCCTCGACAGCAGCAGCGCCCAGCAGCCCTGGACCACCGAGTTGACGGTCAGACCGCGAGCACGGGCGAGACGGGTGAGAGCGGCGGTGACGTCCGGGGCGAGCTCGACGGGGACCTGCGCGGGCAGCACGTCGGCCTGCGAGGCGCTGGATCCGTCACCTTCGGCCGCCTCCGACGTCGGCTGTGCCTCCTTCGGCACCAGCCGCGTCGGCTCCGACACCCCGGCGAGTGCCCGTCCCCAGGCCTCCCGTGCCGCCTCCTTGTCCTGCGCGCCGAGCCAGGCGAGGTGGGCGCGGTAGTGCGTGGCGGTGGGGTTCGGGGCGACGTCGAGGCCGTCCGGCCGGCCCAACCCGGCTGCCCCGCCGGACTCCGGCGCAGTGCCCACACCGGCCGCTACGCCGGACCCGGCCGCTCTGCCGATACCGGCCGCTACGCCGGACCCGGCCGCTCTGCCGATACCGGCCGCTTCACCGGAGCCGACCGCTCTTCCCGCCCCGCCGGCGTTCCCGAGGCCGGCCGATTTGCCGACCCCTGTCGCCCCGCCCAACCTCGCCGCGAACTCCGCCAGTTCCCGCGTCAGCGTCGCCATCGACCAGCCGTCCACCAGGATGTGGTGGACCGTCCACAGCAGGCGGCCGCGTCCCCCGGCGCCCCTGAGGAGGGTGAAGCGGTGCAGGGGTGGGCGGGTCAGGTCGAAGCGGTGGAGGCGGTCCTCGTGGGCCAGGCGGTCCAGGGTCGCCGCGTCCGCGTCGGGCAGCAGCCGCTCCTGCCAGGGCAGTTCCACGGACTTCGGAACTACCTGGACCGCCTCGCCCGTGCGGCGGGTACGGAAGCAGGCCTTGAGGTTCGGGTGACGTTCCAGGAGCATGGCCGCCGCAGCACGCAGCGCCCCGGCATCGGCGTCGGTCAGGTCCTCGAAGTCGACCACCAGCTGAAGGGTGTAGAGGTCCGTTCCCTCACGGTCGTATTCCGCGAGGAACAACAGCCCCTGTTGCAGGGGCGTGAGCGGAAGGACTTCACTGATGGCGGATGGCCGATTCAAGCCGTGCTCCTCACGGAAGAGCTGGGTGGGCGGAAGTCGGGATCATTTCCGACCGTTCGACGATTTCCGATCGCACTGACGCTCAACTGACCGGTAACTGACGGCCCGCTGACGCATTCACCGGCCGCCCGCCACCGCACGGGCCCCCCGGCGAAGCACCCCACCGAGCGTCCGCGACGTCCCTTCCTGCCCTGTCAGCAGCCCGTCAGCACCTCGTCAGCGCCCGCCTACAGGCTTGGCGGCGAGGCTCATTCGTCGCCGAAGGCCAGGAGTGCCAGTGCCGGTTATATCCGCGTCGCATGAATTCGATGTCAGCGACCTCTTCGTGAATCTGCAACCGCTCTTCGGGCGGCGTCTCTTTCTCAAGGTCGAGGGATTCAACTTCGCCGGCTCCATCAAGCTGAAGGCGGCCCGCGAGATGGTCGCGCAGGCCGAGGCCGCGGGCAGGCTCGGACCCGGCTCGACCCTCGTGGAGTCCTCGTCCGGCAACATGGGCGTCGCCCTGGCCCTGCTCGCCGCGAGCCGCGGCTTCAGGTTCCTGTGCGTGACCGACTCCCGCTGCAACGCGGTGACCCGGCGCACCATGGAGTCGCTCGGCGCCGAGGTGCACGTCATCACCGAGCCGCACGAGACCGAGGGCTTCCTCGGCGCCCGGATCCGGCACGTCAAGGCGCTGCTGGCCGCCGACGACAAGAAGGTCTGGCTCAACCAGTACCTCAGCCCCGGCAACTGGATGGCCCACTACCGCACCACCGCGCCCGCCATCGCCCGCCAGTTCCCCGACCTGAACGTGCTGTTCGTCGGCGCGGGCACCACGGGCACCCTGATGGGCTGTGCCCGCTACTTCCGCGAGCGCCGGCCCTCGGTGCGGGTGGTCGCCGTCGACAGCGTCGGCTCGGTCACCTTCGGCCGCCCCGCGGCCACCCGGCACATCCCCGGCCTCGGCACCAGCGTGCGGCCCGCGCTGCTCGACGAGTCCCTGGTCGACGCCGTCGTCCATGTCCCGGAGGACGCGACCGTGCGCACCTGCCGGGAGTTGATGCGGCACGGATTCTCCTTCGGCGGTTCCACCGGAACCGCCGTGACCGGAGCGCTGAGCTGGCTCTCCGAGCAATACGGCGACACCACGTCGGGCATTCGCGAGCAGGTGACCGCGGTGACCATTTCCCCGGACCTGGGCGAGCGCTATATGGAGACCGTTTACCACGACGAATGGGTCACGCATTCCCTCGGCGCGGAATCCCTCACGGAGAACGCCGAAGGGACCTGGGCGGGCACGGAATCGACAGCCGGCCTCGAGACGGTTTCGGGCTGAACGGCACAAGCGGACGAATTGGTTGAGGCGCTGAGAATGACGGAGAGCAAAGCGATGACGACAAACCGAGGCGCCGTCCTCCCGCTCACCGCGGCGCAGGCCGAGATCTGGTTCGACGAGCAGTTCGCCACCGGTCCGCTCGGCTACAACATGGCCGACTACATCGACCTGCGCGGACCGCTCGACCCGGACCTGCTCGGCCGGGCGCTCGGCCGGCTGGGCCACGAGGCCGAGGGCCTGCGCGTGCAGTTCGTGGAGGAGGACGGCACCCCCGGCCAGATCATCCGGCCGCTCGCGCAACTCCCGCTGAAACAGCTCGACTTCGCCGACGAGCCCGAGGCGCTCGCCGCCGCCGAGGCGTGGATGCGCGCCGACCACGCCGACCCCCTGAAGGTCACCGACTTCCCGCTGTTCCGCGGCGCCCTGATCCGCCTCGGCCCCGAGCACCATCTGCTCTACCTGTGCATGCACCACATCCTGGCCGACGGATTCAGCCGCGCCCTGCTCTACCCGAAGCTCGCCGCGCTCTACACCCGGCTCGCGGCCGGCGAGGACGAGCACGCCCTCGACGCCGACGCCATGCCGCCCTTCCACCGTCTGCTGGACGCCGAGCGCGACTACCTCGACTCGGGGCACGTCGAACGCGACCGCAAGCACTGGACGACCCGTCTCACCGCCGGCGCCCACGGCCCCGCACCCGAACTCGTCTCCCTCTCGGCCCGGCAGCCCGCCCCCGGCCGCAGCGCCCTGCGCCACACCGCCCGGCTGTCCGCCGAGGCCACCGACGCGCTGCGCGCCCTCGCCCGGGACGGCAAGGTGACCATGCCCGTCGTCATGGTCGCCGCGGCCGCCGCGTACACGCAGCGTGCCACCGGCGTCGACCGCCCGCTGCTCACCCTGCCGGTGACCGGCCGGGTCGGCGCCGCCAGCCGTGAGATCCCGGGCATGCTCGCCAACTACCTGCCGCTCGCCGTGCCGGTACGCCCCGACACCACCCGCACCCAGCTGCTGCGCCAGGCGTGGATCGAGGTGTCCGGCGCGCTGAAGCACCAGCGCTACCGCGGTGACCGCGTCCGCCGCGACATCGGCCTGCGCACCGACGACCGGCGCCCCTTCGGACCGTTCATCAACGTCCTCAACCAGGACCCGGCGCTCGCCTTCACCGGCGCCTGCGACGGCACGATCGTCAACCTGTCCACCGGCATCGTCAACGACCTCATCATCACCGTCCTGAACACCGCCGACGGCTCGATGGAGATCCACCTCGACGGCAACCCGGAGCTGTACACCTCGGCCGAGCTCGCCACCCACCTCGCCCGCTTCGAGGCCTTCCTCACCGACCTCGCCGCCCTGCCCGCCGACCACCCCGTCGGCCGGATCGGCCTGGGCGCCCCCGGCGAGCCCCGCGGTCTGCTCGGCACCTGGGACCGCGACGCCGAACAGGCGAACTACGAAGGGCTCGTGGAGCGCGTACGGGCCGTCGCCGCGACCTCGCCCGACGCCGTCGCCGTGTCCGACGGCACCGAGAGCGTCACCTACCGCGAGCTGCTGACCCGCGCCGCAGGTGTGGCCGCCCGTCTGCGCGCCTCGGGCATGGAGCCCGGCGCGGTGGTCGCGATGCTCGCCGACCCCGGCGTGCCGTTCGTCGCCGGTGTCCTGGGCGTCCTGGGCGCGGGCGGCGCGTACCTCCCGCTGGACCCGGCCGCCCCCGCCGCCCGCAACGCGGGCCTCCTCCAGGACAGCGGCGCCCGCCACCTCCTGACCGGCGCCGGCCACGACACCCCCGCCCCGGACGTCACCGCCCTCCCGCTCACCGCTCCCGCCGACGCCACCTCCGTGACCGAACTCCCCGCCATCGGGACCGGTTCGGACCTGGCGTATGTGATGTTCACGTCGGGGTCGACGGGTCGCCCGAAGGGGGCGATGGTGCAGCGCTCGGGGATGGTGAATCACCTCTGGGCGAAGGTGGGGGACCTGGACCTCGCCGCCGGTGAGGCGGTGGTCCAGAACGCCCCCCTGACCTTCGACGTGTCGGTGTGGCAGATGCTCGCCCCGCTGCTGGTGGGTGGTCGGGTACGGGTGTCGGGCACGGAGATGGCGGCGGATCCGGCCGGGCTGTTCGCGATGGTCCGCGAGGAGCGGGTCGCCGTCCTGGAGGTCGTTCCGTCACTGCTGCGGGCCGCGCTGGATGCCTGGGACCTGGACGAGCGCGTCCCGGAGTTGCCGGATCTGCGGTGGCTGATGGTGACGGGTGAGGCGCTGCCGGCCGACCTGTGCGAGCGGTGGCACGCCCGCTATCCGCGTGTCCCGCTCATGAATGCTTACGGTCCGACCGAGTGCTCGGACGACGTCACGCACGCGGTGATCCGTGCCGAGGACGACCTCGGCGGCCGGGTCCCGATCGGCGGCGCGGTCCGCAACACACGCCTGTACGTCCTGAGCGACGAACTCCAGCCGGTCCCCGCGGGCATACCCGGTGAGCTCTACGTCGGTGGCGCCGGCGTCGGACGCGGCTATCTGCACGACCCGTCCCGCACCGCGGGCACGTTCATGGCCGACCCCTTCGGGCCCTCGGGTTCCCGTATGTACCGGACCGGCGACCGGGTGATCCAACGCCCCGACGGGGAGCTGGAGTTCATCGAGCGGCGGGACCACCAGGTCAAGATCCGCGGCCGCCGGGTCGAGACCGGTGAGATCGAGGCCGTCATCCGTTCCCTGGAGAGCGTGGTGGACGCCGCTGTCGCCGTGCTGCCCGACGCGTCCGGCAATCCGCGTCTGGTCGGCTATCTGACCGGGCCCGGTGTGGACGCCGGCCAAGTGCGGGACGAACTGGCGCAGTTGCTGCCCGCGTACATGATCCCGGCCACCTGGCTCGTCCTGGACGCCATGCCGCTCACGCCCAACGGCAAGCTCGACCGCAAGGCCCTGCCGCAGCCCGCGCTGGGTGGGCAGGAGTCGGTGCGCCGGCCGCGTACCGAGCGTGAGCGGGTGCTGTGCGGGATCTACGCGGAGGTGCTCGGCACCCGGGACGTCGGGATCGACGAGGACTTCTTCGCCCTCGGCGGCGACAGCATCCGCTCCATCCAGGTCGTCAGCCGCGCCCGCAGCGCCGGCCTCGCCCTGACCACCCGGGACGTCTTCGAGCACAAGACCGTCGCCGCCCTTGCCCGTGCCGCGGGCAGCCTCGACGCCGACGCGACGCGCGAGCCGGACGACGACGCGGGCGGCGTGGGGCCGTACGAACTCACGCCGATCATGGGGCAGTTGCACGAGGACACCAGGTCCCTGGCCGGGCCAGTCGTCAAGTACAGCCAGCATGTCGTCGTGCATGTGCCGGCCGGGCTCGACGCCGAGCTGCTCGACGCGGCTCTGCACGCCCTGGTCGACCACCACGACGCGCTGCGCACCCGCGCCACCGAACCGGCGCCCGGACTGTGGCACACGGAGGTGCTGGAGCGCGGCGCGCTGGCCGGCGTACGGCTGGTGGCGAGCGCGGACGCGGGCGGCGCGCGGGACAAGGACCTGCTCGCGTTCGCCGAACGGCAGGCCGCGGCGGCGCGAGCGCGGCTGGACCCTGGTGCGGCGATCATGCTCCAGGCCGTACTGATCGACCCCGCCATTGCCGACCGAGGGCCGGTGGGGGCCGATCGCGCAGTTCCCCGCGCCCCTGGGTCGGTCACCGCTGAGCCGACGGGCACCGGGCCGGCCTTCAGGGGCGCGGGGAACTGCGCGACAAGCCCCCACGGACCCGCAGCCGCAGACGGACCCGAACTCCCCTCAACCGGCGCCGGCACCGCCCTCCTCGTGCTGTGCGGCCACCACCTCGTCGTCGACGGAGTCTCCTGGCGCATCCTGCTGCCCGACCTCGCCGCCGCCTGCGCGGCGCTCGCCGAGGGCCGCGCCCCCGCGCCCGAGCCAGTCGGCACCTCGTACCGCGCCTGGTCCCGGCTGCTCGCCGAGCAGGCCCGCACCGAGGTGCGCGGCGCCGAACTCGCGCTGTGGCAGGGGATCCTGGACGGCCCCGACCCGCTGGTCGGCACCCGGCGCCTCGACCTCGCCAAGGACGTGTACGGCACCCGGCGCACCCTCCGTCTCGAACTCGGCCCCGAAGTCACCGGCCCGCTCCTCACGGACGTGCCCGCGGCCTTCCACGCCGAGGTCAACGACGTCCTGCTGACCGGGCTCGCCCTGGCCGTCGCCGACTGGCGCCGCCGGCACGGTCACACCCACTACGCGCAGACCCTGATCGAGCTGGAGGGCCACGGCCGCGAACAGCTCACCGACGGCCTCGACCTGTCCCGCACCGTCGGCTGGTTCACCAGCGCCTTCCCGGTGCGGCTCGACCCCGGTGCCCTCGACTGGGACGAGGTGTGGGCCGGCGGCCCGGCCCTCGCCACCGCCCTCAAGCGGGTCAAGGAACAGCTGCGCGCCCTGCCCGACCGGGGCGTCGGCCACGGCATGCTGCGCTACCTCAACCCGCACGCCGCCCGCGTCCTCGCCCGCCACGAACGCCCCCAGCTCGGCTTCAACTACATGGGCCGCTTCGACGCCCGCGAGAACCGGCTGTGGGAACCCGCGGGCGGCGGCGGCGTCGTCGGCACCGGTGCCCACCCCGCCATGCCGCTGCCCCACCTCCTCGACGTCACCCCGGCCACCGAGGACCGCCACGACGGCCCGCACCTGATCGCCAACTGGGCGTGGGCCGGACAGGCGGTCGCCGAGGACGACGCCCGGGACATCGCCGAGACCTGGTTCCGCGCCCTGGACCTGCTGGTCCGGCACACCGCCGAGCCCGGCACGGGCGGCCGTACACCGTCCGACCTGCCGCTGGTCCACCTCACGCAGGACGAGATCGAGGCGTACGAGAGCGAACTCGCGGACGCGGGCACCGCCCTGACCGACGTGCTGCCGCTCACCCCGCTCCAGCAGGGCCTGCTCTTCCACGCGGACTACGACCGCGACGCCACCGACGTCTACACCCTCCAGATCGTCGCCGAACTGGAGGGCGACATCGACCCGGCGGTGCTGCGCGCCGCCGGGCAGGCACTCCTCGACCGGCACCCCAACCTGCGCGCCGCCTTCCGCGCCCGCGCCACCGGCGACCCCGTGCAGCTCGTTCCCGACCACGCCGAACTGCCGTGGCAGGAGACCGACCTGCGCGATCTGCCGGAGCCGCAGCGCGGCGCCGAACTCGACCGGATCACCGAGGCCGAGCGCACCCGCCGCTTCGACCTGACCGCCCCGCCGCTGTTGCGGTTCGCGCTGGTCACCCATGGCGAGGGACGGCACCGCTTCATCTGGACCAGCCACCACATCCTCGTCGACGGCTGGTCGATGCCGCTGCTCGTGCGGGAGCTGTTCGCCCTGTGCCGCACCGACGCGGACGTCACGCTGCTGCCCGACCCGGCCCCGTACCGCAGCTACCTCGGCTGGCTCACCGGCCAGGACCGCGAGAGAGCCCGCGCCGCCTGGCGGGACGCCCTGGACGGCGTCGACGAGCCGACGCTGCTCGTCCCCGCGGACCCCGACCGGGCCCCGGTCCTGCCGGAGGCCGTGCACGCCGAGGTGCCGCGCGAGCTGACCGCCGCCCTGTCCGGCTGGGCCCGCACCCAGGGCCTCACCCTCAACACCGTCGTGCAGGGCTGCTGGGCGCTGCTGCTGGGCCGGCTCACCGGACGCCAGGACGTCGTCTTCGGCGCCGTCACCTCCGGCCGCCCGGCCGAGGTGCCCGACGTCGAGTCGATGATCGGCATGTTCCTCACCACCGTGCCGGTCCGCGTCCCGCTGGACCCCGGCGCCACCCTCACCGAGCTGCTGCACACCCTCCAGGACCGGCAGACCGCGCTCATGCCGCACGAGCACCTGGGCCTCGCCGAGATCCACAAGGCGGCCGGGCTCACGGGCGAGGTCTTCGACACGGTGGTCCTCTTCGAGAACTTCCCGCTGGACGCCGCCGGCACCGACACGGGCACCGACGGCGTCCGGGTGCTGCGCACCGAGGCCAGGGACGCCCGCCACCACCCGCTGAGCATGGCGGTCTTCCCCGGCGACACCCTGACCCTGCGGCTCGACTACGCACCCGACCGCTTCACCCGCGCCGACGTCGAACGCGTCGCCCTGATGTTCCGGCACCTGCTGCGCACCGTCGCCGACCGGCCCGCCCTGCCGCTCGCCCGGATCGACGTGACCGCCCCGACGACGCTCGCCGGCCCCGGCACCCCTGGCGAACTCGGCGGTCTGCTCGGCAGCTGGGACCCCTCGATCCCCGAGGAGAGCCTCGGTGTCGTGGAGCGGGTGCGCGCGGTCGCCGACCGCATCCCCGACGAGCCCGCGGCGACCGACGGCACGACCTCCCTCACCTACCGCGAACTCGTCGAGACGGCCGGCGGCCTCTCCGCCCGCCTCACCGCGGCCGGGGTCACCACCGGCTCCGTGATCGCGATGCTCGCCGACCCCGGCGTGCCGTTCGTGACGGGCGTGCTCGGCGTCCTGGGTGCCGGCGGTGCCTACCTGCCGCTGGACCCGGCCGCTCCCGCCGCCCGCAACGCCGGCCTGCTGCGGGACAGCGGCGCCGGGTACCTGCTGGTGGGGACCGCGTACGAGGCCGAGGCCCGCGAGATCGCCGGTGACGTCACCGTCCTGGTCCTGGAGGACACCCTCACCGACCGCGCCCTGCCGCCCACCGTCGGCGGTGGCCTCGATCTGGCGTATGTGATGTTCACGTCGGGGTCGACGGGTCGCCCGAAGGGGGCGATGGTGCAGCGCTCGGGGATGGTCAATCACCTCTGGGCGAAGGTGGGGGATCTGGACCTGGCCGCCGGTGAGGCGGTGGTGCAGAACGCTCCGCTGACGTTCGACGTGTCGGTGTGGCAGATGCTCGCCCCGCTGCTGGTGGGTGGTCGGGTGCGGGTGTCGGGCACGGAGATGGCGGCGGATCCGGCCGGGCTGTTCGCGATGGTCCGCGAGGAGCGGGTCGCCGTCCTGGAGGTCGTTCCGTCACTGCTGCGGGCCGCGCTGGATGCCTGGGACCTGGACGGGCGCGTCCCGGAGTTGCCGGATCTGCGGTGGCTGATGGTGACGGGTGAGGCGCTGCCCGCCGACCTGTGCGAGCGCTGGCATACCCGCTACCCGCGTATCCCGCTCATGAATGCCTATGGTCCGACGGAGTGCTCGGACGACGTCACGCACGCGGTGATCCGTGCCGAGGACGACCTCGGCGGCCGGGTGCCGATCGGCGGCGCGGTCCGCAACACACGTCTGTATGTGTTGAGCGACGAACTCCAGCCGGTCCCGGTCGGCGTCCCCGGTGAGCTCTACGTCGGTGGCGCCGGCGTCGGACGCGGGTATCTGGACGACCCGGCGCGCACGGCCGGCACTTTCATGGCTGACCCGTTCGCCGGGCCCGGCACGCGGATGTACCGGACCGGCGACCGGGTGATCCAACGCCCCGACGGGGAGCTGGAGTTCATCGAGCGGCGGGACCACCAGGTCAAGATCCGCGGCCGCCGCGTGGAACTCGGTGAGATCGAGGCCGCCGTACGGGGGCTCGACCAGGTGACCGACGCCGCCGTGGCCGTCGTACCGGACGCGTCCGGCAATCCGCGTCTGGTCGGCTACCTGACCGGCCCCGGTGTGGACGCCGGCCAAGTGCGCGACGAGCTCGCGCAGTTGCTGCCCGCGTACATGATCCCGTCCACCTGGCTGGTCCTGGACGCCATGCCGCTCACGCCGAACGGCAAGCTCGACCGCAAGGCGCTGCCCCTGCCGGAGCGGGCCGACGAGGCGGAGCAGGCGCGTGGGCCGCGTGACGAGCGCGAGGAGATCCTCTGCGGGATCCTCGCCGAGGTGCTCGGCATGCCGGCCGTCGGCATCGACGAGGACTTCTTCGCCCTCGGCGGCGACAGCATCCGCTCCATCCAGGTCGTCAGCCGCGCCCGCACCGCCGGCCTCGCCCTGACCACCCGGGACGTCTTCACGCACCGTACGGCCGCCGAGCTCGCCCGGGCCGCGGGCGGCGTCGCGGCCGAGCCCGCCCCGGAGCCCGAGGGCGACCTGATCGATCTGACCGACGAGGAACTCGCCGATCTGGAATTCGAGTTGAGTGAGGATCTGTCGTGACCGAGCCCACCACCGGGTCGAAGAGCGGCCCCAGATCGAGGATCAGCGCGGTGCTGCCGCTCTCCCCGCTCCAGCAGGGCCTGCTCTTCCTTTCCTCCTACGACCGCACCGCCCCCGACCTCTACACCCTCCAGTTCGTCGCGGACATCGACGGTGACGCAGCCGACCTGGAGCGCCGGCTGCGCACCGCGTCCGCCGCGCTGCTGCGCCGCCACCCCAACCTGCGGGCCTGCTTCCGCAACCGCAAGAACGGCGAGCCCGTCCAGGTCGTCCCGCACGAGGACGAGGTGCGGCCGCCGTGGGCGGTGCACGACCTCACGGACCTGCCCGAGGAGGAGCGCGAGACGCGGGCCCGGCGGATCGCCCGGGAGGACCGGCTGAGGCGGATCGACCCGGCCCGCCCGCCGCTGATGCGGTTCGCGCTGCTGCGGCTCGGCGAGCGCCGCTGCCGGCTGGTGTGGTCCGTGCACCACATCCTGGTCGACGGCTGGTCGCTGCCGCTGGCCGTGCGCGAGCTGACCCTCCTCGCCGACGAGCGGGGCGCGACGGCCCTGCCCGAGCCGACCGCCTACCGGTCCTTCCTGAACTGGCTCGGCACCCGCGACCGCGCCGCGGCCCGCGCGGCCTGGGCGGGACTGCTGGACGGGCTCGACGGGCCCGTGCGGGTCGCGCCGGAGGCGACCGGCACGGACACCGAACTGCCGCAGTCCGTAAGGGACTTCCTGCCCGAGCGGGAGACGGCCGCGCTCACGGCCTGGGCGCGCGGGCGCGGGCTGACCCTCAACTCCGTGGTGCAGGGCTGCTGGGCGGTGCTGCTGGGCCGGCTCACCGGCCGCGAGGACGTCGTCCTAGGCGCCGTCACCTCCGGGCGGCCCGCCGAGGTGCCGGGCGTCGAGTCGATGATCGGGCTGTTCGCCAACACCCTTCCGGTACGGGCCGACGTACGCCCGCAGCGACGGGCGAGCGAGCTGATCGAGGAGCTGGCCCGGCAGCAGCTGGCGATGATGCCGCACGAGCACCTGCCGCTCGCCGAGGTCCAGTCCGCGAGCGGCATCCAGGGCGAACTCTTCGACACCGTCCTCGCCTTCCAGAGCTACCCCCTGGACGAGGAGGGCCTGCGCCGCGAGACCGGTGGAGCGGTGAGCGCGGCCCAGGTGCACTCGGCCACGCACTACCCGCTCCACCTCACGGTGCTGCCGGGGGAGCGGCTGGAGATGCAGCTGGCGTACCGGAGTTCGGTGCCGGGCGCCGAGAGCGTCCTCGGGCGGCTCGTGCGGGTCCTGCGGCAGGTCGCCGACGACCCGGACGTCCTCCTCGCCCGGCTCGGCGGCCTCGACCCGGCCGAGGAACGGCGGATCCTCACCGAGTGGAGCGGTACCGCCGAGTCCGGTCCGGCCCCCGCCCGCCGTACGACGATCCCGGAGCTGTTCGCGGAGCGGGCCGCGCGCACGCCCGACGCCGTGGCGGTGACCGCCGGCGCCACGAGCCTCACCTACCGGGAGCTGGACGAGCGCGCCAACCGGCTCGCGCACCTGCTCGCCGCCCGGGGCGCCGGGCCCGAGACGTTCGTGGCGATCGCGCTGCCGCGCGGCGCCGACCTGATCGTCGCCGTCCTCGCGGTCCTGAAGTCGGGCGCCGCATACCTCCCCCTCGAACCCGCCCACCCGGCCGACCGCGTCGCCCACACCCTGCACGACGCACGCCCCGTACTGCTGCTGACCGGCGCCGACGCCGACCTGCCCGCGGCACCCGACCTGCCGCGCGTCGACCTCGCCGCCGAGGGGACCCGGGCCGAGCTCGCCGCCTGCCCCGCCACCGACCCCCGCGCGGCCGTGGCACCCGAGCACGCTGCGTACGTCATCTACACCTCCGGCTCCACCGGCCGCCCCAAGGGCGTGGTCGTCCCGCACGGGAACGTCGTGCGGCTGCTCGACGCCACCGACGACTGGTTCGGCTTCGGGCCCGACGACGTGTGGACGCTGTTCCACTCCATCGCCTTCGACTTCACCGTCTGGGAACTGTGGGGCGCCCTGCTGTACGGCGGCCGTCTCGTCGTCGTGCCGTACGACGTCTCCCGCTCGCCCGACGCCTTCCGCGAGCTGCTCGCGCGCGAACGGGTCACCGTCCTCAACCAGACCCCGTCCGCCTTCTACCAGCTGATGCGCGCCGACGCCGGGGCGGACAGCGAACTCGCCCTGCGGTACGTGGTGTTCGGCGGCGAGGCCCTCGACATCGGCCGCCTCGGCGACTGGTACGCACGGCACGCCGACGACGCCCCGCGCCTGATCAACATGTACGGCATCACCGAGACCACGGTCCACGTCTCCTACCAGGAGCTGGACGCCGCCACGGCCGCCGCGGGCGGGGGCAGCGTCATCGGTCGCGGCATCCCCGACCTGCGGGTGTACGTCCTCGACGGCGCCCTGCGCCCGGCGGCGGCCGGTGTGCCCGGCGAGCTGTACGTCGCAGGGCCCGGCCTCGCGCGCGGCTACCTGGGCCGCCCCGACCTCACCGCCGACCGCTTCGTGGCCTGCCCCTTCGGACCGGCCGGCGCGCGCATGTACCGCACCGGCGACCTCGGCCGGTGGCGGGCCGACGGCACCCTCGAATACCTGGGCCGCGCCGACCAGCAGGTCCAGCTGCGCGGCTTTCGCATCGAACTCGGCGAGATCGCCACGGTCCTCGGCCGCCACCCCGGCGTCGCCGAGGCGGCGGTCGTGGCGCGGGAGGACCGCCCGGGGGACCAGCGCCTGGTGGCGTACGTGGTCTCGGAGGCAGAACTCGGTGCAGAGCTGCGCGAGTTCGCGAGCACCCGACTCCCCGACTACATGGTCCCGTCGGCCGTCGTACGGCTCCCCGCGATCCCCCTCACCGCCAACGGCAAGCTCGACCGCCGCGCCCTGCCGGCGCCCGAGTACGCCACCTCCGACCGGGCCCCGCGCACCCGCGAGGAAGAGACGCTGAGCGCGATCTTCGCCGAGGTCCTCGGCCTCGAACGCGTCGGCGTCGACGACGACTTCTTCGCCCTGGGCGGCCACTCCCTCCTCGCCACCCGCATCGTCAACCGAGCCCGCGCCGAACTGGGCACCGAGCTGGGCATCCGCGACCTCTTCGAAGCCCCGTCGGTGTCCGCGCTGGCCGCCCGGGTCCCGGCCGCCGAACCCGGCCGCCCACCACTCACCGCCCGCCCCCGCCCCGACACGCTCCCTCTGTCCTACGCCCAGCAGCGCCTCTGGTTCATCGAACACCTCGGCGCCCCCGACGGCCTCTACAACATCCCCCTCGCGGTACGCCTGTCCGGCCCACTGGACGTGCCGGCGCTGGAGGCAGCACTGGCGGACGTGGTGGCCCGCCACGAGTCACTGCGGACGGTGTTCCCGCACCACAGCGCCCCAGAGGGGCGCGGGGAACTGCGCGACCGGCCACGACGGACCGGCAGCCACCCGACGGCACGGCGCGGCACTTCCCCAGGTGCCGTCGGCCCCGCCGAACAGCGCGTGCTCCCGCCGACCGAAGCCCCCGTACCCCTACCGGTGATCGCCGTCGACGAGCCGGCGCTGGCCGACGCGCTGGCCACGGAGGCAACCGGCGGCTTCGACCTGGAGCACGAGATCCCCGTCAGGGCCCGCCTCTTCACCCTCGCCCCCGACGACCACGTCCTCCTCCTCGTCCTGCACCACATCACCGCGGACCGCTGGTCCCTCGCCCCCCTCACCCGGGACCTGACCACCGCCTACGACTCCCGTCGCAGCGGCCGAACCCCCGAACTTCCGCCGCCGGCCGTGCAGTACGCCGACTACACCCTCTGGCAGCGCGACCTCCTCGGCGACGAGTCCGACCCCGACAGCGAACTCGCCCGCCAGCTCGCGCACTGGAAGAAGGCCCTCGACGGCCTGCCCGAGGAACTCCAGCTCCCCTTCGACCTCCCCCGGGGCGCCCGCTCCGGCCACCACGGCGGCCTCACACGGGCCGACGCCCCCCGAGAGCTGGTCACGGCACTGCGGCACCTCGCGGCGGAGTGGGGCGTCAGCGTGTTCATGGTGCTCCAGGCCGCCCTCGCAGCCCTGCTCACCCGGCTCGGCGCGGGCACCGACATCCCGCTCGGCTCCCCGGTGGCGGGCCGCGCCGACGAGCGCCTGGACGACCTGGTCGGCATGTTCGTCAACACGCTCGTGCTGCGCACCGACACCGACGGAGACCCCGGCTTCCGCGAACTCGTCGCACGGGTCCGCGAGTTCGACCTGTCCGCCTACCGCAACCAGGACGTGCCGTTCGAAAAGCTCGTCGAGGTGCTCAACCCCGAGCGGTCGATGTCCCGGCACCCCCTGTTCCAGGTGATGCTCGGCCACCAGCAGGAGGCCGACCTGCCGCAGGGCGCCACGAGCGGCGGCCTGTCCGTACGGCCGCAGGAGGTGCCCGGGGCCACCGCCAAGTGGGATCTGTTCTTCCAGCTCACCGAGGAGGGCACCGACGGTCTCTCGCTCGCCCTGGAGTACCGCACCGACCTCTTCGAGCCCGCCACGGCCCGCCGGATCGCCGACTCCTACCTGCGGCTGCTGGCCGCCGCGCTCGCCGAACCCGGCCTGCCCCTGTCTCGCCTGGACCTCCTCGACCCCGCCGAGCGCACCGACCTGCTGGCCCGCGGCACCCGCCGCACCGGCACCGAACGCACCACCCTCGCCGAACTGGTGGCCCGCCGGGTCGCCGCAGCCCCGGACGCGGTGGCCCTGGTCCACGCCGACCCCGACGGGGCCCTGGTCAGCACGACGTACGCCGACCTCGACGCCGCCGCCAACCGGCTCGCGCACCTGCTCGCCGGGCGCGGCATCGGCCGCGGCGACCTGGTCGCGCTGTGCCTGGAACGCGGACCGGCCACCGTGACGGCCCTGCTGGCCATCGCCCGGACCGGTGCGGCTTACCTGCCGCTCGACCCGGCGTATCCGGCGGAGCGGATGCGCGGCATGCTCGCCGACAGCGGCGCCCGGCTGCTGCTGACCCAGGAGTCGCTGGCGCAGGCGCTGGACCCGGTGCAGGCGGAACTCGTCGTGCTCGACGACCCCGCCGTCCGCGGCAGCCTGGTCCACCTCCCGGTGACCCCGCCCGCCGTCGCCCCGCCGGCCCCGGACGACCTTCTCTACGTCATCTACACCTCAGGCTCCACCGGCCGGCCCAAGGGCGTCGCCGTCTCGCACCGTGCCGCCGCACGGCTCGTACAGGGCCTGCCCGAGCTGGAGTTCACCCCTTCCGACACCTTCCTGTACTTCGCGCCGGTCGCCTTCGACGCGTCCACCTTCGAGATCTGGGGGCCCCTCACGCAGGGCGCCCGGCTGGCGATCTGCCCGCCGGGTCCCGCCGACCCCGAGGCGCTCGGGGAGTTCTGCGGCCGGGCCGGGGTGAGCGTCGCCTTCCTCACCACCCAGTTCGTCAACGCGGTCGCCGACACCCGGCCCGCCGCGCTCGCCCCGCTGCGGATCCTGCTCACCGGCGGCGAGGCGCACTCCCGCGACCACCTCGAACGGCTGCGGGCCGCGTTGCCGGACACCCGCGTGTACAACGTCTACGGCCCGACCGAGACCACCACGTTCGCCACCCTCCAGGACCTCGCCGCCGCCGAGGACACCCCGGTGAGCGTCCCCATCGGACTGCCCATCGGCGACACCTGCGCCTACGTCCTGGACGAGGCCCTGCGGCCGGTGCCGCGCGGCGTCGTCGGCGAGCTGTACCTCGGGGGGCCGGGCCTCGCCCTCGGGTATCTCGGGCGGCCGGCGGCGAGCGCGGAGCGGTTCGTGGCCTGCCCGTTCGGGGAGCCCGGCGAGCGCATGTACCGCACCGGGGACCTGGTGCGCTGGGACTCCCGAGGCCGTATCGACTACGTCGGCCGGGCCGACCAGCAGGTGAAGATCCGCGGCTTCCGCATCGAACCCGGCGAGATCGAACGCCACCTGACGGCGCACGCCGATGTCGCGCGGGCCGCCGTCCTCGCCCCCACCGGGCCCGACGGACAGCGGCACCTCGTCGCCTACGTCGTTCCCGCGGACGGCCGTGCGGCGCCTGAACCGGGCGATCTGCGCGCCCACCTGGCCCGTACCCTCCCCGGTTACATGGTGCCGGGCGCGTTCGTCCCGCTGGCCGACCTGCCGCTCACCCCGAACGGGAAGCTCGACGTCCGGGCCCTGCCGGCCGCCGAGGCCGCTCCCGCCGACCGTGTCGTACGGGCGCCGGGCACCGAGGCGGAGCGGGTGCTGTGCGCTGCGGTCGCCGAGGTGCTCGGGTGCGGGGCGGTGGGTCCGGACGACGGGTTCTTCGCGCTGGGCGGGGACAGTCTCAAGGCGATTCTGCTGGTCAGCGCTGCCGCGCGGGGTGGGCTGCGGATCAGTCTTGCGGCCGTTTTCGAGCACCGGACGTTGGGGGCTCTGGCCGGTAGTGCCGAGATGGGTGGTGGTCCGGGTGCGGCGCCGCGGGGGCTGGTCGCGCAGTTCCCCGCGCCCCTTGAGGGCGTTGCAGGTGCCCTCGGTCCGATCCTGAGCATCCGGCCGACCGGCTCCCGCCCCCCGCTGTTCTGCGTGCACGGTGGGCTCGGCTTCGGGATTCCCTTTGCCGCGCTTGTCGAGCATCTCGACTCCGAGCAGCCCGTGTTCGCGCTCCAGGCCCGTGGGCTCGGCGATGACGAGCCGTTGCCCCGCGATCTCGCCGAGGTCGCAGACGAGTACGTGGAGCGGATCCGGGGCGTGCAGCCCAGCGGGCCCTACCACCTGCTCGGCTGGTCCTACGGCGGAGTCGTCGCCCATGAGATGGCGGTGCGGCTGCGGGCGGCCGGAAAGGAAGTGGCCTATCTCGCCAACCTGGACGCCTTCCCCGACGACGCGCGCGGCGCGGCGCCGACCGACGAGGAGTTCCTCGCGGACTTCCTCACCGAGGCCGGCGTCGGCACGGACGGCGTCGGCCGGCTCACCCCGGTCGCGGTCGCCGCGCACCTCGCGCGCATCGGCGGCCCGCTCGCCGGGCTCGGCGAGGCGACGCTGGAGCGGCTGATCGGCGTCATGCGCAACAACCTCGCACTGTTCCAGCGATTCACGCCCGGCCGGTTCGACGGCTGCCCCATGACGCTGTTCCTGGCGACCGGCGGCGGCCTCGGCCAGGAGGAACGCGCGCTGCGCACCAAGAGCTGGGAGCCGCACCTCGCCGGTTCCCCCGACGTGTACGACGTCGACTGCGGCCACCAGCAGATGCTCGGCCCCGGCCCGGCGGCGGTCATCGGCCGTCGCGTCGAACGCGACCTCGCGGCACTGACGGCCGCCCGCTGAACCCACGTACCCGAATGTCCGACCCATCCGCACAGATCTGGAGAACCGTCATGGCCAACCCCTTCGACAACGAGGACGGCACCTTCCTCGTCCTCGTCAACGACGAGGGGCAGCACTCCCTGTGGCCGTCCTTCGCCGCCGTGCCCGACGGCTGGCGGGTGGCGCTCGACGCGAGCGACCGGGCCACCGCCGTCGCCCACGTGGAGAGCAACTGGACCGACATGCGTCCGCTCAGCCTCCAGCGGCAGGCGGGCTGAGCGTGTCCTCGTCCGACATAGCCATCCTCGCCGAGGGCCTGGGCAAGACGTACCGGTCGCACACCGCGCTGCACGGCATCGACCTGTCCGTGCCGGCCGGCACCGTGCTCGGGGTGCTCGGGCCCAACGGCGCCGGCAAGACGACCACCGTGCGGATCCTCGCCACCCTCGTCCAGCCGTCCGCCGGGCGGGCCACCGTCGCCGGGCACGACGTCGTGCGCGACAGCGTCGAGGTGCGCCGGCGCATCGGGCTCGCCGGGCAGTACGCGGCCGTCGACGAGCTCCTGACGGGCCGCGAGAACATCGTGCTGCTCGCCAGGCTGCTCAGGTTCGGGCGGCGCGGAGCCGCCCGGCGCGCCACCGAACTGCTCGAACGCTTCGAGCTCACCGAGGCCGCCGACCGTCCCGTCGGCACCTACTCCGGCGGGATGCGCCGCCGGCTCGACCTGGCCACCTGCGTCATCGGCGAGCCCGAGGTGCTGTTCCTCGACGAGCCGACGACGGGGCTCGACCCGACGAGCCGGGTCGTCCTGTGGGACGTGGTGCGCGACCTGGTCGCCGACGGCGTGACCATCCTGCTCACCACCCAGTACCTGGAGGAGGCCGACGAACTCGCCGACCGCATCGCCGTGATCGACGCCGGACGCGTCATCGCCGAGGGCACCCCGCAGTCCCTCAAGCGGCAGGTCGGCAGCGAACGCCTGGAGGTCACCGTGGTCCGCCCGGAGAGCCTCGGCGACGCGGTGGCCGCCCTGGCCGCGCTCGGCGGCCGGCCCCCGGTCGTCGACGAGGCCGCCCGCCGGGTCTCGGTCCAGCTGGGCGACGACGGCCTGGACGAGGTGGCCCGCGCCGCGCTGGCCCTGCGCGAGAAGGGCGTCGCCACCGCCGACTTCGAACTGCGCAGGCCCACCCTCGACGACGTCTTCTTCGACCTCACGGGCACGGGCCGCAAGGAAGGGACCGAGGAGACCCGGTACCGGAAAGAGGAGATCCACTGATGGCCACGGCAACCGCGACCCGCCCCGCATCCTCCGGCGGCGCGTTCGCCGGGCACGTCGGAGACACCCTCGCGCTGGCCGGCCGGCACCTGACGCATCTGCGGCGCTCGCCCGGCCGGCTGATCCTCGTCACCATGAACCCGCTGGTGATGCTGATCGCCGTCGGCTACCTGTTCCGCAACTCCATGCAGGTCCCCGGAGGCGTCGCCTACGAGGACTTCATCATGGCCGGCATCGCCATCCAGGTCGGCCTGACCAGCGTCGGCCCCACCGCCATCGGTGTCGCCCTCGACCTGCGGCACGGCCTCGTGGACCGGTTCCGGTCGCTGCCGATCTCGCCGGCCTCGGTGCTCGTCGGACGCACCCTGTCCGACCTGTTCGTCGGCGCCGTCAGCCTCACCACGGTGTCCCTGGTCGGCCTCGCCGTCGGCTGGCGCCCGCACGAGGGCGTGCTGCGCACCGCCGCCGGATTCGGCGTCCTGCTCGCCTTCGTCTACGTGATGCTCTGGGTCGGAATTCTCCTCGGCACCACGCAGAAGAACATCGAGGCCATCGACGGCACCGGCGCGCTAGTCCTCGTCGTGTTCAGTTTCCTTTCCAACGCCTACGTCTCGGTGAGCGGCCTGCCCGGCTGGCTGCGCCCGGTCGCCGAATGGAATCCGGTCACCTCCGTCATCACCACCTGCCGACGGCTGTGGGGCAATGACCCCGCGGGCGCCGCCGGCAGCGGATTCCCCGCCGAGCACCCCGGTCTGGTCACCGCCATCACCCTGTCCGCGCTGCTGGTCGTGGCGGTCGCGGGGAGCGTACGGGGCTTCCGGCGGGCCGTCGGACGCTGACCGGCAACCCCTGTCAGCGGTCCATCAGTTGGACGTCAGCGCGCAGTCACCGGCGCTGGCTAATTTCGTGCCAGAGCTGAACCTGAAGAGAGGAACGAACAAATGACCACGGTCGCACCCCAGCACCTCTCCCGTATCCGGGAAATCATCGCCGAAAACATCGACGTCGACCTCGACGGGCTTTCCGACACCGCCCTGTTCATCGACGAACTCGGCGCGGACTCGTTGAAGCTCATCGACGTCCTCAGCGCCCTGGAGATGGAGTACTCCATCGTCATCGACATGAACGAGCTGCCCAAGATGACCAATGTGGAGGCCACCTACCAGGTGACCGCCGCGGCCGCCGGTTGGTGAGCAGAACCCACGGGGGGAGGAGAACCCACATGTCCACCGCAACCGCACGCCGCCGGGTCGTCCTGACCGGCTTCGGGGTGATCTCCAGCATCGGCACGGGGGTCGAGGAGTACACGGCGGGGCTGCGGTCCGGCCGCTCCGGAGCGCGGCCCATCACCCGGTTCGACACCGAGGGCTTCGGCCAGAACACCGCCTGCGAGGTCCCCGACTTCGAGCCCGGCCGCTGGATCCACAACGTCCCCCTGGACGACATGGGCCGCGCCGGCCAGTACGCGGTCGCCGCCGCACGGATGGCCGTGGACGACGCCGGGCTCACCGAGGACGACCTCGGCGAGCGGCAGGCCGTCATCACCGTCGGCACCACCGACGGGGAGTCGCACGACATCGCCGTGCTGCTGGAGCAGGAGCTGGCCGCCGGGGACCCGGAGGCGATGGACCCGGTGCTGTCCCGCCGTATCAACGCGGGCCGGCTGTCCACCGTCATCGCCCGCGAGCTGCGCATGCCGAACGTGGAGGCCACCACCGTCACCACGGCCTGCGCGGCGGGCAACTACTCCATCGGCTACGGCCTGGACTCGATCCGCTCCGGCGAGGTCGACATCGCGCTGTGCGGCGGCGCGGACGCCGTGTGCCGCAAGGCGTTCGCCCTGTTCAAGCGGTTCGGGGCGCTCACCCCCGACGTGGTGCGGCCCTTTGACAAGGACCGCCAGGGCATCCTCACCGGCGAGGGCGCCGGCATCCTCGTCCTGGAGAGCCTGGAGTCAGCCCTGGCGCGCGGCGCCCGGATCCACGCCGAGGTCCTCGGCTACGGCCTGTCCTGCGACGCCGCGCACCCCACCGCGCCCAACCGCGACGGCATCGCCCGCGGCATCCGCCTCGCCCTCGACGACGCCGGCGTCAAGCAGGAGGAGATCGACTTCATCTCCGCGCACGGCACCGGCACCAAGGCCAACGACAAGACCGAGTCGGCCGCCATCGTCGACGTGTACGGCGACGCCCCGCCGCGCACCGTCGCCGTGAAGTCGATGCTCGGTCACTCGATGGGCGCGGCCAGCGCGCTCGGCGCCATCGCCTGCGGCCTCGCCATCGAGCACGGGTTCATCCCGCCCACCATCAACCACCGCGAGACCGACCCGGACTGCCCGCTCGACGTCGTGCCCAACCAGGCCGTCGAGGCGGACGTGCGGATCGTGCAGAACAACTCCAGCGCCTTCGCCGGCAACAACGCCGTCCTGATACTCGGCACGTACGGGGAGTGAGTCGACCATGAGCACCGCAACAGCCAGACCGGAGGCCACGCTGCCGCCCGGCACACCCGTCATCACCGGCTGGTCGGCGGTCTCGCCGTACGGCATCGGCCGTGCGGAGTTCGCCGCCGGGGTGCGCGCCGGGGCCAAGACGGCCGTCAAGGCGGACCCGGGCCTCGGGCCGCTGCCGTCGTCCGACGTGTGCACGGTGCCCGGCTTCGACATCCAGGAGCAGCTCGGCCCGCGCGGCACCGCCAAGATGGACCGGCTCACCGCGCTCGCCCTGGTCGCCTCCGACGGACTGCTCCTGGACGCCGACGGCAACCGGGCCGTGGCCACCGACGAGCTGACCGGTGTCGTCCTCGGCATCACCATGGGCAGCCTGGAGAACGTCACCGACTTCCTGCGCCAGTCGTACACCAACGCCCGCCCCTTCTACGTCGACGCGGGCCGCATCCCCTTCGGCAGCCTCAACCACGCCGCCGGCGCCACCGCCATCCGGCACGACCTCAAGGGCCCCAACACCACGGTCGCCGGCGGCCGGGTCAGCGGGCTCCTCGCGCTGAACTACGCGCGTCGCCTGATGGGGCAGGGCCGGGCGACTAAGTATCTGGTGGGCTCCGCCGAGGAGTTCTCCGCCGCGCACGCCTGGTTCGAGCACACCGCCACCGCTTCCGGCGACCCGGCCCCGCTGCTCGGGGAGGGCTGCGGGCTGTTCCTGGTCGAGCAGGCGGAGGCCGCCGAACGCCCGCCGCTGGCCGCCGTGCTGAGCGTGGAGACCCGCGTCGACATCGACGACGACCCCGGCGCTGCCGTCACCGCCTGCGCCCGCCGCGCCCTTCAGCGGGCCGGCGTCGACGCCGGCGAGGTGTGGGCGGCCGTGCCGTGCGCCGCGCCCACCGCCGCCGGACGCGCCGAGCACGAGGCCCTCGCCGCGCTCGTGCCCGCCGACGCGCTCTCCCGCGTGCCGTCCATGGAACTGCTCGGCGACACCAGTGCCGCCTCCGCGTCCTTCCAGATCGCCGCGGTGCTCGCGGTCGCCGAGGCCGACGCGGACTCCCGGGGCCGTATCGCCCTGGTCTCCGCCGTCGACCGGGACGGCGCCGTCGCCGTGGCGGTCCTGCGACTGATGGGGGAGCAGCGATGATCGCGCTGGTCAGCGGCGGTTCCCGGGGCATCGGCAGGTCGATCGTGCTGCGCCTGGCGCGGGACGGCCACGACGTCGCCTTCTGCTACCGCTCCAACGAGGACGCCGCCGAGCGCCTCGCCAAGGAGGCCGCCGAGCACGGCACCCGGGTCACCGCGACCCGCTGCGACGTCGCCGACGGGGACGACGTACGCGACTGGTTCGCCCGCACCGAGCGTGAGCTCGGCCCCGTCGACGCGGCCGTCACCTCTGCCGGCATCACCCGGGACCGGCCGCTGGTGCTGATGCCGGAGGACGACTGGACTCAGGTGCTGCGCACCAACCTCGACGGCGTGTACCACGTGTGCCGGGCCGCCGCGTTCTCCATGAGCAAGCGCAAGTCGGGCGCCATCGTGAACCTGTCGTCGGTCGCCGGGGTCTACGGCAACGCCGGCCAGGCCAACTACGCCGCCTCCAAGGCCGGGATCATCGGCTTCACCAAGTCCCTCGCGAAGGAGTGCGGGCCGCGCGGTGTACGCGCCAACGTGGTCGCGCCGGGTCTCATCGAGACGGACATGGTCGGCGAGATGCCGGAGGCGGTGCTCCAGAAGCAGCTGAAGAACGTGGCGCTGGGCCGCCTCGGCCGGCCCGAGGAGGTGGCCGACCTGGTCTCCTTCCTGGTGTCGGAGCGGGCCGCGTACATCACCGGCTCGGTCTTCGAGATCCACGGCGGCGGCACCTTCTGATGAACGCCAGAACGCGCGAACACAAGCGCGGCGCCCAGGACCTCGACGGCCGGCAATTCGACGCGATCGTCGTCGGCAGCGGCATCGGCGGCCTCGTCGGCGCCGGATATCTGGCCGCCGACGGCCGCCGGGTCCTCGTCCTCGAACAGCACGACGTGGCGGGCGGCAACGCGCATGTGTTCCGCCGGCGCCGCAAGTACGAGTTCGACGTCGGCACCCACTACCTCGGCGACTGCGGCGAGGACGGACTGCTCCCGGCCGTCCTGAACGGGCTCGGCGTGCGCGACCGGGTGAGCTTCCGGCCCATGGACAACGAGGGCGGCTTCGACCGGATCATCACGCCCACGGCAACCGTGGACGTCCCGGCAGGCTGGGAGGCGTACCGCGCCCGTCTCAAGCAGGCCCTGCCCGCCGAGGCCGACCGCATCGACCGCTTCATCGACCTCGCGACCGCCGTGGCCGGCGCCAGCCGGGCCGGGCTCATGGGCGAGTCGATGGTCGAGCTGTTCCGCCGGTCCCCGGGGACCATGCGCTGGACCCGCCGCACCCTCGGCATGGCACTCGACCACTGCGAGCTGTCCCCGAAGGGCCGCACCCTGCTGGCCGCGCAGGCCGGCAACTACGGCGCCATGCCCGACGGGATCGGCTTCGCCGAGCACGTCAACATCATGGACCACTACCTGCGCGGCGCGTACTACCCCGAGGGCGGCGGCCAGACCCTCGTCGCCGCGTTCGTGGAGGCCCTCGAGTCCTACGGCGGCGAACTGCGCACCCGCAGCGAGGTGCGCCGCATCCTCATCGAGGACGGCCGCGCCACCGGCGTCGAACTCGCCGACGGGCAGAAGGTGTTCGCGCCGCTCGTCGTCTCCAACGCCGACTACCGGCGCACCGTCCTCGACCTGTGCGGCGGGGAGGCGGCCTTCCCCGCCGACCTCGTGGCCCGGACCCGCGGGGCGACCATGCGCAGCGCGGTCGTCGCCGTGTACGTCGCCCTCGACACCGAGCTGGAGGGGCTGCCCAACGCCAACATCTGGTGGCACGACAGCGACGACATGGAGTACGCCCACGCCTCGGTCCAGGAACGCTACGAACGCGACGGCGTCTTCGACCGCGTGCCCCAGCTCGCCTTCTCCTTCGCGTCCCTGAAGGACGCCGGCTCCGCGGCCGTGTGCCCGCCCGGGCACAGCAACTTCCAGCTGATGACGGGCTGTCCGCCCGGCTACGAGTTCTGGGGCGTCGACGCCGGCCCGGTCGACGGCGAGCCCTACCGCCGCAACCCCGCCTACCTCGCCCGCAAACGCGAGGTCACCGAGCTGATCCTGGACGCCGCCGAGAAGGTCCTCGGCCCGATCCGGGACCGCATCACCCATGTGGAGACGGCGACCCCGCTCACCAACGAGCGCTACATCCGCGCCAGCGGCGGCACCCCGTACGGCATGGCCAGCTGGGGCTCCGACGGCCGCCGCCCCGACGTGCGCACCGACGTCGAGGGCCTGTACGTCGTCGGGCAGAACGTCCGCTACGGCAGCGGGGTCGGCGGTGTCGCCACCGGCGGCATGGCCGTGGCCTCGCAGATCCTCGACCGGCCGCTGCTGGCAGAGGTGTACGCCGGCACCGTGCTCGGCGATCCGTCCCGGCTGCCCGAACGGCGCGCGGACTGGGACCCGTTGCTGGTGTCCCGGGGGCGTGCGCGGCACGGCGCGAAGGGGCTCGCGCGCATCGGCTGACGGCCGCGCCCCGAGTCCCGTACGACCTTCCCTCACTTCTCAGGAGCAGCATTCCCATGAATCAGGTCCCACCCTTCGCCGTGGTCTCCGGCGCCCAGGTGCACGAGGTGCTCGACGGGCACGAGAGCGAGGTCGTCGCGGCGGTCGAGGCCGCCTACCGGCTGCACGGCGAGGGACAGACGGTCAACCCCGACTCCTACTTCCTGCGCTTCCCGGACCGCCCCTCGTCCCGGATCATCGCCCTGCCCGCGTCCGTCAAGGGCGAGGTCGGCGTGCACGGCATGAAGTGGATCTCCAGCTTCCCGGAGAACGTGGCCGCGGGCATCCCGCGCGCCTCGGCCGTGCTGATCCTCAACGACGCCGAGACCGGCTACCCGTTCGCCTGCCTGGAGAGCTCCATCATCAGCGCCGCCCGCACCGCCGCCTCCGCGGCCCTGGCGGCCGACCGGCTCAGCACGGCACGCGGCACCCGGCCGACCAGGGTCGGCTTCATCGGCGTCGGCCTGATCGCCCGCTATCTGCACACCTACCTCGCCGCGAGCGGCTTCGACTTCGAGGCGATCGGCGTGCACGACCTGTCCGCCGAGCACGCCGAGGGCTTCACCGGCTATCTCCGCGGGGCCGAGGGCGACGACGTCGAGATCACCGTCCACGACAAGGCCGAGGACCTCATCCGCGCCTCGGACCTGGTCGTCTTCGCCACCGTCGCCGGTGAACCGCACGTCACCGACCCGCAGTGGTTCAGCCACAACCCGCTGGTGCTGCACGTCTCCCTGCGCGATCTGTCCCCGGAGATCGTCCTCGACTCCTGGAACGCCGTCGACGACATCGAGCACTGCATGAAGGCCGGCACCTCACCGCACCTCGCCGAACAGCGCGTCGGCCACCGCGACTTCGTCGCCGGCACGCTGTACGACGTGCTCACCGGGCGTATCTCCCCGCCCGCCGACCGGCCGGTGATCTTCTCGCCGTTCGGGCTCGGCGTGCTCGACCTGGCCGTCGCGAAGTACGTCCACGACCGGGTCGCGGACGCCGGCGAACTGCACACCGTGCCCGGCTTCTTCCACGAGATGAAGCGGTACGGCTGACGGCACCGCCGACGTATCCGCTGACGAACGACTGACGGCGCGCTGACGGCCCGGTTCCCTGGCCGAGGCGCGCCTTGTCCCTTCCCCAGGCCGCACAACAGAATCGAAATCATGAGATCTTTCGCCAGTCTGGCCGATTTCTCCGCCGCCACCGGTGAACACCTGGGCTACAGCGATTGGCTGGAGATCACCCAGCACAAGGTGGACCAGTTCGCCGACGCCACCGGCGACCTGCAGTGGATCCACGTGGACCCGGAGCGTGCGGCGAGCGGCCCGTTCGGCGGGACCATCCTGCACGGCTACATGACCCTGGCGCTGCTGCCGGAGATGATGCGCGCGATCTTCGACATCGAGAGGATCGAGATGGGCGTCAACTTCGGCCTGGACAAGGTGCGTTTCCCGCGACCCGTCCCCGTCGGCGCCCGGGTGCGCGGCGGCGCCAAGCTGACCGGCGTCCGCGAGACCCCCGCCGGCCACCTCGCCGCCGTACGCATGACGGTCCAGGTGGAGGTCGACGGGCAGCCGCAGTCGGCCTGTGTGGCGGACACGCTGTCCCTGTTCATCGCTCCCGCAACCGCGGGCGGGTAGAAGAAGCACCCCTTTTCGGCCGCGCAAGAGGGGAGTTTTTCCCACCGCGCCGGCACCCCGACGGTCGCAACAATGAGGGCACGGGCGCTTCGGCCCTTGAACCGCACAGGCAGCAGAGAGGAGCGAGTCGTATGGACCGCACGATGCAGCTCGGGGTGAACCGCCCGCCGGACGAGATCAGGGGATTCTCGGTCGCGGCCGGAATAGTGGGACTGCGACGGGCGATGGCCCTGTGCTGGATGTCCATGTCGGCCTTCGGCAGGTCCCTTGCGGTCTCCGGTGCGATCTGGCTCGTCGGCCCCGGCCTCGGCGTGGTGCCGCGCGCCATGGAGGGCGTGCGCAACCTGGCGGCCCGCCAGCGCGAACTGGCGCTGCGCTGGTCGGGGGTGGAGATCCCCGGCCCGCCCGGACCGCTGCCGCCCGTGCCCGAGGGCGCCTCCGGGGCGGCCGCCCGCTACCGGTGGATCATGAGCGACCCGCAGACCCGGCGGGAATGGGTGTGGGTGCTCGTCGACCCGCTGGCCGGCGCGTTCTTCGCCTTCTTCCCGCTCGCCCTGATCCTCAGCGGGGTGTGGGGCGTCTTCCTCGCCTTCTTCGGGGTTCCGCTGTCCGTCGAGTGGGACGGCCTGTGGTACCAGTTCATCCCGATCGAGGGCCAGGCCACCGCCGTCCTCGCCGGTGTCCTCGGCGTGCTCCAGCTACCGCTGGCCCTGTGGTCGGCGCCGCGCGCCGTGCGCCGGCACGCCCTGTACACCCGCTCGATGCTCGCCCCGAGCGAGAGCGAGATGATGGCCAGCCGCATCCAGCACCTGGCCACCACCCGCTCCGACGCCGTCGACACGCAGATGGCGGAGATCCGCCGCATCGAACGTGACCTGCACGACGGCGCGCAGGCCCGCCTGGTCGCGATGGGCATGACGCTGGACGCCGCCGAACACCTCCTGGAGACCAACCCGGAGGCCGTGCGAGCCCTGCTCATCGAGGCGCGCGAGTCCTCCTCCAAGGCGCTGGAGGAACTGCGCAACCTGGTCCGAGGCATCCACCCGCCGGTCCTCGCCGACCGCGGACTCGCCGATGCCGTACGGGCGTTGGCCATGGTCTGCCCGGTCAACACCGAGGTCCAGGTCGACCTGCCGGGCCGCCCCGAGATGCCGGTCGAGTCCGCCGCGTACTTCGCGATCTCGGAGATCCTGACCAACGTCGCCAAGCACTCCGGCGCCGACCGGGCCTGGATCGACATCCGTTACGATCGCGGAATGCTGCGCATCACCGTCACCGACGACGGTCACGGCGGCGCCGACGTCTCGCGCGGCAGCGGCCTGCGGGGCATCGAACGCCGGCTCGCCACCTTCGACGGGGTGCTGGCCGTGAACAGTCCGGTGAACGGACCGACCATGGTGACGATGGAGCTTCCGTGCGTATTGCCCTCGCCGAAGACCACTTCCTCCTGAGGGACGGACTCATCCGCCTCCTCGGCGCCTACGGCCACGAGGTCGTCGCCGCGGTGGACAACGGTACGGAACTGCTGGACGCGCTCATCAGGGAGCAGCCGGACGTCGCGGTCGTCGACGTCCGGCTGCCGCCGACGTTCACCGACGAGGGGCTGCGGGCGGTGCTGGCGGCCCGCGAGCAGATGCCGGACCTGCCGGTGCTGCTGCTGTCCCAGTACGTCGAGCCGCTCTACGCGCGGGAGTTGCTGACCAGCGGCGGCCGGGGCGTCGGCTACATGCTGAAGGACCGCGTCACCAACGGCGCCCAGTTCCTGGACTCCATCCGCCGGGTCGCCGAGGGCGGCACCGCGATGGACCCCGAGGTGATCTCCAAGCTCCTGGTCCGCAAGGAGCGCGACGAGGCCGTGGGCAGCCTGTCCGAGCGGGAGCGCGAGGTGCTGGAGTGGCTGGCTCAGGGCCGCTCCAACGCCGGTATCGCGCAGGGCCTGTTCATCTCGGAGAAGGCCGTCGCCAAGCACATCAGCAACATCTTCACCAAGCTGGGGCTGCTGCCGACGGACGGCGACAACCGGCGGGTGCTGGCGGTGCTCACGTATCTGGACCAGTGAGGTCCCGGCGCCGACTCGAAGGATGGCCAGAACCTCACCGTGCGTGTGGTCGTTTTTGGCCGGTCTCCAGGCCTGCAGTCACCTGGTGATCAGCGACAGCACGGCCACCAGTGAGGGCATGATCGCCGCGTCGGAGGCGTACAACGCGAGCGGCGCCGTGCCGTATCACGTCCGCAGCATCGGTGAGATCGCCGGCTTCTTCGACGGCCTTGACCTGGTGGACCCGGGCATCGTCCAGGTCCCCGAGTGGCGCCCCGACACCCACGGGCCGGCGGATCCGGCGACGGCCGCGGTGGACGCGTACTGCGGGGTGGGCCGGAAGCCGTGAGGGCGCCGGTTCCCGCTCAGCCGGCCTCCGGCCGTCCCCCCTTGTGACGCTGGTAGTGCCGGGCGACCCGCATCCGGTTGCCGCAGCGGGCGGCCGAGCACCAGCGGCGGCGCGGATGGGCGGGCAGGAAGAGCATCACGCAGTCGTCGGCCTCGCACTTGCGGATCGAGCCGACCGCCGGATCCGCCAGCAACTCCACGGCGGCCTCCGCCAGCCCGGCGGCCAGCCGCGCCCCGGGTGAGCCCTCGCGCCGCCGTACGACGGCCACCGCCGACCCGTCCCACACCGGCTCACTGATCGCCGGCGCGGCACGCTGCGCCCGGTTGAGCCCCTCGACGTCCTCGTCCGGGGGCCGCTCCCCCCTGCGCACCCGGTCGAGGGCGCGCGCGATGTGCTCCCGCACGGCGAGCACCGCGGCCAGATCCGCGCCGCCGACCTCCTCCGGCACGTCCTCCGAGAGCCGGTCCGCCTCCAGCACCCACCAGGCCCGCAGCCCGTCGGGCGTGGTCAGCAGGTCACCGGTGGACGGCCGGGTGTTGACCAGGTCCAGGGCCAGGGGCTCTCCGGTCAGCGGTGCGGAATCGCTCATGGAGCTAATGGTACATCCAGGGGTTGACACGTTAGTAGGCATGGACGCACGCTTGCTCTAACGCATAAACCAAGCTGCAACCCATTAGAGCTGTGAGCTCGCTCGAAGGAGACCGGTCATGCTTGCTCCGACCCCCCGCATCGCCCACCGCCACCTCGACGTGGACGGCGTCCGCGTCTTCTACCGGGAGTCCCTCCCCGACCGCCCGGACGCGCCCGTACTGCTGCTCCTGCACGGCTTCCCGTCCGGCTCGCACCAGTTCCGCGGCCTCATCGACGCCCTCGGCTCGCACTACCGGCTGATCGCCCCGGACCACGCCGGCTTCGGCCACACCCGGGCCCCCGACGGCTTCACGTACACCTTCGACCGGCTCGCCGACATCACCGAGGGCCTCGTCCGGGGCCTGGGCCTCGACCGGTTCGTGATGTACGTCTTCGACTTCGGCGCCCCCATCGGCCTGCGCGTCGCCGAGCGCCACCCCGAGTGGATCGCCGGACTGGTCGTCCAGAACGGCAACGCCTACGAGGAGGGCCTCTCCGACATGGCCCGGGGCCTGATCGGCCTCACCCCCGAGACCCCGGGCGCCGACGCCACCATCGACGGCGTGCTCACCCTCGACGGCACCCGCAGCCAGTACGAGACCGGCGTCGCCGACCCCTCCCTGATCGCCCCCGACAACTGGACCCTCGACCAGCACTTCCTGGACCTGCCGGGCCGCAAGGACGCCCAGCGGTCACTGATCTTCGACTACCGCTCCAACTTCGCGCGCTACGGCGACTGGCAGGCATGGCTGCGCCGCCACACCCCGCCCACCCTCATCACCTGGGGCCGCAACGACCCCTTCTTCACCGAGCCCGGCGCCCGCGCCTACCTGCGCGACCTCCCCGACGCCGAACTGCACCTCCTGGACACCGGCCACTTCGCCCTGGAGACGCACCTGCCCGAGGTCGCCCCGCTGATCGCCGACTTCCTGGACCGCGCCTGGAAGTAGTCCGGGACGGCCGGGCCTGCGCGGACCCGCACCAACGGTGCGAAAATCGATACGGACCTCTGTGGTGCGGGGAACTCAGCGACCCGGCGCGGAGAGGGAACGCCGATGGACCTGGAAACTGTCGCCGACGAGCTGTACAGGCTGCGGCCGGAGGAGTTCACCGCCACCCGCGCGGCCCGGATGGCCGAGGCCCGCACGGCGGGCGACCGCGCCCTCGCCGACAGCATCGGCAAGCTGCGCCGCCCGAGCCTGTCGGCCTGGGCCGGCAACCTCCTGGTCCACGAGAGCCCCGGCGAGGTCGAACCGCTGCTCCGGCTCGGCGAGGGCCTGCGGCAGGCCCACCGCGACCTGGACGGCGCCCAGCTGCGCGAGCTGAGCCGACAGCAACGGGTCCTGATCACCGCCCTGTCCCGGCAGGCCGGACAACTCGCCGCGCAGGCCGGCCACCCGATCACCGAAGCGGCACGACACGAGGTCGAGAACACCCTGCGCGCGGTGCTCGCGGATCCCGACGCGGCGCGGGAGTGGGCGAGCGGCAGGCTGGTCAAGCCACTGGCCGCGGGCACGGGCTTCCCCGCGATGGCGGAGGGAGCCGCGCCCGCGCCACCGCGTCCCGCCGCCAAGACCGCCGGGGCCGCCAAGACCGCCGGCGCCTCCAAGACTGCCGAGGCCGCCGAGTCGACCGGGGCGAGCAAGGCCGCGGCCGCGGAACGCCGTCGGCGGCTCACCCGGGCCCGCAAGGAGGCGGACCGGGCCGCGCGGGAACTCCGTACCCGGGAGAAGGCGGCGGCGACCGCGAGTCGCGAGGCGTTCGCGGCCAAGAAGAACTGGGACGAGGCCCAACAGCGCGTCAGCGACCTCACCGCCGAACTCCAGCACGCCAGGGAGGCGCAGCAGCAGGCCCGTTCCGCGGAACGGACGGCACGCGAGCGGGCGCGCACGGCGGACCGGGGAGTCAGGGAGGCGAGGCGTGAGGCGGACGCGGCGGCAGAGGAGATGCGGCGCCTGGAGACACCGGAGCAGTGAGACCGGCCGGTGCCGCCTCTGATGTCTCCGTGCTGTCACCGATGTCACGGAACCCGAACTCCCCGCGGATTGGGGCGGTTCCGGCATGAACGGATCCGGTCCGGCGGCCGTATCCTTACCCGATCGAGGTGCGCATTAGGGCGAATTCACCGATCTTCATGGGGTTTGTGCACACGGGTCGCGAGTACTGCGACCTCGGGGGGGATGAGAGGCGACCATGACGGCAGCGAGCAACGCGGTGCGCAGCGGCACCGTGCTTCCGGTGCGGGCGGCACGCGGGGCGATGTGGACATTCGTCATCGTCAACGTGGTGATCGTCGAGGCGTTGTTCATCAGCGCCGGTGAGGGCAAGAACGGCGTGCTCACGGTCGCCAAGTTCTTCGGCCTGCACGCGGCCCTGCTGATGCTGTTCCAACTGCTGCTGGTGGCCCGGCTGCCGTGGCTGGACCGCCGTATCGGCATGGACCGCCTCACGGTGTGGCACCGCTGGGTCGGCTTCACCCTGCTGTGGACGATCCTCACCCACGCCACGCTGGTGGTGCTCGGCTACGCGACGCTCGACGACACGTCCATGGCGAAGACGTTCGTGGCGCTGAGCGGCGTCCCGGCCTCCCTGCTCGGCATGCTCGCCGCGGCCATCGTCGTCGTGATCGGCGTGATCTCCACCCGCGGCCTGCGCCGCCGCCTCCAGTACGAGGTCTGGCACGGTCTGCACCTGCTGCTCTACGTGGCCCTGGGCCTGGCGTTCGTCCACCAGTTGCAGGAGACGACGACGTTCACGTCCTCCGCGTTCGCCACGGCGTACTGGTGGATCCTGTGGCTGTTCGCCTTCGGCTCCCTGCTGACGGGCCGGCTCGTCATGCCGCTGTGGCGCAACGCCTACCACCGCTTCACCGTGGCCGCCGTGGTGCCGGAGTCGGACAACGTGGTCTCCGTGTACGTCACCGGCCGCCACCTCGACAAACTCCCGGCCCGGGCGGGCCAGTTCTGCATCTGGCGGTTCCCCGGACACCACCACTGGTGGCTGGCCAACCCCTTCTCCCTGTCGGCGGCGCCCGACGGCCGGGGGCTGCGCCTCACGGCGAAGGCGGCCGGCAGCACCAGCGCGGGCCTGCGGAACGTCCCCGTGGGCAGCCCCGCCTACGTCGAGGGCCCGTACGGCGCGTTCACCTCGCTCCACCGCTCCCGCCCCGGCGCCCTGCTGATCGCCGGCGGCGTCGGCATCACCCCCGTACGCGCCATGCTGGAGGACCAGACGACCGGCGACTTCGTCGTCCTGTACCGCGTCCGCAGCGAGGCCGACGCCGTACTTCTGGACGAGGTCCGCCACCTGGTGGCGCTCCGCGGCGGACGCCTCCACCTCCTCACCGGCCGGACCGGCGAGAACGCCGTCCCACCCTTCGACCCGGCCAACCTGCACCGACTGGTCCCCGACATCACCGACCGCGACGTGTACGTCTGCGGCCCACCGGCCATGACGACGGCCGTACTGGGCGGACTGCGGCAATTGCGGGTTCCGGCGGGCCAGGTGCACGCGGAGAGGTTCGGCCTGGCCTGACGGACTCTGTCGGGTGGGTCGTGCGGCGAATGGCGGCGCCCCGACCCACGAGGCACGGGGCCATCGGAACCACACACGCAGCCCGCCCAAGACGGCCTGCATCCGCGCACATCCTCCGATTGCCGGGGGCCATGAGCACATACAGTGCGTCAATCTCCGTGTAGCGGCTGACTGTCGGCCACCGGCGCATGGCCTCGCTGCCCCGCGAGGTCACCGCACTCCGGTGTCATCCACGACAGCCCGAAACTCCCCTTGCGGGGCGACCATCCGATGCACCTGACGCCCTTGCAGGGCAGGCATCAGCACGTACGCCCCGACACACAGGGCCAGCGCCGCGAGGCAGAGGCCGGTTTCATGGGTCGATGGCGAACACGCTTCCCGCGGCAGGGGACGACGGATCCCAGGCAGTCCCAGGCCGCTCACAGTTGGGACGGAAGCCGAAATTCGACTTCGTGTGCCCTGAGCCTGGGAGTCACTGATCAGTTGGGCGTCTTCACGGCTCTGAGTCGTTGCGGGCACGCGCCGGTCTACGTGCATGCGCGCCGAGAAGGAAACGAGCGCCCCACAATGGCCCGTCCGAGGGACCGTTGGCCTTGTTCGACGTGCTCAAGACAGGTCCTGACGGAAGAGACGCCACTATGGGTTCAAGCAGGAGGCCCGCGCCACCGGACGGGCTTGGCGGCATGACCGGTGGGGCGGGCACTGAGTACAAGGAGGTACCGCAATGACTGTGGCTCCAACCCGCTCCGTGCTGTCAATCGCCCGCCCGAAAGACTGGGCGGCCCTGCTCGTCGTCATCGTCATCGTCTATGTCCCGGCGACACAGATCCAGGACATCCTGACCAGTCTCATCGCCCTGTCAGGAGTGCTCGTCTCAGGCTCGGCGGTGAGGGCCGTAGCGGTACGGCAGCCGCAGACGGCCGTCTGAGGACGAACCAGGCTCGATCGGGCCAGGAATTGGGCGGCCGCCACCCAGGAAGCCGGGCAAGAGCCGGCGCGCCCATCGTGTGCCCGATCGAGCAGCCGCTACGTATCTACCGTCCGCGGACGACGCAACTTGCAACGTGACCGGGCAGTGGGGGCTGCACAGCGAGGGCACGTGCTTGATCGGTGAACAAATCCGCCGTCGTGGCTGACCGCCGTCGGCTGAGGCGTGCCACAACCGTGCCAGATGCAGCGGTCAGCCGCGGTCAACGAGGGTGTCCTCCGGTTGAGTTGTCCTCCGCCGTACATCGACATGCCGAGCGACGACGCTACCGACGGAGTCGACACTGTGCTGAAACCGCGCGGCCATGGCGGTGATGGACCAGCCCATGACCACCCGACGCGGACCTCCGCGTGGACGAAGCCCCTGTTCAGTGGGGCGGATTCCGAGGTGCGGGGGCATCGTCGAAGAGGATGTGCCGCAGTATCCGCGTGAGGTGTTCGGTGAGCTGCTCGCGCGGCATCGAGGCAAGTGGCTCGGTTCGTGCGATGTACCGGCTGAAGACCACGCCGATCATGTGAGACCCCACGAGTGCTACGCGGATGTCCAGGTCATCGCCGGGCGCTCCCGGTGCGTTGGGGGAGAGCACGGACCGGTACGCGGCGGCACTGTGCTCCTGCATCGCGACCAGGAGGTGAGCGGCCGCACGCTCGTCGGACGCGGCACTGCGCACGAGGGCGACGAGTGGGTCGTTGACGGCGTCGGTCTCCATCCGTTGGACGAAGGCGTGGGCGATCCGGTCGGGCAGGGTCGCCGGGTCTCCGGCAACTACCCGTTCCAGGTCGCTGTTGCCGGGCACGGCCGCGAGGAAGAGCCGTTCCTTGGACTGGAACTGACGCGTGATCAGACCGTGGGTGACACCGGCTCGGCGCGCGATCTCGCGGAGGGTCGTGCGGGCGTAACCACGCTCGGCGAAGGTGTGACGGGCCGCCTCCAGAATGGCCGCTCGGTGACCCTCCGGGTCTCGTCGGCGCGTGCGCGGTGGCTTCTCGGACGCTTCCTGGCCGTTCATGGCGACTCCTTCATCTGATCACTGTAGTGCCGGCCACCGGGGTCCTCGCCGACCGCTGGTACGCTTAATATCCAAGTGGATATTAAGGGCCATCGAGATTGGAGGCCGTTGTGAGCACGAATTCGCCGGAGTCCGCAGGGATCGTCGAGACGCGGCTACTGCACAAGATGCACCGGGCCGCGACGTCCCTGCTGGCCGACGCCGCACAGCGCGACAGCGCCCCGTCGGCCGCACTGGCCGAACTGCGTGACTTCCTGGTGGCGGCGCTGCGGCATCACCACGAGAGCGAGGACGATGTGCTCTGGCCGCAGTTGATCGCCGCCGACCCGGTGGCCGGCGCCGTGCTGAGCGAACTCAGCACAGAACACGAGGCGCTGGACGCGGCATTGGACGCACTCGCCGTCGCTCCCGTGCAGGACGACGCGGACCGGGCAGCCGTGGCCGCCGCGGCAGCCAGTGTGCGCGACCTGGTGCACCAGCACCTTGAACACGAGGAACCAGTGCTGTTTCCCGCGTTGGCGGCGCACATGTCAGATGAAGCCTGGACCGAGTTCTCCCGCGCGGTGATCGCCTCGGCCCCGCCCGTGGGGGCCCACCTCAACCTTGGCTTCTTCGAACAGGTGGGCACTCCCGCCGAACTCGCGGTGGTCACAGCGAACCTGCCGCAAGCCGTTCTTCCCCTCGTGCCGGCCATGCGTGAGCAGGCCAAAGCCACTCTGAACAGCCTTCACACAACCGACAACGCAAGGACGGTCATAGCGTGACCAGCACACTCATCGTCGGCGGCAGCGGCGGCCTGGGCGGAGTGATCGCCCGGCATTTCGCAGACCGCGGTGACGACGTCATCATCACCAGCAGGGACAAGGCACGGGCCGAGACCATCGCGGCCGGGATCGGCGTCGGCGTCCGGGGGCTGGCCCTCGACCTTGCCCAACCCGAAACGATCAGCGCCTCGTTGGCCGACGTGGCCGAGGTCGACAATCTTGTCATCACCGCGGTCGGGCAGGCCGCGAACACACTGGCGCAGTTCGACATCACTGATGCCGTGACGGCCGTGACCATGAAGCTCGTCGGCTACGCCGAGACCGTCCGTGTGCTGCGCGACCGGTTGAGCCCAGGCGCTTCCGTCGTTCTTTTCGGCGGGCTCGCCAAAGAACGCCCGTATCCAGGCTCGACCGTCGTCACCACCTTCAACGCCGGAATCACCGGCCTGGTGAAGACCCTCGCGGTGGAGATCGCTCCGCACCGCGTCAACGCCCTGCATCCGGGCCTGATCGGCGACAGCCCCAAATGGCGCGACGTACCCAACCCACCGCACTCGGCCCAGACACCGATCGGACGACTGGTGACGATGGCCGAGATCGCCGACGCCACCGATTTCCTGCTCCGCAACACCGGCATCAACGCCCACGACCTGCACATCGACGGCGGCCTGCTGGCCACCTGACCCACAGTTCCGGGCGGGAACCTGCACCTACTGGGCGACGAACTCCACGGCCTCACCGGGTTCATCTGTCAGCGCTGGTGGAATGCGGCACCCGTGCCTTGAACGTGAAGGCTCACTCCACCGTCAAGGGCGACTACGGCATCATGAAGGAGAACGTGTACGGCTACGTCGCGATGCAGTACAGCAACTGCAGGATCGGCGCCAAGCAGTACATGGACGTCTGGGCTCCGTACCGCGAGGGCTGGCGCATTCACAGCTGACCCGTACACCACGATTGAGCGCCTCGTCGTGACCGTTGGCGCCAGGACGCGTCTCACACCTCAAGGAGTCATCGCATGCGCCGACATGTTGCCGCGCCGGTCCTGCTGGCCCTCCTGCTCTCGGCCTGTTCTGCCGGCAAGAGTGACGTCGGCTCACAGGCCCCGGCGTCTTCATCTCCGAGCGCTACGGCGGCGAACCCCAGCAAGGCCCCCCGAGACCCCCTGGCCCTGCCGGAGAAACCTGATTTCCTGCTTCCCGTGACCAAGGGAACGGACAGTCGGACATTGCCCGTGTTCACGCCGGCCGAGAAGGTCTACACCATCCACGCCCTCTGCACGGGTAAGGGCACGACGACGATTCAGTACGGGCCCAAGGACTCAGACCCTTCCAAGATCACGTGCGATGACCCGGTCACCGTCGGCCGCGTCTACACCGCGCCCGACGAACAGAAGCACCTGTCCGTGAAGGTCAACGGCACCGATGTGCACTGGTCCATGGCCATCCTGTCCGGCACCCACGCCATGTGACGACCGGAAAGGAAGGACGCCTGGAAGCCATCTGCTCACCGCTCTGAGGCTCGATGGGTCGTGCAAGGTCCCTGGCCAGGTGATCCCGCGGTAGTCGAGGGCAGAGGCAGGGCCTCTTGGTGGCTCAGGGCTGCGACCCGAGACGAGCGATACCAGGAGGCCCTGTCGTCTGCGTTCTGCGGCTCACGCCTGCATGATCTGGTGACGTCCGATCGCCAGCACCCACACCGGCCCTCAGGGCCCTTCCTCTCGCTCCCATGACCGACACAGAGCTACGGATCAGACGGTGGTACTCATGGAGTGCCGCCCGCAACGGCCGCACCACAAGCGCACCAGATCGAGCGGGGAACAGCGGGGAATCACGGTGAAAGCGACCAGGGCCGATGAAACCGCACGTCGACCTCTCCTTCAGGTCACCGCCTGATCTGGCCCCAAATGATCGCAGCTTCCCAAGCTGAGGTGCTGATCAGGATGCACTCACCTCTTGGCGTCAAGAACCACTTGGCCGCCCATCTGAGCCGAACATGTCTGTGACTTTCTGTGTCGCGGCCTCGCGGGTGCCTTCTTGAATCCAGAGGCAGTAGCCGATCACGGCGGTAGAGATCACGATACTGGCGCTTGTGAGCGCGACGTACAGCCACGCCCGCTCATGTCCCCAGGCACCAGGGGAGAGCGTGTCGATCGCCTGATTGAGGGCGAGCCCTGCGCTTGAGGCAAATACAGCCCCGCACATCACGAACACACTCTTCACGTGGTGGCTGGAGCCGGCCCGAACATTGATGCGCGACTGCCATGCGATCAGAGGGAGACCGACTCGTCGTTCGATCTCTTTCTCCAGGCCGATCTTGTACCCGATGAGTGTCCTCGTCATGTTGTTCAAGTACAGCCCGTAGACGATGACGACAGCAACGCCAAGGGGCAGCCACATCAGGAGGTATCTCTTGCTACCCCCGACTGCGATCGTGGCCACGAGAGCGATCACCGTGCTCCCCGCGGCCATGATGCGGTCACCCGAAGTTGTGAGGGTTGAGATGCGGGTGCCCGCGTCCCTGCATTCGTCGATCAACCAGTTGACAATCTGCTCATCGGAGAACTGCGGTGCAGGTTCGGGACGGTGCTGGCTGCGCGACACTCCGCCAGGTTCTCACGGGACATCGATGTGCATAGCCATTCGACGAAGCTCCGGCCAGCCGGTATTCGTAGGGTGTGGAGACCATCATCGCCAGCGGCATAGCCGTCCTGGGAACGCTGCTTGGTTCGGGGATCACCCTGGCGTTCCAGCAGCGCACGGCCGACAGGAGCCACGAGTTCACCCGCCAGGAGAAGCTGCGACAAGAACGCCTCGATGCCTTCTCCGCCTACGCCGGCGCATTGGTCAACTACCGCCGCTGCCTGGTTCACCTCTGGTTCTGCGAGCATGAACAGCCACCACCGGAGGACCCCGACACGGTGCGGATCCGCGCCTACGACCTGCGCTCCAACGCCCAAGAAGCACTGTTCCGGACGCAGATGCTCACCGATGACGAGACGCTGAGCCAGGCCGCGGAGGACGTGCTCGCAGACGTTACGACGCTGTCCAAACCAGACAGCAGAACGGAACTCGACGATGCCAGGGCACGGACCCGTGACGACATCAGCCGACTGGTCAGAGCAGCCAAACAACACCTTTGAGGCACGTGCAGACGCGCCGGTTCGTAGAGCCCCACGCCGACAGTGCCCGCACTACAAGCGCACCAGATCGAGCGGGGAACAGCGGGGAATCCGGCGCCTACGAGTCGGCGGGGGATCTGGAGCGGGCCATCCCTCTGTACGAGGCCACCCTCGCCCAACGCGAGCAGGTCCTCGGCTACACCCACCCCTCCACCCTGACCACCCGCAACAACCTCGCGCATGCCCGTGAAGCTGCCGAGACCGTACAGCAACCCGATACAGCAACCGCAGCAACCACCCCCAACCTTCAGCGCTCCTCAGGCACTTCCGACTAACCGGAACGCCCTTCAATTACCGATCCACATAGAGCTACGGCTCCGAAGGCTCATGCACAGGCCGCCAGGGCGGAGGCCAAGGCGGTTCGCTCACTGGCCCCATCTCGGCTATCTGCAGGCTCCGCCGGGCATGCTGGTAGAACTCTGTGCGTGCAGTTCGGTAATCGCTGAAGGCCAGAGCCCAAGACGAGGGATTGCCGGCCAACTGACCCCGGGCGAGCCACTCAAGGTGCCAAACACACCTGTTGAGCTTTTGCACCGCCTCAGCAGTCTGGGCGTTGGCCAGGAGAGCGAGGCCCTCCACCATGGCCGCACGCCGGCCCTCGGCAGCCGCCGCCAGTTCCAACTCCGCCTCAGTCGGTTCCAGAGGTGCTGGATGGTCGGTTAGTCCGTGGTAGGCGGCAAGCCGTTGGTAGCGCGAAGCGCATTCCTTCACCGCATACCCGTAATCGCTATACGCCTGCAGAAGCTGGCCATCCCAACGGGTCTCCTGCTGCCTGCGCCATCGGCTGCGTTCTGCTAGTGCCCCAACCACGTAGGACATCAGACCACCTACTACTACCCCCAGCAGCGTCGGGAGTTGATCAAGAATCCTGCTCATGCGCCCCCCTCTTGAGACATCTGAGGGCTGCATACCCGCACAGAACGATCAACATCAGGTCGCATTGCAGCGGCGACAAGGAGAGCGCATCACTGCGATGTAGTGTGCCCCCACCTGAGTGCTCCTGGGGGAATCATGCATATTCGTACCGCCACAGCCGGACTCGCGTTCGCCGGCGTGCTGTTAGTCGGCTGTAGCCCCACCGGCTCAAGCGACAGCTCATCGAGCACCTCCCCGAAGAGCACAAGCTCCGTGAACGCGGCCTCGGCCGAGAAGTCTGACGCATTGACCGCACAGCAGGCTGTGGCCAGGCTGGGCAAGGCGATCCCGGAGTTGAAGCTCGTCCAGGTCTATACCGAGGCCAACGACCCGAACCATCTTCTGGGGCGGCCGGGCGGCTACACCAGCAAGGCTGCCTTCTCCGACAGCCGTATCGCCGCCGCGGACGTCGAGGGCCTGGACAAGGACGCAATTGAGCGCGGCGGCAGCGTCGAGGTGTTCAAGACCGAGGATGAGGCAAAGTCTCGGGCGAAGTACATCGAGACGATCGCCAAGTCCATGCCCAGTGCGACCGAGTACCACTACATCGTCGGCGGCATCCTCATCCGCGTCTCAAACCTGCTGACACCTACTCAGGCGAAGGAGTACGAGGCGGGTGCCAAGAGCCTCTGACTGGCGAGCTACGAAGGCCTCACAGTGTGGTGTCCGACCTTCTCCGCCCATCGATCGCAACGGGCGTCCCAGCCCGGGGACGGCAGCAACGAGACTTCGCGTGCCACAGCCGTGCCAGATATAGGAGTCAGCCGCGGTCAGTAGCCGGTACTCGCGGGCACAACCGTGGACGAGCTCGGCCAGAGGGCTAGCAGGTCACGCACAGGACAACCCAGCCTCTCTCCTAAAGCGGTGATCTGCATCTGGCGAATGAGATCATCCGTAGATGGCCGACGCGCGACTACCCCGGGGATGGACTCTTCAGCAGATCCGCGATGCATCGGGGGACCGAGAGGCTCTCGCCCTGGCTCCCGATCGGTCAGTGAAGTGGGTCGGCTTCGGTGAGGCCCACGAGATGCCACGCCCAGAGATCGTTCTCGGGTTCCACAGCCTGTGTCTCGTGAAGCCTGTGGATGACGACGACTGGTACATGGGCAGCCTGTACGACGACGGCAGCATCGACTGTTGGACCGCCTACGGCGACCTGTACGAGGCGCTACGCGGCCTCTAGGAGCATGCGCCACGGCTCCGGGTGCGAGACGCACTGAAGGTCTAACTGCGTGACAACCGCGACGCACAACCGCGAACGCCCGTGGACGTCAGCGGACCGTCAGTACAGGTGACAGGCGCAGCAGCCCAAGGACAGCGAGCATCCCGAGTTGCTTCGGGACGAAGCAGTCACGTGGAAAAGCGTTAGAAGCCAAGCCGTAACGGTCGTACGGTCATGTTGTCCCGACAGCAGGCGTCCGGGGGCGCCCCGGCGAAAGCCGAACCGGTGGGAGTAAGAGGCGGGCCACGGGGTGGCCGTACGCGTGGCGCACGGTCGGCGTCCTGAGTAGTCCCCATCGGACCCCGGCAGTTGCTTGTGCCAGACCCGTGCCAGGTTGGGCGGGGAACCACGGGGAACGGCGGGCAACGAGCCGCCGGCGTCGAGGGTGGCCAGGCCACTCCGCAGCAGGTCAGACGTTCAACGGGCTCTAGACCTCCTCAGCGTCCCAAGCTGAGAGCGCGATCTTCACCGTCGACAACGGACACCCGGTCGCCGAGGATCTGCGTGTGACCGATGACGAGCTCATAGCGGCAGTCCGCGACTACGCAGCTGGCAAGAATCTTCCTGACCCGGCTCTGCCGGCGGATATTGCTGCGTTCGAGCACATCGCTGGACATGCGATGCCCCATCTTCTGAAAAGGATCTACCTCGAAGCCTCCAATGGCGGCTTCGGACCCTGGGAGGCCGTCTCCCTGACCGATACGGGCGACTGGTTCAGTGACTGCGAGGACATCGCGATGGCCTACCGCGAGTTCGCAGATCCTGCGCGCGGCCTGCCGCCCGGGCTCGTGCCCCTCATGGACCGGGGTTGCGCCATGTGGGCACTCACCGACTTCACGACGGCCGACGGGCAGATGTGGGACTCCGATCCGAATCTCTGCTGCAAGGAGCACGCCCTGGCCCCACTCGGGCAGTCGCTGGCCGAGTGGCTCGCCGACTGGTTGCACGGCGCCATACCTGATGGGTCCTATCCGCACCGCGAACTGGCTGCCAAGGACTGCCCGGCCGGATGAACGGACCCACTCCGAGATTCTGGTCAGAGGTCTCTATCACCCCGAACAACACTAGGGCCCCCTCAGTGATCACATGAGGGAGCCGTAGTACGTACGTTGCGCCCAGGGGTTGCGAAGCATCACCCGTCAGAGCGCTTCCTTGTTCCCGCCGACCGTCCCCCATGGAGATACGGATCAGCAGGCTTCTGACATCCACGGCTGACATCAACGACGCCGGACGGAGGCGTACATCAGCGTCTCTGTCCGGCCGTCGCACCAGTCGAGGGCAGCAGGTGGAGCGGGCTCGGAGCGAACTCCTAAAGCGGGTGTCGCAGGTTCGAATCCTGCCGGGGGCACACGACTAAGGGCCAGTTCAGGGGCTTGATCCCCTCGAACTGGCCCTGTGCTGTGATCACGGCCGTGCCACTCACGTGCCACAAATGCCACTAGGATGCCACGTCGTCATCACCCCGTTCCTTGCGGATCATCGAGCCGAGGCGATCGGCGATCTCACGGTCACGTCCGCTGACCACGTGCTGATAGATCAGGGCCGCGCGGGGTGTGCTGTGCCCCATCCTGGTCATTAGCTCCCGCAGGCTCGCGCCGGACGCAGCGAGGGTGTTGCCCGTGTGCCGAAGGTCGGGGAAGTGCACATCGGCAGCGACTTTCGCCTTGGTCCGCGCATTGATCCAGTCGTCTCGGAAGTTGCTGCTTCACGTCTGGCAGGAGTTCGGCCGGGAAGGCCACCGGCCGCACACCGGCGTCGGACTTGGGGGCCTTGTCGAAGAGCGCGCCCGTCTGCATCTCTGCCTGTGAGCGCCGGACCATGAGCGCGGCGTTCTCCGTGTCGACGTCCCGCCGGCGAAGCGAAGCCAGCCCTCCGAAGCGCAGTCCGGTGAACGCGGCCAGGAGGGCGTCCAGGTCGTTCGTACAGTGGCGCGCTCCACCTGGACGCCATGAACCACGCCCCCGCCACGGTGTGTGGGTCGATGGCAGACGGGATGGGAGCTGGGGTGACTGGTGGGTGAAGGGGGCCCGACAGCGAGGATGCATGCATGGGTATCGACCTAGAACTGCACTCAGCGCGGCCGACACGCAACTGGCACAAGTCCCGCGCGACACTCCTGCGCAGCTCATACGGGCACGGAGACGCTTTGGCCGACGCACTCGGATCCCTGCAGCTGCTTGGAGTATCCGGGCGGCTCACCGCCGTAGACCCATACGGAGACACCTTGATGAACGAGCAGGAGGCAGCCGCCGCCTTCAACGAGGTCTCTGATTTGCGGCAACGATGCAGTGACGATCGTCAGCTCGCCGCGTTGGACGACCTTGCGATCTTGCTGGAACAGTGCGCCAGCACCCCCGGCAGCTATCTGTGGTTCCAGGGCGACTGAAGCTCGTGCCCCATCCGTGCCCGATGGACCGGGGACTCACGGTGAATCACGGTCGCCGACGGGCACTGCGCATGACGAAGGCCCCCGACCGATATCGCTGGTCAGGGGCCGTTCACCTGCGGTGGGTGTGGGATTTGAACCCACGGTGGCATCGCTGCCACGACGGTTTTCAAGACCGTGTACGGATCGACTCTCCCAAGGCGTCGAGTGCGCCCACGGCCGCGTGGATATGAGCCGGGCCGCGACGCAACCGTTCCCCTGCGCACCACCAGAACAGTCGCTCCTGTGCATCCTCCCTTGGATGCATGCCCAGGCCGTGCTCGGGGCACAGGGGCCATGCCTGCCACAGAAGCTCCATGACGGTGTCCTGCGCGGCATCGGCGACGCTCGCCAGTGCAGAGGCAAGGCTGTCCTGTGAGTTCGGGTCCAGGTGATTGCCGTGCCACTCGCCGTTGGCCATGGCGACGTAGACGTTCTCCGGCTCATCCGCAGCGTAGGACGGAAGGGCCAGCAGTTGCAGGGGTTCCAACTGGGGAAGCGTCACCGCCAGGTCCCGGTTCAGAAGGGCGAGAGCCTGGTCCCACACCGGGTACTCGCCCGGCGAGACGCGGCGCGGCTCAGGGGGGTCGAAAAGAGCGCACATGAGCACCATCCTCCGCCACACCGGAGACAGCCCCAATCGCTCACCAGCGTCGCCCTCTGCAAGAACCGCGTGTGACGGCTGACATCAGCGGCTGACACCACAAGCACGAACAGCAGCGCTCGGCGGCGGACCTCAGTGGACGATCCACACAGAGCTACGGATCCGAAGGGCTCTGACATCCACGACTGGCATCAACGACGCCGGATCAGGGGCACACCAGCGTCTCTGTCCGGCCGTGGCATTAGTCGAATTAGGCAGCCGGAGCGGGCCGGGATCGAACTCCTGAAGCGGGTGTCGCAGGCTCGCGTGTCAGACGGGGACCTAGAGGCCACTGCGACACTGATGGGTGGGGATTATTGAAACGGCCAGGGGTGCTCCTCGGATCACTCGCTCTGGCGTTCAACGAAGCCGGGAGTTTCAAGGAGCGAGGCCCCGGTCGTCGGCTTGGGCTTCCCGTCGTGGAGTGTGTGGGCCGTGTCGAGACGCCGGCTTCGTGCCGGTGGCCGTTCCGGGATCCTCGCGCACGGCGAGGTTCCGGGATCCTCGCGCACGGCGACACCAGCGATCAGCTGCCTGCGGAGAGGTCCCCGGCAAGGAGTCGTGCCGTGAGTTCCATGCACCGCGTCCGGGCCGCGGAGAAGCCATAGGGCATCTTTGTCACCGCTTCGAAGGCACTCATCCGGGCGCCCTCCTCGCCGCTCGCCTCGGCGTCGTAGATCTCGAAGAGCTTCTCCTCGGCCACATCCAGTCCGGCCGCTTCAATGGCCTGAAGCAGGGCCTTGTGGTGGGCACAGTGCTGCGCGGCGAGTTCCTCGACCTGCGGGTCGTGGGGATCGACGGTGTCATCGAGGGCGGCGTCAGCCGCGTCGAGGCGGTCGGCCTCGGCCCGTAGGCCGGGATGGGTTGCCAGGATGATGAACACGCTGGCCTGAATTGCGGCACCCAGCGGCCCGAAGATCCGTTCCGTGACCAGCAGGGCGTCCAGGTCAGAGGGACGCAGTGCGCCAGAAGGCAGGTGGCTGAGCCGGTCCGCGACCAACGGGGAGAGCAAGCCCAGTGGGCTGCCCACAGCCCGCAGGCGCTTTACTGCCGCGAGCTGACGCTTGATGTCGGCCTCCCGGGCGGCCAGGGTCTCCTCCAGCCGCCCCAGGACGTCCCCAACGTCCCGGACTTCGTCGAAGGCGGCCCGCATATCGTCCAGGCTGACGCCGGTCTCGGACATCTTGCGGATCCACAGCAGGCGGATCATGTCGTCGTAGCCGTAGCGGCGACGTCCGTCTCCGCCTCGCTCGGGCTCCGGCAACAGACCGATCTGGTGGTAGTGACGAATGGCGCGCGGGGTGGTTCCGGCGAAGGCGGCGGCATCGCCGATCTTGACCTCGCGGGGAGGCATGGCGGAGGGGTACATCGCTGACAGGGCCTTTCGTGCTGTGGTGCCCTCGACAACACCACATGCCGCTACGGCATGTGCAACTACACACCCCGGCCCCTGACGGGCTATCGGGCAGTCCCAGTCCCTCGCCATTGGTGTCCCGTCCAGGACAGGCCCGGAAGGGGTGGTGAGATCCATCGAGCAGGCCAGATCGCACCCCGAGCGGGAGTTGGGGATTTCAAGGAGCCCCATCAACACTGACCCAAGCCGCCGCGCTCATACGCCGGACACCGACAAGATCCCGTGTGAGCTGGGTAGATGCGGCCTGCGAGGTCGTCCAACAGGGCGAGGCTCAGAGGTTCGCCAGGCAGGGTCTGGGGAACGCTCAGGCGGCCGACGTGGTCGGGTATCAGACTGCCAGGCGCCGGATTGCGACCACGGCAGCGTCGTCGTTGAGGCATCCGTGGACGTGGGCCAGGAGGTCGTCCTGGAGGAGGCGCAGGAAGACGTCGGGGTCGTCCTTGGTCCACTGCGGTGCCCGCTCGGCGAAGGGGTAGAAGAGGCCCTCGGAGTTGCGTGCTTCGATGACGCCGTCCGTGTAGAGGAGCAGCAGGTCACCAACCTCGAATGCAAATGTCTGAACGTCGTAGTCGGCGATGCCGAAGACCCCGCCGAGTCCGATCGGGAGGTGGTTCGTCTCAGGCGTGAGTGGGGTGACGTGATGCCCCCGGAGCAGGAGCGCCGGTGGGTGGCCGCAGCTGATGAGGTGGACGAACGGCTCGTGATCGGGAATGTCGAGCAGCGTGGCGGTGGCAAAGTCCTCGTTGGTGTCCTGCTCTGTCTGTGACTGCCACTGGCTGGTGTCCCAGCGGAGCGCGGCGTCCAGGTGAATGGCGAGACGGGGGAGGGTGGCCTGCCGATGAGCGGCTGCGCGGAAGGCGCCGAGCAGCAAGGCGGAGTTGTTGATCGCGGCCAGCCCATTGCCGCGCACATCGCCGATGAGGAGCCGCGTGCTTTGGTGGACGGTCCGTGCGGCCGCGTACAGGTCTCCGCCCATGTCTGCTTCTTCCTCGGCAGGGATGTACAGGCCGGCGATCCGTAGAGAGCCGGCATGTGCGGGCAGTGGCTGCAACAACACACTCTGCGCTGCCTCGGCCACCGACCGGACCCTGTGCATCTGTCGCTCACGCCGATCCCGCACCAGGCAGAGCGTGACGCAGATGGCCGAGACGACGATCAGGGCAACAACCTGAGCCTGAATGTTGGCGGTGGGAAGGACCCCCCTGAGTACACCGATCAGTACCTGGGCCGCCACGGCGAGGGCTCCCATCAGCGCCGTCATGGCGGCGCTGGCGAACGCCACCGTGATGGCAGGTGCCGCCACCAGCAGAGGACCGAGATGGATGTGCGGCGGAGAGAGCACATCCACCACACAGACCGTGACAATCAGCGCCAGTGGGATCACGATCAGCGCGGGTGAGCGCCCCGGCTGCCACGAACGCACGAAGTCCAGCCGTGCTCGAAGGGCCATGCTCCAAGCGTTCCACGTACCTCCGCAGACCGGCGTGCGATGCTCTGCGACCTGGGGTGCCTTGCCGGGCGGGACCGGATCCTGGACCTCGAACGCCCACGTCAGGGCTGTCGCCCACAGCGACCCTGCTTGTGAGGACGTCGCGTCACAGGAGGCCGATGCGGCTTCAGGCGGGGCGGAAAGCGGTGCGCGCTTGTCTCATCAAGCCCGTGCGGTCGGTGTAGGCGGTTTCACGGAAACGGTCTCTGCCGGCGCTGGCATCGTTCGCGTCGACGGGTGTCACACATTTCGCTCCTGTCTTGTCATACGGGTCAAAGCGGGCAAGAACCCACCGACCCAAGGAGTGCATGATGACGAAGCCCATTCTGGAGCCTGCGGCTCAGGAGATCGCGGACGCGACGGCCAGCCCGCCGTTCCTGTATGAGCTCGGGCCGGAAGGCGCCCGGAAGGTCCTGGACGACCTGCAAGCGGCGCCCGTGGAGAAGCCGGAGGTGACGGAGAAGTGGATCACGGTGCCGGCCGGCGTGGGCGATGTGCGGGTCCGCATCGTCAAGCCCGTCGGTAGCCAGGGCACGCTGCCGGTCGTCCTCTACGTGCACGGCGGCGGCTGGGTTCTCGGCAATGCCGGCACCCACGACCGCCTGGTGCGGGAGCTGGCCGTCGGCACGAACGCCGCCTTCGCGTTCGTCGAGTACGACCGCTCCCCGGAGGCCAAGTACCCGGTCGCCATCGAGCAGGCGTACGCAACTGCCCAGTGGATCACTGCCAAGGGCGCCGAGGAGGGCCTGGACGCCTCCCGCCTGGCGGTGGCCGGCGACTCCGTCGGCGGCAACATGACCGCGGCGCTGGCTCTCATGGCCAAGCAGCGCGGCGACGTGGAGTTCGTGCACCAGTCGCTGTACTACCCCGTCACCGACGCGGCCCAGGACACCGACAGCTACCGGGAGTTCGCGGACGGACCCTTCCTCACCGCGAAGTCCATGGCCTGGTTCTGGGACTGCTACACGACCGATCCCGCCCAGCGGGCGGAGATCACCGCCTCTCCCCTTCGGGCGAGCCTGGAGGACCTTGCGGGCCTGCCGCCCGCGCTCGTCATCGTCGATGAGAACGACGTACTACGGGACGAGGGCGAGGCCTATGCCCGCAAGCTGACCCAGGCCGGCGTGCCCACCACGAGCATCCGCGTCAATGGCACCCTGCACGACTTCATGATGCTCAACCCCCTGCGCCCCACGCAGGCCACAACTGCCGCGATGGAACGCGCAATTCAGACCCTGCGCACCGTCCTCCACAGCAGCTGAAAGTACTGCGCTGCCCGGCAGTAGCGCCTCAAAAGGGCGGCAGCGAGCTGTTCACAACCTCGGCGCGCGTGCGCGTGGACCGCACCTGCGAAGAACGTTGATCATCCGTTCTTGCCGCTGTTCGCCGGTCCCACGACACGATCAGAACCGTGGGCGAGCCCACCCTCGGCGGTAGCTCCCCTGGCAAGCCCTGGGCATGTTCCCGCTTGCCGCCCACGGTCGACCCCTCCATGACTTGCGGCTACATCTCGCCGCACGGCAGCCATGTCCACCTACCGGCGTGGCTGAAATCTCCGCCTCGAAAGGGCTCCCCATGTACCGTCGTCCGCGCCTTCGGCGTGCCCGCACTCCTCTCACTCTCGCAGCCACGGCAGCAGTCGCCGCCAGCCTTTTCGCCGCGACACCCGGTCCGGCGAACGCAGCCAAGACCCAGATCTCAAAGGGCAGCAAGCCCACCGTCGTACTCGTCCATGGTGCGTTCGCCGACTCCTCCAGCTGGAACGGCGTCATCAAGAAACTCAAGGAGGACGGCTATCCCGTGATGGCCGCGGCCAACCCGTTGCGCGGTCTGAGCAGCGACGCCGCCTCCGTCAAGAACCTGCTGGCCAGTATCAACGGGCCCGTGGTCCTCGTCGGCCACTCCTACGGCGGAGCAGTGATCAGCAACGCAGCCCACGGCGCCGACAACGTCAAGGCCCTCGTCTACGCCGACGCCTTCCTCCCCGACAAGGGCGAGAGCGCCAATGAGCTCGTCAGCAAGTCCGAGGGAAGCGTCATCGGCGACGTGCTGCGGCCCGTCCCGATCACCAACGCCGACGGCTCCAAGGACTTCGACTTCTACATCGACCAGTCCAGGTTCCGTCAGGCGTTCGGCGCGGATGTCCCCGCAAAAACCGCCGGCCTGATGGCAGTTACCCAGCGCCCGGGGACCGGCACTGCCCTTAACGAGCCCTCTGGTGAGCCTGCCTGGAAGACCATCCCCTCCTGGGCACTCGTGGGCACCAACGACCGGATCATCCCCAGGGAACTCCAGATCCACATGGCCAAGCGTGCCGGCGCCCACATCGAGGAGATCCAGTCCTCCCATGCCGTGAGCGTGTCCCACCCGGACGCCGTCACCCGCATGATCGAGAAGGCGGCGCGAACGGTCCGCTGACCGGCGCACTCCGTGGGCGGCATGGTGTGCCGCCCACGGGAACGGCAGGCCCACCTGACCGGCAGCGGTCCAGTTTCCGGCCGGATAAGGCGAAGAACTGTGCGTGGCTGAACGTACGGGCCACGATCGACAGGTTCCGCGCCACCGTGAACCAGCCGGGCGGCTGCTGGACCGGCGCTGGCTGAACGGGTCGCAACAGTCCACAGTCCGTGGCGGCGGCGACTCGCCCGAACCTCCAGGCCTTCTGATTCCCAGGCAAGGGAGCGGCCATGTCCTTCAGCGTGCGCCGCGCCATGCTCCAGGCGCATGCTGGAACGACGGCAACGAACCTGGCTGCGGCGCGCGCATCCGTGACACCGCCTGGGTGCAGCCGTGGCACATCAGAAGCTTCTTGGTGGCCTTTGGGTGCCGGCGCCGAGCGCGCCGCACGACCTCGCGCCCGATTCCCCGAAGCCCAGGCTCGCCTTGATCGTGACGACGAGGAGGGCGCGCGATGTCGGATCAGTTGAACGCCGCACTTTCGGGACAGGCCCCTACAGCGCTTGCCGAAGACGTCTCTATCGCGACCCCACTGGCGGCACCGCGCATCGCCGGTCGTGACGCTGCGTCGGCAGCTCTCGGTACCTACCAGCGGGCGCTTGCCGCGCCTGAAGCTACTGTCCGGCTCAAGGGAGACGGGGTGGAGGGGGTCGTGTACAGCGCGAGCCCCGGCGGACGAGAGACAGAGATCGTGGCGCTCGCCCGGCACAACGCTGCGGGTCTGATTGACACGATCGACGTCTACGGCCGGCCGTGGCCATTCATGGCCGCTCTGCGCGAAGTGATTGCGAAGACAGACCCCGCTCTCGCAGACCCGAGCCTCGGACCCGAACCGTATGCCCCGGATGGGCCGACACCGGTCTGGGTCGACCATCCAGCTGTCCCGCCGCTGGCGCAGGACGTCACCCTGTACTCCCCGATCCTGCGCGAAGAGCCGACGGGGAAAGCTGTCGTCGGGCCGGTCCTCAAGGCAGCGGCGCAAAGCTTCAGCGACCTCAAGGTCCGTGCCGTCCTCGACATCGAGGGCCAATCGGGATTCGCGGTGGTGATCGACGAATACGTGGACGGCGGCCACGTTCAGCAACTGGTCGAGATCTTCACGCTGAACGACGCGGGAGAGGTCGGGGCGATCCGAATCTTCACCCGCCCATGGCTCGTGACCGCCCATTTCCGCAAGAGCATGTATGCCCTGTTGAAAGACACTCTCGGCCCCGAGTTCTGGGAGGGGCCAGACACGGAAGACCCCTTGCCCACCCCGTGACATGAGGCCCCCGTTGGGACTCAGAGACAGCCTCCTGGCGACATCCAGCGATGACCGTGCGGCGTGCGTGGAAAGCCGGGTACAAGAGTTGTCCGGGCGGGATGGGCAGCGGTGACGAGCAGGCGGCCCCCACGGCTAACCGCTGTGCGCCGCAATGCCTGGTGCTTGCCGACGTCCGGACGGTCGCCGGTCTCGGCCTCGGCCTCCGTCTCGGCCTGCTCGTGGAGATAGATGTCCTTCTTCGTGAGCGGGTCCTGCCCGGCGTAGACCCGGACCTGAAAGCCGGCTCCATTGGGGCGGATACTGCTGCGCTGACGCCGCTTGCTCTTGTTGTTCGCCGTGGTTTGGAACCTATTCGTGGTTAATGCCACGGCTACGACGAACAGCGCGCCTACCCGCAAGGGGTAAACGCGCTGGTCAGGCATGGTGCCCCCGGCAGGATTCGAACCTGCGACACCCGCTTTAGGAGATCATCCGAGCGGACGCAGGGGCAGCAGGGTTGCTTCCCGTACCTGCCCCGCGAGGCGCGCGGTTGGTTCTCCTGATACGGCAACGTGCGTCGATGTTGCCGTCAGCTAGTGCCGTCACCGCGGCGTACGTGGGCTAGGCCCAGCGAGCGCTCGCTGGGCCTAGCCCACGTACGCCGCATCAGTGGTGACAGAGGCCTGAGCACCATGCGTTCCGACCTCGACTGGTCCAGCCCTCATTTGCCGAGCAGTTCATGAACCAGCGCTACAACTACGGCGCCCACCCCGATCGCGACCCCCATGCTGGGGTCGCGGAGCGCCACGTAAACAGTCACCGTGCCGATGAGAAGAAGCACGAGCATGCGCACGCTGATCTGGTCGTCGTTGTTCCTCATCACGCCGTACAACCCTTCGTAGCCGTGTGAGGGGCCTGACCACGCGCATGAATGACGCGATGCCACAAGCGTTTCGCCCGCTCACCTGTTATCCCCCTCGATGGGGTCGGTTGGTGAGCGATATCGTGCTGTACTTGGCCGTTCGAAAGCGATACAGATCGAGTTGTTTGAACGATATTGTGATTTCGCGCAGGTCAGGAGACGGTGGACGATACATTCTGAACGAAAGCGAACGGCCAGACCGAAGGGTGTTCAGGTGTCTCGAGTAGATCCGTCTCAGATCCAAACGCGCGGAGACCTAACCGAGCAGCTTGCCGACCTGTTCCATCAGGGCAACTGGAGCATCGCACGCCTCGCAGCGAAATCGGGCCTCAGCGGTGCCACCGTCCATGCCCTGATCAATGGCACTGCTGGCTTGCCGCGGGCTGCAACCCTAAAGGCGTTCGTGTCTGCGTGCGGCCAGGAAGGTGAAGCATGGCTTTCCGCACGCAGTCGAATAGCTCGGGAAGGCAAGCAGAAGAACCCTTCAGGGGATCTCCAACATCCCACAGTTCACGGGTTCTGGCCGCAGTTCATCGGCGCTGATCTCGCCGTCGTCCTTGGACCACATCAACTCAGTAAGTGGGAGCCATCGGGTCTTCTTGGGGTCGGGTGCGCTTTTGCCCTTACTGAAATTCAGCGATACCTGGACCGAATCGGTGCTCAGCAGCACAGGGTCGTACACAGTAATCGTGCCATGAGTGAATCGCGACGCAATGGCCTCATTCTAATCGGCGGACCAGACGTGAATAGGATTGCTAAACAGGCCTTGGAAAGAGTACCTCACACGCTCGACTTTGAGAATCCTGATGAGCATGTTGTGGCGTTGCGGGACGCTAGGAGCGGTCGACTCTACTCTCCGCGTTTTCGCCACCCCGGAGAAGGAACCGACTTTGGCCTCCTCTTAAAGGCGAAAAATCCTTTCGATCCGCGACATGCAGTCCTAATCATCGCGGGTAGTTTCGGCTACGGCACCTGGGCCGGCGCAAGGCTAGCTTCCGACATCACTTTCCTGACAAATCCATTGGTCGAATCCCAAACTTCGTTCGAGTGCCTTTTCGCGACCGATGTTGTCGATGGGAGTCCGCAAGCGACCGAGGTTCTAGTGCTTAGGTCACTAGAAGAGAAGGATCCGTCACGCGAAGCATGCGATAGAAACAGTCTTAGAGCGCCCGAGCTGAATGAAAGAGCAACTCGATCCCTAGCGTACCTCTGTGCCAATAGGCACGAGATCTCGCAATACCTACATAACTCTGGCTTGAGTATTTCCCTAGTGGATAATGTGGTGAGTGCAGCTCTTGACGGCGCAAACATTGAGGAGGATATCCGGCTACTGCACCAGGCGCTGCAATGCACTGGTGACGTCGGCAGTCTCTATCGCAACGCCGCCACCCGTGGTGTGCCGCAATACGTTACGTTGTCGGGCCAAACCAAGGGTGTGTACGAGTGCCCTATCGCACGGTGCGCCCGCCTTGAGCAGCCACGTGCCTCGACCGCCACACCGCGGTGTTGGGTCAGTGGAGAAAACCTGCGCCGGGCGCAACTCGATTAGCGTCATCGAGCCTCGACTTGTGGCGCCCTGCACACTGTTCGGATCGCCGAGTTAGGAGATCACCTGGGCGGACGTAGGGGCAGGACGGATGCTTCCCATACCTGCCCTGCGAAGTGCGCGGCTGGCTCTCCTGATACAGCAACGTGCCTCGATCCTGATACAGCAACGTGCCTCGATGTTGCCGTCAGATAGTGCCGTCAAGCTGGAGGCCACCCGTCGTGGTTCCTACTGGCCAGCAGCCGACATTTTCAGGTCGCATCAGCCACCTTGTAAAATTGCCCATTCGTGATGGCGCAGCGTCCAATGGATTGTGAGCGGACTCATGTGGCCCCAAATGGTGCGTGTACTTCACTCTGATGCCCCATGACATGCCTTGGGTCGTGCCGCCGTGGCTGTCGCTGTTCGGGGTGGCGGTGAAGTAGGGCCGGTTGTCACGTAAGCAGGGCGCAAAGGACGTATCCGTGGTGGCGGGCGAGCGCGATGACGGCGGGTGCGCTTGTGGGAACGGCGTTTCCTTTAGGAGATGAGAAGCGACTCCGCTAGCATCCGGAAACATGTCTGACCTTTATTGGGCTGAACTAGGCTTTACCATTTTCGCGATTCTGGCCTTTGTCTTGTCGGATGTGCTGAGATGGCATGAAGAGGTCCTGCCGTGGCGGCGACTTCTTCTAGTTGTTCTCGTCCTTGATGGCACAGCGTTCGCATTTAGTGCGGGTGACGACATGCATAGTTACCCGGCGGCTCAAGCGCTTTCTTCGTTGCTTCGATTCGTCGTCGGTTTCCTCAACCTTGCAGCCGCATGGCTAATTGTGAAAACGGGCCCTCCGAGAACAGTTCCTGGATTCCGAGGAAGTTCGATCGGTAGCGACCCGTGGGCGCTCCCCATCGTACCCATGGCTCAAGCGGCTGCTGTACCCATGCTGTTTATGCCTGTATGGATCGAACTACGCAGCCCTGTTCGTAGCGAAGGGGAGGATATTGTACTCTTGGCAATTTCGGCATCCCTATTGCTTTATGCCGTAATTGGCGTCCTTATGGGCTTGACGCGAGGGCATATCAAATTTGGTTGGGTCGCTTTCGGTTCGCTACTTCCCCTGGCTGGCGTTTTTCAATTCTGGTTCCTTAATTTCTATAAACCGCTGCATGATCAGCCGAGCCTGGACGTAGACGTCGCGATCAAGAAAATCAATTACTCTCGGGGGATTACTCGCCTTCAGGGCACGGTCAGTTTGAAGAACAACGGTCAGGCGACTGTCGATGTAGTGGGGGCGATGTATGCGATCACGGGGAACCGATTCAAGTCTGGTACTGGTATGCGCCCAAAGGATGAGACTGCCCAGCTGCGGGCGGAGGGGGTAAGCCGGAAGCGGTATGGAGTGCATGTGGCAGTCTTGAGGGCTGACCAACTAGCGGTAGCCGGGAATGATGTGGCGCCAGGGCAGAAGAGGTCAGAGACATTCGTTCTCGACGCTTCAGACAAGGATCAAGATTTCGTTCGCCTGACTGTCCACCTGTTTGCTCTGCCTCACGTGGGAAACTTCGATCCGCAAAACTGTGAAGAAAAGAAGAATCCGCTGGTCGTGGTGTGTAAACAAGTAAGGCTTCCGGGGGAGAGTTTGGTCAGTGAGGTGCTTGGTGACCGACCGCGTGCTCGCAGTCTCATCATCGCGCCGAAGGGTGCCGTGCCCTACTTGGACTCCTACTACCTATCCGAGGATCATCAATCTGATGGCATGCCAGGAGGTGATGATCGGAATTCTCTTTACGATCAAAGAATTGCCTCCATTGTTCGTGATCAAGCTACAGAATCTACGACTGAGTATAGGCTAGATCCGTAATGGAGAACGGCCGCGTGAAGTCGGGAGCCTAGTTTGGCAGCAAGCGTGATCGGAAACCGTGCGCAATTGCCCTGCGCGGTGTGCGGCGATACGAGACCCGCAACGACCCCGAGGGGGAGGTTGTCCACCTCGTCACTGACCGGGAGTAGCAGCCCGCGATACAGACGTTGTCGGGGCCTCTAGGGTTGGAGAGTTGGCGATCGTTGGGGGCTGAAGAGGATTTTGTTGCCCTTGGCCAAACCAGTAACCGATAATTGCTCCGGCGATGCCGGTGACCGGGGTGACGTAGAGGCTGAACTCCTTCGCAGCAACCCCAGCGATCATGGCGACCCAAGGGGAGGCGATGATCGCAAATACCACGGCAACCAGCGCCCAGCCGCGCACTCCCTCTGCGCGCCGGATGAGCCCAGACTGTTCAAATGCAAGATCTGCCCGATGCTTTCGATCAGCAAGTTCAACTTCCCAGCGCCGCTCGATCTCGCGAAAGCGAAGCTCGGCATCAATTTCCTCGGGCGTTTCTGGGCGTCGACCAAGATGAAACGACGGCTGCTTTTGCTCGGCCGTGAGCTGTTGGTTCCTTTCCGTGAGGGAAGTGACCTGCTGCGTCAGACTGGCTAATTCGTCACGCTGGTCGGCCCACAGGCGTAGTTGAGTATCGGCGTCCTTAACTCGGAGCCGTACTTCGGTGATCCAATCCCCCTCGGAGGCAGGCATCCTGCCCATCTTCCATTCATGTGGGCGTCCATCGATGAGGAACCCTTCCGGACTCACTTCAGACACGCGCGTCCCCCTCCTCCTGCGTGATCAACGCGACCGTTTGCCGTGGCTAGCTTCCTCTGGGACTAGTCGGCTCGTGAACCCCTCGCCGCGCAAGCGCTCGTACGCCCCGACAACCTCGTCGGGGATCTGCTGCTCGATCATGAACCCTTGGCGCGGATACACCATGAGTCGCTGCTGGGCGCCTACCAGCATGTCAATCACGAGGCGTGCGTCCTGGATCGAGTCGACGTACTCAGAAAGGGTCATGGGTGTCGATGAGCTCACCCACTCCACGTCCGGCCAGAGCTTGCGCGCCGTCGCATACGCGCGTCGTTCCTCGTACGGCTTGCTGACCAGCAGGACAGACGAGACGGGGATGCGCCGCTCTTCGAGCAGAGTGCGCGAGAAGCGGATGTTCTCGCCCGTGTTCCGGGCCTTCGGCTCGACAAGGATGGCATCCGCAGGAACCCCCAGCTCCACGGCGCGGTCCCGGTAGTGCTCAGCCTCGCCGCGTGGCATCCGCTCGCGCGTCGTACGGCTGGTCGCTCCCGTGAAGACGATGAGCGGTGCCATGCCTCGGTGGTACAGATTTGCGGTGGCGTCAGCCACTCCCAGGTCGTGACTGCCGAGTCCTATCGCGACGGAGCAGAGGCGCGGCTCGTGTCCCATTTGCTGGAAGTCCCAGAGCCGCTGTGCGTCCGCCCACGCCTGAGTTGAAATCACTTGCTCTCGTCCTCCGTGTCCGCCGAGTCGGGCACCTTGAAGTCATACGCCCACGCGAAGCGCGTAGCTGCGTGGACCCCGATGGCGAACTCCACCACAGTCCCGTCGGCTGTGTACGTGGTGCGGTGAAGTTCCACCACCCATTCACCAGGAGATAGCTGAAGGAGTTGAGCCTCGTTGGTCGTGGGCACTCGTGCGAACAGCTCCTCCTTCATGTGGTCGATCTCGTATCCGGCGTCGTAGAGGACGCGGAAGCCGCCACCACGGCCAGCGGGACCCGGAGTCGGGTCAACGATGCGCGTCCCCTCCACGTGCTCGGGACGGTAGTAGCTGGTCAGCGTGTGGGTTGGCTGGGCACCTTCCTTGACCAAGCGCGCACGCGCATACACCTCAGCGCCTTCCGGTAGTCCGTGAGCCTCAGCCACGAGCGCCGGCGCTTTCACGCGGCTGACGCTCTGGGTCTGCTCGTTCCTGCGGTACGCGCGACCAGACGCCACGCGGTCCGCGATGAACGCGACCTCGTCTCCGTCCCGCCACTTGGCTTTGTCGTAACGCGCGATGCCAAGCCGCTTGAGCGGTGCTTGCTGCCGGACGACCGTGCCGTGGCCTCGTGAGGAGGTCACCAGCCCCTCGGCTTCCAGAGCCTTGTAGGCCGCGTGGACTGTGGACTTGGACCCTTCGCCCGCCTCCACAAGGTCTCTGATCTGCGGCAATTGGTCGCCGGGCGCGTATTCGCCGTTCCGGATCTTCTCCGCGATCCGGTCCGCAAGCTCCCGCCATTTGGGCGCCATGCAGAACCTCCTCTCAACGGGACCAGTGAAGCACAGTCCCAGGACTGTGCGTCATTGTCTTCTCAGTCGTTCCGCAGTCCTAGGACAGTGGATCGGGAGAGCCTTCTTTGGGCTGCTCCGAACACGCTCGGCGAACCCCGTCCTCAAGAACGGGAGCCCCTCTGACCAGGGGTTACCGCGCTCGCCGGAAGCGACTGTTCCTTGAGAACTGAACAGCGTGCCAAGGGAATCCCGTCCCCCCTTCGCAAGCAAGAGGGCGGGCGCGTAGGGGTTCTGTCCCGTGCGCGGTACAGCGCAACTTCACCTTTCCGCAGCTCAAGGGCGGCGGCCGGTTGCCTCCGCTGCTCGTCTCGTACGAGCGGCGCTGAGGGGAGCCGGAACAACCGACTTCAACGGCGTGAGCCCCCGGTGCTGGAACACCGGGGGCTCTGTTCGGGCCGTTGCCACCTGCTAGGGAGAACACGACCCATGGATCACATCGTCACTGTTCAGGAGGCTGTTACCGCGTTCGAGCCGTGGATGGAACCCACGGACGCGGAGCTAGACGCCATCGACGCGGAGATGCTCGTCATCCGTGCGGAGATGGAGCTGCTGGACGCGCAGATCATCGTCATCGACCGCACGCCGTGCGAGCTGGACGAGCGGCGCCTTCGGCGGGCCCGCCGGCGCGTGCTCGCCGCACACCGCGACCACGTCAACAGCCTCACCGAGGTGCCGGGCGGGGCTGCATGAACCTGCACCGCAAGGGCCGCGCGGCCCTCGTGTTCGCGCTGGTCGTCGTGGTCGCGATGGCCTTCCGGGTGTCCTGGAATGCCCTGCGGGACATCGCGGGCGCCATCGGCGCCGACGGCACGGCAGCGACGCTGTACCCGTTCGTGGTCGACGGCCTGATGGCCCTGGCCCTGATCGCCACCCTTGTGCTTTCGGGCAAGGATCGGGTGTTTGCGCTGCGGGTGCTGGCCGCCTACACGATCGCCTCGCTAGTGCTGAACTCCGTGCACGGCCTGGTGCCGGAGCTCCACGGCCGCTCGGTCGACTGGGCTCGACTGGCCGACTGGGACCCGGCGAACTGGGCGCTCGTGCTGCTCGCCACCTCGCTCCCGGTCGGCTCGATCTACTTCAGCTCCGACCTGGTGGCGAAGGTGCTGCACCACCGACCCGCCCCGATCGAAAACGCGGAGGAATCGACCAATACCGAGAGGAATCGGTCTAGGTCTGACCTCGCGGTATCGACCCCGGAGCCGATCACGCCGAACGTCACGGCGCTGCCCCGACCGGTGGCCGTCGGCTTCATCAAGTCGACCATCCCGGCCAAGCCGCTCCCCTCGATCGAGCTGACCCCGGCCGTGCCGATCGGATCGCGTGCGGTGGCTGCCGAGTCGACGCGTCCACGTGGGGCGACGGGCCGTGTGCCCGATGCCGCCCGCACCCCGCGCCCGAAGCGGACCCCGGATGAACTGCTCGATGAGGCGCGGAAGGTGACGGCCGATTGGCCGGACACCCGGCTGACCGCAGAGGGTATCCGCCGCGAGGTCCGCACCTCCCCGGCCAACGCCCGGACCCTGCGTGACACGCTGCGTGCCGAGCGCGGCCTCCAGGCCGGGTGATGGCCGCGCTGCCCGAATACCGGTGGCGGCTCGCCCCGGACGGCTACGCCACCTACCGCCAGCTCCGCGCACGCGGCCTGCGCCCCGGCGGTCAGGGTGTGGCGGCTCAGCTCGAACGGCCGCGCAGGCGTCGTCCGCCGCTGGTCGCGTACCTCTACCGCATCGACGCGGCGAAGCCGGTGCGGCCGATGACGCCTGCCCGGTGGGCGTCCCTGGCCAAGGCGAACGCCGCCCGCCGCACCTGCCCCGAGTGCCGCCGCGACGCCGGATACGTCATCCCGCCCTCGCTCGGCATGTGCTCTGCCTGCGCTTTCCCCGACAACGCCCCGGAGGGTGCGTCATGGAACAGCTCCCCGCACACCGTCCGCTGACCGTCGTGCAGCTGCCCGATGGCAGCCACGTATACGCCGACCCCGCCTCCCTTCCTGCTCAACAGTCCTCCGGTCCGCAGGTTGTGCACATCCACCAGGCGCCGCCGGACCGCACGGTGCAGCGCGTCGCGCTCGGCTCCGGCGTTGGTGCCGGAGCCGTGGCGGCCGGCGTCTACTTCGGCCCGCTGCTCGTCGGCGCGCTGACCGCCATGGCCGCGAACCTCGCCATGCTCGCCATCCTTGCGCTCGTGCTCGGCTGGGCCGTCGTCACCGTGGTCCGCGCCGTCAACGACGGCGGCAAGAGCGGCCGCAAGGGCTGCTGAAGCACCCCGAAGCCGTAGGCGGCCCACAGAGCCTTTGAGGCCCCTTCCGGATGGGGTTTGACCCCCGGAAGCCTGTTCGGCCGCCACACACCCCGTAGCGACGCTGCGTGACGGAAGTTTCCGTCCTCGCGCGCGCACGCGTGGGGGCCCCTGTCGGAAACCAGGAAACCGGAAACCTGCTCACTCCGCGTAACACGCGCGTGTGGTGACGGGCCGTCGCAGGGCCCGTCACCACCAACCCACCCATCCGGGAAATGAGGATCATTCGTGAGTCACGGTCAAGTCTGGCGCACACACCGCCAGTACGCCGCCACCGCCGCCCACTGGAGCGCCGATCACTGGCGCAAGGAAGCCGAACGCCGCCAAGCTCTGCGCGCCGAACGCAAGCCGCTCGTGCGCGACGCCCGCCGCGCGCTCGCCACCGCACGCGCCGTCGACCCCGAGGGCGTCACCTCGCTGCGCCACCGCGCGGAACGCGAACTGCGCACCGCCAAGCGCCGCGTGCCCGACCCGATGTGGCTGTTCGCCACCAAGACCGCCGCCGCGCTCGGTGCCGCCGGGTACGTGTGGCTGCCGCAGGTCTCCGCACGCGCCTGGGTGTGGTCGGCCATCGCCGTGGTCGCCGCCGTCACCGCCCTGTCCGTGTGGATCGCGGTGCGCGAGCGCGACACCACCGGCCTGAAGCCCACCGTTGAAGAGTCCGCACTGCTGAAGCGGCTTCAGCCGCAGCACTGGAAGGAGCACGCCGAACAGCGCGGCCTCGACGGCACGTTGACCGGACGGCCGAAGCTGACCGAGGCAGGCATCGTGTGCGCCGTCCGCCTCGACGGGAAGTGGACGCCGGCCAAGCTGCGCGCGGCCGAGGACCACATCCGCGCCCTGCTCGGGGCCCGCACGAGCCTGCGCATGCAGATCAAGGCGGGCAAGCAGGGCGGCTGGGCCGAACTCATCCTGCGCACCCGCTCGGCTGCCGACGGCGATGACCTGAAGTGGACGCCCGAGCGGCGCTCGCTCGGGGTCGACACCGTCACGGGCGAGCAGGTCACCGTGCCGCTCGGGGAACGCCTGCTCATCGCCGGACGCTCCGGCGCCGGAAAGTCCGTCGCATCCCGGCCGCTGCTCTACGACGCCTCCGAGGGCGAGTCGAACGCACTCGTCATCATCGACCTCAAGCGCGTGGAAGGCCGCCTGTGGGACCACCGGGCGCGCGTCGCCTCCACCCCGCGCGACGTCGTCGACGTCGTCGACGAGCTGGAGACCGAGATGCTGGAACGGGTCGCCATCCTGCCCAAGGGCCAGGACACCTGGACCCCCACCCCTGACCGACCCCGCATCACGGTCGTGGTCGACGAGGGCGCGGAAGTCATGTCGGCCGCGAGCAAGGTCCCCTACGAGACCGAGAGCGCCGACGGCAGGACGCGCACCGTCAACCGCTCCGCGCTGCCGGGCCTGGAGTCCATCGCCCGCATGGGCCGCGCCGCCTGCATCGACCTGTGGTGGATGACCCAGAAGCCCACCATCGACGACGGCATCCCCAAGCAGATCGCCCCGCAGATCGGCGTCTCCATCTGCCTCGCCGTACGCACCCCCGCCGAAGCCCGCGTGGTCCTCGGCGAGGACGCACAGGCCAAGGGCTGGAACGCCGACGAACTCCCCGTCCCTGGTGTGGCGCTGGTCCGCGACGGCAAGCGCAAGCCCGACCCGGTCAAGGTCCGCTACATGGACAAGTCCGTCGTCATCGCCCTCCCGGACCGCACCCCGTGGTCCCGGACCGTGGCGCCGGCGGTCGAAGCCGGGGGCGTCCCGACGCTGACTCTCGTCAAGGACACCGCGCCCGAGGCAGCACCGGCCACGGACAGCGCCGTCGCCCGTGTCCTGAAGGCCATCGAGACCGCCGACGAGCCGGTGCAGCAAAAGGACTTGGTCACGATCACGGGCCTGTCCAAGGGCGCCGTGTCCAAGGCCGTCAAGACCCTCACCACCGGCGGCACGATCGTCCGCACCTTGGACGGCCGACTGACCGCCACACGCGGCGACGACACCGCCGCCGCCTGAACCACTCCCCACCCACCGCAACGATCTTCACGGCTGACAGGGAGCCTCTGTGTCCTTCGAGATCCGGATCATCTGCGACCCCGCCGACAGACTGCACGTCGTTGCCGCACTGGACGACGCATTCAACGCCGGAACCGTGACCGTCTACCCCACCCAGGACGGCGAGAAGAACCGCCTCTACGTCCGCGCCGACCACAAGCACACCCCTGAGCGGGACGTCACGCAGTGGCCCAACGCCATCCAGGCATACACCAACGCACCGGAGGCGGCCACCGAGCTGGAGTGGCTGCTCACGAACGAGGACCAAGGGCGTGAGTGGTGGCTGCGCCGCGCCGCCCTCACCGACCGCATGGCACACGGCCTCACCCCCGGCCACACAGCCAGCACCAGCAACGCCCTCGACCTGGCCTCCCGACTGATTTACCTCGACGACGCCTTCGTTGCCTGCAACCCGCGCGCCTACGTCCGCCAGCAGTACGCCCTCTGGGCCAAGAACCGCTAGCTACGCCAAGGGCGGCCCCTCCGTCTCGCCAAAGTCGCGGGGCCGCCCTTGTCCACCTGCCATCTACAGACCTGTGGAGGTCTTGCAGCATGACGCAACCGACCGACATTCGGGGAGAGCACCTGCGTACCGCTCTCTCCCTGGCAGCCTCCGGGGTGCCGGTGCTGCCGTTACGAGCCGGGAAGGTGCCGTTCGGCAACTGCCGGGCCTGCGCGAAGAACGCGTGCGGCGGCCGGCCGAACATGAAGACCCCCGGCCCCTGCACCTGCCCGCAGCCGTGCCACGGCTGGGCCGCCGCCACCACCGACCCCGACGTCATCAACTCGTCCACGTGGCGGGAGGCGTGGCGTGACGCGGCAGCGGTGGCTTACCACCCTGGTGGCGCCGGTCTCACCGTCGTCGACCTCGACAACGCGGAAGCCATCGCATGGGCCCGTGCGAGCCTGCCCGCCACACAGGCCGTGCCGACGACCCGTGGTGAGCACTGGCTCTACCAGGGCACCATGCAGTCCGCCAACGCCGTACGGCCCGGCGCCGACATCAAGTCCACGATGGCCTACGCCCGCTGGCTCGGTCCCGGCACCGGCACCGGCACCGGCACCATGACCACCTTGCCGGACGAGGTACGGGCGCTCGCCGTGAAGGAGCCCTCCTCGGCCCGGCCCCCGCAGGTCGTCACCGTGGGCGCCTTGGGCGGTGGTGGGGAGTGCCGCCACCGCACGCCCGTCTACCTGGAACGCGGCATCGCCATGGCAGAGCAGCGCATTACCGAAGCGTCCAGTGCGGTCCACGCCACGGTCTATCGCACCTTCCTGGCTGTGCTGTCCACCCACGGCCGGTGCGGCTGCCTCACCGACGCCCACATGGCGCGACTGTTCACCGTCGCTCAGGCCAAGGGGGAATCACCGCGGCACTGCACCGACGCGTGGACCAATGCCCGCACCGCACTGGGGATGTAGCCATGTCCGAGGACGAGAAGACGCCCGCCCGCCAGATCATCACCGACTACGCGCAGGAGCACTTCCGGTACTTCCGCACCATCGACGGCACCGTCTACGCGCAGCGGAACGGTCACCCTGTGGCCCGGCCCATCCGCTCTCAGGGCACGACGGGGAGCCACCGGCAGGAACTCATGGTCGGCCTCTTCAAGGACGGGGTCGGCGTGTTCAACGGCACGGCGCTCAAGGAGGCGTTGGACTTGATCGAAGCACTCGCGCTGACTGAGGACGTACAACCCACCCACATCCGCGTCGCCCCCGGGTTCGACGGGGCGACCTGGCTCGACCTGGGCCGTGACGACGGTACGTCCGTGCGCATTCACCCCACCGGCTGGGACATCCTCACCCCCGAGCCGCGCGAGGTGTGCTGGCGGCGCACCCAGCTCACCGGCGAACTCCCCCTGCCCGCCAAGGACACCAACGGCAAGGGCATCGACCTCCTGCTCCGCCTGTGCAACTTCGCCGGCGCCGAGACCGAGTGCCTGGCCATCGCCTGGCTGATCGGCTGCCTCGAACCGTCCGTGCCCGTTCCCGCGCCGTTCCTCACCGGCCCCCAAGGCGCGGGCAAGTCCACCGGCGGCCGGATGCTCGTGCGGATCATCGAGGGCATGAGCGGTGACCTGCGCCGGGCGCCGAAGGACGAGGAGAACATGATCACGGCCGTCGCCGCCGGATGGGTCACCGCCCTGGACAACCTCTCCCACCTGCCCCCGGACCTGTCCGACCTCATGTGTTGCATCGTCACCGGCGCCGAGAGCATCAAGCGCGCGCTCTTCACCGACGGCGACGTCGTGCGTTCCCGCTACCGCCGGCCCATGCTGCTGACCGGCATCGACGTCGGCGTCATCCGCCCCGACCTCGCCGAACGCCTCCTCCCACTCCGCCTCGTCAGGCCCCGGGTGCGGCGCACCGAGGCAGAGCTGTGGGCGGAGTACGCGGAGATCCTGCCGGTCGTTCTCGGCTCCCTGCTTGACCTGACCGTGAAGGTACGGGCCGCCGAGGCGGAAACCCCCACCGACCTGCGGATGGCCGACTTCGCCCACCTGTGCGCGCAGCTGGATGCGGCGACCGGCTTCGGCTCGCTGGCCGCCTACCGGGCCAGCCTCGACGACCTCAACGACGACGTCATCGAAGGAGACCTCCTCGCGCAGACGGTCCTCAAGCACGCCGACGGACTCGACGCGGGCGAGGAAGTCCGTATGACGTCATCGGAGTGGCTGCACTGCCTCACCGGCCTCTACAACGGCGAGGAGTGCCGTCCCCTGCCCAAAGGCTGGCCCACCACCGGCAAGGTCCTTTCCGACCGACTCAAGCGGCTGCAACCGACCCTCGCCGCACGCGGCGTCCTTATCGACTGGGGCCGCACCAGTGCCGCCCGCTACATCGAGATGACCCGACCCCCGCTCTCGCCAACGAGCGAGCAGGAAGCGGCGTTCTGACCCGTGCCACCACGGGGGCCGCACCGAACAAGCAAGAGGAGCACCCATCGCCGAGGTGGTGCTCCTCTTGCTTGTTCCGGCGGCGTGCCGCCGCCCAAGGTCGCGCCGCGCAGCGGCTCCTTCCTCACGTCCTGAGCCGCACTGCACCACCACAGACAACCACCCCCTCTCTTTTTCCTAAGAGAAGACACCCTGCGTCACCCACGTCACCAGCCACCCGAAACCGGTCCCTGACCAGCGGCTACAGCAATGACGCAGACGGCCAAACCTGCGTCATCCCGCGTCACACGCGTCACGGATGACAGAACCCCGCCCCGCCCCATGACACGCCCCGAGCTGCCCGCGTCACCGCATAACCGCAGGTCAGAACCCCAAATGACGTGCGTGACGCGATGACGCAGAAATCTGTGCCTCGGACACACGCGGGCTCCTGAGACGCCCCTAACCAACTCCATTCGCAGGCCCCGCCCTCTACCGGAGGTCTCAACGTGCTGACCGTCGTCGCGAACGACCCTCAAGCCCTCACCGTCCCCGAGGCCATGACCGCTCTGAGGCTTAGCCGCAGCAAGGTCTACGACCTGATCCGCTCCAAGCAGCTCCCGAGCTACACGTCCGGCCGCGCCCGCCGCATCCCGGTCGACGCCATACGCCACTACATGCAGGACCGACTTGAGGAGAACGCAGCCTGATGGCCTCCCGAAAGAGAAACCCCAATGGTGCCGGCAGCATCTGGCAGCGGAAGGACGGCCGTTACGAGGCACGTGTGTACGTCCCTCAGCCGGACGGGACTCGTAAGCGCAAGACGGTATACGGAAGTACGTGGGAGGAGTGCGACACCAAGCGCCAGGAGCTGGTACGCCGGGACCGTCAGGGCATCCCGACGCCGACTCGGTCCGCCAAACTCTCCGAGTGGCTGCCGTACTGGTTGAAGCACTACGTCGAGCCGCGCCGCAAGCTCAGCACCTACGACAAGTACGAGACACACGTGCGCCTCTACCTGATCCCCGTGCTGGGTACGAAGCGACTGGAGACGCTGAGTGTCGCCGACGTGCGCCGCTTCATCACTCGCATGCAGAACACCCACACAGCCGCGACTGCCAAGGAAGCACACCGGGTGCTGCGCACCGCACTCACGGCGGCCGTGCGCGAGGAACTGATCACGCGGAACGTCGCATCCCTGGTGGAACCGCCGCGCGTGAAGCAGCGGGAGATCCGGCCGTGGTCCCTGGAGGAAGCGCTGACCTTCCTTGAAGCCGCACGTCGTGATCCGCTGTACGCCGCTTTCGTGCTGGCCGTCGCCATGGGACTGCGTCGCGGGGAACTGGTGGGCCTGCGCTGGTCGGACGTAGACCTCGACAACCGGGTCTTGCACGTACGTCAGCAGACTCAGCGCCGGCGCGGCACGCTGTACGACGACGACCCCAAGAGCCGCCGCAAGCGCGTGGTTCCGATGCCTGCACTGTGCATCGCTCCTTTGCGCTGGCATCGGCTGCGGCAGCGAGAGACGTTCGCGCGCACTGGCACGACGTGGTCTGAGGAGGGCTACATCTTCGCCACGCGGAACGGCCGGCCTGTGGAGCCGCGCAACGTCTATCGGTCGTTCACGCGGGTCGCCGCCGATGCAGGGCTACGAGTGGTCCGGCTGCACGACGCGCGACACGGTTGCGCCACGCTGCTGACGGCGGCCGGCGTCGCGCCGCGCGTCATCATGGAGATCCTCGGGCACAGCCAGATCAGCATCACGATGGACGTGTACACGCACGTCGTGCACGACACCCAGCGGGAGGCCATCAGCCACATGGACCGCCTACTCCGGCGGCGTCCGCCGGCCGCCTGAGAGGGGACTGCCGTCAATTGGTGCCGTCAAAACGGCCCGGACCATGATCGGTCCGGGCCGTTTGTGCTGGTGCCCCCGGCAGGATTCGAACCTGCGACACCCGCTTTAGGAGAGCGGTGCTCTATCCCCTGAGCTACGAAGGCGGAAGGTGCCCTGACAGCGTAGCGGATTCGTTCCTCGGGGTTCGCCCTGGTTGTGGGTGAGAGGGGAGGGGGCGGTGATCTTCGGTCGCCGGCGGGGCTGGTCTGCTTGACCTCAAGTTTGCTTGAGATTTTACGTTGCTTCTGCGGGGTCGGACCGCAGGTGCCCCCGCCAACACCCCATGTCGCCTTCCTGGATCGAGGTACCCCTATGTCCGTGTCCCCGCTCAAGATCGGCGTTCTCGTCGGCAGTGTTCGGCCCGGGCGGTTCGCTGATCGGGTTTCGCAGTGGTTTCTGTCCGAGATCGGGCGGCGTGGCGACATGGAGACGCATGTCATCGACCTGTCCGAGCCCGACCTGGCCTCTGAGCTCAAGCTCACCCTCGAGCGGTCCGACGGGTCCGGTGACGCTCCGACCCTCGCCGAGCGCATCGGCGGACTCGACGGATTCGTCGTCGTCACGCCCGAGTACAACCACGGGTACCCGGCGTCGCTGAAGCTCGCCATCGACTACGTCTACCGGGAGTGGCGGGCCAAGCCCGTCGGCTTCGTCTCCTACGGCGGTATGGCCGGCGGCCAGCGAGCCGTCGAGCAGTTGCGTCAGGTCTTCGCCGAGCTGCACGCCGTCACCCTGCGCGACACGGTCAGCTTCCACATGGCCTGGGAGCAGTTCGACGAGGACGGGCATCCCCATGATCAGGACGGCACCGCCAAGGCCGCCTCCGTGCTGCTGGACCAGCTCGCCTGGTGGGGGCTCACCCTGCGCGAGGGCCGCGCAGCCAGGCCGTACGACGGCTGAGGCGGCAGGTGCCGCGACCGTCGGCACGAGCGCGGGGGTGATGGGTGAGCGCGATGACCGGGACGACCGTCGGCACGAGGGCTGGCGGCGAGTGAACGCGGCGACCGGCACGACCGTCGCCACGGCTGATCGCCTCACCAGTCAAGCCGTACCCGGATCCGTCAGCCGTACCCGGATCCGCCCGAGCGCACCCCTATCCGTCAGCCGTACCCGGATCCGCCCGAGCGCACCCCTATCCGTCAGCCGTACCCGGATCCGCCCGAGCGCACCCCCATCCGCCACCGTGCCCCTATCCCTCAGCCGTACCCGGATCCGCCCGTGCGCACCCCTTTCCGCCCGTGCGCACCCCTTTCCGCCCGAGCGCACCCCTATCCGCCACCGTGCCCCTATCCGCCAGCCCTACCCCGATCCGGCCGGGCGCCCCCTCACCCCACCCTCACCCCACCCCCACCCCACCGAACCGCCCCGCCACCCGCAGATCCCCCTCCACCCGGCCGGCCGTCTTCACCAGCTCGGGCAGTACCTCACGTACGCACTCCTCCACCGTTCGCCGCGCCGCATGCATCGCCACGTTCAGGGACGCGACCACTCGGCCCGTGCGGTCGCGGACCGGGACCGCCACTGAGCGGAGGCCTGCCTCCAGTTCCTCGTCGACCAAGGCGTAGCCGTGGGTGCGGACGTGGGAGAGGGTCGTCTCCAGGGTCGCGGGATCGGTGACGGTGCGGGGCGTCAGGGGGCGCAGGTCGTGCAGGGCGGAGGACAAATGGCCGTCGCCCTCAGGGAGATCGGCCAGCAGTACCCGGCCCATCGACGTCGCGTACGCCGGCAGTCGCGTGCCGATCGTGATGTTCACGCTCATCACGCGGCTGGTGGCGGCCCGGGCGATGTACTGGATCTCCTCGGCCGACGGCGTCAGCACCGCCAGGGACGCCGACTCATGGACCCGGTCGGCGAGTTCGACCAGGTGCGGGGTCGCGATCTGGGCCAGGGACGTGCGGGACAGGGGCGGGTAGCCGAGGGAGAGGACACGGGGGGTCAGGGAGAACGCTCGGTTGCCCGACGGGCGTACCAGGCCCAGGTGTTCGTAGGTGATGAGCGCACGTCGGGCCGTCGCGCGGGCCAGCCCGGTCGCGTTGGCCACGTCCGTGAGCGTCAGCTCCGCCCGGCCCTCGCCGAACGCGGTCAGTACGGTCAGCCCGCGCGCCAGCGACTCGACGAACTCCCGCCCCAGTTCCTGCTTGGAGGCGCCGGTCCAGGTCGCGAGGCCCGCCGGAGCGGTCGCGGGGCGCGGTTCCGGCGCCTCGCGCAGCTCCCGCTCCATGTCCGCCACCGCCGTCCGCAGGCGGGGCAGGAGCGTGTCGCGCAGGTCGGCGGCGGTGTGCCGGCTGGTGTGGCTCACCACGTTCGCCACGCAGGCGATACGGCCGCCCGCCCGCGGATCCCGTACCGGCACGGACACCGCGACCAGCCCCGGCTCGATCAACTGGTCGTCCAGCGCCCAGCCCTCCTTGCGCGCCCGCGCCGCCCGGCGTTCGAAGTCCACGTCGGAGGACGCGTGCGACTGCCACGGCGCGGCCGGGAAGCCGCGGTCGTCCGGGTCCGCCGCCCTGCGCTCGCGCCATGCCTGCCACTGCGCGTCCGGCCATTCCGTCGCGAACAGCGGACCTGGCGAGGTGCGTTCGGCCGGGAGCAGGTCGCCGATGCGGAAGCTGAGGGACATCGCGCGGCGGCGGGTCGCCTGGTGGATGAAGCGGATGCCGTCGTGGTCGGCGACCGCCAGCGACACCGACTCGTCGAGCTCGTCGGCGAGCGCGTCCGCGTGGGAGGCGAGGAGGGAGGGCAGGGCGAGGGCCGCCAGGTAGGCGTTGCCCAGTTCCATCACGCGCGGCGCCAGCACGATGTCGCGGCCGTCGAGACGGACGTACCCCATGCGCGCGAGCGTGGACGTGATCCGGTCCACCGTCGAGCGCGCCAGCCCGGTGCCGCGCTCCAGGCCGCTCGCGCTCAGCGTCCCGCCGGCCTCGGTCAGCCGCCGCAGCACCGTCACACCCCGAATCAGCGGCGTGACCGCCTCCGCGGGCACGGCACGGTCGTCGTCCAGGGTCGTCTTCGCGGGCATCGGCTCTCCGTACGGCGTTCGCGGCAGCCTCAACCGTAATCCGCCCCACGCACGCACGCGGCGACCTGGCCACACGCCCGAGCACCAATATCCGAGCCAAGCTCACTATCGAGACCCCGGCCAACACTCGTGCGCACCCTCATCACCCCCAGCCCCGATTCCCCCAGCCCCGATTCACCCCACGCCCGATTCACCCCACGCCCGATTCACCCCACCCCCGATTCACCCCCGCTCCACCCGCACCCGATAACTCCCCGCCAGATCCACCCCCAGCACCGTCACCTTCACCCCCCGCTCCTCGTCCCGGAACTCCTCCCCGGGGCCGAACGTCGCGTCGGACAGTTCCGCGTGGACGTTCGGGCTGCGGGTGCAGCCGCCGCTGTCCTCGTGGGAGTCCTCGACCTTGACCGGGCCCATCCCGGTGTCCACGTCCGCGTCGACCTTGTAGATCAGGACGCCGGGGCGGCACACGGACTCGTCGTTGCCCTCGCGGGTGCGCAGCTCCATGGCGTAGCCGCTGCGGCGGCTGAGGGGTACGAAGATCAGCTTCGGGCCGCCCTCGCGGGCCAGCGGGGTGAGGGCGTACTCCGAGGTCCCGGGGTTCGCCGCGCACCGTACCTGTGCGCCGTCCAGCCAGCCCAGCTTCCACTTGTGCCAGCCCAGCATGTCGTTGTTGGCCCCCCAGTCCTCGCTCATGATGTCCCAGTGGCCGACCGCGGCCCCGCCCTCGGCGGTGTAGAGGTCGGGCAGGCCGAAGACATGGCCGTTCTCGTGGGGGAGGACCCGGTAGCCGGTGCGGTGGTAGGTGCCGGAGCCGTCGTCCTGGCGGGAGTAGACGAAGGACGCGTTGGCCACCGAGACGCCGTCGGCGACCGGGGCCTCGGTGTTCCCCGCGAAGGTCACCGACAGGACCGTGTCCAGGGCCGAGGGGCCGGCGTTCGGGGTGACCAGGACGTTCAGGAAGTCGTACGCGCGGAAGTCCACCTTCGGATCGGCGGCGACCACGATGTCCTGGACCAGCCGGCGGTACCCGGGGTCGAAGGGGGCGCCGCGCTCTATGCCGTAGGCCCGGAAGGACTTGGGCATCCGCAGCCAGCCGGATATCGGGGTCTCGGGACGGTAGTCGAGGCGGCCGTAGGAACTGGTGCGGAACCAGTCCTGGGTCTGCGGGAAGAACTCGTCGAAGCGGTCGAGCGCGCGGCCCGGACCGGGCGCGTCGGGGAAGTCGACCATGACGGTGAGGGCGCGGACGGTGCCGGTGGAGCGGGAGTAGCCGCGCGTGGTCGGCACTCCCTCCGACATCTGGATCGTGGGCCGGCCGGTGATCATGCAGGGGCGCAGGGCGGAGGGGTGCTCCGGCGAGATCGGGCCCGCCCCGGCCACCGTCGAGGTGTCCGCCGTGAAGTGCCCGGTGCCTGCCGAGGTGCTGACCGCGAAGGTCAGGGCGGTCACGGAGACGAGGGCGGCGACACGGCGGGGGCGTATCCGACGGCTCGGCTGCATGCATGGGCCCTTCAGTCCATGGCAGCCCGCCGGCCTGCGCGCTGCACCCTCTCGATCACCCTGTGTCGAGGGGTGCTTGGGCGCGCGCTGGAGGAGACCGAACGTGGGTTTCTTCCCGGAAACCGCATACTCAATCGCATGTGACTCAGGTCACATGGAATCTTTCCCCGGTCGGGAAATAACCGGGGATCGTCTCCCCGTTTAGCCATGTGTCCGAGCGAAACGGGGACAGCGTCCCCGGATCGTCACCCGGCGGCAACAACCGCCGGTCACCGGCGGCAACAACCGCCACCCCAGCAGCATCAGGAGTACGCCGTGCAGACCGTGACCCCCGAAGCGCGCAGGGCGCCCCGGCCGCGCGCCGACGCCTTGCGCAACCGGGAGCGGATCGTCACCGCCGCCCGGGAGATGTTCGTCGAGTTCGGCCCCGATGTGCCGCTCGACGAGATCGCCCGCCGGGCCGGCGTCGGCAATGCCACGGTGTACCGCAACTTCCCCGACCGCGACGCACTGGTCCGCGAGGTCGTCTGCTCCGTCATCAACCGTACGATGGCGGCGGCCGAGCTCGCGCTCACGCAGACCGGGGATGCCTTCGAGGCTCTGGAGCGCTTCGTGCACACCGCCGCCGACGAGCGGATCAGCGCGTTGTGCCCGATGGTCCAGAGCGCCTTCGACCAGAACCACCCCGATCTGGAGGCCTCGCGCGAGCGGTGCGAGCGCCTCGTCGGAGCGATCATGGACCGCGCCAAGGCGGCCGGCCAGCTCCGCTCCGACGTGGACGTCGGCGACGTCATGATCGCCGCGGCCCAGCTCAGCCGGCCCCCGGCCGGAACCGGGTGCGACATCGCCGACCGCTACGTCCACCGTCATCTTCAGCTGTTCCTGGACGGACTGCGGGCCCCGGCCCGTTCGGTTCTGCCGGGCACGGCGCTGACCATGGAGGACCTGCGCAAGGCATGACCTGACCGCTCAGTCCTGAGCATCACGGCAGTCATCACACCGTACGCAGCCGAATCAATCGATTCCTGAATCGCACCGGCCGTCACAGCCGACGAGCCGTCCCCTTTCCTTTCGCTTTTTCCGTCACGAAGTCCCGAAGTGGGTACCCCCATGTCTGAAACAGCCGCGAAGGCTCCCGGCAGCGCCCTCGGCGCCGCCGTCGATACCAACCGCTGGAAAGCGCTCGCGTTCATCGCGATAGCCCAGCTGATGGTCGTCCTCGACGCGACCATCGTGAACATCGCACTGCCCTCCGCCCAGCAGGACCTGGGCATCTCCGACGGCAACAGGCAGTGGGTCGTCACGGCCTACGCCCTCGCCTTCGGCGGTCTGCTGCTCTTCGGCGGTCGTATCGCCGACCTGTGGGGCCGCAAGCGCGCCTTCGTCGTCGGTCTCGGCGGCTTCGCCGCGGCCTCCGCGCTGGGCGGAGCCGCCACCAACGAGGCCATGATGTTCGGCGCCCGTGCCCTCCAGGGCGCGTTCGGCGCGCTGCTCGCCCCGGCCGCGCTCTCCCTGCTCGCCGTGATGTTCACGGACGCCAAGGAGCGCGCGAAGGCCTTCGGCATCTACGGCGCCATCGCCGGTGGTGGCGGTGCGGTCGGTCTGATCCTCGGCGGATTCCTCACCGAGTACCTGGACTGGCGCTGGACGTTCTTCGTCAACATTCCGTTCGCCATCGTCGCCGCGGCCGGTGCCTGGTACGTCATCCGTGAGCCCGAGGGCGGCCGCAACCGCTCCGCGCTCGACATCCCCGGCGTGATCCTGTCCACCCTCGGTCTGGTCTCGCTGGTCTACGGCTTCACCCGCGCCGAGTCCGAGGGCTGGAGCGACTCGATGACGATCGGCATGTTCGTCGCCTCCGGCGTCCTGCTGCTGGCGTTCGTCCTGGTCGAGTCCAGGGTCAAGGCCCCGCTGCTGCCGCTGCGCGTGGTCACCGAGCGCAACCGCGGCGGTATCTACCTCTCGCTGGGCCTCGCGATCATCGCGATGTTCGGCCTGTTCCTCTTCCTCACCTACTACCTCCAGATCGTCAAGGGCTACTCGCCGGTGAAGACCGGCTTCGCCTTCCTGCCGATGATCGCGGGCATGATCACGGGTTCCACCCAGATCGGCACCCGTCTGATGACCCGGGTCGCGCCGCGGCTGCTGATGGGCCCCGGCTTCCTGGTCGCCGCCCTCGGCATGCTGCTGCTGACCCAGCTGGAGATCGGCTCCTCCTACGCCGCGCTCCTGCTGCCCGCGATGCTGCTGCTCGGCCTCGGCATGGGTACGGCGTTCATGCCGGCCATGTCCCTGGCCACCCAGGGCGTCAAGCCGCAGGACGCCGGTGTCGCCTCCGCGATGGTCAACACCTCGCAGCAGGTGGGCGGCGCCATCGGTACGGCCCTGCTGAACACGATCGCCGCCTCGGCGACCACGTCCTACATCGCCGACCACATCGCCGGTGCCTCCAACAAGTCCCAGCAGCAGCTGGTCCAGCTTGAGGGCATGGTCGAGGGCTACACCAGCGCCATCTGGTTCGCCGTCGGCATCCTGGTCGTGGCCGCGGGCATCGCGCTGACCCTGGTCAACGCAGGCCGCCCGGGCGGCTCGACGGTGGCCTCCTCCGAGGAGGGCGCCCAGGACGAGGTGGCGGTGCCGGTCGTCGCGCACTAGTCGCGCGACGACGACCGCCCGGTCGTACCCCTTGGGACGAGCCGTACGTACGGGGATGGGGACGCTCCATACATACGGCCTTCAGGACCTGCCCGGCCTCGCTGAATGAGCGGTTCAGCGGAGCCAGGGCAGGTCCGCACCCGCTTCCGTCGGCTGCAGGCCCTCGGCGACGATCCGCATGATCTCGCCGAGGGCCTTCTGCTGTTCCTCGGTGAGGCGGTCGAACATCGCCTGGCGCACCGCCTCCACATGGCCCGGTGCGGTCTCCTTGAGCACCGCCACGCCCGCGTCGGTCAGCACGGCGAACTGGCCCCGCTTGTCGTCGGGGCAGTCCTCGCGCCTGACCCAGCCGTTCTTCTCCAGCCGGGCGATGGCGTGCGAGAGACGGGATCGGGTGATCTTGGCGTACATCGCCAGCTCGGTCATCCGCAGCCGGCGGCGCGGCGACTCGGCGAGCTTGACCAGCAGGCCGTAGTAGATGTGCGGCATGCCCGCGTCCCGCTGGAGCTGGCGGTCCAGGTGGTCCTCCAGCAACGTGACCGCGTCCAGATAGGTGCGCCAGACCCGCTGCTGCTCGTCGGTCAGCCAGCGGGTCTCCTGCGCGGGCGCGGACGAGGCGGATGCGGTCGCGGACGCGGGCGGCGCGGGGGTCGATGCCGTATTCATGTACTCCACTGTACGAGAGCTCTCCTTGAAATTTTAACTACCTGGACGTACGGTTTTCCCGTAAGGAATGTTTAGACTTAAAGCACCTGAAGGCTTCAGGTCTACGGAGGGAGTCGTCGTCATGTCCGCCGCCGCACAGGAGCGCATGCCCGCCCTCTATCTCAGCCACGGCGCCCCACCGCTCGCGGACGACCCGATCTGGCCCGGCGAGCTCGCGGCCTGGTCCGCCGGTCTGCCGCGCCCCAAGGCGATCCTCATGGTCTCCGCCCACTGGGAGGAGGCCCCTCTCGCCATCGGTGCCACCGAGCGCGTTCCTCTCGTCTACGACTTCTGGGGATTCCCGGAGCACTACTACCAGGTGACCTATCCGGCCCCCGGCGCACCCGAGCTCGCCGCGTCCGTGCGCAAGCTGCTGCGCGCCCCCGGCATCCCGGTGCAGGACATCCCGGACCGCGGCCTCGACCACGGCGCCTACGTCCCCCTCGTCGAGATGTACCCCGAGGCGGACATTCCCGTCCTCCAGGTCTCCATGCCGACCCTCGACCCCGTCGAGCTGATGGAGATCGGGCGCAAGCTGGCGCCGTTGCGCGACGAGGGCGTGCTGATCGTCGGCTCCGGCTTCTTCACCCACAACCTCGCCGCACTGCGCCAGGGCGGCATCCCCGCCTGGTCCGTGGAGTTCGACGACTGGGGCCGGCGGGCGCTGGAGAGCCGCGACTGGGACGCCCTGCTGGACTTCCTGCACAAGGCCCCGGCCGGCCGCTACGCCCACCCGCGCACCGAGCACTTCGCCCCGCTCTTCGTGACGATGGGCGCGGCGGACGCGGCCGGCGAGCAGGCGGCCCAGAAGTCCGTGATCGACGGGTTCTGGATGGGGCTGGCGAAGCGATCGGTGCAGTTCGGCTGAGAACCCGTCGCGGCCGCCCGTGCCGGTTGGGCTCAGAGGTCCTTCTCGTACCAGGCCACGTCCCAGTACCGGCCGAACTTGCGGCCCACCTCGCGGAACGTGCCGACGTACCGGAAGCCGAACCGCTCGTGCAGCCGGACGGACGCCTCGTTCGGCTGGGCGATGCCCGCGTAGGCGCGGTGCAGGTCCTCGCCGGCCAGCGCGTCGAACAGGGCCTTGTACAGCAGGGTCCCGATGCCGCGCCGGCCGGCGTCCGGCGCGAGGTAGACGGTCACCTCGACGGAGGTCGCGTACGCGGGCTTCGGCCGGTGCGGGCTCGATGTGGCATAGCCGAGAATCCGCTGTGAGTTGCCCGTGGAGTCCGCCTCCGTGGCAACCATCAGGCGGTACGGGCCGTCTTCAGGGTGGGAGAGCAGCCAAGGGCGGCGCTCTTCCGGCGTGAACACCGTGGTATCGAAGGTGATGGGCGTCTCGCGTACGTAGTGGTTGTAGATGGCGACGAGGGCATCGAGGTCGCTCTCGACTCCCGGCCTGACCTGCACTTCTGTACGCCCCGACGGCATCGGTCCTCCTCTGTGGCCCGGCAGGATACTGCAAGATCAGAAAAATAGGGGGGCGGGTTGGGAATTCTGTCCTGATTCCAGTCGTTGTTTCCATCGAACGGCGGGCACTCGACAAGAGTCCCGAACGTTCAACGAACCACCGCCCGCCCTCCCCTTCTCTCGAGTGCGCTCGAGCGGGGGGACCCCACCGCAAGGGAGCACGCATGGCAACCCGTGCCGTCGCCCGTCGTCAGTCCGCCACCGGCGGGACCGCCGACGCGGCAAGCAGTGTTCGCGCCCATGGCGGCGAGATCGCGGACCGCGACCTGGTCGGCATGTACCTCGACGAGATCGCGCGTACGCCGCTTCTCGACGCAGCCAAAGAGGTCGAGTTGTCGCAGATCATCGAAGCGGGTGTGTTCGCCAGGCAGGTCCTCGACGGGTACGAGGAGGCCAAGGCCGACGCCACCCGTGACGAGCTCGAAGCCCTCGTCGCCGACGGAGAGCGTGCCAAGGACATCTTCATCCGCTCCAACCTCCGCCTGGTCGTCGCGGTGGCCCGGCGCTACCCGCGCAGCGGCCTGCCCCTGCTCGACCTGATCCAGGAGGGCAACGCCGGCCTGGTGCGCGCGGTGGAGAAGTTCGACTACCGCAAGGGCTTCAAGTTCTCGACGTACGCGACCTGGTGGATCCGTCAGGCCATCACGCGCTCGATAGCCGACCAGTCCCGCACCATCCGTCTCCCCGTCCACCTGGTCGAGGAGTTGGGCCGTATCCGGCGCGTCCAGCGCGAGTTCAACCGCGAGCACGGCCGAGACCCGGAGCACACCGAGATCGCCGCCGAGCTCGGCTCGACGCCGGAGCGCGTCGCGGACGTCCTCGACTGGGCCCGTGACCCGGTGTCCCTCAACATGTCGGTGGACGACGAGGGGGAGACGCAGTTCGGCGACCTCCTGGAGGACACCTCGGCGGTCTCGCCCGAGCAGTCGGTCCTCACCCTCCTGCGCAGCGAGGAGTTGGACGACCTGATCGGCCGCCTCGACCAGCGCACGGCGTCCATCATCAAGATGCGCTACGGCATCGAGGACGGCCGCGAGCGCACCCTGACCGAGGTCGGCAAGGAACACGGCCTGACCCGCGAACGCATCCGCCAGATCGAGAAGCACGCCCTGCTGGAGCTGAAGAAGCTGGCACGCAGCACCGGCTTCGACGCGGCCGCCTGACCCTCGGGCGGCGGCGGGGGCGTACGCCCGGTGGCCAAAGACCGCGCAAACATGGCGATGTAACGCCGCTTCAATGCAGGGGCCACCGGGAACAAGACCTGCGGGCAAGGGAGTTCGGACCCGAGGCGACCGCCCTCGGGCCCCGGACGCAGACCGACCGACGAGCCTCACAACACCGGACCAAGTCCCGACGCACTCCCCCCGGCGCCGGGACTTCCCACGAGCCGGGCTTCGGCGCCCATCCCCCCTGGGTGCCGGGGCCCGGCTCTTTCCGCTTCCGCACGTCCGGACGGGCGGGTCACCCCGTACCTGAACCACGGGGTGGCCCGCCCGGATGGCAGATTGTGCCACATGGGCATAGCCTGCCGAACGTGACCAGCCCCACCCCCGCACAGCCCTCGGCCACCTCGTCGCCCTCCCTGACGGAGCGGCGCAAGGCGGCCACCCGCATGGAGATCGCGCGCGCCGCGGCCGCGCTCTTCGTGCGACGGGGACTGCGGGCCACCCGAGCCGAGGACATCGCCCAGGCCGCCGGCATCGCGCCGCGCACCTTCTACCGCTACTTCGCCACCAAGGAGGAGGCGGTGTCCCCGCTCTACGCGGTGGGCGCCGACCGCTGGACCCAGGCGGTCCGCGACGCCCCCGCCGAACTGCCCGTACCGCAGGCCCTGGAACACGCCCTGCGCCACACGCTGACCCCGGGCGCGGGCGTCTCGGAGGCCTCCTGGGAGTGGGCCCGCACCCTGGTCCGCCTCGCCATCTCGAACCCCGCCCTGCGCAAGGTCTGGGCCGAGGCGTGCCACGAGTCGGAGGCAAAACTGGCCGAGGCTTTGGCGCAAAGAAGCGGTACCGACAACGTTGCCGCCCACAATTTCGCCGCGGCGGTGGCAGCGGCGTCCGTCCGGGTGGCCGTAGAAACCTGGGCAACGGGGGACGCCCCGGCGGACGGCCCCCAGGGCCCGGCCGCGCAGGCCCTACGCAACCTGGACGCCCTGCGGAACTTTCCGTGGGAGGACATCACGGCGGTCTGAGGGTCGGCCCGAGGTTTGCGCCTGCGGGCCGGTGGGGGCTGGCCGCGCAGTTCCCCGCGCCCCTAGAAGCAGGGCGTTGCAGTGGGCCTGCGCCGAGACGTGACCGTAGCCCTGGCAACCGTTCGCGCAGTTCCCCGCGCCCCTACGGAGCCGCAGTCGCCCATGGCGGTGAGGGGACGTGCCGGGGGGTGTCCGCCCGCAGCGGCGGGCGTCAACAGACGCCGGCCTCTCTGTCCGAGGGCAACCGCCCGACCGAGGACGGAGACCCCCCGGCACGGCCCCGACCCACCACCACCCGTAGGCGCTACCCGCACCCCCACTCGGCGCGACGGGCCGCCGCAGGCGTCACACCTGCGCCGCCCGACTCAACCGCCCACCCAACTCCCGCACACACCGCACCAGTTCCTCCGGCGACTCCACCACGAACTCGCAGTCCACCATCGCCAGCCGCACCGCCATCCACTCCACCGCATCCCCCACGGCCCCCCGAAGCCGGCACCGCTCCCCACCGTCCAGAGCCTCCGGCACCCCCAACCACCCCGGCACCCGAGCCGCCACGAACTCCACCGGCGCATCGAACGTCACCGAGAACTCGTACGCCTCCTGCCGTCGCCACACCGACTGCCGCAGATACTCCGCCGCATTCCCCGTCGGCAACTCCCGCGGAGCGAACCGCGCCCCCGTGGCGAACGGCTCGCTCACCCGGTCCACCCGGAACGTCCGCCAGTCCCCCCGGTCGAGGTCGTACGCCACGAGATACCAACGCCGCCCGGTCGACACCAGCCGATACGGCTCGGTCAGACGCCGCGACTCCGTCCCGTCCTTCGCCCGGTACGCGAACCGCAACCGCTCCCGCCCCGCCACGGTCGACGCCATCACGGTCAGCGTCTCGGGCGCGATACTCGCCCCGTCCCCACTGGTCAGCGGCGTCGTCGCGGCCTGAAGCGTGCTCACCCGGTGCCGCAGCCGCGACGGCAGCACCTGCTCCAGTTTCGCCAGCGCCCGCACCGACGCCTCCTCCACCCCCTCGACCGCGTGCCCCGCCCCGGCCCGCAGCCCGACCGCGATCGCCACCGCCTCCTCGTCGTCCAGCACGAGCGGCGGCATCGCCTTGCCCGCGACGAGCCGGTAGCCCCCGTCGGCCCCCAGGGTGGCCTGCACGGGATAGCCGAGGTCCCGCAGCCGGTCGATGTCACGCCGCACCGTGCGCCGGGACACCCCGAGCCGGTCGGCGAGTTCGCCGCCGGGCCACTCGCGGGGCGTCTGAAGGAGCGAGAGGAGGGTCAGGAGCCGTGCCGGAGTGTCCGTCGTCATGTTTTCGAGGATGCCGTAGAACTAGGACACGATCTGACCTAATGAGGCCATAGCTTTGAGCCATGACCGCAACCGAGACAGAACCGGCGCGTGTGACCAGCGACAAGGCACAGCCCAGCAGCAAGCGCACCACCCAGTCCTCCGCCTCCGCGGCCACCGACCGCCGTCGATGGTTCGCCCTGGCGATCGTGATGACCGCGGCCTTCATGGACCTCGTCGACGTCACGATCGTCAACATCGCCATCCCGTCGATCCAGCGGGAGGCCGGCGCGTCGTTCAGCCAGATCCAGTGGATCACCGCCGGCTACGCGCTCGCCTTCGCCGCCGGTCTGATCACCGGCGGCCGTCTGGGTGACATACACGGCCGAAAGAAGCTGTTCCTGATCGGTATCGGCGGCTTCACGCTGGCCTCGGCGCTGTGCGGCTTCGCCGCCAACCCGGAGATGCTGGTCGCCTCCCGCATCCTCCAGGGCGCGATGGCGGCGCTGATGGTCCCGCAGGTTCTGTCGATCGTGCACGCCACCTTCCCGGCGCACGAACGCGGCAAGGTCTTCGGTCTGTTCGGCGCGGTCGTCGGACTCGGCGCGGTCACCGGCCCGCTGCTCGGCGCGCTGCTGACGGAGTGGAACCTGTTCGGTCTCGAATGGCGCCCGATCTTCCTGATCAACCTGCCCGTCGGCATCGCGGGTCTGATCCTGGGCAGCCGTTTCATCACCGAGTCCAAGGCACCGAAGGCGCTGAAGCTGGACCTCGTCGGCGTCGCGCTGGTCACCATCGGTCTGCTGATGCTGCTCTACCCGCTGACCCGCGGCCGTGAGCTGGACTGGCCGGTGTGGGGGTACGTGTCGATGGCGGGCGCGTTCGTGGTCCTCGCGGTGCTGGTGCTCTTCGAGCGCCGGAAGGCGGCCCGCGACGGCTCGCCGCTCGTCGAACTGTCGCTGTTCAAGGTGAAGAGCTTCGCGGCCGGCATCGCCGTACAGACCGTCTTCGGTGTGGCGCTCGGCATCTTCTTCCTGGTCTGGACGCTGTACATGCAGTTCGGTCTGGGCTGGAGCCCGCTGAAGGCCGGCCTCACCGGCATCCCGTTCTCGATCGCGGTCTCGACCGCGGCCGGTCTGTCCGTGCAGCAGCTGGTCCCGCGCTTCGGCCGCAAGGTGCTCCAGGCGGGCGCGCTGGTGATGGCGCTCGGCGTCCTGCTCTACATCTGGGAGGCGAACCGTTACGGCCTGTCCATCGCCCCCTGGCAGATGGCCCTGCCGCTGGTCGTGATGGGTGTCGGCATGGGTCTGATCGTGGCTCCGCTGACGGACGCGATCCTCTCCGAGGTGCCGCGCGAGCACTCCGGTTCGGCGTCGGGCCTCATCAACACCGTCCAGCAGATGGGCAACGCGCTCGGCCTCGGCCTGGTCTCGGTGGTCTTCTTCGGCGTCGTCGACGACAAGCTCGCGCAGGCCAAGGAGCCCACGGCGGCCGGCCTGGCCTTCGCGGACGGCTTCCAGAACGCGCTGTGGTGGGTCGCCGCGGTGCTGGGTGTCATCTTCCTGCTGATGTCGGCGCTGCCCAAGCGACCGGCGCAGCACGTCGAGGGCACCGACGACTCGGCGCCGGCGATGGACAAGGAGCCCGCGCTCGCGGGCTGAGAGCGGGGGAGGGAGGGGCCCGGCACTTCGGTGCCGGGCCCCTTGTTGTTTCCGTATCGCCCATGCCAGAAGCCCAGTCATGCCCGATTGGGCCCGAACCTGTTTACATTCCAGAAATCCGGGCGTAGCCTCCTCGCGAAACCACAAGTTCGGGCACAGTTCGGAGGCGAACGGACATGTACGCACCGGAGCGGCAGCAGGAGATTCTCCGGCTGGCCCGTGACGGCGGCCGGGTGGACGTCCTGTCGCTGGCCGAGGAGTTCCAGGTGACGGCGGAGACGATCCGCCGGGACCTGAAGGCCCTCGACCGCGCCGGGCTCGTACGCCGGGTGCACGGTGGTGCCATCCCCGTCGGGCGCCTCGACTTCGAGCCGGACCTCGCCGAGCGGGAGGGAACGGCGGCCGACGAGAAGGACCGCATCGCCAAGGCCGCCCTCGCCGAGCTGCCCGCCGAGGGCACGATGATCCTCGACGCCGGTACGACGGTGGCCCGCATGGCCGCCGCGCTGCCGCTGGAGGCGTCCCTCACCGTCGTCACGCACAGCCTGCCCATCGCGGCCCGCCTCGCGGACCACCCCGGCATGCAGCTGCATCTCGTCGGGGGGCGCGTGCGGCACCGTACGCGCGCCGCCGTGGACGCCTGGGCGCTGCGGGCGTACGGCGAGATCCGGGCCGACGTCCTGTTCGTCGCGGCCAACGGCTTCTCCGCCGAGCACGGTCTGACCACCCCGGACCTCGCCGAGGCGGCCGTGAAACGGGCGGCCGTGGCCGCGGCCCGCCGGGTGGTGCTGCTCGCCGACTCCTCCAAGCACGGCCAGGAGCACTTCGCCCGCTTCGGTGACCTGGGCGACGTGGACCTGCTGATCACCGACAGCGGGCTGAGCCCCGAAGACGCCACCGCCATCGAGCGCGGCGGCACTGAAGTGCTCTGTGTCTAGAGCGGCACAGAAGTGCTGTGTGTTGAGAAACGAGTGCGCATGATCCTCACCGTCACCCCGAACCCGTCCCTGGACCGCACCTACGAGGTCCCCTCCCTCGACCGCGGCGAGGTCATCCGCGCCACCGGTGAGCGCATGGACCCGGGCGGCAAGGGCGTGAACGTCTCGCGGGCGGTCGCGGCAGCCGGGCGGCGCACGGTCGCGGTGCTGCCCCTGGGCGGTGCGCCCGGCGCGCTCGTGGCCGACCTGCTCGACGCGCAGGGCATCGAGGTCGCGCCGGTCCCGGTCGCCGGTGCCACCCGCTCGAACATCGCGCTCGCGGAGTCGGACGGCGTACTCACGAAGATCAACGCACCCGGCCCCGAACTGTCGGAGGCCGAGCAGGAACTCCTCCTGGAGACGGTCCGCGAGCAGTCGCGCGACGCGGACTGGATCGCCTGCTGCGGCAGCCTGCCGCGCGGACTCGCGCCGTCCTGGTACGCCGATGTCGTCGCCCGCGCCCACGCGGGCGGCGCCCGGATCGCGCTGGACACCTCCGGGCCCGCCCTCCTCGAAGCCCTCCGCGCCCGCCCGGACGTGGTGAAGCCGAACGCCGAGGAGCTCGCGCAGGCCGTCGGCCACCCCCTGACCACCGTGGGCGACGCGGTGAAGGCCGCCGAGGAACTGCGCGGGATGGGCGCGCGTGCCGTGCTCGCGAGCCTGGGCGCGGACGGACAGTTGCTCGTGGACGACGAGGGTGCCTGGTTCGGCAGCGCGCGGGTGGACGCCGTGCGCAGCAACGTCGGCGCGGGCGACTCATCCCTCGCCGGGTTCCTGATCGCCGGGGGGAGCGGGCCCGAGGCGCTCGCCTCCGCCGTCGCACACGGCGCGGCGGCCGTCGGACTGCCGGGCAGCGTGATGCCCTCGCCGGCCGATCTGGACCTGGCGGCGGTGACGGTCACGGCCGAAGTGCCGGTCGACCGCGTACTGAAGGAGCCGGTGTCATGACAAATGTCGTGGATGTCACGGTTATCGCCGGTTCGACTCTTGCCGGTACGACTCTTGCCGGTTCGACTCTTGCCGGTTCGACGGCCGACCGGCCGGGCTCACCGTTACTCACGGCCGCCCACTGCCGTCCACGGACCGCGGCCCCCCTCCTGAGCCGCCCCGCCGCCCGGGGGAGGCGCGGTTTCCCCGACCCCGTCTCCGTCACCCACACCGCCCCCCACACCGCCCCCGTCCCCTTCTCCGCCCACGAGACTCCCCGGGCGATACGCGTGCGAAGGAGCCCGCGATGAGCGACATGATCACCCCGGACCTGGTCGACCTCGACCTGTCCGCCGGGACCAAGGAAGCGGCGGCGCGCGCCCTCGCCGAGCGCATGGTGGCCAAGGGCCGGGTGACCGACCTGGAGGGCTTCCTCGCCGATGTGGCCGCCCGTGAGGCGCAGATGCCCACCGGCCTCGACGGCGGCATCGGCATCCCGCACTGCCGCAGCGAGCACGTCACCGAGCCGACGCTGGCCTTCGGGCGCAGCGCCGCCGGCATCGACTTCGGCGCGACGGACGGCCCGGCCGACCTGATCTTCCTGATCGCCGCTCCCGCGGGCGCCGACGACGCCCATCTGACGATCCTGTCCTCGCTGGCCCGGCAGCTGATGAACAGCGAGTTCACGGACGCCCTGCGGTCGGCGGGGGATCCGGCGTCGGCGGCGGCGCTGATCCGGGGCGAGGAGCCCCCGGGGGCCGCGGCCGGCGAGGCGCCCTCAGCGGCCGCGGCCGCTCCTTCCGAAGACTCCGTGGCGTCGTCGGTGGCGGCCTCCGCCGACGCCGCCACGGACACGACGGCCCCGGTGCCGGGAGCGCGCACCGAGGGCGTGAACGCCCCGGCGCCGGGCGCCCCGGCCGAGGCGCACGCCGACGACGAGCGCCCCTTCCGGATCGTCGCCGTCACCTCCTGCCCCACCGGCATCGCCCACACCTACATGGCGGCCGAGTCGCTGGAGAACGCGGGCCGTGAGGCGGGCGTCGAACTCGTCGTCGAGACGCAGGGCTCGGCCGGCTTCACCCGGCTCGACCCGGCCGTCATCGCCGCGGCGGACGGCGTGATCTTCGCCCACGACGTGGCCGTACGCGAGAAGGACCGGTTCGCCGGCAAGCCCACCGTCGACGTCGGCGTGAAGGCGGGCATCAACCGCCCGGCCGCCCTCATCGCCGAGGTCCGGGCCAAGGCCGAGCGCGGCGAGGCCACGGCGGCCGCCCGGCCCGGCACTCCGGTGGAGCGCGCGGGCGAACCCGGCGAGGGCTACGGCACCAAGCTGCGCAAGTGGCTGATGTCCGGCGTGAGCTACATGGTCCCGTTCGTCGCCGCCGGCGGTCTGCTGATCGCCCTCGGCTTCGCGATCGGCGGCTACCAGATCAACGAGGCCAAGTCGGTCACCGAGCACTTCGACTGGGGGCAGGTCGACAGCTGGGGCGCGCTGCTGTTCCAGATTGGCGCGGCGGCCTTCGGCTTCCTCGTCCCGGTCCTCGCCGGATACATCGCCTACGGCATGGCCGACCGGCCGGGTCTCGTGCCCGGCTTCGTCGGCGGTGCGATCTCGGTGACGATCGGCGCCGGGTTCCTCGGCGGTCTGGTCGCCGGTCTGATCGCCGGTGGTGTGGTCCTCGCCATCCAGCGCATCGACATCCCACCGGTGCTGCGCGGCATCATGCCTGTGGTGGTGATCCCGCTGGTGTCCTCGGCGGTCGTCGGCTTCCTGATGTTCGTGGTGATCGGCAAGCCGATCTCCGAGGCGCAGAAGGCCATGACCGACTGGCTGAACGGCCTCTCCGGCACCAACGCCGTCCTCCTCGGCGTCCTCCTCGGCCTGATGATGTGCTTCGACCTCGGCGGCCCGGTCAACAAGGTGGCTTACACCTTTGCGACGGCCGGCATCTCGGTCGCGGCGCCCAGCGACTCCGCGATGAAGATCATGGCCGCCGTGATGGCCGCAGGCATGGTCCCGCCGCTGGGCATGGCCCTGGCCACCACCATCCGCAAGAGGCTGTTCACCACCGCCGAGCGCGAGAACGGCAAGGCGGCCTGGGTGCTGGGCGCCTCCTTCATCTCCGAGGGCGCGATCCCGTTCGCGGCGGCCGACCCGCTGCGCGTCATCCCCGCCTCCATGGCGGGCGGCGCCGTCACCGGCGCGCTGACGATGGCCTTCGGCTCGACCCTGCGCGCCCCGCACGGCGGCATCTGGGTCACCTTCCTGATCGGCAAGCCGTTCCTCTACCTGCTGGCCATCGCGGCCGGTACGGCGGTCACGGCGGGCCTGGTCATCGTGCTGAAGGGCATGCGCAGGACGGCCCCGGACGGCACCCCGGCCGCGGAGTCCCCGGCGGCCGCCACCGCGGAGGCGAAGCAGCCGGTGGCGGCGTAGCCCGCCGCCGGACGAGCCGACCGCTTGTCCCTTTCGGGCGCTGTGAGTTGTTCACGGCACCTGCGATATACGTCACGGTCCGGGCCAATAGGCCCGGACCGTGGTGTCTACTGGGGTGCATGCCAGAAAATGTCTCGATCCTCCAGCTGCTGGGCCCGGTCGTCCTCGCCCTGGCGGCCGTGCTCTGGGTGATGGGACTCGTCCGCCTCCTGCGCCGCAACCGCCCCGAGGTGACCCCCTGGCAGGCCGACCCGATGCTCCCGGGGCTCCCGCACCAGCGGCAGACCGCCCCCGCGCTGGAGGCCGTCGAACTCACCCCGGCGGAACGGGACGCCTTCGCGGGCCTGGTGCGACAGCTCGGCGACGCCCGCGAGGATCACTGACCGGCCGAGTCGCCTCAACCGGCGCTCCACCGATACCGCTTCGGCGCTACGAGACCTGAGCCGCCCGCCGCTCCATCGCGTCCCGCGCCGCTTCCTCGGTGACGTACACCTCGCACATGTGCCGCCCGTCCGGCGTCGCCGTGTGCTCGACCTCCCAGAGGGAGACCTCCTCGCCGTCGCGCAGCAGGAAGGCGTGCTCGTAGAGCGAGAAGCACAGCCCGGCGCGGCCCGCACGGCACGGGCGCCCGAACGCCTGCGTGATCTGGTGCGCGAACGCCGTGGTCAGCAGCGTGGCCGTCTCCGTGCCCGGCCGGTCGGCGTTCTCCGCCCGGCGCAGCAGCCGGCGAGCGTGGTCCGCCGAGTCGTCCGGCACGTACGCGTGCCGGGGCGTGGGTATCGGCGACAACTGCACCGTCACCGGCAGTTCGAAGTCCGGCGCGTCCGGCGGCAGCGGCAGCCGCGCGGTCGCGGCACGCAGCTCCTCCTCGTCCGCGTACACCTCGTGCTGCGGTTCGCGGCCGCGCGCGGTGTTGTGGACGAGCTCCCACAGGGTGAGCGCCGAGCCGTCCGCGAGCAGCCAGGTGTGCCGGTACGTCTCGCGGTGCAGCCCCGCGCTGTGGTGCGCGGAGTGCAGCGAGCTGTCGTGGGCCAGCGCGCAGTCGAGCCGCCGTATGGCCTCGTCGGGCAACTCGAAGGAATTCAGGGCACGGCCGAGGAGTCGCGCGAGATGCTCCTCCGGAGACTCCGCCGACTCGGGTGGTTCGTACGCTGCCGTCTCGTACGGAACGCTCAAGGTTTCTCCCGGCGTTGCTGCATGTCACCTTGTGGGTGCATACCGTAGCCCCTCGGTCGGACATCATGTCCGGGAACCGAGAAAACGTACGTCCGGTAAAACGCGCGGGCCGCGCGAGAAGTTCCCGCGCGGCCCGACGAACTGTCAAGAATCCCTGCTCGGACGGCACTTCGGTGGATCACACGGTGATCACACGGCGCTGCCGGTGACCCACTCGCTCCACGCCATGTTCCAGCCGTTGAGGCCGTTGTCCGGCGTCACGGTCTTGTCGGGGGAGTTCTTGACGATCACGACGTCGCCGACCGTCGAGTTCTCGAAGAACCACTTGGAGGGCGTGTCCCCCTGTCCGCCCTGTACGTCCTGGAGGCCGACGCAGCCATGGCTGGTGCCCTGGCGGCCGAAGGGCGGGTTGCCCTTGTTGTACCAGTAGTTGCCGTGGATGAAGGTCCCCGACTGGGTCAGCCGCATCGCGTGCGGGACGTCCGGGATGTCGTACGCGTTGGCGAGTCCGACGGTCCGGCTGTCCATCCGCAGCTTCTCGAACTTCTCGGTGATCACCATCTGCCCGTTGTACGTGGTGAACTCCGAGCTGCCCGCCGAGATCGGCACCGACTTGAGCGTCTTTCCGTCCCGCACGACCGTCATCGTCTGCGTGTTGACGTCGACCGTGGAGACCTGCGAGTGACCGATGGTGAAGGTCACCGTCTTCTTCTGCACGCCGTAGACGCCGTTCGCGCCCTCGACGCCGTCCAGGTCGATCTTCATCGTGACCTTGGAGCCGGCCTTCCAGTACTCCTCGGGCCGGAAGTCGAGCCGCTGCTCGCCGAACCAGTGCCCGACCACCTTCTGCCCGCTGCTGGAGGAGACGGTGATGTGCGACTGGACGGCCTTCTTGTCGCCGATCGCCTTGTCGAAGTTGAACGACACCGGCATCCCGACGCCGACCGTGGTGCCGTCGTCGGGCGTGTACGTCCCGATGAAGCTGTTGGCCGAGGAGACGGTGGTGAAGGTGGAGTCGGCGGCGCTGCTGCGCCCGTCGCTGTCCTTCGCAGTGGCCGCTATGCGGTACTTCGTCCCGCGCTCCAGCTGCTCCTTCGGCTTCCAGGCGCCCCCGTCGGCGGACAGGGAGCCCGGCACGGCCTGCCCGCTCTCCGCCACCGTCATCTTCACCTCGGTCAGCTTGCCGTCGCTGACCTTCACGCCGGTCGAGTTGATCGACGCCCCGTTCGAGCCGTCCTTCGCCGAGATCTCGATCGTCGCGGCGGACGACTTGGAGTCCTTGCCGGCCTTGTCGTCGTTGTCGGCGTTGGCGCTGCCACCGCAGGCGGTGAGCGTCAGGGCGCCGATCATCAGGGCGGCACAGGCCCCCAGTGCGCGCCGCGCTGCTATGTCCGGCGTTGTCAAGATCTGCTCCATCTTCGTGCGATCTGCGGGATGCGTTCCGTTCCAGGGGGGAAGAGGTGACTGCCCCCGGACCGGGTTCCCAGCGTTCGCGGTGAATGCAGTCACGTGACAGAACCGCGACAATCGCCGGCACGGAGCAGCGGGGGAGGGGCCGCCGACCGGCCCCCACCGCCGCGGATCCCTACGCCCGGCCGTACAACTCCCCGTAGGACGGCCACAGTCCACCCGGCCCGTCCACCGACTCGGCCGCGCGCAGGGCCCGCACGATCGACCGGGTCACCGCGTCCGCGCCCGCCGCGAGGATCTCGTTCAGCGCGAGCGGATGCCCGGCGTCGAGCGGGCGCTCCCCGGTGGCCATCGCGAACACGGTGTCCCCGTCGTTGAGGAGATGCACCGGCCGCACGGCCCGCGCGATGCCGTCGTGCGCCGTGCCGGCCAGCTTCTGCGCCTGTGCCTTCGACAGGTCCGCATCGGTGGCGACCACGGCGAGCGTGGTGTTCAGCGGGGGCGGCGCGTTCTTCGCCGCGATCTCGGTGAGCCGCAGCCGCGCCGCCCGGTGGACGTCCTCCTCCGGATACCTCACCCGCCCCTGCAACAACTCCCCGTACAGCGCCCCGGTCTCGGGATCCACGGCCGACCCCGCCGCGTTGGCCACGACCAGCGCCGCCACGGTGATCCCCGAGTCGAGGACGGTGCTCGCGGTGCCGATCCCGCCCTTGACCGGCCCGACGGTGGCCCCCGTGCCCGCGCCCACGCAGCCCTGCCGCACCGGGGCGCCGGGTTCGCTCGCCGCGGCCGCCTCGACCGCCGCCCGGCCGGTTGCCGCGTCCGGCCGGGCCCGGAAGTCGCCGCCCCGCCCGAGGTCGAAGACACAGGCGGCGGGCACCACCGGCACGACGTGCGCCGGGTCCACCCCCACCCGCACCCCGCGCCGCTGCTCCTCTAGCCAGGCCATCACGCCGGACGCCGCGTCGAGCCCGTACGCGCTGCCGCCGGTCAGCACGATCGCCTCGACCTTCTGCACGAGATTGCGCGGATCGAGGGCGTCCGTCTCCTTGGTGCCGGGCCCGCCGCCACGCACGTCCACGGCGGCGACGGCCCCGCCCTCGGGCGCGAGCACGACGGTCGTGCCGGTGAGCCAGCCACCCCCGGCCCGCGTCTCGTGCCCCACCCGCAGTCCGGCGACATCTGTCAGAGCGTCAACTGTCATGGGGCCAGTCTCGTCCAGCCCCACCCCACGGCGCGGCACGCCGGCGTGAGGACCGGTCGTGCGGGGAGCGGGCGTGGTGTGCGGTGCGGGGTGGCTCGGCCGGGCGGTCAGGCCACCGGTGTTCTCGTCGCCGTCCCGCGGTCCCTGGACGTCATGCGTGCCGACAGGGTCTCCCCGGTAGCCACCGCCAGTGCCGAGACGATGCCGGCCGCCAGCACCCCCCAGTCGCCCAGGAACGTGCAGCAGATCACCAGCAGGGCCGCGGTCGGCAGCACCAGCTGCTGGGCGATGCCCACCTTGAAGTAGCGCGAGTGCAGCAGCCAGACCGTGAGCAGATACAGGGCTGTCGGCAGGGTCACCGCGGCCGACGCGGCCAGCGTCGAGATGTGCGCCTTGCCCACGGTCTGCTCGACCGCCACCTCCAGGCCCGCACCGATCGCGGCCGCCGAGGCGAAGACGACGTAGTGGCCGTAACCCCACAGGAAAGCCTGCCTGTTGGATCTCAGATGACCGTGGATCGGCACCACGAAGTAGATCCACCACGCGGCGAAGATGATCAGCAGTCCACCGGCGGCGATCGGCAGCAGATCGCCCAGGGCGTCGTTCTCGTCGATGCCGGTCTTCACCGCGACCGTGGCCGCCGCGATGGTCTCGCCGAGCACGATGATCGTGAACAGGCCGTACCGCTCGGCGATGTGGTGCGGGTGCCAGGAGGTGGGGTGTTCCCGCTCCGCGAACGGCGGCACGCACATCTCCAGGATCGCCATCGCCAGGAACCACCAGGGCCGGACGTCCTCGGGCAGGGCCACCAGGCCCACCCAGCCGATCTGACACAGCAGCACGCCGCCGGCGTACCGCAGGGCCATTCTCCGCTCCGGCCCCGAACTCGACCGGGCCACCCGCAGCCACTGCCCCACCAGGGCGAGCCGCATGATCACATAGCCGATCAGCACCGCCAGGTACTCGTGGTCCTCGAACGCCCGGGAGATCCCGGCCGCCAGCACCAGCACACCGGCGATCTGGAGCAGGGTGACGACGCGGTACAGCACGTCGTCGTTGTCGTAGGCCGAGGCGAACCAGGTGAAGTTCATCCAGGCCCACCAGATGGCGAAGAAGACCATCGCGTAGTTGAGGATCCCCTCGCCCGCGTGGCTCTCGGCGACCGCGTGCACCAGCTCGATGCCGGCCTGGGCGATGGCCACGACGAAACACAGGTCGAAGAAGAGTTCCAGCGGAGTGGCGACCCTGTGGGTCTCCCCACGGCCACGGGCACTGAGCCTGCGCAACGGGCGTCGGCGTCCCGGGGGGCGGGGCGAGTCCGGCGCGGGAGTGGAACTGGACGTCATGGGGACAAGCAGAGCAGATGGAGCGGGGAATTTCTCCTGTAGGGGATCACCCGCGTACGGGGGACCCGAGCCGTCCGCCCGGTGGCCGCAGCCAAGGGCGCCGTCGGCGCGAGGGCCGTCCCCGTGGGGGCCGTACCCTGGACGCATGAGCACCGCCCCCGACGCCGTCCCCGAGCAGCCCGAGCCGAAGGCCGCGCTGGTCTTCGACGACCCGCTGGACCAGCAGTCCTCGGACGACACGGACCGTGGGTGGGGCGACCGGCAGGGCGGCGGCGACAGCGCGGCCGACCTGAAGCGGTTCCTCGACGAGAAGCCGCCCCACCACATCTGAGCCGCTACCGCTCGTCGTGCCCCGAGCCGCGCTGGGCGACCAGGGCGTCGCGGATCTCCTTCAGCACCTCCAGCTCGGTCACCTCGATGACCTCGTGCGTGCTCTCCTTCGCCTTGCGGCGGGCCTCCACGCGGGCCAGGTACTTCGCCATGGGCAGGACCATCAGGAAGTAGACGACGGCCGCGGTGATCACGAAGCTGAGCGTCGCGCCGAGCACCGAGCCCCACAGGATCTGGATGCCCTCCTCGCCTTCGCAGGACGAGCTCAGGCACGAACTGTAGTGATCGAGGTTCTTGGTGCCGATCGCTCCGACCAGCGGGTTGATGACGCCCTTCACCACCGCGTTCACGATGTTGGTGAAGGCGGCACCGATCACCACCGCGACCGCCAGGTCGACGACGTTTCCGCGCATCAGGAAGGCCTTGAAGCCCTCCCAGACGCTCGGTCCCTTGTTCTCGCTCACTTCCGAGCCACCCCTTGCACACACAGCTTGTGGAACAGACCGCTCCGCAACCTACGTCAGCGCTCGGCCGTCCTGTCCAATCGGTCCCCTCCATCGAGCGACTTGACAGCGGGTCGCGCTTGATCGGGCTCAGCACAGTGTCACCGCCAGCCGGGCCGTCGCGCTCGCTCCGGCGAGGCGGGCCGCCGTGGCACGCGGCACCGACAGCACGACCAGCGCCCCGCTCTCCACAGCCGCGTCCACCGGCTCCGGCACCTTCGTCACCCGCGCCCCGCGCGCGACCACCCGCGCGTCACCGCCCGCCGCGGTCTCCTGCGCGGCGATCACATCGACACGGTCGCCGGGCCGCAGCAGCCGCACGGTGGCCCCGTCGGCGATCCGCACCGGCGCGGACACCCGCTCGACGGCCCGGTGCCGGCGTACCGGCTCCGCCGCCGGATGCCCCCGCGCCCCGTCGGCCTCCCCCGGGCCCGCCGCGACGAGTGCCGCCGCGGTCACGGCAAGTCCGGCCGCGAGAGCCCGCCTGCGGTGCCGCACGAGCCGGCGCAGCCGATGCCGCCCGCCCCGCACCCGTACCGGAGCGAAGTGCGGCACCCCACAGGTGGCCGGAGCGTCGGTGCCCGGCGGCAGGGGAGTACGGGGGGAAGAGGAGGAAGGGAACGGCGGAGCAACGGACACGGGGACCACCACCTGCGACGACGGAACGGCTTGCCCGCTCACGATGAGCCATCGCGCCGCCGCCCGCCGGGCCCTGTGGACGACCGACCGGCTGTGGAAAACTCCCCCACCCGAACGAGAAGTTCCACCGCGCGCAGGTGCCCCCCCCGCGCCCCCTACGGCAACACGAACCCCGGATCCATCCCGCCCAGCGCCTTCGTGCACAGGCAGTCCCGGTCCTCGTTCGCCGGCAGTCCCGCCACCGCGTCGAAGAGCACCCCCCGCAGCCGGTCCACGTTCGCCGCGAACACCCGCAGCACCTCGTCGTGGGAGACGCCCTCGCCCGTCTCGGCGCCCGCGTCCAGGTCGGTGACCAGCGTCAATGACGTGTAGCAGAGCTCCAGTTCCCGGGCGAGCGCCGCCTCGGGGTGGCCCGTCATGCCCACCACGGACCAGCCCTGCGCCTGGTGCCACAACGATTCGGCACGGGTGGAGAAGCGCGGCCCCTCCACCACGACCAGAGTGCCGCCGTCCACCGGCTCCCAGTCCCGTCCGCGCGCAGCCTTCAGCGCGGCCGCGCGCCCGGTGGGGCAGTAGGGGTCGGCCAGCGACACGTGCACCACGTTCGGCACGGTGCCGTCGGGCAGCGGCAGCCCGTCGAAGTACGTCCCCACCCGGGACTTCGTACGGTCGACCAGCTGGTCCGGCACCAGCAGCGTGCCCGGTCCGTACTCGGGGCGCAGACCGCCCACCGCGCAGGGGCCGAGGACCTGGCGGACGCCGAGCGAGCGCAGTGCCCAGAGGTTGGCCCGGTAGTTGATCCGGTGCGGCGGCAGATGGTGGCCGCGCCCGTGCCGGGGCAGGAAGGCGACCCGCCGGCCGGCGATCTCGCCGAGGAAGAGGGAGTCGCTGGGCGGCCCGTAGGGGGTCTCGACCTGTATCTCGGTCACGTCGTCGAGGAACGAGTAGAAACCGGAGCCGCCGATCACGCCGAGTTCGACGTTCGCCTTGTTCGCCATGTCCGCACCCTAACCGGACCCGGATATGCCGAGGACCCTGTCGCCGTACGACGACAGGGTCCCGTAAGAAGTGGTGCGCCCTACGCGGCGGAGCTGCTGGAGGAGCTGCCCGCGCTCGACGACTTCGAGTCCGAGGAGGACGAGGTCGACGAGGTGGAGGACGACGACGAGGAGGAGTCGGACGAGGAGGACGACGACTTCGAGGAAGCCGGCGAGCTGCTCGACGAGGAACCGCGGCTGTCGTTGCGGTAGAAGCCGGAGCCCTTGAAGACGATGCCGACCGCGGAGAAGACCTTCTTGAGGCGTCCCTGGCAGTTGGGGCACTCGGTCAGGGCGTCGTCGGTGAACTTCTGCACCGCCTCGAGGCCCTCGCCGCACTCGGTGCACTGGTACTGGTAGGTCGGCACTGTCTTCCTCCTGGCACTCTCACTCGATGAGTGCTAACGACGGTCCATAGTGACGTATTCCAGCCGCTCAGTCCACTGCCACCGGCACTCGGTGACCCACGCCACGTGCCACCGTACGGCCGGCGGACCGCGTCGCGAGCCGTGAACGCAGTGCCAGCAGGGTCGCGAGGGCCAGCAGTGTGCCGCCCATCGGCACCAGGAAACCGGCGCCGCCCCACAGGCGGTCCTCCAGATGCCCGGCGACCGTCACGGCGGCGGCCTGGCCGAGCGCGACCGCGCCGGTGAGCCAGGTGAACGCCTCGGTGCGGGCCCCGGCCGGAACCAGGCTCTCGACCAGGGTGTAGCCGGTGATCAGCGCGGGCGCGATGCACATGCCGACCAGCAGACCGAGGCCCGCCAGGACGAGCACGGAATGCGCGGTCCACAGGCCGGACGCGGCCAGCGCGAGGGCGGCGTAGCCGACGACGAGGCGGCGCTGCGGGGCCACCTTCCAGGCGATCGCGCCGCACGCGACGCCGGAGATCATGTTGCCCGCGGCGAAGGTGCCGTAGAGGACGCCGTTGAGTCCGGGTTCGCCGATCGACTCGGTGAAGGCGGCCAGCGAGACCTGCATGCCGCCGAAGACGGAACCGATGCCGAGGAAGCTCACGATCAGCACGCGCACCCCGGGGACGCGCAGCGCCGAAGTGTGCTCCACGCGTGCGTGCCCGGCGGGCGTGACCGAGGGCTGGGTGCTCTTCTGCGCGGCGAACAGCAGACCGCCGAGCAGCGTCAGCGCGGCCTCCGTGACCAGGCCCGCCGCCGGGTCGACGGCGGTGCACAGGGCGGTGGCCAGCAGTGGGCCGACGACGAAGGTGAGCTCGTCGGTGACCGACTCGAAGGCGGCGGCCGTCGTCATCAGGGGCGAGCCCTGGAGCTTGACGCCCCAGCGGGCCCGCACCATGGGGCCGACCTGCGGCACGGAGGCGCCGGTCGGCACGGCGGCCACGAACAACGCCCACAGGGGTGCGTGGGCCAGCGCCAGCCCGGTCAGGGTCAGACCGGACACGGTGTGCACGAGGACGCCGGGGATCAGGACGGCACGCTGTCCGTAGCGGTCGGCGAGCCGGCCGCTGTAGGGCGCGAACAGTGCCATGGAGACGCCGGTGACGGCCGCGGCGGCGCCCGCCGCGCCGTAGGAACCGGTGGTGTGCTGGACCAGCAGCACGATGGAGATGGTCAGCATCGCGAACGGCTGGCGTGCCGCGAAGCCGGGGACCAGGAACGTCCAGGCGCCGCGGGTGCGCAGCAGCTGTCCGTATCCGGGGCGGGAGGCGGCGGACGAGTCCTTCGACGGCTCGTGGGTGACCGTGGACGCCACGGCCCGTGCCTTTCTGCCACCTGGTAGCGCGGCCCCTGCGGGTGGGGGGCGGCGCCGAGAGCTGTCCTCTTGCGCGGAACTGCGGTAGATACCGGAGCCCACTTCGAGGAAGGACGTCCCGGCCGCCATACGGTCGCGCCAGCTCTGCGTCAGGCAGAGTTGGTTCGATCTGGGGTTACGCCTGCATAGTACAGGGAGCGGGTGCCATTGACCTTGTGAAAATGAGCACTGGGCAGCGTCTCACCTGTGAACGGGTCACCTCGCACCCCGAGCCGCCTGCGATCAGCCCGTCCCGTTCGTCCCCAGCCAGCCGGCCAGCTTGCCCCCGGCGCCCACCGCGCGCAGCCGGCGCTCGGCGGCGTCGCGTACCGGGTCCGTGGCGACGACGAGCAGTTCGTCCCCGCGCCGCAGCACCGTCGTGGGCATCGGGACGAACGATTTTCCATCGCGGACGACCAGGGTGACGGCAGCCCCTGGAGGCAGCCGCAGTTCGTTGATCTCGACGCCGTGCATCTTGGAGCCCTCGGGGATCGCGAAGGACAGCAGATGCCCGCGCAGCCGCTCCAGCGGTGCCGACTCGATGCCCAGGTCGGCGGGCGTGGGGCCTTGGCCGAGGTCGAGCTTGCGGGCGAGCCAGGGCAGCGTCGGCCCCTGGATCAGGGTGTAGACGACGACCAGGACGAAGACGATGTTGAAGATGGCCTGGCTGCTCTCGACGCCGCTCACCATCGGGATCGTCGCCAGGATGATGGGCACGGCGCCGCGCAGCCCCGCCCAGGACATCAGGGCCTGCTCCCGCCAGGGCACGCGGAAGGGCACCAGGCAGGTGAAGACGCTGAGCGGGCGCGCCACCATGGTCAGCACCAGGCCGATGACGAGCGCGGGCACGATGTCGTCGCCCAGCTCGTGCGGGGTGACCAGCAGGCCGAGCAGCACGAACATGCCGATCTGGGCGATCCAGCCGACCCCGTCGGCGAAGCCGCGCGTGGCCGGCCAGTGCGGCAGCTTCGCGTTGCCCAGCACCATCGAGGCGAGGTAGACGGCCAGGAAGCCGCTGCCGTGCGCCATCGCGCCGGCCGCGTAGGCGGTGACGGCGATGGCCATGACGGCGATCGGGTAGAGGCCGGAGGCGGGCAGCGCCACATGTCTGAGGCCCCAGGCGCCCAGCCAGCCCACCGCGAGGCCGATGGCGGCGCCGATGGACAGTTCCTGGGCTATCTCACCGGCCAGCACGTACCAGTGCTCGATCGGGCCGGCCTGGGAGAAGGCGACCACCAGGATGACCACGGGGGCGTCGTTGAAGCCGGACTCCGCCTCCAATGTGCCCGTCACGCGCGCGGGCAGCGGGATCTTGCGCAGTACGGAGAACACCGCTGCGGCGTCCGTGGAGGAGACGACCGCCCCGATGATGAGCGCCTGCCGCCACTCCAGCCCGACCAGGTAGTGCGCGGCCGTGGCCGTGACCCCGACGCTCACCGTGACCCCGACCAGCGCCAGCGCGGAGGCGGCCGGCAGGGCCGGCCTGATCTCCTTCCACTTCGTGCCCAGACCGCCCTCGGCCAGGATCACGACCAGCGCCGCGTACCCGATGACCTGGGTGAGCTCGGCGTCGTCGAAGCGGATGCCGCCGATGCCGTCCTGGCCCATGAGCACGCCGATGCCCAGGTAGACGAGCAGGCTGGGGAGCCCGCTGCGCGAGGAGATCCGAACCGCTGCGACGGCGACGAGCAGGACGAGCGAGCAGACGAGCAGGAGCTGGTTGAGGTCGTGGACAGTCAGCGGCCGTTCCCTTTCCCTGGCCTACGCGCACGCGCGCGGGGCTCATGTACATAGGACACGAAGTGGCGGTTCTCCGCACCCAACTACTTCGTTACCTTACCTAACTCTTGACGATTTCTTGACGCTCTTCGAGGCATGATCGAACGTCCGTCCGTGCTGGTTCCCTACTCCGCGTCAAGTTGGACTTGGCCCTGCGCCTATGGTTGCTCCAGCACTCCAGGACCGCCTGCCGCTCGCGTTAGGACAGCAAGGACAGCGATGCCCCCCAACACCACCGCCTCCACGGGTCAACAGCCCGGCAAGTCCGGCAGGAAGAAGGGGCGCAGAGCCCGCCTGCTCGTCCTCGTGCTGGTGCTGGCCGTCGTAGCGGGCGTGGCCGGCGGGGCGTACTGGTCCATCAGCACCGTCCGCGCGTCGTTCCCGCAGACGAAGGGGTCGATCACGCTCAAGGGCCTGTCCGGGCCCGTCGACGTGAAGCGCGACGACTACGGCATCCCGCAGATATACGCGTCCTCCGACGAGGACCTGTTCATGGCGCAGGGCTTCGTCCAGGCCCAGGACCGGTTCTGGGAGATGGACGTACGCCGGCACATGACGTCCGGGCGGCTGTCGGAGATGTTCGGCAAGAGCCAGGTCGACAACGACGAGTTCCTGCGCACCCTGGGCTGGGACCGGATCGCGAAGCAGGAGTACGACAAGACGCTGTCGGCGTCCACCAAGAAGTACCTCCAGGCCTACGCGGCGGGCGTCAACGCCTATCTGGACGGCAAGGACAACAAGGACATCTCGCTGGAGTACGCGGCCCTCGGCTTCACCAACGACTACAAGCCGGGGAAGTGGACCCCGGTGGACTCGGTCGCCTGGCTGAAGGCGATGGCCTGGGACCTGCGCGGCAACATGCAGGACGAGATCGACCGCGCGCTGATGACCAGCCGCCTCGGCCCCAAGGAGATCGCGGACCTGTACCCGCAGTACCCGTACAGCCGCAACAAGACGATCGTCCAGGCGGGCCAGTACGACGAGGTCACCAAGACCTTCGGTTCGACGGGCTCCGCGGCGGGCACGGGCTCGTCCGCGGGCGGCACCGCGGGCACCGGCACCTCCTCCGGCACCGCGGGCCTCCAGGGCCAGCTTGCGGGTCTCCAGGAGGTCCTGGACGACCTCCCCACGGCCGTCGGCGTGAACGGCAACGGCATCGGCTCCAACTCCTGGGTGGTCGGCGGGAAGTACACGATCACCGGCAAGCCCCTGCTGGCCAACGACCCGCACCTGTCGGCCTCGCTGCCGTCCGTCTGGTACCAGATGGGCCTGCACTGCCGCGCGGTCTCCAGCAAGTGCCAGTACGACGTCAGCGGCTACACCTTCGCGGGCATGCCCGGCGTGGTCATCGGCCACAACCAGAACATCTCCTGGGGCATGACCAACTCCGGCGTCGACGTCACCGACCTCTACCTGGAGAAGCTCTCCGGCGACGGCTACCTGTACGACGGCAAGACGGTGCCCTTCACCACCCGCCAGGAGACCATCAAGGTCGCCGGCGGCTCACCGAAGAAGATCGTCGTCCGCGAGACCAACAACGGGCCCCTGCTGTCCGACCGCAGCGACGAACTCGTGAAGGTCGGCCGCAAGGCCACCGTCGACACCGCCGCCCCCGACCGCGGCGACGGCTACGGCATCGCGCTGCGCTGGACCGCCCTGGACCCGGGCACCACCATGGACGCCGTCTTCGCCATGGACAGGGCGAAGAACTGGACCGACTTCCGTGCCGCGGCGGCCCTGTTCGACGTGCCCTCGCAGAACCTGATCTACGCCGACACCGAGAACCACATCGGCTACACGCTGCCCGGAAAGATCCCCACCCGGCCGCAGGGCTACGACGGCTCGGTCCCGGCGCCGGGCTGGGACGCGAAGTCGCGCTGGACGGGCTACATCGACGACGACGAGCTGCCCTACGAGTACGACCCGGCGCGCGGCTACATCGTCACCGCCAACCAGGCCGTGATCGACAAGGCCGAGTACCCGTACACGCTCACCACGGACTGGGGCTACGGCGCCCGCAGCCAGCGCATCAACGACCTGATCCAGTCGAAGATCGACGACGGCGGCAAGATCTCCACCGACGACATGCGCCAGATGCAGCTCGACAACAGCAGCGAGATCGCCAAGCTGCTCGTGCCCAAGCTGCTGAAGATCGACATCTCCGACAAGGACGTCCGGGACGCCGCTGCCATCCGCGAGGCGCAGGAGCTCCTGGAGGGCTGGGACTACACCCAGGACGCCGACTCGGCGGCGGCCGCCTACTTCAACTCGGTCTGGCGCAACATCCTCAAGCTCGCCTTCGGCAACAAGCTGCCCAAGGAGCTGCGGGTCGAGGGCCAGTGCCTGTGGGTCGACCCCGTCAACACCACCGGCCCCGCCGACGAGACGGACAAGGTGCGCGAGTGCGGTGAGCGTGAGCCCGACCAGGCGCAGCCGGACGGCGGCGACCGCTGGTTCGAGGTCGTGCGCAGCCTGATGAGTGACGAGGACAGCGACTGGTGGAAGACGCCCGCCTCGGGCACCCGCCCGTCGGCCGACAACCGCGACGAGCTGTTCCGGCGCGCCATGATCGACGCCCGCTGGGAGCTGACCGCCAAGCTCGGCAAGGACATCGACACCTGGAACTGGGGCCGGCTGCACCGCCTGTTCCTGAAGAACCAGACCCTCGGCGTCGAGGGCCCCGGGTTCCTCCAGTACGCACTCAACCGCGGCCCCTGGAAGCTCAGCGGCGGCGAGGCCACGGTCAACGCCAGCGGCTGGAACGCGGCCGGCGGCTACGGCGTCGTCTGGGTGCCGTCGATGCGGATGGTGGTCAACCTCGGCGACCTCGACAAGTCGAAGTGGATCAACCTCACCGGTGCCTCGGGGCACGCCTACAACGCGCACTACACCGACCAGACGGACAAGTGGGCCGACGGCGAACTGCTCGACTGGTCCTTCTCCGAGAAGGCGGTCGACGACGGTACGAGCGACACGCTCGTGCTCAAGCCCTGACCCCGGTCAGCTGATTCGAGAGGCCGCCACGCACGCGTGGCGGCCTCTCGCGTCCTTCGGGCCGGGCGCGTCAGCCGAACCGCCGTACCCCCGAGGGCGTCACCACCGCGTGCACCGGCCGGTCGTGCGGCTCCTCGGGGACGCGCTCGACGACCTCCGTGTCGTACAGCAGCACCACGAGCGGGGGCCGGGCGCCCGCGCGTTCCAGCCGGGCGAGGACGCGATCGTAGGAACCTCCGCCGCGGCCCAGGCGCATCCCGCGCGCGTCGACCGCGAGGCCGGGCAGCAGCACGACGTCCGCACCGGTCACGGCGTCCGGGCCGAGGCGCTCGCCGCCGGGCTCGAAGAGCGCCATCTTTCCGCCGTGTTGGACGCGCTCCAGGGAGTCCCGCCCGGCGTACGCGCCCCAGTCGAGGTCGTTGTCGGGCAGGAGCGCCGGGAGCAGCACCCGCACGCCCCGCGCGCGCAGCGCGTCCAGCAGCGCGAGGGTGCCCGGTTCACTCCCGACCGAGACGTACGCCGCCACCGTGCCCGCGTGCGCCAGTTCGGGCAGCTCCAGCGCGCGGCCGGCCAACGCGGTCGCCGATGACTGCACGTCATCCGCCGTCAACCTGTTTCTCACCGTGAGGAACTCCCGCCGCAACGTTCGCTTGTCAGGCTCGGCCGGACGTCCGGTGTGACTCAATGGTTCTCCCGTACCCTTCCCAATGTGCTCATATGAGAGCCAAATAACCGGAGCCTCAGATTCCCTACAAAGGCACCGGATAAGGTTGCGGGCATGACTCAGTCTCACCCTCGGATCAGCAAGGCTGTCATCCCCGCAGCGGGTCTGGGCACCCGCTTCCTGCCGGCCACCAAAGCCACTCCCAAGGAGATGCTGCCGGTCGTCGACAAGCCGGCGATCCAGTACGTGGTCGAAGAGGCCGTCTCCGCGGGCCTCGACGACGTCCTCATGATCACGGGCCGCAACAAGCGCCCCCTGGAGGACCACTTCGACCGCAACTACGAGCTGGAGTCCGCCCTTCAGAAGAAGGGCGACGCCGACCGGCTCGCGAAGGTGCAGGAGTCCAGCGACCTGGCCACCATGCACTACGTCCGCCAGGGCGACCCCAGGGGCCTCGGCCACGCCGTCCTGTGCGCCGCCCCGCACGTCGGTCACGAGCCCTTCGCCGTCCTCCTCGGCGACGACCTGATCGACCCGCGCGACCCGCTGCTCAAGCGGATGGTCGAGGTGCACGAGCAGCGCGGCGGCAGCGTCATCGCGCTCATGGAGGTCGCGCCCGAGCAGATCCACCTCTACGGCTGTGCGGCCGTGGACCCCACCGAGGCCGGCGACGTGGTCAAGGTGCACGACCTCGTCGAGAAGCCGGCCGCCGCGGACGCCCCGTCCAACTACGCCATCATCGGCCGCTACGTCCTCGACCCGCACATCTTCGACATACTGCGCAAGACGGAGCCGGGCCGTGGCGGCGAGATCCAGCTCACCGACGCGCTCCAGCAGCTGTCCCAGGACGAGAAGGTCGGCGGCCCCGTGCACGGCGTCGTCTTCAAGGGCCGCCGCTATGACACCGGAGACCGTGGCGACTACCTGCGTGCCATTGTCAGACTCGCATGCGAACGTGAAGACCTGGGCCCGGACTTCCGGACCTGGCTTCGCAGTTACGTAGCCGAGGAGATGTAGCGAGTTGAGCACCGCCGCCGCGCCCCGCCCCGCCGGTCAGGACCACCTCTGGTCGGTGGACGAGCACCTGGAGGACATCCTCACGACAGTCCGCCCCCTCGAACCCATCGAGCTGCAACTGCTCGACGCCCAGGGCTGCGTCCTGGTCGACGACGTCACGGTGCAGGTCTCCCTGCCGCCGTTCGACAACAGCTCCATGGACGGGTACGCGGTGCGGGTCGCGGATGTCGAGGGTGCCGGCGAGGAGTTCCCGGCGGTGCTCGAAGTCGTCGGTGACGTCGCGGCCGGCCAGGCCGACGCGCCCCAGGTGGGCCCCGGTCAGGCCGCCCGCATCATGACCGGCGCCCCGCTGCCGCCCGGCGCCGAGACCGTCGTTCCGGTGGAGTGGACTGACGGAGGACTCGGCGAGGGCCCGGTCACCGGGATGCGCGCAAGCAGCGCCGCCCCGGAGGGCGCGAGCGGCCAGGTGCACATCTACCGGCCCGCGAAGGCACGCGCGCACGTGCGCGCCAAGGGCAGCGACGTCAAGGCCGGCGACAAGGCCCTCGCGGCCGGCACCGTCCTCGGACCGTCGCAGATCGCCCTGCTCGCCGCCATCGGCCGCGGCACGGTACGGGTGCGCCCGCGCCCGCGCGTGGTCGTCATGTCCACCGGCAGCGAACTCGTCCAGCCCGACGAGCAACTGGCCGAGGGCCAGATCTACGACTCCAACAGCTTCTCCCTGACCGCGGCCGCCCGCGACGCCGGCGCCATCGCCTACCGCGTGGGCGCCGTCGCCGACGACGCCGAGACGCTCCGGTCCACCGTCGAGGACCAGCTCGTGCGCGCCGACCTCATGGTCACCACGGGCGGCGTCAGCGTCGGGGCGTACGACGTGGTCAAGGAGGCGCTGTCGCACGTCGGCGACGAGGACGAGGCCGGCAGCGGCATCGAGTTCCGCAAACTGGCCATGCAGCCCGGCAAGCCCCAGGGCTTCGGCTCCATCGGCCCCGACCACACCCCGCTGCTGGCCCTGCCGGGCAACCCGGTGTCGTCGTACGTCTCCTTCGAGATCTTCGTGCGCCCCGCGATCCGCGCCCTGATGGGACTTCAGGACGTCCACCGGCCCCGCACGACCGCGAAGCTCACCGCCGACGAGGCGCTGACCTCGCCGAAGGGGCGCAGACAGTTCCTGCGCGGGACCTACACCGACGGCGAGGTGCGCCCGGTCGGCGGCGCCGGTTCCCATCTGATCGCGGCCCTCGCGCACGCGGACGCGCTGATCGTGGTCCCCGAGGACACCGAGACCGTCGAGCCCGGCACCGAGGTCGAGGTGGTCCTGCTCGGCTGAGCGGCCCCGCTTGGCGGTACCGTGTCGCGCACAGCAGGCCCGTGCGCCGCACCGCGACGGGCCCGGACCGGGAGCGCCACACGAGCATGAGCACGCAGGACCGACCCACGCAGGACCGCCTCACGCACATCGACGACGCGGGCGCCGCCCGCATGGTCGACGTCTCCGGGAAGGACGTGACCGCGCGGACCGCCCGCGCCAGCGGACGCGTCCTCGTCTCACCCCGCGTGATCGAGCTGCTGCGCGGCGAGGGGGTCCCCAAGGGCGACGCCCTCGCCACCGCGCGGATCGCGGGCATCATGGGCGCCAAACGCACCCCGGACCTCATCCCGCTGTGCCACCCGCTCGCGCTCTCCGGTGTGAAACTGGACCTGTCGGTCGCGGACGACGCCGTGGAGATCCTGGCCACCGTGAAGACCACGGACCGCACGGGCGTCGAGATGGAGGCCCTCACCGCCGTCTCCGTCGCGGCGCTGACCGTGATCGACATGGTGAAGGCGGTCGACAAGGGAGCGGTCATCACGGACGTACGGGTGGAGGAGAAGACGGGCGGCAAGTCGGGCGACTGGAGCCGGGCATGACGTATCGCGCACTCGTGGTCACGGCCTCCAACCGGGCCGCCGCCGGGGTCTACGAGGACAAGGGCGGCCCGTTGATCGCCCGTGGCCTCAAGGGCTTCGGCTTCGACGTCGAGGGCCCGCAGGTCGTGCCCGACGGCGACCCGGTCACCGCCGCCCTGCGCGCCGGTGTGGATGCCGGGTACGACGTCATCGTCACCACCGGCGGCACCGGAATCTCGCCCACCGACCGCACCCCCGAGGCGACCCGTGAGGTGATCGACCACGAGGTGCCGGGCATCGCGGAGGCCATCCGGGCGTTCGGCCGGGGGAAGGTGCCGACCGCGGCGCTGTCCCGGGGTCTGGCCGGCGTGGCGGGGCGCACCCTGATCGTGAACCTGCCCGGCTCCAGCGGCGGGGTGAAGGACGGACTGGCCGTCCTCGAGCCCCTCCTGATCCACGCCGTCGACCAGATCCGCGGCGGCGACCACCCCAGACCGAGCAGCGGGGGTGCGAGCTGAACAGCCCATCCTGGCCCGTCGTGCTGGGGGACGGCGACATCGTCCTCCGGCCGATAAAGATGCGCGACCAGCGGGCCTGGCGCGAGGTCAACCGGCGCAACCGGGACTGGCTGCGCCCGTGGGAGGCGACGATTCCGCCGCCCACGCCCAGCGGGCCGATCGCGCACCGGCCGACCTACCGTCAGATGGTCCGGCACCTGCGCTCCGAGGCAGGGGCGGGCCGGATGCTGCCGTTCGTCATCGAGTACCAGGGGCGGCTGGTGGGGCAGTTGACCGTCGCCGGGATCACCTGGGGCTCGATGTGTTCCGGGCATGTCGGCTACTGGGTGGACGAGTCGGTGGCGGGCCGCGGCGTGATGCCCACGGCGGTGGCGCTTGTCGTGGACCACTGTTTCCGGACCGTTGGTCTGCACCGCATCGAGGTCTGCATTCGCCCGGAGAACGGGCCGAGCCGCCGGGTCGTGGAGAAACTCGGATTCCGCGAGGAGGGGCTGCGGCCGCGATATCTCCACATCGACGGAGCCTGGCGCGACCATCTCGTGTTCGCGCTCACCGCGGAAGAGGTCCCGGAAGGACTGCTGGGCCGCTGGCGGCGGACACGCTCGCAGAAGACGCCGCACTCGAACCCGCAGAACACCCGGCAGAACCCGCAGGGGAATCCCGCGTAGTGCGGAAGTGACTCCGAAAATTGAATAAGTGTTCGAAATTGATCGCCGGATGACCGCCTCGGGGCATTAAATTCGCGCCCCGAGCGGGCTGCTGATCGCATCGGTCACAAAAAAAGTTCGAAATATCAGCCAGATCGTGCGACACACCGGCTCAATTGGCGGATGGCCTCACGCAAACCCCTCTACCGTGTGAGACGTGAGCAGCAGCGGCCTCATCTACGCAGTCATTGTCGGGGCCTGGGCCGCCTACTTGGTGCCGATGTGGCTCCGTAGGCAGGACGAGCTGAACGAGGCCCGTCCGACGGAACGCTTCAGCACAGCCATCCGGTTGCTGTCCGGACGGGCGGGGATGGAGCGCCGGTACGCCAAGGACCTGCGCGCGCGCTCCACCGCCGAGGGGGAGCCCAGCGCCGACGACCCGGGCGACGTCACCGAGTCGGTGGACGTCCGGGCCTTCGCCGTACCTCCGACCCGTCCGCAGACCCAGGCGACGGCTCAGGCGCAGGCATCCGCACGCCCGGATCCGGCGCGAGAACCCGCCCGGGAACCGGCGGCCAAGGCACCGGTCAAGCCGACGTCCGAACGCACCGGCGCGGCGGCCAAGCCGTCGCCCGAGCGGACCGGCGCACCCGCGGCAGCCTCCCCGGCGGGGGCACGCAAGCGGGTGCCGGCGGCCCGGCGTCCCCCTTCCGGGGAAGCGGCAGCGGCGGCCGCGGCACGGGCCCGGCGCACGAAGGCTCTCGCCCGCCGCAGGCGCACCACCGTCGTGCTCTTCCTCGCCTTCACCCTCGGCGCGATCGTCGCCGCGGTCGGCGGACTCGCGTTCCTGTGGGCGCCCGGCATCCCCGCCCTGCTGCTCAGCGGCTACATCGCGTATCTGCGGTCGCAGGAGCGCCGCCGCTTCGCCTACCAGATGGACCGGCGCCAGGCCGAGGCCGCAGCCCAGCGGCTGCGCGAGCACGCACGCCAGTCCCGACGCCGCGGCAGCTCCGACGCCGGGGCCGGCGCCGACGAGCCCGACGAGGGGCCCGAACCAGGCACCGAGACCGGGATGTCCGCCCTCGCCGCGGACCGGCGCGCCCTCGTCGAGCAGACCGACCACGCCGAGTGGGTCGACCAGCAGCGCGAGCGGCAGCGCCGGCCCGGCCACGGGGACAGCTGGGACCCGGTCCCGGTGCCGTTGCCGACGTACGTGACGGCACCGGTCGCGCCCCGTGCCTCCTCCGACGTGGACCTCGGCGCGCCGGACGCCTGGAGCTCGGCCCGGTCGAGCTCCGTCGCCCGGGACCGCGAGACCGGTGCCGCGGGCGCCGACGACGCCGCGCACGAGGCGCAGTCGCCGGAGTCGGCACGCGGCGACGACAAGGGCGAGAAGGACGGCCGCGGCGACGCCCTCCCGCGCGCCCGCACCCGCTCGCGCGGCGGGAACCCCACGGGCGCCTCCGCCCGCCGGGCACGTGAACGGGGCCGTACGCCGCTGTTCGACCAGTACGAGGACGGCGACCGGCCGCGCGCCGCGAACGAGTGACCCGCCCCCGCGGCGAGCAGGCGGCCGACCAGGAACGGATTTCCAAGCAGGCCGATCGGGGTGCTAAAGTTTCACTCGTTGCAAGGGCCTGTGGCGCAGTCCGGTAGCGCACCTCGTTCGCATCGAGGGGGCCAGGGGTTCAAATCCCCTCAGGTCCACAGCAACGACTCCCCGGGGAAACCCGGGAGTTGGCGAGATCCCGTCCGATCGGTTGATCGGGCGGGATTTTTGTTGCGCCCAAGAGGCCGGGAGCCCAGTCCTGAGGGGGAGCGTGGAGAAGACCGCCGCACCGTTACCGACCGGGCGCACGACACTGCTGCGGATAGTCGCCTTCCGGCGGTTCGTGACCGCCAGTCTGATCTCGGCCACCGGGTCCGCGATGGCGCCCCTCGCGCTCGCCTACGCCGTGATCGGCGAGGGCGGCGGAGCCGGCGACCTCGGTGTGGTGCTCGCCACAAACACCATTCCCACCATCGTCTTCCTCGTGATGGGCGGCGTGCTCGCGGACCGCATGTCCCGCAGCCGCATGCTCTTCCTCGGCAATCTGCTCGCGGCCGCCGCCCAGGGCTCGCTCGCCGTGATCGTCGCCCTGGGGCAGGCGACGACGACCTCGGTCGCCGTCTGCGGCTTCGTCTCCGGCACGGCCGTCGCCTTCACCGTGCCCGCCAACCAGGGAGCCGTGGCGCAGATCGTGCCCGCGGAGCAGTTGCAGCAGGCCAACGCCGTGCTGCGGCTGCCCGGCAACGCCGTCAAAGTGCTCGGGCCGGCCGTCGGCGGTGTCGTCGTCGCGGTCAGCGGCCCGGCCTGGGCGCTGGCCTGGGACGCGCTCACCTTCGCCGTCGCCGCCGTCCTGCTGCTCGGGCTGCGCCTGGACGCGCCCGTCACCGTCACCAGCGCGCTGACCGATCTGCGCGAGGGATGGGCGGGCTTCTGGTCGCGGACCTGGCTGTGGACCTATACGGCCGCCGGGAGCGTCCTCGTCGCCGCGTGGCTCGCCGGGTTCCAGCTGCTCGGCCCCGTCGTCGCGGCGCAGCGGTACGCGGGAGCACGTGACTGGGGGCTGGTGCAGGGGGCGTTCGCGGCCGGGCTGCTGGCCGGGACGCTGGTGTGCCTGCGCTGGCGGCCGTACCGGCTGCTGGCCGTGGCCGTCGCGGGCGGCGCGCCCCTGGCCGCGCCGCTGCTGGCGATGGGGTGGGGACTGCCGCTGCCCTGGGTGCTGTTGGCCACGCTGCTCGCCGGGATCGGTCTCGACGTGGCCATCGTCGCCTGGGCGACGGCGTTTCAGCAGCATGTGCCGCAGGGCGAGTTGGGGCGGCTCGGCGCGTTCAACAGCGTCGGCGAGCGGCTGGCGATTCCGCTCGGCTATCTGCTGACCGCGCTCGCGGCCGGACTGTGGGACAACCGGACCGTGCTGGTGGCGTGCGCCGGGCTCGTCGTCGCCGCGGTCGTCCTCAACCTGTGCGTGCGGGACGTGTACCGCATCAACGCGACCGGGAAGTGACCGCTCACAGCGCCTTGGCGAAGCACAGGCTCAGGTCGTGGAAGCGGTAGTAGCCGAACTTCCCGCACGGTTCGTAGCCGCTCGACCTGTACAGGGCCACCGCCTCCGGCTGCTTGGCGCCGGTCTCCAGCACCATGCGGATACGGCCCGCCGTCCGGGCGTCGTCCTCCAGCGCCGCCAGGATGCGTCTCGCCAGGCCCCGGCCGCGCATCGCCTCGACGACGTACATGCGCTTGAGCTCGGCGTCCCCGTTCCGGTTGCCCTCGCCGTTGTCGTCCTGGGCCCGCCAGCCGCCGGACGCGACCGGGATGCCCTGCTCGTCGTACGCGATCAGGTACAGGCCGTTCGGCGGGTCGAAGTCGGCCGTGGCCAGGGGCGTGGCGTCGCCGTCGTCGCCGTAGCGGACCGCGTACTCGGCCTGGACCTGGTCGCTGAGCTTGACGGCGTCGGGGTGGTCGAAGGGGACGTGCTGTATATGCATGCTGAATACCGTATATCAATTCAAGATCAAGAGGTTCCAATATCGGACACCGTCCAGTGTGCCGGTAGGGTGCCGTGGTGCTCACTGTGACCTCTGTGAATGTGAACGGGCTGCGGGCCGCCACGAAGAAGGGCTTCGTGGAGTGGCTCGCCGGTACCGACGCCGATGTGCTGTGCCTTCAGGAGGTGCGCGCGGAGCCGGAGCAACTGCCCGAGCACGTCCGTACGCCGGACGGCTGGCACGTCGTGCACGCGCCCGCCGCCGCGAAGGGGCGCGCCGGTGTCTCCCTCTACACCCGCCGTGAGCCGGACCGGATCCAGGTCGGATTCGGTTCGAGCGAGTTCGACGACAGCGGGCGCTACGTCGAGGCCGACCTGCCGGGTGTGACGATCGCCTCGCTCTATCTGCCCTCCGGCGAGGTCGGCACCGAGCGCCAGGACGAGAAGGTCCGCTTCATGGGCGAGTTCCTGGCCCACCTGAAGGAGCTGCGCGAGCGCGCCGCCGCCGACGGCCGTGAGGTCCTCGTCTGCGGCGACTGGAACATCGCCCACCAGCGCGCCGACCTGAAGAACTGGCGCGGCAACACCAAGAACTCCGGCTTCCTGCCGGAGGAACGCGACTGGCTGACCGAGGTCTTCGATCCTTCGGCGGGCGGCTATGTCGACGTCGTGCGGTCGCTGCATCCGGATGTGGAGGGGCCGTACACCTGGTGGTCGTATCGGGGGCGGGCCTTCGATCGGGATACGGGTTGGAGGATCGATCTTGCCGTCGCGACCCCGGGGCTTGCTCGGAGGGCGGCCAAGGCCTTCGTGGAGCGAGCCGCCAGTCATGACGAACGGTGGTCGGATCACGCTCCCGTGACTGTCGTCTTCGACATGTGACTTGGACCATGGGGGTGTGCTGACACCCTGCACACCCCCACGCGCATCGCGGGTAGGTCAGGGACGTGACCCGACCGTGAAGGTCAATCGGGAGGTGTCTGGGCCTGCCAGCCGTTCCGGTCCGCCGCCCGATCGTCCTTTGGCGACTGTGACCCGAACCCCGTCCCGGATGAGTCGTTCCCGTGTCACCTCGCCGTCCACGGCGTATGCCTCGCGGTAGCGGCTGACGGTGTACTCGTCGAGCCAGCCGGCGCGGATGGCGGCAGGAGCGGCACAAGTCGTGCCGCGGGCCGACGCACGACAGGCGTAGTCGCCGTACGCGTAGGCCTTCCGTGCGGCGAAGTACATGCGACCGTTGCATCCGGCGCAGTGCGCCACCCCGATCAACAGCGACTTCGCTCGGCGCTGGGGGTGGATTCCGTTGGAACGGGCGTCGAGGGTGTCCTGGAGGGCCTGGAACTCCACTTCGGTGAGCAGCGGAGGGCCGATCAGTACGGGTGAGCCCTCGGCGTCACGGACGGTCTTTCCCCTGTGTACCCGGTGCCCCATCAGAGTCGGCGTGCGCAGGATTTTGGACAGGCTGCCTGCCGTCCAGCGAAATCGGTCGAAGTCGCGGCCGTGGCGCCGACCACCCGTGGGGCGTCCCTGGAGTTGGGCATGGCGATCGCGCGGCACGAGTACGCCCGCGGCTTCGAGTTTGTGGGCGATGGCGACCAGAGACAGCCCTGAGTGCACGTCGTCCACGATCGCGTGGACAACGGTGACGGTCTCAGGGTCGGGAGCGAGACACCAGCCGACGCCGGAGGAATGCGGGGCCTTCTTGTACCCGAACGGAGCAAGGCCGCCTCCGTATCGGCCCGTCGCGCGCAGTGCTTCGTGGGCACTGGTGAGCCGAGCGGACAGGGCGCGAGATTCCTGTTCGGCGGCGTAGGCCAGATTCATGCAGCGGCGAATGGCATCGCCGTCCGCCTGCGGCGTGACCACGAGTGGCTGACGCTCTTCGGACATCCCGAAGACCAGCGTGATCGCACACCGCTGACCCCACTCGATCAACTCGGACATATGGGCGACGGAACGCACGGCACGGTCCACATGTGACCACACGATGGCGTCGTACTCGTCCGGGCGCCGCAGCCACGGCGACAGCGAGGGCCTCTCGAAGGGAGACATCTTGCGTGCGGATACCCCCAGATCCGCGGCTTCGGCGATCAGGCTGAAGCCCAGTTGGTCGGTGCACTGCTGGATGCAGGCGCGCTGCCTGCCGGGTGAGGTGGTCACTTCGGTCAGAGTGCTGAGACGCACAGCTCCAAGAGCTCGCGGATGTTCGGTGGGAGTTGACGCCGGTTGTGAGGGCTGAGGACTACGCTCGGGCACGTCGACGCTCCTGGTAAGTGTCGGCCATACCCCGGGACTGGTCGCACAGTCGCCGGGGCCTTTTCGATCTCACTCTCGGAGTGCGAACGCGGCTTCGCCTGGGACTACGGTAAAAGTGCCTCAATGGTGTGAATGTCCATGAACTGTCGGACAGTTGAGGCGCGAGGTGATCTCGGGTGCTAACCGTGCTTTCGCAACCGGCGGTCCAGTGCCAACGACAGTTCTGCCTCCACCACGCTTCGGGCCAGTGGGCGCAGGCGGTGGAGGTCGTCCTCGTGGGCGTGGCGGAGGACCAGTTCGGCGAACATTTCTGCCAGGGCGTCCACGTGTTCGCGGACCCGTTTGCCGGCGGACAGGACCTCGGCGAGGGGGATGCCCTCGCGGACCAGGGCCGAGGAGACGTCGAGCAGGCGGCGGCTGATGTGGACGATCTCGTCGCCGTCGGTGCCCAGGTAGCCGAGGTCCAGGGCGGCGGCCAGGTTCTCCGGGGTGACCTGGCCCTCGAAGCGGGCCGCGAGTTCTTCGGGCGTGAGGCGGACCGGCTCCTCCTCGGTCGGGGTGACGCCGAGGACGTCGGCGACGTCGCGGCCGTTGTCGAGGGCCTCCGCCAGTTCCGCGATGCCGGTGAGGGTGTGCCCCCGCTCCAGCAGGGCCGCGATGGTGCGCAGCCGGGCCAGGTGGTGTTCGTCGTACCAGGCGATGCGGCCCTCGCGGCGTGGTGGCGGGATCAGCTTGCGTTCTCGGTAGAAGCGCAGGGTGCGCACCGTTATGCCGGCCAGTCGGGCGAGCTCCTCCATGCGGTATTCACGCTTCTCGGTCACCCCGGCACCTTAAATCGTACCGGCGGTAACTTTCCTCGCCCCACCCCCTACCGGTCGGTACGGACCTCCTCTACTCTCCCCATTGCGCCAGTGTTCACTGGCATGGTTCCGGTTCGAGTGTGGAGGCACAGGCATGGCCGAACGCGAACATGTGCGGGTCGCGGTGGTCGGGTCCGGGTTCGGCGGGCTGGGAGCCGCCGTACGGCTGCGGCGCGAGGGCGTGACCGACTTCGTCGTCCTGGAGCGGGCCGGCAGCGTCGGCGGCACCTGGCGGGACAACAGCTATCCGGGATGCGCCTGCGACGTGCCGTCCCACCTGTACTCCTTCTCCTTCGCGCCCAACCCCGACTGGCCGCGCACATTCTCCGGGCAGGAGCACATCCGTGCCTACCTGGAGCACGTCACGGACACCTTCGGGCTGCGCCCGCACATCCGCTTCGACTCCGAGGTGAAGCGGATGACCTGGAACGGCGAGCGGCTGTGCTGGGACATCGAGACCAGCGCGGGGAACCTGTCGGCCGACTTCGTGGTCTCCGCCACCGGGCCGCTGTCCGACCCCAAGACGCCCGACATCCCCGGTCTTGACACCTTCCCCGGCAAGGTCTTCCACTCCGCCCGCTGGGACCACGACTTCGACCTGCGCGGCAAGCGCGTCGCCATGGTCGGCACCGGCGCCTCCGCCATCCAGATCGTGCCCTCCATCCAGCCCGAGGTGGAGCGGCTCACGCTCTTCCAGCGCACCCCGCCCTGGGTCATGCCCCGCATCGACCGTGCCATCAGCGGCGCGGAGCGCTCCCTGCACCGGGCCCTGCCCTTGACCAGCCGGCTGCGCCGCGGGCTGCTGTGGGGCATCCGGGAGCTCCAGGTCCAGGCGTTCACCAAGCACCCCAACGAGCTCGGGTTCATCGAGCAGATGGCCAAGCGGAACATGGCCCGCGCGATCAAGGACCCGGTGCTGCGCGCCAAGCTCACCCCCGACTACCGCATCGGCTGCAAGCGGATCCTGCTGAGCAGTACGTACTACCCGGCGCTCGCCAGGCCCAACGTGGACGTCGTCGCCAGCGGGCTCAGTGAGATCCGCGGTTCGACGGTCGTCGCCGCCGACGGCACCGAGGCCGAGGTCGACGCGATCGTCTTCGGCACCGGGTTCCACGTCACCGACATGCCCATCGCGGAGCGCGTGGTGGGTGCGGAGGGCAAGACCCTCGCCGAGGTGTGGAAGGGCGGGATGGAGGCCCTGCGCGGCGCCTCCGCCGCCGGGTTCCCGAACTGGATGACCATCATCGGGCCCAACACCGGCCTCGGGAACTCCTCGATGATCCTGATGATCGAGTCCCAGCTGAACTACATGGCCGACTTCGTACGGCAGCTCGGCCTGCTCGGCAGCGGGGTCGCCCTCGACGCGCGGCCCAGCGCCGTGCACACCTGGAACCGGCGGGTGCAGGAGCGCATGAAGCGGACGGTGTGGAACACCGGCGGCTGCACCAGCTGGTACCTGGACGCGGCCGGCCGCAACACCACCGTCTGGCCGGGCACGACGAGCGAGTTCCGGCGGGCCACCCGGCGCGTGGACCTCGCCGAGTACGCCGTGGTGCGGGCGTCCGCCGGCGCGCGCGAGGAGACCGGCGAGAGCGTGAAGACCGGCGACGGCGTGAAAACCGGCGACGGCGTGAAAACCGGCGACGGCATGAAAACCGGCGAGGGCGCGAAGACCGGCGAGAGCGTGAAGACCGGCGAGAGCGCGAAGACCGGCGAGGGCGCGGAGGTGACCGCGTGAGCCGCCTGATGAACGTCGCCTCCGGGCCGTACGCCCCGCCCGCCCCCGCCCGTGAGCTGACGGTCGTGTCCGCCGACGGCGCCCGGCTGCACGTCGAGGTGCACGGCCGCGTCGACGACCCCGACGCGCCCGCCGTCGTCCTCGCGCACGGCTGGGCCTGCTCGACCGCCTTCTGGGCGGCGCAGATCCGCGAACTCGCCGTCGACCACCGCGTCATTGCCTACGACCAGCGCGGCCACGGCCGCAGCCCGGCGAGCCTTGCCTGCACCGCCGACGCCCTCGCCGACGATCTGGAAGCCGTCCTGAAGGAGACCCTCGCACCCGGCGAGAAGGCCGTGATAGCCGGGCACTCCGTGGGCGGCATGACGGTGATGGCCGCCGCCGCGCGCCCGGGGTTCCGTGAACACGCAGCCGCCGTCCTGCTGTGCAGCACCGGCGCCTCGCGGCTGGTCGCCGAGTCGACCGTCATACCCATACGGGCGGGCCGGCTGCGCACCTGGCTGACCGCGCGCGTCCTCGGCTCCCGGGCGCCGCTCGGGCCGGTCACGCCGGTGGCGCGGGCGATCCTCAAGTACGCCACGATGGGCCCCGGTTCGGCCCCGCACATGGTGGAGGCGTGCGCGCGGATCGTGCACGCGTGCCCGCGCAAGGTGCGCCACGCCTGGTCGCAGGTGCTCGACCTGCTCGATCTCGACCACGGCGTACGCCAGTTGACGGTGCCGACCGCGGTGCTCGTCGGCAGCGCCGACCGGATGACGCCGCCGGTGCACACGCGCTCCCTCGCCGCCGCGCTGCCGCAGCTCCTCGACGTCACCGAACTGCCCGGCCTCGGGCACATGACGCCGGTCGAGGCGCCCGAGCTGGTGACCGCGAAAATACGGGAACTCGTCACCACATCCCCCAAGGCCACGAAGAACACGCAGGTGAAGGAGGGCGCATGAGCAAGGTGAGCCTCGAAGGACAGGTCGCCGTCGTGACCGGCGCGGCGCGGGGCGTCGGAGAGCTGCTCGCGCGCAAGCTCTCCGCACGCGGTGCCTCGGTGGCGCTGGTCGGGCTGGAGGCGGACGCCCTCAAGCAGGTCTCGGAGCGGCTGCACGGCGACAGCGACCACTGGTACGCCGATGTCACCGACCACGAGGCGATGGCGCGCGTGGCGCAGGAGGTCAAGGAGCGGTTCGGGAAGGTCGACATCGTCGTCGCCAACGCGGGTGTCGCGACCGGCGGTCCGTTCGTCGACTCCGACCCGGACGCCTGGCGGCGGGTCATCGAGGTCAACCTCATCGGGTCGGCGGTGACGGCCCGCGCGTTCCTGCCGGTGCTGATGGAGAGCCGGGGGTATCTGCTCCAGATCGCCTCGCTCGCGGCGATCACGCCGGCGCCGATGATGACCGCGTACTGCGCGTCCAAGTCGGGTGTGGAGGCGTACGCGCACAGCCTGCGGGCCGAGGTCGGCTACAAGGGCGTGCGGGTCGGGGTCGGTTATCTGTCCTGGACCGACACCGACATGGTGCGCGGGGCCGATCAGGACGACGTCATGCGGGAGTTGAGGCAGCGGCTGCCGTGGCCGTCGAACAAGACGTATCCGCTGGGGCCGGCGGTCGACCGGATCGTGGCCGGGATCGAGCGGCGCTCCAGCCATGTGTACGGGCAGTGGTGGCTGCGCGGGATGCAGGGCGTTCGCGGGTATCTGCCCGCGCTCATCGGGACGGTGGGGCAGCGGGAGATGCGGCGGTTCGCGGACCGGCTTGAAGGCATGCGCACGGGGCTGGTCGGAGCGGGTGGCGCGGCCGATGAGCAGGAGCGTATTACGCGGCGTAACTGATCGACATGCGCAGGGTTATCGCCCGTGTGAATCTGGTCGAGGCCCCACCGAGGGGCCAATCCCCACCCACTACGGGAGTGAACCCACATGGGCATGAAGGACCAGTTCAAGGAGAAGTCCGAGCAGCTCCAGGAGCGTGCGCGCCAGCACGGTCAGCAGGAGCGCGGCCGTCCGCAGGGCCAGCCGGAGCGGGGTCGTCCGCAGGGCCAGCCGGAGCGGGGTCGCCCCCAGCGTCCGGAGCGGCCGGAGCGCGACCGCGAGCCCGAGCGGATGCGTGAGGACGAGGAGCGGTTCGACCAGGACTACGACCGGTAGTCAGTCGCCGCGCTGAACGCGACGCGGGGTGCCCCCTGTTCGGTGGGTGCCCCGCGTTTTGCGTTGCCCTTGAGGGGTGCGTCGTCGGGTGCGGGGCCGGTGGGGGGGGCTTCGCGCAGTTCCCCGCGCCCCTAGGGGGTTGTACGTGGCGGCAGTTTCGGACGTGACCGGTCCGGTACGTGTGAGTAGTCCGGGGGTGTTGCCGCCGGGTTGGACTCCAGGAGTTCCAGGGCCAGTTCGACCGCGTCGGTGAGTTGGGCGTGGCGGCCCTCCGCCCAGTCCAGGGGGGTGCGGAGGATCTCCAGGTCGGGGGTGACGCCCTTGTTCTCGATGCTCCAGCCGTACGCGTCGAACCACGCCGCGTTCATCGGGACCGTGATCACCGTGCCGTCGCCGAGGCGGTGGCGGCCGGTCATGCCGACCACTCCGCCCCAGGTGCGCTGCCCGACGACGGGCCCGAGCTTGAGGAGTTTGAAGGCCGCCGTGATCATGTCGCCGTCGGATGAGGTCGACTCGTCGGCCAGGGCGACCACGGGTCCGCGCGGGGCGTTGGAGGCGTACGACACCGGCTGGGCGTTGCGGGTGAGGTCCCAGCCCAGGATCGTGCGGGTCAGCTTCTCCACCACCAGTTCGCTGATGTGGCCGCCCGCGTTGCCGCGTACGTCGACGATCAGCGCGGGCCGGGACACCTCCATCCGCAGGTCCCGGTTGAACTGGGCCCAGCCCGAGCCGCCCATGTCGGGGATGTGCAGATAGCCGCAGCGGCCGCCGCTCAACTCCCGCACCACCTCACGACGTTTGGCGACCCAGTCCTGGTAGCGCAGGGGGCGTTCGTCGATCAGCGGGACCACGGCCACCCGGCGCGCCCGGCCGGCCACGCCCTCCGCCGGGGTGAACGTCAGCTCCACCGTGGTGCCGCCGGCGCCGGCCAGCAGGGGATAGGGGCCGGCGGCCGGGTCCACGGGGCGGCCGTCGACGTGGGTGAGGACCGCGCCCTCCCGGATGCCCGTGCCCGCCAGCGGGGAGCGGGCCTTGGAGTCCGACGACTCGCCGGGCAGGATGCGCCTGATGGTCCAGCCGTCGTCGCGGCGTACGAAGTTGGCGCCGAGCAGGCCCTGCCAGCGCTGGTAGTGCGGCGGGCCCTCGTTGCGGCGGGCGGCCGTGACATAGGCGTGCGAGGTGCCGAGCTCGCCGAGCACTTCGCGCAGCAGGTCCGCGAAGTCGTCGGGGGAGGCGACGCGTTCGACCAGGGGCCGGTACTGGTCGAGGACCGCGTCCCAGTCGATGCCGCACATGCCCGGCTCCCAGAAGTACGCCCGGATCAGCCGGCCCGCCTCCTCGTACGACTGCCGCCACTCGGCCGCGGGATCCACCTCGTGCAGGATGCGGCGGGCGTCGATCCACACGATGGAGTCGCTGTCGCCGGACTCGGTGGCGGGGACCGCGCGCAGGTCGCCCTCGTCGACGACGACCAGCCGGGTGCCGTCGCCGCTGACCGTGAACCAGTCGAGGTGGTCGACGAGTTCGGACTTCTTGGCCTTGCTGATGTTGAAGTGCTCAAGGGTGGGCCGCCCGGTCGTGTCGTCCGGGTTGGCGAACGTCTCGCCGAGCGCGCCCGAGATCGGCCAGCGCAGCCAGACGAGACCGCCGCCCGAGACCGGGTACAGCGCCGAGTACTTGGAGGCGGCGACCGGGAAGGGGGTGACCCTGCTCTCCAGGCCCTCGACCTCGACGATCGTCGCGCCGCCGCCGTCGCCCTCGTCGTCCTCCACCGGGTCCAGGCCCCCGGCGGCCGGGCGGCCCTCGGGGTTCAGGGCGAAGGGGGAGGGGGTCGCGGAGGACAGCGGCACCAGGTAGGGGCGGCAGCCGAGCGGGAAGGACAGGTCCCCGGTGTGGACGTCGTACACCGGGTCGAAGCCCCGCCAGGACAGGAAGGCGAGGTAGCGGCCGTCCCGGGTGAACACCGGGTTCTCGTCCTCGAAGCGGCCGCCGGTGAGGTCGACGATCAGGCGGTCCTTTATGCGGGCCAGCTTGATCTGGCGCAGGGAGCGGCCGATCCCGGGATGCGACCAGGTGAGCCAGGTCCCGTCCGGGGAGAACGCCAGGTCCCGCACGGGCCCGTTGACCGACCGGATCAGCTCCGTGACCTCGCCGTTGGAGTCCTCGGTGGCGTCGAGGAGCAGCAGCCTTCCGTCGTGCGCGGCGATGGCGAGGCGCTCGCCCCCCGGGTCGGAGACCATCTCCAGGACCCGGCCCACGTCGCCCGAGGCCAGCCGGCGCGGGTCGCGGTCGCCGGTCGCGCGGGGCAGGTAGGCGATCTCGATCGCGTCCTCGCCCTCCGCGTCCGTCACATAGGCGACCTGGCCGACCGAGCCGAGCATCTCCGGGAGCCGGACCCGTACCCCGGCGGTGTCGGTGATCGTGCGGGCCGGGCCGTCCCGGTGGGTCAGCCAGTACAGGCTGCCGCGTACGACGACGGCGCTCGCGCGGCCCGTCTCGTCGACGGAGACGCCGTCGACGTGCTGGGCGGCGGGCACCTGGTACTTGCGGCGCCCGGGGCGCGGCCCGCTCAGCCGTACGTCGAGTCGGCGCGGCTCGGAGCCTGCGGCCAGGTCGTCCACCAGCCACAGGTCGCCCGCGCACTGGTACACCACCCGGGTGCCGTCACTGGCGGCGTGCCGGGCGTAGAACGCGTCGTGGTCGGTGTGCCGGCGCAGGTCGGAGCCGTCGTGGGCGCAGGAGTAGAGGTTGCCGACGCCCTCGTGGTCGGAGAGGAAGGCGATCCGGCCGCCGACGAACATGGGGGAGGCCAGATGGCCGTCGATGTCCGGGAGCAGGCGTTCGCAGTGCAGCCACAGCCTGCCGGTGGCGCCGCCCCGGTAGCGCTTCCAGGAGGCCGGTTCGTGCGGCGGGGTGCCGGTGAGCAGCAGGGTCCTGCGTTCGTCGTCGAGGTCGGCGACCTGGATGTCGGAGCAGGGGCCCCAGGGCAGCTTGCGGCCGGGATCGCCGTCGGGACGGACCTTGTAGGCCCAGGTGTAGTGGGAGAAGGGCTCGCCGTGCGAGGCGACGGCGAGGATCACCCCGTCGGGGGTCCAGCCGCACACCTGGGTGTCCGCCGAGCCCCAGTGGGTGAGCTGCCGGCCCGGGCCGCCGTCCACCGGGACCAGGTGGATCTCGGGGACCAGGCTGCGCCAGCTCGTGTACGCGATGTGGCGGCCGTCGGGCGCGAAGCGGGGATGGCCGGTCTTGGTGCGGTCCACGGTGAGGCGCCAGGCGCGGCCGGGGCCGTCGAGAGGAGCCAGCCACAGGTCGTCCTCGGCCACGAAGCACAGCAGGTCGTCATGGAGATGAGGCAGGCGCAGATAGCTCACCTCCCCATGCTTTTCCCGCGGACGGATCGGAGTAACTCGTGACATCGCATGTCATCCGGACCGGCGTGACCCAGAACACGAACGAAACCGTTTCGTTTCGATGAGGGGTGCGCTATCGTCGTTGGTGTACGAAACCGTGTCGTTCGGAGTGGGAAGGTGAGTTCGGTGGCCGAGGTCGCAACTGCACGTCGCAGCCGGATCACCCCCGAGCGCGAGGCCGAGCTGTACGAGGCCGTGCTCGACCTGCTCCGGGAGGTCGGCTACGACGCCCTCACCATGGACGCCGTGGCGGCCCGCACCCGGTCCAGCAAGGCGACGCTCTACCGCCAGTGGGGCGGCAAGCCGGAGCTGGTGGCGAAGGCGATCCGGCACAACAAGCCGGGCAGCATCTCCGACGTCGACACCGGATCCCTGCGGGGCGACCTGCACGCCCTCACCTCGCGTGAGGACGACTGCTCCATGCAGCAGAACGCCGCGCTGATGCGGGGTCTGTTCATGGCGGTGCACGGCAACCCGGACCTTCTCCAGGCGTTCAAGGAGCTCCTCATCGAGCCCGAGATGGAGGAGTTCCACCGGGTGGTGCAGCGGGCCGTCGACCGCGGCGAGATCCGCGCCGACCGCCCCGCGCTGGAGTACATCGTGCACATGCTCGTCGGCGCGTTCGCCACGCGCACGCTGATCGACGACCAGCCGCCGACCCAGCAGTTCCTCACCTCGTACATCGACGCCGTGGTCCTCCCCGCCCTCGGCGTTCCCGTCAACTGACGAGTCCCCTTCAGCTAGCCCTCCACCTGACGTAACCGCTCACGTCGTCGGGCTGATCACCCCTGCCCAGAACCAACCCCACGACCTGACCGGGAGTCGCCCTCGTGGCCACGTTCCTCTACAAAGTCGGCCGGCTCGCCTTCAGGCGACGGCACTTCGTCGCCCTGATATGGGTCGCGCTGCTCACCCTCGCGGGTGTCGGCGCGGCCAGTGCGCCCGCAGCGGGCTCCACGTCCTTCTCGATCCCCGGCACCGAGGCCCAGAAGGCCTTCGACCTGCTGGACCAGCGCTTTCCCGGCATGAGCGCCGACGGCGCCACCGCCCGGGTCGTCTTCAAGGCGCCGCACGGCGAGAAGATGACCGACGCCGGCAACAAGGCGACCGTCCAGGACACCGTCAAGGAACTGTCCGACGGCTCCGAGGTGGCCTCCGTCGCCGACCCGTACGCCGCGAAGGCCGTCAGCAAGGACGGCACGATCGCGTACGCCTCGGTGAAGTACGAGGTCTCCGGCATGGAGCTGAAGGACGCCTCCCGCGAGGCGCTGGAGGACGCCGCGCAGGACGCGCGGGACGCCGGGCTGACCGTGGAGGTCGGCGGTGACGCGCTCCAGACCACGCCGGAGACCGGCGCCACGGAGGTCATCGGCATCGCGGTCGCCGCGGTCGTCCTCGTCATCACCTTCGGCTCGCTGATCGCCGCCGGACTCCCGCTGCTGACCGCCCTGATCGGCGTCGGCATCGGCATCTCCACCATCACGGCGCTGGCCAACGCGCTGGAGCTCGGCTCCACGACCTCGACGCTGGCGATGATGATCGGCCTCGCGGTCGGCATCGACTACGCCCTGTTCATCGTCTCCCGCTACCGCGCCGAGCTGGCCGAGGGCCGCGAGCGCGAGGAGGCGGCCGGCCGGGCCGTCGGCACCGCGGGCTCGGCGGTGGTGTTCGCCGGTCTGACCGTCGTCATCGCGCTGGTCGGACTGTCGGTCGTCAACATCCCGATGCTGACCAAGATGGGCATCGCGGCCGCCGGCACCGTCGTGATCGCCGTGCTGATCGCGCTCACCATGATCCCGGCCCTGCTCGGATACGCGGGCAAGAAGGTACGCCCGGCGGGCGCCAAGAGCCGCTGGATGGGCGGCAACCGGGCCGAGAGGAAGGCGGCCTCCGGCAAGACCAAGCCCAACATGGGCACCCGCTGGGCCAGCTTCGTCGTACGCCGTCCGATCGCCGTACTGCTGCTGGGCGTCATCGGTCTCGGCGCCGCCGCGATCCCGGCGAGCTCCCTCGAACTGGGCCTCGGCGACGACGGCTCGCAGCCGACGTCCACCACCCAGCGCCGTGCCTACGACCTGCTGTCCGACGGCTTCGGACCGGGCTTCAACGGTCCGCTGATGGTAGTGGTCGACGCCAAGGGCCAGGATGACCCGGACGCGGTCTTCCAGCAGGTCGGCGACGACATCAAGGGCCTGAAGAACGTCGTGACGGTGACGCCGGCCGCGCCCAACAAGGCGGGCGACACCGCGACGATCACGGTCATCCCGAAGTCGAAGCCCTCGTCGGTGACGACCGAGGACCTGGTGCACTCCATCCGTGACAAGGGCGCCGAGGTGAAGGCCGACACGGACGCGGACGTGCTGGTCACCGGCTCGACCGCGATGAACATCGACGTCTCGCAGAAGCTGAACGACGCGCTGCTGCCGTACCTGGCGCTGGTGGTCGGCCTCGCCTTCCTCCTGCTGATCGTGGTCTTCCGCTCCATCCTGGTCCCGCTCAAGGCCGCGCTCGGCTTCCTGCTCAGCGTGATGGCGGCGCTCGGCGCGGTGGTCGCGGTCTTCCAGTGGGGCTGGTTCGCGGGCCTCATGGGCGTGGAGGAGACCGGCCCGGTGATGTCCATGATGCCGATCTTCATGGTCGGCGTGGTCTTCGGCCTGGCGATGGACTACGAGGTGTTCCTCGTGACGCGGATGCGCGAGGCGTACGTCCACGGCGAGAAGCCGAGCCAGGCGGTGGTGACCGGGTTCAAGCACGGCGCCAGGGTCGTCACGGCCGCGGCCGTGATCATGATGGCGGTCTTCGCGGGCTTCATCGGCTCGTCCGAGTCCATGGTCAAGATGATCGGCTTCGGTCTCGCGATCGCCGTCTTCTTCGACGCCTTCGTCGTACGGATGGCCATCGTGCCGGCCGTCCTGGCCCTGCTCGGCAAGAAGGCCTGGTGGCTCCCGAAGTGGCTCGACCGCGCCCTGCCGAACGTGGACGTCGAGGGCGAGGGCCTGCGCACGCAGGGCGAGTCCCGCAAGGACGGCGACCCCGACGAGGACCGGGCGCTGGTACGCGTCTGACCGGTCACACCTGAAGAGGACCGGCCGGTGAGGGCCCCGTGGGGACGGGGAGCCCTCACCGGCCCCGTCGCTGCCGGGCGCCGAACTCGGTCGCATGTCCCGTACACGCACCGCTAGCGTGCCCTGCATGACGACGACCGACAGCACGCACTCCGGAGCCCACCCCCGGTTCGCCGCCGCCCTCGACGAGCTGGGCCTGGGCGAGCTGCGGGGGCGGATCCGCCGCTTCCCGGACGCGACCCGCACCGCCGCCGAGGCCGCCGCCGCGATCGGCTGCGAGCTCAGCGAGATCTGCAAGTCACTCATCTTCGCGGCCGACGGCGTGCCGGTGCTGGTCCTCATGGACGGCTCCTCCCGGGTCGACCTGGAGCGGGTCCGGCAGGAGCTCGGGGCCGCGAAGGTGACGCGGGCCAAGGCGGACGTCGTACGGGAGACGACCGGGTACGCCATCGGCGGCGTACCGCCCTTCGGGCACCTCACGAGGACGCGGGTGCTCGCCGACCGCTCGCTGCTGGAGCACGACGTCGTGTGGGCCGCCGCGGGCAACCCGCACGCCGTGTTCCCGATGGCGCCCGAGGACCTCGTCGCCCACGCCGGCGCGACCCTGGTGGACGTGCGCGAGCAGACTCCGTGACCCCGCTGGTCACCTCCGCCGTCCTGCTGGCCGCCGTCACGCACGCCGGCTGGAACGCCATCGCGCACAAGATCACCGACAAGCTGGTGGGGTTCACGCTCATCGCGGGCGGCGGGGTGCTGATCGGGCTGCTGCTGATGCCCTTCGGGACCTTCCCGGCGGCCCGCGCGTGGCCGTATCTGCTGGCCTCCGCCGTCATCCACATCGTCTACTTCGCGCTGCTGATGAAGTCCTTCAAGCTGGGCGACTTCGGGCAGGCCTACCCCATCGCGCGCGGCACCGCGCCGCTCGTCGTCGCCGTGTTCGCGGCCGTTTTCGCACACGAGGTGCCCAACGGCTGGGGGGCCGCCGGGATCGCCCTGTCCTGCGCGGGACTCACCGGCGTCGCCCTGTGGGGGCTGCGCGGACGCCGGCCGAACTGGGCGGCGATCGGCGCGGCGCTGGCGACCGGGCTGACCATCGCCGCGTACACCGTCGTGGACGGCCTTGGCGTGCGGGCCTCCGGCTCGTCCCTCGGCTACATCGCCTGGCTGATGGCGATCGAGGGCCTGGCGATCCCGGCGTACGCGGTGTGGCGCTGGCGCGGCGAGACGCTCGCTGTGCTGCGTCCGTTCGCCTGGCTGGGACTGCTGGGCGCGGCCCTCTCCGTCGCCGCGTACGCGCTGGTCCTGTGGGCCCAGACCAAGGCGGAACTGGCCCCGATCTCCGCGCTGCGGGAGTCGTCGATCCTCGTGGGGGCGGCCATCGGAGCGGTCGTCTTCAAGGAGCGGTTCGGGGCGCCCCGGATCGCGGCGGCCGGGCTGCTGGTCGTCGGGATCGCCTTGATGCTGCACGCGAGTTGAACCCCGAGGCGGCCTCCTGTCGCGTCCGGTCACACATCCGTCGCGCGCGGGGCATGTGGCGGATCTGTGATTGCATCACTTCGGGGGTGTCGCGCCGGGCACCCTGGGTTCGAAGTGAACGGCAGCAGTGATCTGCCCGAAGGAGGACATGTGGCCGAGAGGCCGGACTCGGAAAAGCAATTCGACGACTCCGAACTCCTGGAGATGTCCCAGGGCGACCCGGCGCAGGCGAGACTGCTGCGCAAGTCCCTGGAGACCCTCGCCGCAGGGCACGGCGGCGACGCTCTGAAGGAGATGGCGCAGGAGGTCCTCTCCGGGCGGGTCGGCCTGCGCGATGCGGCGAACGTGTCCGCGTACGCCGACCAGTTGGTCGATCAGGCGGCCCCCATGGCGGAGAAGTGGGCCGCGCTGTCCGAGGCCGAGCGCGAGGAACTGGCCGCCGAGGGCAGGCGCGCGATCGCGGCGGAGCAGGAGCAGATCGACGAGGAACGCCGCGCGACGCCCGAAACGGGCGCCGGCCACAAGTCCCGGCACGAGGGCCGGGGCTGGTCACTGTACTGACGGGGGCAGGAGACGACCGTGGGTTTTCAAGTAGAGCCGGATGCGATCCAGGGCTTCGCCTCGCTCGTGTCACGGGGCGCCGACGGCGCGACCAGAGCCGTTGAATACACGGGCAACAACACGCAGATCGACAAGGCGGTCGGCGGACAGCTCTGGGATCTCGTCGCGGGGGATCACGACCAGTACGTGGAATCCGCCAAGAAGGCCCTGCGGAAAGCACAGAGCGTCCTCAATTCCTCCCAGTCGGAACTGTCCAAGTCCGCCAAGTACTACCGCGAGACGGACACCGAGCAGGCCGCGAAGATGGACGCCACCTACCCGGGCTCCAAGGGCGGCGGGGGCGCGCCGGCCGGGGGCGGCAACGGCAGCGACTTCGCCGACGCGCAGGACGCGTCCGCCGCTCTCAGGGCGCCGGCCGGGGACAGCGACAACCCGCTGATCAGCTACGGCCAGGGCCACGTCGACGAGTACAAGATGAACCCGGTCCAGAAGACCCTCGGCACCGTCCTGGACCTGGGAAGCCCCTCGACCGTGGCGGTGGAGGCGGTGAAACTCCTCTTCGGCTTCGACATCTTCGGCGAGATCAACAACTGGGTCCTCGGCGACTGGAGCAAGTACAAGGACTGCGCCGAGGTCTGGTCGAATCTCGGCACGTTCTGCGATTCGGTGGCCGCGAACCTGAAGAAGGGCACCACCAATGTCGGCGTGACCTGGCAGGGCAACGCCTATGACGCCGCGAAGGTCTACTTCGACGAGTTCGGCAAGAAACTCGACGATTTCAAGGAGACCTTCGAATCGCTGAGGACCTGCTACGACGCGGCGGCCCAGGAGGTCTTCCAGTTCGCCGAGCTCCTGAAGGCCGGGGTCGTCTTCCTCGCGGACATGGCGATCATCTGGATGGCCAACATGGCGGCGGCCACAGCCGTCAACGCCATCCCGATCGGCGGACAGGCGGCGTCCGTCGCCATGTTCGCCCTGGCGGCGGCCCAGGCCGTCATGATGATCGAGAGGTTCGCCGCGCTGGTGAAGGCGTTCGACGCGACCATGATGGCCATCACAGGGCTCGGGGTGGTGCTGTCCGCGGCGGTCAACGGCTTCTCGGCGGCCGACGGGTTCCCCGAGGCCAGCTCCGCCGGCTACGACAACCGAGTGGTGGCCTGAGATGTCCTTCCCCGCCTCCGGCGAGAACCTTGAGCTGTTCCTCTCCCGCGCCCGGATGATGTCCGCGGGCGCCGTCCCCGCCTACCTGGCCCTCCTGCTCTTCCTCACCAACGAGGAGGGCTGGCACTGGAGCTTCCTGGTGTTCTGCTTCCTGCCGCCCGTCGCCGCGGTGGCGGGCTTCCTGGGCAAGCGGGACATCCGGCCGGGGCTTGCGGTGACGGCACTGGTCCTGGCGATCGCCCCGCTGCCGCTGATCGGCGGGATCGAGGCGTTGTTCTAGATCCTCAGGCGTTGTCCCGGATCAGGAGAGCGCCGGCTTGACCACCCGGAACGCGAACTGGCCGCAGTACGTCAGCTTCCGCAGATTCACCAGCGCCGTCCGCCGGCGCCCGTGCCGCGCCCACTGGTCGATCTCGTCGTTCAGCGGCGACTGCGTGTCCCAGTACCGGCTGTACTCCGGCGGCCGGCCCAGGTAGCTCCGCATGATCAGCGCCACCCCGTCCAGCGAGGGCCGGATCTCCTCCAGCACCAGCCCCGCCTCCTCCACCAGCCTGCGGAAGCCGTACGGCGTGTAGTTCCACAGGCTGAAGGAGTGGTACGGCTCGAACTGCGACGTCGATCCGATGAAGCGGCCGCCGGGCCGCAGCACCCGGGCGATCTCGGCGAGCAGCTCGCGCGGCCGGGCGACGTGCTCGAAGACCTGGTGGGAGTAGACCAGCGGCAGCGAGCCGCAGCCGAGGGGCAGATGGACGCCGTCGTAGTGCACCACCGGGTCGCCGCCGGCCGTGCGCTGCCCGGCCTCCGGCGAGTCGCCGATGTCGACGCCGATCCACCGCACCTCGGGGTCGTGCTTGCGGAACAGCGCGGCCGAGGTGCCGCGGCCGCACCCCAGGTCGACCACCACCCCGGGCGCGCCGGGGGCGGCCATCACCTCGTCGACGTAGTAGCGCGAGGTGACCTGCCGGGCGTGGTCGTCGGGGATGCAGTCCCGCATGAGGTCCCAGAGGGTCGCCATGCTCCGAGGCTACGAGCACGCACGGTCACGCGCTATTCACGGCCCGCGAGCGCCATGACCCCGGACAGGTCGTGCGCCCGCACGCTGTTGCGGTCGGTGACCGAGCGGCCCAGCGCGTGGTGCGGCCACAGGCCCGCGGCCACCCGCCGGCTGCGCTCGCTCCACTGCCGGGCCGCCACGTCGCCCGCCTTGAAGTGGTTGAGGGCATAGCCGCCGGAGTGGATGCGCACGAGGGTGAAGCCGCCCGGGTACTCCTTGGCGGCGGCCACCTCCTGATGGGTGACGTGCGGGGCCCGCGTCAGCACGGTCCGCTTGTTGCGGTGCGTGTGCCCGGCGTGGTGGAGGAAGACGCCGGGCGCGGAGGCGTAGGCGTCGACCAGGGCGCGGGCCTGGCGGCGCTCCAGGCACTGGCCGCGGGTCACCGGGAAGAGGGAGTCCCGCACGGTCAGCGGATGGTGGCCGAAGACCAGCGTCGGCTGGTCCGGCTGCTGCCGCAGCTGCCCCTGGAACCAGGCCAGTTGCTCGGCCCCGAGGCCGCCCGCGTCGGCGCCGTTGCCGGACTTGGCGTAGGTGTCGAGGCCGATGATCCGCAGCCCGCCGAGGTCGCGGGAGAAGTACCCGGGCCCGTCGCCCACTTGGAAGGTCGTGCGGAACGCATCGTCCCGGGATCGGTCGTGGTTGCCGCGTACGACGAAGTAGTCCTCGCCGTGCGCGCCGAAGCCGTCCAGGATCCGCCGGGCCTCGCCGAGGTCGTGCGCCGACCCGCCGGCCGAGATGTCGCCGCCGGCCAGCAGCAGGTCCGCCCCGCGCCGCCGGGCCTCGGCGACCAGGGCGCGGCTCATCAGCTCCGGGTAGGGCGCGCGGCCCGGCTGCTGGACCACGCCGCGCAGCAGGGGAATGCCGCCGACCAGGCCGGCGGTGGTCTCGCCGAGGTGCAGGTCGTTGCAGAGCGCGATCGACAGCAGGTGCCGGCCGGGCGGGGGCTGCGGGGTGGTGAAGGAGTACGGCCCGCCGCCCGAGCCGAGTCCGAACGCGGAGGTGCCCACGGCGTTGCCGCGCACCAGGTGCAGCGGGGTCGGCGTGGCGGCAGCGCCCCTGGAACGGGCCTGGTAGTAGTACGTCTGCCCGGGCTCCAGGTCGGTGAGTTCGACCTGGTGGTGGGCGGTCGCCCGGCCCTCGGAGGCGGAGCGGTTCAGCCGCGCGGGGTGGGTGCCGTAGACGACCTCGCCCTCGGTGATCGCGGGCAGGGGGTGGCCCAGGCCGTCATCGGTGCCGGGGATGCCGGTGTACCAGGTGATGACGGCGGTGTCCTCGGTCAGGGTGACCAGTTCCAGATTGACGGCGGTGAGGTCGTCGGGGTGCCACGAGCGGACCCGGCGTACGGCCGCGGAGGCCGAACGCAGCAGGGCGGGGGCGAGGCGCGCACCGGAGCGCAGCACCTCGCAGGGGCCGGGGAAGGCCGACAGTGCTGCGAGAGCGGGGAGATGGGCGGAGAAGCAGCAGCGCATGTCCTTCATGTGGCCCGGAGTGGTTAACAGGGGACGTGGCGGTGGCGGCGGGGCCAGGGCCGGCGCGCGACATCTCCATGGAAGCAGGCCGGGACCGCCCGCCGAAGGGACTGTGCCGAGTCTCACCTGATCCCGAGTTGCGGGCTTCGTCCCGGTGTGTGACCGGTGGGGCGGGGGTGCAGAGAGGGACAGATCGTGCGCAGGGGCGGACTGGGGGGGGAGCCCTCGCGGTCCCCTCGCGGTCCCCTTGCGGTCCCCTCGCGGTCCCCTCGCGGTCCCCTCGCGGTCCCCTCGCGGTCCCCTCGCGGCGGCCGCTGCGGTCGCCTCGGGGGATTCGCCGCAGCCGACTAGTCCGCCGCCCTCGTCAGGCGCACCCTGGAAGCAGTACTTCCGGAGGTGATCGTCATGATGCACACCGCAGTGGGATGGCATGTCGAGATGGAGTTCATGGAGGACGGCGAGCACACGAAGGCCGTCGCCATGGTGCGGCTGCCCGACGGGACCGAGGTACGGGCCCACGGGCACGCCGCGCGGCACCACACGGACTCCAATCAGCCACGCGTCGGGGAGGAGATCGCCGGTGCCCGCGCACTGAACGAACTCGCCATGCAGATGCTCACGAAGGCGCACGGCGAGATCGACGCGGCTTCCGGGCGCACATCGCACCCGATTCACGTGTGAACCGGCGCTCCTAGCCCGCGAGGGACGTTCGCAGCGCCCGTATCAACCCCTGCGCCCTCGGGTCCGCCGTCACCGTCTTGCGGAAGCCGTTCGTCACGTAGCCGAGCGCGATTCCCGCCTCCGGATCGGCGAAGCCGAGGGCGCCGCCGCGTCCGGGGTGGCCGAAGGAGCCCGGGCCCAGCAGGGGCGACGCGGTGCCGTGCAGCATGTAGCCGAGGCCGAAACGGGTGTTCACGACCAGGACGCGGTCCGGGCCGCAGGACTCCTCGGCCCTCGCCGATTCCACCGTCGCCGTGTCGAGGAGCCGTACGCCGTCGACCTCGCCGATCAGCGCCGCGTAGACGCGGGCCAGTCCGTCGGCGGTGGCGATGCCGTTGGTCGCGGGCAGCGCCGACGCCCGGTACGCCGGGTCGTTCTGGTCGGGGAACGGGGTGATCGCGGCGAAGGCCCGGCGGGTGAGGGAGTCGGGGTCCTGGTAGGCATCGGTGACCGAGCGCTTCGGACGGGCCTTCAGGACGGCCCCCGACGCGGGCTCCGGCGCCTCGACGCGCCCGACCCGGCCCGCCCGCCCGGCCGCCTCCTCGGCGGCAGGCAGTCCCAGCCACAGCTCGGCACCCAGCGGCCCGGCGATCTCGTCCGCGATCCACTCGCCGGTGCCCTTGCCGGTCACCCGCCGCACGATCCCGTCGAGCATCCAGCCGTACGTCAGCGCGTGATAGCCGTGCTCGGTGCCCGGCTCCCACTCGGGTGCCTGCGCGGCGACCGCCTCCGGGCCGCGCAGCGGGTCCAGCGACTCCTGTGGGGTGAGCGGGCGGTCCAGTACCGGCAGCCCGGCCCGGTGGTTCAGCACATGCCTGACCAGCACCCGCTCCTTGCCGCGGGCCTTGAACTCCGGCCAGTACTCGGCGACCGGCGCGTCCAGGTCCAGTTGCCCGCGCTGCCACAGGGCGAGGAGCACGGCGGCGGCGACGCCCTTCGTCGCCGAGCGCACGACCTGCGCGGTGCCCCGCTGCCAGGGCTCGGTGCCGTCGACGTCCTTCGTGCCGGCCCACAGGTCGACTGCCTTGCGGCCGTCCCGGTACACCGCGAGAGCCGCGCCCCGCTCGCCCAGCGTCTCGAAGTTCCGGACGAACGCGTCCCTGACCGGCTCGAAGCCCTCGGCGACAGTGCCGTTCACGTCCACGTCCGTCTCCTCGTCCTGCCTTGTGCGGGTGCCCTTCTACCCAAGCAGGATGGTGACGTCGATGTTCCCCCGGGTGGCGTTGGAGTACGGGCAGACCTCGTGCGCGGCGTCCACCAGCTTCTCCGCCAGGTCCGCGTCCAGCACCGGCAGCGAGACGCTGAGGGCGACCGCGAGGCCGTAGCCGCGGTGCTTGTTGGGGCCGATGCCGACCTTCGCGGCGACCGTGGAGCCGGAGAGGTCGTAGCCCTCGCGGTTGCCGACGAGGATCAGCGCGTTGTGGAAGCAGGAGCTGTAGCCGGCGGCGAACAGCTGCTCGGGGTTGGTGCCGTTGCCGTCGCCCCCGAGTGCGGGCGGCATCGCGACCTTCAGTTCGAGTCGGCCGTCCTGGCTGGTGACATAGCCGTCCCGGCCGCCGTGCGCGGTGGCCTCGGCGACGTACATGATCTTCGTCGGACGGGTGTCGACGGCGGTGCCCTCGGCTGTCATGGGTGGCCCTCCCCCCGGAACAGTGCGCCCCAGGAAAGAGTGCGCACAAGTACATCGTGCACAAGGTACTGGTCGGTACGGAGTCTGCCGTTACCAGGGGGTAGCAACCGCGGGTAACCCGAGATCAGCGGGTGCGTGCGGCAGCCGCCCCGGCCTTCGCCGCCAGCTGCCACAGCTCCTCGCGCAGCCGCGCCACCTCCGGGCCCTCAAGGCCCGTGGCCGCGAGCAGGGAACCGGGCACATGCGCCGCGCGCTCCCTCAGCTCCTCGGCGCGCCCCGTGCACGCGATCAGCACTGAGCGCTCGTCGCTCGCCGCGCGCTCCCGGCGGATCAGGCCCGCCGACTCCAGCCGCTTCAGCAGCGGCGACACCGTGCCGTAGTCGAGCCTCAGGGCACCGGCCAGGTCCTTCACCGTCGTCTCGCCGCGCTCCCACAGGAACAGCAGGGCCAGGTACTGGGGATAGGTCAGGCCCAGCTCGTCGAGGAGGGGGCGGTAGGCGGCCGTCACCGCGCGCTGGGCGGCGTACAGCGCGAAGCACAGCTGGTCGTCCAGGAGCAGCGACCCGGCGTCCTCTTGATGCGTCACGCGCCCATTGTCACGGAACGCGGGTCGAAGCCGAACGGCAGCTCCAGCCGGTGGGCGCGCATCAGCTCGTCGTCCGCGAGGACGTCACCGGTCCTGCCGTCCGCCGCGATCACGCCCTCGCTCAGGATCAGGGAGCGCGGGCACAGCTCCAGGGCGTACGGCAGGTCGTGCGTGACCATCAGGACCGTCACGTCCAACGAGCGCAGGATGTCGGCCAGTTCACGGCGCGAAGCGGGGTCGAGGTTGGAGGAGGGCTCGTCCAGGACGAGGATCTCCGGCTCCATCGCGAGCACCGTCGCCACCGCGACCCGGCGCCGCTGCCCGAAGGAGAGGTGGTGCGGCGGGCGGTCCTTGAACTCCGCCATGCCCACCCGCTCCAGCGCCCGGTCGACACGCTCCTCCAGCTCCGCGCCCTTGAGCCCGGCCGCGGCCGGCCCGAACGCGACGTCCTCGCGGACCGTCGGCATGAACAACTGGTCGTCCGGGTCCTGGAAGACGATGCCGACCCGGCGCCGGATCTCCGCCATGTGCTGCCTTCCGACGGGCAGTCCGGCGACCTTCACCGTGCCCGTGCCGCCGGTCAGGATGCCGTTGAGATGCAGCACGAGGGTCGTCTTGCCGGCGCCGTTCGGGCCGAGCAGCGCGACCCGTTCGCCGCGCGCGACGGAGAAGTCCACGCCGAACAGGGCCTGGTGGCCGTCGGGGTAGGCGAAGGCGAGGCCGGAGACCTCGAGAGAAGCGGTACTCACAGGGTCCATCCCAACACGCAGACGACGAGGGCGGCGACGGGCAGCGCGAGGGCGTACGACCACTGTGCCCGGGACGCGGTCACCTCGTCGATCACCGGCATCGAACCGGCGTATCCGCGGCTGACCATGGCCAGATGCACCCGCTCGCCGCGCTCGTAGGACCTGATGAACAGCGCGCCCGCCGACTTCGCGAGGACGCCCCAGTGGCGCACGCCCTTCGCCTCGAAGCCGCGCGACTCCCGCGCGATGCGCATCCGCCGCATCTCGTCCGCGATGACGTCGCCGTAGCGGATCATGAAGGACGCGATCTGCACGAGGAGCGGCGGCAGCTTCAATCGCTGGAGGCCGAGCAGCAGTTCACGCAGCTCGGTGGTGGAGGCGAGCAGCACGGAGGCGGCGACGCCCAGGGTGCCCTTGGCGAGCACGTTCCAGGCGCCCCACAGCCCGCTGACGCTCAGCGACATGCCGAGCACCTCGACCCGCTCGCCCTCCGCCACGAACGGCATCAGCACGGCGAACGCGACGAACGGCACCTCGATCAGCAGCCGCTTGAGCAGAAAGCCGGCCGGCACCCGCGCGGCGTACGCGACGAGCGCGAGCAGGACGGCGTACAGGCCGAACGCCCACATCGCCTCCCGCGGCGTCGACACCACGACGACCACGAACGCGAACGTCGCGGCGAGCTTGGTGTGCGGCGGCAGACCGTGCACGGGCGAGTGCCCGTGCCGGTAGAGCCGGTGTGCGTGCCCCGTCCCCATGTCAGGCGCTCGAACCCGCGGTGGTGCTCGTGCCCGACGGCGAGACGTCGTCCGTACGGCGCCTGCGCACCGCCCAGAACACCGCGCTGCCCGCGACCACCGTGACACCGACGCCGATCACGCCCGCGAGACCGCCGGACAGACGGGCGTCGGTGATGTCCTTGACGCCGTAGTCGGCGAGCGGGGAGTCGGCGGTGGAGTGGTCCTCGGTCTTCTTGTCGATGCCGTGGTCGGCGGCGACCTTCTCCAGGCCGTCGGGGTTCGCCGACGCGTAGAAGCTGACGAACCCGGCGAGCACCAGGGAGGTGACGAGCCCGACGACCCACACCTTGCGCGGGGAACGCGCGGCGACCGGGACGGCCGGCTCGGCGGCGGGCGCGTCCACCAGCTCGCCGCCCACCCGCAGCTGAAGGCGCTGACGCAGATCGCGGGCGCCGTACACGAGGTCGGGGCGCACGGCCACGACGGCGCCGACGGTCAGGGCGGTGATCGTGGCCTCGCCGATGCCGATCAGGATGTGCACGCCGACCATGGCGCCGGCGACCTTGCCGATGGAGACGTCGGTGGTGCCGCCGACCGCGTACATGAGCGTGAAGGCGAGTGCGGCCGCCGGTACGGACAGCAGGGCGGCGACGAAGGAGGCGACGGTGACCGAACGGCGGCTGCGGGGCAGCACCTTCACCAGGCCGCGGAATACGGCGTAGGCGACGACGGTCGTGACGATGGCCATGTTGGTGATGTTCACGCCGAGGGCGGTCAGACCGCCGTCCGCGAACAGGATGCCCTGCATGAGCAGGACGACCGAGACGCACAGCACCCCTGTGTAGGGGCCGACGAGGATCGCCGCGAGCGCCCCGCCGAGGAGATGTCCGCTGGTCCCCGCGGCGACCGGGAAGTTCAGCATCTGTACGGCGAAGATGAACGCCGCCACCAGGCCGGCCAGCGGCGCGGTGCGCTCGTCGAGCTCGCGGCGTGCGCCGCGCAGGCTCACGGCGACCGCGGCGGCGGCGACCACTCCGGTCACGGCGGAGGTGGGGGCGTCTATGAATCCGTCAGGTACGTGCACCGTTCGATGATAGTGGCTTGTTGCGAACTCCTTGCAAGAGCGAGGAGCTGGGAACTGCGAGAGGACACCCTTTTCCTCCGGGGGCAGAATTCAGGAAATATGCGACATTGGAAGGGGTGCGGAAGTACAGCTTTCGCAAAGGATGCGCAGCGTAAGGGGTCGACCGATGTCCGTAGTCGAGCAGTACGCGCGAGCCCATATCGTCACGGACGCGGACAGCCTGGCGGTCGACCAGGACGCGGTGCCGGTGGTGCTGCGGTACGACCCGGAGTCCGATCCCCGCGAGGTGCGGCTCGGGTTGCCCGGACGTGAAGCCCATGAGTGGAGCTTCGCGCGCTCACTCCTGGAACAGGGACTGCGTGCCCCCGCGGGGAGTGGAGACGTCCGGGTGTGGCCGTGCGGTCGTGTGCAGGCCGTGGTGGAGATCCACTCCGCGCAGGGCGTGTCGGTCGTGCAGTTCGAGACGAAGGCGTTGATGCGGTTCCTGCGACGGACCTATCTGGCCGCCGAGGCACCGGTGCCGCACTGAGGTTCAGCCGCGTACCACTGAGGCTCAGCCGCCAGACTTCAGCAGTGCCGCCACGATCGGGCCGGCCGTGTCGCCGCCGTGCCCGCCCTGCTGGACCACGCCGGCCGCCGCCAGGTCGTCGCGGTACGCCGTGAACCAGCCGTTCGGCTTCTTCTGGCCGTCGACCTCCGCCGAGCCGGTCTTGGCACCGACGTCACCGCCGACCCCGGACATCGCCTCCGCCGCCGTGCCGTAGGCCGCCGTGTACGACATCAGTTCGCGCAGCTGGGACAGCGTGGCCGCGGACATGGTGCGCGACGCCTTCGCGAGCTGCCGGCCGTCGACGTCGGGGGAGACCAGGTACGGCTGCCTGAAGGTGCCCGTCTTCACGGTCGCCGACACCGACGCCATGTTCAGCGGGTTCATCCGCACCCCGCCCTGCCCGATGAGCTCGGCCGCCATCTGCGCCTGCGACTGCACCGGGACGGCCCCGTCGAAGGTGGAGACGCCGACGGACCAGTTGTTCAGGGAGAGACCGAAGACCTGCTGGGCCTGCTTGGTGAGGCTGTCGTCGTCCAGCTCGGGCGCCTGGCTGATGAAGGCCGTGTTGCAGGAGCGGGCGAAGCTCGCCTTGAAGGTGCCGCCCTTGATCTCGAACTTGTCGTCGTTCTGGAACTTCCAGTGCCCGTACGTGAAGTACTTCGGGCAGGGGTGCTCCTTGTTCACCGACGCGAGGTCCTTCTCGATCAGCAGCGAGGAGGTGATGACCTTCATCGTGGAGCCGGGCGCGAGCGAGCCCTGGAAGGCGGTGTTGAAGCCGTGCGAGGAGTTCGCGACCGCGAGGATCTCGCCGGTCGAGGGCCGCAGCACGACCACGGACGCCTTCTCCTTCGCGGCGACCTGCTGCTCCGCGGCGGCCTGCATCGACGGGCTGAGCGTCGTCTTCACCGTGCCCGGCGTGCCCTCGCTCAGCTCCAGCAGCGTCTTGTCGGACAGCTCGGCCTTCTTGGACTCCTTGCCCCGGACCACCTGGAGCTCGACGCCCGCCTTGCCGCCGGCCTTCTCGCCGTACTTCTCGCGCAGCCCGTCCAGGACCGACCCGAGCGAGGGGTACTCCTTCTCCGTCAGCTCGCCGCCGTCCCGGTCCAGGGCCTTGACCGGCGGGGTGCCGGACGCGCCGGTGACCAGGGTGTCGCCGTCCTCGAGGTCGGGGTGGACGACCGCCGAGTGCCACTGGACCAGCGGCTTGCCGTCCTCCTCGCGCCGTACGACGGTCAGCGCGCTGTCGTAGGTCAGCGGCTTGGTGGTGCCCTTGTACGACACCGTGGCCTTCACGGAGAAGGGGACCTTCGCGCCGGCGCGGGTGCCGGAGGTCAGGGTGACGTCCTTGATGTGGGCGTCCTTGGTGTAGCCGGTCAGCAGGGCCTGGGCGGCGGTGGTGTCGTCCGTGGCGGCGGCGGCCTCGGTCACCTTGCCGGCCTGCCAGGCGGTGAGGAAGTCACGGGCCGCGGTGGTGACCTCGGTCGCCGAGAGCGGCCCGGTCTTGACGGACTTGGACTTCTGCCCGGAGCCCGACTCGGGGCCGTTCTCGGCCGCCGCGCCGCTGCCGAGCAGCGCGTAGAGACCGAACCCGGCGCCGCCGACGACGACGGCGATCATCCCGCCGAGCACGGCGGGGTTGGTCTTCCGTCGCTCGGCGACGCGCCTTCTGTTGCCCACTGCTTTCCGTTCCCTCGCGTATTCAGGGGCCCCCGCCGCCCCGCCGACCTCACGCATACCAACGACGAGGCCCACCCTAGAGTCCCGTGCCGCGACGGATAAGTTCAGCCGGACGCTCGTAGCACGGCTGCGACAATCGGGCCCGCCGCGTCGCCGCCGTGTCCGCCCTGCTGGGACATGGCCGCGGCGGCCACATCATTGCGGAAGCCGGTGAACCAGCTGTCCGAGGTGGCCTTGCCGTCGACCTCGGCGGAACCGGTCTTGGCACCGATGTCACCGCCGACGGCGGACATGGCCGGCCTCGCGGTGCCCTGTGTCGCGGTCAGCCGCATCATCTGCTTCAGCTGGGCGGCGGTGCTCGACGACAGGCCCTTGGCGGTGGCCAGTTGGCGTCCGTCGAGCGCGGGCGCGATCAGATACGGCTGCCGGAAGTCGCCGGTGATCGCGGTGGCGGTGACCGACGCCATGTTCAGCGGGCTCATCTGGACCTGGCCCTGCCCGATGGCGTTGGCCGCGCGGTCCGGGCCGGTGGAGGCGGGGACGCTGCCGTCGAAGGAGACGATGCCGGTCTTCCAGTCGTCGCGGCCGAGCCCGAATCGCTCCTGGGCCTCGTTCATCAGCGAGGCGTCGGTGAGCGGGTCCTCGTCGACGAGCTTGATGAAGGCCGTGTTGCACGAGCGCAGGAAGCCGTTGGCGAGCGTGGCGTTCGCGCTCTCGTCGGGCTTCAGACCGTCGAGGTTCTTGAAGGTCTGACTCCGCCAGGTGGCCGTGGGCGGGCAGGGCGCCGGGCCGTTCATCGTGGTCACGCCGTTGTCGATGAGCATCGCGGCGGTAAGGATCTTCATCGTGGAGCCGGGTGCGACGCGGCCCTCGAAGGCGGCGTTGAAGGCGTCGCCGCGATGGTTCGCCACCGCCAGCACCTCGCCGGTGCCGGTCTTGAGGGCGACGACGGAGGACTCGGCGTACTTCTTCACGGCCGTCTCGGCGGCCGCCTGCACACTCGCGCTGAGCGTCGTCTCCAGCTTGCCGGGCTTGCCCTTCGACAGGGTCAGCAGCGAGGTGTCCGGCGACTCGTCGGCATGCCGGATCGACAGCTCGACACCGGGCTCGCCGCCCGCCTTGTCGCCGTACTTGGCGCGCAGGGCGTCCAGGACCGGGCCGAGCGAGGGGTACTTCTCCTTCGTCAGCACGGCGCCGTCGCGGTCGACGGCCTCGATGGGCGGGTTCGCGGCCTCGCCGGTGACGAGGGTGTCGTCCCGCTTCAGCTGCGGGTGCACGACGGTGGGCTGCCAGTCGACGAGGGCCCGCTTGGTGGTGCGGCCGCGGACCACGGTGAGCTCGCTCTTGTAGGTGAGCGGCTTGGACTTGCCCTCGTATGACACCTTGGCCTTCACGGTGAACGGCACGGTGGTGCCGCGCGCCGCTCCCGGCGTGATCGTCACGCCGGTGATGTGGGCGTTCTCGCCGTAGGCGGACAGCAGCGCCAGGGCGGCCGCGTCGTTGTTCGTGTACGTCGAGGCCTGCGCGGCCTCGCCCTTCTCCCAGGCGGCGAAGAACTTGGTCGTGGTGTCCTCGACCTCCTCCGCACTCGGCGGCCCGGTCCGCTCGGGCGCGGGGCCCGCGGACCCCGTCGCCCCACCGCCGTTCAATGCCGACACGATGTTGTAGGCGCCGTAGCCGGCTCCGCCCACCATCACCGCGAACACGCCGCCTATGACGGCGACCTTGACCCCCTTGGGCATGGCCCCTCCCCGTTATGTCCCCCGCACTGTAAGTGACATGCGGGAAACCAGTGGGAGTTGTTTCCTTTTGTTGTCCGAATGTGTGACCGATTCGTGCTCACTACACCCAGGTATCCAGCCACATCCGCGACCGCCAGTCGTCGATCGGGATTGCCTGGCCCGTGTACAGGGGCCAGAAGTAGATGAAGTGTGTGTGATCCAGCCCCGTAGGCCCCCGACCAGCGCGTACGACTTTGGGCGGGAGCCTGTCGGGGGGGCCAGGGCCGTCCCTGGGCCGTCATCTACGAAGGCACGGCATCCAGCACCAGCTGGGCTGCCGCGGCCCATGACCGCTGGCGGGCCATGACTTGCCGCAACTGCTCAGCCGCGGCAAATGCCGCTCCCCGGTCCCGCATGACAGCAGCGATCGCATGACCCCACTGGAGAACATCGTCTTCGTCACCGTTCGCCACAGGTACAACGAAGCGATCTGCCTCTTTGGCCAGCACCTCTCGCAACAACATGCCAAGCCCACTCCTGCTGCTCACCAGCACAGGGGTTCCGGCGCGAATGGCCTCAAGTCCCACAAGCCCGAAGGTTTCCGCCCGAGAGGGCATGACAACCAGGCTTGCTCGTCGGGTCTCTCGTTCTGCGTCGAACGTCGTGGAGTAGTTACGTACCGTGACGTGTACGGCGCGGTGATCCACCCAGGTCAACACTTGGTCTCGGAGAGTTCCGGACCCTCCAGTTGGCGCTCCTCTCACCAGCAGCTCCCATTGGTCCGCGATGGGGCTCAGCCGAATGGCCTGACCTACTGCCTTCGCTGCGATGTCCAAACCTTTGAGGGGTGCGTCCTCCATGCGTCCTGTCATAAGGATCTGAGGTACTCCGGGGGGAGGTTGGCGCCTCACTCCCTCTGTGATGTCGAAGCCTGGATCGAATCGCACTGGCGGCGGCGTGTTCTGGTACACGGACAGATCGCGGTGAAGCCAGGACGCCAGCATCGGTCCTACTGCGAATGTGCGGGTGGCCTTGCGCGCCAAGTTGAGTTCCAGTGATGCTCGCTGCTCCGCTCGCTCGGCAGCGTCGTCGGTACGGTCGAGTTTGTGCCACTCGATTTGGTCTGGCGCCACGTGAACGAAGTGCAGCCGCGCCGCCGACGGATAGTGGTCCTCAACTAGCACCGTCGCCGCGGGGCCGGTGATCCTGCCGTGACCGATGATCGCGTCAGGGATGATGCCCTTCGGAAGCTTCGGCTTACGCATCAGGGCCGTGTGCTCCGACATTCCTGCCACCGCGGCGGGGGTAACCAGGTGCACGCCAACTGCGTTGGCGCTCGCACGTTCACGTTCTGACGAGGAAGGAACCAGGCAAAACACCTCGGCTCCCGCCGTAGCCAGCGCAGTACACAGACTTTGATTCAGAACGCTCACCCCGCCGCGGGTCGCATGCCATTCACTGGCCACCGAAAGGATGCGCCGCGGTGCCCCAGGGCTGGCGCTGGCGTGGGTACTTGCTCGTAGCGCGACGGTGTACTTCAAGCCGCTGGCGCGTTGTAGAGCGCGAGCCTTCTTCGCGGCTGTGGACTGCTGGCGTGTACGCCCCATCGAAAACTCTCTCCAGACATCCCACGCCTGTCCGCAGAGGTATGCAGAAGGAGCGGATCCCGAGAGACCTTGGCCGATCACGTCAATCCCTGCGTGGGTGGGACGACGACGGCGAGTGGCGTGCGCTACTGCCACGAGAGTGACTGTAGCGCACGCAGCCTCTAGATGCCGTACACGTCGTCAACAGCCCTGCGGGTTCTGCCTTCGCTGCTCGGCATGAGGTGGGTGTACGTCCGAAGCGTGAACCCCGGATCGCTGTGACCGAGGTAGGAACTCAGGGCCCGGATGCTCTCGCCGGCGTCCAGTAGTACCGAGGCATAGAAGTGTCTGAGGGCGTGCATGCCGTGTTCCGGGGCCGACGTGTACCGCTCGCCCTGTTGCTTAGCGGGGATGACATGTGCGGCGGCCAGGGCACGCTTCCAGTGGTAATCGTTGAAGTTGCTCACGCGCACGTGATTGCCTTTGACCCCGCAGAACAGGAGTCGTTTGGGCACGCCGCAAAACGGCTCGACAGACCACCAGTTGACTGTCACGGTAATGCTCATGGATGCGGACGAACTGAGCGCCAAGTTGGCCCCGGAGGCGGCGTCCACGTTGATGAGGGCCGGCTCGTTCCTCTCCGCCTACGAGTTGATCAAGTCCGAGATCGTCGACAAGGTGCACGACTTCTTCTGGTGCGGCTTCCAGGGTGGAGTGCATCAGTATGACGAGAGGCGATACGGCGACTCGGTGCTAGCCCTAAATCCGAGAAGCAGGTACTTGGCATCTTGTGCCTGGCTGGTTGACATGAGGGCATTGACAGACCGCCAGGTTGACACGCTTGAGGAAATTCGAAAGCATCGACATGAGATTGCACATGAGCTGCCGAAGCTTCTTGTAGACCCGGAATTCGAGGTGCGAAGTGATCTTCTGTTGGCAGCTGTCGAGTGTGTGCGTTGCCTTGGCGTCTTCTGGGGCTCAATCGAGGCCGGCATCAACTCTGACTTCGATGATGTAGAAGTAGACTACGAGGGAATCAAGTCTGGCCCCTATATCCTTATGGAATACTTGGTCAGTATCGCGGGGCTGGGTGAAGAATTGAACATTCCTTCGACGGCACAGGAGAAAGATTCCGCCGTGTAGTGTTCATTGAATGCCGGGATTGAAGCCGGAATTGGGGCTAATCTACCCGCACGTGGGATTGTGACGCCCATTCGCTACGGCTCACCACGGCGGGATGTCGACGGCTTCTCGCACGAGCTGCGCTAGTTCGTGATATGGCGGGCTCGGGCCCTCGGGGTGTGCGCAGCCATTTATTCCTTATTTCGGGCCCGGGTAACGTCGTCCTCGCATTCCTCCGCGATGTCCCACGCGCCATTGGTGTTGGCCGTCAGGTCGTTGTCCTCGACTACGCCGCAGCCCCTCTCGTGGATCCAAACAGCCTCGAATGCGTTGCGATTGATCCGGTTGGCACGCAGGATGGGCTTGCCGCCTGTCTTGGTCTCCACACCCGTCGGGAAGTTGTCGGAGATGTCGTTGTCTTCCAGCAGGCTCGCGCCGCCGTCATGGACGTAGACGCCGCCGTGCTTGTTGTTACGGATCTGGTTGCGGCGCAGGATGGGGTTGCCGCCTGTCTTGATCTCCACACCCGTCAAGGTGTTGCCGGAGATGTCGTTGTCTTCCAGCAGGCCCGCGCCGCCGTCATGGACGTAGACGCCGCTCTGCCTGCCGTCGTGGATCTGGTTGCGGCGCAGGATGGGGTCGCCGCCCGTCTTGATCTCCACACCCGACAAGGTGTTGCCGGAGATGTCGTTGTCTTCCAGCAGGCCCGCGCCGCTGTCTAGGACGAAGACACCGACCTGCTTGTTGTTACGGATCTGGTTGCGGCGCAGGATGGGGTCGCCGCCCGTCTTGATCTCCACACCCGACAAGGTGTTGCCAAAGATGTCGTTGTCCTCCAGTGTGCCCGCGCCGCCGTCTCGGACGAAGACACCGCCCTGCTTGCTGTCGTGGATCTGGTTGCGGCGCAGGCGAGGGTCGGCGCCATCGCGGATGACGACGCCGGCGAGGCCCTGGCTGCTGATGTCGCAGCCTTCGAGCTCCAGCCGCCCTTGGGTGATGTCCACGCTGTACCACTTGTCGCCGGTCTGGCGCAGGGTCAGGTTTGTGACCCGGCCGATGCTGGTCCGGAACACCAGCGCGGCGGCGTCGCTGGCGCGGATCTGGATGTCCGCGACAGGGCCGTCGCCGAGGATTTCCAGAGGCTTGTCGACCACCAGGCCCTCTTCGTACAGGCCCGCCCGGACCAGGATCCGGTCACCAGGTTTCGCGGCGCTAATCGCCGCACTGACCGTGGTGAAGTCCCCCCGGTGATAGGGGTCCACCACATGCGTCGGCGGCTCGGCCTTGGCCGTGACCGGGGCCTGGGCCGTACCATCCGTCTGCTCCGTGGACCCGGCCGCTGCTCCAGTGGCCTCCGCACTCCTGCCGGAGCGCGTCAGAGTGGTGGCAGGCGGATGCCAGAACGTATCCCGCATGCGCGACGCTAACTGCGCAAGGGCCCTGCGCACCATCGGTGAGGTGAACGGCTCGAACCGCAACTCCCGCCAGTCGGCGTACTGGCGGCAGGCCAACATCTGGGCCAACTCGTCGGCCTCGCGCAGCACAGGATCGTCCAGCTCCCGAGCGCCGATGTAATACACAGGAAGGATCAGGTCCGAGCGGCCCAGCTCCCCCTCCCGCTCTAGGAACCGTGCCACCTCCGCCCGGCAGGCCGGGCTGCGGAACAGGCTCGGCGTGATGATGACAAGTAACAACGTGACCTCATCCAGCGCCTCGTCGATGCGCTGCTGCCAGTTCTGGCCCCAGGCGACATCGTTGCGATCCTGGAAGATGGAGAATTCCTCGCCGGTCTGCGCCCGGACCTCGGTGCCCAGCCGCTCCCGGAGCTGGGTGAGCAAACCGTCATCGTGCTCGTCATTGAAACGGACGTAGCTCATGAACGCCGCAGGCCTACCGGACATGGCATCCCCCTCCCCGTCGCAACGTGTGAATTCTGACACGCCGGGCCAGCCCGTGATCGGTGAAGGCCACACTGGCAGCCGTATCTAAGGCACTTGCACAGCGAGGCGCAGTAACCCACCGCGGGCACAGGGCAGATGTCTGCACTTGTCCTTGTGTGGCCGACATCCTGCCGCCGCAAACGTAGTTAGCGAACGTCCTGGGCAAGTGCCATTTCTGTGCGAGTCCTTGGTCGGAGTTAAGAGCCGGTCTTGTCGCGCGCCAGTTTGTCCTCCTACACGAGCGCGCCCGGACCCACAGGGTTCGGGCGCGCTCGTGTAGGAGGATCCGTCGCCTTCCTCGGATCGGCAACTCAGAGGATCTGAAAGCGGATCTTCAGCCACCAATGGGCTGGTCAGAGCTGCTAGGGACGGCCCGCTGTCAATCTGCCTAAGCCAAGTGCTGGGCCGTGCTCGGGCCGTCCGAGGGGACCGACGACAGCCATCAATGACCAACAACAACCAATGAGGGCGCGGCTGAATGCCGCGCCCTCATGACATGTCTCTCCAGCTAGACCCAGGTATCCAGCCACATCCGCGACCGCCAGTCGTCGATCGGGATTGCCTGGCCGGTGTAGAGGGGCCAGAAGTAGATGAAGTTCCAGGCGATCAGGAGGACCAGGACGCCCGCGCCCGTTGCGCCTGCCACGCGGCGGGTGTCGCTGGAGCCGGGTGGGCCGATGATCGCGCCGAGGAGCATCGCCACGGCCAGGCAGAGGAAGGGGAGGAAGACGACGGCGTAGAAGAAGAAGATGGTGCGTTCCTGGTAGAGGAACCAGGGGAGGTAGCCGGCGGCGATGCCGCAGGCGATCGCGCCCGCGCGCCAGTCGCGGCGGAAGAGCCAGCGCCACAGGACGTACAGGAGGGCGAAGGCGGCCACCCACCACAGGAGAGGGGTGCCGAGGGCCAGTACCTCGCGGGCGCACTTCTCACCCGCGTCGACCGGGCAGCCGTCCTTGCCCGGGGTGGGGGACTCGTAGAAGTACGACACCGGGCGGCCGGCGACGATCCAGCTCCACGGGTTGGACTGGTAGGTGTGCGGGGACGACAGGCCCACATGGAACTCGTACACCTGGTGCTCGTAGTGCCACAGGCTCAGCCACCAGTCGGGGAACAGCCACGACCAGCTGCTGCTGCGGCCGTTGGCGGTCGCCCAGTCGCGGTAGTAGCCGCCGCTGCCGTCGGTGGAGGAGAGGATCCAGCCCGTCCAGGACACCAGGTAGGTGACGATCGCCACCGGCACGGTCGCGAGGAAGGCGAGCCCCAGGTCGCGCTTGATCACCGCCGTGTACGGGTGGTGCGCGCCCGCGACCCGGCGGGCGCCGACGTCCCAGAGCACCGTCAGCAGACCGAACGCGACCAGGAAGTACAGGCCGTTCCACTTGGTGCCGATGGCCAGGCCCAGCATCAGACCGGCCAGCCAGCGGTAGGGGCGCCAACCGAGGCGCAGGGTCTCGGCGACGTGCGCGTCGGGGCGGACCCGCCCGTCGGCGTCCACGGGCAGCGCGGCGGCGAGTCTCTCGCGGGCCCGGTCCCGGTCGATGACCAGGCAGCCGAACGCCGCCAGCACGAAGAACATCAGCACCCCGTCGAGCAGCGAGGTGCGCGCCATCACGAACGCCAGCCCGTCCACCGCCATCAGCGTGCCGGCGAGGCAGCCGAGGAACGTCGAGCGGAAGATACGGCGGCCGATGCGGCACAGCATCAGCACCGCGAGCGTGCCGAGCAGTGCCGTCATGAACCGCCAGCCGAACGGGTTGAACCCGAAGATCAGCTCGCCGAGCCCGATGACGTACTTGCCCACCGGCGGATGCACCACGTAGGAGGCGTCCGTCGGGATCGGCACCTGGTCGCCGAGCCGCAGGACCAGGTCGTTGGCGTTCTTGTCCCAGTCGACCTCGAAGCCCCGGTGGACGAGCGCCCACGCGTCCTTCGCGTAGTACGTCTCGTCGAATATCACCTTCCGCGGGTTGCCCAGGTTCCAGAACCGCAGCACCCCGGCGAGCAGCGTCACCAGCAGCGGACCGCCCCACGCCGACCAGCGCGCGACCCGCTCGGCGAGCGGCTGCGAGATGCCGAGGAACTGCCACATCCGCGGGCTGGGCCGGACGTAGGGAGGCACGAGCTGGTCGCGTACGTCGCCTCTCGGCGCCGCCGTGTAGCCGAATCGGCGCAGCCGCTGCTGCCACGACGGCCGCTGCTCGTGCGGTGCCTGGCCCTGCTGGAGGTCCGTGGAGTCCATCGACGACGCTGTACTGGTCACCGCGCCATCGTAGGGAACACGTCTGTGGGAGTCGCGCGGATGCGCCCTGCGAGGATGGAAACGTGACAGGAACCCTTGTTTTGGCAGGCACCCCCATCGGCGACGTCAAGGACGCCCCGCCCCGGCTCGTCGAGGAACTGGCGGGCGCGGACGTGGTCGCGGCCGAGGACACCCGGCGGCTCAAGCGCCTCACCCAGGCGCTCGGCGTGCAGCCGGCGGGTCGGGTCGTGTCGTACTTCGAGGGCAACGAGTCGGCCCGTACGCCGGAGCTGGTCGAGGCGTTGCTCGCGGGCTCGCGGGTGCTGCTGGTGACCGACGCGGGGATGCCGTCGGTGTCCGACCCCGGGTACCGGCTGGTCGCGGCGGCCGTGGAGAAGGACATCAAGGTCACCGCCGTGCCCGGGCCGTCCGCCGTGCTCACCGCGCTCGCGCTGTCCGGGCTGCCCGTCGACCGGTTCTGCTTCGAGGGGTTCCTGCCGCGCAAGGCAGGGGAGCGGCTGTCGCGTCTGAAGGAGGTCGCCGGGGAGCGGCGCACGCTCGTCTACTTCGAGGCGCCGCACCGCCTCGACGACACCCTCGCCGCGATGGCCGAGGTGTTCGGTACCGAGCGGCGGGCCGCCGTGTGCCGGGAGCTGACCAAGACGTACGAGGAGGTCAAGCGGGGCGGGCTCGGGGAGCTCGCGGCGTGGGCCGCCGAGGGGGTGCGCGGGGAGATCACCGTCGTCGTCGAGGGGGCTCCGGAGAAGGGGCCGGAGGAACTCGACGCGCAGGAGCTGGTGCGCCGGGTTCGCGTCCGCGAAGACGCCGGGGAGCGCCGCAAGGAGGCCATCGCGGCGGTGGCGGCGGAGGCCGGACTGCCCAAGCGGGAGGTGTTCGACGCCGTCGTGGCGGCGAAGAACGCGGGGGCGTGAAACGCCGTGTGAGCAGGGCGTATATCGCATGAGCGTGCGCCCCATGGCGGGGTAAAGCAGACCGGGCCCAACGGCAAGGAACGTACAAGTCGGCGCCAACACTGGACAGATTGCGTGCGTTCACTCCTGCGGAGGAGTCCACTGGGTTGTGGGACGTGACCCGTCCCACCCAGCGGACCACAGGAGCTGGCATGAGTGAGATCGCACAGCAGACCACGGGCCTTCGCAGCGCCGCGACCGCCGTCGTCCACGAGTCGTATTCGTTCGCCTGCATGCGCTGCGGGCATGGCTGGGAGCAGTCGTACGAGATAGAGCACCACACAGACGGCGACGGCCGTGAGTTCGTGATGTACGTGGCGAACGGCCAGGTCGTCCCGTCCCCGCTCAGCCGGCCCACGTGCCACAACTGCGACGGGCACATCGTACGGATCATGGCCGCCGGGCAGGTGTCCTCCGTGCAGAACTCCCTGCACCGCCCCGCCCCGGTCCCGACCCAGCCGAAGGCGGACGCGGAGAGCGAGTCGGCGCCGGCCGAGCCGCACCACCACTGGCATCTGTCCGATCTGCTGCACGTCTTCCACCGCAAGGCGAGCTGAGCCGAGCGCCCGGCCGGCGGGGCATGCCCCTTTCGTAGGATCGGGGCATGCCTTCGAACGCCGCCGACAAGCACGCCGCCCCGCCGCTCCCGGAGCCGCTCCGGGTACCGGTCGCCGACTCGCACACCCACCTCGACATGCAGTCCGGCACCGTGCGGGAGGGGCTGGACAAGGCCGCGTCGGTGGGGGTGACCACGGTCGTGCAGGTGGGCTGCGACGTGCGCGGCTCGCAATGGGCGGCCGAGACGGCGGCGCAGTACGACGCCGTGCACGCCACCGTCGCGCTGCACCCCAACGAGGCGCCGCGCATCGTGCACGGCGACCCCGACGGCTGGTCGCGGCAGGGGGCGCGTGAGCCGGGCGGTGCGCGGGCGCTCGACGAGGCGCTCGCGGAGATCGACCGCCTCGCCGCACTCCCTCAGGTGAAGGGCGTCGGCGAGACCGGCCTCGACTACTTCCGCACCGGGCCCGAGGGCAAGGAGGCGCAGGAGGCGTCGTTCCGGGCCCATATCGAGATCGCCAAGCGGCACGGCAAGGCGCTCGTCATCCACGACCGCGACGCCCACGCCGACGTGCTGCGCGTCCTGAAGGAGGAGGGCGCTCCCGAGCGGACCGTCTTCCACTGCTACTCCGGCGACGCGGAGATGGCGCAGGTGTGCGCCCGCGCCGGGTACTTCATGTCCTTCGCCGGCAACGTCACCTTCAAGAACGCCCAGAATCTGCGGGACGCGGTGGCGATCGCCCCGCTGGAGCTGCTCCTGGTGGAGACCGACGCGCCGTTCCTCACGCCGGTGCCGTACCGCGGACGGCCCAATGCGCCGTATCTCATTCCGATCACGGTGCGCGCCCTGGCGGCCGTGCGGGGCATCGACGAGGACACGCTGGCGACGGCCCTCGGGACGAACACGGCACATGCCTTCGGCTACTGACCGATAACCGCGCGGTAACGCTCGCGCGGGCTCACCACCGACCGACGGCCACGCTGCGTAGTCGAGTCGCTTTGGAGAGTTCCGACCCCTCCGCTAGGTTCTGTGGCCCGAAACGGACCCCTCCGGTGGAGCGTGTCGTCGTGAGCAACGCGCAGTTCGAGACGTACGGCCCGACCCCGGCCCATGAGCCGCCGGGGTACGGCGGCTTCGACCCGTACAGCGCGCAGACGCTGGCGTACGGGGTGCCGGCGCCGTACGCGTCGCGTACGGACAGTTACGCAACCGGCTACGACCGGTATGCCCCGCACCAGTCGTACGCGGCGTACGAGGACACCTACCGGCCCGCGTACGAGATCGCCGAAGCGGCGCACGCGCCCGTCGCGCGCCCCAGGAGTGGCCGACGTGCCGCGCACCGGCGCCGGGCGCGGGCCGCGGAGCGCGGCGACGCCACCATGCGCAAGCTGGTCCCGCAGGCACTGGTCGTCGCGTTCCTCGCGGGCGGCACCAGCGCCTTCGTGGCCAAGGACAAGGCGGTCGAGCTGAGCGTCGACGGCGGCAGGCCGCGCACCCTGCACACCTTCGCGGACGACGTCGGCGACCTGCTGGCCGAGGAGGGCGTCGACGTCGGGGCACACGACATGGTCGCGCCCGCTCCCGGCGCGGGGCTCGGCAACGGCGACGAGGTCGCGGTGCACTACGGACGCCCCGTGCGGCTCACCATCGACGGCCAGAAGCGCGAGGTGTGGACGACCGCCCGGACGGTGGAGGCAGCGCTCACCCAGCTGGGAGTGCGCGCGGAGGGCGCGTATCTGTCGACGTCGCGCTCCCGGCGCATCGGGCGGCAGGGCCTCGCGCTGGACGTGCGCACCGAACGGGCGGTGACCGTCATGGCGGACGGCCGGGCGCGCACGATCCGGACGAACGCCGCGAGCGTCGGCGAGGTCGTGGAGCAGGCCGGGATCACCCTGCGCGGGCAGGACACCACCTCCGTCCCCCTGGAGAGCTTCCCGCGCGACGGGCAGACGGTCACCGTGCTGCGGATCACCGGGCGCAAGGAGATCCGCGACGAGGCGATCCCGTTCGCGGTGGAGCGCGTCGACGACCCCGCCGTCTTCAAGGGCACGGAGGTCGTCGAGCGGGCGGGGCAGGCGGGGCTGCGGCGGATGACGTACACGCTGCGCACGGTCAACGGCGTGCGGCAGAAGCCGCGGCGGATCAGGACCGAGGTGGTGCGCGAGCCGCAGACGCAGGTGGTGAAGGTGGGCACGAAGCCCCTGCCGACGTCCGTGAGCGGCGCGGGCCGGCTGAACTGGGACGGGCTCGCGGCGTGCGAGTCCGGGGGACAGGCGGACGCCGTGGACTCGTCGGGGACGTACGGCGGGCTGTACCAGTTCGACACCCACACCTGGCGCGACCTCGGCGGCAAGGGCCGGCCGCAGGACGCCCCGGCGGAGGAGCAGACGATGCGGGCGAAGAAGCTGTACGTGCGGCAGGGCACCAGTCCCTGGCCGCACTGCGGATCGCGGCTGCACAGGTGAGGGGCGGGCCGGCCCCGCGGCGCCCCGTACCCTTGTCGGGTGAGCAGCCCGACCCCCGACGCCCTCCTCGGCCCCGCCGACGTCCGTGAACTGGCGACCGCCCTCGGTGTACGTCCCACCAAGCAGCGCGGCCAGAACTTCGTCATCGACGCGAACACGGTCCGCCGAATCGTCCGCACCGCGCAGGTGCGGCCCGACGACGTGGTGGTGGAGGTCGGCCCGGGACTCGGCTCCCTCACCCTCGCCCTGCTGGAGGTGGCCGACCGGGTCACCGCCGTCGAGATCGACGACGTCCTGGCCGCCGCGCTGCCCGCCACCGTCGCGGCCCGGATGCCCGAGCGCGCCGGGCGTTTCGCGCTGGTGCACTCCGACGCGATGCACGTCGGCGAGCTGCCCGGCCCGCCGCCCACCGCGCTGGTCGCGAACCTCCCGTACAACGTGGCCGTCCCGGTCCTGCTGCACATGCTCGCGACCTTCCCGAGCATCGAACGCACCCTCGTCATGGTGCAGTCGGAGGTCGCCGACCGGCTCGCGGCCGCACCCGGCTCGAAGGTGTACGGCGTGCCCTCGGTCAAGGCCAACTGGTACGCCGAGGTCAAGCGGGCCGGCGCCATCGGACGCAATGTCTTCTGGCCCGCGCCGAACGTCGACAGCGGGCTGGTGGCGCTGACCCGGCGCACCGAGCCGATCAAGACCACCGCCGCGAGGAGCGAGGTCTTCGCCGTCGTCGACGCGGCCTTCGCCCAGCGCCGCAAGACGCTGCGCGCCGCCCTCGCCGGCTGGGCCGGGTCGGCGGCCGCCGCCGAGGCCGCCCTGGTCGCCGCCGGTGTCTCCCCGCAGGCCCGCGGCGAGTCCCTGACGGTCGAGGAGTTCGCAGCCATCGCCGAGAACAAGCAGCACGAGGGGTCCGAGTAAGTGAGCGCGAGCGTCGTCGTACGCGTCCCGGCCAAGGTCAACGTCCAGCTCGCGGTCGGCGCCGCCCGCCCGGACGGCTTCCACGACCTCGCCAACGTCTTCCTCGCCGTCGGCCTCTACGACGAGGTCACCGTGACCCCCTCGCCGGGCGGCCCGCGCGTCACCTGTGACGGCGCCGACGCCGACCAGGTCCCCCTCGACCGTACGAACCTCGCGGCCCGCGCGGCCGAGGCGCTCGCCGCGCGGTACGGCCTCGCCCCCGACGTGCATCTGCACATCGCCAAGGACATCCCGGTCGCCGGCGGCATGGCGGGCGGCAGCGCGGACGGCGCCGGCGCGCTGCTGGCCTGCGACGCGCTGTGGGGCACGAACGCCTCCCGCGAGGAACTCCTCGACATCTGCGCCGAGTTGGGCAGCGACGTGCCGTTCAGCCTGGTCGGCGGCGCGGCCCTCGGCACCGGGCGGGGCGAGAAGCTGCGCCCGCTCGATGTGGGCGGAACCTTCCACTGGGTGTTCGCGATGGCCTCGCGGGGGCTGTCGACGCCCGCCGTCTTCCGTGAGTTCGACCGGCTCGGCGAGGGCACCGACATCCCCGAGCCCGTGGCCTCCCAGCCGCTGCTCGACGCCCTCGCCAAGGGCGACCCGGACGCGCTCGCCGCCGCCGTCTCCAACGACCTCCAGCCCGCCGCGCTCTCCCTGTTCCCGGAGCTCGCCGACACCCTCGCCGCGGGCCTCGCGGCGGGCGCGCTGACGGCGCTGGTCTCCGGCTCGGGCCCGACGACGGCGTTCCTCGCCCGGGACGCCGAGTCGGCCGTGAAGGTCGCCGACACCCTGCGCACGTCCGGCACTTGCCGTGCGGTGCGCACCGCGTCGGGGCCCGCCCAGGGCGCCACGGTGGTGCGCGCCGCCGGAGCGTGACGCCGTACTCACAAGTACGCGTTCTTCGCTCGATCTCCACACGGAAGTACTGCGATCGCAGTACCCGTGGGGCTGTTGGGGCGAATAGGGTCGCTTGACGTTTCAACTGTCGGGCCAGTGTGCCCGGTTCACCGTCAAGTGCCATCTGGAAGGGGACACTCCTGTGTCCGAATCCCCCACACCCATCCAGCCGTCTCACCGTAGAAAGCGCTCCCTGTCCCGGCGCGGCATGATCGCCGCGGGCGGGGCGGTGGCCGCCGGAGCCGCGCTCACGCCGATGGTGTTCGCCGCCGCCGACTCCGGCGAGCCGGACGACTCCGCCTCCGGATCCGGTGGTTCGGGCACGACGCCGGAGAAGTTCCCGGCCACCCGGACCGAGGCCGCCACCGGCACCGGCGAGGCCACCACCGCCTTCGCCGCCTCCTATGTGGGAGTGCGCTGGTCCGGCGCGAAGGAGGGCGCCGCCATCCGGCTCGCGAACGGCGACTGGCAGGACCTGACCGGGGGCTGCGCGGCTGTCGAGGACGGCGGCACGGCCCTGGTCGCCGCCGGCGACGCCAAGGTCTACGAGCTGAGGGCGCCGAGCGGCATCGACGGCGTGCGCTCGCTGGCGATCGACACCACCGACGGCCCCGACCGCACGGTCCGGGTGCCGAGCGAGCCCACGCGCGTGCGCGGCGTCGGCTACCTCTCGCGCGCGGCCTGGGGCGCCGACGAGTCCAAGCGGTACAAGGACGGCAAGGTCAACTCGCCCGAGGTGTACTACCCGCTCCAGGTCATCACGGTCCACCACACCGCGACGCCGAACGACGACCCCGACCCGGCCGCGACGGTGCGCGCGATGTACGAGTACCACGCGATCACCAACGACTGGGGCGACATCGGCTACCACTTCCTCATCGACGAGGCGGGCACCGTCTACGAGGGCCGCTACTCCGGCGACGACGGCATCCCCGCCTTCGATCCGGACGGCGACCTCGTCACCGCGTTCCACTCCGTCGGCTACAACTCCGGCGCCCTCGGCATCGCCCTGATCGGCAACCTCCAGGAGAAGCCCCCGACGGACGCGGCCAAGGCCTCCCTGATCCGGCTGATCCAGGTGATATCCCGGTTCAAGGGCCTCGACCCGCAGGCGAGGGTGACGTACACCAACCCGGTCAACGGCACCGAGAAGGACACCAACACGGTCGGCGGCCACCGCGACTACTTCGACACCGAGTGCCCCGGCCAGGTCATGTACGACCTCCTGGCCGAGGTCCGCTCGGCGGCGGCCCGCCGCTGACGCAGGCCCCAGGCGCCCCGGGGACCGCGGTGGGGTCCCCGGGGCGCACGGCTGTGCGGACGGCGGCGTACGGGGCTGTCGGCGGGCGCGACTACCCTGGAAGGTCGATCGTCCCCCTGGGCAGGAGAGAAATGGCCGTCAACCTGGTCAATGTCGAGAACGTCAGCAAGGTGTACGGCACCCGTGCCCTGCTCGACGGTGTCTCGCTCGGGGTCTCCGAGGGCGACCGCATCGGCGTCGTCGGGCGCAACGGCGACGGCAAGACGACCCTGATCCGGATGCTGGCCAAGGTGGAGGAGACCGACACCGGCCGGGTCACGCACTCCGGCGGGCTGCGCCTCGGCGTGCTCACCCAGCACGACTCGCTCGACTCCACGGCCACCGTCCGGCACGAGGTCATCCGGGACATGGCCGACCACGAGTGGGCGGGCAACGCCAAGGTCCGGGACGTGCTCACGGGCCTCTTCGGCGGGCTCGACCTGCCCGGCTTCCCGCAGGGCCTGGACACCGTCATCGGCCCGCTCTCCGGCGGCGAGCGGCGGCGCATCGCGCTCGCCAAGCTGCTCATCGAGGAGCAGGACCTCATCGTCCTGGACGAGCCCACCAACCACCTCGACGTCGAGGGGATCTCCTGGCTCGCCCGGCATCTGCGGGAGCGGCGCTCGGCGCTCGTCTGCGTCACCCACGACCGCTGGTTCCTCGACCAGGTCTGCACCCGCATGTGGGACGTCCAGCGCGGCGACGTCTACGAGTACGAGGGCGGCTACTCCGACTACGTCTTCGCGCGCGCCGAGCGCGAGCGCATCGCCGCGACCGAGGAGGTCAAGCGGCAGAACCTGGTCCGCAAGGAGCTGGCGTGGCTGCGCCGCGGCGCCCCCGCGCGGACGTCCAAGCCGCGCTTCAGGGTCGAGGCCGCCAACGAGCTCATCAAGGACGTGCCGCCGCCGCGCGACAGCAGCGAGCTGATGAAGTTCGCCTCCTCCCGGCTCGGCAAGACGGTGTTCGACCTGGAGGACGTCACCGTCCAGGCCGGCCCCAAGGTGCTGCTCAAGCATGTGACGTGGCAGCTCGGACCCGGTGATCGCATCGGCCTCGTCGGCGTCAACGGCGCGGGCAAGACGTCCCTGCTGCGCGCGATGGCCGAGGCCTCGCGGACCGAGGGCGAGGCGCAGCCGGCCGGTGGGCGGATCGCGGTCGGGAAGACCGTCAAACTCGCGTATCTGTCGCAGGAAGTGGCCGAGCTGAACCCGGACCTGCGGGTGCTGGAGGCCGTCCAGCAGGTGCGTGAGCGCGTGGACCTGGGCAAGGGCCGCGAGATGACCGCAGGTCAGCTGTGCGAGACGTTCGGCTTCAACAAGGAGAAGCAGTGGACGCCGGTCGGCGACCTGTCCGGCGGTGAGCGCCGCAGGCTCCAGCTGCTGCGGCTGCTCATGGACGAGCCCAACGTCCTCTTCCTCGACGAGCCCACCAACGACCTCGACATCGAGACGCTCACCCAGCTCGAGGACGTCCTCGACGGCTGGCCCGGCTCGATGATCGTCATCTCCCACGACCGGTTCTTCGTCGAGCGCACCACGGACCGGGTGTTCGCGCTGCTCGGCGACGCCACGCTGCGGATGCTGCCGCGCGGTATCGACGAGTACCTGGAGCGCCGGCACCGCATGGAGGCGCAGGTCGCCGCCGCGGCCACGACCCCGGCGGCCGAGAAGGCCGTACCGGAGAAGAGCTCGGCCGACTCGCGTGCCGCCAAGAAGGAGTTGCAGAAGATCGAGCGGCAGCTCGACAAGCTCTCCGAGCGGGAGACCAAGCTGCACGCCCAGATCGCCGAGCACGCGACGGACTTCGGGAAGGTCGCCGAACTCGACGCGGAGCTGCGCGACTTGGCCGGTCAGCGGGACGAGTTGGAGCTGCGCTGGCTGGAACTGGCGGAGGACGCGTAGCGCTTCGCGGGGCGGCCGTGACTACGGAAGTGCCGGGCTCGTGCGGGGTGTCGGGTGCGGCGCCTTCGTGGCTGGTCGCGCAGTTCCCCGCGCCCCTTCGAAGGCGCCTGCGGCGCCGTTCTCGGGGGTCTGCGTGCGCCCTGTGAAGGGGGCGTGAAGGCGCATAACGGGGGCATCACGGGGCGGTTCTCCCTTGGGAACAGGGGTGGATGCGGGCCGGTGTGCTGTCGGTGGCGGGTGATAGAAAGGCCGCCTGAGAACAGTCTGAGAAAAGCTGGTGTGGCGGAAACGCGACGGCACAGAACGTGGCACCACACCGGTCTCAAGGGGGAACCGCTCATGAGCCAGCCGCCCAACCAGCCGCCGCAGGGCGGTTTCGGCGCACCACAGGATCCGCGGCAGGGCGGCTTCGGAGCGCCGCAGCCCGGCCCGGAGGGCGCGCCGCAGACCCCGCCCCCGCCGCAGGGCGCCCCCCAGACACCCCCGCCGCCGCCGGGCCCGCCGCAGACGCCGCCGCCCCCGCAGACCCCGCCGTCCGGCGCCCCGCAGCCCGGCTACGGCTACCCGCAGCAGCCGGGCCAGCCCGCCCAGCCGGGCCCGTACCAGTCCGGACCGTACGCCCAGCCCCCGCAGCAGCCGGGGCCGTACGGCTATCCGCAGCAGCCCGGCCCCTACGGCCAGCAGCCCGCCCCCGGTTACGGCTACCCGCCCCAGCCGCAGTACCCGGGCGCGCCCGGCACCCCGCCCGGTGGCTCGCGCAACCCCTTCAAGGGCAAGCCCGCCGTGGCCATCGGTGCCGCGGTCGCCGTCCTGCTCGTCGTCGGCGGCACCGTGTTCGCGGTGACCCGCGGCGGTGACGACAAGAAGGACGACAAGCCGGTCGCCCAGCAGAGTGACGACCCCAAGGGCTCCGACTCGCCGTCCGAATCCGGCGACGGCGGCAGCGAGGGCGGCGACGACCCGGAGAACCTCAACGCGGGCCGCCAGGCGGGCGAGTCGAAGGTGCTCTGGTACAAGCCGGCGCCCGACGCTCCCAAGTCCGGCGCCGACGCCCCCGGCATGTGGATCACCGAGAAGACCGCGGTGAAGGCGGCGTACAAGCAGGTCTTCGGCTTCAAGGTCGGCGACGGCGAGGACGCCTGGGACCCGATCACGTTCCCGGAGAAGATCTGCGCGGTCACCCCGCAGAAGTCGGCGAGCGACAAGGTCGTCGTCGCCTACATGAGCGGCAGCAGCGACCGCGCCAAGTGCAACCAGCTCCAGCAGATCGACCTGAACACCGGCGACAAGGGCTGGAAGGGCAGCGTCGCCGACGGCCAGCTCTTCGACAGCACCCTCGACGTCGAACTGTCCATCACCGGCAAGACGTTGCTGGTGGGCCGCTCGCAGTCGGGCACGGCCTACAACGTCGACAGCGGCAAGAAGATGTGGGACAAGACGCGGTTCGGGGACAAGTGCTTCCCCGACGCGTTCGCGGGCGGCGAGAAGATCATCGCCGTGGCGTCCTGCGCCGCCTCCAGCAGCGACGAGCACGACGAGGTGCAGGAGCTCGACCCGTCGACCGGCAAGGCGAAGTGGACCATGCGCTTCGACAAGGGCTGGCGCGTGGCGCGTGTCTTCTCCCTCGACCCGCTGGTCATCTACGGCACCAACGAGGACAAGAAGGCGTGGAACATCTCCACCTTCGACTCCGCCGGCAAGATCCGCTCGCAGGTCGACGTCGACCTCGAGATCGGCGCCGAGTGCGGCTGGGCCATCCTCCAGCGTGACCTTCAGGGCTGCTCCGGCGTGGTCGCGGACGCGAACACGCTGTACATGCCTACCAAGGCGACCGCCAGCGCCAACGAGATCGTCGCCATCGACCTCGGCAACGGCAAGGAGAAGTGGCGGGTGAAGTCCCCCGCCGACGACTCGATGCTGCCGATCAAGGTCGAGAACGGCAAGCTCATCGCCTACGTCCAGGCGTCCTACGACGCGGGCGGCCAGGTCGTGGCGATCCCGATCTCCGGGAGCAGCCACCAGCCGGCGAAGCTGCTCCAGAACCCGGCGAGCGCCGCGGACATCGAGAACGGCTTCTTCTCCAAGGCCTATGACTGGGCCGACGGCCGCTTCTACCTCTCCAGCACCCGGCTGAGCGGTCAGGACGAGGCCAAGGAGAAGCTGATGCTCGCCTTCGGCAAGTGAGGCGCGCACCGCTCACGCCCTCACGCCCGTGTCCGTCGCCCCCGCCGTCCCCCTCCCCTGAGGTGCCCACGCCATGACCCAGCCGCCGCCTCCGCCGCCCAACCAGCCCCCGCAGGGCGGGTTCGGCCCGCCGCAGGACCAGCCGCCCCAGCAGCCGGGCGGCGGCTTCGGCGCACCCCAGCCGCCGCAGCAACCCCAGCAGCCGCCCGCGCAGGCACCCGGGCAGCCTCCGCAGGCACCCGGGCAGCCTCCGCAGGCACCCGGCCAGCCCGGCTACGGCTACCCCCAGCCTCCCCAGGCCACCCCGCCCGGGTACGGCTATCCCACCCAGCAGCCCGCCGCGTACGGTCAGCCGCAGAACCCCTACGGCCAGCCCCAGAACCCGTACACCCAGGCGCCCGGCTACGGCTATCCGCAGCAGACCGTGCCGATGCACCCCCAGCCCGGACAGCCCTCCGGCGGGGGCCGGTCCAGCTCGCAGCTGGCCGTGATCATCGCGGCCGCGGTCGTGGTGATCGCGCTGATCATCGGCGGTGGCGTCTGGTACGCGAAGTCCGGTGACCAGGGCGGCAAGGACGACACCGCCGGCTCCAGCGGCGGCACCGGCGGCGGGGGCGACGACTCGGGAGGCGGCGGCTTCGACGCCCCCGACGGCACCGAGAAGGTCCCCTCGAACACCGCCTCCTCGGTCCTCTTCCAGGTCCCGGCGCCCAACGTCGACGACGACACCAGCATCGTGGTGTCCGGCTCCTGGCTGACCGACAAGGCGTACGTCAAGAGCGGTGTCGCGGAGATCGTCGGCTACGACCCCGACAAGGGCTCCAAGCTGTGGTCGGTCAAGCTGCCCGGCCCGGTCTGCCAGGCCGCCAAGCACATCAGCGAGGACGGCGTGACGGCCGTCGCCTTCGAGCCCGCGATGCCGACCAAGGACAAGCCCTCGCACGGCTGCACCCAGGTCGCCGCGATCGACCTCGACACGGGCAAGAAGCTCTGGTCGAAGACCGCCCAGAACGAGGACGGGCTGATCCGCTACGACAACATCACCGTCAGCGGTGGCACGGTCGCGGCCGGCGGCACCAGCGGCGGCGCCGCCTTCGACCTGAGGACCGGCAAGTCGCTGTGGGTCCCGAAGGCCGACGACAACTGCTACGACCTCGGTTACGCGGGCGGCCCGAAGATGGTCGCGGTCCGCAAGTGCGGCTCCTACGACCAGCCCCAGCTGCACATCCAGACCATCGACCCGAAGACCGGGAAGGTGATCTCCGAGTACAAGATGGCCGAGGGCGTCGAGTACGCCAGCGTCATCTCCACCGACCCGCTCGTGGTCGCCGCCGAGGCCGGCCAGTCCGAGGACGCCATCGGCATCACGGACGCCTTCTCCATCGACAACAAGACCGGCAAGCTGCGCATCCGCATCTCCGTGCCGGGCGACCAGTACGCGGCCCGCTGCTCCGGCGTCACCACGATCGAGTCGTGCACGGGCATCGTGGTGGGCAACGACCGGCTCTACGTGGAGACCGAACAGCACGACGGCGGCGGCGAGTACGGCCAGACCAACGAGATCGTCGCCATCGACCTGGCCACCGGCAAGCAGACCGGCCAGCGCGCGGACGCCGGCGACCGGTACACGATCACGCCGCTGCGCATGGACGGCGGCAACGTGATCGCGTACAAGCGTCCCCCGTACGACAAGGGCGGGCAGATCGTCAGCATCGACGGCGGCAGCTTCAAGGAGACGAAGCTGCTGGAGAACCCGTCCGCCAGGCCGGTGCGGGACGTGGAGATGCGGATGTCTCCGGAGTACTCCGAGATCCTCTACGCCCAGGGGCACCTGTACATGTCCGCCAAGTTCGCCAGCGAGCTGGGCAGTTCGGACACCCGTAAGGCCCATGTGATCGCGTTCGGCGCGAGCGGCTGAGGCCGCCGCACCCGGTCGCACAGACGGCTCCGTCCCTGCTCGGGGGCGGGGCCGTTCGCGTACCGTCTCAACGCCCTCGAATGCGCGGAAAGCCAGAAAATCCGCCGTTCCGGGGCACTTCTCGCCGGTAGGGGGAGCGCAACGTCGAACAAGCGTGTAGCTTCCGGGGGCATGAAGGGCGGGGGAGCCGGGAGGGGGCTTCTGTCCGCGCGGACCAGTGGGCATCCATAGTGGGGCATCCGGACCGGCGCTGGCGGTCCTGGGTATTGATGGGGATCCATTGGGGGGACTGGGGGGTTGCTCGATGGGAGTTCGGCTCATGGTGGTCGACGACCACCGATTGCTCGCCGAGGCGCTGGCCTCGGCACTGAAGTTGAGGGGGCACCGGGTGCTGGCCGCGGCGGCGCCCGCCGCGGGGGCGGCGGATCTGGTGATCACGCGGGCGCCCGAGGTGTGCCTGCTGGGGACGGCGACGCCCGCGGAGCCGGGGATGTTCGACCCGGTCGCGAAGATCAAGCGGGAACGCCCGCAGGTGGCGGTGCTGGTGCTCGGCCCGGTGCCGAGCCCGCGCGGCATAGCGGCGGCGTTCGCGGCCGGGGCGTCCGGCTATGTCCGGCACGACGAACGCATAGAGGGCGTCGAGCGGGCGATCATGAAGGCACGGGCCGGGGAGGCGGCGGTGGCGCCGCAGCTGCTCCAGGGCGCGTTCAGCGAACTGCTCAACCCCGCAGCCCAGCCGGACGACGAGGGCCAGCGCCTGCTCCAGATGCTCACGCCCCGCGAGGTCGAGGTCCTGGTCCGGGTGGCCGACGGCGAGGACACGCGGCTGATCGCCGCCGGCATGGGTATCGCCCCGTCCACGGCCCGTACCCATGTCCAGCGCGTCCTGATGAAACTCGGCGTCGGCTCCCGCCTGGAGGCAGCGGCCCTGGCGGCCCGCACGGGCCTGCTGGACCGGGCGGGTCCGGTGCCGCAGCCGGAGACACAGGGGGAGCCGTAGCGCCGGTGGGGTGCCGTGCCGGGAGTACGCCGGTGGTGCGGGGAGTACCCGGAGTCAGCCCTTCGGCTCGGTCCCCGGTTCCTCCCCGGGCTCCACGTCGGGCGGCGGCGGGGCCGTGGGCCGCAGCTTCAGCCAGGCCAGGAAGAAGATGCCCAGGAGCAGCATCCCCAGCCCGGTCCAGAGGTTGATGTTGACGCCCTCGGCCTTGTCGATCGTGGCGTCGTCGTCGGTGAGCCCGGCGATCGTGACGATCACGCCGTAGAGCACGAAGAGGCCGCCGATGATGCGCCTGATGTCGAAGAGCCGGGCGGCCGTCGCCGACTTCTCCTTCAGTTCGCTGACCTCGCGCTGGACGTCCTGCTCGGAGTACCCGGAGTGCTTGGGGTGTTCGGAGTGGTGGTCGGTCATGGTCTGTCGGTCCTCCGTCGTCAGAGCGAGAACGAGAACGGGATGTAGCAGGCGGCCGCCAGCACGATCGCGCCCCAGCCCAGCAACGCCGGCCTGCGGTACCAGGCGTCGTCGCCCTCGGCAGGGGGCTCGGCCATCCCGGGGGAGCGGGTGCCGTAGACCAGGCCCTGGAGTTCGTCCGCCGGCTTGGGAGCGGTGAACAGGGAGACGGCGACCATGACGACCGCGCCGGCCACGAACCCCGCGATCGCGGAGACGAAGTTGGCGCCCTGGTCGGTGGGGATCGAGATGATGTCCTGCTTGTAGAGGACGAAGTAGTTCACCATCGCCGCCGTCGTGCCGGCCAGCAGACCCCAGAAGCCCGACTTCATCGACGCCCGCTTCCAGAACATGCCGACGATGAAGACCACGAACATCGGCACGTTGAAGAAGGAGAACAGGGTCTGGAGGTAGCTCATGATGTTCGAGAACGACGACGCCAGGAACGCCGTGCCGATGGAGGCCATGACACCGATCGCCGTGATCAGCCGGCCGAAGCGCACGTAGTAGGAGTCCTCGCGGTCCGTCACCACGTACTTCGCCCAGATGTCCGTGGTGAACACCGTGTTGAAGGACGACACGTTCGCCGCCATGCCCGCCATGAACGCGGCCAGCAGACCGGTCACCGCGATGCCCAGTACGCCGTTGGGCAGCAGCCCCTCCATCAGATAGGGGATGGCGTCGTTGTACTGGTAGCCCGACTTCTCCGTGCCGAAGCCGGGGACCAGGGCCGCGGCCGCAAGGCCCGGGATCATCACCAGGAACACGATGAAGATCTTCGGGAACGCGGCGATCAGCGGCGTGCGCTGGGCCGCCGAGAGGTTCTTCGCGGACAGCGCCCGCTGGACCTCCGCGAAGTTCGTCGTCCAGTAGCCGAACGACAGCACGAAGCCGAGACCCAGGACGATCGTCAGCCAGTTCGCGCCCAGCGGGTTCGCCTCGCCGATGCCGGTGCCGCCCCAGGCGGTGACGAAGTTGTCGCCGTGGGCCTGGGTCAGCTTGTCGGTCAGGCCGTCCCAGCCGCCCACCTTCTTCAGCGCCAGCACGGTGATCGGGATCAGCGCCGCCAGGATCACGAAGAACTGGAGTACCTCGTTGTAGATCGCGGAGGACAGGCCGCCGAGGGTGATGTACGCGAGGACGAAGAAGCCGGCGACCACGATGGCCACCCACTGCGGCCAGCCCAGCAGGGCCTCGACCACGATCGCCAGGGCGTACAGGTTCACTCCGGCGATCAGGATCGCGGCGAAGGCGAACAGGATCGAACTGAGCAGATGTGCCCATTTGTCGAAGCGCAGGAGCAGGAACTCGGGGACCGAGCGGACCTTGCTGCCGTAGTAGAAGGGCATCATCACCAGGCCCAGGAACACCATGGCCGGGATGGCGCCGATCCAGTACCAGTGCACGGTGTAGGCGCCGTACTGGGCACTGTTGGCGGCCATGCCGAGGATCTCGGTGGCGGCCAGGTTGGCGGAGATGAACGCCAGGCCGGTGACCCAGGCGGGCAGGGAGCGCCCCGAGAGGAAGAAGTCGAGGGTGGTCTTCACCGAGCGGCGGGCCGCGAAGCCGATGCCGAGCACCACCACGAAGTAGATGCCGAGCAACGTGTAGTCGAGCCAGTTGGTGGGGAGCCGCAGCTCGGCCGCGAGGTAGGTGGGGGAGGTGGGGGAAGTGGGGGAGAGCATGGGGGAAATTGTGGGGGTTTGCATGTGTACTCGCTTCGTCTCGCGAATCGATACAGAGCGGAACCTACGCCCCTGTGTTCAGTAATTGAACACATCCGGTGATGCTCTTTGTTTGATTGTGATGTTGACGCAGGTGGTGAGTTGTGTTTCTCTGTGTTTAGTTCTGTTTGATGAAGTCTTGGAAGACCCTTGAGCGGCTCGAAATGGAGTCCGGCGTGAAGAAGACCTCGACCCGACTGGCCGACGGTCGTGAGCTCATCTACTACGACCTGCGTGACGACACCGTGCGGGACGCGGTCGACCGCCGCCCTCTGGAGCGGACCGTCACCTCGTCCGAGGTCCGTCATGACGTGCTGCTCGGCGACGAGGTCGCCATCGCCTCGCACCGGCAGGGGCGCACGTATCACCCGCCGGCCGACCAGTGCCCGCTGTGCCCCTCCGAGGGCGACCGGCTGAGCGAGATCCCGGACTCGTCGTACGACGTCGTGGTGTTCGAGAACCGCTTCCCCTCGCTGGCCGGCGACTCCGGGCGCTGCGAGGTCGTCTGCTTCACCTCCGACCACAACGCGTCCTTCGCCGATCTCTCCGAGGAACAGGCGCGGCTGGTGCTGGAGGCGTGGACGGACCGGACGTCGGAACTGTCCTCCCTCCCCTCCGTCCAGCAGGTGTTCTGCTTCGAGAACCGCGGCGCCGAGATCGGTGTCACCCTCGGTCACCCGCACGGGCAGATCTACGCCTACCCCTTCACCACTCCGCGTACCGCCCTGATGCTGAGGTCGGCCGCCGCGCACAAGGAGGCGACCGGCGGGCAGAACCTCTTCGACGCCGTCCTGGAGCGTGAACTCGCCGACGAGCGGGTCGTCCTGGAGAGTGAACACTGGCTGGCCTTCGTGCCGTACGCCGCGCACTGGCCGTACGAGGTCCACCTGTACCCGAAGCGCCGGGTGCCCGACCTGCTCGCCCTCGACGAGGAGGCGCGCTCAGAGTTCCCCCAGGTTTATCTGGAACTCTTGAGGCGCTTCGACCGGATCTTCGGTGACAGTGAGCCTCCGACGCCGTACATCGCCGCCTGGCACCAGGCGCCGTTCGGCCAGCTGGAGGACTTCGAGGGCGTCGTGCGGGAGGATTTCGCGCTTCACCTCGAGCTTTTCACCATCCGCCGCACTTCCGGCAAGCTGAAGTTTCTCGCGGGTTCCGAGTCCGGCATGAACGTGTTCATCAACGACGTGCCGCCGGAGCGCGCGGCCGAGCGACTGCGAGAGGTAGCGAGTAGATGAGTGGGAAGTTTCTGGTCACCGGCGGTGCCGGCTACGTCGGCGGCGTGGTCGCGCAGCACCTCATCGAGGCCGGGGACGAGGTCGTCGTCCTCGACAACCTCTCCACCGGCTTCCGCGAGGGTGTGCCGTCCGGGGCGTCCTTCATCGAGGGCGACATCCGCGACGCCGCCAAGTGGCTGGACGCCTCCTTCGACGCGGTGCTGCACTTCGCCGCGTTCTCGCAGGTCGGCGAGTCGGTCGTGAAGCCCGAGAAGTACTGGGACAACAACGTCGCCGGCACCATGGCGCTGCTCGGCGCCATGCGCGAGGCGGGCGTGCGCAAGCTCGTCTTCTCCTCCACGGCCGCCACCTACGGCGAGCCGGCCGAGGTGCCGATCGTCGAGTCCGCGCCGACGCGGCCCACCAACCCCTACGGCGCCTCCAAACTCGCCGTCGACCACATGATCACCGGCGAGGCGGCGGCCCACGGCCTCGGTGCCGTGTCCCTCAGGTACTTCAACGTCGCGGGTGCCTACGGCGCCTACGGCGAGCGCCACGACCCCGAGTCGCACCTGATCCCGCTGGTCCTCCAGGTCGCCCAGGGCAGGCGCGACGCGATCTCCGTCTTCGGCGAGGACTATCCGACGCCGGACGGCACCTGTGTGCGCGACTACATCCACGTCGCCGACCTGGCCGAGGCCCACCTGCTGGCCGTCAAGGCCGCCACCCCGGGCGAGCACCTCATCTGCAACCTCGGCAACGGCAACGGCTTCTCCGTGCGCCAGGTCATCGAGACCGTCCGGCAGGTCACCGGGCACCCGATCCCCGAGGTCGTGGCCCCGCGCCGGGGCGGCGACCCGGCGGTCCTGGTCGCCTCCGCCGGCACCGCCCGCGAGCGGCTCGGCTGGAACCCGTCCCGCGCGGACCTCGCGGGCATCGTCGCGGACGCGTGGGAGTTCGCGCAGCGAGACGCAGGTTAAGTTCTACGGCCGGTGCCGCCGGCCGTAGGTTCTCAGGTCGTGCGGTCGGTCAACTCACCGGCCGCTTCGGCCGGTTCAGCACGGAAGGTCAGGGGCAGGGGATGAACGTCGACACGGCAGCCGCGGTCGCCGAGCGGTTCGAGGAGCTGTACGGGGCCGAGCCGGAAGGGGTGTGGGCCGCGCCGGGCCGGGTCAACCTGATCGGCGAGCACACCGACTACAACGACGGCTTCGTCATGCCGTTCGCGCTGCCGCACACCGCGGTCGCGGCTCTCTCGCGGCGCACCGACGGCGTGCTGCGGCTGCACTCGCAGGACGTCGAGCGCGGTGTCGTCGAACTGCGCGTCGACGACCTCGAACCCGAGTCGGACCGAGACTGGACGGCGTACCCGTCGGGCGTGGTGTGGGCGCTGCGCCAGGCCGGCCACGCGGTGACCGGCGCCGACATCCACCTCGCCTCGACGGTCCCGGCCGGCGCCGGCCTGTCCTCGTCGGCGGCCCTGGAGGTCGTCGTGGCGCTCGCCCTGAACGACCTGTACGACCTGGGCCAGAAGGGCTGGCAGCTGGCCCGGCTGTGCCAGCGCGCGGAGAACGTGTACGTCGGCGCCCCGGTCGGGATCATGGACCAGACGGCGTCCGCGTGCTGCGAGCCGGGCCACGCGCTGTTCCTCGACACCCGCGACCTCTCCCAGAAGCAGATCCCCTTCGACCTGGCCGCCGAGGGCATGCGGCTGCTGGTCGTCGACACCCGGGTCAAGCACTCGCACAGCGAGGGCGAGTACGGCAAGCGCCGCGCCGGCTGCGAGAAGGGCGCCGCGCTGCTGGGCGTGGACGCGCTCCGTGACATCGCCTACGACGACCTGGCCGCGGCCCTCGACCGGCTCGGCGACGAGGAGGAGGTACGTCGTCTGGTGCGTCACGTCGTCACCGAGGACCAGCGTGTCGAGCGGGTCGTGGCCCTGCTGGAGTCGGGTGAGACGCGGGCGATCGGACCGGTGCTGACCGAGGGGCACGCCTCCCTGCGGGACGACTTCCGCATCTCCTGCCCGGAGCTGGACCTGGTCGTGGACACGGCCCTGGCGAGCGGTGCCCTGGGCGCGCGCATGACGGGAGGCGGCTTCGGCGGCTCGGCGATCGTGCTGGCCGAGGCGGCGGACGTGGAGACCGTCACCAAGGCGGTCGAGGAGGCCTTCGCCGCCGCCGGGTTCACGGCACCGAGGGTCTTCGAGGCGGTACCGGCGGCGGGGGCGCGACGCGTGCGCTGGCCCGGACGGTGAGGCGGGGCCGAGGGCGACTGCGTCGGCCCCGTCCGTTCGTCGCGGCAGCTCAACGCCGGTCGGTCAGATGCTTGGTCAGCGTGTACTCCGTGATGCCCGGCGGATAGTCCGGGATCACGCAGACCACCTCGTACCCCTGCTTCCTGTAGAACCCCGGGGCCTGGAAGTCCCAGGTCTCCACGCGTGCCTCGGTGCAGCCCCGCTCGGAGCGGGCCGTGGCCTCCGCGTGTGCGAGCAGTTGCGAACCCAGGCCGGTTCCGCGGGCGCTCTCGTCGACCCAGAGATACGTGACGTGGAGCCAACTGGTCCAGGTGTGGCCGACCAGACCGCCGGCCAGGGCGCCGGAGTCGTCCAATGCCCACACCTGGAGCGGAAGTTCACGTTCACCTGGGGTTCCGCGCAGTGCGCGCAGGACCGGGGAGGCCGCGGTATTTGCGTCCCGCAGCCGACGGCGAAGAAGATCGTGCCGAGATTTGTCGACTTCTGTCTCCAGACGAAACATGCGGCTCACCATAAACGCGTCGGCCAACCAGTTCTGCAAATTACCTTCCGCTCCTGCCCCCCGGCCGTACCCTGATGAACAGCACCGGTGGGGGCCGGTGCTGATCAGGGGGCGAGACAGGTCGGGTTCGACGCCCGAAGTGGGGGTAGCTGTTTCTGCACGGCGGCGGCCGTGCGCCACCCGCGCTTCGGACGTCGTTCCCGCGACTGTGTTCGTCTCCCGGTGTCGTCCTTTGACGATGGGGTATCCCCTGCTCTTCGAGAGCTTGGGGAAGGGGGTTTCGTGGTTCGCATCCGAGTTCTGGTCGTCGACGACCACCGCATCTTCGCCGAGTCGCTCGCCGCCGCCCTGGCCGCCGAGCCCGACGTCGACGTCTCCGCCGCGGGCAGCGGTCCGGCGGCACTGCGCAGCCTGGAGCGCGCGGCCGCCGAGGGGCGCCGGTTCGATGTCCTGCTCGTCGACGCCGACCTGGGCGGCAACGTGCCCGGTGTCCGGCCCGCCGTGCCCGTGCAGGAGGTGGGCGAGGACGGGCTCGTGGACGGCATCTCGCTGGTCGCCGGGGTCCGCTCCGCACAGCCGGCGGTACGGACCGTCGTCCTCGCCGAGAAGGACGACCCGCGCCGGGCCGCGCTCGCGCTCCAGGCCGGTGCGTCCGGCTGGGTGGCCAAGGACTGCTCGCTGTCCCGGCTGCTCACCGTCATCCGAGGGGTGCTGCGCGACGAGACGCATCTGCCACCGGCCCTGCTCACCGGCGTACTGCGGGAACTGACCGCCGCCCGCAAGCACCGCACCGAGAGCGAGCGGCTGGTGGAGTCCCTGACGCCGAGGGAGCGCGAAGTACTGCGGTGCATGGTGGCGGGCCTGGGGCGCAAGGCCGTCGCCGAGCGCCTGTATCTCTCCCCGCACACCGTCCGCACCCACATGCAGAACGTGCTCGGCAAACTGGGCGTCCACTCGACCCTGGCCGCGGTCGCACTCGCACGCCGGGCGGGGGTGGGCCCGGTGGACCTGGGCCCGACGGGCCGAATCATCCCGGAGGAAAGCAGCAGCGCCTGACGGACTCCGCCGAGCGGCAACACCTCAAGGGGCGCGGGGAACTGCGCGACCAGCCACGACGGCGCCGCACCTGCACGACGTCCTGCCGCGGCGTCCCGCGGAGCGCCTAGCCCGGGATGTTGTCGAACGGTGCCGTCAACTGGCGCAGCAACCCGGCCAGTTCACCCCGCTGTGCCCGTGAGAGCTCCGCAAGGATCGCCCGTTCCTGGTCCAGCAGCCCGGCAAGTGCCTGGTCGGCACGGTCGCGTCCCTCGTCCGTGAGGCGGACGAGGACGCCACGTCGGTCGCTGGGGTCGGGCAGGCGCTCCACCAGGCCCTTCTTGGCCAGGCGGTCGATGCGGTTCGTCATCGTGCCCGAGGTGACCAGGGTCTGCGTCAGCAACTGCCCCGGCGAGAGCTGATACGGCGTTCCCGCGCGCCTCAGCGCGGTCAGCACGTCGAACTCCCAGGGCTCCAGGCTGTGCTCGGAGAAGGCCAGCCGGCGTGCCCGGTCCAGATGCCGGGCCAGTCTGCTGACCCGGCTGAGCACCTCGAGCGGTTCCACGTCGAGGTCAGGGCGCTCCCGGCGCCACGCTGCGACCAGCCGATCGACCTCGTCCTCCATGACGATCAGTGTAGTGGTTGTGTCGACGTGAAGTCTCTTGACGTCAAGATATCTGGCGAGGCAGGCTGGAAGGCGAGTAGAGACAGGAGGCCCCATGTCCACTGCCGCCACCCCCACCTGGGACCCGGCCCAGTACCTGCGTCACGCCGGCCACCGCGCCCGCCCCTTCGTCGACCTGCTGGCCCGCGTCCCCGACCTTCCCGCCGAGCGCCCCCGCATCGCCGACCTCGGCTGCGGCCCCGGCAATGTCACCGCCCTGCTCGCCGAACGCTGGCCCACCGCGCACATCACCGGCTACGACAACTCCGCCGAGATGCTCGACAAGGCCCACGTCGAGCACGAGGGCCCGACGGCCGGCGGCGGCCGCCTCGACTTCGCCCCGGCCGACGTACGTACCTGGACGACCGGGGAGCCGCACGACCTGATCGTCAGCAACGCCACGCTCCAGTGGGTGCCGGGGCACGCGGACCGGTTCGCGGACTGGGTCACGGCCCTGCGGCCCGGCGGCACCTTCGCCTTCCAGGTCCCCGGCAACTTCGCCGCCCCGAGCCACCGCCTGATGCGCGACCTCGCCCCCCGCCACGGCCTCGCCGACGTCCTGCGCCACGACGACGCCGTGCTCGACCCGAGCGACTACCTGGCCCGGCTGGCCGACCTGGGCTGCGCGGCGGACGTGTGGGAGACGACGTACGTCCATCTCCTGACCGGCGAGGACCCGGTGCTGGACTGGGTGAAGGGCACGGGGCTGCGACCGGTCCTCACCGCGCTCGCCGACGACCCCGAGCGGCGGGAGGCGTTCCTGGACGAGTACCGGGCTGCCCTGCGCGAGGCCTATCCCACCGGGGCGCACGGCACCCCGTTCCCGTTCCGCCGGATCTTCGCCGTGGCCCGCAAGGAGGCGTGATGATCACCGCCCTCGACCATGTGCAGCTCGCGGCCCCGCCCGGCTCCGAGGAGCGGCTTCGGACGTACTACGTGGGCGTCCTGGGCATGACCGAGATCCCCAAGCCACCGGTGCTCGCCGCCCGGGGCGGCTGCTGGTTCCAGGCCGGCGGCGTGCAGCTGCACCTCGGCATCGAGAAGGACTTCCGGCCGGCGGACAAGGCGCACCCCGGGCTGCGGGTCGCCGGGATCGAGCGGTACGGCGCCCGGCTCCGGGCGCAGGGGGCGCGCGTGGAGTGGGACGAGAACCTCCCGGGACACCGGCGCTTCTACTCGCGGGACCCGGTGGGCAACCGGCTGGAGTTCCTGGAGCCGCTCATCGCTGTTTGAGCGACGCCGCGCAGGGTCACCCGCTGGGGGACAGTGAAGTCGAACCTTGCGGGAGTGAGAAGAGTGGCGAAGGAAGAGAAGACCAGGGCCATGAAGGAACAGGCCAAGGGCAAGGCCAAGGAAGCCGTGGGCCGCGTCGTCGGCAACGAGCGCATGACCGCCGAGGGCAAGGCCGACCAGATGAAGGGCGACGCGCGTCAGGCGAAGGAGAAGGGCAAGGACACCTTCAAGCACTGAGGGCGCCGGCCGGGCACTGAGGGCACGGGCACCGGCGGCCGGGGCGTCAGCTCTTGCGGCGCCCTATCAGGTGGGGCTTCGCCTCCAGGCCGTCGAGCCCGTGCCAGGCCAGATTCACCAGATGGGCCGCCACCTCCGCCTTCTTCGGGCGGCGCACGTCCAGCCACCACTGGCCGGTCAGGGCGACCATGCCGACCAGGGCCTGCGCGTACAGGGGGGCCAGCTTGGGGTCGAAGCCGCGGCTCTTGAACTCGCGGCCCAGGATGTCCTCCACCTGGGTGGCGATGTCCGAGATCAGCGAGGCGAAGGACCCCGTCGACTGGGGGATGGGCGAGTCACGGACCAGGATGCGGAAGCCGTCCGTGTACTCCTCGATGTAGTCCAGGAGGGCGAAGGCGGCCTGCTCGCACAGTTCCCGCGGGTGGCCCGCCGTCAGGCTGCTGGTGACCATGTCAAGGAGCCGGCGCATCTCGCGGTCCACCACGACCGCGTACAGACCCTCCTTGCCGCCGAAGTGTTCGTACACCACCGGCTTGGAGACGCCCGCCTTCGCGGCGATCTCCTCCACCGATGTGCCCTCGAAGCCCTTCGCGGCGAACAGGGTGCGACCGATCTCCAGCAGCTGCTGGCGGCGCTCCGCCCCGGTCATCCGGGTACGGCGCGCCCGCCGGGGCTTCTCGTTGCTGGGGGTACTGCTGGAGTCGGTCGCCACGGCGTCAATCATGCCGCCTCTACGGGTTCCTTCCGGCGCCGGGAGCCGCCTTCCTCGGTGTTCCGGCGCGAATCGATACGCGAGCGTGACGGCCAGCGCACGTCGTAGGCCCAGCCGAGCATCTCGCACCAGCGGATGATCCGCGCCGAGGAGTCGATCTGGCCGCGCTCCACACCGTGCCGCGCGGACGTCGGGTCGGCGTGGTGCAGGTTGTGCCAGGACTCGCCGCACGACAGGACCGCCAGCCACCACACGTTGCCCGAACGGTCACGCGACTTGAACGGCCGCTTGCCCACCGCGTGGCAGATCGAGTTGATCGACCACGTCACGTGGTGCAGCAGGGCCACCCGGACGAGGGAGCCCCAGAAGAAGCCGGTGAAGGCGCCCCACCAGGACATCGTCACCAGACCGCCGATCATCGCGGGCAGGGCCAGCGACAGCACCGTCCACCAGATGAACTGACGGGAGATGGTGCGGATCGCGCGGTCCTTGATCAGATCCGGCGCGTACTTGTCCTGCGGGGTGCGCTCCTCGTCGAACATCCAGCCGATGTGCGCCCACCACAGGCCCTTCATCAGAGCCGGGACGGTCTCGCCGTAACGCCACGGCGAGTGCGGGTCACCCTCCGCGTCGGAGAACTTGTGGTGCTTGCGGTGGTCCGCGACCCAGCGGACCAGCGGGCCCTCCACCGCCATCGAGCCCGCGACGGCGAGCGCGATGCGCAGCGGACGCTTCGCCTTGAACGAACCGTGGGTGAAGTAGCGGTGGTAGCCGATGGTTACGCCGTGGCAGGCGAGGAAGTAGAAGAAGACCAGCAGACCGAGGTCCAGCCAGCTCACCCCCCAGCCCCAGGCCAGTGGCACCGCGGCGCCGAGCGCCAGGAACGGGACGACGATGAAGAGGAGGAGCGCGAACTGTTCGAGCGACCCCTTCTTCTCGCCGCCGAGCGTGGCAGAGGTCGTCGAGGTGTCGTCGTTCGCCTTCGGGGCGTCTTCGATCACATCGGAGCTCGTGGTCATGGGGCGTCCCCTGTGGGGTCGAGGGTTTTGGCAGGTGCCGGGGTTGCCGGAACCATTCCCGGGTTTCGTTACGACGGTGCCTACGGTTCCGTAACCTACGGCGTCGTAAGTATGGCAGTGCGTTGCCCGGCGGCAAGAGCCCGAGAGTCTGCGCGTCCGCATGGACACCTATCCTTGGTGTCGGTCGGACAGCGCGGTCCGCTCTGATTTCTTCCCGGATGTCAGGAGCCGTATGCGGCACCCGCCGCGCGGCACCTGCGACCGGGTTCCCTCCCGGACGAGCTTCAACACTGCAAGGAGCCGCACCTGTGAGCAGTGCCGACGACCAGAACCCGACGACCGGCAGTGAGCTGCGTGCCGACATCCGCCGACTGGGTGACCTACTGGGCGAGACGCTCGTCCGCCAGGAGGGCCCTGAGCTGCTCGAACTCGTCGAGAAGGTCCGCCGTCTCACCCGCGAGGACGGCGAAGCAGCCGCCGAGCTGCTGAGGGGCACCGAGCTGGACACCGCGGCCAAGCTGGTCCGCGCGTTCTCCACCTACTTCCACCTGGCCAATGTCACCGAGCAGGTGCACCGTGGCCGTGAGCTGCGCGCCCGGCGCGCCGCCGAGGGCGGCCTCCTCGCCCGTACGGCCGACCGGCTGAAGGACGCCGACCCGGAGCACCTGCGCCAGACGGTCGAGCACCTCAACGTCCGCCCGGTCTTCACCGCGCATCCCACCGAGGCCGCCCGCCGCTCGGTCCTCAACAAGCTGCGCCGTATCGCCGCGCTCCTGGAGGCCCCGGTCCTCGAAGGGGACCGCCGCCGACATGACACCCGACTGGCCGAGAACATCGACCTCGTATGGCAGACCGACGAGCTGCGTGTCGTACGCCCGGAGCCCGCCGACGAGGCCCGCAACGCCATCTACTACCTCGACGAGCTGCACGCCGGCGCCGTCGGTGACGTCCTCGAGGACCTGACCGCGGAGCTGGAGCGCGTCGGCTACAAGCTGCCCGACGCCACCCGCCCGCTCACCTTCGGCACCTGGATCGGCGGCGACCGCGACGGCAACCCCAACGTCACCCCCCAGGTGACCTGGGACGTCCTCATCCTCCAGCACGAGCACGGCATCAACGACGCCCTGGAGATGATCGACGAGCTGCGCGGCTTCCTGTCGAACTCCATCCGCTACACCGGCGCCACCGAGGAGCTCCTGGAGTCCCTCAAGGCCGACCTCGACGCCCTCCCCGAGATCAGCCCCCGCTACAAGCGCCTCAACGCCGAGGAGCCCTACCGGCTCAAGGCCACCTGCATCCGGCAGAAGCTGGAGAACACCAAGACCCGGCTGGCCAGGAACATCCCGCACGAGGCCGGCCGCGACTACCTCGGCACCGGCGAGCTGCTCCAGGACCTGACGCTGGTCCAGAACTCGCTGCGCGCGCACCGCGGCGGCCTGTTCGCCGACGGCCGGATGAACCGCACCATCCGCACGCTGTCCGCGTTCGGCCTCCAGCTCGCCACCATGGACGTCCGCGAGCACGCCGACGCCCACCACCACGCCCTCGGCCAGCTCTTCGACCGTCTCGGCGAGGAGTCCTGGCGCTACGCCGACATGCCCCGCGAGTACCGCGCCAAGCTGCTCGCCAAGGAGCTGCGCTCCCGCCGGCCCCTCGCGCCCACCCCGGCGCCGGTCGACGCGGCCGGCGAGAAGACCCTCGGCGTGTTCGAGACGATCAAGCGGGCCCTGACGGTCTTCGGACCCGAGGTCATCGAGTCGTACATCATCTCGATGTGCCAGGGCGCCGACGACGTCTTCGCCGCGTCCGTGCTCGCCCGCGAGGCCGGCCTGATCGACCTGCACGCCGGCTGGGCCAAGATCGGCATCGTGCCGCTGCTGGAGACCACCGACGAGCTGAAGGCCGCCGACACGATCCTGGAGGACATGCTCTCCGACCCGTCGTACCGGCGCCTGGTCGCGCTGCGCGGCGACGTCCAGGAGGTCATGCTCGGCTACTCCGACTCCTCGAAGTTCGGCGGCATCACCACCAGCCAGTGGGAGATCCACCGCGCCCAGCGCCGGCTGCGCGACGTCGCTCACCGCTACGGCGTCCGGCTGCGCCTCTTCCACGGCCGCGGCGGCACCGTCGGCCGTGGCGGCGGCCCCTCGCACGACGCGATCCTCGCCCAGCCCTGGGGCACCCTGGAGGGCGAGATCAAGGTCACCGAGCAGGGCGAGGTCATCTCCGACAAGTACCTCGTGCCGTCGCTGGCCAGGGAGAACCTGGAGCTGACCGTCGCGGCCACCCTCCAGGCGTCCGCCCTGCACACCGCCCCGCGCCAGTCCGTCGAGGCGCTGGCCCGCTGGGACGCGGCGATGGACGTCGTCTCCGACGCCGCCCACGCCGCGTACCGCTCGTTCGTCGAGGACCCGGACCTGCCGACGTACTTCCTTGCGTCGACGCCGGTGGACCAGCTCGCCGACCTGCACCTCGGCTCGCGGCCCTCCCGCCGCCCCGGCTCGGGCGTCTCCCTCGACGGCCTGCGCGCCATCCCGTGGGTGTTCGGGTGGACCCAGTCCCGGCAGATCGTCCCCGGCTGGTTCGGCGTCGGCTCCGGCCTGAAGGCGCTGCGCGAGGCGGGCCTGGACACCGTGCTCGACGAGATGCACGAGCAGTGGCACTTCTTCCGGAACTTCATCTCCAACGTCGAGATGACCCTGGCCAAGACCGACCTGCGCATCGCCTCGCACTACGTCGACACCCTCGTACCCGACGAGCTCAAGCACGTCTTCGACACCATCCGCGCCGAGCACGAGCTGACCGTCAGCGAGGTGCTGAAGGTGACCGGCGAGGCCGAGCTCCTCGACGCCACCCCGGTCCTGAAGCAGACGTTCGGCATCCGCGACGCCTACCTCGACCCGATCTCCTACCTCCAGGTCGCCCTGCTCAAGCGGCAGCGCGAAGCGGCCGCGAGCGGCGCCGAGCCCGACCCGCTGCTCTCCCGCGCCCTGCTCCTCACGGTCAACGGCGTGGCGGCCGGCCTGCGCAACACCGGCTGACCGCACAGCACACGACGGTGCCCCCGTGCTCGCTTTGAGCACGGGGGCACCGTTCGTTCACCGGCTCCGCGCGTCAGGCCCTGCGACGCCGGAACACCAGGTAGCCGCCCGCGCCAAGGAGCGCCGCCGCGGCCGCCGACAGCAGGCCCACCGGGGCACCGTTGCCGGTCTCGGCGAGATCGCCCTCGGCGTCGCCCTGCGCCGACGGCGACGACGACGGAGCCGCCTCGCCGGCGGACGTGGACGGGCTCGGGGCCGGCTCGGTGGTCTCCTCGCCCGGCGTCTCGGACCCGGGCTCGGAGGCGGACGGAGTCGGCGTGCCGCCGCCCGGCTCCTCGTCCTCGCAGTCCGTCCAGAACACCTTGTGCTTGGCGGACCCGTTCTCGCCCTGGAAGTTCCAGAACAGCTTGTAGTGGCCGTCGGGCAGGGTCATGTCGTCCGTGCGGCCGTGGCCCTCGCCGTCCAGCGTGATCGCGCCGGACTTCACGGTCTCGCCCTTGACGGCGGCCGTCGGGGCCCAGGCCTCGATGTGCCAGGAGACCTGCTGGACGGAGTCGAAGCCGAAGGCGTCGAGGTAGAACTCGCAGACGTGCGGCTCGTTCTTGCGCAGTTCCTCGCCAGTGGTGGCGTCATGGATCTTCACGGTGCCGTTGTCACCAGGAGCGGTCGCGTGCGCGGCGGCAGGAGCGGACAGCAGCGCCGCCGCGGCGACGGCGGACAGGGCACCGGCGCGGATGAGGGTACGCATGGGGCAGTAGTCCATCTTCGAGAAGGAACGGGAAGATGTGGAGGGGGCGGCTCAGCTTCCTGCCGGGGCTGACTTCAGGTCAATCACGAACAGGGAACGAACAGAATTCCCACAAGTGCCGCACCGCGTAAGCCTCAAGGTGCCTCAGATCACCACAAATGCCGCCGTGAGCAAGGCCGTTCCCAACCCCGCCATCACCCAGGCGAGCCGCGTCCGCCGCAACCCGCCCGCGACCACGACCGACGCCAGCAGCAGAGCACCGCCCAGCGGAACCCACGCGTAGAGCACACCGGCCGGCCCCGACCGCACGACCTCGTCGCCGCCCGGCTTGATCACCACCGTGTACGTCTGCCCCTTGCGGACCGCCACGTTCTTCTCGATGACGACCGACTTCCGCGCCCGGGAACCCGCCGAGACCGGCGTGTACGGCCCGCTGCACGTGTCCTGGCCGCACCGCGTCACCGAGATCGTGCCGCTCTCCCGGCCCTTCGTGAGCATCACATGATGAGCGGTGCCCCACGACGCCCAGACCCCGGCGATCAGGATCAGCACCGCGACCGTACCCATCGCCGCGAGCCGTCCGAACCGCAGCGCCGAGACAGCGCCCTGACTGGAGACAACGGCAGAAGGCATGGCCGCGATCCTTGGCCATGCCCCTGCACCCGGTCAACCTGGGTCCGGCCGGGCGGGCGGACAAGTCAGGAGTTGTACGTGCTTTGCGCCCGCTCCAGCCCTTCGATCACCAGACACTCCACCGCGTCCGCCGCACGGTCCACGAAGTAGTCCAGCTCCTTGCGTTCCGCCGAGCCGAAGTCCTTCAGCACGAAGTCCGCGACCTGCATACGGCCCGGAGGCCGCCCGATCCCGAACCGCACCCGGTGATAGTCCGGACCCATCACCTTCGTCATCGACTTGAGGCCGTTGTGCCCGTTGTCCCCGCCACCGAGCTTCAGCCGCAGCGTGCCGTAGTCGATGTCCAACTCGTCATGAACGGCGACGATGTTGCCCAGCGGCACCTTGTAGAAGTCCCGCAAGGCGTTCAGCGGCCCGCCGGACAGGTTCATGAACGACATCGGCTTCACCAGGATCACGCGCCGGTTCAGCGGTCCGGGCGGTCCGATCCGCCCCTCGACGACCTGCGCCTGCGCCTTGCCGGCCCGCTTGAACTTCCCCCCGATCCGCTCGGCGAGGAGGTCCGCCACCATGAAGCCGACGTTGTGCCGGTTCATCGCGTACTCGGCTCCCGGGTTACCGAGGCCGGCAACCAGCCACGGCGCGCTCGGATCGGTCGTCACGTCCATGTCTCCTCGCTGTGCTTTCCCGAGTCATACGCACCAGCCGCTGCCCCCGGCGGGAACAGCGGCTGACGAAGCGATGGCAGAGCCGTGGATCACGCCTCTGCCGGAGCCGGGGATCAGGCCTCGGCGACTTCCTCGCCCTCGGCCTCTTCGCCCTCGGGGGCCTCCTCGGCCTGGGCGGCCAGGACCTGGAGGACGACCGTGTCCTCCTCGACGGCCAGCGTGGTGCCCTTGGGCAGCTTGATGTCCTTGGCGAGGACGGAGGAGCCGGCCTCCAGGCCCTCGACGGACACGGTGAAGGACTCGGGGATGTGCGTGGCCTCGGCCTCGACCGGCAGCGCGTTCAGGACGTGCTCCAGCAGGTTGCCGCCGGCGGCCAGCTCGCCCTCGGCGTGCACCGGGACCTCGACCGTGACCTTCTCGCCGCGCTTGACCAGCAGCAGGTCGACGTGCTCCAGGAAGCCCTTGATCGGGTCACGCTGGACGGACTTCGGGATCGCCAGCTCGTTGGTCTTGCCGTCGATGTCCAGGGCGATCAGGACGTTCGGCGTACGCAGCGCGAGCAGCAGGTCGTGGCCCGGCAGGGTCAGGTGCAGCGGGTCCGAGCCGTGGCCGTAAAGGACACCGGGGACCTTCGAGTCACGACGGATGCGACGGGCGGCGCCCTTGCCGAACTCGTTACGGGTCTCGGCGGAGATCTTGACCTCGGACATGATCACTCCTCGTAGAAAACAGTGGCGGACGTGGTCACCCGGCCACGAACGGCCTGCTACGAAGAGCGCGTCGATAACGGATCGCCGGATCCCTGAACGGGAAACGGCCTCCCTCGCCGAGCAACTGAAGCAGTCTACTCGGACAGGGAGGCCGTTCCCAAAAGGATCACTGCGGCACGGTCTGCCGCGCGATCTCTACTGCTCGTCGAAGAGGCTCGTCACCGAGCCGTCCTCGAACACCTCGCGCACCGCGCTCGCGATCGTCGGCGCGATCGACAGCACGGTCAGCTTGTCCAGGTCGCGGCTCAGCTCGCCCGGCGTCGGCAGGGTGTTGGTGAACACGAACTCGCCCACGCGGGAGTTCTTCAGCCGGTCCGCGGCGGGGCCGGAGAGCACACCGTGCGTCGCCGTCACGATGACGTCCTCGGCGCCGTGCGCGAACAGGGCGTCCGCGGCGGCGCAGATGGTGCCACCGGTGTCGATCATGTCGTCGACCAGGACGCACACCCGGCCCTTGACCTCACCCACGACCTCGTGGACGGTCACCTGGTTCGCCACGTCCTTGTCGCGCCGCTTGTGCACGATGGCGAGCGGGGCGCCCAGGCGGTCGCACCAGCGGTCGGCGACCCGGACCCGGCCGGCGTCCGGAGAGACGACCGTCAGCTTGTCCCGGTCGACCTTCCGGCCCACGTAGTCCGCGAGGAGCGGAAGCGCGAAGAGGTGGTCCACGGGCCCGTCGAAGAAGCCCTGGATCTGGTCGGTGTGCAGGTCGACGGTCAGGATGCGGTCCGCACCGGCCGTCTTCATCAGGTCCGCGATCAGACGCGCCGAGATGGGTTCACGCCCACGGTGCTTCTTGTCCTGACGGGCGTAACCGTAGAACGGCACGATGACCGTGATGGAGCGGGCCGACGCACGCTTCAGGGCGTCGATCATGATCAGCTGCTCCATGATCCACTGGTTGATCGGAGCCGTGTGACTCTGGATCACGAAGCAGTCCGCGCCGCGCGCCGACTCCTGGTAGCGGACGTAGATCTCGCCGTTGGCGAAGTCGAAGGACTTCGTCGGAACGACCCCGACCCCCAGCTGCTGGGCGACCTCCTCGGCAAGCTCGGGGTGGGCGCGGCCGGAGAAGAACATCAACTTCTTCTCGCCGGTCGTCTTGTTCCCGGTCACAGCTGTCTCCTCAGAGGTGTCTCAACTGGGTGTGCACTTATCACGGTACGCCGTGTTTGGCGCACCCGTTTCCGGTCAGTCCTCGCCCTCGACCTGCCGAGACGCCGTCTCCGCCGCCTTCGCGGCAGCGCTGCCCGGACGCTTGCGGGCCACCCAACCCTCGATATTCCGTTGCTGACCACGGGCCACGGCCAGCGAACCGGGCGGCACGTCCTTCGTGATCACGGACCCGGCGGCGGTGTACGCACCGTCCCCGATCGTGACGGGAGCCACAAACATGTTGTCCGAACCGGTACGGCAGTGCGAGCCGACCGTGGTGTGGTGTTTGTCCTTTCCGTCGTAGTTCACGAAGACGCTAGCGGCACCGATGTTCGTCATCTCGCCGATCGTCGCGTCACCGACGTAGGACAGGTGCGGGATCTTGGTCCCCTCGCCGATCGAGGCGTTCTTCGTCTCGACGTACGTACCGATCTTGCCCTTGGCGCCGAGCCGGGTTCCCGGCCGCAGATAGGCGTACGGCCCCACGCTCGCGTGCGCCCCCACGACGGCACCGTTGGACACGGTGTTGTCCACCCGCGCCCCGGCGCCGACCCGGGTGTCCTTCAGCCGGGTGTTGGGGCCGACGTCCGCGCCCTCGCCGAGGTGCGTGTCGCCCTGCAGCTGCGTACCCGGCTGGACGGTCACGTCCTGCTCGAAGGTGACGGTCACGTCGACCCAGGTCGTGGCGGGGTCGATCACTGTGACGCCGGAGAGCATCGCGGCGGTCAGCAGCCGGTCGTTGAGGATCCGGCGGGCCTCGGAGAGCTGCACCCGGTTGTTGATCCCGGCGATCTCACGATGATCGGCGGCCACGGAGGCGCCCACCCGATGGCCGGCCTCGCGCAGGATGCCGAGCACGTCGGTGAGGTACTCCTCGCCCTGGCTGTTGTCGGTGCGGACCTTGCCCAGCGCGTCCGCGAGCAGCTGCCCGTCGAACGCGAACACACCCGAGTTGATCTCCCGGATCGCCCGCTGCGACTCGGTCGCGTCCTTGTGCTCCACGATCGCGGTCACGGCACCGGAGGCGCCGTCCCGCACGATGCGCCCGTAGCCCGTCGCGTCCGGGACCTCGGCGGTCAGCACGGTCACGGCGTTTCCGTCGCCGGAGTGGGTGGCGGCGAGCGCGGTCAGGGTCTCGCCGGTCAGCAGCGGGGTGTCGCCGCACACGACGACGACGGTCCCGTCGACCCCGCCGCCGAGCTCCTCCAGGGCCATCCGGACGGCGTGACCGGTGCCGTTCTGCTCGGCCTGCACGGCGGTGCGCACGCCGGGGTCGATCTCGCCGAGGTGCGCGACGACCTGCTCACGGGCGTGGCCGACCACGACGACGAGATTCTCGGGGTCCAACTCGCGCGCGGCGGCGAGCACATGTCCCACGAGGCTGCGTCCGCAGATCTCGTGCAGGACCTTCGGTGTGGCCGACTTCATACGGGTGCCCTCACCCGCTGCGAGAACGACGACGGCTGCCGGGCGAATGGCGCTCACGGTTTGCCCTTCGGATGTGGCGGGGGTGGGGTGACATCCGCAGGATACCGGGGCGTTTCGTGGTGGATATGAGAGCGGGCCCTGACTGCGCTGTCAGCAGTCGGGCCCGACCTTGAGTATTTGCTCCCCCGCCAGGACTCGAACCCGGACAGATGGCACCAAAAGCCACAGTGCTGCCAATTACACCACGGGGGATTGAACGCGGTTAAGCCGGACATTCGGTCCGGCTGCCTGGCGGCGCCTCCTACTATGCCGCACCGGACGCCCTCCGTGCGACGGTACAACTCGGCGCTCCCGGTTCGGGAAGCGGATGGCGTTCAGGTCGCCGATGTCCGCGTAACCGCCTGTCGGGAGTGGTGTGGACCGGTCCGCGAAACTCGCCGGAAAGGCGGGTCGGTCGGCCCGTAGGCTGGAGGCATGACCACGACGGGGGAAGACCGCGCCGGGGACCCGCCACCGGGGGCGGGGCTTTGGTGGTGGGACAGGATGCGCAGTGCGGTGCTGGACGTGAGTCTGGCCGTCGTGTCCGCGCTGGAGTGTGGCGTCGAGGGGATTCGGTTCGCCCGGGACGCCGGGATACCCGAGGCCGCGGGTGTCGTCTTCGGGGTGCTGGCCGGTGCCGTTCTGGTGCTGCGCCGCCGCTGGCCCATCGCGGTGGTGCTCGTGTCGATCGCGGTGCTGCCCGCCCAGATGGGGTTCCTGCTCGGCATCGTCGGGCTGTACACCCTCGCCGCCTCCGAGCTGCCACGGCGGATCATCGCCTCGCTGGCCGGGATGTCGTTCGTCGGCACGCTGATCGTGACGTTCGTGTGGGTCCGCCAGGGCGTCGCCCGGGGCGAGCTGACCTTCGGGGACTGGGTGGTTCCGTTCGCGTCGGTGACCACCGCTCTCGGCGTGACCGCGCCTCCTCTACTACTCGGCCTGTACGTCGGCGCGCGGCGTCGGCTCATGGAGAGCCTTCGGGAGCGGGCGGACAGCCTCGAACGGGAGCTCCAGCTGCTGGCCGAGCGTGCCGAGGAGCGTGCCGAGTGGGCGCGGGGCGAGGAGCGGACCCGGATCGCCCGGGAGATGCACGACGTCGTCGCGCACCGGGTGAGCCTGATGGTGGTCCATGCCGCCGCCCTCCAGGCGGTCGCCCGCAAGGACCCCGAAAAGGCGGTGAAGAACGCCGCGCTGGTCGGGGACATGGGCCGCCAGGCCCTGACCGAACTGCGCGAGATGCTCGGCGTGCTGCGCAGCGGGGCCGCCACGGCGGACCGGGCGCGGGGTGCCGTCGTGCCGCTCGCCGCGGTGGGAGCCGCGGCGGCCGCCGCGGCCGACCGGGAGCTGACCGGCGGCGACGAGGGCACCGCGGAGGGGCCCTGCCTGTCGGAGCTGGAGGAGCTGATCGGGCAGTCGGAGGCCGCGGGGATGGTCGTGGAGCTGTCCGTCGAGGGCGAGACGCGGGAGTACGCGCCGAGGATCGAGCAGACGGCGTACCGGGTGGTGCAGGAAGCGCTGACGAACGTCCACAAGCACGCGGCGGGTGCGAAGACGCAGGTGCGGCTCGCGCACCGGATGTCGGAGATCGCGATGCAGGTGGAGAACGGCCCGCCGCCGGAGCCGGCGTCGGCGTCGTCCGCGCGGCTGCCGTCGGGTGGCAACGGCCTGGTGGGGATGAAGGAGCGGGTCGTCGCGCTGGGCGGGGTGTTCGTGTCCGGGCCGACGGATGCCGGGGGCTTCAGGGTGTCGGCGGTGATTCCGGCGGCCTAGCCTCCGCCGGCCGCCCCGGGCCGCATGGGCGTTCGGGGCCTTCTTCTCTCGCTCGGCCTTCTTCTCTCGCTCGGCCTACTGGTCTCGCTCGGCCTACTGGTCTCGCTCGGCCTACTGGTCTCGCTCGGCCTACTGGTCTCGCTCGGCCCACTGGTCTCGCTCAGCCTGCTGTGAGCCGTACCGGTTCTATCCCCGCGACGAGGCCGGCGAGGGCCTGGTCGATGTCGGGGCCGAGGTACCAGTCGCCGGTGTGGTCGAGGGCGTAGATACGGCCCTCGGCATCGATCGCGAGCAGCGCCTCGGTGTCGGACTCGGTACCGAGGGGGCAGACCTCGGTGTCCAGGGCGCGGCCGAGGTCGCCGAGCGTGCGGGCCATGTGGAGGCCGTGCAGGGGGTCGAAGTGCAGATGGGCCGGGGCGACCTGGCGGCCGGGGCCGGTCGGTGCGATGTGCAGGCCGCCGAATTCTGCCCACGCCTCGACCGCGGCGGGGAAGACGGCATGGCGATGACCGGCGGGTGAGGTGTGCTCGCGCAGGGTGTCCGCCCAGACTTCGGCCTGCTTGATGTCCCAGCGTCCGGGCTGCCAGCCGGCCGCACGCAGGGCGGCGTCGACGGGGACGGGGAAACGGGTGCTGGAGGTGCGGTCGGTGTGCATCTGCCCTTCGTTCGTCGAGTGCGCCGGTGTCATGGCGGCCTTCGGCCGCCCGGCGGAGTGCGGTCGTGCGGGTGGAACCGGTCCTTCGGGCGGAGTGCGGTCGTCCTGTGGTGGGTGCGGGTGTGGTGGGTGGCCGGGGTCAGCCGTCCGCCGCTGCCGGGTCGACGATACGGACGCCGAAGTGGGCGCTCAGGGCGGTGCAGGCGCGGCACGGTGAGGCGAAGCTGCCGTGCAGGGGGTCGCCGTCCTCGCGGATGCGGCGGGCGGTGAGCTTGGCCTGCTTGAGGGCTTTGCGGGCTTCGCCGTTGGTCATGGGTTTGCGCGCGGCGCGTTTGCTGCGGGTGGCGTCGGCGGCGGCGATGTGGCGCGAGATGAGGATGGTCTCGGCGCACCGGCCGGTGAAGCGGTCGCGCTCCCCGCTGGTCAGGGTGTCCAGGAAGTCCTGCACGAGGTGGTGCAGCTCGGGGCGCTGGTCGCCGCGGGCGGCGGTGCCGGTGAGCGTCGCGCCGCGGACGGAGAGGGCGGCGGCGACGGTGGGGAGTATGCCGTCGCGGCGGTGGTGGAGGGCGGGCGCGTGCGCGGTTTCGGTGGCGCTCCAGCCGATGCGGGGGTCGCCGGACCTCGCGGCGTGCGGCCCTGTCTGCGTCGCGTTCATGATCATCATCCCCTCCCGAGCATCCCGCGGGCATGCTCTCGGACGTCACAGAGTGCCAAATGCCGTGGCGGGTGCGGAAGCTGGGGCGACGCGACACGCCCGGGTTTGGGCAGGCTGTCACGGCAGGGTGACGGCTGGTCACGGAAGCGGAGGGGGTCGTGACCGGCGCCGGTGACCCGGATCGTCGTACCGCATAGGCTGTCGGCACCGCTTTCCATGCGGTGACGCGTGGACGCAGACGAGACAGTCGATACGTGCCGTTGTGACCGAGAGTGGTCGTGGTGGCGCGCATCAGAACGCCGCAGGGGGCAACCGCCATGACGACAGGTCGGCTCGGGCTGGGGGCACCTCCCGGCCGCCAGGCTGGGGGACAAGCCGCGCCGCCGAACGCGGCCTACGCCGGGCAGGTCGTGCATTTCCCGGATCCGGTACGGGCGTCCCGTCACCCGAGAGGGGTACGGGTCGACGACCGTGGTTACCCCGACTTCTCGCCGTACGCGCGTGCGGCGGCGGAGATCGCGGAGCCGCCGGAGGGGTTCGGCGTCGACGAGTTGCGGTTGACGGACTACGTGTCGGCGAACGCGGCGCTGGCGGCCACGGGGCACGAGTTGTGGGACACGGTGCCCGCGGTGGCGACGCCGCACGGCTGGACGTGGCACCACGCTGTGGGCACCCGGCGGCTGGAGCTGGTTCCGGTCGAGGTCAAGGCACTGCTGCGGCATCACGGCGGCATAGCGACCTCGGCGGTGGACCACGACAAGCGTGGCACGCGCCCGTTGCAGGAGACCCGCCCGGCGCACTTCCGGCTGCCGAAGTCGGGTGTGGCGGTGACGGAGGCGCAGGCGCTGGGTGTTGAGGAGGACCTCGGCTACCGGCTGCCCGGCGCGTACCGCTCGTTCCTGAAGGCCGCGGGCGGGTGTGCGCCCGTCGGAACCGCGCTGGACGCGGAGTTGGGCCTGCTGATCGACCAGCCGCTGTTCACGGTGCGGGACGAGGCAGCGGTCAACGACCTCGTCTACGTCAACAAGTGCCTGCGCGACCACCTGACCAAGGACTACCTGGGCGTCGGGTTCGTGCAGGGCGGGCTGCTGGCCGTGAAGGTGAAGGGCGATCGGATCGGCTCGGTGTGGTTCTGCGCCTTCGACGACGCCCGGGACGTGGATCCCACGTGGCCGCCGGCGGAGCGGGTGGAGCGGCTGCTGATGCCGTGCGGTGAGGACTTCGACGCGTTTCTGTCCCGGCTGGCCGGTTCTCCGCCGGAGTTGGAGACGGTGGCGAATCTGATGGTGGACGGTGGGTTCGCGCGCGCGGTGCCCGTCGCGGCCGCGGCTGTGGGGGAGTGAGCTTCGCGATGGTGACGTTCGCGCAGGCGCAGGAGCGCGCCGAGGAGTGGATCAACGGCGACCTGCCGTCGTACCAGCATCGTGAGGTGCGGGTGCGGGAGTTCGAGCTCGGGTTCGTGGTGTGGGCCGAGGACCGCGCCGACGGGCCGCGTTCGGACGGCGGTGCCCAGCGGCTGGTGATCGCCCGGGACAGCGGGGAGGCCACGCTGTGGCCCGCGCTGCCGGTGGGCGAGGTGATCCGCCGCTACGAGGAGGAGTACGGCCGCGCCGACGCGGTCCCCGAACCTGTGGCGGCGCCTCCGGCCCGGGTGGACCTGAACCAGACGTCGTTCCTGCTGACTCCGCCGGAGTGGTTGCAGGAGGCGGCGGACCGGATCGGGACGCACGGCGGCCGGGGCGGGGCGCTGGCGGGGAGCGGTGGTGCCGGTACCGGTGGTAGCGCCGGTGGTAGCGCCGGTGGTGGCGGTGCCGCGTCGGCTGGTGGTGCTTCCGCCGGTGGTGGGTCTGTCGGTGGTGGGTCCGCCGGTGGTGGGTCCGTCGGCGGTGGGTCCGCCGGCGGTGCGGCCGGGGGGCTTGCCGAGACGTTGGCCGGGCCGCCGGCCGGGAGTGGTCCGGGCTCGGGCGGGGTGCCCGACGGGGCGACCCCCTGGGCCGGGACGGACACCAACCCCGGTCCCGGCGAGGACCGTTCCGTGCCGCTGCCCGAGACGGTGTTCGCGCCGCCGCTGAGCGGTGACGACACCGCGCAGTCCGACGCCCAGACGGCGTTGATGTCGGGCGGCAGCCAGCTTCCGTCCACGGCGGTCTCACCGGCGCTCGGCGACGGGAACGCGCCTGGCGGACAGGGCGGACAGGGCGGACAGGGCGGACCCGGTGGGCCTGGCGCGACGCCTCCGCCGGGTGCTCCGTCGTACGGGTATCCGCAGGGCGCGGGCGGGCCGAGTGCGCCGCCGCCTCCGCCTTCGTACGGCTATCCGCAGGGTGGCGGCGGAACGGGCAGCACTCCGCCCCCGCCGCCCGGTGCGCCGTCGTACGGCTATCCGCAAGGTGCGGGCGGGCCGAGCAGTACGCCGCCTCCGTCGGCGGGTGCGACTCCGCCGCCTCCGCCGGGTGCGCCGTCGTACGGGTATCCGCAGGGTGCCGGTGGGCCCGGTACGCCGCCTCCGTCGGGTGCGCCCGCCGGTGCCGCCGGTGTGCCGCACGCTCCAGGTGCTCCCGGGGCGCCGGGGCAGCCGTCCGGGCCGAACGCCGCGGACATCGCCGACGCCGCCACGAGCAAGGCGGCGCCTCCGCGGGCGCGCGGTGGGGCGACGCCGCCTCCGCCGCCGGGTGCACCTGGGATGCCGGGCGCGTCGGCGGGCGGTCCGCCCGCGCCGCCGTCGGCGCCGGGTGCGCCGGGTGCTCCTGGTTCGTCGGGGGGCGCTTACGTGCCTACGCAGCTTGTGTCCTCGCTCGGGCCCGACGGGCCGGACGACGTCGCCGGTCCCGGGGCTCCGCAGGGTCCCGGTGCGCCGAACCCGCCCGGTCCGCCGAACCCGCCCGGCCTTCCGCAGCCGCCCGGTGCTCCGGGTGCGCCCGGCATGCCCGGTGCGCCGCAGCCTCCGGGTGCCCCCAACCCGCCCGGTACGCCCGGCGGTACGCCCCCCGGCGGGGTGCACCATGCCGCCACGGTGCTCGCCGACCCGAGCTTGATGGGCGGGGTGCCGCAGCCTCCGGGGGCGCCGCAGCCTCCCGGCGCGCCGGGTGCTCCGCAGGGCCCGGGTGCTCAGAACCCGCAGGGCCCCGGTGCGCCCAACCCGCCCGGCCCCCCGAACCCGCCCGGCATCCCGAACGCCCCGGGTACACCCGGCGCCCCCGGCATGCCCGGTGCTCCGCAGCCGCCCGGCGCCCCTGGCGTTCCTGGTGCGCCCGGCTCCGCCGGTCCCGGTGCTCCCCAGCCGCCCGGTGCTCCCGGCTCCTCGGGTGGTGCGGCGGGTGCCGTTCACCACGCGGAGACCGTATTGGCCGGACCGGCGGTCGGTGGCCCCGGCGTGCCTCCGCCGCCGCAGGCCCCTGGCGCTCCCGGCATGCCACCGGGTGCCCACGGCATGCCCCCGGCCGGACCTGGAATGCCACCTCCCGGTGCTCCCGGTGCTCCCGGTGCTCCCGGTATGCCTGGTGCCCCTGGCATGCCCGGCGCCGCACAGCCCCCCATGCCGCCGGGGGCCTTCGCGCCGCCGCCCGGTCAGCCCGGTCCCGGTCAGCCCGGACTCGGCCAGCCCCTCGGCCCCGGTCAGCCCGGCCCCGGACACCCGGCTCCCGGCCAGCCCTCGTACGGGTATCCGCCGCAGCCCGTCGGTCAGCCGACCGTCGGTCCCGGCTACCAGGCCGTGCTCCGCTACCGCGCGCAGGACGGGTCGGAGCAGCAGCTGATCCGGCGTTCGGCGCCGGGCACTCCGCACCCGGAGTGGCAGATCTTCCATGAGCTGCGTGGCATGAACGTGCCGCCGGACCAGGTCCTGGAGCTGCACACCGAGCTGGAGTCGTGCGAGCTGCCGGGCGCGTACTGCGCGCGGATGATCCGGGAGCAGTGGCCGCAGGCGCGCATCACGTCCATCGCGCCCTACGGCACCGATCACGCGAGCCGACAGCAGGGCATGCAGCAACTCCTGGCCCACCAGGGCGAGTTGCACCAGGTCGCCGACGGGCCCGCCCGGCCGGCGCCGGTACGCGCCCCGCTGCCGCAGGTGCAGGCGGCGCCGCCGATTCCGCCGGAGGGCGTGGCGCAGGAGCTGGCGGGGGCGTTCGGTCCGGGACTCTTCCGGTTCGAGCAGGCCGCCGTGTCCCGGCAGGGCGTGCCGCCGGTCGTGGCGCACAGCCTGGTCGTCGGCGGGCTGCCGATGGACATGGGCCCGTTCTTCTGGGCGCAGGCCCAGCCGGGGCGGCCCGTTCCGACGCTGGCGGAGCTGGCGCAGGAGCGCGGGGTGCAGCCGGCGTCGGACGCCGGGTCGTACCTCGTCATGGGCAGCGACTTCGGCAAGGCCATCTGTGTCCAGTACGGGACGGCGAACATCGTCGCCGTGCCGGTGGAGGCGGGGCCGGGCGGTGCGCCCGTACCGCCGCAGTTCGTGAACACCGGCCTGCCCGAGTTCCAGCGCTGCCTGGCGCTGCTCGGCCGGATGTGGCGTCTGCGCTTCGGCCTGAACCAGGAGCAGGCGGGCCGCTGGACCGTCGACTTCCAGGCCCAGCTCGCCGCCCTCGACCCGGCGGCGCTCGGCTCGCCGGAGAGCTGGTGGTCGGTGCTGCTGGAGCAGATGTGGGACGGCCTGCTGTGACGCCACCCGACTGTTTGTGACGACCTCGCTCGGCCGCCGGTGACGGCGGCCGAGCGAGGCGGTGAAAGGGCCGGACCCCGGCGATACGACCGGGTCCGGCCCTTTCGCATGCCCGTCCACCGATCTCCGTGTGCCCGCCCCGCGCCCGGAGTGTCGCGTTATGACCGTCTCCGCCCGATACCTCAAGATGTGCGCTAAATCATCATTTTTCGAATTCGCTCGGCGGAGAGGGGTTCTCAGGATGAGCAGCGAACCGTGCTCGCTCCACGACTTCGTGGTCGTCAAGGGGCGTGGCTACCGTCCCGAACAGGTCGACGCCTATGTCGACGCCCTCTTCCGCGACCGTGACGCCGCCTGGGAACGGGCCGCCCGCCTCACCGTGCTGGCCAAGGAGATGGAGGCGGAGGCGGAGCGGCTGCGGGAGGAGGTGGCGCAGCTCGGCCCGCAGACGTACGAGGCGCTCGGTGACCAGGCGCGGCGGATCTTCGAGCTGGTGCAGAAGGAGGCCGAGGCCGTGCGGGAGAGCGCGCGGCAGGAGGCGGAGAGCCTGGTGGGCAAGGCGAAGGAGTGGGCGAGCGGGCTGCGGGACACGGCCCGGACGCACGCCGACGCCCTGACCGCGGAGGCCGACGCGTACACCGAGGAGCGCATGCTCGCGGCGCGCGCCGAGGCGGACGAGATCCGGGTCGCCGCCCGGCGCATGGTGCGCGAGGAGCGCGGACTGGAGCTCCTCGCGCTGCGCGAACTGCGACACCGCACCACCCGCATGCTCACCGAGCAGTCCAAGGACCACGACGAGCGCTGGACCGTGTTCGCGCAGGAGGCCGAGGAGAGGAAGGCCGCCCAGAAGGCCGCGGAGGCGGACCGGGGGACCCGGGCCGAGGTGGCGCTGGCCGAGGCCAAGGAACTGCGCGCCGAGGCGGACGCCTCCGCCCGCAAGGTGCAGGAAGAGGCCCAGGACCGCGCCACGGAACTCGTCGCGCAGGCCCGGCAGCAGGCGGAGGAGATCGCCCGGGAGACCGAGCAGGTGCTGCGCGAGCACGGCGAGGTGTGGGACGACGTGCGCACCCACATCGGCCAGATGCGCAACAGCCTGACGGCCCTCACCGGCCAGGCCGCCCAGGAGTGACCCGGGCGGCCCGCGTGCCCCGGCTCAGTTCCCCCTGCGTACCGCCCCCGCCAGAATCCACCCCTCCACAGCCTCGTACTGCTGTCGCTGCTTCTCGGACTCGCGCCGCCCCGACTTGACCGTGCCGAGCCAGCCGAAGAGGAATCCGGCAGGTACGGACACCAGTCCGGGCGTCGTGAACGGGAACCAGTTGAAGTCGGCCTCGGGGAAGGCCGACGCCGGTGATCCGGAGACCAGGTTGGTCCACGGCATCAGCGCCAGGACGACCGCCGAGCCGCCGATCAGGGTCCACATCAGGCCCGCCCGGGTGTACCGGCGCCAGAACAGGCTGTAGACGAGGGCCGGCGCGATGGCCGAAGCGCCCAGGGTGAAGGACAGGGTCACCAGCGGTTGCAGGCTGCGGTGCTGGACCAGCGTCGCCAGCACGATCGCCGGGATGCCGACCCCCACCGCCGCCCACCGCGCCAGCGCCATCTCGCGGTGCCCGGACAGTTCCCGCATCCGGGTGGCGAACAGGTCGTGGGCGAGGGAGTTCGCGCAGGCGAGGATCATGCCGGCGACCGAGGCGAGCACGGTGAGGAAGATGGCCGTGGTGACCGCCGTGAACAGCAGGCTCTCCGCGGTGGAGACCTCGGCGCCGAACGCGGCCCTGGAACCCAGCAGATAGGCCGTGTTGCCCTGCGGGTCCGCCCCGGCGATGACCTCGCGCCCGATCAGTGCCGTCGCGCCGAAGCCGACGACCGTGATCACCAGCACGAACAGAGCCACGCTCGACACCGCCCAGGACATGGACCTGCGCACCTGCCGCGCGCTGGTCGCCGTGTACATACGCATCGTGATGTGCGGCAGGACCCCGCCGCCGAGAACCACCGCGAGCTGGGAGCTGATCATGTCGAGACGGGGGTACGGGCTGCCCGCGAACTGGAGCCCCGACTGAAGGAAGGCCGGGCCCACTCCGCTCTGCTCGGCGGCGGCGTTGAACAGCGCTCCCGGATCCCAGTCGAACCGTTGCAGCACCAGTACGGCGACGACGGCGCCCGATCCGAGCAGCATTACCAACTTCAGGATCTGGATGAGCGCCGTGCCCTTCATCCCGCCGATGGCCGCGTAGCTGATCATCAGCACGCCGAGCCCGATGACGCACCCGGTCTTCAGGGAGTCGCTGGAGAACCCGAGGATGAACGCCAGCAGTTGCCCGGTCCCCGCCAGCTGCACCAGCATCAGCGGCAGCAGCGCGGCCAGCGTCACCCCGCACGCCGCGATCCGCACGCCCCGCCCCGGCATCCGGCGGGCCAGCGCGTCGCCCATGGTGAACCGGCCCGCGTTGCGCAGGGGTTCGGCCAGCAGGAACATCAGCAGCATCAACGACAGGGCGGTACTCAGCGCCAGCACGATCCCGTCGTAGCCGCACAGCGCGACCACGCCGGTCGTGCCGAGCACGGTCGCCGCGCTGATGTAGTCGCCGCCGATCGCCAGGCCGTTGCGCATGGGGGACAGGGAGCTGTAGCCCGTGTAGAACTCGTCGAGGTCGTCCCGGTCCGGGCCGGTCATCACGCACAGCAGCAGCGTGATGGTGACCACGACGCAGAACGCCACCAGCGACATCGCCTGCGCGTTTCCGCTGAAGACGGTCATCGTCCGGACCTCCGCTCCGCCTCACGCTTGGCGTCCACCGCGGCCTCCTTGCGGATACGGTCCGCGATCGGGTCGACGTAGTTCCGGGCGGTGTGCTCGTACAGGGCTATCGCCAGCCAGGTGACCGGCAGTTGCAGCAGCGCGAGCAGCAGGCCCGCGGGCAGTCCGTCGGCGACCGTGCCCGTCATGAACCCGGGCGCGAACGCGGACAGGATCAGAAACAGCGTGAAGTACCCGAGCGCGGTCAGCGTCGCCACGCGCCGCTGCCAGCGGTAGGCGCCGCGCAGGATCCGCAGGTCGCTGTGGTGCCCGAGGGGCGGGCGGTCGGAGGTCAGGTGCCTCGGGGGTGCCGGTGGTTCCGGTGGGACGGGCGGTTGCCAGGGGTAGGTGGCGTACGACGGGGGCGGTGATGTGGATGCGGGCGGAGGTGGCCGGAACCTGTCGTAGGGATCGTGCGGTTCACGTGAGTTGTACGGGTCGTACTGGTTGTGCCGGTTGTGCGGGTCGTACGGGGATGACATCCCGGTGCTCCTTGCGTGGCTCGGGTCCAGCGGCGGACCGCAGGGAGGTGGGGGGCGGGCGAGCCACGCAGGTTACTGTGGAGTACCGGCTGAGCGCGAGGGTTTCTGCAAACTGAGTGGTCGGTATGCGCTTCCGATGCACAACCGTGTCTGACCTGGGGTGTTACCCGCGTTAACTCAGACTTTTGAATCGGCTGCACGGCGACTGAGGGCGACGACCGCGCTACTTCAGGTGCACCAGCGCCACACTCCCGGGCACTTCGCCGCCTCCATCGAGCCGCGCCCCGAACACGAGCCGCCGGTCGACCTTCCGGCGCACGGACCGCCCTGCCTCGACCGAGAACTCCACCCCGACGCGCCCGCCGGCGGGCACCCACACCCGCGTGTCGGCCACGCTCACCGGCCGCACCGACCACCCCGCGCCCATCGTCTCCGCGGCGACGGTCACGTGCCGCCCCCGATCGCCGAAGTTGTAGACGTTGAGGCTCATCCGGGTACGACGGCCCAGGCGGTAGCCGTGCGGCGGTGGCGCGTCGCCGTCGTCCTTGCCGGGCGCTGCGTTGCGGGCGGCGTAGCGCTGGCTTAGGACGATGTGCTCGGCGGGGGAGAGGGAGCCGGGGTCCGGACGCCGGAGCTCATCCGCCGCGCCTCGGCCCCCCGCGCTCCAAGACGCCTCGCGTGACACGACATAGACGGGGTCGGGAGAGACGACGACGTCCTGGCCCGACCGGTCGATACGGCGGCCCATGATGTTGTACGCCACTCCAGGCGCGGACACGCGCGTGTGCCGCGCCGTCGCCCACAGGACACTCACCTGCTGCCTGCACCCGTCGTCGAAGCGGAACCCTCGCACCCCGGTGGGCAGTTGCGGCACCGGTCCCACGAAACGTGCCGCTCCCAGCAGCGAGGTCAGCGTGGCGAAGGCGCTGTACGCGGGCAGGGGGCCGAAGTCCCGGTCGAACAGGCCGAACCAGACGCCGTCGTCGTGCAGTGGGGGAGCGGCGAACCAGAACTGGCGGGCGTTCCCGGCGGCCAGCCCCTCAACCATCGACCGGACGAGATAGCGCGCCTGAACCCGCTCCTGGGCGGGGCTGAGGTCGGAGGGCGTCGTCAGGAAGGCCCCGCACTCGGTCATCCACAGGGGCGTGTCACCGGCCCCCTGTCGCCGGGCGAGCGCGTGCTGTTCCTCGGCGGCGCCGGGGAACTCGGGGTCGTCCTGGTCCGCCGGGTCCGGATAGCCGTGGAAGGCCCAGACGTCGGCGTACCGGACGACGTCGTTGGCGAGCATCAGGTCCTGGAACGGGCCCGACTGTGCGATCCCGGGCAGCACGACGAGCGGCGGTTCGGCGCGGGCGTCCTTGATGCCGAGCGCGGTCGCCTTCACGAACGCGGCGTGGGCGTCGCCGGTGCTGCGGGTGGTGTCGACGTCGGGCTCGTTGGAGAGCTGGAGCGCCTCGGGGGCGGCCAGGGCGAGGCGGCGGGCGTAGCGGTAGGCGTGCCGCAGGTCCGCGGGCAGGGGCAGCGAGGCGTCGGTCATCGCCCATTCGGGCGCGGGGGAGAGTACATCCAGGACGGCGAGGCCGTGGGCACGCAGCGTGCGGGTGACCCGGTCGTGGTGCGCGGTGTCATAAGCACCGGGCGCGGGCTCGGCGGCCGGCCAGGACTGCCCGTCACGGACCCACCCCGCCCCCATGTCCCGCAGGGCGGCGGCGAATTCGTCCAGCCGGGAGGGCGGTACGAGCGAGGACGCCCAGACGTTGACGCCGAAGGGGTTGTCGGCCGCGCCTGTGCGCGTGACGGCGAGGCGGACGGGAAGGCGGGCGAACGTGCTGGTCACGTCGTCGGCGTGGATGCGGTAGTGGCCCGGCGGGAGGTCGGCCGGGAGCGTGACGGTGGTGGTCCTGCGGCCTGCGGGGACGGCTGCGCGGCCGGCGGCAACCCGTTGGCCGTGGTAGTCGGTGACGGCGTAGTGAACGGGGTGCGGGCGCGTGGCACGGGCGTTGAGGGTCAGACGCAGGCGAGCGGGCTCGCCGACGCGGTGACGGGGGACGGCGGCCGTGCGCAGAGCGGGGCCGCCGGGCAGGGGGCGCAGGACCAGATGATCCAGCGAAAGGACATACACGATTCTGTTGTCAAGGACCGTAGGTTCGACGACTCGTAAGCTGAACGCCCCGTCCCCCTCCCGAAGTTCCACCTCCCCCAGATTCATCTCGGAAAGATCGCCCCAAGCAGCCGGCGACCCGTACCAGTCCGGCTGCGAGCGGGCGACCTCGCGGAACGGGCCGCCGTCGACCGAGAGCTGGAGGTAGGAGCCGACCGCCTCCGTGTGCGGCGTCTCCACGGGTGCGACGGCGACGGCGGTCAGCGCGTACACACCCGACCGCGGGACACGGACGCGGTACGTGGCGTACCAGCCCTTGTCCGACGGGGGCCGCTGCGCCGTCAGCAGAGCGAGGTAGCGGCCGCCGGAGGCACGGCGGTCCCGGGCCACGGGGATGTTCGTGCTGGTGGGGGACTCGCCGGGGATCGTGATCGTCGCGAGGTCGGCGCCACGTGCGGAAGCCGAGCCGCCGCCCACCGCCAGGGTCGCCGCCGCGCCGAGTCCCGCCGACATTGCCGTACGCCTGTTGAAGTCCATGACTCCAGCAGACGCGGAGGGTCTGCGGCCGGGCGTCCTGCGCGAGGGTGGACGGTCCCGGAGAAGGGGTGCGGGGTCGGCCCTAGGGGGCGAGAGCGCCATCCCCGACCAGCGGTAGGGCCGACCGCGTCACTGCCCGAACGCGGCCGCGGAGACCTCTCGTGCCAGCTCTGCCCGGTGGAACTCGTACGTGCCGATGTCGGACACCTTGATCAGCAGACAGAAGCGTTCCAGCGAGGACAGCCGCCCGGCCACGTTCGCGTACTCGCGCCGTAGGAAGTGGACCGCGGCGATGTTGCCCACGGATGTCTGCCCGGACACCAGGAACACGGGGCTGGTGGACTCCGTGGGCTGGAACTTCGCCACGAGGGCGTACTCCTGGTTGCCGCGGTCGCAGCGGTACTTCTCTCCGCCGACCTCTATGGCCATCGAGTCCGGACCGGTCCCGTCGTACGGATGGACGGTGACTCCGGGGAGATGTGCGGCCAGATGGCCGCCGGTACGGATGTTGGCGCCGCCGCTCGGGCCGCCCACACAGAACTCCGTACGGTCGCCGTTGCTGCCGCGGAAGTCCCCGGACTCCACGGCCACCTTGCAGCCCAACTCCCCTGCGAGCAACGACAGCTCGACCACAGCGCGGACGTCCCGGTAATGCGCGGTGCCGGGCGCGTTGTACTTGTTGCCCAGCACCACCAGGCAGGTCTGCCCCGGCCGGACGCCGAAGAATGCCGCCCGCCGGTTGACCTCACGCGTGCGTTTGGTGCGCTCCCACACCCAGACGAAGACACCGCCGAGCAGGCTGGTGACCAGCCCGATCCCGATGTTCGCGACGACGGAAAGAATCGCGTCCCCCTCTCCCCGCCCGGCATCTTGCCATGCCGATCCCTAACGGGGCGCGGCGACGAACTCCGTCCAGGCGGAGGCGGAGAAGAGGATCGCCGGGCCGGTGGGGGTCTTGCTGTCGCGGACGGGGATGTGGGTGGGGCGGGCGGAGTCGTTGACTTCGAGGCAGTGAAGTTCTCGAAGAAACCCACCCCCCTCCAACACCTGATCCAACCTCCGCCCGCGAACGCGGATGGTCCTCGATGGCGTCAGTGCCCGAGATGCTCGCGCCTGTAGCGGATCCCGGGCCGGCCGCCGACCGTTGTCTCTTCCAAGGTGACGAACCCGTTCCGTTCCAGCACGGTCCGGGACGCCAGGTTGTCGAGCGTGGTGCGCGCGACCAGTGACGTCAGTGCGTACGACGCCGAGGCCAACCGGCACAACTCCGCGACCGCCGCCGTGGCGACGCCCTTGCCCGACGCGAGCTCGCCGACGCGGTAGCCGAGTTCGGCGGAACCGTCCTCGACGTCCATCAGGTTGATACGGCCGACCAGACGCCCCTCGACGTCCAGCACGACGTGGAAGTGGCAGATCCCGGCGTCCTGTTCGGCCAGCAGCGCCTGGTGCCTGGCCGCGAATCCCGCGGGGGTGAAGTACTCGTCCCCGCGGTCCGGCACCGTACGGGCGAAGTACTCCCGGTTCTCGTGCTCGAAGGCCAGCAGGGCCTCCGCGTGGTCGGCGCGCAGGCGTTCCAGGGTCGGCATGGGGGAAAGCGTAGGTGAGGCCGTCAGGGGCCCGTCCGACCGGGGAACGACACCGCTGTCCCCACCCGGCACCCCTGGCCTACGACCGCCGGGTGACGCCAGGTCAGGGGTCCGCGGCCTAGCGTCCTCGGCATGAACAGATCATCGAACAGGCCGCGCTTATCGGCACTGGCGGCGTCCGTAGTGCTCGTACTCGGACCTGCCCTGGCCCTTCCGGTCGTCGGCGCGACCTCCGCCTCCGCCGCGCCCGCGCCCGTGTCCGCCCCTGCCTCCACCACCGCCCAACTGCCCCGCCCCACCGGCCCGCACCCCGTCGGCCGCAGCACCCTCCATCTCGTCGACCGGGACCGGCCCGACCCCTGGGTGCCCTCTGCGGGGCCCCGGCAGCTGATGGTGTCCATGTACTACCCGGCGCGCCCCGGCACCGGCGGGCCGACCGCGCCCTACATGACCACCGAAGAGGCCCGCCACCTCATCGAGTTGCGGGCGCCCGACGTCACCGTCCCGCCGGAGGTGATCAGCGGCGTCCGTACCTGGGCGCACACCGACGCCCGCCCCGCGCGCGTCCGGTTCCCGCTCGTCGTGCTCTCGCCCGGTTTCACCTTCCCGCGCGCCACGCTCACCGGTCTCGCCGAAGACCTGGCCAGCCGCGGGTACGCCGTCGCGCTGGTCGACCATCCCTACGAGAACGCCGGCACGACCCTCCCCGACGGGCGGACCCTGCCCTGCGCGATCTGCGACGAGTTCTCCACCATCGGCGGTGACGCCGTCGCCGAGAGCCGGGCCCGGGACGTCTCCTTCATGCTGGACCGGCTGACCGGGCGCCATCCCGCGTGGCGGTACGCGCGCGTGATCGACGCCAGGCGCATCGGCATGGCCGGGCACTCCATCGGCGGCAACTCGGCCGCCGCGACGATGGCCGGCGACGCGCGCGTGCGGGCCGGCGTCAACATGGACGGCACCTTCTTCTCCAAGGTCCCCGAAGGCGGCCTCGACGGGCGGCCCTTCCTGATGTTCGGCGCCGAGGCCAGGCAGGGCGACGAGTCCTGGCACCGGACCTGGGCCGACCTGGACGGCTGGAAGCGCTGGATGACGGTGGCCGGAACCGACCACGGCTCCTTCACCGACGTACCGCTGCTCGCCGACCTGGTCGGCATCCCGGACACCGCCCAGGTGCCCTACGAGCGTTCACTGGCCCTCACGCGCGCGTACGTCGCCGCGTTCTTCGACCTGCATCTGAAGGGCGCCCCGCAGCCGCTGCTCGACGGGCCGTCACCGGACAACCCCGAGGTCAGCGTCCGTCTTCCGTGACGGCGTCCTTGACGGCGTCGACGGCGGCCTGATCCGGGACCTCGTCACCGGGCTCCTTCAGGACCGGGAACCGCCTCGGCGCCAGCAGCAACAGCACCAGGAAGGCCAGCGCAGCCGCGCACGACGCCCCCAGGTACACGGCGTGCACCGCGTCGGCGATGGCCCTCCTGGTGGCCTCCGGGGCCGTACCGCCGGAGTCCAGCGCCCGGGTCACCGAGTCCAGGTCGTTCGCCCCGCCGAGCCGCGACGCCAGTACGCCGTTCGCCACCGCGCCGAACAGCGCCGCGCCCACCGTCTGGCCGGTCTGCCGGCAGAACAGCACCGAAGCCGTCGCGGTGCCCCGCTCCGACCAGCCGACCGTCGACTGCACGCCCACGATCAGCGGCAGTTGGAACAGCCCCAGCGACGCCCCCAGCAGCAGCATCAGCAGCGTCGGCTGCCAGGCCGCCCCCGGATACGGCAGGAACAGGAACGCCAGCAGGATCAGCGAGGCCGTTCCGATGCCCAGCATCGCCGTGTTGCGGAAGCCGATCCTGCGGTACACGTGCTGGCTCAGCGCCGCGGACACCGGCCAGCTCAACGTCCAGACCGACAGCACGAATCCGGCCGCCACCGGTGCCAGGCCGAGGACCGCCTGGGCGTACGTCGGCAGGAACACCGTCGGCGCCACCATCAGCAGACCCAGCGCGCCCAGCGCCAGGTTCACCGCCGCGATCGTCCGGCGCCGCCACACCCACCCGGGGATGATCGGCTCGGCCGCCCGCCGCTCCACCAGCACCACGACCGCCACGAGCGCGAGCCCCGCGGCGAACAGGGCCAGGGACGGGGCCGACAGCCACGGCCAGGCCACCCCGCCCTGCACCAGCGCCGTCAGCAGCACGCCGCCGCACGCGAACACCGCGAGCGCGCCCGCCCAGTCGACACGCGCGCGCGTGCCCGTCGTCGCGCGCTGCGGCTCGTGCAGATGGCGGACGATCAGCCACAACGCCACCGCCCCGATGGGCAGGTTGATGAGGAAGATCCAGCGCCAGTCCGCATACGCCGCCAGCACTCCGCCCAGACCCGGCCCGGCCACCGCCGACAGCGCCCACACCGTGGACAACTTGGCCTGGATCTTGGGGCGTTCCTTCAGCGGGTACAGGTCGGCGGCCAGGGTCTGGACCGTGCCCTGAAGCGCCCCGCCGCCCAGTCCCTGCACGATCCGGAACGCGATCAGCGCCGCCATGTTCCAGGCCACCGCGCACAGCAGCGACCCCAGCAGGAACACCGCCGCGCCCGCGATCAGCACCGGCTTGCGGCCGAAGGTGTCGGAGAGCTTGCCGTAGACGGGCAGGGTCACCGTCACCGCGAGCAGATAGCCCGAGAACAGCCAGGAGAAGACGGAGAAGCCGCCGAGGTCGCCGACGATCTGCGGTACGGCGGTGGAGACGATGGTGGCGTCGAGCGCGGCCAGCGCCATCGCGAGCATCAGGGCCGCGACCACGGCCCCGCGCTTGTCGGTTCCGGCCCGTGGTGCGGTGTCGGGTATCGCGGGTCTCGAACTGCCCACCGGGTTCCTCTCCTGATGCTTTCCCCTTGCACCTATCTGCCGCCGAACAGCTTCCCACTTGACCCTCACGCCGCGGGAGGGTGGAGGCTCGATGAGCCGAAGGGTGGAGACAACCCCGACGCGCACTCCACCGAAGGGTGGACAGCCCCTAGGGGGACCTCCGTACCAGGTCTCGGGGAGGGTTGGTACCGCCGGAGGACGAGACGGTGCGGGTGCCGTCCTTAACCTGGCTTTACGCCGCTGGGGGGGCGGCTTACCGAACCACCGGGGGTGGGGTTTTCCCCCGCACAAGAGGGGGCCGGGCACCAGCGCGCCGGACCCTCTCCCGCCACGAGACTGAACGTCGTAACAGTTCTCGTGATTCACCAGCTGACCGACTTAGGAGACATACCGTGACATCGGCTGTGACCATTCCCAGGCACGGGGGTACTGGAGGGCGTACGGCCGTTGCCGCACGGGCGCGACAGGTCGTCAAGGCGTACGGGTCGGGGGAGACCCGTGTCGTCGCTCTCGACCACGTCGACGTGGACATCGCGCGGGGCCAGTTCACCGCGATCATGGGTCCCTCCGGATCCGGCAAGTCCACGCTCATGCACTGCCTCGCCGGGCTCGACACCGTCACCAGCGGCCAGATTTACCTCGACGAGACCGAGATCACCGGGCTGAAGGACAAGAAGCTCACGCGGCTGCGCCGGGACCGGATCGGCTTCATCTTCCAGGCGTTCAACCTGCTGCCCACGCTCAACGCCCTGGAGAACATCACGCTGCCCATGGACATAGCGGGCCGCAAGCCCGACCGGGCCTGGCTCGGGCGCGTCGTCGACACCGTGGGGCTCTCCGACCGGCTCAAGCACCGGCCGACCCAGCTCTCCGGCGGCCAGCAGCAGCGCGTCGCCGTAGCCCGTGCGCTGGCCGCCCGCCCGGAGATCATCTTCGGTGACGAGCCGACCGGAAACCTCGACTCCCGCGCCGGCGCCGAGGTCCTCGGCTTCCTGCGCAGGTCCGTCGACGAACTCGGGCAGACCATCGTGATGGTCACCCACGACCCGGTCGCCGCCTCGTACGCGGACCGTGTGCTGTACCTCGCCGACGGACGCATCGTCGACGAGATGTACAAGCCCACCGCCGACGCCGTCCTGGACCGCATGAAGGACTTCGACGCCCGGGGGCGTACGTCATGACCGTCCTGAAGACCTCGATGCGCAACTTCTTCGCGCACAAGGGACGGATGGCCCTGTCGGCCGTGGCCGTGCTCCTGTCCGTGGCGTTCGTCTCGGGGACCCTGGTGTTCACCGACACGATGAACACCACCTTCGACAAGCTCTTCGCCGTCACCTCCTCCGACGTCACCGTCAGCCCCAAGGAGGCGAAGGACGAGGACGACGGCGCCGGTACCGGCAAGCCCGCCTCGCTGCCCGCCTCGGCCGTCGAGCAGGTCGCGGCCGTCGACGGCGTCAAGAAGGCGGAGGGCTCGGTCGGCTCGATGAGCGTGACCGTCGTCAACTCCGAGAACAAGAACATGGGTTCCTCCACCGGCGCGCCCACCATCGCCGGCAACTGGACCGAGAACGACAAGAAGTCCATGGAGATCACCTCCGGGCACGCCCCGCGCGGGCCCACCGAGGTCATGGTCGACGCGGACACCGCCGACAAGCACGACCTGAAGCTCGGCGACGAATTGCGAACCATCGCCGCCACCGGCGACATCCGCGCGCGGATCGTCGGCATCGCCTCCTGGAAGGTGACCAACCCGGGCGCGGCCGTCGTCTACTTCGACACCGAGACCGCCCAGCGCGGCCTGCTCGGCGCCACCGGCCGCTTCACGCAGGTGTCCGTCACCGCGGCGGACGGCGTGAGCGACGCCGAGCTCAAGCAGGACGTCGCGCAGGCCCTGGACGGCTCGTACAAGGTCCAGACGGCCAAGGAGAGCGCGGACGAGAACCGCAAGGACGTCGGCGCGTTCATGGACGTCATCAAGTACGCCATGCTCGGCTTCGCCGGGATCGCGTTCCTGGTCGGCATCTTCCTGATCATCAACACCTTCTCGATGCTGGTCGCCCAGCGCACCCGTGAGATCGGCCTGATGCGGGCGATCGGCTCCTCGCGGCGGCAGGTCAACCGGTCCGTGCTCGTGGAGGCGCTGCTGCTCGGCTTCATCGGCTCCGTCCTGGGCGTGGCCGCCGGTGTCGGCATCGCGGTCGGCCTGATGAAGCTCATGTCCATGGCCGGCATGAACCTCTCCACCGACGACCTCACGGTGAAGGTGACGACCCCGGTCGTCGGCCTGATCCTCGGCGTCGTGGTGACGGTGCTGGCCGCCTACCTGCCGGCCCGCCGCGCGGGCAAGGTCTCCCCGATGGCCGCCCTGCGCGACGCCGGTACGCCGGCCGACGGCAAGGCGGGCTGGGTGCGCGCGCTGATCGGGCTGGTGCTGACCGGTGCGGGCGCCTTCGCCCTGTACGCCGCCGCCACCGCCGACAAGGCGAGCGACGGCGCGCTGATGCTGGGCGGCGGTGTGGTGCTGTCCCTGATCGGCTTCGTCGTCATCGGCCCGCTCCTCGCGGGTGCGGTGGTCCGGGTGATCAGCGCGGTCCTGCTGCGCGCCTTCGGGCCCGTCGGCCGCATGGCCGAGCGCAACGCCCTGCGCAACCCGCGCCGTACCGGTGCCACGGGGGCCGCCCTGATGATCGGCCTCGCGCTGGTGGCCTGCCTCTCCGTGGTCGGCTCCTCGATGGTCGCCTCGGCGACGAGCGAGCTGGACAAGTCGGTGGGCGCGGACTTCATCGTCATGAGCCAGCAGCAGCCGATCGTGCCGCAGGCCGAGAAGGCCATGCAGCAGACACCCGGCCTCGCCCACGTCACCCGCTACAAGGACGTCGACGCCACCCTGACCTCGCCGGACGGCAAGACCGACGACAGCGGGGTCACGGCCGCCGACCCGACGTACGCCGAGGACCTGCGCCGTACGACCACGCAGGGCACCCTGTCCGCGGCCTACGGCAAGGACGCCATGTCGGTAGGCTCCGACTACGCCAAGAAGCACGGCGTGCGCGTCGGCGACACCATCTCCGTCGCCTTCAAGGGCGGCGAGACGGCGAAGCTGAAGGTCGCGGCCATCACGGACGACGACACCTCCATCGACCAGGGCGCCCGCTACACGAGCATCGAGACCCTGTCGAAGTACCTGCCCGCCGACCGGATCCCGCAGAACGTGATCATGTTCGGCAAGGCGAAGGAAGGCCAGGAGGAAGCGGCGTACACGGCCCTGAAGAAGTCTCTCGACTCCTACCCGCAGTACCAGGTCCGCGACCAGACCGACTACAAGGAGGAGCTGAAGGACCAGGTCGGCCAGCTCCTGAACATGGTCTACGGCCTGCTGGCCCTGGCGATCATCGTGGCGGTCCTGGGCGTGGTGAACACCCTGGCCCTGTCGGTGGTCGAGCGGACCAGGGAGATCGGCCTGCTGCGCGCGATCGGCCTCTCCCGCCGCCAGCTGCGCCGCATGATCCGTATGGAGTCGGTGGTCATCGCCCTGTTCGGTGCCCTGCTGGGCCTGGGGCTGGGCATGGGCTGGGGTGCGACGGCGCAGAAGCTGCTGGCCCTCGAGGGCCTGAACGTCCTCGACATCCCGTGGCCGACGATCATCGCGGTCTTCATCGGCTCGGCCTTCGTGGGCCTGTTCGCGGCCCTGGTGCCGGCGTTCAGGGCGGGCCGGATGAACGTCCTGAACGCGATCGCGACCGAGTAGCCGGCCGAGAGGTCCCTTAATAGCCACCGCACACGGGGGTTGCGGGGGACGGGCCCGGTCCGGAAGGCACTGCCACCTTCCGGACCGGGCCCGGCTGTATTCGGGGGCCCGCGCGTGTATGTGTCGGGCCCGCGTGTGTATGTGGGGGGCCCATGCGTGTGTGTGCGGGCCCGTGCGGTCAGCCGCCGGTCTGCCGCTCCAGGAGTACGACTCCGAAGGCGGTGCCCTTCGTGGTGTACCGGGCGTCGGGGTGCAGGGTCCGGGCGTACGACTCGACGTCCCGGTAGCGCTTGCGGGAGTTGTCGAGGGCGATGAAGTCGGGTTCGACGCCTTGGGTGTTGCTGACCCAGAAGACCCGGCAGCGCGAGGTGAGCCGGCTGATCGGCGCGATGTTCGCCTCGACGGAGGCACCGTCGGGAACCTCGGCCAGGAGGCGCTCTATCGCGCTCACGCGCGCGGGCTTGCGGTAGATCTCGCCCTCCGTCAGATCGGCCAGCGGCAGCGAGGTCGTCAGCGCGAGCGAGGCGGCCGCGACGGCCGCGGGCAGGTGCTGGACGTACGAACGCAGCCACGCGCGCGTGCTGTTCCGGTGGATCACGAGGGCGTCGACGAGCGCGAAGGTGACGACCGGCATGAGGACGGCGCTGTAGTGCCAGTCCGTGCCCCAGTACTGCGGATAGGCGGAGACGAAACGCCAGCCGATCGTGGGCAGGGCGACCAGCAGGATCGGGGACCGCAGGGCGAGCAGACCGGTGGTCGGTATCAGGAGCCAGGCGAGCGTGCGGAGCTTGGTGTCGAGGCCGTCGAAGGGGCCGCCGCCGCCCGATTCGTCGACCTTGTTCCAGTAGTCGTAGGTGCCCGCCGAGTTGAAGCTCGGTATGACCACGAGCAGCGTCAGCGCGAGGGCCACCACACCGAACACGGCGACGCCGAGCGCCCACCGGGCCGCGCGCGGTGACTCCTGCCGGGCCCGCCAGGCCACCACCAGCGCGAGTGCCGTGAGCGTGAGACCCAGATCCTCCTTCACCAGGACCAGCGGAAGCGCCCAGAGCAGAGCGGCCCGCCACCGCCGCGTGAGGAGCGCTTCGAGGCTGAAGGCGATCAGCGGTACGGCGAAGCAGATCTCGTGGAAGTCGAAGTCGACCGCCTGCTGTAGCCCCCACGACAGCCCGTACGCGACACCGATCGCGAGCCCCTGCCGCCGCCCGAGCAGCCGGGCCGCGGCCCGTGTGACGGGGACCGCGGAGAGCGCGAAGAGCGCCGCCTGCGCCACGAGCAGGGTGATCGACGAGGGGAAGATCCGGTACACCGGCGCCAGCAGCACGGTCACCGGGCTGAAGTGATCCCCCAGGATGTTGAACCCGGGCCCCTTCAGGTCGGCGATCGGCGCCTGGAGATGCGCGTAGGACCGTATGACCTGCTCGAATATTCCGAGGTCCCACGACTTCTGCCCCAGATGCCGGTAACGGCCCACGGAGACGATCGCATACCCGACGAACAGCGCGGCGGCCAGCAGCCACGGGTCACGCCGGCCCGGTCCGGGGCGGCCCGCCCCGGGGTCGTGCGGGGTCCTCGGGGCCGGTATGTGAGGGTCCGGGGACGCGTCAGGGGTGGTGGAGGCGGCGGGGGTGGGCATGGGGGGACCTTACGCGGTGCGGACCTTTGGCCACCGTTCAGGTTCTTTCACCCGGTCCGGAACCATCCGGCCCGTCTGGGGGTCCCCTGCTCGAAGAGCTTGGGGGAGTTTGAGGACGAGGCCGTTCAGGCCCAAGCGGGGGCCTGGGGGCGCAGCCCCCAGGCATGGGACGGGCAGGGGCGGCGGGGGCGAGAAGGGCCCGGCCCAGCAGCAATGCCGATCAAGGGAGAACGGACGTTATCCACAGGCCCCGGCGTCCGCCCGCGCAGCGACGTACGCTGGAACACCCGGCCCGTCTCGCGTGTCGGGCCCTTCGTGTTGCCCACCCCTCGGACGGAAGCGCCCTCCATGAGTCTGCACGGTCTGCTCGACGCCGTAGTCAAGGACACCGCCCTCGCGGAAGCGATCACGGCGGCCGCAGACGGCAACCGCATGCACGTCGACCTGGTCGGACCCCCCGCGGCGCGCCCGTTCGCGATCGCCGCCCTCGCCCGCGAGACCGACCGCCCGCTGCTCGCGGTGACGGCGACGGGCCGCGAGGCGGAGGACCTGGCCGCGGCCCTGCGCTCCCTCCTCCCGTCGCAGGGCGTCGTGGAGTACCCGTCCTGGGAGACCCTGCCGCACGAGCGCCTCAGCCCCCGCAGCGACACCGTGGGCCGCCGTCTCGCGGTGCTGCGCCGCCTCGCCCACCCCAGCTCCGACGACCCCGAGACCGGCCCGGTCTCCGTCGTCGTCGCCCCCGTGCGCTCCGTCCTCCAGCCCCAGGTCAAGGGCCTCGGCGACCTGGAGCCGGTGGCCCTGCGCACCGGCCGGACCGCCGACCTCAACGCCGTCGTGGACGCCCTCGCGGCCGCCGCGTACGCGCGCGTGGAGCTCGTCGAGAAGCGCGGCGAGTTCGCCGTCCGAGGCGGCATCCTCGACGTCTTCCCGCCCACCGAGGAACACCCCCTGCGCGTCGAGTTCTGGGGCGACGACATCGAGGAGATCCGCTACTTCAAGGTCGCCGACCAGCGCTCCCTCGAAGTCGCCGAGCACGGCCTGTGGGCCCCGCCCTGCCGAGAACTCCTCCTCACCGACGACGTACGCGCACGCGCGCGTGCCCTCGCCGAGGAGCACCCCGAGCTCGGCGAGCTGCTCGGCAAGATCGCCGAGGGCATCGCGGTCGAGGGCATGGAGTCCCTCGCCCCCGTCCTCGTCGACGACATGGAACTGCTGCTCGACGTCCTGCCCAAGGGCGCCATGGCCGTCGTGTGCGATCCCGAGCGGGTACGCACGCGTGCCGCCGATCTCGTGGCGACGAGCCAGGAGTTCCTGCAAGCGTCCTGGGCCGCCACCGCCGGCGGTGGCGAGGCGCCCATCGACGTCGGCGCGGCCTCCCTGTGGTCCATCGCGGACGTCCGCGACCGCGCCCGCGAGCTGGACATGATGTGGTGGTCCGTCTCGCCCTTCGCGGCCGACGACGAACTGGACGCGGACACCCTCAAGCTCGGCATGCACGCCCCCGAGTCGTACCGCGGCGACACCGCGAAGGCCCTCGCCGACACCAAGGGCTGGCTCGCCGACGGCTGGCGCACGGTCTTCGTGACCGAGGGCCACGGCCCGGCCGCCCGCACGGTCGAGGTGCTCGGCGGCGAGGGCGTCGCGGCCCGCCTGGAGGCCGACCTGGGGGAGATCTCCCCGTCGGTCGTCCATGTCGCCTGCGGTTCGATCGACTACGGCTTCGTGGACCCGGCCCTCAGACTGGCCGTCCTCACCGAGACCGACCTGTCCGGGCAGAAGGCGGCCGGCAAGGACGGCGCGCGGATGCCGGCCCGCCGCCGCAAGACCATCGACCCGCTCACCCTGGAGACGGGCGACTACATCGTCCACGAACAGCACGGCGTCGGCCGCTACATCGAGATGGTGCAGCGCACCGTGCAGGGCGCCACGCGCGAGTACCTCGTCGTCGAGTACGCCCCCGCCAAGCGCGGCCAGCCCGGCGACCGGCTCTACATCCCCACCGACCAGCTGGAGCAGATCACCAAGTACGTCGGTGGCGAGGCGCCCACGCTGCACCGCCTGGGCGGCGCCGACTGGACGAAGACCAAGGCGAGGGCGAAGAAGGCCGTCAAGGAGATCGCCGCCGACCTGATCAAGCTCTACAGCGCGCGCATGGCGGCGCCCGGGCACGCCTTCGGCTCGGACACGCCCTGGCAGCGCGAGCTGGAGGACGCCTTCCCCTACGCCGAGACCCCGGACCAGCTGACGACCATCGCCGAGGTCAAGGAGGACATGGAGAAGTCGGTCCCGATGGACCGCCTGATCTGCGGCGACGTCGGCTACGGCAAGACGGAGATCGCCGTGCGGGCCGCCTTCAAGGCGGTGCAGGACGGCAAGCAGGTCGCTGTCCTGGTGCCGACGACGCTGCTGGTGCAGCAGCACTTCGGGACGTTCTCCGAGCGCTACTCGCAGTTCCCGGTCAACGTGCGTGCCCTGTCCCGGTTCCAGACCGACACCGAGGCGAAGGCCGTCCTGGAAGGCCTCAAGGACGGCGCGGTGGACATCGTCATCGGCACGCACCGGCTGTTCGCGTCGGAGACCAAGTTCAAGGACCTGGGCCTGGTCATCGTCGACGAGGAGCAGCGCTTCGGCGTCGAGCACAAGGAACAGCTGAAGAAGCTGCGCGCCAACGTCGACGTCCTGACGATGTCCGCGACCCCGATCCCCAGAACCCTGGAGATGGCGGTCACCGGCATCCGCGAGATGTCGACGATCACCACCCCGCCGGAGGAGCGGCACCCGGTCCTGACCTTCGTCGGCCCGTACGAGGAGAAGCAGATCGGCGCCGCGATCCGCCGCGAACTGCTGCGCGAGGGCCAGGTCTTCTACATCCACAACCGCGTCGAGTCGATCGACCGCGCGGCCGCCCGGCTGCGCGAGATCGTCCCCGAGGCGCGGATCGCGACGGCGCACGGCCAGATGTCCGAGTCGGCCCTGGAGCAGGTCGTCGTCGACTTCTGGGAGAAGAAGTTCGACGTGCTCGTCTCGACCACGATCGTCGAGTCCGGCATCGACATCTCCAACGCCAACACCCTGATCGTCGAGCGCGGCGACAACTTCGGCCTCTCCCAGCTGCACCAGCTGCGCGGCCGGGTGGGCCGAGGCCGGGAACGCGGTTACGCGTACTTCCTGTACCCGCCGGAGAAGCCGCTGACGGAGACCGCCCACGAGCGTCTCGCCACCATCGCCCAGCACACCGAGATGGGCGCGGGCATGTACGTGGCCATGAAGGACCTGGAGATCCGCGGCGCGGGCAACCTGCTGGGCGGCGAGCAGTCCGGCCACATCGCGGGCGTCGGCTTCGACCTGTACGTCCGCATGGTCGGCGAGGCGGTCGCGGACTACCGCGCGTCCCTGGAGGGCGGCGTCGAGGAGGAGCCGCCGCTGGAGGTCAAGATCGAGCTCCCGGTCGACGCGCACGTCCCGCACGACTACGCCCCCGGGGAGCGGCTCAGGTTGCAGGCGTACCGCGCCATCGCCTCCGCCAACACGGAGGAGGACATCACGTCCGTGCGGGAGGAACTCGTCGACCGCTACGGCAAGTTGCCCGAGCCGGTCGAGAACCTCCTGCTGGTGGCGGGGCTGCGCATGCTGGCCCGCGCGTGCGGTGTCGGCGAGATCGTCCTCCAGGGCAACAACATCCGCTTCGCGCCGGTGGAGTTGCGGGAGTCCCAGGAGCTGCGGGTCAAGCGGCTGTACCCGGGCACCGTCATCAAGCCGGCCGTGCACCAGCTGCTGGTGCCCCGCCCGAAGACCGCGAAGGTGGGCGGGAAGCCGCTGGTCGGGCGGGAGCTGCTCGGGTGGGTCGGGGAGTTCCTGGCTTCGATTCTGGGGTCGTGACCTCGCGGGCCGGGCGGGCCGCGCCGGTGCGGCGGGCACGGCAGGCCGGGTTGCGGGCGCGGTTGCAGAGGTGGGTGCTTCAGCCGGTGCGGACCTCGGTGTTCTGGCAGGCGTGCAGCAGCCATCTGCCGTCGTCGTCCTGCCTGGTCATGACGTACAGCGGGGCACCCTCCGTGTCGCCGGCCGGTGAGTGGTAGACCTGCCGGACCTTGACGGCGGCCACGTCCGGCCGCAGGAACTGCGTGTGCACGGCCTCGTAGGTGACGTCGCCGTCCCAGGTCGCCGCGGGCAGTACGGCCCGGGTGAACTCGGCGATGGCGTCGAGGCCGATGAGGACCTTGCCGTGGGCGGTGGTCCACAGCGCGTCGGGGTGGAAGAGGGCGAGGAAGCCTTCGGGGTCCTTGGCGCGCTGGGTGCGTTCCACGGTGGCTACGACTTCGGCTATGGCTCGGAGGTCGGCTGCGCGGGTGGCGGGGGCGGGGGTGGGGGTGGTGCGCGTGGTTTCGGTGGTCATGCGGATCACTCTGGAACCTCAAGGGGACTTGAGGTCAAGTGCCCGGTGTCGGGTGCTCGGTGCCGGGCGCGAGGTGCGGGCTTCGCGGCGTGGGGCGTGGGGCGTGTTCAGGCGGTGCTGCGGAACAGCATCGACGCCAGGGTCCGGAAGACCTCCTCGGGGTCCTGGTCGCCGAGCGGGCCGTCCAGGTTGTGGCTGAGGAGCAGCGTGGCGAAGCCGTGCGCCAGCGACCAGGCGGCGACCGAGGCCATGCGGGGCTCGATGCCGAGCTCCTCGGGGTGTACGACGGCGACGGCGCCGCGCAGGGCGTCACCGGCGAGGGCGCGGGCCGTGGTCAGTTCCAGGTCGTCGTTGCGCAGCAGCTCGGGCGAGAACATCACCTGGAAGTGCGCGGGGTGTTCGCGTGCGAAGCGGACGTAGCGCACGCCCGCGTCCTTCAGGTCCGCCGCCTCGATGAGCGCGGTCGACAGCAGTCCGAACCCTTCGGCGGCGATCGCCGTGAGCAGCCCGGTGCGGTCCCTGAAGTGATGGGCCGGCGCGGCGTGCGAGACACCGGCGCGGCGGGCCAGGTCCCGCAGGCTGAGCGCGGACGGACCGTCGGTGGCGATGACGTCGAGCGCGGTGGTGAGGATGGCTCGCCGCAGGTCGCCGTGGTGGTACGGGCGGCGAGAAGAGGTCTGCTGCGTCATGGCAGCAGCGTACGCGCAATCTAGGCGGCGACAAGTTTTTCGCATCTAGGCGTTGACAAGTTCTGGGGGGTCAGGCAATCTTGTCAGTGTCAAGTTGTGGAGAGAGGCTGGGGGCACGCCATGGCGAAGCAGGGCAGCGGGATTGATTCGGGTCGGGTGCGGCAGCTCTGGCATCTGCTGGAGCCGCTGCACGCGGTGCTGTATTACGCGCCGGAAGCGTTCGAGGAGGCCGCCGAACTCGGGTACGCCACCGAGGAGCGCTGGCCCAGCTACTTCCCTTACCGGGCGGCGCCGTTGGGGGCGGCCGGCGCGGAGAGTGTCGCGTCCGCGTTCTACAGCTTCAGCCCGCGCATGGTGGCCGAACACATCGAACCCGCCTGGAAGATCGCGAGTCCCGAGGCCGTGCTGCGGGCACGGGTGCGCGGGGTCGACCGGGCCTACCGCGCGATATTCGGTGACCGGGTGGACAGTCCCGAGCTGGTCGAGCTCGCGGCCCTCGTCCGTCGCGCGGCCGAGGCGGCCAACACCGCGGGCCGCCCGCTCGCCGCGGCCAACGCCGCCCTGGACTGGCCGGAGGCCCCGCACCTCCAGCTCTGGCACGCGGCGACGATCCTGCGTGAGCATCGCGGCGACGGTCACATAGCCGCCCTGATGGTGGCCGGCCTGGACCCCGTCGAGGCGCTGGTGTCCTTCGCCGCGATAGGTGCCGCGTCCGTCGAGCGCTTCGAAAGTCGTGGCTGGAGCGCCGAGGAATGGGAGTCGGCTCGTGACCGCCTGGCCGCCCGAGGTCTGGTCGACGCCGACGGCGCGGCCACGGACGCCGGCCGCGAACTGCGCCGCACCGTGGAGGAGCACACCGACCAACTCGCCGCCTCGCCCTGGCAGTCGCTCACCGCAGCGGAGATCGACCGCCTGGTGGAACTCCTCGGTGAGTTCTGGGTGGCGGTGCTGTCCTCAGGGCTGCTGCCTTCGGAGACGACGCTGGGGATCGGGAAGGTCTGACGGGGGTTCAGTGGCCGCCGCGGCTCAAGCAGCCGCGCACGGGAGACGCGGGCCGCGCGAAGCCGTCCGCGTGGAGGTGAGGCTCTCTGCGCGGACGGCCCCTGTGCCCAAGGCGGCTCGTGTCTCCGGGCGTTCCGTGGGCCTCGGGCCCTCATTGGGTCCCCGGCCCTCCGCGGCTGCCGGTCCTACGACTGATCGGGCTTGTCGCGGTCCATGCCGAGTTCGCGCTCCATCCTCTGCTGCGCTTCGTCGACCTGGCCCTCGTACTTGTTGCCCGTCCTCTCGTTGACCTTCCGCTCCGCGGTGTCGGACGCGTCCTTCGCCTTGTCCTGTGCCTGGCGGTTCTTGAACCTGTCGAAGATGCCCATCCAGAGCTCCTTCCCGAGGTGATTCACCACCGACGATACGCCCGAGTTGCGAAGTATGCGCGATTGGGTCGGACCTCCTGAATGCCGCCGTGCGCCGGGTCGCTACCGTGTGCGCGACGGAGTACGAGGGAAAACCGCCTGTGCGGGGCGGAACGCGCGGCAGGGGAGGGGCGCATCGTGACGCGTCTGAAGGGCGGGGCGGCGAGCGCCGCTGCGATGCTAGGCATGGTGCTGGTCCTGGCGGGATGCGAGAACGTCGAGCTGCCCGTGGACGACGGGGCCTCCGGCGCCGCCCCGGCCCCCGGGTCCGGCCGCGCGGTGAGCCCGCTGGACAACCCCGACGGCACGAAACCAGGCCTCGCGCCGCTCACCTCGGACGCCGACCGGTCCAAGGCCCGGGACCTGATCGAGAAGGTGGCGACCAAGGGCCGCGGCCCCAAGACGGGCTACGACCGGGACGAGTTCGGCTACGCGTGGATGGACTCGGCGCCGGGCGGCATCCCGTTCTCCCGCAACGGCTGCGACACCCGCAACGACCTGCTCAAGCGCGACGGCGAGGACGTCCGCAACCGCTCCGGCTCCGACTGTGTCGTGGCCTCGATGACGCTGCACGACCCGTACACGGGCAGGACGATCGAGTGGACCAAGTCCCGGGCCACGACCGTGCAGATCGACCACGTCATGCCGCTGTCGTACGACTGGCAGATGGGCGCCTCCCGCTGGCCGAAGGGCAAGCGCCAGGACATCGCCAACGACCCCCTCAACCTCATACCGGTCGACGGCCCGACCAACAGCTCCAAGGGCGACTCCGGCCCCGCGTCCTGGCTGCCCCCGAACAAGGGCATCCGTTGCTCCTACGCGGTGCGCTTCGCCCAGGTGTCGCTGAAGTACGAACTCCCCGTGACCGGCGCCGACAAGGAAACAATGCTGCGTCAGTGCGGTGGCTGAAAACGGGTTTCCGGCGCGGACACCACGCGCCTACGGTTCCGGCATGGAACTGAAGGTGTGGAGCCTGGCGGAACGGCCCGAGATGCTCCAGCGGGTCCTGGCGATGCCGGACACATGGCCGGAGTTCGTCGTCCAGGACCCCGTCGGCAACGCGCACTACGCCCGGATCCCCCGGGAGTTCCCGGAGTACGCACTGTTCGCCGAGGACGAGCGGGGGGCGGTGGTCGCCCATGCGTTCAGCGTTCCGTTCGCCCTCGATGCCGAGGGCCGTGGCAGGCTGCCCGCCCGGGGCTGGGACGAGGTGCTGGTGTGGGCCTTCGCCGACCTGCGCGGCGGCGTCCGCCCCGACACCGTCAGCGCCATCTCCGTCGTCATCGCCCCGCACGCGCTCGGCGGGGGCCTGTCCGCGCGGATGCTCAGCGCGATGCGGGCCAACGCCCGCGCCCAGGGCTTCGACGAGGTCGTCGCCCCGGTCCGCCCCAACGCCAAGCACCTCGAACCGCGCACCCCCATCGAGGAGTACGCCCACCGGGTACGCCCCGACGGCCTGCCCCACGACCCGTGGCTGCGCGTCCACGTCCGCGCCGGAGCCACGATCGACTCCATCGCCCCGGCCTCCATGACCGTCGCCGGATCGCTGGAGCAGTGGCGCCGCTGGACCGGGCTGCCCTTCGACGTCCCGGGCGACGTCGAGGTGCCCGGCGCGCTGGTGCCGGTGCGGTGCGAGCCGGAGCGGGGCTACGCGGTGTACGTCGAGCCCAATGTGTGGATGCGGCACCCACTCTGAGCCGCCCGGGGGCGCGCGGAGCCGGAAGCCGAGGCTCCGCGCGACCTGCGCCGTCGCGGGAAGTGATCAGCACGACAACGGTTCGGTACAACCAGTGACCCCATGTCGGTGTCGACCTATACGCTCGAAGCGACAATCGCACGACCGAGGTTGTCCCGTACCGGGCAGGGTCGGTCGACCCCGCGCGCCCACCTCAGGCATCAGGAGCAGTCATGCAAGGCCACGGCTATCCGCAGCCGGTGAACCAGCCGCCGCCCACCGGTTGGCTGGTCTTCCTGCGCGTGGTCTTCGTCGTGATGTCGGTGCTGAGCTTCGGCCTGCTGATGTGGGTGATGATGCTGCGCCTGGCGATCGTGACCCGCAGGGCGCTCGACTGGTGCCTGTTCGCGGCGTCGATCGTGGTGGAGTTCCTCGGCCTGTACCTGATGGGCTCCGAGCCGGGCGACGAGATCCACACCCCCGGCGGCTGGACGGGCCTCGCCCTCGTCCTGGGCGGCATGGTGGCCGCGATCGCGTACTACCTCTCCGCGGACATACGCCACTTCCACCAGCTCCGCTTCTCCGGTTACGCCGGGCAGCGGCAGGCGTCCCCGGCCTACGGCTACCCGCAGGCCCAGTCGCCGTACACCGCCACGACCGTGCCGCAGTCGCCGCCGATACCCCAGCGGCCCCTGCCCGGCACCCCGATGTCGCAGACGCCGGTGCCGCGCACGCCCGCGCCGCCGCCGACGCCCCCGCAGCGCCCCGCGCCCGCGCGCATCGACCAGGTGCGCGCCGAGCTCGACGAGCTCAGTGACTACCTGCGCAAGCACGACACCCGCCCGGACGGCGACGAGGGCGGACGGTGACCGTGACGACAGGACGTGTCGTCGCCGGCCGTTACGCCCTGTCCGCGCTCATCGGACAGGGCGGCATGGGCCAGGTCTGGACGGCGTACGACCAACGGCTCGACCGGCGTGTGGCGGTGAAGCTGCTGCGCCCCGACAAGGTGGCCGGGCAGGAGGCGGACGAGCTGCGCCGCCGGTTCGTGCGCGAGTGCCGGGTGACCGCGCAGGTCGACCACCCCGGGCTGGTCACGGTGCACGACGCGGGCAGCGAGGGCGAGGAGCTGTTCCTCGTCATGCAGTACGTCGACGGTGCGGACCTCGCCGCGCATCTCGCCGAGCACGACCCCTACCCGTGGCAGTGGGCGGTCGCGATCGCCGCGCAACTGTGTGCCGTGCTGAGCGCCGTGCACGCGGTGCCGATCGTTCACCGCGACCTCAAGCCGCGCAACCTGATGGTGAAGCAGGACGGCACGGTCACCGTCCTCGACCTCGGCGTCGCCTCCGTCATGGACGCCGACACCACCCGCCTCACCCACACCGGCACTCCCATCGGCTCGCCCGCCTACATGGCCCCAGAGCAGGCGATGGGCGGCGCGGTCGGCCCCTACACCGACCTGTACGCACTCGGCGTGGTCCTGCACGAACTCCTCAGCGGAGACGTGCCGTTCTCCGGCTCGACGGCGCTCGGCGTACTGCACCGGCACCTGTACGAGCCGCCGCAGCCCGTACGCCGGAGCCGCCCCGAGGTCCCCGAGGCACTCGAAGCCCTGGTCCTGCGCCTGCTCGCGAAGGACCCGCAGCACCGCCCCGCCTCCGCGCAGGAGGTGTACGAGGACCTGGCGCCGCTGCTCCCCGCGCGCGGCGTCCACACCGGAGCATCGCTCGACCCCACCCGCCCCTTCCTGCGCCCGCACGCCCCCTGGCCGGACCGCGCTCGGACCCCCGCGCCCCAGCCCGCGCCCGCCACCCCCGTCACACCCGCCGACGGGAAGCCGGATGTCGCGCGCGCCGTCGACGAGGTCAAGCGCCTGCTCGGCGAGGGCAGCATCACCCAGGCCGTCGACATCCTCGGCGCGATCCTGCCCACCGCGGCCGAGCAGCACGGTGAGCACTCCCCGGTCGTGCGTACGCTGCGCAAGCAGTACGCGGCGACGCTCATGGACGACGGCCAGTACCGGCGCGCGCTGCCCGAACTGCGCCGCCTCGCCGACGAACGCGCCGCCGAGGCCGGCCAGGCCGACCCGCAGGCCCTGCGCTTCCGCTACGACGTCGCCCAGTGCCTGGAACAGCTCGGCCAGCCGGCCGCCGCGCTCACCGAGTACCGCGCGCTGCTGCCGTACTACGAGAACCAGTACGTCTCGGGCGACCCCGAGCTCGCCCACGACGTCCGCCGCCGCATCGGTCACCTCCTGCTCGCCGTCGGCGACCGCCCCGCCGCCCACGACACCCTGGCCCGCCTGCTGATGGACGTGGAGCGCCTGCACGGCCCAGGCCACCCGGTCGCGGCGGAGGTACGGCGCACCTTGCAGTGGCTGGGGCAGGTGCGCGGCTAGTCCGGCACCGTATGGCGGGGCCCTCGCACGGGCCGGTACCCGCTCGGCGTGGTGCGGCGGTGCCCGAAGTCCTGGTGAATCGTTGGTCCAATGGGTTGGCCAGAGCTTGCCCACTGCCTACCATCGATCACCGCAAGACTTTGTGCACCGTCGCACAAGCTCTCCTCGGGAGGTCTCCTTGCACCGCCGCCGTCGTACCGCGCTTCTCCTCTCCGCCGCGATCGTCGCGGCACCTCTGCTCACCGCCTGCGGTAACGACGCGCACCCCGGTGCGGCGGCCGTGGTCGGAGGCCAGCGGATCACCGTGTCGCAGCTGGAGAACAGGGTGAGCGAGGTCCGCACGGCGCAGCGTGACGCCGTACCGGACGAGGCCGCCTACGCGCAGGTCATCGCCAAGTCGGGCACCCTCCCGCGCGACGTCCTGCACAACATGGTCCTCGACGAGGTGCTGCACAAGGCCGCCGAGGACGCCGACGTGAGCGTCACCCGCAAGGAGATCCAGCAGATGCGCGCCGACCTGGAGGGCCAGGCCGGCGGCGCGAAGGCGCTGGAGACCGCCTGGCTCCAGCAGTACGGCATCCCGCCGCAGCGCCTCGACGAGAACCTCCGCCTCCAGCTGGAGGCCCAGAAGCTCGCCACCGTCCTCGGCACCGACACCGGCAAGCCGGCCTTCTGGAACGCCCTGGCCGCGGCCTCCAAGCAGCTCGACATCGACGTGAACCCGCGCTACGGCACCTGGGACGTCCAGAAGAGCAGCCGCGCCGACGCGAAGACACCGTGGGTGCGCGAGGTGACGGCGGCGGGGGCTCAGCCCGCGATGTGACGACGGGCGGGGCACAGCGCGCGATGTGACGGCGGCGGGGGCACAGCCCGCGAGCTGACGACAGCCGTGGCGGCCACCGGACAGGCGGGGCATCCCGGCCCCGCCGCCCTCCGCAGGGCGGGGCATCCCCCCCGCAAAGCGGGGCACCCGACCCCGCTGCCCCCGGCAGGGCGAGCCATCTCGGCTCCGCCCCCTGTGGACAACCCCGGCGCCGCCGCCCGGCCTGTGGATAACTCGGGGACTTGTGGGTCCCTTGGGTTACGTTCGGATCGTGAACGCAACCAGTCCCGAAGCCGCCGCCCCCGGCCGCATCGTCCTGCTCACCACCAGCCACCGCGTCGCCCCCGGCCTGCTGTCCTGGCCCGCGTGGCAGGCGCTGCGCTCCGCCGACCGCGTGCTGTGCGCGGACGGCGCCCATCCGCAGCTGCCGTATCTGCGCGAGGCCGGGATACCGGTCGACGAGGCCGCCCCGACCGCCCAGGAACTGATCGACGCGTGCGCCGGCGGCCGCACCGTCGTGGTCGTGGCGACCGGCGAGGGCGAGCCCGCGCTCACCGACGGCCTCGCCCGCCTGGCCGGCACGGGCCGCGTGGCGATGCCGGACTTGGAACTGCTCCCCGCCTCCTACGACCTCCCCGGCGCCCGCCTCCTCGACCTCGTCCAGGTCATGGACCGCATCCGCGTCGAGTGCCCGTGGTCCTCCCAGCAGACCCACAAGGGCCTGGCGAAGTACGGCATCGAGGAGGCCTACGAGCTGGTCGAGGCGATCGAGGACGGCGACCGCGACGAACTCCGCGAGGAACTGGGCGACGTCCTCCTCCAGGTCGTCTTCCACTCCCGGATCGCCGAGGAGGACCCGGAGGCCCCCTTCTCCATCGACGACGTGGCCGGCGGCATCGTCACCAAGCTCATCCACCGCCACCCCCATGTCTTCGGCGACGAGACGGCGACGACCCCCGAGGAGGTCAAGGAGCACTGGCTGCGCACGAAGGCCGAGGAGAAGCGCCGGGAGTCGGTGACGGAGGGCATCCCCCTCGGCCAGCCGGGCCTCGCCCTCGCCGCGAAGCTGGCGTCCAGAGTCCGCACGGCGGGCCTGGACGTACCGCTGCCGACCGGTGACGGCATCGGTTACGAGCTGCTCGCGATGGCCGTCCGCGCGGAGGCGGCCGGAGTGGACCCGGAAGCGGCCCTGCGGGTCGCGGCCCGCGCGTACCGCGACGCGGTACGCGCGGCGGAGGGGGTGCCCTCGTAGCGCCGAGAGCCACATGAAGGCCGGAGCCGTGCCTCCCCATCCGGAGACCGTCTCCGCACCCCCTCTCCCCTCCGGATACCGTCAAGGAGTGACCAACCAGCCCCACCCCTCGACCTCCCATCCCCCGACCCCCCCCCCACCCCGAGGCCCCCGAACTCTTCACCTGGGAGTTCGCGACGGACCCCTACCCCGCCTACGCCTGGCTCCGGGAGCACGCCCCCGTGCACCGGACGCGGCTCCCCAGCGGGGTGGAGGCCTGGCTGGTCACCCGGTACGCCGACGCCAAGCAGACGCTCGCCGACAACAGGCTCTCCAAGAACCCGGCCCACCACGACGAGCCCGCGCACGCCAAGGGCAGGACGGGTATCCCGGGGGAGCGCAAGGCCGACCTGATGACGCATCTGCTCAACATCGACCCGCCGGACCACACCAGGCTCCGGCGGCTCGTCTCCAAGGCGTTCACGCCGCGCAGGGTCGCCGAGTTCGAGCCACGGGTGCAGCAGCTCACCGATGAGCTCATCGACCGGTTCGCGGACCGGGGGAGCGCCGACCTCATCCACGACTTCGCCTTCCCCCTCCCCATCTACGCGATCTGCGACCTGCTGGGCGTCCCGCGCGAGGACCAGGACGACTTCCGGGACTGGGCGGGCATGATGATCCGGCACCAGGGCGGCCCGAGGGGCGGGGTCGCGCGGTCCGTGAAGAAGATGCGCGGCTATCTGGCCGACCTGATCCACCGCAAGCGCGAGGCACTTCCGCTCACCCCCGACCCCGGTGAGGACCTCATCTCCGGTCTCATCCGCGCCTCCGACCACGGTGAGCACCTCACCGAGAACGAGGCCGCGGCCATGGCCTTCATCCTGCTGTTCGCCGGCTTCGAGACGACCGTCAACCTCATCGGCAACGGCACCTTCGCCCTGCTCACCCACCCCGAGCAGCGCGCCCGCCTCCAGACCTCCCTGGCCGCCCACGAGACCGCCCTCCTGGAGACCGGCGTCGAGGAACTCCTGCGCTACGACGGGCCGGTCGAGCTCGCCACCTGGCGCTTCGCCACCGAGCCGCTCACCATCGGCGGGCAGGACATCGCGGCCGGCGACCCCGTCCTGGTCGTGCTGGCCGCCGCCGACCGGGACCCGGAGCGGTTCGCCGACCCCGACGTCCTGGACCTCGGCCGCCGCGACAACCAGCACCTCGGTTACGGCCACGGCATCCACTACTGCCTCGGCGCCCCGCTCGCCCGTCTGGAGGGCCAGACCGCGCTCGCCACGCTCCTCACCCGGCTCCCGGATCTCCGACTCGCCGTGGATCCCGAGGAGTTGAGGTGGCGGGGCGGACTCATCATGCGCGGACTGCGTACGCTTCCGGTGGAGTTCACCCCGGTTGGGTGAGTACGTCCGCCTCGGCAAACGTGACACGCACTCATGTCTGTGATCTTCACGTGATCTACGCGGCATTAACTTGTGACAAGTGATCGTCTGCCTATACGTTCACGGATCAACAAGGCGTCCAGGTTTTACGCGCCGTGTTCAGTGCTGCCTCGCGAAAGGTCCCCGCATGCTCTCCGGGAACGGTCGTCACCGTCGCCCCCGTCAGGCTCCGGCTCTCCTCGTCGCGGCCGGAGTCACCGGATCCGCGATCGCCATCCCGCTCCTCGGCGCCACCGGCGCGAGCGCGGCCGACGGAACCGTCTGGGACAAGGTGGCCGAGTGCGAGAGCGGCGGCTCGTGGAGCGCCGACGAAGGCAACGGGCAGTACGGCGGACTCCAGTTGACCCAGGACGACTGGGAGGCGTACGGCGGCCTCGACTACGCCACCAGCCCGGACCTCGCCAGCCGCTCGCAGCAGATAGCCGTGGCGCAGAAGATCCTCGCGGACCAGGGGACCAAGCCGTGGGGCACGTGCGCGGTGCTCAACGGGCTTACCAAGCAGTCCGGATCGGTCGACCTCGACACCGGGGTGGAGAGCGACTCGCCCTCCGAGGTGTCCGGATCCTCCGGATTGCTCGATTCGTCCAACTCGTCCGGCTCGTCTGATTCATCTGACTCGTCGGAGGGTTCCGACTCCGACGGCTCCTCCGGCGCGTCCACGCCGTCCGACGACCCCTCGCAGTCGGCGAGCGGCACTCCGGACGCCTCGTCCGAATCGCCCGGGAAGTCCTCTTCTTCTCCATCTTCATCCTCCAAGTCCGACAAGTCTTCGAAGTCCGATACGTCGCCCGAGGCGACGGCATCGCAGTCGCCGGAGAGCTCGCCTGCCGAGACATCCGAGGCGGACAATCAGGACAACTGGTCACAGGATGCCGGTTCCTGGAGCCTCGTCGACACCGGTTCGGTCGACGGCGAGGTCACGGGCGCGGTCGAAGAGGCGACGGGCGGCTCCGGGCGGCACCGCGGCCCCAGCGCCGAAGAGAGCGGCACCAGCGAGGCGACCACCAAGTCCGCCGGGCGCCACGCCTCGTACAAGGTCCGCGAGGGCGACACGCTCGCCTCCATCGCCGACTCCCTTGACCTCGACGGCGGATGGCGCGCGCTGTACCGGGCGAACGAGAAGGCCATCGGTGCCGACGCCGACCACATCGCTCCCGGTCAGACGCTGGACGTCCCTGTCGAATAACGGGCGAACAGGGCGAAAAACAACGGCAGTTCACGTCACGTTTCGCGTTGAATGTCCGTTTTGAAAGTAGTGAGAGATAGATCTCAGAAGCCCTGATCGTCTTTGTAATTCCGCGAATCGCGTGTCTACGGTCGTGACCGCTCGCCACCAGAGCGGGCCCCTACAGCCGTCACGCCGAATCCTGCCGGCGGCCGTACGGGAACAGTCGTCGCGTCAAGCGCCGTAGGCAGGAGCGGGGGACCCAAGGTTTGCGCCGGGTCCGGCAGTTGAGGTCCTTCGGGACCGCGCCGCCGGAACCGGCTCGGGGTGAAGCCGCGCAGTGGGAGCCGAAAGGTGAACCTGTGCGGCCGGGCAACTCAACCGGCCCGAACCCGACAGCTCACCTCGTAGGCGTCGGTGAGGGGATCCAACCATGCTGTTTTCCAGCAAGGGCAAGCACCGTCGTCCGTCCAAGGCCGCTCGCGCCATCGCCGTCGTCGGCGTCACCGGTGCCGCCGCCGTCGCCGCCCCGCTGATGGCCGCCGGCAGCGCCTCCGCCGCCACCGCCTCCGAGTGGGACGCCGTCGCCCAGTGCGAGGCCGGCGGCAACTGGTCGATCAACACCGGCAACGGCTACTACGGCGGTCTGCAGTTCTCCGCCTCCACCTGGGCCGCGTACGGCGGCACCCAGTACGCCGCCACCGCCGACCAGGCCACCAAGGCCCAGCAGATCGCCATAGGCGAGAAGGTCCTCGCGGGCCAGGGCAAGGGTGCCTGGCCGAACTGCGGCACCGGCCTGTCGAGCGCCGCGTACAACGGCTCCTCCGCCGGCTCCTCGCAGAGCACCGAGTCCACCACCCGCTCCTCCGAGCAGCAGTCGGCCTCCCGCTCCACCGACCGCCCGGCCGCCAAGAAGAGCACCAAGACCGTCACCACCCCGACCGGCAAGAAGGTCAAGAAGGGCGACGGCGAGTACAAGGTCGTCAAGGGTGACACCCTCAGCTCGATCGCGGCCGACCGCGACGTCAAGGGCGGCTGGGAGAAGCTCTTCAAGCTGAACAAGGACATCGTCGAGGACGCCAACCTGATCTACCCCGGTCAGCAGCTGCACCTGAAGTAACAGACGGGCGACAGCTGAACCACGGCGCCATCACATACGTGGACCTCATAGTGAAGGCGTCGTGAGGGTCACCCCCGTCCCCACGCTCCCCGCCTCGGTGCGTCTTCCCCCGTACGCACCGGGGCGGGGTTTTTTGTACCGTGTCTTTGTTCCGTTCGGAAACAATTTACTCTCGGTTCTGTCCACGGGGCGGTCGACCGCTGGTCTGATGCCCGGAGCCGGTTAGGCTCGTCTCGCAGTACCCACCGCGGACTGCGTACCCGCGTCACATCCCATGAAGGAGATGCTCGTGCCGTCCATCGACGTCGTCGTAGCCCGGGAAATCCTGGACTCCCGAGGCAATCCCACGGTCGAGGTCGAGGTCGGCCTCGACGACGGCAGCACGGGTCGTGCCGCCGTCCCGTCCGGCGCCTCGACGGGTGCCTTCGAGGCCATCGAGCTCCGCGACGGTGACCCGAACCGCTACCAGGGCAAGGGTGTCGAGAAGGCCGTGCTCGCCGTCATCGAGCAGATCGGCCCGGAGCTGGTCGGCTACGACGCCACCGAGCAGCGCCTGATCGACCAGGCCATGTTCGACCTGGACGCCACCGACAACAAGGGCTCCCTCGGCGCCAACGCCATCCTCGGCGTCTCCCTCGCCGTCGCCCACGCCGCATCCGAGGCGTCCGACCTGCCGCTGTTCCGCTACCTCGGTGGCCCGAACGCGCACCTGCTGCCCGTCCCGATGATGAACATCCTCAACGGTGGATCCCACGCGGACTCCAACGTCGACATCCAGGAGTTCATGATCGCCCCGATCGGCGCGGAGTCCTTCTCCGAGGCCCTGCGCTGGGGCACCGAGGTCTACCACACCCTCAAGAAGGTGCTGAAGAGCCGCGGCCTGTCCACCGGCCTCGGCGACGAGGGCGGCTTCGCCCCGAACCTCGGCTCCAACCGCGAGGCCCTCGACCTCATCCTCGAGGCCATCAAGGAAGCCGGCTACGCCCCCGGCGAGCAGATCGCCCTCGCACTCGACGTCGCCGCCTCCGAGTTCTACAAGGACGGCAAGTACCTCTTCGAGGGCAAGGAGCGCTCCGCCGCCGAGATGACGGAGTACTACGAGGAGCTCGTGGCGGCCTACCCGCTCGTCTCCATCGAGGACCCGCTGTTCGAGGACGACTGGGCGGGCTGGAAGGTCCTCACCGACAAGCTCGGCGACAAGGTGCAGATCGTCGGCGACGACCTGTTCGTCACCAACCCGGAGCGTCTGGCCCGCGGCATCGAGGACGGCGCCGCCAACGCGCTGCTCGTGAAGGTCAACCAGATCGGCTCGCTCACCGAGACCCTGGACGCCGTCGAGCTGGCCCAGCGCAGCGGCTTCAAGTGCATGATGTCGCACCGCTCCGGCGAGACCGAGGACGTCACCATCGCCGACCTGGCCGTCGCCACCAACTGCGGCCAGATCAAGACCGGCGCCCCGGCCCGCTCCGAGCGCGTCGCCAAGTACAACCAGCTGCTGCGCATCGAGGAGATCCTCGACGACGCCGCGGTGTACGCCGGCCGCAGCGCCTTCCCGCGCTTCAAGGGCTGACCCCACCTGGGTAAGGCTTAGCCAGTCGTACGTACGTCCCCGTACTCGGTCCCGTACCGTGTGCGGGGACGTATGCACGTGAAAGGGGAGGCGAGAGCCGATGGCCGTCAAGGACCGGGACCGTTTCTCCACCGCGACCAGGATCCGGTTGCTCGGCGAGCAGACGGCGGCCCGCGTCTACCGCTCCCAGACCAAGCGGCAGGCCCGGCGTTCCCGGCTCACCGGACGGGCCGCGCTGCTCGCGCTGGTGGTCTGCTCCCTCGTCGTGGCGCTGGCCTACCCCATAAGGCAGTACGTCTCCCAGCGTGCCGAGATCGCCGACCTCCAGCGCGAGAAGGAGGAGGCCGCACAGCGCGTCGAGGACCTGCGTGACATCAAGGCACGCTGGCAGGACGACGCGTACGCCGAGCAGCAGATCCGGCAGCGGCTGCACTACGTGATGCCCGGGGAGACCGGCTACATCGTGGTCGACCCGGACGCGGCCAGGAAGTCGCGGACCGACCAGAGCGCGGCCGACCGACCCTGGTACGCGAACATCTGGGACGGGGTCGACAAGGCCGACGCCGCCCAGTGAGATCCGAACCGATAGAAAGACAGGCATGGAAACGCCCCCGCCGCCCACCCCGCGCACCGAGCCCACCGACGCGGATGTCGAGGCCTTCAAGCAGCAGCTCGGCCGTCCTCCGCGCGGGCTGCGCGCGATCGCGCACCGGTGCCCGTGCGGCCAGCCGGACGTGGTCGAGACGGCTCCTCGCCTGCCCGACGGCACGCCCTTCCCGACGCTGTACTACCTGACGTGCCCGAAGGCCTCCTCGGCGATCGGCACGCTGGAGGCGAACGGCGTGATGAAGGAGATGTCGGCGCGGCTGGAGAGCGATCCGGAGCTGGCCGCGGCGTATCGCTCCGCGCACGAGGACTACATCCGGCGGCGGGACGAGATCGAGGAGCTGACCGGGTTTCCGAGCGCGGGCGGGATGCCGGACCGGGTGAAGTGCCTGCACGTGCTGGTCGCGCACTCGCTGGCGGCCGGCCCGGGCGTGAACCCGCTCGGCGACGAGGCGATCGCGATGCTGCCGGAGTGGTGGATGAAGGGGCCGTGCGTGGTCGCGGAGTGACCTCGCCCCCGCCGACCGCACTGCTCGAAGAATGTCCCGTACGTCAGAAGGGCACCCCATGACCCGCGTCGCCGCCATCGACTGCGGTACGAACTCCATCCGGCTTCTTGTCGCCGACGTCGATCCGGCCACCGGTGAACTCGTCGATCTGGACAGGCGTATGACCATCGTGCGTCTCGGCCAGGGGGTCGACCGTACGGGGCGGCTGGCGCCGGAGGCGCTGGAGCGCACCTTCGCCGCCTGCCGTGACTACGCGGCGATCATCAAGGAGCACGGCGCCGAGCGGCTGCGCTTCGTCGCCACGTCCGCCTCACGGGACGCCGAGAACCGGGACGAGTTCGTGCGCGGCGTCATGGACATCCTGGGCGTCGAGCCCGAGGTCGTCACCGGAGACCAGGAGGCGGAGTTCTCCTTCACCGGCGCGACCAGGGAGCTGACCGGGCGGGCGGATCTGCACCGGCCCTACCTGGTCGTCGACATCGGCGGCGGCTCGACCGAGTTCGTCGTCGGCGAGGAACACGTCCGCGCGGCGCGCTCCGTGGACGTCGGCTGTGTGCGGATGACCGAGCGGCACCTGGTGCGCGACGGCGCGGTCTCCGACCCGCCCTCCGCCGAGCAGATCGCCGCCATACGGGCCGACATCGAGGCCGCCCTCGACCTCGCCGAGGAGACGGTGCCGCTGCGCGAGGCGAAGACGCTGGTGGGGCTGGCCGGTTCGGTCACCACGGTGTCGGCGATCGCGCAGGACCTGCCCGAGTACGACTCCGCGCGCATCCACCACTCCCGGGTCACCCTCGACCGGGTCCGCGAGATCACCGACTGGCTGGTGCACTCCACCCACGCCGAGCGGGCGGCCGTGCCCTCCATGCACCCGGGGCGGGTCGACGTCATCGCGGCCGGCGCGCTGGTGCTGCTGGCGATCATGGAGCGGACCGGCGCCGAGGAGGTCGTCGTCAGCGAGCACGACATCCTCGACGGCATCGCCTTCAAGGTCGCGGAAGAGGCCGCCGGTAACGGCCACTGATCCGCGCCGCGACACCGAACGGCCCCGGTGCCCTTCCTGCGGGAGGGGACCGGGGCCGTCGTGCGAGCCCGAGCGGGCCGGCGTCAGTTGCAGAGGATGACGATGAGGCCGCTGCACCCGTCGTCGTCCCCGCCGTAACCGTGACTCGCCTGTGCGAGGGTGGCCTTGGAGGAATGGACGGGCGTCATGGCCGAGGCGGACGCCGCCGTGAGGGCGCCCGTCGCCATGGCGATGCCGAGGGCAACGCCGACCGAGACTATTCGCTTGCCGGCCCGCTTGGGGGCCTTCCGTGAAGTGATCATGGCTGCACGCTATGTGCCCTTCTGATCATTTTCGCGCGGAGAGTGGCTGGACGGGTGACGGTGCCTCAGATCGCAGGTACGGGGTGGTTCGTGTCTCGTTTTGCTACCCGGCGGTAGCCATCGAGTGAGCGGTACGGCTAGCGTGTGAGCGCTTTCGAGGGGCCTTCCGAGCCCCTTGGAGCCCTCCCGGAGCGGCCCGCTCAAGAATGTTCGTGAAGTTCTTCACAAGGAATTCGGCCCTGTCGGAGCATGTCCAGGTGCCGGTTGACCCTTCCGAGGGGTGAACAGGCCCTTGAACATGTTCAGATGGCTCGTGTAAGGAGGCTTCGGGGGTCTTTCGGCGGAGGCCGCCAGGCGCCCCTCACAGAGGGCCCGTTGCGACAGAGAGGCAGCTCACGCGGCATTGACAACGGGTCGTACCGCACCCCGGTTCCCGCAAGTGACCATGACCTGTGTCACGCGGGCCGGGGATAGTAGCACAGGGTGTGGAAGAGCTTGTGAAGGGGCGCACGAGCGACCCCCCTGAGGCGGGTGGATACTCGATGGCATGAGCACCACGGAGCGTCCCAGGATCCTCGTAGTAGGCGGTGGGTACGTAGGCCTGTACGCAGCTCGGCGCATCCTCAAGAAGATGCGCTACGGAGAGGCGACTGTCACGGTCGTCGACCCCCGGTCGTACATGACCTACCAGCCCTTCCTCCCCGAAACCGCCGCCGGCAGCATCTCCCCGCGCCACGTCGTCGTCCCGCTGCGACGCGTGCTGCCCAAGGCGGAGGTCCTCACCGGCCGGGTCACCACCATCGATCAGGACCGCAAGGTCGCCACGATCGCCCCGCTGGTCGGCGAGGCGTACGAGCTGCCCTTCGACTACCTGGTCATCGCGATGGGCGCGGTCTCCCGCACCTTCCCGATCCCCGGCCTCGCCGAGCAGGGCATCGGCATGAAGGGCATCGAGGAGGCCATCGGCCTGCGCAACCACGTCCTCGAGCAGCTGGACAAGGCCGACTCCACCACCGACGAGGAGATCCGCCGCAAGGCGCTCACCTTCGTCTTCATCGGCGGCGGCTTCGCCGGCGCCGAGACCATCGGTGAGGTCGAGGACATGGCCCGCGACGCGGCCAAGTACTACACCAGTGTCTCCCGCGAGGACATGCGGTTCGTCCTCGTCGACGCCGCCGACAAGATCCTTCCCGAGGTCGGCCCCAAGCTCGGCCAGTACGGCAAGGAGCACCTGGAGGCCCGTGGCGTCGAGGTCTACCTCTCGACCTCCATGGACTCCTGCGTCGACGGCCACGTCGTGCTGAAGAACGGCCTCGAGGTCGACTCCAACACCATCGTGTGGACGGCCGGCGTCAAGCCGAACCCGGCGCTCTCCCGCTTCGGTCTGCCCCTCGGCCCGCGCGGTCACGTCGACTGCGAGCCGACCCTCCAGGTCGCGGGCACCGACTACATCTGGGCCGCCGGCGACAACGCCCAGGTCCCGGACCTCGTCGGCCGCAAGGCCGGCAACCCCAACGCCTGGTGCCCTCCGAACGCCCAGCACGCCCTGCGTCAGGCCAAGGTCCTCGGCGACAACGTGATCTCCGGCATGCGGGGCTTCCCGCAGAAGGACTACTCGCACGCCAACAAGGGCGCGGTGGCGGGCCTCGGCCTCCACAAGGGCGTCGCGATGATCGTCATGGGCAAGATGAAGATCAAGCTCAAGGGCCGTCTCGCCTGGTACATGCACCGTGGTTACCACGGCATGGCGATGCCGACCTTCAACCGCAAGATCCGCGTCTTCGCCGACTGGACCCTCGGCATGTTCCTCAAGCGCGAGGTCGTCGCCCTCGGTGCCCTGGAGACTCCCCGCGAGGAGTTCTACGAGGCCGCCAAGCCGGCGCCGGTCGCCGCCGCGAGCGCTGCCGACAAGGGCGAGAAGGCCAAGGCCTCCTGAACCCCTCCGGCTGACCTCACGAGGTGGCCGAACCGACCGAAGGACCTCCCGCCATCCGTGGTGCGGGAGGTCCTTCGGCGTTCCCGGGCACAACCGCCGCGCGGGCCGACCGGGTGGCTCCTGCACCTGTTTTGCCCAGCCGTAACGCGCGTGGGGGACTGTCAACGGGCCCCTCAGGTGTTTACGTGGTGTCGGATATTCCGGGATCCGTTATCACGGAGGTGTGTGCCATGGCAGACGCCGCGGTGCGGTTGAAGAGTCTTCTCGAACAGTTGCTGGGGGTTCCGCTCCCGGTGCGCATCCGCGCCTGGGACGGTTCGCAGGCGGGTCCGCCGGGCGCGCCGACCCTCGTCGTACGCAACCGCCGTGCCGTGCGGCGGCTGTTGTTCAAGCCGGGTGAGCTGGGGCTGGCCCGGGCCTGGGTCGCCGGGGACCTGGAGATCGAAGGGGATCTCTACGCCGCCCTCGACCTGCTCGCGGGGCTCGTGTGGGAGCGGGGCGAGGACGCCCGGAGCCTGGCTCAGGCGCTTCGGGACCCCGAGGTGCGCGCCGCGGTGCGCGGGCTCGTCAGGCTCGGCGGAGTGCCGCTGCCGCCCGCGCCGCCGCCCGAGGAGGTGCGCCGGCCGGGCCATCTGCACACCAAGCGCACCGACAAGCGTGCCATCAGCCACCACTACGACGTCGGCAACGACTTCTACGAGATCGTCCTCGGCCCGTCCATGGTGTACTCCTGCGCCTACTGGCCCGCCCCGGACAGCACCCTGGAGACCGCCCAGCGCGACAAGCTCGACCTCGTCTGCCGCAAGCTCGGCCTGAAGCCCGGCATGCGGCTGCTCGACGTCGGCTGCGGCTGGGGCTCCATGGCGATGCACGCCGCCCGCGAGTACGGCGTGAGCGTCGTCGGCATCACCCTCTCCCAGGAGCAGGCCGCCTACGCCCGCAAGCGCGTCGCCGACGAGGGGCTCACCGACCGGGTGGAGATCCGGGTCCAGGACTACCGGGAGGTCGGCGACGGGCCCTATGACGCCATCTCCTCCATCGGCATGGCCGAACACGTCGGCGCCGAGCGGTACCTGGAGTACGCCGATGTGCTGCACCGCCTGCTCAAGCCCGGCGGGCGGCTGCTCAACCACCAGATCGCCCGGCGCCCGCAGCGCGACGAATCGTCCTACGAGGTCGACGATTTCATCGACGCCTATGTGTTCCCCGACGGCGAGCTCCAGCCCGTCGGAGTCACCGTCGCCCAGTTGGAGCGCGCCGGTTTCGAGGTGCGCGACGTCGAGTCGATCCGGGAGCACTACGCCCTGACGCTGCGCCGCTGGGTGGCCAACCTGGAGGCCGACTGGGCGCGCGCGGTCAGGCTCAGCGGCTTCGGGCGCGCCCGGGTGTGGCGGCTGTACATGGCCGCCTCCGCGCTGGCCTTCGAGCGTAACCGCATCGGCGTGAACCAGGTGCTGGCGGTGCGAACCCCCGAATCCGGTGACTCCGGGATGGCGCTGCGCGCCCGCAAGTGGGGCGAACCCGAGGGCCGTTGAGCCGGACGCAAGCCGAAGGGCCGGGCCCCTGACGGGGAAGCCCGGCCCTTCGGTGCGTCGAGGCGCTACTCGGCCTTGATCGCGTTCAGCATGTTGAGCTTCGCGGCGTTGCGGGCCGGCCACATCGCGGCCAGGACGCCCACCAGACCGGCCAGCACCAGGAAGATCCCGATCCGGTCCCAGGGCAGGACCAGCGCGTAGCCCGGGATCTGGTCGGCGAAGGTCTCGCCGATCGCCCAGCCGAGGAACGAGCCGAGACCGATGCCGACCACCGCGCCGAACACCGAGATGACCACGGCCTCCAGCCGGACCATCCGCTTCACCCGGCGCCGGTCGAGACCGATCGCCCGCAGCATGCCGATCTCCTGCTGCCGCTCGAACACCGACATCGCGAGGGTGTTGACGACGCCCAGCACCGCGATGATCAGGGCCATCGCCAGCAGGCCGTACATGATGTTCAGCAGGGTGTTGATGGCGCCGCCGAACTCGTTGCGGATGTCCTGCCGGTCCATGACGGTGATCGCGGGGTTGTCGCCCAGCGCGTCGATGAGGACCTTCTCGTTGGCCGAGGACTGGCCGCCGTCGACCTTCACGAAGATCTGCCGGATGTACGGCTTCGCCTCGTGCTCGTCGACCACCTCGGTGTCGATGAGGACGGGCGAGAGGAACTCGCTGTCCTTGTAGACGGCGCCGACCGTCAGCGTGGCCTTCTTCTCGTCGGCGAAGGTGAAGGAGACGCTGTCGCCGGGCTTCCAGCCCTTGCTCTTCGCCGTCTTCTCGGCGACCGCGATCTGCCCCTTCGCGAGCGAGTCGACGTTGCCGCTGACGACGTCGACGTTCAGGACCCGCTGGATGTCGCCCGGGGTGACCGCGGAGGCGGACACGTAGTCGTCGCCGGCCTGGAGATAGGCGTCCTGCTGCGGGGAGACCGCGGAGACGCCCTTGGCCTTCTCCAGCGCCGTCAGCGCGGACTGGTCGAGGTCCCCGCCGTTCGCCATCGAGACCATGTAGTCGGCCTTGATGTTGTCCGTGGTCATCTTGTCGATGGCCGTGCCGACCGTGATGCCGAGCACCGACAGACCGGTCACCAGCGTCAGTCCGATCGCCAGCGCCGAGGCGGTGGCTCCGGTACGGCGCGGGTTGCGGACCGCGTTCTGGCCGGCCAGCTTGCCGGCCACTCCGAAGGGGCCGACGAGCAGCGGGCGGACGAGCGCGATCACGGGCCGGGACAGCAGCGGGATCAGGATGATCACGCCGATCAGCGAGAAGAACGCGCCCGCCCCGATGTACATCCGGCCGTCGTCGCCGCCGGTCGAGGCGCCCAGCACGATCCCGGCCGCGCCGAGGGCGGTGATGGCCGTGCCGATGGAGTTGCGCAGCACCAGCGACTTGGTGGTGGCCACCGCGTGGAGGCTGTTCATGGCGGCCACCGGCGGGATCTTCGCGGCCCGGCGGCCGGGCAGCCAGGCGGCGAACATCGTGATCAGCACGCCGACCGCGACGGCGGCGATCACCGGCGTGGCGGACAGGATCAGCGGGCCGTCCGGGATCTTCATCTCGAACGCGGCCATGCCGGAGCGCAGACCGACCGCGAGGCCGATGCCGAGGACGAAGCCGATCACCGAGGCGACCAGGCCGACCACCGCGGCCTCGGCGAGCACCGAGCGGGTGATCTGCTTGCGCGACGCACCGACGGCGCGCATCAGGGCGATCTCCTTCGTGCGCTGGGCGACCAGCATCGTGAAGGTGTTGGAGATCAGGAAGACGCCGACGAACAGCGCGATGCCGGCGAACCCGAGCAGGACCTGCTTGAGGTTGCCCATGCCCTGCTCGATCTGCTCGGCCTGCTCGTCCGCGAGCGCCTTGCCGGTCTGGGCGTCGGCGGTGTCGGGCAGCAGCGGCTTGACCGCGGCCAGGATCTTCGCGTCGTCGGCGCCGGGGGCGGCGGTGACGGTGACGCTCTCGAAGTAGCCCGGCTTGAGGTACTGCTTCTGGGCGACCGCGGTGTCGAAGAGGACGAGGCTGCCGCCGGCGTTCACGGCGCCGTCCTCGGTGGTGAAGACACCGCTGAGGGTGTACTCCTTCACCGGGCCGTTGGTGGCGACGCGCACCCGGTCGCCGACCTGGTACTCGCCCTTGGTCGCGGACTCCTTGTCCAGGGCGATCTGATCGTCCTTCACCGGGCCGGAGCCGTCGGTGAAGGTGTAGGCGCTGTCCTTGCCGTCCTTGCCGGGGGCGAAGTTGGAGCCCTTGTTGGACCAGCCGACGCCGATCAGCTTCCCGTCGGGGTCGGCGACCCCGGCGAAGCCCTCGACGCGGCCGTACGCGCCGTCGACGCCGTCGACGGCGGTGATCCGGTCGAGGGTCCTGCCGGAGAGGCCGGGCTCTTCCTTGGGGTTGTCCGGGTCGGCGTGCGAGGTGACGGAGACGGCGACGTCGTCGTAGCTCTTCGCCGACTGGTTGCGGAAGGCGTTGGAGAGGGTGTCGGCGAAGACCAGGGTGCCGGAGACGAACGCGACGCCGAGCATCACGGCGAGCACGGTCATCAGGAGCCGGGCCTTGTGCGCGAGAACGTTGCGCAGGGCGGTGCGGAACATCAGCTGGTGCGGCCCTTCGCGTCGAACTGCTTCATGAAGTCGAGCACGTTGTCCGCGGTCGGCCGGTACATCTCGTCGACGATGCGTCCGTCGGCCAGGAACACCACGCGGTCCGCGTACGCGGCGGCCACCGGGTCGTGGGTCACCATCACGACCGTCTGACCCAACTCCCGTACGGAGTTGCGAAGGAAGCCCAGCACCTCGGCGCCGGAGCGCGAGTCGAGGTTTCCGGTCGGCTCGTCGCCGAAGATGATCTCGGGGCGGGAGGCGAGGGCGCGGGCCACCGCGACGCGCTGCTGCTGGCCGCCGGAGAGCTGGGCGGGGCGGTGCTTGAGCCGGTCGGAGAGACCGATCATCCGGATCACCGAGTCCACCCACTGCTGGTCCGGCTTGCGGCCCGCGATGTCCATCGGGAGGGTGATGTTCTCCAGCGCCGTCAGCGTCGGCAGCAGGTTGAACGCCTGGAAGATGAAACCGATCTTGTCCCGGCGCAACTTGGTGAGCTGCTTGTCCTTCAGGGTGCCGAGTTCGGTGTCGCCGATGCGCACGGAACCGGAGGAGAAGGTGTCCAGACCGGCGACGCAGTGCATCAGCGTGGACTTGCCGGAGCCGGAGGGGCCCATGATCGCGGTGAACTCGGCCTGCCGGAAGTCGACGGAGACCCGGTCCAGGGCGACCACCTGGGTCTCGCCCTGTCCGTAGATCTTCGACAGATCCGTGGCCCGCGCGGCCACGGTCGTGGCCCGGTCGGCGATGGGTGCGGTGGTCACGAGAAGGACGCTCCTATGGGGACGGCGGTGTGTTCGACGTACGTATCCATCGTCCCGGCCGTCCGGCGCCGTGTAGTCCGTCCCTGTTCCGGTTCCGAAGGCAGACTGCGGATGGACCGGAGGCGGCCGCGTCATACCTGAGGATGACGGCGACCCCTGACACCCGTTCGCATCGGGAACAGGTGGAGCGTCCTTGTTCGGGCGGTGAAATTCCGTCATTCCGCATGCGCCGCCGACCGCCGCACGGAAGGCTATTGGCAAGTGCGGATGGCGTGTTCCGCGGGCTGATGCACCCTCAGACGTCAATAAAATAAGACAACATCAGTCCGCCCGTCCGCTGTTCGGGGGATGTATCCCGATAGGCTCGGGACCTCGATGCGGAGCCCATGGCCTGCCCAGATGGTGGAATGCAGACACGGCGAGCTTAAACCTCGCTGCCCCTTCGCGGGCGTGCCGGTTCAAGTCCGGCTCTGGGCACTTCCGACACCCCTCCCTTCCTTCAAGAGTTGACCCCGGTTCAGGAGTTCCCGCACAACCGTTGACAGCGGATGCGCCCGGACGGAGACTCGCACGAAGATGGTGAATAAAACTTCACCATACGAACAGTGTGAAGGGAAGCGACCGATGCGCACCACCGTCGGCATCATCGGAGCGGGCCCCGCCGGCCTCCTCCTCGCGCGCCTGCTCCATAACGCCGGCATCGACTCGGTCGTCCTGGAGAGCCGCGACCGGGCCTACGTCGAGCACCGCCAGCGCGCCGGAATCCTGGAGCAGGGCACGGTGGATGTGCTGCGCGCGGCCGGCGCCGGGGAGCGGATGGACCGCGAGGGCCTGCCGCACGACGGCATCGAGCTGCGGTACGACCGCAAGCGCCACCGCGTCGACTTCCCCGCCCTCACCGGCGGCCGCTCGGTGATGGTGTACGCCCAGACCGAGGTCTGCAAGGACCTCATCGCCCTCCAGTCGAAGGAGGGCGGCCCGCTGCTGTTCGAGGCGGAGGCGCTGGCCGTGGAGGGCGCGGACACCGCCGCCCCGCGCGTGCGCTTCCGGCGCAACGGCGTCGAGGACGTCCTCGAATGCGACTACGTCGTCGGCTGCGACGGCTTCTGGGGCGTGGCCCGCAGGGCGATCCCCGAGGACCTGGTCCGGGTCTTCGAGCGGACGTACCCCTTCGGCTGGCTCGGCATCCTCGCCGATGTCGCCCCCTCCCACGACGAGCTGGTCTACGCCCGCCACGACCGCGGCTTCGCCCTGCTGTCCATGCGCTCCCCGTCGGTCTCCCGCCTCTACCTCCAGGTGCCCGAGGGCACGGAGGCGGACTCGTGGAGCGACGACGAGATCTGGGCCGAGCTGGAGCGTCGCTTCGAGACCGCCGACGACTGGCACCTCGAGCGCGGCCCCATCACCCAGAAGTCCGTCACGCCCATGCGCTCCTACGTCCACGAACCCATGCGGCACGGGCGGCTCTTCCTGGCCGGTGACGCGGCCCACATCGTGCCGCCCACGGGCGCCAAGGGGCTGAATCTCGCCATCGGTGACGTCGTCACCTTCGCGCGGGCGCTGACGCACGAGAGGCGGACGGGCTCGCCCGCACTCCTCGACGCCTACTCGGAGACCTGTCTGCGCCGCGTCTGGCAGGCCGAGCGGTTCTCCTACGACATGACGACACTGCTGCACCGTGCCCCGGGCGCCACGCCGTTCGAGGACCGGCTCCAGCTGGCGCGGCTGGAGCGGATCGCGGCGTCGAGGGCCGCCGAGACCGACCTCGCCGAGGCGTACACCGGGTTTCCGTTCGGGTGACGGGCGGTGAAGGCCGGGGGAGTGATCTCCGTCAGGTTCCGGCCACGTCGCAGGTTGGTCATGAATGAGCCCCGTCGTGGCTGGGAATCACCCGGCCGCGTAGCGTGTTGGCCAGCACGACGAGGGAAAGATCCTCCCCAAGCACTAGGGTCAATCCTTTGCCTACCTATTACTCTTGAGCCAAGGCCGCGCACGGCGGCCATGGAGGAGTGAAATGAGGAGCAGCAACCCGGTCTTCTCGCGACGGGGGTTCAGCCGCGACAACGGCTACGCGGGCTTCAACACCGCGCCGCAGGCCGGGGGCGCCGCTGTCGGCACGCAGGGCAACCCTTACGCCCAGCCGCAGGCCGGCAACCCGTACGCGCAGAACCCGTACGCCCAGCAGGCCCCGTACGGCGCACCGCCGCAGGCCCCGGCCACCACCGGTCGCATGACGATGGACGACGTCCTCATGCGCACCGGCACCACGCTCGGCATCCTGATCGTCACCGCCGCGCTCGCCTGGGCGCTGCTGCCGGTCGACGACGCCAACATCAGCCGGTCCTACGGCATCGCGATCGCTGCCGGCCTGGTCGGCATGGTCCTGGCGCTCGTCCAGTCCTTCAAGCGCAAGGCGTCGCCCGCGCTGATCCTGTCGTACGCCGCGCTCGAGGGTGTGTTCCTCGGTGTGGTCTCCAGCGTCGTCGACAACCGCATCGCCAGCGGTGCGGCCATGCAGGCCGTGCTCGGCACGCTCGCGGTCTTCGCCGCGGTGCTGGTGGCCTACAAGGCGGGCTGGATCCGCGTCAACCGACGGTTCGTCGGCTTCGTGATGGCGGCCGCGCTCGGCTTCATCGCCCTGATGGCGATCAACCTGCTGTTCGCGGTCTTCGGCGGCGGTGACGGCCTCGGCTTCCGCAGCGGCCCGCTCGGCATCCTGTTCGGCGTCATCGGCATCCTGCTCGGCGCCTGCTTCCTCGCCCTGGACTTCAAGCAGGTCGAGGACGGCATCGCCTACGGCGCGCCGCGCGAAGAGGCCTGGATGGCGGCCTTCGGCCTCACCATGACGCTGGTGTGGATCTACATGGAGTTCCTGAGGCTCATCTCGATCCTCAACAGCAGCGACTGACCCTCCTTCGGTCACGGCACCGCCGTGAGCGAGACATGACCAAGGGCCCCGGGTTCTCCCGGGGCCCTTCGTCGTCCCGGTGCGCGCTCAGAGCAGTTTGCGCGCGGCCCTCCTCAGGTCGTACTCGTGGATGAGCGCCTTCGCGTGGCCGTACGCGAGGTTGTGCTCGTGGCGGAGCCAGCTGACCTTCTCCTCGAAGTTGAAGAGAGCGGGGCCTTCTTCGACTGCGCGCAACCAGTCGGCGACTTCACGACCGGTGCAGTGGGGGATGCGGGCGAGCATGTTGCGGTGGGTCTCCTCGGAGAGGACGTGGGACATCGGCGCCTCCGGACGCAAAGGGGATGTAAGCCGGTCCTTCAGGTCACCGTGCCTGAGCGTTCGCCCGTTGGCAACAGTCGCGTACGCTCACGGCGTGGTTGATACGACGCGTCTGACCCGAGCCGTAGATCACTTCGCCGACCGGTTGCGGGCGGCACCGCAGAGCCGGCTGCAGAGAAGTGCCGCCGCGGAGGCGCTGGCGCTGGCCAGGGAGTTCGCCCGGCGGGCGCAGATTCTGGAGGCACCGGGGTCGGAGCCCCGGGAGATGCCCGACGCCGGGATGTTCGCGGCGGCCGACCAAGTCATCGTCGCCGTCCACGACTTGGCCCTCGTACTCACGGACGAGGGGGAGGTCGAGGAGGCGGTGCGGCTGGTGGAGGAGGCGCAGAAGCGGGCCGGGGTGTGAGCCCTGGGGCCTAGAGGGACGCTATGACCCGGTCGGCCAGGATGTAGACGTTCTCCTCGCCGCACGCGAACGTCAGCGTGTACGCGCCCGAGATGCCCGAACCGCCCAGCAGTACCGGCGTCTCGCCCGCGCGCAGCGCCGTCGCCAGTCGCTCGGCCGTCTCGCGGTGGCCCGGCGTCATGCACAGGGTGGTGCCGTCGGCGAAGACGTAGACGTCGAGGGTGCCCAGGGGGCCGGGGCGGACGTCGGTCAGCTCGGTGGCGGAGGCGGCCAGGTCCTCAAGGGTGGCCACGGTGCGCTCATGGTCGTTCACCACCGGCGACGGGGCCGGGACGAAGTCCGGGTGGGAGGGGTGTCGGCGGCGGGCCGCGGCCAGTTCGGGGGACTCCCCGGCGAACTCGTCGGGCTCGGCGGTCGGCTCGGTCACCGGCTCCAGGTGCTCAAGACCCGCGAAGTCGGCCTGCCGGGGCAGGAAGAGCTCGCTGTCGGAAAGACCCAGCAGCGTGGGAGCGTCGGAGGCGTCACGGGCCTCCTGGGCTGCCCAGAAGGCGCGCGCCTCGGCCAGTTCCCGCTCGCGTTCCTCGGCGAGCGCCTCGGCCACCGCCGCGCGTATCTCATCGGTGTCGGCGGAGACACGGGCCTGCGGGACGAGACCACGGGCCGTGGCGGCGTTGTTCTGTGCCAGCTCGGTGTGCAGGGCCGCGACCTGTCGGCGCAGCCCCATGAGGGTGCGCAGGACGGCGACGCCCACGGCGCCGGTGGCGGCCGTGGTGAGCAGCAAAGCAATCGGCATGGCGCTCACTGACGTACTCCCGGTTCAAAGTCGACCCCCGACTTCCTACATCAGCTTGAAGGGCGGACTATCCAGCTGTCAGTGCGTAAGGTCACGAAACGGACAGGGATTTGGGTCTGGGGTTTGGTGCTGAAACTGTTCTGACCTGCGTAAATCCCTCCGCGAAGGGAGATAGGTCACATCCTGGGGGAGATTGGATCACAAAACGGCCCAGAACCTTGGAGTTTCTCGGGTTCTGGGCCGAAGGCTCACGCTGGGTCGTGCGGCGACTACGCAGACAGTCGCTCTCGGGGGGTCAGCTCAGGCGCTCGATGACCATCGCCATGCCCTGGCCGCCGCCGACGCACATCGTCTCCAGACCGAACTGCTTGTCGTGGAACTGGAGGGAGTTGATGAGCGTGCCGGTGATGCGGGCGCCGGTCATGCCGAAGGGGTGGCCCACGGCGATGGCGCCGCCGTTGACGTTCAGCTTGTCCAGGTCGATGCCCAGGTCGCGGTAGGAGGGGATCACCTGGGCGGCGAACGCCTCGTTGATCTCGACCAGGTCGATGTCACCGATGGTGAGGCCGGCGCGGCGCAGCGCCTGGTTGCTCGCCTCGACCGGGCCGAGACCCATGATCTCGGGGGACAGGCCGGAGACGCCGGTGGAGACGATGCGGGCGAGCGGGGTGAGGCCGAGCTCGCGGGCCTTGGTGTCGGACATGATCACGACCGCGGCGGCGCCGTCGTTGAGGGGGCAGCAGTTGGCGGCGGTGACGAGACCGTCGGGGCGGAAGACCGGCTTCAGGCCCTGGACGCCCTCCATGGTGACGCCGGCGCGCGGGCCGTCGTCCTTGGCGACGACGGTGCCGTCGGGGAGCGTCACCGGGGTGATCTCGCGCTCCCAGAAGCCGTTCTTGATGGCTTCCTCGGCGAGGTTCTGAGAGCGGACGCCGAACTCGTCCATGTCCTGGCGGGTGACGCCCTTGGACCGGGCCAGGTTCTCGGCGGTCTGGCCCATCGCGATGTAGGCGTCCGGCACGAGGCCGTCCTCGCGCGGGTCGTGCCAGGTGGTGCCCTCCTGCTGGGCGACCTCGGCGGTGCGGGCCTCGGCCTCGGCGAAGAACGGGTTGTGGGTGTCCGGGAGGCTGTCGGAGTTGCCCTTGGTGAAGCTGGAGACCACCTCGACGCCCGCCGAGATGAAGACGTCGCCCTCGCCGGCCTTGATGGCGTGCAGGGCCATGCGGGAGGTCTGCAGCGACGACGAGCAGTAGCGCGTGACGGTGCAGCCCGGGAGGTGGTCCATGCCCATCTGCACGGCGACGATACGGCCGAGGTTGTTGCCCTGCTCGCCGCCGGGCAGACCGCAGCCGAGCATCAGGTCGTCGATGTCGCGCGGGTCCAGCTCGGGAACCTTGGCGAGCGCGGCCTGGATGATCGTGGCGGTCAGGTCGTCCGGACGCAGGTCCTTGAGGGAGCCCTTGAAGGCGCGGCCGATGGGGGAGCGGGCGGTCGAGACGATCACGGCTTCGGGCATCACGGCTCCATGGGCATACCGGGGGGTCGGGCAGGACTGTGAGGGAAGTTACCCGTACGTACGGACAAGGTCACGGGCATGGCGGTGTGACCCTTGCCGCAATTTAATAAGCGCTTGCTTTCCTCGCCGGGCCGGGCACTCCGGGATCGGCCGGTCCCGAAGCGCCGGTCCCGAAGCGCCGGTGCGGCTACGACGACGGTGTCACCGGGGCCCGGTCCGGTTCCGGGACGCGCCGCCGGCGGCGGCGCTTGAGCAGGGCCCAGGGGCCCTTGGGGCCCGTCTGCATGGCGGCCGTGACCTCCGTGCCCGCCTCCGAGGCCGCCTCGGCCGCTGCCCGGGCCACCGGCAGGAAGCCCTCGCGGCGGGTGACGTCGGGGCGCTCCTCCTCCGCCGGCCACAGGCCCAGCGTGGCGCAGACCGTCGGCAGGACCGCCATGGCCGCGGTGGCGTAGCCCTCCGCCGAGGGGTGGTAGTTGTCGGGGCCGAAGAGCTCGCGCGGATTCGCCTCGAACTCCGGGCCCAGCAGATCGCCGAGCGACACCGTACGGCCGCCCTGCTCGACGGCGCCGATCGTCTGGGCCGCCGCCAGCTGACGGGAGGCGCGCCGGGCCAGCCAGCGCAAGGGCTGCTGCACCGGCTCGATGGTGCCCAGGTCGGGACAGGTGCCGACCACCACCTCCGCGCCGGCCGTGCGCAGTCGCCGTACCGCCGAGGAGAGGTGGCGCACGGAGCGCGTGGCGGGCATCCGGTTGGTGACGTCGTTCGCGCCGATCATGATCACGCAGACGTCCGGCGTCAGGGCCGGGTCGGCCAGGATCAGGGCCACCTGGCGGTCCAGGTCGTCCGAGCGGGCGCCTGGCAGGGCCACGTTGCGCAGGACCACCGGCCGTTCCGCCACCGCCGCCAGACCCGACGCCAGCAGCGCGCCCGGGGTCTGGCCCGCGCGGTGCACGCCCTGGCCCGCGGCCGTCGAGTCACCCAGCATCGTCAGCCGCAGCGGCTGTTCCCCGGGGGTCGCGTAGAGGTGGCCGTAGCGGCCGTCGGCGTTCGGCACGTGGTTGCTCGTGCCGTTGCCCACGTGACGCCGGGCCATCCGCACCTCGGCGAGCAGCAGGCCCACGGTCGCCGCGCCGGCCAGACCGATGCCGCCTCCGCCGTACGCGGCGCCCGCCGCGATCCGCCGGGCCACCCTCGCCCTAGACATGCTCGTCATGCGTCGCCGCCACCTCCTCGTAGCCGTACATCAACTGCTTGCCCCGCACGGACCGTCGCCCAATCCCAACGACGAGTGAACGACCTTCACCGGACCCCCGCGGGCCGCAGGGCCTAGGCTGGCGTAACCACTACGACCACCCTTTTTGCAGCATCCGGAGACAACGGTGCATTTCCACGACTCGATGATCAGTCTCGTCGGCAACACCCCGCTGGTGAGGCTCAACAACGTGACCAAGGGCATCCAGGCCACCGTCCTGGCCAAGGTCGAGTACTTCAACCCGGGCGGATCCGTGAAGGACCGCATCGCCCTGCGCATGATCGAGGCCGCCGAGGAGAGCGGTGCGCTCAAGCCCGGCGGCACCATCGTCGAGCCGACCAGCGGCAACACCGGCGTCGGCCTCGCGATCGTGGCTCAGCAGAAGGGGTACAAGTGCATCTTCGTGTGCCCCGACAAGGTCAGCACCGACAAGATCAACGTGCTGCGGGCCTACGGGGCCGAGGTGGTCGTCTGCCCGACCGCCGTTGACCCCGAGCACCCGGACTCGTACTACAACGTCTCCGACCGCCTCGTCCGTGAGACGCCGGGCGCCTGGAAGCCGGACCAGTACTCCAACCCCAACAACCCGCTCTCCCACTACCACTCCACCGGCCCCGAGCTGTGGGAGCAGACGGAGGGGAAGATCACCCACTTCGTGGCGGGCGTGGGCACCGGCGGCACCATCTCCGGCACCGGCCGCTATCTGAAGGACGCCAGCGACGGCAAGGTGCAGGTCGTCGGCGCCGACCCCGAGGGCTCGGTGTACTCCGGCGGTTCCGGGCGGCCGTATCTCGTCGAGGGCGTCGGTGAGGACTTCTGGCCGACCGCCTACGACCGGACCGTCGCCGACGAGATCGTCGCCGTGTCCGACAAGGACTCCTTCCAGATGACCCGCCGCCTGGCCAAGGAGGAGGGCCTGCTGGTCGGCGGCTCCTGCGGCATGGCCGTCGTGGCCGCCCTGGAGGTCGCCGAGCGGCTCGGCCCGGACGACGTCGTGGTCGTGCTGCTGCCCGACAGCGGCCGCGGCTACCTCAGCAAGATCTTCAACGACGAGTGGATGGCCGACTACGGCTTCCTGGAGGACGAGGGCCCGAACGCGCGCGTCGCCGACGTCCTCAACGACAAGGAGCACGGCGCCATCCCCTCCCTCGTCCATATGCACCCGGACGAGACGGTCGGTCAGGCCATCGAGGTGCTGCGCGAGTACGGCGTCTCGCAGATGCCGATCGTGAAGCCGGGCGCCGGTCACCCGGACGTCATGGCGGCCGAGGTCGTCGGGTCGGTCGTCGAACGGGAGCTGCTGGACGCCCTGTTCACCAAGCGGGCCTCCCTCGACGACCCGCTGGAGAAGCACATGTCGGCGCCGCTGCCGCAGGTCGGCTCGGGCGAGCCGGTCGGCGACCTGATGTCGGTGCTGGGCGGGGCGGACGCGGCGATCGTGCTGGTCGAGGGCAAGCCGACCGGTGTGGTCAGCCGGCAGGACCTGCTGGCGTTCCTGGCCAAGGGCGGGAAGTAGCGGCGAACCTGCGGTGAACGGGACGCGTCCGCGGCGAACCTGCGGTGGCCGGGGCCGCTCGGACCGTCGCGGAACTGGTACGAGCGCGACACGTTCACGCAGCACCCGCTTAACACGGGTCCGGCACATTAGTGGGTGTCGGCAGGGCGGGAGCGGCTCCCCGCCCGAGCCGGCGCCGAACGTCCAAGGACCTCCGGAGCGGCTCCCGGACCTCCATGGACGCCACGGACGCGCAAGCCCGGCCCTGACCCGGCCCGCGTCCTTCGCGGGGACCGCCGTCGTCCCGCCCCCCGGCAACGGGGGTGCGGCGGTCCCCGCGCACATCCCTTCCGGCGAGGAGAGCTACACCCCTGCGGTGGCCCAACTCCCCAGCAGCGCAAGCCTCTCGGCCGTGTCCGAGCCTCGCTGCGGTGTGTACACCACCACCGTCTGCTCCGGTTCCGTCGGGACGGTCAGTGTCTCGAAGTCGAGGGACAACAGGCCCGCGAGCGGATGGTCGATGCTCTTGCTGCCGGCCAGGCAGGCCTGGACCTCGTGGTCCGCCCACATGCGGCGGAAGTCCTCGCTCCTGCCGCACAGTTCTCCGACGAGGGTGTTCAGTTCGGGGTCGTCGGGGCGGCGGCCGGCGTTCAGTCGCAGATGCGCGACCGCCTGGGCCGCGATGCCCGGCCAGTCCGGGTAGAGGTCGTGGGCGGCCGGGTCGAGGAAGACGTGCCGGGGGATGTTGCGGTCCTCAGGGGCGGTGTCGCCGTAGCCGTTCACCGTGCCGGCGAGGGAGTTCCACGCGAGGACGTCCATACGCGGGCCCATCACGAAGGCCGGTGTGCGCTCCATGCTGTCCAGCAGCGCCTGGATGCCGGGGCGGACCCGTGTCGCCTCCGGCCGGCGTGGGCCGCGGCGGCGGGGCCGGGCCACCGTGTACAGATAGGCGTGCTCCGTCTCGTCCAGCCGCAGAACCCGCGCGATGGCGTCCAGAACGGCATCCGAGACGCTCGGCCCCCGGCCCTGTTCCAGCCGGACGTAGTAGTCGACGCTCACCCCGGCCAGCTGCGCCACCTCCTCGCGGCGCAGGCCCGGGACGCGGCGCCGCCCGTACGAGGGCAGGCCCACCTCCTCCGGCCGGATCCGGCCGCGGCGCGAGCGCAGGAAGTCTCCCAGGTCCCCGTCCATGGGTTCGAGCGTAGCCGCGCGCCCGGCCGTGAGCCTGGTACTGCCAGACACAGGAACAACGCATCCCTGGGTAGGGCGGGCGCGGCGGCCGAGGCTGAGGGGTGTTCGCAGGCCGCCGGGCAGAGGCCCCGGCGGCTCCCTCACCAGGAGGAGTCCCATGTCGTACGAGAACCTGACCGGCCGTACCGCCGTCGTGACCGGAGCGGCGAGCGGGATCGGCGAGGCCGTCGCCGTGCTGCTCGCGGAGCGGGGCGCACGGGTCGCGCTGCTGGCCCGGCGCGAGCAGCGGCTGGACGAGGTCGCCGCGAAGATCACCGCGGGCGGCGGCAGCGCGCTGGCCGTCGTCGCGGACGTCACCGACGACGCGTCCGTGGCCGCCGCCGTGGCACGGATCCACGAGGCGTACGGGCCCGTCGACCTCGTCGTCAACAACGCCGGCGTCATGCTGGGCAACCCCGTGGAGGCGGGGCGGCTCGACGAGTGGCAGCGGATGATCGACACCAATGTGACCGGGGTGCTGCGCGTCATCCGGGCGTTCACCGGCGATCTGGTGGCGGCGGCCGGCGAGGGCCGCACGGCCGACCTGGTCGAGATCTCGTCCGTCGGCGCGCATCTCGCGTTCCCCAACTACGCGGTGTACGGGGCGACGAAGGCCGCCGTCACGCATCTTTCCCAGTGCCTGCGCACCGAGTTCGGGCCGCGTGACGTGCGGGTGACCAATGTGGAGCCGGGGTTCGTGGAGAGCGAGCTGCGGCTGCACACCGACAACGCCGAGGTGTCGGGGCAGGTCGACGGCATGCTCGAAGCCGTGGGCACGCTGGCCGCCGAGGAACTCGCCGATGTGGTGGCGTACGCGGTGAGCCGGCCGAGGCATGTGAACCTGCGGCAGATCATGGCGATGCCCACCCGGCAGGCGTGAGCCCGCCGGTCCGCCGGGAGGCTCAGTCCTCCCAGCGGTCCTCGTCCTTGGCCCTGTGGCGCCAGCCCCGGAACAGACCGGGGTTGGTGCGGGCCGCCTGGACGACGTTGACGCCGACGATGCCGACCCAGCTGACCAGCAGGCCGGGCAGATGGGCGGTGCCGGCGCCGATCGCGGACAGCGGGATGGCCAGGACCAGCGAGACGATGCCGAAGCCGAAGCGCTCGCCGAAGGTGTCCGTGGACTTCGGCGAGCGCGCGCCCCGCGCCGCCACCATCTGCTGCTCGGCGAGCTGGCGTCGCAGCCGGCGCTCGACAGCCCCGTCGATGCGCTGGTCGACCTTCTCCATGAACGAGTCGACCAGCGCGGACTCGTAGTCGTCGCCCAGTTCCCTGCGTGCCTGCAAGGTGGCGTTCAGTTCCTTCTTGAGCTCGGTGTCCCGCGCGTCCATTCCGGTCATACCCCCAAGTTAGGCAGCGGGGGGTACGACCGCACTGGGGTTAGCCCCCCTGTTCGTCGGGGGGTGCGTCAGGGGGTGCCGTCACTTCACCAGGCCGTGCTCCTCGGCGTAGGCGTTCGCCACGTCCTCCGGGTCCTTCTTGTCCTTGTCGACCAGCCGGTTCAGCTCGGTGAGCTGCTCGGTGGTCAGGGTGTTGCCGAGTTCGGCGAGGGCCTTGCGGACCGTGGAGTCGGCCTTGCGGTCGGCGATGAGGGGGACGACGTGCTGGCCGGGGATGAGGTTCTTGGGGTCGCTCAGCACCACCCAGTCGTTGGCCTGGATGTCGGTGTCCGTGGTGAACAGGTTCGCCACGTCCACGTCGCCCTTCTTCAGGGCGCCCTTGACCAGCGGCCCGGAGGAGTCCAGCGACTTGAACTCCTTGAACTCCACGCCGTAGACGTCCTTCAGGCCGACGGCGCCGACCTCCCGCTTCTTCACCTCGGGCGCCGCGCCGATGACCAGCTTGCCGTTCTGCTTCTTCAGGTCGGCGAGCGAGGTCAGGCCGTACTTCTCGGCCGTCTCACGGGTGACGACGAAGGCGTCGGAGTCCTCGGCCATGCCGTACGGCAGCACCTGGAGGCCGTTGGGGAGGGCGACGGTGAGGGCGTTCTGCATCTCGCCCTCCTCGGTCGCCTTCGCCTTGGGGGCGACGTAGTGCAGCAGGGCGCCCTGGTACTCGGGGAGCAGGTCGATGTCGCCGCCCTTGAGGGCCGGGATGAGGATCTCGCGGGTGCCGAGGTTGGGGCGGACGCCGACCTTGACGCCGGCCGCCTCCAGGACGGCGGCGTACAGGTATCCGAGCACCTGGTTCTCGGTGAAGTTGGCGGTGCCGATGGTGATGCCGCCCTTGCTGGAGCCGCCGCCGGAGCCGGCGGAGCCCTGGCCGTCGAGCGAGGTGATGCCGCCGGAGCAGGCGGCGAGGGCGGGGACGGAGGCGGCTGCGAAGAGGCCGCCGAGGAGCGTGCGTCGGTTCATCGGGAGGTTCATCGAGAGGTCCCTAGGCAGTGCGGTGGCGGAAGAGGAAGCGCTGGAGGCCGGAGAGGGCGAGGTCCAGGGCGACGGCGACCACGGCGACCAGGACCGCGCCGCCGAGCACCTGCACGAGGTCGCGCTGGGCGAGGCCGTCGAAGACGTAGCGGCCGAGGCCCCCGAAGGAGACGTACGCGGCGATGGTGGCCGTGGCCACGACCTGGATCAGCGCCAGGCGCAGGCCCGTCATGATCAGCGGCAGGGCGAGCGGCAGTTCCACCTGGAGGAGGACCTGGTGGCCGCGCATGCCCTGGCCGCGCGCCGCGTCCTTCACGTCCGGGTCGACGGCCGTCATCCCCGCGTAGGTGTTGGTGACGATCGCCGGGACCGCGAGGGCGACCAGCGCCACGTAGACCGGGAGCATGGACAGCCCGCCGGCCAGGAAGACCAGCACGACCAGGCCGACGGTCGGCAGGGCGCGGCCGAAGGACGCGAGGTTGATCGCGAGGAAGGCGCCCTTGCCGGTGTGGCCGATCAAGAGGCCGAGGGGGAGGCCGATCGCCGCCGCGATGAGCGTGGCGAGCAGCGAGTACTGGAGGTGTTCGGCCAGGCGGTGCGCGATGCCGTCGGAGCCGGACCACTGCTCGCCGGCGACCAGCCAGGCGCCGAGGTTCTTGAAGAGTTCGTACATGTCAGGCTCGCCGCCTCCGCCACGGGGTCAGGACGTACTGAAGGCCCACCAGCAGCGCGTCGGCGACGACCGCGAGGAGCAGGGTGAGGACCACTCCGACGATCACCGGGGTGGGGAAGTTGCGCTGGAAGCCGTCGGTGAAGAGCTGGCCGAGGCCGCCGTCGCCGATGTAGGTGGCGACCGAGACCAGGGAGATGGACATGACGGTCGCGATCCGGACGCCGGCCATGATCACGGGCAGCGCGAGGGGGAACTCGACGGTGAGGAGCGTGCGCAGGGGGCGCGTGCCCATCGCCTTCGAGGCCTCCTTCACCTTCACGGGGACCGAGTCCAGGCCCTCGACGGTGTTCCGCAGCAGCACGACCAGGGTGTAGACCGTCAGGCCGATCACGGTGGTGGTGCGGGTCAGGCCCGAGACGGGGAGCAGCAGTACGAAGATCGCGATCGAGGGGATCGTGAACAGGACGTTCGACAGGCCCAGCAGGAAGCCGCGCAGGGGGCGGATCCGGTGGGCGATCACCGCGAGGGGCAGCGAGATCAGGACGCCGAGGAAGACGGCGCCGAGCGCGGCCTGGAGGTGGGAGACCGTCAGGGTGGTGAGGTCGTCGGTGTGGTCGCCTATCCACGACCAGTCGACGCTCATGCCGACACCCTGGCTTCCGTGTGCGCCTGGCCCGCGTGCTCGTGGATGTCGTCGCGGGAGGAGACACCGGTGAGCCGGCCGTCCGCGTCGACGCGGGCTATCAGACCGTTGGGGGAGGCGACGGACTCGTTGAGGGCGGACAGCAGCGAGTCGCCGTCCTTCAGCGGCCGTACGGGGATCTCGGTGTCCTTCGACGCCCAGTGCAGGGGCCTGTTCGCTGCGTCGAGCACCAGGCTCCAGGTGTCGCCCTCCGGCGCCGGACCCTGCGGGACGTCCGCGAGGGTGCGCAGCGACAGCAGCTTCAGACCGCGCTCGGCGCCGAGGAAGTCGGCCACGAAGTCGTCGGCGGGGCGGGCGAGCAGCTCGGCGGGGGAGGCGCACTGGACCAGGTGGCCGCCGGTGCGGAAGATCGCGATCTGGTCGCCGAGCCGGACGGCCTCGTCGACGTCGTGCGTGACGAAGACGATGGTCTTGCTCAACTCCTTCTGGAGCCGCAGCAGTTCGTCCTGGAGCTGGGTGCGCACCACGGGGTCGACCGCGCCGAACGGCTCGTCCATCAGGAGCACGGGCGGGTCGGCGGCGAGTGCGCGGGCGACGCCTACGCGCTGCTGCTGGCCGCCGGAGAGCTGGTGCGGGTAACGCTTGCCGGCGTCGGCCGCGAGACCGACGGTCTCCAGCAGCTCCGCCGCCCGGGCGCGGGCCCTGCCGCGGCTCCAGCCGAGGAGCAGTGGCACGGTGGCGATGTTGTCGAGGACCGTGCGGTGCGGGAACAGGCCCGCCTGCTGGATGACGTACCCGATGGAGCGGCGCAGCTCGGCGGCGTCCTGCCGGGTGACGTCCTTGCCGCCGACCTGGATGGTGCCCGAGGTCGGCTCCACCATCCGGTTGATCATCCGCAGCGTGGTCGTCTTGCCGCAACCGGAGGATCCGACCAGGACGGTCACGCCGCCCTCCGGCATCTCCAGGGAGAGATCGTGGACTGCTGTCGTGCCGTTGGGGAAGCGCTTGTGGACCGCGTCGAACTGGATCATGAGATGTCCCTTGCCCGGCTGTATAACGTCATGCAGAGTTCTTGGTAGCTGAATAGGTTGTCAACGGGTTGGTGTAAATCCGGAGTAACGGATGACCGAAGAGCAAGACGGGATGTCCGGATTGAGGGGAGATTGGGCTTGATGTCGTCTCGGATCGTGGACACGCCGGATGTCGTGTCTCCTGGGCACACCGGCCTCGTAGTCCTCGACGGGATCGGGCTGGGGGTCGAGGACGTCGCACGCCTCGCCGCCGGGGCCGCCCGGCCGGTCCCCGCGACCGACGCGATGAAGCGGGCCGAGGAGTCCTGGGATGCGGCCCGTCTCATCGCCGCGACCGGCCGCGTCTACGGCCGCTCCACCGGCGTGGGCGCGAACCGGAACGAGGACGTGCCCACCGAGGCCGCCGCCGAGCACGGCCTGCGACTGCTGCGCAGCCACGCCGGCGCCATCGGCGAGGAACTGCCCGCCCGGCAGGTGCGGGCCATGCTCGCCGTACGCGCCAACCAGCTCCTGGCCGGGGGCGCGGGCCTGCGCCCCACGGTCATCACCGCCATGTGCGAGGCGCTTCAGAGCGGCGCCCACCCGGTCGTGAACGAGTTCGGCTCGGTCGGCACCGGCGACCTCGCGGCGCTCGCGCAGACCGGCCTCGCCCTGGCCGGTGAGCACCCTTGGCGCGGCTCCGGAGCGCCGCAGCCGCAGCCGCTGGACAACAACGACGCCCTCGCGTTCATCAGCAGCAACGCCCTGACCCTCGGCCAGGCCGCCCTCGCCCTGCACGAACTGCGCGGCCTCATCGCCGCCACCCAGGTCGTCGCCGCCCTGTCACTGCTCGCCGTCGACGGCTCCCACGAGGCGTACGCCGCCCCCGTGCACACCGCCCGGCCGCACCGGGGCAGCACCGAGGTCGCCCGCCGGATGCGGGAGCTGATCGGCGCCGAGGACCGGCCCACCCCACCGCTGGGCCGCATCCAGGACCCGTACGGCTTCCGCTGTCTGCCCCAGATCCACGGCCCCGCGCACGACGCCGCCGACGCCCTGGAGCAGGTGCTGGAGGTGGAGATCAACGCCGCTGCCGAGAACCCCCTCATCTCCCCCGAGGACATGGCCGCCTACCACCACGGCGGCTTCTACCAGGCCCAACTCGCACTCGCCCTGGACCACTTCCGGCTGGCGCTGACCCAGGTGGCCCGGCTGTCGACGTCCCGGCTTTCCACCCTGAACGAGCCCGCCTACACCCGCCTCAAGCCCTTCCTCGCCGACCAGGAACCCGCCTCGTCCGGCGTGATGATCCTGGAGTACGCCGCCGCTGCCGCCCTCGGCGACCTGCGTGCCTTCTCCGCCCCCGCCTCGCTCGGCCACGCTGTACTCTCCCGGGGCGTGGAGGAGCAGGCCAGCTTCGCCTCGCTCGCCGCGCGGCAGACACTGCGCGCGTGCGGTGCGTACCGTCTCGTAGTCGGCTGCGAACTCGTCGCCGCGGTACGGGCGTTGCGCCAGCGCGGCCTCAGGCCCGAGGCTGAGCTTCCGATCGGCCGGGCGATGGAGCTGGCCGATTCGGTGCTCGACGACGACCTGGCCGACCGTCCGCTCACGGGCGACGTGACGGCGGCGGCCGCACTGCTTGACCGGTTCACGGAGATCTTCAGGGGGAGCGCGGCATGAGCGCGGACAGGAACACGAACGGGACGGACAGCCCCGCCGCGCGACTTCAGGCGCTCTTCGAGGGGCACCGGCTCACGCCGACCCAGCGGCGCATCGCGCACAGCATGGTGCGGCGGGCCGCCGACGTGCCGTTCCTGTCCAGCGTCGAGCTGGCCGAACTCGCCGGGGTCAGCCAGCCGTCCGTGACCCGCTTCGCCGTCGCCCTCGGCTTCGACGGCTACCCGGCGCTGCGCAGGCACCTGCGCGAGGTCGCGCCCGTGGAGCAGGCCCCGGACGCCGGCTCGTACAACGAGTACCAGCAGGCCGTCGAGGCCGAGATCGAGAACCTGCGGCATCTGGCGGAGGTGCTCGCCGACCCGCGCCCGGTGCAGAAGGCCGGCCGTCTGCTCTCGGCCTCCCGCCCCCTGCCGGTGCTCGGCCTGCGGGCGGCCGCCTCCCAGGCGTACGGCTTCGCGTACTTCGCCGCCAAGGTCCATCCGGACGTACGGCTGCTGCACGAGGGCGGCACGATGATCCACGACCGGATCGACGCCGCCGTGCGGGCCGGGGCCACGGCCCTGCTCTGCTTCGCGCTGCCCCGGCATCCGCGCGAGGTCGTGGACACCCTCGGCTACGCCAAGGAGGCCGGGCTGACCGTGGTGACGGTCGCGGACTCCGCGTTCGCGCCGGTCGCCAAGGTGTCCGACCTGCTGCTGCCCGCCGCCGTCGGCACGGGCCTCGCCTTCGACACGGCCTGCGCGCCGATGCTGCTGGGCCGGGTCCTGCTGGAGGCCATGTGCGACGACCTGCCGGACGCCCAGGCACGGCTGGAGGAGTTCGACGCGCGGGCGGCGAACCGGGGACTGTTCGTCGAGTGAGTTCCTGAGAGCTTCTTAAGGCTCGTCTCACTTTGGCTGGCTAGCGTGCGCGCACAGCGGCCGGACAGGCAGTGCTGGGACGGGAGGCGGAACGTGGCACGCGGTGGAGGACAGGGACTGGCCCGGGTGGCCGTCGTCGTACGGGCCGGGGCGGGCCCGCTCTGGTGGCTCGGGGTGTTCGCGGCCGGCATCGGCGTGCTGGTGCCGGGCTTCACGGGCCGCAGGATCGGCGTCCTGGCCGGCGCCGCACTGTTCATCGTCACCGCGGTCGTGGTGGCGTCCGTGCGGCGCAGGCGGTATGCCGCGCTGATCGGCGCGGCCGGCCGGGCCGGCAAGCACGACGTGCTCCAGGACCGCGCGGTGGCGGTGCGCAACTGGCGCCGGGGCCACCGCTGGTGGCTGGTGGCGGCGTTCCTCGCCGCGCTCGGCAGCGCTTTCGCGGTGCCGGCGGCCGGCGGGATGCTGCTCGCGGGCTGCGGCGCGGGCCTGCGGCTCAAGGCGGTGTGGCTCGGCCGGCGGGAGCGGGCCGGGAACGCGCTGCTGTGGGTGCGGGTCGACTGGCTCGACGGCCGGGGCGGGCGCCCCGCGGGCAAGGCCGTGAAGGGCTACCGCACCACCGGTGTCGCCGCGGGCGACGCGGCCCCCGGCGGGGCCCGCCGCCGCACCGCGGCGCTCGTCTAGCTCAGACCTCCAGGTCCTCCTCGATCTTCTTCAACTGGTGCCGGGCCATCGCCAGGTTGGCCCGCTTGCCGTCGAGCACCAGATAGAGGAAAAGGCCGTTGCCCCCGCGCCCGGCGATCAGCCTGATCAGGTGGTACTGGTCGGAGAGGGTGATCAGGATGTCCTCGATACCGCCCTTGAGGCCGAGGTGTTCCATGGTGCGCATCTTGGCGCGGACGACGTCGGTGTTGCCGGCGGCGGCGACATTGAGGTCGAAGCTCTTGCTGCCGCCCAGCGTGCCGAGCGCCATCCCGCTGGTGTAGTCGACGAGCGCGACTCCGGTCGCGCCCTCGATCGAAGCGAGGCATTCCTTCAGGGTGGTCTCGGTGTTGGCCATGACGTGTCTTCCTCTCAACTTTCGTTAGTGGTGCGCGCGTTGGCGGTGGTGCGTGCGGAACGCGCGGTCTTCGTGCGAGTGGGCATGGGTTTGGCGGGCTCCTTGGCGGAGCTCCTGGCCGGGCTCCTGCGCGCGGGCAGCGCCTCCGCGTCGACGAGCTCCCCGATGCGGGCACCGGCCCGGCGGCCCTCCAGATGGAGCCGGCCGACGTTGACGCGGTCCGTCGCGAGCAGGGTCAGCACGGCGGTACGGCCCGCCGCGTACGTCGCGACATAGCCGTCGGTGCCGCGGACGAGCAGCTCGCGCAGGTCGCCCCGGCCGGTCGCGTCCGTCATCCGGACGGCGACGCCGAGTGCCGCGGCGGTCAGGGCGGCGAGGCCGTCCGGTTCCACGCCGGGCGTGTCATGGGCGATCACGAGGCCGTCCACGCCGGCCGCGAGCGCTCCGGTCAGCTGGGGCACACGGGCTCTGAGCCGGCGGAACTCGTCGAGTATCGGGGCCTCGGCCGCCATCAGGTTTCTCCTCTCGGCTCGGGACCGCTGCGGTGGGCGAGGCACCCCACCCGGCTCGCGGTCCTCGAAGGGTTTGCGGTCAAAGGGCCTCCAGCGCATCCCTGACCCTCTTCAGCAGCGCGACGTAGGGGTCGGCGGCGGCGTCGGGCGGGGGATCCGGGGCGGGCGGCGGCTGCGGGGACACCAGCCCCGCGGCGGCCAGCCGCCTTATGTGCACCAGCGTGTGGAACGCCGGCCTGCCGAGCGCCCGCGCGATGTCCGCGGCCCTGCGCACGCCGTCCACCCGCTCCAGTACGGCCGCCTGCCGGGACGGCACCGCGGGCGCCGCGACCGGGTCGGCCCGGATCAGGGGCGCCGCGTCGGTCGCCGGGTCGGGCCAGATGCGGCGCAGCAGGGCGCGGCGGCGCAGCGTCTCGTGCTCCAGCTCGGCCACCGGCACCGGATGCACCGAGGCGAGCCAGTGCGCGGTGCCGTAGCGGAAGCGGCCGGGTGTGCTGCTCGGGCCCAGCGCGAAGTAGGCGGCGTCGTACAGGGCGCTGACCTGCGCCAGCTCCAGCGCGCCCGGCGTGACGCCGTGGCTTAGGAGCCGTTCCTTCTCGGCGCCGGCCTCGACGGACTGCCAGGTCTCGGCGTCCAGGAAGCCATGGGTCGTCAGGAGCGTGCCGAGGCTGGGCGCGAGCGGGCTCTCGGCGTGCACGACCCGGCCGTCGGCCAGGTGGAGCGTGCCGTGCTCGCGCTCCAGCACGCCGGTGGCCCGCTCCTCCGCGAGCCGGGTCAGCATCGGCGAGACGCCGCCCCCGGCCTGCTTGAGGGCCACCTGCCGGTCCCGGACCGGCAGCCGGGGCGGCGGGGTGCTCGCGACCACGGTCATCCCAGCACCAGCCGTTCGGCCATCTCACCGAGCCGGATGCGGGCCAGCGCGAGATTGCCGTCCGCGCGGGCCAGCCACAGGTACAGGAACACGCTGCTGTCGAACGACGTCGGCACGAACCGCAGCACGTGGTAGCTGTCCCGGTTGCTGAGGATCAGGTCCTCGACCGGCGGATCCACCGTGTCCGTGTCGTCCTCGGGCCCGAAGGCTCCCTGCTCGGCGGCCAGCCGGGCCAGTTCGGCGGCCTCGGCCGCCGCCGTCTCGTGATCTCCTCCCGGTGGATCGCCCACGGTGCCCAGGGCCAGCCCGCTGGTCCAGTCGACCAGCGCGGCGCCTCGCGCACCGGGCAGCCGCATCGTCTCCAGCAAGCACTCGTCGATTCCGGGCACCGTCGCTCCCCTCCCGCCGCGGGGTTCGGCTGAGTGACGGCCAAACTACGCAACGTGTGTGCGGCGAGTGAGCGTTCGGGCATTTTCCAGTGGAACATGCGCGGGACGACTAAGGTGGGTCAACTGGCCCTGTTTTCACTCCAGTTGATCACGTATGGCCTACTGCTCCGCATCGGTGCGCGTCAACGGTTCTTCGGCGCGCGCAGGGTGGTGAGCGACGCGGCGTGCGCCCCTCCCGATTCGGCCACGATCTCGTCCAGCGACTGCGCCTCGCGCACCGTCGCGAAGGCGATGCCGCCGCCGGCGTCCGGCGCGAAGCCGTGAACGCCGGGCCGGGCAAGGGAGTTGTACGCGTAGTGGTGGGCGAAGTAGTACGCCCCCGTGTCCAGCGCCGCCGCGAAGTCTCCCTGCTCCAGCAACGGCAGCGCACTGCCCTCGGCCAGCAGATCGCCGGAGAAGCAGGCCGGCCCGGCCACGTCCTGCACCACGTCCGGACCGGCCTTCGGGCGCCCCTTGCAGTCGTACGCGGCGATCCGCAGCGGCCAGCTCTCCGGCGCGTACACCGTCCGCGTGGCCACCTGCACGCCCGCGTGCGTGACCGCCACCGGCCGCCCGCCCGCGCTCTTGGCGTACTCGACCCGCGCCACGATCGTCCCGTGCTTGGCGAGCAGCGACCGCCCGAACTCCGTGACCAGGCCGTAGCGCCCGTCGACCAGCCCCGGCACCGCCTCGCTCAGCAGCCGCGCGTACTGCGCGTACGTCGGTGCGGTCGCGTCCGAGGTGAAGTTCACCGGCAGCCCGCCGCCGATGTCGAGCGTGTCGATCTGCCGCCGCCCAATCCGCGCGTTGATCTCCTCGGCCAGCGCGTACGCCTGCGTGACCCCCTGGACCATCAGCGACAGCGGGATGCCCTGCGAGCCGGTGTGCGCGTGCAGCCGGGTCAGCCACGGGCGGTCCCGATACGCCTGTACGACCCACTCCCGGGCCCCCTCGTCGCGCAGCGCCACCCCGAACTTCGAGGTCGCCGTGGCCGTGGAGGTCGCCTCGATCGAACCCCCGCCGACCTGCGGATTCACCCGGATCCCGAGCGGTGAGCGGCTGGCGGCGGAGTCCATCAGGGCGTCGATGCGCGCGAGCTCCTGCGGGTTGTCGGCGTTGACGGCGATGCCCAGTGCCAGCGCCTCACGCAGCTCGGCCGGCGTCTTGGCGGGGGAGTCCAGCACCGTGGCCTCCGGGCCGAGCCCCGCCGCCCGCGCCAGCGCCAGCTCGCCCGGGCTCGCCACCTCCGCGCCGATGCCCTCCTCGCGCAGCAGCCGCAGCACCGGCACCAGCGGGGTCGCCTTCACCGCGAAGGCGTGCAGCACCGGGGTGCCCGGCGCCACCACCGCGTCGAACGCCGCCCGCAGCGCAGCCGCCGACTCCCGGATGCCCGTGACGTCGAGCAGGCCGACGATGGGCGCGGAGGGCCCGAGCAGGCCCTGCTCCACGGCCGCCCGCACCGCCTCGTCGCGCCGGGCCACCCGCTCCGCGTCCCCGGCCGGGATCTCGATTCCGTTGCCCACAACATCCCCCGTCGTGTCGTTGTACGAGCCCATGCATCCAGCCAAACACCCGAGAGACGGCAGTGCTGGCGCACCGATCTATTGACTAGTTCTATTCAGGAAGTCAGGATGTGAATATCCACCTCAACAGTCCGCAGTCACAGTCCGCTGGGAGGCAGACCATGTCAGGACCCCGCCCCGTCCGAGCGCCGCGCGGTACGGAACTGAGTGCCCTGGGATGGCAGCAGGAAGCCGCCCTGCGGATGCTCCAGAACAACCTCGACCCCGAGGTCGCCGAGCACCCCGACAAGCTCGTCGTCTACGGCGGCACCGGCAAGGCCGCCCGCGACTGGCGGTCCTTCGACGCCATGGTGCGCACGCTGAAGGGCCTCAAGCAGGACGAGACGATGCTCGTCCAGTCCGGCCGCCCCGTCGGCGTCATGCAGACCCACGAGTGGGCCCCGCGTGTCCTGATCGCCAACTCCAACCTCGTCGGCGACTGGGCCAACTGGGAGGAGTTCCGCCGCCTGGAGGCCCTCGGCCTGACCATGTACGGCCAGATGACCGCCGGCTCCTGGATCTACATCGGCACCCAGGGCATCCTCCAGGGCACCTACGAGACCTTCGCCGCCGTCGCCGCGAAGAAGTTCGGCGGCACCCTCGCCGGGACGATCACCCTCACCGCCGGCCTCGGCGGCATGGGCGGCGCCCAGCCGCTCGCCGTCACCATGAACGACGGCGTCGCCATCTGCATCGACGTCGACCCGCGCGCCATCGAGCGCCGCATCGAGCACCGCTACCTGGACGTGAAGGCCGACAGCCTCGCGCACGCGCTCCAGCTGGCCACCGAGGCCCGCGACGCGCGCAGGCCGCTGTCCATCGGCCTCCTGGGCAACGCCGCCGAGCTGCTCCCGCAGATGCTCGCCGAGGGCGCCCCGATCGACATCGTCACCGACCAGACCTCGGCCCACGACCCGCTGGCCTACCTGCCGGTCGGTGTCGCCTTCGAGGACATGGCCGACGCCGCCGCGAAGGACCCGGCCGGCTTCACCCAGCGGGCCCGCGAGTCCATGGCCAGGCACGTCGAGGCCATGGTCGGCTTCATGGACGCCGGCGCCGAGGTCTTCGACTACGGCAACTCCATCCGCGGCGAGGCCCAGCTCGCCGGGTACGACCGGGCGTTCGCCTTCCCCGGCTTCGTCCCCGCCTACATCCGCCCCCTGTTCTGCGAGGGCAAGGGCCCCTTCCGCTGGGCGGCCCTGTCCGGCGACCCGGCCGACATCGCCAAGACCGACAAGGCGATCCTGGAGCTCTTCCCGGAGAACGAGTCCCTGCACCGCTGGATCAAGATGGCCGGCGAGCGCGTCCACTTCCAGGGCCTGCCCGCACGCATCTGCTGGCTCGGCTACGGCGAGCGCGACAAGGCCGGCGAGCGCTTCAACGACATGGTGGCGAGCGGTGAGCTGGCCGCGCCGCTGGCGATCGGCCGCGACCACCTGGACTGCGGTTCGGTGGCCTCCCCCTACCGCGAGACCGAGGCCATGCTCGACGGCTCGGACGCGATCGCCGACTGGCCGCTGCTGAACGCCATGGTCAACGTGGCCTCCGGCGCCTCCTGGGTGTCCATCCACCACGGCGGCGGCGTCGGCATGGGCCGCTCCATCCACGCCGGCCAGGTGACGGTGGCCGACGGCACGAAGCTCGGCGGCGAGAAGATCCGCCGGGTCCTGACCAACGACCCCGGCATGGGCGTCATCCGGCACGTGGACGCGGGTTACGACATCGCGGAGTCGGTCGCCGACGAGCGGGGCGTGCGGGTGCCGATGCGCGAGGGTGACGACGCGTGACGCAGCACCGAGGTGAGCCGAGCGGCAACGGTCCGGCGGGGCTCGAAGCCTCGTCGCCCGCTGCCGCCCCGGGCGCGGCCGGCGGCCACCCCTCCTTCCACGAGATGTGGCGCGACCTGCTCCCCATCGGCCGGCACCCCGAATCCCGCGGCTACCGCCGCTTCGCCTGGACCGGCGCCGACCTCGACTGCCGGGCCTGGTTCAAGGACCAGGCCGAGGCACGCGGGCTCACCTACGAGGTCGACCGGAACGGCAACCAGTGGGCCTGGCTCGGTGACCCCGCCGCCGGGGACGCCGTGGTCACCGGCTCGCACCTCGACTCCGTGCCGGACGGCGGCGCCTTCGACGGCCCCCTCGGCGTGGTGTCCTCCTTCGCCGCGCTGGACGAACTGCGCGGCCGGGGCGCGGAGCTCACCAGGCCGCTGGCCATCGTCAACTTCGGCGACGAGGAGGGCGCCCGCTTCGGGCTCGCCTGCGTCGGATCCCGGCTCACCGCCGGACAGCTCACCGTGGAGGGCGCCCACAAGCTGACCGACGGCGACGGGGTGAGCCTGCCGCGGGCCATGGAGGCCGCCGGCTACGACCCCGACACCATCGGGGCCGACCCGGAGCGGCTCGACCGCATCGGTGCCTTCGTCGAGCTGCACGTCGAGCAGGGCCGGGCGCTGGACCTGTCCGGCGACCGGGTCGGCATCGCCAGCGCGATCTGGCCGCACGGCCGGTGGCGGTTCGACTTCCGGGGCGAGGCCAACCACGCGGGCACCACCCGCCTCGTGGACCGGCGCGACCCGATGCTGACGTACGCCGAGACCGTGCTCGCGGCCCGCCGCGAGGCCGAACTCGCCGGTGCCGTCGCCACCTTCGGCAAGATCGCCGTCGAGCCGAACGGCGTCAACGCCATCCCCTCCCTGGTCCGCGGCTGGCTCGACTCCCGGGCCGAGGACCAGACGAGCCTGGACACCGTCGTCGGCGGCATCGAGAAGGCGGCCCGCGGCTACGCGGACGCGCACGGCATCGAGCTCGACGTCGTCCGTGAGTCGTTCACGCCCGTCGTCGAGTTCGACCACGCCCTGCGCGACGAACTGGGCCGCATCCTGGGCAAGGACACCGACCTCACCGTGCCCGTCCTGGGCACCGGGGCCGGACACGACGCCGGGATCCTCTCCGGGCGCATCCCGACCGCCATGCTGTTCGTACGCAACCCCACGGGCGTCTCGCACTCCCCGGCGGAGTTCGCCGCCGAGGACGACTGCGTGGCCGGGGTCCTCGCACTCGCCGACGTACTGGAAGGGCTGGCCTCCAGGTGACGACCAAGACCTACTGGCTGGAGCACGCCTGGCTCGACACCCACGTCGAGCCGGGCGTCGCCCTCACTGTGTCCACAAGCGGCTCCGCCGCGGGCCGCGACGGTCGCATCACCGCCGTCCGCACGGACGTCCCCACCCCGCCGCCCGGCGCGGAGATCCTGCGCGGCCTGACCCTCCCCGGTCTGGCGAACGCGCACAGCCACGCCTTCCACCGCGCCCTGCGCGGCACCGTCCAGGTCGGCTCGGGCACCTTCTGGACCTGGCGCGAGGTCATGTACTCCGTCGCCGACCGGCTGACCCCGGAGACCTACCACGCGCTCGCCCGTGCGGTGTACGCCGAGATGGCGCTGGCCGGCATCACCTCGGTCGGCGAGTTCCACTACGTCCACCACGCGCCCGGCGGCACGCCCTACGCCGACCCAAACGCGATGGGCGAGGCCCTCATCGCGGCCGCCGCCGATGCCGGAATCCGCATCACCCTCCTCGACACCGCCTACCTCTCCTCCGGCTTCGGGCAGCCGCCGACCACCCACCAGCTCCGCTTCTCCGACGGGGACGCCGAGGCCTGGGCCGCACGCTCTTCACTTCTCAAGGAACGGGATCACGCACGGATCGGGGCCGCCGTCCACTCCGTACGGGCCGTGCCCGCCGACCAGCTTCAGACCGTGGCGCGGTGGGCCGAGGAGCGGCGGGCGCCGCTCCATGTGCACCTGTCCGAGCAGACCGCCGAGAACGAGGCGTGCCTGGAGGTCCACGGCTGCACCCCGACCCAGCTCCTCGCCCTGCACGGCGTCCTCGGGCCGCGCACCACCGGCGTCCACAACACCCACCTCACCGCCGAGGACATCTCCCTCATCGGCGGCAGCGGCACCGGCACCTGTATGTGCCCGACCACCGAGCGGGACCTCGCGGACGGCATCGGTCCGGCCGTCGCCCTCCAGAACGAGGGCTCACCGCTGTCCCTCGGCTCCGACAGCCACGCCGTGATCGACCTGCTCGAAGAGGCACGCGCGATGGAGCTCAACGAGCGCCTGCGCACCCGCACCCGCGGTCACTGGACGGCGGCGGCCCTGCTGCGGGCGGCCTCGGCCGACGGCCACGCGGCCCTCGGCTGGGACGAGGCGGGCACCCTGGAGGCCGGCGCGCTCGCCGACTTCACGACGATCGCGCTCGACTCGGTCAGGACGGCAGGGCCGCTTCCGCGGCTCGGGGCCGAGACGGCCGTATTCGCCGCGTCGGCAGCAGACGTGTCGCATACGGTCGTGGCAGGTCGGCACGTCGTGCGGGACGGGGCCCACACCCTCGTGCCGGATGTGCCGAAGGCCCTCGCGGACGCCGTCGAAGCCCTGCGCGGATGACTCCGGGCCGACCGCCCGCCACCGCCCCCGAACCCCACACCGCCGACCAGGCAACCGAGGACGCCATGAGCAACGCGACGACCGTCAGCCCCGCCCACTCCGCGAGCACCGCAAGCACGCTCATCACCAACATCGCCGCCCTGGTCACCAACGACCCCTCCCTCGGATGGGGGTCCCCCCGTTCGAGCAAATTCGAGAATGGGGGAAATTCCCCCCTCGGACTGGTCCAGGACGCCGCGATCGCCATCGAGGGCGACCGCGTCGTGTGGACCGGTGATCAAAGCAAAGCACCCGCCACTGACAATCGGATCGACGCAGGTGGCCGGGCCGTCGTCCCCGGCTTCGTGGACTCCCACTCGCACCTCGTCTTCGCGGGCGACCGCACGCGGGAGTTCAACGCCCGGATGTCGGGGCGGGCGTACAGCGCGGGCGGCATCCGCACCACGGTCGCGGCGACCCGGGCGGCGAGCGACGCGGAACTGGAAGCCAACCTCACCCACTACCTCCAAGAGGCCCTGCGCCAGGGCACCACCACCTTCGAGACCAAGTCCGGCTACGGCCTGACCGTCGAGGACGAGGCCCGCGCCCTGCGCATCGCCGCCGCCCACACCGACGAGGTCACCTATCTCGGCGCCCACATCGTCTCGCCGGACTACGCCGAGGACCCGGCGGCCTACGTCGCCCTCGTCACCGGCGAGATGCTCGACGCCTGTGCCCCGTACGCCCGTTGGGTCGACGTCTTCTGCGAGAAGGGCGCCTTCGACGGCGACCAGGCCCGCGCGATCCTCACCGCGGGCAAGGCGAAGGGCCTGCACCCGCGCGTGCACGCCAACCAGCTCACCTACGGCCCCGGCGTGCAGCTGGCCGTCGAACTGGACGCCGCCAGCGCCGACCACTGCACCCACCTCACGGACGCGGACGTCGACGCCCTCGCGAACGGCAACACGGTCGCCACCCTGCTGCCCGGCGCCGAGTTCTCCACCCGCGCCGAGTGGCCGGACGCCCGCCGCCTGCTCGACGCGGGCGTCACCGTCGCCCTGTCCACCGACTGCAACCCGGGCTCGTCGTTCACCTCGTCCGTGCCGTTCTGCATCGCCCTCGCGGTACGGGACATGGGGATGACCCCGGACGAGGCGATGTGGTCCGCCACGGCGGGCGGGGCCGCCGCCCTGCGCCGCGACGACATCGGCCGCCTCACCCCGGGCGCCCGTGCCGACCTCCTCCTGCTCGACGCCCCGAGCCACGTCCACCTGGCCTACCGGCCGGGCGTGCCGCTGGTCAGCGGGGTGTGGCGGAGCGGCGTGCGCGAGATCTGAGGTCGCGGGGGCGCCGGGCCGTCCCGGTCAGGACGCCCCCGCCCGCCACCGCTGCGCGGAGCTCCCGCTCGCCGGCTCCAGGGACAACGCGTCCCCGGCGCCCCCGTCCGGTGTCACGGCCGTCCCGAAGGCGATGGCGGGGCGGATCAGCCCGGCGCCGTCCACCACGAACATCAGGTTCCGCCCGTTGCGGCCGTCCACCGAGTCGCACGACCAGATGCCGACGCCCCGGTCCGTCGAACCCCGGCTGTCCAGGCAGAAGTCGGGATCGGCGGCCGACTGGAGCACACCGCGGTCCGTGTCGACCCGCCAGCGCTGAGTACTGGACGACGAGCAGGGCGCGGTGATCACGTCGGTGCCGTTGAAGAACGCGCCGCCCACGTCCAGGCAGAGCCCCGAGGCGACGTTCACGACCTGGGCGTACGTGCCGCCCGGCGGACGCGTGGGCGGCGTCGTGGGCTTCGGGCGGGCCGTCTTCGTCGGGGACGGACTCCTCGTCGGCGACGGGGACTTGGACGTCCGAGACGGTGACGGGGAGGGCGACGACGTCGTCGGCGTCGCCGAGACGGTCGCCGTCACGGTCACCGCGACCGGCGGCACGCGCGCCGGGACGCTCGCCGATCCCACCGGGTCCTGCGGCGTCGATCCGCCCTGCGCCACCAGGAACGCCACCAGCGGCAGCAGCGCCACGCCCAGCGCCGCCGACACCAGCACCACCCGACGACGGTCCGCCGGCCCGACTCCGCCCGTCACACTCCGGCCCGCGCGGACGCCCCGAGTGCCGAGACCCCCGGCCCGCGTCCCGGCCGACTCGCCCGCGCCGTCCGCCGCATACCCCGTGCCGCCCCACGGCAGGAGCCCCTCCGCCAGCGCCGTGCGGGGCGAGTCCCGCAGGGCCGACAACTCCTCGTACGCCGTCGTGCAGTGCGGGCAATGCGTCATGTGGGCGTGCAGATCGGCGCTGTCGCGGGGGCTGTCGGGCCGTACGGACTCCTCGATGAGCCGGCCGAAGTCGACGCAGTCCGGGTCGTCGGAGGCGGCGAGGCGGGCGCGCAGACAGGCGCGGGCCAGCAGTTGGAGCGCCGGAGCCGTGCCGTAGGTGACGTCCTCGCGGGTCAGGCCGAGGAGGGAGGCGGTCCGCTCCACCGGCTCCCGCTCCACGACGCCGTACCAGATCAGGCCCTGGGTGCGCGGCGGCAGTGACTGGAACGCCGTCAGCATGGGCGGGACCGGGCCGGCGGGACCGGCGGTGTTCAGGACGAGCAGCAGCCCCGCGTCCAGGCCGGCCGCCCGCTCGTCCATCGCCCAGGTGCCGGCCAGCCGCGCGGTCAGCAGCAGGAGTTGGAGCCGCCAGGGGACACCGGGGTCGATGCCGCGCGCCGTCTGACGGGCCGCCAGGGCGAACGCCTGGGCCGCCAGCTGCCGTGCCATGGAGTCGTTCGGGGTGCACAGCCGGGCATAGGCGAGGACGTGCGCGTGATGGCGGGTGCGCAGCTCCTGGAGCGCCGGATACGCGGTGGCCGTCTCGGCGCGCAGCAGTTCGGTGAGCCGTGCGTCGGACGCGCCCGCGTGGACGCCGTGGCCATGGTCCTGGCGGCCACGGTCCCTGTCGTCGTCGGCCCGAGCCATTGCGCCGCCTCCTCGCAGCCTTGCGACCCGCTCGGAGTCCTGACCTACCGGCGGGTATGACGGCTCATAGTGGAGGAAGCCAGGCCGTGGGGAAAGGGTTTCTGTGGGTAACCCGTGAGCTCTCGGTGAAAGATCCGAACGCACCGCGCCCGATGCGTTCGGTGAAAGATCCCAACGCACTGTGCCCGGTGCCCCGCCGACAGGTTCGGCGGGGCACCGGGCACAGTGCGGGTCGGCGTGCGGGAGGCGGCGCTCCTCGACCGGTCACCGGTGGACCGGTCATTCCTCGAGCGTCAGTCCCTTTCTGAGCTTGATCAGGGTCCGCGACAGCAGCCGCGACACATGCATCTGGGAGATGCCGAGTTCCTCGCCGATCTCCGACTGGGTCATGCCCGCGACGAACCGCAGGGACAGGATCTTCCGGTCCCGGGGCGGCAGTTCGGCGATGAGGGGCTTGAGGGACTCGACGTACTCGATGCCCTCGATGCCGTGGTCCTCGTAGCCGATCCGGTCGGCCAGCGCGCCCTCGGCGTCGTCCTCCTCGGGCTGGGCGTCCAGCGAGGAGGCGGTGTAGGCGTTCGAGGCCGCCATGCCCTCGACGACCTCGTCGTTGGTCAGACCCAGGCGCTCGGCCAGTTCCGCCACCGTCGGGGCGCGGTCGAGCTTCTGCGCCAGCTCGTCACCGGCCTTGGCCAGGTCGAGCCGGAGCTCCTGAAGGCGGCGCGGCACCCGCACCGACCACGACGTGTCGCGGAAGAAGCGCTTGATCTCACCGATGATCGTCGGCATCGCGAAGGTGGGGAACTCCACGCCACGGCTCAGCTCGAACCGGTCGATCGCCTTGATCAGGCCGATGGTGCCGACCTGGATGATGTCCTCCATCGGCTCGCTGCGCGAGCGGAAGCGGGAGGCGGCGAACTTGACCAGCGCGAGGTTGAGTTCGACGAGGGTGTTGCGGACGTACGAGTACTCGTACGTCCCTTCCTCCAGCGACTCCAGCCGCTCGAAGAGAGTCTTGGACAGGGCCCGCGCGTCCACCGGGCCCACCTCGTCGTACGGGGGGATGTCCGGAAGGCCCGCGAGAGCGTCGTCCTGGTCGAAGTCGCCCTCGTGGACGACGGCGACCGATTCGCCGTGCTGCTCGCCGGAATCCGGATGCTCCGATTGGGATGCCGACGTCGCGCTCTGGGTATGCGATGCGTCGAGCCGGGGTGACATGATGTCCTCCATCGTTCTCGGCATATGGCTGCCGAAGCCTGTCGTGCACTGCGGTGTGCGGCGCCTCCAAGCCGGCCGAGTCGGTTACGTGTCTCTACTAGCCCTACCCGCTTTCCTGAGCCCACCGCAAGTGCGCTCTGGTCCGAAATGTCCGATTCTGTGTGGATGTTCGGGTGTGTGGGTGCCGTAGTGAAGGCGTAGTGTTCGAGAGCGTCAGTCAGTAGCCACGATGTCGGGAGTGAGACACGGCATGGACCGCGGGACGGTCGGCAGCGCACAGTCTGGCCGACTTCTGGTCGAAGTGCGGGAAGAGGGCTCCAGTGCCGTCGTGACCCCGGCGGGTGAGCTCGATCACCACACCGCCGATTTGTTGCGTGAGCCACTCGAGGACTGCCTCGGCAAAGGCTTCAGCCGACTGGTCGTCGACTGCTCGCGGCTCGAGTTCTGTGACTCCACGGGGCTGAACGTGCTGCTGGGGGCGCGCCTGAAGGCGGAGGCCGCCGGTGGCGGGGTGCATCTCGCGGGCATGCTGCCCGTGGTCGCCCGCGTGTTCGAGATCACGGGGGCCGAGGCGGTCTTCACGGTCCACGACTCGCTGGAAGACGCCCTGGCCGACGGGCCCGACGGCGCCGGCTGACCCCGGGCGTCCGGCACTGCATCAGACGTCACATCATTCGGCCCGAATACAGGGGTGTTCCCTTCGCCCGGTAGGGCAGGAGACATCCTGAACGCGTCGGCTGTGATGTCGGCCACCGGGCGTGGGGACTGTGACCGACGTATCAGGCAAGGACGTGTACCGGCGTACTGACTCTGCGTACTGACTTGTGAATCGTGTGAATGTTGAACTGGTGAATCGGTGAGGTGAAGCGCTGATGAGCACCACCCGGCCTTTCTCGCCGGGCGACCGCGGCCCTGAGCCCAGCGGCGCTTCCGGAGCGTCCGACGGGGGCGTGCCAGGGACGGGGGCCGCCGAGCGGGGCGCGTCGGCGGCGGGAGCGCCCGACGGGGGCGCTGCGCCGCCCCTGAGGCCCGAGGAGTCCCAGGCGTCCGCAGCGGCGTCCGCGGGGCGTCAGGTCCGCAGGCTGGACTTCGCGGACCAGAGCGGGGTCGTCCCGCTCGCCCGTGACTTCGCCCGGCAGGCGCTGTACGCGTGGAACTGGCTGCCCGCAGCCACCGCCGACCAGCGGGCCGCCGCCGAGGACGTCCTGCTCGTCGTCTCCGAGCTGGTCACCAACGCCTGTCTGCACGCCGAGGGGCCCGAGGAGATGTGGATCGCCTGCGACAACAAGGTGATCCGCGTCGAGGTCTCCGACAGGGGCACCGGCCAGCCGGCCCCGCGCACCCCGCACCGCTCGGGGCGCCCGGGCGGTCACGGCATGTTCATCGTGCAGCGGCTGTGCCTGGACTGGGGCGTCGTGCGGACGCCCGGCGTCTCGGGCAAGACGGTGTGGGCGGAGCTGGGCGCACCGGCGTAGGGCGCCCGTCCGGACACGGTGGAAAATCGGTTCCGCCCCGCCCGGACGCTGCTCTACGCTCCCCGCAACGCGCTGACGGAGACAATTAGCCGGGTCCGCGAGCCGAGAGAGCCGCCCGTCGCTGTGAAGGCGGCCTCGCTTCCCCGGTGAATCCACTCCCGAGTGCGGGGAGGAAATGCCCCGCCGGCCGGCCCCCGTCATCGGGCCCGAACGAGATCGCCGGACGGCCCCCAGGGCGTCGTACGGCGGTGAAGGCGTGGTGGCACCGCGAGCAGACCCTCTCGCCCACGCCCCGAGGGACCACCCCGGGGCGGGCCCTGCCGCTCCGGTCGACCGGACGGAGCAGAGCGCCATGCTCGACGTCACCCTCATCCGACAGCACCCCGACCAGGTCCTCGCCGGCCTGCGCAAGCGCGGTGCGGACCCCGACATCCCGGCCTTCCTCGCCCTCGACGTCGAGTTCCGCGAGGCCCGCGCCGCCGTGGAGCGGCTGCGCGGCGAGCGACGCCGGATCTCGGCCGAGATCGCCGAGCGGCGCCGTACGGACGCCCCCGCGGACGAGCTGCGGGCCGGCGCCGGTGAGCTGGCCGGCCGGCTCACCGAGGCCGAGGCGGGCCTCGCCGGGCTCGCCGCCCGCCATCAGGAGTTCCTCGACGCCCTGCCCAACCTCCCGGACCCGGACGTGGTGGCCGGCGGCAAGGAGAACAACGAGGTCGTACGGGTCGTGGGGGAGCCGCCCGCCTTCGGCTTCCCGGCCCGCGACCACGTCCGCCTCGCCGAGGACCTGGGCCTGGTCGACTACCGGCGCGGCACGGCCCTGGCCGGGAACGGCCACTGGATCTACCGCGACCAGGGCGCGGCCCTGGAGTGGGCGCTGCTCAACCACTTCCTGGACGCCCACCGCCGGGCGGGCTACGAGTTCGTGCTGCCGCCGCACCTGCTGACCTACGAGGCCGGATACACGGCCGGGCAGTTCCCGAAGTTCGCCGACGAGGTCTACCGCGTGGACGACCGCTTCCTGCTGCCCACCGCTGAGACCGCCCTGGTCAACCTCCATCGCGGCGAGACGCTCGACGAGCGCGAGCTGCCGCGCCGGTACGTCGCCTACACGCCCTGCTACCGCAGGGAGAGCGGCAGCCACCGCACTGCGGACCGCGGGACGCTGCGGGGGCACCAGTTCAACAAGGTGGAGCTGTTCCAGTTCGCCCGGCCGGACGAGTCGGAGGCCGCGCACCTGGAACTGCTCGGCCGTGCGCAGGAGCTGGTCGCGGGGCTCGGGCTGCACCACCGGGTCACCCGGCTCGCCGCCGGGGACACCAGCCCCGCGCAGGCCAAGACCTACGACGTGGAGGTCTGGCTGCCCAGCCTGGGCGGGTACGTCGAGGTCAGCTCGGTGTCGAACGCCCGTGAGTACCAGGCCCGGCGCGGCGCCATCAGGTACCGCCCGGCCGGCGGCGGCAAGACGGCGTACGTGCACACCCTGAACGCCTCGGGCCTGGCCACCAGCCGCCTGGTGCCCGCGATCCTGGAGCAGCACCAGCGCGAGGACGGGACGGTCGCCGTGCCCGAGGTGCTGCGGCGGTGGGGGCTGCCCGAGGTACTGGGTGCGGCCTGACCTTGAATTACGCGGGTTGTCTCGCGATGACCGCACCGGTCACGTCGGCCGACCTGTTTTTCTGCTGGGGGTCCGGGGGTTGTCCCCCGGGAGAACGCAGTACCGGCGGTCACCCCTTCCACTCGGTGCACGCCGGATCGCCACAACTCCGGTGTGCACCGTGTCTTCCTTCCTCAAGTCCCCGGGCGTACCTTGACGGCCGATCTGATGTGCCGTCAGGAAATGAGGGGACCGTGTCGAAGCAGAAGCGAACCGCCGCGCTCGCGACCGCCGCGGCCCTGGCCGGATCGGCGGTGCTGATGGCCGCCCCCGCGGCCAGGGCCGAGGTCGTCGACGTCAACTACGCCTGCAAGACGCCGATCGGCGACAAGAGCGCCGTCTCGCCCATCGACATCAAGGGCGTCAAGAGCGGCAGCGGCTACAAGATCACCATGTCGTGGCAGAAGGGCGTCTCGTCCAGCCCGGTCGAACTGGGCAAGGGCGCGATGAACCCGAGCGCCACCATCAAGCTGGGCGGCGCCGACAGCGGCACCATGAACGTGACCGGCCCGGCCAACCAGGAGGCCATCCCCGCCAACACCCCCATCAAGATCAACGACTTGACGGGCACGTACACCCCGAAGAAGACCGGCAAGGTCACCTTCACCGCGGGCATCCTCACCATCAAGGCCCTCGGCACGACCACCACGTGCACGCCGTCCAACAGCCCGGGTCCGTCGCTGAGCCTCGACGTGACGGCGGCGTCCGGTGGCGGCGGCGACAGCGGGGCCCAGAGCGGTTCCGGCTCCGGTTCCGAACTTCCGCAGACCGGCCCCGAGGACTCGGCCATCGCCCTCGGCACCCTGGGCGGCACGGTCCTGCTCGCGGGTGCGGCGGGCGCGCTGTGGCTGACGCGGAGGGGGCAGACCGTACGCCGCTGAACGCCTCCGTATGAGAGCGCTGGAGCCGCCGATGTCGTCAGCCGCCCGTGTCCTGTCCCTGCCCCTGCTGCTTCTGTCCCTGCTGGCGGTGGCCCCCACGGCGACCGCCGCCGAGGCCTGGCTCGTCGCGCCCTCCGGGGGCGGGCGCCCGTCCTTCTACACCGAGGGCGAGCCCGGGTCGCTCCAGCAGGACACGGTGTCCGTGACGAACCGCGGCGCCGAGCCGGTCACCGTACGGCTGACCGGCGACGGCGTGCCGATCGCCTTCGCGGAGAGCCGGGTGCGGATCCCGGCCCGCACCCGCGCCGAGGTCCCGTTCACGGTGACCGTCCCGACGGGCACGGCCCCCGGTGACCGCTCCGGCGAGATCGTCGCCCGGGACGCCGACGGCCGCGCCCAGCGCGTCGCCCTGCGGCTGCGCGTCACCGGCCCGGAGCTGTCCGCGCTGACCGTCGAGCAGGTGGCAGTCAGGGCCGACGGCATCACATACGTACTGGTCAACAGGGGTACGACCCCCCTCACACCGAGTCTCGCGGTGCGCGCCGACGGTGTCCTCGGCCGCCTCCTCGACCGCGCCCCGCGCACCCTGCCCGTCGACCTGCCCCCGGGCAGCCGCACCCGGCTCACCGAGCCCTGGCCCGACCGGCCCGCGCTCGACGCGGTCGACGTGCGGCTCACCGTCACGGCGGCGGGCGGAGCCGCCGACACCGCGCAGGTGTCGGTGCGGTTCGTGCCGTGGGGCGCGGTGGCGGGGGCCGCGGGGGCGCTCGCGGCGGCGGGCGCCCTCTTCGCCGTACGACGTCGAAGGCGCCGGGGCCCGTACGACGGCGGGCCGACCGAAGTCGAACGGCCTTTGCAGCAGCCGGAGTTGACGGGAGCGGGGACGTGAGGGGCAGGGTGCGGATTCCGGCGCTGGTGACGGTACTGGCGCTGCTGTTGCCGCCGATGGCGGCCGTGAGCGCGTCGGCGGCCGACGACCCGCCCGTCGTGAAGCTGTCCAAGACGCAGGCAGGGACGGGCGGTTCGGTCACCGTGACCGGCACCGGCTGGCGCCCGCGCGCGCTGCTGATGCTCCTGATCTGCGGGCAGTCCGTGCCGTCGACCGGGGTGAGCGGGGGCACCAACTCCTGCGCCAACGCGGACGGCCGGGCCGTGACCACGGACGGCGAAGGGCGCTTCAGCCGGAAGCTGCCGGTGGCGGAGCCGCCCGTGCCGTGCCCGTGCGTGGTGCACGTGGCGACGGCGACCGGACCCAAGGCCGAGGCCGACGCCATCTTCCAGGTCGCCGGGCACGCGGTCGAGCCGCTGCCCGCGGAGCCCGCGGGCGGCCGTCTCTCGGTGCTCACGGACACCCGGCTGGACGGATCCAGCGGCCTGCTCACCTGGTTCGGCGCACCGCCGGCCCGCACGTTCGTCTTCACGGTCGGCAACGTCGGCACCTCCGCCGTCAAGAACCCGGTGTTCCAGGTCGGCACCTCACACGGCGTGTTCGCCCCGCAGTGGGAGGAACAGCAGTGGCGCGGCACGATCCAGCCGGGCCGCAAGGCACGCATCGAGCTGCCGGTCGAGCTCGCCGCCGGGGCGCACGGCGACTACGCCGTCTCCCTGAAGTACGGCGGCAAGGTGATGGCCGAGCAGCCCTGGGGCGTGGGCCGGCCCTGGGGCGTGACGCTGTTCTGGATCCTGGTCTGCCTGGTCGTACCGGCGGCGCTGTTCCGCGTCGGGATGGCGGTGGTGGACCGGATACGGCCGCGGCAGTCGGCCCGCCGCCGGGGCCTGCGCCTGCCCGAAGTCGCGTTTCGCCTGCCGGGGCTCAGGCCCCGGGAGGAGGCGAGGCACGCGGCTCCACCCTCTTCGGCACTGCCGTGGTTCACCCCGGACAGCGATCCGGGCACGGCCGGCCGGCTCTCCGCACCGCACGACGAAAGCCCGACGAGTCCGACGACTCCGACGACTCCGACGAGGAAGGGACCCCCGTGAGCAAGCCAAGGAGAGCCGTACCGGCCCGGCCCAGGAGAGCGAGTGCGGCCGGCGTCGCGCTGATGCTCGGCGGCGCGGGCGTCCTGCTCGGCGTGAGCGCCGGGACCGCCCAGGCGGCGGAGGTGGCGTACGCGACCGAGTGCATCCCGCCCGCCATCTCGGGGCTGCCGCCGGTGCAGGGCACGACGAAGGTGGAGATCACCGCGCCCGCCGAGGCGAAGGTCGGTGACGAGGTGGAGATCGTCTGGAAGTTCGTCCAGGCGGCCTCCAAGAACCCGAACATCCTGGACCTGGAGGCGAACACGGTCCAGCCGACGGGCACCCTGAAGGCGGCCGGCGCGCAGACCGGGGACATCGCCATGCAGGGTCCGCGGGAGAACCCGCCGATCCCCAAGAACACCGACATGAAGCTGTCCGACATGAAGGGCAAGCTGAAACTGACGGCACCGGGCGAGGTGAAGCTGACGCCGGACGCGTACAACATCAACGTCAACAAGCCGATCTCCACGGACACCAAGTGCGCGCCCAAGGAGGCGGTGAAGCAGGCGGCGACGATCAAGGTGACGGACGGGGGCGGGAACTCGGGCGGTACGACGGGAGGTCTGCCCACGGTGATCCCGACGCTGCCGACCAGTGTGCCGACGGGGTCCTCCAGCCCGACGCCGAGTGAGAGCGAGACGGGCGGAGACGACGGCGGCACCAGCACCGGCGGCGGAACCGGGGGCGGTGGCGGCCAGACCGACTTCACCGGCAAGGAGGTCCAGGTCCCCTACGAGTGCAAGACGCCCATCGGCGACAAGAACGCGACCTCGCCGGTCCAGATCAACGCCAGGAAGAGCGGCGAGAACTTCGACCTCACGGTCAAGTTCAAGAAGTCGGTGATGGACAGCCCCGCCGACATCCCCAAGGACTCGGTCAAGCCGTCGATGGAGGTCGCCCTGGGCGGCGCCGACAAGGGCACGGTCCATGTCGAGGGCCCCACCAACTCCGAGGACATCAAGTCGGGCGAGCCGATCGAGATCCCCGACCTCACGGGCACCTACAAGCCGGGCGCGAGCGGCGAATCGACGTTGTCGCCGGGCGTCCTGACGATCGAGGCCCTGGGCACGACGACGACCTGCACGCCGGCGAAGTCGGAGGTGTCCCTCACCCTGGACACGACCGAGCAGGCGAGCGGGGCGTCCGGCGGCGGCTCGGCCGGCGGTTCGGCGGGAGGCTCCGCGGGCGGCTCGTCGACGAACGGCGGCCTGGCGGCGACGGGCGCGGAGGACCACGCCGCACTGAAGGCGCTGGGCCTGGTGGCGGGGACGGCACTGCTGCTCGGGGGAGCGGTGTTCACCTTCATGCCGAGGCGCAGGACGCGCTGATTCCCTCAGGGGCGCGGGGAACCGCGCACGTCGAGCGAACCAACGGGGCCGTCACACCCACCTGGGTGCAACGGCCCCGTCAGACTTGAGCCCCGCGCTAGCGGACGTCGCCCATGAGCTCCTTGACCTTCTTGCGGTACATCCACACCGCCACACCGGCGAGGACGGCGAGCGTCGCCTCCAGGGCCACGATGTTGGTCTTGTTCAGGTCGACACCGGCGATGGAGAGCAGACCGGTCGTGGCGTCACCGGCGGTGACGGCCAGGAACCAGACGCCCATCATCTGCGAGGCGTACTTCGCGGGCGCCATCTTCGTCGTCACCGACAGACCCACCGGGGACAGCAGCAGCTCACCGACGGTCTGGACGAAGTAGATCGCCACCAGCCACATCGCGGCCGCCTTGTGACCGCCCTCGGCGATCGACAGCGGGGCCAGGAAGAGGAAGAACGACGCGCCTACCAGGACCAGACCCGAGCCGAACTTCACGATCGTGCTCGGCTCCTTGCCGCGCCGGTTCAGTGCCAGCCAGAACCAGGCGAAGACCGGGGCCAGCGCCATGATCAGGACCGGGTTGACCGACTGGTACCAGGAGACCGGGAACTCCCAGCCGAAGACGCTGTTCTCGGCGGAGCCCTCGGCGAAGATCGACAGGGTCGAGCCGCCCTGGTCGTAGATCATCCAGAACACGGCCGCGGCCACGAAGAACCAGATGTACGCGGACATCTTCGACTGCTCGCCGCGGTCCAGGTCCTTGTCGCGCTTGATGCGGACCAGGACCATCGTCGGGATGATCACGCCGAGCAGGGTCAGCGGGACCAGGACCCAGTTCAGCGTGTAGTTGCCGGAGAAGCCGACGATCGCGTAGAAGACGACCGCGATACCGGCCCAGATCGCCGCCTTGCGCAGGGTGGAGGACTTCTCCTCGGCGGACAGCGGGGTGGGGACCACGCTGGAGCGCTCGGCCAGGTGGCGCGAGCCGATCAGGAACTGGGCCAGGCCCAGCGCCATGCCGAGCGCGGCGAGCGCGAAGCCCAGGTGCCAGTTGACGTTCTCACCGATGGTGCCGATGATCAGCGGCGCGGCGAAGGCACCGAGGTTGATGCCCATGTAGAAGACCGTGAAGCCACCGTCGCGGCGCGGGTCGGACGGGCCGTCGTAGAGGTGGCCGACCATCGTGGAGATGTTGGCCTTCAGCAGACCCGAACCGATCGCGACCAGGCCGAGGCCGGCGTAGAACGTGCCGGAGGACGGCAGGGCCAGCGTGAGGTGGCCGAGCATGATGACGCCACCGGCCACGGCGACGGTCTTGCGCGGGCCCCAGACCCGGTCGCCGAACCATCCGCCGGGCATGGCGAGCAGGTACACCATCGACACGTAGACCGAGTAGATCGCGGTCGCGGTCGCCGCGTTGAGGTTCAGGCCGCCCGGAGCGACCAGGTACAGCGGGAGCAGTGCCCTCATGCCGTAGTAGGAGAAACGCTCCCACATCTCGGTCATGAAGAGAGTGGCCAGTCCGCGGGGGTGGCCGAAGAAGGTCTTCTCGGAGCCGGGGGTGCCCGGGCGGGCCGAGTCCTTCGTCAGGCTGGACGCCATGGTCGATCCTTGCTGGTCGGGACGCGCACCGACGTAGAACGTTCACGCGCCCGGTGGGGGGCGGCCGGCACCGGCGGACACGGCCGTCCGTCCCACGCCCAGGGACAGTCCGCTCCGGATCACGGAGGGGATGACGGCGACCGTCGGGATCCACGCCCCCGCCTTCGGGGGCCCGGCCACAGGTCATTCCTTCGGGGACCGGTGAGCACCGGTCCCGCACACAAAAGAGACCCTCAGCGTCAAGTGCGCCGAAGGTCCCCGTAGTGCTACGGGCGTAGAGTCACCATACGTCAGGACAGTGCCTGAAATGGAAGGACTTGAGACCGGGATCACAGGTGTCGAGGGAACCGCGGACACCCTTTCCAAGGTCCTTTCCAGGATCGCATCTCGAAGGCATAGGTCTGTACCACAGCGGCCGAAGGTAAGAGACACGCTCGGGGCCGGTGAGAATCCGGGCGGTCGATCACCCTCCAGCTCTTGTCATGGGCGGACTACCATCACCCCATGACCCGAGTACTGCTCGCCGAGGACGACGCGTCCATTTCGGAGCCGCTGGCCCGCGCACTGCGCCGGGAAGGGTACGAGGTCGAGGTGCGTGAGGACGGCCCCACCGCGCTCGACGCTGGAATGCAGGGCGGTATCGATCTGGTCGTACTGGACCTCGGCCTGCCCGGCATGGACGGTCTGGAGGTGGCCCGGCGACTGCGTGCCGAGGGCCACACCGTGCCGGTCCTCATCCTCACCGCACGCGCCGACGAGGTGGACACCGTCGTGGGCCTGGACGCGGGCGCCGACGACTACGTCACCAAGCCGTTCCGGCTGGCCGAGCTGCTCGCCCGGGTCCGGGCCCTGCTCCGGCGCGGGGCGGCCGAGCCGCAGCAGCCGCCGGCCACCCACGGCGTACGGATCGACGTCGAGTCGCACCGGGCGTGGATGGGCGACGAGGAGCTCCAGCTCACTGCGAAGGAGTTCGACCTCCTGCGGGTGCTGGTGCGCGACGCCGGCCGGGTGGTGACCCGGGACCAGCTGATGCGCGAGGTCTGGGACACCACCTGGTGGTCCTCGACCAAGACCCTCGACATGCACATCTCCTGGCTCCGCAAGAAGCTGGGCGACGACGCGGCCAACCCCCGCTACATCGCGACGGTGCGAGGCGTGGGCTTCCGTTTCGAGAAGAGCTGAGTCCGGTCCCGAGGCCGGCGCCGTACCGGCGAGCACGCCGCAGCGGTATCCAGGCCCCACAGGTAAGTAGCAGGACATGCGCCGTCGACTGATCCAGTCCACCCTCGCCGTCGTTCTCGTCGTGATCGCCGTCTTCGGCGTGTCGCTGGTGATCGTCGAGACGCGGACGATCACCAACACCGCGCAGGAGCGGGTGGACACCGAGGCGGTACGCCTCGCCAGCATCGTGGACAGCCGGCTGCTCGGGGACGAGACCGTGGACGCCAAGGTGCTGCGGGAGCAGGTCCAGGGGGACCGCTACGCCGAGATCCGGATCCCGCAGAAGCCGGTGATCCAGGTCGGCACCAAGCCGACCGGCGACGTCATCAGTGCCACGGAGACCGGCGAGGAGGGCGAGACGGTCACCGTGCAGGAGCCGCGCTCCTCGGTGACGCGGGAGGTCGGCCGTACGCTGCTGATCATCGCGGCCGTCGCCCTGCTCGCGGTGATCGCGGCCGTGCTGCTCGCGGTGCGCCAGGCCAACCGGCTCGCCTCGCCGCTGACCGACCTCGCGGAGACCGCGGAACGACTGGGCTCCGGCGACCCCCGGCCCCGGCACAAGCGCTACGGCGTGCCCGAGCTGGACCGGGTGGCGGACGTCCTCGACTCCTCCGCCGAGCGCATCGCCCGGATGCTGACGGCGGAGCGGCGCCTGGCCGCCGACGCCTCGCACCAGCTGCGCACCCCGCTCACCGCGCTGTCCATGCGGCTGGAGGAGATCACCCTCACCGACGATCCCGACACGGTGAAGGACGAGGCGACCATCGCCCTGACGCAGGTGGAGCGCCTCACGGACGTCGTCCAGCGCCTGCTGACCAACTCCCGCGACCCGCGCACCGGCTCCGCCGTCACCTTCGATCTCGACGAGGTCATCCAGCAGCAGCTGGCCGAGTGGCGCCCCGCCTACCGCAGCGCGGGCCGGGCCATCGTCAGCTCGGGCAAGCGGCACCTCAAGGCGGTCGGCACGCCGGGCGCCGTCGCGCAGGTCCTCGCCGCGCTGATCGAGAACTCCCTCATGCACGGCGGCGGCACGGTCGCGCTGCGCACCCGCGTGACCGGCAATCAGGCGGTGATCGAGGTCACGGACGAGGGGCCCGGTGTCCCCGCGGACCTGGGCGCCCGCATCTTCGAGCGCGCCATCAGCGGCCGCAACTCCACGGGCATCGGCCTCGCCGTGGCCCGTGACCTGGCCGAGGCCGACGGCGGCCGCCTGGAGATGCTCCAGGCGAAGCCGCCGGTCATAGCGCTGTTCCTGTCGCGCACCCAGCCCCCGAAGAAGCCGCAGGAGTCGGGGCCGACGGTCAGATAACGGCCCGTTCAGCCGACGCGCTGGCCGACCCGGCGCTCCTGCGTCGCGGGCCCTCGCGGGGGCTCCAGGAACGATTCGGCGGATGGTTCCGGCTCCGGTGCCGGCAGCGCACGGAACACCCACGTGCGGTACGACCAGAAGCGGAACAGCGTCGCGATGCCGATGCCGAGGAACTTGAAGACGTTGCTCTGCAGCGGGCTGTCCCAGCCGAAGCCGTAGGTCGCCGCGTACAGGACACCGTTCTCGATCACCAGGCCGACCACGCTGAACAGCAGGAACAGGCTCAGTTCCTTGGTGCGGCGGCTCTTGTCGCGATCCCGGTAGGTGAAGTACCGGAAGCCGATGTAGTTGAAGATGATCGCGACGACCGTCGCGATGACGCTCGCGCGCACGACCTGGAGGTCGGTGACATGCCGCACCAGGTTGAACACCAGAAGGTTGACGAGCAGCCCCGCGCCGCCCACCGCGCCGAACTTCGCGACCTCACGGACCAGCCGGTCGAAGCGCTGCCGTACGGATTTTCCGGACACCGGAGGCGACACATGAAGCCCCGAGGAACCACGTCCCATGGTTGTGAAGGCTCCCTGTCGGTCGGTTTCGTCAACTCAGCCATGCTAACCACCCCCCTTCGCGATTGCCTGTGGGTGAGCTCATACGTCGGGGAAGAGACCCGGAAAAGTCCGGTAAGAGGGTCGCCCCGGCGCGGCCGATACCCTAGGGGCGTGACGTTCCCGGTAGTCGGCATGGTCGGCGGGGGCCAGCTCGCGCGTATGACACACGAGGCAGGCATCCCGCTCGGCATCAGGTTCAAGCTTCTCAGTGACACCCCGCAGGATTCCGCGGCGCAGGTGGTCAGCGATGTCGTCATCGGCGACTATCGCGACCTCGACACGCTGCGCGAGTTCGCCCGCGGGTGCGATGTGATCACCTTCGATCACGAACATGTACCCACCGAGCACCTACGGGCGCTGGAGGCGGACGGCATCCCCGTCCGCCCCGGCCCCGACGCGCTCGTGCACGCCCAGGACAAGGGAGTGATGCGCGCGCGGCTCGATGCGATCGGTGTCCCGTGCCCGCGGCACCGCATCGTGAGCGACCCGCAGGACGTCGCCGCGTTCGCGGCCGAGGGCGACGGCTTCCCGGTCGTCCTCAAGACGGTCCGAGGCGGCTACGACGGCAAGGGCGTCTGGGTCGTGGACGACGTGACCGAGGCGGAGGATCCCTTCCGCGCCGGCGTCCCCGTCCTCGCCGAGGAGAAGGTGGACTACGTCCGCGAGCTCGCCGCCAATGTCGTGCGCTCGCCGCACGGCCAGGCGGTCGCGTACCCCGTGGTCGAGTCCCAGCAGGTGAACGGTGTCTGCGACACCGTCATCGCCCCGGCGCCCGACCTCGACGAGGCCCTCGCGCTGAAGGCCGAGGAGATGGCCCTGACCATCGCCAAGGAGCTCGGCGTCGTCGGCCACCTCGCGGTCGAGCTGTTCCAGACCCGCGACGGCCGCATCCTCGTCAACGAACTCGCGATGCGCCCGCACAACTCGGGCCACTGGAGCCAGGACGGCGCCATCACCTCGCAGTTCGCCAACCACGTCCGGGCCGTCCTCGACCTGCCGCTCGGCGACCCGCGCCCGCGGGCCGGGTGGACGGTGATGGTCAACGTCCTCGGCGGCGACTACCCCGACATGTACTCCGCGTACCTGCACTGCATGGCCCGCGACCCCCAGCTGAAGATCCACATGTACGGCAAGGACGTGAAGCCGGGCCGCAAGGTGGGCCACGTCAACACCTACGGCGACGACCTGGACGACGTCCTCGAGCGCGCACGTCACGCAGCCGGTTACCTGAGAGGCACGATCACCGAATGAGCCCTGTTGTAGGCATCGTCATGGGTTCGGACAGCGACTGGCCCGTCATGGAGGCCGCCGCCCAGGCTCTCGACGAGTTCGAGATCGACTACGAGGTCGACGTCGTCTCCGCGCACCGCATGCCGCGCGAGATGGTCACCTACGGCGAGCAGGCGGCCGAGCGCGGGCTGAAGGTGATCATCGCCGGTGCCGGCGGCGCCGCCCACCTGCCCGGCATGCTCGCCTCGGTGACCCCGCTCCCGGTGATCGGCGTGCCCGTGCCGCTGAAGTACCTCGACGGCATGGACTCCCTGCTCTCCATCGTGCAGATGCCGGCCGGCGTGCCCGTGGCCACCGTCTCGGTCGCCGGCGCGCGCAACGCCGGGCTGCTCGCCGCCCGCATCCTCGCCGCCCACGACGAGGACCTGCTCCAGCGGATGCGCGAGTTCCAGCAGGACCTGAACGACCAGGCCACCGAGAAGGGCAAGCGACTGCGCGCCAAGGTCGAGGGAGCGGGCGGGTTCGGCTTCGGCGCGGGGAAGTGACGCCGATGACCTCCCTGGAGGCAGCCCGGGAACTGCTGCGCGAGTTCCCCGTCGTCGACGGCCACAACGACCTCCCCTGGGCGCTGCGCGAGCAGGTCCGCTACGACCTCGACGCCCGCGACATCGCCGGCGACCAGGGCGGCCATCTGCACACCGACATCCCCCGCCTGCGCGCGGGCGGCGTCGGCGCGCAGTTCTGGTCGGTGTACGTCCGCTCGGACTACGCGGGCGACAAGGCGGTCAGCGCCACCCTGGAACAGATCGACTGCGTACGGCAGTTGCTGGCGCGGTATCCGGGCGACCTGCGCCCGGCGCTGACGGCGGCGGACATGGAGGCGGCCCGCGCGGAGGGCCGTATCGCCTCCCTGATGGGTGCCGAGGGCGGCCACTCGATCGCCGACTCCCTCGCCACGCTGCGCGCGCTGTACGCGCTCGGCGTCCGCTACATGACGCTCACGCACAACGACAACATCGCGTGGGCGGACTCGGCGACGGACGAGCCCGGCGTGGGCGGCCTGTCGGCCTTCGGTCGTGAGGTCGTGCGGGAGATGAACCGCGAGGGCATGCTGGTCGACCTCTCGCACGTGGCGGCCACGACCATGCGGGACGCCCTCGACGTCTCCGCGGCCCCGGTGATCTTCTCGCACTCCTCCTCCCGCGCGGTGTGCGACCACCCGCGCAACATCCCGGACGACGTGCTGGAGCGCCTGCCCGGCAACGGCGGCGTCGCGATGGTGACGTTCGTGCCGAAGTTCGTGCTCCAGGCGGCGGTCGACTGGACGGTCGCGGCCGACGAGAACATGCGCGCCCACGGCTTCCACCACCTCGACACGACCGCCGAGGCGATGAAGGTGCACCGCGCCTTCGAGGAGACCAACCCGCGCCCGGTCGCCACGGTGTCCACGGTCGCCGACCATCTGGACCACATGCGCGAGGTCGTCGGCGTCGACCACCTCGGCATCGGCGGCGACTACGACGGCACCGCCTTCACCCCGGACGGTCTGAACGACGTCTCCGGCTACCCCAACCTGATCGCCGAGCTGCTGGACCGCGGCTGGTCGAGGCCCGACCTGGCCAAGCTGACCTGGCAGAACGCGGTCCGGGTGCTGGGCGCGGCGGAGGACGTGGCCCGCGGTCTTCAGACGACGCGGGGTCCGTCCAACGCGACCATCGAGGCACTGGACGGCTGATCGTCGAGGGCGGGGTAGTCGGTGTAGCCGGTCGCCCCGCCCGTGTACATCAGGTACCGGTCCCGCACCGGGTTCAGCGGCGCCCCGAGCGCGAGGCGCCGCACCAGGTCGGGGTTGGCGAGGAACGGGCGGCCGAGGGCGATCAGATCGGCCCCGGCGGCCAGCAGCCGGCCCGACTCCGCGCCGATCGTCGCCGCGGACAGCCCCGGGAGCACCGGGTTGGCGATCAGGGCGCCCGGCCAGGCGGCCCGGATCCGCCCGAACAGCGGGTCCGCCGGATCGGCGTGCACCAGATGCAGATACGCGAGCCCCAGCCCGCCCAGCGCCGCCACGAGCGCCGGGTAGAGCGTGTCGGTGTCGGTCTCCTCGATGCCGTTGACGGTGTTGCGCGGAGAGATCCGTACGCCGGTGCGCTCGGGCCCGATCGCGGCGGCCACCGCCTCCACCACCTCCCGCACGAACCGGATCCGCCCGGCCGGCGAGCCGCCGTATCCGTCGGTGCGGCGGTTGGTGTTGCCGGACAGGAACTGGTGCAGGAGATGGCCGTTGGCGGAGTGCACCTCTACGCCCTCGAAACCGGCGGCCACGGCATTGCGTGCCGCGTTCGCGAAGTCGGCGACGGTGGCGCGGATGTCGTCGCCGGTCATCTCCCGGGGGACGACGGCGGGGCGGTGCCCGTCCGGCGTGAAGATCGTCTCCGGGAGCGGCAGGGGAGAGGGCGAGAGCGGGGTCAGTCCGCTGGTCGCGGGGTGGCCGACCCGGCCGCCGTGCTGGAGCTGGAGGAACATCGGGCCGCCGCCGGCCGCCCGAACCGCCTCCGTGACCAGCCGCCAGCCCGCCACGTGCGAGGGCGAGTGGATCGCCGTGATGTTCGGGTACGTCTGTCCGGTCGCGTTCGGTGTGGCGGCCTCGGCGATGATCAGGCCCGCCGAGGCGCGCTGGGCGTAATAGGTGGCCATCAGGGGAGTGGGCGTGCCGTCCGCCTCCGCACGGTTCCTGGTCAGCGGGGCCATGACGAGGTGGTTGGGCAGGTGCAGCCGGCCCAGGCGGGCCGGGGCGAGAAGCGGGCCGGTGGTTGCCTTCTGGGACTCCGTGAGCGTCATGCCCGTACCGTAAAATCTGACACTGGTGTCAGATTCAAGCCCGGACGGACCGAGAGGGTCGCGGAATGCGGATCGGTGAACTGGCCCGGCGCACCGGTGTGAGCGAGCGGTCGCTGCGCTACTACGAGGCCCAGGGGCTGCTGCGCGCCGAGCGCACGCCGGGCGGGCACCGCGACTATCCCGAGGCGGCCGTCGACCGGGTCGTCCGGATCCAGGAGCTGTTCGCCGCCGGGCTGCACAGCAGCCGGATCGCCCAGCTGCTGCCGTGCATGCGGGACGCCGACGGCGGCCCCTCCGCCGTCGCCACGCCCCGGCTCGTCGAGGACCTCACCGCCGAGCGTGCCCGCATCGACCGCATGATCGCCGACCTGGTCCGTTCCCGCGACACGCTGGACGAGGTCATCGAGGCGGCGCGGGAGGGCTGAGGTACCCCCGAACGCCCCGTCCACCTCGAAGGCCCCACGGGTCCGTGCGACCGTGACCGTACTGCTGACCAGTACGTCGATCACGTACGGAGACCGCCATGGCAGACCTCAAGTACGAAGCGGATGCCGGCCCCGAGGTCGGCGAGATAGGTGATCTGCCCGAGCGGCTGCCCGAGGCCGTCGACGGTCCGGAGGCGGACTCCGGCGCCGACCTCCTGGCCCGCGCCCACCGCCTGCTGGCCGCGCATCCCGTCGCCGACGGCTACAGCGGACTGCCGTGGGCGCTGCGCCGGCTGCCCTGGTTCGACCTGGAGCTCGGCGAGAGCGCCGTCGACACCGATGTGCCGCGGATGCGCGAGGGCCATGTGGGCGCGCTGTTCTGGGCGCTGCACCTGCCCGAGGCGCTGGACGGGGACCGGGCCGTCGGCGCCACGCTGGAACAGCTGGACCTGGTGAAGACCGTCGTACGGGCCCACGCCGAGGGCCTGCGCCTCGCCGACACCCCCGGCCCGATCACCGACGCCCTGCACAGCGGCCGGGTCGCCGTGCTGCCGGGACCGGCGGGGGCCGCCGCGCTCGGCGACTCGCTCGGCATCCTGCGCTCCCTGCACGGCCTCGGGCTGCGCGCCCTGACCCTGTCCGGCGTCTCCTGGGCGAGCGAGTCGGGGCTGACCCGGTTCGGCGAGGAGGTGCTGCGCGAGATGAACCGCCTCGGTGTGCTGGCCGACCTCTCCAGCGCCTCCGCGGACACCGTGCGCCGGGCGTGCGCGGTGTCCAAGGCACCGGTCCTGTGCGCCCGTTCGGCCGCCCGCGCCCTGCGCCCGCACCCGGCCAACCTCCCCGACGACCTGCTGGCCGAGCTGAGCGCGGTACGGGGCCTGTGCATGGTGCCGCTCACCGCCGAGCAGACCGGCCCGTCCGTCCGGGACGTCGCCGACCATCTCGACCACGTCCGCGAGATCGCCGGCCCCGGCTGCGTCGGCCTGTCCGGCACCTATGACGCCGGCGCCGCCCACCCGCAGGACCTCAGCGACGCCTCCTGCTACCCGCACCTCGTCGCCGAACTGCTGCGCCGCGGCTGGTCCGAGACCGACATCGCCCTGCTGACCTGGGGCAACGTCCAACGCGTGCTGCGCGAGGCCGACTTCACGGCCCGAGAGGCGCAGCGCCGCCGGGCACCCTCGACGATGAAGATCGCCGAGCTGGACGGCTGACCGGCGGCCGGGACGGCCCGGTCGCGGACGTCAGGCCCGGCAGAGGCAGAACGGGTGGCCCGCCGGATCCGCGTAGACCCGGAAGCCGCGTGAGCGGTCGTCGGTGTCGAGGGGCTTGGCGCCGAGGGCCAGGATCTGCGCCTCGGCCGCGTCCAGGTCCTCGACGCTCAGGTCCAGATGGAACTGCTGCGAGTGATCGGGCGCGGGCCACTTCGGCGGTACGAATCCGGGGGCGGCCTGGAACGCCAGCGCCCGCCCGCCCGGCACCGTCAGGTCCACCCAGTCCCCCTCGCCCTCGACGCTTCCGCCGAGCACGCCCGCGTAGAAACCGGCGAGTGCGCGGGGGTCGGGACAGTCCAGGACGACGGCGCCCAGTTCGGCGATGGCCATGACTTCCTCCTTGATGCGTGGTTACTGCTATAGCGCGTCAACGGGTAACGCGGTTACCCGATGCTCCCGTATTGGAGGTAACGTCGCAAGGGGATCGGAGAACTGAGGGATAGCGTGCAGCCATGAGTGAGAGATCGCCCGCGCCCGGGGGCCTGGAGCTGGTCGAGTCGCTGGTCAACACGGTGGCCCTGGACTCGGGCGCGGACGCGCTGGACACGGCGGAGGGCCGGGCGCGCTTCGGGCTGGGCGAGGAGGACGTGGCCGGGGCACGGGAGCTGCGGGAGTCCCTGCGGGTGGCCCTGCTCGCCCACGCGGGCCATCCGGCGCACCGCGAGGTGACTCCGCTCGGCGTGCTGCTGGCGGCGAGCCCGCTGCTGGTCGCGGTCGACGCCGCCGACGGCTCGGCCGTCCTCGCCGCCGCCGACCAGGGGCCGCTGCGCTCCCGGGTGGCCGCCGCCATCGCCCAGGCCCTGGTCGAGGGCACCTGGGGCAGGCTCAAGGCCTGCGAGGCGGGCGACTGCCACTGGGCGTACTACGACCGCAGCCCGGCGGGGCGCGGCCGCTGGTGCTCGATGCAGGTGTGCGGGGCGCGCGCGAAGATGCGGCGCTACCGAGCGAAGTGAGCCATTTCGAAAGGTCGTTGAAGATTCATTCGGCGTGATACGCCCGGGTGCGGCAGAATGCGAAGGACGCCGTTTCGGCCGACTGAGCCTCGGCCGAAACGGCGTCGCGCCGGCCGGGCACCGTTTGGCGGCTCGGCAACGCCCTTGAGGGGCGCGGGGAACTGCGCGACCAGCCACGACGGCGCCGCAGCCGAACGACGGCGCACATCACGGCTCATCCAGCGGAGCGCTAGGCCGTCGGGCGTCCCATCGCCCGGTAGCTCCAGCCGGCCTTGCGCCACAGCTCGGGGTCGAGGGCGTTGCGGCCGTCCAGGATGACCCGGGCCGCCGCGACCTCGCCGAGCGACTTCGGGTCCAGCTCCCGGAACTCCCGCCACTCCGTCAGGTGCAGTACGACATCGGCGCCCCGCACCGCCTCGATCGCGCTGTCGGCGTAGCCGAGGGTCGGGAAGAGGCGGCGGGCGTTGCCCATGCCCTTGGGGTCGTAGACCGTGACCTGGCCGCCCTGGAGGTGGATCTGCCCGGCGACGTTCAGCGCGGGCGAGTCCCGTACGTCGTCCGAGTCGGGCTTGAAGGTGGCGCCGAGCACCGCGACCCGCTTGCCGAGGAACGGCCCGCCGCCCAGCGCCTGCCGGGCGAGCTCCACCATCTGCCCGCGCTGGCGCATGTTGATGGAGTCGATCTCGCGCAGGAACGTCAGCGCCTGGTCGGCGCCCAGCTCGCCGGCGCGGGCCATGAAGGCGCGGATGTCCTTGGGCAGGCACCCGCCGCCGAAGCCGATGCCGGCGCGCAGGAACTTCTTTCCGATCCGGTCGTCGTGCCCGATGGCCTCCGCGAGCTTGGCGACGTCGCCGCCGGCGGCCTCGCAGACCTCCGCCATCGCGTTGATGAAGGAGATCTTCGTGGCCAGGAAGGAGTTCGCGGAGGTCTTCACCAGCTCGGCCGTGGGGAAGTCGGTGACGACGAAGGGGGAGCCGTCGGCGATCGGCTTCGCGTAGACCTCGCGCAGCAGCTCCTCGGCACGCTCGCTGCGCACGCCGACGACGATCCGGTCCGGGTGCAGGGTGTCGTCCACGGCGAAGCCCTCGCGCAGGAACTCCGGGTTCCAGGCCAGCTCCACCTCGCCGCCGCCCGGCGCGAGCTCCAGGATGCGGGCCGCGAGCCGGTCGGCGCTGCCCACCGGCACGGTCGACTTGCCGACGACCAGGTTCGGGCCGCGCAGGTGCTTGGCGAGGGACTCGACGGCGGAGTCGACGTAGCTCATGTCGCAGGCGTACTCGCCGTGCTTCTGCGGAGTGTTCACGCAGACGAAGTGCACATCGCCGAACTCGGCGACCTCCGCCCAGTCCATGGTGAAGCGCAGCCGGCCCGTGGAGCCCTCGATGCCGGCGACGTGCTTGCGCAGCAGTTCCTCGAGACCGGGCTCGAACATCGGGACCTGGCCCCTGCCGAGCATCTCGATCTTCTCGGGCACCACATCGAGCCCCAGCACCTCGAACCCGAGCTCGGCCATGGCCGCGGCGTGGGTGGCGCCGAGATAGCCGGTACCGATCACGGTGATCTTGAGGGCCATGGGGGACTCCAGAAGGGGGACGGCGGCGTGCGGGCCCGAGCATAACCGGAGGCCCTGACGGGCAACTTCCCAGCTGTCGCCAAGCTCACGTATCACTCCCGTGGGCCGACCCCTAAAATTTGAGTTACTTAACGGTAATTAGCGTCGGCATCACACTTGCCACCCAGCGTCCTTGGAGCGTGAGAGACCTTGGCCGGATCGGCTGACTTCGACCTGTACCGCCCGTCCGAGGAGCACGACATGCTCCGTGACGCCATCCGCTCCCTGGCCGAGGCGAAGATCGCACCGCACGCTGCCGCGGTCGACGAGGACGCCCGCTTCCCGCAGGAGGCGCTGGAGGCCCTGGTCGCCAATGATCTGCACGCGGTGCACGTGCCCGAGGAGTACGGCGGCGCCGGCGCCGACGCCCTGGCCACCGTGATCGTGATCGAGGAGGTGTCCCGCGTCTGCGCGTCCTCCTCCCTGATCCCGGCGGTGAACAAGCTGGGCTCGCTCCCGGTGATCCTCTCCGGCTCCGAGGACCTGAAGAAGCGGTACATGACCCCGCTCGCCAAGGGCGAGGGCATGTTCTCCTACTGCCTGTCCGAGCCCGACGCCGGCTCGGACGCGGCCGGCATGAAGACGAAGGCCGTCCGCGACGGCGACCACTACATACTGAACGGCGTGAAGCGCTGGATCACCAACGCCGGCGTCTCCGAGTACTACACGGTGATGGCGGTCACGGACCCGGCGAAGCGCTCCAAGGGCATCTCGGCGTTCGTGGTGGAGAAGTCCGACGAGGGCGTCTCCTTCGGCGCCCCCGAGAAGAAGCTCGGCATCAAGGGCTCCCCGACCCGCGAGGTCTACCTGGACAACGTCCGTATCCCGGCGGACCGCATGATCGGCGAGGAGGGCACCGGCTTCGCCACCGCGATGAAGACGCTGGACCACACCCGCATCACCATCGCCGCCCAGGCCCTCGGCATCGCCCAGGGCGCCCTCGACTACGCCAAGGGCTACGTCCAGGAGCGCAAGCAGTTCGGCAAGCCGATCGCCGACTTCCAGGGCATCCAGTTCATGCTCGCCGACATGGCCATGAAGATCTCGGCCGCCCGCGCGCTGACCTACCAGGCCGCCGCCGCCTCCGAGCGCGGCGACGCCGACCTGACCTACCTGGGCGCCGCCGCCAAGTGCTTCGCCTCGGACGTGGCGATGGAGGTCACCACGGACGCCGTCCAGCTCCTCGGCGGCTACGGCTACACCCGTGACTACCCCGTCGAGCGCATGATGCGCGACGCCAAGATCACGCAGATCTACGAGGGCACCAACCAGGTCCAGCGCATCGTCATGGCGCGCAACCTGCCGTAGCCCCGCGGGATTTGAAGGTGAAGGGTGTCCGGGTTTCCCGGGCACCCTTCACCCGTTCGGGCCCCTGGCACCGCCTACGACGGAATGCTGAGGTGTGTGCCCTGTGCGACTTCTGGTGTGAATTGTTCGTGTCCGCCCGATGGCGCCCCGCCGCGGGCGGGCGTAGGACGGAAGGGCACGGGGCCCGCCCCGGGCTCCCGCGTCCCCCCAGGAGGAGCCATGACCCAGCCCGGAACCATGCCGATGAGCAAGGAGATGCAGGACTGCGTCGACGCGTGCATGACCTGCCACAGCATCTGCGAGGAGACCATGAGCTCCTGTATGCAGATGGGCGGCCAGGCCCAGATGCAGATCATGCGGGCGCTCATGGACTGCGCCGAGACGACCCGTATGTGCGCGGACATGATGATGCGCCGCTCGCCCATGTCGGCCGAGATGTGCGCGATGTGCGCCAAGGCCTGTGAGATGTGCGCCGAGGCGTGTATGTCCATGCCGGACGATCCGCAGATGATGCGCTGCGCGGAGGCGTGTCGCCGCTGCGCCGCGACCTGTCACGCGATGGCCGGCGCCACGATGTGACCGCCGCCTGACAGCAGTCGAGGGCACCCGATGCGGGTGCCCTCGATCAGTGCGGTCGCGCCTCACTTGTCCGAGACGGTCACCGTCTCGTCGTTCTTCAGCTGCTCCACCAGCTTCTTCACCTTCGCGGTGTCCCACTGGAGGTTGCCGTTGCCGGAGTTGCCCGAGATCGGCATGTTCATCGACTTGCCCTCACCGCCGCTGACGCCCTTCATCGCCCAGAACATGGACGCCAGGTCCCACAGGCTCATGTCCTTGTCGACGGTCAGGGAGTCCAGGCCCGCGCCCATCGTCGGGTAGAGCTTGAAGGGGTTCAGGATCGTGCCCGGGGTGGCGACCTGGTTGGCCAGGGCCGAGAGGAACTTCTGCTGGTTCTTCGTACGGTCCAGGTCGGAGCCGGGCAGCGCGTACCGGGTGCGGACGAAGGCGAGCGCCTCCTCGCCGTTCAGGGTCTGCTTGCCCTCCTTGAAGTCGGCCCCGGACTTGGAGTCCTTGATGCCGCCCTTCGGGATGTCTATCTCGACGCCGCCGACGGAGTCCACGATGTTGGCGAAGCCGCCGAAGCCGATCTCGACGTAGTGGTCGATGTGCAGACCGGTGTTGGCCTCGACGGTGCGGACCAGCAGCTCGGGGCCGTCCTCCGCGTACGCCGCGTTCAGCTTGGTCTGCCGGCCGGTGCCCTCGTAGAGCTTGCCGGAGTCGGAGCCCTTGTACGACGGGATCGTGACGTTCGAGTCGCGCGGCAGGGACACCAGGGTGTCGCCGTTGCTGCCGACATGCAGGATCATCATCGAGTCCGTGCGCTTGCCCTCGGCGGAGCCGGTGTGCAGCTTCTTCTTCTCCTCGGCGGACATGCCCGCGCGGCTGTCGGAACCGACGATCAGGTAGTTGGTGCCCTCGCCCGCCTCCGGCCGGTCGATGACCTTGGACAGGTCGACGTCACGGTTGAGCTTGGAGTCGGCCCAGAAGTAGGTGGCGACGGACGTCACGACCAGCAAGGTCACCAGCGTGATCGTGGTCACCTTGATACGGCGCCGCCAGTTCGGCGCGGGCCGCGGCTCGCGCATCCCCCCGCCGTCACGGCCGCCGCCCCCGCCGCCGTAGACCTGGCCCGTGTTGTAGCCGCTGTCGTACCCGTCGTCATAGCCGTCGTCGGCGTAGCCGCCGTGCCCCTGGCCGTTCACGTACGACGGCTGCTGCGGCACACCGCCGTAGCCCTGGCCGGGCGGCGCCGCCTGGCCGCGGCGCACCTGCCGCATCACGCGCGCGCCCTCGGGCTGTGCGCCAGCGCTGCCGCGTCCGTAACGGCTGCCGCGGTTGTCGTCGGACCATGCCTGGGGCCAGTCATTCATGCGCCTAAGTGTGCAGGGCTTGGCCAGGTGTCTTACAAGGGTCGGCGAAAAATAGAGGCACGGCTGTTGCGAACCCAACACAAAGTCCGCGAATGACGGCGCGGCATAAGGTGGACGGCATGACAGACCAGGTCACCGCAGTGGAGTCGGGCAATCCGGAGATCCCGGGCAAACCGACATCCGCATCACGCACCACTCTCAGCCACATCATGACCCACAACGACACCAACCTTCTGGGGACCGTGCACGGCGGTGTGATCATGAAGCTCGTCGACGACGCCGCGGGAGCCGTGGCCGGCCGGCACTCCGGCGGCCCCGCCGTCACCGCGTCCATGGACGAGATGGTGTTCCTGGAGCCGGTCCGCGTCGGTGACCTCGTCCATGTGAAAGCACAGGTCAACTGGACCGGGCGGACCTCGATGGAGGTCGGCGTACGGGTGCTCGCCGAGCGCTGGAACGAGTCGACGCCGCCCCAGCAGGTCGGCTCCGCGTACCTGGTGTTCGCCGCCGTCGACGCCGACGGCAAGCCGCGCCGGGTGCCCCCGGTGATGCCGGAGACCGAGCGCGACAACCGCCGCAACCAGGAGGCCCAGATCCGCCGCACCCACCGCCTGGCCCGCCGCCGCGCCATCAAGGAGCTGCGCGAGAAGCGGGCGGCGGAGGGTTACCAGGACTGAGCCCGGCCGAACCGGTGCCCCCGGGGACGGGGCGCCGAGGGCATGGCCGGTTCTCGACCCTGTTCCGGGGTTACGAGCACCCTGTCTCGTCGCCCCGGACCACCGCGGAGTGGCTCTTCAGCGGGTCCTCGGCCCGCACCTTGCGGACCTGCTTGAAGTCCTTGCCCACGATCACCTTCAACGTCGGCCCGAGCCCCTTCACCGCTCGCAGCTCGCTTCCGGGCAGGGCGGCCGCCAGGGACTTCGCCGAGCGGTCCCAGCCGGGGTCGTGGGCGACGACCGTCCGCTTCAGGGAGTGTTCCGCCGAGGGCGCCGGGCGTCCCGTCGTACGGAACCCGATCCCCGCCAGCGCCGTGTCGGCGCGCTTGCCGAGGCCCTCCCGCGCGGTGCCGTTCTCCACCTGGACGTGGATCTGCTGCGGGGCGACCTCCACCGGGACGGCCCGGTTCCGCGTGCGCTGCTCGGCCAGCGGCTTGTCCTCCCGCAGGGCCCGGAACAGGCGCTCGGCCCGCTCGTTGTCCCACTTCACCGTGGAACCGAGGCCCTTGACCGTGTACCCGAGCTGCCCGATCGGCACGGTCGTGAACTCCGACGACGAGGGCGAGAAGTTCCGCATCGCCCGCCCGAGGTCGAGCAGCTCGCCCGTGCCGAACTCCTTGTCGGCCCGCACCGACCCCAGCACCGCACGCGTCACGTCCCGGAACCGCATCGGGTTCAGCAGGATCCCCGACGACGTCGCCCGCTCGACCAGCGCCGCCATGAACCGCTGCTGACGCTGCACCCGGCCCAGGTCGGAGTCGCTGTCGATGTGCCGGGCGCGCACGAACTGCAACGCCTCGCCGCCCATCAGCCGATGGGAGCCGGCCGACAGGTCGAGCCCGGTGTAGGAGTCCTTCAGCGGCTCGGCGGTGCAGATCCGCACCCCGCCGAGCACGTCCACCGTCTTCATGAAGCTGGTGAAGTCGACCTCCAGATAGTGGTCGATCTTGACGTGCGTCATGTGCTCGACGGTGCGCACGGTGAGGTTCGGACCGCCCTCCGCGTACGCCGCGTTGATCTTGATGGTGTGCGCCCTGCGGCCCTCGCCGGCCGGCACCTCGGCGTAGGAGTCGCGCGGCAGGCTCACCACGCTCGCCCGCTCCCGGTCCGCCGAGATGTGCACGATCATGATCGTGTCGGTGCAGTGGCAGGGGGCGCCGCCCAGCTTGTACTTGCGCCGTTCCTCGTCACTGATGCGGTCGCGGCCGTCGGTGCCGACGAGCAGGACGTTCATCCCGTGCCCGGTCGGCGGCCGGTTCTTCATGTCCTTGAACGGGTCGACCCGCTCGATCTTCGCGTCCAGGCTGGTCACCACCGCGTGCCCGATGCCGGCGGAGGCGAGCACCACGACGGACAGCGTCGTCACCGCCCGCATGGCCCAGCGTGGCCGCCTGCGCCGCGCTGGAGCGACCGGCCGCTCGCCGCCACGGGACGGCTGCGGGCGTCGCTGCGCGGGGGCGGGGGAGCGGCGGGGCGGCGTGGGCATGGGGCGGTACCTCCGCTGGGGCTTGCCCTGGGGGCCGAACGTGGGATCCGTGAGCACCGTAGGGCCATACGATCTGCTGCCCGGAGCACCGGCACCGGCGGGGCGCACCGGTGTCCCCCGTTCGCGGTAACGTGAGGCCCCTATGAACGCCAATCCCGACGTGCAGCTCCCCGCCGTGTCCGTCATCATGCCCGTCCTCAACGAGGAGCGGCATCTGCGCGGAGCCGTCCAAGCGATCCTCGCGCAGGAGTACGCCGGCGAGATGGAGGTCGTGATCGCCCTCGGTCCCTCCGCGGACCGCACGGACGAGATCGCCGCCGAGCTCGTGGCCGAAGACCCTCGCGTGCACACCGTCCCGAACCCGACCGGCCGCACCCCCGCCGCGCTCAACGCCGCGATCAAGGCCTCCCGGCACCCGATCGTCGTCCGCGTCGACGGGCACGGGATCCTCTCGCCGAACTACATCGCGACCGCCGTACGGCTCCTGGAGGAGACCGGCGCGCAGAACGTCGGCGGCATCATGCACGCCGAGGGCGAGAACGACTGGGAGCACGCCGTCGCCGCCGCGATGACCTCGAAGATCGGCGTCGGCAACGCGGCCTTCCACACCGGCGGCGCGGCCCAGCAGGCGGAGACCGTGTACCTCGGTGTGTTCCGGCGCGAGGCGCTGGAGCAGCAGGGCGGCTACAACGAGGAGTTCATCCGCGCCCAGGACTGGGAGCTCAACTTCCGGATCCGCGAGGCGGGCGGCCTGATCTGGTTCTCACCGGAGCTGAAGGTGTCGTACCGCCCGCGGCCGTCGGTGAAGGCCCTCGCCAAGCAGTACAAGGACTACGGCCGCTGGCGGCACGTCGTCGCCCGCTACCACGCCGGCTCCATCAACCTGCGCTACCTCGCCCCGCCGACGGCGGTCTGCGCGATCGCCGCGGGCCTCGTGCTGGGCGCCCTGGTCACCCCGTGGGCCCTGGCGGTCCCCGGCGGCTACCTCGCGGCGATCGCCGCGGGCTCGGTCCCGGCCGGCAAGGGCCTGCCGCTGAAGGCACGCCTGCAGATCCCCGTCGCCCTCGCGACCATGCACATGTCCTGGGGCTACGGCTTTCTGACCAGCCCGCGTTCACTCGCGCGCAAGGTCATCGCCTCCCGCCGCCCGGCGGTGCTCAGCGCGAGCTGAGCGGGCCGCCGGGCGCGGCGCCCGTCACCAGGTGAATCCGTCGCTCACCTTCATGCACGCCTTGGTGTCGGAGGCGTTCAGCGCCTCCGCCGTGTCCGGCGTCCTGTCGTCCTGCTTCGGCGCCTTGTACGCCGTGCCCTCGCGCCAGTCGGCGCCGACGACGAGGGTGACGCCGGAGACGTCCGTGGACTTCTCCACGGCCTTGGTCGGGATGCCGAGGGCCTTGGCGAGCCGCTGGGCGTCGCCCTCGAGTTCGGCACTCGGGTAGCGCACGACCGTCGTGTCCGCGGTCGGCGTCGTCGAGGAGTCCGCGACAGCTCGCGTGAAGCCCTTGCCGACGAGCAGCCCGGCGACGGTGGTCGCCCGGCCGGAGACCGGCGCGAGGACGTCGGTGCGGGTGCCGTTCTGCACCTGCACGGCGATCTCCTCGTCCGCGGCGGCCGGGTCGGTCGGGGCCGTCTCCTCGGTGGGCTTCTTCTTGTCCTTGCCGTCGAGCGCGATGTCCTCGCGCACCAGCCGGAACAGCTTGGTGGCGTCCTCGGTGGGCTCGACGCGCGAACCGACGTACTGGTTGGGCATCGTGGTCATGGTGATGCGCGACGTCGGCACCTTCTTCAGCTCGCCCGCCAGGTCGTAGAGCTTGGCGACCGTGCCGATGCCCTCGTCGACGGTCAGCGCGTTGGTCGCGGCCTCGGCGAGCTTGCGCAGCTTGTTGGGGTTGCTCAGCTTGGCGTTCTTGCGCAGCTCACGCACCATCGAGTTCATGTACTGGTGCTGCGCCTTGGCGCGCGCCAGGTCGCTGCCGTCCTCGAAGCCGTACCGCGTGCGCAGCCACTGCAGGGCCTGCTCGCCCTTGACGTAAGTGGTGCCCTTCTCCAGCTTCAGCCCGGAGCCGTGGCCCTGGCTGTCCTTGGAGTGGATGTTCTTGTCGACGCAGACCGGGACGCCGCCGATCGCGTCCGCCATCGACACCACACCGGAGAAGTCGATCATCATGAAGTGGTCGATGTGGATGTCGGTCAGCTTCTCCCACGTGGCCACCGTGCACCCCGGACCACCGCGCCCCAGCGACTGGTTCGTCATCGTGCGCTGACGCGACTCGAAGACGTCGCCGCTGTCCGGGTCGGTGCACTTGGGGATGTCCACGAGCGTGTCGCGGGGCATGCTGACGACCGACATGTTGGAGCGGTCGGCGGAGACGTGCAGCAGCATCTGGACGTCGGCGAGCGGTGTGCCGCCGAACGTCTCCTTGGCGCCGCCGAGTTTCTGGTTCTCCTCGGTGTCGCGGGCGTCCGAGCCGATCAGCAGGATGTTCAGCGGCGTCTGCCCGGCCGCGTTCGCCTCGGACTCGGCGGCGCGGTCCTTGGCGTCGCCGATGTTGAGGTCGTCCTTCTTCAGGTTGCCGTTGAGGTGCTGGTAGTAGAGATAGCCGGCACCCGCGGTGCCCAGTATCACCACCGCCAGTACCGTCGCCGACCAGCGCAGCACGCGCCGTCTGCGGGGTCTGCCGTCGGTTCCCCGGCCACCTCTGGAACCCCCGCCACCGTGCCGGCCGCTCTGGTCGGCCGGCGTGTCCTGGTCGGCCCGCGGGGTGAGCGACATGGTGTCGTCCACCGCGGGGGCCTCCCCTCGCACACTGCTCTGCGCCAACTCTCCGCCCTTCCCCACCCTTGGCCGGACATGGCCACGCTCCGCGTCGGACCTCCCTGTCCGGTGCGGAGCGAACCATGTCAGACCACTCTGTCCGACACCGGTTCGCAACCTGTCAGACCTCTGTGGGTCCGAGCCGGGTTGGCCACGCGTCGGCAAAATCCGCGCCGGGTGCGCCGCACGGCGCTCCCGGCCGACGCCGGCTGACACACCTGTGTCGTGTGTCAGACCAACGAGCGACGAAGACAGTTGCGTTCCACGCCGCAGATTCCGTACAGCTGTCCTCCTGCGGCGATCCTGTACGACTGCCCGCATACCCCGGCCCGTGCACCGCAGCGGGCCCGTCGCACCCCAAGTGGGCTGTGGGACGGGCCCGTCGGGCCGTTACCGGCCGCCGGCTACTTCGCGCACTCGACCTTGTCGGCCGTGGACTTCTCCACGTCCGGAGCCTTCGTCGGCGCGGTCACCGACTTGCCCGCGCCCTTGAAGTCCTTGCCCAGCGTCAGCGTCATCGTCGGCAGGCCCTGCGAGTTGGTGACGCTCTTGCCCGGCTTCATCGCCGAACCGGAGAGCCCCATGATCTCGGCGAGCCGACGTGCCTGGTCCGCCTGGTCCGGCGCGTACTCCAGCGTCGTCTTCGCAAGCGACGCCGGGGCGTTGCCGGCGTTCTCGGACTTGGACACGCCCTCCTCGTTCTGCAGCCAGGTGAGCGTCTCCGACGCGCTGCCCGAGGGCGCCCCGCCGTTGAGGACCTGCACCCGCACCTCGGAGGCGTCGGCCTTGGTGCCCTTGAGGCGGGCGGCCACGGCGGCGGCCTCCTTCTGCTTCTGCTGCTTGACCGCGGTGAAGGAGACGTCGTTCTGGATCGCCTCGAAGACCTGGGGCGCCGTCGCCTCGTTCAGCACGACGGTCGTCTTCACCTGCTCCGCCGGGTTGTCTATCACCGGAACCGTCGTGAAGGTCAGGTTCTTGGTGTTGAGCTTGCCCAGCTCCAGACCGAGGTCCTTCAGCTTGTCGATGGTGTCGAGCTGGGAGTCGACGGTCAGCGCCTTCGTGCCCGCCTCGGCCAGCTTGATCATCTTGGTCGGGCTGGTGAGTGTGTCGTTCGACTTCAGCTTGCGCATCAGCGCGCTCAGGAACTGCTGCTGGAGCCCGATCCGGCTCAGGTCGCCGCCGAAGCCGACCGAGTGCCGGGTGCGCACGAAGGCCAGGGCGTCCTCGCCCTCGATCGTGTGCTTGCCCTTGGTGAGGTTCAGCTTGGAGTCGCGGTCGTTGATGTCCTTGGCCAGACACACCTCGACACCGCCGACCGCCGTGGTCAGCGTCTTGACCGCGTTGAAGTCGGCCACCATGAAGTTGTCCGGCTTTATGCCGGTCAGCTCGGTGACGGTACGGGCGGTGCAGCTGGGCGTACGGCCTTCCTGGCCCAGGCTGGTGTTGAAGCGGACGCCGGTCTCGCCCGCGATGACCTCCTGGGAGCCGTCCTCCTGCGTGGTCGGGCAGTCCGGGATGTCCACGATGAGGTCGCGCGGGATGCTCAGCGCGGTCGCGTTGGAGCGGTCCTTGGAGACGTGCAGCAGGATCGTGGTGTCGGCGTGGCCCGCGCTGCCCGAGTCGCCGTACTTCTCGTTGCCCGCGCCCGTGCGCTTGTCCGTGCCGATGAGCAGGATGTTGATGGCCTTGTCCTTGCTGAAGCCACCGGTGCTCGCGCCGTCGTCGTTCACGGACTGGATGTTGTCGTTGAGGTGCTCGATGTAGAGATACGCACCGGCCGCGGCGGCGACCACCACGAACGCCATGATGCCGCCGGTCCAGAGCGCGGCCTTCTTCGCCTTGCCCTTCTTCTTCACCGGCCGGCGACTGCGACGCCCCGGCAGTGGCTCCTCGGGTGCCCCCCTGCGCCTGCGCTGCGGCGGGACCTCACGTCCCGGTGCCTGACGGGACTCGCGTCCCGGCGCGGCGGTCCTGTTCCGTACGGTGCCCCCCGCATCGCCCGCTCCGCCCGCGGCACGGGCGCCACCGGCGCCCTTTGCGGAGGTACCGGCCGAACGCGCGGCGGTGCCTGCGCGGGAAGCGGCTCTGCGGGGACCCGGGACCGGTGACTGCGGAGAGGAAGGACCCAGTCGCAGTTCGTATTCACCGGTGTTCGGATTGAGCACCCACTGGTCTGCGGGATCGATATCGTCCGCCCGCCCACGGCCTTGCGCGTCCACGGTTGTCTGAATCCTCCGTCGGGGCCACGCGGCGCCTACCCCCTCCAAGGCGCTCGGGTCTCGGTCAAACAGTGCGCAAGCCTAACTACGGCAGGGAGCACCGGATCGCTCACACTATCCGCCCAGTTCAGCGTGGAGCGAGGACGGTGACAAATTCCACGTCCCTACAACTGGGCAATCTGCCGCATTTCTTTGAATCGGGGTTCGCCGACTTGGTGAGCGCTTTACCCGCAGGGGTTCTCGGCGGCCGTACTCCCCCGGAAAGTGGGTGCCGGAGATGTGGACCCGGCGGGCTCGTCGGATCCCTTCGCGCCGGACTTATGGTCCCCGCCGATGGAACGCTTGTACGAGGAACCGCGAGGTGGCCCCTGGGACTTTTCGGTCGAATTCACGACTTCCACCGACGCGTCGATCCGCAGCCGTTCGAAGAGGCGCTCGGCCTCGGGTTCCACGAGCTGGTCGCGATTGGAGTTGTAGACGTACGACTCCCTCGGAACCGTGAGGAATTGCACGCGTTCGGTGGGGATGTCGCGCACCCCCCGCGCGAGTTCGTACAAACCGCGCAAGTTGGCCAGCGCCGGGTCTGTGGTCAGGGACGATGTGGCGGCGTCCAGGACCGGATAGAGCCGTACCGGGTTCAGCAGGACGTCATTGCTCTGCGCCTTGTGCACGAGCGCGGCGAGGAAGCGCTGCTGGCGGTCCATGCGGTCGGTGTCGCTGCCGTTGCCGAGGGACTTGCGGGCGCGGACGTAGCCGAGGGCCTGCTCACCGTCGAGGGTCACCTTCCCGGCCGGGAGCCTGAGCTTGGCGGCCTTGTCGTCGATGGGCTTCGAGAGGCAGATCTCCACGCCGTCGAGGGCGTCGACCATCTCCTTGAAGCCGTGGAAGTCGATGACCATGTGGTGATCCATGCGGATGTTCGTCATCCGCTCCACGGTGCGCACGGTGCAGGCCGAACCGCCCACCTGGAAGGCGTAGTTGAACATCGCGAACATCGGCTGGCTGCGGCGGCCGTCGGAGCGGCGGCAGCCGGGAACGTCGACCATGAGGTCCCGGGGTATCGAGACGGCGGTGGCGCTGCGGTGGTCGGACGACAGGTGCAGCAGGATCGTGGTGTCGGAGCGCTCGGTGCCGGAGTCCTTGCCGTAGCGGCGGTTGCCGGAGCCGGCCCGGGAGTCGGAGCCGATCAGGAGGATGTTCTGGGCGCCGCGCACGAGCGAGGTGGGGCGCTCCTTCTCGTACCGGGCCAGCTCGGCTGCGGCGGCCTCGTCCGGGGTGATGTTGGAGTCGAGCTTGGCGTACACGCCCCAGGCCACGCCCCCCGCGATGACGACCACGAGCCCGACCCCGATCGCCCCGCGCCGGACCCAGCGCCGCACAAGCCCCTTCTTGCTGGCCGACGCCCCCCGGTGCGCATCTGCGGTGTCGGTCACGGCTGTGTCCACCCCTCATTGCGTACAGCGTGTGGTGTGGGCTGCTGTTACGACCATCGCGTGGATGGGGGGTGGGGGGTGGGTCGTGGTGGGCCGAACGGGTGAGGGTGGGCGCTGGTGCTGACGCCGGGTGCCGGCGGGGCGGTACGGGGGCTACCTCGCCGTCGCCGTCACTCGTTCCGCCTCGATCCGCTTGGCCAGGGACTCCTCGCCCAGTTCGTCGAGGTGCCGGCACAGGACCACCGAGCCGCCGGTCGCGAGCGCCGCGTACAGGCCGGCGGCGAGGCCCTCCCAGGTGTCGTACGGCAGGGCCGACAGGATCCGTGAGCCCGGACCCGTGAGCCCCAGGGCCGGCGCCTCCGCCCGGGCGCGCTCGACCAGCTCCGCGGCGCTGAACTCACGGCCCGCCACGATCAGCGACGGGTCCTCGGGGTCGACCGGGGCGTACGGTGCGAAACGGTCACCCTGGCTCGGTACCTCGACCGCGTAGTCGGCGAAGCCGGCCGGCGGCTGCGGGAAGCGGCCCCCGAGCGGCCGCAGCGCCAGCGCGACCCGCTCCCCGCGGCACGCCCGCGCGGCCTCCAGGTCGTCCGGCCCGCTCACCACCACGTCGGCCGTCGCCGGGTCCCCGCCCACGTCCGCGATCGTGCCCACCGACGAACACGCCAGCAGCCACACCGCCGTCTGCCAGTGCGTCGGCAGCAGCACCGTGACCCGGTCGCCCGGTCCGGCGCCGAGGTCGCCCTGAAGCAGATTCGCGGTCTTGGCCACCCAATTGGCGAAGGTGGCCACGGACAATTCCACGCGTTCCCCGGTGGCGTCGTCGTAGAAGGTCACCAGGGGGCGTCCGGGATCCGCGGCGAGCGCGGAACGCAGCAGGTCGGCGGGGGTGCGATCGGTGGCATTCACCCGCGCAAGGGTACGCGCAGCGGTGCTCGCGCACCCCCTTGCGGGCCGCTGGGCCGCCACCGGTTCGGCGGAGCCGGGGACCGACGCGCCGTCAGTTCCCCAATGGACAGCTTTGTATGACTATGTCCAACATCAGGAGCATGCGTGGATTCCTTGCTTCCTCGATCGGTGTCACGTGCGCGGCCGCCCTCGCTCTCCCGCTCACTCCACCCGCCGCCGCGTCCGTGCGCCCGGCGTTCGGAGCGGAAGCCGCCAGGAGCGGGGCGACGGCGACCGTCGGATCGGCGTCTCGGCGTGCGGACGCCGAGACGCCCGTCCCCGGCAGCACTCAGTCGCTGCCCCTCGTCCCTCTCACCCGTGACCGTTCCGCCGGCACCCCCACCGAACAGGGGCTGCCCCGACGGGACGTACATCACTTCTCCCTGGTCGGCGTCATCTGGGACGACCCGGCCACCGAACTGCACGGCCGCGTCCAGGTCCGCACCCGCGCGGTCGCGACCGGCACCTGGTCGGGCTGGCAGGACGTCGAGACCCACAACGCCGAACACGCGGCCGACCCGGGCACCGCCGAGAGCGCCGCGGGCGGGGTGCGCGGAGCCACGGCACCCCTGTGGGTCGGCGACTCGGACGGCGTCCAGGTACGCGTGACGGCGGAGGGCGCGGATCCCGATCCGGGGGCGAGGAAGCCGAAGTCGGAGCCATCGGAGCCGAAGCCGAAGCCGAAGTCCGAGGCGGTGGAGCCGAAGCCGAAGTCTGAAGCGGAGGCGCCGAAGCCGAAGTCTGAAGCGGAGGCGCCGAAGCCGAAGTCTGAAGCGGAGGCGCCGAAGCCGAAGTCTGAAGCGGAGGCGCCGAAGCCGAAGTCCGAGGCGGCGGAGCCCAAGCCTGAGTCCGAGGCTGTCGCGGTCAAGCCCAGGCCCGAGCCCGAGGAGGGCGAGCAGGGCGGGGACGACGCCGCCGTGGACGGCACGGCCGTCACCCCGCTGCCCGCCGGTCTCCACCTTGAACTCGTCGACCCCGGCGACCCGGCGCAGAGCGAGCCCGGCGCCCGCCCCGGCTCGCTGAACCCGGAGACGCTCGGCTCCGCCGAGGCCCTCGCCGCCTCCGCCGCCAACGCCGAACTCGCACCCCTGGGCGCCACCGAGATTCCCGCCCTCGAACGTGCCGAGACCGAGCGGGAGTTGCTGGCGCTGCGCGGCAGCGAGCTCACCGAGGAGCAGCGGGCGAAGCCGTACATCGGCCCGCGTCCGCGCATCGTCACCCGGCGCGGCTGGGGAGCCAACGAGAGTTGGCGGGAGCGGCAGTTCGCCTACACGAGCAAGGTGAAGGCGGCCTTCGTGCACCACACCGCGTCCGGCGGCAAGTACTGGTGCACCCAGGCTCCCTCGCTCATTCGCGGTATCTACCGCTACCACGTCCTGAGCATGGGCTGGCGCGACATCGGCTACAACTTCCTCGTCGACAAGTGCGGAAACATCTACGAGGGGCGTGCCGGGGGCGTGACGAAGGCGGTCCTGGGTGCGCACACCCGCGGTTTCAACAGCAACAGCATGGGGATCGCCGTCCTCGGCAGCTACGGCTCCACCAAGCCGACCGTGGCCACCGTGAAAGCCATCTCCCGGCTCACCGCCTGGAAGCTGGGGCTCTACGGTGCCAATCCGCGCGGAAAGACATACCTGACGTCCGGCGGTGGCAATCTGTTCCGAAAGGGCAGGAACGTACGACTGAATGTGATCTCCGGCCACCGGGACGGCTTCTCCACGGAGTGCCCCGGCCGGCTGCTCTACGCCAAGCTCGGCACCGCCCGCGCCTCCGCGGCCCGTCTCCAGGGCCGCTGAGGCGGGGAGGGCACTTCACGGGGGAAGTACGGGGAGTACGGAGAAGTACGGGCGAGTACGGGCGAGTACGGAGAAGTACAGGGAAGTGCCCGGCGGACCGGGAACCATGGGGAGGACCGGTCCGCTCGGGAAGCACCGGGGAGTCTGTGGCGGGAGCGCATTCACCGCCGTCGGGGGAGGAGACGCGGGATGTGTCGTCATACCGCACTGCCGTCGAGGGCGCCGCACAACGGTCTGCATACACTGGCCGGCCGAAAGACAGTTCGGCCGGTCCCGGCAGGAAGCAGAGACGACAGGTGACAGAAGCGATCCTCCTGGTCGGCGGCAAGGGCACACGGCTGCGTCCGCTCACGGTCCATACGCCGAAGCCCATGGTCCGGGCGGCCGGTGTGCCGTTCCTCACGCACCAGTTGGCGAGGGCCAAAGCGGCGGGCGTGGACCACATCGTCCTGGCCACCTCCTACCTGGCCGAGGTCTTCGAGCCGTACTTCGGCGACGGTTCGGCGCTGGGGCTGCATCTGGAGTACGTGACGGAGGAGGAGCCTCTCGGCACGGGCGGCGCGATCCGGAACGTGGCCTCGCGGCTGCACTCGGGGCCCGAGGACCCGATCCTGATCTTCAACGGGGACATCCTGACGGGCCTGGACATCCGGGCGTTGATCCGTACGCACGAGACGACGGGAGCGGATGTCTCCCTCCACCTCACGAAGGTGACGGACCCGCGGGCGTACGGGCTCGTCCCGACGGACGACACGGGCCGTGTGACGGCGTTCCTGGAGAAGCCGCAGACGCCCGAGGAGATCGTCACCGACCAGATCAACGCGGGGGCGTACGTCTTCCGTCGGTCGGTCATCGACACGATTCCGGCGGGGCGGCCGGTGTCGGTGGAGCGCGAGACCTTCCCGGACCTGCTGTCGGCCGGGGCGCACCTTCAGGGCATGGTCGACTCGACGTACTGGCTCGACCTCGGCACGCCGGCGGCGTTCGTCCGGGGCTCGGCGGACCTGGTCCTCGGCCGGGCTCCGTCCCCGGCGGTCCCCGGCCGGTGCGGCGACCGCCTGATTCTCCCCACGGCTCGGGTGGCCCCCGACGCGAAGCTGACGGGCGGCACGGTGGTGGGTGAGGGCGCGTTCGTGGCCGAGGGCGCGCGCGTCTTCGGCAGCACGATCCTGCCGGGTGCCGTCATCGAGCCCGGCGCGATCATCACCGACTCCCTCATCGGCACCCGCGCCCGCGTGGGGGAACGCTCGGTCCTCACGGGGACGGTCATCGGCGACGGCGCGGTGATCGGCGCCGACAACGAACTGCGGGACGGGGCACGGGTGTGGTGCGACGCGCAGATACCGGCGGGAGCGGTGCGCTTCTCACCGGATCTGTAGGCGGTGCCTGCGACGGCCTGTGGCTGCTGGCGGAAGCGCTTCCGTTGCCGGGTGGGTCGGGCCTGACAGGTTGGTGACGGTCCGCACCCCTTTCAGCCCGTCCGGCGTTTGAGGACGAGGCCGTTCAGGCCGAAAGCGGGGTCTGGGGCGGCAGCCCCAGGGGTGTCGGGGGTGAAGGGGCAGCGCCCCTGAGGGATGGGACGGGTAGGGGCGGCGGGGGCGAGGAAACTCGCGCCGCACCGTGCAGCGGGCCGGCGTCGCTACAGGCGGCCGATATCGCCCCGCGGCATCCGCGGAGCCCGCCGTGCCGGCACCCTCCCGCTCAGCAGGATCAACCGAGCCGCCCGATGCCGCTGCCCCGCATACGGCTCCAGCAACTCCAGCATCACGGAGTCATCCGCATCCCGATCCCCGGCCAACGCGAACCCCACGATCCCCGGCAGATGCAGATCCCCCACGGTCACCGCATCCGCCGCCCCATGACTGCGCTGCACGACCTCCGCCGACGTCCACGGCCCGATCCCCGGCACGACCTCCAACCGGGCCTGCGCCTGAGCCGGAGGCATCCGCACGGCCTCCTCCATCCGCGCGGCGACCCGCACGGCCCGCAGAATCGTCGACGCCCGCTTGTTGTCGACCCCGGCCCGATGCCACTCCCAGGACGGAATCAGCGCCCAGGTCCGCGCGTCCGGCATCACATACATGCGCCCCGGCGCGGGCCCGGGAGCCGGCTCCCCGAACTTCCGCACCAGCAACCGCCACGCCCGATACGCCTCATCGGTCGTGACCTTCTGCTCCAGCACCGACGGAATCAACGACTCCATCACCAGCCCGGTCCGCGTCAGCCTCAGCCCCGGCCGCCGATGCCGGGCCATCGCCACCACCCGGTGCCGCGGCACGAAGACGGACGGATCGTCGGCCGCCCCGAGAAGCTCCGGCAACCGCTCCAGCAGCCACTCGGCCCCCGGCCCCCACGCCTCGCCCCGCACCTCGGCCCCGCGCGCGGCGACCCGCAGCGTCCCGGGCCCGGCGGGCGTGAGGCTGGCCCGCCACACGGAGCCGTCCGGCATCGCCCGGAACGTCGGATCCCCCGGTCCACGCCGCAGAGGCCCGAGCACCAGCCCGAGATCGATCGGCCACTCCGGCACCCAGGTCCGAACCCGCCCGGCGACCGCGGCCTGCCGCGGTATCCCCCCGGGCACGGCGACATGGCCACCGCGCACGGTCGTACGCGTGGGCCGCGGAGAGAAACGTCCTGCCACGAATGAGGTCCTAGGGGGAGGGGAGGTGTCCTACGAGCGTAGGCGCTGGGCTGCGTGGGTCACCGCACCTCGACGAAAGCCGCCGCATCCCGCTCCGGCCTCGCCCGCGGCGCCTCCGCCGCGTGGCCGACCGCCACCGCCCCCATCGGATCCCAGTCCTCCGGCAGCCCGAGCACCTCGCGCACCACGTCCCGGCAGAACATCGTCGACGACACCCACGCCGAGCCCAGCCGCTCCCCGGCCAGCGCGACCAGGAAGTTCTGCACCCCGGCCCCGGTGGCGACGACGAACATCTCCCGCTCGGCGCCGTCCCGCCGCGCGTCGCCGTAGGTGTGCGAACCGTCCATGACCAGGCACGGCACCACCAGATACGGCGCGTTGCGCAGCACGTCCCCGCGCCGCACCCGCTTGGCGATCGACTCCTCACTCTTGCCGTCGCGCCGGAGGTCGGCGATCCAGGCGTCGCGCATCGCGTCGAGCAGCCGCGTCCGTGACTCCGGCGACTCCAGCAGCACGAACCGCCACGGAGTGGTGTGGTGCGGCGCCGGCGCAGTGACCGCCGCGGCGACGGCTCGTCGTACGGCCCCGGGGTCGACGGGCTCGTCCGTGAACGCCCGTACCGTGCGGCGCTGGGCCACCGCCTCCCGTACCGCTTCCGAGGTCCCCAGCCGGAACATGTCGTCGCGCGCGTCGCGCACCATGGCCCGCGCGCCGGCCCCGTGGTCCTCGGTCACGGTGTGCGCCAGGCCGCGCACGACGGCGACGGGCAGCCCGGCGGCCTTGCCCTTGACCAGGTCACCGGCGGCGGCGAGTTCGTCGGCGGTCGCCACGACGGTCGCGCTGAGCGGGTTGCCATGTGCGTCCGTGCCGCCGCGCAGGTCGTCGAGCACGCGGATGCCGGCCGCGCCGATCGCCACGTCGGTGAGCCCGGCTCGCCAAGGACGCCCGAAGGTGTCGGTGACGAGGACACCGACGTCGACGCCGAGGGCGTCGCGCAGCCCGTCACGGATCGCCCGCGCGGACGCGTCCGGGTCCTCGGGCAGCAACAGCACGGTCCCGGCGGGAGTGTTGGAGGCGTCGACCCCGGCGGCGGCCATCACCAGGCCCTGTCGGTTCTCGACGATGCGCAGGGGACCGCGGCGCGCCACGACCCGTACCGTCTCCGCGTCGATCGCGGACTCCCGGTCGCCCGCCTCCACGATCCTGCCTTCGGCCTTGGAGACGATCTTCGAGGTGACCAGCAGCACGTCCCCGTCGACGAGACCGGGCTCGGCGGCCGCGATCAGCTTGGCCAGGTCGTCGCCCTGCGCGACCTCGGGGATGCCGGGGACGGCCCACACCCGGTAGCCCGGTGTGCCGTCAGGCTGCTCGCCGCTCAAATTCCCCGCACCTCCTCCGCCAGCTCCAGCGCCTCGCGCGCCATCTGCGCGGTGGCGTCGAGGTCGGTCATCATCAGCGGTACGGCCCGGCAGCGGATCCCGGCCGCCTCGACCCGCTCCACCGAGCCGGCGTCCACGGTGTCCACGAGCCAGCCGTCGAGCAGCCCCGAGCCGTAGTGCTCGGCGACCGCGGCAGCCGTCGACTCCACGCCCACCGCCGCGAGCACCTTGTCGGCCATCCCGCGCACGGGCGCGTCCCCGACGATGGGGGAGAGGCCGACGACGGGCACGCCCGCGTCGGCGATCGCCTCGCGGATGCCGGGCACGGCGAGGATGGTGCCGACCGAGACGACCGGGTTGGACGGCGGGAAGAGGATGACGTCGGCCTGGGCGACGGCCTCCAGGACGCCGGGCGCGGGCTTCGCCTGCTCGGCGCCGACCGGCACGATCGCCTCGGCGGGCACCGAGGCCCGCAGCCGTACCCAGTACTCCTGGAAGTGGACGGCCTTGCGCTCGCCCTCCTCCACGACCGCGACATGCGTCTCGACGCGGTCGTCGGTCATGGGGATGAGCCGCACTCCGGGCTTCCAGCGGTCGCAGAGGGCTTCCGTGACCGCGCTCAGCGGATATCCGGCGCCGATCATCTGCGTCCGCACGATGTGCGTGGCGAAGTCCCGGTCGCCGAGCCCGAACCACTCCGGGCCCACGCCGTACGCCGCGAGCTCCTCCTTGAGGTGGAAGGTCTCGTCGGCCCGGCCCCAGCCCTGTTCCTCGTTGATACCGCCGCCGAGCGTGTACATCACCGTGTCGAGGTCCGGGCAGACCTTCAGCCCGAAGAGGTGGATGTCGTCCCCGGTGTTGCCGATGACCGTGATGTCCGCGTCCGGCACGGCCCGCTTCAGACCACGCAGGAACCGGGCACCACCGATGCCGCCTGCCAGAACCACAATGCGCATGGGCCCAAGTCTTGCAGGCGGGTACGACAACGCGTCAGGCAGTCACCGGACGCGCCTCGGTGCGCGCCTCGCAGGCCGACGAGGTGTGCATCGGCATCTCGGTGAGGCCCGGGTAGTACACGTGCAGGCTCACCGCCGGCTCCAGCGCGTCGTTGACCACGTCGTGGGCGTACCCCGGGGCGAACACCCGCTGGGCGCCGGCCGCCAGCACGCGCGTGCCGCGCTCCGTGCGCTCGGTGAGCGTGCCGTCGAGGACGGTCAGGACGCCGGAGGAGCGGCCGTGGTCGTGCAGGCCGCTGCCCTGTCCGGGGACCCAGGACAGCAGCCACACCTCGTAGCCGGGCCCGGTGCGCAGCCGGTGGTACCAGCGCGTGGTGGCGTCGTAGCGGACGAGGTGCTCCCACTGCGAGCGGTCGGCGGCGATGGAGCGGGCCAGGCCGACGAACTCGGCGACGGTGGCCGGGTGCTCGCGCGGTGCCTGGAGGAGGTGCGGGACTTCGAGGATGTCGCCGGCGATCTGGAGGTCGCTGTCGCTGTTCATGAGGTGCGTGGGTTCCTTGGCGGAAGTGGGGGGTGGCTGGGTGTCGGTCGCCGTCCGCCCGGATCGCGGGGGACGCAGTGGCCCTGGTCGGGGCGTGGGAACAAGCAGCCGAGTCGCGGTGGACTCAGAGGCAGCCGGAGCGGCGGGAGAGGCTCAACAGCTGGAACAGCAACAACAGCTACAGCGAGCGCGGGCAGCACCGTGGGACCCGGCGGTGCGGGTCGAGGTGAGTGCCGAGTTCGCGAGCATGCCCACAAGGACAGCGGTTCGCACCTTCGGTGTCAACTCGGCGCCCGCCCTGTGGGACATGTTTCACCTCATCCGGGTCATCTCTGTGACGAAAGGTTTGTTCATGAGATGGACGGGACACATGGCGCACAATCGGGCGCACGGCGTCGTTGTGATCCTGTGATCCGACTGTGATCCGGTTCGCTTCCGCGCGTGTGTGCAACGAGATCGAACTTCTGGGCGTCCTTTTCCGTACAGGCTCTGCGGAGGGCGGGGGGCCCTCCTGGGTCTCGTCTGCGTGTCAAGGTTTATGCCGATTTGAACACTTTCCGCTAGGCCTTGGTTCCGCAGAGTGAATAAGGGGCTCAATAGCAGATCTCGGCTTGACTCGCCCGGAGCAGCACACTTGTAATTTCACTCGTGTCGTTCAGCCGGAATCGGTAACGGCTACATCACGGGGACGCGAAAGACAGACGAGGGGCGCACATGACCGAGCTGGTGCAGCAACTGCTGGTCGACGACGCGGACGAGGAACTCGGCTGGCAGGAGCGCGCGCTGTGCGCCCAGACCGACCCCGAGTCCTTCTTCCCCGAGAAGGGCGGCTCCACCCGCGAGGCCAAGAAGGTCTGCCTCGCCTGTGAAGTCCGCTCCGAGTGCCTCGAATACGCCCTCGCCAACGACGAGCGCTTCGGCATCTGGGGCGGTCTGTCCGAACGGGAGCGTCGACGGCTGAAGAAGGCGGCCATCTGACCGCACACCGGTCGCCAGGCCGTCGTGGGCCCGGCCGCAGGACCGAACGGCCGTACGCACATACGTCTCGAACAGGTCTCGAACGGCCCGTCGCAGGTGGGTTATCCACAGGCGGCGGGCCGCCGTGATGCCCAGCCGATAGTGTGGTCGCTCGTCCGAGACGCCCCGGTGTCCCCTCGGGGCACGGGCGTCCACCGCAGTCCATCGAACCGGGGCCCGTACCTCGATGTCCGTGCACAGCCACACGGCAGCCCAGCACGACTCCGCTGCCACTCCTGAGTTCCCGCGTCATGTGGTGACAGCGGTGCTCGTCTCCCACGACGGCGCCCGCTGGCTGCCCGACGTGCTCGCCGGGCTGCTCGGCCAGGAGCGTCCCGTTCAGTTCGCCGTCGCGGCCGACACCGGCAGCGCGGACCAGTCCGCGCAGCTGATCACCGACGCCCTCGGCGCCGACCGCGTACTGCACCTCGCGCGGCGCACCGGATTCGGCCAGGCCGTCGAGGAGGCCAACCGCACCGCCCCCCTCCTCACCCCGGACGAGCTGACGTATCTGAAACGGCCCAGCGGCTGGGACCCCGTCACGCGCACCTGGCGCGACGACGCCTACGACATGCCCGAACTCCCCCACGGGGAGCCGGTCCAGTGGCTGTGGCTCCTGCACGACGACTGCGCCCCCGAACCCGACGCCCTGGCCCAGCTGCTGCGCGTCGTGGAGAACGAGCACGAGCTGGGGCGCGACGACATCGCCGTGCTCGGCCCGAAGCTGCGCGGCTGGTACGACCGCCGCCAGCTCCTGGAGGTCGGCGTCACCATCGCCAACTCCGGCCGCCGCTGGACCGGCCTGGACCGCCGCGAGCAGGACCAGGGCCAGCACGACCACGTGCGCCCGGTGCTGTCCGTGTCCACCGCCGGCATGCTCGTCCGACGTGACGTCTTCGAGGAACTCGGCGGCTTCGACCGGCGACTGCCCCTCATGCGGGACGACGTCGACCTGTGCTGGCGGGCCACCGCCGCCGGGCACCGTGTCCTCATCGCCCCCGAGGCGGTCGTACGACACGCCGAGGCGTCCTCCCGCGAGCGCCGCACCGTCGACTGCGTGGGCCGCACCGCTGCCTCCCCGCACAAGGTCGACAAGGCCGGCGCCGTCTACACCCTGCTCGTCAACACCCGCACCGCCGTGCTGCCCTGGGTGCTGCTGCGCCTCGTCGTCGGCACCGTCGTGCGCACGCTCGCCTACCTCGTCGGCAAGGTCCCCGGACAGGCCCTCGACGAGATCCGCGGCCTCATGGGCACCCTGCTGCGCCCCGAGCGGATCATCGCCGGGCGGCGCAGGCGCGGGCGTCCCGTCATCGACAAGGTCGAGATGCGGGCCCTGTTCCCGCCGCCCGGCGCGACCGTGCGGGCCACCGTCGAGCAGGCCGCGGGCAGCCTCGTCGGCCGCTCCGACCCCGAGGTGACCTCCGGCGCGGGACGGCACGGCAGCGCCGTCGAGTCCGGACCCGGCGGCGACGACGCCGACTTCCTGGAGATAGAACAGTTCGCACGCCTCAAGCGCGTCGCCCGCAAGCCCGGGCCGGTGCTCTTCCTGGTGCTGCTGTTCGCCTCGCTCATCGCCTGCCGCGAGCTCCTCGGCGGCGGCGCGCTCGCGGGCGGCGCCCTGCTGCCCGCCCCGGCCGAATCCGGCGAGCTGTGGTCCCGTTACCTGGACGCCTGGCATCCGGTGGGCGCCGGCGGCACACAGTCCGCGCCGCCGTACCTCGCGCTCGTGGCGATGCTCGCCTCCACCCTGCTGGGCTCGACCGGGCTCGCGGTCACCGTGCTGCTGGTCGGCTCGGTGCCGCTGGCCGGCTTCACCGCGTACTTCGCCTCCCGTCCGCTCGTCGAGTCGCGCCTGCTGCGAGCCTGGGCGGCCGTCGTCTACGCCTTCCTGCCCGCCGCCGCCGGCGCCCTCGCCGGCGGCCGCATCGGCACCGCCGTACTCGCCGTCCTGCTGCCGCTGATCGCCCGCGCGGGCATCGCGGCCAGCGGCCTGGCGAACAGCTCCGAGGCGCGCGGCAGTTGGCGTGCCACCTGGGCGTACGCCCTGCTGCTGACCGTCGCCACGGCCTTCACGCCGATCATCTGGCCCATCGCGCTGCTCCTCGGCGTCGGTCTGCTGGCGGTGCGCCGCACCGACATCACCGCCTACGGACTGCGATTCCTGGCCCAGTTCGGTGCGCCCCTGCTGGTGCTCGCTCCCTGGTCGCTGTCGCTGCTGCCGTTCGGCTTCTTCCGCGAGGCCGGTCTGGAGTACGGCGCCTCGGCCGCGTCCGCCCTGGACCTGCTCGGCGCCAGCCCCGGCGGGCCCGGCACCGTCAGCGGACTGATGCTCATCGGCGTCGTGCTGGCCGCGCTGGCCGCCCTGCTGCGCTCCGAGCGTCAGCTGGGGATCCGGACCGCCTGGGTGGTCGCCCTGCTGGGCTTCCTCTTCGCGGTCCTTTCCAACGGCTCCACCTGGGCCGGCCCCGCGACCCTCGTCTACGGCATCGCCCTCCTGGCCGCCGCCCTGCTCGGCGCCGACGGGGCACGCTCGCGCGTGGCCGAGCAGAGCTTCGGCTGGCGTCAGCCGGTCGCCGCGCTGATCGCCTTCACCGCGGCGGCGGGCCCGCTGCTCGTCGCCTCCGGCTGGATGATCCGCGGCGCCGACGGACCGCTGGAGCGGCGCGATCCCGTGCAGGTGCCCGCGTTCGTCGCCGAGGAGAGCGGCACCCGCGACCAGGCCCGCACCCTCGTCCTCGACAGCGACTCCTCGGCCCACGTCGGCTACATGCTCGTGCGCGGTTCCGGCGCCCGTCTGGGCGACGCCGAACTGGCCGTGGCCGACGGGGAGAACGCCAAGCTCGACAAGATCGTCGCCAACCTCGTCGCCGGTTCCGGCGCCGACCAGGCGGACCAGCTGGGCGCGTTCGCCGTGCGCTACGTCCTCGTCCACAAGGGCGCGCCGCGCGACGTCACGCGCGTGCTGGACGCCACGCCGGGTCTGTCGCGGCTGAGCGAGCAGAACGGCAGCGCGCTGTGGCGGATCGACCGCCAGGTGTCGCGGGCGGCCATCGTCGCGGGGTCCGGCTCGGGCAGCGCGGCCGGTGAGCCCCAGGCGGTGGCCGCCGGGCCCGTCGAGATCCACACCACGGTCCCGGCCGGCTCCGACGGACGGGTGCTGCGGCTCGCCGACAGCGTCGACGACGGCTGGACGGCAACGCTCGACGGCAAGGAGCTCACCCGGACCACGGTCGACGGCTGGGCCCAGGGCTTCGAACTGCCCGCCGAAGGCGGCAGGCTGGACGTCACCTACGACGACCCGATCGGCCACACCGTCTGGCTGTGGGCCCAGGGCTTCCTCGCCCTCGTGCTCGTCGTGATGGCCCTGCCCGGACGCCGCCGTGACGTCGACGACGACCTGCCCGAGGAGACCCCCGTCCCGGCCGAGGCCATGGCGGGCGAGGGCCGCAGGGCCCGGCGACTGCGTGCCCAGGCAGAGGCCGAAGAGGGTGCTCAGGGCGGGGAGTTCCCGCCGCCACCGGCACAGGAGCCGTCCACGGCCGTTCCGCAGCAGACGCCCTACGGCGAGTGGGACACGCCCAGCTACGCGGGCGCCGAGTACGGCAACTACGGCGGCGAGCAGTACCAGGGCGCTCAGGGCGGCGAGCAGTATCCGGCGGGCGGCGCCTACGACCAGGGGTACCAGGCGGACCCGTACCAGGGCGGCCAGTACGACCCGTACGCGTACGGCGGTCAGGCCCAGGGCGCGGCGTACGACCCCTCGTACGACCAGACGTACCAGCAGGGTTACGACGCCACGTACGACCCGGCGCAGCAGCAGCAACAGCAGCAGCACGGCAGCGAGCGTTCCGACGGGAGCCAGCAGTGAACCGCACCACCCTGTCCCTCATCGCCGGCGTCGGCGCCCTCGCCGCCGTCACCGGGTTCGCGGCGCTGACGTCACCGGACGCGTCCGGCGCGAGCCCCGCGAAGGCGGCGGCCGAGCTGCCGGTGGAGCGTACGAGTCTGGTGTGCCCGGCGCCGAGCAGTTCGGACCTCGCCGAGACGACGTACACCTCGTTCACGCCCGTCACCAAGGGAACGGCGGGCGACGGCAAGGCGGAACTGCTGTCCGCGGGCGAGGAGTCGGGACCAGCGGCCGGCGACAAGGGTGCCAAGGACGAGAAGGCGGGCAAGGACGGAAAGGCAGGCAAGGGCGGCAAGACCGCGGCCGCCGACAAGCCCGTCCTCACGGCCAAGGAGCCCGGGAAGCCGGTGACCGAGGACGCCTCCGGGGCCGACTCGCCGGCGCTGGTCGGGACCGCCGACGGCAAGTTCGCGCCCGGTTGGACCGTCCAGCAGACCACGCAGGTCGCGGCGGGCACGGGGCGCGGGCTCCAGGGCGTCAACTGCACCGCTCCGGACACCGAGTTCTGGTTCCCGGGCGCCAGCACGGCCCCCGACCGCACGGACTACGTGCATCTGACGAACCCCGACGACTCCGCCGCCGTCGTCGACATCGAGCTGTACGGCAAGGACGGCGCCCTGGAGACCACGGTGGGGGAGGGGATCACGGTTCAGCCGCACTCCGGCGAGCCGATACTCCTGTCCACGCTCACCAGCGAGAAGCAGGACAACGTCACCGTGCACGTGAGCGTGCGCAGCGGCCGGGTGGGCGCCTCGGTGCAGGCGCTGGACGACAAGCTCGGCGGCGACTGGCTCGCGGCGTCCGTCGATCCCACGGGGAGCCTGGTGCTGCCCGGCATCCCGAAGGACGCCACGGCCGTGCGGCTGGTCGTGTTCGCACCGGGGGAGGTCGACGCGGACCTGAAGGTGCGGCTCGCCTCGCCGTCCGGCTCGATCACACCCGCCGGGAACGAGACGCTGCACGTCAAGGGCGGGATGACCAGCGCGGTCGACCTCGGTGACGTGATGCGGGGCGAGCCGGGGTCGCTCGTGCTGACGCCCTCGGACCACTCCGTGCCCGTGGTCGCGGCGGTTCGGGTGGTGCGCGGGAAGGGCGCCGCGCAGGAGACGGCGTTCATTCCGGCCAGCAGGGCCGTCGGCAAGCGCGCGACGGCGGTGGACAACACCGCGAAGGGCACGAAGCTCTCCGTGACGGCGCCGTCCGCCACGGCGAAGATCAAGGTCACCGCGTCCGCGGGCAGCGAGGGCGGTTCGGCGGTCTCGAAGACGTACACGGTCAAGTCCGGTACCACCCAGGAGGTGGAGGTCCCCGTCCCGAGCGGCCTCAAGGGCACCTACGCCCTCACGGTCGAGACGGTGTCGGGCGGGCCGGTGTACGCGTCCCGCACGCTGACGTCGTCGCTGGACGGCGTCTCCGCCTTCACCGTGCAGGCGCTGCCGGACGACCGGGGGATGGTGGCCGTGCCCGAGGCGGACGAGGACCTGTCGGTTCTGCAGAAGTAGCGGCTCCGCCGGTGCCGCGGAAGCAGTGGCACCGGCGGCCGTCAGTCCTCGCCGTAGCGCGGATCGACCGTCTCCGGCGTGAGTCCCAGCAGCTCCGCCACCTGCTCCACGACCACCTCGTGGACCAGGGCCGCCCGCTCGTCCCGGCCCTTGGTGCGGATCTCCACCGGGCGGCGATAGATGACCACGCGCGCTGGGCGTCCCTCACGGGCGGCGATCGTGCCGCCCAGGGGGACCGCCTCGTCGTTCCAGGTCCGGCCGTCGAGGCGAGGGACCTCAAGGACGAGGAAATCGATGTCGGTCAGCTGCGGCCAGCGGCGTTCGAGGCGCTCCACGGAGTCCTGGACCAGGTCCGCGAAGACATCGGCGCGGCTGGCGGCGAGGGGGACCTGGGGTGGTGCGATCGGGCCGCGCATGCCCCGTCCGTGGCGATCACGGCGGCGGGGCCCGGGGCCTGCGGCACGGGGCGGTACGGGGGTGTCCATCACTGATGAAGGGTAGTCCTCACGGCAGGTACCTGTCCGATCGCGGCGGGGTGGCGGGAGCGGCACCCCCTGTCCGTACGGCATGTCGGCAGATGACCATTCCAGCCAAGCTTGGGCTCGATTCGGCATCTCTCCGAGACCGTCGAAGTCGAGGTAAATGTGGGTTTTGTGTTGAGTGGTGACCGGTTCTGTCACTGCCCGGTATTCCGCAACGCGGCTTTTGGGCAGGTCAGGAGGGTGGGGCAAGAGGGGCGCGCGGAATGCCTCACAACACGACACGGTGGGGTGACCCGGGGGAGAGTCGTCGCGGCCCGCTCAAGAGTGCGGTACCGTCCAACGTCGTGAGCCCTGTACGTCGCTGTTCGCGCACCGCTTGCGGCCGTCCCGCCGTCGCGACGCTGACGTACGTCTACGCCGACTCGACCGCGGTCCTCGGCCCGCTCGCCACCTACGCCGAACCCCACTGCTACGACCTGTGCGCCGAGCACTCCGAGCGCCTCACCGCCCCCCGTGGGTGGGAGGTCGTACGGCTGCTGGACGGCTCCGCTCCGGCCCGTCCGAGCGGGGACGACCTGGAAGCGCTTGCCAACGCCGTGCGCGAGGCGGCGCGTCCGCAGGAGCGGGCGGCCGGCGCCGGCGGCGGTGGCCGTGGCGCCGACCCGATGGAGGTCGCGCGGCGAGGCCATCTCAGGGTGCTGCGCTCGCCCGACAACTGACGGTCGGTTCCCTTCGTCTGTCTTTCCTCCCCCTCTTCGCGGTGCCTTCGTTTGGTTGAGTGCTGCACAAGCATTGACGGGTTGTTGTCGCGGACACGACCATTCCGTATGCCGAAACGAGAAATCGCTTTCCGCATGACGGAATCCCGGAGGTGCCCGTGTACATCCAGGAACTGGAGCCCGTAGCAGGCTCACTGGGGCTGTCCGCCCTCGTGGCGACCCTGCCCCTTGTGATCGTGCTCGTCCTGCTGGGCGGGGTCCGGATGAAGGCGCATCTCGCGGGGCTCACCGGGCTTCTGGCGGCCGGAATGGTCGCCTGGCTCGCCTACGGCATGCCGCTCGACCAGACGCTCTCCAGCGGCGTCCAGGGAGCAGTCTTCGGGCTCTTCCCCATCCTGTGGATCGTCGTCAACGCCCTGTGGGTGTACCGGATGACGGTCCGGACACGGCATTTCGACATCCTCCGGCGGTCGTTCGGACGGCTGTCGGACGACCCGCGCATCCAGGCGCTCGTCGTCGCCTTCTGCTTCGGCGCCCTGCTCGAAGCCCTCGCCGGGTTCGGGGCGCCCGTCGCGATCTGCTCGGTCATGCTCGTGGCGCTCGGGTTCGAGCCGGTGCGCGCGGCCGTCGTCGCCCTGGTCGCCAACACCGCCCCCGTCGCCTTCGGCGCGATGGGGACGCCCGTGGTGACGCTCGCCCAGGTCACCGGGCTGCCGCTGGACGACGTGGCCTCCGTGGTCGGCCGGCAGACGCCCTTGCTGGCGCTGGTCGTGCCGCTCGTGCTGGTCGGGCTCGTGGACGGCCGGCGCGGGCTGCGGGAGACCTGGGTGCCCGCCGTGGTGTGCGGAGTCGCCTTCGCCGTCGCCCAGTTCGCCGCCTCGAACTACGTCTCCGCGCAACTCGCCGACATCGGCGCCGCGTTGGCCGGCGCGGGCGCTCTGGTCGCCGTACCGCACGCGCGTGTGCCCGCCACCGAGGCCGTACGCGCTTCCGTGCTGACCGGGTCGCGGAGCGAGGAACTCGACGAGGACGACCCGCGCGGCGAGGTCGTGCGGGCGTATGCGCCGTACGCCCTGATCGTCGTGATCTTCTCCATCGCCCAGATCCCGGTCGTCAAGGACTGGCTGGCCGGAGCGACCCAGACGTACGACTGGCCCTTCCTGAACGTCGCCAACCCGGACGGCGAGGCCGTCAGCGGCAATGTCTTCAGCTGGCCGATCGTGTCCACCGGCGGCACCCTCGTGCTGATCGCCGGGCTGCTCACGGCGGTCGTTCTGGGCGTGCACGCGCGCGTGGCCGTCAAGGAGTGGGCCGCCACCGTGCACGAGCTGCGGTTCGCCATCCTGACCGTGACGTCCGTGCTCGCGCTCGCCTACGTCATGAACCTGTCCGGGCAGGCCGCCACCATCGGCCACTTCGTGGCGGCGGCAGGCGCCGGGCTCGCCTTCCTGTCGCCGGTGCTGGGCTGGTTCGGGGTGGCCGTGTCCGGGTCGGACACCTCGGCCAACGCGCTGTTCGGGGCGTTGCAGGTGACGGCCGCGCGGGAGTCCGGGCTGTCGCCGGAACTCCTGGCCGCCGCCAACAGTTCAGGAGGTGTGCTCGGCAAGATGATCTCGCCGCAGAACCTCACCATCGCGTGCGCGGCCGTGGGACTCGCCGGCAAGGAGGGCGACCTGCTGAGGCGGGTCCTGCCGTGGAGCCTGGGGCTGCTGCTGGTGATGTGCCTGATCGTGGTCGGCCAGAGCTCACCGGTACTGGGCTGGATGCTGCCCTGACCTTGAAGGTTACGGCTGGGGGTCCACTCGGCGACCGTCCGGCGCACTGTCGGTCCCGGCAGGTAGTTTGTGGTGACCGACAGGACTTTCAGGAGGGGTGTCCGTGGCTGCTGATCTGTCACAGCTGGTGAAGGCGTACGACGTGCGCGGGGTCGTACCCGATCAGTGGGACGAGTCGCTGGCCGAGCTCTTCGGCGCCGCCTTCGTCCGGGTGACGGACGCGAGCGCGATCGTGATCGGCCACGACATGCGCCCCTCCTCGCCCGGTCTGTCCCGAGCCTTCGCGCGCGGTGCCGCGGCCCAGGGCGTCGACGTCACCGAGATCGGCCTGTGCTCCACGGACCAGCTCTACTACGCCTCGGGCGCGCTGGACCTGCCGGGCGCGATGTTCACGGCCTCGCACAACCCGGCCCAGTACAACGGCATCAAGATGTGCCGCGCCGGCGCCGCCCCGGTCGGCCAGGACACCGGCCTCGCCGAGGTCCGCGAACTGGCCGAGAACTGGCTGGAGTCGGGTGCCCCGGCCCCGGCCGAGCGCACGGGCACGATCACGCGGCGCGACACGTTGGAGGACTACGCGGCCCATCTCCGCTCCCTCGTCGACCTGACCTCGATCCGCCCCCTGAAGGTCGTCGTCGACGCGGGCAACGGCATGGGCGGCCACACCGTGCCGACCGTCTTCGGCGGCCTCCCGCTGGACGTCGTCCCGATGTACTTCGAGCTGGACGGCACCTTCCCGAACCACGAGGCGAACCCGCTGGACCCCGCGAACATCGTCGACCTCCAGAAGCGGGTCCGCGAGGAGGGCGCCGACCTCGGCATCGCCTTCGACGGCGACGCCGACCGCTGCTTCGTCGTCGACGAGCGCGGCGAGCCCGTCTCCCCGTCCGCCATCACCGCCCTCGTGGCCTCGCGCGAGCTCGCCAAGCACGGCGGCAAGGGCACGATCATCCACAACCTGATCACGTCCTGGTCGGTCCCGGAGGTCGTCCGGGAGAACGGCGGCACCCCGGTCCGCACCCGCGTCGGCCACTCCTTCATCAAGGCCGAGATGGCGAAGTCCGGCGCGATCTTCGGCGGCGAGCACTCCGCCCACTACTACTTCAAGGACTTCTGGAACGCCGACACCGGCATGCTGGCCGCCCTCCACGTCCTCGCCGCCCTCGGCGGCCAGGAGGGCCCCCTGTCCGGCCTGGTCGCCCAGTACGACCGCTACGCCGGCTCCGGCGAGATCAACTCCACCGTCGCCGACCAGGCGGACCGCCTCGCCGCGATCAGGACGGCCTACGAGGGCCGCGACGACATCCGCCTGGACACCCTCGACGGCCTGACGGTCACCTCCACCGACTGGTGGTTCAATGTCCGCCCGTCCAACACGGAGCCCCTGCTCCGCCTGAACGCGGAGGCCAGGGACGAGGAGACGATGAGAAAGGTACGGGACGAGGCGCTGGCGATCATCAGGGCTTGATCCCACGGTGTGCCTGGCGGCCACTCACCTGCTGGGCATCGCCTTTTGAGGCCGGCCCGCGCCTTTCAGCCCGTCCGGCGTTTGATGACGAGGCCGTTCAGGCCGACAGCGGGGTCTGGGGCGGCAGCCCCAGAAGCAGTCCGGGGTCGAAGGGGCAGCGCCCCTGGATGGGGGTCCCCCCTGCTCGAGCGAAGCCGAGAGCTTGGGGGAGGGACGGGCAGGGGCGGCGGGGGCGAAATCCCTCGGCAACCCCCGGCTCCCGCACAACGCCGCCCAACCCCGGCACCCCGCCCCCACCGGCGGTACGCTGACCAGGCACATCCGCACACCCGCACGCACCACCGACCCCCACCACCCCAGAAGGGACCCGCCATGCCGCTGGAAGCCGGCCTCCTGGAGATCCTCGCCTGCCCGGCCTGCCACGCCTCCCTCAAGGAGCAGGAAGCCGAGCTGATCTGCACCGGCCAGGACTGCGGCCTTGCCTACCCGGTCCGCGACGGCATCCCGGTCCTCCTGGTCGACGAGGCCCGCCGCCCCGCGTAACGAGGAGGCCCGCCGCCCCGCGTAACGACGAGGCCTGCCGCCCCGCATCACGGGGAACACGGACTCCACAGCCGCCCCGGCACGGTGCACGGTCCTGGTGGCAAACCCGGCGCCCCCGCCCCCCCGCACCCCCGCACAACAGACCCCAAAGAAACCCCGGCGATCGGAGGCCGTCGCCCATGCTCGACGAATCGCTGCTCGACACGCCGGAGGCACTCGCCGACGCCGACCGCCGTGCCCTGCTGCGCGGCGCGGCCGAAGCCGGCGCCCGCGTCCGCACCGCCGCCCGGCACGCCGTAGAGGCCGGCGTCCACGACCTCAAGCCGGACGGCCGCCCCCGAGCCATCCTCATCGCGGGCCCCGGCGCCGCCGCCACCTGCGTCGCCGACCTCCTCGGCACCCTCGCCGGCGCCACCAGCCCCGTCACCCGGCTGGCACCGGCCGGCGTGGCCCCCGCCGCGGGCGCCCTGCGCTGGGAACTCCCCGGCTGGGCCGGCTCTGTCGACCTCCTGCTGATCGCCACCCCCGACGGCACCGAACCCGGCCTGTCCCTGCTCGCCGAGCAGGCCTACCGCCACGGCTGCACGGTCGTCGCCGTGGCCCCCGCGGGCACCCCGCTCACCGAGGCGATGCACGGCAACCACGGCCTGTTCGTGCCGATGGCGACCGCTCCGTACGAGCAGGACGAGTCCCTCGCCGCCTCCGCCCCCGGCGTCCTGTGGGCCCTGCTCACCCCGCTCCTCGCGCTCCTGGACCGCACCGGTCTGCTCACCGCCCCGCCCGACGCCGTCGAGAAGGTCGCCGACCGCCTCGACCACATCGCCGAGCGCTGCGGCCCCGCCATCGCGACGTACAGCAACCCCGCCAAGACCCTCGCCGCCGAACTCGCCGACGCGCTCCCGCTGATCTGGACCGAGGGCGTCTCCGCGGGCCCGGCCGGCCGGCGTTTCGCCGCAGCGCTCGCCGAGCTCTCCGGCCACCCGGCCCTCGTCGCCGAACTGCCCGAGGCCCTCGCCTCGCACAGCGCCCTGCTGGCCGGCCGGCTCGCGGCGAGCGCGGACCCCGACGACTTCTTCCGGGACCGCGTCGAGGAGACACCGGCCCTGCACGCGCGCGTGGTCCTGCTGCGGGACCGGCCGATCGGCGGCCTCACCGCCGCGCCCAGCGCCCGTGACCTCGCCCTCAGCCACGACGCACCGATCAGCGAGCTGGAGCCGGAACCCGGCGGTGAGCTGGAGACCCTCGCCGAACTGATCGCCATCACGGATTTCGCCGCCGTTTACCTGGCGCTCGCCTCGGGGGCCTGATCTGTCCCTGGACGCCCCCACAGTCGTACGACGGCGCAACCGGCAGTCGTACACCAGGCGAACCGGCGTCCTCCCCGAAGAGACCCCGCCTACCCGCAGAGAGCAGGCAGACAACCGCATGGACCGCCTCGACAACACCGTCCGCCCCTACGCCTGGGGTTCCACCACCGCGATCCCGAAGCTCCTCGGCGTCGAGCCGACCGGTGAACCGCAGGCGGAGATGTGGATGGGCGCGCACCCGGGCGCGCCGTCGCGCACCGGGCGGGGCACGCTCGTCGAGGTGATCGAGGCCGGCCCGGAGCGCGAGCTGGGTGCATCGGCGGTGGCCAAGTTCGGGCCGCACCTGCCGTTCCTGCTCAAGATCCTCGCCGCCGGCGCCCCGCTCTCCCTCCAGGTGCACCCCGATCTGGAGCAGGCCAAGGAGGGTTACGCGGACGAGGAGGCCCGCGGCATCCCCGTGGACGCCGGGCACCGCAACTACAAGGACGCCAACCACAAGCCCGAACTGATCTGCGCGCTCACCGAGTTCGACGGCCTGTGCGGCTTCCGCGACCCGCTGCGCACCGCCGACCTGCTGGACGGCCTCGGTGTCGACTCCCTCAAGCCGTACGTCGACCTGCTGCACGCCCACCCCGAGGAAGCGGCCCTGCGCGAGGTGCTCACCGCGATCCTCAGCGCCGACCCGGACGAGATGGCCCACACCGTCGCCGAGGCCGCGGCCGCCTGCTCCCGCCTCGGCGGCGAGTACGCCCCGTACGCCGACATCGCGCACCACTACCCCGGCGACCCGGGCGTCATCGCGGCCATGCTGCTCAACCACGTCCGACTCCAGCCCGGCGAGGCCCTGTTCCTCGGCGCCGGCATCCCGCACGCCTACCTCAACGGCCTCGGCGTGGAGATCATGGCCAACTCCGACAACGTCCTGCGCTGCGGCCTGACCCCGAAGCACGTCGACGTCCCCGAACTCCTGCGCATCGTGCGCTTCGAGGCGGGCGACGCGGGAGTGCTTCGCCCCGAGGCGGCCCCGGACGGCGAGGAGGTCTACGAGACCCCGATCGACGAGTTCCGGCTGTCCCGGTACGTCCTCCCGGAGGGCACCACCGCCCACGACCTCACCCGCGCGACCCCGCAGATCCTGCTCTGCACGGCCGGAGCCGTCCGCGCCGGGGAGCACGAACTGACGCCGGGCCGCTCCGTGTTCGTACCGGCGGGCGAAAAGGCCGAAGTGTCCGGGGCCGGTACGGTCTTCCGGGCCACGGTCGTCGCCTGACCGAGGGCATCTCACGACCCGGCGCGCCACCGTCGGACCGGGCTGCAACAATGGCCCACCGGCAAAGGACGGGCAAAGCCGATCGGGGGCGAGGCTCCCCTCGGCGACGCCCCGGGCGGCGTACGTACGAAGCCATGCGGGCCGAGAGGCCGCGAGGGCTGCGAACGCCACGAAGGCTACGAAGGCGAAGGGACAACGCGACACATGAGCGCGTCAGGCGGAACCAGGGCGATCGTGGCGGCACTCGCCGCCAACCTCGCGATCGCGGCATCGAAGTTCGTGGCGTTCGCGTTCAGCGGGTCGTCGTCGATGCTCGCCGAGGGCGTGCACTCGCTCGCGGACTCCGGCAACCAGGCCCTGCTGCTGGTCGGCGGCAAGAAGGCGCAGCGCGAGGCGACCCCGCAGCACCCCTTCGGCTACGGCCGTGAGCGCTACATCTACGCCTTCCTCGTCTCGATCATCCTCTTCTCCGTCGGTGGCATGTTCGCCCTCTACGAGGGCTACGAGAAGATCAAGCACCCGCACGAGATCGAGCACTGGTACTGGCCGGTGGGCGTCCTCGTCTTCGCGATCATCGCCGAGTCCTTCTCCTTCCGTACGGCCATCAAGGAGTCGAACGTCCTGCGGGGCAGGAAGTCGTGGAAGGAGTTCGTCCGCCACGCGAAGGCCCCCGAGCTGCCCGTCGTGCTCCTGGAGGACCTCGGCGCGCTGGTCGGTCTGGTCCTGGCCCTGGGCGGCGTCGGCCTGGCCCTGCTCACCGGCGACGGCGTCTGGGACGGCATCGGCACCGTCTGCATCGGCATCCTGCTCGTCCTGATCGCGGTCGTCCTGGCCATCGAGACCAAGTCGCTGCTGCTCGGTGAGGCGGCGGGCGTCGAGGACGTCGAGAAGATCGAGGCCGCCGCCGTCGACGGCGAGGTCGTCACCCGGATCATCCACATGCGCACGCTCCACCTCGGCCCCGAGGAACTCCTGGTGGCCGCCAAGATCGCGGTGAAGCACGACGACACGGCCGCCGAGGTCGCCGCCGCCATCGACGCCGCCGAGGCGCGCATCCGCGAGGCCGTCCCGATCGCCCGCGTCATCTACCTGGAGCCCGACATCTACAGCGAGGCCGAAGCGGCCAAGGGCGCCGACCGCGAGGCGACACCGGGCGGCCCGGCACAGCACGGCACCGAGCACTGACCCGTACGGTGACGGGGCCCGCCGAGTCGATCGGCGGGCCCCGTTGTCATCGCCGCGCTGCCCTTGACGCTGTGCAGGTCCGGGCGTCAGGCCGGCAGGTGCCGGTTCGGGGCGACCGGAACCGGAGCGGGCCCGCGCCGCCGTACGACCCGGGCGGCGATCCCCAGCCCGACTGCGACCAGCACAAGCACCACCCCGAGCATGATCGCCTTACCGATGAGGGCGGGCACGGCATAGCTGTCGCTCGTGCGCCCGCGGATCCCGGACTCGGCGAAGGTGCCACCCCGGTCGTCGAGAAACGCCCGCGAATCACGGGCGTTCCCCCGGTTGTCACCCAGCAGGAACAGCCGCCCTTCGGGAACCCGGACGTCGTAGGCCGGAATCCCGAACCCGCCCGCCTCCCCGCCCTTCAGATACGGCTCCTCGATCGGCTTCCCGTTCACGGTGACGCGCGCGGCCGTCCCCGTCCCGGTGCAGCAGGCCACGCGGTCGCCGCCCACGCCGATGACCCGCTTGACCACCAGCCCGTCGAACCCGTACCGGTCCGGCGCCGAGAGCAGCACGACGTCCCCGCGCCGCACCTCGCTCCCGTCGGCCCGCTCGTAGAAGATCCGGTCACCCGGCCCGTACGTCGGCGTCATGCTCTCGCTCGACACCACGGCGCCGCCGAACCCGGCCCGCGCATACGCGAGCCCGCCGAGCCCCAACACCAGCCCCAGCAGCCCCACTACGACGCCCGCGACCCCAAGTCTTCGCCCAGCCCCGGACATTGCACCCCTCCCCATACGACCTCTCCTCACAGGGCCCGTCGCCTGGTGGCCCTCCGCGCGCGGGAGCGTAGCTGGCCTCCGTGACCCGGTGGTGCGTGACCCGGTGATGCGTGATCCGGCGGTGCGTGATCCGGCGGTGCGTGACCAGGCGGTGCGTGACCCGGCGGTGTGTGACCCGGTGGTGCGTGACCCGGCGGTGCGGGCCCGCCCCCGAGCCACGGACGCGGACCCGCCCGACGCGGCCAACGGTGCGGGCCCGCCTTCGCCCCCTTGAGGCGGACCCGCTCGACGCGGCTATCCGACCTCGCGCAGCACCCCGAGCACGGCCGACTCGTCCGGCGCCGCCAGCAGCCGGTCCCGGAACTCCGCGTTCATCAACTTCCGCGACAGCAGCGCCAGAATCCGCAGATGCTCGTCGCCCGCGGCAGCCTCCGGTACGGCGATCATGAACACGAGCCTCGCCTTCGTACCGTCCGGCGAGCCCCACTCGACACCCTCAGCGGACCGCGCGAAACCGACGACCGGCGCACTCACCGCATCCGTCTTGGCATGCGGAATCGCGATCTCCTCACCGAGCCCGGTCGTCCCCTGCGCCTCCCGACGCAGCGCCGTCGCGACGAGCTCCTCCGGATCCACGACCTTCCCGGTCCGCCCCAGCAGCTCCGCCATCTCACGGATCGCGGCCTCCTTGTCGGCGGCCCCGAGCCGAACCTTCACGGTCTGCTCGGTGAGATAGCCGGAGAGGACGTCGCCGGAGCCGCCGCCGACTTCGGCCTCGTCAGCAGGCTCGGCCATGTCAGCGACCTCGGCCGTGTCAGCGACCTCGGTCGAGTCGGCCACCTCGGCCCCGTCGGCACGGTTGCCCGGCACAGCGGCGTCGGCGGACTCAGCCGGGCCGGCCTGCTTCGGCACGCCCCCTGCGCCGGCGCCACCGTCACCGCCACCGCCCGCGCCCGTTCCGGTACCAGCGCCGGCGTCGGCACCCGTAGCCCCGACCCCGGCGCCCACCAGCACAGCCTCACGCGCACCCACGCCCAACGCGAGGCCCGCTTCTACGCGCCGCCTGCGCTCGCCCAGGTCGACGAGGGCGACCGTGGTCAGCGCGGTGACGGCCGAACCGATCACCACCGCCACGAAGAACATCGGCACCCCGCTCACCGCACCCAGCACGGCCACGATCGGCCCGCCGTGCGGCACCGCGTCCTCGACGCCGGCGACCCCGGCGATCGCACCGGCGACCGCGCCGCCCAGCATGTTGGCGGGGATGACCTGCGCGGGCCGCGCCGCGGCGAACGGGATCGCGCCCTCGGAGATGCCGAAGCAGCCCATGAACAGCGAGGCCAGCCCGGTCTCCCGCTCCTGCTCGGTGTACAGCCGCTTCCGTATCAGCGTGGCCAGGCCCTGCCCGAGCGGCATGACCGGGATCGCGGCCGCGCACATCCCCATGACCGTCTGGTTGCCGGTCGCGATGAGCCCGGCGCCGAACAGGAACGCCGTCTTGTTGACCGGCCCGCCCATGTCGAACGCGATCATGAGGCCCAGAATCGCCCCAAGCAGGATCGCGCTCGTGCCGGTCATCCCGCTGAGCCAGTCGGTCAGGTTCTCGAACACCCAGGAGATCGGCTTGCCGATGACGTAGATGAAGAACATGCCGAGCGCGGTGGTCGCCACGATCGGGATCACGATGATCGGCATGATCGGCCGCGCGAACTTCGGGACCGGGACCTTCTTGATCCACAACACCAGGTACCCGGCGAGGAACCCGGTCACGATCGCGCCGATGAACCCGGCGCCTGCCTTGGAGTCGTACAGCTCACCGGTGTTGGCGATCCAGCCACCGACCATGCCGGGCACGAGCGCGGGCCGATCGCCGATGGCGTAGGCGATGTAACCGGACAGGATCGGCACCATCAGCGTGAAGCCGATGACGCCGATGTTGTTGATGTCCATCCAGAAGGAGTCCTTCGGGATGACCAGACCGCCCGACGGGTCCGTGTGCCCGCCGAGCGACAGCGAGATCGCGATCAGCAGCCCGCCGACCACGACGAACGGGATCATGTAACTGACCCCGTTCATCAGCGCCTTGTACCCGACGCTCCGTTCCTTGCCGCCGGACGCGGGGGCCGTGGGGGCACCCCCCGGTGTGTGCACCGGCGCCGACATCACACGCTCGATCAGCTGCTCCGGGTGACGAATGCCCTCGGCCACGCCCACGGTCAGTACCCGCTTGCCCGCGAAACGGCTCAGGTCCACATCCTTGTCCGCGGCGACGATGACGCCGTCGGCATGTTTGACATCGTTGTCATCGAGAACGTTTTCAGCCCCGATGGATCCCTGCGTCTCCACCTTCATGTCGATGCCGCGGCTCTCGGCGGCCTGTGCGAGCTTTTCAGCCGCCATGTACGTGTGGGCGATGCCGGTCGGGCACGCGGTCACGGCGAGCAGCCTCAACCGCTGCTGCTCGCCGTCGCCGCCGCCCGTGGGGGGAGGGCCGGCCGGAATGGTCACGTCGATCTCCTAACGCCTTTGTCGTGCGGAAACGCCGTCCCGGGCGCCCGCAAGATCGATCAGCTGTTCCGATCTCCAGGCATCCTGCCGCACCTCCCCGCAGGCTCATAGGGCCGGAGTTCCCGGAACGTCCCGGTCTGCCGCCACCTGTGAACCGTTCGTTGGTGTCCTGTTATCGCTCCCCCACGCGACCGTCACCTGACCTGCCGCCGGCCTCCGAGCGGCCTCTCTCCTCGCCCGCCCTGGAACCCCTTGATGGCTCGATCTGTTCGGAGGTGGACTGGGGGCGGCCGGGCGTCCCGGTGTAGCTTGGGACAGAGCCAGACGTCGCTGCTGATGGCGGTCGGGCGGTCCCGACAAGGACCGGCCGAGGGAGAGAGGGCCTCCGACGGACTGCGCTGCGCGTACGCGGGCATGCCTGTGTCCTCTTCGGGCACCCCGGTGTCCGCCGCCGCGCAGACCAGCCGTACCCACCCTCGACCCAACCCCGAGGAGCAGCTCGTAATGACGACTGTCGAGAACCGACAGGACTTCAAGGTCGCCGACCTCTCCCTGGCCGCGTTCGGCCGCAAGGAGATCACCCTCGCCGAGCATGAGATGCCCGGCCTGATGGCGATCCGCAAGGAGTACGCCGAGGCCCAGCCGCTCGCCGGCGCCCGCGTCACCGGCTCCCTGCACATGACGGTGCAGACCGCCGTCCTCATCGAGACCCTGGTCGCCCTCGGCGCCGAGGTCCGCTGGGCGTCCTGCAACATCTTCTCCACCCAGGACCACGCCGCCGCCGCGATCGCCGTCGGCCCGAACGGCACGCCCGAGAACCCGCAGGGCGTCCCGGTCTTCGCCTGGAAGGGCGAGACCCTGGAGGAGTACTGGTGGTGCACGGAGCAGGCCCTGACCTGGCCGAACACCCCCACCGGCGGCCCGAACATGATCCTGGACGACGGCGGTGACGCCACCCTCCTCGTCCACAAGGGCGTCGAGTACGAGAAGGACGGCAAGGTCCCGGACGTCGACACCGCCGAGTCCGACGAGCACCGCGTCATCCTCGAACTCCTGCACCGCACCATCACGGACGGCTCGCAGAAGTGGACCCAGCTGGCGTCCGAGATCCGCGGTGTCACCGAGGAGACCACGACCGGCGTCCACCGCCTGTACGAGATGCAGCGCGACGGCGACCTCCTGTTCCCGGCGATCAACGTGAACGACGCCGTGACCAAGTCGAAGTTCGACAACAAGTACGGCTGCCGCCACTCGCTCATCGACGGCATCAACCGCGCCACCGACGTCCTGATCGGCGGCAAGACCGCGGTCGTCTGCGGCTACGGCGACGTGGGCAAGGGCTGCGCGGAGTCGCTGCGCGGCCAGGGCGCCCGGGTGATCATCACCGAGATCGACCCGATCTGCGCCCTCCAGGCGGCGATGGACGGCTACCAGGTCACGACCCTCGACGAGGTCGTCGACAAGGCCGACATCTTCATCACCACCACCGGCAACAAGGACATCATCATGGCCTCGGACATGGCCAAGATGAAGCACCAGGCGATCGTCGGCAACATCGGTCACTTCGACAACGAGATCGACATGGCCGGCCTCGCCAAGGTCCCGGGCATCGTCAAGGACGAGGTCAAGCCGCAGGTCCACACCTGGACCTTCTCCGACGGCAAGGTGCTCATCGTCCTCTCCGAGGGCCGCCTGCTGAACCTGGGCAACGCGACCGGTCACCCGTCCTTCGTGATGTCCAACTCCTTCGCCGACCAGACGCTGGCGCAGATCGAGCTGTTCACCAAGCCGGAGGCCTACCCGACCGGTGTGTACACGCTGCCCAAGCACCTGGACGAGAAGGTCGCCCGCCTCCACCTGGACTCGCTCGGCGTGAAGCTGACGACGCTCCGCCCGGAGCAGGCCGCCTACATCGGCGTCGAGGTCGAGGGCCCGTACAAGTCGGACCACTACCGCTACTGAGCCGAGCCGGCTCCGCGCGGCCCGCGGCGCCGCCGAGCCGGACCGTCCGAGCCGGGTTGCCGTACGACGACACTCGTACGGCAACCAGCGGTGACAGCGGTCCATCGCTCGCCGCGCCCCGCTTCGCAGCGGCAGTACCTCCGAGGCAGGCCCCCGCACCCCCGTGCCGGGGGCCTGCCTCTTTGGCCCGCATGGCCGGCCCACGTAGCCTCATCTGCCGAAGTGGCCGGGACCAGCCCGTCCGTCAGCCCCCAGGACCCCGATGCCCCGCGGCCGTTATTCGCTCCACGATCCGCACGATCACACCCCCCTCGCAGAAGAACACTTCCACTGCGCCCCCGGCCCTTCCGGCTGGCGCTACGTCGCCCAGCTGACCACCCCCGCGGGCGATCACAGCGGCTCCGTCGACCTCGCCCTGGACGAACTCGGCCGCCCTATCCGCCTCGAACTCCACGCCGGCGGCTGGCAAGTACGCGGCGCCGCCCTGGACGGCGTCACCTGGGTCCGCACCGACCCCACGGGAGTCCACGCCACGGAAGGCAATGTGCGCGCCCACGCCTTCACCGGCACGTCCCCCGCGTTCCTCATCGCCACCACCCGTCTCCTCCGCCTCACCCCTTCGGGCTCGGCAACCCGCGTCCGCCTCGTGGCCTTCACGGATCCGGTCCTCGCCCCGCGCACCGTGGACCAGTCCTGGGCCTTGGTGGAAAGACAAACACACGCCACTGACAACGGCCCCCTGACCGTGGACGAATACCAGGTCACAGCCCTGGACACGGGGGAGCAGCACACCGTGCACATCGCCGGCGACGTAGTCCTCTCGGCACCAGGCATCGAACTGGAGGACCTGGAGTCACCACCGTCCCCGCTGGCCTGATCCGCTCAGGCGGGGGGAGCGAAGCCCGTGGCAGGCGGCTCGTCCTGCGGCACCGGAGGAGCCGGCTGCCGTACGACGTCAGGCGCGACTCGTGAATGCTCCGCACCGGCCTGTGGCACGTACGGAACCCCGGCCGGGGGCACATACGGAACTCCGACCGGAGCAGCAACGCCTCCGCCGTACGCGGCAGGCGCCGGGGGTGTCGGGGCAGCCATAGCCGCCCCATTACCGAAGGCGCGCCGCGCCTCCCGAGCCTGCCGCTCCTGAAGAACCGCGGCCAGATAGGCGGCCGGAGGCACGTCGTGCGGCGCCGGAGCGCCCGTGCGCCCCGCGAGGTCCGTCGCGAGCCGCTCCGCCATGCTCCAGCCGACCTGCGGATCGAGCTGCTGCATCCGCGTCAGGTACTGGCGAATGGCCAGCCACAGACCATCGGGCACCGCCGACAAGTCGAGCCCGGCGAACCGCCCGGCCAACCACGGGGGAGGCGGCGGCACGAATCCCGTACGCGTCACGGGGATGCGCTCCCGAACGACGAGAGTCCCGGCGAACACGTCACCGAGCCGCCGCCCGCGCGCGGACACCAGCGAAGCGATGACGGCGACAACCCCGAGCGTCATCAGAATCTCGATCACACCGATGAGACCCCGCACCAGCGCATGCCGGAACCGGATCGGCCCGCCGTCGTCCCGCACCACCCGCAGCCCGCAGGCCAACTTCCCGAGCGAACGCCCATGACTGAGCGTCTCGACCGCGATAGGCCCGCCGACCAGCAGCAACACGAACATGGCGATCGACAGCGCGGTCTGCGCGGCCTCGTCCAGAGAGGCGGTGGCGATCACGACGCCCGTCGTCACGACGAGGTAGGCGATCAAGGCCACGGCCAGATCGAGCAGCACCGCCAGCGCCCTGCTGGGCAGCTTTGCAGGGCGCAACTCCAGCGCCACCGCCTCGCCCGTCACCAGCTCACTCACGCCGACCGTCCTTCCCCTGACCTGCCCTCGGAATGGCCAGTCTGCCAAGCTGAGGGCGCATCGCGCCGCAGTACGACAAGCTGACGTCCAACGACGAGTCGCCGACGAACAGCCGGGGAGCAGGAAAGCAGATGGACCTCGACGTCTTCGTCACCGCCCACCGCGCCGAGTGGGACCGCCTCGACGCCCTGCTCGGGCGTCAGCGCCGACTGACCGGCGCCGAGGCCGACGAACTCGTCGTCCTCTACCAGCGCACTGCCACCCACCTGTCCCTGATCCAGTCCAGCGCACCCGACCCCCAGCTGACGGGCCGGCTGAGCCAACTGGTGGCACGCGCGCGTAGCGCGGTCACAGGCACCCGCCGCGCCTCCTGGCGAGACGTCACCCGCTTCCTGGCCTACGGCTTCCCCGCCGCGGTCTACCGCGCGCGCCACTGGTGGGTACCTACGGCACTCCTGTCCACTCTCGTAGCGGCCCTCCTGGGCTGGTGGATAGGCACCCACCCCGAGGTACAGGCCACCATCGCGGCCCCCAGCGAACTACGCGAGCTCACCCGCCCCGGCGGCCAGTACGAGACGTACTACTCCAGCCACCCCGCGGCCTCCTTCGCGGCCCAGGTCTGGACGAACAACGCCTGGGCAGCCGCCCTCTGCCTGATCCTCGGCGTCTTCCTGGGCCTCCCGGTCCTCTGGATCCTCTTCCAGAACATGTTGAACCTCGGTGTCGGCTTCGGCCTGATGTCCTCAGCAGGACGCCTGGACACCTTCCTCGGCCTCGTCCTCCCGCACGGCCTCCTCGAACTGACTGCGGTCTTCGTAGCCGCCGGCACCGGCCTGCGTCTCGGCTGGACCCTCATCGACCCCGGCCCCCGCACCCGACGCGTGGCCCTCGCCGAGGAAGGCCGCGCCGCGATCGGCATGGCAATCGGCCTAGCGCTAGTCCTCTTCGTATCCGGCGCCATCGAAGGCTTCGTCACCCCGTCGGGCCTGCCCACCTGGGCACGCATCACCATCGGCGTCGTCGCCGAACTGGCCTTCCTTGCATACGTATTTGTCCTCGGCGGCCGTGCCGCCCGCGCCGGAGACACGGGCGACCTCGATGAGGCCGAACGCAGCGCCGCCGTTCCGACGGCCGCCTGATGTGCGTGCACACCTGTTGAGCTGCTAGTCTCCTCTTCGCCCCACAAAAGCCGTTGACACGGAGCGAGTGGGGAGGTAGATTCGAACAGTTGCCTGGAAGTGGATATAGTCCCATCGGGCAGAGTGAGTGTCTGTCTGCTTCAGTGGAACTTCGATTCCCAAGAAGCCCCCTCCCGATGATTTCGGAAATGAACGGCCGGTCAGTCCGGCCCGAAACTTCTGATAAAGTCGGAACCGCCGGAAAGGGAAACGCGAAAGCGCGAACCTGGAAAGCACCGAGGAAATCGGATCGGAAAGATCTGATAGAGTCGGAAACGCAAGACCGAAGGGAAAAGCCCGGAGGAAAGCCCGAGAGGGTGAGTACAAAGGAAGCGTCCGTTCCTTGAGAACTCAACAGCGTGCCAAAAATCAACGCCAGATATGTTGATACCCCGTCTCCAACCGTTCGGTTGGGGCGAGGTTCCTTTGAAATAACACAGCGAGGACGCTGTGAACCGGGAGACTATTCCTCTCCTGGTTCCGCTCTCGTGTGTGTGCACCGGATTACCGGTAAACATTCACGGAGAGTTTGATCCTGGCTCAGGACGAACGCTGGCGGCGTGCTTAACACATGCAAGTCGAACGATGAACCACTTCGGTGGGGATTAGTGGCGAACGGGTGAGTAACACGTGGGCAATCTGCCCTTCACTCTGGGACAAGCCCTGGAAACGGGGTCTAATACCGGATAACACTCCTGTCCTCCTGGACGGGGGTTAAAAGCTCCGGCGGTGAAGGATGAGCCCGCGGCCTATCAGCTTGTTGGTGAGGTAATGGCTCACCAAGGCGACGACGGGTAGCCGGCCTGAGAGGGCGACCGGCCACACTGGGACTGAGACACGGCCCAGACTCCTACGGGAGGCAGCAGTGGGGAATATTGCACAATGGGCGAAAGCCTGATGCAGCGACGCCGCGTGAGGGATGACGGCCTTCGGGTTGTAAACCTCTTTCAGCAGGGAAGAAGCGAAAGTGACGGTACCTGCAGAAGAAGCGCCGGCTAACTACGTGCCAGCAGCCGCGGTAATACGTAGGGCGCAAGCGTTGTCCGGAATTATTGGGCGTAAAGAGCTCGTAGGCGGCTTGTCACGTCGGGTGTGAAAGCCCGGGGCTTAACCCCGGGTCTGCATTCGATACGGGCTAGCTAGAGTGTGGTAGGGGAGATCGGAATTCCTGGTGTAGCGGTGAAATGCGCAGATATCAGGAGGAACACCGGTGGCGAAGGCGGATCTCTGGGCCATTACTGACGCTGAGGAGCGAAAGCGTGGGGAGCGAACAGGATTAGATACCCTGGTAGTCCACGCCGTAAACGGTGGGAACTAGGTGTTGGCGACATTCCACGTCGTCGGTGCCGCAGCTAACGCATTAAGTTCCCCGCCTGGGGAGTACGGCCGCAAGGCTAAAACTCAAAGGAATTGACGGGGGCCCGCACAAGCAGCGGAGCATGTGGCTTAATTCGACGCAACGCGAAGAACCTTACCAAGGCTTGACATACACCGGAAACGTCTGGAGACAGGCGCCCCCTTGTGGTCGGTGTACAGGTGGTGCATGGCTGTCGTCAGCTCGTGTCGTGAGATGTTGGGTTAAGTCCCGCAACGAGCGCAACCCTTGTTCTGTGTTGCCAGCATGCCCTTCGGGGTGATGGGGACTCACAGGAGACCGCCGGGGTCAACTCGGAGGAAGGTGGGGACGACGTCAAGTCATCATGCCCCTTATGTCTTGGGCTGCACACGTGCTACAATGGCAGGTACAATGAGCTGCGATACCGTGAGGTGGAGCGAATCTCAAAAAGCCTGTCTCAGTTCGGATTGGGGTCTGCAACTCGACCCCATGAAGTCGGAGTTGCTAGTAATCGCAGATCAGCATTGCTGCGGTGAATACGTTCCCGGGCCTTGTACACACCGCCCGTCACGTCACGAAAGTCGGTAACACCCGAAGCCGGTGGCCCAACCCCTTGTGGGAGGGAGCTGTCGAAGGTGGGACTGGCGATTGGGACGAAGTCGTAACAAGGTAGCCGTACCGGAAGGTGCGGCTGGATCACCTCCTTTCTAAGGAGCACTTCTCACCAACTCCGGTTGGTCAGAGGCCAGTACATCAGCGAATGTCTGATGCTGGTTGCTCATGGGTGGAACGTTGATTATTCGGCACGATCCAGGATGGATCAGGCGCTAGTACTGCCCCTCGGGGCGTGGAACGCTGATCTGGTCAACTGATCGTGCCGGGCACGCTGTTGGGTATCTGAGGGTACGGATTTGATCCCGACCTCAGTGCCGGCGCCGGTGAAGCACCACAGGGTGGTGTGTGACGGTGTACTGGTCGTTGTTTGAGAACTGCACAGTGGACGCGAGCATCTGTGGCCAAGTTTTTAAGGGCGCACGGTGGATGCCTTGGCACCAGGAACCGATGAAGGACGTGGGAGGCCACGATAGTCCCCGGGGAGTCGTCAACCAGGCTTTGATCCGGGGGTTTCCGAATGGGGAAACCCGGCAGTCGTCATGGGCTGTCACCCTTGTCTGAACACATAGGGCAAGTGGAGGGAACGCGGGGAAGTGAAACATCTCAGTACCCGCAGGAAGAGAAAACAACCGTGATTCCGGGAGTAGTGGCGAGCGAAACTGGATGAGGCCAAACCGTATACGTGTGAGACCCGGCAGGGGTTGCGTATGCGGGGTTGTGGGATCTCTCTTTTACAGTCTGCCGGCTGTGAGACGAGTCAGAAACCGTTGATGTAGGCGAAGGACATGCGAAAGGTCCGGCGTAGAGGGTAAGACCCCCGTAGTCGAAACGTCAGCGGCTCGTTTGAGAGACACCCAAGTAGCACGGGGCCCGAGAAATCCCGTGTGAATCTGGCGGGACCACCCGCTAAGCCTAAATATTCCCTGGTGACCGATAGCGGATAGTACCGTGAGGGAATGGTGAAAAGTACCCCGGGAGGGGAGTGAAATAGTACCTGAAACCGTGTGCCTACAAGCCGTGGGAGCGTCGGATATGTGCTTGCATGTCTCGTGACTGCGTGCCTTTTGAAGAATGAGCCTGCGAGTTTGCGGTGTGTTGCGAGGTTAACCCGTGTGGGGAAGCCGTAGCGAAAGCGAGTCCGAATAGGGCGATTTAGTAGCGCGCTCAAGACCCGAAGCGGAGTGATCTAGCCATGGGCAGGTTGAAGCGGAGGTAAGACTTCGTGGAGGACCGAACCCACCAGGGTTGAAAACCTGGGGGATGACCTGTGGTTAGGGGTGAAAGGCCAATCAAACTCCGTGATAGCTGGTTCTCCCCGAAATGCATTTAGGTGCAGCGTCGTGTGTTTCTTGCCGGAGGTAGAGCACTGGATAGGCGATGGGCCCTACCGGGTTACTGACCTTAGCCAAACTCCGAATGCCGGTAAGTGAGAGCGCGGCAGTGAGACTGTGGGGGATAAGCTCCATGGTCGAGAGGGAAACAGCCCAGAGCATCGACTAAGGCCCCTAAGCGTACGCTAAGTGGGAAAGGATGTGGAGTCGCAGAGACAACCAGGAGGTTGGCTTAGAAGCAGCCACCCTTGAAAGAGTGCGTAATAGCTCACTGGTCTAGTGATTCCGCGCCGACAATGTAGCGGGGCTCAAGCGTACCGCCGAAGTCGTGTCATTCATACAACAGGGCCAACGCCCGTATGGATGGGTAGGGGAGCGTCGTGTGCCGGGTGAAGCCGCGCCGGAAGGCAGTGGTGGACGGTTCACGAGTGAGAATGCAGGCATGAGTAGCGATTCACACGTGAGAAACGTGTGCGCCGATTGACTAAGGGTTCCTGGGTCAAGCTGATCTGCCCAGGGTAAGTCGGGACCTAAGGCGAGGCCGACAGGCGTAGTCGATGGATAACCGGTTGATATTCCGGTACCCGCTGTGAAGCGTCAAACATCGAATCCAGTGATGCTAAGCCCGTGAAGCCGCCGGCTGAGTCTTCGGACGAGGTCGGAGTGGTGGAGCCGGTGACCCGAGCTGGTAGTAGGTGAGTGATGGGGTGACGCAGGAAGGTAGTCCATCCCGGGCGGTGGTTGTCCCGGGGTAAGGGTGTAGCCCGAGTGGTAGGCAAATCCGCCACTCATACAGGGTGAGACCTGATGCCGAGCCGATTGTGGTGAAGTGGATGATCCTATGCTGTCGAGAAAAGCCTCTAGCGAGTTTCATGGCGGCCCGTACCCTAAACCGACTCAGGTGGTCAGGTAGAGAATACCGAGGCGTTCGGGTGAACTATGGTTAAGGAACTCGGCAAAATGCCCCCGTAACTTCGGGAGAAGGGGGGCCACGTCTGGTGAGGAGACTTGCTCTCCGAGCTGGGGGTGGCCGCAGAGACCAGCGAGAAGCGACTGTTTACTAAAAACACAGGTCCGTGCGAAGCCGTAAGGCGATGTATACGGACTGACGCCTGCCCGGTGCTGGAACGTTAAGGGGACCGGTTAGCTCAGATTCGTCTGGGCGAAGCTGAGAACTTAAGCGCCAGTAAACGGCGGTGGTAACTATAACCATCCTAAGGTAGCGAAATTCCTTGTCGGGTAAGTTCCGACCTGCACGAATGGCGTAACGACTTCTCGACTGTCTCAACCATAGGCCCGGTGAAATTGCACTACGAGTAAAGATGCTCGTTTCGCGCAGCAGGACGGAAAGACCCCGGGACCTTTACTACAGTTTGATATTGGTGTTCGGTTCGGCTTGTGTAGGATAGCTGGGAGACTGTGAACTCTGGACGCCAGTTCAGGGGGAGTCGTCGTTGAAATACCAGTCTGGTCGTGCTGGATGTCTAACCTGGGTCCGTGATCCGGATCAGGGACAGTGTCTGATGGGTAGTTTAACTGGGGCGGTTGCCTCCTAAAGAGTAACGGAGGCGCCCAAAGGTTCCCTCAGCCTGGTTGGCAATCAGGTGTTGAGTGTAAGTGCACAAGGGAGCTTGACTGTGAGACCGACGGGTCGAGCAGGGACGAAAGTCGGGACTAGTGATCCGGCGGTGGCTTGTGGAAGCGCCGTCGCTCAACGGATAAAAGGTACCCCGGGGATAACAGGCTGATCTTCCCCAAGAGTCCATATCGACGGGATGGTTTGGCACCTCGATGTCGGCTCGTCGCATCCTGGGGCTGGAGTCGGTCCCAAGGGTTGGGCTGTTCGCCCATTAAAGCGGTACGCGAGCTGGGTTTAGAACGTCGTGAGACAGTTCGGTCCCTATCCGCTGCGCGCGCAGGAATATTGAGAAGGGCTGTCCCTAGTACGAGAGGACCGGGACGGACGAACCTCTGGTGTGCCAGTTGTTCTGCCAAGGGCATGGCTGGTTGGCTACGTTCGGGAGGGATAACCGCTGAAAGCATCTAAGCGGGAAGCCTGCTTCGAGATGAGTATTCCCACCCACTTGATGGGGTAAGGCTCCCAGTAGACGACTGGGTTGATAGGCCGGATCTGGAAGCACGGTAACGTGTGGAGGTGACCGGTACTAATAGGCCGAGGGCTTGTCCTCAGTTGCTCGCGTCCACTGTGTTGGTTCTGAAACCACGAACAGCCCCGTATGGCCACATGCGGTGCGGCTGACAGTTTCATAGTGTTTCGGTGGTTATAGCGTGAGGGAAACGCCCGGTTACATTCCGAACCCGGAAGCTAAGCCTTACAGCGCCGATGGTACTGCAGGGGGGACCCTGTGGGAGAGTAGGACGCCGCCGAACAAATTTTAGGAAAGGCCCACGCCGTATGGCGTGGGCCTTTCTGCGTTTCAGGCGCCGTGTATAGGCCCTCTTGTAGAAGGGCCTATATACCTTCCAGTTACAGGCGGCCTGCTGTCTTGAGGGCCAGGTATGCGTCTGCGAGAGCCGGCGCCAAGTCTTCCGGTGTTGCGTCGACGACTGTGACGCCGTGTCGGCGGAGTTGGTCCGCTGTGCGGTGGCGCTCGTTCTGGGCTTGGGCGGCGGCTGCGGCCTCGTAGACGGCGTCCGTGTTTCCGCGGGCCGTTGCCATGCGTGCGATGTGCGGGTCCGCCACTGATGCGAGCAGGACTGTGTGGCGTTGGGTGAGCTGGGAGAGGACGGGGAGCAGGCCCTCCTCGATCGGGGCTGCGTCCAGGGTCGTAAGCAGCACGATCAGGGAGTGGCGGGGGGCCGTACGGAGAGCCATGGCTGTTAGGCCCCGGGCGTCCGTTTCGATCAGTTCCGGTTCGAGTGTGGCCATCGCGTTGACCAGGGAGGGCAGGACGTCACCTGCTGTGCGGCCTTGGACCAGGGCGCGTACGCGGCGGTCGTAGGCGAGGAGGTCGACACGGTCGCCGGCTCGGGAGGCCAGGGCGGCCAGGAGCAGAGCTGCGTCCATGGAGGCGTCGAGGCGGGGGGCGTCGCCGACTCGTCCTGCTGAGGTTCGGCCCGTGTCCAGGACGAGGAGGATGTGGCGGTCGCGCTCGGGGCGCCAGGTGCGTACCGCGACCGTGGTCTGTCGGGCCGTGGCGCGCCAGTCGATGGAGCGGGTGTCGTCGCCGGGGACGTACTCGCGCAGGCTGTCGAATTCCGTGCCCTCGCCTCGGGTGAGGACGCTGGTGCGGCCGTCTAGTTCGCGCAGGCGGGCCAGTTTCGAGGGCAGGTGCTTGCGGCTTGTGAACGGGGGGAGGACGCGTACCGTCCAGGGGACTTTGTGGGTGCTCTGGCGGGAGAAGAGGCCCAGGGGGCCGTAGGAGCGGATTGTCACGCGGTCGGCCTGGCGGTCGCCGCGGCGGGTGGGGCGTAGGCGTGTGGTGATGCGGCGGCGTTCTCCGGGCGGGATCGTCACGCGGTGGCGGGAGGCCGCCGTTTCCGTGCCGGGTTCCCAGCTGCTGGGGGGCCAGGCGTCGCGGAGGTGGGCGCGGAGGAGGCGGCGGGACGGGTTGGTGATCGTGAGGGTCACGTCGGCCGTTTCGCCCAGGCGGGCGGAGGTGTCGCCGGAGCGGGTCAGGCGCAGTTGGCGTACCGGCGCCGCGAGTGTGAAGTCGCAGGCGCAAGCTGCCAGCAAGGGGGCGTTGACCGCGAGGATGCCTGTCCAGCTGGGGTCCCAGATGCCTACGGGGAGGGAGCCCAGGGCCGCTAGGAGTGCGGCGCGTCCGGTGAGTGCCATCAGCGGGGGACGGGGACGTGGGCGAGGATCGCGTTGATGACGGAGTCTGCGGTGACGCCTTCCATCTCGGCTTCCGGGCGGAGCTGTACGCGGTGGCGGAGGGTGGGCAGGGCCAGGGCCTTCACGTCGTCGGGGATGACGTAGTCGCGGCCGGTCAGCCAGGCCCAGGCGCGGGCGGTGGCGAGGAGGGCCGTGGCGCCGCGTGGGGAGACGCCCAGGGTCAGTGACGGCGACTCGCGGGTGGCTCGGCAGATGTCGACGACGTAGGCCGTGATCTCGGGGGAGATCGTCGTCTTGGCCACTGCCGCGCGTGCGGCTTCCAGGTCGGCCGGGCCCGCTACGGGGCGTACGCCGGCGGAGCGCAGGTCGCGCGGGTTGAAGCCCTCGGCGTGGCGGGTGAGGACGTCGATCTCGTCCTGGCGGGAGGGGAGCGGGATCGTGAGCTTGAGGAGGAAACGGTCCAGCTGGGCCTCGGGGAGGGGGTAGGTGCCCTCGTACTCGACCGGGTTCTGGGTCGCCGCGACCAGGAAGGGGTCCGGGAGCGGGCGGGGCGTGCCGTCGACCGTGACCTGGCGTTCCTCCATGGCTTCCAGCAGGGACGACTGGGTCTTGGGCGGGGTGCGGTTGATCTCGTCCGCGAGGAGGAGGTTGGTGAAGACCGGGCCGGGCTGGAACGAGAACTCGGCGGAGCGGGTGTCGTAGACGAGGGAGCCCGTCACGTCGCTCGGCATGAGGTCGGGGGTGAACTGGACACGCTTGGTGTCGAGTTCGAGTGCGGATGCGAGGGCGCGGACGAGCAACGTTTTGGCGACCCCGGGGACTCCTTCTAGTAGGACGTGTCCGCGGCAGAGGAGGGCGACGACGAGGCCGGTGACGGCGGGGTCCTGGCCGACCACGGCTTTGGCGATCTCGGCGCGCAGGGCTTCCAGGGATGCGCGGGCGGTGCCCGGGTCCCCGGTGTTCCCGGCGTTGTCAGTGGTCGGGTCCATCATGGACGGCGTACCTCTCTTTCGAGGGCGTCGAGTTGGTCGGCGAGGGAGATGAGTGCCGCGTCGTCTCCGGGCGGCGGGCCGAAGAGGAGAGTCTGCAGGGCCTGTCCGTCTCCGTGGTTGTGGAGGTGGGCGGACAGGGCGGGGAGCAGGGCCTCGGGCGCGTGCGCCTGGGAGACGGGGACACCGACAAGGGGGGCGAGGCGCGTGCGGGTTGTGGAGCGAAGAGCGGCGGCCGCGCGGTCGCGGGCGTTCGCCTTGCGGTAGAGGCGGGCGCGGCCTTCGACGGTTTCGGAGGCGCGGATCGCCACGGGGAGTTTTTCGGGCACGAGGGGGCCCAGTCGGCGTGCCCGCCAGAGGGCGGCCAGGGCTGCGGCGATGAAGAGCTGGAGTGTGCCCCAGAGCCAGCCCGAGGGGAGCAGGTCGAAGAAGCTGCGTTCGTCGTCCTCGTCGGCGGCCGACGTGTCGGAGAGCGAGGGGAGGTACCAGACCAAATGGGGCCGGGAGCCGAGGAGTTGGAGGGCGAGGGAGGCGTTGCCCTGCTCGTCGAGGCGTTCGTTGTACAGGATGTCGGGGGCGCCGAGGACGACGGTGTCGCCGTCCCCGGTGGTCTCCGGGACGCGCAGGAGGGTCGCCAGGCGCTCGCTGGGATAGCACTCGTCCGCGTTGAGGTGGGTCGTGGTGTAGCGGACGCCGCCGAGGTCTGCGGTGCCGGCGCGCTTGGCGGCGGGCAGGGCGCAGTCGGGGGCGAGCTCCGAGTCGAGGCTGGTGGCGGGGTCCGCGGTGACGCCGGGGACGAGGCGTTCGACGGACCAGCTGCCGGGGGCGATGAGGACGGTGCGGCCGCCGGTGTCCGTGGTGGCCGAGCGCAGCTGGGATTGTTGACGGTGCGTCAACAGGTCGGGGTCGGCGACGAGGAGAGTGGTGTCGGCGGCGGACGCGGCGCGTGCCTCGTCCAGGGTGGCGACGACGCGGGTGTCCACGCCTCGGTCGGCGAGGAGTTCGGCGATCGCCCGGCTGCCCTTGGGGTCGACGGAGCGTGGGTCGAGGGCGCCGTGCCGGGCGTCGGAGCGGATCGTGGCGATCACGACGGCGGCCGTCAGCAGAAGCACGACGGCGAGGGCGACACCTCGCGCGCGGGTCCACAGCTGGCGGGCGGTGGGCGAGGCCGAGGTGGAGGGGAGCGTGGCCTCGGTGGTCATTCGGCGGCTCCCTGGCGGGCGTTGTGCGCCGTGCTGAGGGCGCTGCTCGCGAGTTGGGGCTTGGTGTTCTCCAGCTCGCGGTCGAGTTCCGCGATGCGCCGGTACGTCGGTTGGGTCGCGGTCCGGCCGCCGTACGTCACGTCGTCGAAGTCGCGGGCGGCGGCGCGCAGTCGGTCGGTGTGGGCGGGCAGGGAGCGTCCCGCTTCGGCGGCGGCCTCGTCCGCGGTGCGGCCGGGGCGGACGTCGAGGAGTGCGCGTTCCTCCAGGGAGCGGACGATGGCGCGCATGCGCTCCTGGACGGCCTGGTTCCAGTGGCCCTGGGCGGCGTGTGCCTCGGCGGCGGCGCGGTGTTCGGCGGCGCTGCGGGGGCGGTCGTCGAACAGGGCGGCGGAGGTGGTGGGTTGGCGGCGTGGGGTGCCCAGGCGCCACCACAGGGCGCCGATCACCGCCACGATGACCAGGATGACGACGACCAGGCCGAGCGGTCCTCCGGGCGTCACGGTCGAGGCGCTGTTGAACAGGTCCTCGACCCAGTCCCAGAAGGAGTCCAGGGCGCGCTGGAACCAGCTGGGGTCGTTCTCGTGGTACATGCCCTTGGACAGCTCGCGCCGGGCCGCTTCCCGCGCGGGGTCGCGCGGGGTCGTCAGGGGCGGCTCGTCGTCGGAACGGGCGAGCAGCGACAGCATGGATGTGTCGGCAGAGCGCGACAGCGCCCGTACGGACATGTCGCGGATGCTGAGCGCGGTGTGTGTCGAGGCGTCGCCCGCGCCGGGGAAGGCGCGTGCGGCTGTGTCCGGCAGTGCTGACGCCGTTGTGAGAACTCCCCCCGTGAAGCCCACCCGTTCAGCTCCCCGGAGTGTTGGTGCCGTAGTCCTGGACGCCGGCCGCGCGGGCCAGTTCGAGGTCGAGGGCCTCGCGGCGGATGCGCTGGTCGATGTAGAGCAGGACGGTGACGCCGGCCGTGATCGGGAAGGTGATCATGGAGCCGATCACCGAGCCGACGCCGCTGACGATGAGGAACGTCCAGCCGAGGTCGGTGGTGCCGTCCAGGATGTTGGCGCCGGCGTCGCCACTGAGGGCGGCGGCGAGGAACGTGAAGGGGATGACGACGATCGCCGCGACGATGTTCGCGATGATCGTGGCCAGCAACTGGATGCCGAAGACCCGCCACCAGGAGCCGCGGACCAACTTGGCGGAACGGCTCAGGGACTTGACGATGCCCTGCTTCTCCAGCATCAGCGCGGGGGAGGCGAGGGAGAAGCGGAACCAAAGCCACAGCGCGACGATGAAGCCGCCGATGATGCCGAGGATGGTGAGTGCCACGCCCGCGCCGCTGGAGCCGGCGGCGGTCACGAGGATGCCGGGCAGGGCGCCCGCGAAGACCACGCCGAAGGTCATGAGAAGCAGCAGGAAGAGCAGGCCGAAGAGGCGCGGCACCTGAGGGCGGGCGTCGCTCCAGGCCTCGCGGGTGGTCACCGACTTGCCCAGCACGGCGCGGCTGGTGACCGTCGTCAGCAGGGCTGTTGCCACGATCGCGCCGATCATCGAGATCAGGAAGATCACGCTGGAGCTGAGCATGGCGTCGCCCATGGCACGGGTCAGCTCGTCGAGGCTGGCGCTCGGGTCGTTGAGGGCGTCGGTGCTGGTGCGGTCGTTCAGGACGAAGCCCTGAAGGAGGATGACGAGGATTTCCGTCACGATGGCGACGGTCAGGGAGATGCCGAGGACCGTGCGCCAGTAGGTGCGCATGGTGGAGACCGCGCCGTCGAGGATCTCGCCGACGCCGAGCGGGCGCAGGGGGATCACGCCGGGCTTGGCCGCGGGTGGGGGTCCGCCCCAGCCACTTCCCCAGCCGCCGTGTCCGCCGGGGCCGTAGCCCGGGTGGCCGCCGCCGTATCCGCCGGGGCCGCCGGGGCCGGCCGGAGGGGCGCCCCAGCCCGGGCCGGGCGGTGGGGGCGGTGGGGTCTGGCCGGGCGTCGGTGCGCCGGTCGGCGCGGACCACTGGCCGGGTGGCGGCTGCTCCTTGGACCACTTCGGGCCGGGGCCCTGCGGGTCCGCTACCGGCTGCTGCGCGGGGTCGGGGCGGTCTGCGGGCTCGGCAGGACCGGATGCGCCGGGTTCCTGGCCGTCGGACGGGGCGGATCCGGGCGAGGCCCAGCCCGGAGTGTCTTTCATCGTCGCTCCTTCACGGTGCCCGTCCGCGGTCGCGGCGGCAGGTTGGCAGCCATCGTGCCATGGGGTGGTCGGATGGGTACCGGCCGCGGTATGGGCTGCGCACCTTCAATTGTCCGCCGTACACGGGGCAGACTGACCGTATGGCTGATCAGCACGCGCAATCCGGCGAGGACAGCAGGCCGATCGAGATTCCGGCGATCCGATGGGACGAACCACCAGAAGGCCCCGTACTGGTCCTTCTCGACCAGACGAGGCTGCCGGCCGAGGAGGTCGAGCTGGTCTGTACGGACGCGCCCGCCTTGGTGGAGGCGATCCGTTCGCTCGCCGTGCGCGGGGCGCCGCTGCTCGGGATCGCCGGGGCGTACGGCGTCGCGCTCGCCGCCGCGCGAGGCTTCGACGTGGATGCCGCGGCGGAGTCGCTGGCGGGTGCCCGGCCGACGGCGGTGAACCTCGCTCTCGGTGTGCGGCGGGCCCAGGACGCGTACCGGGCGGAGCTCGCCGGCAGCGGGGACGTGGAGCAGGCGGCGGGTGCGGCGCTGGGTGCGGCGCGGGCGCTGCACAAGGAGGACGCCGAGGCCAGCGCTCGGATGGCCGAGCGAGGCCTGGCGCTGCTGGACGAGCTGCTGCCAGGTGGCGGGCACCGCATCCTCACGCACTGCAACACCGGAGCACTGGTGTCGGGCGGGGAGGGCACGGCGTTCGCGGTGGCGCTCGCGGCGCAGCGGGTCGGGCGGCTCAGGCGGCTGTGGGTGGACGAGACGCGGCCGCTGCTGCAGGGGGCGCGGCTGACGGCGTACGAGGCGGCGCGCAACGGGATGGCGTACACCCTGCTCACCGACAACGCGGCGGGCTCGCTCTTCGCCGCCGGTGAAGTGGACGCGGTGCTGATCGGGGCGGACCGGATCGCGGCCGACGGGTCGGTGGCGAACAAGGTGGGGAGTTATCCGCTCGCGGTGCTCGCGCGGTATCACCATGTGCCGTTCATCGTGGTGGCGCCGCTGACGACGGTGGATGAGGGCACGCCGGACGGGGCGTCCATCGAGGTCGAGCAGCGGCCCGGGTTCGAGGTGACCGAGTTCGCCGCGCCTCAGGCGCCGGTGGCGGGCGGGGAGCCCGGAGGCGGGATTCCGGTGGCGCCGCTGGGGACGCAGGCGTACAACCCGGCGTTCGACGTGACGCCGCCGGAGCTGGTGACGGCGATCGTCACGGAGGAGGGTGTCGTGTCCCCGGTGACGGCCGAGGCGCTGGCCGAGCTGTGCGCCCGGTCGCGGCAGGTGACGCAGTCGTTGTGAGATAGCGGCTGGAACCAGTCGGGCGGGCAGAGTGGGACAGACCCTCTCAAAGGTCACGCCCTGTAGTGAAAGCCAGGGCAGACAGTGGCGACCGCCTACGACTAAGGTCACTGGCCGGTGACCTATCTCACCACTGCCTTCGCCACTGTTATGAGAATGGGATGATGTCGTTTATGAAGGGACGAGTCCTTGTCGTCGACGACGACACCGCACTGGCCGAGATGCTCGGCATCGTGTTGCGTGGTGAAGGTTTTGAGCCGTCTTTCGTAGCCGACGGCGACAAGGCGCTGGCTGCATTCCGGGAGACCAAACCTGATCTGGTGCTGCTGGACCTGATGCTGCCCGGACGGGACGGCATCGAGGTCTGCCGCCTGATCAGGGCGGAGTCCGGGGTGCCGATCGTGATGCTCACGGCGAAGAGCGACACCGTCGATGTCGTCGTGGGCCTGGAGTCCGGCGCCGACGACTACATCGTGAAGCCGTTCAAGCCGAAGGAGCTCGTTGCCCGGATCCGGGCGCGGCTCAGGAGGTCCGAGGAGCCCGCGCCGGAGCAGCTCGCCATCGGCGACCTGGTCATCGACGTGGCCGGGCACTCCGTGAAGCGGGACGGGCAGTCGATCGCGCTGACGCCGCTGGAGTTCGACCTGCTGGTCGCGCTGGCGCGTAAGCCGTGGCAGGTGTTCACGCGTGAGGTGCTCCTCGAGCAGGTGTGGGGCTACCGGCACGCTGCCGACACCCGGCTGGTCAACGTGCACGTACAGCGGCTGCGCTCCAAGGTCGAGAAGGACCCGGAGCGGCCGGAGATCGTCGTGACCGTTCGCGGTGTCGGCTACAAGGCAGGGCCGAGCTGACATGTCCCGGGACAGTGCCGCTGCGGCCCCCGGTTCGACCGGGTCCCGTCCGGAGCGGCCTGTCGGCCGGAAGTCGGCGGGCTCCCGCTGGGGACGGTTTCTCGAGGGCGGGCTGCTTCAGGGCGGAGTCCAGGGCAGCCCGGTCCTTCGGCTCGTGCTGCGCTGGATACGCCGCCCGCTGCTGCCCGTCATGCGGCTTTGGCGGCGCAACATCCAGCTCAAGGTTGTCGCAACGACGCTGCTGATGTCCCTCGGCGTCGTGCTGCTGCTGGGCTTCGTCGTCATCGGGCAGGTGCGCAACGGCCTGCTGGACGCCAAGGTGAAGGCTTCCCAGAGCCAGGCCGCGGGCGGGTTCGCGGCGGCCAAGAAGAGCTCCGACGAGGCCGCGGCCGGGACCGCCGACGACGGTCCGGCGACGGGCGAGCGCTCCGAGCAGAACGTCATCCAGTGGATGAGCGATCTCGTCTCCTCGCTCTCCAGCGGCGGCCAGGGCGCCTTCGACGTGGTGACCCTGCCGGCCTCCGCGGGCGGCGACACCGGGGGACGCGGGCCGCGGGCCTCCGGTGACGTCAACCCGACGGGCAGCGTGCCCGAGGATCTGCGGGAGCGGATCGACAGCAGCACGGGTGCGTTCCAGAGCTACACCCGCATCAACTACAACTCCAACGCCGACAAGGAGTCCCAGCCGGCGCTGGTCATCGGCAAGCAGGTCAACGACCCCAACGGGGACCCTTACCAGCTGTACTACCTCTTCCCGCTCACGCAGGAGGAGAAGTCGCTGAGCCTGGTCAAGGGGACGCTGGCCACCGCGGGGCTCTTCGTCGTCGTACTGCTCGGGGCCATCGCCTGGCTCGTGGTGCGGCAGGTCGTCACGCCGGTGCGGATGGCGGCCGGGATCGCCGAGCGGCTGTCGGCCGGGCGGCTCCAGGAGCGGATGAAGGTCACCGGCGAGGACGACATCGCGCGGCTCGGCGAGGCCTTCAACAAGATGGCGCAGAACCTCCAGCTGAAGATCCAGCAGCTGGAGGACCTGTCGCGGATGCAGCGACGGTTCGTGTCCGACGTGTCGCACGAGCTGCGGACGCCGCTGACGACCGTACGTATGGCCGCCGACGTCATCCACGAGGCGCGGGAGGACTTCGATCCGGTGACCGCGCGGTCGGCGGAGCTGCTGGCCGACCAGCTTGACCGGTTCGAGTCGCTGCTCGCCGATCTGCTGGAGATCAGCCGCTTCGACGCGGGCGCGGCGGCGCTGGAGGCGGAGCCGATCGACCTCAGGGAGGTCGTGCGGCGTGTCGTCAGCGGGGCCGAGCCGCTCGCCGAGCGCAAGGGCACTCACATACGCATCGTCGGCGACCAGCAGCCCATCGTCGCCGAGGCCGACGCCAGGCGCGTGGAGCGCGTGCTGCGCAACCTCGTCGTCAACGCCGTCGAACACGGCGAGGGCAAGGACGTGGTGGTCAAGCTCGCGTCGGCGGGCGGGGCGGTCGCGGTCGCGGTGCGCGACTACGGCGTCGGGCTCAAGCCCGGCGAGGCGACGCGCGTCTTCAGCCGCTTCTGGCGGGCCGACCCGGCACGCGCGCGTACCACCGGCGGTACGGGTCTGGGGCTGTCCATCGCGCTGGAGGACGCGCGGCTGCACGGCGGCTGGCTCCAGGCGTGGGGCGAGCCGGGAGGCGGTTCGCAGTTCCGGCTGACCTTGCCGCGGACCGCTGACGAGCCGCTACGGGGCTCGCCGATACCCCTGGAACCCAAGGACTCGCGCCGCAATCGCGGACTTAATGACGCCGGTCTGCCGCGCGGCGGCGGGGAGAAGGCCGCCACGGTGCCCGCGCAGCACAACGGCGACCAGGCGGCGATGCCGTCGAGGGACCCGATCGCCCCCCGCCTGGGAGCCACCTCGGCCCCCAAGGCCGATCCCACGGCACTGCCCGGCAACGGCGCACGCGTGGTCCCCCGGCCCGCGTCGGGCGCGCGACGCCAGGACGACGAGCCCGAGAGGCAGGAGCCGCCGAGCGACGAAGCCGGGCACACCGAGGAGTCGAGCAAGCATGGGGAGGCATCTCGTGGGCGCTGACCGCGAGGGGGGCGCCCGGCACAGGCCGGGGCGCGCGGCGGCGTACGTCGCCTGTGGCGCCGTACTGCTGGCCGGGTGCGCCTCGATGCCCGACAGCGGGGATCTGCGGGGCGTGGAGTCCACGCCGCGGCAGGAGGCGCAGGTGCGGGTCTTCGCGATGCCGCCGCACGAGGACGCCTCGTCGTCGGAGATCGTGTCGGGCTTCCTGGAGGCGCTGACCAGCGACGATCCGGACTACGAGATGGCACGCAAGTACCTGACGAAGGAGGCGTCGGACAACTGGCGGCCCCTGCTGTCCACGATGGTGCTCGCCGACGGGCCGGCCGCCGACGTGGATCGTGTGGGGGGCCGTGAGGAGACCGACAACCTCTCGTACCGGCTGACCGGTGACAAGGTCGCCACGGTCGACTCGCAGCAGTCGTACGCGCCCGCCAGCGGGGAGTACAGCGAGGCGATGCACCTCACCCGGGACAAGAAGACCAAGCAGTGGCGCATCGACGTGCCACCGCGCGGTGTCGTCATGGGCAAGTCGGACTTCCAACGCAACTACATGTCCGTCGACAAGTACTACTTCGCCACGAACACCACGCTCGGGGCTTCCCCGCACACGGCGGCCGTCGCCGATCCGGTCTATGTGCGCCGCAATGTCGACCCCATGACGCAGACCGTGCGCTCCCTGCTTAAGGGGCCCACCAGCTGGCTCAACCCGGTGGTCAGGTCGAGCTTCCCGACCGGTACGGCGTTGAAGTCGGACGACACCACCCTGTCGACCGACGATCAGAACCGGCTGACCGTGCCGTTGAACGACAAGGCCGCACGCGTCGGGCCGACCAAGTGCAACGAGATGGCGGCCCAGCTGCTGTTCACCCTCCAGAAACTCACGCCCACCGTGGACGAGGTCGCGCTGAGGGCGGGCGGCCGGCAGCTGTGCGTGCTGTCCGAGGACGATGCGGAGGGTGTCGCGACGCGCGGGTCGGTGGAGCGCGCCGACTATCTGTACTTCCTCGACGACAAGCACCGGCTGGTACGGCTGGACGCGGCCACCAACGACACGAAGCCCGACCTCGTGCCCGGCGCGCTGGGCGACGGCGACGCGCAGCTGAAGTCGGTGGGGGTGTCACGCGACGAGGACATGGCGGCCGGCGTCGGCCTCGACGGCAAGAACCTCTACGTCGGGGCACTGGTGGCGGGCGGCCCGCTCGGCGATCCCGAGCTGACCAGTGCGGGCAAGACGGCGGACGAGCGGCTCTCGGCGCCGAGCTGGGACGCTCAGGGCGATCTGTGGATCGCCGACCGCGATCCTGACAACTCCCGGCTGCTCCTGCTGAAGGAGGGCGTGGACGATCCGGTGACCGTGAACATGCCGACCGGGCTCGAGGGGCGCATCGAGTCCGTGCGGGTGGCCGCCGACGGTGTCCGGATCGCGCTCGTGGTGAAGCAGGGCGAGAAGTCGTCGCTTCTGATCGGGCGGATCGAACGCAGTGACGCCGGCAAGGAGGGCGACCAGTCGGCCGTCTCGGTGCGCGAACTGCGCTCCGCCACGCCCGCGTTGGAGGAGGTCTCGGCCATGTCGTGGGCCGGTGACAGCCGGCTCGTCGTGGTCGGACGGGAGAAGGGCGGCGTGCAGACCATGCGGTACGTGCAGGTCGACGGCTCCACTCCGGAAGGGCCGGCGCCCGCGGCGCTCAGCGGGGTGAAGGAGATCACGGCGTCCGAGGACGCGCGGCTGCCGCTGGTCGGCTACTCGGAGGACGGGATCGTGCGATTGCCGTCCGGGGAGCAGTGGCAGAAGGTCGTGACTGACGGGACGGCGCCGGTCTATCCAGGGTGAGGGTCGGGCCGAGCGGGGCCGGCTTTCCGGGGTCGGTCTGTCCGGGCTCGGTCTGTCCGGGGTGAGGTTTCGTCCGGGGCCGGCCGTCGGGGTTTGACGGCGGTGTGTGTGCCGATGGCTTGTGCGGCGACGGTGAGTGTGCCGACGGCGAGTGTGGCGGCCGCTTTCGGCCGGAGTGGGACTCCGGTCGAAAGCGGCCGTTTTCTTGTCCGGGGTATTCGGTGGCATTCGGTGCCAGCCCGCGGCATTCGGCGGTCCGGGAATCCGGCGCGGGTCCGGTGCGGGACGGAATGGGTGCCCGAGTAAGGGCGCCGCGGAGTTTTCCACAGGGAGTTATCCACAGGGGTGGTCGGCCGGCGCCGGCATTGGCACAGTGGTGGGCATGCGGGGGTGGTGGCAGGACCTCACCGATCTGGTGCTGCCGGCCGAGTGCGGAGGCTGTGGAAGGCCTCGCACGGTGCTCTGCCCGGAGTGCCGTGCCGTCCTGAGCGGGACCGCACCGAGCCGGGTGCGACCGGTGCCGGAGCCGTCCGGACTGCCGGTCGTGCACGCGGCAGTGCGGTACGAGGACGAGGTGAGGGCCGTGCTGCTGGCCCACAAGGAACGCGGCGCGCTGGCACTGGCGGCGCCGCTCGGGACGGTCCTGGCCGGGGCTGTACGGGCGGGGCTGCGGGAGGCCCGTGCGGATGGCGGTGATGTGAGCGGGCGGGCTGCGCGGGCGCCGGGCGGCCGGGCGCGGGCCTTCGAAGCGGAGGCGGGGTGGTCGACCGGCAGTGCTGGTGCGCCTGTGCTGCTCGTGCCTGTGCCGTCGGCACGGGGTGCCGTGCGGGCGCGAGGGCATGATCCGGCGCGGCGGATCGCGCTCGCGGCGGCGAGTGAGCTGCGGCGGGCCGGGACGCCGGCCCGTGTGCTCGCCGTGCTGCGGCAGGGGCGTGTTGTGGCCGACCAGTCGGGGCTCAACTCCCGGCAGCGGCTGGAAAACCTCGCGGGCGCGCTGACGGTCGCTCCCGGGGGAGGCCGGCTGTTCGCGGGCGGCGGTCCGGTCGTGCTCGTCGACGACCTGATGACGACTGGTGCGTCCCTGGCGGAGGCGGCGCGGGCCTTGCGGGCGGCCATGGCCACGGGGGCTGCGGCGGCGGGCTCTCGCGCGCTGGAGCGGGTGGAGACGTCCGGTGGGGAGGGGGTGCAGGTCGGCACGGAGTCGGCGGGTGTGTCTGGCCTGGAGGGACGGAGTGTGTCCGGCCTGGAGGGAATGAGCGTGGCCGGCCTGGAGGGACGGAGTATGTACGGCGGAACGGAAGGGGAGGTGGACGCGTATAGATGGGGGACCGCGGAGCCCGCAGGGTGTGGTGACGGGGCAACCCTTGTGTATCGAGCGAGAAGTCGGGAAAGCAGAGGGGAACGGAAGGCCGGACCGACGGAGGGCGCTGTGCGGCGGACGCGTGAGGTGCCGGGAATCATGGGTACCGGACGGCCTGATGACCTGATCCGTGCGGCAGTGGTAGCTGCGCCTCCGGATTCTTTCGAAATAAACCGGAACTGACTGAGAACTTGCATCGTTGCAGGTAACGAGAGGGTCAATTCACCTGAACGGAGGTACGCCGCAGTAGAGGGTGACGACATCCGTCCGGGCGAGATATGTTCGGTTGTGAGGGAAAGGCGCAGGCCATCCCCGTCATATCCGAATGCCGTGCCGCGGGTTTTGCGCAATCAGCCGCGGCCATGGGGTGGAGATCTTGCCCATGGGGGAGGAGGAGGTGGAAGTCACCGAGTCCGAGGCTTCGGGGTTCCCCGGGGCCTGGTGCAAAAGGGAGATGCTCCGCCGATGGAGCGGGGCGATCCGGGAACGGAGTTCTGCGTGGACATCGTCGTCAAAGGCCGCAAGACCGAGGTGCCCGAGCGGTTCCGCAAGCACGTGGCCGAGAAGCTGAAGCTGGAGAAGATCCAGAGGCTCGATGCCAAGGTGATCAGCCTCGACGTCGAGGTGTCCAAGGAGCCCAACCCGCGACAGGCCGACCGTAGCGATCGAGTGGAGATCACGCTCCGCTCCCGCGGTCCGGTGATCCGGGCGGAGGCAGCGGCCAGCGACCCGTACGCGGCACTCGATCTGGCTGCGGAGAAGTTGGATGCGCGGCTGCGCAAGCAGCACGACAAGCGTTTCTCGCGCCGAGGCTCACGCCGGCTCACGGCGGCGGAGGTTCCCGACCACGTTCCGGGCGCGGCGACGCTCAACGGCAACGGCCACACCTTCCAGGAAGAAGAGCCGGACGGAGTTCCCACCAAGAAGATCGGCTCGCTCGAGGTGAAGGGCGAAGGGCCCCTCGTCGTACGCGAGAAGACGCACGTCGCCTCCCCGATGACCCTCGACCAGGCTCTCTACGAGATGGAGCTGGTCGGACACGACTTCTACCTCTTCGTCGACTCCGAGACGAAGGAACCGAGTGTCGTCTACCGGCGGCACGCCTATGACTACGGGGTCATCCACCTCAACACGGATCCGATGGTCACCCAGGCGCAATCTCCCGCGGCTGGTGGCACGCTGGGCGGCTGACCCACCCGGCTGACAGCTGAGCCGGTGCCCCTGGAGCGCGCGTGCGCCCCCAGGGGCACCGGTGTGCGACCACTTCGCGCCCCGCTCGTCACCTGAGCGTCGGCCGGGCATGAAATCATGGCCGCACCGGCCCAACCGGTGGGCCGCTGCCTTGGGTTGGCGATGGCATATGACCAGCCGCAGCCTTCAGGGGGAGGAACGATGGCGGACAGCTTCGGACCGATGCGGGACGAGGATGCCGACGGTGATGTCGTCGGCATGGGCCCTGACGCGGGCTCTCCACGCAAGGAGCCGATCAGAGTCCTCGTCGTGGACGACCACGCCCTGTTCCGCCGTGGACTGGAGATCGTGCTCGCGGCCGAGGAGGACATCCAGGTGGTCGGGGAGGCGGGAGACGGCGCGGAGGCCGTCGACAAGGCCGCCGACCTGCTGCCGGACATCGTCCTGATGGACGTGCGGATGCCCAAGCGGGGCGGGATCGAGGCGTGCACCTCCATCAAGGAGGTGGCTCCCAGCGCGAAGATCATCATGCTGACGATCAGCGACGAGGAGGCCGACCTCTACGACGCGATCAAGGCCGGGGCGACCGGCTATCTCCTCAAGGAGATCTCCACGGACGAGGTGGCCACGGCCATCCGTGCGGTGGCCGACGGGCAGTCGCAGATCAGCCCGTCCATGGCGTCGAAGCTGCTCACCGAGTTCAAGTCGATGATCCAGCGGACGGACGAGCGCCGGCTGGTGCCGGCGCCGCGGCTGACGGATCGCGAGCTGGAGGTCCTCAAGCTCGTCGCGACGGGGATGAACAACCGTGACATCGCCAAGGAGTTGTTCATCTCCGAGAACACCGTGAAGAACCACGTGCGCAACATCCTGGAGAAGCTCCAGCTGCACTCCAGGATGGAGGCCGTGGTCTACGCGATGCGGGAGAAGATCCTCGAGATCCGCTGAGTCCGGATCCTGAGGGTCACCTCGTCAGGCGGGCGAGTTCGCGGACGAGCGGCTCGCGCAGCTCCGGGGCGTCGACCCGTTCCACTCTTACGTCCGTGCAGTCCACCCAGCTCGCCGCCTCGACCAGTGCCTGCGCCACCGCGGGGACCGCCTTCGGGCCGTCCAGAGTGGCCTGCTTGGCGACCAGGGTGCTGCCCTCGCGGGCCGGGTCCACACGGCCGACCAGCCGGCCGCCGGCCAGGACCGGCATCGCGAAGTAGCCGTAGACGCGCTTCTGCTTCGGTACGTACGCCTCCAGGCGGTGCGTGAAGCCGAAGATGCGCTCCGTGCGCGCCCGCTCCCAGATCAGGGAGTCGAACGGGGACAGCAGAGTCGTACGGTGACGGCCGCGCGGAGGTGTCTCCAGGGCGGCCGGGTCGGCCCAGGCCGGCTTGCCCCAGCCCTCGACCGTGACCGGAACCAGACCGGAGTCGGCGATCACCGCGTCGACCTGCTCGCCCTTGAGGCGGTGGTAGTCGGCGATGTCCGCGCGCGTGCCGACGCCGAGGGACTGGCCGGCCAGGCGGACCAGACGGCGCAGGCACTCGGTGTCGTCCAGCTCGTCGTGCAGCAGCGCCTGTGGGATTGCGCGCTCGGCGAGGTCGTAGACACGCTTCCAGCCGCGGCGTTCGACGCAGACCACCTCGCCGTACATCAGTGCGCGCTCGACGGCGACCTTCGTGCCCGACCAGTCCCACCACTCGCTCGTGCGCTTCGCGCCGCCCAGCTCGGTCGCCGTGAGCGGGCCCTCGGTGCGGAGCTGCTTGATCACCTGGTCGTAGGTGCCGTCGGGGAGGTCGTGGTTCCAGTGCGGCCGGTTGCGGTAGGCGCGGCGGCGGAACGCGAAGTGGGGCCACTCCTCGACGGGGAGGATGCAGGCCGCGTGCGACCAGTACTCGAAGGCGTGCGTCTCGGTCCAGTACGCCTTCTCGACCGTCTTGCGGCTCACCGCGCCCAGGCGGGCGTACGGGATGAGCTCGTGGGAGCGGGCCAGGACCGAGATCGTGTCGAGTTGCACCGCGCCGAGGTGACGGAGGATGCCGCGGACGCCTGACCTGCGGTCGAGAGCACCGAGGAAGCCCTGTGCGCGCAGGGCGATGCGGCGGGCCTCGTCGGCCGTGAGGTCGGTGGTGGGGCGCAGGGAGGTCATGTTCCGCACCCTAGAGCTTGGCACTGACAATGCGGCGTGAGCTGGGGTTTCGCTCACCGAGGCCGGTGCGGCGGCGGACGGGGCGGCTAGGCGGGCTGCTCCCTCGGCGGCAGATACGGCGCCGTCGACGGCAGCGCCAGGTCCGACGGGAGCAGGGAGCCCACCCAGCAGTCCCGGCGTACGCCCTGCTGCACGATGGCGGAGCGGAGGGTGCCCTCCAGGGTGAACCCGGCGCGTTCGGCCACCGCGCGGGAGGGCCCGTTGCCGACCTCCGCGCGCCACTCCACACGGTCGATCGACAACTGGACGAAGGCCCAGCGGGCCGCGGCGAGGACGGCCTCGGTGACATAGCCGTTCCCGCGGTGCTCCTTCGTGCCCCAGAAACCGACCTCGGCCTCGCTCATGGAACGCATCGTCAGACCGAGCATGCCGACCAGGTCCTCCCTTTCGGGGAGGAAGAGGCCCCAGGTGAACATCGAACCGTTCTGCCAGCCCTCGGGGACCAGTTCCTCCGTGAAGCTGCGGGCGTGCTCGCGCAGGTACGGGGAAGGGATCGTGGTCCAGCGCTGGATATCCGGATCCTGGGCGGCCTCGTACACGGTGTCGGCGTCCTTCTGGCCTACCGCGCGCATCAGGAGTCGGTCGGTGGTGAGCGTGACGGGTTCCATCGGCCGATTCTCCTCGGGGGTTCCTCACAAGCGCCAACGTTTATGCGGTGAGTGAGCACGCGATCGCATTTCGCACAATTCATGGGTGGAACGCGGCACCATCCGCGACCCCCGTCCGTTGTCCCCTTTGACGGAGATTTGAAGCAGCGGACGCTCGTCGCCCCCGGCAGGCTCCCGGCGCGGCAGGGTCCTCGCATACGATGGCCGTTGCTCAGCCAAGCCAAATGGAAACCGACCGTCCCAGGCCCGACCGGCAAGGAGACCAACCCCCGTGTCCGTCCTCTCGAAGATCATGCGTGCAGGCGAAGGCAAGATCCTGCGCAAGCTGCACCGCATCGCGGACCAGGTCAACTCCATCGAAGAGGACTTCGTCGACCTCTCCGACGCCGAGCTGCGGGCCCTCACCGATGAGTACAAGCAGCGCTACGTCGACGGTGAGAGCCTGGACGACCTGCTTCCCGAGGCCTTCGCCACCGTTCGCGAGGCCGCGAAGCGGGTCCTCGGCCAGCGGCACTACGACGTCCAGATCATGGGCGGCGCGGCCCTGCACCTCGGCTACGTGGCCGAGATGAAGACCGGTGAGGGCAAGACGCTCGTCGGCACGCTCCCCGCCTACCTGAACGCACTGTCCGGCGAGGGCGTCCACCTGATCACGGTGAACGACTACCTGGCCGAGCGCGACTCCGAGATGATGGGCCGCGTCCACAAGTTCCTCGGCCTGGACGTCGGCTGCATCCTCGCGAACATGACGCCGGCCCAGCGCCGCGAGCAGTACGCGTGCGACATCACGTACGGCACGAACAACGAGTTCGGCTTTGACTACCTGCGCGACAACATGGCGTGGTCCCAGGACGAACTCGTCCAGCGCGGCCACAACTTCGCCATCGTCGACGAGGTCGACTCCATCCTCGTCGACGAGGCCCGTACGCCGCTGATCATCTCCGGCCCCGCCGACCAGGCCACCAAGTGGTACGGCGACTTCGCCAAGCTGGTCACGCGCCTGAAGAAGGGCGAGGCGGGCAACCCGCTCAAGGGCCTTGAGGAGACCGGCGACTACGACGTCGACGAGAAGAAGCGCACGGTCGCCATCCACGAGGCCGGTGTCTCCAAGGTCGAGGACTGGCTCGGCATCGACAACCTCTACGAGTCGGTGAACACGCCTCTGGTGGGCTACCTGAACAACGCCATCAAGGCGAAGGAGCTCTTCAAGAACGACAAGGACTACGTCGTCATCGACGGCGAGGTCATGATCGTCGACGAGCACACCGGCCGTATCCTCGCCGGCCGCCGCTACAACGAGGGCATGCACCAGGCGATCGAGGCGAAGGAAGGGGTGGACATCAAGGACGAGAACCAGACCCTCGCCACGATCACCCTCCAGAACTTCTTCCGCCTCTACAAGCGCCACGACCACAACAACAAGGAACAGCCCGGTCTGTGCGGCATGACCGGTACGGCGATGACCGAGGCCGCCGAGTTCCACCAGATCTACAAGCTCGGCGTCGTCCCGATCCCGACGAACAAGCCGATGATCCGCAAGGACCAGTCGGACCTGATCTACCGCACCGAGGTCGCGAAGTTCGAGGCGGTCGTCGACGACATCGTCGAGAAGCACGAGAAGGGCCAGCCGATCCTCGTCGGTACGACGTCGGTCGAGAAGTCCGAGTACCTCTCGCAGCAGCTGTCCAAGCGCGGTGTCCAGCACGAGGTGCTGAACGCCAAGCAGCACGACCGTGAGGCGATCATCGTCGCCCAGGCCGGCCGCAAGGGCGCCGTCACCGTGGCCACCAACATGGCCGGCCGTGGTACCGACATCAAGCTCGGCGGCAACCCCGAGGACCTCGCCGAGGCCGAGCTGCGCCAGCAGGGCCTCGACCCCGAGGAGCACATCGAGGAGTGGGCCCAGTACCTGCCGGCCGCCCTGGAGCGGGCCGGGCAGGCGGTCAAGGCAGAGTTCGAGGAGGTCAAGGACCTCGGCGGCCTCTACGTCCTCGGCACCGAGCGGCACGAGTCGCGGCGTATCGACAACCAGCTGCGCGGTCGTTCCGGCCGTCAGGGCGACCCGGGCGAGTCCCGCTTCTACCTCTCCCTCGGCGACGACCTGATGCGGCTGTTCAAGGCACAGATGGTCGAGCGCGTGATGTCGATGGCGAACGTCCCGGACGACGTGCCGATCGAGAACAAGATGGTCACGCGCGCGATCGCGTCCGCCCAGTCGCAGGTCGAGCAGCAGAACTTCGAGACGCGTAAGAACGTCCTGAAGTACGACGAGGTCCTCAACCGTCAGCGCGAGGTCATCTACGGCGAGCGGCGCCGCGTCCTGGAGGGCGAGGACCTGCACGAGCAGGTGCAGCACTTCATGAACGACACGATCGACGCGTACATCGGCGCGGAGACCGCCGAGGGCTTCGCCGAGGAGTGGGACCTGGACCGGCTGTGGGGCGCCTTCAAGCAGCTCTACCCGGTGAAGGTCACCATCGAGGAGCTGGAGGAGGCCGCGGGCGACCGGGCCGGTCTGACCGCCGAGTTCATCGCGGAGTCCATCAAGGACGACGTCTACGAGCAGTACCAGGGGCGTGAGACGCAGCTCGGCTCCGAGATCATGCGTGAGCTGGAGCGCCGGGTCGTGCTGTCGGTCCTGGACCGCAAGTGGCGTGAGCACCTCTACGAGATGGACTATCTCCAGGAGGGCATCGGCCTGCGCGCGATGGCGCAGAAGGACCCGCTGGTCGAGTACCAGCGCGAGGGCTTCGACATGTTCACCGCCATGATGGAGGGCATCAAGGAGGAGTCCGTCGGCTACCTGTTCAACCTGGAGGTCCAGGTCGAGCAGCAGGTCGAGGAGGTCCCCGTCGAGGACACCAAGCCGGTGGCCGACCTGGAGAAGAAGGACGCGGTGCCGGCGCAGGCGGGCGCGCGTCCCGAGATCCGGGCCAAGGGGCTGGAGGCTCCGCGCCGTCCGGACCGGCTGCACTACACCGCGCCCAAGGTCGACGGCGAGGGTGACATCGTCGAGGGCGACTTCACCAACGACGACGAGCCGGTGCGCTCCGAGGCCGACGGCCTTACGCGCGCGGAGCGGCGCAAGCAGTCGCGTGGTCGTCGCCGCAAGAAGTGACGCGGGGCGCGATGCGCGGGGCGCCGCCGTCGAGACGACGGTGACGGTGCTTGCGCGTCGGTACAGCGGCTGAAAGGGCCGGGTCTCCTTCGGGGGCCCGGCCCTTCGCATTTGGGCCCCTACGGCTACCTGTGAGCCGTTCTGCGCTCAGCGGTCCCAGCCGCGCTTGTCGCTGTCAGTCGTCGTCGGCCCGGGGCCTGCGTGGGCCGCCAAGTTCCACGGCTGTGCAGCGCCAGCGGAGGTCTCCGCCCTGTTCCAGGCGGAACGCCATGGCGCGCAGCTGGTCGCCGGCGGCGATGCGGGCGAAGGCCTCGATGGCGCCCGCGCGGGGCTCGAAGTAGCCGATGTCGCGGACGACGGGGCGGGCGCCGCGGGTGCGCAGGGGGCCGCGTTCCGCCAGCCAGGCGAGTTCGTCGTAGGCGCGGCCCGCGGTGTGGCGGAGCATCGAGTGGACGGGGCGTTGGCCGCTCAGGACCAGGAGCAGGCGGTCGGCGAAGACGTCGGTGGGGCGGGGCTGGGGGACGGCGGGCCTCGGCGGGGATGTGTCGGCGGCTGGGAGGCCGTCGGGTGCCGGGAGGCTGCGGGTTGTCCGGGGGCCGTTGGATGCCGGGAGGCCGTGGGTTGCCCGGAGGCCGTCGGTTGCCGGGAGCCTGGCGGCGTGCGGCGTCTGGACGTGCGAAGCGGGTGGCGTCGGGGCGTGCGAAGCGGGTGAGGTCGGGACGCGGGTGGCGGGTCGGGCTGGGAGCCCGGGTGCGCGCGGTGTCGGGACGCGGGGAGTGGGCGTCGGGGCGGTTTGGGGGCGGGTGTCCGTGGGGCCGGTTCGGGTGCGGGAGCCCCGGGAGCCCCGGGTGCCGGGGGAGCCGGGTGGGCGGTCTCCGGGGGACGTCGTGCGGGGTGTGCCGCCGCTCGGGGTGCGAGGCGGGGAGCCGGCCGCGGTGCGTGGCGGGGATCCGCTCGGCGTGCGCGGTGGGGAGCCGGCTGGGGTGCGGGGCGCGGAGTCGGCCGGGCGGCGGGTGTCGCGGCGGGTCGGTGGGCGGGTGCCGGGGCGGTGCTGCGTCCTGGTCATGACCTTGTGCATGGGGTCCCCGTTCGGCGGGCCCGGAAGATACCGGGCAGTAACTTCGTGGATGGTGATCTTGTACGGGGCCGTGGGGGGCGGCGGCAAGGAAGCGAAGGCCAGCTCGGGGCGGCAGGAATCTTCACTTATCCGGGTGATCGGGCGGCCCGGAAGGCCGTGGCCGCAAGGGAGCTCAGGGTGAGTTCGCGGACCGGAGTGGACGCCTTGGAGGGTGGTGGTGGGGACTCGAAAGGGGACACCCGCACGTATCCTGAAGGCCCTCCGGGAGGTGCGGGACAGCCCTCTCCGGGTACTCGCGAAGCCCCACGAACACGAAAGCGGTCAGCCATGCGCGTCTACGTCCCTCTGACCCTCCCCGGCCTCGCCGAGGCGTACAAGACGGGAGAGCTGGGGGCCGGACCGCTCGTCGCGTACGCCGTCACGCCCGCGTTGCGCGAGTGGTATCTCTCCGACGACATCGAGGAGTTGGAGTACGCGGCGCTGAACCGGGCCGCCCTCGCCTCGCTGCGGCTGCTCGCGGCCGACGCGGAGGCCGCGCGGCGCCGGGTCGTCGTCGCCGTCGACGTGGCCGACGGAGCGGCCGGCGCCGACCCCGACCGGGGGCTGGACCCCTCGGCGCTGGGCGAGGTGCGGATCGCCCGGGGTGTGGCGCTGGCCAGGGCGGCGGCCGTGCATGTCGACGCGGACGACGCCGAGACGGACGTGGCGGCGGCCGCGGGTGCGCTGGAGGCGGCGGACGCTGGGGACGACGACGCGCAGTTCGTCGTGGACGGGGCCGAGGGCCACGAGCTGCTGTGGTTCGCGACGCAGGAGATCCCGAACCTGGTGGGGCTGGGGGACTGAGCCCGCCACCGGCCCGGTCAGCCTTCAGTTCGGACCGCCCCCGCAGCCCGGTCAGCCTCCAGTTCGGACCACCCTCGCAGCCCGGTCAGCCTCCAGTTCAGACTGCCTCGCAGCCCTGACCGGATCCAGCGCTGCCCGTCTGCGGTCCGGCCCCGCCTGGGCCCTGCGCTGCCCCGTTGACCTGCTGTTCTCATGATTGTCAGTGATGGCGGGTACGGTTTTCGGCATGGGGATGCAAGTAGGGGCGCACATCGTCTGGGACTGGAACGGGACACTGTTCCACGACAATGACGCGATCATCGGGGCGACGAACGCGGCGTTCGGTGAGCTCGGGCTCCAGCCGATCACGATGGAGCAGTACCGGACGCTGTACTGCGTGCCGGTGCCGAAGTTCTACGAGCGGTTGCTCGGGCGGCTGCCGACCGACGCCGAGTGGGAGGTCATGGACGAGACCTTCCACCGTTACTACACCGAGCACCGGGTCAGGTGCGGGCTCACCGAGGGTGTGGGGGACCTGCTGACACGGTGGCGGTCAGCCGGGCGCAGTCAGTCGATCCTCAGCATGTACGGGCACGAGGAGCTCGTCCCGCTGGTGCGCGGGTTCGGGATCGAGGAGCACTTCATACGGGTCGACGGGCGCACGGGGCCGTCCGGGGGCAGCAAGGCCGAGCACATGGTGCGGCACCTCAAGGCGCTCGCGAGCGTGGACCCCGCTCGCACGGTGGTGATCGGGGACGCCGCCGACGACGGGGTGGCGGCGCTGCACGTCGGGGCGCGGGCCGTGCTCTACACCGGCGGATCGCACAGCCGGGCCAGCCTGGAGAAGGTCGGCGTTCCGGTCGTGGACACGCTGGGGGAGGCCGTCGCGGAGGCGGAGCGGCTGGCTGCGTGAACGAACCCGGCCGCGTGAGCAGCGGTCGAACCTGGCCGCGCGAGCGGCGGTAGGACGCGGCGCCGCCCCAACCAGCCGGCGGGAATCCCCGGCCGGCGGATGGCGCGGCGTCCCAATCGGCCCGGGGCCAGGCCTGCCGCACCCCTACCGCCCCGCCCCTCTCAGGTGACCGGCGCCTTGGCCCGCAGCGCCGTACCCCTACCGCGCCGCCCCTCTCAGGTGACCGGCGCCTTGGCCCGCAGCACCGTAAGGAACTCCCGCATCCAGCCGGAGTGGTCCGGCCACGCGCGGGACGACACCAGGGTGCCGTCGACGACCGCCTCGGCGTCCTGGAAGGTGGCGCCGGCGGCCTGCATGTCCAGCTCCAGGGCCGGGTACGCCGTGACGCGGCGGCCGCGGAGGCTGTCGATCGCCGCGGTGAGCAGCGGCCCGTGACAGATCTGGGCCACCGGCTTGTCGGAGTCGAAGAAGGACTTGAGGATCTTGCGTAGCTCGGGGTCGTTGCGCAGGTACTCGGGGGCCCGGCCGCCGGGGATGACGACGGCCACGTAATCGCCGGGGTCCACCTCGGAGAAGGCCAGGTCGGCCGGCCAGGTGTAGCCGGGTTTCTCGGTGTAGGTGTCGAAGCCCGGCTCGAAGTCGTGGACCACGAACTGCAGCTTCTTGCGGGTGGGGGCCGCGATATGGACGTCGTAGCCCTCCTCGCGGAGGCGCTGGTAGGGGTACAGGACCTCCAGGGACTCCGCGGCGTCGCCGGTGACGATGAGGATCTTCGCTGTCATGTCGGATGCGCTCCTCTGCTCGGCCGTCCTGCTGCAACGTGCCTCGGGTTCGAGGGCTTGCCAAGGGTTCGCGCGGCGTCCGTCGCCGACCCGCCCTGTCCGTCTCCCTACCGTCTCCGGGTGACGTCTGTTTTCAGACACGGCTTCGTCCCGGATGGCGTGATTCCGGCCCGGTTCCGGGTTGCGGTCGTCGTCCCGGCCCTACATCTCAGCCTCCCCTCTGCTGTCCGACCCCGCCAGTTACGCCCACCCCGCACCGTTTGCCCCTGTGCAGAACGTCAAAGTTCTCCCCCTGGTTTTGTACACATACGGCTCATGACGGAGGCCCTGTAAGGAGCGATAGCCTTAGTGGCGTGATCAGCGCGATAGCTCGCGGGGGCACCGTTGCCCCTGCCCTGCGCCCGGTGAACACGGACGACATCCGTGACCGGGCGGCAGTCGCTGGTCCTCGCGGGCGGGAGGGAGCCGAAAGGGCTCCCGGCAAGCCATGTGCACCCCGGGTCAGGACGTCGCGGAGAGCAGCGTCACACCCCGGGGGCAGCTCAAGATTGGCTCATATACCCCCGCTCATCTCACCTCGCGGCATAGCGTCGAAGCAGACCGGACACCCCGCGTCGCGGCGTTACACCGGAGGGGAAGAGACCGTACTTCCTTCAACGTCACGCAACGGCGCGCGACAGGAGCCAGAGGACAATGCAGACCAAGCTGGACGAAGCCAAGGCCGAGCTGCTCGAGAGGGCCGCCCGGGTAGCTGAGAACAGCCCGGTCGGGGGGTACCTACCGACTGGGACCACGGACGAGAGCAGCCCCGGCACCCCGGACCACGACACCGTGCTCTCGTTCCTCCAGCGCTACTACCTGCACACCGCCCCCGAGGACCTCGGAGACCGCGACCCGGTCGATGTCTTCGGAGCCGCCTTCTCGCACTACCGCCTGGCCGAGAACCGCCCCCAGGGCACGGCCAACGTGCGGGTGCACACGCCCACCGTCGAAGAGAACGGCTGGATGTGCAGCCATTCCGTCGTCGAGGTCGTCACCGACGACATGCCCTTCCTCGTCGACTCCGTCACCAACGAGCTGACGCGGCAGGGACGGGGGATCCATGTGGTCATCCACCCCCAGGTCTTCGTCCGCCGCGACGTCACGGGCAAGCTCATCGAGGTGCTCCCCGCGCCGCCCACCGGCGAGCTGCCGCACGACACCCACACCGAGTCCTGGATCCATGTGGAGATCGACCGCGAGACCGACCGCGGCGACCTGAAGCAGATCACCTCGGACCTGCTGCGCGTCCTGTCCGACGTCCGTGAGGCCGTCGAGGACTGGAGCAAGATGCGGGACCTGGCCCTGCGGATGGCCGACGAGCTGCCGCGGGAGCCCCACTCCGACCTCCGTGATCAGGAGTTCGAGGAGGCCCGCGAGCTGCTGCGCTGGCTGGCCGACGACCACTTCACCTTCCTCGGCTACCGCGAGTACGAGCTGCGCGAGGACGACTCGCTGGCCGCCGTGCCGGGCACCGGCCTCGGCATCCTGCGCTCCGACCCGCACCACTCCGAGACCGACAGCCACCCGGTCAGCCCGTCCTTCGAGCGGCTGCCCGCCGACGCCCGCGCCAAGGCCCGCGAGCACAAGCTCCTCATCCTCACCAAGGCCAACAGCCGCGCCACCGTGCACCGGCCGTCGTACCTCGACTACGTCGGGGTGAAGAAGTTCAACGAGAACGGCGAGGTAGTCGGCGAGCGCCGCTTCCTGGGCCTGTTCTCCTCGGCCGCCTACACCGAGTCCGTCCGCCGCGTCCCCGTGATCCGGCGCAAGGTGGACGAGGTGCTCCAGGTCTCCGGCTTCTCGCCCAACAGCCACGACGGCCGCGACCTGCTCCAGATCCTGGAGACGTACCCGCGCGACGAGCTCTTCCAGACCCCCGTCGCCGAGCTCCAGCAGATCGCGACCTCCGTCCTCTACCTCCAGGAGCGCCGCCGGCTGCGGCTGTACCTGCGCCAGGACGAGTACGGCCGCTACTACTCGGCCCTCGTCTACCTGCCCCGCGACCGCTACACCACCGGCGTGCGCCTGCGGATCATCGACATCCTGAAGGAGGAACTCGACGGCACCAGCGTCGACTTCACCGCCTGGAACACCGAGTCGATCCTCTCCCGACTGCACTTCGTCGTCCGCGTCCCGCAGGGCACCGAGCTGCCGCAGCTGTCCGACGCCGACAAGGAGCGCATCGAGGCCCGCCTGGTCGAGGCCGCGCGGTCCTGGGCCGACGGCTTCGCCGACGCGCTGAACGCCGAACTCGGCGAGGAGCGCGCCGCCGAGCTGCTGCGCCGCTACTCCAACGCCTTCCCCGAGGGCTACAAGGCCGACCACTCCCCGCGCGCGGCGGTATCCGACCTCGTCCACATCGAGCAGCTCACCGAGGAGAACAACTTCTCGCTGAGCCTGTACGAGCCGGTCGGCGCCGCCCCCGAGGAGCGCCGTTTCAAGATCTACCGCAAGGGCGCGGCCGTCTCCCTGTCCGCCGTCCTGCCCGTCCTCACCCGCCTCGGCGTCGAGGTCGTCGACGAGCGGCCCTACGAACTGCGCTGCTCGGACCGCAGTGTCGCCTGGATCTACGACTTCGGGCTGCGGATGGCCCCGCAGGCCGGCGGCGAGTACCTCGGCGACGACGCCCGCGAGCGGTTCTCGGAGGCGTTCGCCGCCACCTGGACCGGCAAGGCGGAGAACGACGGCTTCAACGCCCTCGTGCTGGGCGCCGGGCTCACCTGGCGGCAGGCGATGGTGCTGCGGGCGTACGCGAAGTACCTGCGCCAGGCCGGCTCCACCTTCAGCCAGGACTACATGGAGGACACCCTCCGAAACAACGTCCACACCACCCGGCTGCTCGTCTCCCTGTTCGAGGCGCGGATGTCGCCGGACCGCCAGCGCGCGGGCCACGAGATCGTCGACGCGCTGCTGGAAGAGGTCGACGCGGCGCTCGACCAGGTGGCGAGCCTCGACGAGGACCGGATCCTGCGGTCCTTCCTCACAGTGATCAAGGCGACGCTGCGGACGAACTTCTTCCAGGAGGCCGCGGGCGGTCACCCGCACGACTACGTCTCCATGAAGTTCGACCCGCAGGCCATCCCCGACCTGCCCGCGCCGCGCCCGGCGTTCGAGATCTGGGTCTACTCACCGCGTGTCGAGGGCGTGCACCTTCGCTTCGGCAAGGTCGCGCGCGGCGGTCTGCGCTGGTCCGACCGGCGTGAGGACTTCCGTACCGAGATCCTCGGCCTGGTCAAGGCGCAGATGGTGAAGAACACCGTCATCGTGCCGGTCGGCGCCAAGGGCGGCTTCGTCGCCAAGCAGCTCCCGGACCCGAGTGTGGACCGGGACGCGTGGCTCGCGGAGGGCGTGGCGTCGTACAAGACCTTCATCTCGGCGCTGCTCGACATCACCGACAACATGGTGGCCGGCGACGTCGTGCCGCCCGCCGACGTCGTACGGCACGACGAGGACGACACCTACCTCGTCGTCGCCGCCGACAAGGGCACCGCGACCTTCTCCGACATCGCCAACGGGGTCGCCGAGCAGTACAACTTCTGGCTCGGTGACGCCTTCGCCTCCGGCGGCTCGGCCGGCTACGACCACAAGGGCATGGGCATCACCGCCCGCGGCGCCTGGGAGTCCGTCAAGCGGCACTTCCGCGAGCTGGCGGTGGACACGCAGACCGAGGACTTCACGGTCGTCGGCATCGGCGACATGTCCGGTGACGTTTTCGGCAACGGCATGCTGCTCAGCGAGCACATCCGCCTGGTCGCCGCCTTCGACCACCGGCACATCTTCATCGACCCGAACCCGGACGCGGCCACCTCCTACGCCGAGCGCCGCCGCGTCTTCGAACTGCCCCGCTCCAGCTGGGAGGACTACGACACCGAGCTGATCTCGGCCGGTGGCGGCGTCTTCCCGCGCAGCGCCAAGGCCATCCCGGTCAACGCGCACATCCGCGAGGCGCTGGGCATCGAGGGCAAGGTCGCCAAGATGACCCCGGCCGACCTGATGAAGGCCATCCTCCAGTCGCCGGTGGACCTGCTGTGGAACGGCGGCATCGGTACGTACGTCAAGGCGAGCACCGAGACCCACGCCGACGTCGGCGACAAGGCCAACGACGCCATCCGCGTCGACGGCGCCGACCTCAGGGTCAAGGTCGTCGGCGAGGGCGGCAACCTGGGTCTGACCCAGCTGGGCCGGATCGAGTTCGCGCGGCACGGCGGCAAGATCAACACCGATGCCATCGACAACAGCGCGGGCGTGGACACCTCCGACCACGAGGTGAACATCAAGATCCTGCTCAACGGCCTGGTCAACGAGGGCGACATGACCGTCAAGCAGCGCAACAAGCTGCTCGCCGGGATGACCGACGAGGTCGGCCGCCTCGTCCTGCGCAACAACTACGCGCAGAACACGGCGATCGCCAACGCCCTCGCACAGTCCGGCGCCATGCTCCACGCCCAGCAGCGCTTCATGAAGCATCTGGTCAGGGAAGGCCATCTGGACCGGGCGCTGGAGTTCCTGCCCACCGACCGCCAGATCCGCGAACGCCTGAACGCCGACCACGGTCTGACCGGCCCGGAGACGGCCGTCCTGATGGCGTACACGAAGATCACGGTCGCCGAGGAGCTGCTGCACACCACGCTGCCGGACGACCCGTACCTGAGCACCCTGCTGCACGCGTACTTCCCGACCGAGCTGCGCGAGCAGTTCCCGGAGCACCTCGTCAGCCACCCGCTGCGCCGTGAGATCACCACGACCGTGCTGGTCAACGACACGGTCAACACGGGCGGTACGACGTATCTGCACCGGCTGCGCGAGGAGACGGGTGCCTCGCTGGAGGAGATCGTCCGGGCGCAGACCGTGGCCCGCGCGATCTTCCGCTCGGCGGAGGTGTGGGACGCGGTCGAGGCGCTCGACAACAAGGTCGAGGCCGCCGTCCAGACCCGGATCCGGCTGCACTCGCGCCGGCTCGTCGAGCGCGGTACGCGCTGGCTGCTCAACAACCGGCCGCAGCCGCTCCAGCTCGCCGACACGGTCGACTTCTTCAGTGAGCGTGTGGAGCAGGTCTGGTCGCAGCTGCCGAAGCTGCTGCGCGGCGAGGACCTCGAGTGGTACCAGCGGATCCACGACGAGCTGACCGACGTCGGCGTCCCCGTCGAACTCGCCACGCGGGTCGCCGGGTTCTCCTCCGCCTTCCCGACGCTCGACATCGTCTCGGTGGCCGACCGCATGGGCAAGGACCCGATGGACGTCGCCGAGGTCTACTACGACCTCGCCGACCGGCTGAACATCACGCAGCTCATGGACCGCATCATCGAGCTGCCGCGTGCGGACCGCTGGCAGTCCATGGCCCGCGCCTCCATCCGCGAGGACCTCTACGCCGCCCACGCGGCGCTGACCTCGGACGTCCTGGCCGCCGGCAACGGCACCGCGACGCCGGAGCAGCGCTTCACCTCGTGGGAGAAGAAGAACGGCGCGATCCTCGGCCGGGCGCGCACGACCCTGGAGGAGATCCGCGGGTCGGACGAGTTCGACCTCGCCAACCTGTCGGTGGCGATGCGCACGATGAGGACGCTGCTGCGGACGCACACGTGAGCGGTGTGACGCCGTAAGGCGTACGCGTGAGGGCGCCCCGGGCTGTCACAGCCCGGGGCGCCCTCACGTACGGGGGGACGGCGCCTACGAAGAGACCGGCGCCGGCTTGGGTTTCGGCTTGGCCGCCTTGTCGCCCGTGAACGCCTCGTACTCCTTCAGCACCTCGTCCGTCGGCCCGTCCATGCGCAGTTCACCGCGCTCCAGCCACAGGACGCGGTCGCAGGTGTCGCGGATCGACTTGTTGTTGTGGCTGACCAGGAACACCGTGCCCGCGTGCTTGCGCAGCTCGCGGATCCGGGCCTCGGAGCGCTTCTGGAAGGAGCGGTCGCCCGTCGCCAGCGCCTCGTCGATCAGCAGGACGTCGTGGTCCTTGGCGGCGGCGATGGAGAAGCGCAGCCGGGCCGCCATGCCGGAGGAGTACGTCCGCATGGGCAGGGTGATGAAGTCGCCCTTCTCGTTGATGCCGGAGAAGTCGACGATCTCCTCGTAGCGCTCCTTGACCTGCTCGCGGGACATGCCCATCGCGAGTCCGCCGAGGTGGACGTTGCGCTCGCCGGTGAGGTCGTTCATCAGGGCCGCGTTCACGCCGAGCAGGGAGGGCTGGCCGTCGGTGTAGATGTGGCCGTTCTCCACCGGGAGCAGACCCGCGACCGCCTTGAGCAGCGTCGACTTTCCGGAGCCGTTGGTGCCGATGAGGCCGATGGCCTCGCCGCGGTACGCCACGAAGGAGACCTTCTTGACCGCGTGCACCTTGCGCACGCCCGCCGCCTTCTCGGCCTGTCCCCGGCGCAGGATGCGGTTGAGGGCGGCGGTGGCGGAGCCGCGGCCGGCGCCCGTGCCGTTGACGCGGTAGACGATGTCGACGCCGTCGGCGATGACGGTGGGGATGTTGTCGTTGGGGTTCTCAGCCACGGCCGTACGTCTCCTCAGCCTTCCAGAAGTAGATGAAGCCGCCGACGCCGGCCAGCAGGGCCCAGCCCGTCGCGATGGCCCACACGTGCGGCGGGAGCTGGCTCGCGTGGAAGCTGTCGATGAGCGCGAAGCGCATCAGGTCGATGTAGACGGCGGCCGGGTTGGCCTGGAGGAGCTCGGGCACCCACGACGGCAGGCCCTTGTGGCTGCCCGTGACGTGGCTGATGCTGAACATCACGCCGGACGCGTACATCCAGGTGCGCAGCACGAACGGCATCAGCTGCGCGATGTCCGGGGTCTTGGCGCCCATGCGTGCCATGACCATCGCGACGCCCGCGTTGAAGGTGAACTGGAGGAACAGCGCCGGCAGCACCAGCAGCCAGGACGCGGCGACCGGAATGCCGAAGCAGAGCAGGATGACGAACAGGGCGGCCATCGAGAACAGCAGTTGCTGGAGCTGCTGCAGGGCGAAGGAGATCGGCAGCGCGGCCCGCGGGAAGTGCAGGGCGCGGACCAGGCCCAGGTTCCCCGAGATCGCGCGGGTGCCCGCCATGATCGAGCTCTGTGTGAACGTCCAGACGAACACCCCGGTCACCAGGAACGGGATGTAGTCCTGCACGCCGTGGCTGGTGCCCAGGAGCATGCCGAAGATGAAGTAGTACACCGCCGCGTTCAGCAACGGCGTCATCACCTGCCAGACCTGGCCGAGCTTCGCCTGGCTGTACTGGGCGGTGAGCTTGGCGGTGGCGAAGGCGCCGATGAAGTGGCGGCGCGCCCACAGCTGCCGGACGTACTGGGGCAGGGAGGGGCGGGCACCGCTGACCGTGAGACCGTGCCGGGCGGCGAGCGCCGAGAGGTCGGGCGGGGCCGGGGCGGGTGTCGTCGGGGGCGGCGTGTCGAGGACCTGGCTCACATCCGCTGCTTTCGCTCGTGGGGAGGGGTGCGGTGACGCTCTCTTACGTGACTCTTCACGTCTTCTTACGTCGGGACGGGACCGTATCGTCGCAACGCGAGCGTAGGGCGAGTGGGCGTCGGAACGCAACCGTTTCGTCGTGGCGTGAGCGAGGCTACGGCAACGTGGGGACGGGACCGTATCGTCGTAACGCCCTATGCTGTCCGCATGACGACCAACGCCGACCAGCCCAAGACGCCTGCGCGCCGCCGGGCCCCCGCCGGGGCGGCCGTCCTCCGGGAGGACGTGACCGAGGCCATCCGAGCGGCGGTCTTCGAGGAACTGGCGGCCGTCGGCTACGCGCGCATGTCGATAGAGGGCATCGCGCGCCGGGCGGGCGTCGGCAAGACCGCGGTGTACCGGCGCTGGCGTTCCAAGCTGCACCTGGTCCTTGACGTGGTGTCCGCGGTGGCCGTGATGGGGCTGCCCGTCCCGGACACCGGCTCCCTTCAGGGCGATCTGCGGCTGCTGTACGAGGTGACCGCACGCGCCCTGCGGCACCCCCTCGCCTCGCAGATCCTCCCGGACCTCCAGGCCGAGGCGGCCCGCAGCCCCGAGATCGCGGAGGCCGTGCAGAAGGCGCTGCGGGACGGGCAGGCGAGCGTGGCCAGCGGCATCGTGATGGCCGCGGAGAAGCGCGGTGAGATGCGCCCGGGCATCGACGAGGAGCTGGCCCTGGATCTGATCTCCGGCCCGCTGTACTGGCGTTCCGTCGTGATCCGCAGCCCCAAGGTGCCCAAGGGCTATCTGGACGCCCTGTCCCGTGCCACCGCGCATGCCCTCAAGGCGCTTTGAGCAGGCGGAACCGCCGTGAGAGTCGTCCTCGCCGAGGACAACGCCCTGCTGCGTGAGGGCCTCGTCCTGCTCCTGGCGTCCGCCGAGCACGAGGTCGTGGCCGTCGCCGGCACCGGCCCCGAGATCCTTCCCGCCCTGCTGGAGCACCGCCCTGGACCCCGAGGTCGTCACCGAAATCCTGACCCGCCGCCCCGGCTCACCCCTGGACTCCCTAACCCCGCGCGAACGCGACGTGCCAGCCCTCCCGGCCGAGGGGCACGACAACGCGACCATCGCCTGACGTATCTGAACAACTCCTAGCCGGACGGCGGGTCGCCGTGGGGCGTGGCCGGCGTGGCGGGGCGGATCGCGTTTCGGCGAGGTCGTGTCAGTCGCGGGCCGCGTCCGGGTGCTGTCGTACCCAGCCCGCCCATGCCGACGCGATCATGTCCTGGATGTCGTGCTTGGCCTTCCAGTCCAGTTCGGTGGCGATGCGGTCGGCGGAGGCGACGACGCGGGCCGGGTCGCCGGGGCGGCGCGGGGTGACGGTCGGGGGGCGGTCGTAGCCGGTGACGGCGTTGATGCGGTCGATCATCTCGCGCACCGAAACGCCCTCGCCGCGGCCGATGTTGAGGGTGAGGCCGTGGCCCGGCGAGTCCTGGAGGGCACGGGCGGCGGCGACATGGGCCTCCGCCAGGTCGACCACGTGGATGTAGTCGCGGATGCAGGTGCCGTCGGGGGTCGGGTAGTTGTCGCCGAAGATGCGCGGGGGCGCGTTCTCCGTCAGTTTCTCGAAGACCATCGGGACGAGATTGAAGACGCCGGTGTCGGCGAGTTCGGGGGTGGCCGCGCCGGCCACGTTGAAGTAGCGGAGCGACGCCGTGGCCAGGCCCGTCGCCTTGCCGGTCGCCCGTACCAGCCACTCGCCCGCCAGCTTGGTCTCGCCGTACGGCGACATCGGCGCGCACGGCGTCTCCTCCGTCACCAGGTCGACGTCCGGCATGCCGTACACCGCCGCCGAGGAGGAGAAGACGAAGGACCGCACGTCGGCCGCCGTCACGGCCTCCAGGAGCACCCGCAGGCCCTCGACGTTCTCCCGGTAGTAGAGCAGCGGCAGATCGACCGACTCGCCGACCTGCTTCTTCGCCGCGAGATGGACGACACCGGTGATGCGGTGGGCCGCGATGGCGCGGGCGACGCGCTCACGGTCCAGGGTCGAGCCGACGACCAGCGGGACGCTGTCGGGGACGCGGTCGGCGATGCCGGTGGACAGGTCGTCGTAGACCACGGCGCGCTCGCCCGCCTCGGTCATCGCCCGTACGACGTGCGCTCCGATGTAACCGGCGCCGCCGGTGATCAGCCAGGACATGTGCGGCCGTCCCCTCGTCAGTGGGCCTGTGGTCGTGAGTGACAGTGAAGCAGGCGGCGGAGTCCGTCATGGACAACCGACATGACTCCCCGTGAAGCGGGGGCCACGCGTAGTGCGAGCGCCCCGGAGTTTGAGCTGTACGGCTCCATGAGTACGACGGAGTGCCGGGCGCCCACCACGGCGCACCGGCGCGGCAGTTCGGCGCCCGCGCGCACCTGCGCCGTGACCTCCCGGTACGCGCCGCCTCGGAAGCGCACCCGCAGCCGCAGATCCCATACGCGCGCCCCGCCGCCGGGCATCCGGCGGAACGCGAACGCGGCCCACCGGAGTGTCACCTCCGCCGACCGGATGACGCCCGCGCTCCCTTCGGCCGGCGCGGCGAGCCCCACCGTCGTACGCGGCCCCACAGCCCGCCCCGTCGCCCGGCACCGCCACTCCATCTCCAGCGCCTCCGGACCCGCCTGCGCCATCCGGCCGTACAGCTCGTGCAGGCGCAGCCGCAGGAGGGCGGTACGCGTGCGTGGCCGCAGTTCGGCGTCGACGGTCAGCGGGAGGAAGCGGACGGGGCGGGTCAGCAGGGGTTCGAGGGTGATCCGGGGGAGATCGGCCGACCAGGCTGGGGTGCCGTCGGGGGTGTGCGCGTAGGGCGGGAGCAGCCGGGCCGGGCGGGCGGCCAGGGCCCGGATGCGGGGCAGGTCGCGGGGCTCGGGGGAGGCCAGGACGACCCGGCCGACGAGGCAGCCGGGGGCGGTGGGGCGGTGCTCCCAGTCGGTCGCGTCGTACTCCGCGAGATACGCCCGCGTGAGCGTCCACCATGCGCGCCGGTGGTGCACGTCGTGCGACTCCAGCTCGCACGCGTACATCCGCAGCTCGTGGTCGAGGAACTTCGCCCGCGCCTCCCGCGCGAGCTCCTTGCGCCCGGCGGCCAGCAGGATCTCGTACGCCGCCCGGTTCGCCTCAGTGCGTGCCCGCCAGTCGGCGATGCCGGCCCGGTCCGGGGAACTCGGGAGCCGGTCGGCGCAGCCGCGCACCTGCCGGACATAGACCCGGTTCGGAACGAGGGCGATGCGCGGGCCGGCGGCCAGTACGCGCGCGCTGAAGACGAGGTCCCCGTAGTGGAAGCGGCCCTCGGGGAAGCGGATGCCGTGGTCGCGCAGGAAGTCGGTGCGGTACAGCTTGTTGACGCAGAGCGTGTCGTGGACGAGACGCGGGCGCTGCGCCGGGCTCTCGTACACCGCGCGCGCGGCATAGAGACCGGCCTCCCAGGGCACCTCGCGCCCCTTCTCCGGTCCCTCGCGCCCCCCGGGTGCTCGTCCCTGCTCCGGCACCTCCCGCCGCACACACGACCCACCCGCCACGTCCGCCCCTGCGTCCGTCGCCGCCCTGAGCAGTGCGTCGGCCGCGCCCGGCGGCAGCAGGTCGCCGCTGTCCACGAACATCACATACGGCGAGGTCACCCGGTCCAGCCCGGTGTTGCGCGGGCTGCCGCAGCCGCCGCTGTCGACCCGTCGCCGGACCACCCGCAGCCGCGGTTCGCCCGCGGCGAGGCGCGTGAGCAGTTCCGCGCTGTCGTCCGTCGAGCAGTCGTCGACGGCGACGACCTCGTCGACGACGGGCCCCTGGGCCAGCGCCGAGCGCACTGCGGCCGTCACGTGCGCGGCGTCGTCGTGGCCGATGACCACGACGCCGACCCGCGGCACGGGCGCGGTGTGCCGGGCGTGAGGGTCCATGGAGCCACGTTCCGGAGTCGTAGGAATGGTGGGTTGCCGCCCCCCGGCAGGGGCTTGTGGCCCGAGCCGGAAGACGGCGGCATCCGGGCTCCGGTTCACTCGCGGGCGTCGGCAGTTCGGGGCGGAAGGAGGACGTCACCGGGATCGTAGGCCGGACGAACGCCATATTCGCGGCGATACGCCGTCAGTAATCAATAATCGTCAGCTAATAGCACAAAGCTCCGTTGCGGCAGCCCGAGGGCTCGCTACGGCTCTGCGTCCGCCGCCCGAAACGCCCGGGCGGTACCGGTCACGGCCCGACGGGTCACGGCCCGGCCGGTCACGCCTCCAGCCTCTGTGCCTCCTCCAGCGCCGCCGCGTCCAGCGCCTCGGTGAGCTGGTCCAGCCGCTCCCGCAGCTCGCCGATCGCGTCCTTGTCGAAGCCCGTGGCCGCGACGATCCGGCGCGGCACCTGCAACGCCCGCTCGCGCAGTGCGACGCCCTCGTCGGTGAGTCGCACCTCCACCGAGCGCTCGTCGCGGGCGTTGCGCTCCCGGCGCACCAGGCCGGCCGTCTCCAGCCGCTTGAGCAGCGGCGACAGCGTGCCGGAGTCCAGGCGCAGATGTTCGCCGAGCTTCTTCACGGGCAGGTCGCCGTGCTCCCACAGCACCAGCATCACCAGGTACTGCGGATACGTGAGCCCCAGTTCCTTCAGGACCACGCGGTAGACGCCGCCGAAGGCGCGCGAGGCTGCGTTCAGGGAGAAGCAGATCTGCTGGTCGAGGCGGAGCCAGTCCGCCGTGGGCGTGGTCGTCATGCCTCCAGGGTAGCCCCTGCCCGTCATTTAGTTGTGTGCAATTGAATTGTGTGCTCTACTTGTGGTCGTCCGGCGGCCGCCAACAGAGCCGCCGGAACGTGACTCGAGAGGGATGGTTCCCATGGACGCGCTCTACACTGCTGTCGCCACCGCCACCCACGGCCGTGACGGTCGCGCCGTCTCCAACGACGGCAGGATCGACCTCAAGCTGGCCCCGCCGGTGGAGCTGGGCGGCAACGGGGAGGGCACCAACCCGGAGCAGCTGTTCGCCGCCGGTTACGCCGCCTGCTTCGGCAGCGCGCTCGGCCTCGTCGGCCGCCAGGCCAAGGTCGACGTCACCGACGCCGCCGTCACCGCCGAGGTCGGCATAGGCAAGCAGGGCGAGGGCTTCGGCCTGAAGGTGACGCTGCGCGTGGAGCTTCCCGACACCCTGGACGAGGAGACCGGCCGCAAGCTGGTCGAGCAGGCCCACCAGGTCTGCCCCTACTCCAACGCCACCCGCGGCAACATCGAGGTCGACCTCGTCATCGAGTAGTACCCCGGGAGCTCCCGGAACCCGACGCGCGCGTCACCCGATCCGCGCCAGCACCTCTCCCGTCTCCCGGCTCCACGCCACCACCACCGCCTCCTCCGGCACCCGCTTCCACCGCGTCAGCAGCAGCCAGCGCGCGTGGTAGCGCCGGGCGACGGTAGTGCGCTCGGTGCGGGTCGACGTGGGGGAGAGGTAGGCGCGGACATCGGCGAGCCGGCGCTCCCGGTCCCGCTCGTCCAGGGCGGGATCGGGCCAGATCGGCGCCGCGAGGTCCGGCCCGAACCCGGGGATCGAACGCGGCGCGTAGTGCCCGTCGGAGATCACCACCTCGCCCTTGCCGACATGCCGCGCCACCCAGGCGTACGACGGCCAGTGCGACGGCTGTTCCAGCCCCACCGGGTCCAGCGCCCGCGGCACCACCGCCCCGCCCTGCACGGTCAGGAACCCGACACAGGCCCCGGCCGCCGCCGCCCCGCCCAGTACCCGGCGCGCCCTGCTCCAGGGCCGGGGCGCCGCCAGCTCCACCGCGAGGGCGAACTGGAGCGGCACCAGCGTGAGCCCGAGGATCCTGCCGTACGTGTAGTGGCCGCTGATCCAGCCGTACGCCACCAGCAGACAGTCCAGCGCGAACAGCAGCACCAGCGGATCGCGCCGGGATGCACGCCGGCGCAGCCACAGTGCCGGCAGCCCGAGCAGCGCCAGCCAGAACTGGCCGGGCAGCCGCTCGTACAGCCGCCGGTGCATGCCGTCCACGCTGTGGTCACCGGCCAGCGCGAACACGTCGAAGTACGGCCAGGACCAGGCGACCAGCAACGCCACCCCCGCCGTCGCCGCCCACCGCTCGAGCACGGCGGGCCCCCACCCCCGCTGCCACCCCGCGACGAACGCCACCGCGCCCAGCACCGCGGCCGCCGCGGTGATCGGATGGACCAGCAGGATCAGCCCGTACAGCACGCCGAGCCCGGCGTACCCGGCGAACCCCGGCAGCCCGCTCGGCCCGACGTAGCGCACCGGCCACTGCCCACGGGCCCGCGCCCCGGTCCACGCCCAGGCCCAGAAGGTGAGCCCGATGGCGAACGCCGACGGGTAGCCGAGGTTGCCGGTCATCGACATCAGGCTGAGGTACCCGCTCCACCAGGCCCGCTCGGTCCCCCACAGCAGCGTCATCGCGCCCAGCGCGAGCACCGGCGCCCACGGCCGCGGCGTCAGCACCCGCACGAGACGGCCGACGCCCGTCAGCACCACCGCCAGGTTCAGCGCCCCGGCCAGCCGCACCACCTCCCAGCCGCCCAGCCCGGTCAGCCGGGCGAAGGCACCCTGCGCGACGGCGTACGGCGAGTAGTAGGGGCTGCCCGCGCCCGGCAGGTCCGCCATCGGATGCCGCGGACGCAGCAGATCCGCCTTCAGGCGCTCCACGACCGCCGCGTGCTGGCCCGCGTCGCAGCACAGCGGCACGGCCCAGTACGCCAGCAGCATCACCAGGAAGAACAGAAAGCCGAAGACCTGGTACTGCGTCGGACGCGGGCCGCGGCCGCCGCGCAGCGCGGTGGCACCGCGCACCGTGCTCCGGACGAGAGTGCCGACGGCCGCCTTTCCGACGTGCGAGGTCGTATCGGTTCGGGGCATTTGCCGTATGTTCCCGGTGGGGTCAACGGATTTGCCTCACTTCACCCCATCGGGTGAGCCCGTCAGTGGGCGTCCAGGAGCGACCGCGCGCTCGCGGGACCGGGGACCCGGCCCGCCGCCGGCCCTGCCATCTCCTCGCCCAGCATCAGCGTCCGGACGACCCGCTCGGCGGCCAGCCCGTCGTCGAACTCGCAGAACCGCTCCCGGAATCCCCGCACGAGCCGCGCCGACTCCGCGTCCTGCCAGGTCCCGGAGGCGAACAGCCACGCCAACTCCCGGTAGGAACGCGACACATGACCCGGCGCGTCGGCCGTGATGTCGAAGTAGGTGCCCCGGCTCGCCGTGTACGCGCCCCAGTCGTCGGCATGGACCACGATCGGCCGGTCCAGGTTGGCGTAGTCGAACATCAGGGCGGAGTAGTCGGTGACCAGCGCATCGGCCGCGAGCATCACGTCCTCGACGTGCGGCTCGTCCGTCGCGTCGATCAGCACGCCCCGCCGGTGCAGATCGGCCAGGCCCATCCCGCGCGCGATGCCCTTCGCCAGCGACGGGTGCAGCCGTACGACGAGCGTGTGCCCGGTGCCGAGGTCCCGGGCGAACCGGGCCAGGTCGATCCGGTCGACATGGCCGCCGCGGCGGTAGTCGCGGCGGGTCGGCGCGTACAGCACGACGGTGTGCCCGGCCGGCACACCGAGCCGGGCGCGGGCCGCTTCAGTGGCCTCGGCGTTCGCGTTCACCAGCACGTCGTTGCGCGGGCTGCCCGTCCGCGCCGACGCGAAGTGACACGGGTAGGCCCGCTCCCACACCAGCTCCGAGTGCCGGTTGGCCACCAGGCTGTGGTCCCAGCGGTCCGCCCGCCACAGCATCTTCGGCACGTCGAAGCCGTGCCGGGCACCGGGCTTGGCCAGCAGGTCGGCCGCCATGTGCTTCAGCGGGGTGCCCTGATGGGTGTGGATGTGGACGCTGCCGGGCCGCTTGCCCAGGGCGCCCGGCCAGTTGACGTTGTTCACCCAGTACGTCGCCCGCGCCATGACCTCGTGATAGCGCCGCGAGCCCGGCGTCACGAAGTCGATGCCGGGCGCCATCGTGTCCGCCGCGTCCTCCCGCACCACCCACACGCCCCTCAGGTGCGGGGCGATCTCGCCGGCCTTCGCGTGGATCGCCGCCGGATCGCCCAGCACACCCCGGTGCGAGAACGCCGAGTACACGGCGAGATGCGGATCCAGGGGCCGCCTCGACCGGGCCGCGTACAGCACCCGCCCGGCCCGCTGCCCGGCCGCCCGCGTCACCCGCCGCCTGCCGCTCGCGACGACCCCGCGCAGCTCGCGCAGCACACGGGCCGCGGCGAACGACTCGTACGGCGCCGTGGCCAGCAGTCGCATCTCCTGGCCGCGTGTGCCGCCGGGCGGGACGAAGCTTTCGGGGACGTGCCGGGCGTAGAAGGAGCGGATCGCCCGGTAGAAGTCCGGCCGGTGCCCGAGCCGCACCCGGTCCTCGCGGGCCAGCACGAACAGCATGTGGTCCAGAGCCCGTTCGAACAGCGGCGGGCACGCCCACGCCAGGTCCGGGCGCTGCCGCAGGAACGCGAACAGGGACTCGTACTGCGGGAAGATGTCGAAATGCCGCCGCCCCGGCGTCCTGGTGATCGCGCCCTGCCGGCGCTGCCGGTACTCGACCCCGATCCGCTCCAGACAGGCGACCCGGTCGGCCAGCACCATCGAGCGGTAGGTGACGGGCGCGTCCTCGTACAGGCCCGGGGCGTACGCCAGCTCGTGCCCGAGGAAGAAGTCGCGCCGGTACGCCTTGTTCCACGCCACCAGGAACAGATGCAGGTACTCCGGGTTCTCCCGCACGCTGACCGTGCCGGTGCCGGCCGCCGCCAGCAGGTCCGCCGAGGTGCTGCGGCCACCGCGCCCCCACCAATGGGTGCGCACATGGTCGAAGACCAGGATGTCCGGGTCACCGGTCGCGTCCAGCCGCGCGGCGACCGCCTCCAGCAGACCCGGCGTGTAGTGGTCGTCGCTGTCCAGGAACAGGACGTAGTCGCCGCCGGCCTGCGCCAGCCCGGCGTTGCGGGCCCGGCCGAGACCGACGTTCTCCGCAAGATGCAGCACACGCACGCGTGCGTCGCGCTCGGCGTAGCCGTCCAGGATGGCCGGGCAGCCGTCGGGTGAGCGGTCGTCGACCGCGATCACCTCGAAGTCGGTGTACGACTGCCCGAGCACCGAGTCCAGGCACTCCCGCAGGAAGCCCTGCACCTTGAAGACGGGCACGATGATGCTGAAGCGGGGCACGTCAGCTCCTCACAAGGGTCGTCGCGGCGGGGGCGGGGACGCGCTCGGCGAGCGGGACCACCGGCGGCAGCGCCTCGGGCGGCTCCCCGAGCAGCACCCGGCGTACGACACGCTCGGCTGCGTGCCCGTCGTCGAACTGGCAGAAGCGCTCCCGGAACGCGGCACGCAGGGCGTCCGCCTCCTCGTCCGCGTACGAGCCGTCCCGCAGCACGGCCGCGAGCTCGCCCGGCGTCCGCGCCACCCGCCCCGGCGGCGCCTCCATCAGGTCGAAGTAGACGCCCCGCAGCTCCCGGTAGACGTCCCAGTCGTCGGCGTACACGACGATCGGACGGTCCAGGTTGGCGTAGTCGAACATGATCGACGAGTAGTCGGTGATCAGCGCGTCGGCGGCCAGGCACACGTCCTCGGCGGAGCGGTGCCCGGTGACGTCGATGATCCGGCCGGTGCCGCGCGCGGCACCCTGGTCGTAGAAGTAGTGGGCGCGCAGCAGCACCACGTACTGGTCGCCGATCTCCTCGCACAGCGCCCGAAGATCCAGGCCCGTCTCGAAGCCGGTGGCGTGGTCGCGGTGCGTGGGCGCGTACAGCAGCGCCTTCTTGTCCTCGGGGACGCCCAGTTCGCGGCGCACGCGCGCGACGTCGTCGGCGGTCGCCGTGCAGTAGACGTCGTTGCGCGGATAGCCGTACTCAAGGGTCTCGTGGGAGGCGGGGAAGGCCCGCTCCCACATCTGCGTGGAGTGCCGGTTGGAGCTCAGGTTGAAGTCCCAGCGGTCCACGCGGGCCAGCAGCCTGGAAAAGCTGCCGGTCGCCGCGGCCACCACCGGATAGGTCGCCTGGTCGGCGCCCATCTTCTTCAGCGGGGTGCCGTGCTGGGTCGACAGATGGACACTGCCCTTGCGCTTGACCACGGCGTCCGCGAAGTTGGCGTTGTTGATCAGGTACTTGGCGCGGGCCAGCACGTCCCAGTACTCACGGCTGCCGATCACCGCGTACTCCACGCCCTTGGGCACGGTGTGCGCCCGGTCGGCCTCGACCAGGAACACCGAGCGGATGTGGGGGGCGAGTTCGCGCGCCTTGGCGTGGATCGCCGCCGGGTTGCAGACATAGCCGCGGCCCCAGTACGCGCAGTACACCGCGAGGTTCGCGTCCAGCCGGGTCCGCAGCCGGTGCCGGTACCGGAGCCGGGTGCGCAGCCCGCGCGGCCGCGGCACTGCCGAAACCGTCCTCGCCAACGCCCGGTTCGCGCCGCGCAGCGCCCGGAACGCCAGGTACGCCCCGCTCGCCAGCAGCCGGTGCTGCACCCCCAGACTGCCGCCCGGCGTCCGGTACCCGGCGGGCCGGTAGCGTCGGTACAGCCCGCTCGCCCGCTGGAAGAACGCCCGGCGCCGGCGCGGCAGCCTGCGCGGATGAGCGGCCGTCTTCAGCACGGCCGCGAAGAGCTGCTCGAACAGCGGCCCGAACCGCTCCGCGGGCAGCTGAAGTTCGGCGGCCCGCGCGAGCACCAGCTCGGCCTGCGCGAGCAGCTCGAAGTGATGCCCGCCAGGCAGGCCGAGCCGGTTGCCCTGCCGGCGCAGCAGATGCCGTACGACGACCTGCCGCAGCACCGCCACGCGCTCGGCGCTCAACGCGACCAGGCCGCCGAAGCCGATGTCGGTGAAGCGGCCCTCGGGGAAGGTGAGCTGCCGTTCGGTGAGGAAGGCACGCCGGTAGGCCGCGCTCCACGCCGGCAGCTCGACGCCGGTGAGGTGCGGGGCCCGCTCGGGCGGGAAGGCACCGTCCGGCGTGCGCGCCAGCACCGGCGCGGCCGGGTTGGTCGGCTCGCCCGTCCACCACGGGGTCCGCTCGTGCTCGAAGTACAGGACGTCCACGTCACCGGTCTCGCCCAGCCGGGCGTCCAGCGCCGCCAGCGCGCCCGGCAGCAGCGTGTCGTCGCCGTCCAGGAACAGCAGCCAGTCACCGGTCGCGGCCCGCAGCCCGGCATCGCGCGCCCCGGCCAGCCCGACCGCGGGCGGCGAGTGCACGGGCGCCACCCGGCAGTCCCGCTCGGCGTACCCGGCGGCGACGCCCTGCGCCGGGGCGTCGGGGCCGTCCGTGACCGGGATCAGCTCGAAGTCGCCGAAGGACTGGCCCAGGACCGAGTCCAGCGCCTGGGGCAGCCGGCCCGCGACCCCATGGGACGGAACGATGATGCTGAAGCGGGGCATACTGCTCTTCCTGTCGGTGTGCGATGTGCCGGCGGCCTGGTGCGCGAGGAGGCCGGGGGCCGGACTCAGCCGGCGTCGAGACGCCCGGGGCGCCCCGCGGGACGCCAGGTGGGCGGCCTGCTCGGTGTGGGCCGTGACGGGCTGGAGGGCATGCGGACTCCTCTTCTGTGAGAACGCCGTTCAGCGGCTCTCGGTGACGGTCACGGGTCTCGCGGGTCGTGGCACGGTCGCCGGCGGGGTGTGCGGGAGCGACGCGGCAGGCGACGGCACGGGGTGGCGCCTGCCGAGCGGTACGACCGGCGGCCCGCCCGGCTCGCCCAGCAGCACATGGCGGACGACCCGCTCGGCGGCCCGTCCGTCGTCGTGGGGGCAGAAGCGCTCGCGGAACGCCGCCCTCAGCTGGGCGGAACGCGAGCCGCGCCAGTGGCCGGTGGCGAAGATGTCGATCAGCTCGTCCTCGCCGCGGGAGATCGCGCCCGGCGGGAAGGACCGCAGGTCGAAGTAGGTGCCGCGGGCTGCCTCGTACGCCTCCCGGTCGTCGGCGTGGATCACGATCGGCCGGTCCAGGCCGGCGTAGTCGAACATGATCGACGAGTAGTCCGTGACCAGCGCGTCCGAGGCCAGGCACAGCGACTCGACGCTCGGGTGGCCGGTGACGTCGATGACCCGGCCGGACGGGTTCTCGACGAGCGGGCCGCCGTGGCGGTGGTGGGCGCGGGCCAGGACGACGTAGCGCGGGCCGAGGCGGCGCGCGACGCGGTGCAGGTCGAGAGCGGCCCTCTGGGTGCGGCGGTAGTCGCGGTGCGTGGGGGCGTACAGGATCACCACCGCGCCCTCGGGGATGCCGAGCTGCTCGCGGACGCGGGTCACGTCCGCCGAAGTGGCCTGCTGGAAGACGTCGTTGCGCGGGCTGCCGTATTCGAGGGTGGTGTACGTGCCCGGGTGGACCCGCTCCCAGACCAGGGTGGAGTGGCGGTTGCCCGAGAGGAGGTAGTCCCACTTGTCGACGTCGTCGAGGAGCTCGTCGAGGTTCGACCCCTCGGCCGCCGCGGGGCGTTCGCGCAGGTCCAGGCCCATGCGCTTGAGCGGAGTGCCGCGCTGGGTCTGCACCAGGACCTGGCCGCGGCGCTTGACCAGGCCCCGGTCGAAGCCGGCGTTGTGCACGAGGTACTTGGAGCGGGCGAGGGCCGTCCAGTAGGCGGCCGTGCCGGGGCGGACGTGGCGGGTGCCGGACGGGATCGAGCCCCGCTCTCCGGCGCCGGCGACCCAGGCCGTGCGGATGTGCGGGGCGTGGGTGCGGAACGCCTGCTCCAGGGCGCCCGGGTGGCAGCCGTGCCCCTGGACGCCGTGCGCGGTGAAGACGGCACGGTCGGCGCGCACCGGCAGCAGGCGCTGGACGCGGTAGTGCAGACGCAGGGCTCCGGTGCGCAGGCGCCTGCGCAGCCGGCCGGTGAGCTTGGCGGTACGGCGCACGAGGGCCGCCGACCGCTGCAGGGCGTGATAGGTGCGGTGCATGCCCAGGCGGACGAGCGTGTAGTGGACGCGGGTGCGTGCCGGGAGGGGGACGCCGGGGGCGTGGTAGCGCTGGTAGTAGGTGCGGGCCCGGCGCAGGAACGCGGCCCGGCTGCGGCGCGGCAGGCGGTCGCGGCGGGCGAACACCACGATCAGGTGGTCCACCATCCGCCGGAACAACAGGGGCCGCCAGCAGGCGAGTTCGGGGCGGCGGGCCACGTACGCGAAGACCCGGTCGTACTGCTCGAAGATGTCGAAGTGGCGGACGCTGACCGTGCCGAGGATGCCGCCCCGGCGGCGCTGCCGGTAGTGCACGCACACCCGGTCCAGGGTCGCGATCGACTCGGCGGTCATCATGACCGGGTAGGTCCAGGGCGTGTCCTCGTAGTAGCCGGACGGGAAGGCGAAGCCCTCCGCCTCGACGAACTCCCTCCGGTACGCCTTGTTCCAGGCGACCATCAGCAGCCGCAGCAGGCCCGGGCGGTCCGCCAGCCGGAAGGGCGCGGGGCCTTCCTCGGAGAGCTGCCCGGCGGCCTGGTTGCGGACCGTCTCGCCACTCCAGTGGGTGCGCGCGTAGTCGTAGACCAGGACGTCCGGATCGCCGGTCTCCTTCAGCCGGTCGGCGATGGCGTGCAGGCTGTCGGGGGTGAGGCTGTCGTCGCTGTCCAGGAAGATCAGGTAGTCGCCGGTCGCCTCGGCCGTACCGGCGTTGCGGGCGGCTCCGAGCCCCCTGTTCCGGTCCAGACGCACCGGGCGCACGCGCGGGTCGCGGGCCGCGAACTCGTCGATGATCGCGCCACAGGCGTCCGGCGAGCAGTCGTCCACGGCGATCAGTTCCAGATCGGGGTACGACTGTGTGAGCACCGATTCCAGGCACTCGTGCAGATACGCCTGCACCTTGTACACGGGGACAATGACACTGAACCTGGGCAAGGGACATCCATCGATCGGTGCGGGCGTTCGGCCCGGGAACGGCCAATGGAGTGACTTGGTTACGGGTCCTACGGCATACGGGGGACCGCGGGTGAACGACAGGGGGCGGGCCGTTTCGGGCCCGCCCCCTCACGGCTGCCGCCGCGCAAGCGTCCTGTCTTTGCGGCTACTTGACCGCGCCCGCCATCACGCCGGACACGAACTGCCGCTGGAACGCGAAGAACACCACCAGCGGGATCACCATGGAGATGAACGCGCCGGGTGCCAGCACGTCGACGTTGCTGCCGAACTGGCGTACCTGGGTCTGCAACGCGACCGTGATCGGCTGGCTGTCGGCGTCCGTGAAGATCAGCGCGACCAGCATGTCGTTCCACACCCACAGGAACTGGAAGATGCCGAGCGCGGCGATCGCCGGACCGCCCAGCGGCATCACGACACGGAAGAACAGGCGCAGTTCACCGGCGCCGTCCAGTCGCGCCGCCTCCAGCAGTTCCCGTGGGATCTCCGCGAAGAAGTTCCGCAGCAGGAACACCGCGAACGGCAGCCCGAAGCCGACGTGGAAGAGGATCACGCCGATCAGGGAGCCGAAGATGCCGATGTTGCCGAAGAGTTCGGCGATCGGGATCAGCGCCACCTGCACCGGTACCACCAACAGGCCGACCACGCCGAGGAACCACCAGTCGCGGCCCGGGAACTCCATCCACGCGAACGCGTATCCCGCGAGTGCGCCGATCATGACGACGAGGACCGTCGCCGGGACCGTGATCAGCACGGTGTTGAGGATCGAGTCGGTGATGTCGCTGTTGCCCAGCAGCTTGTCGTAGCTCTCGAAGGTGAGTTGGGAGGGCTTGCTGAGGACCTCCCACCAGCCGCTCGCGCTCATCTCCTCCGGCGGCCGGAGCGACGACAGCAGCAGCCCGAGCGTCGGGACCAGCCAGAACAGGCCCACGACGATCAGGAACACCCGCACCAGCCCGCCGCTGACGAAGGAGGCCAGCCGGGAGCCGAGGGACTCCTTGGTCATCGCCGCACCTCCCGTCGCAGCCTACGGATGTTGAACCACATCACCGGGATCACGAGCAGCAGCAGGAACACCGAGATCGCGCTCGCGATGCCCGGCTGGTCCTCGGAGAAGCCCTTGCGGTACAGCTCCAGCGCCAGGACGTTCGCGTCGTCCTGGGAGGAGCCCGGGGCGATGATGAAGACCAGGTCGAAGATCTTCAGGACGTTGATCATCAGGGTGACGGTGACGACCGCGAGGACGGGCGCCAGCAGCGGCACCGTGATCTTGCGGAACACCTGCCACTCGTTGGCGCCGTCGACCCGGGCCGCCTCCAGCAGATCGCGCGGGATCCCCGCGAGCCCCGCCGCGATCAGCACCATCGCGAAACCGGCCCACATCCAGATGTACGACCCGATGATGGACGGCGTGACCAGCGACGGGCCGAGCCAGTCCAGTCCGTTGTACGGCTCCTTGAAGTTGTCCGCAGGGAGCTTCAGCTGCGCCCCGTCGGCCGCGGCCGGCAGCGTGAACGTGCCGTCGTCGGCGGCCTTCGTGGAGGCCACGACCTTGCCGTCCTTGACGGCCTCGATCTTCATCCCGGCATAGCCGAGCTCGGCCGCGTCGACCCCGCCGAGCGTGCCGACGCCCTTGCCGCGGGTGAAGTCCTGCCAGGTGGTGCCGGTGACCTTCCCCGGCTCCGCCTTCGCCTCCACGGCCTTGCCCGCGTCGTCCGGCATCACGTCCGGGGCGACGCCGACCAGGGGCAGCGTGACCGGTGTGCCCGCGCTGACCGTGGCCTTGGTGATGAAACCGCCGCCCGGCGCCGCTTCGAGGGGCGACTCACGGCCCGGGTGGGCCTTCGGGAACGCCGACGACTGCGCGAAGGTGTCGTGGACGCCCACCCACACCGCGTTCGCGACGCCCTTGTCCGGGTCCTGGTCGTAGACCAGCCGGAAGATGATGCCGGCGGCCAGCATCGAGATCGCCATCGGCATGAAGACGACCAGCTTGAACGCCGTGCCCCAGCGCACCCGTTCGGTCAGCACCGCGAATATCAGACCGAGCGCGGTCGCGACGGTCGGGGCGAACACCACCCAGACGATGTTGTTCTTCAGGGCGGTGCGGATGCCGTCGTCCGTGAACAGGGCCTGGTAGTTGTCGAATCCGGCGAAGCCGTCGCCGGACTGGTCGTAGAAGCTGCGGATCACCGAGTACCCGATCGGGTACACCACGAGCGCGCCGAGCAGCACCAGGGCGGGCAGCAGGAAGAGCGCCGCCACGGTCCTGCGGGTACCGGTCACGCTCTTGCGTGACTTGGGTGCGGCAGGGGGCGTGGTGCCCCCTGCCGCTTCCGCGGAAGCCATGACGTCAGTTTCCGTACGCCGCGGCCGCGTCGGCCTCCAGCTTCTGCTGGGTGCCCGCGACGTCCGACGGGTTCTTCAAGAAGTCCTGGAGGGCCTTCCACTCGCCCTTGCCGGGGGTGCCGCCGAAGGCCTGCGGGGCCTGGTCGGACATGTCGAAGCGGAAGTCGTCACCCGAATCGATCAGGGCCTTGGCGATCTTCCGCTGCACCTCGTTCGGGTACGCGGAGTTCTCCACGTTCTTGTTCGGCGAGAGGTAGCCGCCGAGCTTCGCCTGGATCGTCGCCGCGTCCGGGGAGGCCAGCCAGGTCGCCAGCGCCTGCGCGGCCTCGGAGTCCTGGAGGATGACGGCCGCGTCGCCGCCGGAGACGACCGGCGCGGTGTCACCCACGGTCGGGAACGGGAACACCTTCGCGTCCGTGCCGACCGCGGCCTTCGCCTGGGTGATGTTGACCTGCGCGAAGTCGCCCTCGTAGACCATGCCGGCCTTGGGCTGGTCGCCACCGGTGAAGACCTGGGTGACGGAGGCCGGGAAGTCCGTCTGGAGCGCGCCGCCCGCACCGCCCGCCACATAGTCCTTCTTGCCCCACACCTGGGCGAGCGTGGTGAGCGCGTCCTTCACGGACGCGTCGGTCCACTTGATCTCGTGCTTCGCCAGCTGGTCGTACTTCTCGGGCCCGGCCTGGGAGAGATAGACGTTCTCGAACCAGTCCGTGAGGGTCCAGCCCTCCGCGCCGCCCACCGAGAACGGTGTGACACCGGAGTCGTAGACGGTCTGCGCGGTGGTGAGCAGCTCGTCCCACGTCTTGGGCTCGGCGGCCCCCGCGTTCTCGAAGACCTTGGCGTTGTACCAGATCAGGGACTTGTTGGCCGCCTTGTAGTAGACGCCGTACTGCTTGTTGTCGACCTTGCCGATCTCCTGCCAGCCCGGCGAGTAGTTCTGCTGCAACTCCTTGACCGCGTCGGCGCCCAGCGGCTTGGCCCACTTCTTCTCGACGGCCTGCTTTATGGCGCCGGGCTGCGGAAGCATCGCGACGTCCGGCGGCTGACCGCCCGCGACCTTCGAGCCGAGGAAGTTGATGATCGGGTCCTGCGCGGGCACGAAGGTGACCTTGGCACCGGTGCGCTTCTCGAACTCCGCGAGGACCTTCTTGAAGTTCGCCTGCTCGGCACCGGTCCACACGGCGGCGACCTCGAGGGACTCGCCGTCCAGCTTGGGAAGGGTGACGGTGCTCGCGGACTCCTCGCCGGAGCCGCCCTGTTCGTTGCCGTTGTCCTTGTCGTCCCCACCGCACGCGGTGAGGGAGAGTGCGAGGGCGCCCGCGAAGACGGCTGCCGCTGTCCTGGCGGCCCTGCGTGTCCGGTTCCTGCTGCTCGTGCTGCGCATCACTGCCCCGTTCTTCGTGCCTCGTCGAACGTTCGAGCGCTGTCCCGTGCGATCTGGTCTACGCCCTGCCATGGGGGGCGGCAAGACCGCGTTCGCTGTCAAGTAGGCGATCGTGACCGCCTCGTGACCAGGCACCCAACGCCCTGTCCCGGACACGGAACGGGCCGAAACGCAGCGGGCGGCGTTACAGGAGTGACGGCACCTCGGTCGCCGAGACCTCTCGCGCCGCCCGCTCCACCGCACTGGCCAGCAACGCCAGATCCGTAGGGCCGTTCCCCAGCTCCCGCACCTGACGCCGGGCCGGCGGATCACCCATCCGGTGCCACTCCAACGGCACGACCGTCGGCCGCAGCGTCGCCGTGCGCGGAATGCGTCCGGTGACCCGGCCGCCCTGGAACGGCAGCACCCGTCCGTCCGCCCACGCCAACCGGCCGCGCCCCGGAGCCGGTTCGTCCGGTCCCGCGGCCACCGCGTCCAGCGTCACCCGCAGGGTCGCCCGACGGGCCGTCTCCGACTCCGCCGTACGGCCGCCGGCCGCCGTGGCCGCCACCAGGTGCACCCCGAGCCGCTCGCCCTCGCGGGCCACGGCCTCCAGCGCGCGTATCACCGAGCCGGCGGCCGGCCTGCCCGGCGAGCCCAACGCGGGTGAGACCAGTGCGTCCAGGTCGTCCACGACCACCACGAGCCGGGGCAGCGGCGGCACCGCCTCGGCCTGCCGGCGCCCCGCTCCGGGCCGCAGCCGCATCGTGGAGCTGGGCGGGCTGTCCAGGTCCCCGGTGTGGTCACCGGTGCCGGATCCGGCACCGGCCGTCGCCGCACGCTGCGTGACCATTCGGCCCGACAGGGCTCGCCCCGTGTGCCACTCGGCGAAGTCGGACCGTCCGAGCAGCTCGGCCCGCCGCTTCAGCTCGGCGCTCAGCGACTGCGCGAACTCCCGCATCCGGACCGGGTCGTTGGCGGTCAGATGGGTGGTGACATGCGGTATGTCGGTGCACGCCAGCAGCCCGTCGCCATGACTGCCGCCCGAGCCGACGCTGTCCCGGCCGTCGATCAGCACGACGCCCAGCCGGTCCGGGCGCTCGGCCGCCGCGAGGGACGCGACGACGGCCCGCAGCAGTTCCGTACGCCCGCTGCCGGGCGGGCCCTCGATCAGCAGATGCGGCCCGTCCGCACCGAGGTCCGCGCCGACCGGGCCGCGCGGTCCGGCCCCGAGCACGGCGCACGCGCGCCCGCCGAGGGCCTGGGGGTCGTCGGCCGCGTCGGCCCACCGCGCCATCAGCGACGCGGGCGTGGCCCGCGCCAGCCCCAACTCGTCGAGCAGCCGTGCCGCCTGGGGCAACGGCACGGACACGCGCGCGTGCCGCTCGCCGAAGCCGCCCTCCGTGCGCAACGGCGCCAGTGCCCGCGCGAACCGCTCGGCCCAGGCGAGCGAGACGGCGTCCACGGCGGCGACGGTGCCGTGCCCGACCGGACCGCGGGCGGCACCGGCTCCGGAAGTGGCGTGCTGGGCCCCCGCGGAAGGGGTGCGCTGCTGGGCGTTACCTGTGGGGGCCTGTCGTTGGGCGGTACCGGTGGGGGCTTGCCGTTGAGCGGTGTCGTCCCATGCGACGCCGTCCTCCACGCGCTCGCGGCCCGCGGCGCCCTGCTCGCCGGTCCCGCCGTGCGCCACCCGCAGCAGCCGCAGCGCCGTCGCCACGTCACCGCTGAGCAGCGCGACCGCGCCGCACTCCCGGAACGTCGGCGACACCGTGCACGCCGCCTCGTAGGTCTCCGTCACCGGCGAAGCGGGCGACGCCGAGGCCGTCTCCGCCAGGCACACGACGTGTATCCCGGCGCGCGGCCCCTCCTGCGCCAGCCGCGCCACCGCCTCGCGCACGTCGGAGCCCCCGGGATCGCCGTCCACGACGACCACGGTGTACGGCCCCGCGAACCCGCCCGTCACGTCGGCCGCGTCGTCGTCCCGCGCCCACGAGGGCCGCCGGTCCCCGCGCTGACCGGGGATCCGGCCGTCCGGCACGACCGCCGCCACGGTGCTCCCGCCCCGCGTCGCCGGCTCCGCCGTCATGTCCTCCAGCCGCCGCAGCAGCTCCTCCGTACGGGCCGTCGCCTGTTCGCGGTCGTAGGCCAGCAGCAGGCGGCAGTCCTGGCCGTGCCCGGGGCGGACGTGCGGGAGCCAGCCCAGCCACGCCCACTCGGCGGTGCGCTCCTCCAGGGGGCGGGCACGGTCCACGCTGAGCAGGACGATTTCCAGGGCATCGGGGGAGTGCAGTGCCGCGAGCTGGGCGAGCACCGCGCGGGCCAGCCCGGCGAGCCGCTCGCGCGGACCTGCCAGGCCCAGCGCCCCGACCTCCCGCAGATCGGCGGTCACCGGCACGGCGGGCAGCAGCCCCGAGCCGTCGGGCGCCGTCCGGTCGGCCGTGCCGAGCCGGACCGTGAGCGCCTCCGCATGACCCGGTGAGCGCTCCCACAGCCGGGGTCCCGGGCCCAGGGCCGTCAGCAGCAGCGACGCCGGGTCCGGCCAGGTCTCCGGCTGCCGGGGACCGTCGGCAGCCGCGGGCCGCCCGGACTCCGCCACCGGCTCGTCATCGTCGTACGTCCCGTCCGGTTCCGCCCCCTGCTCGGGGCGGCCGCCGGCCAGCCGGCGCGCCCACGCCGAGAGGCCGCCCCGCCTGCGTACGCCCGGCGGCACGTCGGTGCCGCGCAGCGGGGTGCCCTTACGGGTGCCGCCCGCCGTGTTCTCGGGGAGCGCCGCCCCGGTGGTCGTGGAAGCCGTGTGGGAGGAAGGGCCGGGGTCGTCGCCGAACGCGCCCTGGCCGAAGCCCGCGCCGTGGGTGTCGCCGCCGCGTGGTGCGGGGAGCGTCCCGCCGGCTCCGCCGTGCCGTTCGATCCGCGGGGCGCCGCCCTGGAGCGGGACGATCGGCGGCTCGACGGGATCGTGCTCCTGAGCCGACCGGTCGGCCGAGGGCGCGGCCGGATCGCCGCCGTCCGCCACGCGTGTGTGGCGCACCGCCGGGTCCGCGGGGACCGGCGGGCGGGCGCCGGAATCGCCGTCGCCGCCGGGCACGCGCACGTGCCCCTCACCGTCCGGTTCCGTCCGCACCCGCGCGCCAGGACCGCCGGCCGGGGTCAGCCGCAGGGCCGACTCGCCGATCCGCAGCAGGGCACCCGGCGCGAACCGCACCTGGCGGGTGCTGAGCCGGGTGCCGTCCAGCGTGGTGCCGTTCGTCGAGCCGAGGTCGGCGACCGAGACCCGGCCGTCGGTGGCGACCGTGACCGCGCAGTGCAGCCGGGAGACGTCCGGGTCGTCCAGCGGGACGTCGGCGTCGGCGGAGCGGCCGATGCGGATCTCGCCGCCGTGCAGCAGATGGACACCGCCCGCGTCCGGGCCCGCCACCACATGGAGCTGGGTCGGGGCGTCGTCCAGCTCGGGGTGGGGTTCGGGGGCCGCAGGGGCGCCCAGGGACAGCACCGCGCCGTCGGTCAGCGGGGGCTCGCCGAGGGTGCTGCGCCGGTCGTCGAGCCGCTCCGCGCCCGCGTACAGCACGACCGGGCCGCCGCCGCGCTCGGTCTCCTTCGCGCCCTCGAACCCGCTCGACCGGGAGGAGCCCGCACCGCGGGAGGTGCCCGTGTCGCCGGCCACCGACGAGGCGAGCGCCGACGCCACCGCGGCCAGGGCCGTGCCGGCCGGTGCCGTGACCAGTACGTCGCAGCTCGCGGCGCGACCACGCGCCGGGGAAGGCGGTGCCAGTGGGTCTACGACGGTCAGCCGGATCTGCATCGGCGTCAGCGGTCCCTTCTGCGCGGGCGCGGACCAGGGCCCGTCTGATGGATCTCCCCACCCCACACGAGCACATCGGCCAGTACTCCACGCATCCTCGCACCTGCCACTGACAACGCGCCCCCCGACCGAAGGCAAGTGATCTTGATTGGTCGGCTCTGCCCGTAAAAGTGCCTGACAGTTGACCTGCGGGCGATCGCTTGAGATCGGTCACGTCCGCTTGCGGCAACCACGAGACAGAGCCGAGCGTCTTTCCTTCGAACATGTACGGGAAGTCGTACGTAAGACGCACAGAAAGAGGACAGGCCGGTGCCCACGGGTACGGCACTACAGTGGGTCGGAACGTAGACAAGCAGCAGGGAGCGCGACGTGCGGCCGGTAGGCAGCAAGTACTTCCTCGAGGAGCCGCTCGGTCGTGGCGCCACGGGGACCGTCTGGCGAGCCCGCCAGCGGGAGACCGCGGGTGCCGAGGCGGCCGTGCCGGGGCAGCCCGGCGAGACGGTCGCGATCAAGGTGCTCAAGGAAGAGCTCGCCAGTGACGCGGACATCGTCATGCGGTTCCTGCGCGAGCGGTCCGTCCTGCTCAGGCTGACCCACCCCAACATCGTCCGGGTCCGCGACCTGGTCGTCGAGGGCGAGCTGCTGGCCCTGGTCATGGACCTCGTCGAGGGTCCCGACCTGCACCGCTACCTGCGCGAGAACGGCCCCTTCACCCCGGTCGCCGCGTCCCTGCTCACGGCCCAGATCGCGGACGCGCTGGCCGCGAGCCACGCCGACGGCGTCGTCCACCGGGACCTGAAGCCCGCCAACGTCCTGCTCCGGCAGGACGGCGGCCAGATGCACCCGCTGCTGACCGACTTCGGCATCGCGCGCCTCGCGGACTCCCCGGGCCTGACCCGCACCCACGAGTTCGTCGGCACGCCCGCGTACGTCGCGCCCGAGTCCGCCGAGGGCCGCCCGCAGACCTCCGCCGTCGACATCTACGGCGCCGGCATCCTCATGTACGAGCTGGTCACCGGACGTCCGCCGTTCGGCGGCGGCTCCGCCCTGGAGGTCCTGCACCAGCACCTGAGCGCCGAGCCGCGCCGCCCCTCCACGGTCCCCGACCCGCTGTGGACCGTCATAGAACGCTGCCTGCGCAAGAACCCCGACGAACGGCCCAGCGCCGAGAACCTCGCCCGCGGCCTGCGCGTCGTCGCCCAGGGCATCGGCGTGCACGCGAACTCCGCCCAGATCGCCGCCGCCGAGGGCGTCGCCGCCCTGCTCGCCCCGGACCCGGCGCCGGCCACCGTGCCCGGCTCGGCCGACCCCACGCAGGTGATGCAGCACGGCGCCGGCTCGTTCGACCCGAACGCCGCGACCAACGTCATGCCGCACACCGGCGCCCCCGGCCCGGCGGGCGCCGCCGACCCCACCGCCGTGCTGCCGCACACCGGCGGCCCCGGCGCCGCGGACCCGACGGCCGTCATGCCGCCGATGCCGCAGGGGCAGCCCGGCGGACCCGGCCCCGAGGACCCGCACCCCTGGCAGAACCAGCTGCGCGCCGCCAGGGACCGCAACGAACAGACGCAGGTCCAGTACCTCGACCCCAACCAGGACCCGCTGCGCCGCCGCCCGCAGCGCCAGGTGGCCCGCCCGCAGCAGCCCCAGCAGCGCCCGCCGCAGCGCGGCCAGCAGGGCGGTTACGGTCATCCGCAGCAGCACCAGCCGCAGCAGTACGCCCCGCAGCGTCAGCCGCAGCAGCAGCCCCAGCGGTACGCGCCGCCGCCCACACCGGAGCCGCAGCGTCCGCAGCGCGAGCCGCGTCAGCCGCGTCAGCGCAGCTCCAACCCGATGCGGATCCCCGGCCTCGGCTGCCTCAAGGGCTGTCTGTTCACGATCGTCATCCTGTTCGTCGCGGGCTGGCTGATCTGGGAGCTGAGCCCGTTGCAGGAGTGGATCGGCACCGGCAAGAGCTACTGGGACCAGCTCTCCGACTGGTTCAGCACCGTGACCGGCTGGATCGGCGACCTCGGCAGCAGCACCGGCGGAGGCTCGGGAACCAACTGACCGGCCTCGGCCGGGTTGGCTATTTGTCGACATCTGGCGGGTGATTTCCGCCTCGGCGGTGAAGGTTGGTCTGTCGGGCGCGTAGTTTTGTCGACCGGGGTTCCCGGGATTGTCGGCTGGGGGTCCGGGGGTCGTCCCCCGGAACGACGCAGCAGCGACAACACGCGTCGGTAGGAGCAGTCTTGGCACGGAAGATCGGCAGCCGGTACACCGCCAACCAGATCCTGGGGCGGGGCAGCGCCGGCACGGTGTGGCTGGGCGAGGGTCCCGAGGGGCCCGTCGCCATCAAGCTGCTGCGCGAGGATCTCGCGTCCGACCAGGAACTCGTCGGACGCTTCGTCCAGGAGCGCACGGCACTGCTCGGCCTCGAGCACCCGAACGTGGTCTCCGTGCGAGACCTGGTCGTCGACGGCAACGACCTCGCGCTCGTCATGGACCTGGTCCGCGGCACCGACCTGCGCACCCGGCTCGACCGGGACCGCCGGCTCGCACCGGAGGCCGCGGTGGCGATCGTCGCGGACATCGCGGACGGGCTGGCGGCAGCGCACGCGGCCGGGGTCGTCCATCGCGACGTCAAGCCCGAGAACGTCCTGCTCGACATGCAGGGCCCGCTCGGCCCCGGCGGCTCCCACCCGGCCCTGCTGACCGACTTCGGTGTGGCGAAACTCATCGACTCGCCCCGCCGCACCCGCGCGACGAAGATCATCGGCACCCCGGACTACCTGGCGCCGGAGATCGTCGAGGGCCTGCCGCCCCGCGCCGCCGTCGACATCTACGCCCTCGCCACCGTCCTGTACGAGCTGCTGGCGGGTTTCACGCCGTTCGGCGGCGGCCACCCCGGCGCGGTGCTGCGCCGCCACGTCACGGAGACGGTGGCGCCGCTCCCCGGCATCCCCGACGAACTGTGGCAGCTGATCGTGCAGTGCCTGGCGAAGGCGCCCGCCTCACGCCTGCGCGCCTCGGAGCTCGGCGCCCGGCTGCGGGAGCTGCTCCCGCTGGTCACCGGGATGCCGCCGCTGGACGTGGACGAGCCCGACGCGGAACCTGCCGAGGACGAGGCGCCGGCCGCCGAGGAGGCCGCCCCGCAGGGCGAGCGGGTCCGGCGGCGGGGCGCGGTACCGCTCGTGCCGGGCGCGAAGCCCGCCGACTCCAACCGGGACACGCATACGTCGATGAGGGTCCCGGCACCTGACGAGCTGGCCGGCGGCGCGCGCGGCACGGCCCGGGTGCCCAGGCCCGCGGGCGCCCCGCGTCCGGGCTCGGCCCGCCACCGGGCGGTGGCCCGGCGACGCCGGGTGGCCCTGGGGGCGGCCGCGGTGGTGCTGGCGGCCGCCGCGGGCGTGGGGGCGTGGCTGGCGACGTCGGAGGACGACGCGGGGGCGACGCCGCAGGACACGAAGAATTCGGCTCCGGCGACGCCCTAGCCTTCGTCGGCCGGAACGCCGGGTGACCCCGTGCCGACAGCACCCGGACCTCGCCGCTTGGCGGAGCCGTTACGCTGGAGGCGTGGCAGTCGTCGATGTATCCGAAGAGCTCAAGTCCCTCTCCTCGACCATGGAGTCGATCGAGGCCGTTCTGGACCTCGACAAGCTGAGGGCAGACATCGCCGTGCTCGAGGAGCAGGCGGCCGCGCCGTCCCTGTGGGACAACCCGGACGAGGCGCAGAAGATCACCAGCAAGCTGAGCCACCTCCAGGCCGAGGTCAGGAAGGCCGAGGCGCTGCGGGGGCGGATCGACGATCTCGCCGTGCTCTTCGAGATGGCCGAGGAGGAGGACGACCCGGACACCCGTGCCGAGGCCGAGTCCGAGCTCACGGCCGTCCGCAAGGCACTGGACGAGATGGAGGTCCGCACGCTGCTCAGCGGTGAGTACGACGCCCGTGAGGCGCTCGTCAACATCCGCGCCGAGGCGGGCGGCGTCGACGCCGCCGACTTCGCCGAGAAGCTGCAGCGGATGTACCTGCGCTGGGCGGAGCAGAAGGGCTACAAGACCGAGGTCTACGAGACGTCGTACGCCGAAGAGGCCGGCATCAAGTCGACCACCTTCGCCGTGCAGGTGCCGTACGCCTACGGCACCCTCTCGGTCGAGCAGGGCACCCACCGCCTCGTGCGCATCTCGCCCTTCGACAACCAGGGCCGCCGCCAGACCTCCTTCGCGGGAGTCGAGATCCTCCCCGTGGTCGAGCAGACGGACCACATCGAGATCGACGAGTCCGAGCTGCGCGTGGACGTGTACCGGTCCTCCGGTCCCGGCGGTCAGGGCGTCAACACCACCGACTCCGCGGTCCGGTTGACCCACCTCCCCACCGGCATCGTCGTCTCCTGCCAGAACGAGCGGTCGCAGATCCAGAACAAGGCGACCGCCATGAACGTCCTCCAGGCGAAGCTGCTGGAGCGGCAGCGCCAGGAGGAGCGGGCCAAGATGGACGCCCTCAAGGACGGCGGCAGCTCCTGGGGCAACCAGATGCGTTCGTACGTCCTGCACCCGTACCAGATGGTCAAGGACCTGCGCACGGAGTTCGAAGTCGGTAACCCCGAGGCCGTTTTCAACGGTGAGATCGACGGTTTCCTCGAAGCCGGAATTCGCTGGCGCAAGCAGCAGGAGAAGTAAGTTTGTCGACAAGGCAACTGCCGCCGTTCCGGCGGTAGTTGCCTTTTCTGTGCCTGCATGTCTGGGTTTTACATCACACTCACAGCTTCCAACCCCTGGCAAAGAGCCCGTACTTGGACATCGCGCGCGCAACGACCTTGACGAAGACTTGAAAAATGGGAAGGGTAAAGCGTGGCATGCGTATCTCTGGGGCGCATGTGAACCGGGGGGCTCTTGTTCTGCTACCCCCGTCGATCACGGCCGGCCCCTGAGTGCTGCCTCATTGACGATTCAGCTACTGGGGGTAGCAACCAGATGACGAAGAAGACGCGGATCCGTATAGCGCGCCTCGCGGCCGGCGCCGTGATCGCGGCCGGTGCCTCGCTGACCGCTGCGGGTGCCGCTTCCGCCGCGGAGGCCGAGGACTGCATCCTCGGCCTCTGCATCGGGGACGACGACCCGAGCGACCCGCCCACCGAGGAGCCGACGGACATCCCGACGGACATTCCTACGGACATCCCCACCGAGGAGCCCACGGACCCCACGGAGCCCACCGAGGAGCCGACGGAGCCGCAGGAGCCCACCGAGGAGCCGACCACGGAGCCGTCCGACCCGGGCAACGGGAACGGCAATGGGAATGGCAACGGTAACGGGAACGGCAACGGCAACAACGGCGGGGGCAACAACACCGACCCCGACGGTGGTGCCTCCACCCAGGAAGAGGGTTCCTCCTCCCTGACCGAGACCGGCACCGACAGCACCGGCGCCAGCACCTCCGCCCAGGGCGGCGGCGACGAGCTCGCCGAGACCGGTGCCGCGCAGACCACGTTCCTGCTGGTCGGCGCCGCCACCATGATCGCCGGTGGCATCGGCTTCCGTGTGCTGCCGCGCCTCGCCGGTGGCCGCGGCGGTGCGGCTGCCTGACGGTAGCCGACATGTCCACGCCGTGTGACTGACGTCGTACGGCCGAGGGGCCCGGAGCGTGTTTCGCTCCGGGCCCCTCGGCATGTCCGCGTACGGTGTGTGCGGTGCCCTAGACGGTCTGGTGCGCCAGCAGGGCCACCGCCGCGATCAGTATCGCCAGCAGGGCGATCAGCGTCATCGGGTTCAGGCCCGCCAACGGGTTCTCATGCTGAAGCCGCTCGCGATTCGCCCGGCAGACGGGGCAGCGGCCCTCACTCACGGGCGCGGCACAGTTCGCGCACACCAGCCGGTCGTACGTCATGCGCCACCCTCCTTGCGAGTCACTCCGGGGGGTTCAACGGGTTCGGCCCCGAGAACGTTCCCCCTTCCACAATGCCAGGTTCCCCCGCAAAGGGCGCGGGCGCCCTCGGAGGGGTGGTTGTCATTGTCTCGCGGCTGCGGGCCCCATGTGGCCGGTCGCGCACACGCGGCGGAGCCGCACATCGACACGGCCCCGCGCCCCTTTCGGGGCGTCACCTGATCCGGCATAAATGGGCACAACCCTTGCGCAACCCCTTCCGGCGACTGCGCCCCCGCCCCCGACTCGCGTATGGTCACGCTCATCTACCCCCGGCGACCCGTGGTGCATCCGTGATCCGATTCGACAACGTCTCCAAGGTCTACCCCAAGCAGACCCGCCCCGCACTCAGGGATGTGTCCCTGGAAGTGGAGAAGGGCGAGTTCGTGTTCCTCGTGGGGTCCTCCGGCTCCGGAAAGTCCACCTTCCTGCGGCTGATCCTCCGCGAGGAGCGGGCCAGCCACGGACAGGTACACATCCTGGGCAAGGACCTCGCACGCCTCTCCAACTGGAAGGTGCCGCAGATGCGCCGCCAGCTGGGGACGGTGTTCCAGGACTTCCGCCTCCTTCCGAACAAGACGGTCGGCGAGAACGTCGCCTTCGCCCAGGAGGTCATCGGCAAGTCGCGCGGCGAGATCCGCAAGTCCGTGCCGCAGGTGCTCGACCTCGTCGGGCTCGGCGGCAAGGAGGACCGGATGCCCGGAGAGCTGTCGGGTGGTGAGCAGCAGCGGGTGGCCATCGCCCGCGCCTTCGTGAACCGGCCCAAGCTGCTCATCTGCGACGAGCCCACCGGCAACCTCGACCCGCAGACCTCCGTCGGCATCATGAAGCTGCTCGACCGGATCAACCGGACGGGTACGACGGTCGTGATGGCCACGCACGATCAGAACATCGTGGACCAGATGCGCAAGCGCGTCATCGAGCTGGAGAAGGGCCGCCTCGTCCGCGACCAGGCACGCGGCGTCTACGGCTACCAGCACTGACCCGACCCGTCCACGGAAAGGCCTGAAAGAGACGCCATGCGCGCCCAGTTCGTACTGTCCGAGATCGGTGTCGGTCTCCGCCGCAATCTGACGATGACCTTCGCCGTCATCGTCTCCGTCGCCCTGTCGCTCGCCCTGTTCGGCGGGTCGCTCCTGATGAGCGACCAGGTCAACACGATGAAGGGCTACTGGTACGACAAGGTCAACGTCTCGGTCTTCCTCTGCAACAAGAGCGACGCCGAGTCCGACCCCAACTGCGCCAAGGGCGCGGTCACCGAGGACCAGAAGAAGGAGATCCTCGCCGACCTGGACAAGATGACGGTCGTCCAGAAGGTGACGTACGAGTCCCAGGACCAGGCCTACAAGCACTACAAGGACCAGTTCGGCGACTCTCCGCTGGCTGCGTCGCTGACGCCGGACCAGATGCAGGAGTCGTACCGCATCAAACTGAAGGACCCGGAGAAGTACGAGGTCATCGCGACCGCCTTCGACGGGCGCGACGGCGTGCAGTCCGTGCAGGACCAGAAGGGCATCCTGGACAACCTCTTCGGGCTGCTGAACGGCATGAACTGGGCCGCGCGGGCGGTGATGGCGCTGATGCTCGTCGTCGCGCTGATGCTCATCGTCAACACCGTGCGCGTCTCGGCCTTCAGCCGGCGGCGCGAGACCGGCATCATGCGGCTGGTCGGCGCCTCGGGCTTCTACATCCAGGCCCCGTTCATCATGGAGGCCGCGGTCGCCGGGCTCATCGGAGGCACGGTCGCCTGTGGCTTCCTGGTCGTCGCCCGGTACTTCATCATCGACCACGGCCTCGCCCTGTCGGAGAAGCTGAATCTGATCAACTTCATCGGCTGGGACGCGGTGTTGACGAAGCTGCCGCTCATCCTCGCGACGAGCCTGCTCATGCCGGCGCTTGCGGCGTTCTTCGCGCTGCGCAAGTACCTGAAGGTGTGACCAACGCCAATGGGGCCGTACGGGCAAGGCGCCGTACGGCCCCATTGCGTTGTCCTAGACTCACCGGCATGTCAGGTCGTGACCTGTTCTGTCAGCCCCGCCGCTTCGGCCGCGGGGCCGCCCTGACATTGGTGTTCGCGAGCGTGCTCGTCGCCGGTGCCGCGACCGGCTCGCTGCCCGGCCCTGACCGGAAATCCCCGGAGGGCGCGTCCCGTTCGGCCACCTCCGCGGGCCGGCACGAGGAGGTCGCCGAGGCGGCCGCCAAGGCCATGGCCGCCGGCAAGTCCCCCATGGAGGCCGCCGAGCGCGCGGTCAGCCGCAGCGGGGACCGCTGGGGCGCCGTCTACTCCCAGGGGGAGTACGAGGAGTTCGAGGAGGCCCTCGACGGCGCGTACACCGGCGTCGGGCTCTGGGCCCGCCGCGAGCGCGACGGCCGTATCGAGGTGACGAAGGTGCGGGCCGGGTCGCCCGCCGCCACCGCCGGGATCCGCACGGGCGACCGGCTGCGCAGCGTCGACGGCGAGAAGGTCGACGGGCGTCCGGTCACCGAGGTCGTCGCCTTACTGAGGGGTGACGCCAGGGACGAGCCCGCTGGCACGCCGGTGAAGGTGGGCATGGAACGCGGCACGCACGCGTGGGACCTCACACTGCGACGCGCCCGGCTGTCCATCGACTCGGTGACCGCCCGGGAAATCGCCGGCGGCATCACCGTCATCCGCATCGCGTCCTTCACCAAGGGCGCCGGCGCCGCGGTCCAGGACGCCGTGCGCCGGGTCCCGGCCGGTTCCGGCATCGTCCTCGACCTGCGGGGCAACTCCGGCGGCTTGGTCACCGAGGCCGTCACCGCCGCCTCCGCCTTCCTCGACGGCGGCCTCGTCGCCACCTACGACGTCGACGGCGACCAGCGCGCCCTGCACGCCGAACCCGGCGGCGACACCGGCAGGCCCCTGGTGGCGCTCGTCGACGGCGGCACCATGAGCGCCGCCGAACTGCTCACCGGAGCCCTCCAGGACCGCGGCCGCGCGGTCGTCGTGGGCAGCCGCACCTTCGGCAAGGGCTCGGTGCAGATGCCGAGCCGGCTGCCCGACGGCTCCGTGGCCGAGCTGACCGTGGGCCACTACCGCACCCCCTCGGGGCGGACCGTCGACGGGCAGGGCATCACCCCCGACCTGGAGGCCGACCGCGGCGTCCTGGGACGGGCCCAGACGGTACTCAGCGGGCTCGGAGAGTCGTAAATCGGCTTTCCCCGCACCCCCTCCGTAGTGCGAAAATGGACGGCACTATGAGCAAGGGAATGTACGTACCCAAGGAGTCCCAGCCCAAGCAGGGCGGCGCTGCCGCGAAGGGCAGGGACGGCGAGAAGGGCGGCAAGCGCAAGATCGTCGCCCAGAACAAGAAGGCCCGGCACGACTACGCGATCATCGACACGTACGAGGCGGGCCTGGTGCTGATGGGCACCGAGGTCAAGTCGCTGCGCGAGGGTCGGACGTCGCTGACCGACGGCTTCGTCCAGATCGACGGGGGCGAGGCGTGGCTGCACAACGCCCACATCCCGGAGTACCACCAGGGCAGCTGGACCAACCACTCCGCGCGCCGCAAGCGCAAGCTCCTGCTGCACCGCGAGGAGATCGACAAGCTGGAGGCGAAGTCGCAGGAGACGGGTCACACGATCGTGCCCCTCGCCCTGTACTTCAAGGACGGCCGGGCCAAGGCCGAGATCGCTCTCGCGCGAGGCAAGAAGGAGTGGGACAAGCGCCAGACCCTGCGTGAGAAGCAGGACCGGCGGGAGTCGGACCGCGCGATCGCGGCGGCGAAGCGCAGGCAGCGGGGCCAGTAGGCGGCAGCGGGCGGTCGCCGGGAATACGCTGGCATCGTCGTGCGCTGGTCACGTACGATGGCACTGCACCTCACAGAGGGTGCGCGCCCCTCCGGGTGTCCGGAGGATTGAAAAAACAACATGGGGATGATCGGTTTCGACAGCGGCTGTTGAAGCAGGGGAAGCGTGTCGAGGAAGCGGCAATGATCTCGTAAACCATATGTCGCAAAAAATAATCGCCAACACCAAGCGCGATTCCTTCGCCCTCGCTGCCTAAGTAGCGACTTGCGAAGTGTCAGCCCGGGGCTGTTCCCGACCCGGATCCTGGCATCAGCTAGGGAACTAAACCTTGATCCCGGTCACGGGGTGAAGAGGGAAACCAAACAGTGACTGGGCCCGTCGGCGACTTGTTCGCGTGATCGCCGGGGCCGAGAAAATCACAGCGAACTGCACACGGAGAAGCCCTGATTTTGCACCGTTGGACGCGGGTTCGATTCCCGCCATCTCCACGATCGGGAGGTTTTCGAACCTCCCTAACCCATGTGGGCAAAGGCCCCGCCGCCTCCGGGCAGCGGGGCCTTCGTCATGCCCAGAACGCGCAGGAGGGGGACGATGACACGGCCGGACGAGCCGTACTACGTGATGTACGACGGGGATTTCGGGCTCAGCGGCCTCGCCGGGAGGCCGGCGGGCGCCCGACCGCCGGTGCCGCAGGGCGATGCCGTGGGGGACGAGCAGGTCGGGGTCGACGCCCGGAGCCTGCTGGAGTCCGGGCTGCCGGACGAGACGATCCGGACGCTGTGGCTGGCCGCCGACCGTGGCCGGTTCGATCCGGCCGGCGCGGGCATGACCGTGCGGTCCTGGCTGACCGCATGGTCGGAGGCGTTTCCGCCACCACCGCCGAAGCGCCCACGGCACAGGAAGTACATCAGCGCGATCACCCCGGACTTCTTCGCCCGCCCCGTGCTGGTGGAGACGGAGATGCGCGACGCCGTGCTCGACGAGGTCGGTGCGGTCGAGGCGGACCTGGCGCGAGCGGCGCCGGGTGTGGTCGAGGCGCTCAGGTCGGCCGTCGCCGGAGCCGGCGCGGATCTCGGGTTCCGGTTGCTGCTGCGGACCCTGAAGGCGTGTTCCGTACGGGTCGGCAAGGTGCGCCACGACCGGTATGTCGAGCTGAGCGACTCCTTCGAGTACTGCTACGCGGTCATCGACGACGGCCTGGAGGTCGACTGGCCGCCCCTCGACACCGAGCGGCGCGACGGCACCTGGAACTTCGGCCTCTCCGAGCTGGCCTCGCGGTTCGCCGGGGAGTGGCACGACCGCACCCGGCTCGAAGTCGTCCGTGGCACGGCCGGGAGCGACGACGTCGGGCAGACACCGGGCACCGCCGCCGCCCTGCTGCTGGAGGACGTGACCCGGCTGCACGCCTCGCCGCTGTCCGACGACACCCTCACCACGCTGTGGCTCGCCGCGTCCGACTGCGGCTTGCGGCCCGACCGGTTCGGGGGCGACGTACGGCGGTGGCTGGAGCAGATCGCCGAGGTCTGCCGGGAGCGGTTGCGGGAGGTCGCGCCGGACCACGACCCCGTACCGGCGCCGGCGCGGACGGCCGGGGCGGACGAGGTGCTCGGTGAACTGCGGGACCTCGCGCCCGAGTTGGCGTCGAGGACCGTACAGCCGCACTGGCAGGGTGTGCCGGGTGCCGACGCGGCGCGGGCGCTGGAGCAGGTCGTCACGCGGGTCGATCCCGATCTCGGCTTCCGGCTGTTCCTGCGGGTTCTGATCGCGCTGTGGATGCCTCTCGCCGCGGAGCGCTACGCCCGCTTCGAGGCCCTCGGGGAGCGGTTCGGCCACGGCAAGTACCTCGTCTCCGAGATCGATCAGTTCATCCAGAGTGATCTGTGACACTGCTGTGACCGGAGGTGTGGGTTCCGCCACAGCCCGTGGGAGCGGTCCCTTGGTGAGGTGGGCGGATGCCGAGAGCCTCCCGAACCACCCCCGTCGCTGTCGTCGGACTTCTGCTGCTTGCCGCGTGCGGTACGCAGAGCGCGTCCCGGGATGATGCCGCGGCAGGTGACGACGGGCGGGTCAGGGCGGAGGCGCTGTGCCCCTCGGAGTTCACGCGGTACGGCGGTGACCCGACCGCCGAGCCGTCCGTCGCCCCCTCCGGCACCCCGACGCCGCTGCCGCTGCCGTCCACGGACGGTTCGGCCGACGGCGCTGTCCGGGTCACCGCCCTGTACGGCTGGGGGAAGGAGAGCGGCTGTACGGGAGTCGACTACAGCGCGGAGTTCGAGGTCGCCAACCGGGGCACGGAGGCGCTCACCTACACGGTGACCGTCGGGTTCCTCTCGGCGGCCGGCGGCGCCGTCGACAACGTCGAGCGGATCGTCGAGGCGGTCGGGCCGGGCCGGACCGCCAAGGGGACCGTCGCCATGGCGGACCCGACCGGGCAGGCGCCCGAGGTGACGGGCGCGAAGGTGATCGAGGTCCGCAGCGTTCCCGTCGCCGAGGCGTCGTCCGCCTCGGGACCCTGCCCCGCGTCCGGGGTGCGCCTGTACGCCGACCAGGGGGACGCGGCGATGGGGCTGCGTGCTGTCGGACTGCACCTCGTCAACTGCGGGACCCGGCCTTACCGGGTCGAGGGCTACCCGGAGTTGGAACTGCTCGACGAGGACCACGACACCGTCGACGGCGTGCGGATCCTGCACGGGACCGACCAGATCAGCACCGGTCTGGGTGGCGACGACAGCCCTCGGCCCGTCGTGCTGCGTCCCGGTGAGGGCGCGGTGGCCTCACTCGCGTGGCGCAACACCACCGGCTTCGGTGAGGCGGTGAACGCGCCGTACGCCCGCGTGCGGGCGAAGCCCGGGGCGGACCCGGTGACGGTGACCCCGGAATTCGACCTCGGGACGACGGGCAAGCTCGGCGTCGGACCCTGGGAGCGCGACGAGACCTACCGGGACCCCGCCGCCGGCACTCCGCGCCCGTGACCGGGTTCCTCGTCCTCCTCGGGTGCGCGGCGGCGCTGTGGCTGCTCGTCCTGCCGCGTGTCCCGCCCGGCATCAAGGTGACCGTCCTCACCGCGCCCCCAGTGGCTGCGCTGATGTGGCTCCTGGACGCGGTGCTCGACCGGCGGACCGTCGCGGCCGGAATCGGCGCGGTCTACCTCCTCGTCCTGGTCGCGCTGAACGGACTCGTCGGCCACCCCCGCCTGCCGACCTGGACGAAGCTGACCGTCTTCGCGACGATCCCCGTGACGGCGTTGGCGTGGCTGCTGGTCGTCACCGCGGACGACACCGTCAAGGACCCCGGCGAGGACCCGTGCACCATGCGCTACGGCGGGGTCGGAGTGTCGGAGGTGTTCCCTCCGCAGGCGTACTGCCGCTACGAGGGCGGCGGCACCCATGATCTCGCGACGGGCGCCCAGTTCGTGTTCTGGGTCTGCTTCGTCGTCAGTCTGGTGCTGCTCACCGCGGGACTGTGGCAGGTCGCGCGGGATCCGAAGACGCTCCTGCGGCAGTTCCGCAGGCCGAGCACCGGCTGAACACCCATGGCGGGCGCGCCCGTTGTGGTGCCCCACGCCATATCGGCGGGTGGTTCACGCTTCTACCGTCCCTCGGCATGACACCGACCAGAGCCGCAAGCCGTCATGTCACTGTCCTGGCGACCCTGCTCGTCGCCCTGATCGCCGCCTTCCTCACCCCGGGCCGCGCCTCGGCCGCCTCCCTCCAGGAGGTGACCGGGTTCGGGACCAACCCCGGTGCCCTGCGCATGTTCCGCTACGTCCCCGACGGGCTGCCCGCCGGCCGGCCCGTGGTCGTCGCGTTGCACGGCTGCACGCAGAACGCCTCCGGCTACGGCACCGGCAGCGGATGGCTCCAGCTAGCCGACCGCTGGGGCTTCTCCGTCGTCCTGCCGCAGCAGCAGACCGCCAACAACGCCTCGTCCTGCTTCAACTGGTTCCAGCCCGGCGACATCGCGCGCGGCCAGGGCGAGGCCGCGTCCGTCGCCCAGATGGTCGACCGGCAGCTCGCCGACACCTCCGGCGACACCTCCCGCGTGTATGTCACCGGGCTGTCCGCCGGGGGCGCGATGACCTCCGTGATGATGGCGGCGTACCCGGAGAAGTTCGCCTCCGGCGGGATCGCGGCCGGGCTGCCGTACGGGTGCGCGCAGGCCGCCGGGTCGCCGTACGTGTGCATGTACGTCGGTGCGACGCAGACCGCGAAGCAGTGGGGCGACCGGGTGCGTGCCGCCCGGCCCGGCTTCGGCGGTCCGTGGCCCACGCTGGTCGCCTTCCAGGGCACGGCCGACTACACCGTGAAGCCCGTCAACATGACCGACCTGATGCGGCAGTGGACCGATGTGCACGGCGCCGACCAGAGCGCCGACGTCGGCGACACGGTCGCCGGGTATCCGCACCAGGTCTTCCGGGACGCGGCCGGGCGGGCGGTCGTGGAGACGTACAGCATCACCGGGATGGGGCACGGCCAGCCCGTCGACCCGGGCAGCGGGAGCGAGCAGTGCGGAACCGCCGGGGCGTACGTCCTCGACGTGAATCTGTGCGGCGCGTACCGGATGGGGCGGGCCTGGGGGCTCGGCTGAGTGGAGGTGCTCTGTCGCCGCGGGCGGTTCTCCGGGATGCTGCTGAGGCATGAGCAGACCCGTGAGCGATTCCGGGAGCCGCCCGAACTCCCGTAGCAGACTGTGGACTTGGCCTCTCGCCGTGGCGCTGGTCGCCGCCGTGCTGGGGCCCGGCGCGCAGGCCGGTGCGGACTCCGACCGGACCGGCCTGCCCGAGGCCGTCGACACGATCCTCGGCGATCCGCGGATGGAGGGCGGCGTGGCGGGCGTCGTGATCGCCGACGCCGCGAGCGGTGAACTCCTCTACCAGCACCTGCCCTCCACCCGGCTGATGCCCGCCTCCAACACCAAGCTCGCCACGTCGGCCGCCGCGATGGAGATCCTCGGGCCCGACCACCGGTTCGGCACGGACGTCCTGGCCACCGGGCGGCAGTCCGGCTCCCGGCTCAAGGGCGATCTGTATCTGCGCGGCACCGGGGATCCCACCCTGCTCGCCGGTGACTACGACGCGCTCGCCGAGCGGATCGCGGCGGCCGGGATCACCCGCGTCGACGGCCGCCTCGTCGCCGACGACACCCGGTTCGACGACCGTCGGCTGGGCCGTTCCTGGGCCGCCGACGACGAGTCGTCCTACTACTCCGCGCAGATCAGCGCTCTGGGCGTGGCGCCGGACACCGACTACGACACCGGCACCGTGATCGTGACGGTCCGGCCCGGGGCGGCGGCCGGGGACGAACCCGTCGTCACCGTCACCCCCGACACCGACTACGTCGACATCGAGGTGGCGGCCGACACCGTCGCCGCCGGCGGCGCGAACGACCTCACCGTGGAGCGGGAGCACGGCACGAACACCGTCGTCGTCAGCGGCACGACGCCCGTCGGCGGCGCCGGTGCCAAGGAGTGGGTGACCGTGTGGGAGCCCACCGGATACGCCGCCGCCGTCTTCCGGGACGCGCTCGCGAAGCAGGGCGTCAAGGTCGCCGGACCCACCCGGACCGGGCTCGCGACCCCCGCGACCGCACGGCGGCTGGCCGCCCACGACTCCATGCCGCTGAAGGACCTGCTCGTCCCGTTCATGAAGCTCTCCAACAACATGCACGCCGAGATCCTCACCAAGGCCATGGGGCACAAGGTCTCGGGGGAGGGGAGCTGGGACGCCGGGCTCGCGGCGATCGGCGGCTACCTCAAGGGCGTCGGCCTCGACACCGGCAAGCTGCGGCAGGTCGACGGCTCCGGGCTCTCACGGATGGACAACTTCACGGCCGGACAGCTCGTCCAGCTCCTCCTCGCCGTGCGCTCCGAGCCCTGGTACGCCGACTGGCACCGCTCCCTGCCCGTCGCCTGCGCCCCCGACCGCTTCGTCGGAGGCACCCTGCGCTCACGGATGTGCGGCACCCCCGCCGCCCTCAACGCCCGTGCGAAGACCGGGTCGTTGACGGGCGCGTCGGCCCTGTCCGGATACGTCACGGACGCCGGCGGACGCGAACTCGTCTACGGCATCGTCCTCAACAACTACCTGGCCTCGTCCGTGAAACCCCTGGAGGACGCGATCGTGGTGACACTGGCCAGGTCGACGGCGGAGACGGCCGGTCCGGCGGCGGTGCGCGGGGGCGGGACGGACGCCGGCATCGAGTGCAGCTGGCGCAAGCCGGCCCTCTGCTGATCAACCGCCATGCGAAGGTATGTGCGACCCAAGGGTGAGTCGAAGGGACCGCCCGGGAATGGGGGAACCATGACGATGACGACGACGGTTGCCCAGGCGCCGGTCGTGGCGGGGAGTCCCTTGCTCGGGTCGATGAGCGATCTGCTCAACGACCCGCTCACCGCCTATCTTCGGGCCCGCCGCGACCACGGCGACGTGGTGCGGTTCCGGGCCGGGCCGCCCGGGCTGCGGGCCGACCTCTACGCGGTGTTCTCCGCCGAGGGCGCCCAGCAGGTGCTGGCGACCCAGGCGGCCAACTTCCGCAAGGACAACGTCTTCTACGACGAACTGCGCCGCTCGGTCGGCAACGGCCTGCTCACCAGCCAGGACGATGTCTACCTCCGGCAACGGCGGCTGGTGCAGCCGCTGTTCACCCGGCGCCGGGTGAACGGCTACGGGCAGCAGGTCGCCGAGGAGGCCGCCGCGCTGGCCGAGGTCTGGCGCGCGGCACCCGGCGGGAGCGTCGAACTGGTCGGTGAGATGCACCGCTTCGCGCTCCACGTCGTGGGCCGGATCCTGTTCGGCACGGATGTGAAGCAGGCCTTCGAGACCATCGAGCGCACCCTGCCGCAGCTCCAGGAGTACTCCCTGAAACGCGGCTTCTCCCCGTTCAAGGCGCCCCGCAGCTGGCCCACCCCCGCCAACCGCCGTGCCGTACGCCTCCAGTCGGAGCTGTTCGGGCTGTGCGACGGGATCATCGCCAGCCGCCGGGACCGCGAGGACGGGGACGACCTGGTCACCCTCCTCGTGCACGCCGAGAACGCCGAGGACGGCAGCCTCGACGCCGACGAACTGCGCGAACAGGTGCTGATCTTCCTCCTCGCCGGCCACGAGACCACCGCCACCGCGCTCGCCTTCGCCCTGCACCTCCTCGCCCGGCACCCGGAGGAACAGGGGCGGGTGCGCGAGGAGGTGGACCGGGTGCTCGGCGGCCCCGGCGGGCGGCCGCCCACGGCCGCGGACATGGAGGAGCTGCCGTATCTGACCATGGTGTTGAAGGAGGCGATGCGGCTGTATCCGTCGGCGCCCGTGGTCGGCCGCCGCTCGGTCGCCGACGCGGAGATCGACGGCGTACGGATACCCGCCGGCGCCGACATCCTGGTCAGCCCCTGGGTCACCCACCGCCACCCCGACCACTGGCCGGATCCCGAGCGTTTCGACCCGGCCCGCTTCACGCCCGAGGCCGAGGCGCGGCGCCCGCGCTATGCCTGGTTCCCCTTCGGCGGCGGCCCGCGCGCCTGCATCGGCCAGCACCTGTCGATGCTGGAGTCGGTGCTGGGACTTGCGGTGCTGCTGCGCGAGTTCGAACTCACGGACGCACAGGAGGGCGAGGTGCCGCTGGGAGCAGGGATCACGCTGATGGCCAAGGGACCGGCACGGGTTCGGGTCAGGGCGCGGTCCTGACACCGGGTCTTGTCAGGTTGCGGCGGTCCTGACGCCGGGTCCTGTCAGGCTGCGGCGGTTCCGGCACCGGCCCCGTCAGGCTGCGGCGGTCCCTACACCGGCCCCGTCAGGCTGCCGCGGTCCCTACACCGGGCCCGTCAGGTCGCCGCGGTCCTGACGCCCGGCCACGCCAGTGCGACGAGCAGCGCCACCGCCGCCGCCGTGACCGGTACGCCGTAGCCGGCCGTCGGTGCGAGGTGTTCCACCACCCATCCGCCGGCGGCGCTGCCGCAGGCGATGCCGCCGAGCAGGGCGGTCACCGCGAGGGTCATGCCCTCGTTGAGGCGGCCGTCCGGGGTGCGGCGCTGGACCAGGGTCATGTTGGTGATCATGGTCGGCGCCGTGGCCATCCCGGCGACCAGCAGCGCGGCGGACAGCAGGAGCAGCGAGCCGGTGAGGGACGCGGCGAGCAGCGGGAGGATCAGCAGCGCTGCCATCGCGGCCACGCACCACGGGTAACGGTCCTCGGCGGGACCGGCGAACCGGACCCTGCCGTACAGCAGACCCGCCGCGCAGGACCCGGCCGCCTGGAGCGCGAGCACGACGCCCGCCGCCGTGCGGTGGCCCTGCGCGTCGGCGAAGGCGACGGTGACGACCTCCGTCGACCCGAACACCGCGCCCAGGGCGAGACAGACGGCGAGGAGCGGGGGCATGCCGGCGGAGCGCAGCGGTGACGGTGCGGGTGGCGTGGCCGTCGTGGCCCCGGTCGTCGTACGACCCGACGGCGGCGGCTCGGTCGAGCGCTGGGCCGCGAAGGCCAGGACGCCCGTCACCAGGAGTACCACCCCGACCAGCGTCCCAGCCTCGGGGAAGAACGCCCCGCACAGGAAGGCCGCGAGCACCGGACCCAGCATGAAGCACAGCTCGTCGGCGGCCTGCTCGAAGGAGTTCGCGGTGTGCAGGGCGTCGGCGTCGCCGTCCAGGAGGTGGGCCCAGCGGGCCCGGGACATGCCGCCGGTGTTGGGGGTGGTCGCGGTGGCGGCGTACGCGGCGAAGAGGGTCCAGGCCGGGGCGTCGTGGCGAACGCACAGCAGGAGTGCGAGGCTCCCCAGCGCCGCGACCAGCGTGGCGGGGACGGCCACCCTGGCCTGGCCGTACCGGTCGACGAGCCGCGCGGTCCAGGGCGCGACCAGTGCGGTCGCCGCGAGCCCGGTCGCGGTCACGGCACCGGCGAGGGCGTACGACCCCCTCGTCCCGGCGATCATCACGACCGCGCTCACGCTGAACATGCCCATGGGGAGCCGGGCGAGCAGGTTGGCGAGGGTGAAGGCGCGGGTGCCGGGCCGGGCGAAGAGACGGCCGTACGGCCCGGGCGGGCGGCCCTTCGTGCGGGGACCGAAGTCGACGGCGACGAGGGTGTCGGCGGTGACGGTGAACAGACGGGTTCCTCTGGCGGGCTGTTGCGGCATGGCTCCACCGTCGCCGGAAGCCGATCAAGGGGTCCAACACCTGTTCGATGCGGATTCACGCACCTGCGTTGTAGGTTCGGCGCATGCCCGCTCCCACCCATCTCGACCCGCGTCTGCTGCGCGCCTTCCTCGCCGTGGCGGAGGAGCTGCACTTCACCCGCGCCGCGGCACGGCTGTACGTCGCCCAGCAGGCGCTCAGCCGGGACGTACGGCGGCTGGAGCGGGAGTTGGGCGCCGAGCTGTTCGTGCGCACGACCCGGCAGGTCACCCTGACCGGCGACGGCGAGCGGCTGGTGCCGTACGCGCGCCGCGCCCTCCAGGCGCAGGACGACCTGCTCGCCGCCTTCGGGCAGGCCCGCCCCCTGCTGGTGGACCTGAACTCGCCGGGCCTGGCCACCGGCCGCAGGGTGCTGCACCGGGCGCGCGCGCTCGCCCCCGAACTGGAGCTCATGGCCCGCTACGAGAGCGGTCTGACGGGCGCCGCCGCCGAGATGGTGGCGGGCCGGCTGGACTGCTCGTTCGGACGGTTCGCCGGACTGGCCCCGGCGCTGCGGTCGGGCCTGGACCACCTGCCCGTACGTTTCGAGCCGATGGCGATCCTGCTGCCCGAGGACCACCCGCTGGCCGAAAAGCCGCTGGTACCGCTGTCCGCGCTGGCCGGCGAGACCGTGTACGCGGGTGCCGGAAACCCCCGTACACCGGAGTGGACCGACCTCGCGCGCCGGCTGTTCGAGGAGCGGGGCATCGAGCTGGCCGCGCCCGCGCCGCTCGCGATCGGTGACGAGGAGTTCCAGAGGATCATGGCCAAGACGCGGAACCCGATCCTCGCCGTGGTGGACTTTCCGGCCATGCCGAAGACGGTGCTGCGCCCGCTCGTCGACCCCGTGCCGCTCTCTCCCGTGTCCCTCGTGTGGAGGAAGGGCCTGGTGCACCCCGCGTTCGACGCTCTTCGACGGGCGGCGGCCGAGGTCTCGGCCGAGGAGGAATGGCTCCGCAGACCCGCCGATGGATGGATTCCGGCCATGGATTCGGCCAGTATGAGAGTGCACAATTGACACGCTGGAACCACAAAACCTCCGCGTGCGCTACATTCGTGGCCTGAGCACGTTGTGGTAAAGGGGGGCGCTCGGCCGGGTGGGGGCTCGGTACGGCGGCGTGTGCTCAGTGTCGTACGCGCGCCCAGAACGGTCCCGTGGGGGGATGTGCGTGCGCGTGAAGAAGTGGCGAGAAGACGCCCAACCGGAGTGGCCCGATGTCGCATCGGCGCCGGGTTCCGGAGGGGGTTCTTCCGTGGGGGGTTCGAGGGGTGACACCCAGGCCTTTCCGGCTACCGGCGAGACAGCCGTGGCCGGTGTGCCTGGTCCCAGCCATCGCTCCCGATCCGAAGCAAGGGAGACGGAGATACTCCACGGTGGCGGGCGTTCCTACTCGGACGCCGATGAGACACAGGTCCTGCGAGGCGCCCCCGGGGCGTCCGCGGCCGATGCCGACCGGACCGCGGTCCTGCCGTCGGTCGGGTCGACCGACACACGCATACCCGGCGACGGGTCGGACGCACACCGGCCCGACTCCGCCCGGGCGGACGGCTGGTCGGCCTTCGACCGCCCTTCGGCACGCCGGACCGACGCCTACCCGGCGGCCGGCGAGACGCGTCCCGCGCCCGCCGTACGCGACCCGTGGGCCGACCGGCCGGAGGAGTCCGAGCGGCCGACGCGGTCCGCGCGGTCCGACGGACCCGGCGCGACCCACGACCCGCACGAGGTCACCGTCCAGCTCGACGGCGTCGGCCTCCACCTCGACAACATGCTGCGCGCGGCCAAGGACGCCCCGCGCGGCGCCGAGAGCTCCGACGGACCGGTGTTCGTCGACGAGTCGGGCCGCCGCAGCCGCCGCTTCCGCCGGATAGGCATGGCGGTCGGCCTGGCCTGCGCGGTCTACGCCGTGGTCATCGTCGCCACGCTGCTCTCCGGCAACTCCGACGCGCCGTGGCTGCCCGTCGAGAACCCCAAGGAGAAGCCGGCCGGCCAGGTCGACACCCCGCCGCTGCCCGCGGAGTCGGCACCGCAGCCCTCCGCCACCGGCAGCGTGTCGCCCGGCACTTCGCCGACGGCGAGCACGGACGCCACCGCGTCCCCGGGTGCCGACACCAGTGCGTCCGACGCGTCGGCCACCGCCGAGAACCCCGGCACGTCGGCCGACCCGAAGCCGACGGCCACGAAGAGCATCACCAAGCCGGGCACCGGTTCCACCCCGGACCCGGATCCGCCCACGCAGCCCACCACGAGCGACCCCGACCCGAGCCCGACGGACGGCGGCGGCCCCACCCAGGAGCCGACCGACCCCGTGACCACCGACGAACCCGCAAGCGGGACGGTCGCGAACGGCCCGAGCGATCCCTCTCCTCTCGCGGAGGGCACCAACGCCTCCGCGCTCGCCGCCCCGTCCCCGGAGTACACCCTCTGATGGCCTCCCGCACCCGCCGTCACGGGCCCGCGACCGGAGCCCCCGACGGCTCCCGACGCCGACGTGTGCCCATGCGCCTGCTGCTGCCCTCGCTCGTCCTCGTCGCGCTGATGGCGATGTTGATGCTGCGGGGGTACGTGCACAGCGAGATCCTGGCCGACCACCGCGTCCGCCCGCCCGCCTCCTCCGACCAGGTGCCGGAGAAGATCCTGGAGGGCGGCCCGGTCATCGACACCCGCAGCGGCCGCACCGAGAGCCTCAGCGTCCCGGACCACCGGCTCGTCCTCACCTTCGACGACGGCCCGGACCCGGAGTGGACCCCCAAGGTGCTGGACGTGCTCAAGAAGCACAACGCGCACGCGGTCTTCTTCGTCACCGGGACCATGGCCTCCCGCTACCCGGACCTGGTCCGGCGGATGGTCGAAGAGGGCCACGAGATCGGCCTGCACACCTTCAACCACCCCGACCTGTCCTTCCAGTCGAAGAAGCGCATCGACTGGGAGCTGTCCCAGAACCAGTTGGCGATCAGCGGCGCGGCCGGCATCCGCACCTCCCTGTTCCGCCCGCCGTACTCCTCCTTCGCCGACGCCATGGACGACAAGTCCTGGCCGGTCACCGAGTACATCGGCAAGCGCGGCTACATCACGGTCGTCAACAACACCGACAGTGAGGACTGGCGCAAGCCCGGCGTCGACGAGATCATCCGCCGGGCCACGCCCAAGGGCGGCAAGGGCGCGATCGTCCTGATGCACGACTCCGGCGGCGACCGGCACCAGACCGTCCAGGCGCTGGACACGTTCCTGCCGGAGATGAAGGCCGACGGCTACGAGTTCGACAACCTCACCGAGGCCCTCGGCGCACCCAGCGCCCACACCGAGGTCACCGGCCTCGACCGCTGGAAGGGCAAGGCCTGGGTCTTCCTCGTCCAGGCGTCGGACAACATCACGGGTGTGCTGGTCGTCGGCCTGTCGGTGATCGGCTTCCTGGTCATCAGCCGGTTCCTGCTGATGCTGCTGCTGTCGGGCGTCCACGCACGGCGGGTGCGCCGCCGGGGCTTCCGCTGGGGCCCGCAGGTCACCGAACCGGTGTCGGTGCTGGTCCCCGCGTACAACGAGGCCAAGTGCATCGAGAACACCGTCCGGTCGCTGATGGCGAGCGAGCACCCGATCGAGGTGATCGTCATCGACGACGGGTCGAGCGACGGCACGGCCCGGATCGTCGAGGCCATGGGGCTGCCGAACGTCCGCGTCGTGCGCCAGATGAACGCCGGCAAGCCCGCCGCCCTCAACCGCGGTCTGGCCAACGCCCGCTACGACATCATCGTGATGATGGACGGCGACACCGTCTTCGAACCGGCGACGGTGCGGGAACTGGTGCAGCCCTTCGGCGACCCCAACGTGGGAGCTGTCGCCGGCAACGCCAAGGTCGGCAACCGCGACTCGCTGATCGGCGCCTGGCAGCACATCGAGTACGTGATGGGCTTCAACCTCGACCGCCGGATGTACGACATGCTGCGCTGCATGCCGACCATCCCGGGCGCGGTCGGCGCGTTCCGCCGCACGGCCCTTGAGCGGGTCGGCGGCATGAGCGACGACACGCTCGCCGAGGACACCGACATCACCATGGCGATGCACCGCGACGGCTGGCGCGTCGTCTACGCCGAGAACGCACGCGCCTGGACCGAGGCCCCGGAGTCGGTCCAGCAGCTGTGGTCGCAGCGCTACCGGTGGTCGTACGGCACCATGCAGGCGATCTGGAAGCACCGCAAGGCCCTCGTGGAGAAGGGCCCCTCGGGCCGCTTCGGCAGGGTCGGACTGCCCCTGGTCTCCCTCTTCATGGTCCTCGCGCCGCTGCTGGCCCCGCTGATCGACGTCTTCCTCCTCTACGGCCTGATCTTCGGCCCGACGCAGAAGACCATCGGCGCCTGGCTGGGCGTCCTGGCCATCCAGGTGGTCTGCGCCGCTTACGCCTTCCGCCTGGACAAGGAACGCATGACCCACCTCATCTCCCTGCCGCTCCAGCAGATCCTCTATCGCCAGCTCATGTACGTCGTCCTGCTCCAGTCCTGGATCACGGCGCTCACCGGCGGCCGCCTGCGCTGGCAGAAGCTGCGCCGCACCGGCGTGGTCGAGGCGCCCGGCGGCCCCGTGCCGCGGCAGCGCTCGGCGGGCACGCGCGACGGTGATCGGAGGCCGGTCGGATGACGCACGGATACCAGCCGACGGACACCGGCGCGCACGCCGGACCGTCGGATCCCGCCTGGCCGGCGGCGCCGTACGGTGTGCCGCAGCAGCGTGTGACGGAGGCGGAGCCGGAGCCCGAGCCGGCCGCTGCCGAACCGCCTGTGCCCGCGCCCGCGGCCAAGAAGCCGGGCCGGGACCGCTACCTGGACCTGCTGCGCTCCATCGCCCTGGTCCGCGTCGTGGTCTACCACCTCTTCGGCTGGGCCTGGCTGACGGTGCTGTTCCCGTCCATGGGCGTGATGTTCGCGCTGGCCGGCTCGCTGATGGCGCGTTCCCTGAAGCGCCCGGCATGGGGTGTGATCAGGGGCCGTGTCCGGCGTCTGCTCCCGCCCCTGTGGGTGTTCAGCGCGGTGGCGCTGGCCATGATGTTCGCGGGCGGCTGGAACCCGTTGAAGGACCCCGACCACGGGGGCACCTGGGGCCTGGTCGACCTGATCAACTACATCGTCCCCATCGGCGCTCCGCCGTTCCCCTGGAGCATCGGCTCCAAGTCGGGCCTGCTGGAGGACACGTGGGCGGTGCAGGCGGCGGGTGTGCTCTGGTACCTGCGTGCCTACCTGTGGTTCGTCGTGGCGTCGCCGCTGCTGCTGTGGGCGTTCCGCCGGGCGCCGTGGCCGACGCTGCTCGCCCCGCTCGGACTGACGGCCGTCGTGGGCACGGGCATCGTCACGATCCCCGGTGAGACGGGCAACGCGGTCACCGACTTCGCGGTCTACGGCAGCTGCTGGGTCCTGGGCATGGCCCACCACGACGGGTTCCTCGCGAAGATCCCGCGCTACGTGGCGGTCTCCTGCGCGGCCCTCGTGATGGCCTTCGGCCTGTGGTGGGCCTCGGGCCATCTGGGCCCGGACGGCTGGGACCTCAACGACATCCCGCTGGCCCAGGCCACCTGGTCCTTCGGCTTCGTGGTGATCCTGCTCCAGTACTCCCCGTCCTGGCAGGAACTCCCGGGCAGACTCGCCAAGTGGGACAAGCTGGTGACCCTCTCCAACAACCGAGCGGTCACCATCTACCTCTGGCACAACCTCCTGATCATGGCCACGGTCCCGATCCTCGACCGCCTCTACGAACTCCCCTTCATGCAGGACGAACGAGCCACAGCGGCCCTCGACTCGACCTACATGATCTGGATGTTCTTCCTCGTCTGGCCTCTCATCGGCCTGACCATCCTGGCGGTGGGATGGGTGGAGGACATCGCGGCAAAACGAAGCCCGAGGCTGTGGCCGAACGGCACGAAGAACACGAAGCCCCGCCGAAGGAACTCATCCCGAGCGGGCCACCGCGCGAAATAGGGGTGTCGAAGCAGAGGGTGCGCCGAGTCGGCCCGGTTCCGCTGATCACGGAACCGGGCCGACCGGCATTCCCGCCGGTGAAGCCCCGTGGAACACTGGCCGGGTTGCGGACGTGAACGGGGTGGCCCGAGGGGTTGGGGCCGGGGGGAGTTGGTGCTGGTGAGCAAGCGGCAGGTGCAGAAGATGCTGCGGTTGATCGCGACCGGGGAGCCCGTCGAGCTCACCAGTCCGATGGCCTCCGTGAAGAAGCTCGCCAAGCTCGCCTTCATCGCCCAGCAGTTCGGCTACGAGTACATGGACGTACGGCAGAGCGGCGGGCGCAACAACGCGCTCGTGATGCTGATCGTGCCCGACCCGAGCCCGCAGGCCCGCGCCCGCGCCGCGCAGAACTGGGCGCAGTATCCGAACGCAGGCGACGGCGTCTCCGTACCGCCCCTCGTGCCCGACGCGCACGAACTCCTCAAGGCCCGCATCAACTTCGACCTCACCGGCAAGCACGCCGAGAAGAAGATGTACTGGGCGGCCGGCGGCATCACCCTCGGGTTCGTGCTCGCCGTCGCGAAGGCCGGCGGGGACGGCGATGCCATTCTCTTCGCCGGTCTCGGGTGGGTCGGGCTCATGGCGCTGCTCGGGGTGGGGCTCGTCGTGACGCGGAAGCGGAACGCGAAGTTCGCGGGCCGGCTCCAGGCCGCCGGCTTCATGCCTGTCACCGATGAGAGCGGGCGGGTGCGGTATCTGCCGCCGGGCGGGCAGCTGCCGGGGCATGGCAATCCGTTCGGCGGCGCCGCCGCCACCGGTCCCTACGGCAACCAGCCCGCCCCGGGCGCGTACGGCCAGCAGCCTGCTCCCGGCGCGTACGGCCAGCAGCCCGCCCCCGGCGCGTACGGTCAGCAGCCCGCCCCGGCCGCCCATGGCCAGCAGGCCGCCCCGGCCCCCTACGGCACCCAGGCCGCCCCCGGCCCGTACGGCCATCAGCCGACTCCTGGCTACGCCGGGCAGCAGCCGGCTGCGGGTGGCTACGGGCAGCAGCCCGCGCCGGCCGGCCCTTACGGCGCCCAGCCCCCGGCCGGTCCCTATGGCAACCAGCCCGCCCCCGGCCACTACCCACCGTCGCCCCAGCAGCCGTACCCCAACCAGCAGCCCCACCCCCAGCAGGGCGCCCCGCAGCCGCCGTACCCCCAGCAGAACCCCCACTGGCAGCCGCCGCAGCAGCACTGACTCCTCGGTCTTCCCTGTACAGGGGCTCTTACGGGGCCCGTATATAGGGGCACGGGCAGCAAAACCTCTCATCCCCCCTCCTCACCCGGTGAGAGCAAAGTTCCTTTCCGGTCACTCGGTGCCACAGGCAGGAAACGCGCTCTCCCTACCTTCGGGATCAGCCACTCGTAGACGTGGTGCGATCGAGCCCGAAGACCGTGGAGGCGACATGACATCCCCTAGCCCAGCCCCCGTCGCGAGCAGGGGAGGCCGCTGGATCGAGCACTGGGATCCCGAGGACGAGGCCTTCTGGAACGAGACCGGGGAGAAGATCGCCCGGCGGAACCTCTTCTTCTCCGTGCTCTCCGAGCACATCGGGTTCTCGATCTGGACCCTGTGGTCCGTGATGGTGCTCTTCATGGGGCCCGAGTACGGGCTGACCCCCGCCGACAAGTTCACCATCGTCTCGATGGCGACGCTCGTCGGCGCCATCGTCCGCGTGCCCTACACCTTCGCCGTTGCCATCTTCGGTGGCCGGATGTGGACGGTCGTCTCGGCCAGCCTGCTGCTCGTGCCCACGGTCGCCGCGTTCCTGGTCATGAAGCCGGGGACGTCGTTCGGCACCTTCCTGGTGTGCGCGATGCTGGCCGGCGTCGGCGGCGGCAACTTCGCCTCCAGCATGACCAACATCAACGCCTTCTTCCCGCTCCGCAAGAAGGGCTGGGCGCTCGGACTCAACGCCGGCGGCGGCAACATCGGCGTCCCGGTCGTACAGCTCGTCGGTCTCGCCGTCATCGGCGCCAGCGGCGGCCCGCGCCTGCTGCTCGGCATCTACATCCCGTTCATCGTGATCGCCGCCTCCCTCGCCTGGCTGAAGATGGACAGCATCTCGTCCGTCAGGAACGACACCGGCGCCGCCAAGGACGCGGCCAGGGACCCTCACACCTGGATCATGTCCTTCCTCTACATCGGCACCTTCGGTTCCTTCATCGGGTACTCCTTCGCCTTCGGGCTGGTCCTTCAGACGCAGTTCGGGCGTACGCCGCTCCAGGCCGCCTACGTCACCTTCATCGGCCCGCTGCTCGGCTCCCTGATCCGCCCGCTGGGCGGCGCGCTCGCCGACCGGTTCGGCGGCGCGAAGATCACGCTGTGGAACTACGTCGGAATGGCCGCCGCGACCGCCGTCATCGTCGTGGCCTCGATGCAGAAGTCGCTGCCGCTGTTCACCACCGCGTTCATCGCCCTGTTCGTGCTCAGCGGGCTCGGCAACGGCTCGACGTTCAAGATGATCCCCGGCATCTTCCACGCCAAGGCCCTCGCCAAGGGACTGGACGGCGAGGAGGCCGCCGCCTACGGCCGCCGGCTCTCCGGCGCCTCCATGGGGCTCATCGGCGCGGTGGGCGCGCTCGGCGGACTCGGCATCAACCTCGCCTTCCGCCAGTCCTTCCTCACCGTGGGCTCCGGCACCGGCGCCTTCGTCGCCTTCCTCGCCTTCTACGGCCTCTGCTTCGTGGTCACCTGGGCCGTATACCTTCGCCGCCCGGCTGTCACCGAGACCGATACCACACCGGCCACGGAGGCAAAGCCGCAGCTCAGCTACGCCGAGGTGTGACGTAACACCGCCGACATACGGCCGAACCGAGCCTGTCACGCACCGTTGACAGGCTCGATCGGCATGCAGATGGGACCACCACGGGTGCGTTCAGGAACACCCGATGGTGTGCTCACCTGAGGCAGGCAACACGACTCGAGTGCGGGACGAGAGTTTATGTACGACGAACAGCAGCAACCCGAACACGGGCCCCTCGCTGGGTTCACCGTGGGCGTGACCGCCGCGCGCCGCGCCGACGAGCTCGGAGCGCTGCTCCAGCGGCGCGGCGCCGTCGTCGTGCACGCCCCCGCCCTGCGGATCGTGCCGCTCGCCGACGACAGCGAGCTGCTCGCGGCCACCAAGGAGATCATCCAGCGGACGCCGGACGTCGTGGTCGCCACCACCGCGATCGGGTTCCGGGGATGGATCGAGGCCGCCGACGGGTGGGGGCTCGGCGAGGATCTGCTGGAGCGGTTGCGGGGGGTCGAGCTGCTCGCTCGCGGACCCAAGGTCAAGGGCGCGGTGCGGGCCGCCGGACTGACCGAGGAGTGGTCGCCGTCCAGCGAGTCCATGGCCGAGGTGCTGGACCGGCTGCTGGAGGAGGGCGTCGAGGGGCGCCGTATCGCCGTCCAGCTGCACGGTGAGCCGCTGCCCGGGTTCGTGGAGTCGCTGCGGGCCGGGGGAGCGGAGGTGCTCGGGGTGCCGGTGTACCGGTGGCTGCCGCCGGAGGACATCGGGCCGGTGGACCGGCTGCTGGACGCCGCGGTCTCCCGTGGCCTCGACGCCGTCACCTTCACCAGTGCGCCCGCCGCGGCGTCGCTGCTGTCGCGGGCGGAGGAGCGGGGGCTGCTGCCCGAACTGCTCGCCGCCTTCGCCCACGACGTCGTTCCCGCCTGCGTCGGGCCGGTCACCGCCCTGCCGCTCCAGGCGCTCGGTGTCGACACCGTCCAGCCCGAGCGCTTCCGGCTCGGGCCGCTCGTGCAGCTGCTCTGCCAGGAACTTCCCGGGCGGGCCCGGTCGTTGCCGATCGCCGGTCATCGGGTGGAGATCCGGGGGCACGCGGTCCTGGTGGACGGGGCGCTGCGGCCGGTGCCGCCTGCGGGGATGTCGTTGCTGCGGGCGCTGTCGCGGCGGCCGGGGTGGGTGGTCGCGCGTGCGGAGCTGTTGCGGGCGTTGCCGGGGGCCGGGCGGGACGAGCATGCGGTGGAGACGGCGATGGCTCGGTTGCGGACGGCCCTCGGGGCGCCGAAGTTGATCCAGACGGTGGTGAAGCGGGGGTATCGGCTGGCGTTGGATCCGGCGGCCGACGCGAAGTACGCGGACGCGTGAGCCGAGTGGCGGGGCGCCGGCGTTGACGTGGCACCCGGAGCCGGTGTCGCCGTCCCCGGGGGCTGCCGCCCCCGGACCCCCGCATCGGCCTGAACGGCCTCGTCCTCAAACGCCGGACGGGCTGAAAGGAGTGCGGACCGGCCCGCCGTCACGCACCGGACGGGCTGAAAGGAGTGCGGACCGGCCCGCCGTCACGCACCGGACGGGCTGAAAGGAGTGCGGACCGGCCCGCCGTCACGCACCGGACGGGCTGAAAGGAGTACGGACCGGCCCGCCGTCACGCACCGGACGGGCTGAAAGGAGTACGGACCGGCCCGCCGTCACGCACCGGACCGGCTGATGGGCGCCGACCGGCGCTGAGCCCGGCCGTATCCCACCAACGCCCGCCCCAGACACCCCACCGCCACCGTCGACAACACCGCCCGCACCACATTCCAAGCCACCCACGGATCCTCGAACTCCTCCCGCAGCGCGCCCGGCGCCCCGGCCTCCGTGAGGCCGTTGTTCAGCGGGATGTTGAAGGCGACCGTCACCAGGAACGCCAGCCCGTACGCCACCAGCGCTCCCCACACCCACCACCGGTAGTGCCGGTCGCGCAGTTGCCACGCCGACACCCCCGTCAGCACCAGCGCCCCGAGGAAGCCGAGCAGGAACACCGGGTTCTGGATCACGTCGTTGATGTCGCGCATGACGTCGACGAACACCCGGTCGTCGCTGCGTGCCAGCGCCGGCATCACGGCGCAGGCGAAGATGTAGAAGGCCCCGGCGATCAGGGCGGTGGCGACCGTGGCCGCGCCCAGTACCGTTCCGGCGATCGTGTCGTTTCGTGTCATGCCCCTCAGTCAACGGCCGCGCGGGCGCCCCGAACATGGCCGTCACTCGCAGCCGCATACGCGGTCGTCCAGCGCCAACCGCCGGTACGAGGGGTTCCGGCCCCGCCGCGGGGCAGGCACTGTAAGGGGGAACGGTTCCCCCAGATCTCCCCCCAGCTCTCCTCACGGCATCTCACCGACCCCTCCTGACCGGGTTGACCCCTAGGCGGTGACAGGCACATGGCACTGGGTACGGCCACGGACCCGTACGAACTGCGCTTCGACGCCGGGCGGATGTCTCTGGACCTCCTCGCGACCACACACCCGGAGGAACGGTTCGACTCCGTCGAGGTGCTGTGTGCCTGGATCCTCGGCGCCGGTCTCGTCCCGCCCGGCACCCCGCTGGCCCACGCCGGCCCGCCCTGGCTGGTGGACTTCCGTGAACTGCGCGGACGAATAGGACAGTTGGTGCGCGGCTCGCTCGCCCCCGAGCCCTGGCCGTCGTACGACATCGCGCTCGCCCGGGTGAACGACGTCGCCCTCGCCGCGCCCCCGGCCCCGCGTGCCGTACGCGGGGAGGACGGCACGCTGGTGCGGGAGTTGGATCATCCGCCGGAGTGCGCCGCGCTCCTCGGGGCCGTCGCCCGGGACGCGCTGGAGCTGCTCACCGACCCCGTCGCGCGGGCCGCGCTCAGAGAGTGCGAAGGGGACAACTGCCCCATCGTCTACCTCGACACCTCACGGGGGCGCAGGAGGCGTTGGTGCTCCAGTGAGGTCTGCGGGAACCGCGAAAGGGTGGCCCGGCATCGCCGCCGAGTGGCACTCACCCGAGCCTGACAGTCCGTTATGCGGCTTCTGTGAAACGGCCGTCGAAGTGATTTCGATTACATGCCGTTTACCTACGCCACCGTAGGGAAGCGTGGAGATGATCTTGCCGATGTGACGGAAATGTAAAGATCGCGCGGTGGGAATGTGCTGCCATGTCCAGCTCGTCACGTCACTCGGCAGAAAACTGTCGCCTCACTTTGAACATCCAACGCGCCCCTTCCGTACGGGTAGTCGAGCGACCGACTGGGGGAACCCCCGGACATCGGAGGTGGGCGTGCGCAAGGATTCCGTCGTGGCCAATGAACGTGGATCGAGGGCCCGACATCGCATGTCCCAGCCCTCGGAACCTGATGAGGAGCTGATGCGTGCGCTGTACAGAGAGCACGCCGGACCCCTCCTTGCGTATGTCCTTCGACTGGTCGCCGGTGACCGGCAACGAGCAGAGGACGTTGTGCAGGAGACGCTCATCCGTGCCTGGAAGAACGCCGGACAGCTCAATCGAGCGACCGGATCGGTACGCCCCTGGCTGGTGACGGTCGCCCGGCGCATCGTCATCGACGGCCACCGCAGCCGGCAGGCCCGGCCGCAGGAGGTCGATCCGTCGCCGCTGGAGGTCATCCCCGCGGAGGACGAGATCGACAAGGCGCTGTGGCTGATGACGCTGTCGGACGCACTCGACGACCTGACCCCCGCCCACCGGGAGGTTCTGGTCGAGACGTACTTCAAGGGGCGTACCGTCAATGAGGCGGCCGAGACGCTGGGCATACCCAGTGGCACCGTTCGCTCAAGGGTTTTCTATGCCCTGCGGTCGATGAAGCTGGCTCTGGAGGAGCGGGGGGTGACGGCGTGATGAGTGTTTACGGGGGAAACCAGGGATTCGGGATGGGCGGTTCGGGTATGTCTGGGTCCATGAGCCCCATGCAGGGACGACCGGGCCCGAGCGAGCACGAAACCGTCGGCGCCTACGCCCTCGGGATTCTCGACGACGCCGAGGCAACCGCTTTCGAGGCTCATCTCGCGACCTGCGAATGGTGCGCCCAGCAACTGGACGAACTCGCGGGAATGGAACCGATGCTGGCCGCGCTCGCGGACCTGCCCGGATCCGGCTCACCCGCGATCGGCGAGTCCCTGTCGGCGAAGCCCAGCCCGCGCATCGTGCACAACCTCGTGGACGAGGTCGCCGAGCACCGCGCCCAGAAGCGCCGGCGCAGTTTCTACATGGTGGCCGCGGCCGCCGCGCTGATCGTCGCCGGCCCGTTCGCCGCGATGGCGGCCAGCGGCGGCAGCGACAGCGGTGGTGACGACGGGAACCGGGTCGTGGCAGCGGCCAACCCCGCCAAGGACCTGTTCACCGGTATCGAGAACAAGGTCTCGGGATCCGACGCCAAGACCGGGGTCACCGCGACCGTCGGCCTGGACGGGAAGCCCTGGGGCACCCAGACGGGTCTTGAGCTCAAGGGCGTCAAGGGCCCGCTCAAGTGTTCCCTGATCTTCGTCGGCAAGGACGGCCAGCGCGAGACGGCGGCCTCCTGGTCCGTCCCCAAGTGGGGCTACGGCATCCCCGACGCCAAGACCGAGCAGGCCAGGAACCCGCTCTACGTCAGCGGCGGCGTGTCCATGGCACCCGACGAGGTCGATCATGTCGAGGTCATGGACTTCGACGGAAACAAGCTCGTCGAGGTCGACGTGTAGTCGACGTAGCTTTTCCGGGTCCCCTTCGCGTACGGTTGACGGCTGCCCAGCACGTCAGAAGGGGGCCCGGTGGCCGCTCAGGCTCCACAGGAAACCGCGCTCGACTCCCTGCGAGACCGAGAGATCGGCGTCGAACAGGAACACCTCGACCGGGTGTACCGGCGCCTCGAGGAGAAGATCCACGAGGCGGAGTTCCTGATGAACGACGCGGCCAAGCGCGGCCAGGTCGGCACACCCGGCGCGCTCGCCGAGAGGGACGCGCAGGTCTTCCGCGCCGGCGTGCACCTCAACAGGCTCAACAACGAGTTCGAGGACTTCCTCTTCGGACGCATCGACCTGCTGCTCGGCAAGGACGGCAAGAAAGGCCCGGACGGCGCCTACACCGCCGTCGAGCCCGCCGAGGGCGCGGTGCGCGAGGACGGCACCGCCGACATCGCCGAGACCCTGCACATCGGCCGTATCGGAGTGCTCGACTCCGACTACGCCCCGCTGGTCATCGACTGGCGGGCCCCGGCCGCGGCGCCCTTCTACCGCTCGACCCCGGTCGACCCCGGGCGAGTCGTACGGCGCCGGGTCATCCGCTCCAAGGGCCGCAGGGTCCTCGGCGTCGAGGACGACCTGATGCGCCCCGAGCTCAAGGCGTTCCTCGACGACCGTGAGCTGCCCGTCATCGGCGACGGAGCCCTGATGGCGGCCCTCGGGCAGGCCCGCGGCCACACCATGCGGGACATCGTGGCGTCCATCCAGGCCGAGCAGGACCTGGTCATCCGCGCCCCCGCCGCCTCGGTGACGTATGTCGAGGGCGGTCCGGGCACCGGCAAGACCGCCGTCGCCCTGCACCGCGCCGCCTACCTGCTCTACCAGGACCGGCGCCGGTACGCGGGCGGCATCCTGATCGTCTCGCCGACCCCGCTGCTGGTCGCGTACACCGAGGGCGTTCTCCCGTCGCTCGGCGAGGAGGGCCAGGTCGCCATCCGCGCCATCGGCTCCCTCGTCGACGGGGTCGAGGCCACGCTGTACGACTCCCCGGCCACGGCCCGCGCCAAGGGCTCGTACCGCATGCTCAAGGTGCTGCGGAAGGCGGCGCGGGGCGCGCTGGAGCTGGGACCGGGCGGCGCCGCCGTCGCCGTCGGCACCGGCGCGGACCGCGGTGGGCAGCTCGCCTTCGGCGACGACGACACTCCCGTGCCGGCCCCCGCCGGACCCCCCGCCCTCCTGCGCGTCGTCGCCTTCGGGCGCCGGCTGGAGCTGGAGGCCGACGCGCTGGAACGCGTCCGCCGCACCGCCCTCGGCGGCACGGCACCGGTGAACCTGCTGCGCCCGCGCGCCCGCAAGCTGCTGCTCGACGCCCTGTGGGCGCAGTCGGGCGGCGCCACCCGGCACACCGACCCGGAGCTCGCCGCCGAGCTGCGCTCCTCCTTCGACGAGGACGTGGCCACGGAGGACAGCTTCATCGCCTTCCTCGACGCCTGGTGGCCGGAGCTCACCCCGAAGGCGGTCCTGGCGGCGATGGCCGACGAGCGCCGCCTCGGCCGCTGGGCGCGCCGGATCCTCAACCCCGGCGAGGTGCGCAAGGTGGCCCGCTCGCTCAAGCGCGACGGCCTCACCGTGCACGACATCGCCATGCTCGACGAGCTCCAGGCGATCCTCGGCACCCCGGCCCGCCCTCGCAAGAGGCGCGACCTGGACCCGCTCGACCAGCTCACCGGCTTGGAGGAGCTGATGCCGGTGCGCGAGGAGTCGCAGCGGGAGCGCGCCGAGCGGCTGGCGGCCGAGCGCACCGAGTACGCCCACGTCATCGTCGACGAGGCCCAGGACCTCACGCCGATGCAGTGGCGCATGGTCGGCCGCCGCGGCCGGCACGCCACCTGGACGGTCGTCGGCGACCCGGCCCAGTCGTCGTGGTCCGACGTGGACGAGGCGGCCGAGGCACGCGACGAGGCCCTCGGCACCCGCCCGCGCCGCCGCTTCCAGCTCACGGTGAACTACCGCAACCCGGCCGAGATCGCCGAGCTCGCCGCGAAGGTGCTGGCCCTGGCCATGCCCGGCTCGACGTCCCCGTCGGCGGTGCGCTCCACCGGCGTACGGCCGCGTTTCGTGACTACGAACAAAGGACACAGCACGGTTGTACGCGACACGCTCGCGCAGACCGTCCGAGAGGAAGCGGCCCGGCTGCTCGACCAGGTCGACGGGACGATCGGCGTCGTGGTCGCCATGCGGCGGCGCGAGGAGGCGGCCAAGTGGCTCACCGGGCTCGGCGACCGGGTCGTCGCGCTCGGCAGCCTGGAGGCGAAGGGCCTGGAGTACGACGCCACGGTCGTCGTCTCCCCGGCGGAGATCGCGGACGAGTCCCCGGCCGGCCTGCGCGTGCTGTACGTCGCGCTGACCCGGGCCACCCAGCAGCTGACGGTGGTCTCGGGGGACCGGGACGAGCCGGACGCGTCCGGTGTGCCGGATCTGCTGCGGGACTGAGCGGGGCCGAACGGGGGCTTTGCCGGCGGCGGGGAAATGAACTCGCGGTACGGGAATGGCCTTGAGAGATCTGTTTGTTAGCCTGGGTGTGACACCGGCTCGATCCAAGCCCCCGGGCCCAACCTTCGTCGCTACGAGCGACCACTTGCCGCGAGGCGAGCATGGCGGGTCGGTGTCATGAACGTAGGAGAGGCCCACGTCACCGTGTGACGTGGGCCTCTTTTCTTGCGAAGACGTGGCGAACAATACGTTCGCAATCCACGCCCGGCTAACTCCTACTCAGCGGTAGGTGCGACGATCGGACGGCATACCAGCCACACGGTGAAAGCAGAGGAAGTCGGCCATGGCAACGGCGCCCAGCGTCTCCTACTCGATGACGGTCCGGCTGGAGGTGCCCGCGAGCGGAACCGCGGTCTCCCAGCTCACCGGAGCCGTCGAGTCCCACGGAGGCTCGGTGACCGGCCTCGACGTGACCGCATCCGGCCACGAGAAGCTCCGGATCGACGTCACCATCGCCGCCACCTCCACCGCGCACGCCGACGAGATCGTCGAGCAGCTGCGCGGCATCGAGGGCGTCACCCTCGGCAAGGTCTCGGACCGTACGTTCCTCATGCACCTCGGCGGCAAGATCGAGATGCAGTCCAAGCACCCCATCCGCAACCGTGACGACCTGTCCATGATCTACACGCCGGGTGTGGCCCGCGTCTGCATGGCGATCGCCGAGAACCCCGAGGACGCCCGTCGCCTCACCATCAAGCGCAACTCCGTTGCGGTTGTGACGGACGGTTCGGCCGTGCTGGGCCTGGGCAACATCGGCCCGAAGGCCGCGCTGCCGGTGATGGAGGGCAAGGCCGCCCTGTTCAAGCGGTTCGCCGGCATCGACGCCTGGCCGATCTGCCTGGACACCCAGGACACCGACGCGATCGTCGAGATCGTCAAAGCGATCGCCCCCGGCTTCGCCGGCATCAACCTCGAGGACATCTCCGCCCCGCGCTGCTTCGAGATCGAGGCCCGTCTGCGCGAGGCCCTCGACATCCCCGTCTTCCACGACGACCAGCACGGCACCGCGATCGTCGTCCTCGCCGCCCTGACGAACGCACTTCGCTGCACCGGCAAGGCCATCGAGAACATTCGCGTCGTCATGTCCGGTGCCGGCGCCGCCGGTACGGCCATCCTCAAGCTGCTGCTCGCCGCCGGTGTGAAGAACGCCGTCGTGGCCGACATCCACGGCGTGGTGCACGCCGGCCGCGAGGACCTGGTGGACGCCGCGGCCGACTCGCCGCTGCGCTGGATCGCCGACAACACCAACCCCGAGGGCCTGACCGGCACGCTGAAGGAGGCCGTGCGCGGCGCGGACGTCTTCATCGGCGTCTCCGCCCCGAACGTCCTCGACGGCGCCGACGTGGCCGCCATGGCCGAGAACGCGATCGTGTTCGCGCTCGCGAACCCGGACCCCGAGGTCGACCCCGCAATCGCCCGTCAGACGGCCGCAGTTGTGGCCACGGGCCGCTCCGACTTCCCGAACCAGATCAACAACGTGCTGGTCTTCCCAGGTGTCTTCCGCGGTCTGCTGGACGCTCAGTCCCGCACCGTCAACACGGACATGATGCTCGCGGCCGCGAAGGCGCTGGCGGACGTGGTGACCGAGGACGAGCTGAACCCGAACTACATCATCCCGAGCGTGTTCAACGACAAGGTCGCGGGCGCGGTCGCCGGCGCGGTGCGGGAGGCCGCGAAGGCGGTGTCCGCGGTGACGTCGGGCGAGTAATCGCACGGGTTCGGCGCCTCACAGCCCTGAAAAGTGTGCATGGGCTGTGAGGATCGCCACGGCAAGCCCTTGTAACGGCGCGTCGCGGAACCTGGGGCCTTGGAACGCCGTTTATCGTGACGGCCAAGCTCAGGCCCTCTCTTCGTGTGACACCCACGGGTGTTCTCACGACTCCTCCGGGCGCCGGATTGGCTTTCCCGCCGCAGGTAGGGGCAGGATGCGTCTCTGGGCGCGAGGGTCTGACGACGGACCCGGGTCCCGGGTCACACCGAGGACCCTGGCAGCATCGACATCGCTGTGCCCGACATGCGGCTCCGCCGCGTGGCACGCCTCAAGGCAAATGAACACGGGAGTAACAACATGAACCGCAGTGAGCTGGTGGCCGCGCTGGCCGACCGCGCCGAGGTGACCCGCAAGGACGCCGACGCCGTGCTGGCCGCGTTCGCCGAGACCGTCGGCGAGATCGTCGCCAAGGGCGACGAGAAGGTCACGATCCCCGGCTTCCTGACCTTCGAGCGCACCCACCGTGCCGCTCGCACCGCCCGCAACCCGCAGACCGGCGACCCGATCCAGATCCCCGCCGGCTACAGCGTGAAGGTCTCCGCGGGCAGCAAGCTCAAGGAAGCCGCCAAGGGTAAGTAAGGGTCCGCCCGAGCGCCGTTGTGGTGTGGCGCCGTGGGCGACTGCGGGCCCGCCCCGGCTGGTCGCGCAGTTCCCCGCGCCCCCTTTCAGGGCGCTGCAGTAACGCCGATGGGGCGGCCACCCGGAACCGGGTGGCCGCCCCATCGGCGTACGTGTGTGTCAGCCGAGTGCCTTGCCCGGCAGTTCGACCTTCGCGCCGAGCTCCACGAGCTTCTCCATGAAGTTCTCGTAGCCGCGGTTGATGAGGTCGATGCCGTGGACACGGGACGTGCCCTGGGCCGCGAGGGCCGCGATGAGGTACGAGAAGCCGCCGCGCAGGTCGGGGATGACCAGGTCGGCGCCCTGGAGCTTGGTCGGTCCCGAGACCACCGCGGAGTGCAGGAAGTTGCGCTGGCCGAAGCGGCAGTCGGAACCGCCGAGGCACTCCCGGTAGAGCTGGATGTGGGCGCCCATCTGGTTCAGCGCGGACGTGAAGCCGAGGCGGGACTCGTAGACCGTCTCGTGGATGATGGACAGGCCCGTGGCCTGCGTCAGGGCCACGACCAGCGGCTGCTGCCAGTCGGTCTGGAAGCCCGGGTGCACGTCCGTTTCGAGGGCGATGGACTTCAACTGGCCACCGGGGTGCCAGAAACGGATGCCCTCGTCGTCGATCTCGAAGGCACCGCCCACCTTCCGGTAGGTGTTGAGGAACGTCATCATCGAGCGCTGCTGCGCGCCGCGGACGTAGATGTTGCCCTCGGTCGCCAGCGCGGCGGACGCCCAGGAGGCGGCCTCCAGACGGTCCGGCAGGGCGCGGTGGTTGTAGCCGCCGAGCCGGTCCACACCGGTGACACGGATGGTGCGGTCGGTGTCCATCGCGATGATGGCGCCCATCTTCTGCAGGACGCAGATGAGGTCCTCGATCTCGGGCTCCACGGCCGCGTTCGAGAGCTCGGTGACGCCTTCCGCGAGGACGGCCGTCAGCAGCACCTGCTCGGTCGCGCCGACGGACGGGTACGGCAGCCGGATCTTCGTGCCGCGCAGTCGCTGCGGGGCCTCCAGGTACTGGCCGTCGGCACGCTTCTCGATCGTCGCGCCGAACTGCCGCAGCACCTCGAAGTGGAAGTCGATGGGCCGGCCGCCGATGTCGCAGCCGCCGAGGCCGGGGATGAAGGCGTGCCCGAGGCGGTGCAGCAGCGGACCGCACAGGAGGATCGGGATCCGGCTGGAACCCGCGTGGGCATCGATGTCAGCGACGTTCGCGCTCTCCACGTGCGAGGGGTCCATCACCAACTCGCCCGGTTCCTCACCCGGACGGACCGTCACTCCGTGCAGTTGCAGCAGGCCGCGTACGACACGCACGTCACGGATGTCCGGTACGTTGCGCAGTCGACTCGGCTCACTGCCCAGCAGGGCGGCGACCATTGCCTTCGGTACGAGGTTCTTCGCACCGCGGACACGGATCTCGCCCTCCAGCGGGGTTCCGCCGTGGACAAGCAGGACATCGTCGTTGACGGTCATGTATCTCGCGTTCCGATGAGTTGGGCAGGGGCCAGGAGGGAAAGGGTAATCGCCGTCGCCCCCCCTTCAGTAAGCCCAAGTACGGCTCAGGAACGTCATAGCTCTGTCACAACACGAACGGTTCACCGCCGGGCACGAGCGGTCACCGTCGCGGCCGTGCGCCGGGCGGCGCTTCTGTCCGCCCACCCGTCTCCCACCACCACCCTCAAACGAGGCCTTACCAGGCCACTCCTTAATTCATGGCTGCATTCACTCCCGAACCGGCATTGCCTCCCCACACGAAGGGAAGATGCGGGATCATGTCTGGCATGACCGAGGTGTCCTCGCTCACAGGGCGGTTGCTCGTGGCAACGCCCGCCCTGGCGGACCCGAACTTCGACCGAGCGGTGGTGCTCCTTCTCGACCACGACGAGGAGGGCTCCCTCGGCGTCGTCCTCAACCGTCCGACCCCCGTCGACGTGGGCGACATCCTGGAGGGCTGGGCCGACCTCGCCGGCGAGCCCGGTGTCGTCTTCCAGGGCGGCCCGGTGTCCCTGGACTCGGCACTCGGCGTTGCCGTCATCCCCGGTGACGCGAACGGCGAGAGTGCCCCGCTGGGCTGGCGCCGGGTGCACGGCGCGATCGGCCTTGTGGACCTGGAGGCACCGCCGGAGCTGCTTGCCTCGGCCGTCGGCTCCCTGAGAATCTTCGCCGGGTACGCCGGCTGGGGCCCCGGCCAGCTGGAGGACGAGCTGGTGGAGGGCGCCTGGTACGTGGTGGAGTCCGAGCCAGGTGACGTGTCGTCGCCGTCGCCGGAGGGACTGTGGCGCTCGGTGCTGCGCCGCCAGCGCAACGAACTCGCGATGGTGGCCACCTACCCGGACGACCCGTCGCTCAACTGATGCGTGTGAGCTTCAGTACCCTTGGCGGTATGAGCACTCTCGAGCCCGAGCGCGGGACTGGTACGGGGACCCTCGTCGAGCCCACGCCGCAGACTTCCCACGGCGACGGCGACCACGAGCGCTTCGCCCACTACGTCCAGAAGGACAAGATCATGGCGAGCGCCCTCGACGGGACCCCCGTCGTGGCGCTGTGCGGCAAGGTCTGGGTGCCCGGCCGCGACCCGAAGAAGTACCCGGTGTGCCCCATGTGCAAGGAGATCTACGAGTCCATGGGCGCCGGCGGCGGCGACGACAAGGGCAAGGGCGGCGACAAGAAGTAGCCCTCCCTCCCGCCTGAGGTCCACGAAGGCCCCCGGGGCGCGTTCCGACGCGCCCCGGGGGCCTTCGCGTGTCACGAAGTGGTTGAGACCTCTTGTGGACATGTTCACGCAGTCCCTAGGCTCCGTTGCGTTGTGCAGAGCGAAACCGTCATTGCATATGTTGCAACGCACGCCCGGAGGACCGCTCCATGAAGCTCGCCCCCAGACTCGCCGTACTGCTCACCGCCCTGGCCGTCACGGCCTGCGCCCCCCAGACCTCCGACAACTCCTCCTCCGACAAGGACGAGAAGACCGGCACCCTGCGGGTCTGGCTGTTCCAGGAGGTCGGCAACCAGCCGAAGGAGAAGGTCGTCGACGCCGTCGTCGCCGACTTCGAGAAGGAGCACGAGGGCGCGAAGGTCGACGTCGAGTACATCCCGGTCGAGACCCGCGCCCAGCGCGTGAAGGCCGCCTTCAACGACCCGAAGTCCGCCCCCGACGTCATCGAGTACGGCAACACCGACACCGCCGGCTATGTGAAGGACGGCGGACTCCTCGACGTCACCAAGGAGTTCGGCGACTGGAGCGAGGCGAAGGACACCGACCCCACGGCCGCGCAGTCCGTCACCGTGGACGGCAAGATCTACGGCGCCCCCTTCTACGTCGGGGTGCGCGCCCTGTACTACCGCACCGACATCTTCGAGCAACTCGGCCTCGAAGTGCCGAAGACGATGGCCGAGTTGGCGACGACGGCCCGCAAGATCCGCGCCGCCGAGCCCGGGCTGTACGGGCTCGTGGTGGGCGGGGCGTACACCTACGGCGCGATGCCGTTCGTGTGGGCCAACGGCGGTGAGCTCGCCACCGGCAAGGGCGGCTCGTACGCCTCGGCCATCGACAGCGAGGCCGCGCAGAAGGGGATCAAGGCGTACACGTCCCTCTTCTCCGACGACAACTGTCCCGCCGCCAAGTGCGCGGGCATGGGCGGCAACGACACGGTCACCGCGTTCGCGGCCGGCAAGGCGGGCATGGCGATCGGCGGCGACTTCAGCCACGCGGCCGTGGAGGCAGGGAAGGTCAAGGGCAAGTACGCGGTCGTGCCGCTGCCGGGAGTGAAGGCCGGATCCGTCGCGCCGGCGTTCGCCGGGGGCAACAACATCGGCGTCCTGAAGAGCACCTCGCACCGGACGCTGGCGGTCCAGCTGATGGAGCAGCTGGCCTCGAAGGAGACACAGGCGTCGATGTTCGACGCGATGGGGTTCCTGCCGACGTTCGGGGACGTGCGGGAGAAGGCCGCGGCGGAGAAGCCGTATGTGAAGCCCTTCGTGCAGACGCTGTCCTCGGGCACGAAGTTCGTGCCCGCGTCGCCGGCCTGGTCGGGGATCGACTCCTCGCTCGTCCTGCCGACGATGTTCCAGGAGGTCATCAGCGGCAAGAAGGATGTCGCCGGGGCGTCGGGGGATGCGGCCAAGAAGATGGACGAAGCGTTCGGTTCCGTCGGATGACTGCGCCCACTGGGGTAGGGGTTGTGGAGCGTCGGCGGGTGCGGGTGGATCGTGGGTTCTCGCGCAGTTCCCCGCGCCCCCAAGGGCGTTCCCGTCGTCGGAATCAGAAGACGCCCTGGCTCTATCTCGCCCCCGCCCTCGTCGTGCTCGGCGGGCTGCTCGTCTACCCCGTCTATCAGCTCGGGCTGATCTCGTTCTTCGAGTACACGCAGGCCCAGGTCAGCGGCGGGGAGCCGACCACCTTCCAGGGGTTCGGGAACTACTCGGAGCTGTTCTCGGACCCGCAGTTCTGGCAGGTGCTGCTCGCCACCGTCGTCTTCGCGGCGGCCTGTGTCGTCTCGACGCTCGCCGTCGGCTGTGCGCTCGCCGTGCTGCTCACGCGGGTGCGTGCCGTGCCGCGGCTGGCGCTGATGCTGGCCGCGCTGGGGGCCTGGGCGACGCCGGCCATCACCGGGTCGACGGTATGGCTGTTCCTGTTCGACCCGGACTTCGGTCCGGTGAACCGGCTGCTGGGGCTCGGTGACCACTCCTGGACGTACGGGCGGTTCAGCGCCTTCTTCCTGGTGCTGCTCGAAGTGGTCTGGTGCTCCTTCCCGTTCGTGATGGTCACGGTGTACGCCGGTATCCGCTCCGTCCCGGCCGAGGTGCTGGAGGCCGCCGCGCTGGACGGCGCCTCGCAGTGGCGGATCTGGCGGTCGGTGCTGGCGCCGATGCTGCGGCCGATCCTGGTGGTCGTCACCATCCAGTCGGTGATCTGGGACTTCAAGGTCTTCACCCAGATCTACGTCATGACGGGCGGCGGCGGCATCGCCGGCCAGAACCTCGTGCTGAACGTGTACGCCTACCAGAAGGCGTTCGCGTCCTCGCAGTACAGCCTGGGCTCGGCGATCGGCGTGGTGATGCTGCTGATCCTGCTGGCGGTGACGCTCGTGTATCTGCGGCTGCTGCGCAGACAGGGGGAGGAACTGTGACTTCCATGAATCCGGCACGTCTCGTACGGCGGCCCTGGCGGCTGCTCGCGGAGGCGTCCGCGCTGCTGATCGCCGTGGCGGTGGCGTTCCCGCTGTACTGGATGGTGCTCGGCGCCTTCAAACCGGCCGGGGAGATCGAGTCGAGCGAGCCGAAGCCGTGGACGCTGGACCCTTCCCTGGATTCCTTCCGGCGGGTCTTCGAGCAGAACGAATTCGGCCGTTACTTCGTCAACAGTCTTGTCGTCGCATGCACCGTCGTGATCGCCTCGGCGCTCATCGCGTTTCTCGCGGCGACCGCGGTGACACGATTCCGGTTCCGCTTCCGGACCACCTTGCTGATCATGTTTCTGGTGGCCCAGATGGTGCCGGTGGAGGCCCTGACGATCCCCCTGTTCTTCCTCATGCGGGACTTCGGCCAACTGAACACGCTGGGGTCGCTGATCCTGCCGCACATCGCCTTCTCGCTGCCCTTCGCGATCTGGATGCTGCGGGGGTTTGTGAAGGCCGTTCCGGAGGCCATCGAGGAGGCCGCGTACATCGACGGGGCGAGCCGCTCGCGATTCCTGTGGCAGATCCTTTTCCCGCTGGTCTTCCCGGGGTTGGTGGCCACAAGCGTTTTCTCGTTCATCTCCGCCTGGAACGACTTCCTGTTCGCCAAGTCCTTCATCATCAGCGACACCTCGCAGTCGACCCTCCCGATGGCCCTGCTCGTCTTCTACAAGCCGGACGAGCCGGACTGGGGCGGCGTGATGGCGGCCTCGACGGTGATGACGATTCCGGTACTGATCTTCTTCGTGCTCGTGCAGCGACGGCTGGTGTCGGGGCTGGGCGGAGCGGTCAAGGACTGAAAGGTCTGATCATTCATGGATCTCATTCCGCTGCCTCACCGGACGGAACGGGCCGAGGGCTTCTTCGAACTCGGCGACGGCTTCGGTATCGAGGCCGGGCCCGGCACCGAGGGCACCGCGCGATGGCTGCGCGCGACGCTCGGCGCGGCAACCGGCCTCGCGCTGCCGTCCAAGAAGGGGGACGAGTACGACGTCCTCCATCTGTCCGTCCGGCCCGGCCTCGAAGCCGAGGAATACCGCCTGGTCGTCGCCCCTCACGGCGTCCATGTCCAGGGCGGCTCGCCCGCCGGTGTCTTCTGGGGCGCCCAGACGATGCTGCAGCTTCTCGGCCCCGACGCCTTCAGGCGCGCACCCCTTCCCGGCCGTACCTGGCGGTTGCCCCTGACGGAGATCCGGGACGCCCCCCGGTTCCGCTGGCGCGGCGTCATGCTCGACGTGGCCCGGCACTTCATGCCCAAGGACGGCGTGCTGCGCTACCTGGACCTGCTGGCCGCGCACAAACTGAACGTCTTCCACTTCCATCTGACGGACGACCAGGGCTGGCGCGTCGAGATCAGGAAGTACCCCCGGCTCACCGAGGTCGGCTCCTGGCGGGCCCGCACCAAATTCGGCCATCGGGCATCCCCGCTGTGGGAGGAGAAGCCGCACGGTGGCTACTACACCCAGGACGACATCCGCGAGATCGTCGCGTACGCCGCCGAGCGGCATATCACCGTCGTCCCCGAAATCGACGTACCGGGACACTCGCAGGCCGCCATCGCCGCATACCCGGAACTCGGCAACACCGACGTCGTCGACACCACCGCCCTCTCCGTCTGGGACACCTGGGGGATCAATCCGAACGTACTCGCCCCCACCGACAACACCCTGCGCTTCTACGAGGGGGTGTTCGAGGAAGTCCTGGAGCTGTTCCCCTCGGAGTTCATTCATGTCGGCGGCGACGAATGCCCCAAGGACCAGTGGCGGCAGTCGCCGACCGCGCAGGAGCGCATCAGGGAACTCGGGCTGAAGGACGAGGACGAGCTCCAGGCGTGGTTCATCGGCCACTTCGACAGCTGGCTCACCGCGCGCGGACGCCGGCTCATCGGATGGGACGAGATTCTGGAGGGCGGGCTCGCGAAAGGCGCGGCCGTGTCGTCCTGGCGCGGATATGCGGGCGGGGTCGCGGCGGCCCGCGCGGGTCACGACGTCGTCATGTGCCCGGAGCAGCAGGTGTATCTGGACCACCGTCAGGACGCGGGCGCCGACGAGCCCGTACCGATCGGCTTCGTGCGCACCCTGGAGGACGTCTATCGGTTCGAGCCCGTTCCCGCCGAGTTGACGCCCGACGAGGCCCGGCATGTGCTCGGCACCCAGGCCAATCTGTGGACCGAGGTGATGGAGGACCGGGCGCGCGTCGACTACCAGGCGTTTCCGCGCCTCGCCGCCTTCGCCGAGGTGGCCTGGAGCGGCCTGCCCGCCCCGGCGGAACGGGACTTCGCGGGCTTCGAGCGCCGACTGGCCGCCCACTACGGCCGACTTGACGCCCTGGGGGTCGCGTACCGGCCACCCACGGGGCCGCGGCCCTGGCAGCGGAGGCCCGGAGTGCCGGGCCGGCCGATCGACGGCCCGCCCCCGAACAGATAATGGAAAAAACCGGCAAGGGGTCACCGAAGAGTGTCAATCGGTACGCACTGGTGATGGCGGGTGATGCCGTGCGAAAACGGACCATCTCCCTGATCAGGTGGGCGAATGCCTCCTAGCGGACCCCTGTCTTCGTGCCCTGCGAAGATGTGCCAGAGTTGCCACGTCCGCCCTGTCAGCACGTACCGTACGGCAACACAGGTGGGACCAGGTGGGGCAGCGGGAAGGGGCAGCCGGTTTGACCACGCACGCACCGCAGGCGGCGCAGGCCGTCACGCTGCCCACGACGCTGGACGAAGCCGTGGCGGCACTCGCCGCGATGCCCGCCGCCGTGCCCGTGGCGGGCGGCACCGACCTCATGGCCGCCGTCAACTCCGGGCAGCTCAGGCCCGCCGCGCTGGTCGGCCTCGGCCGGATCAGCGAGATCCGCGGCTGGCAGTACCAGGACGGCCACGCGCTGCTCGGCGCGGGCCTCACGCACGCGCGCATGGGCCGCCCCGACTTCGCGGCCCTCATCCCGGCGCTCGCCGCCGCCGCGCGCGCCGCGGGTCCGCCGCAGATCCGCAACGCCGGCACCCTCGGCGGCAACATCGCCTCGGCGTCCCCGACCGGTGACGCGCTGCCGGTGCTCGCCGCCCTCGAAGCGACCCTGATCGTCGCGGGCCCGGGCGGAGCCCGCCGGGAGATCCCGGTGTCGCACCTGCTGGCGGGCATGGAGATGCTGCGCTCCGGCGAACTCATCGGCTACGTGCGCGTGCCGCTGCTGCACGCCCCGCAGGTCTTCCTCAAGGCCACCGGCCGCACCGGCCCGGGGCGCGCCATGGCGTCCGTCGCGGTCGTGCTCGACCCCGCCCGGCGCGGAGTCAGGTGCGCCGTCGGTGCCATAGCGCCGATGCCGCTGCGGCCCCTGGAGGCCGAGCAGTGGGTCGCCCAGCTGATCGACTGGGACAACAACCGCGCGATCGTCCCCGAGGCGCTCAACGCCTTCGGCGAGTACGTCGCCGCCGCCTGCATCCCCGACCCGGCCCCGGCCGAGGACGGTTCCGTGACTCAGCATCCGCCCGCCGTACTGCACCTGCGGCGCACCGTCGCCGCGCTGGCCCGACGAGCACTGGGGAGGGCGCTGTCGTGACCGACGACCGGCATGGAGAGGGCACGCCCCAGGGCGCGGGCCGCTGGGACCCGCTGCCCCAGGGCGAGTACGACGACGGCGCCACCGCCTTCGTCAAGCTCCCCGAAGGGGGCATCGACGCCCTCCTGGCCAACCCCGACAGCCCGCTCGCCGCGCCCGGCCACGGGTACGTCCCGCCGCAGATAACGGTCGCGCCGGGCACCGGCGCGGGCACCGACCCCGCGGCCACCGGCGGCTGGCCCACCGCCGGCACCCCCGCCGAGAGCGACCGCTGGCCCGACCCGAACGCCCCGCAGGAGCAGGGCGGCGACCGGTTCACGTACAACCCCGGCGCCACCCAGCAGTGGAACTTCTCCGAGACCGCGGCGGGCCAGGACACCGGCGCGCCCGGTCAGGACGTCACCGGGCAGTGGTCGATCCCCGTCGCCGGAGGCGACCTTCCGGACGAATCCGGCGAGTTCACCACCTCCTCGCTCGTCGAGCAGTGGGGCGGCGGCACCCCGCCGGCCACGCTGCCGGGCGGCGCGGCCGCCCCCTGGGCGACGCAGGCGCCCGGGCAGCCCTGGGGACAGCAGGCGGAAGCGGCGCCCGCCGAGGCGCTGGGAACCACGCCCGCGCGCCCCACCGACGCCGAGCACGCTCCCGGCCGACCGGGACCGCACGCCGGTGACCCGCATGCCGCGCCGGCCGGCGGGCACCCTGTCCGGCGTCCCGTCGGGACCGGCCCCGCGTCCGCCGCGTTCGACCGGGACGGCGACCCGTCCGCGACGCCCGGCGCGGAGCCCCACGCGCGTGTGGAGCCCGGCACGTTCGCCCCGAGCCGCCCCGAACGGCCCGCCGACGACTCCCCCGAGAGCGCTTCAGAGCCCTCACAGGCCGCCCCGGGGGCCGGTGAGCCCGACTCCGACGACACGGATGCCCGTGGCGCCACAGAGGCCCCCCAGGGCCCCGGAGAGCCCTCCGCCGACAACGAGTCGAGCGCGGAGGCCGCCGAGGACTCCGAGCGGGCCGACGACGCGCCGCCGCCGCCCGGCGAGGAACACCCCCTGGCCTCCTACGTGCTGCGCGTCAACGGCGCCGACCGGCCCGTCTCGGACGCCTGGATCGGCGAGTCGCTGCTCTACGTGCTGCGCGAACGGCTCGGTCTCGCGGGCGCCAAGGACGGCTGCTCGCAGGGCGAGTGCGGCGCCTGCAACGTGCAGGTCGACGGACGGCTCGTCGCGTCCTGCCTGGTGCCCGCCGTGACGGCCGCCGGCAGCGAGGTCCGCACCGTCGAGGGCCTGGCCGTCGACGGACAGCCCTCGGACGTGCAGCGCGCGCTCGCGCGCTGCGGCGCCGTGCAGTGCGGCTTCTGCGTGCCGGGCATGGCGATGACCGTGCACGACCTGCTGGAGGGCAACCCGGCGCCGACCGAGCTGGAGACCCGCCAGGCACTGTGCGGCAACCTGTGCCGCTGCTCCGGCTACCGGGGCGTGGTGGACGCCGTCAAGGAGGTCGTCGCCGAGCGCGAGGCGCACACCGGGGCCGACGACGGCGAACAGGACGGGGACGAGCCGCGTATCCCTCACCAGGCGGGCCCGGGGGCCGGCGGGGTGCACCCGTCGGCGTTCGAGCCGCGCGGCGGCCGGGGATCGCATGACCAGGCGTACGGCCAGGACGGAGGCCAGGCGTGAGCAACGAAGCCGCCACCGCGACCACAGCCGCGGAGGCAGCACCCGCCCCCGAGCCGATCCCGCACGGCCTCGGCGCCTCACTGCAGCCCGCCGACGCCCGTGCCAAGACCGAGGGCACGTTCCCGTACGCGGCCGACCTGTGGGCCGAGGGCCTGCTGTGGGCGGCCGTACTGCGCTCGCCGCACCCGCACGCGCGCATCAAGTCCATCGACACCGCCCACGCGCGGGAGATGCCCGGCGTACGGGCCGTCGTCACGCACGAGGACGTGCCGGGCAGCCCGCTGCTCGGACGCGGCAAGGCCGACCGTCCGGTCTTCGCCTCCGAGGTCGTACGCCACCACGGCGAGCCCATCGCCGCCGTCGCCGCCGACCACCCCGACACCGCGCGGCTGGCTGCCGCGGCCGTCATCGTCGAGTACGAGGTGCTCGACCCGGTCACCGACCCCGAGCAGGCCTTCGAGGCCGAGCCGCTGCACCCCGACGGCAACCTGATCCGGCACATCCCGCTGCGCCACGGCGACCCGGACGCGGCCGGCGACATCGTCGTCGAGGGCCTGTACCGCATCGGCCGCCAGGACCCGGCCCCGATCGGTGCCGAGGCCGGGCTCGCCGTGCCGCGGCCCGACGGCGGCGTGGAGCTCTACCTCGCCTCCACCGACCCGCACACCGACCGCGACCGGGCCGCCGCCTGCTACGGCCTTGAGCCCGAGCGCGTCAAGGTCGTCGTCACCGGCGTGCCCGGTGCCACCGCCGACCGCGAGGACCAGGGCTTCCAACTCCCGCTCGGACTGCTGGCGCTGAAGACCGGCTGCCCGGTGAAGCTGACGGCCACGCGCGAGGAGTCCTTCCTCGGCCACACCCACCGGCACCCGACCCTCCTGCGGTACCGCCACCACGCGGACGCCGAGGGCAGGCTGGTCAAGGTCGAGGCGCAGATCCTGCTGGACGCGGGCGCCTACGCCGACACCTCCGCCGAGGCCCTGGCCGCCGCCGTGGGCTTCGCCTGCGGCCCGTACGTCGTCCCGAACGCCTTCATCGAGGGCTGGGCCGTACGCACCAACAACCCGCCCTCCGGCCATGTGCGCGGCGAGGGCGCCATGCAGGTCTGCGCCGCCTACGAGGCGCAGATGGACAAGCTCGCCAAGAAGCTCGGCGTCGACCCGGCCGAGCTGCGCCTGCGCAACGCGCTGGCCACCGGCGACGTCCTGCCGACGGGCCAGACGGTGACCTGCCCGGCCCCGGTGGCGGAGCTCTTGCAGGCCGTACGGGACTACCCGCTTCCGGCCCTGCCCAAGGACACTCCCGAGGACGAGTGGCTGCTGCCCGGCGGTCCCGAGGGCGCGGGCGAACCGGGTGCCGTGCGCCGGGGCGTGGGCTACGGCCTGGGCATGGTGCACATGCTCGGCGCCGAGGGCGCGGACGAGGTCTCCACGGCGACCGTGAAGGTCCACGACGGCGTGGCGACGGTGCTCTGCGCGGCCGTCGAGACCGGCCAGGGCTTCACGACGCTGGCCCGGCAGATCGTCCAGGAGACCCTCGGCATCGACGAGGTGCACGTGGCACCCGTGGACACCGACCAGCCCCCGGCGGGCGCCGGCTGCCGCGGCCGTCACACCTGGGTGTCGGGCGGCGCGGTGGAGCGCGCGGCCAAGATGGTCCGTACGCAGCTGCTCCAGCCCCTGGCACACAAGTTCGGCATGTCCACCGAGCTGCTCCAGATCACCGACGGCAAGATCACGTCGTACGACGGCGTCCTGTCGACCACCGTCACCGAGGCGATGGACGGCAAGGAGCTGTGGGCGACGGCCCAGTGCCGGCCGCACCCGACCGAACCGCTGAACGACGCCGGCCAGGGCGACGCCTTCGTGGGCATGTCCTTCTGCGCGATCCGCGCGGTGGTCGACGTCGACATCGAGCTGGGCTCGGTGCGTGTGGTCGAGCTGGCGCTCGCCCAGGACGTCGGGCGGGTGCTGAACCCGGCGCAGCTGGAGGCGCGCATCGAGGCGGGTGTGACGCAGGGCTTGGGCATAGCGCTCACGGAGAACCTGCGCTCGGCTCGCGGCCTGATCCGGCACCCGGATCTGACGGGCTACTCCCTGCCGACGGCGCTGGACGCCCCCGACATCCGGATCGTGAAGCTGGTCGAGGAGCGGGACGTGGTCGCGCCCTTCGGCGCCAAGGCGGTCAGCGCGGTGCCGGTGGTGACGTCGCCGGCGGCCATCGCGTCGGCCGTGCGCGCGGCGACGGGTCGTCCCGTGAACCGGCTGCCGATCCGGCCGCAGGCCGCGGTGGTCAACGCGCAGTGAGCCGGCCGGTCGGCCGATCCGTCCGACCGGCAGGACCGCCGGAAGTTCACGATGTGCCGGATTCCCGTTTTGTCCCGCTCGTGGGTCGAGCTCGTGGGAGCGATTCCAGCGAAGAGGGAACGTTCCGGGGTGCGTCGAGCGTCTACTGATGTGAAGCGCTGTCAGTGGGTGTGCTGATCCCGAGGCGTTGTCAGTGGTGGCGCGTAGTGTTCTGGGCAGTGGGGACGGCGGCCGGGTCCGACGGGCCGGTCGGCAGGCCGTGTCGTGCCCGGGGTGGCGAGAAAGCGCATGCGGGGGAGCCATGAGCACGACGACCACGACTCACGTCGCCGACACGGCGATCGTCCTGACCGAGGCCGAGCTGGATCCGTACGTCACGCACGCGTCGACGCGACGCTGGCTGACCGGGCCCGGACTGCCCGGCGACAGCGGTGTGCTGACCTTCGCCGAGCTCGGCCGTGACGGTCTGCGGACGGTCGCGGACTCGACGGGCGACCCCGAGGACCGGCTGGCGGCCGGGCTCAGGGACCAGCTGGTGATAGGAGGGCTGCTCGGCCCCGGCGGCCTGGAGACGGAGTCCGTCCTGCTGGACGGCATCACGGGGGAGATCTCGACGACGCACTTCCTGCACGACCGCCCGGATCTGATGGACCGTCGCCCCCTGGCGCCGTCCCTGCGGACCCTGGTGCGCTTCGCCGAGGCCACGGACGAACTGGCGGGCCTGCGCGGCCAGTTCGCCTCCTATGTGGGCCGATACGGCCCCAAGGCGGTGGCGGAGGCCTCCCGGCATCTGCTGGCGGTGTTCGAGGAGGGCACGGGCGGCGAGCCCGCGCCGTTCTGGAGGATGGCCGCCCTGATCCGGCCGTTGGCGCTCGTCGCCGGCCGGGCCGGGGTCTCGGGGCTCGCCCTGGACCTGCCGGCGCGGCTGCTGGACGAGGAGTTCGGCCGGCGCCAGGTGGTGCGCTTCGAGGACGTCGACTTCCCCGGCACCCTCACGCACGAGCCGACGCGCCGCTTCCTGCGCGAAGTGGGCCTGCCCGAGGACGCCTTCCTGTTCTCCCTCGACCCGGACGTGTCCCTGCCCACACTGGCCGAGTACTACGCCGACGTGAACCCCGAGGCGGAACTCCCGGCCCGCGCTGATCACTTGATCCGCCTCGGTCATCTCGTGGACGACAACAGCCTGGTCGTCGACGGCGAGTCGGGCGCGGTGCTGAACTGGAGCGAGTCCGAGGCAAGACTGTTCCCGCTGAACACGGATGTCTCGACGCTCGCCTTCACCCTCTGGCTGCTGCACCGCGAGCAGGCGATGGACGCGGAGTCCGGGCACGCGCTCACCAGCGACGCCTACGACCAACTGGCCATGACCATGCTCCAGGTCCTGTCGACGGTCGACCCGACCGGCACCAGGGCGGGCAGAGACGGCCGGCACTACTGGACCGAGGTGTTCCAGGACGAGGCGAGCGGGGTGCTCGAATCGGTCGGCGGGCTGCGCCAGCCGGTACGGACGACGTGACCGCGAACGCCTGACGCCGACATCCGGCCGGGAGCTGCCCGGCCCGATGTCGGCGTCAGGGAAGAGATCCTCAGACCGCCCCGGCGGTCAGGAGGACTTGGCGGCGCTCGCGCGGCGCCGGCGCACGGCCAGGATCAGGCCGCCGCCGAGGGCCGCCGCGGCGGCGGCGGTGCCGGCGATCAGCGGGGTGCCGTCGGAGCCGGTGCTCGCCAGGTTGCCGTCGACGGAGCCGGTGGAGGAGCCGCCCGTGGAGGTGCCGGCCGACGTGGAACCGGTGGAACCGGTGCCGCCGGTGGACTGGCCCTCCGGGTCGTTGCCGTCGCCGCCCGTGGTGGCGCCGCCGTCCGTGGAGCCGCCGTCGGAGGAACCGCCCGAGGTGGCGGGGCCGGGCTCGTAGTCGGTGGGTATGGCGACCCGGATCGGGGCCTTGTCGTTGGCGGGGTTCTTGTCGAACTCCGGGTGGATGTCGTAGACGGAGGTCGCCTTCACCTCGCCGGTCGTGGTCTTGGCGTCCTTGTCGATGTCCAGCATGAACGTGAAGGACAGGGCCTCGCCGACATCGATGGTGTGGTCGTCGGGCCAGCAGACGTACGTGGACTTGCCCGGCGTGCCACCCGGACCGGACGGGCCGTCGATGCCGAACGGCGCGCACTCCTTGGGCACTTCACTGGCGACGGTGTCCTTCGGGATCTTCACCATGAGGGCCGGCTGGTCGTCGCTCTCCTGGTTCTGGATCCAACCCGGGCCGTCGTTGCGGAGCTGTACCGTGATCGACTGCTGGCCGCCCGCGAGAGCCTCGGTGTCCTCGCCGACGGCGACCAGGTCGGCCGAGCTGTCGGCGGTCAGGGTCATCCGACGGTAGCTGTCGTCGTAGCCCTCGCCCGGGGTCTCGCCGGTGGCCGAGGTGCCGTACTCGACGGCCTCCATCAGCGCGCTGTCCAGCGCCTTGAACCGCACGGGCGTCTCGACGGAGGCGCCGGGTTCGACGGTGAGGTCGAGTTCGCACACGGCCTGGCGGACCTGGTCCTGGACGGTCGAGTAGGAGCAGCCCTTCGCCTCCTCGGTGAAGTCGAGGCCGCGGGTGAGCCGGACCCGGAAGGTGACGCCGTCCGCGGCCGCGGTTCCGTTGTTGGTGATGACGACGTTCTCGTCGTACACGTCGCCCGGCTTGGGGGACGTGCTCGGCAGGTTCGAGATCACCAGGGCGGGCGCGGCCTCCTCGGCGTACGCCGAGGGAGCGGCGACCGCGGGAACGGCCGCGGCGATCGCGGCGGCGGCCACGAAGGCCGCCGACGTGCGGAGGTGCGAGGGGCGGATGCGCTGGCGCACGGATGGGTCTCCTAGTCGGAACAGGAAGCACGGCGACCGGAGCTTTGCCGTCCAGTCATGTCCTGGACACCCGGAGGGTGCGGAGGGTTGTGCTCCCGTTTGAGGAGATGAAGAGAAGAGAGTGCGACCAGAGGGAAGAGAGGGAGGCCGTGGCGGGGGAGGGCTGGAGGCCGTGGCGGGAATCGAACCCGCGTAATTCGCTTTGCAGGCGAATCCCTGAGCCACTCGGGCACACGGCCGTGTCGGTGGAGCGGTGCTCCGTTCCGAACTCGGTGAATCGACCGTACGGCCCGCCTCGCAACCGCCTCAAGAGAACCGGGCCCGCTGCAATGCGACTGCCACACCGCGTTCATGAACCTCCGCGAGCCGACGACAGCCCCTTCGTGAACGCCTCGGCCCGATGACGGCCCCGTTCACGAACCCCATTGGTCGTAAGACCAAGGTCCCATCCCCGTGCCGTCTCCCGACAGGGGCCAAAGCCGGTTGTGGACCTTACGCTGGCGTCCATGACTGCCCTCGAGCCGCGTGACGCCGATCTTGCGAAGACATCCGATGTGCCCTCGGTCCCCGAGTCCGAGGAGAGTGTGCTGGGCAGGCCCTACCGGGCGCTCAGTATCGGGATCGTCTCCGTCGTGCTGCTCATCGCCTTCGAGGCCACCGCCGTCGGGACCGCGATGCCGGTCGCGGCGTGGGAGCTGGACGGGGTGTCGCTGTACGCGTTCGCGTTCTCGGGGTACTTCACCACCAGCCTGTTCGGCATGGTGCTCGCGGGCCAGTGGTCGGACCGGCGGGGCCCGCTCGGCGCGCTCACGGCCGGCATCGCCTCCTTCGGAGCCGGGCTGCTGCTGGCCGGGACCGCCGGCGTGATGTGGCTGTTCATCCTCGGGCGGGCCGTGCAGGGCCTCGGCGGGGGACTGGTCATCGTCGCGCTGTACGTCGTCGTCGGCCGGGCCTACCCCGAGCGGCTGCGGCCGGCGATCATGGCGGCGTTCGCGGCGAGCTGGGTCGTGCCGTCGATCGTGGGGCCGCTGGCCTCCGGCGCGGTGACCGAGCATCTGGGCTGGCGCTGGGTGTTCGTCGGTATCCCGGTACTGGTCGTCTTCCCGCTCGCGCTCGCGCTGCCGCAGATACGGCGCCTGGCGGGCGGCCCCGTCGACGGCTCCGGCCGCCCCGCCTCCTTCGACCGCCGCCGCATCCGGCTCGCCCTCGGCATCTCCGTAGGCGCGGGTCTGCTCCAGTACGCCGCCCAGGACCTGCGCTGGCTCTCCCTCGTCCCCGGCGTCGCCGGCGCCGCGCTCCTCGTGCCGGCCGTCCTCGGGCTGCTCCCGCGCGGCACGTACCGGGCGGCGCGCGGGCTGCCTTCCGTGGTGCTGCTGCGCGGGGTGGCCGCGGGGTCGTTCATCGCCGCCGAGTCGTTCGTGCCGCTGATGCTGGTCACCCAGCGGGGGCTGTCACCGACGCTCGCCGGGTTCTCCCTCGCCGCGGGCGGCGGGACCTGGGCGCTGGGCTCCTGGTTGCAGTCCCGGCCGCGGATGGAGCCGTACCGGGAACGGCTGATGACGCTGGGGATGGTGCTGGTGGCGGCGACCATCGCGGCCGCGCCGAGCGTGCTGATCGACTCCGTGCCGGCCTGGACGCTGGCCGTGGTGTGGGCGTTCGGCTGCTTCGGGATGGGCCTGGTGATCTCCTCCACCAGCGTGCTCCTGCTCCACCTCTCCGCCCCCGAGGAGGCCGGCACCAACTCCGCCGCCCTCCAGATCTCCGACGGCCTCTCCAACGTGATCCTGCTCGCCCTGGGCGGCGCCGCCTTCGCCGCCCTCGGCGGAGGCTCCGTGACCCACACGGCTATGGACACCTCCGCCACCACCTCCCACCCGGCCGCGTTCGCCGCGGTGTTCCTGCCGATGGCGGGGGTGGCGCTGGTGGGAGCGTGGGTGACCACACGGTTGCGGGAGCGGTGAGCGGCACGAGGACGGGTGAGGAGCGGTGCGTGGGGACGGGCGGTGCCGGGGTCCCGTCGTAAATCGGTCGTGGGCGGTTGGGCGCGCGGCCTAACCTCCCGCCATGAACGAGCTCGTACTCCACCTCGACCCCGCCGCCCGCCGGGAGCTCGACGACCTCGCGGACGCCACCGGCCGGCTCCCGGAGGACATCGCCCTGGACGCCGTACTGGATCGGCTGGCGTGTGAGTCGTCGACGGCGCGGGGTACGGCGGAGTCGCTCGCCGGCGCCCACGCCGATCTGCTGCGGAGGCTCGGCGAATGACCAGGCACCTCACGGTCGCGGAGGTCACGACGATCGCCCGGATCGCCTTCGGCGGCCGCACCCCGGAGGTGCGCGAGAGCGGGCTGTTGGCGTCCGCCGTGCACCGGCCCCGCGCCCGTATGTTCGGCACGGCGGCCTACGAGGACCTCCACGAGCAGGCGGCCGCGCTGCTGCACGCCATCGCGACGAACCACCCTCTCGTCGACGGGAACAAGCGCACGGCATGGCTGGCCGCAGCGACCTTCCTCGGCGTCAACGGCGTCGACCTGGAGGGCTGCGACCAGGACACCGCGTACGACCTCGTCATCGATGTCGCCTCCGGTGCCGAGAGCGACATCGCAGTGATCGCGGGGCGGCTGCGGCGGTTGTGACGTCGGTCCCACCCGGGCGTGACGCGGCCTCGTCCGCGGCTGGGCACCGTCGGGGCGCCGGTAGGGTGGCCCGGTTGTCATACGTAGCCGAGCCGCCCAACCCCTTTACGGAGACCGTGACTACCACCGCCGCCTCCTCCTCGCACCATCTGTCCCCCGCCTTCCCCGGCCGCGCCCCCTGGGGCACCGCCAGCAAGCTGCGTGCCTGGCAGCAGGGCGCGATGGAGAAGTACATCCAGGAGCAGCCGCGTGACTTCCTCGCGGTCGCCACGCCGGGCGCCGGCAAGACGACCTTCGCCCTCACCCTGGCCTCCTGGCTGCTGCACCACCATGTCGTGCAGCAGGTCACCGTGGTCGCGCCGACCGAGCACCTGAAGAAGCAGTGGGCGGAGGCGGCGGCGCGCATAGGCATCAAGCTCGACCCGGAGTACAGCGCAGGCCCGCTCGGCAAGGACTACCACGGCGTCGCCGTGACCTACGCCGGTGTCGGCGTACGGCCCATGCTGCACCGCAACCGCGTCGAGCAGCGCAAGACCCTCGTCATCCTCGACGAGATCCACCACGCCGGTGACTCCAAGTCCTGGGGCGAGGCCTGTCTTGAGGCGTTCGAACCCGCCACGCGGCGGCTCGCCCTCACCGGTACGCCCTTCCGGTCCGACACCAACCCCATCCCCTTCGTCACTTACGAGGAGGGGAACGACGGGATCCGGCGGTCCGCCGCCGACTACACGTACGGATACGGCAACGCGCTCGCCGACCACGTCGTCCGCCCGGTCATCTTCCTCAGCTACAGCGGCAACATGCGCTGGCGCACCAAGGCCGGCGACGAGATCGCCGCGCGGCTCGGCGAGCCCATGACCAAGGACGCCGTCTCCCAGGCCTGGCGCACCGCCCTCGACCCGCGCGGCGAGTGGATGCCGAGCGTGCTGCGCGCCGCCGACCAGCGGCTGACCGAGGTCAGGAAGGGCATCCCGGACGCCGGCGCCCTCGTCATCGCCTCCGACCAGGACTCCGCGCGCGCCTACGCCAAGCTCATCCGCGAGATCACCGGCAGCAAGGCGACCCTGGTGCTCTCCGACGACGCCGGGGCGTCCAAGCGGATCGACGACTTCAGCGGCAACAACGACCGCTGGATGGTCGCGGTGAGGATGGTGTCGGAGGGCGTCGACGTCCCCCGGCTCGCCGTCGGCGTGTACGCCACCACCATCTCCACACCTCTCTTCTTCGCCCAGGCCGTCGGCCGTTTCGTACGTTCCCGGCGGCGCGGCGAGACCGCCTCCGTGTTCCTCCCCACCGTCCCCGATCTCCTCACCTTCGCCAACGAGATGGAGGTGGAACGGGACCACGCCCTCGACAAGCCGAAGAAGGAGGGCGAGGAGGACCCGTACGCCGAGTCCGAGAAGGAGATGGAGGAGGCGAACAAGGAGCAGGACGAGGACACCGGCGAGCAGGAGCAGTTCTCCTTCGAGGCGCTGGAGTCCGAGGCCGTCTTCGACCGGGTCCTCTACGACGGTGCCGAGTTCGGCATGCAGGCCCACCCGGGGAGCGAGGAGGAGCAGGACTACCTCGGGATCCCGGGGCTGCTGGAGCCCGACCAGGTGCAGATGCTGCTCCAGAAGCGGCAGGCGCGGCAGATCGCGCACAGCCGTAAGAAGCCGGACTCCGAGGCGGATCTGCTGGAGCTGCCCGCCGAGCGGCGGCCCGTCGTCTCGCACAAGGAGATGATGGAGCTGCGCAAGCAGCTCAACACGATGGTCAGTGCGTATGTGCATCAGAGCGGGAAGCCGCACGGGGTGATCCATACCGAGCTGCGACGGGTGTGCGGGGGGCCGCCGAGTGCGGAGGCCACTGCCGGGCAGTTGCGGCAGCGGATCGCCAAGGTCCAGGAGTGGGCCACGCGGATGAAGTAAGCAGTTCAGGGCGCCGCGTGTGCCGTATATATCAGGACGAACGGGCGTGGTCCGTACCGGCCAATGCCCGGATTCTGGACGGAGCCTTCCGCTCAGCGAACCGGCTTCGCTAATGTCCGCCTACGCACACGCCCCGTGGCAGCGCCGCCGCGGAGCGCAGCCGTGAAGCGACGCGGTCCGGAATGCCGGACCGCAGGCCGATCGGCGGCCTCTGAAGCGCGTCACTGACGGGACTCGGTGACGCATCCGCCGCGAGGGGGCTGCCGACCTCACCACTAAGGAGTGGGCGTCGTGACCGCGGAGACCTCTCAGACGCTCGACCGGGGACTGCGCGTCCTCAAACTGCTGGCCGATACGGACCACGGGCTGACCGTCACCGAGCTTTCCAACAAACTGGGCGTGAACCGGACCGTTGTGTACCGGCTCCTGGCCACGCTGGAACAACACGCCCTCGTACGCCGCGACCTGGGCGGCCGCGCCCGGGTCGGACTCGGAGTGCTGCGACTGGGCCGACAAGTGCACCCTCTGGTGCGAGAGGCCGCGCTGCCGGCGCTGCGCTCGCTCGCCGAGGACATCGGGGCGACGGCCCATCTGACGCTGGTGGACGGCACGGAGGCGCTCGCCGTCGCCGTGGTCGAGCCGACCTGGACCGACTACCACGTGGCCTACCGGGCCGGCTTCCGGCACCCGCTGGACCGCGGTGCCGCGGGCCGGGCCATACTCTCCGCCCGGCAGCAGCCGACGGACGAGCCCGGTTACACGCTCACCCACGGCGAGCTGGAGGCAGGGGCGAGCGGGGCCGCCGCGCCGCTGCTCGGGGTGACCGGGGTCGAGGGCAGCGTGGGCGTGGTGATGCTGGCCGACTCGGTGCCGGAGCGGGTGGGACCGCGCGTCGTGGACGCTGCCAAGGAGGTGGCCGAGGCCCTGCGCTGACGGCGAGGGCCGTGATGGGTACTGGCGGGGCCGGGCCGCTGACGTCGAGGGGCCGTGATGGGTGCTGGCAGAGCCGTCCGTTGATGGCAGCGGCCGTGATGGGTGGTGGCAGGGCCGGGCCGCTGAATGGGTGCCGGCAAGGCCGGGCCGATGACCGCAGGTCCGTGACGGGTGGTGGTCGGGCCGTGCGCACGGTGGTGCGTATGCGCTCTAGGCAGGGCTCGTGCCACCTCCGACACTCGACCCATGACCTCACTCAGCATCCGCACGGTTCACGACGTCGCCGGGTTCGCCGCGGTCGCCGACTACTTCAGCGACGTATGGCAGACACCCCGTACCGCACCGCCCTTACTGCCCGAGACGCTGCACAGCATCGCCCACGCGGGCGGGGCCGTGCACGCCGCGTTCGAGGGTGAGCGGCTCGCCGGTGCCTGTGTCGCCGTGTTCGGGCCGCCGCTGACGAGAGAGGTGTACTCCGTGCTGGCCGCCGCCGAGCGGGGGCTCGGGGTGCCGCTCAAGGAGGCGCAGCGGGCGTGGGCGGTGGAACTGGGGGCGCGCACCATGCGCTGGACCTTCGATCCGCTGGTCGGGCGCAACGCGCGCTTCAACTTCGTCAAGCTGGGCGCCGAGGGCACCGAGTACCTCGTCGACTTCTACGGCCCCATGGCGGACGGCCTGAACGACGGCGACGAGACCGACCGGCTGGCGGTGACCTGGGACCTGATCGAGCCGGGCCGGCACGAAGGTGTCGCGGGCCCCGCCGAGCGCGAGGTCGCGCCCACCACCCACGCCGCCCCCGACGGCGGCCCACTCGCCCGCCGCGACCTCTCCGACCGGCACGTCTGGTGCCGGGTGCCGGACGACGTCGTGGCGCTGCGGGCCGCCGATCCGCAGCTGGCGCTGCGCTGGCGGCGGGCCGTACGGGACGTCTTCACGAAGGCGTTCGCGGACGGTTTCCTCGCAACGGGTATGTCTCGGGACGGCTGGTACACGCTCACCCGCCGGGAGGCCGCTTCGTGAAGCTCGAACGCGTCGAGATCGTCCATGTGGCGATTCCGCTGGTCAGCCCCTTCCGTACGTCCTTCGGCACGATGACGACGAAGGACACCTTCCTGCTGCACGTCGTCACCGACACCGCCGAGGGCTGGTCGGAGTTCGCGGCCGACCCGGAGCCGGGGTACTGCTCGGAGTTCGTGGCCGGCGCGGAGATCGTGCTGCGGGACTTCCTGCTGCCGCGCGTCGCCGCGCTCCCCGTGCTCGCCGCGGCCCACCTCGGGCCGGTGACGTCGGGCGTCAAGGGGCACGAGCTGGCGAAGGCGGCGCTGGAGACGGCGGTGCTGGACGCGGAGCTGCGGTCGTACGGGATGTCGCTGGCCACGTATCTCGGGGCGGTGCGGGAGCGGGTGCCGGCCGGGGTGTCGGTCGGGATCCAGCAGACGATCGCCGAGCTGCTGGACGCCGTGGAGGGCTACCTCGCCGAGGGATATGTGCGGATCAAGCTGAAGATCGAGCCGGGGTGGGATCTCGAACCGGTACGGGCGGTGCGGGACCGCTTCGGGTGGGACCTGCCGCTCCAGGTCGACGCCAACACGGCGTACACGCTCGCGGACGCCGAGCATCTGCGACGGCTGGACGAGTTCGGGCTGCTGCTGATCGAGGAGCCGCTGGACGAGAACAACCTGTACGCCCATGCCCGCCTCCAGCAGCGCATCAAGACGCCCGTCTGTCTGGACGAGTCCCTGCACAACGCCCGCGACACCGCGTCCGCCATCGCGATGGACGCTTGCCGGGTGGTCAACGTCAAGCCCGCGCGGGTCGGGGGATACCTGGAGGCGCGGCGGGTGCACGACGTGGCGCACGCGCACGGGGTGCCGGTGTGGTGCGGCGGCATGCTGGAGACGGGGATCGGCCGCGCGCCGAACCTGGCGCTGGCCGCCCTGCCCGGATTCACGCTGCCCGGGGACACCTCCGCGTCCAGCCGCTACTTCGCCGAGGACATCACCGAGCCGTTCGTGCTGGTGGACGGCCATCTGCCGGTGCCGCGGACGCCGGGCATCGGGGTGCGGCCGCTGCCGGAGGCACTGCGGCGCTTCACCCGGGAGCGGCGAGACCTGTACGTGACCTGACCAGCCCTGGTCCGTGACCTCGGTGGGGCAGCCTGGGCAGCTCCGACCTGCGCCTGGCCGGAAGCCGCCGTCACGTTAGATTGATCCCGTGTTCTCTCGTCTCACGCGCCCCCGGGCCATCGCCCTCTGCGCTCTCCCGGTCGTGGCCCTGCTCGCCACGGCGGCCTTCGCGCCACTGCCGTTCTCGCTGACGCAGCCCGGCCTGACGGCGGACGTGCTGGGCGAGAACAAGGGCGAGCAGGTGATCACGATCTCCGGTGCGCCGACCCGGGACACCACCGGCGAGCTGCGCATGACGACGATCGAGGCGACCTCGCCCGACACGGACGTCTCGCTCGGCGATGTGGTCGACGCGTGGTTCAGCACGGACAAGGCGGTCATGCCGCGTGACTCGGTCTATCCGAGCGGGCGCAGCACGCGTGAGATCGAGCAGTTCAACACCGAGCAGATGCGGGAGTCGCAGGGCGACGCGACCGAGGCCGCGCTGAACTACCTCGACCTGAACGACAAGGACGTCAAGGTCACCTTGAAGCTCGCGGACGTGGGCGGCCCCAGCGCCGGTCTCCTCTTCTCCCTCGGCATCATCGACAAGCTCAACGGCGACGGCACGGGCGGTGACCTCACCGGCGGCCGCACCATCGCCGGCACCGGCACGATCGACCCCGCGGGCAAGGTCGGCGCGGTGGGCGGCGTCTCCCTGAAGACCCAGGCCGCCAGCCGCGACGGCGCCACGGTCTTCCTGGTCCCCAAGGCCGAATGCGGCGACGCAAAGGCAGAACTCCCCAAGGGCCTGCGCCTGGTCCCGGTCACCACCCTGAAGGGCGCGGTGAACGCACTGACGGCCCTGGAATCGGGGAAGGGCTCCGTGCCGAGCTGCTGAGGCACGATGCCCGCCCCGCGACACGGCCCGGCCCGGCCACAACCAGAACAGGTGCCATGACGAACCGCGGAATCCGCATGCTCGGCCCGGCCGTGCTCCTTGGCAGGGTGGTGGCGTGGACCGCATGCCTCCTCCTCACGCTGCTCCTCGCGAGCTGGCTCTTCCTGGCGAAGTCCGCCCTGCGCGACGCTCTGGTCCTGGGCTGCGCGCTCGTACTGGCCGCCCTCGCCGCGTCGGCTTGGGTGTTGCGACGCTCGTCGGGCAACCCGGACGCCACGTCGGTCCGCCGGGCCCTCGCCGACCGCGCGTCGACCGCCGGGGAGCGTGAACCCGGGGTGCTGCCCGCGAGGTTGGGCAGCGCCGCTGCTCTGGCGAACGGACGACTCCTGTCCTTCTACGGCGGAGTCATGGCGCTGGTCCTCCCGCTGGCCCTCGGAGTGGGTGCTCCCACGCCGACGGGCAGGGCGGCGGAGATCGCCGCCGAGGGCGCGGTCGTACGGGCGTTGCCGGTCGAGTCGGTCCGGGACGTCGTCAAGGACCCACACCGGAACGGCAGTACGTACCACTGCACGGTGACCGTGACTCTGCCCTCGCCGGACGGAGCCGGAAGCGGGCGGCGGGTCGACTTCCGCTCGGAGTGGCCCGACCCCGCGGAGGTCGGACAGAAGGCCTACGTCGCCTACGCCCCCGGCCGGCCCGAGCTGGGAGCCGTGGGCGGCGACGACAGGGCTGAGGTCGACCGCTGGCTCTCCGGCCGTGCCCTGAACGACTGGTGGACCTGGATTCTGGGACTGGGATGGCTGTCCCTCGTCGGCGCCCTCTTCGTCGCCCATCTGACGAACCACAGGGACCAGCGATTTCCGCGGCGGCTGCGTGGTGACGAGCGGGTGCTGCGGGCGACCGTCGCCGGGTACGACGGCCGTGGCGCGGGGAAAGTGCGCCTAGCCCTGGACACTCCCAAGGGGCCCGTGCAGCTGCATGTCCATGCGGACAGCGCCCGGTACTTCGACACGGTCGGCGGTGCGCGGGGCCATCTCGTCTGGGCGCCCGACCGCAACCGGCACGGCGGCCGGCAGGGGCCGCACCGCACGGGTGCGGTCTTCGTCGGAGACGACGGATGGTTCATCCCGGGAGGACTCGCCCCCGAGTACGAGGAGTCCGCGCGGACGAAGGCCGATCAGCAGGCGTCGGTCGACTCGACGGGCGAGAGCCGACTCCTCGACCTCGACCGCGGCTGGATCCTCAGCGTCCCGAACCGCCTGCTGAACGTCCTCCTCCTCTGGGCCCTCTCCCTCGTCACACTCGCCGTGCCCGTCACCGGGCCCTGGCGCCTGGCCGTCGGCATCGCCGGCGCGGCCGTGCTTCTGGTGTGCGGCGCTCACCTCGTCGTGGGCCGGGAAGCGGAGGCGGAGCGACGGCCGAGTGACGGCCGGGGCGCCGTTCGGTCCACTCTGTGACCGAACGGCTAGGGGGCCACGGCCGGTTGACGCGGCGGGGTGGCCAGTCGCAGGCCCACCTCCACGAGGGTCCAGCCGAGGCGGATACGCAGGTCCCGGTTGGGTCGGGCCGCGTTGGCGAGGCGGTGGGCCTCGGCCTGGGCGTGGAGGTCGGCGGCGCGGGCGTGGTGCAGGGCGAGATGGGTCTCGGGGTGCTGCATCGGGCTTCGGCCTCTCAGTCCGTGCTGATGGGGAAGGTTCGGGTCTGCACGCGCATGGTGCTCGCGTCGGGGGCGTCCGCGACGTCGGGCCGGTCGCGGTAGCTGTCGATCAAGTCGTGCAGCTTGCCGGCGAGTTCGTCCGCCAGCTCCGGGGTCAGCCGGAGCGTCATGCTGCTCATGTCCGCGCTGCGGTTCCACGCCTCCGACCACTCCCCGCGCGTACCGAGCCAGGTCGACAGCTCGCGCGTCTGTGTGGTCGCGACCTCGTGCAGGTAGAGGTCGGCGGCGCCGCGCACATCCGGGTTGGGGTCGCGCAGGAGGGCGTCGTCGAAGCGCAGCCCCTGTACCGCGGCCTTCCACCACCGCTCCCGGCCCTTGCCCCGCTCGGGGTCGTCCTCCACGAAGCCGTGGGCCGCGAGCTGGCGCAGGTGATAGCTGGTGGCCCCGCTGGACTCGCCCAGTTTCTCGGCGAGTTGGGAGGCGGTGGCCGGTCCGCCGAAGCGCAGGGCGTCGAGCAGCTGCATGCGCAGGGGATGGGCGAGTCCGCGCAGGGAGCGGGCGTCGAGGTCGTGAACCTTGGGCGGGTGGGACTCCGTCATGCATGCAAAGGTAGCGTTGCAAAGAATCCTTTGCAACGGGTTCTTTGGAACATGCCGACCTTTAACCCCGACCCCCAACTCACCACCCCACCCCGCTACTTCACGAATCCCTCCTGCTTCATCCAGTCCAGTGCCACCTGATGCGGGTCCTCGCCGTCGACGTCCACCTTCGCGTTCAGGTCCTGGGCGACGGAGTTGTTCAGCTTCTTGGTGATCGGGTCGAGGACGCCCGTGATGGCCGGCCACTTCTTCAGGGTCTTGGTGTTGATCACCGGGGCCGCGTTGTAGTTGGGGAAGAAGTGCTTGTCGTCGTCCATGACCACGAGGTTCATGGACTTGATGCGGCCGTCCGTCGTGAAGACCTCGCCGTAGGTGCATGTCCCCTTGGCGACCTGCGTGTAGATGATGCCGGTGTCCATCTGGGTGATGTTCCCCGTCGGGATGCTCATGCCGTACGCCTTCTGCATCCCCGGCAGCCCGTCCGCCCGGTTGGCGAACTCGACCTCCACGCACAGCGTCACCGCCGAAGGGTCGGACTTCGACAGCTCGGCGACCTCCGAGAGGTCGTTCGTGCCGTACTTCTTGTGGTTGTCCTGGTTCATCGCCAGCGCGTAGGTGTTGTCCAGCGCGGACGGCGGAAGCCAGGTCAGCCCGTTCTTCGCGTCCTCCTTGCGCACCGCCTCCCACTGCGCCTGCGGGTCGGTGATGGGGTCGCTGTGCCCCAGATACGTGATCCAGGCCGTGCCGGTGTACTCGTACCCGGCGTCCGCGTCGCCCTTGCGGACCGCCTCCCGGCTGCCGATGGACCCCTGGATGCCGGTCCGGTCGAGCACGTCCGCGCCCGCCGCCTCGAACGCGATCCCCATGATCGCGCCGAGGATCAGCTGCTCGGTGAACGACTTCGACGTCACCGTCAGCTCGGCGCCCTTCAGCGGCTCGCCCCGGCCGATCGTCCCGGGCCGTACGTCGTCGACCATGGGGGAGCCGCTGGTCAGACCGCACCCGGCGGCCGCCACCAGCAGCCCGGCCGTCCACAGGACCGTCGGCCGCCTCACAGGTCCAGCCCCCGCGGCCGCAGCAGCACTTCCGCCAGCGCCGCCAGCCAGTCCACCAGCAGGGCGAGGCTGACCGTGAGGATCGAGCCGAGGACCAGGACCGGCATGCGCTGGTTGGTGATGCCGGCCGTGATCAGCACACCGAGGCCGCCGCCCCCGCCGAACACCGCCAGGGTCGCCGTACCGACGTTGAGGACCAGGGCGGTGCGGACGCCCGCCAGGATCAGGGGGACGGCGAGGGGGAGTTCAACCCGGGACAGGACCCCCAGCGGGGACATGCCGATGCCTCGCGCCGCCTCCAGCACGGTCGGGTCGTTCGCCTGGAGACCGGCCATCGTGTTGGACAGCACGGGCAGCACGGCGTACGCGATCATGCCGATCAGGGCGGCCCGACGGCCGATGCCCAGCCAGATCACCAGCAGCGCGAGCAGCCCGATCGCCGGGGTCGCCTGGCCCATGTTGGCGAACGCCACCGCCACCGGGGTCGCCTTGCGGAACGCCCGCCGGGTGAGCAGGATCCCCAGCGGGATCGCGATGATCAGCACGAAGAAGGTGGAGATCGCCGTGAGTTCGATGTGCTCCCACAGGGCCTGGGAGACCTGACCGTTCGACAGCGCGTTCTCGGAGACCGCGTCGAGGTCGGCCTGCTGGAACCACAGCCAGGTCGCGAGCAGGATCACCACCAGCATCGCGGGCACGATCGTCAGCTGCTGCCAGCTCAGTTTCCGGAACGGGCGCCGCACGTGCGAGGAGTAGGTGGCCTCGCCGGTCCCCGTGGCCTTGCCGGCGCCCGCGGCTTCGCCGGTCCCCGTGGCTTCGCCGGTCCCCGTGGCCTTGCCGGTCCCCGCGGCCTCGCCGGCCCCCGTGGCCTTGCCGGTCCCCGCGGCCTCGCCGGCCCCCGTGGCCTTGCCGGTCCCCGCGGCCTCGCCGGCCCCCGCGGCTTCGCCGGACCCGGGAACCTCGGGTTCCGAGGACGTCTCCGGCACCCGGGACGTCCTGGGGCCCTCGGGATCGCTCACGCCTTCATCCCCCCTCCCTCGCCCTCCTGCTCGGCGTGCGTGCGCTCCGCCCGCGCTCCCTCCAGCTCGTGCTGGGCCGCCAGCGCCTCCAGCCGGTCGGCCTCCAGCAGTTCGTGCACGGAGTTCATCAGCGTCTCCATGTCGACGACGCCCGTGTACTCACCGCGCCGCCCGGTCACCACGACCCGTCCCGCGTTGTCGGTGAGCACCGCCTCCAGGGCGTCCCGCAGCGTGGCGTCCCGCGTCACCGTGTCGCTCACCAGCGTCCCGGCCCGCGCCAGCGAACCCCGGGCCCGCATCAGGTCGCCGCGCCGGAGCCACTTGTAGGGCCGGCCCCGCTTGTCGAGCAGCAGGATCTCGTTGGTGCCGCTGGAGCGGAGCCGGTTGAAGATCTCCTGGAGGGGGTCGTCGACGGTGACCGTCGGATAGTCGGTGATCTCCACGTCCCGTACCCGGGACAGGTTCAGCCGCTTCAGCGCGGCCCCCGCGCCCACGAAACCGGAGACGAAGTCGTCCGCCGGGTTGGTGAGGATCGCCTCGGGGGTGTCGAACTGGGCGATGTGCGACTGCTCGCGCAGCACGGCGATACGGTCACCGAGCTTGATCGCCTCGTCGAAGTCGTGCGTGACGAAGACAATCGTCTTGTGCAGCTCGTGCTGGAGCCTGATCAGCTCGTCCTGGAGGTGATCACGGGTGATCGGGTCGACCGCGCCGAACGGCTCGTCCATCAGCAGCACCGGCGGATCGGCCGCCAACGCCCGTGCCACGCCCACGCGTTGCTGCTGACCGCCGGACAGCTGCCGCGGATACCGGCCGCGGAACTCCCCTGGGTCCAGTCCGACGAGGTCGAGCAGCTCCTCGACCCGCGAGGCGATCCGTGTCTTCGACCAGCCGATCATCTTCGGGACGAGCGCGATGTTCTGCGCGACCGTCATGTGCGGGAACAGTCCCGCGGACTGGATCGCGTAGCCGACCTTGCGGCGCAGCTTCACCGGGTCGATGTCGGTGACGTCCTCGCCGCCGATGCGGATCCGGCCGCCGGTCGGCTCGATCAACCGGTTGATCATCTTCAGGGTCGTCGACTTCCCGCACCCGGAGGGGCCGACGAGGATGACGACCTCGCCCGCCTTGATCTCCATGTTCACGTTGTCGACGGCCGGCGTCGGATTGCCCGGATACTGCTTCGACAGGCTCTCCAGCTCGATGGCGGCGCCGTGGTGGCCATTGCTGCCGCTGTCCTCAGGCACGGATCCCCCTGGAGATGGTCAGCCGCCCGATCAGGACGTACGCGGCGTCGAACAGCAGCGCCAGGATGATGATCCCGACCGTGCCCGCGAGCACCTGGTTCAGCGCGTTCGCGCTGCCCAGCGAGGCGAGACCGCGGAAGATGACATTGCCGAGGCCGGGGCCCGAGGCGTACGCCGCGATCGCCGCGATGCCCATCAGCATCTGCGTGGCGACCCGGATCCCGGTCAGGATCGGCGGCCAGGCCAGCGGCAGCTCCACCTTCAGCAGCCGGGTGAGCCGGGACATCCCGATGCCCTTGGCCGCGTCCACCAGGGACGGGTCGACCCCGCGCAGCCCGACGATGGAGTTGCGCACGATCGGCAGCAGCCCGTACAGCGTCAGCGCGATCACCGTGGGCGCCACGCCAAGACCCACGATCGGGATGAGCAGACCGATCATGGCCAGCGACGGAATGGTGAGGATGCCCGAGGTGGTCAGCGTGGCGAAGTTGCCGGCCCACTCGCTGCGATAGGTGACGACCCCGATCAGCACCCCGATCACGGTCGCCACCACCATGCACTGCAGGACGGCGCTGGCGTGCTGGAGGGCGTCGGCGAACAGCTGCTGGTGGCGGTTGCCCAGGTACTCCCAGAAGCTCACACGCACTCACCCCACCGGGTCGAGGGCTAGTCGTCGGCCGTGTCCTGTGCCGCCTGCTCCACCAACGGGATGATCCGCAGCGGAACAGGGTTCTCCATCACGATCGCGGTGGAGGCCCGGACGATCCCATCGAAGCCGACAACCCGGTCGATCACACGCTGAAGATCGGCGTTGGAGCGCGCCACGAGCCGGCACATCATGTCCCCGGTCCCGGTGGTGGTGTGCAGCTCCAGCACCTCCGGCACGGTCGCCAAGTGCGCCCGTACGTCCGGCCCTTGCCCCTGGCGGATCTGGAGCGTGGCGAACGCGGTGACCGGATAGCCGAGCGCGGCCGGCTCCACCTGGGGACCGAATCCGCGGATGACTCCGTTCGACTGAAGCCGGTCAAGGCGCGCCTGCACGGTCCCGCGGGCCACCCCCAGCCGCCGGGACATCTCCAGCACCCCGATCCGCGGCTCGCGCGCCAGCAGCACGATGATCCGCCCGTCCAGATGATCGATCGCCACAGCAGCCTCCCTGGTGGGGTGGTCATCCTGTACAGACAGCCCGCAGAAACGGACCCTGCACTGAACATATTGTCCAGTGAAAAACCAAACTATTGCGCACCTTGCCGTATCGGAGTGAGGCTGCGCCTATGACGCAGACCACACACCGCACTCCCGACACCGCCCGGCAGGCCGACCCCTTCCCGGTCAAGGGAATGGACGCGGTCGTCTTCGCCGTGGGCAACGCCAAGCAGGCGGCGCACTACTACTCGACCGCTTTCGGCATGCGTCTCGTGGCCTACTCCGGACCGGAGAACGGCAGCCGCGAGACCGCGAGCTATGTGCTGGAGAACGGCTCCGCCCGGTTCGTCCTCACCTCCGTCATCAAGCCCGCCACCGCCTGGGGCCACTTCCTCGCCCAGCACGTGGCCGAGCACGGCGACGGTGTCGTCGACCTCGCGATCGAGGTCCCGGACGCCCGCGCCGCGTACGCCTACGCGCTGGAACACGGCGCCCGCTCGGTGGCCGAGCCGTACGAGGTGAAGGACGAGCACGGCACGGTCGTGCTGGCCGCCATCGCGACGTACGGCGAGACCCGCCACACCCTGGTCGAGCGCGGCGGCTACGACGGCCCGTACCTGCCCGGCTTCGTGGCGGCGAAGCCGATCGTCGAGCCGCCCGCCCACCGCACCTTCCAGGCCATCGACCACTGCGTCGGCAACGTCGAGCTCGGCCGGATGAACGAGTGGGTCGGCTTCTACAACAAGGTCATGGGCTTCACGAACATGAAGGAGTTCGTGGGCGACGACATCGCGACCGAGTACAGCGCGCTGATGTCGAAGGTCGTGGCCGACGGCACGCTCAAGGTCAAGTTCCCGATCAACGAGCCCGCCATCGCCAAGAAGAAGTCCCAGATCGACGAGTACCTGGAGTTCTACGGCGGCGCCGGCGTCCAGCACATCGCGCTGAACACCAACGACATCGTCGCCACGGTCCGCACCATGCGCGCGGCCGGCGTCCAGTTCCTCGACACCCCGGACTCCTACTACGACACCCTCGGCGAGTGGGTCGGCGACACCCGCGTCCCCGTCGACACCCTGCGCGAGCTGAAGATCCTCGCCGACCGCGACGAGGACGGCTACCTGCTGCAGATCTTCACCAAGCCGGTCCAGGACCGTCCGACCGTCTTCTTCGAGATCATCGAGCGGCACGGTTCGATGGGCTTCGGAAAGGGCAACTTCAAGGCCCTGTTCGAGGCGATCGAGCGGGAGCAGGCCAAGCGCGGGAACCTGTGACGGCCCTCTGAGCTTCTCCAGTCGTGCGGGTGTCACGGGGGGCATCCGCACGACCGGAGGGAGACCTCGGTGGGGGACACGTTGGACCGCTTCGACCTGTCCGTGGCGTCCGAGCGCTGGCTGTGGAAGAAGGACACGCTCAAGGAGCCGACCGTCCTCCAGTCGTTCGCCCTCGACGAGGCGCACAAGCACCTGTACGTCCTGCAGATCGTGTGGGGCGGCTCCGAGGCCGGCGACCTGTGCCTGAACCGCCTCGACCTGCGGGGCAACCGCCTCGGCCACATGTACCTGCGCGGCTTCGGGCACGGCGTCGGCATCGGCGTGCAGCACGCGCCGGACGGCACCGTCTGGATCTGGACCGAGTGCGCCGCGGGCGACAACGGCTACGGCCGCGGCGTCACCCGCTTCCGCTTCTTCCCCGGCGCCACCCGCGAGGTCGCCGACGTCAACGTCCGCTTCCCGATACCGGGTTCCACCGGCAACCAGCCGTCGATCTGCCAGGCCACGGGCCGTATCGCGGTGCGCCACCGGGTCGACGACGTACCGCGCTACCGGATCTACGACCTCGCCGCGTTCGTCGCCGGCGACTACACCAGCCACCTCGCCGACTTCCCGCAGACCGGCACGCACCCCGACCCGACGGTCCCTTTCCAGGGGTTCGCACTGCACGGCGAGCACCTCTACCAGCTCGCCGGCACGCCCTACGACCCGCAGAGCAACCCGCCCGCGGGCCGCGGCGACACCCATGTGTCCTGCCTGCACATCCGCACCGGCGAACCGGTCCAGCGCGAGCGCACCGAGGCCGGTCACTCGCTCTCCTTCCGCGAGCCGGAGGGCCTCGCGGTGCGGCGTACACCGAAGCCGTGGCTGTGCATGGGCTTCGCGTCCGGAGCGGTGGGCGCCCGCGAGTTCTCGGTCTACTACAAGCCGCACCGCCCCTGAAAGCGGGCGCTCACTCCTCCTCGGACTCCTCCTCGGGCTCGGCGTCCATGTCCGGCACGTCCTCCACCGACGGCTCGCCCAGTTCCCGCAGCGCCTGCTCGGCCAGCGGCACCCGGGTCGGCGAGAAGCGGGGGCTGATCCGCAGCGCCTCCTGGAGATGCCGGCGCGCGGCCCCCGGCATCTGAAGCTCCCGCTCGATCATCCCCAGGTGGTACACGTACAGCGCGCTGCGCACCCCGCCCCCGCGGTGGCGGTCGGTCGCCACCCGCGCGAACTTCAGCGCCTCCTCGTCCTCACCGGCCCGGTGCAGCGCCCAGCCCAGCGCGTCGGCCACCGCGATCCCCGGCTGCCGGCGCCACTCGTCCCGCAGCCGTCGCACCGCCGACTCCGGGTCGCCGTGGTCGGCCTCGAAGCGGCCCAGCACCAGCTCGTCGTCCACCCCGCCCTCCGCGCTCCGCGCCACCCGCTCCCGCAGCGAGTCGTACTGCACCCGCGCCGCCTGCTCCAGCCCCAGCGACTCGTACAGCTCGCCCAGCTCAAGTGCGTACTCCGGATCCGGCTGCTTGGCGAAGGCCGCCCGGTAGGCGTTCAGCGCCTCCGTCGTACGGCCCAGCGCCGCCAGCGTCCGCCCCTGCCCGGCGAGCGCCGCCCGCTGGTCGGGGTCGAGCCGCACAGCCTCCCTGAAGTACCGCAGGGCCTCGTCCAGGTCACCGCGTTCGAAGGCGAGCTGCCCGCCCCGCTCCAGATACGCCGCCCGCTCGGCCGGGGCCTCCGCGCCCGCCGCCGCGTCGGACAGGGCGACCGCCGCGTCCTCCCGCCGGCCCCGGTCCCGGTACACGCCGGCCGCCCACGCCAGCACCTCCGGCCCCTTGCGCAGCTCCACCAGCCGGTCCAGCGCCTTGTCGGCCGCCTTGTAGTCACCGAGCCCGGTCTGCGCGTCGATCAGCTGCGGATAGGCCGACCACAGTCTCCGGTCCGCCTTCAGCGCCGCCTCGCTCCAGTTGCGCGCGGCCCGGAAGTCCCGCCGCGCGTTCGCCAGCGCCGCCATGCCGTCCAGCGCCCCGGCGTTCCGCTCGCGCGCCTTCAAGGACCTGCGCAACGCCTGTTCCGCCTTCGGGTAGTTCGCCGGGTCCGAGGTCCGGCGGCCCTGCTCCACATACGCCGCGCCCAGCACCGCCCACGACTCGGCGTCCCCCGGGTGGGCCCGCAAGTGCCGCTCCCGCCCGTCGATCAGCACCGCGAGATCGGGCAGCGCGACGGCCACGCCCGTGGTGACCGCGGCCAGCGCCTGCGCCCCCGGGGCCGGCGGGGGAGTCCCGGCCCCGCCCGACCCCCACGGCAGCAGCGTCAGCAGCCCGCCGAGCACGGCACACCCCGCCACCGAGGCGAGCAGCACCCGCCGCCGGACCCGCGGGAACCCCGGCCGCGTGCCCTGTCCGTTCTCCACGGCGTCGTTCTCCATGGCGCTCACTGTGCGTGAAACGGTGCGTCGGTGCGACGACCACACCCGCCTTACGTCGGCTGCCGTACGCGGGGTTCACACCGATGGCCCCGGGTGTCACGCTGTGATCATGAGCCGTACCGAAGCCGCACCCGACCGCGCCCGGGGTGACCTCACCGAGCGGCTGCTCGCGGGCCTGCCGCCCGAGGCCGTCCTCACCGACCCCGACATCACGGCCTCCTACGCCAACGACATGGCCAGCTTCTGCCCGGCCGGCGCCCCCGCCGTGGTGGTGCTGCCGCGCACCGTCGAAGAGGTCCAGCACGTCATGCGCACCGCCACCGAGCTGCGCGTCCCGGTCGTCCCGCAGGGCGCCCGCACGGGCCTGTCGGGCGGGGCCAACGCCTCCGACGGCTGCATCGTGCTGTCCCTGACCAAGATGGACCGCATCCTGGAGATCAACCCCGTCGACCGCATCGCCGTCGTCGAGCCCGGCGTCATCAACGCCGCCCTCTCCCGCGCGGTGGGCGAACACGGCCTGTACTACCCGCCGGACCCCTCCAGCTGGGAGATGTGCACGATCGGCGGCAACATCGGCACCGCCTCCGGGGGCCTGTGCTGTGTGAAGTACGGGGTGACGGCGGAGTACGTCCTCGGCCTCGACGTCGTCCTGGCCGACGGCCGCCTGATGACCACGGGCCGCCGTACGGCGAAGGGGGTCGCGGGGTACGACATGACGCGCCTGTTCGTCGGCTCCGAGGGCTCGCTCGGCATCGTCGTACGGGCCGTCCTGGCGCTGCGGCCGCAGCCGCCGCAGCAGCTTGTGCTGGCCGCCGAGTTCGCGTCCGCGGCCGCCGCCTGCGACGCGGTGTGCCGGATCATGGCCGGCGGGCACGTGCCGTCACTGCTGGAGATCATGGACCGTACGACGGTCAAGGCCGTCAACGACCTGGCGCACATGGGGCTGCCGGACACCACGGAGGCCCTGCTGCTGGCCGCCTTCGACACCCCGGACCCGGGGCCGGACCTGGCCGCCGTGGGTGCGCTGTGCGAGGCGGCCGGGGCCACGCAGGTGGTGCCGGCGGACGACGTGGCCGAGTCCGAACTGCTCCTCCAGGCGCGGCGGTTGTCCCTGACCGCGCTGGAGGCGGTGCGGGGCGTGACGATGATCGACGACGTGTGCGTGCCCCGCTCGCGGCTCGGCGACCTCATCGAGGGCGTGGAGCGCATCGCGGACAAGCACCAGCTCACGATCGGCGTCGTCGCACACGCGGGGGACGGCAACACGCACCCGACGGTGTGCTTCGACGCGGGCGACGCCGACGAGTCCCGGCGCGCCCGTGAGTCGTTCGACGAGATCATGGCCCTCGGGCTGGAACTCGGCGGCACGATCACGGGCGAGCACGGCGTGGGTGTGCTGAAGAAGGAGTGGCTGGCGCGGGAGATCGGCCCGGTGGGCATCGAGATGCAGCGGGGCATCAAGCAGGTCTTCGACCCCCTGGACATCCTGAACCCGGGCAAACTCTTCTGAAGTCCCGCGCCTCACTGGGCGAGCAGTTGGTCGAGCGCGTCGTCGATCCCCAGCTGCTCGCCCTCGGTCCCGGGGGGCACCGCCCGCAACGTGCGCTCCAGCCAGGCCGACACCTGCGCCGCGGGTGCCTCCAGCAGGGCGTCGCCATCGGGCGAGCTGAGCGCCATCAGCACCACACTGCGGCCCTCGGACTTGGTCGGCCACACCCGCACGTCCCCGTGCCCGCACGGCCGGAACACCCCCTCGACGAGCAGATCGCGGGAGAAGGTCCAGTGCACGGGCTGCTCGGAGTTGATGTGGAAGGTGACGTGCACGGCGTACGGATCGTCGGTGTGATAGCTCAGCCGCGCCGGCACCGGCACACTGCGCTCCGGCGACAGGATGAGCCGCAACTCCAGTTCGCGCTCCACGACGGTGTGATGCATGGCGTTCGTTTCCTCTCTCGTGACGCGTGCGAGCCGTGTGGACGGGCCCGTACGAGTGGAGAGGGAGCAGGGGCGCGGATCATTACGCGACTTCCCCCAACTTTTTCCCGGCCCGATCCCGCACCGGAGTTCCGCTCGTGTGAAGTACGTGTACGAGGTTGCCCGACTGTGCTTTCCCGGGGGACGACCCCCGGACCCCCAGCCGGCAGAGCGAGGTCGCCGTTGCCCGGACGGCCGCCGCGGGTCAGTGGTGGCGGGGTCGTGCCGTCGGCGTACCGCACCGGAGTTCCGCTCGTGTGAAGTACGTGTACGAGGTTGCCCGGAAAGGGGCGGGTCCGGCGGGACCGGGGGTGCTTGTTGCGCCGGTCTGATAGATGTGGAGGCCCCCATTTGACCCACGAGCAGATACCGGACGACGGACATGAGCGCCCCAACCCCGGCCCCCGGTGACGACCGGCCCCGCGATGGGTATTACCCGGACCCGTCCATTCCTGGATATGTCCGGTACTGGAACGGCGCCTCCTGGGTGCCGGGCACCAGCCGTCCGGCGCCCACGGACGGCGAGACGCTCGCCCCGCCGCCGGGTGCGCAGCCGGTCCAGCCGCCCTCGGTGGAGGAGACCGGCCCGCACTTCTTCGACGAGGAGCCCGCGCCGGGCGCCGCCCAGCACGGCAGCCGTCCCGAGCCGGCGTCCGCCTGGGGCGCCGACTCCGCCCACCAGTCCGGCTTCGGCGGCGAGCAGGACCGCCGGGTCTCCTGGGGCCGGCCCGAACCCGATCCGCGGGACCCGCGCACGGCGGCCCCCGCGGACGGCACGGCGACTTCGCCCGCCGAGCCGGACGCGGACTCCGGCGGCGTCGCCTCCGGGGACACGTTCATGATCCGCAGGCCCGTCGCGGGTTCTTCGGGGCAGGTCGCTTCCGGCATCCCGGGCCCCGGTGGCCCCGCCCCCGCCGACGGCACCATGGCGATCCGCGCGGTGACCCCGCGCACGGGGCAGCAGGGCGGGGCGGCCGGGGCGCAGGGCGGAGGCACGGGCGCGTCCGCCGTCCCGGGCGCCGCTCGTGCGGACGCAGAGCGCCCCGGCGCGGCCGGTGCCCCGCAGGGCCCCGGCTTCGGCGCCGGGAAGGCCGCCGCGGATCGCGCCTCGGTGGCCCAGTCGCAGCCTCAGGGGGCCGCTGGAGCCGGGTCCGCCGCCCAGGCGTCCGCCGGCGCCCCCGCGGGCCTCTCCGGCCCGCAGCAGGCCGCTCCGGGCGTCCCCCGTCAGTCCGTTGCCCCGCAGCAGCAGTCCGCCGGCTCCGGCACGCCGCAGCAGCAGGCCGCCGGCTCCGGCACGCCGATGGCCGGGGGCGCGGGCGGCGGTCAGTCCTCCTGGGCGCAGCAGGTCCACCGGCTCGCGGGCCCCACCGACGAGGACCAGCCCGTCGCCCCCTGGAAGCCCCCGACCCTGGACCCCTTCCAGGCCGCCGCCCTGCGCCAGTCCGCCGCCCGCCCCGCGAACCTCGGCAAGCGGCTCGCCGCCCGGCTGATCGACACCGTCGTGCTGGCCGCCGTCACCGCGGTGGCCGCCGTGCCGCTCGGCACCAAGGCCCTCGACCACGTCAACGACAAGATCGACGCCGCCAAGCTCTCCGGCGAGACGGTCACCGTCTGGCTGCTGGACGGCACCACGTCCGTGTACCTCGGCATCATCCTCGCCGTGCTGCTCCTGTTCGGCGTGGTCTACGAGGCGCTGCCCACCGCCAAGTGGGGACGCACGCTGGGCAAGAAGGCGCTCGGCCTGGAGGTGCGGGACATCGAGGGCCACGAGCCCCCGCAGTTCGGTGTCGCCCTGCGCCGCTGGCTCGTCCTCAGCGTCCCCGGACTGCTCGTCATCGGCGTCGTCGGTGTCCTGTGGTGCGTGTTCGACCGGCCGTGGCACCAGTGCTGGCACGACAAGGCGGCACATACGTTCGTCGCGGGCTGACCCGTACGGCGTACGCCCCAGGGGATTTACGTACTCCGGACGGCCCCGCGCCGGATGCGAAACCCATGTGTTCGCGGTCGACTCGGGGCCATGAGCAGCGAACCGCCTCCCGGCTCCGGGCAGCAGCCCCCGGAGGACGACAGGTTCAGGAAGCCGCCCCCGCCGGCCGGGGGCTCGGGTTCGCCGTACGGTGATCAGCCTCCGTACGGCGGCCAGCCCCCGCCTCCGCCGCCCGGCGGCGGCGGTCCCTACGGCGGTGATCCGTACGGCGGCGGCGGTTACCCCAGCGACCCCCTCGCCGGGATGCCCCCGCTGGCCGACAGCGGCAAGCGCACGATCGCCCGCATCCTCGACATGATCCTGGTCGGTGTCTTCGTCTGGCTGCTCACATGGGGCTTCGGCGTCACCGAACTCGACGTGGACACCGACAAGGTGGAGTACGGCAAGTCCCTCGGGCAGTCCGCGATCGCCGCCGTGCTCTACATCGCCTACGACACCGTCATGACCGTCAGGGACGGGCAGACCCTCGGCAAGCGGCTGTTCAAGATGCGGGTCGCCAACCTCGACAACGGCGCCACGCCGTCCGTGCAGACCTCGCTGATCCGCGCGGCGGTCCTGTGGATCCCGTTCGCGTTCTGCTGCGCCTGCATCTGGACGGTGATCTGTGGCGGTTGGAGCTATTTCGACAGGCCCTACAAGCAGGGCCTGCACGACAAGGCGGCGAAGACGGTGGTGGTCAGCACCGGCAGCTGACGAACGTCAGGACTGCGAGAGCGCGGGCTCCTCCGCCTTCTCCTGTTCCGCGCCGGCGGGCTTGCGCACCGCCACCACGCGGGCCCTCTTCGGGATCGGCACCGTCATGGCGACCAGGAGGCCGAGCATGAGCGCCGCTACGGCGATGACCGCGATCCCCACACCTGAACTGGTCTGTGACAGCAGCAGCATGGCGAGCGTGGAGAAGATCACGGTGCACGAGCCGTAGGAGAGCTGTGCGGCAGTCGGACGAGGCATGATCATCGTGTCCTCGGAATCAGGGGTGCACGGGGGTCTCGGCCTGGCTTTCCGCCGACGTCCGGGCGTTCCGCCATCCGACTCTAACCGCGTGCATGCCCGAGAGGAACAAACCGTAAGCGTGACCTAACCAACAGTGCCGGTGCACAGGGGGCGCACGGAGTCATGGTGTCCAGCAAGTGGACGGAAGCACGCGCCCGTTAGTAAAAGATCGTTGTTCGCTAAACGAACAACAGCTCCGCATAATGCAATTGACCTGTTCAAGTCAAGGTCTGTTTTTTCTGCTTAACCTCTAGTCAAATGTCGTCACTTGACTACACGCGTTGATCACGTGCGCGGATCCTCCATGACCAGGACCCTCCTTCCGCGCGCCCGGCGCGGGGGAGGATCTCAAGTGACCAGTAGACCCTGGACGTTCAGAACGGCGGCGACCGCCGTCGCGCTCGCGACGGCGGCGGCGACCTTCTCCACCTACGCGGTGGCCCAGGCCGACGAAGGCGCCCCGGCTTCCGTCGAGCGGCACGATCCGGCGGACAACACCCACGCCGAGCACAACCTCGACGGCCCGATGAGCAAGACTCAGGAGGCCCAGCGCGAGGAAGCCCTGAAGCAGGTCATATCCGGCGACGCCAAGGTGACCAAGCGCGAGGGCTCGCAGGTCGTCCAGCTCAAGAGCAAGAAGGGCGACAGCAAGTACGTCGAGCTCGGCCGCGAGAAGACCGACAAGATCTTCACGATCCTGGTCGAGTTCGGCGACAAGATCAGCGAGTTCGGCGGCACCGCGGGCCCGGCCCACAACCAGATAGCCGAGCCCGACCGCGCCCTGGACAACTCCACGGCGTGGAAGAAGGACTACAACCAGAAGCACTACGAGGACCTCTACTTCGGCACCGGCAAGAAGACCGAGTCGGTGAAGAAGTACTACGAGAAGCAGTCCTCGGGCCGCTACTCGGTCGAGGGCGAGGTCGCCGACTGGGTCAAGGTCCCCTACAACGAGGCCCGCTACGGCAACAACGCCTGCGGCCAGACCAACTGCTCCAGCGTCTGGAACATCGTCAGCGACGGTCTGAACGCGTGGGTCGCCCAGCAGAAGGCAGCTGGGAAGACCGACGCCGAGATCAAGGCGGACGTCAAGCAGTTCGACCAGTGGGACCGCTACGACTTCGACGGTGACGGCGACTTCAACGAGGCCGACGGCTACATCGACCACTTCCAGGTCGTGCACGCCGGTGAGGACGAGTCCGCGGGCGGCGGCGCGCAGGGCACCGACGCCATCTGGGCCCACCGCTGGTACGCGTTCGGCACCGACGCGGGTGCCACCGGCCCCGCCGGCAACAAGCTGGGCGGCGCGAAGATCGGCGACACCGGCGTCTGGGTCGGCGACTACACGGTCCAGCCGGAGAACGGCGGCCTGGGTGTCTACGCCCACGAGTACGGCCACGACCTCGGTCTGCCGGACCACTACGACACCACCGGCAACGGCGACAACTCCACCGGCTTCTGGACCCTGATGTCCTCCGGTTCCTGGCTCGGGACCGGCAAGAAGGAGATCGGTGACCTGCCGGGCGACATGACCGCCTGGGACAAGCTCCAGCTCGGCTGGCTCAAGTACGACACCGCCAAGGCCGCCACGAGCTCGTGGCACAAGCTGGGTGTCGCCGAGTACAACACCAAGCACAAGCAGGCGCTTGTGGTCGAGCTTCCCAAGAAGAAGGTCACCACCCAGATCGTGGCGCCGGCGCAGGGTGCGAACCAGTGGTGGAGCGGCAGCGGTGACAACCTCGCCAACACCCTGACCCGTTCCGTGGACCTCACGGGCAAGACCTCCGCCTCGCTGACGCTGGACGGCTGGTACGACATCGAGGCCGAGTACGACTACCTCTACACCGAGGTCTCGACCGACGGCGGCGCCAACTGGACGGCCGTCGACGGCACGGTCGACGGTGCGGCCCTCCCGAAGGACGCCAGCGGCAAGCCGGCGCTCACCGGCACGGTCGACGCGTACAAGAAGCTGGTCTTCCCGCTGAACGCCTACGCCGGCAAGAAGATCGACCTGCGCTTCCGCTACCAGACCGACGGCGGCGTGGCCCAGAAGGGCTTCGCGGCCGACCAGATCACCGTGACGGCCGACGGCGCGGCGGTGTTCTCCGACAACGCCGAGGCCGCGGACGCCGCTTGGAAGACCAAGGGCTTCTCGCGCATCGGCGCGTCCATCACCGACGACTACGCGCAGTACTACATCGCCGAGAACCGTCAGTACGTGTCGTACGACAAGGTCCTCAAGACCGGCCCGTACAACTTCGGCTTCGCGGCGACCCGTCCGGACTGGGTGGAGCACTACCCGTACCAGAACGGCCTGTTGATCTGGAAGTGGGACACCTCCCAGGCGGACAACAACACCAGCACCCACCCCGGTGTCGGTCTGGTCCTGCCGATCGACTCGCACCCGGCGGCGCTGAAGTGGACCGACGGCACGGTGATGCGCAACCGCATCCAGTCCTTCGACTCCCCGTTCAGCAAGTTCCGCACGGACGGCATCAACCTGCACAACGCCGACGCGCTGACCAAGATCCCGTCGCGTCCGGGGGTGTCGGTCTTCAACGACCGGACCAACACGTACTACGACGCGCAGACCCCGACCGCCGGTGTCAAGATCACTGACACCAACACCAAGATCAAGATCACCAAGGAGGCCAAGGACGGCTCCACGATCGAGCTCGAGGTCGGTCCTGCGGTGAAGTAATCACCATCTTCGCAGGTCAGAGCATGATCGGCGGCGACCCCTTGGCGGGTTGCCGCCGATCGTGTTTAGGTGCACCCTGTGCTTGCCTTATTGACACCGACTCGCACGGGGGTGTGACCGCATGGCCGCAGGAGGTTTCTGCAAGCTGCCGACCGGCAGCGTGGTGGTGGCTCTGAACCTGCCCAGACCCGCCGCCGACGGCACGGGCTGTGTCCGTGTCCTTGTGCATGCCCAGAACCGCGCCCGAGCCCTGACCAGGCTCCGCAATCTGGGCATGCGCGCCGTCTACCTGCGCGGCAACGCCGCCCCGCCGACGCCGGACGAGATCACGGCCGTCCTGCACCACCCCGACGGCCTGATATGGCGAACGGCACCTGACAACGGTGTCGCGACGGCCCCGGAACTGATGCAGGAGCTGTGGCACCCGATCCGCGCGCTGCTCCGCCGCCCCGCCGCAACCCCCTGAAAGGGGCGCGGGGAACTGCGCGACCAGCCACGACGGACCCGCAGACTCCCGACGACCGACCGCGGCACCTCCCGCCGAGCCGGCTACGCCACGACCGGCTTCCCGGACAGCTCGACCCCCGCCTCGCGCATCTCCTCCAGCGCCCGCTCGGTGGTCTCCTGGGCCACTCCGGCGGTGAGGTCCAGCAGGACGTGCGTACGGAACCCCTCGTTCGCGGCATCCAGAGCGGTAGCGCGAACGCAGTGGTCCGTGGCGATGCCCACCACGTCCACCTCCGAGACCTCCCGGGCCCGCAGCCAGTCGGCCAGTTTCACGCCGTTCTCGTCGGCCCCCTCGAACCCGCTGTACGCAGCCGCGTACGCCCCCTTGTCGAAGACGGCGTCGATCGCGCCCGAGGCGACCGCGGGGGCGAAGTTCGGGTGGAACCCGACCCCCTCCGTGCCCGCGACGCAGTGCGCCGGCCAGGAGTGCCGGAAGTCGGGGTGGGCGGAGAAGTGGCCGCCGGGCGCGATGTGGTGGTCGCGGGTGGCCACGACGTGCTGGTAGCCGGACCCCGCCGCCTGCCCGATCAGCTCGGTCACGGCGGCGGCCACGTCGGCACCGCCGGCCACGGCGAGGCTGCCTCCCTCGCAGAAGTCGTTCTGCACGTCTACGACGATCAAGGCGCGGCGCATGGTCGGTGTCCTTCGGTTATGGACCCTTGGTTCGGGCCGCTGAAATCGGTGCCGGCCCGGCCGGTGAACTTCCGAGCCTAGAGACTTCGGGTGCGGTGCGGGAGGGGGCATGGGGTGAGCATGCCGAGCGCGCTCGCTTCACGCCCCCGCCGAGCTCCCCGAGCGCCCGTTGACGTACTCCGTCGGAATGACAGGTTCCCCGCGCGAGAGCTGTGTGGCGGACAGCGGCAGGTTGGCCCGCGCGGCCGCATGCCGGTCCCGTACGGCGTCCAGCGGCTCCCGCGCCACCACGGTCCCGCCCTTGACCAGTTCGAGGAGCAGCTGCCGGTCGGCCAGCTCGGCCGGCACCGCTTCCGTGCCGATGACCTCGGCCTCCGCGACCCCGTACTCGTCCAGGCGCCGCGCGGCCCACTTGCGGCCGCCGATGGAGGTCTTGCCACCGGTCGACTTCTTCGCGACCGGCACCAGCGGCGCCCCGGCCTCGGTGGACTCGGCGCGGGCGACCAGCTTGTAGACCATCGAGCAGGTCGGATGCCCGGAGCCGGTCACCAGCTGGGTGCCGACGCCGTACGCGTCCACCGGCGCCGCGGCCAGCGAGGCGATGGCGTACTCGTCCAGGTCCGAGGTCACGATGATCCGGGTGCCGGTCGCGCCCAGTTCGTCCAGCTGCTGGCGGACCCGGTGCGCGACCAGCAGCAGGTCGCCCGAGTCGATACGGACGGCGCCCAGCTCGGGTCCGGCGACCTCCACGGCCGTACGGACCGCCTCGGCGACGTCGTAGGTGTCCACGAGCAGCGTGGTGCCGCGGCCCATGGAGTCCACCTGGGCCTGGAAGGCGTCCCGCTCGCGGTCGTGCAGCAGGGTGAAGGCGTGTGCGCTGGTGCCGACCGTGGGGATGCCGTAGCGGAAGCCGGCGGCCAGGTCGGAGGTGGAGGCGAAGCCGCCGATGTAAGCGGCGCGGGAGGCGGCCACGGCGGCCAGCTCGTGGGTGCGCCGGGCGCCCATCTCGACGAGCGGGCGCGTGCCGGCCGCCGACGACATGCGGGAGGCGGCCGCGGCGATCGCGGAGTCGTGGTTGAGGATGGAGAGGATCACCGTCTCCAGCAGCACGCACTCGGCGAAGGTGCCCTCCACCCGCATGATCGGCGAGCCGGGGAAGTAGACCTCGCCCTCCGGGTAGCCCCAGACGTCACCGGAGAACCGGTAGTCCGCGAGCCAGGCGAGGGTCTGCTCGTCGACGATCTTCCGCTCGCGCAGGAAGCCGATGACGTCCGCGTCGAAGCGGAAGTTCTCCACGGCGTCCAGGACACGGCCGGTGCCGGCCACGACGCCGTAGCGCCGTCCGTCGGGCAGCCGCCGCGTGAAGACCTCGAACACGCTCCGCCGCTCGGCGGTGCCCGCCCTGAGCGCCGCCTGAAGCATCGTGAGCTCGTACTGGTCCGTGAAGAGCGCCGTCGAGGGAACGTCCACCGGCAGCCCAAGGTCCGCTGTGTTCATGGCAACCGATGGTACCCCCATTTCGTCAGTCTGACGATTTGGTACCGGGCGTTCGCCGGGGATTTGTGCGACCACCCCCCTCCGGTGGCAGCATGGGCACTGTGACGTCACCCGCTCCCGTAGAGATCGAACGTACCGAAGCGGCGGAGGAGACCTTCGCCGTCCCCGAGCCGGACGTCCCCTGGGTCACGATCGTGCACAACGACCCGGTCAACCTCATGAGCTATGTGACCTACGTCTTCCAGTCGTACTTCGGCTATCCCAAGGACAAGGCCACCAAGCTCATGCTCGACGTCCACCACAAGGGCCGGGCGGTCGTCTCCAGCGGTACCCGCGAGGAGATGGAACGCGATGTGCAGGCCATGCACGGCTACGGCCTGTGGGCCACCCTTCAGCACGACCGCAAATGACCGCACGCCCGCAGGACCGGAAGTAGCGAATCGTCTCCATGCCAGGAACCTTCGAACCGCTCCCCGGCGGCGGCGCGGCCGTCGCCCTCGACGACGTCGAGATCTCCATCATCCGCTCGCTGGCCGTGCAGCTCCTGGAGCTCATCGGCCCCGGCCCCGCCGAGGACACCCCGGACGACCCGCTCGCCGAGCTGTTCGCCGAGGGCCCGAGCGAACCGCCGGCCGACCCGGTCCTCAAGCGTCTGTTCCCGGACGCCTACAGCGACCCCGAGGGCACCCCGCAGGCCAAGGAGGCCGAGGAGCAGCGCGCGTACTCCGCGGAGTTCCGCCGCTACACCGAGAACGACCTGCGGTCCGGCAAGCGGGACAACGCGCTCGCGGTGGTCCGCTCCCTGGACTCGCTGAGCACCGACTCCGCCGGTGAGGGCGGCGCGGTGCTCAAGCTCTCCGTGCCGGAGTCCCAGCAGTGGCTCGGCGCGCTGAACGACCTGCGGCTGGCCATCGGCTCCCGGCTGGAGATCGCCGACGAGGACGACACCGATCTGCTCTACCGGCTCCCGGACGAGGATCCGCGCAAGCCGATGGTGATGGCGTACCTGTGGCTCGGAGGGCTCCAGGAGACGCTGGTCGCCACGCTCATGCCGTAGTTCACGGCCTTCTCGCGACCTTCTTGCACTGAAGTGTGACGATTTTGTGTTCGCTCAGCGGACGCTCAAATCCGGATAACGATCGAGTCACTGCCGCCACCCGCTATGGGGGGCGGCAGAGTCTTTTGTCCGCTTCTTCCTGTGTGATGCGCCACATGAACCGCCCCCGATCACGGTTAAGCCCGTGATAAATCTTCACGACGCCCGGCGAACACCACCCGAATGTTCGGCCGGGTGCGCCACATGGCCGGCGGATCGTCGGCCAGGCACAGCTCCAGCAATCCGGGGGGATCGAGACCCGATCCGGGGCCGACGAAGGTCCGGGTCGGCATGGAGAAAGGCGCACAACACATGACCTCTGCGAAGGTCACTGACGAGAAGGCCACGGGTACCCCGGAAGAGGGGTACGAGCGGGGTCTCGGCAGCCGTCAGGTCCAGATGATCGCGATCGGCGGCGCCATCGGCGTCGGCCTCTTCATGGGCGCCGGGGCGAACATCGCCAAGGCCGGCCCCAGCATCATCCTCATGTACGCCCTCGCGGGCGTCGTCATCTTCTTCATCATGCGGGCCCTGGGCGAGCTGCTCCTCTACCGCCCCGTCTCCGGCTCCTTCGCCGAGTACGCCCGCGAATTCCTCGGCCCCTTCTTCGGCTTCGTCACGGGCTGGACGTACTGGCTCATGTGGGTGGTCACCGGCATGGCCGAGCTCACGGCCGCCGCGATCTATATCCACTTCTGGTTCCCCGAGATCCCGCAATGGGTCAGCGCCCTGGTGTTCCTGGTGGTGCTCTTCGGTGTGAACCTGATCTCCGTCAAGATCTTCGGCGAGGTCGAGTTCTGGTTCTCGATGATCAAGGTCACGGCCATCATCGGCATGATCGTGATCGGCCTCGGTGTGCTCACCCTCGGCTTCTCCGACGCCGGTGACACCGCCACCGTCTCCAACCTCTGGTCGCACGACGGCTTCTTCCCGAACGGCATCGGCTCCAGCCTGATGACGCTCCAGGGCGTCATGTTCGCCTACCTCGCCGTCGAGCTCGTCGGCGTGACCGCGGGCGAGTCCGAGAACCCCGAGAAGACCCTGCCCAAGGCCATCAACACCCTGCCCTGGCGCATCATCGTCTTCTACGTCGGCGCGCTGCTGGTGATCCTCTCCGTCGTGAAGTGGACCGAGTTCTCCGCAGGCGAGAGCCCGTTCGTGCACGCCTTCGGCAAGATCGGCATCCCGCTCGCCGCGGGCATCGTCAACTTCGTGGTGCTCACCGCGGCCCTTTCCTCCTGCAACTCGGGCATGTACTCGACCGGCCGCATGCTGCGCGACCTGGCCGCCAACAGCGAGGCCCCGCAGGCGTTCGGCAAGCTCAACTCCCGCAAGACGCCCGCCATCGGCATCACGGTCTCCGTGGCGCTCATGGGCATCGGCGTCGTCCTGAACTACGTCGTCCCGGAGAAGGCGTTCCTCTACGTCACCTCCGTCGCCACCGCGGCCGGTATCTGGACCTGGATGATGATCCTCGTCAGCCACATCCGCTACCGAGCGGCGGTCGACGCGGGCCGGCTGCGCGCCTCGTCCTTCCCGGCTCCCGGCGGTGCGCTCTTCAGCTGGGTCGCGCTCCTCTTCCTCATCGGCGTGACCTTCATGATCGCGTACGACAAGGACGCGCGGGTCTGCCTGTACGTGGCGGCCGGCTGGGCCGTCGCCCTGGGCGTCGGCTGGGCGGTCCTCAAGCGCCGCAACCCGCAGCTCGGCGACCGCGGCGGCGAGCCGGAGCTCGAAAAGGTCGGCTAGGCGCTTCGCTGATAGGGCCGCGTCAAGGGCCGTCGGTCGGCTGCGGGTCCGTCGTGGCTGGTCGCGCCCGCGCGGCCGAGCCGCAAATCGACACAGCCCCGCGCCCCTTCGGGGGCGCCGGCGCGCCGCCCGGCCAGGACGTCCCGCCCCTGGGAGCACTCGTGGCGCTCCTAGGCGGCCGCCGCTCAGGACGTCCGGCATATGGGCCGCCCCGTACCACTCTTCGGTACGGGGCGGCCCTCTGTCTATCCTGACGAACATGCTGACCATCACGCAGGCCCTCGTCGACCAGATCGTCGCCCACGCCCGCAAGGACCACCCCGACGAGGCGTGCGGCGTCGTCGCGGGCCCGGCAGGCTCGGACCGGCCCGAGCGCTTCATCCCGATGCTGAACGCGGCCATGTCGCCCACGTTCTACGAGTTCGACTCCGGCGACCTGCTCAAGCTCTACCGCGAGATGGACGACCGCGACGAGGAACCGGTGGTCATCTACCACTCCCACACCGCCACCGAGGCCCACCCCTCGCGCACCGACATCTCCTACGCCAACGAGCCCGGCGCGCACTACGTCCTGGTCTCCACCGCCGACACCGACGGCCTCGGCGACTTCCAGTTCCGCTCCTTCCGCATCGTCGACGGCGAGGTGACGGAGGAGGAGGTCAAGGTCGTCGAGGCGTACTGAGAGGGCGTACCGAGAAGGTCTGAACAGCGCGGTCTCATTCCCCGGCCCGAAAGCGTCCGCCATGTGGGATCACATTCCAGGACCCGGACCGGGAATCGATACGATGACCCCATGGTTCTCCACGACGTGAGCGAGAAGACGCCGGGCACGCTGCTCGTGGCGCGGCTGCACGTCGACCTGTGCAGGCTCGCCAGCGCCATCTGTTGACGCGACACCTGCCGCCGTACGGCCATGAGCCGCGGCGCCGCACACCGCACCACCCTGCCGCAACTGCGCTGCCGCGCGCCCCCGACCGACTACTCCCGACAGGAGCCCTGAGCCATGGCCATCGAGGTCCGCATCCCCACCATCCTCCGCACCTACACCGACGGTCAGAAGGCTGTGGAGGGCACCGGGGACACCCTCGCCGAGCTCTTCACCGACCTCGAGACCCGGCACACGGGCATCCACGCCCGCATCGTGGACAACGGCGAGCTGCGCCGCTTCGTCAACGTCTACCTGAACGACGAGGACGTCCGCTTCCTCGAAGGCATCAACACCAAGGTCGCCGACGGCGACAACGTGACGATCCTGCCGGCCGTGGCCGGCGGCATGGCCTGATCCGAATGCGCTACGACTCCCCGCTCGCCGCGGTGGGCAACACCCCTCTGGTGTGCCTGCCGCGGTTGTCGCCGTCCGAGGACGTCCGCATCTGGGCCAAGCTGGAGGACCGCAACCCCACCGGCTCGGTCAAGGACCGCCCCGCCCTGCACATGATCGAGCAGGCGGAGAAGGACGGCCGCCTCACCCCGGGCTGCACGATCCTGGAGCCGACCAGCGGCAACACCGGCATCTCGCTCGCGATGGCGGCGAAGCTCAAGGGCTACCGCATGGTCTGCGTGATGCCCGAGAACACCTCGCAGGAGCGCCGGGACCTGCTCGGCATGTGGGGCGCGGAGATCATCTCGTCCCCGGCCGCGGGCGGCTCCAACACCGCCGTACGGGTCGCGAAGGAACTGTCGGCCGAGCACCCCGACTGGGTGATGCTCTACCAGTACGGCAACCCCGACAACGCCGGCGCCCACTACGCCACGACCGGCCCGGAGATCCTCGCCGACCTCCCCTCCATCACCCACTTCGTCGCCGGCCTCGGCACCACCGGCACCCTGATGGGCGTCGGCCGCTACCTGCGCGAGCAGAAGCCGGACGTGAAGATCGTCGCCGCCGAACCGCGCTACGACGACCTGGTCTACGGCCTGCGCAACCTCGACGAGGGCTTCGTCCCCGAGCTGTACGACGCCTCCGTCCTGACCACCCGCTTCTCGGTCGGCTCGGCCGACGCGGTCACCCGCACCCGTGAACTCCTCCAGCAGGAGGGCATCTTCGCGGGCGTCTCCACCGGCGCCGCCCTGCACGCGGCGATCGGCGTCGGCAACAAGGCGCTGAAGGCGGGGGAGAGCGCCGACATCGCGTTCGTCGTCGCCGACGGCGGCTGGAAGTACCTCTCGACGGGCGTCTACACCGCGGCCACGACCGAGGAAGCGATCGAGACCCTCCAGGGCCAGCTCTGGGCCTGAGCGGCGCCCCGCACGCCCGGCGGATTTCTCACGTGGCGAGGTGACGGACCTGGTCCCACACGACCGGGTCCATCACCCCCACCCGCCGCCGGAACTCCCACACCGGTACGTGCCGCAGCTCGCCGGTCTCCAGGAAACTCGCCCTGCCACGCGTGTCGCCGACCGCGCCCGGCGGCAGCGGAATCACTCCGTACCGCTCGTCGCGGTACTTGCTGGTGATCTTCGCGACCGTCACCTGCTGCCCGCGCACCGCCAGCACCAGACACGGCCGGTCCTTGGCTCCCGGCCCATCCTCGAAGGGCACCCTCGCCCACCAGATCTCGGCGGGCGCCGGACGTGCCGACTTCCGTCCCGCGGGCCGCCCGGGCGGCCGCGTCCTGCTGCTCCGGGGCCTGCTGCCGCGCCCCCATCCGTCCACCAGCGTGGCGACCAGGGCGAGCAGTACCACCGCCGCGAGTGCGAGCCACCAGGACGTGTCCATGAGGAGAAGGTACCGGCGCGCACCCACCCGCGCGCGCCTTCTTCCGGGCCTTCTTTGCTCTTCGCCACGACAGTGTGCGAGTGCTTCGCACGCACCTGCCGTTACTCGCGTCCCATATCCAGCCGAACGCGTGACACCACAGGTGAGTTCGCCCACAACAGACCTTTGCGGAGGAGCGACCGGAGGTTTTGCGCCTTACGCTCGACAAACCGCACGACCCCCGACGCCCCAATTCCCGATCTTCTGGATTTCCCGCCAGCGGAGGTTTCTGTTTCATGAAGCTCACCGTCGTCGGCTGCTCGGGGTCGTTCCCGTCCGCGGAATCGGCCTGCTCGAGCTACCTCGTCGAGGCCGACGGCTTCCGGCTGCTTCTCGACATGGGCAACGGTGCCCTTGGTGAGCTGCAGCGCCACTGCGGTCTCTACGACCTCGACGCGATCTTCCTCAGTCATCTGCACGCCGACCACTGCATCGACATGTGCGCGTACTTCGTCGCGCGCTACTACCGGCACGACGGCGGCCGCTGCGACCCGATCCCGGTCTACGGACCCGAGGGCACCGAGCAGCGCCTGACCACCGCCTACGCCGACACCCCCACCGCCTCCTCCATGAGCGAGGTCTTCGACTTCCACACGGTCAAGCCGTCCACCTTCGAGATCGGCCCCTTCACGGTGCACACCGAACGCGTGGCCCACCCCGTCGAGGCGTACGGCATCCGCATCGAGCACGGTGGAAAGACGCTGACCTACTCGGGTGACACGGGCATCAGCACCGCCCTGGACGAACTCGCCCGCGACGCGGATCTGTTCCTGTGCGAGGCCGCCTTCACGCACGGCAAGGAGAACATCCCCGACCTGCACCTCAACGGCCGTGAGGCAGGTCAGTCGGCGGCCCGCGCGGGCGCCCGCCGGCTGGTCCTCACCCACATCCCGCCATGGACCGACCCCCAGGTCAACCTGGCCGACGCGCGCGAGGTCTACGACGGTCCGGTGGAACTCGCGGCGCCGAGGCGGACGTACGAGATCTAGTCTTCCCAGCACGGCCCGTACGGGGTTCAGGCCCGTATGCGCGGCGAAGGCCCCGGAACCTTCCCGGTTCCGGGGCCTTCGTCATGCCGTACGGCTCGGCCTCACGCCTTGGTGAGGTCCTCCAGCTCCTCCTCGGGCTCGCGGCCCGGGGTGGGGAGGTTCCACTTCGTGATGGCGAAGCGGAAGACGGAGTAGTAGATCGCGGCGAAGACGAGGCCGATCGGGATGATGAGCCATGGCTTCGTCGCCAGGTTCCAGTTGAGCGCGTAGTCGATGAAGCCCGCGGAGAAGGTGAAGCCCGCGTGGACGCCGAGGGCCCAGGTGATCGCCATCGACAGGGCGGTGAGGACCGCGTGGATCACGTACAGCACCGGGGCGATGAACATGAACGCGAACTCGATGGGCTCGGTGACACCGGTGACGAAGGAGGTCAGGGCGAGCGAGACCATCATGCCCATCACGGCCTTGCGGCGCTCGGGGCGGGCGCAGTGCGCGATGGCGATGGCGGCGGCCGGCAGGCCGAACATCATGATCGGGAAGAAGCCCGACATGAACTGACCGGCGGTCGGGTCACCGGCGAAGAAGCGGTGCAGGTCGCCGTGCACGATCTCACCGGCGGCGTCCTTGAAGTCGCCGAGCTGGAACCAGGAGACGGTGTTCACGAACTGGTGCATGCCGACCGGGATCAGCGCGCGGTTGATCAGACCGAACAGACCCGCGCCGACGGCGCCGAGACCGGTCATCCACTCGCCGAAGTCCGCGATGACCTCACCGATCGGCTCCCAGACCAGGCCGAAGAACACACCCATGACGGTGCCGACGAGGGCCATGATGATCGGGACGAGACGGCGGCCGTTGAAGAAGCCGAGCCAGTCGACCAGCTTGGTGCGGTGGTAGCGCTGCCACAGCACGGCGGACAGCAGACCCATGATGATGCCGCCGAGGACACCGGGGTTGTTGTAGGTCGCGGCTATGTCCGCGCCGGCCTGGACCTTGGCCTCGGTGACCGGGAACGCCTTCAGCACATTGCTGTAGACGAGGAAGCCGACGAGCGCGGCGAGGGCGGTCGAGCCGTCCGACTTCTTGGCGAAGCCGATCGCCACACCGATGCAGAACAGCATCGGCAGGTTGTCGAAGATCGCGCCACCGGCGGTGGCGAAAACGGCCGCGACCTTGTCCCAGCCGAGCCCGTCCTTGCCGAACACGTCGGGCTGGCCGAAGCGGAGCAGGAGACCTGCGGCCGGGAGCACGGCGATCGGCAGCTGAAGGCTGCGGCCGACCTTCTGAAGGCCCTGGAAAAGACCGGATCCCCACTTCTTCGTGGGGGCCGCCGTTGGCGAGGTGGCGGTGCTCATAGACTTCCTCCATCGGGTGGTGGTCTACACCACTCAGTGGTGTAGACCTGTTGTAGCACGATGAAGGTGAGATAAGGAACCCGCGATTCCCAAGGGTTTTCTGGACCGTTATCAAGCCCTTTTTCAGACCTTTGTCACGTCCTCGACCTGGTCCTCCGGCTCCCGGCCGGGCGTCTTGAGATCGAACTTCGTGATCGCGAAGCGGAAGATCGCGTAGTAGACGGCTGCGAAACACAGGCCGATCGGGATCATCGCCCACGGTTTCGTCGCCAGGTTCCAGTTGATGATGTAGTCGATCAGGCCGGCCGAGAAGCTGAAGCCGTCGTGGACGCCCAGGGCCCAGGTGACCGCCATCGACACACCCGTCAGCAGCGCGTGGACCACGTACAGCATCGGGGCGACGAACAGGAACGAGTACTCGATCGGTTCCGTGATGCCGGTGACGAAGGATGTCAGGGCCACCGACGTCATCAGGCCGCCGACCTCCTTGCGGCGGCTCGGCCGCGCGCAGTGCGTCATGGCGAGGGCGGCCGCCGGCAGCGCGAACATCATGATCGGGAAGAAGCCCGAGGTGAACTGGCCGGCGTCCGGGTCGCCCGCGAGGAACATGTTGATGTCGCCGTGCACCACCGTGCCGTCCGGCTTGGTGAAGGTGCCGAACTGGAACCAGATGGGCACGTTGAGGAACTGGTGCAGCCCCACGACCAGCAACGCCCGGTTCGCGACGCCGAACACACCCGCGCCCCAGGCGTCCAGGCCGTCCATCCAGTCGCTGAAGCTCTCCAGCGCGTCACCGATGGGCGGCCACACCCACAGACACAGCGCCGCGAAGGCGATCGACACGAACGCCATGATGATCGGGACCAGACGCCGGCCGTTGAAGAAGCCGAGCCAGTCCACCAGCTTCGTACGGTGATAGCGGGCCCAGAAGAACGCGGCCAGCAGACCCACCACGATGCCGCCGAACACCCCCGGGTTCTGGTACTCGAACACGGTCACCGTGCCGTCCTGCACCTGGCAGCCGACGTTCGGCACCGCCTTCGAGCCCTCGGGGCAGTCCTCCGGGAACTGGCGCAGCACGTTGTAGTAGACGAGGAACCCCACGACCGCCGCCAGCGCCGTCGAGCCGTCGGACTTCTTCGCCATGCCGATGGCCACACCCACGCAGAACAGCAGCGGCAGCCCCAGTGCACCGTCCAGCAGCGCACCGCCCGCGCCCACCATCACCTTGGAGACATCGGTCCAGCCGAGCCCGTCGTCACCGAACACATCAGGCTGGCCGAGGCGGTTGAGGATGCCGGCGGCGGGCAGGACGGCGATCGGGAGCTGGAGACTGCGCCCCATCTTCTGCAGCCCCTGGAACGCGGTGTTCCAACGAGCGCGCGCAGGACTGATGGCGGAGCTGTCGGCACTCATGGACGCCCCTCGGTAAGGTGGTGTAGACCAGTTGGCGACGGTTCCACTGTCGTGAACGCCATCCTTCGGCACCCACGGCATGACCGCTCGCGAAGATGGGCCAACTGTGGGTTACTGCGACAAAGCGGTTCGGATCAGGGAGAAGGAACATGGCCAGCAAGGCTGAGAAGATCGTCGCCGGGCTCGGTGGCATCGACAACATCGAGGAGATCGAGGGCTGCATCACCCGGCTGCGCACCGAGGTCAGCGACGCCTCGCTGGTCGACGAGTCCGCCCTGAAGGCCGCCGGCGCCCACGGCGTCGTGAAGATGGGCACCGCCATCCAGGTCGTCATCGGCACCGACGCCGACCCGATCGCGGCGGAGATCGAAGACATGATGTGAGCCTCCGGGCTCACCGTGAGGGGCCCCGTCCCAGGCGATCACAGCCGCGGGAGGGGCCCCTTCCGTATGGGGCTAGGCTCACGCCATGGCAGCTACCTCCTCAACGACCCGCATCGACGGGCGCACCCCCGAACAGCTCCGGCCGGTCACCATCGAGCGCGCCTGGTCCAAGCACGCGGAGGGCTCCGTCCTCGTCTCCTTCGGCGACACGAAGGTCCTGTGCACCGCCTCCTTCACCGAAGGCGTCCCGCGGTGGCGCAAGGGCAGCGGCGAGGGCTGGGTCACCGCGGAGTACGCCATGCTGCCCCGCGCCACCAACACCCGGGGCGACCGCGAGTCCGTCCGCGGCAAGATCGGCGGCCGTACGCACGAGATCAGCCGCCTCATCGGCCGCTCCCTGCGCGCGGTCATCGACTACAAGGCGCTCGGCGAGAACATGATCGTCCTCGACTGCGACGTCCTCCAGGCCGACGGCGGCACCCGCACCGCGGCCATCACCGGCGCCTACGTCGCCCTCGCCGACGCCATCGGCTGGGCCCAGGGCAGGAAGCTGATCAAGCCCGGCCGCAAGCCCCTCACCGGCACGGTCAGCGCCGTCTCCGTCGGCATCGTCGGCGGCGTCCCGCTCCTCGACCTCCGCTACGAGGAGGACGTGAAGGCCGACACCGACATGAACGTCGTCTGCACCGGCGACGGCCGCTTCGTCGAGGTCCAGGGCACCGCCGAGGCCGAGCCCTTCGCCCGCGAGGAGCTCAACTCCCTGCTGGACCTTGCCGTTTCCGGCTGCGGGGAGCTGGCGGAACTCCAGCGCAAGGCGCTTGATACCGTCCTCGAAAAGTAAAGGACGCCCCAAGTCGGGCCGCGTCCTCGGGCAACCGCGTGGCCCTTCCCGGCGTCACTAGGGGTACGGGCGTACGGCACACCGCTGTGCGCCCGGCCAGTGACACGGGGGCCTGCGAGGCCTGAGCAGGAGGGGAACGTCAAGCATGGCCACGAGCCGACGACGCCGGAGCCGTATCGCCATAGCCGCCGCAGCCATCGCGGCGGTCGGGCTGACAGCAGGGCTGACCACCGGCTGCGACGCCGTCAACAAGGCGCTGGACTGCGTCCAGACCGCCGACGCCATCGCCGACAGCGTCACGGAACTCCAGCAGGCCGTGGAGAGCGCCGCGAACGACCCGACGCAGCTGGAGGAGTCGCTGACCTCCATCGACAAGAACCTCGACAAGATCGGCGACAAGACCGACAACACCGACGTCAACAAGGCGGTGGAGGACCTCCAGCAGGCCGTCACCAACGTCCGCGACGCGGTCAAGAACGGCGACGAGACCCCGGACATCAGCCCGGTCACGGAGGCGGCGGGCGAACTCACCAAGGTCTGCACGCCGTAGCTGCGCGGGCCGGCCGAGAGCGTGTGCCCGGTTGCGGTGCCGGGTCCGGTGCGGGTGCGTCGTGGCCGGTCGCGCAGTTCCCCGCGCCCCTCTTCGGCCGCTCCGCGGCCGCCTTGGGGCGCCCGGGCCTGCCTGGCTACTGTGTCGCCATGACCCGCCTCATCCTCGCCACCCGCAATGCCGGAAAGATCACCGAGCTCCGGGCGATCCTCGCCGACGCAGGTCTCGATCACGAGCTCGTCGGCGCGGACGCCTACCCGGAGATCCCCGACGTCAAGGAAACCGGCGTCACCTTCGCCGAGAACGCGCTGCTGAAGGCGCATGCCCTGGCGCGGGCGACCGGACTGCCCGCCGTCGCCGACGACTCCGGGCTCTGCGTCGACGTGCTCAACGGCGCCCCCGGCATCTTCTCGGCCCGCTGGGCCGGCCGGCACGGTGACGACAAGGCCAACCTGGATCTGCTGCTGGCCCAGCTCTCCGACATCGACGAGGCCCACCGCGGCGCCCACTTCGCCTGCGCCGCGGCCCTCGCCCTGCCCGACGGCACGGAGCGGGTGGTCGAGGGACAGCTCCGGGGCCTCCTGCGACATGTCCCCGCCGGCACGAACGGCTTCGGCTACGACCCCGTTCTGCAGCCGGAGGGCGAGACGCGGACCTGCGCGGAACTGACGGCGGAGGAAAAGAACGCGATCAGCCACCGCGGCAAGGCGTTCCGGGCACTGGTGCCGGTGGTGCGGGAGCTGGTGGGCTGACTTCACGAAACAGGCCCCGCACCTACGAAACAGAGGTGCGGGGCCGTTTCTCGTGTGCGCCCGGTCGGATTCGAACCGACAAACACGACCACCTAAAGATCGCCGCTCGGCCATTGGCGTACGGGCGCCGGGCCGGCCCTAGCTTACTGGGCGAGAGTATGTCCTCGCTGACCGCCTCGGCACCAGGTACTGGTGACCGCATGACAGTTGGGGCACAACAGCCGCAGGTTCTCCCGTCGGTCGTCGCTCCAGTCCCCGCTGATGTGGTCGACCTCCAGCGTCATGGGCTTGCCGAGCCATTCGGAGCCGATTCCGCACTCGCCGCACTCCTCGGGCACACCCGCCTCAAGGAGTGCGCGACGCAGCAGGTGCGTTCTCGTCCGGCGCTTGCCGTCATGCCGGACCAGGATGTCCTCCGCCCGCCTGACCGGAGTCGTGCCCGGCTTCCCGCGTTGATGGGCCTGTCCCAGGAAGTGCGTAGTATCGAGCCCGGCGGTTGCGATCCACTCGTGGAACAGCGCGCGAAGTCGGCTGTTATAGGGCTCCATGCCAAGAGCGCGGAGAACATCGGCGATAGAAGTCGCCCCGTCGACCGCATGGCGCAGCTCATCGTCGGCTGGTTTGGGAGGCGCCCCGTACGAGCGTCTCTGACGTGGCATGTGGGAGACGTCGATCCCGAAGTGGTCGAAGCGTCGGAAGAGATGCCTGCGGAGATTGCCGTAGGGCCGAGTGCCGAGAAACGCGATGACCTCGTCGATGTCCGAGCACTGTGCGGCGGCTTCGGCCAACCGCTGCCGGGTGTACTGCACCCGCCCGCTCATACCGCGTCGATCCCGGCACGCCCTTTGGCGCGCCCCCGGTAGTTGTCCGTTGTCGAATGGCAGTTGGGGCAGAGGAACCGGAGGTTCTCGATGCGGTTGTCTCGCCAGTTGCCGTCGATGTGGTCGACCTCCAGCGGCAGCGAATGGCCCCGCCAGAGCGCTTCCGTGCCGCAGAGTGCACACCGGTCCGGTATGCCCGAGGACGTCATCGCCCACCTGAGGCGGTCGCTCGGGATGCGCCGGGCATGGCCGACGGGCTGCTCTACCAGGAGACCTTCAGGCGTCCGGGGGCGCCGAACCTCACCGCGCCGGGACGGCCTCTCGAAGTGCGAGGTGTCGATGCCGTACGCCTTGATCCGGCGGCTGATGTGGGTGTGATGTCCGCCCACGACCTCGAGCCCGAGACGGCGCAGCACCTCGCACGTATTCGTCGAGGACGACACCGCGGCCTGGAGGATCTCCCTCGTCCACTTCACCCCCTCGCGCTCGAAGTGCGACACGTCCACCCCGAGTTTCTTCATCCGCTCCCACACGTACCGCCGTGTCGAACTCTGCGGATCCACCCCCAACCGCCCCAACGCCTCCGACAGCGTCCGAGCCCCCCGAGCCGCCTCCTCCAGCCGCTCCTTGCTGTATGCACTGGCGCCCATCACACCCCCGCTGTCGGTCACCTGTTCCTGGCTCGTACGGAGCAACGAACCGGATATCGGGCAGTGACGGCGGCGTTGGTATGGCGTGGATCACCATGCAAGGCGAGGGGAGGTCGGGTTTCAGGTCGGCGATTCTGGAGCGCAGGCCGGTGCTGAGGGGCGGGTCGGCCTGGCTCCCGGTGGGGGGGGGGTCCCGGTCAGATGCCCAGGTCCTTGATGATCTTCGCTACGTGGCCGGTGGCCTTGACGTTGTACAGGGCCCGCTCGACCTTGCCGTCCTCGTCCACGATCACCGTCGAGCGGATGACGCCGACGACGGTCTTGCCGTAGAGCTTCTTCTCGCCGAAGGCGCCGTAGGACTCCAGGACCTTCTTGTCCGGGTCGCCGACCAGCGTGACCTTCAAGGACTCCTTCTCGCGGAACTTCGCGAGCTTCTCCGGCTTGTCGGGGGAGACGCCGATGACGTCGTAGCCGGCGCCGGCCAGCAGCTCCAGGTTGTCCGTGAAGTCACAGGCCTGCTTGGTGCAGCCGGGCGTCAGGGCGGCCGGGTAGAAGTAGACGATGACCTTGCGGCCCTTGTGGTCCGACAGGGACACGTCGTTGCCGTCGGCGTCGGGCAGGGTGAAGGCGGGGGCCACGTCCCCCGGCTGGAGTCGCTCGCTCATCGAACCAGCGTAACCGGGGAGCCTGACAGTGCGGTCCGGCGAGGAACTGACAGACTGTCCGGAAACAGCATCAGCTTCACTTCGGAGGCCGTACGGTGGCGGACACGTCGGACACCAGAACACCGGCGCAGATCGAGGCGGACATCAAGGCCCGCCGCGCAACTCTGGCCGAGACACTCGACGAGATCGGGGTGCGTGTGCACCCGAAGACGATCGTCGGTGACGCGAAGGCCAAGGTGGTCTCCAACATCGACCACACTCTCGGAAGGGCCTATGTCGAGGTCAACCGGGTCGTGAGCGATGTGAAGGCCAAGTTCACGGACGAGGAGGGCGCGCCCCGTCTGGAGCGCATCGTGCCCGTCGCCGTCGTCGCCGTCGGCCTCGTGGGGCTGCTGGCGATGAGCACCCGGCGCCGCAAGGGCTGAGGGCGGCACCCGGCGGCGTACGCGGGCGGGAAAGGCAGGTAGGTTCAAAGGCGTGAGCGCCAACAGAAACGAGCACAGCACCCACCACGACAAGCTGCCCATCCGGATGCTGCACGACCGTGTACTCGTGCGGCAGGACACCGGCGAGGGCGAGCGGCGTTCCGGTGGCGGCATCCTGATCCCCGCCACCGCGGCCGTGGGCCGTCGGCTGGCCTGGGCCGAGGTCGTCGCGGTGGGGCAGAACGTACGCACCGTGGAGACCGGTGACCGGGTGCTGTACGACCCGGAGGACCGCGCCGAGGTCGAGGTGCGCGGGGTCGCGTACGTGCTCATGCGCGAGCGTGATCTGCATGCCGTGGCCGCCGACCGGTTCGAGGGGGCGGAGGACTCCACAGGGCTCTACCTGTAGTCCGCTTCACCTCGGGATCGACGGTTCGAAGGGGCTGGTGACCATCGTCACCGGCCCCTTCCGCTGTTTCTTTTGCTAGTTTTGAAGGAACCCGACGAGACGCGCCGTACCGGGATGTACGCAAAGACGACGCACCCCGTTTCACGTCGTACGTCTCGGAGGTGCCTGTCATGGCCTGGGTTCTGCTTGTCGTCGCCGGTCTGCTCGAGGTCGGCTGGTCGATCGGCATGAAGTACACCGACGGATTCACCCGGCTCGTCCCCAGCCTGTTCACCGGCGCCGGCATCGTCGCCAGCATGCTGCTGCTGTCCTACGCCGCGAGGTCGCTGCCCATCGGCACCGCCTACGGCGTGTGGGTGGGCATCGGCGCGGCCGGTGCCGCGGTGGTCGGCATGGCCGTGCTGGGGGAGCCGGCCACCGCCGCGCGGATCTTCTTCGTCTGTCTGCTGCTGGTCTCCGTGGTGGGGCTCAAGGCGACCAGCGGTCACTGAGCCTCAGCGGTCACTGAGCCCCAGCGGTCACTGAGCCCCGGCGGTCACTGAGCCCCGGCGGTCACTGAGCCCCGGCGGTCACTGAGCCCCGGCGTCAAGGCCGGCGGGTCGTGCTGAGCGTCCCGGCCGTGTTCCCGGACGTTCCGCCGCCGCCGGTGTCGGTTCCGCCGGTGGAGCTGTCCCCGCCGGTCGCTCCGCCGGTGTCCGTGCCGCCCGAGTCCGTGCCGCCGTCGGTGGTGCCGCCGTCGGTGGTGCCGCCGTCCGTGGTGCCGCCGGTGTCGGTGCCGCCGGTCGCGCCGCCGTCCGTGGTGCCCCCGTCGGTGGTGCCGCCGTTCGTCGTGTCGCCGGTGGTGGCGCCTCCGGTGTCGCCCGGGGTCTCGCCGCCGGTCTGGCCCTCGGTGTCCTGGCCGCCGGTCGTCGTCTCCCCGGTGGTGCCGTCCTCGTCCTGGTCGCCGGAGTCCTCGTCGCCCTGAGTGGGGTCGGTCGTGGGGTACTGGGGCTCGTCGGCGCCCTCCTGGAGCTGGAGGTCGAACTCGCCGACCGGCTTGCCCTTGAGGGCCTCCTTGGTGAACTGGGCCCAGATGTCGGTGGGCGCCCCGCCGCCGTTGATGCGGTTCAGACCCATCACGCCGTACAGCGACTTGTGCTTTGCAGTGACCGGGTCCTGGCCCATGACGGCGACGACGGTGGCCAGTTCGGGCGTGTACCCGGCGAACCAGGCGGCGGTGTCCTCCTCCGCCGTGCCGGTCTTGCCCGCGGCGGGGCGGCCGGCGGCCAGGGCCGCGGTGGCGGTGCCGTTGTCGACGACGCTCTGCAGGACGGACGTCGTGGTGTCGGCGGCCTCGCGGCTGACGACCTGGGAGGTCTTGCGCTCCGGCAGCTCGATGACGTCGGCGCCGTCCTTGGTGATCTTGTCGACCATCGTGTACGTGCCGTGCTTGCCGTGGTTGGCGAGCGTCGCGTAGGCCTCCGCCATGTCGAGGACGCTGGCGGTGGCGGTGCCGAGGGCGATCGACGGGTACGGCTGGAGGTCGGGGGTGTTGGTCGGCAGCCCGAGCTCGATCGCGGTGTCCTTCACCTTCTCGGGGCCGACGTCCACGGCCATCTGCGCGTACACCGAGTTCACGGAGGAGTCGGTGGCCTTGCGGACGGTGATGTCGCCGTAGGAGTGCTGGTCCTCGTTCTCCGGGGCGTAGGTGCCCGTCCAGCCCTGGACCGGGCGCTGGTTGGTGCCGTCGTAGATCGTGTTCGGCGTGATCTGGCGGCCGTCCTGGGTGGTGGAGTCGTTCTCCACGGCCGAGGTGAACACGAACGGCTTGAAGGTGGAGCCGACCTGGAAGTCCCTGCGGGTGGCGTTCGGGGTGTACTGCTTGACGTAGTCGATGCCGTTGTACATCGCGACGACCTTGCCGGTCTTCGGGTCGACGGAGGCGCCGCCCGCGCGGACGTACTTGTCGACCTTGTTGTTCTTCTTGTCCAGCTTGGACATCAGCTGGTCGTTGACGGCGTCGACGAAGGCGTTCTGCTTGTCCTTCTGGAGGGTGGTGGTGATGCGGTAGCCGCCGAGCTCCAGCTCCTCAGCGCTGACGATCTTGTTCTGGGTCAGATAGTCCTTGACGATCTGCACGATGTAGCCACGCTGACCGGAGAGGTTGGTGGAGGTCGAGGCCTCCTTCGGCGCCGGGAACTTCATGCCCGCCCGCTTCGACTCGCTGAGCCAGCCCTTGGTGACCATGCCGTCCAGGACGTAGTTCCAGCGGGCGACGGCCGCTGACTTGTTCTCCGGGTGGGCGACGACGTCGAACTCGCTGGGCGCGTTGACCAGCGCGGCCAGGTAGGCGGAGCGGGCCGGGTCGAGGTCCTTGGCGTCCATGCCGTAGTAGGCCTGGGCGGCGGCCTGGATGCCGTAGGCGTTGCGCCCGAAGAAGCTGGTGTTGAGGTAGCCCTCGAGGATCTCGTCCTTGGTCTTCTCGCGATCGAGCTTGATCGCGATGATGAACTCCTTGGCCTTGCGGGTGACCGTCTGGTCCTGGCGCAGGTAGTAGTTCTTCACGTACTGCTGGGTGATCGTGGAGCCGGACTGCTTGCCCTTGCCGGTGGCCGTGTTCCAGGCGGCCCGCAGCATCGCCTTGGGGTCGACGGCCGACTCGGAGTAGAAGTCGCGGTCCTCGGCGGCCAGGATCGCGTGCTGGGCGGCCTTGGACATCTGCGCGAGGGTGACGTTCTCCCGGTTGACCTCGCCGTCGCGGGCGATCACCGAGCCGTCCGCGTACATGTAGACGTTGGCCTGCTTGGTCGCGAGCGCGTTGGCCGGCGGGATCTTGACCAGGGAGTAGGCCAGGAAGAACCCGCCGACGAGCAGCAGCGTGCCGACGACGAAGGTGCCAAGCACCATGCGCCAGGTCGGGATGATCCGCCGCCAGCCCGTCCTCTTCGGCCGCTTGGGCTTCCCGCTCTGCGGCTGTGGCTGGGCCTGCGGCTGCGGCTCGTCACTCATCTCTGGCACGGACTCCTGTTTCGCGTCGTACGTTCCCGTACGCCCTCGTACGCCTACTGCGCCCCCATTGAAGACTCTCGCACCGGGCGTTCCGTTCCCGGAAACCGGCGCGTGTCCTGGAAAGTGAGCGAAACCTCGCCCCGGGGGCGCCCGGAAAATGGCTGGCAGCCCCGTTCACGGGCGCACTAGGCTCCTGCGCTTCGGTGCCGGGCGCGGGCGAGGAGGGCTGTGGATGTGGGCTCCGGGCGGTTGTACCTGGCCGTCGCGGCAGGCGGCTTCAGAAGGTACGCGACCTATCGGGTGGCCACCGCGGCTGGGGTGTTCACCAACACCGTCTTCGGCGTGATCCTCGTCTACACCTATCTCGCGCTGTGGGACCAGAAGCCCCATCTCGGCGGATACGACCAGGCGCAGGCCGTCACCTATGTGTGGCTGGGCCAGTGCCTGTACGCGACCCTCGCGATCCAGGGCGGCGGCGCCGAGAAGGACCTCATGGACCGGATCCGCACCGGTGAGATCGCCGTCGACCTGTACCGGCCGGCCGACCTGCAACTCTGGTGGCTGGCCGGGGACATGGGGCGGGCGCTGTTCCAGATGGTCGGGCGGGGTGTGGTCCCGTTCCTGTTCGGCGCGGTGTTCTTCCCGATGGCCTTGCCGACGGACGTCACCCCGTGGGCGGCGTTCGTGGTCACGCTGCTGCTGGCGGCGGTCGTCAGCTTCGCGATCCGCTATCTGGCGGCCCTGAGCGTGTTCTGGCTCCTGGACGGCATGGGCGTCAACCAGGCCCTCATGATCACCGGGATCTTCTTCTCGGGCATGGTGCTGCCGCTGAACGCCTTCCCGGGCGTGTTCGGCGAGGTCGTGCGGGCGCTGCCCTGGGCGGCGCAGATCCAGATGCCGGCGGACGTGCTGATGGGGGAGAGGGCGCCGCTCGGGGCGTTCGCCTTCCAGGCGCTGTGGGCGGTGGTGCTGCTGGCCGCCGGTCGGATCGTGCAGTCGGCGGCGACGCGTCGGGTGGTGGTGCAGGGTGGGTGAGCGCGGCGCCCTGCTCGAAGGGCTGCGGGCCTACCGGCTGATCGCCGCCATGTGGGTGCGGTCCAGCATGACCTACCGCACCTCCTTCGCCGTCACGGTGCTCGGCAACCTGATGGTGACCGGCCTGGACTTCGTGGCGATCCTGCTGATGTTCTCGCAGGTCGACACCCTGGGCGGCTGGTCGCTGCCGGAGATCGCCCTGCTGTACGGCCTGTCGGCGACCGCGTTCGGGATCGCCGACCTGGTGCTGGGCTCGATGGACGTGCTGGGCGGCCGGATCCGCGACGGCTCCTTCGACACGCTCCTGGTGCGGCCCGCACCGGTGCTCGCGCAGGTCGGCGCCGATCACTTCGCGCTGCGCCGCCTGGGCCGGATCACGCAGGGCGCGCTGGTCCTGGGCTGGGCGCTGGTGTCGGCCGGCATCGACTGGACGCCCGCGAAGGTGCTGCTGGTGCCGCTGATGCTGATCAGCGGGGCGGCGATCTTCTCGGCGCTGTTCGTGGCCGGCGCGGCCTTCCAGATACTCGCGCAGGACGCCGCCGAGGTACAGAACGCGTTCACCTACGGCGGGACCACGCTGCTTCAGTACCCGCCCACCGTGTTCGGCAAGGACCTGGTGCGCGGCGTGACCTTCATGCTGCCCCTCGCCTTCGTCAACTGGGTGCCCGCCGCCCATGTGCTGGGGCGGCCGTACCCGATCGACCTGCCCGGGTGGACGGCCTTCGCCTCGCCCCTGGTGGCGGCGGCGTGCTGCGCCCTGGCCGGTCTGGCGTGGCGGGCCGGGCTGCGGTCCTATCGGAGTACGGGGAGTTAGGGGCAGGCCATGCCAGACGGGACGTTCATCGAACTCGACGGTGTCGAGAAGGTCTTCGACGTGCGCAAGAAGACCGGTTTCCTCAAGCGGGAGCGGCGGCGGGTGCGGGCCGTCGACTCGATCTCCTTCCGTGTGGCGCGCGGGGAGATGGTGGGCTACATCGGGCCGAACGGCGCCGGCAAGTCGACGACGATCAAGATGCTGACGGGGATCCTCACGCCGAGCGGCGGCCGTCTGCGGGTGGCGGGCATCGACCCCTCCCGCGAACGCACCAGGCTCGCCCACCGCATCGGGGTGGTGTTCGGGCAGCGCACCACGCTGTGGTGGGACCTGCCGCTGATCGACTCGTACAGGCTGATGCACCGCATGTACCGCATCCCGGACGCCCGCTACCGCGAGAACCTCGACCGGCTCGTGGAACTCCTGGACCTGGCCGACCTGTTGGACGTGCCCGTACGGCAGCTGTCGCTCGGCCAGCGGATGCGCGGCGACATCGCGGCGGCGCTGCTGCACGACCCCGAGGTGCTGTACCTGGACGAGCCGACCATCGGGCTCGACGTCATCTCCAAGGCCAAGGTCCGTGAGTTCCTGCGGGAGTTGAACACCGAGCGCGGCACGACGGTGCTGCTGACCACCCACGACCTCCAGGACATCGAGCAGTTGTGCTCACGGGTGATGGTCATCGACCACGGGCGGCTGATGTACGACGGCCCGCTCGCCGGGCTGCACGAGGTGGGGGAGAGCGAGCGGATCCTGGTGGTCGACCTGGAGCGCGAGCTGCCGCCGATCGAGGCGGCACCCGCGCGCGTGGTGAAGGTGGAGGGGCCGCGGCAGTGGCTGGCGTTCCCGGCGGCCGACTCGGCGGCGGTGCTGGTGGCGCGGATCGCGGCGGAGTATCCGCTGGTGGACCTGTCGGTGCGGGAGCCCGACATCGAGGCCGTGATCGCCAAGATGTACGCCGAACAGGCCGAGAAGGCGGCACGGACCGAGCGGGCGATCTCGTAGCCCCGGGGCGGGGTTGCTCGTAGGCTGCATTACATGAGCGAGGAAGCCCCGGAGCTGCGTGCCTCCGACGCCGATCGTGAACAGGTCGCCGAGATCCTGCGGGACGCCCTCGCGGAGGGGCGGCTCGACATGGAGGAGTTCGAGGAACGCCTCGACGCGACGTACAAGGCACGCACCTACGGGGATCTGGCCCCGATCACCCGGGATCTACCGGTCGGCGCGGTGGCCGTGCCGAAGGTCGACATGGTGAAGAAGCCCGGGGCCGCCGCCGGGAGTTGGAGCGACCGGATCGTCGGCGGCGACGGGTCGTCGACGTGGGGTGTCGCCGTGCTGTCGGGGTTCCAGCGCAAGGGACGCTGGACCGTGCCGAGGCGGTTCAACTGCTTCGCCTTCTGGGGCGGCGGGGAGATCGACCTGCGCGAGGCGAACTTCGCGGACGGCGTGGTCGAGATCAACTGCGTCGCGATCATGGGCGGGGTGGAGGTCGTCGTGCCGCCCGGGGTCGAGGTCGAGGTGCGCGGGATCGGGATCATGGGCGGTTTCGACCACCGCGAGGACGGGGCGCCCGGGGATCCCGGCGCCCCGCGGGTGATCGTGACCGGGTTCGCCTTCTGGGGCGGCGTCGGGGTCGAGCGGAAGCTGACCCGGACGCAGAAGCAGGAGCTGCGCGAGGAGCGGCGCCGGGAGCGGCTGGAACGGCGCGAGGAGCGGCGGGAACTGCGGTCCTCGGCGCGTGACGAGAGTTACGACGGCCATCGCAGGATGCTCGAGGAGCACCGGGACCTGTGGCGCCATGGGCACGACGAGCGCGGGCCCCGCCGGGAGAAGGCCCGGGAGTGGGACGAGGACTGACCGCCCCCGAACCCGCCCCCGCTCGCCGCTACAGCTCCGCCGGAGCCGCGCCCTTGAGGTCCTGGAGATTGAAGGACTCCGCCATGCGCTCGTAGCCCTTGTCACTCGGGTGGAGGTGGTCGCCGGAGTCGTATTCGGGGCGGAACTTGCGCGGGTTGTACGGGTCCCGCACGGCCTCGTCGAAGTCGGCGACCGCGTCGAAGACCCGGCCCGCGCGGATCTCGGCGTTGATCTGCTGACGCACGTTCTCGCGGGCGTCGGTGTAGCCCCGGTGGCCCTGGAAGGGCATCAGGGTGGCGCCGACGACCTTGAGGCCGCGGGCGTGGGCCTGGCGGACCAGGGTGCGCAGCCCTTCGAGGATGCGGTTGGGGTCGGCGAGGCCCGGGTTGCGCAGGATGTCGTTGACGCCGAGGTCGATGACGACGACCTTGACGCTCGTGCGGGACAGCGCGTCGCGGTGGAAGCGGCCGACGCCCGCCTGGTTGTCCGCGGGGCGCCCGGCGCCGCTGGCGAGGATCTGGTTGCCGCTGATGCCCTGGTTCACGACGCTGTAGCGCGGCACGTCCTGGCCGGCCGCGACGGCCGCCCGCAGCCGGCGCGAGAGGACGTCCGTCCAGCGGCGGTTGGCGTTCTGGGTGGACGTGATGCCGTCCGTGAGCGAGTCCCCGAAGACCACGACGGTGCCCTCGGAGTCGTGGCTGAGGACGTCCAGCGCGGTCACGTACCGCCAGGCGTCGACCTGGCCGGTGTACGCCGTGCCGGTCGCGTCCTCGGTGAGGTCGCCCTCGGCGACATAGCTGGTCTGGCGCGCGTGCGGGTGGTAGGTCACCGGGCCCGACGGGGTGGGGGAGTACGTGGTCACCAGGACGTCGGCGTCCGCCGGGATCGTCATGCGCACGGCGTCGCTGAGCACCTGCTGGCCCGGCGGGATGACGACCGTGGGGCTGCCGCCGAAGGTCAGCCGGCGCATGGTGCCCGCCACCGCGGCGGCCGTCGCGGAGCCGGCGGCGAGCGCGACCGACGCGTGCGTGATCGTCAGCCGGGACTGGCCGTAGAGATTGGACAGCGTGATCCGGGCACTCGTACCGCCGACGCTGGTGTGCACGACGTTGCGTACCGAGTCGCCGGCGAGGCCCTCCAGCTCGGTGCCGGGTTCGGCGCCGACCGGGGAGGCGGACCAGGCGCCCACCCAGAGGCCGGTGGAGGCCGGGGCGACGGGGCCCCGTCCGGAGCCGGTCTTCGTGGGGGTGCTCTTGCCGGTCGCGCTGCCGTCGTCGGAGGCGGCTCCGATGTATATCGCGGCGGAAAGCGTGACGATCAGGGCGATGATCGCGCTGAGCAGGGCATAACCGTTTCGCCTGGTCATGCGGTGCGTGTCTCCTCGGGCGGATGGGAGCCCGAGGCTCCGATGTGATCACCTCATGATGCGTCATGAGGCAGAGGGGAGTTGCACAGACCCCCCATTGGGCCGCCGGAGTTCATCCGGACTTCGCCATCGACCTCCCCCCACGGGACAGACGCCGGGAACTCTTGATTCGTTCCAGGAGTAGGTCAGGAAGGGACAATGTGTGCGGGGGATCCTGGACGGGTGGAGCGGAATGGAACGTACGAATCAGGATGAAACGGGAACGCCTGTCGTAGAGCAGCATGCCCGGCCGGAGGGCGCCGGTAACCGGCGCGTGCCCGCATCGGCCGTACGTGCGATGACGACGTTCACCGCCGCCGATCAGGAGAAGCAACGCGGCGTACGGCGGATGAAGATCACCGCGACCGGGCTGCTGCTCTTCGTCGCGCTGGTGTACGTCCTCGCCAAGGTCGCCTCGAACCAGGGCGCCGGCGCCTGGGCCGACTATGTCGCCGCGGCGGCCGAGGCCGGCATGGTCGGCGCGCTCGCCGACTGGTTCGCCGTCACGGCCCTGTTCCGCCACCCCCTCGGACTGCCCATCCCGCACACCGCGATCATCCCGACCAAGAAGGACCAGCTCGGCGTCTCCCTGGGCGAGTTCGTCGGCGAGAACTTCCTCTCGCAGGACGTCGTACGGCAGCGGCTGCGCGCCGTCGGCATCGGCAGCCGCCTCGGCGCCTGGCTCGCCGAACCCGAGCACGCGGACCGGGTGACGGCGGAGCTGTCCGCTGCGCTCAGGGGCGCCCTGACGGTCATGCGCGACTCGGACGTCCAGGCGGTCGTGGGCGAGGCGATCACCCGGCGTGCCGACGCCCAGGAGATCGCGCCCGGCATAGGGAAGATGCTGGAGAAGGTCGTCGCCGACGGCGGCCACAAGCGGGTCGTCGACCTCGTCGTCGCCCGCGCCCAGAACTGGCTGATACTGCACGACGACGAGATCATGGACGCGGTACAGGGCGGCGCCCCCGGCTGGACCCCGAGATTCGTGGACCGCAGGGTCGGCGAGCGGGTCTACAAGGAACTGCTGCGCTTCGTCACCGAGATGCGCGACATGCCCAGCCACCCGGCCCGTGGCGCCCTCGACAAGTTCCTCACCGACTTCGCCTCCGACCTCCAGTCCGACACGGAGACCCGCGCCCGGGTCGAGCGGCTCAAGGGCGAGGTGCTGGGCCGCGGCGAGGTGCAGGACCTGATCGCCTCCGCGTGGACCGCCGTACGCCGGATGATCGTCTCGGCGGCCGAGGACGAGCGCAGCGAACTGCGGCTGCGGGTGCGTGCCTCGCTGCTGTCGCTGGGTGCGCGGATGGCGGTCGAGCCGCGGCTCCAGGCCAAGGTCGACGGCTGGGTGGAGGGCGCGGCGGTGTACGTCGTCTCCACCTACCGCAAGGAGATCACCTCCCTGATCACGGACACCGTGGCGAGCTGGGACGCCGAGCACACCACCCGGAAGATCGAGGCGCACATCGGCCGCGACCTCCAGTTCATCCGGATCAACGGCACCGTGGTGGGCTCGCTCGCCGGGCTGGTGATCTACACCGTGTCGCGGGCGCTGGGGGCGTAGGGCGTAGGACGGAGGGCTCGGCGGGGCCGTCGGGCGTGGAGAACGGGTGCTCAGGGCGGTCGGCGGGCGTAGGGCCGGGGAGTTCGGGGCACTCGGCCCGGGTTCCGCTCGACGAGGAGGGGGCCCATGACCACCGTGCAGGCCGAGACCGGCCGTACCGTCACCACCGACATCCCCGCCCGGCTCGACCGCCTGCCGTGGTCGCGCTGGCACTGGACGATCGTGATCGGTCTGGGCACCGTGTGGATCCTCGACGGCCTGGAGGTCACGGTCGTCGGCAGCATCGCTCCCCGGCTGTCCGAGCCCGGCAGCGGTCTGCCGATCACCTCCGGCCAGGTCACCGGCCTGGCGGCCGCGCTCTACGTGGCCGGTGCCTGCCTCGGCGCCCTGTTCTGGGGCCGGCTCACCGACCGGTGGGGCCGCAAGAAACTCTTCATGATCACGCTCGCGGTCTATCTGGCGGCTACGGCCCTCACCGCGGTCTCGTTCGACACCTGGTGGTTCTTCCTGTTCCGCTTCCTCACCGGCTTCGGCATCGGAGGCGAGTACGCGGCGATCAACTCCGCGATCGACGAGCTGATCCCGGCGCAGTACCGCGGCCGCGTCGACCTGATGATCAACGGCAGCTTCTGGCTGGGCGCGGTCGGCGGCTCGCTGCTGGCGATCGTCGCGCTGGACACCGCGATCCTGCCCGCGGACATCGGCTGGCGGCTGACGTTCGCGCTCGGTGCCGTCCTCGCGCTGGTGATCCTGCTGGTCCGGCGGCACGTCCCGGAGAGCCCGCGCTGGCTGCTGATCCACGGCCGCGACGACGAGGCGGAACGGATCGTCACAGCCATCGAGCGGAAGGTCGAGGCCGAACGGGGCGAGCCCCTGCCGCGGCCCGAGGGCGAGCTCACCATCCGTCAGCGCCGGAGCGTGTCCTTCCTGGAGATCGGCCGCACCGTCTTCTCCAAGTACCGCAGGCGGGCGATCCTCGGCTTCTCCCTCTTCATCGGCCAGGCGTTCCTCTACAACGCCATCACCTTCGGGTTCGGCGCGATCCTCGCCACGTTCTTCGACGTGCCGACCGGCGACACGGGCTACTACTTCGCGGTCATCGCGGTCGGCAACTTCATGGGCCCGCTGCTGCTCGGCAGGCTCTTCGACACGGTCGGCCGACGCGTCATGATCTCGTCGACGTATCTGCTCTCGGGCCTGCTGCTGTTCGGCACCGCCTGGCTGTTCGACCAGGGCGTGCTCAACGCGACCACGATGACGGCCTGTTGGTGCGCGGTTCTGTTCTTCGCCTCGGCGGGTGCTTCGAGCGCCTACCTCACGGTCTCCGAGATCTTCCCGATGGAGACCCGCGCGATGTCCATCGCCTTCTTCTACGCCCTCGGTACCGCGGCCGGCGGTATCAGCGGACCGCTGCTGTTCGCCGACCTCACCGGGACGGGCAAGGTCGGCGACACGGTTCTCGCCTTCCAGATCGGCGCGGCGCTGATGTGCCTGGCGGGCCTGGTCGCGGCCTTCTTCGCGGTCCGCGCGGAACGCCGGTCCCTGGAGGACATCGCCCGTCCGCTCACGGCGGTGACGGAGCCGTCGAGTGCCGGGGTGCGGGCGGCGAAGGCCTCGGGGACGTAGCGGACCCAGGGGTGGTCATCGGGCGCGGCGGCGCAGCAGGAGGAGGCCGCCGGCGAGGGCCGTGACCCCGGTGGCGGCGGTCCAGCCGAGGAGGCCGTCGGAGCCGGTGGCGGCGAGGTCGTCACCGGCGGCGGAGGGCGAGGGGGATGCGGTGGGCCCGGCCTGGGGCCGGGGATCCGATCCCGCCCCTGTCACCTTCACCGACCGGTCCCGCGTGAACGCCAGTGTCCCGAAGCCCAGTTGGTCATAGCCGCCGCTGTCGGGGCCGTAGTCCCCGCCGCCGCCCTCGGGGGCGGACTTCGCGGCGATCCGCGTGAGGTAGGACGCGGACAGACCCCGGCGCCCGGTGTAGTGGTTGGCGATCATCGCCCAGATCGGACGGGTCATCTCCGGGTTGACGGGCGCCGCCTCGGTCACCGTCTCCGACCCCGACCAGCCGCCGATCGCGCCCTTCCTGCGGGTGTTCGCGGTGAACGGCACCTTCTCGCCCATGGCCCACTTGGCCACGTACTGGGCGCCCTTGAGGAAGCGGCTGTCGTCGTGGCCGTACAGGTCGATGCCCTGGTTCCAGGCCATCTCGCAGATCGTGCCCATCAGGCCGACGCCGAGCAGGGCGTGCCCCTGGTCGCGGCCGGCCTCCAGCCACTCGCCCAGTCCGTCGTCGTGCACTACGGGGATGGCGTTCCTGATCGAGCCGAGGCCCTCGCCGTGCTTGAAGTACTCCACGGCCCGCTCGACCTTCGCCCGGTCGTCGCAGTGGATGCCGACGGCCAGGACGCAGGCCATGTTGCAAAGGTCCCAGTTGGTCCAGTAGTTGCTGACGACCGCGTTGTTGTGGTGGGCGAGGAAGCTCTCGCTCAGCGGGTGGAAGACGTCGAGGAGCATTTTGCGGAACCGCTCGGCCTCGAAGTCCTCGTGGTCGCGGACGAGTTCGGCGGCGTTGGCGAACTGATAGCCGTACAGCCCGGCCGCGAGGAACCGGTCGGCGCTGCCCGCGACCTGGGTCAGCGTCCCCGACCAGGCGTTGAGGACGGCGACCGCGGTGTCGGCGTGCGCGCGCTCGCCGGTGATGTGCCAGCGCAGGGCGTTCTGGTAGGCGGCATGGATGTCCTTGTAGAGCGCCGCGTAGTTCTGCGGGGTTCCGGCGCCTCGGTGGACGACGGTGCTGGGCCGGGGACGCCAGCCGCTCTGCGCGTGCGGGTTGGCGGCGAGCCGGGCGAAACCGGCGGTGTGGGGCTGGGCGCCCGCCTTCACCTTGGCGGCCATCCGGTCCAGGTCGGCGCGGGTGTGCAGCAGGCCGGGATGCGCGAAGGAGGCGCCGGCTGCCGCGGCTGGAGCGGCGGTCGTGCCGATTCCCGCCCCGACGGCTCCGGCGGTCGCGCCCGCGGCCCTGAGCATGCTCCGGCGGCTGATCTGTCGTGTCACGTGACTCATTCCTCGCGTGCCTGTGGCTGGGGACGGAGGGGAGACGGGGCCAGACTGCGGGGGATAACAAAAACTCCGGACAACCGTTCCAGGGAGCCGCACCGATGACCGTCCGCAGGATCGTCCCCAACGTCCACGCCGGGTCCGAGGAAGCGATCGCGACGAGCCGTGACTTCTACGGCCTGCTCGGCTTCGAGGAGGTGATGGACATGGGCTGGGTGACGACCATGGCGTCCCCTGCCAACCCCACCGCCCAGATCAGCTTCTTCACCGAGGACCGCACCGGCCCCGTCGTCCCCGACCTGAGCGTGGAGGTCGAGGACGTCGACGCCGTGTACGCGCAGGTACTGGCATCGGGCGCGGAGATCGTCCGGGAACTCCGGGACGAGGAGTGGGGCGTACGCCGCTTCTTCGTACGGGACCCGGGCGGCCGCGTGGTGAATGTCCTGACCCACCGGTCGTAGGCGGACGTACGGCCCTGACGCGCGGGACCGCCCGTCACCTCGCGTCAGCCGCGGCGGTCCGCCACCGCCCAGGACGCCAGGGCCATCGCGCCCGCCACCCCGAACACGGCCGGCCAGGCGCCGACCTTCTTGGCCAGTGGGTGCGAACCGGCGAAGGCGGCGACGTAGGCGGTGGTCAGGGCGCCCGCGGCCCTGCCGCCCGCCCGCTGTCGCCACTGCTGCGCGGCGGAGGCGCCCGCCACGGCCAGTACGGCACCGCCTAGCTGCCGGTTCCCGGTCCAGCGGGCCATGCCGTACCCGCCGACGAGTCCGCCCGCCGCGACCACCGCGCTGGGAACCTTCGCCATGTTGCCTCCAACCACTGCTGCCGGGCCGGCGACCACTTCGGCCGGTCCCTTCAGGACCGAGGCTAACCGGCCCGGTCCCCGCGGGACTCCGCCCGGGTCCGCAGCTCGGTCACGTAGCCCGCGCCGATGGCGCACCCGGCGGCGGTCAGGGCGAGCGCCGGCACGCCCGGGTTCACATACCCGGGCACGTCACCCGTGTCGTAACTCCCGCCGTCGCTCGTCTCGCAGACGAACCCGAGCGGGATGTACGTCACCTTGTGGTCGGTGATCTCGATGCCCCGCTCGTGCCGCTCCCACCAGCCCGCCGTACGGCAGGACTGCGGCGGTGCCGAGTCGGTGCCGCCGTCCTCCGCCGTCATGACCGCGCCGCACACCGCGAGCAGCCCCCACGCGTACAGGGCGAACGCCCCGGCGCCCGCGAGGGCCGCGATGCCGCGCAGCGTGCCGGGCACTCCGGTGCGCCGTTCGCGACGGTCGGCCAGGGTGCGGCTGCCGTGTCCGGCCAGGCCGATCGCGGTGATCACCGCGATCAGGACGAACAGCAGGATCAGCAGAAACACCTGGCCTCCAGGTCGCGGAACGACGGACGACTGCGGGTGCGCCGAGTCCAACAGGGCCCGGCGCACCCGGCTGTGGCGGAGCCCACAGTTCCGGCAACAGGAGCGCTACAGGATCGGGATCACGGGATCGGGATACGGCATCGGGGTCACGGGATGGCTGTCACAGCACGTCGGCCAGGCGGTCCACCTGGTCCGGGTCGAGGCCGTAGCAGTAGAGCATCACCTCGTCGACGCCCAGATCGGCGTAGGCGGTGATCGCGGCGCGGATGTCGGCCGGGGTGGTGAGCATGCCGTCGACCATGCGGTCGGGCATGCCGGTGAAGGCGTAGTAGGCGTGCATCCGGGTGCGGGCGTCGTCGATCACGTCCGGCGGGCCGAGCGCGACGTTCACCTGGGCCACGAGACGGGGCTCGCCGTCGCGGCCGTACTCCTTCCAGAAGCCGCGCACCGTGTCGAACAGGCCGCCCGCCCAGGAGGGCGCCGCGGCCGCGAGGAAGCCGTCGCCCCAGCGGGCGACGCGTTCGAGGGCGGCGGGCTTGAAGCCTCCGAAGAGCAGCTCCGGGCCGCCGAGGCGGGCGGGCACCGGGCCGATCGGGCCGACGCCGTCGCCGTAGGGCTCGCCGTGCCACAGACGGCACATCGTCTCCATCTGCCGGTCCAGGCGCCGGCCCCGGGTGCGCAGGTCGGTGCCGGTGGCGCGGTGGTCGTCCTCCCGGCCGCCGACGCCCAGGCCGAGGACGAGCCGTCCGTCGGTCATCCGGTCCAGGGTGGCGGCCTGCTTGGCCAGCAGGGCGGTGTCGCGCAGCGGGGCGAGCAGCACCTCGGTCTGGACGCGGACGCGCGTGGTGGCGCCGGCGAGGACGGCCAGCGCGACCAGCGGCTCGGGGTTGTCGTAGACGAGCCGGTCGAGCAGTCCGAGGGTGCTGAAGGGGCCGGCGTCGGCGCGGCGGGCCCAGGTGAGCAGGGCGGCCGGGTCGCCGACGGGCAGGCCGATACCGACATTCGTACCGACGTTCATGAAGAGCCTCCGAAGTGAGGGGTCGACAAAGTCAGTTGCCGCCCCCTCCGGCACCTCAGCGAGGTGGGACGCTCCCGCTCTGCGGCGTGTTTCCGGGGGAACGTCTCGTCGAAGTCGGCTCACGATAGGGCGAGCCGACTTCACGGGACAAACCATTTTCGAGCCGTGTCAGGGCCGTCGCCGCACATCGCTGTAGCCGCAGGTGCACAGGGTCACGATGCCCGTGTAGTACGAGGTCGTCCGGCCCTGCGTGACGCTGTGCGTGGTCTTGCGCTCCCGGCGGTTCGGCTTGCCGCAGCGCGGGCAGGGCCCGGTGACCGGGTCGCCCCAGGGCGTCGCCGGGTCGAGCCGGGTCGCGGCCGGGATCATCAGCACCGCGCAGAGCCCGGCGAGTCCGAAGCCGATCCCGCGCAGCACCGAGTCGCTCGACTCGCGGCGGTCGACCATCTCGTCGTAGGAGAAGGAGCCGCCGCCGCCTCCGCTGGAGTAGATCATGCATACGTCGCTGCGCGTCATGGTCCTGTCGTCGCAGCTCGGCGGCTCGTTCGGGTCTCCGCCGACGGTGAGGGCCAGCAGCAGCCCGATGCCGCCGAGCACCGCCAGGACGGTCAGCGCGGTGGTCCGGCTCCGTCCGCTGCGGCGCCGCTCGCGCTCGGCCCTGGCTTTGTCGATCAGTGCGTTCGTCATGCTCCCGCTCGCCCCGTTCATGTGATCCTCCGTGTCCGATGCCTCATGGATGGCTGTGAGTTGTGTGCCGTGCGTGGTGCGTGGTCTCAGTGGCGGGAAGCGATGATCAGGAGCAGGACCACGATCCCCAGGGCGATCAGGCAGCCCGAGCCGCACCCGGAGGAGCCCTTGCGGAACTCGACCACTCCGCCGGGGACGATGTGCGGATGGCGGCGGGCGTAGTGGGTCTCGATCGCCTGCTCGCCCTGGGACTCGCTCCCCCAGGCGGTGCGGTGCCCGCACTCGCCGCATCGGTATCGGTAGCTGTCGGCCATGCCGGAATCTCCTTCTGCGCAGGGTGTGGCGGGTGTGGCGGGTGGAGCGGAGGGGCGCGGGGTACGTCAGTCCTCGTCGCGCTCGGCCGCGGTGAGGTACTCGGCGAGGGTGCGCAGGACGCAGAGGTTGGGGATCCCGGACGTGACGGACCCCCACACCTGCCACCGGCCGGCGGTGCGTACGGCGACGGAGCCCTTGAGGATCTCGATCCGCTGGACCTGCGCCCAGCGCAGCGTCGTTCCGCGGGAGCCGAGTTCGGCCCTGGTGAGCCACACCGGACCGAAGTCGAGTCGCTCGCCCCGGGTCAGCGCGGCGAGGGCCCTCGGTACCTGGGCGTCGGCGACGGAGCGGTGGATCTCCGGTCCCCATGCCTCCGGCTCGCCGAAGTCGCGGCAGCGCAGCACGATCCGCTCACCGTCGAGGTCGACGAGGACATGGGCGCGGGTGAGGCCCTGCGAGGACAGGGCCCGGCGCCGGCGCACCACCGTGGTGTCGTACCGGACGACATGGATCCGCCCGTCGACGGCCACCGTCAGGCCGCGCTCGTACAGGTCCAGCCGGTCGATAGGGCCGGTTCCAGTCCTTTCGCGGTCGCCCCGCAGCAGCCGACGCGCACCGGCGAGACCGGCCCACCGGCGGCCCGGCTCGGCGAGCGGCGGCCCGTAGGTGGCCTGCCGCCGACCCAGACGTGCTCGGCCCGCGGCCTCGGAGACACGGGCCAGAAGCAGGGCGTCGGCGCGGGTGAGGGCGGGGTCCCAGGGGGGCTGATCCCGTTCCCCGCCACCCGCTCGGTCCGGTTCCCCGCCACCCGCTCGGTCCGGGTCCCGCTTCGTCCCGTCGGCCGCTCGGTCCCGTTCCCCGCCACGCGCTCGGTCCGGTTCCCCGCCACCCGCTCGGTCCGGGTCCCGCTTCGTCCCGTCGGCCGCTCGGTCCCGATCCGTTCCGTCGGCCGCTCGGTCCCGCTCCCGATCCCGGTCCCACCCCCGCCCCGTCCCGTCGCTCACGCCGCCCCCGCCCGCCCACGACCCGCCTCGTCCCCGCGCAGGATCGACCACCGTGCCCGGCGCAGCGGTTCGCCGGGCGCCACGCCCAGGTCGTCGGCGAGCCGGCGGGCCGTACGGTCGAACACGGCCAGGGCCTCGGCCCGCCGCCCTGCGTGGTGCAGCGCGCGCATCAGCAGCGCGGCGACCGGCTCGTTCAGCGGCTGTTCCAGCGCCAGCGCGGACAGGCCGGCGAGCGCGTCGGCGACCCGGCCCAGCCGTAGCTGCCAGTGCGCCTTCCGGTAAGCGAGGGCGACCCGGCGTTCGACGAGCCGCAGCCGCTCCAACTCGGCCAACGGCCCCGGCAGTCCGGCCAGCGGCTCGCCCCGGAACAGCTCCAGCGCACGGCCGTACAGCCGTACCGCCTCGGCCCCGTCCCCGGCCCGCTCGGCGGCCTCGGCCGCCCCGACCAGGTCTTCCATGCAGGTCACATCCACCTCGACCGCGTCCCGCACCAGCCGATAGCCGTACCGGTCGCGCCCGATCACCGAGTCGGGGCACTCCCCGAGCCGCAGGCCCTTGCGCAGCCGGTACACATAGACCGGTACGACGTTCGCGCCGGGCGACTCCATCCCCCAGACGCCGTCCAGCAGTGCCTGCCGGCTGACCGACCGGCCGGGGCTCAGCGCCAGCGCCGCGAGCACGGCCTGCTGCCGGACCGGGCCGACGTCCACCGACCGCCCGCCGAGCCTGGCCCGCAACGGGCCGAGCACACAGACCCGCAACCGCGCGTCGGCCGCAGCACCGCTTCCACCACCGCCGCCGGGGCCGGTCCGGCCGCGTCCGGTGACCGCCGGCGCCGACTGCCTCCGCGGCCCCTGCCCCGGTACGACCAGACCGCAGTCGAAGGCGTGCACGATGGCGGCGGTCCGGTCCGGCAGCCCCAACTTCACCAGGACGCGTCCCAGTTGTCCGGCCACCGCACGCTCCGGCAGCGACAGCGCGTCCGCGATCTCGGCGTCGGGCAGGCCGCAGCCGAGGGCGTACAGCACGTCGCGTTCCTGGGCGGTGAGACCGGCGAGACCCGGGCCGGACGGCTGGGGCTCGCGCACCGGCTGATGGGCGCCCGTGCGTGCCTGGGACGCGGCGCCCGGGCAGCCCTGGCGAGCGCTCGGGTGTCCCTGGCGTGCGGTCGTCGTAGGCATGGCGGTTCCCCGTTCTCCGGACCGGGCGAGGCGTTCGCTCCGGTCGATCCCGTCGATGCCATCGAAGGTGGCCCTGGTGTAGGAAACGTGGACAGGCCATTGAGGCGGTCATATGTGGCCGGTGACCGCGCTAGAGTCCCTCACCTGCGGAAAGTCGACATCTCTGGGGGAGAGGCTGTGACTTGTGGCCGGTGAGTTCGGCGAGGTGCTGCGACGGCTGCGGACGGCGGCGGGGCTGACCCAGGAGGAACTGGCGGAGCGTTCCGAGGTCAGTGTGCGCACGATCCGCGGCCTGGAGACCGGCAAGCGAACCAACCCGCGCATGACCACGGTGCAGCGTCTGGCCGAGGAACTCGCGCTACGACCCCGGGAGCGCGAGGAGTTACTCCGCGCCGCCGTCCGCCGGGACCAGGACGGCGGGCAACCGGCCGAACCCGAACCCGAACCCGAACCTTCGGCCGAACCCGAACCTTCGGCCGAGGCCGAGGCCGAGCCCGGCACCGAGGCCGACGCGGATCCCACCGGCGCCGCCCCGACGGACGCCGGACCCGGCGATCCACCCGCCCCGACCCCGCCGTCGACCGCCCTCCACCCCCCGTCCGACCCCCACCCTCCGTCCGCCCTCCACCCTCCGTCGGACCCCCACCCTCCGTCCGACCCCGCGGAACAGCTCGCCGCCCTGGTGACCGCCCGCTGGCAGCGCGAGGAAGAGCAGCGTCAGGTCCAGGACCCCTTCCCCCTCCCCGTCCGCTGGGAGACGGCACCCGAGGCACTGACCGACCACTGGGCCAACATCCTCCGGCTCCCCGCGCAGGCCACGGCCCACCCCCTCGACCTGGACGGCGAGCTCGGCGAGATCGCCGGCACCTACCGGCGCATCCCCTCCCGGCGACTGGTCGTCCTCGGCCGGTCCGGCTCGGGCAAGACGATCCTGGCCCTGCGTTTCGTCCTCGACCACCTCAGGACGCGCGGCACCTCCGAACCCGTCCCGGTGATCTTCAGCATCGGCGCCTGGAACCCCACCACCATCACCCTGCGGGACTGGCTGGCCGCACAGCTGACCCGGGATCACCCCGGCTACGCCGCCCGGGGCCGCGGCCGGGAGAGCCTGGCCGCCGAGCTGGTCGAGTCCGGCCGTATCCTCCCCGTCCTCGACGGCTTCGACGAGATCGCCGACGGCCTGCGCCGCCCCGCGCTGGAAGCGCTCAACGCCACCACCCTCCCCCTGGTCCTCACCAGCCGCCCCGCGGAGTACGCCGCCGCGGTCGCCGAGACCGACGTGCTGACCGCGGCCGCCGCGATCCGGCTCACCGACCTCACCCTCGACGACCTCGCCGCCTATCTGCCCCGCACCACCCGCAAACCCGGCCGCGAGGACCCCGACGCCAACGCCTGGGACCCGGTGCTGACCGCGCTGCGCGAGCAGCCCCGCGACCGGCCCGACTCCCCGCTCGCCACGGTCCTGAAGACCCCGCTGATGGTCGCGCTCGCCCGCACCATCTACAGCGACACCCCCGACCACGACCCGGCCTGTCTCCTGGACACCGAGCGGTTCGGCAGCCCGGAGAAGCTGGAGGACCACCTGCTCGACAACTTCATCCCGACCGTCTACCGCCACCGGCTGCACGGCAGTTCGTCCGGCGGCTCGCACCCGGGCTTCGACGCGGACCGCGCCCGGCACTGGCTCGGCTACCTGGCCCACCATCTGACCGGGCTCAAGACGCCCGACCTCGCCTGGTGGCGGCTCGGCAACGGACTGCGCCGCTCCACCCGCACCCTCGTCACCGCCGTCCTGCTCGCACTGGCCATCGGCCTGGTCGACGGCGCCATCAGTTTCGGCGTCAACGGCAGGGTCACCGGCGCCCTCCTGGACGCGTCGGTCGTCGGGCTCCTCGCCGGCCTGATGTTCGGGTTCGTGCACTGGCTGACGTACACGGCGAAGGGCAAGCAGGCCGCACCCTCCGCCGTACGCCTGCAGTTGCGCCGCAGGCCCGGTGCCACCGTGTGGACGGCCGGGCCCCGACTGGTGATCGGCACGCTCGGCGGGGCGGTCTTCGGCTTCGGGTACGGATTCGTGGTCGGCATGGTGATCACGTACGCCGTCACGTCCGACCTCTCGATCATCGTGCACGTCGGACTGGTCGACGGCCTCGTCTACGGCTCGGTCTTCGGCGTCGCCACCGGACTGACCTTCTGTCTCCTCGGGCTCCTCGAAACGCCCCTCGACATCGACTCGGCCGTCAACCCGCGCAGCCTCCTGACCACCAACCGCGGCACCGTGACCACCCAAGTGCTGGTGTGGGCACCCACGTTCGGAGCGGTGGTCGGCTTCGGCAGCGGCGTGGCTGTCGACGTCCTCCAGGGCTCGGTCGGCCCCCTCGTCTGGACCTCCGAGGCCGCCGCCCTGCTCGGCGTCATCAGCGGCCTCGGCGGCGCCATCGGCTACGCCCTCACCCTGACCGCCTGGGGCCAGTGGCTCGTCCTGACCCGGATCTGGCTGCCGCTGACCGGACGCCTGCCGTGGGCCGTGGTCACCTTCCTGGAGGACGCCTACCAGCGCGGGGTGCTGCGCCAGGCCGGCGCGGTCTACCAGTTCCGCCACGCCCGCCTGCAACAGCACCTGGCCCGGCACCACCGCCGCGCCGCCCTTCACGACGATTTCATCGCCCCTCTCTAGCGTCTGGCGCCACAGCACAGGCGAAATCCACCACCACGACCATGGGGGACACCATGCCGAGCACCCACCGGCTCACGCGCCGCGCCAAAGCCGTCGCGATCACGGCGGCGATGACGGCCGCCGCCGCTCTCACACCCGCCGTCGCGCAGGCCGAGGAGGCTCCGGGCCACTACTACATCCAGATCGGCGGCACCGGCACCGTGCAGCCCGCGCCCCAGTGCACCGGGACGTTCTACTACGCCAACCAGCACCTGGAGGAAGGCGCGAAGGTCGTCCCCGTCTGCTACCCCTCCAGCGCCGGCCCCTGGCTCAACGGCAAGAACCAGCCGGACCTCACCGCGCCGAGCTACGACAGCAGCGTGGCCCAGGGCTACGTCAACCTCCTGGCCGCCGTCGAGAAGACCCACCGCGACGATCCGACCGCACGCCTGACCATCGTCGGCTACTCCCAGGGCGCCCAGGCCGCCGACGCGGTCCTGGAGACCATCGCCGGCGGCGGCACCGAAGTCCCGCGCGAGCTGGTCGACGGCAAGCTGTACGCCGACCCGAAGCAGCCCGACACCGGCATGTGGGCCAAGGTCCCCAAGGGCCTGGGCGCCTTCGGCTTCACCTCCACCGGCCCCGGCCCCCGGGAGTTCAAGGGCGTCCCGGTCGCCCGCTTCTGCATCCGCGGCGACCTGGCCTGCGACGCCACGACGCCGGTCAACGCGCTCGACTTCTTCCTCACCGACAAGCACGCGCGCTACGTCCTGGAGGGCAACGTCCTGTCCAGGACCATCGCCCAGGAGGGCCTGAACGGCGTCTACTGGTCCGACAACTGACCGCCGCCGTTCTCCTGTTGCATGTACGGCAGTGAGCGGGCGGCACGCTCCAGGACGACCGTCCGCAGGCCGCCCGCCCCGCTCTCCTCGTGCCGCACCCGCAGCCCGGCCGTGCGCAGCTGCTCCAAAACCCAGGCGTGGGAGAGCCGAAGCTTGCGGTAACTGCGGGCGGTGAGCGTCCAGTCGGCGTCGGAGTCGGCGCGGGTGTGGATCAGATCGTGCACGACGACCGTGTAGTCGTTGTAGTCGTCCGGGTACTCCAGGAAGCACGTCATGATCCGGTCCTCGGTGGCCCGCACCGGCAGGAAGCGGTCGGTGCCGGTGAGCGGGACCGTCAGATCGCGGTAGGAGAACACGGCCGTCCCCTCGGGCGCGAGGGCCGCGGCGACGTCGGCGAAGAGAGCGGCCACGTCCCCGCGGGTCGGCAGATGCGTCAGGGTGTCGCCCAGACAGACGACGGCCCCCGCCGACCCCGGCCGCACCAGCTCCCGCAGGGCGCCGCGCACATCGGCCCGTACCGCCCGGACCGCGGGCAACCGGGCCGCGTGCGCGGCGAGTTCGCCCAGCAGCGGCCGGCTCAGATCGACCGCGAGGACGGAGTCGAAGCCCAGCGCGGCCAGCGCGAGACTGGCATGCCCCGGACCGCACCCCAGGTCCACGGCCAGCGACCCGGCCGCCGTACCGATCGCCGACCCGGGCGTCACGCCCCACTCCGCGAGCGCGGCACGCTGCCCCGCCGCGAGGGCGTCGAGATCACCGCCGAGCATCCAGGTGTAGTGCTCGGCGAGGAAGCGGTCGTAGTGGTCGACGGCCTGGTCGGCCACGAGATCGGCGGCGGTCGTCATGGACGAGGGCTCCCTTCGGTCCGGCGTCGGCGTGGGAAATGTAGGACGGAACACGGGAGTTGGGCGGCTCGGCCGAACCAAATTCGGTGACGCGGGAAGAATCACGGCCATGGACGACACTGATTCGGCGATCCTCACCTATCTCCAGCGCGATGCACGGCTGACCAACCGCGAACTCGCCCGCAGGGTCGGCATAGCGCCCTCCACCTGCCTGGAACGGGTCCGCGCCCTGCGCGCCCGCGGAGTGATCACCGGCTACCACGCGGCCGTGCAGCCACGCCTGCTCGGCCGCTCGCTCCAGGCCCTGGTCTTCGCCAAGCTGCGCCCCCTGAGCCGGGAGGTGATCTACGACTTCGAGAGCTATCTGACCCAACTCCCCGAGGTCGTATCGGTGTTCGTGGTCTCGGGCGAGGACGACTTCCTCGTCCATGTGGCCGTCCCCGACATCGAGCACCTGCACGCCTTCCTCATGGACCGCTTCAGCGCCCGCCGCGAGGTCGTGACGTTCCGCAGCTCGGTGATCTACCGGCAGACGGGCACCCGCGTCCTGACGCCGATGGACGGCGCCGGGCGCGAGGGGGAGCCCTGAGCCCCCGGGGAGGAATTGCATCGAACCCTTAGTCCGATCACGGGAGTTGACTGCCCTCGGGTGTGACTCACGTCACCGCTCTCCCGCCCATAGAAAGCGGATGCGCCCCCCTGTCGTACTGGCATGCTCATGAACGACTACTGGGGGGTAACCAAGCCACCGTCCGCGCGCCCCGCGCCGGACCGGCCATACCGGCATGCCCGTCTCGACGACCGGCGTGCCGACCCCTCATGCGTCACCTCCTGTAGCGCACCCCCATACACCGCTCCCGAGGAACACGCGTGCACAGACCCAAGTTCAAGAGCCACGCCGTACTGTCGGCGATCGCTCTCGCGGCCGTACTGACCACCGGCTGCTCCACCAACACCCCGGCCACCACGGACGCGGCGGCCTCCACGGCTTCGGACAGCCCCGGGCCCGCGGCCGCCCAGGAACAACTCGCCGTCGTATCGGCCCCGTCCGGTGCGGCCACCCCCACCGCCGTGGCCGACGGCGACGGCGGAGGCGGGGCGAAGAAGTCCTCCCTAAAGGTCGCCTCGTTCGACAGGAAGACCGGCCGGGCCGTCATCACGGCGCGGACGCCCACGAAGCCGACGGCGAGGCCCTCGACACCTCCGTCTTCCGCCACCCCGGCGGACCCGTCCACCACTGCTCCGGCCGACCCGTCCGCCGGTGCATCGGCGTCTTCGTCGGCCGGGGCTTCGGCGGGGCCGTCGACCCAACCCCCGGTGGCCGTCGGCGACATCATCGCCAGCGCTCCCGCCCCCGGCGCCCCCGACGGCGTGCTCGCGAAGATCACGGACGTCGTGGGCGCCGCGGAGAACGGCGGTACGGCCGTCGAGACGGAACCGGCGAAGCTCAACTCCGTGCTGGGCGCGAGCAAGGCCGAGGGCGAGGTCCCGGTCGACCCGTCGTCCGTCGACGTCAAGCCGCTCGTGAACGGCGTGAAGGTCTCCTGGGCGAAGACCGGCGACCTCCACTTCGGCCCCGAGGGCGCGAAGCTCCCGCTGGGCAGCCTGCGACTCGACGTCGGCGCCGCGATCGCCACGGCCGAGGGCGCCCCGGCGTCGGCGGCCGCGTCGGTGGAGGGCTTCGTACAGCTGGCCCCCGAGGTCGCGTTCTCGTACGACGGCTCGGAGGACGCGGACGGCTCGGACGCCTCCGGGACGACGGGCAGCGCCGCGGGCTCCGGGACGGCGGACAGCACGGCCGACTCCGCCGGGGAGGGCACGTCACCCGGCGGAGCCTTCCTGGGCCTCTCGGGTGACTGGGCCTCCAAGTGGTCCCTGAAGGGCCGCGCGGCCGGCTCCACCGACGGGCAGCCGATCCGCATCCCCTTCGCCGAGCTCCACTCCGACCCGGTGATCCAGGTCGGCCCGATCCCGGTCGTCGTCAACCTCGACCTGACCTGCTACATCCAGGTGAACGCGGACGGCAAGGTCACCGTCGACGTCGAACAGGACCTCAAGGGCGACTTCCGCGTCGGCGGCAGCTTCTCCTGGGCCAAGGGCTGGACCCCGGTCAGCGAGTCCGACATGACGGGCGAGCCCCTGAAGACCAAGGTCACAGCGGCCGGCGACGTCAAGGCGGCCCTCGGCGCCGAGGCCACGGTCGGCCTCTACGGCACGGTGGGCGTCACCGCCGACCTCGCCCCGTACGTCCGCGCCCACGCCGACGCGTCGGCCGAGGGCTCCGCCGACGGCACCGGTTCGGCAGCAGGCGCCTACGCCCTCTACGGCGGAGTGGACCTGACCGGCACCCTCAATTTCCAACTCACCATCTTCGGCACCCCCGTCTTCCAGACGAAGATCCCCCTGGGCGCCCTCCACCACGAGTGGCTCCTGACGGAGGGCAGGGCAACGACGACGACCCCACCCCCGACGAAGTCCGGCTGACCCACACATCACGCGATGACGCGGGCCGCAACGCTCAACACGAGCCGCTGCGGCCCGCGTTGGCGATCCCCGCATGTTCGCCATTCACCCGAACCCGCGTGACTGGCCGCATTGCCCTTCCAGCTCTGGAGTGAGCGGCTTGCCGTCCATGGTGGGGTGCCGGCCTAGGCGGTCCCCTCTGGCCGCGTCGCGTAGCTGATGGGGGCTCATGCCTGGCGGCGAAGAGCTGATTGCCCCTCACGGTCGTGGTCCGGATGGCAGCTTCGATGAGCGCTGCTGGACATATCGGATTAGCCTCCCAAATGAGCGCTAAGTAGATCTTTAGTCGTGCGCTCTACGCGAACCAAGGAGGAGACATGCGCAAGCTTCAGAAGGCCGCTCTTGCGGCCGCGATGGTCGGGTCCCTGAGCCTCATAGCCACCGGCACCGCCTCCGCGCAGTCCTCGTACGACGGCCATGGTCACGGGGGTTGCAAGTCTCACGACATGAACATCGAGCTTCTCAGCAACATCGGGGTGCTCCCCGGTCTTGCAGGGAACGCGCTCAATGGCGAAGGCAACCCGGGTGCGATGTACAACGACATCGGGTCCGACTGCCACCACTGAGCGAGATCGATTTCGTGGCGTAGTTCAACGCAATGGGCCCCGGTGCCCTGGGCGACGAGCCCGGGCACCGGGCCTTGCTTTGGGCGGAGCGGGGCCGGTCAGTGAGCCCAGTGATCCCGGTTCGGCAGCTCCACCCACCTGTCCGGCATGCCCACCACCGCCCGCGTGTCCGTCGGGCGCAGGCCTGTCCAGGCGCAGGCGTACGCAACCGCGTTGTGGCGGAAGAGATAGGACGACAGGACCTCCTCGGGAGAGGACTCCTCGTCCGGGGCGCCGCCCGGGTGGAGGTCCCAGCCCTCTATGACGCCGTCCCGGGTGGTGCTGCCCTGGTTGCCGCTCTTGGGGTTGGCGTAGAGGCCGTAGCTGATGGTGCCTCGGGACAGGCGGGTGTGTGTGCCGGGCATGGAGGGTGCGTAGCCCCAGGGCTGGGCGACCACGCAGCCGCCGGGGACCGTCGTCACGCCGACGATGCGCAGGGTTTCGTCCGGGTCGTAGGCATACGGATCGTCGATGATCTCGGCCACCTCCGTCTCGTCCGCCGGAGTTGCCTCCAGGCGGCGCACCGCCTCCTCCGCATCGATGCCGGCCACGCAGGCCAGGCCGAAGCCGTCGTGGTCGATGCCGGCCAGGGCCTCGGTCAGACGATTGCCCTCCTGGGCTGCCGCGTGCTCCCGGTCGGTGAGGCCGGTCTCGCCTGGCGGCAGGGGGAAGAGGTCCGGGGTGGGGCCTGCCAGGCTCAGGCGTCCGGGGGACCAGCTGCCTATCAGGGGGCGCCAGGGGTCGGCTCCCGCGGCGGCGAGGGCTCGGGCGTTCTCCGGGCGATCGGACATGATCGCCTCCCACAGGGCTGTGGTGCCGTATTCGAGCGCGTCCACGTCTGCCACTCGGCCCGCCAGTTCCGCTACGACCTCCGGTGAGCCGAAGACCGCTGCCCGGTGCAGTGCGCGGCTGCCTCCGCGACCCCAGCGCTCGGGGTCGGCACCCTCGTCCAGACGGCGTCTTACGTCGGCGTAGTCCTGCCAGCCCTCCCAGTTCATGCCTGACCAGCCGTGCTCATGAGCCGTCACCATGCCACCTCCGGGCGCGATACGGGTCCATCAGTCCATGTCAGGAGCTCTCCACCTCCGACCTCGGCGGCCGCCCCCTCCTCACTCACACCTTCGCAGGCCGCACTGACAATCCCCATCGGCGAGCGGCGAGGCGGGGGCGGGCCGAGTGCCGCGACCAAAGTCGCGGCTGCCTAGACCATCGGCCGATGGCAGGGGCTACGGCCCCTCGTCAGACTCGGCACTGCGCCATATCGGCGACCGGCAACCGGCGGAACGGGAGAACGCCGGTGAGCCGGAACGTCGATCGGCGACGAGTGCAACGGAACTGACGCGGCATGAGGACGGGGGACATGGCGGACACGGGGCGAATCGGAAGTGGGCAGGGCCGAGCGGGGGACCTGGTGAAGGGGGAAAGGGGTAGCGATGGCGTCGCCGTTCTCAAGGAGTCGGCCTGGGTTCTGACGCTCTTTTGCCTGGCGTGCGGGGCCGTCGTCGGTGGGGTGGTCACTCTTCTTGCCGAGTGGGTCGTGAGGTTGTCGTGGGGTCCCTTGCAGGGGCCGGCCAGGCTGCTGACGTCCGTGCCGGAGCCCTGGCAGAGCGTCGGGTCCGTCGGGGTGGGGGCGGCGCTCGGGCTGGTGGTCGGGGTCATCGCGGTGCACGAGTCTCTGTCGGTACGGGTGTCCGCCGACCGTGTGGTGCTCGGCGTGAGGGACTCGTCGCAGGACTTCGGGCGGGACCGGATCGGCCTGGTGGTGCGCGACGGCAAGCAGCTCGTGCTGCTCGGGCCGGACGGTATGGAGATCGCCCGGGAGGAGTGCGGTCTGCCCTGGGCCCGGCTGGCCGAGGCCTTCGCCGCGCACGGATACCGGTGGGCGGACGAGGATCCGCACCGCGAGGAGTTCCGGCGCTGGGTGCCCGGGATGACCGGGCTGCCGGACGGGGCTGATGCGTTGCTGCGGGCTCGTGCGGCGGCCCGGGAGAAGGACGCGGGCGCCGACGACGCCCGGGAGTTGCGCGGGGAGTTGTTGAGGCTCGGCGTCGTCGTGCGGGATGAGAAGGGGCGGCCGTACTGGCGGATCCCTGGTCGGTCTTCCTAAGGGCTCAGGGATCGGGGATCGGGGAATCTCCGGTCTCCGGGCCCCGAGGTTCGTCCTCGCGTTCGAGTACGGCAGTCGTATCGGCCGAGAAGGCTGACAGGATGGCGGCGACCGTACTGGAAGAAGGGGGATGAGCGTGACCGTGCTCGTCTTGGTCGGCGTCCTGCTGCTCGTCGTCGGGGGATGCGTCTGTGTCGTGTGGGCGTCGCGGGGCGGCCCGCGCTGGGTGCGCGTGGTGTCCAGCGTGACCCTGGGGGTGGCCGAGGTGGTGGGGACGCTGGCCCGCAGCTCGGGGAAGTCGCGGTCGGGCTCGGGTTCGAGTTCTGACGACTGACTGGCCGGTGCTCAACTGGGCCCGGGAAACTTAGTGCTGACCCAACGCCTCTATGAACGTCTGCCACGCCCGTCCTTGGACCGACAGGACGGGCCCGCAGCCGTGCTGCTTGGAGTCGCGCACGCGAATGTCATCGTTGACGTGGGCGCACTCCACACATTCCGTCCCGCTGCCACCGCTGTATGAGGACTTGAACCATTGGTAGTGCGAGGGCGCCGTCATCACAGCTCCTTGCTTATACGGTGGATGATCTCTGCCGAGGACACAAGGTCGAGTGCTTGTGCGCTGAGGTACTCGAACGCCAATCTATAACGCTCCAGTTCTCCTTGCTTCTCCATGAAGAGGCCACCCCCGAGCAAGTCGACGTACACCACGTCCAGCTCCGAAGCGGGACCGCGAAGGACAACAAAGCTGCCGACAGCAGCTGCGTGCGCTCCGGCCGAGAAGGGCAGCACCTGCACGGTGATGTGCGGTAGCTGAGACATGGTGAGCAGGTGGCGCAGTTGACCCTGCATGACGTCGCGGCCGCCTACTCGGCGTCGCAGTGCTGCTTCATCGATCACGCACCAGATGTGCGGTGGTTCATCGCGATCGAGGAGCTCTTGCCGTTTCATGCGGATGTCCACCATGTGCTGGACTTCTCGTTCTGGGCACTGCACTTCTGAGGCTCGGTGAACAGCCTCTGCGTATGGGCGAGTCTGAAGCAGCCCCGGCACGTACATGCAGGCGTAGTGATCTTCGCGTACAACCTCGTCCTCAAGGGTGAGCATGAGGTTCATGGACTCGGGGATGGGGCCAGCGAGCGATCGCCACCAACCTTGGATTCTGGCGCCCTTTGCGAGGTCGACCAGTGCGAGACGCTCCGCGTCAGAGGCTCCGTACTCCCGGCAAAGGGCATCAACAGCCGGCCACTTGACCGAGCCCTCCTTCGTCTCGTAGCGGCTCAGTGTCGCCTTTGAGATGCCGACTCGCGCGCCTGCCTCCTCAAGAGTCATGCCCTTGCGTTCCCTGAGGCGGCGTAGGTCAGCGCCCAACTGGCGCCTGCGAGTGGTGGGTCCGACTGCCATGTCCTAGGCCCTTCATGTCGATCCGTCAGATCCTGCGGCTTGGGTGCGCGCAGCTGCAAGGCGGTGTGCGCTGGGGGCGTGCAGGACTTGGGCGCACTCCTACAAGGTGCTGATGAGAGTTCCATTTTGAGAGTTCCAATGCAACTCTGGTTGCGGGGCGACCATGCAATGCAACTCGACCCGTGATGACAGGAGTTGACCGATGTACTGCACCGTGGGACTGACGCGGGCGCCGTGGACCCTTCCATTCGCTGCAGAGCCGGCGGAGGTGGCAAGCCTCCGCCGCATCATCCGGCTGCGCTTGGAACTGTGGGGCTTACACAGTGTGGTTTCCGATGCTCAGCTCTGTGTCGATGAACTCGTGTCGAATGTCATCGACCACGTAGGAGTGGGCACGCCAGCAACCCTGGCGGTCTCCATGCGGGGCACTTGCCTGCGTATCGAAGTGCACGACCCTGACACGCAGGCTTTCCCAGCCCTCATCCGTGCAGAGGCCGATTCCGAAGCCGGGCGGGGCATGGTCCTTATCGATGCCCTGGCTGATCGCTGGGGAGTTCAGCTTCAGGGAGATAGGAAGGTCACCTGGTGCGAGATGGTGACGGAGTTGGCCACAAGCGATGGCCACTCTGGGGGTGGGCGGGTGAGCCGAGTTGAGGCTCTGGTGAGTGCTTACGAGGGTGATCGAACTCACCGGCCCTGCCCGACAGGATCCAGCGTGCTGACTATGGCGGCGGCAGAGGTAACGGCGATCGACATGATTGCCGACTTGCTTCACTGGCTCAGAGCGCACGGATGCGACCCTGACACGGCGCTTGACCGCGCACAGACTCACTTCGAAGCGGAGATCTCGGAAGCCGAGGGTAGCGCGAAGTAGGGTTCGGTCCAGTCAACGGCGCCGTCAGCGTTGGCCTGGGCTACGTGCTGCAATAGAAGAGCCGTGCCATTCTGGATGTCCACCTCAGCATCCTTGCCTAGAAGGCGTGTTGTGATGGGGATCGAGGGGTAGTCGACACCCAGCAACCTCGCAATGTGCTCGAACTCTATGTTTTCGTTTCGAGTGCCGAGCTTGCCATGGAGGTAGTCTCGCAGGCGCGAGCAAATGTCGAGCATGGCATTTCCGCTGTCGGTGAGGTGGTAGATGCCGCCTTGAAGGCTCTCGCTGGCAAGGAATCCGATGATGAAGAGACGTTCGGTCTCGTACTTCAGCGGTTCCAGGCTTACATTCAGCGCCTTTGCCATGTTTCTGTGGCTTCGATACCCGCTCCTCTTGACATGCGAGAGGATAGCTATGGGGAGGCCGGGGCGTTTTGAAGAAGCGAAGCGCATCACGTCCTGGGGAGTGAGCCCTCCAAGTGTGACATGAAGGAGGAGATCTCTCGTTATCTCCTCCTTCAAGGTGCGATATATGGCCTGCCGAGCCCTTTCGTTCCCTGCGTCGAAATCTGGTGGAACCCAGAAGACGCGCAGGCGTGATAGTCGATCCCGGTAAGGGCCCCTTAGGTAGGACTGAGTTACTTCGGTGAAGCGTGCGCGATGTCGGCTTTCATGGCGCGCGATGTATATAGCGGCATGGATGTCATCTTCGTTGACGAACGTCCTGACGTCCTTGTCTATGCCATCTCCGCCATGCTGCCACAAGGTTTGCCCGGCAACTACCTTCGACCAGTCCCTCTTGAGGTCGCATGAGAAGTCAAAAAGCTTGCGCTGACCTTCTGCGTAGCCGAACAGCCTGGATTTTGAGGCGTCCTCCATGATGCTCAGGGCAGTGGCTGAAAGGAAGTCATGTTCCGGTGATGACGCCATGGCGACTCCAAGAGAGGGGTGAGTAGTGCTATTTGGCTGCGCGTCGTGTGTATCCTGTGGCGTCTTGATATATGAGGTCTATTCCCTCAGTGTGCAGAAAGTTCAACAGGTCTTCTTGGGGCTTCTCGGGTAGCAGTACTGAGAGCTTGGGATTGCGCGGCCTGATATGCCGTACGTAGTCCTTCAGTTGACCTACAGCCGTGCGCACTTCCTCGCGGCTGCTCTCGCCGCGCACCGAGTAGAGTTCGTGTTCGGTGGCGTCGTAGAGGTCGGTTTTCAAGATGATCGTCGTGCCCGCGATCTTTATCTGGTAAGCAAAGATCTCATGCTGCTGCTTTTTCAGCTCGCCTAGATACTGATCCCGCAGGTCTGATTGGCGAAGGTCGGCTATGGAGCTCGGCTGGGCGGCACGCCTGCTCTCCGAGGCTCGCCGCTTCTTCGGCTTTACCATCTTGGGCTCGATCATCCTGCCTGTGACCACATTCGCCGAAACCCGATGAGCATCGGTTTGGTTCGCAGGTGTGATGACGTCCTTCGCGAGGCGCTCGTAGTCACCGATCGGCCGCATGCGGAAGACGATGATGCTACGCCGCCGGTTTTCCTCGTCGCCCGCTTCACGTACGGTATAAGGCTGTTCCGGGTCCAACGTGAACTCGCCTATATATCGCTGCTGTTTGGCGGCAGACTTGGAGCCGGGGACTTTCCCCATGGCCATGAATACGCGCAGAGACTTTCCAACTTCTCCGTGGTAGAGGACTGCCGCGTTGCGTGAGCCGTTCCGGCCGAGAAACGTTTGGTCTCCACGAATGCCTTGGCCCGTGTACTCAAACACGGGCCCTAGCTCGTCCTCTTCCTCTAGCCAGCCATCCTCGTAGCCGTACTTCTTCCCGCTTTCGTGATCTACGTAGATCAGGATGTTTCGGGTGGAGTCAGATGGGATGATCCCGCCTTGGGTCCCGCCGCCGAAGACTGCCTTCATCTCTTCGCGCGTGGTCAACAGACCGGGCCTGATCGAAGCTAAGTCCATGCGGTGACGTTAGCTGATCGCTCTGACATTGACTGTGATCAGCTAGCCAGCAGTGATGCCCGAGTACGACCAGACGTCCGCAGGTAGCTCGTAATGCAGCCGCCAGGTGATGGCCATCGGCTTGCTGCCCTCGTGGCTGACATAGGTTGCCGGGCCGAGCAGCATCCAAGGCTGCGCCTTGCCGATGTCGGTGTCCTTGTAGCGCCGCATGAACAGCAGTACGTGGCTTCCGCGTTGAGTGTGCTGCTGGTACCGCTGGCCAGTGGGTGAGGTCTCTGCCGTTGTGCTCTGTGACTCCCAGTGGAACAGGGAGGGGGCCAGCGCGTAGTCCTTGTAGCGGACGGTGGGGGAGAAGTCCTTCTCGTTCTTTTCCAGGGTGATCAGCAGGGCGTCCGTCTGGTTCGACTCGTCCCACAGGACACCCTGTGCGAACGATCCGGGCATCTGGCCGCCGAGGCGAGCGACGCCGAGCGCGGCCAAGATTTCCGAGCGGTTGTACGCACTGTGGATCTTCAAGGGGATATGTGCGTGCGGGCCCTCCAAAGGAATGGGGAAGTGGTCCGCTTGCCCCATTACATGGTCGAGTACCTGCTGCACTTCGCTCCGGAGAGCTCGCTGCCCACGGAGCGATTGCAGCCCCTCTGCGTAGGAGCTGAACCCGCCAGCCTTGTCCCAAAGGTTGAAGAAGAGCATGCGTGCGTAGGTTTGGTCCGTTGGACTCAGTGACTCGTACCGCGGGGCGTCATCGCTCAACAGGCGGGCGTATGCGTCAGCACGTTCGCGGTCATCGACGTGCAAGAACGCATGTACGCGCTTCAGCAGGTCTTCCTCGCCCGGCTGCTCCGGCAGTTTGGCTAGGCCGGCCCGGCGCAGGACTGACGTCCATGAGTTGCTCGACTTGTACAGCTCCCGGATCTCGCGGCGGCTCTCCTTGAGATAGTCCGCGAGGAGCGGCGTACCGAAGACTCTCACTTCCTTAGCGAGGGTCTGCACAGTCGCCTTGATCTGGGTGCGGATGTTGTCCAGGACCAGATCCTTGGACTTGCCCTCAAGAATGATCTGGCAGCCGGACGGCAGCATGGGGAAGTCATGCTCAACGTGCTCAAGGAGTCGGTTACGAGACAGGTTGGTCATCGCCCGGAACTGCTCTTCGAAGCGGAACTCGGCGCGGTGCTGGCCGATGAAGTCGAGCACAGTGAGCACAGGCTTGTCGGGCGTGCGGCGCAGGCCTCGACCAAGCTGCTGTAGGAAGACGGTGGCGCTGCTGGTTGGGCGCAGAAGTAGCAGTGTGTCGACGTCCGGGATGTCCAAGCCTTCGTTGAAGAGGTCCACGGAGAAGATGACTTGGATCTCGCCGGTCTTGAGCTGGGACAGAACTTGGTCACGGACTTCGGGCCGAGACGCGCTGTCCAGGGCCTCCGCTTTGAAGCCTGCCTCTTGGAAACACTTCGCCATGAAGTGAGCGTGTTTCCTGCTGACGCAGAAGCCGAGCGCCCGCATGCTCATGGGGTCGGACACCTTGTCCCGCACCTGCTTGATGACGATGCGGGCTCGGGCGTGGTCAGCGGAGAACAGGTCACCGAGCTGACCCTGGTCGTAGGTCCCTGAACGCCAGTTGAGCCGAGAGAGGTCGGTGCCGTCGGGCACACCGAAGTAGTGGAATGGGCAGAGGAGGTCGTTGTCGAGGGCCTCCCATAGCCGCATTTCGGCTGCGATCCGCCCCTCGAAGAAGGTGTCTTGCACGTTGAGGCCATCAGCTCGCTCGGGGGTGGCAGTCAGGCCCAGCAGTTGCTTCGGCTTGAAGTGGTTGAGCACGCGGCGATACGTCGCAGCCGTCGCGTGATGGAACTCGTCGATGACGATGATGTCGAAGTGTTCCGGGGCGAACTGGTCGAGACGCTGGTCGGTGAGCGACTGGACACTCGCGAAGACGTGCTTCCAGTCGCGCGGCAGCTCGCCGGAGAAGAGCACTTCGCCGAACGAAGCATCATCGAGTACTTCGCGGTACTTGCGCAGCGACTGCCTGAGGATCTCTTTGCGGTGTGCCACGAAGAGAAGCCGTGGGTACTGCTTGCCGCCCGACTCCTTGTGTAGATCGCGGTAGTCAAGTGCGGCCATAACCGTCTTGCCTGTACCAGTCGCTGCAACCAGCAGGTTGTGTTGGTGGCCATGAACCTCACGCGCGACACGTAGCCGCTCCAGCATGTCGGCCTGATGGGGGTAGGGCCGCACTTCAAGGCCAGAGAGGCTGATCTTGGCATCCTGGCTCGACGTCGATCCGCCCGCGGCGCGCAGGGCGTCGTCCAGCTTGTGGGCGTCGCGATCCGGGTCGTACGGCTCGAAAGCGATGTCGTTCCAGTACGCATCGAAGGTGGCCTCGAACTTGTTCAGTACGGCCGGAGTGGCCACCGACGAGAGGCGCACGTTCCATTCCAGGCCATCGAGTAGCGCGGCTTTCGAGAGGTTGGAGCTACCGACGTACGCCGTATCGAAGCCGCTCTGGCGGCGAAACAGCCAGGCTTTTGCGTGCAGGCGCGTGGAGCGGATCTCGTAGTTGACCCTCACCTCAGCGCCGAAGTCGCGGACGAGTCGGTCGAGAGCATGGCGGTCTGTGGCGCCGATGTAGGTCGTGGTGATGACGCGGATGGGGATGCCTCGTTCTGCGGCGGCACGCAGGGAGTCTTCGAGTACGCGCAGGCCATACCACTTCACGAAAGCGCAGAGGAGATCAATGCGGTCAGCTGTGGCAAGCTCGGCGCGCAACTCGCTCCCGAGGCTCGGATCCTCGGGGGAGTTGGTGATGAGGGCAGTCTCTGAGAGCGGCGTGAGGGGGCGTACCGCGTAGACGCCAGGGGCTTCTTTCTCCGCCAGGGCTAGGAGCTGGCGGGGGCCATCAGCAATGACCTCGACGGCGTCGCTGTTGCCCGGGTCGGCTGGGTCAGATGCGAGTGCCTGAATGATCTGATTCGCCACAGCGACGCGTTTGTCATGCGGCAGCTGACTAAGCCGTCGGCCTACGGCCTGGCTGATGTGTCGGGCAAGTATATGGGGTGACGATTCTTCGCTTACCTCGTCATCGATGGCTTTCCACCCCGCCCCGCTCAACTGATCCATCTGCGCTTGCATGCGCTCGGTGACGAGTTCCTCGTAAACACCCGCGACAGGCTGCGACAGATCCCTCGGCTGAGCCACGCTGATTTCCCCAATCCCCACACAGCAATGACTCTGTTGTAGCAGGCGACACCGACAGCCCCACGGACGATGTGCGTCTCTTCGCAGGCGCCGTTGAGCCGCCCGCTTCTTTGGGCAGTGTCGTGCTTCCGCGAGCCGCGTCAAGGGCGCTTCACTCCGCTGCGCTGCGTTCCGCGTCGGCTGCGCCGATGGCCCTGCGGGCCACCCTTGACCCGGCCCGCTCCAGCACGGGGGAGAAGCGAGCGGGCGGCCCGGAGGGATGGGTGGCCCAGGTGGGGTGGGGAGAGGTCGGCCGGGTGGTTGGCGGGGTTGGGGGCGCGCCGGCAGGTCAGGGCACGCCGGGTCGGCTCAGCGGCTGACCTCCGGTGGGTGGTGGGTGCCGCGAGTGTCAGGCCGGTGGGCGGGCGCCGAGGGTGTCAGGTCAGAGGGTTGGGCGCCGCGGGGGGCAACGGCGCGGGCGGGTGCCGGTGGGATGGGTGCCGTCGGTATCAGGCCGGGGCCTGGGCTCCGTGGCACTCTCCGTATGACTGGCCCGAGCCGCACCAGCAAGCCGATCCGCGCTGTGGCGGCCAAGCCACCGCTCGGCCTCGCGCGGCGAGTGTTGTTGCGTACTGCGGGAGCAGGGTCGCGTCCTCCGGGGAGGAGAGTTCCGAGGCGGCGAAGGCCTCGTAGGACGGGACCGTGCCTGTGACGATGCCCAGGTTCGGGGTGCCGGAGGTCGAGAGTTCTCGGAGGGAGCTCTCTATCGTCGTCAGGTGGTCCTCGTGGGAGGGGTACTCCGCGGTGAGGGACGGGTACGCGGTCAGGAGTTCCGTCAGTTCGGCTGTCGTCCAGTGCAGGACCGCCACGGGGAAGGGGCGTGACAGGGCCTCGCGGTAGGCGCCCAGTTCCGCTCGGAGGCGGGAGATCTCCGCCTCCAGTTCCGCCGGGTTCTCCGAGCCCAGGGACCACACGCGCTTGGGGTCGTGGAGCTCGTCCAGGGAGACCGGCATCGAGTGCAGGGTGTCCGCGAACGTGTCCCACTCGTCGTGCGGGGCGCCCAGCATCCGGCGGACCCGATGGCGGCCGAAGAGGAGGGTGTGGGTGGCGTACGGGGGCTCCGCCACGTCCGTCAGGAGGAGCTGCACGCCCTCCGTGAACGTCTCCTGCGCCTGCTCCAGCTCGTCGTGATTCTCCAGCGCCTCCGCCACGATCACCCAGGGGGCCGGCTCGCGCGGGGCGGCTGCCCGGACGCCGTCGATGATCGCGCGGGCCTCTGCCTCGTGGCCGTACTCCCACAGGTTCGAGGCCTTCAGGGCGCGTACCAGGTGGGGGTGCTCCAGGGGCGTCGACGACGACAGCAGGTTGTCGTAGAGCGCGGTCGCGGCGGGGCGGTCGCCGGACAGTTCCAGGTGGGCCGCGGCCCGCAGCAGCAGGGCCTCGGCGTCCTCCGGGTAGAGGCCGGCGGTTCGCTCCAGGCGTGCCGCTTCGGCGGTGTGGTCGACGTTTTCGGCAGGCGTGTCGGGGCGCATGGGGGACACCGTACTGCCCATGGCTGACGGAGGAGAGAACAGAGGGGGGAAGAGGGTGCAGATATTGCCTGGTCGAGGCGGCGCGGTCCGAGGGAGCGTGACGCGATCGCGATCGCGATCGCGATCGCGATCGCGATCGCGGGCGCGGGCGCGGGGAGAGCTCGGCCGAGCCGACGGCGCTGCGGGCTCGGCCGAGCCGCGGCCGGTGCGGTAGGGCTCGGTCGTGCCAGGGCCCGTGCCCGGGGTCGCGTCACGCCGGCGTCTCAGATCACCACGCCGTCGATCTGCAACGTCTGCACCGACTGTGCCGCGAACGGCACCGCCACCGACTTCCCGCTCAGGTACGTGTTCGAGTACGACCGGTATTGGTCGCCGCCCGTCGTCACCGTGTTCCAGCGCGGGACCAGGCCGCCCGTGCCGCCGGAGACCGTGGTGAAGCGGGAGAGGTCGAAGGTGAGGGTCTGGGCCGAGGTGGAGGTGTTCACCGCGACTATCACCAGGCGGCGGGCCGAGGCGTCGTAGGCCGCCGCCGCGTAGCTCACGCCCGTGTCCAGGATCCGCATGCCGGGGCGGATATGGCGGCTGAACTGTGCCAGTACGTAGTACTTGGTCTGGATTGTGGTGGGCTGGAGCGTGTTCGCGTCGTAGGCGATCAGTGCCCAGCCCGTCGTCGGGTCCATGACCTGCCAGTAGCACCAGGCCGCCGGGTGCAGCCAGCGGAAGTCGTAGCAGAGGTTGGAGGCCAGGGTGAGGCCGGTGCCGTCGCCGTCGCCCGTCTCCGAGTTCCACAGCTTCTTGCCGGATGTGGTGACCACGTCCGTGTAGAGGAGGTCGCGGCGGCCGCCCGAGCCCTGGTAGCCGTGCACATTGACCTGGCTGACCAGCGCCTTGGTGGCGGAGTTGTAGGACGACCACGTCGAGCGGGCGGTGTCGTAGTTCGTCTCGTCCGAGGCCGAGATACGGATGCCCGACAGGCCACGCTTGTCCAACTCGCTTCGCATGTACGGGAGTACGGCCGCCTGGACGGCCGGGTCCATGTGGCAGCCCTCCTGGGTGCCGGTGGCGGTCCACCAGTTGGAGGCCGGCTCGTTGAAGGGGTCGACCGTCGCGAAGTTCACGCCCCAGTTCGACTTCGCGTACAACGCCGTCGCCGCCAGGTGTGAGGCGTGCTGGCGGTAGTTCCAGGTCTGGAGGTTGTTGCCGCCGCCCGCCGCGCCCGACGGGTTGTGGTTGGAACACATCCACCACATGGGGGAGTTGGCGAACAGCTCCGTCGTCGCGCCTCGCTGCGTCGCCTTCACCAGCATCGCGCGCTGGTTGGCGTCCGCCGTCCACTTCCAGGCGGAGGAGGTGGGGTCCTCGTTGTTCCAGTCCTGCCAGAAGCCCTCGATCTGCTTGAAGCCGGGGATGTTCGCCGACTCGGCCATCGACTCGCCGCCCACGCTGTTCCAGCTGCACGCGCCGAGGTTGTAGCGGGCGATGTTGAGGCCGAGGCCGGGCAGTGCCGTGCCGTCGTAGGTCACCGACTTGGTGGTGAAGAAGAGGTCGGCGAAGTCGTCCCGGGCGCCGAAGGCGTTCGCCCACCAGGCCAGCGAGGTGCCCCAGCCTTCCCAAGTGCCGTACGAAGTACCGGGGTTGACGGCGACGGTCGCGTCCGCGTGTGCGGTGCCCGTGGCCAGGGCGCCGCCGAGGAACGCGCCGCCTGTCGCCGCCAGCAGAGTTCTGCGTCGGATCATGACTTCTCCGCTTCGCTCAACGGCCGGTGTCGGCGGTGCCGCCGTCGAACCGGCTCCATGGCTTGTCCCGTTCATGCCGACACGAAGCATCGGGTGTGGCGCGTGGGGTTGTCGAGAGTTCCGACAGCCCTTTCTCAAACCTGTGGAGGAAGTGTTCGGGGGGTCGGACGCGTGGAGTGTTCAGGGCAGGGCGCGCATGGGTCTGGAGACCTCGCCCCGCGGCACCTATCGTGCGGGCGGCTCCGGTGAAGGAGGCTTGAGATGGGGCGGGTTCGCGTCGTGCGGCACAGCGGGCTGCGGCGGCGTGCCGCGCGGCGGCGGGTGCTGTGGGCCGGCGGGGAGGTGCTCGTCACCGTGGGGGTCGCGCTTCTGCTGCTGGTCGTCCACCAGATGTGGTGGACCAACCGGGAGGCCAGAGCCGGCGCCGAGCGTGAGGTCCGGGCACTGGAGCGCTCCTGGGACGGCGGGGGAGGCGAGGGTGGCGAGGGTGGCGGGGAGTCCCTTACGGCCGTCCCGGAGGCATCGGATCCGCCCGCGTCCGACGGGGCGTCCGGGCGGTCCGCCGGCGGGGCCGGGCGCCCTGCCGCAGCGCCCGCGCCCGACTGGTCCAAGGCCTACGCCATCCTCACCGTCCCGCGGCTGAACCTCCGCGTCCCCGTCGCCGAGGGCATCAGCAGGAGCGGCGTCCTGAACAAGGGCTACGTCGGCCACTACCCCGGCACCCAACAGCCGGGCCAGGCCGGCAACTTCGCGCTCGCCGGGCACCGCAACACCCACGGCGAGCCCTTCCGGTACATCAACCGGCTGGAGCCGAAGGACACGGTCCGCGTCGAGACGCGCAGTGCGACGTACACGTACGCCGTCGACCGGACCCTGCGGCAGACGGCCGCCCGCGACGGCGGCGTGATCCGGCCGATCCCGCGCTCCACGGTCCGGCCGGACCACGGGTACGACGAGCCCGGCTACTACCTCACCCTCACCACCTGCACCCCCGAGTACACGTCGAAGTACCGGCTGGTGGTGTGGGGCAAGCTCGTCTCGATGCGGCCGCGTTGAGGCGCGGTGTCTCCGAGCCGTTCCGTTGAGGCGTCGTTTCCGTGCGGCCACGTCGAGGCGCCGGCGGCCCGTGTCAGGCCGCGCGCTCCCGCAGTGCCACCACGCCCACCGCCGCCAGCAGCGCGAGCCCCGCCGAGACCAGCATCGCGATGTCCGCGCCCCGGGCCAGGCCGCCCGCGGAGGACGTGGCGAGGGCGATGGTCAGGGCGACGCCGGCGCAGGAGCCGATGTAGCGGAAGGTCTGCTGGGCGCCGGAGCCCATCGCGGCGCGCTGGGGCGGCACCGACTCCACCGAGAGCAGCGGCAGCGCGGCGTTGAGCAGGCCGCTGCCCACGCCCGCGATCAGCAGGCCGGGCAGCAGCCGGGGCCAGGAGCCCGCGCCGATCGCGCCGAGCATCGCCAGGGTGCCGCCCGCGTGCAGGACGAAACCGATGGCGAGCTGGATGCGGGGCGACACCCGGCCGCCCAGCCGTCGGGCCTGGAGGGCCACCGCGAAGGACAGGCCGGACCACAGCAGGAACAGCCATGCCGTCTCCATCGCGGACAGGCCGAGCGTCTGCTGGAGCAGCGCCGGCAGGAAGCTGAACAGGCCGATCACCGCGAGTCCGGTGAACAGGCCGCCGGCGGAGGACGCGAGGAAGCGGGGGCGGCGCAGCAGGGACAGGTCGATCATCGGGGTCGCGGTGCGGCGCTCCAGTACGACGAAGAGGCCCAGCAGGGCGACCGCCGCCAGGAGCAGCAGGCCCACGGGTGCCCGCAGCCAGCCGTCGCGGCCCAGGGTCAGTGCCGCGACCAGGGAGACCAGGGCCAGTCCGAAGGTCACGGCGCCGGCGAGGTCGGGGCGGCCACCGCGCGGGGCCCGCGACTCCGACAGGGCTCGCGTGGACAGGGCCGCCACGATCAGCGCGGCGGTGGCCAGGACGCCGTAGGCCAGGCGCCAGTTCGGTATCGCGCCGGTGACGACCGGGCCCAGTGCGATGCCGCCGCTGACGAAGGCGCCCCAGACGCCGGTCGCGTGCAGCCGGCCGCGCGGGTCGGGGAAGGCGTGCACGATCAGGCCGAGGCTGCTGGCGAGGAGCGCCGCGCTCGCCCCGCCCTGGGCGATGCGGGCCAGCGTGAAGAGCCAGGTGTTCGTCGTGAGCGCGCCCAGGGCGGTGGTGATGCCGAGGGCGAAGGTGCCTGCGACGAAGATCCGGCGGCGGCCGTAGTCGTCGGCGAGGCTGCCGGCCACCAGCAGCAGGGCGGCGAGGCCGAGCGGGGTGCCGTTGAGGAGCCAGGCCTGGGCGGAGAGCGGGGTGTGCAGGGCGGCGGCGGTCTGGGGGAGCGTGACCATCGGCGCCGTGTAGGTCATCAGGGCGACGGCGGTGGCGGCGCTGGTCAGGGCGAGGGTGGCGCGCCGGTTCGGGGCCGGTTCGGCGGCGGGCGCGTGCGCGGGGGCGTCCTGCGGTGCGGCCGTAGCCGTGGCGACCGGCTCGGCGAGAGTTCGTTCATTGAACCTGGGCATGCGGCCACCGTAGCACTCTTAGGTTCGTTCATTGAACCAAGAAGGTGAAAAGGGTCTACAGTGGACGGCATGGCATTGGGCAAGGACTACGCGACACAGCAGTGCTCGATCGCCCGGGCGCTGGAGATCGTCGGCGAGCGCTGGACGCTCCTCGTCATCCGGGACGCCCTCTACGGCGTCCGCCGCTACAACGACTTCCTCGTCCATCTCGGCATCCCGCGCGCCGTCCTGGCCGCCCGCCTCCAGACGCTCACCACCGAGGGGATCCTCGAGAAGCGCCGGTACCAGCAGTCGCCGCCGCGCGACGAGTACGTCATCACCGAGCGCGGCATCGCCCTGTGGCCCACCCTGCGCTCGCTCGGCCTGTGGGGGCGCGAGCACCTCGACGAGGCCCGGCTGCGCTACTTCCTGCACGCGCAGTGCGGTACGGAACTCGGGCCGTACGGCGAGTGCCCGGCCTGCGCAACCGTCGTACCCGTCGCGGACGTCCTCATGACGCCGGGGCCCGCGCTCGATCCGGACCCGGCGGATCCGGTCAGCCGGGCGCTGCTGAAGCCCAGGCGGCTGTTGCAGCCCATCGAAGCCGGGTCGGCGTGAGGGATCCTGTATAACGAAACAGACGAACGTCAGGGCGAGCGACACCGCGGACACGCCGCGCAGGGACACGAGGGGGAGGTGGCGCCGATGATCCGCCGACTGGCCAATCTGCGTCCCGCCGCCGCACTCCTGCTGCTCTTCCTGGAGATCGCGCTGCTGGACACCGGCAGCCTCTCCGCGACCGTCGCGCTCGCCGCGACCGCCGCCGCCGGTTCCGCGTTCGCCGTCTGCTCCCTGCTGGCCTCGCGCGCAGCGCCCGCCGTGCCGCCCACGCGGGTGCGTACGGCCATCCGCGACCGGGCCCGCCGTACGGCCTTCCTCCCGCAACGCGACCCCGACGCCTCGGGCCGGCCACGGCCCAGGGCACCCGGGCACGCCCTCCCGGCGACCGCCGCGTAGGGCACGCACCTCAGCTCGCACACCCCTGTCGTGTGACCCCGCGCGGGTCGTCATGCCGCCATGCCGTTTCCCGGCATCTCTCCATCCGGCACGACGAGACCCCCGGAGGGCTCATCCATGTCTGTTTTCGCCGACCTTGTTCAGCGGCTCGCCGATCTGCTCGACCCGCTGTTCGGCGCCGGTGCGGCCGCCGCCGCGATCATCCTGTTCACCGCGCTCGTACGACTGCTCGTCCATCCGCTGTCCCGGGCCGCCGCGCGCGGGCAGAAGGCGCGGGCCGAGTTGCAGCCGAAGATCGCCGAGCTGCGCAAGAAGCACGCCAAGAGCCCAGAGAAGCTCCAGCAGGCCGTGATGGAACTGCACGCCGAGGAGAAGGTGTCGCCGCTGGCGGGATGCCTGCCCGGACTGTTCCAGCTGCCCGCCTTCTTCGTCCTCTACCACCTGTTCTCGAACACGACGATCGGCGGCCGGGCCAACGAACTGCTCTCGCACCAGCTCTTCGCCGCACCCCTCGGCGACCGGTGGGCCGACGCGCTCGGCAGTGGCGGGGCGTTCGGCGGCGCGGGGCTGGTCTACGCCGGGCTGTTCGTGATCGTCGCCTGCGTCGCCGCGTTCAACTTTCGCCGTACGAAGCGGATGATGGCCGCCAATCCGGCGGTGCCGGTCGCCGACGGCCAGCCGCTCGCCGGGATGGGGGCCGTCACCAAGGTCATGCCGTTCATGTCCTTCTTCACCCTGGTCACCGTGGCGGTCGTGCCGCTGGCCGCCGCCCTGTACGTGGTGACCAGCACGACCTGGAGCGCGGTCGAGCGGGCCGCGCTCTACCGATGGCCGGGCGGCCTACGGTCCAGTACGTGAACCGGGTATTGCGGACTGGCCGTGGACCTTGGAGGATCGACCAGTCCTCCGATGGCTGCACACATCGGCGGGCGCCCCGCGATCGAGGGAGATTGTGATCATGAAGCTGCTGCGAGTCGGTACGGCGGGAGCGGAGCGGCCCGCGCTGCTCGACGCCGAGGGGACCCTGCGGGACCTGTCGGGCGTCGTGCCGGACATCGACGGGCCCCTGCTCGCCGACGACGCCGCGCTCGGCCGGATCCGGGCCGCCGCGGACGCCGGTGAGCTGCCCGCGCTGGACGCGACCGGCCTGCGCGTCGGGCCGCCGCTCGCCCGCATCGGCAAGGTCGTGTGCATCGGGCTGAACTACCACGACCACGCCCGCGAGACCGGCGCCCAGCCGCCCGCCGAGCCGGTCGTCTTCTTCAAGGCCGCGGACACGGTCGTGGGCCCGCACGACACCGTGCTGGTGCCCCGCCGGTCCACGAAGACCGACTGGGAGGTCGAACTCGCGGTCGTCATCGGACGTACGGCCCGCTACGTGGAGTCGGCCGAGGAGGCGCTCGCGCATGTCGCCGGGTACGCGGTGGCGCACGACGTGTCCGAGCGGGAGTTCCAGATCGAGCGCGGCGGGACCTGGGACAAGGGCAAGAACTGCGAGACGTTCAACCCGCTGGGCCCCTGGCTGGTGACGGCGGACGAGGTGCCGGACCCGCAGAATCTCGCCCTGCGACTGTGGGTCAACGGCGAGCTCAAGCAGGACGGCACGACGGCCGAGCAGATCTTCCCGGTGGCCGAGGTCGTGCAGTACGTCAGCCAGTTCATGACGCTGTATCCCGGCGACGTCATCAACACGGGCACCCCGGCGGGCGTGGCCATGGGCCACCCCGAGCCGAAGCCGTATCTGCGGGCCGGGGATGTGGTGGAGCTGGAGATCGAGGGGCTCGGCCGTCAGCGGCAGGAGTTCAAGGACGCCTGAGGGGTGGGGACTGCGCACAGTGCGGCGGGTGCCGGCCCGTCGTGGCCTGTCGCGCAGTTCCCCGCGCCCCTGAAAAGCGAAGAGCGAAAAGCAAAGAGCGAAAAGCAAAGAGCAGGGGCGTTGCTCCTACTGCTTGTTCAGGAACTGCTCCAGTGCCTCCGTCACCATCCGGTGGTCCTCCAGCTGGGGCAGGCCGCTCACCGTCACCGAGCCGATGACGCCCGCGCCCTCGACGTTGATGGGGAACGAGCCGCCGTGGGCCGCGTAGGTGTCGGGGTCCAGGCGGGAGGAGTCCTCGAAGGTCGTGCCCTTGGCGCGGAAGCGGGCGCCGACGATGTAGGAGGCGGAGCCGTAGCGCTCCACCACGCGGCGCTTGCGGGCGATCCAGGCGTCGTTGTCCGGGGTGGAGCCGGGCAGGGCCGCGTGGAACAGCTGCTGGCCGGACCGGTGGATGTCGATCGCGACCGGGGCCTGGCGCTCGCGGGCCATCTCGACCAGCAGGCAGCCCAGCGCCCAGGCGTCGTCGTGGGTGAACCGGGGGAAGACCAGGCGCCGTTCCTGCGCCTCCAGCTCCGCCAGCGGCGGGGTGAGTTCCGGGTGGAACTTTGGGGTGATCTCCGAACCGTGTGTCTTGCCGGGTGTCACAGCGTCACCGCCACTCCGTCGAGCGCCGAACGGCGCGCAGCTTCCAGTACGTCGAGGGTGGCGGCCGCCTCCAGGGCGGTCACCGGGTTCGGGGCGCCGTCCAGCAGGGCCTTCGCCACGGCCGCATAGTAGGCGGGGTAGTCGCCCGGCAGGGTCGCCTCCGCGCGGCCGCCGCCCGTCACCGGGGACTCCCCGGCACCCACGTGGCCCCACATCGACTCGGGCTCCACGCCCCAGTCCGCGCCGGCGCCGGGCCGCAGCCCGTCGCGCAGCGCCGCCTCCTGCGGGTCGAGGCCGTACTTGACGTAGCCCGCCTTCGAGCCCAGCACCCGGAAGCGGGGGCCGAGTTGAGCGGTCGTCGCGGAGACGTACAGGTGGGAGCGGACGCCGTTCGCGTGCGTGAGCGCGAGGAACGTGTCGTCGTCGGCCGCGGCGCCGGCCCGGCGGACGACCGCCTCGGCGTACACCTGCGTGACGGGGCCGAACAGCACCAGCGCCTGGTCGACGACATGGCTGCCGAGGTCGTACAGCAGACCTCCGATCTCTGCCGGGTCGCCGGACTCCCGCCAGCCGCCCTTCGGCTGCGGGCGCCAGCGCTCGAAGCGGGACTCGAAGCGCCATACGTCGCCCAGCTCGCCCTCGGCCAGGAGGTGGCGGAGGGTCAGGAAGTCGTTGTCCCAGCGGCGGTTCTGGAACACGGAGAGCAGCAGACCGCGCTCCTCGGCCAGCGCCGCCAGCTCGCGTGCCTCGGCCGCAGTGCCGGCGATCGGCTTGTCGACGACGACCGGAAGGCCGGCCTCAAGGGCGGCTTTCGCGAGCGGGACGTGCGTCTTGTTGGGGGACGCGATGACGAGCAGGTCGAGATCGCCGGCTCGGGCCAGCAGCTCGTCGGGTGTGGCGGCGACGCGTACGTCCGGGTGCTCGGTGCGGGCCTGCTTCTGCCGCTCGGGGTTCGAGGTGACCACCGTGTCCAGGGCGAGGCCCTCGGTGGTGGCGATCAGCGGGGCGTGGAAGACGGAGCCTGCCAGGCCGTAGCCGATCAGGCCCACGCGCAGGGGAGTAGCGGTCGTGCCGGGAGTGCCAGTCATGCGGACTACTTTGGCAACGCTGTTGCCAAAGTGCAAGCGCGGGGGAGAATGGGCGGGTGATGGGTGGCGTGAGCAGGACGGATGGGGATGTCGGCGGCTCGGGAAGCGGGAGCGTGGGCGGCGGCTCGGTCGGTGGCGTGAATCTGGGTGCCCTGCGCAGTCACAACGCCGCGCTCGTGCTCGACCTGCTGCGCACCGCCGGGCCCGACGGGATCAGTCGGCTCGAACTCGCCGAGCGCACCGGGCTCACCCCGCAGGCGGTCAGCAAGATCACCGCCCGGCTGCGTGAGGCCGGGCTCGCGGCGGAGGCGGGGCGGCGGGCCTCGACCGGGGGCAAGCCGCGCACGGTGCTGCGGCTGGTGCCGGAGGCCGGGCACGCGGTGGGCGTGCATCTGGACCGGGACGAGCTGACGGCCGTGCTCTGCGATCTGACCGGTGCGGTGGTGGCGCGGCGGAGTGCCGCGCTGGATCTTGGGGCCGGTGCGGAAACGGTCGTCGAGCGGGCTGTGCGGGTCGTGGGGGAGCTGGTGGGGGAGGGCGGGCGGTCGGGCGCGGGTGGCGGGGGGCTGGTCGCGCAGTTCCCCGCGCCCCCAGGGGGTTCCAGTGACCGTCGGCCTCAAGTGCTCGGCGTCGGCGTGGCGCTGCCCGGTCCGTTGGACCATCGGCGGGGTGTGCTGCACCGCGTCACCGGGTTCCCGGAGTGGAACGGCTTCCCGCTGCGGGACGTGCTCGCGAGGCGCCTCTCGCTGCCGGTCGTCGTCGACAAGGACACCAATGCCGCCGCGCTCGGCCTCGCCGTCGGAGGTGAGGCCGGTGCCCTCGCCTCTTTCGCGTACCTGCACTTCGGGGCGGGTCTGGGCGGCGGGCTCGTGATCGGGGGAGCGGTGCACCGGGGCGCCCGTACGGGAGCCGGGGAGTTCGGGCACCAGGTCGTCCAGCTGGACGGACCGCCCTGCGGATGCGGCAACCGCGGCTGCGTGGAGGCGCTGTGTCTGGCGGCCGTCGCGCGGGGCGACGCGGCGGAGGCGGCACGTGTGCTCGGCACCGCGGCCGGCAACCTGGTCGCCCTCCTGGACGTCGACCTCGTCCTGCTGGGCGGCCGCACGGTCGCCGCCGCGCCGGAGACCTTCGTACGGGGCGTCGCCGCGGTCCTCGACGAACGCGCCGGGCGCGCGGGCGAGGACCCGGTACCGGTACGGGTCGCCCCCGGCGAGGGCGGCGGGGTCGCCGAGGGCGCCGCCCAACTGCTGCTGGCACCGCTGTTCGGACGGGCGGAGGGCTGAGAGGGAAGAGCGGGGTGCTCGACCGGGGCTACGGCATGCGGGTCGAGCGGCGTGCGCTGATCGAGGGGACTTGTGGCGCCGTACGGAATGGCGTCGCCGCGTATCCGCCCCCACCCGGGATGGTCATGTGTTTATGCGACTGCACACATCTGTCCCCCTCTGCCTCGCAGCAGCCGCCCTCCTCGCCGCGGCGCCCCCGGTGCCCGCGGAACCGCCCGCCGCGCTCCCCGGTTGCGCCTCCGGCGCCGGGGACTTCCCCCTCACCACCCGCCTCCACGGCGGCCCCGCCTCCTACGCGGCCGGCGGCGGATTCGGCACCTGGTACCTGGACCTCACCAACACCACCACCCGGACCTGCACCGGCATCCACCCGGTCGTCGTCCTGGTCGACGGCAAGCGGGCGCTCAAGCCGTCCCAGCCCCGGCTGGAGTTCTACGGCGGTCCGGACAGCGCCCGCCCGCACGCCGTGCGCTTCGAGACCACCGACGAGGACGAACTCGTCGGCGCCTTCGACGGCTTCGACGGCTTCACCGTCGGCCCCCGCAAGACCGTCACCGTGAAGATCCGGCTGGCCGTCACCTCGGACGCCGTACCGAACCGGGTCACCGCCAACGCGGCTGTCGTCCAGCGGCACGAGGGCGACGGCGACTGGGTCGGCCAGTCCAACGACTACCGCTTCAGGATCGAGGCCGACACCACGGCAGCCCCGGACGAGGACGAACGGTTCGACGCCGCCGAACAGGGCCGTCCCACCGACGAGGCCCACGAGGCCGCCTCCGTGGGCCCGGACAGCTCGGCCCCGCCAGGCACCGACCCGGCCCGCAACCGGCTCACCCTCGCCGACGAACTCGCCCGCACCGGCCTCACCTCGACCCCGGGCGTCACTCTCACCGCCACCCTGGCCCTCCTGCTGACCGGCGCCGGCCTCCTGGTCGTACGCAGACGCCGCTGAAGTCACACCTCGCGACCCGGGCCGCCGGGAGGCGCCGACCCGGCGGCCCGTCCCGTCTGCGACGATCCCTGCGTGGACTACCCGAACGACCAGGCCCCCGGCGCCCCCGTGCGCCAGGGCATCCCGGAGCACGGCCGCATCCCGAAGTACTACGCGGTCAAGGCCCGGCTCGACCACCTCGTCGGCCGGCTCGGCGAAGGCGATCCGCTGCCCACCGAGCGCGACCTCTCCGAGGAGTACGAGGTCGCCCGCGAGACCGTCCGGCAGGCGATCCGCGAACTCGTGCTGGAGGGGAAGCTGCGGCGGCAGGGCCGGGGCACGGTCGTCGCCGGGCCCAAGCTCGAACAGCCCCTGTCCCTCGCCAGCTACACAGAAGGCGTCCGCCGGCAGGGGCGCACCCCCGGCCGCACCCTCGTCACGCTCGACCGCTTCCCCTGTCCCGCCGCCCTCGCCGCGGAGGCCGGCCTCGAACGCGGCGAACCCGTCTGGCACCTGGAGCGCGTCCTGCTCGCCGACGACGAACGGGTCGGCCTGGAGAGCACGTACGTCGCCGTCGCCCGGGTGCCGCGCCTGGACGTCGACTTCGACCCCGACTCCTCCTTCTACGCCTTCCTGCACCGCCACGGCATCGGATTCGGGGACGCCGACGAACGCATCGAGACTGTCCTGGCCACCCCGCGCGAGGCGCTGCTCATCGGCACCCCGCCCGCCCTGCCGATGCTGCTGATCCACCGGATCTCACGGGACACCGAGGGGCGGCCGCTGGAGCGGGTGCGGTCGCTGTACCGCGGTGACCGGTTCTCGTTCAGCACCCATCTCCGAGGCTGAGAAGTCCGGAAAACATCCCTTTTCATCATCCCCTGAATATCACGAACAGGTAACGGGTCTAGCCCAAACGTGATAGCCAGTTCACGCTCTCGTTGAGAGCCGGTCCCTTCCGGTTCCCCGATCCCGAGGAGCGTTGCCGTCGTGAGAGTGACAGTCGTCGGAGCCGGCGTGGTGGGCACCATGCACGCCTGGCAGGCAGTGGAACGCGGCCATGAGGTCGTACAGATCGAGCGCGAGGCGGAGGCTCGCGGCGCGTCGTTGCGCAACTTCGGGCAGATCTGGGTGAGCGGACGCGCGGGCGGCGAGGAACTGGCCACCGCCCTGCGGGCCCGGGAGCTGTGGGAGGGGATCGGCGCCCGCGTGCCGGGCCTCGGCTTCCGGCCGAACGGCTCCCTTACCCCCGTCCGCGGAGACCTGGAGCTCGCCGTCGCCGAGGCCGCCGTGGCCCGCGAGGACGCCGCCGCCCGCGGCCACAAGCTGCTCACCCCCGGCGAGGCGCGGGCCCTGAACCCCGCCCTGCGCGGCGAGTTCACCGCCGCCCTGTACTGCGAGCGCGACGCCGCCGTGGAGCCGCGCACCGCGCAGCTCGCCCTGCGCGAGGAGCTCCTGAAGTCCCCGAACTACACGTTCCTGCCCGGCCGCGAGGTCCGCGAGGTCGTCGGCGCCGGGGCCGTCCGCGACGACCACGGCGACGTGCATCACGGCGACGCCGTCGTCCTGTGCACCGGCGCCTGGCTCGGCGGCCTGGTCCGCGCACTGGCCGGGCCCGACCTGCCGGTGCGCCGCGTCCGCCTCCAGATGATGCAGACCGACCCGCTCGGCGAACCGCTGACCACCTCGGTCGCCGACGCGGACAGCTTCCGCTACTACCCGGCCTACGCCTCCGACGCGCTCGACGCCCTCAACGCCGGCCAGGCGCAGGCGCAGACCGCCGCGGCCCACCGGATGCAGCTGCTGATGGTGCAGCGCGCCGACGGCGGGCTGACCATCGGCGACACCCACGAGTACGAGCACCCCTTCGCCTTCGACACCGTCGAGGACCCCTACGACCACCTCACCGAGGTCGTCGAGTCCCTCCTCGGCCGCCCCCTGCCGAAGGTCCGGCGCCGCTGGGCCGGGGTGTACGCACAGTGCACCGACCCGGGGCGGGTGGTGCACCGGCAGCAGGTGCGCGACGGTGTGTGGCTGGTCACCGGGCCCGGTGGGCGCGGCATGACCTGCTCGCCCGCAATAGCCGAGACGACCGCGAACGAACTGGGCTGGTGACAGACATGACGCTCCATCAGGACATCCGGCTGGTCGTCCTCGACATGGCCGGCACGACCGTCGCCGACGGCGGCCTCGTCGAGCGGGCCTTCGCGGCGGCCGCACGCCACGTCGGCGCCGACCCCGCGGCGGGCATCGACCACGTCCGCGCCACCATGGGCGAGTCCAAGATCTCCGTCTTCCGGCACCTGTTCGGGGACGAGACGAAGGCGCGGGAGGCCAATGGGGCCTTCGAGGCCGCGTACGCCGGTCTCGTCGACGGCGGTGAGGTCGCGGCCCTGCCCGGCGCCCGCGAGGCCGTCGAGGAACTCACGGCCCAGGGCCGCACCGTCGTACTGAGCACCGGCTTCGCGCGCCCCACCCAGGACGCGATCCTGGCCGCCCTGGGCTGGCAGGACCTGGTCCCCCTCACGCTGTGCCCGGCGGACGCCGGGGGCCGGGGGCGGCCGTACCCCGACATGGTCCTCGCCGCGTTCCTGCGGACCGGGGCCGCCGACGCGGTCGGCCAGGTCGCCGTCGTCGGCGACACCTCCTACGACATGCTCAGCGGCGTCCGGGCCGGCGCGGGCCTGGTCGCCGGTGTCCTGACCGGCGCGCACGACACGCAGGCGCTGCGGTCGGCCGGCGCGACCCATGTGCTGGGCTCCGTCGCCGAACTGCCGCGGCTGCTCGCCAAGGAGGGGACGTGAACGGTGGCATCCGCTTCGACTCCGTCACCGTCGCCTACGACGGCAACGTCGTCCTCGACTCGCTCGACCTCACCGTCGAGCCCGGCGAGGTCATGGCACTGCTCGGGCCGTCCGGATCCGGCAAGACCACCGCGCTGCGGGCGGTCGCCGGGTTCGTACGGCCCGCCTCCGGGCGGGTGTTCCTCGGCGGGCGGGACGTCACCGGCCTGCCGCCGTACGCGCGCGGCATCGGGATGGTCGTCCAGCAGTACGCCCTGTTCCCGCACATGCGGGTCGAGGAGAACGTCGCCTTCGGACTGAAGGCGCGGAAGAGCCCCAAGGTGCCCAGGGCCGAGATCCGCACCCGGGTCGCCGAGGCACTGGAGATGACCGGCATGGCCGGCTACGCCCGCCGCCACCCGCGCGAGCTGTCCGGCGGCCAGCAGCAGCGCGTCGCCATCGCCCGCGCGCTCGCCATCCGCCCCGGCGTCCTCCTCCTCGACGAGCCGCTCTCCGCGCTCGACGCCCGCCTGCGCTCCGGCATGCTCGCCGAACTGGCACGGCTGCACCGCGAGTTGCCCGACGTGACGATCCTCTACGTCACCCACGACCAGGTCGAGGCGCTCACCCTCGCCGACCGGATCGCGGTGATGGACAGCGCGCGGTTGCGGGCCTGTGGGACGCCGAGGGAGCTGTATCGGGCGCCCGGCAACGAGTTCACGGCGTCCTTCGTCGGTAACGCCAACCTGCTGCCGGTGACGGTCGGTTCGGGCGGCGTGGCCTTCGGCGGCGGCGAGCTGAAGGTGGACACGGAGGGCGCGGCGCCGGGCGCGAGGGCGACGCTGTGCGTACGGCCCCACCTCGTCGGCCTCGGCGAAGGGCCCAACCGGCTCGCCGGGACGGTACGGGAGATCCAGTGGCGGGGGGCCACGCACCGGCTGTACGTCGAGGTGGACGGCCATCAGGTCATCGCCGATCTGCGGGAGCTCAAGGCGCCGCCTGCTCACGGGGACTCCGTGACCCTGCATTTCTCGCCGGAAGATGCGACGTTGCTGGCTGCGGGAGTGACCGATGGATGAGGTCGTTCGTCGGCTGCGGCGCGGTGGGGGTTGGTCGCGCCCGCGCGGCGGTAGCCGCAAATTCAACGGCGCCCCGCGCCCCTGGGGGGTTGCCGTCCCGCCAGTCGTTCTGCTCGCCTTCCTCTTCCTCTACCCCCTCGCCCTCGTCGTCCGGCAGTCCTTCCGGCCCGACTCCGGCGGCACCTCCCTCCAGCCCTACGCCGACGTCTTCGCCTCGGCCGCCTTCCGTGAGGCGCTGTGGACCACCGTGTGGATCGCCGTCGCCTCCACCGCCGGCTGTCTGGTCCTCGGCTTCGTGCTCGCGCTGGTCATCGCCTTCGTGCCGTTCCCGGGCGCCAGGATCGTCGCCCGTTTCGTCGACGTCTTCCTCACCTTCCCGTCCTTCCTGATCACGCTCGCCCTGCTGTTCATCTACGGCACGACAGGAATCGTCGGTTCGTTCCAGTTCCTCACCACCCCCTGGGGTGTGCTGCTGGCCGAGGTCACCTACTTCACGCCCTTCGTCGTACGACCGCTGCTCGCGGCCTTCTCCCAGCTGGACACCGCCCAGTTGGAGGCGGCGAGTTCGCTCGGCGCCCGCCCCCTGCGCATCGTGCGCCGGGTGATCCTGCCCGAGGCCCTGCCTGCCCTCGCCGCGGGCGGCAGCCTCGTGCTGGTCCTGTGCCTCAACGAGTTCGGGATCGTCCTGTTCACCGGCGCGAAAGGCGTCACGACCCTGCCGATGCTCGTCTACAGCAAGGCGATCCTGGAGTCCGACTACCCGGGCGCCTGCGTGGTCGCCGTCGTCAACGTCCTGATCTCCGTGGGCCTGTACGGCCTCTACCGGGTGGTGAGCCGCCGTGCTGGTGCATAGCCGCGGGGCCAGGTGGGCCGTATGGGCCCTGTTCCTCGTCCTGTTCCTGCCCCTGTTCGCCCTGCCGCTGCTCGTCGTCCTCGGCGCCTCCTTCGCCACCAACTGGTCGGGCGTGCTGCCCTCCGGCTTCACCACCGCGCACTACGCGACCGCCACCCGCGGCGAAGCACTCCAGGCCCTCACCAACAGCCTGGCCACGGCCGCCGCCGCGAGCGTGCTCGCCCTGGTCGCCGGCACCTGGGCCGCCCTCGCCGCGGCGGCCCTGAAGAAGCGTCACCGCAGGGTCATGGACGCGCTGTTCGTCCTCCCGCTCGCCGTGCCCTCGGTGGTCGTCGGCCTCGCGATCCTGGTCGCCTTCTCCGAACCGCCGTTCCTGCTCAACGGCACCCGCTGGATCGTGATCCTCGCCCACACCGTCCTGGTCACGGCCTTCTCCTACCAGTCCGTGTCCGCCGCCCTCACCCGACTCGACCCCGCCTACGAGCAGGCCGCCGCCTCCCTCGGCGCCCGGCCCGCGTACGTCCTCGTGCGGGTCAGGCTGCCCCTCCTGCTGCCGTCGCTCACCGCCGCCGCCGGCCTCTGCTTCGCCCTGTCCATGGGCGAGTTGAGCGCCACGATGATGCTCTACCCGCCCGACTGGACCCCGCTGCCCGTCCTGATCTACGCGGCCACCGACCGCGGCGCCCTCTTCGCCGGGTCCGCCCTCGCGGTGGTCCTGATGGCGGCGACGCTGCTCGCCCTGTTCGCCGTCTCCCGCGTGCGCACCAAAGCCTCCTACCGCTGACCCCGACGCCCCTCCCCGTGCAAGGAGTTCACCCCGTCATGCCCAGAAACACCCTCAGGCTCGCCATCACCCTGTCCCTCCTCGCCACCCCGCTGCTGTCCGCCTGCGGAGGCAGCTCCGCCGCCTCCGACGAGAAGGTCGTCACCGTCTACAGCGCCGACGGCCTCAAGGGCGAGGACGGCGACGGCTGGTACGACCGGATCTTCGAGGACTTCGAGAAGCAGACCGGCATCAAGGTCGAGTACGTCGAGGGCGGCTCCGGAGAGATGGTGCAGCGCGCCGCCCGCGAGAAGCGCAACCCGCAGGCCGACGTACTCGTCACGCTCCCGCCGTTCATCCAGCAGGCCGACGGCAAGGGCCTGCTCCAGAAGTACGCACCCAAGGGCTCCGACCAGGTCAGCGGGGCCGACAAAGGAGCCGACGCCACCTGGACCTCCGTCGTCAACAACTACTTCGGGTTCGTCTACAACAAGAAGGAGCTGAAGCAGGCGCCCACGACATGGGACGAGCTGCTGGAGGGCACGTACAAGAACAAGCTCCAGTACTCCACCCCGGGCGTCGCCGGCGACGGGACCGCCGTCCTCATCAAGGCCATGCACGACTTCGGCGGCCAGAAGCCCGCCCTGGACTACCTCGGCAGGCTCCAGTCCAACAACGTCGGCCCGTCCGCCTCCACCGGCAAGCTCGCCCCCAAGGTCGACAAGGGCGAACTCCTCGTCGCCAACGGTGACGTCCAGATGAACTTCGCCCAGTCCAAGACCATGCCGAACCTCGGCATCTGGTTCCCCGCGAAGGACGGCGGCAGGCCCACCACCTTCGCCCTGCCCTACGCCGCCGGCCTCGTCACCGACGCCCCGCACACCGAGAACGGCCGGAAGCTCCTCGACTTCATGCTGAGCCAGGACGCCCAGCGGCAGGTCAGCGAGATCGGCGGCGGCTTCAGCGCCCGGGGGGACGTCAAGGCCACCGACGGCAACGCGATCGCGCTCGCGGGACTCATGGACGGCGTGGAGGTGTTCGAGCCCGACTGGGACGACATCGACAAGAACCTCACGACGTATGTCGACGCCTGGAAGTCGGCCACCGGCAGCTGACCCGCCCCCTCAAGGCCACACACGAGGGTCATATCACCAAGGCCACACCCGCACGGCCGCACCACCGCAACGCCCCTGGCACCACCGGGGGCGTTGTCATGCCCGCACTCCCGTCCCCAGGAGGATCACGTGACGTCACACCTGTCCCGCCGCACCGTCCTCACCGCGACCGCGGCGGCCGCCACCACCGTCGCCCTCGGCGCCGCCACCGCCTCGCAGGCCCACGCCGTCCCCACGCTCCCCAACGGCACCAGCAACGACAAGGTGCTCGTCATCGGCATGGACGGCCTGCGCCACGACCGCATCGACGCGGCGAACGCCCCGCACCTGAAGGCCATGATGAGCGAGGGCACGTACGGCACCTCGCTGCTGTACGCGAGCCCGATGGCCGCCACGTCCTCCGGCCCCGGCTGGTCCACCGTCTCCACCGGCGTGTGGCCCGACAAGCACGGCGTGAAGGACAACACCTTCGCCGGCAAGAAGTACGGCCAGTACCCCGGCTTCCTCGCCCGCCTGGCCCAGGTACGGCCCGCGCTGTCCACGTACGCGGCCGTCGACTGGAAGCCCCTGGACGCCCAGGGCACCGTCACCCCCGGCGCCGACGCGAAGCTGGTCCTCGACGGCGACCGCGACGGCTACACCGGCCACGACGCCACCATCGCCGCCGAGACCGAGGCGATCATCCGCGACCAGAACCCCGACGTCCTGTTCGTCTACTTCGGCCAGTCCGACATCGTCGGCCACAACCAGGGCGCCGGCAGCCAGGCCTACCTCGACCAGATCGCCGTGCAGGACGCCTACGTCGGCCGGCTGCGCGCCGCGATCAAGGCCCGGCCCTCCTACGCCGCCGAGCGCTGGACGGTCGTCGTCGCCACCGACCACGGCCACCTCGACGCGGGCGGCCACGGCGGTTCCTCGGTCGAGGAGCGGCGCACCTTCGTCCTGGCCACCGGGCCCGGCATCGCGGCCGGCGCCCGCCCGATCGACACCCGTCTGGTCGACGTCGTACCCACCGTCCTGAAGCAGCTCGGCATCACGCCCGATCCGGCCTGGGGCCTGGACGGCAAGCCGGTCCAGGAACGCTCCACCGACCCCTTCGAGGCGCTGCGGCCCGCCCTGACCGGGCGGGTCGACGAGACCGGCATCCCGGTCGGCGTGCTCGGCTTCACGCACACCACGCCCAGCGGCTGGTCCGTCATCAACAACGCCATGGGCACCGGCGGAACGACCGAGTGGCGGGGCTGGTCCTTCGCCACCGACGAGTTCTGGTCCCGCACCCAGCGTGACCAGTGGCGCGAGCTCAACGTCCGCGCGCGCGGCGTGTTCGCGGTCGCCGACTCGGACGAGTGGTCGGACAGGACCTTCTCCGGCCCCTACGACTCGACCCTGGTCACGCCCGCGTACGACGTCACCGGCTGGTCGAGGGTCCGGCTGGACTTCACCACCCTCTACCGGCAGGAGGGCGCCCAGCAGGCCCAGGTCCTCGCGTCCTTCAACGGCGGCACCCCCGCCGTCGTCAAGAACTACACCTCCGACGTCGTCTCCCAGCCCCAGTCGCTGACCGTCGACGTCCCCGCCGGGGCCACCGGCGTGAGCTTCCGGTTCCGCTACACCGGGTCCAACAACTGGTACTGGGTGATCGACGGGGTCAGGATCAGCCAGTCCTGATTACCCTGGGGGCGTCGGTACGGCGTGGTTCCGGCGCCCCCAGCTCGTCCCGTACGCAGGCCAGGAGAGTCACAGCACCATGGCAGACCGCAAGCCCATCGAGTCATGGCTCACCGACATGGACGGTGTGCTCATCCACGAGGGCGTTCCGATCCCCGGCGCCGACGCCTTCATCAAGAAGCTGCGCGAGTCCGGCAAGCCCTTCCTCGTGCTCACCAACAACTCGATCTACACCCCGCGTGACCTGCAGGCCCGGCTCAACCGCATGGGCCTGGAAGTGCCGGTCGAGAACATCTGGACCTCGGCTCTGGCGACCGCCAAGTTCCTCGACGACCAGCGCCCCGGCGGCTCGGCCTACGTCATCGGCGAGGCCGGCCTGACCACCGCGCTGCACGACATCGGCTACATCCTCACCGACCACGACCCCGACTACGTCGTCCTCGGCGAGACCCGCACCTACTCCTTCGAGGCCATGACCAAGGCCGTCCGGCTCATCAACGCCGGCGCCCGCTTCATCTGCACCAACCCCGACGAGACCGGCCCGTCGACGGAGGGCCCGCTGCCCGCGACCGGCGCCGTCGCCGCGCTGATCACGAAGGCCACCGGCAAGCAGCCGTACTTCGCCGGCAAGCCGAACCCGCTGATGATGCGCACCGGCCTGAACGCCATCGGCGCCCACTCCGAGACCAGCGCCATGATCGGCGACCGCATGGACACCGACGTGCTGGCCGGCATCGAGGCCGGGATGCAGACGTTCCTGGTCCTCACCGGCCTGACCCGGCCGGAGCAGGTGGAGAACTTCCCGTACCGCCCCTCCAAGATCGTCGACTCCATCGCGGACCTCGTCGACCGGGTCTAGGGCCGGTCCGGGGCGGCACCCGCCTCAACCCCTCCCACCCGCGACATGACCCGTACGGAGCAATGCGGGCCCCGCTGAGGATGCGGGGCCCGTCCCACGGGGGGAGCCTCCAGGTATCTGGAGGTTCACGATGGGATCACTGCGGGTCGCTCTCTGTACGATCGCCGCCCTGGGGGCGGTCGCCTTCACCCCGGCGGCACACGCGACGGACGGAGGCGTCTCGCTGAGTCCGTCGTCCCCGCAGCCGGGCGGCGACGTCACCCTGCGGGTGAGCGGATGCCCGCAGCGGACCGCCACCGCCGTCTCCAAGGCGTTCGTCGCCGACGCCCGCCTCACCGTCGTCGGCGACGGCGAGCTCGTCGGCGAGAGCCGCGTCCGCTCCACCGCCAGGGCCGGCAGCTACGGCGTCCAGGTCGCCTGCGGTGACACCTCCCGCACGGGCGCCGTCACCGTCGCCGCCAAGGCCGCAGGACACTCCGTACGGCACGGGCCGCAGCCGGCCTCCTCCGCCTCTCCCACGGCCCCCGTCCGGGCCGGCGGCGGGGGCACGTCCCGGCTCGCCATGGTGGACGCCCGCGAGGAGGGCCCCGGCACCGCCCACACCGTGACCGGACTGATCCTGGCCGGCGTCGCCGCCACGGCCGTCGCCCTGCGCAGCGCCCGCCGCGGCAGACGGCCGCGCTGACCATGGCCGAGCAGGAGAACTCCGGTCACCGCGGCCGGATCCTCATGGGCGTCGCCTGGACCGTGCTGCTGCTCGGGCTGTGGCTGTGGGGCAGAGAGGTCACCGATGTCCGCCAGGGCGCGGCCGCCCCGGTGTCCGGCGACGTCGCCGCCGTCGGACGCCCCGCCTCCGTCCAACTGCCGCCCGCCGCCCGCCCGCTGGGCGACGCACTCCCGCAGCGCCTCGACATCCCCGCGCTCGACCTGCGCGCACCGGTCGTCGCCCGTGGGCTCGACGCGCACGCCGCCATCGATCCGCCGCCCTACGCGCAGGCCGGCGCCGTCGGCTGGTACGCGGCCGGGGTGAAGCCCGGAGCGGTCGGCGCGGCGCTGATGGTGGGCCACGTCGACACCGAGAGCGCGCCCGCCGTCTTCCACCGCCTCGGCATGCTGCGCCCCGGCGCGACGGTGCGGGTGCTGCGCGACGACGGCAGGGTCGCCGAGTTCACCGTGGACGACGTCCGTGTCGTCTCCCGGGAGAACTTCGACGCCCACCAGGTCTACGGCGCCCACCGGCCGGGCCGCGCCGAACTGCGCCTGATCACCTGCGCCGGCACCTTCGACCGGGCGGCCCGCGCCTACTCGGCGAACGTCGTCGTCTCGGCGTACCTGACGGGCACGGGGCTGTGAGGGGAGAGCGGGACGCACCGGGCCCGATCGGCGACCTGCTCCCCCCGAAGCCGCCGACCGGGCCGGTCCTCGACCGCGGGCGCTCGGGCTGCGGGAGTAACCCGGCGTCCGGCGCGGGAGGCCTTGTGAGACCAGTGGAGACGGGCCGACCGGGGGCTGGGGTCGTCCGGGGACGACTCTAGAACGGAAGACCGCCCGGGGCCTAGAGGCAAGTGCCAGGGGCCCAGCAGCGCGCGTCAGAGGCCCGGAGAGGTCGCCGGCGGCCGTCAGGGGTGTCCGTCATCGTCCCCCTTCCGCCGCCCGGCGCAGCTCGGCGTCGTCCGCTACCCGGTCGATGACCGACCGCGCCACCCGGTCCAGGGACAGCTGATGGCGGCGCGCGTACTGCCGCAGCGCCACGAAGGCATCGTCGGCGGCCGTGTTCCAGCGCTCGGCGAGCATGCCCTTGGCCTGCTCGATGCGCACCCGGCTCGACAGGGCCTGCTGCAACTGACCGGCCAGGGTGCGGCACTGCGTGTACGCGCTGTTGTTCTCCAGCCCCAGGGCCGCGCAGTCCGCGATGAGCTGCGCCAGCCGCAGCGTCGTGCCGTCGTCGGGCGGGGAGCCGCCGGGCACGGCGGGCCCGAAGACGTTGAGCGCGCCCAGCACCCGCTCCCGGCGGCGCAGCGGGACCGCGTAGGTGACGGCGATGTCATGGGCGAGGGCCCGCTCGGTGAACTCGGGCCAGCGCCCCGCGGCCCGGGCCGCCCCGATCGACACCGGCGGCACGGGCCGGCCCGAGCCGCAGCAGTCCGCACCGGGCCCGCCGCGGTGCTGCGCCGCCAGGAGCTCCAGCACGATCTCCCGGTCCGCGCGGCCCGCCGCCAGCGCCACCGGCCGGCCGTCGTCGACCAGCATGATCCCGGCCGCCCGCGCGGGCAGCAGCCGTACGCAGTGGTCGGCGACGCGCGACAGATGGTGCGCGGCCTCGAACTCCTCGACGAGCGTGTCCGCCGACTCCACCAACGCCTCGGCGAGCCGTATCTCCCGGGTGGACTGGTGCATGACCGCACACTCCCCTTCCCTGTCTCCCCTGTTGTCCCGCCGGCGGGCACGCCGGCGCCCCGCCCCCTGGAAGTCGTCATAGTGGCTGTAACAGCTCCCCGACAAGGCTCGGCGACCTCGTTCGCCCCAGGACACGTATGTCAGGATTGAGCCTTGGAACAAAGCACCCGAGGGGGAGCTGGATGTACCTGAAGAGGGGGGCCTGGAGGGGCGCTCGCGCGCGGACGTCCGCGATGCTGCTGGGGGCGGCACTGCTGGTCGCGGGCTGTTCCTCCGGGGACGGAGACGAACCGGACGACAACTCCGGCGCCGGGATCACCCAACAGCCGAAGGGCACCGACCCGTTCTGGGTGAACCCGGACGGGAACGCGGCCGAGCAGGTGGCCGACTACGAGAAGGGCGGCAAGAAGGACGACGCCGAGCAGATCCGCAAGATAGCCCAGCAGCCGACCGGCGAGTGGATCGGCCCGGAGAACCCGGAGGACGAGGCACGCGGCTACACGGAGGCCGCCGACAAGGCGGGCCGTACGGCCCTGCTGGTCCTCTACAACATCCCGCACCGCGACTGCGGCCAGTACTCCCAGGGCGGCGCCGCCGACGGCAACGCCTACCGGGACTGGATCGACGGTGTGGCCAAGGGCATCGAGGACCGCGCCGCGACGGTGATCCTGGAGCCGGACGCGCTGCTGCACCTGGTGGACGGCTGCACCCCGGACGAGTTCCACGAGGAGCGCTACGACCTCCTCAAGGGCGCCATCGGCAAGCTGAAGTCGCTGAAGAACACCAAGGTCTACGTGGACGCGGGCAACGCCGGCTGGGGCCATCCCGACCAGATCTTCGAGCCCCTGAAGTGGGCGGGCATCGACCAGGCCGACGGCTTCTCGGTCAATGTCTCCAACTTCTACACGACCAAGGACTCGATCGCGTACGGCAAGCAGCTCTCCGGCAAGGTGGGCGACAAGCCCTTCGTGATCGACACCAGCCGCAACGGCAACGGCCCCTACACCGAGGGCGACCCGAACGAACGCTGGTGCAACCCGCCCGGCCGCGCGCTCGGCGAGACCCCGACGACCAAGACGTCCGACCCCCTGGTCGACGCCTACGTCTGGGTCAAACGCCCCGGAGAGTCGGACGGCGAATGCAAGGGCGGCCCGAAGGCGGGCCAGTGGTGGGCGGAGTACGCCTTGAAACTCGCGAAAGCCACAACCCCCTAGGGGCGCGGGGCCGTGACATATGCGGCTCCGCCGCGTGTGCGCGAGAAACCACAACGCTCCCGCACCCGAAGTACAAGGTGCGGGAGCGTTAAGGCTTTCAAGGCACTCGAACCCACTGTGCCTTGCTGGGCGTCCCCTGATCGTCCGTCACGAACAGCATGTACCACCCCGACGGAACCAGATTCCGGTTCGTCGGCACAGCCACCGTGATCTTGTCGCCGGACTTCTTGAAGTCCAGCTTCACCGACCGCTGGTCCACGTCCGTGACGTGCGTCGACGCGCTCGGCCGGATCAGCCGTACGTTCTCGATGGACGAGGCGTGCTGCGAGGTGAACGTCCCCGTGCCGCCCCGCTTGATGGTCTGCGGCCCGCCCGACAGTGACGGCTGCGCGTCCCGGTAGAGATACGGCGGCGTGTAGATCTCGATCCGCTGCTCGAACTCGCCCGGCTTGGTGTTGGCCGCGTCGGCGTACAGCGAGTCCGAGCCGAAGAACATCACCCGGCCGTCGGGCAGCAGGATCGACCCCGAGTGGTAGTTACGGCCCACCAGCGGGTCGGCCACCCGGTCGAGCTCGCTCGCGCCAGGACGGTAGAGGTGCGCCTGGAGGATGTTGGAGTCGCCGCGGCCCCGGTAGTCCTCGGAACCGCCCGACAGCAGCACGGAGTCGTCCGGCAGCACCGAAGCCTGCGGATACCGCGTGCCCTTCTCCAGCGACGGCCCGTCCACGAACTTCGGGGCGTCGTCCTTCAGGTCGATGATCCGCGTCTTCTCGCTGGACTGCTTGGACTCGCCGACGCCACCGCCGCCGACCACCATGTACTTCTCGTCCTGCGCCGGCGGCAGCAGCACCGTGCCGGAGGTCTCCATCAGCTTGGAGTCGCTCAGACCGGGCAGCTTGCTGAACTTGTTGGTGTCCACGTCCCAGATGCCCGGCTCACGGCCCACGTTGTCCGGGCCGTAGCCCGCGTTCGACCCCGAGTAGAAGATCTTGCCGTTCTCCAGCGGGAACAGCGCCGGGTACGTCGGGAACTGCCGCAGCTTCGTCAGGTACGTCCACTTCTTGGTCTTCGGGTCGTACACCTCGTTCTTGCCCGGTACGAGCTGGCCGATGTCGTCGAGGCCGGAGACGCTGAGGATCTTGCCGTTGCCCAGGGTGGTGAGCGTCGGGTACCAGCGGGCCTCGTGCATCGGATCGACCTTGATGTACTTCTCGGCGACCGGGTCGAACTCGTAGGCGTCCCGGATGCCCTGGAAGTCCTTCTTGTCGAGGGCGAGCTTCTGCGCGATGCCGTACGTGTTGCGCGCGTCGGCGCCGGACAGGCCCTGGATCCGGTAGTTGTCCTGGGTGCCGGTCTCGTACTTGGCGCCCTTCTTCTGCGCCTCGACGTAGATCCGGCCGAGGCCGGGGTCGTTGCGCAGGAACTCGCCGGTCGCCTTGTCGAAGACCTTCTTCGCGCGCGGCACCAGCACCGGGTCCTTGGAGACGAAGGTCTTGCCGTTCTCCTTGCCGGTGAACTTGGTGCCCGCGGGCAGTGTGATCGGCTCGTCCGGGTTCTCGTTGTGGACGATCATCAGGCCGCCGGCCTTGGTGACGTCACCCTTGAGCTTCTCGTACCGCTTCGTGCCGCCCGCGATCAGCAGGTTGCCGTTGGAGAGCTGGGTGTGGCCGGTGCAGAACAGGTCGTTCGGCGTCGGCACCTTCTTGATCGTGCCCTTGACCGGGTCCCAGATCCGGGTGTCGTACTTCTTCGCGTCGAAGTTGTCCTGGTTGTTGCCCGAGCCCGCGATCAGCAGCACCTTGCCGGTGTGCAGGAGCGCCGCGTGGATGGTGTTGAGGCGGTACTCCTCGGGGAAATCGACGATCTCCCACTTGCCGTTCTCGGCTTTGTACTCGGGCTTGTTGATTTGGTACTGGTGGTATTTCTCGGTGCCGACGCGATAGAGCCACGGCCCGTTCATTCCGGCCAGCGCGATGACCACCGCCGTGCCTATCGCGAGTCGACGGGCGCGGCGGCGGCCTGCACGGTCGTTCATTCCTTACGTCCCCCAAGTCCACCAAGGGCGATCTGCATCGTCTGGTCATTGCCGCCGCTGCCCGACGCGGCCCAGCTCGGCTTCTGCTGGCCGTGGGGCGTGTGCGGCGGCGTGGCGTGCGCGGGCATCGGCTGCGGCTGGTACGGAGCCGCGGTCGCGCCCGTCGCCACCGCGTCCTGCGGCCCGGTCTGGGCCGGCACGGTCGCGGCGGGCTTCTTCTTCTCCTGACGCAGCATGTAGCGCCAGGCGAAGATCGGCGTCGCCGTGATCAGCATGGCAAAGATCGCCCAGGTGATCATCGCGGGGTGCGAGTGGCCGTAGACGAAACCGGCGGCGATCGAGGCGCCGAAGATCGCGATGAAGTACCAGTGGTAGCGGAAGGTGCCGAACCACCGGTCGGGGCTCGCGGAATCGCCCTTCGGAGTGACGACGAACTTGCTCTTGCGGCGCAGCATCGAGTCGAAGAGCGCCTTCGCGTACAGCGGCGCCGACAGCGCCGACATCACCATGCCGGCCACGCCGCCGGAGCCCTCGGGCTCGTGCGGCGAGACGTTGTGGCGGCGGTTCCAGACGTACAGGCCGATCTGGAGCGCGGAGGCGTTGCCGTAGAGCATCAGCCAGATCGTCGGGTCGATGTTCACACCCGAGGCGCCCAGGCCCAGGAACAGCGCACAGCTCAGCGCCGCCAGGATCCAGTTGAGGGCGGACATCGGGTAGAAGATGATCATCATCGTGTAGTTGAAGAGCTTGCTCGGCGGCAGCGAGTACCAGCCCTTCCAGTACTGCTTGAGGATCGTCTCGTACGTCCCTCGCGACCAGCGCATCTGCTGGGTGAAGAAGTCCGTCCAGGCGCTCGGGCCCTCACCGACGGCCAGCACGTCCGGCGTGTATACGGAACGCCACTTCTTGCCCGTCGCCGGGTTCTTGTGGCGGTGGATCTCGAAGCCGGTCGCCATGTCCTCGGTGATCGAGTCGTACAGGCCGCCGATCTGCTTGAGCGCCTTGATGCGTACGGCGTTCGACGTACCCACGAACATCGGGGCGCCGTACTTGTTGCCCGCGCGCTGGATGAGCGCGTGGAAGAGGAACTGCTGGGACTCGGCGGCCTTGGTGACGAAGTTGTCGTAGTTGCCGTAGACCTGCGGGCCGATGACGAAGCCGACGTTCGGGTCCCGGAAGAAGCCGAGCATCCGCTCCAGGTAGTTCGGCAGCGGCACGTGGTCGGTGTCGACCGAGGCGAAGAAGTCGTAGTTGTCGCCGTGCGCGTCCAGCCAGGCGTTGTAGTTGCCGTGCTTGGTCTTGGCGCGGTGCGGGCCCTTCGCCTGGTTCCACTTCGCAACGCCCTTGCGGGAGAAGTGGTGCACGCCGAGCCGGGCGCAGACCTCCTTGACCTCCGCGTTGTCGCCCTCGTCGAGCAGCCAGACGTGCATGAGGCCCCGGTGGCGCAGCTTGACGGCCGCCTCCAGGGTCTTCGTCACCATCTCCAGCGGCTCCTTGCCGGGCACGAAGGAGGTGAGGAAGGCCACTCTCGTGCCGGTCTCCGGCACCACCGGGATCGGGTCGCGGGCGACCAGCGTGGCGTGCGCGTTGGACAGCACGTTCATGCAGCGGAAGAACTCGATCAGGCCGATCGAGACGAGCATGACTATGTCGAGCGCCGGCAGGAAGTCGAAGGCGGGGTAGTCCCGTTCGGTCCAGTGCTCGGGCTGGAGCAGCCAGAACAGCAGCACCAGCGACAGCACCGGGGCCGCGGCGAGCATCAGGGCGACCCTGATCCGGTGCGGCTCCTGCGAGATCAGCGAGCGGTACTGGACCCGGTACGGCTTGTTCGGATCGGGCTGGGTGAGGGGACCGGCCAGCCGGCTGTAGTGCTCGTAGTCATACTTCGGCAGCGTCTTCTTTATCCGGCGGAATGTGCCGGTCCGCGTTTGCGAAGGCACCCGTAGCTGGGTGGTCTGAGACGGGTCGAAGTTCTGCCGGGCGCCCGTCGGCGTCGACGTCATGAGTCATCCCCCCACACGCAGGTCACCGCGTGTCTGTCGGTTCCTTTACGACTGTGTCGATCCCCCTCGACCTTCACAGGCGTATCAGTGGTGGGCCGCAGTCACCACATCTTCCACACCTTAGACATGGAAACGCGACCTTCCGGTTGCATCATGCCCCCCTCGGCATGCGGTCATGAACGGGGCCCCCTACTCCCCGAAAAAACCGGCAACCGGTTTCTTGCCCCCCAACTGCCGCGAATCCGCAGCATCTTGGTAAACCCCTCCCCAGGGTTCTACGGCGTTCCGCATGATCGCAAGATGCGAAACGAGGTGTTTACCGGTCATACGCGCTCATTGTGGCACCTGTGGGGGTGTTGTGTATTCGTTGTGGACACACGCGCGCGGATGTTGCCGAAGTGCTCCCGTATCGCCTCCTCCGCCCGTATCGCGTCGCCGGACCGCACCGCGTCCACGATCTCCCGGTGCTGCCGGCAGGTGACCAGGGGCTCCTGCGGAGCACCCCCGAGGTCGGTGTGGACCCGGTGGAAGGCGTCCCAGAACGCCTCCATGACCTCGCCCAGCAACGCGTTGTCCAGCCCTCGGTAGAGGGTGGCGTGAAACGCCCGGTCGGTCTCGGCGATGCCGTCGCCGCCCAGTGCGGCCTGCTCTTCCATACGGTCGACGAGCGCGTCCAGTTCAACGAGGTCGGTGTCCGGGAGCCGGCCGGCGAGCCGTGCCACCAGCCCCGTCTCCACGGCCTCCCGCAGCTGCACGAGCTGGAGGAGGGTGTCCTCGCCGCGGTGGTGTCCGGCGACCGTGCGGAAGGCGAGGCCCTCGACCATGGGGGCGAGGGACATCGCGCCGACGTAGGTGCCGAAGCCGTGCCGGATCTCCACGATGCCCATCGCCTGCAGACCCTTGAGTGCCTCGCGCACGGAGTTGCGGCTGGCACCCAGGTGAGCCATCAGCTCGGGCTCGGTCGGCAGCGGGGCCCCGGAGGCCAGCCGACGGTCGATGATGAGCTTCTTGATCCGCTCTTGCAGGTCACGAGCTGCCATGGCCAGAGGGTATCCGGCCAAACACGCAGGAAGCCCCTCGCTTGCACGAGGGGCTTCCTGGCTGTCTGTGCGCCGCCAGGGACTCGAACCCCGGACCCGCTGATGCTGCATCTCCCGGGGGATGACCCCCGGACCCCCAGCCGCCTCTGCGCGACCTACGTCCAAAGCGGAAGCCCCCCGCTGCTGCGAGGGGCCTTCACTGTCTGTGCGCCGCCAGGGACTCGAACCCCGGACCCGCTGATTAAGAGTCAGCTGCTCTAACCAACTGAGCTAGCGGCGCCTGCTGACTCGTGAACTCTACATGACCTGCGGGGGTGGGTCCGACCATGGCGGCGGGGCGGCGCGGGGCTTCCGGGGGGCCGTAAACCATTCGGACCGTCAACATGCGAGTGCGGAAGACCGTTGAGAAACTGACGGGGTGTACAGCCGCGGACATTTCCGACTGGAGTGTGAGGGGAATCGCATGGAGGCTCGGACTCCGGTATTCGAGGAAATCGATCCGGGGGGTGACTGCGACTGCCCCGGATGTGTCCACTGGAGACGCGTCCTGCCGCATTCCGCACCTGGTCGACACCACGCCGCGCACCGAGCCCTGATTCTCGCCGCAGCCGCCTCCACCACCCTCGTCGTCGGCCACACGGCCCCCGCCCTCGCCGCCCCCCACACCCTCGACCGCCCGGCCGTTCCTGCAGGTGACGAGCCCAATACGCCCCAGGGAGGCAAGGCCCCGCTGCACGGTCCCGGCGGGAGGCCGGCCCAGCCCGCCGGCCCGGTCAAGACGCCGCCGACGACCCGTGCGGAGATCATCAAACGGGCCAAGAAATGGGTCACCGCGAAGGTGCCGTACAGCATGTCCAAGTACTGGTCCGACGGATACCGGCAGGACTGCTCGGGGTTCGTCTCGATGGCCTGGAGCCTCACCGGAAACGAATGGACCGGAAGCCTCGGCCAGTACGGCGTCCGTATCTCCAAGGAGGAACTCCAGCCCGGTGACATTCTGCTGTTCCATAATCCCGCGGACCCCCAGAAAGGCTCGCACGTAGTCATTTTCGGCGGCTGGACGGACTACACGCACACCTACTACATCGCCTACGAGTCGGCTCCGCCGCACGCCCGGCGCCAGTCCACGCCGTACGCCTACTGGAACCACGCCGACCGCTACGTCGCCTACCGGTACAAGGGCCTCACGAGCGGCACCTCGACGGGCAAGAAACCGGACACCGAGCAGCAGACAGGCACGAAATCGGAGACCGGCACGAAGGCGGAGCCCGGGCAGCAGGCCGGCACGAAGACGGAGGCCGGGCAGCAGAGTGCCACCGAGCCGGACACCGCCAAGTCGGCGAGTCAGAAGAGCCCGGCGCCGTACCCGGGGCGGGCCCACTTCGGTCCCGGCGCCAACAACAAGCACGTCACCCGGCTGGGCCGCCTACTCGTCGAGCGCGGCGCCGGCCACCACTACACCACCGGCCCGGGCCCCCGCTGGTCGGACGCGGACCGCAGGGCCACCCAGGCCTTCCAGCTCGCGCAGGGCTGGCGGGGACAGGACGCGGACGGCGTGCCGGGGCCGGGCACATGGAAGCTGCTGGTGACGGGCAAGGGCAAGGACATCCCGGCCGCCGCCACCGCGGCCCCGCCGCCCGAGCAGCCGGCGTCGCACGGGGTGCCCGGCTACCCGGGGCGGGCGCTGTTCCGGCCGGGCGCCGACAACCAGTACGTGACCCAGCTCGGCAAGCAGCTTGTGAAGAAGGGGTTCGGCAAGCACTACAAGACCGGACCGGGCCCGCGCTGGGGCCAGTCGGACCGGCGTGCCGTCGAGGCGTTCCAGCGCACCCAGGGCTGGCGCGGCGGCGCGGCGGACGGCTATCCGGGGCCGGAGACGTGGCGGCGACTGTTCGCGTAACGGCCCGGCACGCATGCGCTCGACAACCAAGGCCGTACGACCACGGCCGCACGACCTTCCTGTGACGCATCTGGCGCGGAGGCTGGAGGCAACGCATGACCACGACCACTTCTCACACGCCCGAGCCCGAGGGGTTCGCCGGACCGGCCGAGGTGCCGGCCCGGCCCGCGCGGCTGATCCAGAACGAGGTGACCACCGAGATCCCCGTCCATCTGCTGTTCCGTGACGAGGCGGGCCCGGTGTCCGTGCCGCTCAGACCGACGGTCGTCGCCCGCCGGCAGGGCACGGGCGAGCAGCCGCGCCTGCGCCGCCCGGTCCAGCCGAAGCCGCGTCCCGAACCACAGGTCGACCCCGAACTGGTGGAGCGGCCCGCGCGGGTGCTGCCCGGCGCCGCGGGCGTGCTCGCCGGGGCCTGCGGAGCGGCCGGGTGCCTCGCCGCCTCGTGGTGGGCCGGGGTGCTGCCGCCGCCGGCGGTGCAGGCGCTGGGACTGCCGGTGTCGGCGGGGGCGGAGCTGGGTCCGGCGCAGTGGGCGGCGTACGCGGGAGCCGGGGCGCTGGGGCTGCTCGGATTCGGCGGGCTGGCCCGCGGGTCGACCGGACGGGCCTGGGTGCTCGGGCTGTTCGGACGCTACCGCGGGACTGTCCGGCGCACCGGCCTGATGTGGGTCAACCCGCTGCTGCTGCGCCGCCGGGTCGACGTCCGGCTGCGGCACTGGCGCAGCGAGCCGTTGCCGGCGGCCGACGGCAACGGGGTCGCGGTCCGGGTGGTCGTCCAGGTGGTGTGGCGGGTGAAGGACACGGCCCGGGCGCTGCTCGGGGTGGAGGACCACGAGTCGTATCTGCGCGAGGGTGTCGAGGCGGCGCTGGCCCGGGTGCCGGTGGAGATGCCGGGCGGCCCGCGGGGCTCGGTCGAGGCGACCGGCGAGTCACTGACCCGGCTGGTGGTGCGGGACGCGGACGCGGTCGGCCTGGAGGTGTTCTCGGTGCGGCCGGTGCGGGTGGAGTACGCGCCCGAGGTCGCTGCCGCCATGCACCGTCGCCGGGTCGCCGCGCTGGACGCGCAGGACCGGGCCACGATGGTCGACTCGGTCGTCGACTCGGTGGAGGACACGGTGACGCGGCTGACGATGCGGGGCCTGGTCGAGCTGGACGACTACGAACGCAAGGCGCTGGTCAAGGACTTGACGGTGGCGTTCTGCGCGGGACGGGGCGAGACGACGATCTGACGGCCCCGCGACGGCCGCTCGAACATCTCCCTCGATTGGTATGGACATGTTCAACAGTCAGCAATAATCTGAGACTTGGTCTAGACCTGCAAGCTCGCCGAACTTCCCCCACGTTCCCAGGAGCAGCAGCATGCGCAGAAAGGCCAAGTTGTACGCAGCCGCACTCGGGCTCAGCACGGCCGGGGCCCTCGTGCTCTCCACCGGTGGCGCCAGCAGCCATGGCTACACCGATCTCCCCATCAGTCGGCAGAAGCTCTGTCAGAACGGCACCGTGACCAACTGCGGCTCCATTCAGTGGGAGCCGCAGAGCGTCGAGGGGCCGAAGGGCTTCCCGGGCTCCGGCCCGGCCGACGGACAGCTCTGCAACGCAGGACTGGGTCAGTTCTCCCAGCTCAGCGCGCCCAAGACGCCGTCCGGCGGTGCGTGGCCCGCAACCAAGGTGAACGGCGGTCAGAGCTACACCTTCCGCTGGCAGTTCACCGCGATGCACGCCACGACCGACTTCAAGTACTACATCACCAAGCCGGGCTGGAACCAGAACCACAACCTCTCCCGCTCGGACCTCAACCTCACGCCGTTCTTCACGGTCCCGTACAACGGGCAGCGGCCGCCGTCCACGCTCTCCCACACCGGCACCCTGCCGTCCGGGCTGAGCGGTCGTCACGTCATCCTCGCGGTGTGGACGATCGCCGACACGAGCAACGCGTTCTACGCGTGCTCGGACGTGACGTTCTGAGGTTCTCTTGAGTCAGTGCCCAGGCCGGCGTGGGTAGGTTCCTCCCACGCCGGCCGATCGGGGTCGGCGTATCGACCTCGGGGGATGTGCGATGGACGTGATCTTTTACGCCGTGCCCGGCCTGATCATGGCCGTGGCCCTGTTCATGGCGTACCGGGTGGTGTACCGCTCGTCCCAGCTGCGCAGCGCCTGGAACAGCGGGCTCACCGCGCAGGCGCGCTGTCTGCGGATGTACACGACCAGTCACGGCGGCGGCGGGGACACGCGCGTGTACACCACGCTGCACCACGTGTACGAGTTCGTCACCCATGACGGCCGGCTCGTCCGCTTCGAGGAGGAGGACGGCCCCGGGACGACCGTCGAGGGTGACTTCGTCACCGTCCACTACGCCGACGGCCCGCGGGTGGTGGCCACGGCGCACCGCCCGAGCCACGGCAGGCAGGCGGCGGCCACCGTCGGCGTCCTCACCTTCCTCGGCGTGGTCGTGCTGTTCTGCGTCGGCTTCATGGCCACCTACACGGACATGTCCTCGGGCATGGACGCGATGGGCGGCTTCTGAACCCTCGTTTGCTTTTGGCCCTCCACATCTGACGGAGTGTCAACTACGGTGCGCCTCCATGGAGTCCACTACGGCACGCACGGTCGCGGAGCTGGTGGCGGCAGGGTGGGGCGACCACCGGCCGGGGCTGTGGTTCGAGGAGCGGACGCTCACCCGGCACGAGGTGGCCGCCGGCGCCGCCGCCCGTGCCGCGCTGCTGGCCGAGCTGCTGCCGCCCGGCGCCGAGCCGCACATCGGAGTGCTCCTCGACAACACCCCGGAGTACCCGATGTGGCTGGGCGCGGCGGCCCTCGCCGGCGCCGCGGTCGCCGGGATCAACCCCACCCGCCGGGGCCCCGAACTCGCCCGCGACATCCGGCACACCGAGTGCCGGGTCCTGGTCACCGAGCGGTCCCGACTGCCGCTGCTCGACGGCATCGAACTCCCGGGAGTACGCCTGCTGCTGACGGGGACGCCGGAATACGACGCCCTGCTCGCCCCGTACGCCGGCACCCGGCCCGACCCCTCCCGCGCCGACCCGCGCGACCGGCTCCTGCTGTACTTCACCTCCGGCTCGACCGGCGCCCCCAAGGCCGCGATCTGCAGCCAGGGGCGGCTGGCCGCGGCGGGGTACTCCCTGGCGGAACAGTTCCGGGTGCGGCCCGACGACGTGCACTACATCTGCATGCCGATGTTCCACGGCAACGCGGTCATCGCCGACTGGGCGCCCGCCCTCGCGGCCGGCGCGGGCGTGGCCCTGCGCCGCCGGTTCTCGGCGTCGAACTTCCTCGCGGACGTCCGGCGCTACCGGGCGACGTACTTCACCTATGTGGGTCGGGCCGTCCAGTACGTCCTCGCCACCGAGCCGCGCCCCGACGACCGGGACAACCCGCTGCGGCTCGGCTTCGGCACGGAGGCGGGCGCCGTGGACGCCGCCGCCTTCGAGCGCCGGTTCGGGGTACGGCTGGTGGAGGGGTACGGCTCCTCCGAGGGCGGGGCCGCCGTGCAGTGGTCGCCGGGAACGCCGCCGGGGGCCGTGGGGCGGGCGGCGCCCGGTCTCGTCGTCCTGGACCCCGGGACCCGTGAGGAGTGTCCGCAGGCGATCTTCGACGCGGGCGGACGGCTCGTCAACGGGGACGCGGCCATCGGTGAGCTGGTCAACCAGGGGTCGAACCCCTTCGAGGGGTACTGGCGCAATCCCGAGGCGGAGGCCGAGCGGCGGCGCGAGGGCTGGTACTGGACCGGGGACCTGTTCTGCCGGGACGCCGACGGCTATCTGTACTTCGCGGGGCGCGGCGACGACCGGCTGCGGGTCGACGGGGAGAACCTGTCCGCCGCGATGATCGAGAACATCCTCGCCCGCTACGAGGGCGCGTCCGCCGTCGCCGTGTACGCGGTGCCGGATCCGGTGACCGGGGACCAGGTCATGGCGACGATTGCCGGGGAGTTCGACCCGGTCGCCTTCGCCGGGTTCCTGCTGGCCCAGCCGGACCTGGGGACGAAGATGGCGCCCCGGTTCGTGCGGGTCGTGGAGCGGATGCCGGTGACCGCCACGAACAAGATCCATCGGGCCGGCCTCAGACGGGAGGGGCCGCGCTGCGCCGATCCGGTGTGGTGGCGCCCACCGGGCGAGCGGACCTACCGCCCACTCACGGAGGCGGACACCCTGACATACCTCGAAGGCCCCCTCGCTCCCACGAGAGGCCCGAACCCGGGGTGAAAGCGAAAGGCCCCTCGCTCCCACGAGAGGCCTTTCGTCTGTGCGCCGCCAGGGACTCGAACCCCGGACCCGCTGATGCTGTATCTCCCGGGGGATGACCCCCGGACCCCCAGCCGACCCCACAGGATCCGGGGTAAAAGCGAAAGGCCCCTCGCTCCCACGAGAGGCCCTTCGTCTGTGCGCCGCCAGGGACTCGAACCCCGGACCCGCTGATGCTGTATCTCCCGGGGGATGACCCCCGGACCCCCAGCCGACCCCACAGGATCCGGGGTAAAAGCGAAGGGCCCCTCGCTCCCACGAGAGGCCTTTCGTCTGTGCGCCGCCAGGGACTCGAACCCCGGACCCGCTGATTAAGAGTCAGCTGCTCTAACCAACTGAGCTAGCGGCGCATGACTCGCGCCGACCGCGACTTTGTGCCTTTCGCGGCGGCGACGAAGAAAATACTACCTGGTCCGCAGGGGTGCTTCGGACCACCGCGGAGCGGGCCGGTCAGGACTGGATCGCCAGCGACAGCAGCACCGGCGCGGCGCTGCGGTTCAGGGCGTCCGCCGCCTGGCGCAGCCGGTGCGCGTGCTCCACCGGGAGCGACAGGGCGAGGCAGCCCACCGAGGAGCCGGCCGTTATCGGGACGGCGGCGCACACCGTGCCCACCGCGTACTCCTGGAGGTCGAGGTGGGGGACCGTCGGCGGCTGCGACTCCAGGCGGGAGAGCAGCACCCGGTCGTTGGTGATCGTGCGCGAGGTGAGACGGGCCATCTTGTGCCGCGAGAGATGGTCGCGCCGGCCGTTGTGGTCGAGCTGGCCCAGCAGGCTCTTGCCGATCGCGGTGGCGTGGGCGGAGAAGCGGAAGTCGACCCACTCGTTGACCACAGGGGTGGCAGGCCCGGCCGCGAACTGGTCGATCTTGACCTCTCCGTCGATGTACCGGCTGATGTACACGGCGGCACCGACGGAGTCCCGCAGCCGGTCCAGGGTGTGCTGGAGGTTGTCCCGCAGGGCCTGCTCACGGCCCTGGGCGGAACCGAGGCGGGCCAGGGCGTCACCCGTGACGTACGCCCCGTCGGCGATCTGCTCGACATAGCCCTCGCGGCGCAGCATCCGGAGGAGGCCGGTCAGGCGCCCCGGGCCTATACCGGTATGCCGGGTGAGCTCGGCTTCGGTGACTCCGGTGCTGTGCCGCGCCACGGTCTCCAGGACGCGCAGGGCGTCCTGGACCGAGTGGTACGGCGTCGTCGACTCGTGCTGGAGCGCCACGGTTCCCCCTGCGGTCGCACGTCGCTTCTCATCGGGCCCGGTTCGAGTGAGTCAGTCCCCTTCACGATAACGGGCAAGAGGCTTGAGTTGAGCGGTTGTTGACGAGATCGCGGCGCCCTCAACTGCGGTGGTAGCACTCTGGCATATGCCGCAGTCAAGGGCCTCGCGAAGAGTCACAGCACAGCGCTCAGGAACTCCCGTGTTCGGTCGTTCTCGGGGTCGTTGAAGATCTTCTCCGGGGTGCCGGACTCGATGACCCGGCCGGAGTCGAACATCAGGACCTGGTCCGAGATGTCCCGGGCGAAATTCATCTCGTGGGTCACACAGAGCATCGTGATGTCGGTGGTGCGGGCGATGTCCCGCAGCAGGTCCAGAACACCCGCGACCAGCTCCGGGTCCAGCGCCGACGTCACCTCGTCGAGCAGCAGCACCTGCGGACGCATCGCCAGCGCCCGCGCTATCGCCACCCGCTGCTGCTGGCCGCCGGACAGCTGGGTCGGACGGGCGTCGCACTTGTCGGCGAGGCCCACCATGTCCAGCAGCTCACGGGCGCGCGCCTCGGCCTCGTCCTTGGGCATGCCGAGCACGGTGACCGGCGCCTCGGTGATGTTGCGCAGCACGGTCATGTTCGGGAACAGGTTGAACTGCTGGAACACCATCCCGATCTTCTTGCGGACCTCGCGGATCTGCTTCTCGGGAGCGGGGAACAGCTGCTGCCCGTCCACCGTGATCCGGCCCTCGTCCGGCTTGGTCAGCGTCATCAGCAGCCGCAGGATCGTGGTCTTGCCCGATCCGGACGGTCCGATCAGCGTGACGTGCTTGCCGGCCTGGACCGAGAAGTCGAGGTTGTCGAGGACGGTGTTGTCGCCGAACCGCTTGGTGACCTGCTCGAGACGGATCAGTTCGCCGTTGGAGCGGCTCTCGGCGGGGTTCTTCTCAGGGTTGTGCTGGATGTCAGTGGACAAGACGTCGCTCCAGGGCTCGCAGGAGGAGGGAGGCCAGGTAGGAGATGAGGATGAAGGCCACCCCGATCACGGTGAGGGGCTCGGTGAACTGGAAGTTCTCCTGGGAGAACAGCCGTGCCCGGCCGAGCATGTCGAGGACGGTGATCGCCATCAGCAGCGGCGTGTCCTTGAGCATCGAGATCACGTAGTTGCCGAGCGCAGGCACGACGCGGCGGATCGCCTGCGGCAGGATCACCATCCGCCACGTCCTGGTCATCGGCAGGTTCAGTGCCGTCGCGGCCTCCCACTGGCCGACCGGCACCGCCTCGATGCCGGCGCGGTAGACCTGCATCGTGTACGTCGAGTAGTGCAGGCCGATCGCGAAGACACCGGTGGTCAGCGCCGAGAAGGTCAGGCCCCACTCGGGCAGCACGTAGAACAGGAAGAACAGCTGCACCAGCAGAGGGGTGTTGCGGATGAACTCGGTGACCACTCCCACCGGCCAGCGCACCCAGCGCGTCGGCGTACGCATCAGCAGGGCCCACACCAGGCCCAGGGCGAACGAGATCAGCGAACCCAGGACGAGTGCCTGGAGGGTGACCAGCAGACCGTCCCAGAAGTACGGCATGAAGTCGCTCACGGCGTTCCAGTCCCACTTCATGACACCGCACCTCCGACGCCGGTGGTCTGCGCGCGCTTGAACTCATCGGCGGTCACGCCGCGCGCCGGGGCCTTCCCGACCCCTGCCTTGAGCTTCTTCTCCAGCCCGCGCATCACGCGGGTGAGCAGGAAGGCGATCACGAAGTAGATGAGCAGGATGTACGTGTAGATCTCCGCGCTCTCCTGGAGCGCGAGGCGCACCAGGTTGCCGCTGAAGGCCAGGTCGCCCATGCCCATGATCGACACCAGGGCGGTGCCCTTGAGCAGTTCGATCAGCAGGTTGGAGAACGGCGGGATCATCTCCGGCACCGCCTGCGGCAGCAGGACCAGACGCATCCGCTGCCAGGGCGTGAAGCTGAGCGCGATCCCGCCCTCCTTCTGCGCCGGGTCGACGGCGCTCAGCGCGCCGCGCACGATCTCCGAGCCGTAGGCGCCGTACGTCAGGCCCAGGGCCAGCGTGCCCGCCCACAGCGGCACCAGCTGCCAGCCGAAGGCCGGGGGCAGCACGAAGAACACCCAGAAGATCATCACGAGCGCGGAGGTCCCGCGGAACACCTCGGTGTAGAAGCCCGCGAGGAAGCGCACGACCCACAGCCGGTGGGTCCGCGCGACACCGACCACGAAGGACACCGCGGCGGCGAGCAGCGCGCTGAGGACGAGGAGCTGGACGGTGGTCCATATCCCCTTGAGTACGAGTTCCCAGAGTCCTGAGGTCATCCGCCGCAGAGCTCCTTCGCGGTCAGATCCGTCATCTCGTTCTCCGTGAAGCCGAACGGCTTCAGGATGCGCAGCAGTTCGCCGCTCTTCTTGAGCTTGGCCAGCTCGACGTTGAAGGCGTCCCGCAGCTTCGTCTCGGTCGGCCGGAACGCGAACGCGCCGCCGTCGACGTGCGGTTTGCCCTCGACGAGGGGCGCGAAGGCCTTGGTGGACTCCGCCTTGGCCGACTTCTTGACGACCTCACGGGTGGTCAGCGCCGTACCGGCGAAGACGTCCACGCGCCCCGCCTCGACGGCGTTCAGCCCCGCGACCTGGTCCGGCACGATCAGGATGTCGCCCTCCTCGTACCCCGCCTCGACGGCGTACTGGATCTCGGCGTAGCCGGTCCCGGTGGCGAACTTGGCCTTCTTCTCGACGACGTCCTTGTAGTCGTGCAGGCCCTTGGGGTTGCCCTTGCGCACGATGAAGGAGTCGAGCATCTGGTAGTCGGGGTCGGAGAAGATGACCTGCTCGCAGCGCTCGGGGTTGACGTACATCCCCGCGGCCACCACGTCGAACTGCTGGGAGTTCAGACCCGGGATCAGCGATCCGAACTCGGTCGGCACGGGCTGCACCCTGTCGACGCCCAGCCGTTTGAAGATGACCTTGGCCAGTTCCGGCGCCTCGCCGGTCAGGTCTCCGTTCCTGTCGATGTAGCCGAAGGGGATCTCTCCCGCGATACCGAGGCGTACGACGCCCGCCGCCCTGAGCCGGTCGAGCAGGTCGCCGCCGTCCTCGGTCGATGCCGTGGCCACCCGCGAGCAGCCGGCGGCCCCCAGCGCACCGAGCGCCGCCACCCCCGCGAGCAGCGACCGGCGCGTGGTCCCAGGTGTGTCTCTGTCGTTCCCATTAGGTGGAGCCATGGCGGCGCGGCTACCCGAGACGATGCGATGTATGCACCCTGGAACGCATGACTGATCGGTTCATCGAGGTGTCACTGGTCAAGCGCGAGATCCACTGCACGGCCAAACTCCTGGACGACCGCGCCCCGCTCACCTGCGCGGCCGTCTGGGACGCCCTGCCCCTGACCGGCGACGTCTATCACGCCAAATACGCCCGCAACGAGATCTACGCCCTCTTCCCGCCCTTCGCGGAAACGGAGCCGCCCCTGGAAAATCCGACAGTCACCCCAATTCCTGGTGATCTGTGCTATTTCGCCTTCGCCGGTACGGAGCTGGGCACCAAGTCCTACGGCTACGACCGCGAGGTCCGCGCCGGCACGACGGTGGTCGACCTGGCCCTGTTCTACGAGCGCAACAACCTGCTGCTGAACGGCGACGTGGGCTGGGTGCCCGGCATCGTCTGGGGCCAGATCGTGGAGGGACTCGAGGAGATGGCCCAGGGCTGCAACGACCTGTGGCGGTCGGGGGCCCTGGGCGAGTCGCTCAGCTTCCGCAGGCTGTGAGCCGGGCGATGCCGGCCTCGTAGAGCGCGTGCGCCGCCCGCAGGACGAGTTCGTCGCGATGGCGGGCGGCCACGATCTGGAGGCCGATCGGCAGGCCGTCCCCGTCTGGGCCGACGGGGACGGTGGCCGCCGGCTGCTGGGTCAGGTTGAAGGGGTAGGTGAACGGCGTCCAGCCGGTCCACCGGCGGTGCCCCGACCCCTTCGGGACCTCGGCGCCCGCCTCGAAGGCCGTGATCGGGAGGGTCGGGGTGAGCAGGAGGTCGTAGGAGTCGTGGAAGCGGCCCATCCGGCGGCCCAGTTCCATCCGGACGTCCACCGCGGCCAGATAGTCCAGCGCCGACATCCGGGCACCGACGCCGCAGATCTCCCTGAGGCCCGGATCGAGCAACTCCCGCTGGTGCGGCCCCAGATGCTGGGTCACCCGGGCCGCCCCGGTGAACCACAGGGTGTGGAAGGCGTCCACCGGATCCGTGAAGTCCGGGTCGGTCTCCTCGACGTACGCCCCGAGCCCCGCCAGCCGCTCCACCGCCCGCCGCACCGCAGCCGCGACCGCCGGGCGCACCGCCACCTGGCCGCCCAGGGACGGGGAGTAGGCGACGCGCAGGCCGCGCACCCCGCCGGACAGGGCCGCGGCGAAGGAGCCCGGGGCCGGCGGGAGCGCCGACCAGTCGCGGGAGTCGGGCGCGCCGATGACGTCCAGGAGCAGGGCCGCGTCGGCCGCGTCACGGGTCATCGGGCCGACGTGCGCCAGGGTGCCGAAGGCGCTCGCGGGGTACAACGGGACCCGGCCGTACGTCGGTTTCAGGGCGAAGACGCCGCAGAACGCCGCCGGGATACGGACACTGCCGCCGCCGTCCGTGCCGAGCGCCAGCGGACCCGCGCCGAGCGCCACGGCCGCCGCCGCGCCGCCGCTGGAGCCGCCCGCGGTGCGGGTCGGGTCGACGGGGTTGCGGGTGACGCCGGACAGCGGTGAGTCGGTGACGCCCTTCCATCCGAACTCGGGCGTCGTCGTCTTCCCGAGGAACACCGCGCCGTGCGCGCGCAGCCGGGCCACCGAGGGGGCGTCCTCCTGCCAGTGGCCCTTGTCCGCGACGGTCTTCGAGCCCCGCAGGGTCGGCGACCCGCGCAGCAGCAGGATGTCCTTCACCGTGACCGGGACGCCGTCGAGCAGACCGGCCGGCTCGCCGCGCCGCCAGCGCTCGGCCGACTCGCCGGCCCGCGCGAGAGCCTCGTCGGCGGTGAGCCGTACGAAGGCGTTGACCTCCGGCTGGATCCGCTCGGCCCGTTCCAGCGCGGCGCGGGTGGCGTCGAGGGGGCTGAAGTCTCCCTTGCGGTAGCCGTCGAGGAGTTGTACGGCGGTCAGTGCGGTGAGATCCGTCATGGGGCGCCCTCCAGCCGTTGACGTCAGCGTCCGGGTACGTACCCGCGCTGTTTGTCGACCACGTTCAGCAGTGGTCTGCCCGCCTCCCACCGCTCGTACAACTCCACGAACTGACGCCCGAGTTCATCCCGCCAGCCGATGGTGTCCCCGCTCATGTGCGGGGAGACGATCAGGCCCGGCAGCTGCCACAACGGGCTGTCCGGGGTGAGGGGTTCGTGCTCGAACACATCAAGGGCGGCCCCAGCGATCCAGCGCTTGTCGAGGGCCTCGGCCAGCGCCTCCTCCACCACCAGCTGCCCCCGTCCGATGTTGATGAACCGGGCCGAGGGCTGCATGACGCCGAACCGGCGCAGGTCGAACATGCCGTGTGTCTGCTCGGTCAGGGGCGCCGCCGCGATCACCCAGTCGGCGCGGGACATCAGCCGGTCGAGGTCGTCGGGGCCGTGGATGCCGGTGCGCGGCACCCGGCCGACCAGCGCGGTGGTGACGTCGAGGGCCTTGAGCGTGCGGGCGATCGTGCGGCCGATGGGACCGGAACCGACCACGCACGCACGCGTGCCCGCCACGCGCTGCCCCTCGCGGTGTCGCCACTGCCGGGCGCGCTGGAAGTCCAGGGTCCGCGGCAGGTCCTTCGCCATCGCCAGCACCAGCGCGGCGACGTACTCGGCGATCGGCTGGTCGAAGATCCCGCGCGCGTTGGTGACCACGGTTTCGGAGTCGGTGAGCTCCTGGCACATCAGGTGGTCCACGCCCGCGCTCGCCGTGTGCACCCAGCGCGGCCGCGGGCCCTCGCCGGGCCAGGCGTGGCGCACGGCGTGCGAGGTGAAGTCCCAGACCAGCAGGACGTCGGCGTGCGGGAGCCGCTGCGCGAGGGTCGACTCGTCCGCGTGCTCGACCCGGGCGCGACCGGTGAGGCGGCCGAGGCGGGGCAGGGGCTCGGCGTCGAGGACCAGGAGCGTGGGCGGCGTGCCGGAGGCGGGGGAGGGACCGGGGGCGGGTGAGGTCATTCGGGGTCGCTTCTCCAGAGGTGTGCGAGGGCTGAGCCCGGGGGTGTGCGGGGGCCGTTTCTCGGAGTTTTACTGGAAGGGATGGCCGTCTGACATGCGAGGTTTGACCACGCTCGCACCCGAACCTACCTTCGTCAACACGGGCGTACGTACGGTCCGTTGCTCACCCGTATCTCGTAGTGAGGGCGGTGCCAGCCATGGACGCCATGGACATCTCCTTCCTCGGCGGCCCCCGCCCGCAGCGCGGTGTCGGAGTCGTCGCCCCCTTCGACTTCGCCCTGGACCGCGAACTGTGGCGCTGGGTGCCGGACGAGGTCTCGCTGCACCTGACCCGGACGCCCTACGTCCCGGTCGAGGTCAGCCTCGATCTGGCCCGTCTGGTCAGTGAGCACGAGACGCTCAGCGACGGCGTCCATACCCTGACCGCGATCGCACCCGAGGTGGTCGCCTACGCCTGTACGTCCGGCAGTTTCGTCGGCGGCATCGCCGGCGAGCGGGCCATGTGCGAGGCGATGACCCGGGCCGGCGCGGTGCCGTCGGTCACCACGTCGGGTGCGCTGCTGGAGGCGCTGACCGAGCTCGGGGTGCGCCGGGTGGCGCTGGTGACGCCGTACACGGTGTCGGTGACCCGGGCGCTGGAGGAGTACGTGGCCGAGGCGGGCGTGGTGGTCACCGGGTGCGCCTTCATGGGGCTGACCCGGCACATCTGGAAGGTGCCCTACCGCGACGTGGCCGGCATGGCACGCAAGGCCGTGGGCCGCCGCCGGGTCGACGCGCTGTTCATCAGCTGCACCAATCTGCCGACCTACGACGTGATCCCCCAACTGGAGGCGGAGCTGCGCATCCCGGTTCTCTCGGCCAACCAGGTGACGATGTGGGCTGCGCTGCGCAGGCTGGGTACTCGCGCGGTGGGGCCTTATCAGGCGCTGATCGACCCGGCGGCGAGGATCGATCCGGCGACCCCGAGCGGGCCCGTGCTCCCGGACGTGCCGGATGTTCCCGAGCAGGAACAGCAGTAGAAAGGCTGACATGACCGCACTCGGATTTCTCTACCCGGGCCACTCCGCCGAGGACGACTATCCGCGCATCGAGCAGTTGCTCGCCAGCGACATCCGGATCGACCTGGTGCACACCGACATCGGCGAGGACGCGCACCGGGTGGACGCCCTGCTGCGGATGGGCTCCGCCGAGCGCCTCGCCGCGGGCGTGGAGGCACTGCGGCTGACCGGCGCCGAGGCGGTGGTGTGGGCGTGCACCAGCGGCAGCTTCGTCTACGGCTGGAAGGGCGCCCACGAGCAGGTGCGCGGCCTCGCCGTCGCGGCGGGCATGCCGGCCTCCTCGACGTCCTTCGCCTTCGCGCACGCGGCACAGGAGCTGGGCGTGCGCAGGGTGGCGATCGGGGCGACGTACCCGGACGACGTCGCCGCGCTGTTCGCCCGCTTCCTCACCGACGCGGGCGCCGAGGTCACGGCGGTGCGCGGCTCCGGGATCATCACGGCGGCGGAGGTCGGGACCTGGGGCGAGGCCGAGGTCTTCGCACTGGCCAAGGAGGCGGACACGGCCGACGCCGAGGCGGTCCTCCTCCCGGACACCGCCCTGCACACGGCCGCCCACATCCAGGCCCTGGAGAACGAACTGGGCAAACCGGTCCTCACCGCCAACCAGGTCACGGTATGGGAGGCCCTACGCCTGACAGACCGCCGAGTGAACGCCCCGGCACTGGGAGAACTGTTCACCCGGGAGCCGATCGTGCAGGTGTAGTGGGACCGCGGACGCCCTCCGATTCAGCGAGGGCGAGGGAATAAACCGGAGACGGCCTCCTGTTAACCGCTGACGTACACCGCACGGCAAAACGGCAGGAGGCACCGGTGACGGCAGACGAGACCCGAGGCGAGGCACAGGGCACCGCCCCCGTCCCCCTCTCCGTACTGGACCTGGTCACGGTGAGCGCCGGCCACACCGCCACCGACGCGCTCCGCACCAGCGTCGACCTCGCCCGCCTCGCGGAGTCCCGCGGCTTCCACCGCTTCTGGGTCGCCGAACACCACTCCATGCCCGGCGTCGCATCCTCCTCACCCGCGGTGATCCTCGCCCACCTCGCCGCCCACACGAACCGCATCCGCCTCGGCTCCGGCGGCGTGATGCTCCCGAACCACGCCCCGCTGGTCATCGCCGAGCAGTTCGGCACCCTGGAGGCCCTGGCCCCCGGCCGGATCGACCTCGGCCTCGGCCGCGCCCCCGGCACGGACGGCGCCACCGCAGCCGCCCTGCGCCGCACCGACCACCTGAACGAGGGCGCCGACGACTTCCCCGAGCAGCTCGCCGAGCTCACCCGTTTCCTCGACGACGACTTCCCCGACGGCCACCCCTACCGCCGTATCCACGCCGTCCCCGGCCCGGTCCAGGCGACCTCGCCCGGCGGCGTCCAGTCCCCGCACCGCCCGCCGGTCTGGCTGCTGGGCTCCTCCGGCTTCAGCGCCCGCCTCGCGGCCGTCCTCGGCCTGCCGTTCGCCTTCGCGCACCACTTCTCGGCCCGCAACACCATCCCGGCCCTGGACCTGTACCGCGAGTCCTTCCAGCCCTCCGCCGTCCTCGACCGGCCCTACGCCCTCATCGGCGTCTCCGCCCTGGCCACCGACGAGGAGAAGGAGGCCCGCCGCCAGGTACGGGCCGCCGCCCTCGGCATGGTCCGCCTGCGCACCGGACGCCCCGGCCTCATACCGAGCCCGGAGGAGGCCGAGGCGTACGAGTTCAGCCCGATGGAGCGCGAGTTCGTAGAGACCTGGAACGCCAACGTCGTCCACGGCACGCCCGACGAGGTCCGTGCGGGACTCGACGACCTCCAGAAGCGCACCGGCGCCGACGAGTTGATGATCACGAGCAACGCGCCCGGCATGGACGTACGCCTGCGCTCCTACGAACTCATCGCGGACGCCTACGGGTTGCCGGCCGCCTGACCGGACGCCGCACGTGTCAGACGCGAGCACCCATCAGCTCGGAGATGCGATCCGGCGACACCGGCCGTGAGTACAGCCACCCCTGGCCGGTGTCGCAGCCGATCCGGCGCAGCCGTGAAGCCTGCGCCATCGTCTCCACGCACTCCGCGGTGACCGTCAGACCCAGCCGGTGGGCGAGCTGGATCATCGCCTCGACCACGACCTCGTCGGCCGGGTTCGGCGGGACGGCGGCGCTGTTCTCGCTCTCGTACTGGAAGCCCCGAACGAACGAGCCGTCCAGCTTCAGGACCGAGACCGGCAGCCGGCTCAGGTACGCGAGGTTCGAGTAGCCGGTGCCGAAGTCGTCGATGGCGATGCGCACACCCATGTCGCTGAGCGCCTGGAGGTCCTGGAGGGGCCTGCCCGACGAACCCATCACCGCCGACTCGGTCAGCTCCAACTGGAGCAGATGCGGGGCGAGTTCGGTCTCCTCCAGGATCCGCGCCACGTCCGACACCAGGTCGGAGTCCCACACCTGGCGCACGGCGACGTTCACGCTCACGAAGATCGGCGGCTCGTCCGGGTGCGCCACCTGCCAGGCGCGGGCCTGCCGGCAGGCGGTCGCCAGGACCCAGCGGCCCAGCGGCACGATCGAGCCGTCCTCCTCGGCCAGTCCGATGAACCGATTCGGCGCCAGTACGCCGAACTGAGGATGATTCCAGCGGACAAGCGCCTCGACGCCGCGCAGCCGGCCGTCCTCCATGCCCACCAGCGGCTGGTACTCCAGGGCGAACTCACCGCGGTCGACGGCCGCGCGAAGCGTGGCGGCGAGTGCCTGACGGGTGATGAGGTGAGCGTTGCGCTCGGGGTCGAACAGCGTCCAGCGGTCCTTGCCGTCGGCCTTCGCCCAGTACAGCGTCGTGTCGGCGGCCTGCATCAGCGCGGTCGGAGTGGTGCCGGCCGCGTGCCGCTCCACGACACCGATCGACGCCGACACCGACAGACGCCGGCCGGACAGGTCGAAGGGCTCGCGCAGTGCCTCCAGCAACGACTCGGCCAGATCGGCCAGTTGCTCGGTCCCCGTCGAGTCCTCGACGAGCAGGGCGAACTCGTCGCCGCCGAGCCGGGCCACCAGTGGCGGGCTGGAGCGGGCGTACCCGGCCTGCTCGGCGCAGCGCGTGAGCCGCTCGGCCACGGCCGCCAGCAGCTTGTCGCCGACGCGGTTGCCGAGGGTGTCGTTGATCGCCTTGAAGCCGTCAAGGTCCAGGTAGCACAGGCCGATTCGGCCCGTGGTGCCGCTCTCGTCGTACGACTCGACCTCCAGCGCCGCGGTCAGCCGCTCGAAGAACAGCGTGCGGTTGGGCAGCCGGGTCACCGGGTCGTGCATCTGCAAGTGCCGTACACGCGCCTGGAGTTCGCGGTGGGCGCTGATGTCGGTGACGGAGAGCAGGACGCCGCCGGACTCGTCGCCCGGCAGCGGCGCGACCGTGACCCTGGCCCACAGGAAGTGGCCCTCCGGGTGTTTGAGGCGGCGCGTGCAGAGCAGTTCGGCCTGCCGGCCGCGCAGCACCTCGCGGTACGTGTGCCAGGTCCGCGTGTCGGAGGCGAGGTCGACCAGGTCGGCGGCAGGGGTGCCGGTCAGCTCCTGGGCGGGCCTGCCGAGCAGCTCGGCGAAGGTGGAATTGGCGCCGGCCACCATGCCGTCGCGGTCGACCACGGCCATGGCCAGGGGCGCGGCGGAGAAGGCCGACCAGTAGGGCGGTCCTCCCGTACCAGGGGATGGCAGGGCATTACTCTCTGTGACGGCCGGCCCGATGAGGTCTGCCGCGGGCGTCGGCCCTTCGGACGTTCCGCTCACCGCTCGCTCCCGCAGTGCACTCGATCTTCGGATGGGTCTCATCGGAATGGTCGGCCGGGTGGATGGGGGACGGCCGCCGGGCTGTGTCCGTGCAGGAAAAGTGTCAGGAAAGTGTGCCGATCATAGAGGCTGGTCTCCGGCCCTTCCACCTACTGTCCAGTGTTCCCGCGCAGCGCGCGCATCCGACAGATCGTTTCTGCTCGCACCTGGACAGCTTCTTCGGGCCCTCGACCACTTGTGACGTTCCGTGAGCGATTCGGGGGTGTCGATTCCACGGGACGCGCGGGCCGCTCACCCGTCCGGTGCAGCACAACAGGACGTAGTACGACAATCCCACACAGGCTGGATGCGGTGTCCCGCGAACCGCATCCGGAGGTCCACGTGCCGCGTCAGAACCCCCTGCTCCGTGGGATGGGTCTGCTGCGGGACAGGCCCCGACTGCGCAGTGCCGCCGCCGTGTTCACCACGATGTCGGCGCTCGCCGCGACCTCCCTGGTCGTCGGCCCGTCGGTCGCGGAACCGTTCGACGCGGCACCCTGTGCCCTGCAGCGCACCGACGCCCACCACTCGGAGGGCGTGGACACCTGGAACGCCGCCTATCCACGTCCGGCCCGCAAGCTCGACGCGGTCATGGTGTTCCTGTCCTTCCCGGACGCGGCCCCTCTGACGACCCCCGCCGAACTGACGGCCGACCACTTCCCGGCCACCACCCGCTTCTTCGAACGTGCCTCCTACGGCAGATTCACCCTGCGCCCGCACCCGTTGCGGCACTGGCTGCGGATGCCGCGTCCGTCGACGGCGTACGCCATACAGCGTGACTGGCGTGTCGCCGACCGGGCCGCCTATCTGCGGGACGCCCTCGCGGTGGCGGACCGGCAGGTGGACTTCTCCCGCTACGACGTCGTGTACTTCGTCGCCGACCCGGACGCGCCCGGCGTCGACTCGGACGCCACGAAGGTCGTGAACCTGGAGACGCCGCTGCGGGCCGACGGCACGGACATCCGGCGCGTCGTCACGGTGTTCGAGAACCATCCGCCGGACCGGCTGGTCCTCGCCCACGAGACCGGCCATGTCTTCGACCTGCCCGACCTGTACCACCGTCCGGTGGACGGCAAGGGCGACTGGGACACGTACGTCGGTGACTGGGACCTCATGGGCAGCCAGTTCGGCATGTCCCCTGACCTGTTCGGCTGGCACAAGTGGAAGCTCGGCTGGCTGGAGCCGCGGCAGGTGGTGTGCGTACAGGGCGGCGGCGCCGGGGCCGTCCGGCTGACGCTTGAGCCACTGTCGGCGGGGCCGGGGGCGCCGCCGCGGACGGGTGCGGCCGGGGCGGACAGTGTCTTCGGCACGGACGGTTCCTCCGACCCGTCCGGCTCCTCCTACGCTCCCTCAGGCTCTTCCTACGGCACCGTGCCGGGGTTCGGGCTGGGCCACGGCACCAAGCTCGCCGTCGTCCGCACCGGCGCCGAGAGCGCCCTCGCCTTCGAGGTGCGCGGCCCGGTGGGCAACGACGTGGAGACCTGCCGGCAAGGGGTGCTGGTGTACCGGGTGCGCAGCCGGACCGAGTCCGGGAGTGGCCCGGTCCAGGTGATCGACGCCCATCCCCGCAGCGAGGCCTGCTGGGAGGAGTCGGTGTATCCCCCGCTCGCGGACGCCCCGGTCGCCCTGGGTGAGAGCTTCACGGTGCCGGGGGAGGGAGTCCGCGTGGAGGTGGAGGGCCGAACGGCTTCCGGGGCGTGGACGGTGAAGATCACTACGGCGGGTGGTACGCGGGCGGTGGGATAGCGGTGGTGCCGATCGGGCACAACCGGAAATGCGAAAGGCCCCTCGCTCTCACGAGGGGCCTTCACTGTCTGTGCGCCGCCAGGGACTCGAACCCCGGACCCGCTGATGCTGCATCTTCCGGGGGACGACCCCCGGACCCCCGGCCGACCCTGCAGGACCCGGCGAAAATGCGAAGGCCCCCCGCAGTTGCGAAGGGCCTTCACTGTCTGTGCGCCGCCAGGGACTCGAACCCCGGACCCGCTGATGCTGCATCTTCCGGGGGACGACCCCCGGACCCCCGGCCGACCCTGCAGGACCCGGCGAAAATGCGAAGGCCCCCCGCAGTTGCGAAGGGCCTTCACTGTCTGTGCGCCGCCAGGGACTCGAACCCCGGACCCGCTGATTAAGAGTCAGCTGCTCTAACCAACTGAGCTAGCGGCGCCTGCTGACGTCGTAGACCTTAGCACCCTGATCGGGGTGGGGAAAAATCGATATCCGAACGGTGGCGCGGGCCGCTCGGACGGCTGCCCAGAGCAGTACCTCGGGCCCCGGCAACCAGGGATTACGGGTGTCCGGCGCGACCAGCCAGCGGGAGCCGGAGGGGGCCAGGAGCGGCAGGTCCACGTCCGGTACGTCCAGGTCCGGGAGCGGCATGTCCGGCCCCTCCGGATCGGCCGGCGCGGGCACCGTGACCGCGTCGCCCGTGCCGTGGCAGAGGAGCGGCGGCATCCCGTCCGTGCGGCCGAATTCCTCCCAGCGCAGCAGCGAGGGCAGCCGCTGGGCGGTGCCCGGCGCGGCGAACATCAGGATCCGCCCGCGATAGACGGCCACCGGCCCCGAACCCGGCCCCCCGTCCCAGAGCCGGTCGAGCATCCGGCGCCCGAAGAGCGCGGGCGCGCTGACGATGTCGAAGACGGAGCCGCAGGGCAGGACCACCGGGGCCGCGGGGCGCTCCTCCCAGAGGGCGAGCGTGCTGCGGGGATACGTTCCTGCCGAGGCGAGCCAGGCGACGCCCTCAGGGGTGATCCGTGCTGCGGCGTCGACCCCGGTGGCGTGGAACCCGGCGTCCGAGAAGAGGTCGTCCCGTGTGCTGCTCATGACGCATAGATCTACCTGGCGTGAGCATGCGGTCTCACAGGGTTGCCGAAAAGCCGGACAGGGGAGGCCGACAGCGGGTATCTTGCCCGCCTGGCATATGCCAAAGGGTGGCGGTGGGTGAGCGGACGGGCCCGGGTCGGTCACACCGGGTCGACGTGCCCCGCCCCTTCGACACCACGCATCAGATCCCGGCCGAACTCCACCATCTTCTTGGCGTAGTCCTCGGTCCACTCGGCCCGCTCTGCGATGTCGGCGGGCGTCAGCCGGTCGAACCGCCGGGGATCGGCGAGCTGGGCCGCCGCGATGGCCTGGAACTCCACCGCGCGGTCCGTGGCCGCCCGGAACGCCTGCGTCAGCTCGGTCGCCCGCGCGAGCAGCGCCCGGGGGTCGTCCATCGACTCCAGGTCGAAGAAGTGCTCAGGGTCGGCGGCCACCTGCGTGGGCTCGAAGAGCAGGGGCGCGGGGCGTAGCCGCGGTTCGTTCCGACGCGGCGTGGGCTCCGCCATGTCTTTGTCCTCCTCGTACGTCACCGATCTCATGGGTCCCCGGCGACCCGGCTGTGAACCGGTCCACCGTCCATTGTCCCGCGCTCGCGCAAGAGGGCGTCGGGACAGGTCAATGGGGTTGCCGTCCTTCCAGGGGCTTCAAGGCCGCCAGGCCACCCGATGTTCCGCGAGTCTCGCCGGCACCGCGTGATTCGCCTCCCAGCCGTCCGGGCTGCATCCATGGGCCGCCTCCGGCGGCGTGCCGGACTCCGTCCGGCAGCTGGGCGGGTGAGGCCGGTGCAGGGTCGTGCGGGTGCCGTTCGTTTCATGGCCGCCATGCCACCCGGTGTTCCGCCAGCCGTGCGAGCACCGCGTGATTGGCCTCCCAGCCGTCCGGGAACTTCACCAGCGTCCCCAACTGCACCGGCTCCGTCGACGGGTAGTCGTCCAGGAGGTCGCTCACGCCCGCTCGGCACACCACGATGCACGCGTGCCGGTGGCGGGAGGCGAGGACGCACAGGCGGCCCGTCTCCAGGTGGAAGGCGGTGGCGTCGGGGCGGCCGGAGAGCGGGTGGAGGACCACGGTCACGTCGTACTCGCGGCCCTGGAGACGATTCGCGGTGTCGACGACGACGTCCGTCACGCCCAGCTCGGCCAGTGCCGCCCGGACCCCCGCCGCCTGGTCCCGATGGGCCGTGCCGACCGCGATCCGGTCGGCGGTCAGGGGCGCGGCGTCGGGCGAGCGCTCGGACGTCGCCGCGCCGCCCCGGTCCAGCACACGCCGTACGACCGTCGCCACCGCCCGCACCGCCTCGGGATCCGTGCGCGGGGTGTGCCGGGCGGGCAGTTCCAGCAGCCCCCAGCCCGACTCCGCGGCCTCGTCGATCACCCGGTCGGGGCCCGAGCCGTCCGAGGGCACCGCGAAGGTGAGCCGGCGGTCTTCGTGGCCCGTGCCGCTGCGGAACGGGGTGTAGGGGTAGAACGCGTCGGAGACCAGGGGCGCGGCCGAGGCGGGGAGCCGCCAGGACACCGGCAGACGGTGCTGGGGCAGGTCCGGGTTGTGGGCCAACAGGGTCGTCACCGCCGAGGCCGAGGGGTCGTACGACAGGCCCGCCCACTGCTCGCTGCCCACGATCGCGAACGGGTCCAGCTGACCCGGGTCGCCCACGAACAGCGCCCGCTCGAACAGCCCGGCCACGGCGAGCAGAGAGTCCGAGCGCATCTGGTACGCCTCGTCGACGATCGCGTGCCGCCAGGGTTCCTCGACCTTCACATGCGCCCACTTGGCGGCCGTGGACAGGACCACCGCCAGGCCCGCGAGATCGGCCGCCTTCGCCGACTTGCGTACGTTCGGCAGGTCGTCGAGCGCCTTGTCGTACGGGTCGGAGTCGCTGCTGTGCAGCCGGCCCACCGGCAGCTCGGGGTCCTTCTCGGCGAGCCTGAGCACCAGGTCGTCGACCTGCGCGTTGGTCTGCGCGACGACCATCAGCGGACGCCCGGCGTCCGCCAGTTCCAGGGCCGCGCGGACGACGAGCGTGGACTTGCCGGCACCGGGCGGGGAGTCCACCACGACCCCGCGCGCGTCGCTGTGCAGGGTGTTGTGCAGGATCGCGTCGGTGGCAGCGGACGCCGCGGCACCGGGGTCGAACACGGCGGTCACAGCACGTCCTCCTGGGTGAGCGGATCGGCGGCCTCGGACTCCTGCTCCCCGGGCGGCCCGCCGTGCGTCCACGGTGTCTGCTCCGGCTCGGGCAGCTTCGCGCCGCCCCGCTGCTCGTGCTCGAACAGCGTGAAGCAGACCAGGTCGCCCTTCTGCGGCACCGATCCTTCCTCCGGCTCCTTGCCGCGGCCCATCTTGTCCAGCACACGCAGCACCAGCAGCGCGCCGCCGTCCTCGTCGAGGGCGTCCTCGTGGCCGACGAACTCCGCCGACTGGGGCTTGCCGCCCAGGGAGCGGAACACCTTGGCCCGCTCGCCCAGATGCGGCCGGTCGTCCGTGCGGACGGTGACCAGGGGCCGCGGGCTCGGCCGCTTGCCCTCGCTGTACGCCATCACCACGTCGGTGACCTCGCTCGCGAACGCCTCCCCGGCCAGCCGCCGCCCCGCCATCACCAGCGGATCGTCCAGCGCCTCCTGGGCCTCAAGACGGGCCTGCTCCCGCTCCCGCGCGGCGAGCTTGTTCGCGGCGGTGACGGCGTCGTCGCGGCGCGGCTGCGGCGGCTCACCGGCGACGACCCGGTCCCGGTGGCCGGTGAACGACCAGCGGTCGCGGGTCCACCGCTCCTCCACCCGCCCGGCCACGGGCAGCGCCCGCAGCAGGTCCAGGCCCCGCCACACCGCGTCCCAGGTGGGCCGGGTCCGGCTCGCCACCAGGGCACGGATCTCCCGCTCGGCGGCGGTGAGGTCCCCGAGCCGGTCATCGGCCTCCAGCCCGTCCTCGGAGGCGGCGAGGGCGGTGCGGGCGCGGTCGTAGCGCTCGATCGCGGGAGCGAGAAGCTTGTTGTCGAACGCCGGGTCGGTGGCGGGACCGGCCGGCGGGCACAGCAGCTGGCCGTCCCGGTCCCGCGCGAGCTCCGCGCGCAGAGCGGCCTCGGCGCCCGTCTCGCCCTCGGGAGGGTCGATCCAGGCGAGCAGGGCGCCGAGGTGCTGGTCCTCCAGCGTGGACTGGCCGGTCGCCCAGTGCCGGGACAGCAGGTCCGTCATGGCCGGCAGCAGCGAGGAGCCGGGCACGCGGGCCCGCTCGCCGAAGTGGGTCAGCCAGCGGCCGAGCAGCGGCACGCGCGGGGGCGCCGGATAAGGGGCCTCCGGGTCCTGCTCCGCCGTACGCCGAAAACGCATCGACCGGCCCAGCAGCCGTACGAACTCGACGCCCGCGCGGCTCGGCATGATCAACTGCGGGGCGTCCGCGCACAGTTCGACCTCGACCTTGACCCGCTTGCCGGTCTCCGGGTCGGTCTCGTTGCGCTCGGCCGCCTCCACCTCCTCGGCGAAGGAGTCGATGTACGGCAGGACGACGTCCGCCAGCTCGGACAGGAACGCGAACCTGAGGTCCCGGTCGCGCGGCTGCGGTACGACCAGCAGATGCGGGGCGTCCCGGTCGGTGCCGACCAGCGCACCGAGCGGGGCACCGGCCTCACCGGCGGTGGTGAGGGGCACGAACACGAGCGGGCGCTGCGAGAGATGCCGGTGGCGGACGGTCGCGGCGGGCTGGGCGCGACCGGTGCTGACTGCTTCCAGCCGGGCGAGGGTGGAGATCAGCGACACCCGGCCACCGCCTCCTGACCGAGGGCCTCGGCACGCAGGCGTGCCGCTCTGCGCAGCGCCGCCACCGCCGGGTCGTCCGGGTCGCCGGATTGGCCGCGCGCCGCCGACAGGACGTCCTCGACCGTGGTCAGGCCGCCCAGCTCCGCCCGTACCGAGCGGCCCAGCGACGTCACCGCGCCGGACTCGAGGGAGCGGGCGCGGCAGTGGAAGGCGAGCTCGCAGGCGGACAGGCACTCGGGCGCATAGGTCGCCGGGACCGACTCGACGGCGGCCGTCAGGTCGGCCGCGGGCAGCTCGGGGGAGAAGCAGGTGCCGGCGGGGAGTGCGTCGGCGATGTCCTCGATGCGGGTGAGCCGGTCAAGCTGGCGGGCGGTCACCGCGCGCTGCTTGCGGACGTCGACGGCCGAGGCGGTGGGGAGGTTGGAGAAGTCCTTGGGGCAGACCAGCAGGACGCGGTCACGCACGCGTGGGGCGGATTCCAGCCGGGCGGCGACCTGCTCGAGCGCCAGCACGTACACCGCCGCCTGCCGCGCGGCCGCGCCCACCTTCGCCGGGTCCGCCGAACCGTCGAGCATCGGGAAGGACTTGATCTCCACGACCGTCCAGCTGCCGTCCGGGTGCACGACGACCGCGTCCGGCTCCAGGAAGGCGGGCGAGCCGGCGACGTCCAGCGCGAGCATGGGGTGGTCGAGCAGGGTCCACTCGCCGGGCGCCTCGGTGGCCTCGCGCAGCGCCAGCGCCGTACGGGCCGTGCGGCCCTCGGGGCCGGTCGCGGTGAGCTCGGGCACGCGTGCGTGGGCGGGCGGTTCGGCGCCGCGGTCCAGCTTCTCGTGGACCAGGCGCAGCAGCTCCGCGCCGCCGTCCGCCTTGACCTTCGCCTCGAAGGCGTTGCCGCGCGTGAGGGCGAACTGGGACTGCCCGAAGGCCGACGGCGAACCCAACGCGCCCGCGAGGGCGGCCTTGTTCACCCCGGCGCCGTCCAGGATGGCGCGCCGCTTGCAGCCGGGGTTGGCGGCGAGGGCGGCCAGGGCGCGCGCGTCCAGCGCCTTGGCCGGTACGTCGGGACCGCGCAGCTCAGCGAGCCGGTGCCGGAGCGCCGTCCCCCGCGTCCTGGGGAGAGGCACTCGGCTCGGCTCCGGATCCGAACCGGGACTCGCGCTGCCGTGGAATTCGCTCACCCACGGAAGTCTGGCATCCGCCACTGACAATCGAGGAGGAAGTGGCGGCAGAGCCCACCGTGACGGTGGCGCCCGCGCCCCTGGCGACCGAACCGGCGGGGGCCGCGACGGGCGTCGCCCCCGGTCCGAACCGTGCCCGCGCCCGGTCCATGATCCGCATCACATACGGCGCCAGCAGCAGGCCGACGCCCATCACGGCGGCGCCCGCGACCGCGTCGAGGAAGTAGTGGTTGGCGGTGCCCATCACCACGATCGTCGTGATCAGCGGGTAGGCGACCGCGGCGACCTTCGTCAGGCGCGTCCCGCCGAACCGCCACAGGATGACCCCGCACCACAGCGCCCAGCCGACGTGCAGGCTCGGCATCGCCGCGTACTGGTTCGTCATACCGCCGAGGCCCTTCGGCGCACTGGCCTCGCCGCCCCACCAGCCGTAGGAGCTGTACTGGGCCATCGTGTCGACGAAGCCGTGGCCGCCGGCGAGCAGCCTGGGCGGGCAGGTCGGCAGCAGGGTGAAGCCGATCAGACCTATGAAGGTCGACGTCATCAGCCAGGTGCGGGCCGCACGGTAGTGCACGGTGCGGGACCTGAAGAGCCACACCAGCAGCACCGGCGTGATCAGGTAGTGCAGCGAGGCGTACCAGAAGTCGGCTGGGACGCCTATCCAGGGCTCACTGGTGAAGAGCCGGTTGAGGGGGTGCTCCGCGTTGAGGTACAGGGCCTTCTCGATGTCGAGGATCGCCAGGCCGTGGTCGACGGCGGTGGAGACATCACCCCGGGCGAGCAGCCGGCCCGCCGAGTAGCAGGCGTAGACCAGCAATATCAGCGGCAGCTCGGTCCACCAGCGCAGGCGGGTCCGCGGCGTCGCCTCCACGCCAGCTATGTCGGCGTGCGGCATCCGATCGCCTCCCCCTTCTTTCTTCACGGCGCCCGGTGGACCGGTCGAACCACTTTACGGTGTACTCGCGCGCCCCTTTCGGGCGCCCCGGCCCTCAAGACGCAGAGATCGCCCGGCGGGTTGCCCGCGCCAAGCGTGCGCGATGATGTAAGCGTTCCGCCTCTCATTTCTCCCGGAAGGCCCCGCAATGGCACCGCGCATCCTGCTGGCCCGGCACGGACAGACGGCGTGGTCGCTGTCCGGCAAGCACACCGGCAGGACCGACGTACCCCTCCTGGAGGAGGGCCGCCGGGGCGCGAAGCTGCTGGGTGAGCGCCTGCACCGGCCGCCCTGCGACGGACTGGACGGCGTCGAGGTCCGCACCAGCCCCCTGTCACGCGCGCGTGAGACGTGCGAACTCGCCGGCTTCGGTGACCGCGCGCGCACCTGGGACACGCTCATGGAGTGGGACTACGGCGCCTACGAGGGCATGACGCCGGCCGAGATCCAGGCGATACGTCCGGGCTGGCTCATCTGGCGCGACGGCGTGCCCGAGGGGGAGACCCTGTCCGAGGTGACGGCCCGTGCCGACGAGGTGGTGACGTGGGCCCGCGAGGCGGACCGGGATGTGCTGGTGTTCGCGCACGGGCACATCCTGCGGTCCATCGGCGCGCGCTGGCTGGGGCTGCCGCTCGACTTCGCGGCCCGGATCCGGCTGAACCCGACCTCGCTGTCGGTGCTGGGCTGGGCCTACGGCGAGGCCGCGATCGAGAGCTGGAACGACTCGGGGCACCTGGCCGGCTGAACGCTCCGCCGGAAGGACCGTGATGAACCTGCGGGCGGGTGGGGGCGGGTCGCGCAGTTCCCCGCGCCCCTTGAGCGCGGTGCCGCACCGGGATTCACCAGGACCGCTCGCCCACCCGCGAGCCCGCCCCGCCGGTCACGGCTTGCGAGGCGCCGAGGCGTGCCGTTCCAGGAACGCCGACACACCGCTCGCCCGCCGGTGCGGCAGCAGCACCCGGGCCGTGCCCGCGAGCATCGTCTGGACCCGCGACGACTGCACCAGGTCCAGGAGGTCCAGCACCCGCATCCCGGCGGCGGCCGCCTCGTCGGGGCGTCCGCCCCGCGCCAGGTCGTCCGCCAGCTGCGCGGTGTACAGGGCGATGTTGCGGGTGAAGTGCGGATCCTGGAGCTGGGCCGCCCGCCCCGCGTGCCGCGCCGCCCGCTGCCAGTTCCCGAGCGTCGACCAGCACTGCGCCTCCAGGACCTCCAGCTCGGCCTCCCCGTAGAAGCTCATCCACTCCGGGTCGGCCTCCGAGTGGCCCCGCTGGAAGAGGGCCTGCGCACGGGCGAGGGACTGCTCGCAGCCGGTGCGGTCGGCGAGCCCCGCCCAGCCGCCCGCCTCGCGCAGCGCGAGCAGCGACATCAGCCGGGACGAGCCCAGAGAGCGCGCGACGCGTTGCGCGGCCTGCGCCGCCCGCACCGCCTCACGGGGCCGGCCCGCGTCCCGTGCGAGGAAGGACGTATTGCAGAAGGCGTGCGCCTCCAGACCCGGGTCGCCCGCCATCCGGGCCGTCGCGAGCGCCTCCGCGTAGTGCGAGCGGGCGTCGTCGAACCGCCCCGAGTCGTGCGCCAGCCATCCCACCGAGATGGCCAGTTCACCCGCGCCCGAGTGGAGCCGGTCGCCGGTCGCCTGCCGGGTCGTACCGGCGTCGAGCAGCGCGTAGGCGGCCCGCAGGGGGGCGGCGGCGCGCCGGTAGAGGCCGTCGGCGCCGTGCCGGTCGTCGAGCAGCCGGATGCGGCGCACGGCTTGCTCGAGCGCGTCCGCCTCCCGTCCCCCGACACGTCTGTGGGGACGCTCCGCGGCCGCGGCGTCGTGGGCGAGCCCCAGGGGGCTCAGTGAGGCGGCGGCCACCGTGGCGCCTCCGCCGGTCATGAATGCGCGACGTAGCACGTCGCTCTCCTCGTGGTTCTCGTCGTTCTGCGCTGTGCCGTACGCGTCACACGGGTCGTACGGGTCCTGCGGGTTCAGTGGGTCATACGGCTCGTGGGCCCCTTGCGTCTCACTCGTGGCGAGCGCCGGGCTCGTGGTGTGTGCCAGGGGCGCGTCGTCCTCGGCGTGCGCCCGGCGTCCGCGTACGGACGAGCGGGGCGCGAAGCCCAGGTCGGTGAGGGTGCGGCCGGGGAACATATGTAGGAACACCCGTTCGTACGCGTAGTTGGGGCAGCGGATCTCGCCGGCCTCGACTCTGCCGATGTAGCGCGCGTCACAGCTGACCCGCTCATCGATCTCGCGAGCGGCCCGTCGCACCACCGCGGCGAACTCGGCCGGCGAGCGCTGTCCGCGCAACTGCCGGAACGCGATGTTCGGCCGTGGTGGCCTGGAAGGCTGGGACGAGGTCAGCTCTGACGACGTCATGGCCGGGTCCTCTCGTGCGAACCGTCGAACCATGCCGGGACGCGGACGAGTTGAACCGAAAATCCGTGTGGTGCCCTTGCGTCCGGCGGGCAAGAACGTACCTGCTGTAGCGGAGCCACCACGCAGGGTTTGGCTACAAACCGGATATCTCATACGTGATCTGCCATGAACTGCCATCCTTTGCGGCGGACTTCCGCCGTAGCCGTTGACACCGCGACGCGTTGAACTCTTCGGACTGCAAAAGGGGTTCCGTGGTGGAGGTCGGGATGGAGACCAGCCAGAGCGTCGTGCCTCGTACGCCGTCGACAACGGCGAGGCACGCGCCGACCGCAGAGTGCAGCGCGCCGCCGGGCGAGGGCTGCGACCCGGAGTCGGGGTGCGACGTGGTCACCGTCCCTGCGCGCCAGGGCCTGGAGGCCGTCGACATCCTGCGGCGTGGGGCCTGCGAGGCGGTGGGGCCCGTCCTGCACGACGACGGCGGCGACACCCTCGGCTTCGTGGTCCCGCCGGGCACGGCCGCCGCCTGGGACGTGCCGGGCAGCACCTGTACGGAGACCGACGGGCGGGGCCTGAGCCTCGACCTGAACCCCGAGCCGCCGGTCGAGGGCTCGGACTGGCTCCTGCCGCCCGGGGAGGCGGACCTGGCGACCGATCCCGCGGTGCTGCGGGCGGCCCTGGGCGAGGCGGCGCGGCTGATCGAGGCGGCCGACAACTGTCGGTGACCGGCGCAGGCGCGGCGGCGCCGCCGCCCCCTGATAATGGCGGAGTGGGAAAGTCCAGAAAGCCCCGGCGGTCAGCCGCGGACCTCGCCTCCGTCGTCGAGAGCGTCGACGGCGGACTCGCCGAGCTCATACCCGACCGGGACCGTGCGCGGGCCTGGACGCTCCTGATCGACGGGGCGCCGCAGTCGCACGTCGACCTGGACGACCCCGCCCACCTCTCCTTCGAGTACCAGCGCCGCCTCGGGCACGTCATCGACCTCGTCGCCGCGCCCGGCAAGCCGGTGCAGGCCGTGCACCTAGGCGGCGGGGCCCTCACCCTCGCCCGCTACGTCGCCGCCACCCGCCCTCGGTCCACGCAGCAGGTCGTCGAGCGCGACGCCGCCCTCGTCCAGCTGGTCCGCCGCGAACTCCCCCTGGACCGCGCCGCCCGCGTCCGGGTGCGCTCGGCCGACGCCCGCGAAGGGCTCGCCAAGGTGCCCGACGCCTGGGCCGACCTCGTCATCGCCGACGTCTTCAGCGGAGCCCGCACCCCGGCCCACCTCACTTCCACGGAGTTCCTCGACGAGGTCCGCCGCGCGCTGCGCCCCGGCGGCTGGTACGCCGCCAACCTCGCCGACGGGCCGCCGCTCGCGCATCTGCGGGGCCAGATCGCCACCGCCGCCGCCCGGTTCGCCGAGCTGGCGCTGGTGGCCGACCCGACGGTGCTGCGCGGCAAGCGGTTCGGCAACGCGGTCCTGGTCGCCGCCGACCATTCGCTGCCGGTGGCCGAGCTGACCCGTCGCGCCGCCTCCGACCCGCATCCGGCGCGGGTCGAACACGGCCGCTCCCTCAGGGACTTCACCGGGGGCGCCGTACCGGTCACGGACGCGGCGGCGGTGGCGTCGCCGGCACCACCGGCGTCCGTCTTCACCTGAGCACCCGCTTCAGATGAGCACGCCCTTCAACGCCCTTCGGGTGAGACGGTCCCCGCGGTGAGTCAGTAGTTCCCGATCTCCACCCGCGGCGGCCCGTCGTGCCACGTGCAGAACACCGACACCCGGTCCGCGCCCGCGGCGAACTCCACCCTGATCCATGTCTCCGTCTTCCACACCTGCATCGACCAGCCGGAGCCCGGGGTGGCGGAGACCAGGGTCGCGGAGGCGTCGCCGATGTCGAAGACCACCCGGCCGCCGTCGGTGTCGTAACTCTTGACCTGGCCGGACGAGGTGGGGGAGGGGGCCGGGGCGCTGGTCGTCGGCTTCGACGACGGCGTCGGGGTGCGGGGCTTGCCGGTCGGCTTCGTCGAAGGGCTCTTCGACGGGGGCGGCACCTTGGGGGACTGCGTCGAGGACGCCAGCGGCTTGGAGCCCTGAGTCGTCGCGTCGGCCGCCGTGATGGGCAGGGCGCGCGGGCGGTCGTAGACCGTGCCCGCCATCACCGTGTGGACACCCCACCACGACAGCGTGACCGCCGCGCCGGTGGCGAGCGACCAAGCAAGTACGTGTACGAGTCCTCTGCGCATCGCGGGCCATACTGCCTCACGCGTCCCAGGAGTGTCGCCCGGTTGTCCACAGGTGGTGAGTTGTCCACAGGCCCGGACCCGGCTCGACGGCATGGCGTACGGTGCGGCGCATGGCAAGTGTGCTCGTGGTCGAGGACGACCCGTTCGTTCGCTCGGCGCTCATCCGGCACCTGACCGACGCGGCCCACACCGTCCGCAGCGTCGGGACGGCGCTGGAGGCGCTGCGCGAGGTCGCCCATCTCCGTTTCGACGTGGTCATCCTGGACCTCGGACTGCCCGATCTGGACGGCTCCGAGGCCCTGAAGATGCTGCGCGGAATCACCGACGTCCCTGTGATCATCGCCACCGCGCGGGACGACGAGACGGAGATCGTCCGGCTGTTGAACGCGGGGGCGGACGACTACCTCACCAAGCCCTTCTCGGTCGAGCACCTCTCGGCCCGCATGGCGGCCGTCCTGCGCCGCTCCCGGGCCGGCGCCGGCGACCTGCCGCCGGAGGCGGTGCTGCGCGTCGGCGGCCTCACCGTCGACCCGCTGCGCCGCCAGGCCGAGCTGGACGGCGTCCGACTCGACCTCACCCGCCGCGAGTTCGACCTGCTCACCTTCCTGGCCACCCGGCCCGGAGTGGTCGTGCCCCGCAAGGAACTGCTCGCCGAGGTGTGGCAGCAGTCCTACGGCGACGACCAGACGATCGACGTCCATCTGTCCTGGCTCAGGCGCAAGCTCGGGGAGACCGCGGCGCGACCGCGTTATCTGCACACCCTGCGCGGCGTGGGCGTGAAGCTGGAACCACCGGGTGGGGAGTTGCCGCGATGAGATGGGCCCTGGTCAAGGTCTGCCTGGCCGTCACCACCATGGTCGTGGTCGCCTTCGCGGTGCCGCTCGGACTCGTCATCCGGGAGATGGCCCGCGACCGCGCCTTCTCCAACGCCGAGCGGGAGGCCGCCGCCGTCGCTCCCGCGCTGTCCATCACCACCGACCGGGACCAACTGGAGCGGGTCGTCGCCTCGGCCGGCTCCGACTCGGGCATGGCAGTGCACATCCCGGCCTCCTCGGACAAGGCGTCCGGCGGCACGAACGCCGTCGACCTCGGCCGGCAGCGTGCCGCCGCCGCCGACATCGCGACCGTACGACGACTGGGCCGCGCCTCGACCAGCGACGTCCCCGGCGGGTCCACGCTGCTGCAGCCGGTCGCGCTCAGCTCCGGGGAGATAGCCGTCGTCGAGGTGTTCGTCCCCGACGTGGAGGTCACCAACGGGCTCACCACGGCCTGGACGGTGCTCGCCGGGGTCGGCCTCGCGCTGATCGTCGGCTCGGTCGCCGTCGCCGACCGGCTGGGTGTGCGGATGGTGCGGCCGGCCCAGCGCCTGGTCGAGGGCGCGCACGAACTGGGGGAGGGCAAGCTGGGCTCCCGGGTGCCGGAGGAGGGACCGACCGAACTGCGGCTGGCGGCCGTGGCGTTCAACTCCATGGCCGACCAGGTCGTACAACTCCTCGCCAACGAGCGGGAGCTGGCGGCCGACCTGTCCCACCGGCTGCGCACCCCGCTGACCGTGCTGCGGCTGAACGCGGCCTCGCTCGGGGACGGTCCGGCCGCCGAGCAGACCCGCACGGCCGTCGCCCAGCTGGAGCGCGAGGTCGACACCATCATCCGTACCGCCCGCGAGGCCAAGCCGCAGACGGTGGCCGCCGGTCCCGGCGCCGGGTGCGACGCGGCCGAAGTGGTGCGCGAGCGCATGGCGTTCTGGTCGGCGCTGGCGGAGGACGAGGGCCGCAAGGTGCGGGTGGCCGGCGTGGAGCGGCCGGTGCGGATACCGGTGGCCCGGGCGGATCTGGCGGCCGCGCTGGACGCCCTGCTCGGCAATGTCTTCCGGCACACCACCGAGGGCACGGCGTTCGCGGTCGACGTGCACAACGGCGAGGACGCGGTGATCGTGCTCGTCTCGGACGCGGGGCCCGGCATATCCGATCCCGAGGCGGCGATGGCGCGCGGGCGGGGCTCCGGCAGCGCCGGGTCGACCGGGCTCGGCCTTGACATCGTGCGCCGGCTCGCGGAGTCGACGGGCGGGGACGTGCGGATCGGGTCGTCGGTGCTCGGCGGGACCGAGGTGCGGATCTGGATCCAGCTGGACGGCAGGGAGCCGGTTCGGCGAGGGCATCGCGGGTCCGTTCGCCGCCGCCGGCCCGGCAGATTGGTCTCTACCTTTAACCGTCCCCGATCTCTTCCTTAAGGGCGTCATAAGCTCCTCAACCCCCGTCCGGATCAGGCATTTTGCCCGATTCGGGGTCGCTAGCGTGCTGCCGCACCCCAACCTCGAACAGCAAAGGCAGACACGCGATGAGGACGCACCGGCGCAGGGTCAGCGGCAGGAGCAAGGCGATCGGCGGACTGGTCGCCGCGGCCGCGGTCGGCGGGGGCGCGCTCGTGTTCACCGGCACCGCCCAGGCGGCCGGCGTCGGAGCGGCGTACACGAAGACCAGTGACTGGTCGACGGGTTACACCGCCCAGTACGTCGTCACGAACAACAGCGCGCAGACGAAGAAGGACTGGACGCTGGAGTTCGACCTGCCGTCGGGCGCGAAGCTGAGCTCCCTGTGGAACGCCGAGTCGAGCGTGAGCGGCCGGCACGTCACCGTGACGCCGCCGAAGTGGGACACGGACGGCCTGGCCGTCGGCGAGTCGGTCACCGTCGGCTTCGTGGTCAACGGCACGGCAGCGCCCACGGGTTGTCTCATCGACGACGCCAAGTGCTCCACGGACGACACCGCGACCCCGGAACCGAGCGGCCGCCCGACGCAGCCGCCGTCGCCCTCCCCGACGCCGACCGCGTCGGCCGAGCCCACCGCGAAGCCCACGGCCACCGCCACGGCGACCCCCACCGCCAAGCCCACGCAGAGCCCCGGCACCGGCACGAAGGCCGCCGCCGGCTTCGCCCCGTACATCGACACCTCCCTGTACCCGGCCTTCGACATGGCGGCGAGCGCCGAGGCGACCGGCGTGAAGAACTACAACCTCGCCTTCATCACCGACGGCGGCGGCTGCACCCCCAAGTGGGGCGGCGTCACGGACCTCGGCACCGACGCGGTGGCCGCACAGATCGGTGACCTACGGGCCAAGGGCGGCGACGTCCGCGTCTCGTTCGGCGGCGCGGCCGGCAGCGAGCTGGCGACGACCTGCTCCTCGGCGGACGCGCTGGCGGCGGCGTACGGCAAGGCCGTGGACGCCTACAAGCTGACCAAGGTCGACTTCGACGTCGAGGGCGGGGCCCTGCCGGACACGGCGGCCAACACCCGCCGGGCGCAGGCGATAGCCAAGCTCCAGCGGCAGCACCCGGACCTGGACGTCTCCTACACCCTGCCCGTCATGCCGGAGGGCCTGACCCAGCCGGGCGTGGACCTGCTCGCCGACGCCAAGCAGAACGGCGTGCGGATCGACACCGTCAACATCATGGCGATGGACTACGGCCCCGCCTACAGCGGCGACATGGGCACCTACGCCGAGCAGGCCGCCACCGCCACCCAGGCCCAGGTCAAGAGCGTCCTCGGCCTCTCCGACAGCGCCGCCTGGAAGGCGGTCGCGGTCACCCCGATGATCGGCGTCAACGACGTCACCACGGAGATCTTCAAGGTCGAGGACGCCACCCAGCTGGTGAACTTCGCCAAGTCCAAGGGCCTCGGCTGGCTCTCGATGTGGTCGGCCACCCGCGACAAGCAGTGCGCGGGCGGCGAGAAGCCGGCGGCCGACGCGACATGCAGCTCGATCCTCCAGGACAAGTTCGCCTTCTCGAAGGCGTTCGCGGCCTACAACTGACCCGGTAGGCCTTTCCCGACCACGGGGGGCGCGCCCCGGCCGGTCTTCCCCCCATCCGGCCGGGGCGCGTATTTCTGTCCCGGCGCCCGGCGCCCGGCGCCCGGCGCCCGGCGCCCGGCGCCCGGCGACACCGCAGCGCCCGGCGACACCGCAGCGCCCGGCAACACCGCGGCGGCAGGCACGACCGCGGGGCGCGGCACGCTCCCACACCGTGCCGCGCCCCGTCCCCCGGACCCCCGTCGGCTAGAACACCTCGTCCACCTCGGGCAGCGTGCCCGTCCGGGCCGCCTTCGCGTACCAGTGGGCGCTCGACTTCGGCGTCCTGGTGAGGGTCGTGTAGTCGACGTACACAGCGCCGAACCGCTTCTCGTAGCCGTACGCCCACTCGAAGTTGTCCAGCAGGGACCACAGGTAGTAGCCGCGGACGTCGGCGCCGTCGGTGATCGCGCGGCGGACCGCCGCGAGGTGGCCGTGCAGATAGGCGATGCGCTCCGGGTCGTGGACCCGGCCCTCGGAGTCGGGCTTGTCGTCGTATGCCGCGCCGTTCTCGGTGATGTACAGCGGCAGGCCGGGCGCCTCCCGCGTGTACCGCATGATCAGCTCGTGCAGGCCGGTCGGGTCGATGGACCAGCCCATGGCCGTGCGGTCACCCGGAGTCTGGTGGAACAGCACGTCGTCCGCGCCGGGCCACGGCGAGTGCTCGCTCGCCCCGTGCCCGTCGGCACGCGGGCCGGCCTGCTCGGCGTCGCTCGCGGAGACCAGCGCGGGCGTGTAGTAGTTCAGGCCCAGCGCGTCGAGCGGCTGGTTGATCGCCGCCAGGTCGCCGTCCAGGACGTACGACCAGTCCGTCAACTGCTCCGTCGCCGTGAACAGGCTGGCCGGGTAGGCGCCGTGCAGGATCGGGCCGTGGTAGATGCCGTTGGCCAGGTCGTCGATCTTCCGGGCCGCCGCCAGGTCCGCGGGGTCCTGCGAAACCGGCCGTACGGTGGAGGAGTTGAGGCTCAGGGCCACCGTGTTGCGGGCGGGCATCACCGAGCGCAGGGCCGTGGCGCCGAGGCCGTGCGCGAGGTTGAGGTGGTGGGACGCGCGCAGCGTGGCGACCGGCTCGGTGCGGCCCGGCGCGTGGACGCCGGAGCCGTAGCCCAGGAAGGCGCTGCACCAAGGCTCGTTGAGCGTGATCCACTGCTCCACGCGGTCGCCGAGGGCCTCGCCGACGATCTGGGCGTACTCGGCGAAGCGGTAGGCCGTGTCCCGCTCCGGCCAGCCGCCCGCGTCCTCCAGCTCCTGCGGCAGGTCCCAGTGGTAGAGGGTGACGGCGGGCTTGATGCCCTTCGCCAGCAGCTCGTCCACCAGACGGCGGTAGAAGTCCAGGCCCCGCTGGACCGCGGGCCCGCGTCCCGTGGGCTGCACCCGTGACCAGGAGATCGAGAAGCGGTACGCGCCCAGGCCGAGGTCGGCCATCAGCGCCACGTCGTCGCGGTAGCGGTGGTAGTGGTCGACAGCGATGTCACCGTGCTCGCCGCCGGCCGTCTTGCCCGGGGTGTGGCTGAAGGTGTCCCAGATCGACGGCGTGCGGCCGTCCTCCCGGACCGCCCCCTCGATCTGGTACGCGGAGGTCGCGGCACCCCAGAGGAAGGCGGGCGGAAAGGACACGGGTGTCATGGGCTCAGGCATGGAAGCGCTCCCATTGGAGGTCGTGGAGACCGACGAGTACGAGTAGGAGGGGAGAGGGGAGGGGGGAGAGAGAGGGGGGAAGGGCGGGGCCGGGGGCCGGGGCGGCGGTGACGCGGCCCCCGGGGCCGTGGGACGTACGGGCGGCGGGCCGGGCGTCAGCCCTTGACCGCGCCCTGCATGATGCCGCCCACGATCTGCTTGCCGAACAGCAGGAAGGCGATCAGCAGCGGCAGTGTGCCGAGCAGGGCGCCCGCCATGATCACCGCCTGGTCGGGAACGTAGCCGGTGCCCAGGGAGTTGAGCGCGACCTGCACGGTCGGGTTCTCCTGGTTCAGGGCGATGATCGGCCACAGGAAGTCGTTCCAGGCGAACACGAAGGTCAGCAGGCCGAGGACGGCCATCGCCGGCCGCGCCGCCGGGAACACCACGTGCCAGACGACCCGCAGACTGCTCGCGCCGTCCACCCGGGCCGCCTCGATCAGTTCGGTCGGCAGCGCCTGCACCAGGTACTGCCGCATGAAGAACGTACCGAAGGCCGTGCACAGCGTCGGCAGGATCACCGTCTGGAGCTGGTTCGACCAGCCGAGGTCCGCCATCCACAGATACAGCGGTACGACCGCCAGCTGCGGCGGGATCATCATCGTGCCGATCGTCAGCAGCAGCAGGACGCCGGAGAACTTGAAGCGGAGCTTGGCGAAGGCGAAGCCGGCAAGCGTGGAGAACAGCACCGTGCTGATGGTGATCATGCCTGCCACGAAGATGGTGTTGAACATCGCCGTGCCGAGCCCGCCCTCCTCCCACGCCCGTTCCATGTTCTTGAACAGGTTCCCGCCGAACCACAGCGGCGGCGGGGTCTCCGCGAGGCGCTGGTTGGTGCGCGAGGCCGCGATCGCCGTCCACACCAGCGGGGCCAGCGAGAGCAGCGCGAAGAGGGACAGGACGACATAGGTGAGCGGGCCGGCGTGCAGCTGCTTGCCGGCGCCCATCACCCGGGGCCGCTCGCGCCGGGTCTGCACGGGCTCCGCGGTCTGAGGTGTCGTCAGTTCGGTCGCGGTCATTGGGACTTCCTCAGCCGTCGGGAGATCAGCAGCTGGATCACGGCGACGATCAGCAGGATCAGGAACATCGACCAGGCGATCGCGGACGCCTTGCCGAGGTTGCCGATGATCCAGCCCTGGTCGTACATGTACAGACCGAGCGTCTGGTACTGGTGCTCGGAGCCGCCCTTGGAACCGGAGACCCCGCCGAACAGCAGGGGCTCACCGAAGAGCTGGGTCGCGCCGATCGTGGAGACGACGACCGTGAACAGGATCGTCGGCCGCAGCTGCGGGATCGTCACATGGATGAACTGCTGCCAGCGGTTGGCGCCGTCGATCGCCGCGGACTCGTAGAGGTCGACCGGGATCGCCTGCATCGCCGCCAGGTAGATCAGCGCGTTGTAGCCGGTCCAGCGCCAGATCACGATCGAGGACACCGCGAACTGCGAACCCCAGTCGGACTCGCGCCAGTTGACCGGGTCGATGCCGACGAAGTCCAGCAGCCAGTTGATCATGCCGCCGTCCCAGGAGTACAGCAGCACGAACACCAGCGTCGCCGCCGCCACCGAGGTGGCGTACGGGGTGAGCATCACGACGCGCCACACGGTCGAGCCGCGCAGCTTGTAGTTGAGCAGATGCGCCAGGCCGATCGCCATCAGCAGCTGCGGCACCGTGGAGATCACACCGATGGTGAAGGTGTTCCACAGCGCGTTCCAGAAGAAGTCCGAGGACAGCAGGTTCTCGTAGTTGTCCAGGCCGGCCCAGGTCTGGCCGTCGAGATCGGCCAGCTGCACGTTGTGCAGCGAGTACCACGCCGTGTACAGCAGCGGGATGAGCGAGAACGCCCCGAAGACGATGAAGAAGGGGGAGATGAACGCGTACGGCGACGCCTTCATGTCCCAGCGGTACAGCCGGCTCCGCCAGGAACTGCTCCCCGGCGGCGGGGTACCGCGACCGTTCGCGCGGCCGGCCGCGCCCGGCTTGTCACCGGGCGCGGCGTCGGCACTCGACGCGGGATGCGCGAGGGCCTGCTTGGAACTGCTCACTGGCCGAGCACGTCCTTGATCTCGTTGGTCGCGGCGTCCCAGCCCTGCTCCGGGCTCTTGCCCTTCTGCTCGACCTGGAGGATGCCGATGTCGGTGATCGCGGTGCCGATCGGCTGGTCCTTGGTGCCCAGGTACTGCGTCGGGATGGTCTTGGCGGAGGCCGAGAAGATCTCGGTGATCGGCGCGTCGGAGAAGTACGCCTGAGTGGCGGCCGCCGGCTTCAGGCTCGAGTACGACGACGGGGCCGACGGGAAGCTGGCCTGCTTGGCGAAGACCTTCGCCTGCTGCTCCGGCGCGGTCAGCCACTTCGCCAGCTCGACGGCCTCCTTCTGGTGCTTGCTCGCCGTCGGCACGCCGATGAACGAACCGCCCCAGTTGGCCGCGGTCGGCGCCGCCGCCACGTCCCACTTGCCCTTGCCGGCCTCACCGGACTTCTCCTGGATGTAACCGATCATCCAGGCAGGGCAGGCGACGGTGGCGAAGGTGCCGTTGGCGTAGCCCTGGTCCCACGGCTTGTCGAACTGCTTCAGCTTCGCGGACATGTTGCTGGTCGCCACGTCCATGGCGACGTCCCACGCCTTCTTCACACCGGCGGACTTGTCCCAGACGACGTTGCCGTCCTTGTCGTAGTACCGCTCGACCTCACCGCCGAGGGCCGCGTTGTAGACGGAGGAGGCGGAGTCCACGAACTTGGTGCCGCTCGGCGCCTTCTTCATGTAGTCCTTGCCGAGGTCGACGTACTTGCCCCAGTCGCCCTTCCACTGCTCGGCGAGCTTGGTGCGGTCGGTCTCCAGACCGGCCTTCTCGAACAGGTCCTTGCGGTAGCAGATCGCCATCGGGCCGATGTCGGTGCCGAGCCCGATCAGCTTGCCGTCCTTCGTGGTGGCCTGGGCGTTCTTCCAGTCCAGCCACTGGGACTTGTCGACCTCCTTGCCGAGGTCGACGAACTTGTCGGCCTGCGTCTGCACGGCCTCGGTGACGTTGCCGACCTCGATCGCCTGGATGTCGTCGGTGCCGGCGCCGGCCTGGAGGCGGGTGAGGGTCTTGGGCCAGTAGACGTCGGTCCGGGTGGTGACGTTCTCCTTGATGTTGATGTCGGGGTGGAGCTTCATGTACTCGTCGTAGAGGCCGGCCTGCTTGTAGCCGAAGACACCGAAGGTGCCGATGGTGAGCGTGGTCTTGCCACCGCCTCCGTTGCCACCGCCCTCGTTCGAAGAGCCGTCGTCCGAGTCCTCGGCGCAGCCGGCGAGCAGCCCTGTCGTCAGCGCGGCCGCGGCCGCGAGGGCCATCAGCCGGCGGGACCTGCGGGTACTCGTGCGCATTGCGTCCTCCTGTTGCCTGACGTGCCGACCCCCCGGCCAACTGCATTGTTGGGCCCGTTCGTTTGTACTCGCTGCGGCTCGGGCGGGGAACGTGCGGGATGTGTATGTGTCAGGTACTGTGGGAGCGCTCCCACAGGTGATGTGTTGAAGGTTCGTCGGTCCGAGCGGGGGTGTCAAGGGAGCGGACGCGGAGTTATGTGTTCAGTTATCGGCCCGTTAGCTAACTCGGCAGGGCCGGCGGTGCGGGTGCGAACTCGGCCAAGATCGCCTGTATTTGGCCGAAGCAGGGTCTTGATCAACGATCCCCGCGGACGGTCACGGCACCGGCGGGACTGTTAAATTCCAGGCCAACGGAATGGTCAACGGGAGGCGGAGCCCATGGCAACCCACGGAGCGCGGGGCCGGAGCGGCGGTCGGCCCACCCTCGAAGAGGTGGCGGCCCGCGCGGGCGTCGGGCGCGGCACCGTTTCCCGGGTGATCAACGGCTCGCCCCGGGTCAGCGACGCGACCCGCGCGGCGGTCGAGGCGGCGGTCGCCGAACTCGGCTACGTCCCCAACACCGCCGCCCGCGCCCTCGCGGCGAACCGCACGGACGCCATTGCGCTGGTCGTGCCCGAGCCGGAGACCCGGTTCTTCGCGGAACCGTACTTCTCGGACATGCTCAAGGGTGTGGGTGCCGAGCTCACCGACACCGAGATGCAGTTGCTGCTGATCTTCGCGGGCAGCGACAAGGAACGGCGCCGCCTGGCCCAGTACCTGGCCGCCCACCGCGTGGACGGCGTCCTGCTGGTCTCGGTCCATGCGGACGACCCGCTGCCCGACCTGCTGGCCCAACTGGAGATCCCGGCGGTGATCAGCGGTCCGAGATCGGCCGCGGAGACGCTGACCTCGGTGGACTCGGACAACTACGGCGGCGCCCGCTCGGCCGTGGAGCACCTGTTGGACCGCGGCCGCACCCGCATCGCGCACATCACCGGCCGCCTCGACGTCTACGGCGCCCAGCGCCGCGTCGACGGCTACCGCGACGCCCTGCGTGACGCGGGCCGCCCGGTGGACGACGGGCTGATCGAGCCCGGTGACTTCACGGAGGAGGGCGGCGTCAGCGCGATGCGGGCCCTGCTGGAGCGCCACCCCGACCTGGACGCGGTCTTCGCGGGATCGGACGTCACCGCGGCCGGCGCCCGCCAGGCCCTGCGCGAGGCGGGCCGCCGCATCCCCGAGGACGTCGCCCTCGTCGGCTACGACGACTCCGCCATCGCCCGTCACATGGACCCGCCCCTCACCAGCGTCCGCCAGCCGATCGAGGAGATGGGACGCCGCATGATCGACCTCCTCCTCACCGAGATCGCGGACCGCCGCCCGGCGGCGTCGAGGGACCTGGAGCGGAACCAGGCGGTCCTGGCCACGGAGTTGGTGACGCGGGCCTCGTCCTGATCGGAGGGGCCCGACCGCCAACCCCCGCCGGGCGTTGGGCGTAAGGGATCCGGCGTCACACGCGACGTGACGTCACCGGGGCAACCGCTGTCGGCGCCACCGGACCTCCCCGTCCTGCCACTCCTCGGTCGGGGCGAGGCCCGCCGCCGCGGCGACCGTCGCCGAGGCGTGATGGGCGGGGTGGACATGGGCGACGACCGTGTGGACGGGGCCCTGCTCCAGCCACGCGACGAGACCGCGGGCCGCTTCGGAGGCGAGGCCGCGCCGCTGCCACGGCGTGCCGATCACCCAGGCGATCTCGGCGATGCCGTCCGCGGTGATCGTCGCCTGGACCGTGCCCACGAGGCACGACCCGGCACGCAGCCGCAGCACCCAGTTGCACCAGGACACGGCCGGGTCGCCGGAGCCGGCGACGAGACGTTCGTAACGGGTGCGCAGGGCGTCGGGGGAGAGCGGTTCGCCGCCGATGAAGTGGTGCAGCGCCGGGTCCGCGAGGACGGCGGCCATCTCCTCGGCGTGCTCGGCGCGCAGGGGCAGCAGATCGAGACGGTCGGTGCGCAGGGGCTCGGCGGATACACGGGGCTCGGACACCGTCGGAAGCCTAGGGCCCGCTCCAGGAAACGCAATCAGCCGGTGACTTCATCTCTGAAGTCACCGGCTGATCACCAAGGGTGAGTGACGGGACTCGAACCCGCGGCATCCTGGACCACAACCAGGTGCTCTACCAGCTGAGCTACACCCACCATGACCGGCTGTTGACTTCCGTGGAGTCCCCTACCGGCCGAGAAAAAGTGTACAGGGTCCGAAGGGGTGCTCGCGCACGCCTTTCCGCGGCGCCCCTGCGGGACCCCCTCGCACACCTACTGAGCAGGCACGACGTGCTTCGCGGCGATCGACTTCGCGGTGTCCGAGTCGGGGCCGGGCTGAGGCACGAAGACGGCCTCGCGGTAGTACCGGAGTTCGGCGATGGACTCGCGGATATCGGCGAGGGCGCGGTGGTTGCCGTTCTTCTCCGGGCTGTTGAAGTAGGCCCGCGGGTACCAGCGCCGGGCGAGCTCCTTGATGGAGCTGACGTCCACGATCCGGTAGTGGAGGTAGTCCTCCAGGGTCGGCATGTCGCGCAGCAGGAAACCGCGGTCGGTGCCGACGGAGTTCCCGCACAGCGGCGCCTTGCCGGGCTCCTTGACGTGCTCGCGGACGTAGGCGAGGACCTGCTCCTCGGCGTCCTGGAGGGTCGTGCCGCCGGCGAGTTCGGCGAGCAGCCCGGACGCGGTGTGCATCTGACGCACCACCTCCGGCATCGTCTCCAGCGCCGCGTCCGGCGGGCGGATGACGATGTCCACACCCTCGCCGAGGATGTTCAGCTCGGAGTCGGTGACGAGGGCGGCAACCTCGATGAGCGCGTCGTCGGACAGCGAGAGGCCGGTCATCTCGCAGTCGATCCACACCATGCGATCGTTCATGCGCCCACCCTACGGCTGACGTCCGTTCTTGGGTGCCCCGCGTCGGTGTGGAGGTCCTCGAAACGCCGGACGGGCCGAGTGGATCGGCCCGTCCGGTGTCTACGACGTCACATGCCGCTGCGCTGGCTCGGCAGCCCGGCGCGGCTGGCCGCGTACGCCTCGCGGCCGTTGTCCGACCCCACCGAGAGGGGCGCGGACGTGCCCATCGGCGCCGGTGTGCGCCGGGTCTGGAGCGGGACCGGTCCGGCGTCGGGGTACACGGAGGGCGGCGGGCCCTGCGGCACACCCGGACCCAGCGCGGACTCCGTGTCCGTCGGCCTCTCGCTCTGCGGCCGCCGGGCACGGTACGCCGCCCGGTACGCGGCCGGCGACGAGCCGAGCTGGCGGCGGAAGTGGCCGCGCAGCGCCACCGGCGAACGGAAGCCGCAGCGGCCCGCGACCTCGTCCACCGAGTAGTCCGACGTCTCCAGCAGACGCTGCGCCTGGAGGACCCGCTGGGTGATCAGCCACTGGAGCGGAGCGCTTCCCGTCAGCGAGCGGAACCGGCGGTCGAAGGTCCGGCGGCTCATGTACGCGCGTGCCGCCAGCGTCTCGACGTCGAACTGCTCGTGCAGGTGCTCCAGCGCCCAGGCGACGACCTCCGCGAGCGGGTCCGCGCCGATCTCCTCCGGTAAAGATCGATCGAGGTAGCGCTCCTGACCGCCGGATCGGCGCGGCGGGACCACCAGGCGGCGGGCGAGCGCTCCGGCCGCCTCGTTGCCGTGGTCCGTCCGCACGATGTGGAGACAGAGATCGATTCCGGCCGCGGTGCCGGCCGATGTCAGCACGTCGCCGTCGTCGACGAACAGTTCACGTGGATCCACATGAACCGACGGATAGCGCTTGGCCAGCGTCGGTGCGTACATCCAGTGCGTCGTCGCTGGGCGGCCGTCCAGCAGGCCCGCCGCCGCGAGGACGAAGGCGCCGGTGCACAGCCCGACGATGCGGGCGCCTTCCTCGTGCGCCCGGCGCAGAGCGTCGAGCGCCTCCTCCGGTGGCGGCGAGGTGATCGAACGCCAGGCCGGCACGACGACCGTGCCCGCCCGTGAGATCGCCTCCAGGCCATGTGGCGCGGTGAGTTCCAGGCCCCCTGTGGTCCGCAGTGGGCCCTCCTCGCCGCCGCACACCAGTAGTCGGTAGCGCGGCACGCCGGCGTCCTGGCGGTCTATACCGAACACCGACAGCGGTATGGAACTCTCGAAGATGGGGCCGCCGCTGAACAGCAGCACCGCGACGATCTCCTTGCGGCGTCGCCCGGAAAGTTTCCGGGCCGCGGCTTCCGGCGCGGCAGTGGAGTCGTGGCTCATACTGCTAAGCCCCCCTCGGTGGTCGCGGCTCCTCGGTTGTGTCGCTCCTGCACGTTTCCCCTCGGTCCTGCACGAGTCCCCCGCCGTAGACAGTCAAGATCGAATCTACTGTGTCGCATCGCGCCGCAGTGGCCGGTTCGGCACTCGGCACATTGTCGACTTGGCAACTTGGCGTGAAGCATTCGATCACGAAGCGTTGCACTCGCGGGCCGTGCAGGGAAGTGCGCCTTGTCGCAGTGGCCAATCCACGTAGGGTGCGCAGACCCCCTGAGGCCCTTTCCGTGCAGGTGGAACGGGGGTTGAGGGGTGTTCTGGGCAGGGGATGCATGCGCGCCAGAAGTTGGCTGAAAAGTGGCGTGCCCGTGCGTGAAAACCGGTCAGCCGACCGGTGTATTTCCCCCAGTGTGACGTCCGCCTCTATGAGCCCCGGTTCCGGTCCGGTGATGGCGTCCGCGACGCCGGGGCGAGGGGCCGTGCAGCTCCTCCTGGCGCAGCCGCGTCGCGCCGCGCTCCGACTGGCGCAGCAGCAGACGGCACACGGCCGTCACGGCGGCGAGGCCGAGGGCCGTGCCGGTGGCGCCGGCGAACGAGGTGCCGTACCAGAGCAGGACCACGGGGACCAGGACGCAGCTGAAGGCCGCCCACCGGACCACGTCGGTGGTGCTGTCCTCGGCGGGGGTGCGAGGTCCGGACATGGATATGTGCTCCTGGGCTGCCTGGGCGGTGGCTCGTGGTGATCAACGCGGGGCGGGGCAGTCGGTCACTGGTGATCGGCCGTCCGTACGGCGCGCGCAAGTGAATCCTGTGCAAACCGCCTGTACACCGCAGCAAGCATTGCGTTACGGGCGTTCCCTCGTGCATGCTCCCTGGAACCCGCACCGACCGTGAGCGGGTATCTGGGCTAAGGAGGCGTGCCGCCGTACCCTTGGGGTATGGGGTTGGGAAGACCATTCCCGGACACAGCTCCGCCGCACACTGCCGCATCCGTCGAGTTCCGCTCGCGGGCCCCCATATAAGGATCAATACGCCGAGACAGCCATGGCCGGTCACGAATTCTTCGAACCAGCGGACCGCAAGCGGCCCGTCGCCGACCCCACGGCGGCCGAGCCCCTGGCGGCGGAAGAGCCACGCCACTCCTGCGATCCAGCCTTCAAGCACGGCGTAGTCGTCGGCTTCGACGGCTCGACCTCCAGTGAGCGCGCCCTCGCGTACGCCATCGGTATGGCTCATCGCTCCGGGTCGGGCCTGATCATCGTCCATGTCGCCAACCGGCTGCCCACCACCGTGTGGGCGGGCTGCGAGCCGCCGGTCTTCGTCGACGTACCGGACCACCGCACCGAGGTCCTCGGCCTCGAACTCGCGTGCGCGGACTACCTCGCCGAGGTGCCGTGGATCCTCGTCGAGCGCGGCGGTGACATCTGCCACGAACTCGAAGAGGTCGGGCGGGAGTACGAGGCGGACGCGATCGTCGTCGGCTCCACGCAGGGCATCGTCGGGCGGATCTTCGGGTCCGTCGCGGGGCGGCTCGCCAAGCGGGCCAAGCGTCCCGTCGTTGTCATTCCGTAACTCGCCGTTGTCCCAGGTGAGATGAGCCGTTCGGGACGCCGCACTCCTTTCTGCGAAGCGTGAACTTACCCACGCGTAGAGGTGTTTGTGCCCTTGTGAAGGGCATATATCGCACACCGCACAACTGCACATGCATGAAGGGAGCCCGCCGTGGACAACGACGTCTCTGCGGGAAGCGGAATCACCGGCGTGGTCGGCCGACTCGCCCTCGGAATCACCCTGTTGGCCTTCGGACTCGGGTACGCCGATGTGATCGACGGTGTGTCGGCCGCTGACGCCGTATCAATCGCCCAGTACGTGGGCGGCATTGCCCTCTTCGTCGCCGGGCTGATGGCCCTCCGGGACCGTGACGCGGCGAACGGCACCGCGTTCGTGGCCCTCGGCGCGCTCTGGTTCACCTGGGCCGTCGCCGCCGGCAACCAGGTGTCCGCCAATGCCGCGGGGCTCTTCCTGCTGCTGTTCGCCCTCGTGGCGCTGTCCCTCACACTCGCCGGTGGCGACCAGCTCGGTCAGGGCACGTACGGGCTGTTCTTCGTCGGCCTGCTCCTCATGGCGATCGCGAGCTTCGCCGACAACGACGGACTGACCAAGGTGGGCGGCTGGTTCGCCGTCGCCGCGGGGGCCGTCGCCTGGTACGCCGCGACCGCGGCACTGGCCCACTGGCCGACCGCACTTCCTCGACGCGCTGCGGGCCGGGGGGTGACGGCCGCCGGTTAGCTGCGCAAGCCGGGGAGTTGGGCGGCTTCCCGGCAATCGAAAACGGACCCCCCGTGAGTGGTGGCATCACGTGGGGGTCCGTGTCGTTCGTCGGCCTCTGCGGGTGTGTGGGGGCCTTTCGCGCCCACGCGGCGGAGCCGCAGATCGATACAGCCCCGCGCCCCTAAAAGCCAAAGGCCAAGGCCAAGGCCACTACTCGACCGTGACCGACTTCGCCAGGTTCCTCGGCTTGTCGATGTCCCGGCCGAGTGCCAGCGCCGTGTGGTAGGCGAGGAGTTGGAGGGGGATGCCCATCAGGATCGGGTCGAGTTCGTCCTCGTTCTTCGGGACGACGATCGTCTGGTCGGCCTTCTCCTGGTGCTGGTGGGCCACCGCGAGGATCTTGCCGCTGCGGGCCTTGATCTCCTCCATGGCGGCGCGGTTCTTCTCCAGCAGGTCGTCGTCGGGGACGATCGCGACCGTGGGGAGCGCCGGCTCGATCAGGGCCAGCGGGCCGTGCTTCAGCTCGGAGGCCGGGTAGGCCTCGGCGTGGATGTACGAGACCTCCTTGAGCTTCAGGGAGGCCTCACGGGCGACCGGGTAGCCCCGGACGCGGCCGATGAAGAGCATCGAGCGGGCCTCGGCGTACTCCTGGGCCAGCTTCTTGATCTCCTCCTCCTGCTCCAGCATCTCGGCGATCTGCGCGGGCAGCTTGCGCAGGCCCTCGATGATCCGCTTGCCGTCGCGGACCGAGAGGTCGCGGGTGCGGCCCAGGTGCAGGGCGAGCAGGGCGAAGGCCACCGTGGTGTTGGTGAAGCACTTCGTGGAGACCACGCAGACCTCGGGGCCGGCGTGGACGTAGATGCCGCCGTCGGCCTCGCGGGCGATGGCGGAACCGACGACGTTCACGACGCCCAGCACCCGGGCGCCCTTGCGCTTCAGCTCCTGCACGGCGGCGAGGACGTCGTAGGTCTCACCGGACTGGGAGACGGCGATGTAGAGCGTGTCGGGGTCCACGACCGCGTTGCGGTAGCGGAACTCCGAGGCCGGCTCGGCGTCCGCGGGGATGCGGGCCAGCTCCTCGATCATCTGGGCGCCGATCATGCCCGCGTGGTACGAGGTGCCGCAGCCGAGGATCTTCACCCGGCGGATCTGGCGGGCCTCGCGGGCGTCCAGGTTGAGGCCGCCGAGGTGCACGGTGGAGAAGCGGTCGTCGATGCGGCCGCGCAGCACGCGGTCCACGGCGTCGGCCTGCTCGTGGATCTCCTTGTGCATGTAGGTGTCGTGGCCGCCCATGTCGTAGGAGGCGGCCTCCCACTCGACGGTGGTGGGCTCGGCGGTCGTGCGGGTGCCCTCCGTCGTGTAGGTGCGGAAGTCGTCGGCCTTGAGGGTGGCCATCTCGCCGTCGTCGAGGGTCACTATCTGCCGGGTGTGGGCGACCAGCGCGGCGATGTCCGAGGCGACGAACATCTCCTTCTCGCCGATGCCGAGGACGACCGGGGAGCCGTTGCGGGCGACCACGATGCGGTCCGGGAAGTCGGCGTGCAGCACCGCGATGCCGTACGTGCCCTCGATGAGGCGCAGCGTCTCGCGGACCTTGTCCTCCAGCTTCTCCGCCTGCGAGCGGGAGATGAGGTGGACGAGGACCTCGGTGTCGGTCTCGGAGAGGAACTCGACGCCGTCGGCCTCCAGCTTGCGCCGCAGGTCGGAGGCGTTGTCGATGATGCCGTTGTGGACGACGGCGACCTTGCCCTCGGCGTCCAGGTGCGGGTGGGCGTTCACGTCGGAGGGGGCACCGTGGGTGGCCCAGCGGGTGTGGGCGATACCGGTGGTGCCCTTGAAGCGCGCCGGGACCTTGGCCTCCAGGTCACGAACCCGGCCCTTGGCCTTGACCATCTTCAGGGCGGGCGCCTTCGGGGAGGAGACGACCACGCCGGCCGAGTCGTAGCCGCGGTACTCCAGGCGCTGGAGGCCCTCCAGCAGGAGGGGGGCCACGTCACGCTTCCCGATGTATCCGACGATTCCGCACATATATATAGGTATCCCTAGCCGTAGACGATCCGGCGCAGCTGGCGGAGCGTGAGCTCCGGCGGTGCCACCGTCCGGTATTTCAGGTCCGCCTCGATCTGTTCGAAGATCGTCGCGTTCACCAGGCCCTGGGCCTGGAGCTCGCGGTGGCGGCGACGGACGAACTCCTCGGTCGTCTCGTCGAAGTAGGCGAGCACGTCCTGGATCACCCGCGACGCCTCGCCCCGGCTGAGGGGCGTGCTGCGGGTCAGGTGATCAACAAGGTCGTCGTGCACTCGGTAGATCCTGGGGTATCGGGGATCGCTTCGCAAGAATCCTGCCCGATTTCGGGCAAGGGGGTGTCAGGGGGCTTTGGGAGAGTTATGGAACGCCCATGGGTGTCCGTTGGGCGGTTGTTCCGCGGGGGGATGTGTGCACAGACCAGCTTGTGGCGCCATGGACATTCCCCGCATGGGTGTACCCCAGCAGCTGGCCGAGCGCATGAGCATGGCCGAACAGCACGAGTACCTGCGCGCCAGGTTCTCCAGGCGCACGATGATCAGAGGCGGCGCCGTCACCCTCGGCGCCGTCGCGGGCGGCACCTTCGTGCCCGGTGCCACCGCCCGGGCGGCCACCAGGACCCAGCCGCTCACACAGACCGAGACCGTCGACGGCGCTCTCGTCGCCCCCTTCGGCCGCCACCTCGCCTACGGCAACGACGCGAGCACCGAGATGACCGTCTCGTGGCAGGTGCCGGTCGCCGTGAAGAAGCCGTTCGTCCGGATCGGCGCCCACCCCTGGGACCTCTCCCGCAAGATCGAGGCCGAGGTCCGCAGCCTCCACACCCCGGCCGGCGTCGGTGCGAGCGCCGACCACACCCAGTACTACGTCCATGCCAGGCTGACCCACCTCAAGCCGGGCCGGACGTACTACTACGGCGTCGGCCACCAGGGCTTCGACCCCGCCGAGCCGCACCTGCTCGGCACCCTGGGCACCTTCACCACCGCCCCCGCCGGAAAGAAGCCGTTCACCTTCACGGCCTTCGGCGACCAGGGCGTCAGCTACCACGGCCTCGCCAACGACAGCCTGCTCCTGGGCCAGAACCCGGCCTTCCATCTGCACGCGGGCGACATCGCCTACGCCGACCCGTCCGGCGCCGGCAAGACCGCCGACACGGGCTTCGACTCGCGCGTGTGGGACCAGTTCCTGCACCAGACCGAGTCCGTCGCCAAGTCCGTCCCGTGGATGGTGTCGTACGGCAACCACGACATGGAGGCCTGGTACTCGCCCAACGGCTACGGCGGCGAGGAGGCCCGCTTCACGCTCCCCGACAACGGGCCGGACAAGAAGAACCTGCCGGGCGTCTACTCCTTCGTCCACGGCAACACCGCGATCATCTCGCTCGACCCCAACGACGTGTCGTACGAGATCCCCGCGAACCTCGGCATCTCCGGGGGCACCCAGACCAAGTGGTTCGAGGCGCAGCTGAAGAGGTTCCGGGCCGCCCACGACATCGACTTCGTCGTCGTGTTCTTCCACCACTGCGCGTACTGCACCTCCACCGCGCACGCCTCGGAGGGGGGTGTGCGCCAGGAGTGGGTGCCGCTGTTCGAGAAGTACCAGGTGGATCTGGTGATCAACGGCCACAACCACCAGTACGAGCGGACGGATGTGATCAAGGGGGACGAGGTCGTCAAGAAGCTGCCGATCGGCGGCACGGCCTACCCCGAGACCGAGGGCGTCGTCTACGTCACGGCGGGCGCGGCCGGCCGCAGCCTGTACGCGTTCTCCGCTCCCGACTCCTACGAGGGGCACGAGAACGAGGTCGACTCCGTGGCCTCCTTCGTCAACCTCAAGGACGGCAAGAAGAACGAGACGGTCGCCTGGTCGCGCGTGCGCTACCTGAACTACTCGTTCCTGCGCGTCGACGTGAACCCCGCGCCGCGCGGCCGCTACGCCACCCTGAAGGTGCAGGGCATCGCGGAGACCGGTGACCGCATCGACCACTTCACGGTGGCCCGCAAGGCCAAGTAGGCCCGCTACATCCGCTTCAGCACCGCCTGCTTGGCCATCGTGAACTCCTCCTCCGTCAGTACGCCGGTGCGATGGAGCTCGCCGAGTTCGCGCAGGCGGCGCAGGAGCGCGTCGTGGTCGTCCTCGGTGGACGCGGCCGGGGGAGCGGGGAGTTCCCTCCGCGCCTCCGGCACGTCCGCGGTGGCCCTGGCCGGATGCGGCAGGCGGGCCTGGACCGCCGCCGCCACCAGGGCCATCAGCGGGTCCTTCTTGAAGCCCCACAGCTCCACGGCGTTGGGGTCGTACTTGGGCGGAGCCTTGGTGGGGGCGTTCCTGACGGTGAAGCGGAGGTGGCCGTTCTCCAGGCCCGCCGCCGGATGCCACTCCACGGCCGTGATGTCGGCCAGCGCGAGGGAGCGGGTGCCGGCGGCGGCCTTGGCGTCCTCCGTCTTCCAGTTCCACTCCAGACGGACCCGCTCGCCGTCGAAGCCGGCGGTGGCGTCCCCGGCGGAGACGGACAGCGGGACCGAGGGGCTCGGCACCAGATACGCGTCGACCGGGTCGGCCGGGACCTCGTCCAGCAGCAGGGCGTTGCGCACCTCCTCCACGAAGTACTCCGCGACGCCGTAGCGGTCGGACTCCACGATCAGCTGGTACGGGTCGTTGGGCTCGGTCAGCCGGCCGCCGGTGGCGTGCAGCAGCGGGTCGGCGCCGTCGCGCAGGCGCAGCCGGAGCCGCCCGGCCTTCTTGCCCTGCTCGAAGGAGACCCCCGCCAACGCCCCCAGCGGGAGGACCAGTTCACCCAGCGTCTTGCGGAACAGGCTGACGTTCTTGTCCCGTCCGGGAGTCAGCCGCAGTGCGTCGCCGTCGAAGACCCACGTGCCGTCCTTCTGGATGATTTCCGCCATGGGGTGGATTGTTCCACCAGACTCACGAGAGAGTGGTCCAGACCTCTTGGAGCGCCATGGCTCATGGAAGGGATACGTCTGTGAGAGATCGCCGCGTGAGACAGCACCACAGAACGCTCCGCCTTCTCGGTTGCCTGCTGCTGGTCGCGATGGGCGCCTCGGCGACAGGAGCCGCGCCCGCCCAGGCGGCACCCCCCACCCCGCTGGACCTCGTGGTCCCCGCGCCCGCGTCGGTCACGCCGGGCGCGACCCCCTACCGGATCACCCGCGGCACCCAGATCCGGGTCGACGACTCCCGCGAGAGCCGCCGCGTCGGCGAGTACCTCGCGGGCATCCTCCGCCCCTCCACCGGCTACCGCCTCCCGGTCACCGACGGCGGCGCCGGAGGCATTCGACTCCGGCTGTCCAAAGGCTCGTTCGGGGCCGAGGGCTACCGTCTCGACAGCGGCGGCAAGGGCGTCACCATCACCGCCGCGGCCCCCGCCGGGCTCTTCCACGGCGTCCAGACCCTGCGCCAGCTGCTCCCGGCGGCCGTCGAGAAGGACTCCGTGCAGCCCGGCCCCTGGCTGGTCGCGGGCGGCACGATCAAGGACACCCCGCGCTACGGCTGGCGCGGCGCGATGCTGGATGTCTCCCGGCACTTCTTCAGCGTCGACCAGGTCAAGCGCTACATCGACCAGCTCGCCCTGTACAAGATCAACAAGCTGCATCTGCACCTCAGCGACGACCAGGGCTGGCGCATCGCCATCGACTCCTGGCCGCGCCTGGCGGCCCACGGCGGCTCGACCCAGGTCGGCGGCGGCCCCGGCGGGTACTACACCAAGGCCGACTACAAGGAGATCGTCCGCTACGCCACCTCCCGCTATCTGGAGGTCGTCCCGGAGATCGACATGCCGGGCCACACCAACGCGGCGCTGGCCTCCTACGCCGAGCTCAACTGCGACGGCGTCGCACCGCCGCTCTACACCGGCACCGAGGTCGGCTTCAGCTCGCTGTGCGTGAACAAGGAGATCACGTACGACTTCGTGGACGACGTGATCCGCGAGCTCGCCGCGCTCACCCCGGGCAGGTACCTGCACATCGGCGGCGACGAGGCGCACTCCACCAGCCACGCGGACTATGTGAAGTTCATGGACCGCGTGCAGCCGCTCGTCGCCGAGTACGGCAAGACCGTCATCGGCTGGCACCAGCTGACCGGGGCGACCCCGGCGAAGGGCGCTCTCGCGCAGTACTGGGGGCTCGACGACACCAGTGCGCAGGAGAAGGAGCAGGTCGCCAAGGCCGCGCAGAACGGCACCGGCGTCATTCTGTCCCCGGCCGACCGGATCTACCTCGACATGAAGTACACCGCCGACACACCCCTGGGCCTTGACTGGGCCGGTCTTGTCGAGGTGAAGCGGTCGTACGACTGGGACCCGGGCAACTACCTGCCGGGGGCGCCGGCTTCGGCGATCCGGGGTGTGGAGGCGCCGCTGTGGTCGGAGACGCTCACCAAGTCCGACGACATCGAGTACATGGCGTTCCCGAGGCTGCCGGGGGTGGCCGAGCTGGGGTGGTCGCCGGCTGCCACGCACGACTGGGATGCCTACAAGGTGCGGCTCGCTGCGCAGGCCGAGCGGTGGGAGGCGCTGGGGATCGACTTCTATCGGTCGCCGCAGGTCCCATGGGACGCGGTGTCAGCGCAGTGATTCGGCTGCGGGCCCGGTGGGGGCTGGTCGCGCAGTTCCCCGCGCCCCTTGGGCGCGTTGCCGCTAAAGCCCCTTAGAACGCGCCGACGGGCACCCCGGGGGGACCGTACCCCGGGGTGCCCGTCTGTCTTTCCGGGGCCTACAGGCCCGCTATCGGGTTCTTCAGGTTGCCGACCAACTGGAGGGCGCCCGCCGGGTCCGACAGGTCCACCATCTGCTTGTTGTCGCGCAGCTGGAGGCGGTTGAGGCAGGACAGCGCGAACTCGGGGGCGAACATGTCGTACTGCTTGAACTTGTCGGCGAGTTCGGGCACCGAGTGCTGGTAGTCCCGGGTGACCTCGGCGACCGTGCGCCAGAAGTCGTCCTCCTGAAGGATCCCCTCGGTCGCGAGGTTCGCCGCGAGGAAGCGGAAGAAGCAGTCGAAGACGTCGGTGAAGATCGACAGGAGCTTCTTGTCCTCCGGCACGTCCACGCGCAGCCGCTCGACCGTCGGCGGCAGCACCGCGTCCGGGTCCATGACGGCGATCTCCTCGGCGATGTCCTTGTAGATCGCCCGCTCCACGACACCGTCCTTCAGGACGAGGATGACGTTCTCGCCGTGCGGCATGTACACCAGGTCGTAGGCGTAGAAGCTGTGCAGCAGCGGGGTGAAGTACGCCTTCAGGTAGCGGCGCAGCCACTCCGTCGGCGTCAGACCCGACCGCTCGATCAGCGCGCCCGCGAAGGAGGCGCCCTCGTGGTCGACGTGGACGAGGGAGGCCATGGTCGCCAGTGACTCGCCCTCGCGCAGGGAGGACACCGGGCTCTCGCGCCACAGGGCCGCGAGCATCTTGCGGTACGGCGAGTAGCGGTCCGTCGCGGCCTCGTACTCCAGGTGCCGGTAGCCGACGGCGGCACGCTCGCGGATGATCGACAGACCGGTGGCCCTGAGGACCGGGTCGTTGTCGATGAGCTGCGCCAGCCAGTCGTTGATCGCGGGCGTGGCCTCCATGTAGGCCGCCGAAAGACCGCGCATGAAGCCCATGTTGATGACGGACAGGGCCGTCTTCACATAGTGCTTCTCGGGGCTGGAGGTGTTGAAGAAGGTCCGGATGGACTGCTGGGCCAGGTACTCGTCGTCGCCCTCGCCCAGGCAGACCAGGTACCCGCGGGCGACCTCGGCGGCGAAGGTGACCGTGAGCTTGTTCCACCACTGCCAGGGGTGGACGGGGATGAAGAGGAAGTCGGCCGGGTCGAGGTCCCGCTCGCGCAGGACGCCGTGGAAGCGCTCGACGGTCTTGGTGCCCAGCTCGTCGCGTACGAAGGTCTCGTAGTCGATGCCGACACCGGCCGTGAACGCGGCGCGCGAACGGTGCGCCGCGAGCCACACCAGCCGGATCGGGCTCGCGGCCTCCGGGGCGTACGACAGGTACTCGTGGATGCCGAAGCCGAGCCGTCCGTTGTTCGCGACGAAGCAGGGGTGGCCCTCGGTCATACCGGTCTCGATGGCCTGGAAGCCGGACCCGGCCAGCTCGGCGACCGTGACCTCCGGCTTGGTGAGCTTGTAGCAGGTGCCGGAGAGGGTGGAGGAGATCTCCTCCAGGTAGACCGGCAGGACCTCGTCGCTCAGGCCGAGGGACTTCTGGAGCTCGATGAAGAAGTCCAGGGCGGCGAGCGGGAGTTCGGCCCCGTCCCGGTGCCGGGTGATCGAGTCGGCGTCGACCTGCCAGTGGTCGAGCGCGCGGAGCACCGCGGTGAAGGTGTACCGGGTCAGACCGTCGTCGCTGCGGACGACGTACTCGCCGGCGCCGGTGGACTCCGGCGTGATGAGCCGCTCGTGCGCGAACTCGGCGAGTGCCTTGCGGATCAGGAGGCGGTTGGCCCGCGCCCAGCGGTGGGGGGACAGATGCGCCACGGCGTCGGACAGGGTCATACGGCAACTCCTCGGGCGGCCAGGAAGTCCTCACGCGTGCAGAAGCTGAGCAGCGCGCGCTTCTCCGGCTTGTCGATCTCGCGGACGGGAACAAAGCCGACGGCCTCGTTCAGCGCGTGTACGGCCTTGTTGCCGACGTCGGGCTCCACCACGACCCGGCGGGTGCGAGGGTCGGCGAACAGCTCGTCCATGACGGCGGTGATGACCGCCTTGGTGAAGCCGTGGATCGGCCGGTCGGTCGGCGCGACCAGGAAGTGCATGCCCACGTCACCGGGCTCGGGCTCGTACAGGCCGACCAGCTCCACGTACCGGGGGTCGTAGCTCTCCATCAGGAAGGCCGGTTCGCCGTCGTGCAGGCCGAGGAAGGCGTGGTGGTGCTCATGGGCCGCGATGCGCATGTACTCGCGCTCGACGTCCTGGAGTTTCGCGTCCTGCATCATCCAGAAGGCGGCCTTGGGGTCGGTGACCCAGCGGTGCAGCAGCTCGGCGTCCTTGAGCGGGTCGAGCGCGCGGATGGTGAACGTGCCGATGGTCATACCGAGAACTCCTGGAACGCGATCGTCTTCTCGACCGGGTAGTACTCGGTGCCGAGCAGCTCGCGGATGATGTACGCGTTCCGGTACGGGCCCATCCCGAGGTCCGGGCTGGTGATGCTGTGGGTGTGGACGCCGGCGTTCTGGAGGAAGACGCCGCGGCCGGTGACGTCGACGGCGTAGTTGCGGGCGACGTCGAAGTTGCCGTGGGAGTCGTAGACCAGGCGGTCGCGCACCGGCTTCAGGAACTCCGGCTCGGCGTACCGGTAGCCGGTGGCCAGGACCAGGCCCTGGGAGTCGAGCTCGAAGTCCTTCCCCTGCTCCTCCTGGCGGAAGGACAGCGTGTACGTGCCGTTCTCGTACCGCGCGCCGTTCAGCGAGGAGTTGGTGAGCAGTCGCGTCGGGACCGGGCCGCCGAGGTTCTTCTGGTAGAGCAGGTCGAAGATCTCGTTGATCAGGTCGCCGTCGATGCCCTTGAACAGGCCCTTCTGCTCGGCGGTGAGCCGGTAGCGGGTCGCCTCGGGCAGCTCGCGGAAGTAGTCGACGTACTCCGGGGAGGTCATCTCCAGCGTGAGCTTGGTGTACTCCAGCGGGAAGAACCGCGGGGAGCGGGTGACCCAGTTCAGCCGGTAGCCGTGGACGTCGATCTCGCTGAGCAGGTCGTAGTAGATCTCGGCCGCGGACTGCCCGGAGCCGACCAGCGTGATCGACTCCTTCTTCTGCAGCTCCGCCTTGTGCTGGAGATAGCGGGAGTTGTGCAGGAAGTCGCCGCCGAGCCCCCGGCAGGACTCGGGTATGTGGGGCGGGGTGCCCGTGCCCAGGACGAGGTGGCGGGCACGGTACGTGTCACCCGCGGTCGTCGTCACGAGGTACAGGCCGTCCTCGTACGTCACCTCGGCGACCGTCGTGCCGAAGCGGATGCTGCTCAGCTTGCCGGCGGCCCAGCGGCAGTAGTCGTCGTACTCGACCCGCAGCGGGTAGAAGTTCTCGCGGATGTAGAACGAGTACAACCGGCCCTTCTCCTTCAGGTAGTTCAGGAAGGAGTACGGCGAGGTCGGGTCGGCCAGGGTGACCAGGTCCGACATGAACGGGGTCTGGAGGTGGGCGCCGTCCAGGAACATGCCCGCGTGCCACTCGAAGTCGGGCTTCGACTCCAGGAAGACACCGTCGAGCTCGTCGATCGGCTCGGTCAGGCAGGCGAGGCCGAGGTTGAACGGGCCGAGCCCGATCCCCACGAAGTCATGGGTCTTGGTCGGGTTTTCAGGACGCGCGGTCAAGGGACTCTCCCAGGTACTGCTCGGCGTGGCCGGCGATCAGGTCGAGGACGGCGGCGATGTCCTCGGCCGTCGTCTCGGGGTTGAGCAAGGTGAACTTCAGGTAGTGGCGGCCCTGGACCTTCGTGCCCGCGACCACCGCGTCGCCGGAGGCGAACAGGGCCTTGCGGGCGTACAGGTTGGCGCGGTCGATCTCGGCCGGGTCGGTGACGGCGGCCGGGATGTAGCGGAAGACGAGGGTGGAGAGCGTGGGCTCCACGACCACGTCGAAGCGCGGGTCGGCGGCCAGCAGCTGCCAGCCCTCGACGGCCAGGTCGCAGACCTCGTCGAAGAGCTGCCCGATGCCGTCGGCGCCCATCGTGCGCAGGGTCATCCACAGCTTGAGGGCGTCGAACCGGCGGGTGGTCTGGAGGGACTTGTCGACCTGGTTGGGGATGCGCTCCTGCACCATGCGCTTCGGGTTGAGGTACTCCGCGTGGTACGTGGCGTGGCGCAGCGTCGAGGCGTCGCGGACCAGCACGGCGGACGAACTCACCGGCTGGAAGAAGGACTTGTGGTAGTCGACGGTGACCGAGTCGGCGCGCTCGATGCCGTCGATGCGGCCCCGGTACTTCACGGAGGCGAGCAGACCGCAGCCGTAGGCGGCGTCGACGTGCATCCAGGTGCCGAACTGCTCGCACAGCTCGGCGATCTCCGGCAGGGGGTCGATGGAGCCGAAGTCGGTGGTGCCGGCGGTGGCGACGACCGCCATGGGGACGAGGCCGTCCTTCCTGCAGCGCTCCAGCTCATGGGCGAGCGCGACGGTCTGCATCCGCTTGTCGTGGCCGACGGGGATCGACACGACGGCGTCCTGGCTCAGGCCGAGCAGTTTCGCCGACTTCTTCACGCTGAAGTGGCTGACCTCGGAGGCGAAGATGCGCAGTTTCGCGAACGAGTCGGACTTGGCCTCCTCGCGCGCCAGCAGCAGCGCCTGGAGGTTGGACTGCGTGCCGCCCGAGGTGAACACACCGTCGGCGTTCTCGCCGAGGCCTATTCGGGCCGTCGTCCAGTCGATGAGCTTGCGCTCGATGAGGGTGCCGCCGGCCGACTGGTCCCAGGTGTCCAGGGAGGAGTTGACGGCGGAGAGGATCGCCTCGCCGAGCACGGCCGGGATGACGACCGGGCAGTTGAGGTGGGCGAGATAGCGGGGGTGGTGGAAGTAGATCGCGTCCCGGAGGTAGACGTCCTCCAGCTCGTCGAGCACCGCGGCGGTGTCGAGCAGCGGCTTGTCGAGGTCGATCGCGTCGATGGCGGGGGCGAGGGCGTCGACGGTGACACCGGTGAACGGACGGTCGGTGGCGGCGAGTTTGGCTGCCACCCGCTCTATACCTTCGGTCACGGAGCTGCGGTACCGCTCCGCGGTCGTGTCATTGAGCAGGTGCGAGCGCATGGGGAGGTCCTCCGGTGGGGACGGGCCGTGAGTGCGGGGTGCCGTGCGGGGGTGCCGTGCAGGGGGGTGGCTCGGCGTTTAACTTAGGTTAGCCTAACCTAAGTTCCTTTGGATCAAGGTGGCATCGAGGGTGACTACGATCACTTACGCCGCGGTAGCCGCCCGATTGCCTTGCATTCAGTGGCAGTTACGCCTGCTCGCGCAGCTGCTCCTCGTTGAACCCCTGCCGCCAGTACCCCACGAAGGTGACCCGGCGCCGGTCCACCCCGCGCTCCCCGACGAAGTGCCGGCGCAGCGCCTTCACGCACCCCGACTCGCCCGCGATCCAGACGTACGGGTGCTCGGCGGCCGGGAGTCCGGCGTCCCGGATGACGTCGAGGGCCATGGGGGACCCCTCGGCGGGTGCGCCCTCCTGGACGAGCCAGGTGATCTCGGCGTCGGCCTCGGTCGGGAGGTCCTGGATGTCCCCGGCGTCGTGGACCTCCAGCCACACCCGCGCACGGGTGCCGGCGGGCAGCGTCTCGAGGATGGCGGAGACGGCGGGAACGGCGGTGTCGTCGCCCCAGATCACCACCAGGTCGGTGTCCTGGGGCGGCCGGAACCGGATCGCCCGGTTGTCGGCGACGGCGGGGCCGAGCAGCAGGACCCGGTCCCCGGCGGCGGCCCGGGAGGCCCAGCGGGAGGCGGGGCCGGCCGGGGTGGCGGCGCCGGGCTCGATGCCGTGCAGGACGAAGTCGATGTCGATCTCGTCGGGGTTCCGGCGCAGCGCCCGCAGCGTGTAGGACCGCATCACGGCCCGTACGTCGTCCGGCAGTTCACGCCACCCCTGCCACCATCCGTCACCGAGCTCGATCGGCACCCGCGGCTCGGTCTGCCCCGGGTGCGGCAGGAACAGCGACAGGGACTGGTCGCAGCCGTCGGAGAAGAAGTGCCTCAGGTCCTCCCCGGCGAAGGAGACCCGCACCAGAGACGGCCCGAGCCGCCTCGTCCGTACGACCTGGAGAGAGAAGAAGCGGAACGGGGCGGCTATGGCGGTGGTCATGGGGGGGGGAGCAACTCCTGAATCGACGTCAGGGAATCCGACCTTTTTAGGGGCGCGGGGAACTGCGCGACCAGTCACAGCGGACCCGCAGTCGCCCCGCAATCCCAAGTGGCCCTTGTCTAGGCGACCTTCTTGGCCTTCTCGATGGCCTCGGCCAGGCTCGTCAGCAGCGGCGTGCACTTGGCGTACGACAGAATCGGCTCGGGCGAACGGGCGATAACCTGCCCGGCCTTGACCGCCGGCAGCTTCTTCCAGGTCGCCTCGGTGATGTCCTTCGGCTGAATCGTCGAGGTGCGGTCGTCCATCATGATGATGTCGGCCGGGTACTTGTCGACGTTCTCCCAGCTGAGGCTCTCGAACCAGCCGCCGCCCTCCTTCTTGGCGCTCTCCGGCGGCTCCACGAAGTTCACGCCGAGGGCCTTGAAGTACTCCAGGTCGATGGAGAGGTTGGTGCCGGAGACGTAGAAGATGTCCTGGCTGGCGGAACCGGCCATCACCTTGATCTCGGGGCGCGACTTGGCGGCCTTGCGCAGGCGCTCGGCGGCGGCCTCGAAGTCCTTCTTGGACTGGGCGGCCTTGTCGGCCTTCAGGTCCGCGCCGAGGGACTCGGCCAGCTCCCACATCCGCTCCAGCGGCTGGGTGATCTGGCGGTCGTAGACGGAGACGGCGGCGCTCGGCGCGAGCTTGGCGATCTTGTCCTTGGACGCCTCGGGGACGTACCAGAGGGTGCCGGCGCTGTCGAAGGTCGTGGAGATGAGGACCTCGGGGGCGAACGCCGCGTACTGCTCGACGTTGAACTGGTCCCAGACGTTGCCGAAGACCGTCAGCTTGCTGACGTCCATGTCGCCGGCCTGGACGTCGGCCTTGCCGTCCTGTGTCTTGGTCGGGCCGAAGACGCCCTTGACCTCGATGCCGTAGTCGAACAGGGCGGCGGCGACGCCGACGAAGGCGACGATCTTCGTCGGGACCTTGTCGAGCTTCACCGTGGTGCCGCGGTCGTCCTTGAACGTCCAGGGGCCGGACTTGGCAGCGGTCGTGGCGTCGTCGGAGCCACCGCTTTTCCCGTCGTCGTCCCCGCACGCTGCCAGCACGGCCCCGAGGCCGAGGGCGCCGCCGGCGGCGAGGATGCCGCGGCGGGTGAGGTGGGTGGCACTGGCGTTGGGCATGGGTACGCTGCTTTCGAACAGGGCGGATCACCCGCCGGACAATTCGAAGGTAGGTTAGCCTAACCTGAGCTGATGTCCAGGGGTGGGGGCCTTGTGATCGAAAGCTGGGAGTCCGCTGTGGGTTGGGCTGCTGGGGGTGGCCGATGGCAACTCCCTTGCATTGGGCGTCTGTTGGCGTGCTGTGGCCGCCTCACCCCGATCGGGTCCGCCGAGGGCGAGGGCTGTGATGGATGACGAGACACCCAGCATGGACGTGACCGTCTGGGCCACGCTCGACGAACAGGCCGCTGCGCCCCGCGGGGACCTCGGCGTCCACTGGTTCCGGACCGCGATCGACTTCTTCTTCTCGAGCGAGGCGGAAGAGAGGGAGAACGCCGACTCGTACGCAGGTGTCACCGAGTCGATCAGTGGCGGGCGGACGACCCGGGTCAGGGACGTCCGGGAGAACTGGCCGGCGCTCGCCGACGCGTTGCGTGCCCACCCCTTCTACGCGAAGGTCGGTTTCTACGAGGCGTCGGCGAACGTTGACGAATGGGTCGAGGAGTACGGGCGCATCGAGGGCCGGCACGAAGGCCGCGGCGGTACGCACACCGAGCTGTCCGCGGCTCTCCGGGCCGGCGAGCGGATCGGCGACCCGGACTTCTGCGCACGCCTCTTCGACTTCCTGGCGGTGGCCCTCGACGGGGCCGACCCGGTTTTCGCGCGTGTCGATCACCTGAACTTCCACGACAAGCCCGACCTGGAGGTGGCTCTGCGACGGAGCCGCCGCAAGTGTCTCCGCGAGTCCCGCACCTACCTGCGTGGCTACTCGTGGGTCACCGGTGTGCCCGGCGAACTCGCCTCCCGGCTCGGCGGCGCCCCGCGTCTCACGAGCACAGGGGCCTTCCACGCCGTACGGGAACTGCGCTGCGGCGGCCTGCTGGTGCAGGCGACCGAGACACTCGCCGGCTACGACGACCGGGCGATGCACCGGGTGTTCACGGCTCTGGCACCGGTACTGGCGCCGGGCATCCCCGAGGAAGACCCCGCCCGCGAGAACCTCCGAATCGTCTTCGAGGACGCGAGCGGGGCCTGAGGGGTCGCTCTGGGACTCAGCCCACCAGCCCCAGTTCGCGGGCGATCAGCATGCGCTGCACCTCACTCGTGCCCTCGCCGATCTCCAGGATCTTGGAGTCGCGCCACATGCGGGCGACCGGGTACTCGTTCATGAAGCCGTAGCCGCCGTGGATCTGGGTGGCGTCACGGGCGTTGTCCACGGCGACCGTCGACGAGTGGAGCTTCGCCAGGGCCGCCTCCTTCTTGAAGGGCTCGCCCGAGACGAGGCGGCTGGCCGCGTCGCGCCAGGCGAGGCGGGCCGTGTGGGCCTTCATCTCCATGTCGGCGATCTTGAACTGGATGGCCTGGTTGGCGCCGATCGGGCGGCCGAAGGCGTGGCGTTCCTTGGCGTACTTGACCGACTCGTCCACACAGCCCTGCGCCAGGCCCGTGCCGAGCGCCGCGATGGCGATCCGGCCCTCGTCCAGGATGCGCAGGAACTGGGCGTACCCACGGCCCTCCTCGCCCAGCAGGTTCGCCGCCGGGACGCGGACGTCCTGGAAGGACAGCTCACGGGTGTCCGAGGCGTTCCAGCCGACCTTGGAGTACGGGGCGGCGACCGTGAAGCCGGGGGTGCCGGACGGGACGATGATCGACGAGATCAGCGGCTTGCCGTCGGGCTTGCGGCCGGTCACCGCCGTGACCGTGACCAGGCCCGTGATGTCCGTACCGGAGTTGGTGATGAAGCACTTGGTGCCGTTGATCACCCACTCGTCGGTCGACTCGTCGAGACGCGCCGTGGTGCGCGTCGCGCCCGCGTCGGAGCCGCCGTCGGGCTCGGTGAGGCCGAAGGCGCCGAGGATCTCGCCCGCGCACAGGCGGGGCAGCCACTCGCGCTTCTGCTCCTCCGTGCCGAAGAGGTGGATCGGCATCGCGCCCAGCGAGACGCCCGCCTCCAGCGTGATGGCGACCGAGGAGTCCACCCGGGCCAGCTCCTCCAGCGCGATGCCAAGCGCCAGATAGTCGCCGCCCATGCCGCCGTGCTCCTCGGGGAACGGCAGTCCGAACAGGCCCATGCGGCCCATCTCCCGGACGATCTCGTACGGGAACTCATGACGCTCGTAGAAGTCGCCGATCTTCGGCGCCACGACGTCGTGGGCGAACGCCTCCACCGTACGGCGGAGTTCCTCCAGTTCGGGGGAGAGACGGTGGTTCATGGCTGTTCACTGCTCCTTGTGGGAGAGGGCTCGTACGGTGCGGGACGGGCTGGGTCGGCCCAGTTGTTCGGCCATCCACGCGCTCGTGGCGACGAGGCGGTCGAGGTCGACTCCGGTGTCGATGCCGAGACCCCGCAGCATCCACACGAGGTCTTCCGTGGCGAGGTTTCCGGTGGCGGACTTGGCGTACGGGCAGCCGCCCAGGCCGCCGGCCGAGGCGTCGACGGTCGTGACGCCGTGTTCCAGGGCCGCGTAGGTGTTCGCGAGCGCCTGGCCGTAGGTGTCGTGGAAGTGCACGCCGATGACGTTCGTCGGCACGCCCTCCTCGTTCAGGAGGGAGAGGAGTTCGAGCACATGGCCCGGGGTCGCGACGCCGATGGTGTCGCCGAGGCTCAGCTCGTCGCAGCCCATCGCGACGAGCGCCTTGCAGACCCGGGCGACCTGGTGGAGCGGGACCGCGCCCTCCCAGGGGTCGCCGAAGCACATCGACACATAGCCGCGGACGTGCAGGCCCTCGTCCTTGGCGCGGCGCACCACCGGGTCGAAGACGCCCAGCGACTCGTCCAGGGTCCGGTTGAGGTTGGCCTTGGCGAAGGACTCCGTGGCGCTCGCGAAGACGGCGATCCGGCGGGCGCCCAGGTCCAGGGCGCGGTCCAGGCCGCGCGCGTTGGGGACCAGGACGGGCAGGTGCACGCCCGCCAGCCCGGAGACGCGCGGGAACAGGTCCTCGGCGTCGGCGAGTTGCGGCACCCACTTCGGGTGCACGAAGCTCGTCGCCTCGATCGTGGTCAGCCCCGCGTCGGCGAGCCGGCGCACGAACTCCGCCTTGACCTCGGTCGGCACGGTCGACTTCTCGTTCTGCAGGCCGTCGCGCGCGCCGACCTCGTGGATGCGGACCCGGGCGGGCAGGTCCGCGGCCGGCACCGTCATGGGCAGCGTCATCAGTCCTCCTCCACCGGGGTGATGACCGCCAGGACCTGGTCCATGGCGACCGTCGCGCCGGGTGTGACGTCCAGTTCGGCGACCGTGCCGGCGTGCGGGGCGGAGATGACGTGCTCCATCTTCATCGCCTCGACCACCAGCAGACTCTGACCTGCGGTCACCTCGTCCCCGACGGCGACCTTCACCACCGTCACCGTCCCGGGCATGGGCGCGGTGAGCGAGTCGGCGCCCGCGTGGGCGGCCCCGGTGAGGGAGGCGGCCACCGGGTCGTGGTCGCGCACGTGCCAGCCGTCGCCGTCCCGGCCCAGCCAGTCGGCGGCGCGGTGGAAGGTGTGGCGTACGCCGTCGAGGGTCACGGACACGCCGTCGTCCGTCACGTCGGCGGAGCCGCGCGGGGCGTACTCCACCGGGTCCTGGGCGCGCAGATGGAAGCTCACGGGCCGCGCGGTGCCGCCGAGCCGCCAGCCGCTGGGCACCGAGAACGGGTCCGTCCAGCCGTCGCCCGCCGGCCGCAGCGCGTCGAGCCGTACGGCCGCCGCCGCCTCGTACACCTCGTCGGGTACGTCAGTGGCGACCAGGTCGTCCACCACACGCTCGACCAGGCCGGTGTCCAACTCGCCCGCCACGACCGCCGGATGCGCCAGCAGCCGCCGCAGGAACCCGGCGTTGGTCTGCACGCCCAGCGTGACCGTCCCGGCGAGCGCCGCCCTGAGCTTCCTGAGCGCGGTCGCGCGGTCGGGGCCGTACGCGATCACCTTGGACAGCATCGGGTCGTACAGGCTGCCGACCTCGGTGCCCTCGCTGAGCCCGGAGTCCGTGCGGACGCCGTCGCCCTGGGGCTCGCGCAGCCTGAGGACCGTGCCGCCGGACGGCAGGAACCCGCGCGCGGGGTCCTCCGCGCAGATCCGGGCCTCGATCGCGTGGCCGGTGAGCGTCACGTCGTCCTGCCCGAAGCCCAGCCGTTCGCCCGCCGCCACCCGCAGCTGCCACTCCACGAGGTCGAGGCCGGTGATGAGCTCGGTGACGGGGTGCTCCACCTGGAGGCGGGTGTTCATCTCCATGAAGTAGTAGGAGGAGGGGTCGCCGCCGGGCACGATGAACTCCACCGTGCCCGCGCCCCGGTAGCCGCAGGAGCGGGCCGCCTGCACGGCCGCCTCGCCCATCCCCGCGCGCGTGGCCTCGTCGAGGAGCACACTGGGCGCCTCCTCGATGATCTTCTGGTGCCGGCGCTGGAGGGAGCACTCGCGCTCGCCGAGGTGCACGACGTTGCCGTGGCCGTCGGCCAGCACCTGGATCTCGATGTGCCGGGGCCGGTCCACCCACCGCTCGACGAGGAGCGTGTCGTCGCCGAAGGAGGCACGGGCCTCGCGGCGGGCGGCGGCGATCTCCTCGGCCAGCCGCGCCTCGTCCCGCACCAGCCGCATGCCCTTGCCGCCACCGCCGGCGGACGGCTTGAGCAGCACCGGCATGCCGATCTCACGTGCGGCGTCCGCGAGTTCGGCGTCGGTGAGGCCGCTGCCGCTGGAGCCGGGCACGACCGGCACGCCGGCCGCCTTCACCGTCTCCTTGGCGCGGATCTTGTCGCCCATCAGGGAGATCGCGTCGGCGCTCGGCCCGATGAAGACGAGCCCCGCGTCGGCGCACGCGCGCGCGAAGTCGGCGTTCTCCGCGAGGAAGCCGTAGCCGGGGTGGACCGCCTGGGCGCCGGTGCGGGCGGCGGCCTCCAGGAGGCGCTCCACGGACAGATAGCTCTCGGACGCCGGGGCCGGACCGATCCGTACCGCGGTGTCGGCCTCCCGGACGTGCCGGGCGTCGGCGTCCGCGTCGGAGAAGACGGCCACCGAGCGCACGCCCATCGAGCGCAGGGTGCGGATCACGCGGACGGCGATCTCGCCCCGGTTGGCCACGAGGACGGTTTCGAACATGCTCATCAAGGTCCCCCTCACATCCGGAAGACGCCGAACTGGGGGTCACCCAGGGGCGCGTTGCCGCAGGCGGTCAGTGCCAGGCCCAGCACCTGCCGGGTCTCCATCGGGTCGATGACGCCGTCGTCCCAGAGGCGGGCGGTGGCGTAGTAGGCGTTGCCCTGGCGTTCGTACTGCTCCCGGACGGGCGCCTTGAAGGACTCCTCGGCCTCCGCGGGCCAGTCCTCGCCGCGCGCCTCCAACTGGTCGCGCTTGACGGTCGCGAGGACCGAGGCGGCCTGTTCGCCCCCCATGACGGAGATCTTGGCGTTGGGCCACATCCACAGGAAGCGGGGTGAGTACGCCCGCCCGCACATGGAGTAGTTCCCCGCGCCGTACGAGCCGCCGACGACGACCGTCAGCTTCGGCACGCGCGTGCAGGCGACCGCCGTCACCATCTTGGCGCCGTGCTTGGCGATGCCGCCGGCCTCGTAGTCCTTGCCGACCATGAACCCGGAGATGTTCTGCAGGAAGACCAGCGGGATGCCGCGCTGGTCGCACAGCTCGATGAAGTGGGCGCCCTTCTGGGCGGACTCGGAGAACAGGATGCCGTTGTTGGCGACGATGCCGACCGGGTGGCCGTGGATCCGGGCGAAGCCGGTGACCAGGGTCTGCCCGAACTCGGACTTGAACTCCGAGAAGCGGGAGCCGTCGACCACGCGCGCGATGATCTCGCGCACGTCGTAGGGGGTGCGGGAGTCGACGGGGACGGCGCCGTAGAGGCCGTAGGGGTCGACCTTCGGTTCCGCGGCGGGCACCACCTCCCAGGGGAGGGTCCGGCGCGAGGGGAGGGTGGCGACGATGTTGCGCACGATCCGCAGCGCGTGCGCGTCGTCCTCCGCGAGGTGGTCGGTCACGCCGGACACCCGCGAGTGGACCTCGCCGCCGCCGAGCTCCTCCGCGGTGACGACCTCGCCGGTCGCGGCCTTCACCAGCGGGGGACCGCCGAGGAAGATCGTGCCCTGGCCCCGGACGATGACGGCCTCGTCGCTCATGGCGGGGACGTAGGCGCCGCCCGCGGTGCACGAGCCGAGGACGGCCGCGATCTGCGGGATGCCCGCACCCGACATCCGGGCCTGGTTGTAGAAGATCCGCCCGAAGTGCTCCCGGTCCGGGAAGACCTCGTCCTGCATCGGCAGGAAGGCGCCGCCCGAGTCGACCAGGTACAGGCACGGCAGCCGGTTCTCCAGGGCCACCTCCTGCGCGCGCAGGTGCTTCTTCACGGTCATCGGGTAGTACGTGCCGCCCTTGACGGTGGCGTCATTGGCGACGATCACGCACTCGCGCCCGCTGACCCGCCCGATGCCGGCGATGACGCCGGCGGCCGGGGCCTGCCCGTCGTACATCCCGTCGGCGGCGAGGGGAGCGAGCTCAAGGAAGGGCGATCCGGGGTCGAGGAGGGTGTCCACCCGGTCCCGCGGCAGCAGCTTGCCGCGTGCGGTGTGCCGGGCGCGGGCCTTCTCGCCGCCGCCGAGCCGGGCCGCGGCGAGTTTGCCGCGCAGCTCCTCGCCGAGCGCCCGGTGGGCCTCCTCGTTGGACCGAAAGGCCTCCGACGCGGGATCTGCCGCGCTGTGGAGCTCCGGTGCCTCATGCATCCTGCGGTCCCCTCACCCAGTGATCGACTGTTCATGAGCGACTGGTTAATGAGCGTTAACCATTTCCTTCAGGTTAACGACCGCTAACCTCCCTGTCTAGAATTGCTCGCATGGCCACCAGAACCGACGCCCCGACCCGCCGCGAACAGATCCTCAAGGAGGCCGCGCGGCTCTTCGCCGAGCGCGGGTTCCACGGCGTCGGAGTCGACGAGATAGGCGCCGCCGTGGGCATCAGCGGCCCCGGTCTCTACCGGCACTTCGCCGGCAAGGACGCGATGCTCGCCGAGCTGCTGGTCGGCATCAGCGGTCAGCTGCTGACGGGCGCGAAGCGGCGCCTGGCGGAGGCCGACGGGGTGCCGGCCGAGGCGGTCCTCGACTCCCTCATCGAGGGCCACATCGACTTCGCCCTCGACGACCGCCCCCTGATCACCCTGCACGACCGCGAGCTGGACCGCCTGCGCGACAGCGACCGCAAGCTCGTGCGCCAGCTCCAGCGGCAGTACGTCGAGCTGTGGGTGGAGGTGGTCCGCGAGGTCTACCCGGGCCTGACCGAACCGACGGCCCGCTCCGCCGTGCACTCGGTCTTCGGCCTGCTCAACTCGACACCGCACCTGGGCCGGCCGGGGGCGCTCCCGGGCCGGGGCGTCACGGCGGTGCTGTTGCACCGGATGGCGCGGGGGGCGTTCGGGGCGGCCGGGGCGGAGTGAGGCGGGAGGGCGTGCGCCCTTCTTCATGCCGCCTTTAGGTCAAGACTTCGTAAAGTGGCGGCATGATCTTTGCTGCTGAGGCCGAGGCGCCGGTCGGTGGAGTGGCCGGCTGGGCCGCCGACCTCATGGAGACGCTGGGCGGCCCGGGTGCCGGACTGGCCATCGCCCTGGAGAACCTCTTTCCGCCGCTGCCGAGCGAGGTGATCCTGCCGCTGGCGGGGTTCACCGCGAGCCAGGGCCGGATGGACGTGTTCGCCGCGATCGCGTGGACTACCGCGGGTTCGGTGGTGGGCGCGCTGGCGCTGTATCTGCTCGGCGCGCTCTTCGGGCGGGACCGGGTGATCGCGGCGGCGGCCCGGCTGCCGCTGGTGAAGGTCGCGGACGTGGAGCGGACCGAGGCGTGGTTCGTCCGGCACGGCACCAAGGCCGTCTTCTTCGGCCGCTTCGTGCCCATCTTCCGCAGCCTGATCTCGATACCGGCCGGCGTCGAACGCATGCGGCTGCCGGTCTTCCTCGCCCTCACCGCGGCCGGCAGTCTCATCTGGAACACCGCCTTCATCGCCGGCGGCTACGCCCTCGGTGCACGCTGGCGCGAGGTCACCGACGTGGTCGGCCTCTACTCCAAGGTGATCCTGGCGGCCGTGGCGGTCGCGGCCCTGGCCTTCGTGGCCGCACGGCTGCTCCGCACACGCCTGCGAGCGTGACGAGCGTTACTGACCTTGACCTCTGGACGCCTGTGGATACTCGCCGGTACGGTTGAGTGAGCAAGCGCTTAGCCATGGGACCGCAGCCATCAATTGAGCAACCCCTACGGCGAGCAACCAGGTACGCGAGAGCGGCGCCGGTTTAGGCGCAGAGAAGGGTGGCGGCGGTGCGCCGTACGGTGTTCAGTGAGGATCACGAGGCGTTCCGGGAGACCATCCGCGCCTTCATCGAGGCCGAGGTCGTGCCGGTCTACGACGAGTGGTTCGCGGCGGGCCAGGCGCCCCGCGACTTCTACTACAAGCTCGCCGAGCTGGGCGTCTTCGGCATCCGCGTCGACGAGGAGTTCGGCGGCGCCGGCATCGACTCGTACAAGTTCGAGGCGGTGATGTACGAGGAGACCGCCCGCGCCGGTGTGCAGTTCGGCGGCTCCGGCGTGCACGTGCTGCTCGGCCTGCCGTACATCAAGATGCTCGCCAGCGACGAGCAGAAGAAGCGCTTCCTGCCGAAGTTCGTCTCCGGCGAGGAGATGTGGGCGCTCGCGATGACCGAGCCGGGCACCGGCTCCGACCTCGCGGGCATGAAGACCACCGCCAAGCTCTCCGAGGACGGCACGCACTACGTCCTCAACGGCTCCAAGACCTTCATCACCGGTGGCGTGCACGCCGACCGCGTGATCGTCTGCGCCCGCACCGACGCCCCCAGCGCCGAGGACCGCCGCCACGGCATCTCCCTGTTCGCCGTCGACACCAAGTCCGAGGGCTACTCCATCGGCCGCAAGCTGGACAAGCTGGGCCTGCGCACCTCCGACACCGCCGAGCTCGCCTTCGTCGACGTCAAGGTGCCCGTCGAGGACCTCCTCGGCGAGGAGAACAAGGGCTTCTACTACCTCGGCCACAACCTGGCCTCCGAGCGCTGGGGCATCGCCTTCGGCGCCTACGCGCAGGCCAAGGCCGCCGTGCGGTTCGCCCAGCAGTACGTCACCGAGCGCACCGTCTTCGGCAAGCCCGTCGCCGCCTTCCAGAACACCAAGTTCGAGCTGGCCGCCTGCCAGGCCGAGGTGGACGCGGCCGAGGCCGTCGCCGACCGCGCCCTGGAGGCCCTGGACGCCGGTGAGCTGACCCCCGCCGAGGCCGCCTCCGCGAAGCTCTTCTGCACCGAGGTCGCCCACCGGGTGATCGACCGCTGCCTCCAGCTGCACGGCGGCTACGGCTTCATGAACGAGTACCCGATCGCTCGCCTGTACGCGGACAACCGCGTCAACCGCATCTACGGCGGCACCAGCGAGATCATGAAGTCGATCATCGCGAAGGACATGGGCCTCTAAGGCTCCTGACATCCCCTGCCAGTAGAAAAGGTGCCATGAACGAGGCACTTCAGGACCTCCTCGATCTGCTCGACCTGGAGCAGATCGAGGAGGACATCTTCCGTGGCCAGTCCCGGTCCGCCGTCGTCCCCCGGGTCTTCGGCGGGCAGGTCGCGGCCCAGGCGCTCGTAGCCGCCGGCCGCACGGTGCCCGCGGACCGGCCCGCCCACTCCCTGCACGCGTACTTCCTGCGCATGGGGGACCCGGGCGCGCCCATCGTCTACAACGTCGACCGGATGCGCGACGGCCGCTCCTTCACCACCCGCCGCGTGGTCGCCGTCCAGCACGGCAAGCCGATCTTCGCGCTGTCGGCGTCCTTCCAGACGTACGAGGAGGGCCTGGACCACCAGACCCCGATGCCCCCCTCACCCGACCCGGAGTCGCTGCCCACCTCCCAGGAGCGCCTGCGCGGGTACGACCACCTCGACGCGGGGGTCGTGGAGCGGTTCCTGGAGGCACGCCAGGCGGTCGACCTGCGCTATGTCGACGAGCCGCCGTACGGAAAGTTCGGCGAGCCGCGCGAGCCGCACTCCCAGGTCTGGTTCCGCACCAACGGCAAGCTCGCCGACGACCCGCTCCTGCACGTCGTGCTCGCCACGTACGTCTCCGACATGACCCTCCTCGACTCCGTCCTGCTCGCGCACGGCAGGGGCGGCTGGGCGGTCGGGGACGTGGTCGGCGCCTCGCTGGACCACGCGATGTGGTTCCACCGGCCCTTCCGGGCCGACGAGTGGCTGCTGTACGACCAGGAGTCGCCGTCGGCGTTCGGCGGGCGCGGGCTCGGCCAGGCGCGGATCTACACACAGGACGGGCGGCTCGCGGTGTCCGTGATCCAGGAGGGCGTGGTCCGCGTCCCACGCTGAACACGCCGAGCGCCGGGGCCCGCCGGCCCCGGCACCTCAGGCCCGCGTCGCGTTCCGCAGCCGGGCGAACGACGTGTCCAGACCGCGCTTGATCAGCCTCGCCGCCGGGCGCTCCACGCACCGGTGCACCAGCCAACTCAGCACCAGGAACACCGCGATCACCACGGCGACCAGCAGCCGCGGGTCCATCGTGTCCCGCAGCCGGCTGATCAGGACCGTGCCGGCGAGGTAGTGCGTCAGATACAGCGGATACGTCAGCGCCCCGGCGGTGACCAGCCACTTCCAGCGGATCCCGTCCGTGTACCCGAGCGCGACGGCGACCATGAACAGCAGGAACGCCGTGTAGATCAGCGCGCTGCCGCGCCAGCCCGAGACGTGCTCGACCGATTCGATCCGGCGCCCCAGCTCCACCTGCGCCATCAGCCAGGACATGGTCAGCATGCCCCACAGCAGCAGGTCCTGGCCGAAGCGGTACATCAGGTACAGCACCAGACCGGCGATGAAGAACCAGGCCGCGACCGGGTTCACGATCAGGATCATCAGGCGCAGCTCGGAGACCGGCGCGAGCATCGCGGCGGTGCCCCAGACGCAGCAGAACACCACGACTCTGCGGTAGGTGAGCCCCATGGCGACGACCACGAGGAAGAGCAGGTAGAACCGCAGCTCCGTCCACAGGGTCCAGTAGACGCCGTCGACGTGCGGCGAGGCCGAACCGGACTGGAGCATCGTGAGGTTGAGCAGGATGTCCCGCATCCGCAGGCGCTCCCACACCCCCGGCAGGGCCACGACGACGGCCGTGGTGAAGAGGACGGCGAACCAGTACGCCGGATAGAGCCGGATGACCCGGGAGACGAAGAACTGCCGTGGGGTGCGGCCCCAGCACGACATGCAGATCACGAAGCCGCTGATGACGAAGAAGACCTCGACGCCGATCCAGCCGTAGGCGGAGAAGTGGAACACCGTGGGCATGATCTCGGACACCGGGCGGTCCCAGACGGGGTTGCCGGGCCGGTCGAGCCGGTCGGTGCCCGTGTAGTGGTGCACCGCCACCAGCAGCGCGGCGAGCAGCCGTACACCGTCGATGACGTACAGCCGGCGGCCCTCCCGGGCGGGCGCCGTCTCGGTCGGCGGGGGGAGCGGCTGCGAGGGCACGCGTATCGCGCCCGGCGCCCGCAGCAGAGCCGTGTGTCCAGTATCAAGTCCGCGCATCAGCAACATCCGTTCCCCTGAGAAACTCCGTCACTTCTGTTTCCGGTTGAACAGACAGAGACGTGTCTCAGGGGGATGTGTGCAGGGACGCGACCTCCACGAAGAAATCCGGCAGCGTTCGCCGAGATTTCAACGTGGGCCGGTACAACCCCCTACTCGGCCAGGCCGGCCTCGCGCAGCAGATAGGCGGTCATCGGGTCGTAGTGGCGGGGGCTGACGACGTGGTCGTCCAGCGGCACCACGACCTGCACCGTGCCCTCCGACTCCGCGAGGAACAGCGCCGGGTCGTTGCAGTCGGCGTAGCCGACGGAGTCCACGCCGTGCTGGCCGGCGTATCCCGCCCAGCCGTGGTCGGCCACGACGAGGTCGGGCAGCGGACGTCCCTCGCGCTCAAGGCCCTTGAGGATGGCCTTCATGGGCTCGCCGGAGTGGGTGTGCCAGAGGGTGGCGCCGTGTTCGAGGACCGCGACGTCCGCGAACTGCATGACGTAGCCCTCGTCGGTCTGGAGGCCCTCGGGAATGACGACGATCTCGCAGCCGGCGCCGCGCAGCGCGTCGGCCGTCGCGCGGTGCACGTCCAGCAGGCCGCCCGGGTGGCCGGTCGCGAACAGGACCCGCTGGCCGCCGTCCGCGGCCTTGCGCAGCCGGGCCGCCATGCGCTCCAGCGCGGCCACGGTCAGCTCGGGGTCGATGGTGTCCTGGCCGTGCCGGTGCTCGGCGTCGTCGTTCACGCCGACGCGCTCCGCCATCACCGCGAGCACGTCCTGCTCGTCGGTCCAGCGTTCGCCGAGCTCCAGGCCGAGCCAGTAGTGGCGGTCGCCGTTCGCCAGCTTGCGGTAGTGGGAGAGGTTGTTCTCGCGGGGAGTGGCGACGTCGCCCGCGATACGGGTTCTGACGAGGTGGTCGACGAGCTCGGCGCGGCTGGGTGTCCCGGGTATCGGCATGGTTCCCATTGTGAGGCAGACAACTACGGGAACGGCCGCGTCCGGGGTGCGTGCGACGCGGGTCACTGTGTGGATCACCGCTCGCCGTGCCGCAGGGCGAACCACAGCTCCATGCGTACGTCCGGGTCGTCCAGGTCCGTGCCGAGCAGTGCCGCGCAGCGGGCGACGCGCTGGCGGACGGTGTTGCGGTGCACGGCGAGGGCCACGGCCGTGCGGTCCCAGCTGCCGTGCAGCGAGAGCCAGGTGCGCAGCGTCTCGGCGAGGGGCGGGGTGAGGGGCGCGAGCAGTGCGCGGGCGTGAGCCTCGGCCTCGCCGGGGGAGAGCAGGTCGGTGAGGGCCGGGCGGTGGGTGCCGTGCCGGTGCAGGGGCGCCCGGGTGGCCCGCGCGCGGGACAGGGCACGGGCCGCCTGGGTGTCGGCGGCCGGCCAGTCGCGCGCGGTCGCGGGGGCGCTGACGCCCAGGGTCCAGCCGGGCTGCGGGGCGGGTTCGCGGTCGGCCGGGACGAGGACGCGTACGACGTCCCGGGCGAGGTCGACCAGCGGGGAGCCGAGGGCGGCGCCCAGTGCGGCGGCCGCGACGGGGTCGCAGGGCTGGGCGTCGGGGCTGCCGTGCACCACGAGCCAGCCGCCGCTGCCCAGCAGCGGGGCCACCTCCTCCGGCTCGGCGCCCAGCAGCAGCCGCACGAGCGCGGAGGAGCGGGCCGCGCCGGAGCCGCTCTGGTGCTCGCCGGTGAGAAGGGAGAGCAGCACCGCCGCCACGGAGGCGATGGTGTGGTCGCCGGTGTCCCGGTGCGGGGCGGCGACACCGAGGACGAAGCCCTGGCCCGCGCCGAGGGCATAGGCGGCGAGGTGGGTGCCGGCGGCGGTGTCGGTGGCGGAGGTGGGCGTCCCGGGGCCCGAGGGGCGTACGACCGCCGCGAGCCCGGCCAGCGCCCCACGCACCACGTCCCCCGGCTTGCGCCCGGCAGCCGTGATTTCGGCCGCCCACCCGGCAGCCGTGGCTTCGGCGGCCCGCCCGGCAGCCGCGATTTCGGCGGCCCGCCCGGCAGCCGTGGCTTCGGCCGCCCGCCCGGCCGCCGTGGCTTCGGCCGCCCGCCCGGCGGACGCGGCTTCCTGCCCGTGCCCGTCCGGCGCGCGTCCCGCCGAGGCGCTCTCCGCGCCCTCCGGCCCGTACAGCACCGCCCAACCGCCCACCCGCTGGGCCAGTTGACGCAGTACCGCTCGCACCGGATCCGGGCGGGAGGCCGCGGCCGCCAGGCTCTGCTGGGCCTCCGTCACCCGGCGCAGTTCGGCATGGCGGGCCTGGGCCATGAGCTGCCAGACCGCGCGGGCCACGCCGGAGAACGTGGTCTGCGGCGGGACCTCCAGCAGGGGCAGCTCGTAGGTGTCGCAGGCCTCCACCAGGGCGCGCGGCACCGTGTCGTGCACCGGGGCCAGGCCGAAGCCGAGAGCGGCGCCGCCCGCCGCGACGATCCGCGACACGTAGTCGTCGAAGTACGTCCCCGACCCCACCGCCTCCGGAACGTGCACCCCGGCCGACAGCAGCAGCTCCCCGCCCAGCAGATAGGGGTACGGATCGGCCATCTCCGAGGTGTGCGCCCAGTGGATCACCGTGTTCGTGTCCTTCGGGCCGGCGATCTGGCGCAGGCCCAGATCCTCACGGGCCAGGAGCGCCGACAGCGCTACGGGTGGGGTGGGCGGAACAGCGGGATCCGGCATGGGACGTTTCCTACACTCGCGCAGTCTCGGATGGATGAAACGTACACTTCGCAGTCACTTTCCGGCCACCTACTGTCGTTCCAGACCGGCAGCCGCGGGTACGGGCGGATGTCCCCGCGAGCCGCTGCCGACCGTCCCCACCCCCCATACGCACGACACGCCACCGGAAGTTGCGCGAAGGAGGCCCCACCATGGCCGTCGATTACACCGTCATCGTCGTCTATCTGGCCGGCATGCTGGCCATGGGCTGGTGGGGCATGCGCCGCGCCAAGTCCAAGAGCGAGTTCCTGGTCGCCGGCCGCCGGCTCGGCCCGACGATGTACTCCGGCACCATGGCGGCGATCGTCCTCGGCGGCGCGTCCACCATCGGCGGCGTGGGCCTCGGCTACCAGTACGGGCTCTCCGGCGCCTGGATGGTGTTCACCATCGGCCTCGGCCTGCTCGCGCTGAGTGTCTTCTTCTCCGCCCGCATAGCCCGGCTGAAGGTCTACACCGTCTCCGAGATGCTCGACCTGCGCTACGGCGGCCGGGCCGGCGTCATCTCCGGCCTCGTCATGTGGGCGTACACCCTCATGCTCGCCGTCACGTCGACCATCGCGTACGCCACGATCTTCGACGTCCTCTTCGACATGAACCGCACCGTCGCGATCATCCTCGGCGGCTCCATCGTCGTCGCCTACTCCACGCTCGGCGGCATGTGGTCGATCACCCTCACCGACATGGTGCAGTTCGTCGTCAAGACGATCGGCGTGCTCCTGCTGCTCCTGCCCATCGCCGTCGTCAAGGCCGGCGGGTTCAGCGAGATGAAGGCGAAGCTGCCGACCGAGTACTTCGACCCGCTGGGCATCGGCGGCGAGACGATCTTCACCTACGTCCTGATCTACACCTTCGGCATGCTGATCGGGCAGGACATCTGGCAGCGCGTGTTCACCGCGCGCAGCGACAGGACCGCCAAGTGGGGCGGCACCGTCGCCGGTACCTACTGTCTCGCCTACGCCCTCGCCGGCGCCGTCATCGGCACCGCGGCCAAGGTGCTCTACCCCAAGCTCGGCAGCCCGGACGACGCCTTCGCGACCATCGTCAAGGACGAACTGCCCATGGGTGTGCGGGGCCTGGTGCTCGCCGCCGCCCTCGCCGCGGTGATGTCCACCTCCTCCGGCGCGCTGATCGCCTGCGCGACCGTCGCCAACAACGACATCTGGTCCCGGCTGCGCGGCGTGGTCCGCCCGGACGGGGAGGCGCACGACGAGGTCAAGGGCAACCGCGCGTTCATCCTCATCATGGGCCTCGCCGTGATCGGTACGGCCATCGCGCTGAACAACGTCGTCGAGGCGCTGACCGTCGCCTACAACCTGCTGGTCGGCGGACTGCTCGTGCCGATCCTCGGCGGGCTGCTGTGGCGACGCGGCACCGCGCAGGGAGCACTCGCCTCGGTCGTGGTCGGCGGCGTCGCGGTGATCACCCTGATGGCGACCCACGGCATCCTGGCCAACGAGCCCGTGTACTACGGCCTGCTGGCCTCCCTCGCCGCGTACCTCGTCGTCTCCCTGATGACGAAGCCGACCGACGCGGCCGTACTCGCCGCCTGGCGCGAGCGCCTGGCCGGGCGGGACCCCGAACTCGTGTCCGAACCGGTACCGGCTCACCAGTAGAGTCGTAGGTAGATATCCCGCATACGCGATGAAGCGTAGGAAAGAAGGCATTTCCACATGAGCAGCTACGAGACGCCCCGCGGCCCCGTCGACTCCTCCCGCATCCCGCGGTACGCCGGACCCGCGACCTTCGCCCGGCTCCCGCGCCTCGACGAGGTCGGCCGCGCCGACGTCGCCGTGGTCGGTGTGCCGTTCGACTCGGGCGTCTCGTACCGGCCGGGCGCCCGCTTCGGCGGCAACGCCATCCGCGAGGCGTCCCGGCTGCTGCGCCCGTACAACCCGGCGCAGGACGCGTCCCCGTTCGCGCTCGCCCAGGTCGCGGACGCCGGTGACATCGCCGCGAACCCGTTCAACATCAACGAGGCCGTCGAGACGATCGAGGCCGCCGCCGACGACCTCCTCGGCACCGGCGCCCGCATGATGACGCTCGGCGGCGACCACACCATCGCGCTGCCGCTGCTGCGCTCGGTCGCCAAGAAGCACGGCCCCGTCGCGCTGCTGCACTTCGACGCCCACCTCGACACCTGGGACACGTACTTCGGCGCCGAGTACACCCACGGCACCCCGTTCCGGCGCGCGGTGGAGGAGGGCATCCTCGACACCGAGGCGCTCTCCCACGTCGGCACCCGCGGCCCGCTGTACGGCAAGCAGGACCTCACCGACGACGAGAAGATGGGCTTCGGCATCGTCACCTCGGCGGACATCTACCGCCGCGGCGCCGACGAGGTCGCCGACCAGCTGCGCCAGCGCATCGGCGACCGCCCGCTGTACATCTCCATCGACATCGACTGCCTCGACCCGGCCCACGCGCCCGGCACCGGCACCCCCGAGGCCGGCGGCATGACCTCGCGCGAACTGCTGGAGATCCTGCGCGGGCTGGCATCCTGCAACCTGGTGTCGGCGGACGTCGTCGAGGTGGCCCCGGCGTACGACCACGCCGAGATCACGTCGGTGGCGGCCTCGCACACCGCGTACGAACTGACCACGATCATGTCCCGCCAGATTGCAGAGGCCCGCGCGAAGTGACTCACGACCACGACCTGGTACTCCGCCCCACCGCCGCCCAGACGGAGGCGGCGCTGAACCCTCCACCCGGCCGCAACGGCGGGGACCTGGTCGTGGAGACGCTGGCGGCGCTCGGCACGACGACGGTCTTCGGCCTCCCCGGCCAGCACGCCCTCGGCATGTTCGACGCCCTGCGCCGCAGCGATCTGCGCTACATCGGTCTGCGCGTGGAGAACAACGCAGGGTTCGCGGCGGACGCGTACGGCCGGCTGACCGGCGAGGCGGCCCCGCTGTTGCTGTCGACCGGCCCTGGCGCGCTCACCTCGCTGGCCGCGCTCCAGGAGGCGGCCGCGGCGTCCGCGCCGGTGCTGGCGATCAGCAGCCAGATCCCCACGGCGGGCCTGGGCGGCGGCCGGCACGGCTATCTGCACGAACTCCCCGACCAGGCGGCCTCGTTCCGGGGCGTGGTGAAGTCGGTGCACACCGTCCGCACCCAGTCCCAGATCCCGTCCGCGATCGAGGCGGCCTGGAAGTCGGCGCTGACGGCCCCGCACGGCCCGGTGTGGGTGGAGATCCCGCAGGACGTGCTGCTGGCCGAGACGTCGGTCCCGGTGGTGACGGGCGGCGACGCGTTCCCGGAGGAGCTGCCCCCGCGCATCGAACTGACCGCCGTGGCCGCCGACCTGCTGTCGAAGGCGGCCCGCCCGGCGATCATCGCGGGCGGGGGAGTGGTACGGGCCGACGCGAGCGGCAAGCTGCGGCAGCTCGCGGAGCTGATCCAGGCGCCGGTGGTCACCACTCCCGGCGGCAAGGGGGCGTTCCCCTGGAACCACCCGCTGTCGCTCCAGTCGTGGATCGAGGACCGGCACACCACGGACTGCCTGGAGGACGCCGACGTCCTCCTCGTCGTCGGCTCGGGCCTCGGTGAACTCTCCTCGAACTACCACACGTTCAAGCCGCGCGGCCGGGTCGTCCAGATCGAGGCCGACCTCGGCAAGCTGGAGTCCAACCACCCGGCCCTCGGCATCCACGCGGACGCCCGCCTCGCGTTGCAGGCCCTGCTGGAGACGGTGTCCGAGCGCCCGGACCCCACGGCGCCCGAGCGGGTGGCGACGGTCCTGGCCAAGGTCGCCGAGCGCATCGACGCCCAGGAACTCACTCTGGAGCGGCAGGTGCTGGCGTCCGTGCGCCGCGCCCTGCCCGCCGACTCCCCGTCCTTCTGGGACATGACGATCCTGGCCTACTGGGCCTGGTCGGCCTTCGACGCCAAGGGCCCCAACCACCTGCACTCCGCCCAGGGCGCCGGCGGCCTCGGCTATGGCTTCCCGGCGGCGCTCGGCGGCGCGGTGGCCGATCCGACCCGCCCGGTCCTGGCGGTGTCCGGCGACGGCGGTGCCCTCTACTCGATCGCCGAGCTCGCGACGGCCCGCCAGTACGACCTGAACGTCACCTGGCTCATCGTCGACGACGGCGGCTACGGCATCCTGCGCGAGTACATGAACGACGCCTTCGGCGAGGCCACGGCCACCGAACTGACCCGGCCGGACTATGTAGCCCTGGCCGAGTCCTTCGGCGTCCCCGGGGTCCGCACGACCCCGGAGACCCTGGAGGCCGACCTGACCAAGGCCCTGTCCGAGCCCGGCCCTTCGGTGGTCGTACTCCCGGCGGTACTACGGATGTTCGAGCCGACTCACCTCACGGTGTGAGGGCGGGCCCGGCAGCCCGGTCGCGCATCTCGTCGTGGTCGCGGTTGTGGCAGGCGTCGTCCACTGCGGGGCCGGTCAGCGGCAGGGCCCATGGGACGAGCGCGAGTGTCTCCTTGCAGAGGCCGAAACCGGAGTAGCCGGCGATGCTGATGCGGCCCCGGTCGCCGTCGTCGGCGTGAGCCGGGGCGGCGAGTACGAGGGCTGCCATGGTGAGCGCGGCGAGCGCGCTGATCTTCTTCATGGCCGGGTCAACGGCACCGGATCGGCGCAGGTAACTCCGCTGCACAGGTGGTGAATGAACGCGCCGGGGCCGAGGAGGGCCCTGGCGCGTCCACGGGGACCGAGCGGAGCCCGGTCGGCTACCAGATCGCCTCGACCCACTCCGGGTGGTCGATGAACGGGTTGCGGTTGTGCTGGTAGGTGTCGTAGATGGCCTGGTTGCGCTTCTCCTCGAAGGCGCTCGGCGGGTCCTGCTCGTTCCACGCCTTGAGGACGGAGAGCTTGCCCATGTACGGGTTGCTGCCGTTGCCGACCTTCTCGTTGGGCTCCAGGTCGGCGAAGCCGTCGCCGCCGTCGTAGCGCACGGCCATGTAGAGAATCATGCGGGCCACGTCGCCCTTGTCGGCGGCGCGCGGCTCGAAGGAGTCGGAGTCGACCTTGCTGCCGCCGCCGTTGGTGACGGTGCTGCCGCCGTTGTCGAAGTCCAGGTTCCCGCGGATGCTGTTGACCTGGACGTCGGCCGGGCGCAGGTGGTGCAGGTCGGTACCGGGGCCGGTCACCTCGCCGAAGTCGCCGTGCGACTTGGCCCAGGTGTGCTCGCGGTTCCAGTCGCCGACGTCACCGCCGTTGAGGGACTTGCTGCGGGAGACGCCGCTGTACAGCAGGATCACGTTGTTGCTGTTGTTCGGGTCCTGGTCGGTGACCTTCAGCGCGTTCCAGACCGCGGAGTACGAGATCTTGGTCTGGCTGCTGATGATCGTGTGCAGGGACGACTTCAGGCTCGCGCCGGTCTTGCCGATCGCGTTCTTGTAGTACGTCGAGTCGTAGTCGGTCGTCGTGGCGGCGGCCGAAGTCGCCGTCAGGGTGGGGGTGGTGAGGCCGACCAGGACGGCGGCCGTCGTCAGCGCCACCGACTTCCAGCGCCGGTGGCCTATGTGTGTCGCCAGCATGTGGGGTTCCCATCTGCGCGGGGATCTACGCGGGTTGAGCGAAGGCGGCAAACGGGAGAGTGGCATGAACATGCAGTGCTGTCGAGGGCTTGCACGTGTCCATTGGGTGACGGGGAACGGCAAAACGGGGCAGCGCTACGCGAGTTGACACGCCGAAACGGCCCCCGGCGGTGAGCCGGGGGCCGTGGGGTGGTGCGGTGCCGGGTGTCGCTAGCCGACGTCCGACGGGTCGAGGCGGTAGACGGTGGACTGGTCGCTCTCGGAGGATGGCGAAGAGGAGGACGAAGAGGATGAGGAGGACCGGGCGGTGTCCGAGCCGGTCGTGGCGCTGTACTCGCTCTCCTTCACCGCCGTCCCGTTCCTCTGCACCCACTCCGTCACCTCGGTGCTGACGTCACCGCCACCGCCGGGGCCGCCTCCCATGCCGCCGCCACCGATCTGGACGTAGTGCAGCTCGCCCTTCCTCACCAGCTCCTTGAGCCTGGCCAGGGTCATCGCCTTGTCGCTGCCCGACCAGCCCCACATGGAGATCACGGGCTCACCGCTGCTCAGGATCAGCTGTGCGGCGCTCTGCGAACTCGACACCGCGAGGAGCCACTCGGCGCCGTCCTGGTGCTTCTTGAGGTAGGCGATCAGCTCGCTGCTCGCGCCACCGCCCATGCCGCCACCGCCCATGCCGCCGCCACCGAAGCCGCCGCCCGCGCCGCCGGGCCGGGTGCCGCTGCCGGTGTCCGTTCCGCCCGGGGCGGTACCGCCGGGGACGGTGCCGTTCGGCGGGGCGCCGCCCATCTCGCCGGCACCGTCGGGAGTCTGACCGTTCCCGCCGCCCGGCATCTGGCCGCCCTGCTGTGTGCCGCCCGGCAACTGCCCGCCGCCGAAGTCGCCCCGGCCGCCACCGCCACCTGGAGCGCCGCCACCACCGGGCCCGCCGCCGAAGCCGCTCCCCGTCGAAGGGCCGGCCGTCGGGTTCGTGCCGCCCATGCCGCCGCCCGAGCCGGACGGCACCGACCAGGCGTACGCCGCCGGGCCCGCCACCGCCGCGACGACCGCCGCCGCCACGGATGCCGCGAGCAGTCGTACCCGTAGGCCCGTCGCGGACCGGAAGACGAGCAGACCCACGATCGCCAGCGCCATGACGACGGCGACTGCGGGCCACAGCCAGGTGTTCCAGCCGGAGGCACGGCGTAGCAGCACGACCGCCCAGACGGCCGTGACCGCCAGTCCCGCCGGCAGCACCCACGCCCACCGCCTGTCGGTCCGGAACGCGCGCAGCAGCATCACGCCGCCGCCACCGCACAGCGCCGCGATGCCCGGGGCGAGCGCGGTCGTGTAGTAGGGGTGCATCGTGCCCTCGGCCATGGCGAAGGTGAGGTAGTGCAGGGCCGTCCAGCCGCCCCACAGCAGCAGCGCGGCGCGGGCCGGGTCGGTGCGTGGGGCGCGGCCGCGCAGCAGGAGGCCGCCGGCGCAGGCGATCGCGGCGAAGGGGATCAGCCACGAGATCTGGCCGCCGAGGATGTCGTTGAAGAGGCGGCCGACGCCGGCCGTACCGGAGAAGCCGCCGCCTCCGCCCCCGCCGCCTCCGCCGTTGCCGTCGCCGCCGAGGATCCGGCCGAGGCCGTTGTAGCCCATGATCAGGTCCCAGGCCGTGCCGTCCGTCGAACCGCCGATATAGGGGCGGTCGTCGGCGGGCACCAGCGAGACCGCCGCCGCCCACCAGAAGCTGGAGACGGCCAGGGCGACGCCCGCGATCAGCAGGTTGACGATCCGCTTCACCAGCCCCGGCTTCGCGGCGTACAGGTAGACCGCGAAGACGGCGGGCAGCGCGATGTAGCCCTGGAGCATCTTGGTGTTGAAGGCGAGGCCGAAGCAGACCGCGGAGCCGACCAGGGGCAGCAGCCTGCCGTTGCGCACGGCGCGCAGGGCGAGGGCGGCGCCGCCGGCCATCAGGAAGACCAGCAGGGTGTCGGGGTTGTTGTCGCGGTTGATGGCGACCGTGATCGGGGTCAGGGCAAGGACCAGCGCGGCCACCGTCGCCGCGCCGTGCCTCCACACCCGCTTCACCGAGGCGTGCACGATCCAGATCGTCGCCAGCGCGAGAAGGATCATCGGGAGCATCATCTGCCAGGTGCCGTAGCCGAACACACGGCAGGACAGCCCCATCACCATCAGAGCGAACGGCGGCTTGTCGACGGTGAGGAAGTTGCCCGCGTCCAGCGAGCCGAAGAACCATGCCTTCCAGCTCTGCGTGCCGCTCAGGACGGCCGCGCTGTAGAAGCTGTTGAGGCCGGAGCCCGACAGGTTCCAGGAGTACAGCACCGCCGCCAGGATCAGGACCGCGATCAGGGCGGGCAGCGACCAGCGCGGTGCCCGGTCCGGAGGCGCCCGGTGCGGTGCCGGCGGGGGCGCGTCGGCGGTCACGATCGGGTGGGGGTGGGGATCGGTGGCTGATGTCACCAGCGCATCGTGTGTCGCGGGGGTGGGTGCGGGCTGTGCCGTACCTGGCGGCCGGCTGTGAAATCACCTCGGCGGGAGCAGGGGTACGCGCCGCCGCCGATCCCCGGAGCCGCACGGATCCCGTGGCAATATCCTGACGGTGTATCAGGTGCCGTTCGCGTACAACCTTTCCCCGGGTCTCACGAGTCTTGAGGGCATGACTCACGGGAGAGAGAAGTCAAGGGGCGTTTCCAGACGTGCGAGAGCCGTCGTCGCGGCGGGCGTGGGTGCCGGTGTGTTCATACCGGTCATCGCCGCGGGCCCCGCGGCCGCCGCGGCGCCCACCGTCAGCTGTACGTCCGCCAAGGCGGGCCTCGCCGACAAGCTGAAGAAGGACATCACGGCGGCCCTCGCGGGCCGCAAGGGCACGATCGCCGTCGGTCTGTACGACCGTTCGACGAACACCAACTGCAGCCTGCGGGCCTCCAGCGCCTACGACTCGGCCAGCGTCGTCAAGGTCACCGTGCTGGCCACGCTGCTGTGGGACGCGAAGAAGCACAACCGCTACCTCACCGACCGTGAGGCAAAGCTCAGCAAGGACATGATCACCAAGTCGGACAACGCCGCGACCAGCACGCTCTGGAAGCAGCTCGGCCTGACGAAGGTCAAGGGCTTCCTCGCGGCGGCCGGCATGACCCAGACCAAGCCCGGCGCGGACGGCTACTGGGGTCTGACGCAGATCACCGTCACCGACGAGCAGAAGCTGCTGAAGCTCATCACCGCCAAGAACACGGTGCTCAGCGACAACGCCCGCGCCTACATCCTGAAGCTGATGGGCCAGGTCGTCTCCTCGCAGCGCTGGGGCACCCCGTACGGCGTGCCGTCCGGTGTCTCCGTGGCCGTGAAGAACGGCTGGCTGTCCCGCTCGACGCACGGCTGGCGGGTGCACAGCGTCGGCGCGTTCAAGGGCGGCGGCCACGACTACATGATCACGGTGCTGACCCACGACAACAGCACCATGAACTACGGCATCGCGACGATCCAGGGCGTGGCCAAGGCCATCCACAAGGACCTCGCCGCGAGCTGACGGCCCGGGGAGCCGAGGACGACGCTTCATGAGCCGGTCTCCCCTGCGTCACCGACCCGCCCTACGGTGATCTCCATGCGCCTGAGAACCGTACTCGCGACCGCCACGGCGGGCCTGGCGGCGGCCACCTGTCTGACCGCCGCCGGCCCGGCGAACGCCCGCCCCGACTCGTCGGCCGGCCACGCCTGTTCGCCCACCGTCTCCATCGACCGCTTCTCCGACGCGCTCGACAAGACGACCTACGAGGGCACCTTCGTCGGCAACTTCTCCGCGCTCGCCGTGGAACGGGACGGCTCGCTCGCCGCCGTCTCCGACCGCTCCGCCCTCTTCGGCCTGGACGGCAGGACCCTCGCGCCCGAGAGTGTCGTCCCGCTCGCCGACGAGAGCGGCGCCGCCCTCGACTCCGAGGGCCTCGTCGTGGACCGGGACGGCACCCGGCTGGTCTCCAGCGAGACCGAGCCGTCCGTGCGCCGCTACTCCCGCGACGGCAGGATCCTCGACCGGCTCCCCGTCCCGGACGCGCTGCGGGTCGCCCCGGCCGGCCGGGCCGTCTCCAACGGCACCTTCGAGGGCCTGACCCTGCTCCCGGGCGGCCGCACCCTGCTCGCCTCGATGGAGTACGCGCTCGCCGGCGACAGCGCGGGCATCGTCCGCTTCCAGACCTGGAACCGGACCAAGGGCGACCGCTTCGAGCTCGGCCGGCAGTACGCCTACCGCACCGACACCGGACTCGGCGTCCCCGAGGTCCAGGCCACCCCCGACGGCCGCCTCCTCGTCCTGGAGCGCGGCTTCACCGCCGGCGTCGGCAACACCGTCCGCCTCTACCTGGCCGACCCGCGCCGCGCGACGGACACGAGCGGTGTCGAGAACCTCACCGGCCAGGACGGCGTACGCCTGATCGGGAAGACCCTCCTCGCCGACATCGTGAACTGCCCGTCACTGGGAGCGACCGCCAAGCAGCCCCAGCCGAACCCGCTCCTCGACAACATCGAGGGCATGGCGATCACGGGGTACTCGAAGGGCCGCCTGAAGGTACTGCTGGTCAGCGACGACAACCAGAACGCGGCTCAGACGACACGGTTCTACTCGTTGCGGGTACGGACAACCCCCTAGGGGCGCGGGGCTGTATCGATGTGCGGCTCCGCCGCGCGGGCGCGACTAGCCACGACGGACCCGCAGCCGAAAAATGGCCCCACCCGCGGAGCGAACTGTTGCGGCGGGATGAAATCCGGGCTCGTCGGCGTTGGTGCCTTCCGGCAGATCAGGACGGACGGAGGGCACCGCGTGGCAGCGCAACGGGGATGGGCACGACGGCTGTGGGGTTACGCCTGGCGTCACCCCAAGGACGTGGTCCTCGCACTCGGCTCGTCCCTGGCCGGTATGGCGGTCATGGCGATCGTGCCGCTGATCACCAAGGTGATCATCGACGACGTGATCGGCGACAAGAGCCGGGGCATGGCCGTATGGGCGGGCCTGATGGTCGGCGCCGCCCTGATCGTCTACGTCCTCACCTACATCCGCCGCTACTACGGCGGCCGTCTCGCCCTCGACGTCCAGCACGACCTGCGGACCGACATGTTCGGGACGATCACCCGGCTCGACGGTCGGCGCCAGGACGAGCTGTCCACCGGGCAGGTCGTCGGCCGGGCCACCAGCGACCTCCAGCTGATCCAGGGCCTGCTCTTCATGCTCCCGATGACCATCGGGAACTTCGCCCTGTTCCTGATCTCCCTGGTCGTCATGGCCTGGCTGTCACTGCCCCTGACGCTGGTCGCCCTCGCGGTGGCCCCCGCCGTGTGGTGGATCGCGCGGCGCAGCCGGGCCAGGCTGCACCCCTCCACCTGGTACGCCCAGGCGCAGGCCGCCGCCGTGGCGGGCGTGGTCGACGGGGCCGTCAGCGGCGTCCGCGTGGTGAAGGGCTTCGGGCAGGAGGACCAGGAGACCGGCAAGCTGCGGGAGGTCGGCCGGCGGCTGTTCGCGGGCCGGCTGCGCACCATCCGCTTCAATTCCAGGTACACCCCGGCGCTCCAGGCCGTCCCGGCCCTCGGCCAGGTCGCGATGCTCGCGCTCGGCGGCTGGCTGGCGGTGCGCGGGCACATCACCCTCGGTACGTTCGTCGCCTTCTCCGCCTATCTCGCCCAGCTCGTCGGCCCGGTCCGGATGCTCGCGATGGTGCTCACGGTCGCCCAGCAGGCCCGCGCCGGCACCGAGCGGGTCCTCGAGCTGATCGACACCGAGCCGTCCATCAAGGACGGCACCAAGACCCTGCCCGCCGACGCGCCCGCGACCGTCGAGTTCGACGATGTGGCCTTCGGCTACGCCGACGAGCGCCCCGTCCTCGACGGGCTGAGCTTCGAGATCCGGCCCGGCGAGACCCTCGCCGTCGTCGGCTCCTCCGGCTCCGGCAAGTCCACCGTCTCCCTCCTCCTCCCGCGCTTCTACGACGTCACGCGCGGCGCCGTCCTGATCGGCGGCCACGACGTGCGCGAGCTGACCACGGACTCGCTGCGGGCCGCGATCGGACTGGTGCCGGAGGACTCCTTCCTCTTCTCGGACACCGTCCGCAACAACATCGCCTACGGCCGCCCCGACGCCACCGACGAGGAGATCGCCGCAGCCGCGAGCGCCGCCCAGGCGGACCGTTTCATCGCCGAGCTGCCGGAGGGCTACGACACCAAGGTCGGCGAGCACGGCCTCACCCTCTCCGGCGGCCAGCGCCAGCGCGTAGCGCTCGCCCGCGCGATCCTCACCGACCCGCGGCTGCTCGTCCTCGACGACGCGACCTCGGCGGTGGACGCCCGTGTCGAGCACGAGATCCACGAGGCCCTCAAGCACGTGATGGAGGGCCGCACGACCCTCCTCATCGCCCACCGTCGCTCCACCCTGGGCCTCGCCGACCGCATCGCGGTCCTGGACGCCGGCCGTCTCGCCGACATCGGCACCCAGGACGAGCTCCAGGAACGCTCCGCCCTCTACCGGCGCCTGCTCACCGACCCCGACGAACTCGGCGGCGTCTCACCCGGCCACGCCCAGCCCGCCTGTCCGCGCGAGGACACCTCCGTACGCGACGAACTCGACGCGGAGTTCGACGCCGAACGCGGGGTGACGCCGCGGCTGTGGACCGGGGACCGGGAGCCCAAGGACCTGGCGCTCGCTCAGTCCCCGGCGACTCCCGAGCTCCTCGCCCAGGTCGAGGCGCTGCCCCCGGCCACCGACGTCCCCGACATCGACGAGGCGCGCGCGGTGCGCCCGGAGGAGAGCTACGGACTCAAGCGGCTGCTGCGCGGATTCGGGCCGCCGCTGCTGATCAGCCTCGGCCTGGTCGCCATGGACGCCGGCATGGGGCTGCTGCTGCCCGTGCTGATCCGGCACGGCATCGACGACGGTGTCACGGCGGCGGCGCTCGGCGCGGTCTGGGCGGCGGCCCTGCTCGGCCTGGTCGCGGTGATCGTCCAGTGGGCCGCGCAGATCGCCGAGACCCGGATGACCGGGCGCACCGGCGAACGCGTGCTGTACTCGCTGCGGCTGAAGATCTTCGCCCAGCTCCAGCGGCTCGGCCTCGACTACTACGAGCGTGAGCTGACCGGCCGGATCATGACCCGGATGACCACGGACGTCGACGCGCTGTCGACGTTCCTCCAGACCGGCCTGGTCACCGCGTTCGTCTCGGTCGTCACCTTCTTCGGCATCATGGTCGCCCTGCTGGTCATCGACATCGAACTCGCGCTCGTCGTCTTCGCGACGCTGCCGCCGCTGATCGTCGCCACCTACTACTTCCGCCGGGCGAGCGTGAAGGCGTACGAACTCGCCCGTGAGCGGGTGTCGGTGGTCAACGCCGACCTCCAGGAGTCGGTGTCCGGGCTGCGGATCGTGCAGGCGTTCCGGCGCGAGCAGGACGGCGGCGCACGGTTCGCCGAGCGCAGCGACAGCTACCGCCAGGCCCGCATCCGGGGCCAGTGGCTGATCTCGATCTACTTCCCCTTCGTGCAGTTCCTTTCGTCGGCGGCCGCGGCGTCGGTGCTGATCGTGGGCGGCACCCGGATCGACGCGGCCACGCTGACGACCGGCGCGCTGGTGGCGTACCTGCTCTACATCGACCTGTTCTTCGCCCCGGTCCAGCAGCTCTCCCAGGTCTTCGACGGCTACCAGCAGGCCACGGTCTCGCTCGGCCGCATCCAGGAGCTGCTCCGCGAACCGACCTCGACGAAGTCCGCCGCCGAGCCGCTGGAGGTGCTGTCGCTGCGCGGCGAGATCGCCTTCGAGGACGTGCACTTCAGCTACGGCGACGAGGAGGAGGCGCTCGGCGGGATCGACGTCCGCATCCCCGCCGGGCAGACGGTCGCGTTCGTCGGCGAGACCGGTGCGGGCAAGTCGACCCTGGTCAAGCTGGTGGCCCGGTTCTACGACCCGACCGGCGGCCGGGTCACCGTCGACGGCCAGGACCTGCGGGCCCTGGACATCACGTCGTACCGGCACCGTCTCGGGGTCGTGCCGCAGGAGGCGTACCTCTTCCAGGGCACCGTCCGCGACGCCATCGCCTACGGTCGCCCCGACGCCACGGACGCCGAGGTCGAGGCCGCGGCCCGGGCGGTCGGCGCCCACGAGATGATCGCGACGCTGGAGGGCGGCTACCTCCACGAGGTCGCCGAGCGCGGCCGCAACCTCTCCGCCGGCCAGCGCCAGCTGATCGCACTGGCCCGCGCCGAGCTGGTCGACCCGGACGTCCTGCTCCTCGACGAGGCGACGGCCGCACTGGACCTGGCCACGGAGGCCCAGGTCAACCAGGCCACCGACCGCCTCGCGGGCCGCCGTACGACCCTCGTGGTGGCCCACCGGCTGACGACGGCCGCCCGCGCGGACCGGGTCGTCCTCATGGACCACGGCCGGGTCGCGGAGGACGGTACGCACGAGGAGCTGTTGGCGCTGGGCGGCCAGTACGCCGAGCTGTGGCGGACCTTCCTCGGCGAGGCCGAGCCGGAGGAGCCGGTCGGGGTGGCCCGGTGACGTCCGGCCCCGTGTCGCCGTGACGGTCGTGCAACCATCCGGCATACGCCGTGCGTCCGTACATCAGTACGCTCATTGCCGGTGTACGGGGAGGACAAGACGGTGGACAAAGGTGCGATACGCCGACGACTGGCGGTCGGCCTGGCGTTGCTGACGGCGTCCGGCGCGCTCGCGGTGGCGGTCCCGGCGCAGGCGCACGCCGCCGCGCCCACGCGCTGCGAGGGACGCAAGGTGAAGACGTACCCGTTCTCGACCGGCACCCTCTACGTCTACAAGCGCGGCGGTCACGTCTGCGTCATCACCCTGCCCAAGGACCCCGGCCGCTCGCAGTGGATGAAGGCCAGCGTCCAGGCGTACCGGGCGCACCCGGTCGCCGACGAGGGCCGGCGCTCCCGCCGGGCCGGCCCCGTCACCGTGTACGCCGGGCAGCGCTGTGTGTGGGTGAAGGGCCGGGTGGGACGGGGCTCGGTCAGCAAGGGCTGGATCCTCTGCTGAGCGGTGCCCCTCGCCGCCGTTCGGCCATCCCCGTGGCGAATTCCTCATCTCCCCTGGTGCGGTTGGTAGTTGCTCGCTAGCTTGCGGCGCACATCCGCTTCCCAGGGGAGGGTGAATGGTCCGCAAGACCCTCAGATGGCTGCTGACGCTCGCGCTGCTGACCGGCGCGCTCGGCACGGCCACGGCAAGGGCGGCCACCGCCGCCGAGCCGGACATCGAGGAACGGCTGCTGTCCATACCGGGCATGAGCCTCATAGAGGAGAAGCCGTACCCCGGCTACCGCTTCTTCGTCCTGTCGTACACCCAGCCGGTCGACCACCGGAACCCGTCCGCGGGCACGTTCCAGCAGCGCCTGACGGTGCTGCACAGGGACGTCTCCCGCCCGACCGTCTTCTACACCAGCGGCTACGAGGTCTCCACGCGGCCCAGCCGCCGCGAGCCGACGCAGATCGTCGACGGCAACCAGATCTCCATGGAGTACCGCTTCTTCACGCCGTCCCGGCCCGAACCGGCCGACTGGACCAAGCTGGACATCTGGCAGGCGGCCTCCGACCAGCACCGCATCTTCAAGGCGCTGGAGCCGATCTACGACCGCAAGTGGCTCTCCACCGGCGTCTCCAAGGGCGGCATGACCGCCACCTACTACGAGCGCTTCTACCCCCGCGACATGGACGGCGTCGTCGCCTACGTGGCCCCCAACGACGTCGTCGACGACGAGGACTCGGCCTACGACCGCTTCTTCGCCCGCGTCGGCACCAAGGAGTGCCGGGACCGGGTGAACGCGGTGCAACGGGAGGCGCTGGTGCGCCGGGAGCCGATGAAGGAACGCTTCGCCGCCCACGCGGCCGAGCACGGCTACACCTTCCGCACGATCGGCAGCCTGGACAAGGCGTACGAGGCGGTCGTCCTGGACTACGTCTGGGGCTTTTGGCAGTACAGCCTGCTCAAGGACTGCGAGACCGTCCCGGCGGACGCGGCGCACGCCACCGACCAGGCGATCTGGGACGCCGTCGACGCGAGCGGCGGCTTCGACTTCTACACGGACCAGGGCCTGGAGCCGTACACGCCGTACTACTACCAGGCGGCCACCCAGCTCGGCGCGCCGATGATCGGGTTCCCGCACATCGAGCGCAAGCTGATCCGCTACGGCTACCTCCCGCCCCGCGACTTCGTCCCGCGCGAGATCCCGACGAAGTTCCAGCCGCGGGCCATGCGCGACGTGGACAACTGGGTCCGGCACAACGCCCGTCAGATGCTCTTCGTCTACGGCCAGAACGACCCGTGGGGCGCGGAACGCTTCCGCGTCGGCAAGGGCGCACGCGACTCCTACGTCTTCGCAGCGCCGGGAGCCAACCACGGCGCCCTCGTCGCGGGCCTGGTGGAGCGGGAGCGCACCCTGGCCACGGCCCGCATCCTGGACTGGGCGGGCGTCGCGTCCACCGCGGCCGAGCCGGGGCCGTTGGCGAAGTTCGACGCGAGGCTCGACGTCCGGGAGCCGGAACGGGAGCTCGCGCTGCGGCCGTGACGTGCGCCGGCCGGTGAACTCGGGCTCTGCGCCCTCACACCGGCCGTGCGCAGCCCACCGGTTTCTCGCCGCCCAGCTGGACGTAGAGGGCCGTCGACAGCGGACAGTCGGTCCGCCGGTCGGCGGCCTTCGTCACCTCGTACTCCGGCTTCTGCTCCGCCCTGCCGTCGCAGGACGTCTCGCGGACCTGGCCGTCGCCGGAGTCGTAGACGCAGTCGCCGACGATCGTGCGGGGGCCGCCTCCGCCGCCCGGGTCGCCGGGGTGGGGCGCGGCGAGATTGCGCATACAGGCGTAGCCCTGGGGGATCGCGCCGTCGCCGTCCTCGTCGGAGGTGCGGCTCTGCTCGCTGATGTGCAGGACGAAGTCCGTGGTCGCGGGGCACAGCGGGCCGTCGCCCACCGTGCCGTCGTGCCGCGCGACGACCCGCGCCGCCGCCCGTTCACTGGTGCAGGACACCTCGGTGAAGCTCGTCGTGCCGAAGGAACTGCACTCGTCGACGCCGAGGAACAGCGCGCCGTACCCGGCCGGCCGCGTCGGCGACACCTGCCGCCCGCTCGCGGTCGCGGTGGCGCTCCCGCTCCCGGCGAGCAGCCCGTCCTCCCCGGCCGTCGGTGACTGACCCTGACACCCCGTCAGCAACCCGACGAGCAGCACAAGCAGCGCACACACCACCCCGGCAACACGTCTCCCACCCATCGCACTCCCCCCGGCTACCCCCAGGCCCTGTCGCCGCATTCCCGCCTGCCCGGCGGCGCCGGGCCCGCCCTTCGGGCGGACGACGGGGATGACGGGAATACGACGACAGGGCCTGGTCCAGCGTGGCCCGTAGTAGCGGGCGCACGCCAGGCGGTTGGGGTCCTTTGCGTCGGTTAAGGGGGAGAGTGACCGTTGTGCGGCGTACGTGTTCTACGCCCAAAGTGCTACGAGTCGTCAGCGGTGCTCGTACGAGAGTCCGTGGCCGACCGGATACAGGACCTCGGTCGGGTCGTCCGCCCGCTGCACCGGCACCGGGAGCCGGCCGCGCGGTGCCACCCGCCCGGCGATCACCCGCGCCGCCGCCCGCAGTTCGACGTCGGTCCAGGAGTAGGACGCCAGGACGGCCCGGACACCGGGCAGCTGCGCCACGTCGTACGGGTTGCGGATCGCCACCGCCACCACCGGCCGACCCGTCGCGAGGAGCTGCTCGACCAGCACCTTCTGCGCACTGGCCGCCGTGACGTTGTACGTCCCCACCACCACCGCGTCCGCCTCGCCCGCCGCCGCGACGGCCCGCGCGACGGTCGCCGCGGACGGTGCCGTACCGGTCGACAGGGCCGTCGCCGTGAAGCCCAGCTCGGTGAGGGCGGTGGCGAGCACGCCGGTCGGGGGACCCGTCGTCCCGGACGGGGAGGCCGGGTCGGCGCCCACCACCAGGACCCTCGGGTGGGTACGACGGGACAGCGGCAGCAGCGACCCCTCATTGACCAGCAGGGTCGTCGTGCGCTCGGCGATACGGTCGGCGACCGCCAGGTGGGCCGGGGTCCCGACGTTCCGGTCGACGCCGTCCTGGCTGACGTACGGAGCGTCGAACAGCCGCAGCTTCGCCTTCAGCCGCAGCACCCGCAGGATCGACTCGTCCAGCCGTGCCTCGGTCAGCTCGCCGTCCCGCACGGCCTTCAGGACCGCGTTCCAGGCGATGTCGAGGGACGGCGGATTGAGGAGCTGGTCCACGCCCGCCTTGAGCGCGAGGACGGGGACGCGGTCGTCGCCGTACTTCGTCCGTACGCCCTCCATGCCCAGCGAGTCCGTCACCACCAGCCCGTCGTAGCCCAGTTCCTCGCGCAGGATGCCGGTGAGGATCGGGTGGGAGAGGGTGGCCGGATCGCCGGAGTCGTCGAGGGCCGGGACCATGATGTGCGCGGTCATGATCGAGTCGATGCCGGCGCGGACGGCGGCCCGGAAGGGCGGCGCGTCCAGGGCCTCCCACTGCTCACGGGTGTGGGTGATGACGGGGAAGCCGTAGTGGCTGTCGACGGCGGTGTCGCCGTGTCCCGGGAAGTGCTTGGCGGTCGAGGCGACCTGCCTGCCGTGCTGGTATCCGGCCACCTCGGCGGCGACCATGCCGGCCACGGCGGCCGGGTCGGCGCCGAAGGAGCGCACGCCGATCACCGGGTTCGCCGGGTTGACGTTCACGTCGGCCACGGGGGAGTAGTTCTGCCGGATGCCGAGCGCCCTGAGCTCCTGGCCGGCGATCCGGCCGAGGGTGCGGGCGTCGGTGCGCGAGCCGCCCGCGCCGATGGCCATCGCGCCCGGGAACAGGGTGGCGGGCTCGCCGACCCGGCAGACGATGCCGTGCTCCTGGTCGGTGGAGATGAGCACGGGCAGCCCGCGGGGCTGGGTCAGGGACGCGCGCTGGATGCCGTTCGACAGGTCGGCCATCTGGTGCGGGTCGCGGGTGTTGTGCGCCCAGGTGAAGTAGATGATGCCGCCCACGCGGTACTTGGCGACCAGCTCGGCGGCCGTGCGGACGCCGATCTCCTTCAGGTTGGCGTCGATGTCGGCCTGGTCGGGGGCGGTCGCGGAGTGGCCGTAGACCCGCATGACGAAGAGCTGGCCGACCTTCTCCGGCAGGGTCATCCGGGCGATGAGGGCGCGCAGTTTCCGGTCGTCGGGGGCGGCGGCGTGGGCGGTGCCGCCCAGGGCCAGCGCGGTGGTGACGCCCGCGCCGGCCGCGAGGACCGTACGTCTGGACGGTGGTGCGGTGCTTCCCCTGCTTCCCGTGCTGGTGTCGGGCACGTGCGCTCCTTCCGGAGGTGGTGCGCTGAAGGAAACTTCCAGGAGTCACCAATAACCGGGAAGTTTCTGCCAGTCAAGGGAATCGGCCGTAACCGGAAGGCGGACGGCGACCGGAAAGGGGCCGCCATCGGCGCAGTTGGAGGGGGGCGCGCCGATGACGGCGTGCTGCCGGCCGCGGCACGGCGGAGAGGGTTGGTCAGCGATCGCAGCCAGCAGCGAGGGCCGACACCGCACCACGGTGACTCTCCGGCAGCTTGCGTGTTGGACGAGCGGGCATGGGGCTGGGTTCCCGGCGACGGCCGGAAACGGCGAAGTCGGTGAGCGGGAGGCGGGCGTGACGGATGAGCAGACGGAAGGGCGACGGCCGGCGACCTCCGCGGGTCCATCCCGTGGACGTCCGGGCACACGCACAGCCGGCCGGGCGATCATGTGCGCATGCCCGAAGTCGCCGTTCCCGGCTCCAAGTCCATCACCGCCCGCGCCCTGTTCCTGGCGGCCGCGGCCGACGGTGTCACCACCCTGCAGCGGCCGCTGCGCTCGGACGACACCGAGGGCTTCGCCGAGGGGCTGACCCGGCTCGGCTACCGGGTCGGGCGGACCCCGGACACCTGGCAGGTCGACGGCCGCCCGCAGGGCCCCGCGGCCGCCGAGGCGGACGTCTACTGCCGCGACGGCGCGACCACTGCCCGCTTCCTGCCCACGCTGGCCGCCGCCGGCCACGGCACCTACCGCTTCGACGCCTCGCCGCAGATGCGCCGCCGCCCGCTGCTCCCGCTGACCCGCGCCCTGCGCGACCTCGGCGTGGACCTGCGGCACGAGGAGCAGGAGGGCCACCACCCGCTGACCGTGCGGGCGGCCGGCGTCGAGGGCGGGGAGGTGACGCTGGACGCGGGGCAGTCGTCGCAGTACCTGACGGCGCTGCTGCTGCTCGGCCCGCTGACCCGCGAGGGCCTCAGGATCACCGTCACCGACCTGGTCTCGGTGCCGTACGTCGAGATCACGATCGCGATGATGCGGGCCTTCGGCGTGGAGGTGCGCCGCGAGGGCGACACCTTCGTCGTCCCGCCCGGCGGCTACCGCGCCACGACCTACTCGGTGGAACCGGACGCCTCGACCGCGAGCTACTTCTTCGCGGCGGCCGCCGTCACGGGCGGCGAGGTCACGGTGCCGGGCCTGGGCGAGGGCGCGCTCCAGGGCGACCTGGGCTTCGTCGAGGTGCTGCGGCGGATGGGCGCGCGGGTGACGGTCGGCCGGGACGCCACGACCGTCCGCGGCACCGGCGAACTGCGCGGCCTCACCGTCAACATGCGCGACATCTCCGACACCATGCCGACCCTCGCGGCCATCGCGCCGTTCGCGTCCGGCCCGGTGCGCATCGAGGACGTGGCGAACACCCGGGTCAAGGAGTGCGACCGCCTGGAGGCCTGCGCGGAGAACCTGCGCCGGCTCGGGGCGGACGTGGCGACGGGCCCGGACTGGATCGAGATCCGCCCCGGCGCCCCCCTCGCCGGCGGCACCGACATCAAGACCTACGGCGACCACCGCATCGTGATGTCCTTCGCGGTCACCGGGCTGCGGGTGCCCGGCATCTTCTTCGACGACCCCGGCTGCGTACGGAAGACCTTCCCCGGCTTCCACGAGGAGTTCGGGGCGCTGCGCGCACGCCTGGAGAGGGCCTAGGCCGTCGGGAAGGCCGCCGTGGCCAGGACGCTTCCGTCCGCGGCCACCAGGCGGGCGCCGGTCAGGGTCGCCGGGTCGGTCCCGGTGGGCGTCGCCCAGTAGCCGTAGCCCTCCTTGAGCGGGAAGGAACCCGCCGAGGCCGTCGACCCGTCGGCGTGGACGAGCACACAGCGCACCGGGCCCCGACCGGCGCCGTCGAGGTCGACGGACATGTACACCCAGCCCTCGTCGCCGGAGTGCGCGTAGATGCGGCCGACCTCGCGGCCTTCGGACACCAGGGACGCCTCGCGCAGGCTGTCGTGGGCCCGCTGGGCCGGCGGCGGTGGCGCGGCCTCGACCGCCGTGCCGACCGCCCAGCCGCCGAAGGCGCAGGCCAGGGCCGTCGCCACAGCGGCCGCCGCCAGCCGGAGCCGGTGCCTGCGGGGCTTTCGCGCGGGTGCCGCGCCCAGTGCCCGTACGACCCGGCTCTCGAAACCGACCGGCGGCTCAGCACCCGGCAGCAGGGCTAGAAGGCCGTCGCCGACCGTCGTCAGCCGCTCGATGTGCTCCCGGCAGTCCGGGCAGCGGTCCAGATGGGCGACCGCCCCGGCCCGCTCGCGGGCGGGCAGGACCCCGAGCGCCAGCTCGGCGTCCAGCTCCCGCAGCCGCTCGCACTCCATGCCGCTCACCGCTTCTCCGCCGCCTCTAGGAGGGCCCGTACCTTGAGCGTCCCGGTCCGGATCCGGGTCTTCGCCGTGCCCAGCGGCACGCCCTCGGACTCCGCGACCTCCCGCGCCGTCATCCCGTAGATCCCGGCCATCACCAGGGCCCGCGCCTGCTCCCGGGGCAGCTCCGCGACGGCCCGCCGCACCCGCTCCGCGCTGTCGTCGGCGAGCGCCTGTCGCTCCGGTGTCTCGGTGACGACGCCGAGCAGCCCCTCCAGGTCCTCCGGGGCGATGGGGCCGGCCCGCCGGGCCCGTACGGCGTCGATCGCCAGGTTGTGCGCGATGGTCGTGAGCCAGGCCCGTACCGAACCCCGCCGGGGGTCGTACACCTGCGCGTGCCGCCAGGCCCGTTCGAAGGTCTGCTGGGCGACGTCCTCGGCGAGTTGCGGGTCGCCCAGGACGGCGACGGCCACGCCGAAGACCGTGCGCTGGAAACGGCGCACGAAGGCGACGGCGAGCTCGGGATCGCCCGTCGTCAGGCCGGAGAGCAGTGCCTCGTCGGGGACCCGTCCGTGGGAAAGGCCCTTGCGCCACATATCAGGGATACGTTCGTTCGTCCGGAAGGGATTGCCGTGGCCGATGTGCCGTGGGTCCATTCTCCTCTCCGCCGGTGCGATCCCGCGGGGGAGCAATCCTTCCGTCGGGGAGCGCCGTACCCCTTGCGGGGGGACGTTCCGGAGGACCGACTCATGACCATCCCGCACATCCGAAACCGCGTGCTCCTCGGCGTGGCCGCCGGCGGACTGACCGCCGTGCTCGCCGCCTGCGGAGGCGGCGGCAACGGCAGCAGCAGTGGCGACAGCAGCAACAGCAACAGCGCCGGTACCGGCCCCGGTACCCAGGTCACGGCGGAGATGACCGACTTCCACATCAAGCTCTCGACGCAGAAGTTCCAGCCCGGCGAGTACACCTTCACCGTGAAGAACATGGGCGGGCACACGCACGGCCTGGAGGTCGAGGGCCCCGGCGGCGAGAACCGCAGCAAGAACGTGGAGCCGGGGCAGTCCACGACCCTCACCGTGAACCTGAAGGACGGCTCGTACGAGCTCTACTGCCCGGTCGACGGCCACAAGGACCTCGGCATGAAGACCGAGATCACCGTCGGCGGAGCCCCGGCACCGTCGACCGACAACAACACCTCTCCGGGCAATGGCTACTGAGGGCGCCGCCGTCCGGCTCGTCCTGCGGCTGGCCGGGGCCGGGCTGACGGCGACGATGGCCGCGATCCATCTGCGCCTGTGGGCCGAGGGCTACCGGGACCTCGCCACCATCGGGCCGCTCTTCCTGCTCAACGGCATCGTCGGCATCCTGCTCGCGCTGGCCCTGCTGGTCACGCCCGTGCGCCTGCTCGGCTTCGTCGCGGCGGGCACCGCGCTGTTCACGGCCGGCACGCTGGGCGCGCTGTTCCTGAGCCTCAACGCGACCCTGTTCGGATTCGGCGAGTCGATCGACGCGGAGCTGGTCCGCCCGACCCTGTACGTCGAGACGGCGGGCGTGGTCGTGCTGACCGCCCTGGCCGTGACCGCGTTCGGCCACGCCCACCGCCACCGCGACCGGCGGACGACTCCTTCCGGCCGCTAGGCCGACTCGTTCAACAGCCGCGAGAGGTGCTCCCGCCCCGCGCCGAGCAGCTCGGGCAGCGGGGGCGCGTCCTCGTACCAGCGCTTCTCGTACTCCCAGCACAGCCAGCCGTCCCAGGCGTGCCGGGAGAGGACCTCCACGCACTCGGCGAGCGGCAGCACGCCGGCACCGAGCGGCAGCGGGGTCGTGTCCTCGGCGGAGGCGATGTCCTTGACCTGGACGTAGCCGAGGTACGGCGACAGGGCCGCGTAGCTCTCCGAGGGCTGCTCGCCGGCCAGCCAGGTGTGCATGACGTCCCAGAGCGAGCCGACGTGCCGGTGGCCGACCAGGCCGAGCACCCGGATGGCGTCGCCGGCGGCGGCGTGCGAGTCGTGGGTCTCCAGCAGGATCCGTACGCCCATGTCGGCGGCGTACTCCGCGGCCGTGCCCAGCCGCCGCGCGGCGATCGCGTCCGCCGACTCCCGGCTCTGCTCGGGATCGGCGCCGGGGAAGACACGGACGAAGGGGGTGCCGAGGTCGTGGGCGAGGTCGACGAGCCTGCGGACCTCCTCGATCACCGGCCCGTCGTCACCCGGCGCGGCGACCCGGACGTAGCCGGCGAGCCCCACCGGCTCGATCCCGGCGGCCTTGAACTCGGCCGCCACATCGGCCCGTTCCCCGGGCCCGAGCCCCGGATGCACCGGCTCCTCCGGATGCGCACGCAACTCGACCCCGTGATACCCGTGCACGGTCGCGAGCCGCAGCACGTCGGGGAGAGGGAGACCGGGGACGCCGAGGGTGGAGAACGCCAGTTTCATGCCTCCACCTTGCCAGGGAAACGGAGGGACGCCCATCCGGCCGGGCGTTCGGGAGCGGGATGACCGGATCCCCGGGCCTCACTCCGTCGTGCCGTGCAGGTCCAGGCGCCAGTCCTGGCCCGTCAGGTCCTTGCCGAAGGAGCGGTGGGGTTTTTCGGCGGCCAGGACGAAGCCGTGGCGTTGGTAGATGCGGCGGGCCGACGACAGGACGTCGTTGGTCCACAGCACCAGGTCGCGATAGCCGACGCCGCGGGCGAAGTCGACGACGGACGTGACGAGGCGGTCGCCGATGCCGAGGCCGCGGGCGTCGGGCTCGACCAGCAACAGGCGTAGCCGGGCCGTGGCCGGGGCCTCGTCGCGGACGCACATCACGCAGCCCACCGGTCGGCCGTCCAGCTCGGCGATCCACACCCGCTCCAGATGCGGGTCGTGGTCCTCGGCGAAGTCGGCGACGATCCTCGCCACCAGCCCCTCGTAGTCGGCGTTCCAGCCGTACTCCGCCGCGTACAGCGCCGCGTTGCGCTGCACGATCCAGCCGAGGTCGCCGGGGCCCGGCTCGCGCAGCAGGACGTCCTCGCGGCGGGGAGGGCGGCCCTCGGACAGGATCGTGCGGACGGTCGTCATCGCCTCGGCGAGGCGGGGCCGTTCGGCGGCCGGCACGGTCGACAGCAGTGAGCCGACCGATTCACTCGCCCGCTCCTCCAGCAGCTTGCCGGTCTCCCGGCCGCGCGCGGTGAGCGTGACGCGCCGGCGCCTCGGGTCCTGCTGCGAGGCGGTGCGCTCGATGAGCCCGTCCTGCTCGAACTTGTTCAGGATCCGGCTCAGATATCCCGCGTCCAGCGAGAGCTCGGTGCGCAGATCGGCCGCGTCGGTACGCGGGGAGTGCGCGAGCTCGTACAGGACGCGGGACTCGGTGAGGGTGTACGGCGCGTAGAGGTGGCGGCTGTAGTCGAGGGCACCGATGACGTTCGTGTAGAAGCGGTTGAAGGCGCGGATGTCGTGGACGCTCATGATCGTCGACCCCGGTGGACTCTGCGGCGATGCGATTCCGTATCGCCGGATGTTTGACTCAGTCAGAGGTTCTGGGTTCGAGCCTAGGACGTCCGCGCCCGGACGGCCACCCCTTCGCCGATTCCTCCCGTCGGCTGTCCCGGGGCCGTCATCCCTCCGCGGCCGGCCGGAACACGCACACCTGCGCGCCGGTCTTCGCGGTGGTCGTGGAGACGAGTTCCAGCGGGCGCCTGCCGCCGTCGGCCGGGAAGATCGACTTTCCGCCGCCGAGCAGCACCGGCATCACGATGAGCTGGAGCTCGTCGACCAGACCCTCCTGGATGAGGGTGCGTACGAGGGTGGGGCTGCCCATCATCGCCAGGTCCCCGCCCTCGGCCGCGCGCAGCTCCCGCACCCGGGCGACGGCGTCGGGGCCGGGGATCAGGGTGGTGTTGTTCCAGGTCAGATCGGCTTCGGTGAGGGTGCTGGAGACGACGTACTTCTTGATCGAGTTCATCCGGTCGGCGAAGGGGTCCCCGGCCCGCTCCGGCCACGCCTCCGCCATGGTCTGCCAGGTACGGCGCCCGAAGAGCAGCGCGTCGGCGTTCCGCATCCCCGCGTCGAAGGCACCGCCGAGGACCTCGGCGTCGAAGTACGGGTGCGACCAGCCGCCGTGCGCGAACCCGCCGTCGGTGTCCTCCTCGGCGCCGCCGGGGGCCTGGACGACGCCGTCGAGGCTGATGAACTCGGTGATCGCGATGCGCATGGGGTTCACTCCTGGATATCGGGCGTGCGGTGTGCCGCCGAGGTGGTTACGGCAGAGAAGACCGGGGCGGTGCCCGGAAATCATCGGTGGATCGAGAGATAGACGCGGAACGCGGGATTCGGGAGGGGGCTGGGCTTGAAACTGTGGCCGGGCGGGCCCGAAACGGTGGCGGGCCCGTGCGTACGTCCGGTCGGTCGGGCGCGGGCGATATCCGTTGGTCGAACCCGACTTCCCCGCGTCAGGCTTGAGTTCATGGATCCTCAGCTCGACGTATCGCCGACCGCTCACTCCTGGCTCGGTCCGCCGATCGACGCCCGCCCGCTCTTCGTCCCCGAGCACGCCGCCCTGATCGCCACCCTGCGCGGCCTGACGCCGGCCGACTGGGGGCGGGAGGCCGTGCCGGGGTGGAGTGTGCGGGACGTCGTCGCACATGTGCTGGGGGACTGCTACGGACGGCTCGCCCGGCACCGCGACGGGCACCGGGAAGGGGGCGGGGAGGGGCGTCGGGAAGGGGGCCAGGAGAGGCGCAGGGAAGGGGGCCAGGAGGGGCGTCGGGAAGGGGGCCAGGAGGGGCACCGGGAGGGACGCCGGGAAGGATCTGTCTTCGCACCCGGCGAGGACCTTCCCGCGTACATCCACCGCATCAACCAGCAGTGGGTCGACGCCCACTCACGGGTCAGCCCCGCCGCCCTCACCGACACCCTGGAGCTGATCGGCGGACAGGTCGCCCGGCTCTTCGCGGAGTCCGACCCGGCGGCGCCCTCGCTCGGTGTCTCCTGGGCCGGGGCCGATCCGGCGCCGATGTGGCTGGACAGCGCCCGGGAGCTGACCGAGTACTGGACCCACCGTCAGCAGATCCGCCACGCCACCGGCCAGGGGACCGACCTCGACCCGAGGCTCCTGTCCTTAGTCCTGGACACCTTCCTGCGCGCCCTGCCGCACACCCTGCGCGACATCGCCGCACCCGCCGGCACGCAGGTGCGGATCCATGTCACCGGGCCCGCGGGTGGATCGTGGACGGCGACCGCGGGTGGATCGTGGGCGGCGACTGCGGGTGGATCGTGGGCGGCGACTGCGGGTGGATCGTGGACGGCGACCGCGGGTGGAACGTGGACCGCGACCGCCCCGGACGGCGGCAACTGGTCGTTGGCCGGCCCGGCCGAGGGTCATCCCGCCGCCCTCGTCCGACTCGACGCGGAGACCGCCTGGCGCCTGTGCGTCCGTGGCATCGAGCCCGCCGACGCCCTCACCCGCGCCGAGATCGAAGGCGACCGCCAACTGGCCGAAGCCGCCTGCCGGATCGTCTCCGTCGTGCACTGACCGGCCGAAAACCCGTATCGGGCCGCCCCCTTACGCCCGAGGCCCCCCGGAAGACCCCCGGACCATCAGCTCGCCCCGAATCGTCGCGATCCCCCCGGGCGGCGGCTCCTCGCGGCCCATCGCGATCCGGCCGGCCCGCGCCCCCGCCTCCGAAAGCGGCAACCGCACCGTCGTCAGTGAAGGCACCGCGTCGATGCTGAACGGCAGGTCGTCGAAGCCGGCCACCGAGACGTCCTCGGGGATGCGCAGACCGGAGTCCCGCAGGGCCGCGCACGCGCCCAGCGCGACCGAGTCGTTGGCCGCGACCACCGCCGTCAGGGACGGGTCCCGGCGCAGCAGTTCCAGCGTCGCCTCGTAGCCGGACTGGCGGTCGTAGCGGCCGTGGACGGTCCAGCCGGCGTCCTCCTCGATGCCGTGTGCCTCCAGCGCGGCCCGGTGGCCCTCCAGGCGGTGCCGGGTCGTGGTGCGCTCCTCCGGGCCCGCGATGTAGCCCAGCCGCCGGTGGCCCAGGCCGATCAGGTGCTCGGTCAGCTCGCGTCCGCCGCCGCGGTTGTCGAAGGTCAGCGCGATCGCACCGGTGTCAGGCGCCGGCGGCCGCCCGCACAGCACCACCCGCGTCCCGGCCTCCGCCAGCTTGCGCAGCTTCGCCGAGACCGCCGCCGCGTGCGGGGCGTTCTCCATGGCGCCGCCGGTCAGGACCACCGCCGCCGCCCGCTGGCGCTGGAGCAGGGTCAGATACGTCAGTTCGCGCTCCGGCGAACCCCCGGTGTTGCAGACGACCGCGAGCCGCTCGCCGCCCGCCCGGCCGCCCGGGCCCCCGATCTCCGACTGGATCGCGCTCGCCATGATCCCGAAGAAGGGGTCGGCGATGTCGTTGACCAGGATGCCGACCAGGTCGGAGGTGGCGGCGGCGAGCGCGCTCGCGGGACCGTTCAGCACGTAGTCCAGCTCGTCCACCGCGCGCAGCACCCGCTCGCGGGTGGAGGCCGCCACGGGATAATTCCCGTTCAGCACGCGCGACACCGTCGCGGGCGAGACCTGGGCGCGGGCCGCCACGTCCGCAAGGGTCACCGTCATCTCGTCGTCCTCCGGTCGCGCATCTCGTCGTACCACCTGTCGTACGTGCGTGGTCACCACGTGTTCACGGACAGGCCTGCCCCCTCGTAGACAGGCCATCCGCGACCACGGTTCCGTGTATGTCGAGCAGACCTTAAGGCCAAGAACCCCGGTTGTTCGTCCCCTCGAACAACTCAACCCCGTCACGGTCTTGTCTACACCGCTGCTCAGAGGCTAGCTTCTCATCAGATAGAAAGCGCTTGCTGTGACGCTTGGCAGGGTAAGGCGTACGCGGCGCGCACAACCGCGTACGAGGCGCGCACGAACGTTGCGCACGACGACTGGAAGGGAACGACGTGACACGCAAGACGGTGCGTATCGCCATGAACGGCGTGACCGGGCGCATGGGCTACCGCCAGCACCTGGTCCGCTCCATCCTGGCCATCCGCGAGCAGGGCGGCCTCGACCTGGGCGACGGCACCCTGCTGTGGCCGGAGCCGGTCCTGGTCGGCCGCCGCGAGTACGCCCTGAAGGCGCTCGCCGAGCAGCACGGCCTGGACGGGGCGAACATCTCGACGGACGTCGACGCGGTCCTCGCCGACCCTTCCGTCGAGATCTACTTCGACGCCCAGGTCACCTCCGCCCGCGAGGAGGCGATCAAGAAGGCGATCGCCGCCGGCAAGCACATCTACACCGAGAAGCCCACCGCCACCGGTCTGGAGGGCGCGCTGGAGCTGGCCCGCCTGGCCGACGCGGCCGGCATCAAGCACGGCGTCGTCCAGGACAAGCTCTTCCTCCCCGGCCTGCTCAAGCTCAAGCGCCTCATCGACGGCGGCTTCTTCGGCCGGATCCTGTCCGTGCGCGGCGAGTTCGGCTACTGGGTCTTCGAGGGCGACTGGCAGAGCGCGCAGCGCCCGTCCTGGAACTACCGCGCCGAGGACGGCGGCGGCATCGTCGTCGACATGTTCCCGCACTGGGAGTACGTGCTGCACGAGCTCTTCGGGCGCGTGAAGTCCGTCCAGGCCATCGCCACCACCCACATCCCGCAGCGCTGGGACGAGAACGACAAGCCCTATGACGCCACCGCCGACGACGCCGCCTACGGCATCTTCGAACTCGACGGCGGCGCCATCGCGCAGATCAACTCGTCCTGGGCCGTGCGCGTCAACCGCGACGAGCTCGTCGAGTTCCAGGTCGACGGCACCGAGGGCTCGGCCGTCGCGGGCCTGCGCAACTGCCGTGTCCAGCACCGCAGCACGACACCCAAGCCGGTATGGAACCCCGACATCCCGGCCACCTACTCCTTCCGCGACCAGTGGCAGGAGATCCCGGACAACCAGGAGTTCGACAACGGCTTCAAGGCGCAGTGGGAGCTGTTCCTGCGGCACGTCTACGCCGACGCCCCCTACCACTGGGACCTCCTCGCCGGCGCCCGCGGCGTCCAGCTCGCCGAACTGGGCCTGAGGTCCTCGGCCGAGGGCCGCCGTATCGACGTACCGGAGATCCAGCCGTGACGATCCGACTGCCCGACCTGCGGGGCGGCCTGCGGGCGTACGAACCGCGCGCCGAGCCCCTCGCGCTCACCCCGGGCGCGCCCCTCGCCTCCCGTACGGTCTTCTCGGCGGCGCACGTCGTCGCCGACCCGTACGCCGACACGAGCCCCGACGCGCCCGCCGCCGTGGACTGGGACGCCACGCTCGCCTTCCGACGCCATCTGTGGTCCCACGGGCTCGGGGTCGCCGAGGCCATGGACACCGCCCAGCGCGGGATGGGCCTGGACTGGGCGGGCGCGGCCGAGCTGATCCGCCGCAGCGCCGCCGAGGCGAAGGCGGTCGGCGGGCGGATCGCCTGCGGGGTGGGCACCGACCAGATCGCCGCCGGGTCCCTCGGAGAGGTCCGGGCGGCCTACGAGGAGCAGCTCGCGGTCGTGGAGGAGTCGGGCGCCCAGGCGATCCTGATGGCCTCCCGCGCCCTGTGCGCCGCGGCCTCGGGGCCCGAGGACTATCTGGAGGTCTACGGCCATCTGCTGCGCCAGGCCGGCGAGCCGGTGGTCCTGCACTGGCTCGGCCCGATGTTCGACCCGGCGCTGGAGGGCTACTGGGGCTCGTCCGACCTGGACACGGCCACGGACACCTTCCTGGAGGTCATCGCCGCGCACCCCGACAAGGTGGACGGCATCAAGGTGTCGCTGCTCGACGCCGCGCGGGAGATCGACATCCGCCGCCGGCTCCCGCAGGGCGTGCGCTGCTACACCGGCGACGACTTCAACTACCCCGAGCTGATCGCCGGTGACGAGAAGGGCTTCAGCCACGCCCTGCTCGGCATCTTCGACCCGCTGGGCCCGCTGGCGGCCGAGGCCGTCCGCGTCCTGGACACGGGAGACGTGGCCGGGTTCCGGAAGCTGCTGGACCCGACGGTCGAACTCTCCCGCCACCTCTTCCAGACCCCGACCCGCTTCTACAAGACGGGCGTGGTGTTCCTGGCCTGGCTGGCAGGCCACCAGAGCCACTTCACCATGGTCGGCGGCCTCCAGTCGGCCCGTTCCCTCCCGCACTTCGCCCGCGCCTACGAACTCGCCGACCAACTGGGCCTGTTCCCGGACCCGAAGCAGGCCGAGGAACGGATGAGGAACCTGCTCGCCCTGTACGGAGTGGCCCAGTGAGCAACGGCGATCTCTCCCGCTTCTCCATCAACCAGATGACCGTCAAGCAGCTGTCGATGCCCGAACTGGTCAAGGAATGCGCCAGGTTGGGCGTCGGCAACGTCGGCCTGTGGCGCGAACCCGTGCAGTCGTACGGACTGGAGGCGACGGCCGAGCTGGTCCGCGACGCGGGCCTGACGGTCACCACCCTGTGCCGCGGCGGCTTCCTCACGGCGATCGAGCCGGGCGAACGGGCGAAGGCGCTGTACGACAACCGGCTGGCCGTCGACGAGGCGGCCGCGCTGGGCACCGACGTCCTGGTGCTGGTCTCCGGCGGGCTGCCCGCCGGGTCCAGGGACCTGCACGGGGCACGGGAGCGGATCGCAGACGCGCTCGGCGAACTCGGCCCGTACGCCGAGGAGCGGGGCGTGAAACTGGCCATCGAGCCGCTGCACCCGATGTACGCCGCCGACCGCTGCGTGGTGTCGACCCTGGCCCAGGCCCTCGACCTCGCGGAACGCTTCCCTGCCCACCAGGTCGGCGTCACGGTGGACACGTACCACATCTGGTGGGACGACACGGCCCCGGCGCAGATCGCCAGGGCGGGCGCGGGCGGCCGTATCCACACCTTCCAGCTCGCCGACTGGACGACCCCGCTCCCCGAGGGCGTGCTCAACGGACGCGGACAGATCGGTGACGGGGCGATCGACATGCGGGAGTGGAAGGGGTACGTCGAGGCGGCCGGATACGACGGCGCCATCGAGGTCGAGCTCTTCAACGACGGGCTGTGGGCCCGGGACGGCCGGGAGGTGCTGGCGGAGACGGCCCGGCGTTTCGTGGAGCACGTGATCCGCTGAAAAAAATCTGCGGCACCCGTACAACCCTCCCCCCACCTCGCCGGTCGTACTTGGCATCAGGACTCTTGGAGGGGGATCTGGGGGGATCGCGGGGGTTCTGACAGGAGGGGAAAACCCGAGGGGCTCGGTCTGCAGACCGAGCCCCTCGAAACGTCTCCGGCCCGCCGGGGAACCGTGGTGTCAGAAGACCGCCGTGAGCCGTGGTGTCAGAAGAAGACGCCGCAGCGCAGCAGCACGTTCGCGTACGGCCGTGCCTCGCCGGTCCGGACGATCAGCCGCGCCCCCGCCGACAGCTCCTTGAGCCGCTCGTGCGGGACCAGCTCCAGCTCGGGGAACTCGCCCTCCAGCAGCGCGGCCGCCGCGGGGTTGGCGTCGCGGACCTCCTTCGCGGCCGTCGCGCCCTCCACCACCAGCTCGGCCAGCAGCCCGTCCAGCACCTCGGCGAACGACGGCACCCCGGCCCGGAAGGCCAGGTCCACGACCCGGGGACCGTCGGGTATCGGCATGCCCGCGTCGCAGACCAGGACACCGTCGCCGTGGCCCAGCTCGGCGAGGGCGCCGGCGAGATGGCGGTTCAGGATTCCGGCGCGCTTCACTGAACCTCACCTCGCGACGGCATACCGGCGGCGCTGTCCGACCCTCTGCCGGGGGTCCGGGGGTCGTCCCCCGGATCGGCACAGCACAGGGCTTGCACCTCCGCCGCCGTCGGGAAGGACACCTGCGCGCCCTGCCGGGTCACGGCCACCGCACCGACCCGGGCCGCGTACGCCGCCGCCTCCGGGAGGGACGCGCCGGTGCCGAGCCGCCAGGCCAGCGCGGCCGTGAACGCGTCGCCCGCGCCCGTCGTGTCCACCGCGTCCACCTTGACGGCCGGGATCCGGGCGACGCCCTGCGCGGACGCCACCAGCGCGCCCTCGGCGCCGAGCGTCACGACCACCGAACGCGGGCCCTTGGCCAGCAGGATTCGCGCCCAGTCCTCGGGGGTGTCGCCCACCGCGGAGTCGCCGAGGATCACCTTCGCCTCGTGCTCGTTCACGATCAGCGGGTCGCAGGCCGCCAGCACCTCGGTGGGCAGCGGGCGCGGCGGAGACGGGTTCAGGACGAACCGGCTGTCCTCCGCGAGGCTGCGAACCACCTCGACGACCGTCTCCAGCGGGATCTCCAGCTGCGCCGACACCACCCGCGACGCCTGGAAGAGGCTCGCGGCGGCGTGGACGTCGCCCGGGGTGAGCCGGCCGTTCGCGCCCGGCGACACCACGATGCTGTTGTCCCCGGACGGGTCCACCGTGATCAGTGCGACGCCGGTCGGCGCGCCGCCGACGAGGACGCCCACCGTGTCGACGCCGGACGCCCGCTGCGAGTCGAGCAGCAGCCGGCCGTGCGCGTCGTCGCCGACGCGGGCCAGCAGGGCCGTGCGGGCGCCGAGCCGGGCGGCCGCCACCGCCTGGTTCGCACCCTTGCCGCCCGGGTGGACGGCCAGATCGGAGCCGAGCACGGTCTCGCCGGCACCCGGCCGACGCTCGACGCCGATCACCAGGTCGGCGTTGGCCGACCCTACGACCAGAAGGTCGTAGTCGTACATGAGATCGCTCCCCTGATAGTCCCCGTGGTGACGTGCGGCGGGCGGCCGCCCCGAGGTCCATGCTCCTGCAACGGCCGCCCGTCCGTTCGCCGTTCGCCGATGTCGGCGGATACCGGCCGATGTCAGCCGCTGAAGCCCGCCACGTTCTCCTTCGTGACCACCTTCACCGGCACCTTCACCGTCTGCCGGACCTTCTCGCCGTCCAGTGCCTTCAGGGCGTTGTCCACGGCGATCCTGCCGAGCTGGGTGGGCTGCTGGGCGACGGACGCGTACAGCGAGCCGCCCTCCACCGCCTTCAGGCCGTCCGGCGTGCCGTCGAAGCCGACCACCGAGACCGACTTGCCGGCCTTGGAGCCCAGCGCCTTGATCGCGCCGAGCGCCATCTCGTCGTTGGCGGCGATGACGCCCTGCACGTCCGGGTGTGCCTGGAGCAGGTTCGACATCACGTCGAGGCCCTTGGTGCGGTCGAAGTCGGCGGGCTGCTGGGCGACGACACGGATGCCGGGGAAGGCCTTGAGGCCGTTCTCGAAGCCCTGGGCGCGCTCGCGGGCGGCGGACGTGCCGGCCTGGCCCTGGAGGATCACGATCTTGCCCTTGCCGCCGAGCTTCTCGGCGATCGACTTGGCCGCGAGCTCACCGCCGGCGACGTTGTCGGAGGCGACCAGGGCCGCCGTCTTCGCGTTGTTGACCCCGCGGTCGACGGCGATCACCGGGATGTCCGCCTTGTCGGCGGCCTTCACGGAGTTGCTCGCCGCGTCCGAGTCCACCGGGTTGACGATGATCGCGCCGACGCCGGAACTGATGAAGTTCTGGAGCTGGTTGGCCTGCTGAGAGGCGTCGTTCTGGGCGTCGGTGACGGTCAGGTCCACGCCCTGCTTCTTCGCCTCGGCCATGGCCCCGGCCCGGATCTGCACGAAGAAGGGGTTGTTGAGGGTCGACAGGGACAGGCCCATCTTCCGGTCGGCCGACGCGGAGGAGCCGTTGTGCAGGAAGGAGGTCGCGCCGACGATCGCCACGGTGACGACCGCCGCGAGCGCGTACGTCCCGGCCTGCTTGCCCTTGCCGCCCGGCGAGGCACCGGCCGCCGACGGGGTCGCGCCCGCCTTGCGGCGCAGCGTGTCGAAGAGCACCGCCAGCGCGATCACGACGCCGATGACGACCTGCTGCCAGAAGGCGGACACGTTCAGCAGGTTCAGGCCGTTGCGCAGCACCGCGAGGATCAGTGCGCCGATCAGGGTGCCGGACGCCTTGCCGGTGCCGCCCGCGAGGGACGCTCCGCCGATGACGACCGCGGCGATCGCGTCCAGCTCGTAGCCGTCGGCGGCCTGGGGCTGCGCGGAGGACAGCCGCGAGGCCAGCACGATGCCGGCGACGGCGGCGAACACGCCGGACAGGGCGTAGATGGCGAGCTTCTGCTTCTTCACCCGCAGGCCGGACAGGCGCGCGGCCTCCTCGTTGCCGCCGATCGCGTACATCGAGCGGCCGATGTAGGTCCGGCCGAGCACGAAGGCGGCGATCAGACCCATCACGATCATCACGAGGACCGGCACCGGCAGCCAGCCGCCGAGCGTGTCGCCGAGGTGCGAGACGGAGTCCGGGAAGGGAATCGGGGAGCCCTCGGAGATCACCAGCGACAGACCGCGGGCCACCGAGAGCATGGCGAGCGTCGCGATGAACGGCGGGAGCTTGCCGTACGCGATGAGGAAGCCGTTGACGAGTCCGGCCGCGATGCCGGTCGTGACGGCCAGCAGCACCGCTATGAAGACCGGTACGCCGTGCGAGGTCGCGGTCCAGGCGAGGACGGTGGCCGACAGTGCCGCCACCGAACCGACCGACAGGTCGATGCCCGCCGAGACGATGACGAAGGTGACGCCGAAGGCGAGGACGGCGGTCACGGCCGCCTGGACGCCGACGTTGAGCAGGTTGTCGGTGGTCAGGAAGTCGCCGGACAGCGCCGACATGGCGATGACGAGGACGATCAGCGCGGTGAGCGCGCCGTTCTCCAGCAGCAGGCGGCGCAGTCCGCCGGTGGCGCCACCGGCGCCCGGTGTCCTCTTGAGCGTGTCAGTGGCCACGAGCGGCCTCCTTGCCGGTCTTGAAGTCGTGGGTGGGGTTGCTGACGGCGAGTGCCATCACGGAGTCCTGGGTCGCCTCGTCGGCGGAGAGCTCGCCCGCGATACGGCCCTGGGCCATCACCAGCACGCGGTCGCTCATGCCGAGCACCTCCGGCAGATCGCTGGAGATCATCAGTACGGCCGCGCCGGCTGCGGTGAGTTCATTGATCAGCTGGTAGATCTCGACCTTGGCGCCGACGTCGATGCCGCGCGTCGGCTCGTCGAGGATCAGCACCTTGGTGTTCGCGAGCAGCCACTTGCCGATGACGACCTTCTGCTGGTTGCCGCCGGACAGGGTGCGCACATGCTGGCCGAGTCCGGCCATCCGCACGCCCAGTTGCCCCGCGATCCGCGCGGCCGCCTCCCGCTGGCCCCTGAGGTCGACGAGCCCCGCGCGCGTGGCGGCCCGCATGGTCACCAGGCCGAGGTTCTCCTCCACGGACTGGTCGAGCACCAGGCCCTGGCCCTTGCGGTCCTCCGGGATCAGTCCGATGCCGGCCGCCATGGCGGCGACCACGTCGTGCCCCTTCAGGGCCGTGCCGGCGACCTTGACGGCGCCCTTGTCGTACGGGTCCGCCCCGAACACCGCTCGCACCACCTCGGTGCGTCCGGCGCCGACGAGCCCTGCGATGCCGACTACCTCACCGGCGTGCACCTCGAAGCCGACGTCGTGGAAGACGCCGTCGCGGGTCAGGCCCTCGACCGTGAGCAACGCGGAGCCCTTGTCGGCCCGTTCGCGCGGGTACTGCTGCTCGATGGAGCGGCCCACCATCAGCCGGACGAGCTCGTCCTCCGGCGTGGCGGCGGGGACCTGCCCGACGCTCTTTCCGTCCCGGATGACCGTGACCCGGTCGCCCAGGGCGGCGATCTCCTCCAGGTGATGGGTGATGAAGACGATCCCGACGCCGTCCTCGCGCAGCTTGCGCACGATTCGGAAGAGCTTCTCCACCTCCTCGGAGGTGAGCACGGCGGTCGGCTCGTCCATGATCAGCACGCGCGCGTCCAGGCTGAGCGCCTTGGCGATCTCGACCATCTGGAGGCGCGCGATGCCGAGTTCACGCACACGCGCGCGTGGCGACACCTGGACACCGACCCGCTCCAGCAGGACCTCGGCGTCGGCCTCCATCCGCCTCCGGTCGATCATCCCGAAGCGGCGCGGTTGGCGGCCCAGGAAGATGTTCTCGGCGACCGTGAGGTCGGGCACCAGGTTGAACTCCTGGTAGATGGTGGCGATCCCGAGGCGCTCGGAGTCCTGCGCACCGTGGATGCGCGTCTCCTCGCCACCGACCAGGATCCGCCCGGCGTCGGGCGTATAGGCACCGGACAGCATCTTGATGAGGGTGCTCTTGCCGGCGCCGTTCTCACCGAGGAGGACGTGCACCTCCCCGCGGCGCAGATCGAAGTCGACGCCGTCCAGCGCGACCACGCCCGGGAAGGTCTTCCGGATGCCCTCGATGCGCAGCAACTCGTCCTGGTTGCTCACGACGTGCTCCTTTGCACTGAAGTGGGGTCCGCTCCGCAGGAGCGGCGTACGACGAGACGGGCGGGCAGGGTGACGGACTCGCCTGGCCGTCCCTCGATGCGGTCCACCAGGGCCCGTACGGCGGCCCGGCCCAGCTCGCCCGTCGGCTGGGCGACCGCGGTGATCGGCGGATCGGTGTGCACGAACCAGCGGATGTCGTCGAACGCCGCGAGCGCGATGTCGTCCGGGATGCGCAGGCCACGCGCGCGTACGGCGTCCAGGGCGCCGAGCGCCATCAGGTTGTCGGCCGCGAAGACGACCTCGGGCGGCTCGGGCAGGTCGAGGAAGCCCTCGGTGACCCGCCGGCCGCTCTCGGCCTGGAAGTCGCCCTGCCCTATGTAGACGTCGGGGAGTTCGAGGCCGTACGCGGCGAGCGCCTCCCGGAACGCCTCGACCCGCTCACGCCCGGTCGTGGTCGCCGCCGGGCCCGCGATGATCGCGAGCCGCCGGTGCCCGAGGCCGTGCAGATGAGCCACCAGGTCCTGTACGGCGGCCCGCCCGTCAGCCCGTACGACCGGCACGTCCAGGCCCGGGATCCACCGGTCCACGAACACCATCGGCGTCCCCGCGCGGACCGCGTCCAGCATCAGCGGGGAGCCGCCGTCGGTGGGGGAGACGAGGAGGCCGTCGATCCGGCGGTCCAGCAGGTTCCGTACGTGATGGTCCTGGAGGTCCGGCCGCTCGTCGGCGTTGCCGATGATGACGCTGTAGCCGAGCGCGCGGGCCTCCTCCTCGACGGAGCGGGCCAGTTCGGTGAAGTAGGGGTTCATCACGTCGCTGATGACCAGACCGAGGGTGTGGGTCTGGTCGGTGCGCAGAGAGCGGGCGACGGCGTTCGGGCGGTAGCCCAGGCTCTGGACGGCGGCCAGCACGCGTGCGCGTGCCTCGGCACTGACCGACGGATGGTCGTTCAGGACCCGCGAGACCGTGGCGACGGAAACCCCCGCCTCGGCAGCGACGTCCTTGATGCTCGCCATCGTCGCTCCACCTCCTCGTGGAACTCATGGAATCGATTACATCGACCTGCACGAAGGATTGGAATCGATTACACGGGGCGAAGGCAAGGGGGTGAAGGGTGGCCGAAACTCAATCGTGACCAGCGGGGCGGCCCGGGGGGGTCCCGGGCCGCCCCGCTGGTTCATGCGTGCTTGCCGGCCCGCCCCAGGCGGAGGGCGGAGACGAGGAAGAAGATCCCGCCGAGGAAGGCGTACCCGGCGAGGGAGCCCAGGGAGGCGTCGTCCTTGCCTGCCTGGGCGAAGAAGGAGGCGCCGGCGAGGGTGGAGATGCCGCCGCTGGCGATCATCGCCCACTGCCCTCCCAGCCGGCGCCGGGCGGCGCCGACGAGCAGCTGGACGACGCCCGCGGTGACGGCCCAGACGCCCCAGACGCGCAGTACCGCCGGGATCCCGGACGTGGCGGCGACGGCGAGGGCGACGCCGGTGAGGGCGCTGAGCGCGATGTTCAGGTACAGGTGGCGCACCGGGCCGCCGTCGGCCTTGGCGGACCGGACGTCGACGACGGCACACGCCACGTCGAACAGGGGGTAGATCACCAGGAGCGCCCCGCTCAGCGGGGTCAGTGAGTCGGCGGTGGCGAACAGCAGGCCCGCCCAGACGGCGGCGAACGCGAAGCGCAGGAAGTACAGCTTGCGCAGGGCTGCGGTGACGCCGGTGCCGGGGGATGCGTCGACGAGGGTGTCCATGGGGGCCTTCCGGAGTGTGAGGGAGAACGTTCGGTCTCTCTGGGTATCAAAGAGGGCTGCCGCGGCCGGTGTCAAGACCGAACGTTCTCCCTCATGACTTTGATAGCCTCGGGTCCATGAGTCGGGGCACAACGAGCCGGAGCACGGCGGGCGGCAGCACATCCGAGGCACGAGCGAGGCTGCTCGGCACGGCGACGCGGATCTTCTACGCCGAGGGGATCCACTCCGTCGGAGTCGACCGGATCGTCGCGGAGGCACAGGTCACCCGGGCGACGCTGTACCGGCACTTCTCGGGCAAGGACGAACTCGTCCTCGCGTACCTCGACTTGGCCGACAAGGGAATCCGGGCGCAGGTCGAGGCCGCGGCTGCGAGCGAGGAATCGGCGGCCGGCAAGGTCAGGGCCGTCGCCCGGTCCATCGCCGAGGGCATCCGGTCCCAGGGCTTCCGCGGCTGCGCCTTCCTCAACGCGGCGGCCGAATACCCCGACCCGGCCCACCCCATCCACCAGGCCGTGCTGGCCCACCGGCAGTGGTTCCTCGAAACCGTCACGGAACTGCTGGCCCGGACCGGCCGCACGCCCGCCGACGCGGCCGGCCGGCACCTCGTCATGCTCCGGGACGGCGCCATGGCCGCCGGCTGCCTCTCCGATGCCGAACTGGTCTGCGAGACCTTCCTGCAAGCCGTGGACGCGATGCTTGAGTCCTAGGCCCGCGCCATCGCCGCCCCGCCTCCTCGTGGATGTCGCGGGGCACTCCGGGGCGGTCCACACTGAAAGGACTATGGGGCCGTCTCTTCAAGGCAGGTCCTCAAGGGCCGGAGCGGAGGAGCCATGACGGCGGCGACACGCGACGAGGTACCCGTCACCCTGGGCGGCGACGGCGTGGAGGTCCGCACCAAGATCATCGGTGGCGGCATGTCCGTCGGCTACATCAGCCTGCCCGAGGGCACGGACATGGGCCCCGCTCTCAAGGGTCTCGAAGGCGACGCCTGCCCGTGCCCGCACTGGGGTTACCTGCTGAAGGGCCGGCTGCGGATGCTGACGCCGACGGGCGAGGAGTACTACGAGGCGGGCCAGGCGTACTACTGGGAGCCCGGCCACGTGCCCGTCGCGCTGGAGGACTGCGAGTTCGTGGAGTTCTCGCCGGCCGCGGAATTCCAGGCGGTCGTCGACCACGTGACCGCGCAGGCCGGCTGACGGCCACCGGTCGTCCTGCCCACAGTCCGCAGGCGTTGTCGGACCCGACCGGTAGCGTCGGATCATGTCCAATCAGGCGGGGAGCGGCGAGCGCCGACTTGCGGTGCTCGAAGGCGTCCTGGAACGGATCACGTACGCCAACGAGGAGAACGGCTACACGGTCGCCCGGGTCGACACCGGAAGAGGCGGGGGCGATCTGCTCACGGTCGTCGGCGCGCTGCTCGGCGCCCAGGTCGGCGAGTCCCTGCGGATGGAGGGGCGTTGGGGCTCGCACCCGCAATACGGGAAGCAGTTCACCGTCGAGAACTACACGACCCTGCTCCCGGCCACCGTCCAGGGCATCCGCCGCTACCTGGGCTCCGGGCTGGTCAAGGGCATCGGGCCGGTCTTCGCCGACCGCATCACCCAGCACTTCGGGCTGGACACCCTGAAGATCATCGAGGAGGAGCCCAAGCGGCTCATCGAGGTCCCCGGACTCGGCCCCAAGCGCACGAAGAAGATCGCCGACGCCTGGGAGGAGCAGAAGGCGATCAAGGAGGTCATGCTCTTCCTCCAGACCGTCGAGGTGTCCACCTCCATCGCCGTGCGGATCTACAAGAAGTACGGCGACGCCTCCATCTCCGTCGTGAAGAACCAGCCCTACCGGCTCGCCTCCGACGTCTGGGGCATCGGCTTCCTCACCGCCGACAAGATCGCCCAGTCCGTCGGCATCCCGCACGACAGCCCGGAGCGCGTCAAGGCGGGCCTGCAGTACGCCCTGTCGCAGGCCACCGACCAGGGCAACTGCTACCTCCCCGAGGAACAGCTGATCGCCGACGCGGTCAAGCTCCTCCAGGTCGACACCGGGCTCGTCATCGAGTGCCTCGCCGAGCTCGCGCAGATCCCCGAGGACGGCTCGGACCCGGGAGTCGTACGGGAGAAGGTGCCCGGTCCCGACGGCGGCGCGGAGCCCGTGACGGCCGTCTATCTCGTCCCCTTCCACCGGGCCGAACTCTCCCTCGCCGCCCAGCTGTTGCGGCTGCTGCGTACCGACGAGGACCGGATGCCGGGGTTCCACGACGTCGCCTGGGACAAGGCGCTGGGCTGGCTGAAGGGCCGTACTGGCGCGGAGCTCGCCCCCGAGCAGGAGGCGGCCGTCAGGCTGGCCCTGACCGAGAAGGTCGCCGTGCTGACCGGCGGTCCCGGCTGCGGCAAGTCCTTCACGGTCCGCTCGATCGTCGAGCTGGCGCGGGCGAAGAAGGCACGCGTCGTCCTCGCCGCCCCCACCGGCCGCGCCGCCAAGCGCCTCGCCGAACTGACCGGCGCCGAGGCATCCACCGTCCACCGCCTGCTGGAGCTCAAGCCCGGCGGCGACGCTGCCTACGACAGGGACCGCCCGCTCCAGGCCGACCTGGTGGTGGTCGACGAGGCGTCCATGCTGGACCTGTTGCTCGCCAACAAGCTGGTGAAGGCCGTGCCGCCGGGCGCGCACCTGCTGTTCGTCGGGGACGTCGACCAGTTGCCGAGCGTCGGCGCGGGCGAGGTGCTCAGGGACCTCCTCGCCGTCGGCAGCCCGATCCCCGCCGTGCGCCTGACCCGTGTGTTCCGGCAGGCCCAGCAGTCCGGCGTGGTGACCAACGCGCACCGGATCAACGCCGGACAGCACCCCGTCACCGACGGCATGAAGGACTTCTTCCTCTTCGTCGAGGACGAGACGGAGGAGGCCGGCAGGCTCACCGTGGATGTGGCGGCGCGTCGGATTCCGGCCAAGTTCGGGCTCGACCCGCGCCGGGACATCCAGGTGCTGGCCCCCATGCACCGCGGCCCGGCCGGCGCGGGAACGCTGAACGGCCTGCTCCAGCAGGCCATCACACCCGGGCGCCCCGAGCTGCCGGAGAAGCGGTTCGGCGGCCGGGTCTTCCGTGTCGGCGACAAGGTCACCCAGATTCGCAACAATTACGAGAAGGGGGAGAACGGTGTCTTCAACGGCACCGTGGGCGTGGTCACCTCGCTCGACCCGGTCGACCAGCGCCTGACGGTGCTGACGGACGAGGACGAGGAGGTTCCGTACGAATTCGACGAACTGGACGAACTCGCGCACGCGTACGCGGTGACGATCCACCGTTCACAGGGAAGTGAATATCCCGCAGTGGTGATCCCCGTCACGACGGGAGCATGGATGATGCTTCAGCGGAACCTGCTCTACACGGCGGTCACCAGGGCAAAGCAGTTGGTCGTCCTCGTGGGTTCGCGCAAGGCCATCGGTCAGGCGGTGCGCACGGTCTCGGCCGGGCGCCGCTGCACGGCACTCGACTTCCGGCTCGCGGGCTCCTGAAACACCGCTTTCCCGCCCCTGTCGGACCCCCTTCTGACCTGCCGATTCGTGAGGCAGTGAAAAAAATGATCGATCAAACGAGTCGTGAAGGTCACAGACCACTTCCAGATGGGGAAAACAGCGGGCAGGATGGCAGGTTGGCGGCACTCAGTGCCGCCAATAGGCCCAATGGTCGACCCCGAGTGCACTCTCCTGAGCCGAATGGGGGAGGGTAGAGACAGTCAGGGCAACCTCGAAGATGAGGCACAACGTCGGTGAGGGAAGACGTGAGCGACAACTCTGTAGTACTGCGGTACGGCGACGGCGAGTACACCTACCCGGTGATTGACAGCACCGTCGGCGACAAGGGCTTTGACATCGGCAAACTCCGCGCCCAGACCGGTCTGGTGACGCTGGACAGCGGATATGGCAACACCGCCGCCTATAAATCCGCCATCACCTACCTCGACGGCGAGCAGGGGATCCTCCGGTACCGCGGCTACCCGATCGAGCAGCTGGCCGAGCGCTCCACCTTCCTGGAGGTGGCCTACCTGCTGATCAACGGTGAGCTGCCGACCGTCGACGAGCTCTCGACGTTCAAGAACGAGATCACCCAGCACACGCTGCTGCACGAGGACGTCAAGAACTTCTACAAGGGCTTCCCGCGCGACGCCCACCCGATGGCCATGCTGTCGTCTGTGGTCTCGGCGCTGTCCACGTTCTACCAGGACAGCCACAACCCCTTCGACGAGCGGCAGCGCAACCTCTCCACGATCCGCCTGCTCGCCAAGCTTCCGACGATCGCGGCGTACGCGTACAAGAAGTCGATCGGCCACCCGTTCGTCTACCCGCGCAACGACCTCGGTTACGTCGAGAACTTCCTGCGCATGACGTTCTCGGTCCCGGCGCAGGAGTTCGAGCTGGACCCGGTCGTGGTCTCCGCCCTCGACAAGCTGCTGATCCTGCACGCCGACCACGAGCAGAACTGTTCGACGTCGACGGTCCGCCTGGTGGGCTCGTCGCAGGCGAACATGTTCGCGTCGATCTCGGCCGGCATCTCCGCCCTCTGGGGCCCGCTGCACGGCGGCGCCAACCAGTCCGTCCTGGAGATGCTCGAGGGCATCCAGGCAGGCGGCGGCGACGTCGACTCCTTCATCCGCAAGGTGAAGAACAAGGAGGACGGCGTCCGCCTGATGGGCTTCGGCCACCGGGTGTACAAGTCCTTCGACCCGCGCGCGAAGATCATCAAGGCCGCCGCGCACGACGTCCTCTCCGCTCTCGGCAAGTCCGACGAGCTGCTGGACATCGCCCTGAAGCTGGAGGAGCACGCGCTTTCCGACGAGTACTTCGTCTCGCGCAACCTCTACCCGAACGTCGACTTCTACACCGGTCTGATCTACCGGGCCATGGGCTTCCCGACCGAGATGTTCACGGTCCTGTTCGCCCTCGGCCGCCTGCCGGGCTGGATCGCCCAGTGGCACGAGATGATCAAGGAGCCGGGTTCCCGCATCGGCCGCCCGCGCCAGATCTACACGGGCGTGGTCGAGCGCGACTTCGTGCCGGTGGAAGAGCGCTAGACGCTCCGCCGAGGAGGCGCCCTTCGGGGCGCCGCACCTCCGCAGGCAAAAAGAAGAAGGCGCCCTGGCGGCGGTCCCCCCACGGGCCGACGTCCAGGGCGCCTTCCCATGTCCCGGTGCGGATTCCCCCCACGGGATCCGGCCGGGCGTCTGAGAGACCAGCGCCTGAAATCGCTGTCTTTCGGTGTTGCCGTTTGAGCGGAACGAGCGGACTCGTCGTACTCATGGTTGAGTGCGATCTGCCGGGACAGCGCACGGTCGGGAGGGCCGCTCAAAGCTTCCCGATGTACGTGCCCCGGCAACGCAACTCTGAGGAAGTCCCCCAAGACATCCTCAGATGCCAGTAAGCGCCCCCCAAGACGCTGCCTGACATCGTCAACTTAGACCTTCGAACCCCTTCGATGGTTACGTTCACATCACTGTGATCTGCGTCTCTTGCATATGTCCGTTAGATACGCAAGAGCCCCGATATGGCGATCGAGGCCCAAGCGTAAGGATGATGCGCGAGCCTTGTGAAGAGCTTATGTGAGCCGGGCGCCGGACTCCAGAGGGACCCAGCGGGGTTCTTACTACGAATTCACCGGAACGTCCGCAGCCGCAAGCTGTTCGACACCACGAACGCCGAGGAGAACGCCATCGCGGCGCCCGCGATCATCGGGTTCAGCAACCCCGCCGCGGCCAGCGGCAACGCGGCGACGTTGTAACCGAAGGCCCACACGAGGTTGCCCTTGATCGTGGCCAGCGTCCGCCGGGACAGCCGGATGGCGTCCGCCGCGACCCGAAGGTCGCCGCGTACCAGCGTCAGATCGCTCGCCTCGATCGCCGCGTCCGTCCCCGTGCCCATGGCCAGACCCAGATCGGCGGTGGCGAGCGCGGCCGCGTCGTTGACGCCGTCGCCCACCATGGCCACACGGCGCCCCTCGCGCCGCAGCCGCCGTACCGCCTCGACCTTCTCCTCGGGCAGGACCTCCGCGATCACCTGGTCGATGCCGACCGCGTCCGCCACCGCCTCGGCGACCGCCCGGTTGTCCCCGGTCAGCAGCACCGGGGTCAGCCCCAGCGCGCGCAGCTCGCGCACCGCCTCGGCGCTGGTCTCCTTCACCGCGTCCGCGACGGCGATCACGCCGCGCGCCGCTCCGTCCCACCCGACGACGACGGCCGTGCGGCCGTCCCTCTCGGCCTCTTCCCGGGCGCGGTCCAGCTCGGTGGGCAGGGCGTCGAAAAGGCGCCCCACGGCCACGTCACGGCCCTCCACGCGGCCGCGCACGCCTCGCCCGGGGATGTTCCGGAACTCCTCGACCTGCGGCAGCCGTCCGACCCGCGCTTCCGCGCCGGCGGCGACCGCGCGGGCCACGGGATGCTCCGAGGCGTGCTCCACGGCGCCCGCGAGCCGCAGCACCTGCTCCTCGTCGATGCCGTCGGCGACGTACACCTTCTGGAGGGTCATGCGGCCCGTGGTGACCGTCCCGGTCTTGTCCAGGACGACGGTGTCGACGCGACGCGTGGACTCCAGCACCTCGGGGCCCTTGATGAGGATGCCGAGCTGCGCCCCGCGTCCGGTGCCGACCATGAGGGCCGTCGGGGTGGCCAGACCGAGGGCGCACGGGCAGGCGATGATCAGGACCGCGACCGCGGCGGTGAAGGCGGCGACCGCGTCGTCGGTGAGGCCGAGCCAGGCCCCGAAGGTGGCGACCGCGAGGACGATGACCGCCGGCACGAACACCGCGGAGATCCGGTCGGCGAGCCGCTGTACCTCGGCCTTGCCGTTCTGCGCGTCCTCCACCAGCCGTGCCATCCGCGCGAGCCGGGTGTCCGCGCCGACCCGGGTCGCCTCGACGACGAGCCGCCCGCCCGCGTTGACCGTCGCGCCGGTGACCGCGTCCCCGACCGTGACGTCCACCGGTACCGACTCGCCGGTCAGCAGGGCGGCGTCCACCGCGGAGGCGCCCTCCACGACGGTGCCGTCGGTGGCGATCTTCTCGCCGGGCCGTACGACGAACCGGTCGCCGACCGCCAGTCCCTCGACCGGCACGCGCACCTCGCGCCCGTCGCGCAGTACGGCGACGTCCTTCGCGCCGAGTTCCATCAGGGCCCGCAGCGCCGCACCCGCGCGGCGCTTGGAGCGGGCCTCCAGATAGCGGCCGAGGAGGATGAACGTGACGACTCCGGAGGCCACTTCGAGGTAGATCTGCGAGGCGCCGTCGACCCGCGAGGCGGTGAACTCGAAGGTGTCGTGCATGCCGGGCATGCCCGCGTCGCCCAGGAACAGCGCCCACAGCGACCAGCCGAACGCCGCCAGCGTGCCCATCGAGATCAGCGTGTCCATGGTCGCCGCACCGTGCCTCGCGTTGGTGAACGCGGCCCGGTGGAAGGGCAGTCCGCCCCAGACGACGACCGGCGAGGCGAGGGTGAGCGCGAGCCACTGCCAGTTGTCGAACTGGAGGGCCGGGATCATCGACAGCGCGATCACCGGCACGGCGAGCAGGGCGGAGACGGCGAGGCGCCCGCGGTACGCGGCCAGTTCCGGGTCTTCCGGTGCCTGCTCCTGCCCCGGCGCGGGTCGTGGGGGAGCAGGCTCCTCGGCGGTGTACCCGGTCTTCTCCACCACGGCGACGAGGTCGGCGACCTCGATGCCCGCGGGGTAGCTGACCTTGGCCTTCTCGGTCGCGTAGTTCACCGTGGCGGTCACGCCGTCCATGCGGTTGAGCTTCTTCTCGACGCGGGCCGCGCAGGAGGCGCAGGTCATTCCACCGATGAGCAGCTCGACGTCCGAGGCGGCGGCGCGGTCGGCCGGCCCGGACGCGGGCGTGGCCCGGGCCGTGCCGGTCGCGCCGGCCGGCCCGGCTATCGGCGGTTCATCGGTGGTACGGGTCATGGCCGGACTCAGACCCTGCCGACCAGCTCAAAGCCGGCCTCGTCGACGGCGGCGCGCACGGCCTCCTCGTCCAGCGCGGCGGCCGACACGACGGTGACCTCGCCGGTCGAGGCGACGGCCTTCACCGAGCTGACGCCGGGCAGTTCGGAGATCTCGCCGGAGACGGCCCCCTCGCAGTGTCCGCAGCTCATGCCGCTCACCTTGTAGACGGCGGTGACGGAGCCGGGGGTGTCGGTCTGGGCGGTCATGTGGTTCTCCTCGTCGAGGCATGTGGGGCCGAGGGGACCCAGGGGGTCCCCTCTCTTCCACGGTATACCCCTACGGGGTACTGCTCAAAGAGGGGTGGCGCCTGTCGGTACCGCACGGGCGTTCGGTGTGTACCGCGTGATCGCTCCGGGATGCGAGTGGGGCCGGTGCGGGAGAGAGTGGGTCGCGGGGTCCCCCGAATCCGGGAGCTGATCCATGCACACCTGTCGGTACCGGCCCGCTATGTCGCGGTGCGGGCCGCCTCGGCCCGGCCGAGCCTGTCGCCCACCAGCGGGTCGAGGTAGCGGATCAGGACGTACTTCAGCTCCTGGACGTAGGCGTCGCGTTCGGCGCCCTCGTGGGCGAGCACCAACTCCAGTCCGGCCTTGTACAAGCCCAGGCACATATGGGCGGTCCTGGCCAGGTCGGCCGGGGCGGCGTCGGGCAGGAACGAGGAGAGCAGGCCCTCGATCCGGGACAGCAGGGTCGCGTGCAGGGCGTCGTGCTCCTCGGCCATGCGGCCGGGGATGTCGGGGCCGTGCATCAGCGCGAAGAACGCCGGATGGGCGCAGTTGAAGGCGATGAAGCGGTCGACGGCCGAGGCGACGGCCTCCTCCAGCGGAGTGGCGGGATCGACCGGGGCGAGCGCCTCGCCGTACATCTCGCGCATCTCGTGGATCAACCGGTCGCCGAGCTCTATGGCGATCGCTTCCTTGTTCGGGAAGAACTGGTACAGCGTGCCGGGTGAGACGCCGGCCTCGCGGGCGATGGCGTTGGTGCTGGCGGCCGTGTAACCGGTGGTGGTGAAGACGGTGGCCGCGGCCTCCAGCAGCTGGGCGATACGGCGCTCGCCGCGGGCCTGGCGGCGGCGCGGCTGCTCCTTCTCCTGGTGGACCTGGTCGTCCTTGTCCCGGTTCGCGGACACGCGTTATCCCCAGCTCTCCGAACGCGATTGACAAACGCGAGCGGTCGCTCGCATTCTTGAGAAACGCGAGCGATGTCTCGTGTTTGCCAGTCTATGGCAGTGACAGCTCCATGCTGCCTGCCGTGCACAGCATGGATCAGGGTGAAGGGGACACCGCACAATGAACGAAGTCAACAGGCCACCCCGAGTCGGCGGCTGGACCCGCTTCGTGACGGCACGCCCCCGGTTGTCGCTGCTCGTGGCCCTGGTGATCACCGCGCTCGCCGTGCTGGCCGGCAGCGGCGTCGCCGACCGGCTGGGCAGCGGCGGCTGGGAGGACCCGGACGCCGAGTCGACCTACGCGACCAAGGCGCTGGAGCGTGAGTTCCCCGCCTCCCAGCCCAACCTCCTGCTCCTCGTGGACGCGGGCGACGCCTCGGTGGACGACCCCGCGGTCGCCGCGGAGGCACAGCGCCTCGTGTCCCGCCTGACCGGCGAGAAGGGCGTCGTGGGCGTCGGCTCCTACTGGCAGAGCAAGTCACCCGCCCTGCGCGCCGAAGACGGCCACGAGGCGCTGATCGCCGCCCGGATCACCGGCGAAGAGAAGCAGATGGGGGAGACCCTGGACCGCATCGCGCCCGAGTTCCGGGGCGCGCACGGCCCGGTGGAGGTGAGCGTCGGCGGCCCGGTCGCGGTGCGGCACGAGATGCAGACCACCATCCAGGAGGACCTGCTGCGCGCCGAGGTGATCGCCCTGCCGGTCACCCTCGTGCTGCTGGTCATGGTCTTCGGCAGCGCGGTCGCCGCCCTGCTGCCGCTCGGCATCGGCATCGTCGCCATCCTCGGCACGAACGCGGTGCTGCGCGGCCTGACCGAGTTCACCGATGTGTCGGTCTTCGCGATGAACCTCACCACCGCCCTCGGCCTCGGCCTCGCCGTCGACTACGCCCTGTTCATCGTCCGCCGCTTCCGCGAGGAACTCACCGGCGGCGCCGAACCACTGGCGGCGGTCGGCACCACCCTGCGAACCGCCGGACGCACGGTCCTCTTCTCCGCCCTCACCGTCGCGGTGTCTTTGGCGGCGATGCTGCTCTTCCCGCAGTACTTCCTGCGGTCCTTCGCCTACGCCGGCATCGCGGTGGTGCTGCTGGCCGCCGCGGCCGCCCTGATCCTGCTCCCGGCGGCGCTGGTCCTGCTCGGCCACCGGGTCAACGCACTGGACCTGCGCAAGCTGCTGCGGCGCGGGCGGGCGAAGGAGTCCGACGGGGCGGCCGCAGCCAGTGAGGGCAAGGGCTGGGCGCGTACGGCGAACCTCGTCATGCGCCGCGCCCCCTTCTTCGCCCTCGGCACCACCGCCGTCCTGGTCCTGCTCGGACTGCCCTTCCTCGGAGTGAAGTTCGGCACCGCCGACGACCGCCAGCTGCCGTCGAGCGCCGAGTCCCATGTCGTCCAGCAGCACATCCGCGACGGCTTCCCGGGCAGCCCCGGCGGCGGCCTGGAGGTGCTCGCCGAGGGGCGGGCCACCCAGGCGCAGTACGCCGAGTACAAGCAGCGCATCGGCGCACTCCCGGAGGTGCTGCGGGTCGACGGACCGCTCGTGAAGGGGGAGTCGGCGTACTTCACGGTGCTGCCGAAGGGCGAGGCGGTGGACGACCCGGCCCAGGGCCTGGTCGGCGACCTGCGCGCCACCGAGGCGCCGTTCGACACCAAGGTGACCGGCGCGGCGGCGGTCCTGGTCGACTCCAAGGACGCCATCGCCGAACGCCTCCCACTGGCGGCCGCCTTCATCGCGATAGTCACCCTGCTGCTGGTGTTCCTGCTGACCGGCAGCGTGCTGATCCCGATCCAGGCGGTGGTGCTCAACGCGCTCAGCCTCACGGCGATGTTCGGCGCGGTGGTCTGGGTCTTCCAGGACGGCCATCTGTCCGGCCTGCTCGGCTTCACCAGCCCCGGCTCGATCGAGACGACCCTCCCGGTGCTGATGTTCTGCGTCGCCTTCGGACTGTCGATGGACTACGGCGTGTTCCTCCTCTCCCGCATCAAGGAGGAGTACGACACGACGGGCGACCACGAGGAGGCCGTGCGGCACGGGCTTCAGCGCACGGGCGGTCTGATCACCGCGGCCGCCGTGATCCTCGCGGTGGTGATGGTCGCGATCGGCACCTCCCGGGTGACCAACACCAAGATGCTCGGCCTCGGCATCGCACTCGCGGTCCTCATGGACGCGATGATCGTCCGCAGCCTGCTGGTCCCGGCGGTCATGCGACTGACGGGGCGGGCGACCTGGTGGGCGCCGGGGCCCCTCAGGCGGCTCCACGACAGGTTCGGACTCAGCGAGTCGGACGCAGCGCCCGAGCATGCCGACGCCGAGGAGCGGGACAAGGTGGCGGTGCCCGGCTAGCGTTCCGCCGGACGGGGTGATCTCCGCGCCGTGCCGTTCAGGGATTGGGTCCCGGGCGGTGCGGGGATCACCGGGCCGGGACGGAAGGCGAGGTGGGGCGGATGCGGGCCGTCGTGTTCGAGCGGTTCGGGGAGCCGGCCGGGGTACGGGAGGTGGCCGATCCGGAGCCGAAGGAGCACGGGGTGGTGGTCCGGGTCGAGGCGACGGGGCTCTGCCGCAGCGACTGGCACGGCTGGCAGGGGCACGACCCGGACATCACGCTGCCGCATGTTCCCGGCCATGAACTCGCCGGGGTCGTCGAGGCGGTGGGAGACCGGGTGACCGGCCGGCGGCCCGGCGACCGGGTCACCGTGCCCTTCGTGTGCGCCTGCGGCAGCTGCCCGGCATGCGCGGCGGGCGACCAGCAGGTGTGCGAGCGCCAGACCCAGCCCGGCTTCACCCACTGGGGATCCTTCGCCCAGTACGTGGCGCTGGACCACGCGGACGTCAACCTCGTCGCCGTGCCGGAGGAGATGTCCTTCGCGACGGCCGCCTCGCTGGGCTGCCGGTTCGCCACCGCGTTCCGGGCCGTCGTGCAGCAGGGGCGGGTGGCCGCGGGGGAGTGGGTCGCGGTGCACGGCTGCGGCGGGGTGGGTCTGTCGGCGGTGATGATCGCGGCGGCCTCGGGCGCGCGGGTCGTCGCGGTGGACGTCTCTCCGCGGGCCCTGGACCTGGCGCGGAAGTTCGGTGCGGCCGAATGCGTGGACGCGTCCGAGGTGCCGGACACCGCGGCGGCGATCCACGCCGTGACCGGTGGCGGTGCCCATCTCTCCCTGGACGCCCTCGGCTCGCCCGCCACCTGCGCCGCCTCCGTCAACGGCCTGCGCCGCCGGGGCCGGCACATCCAGGTCGGTCTGCTGCCCTCGGAGTCCGGCACGACGCCGGTCCCCATGGCCCGCGCCATCGCCCTGGAGCTCGAACTCCTCGGCAGCCACGGGATGGCGGCGCACACCTACCCGCCGATGCTGGAGCTCGTGCGGGCCGGGGTGCTGCGGCCGGATCTGCTGGTGACGTCGACGATCCCGCTGGACGCGGTGCCGGCGGCGCTGGCGGCGATGGGGTCGGCGCCGGGTGCGGGGGTGACGGTCATCGAGCCCTGGAGCTGACGGCACCGATGTCGGGGCGGCCGTGGTGGGCGGCCCACTCGTGGTCCAGGACGGCCATCATCACCCAGTCCAGCCACTGCCCGTCCCTGAAGTCGGCCTCCCGCCGGACGCCCTCCACCAGGAATCCGACCTTCTCGTAGACGCGCAGGGCACGCGGATTGTGGCCGTAGGCCTCCAACTGGATCCGGTGCAGTCCGAGTTGCTCGAAGCCATGGCCGACGATGAGCCGGGTGGCCTCGGTGCCGATGCCCCGGCCGCGCCCCCGGGGGCCGACGAGCGTGCGGAACGTACAGCTGCGTGCTGTGGCGTCCCACTCGTACAGGACGACCTCGCCGACGAGTTCGCCGGTGGCGCGGTCGGTGACGGCGAGGTCGAGACGGTCGTTCTGCGCGGTACGCGAGCCGTACCAGGAGCGCAGCCGCTCCAGGGAGAACTCCTCGGAGGGGTCGCCGGTGAAGCGGACGACCTCGGGGTCCTCGATGATCTCCGCCATGACGGCGGCGTCGTCCTCGGTGAAGGGCCGCAGCACGGTCCGATCGCCGGTGAGTACGGGCTTGACGGAGAAGTCGCTCATGCCACGACTGTGCCCCACACATGGGGTGGGGCACAGGTGGTTTTCGTCGCCCTCGGCCCGCGGGCGGTCAGTCCGGCCTTCGGCCGCGGTTACCGGGCCGGGAGGCGACCCACAGCCGTACGGTGTCCGCGTACCAGAAGGGCTTGCCGCCCTCGACATGGTCGGGCGGCGGCAGCAGCCCGTGCTTGCGGTACGACCGCACGGTGTCCGGCTGCACCTTGATGTGCGCGGCGATCTCCTTGTAGGACCAGAGCCTTCGGTCGGTCATCGGTGCACCTCCCCGCGCGCGCCGCGGTGGCGACCGGGGACCGGTCGTCGGGGGGACCGTGCGCTGCGCTGGCGATCACAAAGCCTGTGTCCGGACAACGACACAGAGTGAGGACGCGACAGGGCCCGTGCGCGGGTGTGACGCAGGGCCCGCGTGCACGGGACATGTGTGACAGGGGAGGGGCCTTTGTGACACGAGTGACGCAAAGGCGTGCGCGGGCACAAGGGCGTGGCGCGTTGACAACGGACGGCTCGGCCGTAGTCCCGCAGCAACCCCGTCAGGGGCGCGGGGAACTGCGCGACAAGCCCCCACAACCCGCACCCGCCGCCGAACCGAACCCGGCAGACGTGAAGGCGCCCGGCCCCCTCCCAAAGCGTATGGTTCGAATGTCTGGACAAAACATTGACAGGCCTCCCCGACCAGGGCTACAAAGCCGGAGAGGCCCGACGCGCCACGAGCACGCGCGTCGGCGTCGGCACGGGTGCCGCGACACAGGGAGACCGAGGGAAGCCGATGGCGTACGACCTGATCACCATGGGGCGGATCGGAGTGGACCTCTACCCCTTGCAGACCGGCGTCCCGCTGCCGCAGGTCACCTCCTTCGGCAAGTTCCTCGGCGGCTCGGCGACGAACGTCGCGGTCGCCGCCGCCCGCCTCGGCCGCAGCACCGCGGTGATCACCCGCACCGGGGACGACCCCTTCGGCACCTACCTCCACGAGGCACTGAAGGGCTTCGGCGTCGACGACCGCTGGGTCACCCCGGTTCCCGGACTGCCCACCCCGGTCACCTTCTGCGAGGTCTTCCCGCCGGACGACTTCCCGCTGTACTTCTACCGCCTGCCCAAGGCACCCGACCTGGAGATCGACGCCCACGAGCTCGACCTCGACGCCATCCGCGACGCCCGCATCTTCTGGGTCACCGGCACCGGACTGAGCGAGGAGCCCAGCCGCACCGCGACGCTCGCGGCCCTCGCTCATCGCGCCAAGGCCGGCACGACGGTCTTCGACCTGGACTGGCGACCCATGTTCTGGAGCGACCCGGCCGCCGCCCGCCCCTTCTACAAGGAGGCGCTGCGCCACACCACCGTCGCCGTCGGCAACCTCGACGAGGTGGAGGTCGCGACCGGCGTACGCGAACCGCACGCCGCCGCCCGCGCGCTGCTGGACGCGGGCGTACAGGTCGCGGTCGTCAAGCAGGGCCCCAAGGGCGTCCTCGCCGTCAACAGCGACGGCGCAGCGGCCGAGGTCCCGCCGCTGCCCGTGAACGTCCTCAACGGCCTCGGCGCCGGCGACGCCTTCGGCGGCTCCCTCTGTCACGGCCTCCTTGAAGGCTGGGACCTGGAGCGGACCATGCGGCACGCCAACGCCGCCGGCGCCATCGTCGCCTCCCGCCTGGAGTGCTCCTCCGCGATGCCGACGCCCGACGAGATCGAGGCCGCGATCGCCGCGGGGGCCGTCAAGTGAACGTCGACATCTCCGAACTGGTCCGCCTGCGCACCCGGCACCCGGAGGCCGTGGCCGAGGCCGCCGCCCGGCGCAGGCGCCGGCCGCTGCTCAACGACAACGGCCGGCTGATGATCGTCGCCGCCGACCACCCGGCCCGCGGCGCCCTCGGCGTCGGAGACCGCAAGCTCGCCATGGCCAACCGCGCCGACCTCCTGGAACGGCTCTGCCTGGCACTCGACCGGCCCGGCGTCGACGGCGTCCTCGCCACCGCCGACATCCTCGACGACCTGCTGCTCCTCGGCGCCCTCGACAACAAGGTCGTCATGGGCTCGATGAACCGCGGCGGCCTCCAGGGCGCGAGCTTCGAGCTCGACGACCGCTTCACCGGCCACCGCGCCGAGGACATCGAGCGGCTGCGCTTCGACGCGGGCAAGCTGCTGCTGCGCGTCGACTACGACGACCCGGGCTCCCTCACCACGCTGGAGTCCACCGCCCGCGCCATCGACGACATGGCCGCCCGCCGGCTGCCCGTCTTCGTCGAGCCGTTCCTCAGCAGCCGCACCCCCGAGGGCAGGGTCAGGAACGACCTGTCCGCCGAGGCCGTCACCAAGTCCATCGCCATCGCCTCCGGGCTCGGCGGCACCTCGGCCTACACCTGGCTCAAGCTCCCGGTCACCGAGAACCCCGACGACATGGCCGAGGTCATGCGGACCTCCACCCTCCCGGCCGTCCTTCTCGGCGGCGAGGTCGGCGACGACCAGGACGGGGCATATGAGAAGTGGCGGGGTGCTCTGCAACTTCCCACCGTGCGGGGCCTGGTGGTGGGACGGTCGTTGCTCTACCCGGCGGACGGGGACGTGGCCGCCGCCGTCGACACCGCCGTAGGACTGCTGTGAGGGCCTGATGACCGGCGACAGTGAATGGACCGTGCCTCCGCTGAACGGCGGATGCACCGTGGACGTCGAGAACGAGAAGTACCAACTCCCGGGCAGGGAAAGCGTATTGAGTGGAGTCTCCGACTTCGCCCACGTGCCCCGTGCCGCCCGGGCACAGATCGCCTCCGGCGCGGAAGGCCGCTTTGCTTTGGCAGGAGCGAAGTGCGAGCGAAGACTCCCCGCCCGCTACGGCCCCGCGCCGGAGGTCCCGAACGGTTTCGGTCAGCAGCGCGTATTCCCCTCGCGTGAGGGCGGATCCGTCGCCCTCGCGCAGGATCGCTGATCCGCTTCCATCCGGCACCTACGGAGGGTTACCGATGACCTCAACGACGAGGCTCACGGTCGCACAGGCACTCGTCCGCTTCCTGTCCGCCCAGTACACCGAGCGCGACGGGACGCGGCACCGCCTGATCGGCGCCACCTGGGGCATCTTCGGCCACGGCAACGTCGCCGGGATCGGCCAGGCCCTCGTCGAGTACGGCGATGTCATGCCGTACCACCAGGGCCGCAACGAACAGGCGATGGTGCACGCGGCGGTCGGCTACGCCCGTCAGTCGGGCCGGCTGTCCACCCACGCCGTCACCACCTCCATCGGCCCCGGCGCGACCAACCTCGTCACCGGCGCCGCCCTCGCGACCATCAACCACCTCCCGGTGCTGCTCCTGCCCGGCGACGTCTTCGCCGCCCACCCGTCCGACCCGGTCCTCCAGCAGCTCGAAGTGCCGTACGCGGGCGATGTGTCCGTCAACGACTGTCTGCGCCCGGTGTCCAGGTACTTCGACCGGATCACACGTCCGGAGGCCCTGATCCCGTCGGCCCTCCAGGCCATGCGCGTGCTCACCGACCCCGTGGAGACCGGCGCCGTGACGCTGGCGCTCCCGCAGGACGTGCAGGCCGAGGCGTACGACTGGCCCGAGGAGTTCTTCGCCGAGCGCACCTGGGTGGTACGCCGGCCGGGCGCCGACCCGACCGAACTCGCCGAGGCAGTACGGGCGATCCGCGGCGCCCGCCGTCCCCTGCTCGTCGCGGGCGGCGGCGTCCACCACAGCCGCGCCGAGGAGGCCCTCGCAGAGTTCGCCGCGGTCACCCGCATCCCCGTCGCCTCCACCCAGGCCGGCAAGGGCTCCCTGCGCTTCGACCACCCCCAGGACGTCGGCGGCGTCGGCCACACCGGCACCGCCACCGCCGACGAGCTCGCCCGCACCGCAGACCTGGTGATCGGCGTCGGCACCCGCTACACCGACTTCACCACCGCCTCCGGCACCCTCTTCGCGCACCCGGACGTCCGCTTCCTCAACCTCAACATCGCGCCCTACGACGGCCACAAGCTCGCCGGGATGCCGCTGATCGCGGATGCCCGCAGCGGCCTGACGGAGCTGACCGCGGCCCTCGACATGCACGCCTACCGGGTCGGCGCCTCGTACGTCGCCGAGTACACCGAGGACAAGGAGCGCTGGGAGCAGCGCGTCGACGCCTGCTACGAGGCCGACGAGCCCGACGTACGGCCGACGCAGCCGCAGGTGCTCGGTGTCCTGGACACGCTCGTCGACGAGTCGGACGTGATCATCAACGCGGCCGGCTCCCTCCCCGGGGACCTGCACAAACTGTGGCGGGCACGCTCCCGGGACCAGTACCACCTGGAGTACGGCTACTCCTGCATGGGCTACGAGATCCCGGCAGCGATCGGCGTGAAGCTGGCCGCGCCGGAGCGCCGCGTCTGGGCGCTGGTCGGCGACGGCACGTATCTGATGATGCCGACGGAGATCGTGACCGCCGTGCAGGAAGGTGTCGCGATCAAGGTGTTGCTCGTGCAGAACCACGGGTACGCGTCCATCGGCGGACTGTCGGAGGAGACGGGCGCCGAGCGCTTCGGCACCGCCTACCGCCACCGGGCGGCCGACGGCACCTTCACCGGTGCCCCGCTCCCCGTCGACCTGGCCGCCAACGCCGCGAGCCTGGGCATGCGGGTGCTGCGCGCGAAGACCGTCAGCGATCTTCGTGAGGCGCTCGCCGAGGCCCGTGACGCCGACACTCCCACATGTGTCTACGTCGAGACCCAAACGGCAGACACAGTGTCGGGCCCGCCGCCCGCGCAGGCCTGGTGGGATGTTCCCGTGGCCGAGACCGCGACCCGACCGTCGGCGGTCAAGGCACGTGAGCTGTACGAACGGCACGTCTCGACCCGACGCCGCCATCTGCGAAGGAGTAACCGGTCATGACGAAGATCGTCAACCACTGGATCGGCGGCAAGACCGCCGAAGGCGCGTCGGGCACGTACGGGCCGGTCACCGACCCGGCCACCGGCGCGGTCACCACGAACGTCGCCTTCGCCTCGGTGGACGAGGTGGACGCGGCCGTCGCGGCCGCCAAGGAGGCGTACCTGACCTGGGGCCAGTCCTCGCTGGCCCAGCGCACCTCGATCCTGTTCAAGTTCCGCGCCCTGCTGGACGCCCACCGCGACGAGATCGCCGAGCTGATCACCGCCGAGCACGGCAAGGTGCACTCCGACGCCCTCGGCGAGGTCGCGCGCGGCCTGGAGATCGTCGACCTGGCGTGCGGCATCAGCGTGCAGCTGAAGGGCGAGCTGTCGACGCAGGTCGCCAGCCGCGTCGACGTGTCGTCGATCCGGCAGCCGCTGGGTGTCGTCGCGGGCATCACGCCGTTCAACTTCCCGGCGATGGTGCCGATGTGGATGTTCCCGATCGCCATCGCGTGCGGCAACACCTTCGTGCTCAAGCCGTCCGAGAAGGACCCGTCGGCGTCGATCAGGATCGCCGAGCTGCTGGCGGAGGCCGGCCTGCCGGGCGGCGTCTTCAACGTCGTGCACGGCGACAAGGTGGCCGTCGACCGCCTCCTGGAGCACCCGGACGTCAAGGCGATCTCGTTCGTCGGCTCGACGCCGATCGCCCGCTACATCCACACCACCGCCTCCGCCAACCACAAGCGCGTCCAGGCGCTCGGCGGCGCCAAGAACCACATGCTGGTCCTGCCGGACGCCGACCTGGACGCGGCCGCCGACGCCGCCGTGAGCGCGGCCTACGGCTCCGCGGGCGAGCGCTGCATGGCCATCTCCGCGGTCGTCGCGGTCGGGGCGATCGGCGACGAGCTGGTGGAGAAGATCCGCGAGCGCGCCGAGAAGATCAAGATCGGCCCCGGCAACGACCCGACCTCCGAGATGGGCCCGCTGATCACCGCGGTCCACCGCGACAAGGTGGCCTCCTACGTCACCGGCGCCGCGGCCGAGGGCGCCGAGGTGGTCCTCGACGGCACCGGCTACACGGTCGACGGCTTCGAGGACGGCCACTGGATCGGCATCTCGCTGCTCGACAAGGTGCCCACGTCTGCGAAGGCGTACCAGGACGAGATCTTCGGCCCCGTCCTGTGCGTACTGCGCGCCGAGACGTACGAGGAGGGCGTGGCCCTCATCAACGCCTCGCCGTTCGGCAACGGCACCGCGATCTTCACCCGGGACGGCGGCGCCGCCCGCCGCTTCCAGCTGGAGATCGAGGCCGGCATGGTCGGCGTGAACGTCCCGATCCCGGTCCCCGTCGGCTACCACAGCTTCGGCGGCTGGAAGGACTCGCTCTTCGGCGACCACCACATCTACGGCAACGACGGCACGCACTTCTACACCCGCGGCAAGGTCGTCACCACCCGCTGGCCCGACCCGGCCGACGCCCCCACCGGCGTCGACCTGGGCTTCCCGCGCAACCACTGAGCACACCCCTCACCATGCCCGCTGAGCTGTCGGTTCCTGTTCAGCGGGAATGGTGAGGTGGCAGTCTGTCCGCGTGCAGATGACAGAAGCCTTCGCGACGACCGTTGCCTCTGTGTCGTCGGCGATTCTCATCGCCGGCACGTTGGAGGCAGCCGCCTTCGGCAAGGCAGTTCAGGGCTGGACACGCACAGCGGTCGACAACTTCGTGGACAAGGGCGTGGAACTGGCGGCCATGACGCCGGCGGAACGCCAGGTGGCCTCGCGGGCGTTCAAGGCCGAATGGCTGCCGAAGTACGGCTTGGGGGCCGCGAAGTCGCTCTTCTTCCTGGCTCTCGGCCTCCTTTGGGGTGTGCTCATGGTCGCGCAGGCCGTGGCGATCCTCATGTGCCTGCTTTGGCTGGCGGACCCGGAGGGGCCGAAGGACGTCGGGATAGCCAGGGCGCTGGTCGGGATCGTGGCCGCCGGTGCCGTCGTCGTCGCTGCGGTGCCGATCGTCCGCGTGATGTACTCGCCCCTCGGCCCACTGGCAGAAGTGTGGCTGGAGCGGAGGCTCGGGCAAGCGACTCGCCGGGTCTCCCCACCGAGCACGGACGGTCCGGAGATCCCGCGCAACCACTGACACCCGCTGTTACGGGGCCGTCCGCATCGCGGACGGCCCCACTTTTTTGTGCCCCCGTGCTGCGGTTCCCGCACCCGTGGAAGCCGCCCTATATGCGGCCTTGACGCGACGTTAACGCGCGAAAGAGGGCGCCGGGGCCACGGATTCCGTAGGTGAACAGCCATTGACGCGATGGTTTCCGTCGATGTTGCATCCCCCTCGTGACCGACACCCTCACCCCCGTCGAGGGCGCCGCAGTCGAGGCGCCGGACGGCCCCCAGAAGCTCAAGCGCTCCATCGGCGTGGTCGGCGGCACCCTGCTCACGCTTTCCTGCGTGACCCCGGCCTCCACCCTCTTCGTGGTCGTCCCCGACCTGTTCGGCTCGCTCGGCACCGCCACCGCCCTCACCATCGCCATCGGCTCGCTGCTCTGCATCGCCGTGGCGTTCTGCTACTCGGAGCTGGGCACCCTCATCCCCAGCGCGGGCGGCGAGTACGCGATGGTCTCCACGCTGGCCGGACGGCTCGCCGGCTGGCTCGTGTTCGTGCTCTCCCTGCTGGTCGTCATGGTCGTCCCGCCGGTGATCGCGATGGGCACCGCCGACTACCTCGCCCCGATCGTCCACCTCGACCCCGCGATGACCGGCGCCGGCGTCATGCTGCTCGCCACCCTCGCCGGCCTGCTGGACCTGCGCGCGAACGCCTGGATCACCGGCGTCTTCCTGGTCCTGGAGGTCATCGCCGCGGCCGTCGTGGCGGTGCTGGGCTTCGCCCACGCCGAGCGCGGCCCCGCGAGCCTGGTCTCGATGGAGGTGGCCGGCGCCGACGGGCACGCCGACACCGTGACGGCCCTGCTGGTCGTCTCCGGGCTCGCCATCGCCCTGTTCGTCACCCAGGGCTTCTCCACCGCCGTCTACCTCTCCGAGGAGCTGGAGAACCCGCGCCGCAACGTCGCCCGCACGGTGCTGGCCACCCTCGGCATCTCCGCCGTGATCATCCTGGTCCCGGTCGTCGCCATCACCCTCGGCGCCTCGGACCTCAAGGAGCTGACCGGCGGCGACCTCTCCGCCATGGTCACCGCCTGGTCCAACTCCGCGGTCGGCACCTTCGTCAGCCTCTGCGTGGCCCTCGCGATCATCAACGCGGGCATCGTCATGGTCATCCAGAACTCCCGCGTGCTGTTCGCCTCCGCCCGCGACAAGGCCTGGCCCCAGCCGGTCAACGACGTCCTCGCCAGGCTCGGCCGCTTCGGCTCCCCATGGGTCGCCACCCTCGCGGTCGGCGTGCCCGGCGCGGCCCTGTGCTTCGTCAACCTCGACACCCTGTACGGCGTCACGGGCGTCTCGGTGACCGGCATGTACCTGCTCGTCGCGGTCGCCGCGCTGCTCGCCCGGCGCGGCTCGCACCGGCACACCCGTGCCTGGCGGATGCCGCTGTGGCCCGCGATGCCGGTCCTGCTGATCGTGGTCCTCGGCTACATCCTCACCCAGCAGGAGACCGCGCATCTGCTGTGGACCGGCGGCATCACCGCCGCCGCCACCCTCTACTGGGCCCTGTACCTGCGCCCGCGCCGCGACACCCGCTGGCTGGTGACCCTCCCGGAGGACGAGCGGGACTGACCGCCGCCCGACCTCAGCCGAAGTCCCACGTGATCACCGAGCACGCCCCGTCGCCCTTGCCACCCGCACTGCGGTAGGTGGCGAGGGCGACCTCGTCCCCGGCCTCGATCAGCACCCACATCCCGTAGCACCCCAGCCGCCGGCCCAGCGCGTCGAGCCGCAGCACCAGCGCCCGCCCGATGCCCCGCCGCCGGTAGGGCCCGGCCACCCCCAGCTCGTACAGGAACATCTCGGCGCCCTTGTCGGGGTGCACGGTCTCGACGCCGCTGACGAAACCCACCGGTTCGCCGTCGACGTAGGCCACGAGGAGGTGGTGGCCCCCGGTCCCGAGGAAGCGCTCGGCCCACTCGGGGCGCACCGGGTGATCGAAAAGGTGCTCTGCGGCGGCGACTTCGGCGGGGGTCGTGGCCCGGCGGATGTCCATGTGCCTTCGTACCACGGCTGGTGTACGCGGGAGGGGGCTCGTACTTCCGTGGGAGGGGTGGCGGTTCGGCCTCCGGTAGATAACTTGCCGACAGGTTCGCCCCGTACCGTTGAACCATGGATCTTCGATTGCCCGGGCTCCGCGCGCTACGGGGGCCGCGGCGGCTGTTCGCCGCCGCGGCCGCTGTCGTCGTCATAGCCGGTGCCGGTACGTGGACTGTCGCGTCGGCCGACGACGACGCGCCCGCGGTGCGCCGCGCCGACCGGGTCATGGACATGGGCGACGGGGTGCGGGTCGACACCTCGTACTTCACGGCCGCCGAGAGCGGCCGTCGCCCCGCCGTCCTCCTCGCGCACGGCTTCGGCGGCAGCAAGGACGACGTACGGCAGCAGGCCGAGAACCTCGCCCGCGACGGATACGCCGTGCTGACCTGGTCCGCCCGCGGCTTCGGCAAGTCCACCGGCAAGGTCGGGCTGAACGATCCGAAGGGCGAGGTCGCCGACGTCTCCCGGCTGCTCGACTGGCTGGCGAAGCAGCCGCAGGTCGAGCTCGACAAGACCGGCGACCCGCGCGTCGGCATGGCGGGCGGCTCCTACGGCGGCGCGATCTCCCTGCTGGCCGCAGGACACGACGACCGCGTGGACGCCATCGCCCCGGCGATCACCTACTGGAACCTCGCGGACGCGCTGTTCCCGAACGGCGTGTTCAAGAAGCTCTGGGCCGGCATCTTCGTCAACTCGGCGGGCGGCTGCGAGAAGTTCGAGAAGCAGGTCTGCGAGATGTACGACCGGGTCGCCGAGTCCGGCGTCCCGGACGCGCAGGCCCGCAGCATGCTCGAAGAACGCTCGCCGTCGGCCGTCGGCGACCGCATCAAGGTGCCGACCCTGCTGATGCAGGGCCAGTCCGACTCCCTCTTCCCGCTCGGCCAGGCCGACCAGGCCGCCAAGGCGATCAAGGCCAACGGCGCCCCCGTCGACGTCGACTGGATCTCCGGCGGCCACGACGGCGGCGACATGGAGACCGGCCGCGTCCAGGCCCGCGTCCAGTCCTGGTTCGACCGCTACCTCAAGGACGACAAGGGAGCCGACACCGGCCCGGCCTTCCGCGTCACCCGCACCGGAGGCGTCGACTCCACCGACGGCCAGGCCCTGCTGCGGGGCGCGAGCGCCGACTCCTACCCCGGCCTGGAGAGCGGCCCGAAGTCCTTCCGCCTCAGCGGCGGCGAGCAGAGCTTCGCCAACCCGGCCGGCGCCAGCCCGCCCGCCGTCTCCGCCCTGCCGGGCCTCGGCGGCTCGGGTGGTCTCTCCCAGCTGTCCTCGCTCGGCGTCGGGGTGTCCCTGGACTTCCCGGGCCAGTTCGCCGCCTTCGAGTCGGCACCGGTCACCGGCGACCTGCGCATCACCGGCTCCCCGAAGGCGACCGTGCACGTGAAGTCGACCAGCGAGGACGCGGTCCTCTTCGCCAAGGTCTACGACGTCGGCCCCGGCGGCAGGCAGCAGGTGCTGCCGTCCCAGCTGGTCACGCCCCTGCGCGTCGAGGACGCCGAGGCCGGCAAGGACGTGACGATCACGCTCCCCGCCATCGACCACGACATCGAGAGCGGCCACCGGCTGCGCCTGGTCGTCTCCTCCACGGACCTCGGCTACGCATCGCCTCTCTCCCCGGCGACGTACACCGTGTCCCTGAAGGGCGATCTGACGGTCCCGACGGCGCCCGGCGTGGACACCGCCGCCGCCCCGCTGCCGTCCTGGGTGTGGTGGCTGCCGCTCGCGGGTGCGGGCGTCGCCCTCGCCCTGCTGCTGACCGCCCGCCGCCGCACCGCCACCCCCGCGCCCGACCCCGCGCTGGCCGAGGTCCCGCTCCAGATCACCGACCTGAGCAAGCGATACGCCGGCTCCCAGGACCGGTACGCGGTACGGGACCTGTCGTTCCGCGTGGAGAAGGGCCAGGTCCTCGGTCTGCTCGGGCCGAACGGCGCCGGCAAGACGACGACCCTGCGCATGCTGATGGGCCTGATCAAGCCGGACGCCGGTGAGATCCGGGTCTTCGGCCACGCCATCCGCCCCGGCGCGCCCGTCCTGTCCCGGGTCGGCGCCTTCGTCGAGGGCGCGGGCTTCCTGCCGCACCTGTCGGGCCGGGAGAACCTGGAGCTGTACTGGCGGGCCACCGGCCGCCCGGCCGAGGACGCCCACCTCGACGAGGCCCTGGAGATCGCCGGTCTCGGCGACGCCCTGGCCCGTGCGGTGCGCACGTACTCCCAGGGCATGCGCCAGCGCCTGGCCATCGCGCAGGCCATGCTCGGCCTGCCGGACCTGCTGATCCTGGACGAGCCGACCAACGGCCTCGACCCGCCGCAGATCCGCGAGATGCGCCAGGTGATGATCCGCTACGCGGCGGCCGGCCGCACGGTCATCGTCTCCAGCCATCTCCTCGCGGAGGTCGAGCAGTCCTGCACCCACCTCGTGGTGATGGACCGCGGCCGCCTCGTGCAGGCCGGTCCGGTCAGCGAGATCATCGGCTCCGGCGACACGCTGCTCGTGGGCACGCCCGCAGCCGTGGAGGAGCCGATCGTCGAGAAGGTCGCCGCCCTGCCGGGCGTGGCCTCGGCCGTACGCACCGACGACGGGCTGCTCGTCCGCCTCGACACCGACGGCAGCGCGACGCGCCTGGTCGCCGAACTCGTCCGCCTCGAAGTGCCCGTCCAGTCGGTCGGCCCGCACCGCCGGCTGGAAGACGCCTTCCTCACCCTGATCGGAGGCTCCGCATGAGCACGCTCACCGAGCGCACCGAGGTCGCCTCCGGCTACCGGGCGGGCCGCACGCTGCCGCTGCGGGTCGAGCTGATCCGCCAGCTGAAGCGACGCCGCACGCTCGTCATGTTCGGCATCCTGGCCGTGCTGCCCTTCGTGCTGGTCGCCGCGTTCGCGATCGGCGGCGAGCCGGACGGCGGCGGCAACCGGATCACCCTGATGGACACGGCCACCGCGTCCGGCGCCAACTTCGCCGCCGTGAACCTGTTCGTCTCCGCGGGCTTCCTGCTGGTCATCCCTGTCGCCCTGTTCTGCGGGGACACGGTCGCCTCGGAGGCCGGCTGGTCCTCGCTGCGCTATCTGCTCGCGGCGCCCGTGCCCAGGGCCCGGCTGCTGTGGTCCAAACTGGTGGTGGGCCTCGGGCTCAGCCTGGCGGCGATGATCCTGCTGCCCGTGGTCGCGCTGGCCGTCGGCACGGCGGCCTACGGCTGGGGCCCTCTCCAGATCCCCACCGGCGGTTCGATCGACACGGGCACGGCCGCGCAGCGCCTGGTGGTGATAGTGGCCTTCATCTTCGTGTCCCAACTGGTCACCGCGGGCCTTGCGTTCTGGCTGTCCACCAAGACGGACGCCGCGCTCGGCGCGGTCGGCGGCGCGGTCGGCCTGACCATCGTCGGCAACGTCCTGGACGCGGTGACCGCGCTCGGCGACTGGCGGCACTTCCTGCCCGCGCACTGGCAGTTCGCCTGGGCGGACGCCGTACAGCCCACTCCCGAGTGGTCCGGCATGATCCAGGGCACGGCCATTTCCATAACGTACGCCCTGGTGCTGTTCGCGCTGGCCTTCCGCGGTTTCGCCCGCAAGGACGTCGTGTCCTAGGTCAACGGAAGATCACCCACCGGTCTCGACAGGCGTCCCCCGTGCCCCATTCGAGACTCATCCGCAACGCTCCGTAGCGCACGTTCCGGCCCCCTGGCCCGTCACAGTCACAGAAAGTCGACGTCAACGGACCCAGGGGGCACGGAAGATGGAGCGTCACCGAATACGAGACCTGCGGGGCACCCTCCTCGCGCTGACCGCGGCGGCCGGTCTGCTGCTCACCGGCTGCGGCGCGGGCGACGGCGACAACTCCTCCGCGGACAACAGCAGCTACCCCACCGGCCGCCCGGCCCCCGCCCCCGGCTACACCGACGGCGGCAGCACCGGCGGCACGGGCGAGCAGAAGAACGGCGACGACTCGGAGTCCCGGGAGTTCGCGCCGGCCCCCGACTACCTCTCCACGTTCGCCCTGGACGTCGACACCGCCTCCTACGGCTACGCCCGCCGCACCCTCGCCGACGGCCATCTGCCCGACCCGACGACGGTCCGCCCCGAGGAGTTCGTCAACAGCTTCCGCCAGGACTACGACCGTCCCGACGGCAACGGCTTCTCGGTGAGCGTCGACGGCGCCCGCGCCGACCGCGAGGACTGGTCGCTGGTCCGTGTGGGCCTGGCCACCCGGCCCGCCGCCGACCGCGGCGAACGCCCGCCCGCCGCGCTGACCTTCGTCATCGACATCTCCGGTTCCATGGCCGAGCCCGGCCGCCTCGACCTCGCCAAGGAGTCCCTCGGCGTGATGACGGACCGGCTGCGCGACGACGACTCGGTCGCGATCGTCACCTTCAGCGACGAGGCGGAGCGGGTGCTGCCGATGACGCGCCTGGGCGACAACCGGGAAGAGATCCACGACGCGATCGACAGCCTGGAACCCACGGACTCCACCAACCTCGGCGCGGGCGTGGAGACGGGCTACGAAACGGCGCAGGACGGCCTGCGCGAGGGCGCCACCAACCGTGTCGTCCTGGTCTCCGACGCACTGGCCAACACGGGCGACACCGACGCGGACACCATCCTCGAACGCATCGGCTCCGAGCGCCGCGAGCACGGCATCACCCTGTTCGGCGTGGGCGTCGGCAGCGACTACGGCGACGCCCTGATGGAGCGCCTCGCCGACAAGGGCGACGGGCACACGGCCTACGTCTCCTCCTCCGAGGACGGCCGCGAGGTCTTCTGCGAGGACCTCCCGCGCAACATCGACCTCACCGCCCGTGACGCAAAGGCCCAGATCGCCTTCGACCCGGCGACGGTCTCCGAGTTCCGGCTCATCGGCTACGACAACCGGCAGGTCGCCGACGAGGACTTCCGCGACGACAGTGTCGACGGCGGCGAGGTCGGTCCCGGCCACACGGTGACGGCCCTGTACGCCGTCCGCACCAAGCCCGGGACCGAGGGGCACCTCGCCACGGCGAGCGTCCGCTGGCTGGACCCGAAGTCGCGGGCCCCGCACGAGGAGTCCGGGCGGCTGGAGAGCGGGTCCCTCAAGGACTCCGTCTGGAGCGCGAGCACCCGCTTCCAGGTCACGGCCACGGCCGCGTACTTCGCCGACGCGCTGCGGCTGGGGGACGACCGCTGGAGCGCCCTGCCCGGCTCGGCGCACCTCGGCGAACTGGCCGAGCGCGCCGACGGGTTGGCGAGCAGGACGGAGGACAAGGACGTACGCGGCCTGGCCGACGCCATCCATCAGGCGAGCAGGCTGACGGGGCGGGACTAGCCGGGCCGCGGTCCCGGGCGGTGTCACAAGCATTGACCTTCGGCTACGCGTGAGTAAGTTGACTCCCCGGTAAGTCCGACGGGCACCGGGAGCCGACATGGGCGTACGCAAGGACCTGAAGCGGGCGAAGCGGCGGGGCGACCTGATGGCACGGGCCGCGGTCGAGGTCGTCAAGGACGAGCGGGGAGTCGTCCGCGAGGCCCGTACGCCGCCGCTCACGCCGCCGGCCTCCGGGAGCACCGCCGATCTCCCGTACGTCAATGCCGCCGAGGAGCCCGACGCCGTCGTCCTGCGACGCAGGGAGGGCGGTGACCCGATCTGGCGTCCCGTCACCGCCGCCGCCTTCGCCCGCGAAGTCACCGCCGTGGCCAAGGGGTTGATCGCCGCCGGGCTCGAACCCGGTGGCCGGGTCGCCGTGATGTCGCGCACCCGCTACGAGTGGACGGTCCTGGACTTCGCCATCTGGGCCGCCGGCGGGCAGACCGTCCCCATCTACGCCACCTCCTCCGCCGACCAGGTCGAGTGGATCGTCCGCGACTCGGGCGTACGCCATGTCGTCACGGAGACGAAGGAGAACACCGAGACGGTCGCTGCGGGCACCGCGGGGCACGAACAGCGGCCGCGGGTGTGGCAGCTGGACGGGGAGGACGCCCTCGGCGTGCTCACCGACCTCGGACGGAACCTGCCCGACGACGAGGTCACCGAGCGCCGCAGGACCCTCACCCCGGACACCATCGCGACCGTCTGCTACACCTCCGGCACCACCGGCAGGCCCAAGGGCTGCGTCCTCACCCACGCCAACCTCCACGCCGAGGCCGCCAACACGGTCGAGCTGCTGCACCCGATCTTCAAGGAGGTCACCCGCCGGACCGCCTCGACCCTGCTGTTCCTGCCCCTCGCCCACATCCTCGGCCGCAGCCTCCAGATCGCCTGCCTGATGGGTCGCATCGAGATCGGCCACTGCCCGAGTATCAAGCCCGACGAACTCCGCCCGGCGCTGAAGGAGTTCCGCCCCACCTTCCTCGTCGGCGTCCCGTACCTCTTCGAGAAGATCCACGACACCGGCCGCGCCACCGCCGAGAAGATGGGCCGCGCCGCCTCCTTCGACCGTGCCGACCGCGTCGCCGTCCGCTTCGGCGAGGCCTACCTCGACAAGTTCCTCGGCACGGGCAAGGGCCCCGGGCCCGGCCTCTACGCCGCCTGGGCCCTGTACGACCTGCTGGTCTACCGCCGCGTCCGCAAGGAGCTCGGCGGCCGCATGAGCTACGCCATCAGCGGCGGCTCCCCGCTGGACCGCAACCTCAACCTGTTCTTCTACGCCGCCGGCATCATCGTGTACGAGGGCTACGGCCTGACCGAGACGACGGCCGCCGCCACCATCGTCCCGCCGCTGAAGCCCCGCCCCGGCACCGTCGGCCGGCCCGTCCCCGGCACCGCGGTCCGGATCGCCGACGACGGGGAGGTCCTCATCAAGGGCGGCATCGTCTTCGGCTCGTACTGGAACAACCCGGACGCCACCGACGCCGTGCTCCGGGACGACTGGTTCGCCACCGGCGACCTCGGCGCCCTCGACGAGGACGGCTACCTCACCATCACCGGCCGCAAGAAGGACATCCTCATCACCTCCGGCGGCAAGAACGTCTCCCCGGCCGTCCTGGAGGACCGTCTGCGCAGCCGCTCACCGGTCGGGCAGTGCCTCGTCGTCGGCGACAACCGGCCCTTCGTCGGCGCCCTGATCACCCTCGACCCGGAGGCCCTCACGCACTGGCTCGCCGTGCGCAAGATGCCTGCGGACACCCCGCCGGCCGAGGTGATCCGGGACCCGCGGATGCGCGCCGACGTCCAAAGGGCCGTCGACTACGCCAACGAGGCCGTCTCCCGGGCCGAGTCGATCCGCGCGTTCGTCCTGGTCGAGGGCGAGTTCAACGAGGAAAACGGCATGCTCACCCCGTCCCTGAAGGTGAAACGGCACGCGGTGACCAAGGCGTACGCCGACGAGATCGAGACGCTGTACGGCAGCTGACGGCCCGTTCGGCCGCACTCGGATGGTGCGACCGGCGCGGATATGACTACCTATCACGTATGGCTCCTGACCGTCGCAGGTCCGCCCCCCGAGGGCCGGCGTTCCTCACCGCCTTCGTGGTCGCCTCGGCGACCCTCGCGCCCGGCACGGCCCTCGCGGCCGACACCGCGTCCCGGCCCGACCCGCGCCGACCCGCGCCCACGGCGTCCCCGGCACCCCCCGACGGCGCCCACTCGCCCCAGGGCGCGTCCGCGCACAGCCCCGCCTTCGGCGCGTATCTGCACTACGGTCCCGCCGGGGTGAGGCGCATGCAGGAGCTCACCCACTGGCTGGGCGGCCAGGAGCCGCGCGTCGGGCACACCTACCTGCCGGGCGACCTGTGGGACAACATCGAGGGCGCGCACGGCTTCCTCGACAGCTGGGCGAAGTGGCGGCGCGCCAAGGCCGACCGGATGCTCGTGCTGAACGTGCCGATGATGGAACGCAACGAGGAGAACCTCCCGGACGCGGCCGTGCGCGGGCTGCTGCGGCGCGCCGCGTCCGGCGCCTTCGACGAGCACTTCGAGGTGCTGGCCGAGCGGCTGGTCGAACTCGGCGTGCCGGACACGGTCATCGTGCTCGGCTGGGAGATGAACGGCATCACCTACACCCACCGCTGCGGCCCCGACCCGGACAACTGGAAGCGGTACTGGCAACGCATCGTGAAGGTCATGCGCTCCGTCGAGGGACAGAGGTTCCGCTTCGACTTCGCCCCGAGCCGGGGCATGGACGCGATCCCCTGGCCCGAGTGCTACCCCGGCGACGACGTCGTCGACATCATCGGCATGGACGCCTACGACCAGCCGCACGGGCTCGGCTTCGACGAGCAGGTCTCCGAGCCCTACGGCCTGCGGCACCACGTGGACTTCGCGCGCAGGCACGGCAAGCCGATCTCGTATCCCGAGTGGGGCCTGTTCCGCAACGGCGACAACATCAGGTACATGCTGCGCATGCTCGCCTGGATGGACGAGCACAAGCCGCTGTACAACACCATCACCGACTACTGCCCGCACGGTGTGTGGCTGTGCTCCGACAACCCCCGCGCCGCCGCCCTGTACCGCGTGCTGCTGTCCACCCCCTACCTGCCGCGGCCCGAGCCGGGGCCGTCGGTCCCCGCCGAGCCGGACACCGACCCGAAGCCGGCGTCCGACCCGGCGAGGCCGGCCGGCCCTGCCGCCCTGCCCTCCGAGCTGCCGCAGTGCACGCCGGTGGACCTGGAGAAGGGGCTGAAGCAGCGCGTCGGCGACAGCCTCACCGTGTGCCTTCAGCAGGCGCGGAATCGTCGGTGACCGCGTCCCGGCGCAGGATCTTCTTGGCCCGGCGCCGGGCGGCGTCCTCGGCCGCGGCCGCCGCCAGCAGCGGCAGGGTGCGGCGCCGGGCCAGCAGGAAGCGGTGGTTGACGACCGGCTCGGGACACCAGCGGTACTTGTAGGGCTCGTCGCCGCGCAGCAGGCTCAGCGACCGGCGTCCGTCGGTGGCGGCGTGGTCGGCGGACGCGCGCAGCAGCATCGTCGCCACGTCCACCCGGCGCCGCCGCAACTGCGGATCGAAGCCGTACATGTACATCCCCGCCAACGCCCCCGACAGCAGCGTGATGTTGACCGCCACCACCGAGCCGTCGAGCCGGAACTCCGACGTCGCGGCCTCACCGGTCCGCGTCAGCGGAGCCGCCGCCCGCACCAGGTGCTCCAGGAACCGGGGCCGCAGATGCTCGCTCGACACCTTCCGGTCCTCCCACTGCAGCCGGTGCAGTTCCAGGAGCCGGCCGACCGCGGGCCCGGTTTCCTCGGGCTCCACGAAACGCCACTCGACGCCGATCCGGCCGAGCTGGTTGATCTTGCTGCGGATGCGCCGGGCACGCCCCGTCGGCAACCGGCCGACCAGGTCCGCCATGGGCAACGCGGGCAGCTCCAGGCACATCGAGTCGGACACCCGCTGCCGCGGGCCGCGCCAGCACCGGTAGACCCGTTCCATGGCGCCGCCCGGCCGCACCTCGCGGAAGTCGATCAGCGCCGAGCGGGCCAGCTCGCCCAGCGCGCCCGCGAGCGCCGCGGCGGCCGGCTCGGCCACCGCGTCGTCGATGAGCACATCGCACAGGTCGGTGATCGCACCGCCCATCGGCACCAGCGCCGGCAGCGGATGATGCACCCGCATCATCGGGGCCGCCGCCACCAACTCCCCGCCGCTGCGCACCAGGACGAGCCGCAGCCGGCCCGGCGTGCCGTACGACAGCCACCACGAGTGCAGCCAGGCGTGGCTCTGGAACGGCGTCGCCGACGGGGACGCCCGGTACAGGCGCTCCCATTCCCCGGCGAGTTCCGCGAACGCGCGCTCCTCGGTGCACACCTCCACCGAGAGCGCTCGGACGGGCGCCGTCACCCGAGCGTTCCGTGGGTGTCTGCGGCGTTCGCCGGACCGGGCACCGACGCCCGGCCCGTGTCGTCGTCGTCCTCCGTCCGCCGCGGTCGGACCAGCAGCGAGAGCCCGCCCAGCAGTCCGCCGGCGCTCGCGCCGACGAGCGCGGTCAGCGCCGGGGACGCGGACGACGGCTCGGTGGGCCGCGCGGCACGGGACAGGCGCTCCAGCTTGATGCCGGTGTCGTCCTTGGTGTTGTCCGCGTGCGTCAGCAGCGCCCGGGACACGGCGTTGGCGATGTCCACCGCCTGACCGGGGTTCGTCGAGGTCGCCGAGACCGCGACCATCGGCGCGTCCGGGGAGGTCGCGACGTCGACGCTCTCACGCAGCGTGGACGCGGGCACACCCGCCCACACCTGCGCGTCGCCGAGCACCGCGAGCTGCTTGGCCACCCGGCCGTAGGCCTGCGCGAAGCCGAGCGCGTCGGTGCAGTCGGCGTCGGTCCTGCCGTTGGGCACCGCGACGACGGAACTCGTCGCCGTGTACTGCGGTGGCCGCAGCTGGCCGTACGCACCACCGGCGACGACACCGATCAGCGCGCCGGCCGGCAGCCACCACCACGACGGCAGCCGCCTCGTCGGGGTACGGTCGAAGAGCTGGTCACGCCCAGCGGGGTTGTCCGTCATGAGGAACTCACTTCCAGGTTCGAGCCGGACAGAGCGGCCGTGTACAGATCCATCAGCTGTTCAGCGGTGGCCGCGATGTCGTAGCGGCCCACGGCGTCCGGGGCGCTGCGCTCGCCGGGTCCCGCCGCCCGCAGCCGAAGCAGTTCGCGCGCGTACGCCCCGGCGCCGCCCGTGACCCGCCGGGCCCCGGGTGCCGCGCCCGGCGGCAGGTCCTCGACGGCGGGGCAGCTCGCGTACAGCACGGGGAGCCCGGCCGCCAGCGCCTCCACCACGGCAAGCCCGAAGGACTCCTCCGGCGACGGCGAGGCGAGCACGTCCATCGCGGACAGCAGGTCGACCAGGTCGGGTGCCGCGTCCTGGGGGTCGGGCAGGCTCGGCCGCTCGCCCGTCATCAGGACCCGGTTGGAGACGCCCAGGTCCCGAGCGGTGCGCCGCAGCACGTCCTCCTCGGGCCCGCCGCCGACCAGCAACAGCCATACGTCGCCGGGCAGCAGCGCCAGCGCCCGCACCAGCAGGTCGAAGCGCTTGCCCGGGGTCATGCGTCCCACGCCGCCGACGACGAACGCGTCCTCGGGCAGTCCGAGGAACGTGCGGGCCACCTCGCGGCGCGCGGCGTCGTAGCGGAAGCGGGGCGCGTCGATGCCGTTCGGGATGACGCGGATGCGCTGCCCGGGCACGCCCCAGTGCCGCAGCCGCTCGGCCACCGTCGGGGAGACGGCCACCGTGGCGTGGCCGAGGCGCTCGCCGGCCAGGTACAGCCCGCGCACACCCGCGGTGCGCGGCCGGCCCTCCAGCCGGGTCGCGCCGATCGAGTGCTCGGTGGCGACGACGGCCCGGACCTTCGCGAGGCGCGCCGCGACCCGCCCGTACAGGCAGGCCCGGTACAGGTGCGTGTGCACCAGGTCGTAGCCGCCGTCGCGGATCAGCCGGGTCAGCCGGGGGAGGGCCGCCAGGTCGCGGTTGCCGGACATGCCGAGGTGGGTGACACGCACCCCGTCGGCGGTCAGGCCCTCGGCGACCGGGCCAGGGTTCGTCAGCGTCACCACGTCGCACTGCGCGGGCAGGTGCCGCAGCAACAGCCGCAGCTGCTGCTCGGCGCCGCCGACACCGAGGCCGGTGATGACGTGCAGGGCCTTCACACGGACTCCAGTGCGCGGCCGTAGACCCAGGCGAGGCGGCGCTTCAGCTCCAGCCGGATGGAGGAGTCGGCCTCGCCGATGTGGATGCGCGGCAGCGCGAAGTCGCCGGAGCCGGCCGGGCCGGGGGTGATCGCGCAGCCGTAGCGGTACCCGGCGCGGCGCACGGCGTCGACGGCCCGCTCGTCGAGATGCCCGTACGGGTAGCAGAAGCCCTCGACGTCCTCGCCGGTGATGTGGGCGAGCCGGTACCGGCTCTCGGCGACCTCGGCGTGCAGTTCGTCGTCGTGGGCCTTGGTCAGGTCGATGTGGGTCAGCCCGTGCGAGGCGATCTCCATGCCGGCGTCCGCGGCGAAGCGGATGCCGTCCGTGTCGAGCAGGGCCTTGCGCGGGCCGCTCTGTTCCCAGGAGTTCTCGCCGTCGAGCAGCCCCGGCAGCACGAACACGGTCGCCGTGAAGCCCCAGCGGTGCAGCACGGGCAGGGCGGTGGTGACGAAGTCGGTGTACCCGTCGTCGAAGGTGAGCCCCACCAGGCCGCGCTCCAGGCCGAGGGCGCGCGCGTCGAGCAGCTCGCGCACGCTCACGCCGCGCAGGCCGCGGGCGGCCATCCAGGCGAACTGCCGCTCCAGGCGCCCGGGGGTGACGGTGATGTCGTACGGGTCCTCCGGGCAGTTCGAGACGGAGTGGTACATGGCCACCCAGGCGGCGGGCCGCCGCTTCGGGCGTCCCCCGGTGACGGGGGCGGGGAGGGGTTCGGCCGCGGGTGGCGCGGCGGTGATGTCAGCGACCATGGCGGAGCCTTCGTGTGACGGAGCTACGGACGGATTGCGTGACAGGAAGCAGGAGGGAGCGGGCACCGGCCGCGTCGAGGGCCCAGGCCAGCAGCAGGAAGACGGCGGTCACGCACAGACAGCAGGCGGCGACGGCGGCCGCGGGGGAGTCGAACTGCCGCACGCACAGCAGCCCGGCGCCGGTGGCGCAGACGGCCGCCCGCACCGGCCGGGACAGTTCGGCGACGACCCGGCGCACGCACACCGGCACGGCACGCGGCCCCAGGCCCAGCAGCAGGAGCAGCGCGGTGAGGGTGATGCCTGCCGCGTTGGCCGCGGCGATGCCGCGCGCGCCCCACGGGCCCACGGCCCACAGGCTGATCCCGGCGGTCGCGAGCGCCCCCGCGCCCATCGCGCCCAGCGGGAACCAGGTGGTGCGGCCCGTGGAGAAGTACGACCGCACGAGCGCCCCCACCAGCGTCTGGCCGAGCAGCCCGAGCGCGTACACCCGCATGACGGCGGCGGTGGCGGCGGTGTCCTGCGCGGTGAACGCACCCCGCTGGAACAGCAGTTGGACGATCTGCGGCGCCCCGGCGACGACCATGGCGGCACCGACGAGCACCAGGCAGGCCATCAGCGCCAGATCCCGCTCGACCCGTTCCGTCGCCCGCCGTGTGTCGCCCTCGGCGATGGCCCGCGCCACCACCGGGAAGGTGACGACGCACACCATCATCGACAGCGACATCGGCAACTGGGCGACCTTCTGCGCGTAGTTGAGATGCGAGATCGATCCGGCGGGCAGCCCGGAGGCGAAGTACCGCTCGATGAGCACCTGCGACTGCCGGCACAGCGCGAACAGCAGCACGGCGCAGACCAGCCCGAACGCCACGGTCCGGCCGCCGTCCCCCTCGTGCGGGGACGCCGGAACTTGAACCTGGGCCGACTGCTCGGGCCGCCGCGCGATGCGCCGCCACAACGGCGGTGCCTGTACGGCGGCCATCAGGCACCCGCCGATCGCGACACCGAGCGCGGCGGCCTGTACGCCCCAGCGGGCGCCGAGGGCGAACATCGCGGTGATGATGGCGAGGTTGTAGGCGATGTAGATGGCGCCCGGCGCGAGATAGCTGCGATGGGCTCGAAGGGCCGCGCTGAAGTAGCCGGCGATGCCGAAGCTCAGCACGCAGGTCGCGGTGAGCCGGGTGCAGGACACCGCCAGCGACGGGTCGGAGAGGCCGGGCGCGAGGACGGACACCAGCATCGGCGCCCCGGCCGCGAGCAGCGCGGCCGTACCGGCGAGGGCCAGACACAGCCGCGGCAGCGACGAGGAGACCAGCGCCCGCACGGGGTCGGGGGAACCGGACCCCTGGGCCGCCCGACGGGCCAGCGCCACGCTGAACGCCGGCACCAGCACGAACGCCATCCCGTCCTCGATCAGCAGCGTCGACGCCATCTCCGGCACCGTCCAGGCCACCAGGAACGCATCGCTCTCGGCCCCGGCCCCGAACAGATGCGCCAACGCCTGATCCCGCCCGAGCCCGAGCAACGCCCCGGCCATCGACAACGCGGCGGACAAGAGGGTCGCCCGGGCGAGGAAACGCCGGGTGGGGGCGCTGGGGCGGCGGGGGGCCGGGGACCGGGGGGTGGAGGCGGGCGGGGGAGGGGGCTTGACGGCGCGTGGGCGAGGGGCGCCGACCGTGCGATCGGAGTCGTCCTGGAGCGGAGGCAGGCCGTTCGCGCCGGCCGTGAGGTCGGGGAGGTCCTGGACCGGGCGCGGGGTGCGCACCCGGGCACCAGGGGTGTACGCGTCGGCCGGGGAGGTGCGGGCCGCTTCGTCCGCCCTGAAGCCGCCGGCCGGGGTGGCGGCACCGGCGCGGGCGCCGTCGGTTGTCGCCGGACCGGGGGTCATCGTGCCGCCGATCCGGCGGTCGGGGCCGGTTGCGTGGCCGGTGCCTCGGGTGAGGCGGGGGTCAGTCCCCACCACGCCGCCAGGCCGAAGCAGATGGCCGTGAGGACCGTGGAAGGGCCGCCGATGTCGGCGTAGAGGAAGTTGACGAGCTGCCACAGCAGCAGGCCGCAGACCGGCAGCGCGCAGTCCCGGGCGGGGCTCCCGCCGCGCCGCAGCCGGCGCAGGGCGACCACCAGCAGCGCCAGCCAGCTGCCGGCGACCGTGATCAGGCCCAGCATGCCCTGCTCGCTGAGGAGCAGCAGATACATGTTGTGCGGGGACAGCAGCGGCTGGCGCCGGTAGGCCTGGCCCGCCCCCTCCGTGTCACTGCCCGACGACAGCGCGAGCGAGGCATGGCCGTCCCGGTAGGCCGGGAACGCTTTCAGCCCCACACCGACCACCGGGTGCTCGCCCCACATGCCGGCCGCCGCCGCCCACATGGTGTAGCGGTCGATCACCGACTGGTCCGGGGCGTCGGTGACCCGGGTGATGCTGGTCAGCCGCTCCTCCAACGCCGTCGCGCCCACCCCGAGCCCGCCGACCAGCAGCACCGAGGCCGCCACGGCCGCCGCGCACACCTTCGCCGCCCGCCGCACCCCGGCCATCAGCAGCTGAGCCCCGCAGGCCAGCGCCGTGGCGATCCAGGCGCCCCGGCTGAAGGACAGCGCGAGCGGCACCAGCAGCACCAGCACGCACCCGGTCGCCACGAGCTGCTGCCGCCGGTCGCGCGCCGCGAGCGCGAGCCCGGTCGCGGCGACCATGCCGAGCGCGACGACGGTGGCCATGCCCATCACGTCGGACGGCCCGAACGTGCCCACCGCCCGGATGAACGCCCCCTGATACGACGCTCCGGTCCCGGTGAGGTACTGCTTGACGCCGATCGCCCCCTGCCACAGGGCGAGCCCGACCAGCGACCACATCAGCAGCCGGGCTCCCCGCCGGTCGCGCACCAGCACCATCACGGCGAGCGGGATGAGCACGAACACCTGGAGGTACCGGGCCAGTCCGGTGACCGCGTCGGCGGCGGTCGTGGCACCCGCCGCGGCGACCGCGATGCCCACCACCGGCAGCCCGAACACGATCGCCGCGGTCCGCGTCAGCGGTCGCCGCGCCCGCAGCACGGTGTCGACCACGGCCCACAGCACGACGAGCGCGGAGGCCGCGTCGGCGGGAGTCGCGGAGCCGCTCGGCACGACCGGCAGCCCCAGCAGGACGACGACCGCCACGACCGGCAGCACGGACAGGACGGGCCGCAGGGAGCGGACCCGGCGCCGCGCCGAGGGCGGCAGCGCGGGTGCGGGCCGGACCTTGACCGTCGTAGAAGTGCTCACCGTGGCTCAGCTCCCCGTCGGCCGTACGAACTGGGCCGCCGTGCGCAGCAGGATGCAGATGTCCTGCCACAGCGACCAGTTGTCGATGTAGGCGTTGTCGTAGCGGCACCGGTCCTCGATCGAGGTGTCCCCGCGCAGACCGTGTACCTGCGCCAGGCCGGTGATCCCCGTCCGCATCCGGTGCCGCGCCGGATAGCCGGGATGGGCCTGGCTGAACTCGGCGACGAAGAAGGGCCGTTCGGGCCGCGGCCCGACCAGGCTCATGTCGCCGCGGAAGACGTTCCACAGCTGGAGCAGCTCGTCCAGCGAGGTACGGCGCAGGAAGTGGCAGAAGCGGCTCATGTCCTGCTGGTCGGCCACGCTCCAGCGGGTCGCCGCCTCGTGCGCGCTCGCGGGCCGGTGGGTGCGCAGCTTCAGCATCGTGAACGGCCGCCCGTCCTTGCCGATCCGCTCCTGCCGGAACACCACACCCGGCCCGTCCATGACCCGCAGCACGAGCGCACAGGTCAGCAGGACCGGCGCGACCAGCACCAGCAGCGCACCGGACAGCAGCACGTCGAGCGCCCGCTTGCCCGCGCTGCCGTGCCGCCGCGCACCCTGCGGCCGCAGCAACCGGCCGGAGAATCCCGCCAGATGACCCGCCCGTGCCCGGTGCCCGCTCACGCCGTACGACGGCGGATCGGCGTCCAGCTCCCACAGCGCGCACCCGTGCCCGGCCAGCGCCCGCAGTACGGCCGCCTTCTCCACCCGGGTCGCGGCTCCCACCACGAGGACCGTGCGCACGCCGTTCCGGACGAGCGCCCGCCGCGCCTCCAGCGCGGTCGTCAGCACCGGCAGCCCGAGCTCGTCGTCGGCCTCGCCGAGTACGTCCGGGTCGTCGGCGACCAGGCCGACCGGCCTTACGCCGCAGTCCGGTTGGCGCAGCAGCGCGGCCGACACCCGCCGCGTCGCCGCGAGCGGGCCGACCACCAGCGCCGGACCGGGCCGCCGCCGCAACGCGCGGCGCCGCAGCCCGTGCACCGCCGCGCGCCCCGCGACGGCCGCCGCGCAGTGCACCGCGGCCCCTCCGGCCAGCACGGCCAACGGGACGGACCGCAGGGGGGAGAGCGCCACCACGGCGGCCCAGCCCACGGCGATCCGGGCGCAGACGGCGGGCAGTTCGTCGAGCACGCCGGTGACGGCGGAGGTGTCGTAGAGGGACGCCCGCCGGTTCAGGCACAGCACACCGAGCGCGAGCAGGGCGACGACCAGCGGATATCTGTGCGGCGCCGGCAGCACCAGGGCCCCCAGCAGGGCCGCGCCCCCGTCGACGAGCCACAGCGTCGTCCGCAGGCTCCGGGCGGCCGGGCGTGGACGGCGGGCGCCCCGCCCGGCACCGCCCCGGCGTCCGGCGGCCTGGCCGCGGGGGGCGAGGACGGAGACGGCGCCCCCGGGGACCTGCGGCCCCGCAGGCGAGGCGACAGTACTTTCCGCGGTCATGTGGTCATGCACTTTCTGCCCTCGTCGGATCCGGACATCTGCGCGGCGGTGAGGCCGAGCAGCTCGCGGTACACGTCGGTCACCGCGTCCGTGGTCTGGCGCAGATCGTGCGCGCGCAGCACGTGCGAGCGGCCCTGAGCGCCGAGCGCCGAGCGCAGCGGCTCGTCCCGCAGCAGCGTCGTGAGCGCCCGCGCCAGCGCACCGGGGTCCTCCGGCGGCACCAGGCAGTCCGGCCGATGGGCGGCCGGCAGACTCTCGGCGGCCCCGTCCACGTCCGTGACGACGACCGGCCGCCCGCACGCCATGGCCTCCAGCGGGGCGAGCGCCATCCCCTCCCAGCGGGACGGCAGGACCACGACATCGGCGGCCCGGTACCAGCCGGCGACGTCCGGCGTCCCGCCGGCGAACCGCACGGACGCGGGCGCCGCCGCGCGCAGCCGTCCGGCGTCCGGGCCGTCACCCACGAGCACCAGCCGTGCCCCGGGGACCTGCCGCTCGACCTCGGGCCAGGCCCGCAGGAGCACGTCCTGACCCTTCTGGCGGCACAGCCGTCCCACGCACACCACGAGCGGACTCGCCCCGGAGCGCGCGCTCTCCCCTTCCGGCCGGAAGCGGTCGGTGTCGACGCCGTTGGGGACCACCTGCCAGCGGGCGGAGATCCCGGCCCGGTAGCCGGTACGCCGCTCGGCCTCGCTCACGCACAGCACCCGTTTCGCCCAGCGCGCCCCGAACCGCTCCCAGGCCAGCGCCGCCCGGGCGACGGCTCCGTCGGCGGCCTCGAACGACCAGGCGTGCGGCTGGAAGACGGTGGGCAGGGCGCCGCGCACCGCGAGCCTCGCCGCGAGCCCGGCCTTCGCGCTGTGCGCGTGCACCAGGTCCGGCCGCACGTCCCGCACCAGCCGCGACAGCCGCCGTACCTCACCCGGGAGCCGGAGCCCCGGGGAGCGGGTGGCGTCCCAGCGCACGACCCGGCAGCCCAGCGCACGTGCGTCGTACGCCAGCGTGCCGCCTCTCGGACAGACCACGGTCACCCGCAGCCCCGTGGCGAGTTGTGCCGCGGCCAGGTCCGTCACGACCCGCGCGACACCCCCCTCGACGGGCTGGGCGACATGCAGGATGTGCGGCGCGATGCGCATGACCGAAGCTGCCCTTCCGAAGAAATGAGTCCGAACCAGTAACACGATGTGTGGCTCGCGTTCCCGATATAAGATCCCGCGCCTGTTCGAGAGGGTCTGCGCTTCAACCGGCTTCGTGGGTTCAGCAGATAAGCAGTACCAGCCACTTATCCATATTTATCTTCTATCCGGTCAACAGTGTTGGAGCGGCAGCGTTTTGCGGGTTGATTCCCGCGCGGGACCACCCATTCGGAGTCGTCGCCCGGTGTGGTTTTCAGAATGGTCTGTTCGGAGTGGTGAGCGGTTGCGGGCGCGCCGTGCCGGTTTAACGGTGATCGCACGATCCGAAAACTCACTTCGAGGTGGACTCCATGCCTTCGACGAACACCCGGCACTTCGCCATATCCGCCCTGTGCGCGGCCCTCCTGCTGGGCACGGCGGCCGCACCCGCCCTCGCCGCCCCACCGGACTCCGGGCGCTCGGCCGTCCGAAGTCAGAACCCGGCCCTGGCCGGTCTCGGCACCGCGCTGACCCCGGTGACGCACCTTCTGAACACCGCGGTCTACGCCGACGACGACCCGCTCACCGAGGCGGAGGCGAAGGAACTCGCGGACGCGGTCGCCGAGGCCCAGAAGGAGATCGACGCCGCCCTGAAGGAGGCCGAGCAGGCCCGCAAGGAGGCCGACCAGGCCAGGAAGGACGCCCTCGCCGAGGCCCAGAAGGAGATCGACGCGGCCCTGAAGGAGGTCGCGGCGGCCAAGAAGGAGGCGCTCGCCGAGGCGGCGGCGGCAACCGAGGAGGCCGCGGCGGAGACGGCGACCGAGGCCACGACCGAGACGGCGACCGGGACATCAACCGGTACGTCGACGACGGAGACCACTGAGACGGCCTCCCAGACGACGAACCTCACCTCGGACGCTCTCGGCGCCCTCGGCGAGACGCTCAGTTCCCTGCTGAGCGCGCTCACCTCCCTCGGCTCCCAGGAAGAGGTGGACACCAGCGCCGACAACGTGCTCAAGTCCCTCGTGAACGTCAAGGTCGCCACGCAGCTCGACCGCGAACTGCCCGCCGCCTGAACCCTCCGACCCGTTGTGCCGGCCATTGCCGGCGCAACGGGTCTTTTCGTATGAGTTCCTGGAACTTGAGAGCGCGGAGTTTCCCGGGAGGTCCCCCTCTCGTTAGCCCGGGAGAACGAGGACCGGTTTTACCTGGAAAGGACCACGATGAAGAACCTGAAGGCTGCTGCCGTTGTCGCCGGCTCGATTGCCATTGCCGGCGCCGCTGTCCCCGCCTCCGCGGTGGACATGTCGGGGCAGGGCCTCGTCGACAACGGTAAGACGGTCGCCCGTAGCCTCCCCACCGCCGCCAAGCTGCCGACCGGCTACGTCGGCAACAACGTGAAGCGTACGGCGGACAAGGTGAAGACCGGCGTGAAGGACTCGGGCATGGTGAAGACCCCCGTCTTCGGCGGCGCGCTGCCGAACCCCGTCGACGGCCAGCTGCTCGGTGGACTTCCGCTCAACAGGTGAGTTCGCGGCCCAACGGCTCGCGCTCGGGGCCGGCTCCGTATCTCTCGGAGCCGGCCCTTCGGCATGTCCGGCCCGAGGGATATGACGGAGTGTGATTTTCGGCGGCCCCATTGGGCCGAACGGACGACTCCGGGTGACCGCGGGTGAGGTGGCCGCGTTGGTCCGTGTGAATGGGCGCTCTTTCCTCCTTGCCGGCGCTCTCGATATGTCTGTGGGCCCTGTCCGCTCTCCGAGACGGACAGGGCCCATTGGCTTTGCCCGGCGCACCGTGCACGAACACGGAGAACGCCGATGGCGGCCCACCGGAACTCCGGGGGCCGCCATCGAGTGAAGGACTGATCAGAACAGCAGGCCGCCGATGTACGGGGACTTCTGCTGCTGGTCGACCTTGCCGGTGTTGCACGCGGCGTAGTGCGAGTTGGGCGCGATGGTGGCGGCCAGGACGGCGCCGTTCGACCACGGGGCGATGCAGCGGCCGTCGATGACAGCACCGTTGACGATGGCAAGGCCCTGCTGCGGGTCGTTGACGACGACGGGGGACCCCGAGAAGCCGCTACCGCCCTTGACGGTGGTGGTGTCGGTGTCGGCCGCGGCGGCGCCACCGGTCGCGAGGACGATGCCTGCGGCAATGGCGGAGACAGCCATAACCTTATTGCGCATGAGTTGAGCCTTTCCGGGCTGCGATGGGGGGTTTACCTGCCTCGAATTGCTCGAAGCAGGAGTCAGAACAGCAGTCCGCCCTTGTAGACGGCCTTCTGCGACTGGTCGACCTTGCCGGTGTTGCACGCGGCGTAGTGCGAGTTCGGCGCGGCCACGCCGGCCAGCACGGCTCCGTCGGACCAGGGGGCGACACAGCGGAGGTCGGCCACGGTGCCATTGACGATCACAAGGCCCTGCTGGGGCGCGTTCACGACGACCGGGGACGTCGAGAAGCCGCTGCCACCCTCGACCCGGGTGACCGTGGTGTCGGCCGCGGCGGTACCGCCGGCCGCGAGGGCGATGCCTGCTGCGAGGGCGGAGATAGCCGTAACCTTGTTACGCATGGGTTTGCGCCTTTCGGGGCTGCGTTGGGGGATTCACCTGCTGCTAATCGCTCGGCGCGGTGCTCAGAACAGGAGGCCCGCGACGTACGGGGACTTCTGCTGCTGGTCGACCTTCTCCGTGTTGCAGGCGGCGTAGTGCGAGTTCGGCGCCGCGACGCCACCGAGAACCGCTCCGTTGGACCACGGGGCGATGCAGCGGCCGTCGATGACGGTGCCGTTGACGACGAGGACACCCTGCTGCGGCTCGTTCACGACGACCGGGCCGGACGAGAAGCCGCTACCGCCCTTGACGGTCGTGGTGGTGCCGCTGGTGCTGGTGCCGTTGCCACCGTTGCCGTAGCCGCCCGCGGAGGCGACGCCGGCGGCGCTGACGACGGTGCTGAGGGCGAGGGCCGTGATGACCGCGAACTTCTTGGACAACTCGGTTCCTTCCTGAATTCACGGTTGCGCACGCTTACGAAAAGGAAACCCGTATATGCATGCATAAGTCACGGCGGGAACATTCAAACATGGGTAGATTCCATCGGATGGCGCAACGCGGTGTGCCAAGCGGCGGACCAGGCTTTCTGTTCATTCCCTGAGCGGGCTCCGGGAATATGCCCCGGGTGCCGCCGAATACATTCAGGAACGGGCGCTGACATGCGTCCGGCCCACCGGCGAGGGGAGGGCCGGTGGGCCGGACGATGGTTCACGGGTGCCGGTGGGCTCGTGTGCCCGCCGTGCGCGGATCTGGAACTGCGGGTCCGGATCCAGCGCCCGGGTCTGCCGACGGTTTCCGACCGCCGAGAACCGGATCAGAGATGTGGAATTCCGGGTCCGGCTTTCGCCGGTACTGCCGACTCGTAAGGATGCCGGGCCGTCACTTGCCGGGGAGCAGGGTGCCGAGACCGGCGGCGGTCGGCGCCTTCAGCGGGCGGACCTGCACGGAGCCGCTGCCGGCCGGGTTCTTCACCGGAATAGTGGGCTTCTTGGCCGCGCCCGGGTCCATGCCGTCCAGGTAGACGCCGGACATCGGGCTCGTGCTGTTCTTGTCGAAAGCGGTGCCCTTGGCGACCCCGCCGTCACGGGCCAGCCGCGTCACCGTGTCGGCGGCCGGCACGACCGCCGGGGTCACCTTGGTCGGGGACATGAGCCCGAGCGGGCTGCTGGGAAGCCCCGAACCGCCTCCGACAGCGGCCGACGCCGCGACAGCGGAACCGCCCACAAGACCCGCACCGATCGCCAACGCCGCAGTGGTGAAAACTGCCTTCTTCATGATTCACCTCGCTTGAAAGTACCTCTGATCCGACGGTTGGAGAACATAGCAGTCCATCGCCACTGCAAAAGCGACGCGTTACTCCATACGCATGAAAGTCGGCGAGGTGAAGAATGCAATGCGCAGCGGCATTCGGAGGGATTGGCATCTGGTCCGTGGAGTAATTCATCCTATGGTGCTTCCGGATCGGCAGGACGACCTGCATGATCGGAAATATGAAATTCAGCGCTCTCCTCGACATGTTCACAGGCGGAGATAAATTTACCTCGCCCCGGACCCCGCCCCGGACCCCGCCCCGGACCCCGCCGGGATCGCTCGTCTGGGCGGAGGAGTTCGACGCGCCCATCGCCTGGGGCGCCCGCTGGGTCGGCGATCGCACCAGCGCGTTCCGCTACTGCGACCACAACCCGGACGACAACAAGCTCGACTGGCTCGACCCCGGCTGTGTGACCGTCTCGGACGGCGTGGCCACCTTCACCGCCACCCCCGACGGCCGCACCCTCGAGAACGGCCGGCCGGCCTGGCGCACCGGGCTGCTCACCACCGAGTACTCCGACGAGGCATTCCGGGTGCGCACCGGCGACCTCGTCGAGACCCGCGTCCGGCTCCCCTCGGGAATGGGGGCCTGGCCCGCGCTGTGGACCTGGAAGGACGGCGAGAACGAGGTCGACAGCTTTGAGTACCACCCGGACAACCCGCATCTGCTGGAGCTGTCCAACCACGTCAACTGCGCGGCGACGTACTTCACCGACGCGGACGCGGTCGCCCCCGGCCGCTGGGTGACCATCGGCACCCGCTACGGCGCACGGTGCGTCGAGTGGTTCGTCAACGGCGAGTGCGTCTTCGCCGACGACACGGGCGTCGGCCACCACTGGTCGGCGTATCCGATCCTGAACCTGTCGCTGAGCGCCGGCGAGCATCACCCGGCGCCCTGCGGCCCGGACCCGATCACCTTCGACGTCGACCATCTGCGGGTCTACCGCTGACCGCGCCCCCGGGATCCCCCGTTCGGGCGGCGGGCCCGAGGGTTGTCGGCCGGTCGGGTGCGAGCGTGCCGGAAGCCGCCGCGGGCCGTCGATAAGGTCGCGCGGTGGTCCCTAACTCACGTGCCGGCAGCGGCCGGGCGTTCGCCCTGCTGGTGGTGATCTGCGGGGCGGCCGGACTGGTGGCCTCCTGGGTCATCACCCTCGACAAGTTCAAGCTGCTGGAGGACCCCGACTTCACCCCGGGGTGCAGTCTGAACCCGGTGGTGTCCTGCGGCAGCGTGATGGAGAGCGACCAGGCCGAGGCCTTCGGGTTCCCCAATCCCATGCTCGGTCTGGTGGCCTACGGCATCGTGATCTGCGTCGGGGTGAGCCTGCTGGCCGGGGTCACCTTCCCGCGCTGGTACTGGCTGACCTTCGCGGCCGGCTGCCTGTTCGGGGTCGGGTTCGTCTCCTGGCTCCAGTTCGAGTCCCTGTACCGGATCAACGCCCTGTGCCTGTGGTGCTGTCTGGCCTGGCTGGGGACGATCCCGCTGTTCTGGTACGTGACGTCCCTCGTCGTACGGGCCGGCTTCCTGCCCGCGCCGCGTCCGGTGCGGGCGTTCTTCGAGGAGTTCACGTGGGTGCTGCCGGTGCTGCACATCGGCATCGTCGGCATGCTGATCCTGACCCGTTGGTGGGATTTCTGGACAAGCTGACTATTGCTGCACCCGGGGCGACACGGCCGTACGGACGCCTCGGTGCTGACGGCTCGGAGCCCGGAACTGCTACTCGTACGAACACCGAACCGTACGAGGAGTGAGCGATGGCCGTCAGCGCAGGTGGGGTTTCGGTGGGCGGGGTCCCCGGCTCGGACGCCCCCGGGGGCAGCGGGTCACGGACATGGACGCGGCGGGAGGCGGCGCGGCTGCTGCTGGCCTCGTCCGCACTGGCTCTGGCCCCCGTCATCAGCGCCTCCCGGCCCTCCCGGTCCGCCGACCGGCCGCCCGGTGGCGGTTCCTTCGACGAGACCTATCGGGGTCGCCGTATCCAGGGCAGTCCGGTCTCCCACGGCGGCCTCAGCGCCCTCGACGTCGCCTGGCACGTCACGGTGGACGGCCAGCCGCTGCATCTGATGCGCCGGGCCGACGGCACCTGGCTGAGCATGGTCGACCACTACAGCTGGTACGGGACCCCGCTGGAGGCGACCCGTGCGGCCGTCGACGAGCTCGGGCCCCGCGAGCAGCTGCGTCATCTGGCTCCCGGGCCGTTCGGCGACGGTCACCCGCACGGGGAGGCGCAGCATGGTGTACGTGCGTAAGAACGTGAGCAGGCTGACCCGCACCGAGCGTCGGCGGTTCATCGAGGCGATGCTGATGGTCAAGCGGCGGGGCGAGTACGACGAGTTCGTACGGCTGCACATCGCGCACTTCGTCGGGGACGGCGACCGGGGCCTGCGCGCCGCGCACATGACGCCCTCCTTCCTGCCCTGGCACCGCATGTTCCTGCTGGACCTGGAGGAGGCGCTGCGCCGCTTCGACGACTCGGTGACGGTGCCGTACTGGGACTGGACGAAGGACCGCGGGACCAACTCGACGCCCTGGACCGACGATCTGCTGGGCGGCAACGGGCGGCCCGGTGACCGGCGGGTGATGACAGGGCCGTTCGCCCGGGGGACGGGCAACTGGACCATCAGGGCGAGCGTCACCGCCGGCGACTTCCTCACCCGGGACCTGGGCCGCTCCCGCAGCCCGATCGGCCTGCCCACCAAGGACGATCTGAAGCAGGCGCTGGACGACCCCGTCTACGACGTCGAGCCCTGGAACTCGACGGTGAGCAGGGGCTTCCGCAACAAGCTGGAGGGGTGGGGCCGGGGCCCGGAGTCGTGGCGCAACCACAACCGGGTGCATCGCTGGGTCGGGGGTGCCATGCTCGGCGGGGCCTCCGTCAACGACCCCGTGTTCTGGCTGCACCACGCCTTCCTGGACATGCAGTGGACCCGCTGGCAGCAGCGCCATCGCAACCACCGCTACCTGCCGGACAGGCCGCCAGGCCGCGGCAGCGTCCAGTACCGGCGGATCGTCGCCCGCCACGAGCGGCTGCCACCGTGGGACGTGACGCCGGACGACCTGGAGGACGTGTCCCGGATCTACCGGTACGCGTAGTAAAAAATCGCTCCTCGACCGGCGCCCCGGTCGAATAGCCTCCGCGCATGGCAACCGATCCCACGGAACAACTGGTCCGGCTGTTCGCCGAGGAGAGCCGGGTGCGCGCCTTCGCCGCTGTCGCGCTCGGAGCGGGAAGCACCGAGGAGGTCGCCCGGGCGGCGGGGCTGTCCCCGAAGGAGACGGCGCTGGCACTGCTGCGGCTGCGCGAGCAGGGCGTGGTGAGCGCGCAGGGCGACGGGGAACTGGGCGTCGCCTACGACCTGTTCAGGCAGTACGCCCGCACCGCGGCGCAGCGCGAGGCCGACTCCCGCGCCGCGGGCGACCCGGACACCGGCGACGCGCGCACCGACATCGTGCTGCGGACCTTCGTCCGGGACGGCCGGCTGGTCCGGCTCCCGGCACAGTGGACCCGCAAGAAGCTGGTCCTGCGGTACATCGCCGAGCGGAGCTTCGAGCCCGGCGTCGAGTATCCCGAGCGCGCCGTCGACGAGCGGTTGCGCGGCTGGTGCGAGGACAGCGACGAGATCGACCATGTGACGCTCCGGCGCTACCTGGTGGACCTGCACCATCTGCGCCGGAGCGAGGGCATCTACCGCCGGACGGCCGAGTCCGGGCGGGCCGAGAGCGCCTGAGCCGGTCGTCAGGGCAGCCTGCGTACCGGTGAGCCCGCCAGGTACGCCTGGATGTCCTCGACCGCCTGGCCGTAGTACGTCGCATAGTTGGCCTGCGAGACATAGCCCAGGTGAGGGGTGGCCAGCAGGCGGGGGGCCGTGCGCATCGGGTGGTCGGCGGGCAGCGGCTCGACGTCGAAGACGTCCACCCCGGCCCCCGCGATCCGGCCCTCGTGCAGGGCGGCCAGCAGCGCGTCCTGGTCGACGATCGCCGCGCGTGAGGTGTTGATCAGAAACGCCGTCGGCCTGAGCAGGGCGAGTTCGGGTGCCCCGAGCAGGCCGCGGGTCCGGTCGCCGAGGGCGAGGTGGATCGAGACGAAGTCGCTCTCGGCGAGCAACTCCTCCTTGGAGGCGGCCAGATGGACGCCCACCTCGTCGGCGTACTCCTTGGTGAGGTTCTGGCTCCACGCGCTGACGTGCATGCCGAACGCGAGACCGACGTGTGCGACACGGCTGCCGATCTTGCCCAGGCCGAGCAGGCCGAGGCGGCGGCCGTGCAGGTCGGCGCCGACCGTGCTCTGCCAGGGGCCGCCCGAGCGCAGCGCGTCGTTCTCCCGGACGAGGCCGCGGGCGAGGCCCAGCAGCAGGGCCCAGGTGAGTTCGACGGGCGGCGTGGAGGAACTGGCCGTGCCGCAGACGGTGACGCCGTGCGCCTCGGCGGCGGCGTAGTCGATGACGGTGTTGCGCATGCCGGACGCGATCAGCAGCCGCAGCCGGGGGAGCCGGGCGATCAGCGAGGCGGGGAACGGGACACGTTCCCGCAGCGTCACCACGATGTCGAAGTCGGCGAGGGCGGCGGCCAGCGCGTCCTCGTCGGGGAGGTGGGTGGTGAAGGGGACGACCTCCACGTCGTCCGCGAGCGGCGACCAGTCGGCGGCCTTCGTCGCCGCGTCCTGGAAGTCGTCGAGCACAGCACAGCGCAGCCGCACGGTGGTTCCTTTCGTGGCCGGGTCGGACGACCGAACTGGAACGACTGTACGGAAGCGGGGCGGGTGCGGCCGATACAGGCCGGTGAGTCGTGAGAGAGGAGTTCCGATTAACCAGACCGATCGGTTTGGTTACCGATGTGCGATCGCTAACCCTGCGTCACGGGTGCGGCGGGTGCCGGGGAGTTCGCCTCGTACTCCTCGAAGACGCGCTCGCCCCGGTCCGGCGAGAGGTCGAGGGCGGCCAGCAGGGCCGGCGTGGAGATGCTCGGCAGGACGTGCCGGAGCAGGACGGAGACCCGGCGGCCGAGGTCGGCGCGGTTGCAGCTGGCCTGGCTCATCGCCTGGACGCCGGCGAAGGCGCCGGTGAGGAACTCGGCGGTGTCGGTCACGTCGATGTGCGGCAGGAGTTCGCCCTGGGACCGCGCCTCGGTGAGGATCTGCTCCAGCTGTTCGGTCCAAGCGCGGAACGCGGCGTCGCGGTCCAGTTCGCGTGCGCCCTGGTCAAGGGCGAGGGAGACGCCCGCCTGCACCAGCGGATCGTGCTGCAGCCGGTGGGCCATGACCATGCCGTGGTCGACGAGCTTCTGGAGTTTGCTGGATCTCTCGGGAAGCCGGTCGAGCGGCAGTTGGGCCTCCAGCACGCCCAGCGCGACCTCCTCCTTGGAGGAGAAGTGGAAGTACAGGGCGCCCCGGGTGACGCCCGCGCGGTTGAGGATCTCCTCCACCGTGGCCGAGGCGTAGCCGCGCTCGCCGAACACCCTCGCGGCCGCTTCGAGGATCGAACGCCGGGTCCTGATCGCACGGTCCTGCTGGGCCATGGGTCCCTCCACCGTGTGCATGCAGCACATTACGTCGTGTATTGAAAAGAAAACCGGATCACACGTATGTTACTCGTCGGGCGGGGGTGACTCGCTCTGGCGAATGAGCTCGGGGGGAGCCATGGACCGGGTGCGATCTCTTGACGGAACCGCACGGGACGAGCAAACCACAGAGGCCGGGGGGCCCGTCCCTGCAACGGTCGCATGGCACACGGAGGTAACCGGCGAGCAGGTGCACCGGCCGGACCCGCGGGACGCCTTCCCGGTGGCCTGGCGCCGCCTCGACGACACGCACTTCCAGGTCAGGGCCCGCTGGCCGCGCCGGCACCGGTTCTTCACCGAGGTGGCCGGGCGCTTCCAGGACCCGCTGCTGATACCGGAGACCCTGCGGCAGGGCTCGATGCTGCTGGCTCACGCCGCGTTCGCGGTGCCCGTCGAGGACCGGTTCGTGATGCAGCGCATCAGATACTCGACCTCGCCGGCCAGGATGCTGCTGGACGACTCGTCCGAGGACGTCGTCGCCGACATCACCTGCGGCGACGTACGGCGCCGGGGCCGGCGGCTCGCGGGCATGCGGTGCGCGATGGTGCTGCGCCGGAAGGGCCGGGTCGTCGCCACCGCCGACGGCAGGCTCGACTGTGTCTCGGACCGGGCCTATCGCCGACTGCGCGGTGAGCGGCTGTCCCTGACCGGCCGTCCGGTGCCGCTGCTGCCCGGCCTGCCGCCCCAGGCGGTCGGTCGCGAGGACGCCGCCGCCGTCGTCCTCGCCCCGTCCCCGCGCCCCGGGGCCTGGCAGCTCCGGGTCAACACCGCGCATCCCACGCTGTTCCGGCGGCCGGACGACCATGTGCCGGGCTTCGTGCTGCTGGAGGCGGCCCGGCAGGCGGCCACGGCCTTCTCTCTCTTCCCCGGCCTGATGGTCGTCACCGACATGGACATGGTCTTCTCGCGGTACGCCGAACTCGACAGCCCCTGCTGGATCGAGGCCGACGCCCTGACCGCGGGCGACCCCGACCCGAGCACGGTCCGGGTGCGCGGCCTCCAGGACGACGCCGAGGTCTTCCGCTGTACGGTGACGGTCGCGGCGTCGGAGTCCGCCGTACCGCCCCTCGACCCCTGCGGCTCCCGCAGCGGGCCCGGCGCCGAGCGCCGGCCGTGACGCGCGAACCGTCGGCCGAGAGGGAGGAACCCACCTTGTCAGCACGCGTCCTCGTCACCGGGGGAAGCGGCTTCATCGGCGGGCATGTCCTCGCCGCCCTGCGGAAGCCGGAGGGCGGCACGCCGTCCCGGGTCCGGCTGCTGCTGCGCGATCCCGCGCGCCTCCCGGCGGGTGCCGCCCCGGAGGCGGACGTCGTACGGGGGGACCTCGCCGACCCGGAGTCGCTGCGCGGGGTCTGCGACGGCGTCGACGTCGTCCTGCACTGCGCCTCGCACATCGGTGACGACGAGCGGCGCAACGAGACCGTCAACGACCACGGCACCCGGGCCCTCGTCGAGGAGGCGGCGCGCGCCGGGGCGGGCCGGATCGTGTACGTGAGCACGGCCGCCGTCTACGGGCGGGGACCCTTCTCCGGTGCGCCGGCGGGGGAGTTGCCGCTCGCGCCGGCCTCGCCGACCAGCCGTTCCCGTGCCGCCGCCGAGCGTCATGTGCTGGACGCGGGCGGGGTCGTGCTGCGCCCGCACCTCGTCCTCGGGGCCGGTGACCGCTGGGTCGTGCCCGGGCTCGCGGCGCTGCTGGGCGTGCTGTCGGCGGGGCTCAAGGAGTGCGCGGCGCGGCATTCCGTGGTCGACGTACGGGCGTTGGGGCGCGCGGTGGTCGCCGCCGGGCTGTCGGACCGGGACCTCGCCGGCGTACATCACGTCAACCACCCACAGCCGGTGGACTGTTCGGAACTCCTGGACTCCGTGGCCGGCCGGCTCGGGCTGCGGCTGCCGGGCGCCGCCGTGGACATCGACGAGGCGCGGGACCGGCTCGCCGGGCAGCCACGCGTGCTGCACCACCTCGGCATGCTCGCCGTGGACCACTGGTTCGCGGACGACGGTTTCTGGGCCGGTGCCGGCATCGATCCCGGAGCGGGGTTCGCGGAGAGCCTGGCCGAACACGCCTCGTGGTACCGGGAGTTCCTGGCCGGCTGACCCGGGGGGCGCATGCCCTTCTCCCTTCTTGAACCCTCGTTCCGTATTCCCGACCTCCCCTTCCTCCCTCGACACGCAAGGTCTTCGTGAACACCAAACGCGCACTGACGGACAAGATCGCACTGGTCACCGGCGCCGGCCGGGGGATCGGCAGAGGCATCGCCGAGCGGCTCGCCGACGACGGGGCGCTGGTCGGCGTGCACTACGGCCGCAGCGAGGCCGCCGCACTGGATGTGATCGCGGGCATACGCGACAGAGGCGGCCGGGCCTTCCCGGTCGGCGCGGAGCTCGGGGTGCCCGGTGACGTGGACGCCGTCTTCGCTGCCTTCGACGCGGGGGTACGGGAGCAGACGGGGGCTGCGGGCGGCGCCGAGGGCACGCTCGACATCCTCGTGAACAACGCGGGCGTGAGCGGTTCGGGGCCGATCGGGAAGGCGGACCCGGAGGTCTTCGACCGCATGATCGCCGTGAACGCCAAGGCGCCCTTCTTCCTCGTGCAGGGGGCGCTGGCACGGATGCGGGACGGGGGGAGGGTCGTCAACATCTCCTCGCTCGCCTCACGGCGTGCCTTCCCGGAGTCCGTCGCGTACGCCATGTCCAAGGGGGCGCTGGACACCATGACCCTGGCTCTGGCGAAGGAACTCGCCGGGCGCGGCATCACCGTCAACACCGTCTCGCCCGGGTTCATCGAGACGGACATGAACGCGCGGCGCCGGGCGACCCCCGAGGCGCGGGCCGCCCTGGCCGCACGCTCCGCCTTCGACCGGATCGGCCGCCCCTCGGACGTGGCGGACGTGGTCGCGTTCCTCGCCTCCGACGACTCCCGGTGGATCACCGGCCAGTACCTGGACGTCAGCGGAGGCACGGATCTGTGACGGCGACCCGGACCTCAGGGCGCGGACGGGCCGACGGGGGCCGGGGAACAGCCCGTGCGCAGGGCCGTGGCCGAGGCCCGGTGCGCCGCCTCCGTGCCTGCCGACTCCAGTCGCGCCAGGGTCTGGGCCGTGGCGAGCGTGGGCAGCAGCAGCTCCCAGAACGCGGTGAGGGTGACGCAGGACAGCCACTCCGGGTTGGACCTGCTCAGCACCTCGTACCCGACCGTCGAAGCCACCAGGGCGCCCGCCATGTGCTGTTGGGCCACGCCCTGCGCGAGCGTGCGCTCGTCGTCGGCCTCGGCCAGGAGCTGCTGCACACAGCACTGCCACTCCTGACGCAGATCGAGTCCCGTGCCCTGCTCGGTCTCACAGCTGAGCACGAAACCCGCGCGTACGACGCTGCTGCGCCGGAGCAGGTCGGCCAGCGTGTGCGAGACGTCGACCAGGGCCTGGAGCGCGCTGGTACGCCGGCTGTGGACGAGGCGGGCGGCTCGGCGCAGCGAGTGCGAGGCCTCGTTGCGCAGGGCCTCGGCCAGGGCGGCCTTGCTCTCGAAGTGGAAGTGCAGCGCGCCGGAACTGACTCCGGCCTCGGCGCTGATGACGGACAGCTTCGCCTTGTCGTATCCGTGCCGCCGGAACTCCCCGGCCGCCGCGAGCAGCAGCGCGTCACGGGTGCGTGCGGCTCGTTCCTGCTTGATCATCTTCGGCCTCTCAGCCGCACCGTGATTTCCCTGATGTTCACTTTCGGCTCCTCCTGCTTCCAGTCCCGGTGAGGAAGGGCGATGGATCATAACAAACCGTTTTGACTGTTTGTCAGCCTCCGACCGGTGACCGCGAAAGCGCCTTCGGCCTGCGAAGTCGCGGAAAAACTGCGTCATTTTCCTGCAGTTTCGCTGAAGTATGCGGCGTCGGACTTGATTTGACGTCCCGTTGAACGACATTTGTGCGAGTCGTCAACGGACCTAAGGATCATTGACATACCGGAGGATCGGTTTGTAGGTTTCCAGTGGACGTTCCTAAAGTGAACGATTCGGACAAAGCTGGACTAGCTAGGGGGACTAATGAGCCAGCGTTCAACGAATCTGGTGGAGCCTCACATACCGGCTCCCCGGCGTGGGGAGGTGACGGCCTGGCGAGTTCTCGTCGTGGAGAACAACGCGGCCGAGGCGGAAGCCCTGGTGCGCGCGCTGAAGCGGCACGGACACGAAGTGGACAGCGTGGCCTCGGGAGGCGCCGCGCTCCAGTCGTACGCGGACGCCGACCTCGTACTGATCGACCTCGAACTCCCCGATCTGGACGGGCTGGAGGTCTGCCGCGGCATCCGGTCCACCTGTGATGTCCCGGTGATCGCCGTCACCGCCCGCGGATCCGAACTCGACCGGGTGCTCGGCCTCCAGGCCGGCGCCGACGACTACCTCGTAAAGCCCTACGGCTTCCGGGAGTTGATGGCCCGCATGGAGGCCGTCATGCGCCGGGTGCGTACGCCGGAACCCGCCGAGCGGGTCGTGAGCCACGGCCCGCTGCGCATCGACGCCGGCTCCCGCGAGGTCACGCTGCACGGACGTCCGGTCGACGTCACCCGCAAGGAGTTCGACCTGCTGTACATGCTCGCCTCCACTCCCGACACGGTCATTCCCCGCAAGCGCCTCATCCATCAGATCTGGGGCGACTCCTGGTCCCGGCGGACCGTGGACACGCACGTCAGCAGCCTCCGCAACAAGCTCGGTGGCAGTGGCTGGATCGTCACCGTGCGGGGCGTCGGATTCCGCTTCGGCGGGGAAGGCGGCTGAACGCGGGGTGAGCGGCAGACCCGCGAAGACTCGCGGCCGCTCCAGGACGAGATCGAAAGAGGGGCGCCCCCGGACGCGGGGGCGCCCCTTTCGTATACGTCCACCTGGAGAATTTTGCATTCCTCTGAGATTTACCGACGTTCCTCTGAAGTTGTTCGGACACAGCCGCACAGGGCCTGCGGAATCTGACCTGTTCCTGAAAGGAACGCCCTTGAACGGACGGTCCGGCACGGGCGAGGCTTTGACTCACGGTCCGGTGACGAACGGGGAGAACGCGTCGTGCGCAAGGTGCTCATCGCCAACCGTGGCGAAATCGCTGTCCGCGTGGCCCGGGCCTGTCGGGATGCCGGGATCGCGAGCGTGGCCGTCTACGCGGAGCCGGACCGTGACGCTCTGCATGTCCGCGCCGCGGATGAGGCGTTCGCCCTGGGCGGTGACACCCCGGCCACCAGCTATCTGGACATCGGCAAGGTCCTGACCGCGGCACGCGAGTCGGGTGCGGACGCGATCCATCCCGGCTACGGCTTCCTGTCGGAGAACGCCGACTTCGCCCAGGCCGTGCTGGACGCGGGTCTGATCTGGATCGGTCCGCCCCCGCAGGCGATCCGTGACCTCGGTGACAAGGTCGCCGCCCGTCACATCGCCCAGCGGGCCGGCGCGCCCCTGGTCGCCGGCACCCCCGACCCGGTCGCCGGGGCGGACGAGGTCGTCGCGTTCGCCGAGCAGCATGGTCTGCCGATCGCGATCAAGGCGGCGTTCGGTGGTGGCGGACGCGGTCTGAAGGTCGCCCGCACCCTGGAAGAGGTGCCGGAGCTGTATGAGTCGGCGGTGCGTGAGGCGGTCGCCGCGTTCGGGCGCGGGGAGTGCTTCGTCGAGCGCTACCTCGACAAGCCCCGGCACGTGGAGACCCAGTGCCTGGCCGACACCCACGGCAACGTCGTCGTCGTCTCCACCCGTGACTGCTCGCTGCAGCGCCGCCACCAGAAGCTCGTGGAGGAGGCGCCCGCGCCGTTCCTGTCCGAGGCGCAGGTCGCGGAGCTGTACGCGTCGTCGAAGGCGATCCTGAAGGAAGCCGGCTACGTCGGCGCCGGCACCGTGGAGTTCCTCGTCGGCGCGGACGGCACGATCTCCTTCCTGGAGGTCAACACCCGTCTGCAGGTCGAGCACCCGGTCACCGAGGAAGTCGCCGGGATCGACCTGGTGCGGGAGATGTTCCGTATCGCCGACGGCGAGGCCCTGGGCTACGACGACCCGCCGCTGCGCGGCCACTCCTTCGAGTTCCGCATCAACGGCGAGGACCCCGGCCGGGGCTTCCTGCCCGCCCCCGGCACGGTGACCGCCTTCGCCCCGCCGTCGGGCCCGGGTGTCCGTCTGGACGCGGGCGTGGAGTCCGGCTCCGTCATCGGCCCCGCCTGGGACTCCCTCCTCGCCAAGCTGATCGTCACCGGCGCCACCCGCGAACAGGCCCTCCAGCGCGCCTCGCGGGCACTGGAGGAGTTCCAGGTCGAGGGCATGGCCACCGCCATCCCCTTCCACCGCGCGGTCGTCAAGGACCCCGCCTTCGCACCGGAACTGACCGGCTCCGCCGACCCGTTCACGGTCCACACCCGGTGGATCGAGACCGAGTTCGTCAACGACATCAAGCCCTTCGCCGCCCCCGCCGACGCGGACGCGGACGAGGACACCGGCCGCGAGACCGTCGTCGTCGAGGTCGGCGGCAAGCGCCTGGAAGTCTCCCTGCCCGCCTCCCTCGGCATGACCCTGGCCCGCACCGGCCTCGCCGCCGGCGCCAAGCCCAAGCGCCGCGCCGCCAAGAAGTCCGGCCCCGTCGCCTCCGGCGACACCCTCGCCTCCCCCATGCAGGGCACCATCGTCAAGGTCGCCGTCGAGGAAGGCCAGGAAGTCAAGGAAGGCGACCTCGTCGTCGTCCTCGAAGCCATGAAGATGGAACAGCCGCTCAACGCGCACAGGTCCGGCACCATCAAGGGCCTGTCCGCCGAGGTCGGCGCATCCCTCACTTCCGGCGCCGCGATCTGCGAAATCAAGGACTGATTTCTGACGGGGTTTGACATTCGTCTGACCTGAACCGCCTTGAAAGCGTCCGGAAAAACCAAGAACCTGGTGTCAGATTCATCAGATTCCCTTTCTCGCGCTTCTCGGAACTCTGCCGAGAGCCATGCGATGTGAATTCATCCGGTCACCGCGCGTGGAATCACCGGGAAAACTCTGTCGTGGAGGAGAGAGACGCATGCACAGCACTCTGATCGTGGCTCGGATGGATCCCGACTCCAGCATCGACGTGGCAAAACTGTTCGCGGAGTTCGACGCCGGCGACATGCCGCACCGAATGGGCACCCGGCGCCGGCAATTGTTCTCGTACCGGGGTCTCTACTTCCACCTTCAGGACTTCGACTCGGACAACGGCGGCGAACTGATCGAGCAGGCGAAGGCCGACCCGCGGTTCATCCGGATCAGCGACGACCTCAAGCCGTTCATCGAGGCGTACGACCCTGCCACCTGGCGTTCGCCGGCCGACGCCATGGCGACCCGCTTCTACAACTGGGAGGCGTCCGCGTGACGTCGCGACGAGTCGTCATCACGGGGATGGAGGTCCTCGCCCCCGGCGGCATCGGCACCAAGAGCTTCTGGAGCCTGCTGAGCGAGGGGCGGACCGCGACCCGCGGGATCACCTTCTTCGACCCCTCCCCGTTCCGGTCCCGGGTCGCCGCGGAGATCGACTTCGATCCCGAGGAGCACGGACTGAGCCCGCAGGAGGTCCGCCGGATGGACCGCGCCGCGCAGTTCGCGGTGGTCGCGGCACGCGGCGCGGTCGCCGACAGCGGGATCGAGGTGGCGGAGTACGACCCCTACCGGGTGGGCGTCACCATCGGCAGCGCCGTCGGCGCCACCATGGGGCTCGACGAGGAGTACCGGATCGTCAGTGACGGCGGCCGCCTCGACCTCGTCGACCACGCGTACGCCGTACCGCACCTCTACAACTACCTGGTGCCCAGCTCCTTCGCCACCGAGGTGGCCTGGGCGGTCGGCGCGCAGGGACCCTCCACGGTGGTGTCCACCGGCTGCACCTCGGGCATCGACTCGGTCGGCCACGCGCTGGAGCTGATCCGGGAGGGCTCCGCGGACGTGGTGATCGCGGGCTCCTCCGACGCGCCGATCTCTCCGATCACGATGGCCTGCTTCGACGCGATCAAGGCGACCACGCCCCGTCACGACGAGCCGGAGCGCGCCTCCCGCCCCTTCGACGGCACCCGCAACGGCTTCGTCCTGGGCGAGGGCGCCGCGGTGTTCGTCCTGGAGGAGCTGGGCAGCGCCCGGCGGCGCGGCGCCCACATCTACGCGGAGATCGCCGGGTACGCCACGCGCAGCAACGCGTACCACATGACGGGGCTGCGGCCGGACGGCGCGGAGATGGCCGAGGCGATCCGGGTCGCGCTGGACGAGGCGCGGATGAACCCCGACGACATCGACTACGTCAACGCGCACGGCTCGGGCACCAAGCAGAACGACCGGCACGAGACCGCGGCCTTCAAGCGCAGCCTCGGCGAGCACGCGTACCGGACCCCGGTCAGCTCCATCAAGTCGATGGTCGGGCACTCCCTGGGCGCGATCGGCTCCATCGAGATCGCCGCTTCCGCACTGGCGATGGAGCACAACGTCGTGCCGCCCACCGCCAATCTGCACACCTCCGACCCCGAGTGCGACCTCGACTACGTGCCGCTGACGGCCCGTGACCAGATCACCGACGCGGTGCTGTCCGTCGGCAGCGGGTTCGGCGGCTTCCAGAGCGCCATGGTGCTCGCCCGGCCCGAGAGGAGTGCGGCATGAGTACGGCCACGAGTACGGCCGTGGTGGTGACCGGCCTCGGTGTGGTGTCCCCCAATGGCCTCGGCACCAGGGACTTCTGGGACGCGACCAGGAGCGGCAAGAGCGGCATCGGGCGGATCACCCGGTTCGATCCGTCGCAGTACCCGGCGCGGCTGGCGGGTGAGATACCGGGCTTCGTCGCCGAGGACCATCTGCCCAACCGGCTGCTGCCGCAGACCGACCGGATGACCAGGCTCGCGCTGGTGGCGGCCGACTGGGCGCTCGCCGACGCGGGGGTGACGCCCGCGGAGCTGCCCGAGTTCGACATGGGCGTGGTGACCGCGAGTCACTCCGGCGGGTTCGAGTTCGGGCAGAACGAGCTGCGCAAGCTGTGGAGCCTGGGCAGCCAGCACGTCAGCGCGTACCAGTCGTTCGCCTGGTTCTACGCCGTCAACAGCGGCCAGATCTCCATCCGCAACGGGATGAAGGGGCCGAGCGGGGTCGTCGTCAGCGACCAGGCCGGCGGACTGGACGCGGTCGCGCAGGCGCGGCGGCAGATCCGCAAGGGGACCGCGCTGATCGTGTCCGGGGCCGTCGACGCGTCCATCTGCCCGTGGGGGTGGGTGGCGCAGCTGGCCGGTGACCGGCTGAGCACGAGCGATGAACCCACGCGCGCGTATCTGCCCTTCGACGCCGACGCGAGCGGGCATGTGCCCGGTGAGGGCGGCGCGATCCTCATCCTGGAGTCCGCGCAGGCCGCGCGGGAGCGGGGCGCGAAGGTGTACGGGGAGATCGCCGGGTACGGCGCGACGATCGATCCGCGTCCTGGCAGTGGGGGTGAGTCCGGGTTGCGGCGTGCGCTGGAGGTCGCTCTCGCGGATGCCGGGGTGCGGGCCGGGGACGTCGATGTCGTCTTCGCCGATGCGGCTGCCGTGCCCGAGCTGGACCGGGTCGAGGCCGAGGCGATCAATGCCGTGTTCGGGGTGGGGGGTGTGCCGGTCACCGCGCCCAAGACGATGACCGGACGGCTGTACTCCGGGGCTGCGCCGTTGGATCTGGCGGCGGCGTTTCTCGCCATGGCGGACGGGGTGATTCCGCCGACCGTCAACAGTGCGGTGGTGCCGGAGTACGGGCTGGATCTCGTCGGTGAGGAGGGGCGGGCTGCCGAGGTGCGTACTGCGGTCGTGCTGGCCCGGGGCCAAGGGGGGTTCAACTCGGCGGTTGTCGTGCGGGCCGTGCGGTAGTCGCCGTGGGGTTTCTCGCCCCCGCCGCCCCTACCCGTCCCGTCCCTGGGGGCTGCGCCCCCAGACCCCCGCTTCGGCCTGAACGGCCTCGTCCTCAAACGCCGGACGGGCTGACAGGTGCGGGCCGGCGATGAAGACCAACTCTCAACTCACCAGAACACGAAAGGACCAACCCCACATGTCCACCACACAGTTCACCCTCGACGACCTCAAGCGGATCCTGCGTGAAGGTGCCGGTGCCGATGAAGGTGTCGATCTCGATGGCGGCATTCTCGACACCGGGTTCGAGGAGCTCGGTTACGAGTCGCTCGCGTTGCTGGAGACCGGTGGGCGTATCGAGCGGGAGTTCGGGATCACGCTCGACGACGACGTCCTGACCGACGCCCACACGCCCCGTGCGCTGATCGCGGCCGTCAACGCGCTGCTCGGAGTCGGCGCCGCCGCCTGACATGTGACCCGGTGGCCGCGGGGCAGGGCCCCCGAGCCCTGCCCCTCGGTCACCGTCCCCACCCCTCGAACCAGACCACTCAACCCCCAGGGGAGAAGAGAAACATGGCGCAGCAGCACAAGCGGGTCGCCCTCGTCACCGGAGCCACCAGCGGTATCGGCCTCGCCGTCGCACGGCTCCTCGCCGAGCAGGGGCATCGGGTCTTCCTCGGCGCCCGTACCCCCGAGAACGTGGCGTCCACCGTCAAGGAGCTCCGTGAGGAGGGGCTGGACGTCGACGGGGCCGCCGTGGACGTGCGGTCCGCCGACGGCGTCAGGGCCTTCGTGCAGGCGGCCGTCGAGCGCTTCGGCAGCGTCGACGTGCTGGTCAACAACGCCGGCCGCAGCGGCGGCGGGGTCACCGCCGACATCGTCGACGAGCTGTGGGAAGACGTCATCGACACCAACCTCAACAGCGTCTTCCGGATGACGCGCGAGGTGCTCAACACCGGCGGGATGCGGGAGAAGGACCGCGGCCGCATCATCAACGTCGCCTCCACCGCCGGCAAGCAGGGCGTCGTCCTCGGCGCCCCCTACTCCGCCTCCAAGCACGGCGTCGTCGGCTTCACCAAGGCCCTCGGCAACGAGCTCGCCCCGACCGGGATCACCGTCAACGCCGTCTGCCCCGGCTACGTCGAGACCCCGATGGCCCAGCGCGTGCGCGCCGGGTACGCCGCCGCCTACGACACCAGCGAGGACGCCATCCTCGAGAAGTTCCAGGCCAAGATCCCGCTCGGCCGCTACTCCACCCCCGAGGAGGTCGCGGGTCTCGTCGGCTACCTGGCCTCCGACACCGCCGCCTCCATCACCTCGCAGGCGCTGAACGTCTGCGGTGGGCTGGGCAACTTCTGACACGCTGAGGAGAACGCGCCATGACGACACGTCAGGTCGAGCACGAGATCACCGTCGACGCCCCCGCCCCCGCCGTCTACCGGCTCATCGCCGAGGTGGAGAACTGGCCGCGGATCTTCCCGCCCACCATCTACGTCGACCACCTGGAGCGCGGTGAGCGCGAGGAGCGCATACGCATCTGGGCCACCGCCAACGGCGAGGCGAAGAACTGGACCTCCCGCCGCACCCTGGACCCGGACGCCCTGCGGATCACCTTCCGCCAGGAGGTCTCCACCCCGCCGGTCGCCGCGATGGGCGGCACCTGGATCATCGAGCCGCTGTCCGGCACGTCGTCCCGGATCCGGCTGCTGCACGACTACCGGGCGATCGACGACGACCCCGAGGGCCTGAAGTGGATCGACGAGGCCGTCGACCGCAACTCCCGCTCGGAGCTGGCCGCGCTGAAGACCAACGTCGAACTCGCCCACGCCTCCGAGGAGATCACCTTCTCCTTCGAGGACACCGTGCAGATCGACGGCTCCGCCAAGGACGCCTACGACTTCGTCAACGAGGCCGGGCTGTGGGTGGAGCGGCTGCCGCACGTGGCGTCGGTCAGGTTCAGCGAGGACACCCCGGGCCTTCAGACGCTGGAGATGGACACCCGCGCCAAGGACGGCTCCACGCACACCACGAAGTCGTACCGGGTGACCTTCCCGCACCACAGGATCGCCTACAAGCAGGTCACGCTGCCCGCGCTGATGACCCTGCACACCGGCTACTGGACCTTCGAGGAGAACGCGTCCGGGGTCGCCGCCTCCTCGCAGCACACCGTCGTCCTCAACACCGCCAACATCGCGCGGATCCTCGGCGCCGACGCCACCGTCGCGGACGCGCGCGCCTATGTGCAGAACGCGCTCAGCACCAACAGCCGGGCCACCCTCGGCCACGCCAAGGACCACGCCGAGAACAGGCGTTGACCGTGGCCACGCGCACAGTGGAGACCGATGTCCTGGTCGTCGGCGCGGGGCCCGTCGGGCTGATGCTCGCCGGGGAGCTGCGCCTCGGCGGCGCGGCGACGGTCGTACTGGAGCGGCGGGACGCCCCGACCACCGAGTCGCGGGCCTCCACGCTGCACGCCCGCACCATGGAACTCCTCGACAGCCGGGGACTGCTGGACGCCCTGGGCACCCCGCCCCACGAGCCGCGCGGCCACTTCGGCGGCGTACCGCTCGACCTGACGCTGCCCAGCCCCTGGCCCGGTCAGTGGAAGGTGCCGCAGACCCGGACCGAGGAGCTCCTTCAGGACTGGGCGCTCGGGCTGGGCGCGGACCTGCGGCGGGGGTACGAGCTGCGGGCCGTGCGGGTGGGCGAGGACAGCGGTGCCGGCGTCGAGGCGGTGGCCGCCGGACCCGATGGGCGGGCCCTGCGGGTCCGGGCGCGGTTCGTGGTCGGGTGCGACGGCGAGGACAGCACTCTGCGGCGGCTGACCGGGGCCGGGTTCCCCGGGCGGGACGCGGGACGGGAGCTGCTGCGGGCCGACGTGGCCGGGATCGACGTACCCGACCGGCGTTTCCAGCGGCTGGAGAAGGGGCTCGCGATCGCCGCCCGGCGCGGTGACGGGGTCACCCGCGTCATGGTGCACGAGTTCGGCGCCGAACCGAGGGGTGGCGAGCCGGAGTTCGGCGAGGTCGCCCAGGTGTGGAAGCGGGTCACCGGGGAGGACATCAGCTCCGGCGACCCGCTGTGGGTGAACTCCTTCGGTGATGCCGACCGACAGCTCGGCGGCTACCGGCGGGGGGCCGTCCTGTTCGCCGGTGACGCGGCGCACCAGCAGATGCCGATCGGCGGCCAGGCGCTCAACCTCGGGCTCCAGGACGCCGTCAACCTCGGCTGGAAACTGGCCGCCGAGGTGCGCGGGCGGGCCCCGGCGGGGCTGCTGGACACCTATCACGCCGAGCGGCACGCGGTCGGTCGGCGGGTGCTCGCGAACATCCGGGCGCAGGCGCTGCTGCTGCTCGGCGGGCCCGAGGTGGAGCCGGTCCGGACACTGCTCGGCGAACTCATCGCCGAACGGCCCGCGGTGCGGGCGCACTTGGCGGGGATGATCTCCGGACTCGACATCCGGTACGGCGCCGACGCCGAGGATCCGCTCCTTGGTGCCCGGCTGCCGTATGTGCAACTCCGCGGGCCCGAAGGGTCGTTGGACACGGCGGATCTGCTGCGCGCCGGCGGTCGCGGTCTGCTGCTCGACCTCGCCGGGGACGCGCGGCTGCGTACCGCCGTGCGTCCCTGGGCCGACCGGATCGTCACGGTGACCGCCCGCCCGGCGCCGGACTCCGCGCTCGGCGCCGCCCGTGCCGTGCTCGTGCGGCCCGACGGATACGTCGTGTGGACCGGCACGGAAGGCACGCCCGACGGGCCGGAAATCGCGCTGAAGAACTGGTTCGGCGTTTCTGACAGAAATTGACATCGCTCTGACCTGGCGGCCCTTGAATCGGGCCGCACGTCCGAGAAAGCTGGTCACCGGCTCCCCCGACCACGAACCGGCAGACAATGCCTGGAGGCAGGGACAGTGAAAGGGATCATCCTGGCCGGCGGCCACGGGACACGGCTTCAGCCGATAACCCTGGGAATGTCGAAGCAATTGCTCCCGGTGTACGACAAGCCAATGATTTACTACCCACTGTCGGTGCTGATGCTGGCCGGCATCACCGATATCCAGATCATTTCCGCACCCCGTGATCTGGGCGGTTTCCAGCGGCTGCTGGGCGACGGCTCGGACTACGGGCTGAACCTCACCTACGCCGAGCAGGACGAACCCCGCGGCCTCGCCGACGCGTTCGTCATCGGCGCCGACCACATCGGCGACGACCCCGTGGCCCTGGTCCTCGGCGACAACATCTTCCACGGCCCCGGCTTCAGCGGCATCCTCCAGGACGCGGTCGTCGACGTCGACGGCTGCGTGCTCTTCGGCTATCCGGTGCGCGACCCCGAACGGTACGGCGTCGGTGAACTGGACGCCGCCGGCAACCTGGTCGCGCTGGAGGAGAAGCCCGCCCGGCCCCGCTCCAACCTGGCCGTCACCGGCCTGTACCTCTACGACAACGACGTGGTCGACATCGCCAAGAACCTGCGCCCCTCCGCGCGCGGCGAGCTGGAGATCACCGACGTCAACCGGGTCTATCTGGAGCGCGGCAAGGCACGTCTGATCTCCCTCGGGCGCGGCTTCGCCTGGCTGGACACCGGCACGCACGACGCGCTCACCGAGGCCGGCCAGTACGTGCAGATCCTGGAGCACCGCCAGGGCGTGCGGATCGCCTGCATCGAGGAGATCGCCTGGCGCATGGGATTCATCGACCGCGAGACCTGCCACCGGCTCGGCACAAAGCTCGCGAAGTCCTCGTACGGCCGTTACGTCATGGAAATCGCCGCGGCCGGCTGAGAGTTCACCACCCTTACTTCTCGAACTGTGGAGAGTCATGCCTTTCATCTCGCCCGACGACGGCTACATGACCCTGTTCAACCTATTCGACACTGAGGACCGGGAAAAGCAGAACCTGGTGCTGGAGGCCATGCGGGACATCGTCGACAACGCCGATTACCCGGGCTGGATATCCTCCACCGTGCACGCCGGCCAGGACACCCCCGGCACCGCCAACTACATTCAGTGGCGCAGCGCCGAGGACCTCAAGGCGCGCTACCAGGGGGAGAAGTTCCGGACGAAGACCGTGCCGGAGTTCCACCGGCTCGCCACCACCGTGCAGCTCATCCAGACCGAGTCGGTCTTCGCCCAGCGGCACCCCTCGCTCGGGGACGCAGCGGAGATCTCCACGGAGCGCGACGACTACACCGTGATCTTCGTGCTGCGCTGCGAGCCGGAGAACCAGAAGGCCCTCGTCGACGCCATCGCCAAGCCCGACGAGTGGCTGCTGACGGTCCCCGGCTACCGCTCCCACGCCTACTTCCGCGCCCTCGACGGCACGGCCGTCGTCAACTACGCGCAGTGGGACGACAAGCAGTCCTACGACGCCTTCCACACGCTGCCCGACGAGCAGCGGCCGCTCGACGTCCAGAAGGGCCGGGTGCGCGCCCGCTCCCTGGCCACCTCCCGCTGGGCGAACACCTTCCGCGTGTGGCACTCGCGCTCCGCCGCCAGCTGACCAGGACCGGAGAGGCCACAGCCATGCGCTACCTGTTCACCACCATCCCGGGGGCCTCGCACATGCTGCCCCTGGTCCCGCTGGCCCACGCCGCCCTCGCCGCCGGCCACGACGTGCTCGTCGCCGCGAACGGCTCGGCGCGGACCACGGCGGCCTCGGCCGGGCTGCACACCGTCGCCACCGACGACGGCCGGTCGGTACGGCCGTACGACGATCTCGTCCGCCGGTTCACCGAGACCGACGTGAGCTGGAACCTCACCCCGGGTGAGGTGATCGAGCATGTCGCCGGGGTCTTCGCCGAGGTCGCCGGCGGCATGGCCGACGGCCTGGTCGACATCGCGCGGACCTGGAAGGCCGACGCCGTCGTCTACTGCCCGCCCGCCGTCGCCGGACTGCTCGCCGCCCGCGCCGCCGGTATACCCGCCGTCCTGCACGGCATCGGCACCCGCCGGCCGACCTTCCGCCCCGCCCTGAACCGCCTCGCCCCGGTCGCCGAGCGCCTCGGCGCGCCCGCCCTGGACGAGGCCGAGGTGGAGATCGACCTCAGCCCGCCCTCCCTGGAGACCATCCACCAGGACTCCCCGCACCAGGGCGGCGCCCGCCACACCCTGCCGATGCGGTACGCCCCCTACACCGGCGGCGCCGAACTGCCCGACTGGGCGCTCAGGCGCGGCGACAAGCCCCGGATCGCCGTCACGCTCGGCTCCCTGCGCGTCTTCTACAGCGACGGCGCCCATCTGCGCGACATCCTCAAGGGCACCGAGGAACTCGACGTCGAGGTCGTCCTCACCACCAGCGGCGCCGAACTGACCGCGCTGCCCTCGCCGTTGCCCGACCATGTGCGCACGGTGGACTGGATGCCGCTGCGCGCGCTCCTCGCCACCTGCGACGCGATCGTGCACCACGGCGGCATGGGCACCATGTACGCCGCCTTCGACGCCGGCGTGCCCCAGCTCGGCGTGCCCATGGCCCACGACGACGGCTGGGCCAACGCCCAGGTCCCGGTGGCCCGCGGTGCCGGACTGATGCTGGAGGGCCGCAAGGCCACGGGCGGCGACATCGCCGCCGCCCTGCGCGACCTGCTCGGCGAGCCGGGCTACCGCGGGGCGAGCGAGGAGGTCGCCGCCGAGATGCGCGCCATGCCGACGCCCGCCGATGTCGTACGGGAGCTTCCCGGACTGCTGGGGGCGGCGTCATGAGGATGCTGGTGACCGGGGGAGCCGGGTTCATCGGCTCCCACTACGTGCGCTCGCTGCTCGCGGGCGCCTACGACGAGGGCCGGGGCACCGCCGTCACGGTCCTCGACAAGCTGACCTACGCCGGCAACCGGGCCAACCTGCCCGCCGACGACCCGCGGCTGACGTTCGTCCACGGCGACGTCTGCGACCGGGAACTGCTTCTCGACCTGCTGCCGGGCCACGACGCCGTCGTCCACTTCGCCGCCGAGTCCCATGTCGACCGGTCGGTCACCGGAGCCGGCGAATTCGTCCGCACGAACGCGCTCGGCACCCAGACCGTGCTGGACGCGGCACTGGAGACCGGTGTGGAGCGGGTCGTGCACGTCTCCACCGACGAGGTGTACGGCTCCATCGAGCAGGGCTCCTGGACCGAGGAGTGGCCGCTGCTGCCCAACTCCCCGTACGCGGCGTCCAAGGCGAGCTCCGACCTCGTCGCCCGCTCCTACTGGCGCACCCACGGCCTCGACGTGTCGGTGACCCGCTGCTCCAACAACTACGGGCCCTACCAGCACCCCGAGAAGCTGATCCCGCTCTTCGTCACCAACCTGCTCCAGGGCATCGAGGTCCCGGTCTACGGCGACGGCCGCAACCGGCGCGAGTGGCTGCACGTCGACGACCACTGCCGGGCCATCCACCTGGTCCTGATGCGGGGCGGCGCCGGCGAGATCTACAACGTCGGCAGCGGCGACGAACTGACCAACCTCGCCCTGACCGAGCGGATCCTCGCGCTGTGCGGCGCCGACCGCTCGATGATCCGGCACGTCACCGACCGCAAGGGACACGACCTGCGGTACGCCCTCGACGACTCCAAGATCCGCGAGGAGCTCGGCTGGGCACCCCGGACCGGCTTCGAGGACGGGCTGGCCGCGACGGTCGCCTGGTACCGCGACAACCCGCAGTGGTGGCGGCCCGTCCGGGACGCCGCGCGCCCCACGGCCGCCGCCTGACGGCCGGTCACCCCACAGGCACTGCACACCACCAAGGACAGGGAGGGGACGTTCGTGGACGCGGACGTGATCATCGTCGGCGCCGGGCCGACCGGGCTGATGCTGGCCGGTGAGCTCCGGCTCGCCGGGGCACGGGTCGTCGTGGCGGAGCTGCTCGACGAGCCCACGGGGCAGTCGCGCGGCCTGGGCTTCACGGCCCGCGCCATGGAGGCCTTCGACCAGCGCGGCCTGCTGCCGAGGTTCGGCGGCCTGCAGACCAGCCCGCTCGGCCATTTCGGCGGCGTGCAGTTCGACTACACCGTGCTGGAGGACGCCCACTTCGGCGCCCGCGGCGTACCCCAGTCGCAGACCGAGGCGGTCCTGGAGCAGTGGGCCGGCGAGCTGGGAGCGGACATCCGGCGCGGCTCGGCGCTCACCGACCTGACCGACCACGGCGACCGGGTCGAGGTCACCCTCGCGGGCACCGGGGGCGAGCAGCGGCTCACCGCCGGCTGGCTGGTCGGCTGCGACGGCGGGCACAGCGTCGTCCGCAGGGCGGCCGGGTTCGACTTCCCCGGGACCCCGGCCACCCGCGAGATGTACCTCGCCGACGTCGTCGGCTGCTCGCTGAAGCCCCGTTTCCTCGGCGAGAAGCTGCCCGAGGGCATGGTGATGGCCGCGCCGCTCGCCGAGGGCGTGGACCGCATCATCGTCTGCCCGCACGGCACCCCGCCCCGCGACCGCACCGACCGGACCGTCACCTTCGCCGAGGTCGCCGAAGCCTGGCGGACCATCACCGGCGAGGACATCTCGCACGGAAGCGCCGAGTGGGTCAGCTCCTTCACCGACGCCACCCGCCAGGCCACCGAGTACCGGCGCGGCCGGGTGCTGCTCGCGGGCGACGCCGCGCACATCCACCTCCCGGCCGGCGGACAGGGCCTGAGCACCGGGGTGCAGGACGCCGTCAACCTGGGCTGGAAGCTCGCCGCCGAGGTGGCCGGCCGGGCACCCGAGGGCCTGCTCGACACCTACCACGCCGAACGTCACCCGGTCGGCGAGCGCCTGCTGAGCAACACCCGCGCCCAGGGCATGGTCTTCCTCGGCGGCGAGGAGGCCGACCCGCTGCGCGAACTCCTCACCGAACTCATGGCGTACGACGACGTCAAACGCCATCTGGCGGGCTCGGTCAGCCACCTCGACCTCCGCTACGACCTCGGCGCCGGCAGCCACCCCCTGCTGGGCCGCCGGCTGCCGCCCCGCGCGCTGCGCACCGCCGCCGGCGCCACCACGACCACGGCCGAACTGCTGCACGCGGCGCAGGGCGTGCTGCTGGACCTCGCCGACGACGCCGAGGTCCGCGCCATGGCCGAGGGCTGGAAGGACCGCGTGGTCACGGTGACCGCGACCCTCGACGCCGCCGAGAGGCGCACCGACCCGTTCGCCGGCGCCGCCGCCGTCCTCGTGCGGCCCGACGGGTACGTCGCCTGGACCTCCGCCGACGGCGAGCGGGCGACGGACGCGCTGGAGCGCTGGTTCGGCCCGGCGGCCCCCGGACGCTGACACCCGCCGCGGCCCGTCCCCACCCAACGGAGGAAACCCCCATGGCTGTACGCCTGTTCACCTCGGAGTCCGTCACCGAGGGCCACCCCGACAAGATCGCCGACCAGATCAGCGACACCGTCCTGGACGCGCTGCTGCGCCAGGACCCGACCTCCCGCGTCGCCGTCGAGACCCTCATCACCACCGGGCTCGTGCACATCGCGGGCGAGGTGACGACCAAGGCGTACGCGCCCATCGCCCAGCTGGTCCGCGAGAAGGTCCTGGAGATCGGCTACGACTCCTCGCAGAAGGGCTTCGACGGCGCTTCCTGCGGAGTGTCCGTCTCGATCGGCGCCCAGTCCCCGGACATCGCCCAAGGCGTCGACACCGGCGGCGCGGGCGACCAGGGCCTGATGTTCGGCTACGCCACGGACGAGACGCCGACGCTGATGCCGCTGCCGATCTTCCTGGCGCACCGCCTGTCCAAGCGCCTGACCGAGGTCCGCAGGAACGGCACCGTCCCCTACCTGCGCCCGGACGGCAAGACGCAGGTCACCATCGAGTACGACGGCGACCGAGCCGTACGCCTCGACACGGTCGTCGTCTCCTCGCAGCACGCGAGCGACATCGACCTCGACACCCTTCTCGCGCCCGACATCCGCGAGTTCGTGGTCGAGCCGGAGCTCAAGGCCCTCCTCGACGAGGGCATCAAGCTGGACACCGAGAACTACCGCCTCCTGGTCAACCCCACCGGCCGTTTCGAGATCGGCGGTCCGATGGGTGACGCGGGCCTGACCGGCCGGAAGATCATCATCGACACCTACGGCGGCATGGCCCGGCACGGCGGCGGTGCCTTCTCCGGCAAGGACCCGTCCAAGGTGGACCGTTCGGCGGCGTACGCGATGCGCTGGGTCGCCAAGAACGTCGTAGCGGCCGGTCTGGCCGCCCGCTGCGAGGTCCAGGTGGCGTACGCGATCGGCAGGGCCGAACCGGTGGGCCTGTTCGTCGAGACCTTCGGGACCGAGAAGGTCGGCGTGGCGAGGATCCAGGCCGCCATCACCGAGGTCTTCGACCTGCGTCCGGCCGCGATCATCCGGGACCTCGACCTGCTGCGCCCGATCTACGCCAAGACGGCCGCCTACGGCCACTTCGGCCGCGAGCTGCCGGAGTTCACCTGGGAGCGGACCGACCGGGTCGAGGCGCTGCGGAAGGCGGCCGGGGCCTGATGCGCATCGCCGTCACGGGCTCCATCGCCACCGACCATCTGCTGTCCTTCCCGGGCCGGTTCACCGAGCAGTTCGTCGCCGACCGGCTGGACCGGGTCTCCCTGTCCTTCCTCGCGGACAGCCTGGAGGTGCGCCGCGGGGGAGTGGCCGCCAACATCGCCCTCGGCCTGGCCCGGCTCGGACTGGATCCGGTGCTGGTGGGCGCGGCCGGCGCCGACTTCGCGGAGTACGCGGCCTGGCTGCGCGCGAACGGAGTCGCCACGGACGCCGTACTGGTCAGCGAGACCCTGCACACCGCCCGCTTCGTGTGCACCACCGACCTCGACCACAACCAGATCGCCACGTTCTACGCCGGCGCCATGGCGGAGGCCTCCCGCATCGGCCTCGCCGACGTCGCCGAACGCACCGGACGCCCGGACCTGGTCGTCGTCGGCCCCAACGATCCCGAAGCCATGCTCCGGCACACCGACGAGTGCCGGCAGCAGGGCATCCCGTTCGCCGCCGACCCCTCCCAGCAGCTGGCCCGGCTCACCACCGAGCAGGTACGCCGACTCGTGGACGGGGCACGGCTGCTGTTCACCAACGAGTACGAGGCCGCCCTCCTCCTGGAGCGCACCGGCTGGACCGAGGACGAGGTGCTGGAGCGCACCGGCGGCTGGCTCGTCACCCGTGGCGCCGACGGCGTCGACATCGCCCGCGCCGGCCGGGAGCGGCTGCACGTCGACGCCGTACCGACCGACCGGGCCGTCGACCCGACCGGCGTCGGCGACGCGTTCCGCGCCGGATTCCTCGCCGGGACCGCCCGCGGGCTGGCGCCCGAGCCGGCCGCCCGGCTCGGCTGCGCGCTGGCCACCGTCGTGCTGGAGACCGTCGGCACCCAGGAGTACGTGCTGACCGGGGCCGATCTGCTCCGCCGTATCGAAGCCGCCCACGGCCCGGCCGCCGCCCGGGAGACCGGGCCCGGCCTCGGCCCCGACCGAACCCCGAGCAACTTCAAGCAGGAGGCGATCGCGTGACCACCCGAGTCTGGGACTATCTGCCGGAGTACGCAGTCGAGAAGGACGACATCCTGGACGCCGTAGCGAAGGTGTTCGGGTCCGGTCAGCTGGTGCTCGGCGAGAGCGTCAAGGGCTTCGAGGCCGAGTTCGCCGCCTACCACGGGCTGCCGTACGCCACCGGCGTCGACAACGGCACCAACGCCCTCAAGCTCGCCCTGGAGGCGCTGGGCGTCGGCCCCGGCGACGAGGTCATCACGGTGTCCAACACGGCCGCGCCGACCGTCGTCGCCATCGTCGGCGCCGGGGCCACGCCGGTGTTCGTGGACGTCCGCGAGGACGACTTCCTCATCGACACCGAGCAGGTCGAGGCCGCCATCACGCCCCGCACCAAAGTGCTGCTGCCGGTCCACCTGTACGGCCAGAGCGTCGACATGGAACCGCTGAGGCGCATCGCCGACAAGCACGGGCTGAAGATCCTGGAGGACTGCGCCCAGTCGCACGGCGCCCGCCACCACGGCCGGCTCACCGGCACCATGGGCGACGCGGCGGCCTTCTCCTTCTACCCCACCAAGGTCCTCGGCGCCTACGGCGACGGCGGCGCCGTCGTCACCGCCGACGAGACGACCGACCGGGCCATGAAGCAGCTGCGCTACTACGGCATGGACAAGGTCTACTACGTGGTGCGCACGCCGGGCCACAACTCCCGCCTGGACGAGGTGCAGGCGGAGATCCTGCGCCGCAAGCTGACCCGTCTCGACGCCTACGTCGCCGGCCGCAACGCCGTCGCCCGCCGCTACGAGGAGCAGCTCGCCGACGTCACCGGCCCCGGCGGACTGCTGCTGCCCGCCACCAACCCCGGCAACACGCACGTCTACTACGTGTACGTCGTCCGGCACCCGAAGCGGGACGCGATCATCGAGGCGCTCAAGGCGTACGACATCCACCTCAACATCAGCTATCCGTGGCCGGTGCACACCATGTCCGGCTTCGAGCACCTGGGCCGGCCCGAGGGCTCCCTGCCGGTCACGGAGAAGCTGGCCGGGGAGATCTTCTCGCTGCCGATGTACCCGTCCCTGTCCGAGGGGCTCCAGGACAAGGTCATCGGCGCGCTGCGGGAGGTGCTCGCGCGTGTCTGAGGCAGCCGGGCCCACGGGCATCTACGACGCGGGCGACATCTACGACGCGATCTACAACGGGCGCGGCAAGGACTACCGCGCCGAGTCCGCCGTCGTCGCCAAGCACATCCGCTCCCGCTTCCCGGCCGCCGCGTCCCTGCTGGACGTCGGCTGCGGCACCGGCGGCCATCTCACGCACTTCGCCGAGGAGTTCGGCGAGGTGCGCGGCATCGACCTGGCCGACGGCATGCTCGACGTCGCCCGCCGCAACCACCCCGGCATCCCCGTCGAGCGCGGCGACATGCGCACCTTCCGGCTGCGGCGCCGGTTCGACGCCGTCGCCTGCCTCTTCGCGGCCGTCGGCAACCTCACCGGCGAGGACGAACTGCGCTCCACCCTGCGCACGTTCGCGCACCACCTCGCCCCGGGCGGCGTCGCCGTCCTCGAACCCTGGTGGTTCCCGGAGAACTTCACCCCGGACCACGTCGGCGGCAGCGTCGTCACCCACGGCGGCATGACCGTCGCCCGGGTCTCCCACACCGTTCTGCACGACACGGGCGACGCCAGCCGCATGGACGTGCACTACCTGGTCGCGAAGCCGGGCCAGGACGTCCGGCACTTCGACGACACCCATGTCATGGCCCTCTACAGCAGGGCCCAGTACGAGGCCGCCTTCACCGAGGCCGGGTTCACGGTCGAGTACGTCACCGGTGAGTACCCCGGCAACGGCCTCTTCGTCGGCGTCAAGCCTCTCAACCAGGAAGGCGAGTGAGCGCCGTGCAGGTGCACAAGCTCGGCATCGAGGGTGCCTTCGAGTTCACGCCCCCGGTGTACAAGGACGACCGGGGCCTGTTCTCCTCCCCGTACCAGGAGGCCGCGTTCACCGAGGCGACCGGCCGCCCGCTGTTCCCCGTCAAGGACATCAGCCACAACCTCTCCGCCCGCGGCGTGCTGCGCGGCATCCACTACACCGCCACCCCTCCCGGCCGCGCCAAGTACGTCTACTGCCCCTACGGTCGCGTCCAGGACTTCCTGATCGACCTGCGGGTCGGCTCGCCCACCTTCGGGCAGTGGGAGGCCACCGAGATCGGCGGCGACGACTGCCGCGCCCTGTACATCCCCGTCGGCGTCGGCCACGCCTTCCTGTCGCTGGCCGACGACTCGATGGTCGTCTACGTCATGTCCGAGGGCTACGTCCCCGAGAACGAGCGCGCCGTCAGCCCCTTCGACCCCGAGCTCGGCCTGCCGCTCCCGGCCGAGCTCACGGCCGCCCAGTCGCAGCGCGACCTGAGCGCGCCCACTCTCGCCGAGGCCCGCGAGCGGGGCCTGCTGCCCACGTACGAGGCCTGCCGGGAAGTGGAGGCACAGCTGTGGCCGTGAACCCCCCGCTCGTGGTCCTGCTCGGCGCCACCGGCTTCGTCGGCTCGGCGGTGCTGCGCGAACTCGCCCGCCGCCCGCTGCGGATCCGCGCCGTCTCCCGCCGCCCCGCGCCCGTCCCCGCCGGCGCCCGCGCCGACGTCGAGGTGCGTGCCGTCGACCTCGCCGAGCCGGGCGCCGTCGCCGAGGCCGTCGCCGGTGCCGACGTGGTGATCCACACCGTGCTGTACAGCGCCGGCGCCACCACCTGGCGCGTCGAGGACGGCGACACCGCCGCCGAACGCGTCAACGTCGGCCTGGTCCGCGACCTCGTCGAGGCCCTGCGCGACGCCCGCACCGCCGACGGGTCCCCGGTCACCGTGCTGTGGGCGGGCGCCGCCTCGCAGGCCGGACCGCTGGACAAGGAGGTCCTCGACGGCACCGAGACCGACCGGCCCAAGGGCGAGTACGACCGGCAGAAGCTCGCCGCCGAACGGCTGCTGCTCGCCGCCGACGCCGAGGGCGTGCTGCGCGGCGCCGCGATCCGGCTGCCCACCGTCTTCGGCTACGGCCCCGACTCCACCGCCCGCGACAAGGGCGTCGTCACCTTCATGACGCGCCGCGCCCTGTCCGGGGAGTCCATCACCATGTGGCACGACGGCACGGTCCGCCGCGACCTGCTCTACGTCGAGGACGTGGCCCGCGCCTTCGCCGCCGCCGTCGACCACCCGGACGCGCTCGCCGGCCGGCACTGGCTGCTCGGCACCGGCCGCGGCGAACCCCTCGGCGAGGTCTTCCGCACGGTCGCCGCCCTCGTCGCCGGGCAGACCGGCAAGCCGGCCGTGCCGGTGGTGTCCGTGCCGCCGCCCGCGCACGCGGAGCCCGGCGACTTCCGCAGCGTCACCATCGACGCCTCGGCGTTCTCCGCCGCCACCGGCTGGAGTGCCGTGACGGAGCTGGACGAGGCGCTCGCCCGCACCGTCGCGTTCGTCGTCTCCGGCGGCGAGGAGGCCCTGTCGTGACCGCACCCGTCGCCCCCTCACTGCGCTCCCGCGCCGCCGAGGACCTGGCCGCCCGCCTGGCCCGCTCGGCCGCAGCCACCGGCGCCGGGCACGCCCTGCGCACCGCCGACGTCGACGAGTGGCTCGCCGGCCGGGCCCGCGCCCACCGCTTCCGGGTGGAGCGGCGCCCGCTCGGCGCCCTGGACGGCTGGTCCTTCGCCGAGGGCACCGGCAACCTGGTCCACCACACCGGGAAGTTCTTCAGCGTCGAAGGGCTGCACGTCACCCTGAGCGAGGGCTCGGTGCGCTCCTGGCAGCAGCCCATCATCCGGCAGCCCGAGGTCGGCATCCTCGGCATCCTCGCCAAGGAGTTCGACGGCGTCCTGCACTTCCTGATGCAGGCCAAGATGGAGCCCGGCAACCGCAACGTCCTCCAGCTCTCGCCGACCGTGCAGGCCACCCGCAGCAACTACTCCACCGTGCACCGCGGTTCGCGGGTGAAGTACCTGGAGTACTTCGCCGGGGCGGACCGGGCCCTGGTCCACGCGGACGTGCTCCAGTCCGAGCACGGCTCCTGGTTCTACCGCAAGGCCAACCGCAACATGCTCGTCGAGGCCGGCCCGGACACCGACGTCCCCCTCGACGACGACTTCTGCTGGCTCACCCTCGGACAGCTCGGCGAACTGCTGCGCCGCGACAACCTCGTCAACATGGACGCCCGTACCGTCATCGCCTGCTTCCCGCCGGTGCACACCTCCGAGGGCGCCCTGCTCAGCGACGCCGAACTGCAGTCCTGGTTCACCGTCGAACGCTCCCGGCACGATGTGGACATGCGGCGCATCCCGCTGGACCAGGTCGAGGGCTGGCACCGCGGCGACGACGTGGTCGAACGGTCCGACGGCCGTTACTTCCGGGTCGTCGGCGTCCGCGTCGAGGCCGGCAACCGCGAGGTCACCGGCTGGGACCAGCCGCTGTTCGAGCCCACCGGCACCGGCGTCACCGCGTTCCTGTACCGGCGCATCGGCGGCGTACCGCACCTGCTGGTCAACGCCAAGGTGGAGGCCGGGTTCCTGGACACCGTGGAACTCGCGCCGACCGTGCAGGCCAACCCCGGCAACTGGGAGCACCTGCCGCCCGCCGACCGCCCGCCGTTCCTGGACCTGGCGCTCGACGCCCCCGCCGACCGCGTCCGGTACGCGGCGATCCACTCAGAGGAGGGCGGCAGGTTCCTCAACGCCGAGAGCCGCTACCTCTTCATCGAGACCGACGACACCGAGACCCCGCTGGATCCGCCCGCCGGCTACCAGTGGGCGACCCCGGGCCAGCTGGGCGCGCTCACCGCCCACGGGCACTACGTCAACGTCCAGGCCCGCACCCTGCTGTCCTGCATCGACGCCGGCGCGGTGGAGCTGTGACGCAGCTCGGGTGCGACACCGCCCCCGCCACCACCTCAGGCATCCGCCCGATCACCCTCGACGCCGCCGGACTCACCCTGTCCGCGCTGCTCGCCGAACCCGCGCACGGCACCCCGCGCGCCACCGTCGTCGCCCTGCACGGCGGTGGCATGAGCGCCGGCTACTTCGACGGCCGCTCCCACCCGGGCCAGTCCCTGCTCGGCCTCGGCGCCCGGCTCGGCTACACCGTCGTCGCCGTCGACCGGCCCGGCTACGGCGCCTCCGCGGGCGCCCTGCCGGACGGCCAGCGCCTCGCCGAGCAGGCGGACGCCCTGCACGCCGCCCTCGACGACCTCGCCCTTCGCCACGACACCGGCGCCGGAGTGTTCCTGCTCGCCCACTCCTACGGCGGCAAACTCGCCCTCACCGCGGCCGCCGGGGAGCGCGGTGGCGCCCTGCTCGGCCTGGACGTCTCCGGCCTCGGCCACCGCTACGCCGTAACCCCGCGCGAACTGCCCGACGAACGCGGCCACGGGCACTTCAGCCGCAACTGGGGCAAGCTGCGCCTGTATCCGCCGGGCACCTTCCGCGACAGCGACACCCTGGTCGCCCCCATGCCCGCGCGGGAGCGGGAGGAGGCGCCGCGCTGGCCGGAGGCGTTCGCGTCGCTGGCCGCGCGGATCCGGGTCCCGGTGCGGCTCACCTTCGCCGAGTACGAGGCTTGGTGGCGGCACGACGACGACACCCTCGCGGCGCTGCGGGCGGAGTTCGGCGGCGCGCCGCGCGTGGTGGTCGACCGGCTGCCCGGCGCCGGGCACAACATCAGCCTCGGCTGGGCCGCCCGCTCCTACCATCTGCGCGCCCTCGGCTTCCTGGAGGAGTGTCTCGCCCAGCGCGAGTGCGCCCCGACCGGACGCTGACCCGCGGTGCCCACCATGTTCGGCATGACACTCCCCAGCGGCCTCCGCTCCCTGTCCGTGCGCAACTTCCGCCTCTTCGCGGCCGGCCAGCTCGTCTCGGTGGCGGGCACCTGGATGATGGTCGTGGCGCAGGACTGGCTGGTGCTGTCCCTGACCGGTGACTCCGCCTCGGCGCTCGCGACCGTGACGGCGCTCCAGTTCACGCCGCTGATGCTGTTCACCCTGTACGGCGGCCGGCTCGCCGACCGGCACGACAAGCGACGCCTGCTGATGTGGGCCAACACCGCCTCCGCCGCGCTGGCCCTGAGCCTGGCGCTGCTCGACCTGACCGGCGCGGCCCGCCTTTGGCACGTCTACCTTTTCGCGCTCGCCCTCGGCACCGTCAACGCCGTCGAGGTACCCGCCCGGATGGCCTTCGTCAGCGAACTCGTCGGCGCGGAGCTGCTGCCCAACGCCTCCTCGCTGAGCGCCGCGTACTTCAACGTCGCCCGGGTCGCCGGTCCCGCCCTGGCGGGGCTGCTGATCGGGGCGTCCGGCACCGGCTGGGTGATGCTGCTGAACGCGGTGAGCTACGCGGGGACCGTGGTGGGGCTGCGCCTGATGCGGACGTCCGAGCTGCACCGCTCGGGGCGGTCGGCCGTCAAGGGCGGGGTGGCCGACGGGCTGCGGTACGTCACGACCCGCCCGGACCTGCTGCTGCCCGTCGCGCTGATCGCCGTCGTCGGACTGTTCGGCCTCAACTTCCAGCTGCTGCTGCCCCTGCTCGCCAAGACCGTGTTCCACGCCGACGCCGCCTCCTTCGGGCTGCTCACCACGGCGTTCGCGGCCGGCTCGCTGCTCGCCGCGCTGGTCGGCACGGGACGCCGCTCCCGCCCGCCGGCCCGTACGGTCGTGCTCTCCGCGCTCGCCTTCGGCGTCCTGGAGACGACGGCCGCGTGGGCCCCCGGCTTCACCTCGGCGCTGTTCCTGCTGGCCCTGACCGGCTTCGCCTCCCTGTACTTCGCCCAGGCCGCCAACCACCGCATCCAGCTGGGCAGCGACCCCGACTACCGGGGCCGGGTGATGGCCCTCTACACCCTGATCCTCCAGGGCTCCACCCCCTTGGGCGCCCTCCTCATCGGCTGGCTCGCCCAGCAACTGGGGGCACGCGCGGGCCTGCTGGCGGGCGGCCTGGTGTCGGTGGGGGCGGCGGTTGTGGCCCTGGTCGTGGAGCGGCGGGGGAGCGGCGAGGACGACCCCCTGGCACAGGAGCCGCCGTCCCGCGAACCCAGGCACTCCACCAGAGGCGGTACGACATGACACCCCGGCCCGCCACCACGGCACCGGCCCTGCGCGCCCTGCGGTCGGACGCCCCCCGAGAGCTCCACCTGTGGGCCCTGCGCCCGCCCACCGAGGAACCGCCGTCCATGAGCGAGCTGGACTCGGAGGAGCGCCGCCGGGCCGCCGGTTTCCTGCGGGCGGACGCGCGGCTGGTCTATCTGCACGCGCACATCGCGCTGCGCCGGCTGCTGTCGGCGTACACCGGCATCGCCCCCGCCCTGCTCCGGCTGCGCAGGGCCCCCTGCCCCTACTGCGGAGGCCCGCACGGCCGTCCCGTCCTGCCGGGCCCGCTGCACTTCTCCCTGTCCCACAGCTACGGCCTCGTCCTGTTCGGCGTGGCCGCGAGTCCCGTCGGCGTGGACGTGCAACGGGTGCCGGACGCACCGACGGTGGAGCTGTGCCTGCCCCGGCTGCACCCGGCGGAGCGCCGCGAGGTGCTGGGCGCGCCCGAGGACCGGCGGCCGAGGGTCTTCGCGGAGCTGTGGAGCCGCAAGGAGGCGTACCTCAAGGGCCTCGGGACCGGACTCGGCCACGGCATCGGCGGCCACTACCTCGGGGTCCACTCGAACGCCGGAGGCCACCGCGCACCTGACGGCTGGCTCGTGGCCGGCCTGCACGGCTGCCCCGATCACGTGTCCGCGCTCGCGGTCGAGGCGACGACCGCCCACCGCGCCGTACTCCACGAACTCCCGGACCGGATCGCCGAGTTGCCGAGGCCGGCGGCCGCCGAGGCGATCGCCGCCGCCGAGCCGGTCCTGTCCATGGCCCTGCCCGCGCCGCCCGTACCGACAGCGACACCGACACACGAGGAGTGAGTGACATGGGGGAGACCACCACCACGCCCGGCCGCGTCGAGGAACTCGGCCGCATCAAGGAACAGGCCCGCGAGGGCCCCGATCCGAAGGCCACCGAGCGCCAGCACACCAAGGGCAAGCTGACCGCTCGCGAACGCATCGGGCTCCTGCTGGACAAGGGCAGCTTCACCGAGGTCGAACCGCTGCGCCGGCATCGCGCCGTGGGCTTCGGGCTGGAGGCCAAACGGCCGTACACGGACGGGGTGGTGACCGGGTGGGGCACCGTCGACGGCCGTACCGTCTTCGTCTACGCCCATGACTTCCGCATCTTCGGCGGCGCCCTCGGCGAGGCCCACGCGCAGAAGATCCACAAGCTGATGGACATGGCCCTGTCCGCCGGGGCGCCGCTGGTGTCCCTCAACGACGGGGCCGGCGCCCGGATCCAGGAGGGCGTGTCCGCGCTCGCCGGATACGGCGGGATCTTCCGCCGCAACACCAGGGCCTCCGGTGTGATCCCGCAGATCTCGGTCATGCTCGGCCCCTGCGCGGGCGGCGCCGCCTATTCGCCCGCGCTGACCGACTTCGTCTTCGCCGTACGGGACATCTCCCAGATGTTCATCACCGGCCCCGACGTGGTCCAGACGGTCACCGGCGAGCAGGTCACGCAGAACGAGCTCGGCGGCGCCGATGTGCACGGCGGGGTCTCCGGTGTCGCGCACTTCGTCTACGACGACGAGGAGACCTGCCTCGCCGAGGTGCGCTACCTGCTGTCCCTGCTGCCCGCCAACAACCGCGAACTGCCGCCGACGGTGCGCGGCGCCGACCCGGTGGACCGCGCCGGGGACACCCTGCTCGAGACGGTCCCGGCGGACGGCAACCGCTCCTACGACATCCGCGCGGTCATCGAGGAACTCGTCGACGACGGCGAGTACATGGAGGTGCACGCGGCCTGGGCGACCAACCTGGTGTGCGCGCTGGCCCGGCTGGACGGCCATGTCGTCGGCATCGTCGCCAACCAGCCCGCCTCGATGGCCGGTGTGCTGGACATCAGGGCGAGCGAGAAGGGCGCGCGGTTCGTACAGTTCTGCGACTCCTTCAACATCCCGCTGGTCACCCTGGTCGACGTGCCCGGTTTCCTGCCGGGCGTCGACCAGGAGCACGACGGCATCATCCGGCGCGGCGCCAAGCTGCTGTACGCGTACTGCAACGCCACCGTCCCGCGCGTCTCGGTGGTGCTGCGCAAGGCGTACGGCGGCGCCTACATCGTCATGGACTCCCGGTCCATCGGCGCGGACATCGCGCTTGCCTGGCCCACCAACGAGATCGCGGTGATGGGCGCCGAGGGCGCGGCGGGCGTCGTCTTCCGCCGGGAGATCGCCGCGGCCGAGGACCCCGAGGCGATGCGCCGCCGGAAGATCGAGGAGTACCGCACCGAGCTGGTCCACCCCTACTACGCCGCCGAACGCGGCCTGGTCGACGACGTGATCGACCCCCGCGAGACCCGCTCGGTGCTCTGCCGGGCCATCGCCATGCTGGCCGGCAAGGACGCCGACCTGCCCCGCCGCAAGCACGGAAACCCGCCGCAGTGACAGGGGACGCGACCATGACGCCCACCCAGTTGTTCCGCGTGGAGAAGGGCAGCCCCGGCCCCGAGGAGCTGGCCGCGCTCACCGCGGTCCTGCTCTCCCGTACGGCCGCCCTGGGCGCCGAGCCCGACGACCTCTCCCGCCGCCACCGCGCCGTCGCCCGCTGGCGGCGCCTGGAACGCGACCGGGGCTTCACCGGCCCGCGCGGCTGGCGCGGCACCGGCCACTGAACCGAGAGACCACCCGAGAAGAGGAGCAGCCATGACCACGCCTGACGAGCTGGCGCAGCTCGGCGCCCAGGTCCGTACCCTCACCGACCGCGCCGCGATCACCGAGGTGTGCGACCGCTACGTCCACCACCTGGACGCCAACCGGCACGACGACACCTGGTTCGACTCGGTGTTCACCGCCGACGTCCATCTCACGTTCCCCTTCGGCGAGTTCAAGGGCTTCGAGGGGCTCGCGGGCTTCCAGCAGATGGCCCGTACCACCTTCGAGCGCACCCACCACCTCGCCGGGAACTACACGATCGAACTCCACCCCGGGGGCGACGAGGACGCGGCGCGGGTGCGTGCCCATCTGATGGCCGTGCATGTGCGCCGGCCGGATGAGCCCGCCGCCCACTTCGACATCGGCGGGCACTACGAGGCCGAGCTGACCCGCACCCCGGCGGGCTGGCGCATCCGCCGGTTCACCTTCGACCTGGTGTGGAACGCGGGGCAGGGCCCGAACTCCGGGCACTGAGCGCTCAGCCGCCGTCCCGGGGCAGATAGCCGTACAGGAAGGCGTGGACGCCGGCCGCCGCGATGTCGTGCGTCTCGGCGTCGGTCAGCGCGTCCACGCCCGCCTGGCCGCGGCCCCAGGTGTTGGTGACGAGCACGACGAAGTGCTGGGCGGCGAGTTCGGAGTCCTGCACGCGCAGCAGGCCGCTCTCGGCGAGCCGGGCCATCCGGGCGGCGAGCGTGCGCTGCACCCGCAGCGGGCCGGCCTTCTGCCAGGCGTCGTGCAGGTCGCCGGGGAAGTTCTCGCCCTCGGCGTTGATCCGGGCGACGATCGCGAAGTGGTCGGTGAACTCCGGGCGCGGCCGCACCCAGTCCATGGCGAGCGACACCAGGTCGGCCTCCAGGCCGGCCGCGCTCGACGTACGGCCCAGACATCGCTCGATCATCGCCTCGTGGGCGGCGGCGACCTGCTCCGAGCTCTCGATGAGCACCGTGGAGAACAGCTGTTCCTTGTTCTCGAAGTGGTTGTAGATCGTGCGCGTGGACACCGACGCCTCGGTGGCGATCATGTCGATGCTGGCGCCCTGGTAGCCGACCCGGCCGAACACCTTCCGGGAGGCGTCCAGGATGGCCCGCCGCTTCTCCGGGAACCCCTTGCGCGGCCTGCTCCGCCCGCTGTCTGCACTGGTCATGCGGCACCTCCTGGTCGATTACAACGACCACTTTACACAGTGCAATGCACGTTGTACTTTACCTTCATGAGCGCATCGCAGAAGCTCGACCGGGCAGGGGTGCCGTCCGGCGCCGGATCCCCCGATTCCGAGGGCCGCGTCAGGGCCGCGCTGACCCTCGGGTCCGTGCTCCTCGGCTATCTGATCGTCCCGATGGCGATGTCCGGCACGAGCGTCGCGCTCCCGCGCATCGCCGCCGACCTCGGCGGCAGCGGCGGCGCCCTGCAGTGGGTGGTCACCGGGTACTTCCTCGCCGCGTCCTGCCTGATGCTCGTCGCGGGCTCGCTCGGCGACCTCTTCGGACGCCGGCGGATCTTCGCCGTCGGGGCGGTGCTCTACGTCGCCAGCACCGCGGCCGCCGCCTTCGCCCCGCACATCCTGGTCCTCGACGCCGCCCGGACCCTGTCCGGCGTGGGCGCGGCCGGCGTGATGGCCGGCGGCGGCGCGATCCTCGGCAGCAGCTTCGAGGGGCCCGCCCGCACCCGCGCCTTCGCCATGGTCGGCACCACGGTCGGCGTCGGCCTCGCCTTCGGCCCGACCTTCGCGGGCTGGCTGGTCAGCGCCCTCGACTGGCGCGCGATGTTCGGCGCCTTCGCCGGCGTCGGCCTCCTGCTCGTGATCGGCACGCTGTTCCTGAAGGAGTCCGCCGCCGAGCACCGCCCCAGGTTCGATCTGCCGGGCACCATCGCCTTCGTCCTCGGCATCATCGGCCTGATGTACGGCACCAACCAGGTGGCGTCGGCGGGCTGGACCAGCCCCAGGGTGCTCGGCTTCCTGGGCGCGGGAGCGCTGATGCTCGTGGTCTTCGTCGCCCTGGAACGGCGTACCGAACACCCGGTCCTGGACCTGGCGCTGCTGCGCGGCGGCCCCTTCACCGGCTGGCTGCTGGCCGCCCTGACCACGGCCGTCGGCACCGTCGGCGTCCTGGTCTACCTGCCGACCTACCTCCAGGGCGCCGGCGACTTCTCCGCCGGCGACGCGGGCACCCTGATGCTGGCGATGACCCTGCCGGTCCTGGCGGTGCCCCCACTCGCCGGAAAGCTGGTCAACCAGGGCGTGTCCGCCCGGCTCCTCATCACCCTCGCCATCGCCCTGATCGCCGCCGGCAACGCCTGGATGACCGTGCTCGCCCCGGGCTCGGGCGCCGTACAGCTCATCGGCCCGCTGCTGCTGATCGGCGTCGGCAACGGCCTGGCCGCCGCGCTGATCGACGCCCAGGCCATGGAGCACGTCGCCCCCGACCGCATCGGCATGGCCTCCGGACTGCTCAACACCGCCCGCGGCGGCGCCAACGCGCTCGTCCTCGCGGTCTTCGGCGCCGCCCTGATCAGCCTGATGCAGTCCGAGGTCGGCGGCCGCGAGCAGGCAGGACGGGTGGCCGCGGGCGACCTCGGCGGCGAGTCCCACGCCTTCCTCGCCGAGCAGTACACCGACGCCTGGCACCTCGTGCTGTGGACGGTGGCCGGCCTGTGCGCGCTGTCCGGCCTGGTCGTCAACCGCCTCGTAGCCGGCACCGCCGCCGGCACGGACAAGGGGTGAGCGGGATGCGTACGACAATTCCGACCGCGCCGATGGGCGCCACCGGCCTCGTCGCCCCGGTCCAGGGACTCGGCTGCATGCGGATGACCGAACCGGCCACGGCGACCGGCCCGTCCGCGGCCGCCACCGTCATCAACCGCGCGCTCGACCTCGGCGCCACGATGATCGACACCTCCGACATGTACGGCCGCGGCCGCAACGAGGAGATGGTCGGCCGGGCCGTGCGCCACCGGCGCGACGAGGTGGTGCTGTGCACCCGCTTCGGCGTCGTCTTCGGCCCCGGCGACAGCTGGTCGATGCGCGGCGACGCCCCCTTCGTACGGGCGTCCTGCGAGGCCAGCCTGAAGCGGCTCGGCACCGACGTCATCGACCTGTACTACCTCGCCCGTCCGCATGTGAACGTGCCGCTGGAGGAGACCATCGGCGCCATGGCCGGCCTGGTCGCCGAGGGCAAGGTGCGCCACATCGGGCTCAGCGAGGTCAGCGGCGCGGAACTGCGCCGCGCCCACGCCGTGCACCCCGTCTCCGCCGTGCAGTCGGAGTGGTCGCTGGGCGCCCGGCGGATCGAGGCGATGGTGGCGGACTGCGTCGAACTCGGCGTCGGCGTCGTGCCGTTCTCACCGAACGGACGCGGACTGCTCAGCGCCCGGGACGACCGCTCGGCACAGCTCGCCCGGACCTTCCCGGGCCGCGAGGACCTGCCGGGCGTCCTGCGCGACATCGCCGCCGGGCACGGTGTACGTCCCGGTCAGATCGCCCTGGCCTGGGTCCACCACAGGGCCCGGGTCTGGGGGATCCCCGTCACCCCGATCCCCGGCACCCGGCGCCTGGACCACCTTCAGGAGAACGTCGCCGCCGCGGGCATCGCTCTCACCGACACCGAACTGGCCCGGCTCGACGCGGTGTCCCCGGCGGGAGCGTGAGTTCCCGGCGGAGCGTGAGTTCCCGGCGGGAGCGGAAGCCGCCGCCACCACCCGGTCACCCCCCTCTCATCCCTTCTCACCTCTTATGTGAAGCACTTGATGAAGGAGCACCTCAGCATGTCCACGAACACCCTGAAGCTCGCCGTCATCCTCGGCTCGGTCCGTGAGGGCCGGTTCGGCGAGGTCGTGACGCACTGGTTCGCCGGCCTGGCCAAGGAGCACAGCGCTTTCGACGTCGAGGTCATCGACCTCTCCGAGACCGAGCTGCCGCTCTCCCTGCCGGCGACGCCGCCCGCCATGGCGACCGAGGAGGTGCGCCCGGCCGAGATGCTCCCGCTCTCCGCGAAGCTGGCGGCGGCCGACGCGTTCGTCGTGGTCACCCCCGAGTACAACCACAGCTTCCCGGCCTCCCTGAAGGCCCTTATCGACTGGCACTTCACCGAGTGGCAGGCCAAGCCGGTCGGCTTCGTCTCCTACGGCGCCCAGAGCGGCGGCCTGCGCGCCGTCGAGCAGCTGCGCCAGGTCTTCGCCGAGATGCACGCCGTCACCATCCGCGACGGGCTGGCCTTCCCGTTCTACTGGGAGGCGTTCGGCGAGGACGGCGCCCCGCGTGACGCCGAGGGCACCAACGGCGCCCTGAAGGTGATGCTCGACGAGCTCGCCTGGTGGGGCAACGCGCTGCACGAGGCCCGCGCCAAGTCCCCGTACAACCCCGAGGCCTGACGCGGCGAGGGCGGGGGCAGGCCGGTCCGGCCCCCGCCCCCTCCCATTCCCCCCGCCCGTCCCCTCCGCTCACCCCTCCCACTCCCCGGAGAAGTCATGTACATCGCATACATAGTGCTCGCCGTGATCGTGTCGTTCCTGCTGGTGTTCTCCGGCCGCAGCATGCTGGTCAAGGACAAGGACATCGTGGAGACGCTGACCCGGCTCGGCGTGCCGAGCAGCTGGTACACGATGCTGGCGCTGCTGAAGTTCGCCGGTGCCGCGGGCCTGCTGATCGGCATCTTCTACCGGCCGCTGGGCATCGCCGCCGCCATCGGCGTGGTGCTCTTCTTCATCGGCGCGGTCATCTCCCACCTGCGGGTGAAGGACGTCAAGGGCGTTCCGGTGCCCTTCGTGCTGGTGCTGGTGTCGGCCGCCCCGCTGGTACTGGGCCTCGCCACGCTGTGACGGCGCGCGCCGCACGCGCGCCCGCCCCTCGGCCCGTACGGACGCCCCGTACGGGCCGATCGCCCTTGCCCGCGCCCAGCGTCCACCAGGGAGCAGCATGACGACGACCCTGCGCAGCAGCACGACGACGACCCTGCGCGAGGTGCTCGCCCGCGACCTCGCGGCCGGCACGCCCACGTTCTCCTTCGAGTTCTTCGCCCCGAAGACCGAGTCCGGCACCCGCGGCCTGTGGGACGCCGTACGCCGGATCGAGCCGCTGTCACCCACCTTCGTGTCGGTCACCTACGGGGCGGGAGGCTCCTCGAAGGACCGCACGGTCGAGGTGACACGGCGGCTCGCGACCCACACCACGCTGCGGCCGGTCGCCCATCTGACGGCCGTGGACCACAGCGTGGCCGAACTGCGCCACATCATCGGCCAGTACGCCGACGCCGGGGTACGGGACGTCCTCGTCCTGCGCGGAGACCCGCCCGGCGACCCGAACGGCCCCTGGATCCCGCACCCCGAGGGCTTCACCCACGCCCATGAACTCGTCGCCCTGGTAAAGGACATCAGCGACTTCAGCATCGGGGTGGCGGCATTCCCCGAACGACACCCGCGCTCACCGGACTGGGAGAGCGACATCGGGCACTTCGTCGCCAAGTGCCGGGCCGGCGCGGACTACGCGATCACGCAGATGTTCTTCGACGCCGAGGACTACCTGCGCCTGCGGGACCGGGTGACGGCGGCCGGCTGCACGACGCCGATCATCCCGGAGATCATGCCGGCCACCGACGTACGCCAGATCCGCCGCTTCGCCCAGCTCAGCAACGCGTCCTTCCCGGCCGACCTGGCGCAACGCCTGGACGACGCCCGCGACGACCCGGCCGAGGGCCACCGCATCGGCGTGGCCCACGCGACCCACATGGCCACCCGCCTGCTGGCCGAGGGCGCCCCGGGCCTGCACTACATCACCCTGAACCGCTCACCGGCGACGTACGAGATCCATCGGAACCTGGGTCTGAGGGGGAGGGCTGTGCGGGCGGCGGCGTAGGGGGAGGGGGCGGCGGTGTCGGCCCCTGCGGGCCGGCCGGCTCGTCGTCCTCCAGTCCGCCGCGCAGGGCGGCGATCACGAAGCCCGTCATGCAGGCGAGGAGGATCAGCGTGATCGGGCCCCAGATCGCCGGCAGCGCCCACATCGGCCAGTCGTTGCCCGACTGCGCCCAGAGCGTCAGCAGGGCCGCCGCGCCGATGGCGACACCGTGCCACCGCACCACGGTCGCCGCAGCGGCGTGACGCCGGTTGCCCCGCGCGAGAAGGGCCCACAGCCCGCCCGCGACGGCGGCCAGCCCGCCGGGGACGCAGGCGAGCGCGCCGCCCAGCCGGTCCGCGGGCCACCCCACCGGGCCGGCGGAGGTCTGCTGCCGTCGCCCGTCGGCGTCCCGTACCTCCACGACCCGCCCGTGCCAGATCACTCCGACGACCTCGTCGTCCGGCTCCATCCCGGAGAGCACCGGACCGGTCTGCCGAAACGTCACGTCCCAGGTCTTGCCCGAGGGCAGCACCAGCAGGGCTTCCGGTGACTTCTTCCGTTCCCGCCGGTTCGTATCGGCGCTGCGGACGGTGAATTCCTGTTCCCAGAGGCAGGCGGAGGCAGTGACGGGGACGGACGCGCACTTGGACGCCACCCGATACTCCCGCTCCCGCTCAAGCGCCCCGCGAACCTGGAGGGCCGAGGCGATCCCGACCCCGAGCGCGACGACCCCGACCAACAGCCACACCAGGCTCCGCCCCACCGCCCGGACCTCCCCCTGAACAGCAAAAACGCCCTCCCGAAGGAGGGCGGAGACTGGGCGCCCCCGGCAGGACTCGAACCTGCGGCCAAGCGCTTAGAAGGGCCATGGTCACTGCTCTTGTCCTGGCCTCCTGACCTGCACGCATGCCGCTAATGGTGACGCCCAAGTGGCCAACTTCGACACGTATTCGACACGGGCTTCGTTGGCGGACGACCAGGCCGGCAAGGTAGTGGGCCAGGCAGGCGGCGGCATCGCGTCGAAGGGTGCCGATGCTCGGTGCTCCCCGATGTACTCGCACGTGACTGCTCGACCCATCCTCTCTGCGGTTGGCTTCGCAATCGAGAGCGGACAAGCTGTGAGTAGTTCACTGCCCATCGAGTGGGCGAAGCAGGGGGTGACGACTTGTCGTTAACTGCGCGGCATGCGGTGCGGGGCTTGCTGGATGCGACTCTGACGGATCTTGGGTGTGGGTGGTCTTGGGAAGCAGTGCATCGAGTGCGGCCACGTGTTGATCTGACTTGTCCCGAGTGTGGACACCGCGTACATGCCAAAGTCTCACCTCGGCGAACGCGATACTTCGCACACGACCCAAGCGGGCCCAACTGCGTAATGGCGGGGGAGTCCTTAGAGCATCACCTGCTGAAGCTGGAGCTGACCACTGCCATTCGCGCGGCGGGACACCAAGCAGAGTTAGAGGTGCGCGGTCCAGGTGGTCATTGGCGTGCCGATGTGTTGTCGTCCTCCCCGGATGGCGCTGTCCAGATGGCATGGGAGGTGCAGCTATCCGCGATCACACTCCAGGAGATCCATGAGCGCACCCAACACCTTGCTGCCGACGGCGTTGGCGTTTGCTGGGTGTCCACGCGCCTGCTGCCTTGGCATGGTGCCGTGCCCTCGATAGTGGTCACTGCTCCGCCTACGGATGATCCGGACTGGCAAGTCACTGCAGGACCTGCCTTCTTTGAGATCGAAGAGTGTTATGTGCACGAGAAGCCCTGGCAGTGCCCTCTGAGGAAGCATGGCTTCTGGCACCACCTAGAAATCAAACTCTCGACGTTCGTGAGACAGGTTGTTGAGGGGGGCGTGGTGGTTCACCGACCTACGGAGCAGATCCATATGAGCGGCTGTTCCTGGTCGGAAGTGTGGAGCTCGCCTCATCACCTCGCCGTCGCGGCACGATTTGGCGAAGATGAACGAGAGGGGCGGCAACGACAGGCCCGGGAGAACTTGGAGTGGCGCGCCCGCAAGTCGCCCGAGGCCAACCGCATTTTAGTTAAAGAGTGGCAGGAGAACCTCCCAGAAGGCACATGGCAGGCCCTGCACTCCGCGGTTGTCGAATGGATACGTGCGGAGACAGAAAAGGAACCATCATTTAGGCCCCACTGGGTCGCCTGGAACTGGGCATGTGGAGTGCCAGTCTGCGTCGACGGGCGGCCATACGGAGTCATTCATCCTGACCCCTCCAAGGTTGACTGGAAGCTCCTGACGCGGATGGTCATCTTCGTTGCCAGCGACACCGCTCGACAGACCCTGCTCCGCTCGGCTCCGGAGGGCACCCGCGTCGTAGCGTTGTTGCCGTAGCGACCGCCGGGCGACGTGAACACGGCTCCGGAGGGCGCTTCGGTCACACTAAACGTTGCTGGTCAGAGCAACGTCTGTGACCTGCTGAGCTGGGCCCGTCCACAGATAGTCCGCGACGCCCTGCCAGACAGCTCATCCCTCAACTCCGCTAGTGACGAGGAGACTTCGTCTCGCCCTTCTTGCGAACCTGACATACTCTCAAGCCGTGATCGACAGCGCGTGGGGGTGCGGGAGTGACGCAGGAGCAGTTCGACTGGCTCTCTGAGGCCATATCGACCTTCGGTGCGTCGTGCAAGGACATGGTGAACGGACCGGGCGACCCCGAGGCGTCCATCCGTCCGCCGCTGCAGAAGCTCCTAGAGACCGTGGGCAGTCACGATGCCATGGACGGCGTTCTATGGCACTCTGAAACGCCTCTGCGCGATGTAGGTGTGCGCCCCGACTATGCGGTTGAGGTTCACGGCGACATCGTCGGCTACATCGAAGTCAAGCGCCCTGGTCATCCGGTTGATCCGGAGAAGTTCACGGGGCGTAACAAGAGGCAGTGGGAGCGACTGCGCGACCTGCCGAACGTGCTCTACACAAACGGCACAGAATGGCGGCTCTTCCGCACCGGGGAGCAGATCGGCACTCCGGTCGTCTTCGAGGGCGATTTGGCCAGCGCGGGACGCTCGTTAACCGCCCGTGAGCCTGCAGCGTTCAGTAGTCTCCTCAGGACCTTCCTGCACTGGGTTCCCGAGCCAATCCGTCAAGCTTCCGCCCTGGTCCGGCGCACTGCGCCGCTGTGCCGCCTCCTGCGCGCGGCGGTCCTGGAGCAACTGGAGTTCGAGGGAAGGTATGCAGCGGAGGGCGCGCGACCCGAGGAGTTGCGGTTCACAGGACTGAAGAACGACTGGCGCAAGCTGCTCTTTCCGACGGCCGATGATGCCACCTTCGCCGACGGCTACGCCCAGGCAGTGACTTTCGCGCTGTTGCTGGCACGAACCGAGGACATCTCCTTGAAGGGGGTGGGGCTGCATGAGGTTGGTCGGCGGCTGGATGCCGGACATGCCCTGATGGGCAAGGCCCTTCAGCTCCTCACCGACAACATCACGGTGAGCTTCGAGGTCAGCCTCGATCTGCTCATTCAGGTGATCGACGCAGTTGACTGGGCAGCGATTCGTAAGGGCCGGCGGGATGCATATCTGCACCTGTACGAGTCGTTCCTGGAGGTGTACGACGAGAAGCTGCGGCAGAAGAGCGGCTCGTATTACACCCCGCGCGAGGTGGTCGAGGAGATGGTTCGCCTCACCGAGGACGTGCTGCGTACCCGCTTGAGCCGCTTGGACGGATACGCGGACGAGAGCGTGCGCATCGTCGACCCGGCAATGGGGACGGGCACTTACCTTCACGCGGTTATCGAGCATGTCGCCGCCTGGGCGGCGGAGAACATCGGCCCCGGAGCAGCGCCAGATGCGATAGGCGATCTGGCGAAGCGCCTGATCGGTTTCGAGCTGCAGATGGGACCCTTCGCCGTCGCAGAGCTGCGGACTTCTGATCTGCTTAAGCGGCATCAAGCGGTCGCACCGCCGGATGGAATGAAGCTGTTTGTCAGCGATACGTTGGACGACCCGTATCTGGCTGAGGAAACCCTTGCCTCGACGTACGGGGTGATCTCAGAGTCCCGTAAGCGGGCGAACCGGGTGAAGGCCAGCACGCCGGTCACAGTCGCGATCGGTAACCCGCCCTACGACGACAAGGCCAAGGGCCGCGGCGGCTGGGTCGAGAAGGGCACACCCGCACAGGGCGTGGCTCCCATCGAGGCATTCAAGTGGCCTGGCAACGGCCGCTATGAGCATGTGCTGAAGAACCTCTACGTCTACTTCTGGCGCTGGGCCACGTGGAAGGTCTTCGACGCCCATCCGCAGGACCAGCAGGGAGTCGTCTCCTTCATTACGCCCTCCGGCTTCACCACCGGGCCCGGCGGGCGCGGCATGCGGGACTATCTGCGGCGCACCTGTGACGAGGGCTGGATCATTGACCTGTCTCCGGAAGGGCACCGCCCGGATGTGGCCAGCCGGATCTTCCCGGGTGTCGCTCAGCCACTGGCCATCTGCATCTTCGTCCGCAGCAAAGACACGGATCCTGAGCGGCCCGCCCGTATCCACTACCGCGCCGTGCACGGCAAGCGAGGCGCCAAGTACCGCCAGCTCAAAGAGATCCGACTCGACGACGACGGCTGGCAGGACACGCACTCGGATGCCACCCGCCCCTTCCGTCCGACCACCGAGACGGGGTGGGAAGACTACCCCGCTCTCGACGATCTTTTCCGTTGGGGAAACCCGGGCATCAAGGCCAACCGCTCCTGGGTGAACGGCCCCAGCAAGCAGGTGCTTGAGAAGCGATGGGCGCGGCTGATCCATGAGGACGACCCGGTCAAGAAGGCGGAACTACTCAAGGAGACAGGAGACCGTTCACTGCACGACAGCAGGGCTCCGTTGTACGGACAGCCTGAGCACCTCCGGTCACTTGCGGACGAAACAGACCTGACGCCTGACCTGGTACCCATCGCCATGCGCAGCTTCGACCGGCAGTGGCTGATCTCCGACAGCCGTGTCGTCGACCGCCCCCGCCCTGAGTTGTGGGAAGCCATGCAGCCGGATCAGCTCTTCCTGAACCAGCAGTCCTCGCACGAGATCGAAACCGGTCCGGCGATCGTCGCCACGTCCCTGCTCCCCGACACCCACCATTTCAACGGCCGCGGTGGCAAGATCATGCCGATCCTCCACCCGGACGGCACCCCCAACGTGCACCCGCGTCTCCTCGCCTACCTCGCCGCCGAACTTGGCCTCGACCACGTCACGGTGCACGATCTGGCTGCATACGCGGCCGCTGTAGCCGGGCACGCCGGATTCACCAAGCGGTTTACCGAGGCGCTCCTCACCCCTGGCGTGCGGCTGCCGCTCACCCGCGATCCCGCCCTGTGGTGTGAGGCGGTACAACTGGGCAAACACCTCTTGTGGGCCTCGACGTACGGGGAGCGCTATGCCGATCCGGAGGATGGCCGACCGGCCGGAGACGTCCTCTTTCCGCTAGGAGATGCGCGCCGGCTCCGCTACGACCAGTACATAGGAACGGAAGTCCCCGCCGAAATTCGGTATGCCGAAATGACCGGCACCCTGCACTTGGGCGGCGGGCACGTCAGCCCTGTCCCCGCCGACGTATGGAACTACGACGTCGGCGGCATGCAGATCATCAAGAAGTGGTTCGGCTACCGAAAGGCCAACCCCAACAGCCGCAAGACCAGCCCCTTGGACGACCTGCATGTCGAGTCCTGGCCGGCCAACTGGTCGCGGGACCTGATCGAACTGCTCTCCGTGCTGCGTCGGCTTGTTGACCTCGCCCCCAGACAGCAGGACCTGCTGGACCGTATCCTTGCGGCTCCCACGATTACGGCAGTCGACCTTGAGGGGGTCGGCATCCTGCCGGTCCCCGACAAGGCCCGCAAACCCCACCGCCGAGTCGAACTCCCCATCGAGGCCGGTGAGGAGGAGGCATAGGCGCGGTCAGTGGCCCCGGCGCTCTACGTATGCCACTGCCTCCGTCACGCTCCATGCACCGTTGGCGAGCTGGCGGAGTGCGTGCAGTTCTGCATCGAGTGAGGGTGTGCGTCGCTGGAGGTCGTCCGCGAAGAGGCTCACCTCGACCAGTCGCGCCGAAAGCACGGCGCATTCGGCTTCGAAGTGCACTGCCCTCCCGTGCGGCGTGATGGCCAGACGCTCACCCTTGACCTCCAGCAGCCCCATCCAGCTGAGAGTTCGCACGTCGTCCGCGATGCTCGCTTCTTCGAGGTCTCGCACCGCCACCGCCATGGGATCGGTATCGGGGTGTGAGACTTCGGCGAGCATGAGGTGTTGCAGAAGTTGAAGCTGCGAAGGGGAGAGAGCTGAGTGCACGGTTGCATGTCTAGCAGCACAGAGGGGCAGTCCCGTGCATCAGGGCCGAGTTCGACACAACTTCCACCTGAAATAGATCTATATCCCCAGCCTGCCCGGGGCTCTGTGCGCATCGCCTGTCCGTGAAGGCGTCGCCCCCACCAACGGCTACCCACCAGCTCTCGAGCCCCTTTTTGCCGTGAAGAGGGCATGCCCTGGACCGCAGGCGCTCTGCGTGATCAGTTGGAGCCGGGCTGTTCTTGATCAGGTGCCGAAGCGACTGGGAGTCGACGCTTGGCCTTGGCCCGCTGCGCATCTCACCTGTTGTGATGGTTCGCAGATACGCGAAGGTGTCCGTGCTGCCGGTCGACGGTGTCACGAAGTTGGACACCCACGGTGTGCGACTGAGACGCTCCCGCGGCTTGGCCCTCTGTCCGTACGCGTGTTTCTCCTTAGCTAACTCTCTCCCTGATCCTTCAGCGTGCGACTCAGCTTGGCGAGGTGTGGGTTCGACGGATCGCGTTCCAATCCCTTTCTCACGATTTCGCTCGCACGCATCGCATCCTTCGCGTAAATGAAAAGCCATGCTAGGAACCCGAGTTCAGAAGGGGTGGCCTCGTCAATTCGATCGTCCATCAAGCTGATAAGATTCATGACGGCGAGATGGCGGGCTTCAGGGTCCATCTGGATCAGTTGATTGCTTTGCGCATGAGCAAAACAGCTAGCCGCGTTAGCGATCTCCGAATACTCCACCCCCGGAATCTCGGCCAGGAGGGTGCGTGCATTCAGTTCACCGGCAACATCCGACAAGCGCCGATTGATCCCGATCAGCTTTCGAAGCGCTCTAACGCTTTCGCTATCTTTCTCCAAGAATCGTTCAATTGACGTTCTGGCTCTTACCCAGTCCTCTTCCTTTGGGCTCTCCATGTAGAACTCTGCAATTCTCATCCAAGCGTCAGGATACTGATCAGCAACGTACTCCAGAGCCCGCATCTGAGTCTCATAGCTTTCGGTGCGCAACCGGAGTGCGTCGATGACTTTAATCATTCGCTCGACACGAGGAGCCATGCCCCGGGTAACATCGATGACTTGCATTGGGCCGAATTGCTGGATGAGGGCTGTATCAGCGAGGACTGCAGCCCTAAAGGGACTAAGCTTGAGTTTGCTCTGACCGAAGACGCTAGCGGTGACAGGCGTGCGTAGAAACTCATCTCCTTGCTGATCCGTGACAACTTCAATCATCGAGTAGCGCTCAAGCTGACTCAGAGCATCGCTTACATCGATTGTGTCATTCTGCGGCCTGAGCAGCGCTGCTTCGAGGGCCATTCGTGGAACAAGCGACCGCCAGTTACTGAGGGTCAGAAATACGCGCTGCGCAGCCGGAGTCAAGAGCCCGTAAGACCGTTCAAACAGAGCTCTGAGTGAGTCCTCTTTGTTTAGGAAAAGGTGCTTAACGGGTACGGCCTTGCCTTCTCGCTGGGCATCACCTAGAAGTATTTTGGCAAAGTATGGGTGCCCGTCTGTTTCGTCGTAAAGCGACTCAATGTAGGTATGATTTAGAATGCCTTCGATTCCCAGTTTACGGGCAGTGTTCATCACGAGGTCTTCAAATTCGATGCGCTTGAGTCCGCGGATCTCCACTGGGAAGTCTGCTTTGAAATCCCGCATGCGTGTTGTTATGAGAACCTTGTTAGGGCTCCGCACGTAAGAATCGATGAACTGGTAAAGCTCAATTGGATGTGCAGCCGTCTCGAAGTTGTCGAAAACTAGCAAAAGACGTCGATTCGGATCGCGCTCAGAGAGGCTTTGGGCGAGATACTCGGCTGCTTTGAACCCCTTCTCCTTGAATGAGCTGGGGTGCATCAACGCGGCGAATTGCCTTGCAATGTCTTCTTTCGAGAGGACTGCGGGACGAACCGGTTTGGGTCCGGTAGGTAGCAGGTCAATATCGCGAGAGCTAAACCAAAGAATGGCGAAGTAGTCGCCGGCCTCGGCTAGTTTATGGAGAACCTCAAGTGCGAGCGAAGTTTTGCCGATCCCGCCCCGTCCGACGAGAGTAACAATTGGATAGCGGTCAACTTCTTTAAGGAGGGCGATTACTTCATCTTCTATGTCAGGTCGTCTGATGTAATCTGGCAGGCCCGGGGGAATATTGGCAAACGAGTTTCCCTCGACATCGAGATTCGGATTGCCCTCGGTTTCGCTGGGGGGAAGCGACTCGGGTGGCGTTTGGTAAGCTTCTGCGCTTTGCCGATGCCGAGTGTCCGAAATATAGGAGAGCAGCTCATAGCTTGCGGTGAGGACCTGAGTCGATTTCGGCTTGTATCCACCATTAGCGACGAATATATCTTGGACGTCGACGTCGCTCGAAATTAGCGGAACGGCCAGCAGATGGTCAGCTATCCCAATGTAGACGCCGTCCTGATACGCGTGGTCTCTTTCGCTCTTAAGATGTGAATACCTCTCCGCATTTCCGGCAATCAGGGAAACTCGATATTTTCCAGAAATATTCCGATGGAGATATATCCATGGTGTAGAAAATATTGAGCAGCCCATTAGGAGTGCTGTTATCGACTTTTCTAGGAGTGGCGCGGCTGCGGAGCACTTCACTCCAGTGATTGCGCCATGTCCCCTCGTTCTATTGCGCAGTGCGGCAAACGCTGTCGCCCACCATTGAATGCTGGACTTCCGTGGAGCTTCCTCTAGGGTGCCGTCGATAGATTTCGTCGCAGCGCTCAGTGCGTCAATTGCGGTACGTTGCCATGAATCTGACCCGTGGGGGAAGTTCTCCGTAAACTCGCGTACGAACGGGCGCGCATCAGTGGCAATAAAGGCACTAGCAGGCCCCACGAGAACCTCACTGAAAGCGCGACCCCACTCGCCGATCCCGTCTGCTCGAGAGAGTTGGTATTCAATTTTATAGCGCTGCCGATCACGATCACTCTCAACGCAGGCCAAAGTGGCCACAGTCATGAGTTTTACAGCGAGTTCGCCCAGCAGCATGAGATCATGGAAGTATGCAATATCTGAATCGAGCTTGCTCTGCTCGACGCGCTGCCACATCCGATCGAGGATTTTGGAGTCGAAGGTCGTCATATGCCCCCCAGCATGAAGAACTCGGCCAAAACAATCAGAACCCACCAACAACTCGCCGCGCTAGTGGGCCTGTGACTCACTGAGCAATCATACGTAACAGACGCTCGTTGTGTGACACGCGTCGCCACTTTGCATCGTGGCTGAAGGGGCGGGCCGTGTTCGTCGAATGGGAGTTTGATTATCGGGTCTTGCCTCAAGTGCGAGGTGTTCGAGCCGACCATGCCCTGAGGGTCAGGCGGGCAGCAGGACCGCTCCATCTTTATTCGTCAGTGTAAGTCGCTTGATCCCTAAATGCGAATTATGGGCGCGGTGGTTGCTGAGGTCTGTCAGGCACGCCAGACGGTCGATCAGGGCCAGTGATGGTCGGGGTTGGTTGCGATGGTTGGTGTACTTCGCTGCTGTACAACCACCAGCCTTGCCAGCCGCCACCGCTTTCCGAGCGAGGCTGGTTGGGGGCAGGGCTGACCTGCGGCCTTGCCGTCCTGGGCGGCTCTGCTGCTGGGTGCTTAGGGGCACCGGAGTTCCTCGTGAGTCCCCGCCTGTTCTGGCACGGAATTGGCCCTAGTTGGAGATCGCGTTCAAGCGCCGTCGTTGCTGACGGAGGGTTCGGCGCTCGCGGAGTTGCTAGACGTGCCTTCGGTGGTGGTCCGTGTGGCGCGCAAGGCCACCAAGGCTGTGATCAGGCCAGCAACGGCAGTCACCAACCCTGTGACAGCGCTGATGATCGCGACAGCAGCGCTTACCGCTACTGGTTCATCCTCGGCGGCGGACCCCATGGCTTCTGCAGCCTGCGGTTGAAGATAGCTGGAGAGCGCAAGCACAAAGAGCAGTACTGAGAGGGTCCACAACCACTGTGATATAGCCCTGAGAGCCTTGTCGTTCACGTCCAGGACGATACAAGGCGATTACCCGTGAGGTCGGCGGAACGACTTTGGCCGGGAGCTGCTTTGGCGCGAGTGATCATGGCCCCGTAAGCTTCCGGCGAGTCGGGCAGTCTGTGGACCTGCCCGGTAAAGCACGACGTTGGGGCCATGATCTTCGAGGCTCGCGCCAAAGTGGCTGGCTAAAGTCGTGGAGCCGACCGCCCCAGCCACGACGGGGTTCTCCCCTTCTCATGGCTGCGTCCGCCGTCCGGCCGGTGACCTGGTGCGGGATCAGCGGGCCGCATGAACGCCCGCGCATCTGGCAGCGTCGGTCCGCATGCGACCACCACGATCCGGCCTCTTTCGGCGACACAAAGCGTCTTTGACCTGCATCGTTGGGGATCACATCTGCCCCCGTGCCCGTGTTGGAATGTGGCCGCTGCGTGTGGCGACGGACGGGCGGCGACGTGCGGCCGGTGGCGAAGACATGGAGGCGGCACGGCGGCGACCGGCCGGCGCCGCCGCGCTTGCGCGGCCCTCGGTTTGATCCGACCTACTGGTGTAGGCAACCGGGTGGAAAGGGGTGCGTGGTGGTCTTGGACGCCGGGGCGTTGAGGTCCGGCTGCTGTTGCGTCTTTCCTCCTCTGAGGTCGGATCGTGGTGGTGGCATGCGGGCCGTGAGCGGCCATTGATGCGCTTGGGCGGAGTGCGAGGCGGTCGGGTTGGCGATGATTGATGAGCGCCGTTGGCCGATGTCGGCGACGGCTGAAAAGTGGACCAGGGGCGGCGCATGAGCGAGCGCAGCGAGCCTTGATGAAGTAGGGAAACTCTGTCCGCGTCGCCGCACGTGGCGTATGTCTTGTCTCGGTTGATGCTTGACGCTGTGGCCTCACCTGATGCTTGACACCGCTTGCCTCGGTTTGGCTGTGCGCCTGGATTGGGCGCATGGGGAGGGCCGAGGCCGACGAGGCGTACATCGTCTAGGTCGCCAAGATGCGACCCAGGAAGTCCGGGGTGGACACTCTTAGCAAGACACCAGTGTTTCTCGAAGTCGATCAGAGGAGTGATCGCCATGACCGAGGAACTGGTCCCTCCGCTCACGGTCGTCCGCCCCGGCGAGGGCGCCGAGGGCTTCCTCGGTTCCATAGGGGTGGTCTTCAAGCTCTGGGGTGCCGATACCAACGGCGCCTTGTCGGTCGTCGAGCACCCGTTCCCGGTCGGCGCGATGGTGCCGCCGCACCTGCACACCCGCGAGGACGAGTACTCGATCGTCACCGAAGGCGAGATCGGCTTCCGCTCTGGCGACCGCGAAGCCGTGCTGGGCCAGGGCGGCTACATCACCAAGCCGCGCGGCGAGCTGCACGCCATGTGGAACGCCGGTTCAGTCCCTGCCCGCATGATCGAGATCATTAGCCCGGCCGGTTTCGAGAACTGCTTCCGCGAGATGGCCGAGATGCTCGCCGACGGCCCGCCGCCGTCCGCGGACGCGATCCCGGCACTCGTGGCCAAGTACGGGCTCGAATTCGGCCAGCCGGAGTGGCTGCCGGACGTCATCGCGCGGTTCGGGCTGACGCCGCCGCCGGGAGCGTAAACTCACAACCCGCTGACCAGCCAGAACACCGCCCCAGGCCGCTGAACTACGCGGAACGCGGGCTTCGCCAAAGCCGACTATCTGACCCACAGTTGCCTACTGCCGCGGCGCACGATCTGCTGCAGCTTCTGCCCCACCTGGTCGGTCAGTCTGTGCACACGAACAGGCTCAGCCACCCGTGGCTCCAGAGGTCGGATCGACGGTCACCGCAAATTCAACGCCACGACCACCAACCCGGCGAACCTTTGCGGTCACAGCACTAGATCACGGCGCTTCGCTCGGCCAAGTTGCGCAGCGACTCGGGGACACGAGGGTCTGAGAGTTGGATCAAGTCCCGGATGACCTCGCGGGCCAAGTGGTGATCGTGGATCTGTTCGGGCGCCAGGGTCTCGGCCTCCATGAGTGCGGCTGTGGCCTCGCCGACGTGTCGCCGCTGCGCGTGTGCCCGCGCCACGTCAAGCAGGAAACGTGACTGCCGTTCGGGCGAAAGACCCGATGCGTCAACGTGCTTGGCTACCTCCAGGGCAAGCCCCGCGTCCCCCAATTCCACTGCCGTGCTTACGGCGTGGATCTCGACGTTCGTCGGCCCGAACTCCGTGTCGAAGTCGTTGCGGTCCTCGCCCAACCGCGCCGCAACTCCGCGCGCTCGTTCGATGTGCTCATGGGTCCGCCCTCGGTTGCCCTCTCTCGCATTGATCACCGCAAGGACGAGGTTCATGGCGCCGAACAGCGACAGCTCTTCCGGCGGGCAAGCCGGGGCCTCTGTCCTTGGGCCCATGACGGCCGCAGCTGATTGCGCTGCCTGCTCGGCCTGGTCCATATGCTGCTGCCGCATGAAGGCGTGGGCCATTCGGAACAGACTCGCGACGACTTCCAACGGCTGTCCTGCGAGTTCGGCCGCCTGTAGTGCTCGGTCGGCCGCGACCCATGCTGCGTCTGCCTGGTCTTGCCGGGTGAAGCTCGCCGCGGCCACTTGGTACGCCTTGGCGCGTAGGGCATGAAGTTCCATGCGGTCGCCTGCCGGCGCGTGGCGTACTGCGGTCTCGATGCTCGGGAGTAGCTTGGCGATGTGATCGCTCAGCGCCGCATAGCGCGATGCGTGCACCAGAGTCCATGCCTCGTCGACTTGCTGACGGAAGTCGGCAATCGAGGGAGTCGGTTCGGTCGGGGACTCCTGGAAGAGGCTGCCAAGCGCGGGGTGACCGGTAAGGGCTACCCGTAGTCCGTCGAGGTCGTTGCTCTTCGTCTGATCCTCTGGCTCGGCTTCCTCTACGGTGCCGGCGGCTTCCGGCCGTAGATCGCGCACAGGCACGTTGAGTGCGTCGGCGAGAGCCTGAAGGACCGACAGGCGCTCAACGGGCTGTACGCCCCTTTCGACCTGCGACACCCAGCTCTCGGAGCGGCCCATTGCGGCAGCGAGGTCGCTTTGGGACATGCCCGCGGCGCGACGCAGCTCCTTAACTCTCTGGCCGGCAGTCTTGGTGTCTGAACCTGTCACTTCTCAGCTCCGGCGGGGTACTTGCCGGCATACGGCTGAAGGCGGTCAACCTCGGTCTTCTTGACGTACTTGGAGCGCTCGGCCAGGAAGTGACGCGTGTGAGGCTGACGCTCGTGCTCCTCGAAGGCTGCGCGATCGGCGTACAGCTCGAAGAAGATCCGCTCGTTGGGCGCGCCCTCGACCTCGTGGCATGCATAGACCAGCGTGCCGGGCTCGTGCGCCCGGATTCCCGCGGTGGTCTCTCTGATCAATGCGTCGAACGCCTCGCCTGCTCCATCGCGCAACGTGAAGCGAACAAAAAGCCCATAGGTGTTCATTTCTCCACCTTTCCTTGTCGCACTCAGTCTCGCAGACTCGGAGTTCTCCTACTAGTCGCAGTTTTTCTGTTGACCCGCAGTTTTTCTGCGAGTAGCTTCGGTGGTGTCGCAACAACAAGCCGCCCCGGACTGCGTGCCATCCGCCAAGATCACAACGCAGCCCGGGGCTCATCCCAAAAGGGAGTTCCATCATGCAGCAGATCCCCGTGGACACCGCCGGCGCGACTTTGATGGTGGCTCAGCCGCCTCAGCCGAAGTACGTGAACCAGAAGACCCAGGAGCGGGCTGCGGACCGGCAGACCGGCGAGTTCCTGGTGACGCTGGACGTGCTGTTCGTGATGAACGGCAACGCCGAGGTCGTCAAGGTCACCGTGGGCGAGTCGGCCATCTCCGGTGAGCTCGCGATGGGTACCCAGGTGGCGTTGACCGGTCTGGTGGCGCGGCCGTGGGAGAACGAGTTCAACGGCCAGAAGCGGCACGGCATCAGCTTCCGCGCGGTCGCGGTCACCGCCGTGGACGCCGGCGGCGCGAACAACCTGAAGGCGGCCTGACCGTGAAGTGGTTAATGATCGCCGTCGTCCTGGATATTGCCGGGTTGGCGCTGCTGCTTCGGTGGCGCTTCCCCGCCTGGTTCTGGATGACCTTTGGTGTCGTCTACGCCACGGCTAAGGTCCGTATCCGCTATGCGTCGGTCATGGATGCCTGTGACCTGACGGTGCCCGCCTCCCGGTTCCGGCTGTGGCTGGCCCGGCTCTTCAAGTGGCAGACGCCGCGCCAGCGCGTCCCTCGCCTCATGTGGATCAAGCCGACGCGGACTGGCCTGCGGCTGCGGATCCGGATGATGCCGGGACAGGACACCTTCGACTACTCGGCGGCCGTCGACCGGCTGCGGCATGCCTTCGGCGTCCACCAGGTCACCTCCCGCGAGATCAAGCCGGGAGTGGTCGAGATCGCGACGACCGGTTACGACGTGCTTAAGCGGGTGCAGATGCCGGCGCGCACCGAGCGGGGTGAGTTGCGTATCCCGGTCGCTCTGTGTGAGGACGGCTCGGTGCATTACCGCGACTACAGGGAGGTGCCGCACTCAGTCACCCTCGGCGCGGTCGGTTCCGGCAAGTCCGTCACGCAACGCCGGGTCATCAAGGAACTCGCCGCACAGCGTGTCGCGCTGGTGGGCATCGACTGCAAGAACGGCGTGGAACTCTCTCCGCTGGCCCGCCGGTTCTCGGCGCTCGCGGACAACCCGGATGATGCGGCCGATCTGTTGGAAGCGCTGGTGGCGCGCATGGAGGCGACGTATCAGGTGATCCGTCGGGAACAGCGGATCAGCGCCGACACCCCGGATGCGGAGATCACCGCGAACATCTGGGGCCTGCCCGAGTACCTGCGGCCGGTGCCGGTGGTGCTCACCATCGACGAGATCGCCGAACTCGCCCTGTTCACCACCACGGCGGAGAAGAAGCGGCGTGAGCGCATCATCGTCGCCCTGGTCCGCCTGGCCCAGCTCGGCCGCGCCGCCGGTATCTTCCTGGACATCTACGGTCAGCGCTTCGGCTCCGAACTCGGTGACGGCATCACCATGCTGCGCGCTCAGCTCACGGGTCGTATGGCGCATCGGGTCAACGACGAGTCGTCCGCGAAGATGGCGTTCGGCGACGTGTCCCCGCACGCGGTGTTCGCTGCCACGCAGATCCGTAACGACCGGCCCGGCATGGCTGTGGTCGGCCACTCCAACGGCGACTGGACCCGCATCCGGGCCCCGCACACGTCGATGCGGGAAGCCGTGACCGCCTGCAACAGGCACGCCGGCCTCACCCCGGACATCCCGGAGCTGGCCCGCTTCCGGCCCGTGCTCGACCTCGACCCGGTCAAGGCGCCCGCGACGGTCGAACCGTTCGCCGAAGCCGCCTGACCCCCCTGCCCATCCCGGTCGGCGTGACCGTCTCACGCCAGGTCCCTAACCGTCCCATGCCCGAAACAGGAGGCGTCATGAGCAACCGCGAGAGCTTCGCCGATGACCGGTCTCGCCTCTCGAAGTTCAGCAACGACATCCGCAAGTACGAGAGCTGCCAGGGCGCGGACGACTTTTCGAAGGTCGTCGGTGGCGCCTTGCATGCCCAGCACACCAGTGACCGTGCTGAGCAGGGCTCCGGCTACCCCCACCGCTACCCGAAGTAGGAGGACGCCGACCATGTGCCCCAACTGCGAGGACTTCGCTCGCACCGTCGTCCTACTCGGCCAACTCGCCCTCTACGCCGACACCTTCGAAGCCGACCAGGACTTCGTGGATGCCGTGGGCCCGTGCCTGGCAGCGTCGCTGCCCGAGCCGCCGCCCGGGACCTTCCCGCCCGGCTATGACCCGAACGAGGGCCCCGAGTGCCCCGGCCAGGGGTGGTGACCGTGCCCACCGCGAGGAAGCCGAACGCCCGCAGCAAGGCCACCGTGCCACAGCCGGAGAAGTGCAAGCCGTGCAACGGCACCGGAGAGGTCTCCCGCACCGTCCACGTCGGCCGCAAGCGCCGCCCCGTCGGCCAACAGACAGGCCTGTGCCTGGCCTGCCTCGGCTCCGGCGAAACCGCCGACTGAACCCCGCCGGGGCTGGGCGGCCGGACTCGATCCCCGCCCCGCCCCGGCCCAACCCCGCAAGGGAGGTGACGACATGACTCGCTCGATCCGCCCGGACGCCGTCCTTATTCAGGCTGTGATCGCCGGTGCGCTGTCCTTCGCCCACCTGCACGACCTTGCCCAAGCCGCCGGACAGACCGGCTGGAAAGCCTGGGCCTATCCGGTCTCCGTCGACCTGCTGCTCGTGGCCGCATGGCGCCGGCTGCGCTCGGACGGCCCTTCCCGGCTGGCCTGGTGCTGGTTCCTGGTCGCCTTGGTCGCCTCGCTCGGCGCGAACGTCGCCACCGCCGGCTTCCTCGACATGGAACACCCGCCCGCCCTGCTCCGCCTCGGCGTCGCCGGCTGGCCCGCGCTCGCCTTCCTCGGCGGCACCCTGCTCGCCCACGCCCCCACACTCCGCCCGGCACCCGCCGACCACGACCATGCCCCGGACGCTCCTGAACCGGCCACGGTGACGCGCGCCCCCGAGCCGGCTGCCGAACCCGAGACGCTCCCGGCCGCGGAACCGACCCCGGCCCTGCCCGAAGCCCCCGCGGCTCCGGCTATTGAGGCCCCGCCGGCGCTCGTGGCGCATGCTCGCCGGCTCGCCGATGACCACCGGGCGCGCACCGGCTCGCCGATCGACCTCGACACCCTGCGCGCTCGCCTCAACGTCCCGCCCGCCATGGCGGACGCTATCGCCGCCCAACTCGCCTGATTCTGAAAGGACTTGAAGGACATGGGCTTCCTCTTCCAGCGCCTCGTGCGCTACGGCCCCGTCGAGATCGGCCGTGCCCTCACGCGGGACGGCGAGAAGGGCTTCGTCGCCTCCTGCACCGCCGATCAGTGCGGTTGGTCGGCCGAGTACTCCAGCTACGGCGCCGTGTGCATCGCGGCCAAGGGCCACCACTGCCGGATCAAGAGCAAGTACGAGAACCGAGGGAGGTAACACCCGTGTCCGTGCCGCTGTGGTTCTTCATCGCCTGCCTGGCCGTGGTCGGCGTCAAGCTTGTCCGCCCGCCGCTGTGGCTCGTGCTCGTCCTGCTGATCGGCGGCTACATCCTCGCCGGCAGCCTGCTCGCCCCGACCATCGACCCGTTCGTCAAGTAACCAGCCCTGGAGAGGAGTTCACCCATGCTTCGCCCCAAGATTCCAACCATGCCCACCCCGACCGGCCACACCGCCCCGCCTGCCGTGGTCGAGCCGACCGCCGTTATTCCGGCCGCCCAGACCCCACCGCCTGTCCCGGTGGCGCCGGCGCCGTCCCGTCCGGTGGTCCAGCTCACCCCCGGCACCGCGCTTGCCCTCGTCGGCGGCGGCACCGTCGTGGTCCTCGTCGTCGGCGCCGTCCTGGTCTCCATGCTCCTCGCGGTCGCCATCACCGGCGCCTCGGTCGCCGTGTGCGCCGTCGTCCTGCGCTCCCTGCTCGCCTCCGACGCGAAGCGACGCTGACCGGCCCCCGGAGCGGCCTCGGTCGCCAAACTTCCGCCGCTCCGGGCGCCTTCCACCTTCCCGATCCACCGGACCCGAAAGGCAAGGCCCATCATGCCGAAGAACGCCCCGAACGCACGCATCTGCCCGGACTGCGACGGCTTCGCCTCCGCCAAGGTCACCCTCGGCGGACGCGACCGCCACGGCCACCTGCGCACCATCACCGCCCATTGCCCGGCCTGCCACGGCACCGGAACCCGGATCGTGCGTCGGCTGCACACGTCCGAGTGGGAGGTCGCGGCATGAACTCGCTGACCGTCTCCGCGCATATCGAGCCGGACACCGAATCGCGGGTCACCGTCTTCGGTGATCAGAGCCCCTTCGTGTGTGTCCGTATCAGCGGCGGTCCGGTGGACATCGCGCTGATGGCCGCGCCTGGCACCTCCAAGGCGGTCCGCGCTTTGGCCGTCGCCCTCGTTGAGGCCGCGCATGTCCTGGACACCATGGCCCCCGCCGTGGGCTCGGCGGTGATCCGGTGATGCGCCGATCCGCCACCTCCCGACCGACCTCCATTCACCTGTTCTGCGGGGCAGGTGGCGATTCCGACGGATTCCGCCGCGCCGGCTTTGACGTGGTGCTCGGTGCCAACCACTGGGCCCGTGCGGTCGAGACCCACGCCGCGAATTTCCCCGAGGCCGAACACCTCTGTGTGGACCTTGATCACTACGACATGCGGCGCCTGCCCAAGGCTCGGGTCCTGGTCGGCTCTCCGATCTGCACGGAGGGCAGTCCGGCAGATGGCGTGAGCCGACCCAAGCGGGCCGTGGATCCTGGCCAGTTGGACCTGTTCGAAGAGGGGCCTATGCCCGATGCGGCTTGGGAGCGCACGAGGGCGACCGCGTACGACATCCTGCGCGCTGCCGAGGTGCACAACTTCGACGCCGTGGTCTGTGAGAACGTGCCCCGCTTCGCGACCGCCTGGCCGCTGTTCTCCTGGTGGCTGCAGGGCATGGAGATCCTCGGCTTCAGGCATCAGATCGTTTCCGTGTCGGCCGCTCACGTCGGCGACGACGACAACGCTCACGCCCCGCAGTGGCGGGACCGCATCTTCATCGTCTTCACCCGCACCGACATGTGCGCCCCGAACCTCGACGTGAGGCCCGCCGCCTGGTGCACAGGCTGCGAGACGGACGTGCTGGCGGTGCAGTCCTGGCGCAACGGCCGCAAGATCGGCAAGTACCGTCAGCAGTACGACTACCGGTGCCCCAACCCGGCGTGCCGCCATCAGGTCGTCGAACCATACGTCCGCCCCGCAGCTGCCGCGATCAACTGGACCGACCCCGGCATCCGCATCGGCGACCGCGCCGCGCATGGCCGCGGTCCGCTCGCCGCCTCCACCCTCCGCAAGATCAAGCTGGGTCTGGCCAAGCACCGCGTCCCCTCCGTCGTCACGGTCAACCATTCGGACACCGGCGACGGACGGGCCTTCCCCGCACTCGCCGCGCCGCTGCCCACCCGCACGGTCCGCATCGGTGACGGCCTGGCGGTGCCGCCGTTGCTCGTTCCGGCCGGCGGGAGCTGGAACACCGACGCGTCCCCGGTGACCGTGCCCGCGCGGACCAGGACCACCCGTGACAGCGAAGCCCTCCTGTTGCCCGCGCCGTTCATCACCGAGCACCGTGGCGGCGGCTCCACCACGCGCGCGATCGCTGATCCGCTCGCCTCGATCACTGCCGGGGGCAACCATCACGGCCTCGTGATCCCCTACCGCAAGGGCGGACCGACCACGACCGCAACGCCGCTGCACACAATCGCCACCCGCGAATCCGCCGGGCTCGTCCTCGACGCGGACGCCACCCCGGATGGTATCGATGTGGAGGACTGCTACTTCCGCATGCTCTCTCCGCGCGAGCACCTGCGCGCCCAGCGCTTCACCGACGACTACACCGTCCTCGGCCACGGCGGCGAACAGACCAAACAGGCCGGCAACGCCGTGCCCGCGAACGTGGCCCAGTGGATCGCCTCCGCCCTCCTGGAGGTCCTGTGACACCTGATCTCCTGACGGACCCGGCCACCCTCGGCGACATGCTGCGGGTGGCCGGCTCCCCCCGCTTCGATCGCTGGCAAGACCAGATCCGCCGCACAGGCGGCTGCTCCGACCCGATCCACCTCACCGGCTGGTCCATCACCAAAGACAAGGCCACCGGCGAGACGCTGCGGAGCTACAACACCGACACCGAACCGGGCGGCCGACTGCGCATAGCCTGCGGCAACCGCCGCGCCTCCCGCTGCCCGGCCTGCGCCTGGACCTACGCCGGCGACACCTACCACCTCATTCGCGCCGGGCTCGTCGGCGACACCCGACACGAGATCCCCGCCACGATCCGCAACCGGCCCCGTGTCTTCGCCACCCTCACCGCCCCGTCCTTCGGCCCCGTCCACAACCGGCCCACGCACGGCACCTGCCGCTGCGGTAGCGCCCACCGCGACGACGATCCGGCACTCGGTACGCCGCTCCATCCCGACTCGTACGACTACGCCGGGGCAGTGCTGTTCAACAACCACGCCGGCGACCTGTGGCACCGCTTCGTCAACCGGCTGCGCCGCGAGATCGCCGCCCAAGTCGGCATCACACAAAAGGCGTTCAAAGACGTCGCCCGCCTGTCGTACGGCAAGGTCGCCGAGTTCCAAAAGCGCGGCGCCGTCCACTTCCACGCCGTGATCCGCATCGACGGACCCGACGGCCCTGACACCGCACCACCCTCATGGGCGAACACGGAACTACTCACCCGCGCCATTCATGACACCGTGGCACACCCCTACGTCACCGCCAAAGTCCCCGCGCGCGAAGCTGCTGGCTTCCCCCACGGCTGGGAGCTGCGCTGGGGCCGACAGCTCGACATCCGCCCCATCAAAGCGTTCGGCGACGACTCCGAGATCACCGAACAGGCCGTGGCCTCCTACGTCGCCAAGTACGCCACCAAAGCAGCCGAGAACACCGGCACCGTGGACCGACGCATCGGCAACCGCGAAGCCATCACCCTCCTCAGCCTGCCCGAACACCCCCGCCGCCTCATCGAAGCATGCTTCGACCTCGACGCGGCCTACCCAGACCGTCGGCTACGGGCCTGGGCACACATGCTCGGCTTCCGCGGTCACTTCAGCTCCAAATCCCGCTGCTACTCCACCACCCTCAGCGTCTTACGGCAGATCCGCGCCGACTACCGCGCCGCCCAGGAACGCGATGCCCTCGGCCTCGACGGCCACGAGCCGGACACCGTGCTCGTCCTCGCCTCCTGGCAGTACGCCGGCCACGGCCACACACCCGGCGAATCCACCCTCGCCGCTTCCATCGCCCGCGGCCTCCAACTCAACCGCGAAACCGCCCACGACGCCCTGGTCGGCGAAGGGAGCACAACATGACGACCGCCGTCCGATCACGGACCATGCTCACCCTTGCTGAGGTCTGCGACGAACTGAGCGTCTCGCGTTCGACGTTCTACGACTGGCGTGCCAAGCGACGCGCACCCCGCTGCATCAAGCTCCCGAACGGTGACCTGAGGATCCGGCGGACCGACCTCGACAACTGGCTCGATGACCGGGAGGACGTCGCCTGATGGAGACGACGTACGACGTCAAGGTCTACAAGATCCTCACGTACAAGGGTGCTCGGAAGACCACGTACACGGTGCGCTGGGTGGTCGCTGGGAAGCGCTGGCGCGAGCCGTTCGACACGATTGCGCTCGCTGAGGGCTTCCGCTCTGAACTGATCCAAGCCACCGGCAAGGGCGAAGCGTTCGTCATCGTGACCGGGCTGCCGGTGTCTCATCGCTCCAAGTCGGCGGCAATGAGTTGGTACAAGTTCGCCGTTCAATACGTGGATGCCCGGTGGTCTCAACTTGGCGGCAACAGCCGAAAGAACACCGCCAAGACGCTCACGGCAACCACTCTCGCACTGCTCCGCGCACAGCCCAGCCAGTTCAATCCCGTGGCCGTGCGGACAGCCCTGCGTGAGTGGGCGTTCAACGCCAACCGCCGATCGGAAGCACCGCGGGACGTGGTGACCATCCTCAGATGGGTTGAGCGGAACTCCCTTCCCGTCTCGGCCTGGGAGGACCTCGAGAAGGTCGATGATGTCCTACAGGCCATCGACACCCGGCTCGACGGCAAGCAGGCGGCGGCCTGGTCTCGCAAGCGGCATCGCCGCATCCTCAACGTCGTCATGAGGTACGCCATCAGGCGGCGGATCCTGCGGACCAACCCCCTTCCGAAGGGCAAGGAGGCGACGACCGCCACCAAGACGACCAATGCCGTGGACAAGCGCAGCTTGATGAACTCCGACCAGGCGGCGGTGCTCCTTGACTGGATCCGTCGACGGTCCCGCGGCGGCAAGCGACTGCATGCCTTCTTCGCCACGCTGTACTACTGCGGACCACGCCCCGAAGAGGCCGTAGCCATGCGCGTGCGGGACGTGAGCCTGCCCGACATCGACGCCGATGACCACTGGTGTGAACTGATGATCCACACCGCGACTCCGGAAGTCGGGAAGCAGTGGACCGATACGGGCGAGATCCACGAGCAGCGTGACCTAAAGGGCCGCGCCGAAGGGGACACGCGAACGGTGCCGGGGCATCCCGCCCTGACGCGCATCCTGCGGCAGCACATCGAGGACGAAGAGCTCAAGCCGGGTGATCTTCTGTTCCAGGGCGAGAACGGCGGCATCCTCGCGGGCTCCGTTATCCGTCGGGCATGGCGCAGCGCTCGGCTGGCGGTCCTGGCGCCGCACGTTTTCGATTCGCCGACCGGGAAGCGTGTCTACGACATCCGGCACACTCGCCTCACCAAGTGGCTCAACGATGGGATTCCGCCCGCGCAGGTAGCGGAGTGGGCTGGGAACAGCGTGCCGGTGCTCCTCGCCACCTACGCCCGGTGCGTCGACGGGCAACTCTCGGACCTGAAGAAGCGCCTTGAGGCCGCCGGAGACCTCCCCGAGCTGCCCGACGCTGGTTGATCTTCGCCCAAGAACGTCGACACGTATTCGACACGGCGACCCGCAGAAACCCGGTGACAGCCGGACAGCCCCGGATTCTTCCCTTGATCGCTAGGGGAGCGTCTGGGGCTTCGTCATGTTGCGCGATACCCGCTCTGAACAGCAAAAACGCCCTCCCGAAGGAGGGCGGAGACTGGGCGCCCCCGGCAGGACTCGAACCTGCGGCCAAGCGCTTAGAAGGCGCCTGCTCTATCCACTGAGCTACGGGGGCCGGTTGTGGTGGCCTCGTTCGTGGTGCCCGGGTGTGGGCCGAACCGTGACGTTGCCGGGGACAAGGATAGGGCTCCCGCATCCGTGTCCCTGTTGCTTCGCCTCCGTGGCTCGATGTGGAGGTTCGGTGAAGCGGTCCTGATAATCGCAGGCAGGTACGAATCGTGCACCGCTTTTGGCCTCTCGCGCACCGGGTGTTGTGCACTCGTTATGCCTGGACTGTGCCTGTGTCCCAGTCGCCCCTTCCGTCCCTTGTGTCCTATCGGCGCGCAGACATGCTCATATGCTTCAGAATTCCCCTAAAATTGGGCATTCTTCGCATGTGGTGACCTTGGACGTACGGCCTCAGCTGCTCGACGCACTTTCCGCCCTGCGCGACCGTGTCGCGGCCGCACGCTTCCCGCTGCCCCTCGTGGGAGCGCCACGCGCGCGTGCCAACCGCGACGAACTGCTCGCACAGCTCGACGACTACTTGGTGCCCCGCCTGAAGGAGCCCGAAGCACCCTTGCTGGCCGTGGTGGGCGGTTCCACCGGCGCCGGCAAGTCGACGCTCGTCAACTCCCTGGTGGGCAGGCGCGTGACCGAGGCGGGCGTGCTGCGCCCGACGACGCGGAACCCGGTGCTGGTCTGTCATCCCGAGGACCATCACTGGTTCAGCGGGATGCGCGTACTGCCCGACCTCACACGCGTGTGGGTGCCCGAACCCGACCCGGCCGAGGAGCTGATGCTGCCCGGCGAGGACAGCGAACGCGTGCTGCGGATCGAGACCGCCGATACGCTGCCGGCCGGCCTCGCCCTCCTCGACGCGCCCGACATCGACTCCCTCATCGCCGACAACCGTGCCCTCGCCGCCGAACTGATCTGCGCCGCCGACATCTGGGTGATGGTCACCACGGCGGCCCGCTACGCCGACGCCGTCCCCTGGCATCTGCTGCGCACCGCCAAGGAGTACGACGCCACCCTCGTGACCGTCCTCGACCGGGTGCCCCACCAGGTCGTCTCCGAGGTCTCGCGCCAGTACGGCGCCCTCCTCACCAAGGCCGGCCTCGGCGAGGTGCCCCGTTTCACCGTGCCCGAGCTGCCGGAGTCCGCCTGGGGCGGCGGGCTGCTGCCGGCCACCGCGGTGGCGGGGCTGCGCACCTGGCTCGTCCACCAGGCCCAGGACCCCGCGGCACGCGATCACGTCATGGCCCGCACCGCCTACGGCCTCCTGGACTCCCTCAAGTCCCGCATGCCCGAGCTCGCCAGCGCGGCCGCCGCCCAGTACTCGGCGGCCCTGCGGCTCACCGCGGCCGTGGACAGCGCCTACGACAGCGAGTACGCACGCGTGCGTGGCCGCCTCCAGGCCGGCGCCGTGCTCGCCGGGGACGCCCTCAAGCGCTGGCGGGCCTTCCCGCTCGACTGCACCGCGGGCGAACTCCTCGACTCGCTGGTGGAGAGCCTGAGCACGCTGCTGCTGTGCGCGGTCACCGCCGCCGACGAGCGCGTGGACGACGCCTGGCAGCGAGAACCGGCAGCCGCAGCTCCCGAGCTGACAGACCGTGACCCCAAGCCGACGAGCGTCGAGCACCGCATCGGCATGGCGGTACGGCGCTGGCGCCGCGAGCTCGAGGAGTACGCCGAGGACGAGGTGAGCTACCTCGACCGCAGCGTCGCCCCGGACTCCGAGGTGGTGACCGCCCTCGTCGCCACCGCCCTGCTGGGCAGCCGGCGGGCGCGGTCCGCGGGGGAGGGGCTCGCCGAGCGGATCGGGGCGCACGGGGCGCTGCGGCTGCGCGACCGCGCCGGGCGGCTGCTCACCGAGCATCTGGACCGGGTCATGCACAACGAGCGCGAGCGACGGCTCGCCCCGCTCGACTCCCTGGAGGTCCACCCGGACCCCCAGGCCGAACTCATCGCTGCGCTGTCCGTACTGCAGAAGGAGAGGTGACCGGTGACCGCCGTCACTGACCATGACCACACGGAACACGCCGATCAGCAGGAGGACGGCCTCACCAAGGACGACGAGCGCGTGAACGACACCCCCATGGAAGGCGCCGCCGACAACCTCCTCCCCGTGCGGGCCCCCCGCGCGGAGGCGGAGCAGCCGGCCGAGAGCGAGGGCTCCGTGGCCGCCGACGAGCAGGACAGACGCAGGCTCTGGAGAAGGCCGGCGAAGCGGGAGGGAAGGCCGAACGACGTCCACGCACGCGTGGAGGCCGACGACTCGCCCGCGCGTGAGGACGTCCCCGACTCGGGTGACGGCCGGAAGAGCGAAGCCGACGCCGCCGCACGCCCGGCCGTGCCCGAGCCCGGCGGCCGCAAGCCCGACAACCCCAAGGCCGACGGCGACACCCCCGCGCGGGGGAGCGTCACCGACCCGGGCGCCCGCAAGGAGGCCCGCGGGGAGGGCGGCGCCACCCGCCGCAGGGAGCAACCGGCTTCCCGTACGGAACCCACCCGTCGTACGGAACCCACCCGCCGTACGGACCCCTCACCCCGTACGGACCCCTCACCCCGTACGGACTCCCCGTCCCGTACGGACTCCTCACCCCGCACGGACCCGTCCACCGGCGCGGAGGCCTCGACCCCCTGGGACGACGGCCTGATCGCCCGGCGGGTCAACGAGGCCGCCCCCGTGGAGCAGCCCCCCGTCGTGGAGGCGCGGGCCTCCTCGGGGCCGCAGCAGTCCGTGACGCCGCTCGCCTACGACGGGGCGCTGCGGTCGCGGCTCGACGCGCTGCGCGAACTGGTCGGGCTCTCACGCACCCGGCTCGACGGCAAGACCCTCGCCGAGGCGGGCCGCGTGCTCGACGAGGCCGCCGCGCGGCGCAGGCTCTCCGGGCAGCACACCGTCGTCGCCATCGCGGGCGCCACGGGCAGCGGCAAGTCGCAGCTGTTCAACGCGCTCGCCGGGGTGACCATCTCGGAGACGGGCGTACGGCGGCCGACGACCTCCTCGCCGCTCGCGTGCAGCTGGAGCGACGGCGCGGCCGGCCTCATCGACCGGCTCGGCATCCCGCCCCGTCTGCGGCGCCGCCCCGCGCAGAACGCGGCCTCGGACGGGCAGCTTCGCGGGCTCGTCCTGGTCGATCTGCCCGACCACGACTCGGCGGCCGTACAGCACCGCGAGCAGGTCGACCGCGTCCTGGCGCTCGTCGACGCGGTGATCTGGGTCGTCGACCCGGAGAAGTACGCCGACGCCGTGCTGCACGAGCGCTATCTGCGGCCCATGGCCGGGCACGCCGAGATCATGTTCGTCGTCCTCAACCAGACCGACCGGCTCCCCGGGGAGGCCACCGACCAGGTCCTCGACGACCTGCGGCGGCTCCTCGACGAGGACGGCATCGCGCTGGGCGAGCACGGCGAACCGGGCGCCGTCGTGCTCGCGCTGTCCGCGCTCACCGGCGACGGCGTCGGCGACCTGCGGGAGGCGCTCGGCGAGTTCGTGACCGAACGCGGGGCCGCGGCGCGCCGGATCTCCGCCGACGTGGACTCCGCCGGGCTGGGACTTCGGCCCGTGTACGCCGCGCGGCGCCGGACCGGGCTCAGCGAGGAGGCCCGGGACGAGTTCTCGGCCCGGCTCGCGGACGCGATCGGCGCGACCGCCGCGGGCGAGGCAGCCGAGCGGGCGTGGCTGCGCAACGCCAACCGCGCGTGCGGGACGCCCTGGCTGCGGCTGTACCGGTGGTACCAGGACCGGAGCGAACCGCCGACGGGACGGCTGTCCCTGCGGACGCAGACGGACGAGGAGGCCACCGCGCGCCAGCGCGTCGAACAGGCGGTGCGCACGGTCGCCGACCGGGCGTCCGCCGGGCTGCCCACGCCGTGGGCGCAGGCGGTGCGAGAAGCGGCCGTACGGGGTGCCCAGGGGCTGCCCGAGGCGCTGGACGACCTGGCCGCGCGGGCGGGACTGCCGCCTGGGCGGCCACCGCGTCCGGGCTGGTGGCCGGCGGCCGTCCTGGTGCAGGCGTCGATGACGATCCTTCAGATCGTCGGCGGGCTGTGGCTGGTGGCGCAGATCGTCGGCGTCATGGAGCCCAACCTGGGCGTGCCGGTGCTGCTGATGGTGGCCGGCATCGTCGGCGGCCCGTTCGTCGAGTGGGGCTGCCGGATGGCGGCAAGAGGGCCGGCGCGACGGTACGGCACCGACGCGGAACGACGGCTCAGGGAGGCGGCGGCCGGGTGCGGGCGGGCCCGGGTGCTGGATCCGGTGGCGGCGGAGCTGCTGCGGTACCGGGAGGTCCGGGAGCAGTACGGGCGGGTCATGGGGGTGGGGTCCACCGGCAGGTGAGCGGGGCACCGCCGGGCGTGGGTGGGTGCGGCCACCCGTGTGGGTGACGGAGATATCGACAGTCCGGCGGTGATCCACAGGGCTCTGCGGGCTCGGCCCGACGGAGGCAGTCTGGCTTCGCGGCGATCGTGACGGAAGCGGTCGACCGCGGTGACGGCGGCACACCCGGTACGTCCGGGTGCGCCGCCGTCGGGTCGGACGCAGCCGTACGGGACGGGCCCGTCGGCGTATCCGCCCGGCGCGAGCGGCCGGGTGAGGGAGGGGTATGCGATGAACGAGACGATCGTCTGCGCGGTGGGGAACGTGGCGACGCAGCCGGTGTACCGGGAGCTGGCGACGGGACCGTCCGCCCGCTTCCGGCTGGCGGTGACCTCGCGCTACCTGGACCGCGGGAAGAACGAGTGGACCGACGGCCACACCAACTTCTTCACGGTGTGGGCCAATCGCCAGCTCGCCACGAACACCGCCGCCTCGCTGAACGTAGGCGACCCGGTGGTGGTGCAGGGCAGGCTGAAGGTGCGCTCGGACGTGCGCGAGGGGCAGAGCTGGACCTCGGCGGACATCGACGCGCTGGCGATCGGCCACGATCTGGCGCGCGGCACCTCGGCCTTCCGACGTGGGTCGAGGCCGGATGCGGCGATCGCCGCGGGACCGCCGCAACCCGAGCCGGACTGGGAGACGCCGGCCCCGGGCGACTCCGAATCCCAACAGGGCGTGGAACCAGCGGTAGTGACGTGACGTCAGTCACTGCAGAGGCCTGACCGAACTGCGGCTTATCGATGAATGCGCGCCGAACGGACCCGGTGGATTTGTCGATAAGCCCTGCTCGCAAGGGATCTTGGCGATAACGATTCCGAGTCGGATCGGCCCGGCGGCGGGATCCCCGGGAAGCGTGGTGCGCCACGTATTTAGGATGCCGGGCATAGCTCTCGGGGCTTAAGAGTCTGCTGGTGGGACCTTCCCCCACGCCAACGGGTCCTGCTCGAAGGGGAATTCTGTGTTTGCTGCGTTCTCAGCGCTGTCGGCGCGCGGGCGAGGGGCGGCGCGTCTGGCCGCCGCGACCCTGGCGTCCGGGCTCGCCGCCGTCACGGTGCTGGCCGGCACCGCCGCGGCCGCGCCCGCTGCCGACACGACGGCGCCGAGCCAGGGCGGGGCGACCGCCACCATAGGCGGCCTGAAGACGTACGGCGGCGCGGTCGTCCACACCGACTCCGGTGACCAGGAGATCTCGGCCGGTCTGTTCGAGATGTCCGTCGACGGCGGCGGCATGCTCCAGACGTACTGCGTCGACATCCACAACCCCACCCAGCGCGACGCCAAGTACCACGAGACACCGTGGAGCGGCACTTCGCTCGGCGCCAACGAGGACGCGGGCAAGATCCGCTGGATCCTGCAGAACTCCTACCCGCAGGTGAACGACCTCGCGGCACTCGCCGCCAAGGCGGGCTTCAAGGGCGGTCTCACCGAGCAGGACGCGGCGGCCGGCACCCAGGTGGCCATCTGGCGCTACTCGGACGGGGTCGAGGTCGACGCCGTCGACCCGCAGGCCGAGAAGCTCGCCGACTACCTGGAGAAGAGCGCGCGCGGCGTCGCCGAGCCCGAGGCGTCGCTGACGCTGGAGCCGCCGGCGGTCTCCGGGCACGCCGGTGAGCGGCTCGGCCCTGTGACGGTGCGCACCGACGCGGACGGCGTGACGCTGACCCCGCCCGCCGACGCCGCCACCAGCGGGGTGCGGATCGTCGACAAGGACGGCAAGGTCGTCACCACCGCGGCGAACGGCGCCCAGGTGTTCTTCGACGTCCCCGAGGACGCCGCGGACGGCCAGGCGGAACTGACCGTGCAGGCCTCTACGACTGTGCCGGTGGGGCGTGCCTTCGCCGCCGAGAGCCGCAGCCAGACCCAGATCCTGGCCGGCTCCAGCGAGTCGACCGTCTCGGCGACGGCGAGCGCGACCTGGGCGGAGACCGGCGCGATACCGGCCCTGTCCGCGGCGGAGAACTGCGACAAGGGCGGCGTCGACATCACCGCCGCCAACGAGGGCGACGCACCGTTCACCTTCGAGCTGCTCGGCATCGAGTACAGCATCGCCGCGGGCGAGTCCCGCACGGTGACGGTCCCCCTCCAGGAGGACCAGGCGTACGACTTCACCATCGAGGGGCCGGGCTTCGAGAAGCGGTTCACCGGCGTGCTGGACTGCATGACGCAGGCGGGCGAGGCCGACGCGGCCGGCACCGTCACCCAGACCCTCGACGAGCCGAGCCCCGCGACGGTCGGCTCGGCGTCCGACGACACCAACCTCGCCGCGACCGGCGGCTCCTCCATGACCCCCCTGATCGCGGGCGTCGCGATCGGCTTCGTCGTGCTCGGCGGTGCGGCACTGGTCATCGTGCGCAAGAGGGAGGCGTCGGCCCAGGACTGAGTCCGGCCGGGGAAGCCACACATGCGGCCAGGGGCCTGATCCGTTGCTCGGATCAGGCCCCTGGCCGCTTTTCCGGGACGCCTGGGCGTCGGTGCGCTGCTGTCGGCGGGACAACCCATGGGCCGACTGACGTGGCCCGTACTCCACCGGTAGGTCGCGCCTGGTGCACCGGACCGCACCCGCCCACGCCCCGTGCCGAGTTCGGCACGGCATGAGGCGTGGTCAGGAGCCCCGTACCGAGGCGGTGACTCAGAAGGCGCTGTTGTCGCAGCCCATCGTCGAGCCCAGGTGGGTGTCCTGCGCGCCCGTGTTGCCCTCGCCGTTGAGAGCGTTGCCCAGGGCGCCGTTGAGGATGCCGACCTGGCCGAGGACGTCGAGGTTCAGGTCGTGCGACTTGCAGTTGGAGCTCTGCAGCACGCTGACCTTGTCCCCGCCCTTGCCGCCGTGCCCGTCCATGCCCTGGGCGGTCGCAGTGCCGGTGCCCAGCAGGCCGACGCTGCCAAGGGCGACGACCACGACGGCAGCCTTCTGAAGCTTGTGCATGTCATCTCCGATGGAGTGAGGTGGGTGCGATCCGTAACGGATCGACTCCGTACAGTTACGAGAGGTTAATGTGAAGAATCCCGGCATATCCGGACGACGCGCCGAGAGTCACGCCGTTGCCACGCGGGGCGTTCACGACCGACAGTGACGGGCAAGTCACGGCACCGTCGGAGAAACCCCAGGTGAGGGGCGTTCCGGTATACGGGTTTCCGTCGCGGGCTGGACGTCGGGCAAGATGGGGTGTTACTTACCGCGAGAGGGCATGAAAAGGCCCCTCACCAGCAGGTTTCCCGCCGATGAGGGGCCGTGTCAGGCAGCCTCGGCCGCCCCTGGCCGTCGGATGGGGGAGCGGACACTTCAGGGGCCGATTGAGGGTGGCTCGCTCTAACGCTTCCGAGGCCGAGGTCGGCGCGCATCACAGCGCGCATCCTCTCCCATCGCTCCCAAAGCCGAACGAGGTCTGTCCGTATCTCGTCGAATGACCCATCCGGGTCCGGATTCCCTTCTTCCAAGCACATCGTCCTCCGGTAGACCTCAGACAGCGCGGTCGTCATCTCATCAAGCTCGGCTAGAACCGCTGTGGACGCGACCAGCTGAGCTTCAGCGAAGACGGAGTGGTGGTCGCGTCGGGCCTCCTCGACCAACTCGCGCTCATCCGGGGTGACAGCTCCTTTGTGCACAGTCCATAGGAAGTTCATGAGCTGGGTTCGGTAGCGCCGGAAAGAGGCGTTGACTTGCATGCAGCCGCCGCGTCGGCGGTCCAACTCAGCTACTTGCTGCTCACGGTGCCACTGAGCTTCGATTGCCTGCTGCTGACGCTCAAACTGATCCGATTGGACGCGGGCCAGGAGCCGTTGCGACAGGACGGAAGCAGCAAGCGTGCCTGTAACGCCAACCAGTGCAGCGGCTAACCCGATGAGTGCGCTTCCCATATGCCCCCCTGACTGACAGGACTACGTCAGCGGCATCCTGCCCGCAGTGCAGCGGCGTTTAAGGTCCTTTTGCGCCCTGGCGCCATTGCCTGCCCGTATCTACTGGTGCAGCGAGTGGGGCAAAATGGCCCCTCACCAGCAGGTCTCCTGTCGATGAGCGGCCAATTCAGGCGGCTTGGGCTGTCTCTGTGCCGTCGTGCGTTGCTGGGCTGTCGTGAGAGTGACCGGCAGTCTGGTACACCGCGGTGATGGCGTTTCGGGTCCGGGTCTCGCTGGACGGCATGAGATGCGTGTACACGCGGAGCGTGAAACCGGGGTCGCTGTGTCCTAGGTAGAGGCTCAGGGCCTTGATTTTCTCGCCCGCGTCCAGAAGGACCGAGGCGTAGGAGTGGCGTAGGGCGTGCATGCCGTGTTCGCGGGCCGCCGCGTACCGCTCGCCCTTCTCGGGGGCCGGGATGATGCCGGCCGATGCCAACGCGGGCTTCCACACCTGGTCGTTGAACCCTTGGCTCCAGATGGCTGCGCCGATGCCACTCGTGAAGACGAGGCGGTGCGTCACCTTGGGGCCGGTCGGGGTCAGCCAGGGCAAGGTCACTTCGACGGGCGGGAAGCGCTCCATGTGTTCGGCGAGAGCTCTCCCGGGGCGAAATGCTCCTTGGGCAAGGCTCCAGTGAGGAGCACACGGAAGCCGCCAACGTGCGAATCCGCAGGGAGAGAGTAGATCCCGAAGATCTGCTCCTGTCCTACGCAAGGGCACAGCCGGAGTCAGCTGCTGTTGCGGCATGGCGGCACGTAGAAGCTGAGCTCCGACGGCTGGAGGAGCTTGAGCTTGGGACGTCCGAGCGTGGCCCCCTGCCCATCACTCGGCTGCTTGACCGCCTGAACCTTCCGCAGAACATCAAGATCTCGATCTTGGAACTCAGCATGGTCCGCAACCGGGCTGCACACCGAATGCCTCTCAATCTCAGCCCGGAGGCTGCCCACGCATATGTGAGTAGCTGCCGAGAGATGGCTGATTGGCTGCAAGCACGGGGACACCAGCAGCCGCTCTTCTGGTCGGATGTCAAGACCGCCTTGATTGGTGACACCAACAAGCCACGGACACCAGCGATCGGGAGCACACGGCTGCGAACTGGAGACAGCTGGTTCATGCAGATGTGTCGGGCCTGCTGGAACGGCTTCTGTACGCGGTCGTGCGAACGTCGGCAAGACCGCGCGCAATGAGCCTCCACCCCAGGGCGAGTCGCTTCAGAGGTCTCCGAACATCATGGTGAAGGTCGCAGCATGGTTGCCGAACCCATCGATGTAGCGGCCAATTCCGGGACCGGCGACCTTGAACGTCGTGTTGAGAATGGTCTTGCGGTGACCGTTCTTTTCATAGTTGTTCTCGGGGTGGTGGTTCATCCACCAGTGGACCGCGGCCTTAGCAGTGGCCCAGTTCCATCCGGCAGGCACGACATCGCGACCGTCACTCACTCCGCCACCGTTGTACGTGTTCTCGGGCCCCCAACTGGGGTGTGGCCCGTAGCCCGATCTGACGATGCGGTCTTCCGGCCACATGCGACCAGGACGCGAATCGTAGTGAGAGCAGACGAGTGGGGGATTGTGGGGAGGGCAGCCTCGACTTGGATCGCTGGCCCAGTTGTCGGAGTGGCCCCGTGCCTCGATAGCAAGTTGGGAGTTGTAGCACAGCGGTTCCAGATTGCGCTCAATGCGCTCTCGGTTCACGAGGTAGAGGAGCGCGTGCGCGATATTTCCAACATCCGCCTGAGACTGGGGAACGGTATCAGCGTAGATCGCGTACGGCTCTTCAGCTGCCTGGCAGACGGAAACGAAGTTCATAGGAAAGGGCGGCCCGACGGTTCTGCCGTTGACGTCATGTCCGAAAACTCTACCGGTTTGCGTGGTGACGATGATGCGGTTGCCCATCGTCACGACGAAGCGGTCCCAAGGGTTGAATGCCGCCTTGGATCCGCCAAACGCGAAGGCCGGTCCGATGGTGTTGCCGGTGACATCATGGCCCCAAACAGCGCCGTCGTTGGTGGTGACGATGATGCGGTTGCCCATCGTCACGACGAAGCGGTCCCAAGGGTTGAATGCCGCCTTGGATCCGCCAAACGCGAAGGCCGGTCCGATGGTGTTGCCGGTGACATCATGGCCCCAAACAGCGCCGTCGTTGGTGGTGACGATGATGCGGTTGCCCATCGTCACGACGAAGCGGTCCCAAGGGTTGAATGCCGCCTTGGATCCGCCAAACGCGAAGGCCGGTCCGATGGTGTTGCCGGTGACATCATGGCCCCAAACAGCGCCGTCGTTGGTGGTGACGATGATGCGGTTGCCCATCGTCACGACGAAGCGGTCCCAAGGGTTGAATGCCGCCTTGGATCCGCCAAACGCGAAGGCCGGTCCGATGGTGTTGCCGGTGACATCATGGCCCCAAACAGCGCCGTCGTTGGTGGTGACGATGATGCGGTTGCCCATCGTCACAACGAAGCGGTCCCAAGGGTTGAATGCGACTGGGAAGGGGGCAGAGAGAGGCATGATTCGCAACCTTCTGTGCGGCCGTAAAGGGCGATCGATGATTGACAAATGGGCCGCAGCCCAACGTATTTACCCCGGGGTTGTAGTGCTGGTGGGAGCTGAACAAGTACTGCCGGTTCTCACTTCAATGGCGCCTCATCGCTTCGCGGGCACCAGGGCTTTGGCTTCATGACCAGCTGAAACGGGAGACGGGAAAATCCCAGAGGTTGACCCTCCGCAGGTGGTGCCGCCCCGGGCGACACTTTGAGCCTTGACCCCGATAGGCTCTGTTTATCAGGATCTCACCGCGGAAATCTGCTCGCACCTTGGACAAGGAACCTGTATCTGAATTGGGTTTGGGGCAGGGCTTCGGCGAAGTGATGTGCCGTCCGTTTCGTGATCATGTGAGCCGAGGAGAGCGAGCGGCCTGTTGGTGTCGCGGGCGTTGCGCCGCAGGCTGGCGGCGATGTTGGTGCTCCTTGCGAGGCGGAGAGCGCCGATGGCGAGGTTGCGCCAAGTGTCCATGGCGCGAGGTGCGGTGCCGGTCCGTAGTTGGGAGGCGTCCTCGGCGAACGTCACGTCTCTGACGTGGTGCAGGGCCTCGATCTTCCAGTGGTCACGGATCAAGCTGATCTCGCCCCGGCCGTGGCCGGCGTCGCGGGTGCGTGACTGCAGCGGAGTCTGCTTCCAGGGCAGGGACTTGAGCTGCTTACGGAGCTTCTTCTGATTCCCCTTCATGATCACGATGTAGTGCGCGCGCCGACCGAGCAGGTAGTCGGCGTGCTCGCGCTGGGTGTGCATCGCTGCCGTCGAGGCGCATTCGACATGGCCCGAAGCCGGTTCACGGTCGCCGGTAGACCGAGCGTTCGACACCCGCCTCCGGTGTCCTGCTGAAGGACACGTGGGCGGGGTGCTCAGGGGTGACGAGCCTCCATCTGAAGGGGCAGGTTCCTGGGTCAGTGGCCGATCTTTGGTGGGTAGGCCAAGCGCCTTCCAAGCCCCTGTCGCCGACTGCGTCATGATCTGTTGATGGATGAGTACGCATGGCCCACGGGCCCGGACCTGCCGGACGCAGACACAGTTATCGGGAGCTGGGCGGCGACCGTCGCAGCTCTGCCAGTGGGGACCCACATAACTGGAGAGGTCATCGGCCGACAGCCCTTCGGCGTCTTCATACGTATAGAAGGTGTGCCCGTCGTCGTGGCGCTGGCCGAGATCTCGGCCATGCCGCTAGGGATGGATCTACCCGCTCTGGGGGCCTCCGTGGAGGGCGAAGTCTTCTGGCACAGCCACAACCATCAGGTGAGGGTCAGGCTGGATGAGTGGCGGACGTCTGCCGAGTGATCATTTCTTGGGCCGTCCCTGGGCCGTGCAAGGGTGCCCGAGGCCGACCGGCAGCCACCGACGTTGACAGTCGAGCCAGAGCCGCCAAGAGGGAAACCCCAGGTCAGGGCCGACCAGCTATACGCGTTTCCCCCCAGGGGTAGCGGTCGGGCAAGATGGGGTGTATCTGCCCACTGCCTGATTTCAAGCTGCCGGACGGTTTCTCTTGGCTGAGTACATCTACACCATGCGCAAGACGCGCAAGGCAATCGGCGACAAGGTCATCCTTGACGACGTCTCGCTGAACTTCCTGCCCGGCGCGAAGATCGGTGTGGTCGGCCCGAACGGTGCCGGTAAGTCGACCATTCTGAAGATCATGGCGGGGCTGGAGCAGCCGTCGAACGGTGACGCCTTCCTGTCGCCCGGATACACCGTCGGCATCCTGATGCAGGAGCCCAAGCTCAACGAGGACAAGACCGTCCTGGAGAACGTCCAGGAGGGCGTCTCCGAGGTCAAGGGCAAGCTCGACCGGTTCAACGAGATCGCCGAGCTGATGGCCACCGACTACTCCGACGCGCTGCTCGAGGAGATGGGCAAGCTCCAGGAGGACCTCGACCACTCCAACGCCTGGGACCTCGACGCGCAGCTCGAGCAGGCGATGGACGCGCTCGGCTGCCCCCCCGGCGACTGGCCCGTCGTCAACCTCTCCGGCGGTGAGAAGCGCCGCGTCGCGCTGTGCAAGCTGCTGCTGGAGGCCCCCGACCTGCTGCTCCTCGACGAGCCCACCAACCACCTCGACGCCGAGTCGGTGAACTGGCTGGAGCAGCACCTCGCCAAGTACGAGGGCACCATCGTGGCCGTGACCCACGACCGGTACTTCCTCGACAACGTCGCCGGCTGGATCTGCGAGGTCGACCGCGGCCGCCTGCACGGCTACGAGGGCAACTACTCCAAGTACCTCGAGACCAAGCAGACCCGTCTCAAGGTCGAGGGGCAGAAGGACGCCAAGCGCGCCAAGCGCCTCAAGGAAGAGCTGGAGTGGGTGCGGTCCAACGCCAAGGGGCGTCAGGCCAAGTCCAAGGCCCGTCTCGCCCGCTACGAGGAGATGGCGGCCGAGGCCGACAAGATGCGGAAGCTGGACTTCGAGGAGATCCAGATCCCGCCGGGCCCGCGGCTCGGCAGCATCGTCGTCGAGGTCTCCAACCTCACCAAGGGCTTCGGCGACAAGGTCCTCATCGACGACCTCAGCTTCACGCTCCCGCGCAACGGCATCGTGGGCGTCATCGGCCCCAACGGCGCCGGCAAGACCACCCTCTTCAAGATGATCCAGGGTCTGGAGACCCCGGACTCCGGCGCCATCAAGGTCGGCGAGACCGTCAAGATCTCGTACGTCGACCAGAGCCGCGAGAACATCGACCCGAAGAAGACGCTGTGGGCCGTCGTCAGCGACGAGCTCGACTACATCAACGTCGGTCAGGTCGAGATGCCCTCGCGGGCCTACGTCTCCGCCTTCGGCTTCAAGGGACCCGACCAGCAGAAGCCGGCCGGTGTCCTCTCCGGTGGTGAGCGCAACCGCCTCAACCTGGCGCTCACCCTCAAGCAGGGCGGCAACCTGCTGCTCCTCGACGAGCCGACGAACGACCTCGACGTCGAGACCCTGTCCTCCCTGGAGAACGCGCTGCTCGAGTTCCCGGGCGCTGCCGTGGTCGTCTCCCACGACCGGTGGTTCCTCGACCGGGTCGCCACGCACATCCTCGCCTACGAGGGTGACTCCAAGTGGTTCTGGTTCGAGGGCAACTTCGAGTCGTACGAGAAGAACAAGATCGAGCGTCTCGGCCCGGACGCCGCCCGTCCGCACCGTGCCACCTACAAGAAGCTGACCCGGGGCTGATCGATCTTGCGCCACATCTACCGCTGCCCCCTGCGCTGGTCCGACATGGACGCGTACGGGCACGTCAACAACGCGGTCTTCGTCCGCTACCTGGAGGAAGCCCGTATCGACTTCCTGTTCCGTCCGGAGAAGGACTTCCGGCAGGGGTCGGTGGTGGCGCGCCACGAGATCGACTACAAGCGGCAGCTCGTCCACCGGCACCACCCGGTGGACATAGAGCTGTGGATCACCGAGATCAGGGCCGCGTCCTTCACCATCACCTGTGAGGTGAAGGACGACGACGTCGTCTACGTCCGGGCCTCGACGGTGGTCGTGCCGTTCGACTTCGAGGCGGAGCGGCCGCGCCGGATCACCGCGGAGGAGAAGGAGTTCCTCCGCGAGTACATGGACGACGAGCCCGGCGAGGCCGGCAAAGCCGGCGGGACCGAAGAGGAGGAGGCCGTCGCCGCATGACGGTGCTCCACCTCGCCGACGAGGGGGAGGCGGCGGATCTCGCGGCCTTCCTCTCCCGGCTGCTCCACTACGACCGCGGCGCCGCCGTCCGCCTCCAGGCGGCCGGCACCGCGCTCGCCGTCTTCGGCCGCCCGCCCTCTTTCGAGGTGCTGGCGATCCGCGCCGTACGTCTGGCGAAGCCGTACGAGAACGGACTCGACGTCACGCTGGACGTGACCGTGTCCGCGGGTGAGCTCCTGGAGTCCGTCGACGAGTCGGCGGCCACCGCCGTCGTACCGGACGCCGTGACCGGGCCGCCGTGGGCCGGGGTGCTCCCGCCGCGCGGCGGATGGCGGCCGGTGCCGGGGCTGCCCGCGCCCGACGCCCTGCGGGCGATGATCGGCTCGGGTGTCGCGGAATTCCGGTCGCGCACACAGGAGTTGGCGGAGGAGCGGCGTACCCGCGCCGAACTCGACCGGATCGGGCGGGAGATCTGGTCCCGGACCGTCGGGGACACCCATCTTCCGGTGCGGGCCGTGCACGCGGCACAGTCGCTCGGATTCCTGCGCGCCACCGGAGAGCTCGCGCTGCTCTCGTCCGGTGCGTGGCTACGGCTGCGCACGCCGTACGGGTCGATCGCCGTACGGCGAGCAGGGCTCGGCGCGCTCGACGTCAGCGTCCGCTGACACCCGCGGTCGCGGAAGCCGCCGGCAGTCCGCTCGCCACGTCCAGGCCGGCCGGCTGGGCACGGCCGCCGCACCGTATTACTGTTTGGTCACGGTAAGTGATCAATGCCCGATTTTGGCGCCGGGTCCGAGTCCGGGGCCGGGTCCGGGTCCCAGTCCGGGTCCGAGTCCGAGTCCTGGTCCTGGTCCTGGTCCTGGTCGGGATCGGAAATCGCGGCAGGCTCAGCCCGCCGTGTTCACCATGGACGCCGCCGCGTACGTCAGGTAGTTCCACAGTGTCCGCTCGTGCTCCTCGGAGAGGCCGAGCTCGTCGACGGCGACCCGCATGTGCTTCAGCCAGGCGTCGTGCGCCGCACGGTCGACGGTGAAGGGGGCGTGGCGCATCCGCAGACGGGGGTGGCCGCGGTTCTCGCTGTACGTCGTCGGGCCGCCCCAGTACTGGATGAGGAAGAAGGTCAGGCGCTCCTCGGCCGGACCCAGGTCCTCCTCGGGGTACATGGGCCGCAGCAGTGGGTCCTCGGCCACACCCTCGTAGAAGCGGTGGACGAGGCGACGGAAGGTCTCCTCCCCGCCGACCTGCTCGTAGAAGGTCTGCTCCTGAAGCGTGCCGCGCCGAATCTCTTTCACGTCGTCCATGGTCTCAGACGCGGCGACCGAGGACTCAAGGCTTAGGACCAGCCGACCGGGAAGCAGCGGTCGTGACTGCTCGCGGCCACTCACTGGCTGCTCACGGCCGCCATGCCCGGCCGAACGGCTCGTTCCGGATCGTCCGGTCAGCCGCTCGCCCCGCACCGTCTCCCGCAGGACAGTGGACGTATGAGCGCGCACGCCCTCGACAGGGACCTCGACGACCTCGCCACCTCGGCGCGGGCCGCACTGGTGCGTGAGATCGACGCGAGCGGGGCATGGGTCGGCGACCCCGGGTGGCGGGAGGTCTTCGGCGCCGTGCCACGGCATCTGTTCGTGCCGTACTACTACGTCGGCGTCGCCGGCGGCTACGAGCGGCGCTGGGGCCAGAGCCCCGATCCCGCCGCCCGCGAGCGCTGGGTGCGCGGTGCCTACGCCGACACCCCGCTGGCCACCAGACTGCGCGACGGCGAGCTGCTCTCCTCCAGCAGCCAGCCGTCCCTGATGGCGATGATGCTGGTCGCGCTGGAGGTGGCGGACGGCCACCGGGTCCTGGAGATCGGCGCGGGCACCGGCTACAACGCAGCCCTGCTCACCCGCCGGCTCGGCGACGACGACCTCGTCACCACCGTCGACCTGGAACCGGAGATCACCGAGTCGGCGCGACGGCATCTGGCCGCCGCCGGGTACCGCCCCGCCGTCGTCACCGGCGACGGCGCACGTGGCGTCCCGGCGCGCGCCCCCTTCGACCGCATCGTCGCGACCTGCGCCCTGCCCTCGATCCCGCGCGCCTGGCTCGCCCAGTGCCGTCCCGACGCACGGATTCTCACCCCGCTTGCCACCGGCCTGGTCACCCTCGCCGTCCAGGACCCGGAGCACGCCGAGGGACGCTTTCTGCACACCCCCGCCTACTTCGTACCGCTGCGCGGCGGCAGCCGGAGCGAACCCGAGCTCCCGCCGGTGGCGGGGCTGCCGCGCCGGGCCAGGGAGCACGAACTGTTCCGCTTCCTGCTCGCCCTCACCCGCGGCAGCCTCGACCCGCAGGAGGCGTACAGGCTGTGGGAGCACGAGGGACAACCCCAGCGGGAGCGGTACGGCATCACCGTGCGCGGCGAACACGAGTGGGCGTGGCTGGACGACCCCGAGGGCCCGTACGCCTGGCCCCTGCCCGGCTGAGACGCCGGGAGGGGCCGGCCGTACGGGCTTTCACCGCCGTACGGCCGACCCCTCCCGGGTGCCGACTGCTAGCCGCGCCGGATCGTGATCGTCGTCCAGGCACCCACGTGCACCCGGTCGCCGTCCTGGAGCGGTACCGGTACGAAGGGCTGGATGGGCTCCTCGGAGCCGTTCACCGTCGTGCCGTTCGTCGAGTTCTGGTCGACGACAGCCCAGGTGCCGTCCGGCTGCTGGACCAGGACGGCGTGCTGGTGCGAGACACCCGGGTCCTCCGGCGGCACCGACAGGTCGATGTCGGGGGTGTCGCCGGTGGAGTGGCGGCGGCGGCCGATGGTGACCTGGTTGCCGGTGAGCGTGCGCTGCTGCTCGGGCGAGTACGCGGGCAGGTTCAGGCCGGCGGCCTCGGGGCCGGAGCGGTGCATCATCGCCATGAAGTACTCACGGTCCGGACCGATGGTCGCCAGCCAGGTCGCCGGCTGCTGCTGGTAGCCGGGCCCGGGCGGAGGGGCCTGGTTCGCGCCGGGCTGCGGATAGCCGTAGCCGCCCTGCGGGGGAGCGCCGGGGGCACCCGGGCCGCCGGGGCCGGACGACGGCGGGGAGATCACCCAGTCGTCGTCACCGCCGCCGAAGGACGGGCCGCCCTGCGGCGGACGGTTCGGGTCCTGCCCGAAGCCCGGCTGGGCCGGCGGCGCGGAGGGGCCGGGGCCGGCCGGCTGGAACGCCTGCGGAGCGCCACCGGGACCACCGGGGCCGGGCGGAGGCGGAGGCGGTCCCTGCCGTGAGGGGTCGCCGCCGAAGGCGGAGGGCGCGTTCATGCCGTGGCCGCCGGGACCACCCGGTGCACCGGGGCCGCCGAAACCTGGGCCGCCCGGAGCTCCGGGACCGCCAGGGCCCTGACCGGGGAAACCGGGGCCACCCGGTGGGCCGGGGTTCGTGGCGCCAGGACCGCCGGGGGCACCGGGGCCGGGGCCGAAGCCGCCGGGCCCACCGGGACCGCCCGGTCCACCGGGACCCTGACCCGGGCCGCCGGGGCCACCCGGAGCGTGCGGGTCCGCGCCGAACGGCGGGATCGGTTCCGCCGGCCGGTTCACCTGCGACGGGCGCGAGCCCTGGTACTCGTACGAGTCACCGCCGCCGAACGACGGCGGGGGACCCGACTGCTGCTGGAAGTGGGACGGCAGGCCGGGGCCGCCGGGCGCCGGCGGGCGCGGGGCCGCGGGCGTGTACGACGTCGCCGTGTTCGTCAGGAAGTTCCACCGGCACTCCTCGCAGAACGGCGCACCGCCCTCACGGGGCGTACGGCACTGCGGGCAGAGCTCCGGCTCCCGGGCACCGGGCATGGGCGGCGGGCCGCCCTGCTGACCCATGTTCGGGCCACCGGGTCCAGGGCCGCCGGGGTTGGGACCGGGGCCGCCGGGAGGCGGGAAGCCGTAGCCGCCGCCGGGCGGGGGCGGGGGAGGAGGGGGCGGAGGTACGGCACCGGCCATGCGGTGACCGCAGACCTCGCACCAGTCGTCGGAACCCGACTGGTGTCCGTTCGGGCAGGTCGGCATGTCGGCGCTTCCCCCTCTCTTTTCCGGTCGCTCTCGACCGGATTTCTCCAACCCCGAGGGGCCAGGCTCGATCTTTTCCGGGTCCTGCTAGGTCACTTCTTTACACGAACAGTCTTTGTGGACCGTGTCTCGAGAGTCATCTCGTCGGCCTCCGCGACCTTCGCCTTCAGTCGCACAGTACCCGCCGCGGCGTCGACCACGTCCACCACCTTCGCAAGGAGTTTCGCCGTATCCGCATTTCCGGAGGCGCTGGCGAGCTGAACGGCGCGGCCCAGTTTGGCCGTTGCTCCATCCATATCGCCCGCTTTGCGAAGATCGAGACCTTGTTGAATGGCTTGTGCCAGTTCTGCCTGGCCGGTGTAGTGGGCGACCTGAGGGTTGATCGACGTCGAGGCGACCATGTCGTCGGTCCACACGGCCCGTACCAGCCCCTGCGCGCCCAAGTTGTGCGCGCCCCCGTCGGCTTGCGGCACGACGAGCGAGACCCGGGCGGCGAGCATCTCCTGGCCGAGGTCCGCGGCCGGGACCTCGACGCAGACGTGGTAGTCACGGGACTCGTCGCCCCAGGAACCGGTGGGGTAGTCCCCGGCGCGCGGACCGGCCTCGGTGCGGCGGTCGGTCAACTCCTCGACCGTGGGCGCGACCTGCTTGACGAACTTGATGGTCGTGCCGACCGGCGTCCACAGGCGCAGGGCGACGTCCGAGACCTCCTTGCCCATCGCCGTCTCCATCATCTGTGTGAAGTCGGCGGCGAGGCCGGCCGGATCGGCGACGATGTCGGCGCTGCCGAGCAGCGCCGAGGCGATCCCTGTGACTTCTTTCACTTCCCAGTCCGTACCCACGCCGCGGGCGTCACATGTGAAGCGTCCGGCGCAGGAGTCGAGCGCCGCTTTGAGGTCCTCGGGCGACTCGTGTTCGTTGCGGCCGTCGGTGAGCAGGATGCCGTGCCGGATGGCGACGTCGTCGGAGGACAGCAGCCGGTCGGCGAGCCGCAGCCAGGTGCCGATCGCAGTGCCGCCGCCCGCGCTGAGCCGGCGCAGCGCCTGCTTGGCCTGGTCGCGGGTGGTGGCGTCGGCCACGGCGAGGCGTCCGCCGCCCGGATACACCTCCTTGGCCACGTGCGTGCCGCCGATCACGGCGAAGTGCACGCCGTCGCGCAGGGTGTCGATCGCGGCGGCCGTGGCGTCGCGGGCGTTGCGCATCTTGGTCGGCGGGTAGTCCATCGAGCCGGAGCAGTCCACCATGATCGCCACGGCCGCGGACGGTCCCTGCCCCGGAGAGTAGAGGTGGGGCGCGGCGACCGCGCTGCCGACCGTGCCGCCGCCGGTCGCGGTCACCGTGACGATCGCGCTGACGTCCCGGCCGCCCTCCGGCAGGTACTCGTTCTGGTACACGTCCACCGAGAACTGCGGCACGTTTGATTTCGAGAAATTGGCCATACGTTCTCAAATCCCCCTAAAAACCCCGCGATGGGGCCCTGGCTGTCGACGGACCGGTCCCCTCCGGTCCGATGAGGCCGTCCCCGCAGCAGGGCCTCAGGCCGATCCTGCCCCCATCGGGGGTGCCGGGAACGGCAGGACGGCCACTGTTACGTTGTCGTGGCCCCCACCGTCGAGCGCGTGACCGACGAGCACCTGGGCGCTGTGCAGGGGGCGCGCGGCGGCGTCGAGGGGTACGACTTCGGCCATGTCCTCGGCCGCCTCCGCGTAGTTCCACAGACCGTCCGTGCACACCAACACCACACCCGGCCGGTCCGGCTTGAAGGAAGCGGTGTGCGGCTCCAGTTCGTAGGCGTCCGCGCCGAGCCAGCCGGTGATCGCGTGGGCGCGCTCGTCGGCGTACGCCTCGGCCTCGTTCATCAGGCCCGCGGCGACCATCTGCGCCGCCCAGGAGTCGTCTTCGGTGAGCCGGGCCGGGGGAGTGCTGCGGTCCACCGGGACCCAGTAGGCGCGGCTGTCGCCGACCCAGCCGACGATCAGCAGCTCCGGCGTGACCACGGAGCCGACGAACGTGCAGGCGGGCGCGTTCTGGTGGGGGGCCTGCTCGCGGGCCGTGGCGGGCTCGGCGGCCAGGGCGTTGACCGCGTTCGAGGCGGCGACGATCGCGTCGTGCATGGCCTGCTGCGGGTGGGTGCCGCGCGGCAGGGCGCCCAGGAGTGACTCGCTCGCCGCCCGGGACGCGGCCATCGAGGCGTCGTCCGGGCGGGTCGCCGAGGACACGCCGTCGCAGACGATCGCCACGACCGCGGGCCGGCCGTCGGGCAGCGCGGTGCAGCAGACGGCGAACGCGTCCTCGTTGCGGTGGTGGCGGAGCCCCCGGTCGCTGACGGCGGCCACGGGGCCCGCGTCCTGCTCCATGTGGTCGCGCTCGCGCGGCTGCGCGTGCCCGCAGTTCTCGCAGTAGCCGTCGTGATCGACACGGCCGGCACGGCACGCCACGCACACCTTGGTGCCCTCCGGCGGGGTCGGCAGGTCGGCCGCGATCCGCGGGTCGGGCGCCTGCAAGGGGTAGTCGTCGGGCTCCGGCGGCCGGTCGAACCGCACACCGGACGCCGGGGACATGGGGGAGCCGGGCGGGGCGGCGGGAGCGCCGGCCGGCACCTGAGGCGGCAGCGGTCCGGCCGGGCCGCCAGGGGCCGGGATGCCGGGGTGGCCCTGCGGTACCTCGGGAGCGCCCGCCAGCGGTGGCGGAGGTCCGGGCGGCGGTGGTGCCTGCGGGGGCGGGGGAGTGCCCGGGGGCAGTGCGGCGCCGCCGGGCTCCGTGCCGGTCGGGTCCGGCAGATGCGCGGGCGCCGGGACGGCGGGGCCTCCCGGTGCGGCGGCCGCGGGCCACTCCGCGCCGGGCGCACCCGGGGCGGGGGGCGGCGCCGAGCCGTTCAGGGCGATGGTGGGGTGGTCGTCCGGCCGTACGGGCACGGCGGACAGGTCGTATCCACACGCACCGCAGAAACGGTCACCCGACTCAAGCGGCCATTCGCAGCTCGGGCAGGCGGACAACTGGGGCATCTGCGACATCAACTACACCCACGTCCGGGGGCGGTAACGGTTGGCACGTTCCACCAGGTCGATCCTCTCCTCGCCGCCCCGTGCGAGACGGGCCAGCATGCGGTACGAACGCTCCAGACCGAAACGCAGTCCCCGCTCGTCCAGGCCGCTGCCGAGCAGCGTCCGTCCTCCGGCGGTGCCAGGGGCGGAACCCTGGCCCCCGGAGAGTATCCAGTCCAGCGCGCAGCCGAGGACTTCCGTCGACAACTGCTCCCGGCGCGCCGGGTCCAGGCCGTACGCGTCGAGCGCCTCGACCTGCCCCGCGGCGGCGGTCAGGTCGTCCAGGAACGGTACGTCGGAGGCGACCGCCGTGCGTTGACGCAGCCGGGCGCGGACGGCCGCCACGCGTGCGGCCGTGTAGTGGATGGAGCTCTCCGGCACCGACTCCAGGGTCGCCACGGCGCTGCGGCGGTCGCCGGTCGCCAACTGGACGCGCGCCAGACCGAAGGCGGCGCTGACATAGCTGGGATCGGTGGACCACACCAGGCGGTAGTACTCGGCGGCGTTGTCCAGCTGACCCAGCACCTCGGCACAGAGGCCCAGGGCCAGCTTCGGGGCGGGCTCGCCGGGGAAGGCGTCGTAGATCGCGTCGAAGGCGAGCGCGGCGCCCTCGTGGTCGCCGGTGACGAGCGCGGCCACCCCGCGGTACCAGACCACCCGCCAGTCGTCGGGCCGTTCGTCCTCCAGCTTCAGCAGCGTCTCGTGCGCGGTGCCGGTGTCGCCGTTCTCCAGCCAGGCCCGCACCTGCCGCAGCCGGGTCTCGGTCGACGGCGCGGGCGCGGCGGCGAGGGCGCCCAGCAGCTCGGCCGCCGCGGTCGTCATCAGACCCGCGAGGAAACCGGCGTTGGGATCGGACGGGTCGACCCGCGGGACCGGCAGGGCGAGCGCAGCGACGGAGGCGCTGACGGGCTTGACGATGCCGGGGGCACCGGCGGCGCCCTGGGCGGCCGCACCGCCCGGCCCTCCGTTGCCCGCCGTGAGCTGCTTGGCGGCGGGCGCCACGCGTGCCCCGAGCCGTGAGACCTCGCCGTCCAGCTTCGGGAACAACTCCGTGTCCGTCACCCGCACTTCGGGACCGAACAGCGTCGAAAGGGATGGTCGTGCCCGCCCGGTCTGCAAGGACACGACCTCGCGCAGCACGCCCGTCAGCTGCTCCGTCATCTCCTGCGCGGAGGCGAAGCGGCGGGCCGGGTCGGGGTCGGTCGCGCGGACCAGGAGGCGGTAGAAGGACTCGTACTGGCGGAAGACCTCGATGTGGTCGGGGTCGGGCAGCGAGTCGACGTAGACGTTCGTGTAGCCCTGGAAGTCGAAGGACAGCACGGCCAGGGTGCGCGCGACCGTGTACAGGTCGGAGGCGACCGACGGGCCGACGTCCGCGACCTCGGGCGCCTGGTAGCCCACCGTGCCGTAGATGGCCGACTCGTCGTCGTCCATCCTGCGCACCGCGCCCATGTCGATCAGCTTGAGCTGATCCTCGGTCTGGATGGCGTTGTCGACCTTGAAGTCGCAGTACAGCAGGTTGCGGTTGTGCAGATGGCCGAGCGCCTCCAGGGCCTCGATGCCGTACGCGCACGCCTGCTCGACGGGCAGCGGATCGCGCCGGCCCGTCTCCGTGCGACGGGCGTTCGCGATCTCCTTCAGGGACTTGCCGCCGACGTACTCCATGACGATGTAGCCGTCGAGGGAGCCGGTGCGCTGGTCGAGGTGCTCGACGAAGTTGTAGATCCGCACGATGTTGGCGTGCTCGATCTCCGCGAGGAAGCGCCGCTCGGAGATCGCCGCCGCCATCGCGTCCTGGTCGCCGGTGTCCAGCAGTCCCTTGAGCACCACCCAGCGGTCGGAGACCGCGCGGTCCACGGCGAGATACACCCAGCCGAGGCCGCCGTGCGCCAGGCAGCCCACGACCTCGTACTGGCCGTGCACGATGTCGGCGGACTTCAGCTTCGGGACGAAGGAGTACGGGTGCCCGCACTTCGTGCAGAAGCCCTCGGTGCGGCCCGGCCGCTCACCGCGGGCCCGGCCGACCGGCGCGCCGCAGTCCGAACGCGAGCAGAACCGCTTGCGCTCGGGCACCTCCGGGTTCTCAAGGACCATCGCGCGCGGATCGGGCCGCGGCACGTCCGGGACCTGGACCAGACCGACGCCGAGCCGGCCGCGCCCGCTGGAGCCGGTGGACGAACCCGAGCTGCGCACCGACACCGAGCGGCCCGTGGAACGGCCCGACAGCGAGCGCGACAGCCGTCCCGACACCGAGCGCCGGGACTTCGACGACTGCGACGACGTACGGGAACTCCCGCGGCCGGTGGAGCGGGAGCTGGCGCTGCCCGTCGAGCCGCGTGCTCCCTTGCCGCCCGTCATCCCGGTGGGCGGCGAGCCGACCATGCCGGACGCCGACACGACCGGGGCCAGACCGCAGGTGTCGCAGTACAGCTCGCCGCCGCCCACGTCCTCGTACGTCCCGTCGCAGTCCGGCCGCTGACAGGTGCGCTGTGCCTGACTCACGACTCCCCCCTCACCCTCATGATCCCCCGCGATCCTCGGGCCCGCGCGGCCCCGGCACCCGGCCGCCGCCGAGCAGGTCGGCCGCCGCGTGCTGGTAGCGCAGCACCGCCTGCTCGGCGACCCGCAGGTCGCAGGGTGCGCTCCACAGCATGCGGCGGGCCGCGTCGTATCGCTCGATGAGGAACGGGTCCTCCGCGAGGCCGTGCCGGGCGACCTTCGCCTTGTACGCGTCGAGGCGGCCGCGCAGCTCGGCGCGGACCGCCAGGGGCGCGGTGACCGCGGTCAACGACTCGCGGGCGCGCAGCAGTTCGTCCTCCGCCTTCTGCTCCAGGGACTCCAGGAGCGGGGACAGGCGGTGCCACTGGGCCGATCTGCGGTACTCGGCGGCCGTCGCCAGCTGCTCCTGGAGCACGGTCGGCGGGCCGCTGACCACCGGCACCTCCGTGGCGGCGATCTTCGCCAGCACCTCGCCGCGCGCGGTGCGGGCCTCGGCGAGCGTACGGTCCGCGCGGGAGAGCAGGTCCCGCAGCTTGACCAGCCGCTGCTCGGCATCCTGACGGACCGTCAGGACAGCGTCGATCTCACGCCGTACGTCCTCCAGCGCGCGCGCCTCGCGGTCGTACACCGTGGTGTCCGGCCTGCCGCCGCCCGGCGCCGAACTGCCCTGCTTCCGGATCCAGTACGCGAGCGGGTCGGACACCACCTGCGCGCGCAGATTGGTCAGTGTGCGCGTGATGCGCTCCAGGTCGTCCCCCGCCGGGTGCTCGCCCGGGCGCACCCCCACGGAGTGGGCGAGCCGACGGGTGCGCTGGAGCTCCGCGGCGAGTAAATCGATACGGGCCGGCAGCGCCGACCACACCGCGTCCGCCGCGACCACCATGTCCAGCGAGGTCGCGTACAGCTCGTTCATCCGGTCCACCAGCGTGACCAGCGAGAACTGCTCGCTGAGCTTGCTCGCGGACCCCTGGAGCGTCGGGGCGGCCGCGGTCGCCGTCGCCGAACCCGCGACGGTCACCGACTCGCCCCGCAGCAGCTCCGTCAGCTCCACCAGGTCGTCCCGGCTGGACCAGCGGCGACGTGACCGGATCTCGCGGGCGGAGCGCAACGCGTCGGTGTACGCGTCGAAGTACGCCCACAGCAGCGTGATCGACGCATCCGCGGCCGTCCAGCGTTCCCTGGTGACGCCCGTCAGTTCGGCGCCTTCGAGAAGTCTGCGGCCCGCGTGGTCCTGAAGGGCGAGCAGCGAGGTCTCGATCGCCTCTTGCTCCGCGCCGAGCCGCGCCAGCGCACGGTCCACCTCGTCCCGGTCCATCACCGGCCCGGCGGGGTCCGTGACGCCCATCGATCACCTCTCGCTGCGTTGAGTTCCGTCAGTCGTCCGTCAGTTGACGGCCGGCTACTTGTAGTCGGCCTCGGGAGGGGTCGCCGACGCCGACTTCTTGTCGCCCTGATCCATGGTCGGGTGGAGCCACTTCTCGTACGACGCCTCCCAGCCACCGTCCTTGACGTAGTTCTCCAGGGTGCGGTTGACCTGGCGTACCAGATCGTCGGAGCCCAGTTTCATCGCCACGCCGTAGTACTCGTCCGTGAACAGGCTGCCCTTGAGTTCCACGGTCGGATCCTGCGCCGCCTGACTCGCCGCGAGCGCGCCGTCCGTGACGACCGCGTCGACGTCTCCGAGCTGCAACTTCACCAGGCAGTCGAGCTGGTTGGGGACGGTGGTGCTGATGTCGGTGGAGGCCGGAAGGTCGCCGTTCTTCCTGCCCGCCTCGAGGTTGTCGTACGCGGTGGAGCCCTCCGCCGAGCACACCTTGCGGCCGGCCAGGGTCTTGTCGAACCCGGTGATCGTCGAGGTCTTGGGAGCCAGGACCTGCTGGCCGGTGACGAAGTACGGCGCGGAGAAGGCGACTTGTCCGATGCGGTCGCAGTTGATCGTCATGGTGCGCACCACCATGTCGACCTCGCCCTTCTGGATCGCCTCGATCCGGCGGCTGGTCGGGATCGCCTTGAACTGCACGTCGTCACGGTCACCGAGGATGTCCTCGGCGATCCGGTGGACCAGGTCGATGTCGAACCCCTCCAGCTCGCCGGAGGGGTTGTTCGGGTCGAGGTAGCCCCAGCGGTAGCTGTTGGTGTCGACGCCGACGATCAGACGCCGGTCCTTGCGGCCCTTGATCGCGTCCAGCGTCGGCGTCCCGCCGTCGCCGCCGGACGGCGACAGGGACTGGTCCTCGGGGTTCTCGCACTCCTCGGCCCGCACCTGGCTGCCGTGGGCGAGACCCCGGCCCGCGCCGGAGGCGTCCCCGGGGTCGCCCTCCTGGGACAGCGGCAGCAGCAGCGCGAAGGCCAGCGCCAGGGCGCAGACGACGGCCATCGCGCCCACCCCGCCCCAGCCGCGCACGCCGGCCCGCAGCCGGCGCCATGCGCGGGCCGCGCCCCGGAGGCGGACCGGGGTGTCGCCCTCGTTGCTCGTGCCGCGTGCGTTCATCGTCGTGCCCCCTCTCACCGGTACTCCGACAGCCTGCGGCCGATGCCGAGGACCGCGCCGGCCGCGCCCAGGACCGCGAGGACCGCGGCGCCGGTCGGCAGGCCGGTCAGCGAGTCACGGCCGTCGCCCGCCGCCTGCCTGAACTCGTTCTGCTCGTGGGTGAGCGCCGTCGCCAGGGCCTTGTCGACGTTGTCGAAGCACACGCTCGTGGGCTCCTTCGCGGCGCCGATGACACGGTCGCGGGCGGCCTGGTAGTTGCCCGAGTCGTTGTCGTCGCGGGCCAGGTCGTGGCGGTCCTTCCAGATCTTCATGAAGCCGTTCGCGTCCTGCACGGGCTTCTTGCCCGCCGTGTCGTCGGCGAGGTCCGCGGCCCGGGTGAGCGCCTTGGCGAGGTCGTCGATCTCCTTGTCGTAGCCCCACTCGTACGCGTCGACGACCGTGTCGTCTGCCAGCGTCCTGGTGTCCGCGCCGCGGCGGACGAGAGTGAGGTTCTCGTCGCTGCGGGCGGTGAGGGAGGCGATGCGGGCCTCGTGCAGCACGTTCAGGGAGCGCACGCCGTGGTCGTAGGAGTCGTTGAGGCCGGCGCGCGCGACGACCTGTCCCACGGCGAGCCACAGCAGGACGACCGTGGCGGCGGCCGTGGCGGTGACCAGGCCGTGGTTCAGGACCCTGTTGGTGCGCCGGTAGTTGCGGCGCTGGGCCCAGACGAGGGCGGCCAGGACGAGGACGCCGAGTCCGGCGGCCGCCCACGGGAACGACTTCGCGTCCGCGTAGTCGGCGCGCAGGCGTTCGTTCTCCGTCTCGTGGAGCTTCTGGGCCGCCGGGAGCATCCGCTGCTGCATCATCTCGTTCGCGGCGCGCAGGTAGGCGCCGCCGACGGGGTAGCCCTGGCGGTTGTTGGCCCGTGCCGTCTCGACGAGACCCTTGTACTCCGGGAGGAGTCTGCTGAGTTCGGCGATCGTGTTCGCCGAGGTGGAGCCCGACTCGGAGTTGGCGGCGGCGGTGACGAGCTTGGCGGCGGCCGTGCGGATGTCCCGCTCGTAGCCCTCGCGCATGGCCGGCTTCTCCTGGAGGCCGGCGAGGTAGCCGCTGGCCGCGGCGGTGTTGGCGTCCGCCAGGGAGCGGTAGATGTCGGCCGCGTCGGAGGTGAGGGGCTGGCTGCGGTTGAGGACGTCGTCGGCTGCGGCCGCGCGTTCTGTCATCTGCCAGGCGGCGATGGAGCCGAAGGCGACCACGAGGAGGGCGAGGAAGGCGCCGATGATGCGGAGGCGGCCGGGTTCGGTGGTGGCGGCGGTGCGGAGTTGGTCGAAGCCCTCGGCGAAGGCTGTGCGGCGGGGTTCTGCGGGTGCTGCGGGTGTTGTGGGTGTTGTGGGTGTTGTGGATGTGGGGGCGTGTGAGGTGTTGTCGGGTGACTGTGGGGGGACGGACGGCATGGTGGGTGCGCCCTGTGCCGGGGTGTTTTCCGGTGGTGCGCTGCTGTTCGGCGTCTGTGTCACTGCTGACCTCCCCCGTGGTCATCCGTCGCGGCAAGTATCGCTGCCGGGACTGACATCCGCACCGGCCTTCGCTGGATCTTGATCGGATCGCAGCGTGGGTGCCGCGTCGGCACCTCGACACACGCCCCGCACCACCCCCTGCCCATGAAAACGCCGTGGGAATCTGTTCGGTTCCAGGATCCGGGTTCGGGGGGTGTGCGTCTTTTGCCTGCGGCGGGTGGGGGTGTGGGTAGCGCCTGCGGGTGGGGGTGGGTCGGGGCCGTACGCGGCTGGGCTGCAACGCCCCTCTTTCAGGGGCGCGGGGAACTGCGCGACCAGCCACGACGGACCCGCAGTCGCCGTCGCTACCGCTCGAAGTGGCTGCGCAGGCGGGTGTGTACCTCCGGCGGTGCTTCTACGGCGTCCAGGCCCAGCAGGGCCGCTCCCAGTACCGGGCTTGCCGTGACCACGTTCGGGACTGCCTTGGGGGCCCGGGATGCCAGCAAGTCTCGGATGGTGTCGATCAGTTGGGGGTGGCGGGCGGCCAGGACTCCGCCGCCCAGCAGGACCGGGGTCTCCTCCTCCAGCAGGTCCAGGCGGGTCAGGGCGACCGTGGCCATCGCGACCACCTCGTCGGCCAGGCGGTCGACCACAGAGCGGGCGATCGGGTCGCCGGATGCCGCCGTCGCGAAGAGGACCGGTGTCAGCTCGTGGCGGCGGATGTCCTCGATGCGTTCCAGGTGCAGGGACTCGATCAGGGCGTACATGGTGGGCAGGCCGAAGTGGGAGGGGAGGGTGTGTGCCAGGTCCGTGGGGGCGCCTCGGCCGTCCTCCGCCCTGGCCGCGTGCCACATGGCCTCCTCCGCCAGGCCCCAGCCGCCGCCCCAGTCACCGGAGATACGGCCCAGTGCGGGGAAGCGGGCCGTGCGGCCGTCGGGGCGCATGCCCACGCAGTTGATGCCGGCGCCGCACACGACGGCCACGCCACGGGGTTCGGTCACCCCGGCGCGGAGGATCGCGAAGGTGTCGTTGCGTACCTCCACTGTTGTGCCCCACCCGCGTGCGTGCAGCGCCGTCGCCAGGGTTTCTTCCTCCACCGGGAAGTCGGCGTTCGCCAGGCAGGCCGAGACGTGGTCGACGGCGGTCACGCCCGCGGCGGTGAATGCCTCGTCCACCGCCTCGGCGAGTGTGTCCATCGCCTGCTCCACGCCCACGGCCGGTGGCCGGAAGCCGCCCGAGCGGGCGGTGGCGAGGACGCTTCCGTCGGCCGCCACCACCGCCACGTCGGTCTTGCTGTTGCCCGCGTCGACGGCGAGGACACGTGCGGTCATGCCCACGCGAGGTGCTCCCGGTTGTGTGCGATGAGTTCGTCGGTGAGTCGTTCCGCGTACTCGTACTGGCCGACGAGGGGGTGCGACAGCAGCGCCTTGAAGACGCGGGTGCGGCCGCCGTGCAGGGCCGCGTCGAGGGCCAGGTCCTCGTACGCCGTCACCTGGGCCATCAGACCCGCGTACAGGGGGTCGACGTGGGAGACGGGGAGCGGGGTCGCGCCCTGTCTGCCGACCGCCGCCTGCACCTCGATCACCGCGTCGTCGGGGAGGAACGGCAGCGTCCCGTTGTTGTGGGCGTTCACCACCTGGTACGGGCTGCCCGCACCGTTCAGCAGCGCCGCCGCCAGGTCGACCGCCGCCTCGGAGTAGTACGCCCCGCCCCGCTTGGCGAGCAGCTCCGGCTTCTCGTCGAGAGCCGGGTCGGCGTAGAGAGCCAGCAACTTTCTTTCCATTTCGGCCACTTCGGCGGCACGGGACGGTTTGGTGCGCAGCTCGCGGACCACCTCGTCGTGCGCGTAGTAGTAACGCAGGTAGTAGGAGGGGACTACGCCCAGGCGGTCCAGTACGGCCCGGGGGAGGCGCAGGTCCGCGGCGATCGCCTCGGTGTGGTCGGTGAGCAGCTTCGGCAGGACGTTCTCGCCCTCGGGGCCGCCCAGGCGCACCCCGGTCTCCCAGGTGAGGTGGTTGAGGCCCACGTGGTCGAGGTGGACGTCGGAGGCGGACACGCCCAGCATCGCCGCGAACTTGCGCTGGAAGCCGATCGCCACGTTGCACAGGCCGACCGCCTTGTGGCCCTCCTGGAGCAGGGCCCGGGTCACGATGCCGACCGGGTTGGTGAAGTCGATGATCCAGGCGGTGGGGTTGGCGCGGCGGACGCGCTCCGCGATGTCGAGGACGATCGGGACCGTGCGCAGGGCCTTCGCCAGGCCGCCGGCTCCGGTTGTCTCCTGGCCCACGCAGCCGCATTCCAGCGGCCAGGTCTCGTCCTGCTCGCGGGCCGCCTGGCCGCCCACACGGAGCTGGAGGAGGACCGCGTCGGCGCCGTCCACCGCCTTGTCCAGGTCCGTGGTGGTGGTGATCGTGCCGTTGTGGGCCTGGCGGGTGAAGATGCGGCGGGCCAGGCCGCCGACCAGTTCCAGGCGGTCCTGCGCCGGGTCCATCAGGACCAGTTCCTCTATGGGGAGGGTGTCCCGGAGGCGGGCGAAGCCGTCGATGAGTTCGGGGGTGTAGGTCGAACCTCCGCCGACCACGGTGAGTTTCATGCGTGCATCAACCCTTTACTCCGGTGAGCGTGACGCCCTCTACGAACGCCTTCTGGGCGAAGAAGAACACGAGGATCACGGGGGCCATGACCAGCACGGTCGCGGCCATGGTCAGGTTCCAGTCGGTGTGGTGGGCGCCCTTGAACGACTCCAGGCCGTAGGAGAGCGTCCAGGCGCCGGGGTTCTCGGAGGCGTAGATCTGGGGCCCGAAGTAGTCGTTCCACGCGTAGAAGAACTGGAAGAGGGCCACCGCGGCTATGCCCGGCTTCGCCATGGGGAGGACCACCCGAAGGAGCGTGCGCAGTTCGCCGCAGCCGTCCACCTTCGCCGCGTCCAGGTACTCGTTCGGGATCGTCATCAGGAACTGGCGCAGGAGGAAGATCGAGAACGCGTCCCCGAACGCCATCGGGATGATCAGGGGCCACAGGGTTCCCGACAGGTCCAGCTGCTTCGCCCAGAACAGGTACATCGGGATGATGACCACCTGGGGCGGCAGCATCATCATCGAGATGACCAGCATGAGGGCTGTGTTGCGGCCGCGGAAGCGGAACTTGGCGAGCGCGTAGGCCACCGGGATCGACGACACGACCGTGAGGACGGTGCCCAGGCCCGCGTAGATCAGCGTGTTCTTCCACCAGGTCAGGAAGCCGGGGGTGTCGAAGACCTTGGTGTAGTTGCCCCATTCCCAGGTGTCCGGGACCAGATCGCGGGTGAGTGCCTGCTGGTCGCTCATCAGCGAGGTCAGGACGACGAAGACGAAGGGCAGCGTGAAGAACAGCGCCGCCGCGACGCCGAGGGAGTGGACCGCTATCCATTCCAGAAGCGCCCTGCGGCGGGCCGTGCGCTCGGCGGTGGTCGGGGTGTCCAACTGCGTCGGCTTGTCCAGCACTTGGGTCATGGTCAGTCACCTGCCTGGATCAGTCCGCCCCGGCGCCGCATCAGCAGCGCGGTGAACGCCATGGCGAGGGCGAACAGTACGAGTGCGACCACACAGGCCGAGCCGTAGTCGAAGCGCTGGAAGCCGAGGTTGTAGACGAGCTGGGGGAGGGTGAGGGTCGACTTGTCGGGGTAGCCCGGCTCGAACTGCTGGCCGGAGCCGCCGATGATGCCGGAGGCGACCTTCCCGGCCACCAATGGCTGGGTGTAGTACTGCATGGTCTGGATCACGCCCGTGACCACGGCGAACATCACGATCGGCGAGATGTTCGGCAGGGTGACGTAGCGGAACCGCTGCCAGGCGGAGGTGCCGTCCAGCTCGGCGGCCTCGTACTGCTCCTTCGGTACGTCGAGCAGCGCGGCCATGAAGATGACCATGAGGTCGCCGACGCCCCACAGCGCGAGCGAGGTGAGGGCCGGCTTGGACCAGGCGGGGTCCGTGAACCAGCCGGGGGTCGGCAGGCCCAGGCTGTCGAGGACCGAGTTCACCGGCCCGGTACCGGGGTTGAGGAGGAAGACGAAGGCGAGGGTCGCCGCGACCGGCGGGGCGAGGTAGGGCAGGTAGAAGAGGGTCCGGAAGACGCCCGTGCCGGTCTTGATCTTGGTGATCAGCAGGCCCACGCCGAGGCCGAAGACCACCCGGCAGGTCACCATCACCAGGACTAGCCAGAGCGTGTTGCGCAGGGCGGGCCAGAACAGCGGGTAGTCGTTGAAGACGTAGGCCCAGTTGCCCAGGCCGCGGAACACCGGTGTGCCGAAGCCGTCGTACTTCATGAAGGAGAAGTACACGGTGGACACCAGCGGATAGGCGAAGAAGACGCCGAACCCGATGAGCCACGGTGACAGGAAGGCCACCGTCCGAAGCGCCGACCTGCGGCGCTTCGCGCGGAGAGTGTGCGTGGACATCGGGGGCTACTTCGCCTGCTCGATGTCGGTGTCGATCTGCTTCGCGGTCTTCTCCAGACCGGCCTTGAGGTCCTTCACCTTGCCCGACTCGTACTGGTAGCCGAAGTCCTGGAGCGTCGTCTGGTACGTGGAGCCGTTGACGGACGCCGGCGGCGTGTTCGAGTGCGGGTTCTGGGCGATGTCCAGGAACGTCTTGAAGCCGGGGTCGACCTTCAGGTCGGGCGACTTCAGCGCCTCGAACGTGGAGGGCACGTTGTGGATGGCGTTGGCGAAGGAGACGACGGCCTGCGTGTCGGTGGTCAGGTACTTCACCAGTTCCCACGCCGCGTTCTGCTTCTCGCTCTGCGGGGCGATGCCGATGATCGTGCCGGAGAGGAAGCCCTTGCCGTACTCGTCGGCCTCGTCGTCGGCGACGGGCATCGGGGCGGTGCCGATCTCGAAGTCGACGCCGGCGTCCTTCGCCATCCCGAGGCGCCACTCGCCGTCGAGCTGCATGGCCACCTGACCGGTCTGGAACGGGTGCTTGGCGCCCCACTCGTCACCGAAGGTGTTGCGGTACTTCTCCAGCTTCGCGAAGCCGCCGAGGTCGTCGATGAGCTTCTTCTGGTACGTGAACATCTCCGCGAACGCCGGGTCCTCGGCGATGTTGGACTTGCCGTCCTTGTCGAAGTAGGCGTGGTCCCACTGGGACATGTAGTGGTCCACGACCGTCTCGTAGCCGTGGTACGTCGGCATGAACCCGAGCTGCTGGTAACTGTCGCCCTTGTCGACGGTCAGCTTCTTCGCGACCTGCGCGAACTCCGACCAGGTCTTCGGCGGCGACTTGATGCCGGCCTTCTCGAAGGCGTCCTTGTTGTAGTAGAGGCCGTAGGCGTCGCCCAGCAGCGGCAGGGCGCAGCGGGTGCCCTCGAACTGGGTGTAGTCCAGCATCGGCTTCGGGATGAGCTTGTCGAGGTCCAGCTTGGACTTCTCGATGAAGGGCTTCAGGTCGAGGAAGGCGCCGGAGGAGCAGAACTTGCCGACGTTGGAGGTCGTGAACGACGACACCACGTCCGGCCCGTTCGAACCGCCCGCGCGCAGCGCCTGGTTGAGCTTGTCGTCGTTGATGTTGCCGACGACCTTCACCGTGATGTTCGGGTGCGCCTTTTCGAACGCGTCGACGTTCGCCTGGATCGCCTTGACCTCGGCGGGCGCGCTCCAGCCGTGCCAGAAGGTGATCGTCGTCTTGGCGTTGGGGTCGTCGTTCGCAGCGGACTCCGACTGGCCCGTACAGGCCGTGGCGAGCAGGGCCAGAGAGGCGGAGGCGGCGAGCGCCGCGGCGGTCTTCCGGGACGCTGAAGGTATGACTTTCCAGGACTTTCCGGGCATGGCGAGGTCTCCCAGGGGCGGGACGGGGTGGGTGAAGGGAAGGCGGGGGGTGAGGCGAGAGGTGGGTCGAACGGGGCGGGTGGTCAGCGTGAGGTGTTGAAGACCTCGTCGCGCGTGGTCGCCAGCGCGCTCTCCAACGCGCCCCGCAGCACTGGGTGTTCATGTACGTCGCCGACGACGAGCCGGGGCCTGGACGCGGCCAGTTCCTCCAGCTCGGACTGGACGAGGGCACGCAGGACCTCGCCGCCGGCGGTCAGGGAGGCGCCGCTGAGGACGACCAGTTCGGGGTCGAGGACGGAGACCAGGGAGGCGAGACCGGTGGCCAGCCGGGTCGCGTAGGTCTGGAGGAGCAGCCGGTTGAGGACGGTGTCCTCGCCGGCGGCCCGCTCGACGAGGGTGGCGGCGGCCTCGGCGTACGGCGTCGACGGGACCGACGACATGCCGATCTCGCGTGCGAGGCGCGGGATGGCCTGGGAACCGGCCAGTTCCTGGTAGCCACCACTGTTGGCCTTGGTCACCTGGCGGACCAGGGGCGTGCCGGGAACCGGCAGGAAACCCACCTCGCCCGCACCGCCGGTCCAGCCGCGGTGCAGTCGGCCGCCGAGGACCAGGGCGGCACCGAGACCGCCCTCGTTCCACAGCAGCACGAAGTCCTCGTGACCGCGGGCCGCGCCGAGCCGCTGCTCGGCCACCGCCACGAGGTTGACGTCGTTCTCGTACTCCACCGGCATCGGCAGGGCCGCCGCCAGTTCGTCCAGGAGTGCGGGGGTGTGCCAGCCGGGGAGGTGGGAGGCGTAGCGCAGCCGGCCCGTGTTGGGGTCGAAGGCGCCGGGGGTGCCGATGACGAGCCGGTGGACGTCGTCGCGGGCCAGTCCCGCCGCCTTCACCGCGCCGTCGAGCGCGTCGGTGACCTGCCGGACCACGGGTTGCGCAGGACGTCTGCCGGGGGTGGGCAGTTCGTACGACCCGACCGTGCGGCCCGTGATGTCGGAGACGGCGGCGAGGATGCGTTCGGGGGTGACGTCGAGCCCGGCGGCGTACGCGGCGTTCGGGTTGACCTCGTACAGCTGGGCGTTGGGGCCGGGGCGGCCCTCCGTCGTGCCGGTCGCCAGGACGAGGCCGGCGGCCTCCAGGCGGGCCAGCAGCTGGGAGGCGGTCGGCTTGGACAGGCCGGTGAGCTTGCCGATCCGCGTGCGGGACAGCTGTCCGTGCTCCAGGAGGAGGTCCAGGGCGGCGCGGTCGTTCATGGCGCGCAGGACGCGCGGGGTGCCCGGCGTACCGGCGGTTCCTGCCATGGTGTCGACACCTGCCTCTCGGCTGACCAGCTTCTCAGTGATCTACGACGGAAGTCCATCCAAGGTCACTGTTAGGAAAGTTTCCTATTCGCTGCGGAGGAACGTAAGCCCGGCGGGAAGTCGGCGTCAAGAGAGGTGGTCCGGCAGGCAACCGAGTCGTTACTTGAGGGCGCCGACCCGCCGAGCGTGCTCATGCCATGGGAGCAGAAGGGGGGTCGCCAGCAACAGGGCGCCGGCGAGGGCGATCGCCGTGCGCGGGCCGGTCAGGGCCGCCAGCCATCCCCACAGCGCGGTCGTCGCGGCGGTCGCGGTCCTGGTGCTGATCGACCACGCGGCGAGGGTGCGGGTGACGCGGTCCGGCGGGGTCAGCTCCAGGCGGGACGTGGCGAGCACCGGGTTGAAGACGCCGGCGCAGGTGATCAGGCCGAACTCCACGGCCATGACCAGGAGGAGGCCGGGGGTGCCCGGGCCGACGAAGGCCAGGCCGACGGGCCAGCAGGCGCGCAGGCTGCCGGCGGCGAGCAGGACCCGGTGGCTGCCGTGCCGGGCGGTCAGACGCCGGGAAAGCCGCGAGCCCAGCAGCCCGCCCAGACAGGGCACGGCGAAGGCGAGGCCGTACTGCCAGGGGGCGAAGCCGAGCCGGCCGAGCATGAGGACGGCGAGCAGCGGAGCCGACGCCATGATCAGGGAGTTCACCAGGACGGTGTTGAGGAACAGCGGGCGCAGGGTGGGCTCGGCGAGCAGGTGCCGCCAGCCGGCCCGCAGGTCGCGCGCCCGGGGGCGCCCTGAGGGGGCGTCAGGATGGGGTTGTTGCCTTTCCTTACGGGCCACGAAGCCCCGCCCGCGGGATTGTTGCCCTTCCTCACCGCCGATCGCCCTGATGCCGAGCGCCGAGAGAAGGAAGCTGGCCGCGTTCGCCAGCACCGTCGCCATCGGGCCGAGCATCCCGAACGCCGCGCCGCCCAGCGGTGGGCCGAGTGCCGTGGCCGTCCACATCGTGGCCTCGAAGCGGCCGTTCGCCACGAGCAGGTCCTGCGGCGGCACGAGGGACTTCAGATACGCCCCGCTCGCCGCGTTGAAGGTGATGTCCGCGGCGGCCACCGCCACCGACACCAGCAGCAACTGCCCGAGATCGAGCGCGTCCAGCGCGAACGCGACGGGCAGGCTCAGCAGCGCCGCGCACCGGATCAGATCCGCCGCGACCATCACCGGCCGCTTCGGCCGGAACTCCACCCACGCGCCGAGCGGCACCGCCAGCGCCGCCCCCACCGCGAGCCCCGAGGCCGCCAGCAGCGACACCTCGGTCGACCCGGCGTGCAGCACGACGACCGCGATCAGCGAGAACGCGTCGAAGGCGAGCCACGTCCCGAGCGAACTGACCGCGTAGGCCGCCCACAGCCACCCGAACCGCCGCCCCAACGACCGCCCGCCCGTCACCGCCCACCACCCCGCTCACCCGCGACCGCCCTGCCGGACCGGGCCATCCAAGCCAGGTGGACGCGTGCGGATCAAACAACCGAGGGGCCGGGCCGTACAACCGGCGGATGTACGCCGCCGCGCAGGCGGGGCCGGAGCTCGCCGCGCGCAGAGAAGAGGGGCTCCCGGCGATGCCCGGAGCCCCTCTGTCGTGTCCCGCCTACTTCGTCACGCTCGGCGGCGTCAGCGGTGTGGCCGCCTGGGACTGGGGCGAGGTGGTGTTGGAGTAGGCCGAGGGCGCGGCCATGCCCGCCGTCGGGTCGGCCGAGGTCTCCTCCTCGACCATGACGGGAACCCGGCCGACGATCGGGATGTCGGCGGCGTCGAAGGCCCGCTTGATGCGCCAGCGCAGTTCGCGCTCCACCGTCAGTGCCTTGCCCGGCATGGTCTTGGCCGAGACGCGGACCACCATCGAGTCCAGCAGCACGCTGTCCAGGCCGAGTACCTCGATCGGGCCCCACAGCAGCTCGTTCCAGGGCTCTTCCTTGCTCATCCGCTCGGCGACCTCGCCGACGACCTCCCGGACCCTGTCCAGGTCCTCCGAGGAGCGGACGGTGACGTCCACGCCGGCCGTCGACCAGCCCTGCGAGAGGTTGCCGATGCGCTTGACCTCGCCGTTGCGGACGTACCAGATCTCGCCGTTGTCGCCGCGCAGCTTGGTCACGCGCAGGCCGACCTCGATGACCTCGCCGGAGGCCACGCCCGCGTCGATCGAGTCGCCGACGCCGTACTGGTCCTCGAGGATCATGAAGACGCCGGAGAGGAAGTCGGTGACCAGGTTCCGGGCGCCGAAACCGATCGCCACCCCCGCGACACCGGCGGACGCCAGGAGCGGGGCCAGGTTGATCTCGAAGGTGGACAGGATCATCAGGGCGGCCGTGCCCATGATCAGGAAGCTGGCCACCGAGCGCAGCACCGAGCCGATGGCCTGTGAGCGCTGACGGCGGCGCTCGACGTTGACCAGCAGACCGCCCAGGGCCGTGCCGTCCACCGCCTGGGCCGTGCGGTTCATCCGGTCTATGAGCTTGGTGATCGCCCGCCGCACGAAGACTCTCAGCACTCCCGCGATCACCAGGATCAGCAGGACCCGGAGGCTGATCGCGAGCCAGGTGCTCCAGTTCTGCTCGACCCAGCTCGCGGCCTCGGCCGCGCTCTCGTGGGCGTCCCGGATCGAGGGGACCGCCGGGGTCGTCGTCTCCGAGGGCGTCGGGGACGGGTCGGCGGCCAGTAGGACGGCGGACAGGGACACGGCAGGTACCTCCAAGCGGCCCGCTCCACCGGTCGGCGGTCAAGGTCGGTCAAGGTCACGAAAAGGTCACCGGCGGGGCAGGCCCACCACACTATCGGGGCATCGTGTGTGGATCGTCGCCATGTTCGAGGGAGGAAACGTGCCTACCTGGGGATGAACTGGTGGGATGAACCGTTCATCGTCCTGGGGATGAATGAGATGTGGTCGAAAACACTCCCAGCCCGTTACCGGCACATGGTGGCGCTTTCACCAGGCATGAGGGGAGACTGACTACAGATCGTCCCGGCGCGAGCCACGCGCCGCCGACGCCCAAGGAGGCATCCGTGCCGCATGTCCTGGTCCTCAACGCGTCGTACGAGCCACTCGGCGTCGTACCGCTCCGCCGCGCGCTCGTCCTCGTCCTCGAGAACAAGGCCGTATGCCTCGAGGAGTCCGGCGCCTTCATGCACAGCGCAACCGTCACAGTCCCCGCACCCAGCGTGGTCCGGCTCAAGCGATTCGTCCGGGTTCCCTATCGGGGGCCCGTTCCTCTTACCCGCAGGGCGCTCTTCGCCCGCGACGGGGGCCGGTGCATGTACTGCGGTGGCGTCGCAACCAGCGTCGACCATGTCATTCCGCGCAGCCGCGGGGGCAAGCACGTCTGGGACAACGTGGTGGCGTCCTGCCGCCGCTGCAACCACGTGAAGGCCGACCGACACCTCTTCGAGATCGGCTGGCGGCTGCGCCACAAACCCGCTCCACCCACCGGACTCGCCTGGCGCATCATCGGCACCGGGCATAGGGACCCGCGCTGGTTGCCGTACTTGCAACCATTCGGCGCGGACGACGCCATGGCCCGGATCGACGGCATTTCCGCCTGACGATCCGGGCTTTCGCACACCTGGAGGACGGCGCGCGTGCCACCGGCCCCGAGGGTCCCCCGTGCCCTCGGGGCCGGACGGCTGCCCGGGTGCGCGGCGGCAGCACGTACGCCGGCTCATAAGTGCCGCGACTCCGCCGTACGTCGGATCATGCGCACCGCGACTCCGCCTTACGCCGGCTCAGGTGTACCGCAGCTCCGCGGGCCGTACCGAGCGGCGCAGCAGCGGCAGTGACATGGCCGCGGCCAGCAGACAGGCGGCGTACACGGCCACCGGGACCAGGACGGGCAACAGCGGTACGGGTCCGACCGCGTCGTCGATCAGCTCGGCCCAGCCCACGTAGATCGCCGTGCCGCCGGCGCCCGCGAGCAGCACCGCCGGGGCGAGCGGCAGCGCGGTCTCCAGCAGCAGCGCCCGCCCCAGCACGCTCTGCGGCACGCCCGCCGCGGCCTGCGCGGCCAGTCCCCGGCGACGGGAGGCCAGCGACTCGGCCGTGCCGACGGCCAGGGCCGACAGCGTCAGCGCCAGCGCGACGAGGATCGCGGCGCCCGTGAGGTCGAGGCCGGTGGTGTAGTACTCGTTGCGCTCGGACAGTTGGGTGGTGCCGTTCACGATGTGCAGCATCACGGCGCGGATCCCGGCGAAGGCCGTACCGACGACCGTCACGAGCAGTACCGCGGCATGGGTGCGGGCCGTCGCCCACGGGTCGTCCCGCAGGCGCTCCGCCGCGATCAGCAGCGCGGGGCGCTGGGCGCGGGCGGCGAGAGAGGTGCCCAGCCGCCGCGAGGACCAGCCCGCCAGCCAGACGGCCGCGGCGCCGAGCAGCAGACTCGTGGCGAACACCGTCAGCGGCCCGAGAGCGATGCCGGGCCGGTTGCCGCGGTACGTGTTCAGACCGACGTAGGCGGCGAGCACCACCAGGAGCACGGTCAAGACGCCGAACACCCTCCCCGGCCCCCGAGTCGGGCGCACCCGCCGGACCCAGCCCAGGGGCGAGGCCACCACTCGGCGCAGCGCCAGCGCGCTCACGGCCGCGCCCAGCACCGGGACGGCCACGGCGACGAGGGTCATTCCGACCCAGGCCAGGGGCTCGGGGTGCTGCCACAGACTCAGCAGGAGGGGGACGGAGACGGCCGTCGCCAGGGCCGACCCGGCGAGGCAGGCCAGCCCCGCCTCCAGCGCCGCGATCCGGCGCACCTGAGCGGGCGTGGCACCCGCGAGCCGCAGCGCGGCAAGGCGCCGGTCGCGGTGCACGGCCCCCACGCGGGCGCACTGCCCGAGGAACCCGAGCACCGGCACCAGCAGCATCAGCAGCGTGACCATCACGCCCTGGCGGTCACTGGCGGCATCGAGCAGCCCTGAGCCGACCGACACCGAGTAATGGCCCCTGATCGAGGCGAAGGTCGCGACCGCGAGCCCGATGCCGGTCGCGAGGGCCGCGCCGACCGCGGTGAGCGCGGCCCGCCACCACTCGCGCCGGTCCGATCCCCGGGTGAGCAGCCAGGCCAGCCGGAGATCGGTGCTCATACCCCCACCTCCAGCGGCAGCACGGCGCCGTCCGCCAGCCGGACCTCGCGGTCCGCGTACGCCGCCACCTGGGCGTCGTGGGTGATCAGCAGTACGGCCGTGCCCGACTCGCGGGCCGTGTGCGTGAGCGCCGACATCACCTGCTCGCTCGCCAGGGAGTCCAGGGCCCCGGTCGGCTCGTCCGCGAAGACCACCTTCGGGCCGGTGACCAGGGCCCGGGCCAGCGCCACCCGCTGGGCCTGGCCGCCGCTCATCTCGCCGGGCCGCAGCTCCTCCTGCCCGCGCACCCCGAACCGCTCCAGCCACTCACCGGCACTCGCCTGCGCCTCCTGCCGCCGGGCACCGCCGAGCAGCAGCGGCAGCGCCACGTTGTCCAGGGCCGTCAGCTCCGGGATCAGCTGCCCGAACTGGAAGACCACCCCGAACTCCGTACGCCGCAGCTCGCTCAGCCGCCGCTCGGGCAGTTGGTCGAGCCGCTCGCCGCCGTACGTCACCGCGCCGGTGTCCGGGCGGACGATGCCGGCCAGGCAGTGCAGCAGCGTGGACTTTCCGCTGCCGCTCGCGCCGGTGACGGCGAGGATCTCGCCGGGCCGCAGCTCGACCGTGGCGCCGCGCAGGGCCTCGGTCCTGCAGTGCGCCTTGACGAGGTCACGGGCCGCCAGAAGCGGTACCGCGCCGTCCTCTTCGTTGCTCATGCTGGGTCGACCTCCGCGGTCAGGGTGGTGAGCCGGGCCGCCGTGGTCGTCATCCAACGGAGGTCGGCGTCGAGGTGGTTGAGGGCGTAGTCCGCCGAGAGCACCGACGCGAGATCGGCGCCGGGCGCGGTCTTGAGGGCCGTGAGCTCCCGCATGCGTGTCATGTGGGCGGCGCGCTGGGCCAGCAGATAGCCGTCCGGGTCGCCGCCGGACAGGATCGACACGACGACCTTGGCGAAGATCTCGTTCGTCACGAACGGCGCCGGCGGCGCGATCTCGGCCGCCCACTGGGCCAGTTCGCGCGCTCCGTCGTCGGTCGTGCGGTACATCGTCCGCTCGGGCCCGCCGTCGGAGTCGGTGCCGTCGATCTCGGCGAGTCCGTCGCGGACCAGCCGTTGCAGCGTCGTGTAGACCTGCCCGTAGGCCAGCGGGCGGGCTTGCGGGAAGCGTTCGTCGTGGCGTCGCTTGAGGTCGTAGCCATGGCTCGGCCCCTTGGCGAGCAGGCCCAGCAGGATGTGACGGGTGCTCATGGCGATCATTATGTACTGAGTACATGTACTGAGTGAATAGTGAGCGTTGAAGTGATCCGGGGAATCCTCGGCGCCGGCGGCGCGGAATGTGAGGAGGGGCACGTTGTTGGACTCTGTACGTCTGCCGCCGCGCCTGCTGGGTAGGGCTGCGGTATCCCGTACGCCGCACCATGAAGAGGAGGCCCCCGTGGCAGCATCGGCACACCTTCTGCTCCCGGCCCAGTCCAAACCTGAGGCGCCCATCGAGCCCGAGATGCACGACTGCGTCTTCAGCGCCGAGGGCGCCTGCGTCGAGACCCCCCTGACCAGCGAACCACCCCTCCCCGACTTCGAGCCGCTCACCAGTGAGCCGCCGCTCGCCGACGCCGCGCCCCTGACGAGTGAGGCGGCGACCTGGGACCTGGGTATGGACACCGGTATGGACATGGACTGCACGAGGCCGTAGATGACAGCGCAGCGGTCGGCCGAAGCCTGTGCCGAAGGGCCCGAAGGCTCTGAGGATCTCCCTTCCGACGCTTTGACGCGCCTCGCCGGGCTGCACGGCGTGGCCACCTCCTTCCAGCCGTCCGCCGACCGCACCGTCACGGCCACCGCGACCGCGCTCACCCGCGCCCTGGCCGCCCTCGACGTGGACACGAGCACGCCCGCCGCCGTCGCGGCCGCGCTCGCCGCCCGGGACCGCGAACTGCGCGAGCGGCTGCTGCCGCCGACGATGGTGAGCTGGAGCGGGGCCGAACCCGAGGCACTGGCCGCGCTGCCGTCCGGCACCCGGCTGCACATCGAGACCGAGCAGGGCGAGACCCGGACCGCCGCCGACCGGCTCCCGCCCGGCGTCCACCGGCTGACGGCCACCACACCGGACGGCCGTACGACGACCAGTCATCTCGTCGTCGCCCCGCCCCGTCTTCCCACCCCCACCGGACGCTCCTACGGCCTCCTCGTCCAGCTCTACTCCCTGCTCTCGCGCCGCTCCTGGGGCATGGGCGACCTCGGTGACCTCACCGAACTCGCCACCTGGGCCGGCCGGGCGCTCGGCGCCGGATTCGTCCAGGTCAACCCGCTGCACGCGGCCGTACCCGGAACCCCGACCGACCCCTCGCCCTACCGTCCGTCCTCCCGCCGCTTCCCCGACCCGGTGCACCTGCGGGTCGAGGACGTGCCCGAGTTCGCCTACGTCGAGGACCGCACACGGGTGCGGGCACTGCTGGAACGGGCCGGGCGGCTGCGCGAGGCGGTGCTGGACAAGGGCGCGCTGATCGACCGGGACGCCGTCTGGGAGGCCAAGCGCGAGGCGCTGGAACTCGTGCGCGAGGTACCGCTCGGACCCGGGCGGCGCGCCGCGTACGTCGACTTCCTCGCCCGGGAGGGCGACGCGCTGGAGGACCACGCCACCTGGTGCGCGCTGGCCGAGGTGCACGGCTCGGACTGGCAGCAGTGGCCGGCGGGGCTGCGGGACCCGCGGTCGCCCGAAACCGCCCGCGCCCGCAGCGAGTTGATGGACCGGATCGACTTCCACTGCCGACTCGCCTGGCTCACCGACGGCCAGCTCACCGCCGCCCAGCGGGCCGCCCGGGAGGCCGGGATGCCGGTCGGGATCGTGCACGACCTGGCGGTCGGGGTGCACCCCGGGGGCGCCGACGCCTGGGCGCAGCAGGAGTACTTCGCCGCCGGCATGTCGGTCGGCGCGCCACCGGACGCCTTCAACGCGCGCGGCCAGGACTGGGGGCTGCCGCCCTGGCGCCCCGACCGGCTCGCCGAGTCCGGGTACGAGCCGTACCGCCGCCTGCTGCGGGCCCTCTGCCGCTACGCCGGCGCCCTGCGCATCGACCACGTCATGGGGCTGTTCCGGCTGTGGTGGGTACCGCAGGGACAGGCACCGACGGAGGGGACGTACGTCCGCTACGACGCCGAGGCCATGCTCGCGATCCTGGTGCTGGAGGCCGAGCGGGCCGGCGCTGTGGTCATAGGGGAGGACCTCGGCACGGTCGAGCCGGGGGTGCGGGAGGCGCTGCGCTCGCGGGGCGTGCTGGGCACCTCCGTGCTCTGGTTCGAGCGGGACTGGGACGGCGACGGACGGCCGCTGCCGCCGGAGTCCTGGCGCGCCGACTGCCTCGCCACCGCCACCACCCACGACCTGCCCTCCAGCGCGGCCCGCCTCACCGGCGAACACGTCGAACTCCGCGACAGCCTGGGTCTGTTGACCCGGCCGCTGGAACAGGAGCGGGCGGAGGCCGCGGCGGACACGGGGGAGTGGCTGGAATTGCTGTCCCGGCTGGGGATGTTGCGGGGAGCGCACGGCGGGCACTGCGCCTCGGAGGAGGAGGCCGAGATCCAGGCCGTCCACCGCTTCCTGCTGCGCACCCCGGCCCGGATGATCGGCGTCTGGCTCCCCGACGGCGTCGGCGACCGCCGCCCGCAGAACCTGCCGGGTACGTGGGACCAGTACCCGAACTGGCGCCTGCCGATCGCCGACGCGGACGGGAAACCGATGACCCTGGAGGAGCTCGCGGGGTCGTCTCGGATGTGGGGGCTGGTCGAGGTGCTGCGGGGCGGGATCGGGCCGCAGGAGTGACGCGGCGAGGGGCGTGCTGTGGCCCGCGTCCGGCCGGGGCGGGCCTCATACGGCACCCCGGGCGCGCGGGCCTTCGCGTCGTTCGATACTTTTGGCCCCGTGGACAAGAAGAACGCCCTGCGCGCCGGCGCCCTGGCTGCCGGTACGACGCTGATGATGCTCCTGATGTCGTCCCCCGCGCTCGCGCTCACGCGTGACGACGGCGACGACCCCGGTCAGGGCCTGACCGTCATGGAGACGGTGGCCCAGTTCGTCATTGCCCCGACCGTGATCTTCTTGGTCATCGTGGGCCTCGTGATGGTCCTGGACCGCTCGGACCGCGAGCCGAAGACCAAGGCCAAGGCGAAGGCCTGACAAGGCCGGGCGAAGCCCGACCCCGATCAGGCGTTTCCCGCCCGATCCCTGCTTCCGTCGAGGGCGCCTGCCTCGTCGTGCGTACGCGCATCCGCCGTACGCACGACGAGGCAGGCGCCCTCGACGCGTTCCCGACCCCCGCGAGGCCGCTCGGCCCCCGCGAGGCCGCTCTCACGCGGGATGCGGTGCCGTCAGATACCGCTGCACCGTGGGCGCCAGCCAGGCCACGAGTTCCTCGGGGGACAGCGCCACGGCCGGCGGGAAGCGCAGCACGTAGCGCGTGAGGGCCAGTCCGAGCAGCTGTGACGACGCCAGCGCGGCCCGGGCGGGGGCCTGCTCGGGGTCGGGGCACACGCGGTGGGCGAGCGGCAGCAGCTGGTCCGCGAAGATGCCCTGCATACGCTCGGCGCCGGCCTGGTTGGTCGCGCCGACCCGGAGCAGCGCCGTGAGGACCTCGTTCTCCTCCCACATGCCCAGGAAGTGCGTCACCAGCGCCCGGCCGACGTCCTCCCGGCTCAGTGCCCCCGGCTCCGGCAGCTTCAGGTCGATGGCCATGGCCGCCGCGAAGAGGCCCTCCTTGTTGCCGTAGTAGCGCATCACCATCGACGGGTCGATGTTCGCGTGCTTGGCGATGGCGCGGATGGTGGCGCGCTCGTACCCGTCGGCCGCGAAGCGCTCGCGGGCCGCGTCGAGGATCGCCGTGCGCGTGGCGTCGGAACGGCGGGGTGGGGCGGGGGGCGGGGGGCTGTTCTCGTTCATGCCCACAACCGTAGGTCAACGGATGTAGGCCAACAAGTGTTGACAGCTCCGGTCGGCCCTCCTAATGTTGCCAACAAGCGTTGACCAACAACCGTTGGCAAACAATGTTTGGCAAACAATCGTTGGCAGGAGGCCACCATGACCGGCACCGTCTCCCCGCACCCCGTGGTCGTCGTCGGCTCCGGCCCCACCGGCCTGCTCCTGGCCGGTGACCTCGCCGCCGCCGGAGTCCCCGTCACCCTCGTCGAGCGACGCCCCCGCAAGATCAGCAACCTCTCCCGGGCCTTCGGCGTCCACGCCCGCACCCTGGAGCAGCTCGACGCCCGCGGCCTCGCCGACGAGCTGATCACCACCGGCAGCACCATCACCCGGCTCCGCCTCTTCCGCCGGCTCTCCCTCGACCTGGGCACGCTGCCGTCGCGCTTCCCGTTCCTGCTCATCACCCCGCAGTACGAGGTCGAGCGGCTGCTGGAGCGGCGGGCCCGCGAGCTCGGCGTGGAGTTCCGGTACGAGAGCGAGGTCGTGGGGCTGCGGCAGGACGCCGACGGGGCCGACCTCGACGTGCGCGGCGCCGACGGGACGGTCGTCACCCACCGCGCGGCCTACGTCGTCGGCACCGACGGCCACCGCAGCGCCGTACGCGAGGCGCTCGGCCTGCCCTTCCCCGGCACCTCGGTCATCAAGTCGCTGATCCTCGCGGACGTCCGGCTCACCGAGCGGCCCGACAGCGTGCTCACCGTCAACGGCGCGGGCGACGCCTTCGCGATGATCGCCTCCTTCGGTGACGGCTGGTACCGCGTCATGGGCTGGAACCGCGACCACGAGGTCCCCGACGACGCCCCGCTCGACCTCGACGAGGTCAAGGAGATCGCCCGGCGGGCCCTGGGCACCGACTACGGCATGCACGACGCCCGCTGGCTGTCCCGGTTCCACAGCGACGAACGCCAGGTGCCGAGGTACCGGGTCGGCCGGGTCCTGCTCGCCGGCGACGCCGCGCACATCCACTCACCGGCCGGCGGCCAGGGCATGAACACCGGCCTCCAGGACGCGGCGAACCTCGGCTGGAAGCTCGCCGCGGTCGTCCAGGGCCGGGCGTCCGACGGCTTCCTGGACACCTACGAGGCCGAACGCCACCCCGTCGGCAGGGCGGTGCTGCGCAGCAGCGGCGGGCTGGTCCGGCTGGCCAGGGCCCAGAACCCGGCCCTGCGCGCCGTACGCGCCCTGGTCTCCGCCTTCGCGAACGCCGCCAGGCCCGTCCGTACCAAGGCCCTCGCCCAGATCTCGGGCATCGGCTACCGCTACCCCGCCCCGCGCGGCGCCCACCGCCTGGTCGGCACCCGCATCCCGGACGTGGCGCTGGAGAGCGGGCGACTGTACGAGGCGCTGCGCGGCGGACGGTTCGTGCTGATCGCTCCGCGGGCGCTGCCGGAGCCGTACGGGAGCCGGGCCGGCCGCGAGGACCTGCCGGCCGTCGAGCGCTGGGCGGGCGAGAGCCGCACGACCGTGCTGGTGCGGCCCGACGGATACGTGGCCTGGTCGGCGGAGGACGCGGACGCCGCGGCGATCGAGAAGGGCCTCGCCCTCCAGTTCGCCTGACGTGGGGTCGCGCACGCGCGAGGGGCGCCCGGTGCCATGGCACCGGACGCCCCTGCCGACGTGTCGGCCTCAGTGACCAGCCGTCACTCCGCGGCCGGGTGACGAGCCGTCACTCCGCGGCCGCGTCCGCCTCCTGCGCCCGCAGCGCGCGCTCGACGCCCGCGCGGGACTCCGAGACCAGACGACGCAGGGCCGCGTTCGGCTGTGCCGACGACAGCCAGTCGTCCGTCTTGCGCAGGGTCTCCTCGGAGATCTGCAGCGCCGGGTACAGGCCGACGGCGATCTGCTGGGCGATCTCGTGGGAGCGGGAGTCCCACACGTCCTTGACCACCTCGAAGTACTTGTCGGTGTAGGCGGCGAGCAGCTCACGCTGGTCGGTCTGCACGAAGCCGCCGATCACCGCCTCCTGCACGGCGTTCGGCAGCTTGTCGGACTCGACGACCGACGCCCACGCCTCCGCCTTCGCCTCGGCGGTCGGGCGGCCGGCACGGGCGGTGGCGGCGTGCCGTTCACCGGCCGCGGTCCGATCCCGCTCGTACTCGCCGGCGATCTCCGTCTCGTCGAAGCGGCCCACCGCCGCGAGACGCTGCACGAACGCCCAGCGCAGCTCCGTGTCGACGGCCAGGCCCTCGATCGTCTGGGAGCCGTCCAGGAGCGCGTCCAGCAGGTCCAGCTGCTCCGGCGTGCGGGCCGCCGCGGCGAACGCGCGCGCCCACGCCAGCTGGTGGTCGCTGCCCGGCTCGGCCGACCGCAGGTGCGCCAGCGTGGCGTCCGTCCAGCGGGTCAGCAGGGCCTCGCGGGTGGCGGGAGCGGCGTACAGCTCGATCGCCAGCTTCACCTGCCGCTGGAGCGACTGCACGACACCGATGTCGGACTCCTTGCCGATGCCCGACAGGACCAGCGAGAGGTAGTCGCGGGTGGCGAGCTCGGCGTCCCGCGTCATGTCCCAGGACGACGCCCAGCAAAGGGCCCGCGGCAGCGACGCCTCGAAGTCGCCCAGGTGCTCGGTGACGACGGCGAGGGACTGCTCGTCGAGGCGGACCTTCGCGTACGACAGGTCGTCGTCGTTGAGCAGGACGACGTCCGGGCGGCGGGTGCCCACGAGCTGCTGCACGGCGGTCAGTTCACCGTCGACGTCCAGCTCGATGCGCTCGTCGCGCAGCAGCTTCCCGGAGGTCTCGTCCAGGTTGTAAAGGCCCACCGCGATGCGGTGCGGGCGCAGCGTCGGCTCGCCCTGGGCGCCCGCGGGCAGGGCCGGGGCCTCCTGGCGGATCGCGAAGGACGTGATCACGCCGTCGGCGTCCGTGGCGATCTCGGGCCGCAGGATGTTGATGCCCGCGGTCTGCAGCCACTGCTTCGACCAGGTCTTCAGGTCACGGCCGGAGGTCTCCTCCAGGGCGCCCAGCAGGTCGGTCAGGCGCGTGTTGCCGAACGCGTGCCGCTTGAAGTACGCCTGCACGCCCTTGAAGAACTCGTCCTGGCCGACGTACGCCACGAGCTGCTTGAGCACGGAGGCGCCCTTGGCGTACGTGATGCCGTCGAAGTTGACGAGCACGTCGTCCAGGTCGCGGATCTCCGCCATGATCGGGTGCGTCGACGGCAGCTGGTCCTGCCGGTACGCCCACGTCTTCATCTGGTTCGCGAACGTCGTCCACGCCTGCGGCCAGCGCGTCCCCGGGGCGTGCGCCTGGCAGGCGATGGAGGTGTACGTGGCGAACGACTCGTTCAGCCACAGGTCGTTCCACCACTCCATGGTGACCAGGTCGCCGAACCACATGTGGGCCAGCTCGTGCAGGATGGTCTCCGCGCGGCCCAGGTACGCCGCGTCCGTCACCTTCGAGCGGAACACGTACTGATCGCGGATGGTCACCGCGCCCGCGTTCTCCATCGCGCCCGCGTTGAACTCCGGCACGAACAGCTGGTCGTACTTCTTGAACGGGTACGCGTAGTCGAACTTCTCCTGGAACCACTCGAAGCCCTGCCGGGTCACCTCGAAGATCGCGTCCGAGTCCAGGAACTCGGCCAGCGACGGACGGCAGTAGATGCCCAGCGGCACGCTCTGGCCGTCCTTCTCGTACACGCTGTGCACGGAGTGGTACGGGCCGACGATGAGCGCGGTGATGTACGTCGAGATGCGCGGCGTCGGCTCGAAGGACCAGACGTTGTCCTTCGGCTCCGGGGTGGGCGAGTTGGAGATCACCGTCCAGCCCTCCGGGGCCTGCACGGTGAACTGGAAGGTGGCCTTCAGGTCGGGCTGTTCGAACGAGGCGAAGACGCGCCGGGCGTCGGGCACCTCGAACTGGGTGTACAGGTACGCCTGCTGGTCGACGGGGTCGACGAAGCGGTGCAGGCCCTCACCGGTGTTGGTGTACGCGCAGTCGGCGACCACCCGCAGGACGTTGCGGCCCTGGAGCAGGCCGGGCAGGGCGATCCGGGAGTCCTCGAAGACCTCGGCGGCGTCCAGCGCGTCGCCGTTGAGGGTCACCTCGTGGACGGTCGGAGCCACGAGGTCGATGAAGGAGTCGGCGCCGCTCTCAGCGACGTCGAAGCGCACCGTGGTCACGGACCGGTAGGTGCCGCCCTCCTGCGCGCCGGAGAGGTCGAGATCGATCTCGTACGAGTCAACGGTGAGCAGCTTCGCCCGCTGCTGCGCCTCTTCGCGAGTCAGGTTTGTGCCAGGCACGCGGTCATCTCCTCGATATGTGTCGGTTGCGTCATCCTTCCACGGGACGTGACCGGAACGCGATGTCCGTTGACCGCCGGTGAGCTCGGCCCTCGCGCGTGAGGCTGGGGGCATGACGATCCGCCGTGCACACCCCATCGATCCGACGGCCCTGACGGAGCTGCGCACCGCCGACGACGCGGGCCGCCGCATGCGTCCCGTGACCGACGAGGAGGGCGGCGCGCCCCTGCGCTGCTGCCTTCGCCGCAGCGCCCCCGGCGAGCGCATCGCCCTCGTCTCGTACGCTCCCCTGCGCCGCTGGGCGGCCGGTACGGGCGTCGATCCCGGGGCGTACGACGAGCAGGGCCCGGTGTTCATCCACGCCGAGGAGTGCGGGGGACCGGACGGGGACGCCCTGCCCTTCGCGAACGCCCACCGCACGGTGCGCCGCTACTCGGCCGACGGCCGCATCCTCGGCGGCCGGCTCGTGGAGTCGGGTGCCTTCGAGGAGGCGTTCACGGCGGCGTTCGCCGACCCCGAGGTGGTGCTGCTGCACGTCAGGGCCGTGGAGTACGGGTGCTTCCTGTACGAGGTGCGCAGGCCCCGCTGAACGCGGCAGGGGCGCCCACCGGTGAGGGTGGGCGCCCCTGCGCCGGGTACGGGTGGGCGTCAGCCCTTCAGCTCGGCCGCCACCAGCTCCGCGATCTGCACCGCGTTCAGCGCGGCGCCCTTGCGGAGGTTGTCGTTGGAGACGAACAGCGCGATGCCGTGCTCGACCGTCTCGTCGGCGCGGATACGGCCCACGTAGGACGGGTCCTGGCCGGCCGCCTGGAGCGGGGTGGGGACGTCGCTGAGGGCCACGCCGGGGGCACCGGCCAGCAGCTCCTTGGCGCGCTCCGCGCTGATCGGGCGGGCGAAGCGGGCGTTGACCTGGAGGGAGTGGCCGGAGAAGACCGGGACCCGGACGCAGGTGCCGGAGACCTTCAGACCGGGGATCTCCAGGATCTTGCGGGACTCGTGGCGGAGCTTCTGCTCCTCGTCGGTCTCGTTCAGGCCGTCGTCGACGATGGAGCCGGCCAGCGGCAGGACGTTGTACGCGATCGGCGCCACGTACTTGTTCGGGGCGGGGAACTCCGCCGCCGAGCCGTCGTGGGTCAGCTTCGGCGCGTCGTCGCCGACCTTCTTGACCTGCTCGAACAGCTCGTCCACGCCGGCCAGGCCGGAGCCGGAGACGGCCTGGTAGGTGGCGACCACGAGCGCTTCGAGGCCGGCCTCGGCGTGCAGCGGCTTCAGCACCGGCATCGCGGCCATCGTGGTGCAGTTCGGGTTGGCGATGATGCCCTTGGGACGGTCGGCGATCGCGTGCGGGTTCACCTCGGAGACGACCAGCGGGACCTCGGGGTCACGGCGCCACGCGGAGGAGTTGTCGATCACCACGGCGCCCTGGGAGGCGACCTTCTCCGCCAGCGCCTTCGACGTCGAGCCGCCCGCGGAGAACAGCACGATGTCGAGGCCGGAGTAGTCGGCGGTCGTCGCGTCCTCCACCGTCACGCCGTCCAGGACCGAGCCCGCCGAGCGGGCCGAGGCGAACAGCCGCAGCTCGGTGACCGGGAAGTCGCGCTCCTTGAGGATCCTGCGCATGACCGTGCCGACCTGACCGGTGGCTCCGACGATTCCGACCCTCACGGTGACTCCTTCTGGGCGTTCTTGCATGTCTGCGGCCTTTCCATCATGCGGCCGACCCAGGTCCGCCTGTCCAATTCTTTGTGCTTCATACCCCCGGACAAGGACACCCCGACCGGCCGGACGGTTCCGGAACTCCCGTCCGCACCCATGCTGAGCTGCATAAATTCGCCCCGCGGGGTGTTCGCGCCGCAAGCTGTGCTGCGCTCGCGCACCGGTGTGACGTACACCTCGCGGAAAACTTCCGGCGACCCGGCCGAACGTTTCCGGGCGCCGCGGCGTCGTAGAGGAAACGCGGTGAGGGGGTGGCTTGTGCTGCGCAGAAAGGCCCGCCGTGCCCAGGAGGACGATCACACCGATCCCCTGGACGCGGCCCAGGAGCGTCGGGTGCGGGCGGTGCTCGCGCTCGGCGGGGTGCCGCAGACGGACCTGCCGGACGGGGTACAGCAGGTCCGGCTGCGGTTGCTCGAACGGGCCGCGAGCGGACGCGAGGCGCCGCGGGACGTGTCGGCGTGGGCGGCGGTCGTCGCCTCCAACCTCGCCATGGACTGGCACCGGGCCAAGAAGCGCCAGGAACGCCTCGGTGAACGGCTGGCCTCCCTGCGCCAGACGGAGCACCCCTCCGGCGAGGACAGCAGCCTGCTCTCCCTCGCCGTGGCCCAGGGCCTGGACGAGCTGCCCGACGCCCAGCGTCAGGTCCTCGTGCTGCGCTTCTACGGCGATCTCCCGGTGCGCGACATAGCCGCGGAGCTCGGCATCCCCGAGGGCACGGTCAAGAGCAGGCTGCACACGGCGGTACGGGCCCTGCGCGCCCGCCTGCACGAGGACGAGGTGGTGTGACGTGACCGCCGAGAACCAGGGCCGCGGCGCCGACGCGCTGATGGCCGCGATCACCGGTGAACCGCTGTCCGAGGAGGCCCGGGCGGACGCCGCCTTCATGGCCGAGCACGCCTCCGCCGCGGCCGACCTGGCGCTGCTGCGCGAGCAGCTCGGCATCATCGGGCACGCGCTCGCCGAGCCCCCGCCACCGGCGCCCGAGCCGGCTCCCGTACGACGGCCCGTCCGCGCCCGGCGCCGGATCCTCACCGTCGCCCTCGGCTCGCTCGCCGTGGCCGCCGCCGGGTCGGTGCTGGTGGGCATGGGCTGGCTGCTGACGCAGGCCGGGTCCGGGGTGAGTTCCGACGCGGGGGCGAGCAACGCGGACAAGGCCGCCCCCTCGCAGCAGTCCATCGGCACCGAGTTCGGCAGCCCGCCCTACCTCGCCTGCTCGCGACTGGTGGCCGAGGGGCGGGCCACCTCCGTCGAGCGGGTTCCCGGGACGGCCTCGCTGCGCGTCACCCTCGACATGACCCGCTACTACAAGCCGGACAAGGGCGAGCCGGAGCTGACGTTCACCGTCGAGGAGAGCCTCGTGCCCGGTCTCCGCAAGGGCGACCCCGTGCTCATCGGCATCAGGAAGGGCGCCCGCGAGCCCGACTTCTGGGCCGTCGGCGAGGCGGACATCGCCCCCGAGCGGGCCTGGATCACCGCCTCGCTGCCCGAGGCGCGGGCACTCGGCTGCTGAACGGCAAGGGGCGGGCGCCCGTACGGACGCCCGCCCCCGATGGCCGTACTCCGGACTACGGAGTGACCTTCTCGATCTTCACGTTGCCGACGCCCGCGACGGTGCCGCGCGCGTTCAGCAGCTGGACCTGGCCGAAGAACTCACGGCCCTCCGGAGCGGCCGCCTGCGCGGTGACGCTGCCGGTGAGGGTCGCCGACTGGCCCGTGCCGAGCTTCACCGGCGCGTCGGACACCGAGACGGTGCCGAGCGCGGAGGAGAAGAACACGTCCAGGTAGTCGTACGCCGTCGAGCCGCTCGGGACCGAGTAGCCGATGACCTCGACGCTGTACTTGCCGGCCGCCGGGTTCGCGACCGACACCGACTCCTCCGAGTCACCGTCGGCGGAGCTGCCGACCTCGGTGCCGGCCGCGTCGTAGACGACCAGGTCGAGGTCGGCGGCGGCGTCGGAGACGTTGCCGATGGAGACGTCCAGGGACGTGGCGCCCGCGGGCACGTCGACCGTGGTGGTCTGCGTGACGCCCTCGGTGATGTCCGGGCGCGCCGTCTTCGACGAGCCGAGCGGGCCGCCGACAGCCTTGCCGTCGAGGGCCGCGTAGTTGTTGGTCACCTTCCAGGAGGCGGCGGCCGGCGTGCCGACCTTGGCCTCGGGGACGGTCACGGTCTCCGGGTCGAAGGCCGCGCCGAGGACGGTGACGTCCAGCTTGTAGGGGTTGTCGAGCAGCGGCGACGTACGGCGCGACTCGACCTCGATCTCCCAGACGCCGGGCTGCGGGTCGGCGTAGGCACGCACGTCCGGCTTGCAGCCGTTGCCGTCGAGGTAGTTGTTGTAGCAGTACGGGGTGCCGGTGTTGTCGGACGGGACACCGTAGGGGTGGATGGCGATGAACCGGGTCTGGCTCTTGCCCTTCAGCCCGCCGATCGCGACCTCCAGCGACTTCGCGCCCTCGGGGACGGTCACGAAGTACGACTTGGTGCTGTTGCGCTGCACCGAACCGGACGCCGAGTAGCTGTACTTCAGCGGCTGCGAGACCACGACCGTGTTGAGGATCTGCTTGTCGACGCCCTCGGTGCGCGGGTCGTCGACCTCCAGGATCGCGCTCTTGATGCCGGCCGAGGACGGCTTCGCGGCGACCTTGACGGTGACCGGCTTGTTCAGGCCGAGGCTGATCTCGTCGGAGCCGACGATGCGGAAGGTGTCACCGGCGTTGTTCTCCAGGTTCAGCTCGTGCCGGATCGCCTTGTCCGCGCCGGACGTACGCGTGATCGTCACGTCGTACGTCTTCTTCTGCCCGGCCTTCAGGCCGCCCTCGCGGTCGTAGACGCCCGTGCCGAAGCCCGGCGTCTTCAGGAACTGGTCGATCGCGGTGTCGACCGGGGCCTTGACCGTGTACTCGTGGGCGGTGGCGCCGTCACGGATGGAGTCCCAGGCGTCCTCGATGTTGATGAGGCCGGCCCCCTCCTCGTACGCCTGCACACCCTTGATGTGGTCGGCGGTCGAGGTCAGCGCGGTGCGCAGCTTCGCCGGGGCGAGGTCGATGTGCCTGGCCTTGGCGGCGCTCAGCAGCAGCGCGGACGCGCCCGCGGCCTGCGGGGACGCCATCGAGGTGCCCTGGAGCATCGAGTAGCCGGCCGGCAGGGAGTAGCCCGCCTCGGCGACCGGGCCGCCCGGCAGCCAGGTCTGGGTGGTGTTGATCGAGGCGCCCGGCGCGGACAGCGTCGGGGTGAAACCGCCGTCCTCACGCGGACCGCGCGAGGAGAACGGCATCATCGCGTACTTCTTCTCCACGGCGGAGCCGTAGTTGGCGGCCCACGTCTCCTTGGAGATGGTCGCGCCGACCGAGATGACCTTGCTCGCCAGGCCCGGGTCGCCGATGGTGTTGGCGCCGGGGCCGGAGTTGCCGGCGGAGATCACCAGCTGCACGCCGTAGGTGTCGATGAGGCGCGTGTACAGCTCGGCGCGGGCGTTGTTGCCGTCGTTCAGCGCCGGGAGACCGCCGATGGACATGTTGACGATGTCGACGCCGCGGTTGACGACGAGGTCGATCATGCCCTCGGTGAGCGCGACGTTGGTGCAGCCGCCGGTCCAGGTGCAGGCGCGCGAGGCGACGAGCTTCGCGCCCGGCGCCGCGCCGTTCATCTTCCCGCCGAACAGGCCGTTCGCGGCGGTGATGCCGGCGACGTGGGTGCCGTGCTCGGACTCGATGACGCCGATGTTGACGAAGTCGCGCTTCTGGCCGACCCAGTCCCCGCCCAGCGGGTCCATCGGCACGTCCTTGCGGATCTGCACGACGAACGGCTGCCGCTCGGCGACATCGGTGGCCGGGTCGTCGGTGCCGAAGTACCCGATCTGGTAGCCGTCCTTGTACGGCTTCATCGGGGTGTCGTCACCGAAGTCGAAGTTGTTGTTGAGGTCGACCCGGACGGTGCCGTTCGCGGCGTCGTACAGGACGCCCCAGGAGTCGGTCTTGTCGCCGTCGCGGTTGGCGTCGCCCGCCGCGTCGCCCCCCGTGGTGTACGACTCCAGGAAGGTGCTCACCTGGTAGTTGCCGGCGGGCGCGGTCCAGGTCTTGCCGCCGTAGGTGAAGCTGGGCCCGGAGACGGAGGTCACCATCGGGCGCCAGGTGCGGTCGTTGTCGACCAGCGGGTCGGTGGCGGTGACCCAGTCGACGATCTTCCGCTCGCCCGTGGTGGTCTTCTGCAGCGCGGGGTGGGCGAGGTCGATGCCGGAGTCGAGGATGCCGATGGTGATGCCGCGGCCGTCCGCCCTCGGGTTCTTCTTCACGAAGTCGACGGCGCCCGTCTCGAAGGACGGGTTGTACGGGTTCTCGGCCGGGGTCTGCTTGCCGGGTGCCGGGTACGTGGTCGCGGCGGCCGTCGACTTCTTCGTGTCGACGGCGGGGTCGTCCAGGGGTATCTCCTCGCGCAGGTCGATGCCGTGCACCGAGGAGAGCTTCGCCGCGGCGGCGATGGCCTTGTCGGCCTTGCCGGTGGGGACGGTGGCCCGGACATATCCGAGCTTGTCGTAGGTGCGGCCCACGGAGCCGACCTCGTCCAGCTGCTCGGCGACCTGCTCGGTCTGCCCGGGCGCCGTCGCGATCATCATCGTGACGTTCTTGGCGTCGCCGGCCTTGGCCTCGGCGAGCAGGTCGGCGTCGTCCGAACCGAGCTTGTCATGGGCGGACTTGACGCTCGGGTCCGTCGCGGCCGGGGCGGGGTCCACGGCCATGGCCATGGGTATCGGCCCGGCCGCGGAGAGCGCGGCGACGAGACCGGCTGCCACGGCTATGCGAGCGGCGCGTCTCGGGCCCGGCTTCGGTTCGCGCTGCGGGGTGAGGGTCATCGGCATCCCTTGTTGGTAAAGGAGCAACGGGCGTCCGGAATGTGATCCCGGACGACCGCACAGCCTTATGCAAGGGAAGGATGTTTGGGAAGAGTTGACCCAATCGAAATGAACGGGTGGGGAAAACCCCCGATGCATATCGGACAGGCGACGTAAAAGGGGTGAGCCGCCCGTAGTGCCGGATATTCACCTGCCGAATCGTCCCCGGCCGACTAACGTCCCCACGTGCGGAAGAAGTTGAGGGTGGCGGCCTACGCCCTATGCGTTCGTGACGGACAGCTCCTCCTCGCGCGTTCCCCCGCGCCCGGCGGCGGCTTCGAATGGGTGCTGCCCGGCGGCGGCATGGAACACGGGGAGGATCCCTACGACACCGTCGTGCGGGAGGTGGAGGAGGAGACCGGCTACCTCGCCGAGCCGACCGCCCTGCTCGGCATCGACTCCTCCCGGCGCGTGTTCCCGGCCCTCTTCGGCCGGCGCGTCGACCACCACGGCGTACGGCTCGTCTACGAGGCCCGGATCACCGGCGGCGAACTGCGCTACGAGGCGAACGGATCCACCGACATGGCGGCCTGGCACCCGGTGGCCGCGGTGTCGGAGCTGACCTGTGTCTCCATGGTCGGCAAGGGGCTGACGATGTGGCGCGAGCGGCCCGCGGCGGGACGGATCGGAGCCGTCCGGAAGTAGTCCGATACCCCGGAAGATGAACAGGGAGTGACCGCGTCCCGGCCGTTCGAGGAGCGGCCGTGGACGCGGAAGGTAGTCCAAGATCCACGTACGGTGATCGGCGCTGCGCGTTGCAGTCATGTTCATGCGCAGGTCACTCCCGGTGCCAACCATCCACAGTGAGCGGGATGTTCGCATCCGCGACCGCCCCGCGACCACTGCCGACGCGTTCGCACTCGGGGAGACCGCGCCATGTCGCGCATACGCTCTGTCGCCAGCTCCGCGCTGGGGGTCCACCGCCGTACCCTGCTCGCCGCCACCGGTGCGGTGACCCTCTCCGCGGGCGTCGGCTACGCCCTGCGGCCCACGGACAGTGAGGCCGCCACCACCCACGGCGCCGCGGGCGCGCCGGACGCGGCCGCGGACAACGCCGCCGCCGAGGCGCCCGTCGGCGCCTCCCGCAGGGTGCCGGTCGCCCTCGCGCCGTACACCCGCGGCACGACCGTCGCGAGCGTCGCCACACCGCAGGGCACCGGCGGCTACCGCCGGCTCGCCGACGGCCCCGGCTGGAAGCGGGTGGTCCGCGAGAACCTGGCCGCCGCAAAGTCCGGCCGCGAGAGCCGCCGTACGGCGCTCGCCTCCTTCGTGCAGCTCACCGACCTGCACCTGATCGACGCCCAGCACCCGCTGCGCCTGGAGTACCTGCGCTCCACGGACGTGCACGCCTGGCGCCCGCAGGAGGCGCTGACCGTGCCGGGTGCCGTCGCGCTCGTCGAGCGGATCAACGCGCTGCGGGGCGCCCCCGTCACCGGCGCCCCGCTCCACTTCGCCATGACCACCGGCGACAACACGGACAACAACTGCAAGTCCGAGCTGGACTGGTTCCTGACCGTGATGAGCGGCGGCCGCGTCACCCCCAATACCGGCGACCGGCGGCAGTACGAGGGCGTCCAGAACAGCGGCCTGAAGCAGTACTGGCAGGCCGACGACTCCGTGCGCGACGCCGACAAGCAGCTCGGCTTCCCGCACATCGACGGCTACCTCGCCGCCGCGATCCGCGAGATGCGCAGCCCCGGCCTGAACATCCCGTGGTACTCGACCGTCGGCAACCACGACGCGATGCCACTGGGCACCTACGCCTCGCACAGCGACTCCTACCTCACCGACCTCGCCGTCGGCGGCAAGAAGCTGATGAACGTCTCCGCCGCGGACGCCAAGAAGCTCCAGGACTCCCTCAAGCAGGACAAGGACCCACGGGGCACCGTCTTCAAGGACTTCCTCAAGGCCCACGCCCGCTCCATGCGCTCGGTCACGCCCGATGAGAGCCGCGCCCCGTTCACGCCCAAGGACTACGTCCGCGCCCACCTGAACCCGGCCCACCGCGGCCACGGCCCGGTCGGCCACGGCTACTCGACGGCCAACCTGGACGCGGGCACCCAGTACTACAGCTTCCGCATCGCCGACGACGTCATCGGCATCAGCCTCGACACCACCGACCCGGGCGGGCACTACGAAGGGTCCATCGGGGCGGCCCAGTTCAGGTGGCTGGACCGGACGCTGCGGGAGAACAAGGACTCGTACGCGATCATCTTCAGCCATCACACCAGCGAGACGATGGACAACCTGCGCCGCGACCCGGCCCGCCCGGGCGAGCGGCGGGTGGGCGGGGCCGAGCTGCTCAAGCTGCTCGGCAAGCACAGCAACGTGCTGGCCTGGGTGAACGGCCACATCCACAAGAACGTCATCACCCCGCACTCCGGAACCGGCGGCCACGCTTTCTGGGAGATCTCCACCGCCTCCCACGTGGACTTCCCCCAGCTCGCCCGGATCATCGAAGTGGTGGACAACAAGGACGGCACGATCTCCCTGTTCACCACGCTGATCGAGTCCTCGGCCCCGCACCGCACCGACTTCACCGACCTCTCCCAGACGGGCCTCGCCGCCCTCTACCGGGAGCTGTCGCTGAACGCCCCCGGCGCGAGCACCAAGCTGGGCGGCGACCGCAAGGACCGCAACACGGAGCTGGTCCTGAAGAAGGGCTGATTCGCGCTCAACTGCCCCACCCCGCCTCAACCTTCGCAGGCGACGCCAGGTCTCTCCCCGCGACCACGCTCGACGTGAGCGTTCGGACAGGGGGAGAGACATGAGCGTACGTACGACCCGCGCGGTTCTCGTGGCGGCGACGGCGGTGGCGCTGTCGGCGGCCCTCGCGGCCCCCGCGCCGGCGGCGGTGCCCGCCGGCACCGGCCATGAGGCGACCCGGAAGGCCGCCGAGGCCGCGGTCGCGGCGGGCGTCCCCGGCGTGACGGTGACGGCGAGGGACGGCCACGGCACCTGGTCGGCGACGGCGGGCGTCGGCAACCTCACGACAGGGAAGCCGCGTTCGGCCGACGACCGCTACCGGGTGGGCAGCATCACCAAGACCTTCGTCGCCACCGTGCTGCTCCAGCTGGAGGCCGAGGGCCGGCTGTCGCTGGACGACAGCGTGGACAGGTGGCTGCCGGGCCTGGTGCGCGGCAACGGCCACGACGGCCGGCAGATCACCCTGCGCCAGTTGCTCAACCACACCAGCGGCATCTTCAACTACACCGCCGACGAGGGCTTCGGCCGCACCTACTTCCTCAAGGACGGCTTCTTCGAGCACCGCTACGACACCAAGAAGCCCGCGGAGCTGGTCGCCCTCGCCATGACCCACGCGCCGGACTTCGCGCCGGGCACGTCGTGGAACTACTCCAACACCAACTACGTCCTCGCCGGCATGGTGATCGAGAAGGCGACCGGACGCCCCTACGGCGCCGAGGTCCGCGACCGCATCATCAAGCCCCTGCACCTGACCGGTACCTCCGTGCCGGGCACGCGCGTGAGCGTGCCGGGCCCCAGCAGCCGGGCCTACTCCAAGCTGGCAGAGACGGCGACGGGCCCGACGTACGACGTCACGCGGATCAACCCGTCGATCGCCTACTCGGCCGGCGAGATGATCTCCGACTCCACCGACCTCGGCCGCTTCTACACGGCCCTGCTGCGCGGCAAGCTCCTGCCCCGCAAGCAGCTGGCCGAGATGACCAGGACCGTCGCCGTCGACGAGCGCAACGGCTACGGCCTCGGCCTGATGAAGTCCGAGCTGTCCTGCGGGGTCACCGTCTGGGGCCACGGCGGCGGCATCCACGGCTCCACCTCGGAGGCGGTCACCACCAAGGACGGCCGCCACTCACTCGCCTTCAACCTCAACGGGGACTGGTCGGGGGACACGGGGGCGGTGATCGAGGCGGAGTTCTGCGGCACGGACAAGGCACCCGAGCGCACCGTCTCGCGCGGCCCGGACCTCACCTGACACACGAGGAGGGGCCGCCGGCGCAAGGCCCCGGCGGCCCCTCCTCTCCCCTCCTGATGCTGCCTTCGCGGTCCGTCACTACCTCGGCAGCACCACGACGTACGCGGCCGGATCACGGTCGGCCGCCGCCATCAGGGCCGTACGGACCACCGCGGCCTGCTGCTCCGTGCCGTCCCGGAGCTTCTTCGGCGTGATGTGGACGACCGTGATGCCGAGGCGCTCCAACGTCTCGCGCTTGCGGGCGTACTCCGACCACAGCGCGTCCTCCTCCTGGCGGGGCGCCCGGGTGTCCAGCTCCACCGCCACCGCCTGCTCCGGCCAGTAGGCGTCCAGGCCGCCGAGGTGGGGGCCGCCCGGCAGGCGCAGGTCCACGTTCCAGACCGGGTCGGGCAGGCCGTGCTCGTGGACCATCGCGTACAGCCGGTCCTCGGCGATGGCGCGGCCCTCGGCGAGCAGGGAGTCCACCGCGTCCACCACATGCGGGCGGCCGAGCAGCTTCGCCTGGTTCAACTCCCGCACCACCGAGGCCGGTTCGCAGTGCCCGCCGCGCACGGCCTCGGTCAGCAGCCGGCGTACGGCGCTCGCGTCGGTGAGTTCGGCGACGGCGTCGGCCAGGGCGCGCGGGACCGGCGCCACCGGGATGCCGGTGATCTGCCGGGGCGTGGGCAGCGCGGCGGTGCGCAGGATGCGGGCGCAGCCCGCGGAGCGCAGCCGGCGCATCCGGGGGACCAGCACGTCGACGGTGTCCAGGGCGTTGAGCGGCGGTGCGCCGGAGAAGCCGTGCAGGGTCAGCGCCGCGAGGCCCGTGATCATCACTTCGGGGTAGGCGGGGGCGGCGTGCTCCTCGCCCGCGTTCGGCTGGGCCGGCACGCCGGGGGTGCGCTCCCGCGACGCGTACATCAGCACCGCGTGCAGACGCTCCTCGCCGGTGGGCGGGCCGGGGTGGAGCAGCAGGACGCCGGGGAGGAGCTGCTGCCAGGGGCCGCCGGGGCGGCACCGCTCGTTCATCTCGGCGGTCGCGACACCGTGCGACTTCAGCTGAGCGGCCGTCATGACACGACGGTGGATCTCGGAGAGGTGACGCAGGGGGCGGGGGGACAGCGGGGTGTTGTGGGTCATGACCCGGAGGTTCCCGTGCCTGATCGGCTCGCTAACCGCTGTTACAGGGCCGTCGACAAAAACGGACAACGTGGCACTAAAGGACGAGTGTTCGGATGCCGAGTACGCACCGAAAACCCCTGGTCCAATCGGGTGGGACCAGGGGTTACGGCTGCTATTGCCTGAATTCCGTAACGGTCACGCAGGCCATGACCGTTGGCCAAAGGTCTCAGTCGGTTGACGCCGCCGCGTCACACGCCTGCCCCCGCAGAGCCCGCGCCAGATCGTCCCGCGCCTCCAGCACCAGCCGCCGCAGCGCCGGAGCCGCGTCCTCGTGCGCCGTGAGCCAGGCGTCCGTCGCATCCAGGGTGGCCGGCGACTGCTGGAGCCCAGGGAACAGACCCCGGACCACGTCCATGCCGATCTGGATGGACCGCTCGTCCCACACCCGCTCGATCACCGCGAAGTACTTCTCGGCGTAAGGCGCCAGCAGCTCCCGCTGGGACGGCTGGACGAAGCCCGCGATGGTCGCCTCCACCAGCGCGTTGGACAGCGCGTCCGACTCGACGACCTGCGCCCACGCCTGCGCCTTCACCGCCTTGGACGGCCGCGCGGCAAGGCAGCGCACCTGGTGCCGCTTGCCCGACGCCGTGTCGTCGCGGGCCAGCTCCGCCGCCAGCTCCTTCTCGCCGACGACGCCGTACGTGGCCAGCGTGTCCAGCAGCGCCCAGCGCAGCTCCTGGTCGACGGCCAGACCCTCGACCGTCGCCGAACCGTCGAGCAGGCCCGTCAGCAGCCCGAAGCCCGGCTCGCCCGTCACCCGGGCGAAGAACCGCGCCCACGCCAGCTGGTGCTCGCTGCCGGGCTCGGCCGCGTACAGCTGCGCCGAGGCGCCCTCGGCCAGCAGCCGGGTGCCCTCCGCGCGCCACCGCGGCGCCGCGTAGTGCGTCAGCGCCGAGTCCGCCCACGCGTGCAGCATCTGAAGGACGCCGATGTCGGACTCCCGGTGCGCGAACCTCAGCACCAGGTCGATGAACTCCCGCGCCGGCAGCAGCGCGTCCCGCGTCATGTTCCACAGCGCCGACCAGCACAGGGCACGCGCCAGCGGGTCCGTCATCTCGCCGAGCGCGGCCCGCAGCGTCGCGAGCGAGGTGTCGTCGAAGCGGGTCTTGCAGAACGTCAGGTCGTCGTCGTTGACCAGCACCAGCTCAGGCGCCTCGGCGCCCGCCAGCTCCGTCACGATCGAGCGCGGCCCGTCCACGTCCGTCTCGGCCCGCGCGTACCGCTCCAGCGCCCCGTCCGCGGTGCGCCGGTACAGACCCACGGCCACCCGGTGCGGGCGCAGCTCAGGGTGCGACTCGGCGGCCTCCTGCACCACCGCCAGCTCGCTCACCCGGCCCTCGCCGTCCAGCAGCACCTGCGGGGTCAGCGAGTTCACGCCCGCCGTCTGGAGCCAGGAACGCGCCCACGCGCCCATGTCCCGGCCGCTGGTCTCCTCCAGCACCGACAGCAGGTCCCCGAGCCGGGTGTTGCCGTACGCGTGCCGCTTGAAGTAACGCCGCGCGCCCTCCAGGAACGCGTCCTGGCCGACGTACGCCACCAGCTGCTTGAGGACCGAGGCGCCCTTGGCGTACGTGATGCCGTCGAAGTTGAGCTTGGCGTCCTGGAGGTCGCGGATGTCCGCCGTGATCGGGTGCGTGGACGGCAGCTGGTCGGCCCGGTACGCCCAGGCCTTGCGGCGGTTGGCGAAGGTGATCCAGGCGTTCTTGAACCGGGTCGCGCCGACGTTGGCGAACGTGCCCATGAAGTCCGCGAAGGACTCCTTCAGCCACAGGTCGTCCCACCACACCATGGTGACCAGGTCGCCGAACCACATGTGCGCCATCTCGTGCAGGATGACGTTCGCCCGGCCCTCGTACGACGCCTGCGTCACCTTGCCGCGGAAGACGAACTCCTCCCGGAACGTCACCATCCCCGGGTTCTCCATCGCGCCCAGGTTGTACTCCGGCACGAACGCCTGGTCGTACTTCCCGAAGGGGTACGGGTAGTCGAAGTGCTCGTGGAAGAAGTCCAGGCCCTGCTTGGTGACCAGGAAGATGTCGTCGGCGTCGAAGTACGGCGCGAGCCCCTTGCGGCACATCGCGCCCAGCGGGATCCGCAGCGTCGAGCCGTCGGCGAGAGTGCGCTCGTAGGAGTCCGTGACGTAGTGGTACGGGCCCGCCACGACACATGTGATGTACGTCGAGATCGGCTTCGTCTCCGCGAACCTCCAGGTCCCGTCCGCGAGTTCACCGCTGCCGTTGCTCCACACCGTCCACGCTTCGGGCGCCCGCACCTCGAAGCGGAAGGGCGCCTTGAGGTCGGGCTGCTCGAAGTTCGCGAAGACCCGGCGGGAGTCGGCGGGCTCGTACTGCGTGTAGAGGTAGACCTCGCCGTCCTCGGGGTCGACGAAGCGGTGCAGGCCCTCTCCCGTGCGGGAGTAGGCGCACTGGGCGTCGACGACGAGTTCGTTGTCGGCGGCCAGGTCCTCGAGGACGATCCGCGAGCCGTCGAAGACCTCGCTCGGGTCGAGGTCCTTGCCGTTGAGGGAGACGGCCGTCACGCTCGGCGCGATCAGGTCCGCGAAGCTCGTCGCGCCGGGCTCGTTGCAGCGGAAGCGGATCGTGGTCACCGAGCGGAAGGTGCGCGGCCCGCCGTTCTCGGAGCCCTCGTCGCCGAGCGCGGAACGGACGTCGAGGGACACGTCGTACCCGTCGACGGACAGCAGGGCGGCCCGCTCCCGGGCCTCGTCGCGGGACAGATTCTCACCGGGCACGGGTGGCACTCCCTGGGGGTCGTGTTCAGTATGCGGACAGCCCGATCCTGCCATGTGCCCCTGACCCGCGGCACCGGGGAATGGCCGGGCGGGCAGCGGTGTTCCCCCAGAGGTTCAGCTGAGACCTGCTTGCCTCATGAGGAGAGACATGTCGGACAAGACCCCCGTCGACTTCTGGTTCGACCCGCTGTGCCCCTGGGCCTGGATGACCTCGCGCTGGGTACTGGAGGTGGAGAAGGTCCGAGACATCGAGGTCCGCTGGCACCTGATGAGCCTCGCCGTCCTCAACGAGGACAAGCTGGACGACCTGCCGGCGGAGTACCGCGACTTCCTGGAGACCAAGGCGTGGGGCCCGGTCCGGGTCGTCATCGCCGCCCAGGAGGAGCACGGCACCGAGGTGCTCGGCGACCTCTACACCGCGCTCGGCACCCGCTTCCACAACCAGGGCGAGGGCTCCGGCAAGGAGACCGTCGCCGCCGCCCTCAAGGACGCCGGGCTGCCCGAGGCCCTCATGGACCACTGGGACAGCACCCCCTACGAGCCGCAGCTGCGCGCCTCCCACAAGGAGGGCATCGACAAGGTCGGCCAGGAGGTCGGCACCCCGGTCATCGCCGTCCCAGGCGACGACGGCGAGCAGATCGCCTTCTTCGGACCCGTCGTCACGCCCGCCCCGCAGGGCGAGGACGCCGCCAAGCTCTGGGACGGCACCCTCGCCGTGGCCTCCGTGCCGGGCTTCTACGAGATCAAGCGCACCCGCACCAAGGGCCCGGACTTCAGCAACCTGTAGGGCTCACTCGCCGGCTGCGGCCTCCTCCGCCAGGAACTTCTCCGGGAGACGGCCGTAGCCGGCCTTGTCGAACTGCGGGTAGTACGTCAGACAGCCCTTGCCGGTGCACCGCCACAGGTTGTCCACGAAGAAGCCCGGCCCCTCCTTCTCCCGTACCGCCGCCTTCTCCTCCTTGTCGAGGATCCGGAAGATCTGCATGGTGCCGCAGGTCGGGCAGTCCAGTGTGCGGGTCCTCATCAACCCCTCCTCGCCATCACCGCCAGATCGGGGAAGTCGGTCACCACGGCGTCGACCCCCAGCCCGTAGTACAGCGCGTACTCCGCGAACGCGTCCCCGAAATCGTTCGGTCCGGTTCCCCGCCGCAGGTCCGCCGGCAGGAACTGGTTCTCCGCGCGGAAGGTGTACGGCCCCACCCGCAGCCCCGCCGCGTGCGCGTCCGCGAGCAGGGACGTGCCGGTGAGCGAGGACTTGTCCGGGCCGATCCACCCGGCGTACGCCGCGATCCGCGCCAGTCCCGCCGGGGTCATCATGTCCTTGTACGTCGTCGGATCACCGGACGAGACCAGGTCGTAGGGCCCGCCCGTGGTCCCCAGCGCCTGCCACAGTTCCAGTCCCAGCCGCTCGGCCGCGATCCGCTTCAGGCTCGTCGGCTCGAACGACTGCACCACGCACTCGCGCCGCCCCAGCCGGTTGCGCCGGATCAGCCGCGCCAGCTCCGGCTCCAGCGGCAGGCCGAGCGAGCGGAAGTACGTCGGGTGCTTGGTCTCCGGGAACACGGCGATCGTCCGGCCGTACGCCTTGGACAGCCCGCGCGCCAGGTCGACGACCTCCTGGAAGGTGAGGACCTCCTCACGGCCGTCGAACACGGTGTTGCGGTTGCGGACCTGCGGCAGCCGCTCCACCGCCCGCAGCGTCTTCAGCTCCGCCAGCGTGAAGTCCTCGGTGAACCAGCCCGTCACCGCCCGCCCGTCCACGGTTTTCGTCGTCCGGCGCTCCGCGAACTCCGGGTGCTTCGACACATCGGTGGTCCCCGAGATCTCGTTCTCGTGCCGGACCACCAGCACATGGTCCTTCGTCGGCACCAGGTCCGGCTCGATCCAGTCGGCACCGGTCTGCACGGCGTACGTGTACGAGACCGCCGTGTGCTCGGGACGCCAGCCGGCCGCGCCACGATGGCCGATGACGAGCGGCCTCCTCTCGGGACGGGACCCGGGTGCGGCGGTGGCGGTCGCGGGTACGGCGGCGGCCGCCGTGGTGCCGGCGGCCGCGAGCAACAGGGATCTACGTCTCGGGTGCATGCGACTCCCTTTCGTCGTAGGACTGTTCAGGCGCGGGCCCGGCCGCGCGCCTCACTCAGGCGGGTCAGGTGTTCCTCGTATCCCCGCGCGTAGTACGCGGCCCGTGCCGCGTCCGGCTCGACGACCGCCGTCGGCCGGGTCCACGCCCCGGCGTCCAGCGCCTCGCCGTACCGCTCGGCCGCCGCGAGCACCGCGCCGCGCGCGCCGACCTCGCCCTCGACGACCCCGAGCGGCCGCCCCAGGACGTCGGCGAGCAGCCGCATCCAGGCCGGGCTGCGCGTCCCGCCGCCGCAGACGGCGAGCGTCCCGGTCAGCCCGGCCGCCTCCAGGCAGTGCCGGGCCGCGTAGCCGATGCCCTCGCAGGTCGCCCGGACCAGGTCCGCACGGGTCGACTCCAGCGAGACACCGGTCAGTTCGGCGCGCAGCCTGGGTTCCACGAAGGGCGCGCGCTCACCCGACGGCGCGAAGTACGGCAGCACCCGCACCCCGTGCGCCCCCGGCGGGGTCTCGGCCAGCAGCCCGTCGACCTCCTCGTGGCGCACACCCGTCGTCGACAGCACCCAGTCCAGCGCCGCCGTACCGACCATCGCGGGCATCGCGCGCAGCCAGTGCCCAGGCCGGTCTGTGCTGATGTACAGGCCGGCCGGCTCACCGGTCAGATCCAGGTCGGTGGTGGCGACGAGGCTGGCCAGACAGGTGCCGACGATGAGGAGACCGTCGCCGGGCGAGGTCACGCCCGCGCCCAGCGCGCAGGCCGGCAGGTCGTACGGCCCGTTCGCGAGCCGGGTCCCGGCCGCCAGGCCCTCGCCGAGCGCCGGCGCCGTGGCGACCGGATCACTGACCGGCGCGAGCAGGCCGCGCCGGTGGGTCAGCCCCAGCAGCTCCACGACCCGGTTGTCGTAGCTCCGCGTCCTCGGGTCCAGGAACGGCATCGAGGCGTCCGACACATCGGTGGTCGGCCCCGCTCCCGTCAGCCGGTGGAAGACCATGTCCTTGCAGTACAGGGCGGCCGCCGCGGCATCCAGCGCCTTCGGCTCGTGGCTCTCCAGCCACGCCAGCAACGGCCCCGGGCAGCCGGGGAACATCGCGCTGCCGGTCCGCCGGAACACCGTCTCGAACGTGCCGTTCGCCAGCCAGCGGTCGACCAGCTCGTGCGCCCGCCCGTCCATCCAGGACGCCGCCGCCCGCACCGGCCGCCCCTCGGCGTCGACCAGCCACACCCCGTCGCCCTGCCCGGTCAGCCCGGCCAGCTCGACGGGCTCCGGCACGCGGGCGGTCACCTCCTCCAGCACGGCGACGACCGCCCCGTACACCTCCTCCATGTCCTGCTCCACGAACCCGCCGTGCAGCGCCAGGCCCACCGGCCGGGCCGCGACGGCCAGTTCGTGACCGGCGCCGTCGAAGGCGGCTGCCTTCACCATGGATGTACCTACGTCGATCCCGACATACATAACGGGTCTCCTCTACGGTCCGTCAGCGCCCCTCAGGGGCGCGGGGAACTGCGCGACCAGCCACCACGAAGCCGCAGACGAACGACGACACACCGCGGCACCACCTCGCACCTCCCTGCGCTCAGGTCAGCGCATGCGCGAGCGGCTCCCCGCGCACCCAGCGCCCGACCTCCGCCGCCGCGATCGCCGCCGCCTTCTCCGCCACCGCCCGCGACGCGCCCCCCAGGTGCGGGGTCAGCACGACACGGTCGGCCAGGGCGTGCAGCCGCGAGTGCGGAGGCAGCGGCTCCTGTACGTAGGTGTCGAGGGCCGCCGCCGAGAGGTGCCCGTCCTCCAGGGCGGCGCACAGCGCGTCCTCGTCCAGCAGCGGGCCGCGGGCCACGTTCACGACGACCGCGCCCCGCGGCAAAAGGGCCAGCTCCCGGGCGCCGATCAGCCCGCGGGTCTCCGCGGTGAGCCGGGCGTGCAGGGTGACGACCCGGGAGCGGCGCAGGAGTTCGTCGAGGGAGGCGAGACGCAGGCCGTGGATCTCGCCGCGCGCGTAGGGGTCGTAGACCATCACCTGCGCCCCGAACGCGCACAGTGCCCGCGCGACCCGGCTGCCGACGGCGCCGTAGCCGACGAGCCCGACCGGCAGGTCCTCCAGCTCCAGGCCGCTTTGGTCGTAGGTGTAGTACGTCGAGCCGTCCCAGCTTCCCCGCAGCGCGAGCAGGTGGTGGGCCTGCGGGATGCGGCGCAGGGCGGCCAGCAGCATGCCGACGGTGAACTCGGCGGTGGCGGCGGCGTTGCGGCCGGGCGCGTAGCAGACCCGCACGTCGTGCCGCTTGGCCGCGTCCAGGTTGACGTTCACCGGGCCGCCCCGGCACACCACCACCAGCCGCAGCTCCGGGCACGCGCCGAGGACGCGTTCCGTCACCGGACCCATCTGCGTCACCAGCACCTGCGCCCCGGCGAGCGCCTCGATCAGCTCGTCCTCGGCATCACTGGCCTCCACGACCTCGGCCACCGCCCCGAACGGCTCCAACGGCCACCCGAGCGTCAACTCACCCACATCACAGGCGAGTTCATGACCGAGCGCGTCCTTGATGAGCGACGGCAGAATGAAGTGGTCGCCGGCGGCCACCACGCGCACGCGGTTCCCGTTGGTCATCGCAGGGATGCTCCCGTCTCGGCGTCGAAGACATGGGTGAGGTCAGGGTCGGCGGTGACGTGGACGCGGTCGTCGTGGGCGAGACGGACCTCGGCGTCGGTGAGGACGACGAGGGGGCTTTCGACGCCGTCGAGGGCGAGGGTCGCGATGCCCGACTCCAGCAGGGGCTCGTGGGCGACGACGCGGGCGGCCAGGCCGTCCCCGCCGGTCAGGCTCAGGTCCTCCGGGCGGATCCCGACCACCACCTCGCGGCCCGCCGCCACCGGCACCGGCAGCGCGATCCGTGCCGTGTCCGACAGCCGGGCGTGGCCGTCGTCCGTCGCCACCCCCGGAAGCAGGTTGATCGCCGGTTCGCCGACGAAGTCCGCGACGAAGAGGTTGGCGGGGCTGTCGTAGATCTCGTACGGGGTGCCGAGCTGCTGGATCACGCCGTCCTTCATCACGGCGATCCGGTCGGCCAGGGAGAGGGCCTCCTCCTGGTCGTGGGTGACGAGGATGGTGGTGTGGCCCAGGTCCCGCTGGATGCGCTTCAGTTCACGGCGGGTCGTGTCGCGCTGCGCCGCGTCGAGGTGGGACAGCGGCTCGTCGAGGAGAAGTACGTCGGGTTCGCGGATCAGCGCGCGGGCCAGGGACACGCGCTGCTTCTGGCCGCTGGACAGGCCCGCGGGACGGGCGTCGAGGATGCCGGTGAGGTCGACGCGCTCGGCGATCTCCCCGACCTTGCGGGCCACGTCCCCCCGGTCGGCCCGCCGGCGCGCCTTGAGGCCGAACGCGAGGTTCTCCGCCACCGTCAGCGGCGGGTACAGGGCGTAGTTCTCGAACGCCACCCCGATGTTGCGCTGCTGCGCCGGCCGGGAGATCACCGACGCACCGCCGACCAGGACGTCTCCGCCGGTCACCGTCTCCAGCCCGGCGATCATCCGCAGCGTCGTGGACTTCCCGCAGCCCGACGGGCCGAGCAGCCCGAGCAGTTCGCCGGAGCGCAGGGTCAGGTCGATGCCGCGTACGGCGTCCACCGGCGGACGCCCCCGCACCGCGTAGGTCTTGCGCAGGTCACGTAGCTCCAGCTCGGTCATCGCTGCCCTTCGTCACGGTCGCCGGCTTCGCGCAGACTTCGTAAGGGACCTTGTTCTCGTCCAGGTCCCGCAGCGCCTCGGCCGACGCACCGTCGTCGACGAGGAGCAGGTCGAAGCGGGACAGGGGTACCACCCGGTGCAGGGCGACCCGGGCGAGCTTGGTGTGGTCGATCAGCAGGACGTTGCGGGCGGCCGCGTCGAGCATCGCCCGCTTCACCGACACGATGTGCTGCTCCTGGTGGTAGGCGTAACCCCCGTGCACGGCCGACGTCGACGCGAAGCAGACGTCCACCCGCAGCTGCCCGATGGCCTCGACGCAGGACACGCCGAGGAAGGAGGAGTGCAGCGGGTCGTAGTCGCCGCCGAGGGCCATGAGGTGGATGCCGCGCTGGTCGGAGAGCATGTTGATCGCCTCCAGGAAGTTGGTGACGACCGTCAGCGGGGTCACCTCCCCGAGCCGCAGCCTGCGGGCTATCTCCAGGGTGGAGGTGGAGTCGTCCAGCATGATCGCCATGCCGGGCTCGACCATCTTCAGCGCCCGCTCGGCGACGGCGGCCTTCTCCGCGCGCATGGTCTTCAGCCGGTACTGCACGTTCGACTCGAAGACCCCGGACGGCTGCGCGGTCACCCCACCCCGGAACTTCCTTACGATCCCCTGCCGTTCGAGCTCGTCGAGGTCCCGGTGGATGGTCATCAGGCTCACCCCGAACCGCTCGGCCAGCTCGGCGGCCGTCGCGGAACCCTCGGCGAGGACCCGCTCGGCCATGGCGGCCTGGCGGGCGGCGGGGCCCTGCTGTGCGTTGTTCATTGCCCGATCCTTCGTCCTGGACGCTCCGGCCGGTCGGCCTCGAACAGCAGCAGGTTCTCAGGCCGGACCGACAGTCGTACCGGATCGTCGGGCCGAAGGGCGGTCGCCTCGCCGCGCGGGGCCACCAGGGACAGGTGCTGCTCGCCGAGCCGGACGGTGACCTCCACGGACCGGCCGAGGACCTCCGTGACGTAGACGGTGCCGGTGAGCTCGTGCCCGGGGCCCTCGACGAGGGCGAGATCGCGGGGCCGGACGCCGATCAGGACCTCGGTGCCGGGGGCCGCCTCGGCGCGGATCGGCAACTCGACCTTGCCGTCGGCGGAACGGAAGCCGCCGTCCGCGGTGACCGTGCCCGGCAGCAGGTTGATCCGGGGCCGTCCGAAGGCCCGCGCGACCTCCGTGTCGTGGGGCCGGTACCAGATCTCCTCCCGCGTCCCCGTCTGCACGATCCGCCCGTCCCGGATCACCCCGATCCGGTCGCCGAGGGCCAGTGCCTCGACCGAGTCGTGGGTGACGTAGAGGGTGGTCGTGCGCCGCACCGCCCCGATCGCTTTCAGTTCCGCCCGCATCTGCTGGCGCAGCTTGGCGTCCAGATGGGACAGCGGCTCGTCGAGGAGGAAGGCGCGGGCCGGGCGGACCAGGACGCGGCCGAGGGCGACGCGCTGCCGCTGGCCGTTGGAGAGGCGGCCGACCGGGCGGTCCAGCAGGGCCGAGATGCCGAGGAGTTCGGCGACCTCGCCGATCCGCTCCCGGGCCTTTTCCGCGGGGAGGCGGTGGCGTGGGGAGCGGAGCGGCGAGGCCAGGTTGTCGTAGGCCGACTTGTGCGGGTAGAGGGCGTAGCTCTCGAAGCACATCGCGACGCCGCGGTCGTAGGGCTCGACGCCGCGCATGTCCCTGCCGTCGAGTTCGACCGTGCCGGCGTCGGGGGTCTCCAGGCCGGCGACGGTCTTGAGGGTCGTGGTCTTGCCGGCTCCCGAGGGGCCGAGCAGGCAGAAGAACTCGCCCTCGCGCACGTCCAGTTCGAGGCCGTCCAGGGCGGTGACCCTGCCGTACGTCTTGCGTACGTCCCGCAGCCGGATCATGACTTCACCGCCCCGAACGACAGCCCGCGCACCAGATAGCGCTGGATCGTCAGCGCGAGCAGCAGCGGCGGTACGACGGAGACGAGCGCGGCGGCGGCCGTCAGGTTGTACTTGGGCCGGTCGCCGCCTAGGAAGGACAGCGCGCCCACGGTCACGGTCTGGGCCTCGTTGGAGGTCAGGATGAGCGGGAAGACGAAGTTGTTCCAGGCGAAGATGAACGCCAGCAGGGACACGGCCGCCACCCCCGGCTTCACCAGCGGCAGGGCCACCCGCAGGAACGCCTGCTTGCGGGTGTAGCCGTCCAGCAGCGCCGCCTGTTCCAGCTCGGGCGTGAGGTCGGCGAAGTAGGACCGCATGATCCACACGATCAGCGGCAGCGTGACCAGTTGGAGGACCCAGATCATGCCGACGTACGTGTCGAACAGGCCGAGCTTCTGGTAGAGCACGAACAGCGGGATGATCACGGTGAGTTCGGGTGCGAACCGGAACGACAGCAGCGTGAACATCAGGTTCTCCGAGCCCTTGAACCGCCAGCGTGCCGAGGCGTACGCCGCCGGGAGCCCCACGAGGAGCGACAGGACCACCGCGCCGACCGACACGACCAGGCTGTTGACGAAGAACCGCAGGAACGGGATGCCCTCGCTGTCGCCGAGGACCGTGCGGTAGCCGTCGAGGGTGGGCGAGAAGGAGAAGTAGGTGGAGAAGAGCTGGTTCGTCGGCTTCAGCGAAAGGATCACCATCCAGGCGATCGGGAACAGCGCGAAGACGAAGTAGAGGATGAGGGCGGCGTCCGCGAGCCACCCCAACAGACGTTTGCGCAGGGTCATTTCGCCTCGGCCGCCTTCCGCTGGATCTTCCCCAGGTGCTTCACCAGCACCATCGCGGCGAGATACACCACGGCCCACAGCACGATCGTGTAGCTGATGCCGAACGAGTAGCGCTGGAAGCGGATCGCCTCCAGATAGGCCCGGATCTGCAGCACGACGGTCGAGTCACCGGGTCCGCCCTCGGTGAGGGCGTAGATGATGTCGAACACCTTCAGCGAGTCCATGAACCGGAAGATCACCGCGACCAGGACGTACGGCCACAGCATCGGCAGCGTCAGCCGCCGGAAGGTGTACCACCAGCCCGCCCCGTCGACGGCCGCCGCCTCGAAGGGGGAGGTGGGCAGGGAGCGCAGCCCGGCGAGCGCGAGGATCGCGACGAACGGCGTGTACACCCACACGTCCACGGCGATGGACGACAGCAGCGCCCCGGTCGGCGTGTCCGTCCACTGCACCCCGCCAAGACCGAACGGTCTGAGCAGGTGGTTCACCACGCCGACGGACGGCTGGAGCATCAGCTTCCAGATGATCGCCGCGATCACCGGAGCGATCATCAGCGGCAGGATGAGGATCTTCTCCAGTACCCGCCCGACGAGGGACGACCGGTGCAGCAGCAGGGCGACGGCGACCCCGAGCACCGTCTCCACGGCGGCCGCCCCCACCGCGTACAGCACCGTCACCCACGCCGAGTTCCAGAACGCCTCCTGGGTGAAGACGGTCTGGTAGTTCTCGAACCGCACCATGTCCGGCTGCGGCTTGCTCGCCGAGAAGTCGAACAGCGTGTAGTAGAGGCCGAGCCCGAAGGGGTAGAGGATCCCGCAGGTCAGCAGCAGGGCGGGGACGATCAGGACGTACGGGCGAAGGGCGAGCCGCCATCCCATCGCGCTAGCCCACCTTGTCGGCGAGGTCGCCCGCCAGCCTGCCGAGGACCGACTCGGCGCCCTTGCCGCCGTAGATCTCCTGGAGGGCGGCGGCCCAGCTGGTGGTGGCGTCGAAGAACTGCGCCTGCGGGGTGAACTGGATCTTCGTCTGGTCGACGACGGTCTCGAAGGTCTCGATGAAGCCGGGCAGGTGCCTCATCTTGTCCTTGTAGGCGGGGTCGTCGGCGATGGACCTGCGCACCGGGTCGATGTGGTTGTGCGTGATCGCGCTCCTGCGCAGGTGCTCCTTGCCGGTCGCCCACTGGAGGAAGAGCCAACTGGCGCTCTTCTTCTTGCTCTTGGCGTTCATGCCGAGCGACCAGATCCACATGTTGGTGGCCAGCGACCCGTCGGGTCCCTTCGGGCCGGGGTGGAAGGCGATCTTCCCGGAGGCCGGACTCGCTCCCTCGACCGCCTGGAAGTAGGCGGCCGTGTCCGCGTCGAACAGCATCCCGGCCTTCTTCGCGCCGAGGTCGCTGGAGCACTGGTACCAGGTGTACGACGTCCAGGACGGCGGGCCGCCCTGCTTGACCATGCCCGCCCAGTCCTCCGTGAACGCGACGGCCTCCGGGGTGTTCATCGCGGGTGTGAGCTTCCCGCCCTCGACCGTGAAGTCCTTCAGCCCGTTGCGGGCGTACATGGTCATGAAGCCGGGGTGGATGGTCGCCCAGCTCCTCGATCCCCGTACGGCGATCCCGTACATGCCGTCGAACCCGGCGCCCGGCGCCTTGCGCTTGATGACGCCGGCGATGTCGCGCAGCTCGTCGAAGCTCTCGGCGGGCTTGAGACCGAGCTTCTTGAAGACGTCCGTGTTGTAGGCGACGACGTTGGTCTCCCAGCCCCACGGCAGCGCGTACTGCCCGCCCTGCCCGAGCGGCGCGCCCGCCTTCAGGGACCACTGGTCGGCCTGGAGGAGGTTGGGGAAGAAGTCGGCCTGGTCCCATTCGGAGCCGGTCGCCGAGGCGTTGCGCATCCACGGACCGAGGTCCTCCAGCCAGCCCGGTGGGCCGTACTGCCAGACCATGTACGCGCCCAGCATGAACACGTCGTAGGAGGCACGTCCGCTGGAGAGGTCGACGGTGAGCTTGTCGAAGTAGTTGTCCTCGGGGAAGACGTCGTACTCGACCTTGATGCCGGTCCGCTCGGTGAACGACTTCAGGTCGGCGATGAGTGCGTCGGTGTACGGGTGCTTGTTGAGCAGCGCCTTGACGGTGGTGCCCTTCTCCCGCTTCCAGTCGAAGGAGCCGGTGACGTCGTCCGCCGCCGAGCCGTCGCTCTTGCTGTCGTCGCCGCCGAATCCGGCACCGCACGCGGTCAGGGCAGGCGTGGCGGCCAGGGCGGCGCTGAGCGCCAGGAACCGTCGGCGGTCGTGCACGTGCGTGTCCATCCGTGACCTCCACGTGGGGTTCGGCCATCCGGGTGCTTGGGGTTAACACGGCGAGTCGACTCGTTAACAGAGGGTGGAACGACGGAAGTTGGGCGTCAATCCCTCGCGCACGGGAAAATATCGGTGCAGAGTGAGAAGTTAACGGATCCAGATGTTCGGGAGGCCGGATGACCGACGAGCACGAGGCCTGGCTGGGGATCGACCTGGGCACCCAGAGCGTGCGGGTCCTGCTGGTCACCGGGGACGGCACGGTCCTCGGCAGCGGCTCGGCGCCCCTGGCCGGCAGACGCGACGGCGTACGGCACGAGCAGGATCCGGGGGACTGGTGGGAGGGCGTGTGCGCGGCGTCCCGGGCCGCGCTGGATTCCCGCAGAGGCACGCGGATCGGAGGGCTCGCGGTGTGCGGGACGTCCGGGACCGTGCTGCTGACGGACGGGGCGGGGCGGCCGATGAGCCCCGCCCTGATGTACGACGACGGACGCGCGACCGCGCAGGGGGCACGGGCGCGGATGGCCGGGGCGGCGGTGCAGGACACCTGGGCGCTGCCGAAGGCGGTGTGGCTGACCGAGACGTACGGCCCCGGACGCGTCACCCACCAGCCCGACCTGATCGTCTCCCTCCTCACCGGCGAGCTGCCGCCGGCCGACTCCAGCCACGCCCTGAAGACCGGCTACGACCTGGAGCACGACTCCTGGCCCGCCGTGCTGCCCCGCCTCGGCCTGCCCGGCACCGCGCTCCCCGAGGTCGTCCGCCCCGGCAGCCCGCTCGGCGAGGTCTGCGCGAGCGCCGCCGACGCCACCGGAATCCCCGCCGGCACGCCCGTAGTCGCCGGGATGACCGACGGCTGCGCGGCCCAGATCGCCTCCGCCGCGCTGCGCCCCGGCTCCTGGAACTCGGTGCTCGGCACCACGCTGGTCCTCAAGGGCGCGTCCTCGACGCCGGTCCGCGACCCGACCGGCGTGGTCTACAACCACCGTGCCCCGGACGGCGGCTGGCTGCCCGGCGGCGCCTCCAGCGTCGGCGCGGGCGTGCTCACGGCGGCGTTCGCGGGCGCCGATCCGGCGGTGATGGACACGCTGGCCGCCGCGTACGAGCCGTCCGGAGCGATCGCCTACCCGCTGGTGTCACCCGGCGAGCGCTTCCCCTTCCACGCGCCGGACGCCACCGCGCTGGTCCTCGGCGAACCGGAGTCGGACGCCGACCTGTGGGCCGCGCTCCTCCAGGGCGTCGCCTTCACCGAACGCCTCTGCCTGGACTACCTGCACCACCTGGGCGCCCCCCTCGACGGCCCCCTCACCTTCACCGGCGGCGCCGCCCGCAGCCCGTACTGGAACCAGCTTCGCGCCGACGTCCTGGGCCGCCCGGCCCGGGTGCCGCGGGAGACGGAACCCGCCCTGGGGATGGCCGCGTTGGCGGCGTACGGCACAGGCGCGGCGCCCTCCCTCGCGCAGGCCGCGGAGGCCATGGTCCGCATCGGCGCGACCGTCGAACCCCGCCCCGGCCGCACCGCCCGCTTCGCCGAGCCGTACGCCCGCCTCGTCGACGAGCTGACCACCCGGGGCTGGCTGCCGCCCCCGGTCGCGGCACACGCGCACGCCCGCCTGGACGGGGATACTGCGGACTCATGACCACGAGCACCGACGCGACCCTGCTGCTGGCCCGGCACGGACAGACCCTCTGGCACGCCGAGAACCGCTACGCCGGGGTCAGCGACGTGTCCCTCACCGACACCGGACGCGCCCAGGCCGACGCCCTGGGCCGCTGGGCCGCCGCCCACCCGGTCGACGCGATCTGGACCTCGCCCCTCTCCCGTGCCGTCATCACCGCCGACCCGGCCTGCCGGGCCCTCGGCCTCACCCCGCACCGCGAACCGGGCCTGCGCGAATGCGACTTCGGCGTGCTGGAGGGCCGTACGCTCGCGGAGTTCGCGACGGAGGACCCGGCCGCGGCGGAGGCGTTCCGCACCGACCCGGTGGCGAACCCGTTCCCCCGCGCGGAGGACCCGTCGGCCGCCGCCGGGCGCGGTGCCGCGGCCCTGCGCCGGATCGCCGCCGCCCACCCGGGCGAGCGCGTCCTCGTGGTCGCGCACAACACGCTGCTGCGTCTGGTGCTGTGCACGCTGCTGTCGATCCCGGCGGGGGAGTACCGCAGAGTGTTCCCCCGGCTGCGCAACGCCGCGATCAGCGAACTCCTCGTGAAACCCGACGGATCCGCCGCACTTCTCTCCCTCAATGTGCCCTGTGACCCCGACCTGCCGTAGCACCATGGGGACATGACGGAGATCGACACCTCGGTACCGCACTCGGCCCGGATCTGGAACTACTGGCTGGGCGGCAAGGACAACTACCCCGTGGACGAGGCGGCGGGCGACGCCTACACCGCGGTCTTCCCCGGCATCGTCACCATCGCGCGCAGCAGCCGCGCCTTCCTGGGCCGCGGCATCCGGTATCTGGTGACCGAGGGGGGCGTGCGCCAGTTCCTCGACGTCGGCACCGGCCTGCCGACCGTCGACAACACCCACGAGGTCGCCCAGCGCCTCGCCCCCGAGTCGAGGATCGTCTACGTCGACAACGACCCGCTGGTCCTGACCCACGCCCGCGCCCTGCTCACCTCCACCCCCGAGGGTGTGACGGCGTACGAGGACCTGAGCCTGTACGAGCCCGAGGAGATCCTTCAGGCGGCTTCCCGGACCCTCGACCTCTCCCGTCCCACGGCCCTGATCCTCAGCGGCATCCTCGGCCACGTCGCCGACTACGACCGGGCCCGCGAGCTGGTCCGCCGCCTGCTGGCCGGCCTGCCCTCCGGCAGCTACCTCTGCGTCAACGACGGCTCCCGGGGCACCGACCCGGACTACGAGAACGCCCAGGACTCCTACAACGAGACCGGCGCCGTCCCGTACTTCCTGCGCCCGGTCGACAGGATCGAGGCGTTCTTCGAGGGCCTGGAACTCATCGAACCGGGCGTCGTCTCCGTCCCCCTGTGGCGCCCCGACCCCTCCGACGAGGAGCCCCGCCCGATCGGCCAGCACGGCGGAGTGGGCCGCAAGCCCTGATCTACGAGGACGAGGGACGGCCACCGGGCGCGGCCGTCCCTCCGCCTACCTCCCTCGCCTCACCTCCGTGGCCGCCCGACAGAGTTTCGGCGCAGGTGACTTGCCCGACGAGCGGCGTCCAGACGGCGTCGCCGCAGCCACAGCAGCGCGATCGGCGCGAGGAGCAGCGCGGGCAGCAGCCACAGCGCCCGTGTACCCGAGGACACGGGTTCCTGCGCCTCCTGCTCCGCCTGCCCCTCCTGCTTCCCCTGCGCCTCCCGCTCCGCCGGTGTGCCGATACCGGCCCTGGCCTGGCGCGGGGTCGGTGAGCCGAGCCAGACGGTCTCGTCCCCGGCGGTGGCCGACGGCGCGCTCAGCGAACGGTCGACGCTCTGCGGGAGCCCCGCGAAGTCCGAGGTGAAACGGTCGTCCGGGACGGTCTTCAAGGGGATCCTGGTGAGGTCGACACCGCCGTAGACGTAGCTGCGTACGTAGGTGGTGTTCCCCTCGGTGGTCCGGTCGGTGACCTTGAACTCGCCCTTGGTGTACGAGTCGACGTACCGGTCGAAGGTGTCGGTGGGCTGCCAGTCGCCGGTGCGCCGCCAGCTCTCGATGTCGCCGCTGTCGATGAGGCCGCCGTACGTCGTGTCCTTGGTCCGGCTCAGGTCGCGGTACCACTCGGCGGCGACCCGGGCCAGATAGACGCGGCGCAGCTCGGCGTACTCGGGGGCGGTGTTGATGGCCTTCTTGAGCCTGGGCAGGATCAGGTCGCGGAAGAGCGCCTCGTTGTGGTCCTCGGTGGCCTTGTCCTGCTCGGGGCAGGAGGCCGCGGACGACGCCCCGTTGTCCTTCAGGTACTGGGTCTCCATCTTGACGTCGAGGGGCGCGTCGAGGATGTAGAGCCTGTCCCCGTCCTGGTGAACCGACGCCGGGGCGGGCAGGATCCAGTTCCGGAACGACATGCAGTCGCCCCGGACCCGGTTCCAGAACTTGCGGCCGAGCTTGCTGTGGGGATGGATGAGCTTGCCGACGGTCTTCTTCATCTCCAGATCGGCCTCCAGCAGCACCTTCCCGGCATCCGTACGCCCCAGCCGGCCGTCGACGATGCGCTCCGGCTCGTCGGGGTTGAGGTTGACCCAGAAGTTCTGGGGGGTGAGGGAGAGCCAGACGAAGAAGGCGTCCGAGGACTGGGACAGGGCCGCGCGCCCCGTGGCGGTGCGGGCGTCCCCCTTCAGCGGCTTGAAGTCGGCGCTGAACGAGTACTGCAGGCCGCTTCCGTCACCGGGGTCCGAGAGATAGCGCAACTCCATGCTGGAGAAGTCGATGCCACCGGTGCTCAGACCGGGGGCGGCGAGCATGCTGCCCAGACCCGTGGCGGCGCGCGGGGTGTCCTCCGCGTCGTCGCAGGGGTTGGCCGCCTTGGCTGCGGCCGTGAGTACCGACGTCTGCTGGAGACCCAGTGACTGAGTTCCGGTTCCCTGGTCAGGGCATTCTTTCGGGTCGACGGAGAAGGCGGGGGAGGGCTCGTGGCCGTACCGCGCCTCCAGACCGCGCCGCACCTCGCCGAGGTCGGTCACCAGTTTGTCCTTGGCGGTGCCGTTGCGCCGCTCCACCCTTTTCGCGTACTTCTCCCTCACCCCCTTCTCCGCGTTGCGCTCCGCCTCCGGGCCGAGGTGCACAACCTTGTTCCGCGCCCACGCGATCTCCACCTCCCGGTCGACGTACTCCCGCACGCTGATGCCGTACGGGTGCCCGAAGACGAGCGGTGTGTCCGGGCGGTACAGGCGGGCGCATCGCGAGCAGTTCTGTCGTTCGGAGCTGCCGAGGAGCTCCGCCTCGTCACCGATGCCGTACTTGTCCAGCACCTCTTGGATGACGTCCTCGGAGTGCCTCGTCTTCTCCTTCTGGTTCTTGTCCTTCTGGATGTTCAACGCGCTGACAACGACGAGTTCGCCCCACTTCGCGTCGTCGAGCCGCTGGACGGCTGCGCGCTTCAGATACTCCCGCAGCGGATCGACCCGGACGACCGATGCCGCCCACGCCTCGCGACCCGTGTAGCTGAGGGTGGTGGTCTCCTTCAGGAGCGGCATGATCTGGTCGTCGTAGTCCAGCACCGTCGGGTCCAGGTAGACGGCCGCGCCGTTGCGGGACGGGTTCCACGCCTCGTCCTTGTCCGCCTTGGGCAACTCGCGCCAGAGGTCGTAGCGCAGCTTCTCGACGGGCCCGAACGGGGAAGCCAGCAGCGGGTTGTCCTGCTGCATGGAGAGGTCGCGGCCCTTCGCCGCCCCCGGCGGCCGCTTGTCGTCGGCCATCCCGGGCGGAGCCGAGCCGAGCGGGACGAGCAGCGCCAGCAGCAGCGCTGCCAGCCATCTGGGTCTGTTCATGCCACACACGGTGGATCGGCGGCGTGAAATGCCGGTGAAGCCACCCGACATGGGAAGCCCCCGCGAGTCAGGTCCTCGCGGGGGCTTCCGTCATTCCGCCTGCCGTTCGTGAAGGGTGAGAAGACGATCACGAGGCAGGACGTTCTCGCCGGCTCAGGGAGCCAGCAGCAGTACGTCCGTGCGGGACCTGGCCGCGGTGTAACGCCGGGCCACGTCCTGCCAGTTGACGACCTGCCACATGGCCTCGATGAAGTCGACCTTCTGGTTCTTGTACTGGAGGTAGAAGGCGTGCTCCCAGGCGTCGAACACGAGGATCGGCGTGGCGCCCTGGCCGACGTTGCCCTGGTGGTCGTAGACCTGCTCGACGATCAGCCGCCCGCTCAGCGGCTCGTAAGCCAGCACGCCCCAGCCCGAACCCTGCGTGGTCGCGGCGGCCTTGGACAGCTGCGCCTTGAAGTTCGCGAAGGACCCGAAGGACTCGGCGACGGCGTCCGCCAGCTCGCCCACCCCGTCCGCGGCGAGCGGCTCGCCACCACCGTCGCCGGTCATGTTCTGCCAGTAGATGCTGTGCAGGATGTGCCCGGACAGATGGAAGGCCAGGTTCTTCTCCAGGCCGTTGATCGACCCCCACGACTCCTTGTCCCGTGCCTCGGCCAGCTGCTCCAGCGTGTCGTTGGCGCCCTTCACATAGGCCGCGTGGTGCTTGTCGTGGTGCAGCTCGATGATCTCGGGGCTGATCACGGGCGCGAGCGCGGAGTAGTCGTAGGGCAGTTCCGGGAGTGTGTAGACGGGCATGAAGGGTCCCCTCAGAGCTCTTATTGCAAGTAGCTTGCAACAACAAGCTAACAGCAAAAAGCCCCCGTGTGGATCACGCGGGGGCTCTCTTGCGGTACGGGGCGTGTCAGGCGTTGGCGCGCCTGCGCTGCCAGGCGTAGCCGACGGCCGCCAGGAGGACCGTCATGACGCCCGTCGAGTACAACTGGACCCGGGTGTCCGGCTCGCGGGCCATCAGGACGAAGATCCCCGCCATGCCGGCCATCGCGACCCAGGTCAGCACCGGGAAGGCCCACATGCGGACGACGAGCTTCTCCGGGGTCTCGCGCTCCAGGCGGCGGCGCAGCCGGAGCTGGGAGACGGCGATGAGGATCCAGACGACCAGGATGACCGCGCCGATCATGTTCAGCAGCCAAGGGAAGACGTCGTCGGGCCGCCAGTAGGACAGCACGACGCAGACGAAGCCGAACACGGAGGAGGCGAGGACCGCGACGCGCGGGACGCCGCCCGAGACCCGGCCCAGCGCCGCGGGGCCCTGGCCGCGCTGGACCAGGGAGTACGCCATGCGTGAGGAGCCGTAGATGTTGGCGTTCATGGCGCTCAGCAGGGCGACCAGCACCACCACGTTCATCAGCTGGCCGGCGCCTGGGATGCCCAGATGGTCGAGGGTGGCGACGTACGGGCCCTTCTCGACGACCTCCTTGGAGTCCCAGGGGATCAGGGTGACCACGACCGCCATCGAGCCGATGTAGAACAGCGCGATGCGCCACATGGCCGTGCGGACCGCGCGCGCGACACCGCTGACCGGGTTCTCGGACTCGGCGGCCGCGATGGTGACCGTCTCCATGCCGCCGTAGGCGAACACCGAGGCCAGCAGGCCGATGATCAGCCCCTCGCTGCCGTTCGGCAGGAATCCGCCCTCACCGGTGAGGTTCGCGGTGCCCGGCGCGTCCGTGCCGGGCAGGACACCGGCGATGGCCAGCCCGCCCAGCACCAGGAACAGTGCGATCGCGCCGACCTTCAGCGCGGCGAACCAGAACTCGAACTCGCCGAAGTTCTTCACGGCGGCCAGGTTCGCGCCGCAGAAGACGACCATGAACAGGGCCACCCAGGCCCACTCCGGCGTGCCCGGCAGCCAGCCCGTCACGATCTTCGCGGCACCGATGCCCTCCAGGCCGACGGCCGTGCAGAGCAGCACCCAGAACGACCAGCCGGCCGTGAAGCCCGCCCAGGGTCCGATCGCCCGCTCGGCGTGCGCGGAGAAGGTACCGGATGAGGGATACGCGGCCGACATCTCGCCGAGCATCCGCATCACCAGCATCACGAGAAGGCCGGAGATGACATAGGCGATGACGATCGAGGGGCCGGCGGCGGCGATACCCGCCCCGGATCCGACGAACAGGCCGGCGCCGATGACGCCGCCGAGGGCGATCATCGACAGGTGACGCTGCTTGAGACCGTGGGAGAGGGGGACGTCGTCCGCTTTCGCGGGCGTCCGAGTGGAGGTGCTGTTCTGCATGGGCGCGGCTCGTCCAATGCGTGAGAGGGCAAAAAACGCCCACAGTGTGGTCAGCCTCTCCGTTCAGAAGGAGAGACTGACCACTATGCGGACACTCACCGCACGGTGAGTGACGCCACTGTCACGCAGCGACGGCGGTGTAGTGCGACGCGTCCCCCTCGATCGAGTAGCTCGCCTTGCCCTCGATACCGACCGGCACGTCACCGGCGACCGTCACCCGGTGCAGGCGGCGCGGCTGCCCGTCGTAGTTGTCGACGGCGTAGTGCTGGGTGATCCGGTTGTCGAAGACGACCAACTGGTTCTCCGACCAGCGGTGCCGCAGGATGTTCTCCGGCCGGGTGACGTACGTCTGGAGCAGGTCGAGGATCTTGCGGGACTCACCCGGCGACAGCCCCACGATCCGCTGCGCGAACCCGCCGATGAACAGGCCGCGCTCACCGGTCAGCGGATGGACGCGGACGACCGGGTGGACCGTGCGGTACTTGATCGACGTGAACTCGGCGCGATTGGCGGCCTGTCGCTCGTCGACCTCCTCGTCCGCCACGGCGTAGTCGTAGTCGTTGGTGTGCTCCGCCCACAGGGTGTCCGCCAGCTTCCGCAGCGGCTCGGGCAGCTGGCGGTAGGCCGCCGCCGAACTGGCGATCAGGGTCTCGCCGCCGTACGGCGGGATCGTGATCGAGCGCAGGGTGGTGGCCTGCGGCGGGTTGAGGACGAACGTGACGTCGGTGTGCCAGTGGTTGGCGGCGCGTCCCCGCTCGCTGTCGACCGGGAGGACGTTCGGGGTCCCGGCGATCGAGGAGACCGTCGGGTGGGCGGTGGTGACGTCGCCGAAGTGGCGGACGAAGGACTGCTGGGTCTCGTCGTCCAGGTTCACGTCGTCGAAGACGAGCGCCTTGTGGACGTTGAGGGCCTCGCGCAGGGCGGCGACCGTGTCGGAGCCGAGCGGCCGGTCGATGTCGACGCCGGAGACACGGGCGCCGATGTGTGCGGTGACCTTGTGGATTTCGATGCCGGACATGGGCGGTCCTTTCAGACGAGGGCGTTCTCGCGGGCGGTGTACTGGTTGGCGGGGCGCGGCAGGCCGTAGCGCTCGCGCAGGGTGCGGCGCGGGCCGTACTCCTCGCGGAGCAGGCCGCGTGCGCGCAGGATCGGGACGACGTGGTCGACGAAGGCGTCGAGGCCGGAGGGGAGCACCGGCGGCATGATGTTGAAGCCGTCGGCGGCGCCCTGCGTGAACCAGGTCTCGACGGCGTCGGCGACCTGCTCGGGCGTACCGGCGAAGGTCAGGTGACCGCGGCCGCCGCCGAGGCGCCCGATCAGCTGCCGGACGGTCAGCCGATCGCGCCGGGCCAGCTCCACCACGAGCGTGTACCGGCTCTTGGCGCCCTCCACGGCGTCCTCGGACGGCAGGTCGTCGGGGAGCGGGGCGTCCAACTCCAGTGCCCCTGGCTCCAGTTGCAGCAGGCTCTCCAACCGGCCCACCCCGTGCGTGTACACGATGTGGTCCTCCAGGACCTGCTCGGCCGCCCGCGCCTCGGCCTCCGTCGAGCCGATCACCGGGACGATGCCGGGCAGCACCTTGATGTGCTCGGGGTCGCGGCCGGCGGCCGCCGTACGCGCCTTGAGGTCGGCGTAGAAGGCCCGCGCGTCCTCGATCGTCTGCTGGGCGGTGAACACCGCCTCCGCGTACCGGGCCGCGAAGTGCTTGCCGTCCTCGCTCGACCCGGCCTGCACGAGCAGCGGATAGCCCTGCGGGCTGCGCGGCACGTTGAGGGCGCCCTCGACACTGAAGTACGTCCCCCGGTGCCGGGGCGGATGGATCTTGGCGTCGTCACCCCACACGCCGGCCGCCTTGTCGGCGACGATCGCGTCGTCCTCCCAGCTGTCCCAGAGCTTCAGGGCGACGTCCAGGAACTCGGCGGCCCGCGCGTACCGCTCGGCGTGCGCGGGCTCCGCGTCGAGGCCGAAGTTGCGGGCGGCCTCCGCACCCGCCGTGGTGACGATGTTCCAGCCCGCCCGGCCGCCGCTGATGATGTCGAGCGAGGCGAACTTGCGGGCCAGGTTGTAGGGGGAGTTGTAGGAGCTGGACGCGGTCGCGATCAGGCCGATGTGCTCGGTGGCCGTCGCCAGCGCGGTCAGCAGCGTGAGCGGCTCCAGGGCGCCGGCGGGCCGCTGCGCGAGGTTGTTCCACAGCTGCGGGCCGTCGGCGAGGAAGAGCGAGTCGAAGGTGCCGCGCTCGGCGACCCGGGCCAGCCGGACGTAGTGGGCCAGGTCCACATGGGCGTACGGGTCGCTCTCGGGCAGCCGCCAGGAGGCCTCGTGGTGGCCGGTGTTCATCAGGAAGGCGTTGAGGTGGAGCTGTCTGGTCATCAGTGGTCCTCTGTTACGCCCAGCGCCGCGAGCAGCCGTTCGCGGTACTCGCCGAGCAGCGGATCCCGGTACGTCCGTGGATGCGGGCGGTCGATGGTCAGGTCGAGGCCGATCCGGCCCCGGTCGAGCACGAGCACCCGGTCGGCGAGCACGATCGCCTCGTCGACGTCGTGGGTGACGAGCAGTACGGAGGGGCGGTGGCGTTCCCACAGCTCCCGCAGCAGGTTGTGCATCTTGATCCGGGTGAGGGCGTCCAGCGCCCCGAACGGCTCGTCGGCCAGCAGCAGTTCGGGCTCGCGGACCAGCGAGCGGGCCAGCGCGGCCCGCTGCTGCTCGCCGCCGGACAGCTCGTTAGGCCAGGCCCGCTCGCGGCCCCGCAGCCCGACCTCGGCGAGGGCGTCGCGGCCCTTCTGCTCCGCCTGGCTGCCGTCGAGTCCGAGCAGGACGTTGGCGAGGACGCGACGCCAGGGCAGCAGCCGGGAGTCCTGGAAGACGACCGACACCCGGTCCGGAGCCGTGAGCTGACCGCTGCCGGTGACCTCGTGGTCGAGCCCGGCGACCGCTCGCAGCAGGGTGCTCTTGCCGGAGCCGCTGTGCCCCAGCAGGGCCACGAACTGGCCGGCGGGAATGTCCAGGTCGATGCCGTCGAGCACGACGCGTTCGTCGAACGAGCGGGTCAGCGACCTGAGTTGGACGGCGGGACGGGTCAGCTGCTCAGTGTGCGGCGCCACGACAGCACCCTCCGTTCGATGAGACGGACCGTGCTGTCCGAGACGAGGCCGAAGATGCCGTAGACCACCAGGCCGACGAGGATGACGTCCGACTGGCCGTAGTTCGTGGCCTGGAACATCATGTAGCCCAGGCCGCTGGTGGCGTTGATCTGCTCCAGGACCACCAGGCCCAGCCAGGACCCGGTCACGCCGAGCCGGAGTCCCACGAAGAACCCGGGCAGCGCGCCGGGGATGACGATCTCCCGGATGAAGCGCAGCTTCGACAGGCCCTGCACCTCGGCGAGTTCGACGAACCGGTTGTCGATGCCGGACAGGGCGGCGTGGGTGTTGAGGTAGATCGGGATGTAGACGACGATCGCGATGATCGCGATCTTGAAGGTCTCGCCGATGCCCAGCCAGAGGATGAACAGCGGTATCAGACCGAGGGTGGGGATGGCCCGGTTGAGGTTGACCGTGCCGTCGATCAGCGCCTCCCCGGTGCGGGTGAGCCCGGAGGCCAGGGCCAGTACGACGCCGGCGGTCAGCCCGATCGCGAAGCCGGACGCGGCCCGCTGCAACGAGGTGAGGATGTCGGTGATCAGCGTCCCGTCGGTCCACAGCTGGGCGCCGGTCTCCACCACCGTCCAGGGCGCGGGTATCGCGGCGGGGTCGAGCGCCTCGGCGGCGGACGCGACGGCCCACAGGGCGAGCACCAGCAGGGGCCCGGCGAGCCGGGCGGCGGGCAGGCGTTTGCCGGGGGCGAGCCCGCGGCGCCGTTTGCGGGGCCGTTCGTCGTCGACGACGACGGCGGCCTTGTGCAGGGTGGTCGTGGTCATGGTGGTCACTTCCGGTACTCGGCCGGTACGGACTTCGCGGCGATGCCCTCGAAGCGGTGGTCGAAGAGCCCGCCGACGTCGAACTTCTTCACGAAGCCGCCCTCCGCGAGCAGATCCGCGGTCTCCTGCTCCCACTCGATCGCCTCGTCCCAGCTCGGCGGGAACAGCGGCTTGTTGGCGAGCTCGGTGATCGCCTCGGCCTGGGGGAGGGTCAGGTTCTGCGTCTTGACGTAGAACTCCCGGTTCCAGACGTCGGGGTGCTCGTACGTCCACACCTGGCCCTTGGCCCAGTACGGGATGTAGGCGGCGACCGCGGCGGCCTTCGCGGGGTCGTTCAGCACCGAGGCCGGCGCCCACAGCAGGTTGAGCAGGTCGACGACGTCGGTGGTGATGACGCGGGCGCCCTTGCCCTCGTACTGCTTCAGATAGGCGGGCGCCTGGCTGTTCCCGAGCGGGGCGATGTCGACCTGCCCGGACTGCAGGGCCGTGAGGAACTGGTTGCTGGTCAGCGGGACCAGCTCCACCTCGTCGTACTTCAGCCCGGCCTTCTTCAGCGCGCGCAGCAGGACGACGCCCTGCGCCTGGCCCTGCGAGAAGGCGAGCCGCCTGCCCTTGAAGTCCTCGACCGACCGGATGTCGCTGCCGGGCTTGGTGGCGAAGAGGTAGTTGGGCTTACGGGTGATGTTGATCGCCACGATCTTCGCGTCGAAGCCCTGGTAGTACGCCTGGATCGGCGGGATGCCCGCGTTGTTGGCGAGGTCCAGCGACTTGGCCCGGAAGGCGTTGATGACATCGGGCCCGGCGCCGATGTTCAGCCAGTTGCTGACCTTGAAGGGCGGATCGCCCAACTTGGCCAGTCTGAACTGGAGTTGCTGGGTGTTCTGGAAGGAGGAGATCTTCAGGCTCGTACCGGCGGGCACCTTTTTCGCCAGCGGGGCGGTCGAGGCACCCTTGCTCGCTGCGGCCGCGCTGCTGTCGGCGCAGCCGCTGAGTCCGGCGACGCCGGCGGCGGCGCCGAGCAGGGAGGTGAGGAAGAGCCGTCGGTCGACACCGGACACGGGGGATGCGGGCATGGCAGGACTCCGTGGGTTCAAAAGGAAAGAAGGCATGCCGAATTCCGGGCCGAAAGAGGCCGGGAAAGGGAATTCAGGCAGGAGGAAATGAGCGCTTCACACGCGGCGGCGAGTCAGCAACAGAGGGTGCGACAGCTCACGAACAGGCTCATGAGCAGTAGGTTCCCGGCCATCGGTGCCCCTTGTCAACATTCCGAGTTTCTGAATTAAATAGCCTCAGGTGACGTGCTCAGCGGATCCCGGTACAGCACATCCAGAGCCACCGAACCGCCGGCCACCGCGAGCACGGAATCCGCGAAACTCGTAGGTGCGACGGCGGCCGCCCGCTCGCTGCCGACCGCGTCGCGCAGCGCGGCGAGACAGTCCTCACGGCTCAGCACGCCGAGCTCGGTGACGACGACGGTCTCCGGGTTGAGCACGTCGAGCAGCAGCCCCACCGCCCGCCCGGTCATCCGCGCCCGGTCGGTCAGCAACCGCAGGGCCACCGGGTCGCCGTCCTGCGCGGCACGCAGGACATGCCGCGGATTGGTCCCCTCGACGACCCCGGCCGCCCGCGCCCGGCGGCACAGCGTCCGCTCGCTCAGCTCGACCTGGAGGCAGCCCACCCGTCCGCAGTGGCAGGTCTCCGTGCCGCCCGGCACCGGCAGATGGGCGATGGCGCCGGCCTGCGAGCGGGGACCGTGGTGCACCTCGTCGCCGGTCGCGAAGGCCGCGTCGACGACGTTGCCGACGAACAGGTGCAGCACGCTGCCGCTGCCACGGGCACGCCCGAACAGCCGCTCCGCGTTCACCAACGCCCGCGCGTGCCCGTCCACATGGACCGGCAGCCCGGTGCGTGCGCCGAGCACGTCCCGCACCGGCACCTCGCGCCAGCCCAGCAGCGGATGCTCGACGACGACGCCCGAGTCCCGGTCCACCCAGCCCCCGGCCGCGAAGCCGACGCCCAGCGGCCGGCTGCCCTGCGCCGCGTCCAGCAGTGCGGCCAGCCCGTCGGCGGCCCGGTCCAGGACGTCGCGGGGATCCATGTCGCCGGTGTGCTTCAACTCCCGCTCGGCGACGACGCGTCCGCGCAGATCGAGCAGCGCCACCGTGGTGTGCGGCACCGCCACATGGACCCCGCCCACCACGAATCGTGTGTCGTCCAGGTCGATGGGTACGTGGGGCCGGCCGACGCCGCCGGACTGCTGGGGCGCGGCGGCCTCGCGGATCAGCCCGAGCCGGGTGAGGCGGGCGCAGTGGTCGGTCACCGACGCCGGTGACAGCCCGGTCAGCCGGGCGATGTTGCTGCGGGCGACCGGGCCGTGCTCCAGCACGGACCGCAGGATCACGCTGGCGCTGGTCCGGCGCCGGTCACGGTCGGCGATACGGGGGACGGGGGACGTAAGGGTGGGTGCCGCGGTACGGGGCATGGGGTACTTCCTCGGGAGCCGGTCCGACACTGCGCCGTCTGCTGCGGGCGAGCCGGACCGGAGCCACCTCGGACCGACTCACCCCGGTCGGCGACAGGCGGCCGCGCCCACGCGTCGCAGGTCGACGTGGCGACGCGACGTGAAGTTCCGGGACTGGGCGACCATGCGCTCGAAGCTAGCAAAGCGGACCACCGCTGCCCAGACGGCGACCGACGGGCGAGACGGCTCTTCACATGCGGGCAATCTCTTCACGCGCTAGCAACATGATTGGCGCATTCCCACAGTCGGCCCGAAGCCCCGTCCTGTGAGTCGTACGTCCCTGCCTCAGTGACCGGCGTCACCCCGTACCCGGTGTAACCGCCACCCTTTGTCCGGAGCCGACTAACCCCGCGATCCGGCCTTTGTCGACCACTGACGGTGAGGGGCCGCAACACCCTGGGATAGCGTCACAGCGTCCCGTACCGCCCTCACCCTCGCGGAGTCCCCATGAGCACCGCTGCCGTCGCCCCCGCTCGCACCGGACAGGTCCTCGCCGACCTGCTTCCCGCTTCCCGCGTCCGCGACATCGCGCTCGTCGTCGGCGGTGCCGCGTTCACCGGCCTCGCGGCCCAGATCTCCGTGCCCGTGCCCGGCTCCCCGGTGCCGGTGACCGGTCAGACCCTCGCGGTGCTCCTCGTCGGTACGGCCCTCGGCGCCGGCCGCGGCTTCCTCTCGCTCGCGCTGTACGCGCTGGCCGGCATCGCGGGTGTGCCGTGGTTCGCGGACGGCACCTCCGGCGCCGCCGCCCCGTCCTTCGGCTACATCCTCGGCATGATCCTCGCCTCGACCGTCGTCGGTGCGCTGGCCCGCCGCGGCGCCGACCGCACCGTACTGCGCACCGCCGGTGCCATGTTGCTCGGCGAGGCGATCATCTACGCCGTCGGCGTGCCCTACCTGGCCCTGGCCACCGGTATGTCGGCGTCCGCCGCGATCGCGGCCGGCCTCACCCCGTTCCTGATCGGCGACGCCCTGAAGGCCGCCCTTGCGATGGGCGCGCTGCCCAGCGCCTGGAAGCTGCTCGACCGCTGACGCGGTAGCTCCCGAGCAAGAGGCTCGCCGGGTCGACGACTTCGACCCGACGAGCCTCTTTCGCGTTCCCGCGCCGGACGGCGGGCCCGTGGACTCAGTCCGCGTGCCGCCTCGGCCGTCGCAGCTGCGACCACCACAGCCCGGCCGCGCCCGCCGCGATCAGTGCCGCGCCGGCCGCGCCGAGCGGCAGGACGTCACGACCGAGGCCGGTCTTGGGCAGTTCGTCGGGGCCGGGAGCCACGGGCTTGTTGTCGGTGCCGAGCAGCAGCGGGGTGGCCGGGGCGTCGGGCGACGGGTTCGTCGTACCGAACGGCACCGGGCCCTGCTGCCAGTACGTCTTCTTGCCGTCACCGGTCTGGACGGGGAGACAGATCTTGCCCTCCTTGCCGAGGTCGAACGTCGCCGCCACGGCGTACGACTTCGACTCACCGGCGGGGAGATTGTCGAGAGGGCAGGCGAAACCGCTGTTCGAGCCCTCCGGGAGATTGCTTTTCTCGATCGCCGAACAGCCTTCGACATTCTTGACGGTGAGGCCGTCGAACCCGACGACCAAAAGCTGGATCTTTCCGCTCTCCTCGGTCCCTTCGTTCTTCACCGTGGCAGTGATCTCGGTTTCTTGCGAACTGTTGTTCACCGAGATTTTCTCCGGCAGCTCGGTGGTGAGCTTCACCCCCGACGGCGCCGCGTCGATGACCTTTCCCCCCTTGCTGCTCCCGGGTCCCTGGTCGTCCGCACTGGCAGTGAAGGAAAGGATCATCACTGCCGAAAAAGATGTCGCGACCAGCGATCCCGCGATGGTCGTCGTGCGACGAGAACTCATGTTCGTCCCCCTTGCCTGCGCCTGAATTCGCAGTACTTGAAGAGCTACCACAAGATTTCTCCGCACTATGCTGGTACGGCACGAAGTGTGACCATTGTGTTTCAATGGCGGATGTCCGATGCGGCATCGAGGGGGGTGCAGTGGATTGCCGGGGAATACGAGGAGTGGCGGGGTTCCAGGTGTACTGGTGACGGGGCGCTATCGATTGGTCGAGAGTATCGGCCAGGGGGGAATGGGGCGCGTGTGGCGAGCGGTCGACGAAATCCTCGACCGACTGGTCGCCGTCAAGGAAATGCGCATCGACGGCCTGGATCCCGAGGACACCCGCACGCGCCGTGAACGCACCCTGCGCGAGGCGCGGGCGACGGCACGGATCGACCACCCCAACGTCGTACGGGTCTACGACGTCGTCGACGAGGGCGAACGCCTGTGGATCGTCATGGAGTTGGTGGCCGGCCGCTCCCTGGAACGCATCATGGCGGAGGAGGGCCCGCTCGGCCCCGCCGAGACGGCCCGGATCGGCCTGGGCCTGGTAGCGGCGCTGCGGCAGGTCCACGACCGGGGTGTGCTGCACCGGGACATCAAGCCGGGCAACGTGCTGGTGGAGACGGACGTGCGGCGCGGGCGGGGCCGGGTGGTCCTGACGGACTTCGGCATCGCGGCGATACAGGACGCGAAGGCCCTCACCATGGTCGGCATGCTGGTCGGGTCGCCCGACTACATGGCCCCCGAGCGCATCTCCGGCCGCCCCCAGGGCCCGCCGTCCGACATCTGGTCCCTGGGTGCCACGCTCAGCGCGGCCCTCGCCGGCCGCTCCCCCTTCTCCCGTGACACCACCCTGGCGACCCTGCACGCGGTCCTCTACGAGGAGCCCGAACTCCCGCCCGCGGCAGGCCCGTTGCGGGAGATCCTCGCGACCCTCCTGGACAAGGACCCGGACCGGCGCCCCGGCCTGGACGACCTTGAAACGGCCTTGCAGCCGGTGGCCCATCCGATTCCCACTCCGACCGTGCCGGTCGTGAGGGGAGGGGCCCACGAGCGGGGCGAGCCCGCGACTGGGGCGGTGGGTTCGCCGCCGGAAGCCGAGCCGGAAGCCGATCGGGCGAAGTCCGCCGAGCGGCAGGAGCAGGAGCACGAGCCGGGTCCGGAACCGCAGTTGGCGCCGGAGTCCGGGCAGGCGCTCATACCCGGCACGGTTGCCGAGCTGGAGCGTGACCCGGAGACGGGATCGCCACCCGCCGCCGACCTGACGCCTGAACCCGGTCCACCGCCCGAATCCTCACCGGACCCCGCGCCGGCCACCGCACCCCCCGGCGAATCCCCCACCCCCGCCCTCCTGGACCCCTCCCGCGTCCTGCTCCCGCCCGACCCCCGGCAGCCGCCGGACGACATCCGAGACGCGATACCGCCGACCCACCGCCCGGCCCCCACCAAAGAGGCCCGAACCGGGGTTCCACCCACCGAGGTTGCGCACAGCGAGGCACGACACACCGAGGTACGGCCCACCGAGGTTCCGCCCGCCCAGGCTCCACCCGCCGAGCCCTCCCACCAGGCCGAACCCACCCCGCCCCAACCCACCCCGCCCCAACCCACGCAGACCCCACCCGCGCAGACCTCACCCACGCAAGCCCCTCGCGCCCTCAACGCCTCCACGGAACTGGCCCCCGGATCCCGCTCGGAAGTGCACTCGGCCACCCCGGCCGGCAACTCGACCGGCCCCACCCCGCGCCGCGCAGGCGTCTCCCTGGAGCGGGCCGGGGCGGTGACCGAGCGGCGTCCGGGGCCCGGGGTGGGAGCGCCGGACGGTGTGGCCCAGGCACACGGCGGCATGCCGCAAGGCGGCGCGCAGGCTCACGGCGGCATGCCGCAAGGCGGCGCGCAGGCTCAAGGGGCCATGCCGCCCGGCGAGTTCCCCGGGCCGGCGGTTCCGGCGCACCCCCGACCCCGGCGCGGGCCTCGCCGTACGGGAATCGTCGCCGCCGTCGGTATCGCCGCGGTCGGCGCGGTCGTGGCCGTGGTGCTCGCGTCCGACTTCGGGTCGCCGAGGGACGACGACGCGGGCGGCTCGACGTCGCCGTCGACGGCCGCGTCCTCCCCGTCGTCCACGGTCGAGGGCACGTCGAGACCGCAGAGCCTGCCGCCGGGCTCGCGCCGGGAGGCGGGCGGGTTCGCGTGGGTGCCGCCCGCGGGCTGGCAGCGGGACGTCAAGACCGGCTCGGAGGTGCACTACACGTCACCGGACGCCAGACAGGAGCTCGCCGCCAAGTCGTCCGTGGCCCGCGACGACCTGATGGACTCCTGGCAGAAGTCGGAGCAGAACGCCCAACAGGGCAAGGACTACAGCAAGATCCGCCTGGAACGCACGACTTTCCGCGGGCACCCGGCGGTCGTCTGGGAGTACACCTTCTCGCTCCAGGGCGAGCCCTGGCACGCCCGGCTGCTCGGCTTCACCGTCGGCGGGAAGTCGTACCAGATCAACACGTGGTACCGCCCGGACATGGAGGCACAGGCCCTGAAGACCTACGAGAAGGTGAGGGACACCTTCACGGTGCTGTGACCGGGCGGGAGGCGCGAGCGCAGGACAGGCGGAGACGACAAGAGGGGCGACGGGGTGGTCCCCGTCGCCCCTCAGGCGGTACACGGCCGGCGACTCAGCCGGTCCTGACCTCGTCGCGCTCCGTCTCGGAGGCCACGGCCCCGACGCCCGCCGGGCGCCCGCCGCGGACCTTCTCCTTCACGAAGGCGACGGCCAGCACGGCCGCGGCGACCAGCAGCGACAGCAGCACGGTCTTGCGCCCGTCGTGCTCGGTGTCGGTCAGCATGTAGCCAAGCACGAACACGATCAGTGCGGCCGTCGCCCAGGTCAGGTACGGGTACAGCCACATCTTCACGACGAGCTTCTCCGGCGACTCACGCTGGATGATCTTGCGCATGCGCAGCTGCGAGAAGCAGATGACCAGCCAGACGAACAGCGCGACCGCGCCGGAGGAGTTGACGAGGAAGAGGAAGACGGAGTCCGGGAACTTGTAGTTGAAGAACACGGCCACGAAGCCGAACGCGACGGACACGAGGATCGCGGTCCGCGGCACGCCGTTGCCGGTCGTGCGGGCGAAGCCCTTCGGCGCGTCCCCGCGCTGGCCGAGCGAGAAGGCCATGCGGGAGGCGGTGTAGAGCCCGGAGTTGAGACAGGACAGCACCGAGGTCAGCACGATGAAGTTCATGATCTGACCGGCGTGCGCGATGCCGAGGGAGTCGAGCGCGGCGACGTAGGAGCCCTTGTCGGCGATGGCCTTGCTGTCCCAGGGCAGCAGGGAGACCACGACGAGGATCGAGCCGAGGTAGAACACGGCCACACGCCAGATGATGCTGTTGGTCGCCTTGGTGACGGCCTGCTGCGGGTTCTCGGACTCACCGGCCGCGAGGGTGGCGATCTCGCTTCCCATGAAGGAGAAGACGACCAGCAGCACACCGGTGAGGATCGCGCCCGGTCCGTGCGGCAGGAAGCCGCCGTGGTCGGTGAGGTTGCTCAGCCCGGCCTGGTCGCTGTCGACGCCCGGCAGCAGCCCGAAGATGGCCAGCCCGCCGATGACGATGAACGCGGCGATCGCGACGACCTTGATCCCGGCGAACCAGAACTCGAACTCGCCGTACGAGCCGACGGAGACCAGGTTGGTGGCGGTCAGCACCACCATGACGATCAGGGCCCAGCCCCACTGCGGGACGGCCGGGATCCAGCCCTCCAGGATCACCGCACCGGCGGTCGCCTCGACCGCCAGCACGACCACCCAGAAGAACCAGTACAGCCAGCCGATGGAGAACCCGGCCCAGCGGCCGAGCGCCCGGTCGGCGTGGGCGGAGAACGACCCGGACGTCGGGTTGGCCGCCGACATCTCACCGAGCATCCGCATCACCAGCACCACGAGCGTGCCGACGAGTGCGTAGGAAAGGAGGATGCCGGGGCCGGCCGTGGCGATACCGGAGCTGGACCCGACGAACAGGCCGGCGCCGATGACGCCGCCGATCGCGATCATGGACAGATGGCGGTTCTTGAGCCCGGCCTGTAGGCCGTGGCCCCCGGGGGCCGGTTCGGCCGTCTTCTTTGTCGGCTGCGAAGTCATGGAAGGGATTTCCTTTGCGCCGTGGGGAGCGGTCCTCGCACAAGCGGATTGCGTGTGGCGTACGAGTCGGACCAGTGAATCGGAGGAGAACGGATTCGGGAACCTTTGATTCGGGATTGTTACTTGAGGTTTCCTTGAGCTTCCATGGCTCAGGTCACAATTGACACGTTCGACACCCGACGCTGCTGCCCGGAAACAGCCGTGTCACACTCGTCCCATGCGCGTGTATCTCGGCTCGGACCATGCGGGCTACGAACTCAAGAACCACCTCGTCGACTGGCTGAAGGCGGCCGGCCACGACCCCGTCGACTGCGGCCCCCACATCTACGACGCCCAGGACGACTACCCGCCCTTCTGTCTCCGCGCGGCGGAGCGGACGGCCGCGGACCCCGACGCCCTCGGCATCGTGATCGGCGGCTCGGGCAACGGCGAGCAGATCGCCGCGAACAAGGTGAAGGGTGTCCGCGCGGCCCTGGCCTGGAGCGAGGAGACGGCGCAGCTCGGCCGTCAGCACAACGACGCCAACGTCGTCGCGGTCGGCGCGCGCATGCACACCACGGAAGAGGCGACCAAGTTCGTCGAGACCTTCCTGGGCACCCCGTTCTCGGGTGACGAGCGCCACATCCGCCGCATCGACATGCTCGCGGACTACGAGACGACGGGCGACCTGCCCCCGATCCCGGCCCACCACCCGCAGCAGTAGCTCTTTCGCGCCGGGTGATCTGTTTCAGCCCGTCCGGCGTTTGAGGACGAGGCCCGTCCAGGGCTGACGGGGGTCCAGGGGGCAGAGCCCCCTGGGCGCGGGCCGAAGGGGCTGCCGCCCCTTCACGCACAGAAGGAGCGATCGTGCCTGAGGGGCACACCATCCACCGGCTGGCCAAGGACTACGCCGCCGCGTTCCTCGGCACGGCCCCCCGGGTCACCAGCCCCCAGGGCAAGTTCTCCGACGCCGCGGCCCTCCTCGACCGCGCCGAACTCACCCGCACCGAGGCCCACGGCAAGCACCTCTTCCTCGGCTTCCGCGACGCCGACTGGATCCACATCCACCTGGGCCTCTTCGGCAAGGTCAACTTCGGCGACGCCCCCGCGCCCCCGCCCACGGACACCGTCCGGCTCCGCCTCGCGAACACCACCGCGTACGTCGATCTGCGCGGCCCCACCACCTGCGCCCTGATCGCCGACACCGAGAAGCAGGCGATACACGACCGCCTCGGCCCCGACCCCCTGCGCGACGACGCCGACCCGCAGCAGGCGTACCGCCGGATCTCCCGCAGCCGTACGACGATCGCCGCCCTGCTCATGGACCAGAAGGTCATCGCGGGCGTCGGCAACGTCTACCGCGCCGAGGTCCTCTTCCGGCACCGCGTCGACCCCTACCGCGCGGGCAAGGACATCACCCCGGCCCAGTGGGACGCGATCTGGGGCGACCTCGTCGAGCTCATGCACGAGGGCGTCCGCAACAACCGCATCGACACCGTCCGCCCCGAGCACACCCCTCAGGCGATGGGCCGTCCGCCCCGCGTCGACGACCACGGCGGCGAGGTCTACGTCTACCGCCGGGCCACCATGCCCTGCCACATCTGCGACGGCGAGATCCGCACCGCCGACCTCGCCGCCCGCAACCTCTTCTGGTGCCCGAACTGCCAACGCCCGTAAGGCGGTCAGGGGCGCCTCAGAAGCCGTGCGGCAGCCACGGGGCCACCGTGGACGCGAAACCGACCGACGCCTCCGCCAGCGCCCCCTGCCGCAGCTCCCGCACCCGCCCGGCCGCGCCCAGCGCCGCGAGACTCACCCCGCCGAGGTAGGCCGCCCCCAACTCCCGTACGGACAGGGCGAGATCGGCGGCGTCCGTGGTACGAGCGCACGACGCGCCCTTGGCGTCCCCGCTCAGCCGCCAACGCCCCGCGTTCCAGGGGCAGAAGTCGTCCTCCACCTCGAACACCACGTCCACCGGCGCCTGATACGTCCGCGCCTCCAGCGCGGCCCCGACGTCCACCAGCCGTACATGCAGGGCGTCCTTCACCCGCACCACGCACCGCCGGATGTCCGAGACCTGGTACTGCCACGCCTCGTCCAGCGGCCGCGACCACGCCTTCACCGTGGACGTCAGGTCGATGCCGAACAGGAACCGCCACAGCGCGGCCTCCGCCGCCGGGTCCAGGGCCTGTACGTCCCGCAGCAGCACGACACCGCTCGGGCCGTTGCCGTCCCACTCCGGCTTCACGCGGAAGCGCGCGTACCCGACGACCTCGTCGTCCCGCTCCGCCAGCACGCACTGGATCGGCGACGCGCCCTCCCGGTCGTTCTCCGGGTCGAGCAGCCCGAGCCGCTCCCAGCCGGGCAGCCGCGCGATCATCCCCGGCCGGCGTGACACCCGGTGCGCGTACACCGCCTCGCACGCGTCGAGGACGTCGGCCGGTGCGGCGTAGCGCAGACGTACGTCATCCGTGCCGGGCGGCACGGACAGCCGCACGCGCGAGGTGTCGATCTCGGCGCTGACCTGGTGGGTGCCGATGCCGTAGCCGAACCGGCCGTAGATCGCCGGCTCGGAGGCGGTCAGCACCGCCAGCGGCCGGCCCCACTCGCGCACGTCGTCCAACTGCCGGCGCATCATCGACGTCAGGACGCCGCGCCTGCGGTGCGTGGCGGCGACGCTGACCATCGTGACGCCCGCGGCGTCCACGGCCGCACCACCGGGCACGGTGAGCCGGAAGCTGAACGCCCCGGCCGTCCCCACGCACGCGTCCTTGTCCCAGACCCCGAGGGACCGGTCGAACTCGGTGAGCGAGTTCCACAACTCCCGCTCCTCCGCCGCCTCCGCGACGCCACCGAAGGCGCGGATGAGGGTGTCGTACCAGATGTCCCACTCGTCCTGACGCAGCGCCCGCAGCTCCAGGCGGTCGGCCTCGCTCACACTGTCTTTCGCCATGAACCATGCCTACCAGCGCAATGCGGGACGAGCGAGGGAATTTCTCCTTGCGGCGACGGGACGTCTTTCTGTGAAGTTCACTGTGAAGTTGAACCTCGGACGGGGGACAAGTGGGACCTCCCGTGCCAAGCAGCTGGTCCGATGGATAGGGTCCCGAACTAATGGCAGCAGGACGAGAGCGGCGCACGGCCGCCGAGACGTTCATGGCCCGGTTGAGGATGCACTGGCACCGGGTCCGCGTCGGCCTGCGCAGAAGCGCCGTGGACTACTTCCGCGGTGACGGCTCCGACTGGGTCGCGCTCGCCGGACTGCTCGTGACCGTGCCGCTGATCTGCAGCGCCACGATGGCCAACTCGGTGTGGTTCTCACCGGCCGCGCTGGTCCTGCCGATCGTGGCCGGGGGGCTGCTGCTGCGCCCGGCGAGCCTGCTGGGTCTGTACGCGGCGGCGGCTACCGCCCTCATCGTGGAGTCGGTGCAACTCGGTCCTTACACGGAGGGTCCGTCCAGAGTCACCCCGGGCGTGGTCCTGGTCGTGGCGGCGTGCGGTTTCTTCGGTCTGCTCATCGCGCAGTTCCGCAGCCGCGTCGGCGTGCCCTGGCGGCGCGGCGGCACCATGCTCTTCGACCTTCGCGAGCGGATCCGCGTGCAGAGCAAGCTGCCGCAACTGCCGCACGGCTGGCACCGCGAGATGGCCCTGCGCCCCGCGGGCGGCCAGTCTTTCTCCGGCGACTTCGTGGTGGCGGCCCGCACGAACGGCGGCCGCACCCTGGAGGCCGTCCTGACGGACGTGTCCGGCAAGGGCATGGACGCCGGCTCCCGCGCCCTGCTGCTCTCCGGAGCCTTCGGCGGCCTCCTGGGCAGCCTGCCCCCGCACGCGTTCCTGCCGGCCGCCAACGGCTACCTACTGCGCCAGGACTGGGACGAGGGCTTCGCCACCTCCATCCACCTCGTCCTGGACCTCGACTCGGGCGACTACGAGCTCTACTCGGCGGGCCACCCGCCGGGCCTGCAACTGAGCGCGGGCAGCGGCCGCTGGGAGGAGAAGGCGGCCGAGGGCCCCCTCCTCGGCGTGTACGACGGCGCCCAGTTCGACCCCGTGAAGGGCTCGCTGCGTCCCGGCGACGTCCTGATGCTCTTCACGGACGGTCTGGTCGAGACGTCCGACCGCGACATCGTCGAGGGCATAGACCGCCTCACCGGCGAGGCCGACCGCTATGTCGCCGGCGGCTTCCACGGCGCCGCCTGGCACCTCATCGAGGCGGTGGCGAAGGACGTCAACGACGACCGGGCGCTCCTGCTGATCTCCCGCGAGGGCCCGACGACGACGGCTGCCGCCCGCTGAGCCGGAGGGGCGACACTGGGCGGGTGACCGAGACACCGCAGCCGCAGAGCACCCCGCACGCGACACTGTCCCTCGCCGACGTGGAGGCCGTCGCCCGCGCCGCCCACGCGAGCCAGACCGACAAGGCCGGGCGGCCGTACACCGAGCATCTGGGCGCCGTCGCCGAGGGCGTACGCGCGCGTGGCGGCGACGAGGAGCTGATCGCCGCGGCCTGGCTGCACGACGCCGTGGAGGACGACGCGCTGTCCGAGCAGTGGCTGGAAGAGGCCGCGCTGAGCCGTCGTACGAAGGACGTGGTGCGCGCGGTCACCAAGCGGGCCGGAGAGCCGCCCGAGGTCTACGCCGCGCGGATCCTCGCCACCCCGGGCGCGCTGCTGGTGAAGGAGGCGGACCTGGCGCACAACGCGGACCCGGCGCGCCTGGCGGTCCTGGACGAAGCGACCCGGAAACGACTGACCGAGAAGTACGCACGGATGCGCGCGCTTCTCGGTCTGTCCATGCTGTGAAGGAACGGCGCGGGGTCAGGCGTTGACCTTCTCGCGCGCGGTCGCGCCCTCGCGCTTCTCCCGCTCCCGGGCCAGCTGGGCCGCGTCCCGCTTGAACGCCCACTCCATCTTGGGCTCCATCGCGAACCGGAACATGCGCTGCACCGGCGCGGTGCACAGCAGCGTGACGCCGACGGCCGCGACGACGCTGACGAAGATCTCGCCGAGCGGGCGCTGCAGCCAGGCGTGCTCGAACCAGCCCTGGTAGTCACCGGCCTTCACGACGAAGCCGTGCAGGAGGTAGCCGTACAGGGTGCCCGCGCCGAGTGCCGTGAACCACATGTGGCGACGCGGCACCCAGGCGAAGAAGCAGGCCGTCAGCACGAGGGAGCAACCGAACATCGCCAGGACCATGACCGGCCCGGTCCACCACGGGGCGTGCAGCTCCTGTGCGGCGTCCCGGTGGTAGAACCACGCGGTGTTCATGCGCGGCACCGCCCACCAGCCGATGGCCAGCGCGAGGGTGAACACCGGCACGGACAGGATCCGCACCGTGCGCGTGCGCACCATGTGGAAGTGCTCGGGCTTCATGATCAGACCCAGCACGAAGTACGGCAGGAACTGAAGGACCCGCTGGAGGTCGAGGTCGTCGCCGATCTCCGGGGTGACCGTCGCCGCCATGGCGAGGCCGAGCGCGATCGGCAGCGGCCAGCGCACCATCTTCCAGATCGGCGTCGTCATGCGCCAGATGAACAGCGCGCACAGGAACCACGTCAGGTACCACGGGTCCAGGAGGCTGATGTCCTGGCCCGGGTCCTCGTCGATCCAGCGCTTGAAGAGCGGATAGGCCGTCTCGAAGACGACGTACGGCACCGCGACGCCGGTGATCAGACGCTTCAGGCGGTTCGGGCTCGCGTCGAAACTGCGCGAGAAGAAGCCGGAGATGATGATGAACGCCGGCATGTGGAAGGTGTACACGACGGTGTACACGGCCTCCAGGATCCGGCTGTCGCCCTTGATCGGCTCCCAGGCGTGGCCTATGGCGACGAGCACGATCGCCAGGTACTTGGCGTTGTCGAAGAACGCGTCGCGCTGCTTGGCACCGCTGGACGCGGCTCTGGCGTCGCCCTGAGCCTTCCTGCCCTGCGGTGAGCGCGGACTCGGCACTCCGTCCGCCGACTGCTGTGTCGGGGGGAGTGGCGCTCTGTTGTGGCCGTGCGGTCGCAGCGAGTCCGTCACAGACCCTCCCGTCGGAAGCCCGGGTAGCGGATCCAGGACCTCGCTGCGTATGCGGGGGACGAGGCAGCGTGGAACATCTGAGGCACCCTAGCGTTGCCTGTGGGATTTCGTAAAACCCCCGAGGTCATTAGCGGTTATTGCGAGCGACTTCGCATGTACAGCGAACATGCACCTGGTAGACACCCGTTGGTCACCCTTCTTGTCCGGATTCATCCTGACTAAGTAGTGCATATGGCAAGGAGGTGACGCCGATGAAATGATCACCGTGTTGCGAATTCGAAATAGCGGCGAACATGTTGTGTGGCGATGGAAACGATCCCTTCGAATTCTCTGCGCCGATCTCTCGCCGAAATGTCGGACGGGGGTGATGCGAGAGGTCGGTACGTCCGCGGACCGTCACAGATCCGGCACAGGTGTGGCGAACGAAACGTCACGTGCCGCATAGCGAGGCCCGGTTGGTGGCACGATGGTTCTGGCGGGGGTGCGCGGGGTCGCGTCCCCGGGCCGGGAGAGCGGACCGACCGAGGGTGTGATCTGTTGTGGCCATTTCGCTGTCAGTGGTGTTGCTGTTGGCGATCGTCCTGGTGGTGCTGATCCGTGGCGGATCCCTGAAGGCCGGCCCTGCCGTCGTCGCCGTGCTGTTCGGCTTCTTCCTGGCCTCGACGGGCATGGCCGACGACATCCAGCGGTTCCTCAACTCGATAGCCGAGACCATCAACTCCATCCAGTTCTAGGGTCCGTGGGGCGGCCCGAAAGGGTACGGATACCCTCGTTCGCGATCGTCGAACGCTTCGGGCGACGGTGCGGACGGGGGACGTAAGGGATGGCGCTGCGCGAAACGGACCCGGCTGAGATCGGGGGCTACCGGATCGAGGACCGCCTCGGCTCCGGCGGCATGGGCGTGGTGTACCTGGCCCGCTCCGCCTCCGGTCGCCGCCTCGCCGTGAAGGTCGTGCACGCGCAGTACGCCGACGACGACGAGTTCCGCACCCGCTTCCGCCGCGAGGTGGCCGCCGCCCGTCAGGTCAGCGGTGCCTTCACGGCCCCCGTCGTGGACGCCGACGCCGACGCGCCGCGCCCCTGGATGGCCACGCTCTACATCCCCGGCGAGGATCTCGGCACCCATGTCCGCCGCCACGGCCCCCTGCCGCCGCCGCAACTGCGCGAACTCGCCGCAGGGCTGGCCGAGGCGATCCGGGACATCCACCGCGCCGGGATGGTCCACCGGGATCTGAAACCGGCCAATGTGATGCTCGCCGAGGACGGCCCCAGGGTCATCGACTTCGGCATCTCCCGCACCACCGAGTTCGCCGCGGCCGACGTGCTCACCCAGACCGGCCGCGTGATGGGCACCCCGCCCTTCATGTCCCCCGAGCAGTTCTCGTCCCCGCAGGACGTGGGCCCCGCCGCGGACGTCTTCTCCCTCGGCTCGGTCGTCGCCTACGCCGCCACCGGCCACGGCCCCTTCGACAGCCCGAGCCCCTACGAGACGGCCGTGAGAGTCGTCGACGGCGACGCGGAACTCGACGGGGTCCCGCCCGAGTTGCTCCCCTTCGTCCAGTTCTGTCTGGAAAAACATCCCAAGTCCCGCCCGTCGCCGGACGAGTTGCTCCATCTCCTGCGCGAGGGCGAACTCCCCGACCCGCGCCCCGCCCCCGCGCCGGACGCCCCCAGGCCCTCGCGCCCCCGGCGGCGCCGGCGCCTCCTCCTCGCCTCCGCCCTGGGCGCCCTGCTGCTGACCGCCACGACCGCCCTCACCGTCCTCGCGGTCGACTCCGAGCCCGCCCCGAGCGCGGGCGACCTGCCCGCCGGCTGGCAGGAGTGGCACAAGAAGTCCAAGGACCCGAACGTCGACGAGGACCCGATCAACGCCGACGGCCCGTTCAGCCGCTGCGCGGCCACCGGCCGGTCCCTCGTGTGCGCCGGGGACGACGTCATGGCGACCCGCTTCGCCCTCGCCGACGGCAGCAACACCTGGGCCCGCCCGATCGACGACACCCCCGACGAACTCGGCAGCGGCGACCTGGGCACCGTCATGGCCGCCCGCGGCGGCCGTGTGTACGTCTACGGCGCCGACGACCGGACCGAGGGCGACGTCAACCCCTCCCGCTACACGGTCCAGGCACTGGACGCCGACACCGGCAAGGTGATCTGGAAGACGGTCACCGGCGACGGCCCGGAGGCCACGGAACCGAACAGCGAGCAGGGCTACTCCGCCGCCGTACCGGAGGGCGTCGTCGCCGTGTACGGCGCGAGGGGACAGCAGTACGCCCTGCTGGACGCCGACACCGGCGAGGTCCGCTGGAAGCGCCCGCTGCCGGACCCGGACAGCCGGATCTGCCTGCTGCGCAGCGCCGCGGGCAACGCCTACCTGGTGTGTCAGAAGTGGACCGACGACACCGTCACCGGCACGAGCTTCACGCAGCTCGACCCGGCCGACGGGCGTCCCCGCTGGACCGTGACCGTGGCCGAGGACCAGGACGTCGTAGGCCAGGCCGACGGACGCCTCGTCGTCCTGAACACGACCGGAACCCGCCGCACGATCACCCTGATCAACGCCGCCTCGCACGTCGTGACGACAGTACGGATGTCGGAACCCCAGCCCGAGACGGCGACGCCCACCCTCCTGAACGGCACGCTCTACGTCACCTTCCCCAGCGGCAGCGTCCGCGCCGTCGCCCCCGACAGCGGCCGCCGGCTGTGGGAGAGCAACTCCACCGTGGAGTCCCCGGGCCTGCCGACCGCCTCGGCGACCCACCTGTACCTGGCGTCCCCGAGCGGCCGCCTCGCCGCCCTGAACGTGCGCACCGGCGCGGTCGAGGCCACCCTCCAGGGCCGCGACGACGGCGGCACCGCCGACTCCTCCGCCCCCGGCGCCCCACCGACCCTGGTCGGCGACGCCCTCTACGTCCCCTACGGCATCCGCTCCGTCTACACGGTGGACGTGCACACCCTGAGGGCCTGACCGGAAAACGATCAGGGGGAACCGGCTTGCGTGGCCCCTGCACGGGGGTGAAGATCCCTGGGCCGCCGTGCCGATGTGGCAGGAGGCAAGGCCTGTGGGGGGCATTCATGACGCAACGGATGAATCTGCTGGGGGAGCGAGGAGTGGGCCTGCGGGGCGGCCCGGGCACGCCTGTTCCGAGCCTCGCGGACGTGCAGGCGGCACGCGGCGGGGCGTGGGGCTTTCTCGTCGTACTGGTGCTACTCGTGATCGCCCTGCTGGTGAACTGGTACCAGTCGCGGGACGTGTTCACCGGAGCCCACGGCCCCTATCCGGCCGCGTTCGCCGCCGACGCCCCGATCGCACCTGACCACGTCGTGCGCCGGACTTCTGACGAGCACGCCTTGGTGCACGGGCTGTTCCTCCAGGACACGGCTTTCGGCGTGACGGCGGTGAACCTGCGCACCGGCAAGGAGTACTGGCGCTACGAGCGCCGGGACGGGAAGAAGGTCTCGTGGGAGGTCACGGTGTCGGAACGCACCGTGGTCGTCGGCCACGACGACGGGCGGCTTGTCGGCATCGATCTGCGTACGGGCAGGCTGCTGTGGCGCGTGGAGATCCGGGAGGACGGCTACCGGTCGGTGGAGCTGGCCGGCGGCCAGGTCGTCACCGACGCGCACGGCGCCGTGCGTGCCTTCGACGAGCGTGACGGCCGGAGCCTGTGGACGGTGAGGATGCCCGAGTCATGTCCCGAGGCGCTCGTCCATTCCGTGCACGCCCTGCCGGACCGTCTGAGCGCCGTTCACGTGATGTGCAACGTGTCGAGCCTCGACCGGGACGAGTACGAGCTTCTGCTCGGTGTCGACAGCCGCACGGGCAGGCTCCTCTGGCGGCATCGCATCGTGGACCCCGATCCGACGGTCTGGGGCGACGGCCACACGCTCGCGGCCCCGGCCCCGGACCACCCGCGGACCATCCGGTTGTTCGACATGAACCGCCAGGGGATCTCGCCACGCGCCACGCTCCCCCTGGACGGGCGGGACGTGGTCGCCGGGGGCAGCGGCACCGTGCTGTCCGGCACCGACCCCCAAGAGGGCTCGGAGGACCACGACACCCTCCTGCGTGCCTACGGCACCCGGGACGGACACCTCTCCTGGCAGCTGCGGGCGCCGGCCGGCCAGGAGTACGGGTTCCCCGAGATCGCCGACGGCCGGGTGTACGTCGTACGCCAGCCCTACCTCACCGGAGCGGACACCGGCCGCCGAATACACGCGGACCTGCTCGTCCTCGACGCGGACACCGGCCACCTGCTCCACACCCTGCGACTGCCGACCATGACCACGCCGGACGACTACGACCACTTCGTGAAGCTCGACGTCCTCGACGTCGCCGACGGCGCGGTGAGCATCGGCTGGCGAGACAGCCAGGGGGACCTGCTGATCGCCACGGACTGACCCCCGCCCGGGAGGTACGCAAAAGGCCCAGGTGAGAGGCAAACAACCTCTCACCTGGGCCTTCGGCCTACAGAGCGGGCGACGGGAATCGAACCCGCGTAGCTAGTTTGGAAGACTAGGGCTCTACCATTGAGCTACGCCCGCACAGGACGCGCCGCAGGTCAGCCGACCGCGGCACAGGATGCATCGTAGCGGGTCGGCCCCCCTTGTCGCACACCCCGTAAATGCGGCAGCCCCGCTGCCTGCGGGCATGTACCCTACGTGTCGCACCAGCACGGGGTGTGGCGCAGCTTGGTAGCGCGTCCGCTTTGGGAGCGGAAGGCCGTGGGTTCAAATCCCGCCACCCCGACCAGGTCCGGCGAAGACCGGCCACATGCGCGACGACCTCCTGCGATCGCGTTCAGTGATCGCCTTTGGGGGCGTGTCCCCGCTGCCGTTACTATGCAAGCTGCACGCCCGTGTGTCTCTCCGTACGAAGTCACGAGGTCCTCCGGGCGGCGAAATCCGCCGGACCAGTCTGGCTCCGGCAGAAACCAAGAAGTCAGCCCACAAGGAGACCGAACCGTGAAGAGCGCCGTGGAGACCCTGAACCCGACCCGGGTTCGGCTCACTGTCGAGGTGCCCTTCGAGGAGCTCAAGGACAGCCTCGACGCGGCGTACAAGAAGATCAACCAGCAGGTCACGGTGAAGGGCTTCCGCAAGGGCAAGATCCCGGCCCGCGTCATCGACCAGCGGTTCGGCCGCGGTGCGGTCCTGGAGGAGGCGGTCAACGACGCGCTTCCGAAGTTCTACACCGAGGCGGTCAACGAGGCCGAGCTCAACGTCCTGGGCCAGCCCGAGGTCGACATCACCGAGCTGAAGGACGGCGAGACGCTGAACTTCACCGCCGAGGTCGACATCCGCCCCGCCATCGAGATCCCGGACTACTCCGGCATCGAGGTCGAGGTCGACGCCGTCGAGGTCAGCGACGAGGACGTCGAGAAGGCCGTCTCCGACCTCCGTGAGCGCTTCGCGTCCACCTCCCCGGTCGAGCGTGCCGCCGAGGACAGCGACGTCGTCACCATCGACCTGGAGGCCAAGGTCGACGGCGAGGTCCTGGAGGACGGCGTCGCCAGCGGCGTCTCCTACACCATCGGCTCCGGCGAGCTGCTCGACGGCATCGACGACGCCGTGAAGGGCCTGGAGGCCGGTGGCGAGGCCACCTTCACCTCCGAGCTCAAGGGCGGCTCGGCGGCCGGCAAGGAGGCCGAGGTCACCGTCAAGGTCACCCAGGTCGCCGCCCGCGAACTGCCCGAGCTGGACGACGAGTTCGCGCAGCTCGCCTCCGAGTTCGACACCCTCGACGAGCTGAAGGCCGACAGCCGCAAGCGCCTCGAGAACATGAAGCAGTACGACCAGGCCACGCAGGCCCAGGAGCGCGTCCTGGAGAAGCTGCTGGAGCTCGTCGAGGTGCCCGTCCCCGAGAAGCTGCTCGAGGACGAGATCAACACCCGTAAGCACAACCTCGAGCACCACCAGCTCGGCCAGATGGGCCTCGACCTCGCGAAGTACCTGGAGATCCAGGGCAAGACCGAGGAAGAGTTCGACGCCGAGACCAAGGAAGCCGCGGTCAAGGGCATCAAGACGCAGTTCGTCCTGGACGAGCTCGTCAAGCAGGAGAAGCTGAACGTCAACCAGGAGGAGCTCACCGAGCACCTCATGCGTCGCGCCGCCTCCTCCGGCATGTCCCCCGACCAGTTCGCCCAGGCCGTCGTCGAGGGCGGCCAGGTTCCGCTTCTGGTCGGCGAGGTCGCCCGCGGCAAGGCCCTGGCCGTCGTGGTCGAGAAGGCCGTGGTCAAGGACACCAACGGCGAGGTCATCGACCTCGACGACGAGGACGACGTCGAGCAGGCCACCGAGACGGTCGAGGCCGCCGAGGGCACCGCCGACGAGGCCGCCGAGGAGAAGTCCGAGGGCTGAGCCCACGGCGCCTAGAAGGTCGTAGGAAGGGGCCCCGGGGATGAGAAATCCCCGGGGCCCTTCTTCCGTATCCCGCGGCCGCCCGGGGCCCGACGGCGCAACGGCGCGTAGGCATCGGCCCACCGCCCGTGGCTCTACGCCCCCGGCGAACACTCACGGAACCGGGATGGCACCGCACAGCCTGCGCGTTAGGGTCCATGAGTATGGGGGCAGGGAAGTCGGCGAAACCGCCGGAGGCCCCCCGCAGGGAACACGTGAGACGGCCCGGCGCCGTCGTAAGACGAGCAGGTGGAGACGTGACGAATCTGATGCCCTACGCCGCCGGCGAGCCCTCTATCGGTGGTGGCCTCGGCGACCAGGTCTACAACCGGCTGCTCGGCGAGCGGATCATCTTCCTCGGCCAGCCGGTCGACGACGACATTGCCAACAAGATCACCGCACAGCTGCTGCTCCTTGCCGCCGACCCGGACAAGGACATCTACCTGTACATCAACAGCCCGGGCGGCTCGATCACGGCCGGTATGGCGATCTACGACACCATGCAGTTCATCAAGAACGACGTGGTGACCATCGCCATGGGCCTCGCCGCCTCCATGGGCCAGTTCCTGCTGAGCGCGGGCACCCCCGGCAAGCGCTTCGCGCTGCCGAACGCCGAGATCCTGATCCACCAGCCCTCCGCGGGCCTGGCGGGCTCGGCCTCCGACATCAAGATCCACGCCGAGCGGCTGCTGCACACCAAGAAGCGCATGGCCGAGCTCACCTCCCAGCACACCGGCCAGTCGGTCGAGCAGATCACCCGCGACTCGGACCGTGACCGCTGGTTCGACGCCTTCGAGGCCAAGGAGTACGGCCTCATCGACGACGTCATCCCGACGGCCGCCGGGATGCCGGGCGGCGGCGGCACCGGGGCGGCCTGAGGCCCCCTGGAAGCCCCCAGCCGACCGCCACAGCCTCTAGGAGACAGACAGTGAACGACTTCCCCGGCAGCGGCCTGTACGACCGCACGCGCGCCGAGTACACCGGCCCCGCCGCCGAGTCCCGCTATGTGATCCCGCGCTTCGTCGAGCGCACCTCGCAGGGCATCCGCGAGTACGACCCGTACGCGAAGCTGTTCGAGGAGCGCGTGATCTTCCTCGGCGTGCAGATCGACGACGCCTCCGCCAACGACGTCATGGCGCAGCTGCTGTGCCTGGAGTCGATGGACCCCGACCGGGACATCTCGGTCTACATCAACAGCCCCGGTGGCTCCTTCACGGCGCTCACGGCCATCTACGACACGATGCAGTTCGTGAAGCCGGACATCCAGACGGTCTGCATGGGCCAGGCGGCGTCCGCCGCCGCGATCCTGCTGGCCGCGGGCACGCCCGGCAAGCGCATGGCGCTTCCGAACGCCCGTGTGCTGATCCACCAGCCGTACAGCGAGACCGGCCGCGGTCAGGTCTCCGACCTGGAGATCGCCGCCAACGAGATCCTCCGGATGCGCTCGCAGCTGGAGGAGATGCTGGCCAAGCACTCCACGACGGCGATCGAGAAGATCCGCGAGGACATCGAGCGCGACAAGATCCTCACGGCCGAGGACGCGCTGTCGTACGGGCTGATCGACCAGATCATCTCCACCCGGAAGATGAACAACGCCGACGTTCGCTGACGCGGACCCGGTATTGTCTGCTGCCCCTTGGCACGGTTTGGGACGGTGCACGTCAAAGTGAACCGCGCCAAGGGGGGCCCGAACGGGGGGCCAGGCAAGGTACCGTCGACATAAGGCAGCACCAGGAGCCGCTGGATTCGAAAACGTCCAGGCGTCTCCCAGGCGAAGGGGAAGCACACCGTGGCACGCATCGGTGACGGCGGCGATCTGCTCAAGTGCTCGTTCTGCGGCAAGAGCCAGAAGCAGGTCAAGAAGCTCATCGCAGGCCCTGGTGTGTACATCTGCGACGAGTGCATCGATCTCTGCAACGAGATCATCGAGGAAGAGCTCGCCGAGACGAGCGAGGTGCGCTGGGAGGAACTCCCCAAGCCCCGCGAGATCTACGAGTTCCTCGAGGGCTACGTGGTCGGCCAGGAAGCGGCCAAGAAGGCGCTCTCCGTCGCCGTCTACAACCACTACAAGCGCGTTCAGGCCGGCGAGAACGGCGGCGCCCAAGGCCGTGACGACGCCATCGAGTTGGCGAAGTCCAACATCCTGCTGCTGGGCCCCACGGGCTCCGGCAAGACGCTCCTGGCGCAGACCCTGGCGCGCATGCTGAACGTCCCGTTCGCCATCGCCGACGCCACCGCGCTGACGGAGGCCGGCTATGTCGGCGAGGACGTCGAGAACATCCTGCTGAAGCTGATCCAGGCGGCCGACTACGACGTCAAGAAGGCCGAGACCGGGATCATCTACATCGACGAGATCGACAAGGTCGCCCGGAAGAGCGAAAACCCCTCGATCACGCGCGATGTGTCCGGCGAGGGCGTCCAGCAGGCACTGCTGAAGATCCTCGAGGGCACGACCGCCTCGGTGCCGCCGCAGGGCGGACGCAAGCACCCGCACCAGGAATTCATCCAGATCGACACGACGAACGTCCTGTTCATCGTGGGCGGCGCGTTCGCCGGTCTTGAGAAGATCATCGAGTCGCGGGCCGGCGCCAAGGGCATCGGCTTCGGCGCCACGATCCGCTCCAAGCGCGAGCTGGAGGCCAAGGACCAGTTCGAGGACGTCATGCCCGAGGACCTGGTCAAGTTCGGCATGATCCCCGAGTTCATCGGCCGCCTCCCCGTCATCACGTCGGTCCACAACCTGGACCGCGAGGCGCTCCTGCAGATCCTCGTCGAGCCGCGCAACGCACTGGTGAAGCAGTACCAGCGCCTCTTCGAACTCGACGGTGTGGAGCTGGACTTCGAGCGCGAGGCCCTGGAGGCCATCGCCGACCAGGCCATCCTCCGCCAGACCGGCGCCCGCGGCCTGCGCGCCATCATGGAGGAAGTCCTCCAGGGCGTGATGTACGAGATCCCGTCCCGCAAGGACGTGGCCCGCGTCGTCATCACGGCCGACGTCGTCCACTCCAACGTGAACCCGACCCTGATCCCGCGCGACGCGCGACGGGGCCCGGGGGAGCAGAAGTCGGCGTAGCCGCGGGGTTGTTACAAGAGAATCTCTTGCGATGCGAACGAGCGGAGGCCGCTCCAGCCGGTGAGCTGGAGCGGCCTCCGTCTGTACAGCCGTGAGCCCTACGCCCAGGAGCAGGCGGACATCGCGTGGTCTACCTTCACGTGCAGGAGGAGCAGCGGGTTGTAGCAGTTGAACTGCGGCGCGCTACCTCCCAAGGCAGGGTGACTGCACGCCGCCTTCGACTTGGGCCCCACGTTATATCCATAGCTCTTCAGGACGCCGGTGCACTGCGCAACGTTGGCGGATGCAGGCGCTGCGGTCGCCAACGGCACCACCGCTCCCGCAATAACAAGGCCGGCTACAGCAAATGCTCGCTTCAACACGAGAGTTCCCCTCGAACACTTCAAAACACATGGTCACGCCAACCGTAACAGTTAATCGATCACGTGTTCGCTAATCTCGTGGTGTCATCGTCGGCATCCGGTGATCGCATGATCTCCCGCGATGCGTGCGAACCCGGCTCGAGCGACGAACGCGTCGAGCGTCGCCTCACCAACTGGGCCCGTGGCGGTCGAGTTGTGCGAGTCAGGCCTTGACGCGAACTTCCTGGCGCAGTTTCGTGGTGATGTCGATCGCCACGTCCTTGTTGACGTCCGCCGTGGCGTCGTTCGGCGACACCATGGTGAGGGTGCTGTAGTCGGCCCAGACACAGAACCAGTTGGTCTTGTCCTTCTTGGTCATCAGGTCCTGGCCCTTGGCGGCCTGGCACTTCATGACCGCACCGTCGAGATCGGCGGCCTCGGGCTCACCGACCAGCTCGCTCGTGGGAGTACCGCTGCTGGAAGAGGAGTTCTCCTCGGAGGACTTCTTGATGTTGGCGAAGAACGCGTCCAGGGCCTTCTCCGGGTCGGCGATCTCGCCGTAGGCCCCCACGTACGTGATGCTCTTGGAGGTCGCCAACTCGCTGAGGTCGGGTGCCGAACTCGGGTCACTGGGGTCGTAGTCCGTGAGGTTGGCGGTGGAGTAGGCGCCGACCACGGTCTTGCCGTTCTTGACGCCGCTCTTCTCCAGCTCCGCCGCCGAGTCGTCGCCACCGGCGGTCTGGCCGTCGTCGCCGATCCGCTTGTAGTCGCTGAGCACCGTCTCCGGGGTCGCCAGCTTGTGCGCCCCGTCGTCCTCCAGGTTGCCCGCGCCGCCGCCGCTGCTGCCGAGGACGAAGTACGCGCCGACGCCGATCGCGGCCACCACGGCCACGGCGCCGATGATCAGGCCGGTCTTCTTGCCGCCGCCACCCGGCGCCGGCGGCTGCGGCATGCCGTACGGCTGCTGGCCATAGGGCGGCTGCTGGCCGTACGGGGGCTGCTGGCCGTAGGGCTGCTGGGGCGGGACGCCCTGCGGGGGCTGCTGCGGGTAGCCGTACCCGGGCTGGGCCGGCGGAGCCTGCTGGGGGTAGCCGTAGCCGGGCTGGGGCGCCTGCGGCTGGCCGTAGGGCCCGGGCTGCTGGGGCTGCCCGCCGTACGGACCGGGCTGCTGAGGCTGCCCGCCGTACGGGCCCGGCTGGTTGTGACTCATTTCTGGGTTCCCCTCCAGATGCTTATGTGTTCCTGACATCCTGGCGCAGACACAGGCAACGCATGGCATCGGGGTGCCCACCGTTACAGAACAAAGGCGTTTCGGGACACCCCCGAGACACCCCTAAACTGAGCCCGTGACCGAGAACGCTCAGCAGCAGCCATCAGCGCCCGACACCGAACTGCCGACCCAGTACGCGCCGGCCGATGTAGAGGGGCCGCTGTACGAGCGCTGGGTGGAGCGCGGTTACTTCGAGGCGGACGCGAAGAGCGACAAGCCGCCCTACACCGTCGTCATCCCGCCCCCGAACGTCACCGGCAGCCTCCACCTCGGGCACGCCTTCGAGCACACCCTCATCGACGCCCTGACGCGTCGTAAGCGCATGCAGGGCTTCGAGACGCTGTGGCAGCCCGGCATGGACCACGCCGGTATCGCCACGCAGAACGTCGTCGAGCGCGAGCTCGGCAAGGAGGGCAAGTCCCGCCACGACCTCGGCCGCGAGGCGTTCGTCGAGCGCGTCTGGCAGTGGAAGGGCGAGTCCGGCGGGCAGATCTCCGGGCAGATGCGACGCCTCGGTGACGGTGTCGCCTGGTCGCGCGAGCGCTTCACCATGGACGAGGGCCTCTCGCAGGCCGTTCAGACCATCTTCAAGCGGCTCTACGACGACGAGCTGATCTACCGCGCCGAGCGCATCATCAACTGGTGCCCCCGGTGTCTCACCGCCATCTCGGACATCGAGGTCGAGTACCAGGACGACGACGGCGAGCTCGTCTCCATGAAGTACGGCGACGGTGACGACACCATCGTCGTCGCCACGACCCGTGCCGAGACGATGCTCGGCGACACCGCCGTCGCCGTCCACCCGGACGACGAGCGCTACAAGCACCTGATCGGCAAGCTCATCAGGCTGCCGCTGACCGACCGCTCGATCCCGGTCGTCGCCGACACCCACGTCGACCCCGAGTTCGGCACCGGCGCGGTCAAGGTGACCCCGGCCCACGACCCGAACGACTTCGAGATCGGCCAGCGGCACGACCTGCCGGCCATCACGATCATGGACGAGCACGCGGTCATCACCGCGCACGGCCCCTTCCAGGGCCTGGACCGGCTGGAGGCCCGCTCGGCGATCGTCGCCGCGCTGCGCGCCGAGGGCCGGATCGTCGCGGAGAAGCGGCCGTACGTCCACTCCGTCGGCCACTGCTCGCGCTGCAAGACCACCATCGAGCCGCGTCTGTCGATGCAGTGGTGGGTCAAGGTCGGCCCGCTCGCCAAGGCCGCCGGTGACGCGGTCCGCGACGGCCGGGTCAAGATCCACCCGCAGGAGATGGAGAAGCGGTACTTCGACTGGGTCGACAACCTCCACGACTGGTGCATCTCGCGGCAGTTGTGGTGGGGCCACCGCATCCCGGTCTTCTACGGCCCGAACGGCGAGGTCGTCTGCGTCGGCCCCGACGAGGAGGCGCCGAGCGGCGAGGGCTGGCGTCAGGACACCGACGTCCTCGACACCTGGTTCTCCTCCGGTCTGTGGCCCTTCTCGACCCTCGGCTGGCCCGAACAGACCGAGTCGCTCGCGAAGTTCTACCCGAACTCCGTCCTGGTCACCGGCTACGACATCCTCTTCTTCTGGGTCGCCCGGATGATGATGTTCGGCCTGTACGCGATGGACGGCACCCCGCCGTTCCACACCATCGCCCTGCACGGCATGGTCCGCGACCAGTTCGGCAAGAAGATGTCGAAGTCCTTCGGCAACGCGGTCAACCCGCTGGACTGGATGGACAAGTACGGCTCCGACGCGCTCCGCTTCACCCTGGCGCGCGGTGCCAACCCCGGCGTCGACGTCCCGATCGGCGAGGACTGGGTCCAGGGCTCCCGCAACTTCGCCAACAAGATCTGGAACGCCACCCGCTTCGCGCTGATGAACGGCGCGACGGTCGAGGGCCCGCTGCCGGAAGCGTCGGCGATGTCCTCCACGGACCGCTGGATCCTGTCCCGCCTGAACTCCGTCGTCGCCGAAGTCGACGCGTTCTACGAGGACTTCCAGTTCGCCAAGCTGTCCGACGCCCTCTTCCACTTCGCGTGGGACGAGGTCTTCGACTGGTACGTCGAGCTGTCCAAGACGACGTTCCAGGCGGGCGGCGAGGCGGCCGAGGTCTCCAAGCGCGTCCTCGGCGAGGTCCTCGACGTCACGCTGCGGCTGCTGCACCCGGTGGTCCCGTTCGTCACGGAGACCCTGTGGACCACGCTGACCGGCGGCGAGTCGATCGTGATCGCCGAGTGGCCGGCCGACAGCGGCTTCCGTGACCAGGGCGCCGAGCGGGAGATCGAGTCGCTCCAGTCGGTCATCACCGAGGTCCGCCGCTTCCGCGCCGACCAGGGCCTGCAGCCGGGCCAGCGCGTCCCGGCCCGCCTGATCCTGGACGGCACGACCCTCGCCGCGCACGAGCCGGCCATCCGCCAGCTGCTGCGCCTGCAGCCCGAGGGCGAGAGCTTCTCGGCGACGGCGACCCTGCCGGTCGCGGGCGCGGAGGTCGCCCTCGACCTGTCCGGCGTGATCGACGTCGCGGCCGAGCGCAAGCGCCTGGCCAAGGACCTCGCCGCCGCCGAGAAGGAGAAGGCCCAGGCCACGGCCAAGCTCGGCAACGAGGCGTTCCTCGCGAAGGCCCCGGACAACGTCGTGGAGAAGATCCGCGGCCGCCTGGCGAAGGCCGAGGAGGACATCGCCCGGATCGCCGCCCAGCTGGAGCGCCTGCCGCAGGCGTAGGCGTTCCCACGGTCGTGAGGCCCCCGGCGCTGTCAGGCGCCGGGGGCCTCCACGTCTCCCAGGGGCGCGGGGCTGTATCGATCTGCGGCTCCGCCGCGTGGGCGCGACCGGCCACAACGCGCCCGCACTCGCCACACGACCTCACGCACCCCACTCCCTGGGCGCGCTGTCAGTCCGCCTCCGTAGACTGGCCCCGTGAGTGACCAGAACGAGCCCGACCCCCTCGACCCCTTCGAAGAGATCATCGCGGCGGAGACCGACCGCGACCCCGATCTCGCCGTCATCGAGGCCGGCAGCCGAACCCTGCGCACCCAGGGCGGCCCGCCGCAGGCGCACGTGCCCGCGCGCCCCGAGGACCCCGAGGTCGACAAGGCCCTGCGCGAGGTCGAGACCGAGCTCGCCACCCGCTGGGGCGAGACCAAGCTGGAGCCCTCGGTCAGCCGTATCGCCGCGCTCATGGACGTCCTGGGCGAGCCCCAGCGCTCGTACCCCTCGATCCACATCACCGGCACCAACGGCAAGACGTCGACCGCCCGCATGATCGAGGCCCTCCTCGGCGCCTTCGAGCTGCGCACCGGCCGCTACACCTCGCCGCACGTCCAGTCGGTCACCGAGCGGATCAGCCTCGACGGCGCCCCGGTCACCGCCGAGCGCTTCATCGAGACGTACAACGACATCAAGCCGTACGTCGAGATGGTCGACTCCTCGCAGGAGTACCGCCTGTCCTTCTTCGAGGTGCTCACGGGCATGGCGTACGCGGCCTTCGCGGACGCGCCCGTCGACGTCGCCGTCGTGGAAGTGGGCATGGGCGGCTCCTGGGACGCCACCAACGTCATCGACGGTGATGTCGCCGTGGTGACGCCCATAGACCTCGACCACACCGACCGGCTGGGCTCCACCCCGGGCGAGATCGCCGTCGAGAAGGCCGGCATCGTCAAGCAGGACGCCACCGTGATCATGGCCCAGCAGCCGGTGGACGCCGCCCAGGTGCTGCTGAAGAAGGCCGTGGAGGTCGACGCCACCGTGGCCCGCGAGGGCCTGGAGTTCGGAGTCGTCGCACGTCAGGTCGCCGTCGGCGGACAGCAGGTTACGCTGCGCGGGCTCGGCGGCGAGTACCCCGAGGTGTACCTGCCGCTGCACGGCGCGCACCAGGCGCACAACGCCGCCGTCGCCCTGGCCGCCGTGGAGGCGTTCTTCGGCGTCGGCGCCGCACGCGCAGAGCCGCTGGACATCGACACGGTCCGCAAGGCCTTCGCGTCCGTCTCCTCGCCGGGCCGGATGGAGGTCGTACGGCGTTCTCCGACCGTCGTGCTGGACGCCGCCCACAACCCGGCGGGCGCGCGGGCGGTCGCCGAGGCGATCGGGGAGGCCTTCGACTTCAGCCGGCTCATCGGCGTGGTCGGCGCGAGCAGCGACAAGAACGTGCGGGAGCTGCTGGAGGCCTTCGAGCCGATCTTCGCCGAGGTCGTCGTCACGCAGAACTCCTCGCACCGCGCGATGGACGCCGACGAACTCGCGGCCGTCGCCGTCGAGGTGTTCGGCGACGAGCGCGTGCAGGTCGAGCCGCGATTGCCGGACGCCCTGGAGGCCGCGATCACGCTGGCCGAGGAGGAAGGCGAGTTCACGGGCGGCGGTGTGCTGGTCACCGGGTCCGTCATCACGGTCGGCGAGGCCCGGCTGCTGCTGGGGAAGGGCTGAGTCCGAAAGATGCGTACCCTCTGTTCATCGACCCTGATCGGCGAGTTCTTCGTCATCGGCTTCGCCGGTCTGGTCGCGATGAAGGACCCCGATCTGGCCATGTCCACGGTGTGGACGGTCAGCGGGATCGCGATGTTCCTGTGCGTGCTGCTGTGCGGCCTGGTGACCCGCCCCGGCGGGGTCGGCCTCGGCTGGGCCCTGCAGATCGCGCTCATCGCATCCGGGTTCATCGTTCCCACGATGTTCTTCCTGGGCGCGATCTTCGCGGCACTTTGGTGGGCTTCGGTGCACTACGGCAAGAAGGTCGACGAGGCGAAGGCGAGATTCGCCGCGCAGGCGGACTCCTCCACACCTGACGCTGCGTAACAGGCGCCTGGACACGCCCTGTAACCTCATCCCACCGCACACCGGCAGTAAGAAGGAGCCATCCCGTGACCCAGCGCACCCTCGTCCTGCTCAAGCCCGACGCAGTCCGCCGCGGCCTGACCGGCGAGATCATCAGCCGCATCGAGCGCAAGGCCGGCTGGCAGATCACCGCGCTGGAGCTGCGCAACCTGGACCAGGAGACCCTGGAGCAGCACTACGGCGAGCACAAGGGCAAGCCCTTCTACGAGCCGCTGGTGGAGTTCATGGCCTCCGGTCCGGTCGTCGCCCTGATCGTCGAGGGCGAGCGGGTCATCGAGGGGCTGCGCGCGCTCGCCGGTCCGACCGACCCGATCGCCGCCGCGCCGGGCTCGATCCGCGGTGACTACGGTGTGATCGTCCGTGAGAACCTCATCCACGCCTCCGACTCCGAGGAGTCCGCCGAGCGCGAGGTGAAGATCTTCTTCCCGGGGCGTGCGTAACCCCTTCGTAGTTGAACGGAGAGGGTGTGGAGATTGAATCTCCACACCGGAGTGCATACCAAATGCATATGCGTGGCGATCGAGGGAACGAGTGCCCCCGATGGCCCGTCTCCACAAGCGAGGCGACTCGCCATCTGCTGACAATGGCGAAGACCCTCCCGCAGTGTTCGTGCAGGCGCGTCTACGATGGAAGCCTTCACGTCACAGCACCCACTTCGCCGACCTGACAAGCCATCAAAAGCTCCCGGGAAGGCCAGACGAATCCTGATGGGGAACTCAATGTCGTTCATCGGCCGTGACATGGCTGTCGACCTCGGGACCGCCAACACGCTGGTGTACGTCAGGGGTCGCGGGATCGTACTCAACGAACCGTCGGTCGTCGCGATCAACACCAACACCGGCGGCATCCTCGCGGTCGGTGCCGAGGCGAAGAAGATGATCGGGCGCACGCCCGGCAACATCGTTGCCGTGCGTCCGCTGAAGGACGGCGTGATCGCCGACTTCGAGATCACCGAGCGGATGCTCCGCTACTTCATCCTGAAGATCCACAAGCGGCGTTACCTGGCTCGTCCGCGGGTCGTCGTCTGTGTGCCCTCGGGCATCACGGGTGTTGAGCGCCGCGCCGTGATCGAGGCGTCGTCCCAGGCGGGCGCCCGCCAGGTGCACATCATCGAGGAGCCCATGGCCGCGGCCATCGGTTCCGGCCTGCCGGTCCACGAGGCCACCGGCAACATGGTGGTCGACATCGGCGGCGGCACCACGGAGGTCGCGGTCATCTCCCTCGGCGGCATCGTCACCGCCCAGTCCATCCGCGTCGCGGGTGACGAGCTGGACAACGCGATCATCCAGCACATCAAGAAGGAGTACTCCCTTCTGCTGGGTGAGCGGACGGCCGAGCAGATCAAGATCACGATCGGTTCGGCGTACGACCTCGACTCCGACGAGCACACCGAGATCCGCGGCCGGGACCTCGTGTCCGGGCTGCCGAAGACCGTCGTCATCTCCGCGGCCGAGGTGCGCAAGGCCATCGAGGAACCGGTCAACGCCATCGTGGACGCCGTGAAGACGACCCTCGACAAGTGCCCGCCGGAGCTGTCCGGCGACATCATGGACCGAGGAATCGTTCTGACCGGCGGCGGCGCCCTGCTGCGCGGCCTCGACGAGCGGCTGCGGCGCGAGACCGGCATGCCGATCCACATCGCCGAGGACCCGCTGGACAGCGTGGCGCTCGGTTCCGGCAAGTGTGTCGAGGAGTTCGAGGCGTTGCAGCAGGTGCTCGACGCCTCGCCGCGCAGATGACGTAACTCTTCGGTTCCGCCGTACGGGATGATCTCCTCTCGTACGGCGGATCGTTGATATTGAGGCATAAGCTCACACATAAGTCTCTGCGCATCCCAAGCATCTGAAGACCGACACCTCCGCACATTTGAAGACCAATAAAACCCCTGCACATTCCAATGAGGAAGGGCACGGCCGCCGCACGTGAGGGACACACGAGAGAGCCGGCTGCTCCTGGTGCTGCTGATCGCCATCGCGTTCGCACTGATCACGGTGGACATCCGCGGTGGTGAGGACTCCCCGGTCGACGGTGCCCGCCAGGCCGCTGCCACGGTCTTCGGCCCCATCGAGGACGGTGTGTCGGCCGCGGTGAACCCGGTCGGCAACGCGGTCGCCGCGATCCGTGACTCCGGTGAGCGCCACGACCGGCTCGCCCAGCTGGAGCAGGAGAACGCCGCCCTCAAGGCGAAACTCGGCAGCGAGGACCGCGACAGCAGCCGGCTCAAGCAGCTGGACAAGATGCTGAAGGTCGCGGGCGCGGGCCAGTACGGCATCAAGGGCGCCGAGGTCATCGCCATAGGAGCGGCCCAGGGCTTCTCCTGGACCATCACCGTCGACGTCGGCGCCAACGACGGCATCCGGCGCGACATGACGGTCCTGAACGGCGACGGGCTGGTCGGGCGGGTCACCACCGTCGGCCCGAACACCGCCACCGTGCTCCTCGCCAACGACCCCGACTTCACCGTCGGCACGCGCATGGAGTCCAGCGACGAGCTCGGTTTCGCCTCCGGCCAGGGGGACCGGCCGCTGCGCGTCGAACTCCTCAACGGCAAGGCCGAGGTGAAGAAGGGCGACCGGCTCGTCACCTTCGGCTCACAGGCCGACAAGCCCTTCGTGCCAGGTGTTCCCGTCGGTGTCGTCTCCCGCGTCGACCCGTCCGGCGGCGGCCTGACCCGCACCCTCTACGTCACGCCGTTCGTCGGCTTCTCCAAGCTCGACATCGTCGGCGTCGTCGTCCAGGCACCCACCAAGGACCCGCGCGACACGGTGCTCCCCGCCAAGCCCAAGCCGACTCCCAGGCCTACCGTGACGGTCACGGTCACCCCGGGCGCCGAGCCCCCGGCCGACGGCGAGGAGCAGCCGCAAGGGGACGGCCAGGACCAGCCGCTGGCCGACGGGCTGTACCAGCCCCGGGCCGACGGCCGGTATCAGCCTCCGGGCGACGGACAGAACCCGTACGAGCAAGAGCAGTAGGAGCTGAAGCCCGATGCGCGTCAACCGAATCCTGCTCTCCTCCGCTCTGGTCGTCGTCGCCCTTGTGGTGCAGGTGAGCGTCCTGTCCCGGCTGCATCTGCCGGGCGCCGTCCCCGATCTGCTGCTCCTGACCGTGCTGGGCCTCGCCATGGTCTACGGCCATGTCGGCGGCGCCCTCGTCGGCTTCGGCGCCGGTCTGCTCGCGGACCTCGCCCCGCCCGCCGACCATGCCGCCGGTCGCTATGCGCTGGTGCTGTGCGTGATCGGCTACCTCGCCGGGCTCATCAAGCCGGACAACGGCCGGCTCAAGTCGGCCACCGGACCGATGGTCGTCGTGGTCGTCGCCGCCATCGGCACGACCCTGCTGTATGCCGGAGTCGGCGCCCTCGTCGGGGACACCGCCGCCCGCCATGTCGGCCTCGGCAGCCTGCTGTTCACGGCCGCCCTGTACGACCTGCTGCTCGCGCCGTTCGTCGTCCCGGGGATCATGGCGCTGGCCCGGCGCGCGGACAACGACCCGCTCGCCGACACCGGCTCCCAGGCCAAGAAGACCGACATCTCCTCGGGCTGGCTCTCCGGCGGCACCGGTCTGCGGATCGGCGGCCAGCGCGGCGGACTGGGCGGTCTGAAGGTGAAGGCGGCGCGGGCGCGCACGGCCCGCGCGGGGCGCATCAAGGGGGTCAAGCGGCTGTGAGGACAGGGGAGTTCACCCGCACGGGTGAGTCCAGCAGGAACCGGGCCCCGCGGGCCGGTCGTTCACCACTCGAACGCACACAGTCGTATCCGCACTGGTACTCGCACTGAGAGGGGGAGGCAGCGCAGTGACCAACATCCCGGAGACCGGCCGGACGCCACGCGTCCAGATCCGGCTCATCGTCATCCAGATCCTCGTCCTCTCGCTCCTCGGCACCCTCGGCGGGCGCCTGTGGTACCTCCAGATCCGCGAGGGCGACGCCTACGCCAAGGAGGCCTCCGGCAACCACGTCCAGCAGGTCGTCCAGCCCGCGGTGCGCGGCTCGATCCTGGACGCGCGCGGAGTGCCCCTCGCCGACAACGAGACCCGGCTGGTCGTCTCGGCCTCCCGCACCGACCTGCTGAAGATGCCGGACGACGGCAAGGCCGTCCTGGCCAAGCTCGCCGGCGTGCTGGGCATGAAGCCCAAGGAGGTCATGGAGAAGGTCCGGCTGTGCGACGCCGAAACGCCGCAGCCCTGCTGGAACGGCTCGCCGTACCAGCCGATCCCCATCACCGACGAGGCCACCGCCAAGCAGGCCCTCCAGATCCGTGAGCGCGCCGAGGACTTCCCCGGCATCACCGCCGAGCCGCAGGCCCTGCGCCGCTACCCGGCCCCCGGCAAGTCCAACACCGCGCAGGTCCTCGGCTACCTCTCGCCGGTCACCGACGAGGAGCTCCAGCAGGCCCAGGACAGCGACTCGCCGTACCTGCGCTCCGACCAGGTCGGCCGCTCCGGCCTGGAGCGCCAGTACGACAAGGAGCTGCGCGGCAAGGCCGGCGTCACCCGCTACGAGGTCGACAACCTCGGCCGCGTCATCGGCCAGGCCGAGGCCGACGCCGCGGAGCCCGGCTCCAACCTCGTCACCAGCATCGACGCCCGGGTGCAGCGGGTCGCCGAGTACGAGCTGAACCAGGCGATGAAGGACGCCCGCAAGGAGTGGGACCGCAACACCAACGAGCCGTACAAGGCGGACTCGGGCGCGGTCGTGGTCATGGAGGCCAAGACCGGCCGCATCGTCGCCATGGCGTCCAACCCGACCTACGACCCGAACGCCTGGGTCGGCGGCATCTCCGCCAAGGACTACAAGACGCTGACGGGCAAGGCCTCCAACTACCCGCTGCTCAACCGTGCCATCCAGGGCCAGTCGGCACCCGGCTCGATCTTCAAGGTCGTCCCGACGGCCGCCGCGGTCAACGCCGGCTACTCCTTCGACGGCCCCTACCAGTGCTCCAGCTCGTACTCGATCGGCGGGCAGGTCTTCAAGAACTTCGAGTCCAAGGGATACGGCCCGATCAGCCTCGGCCGTGCCCTGGAGGTCTCCTGCGACACCGTCTTCTACCGGCTCTCCCACGAGGAGTGGAAGCGGGACGGCGGCACCAAGCCGAAGAAGGACGCCAAGGACTGGTTCTACAAGACGGCGCACCAGTTCGGCCTCGGCGCGGAGACCGGCATCGACCTGCCCAACGAGGTCACCGGCCGCATCCCCGACCGCCAGTGGAAGCAGGACTACTGGAAGGCCAACAAGGACGCCTGGTGCAAGTACGGCAAGAAGGGCGGTTCGTACGCCGAGCAGATCGCCTACGAGAACTGCCTCGAAGGCAACCGCATGCGTGCCGGTGACTCCGTCAACTACTCCATCGGACAGGGCGACACCCTCGTCACCCCGATCCAGATGGCCACGATCTACGGCGCCATCTCCAACGGCGGCACCCTCTACGACCCGACCGTCGGCAAGGCCGTCGTCAGCGCCGACGGCAAGTCCGTCGCGGAGATCGAGCCCAAGTCGCACGGCAAGCTGCCGATAAGCCGCAAGACGCTGGCCGCGATGGACGACGCCCTCGCCGGTGTCGCCACCCGCGGTACCGCGGCCTGGCGGTTCGCCGACGTCGGCTGGCCGCAGGACAAGATCCCGATGCACGCCAAGACGGGTACCGCGGAGGTCTACGGCAAGCAGACGACCTCGTGGTTCGCCACGTACACCAAGGACTACTCGGTCGTCATGACGATCTCCCAGGGTGGTACGGGTTCCGGCGCCTCGGGTCCGGCCGTGCGCAACATCTACGACGCCCTGTACGGCGTCTCCGACGACGGCACGATCAACAAGAAGAACGCGCTGCTGCCGACGCCCCAGAAGAGCCTGCCGAAGGTCCGCACGGACGGCACCATGGCCTCGCCGAAGGTCGGCAAGGACCCGGCGAAGGACCAGCGGGTCACCCAGCAGGGCGAGGACAAGACGGACGAGCAGCAGCAGCTCGCCGGGACGGTGGCGACGCCGTCGGCCGAGAACCGGGACACCCGGCGCAGGCGACGCGGGGGCCGCAAGCGGGGGAGCCGGAGGATGCCGACATGACCGGCAACAGTTTCCAGGTCTCCGGGTACGGGCCGGAACGGGCGGGCTGGACCCGTCTGTTCGCCCGCGACTCGATAACCCGCCGACTGGACTGGCCGATGCTGCTGGCGGCGATGGCCCTGTCGATGATGGGCGCACTCCTCGTCTACTCGGCGACCCGCAACCGCACCGAGCTCAACCAGGGCGACCAGTACTACTTCCTGATCCGGCACGTGCTGAACACCGGTATCGGACTCGCGCTGATGATAGGGACGGTGTGGCTGGGCCACCGCGCGCTGCGCACGGCCGTGCCGATCCTGTACGGCCTGTCGGTCTTCCTGATCCTGCTGGTGCTCACGCCCCTCGGCTCCACGATCAACGGCGCCCACTCCTGGATCAAGCTGCCCGGCGGCTTCTCGCTGCAGCCCTCGGAGTTCGTGAAGGTCACGATCATCCTGGGCATGGCGATGCTGCTGGCGGCGAGAGTGGACGCGGGCGACAAGCCGTACCCGGACCACCGCACGGTGATGCAGGCGCTGGGTCTGGCCACCGTGCCGATGCTGATCGTGCTGCTCATGCCCGACCTCGGGTCGGTCATGGTCATGGTGGTGATCGTGCTGGGCGTGCTGCTCGCCTCCGGTGCCTCCAACCGCTGGGTCTTCGGACTGATCGGGGCGGGGACCATGGGCGCGATCGCGGTCTGGCAGCTGGGCGTCCTGGACGACTACCAGATCGCCCGTTTCGCGGCCTTCGCCAACCCCGAGCTGGACCCGGCGGGCGTCGGCTACAACACCAACCAGGCGCGTATCGCGATCGGTTCGGGCGGGCTCTCGGGAGCGGGGCTGTTCCACGGCTCGCAGACCACCGGCCAGTTCGTGCCGGAGCAGCAGACCGACTTCGTCTTCACGGTGGCGGGGGAGGAGCTGGGCTTCCTCGGCGGCGGGCTGATCATCGTGCTGCTCGGTGTGATCCTGTGGCGGGCCTGCCGGATCGCCCGTGAGACGACCGAGCTGTACGGGACCATCGTCGCGGCCGGGATCGTGGCATGGCTCGCTTTCCAGGCGTTCGAGAACGTCGGGATGACGCTGGGGATCATGCCCGTGACAGGTCTGCCGTTGCCGTTCGTCTCCTATGGCGGATCGTCGATGTTCGCGGTGTGGGTGGCCATAGGGCTGCTCCAGTCGATCCGGGTGCAGCGCCCGATGTCGGCGTGACCTCTGTGCTCGACTGACGCCCGCGGTGTCCGGCGGCACGGCTTCTCCGTGTCGTCGGCGCCGTGCGCGGAATCGACGGGTCCCCCTGTCTTCACCGCCCGTTCGCCTGCGGTTCATGGCTGGTAAGCCCTGTCATCCGGCCGTGACTCCGATTAGATTCGGTTCATGGCGGACACGAAGCGCGAAATCGAGCGGAAGTATGAGTCCGACGACAGCGGCCTGCCCGACCTGACCGGCGTCGCCGGGGTCGCCTCCGTCGTGGACAAGGGTGTCGCGCATCTGGACGCCACCTACTACGACACCCCGGACGAACGCCTCGCCTCGGCATCGATCACGCTGCGCCGCAGAACGGGCGGGTCCGACGCCGGCTGGCATCTGAAGGTCCCCGTCGCCCAGGGAGTGCGCGACGAGATCCAGGCTCCGCTCTCCGACGACCTGCCCGACGAACTCGCCGGACTCGTCCGCTCCAGGGTCCGGCACGGAGAGCTGGTGCCCGTGGTCCGGCTCAGGTCCGACCGGGACGTGCGCGACCTCGTGGACGCCGACGGGCGGCTGCTGGCCGAGGTCAGCGTGGACGCCGTACACGCGCAGCGGCTCGCCGGCGGGGACGGCGTTGCCCAGTGGACCGAGATCGAGGTGGAGTTGGCCGACGGCGTCGACCCGGTCTTCCTCGACAAGGTGGAGAAGCGGCTGCGCAAGGCGGGGGTGCGGCCGTCGAAGTCGGCGTCGAAGCTCGCGCGGGCGCTGGCCGAGACCGCTCCGAAGAAGCTCGCCCCCGGCCCCGCCGCGGACCCCGTGACCGCCGGTGACCACGTGCTCGGGTATGTGCGGGCCCAACGGGACGCGATCGTCGAGCTCGACCCGGCCGTGCGGCAGGACGCCGAGGACTCCGTCCACAGCATGCGCGTCGCGACCCGTCGGATGCGCAGCACCTTCAAGTCCTTCGGCAAGGTCCTGGACCGGGGGGTCACCGACCCGATCGGCGACGAGCTGAAGTGGCTGGCCGGCGAGCTGGGCGTGGACCGTGACCGTGAGGTGCTCAACGAACGCCTGAGCGCGTCACTGGAGCAGGTGCCCGGGGCGCTGGTGTCCGGTCCGGTCTCCGAGCGGCTGAGCCACTGGGCCGGTGACCGGCCCGGCGGGGCGAGCGCCCGGCTGGTCGGCATCCTCGACTCCGACCGCTACCTGGCCCTGCTCGACGCCCTGGATGCGTTGCTCGCCGATCCGCCGCTGCGCGAGAAGGCCGGGAAGAAGCCCGGCAAGGTGCTGCCCAAGGCCGTGAAGAAGGACTTCGGGAAGGTCTCCGCGCTGGTCGAGCAGGCCGTGGAGCTGGACCCGGGCAGCGACCGGGACGTGGCGATCCACGAGGCCCGCAAGAAGACCAAGCGCACCCGCTACGCGGCGGAGGCGGCCGTCCCGGCGCTCGGAAAGCCGGCGAAGGACCTGGTCAAGACGATGAAGTCGCTCCAGAACCTGCTCGGCGAGCACCAGGACAGCGTCATGGCCCGTGGAACCCTGCGCGAGCTGTCCGCGGTCGCGCACGCCGCCGGGGAGAGCGCGTTCACGTACGGGCTGCTGTACGGGCGTGAGGAACAGCGCGCGGCGGTCGTGGAGGCCGAGCTGCCGGGGTTCTGGGACGGGATCAAGGGCGGGACGGACCTCCTCTGAGCCTTCCGACGTACGGGGGGTGCCCGCGGTCGCGTTAGGCTAGATGGTCACCCCTGTCAGTTCAGTCCAGCCACGAAGGTTCGCGAGATGCCTGCCGAAGCCGCTGCGGTCACCGAGTCCGTGTTCCCGCAGCTCGAAGCTCTGCTCCCGCATGTGCAGAAGCCGATCCAGTACGTCGGCGGAGAACTCAACTCCACGGTCAAGCCGTGGGAGTCCTGCGACGTCCGCTGGGCCCTGATGTACCCGGACGCCTACGAGGTCGGGCTGCCCAACCAGGGCGTCATGATCCTCTACGAGGTACTGAACGAGCAGGAGGGCGTCCTCGCCGAGCGCACGTACAGCGTGTGGCCGGACCTGGAGGCGCTGATGCGGGAGCACGGCGTCCCGCAGTTCACGGTGGACAGCCACCGCCCGGTCCGTGCCTTCGACGTGTTCGGGCTCAGCTTCTCCACCGAGCTGGGCTACACGAACATGCTGACCGCCCTGGACCTGGCCGGGATCCCGCTGGAGTCCAAGGACCGCACCATCGACGACCCGATCGTCCTCGCGGGCGGCCACGCGGCCTTCAACCCCGAACCGATCGCGGACTTCATCGACGCGGCGATCATCGGCGACGGCGAGCAGGCCGTCCTCGACATGACGAAGATCATCCGCGAGTGGAAGGCGGAGGGCTGCCCCGGCGGCCGCGAAGAGGTCCTCTTCCGCCTCGCGAAGACGGGCTCGGTGTACATCCCGGCGTTCTACGACGTGGAGTACCTGCCCGACGGCCGTATCGCCCGTGTCGTACCGAACAAGAGCGGTGTCCCGTGGCGTGTGTCGAAGCACACGGTGATGGACCTCGACGAGTGGCCCTACCCCAAGCAGCCGCTGGTCCCGCTGGCCGAGACGGTCCACGAGCGCATGTCGGTGGAGATCTTCCGCGGCTGCACGCGCGGCTGCCGCTTCTGCCAGGCCGGCATGATCACCCGCCCCGTGCGTGAGCGTTCGATCACCGGCATCGGCGACATGGTCGAGAAGGGCCTGAAGGCGACGGGTTTCGAGGAGGTGGGCCTCCTGTCCCTCTCCTCGGCGGACCACAGCGAGATCGGCGACATCGCCAAGGGTCTGGCCGACCGCTACGAGGAAGACAAGATCGGCCTGTCGCTCCCGTCCACCCGCGTGGACGCGTTCAACGTCGACCTCGCGAACGAACTCACGCGCAACGGCCGCCGTTCCGGTCTGACCTTCGCCCCCGAGGGCGGCAGCGAGCGCATGCGCAAGGTCATCAACAAGATGGTGTCCGAGGAGGACCTCATCCGGACCGTAGCCACCGCCTACGGCAACGGCTGGCGCCAGGTGAAGCTCTACTTCATGTGCGGCCTGCCCACGGAGACGGACGAGGACGTCCTGCAGATCGCCGACATGGCGATGAACGTGATCGCCAAGGGCCGCGAGGTGTCGCGCTCCAACGACATCCGCTGCACCGTCTCGATCGGCGGCTTCGTCCCCAAGCCCCACACGCCGTTCCAGTGGGCGCCTCAGCTGTCGGCCGAGGAGACGGACGCGCGCCTGGAGAAGCTCCGCGACAAGATCCGCGGCGACAAGAAGTACGGCCGCTCGATCGGCTTCCGCTACCACGACGGCAAGCCCGGCATCGTCGAGGGCCTGCTGTCCCGCGGCGACCGCCGTATCGGCGCCGTCATCCGCGCGGTCTACGACGACGGCGGCCGCTTCGACGGCTGGCGCGAGCACTTCTCGTACGACCGCTGGATGTCCTGCGCCGACAAGGTGCTGCCGGCCTTCGGCGTGGACGTCGACTGGTACACGACGCGGGAGAAGACGTACGAGGAGGTCCTGCCCTGGGACCACCTCGACTCCGGCCTCGACAAGGACTGGCTCTGGGAGGACTGGCAGGACGCCCTCGACGAGACGGAGGTCGAGGACTGCCGCTGGACTCCGTGCTTCGACTGCGGGGTGTGCCCGCAGATGGACACGGCCATTCAAATCGGCCCGACCGGGAAGAAGCTGCTGCCTCTGACGGTCAAGAACGCAGGTCCGACGCCGGCATCGAGCGGTCACTCTCACTGACGTGAGCGGGCCACTTGATCGGGTGATGGAGGCTCTGGCGGGAGCGAGTGAGGACGAGGTGACGACTGCAATGTCCGCGGCTGGCGTCTCAGCCTCTCGCCCGGTGGCGCCGTCAGTGCCCCTCCGGACGCCGCTGCCGGGCCCTGAGGCTTCGCTGCACATCGTTTCTGAGGTGGAGTGGGTCTGAAGCCGGGTTCGGCCTGTGCGTGCCTGTGTGACCGCGAGCCCCCTTTCCTGATCGGGAAGGGGGCTTGTTGGCGCTCGTGGCCACTTCAGCGGGCCTGCACTCGGTGCCGTTAACCGCCGGAGTTGTGGCTGGAGCTGGGTGAGTGGTGTGTTGAGATGCCTTTGCAGACCAAAGATCAACGGTAGACATGGACTTCCGATCCGACGTTCGGTTCCCGGGACTCCGTCGCGCAATTGAGCAGTGCGCGGAACTGAATAGTCATATCGAGGGCTTTCGCTCCGATCCCAACGGTCGGGCCACCCTCCGAGCTGATCTAGACGTAGATAGCGGCTATCACATCCTGCGCATTGACCAGATCCCTGACTACCGCCACGCGATTGAGGAAGTGAGCCTCGGTCTGGGTGACATCGTCAACAACCTCCGCTGCAGCCTAGATCACCTCGCTTGGCAATATGCCTGTGCGCATGCCAAAGGAACACCTCGCAAGCCGAGAGATGTCTACTTCATCACCTGCAATGCAGCAGGAGGCCAACAGCACAAGGCTCCCGGCTTCCTCGCGCCCCAGGTGTGGGGACGCATGCATGCCTACCAGCCATGCCAAGGAGTCAACGGGCGGCCGGACAGCTGGAGCGGCCCGTACATCCATCAGTTGGATCTACTCACCGATCTCTCAAACTCTGACAAGCACCACATGCTTGCGCACATCGAACTCCACGCAAATCAATTTACGACGATAGCCACGCGCGCCGACTCGCCACCTTGGTTTGAGCGAACCGAGTCAGGCGTGAAGCTTCTTCCCGAGCGAGTCAACGATCCGGACCCAGGGTCCGATCACCTGGATTTCTCGCATGCTTCGGGCCTTGTCGAGGTCGGCGCAGAAGTGGCACGGATTCGCGCCCCTCTCTGGACCGGCCACCCTGTGATTGCGCGAGTCGGGACTGCAACTCCGCTATTCGCTCTGCCCGAAGGAAGACCCGTCGTAGAGACCATCCAGAGGCTGTCCGAGTTCGTTCAGACGATCATGGACGACCTTCAGCAATATTGCCCCTAAGGCTTGTCCCGCAATACGCATGAGGTGGCAGGGGCAGGCGCGGGAGCAACAGCCATACTCAACGTGTGACGATCACGGATGCTGACGATCTGCTGCCAAACCCATGGGATCTGTTGGCGGGGGCCGACTGGGCTTCGCTCGAGCATGCCTGTGGGTCGGCCGCAGGAACCCCTGCTCTGCTGGCCGGACTGTTGGCGGACGACGCCGGCGCGCAGGCCAGGGCTCTGCGGCACCTCAACGACCCGGTGCATCACCAGAACACTATCTACTCCGCGACCGTGCCTGCGGCACTGTATGTGGCGGCGATCCTCAGCGACCCGCGCACGGGCACCGTTCTAGCCGACCGTGACGGCCAAGCCCTTCCGCTGCGCGCTGCCTTGTTGGCCTGGGTGACGTCGGTGGCCATCGAGGTCGACAGCGAGGCAGAGGCGAAAATGGCAGATGTGGGGCTTTGCCTGGAGGAGCATCCAGAGTCCGTCCAGGTCCGGGCACTGCGTCCCAGGCTCTTCCAGGCTGTCTCTGCTTTCCTCCACGCTCCAGACCTTGCTGTTCAGGAAGCGGCCATTGCTGCGGCTGTTTCGCTCCTGGACGCCCCGGAGCTCGTTCAGCAGCGTGCCCTTCTTACGCCGCTGGTCCGTGATGTGTTGGTCTCCAGCGACAACCGTTCGTATCGCTTCATTGCTGGCCGTGGTCTCAAGTCCTGGGGAGAAGGCACAGATGTGCTGCCTGACGATCAAGACGCAGATCTGTGGGCGGGCGGCTGCAGCAGCGAACCGCCCTTTTGACCGCGATCTCCACGGAGGGGTGATCGCCTCTCCCCGGCCAGTGTGATGCCATGATCACGCTGTGAAGGGCTCCGCCCGCGGGTCTACCGGATGACGATCTGGGCGGGTGGCAGCGAGCAGCACGCAGCCACGTCCTGGCCCGAAAGGCTCAGCCCCCACTCTCCTTCACCCCCATCCCCTCGGCCTGTGCGTGAGGGGAGCGTTTCTCGAGGACTGCCGTGACCATCGTGCGCAGCACACCGGGCCTCGCCGTGTCCACGCTCGGGAGCCCTGACAGCTGTCAGGGTCCCTCCCGCCTGCCTGTCTCCTAGCCTTTCGCGCAGGACGCCCGGCACAGGGCGGAACAGAAGGGCAGGACATGAAGATCCTCTGGAAACGCGCACTCGTCACCGGAGCAGCGGGGATCGCTCTCGCTGGCGGAGCCGGTCTTGTGACCGCCTCACCCGCGGCGGCCGCGGAGGGAAATGTGCTGCAGTGCAGGGCCTGGGTCGCGGACAATCGCGCCTACGGCGAGTGCTTCAACCCCGGGACGCAGCTGCATGCGTTCTCCGTACACGCCATCTGCGGCTGGTCCCCGGACGCTTACTCGAATTGGTACTACGTGACGCCGGGCGGGACCACCACTGTCAGTATCGGCTGCGGCCCGTTGAGCACCGGCGTCGGCGGCGCGGCCATCGAGTACGGCGGCTGAGCGTCCCGGACACTCAGATCCATCAAAAGCCCCCTAGACGGTCGATGAAGAACTTGGGTTATGGCCCTGCCACGTGAGCGGCAGGGCCAGACTCGTCATGTGGCCATAGGCGAGTGGGTCGGCGAGATGGTCGGGCCAAACGTGTGGGAGACCTGACGGGATCTGGTCCCGGCCGGGAGCGTGTTCGCGTTCCCGACCGAGCATCGGAGCGAGCTCTTCCCGGCTGAGATGTCCGCGGACACGTATCCGTCGACGAACGGACGCCCGAACGTGCCGCCACAGACCCTGCTTCCGCCACGATCATTTTGCAGGCCCTGCACAGGCTGTCGGACTTCGAAACGGCCCAGGAACTGCGGTTCTCCCGTTCGCTGTCACTCTCTTCGACTAGCGATCTCTCCCGCGACTACGTGAAATCGCCTCTTCTCGCCCGGCTAAGGGCTGTCCCGTAATTGATCTTCGGAGGGATGCAGCGGGGTGATTTGAGGGCTCGTGAGCTTCCTATGTGGCCTGGAGGAGGTTGTGCAGGCGAGCGATACCGAGCATGGCGTGGTGAACGCCGTCGCCCTTGAGCCGGCAGTCGCGGAGGATCTTCCAGGTCTTCATGTGGGCGAAGACGTGCTCGACGCGGGCGCGGACCTGCTTGTGCTCGTGGTTATGCGCGGCCTGCCACTCGGTCAGTTCGCCTCCGCGTGGTCGACGGTGCGGGATGATCAGGCCCGTTCCTGGGTAGCCGCCGTCAGCGATGGTGGTCGTCCTGCCAACGACGGCCTTGGTGCCGGACTCCTCCCATGCCTTGCAGTCGTTGCGGTTGCCCGAAAGCGGTGTGCCGATGGCATCGATGACGACCTGGTGGTTGGTGGAGTTACCTGTAGTTCTTGGACTGCGCGGATGTGGGCGAGGCACTCGATCGGGTGATTGAGGCACTGGCGGAGGCGAGCGCGGAAGAGGTGGCCGCTGCGCTGGCTTCTGCCGGGGCTTCTGGCCTTCGACGGTCAGCGCCGCGGCGGATGCCTGCTACGCGTCTGCCAAGCCCCGCTGAGTTCTTGGGCATCCACTCAGAGGTCGAGTGGGTCTGAGTGCTCAGACCTTGCTGAGACCCCGTACGGCGATGTTGAGCCCCCTCTAGATCCAGAGGGGGCTCAATGCTGTCTACGCCGGTGAGCTGCCTGAACGGTCGGCTCAGCTTGCCTTTGGCAAGTTGATATCCAGGATGGTGATTACTGGATAAAGTCGGATTGTTACTACTGGTTGCGGGGGCAACCAGGTCTGGTCGGCGGTGCCGACGTCCCTGGGGAGGGCAGGTAGCGCATGAGTCGTCGCTCTGCTGGTTTGGTCGGCGTCTGGGCCGAGATGCAGCGTCAGCAACAGCGCCAGACAGAAGCTGAGGCGAGACAGCGCAGGGAGGAGGCTCGGCAGGCGCGGGCTTACCAGCGGCTCGCTGCGCAGGGGCAGCGAGAGTTCCGGCAGGCGGAGGCCAGGCGGCGTACGGAGGAGATCGAGGCCCAGGTCGCGTCCTTACAGGGGCTGCTGGTCGCTGGTTGCCAGGCGCCGGTTTTCAGAGCGTCGTCCTTGATGCACCGGGAAGAGATCGCCCCGTTCGATCCAGGGCCGCTTGCGTGGCCTGTGCGTATGCCGGATCAGAGCCGGTACCAGGCGCAGGGAGGCTGGACCGCGAGCCGGCGTGCACAGGCTCAGGCCGAGGCGCGGGCTCATTTCGAACGTGACTGGCACGCGGCACAGGCTGCCGAAGCACAGCGGCAGCAGCAGTTGGCGGCCGCACAGCGGGAGTACGAGCGGGGTGCGGAGGCTCAGCGGTCGGAAATACGTCGGCACAACGCCGGCGTCGTCGAAGCGACCGAGGGTGTGAGGCGAGGCCAGCCGGACTCCGTGATCGAGTACTTCTCGGCGGCGCTCTACGCGTCGACTGCCTGGCCTGAAGGTTTCCCGCGGCAGATCGCCGCAGCTTTCGACCCAGCGGCCCGGCAACTCGTCCTGGACTGGGAGATGCCCACGTACGACGTCGTACCTGAGGCGAAGTCGGTGAGGTACGTCCCCTCTCAGGACCAGGACAAGGAGACCGCTCGTCCCGTGACCCAGCGTCGGGCGCTGTACCGGGAGGTGCTGGCGCAGAGCACGCTGCTGGTGCTGCATCAGCTGTTCGCCGCGGATGAGTACGGCATCCTCGACTCGGTCGCGTTGAACGGCTTCGTGGACGCGCCGGACCCGGCGACGGGAAGGCAGTCGCACATCTTTCTGGCGACCGTGATGGCTGGTCGGTCGGGCTTCACCGAGTTGCATCTGGAGCAGGTGGATCCCGTCAGCTGTCTGACCGACGCGTTGCGCGGGCAGCTTGCCGCTCGCCCCGATCAGCTCACCTCGGTGCGGCCGAGCCGTCAGCCTCGGGACGTCGGCAACCACGTCGTCACCCATGGCGGGGATGGCGAACCGGATCTCTATGACATGGATCCGATCGCCTTCGAGTCCCTGGTCGCCGATCTGTTCCGTGCGATGGGAATGCAGGCGGTGACGACTCAGCGCTCGAACGACGGGGGCGTTGATGTAGACGCGCTGGACCCGACTCCCATCCGCGGCGGCAAGATCGTCGTACAGGTGAAGCGCTACCGGAACACGGTTCCTCCCACCGCTGTGCGTGACCTGTACGGCACCGTCCAGGACCGCGGCGCCAACAAAGGCGTTCTGGTGACCACCTCGGCATACGGACCCGGCTCGCACACCTTCGCCCGGGGGAAGCCCCTGGAGCTCATCTCGGGCAGTGAGCTGGTCGATCTGCTGCACAGGCACGGCCTTCGTGGCCGTCTGGGGGAGGGTGGGCGAGCGGCCCCGACACAGACGACTCCTGCCGGGCCTGCAAACCCGACTGACGACTACAACGTGTTGGGCATGACGTGGTCGGGGAACGTCGCATTGGACGTGTGCGCACTCGTATGCCGCGGCAGCCGGGTTCTGAGCGAAGAGCACTTCGTGTTCTTCAACAACCCGCAGACTCCGGATGGTTCGGTGCGAGCAGTGCCGGCGCGGGCGCCGGACAAGGCAGCGATTCGTGTCTCCTTCGACGGACTCCCGCAGGAGGCCGATCGGTTCGTGCTCGTGGCTGCTGTTGATCCGGAGGTGAACCCGGACGCGGACCTGTCAGGCTTCACCGACGCCTGTATCCGGCTGCTGGACCCGGCAAGGGCAGAGCTCGGCCGACTTGAGGTCTCGGATGGCCGCTCGGGCGAGACAGCTCTGGTACTGGGCTCATTCCGGCATCGGCCGAACGGCGACTGGGACTTCGTCCTCGGCGGAAAGGGCTACCCACGGGGGCTGGAGCAACTGCTCCAGGACTACGGCATCGAAGTGGACTAGCAGGGTCACGACCTGTGTTGTTCCGAGCGTGCTCGCAGATGTACATCGCTCATCGATGTGACGAGACCTGCACGCGCCCTCATGCGGGTGGGATCGCGGCGATGCCGCCTTCCTCCTCGGGGCTGATGGGTGGGCGTCGCTTGCTGCGGCGCCACCACATCAGGTGGCCGTAGGTGGAGATGGTGACGAGGGCAGCGCCGAGAACGACGTAGATGCTCAGGACGATCAGCTGCTGAGTGATGGCGTTTCCGTCGAAGTAGAGGGTGTTGCGGATGAGCGTCGTCCCGTTCCACGGGGGCAGGACGGGGCCGAGGTATTGCCAGAAGGCGGGCAGGTAGGCGGTGCCGTTGACTCCGCCGGTGGAGGGGTTGCCGAAGAAGACGACGATGACGACCGTGAGCAGGGTGCCGATCGGGCCGATCAGGCTTTGAAGGGTTGCGGCCAAGAGCGCGACGGCAAGGCACATGAGAGCGAACTCGCCCCACAGGGGCCAGAAGTTGCTGCTGACATCCGGGTAGGCGTTGAGGATCGGACCGATGATCACGTCGAACACCAGGGCGGCGATGATCGAGTAGGCGATGAGGCTGAGGACGCGGCGGCGGGCTGCCGCGGTGCCGGTGCGCTGCATGGCCAGAGTGGAGCCGAGATAGCCCGCCACGAGCAGTACGAACACCGAGATGCCCGGGACGACGCCGAGGGGGTCTTCCTTGGGAAGTTTGTTGGTCACGGCGAAGGCGAGGCGTACGCCTTGCTTCTTGGCGGCCCGCTCGTACAGGGCCGGCAGCTGCCCAGGAGCGACCAGGCTCGCGGCCTCGGCGATGACCAAGGTGTTGCTGTCTGCCACGAAGCCGCCGTAGATCTCGGTGCGGTCGGCAGCGTCCTCCAGCTCTGCCTGATCCGAGTACTGGTGGATCTTCAGCGAGATGTCTTCCTGAACAGCGGTGGTCAGTGGCGAGCTACCGACCACACCCCACGGGAGGTCGCGGGCCACCACCGCATGCTGTGCCGACACGTACGTCGTACACATGATCGTGGTCATGACCAGGGCGATCAGCAGCCCGGTGATCAGTGCCCGCCAAGACGGTGGGGGACCGGGACGTCCTCGTGCCCGTTCCGGCTGGAGTCGCCTTGTACGTCGCTCATGACAGGTCCCGGGGCACTGGGCGTTCCTCGCGCTTGCGATCAGTCACGCCTCCAGGCTGTGACACCGGGCCAGAGCATGCGATTCGACCACGGCCATCCGGGTTGTGGTCGAACCCCCCGTCTGTGGGCCGTGCCCAGGTCGTTCGAGAGTGGTGGGCCGAGGTGTGTCACCGGCCGCCGTTGGTTCCGGCGTAGAACCTCGTGAGCGCGAAGATGACCAGGAGGTCGAGCGTCATTATCGGGATGGCCCACAGCGGGTAGTACGGAACGAACATGAACTGGGTGATCAGGCTGACCCCTGCCGCTGCCGCACCGGCTCCGCGACCCCAGCTCTTGTTCGTCACGAGCCCCATGGCGGCGATGACGAGTGCCAGTCCGACCACGATGTGAATCCAGCCCCAAGCGGTCAGGTCGAACCGATAGGCGTACTGGGACGCGGCGAACAGGTTGTCCCCCGCGATTCCGGATGCCCCCATGAGAATGCTGAGCGGTCCGCTGAGCATCATCACGGCTCCGGCGAACAGGGACGCGCCGCTGAGTCTTTCGCTGCCGCCCGGCCCCCCGTGTTCGTTCGGTATCGCCGCCATGGCCGCCACCTTCCTGTACAGCGCGGTCACCGATGCACGACGCCCGTGCGGCGCCGGCCATGCTCCACTGCCAGGATCACCGCGATCCCTCGACACCGCGACTGCAAACTGCCGTGGGGAGACCGTGGGGATGGTTCGGAGCAGTATCCCGCTGCGTAGTCGTCAAGCGCGGCGCTGATATCTGACACCGGTGGCCGACACCAGCAGGAGCGGACGACGGCGGTCGAGGCTGGACAACGGCCACGGGCGCGTCGGCACCGGGTGCCCCTGTCTCCACGGATGCCGTGGCACGGCGCTAAAGTTTCGCCGCTGCCGTACGGACGACGAACACGATGCCGTCCGTTCGCCTCGGGGGAGGGGCAACGCAGCCATCCATTCATCTGTGGGGGCACATTGAACATCTCTGCGCGTCGCGGATTCGCGGCGCTCATGACCGCCGCCGCACTCGCGGCCGGTCTCGTCGCCGGGCTCCCGGGCCACGCGACCGCCGACACCGCCGGCTGGCCGGCCACGGACGGCAGGCTGCTGTACAACGAACTCGGCTCGCTGCGCTACATCAACCCCGACGGGACCAAGAGCGCCCAGTTCTACGAGACCGCGAATCAGGCTGCCTGGTCCGCCGACGGCAGCCAGATCGCCTACGTGGGCTCCGCCGACGGCCGTCTCCGCACGAAGACGTACGCCCAGGAGTCGATAGCGGGCAACGACATCGTCATGCCGGCGGGCAGTGGCTGGCATCCGACCGATCCGACGTTCTGGGGCGGCGGGGGCGACATCGTCTTCACCGCCGGAGGCCGACTCCGGGTGGCCGTGGCCAACAGCGGCCGCGCTCCCGCGACCCTGTTCGGCACCGACGTCGACGGCTGCGACTCCAAGGCCAGCGGCGCCCTCAACGGCAAGCTGGCCTTCGTGCGCACCGGCACGAGCTGCTCCACCACCGGCACTCCGGCCGTCTGGCTCTACAACGGCCCCACCAAGACGTTCACCAAGGTGGCCGCCAACGCGGACGAGCCGAGCATGTCCCCGGACGGGCAGTCGCTGGTCTTCACCCGGACCGTCGCCGGACACAAACAGCTCTTCACCGTCAAGGTCGACGGCACCGGGCTGACCCAGGTCACCACGGACCCCGCCGACCACAACCGTCCCGCCTGGTCGCCCAAGGGCGACCGGATCGCGTACGACACCTACTTCACGGGCGGCCCGGACACCGGTCCCAGCGGTTCGCAGATATGGATCCACGACCTCGGTACGGGCGCGGAGACGCGTGTGCCCATGGCCGACGGGACCGACGTGGCCTGGCAACCGCTCCGGAAGAACGCGATCTCCCGGGTCTACGGCTCCGACACCTACGACACCAACATCGCGTCGTCCAAGTGGACGTGGAACACCCTCGGCAAGAGCGTGCCGGGCCTGATGAACGCGAGCTCGGCCGTCCTGATCAGCAAGTCGGACTCCGCGTACGCCACCACCGCGACCTCGCTGGCGGGCAAGAAGCACGGACCGGTGCTGATGACCTCCCGCACGGGTCTGGACTCCTCCGTCCAGAGCGAGCTGAAGCGCATGCTGCCCAAGGGCAAGACCGTCTACCTGGTCGGCGGCACCAGCATCCTCAGCAGCTCGGTGGCGTCCAAGGTGACCTCGCTCGGATACGTCGCCAAGCGGCTGTCCGACGTCTCGCGCTACTCCACCTCGGTGGCTGTCGCCAAGACGATCACCAGCGCCCCGAAGTACGTGTTCCTGGCGACCGGCACCGACTACCACAACGCCCTCGCGGCCAGCTCCGCCGCCGGCGCCATGGGCACCTCGGGCACCGCGGTCGTACTGCTGACCGAGGGCTCCACCATGACCCCGTCCGTGTACGGCTACCTCAACAAGTACAGCCCGAGCACGACGAAGATCATCACGGTGGGGACCGACGCCGAGTCGGCGCTGACCAAGGCGTACAACGCCGGCAAGCTGCCCCACTGGCCCGGCAAGTACAGCTACTACCGCTTCGGCGGCAGTCCGGCGCCGGTCGCCGCGAGGCTCGCCGAGTTCTGGTGGTCGTCGCCGTCGAACGCCGCGGTGGCCTCGGTGAACAGCTGGACCGGCGGCGTCTCCGCGTCGTCGGCGATGACCACGTTCGGGCCGCTGCTGTGGACCGACGTCACCTCGCTGACGTACGACACCAAGTGGTACATGATGCGCACGTCGGCGAGCCTGAACCACGTGGCCGTGTTCGGCGGCAACGGCTCCGTCGACGCGAAGGTGGTCCCGTTGATCGGCAGGGCCATCGGCGTGGACAGCACCTACGCGTACACCCCGTACTACAAGGGTGCCATTGCGCAGAGCCCGGCCTCCCAGCCGTTGTCCGCGACCAACGCGACCACCGCGAGCACCGGCAGGCCAGTTCCGAGCCCGGATCTGGACTCGCTCAAGGTGACAGTCTCGAAGTGACCGTGTCCGGGACGCCTTCCTCCCAGAGGGCGTCCCGGACCACCGGCGGATCGGCCGGGGACATCACGCGAGAACGAGCTCATGAGCAGCCCCCTCCGACTCCTTGAAGCCCTCGGAGGCAAGGGCTACCCCCAGGGGCACCGACGAGACCGCCGGCGGAACTCATCGGTGGCCCTGGGTCGAGTCGCACTCGGCCGCTTCTGTCTCTGTCCTTTTCCGCCTCGGCGTGTCCCTCGGTGGGATCCCGGATGGCGCTGTTTGAATTGTCATATGACTAAGCGTGGCGACGCGGATCTTTTCGGTAATCGATTTCTGACCATGCCCGCTCCATCGGAGGCGTTTCCCGAGGAAGGCATGTCCGCTACGGACGCGATGAGGCTGTTGGATGTGGATCTCGCCATGGAGGGCGATCCGCAGCGGAACCTCGCCACATTCGTGACCACTTGGATGGAGCCGGAGGCGCAGCGGATCATCGCTGAGAATCTCCATCGGAATTTCATCGACCACGCGGAGTACCCCATTTCCGCTGAGATCGAGCAGCGTTGCGTGCGTATGCTCGCAGATCTCTTCAACGCTCCGGGCCCGACCACCGGGTGCCGGACCCAGGGGTCGTCCGAGGCGATCATGCTCGGGGCGCTGTCGCTGAAGTGGAAGTGGCGGCAGCGTCGCCAGGCGGCGAATCTCCCGGCCGACCGCCCCAACCTTGTCTTCGGCGGGGACGTCCACGTCGTGTGGGAGAAGTTCTGCCGCTACTTCGACGTCGAGCCCCGGATCGTGCCGCTCGGCGTGGACAAGTACACGATCGGCCCGGAGGACGTGGCGCCCCACGTCGACGAGAACACGATCGGTGTCGTGGCCGTCCTCGGCACCACATTCACCGGCCACAAGGACGACGTCGTCGGGATCGACAAACTGCTGCGGGACATCCGCAAGGAGCGGGACCTCGACATTCCGATCCATGTGGACGGGGCCAGCGGCGCATTCGTGTGGCCGTTCCTGTACCCGGATTCGAAATGGGACTTCCGGCTGGAGCAGGTGCGCTCGATCAATGTCTCGGGACACAAGTACGGCCTGGTCTACCCCGGCATCGGCTGGCTGGTCTTCCGTGAGGAATCCGACCTGGCCGGGGACCTCGTGTTCTACGAGAACTATCTGGGCAAGACCGACTCGACCTTCACGCTGAACTTCTCCACCGGCGCGTCAATGGTGCTCGCGCAGTACTACAACTTCGTTCGGCTCGGTCGCCAGGGCTACACATATGTCATGAGGACCATGCAGGAGAACGCCCGCAAATTGGCGGACAACCTGCGCGACAGCGGCCGTTTCGAAGTGATCGGGAGTGACCTCGAGCAGCTGCCGCTGGTCGCTTTCCGGCTCGCCGGGGACCACCCCTACGACGAGTCCGATGTCGCGTGGCAGCTCTCCGCCGAGCGCGGCTGGATGGTGCCGGCGTACACGCTTCCACCCGACGCGGAGCGGGTGAAGATCATGCGTGCTCTGGTCAAGGAGACCCTGAGCCGCGAGCAGATCGACCGCCTGACCGAGGACATCGTCGACGCGTGCCGCACCCTGGACGACAAGGGGGCGACCCACGGGAAGGAGCGGGACAAGGTCAAGCGCGGCACCGGCTACTGAGCTGCCGCTGTGCTCCACGTCTCACCCGAGGGCTGTTACACCGCCCGCGTGGCCGGTGTCTCCATGCCGAGTTCAAAACGGCGAGGGAGACATCATGAGCAAGAACGTCGAGGTGGTCGTGGTCGGCGGCGGGTACGGCGGTGTGACGGCGGCCAATCGTCTGGCGCGGCGTGACGGTGTGTCGGTGACCCTGGTCAATCGGCGTGCCGACTTCGTCGAGCGGATCCGGCTGCATCAGCTCGTGACCGGCTCCGACGACGCGGTCGAGGGCTTCGGCGAGGTGCTGGGCGGGAACGTCCGGCTGGTGGTCGATGCCGCGACCCGTATCGACGCCGCCGAGCGGCGGGTGTCGCTGGCGGGCGGTGGCACGTTCGCGTACGACTACCTCATCTACGCCGTGGGCAGCGGCGCCGCCGATCCCGGTGTGCCAGGAGCGGCGGAGTTCGCTTATTCGGTGTCGGACCTGGAGGGGGCGGAGCGGCTGCGGTCGGCGCTGGCCGCCGCGCCCGCGACGGATCCGGTGACCGTGGTCGGGGCCGGTCCGACCGGCCTGGAGACCGCCGCCGAGCTGGCGGAAGGGGGCCGTAAGGTCACCCTGGTCTGCGGCGATGTGCTCGGCCCCTCCCTGCACGCCCGGGTCCGCCGCCCGGTCGCACGTCGGCTCGCCGACCTGGGGGTGACCGTCGTCGAAGGCTCCCACGCGCGCGTGACGGAGGTGACGCGCGATGCCGTACGTCTCGACGACGGCCGTGAGGTGTCCAGCGCGGTGACGATCTGGACCGCGGGATTCCGTGTCCCCGACCTGGCCGCCCGCAGCGGTCTGCGTACCGACACCGAGGGCCGACTGGTGACCGACGCGACGCTGACCAGCGTGGACGACGTGCGCATCGTCGCTGCCGGGGACGCTGCGGTCATGACGGACCGGCCGTTCCGGATGAGCTGCCAGGCCGCAGTGCAGCTGGGTGCCGGGGCCGCCGACACGGTCCTGCGCCGGATCGCGGGCAGGACACCGGGTTCCGTCCGTCTGCTGTTCGGCGGGCAGTGTCTGAGCCTCGGCCGGGACGCGGGCGTCACCCAGTTCTCCTACCCGGACGACAGGGTGAACGCGCTCCACATCAGCGGGCGGCTCGGCGCAGGCGTCAAGGAGTTCGCCTGCCGGTTCACCTTGAAGCAGCTGGCGTCCGGGGCGCGCAAGGCCGGCGCTCGCCCTGCGGCCTAGCCGCCGATACCCCCCTTCGGCTGTGCCCGTCGGCAATCGCGGCCCACCACGAGAGAGCGAAGCGCACCACATGAACGACCACGTCACCGACCCCGCGACCGAGGCATTCGTCGCTCACCGCAACCTGCTGTTCACCGTCGCCTACGAGATGCTCGGATCGGCGGCGGACGCCGAGGACGTGCTTCAGGAGACCTGGCTGAGATGGGTCAAGGTCGACCTGGCGCAGGTGCAGGACCAGCGCGCCTACCTGGTGCGGATCACCACCCGGCAGGCCCTCAACCGGCTGCGCAGCCTCAAGCGCCGCAAGGAGGCCTACGTCGGGCCGTGGCTGCCCGAGCCCCTGCTCACCGCGCCGGACGTGGCCGAGGACGTCGAGCTGTCCGAGAACCTGTCGCTGGCGCTGATGTTCATCCTCGAGACGCTCTCGCCGACCGAACGCGTCGTCTTCGTACTGCGCGAGGTCTTCGACTTCGGCTACGACGACATCGCGGCCGCGATCGGCAAGAGCGCCGCCGCCGTACGCCAGATCGCCCTCCGCGCCCGCCGGCACGTCGACGCCCGCCGGCCGCGCACACCGGCCTCCCCGGAAGAGGCCCGGGCGGCGTCGGACTCGTTCCAGCGCGCGCTCGCGACGGGGGACCTGCAAGGGCTGCTCGACGTCCTCGCCCCGGACGTCGTCTTCGTCAGCGACGGCGGCGGCTTCAAGCTGGCCGCCCTGCAGCCGGTCGTCGGCGCCGACAAGGTGCTCCGTTACATGGCCGGCAGCGCCGACAAGGCCGGCGGTGTCCTCACCGGCGAGCCCACGACGGTCAACGGCAACCCGGGACTCCTCCTGCGCCTGGACGGTGAGATCGACGGCGTGCTGGCGTTCCGCGTGGAGAACGCCCGCGTAACCGGCCTCTACTACGTCCGCAATCCCGAGAAGCTCACCCGCGTCGAGTCCGAGACCTCCCTGACCTCCCGCTGAGCACCCCCGGGACGCTCCTCGCCGCCCGCCCGGCTCTCTCCAACTGGTGGGGTGGTCGTCGGCTTTCTAGCGTGGCGGTGACCGGTACGAAGGAGGTCCGGATGACGCCGAGTGAGCCGCCCGAGGGGGAGCCGCCGGGGAGTCGGCCGCCCACGAGCGGGCCTCACTGGGAACGTCAGCCCCAGGAACCGCCCCAGGGGCAGCCCCCTTCGGGAGGCTGGGCGCGGCCTCCCGCCGGTCCGCCGCAGGGGAAGCAGCGCAGTCGTGCGTGTCTCTGGGGGTGCGTCGGGGCTCTGGCGTTCGTGGTCGCCATCGCCGTGATCCTGGTCGTCGTCATCGTCGTGGTGAACAACGACACCGACCATCCGCCGGCGGACGACGTGAAGATCACGTCATGCACGGTGAACTCGGCGACGCAGCAGGCGACGGCGAGGGTGGAGATCCACAACCACAGTTCGAAGGCGTCGACGTACACCATCACGATCGAGTTCGTTGCCGCGAGTGGGACACGGGTGTCGGAGGGTGGCACCGCGTCCTCGACCGTGGCACCAGGTCAGACCGTGCGGACCGAGGTCGGAGGCGTGGACCGGGTCACGCAGAAGGTGACGTGCAAGGTGACGGACGTGACCCGGGTGGCGAGCTGACCGGCGGGCACGGGCCGGCGGGGGAGCCCGCGCGGCTCGTCCTGTGGACGCTCGCGGCCGGCCAGTTCCTGATGGCGCTCGACAGCTCCGTCATGAACGTGTCCATCGCGGCGGTGGCCGACGACGTGGGCACGACGGTGACCGGGATCCAGGGCGCCATCACGGCGTACACGCTGGTGATGGCGATGTTCATGGTCCCGGGCGGCAAGGTAGGGGCGCTGATCGGCCGCAGACGTGCCTTCACGATCGGCTGCTGCATCTACGGCTGCGGTTCCCTCACCACGTCGCTCGCGCCGAACCTGCCGGTGCTGCTGCTCGGTTGGTCCTTCCTGGAGGGCATCGGGGCGGCGCTCATCCTGCCCGCGATCGTGGCGCTGGTGGCCGGCAACTTCCCCGCCGAACGACGTCCCGCCGCCTACGGACTGGTCGCGGCAGCGGGCGCCGTGGCGATCGCGCTCGGGCCGCTCATCGGGGGTCTGGCCACGACGTATCTGTCATGGCGCTGGGTCTTCGCCGGTGAGGTCCTGGTGGTGCTCGTCATTCTGCTGCTCGCCCGCCGTATCTCCGACGCCGTGGGCGCCGAGCGCCCGCGCATCGATCTCGTCGGCGCCGCACTGTGCGCCCTCGGCCTCGGAGTCTTCGTCTACGGCGTCCTGCGCTCGGGCGAGTGGGGCTGGTTCCGGCCGAAGCCCGACGCGCCAGCGTGGCTCGGTGTCTCGCCGGTCGTGTGGCTGATGCTCGCCGGCGTGCTGCTGATCCGGCTCTTCCTCGCCTGGGAGGCCCGCCTCGTGGAGCGGCACAGGGATCCGCTCATCGACCCGGTGCTGCTGCGCAACAGACAGTTCACCGGCGGCCTGACCATGTTCTTCTTCCAGTACCTGGTCCTGATGGGCGTGTTCTTCGTCGTACCCCTCTATCTGTCGATCGCGCTGGGCCTGTCCGCGCTGGAGACCGGTGCCCGCCTCCTGCCGCTCTCCCTGACCCTGCTGGCGGCCGCGACCCTGATCCCTCGTTTCCTGCCGGACGTCTCGCCGAGGCGGGTGGTCAGGCTCGGGATCCTCGCGCTGCTCGCCGGTGCGGTGGTGCTGATGGCCGCGCTGGACGCGGACGCCGGCGCGGAGATCGTGACGATCCCGTTCCTCCTGATCGGGCTGGGCACGGGCGCGCTGGCGTCCCAGCTGGGGTCGGTCACGGTCTCGGCGGTGCCGGACGAGCAGAGCGCGGAGGTCGGCGGCGTCCAGAACGCCGTCACCAACCTCGGTTCCTCGATCGGCACGGCGCTCGCCGGGTCGATCCTGATCGCCGCGCTCGGCTCCTCCTTCCTGGCCGGCATCGAACAGAATCCGGCGATCCCCGCCGAGGTCGAGAACCGTGCGGCCGTCGAGATCCAGGACGGTGTGACGTTCCTGTCGGACGCTCAGCTGAAGTCCGCCCTCGACGAGGCGGGCGTCGACGACGAGGTCGCTCAGGCCGCGCTGGACGCCAACGCCGAAGCCCGGCTGGACGGTCTGCGTGCCGCTCTCGCGATCCTCGGTTTCGCCTGCGCCCTGGCGATGTTCTTCACGTCGAGGATCCCGACGACCCAGCCCCGCTCCACGTCGTAGCCACGATCCAGCCTCGCTCCACGTGGCCCACGACCCAGCCCGCTCCGTGCGGCTCGCGGCCAGGGCCCGTCCGGCTCGACGCGCGCCGTGCAGGGACCGCGCCTACGCTTGAGTGGCAACCGCCGGACACCCAGGGGCGATTCCCACGTAGAGCGGGTGGGTGCGGTTCCACTCCCTACAGCACCGGAAGGCGGGCCCCGTCATGGCCACTGCATCCGAGACCCCCGTGCTCGACACGATCGCCGCGATGACGATCGACTCCCTCGAGCACTGCAACATGGACGAGCGGACGCTCATCCAGTCCCGTATCGCCGCCCTCGTTGCCATGGACGCACCCGCGATCTCGTACATGGCCCACATCAACCCCGCGATCAGGGCCGAGTTCACTGTCGAGCACTTGCAGGACCTGCTCGTCGCGATCGCCCCCGTCGTGGGGACCGCGCGCGTGATGTCGGCCGCGGGTCACATCGCCGAGGCGTTCGGCGTCACGATGGCGATGGCCGAGAGCGAGGCCGAAGCCATCGCTCAGGCGGAGGCCCAGAGCCGCAGCGGGTCCTGAGCCGCCGCAGGCCCTGAAGTCACTCAAGACCGCAGACCGGCGGGCCCGTCGGCGACGACATTGCCCCGCATGAGCCACGTCGGACCTTCGGCGTAACCACTCGCCTCGGCGAAGAACGCGGCGAAGTACGGGCCGCCCGCGTGCGCGTTGAACGCGTCGACGTCCTCGTAGACCTCGTTGAGGTAGAAGACGTCCGCGTTCTCCTCGTCCGCGACGACCTCGAACCGGTGCGAGCCGGGCTCGTTCGCCAGGGAGTCACGGGCGGTCCTGTGGGCCGCCCGGACGAAGTCGTCGCGGTTCTCCGGCTTGACGGTGAAGGACACAAGGAACTGGTACATGGGGCAGCCTCCACGGGCTCGGATGTGGCAGTTCAGTGACTGAACCGCCCTCGCGGAACGACCGTAGCACGGCTCGGTTCAGTCAGTGAACCGGTGCGGCTAGAATCGAGGGCATGACACTCCCCAGCACCTACGCGGACGGCAACTGCTCGCTGGCGCGCACCCTGGAAGTGGTGGGCGAACGGTGGACGCTCCTCATCGTTCGCGACGCGTTCTTCGGGGTGCGCCGGTTCGGGGACTTCGCCACCCAGCTCAAGATCCCGCGCGCCGTACTGGCCAACCGGCTGAAGTCCCTCGTGCAGGAAGGCGTGCTGACCCGCGACGAGGACGCCGACACGGGTGTCGAGTACCGCCTGACCGCCAAGGGCGTCGAACTGTGGCCCGTCGTACGCGCCCTGATGAACTGGGGAGACGCGTTCTACTCACCCGCGGGAGTGCGGCGCGCCCTCCGTCACGACCGGGACGGCGGACTGCTCGACCCCGAGGGCCGCTGCCAGGACTGCGGCTCGGTCGTCCCGGTCCCCGAGGTCCTGATCGAGCCCGGACCCGGATTCGAGCCGGAGGACTCCGCCGGCGACCCCGTGTCCAGGGCGATCAACACCCCACGCCGCCTCCTCGAACCGGTCACGCCGGTTCCCGCCGGTCGCCCTTGACGAACCACCCCCGGAGGGTGAAGCGGGGGAGCCCCTTTCGCGGTGGTCTGTGGGGACGGACCGTGACCGTGCCGTGGGTCGGACGGGGAAGGGCGAGGTGGCGATGGGCGACGACAGGGCCGCACGTATAGCGGACTTCATCGAGCCCTTGCGGGTCGAGCCCGGCACGAAGGTGCGACTGGGGAAGGACTTCGATCCGGGCTTCAAGGCGGGCGTCCGGAAGAAGAAGGAAGGCGTGCAGCTCCTGCAGAGCGGCATCGAGCTGCTCGCGGACTACCAGCGGCGGCTGGCCGCCCAGGACACCTACGGGGTGCTGGTCTGCCTCCAGGCGCTCGACGCCGGCGGCAAGGACGGCACCATCCGGCACGTCATGAGCGGCGTCAATCCGCAGGGCGTGAGCGTGTCGTCCTTCAAGGTGCCCTCCACCGAGGAACTCGACCACGACTACCTGTGGCGCTACGCCTCCCGCCTGCCCCGGCGCGGCGAGATCGGGATCTTCAACCGGTCGCACTACGAGGAGGTCCTGGTGGTGCGGGTGCACCCGGAGAACCTCGCCCGGCAGAAACTGCCGGAGGCGGCACGCGGCCCCGACGTGTGGGAGCGGCGCTACCGCGAGATCAACGACTGGGAGCGCTATCTCACCGACAACGGCTTCAAGGTCGTCAAGCTGTTCCTGAACCTGTCGAAGGAGGAACAGCGCATCCGCTTCCTCAAGCGCATCGACGTCCCCGAGCGGAACTGGAAGTTCTCGGCGGCCGACGTCCGTGAACGGGCCCGGTGGGACGACTACCAGCGGGCGTTCTCGCAGATGCTGTCCGCCACCAGCACGGAATGGGCGCCCTGGTACGTCATCCCGGCCGACCACAAGTGGTTCGCGCGGCTGTGCGCCGCGGGGGTGCTGGCGCACACCCTGATGGACATCGACCCGCAGTATCCGCGCGTCAGCAACCGGACCCGCCGCGACCTGGCCAAGGTCAGACGTGAGCTGGAGAACCAGGCCCCGGAGGGTGCCTCGCCCGACCCGTACGCGGAGTCGGCCACCGGAGGCAAGAAGGGCAAGAAGGGCAAGAAGGGCAGAGGCGAGAAGGGCAAGCAGGCGTCATGACCGCACTCACGGACGCCCCGGACGGGCAGGCCGAGCAGGGCCGGGAGTGGTACCGGCTGTCGGCGCCGGACGTCGCCGTCGCGCTCGAAGTCGATCCGGCCACGGGACTGTCCTCGGCGCGAGCGGCGGAGCTGCTGCGGACGCACGGTCCGAACGCGCTGCCCGAGGAGAAGCCGCTGCCCGGCTGGAAGCGCTATCTCGCGCAGTACCGCAGCTATATGCAGCTGGTCCTGGTGGCCGCCGCCGTGGTCTCCCTGGTGATCAAGGAGTGGAGCACCGGGGTGCTGCTGCTGGTGCTGACCGTCCTCAACGCGGTGGTCGGCATGCGGCAGGAGGGCAAGGCGGAGAGCGCCATGAACGCCCTCAAGTCGATGATGAAGGCGACCGCCCGAGTGCGCAGGGACGGTGCCGAGTCCGAGATCCCGGCGGAGGAGGTCGTCGTCGGCGACGTCGTGCTCGTCGCCGCCGGGGACGAGGTACCGGCCGACGGCCGCATCGTCGAGGCCAACGCCCTCCAGATCGACGAGTCGGCGCTGACCGGCGAGAGCGTGCCCGCCGCCAAGGACTCCGGCCCGCTGACCGGCGACGACCTGGGGCCGGGGGACCGGACGAACATGGCGTTCATGAACACGCCCGTCACCCACGGCAGCGCGACGGTGCTGGTCACGGGCACGGGGGCGGGCACGGAGCTCGGCCGTATCTCCGGAATGCTCTCGGCGACGCCGCGCGAGGCATCCCCGCTGACCCGGGAGCTGGACCGGCTCACCCTGTGGATCACGGGTGCGGCCGGACTGACGATGATCGTGATGTTCGTGCTCGGACGCAGCCGCGACGAGGCGTGGGACGCGCTGTTCGTGAGCGCCGTGTCCCTGGCCATCGCCGCCATCCCGGAGGCCCTGCCCACCGTCACGCAGACCATCCTCTCGATCGGCGGGATCGATCTCGCCCGGCGCGAGGCGATCGTGAAGGACCTGCCGTCGGTGGAGTCGCTGGGGTTCACCTCGGCCATCAACTCCGACAAGACCGGCACGCTCACCATGAACCAGATGACGGTCGTGGAGGTGCTCGACCCGGGCGACCGCTACACCGTCTCCGGCACCGGGTACGGCCTGGCCGGCAGGATTCACCACGCCGTCGGCAGCGCGCCGGACATCGAGGACGCGATCCTGCCCTACCTGGTCGCCTGTGACGCGAAGCTCGTGGACGGCCGGGTCGTCGGCGATCCCACCGAGGGCGCCCTGCTGGTGCTCGGCCACAAGGCCGGCCTGGACATCGACGCCACCAGGGAACGGTTCCCAAGGCTGGCGACGCTGCCCTTCGACCCCTCGTACAAGCTGATGGCCACCTTCAACTCGGCCACGGACGCGGCGGGCCGGCCCGTGGTGCGGTGCTTCGTGAAGGGCGCCGCGCCCGCCGTGACGGGCCGGGCGGCCACCGCGCTGGCGCAGGGCGGGGCCGTCCCGTGGAACGACGAGGCTCGCGGGCGGGCCCAGGAGCACATCGAACGCATGGGAGGCGAGGGCCTGCGCGTGATGGCAGCCGCGCGGCGCGACCTCGACCCCGCGACGTTCGACCCGGACGGGGACCTTCTCGGATACGTCACAGACCTGGAGATGACCAGCCTCGTCGGCATGGTCGACCCGCCGCGCGAGGAGTCGCGGACCGCGGTGGCCGACGCCCAGTCCGCCCATATCCGGGTGCGGATGGTGACCGGCGACGACGTCGTCACGGGTGCCGCCATCGCACGGCAGCTCGGGATCGAGGGCGAGGCCGTCCTCGGCGCGGAGTTCGCCGCCCTGCCGGAGAACGAGCGGCTCGCCCGGATCGACGACATCGGCGTGGTCGGCCGGGTCGCCCCCGAGCACAAGGTGCTGCTCGCCGACACGCTGAAGAAGAAGGGCCATGTGGTGGCCATGACCGGCGACGGCGTCAACGACGCCCCGGCCATCAAGGCCGCCGACGTCGGGATCGCCATGGGATCCGGCACGGACGTCGCCAAGAACGCCGGACGCATGGTGCTGGCCGACGACAACTTCGCGACGATCGTCTACGCCGTCGAGCAGGGCCGCAAGATCTACGACAACCTCACCAAGTACATCCGCTTCGTGCTCGTGCTGCTAGTCGTGTTCGTGCTGACCTTCCTCGGCGCGACCCTGTTCAACATCGCCTCCGGTGAACCCTTCACCCCGCCGCAGGTGCTGTGGATCCACTTCTTTGTCAACGCGGCCTTCGGCTTCGCGCTCGGCTTCGACCGACAGAGCCCGGGGCTGATGGAGCGCCGGCCGCGCCCGCGCGGCGAACCGGTCCTGACGAAGAGCGTGATGATCACGGTCGGGCTGTCCGGGCTGGCCATCACCATCGGCCTGCTCTCCATGATCCAGCTGGGCGAGTCCCACTTCGACAGCGTGAAGGTCGGCCAGTCGATGGCGTTCACGTCCTTCGCGCTCTGCCTGATCGTGGCCGCGCTGGAGTGCCGCAGCGAGACGGACACCGTGCTCACCACCGCCAGCTTCGACAGCAAGCAGATGAACTGGGCCATGCTCGTCGAGTTCGTCCTCGCGATCATGGTGACCCAGATGGACGGCTTCAACCGCCTGCTCGGCACGACGGAACTGGAGCTGCGCGAGTTCGCCTGGACCCTGATCCCACCGCTCGCCCTGCTCGCGCTGTGGGAGCTCGGCAAGTTCCTGGTACGACGCCGGGGCCCCGCGGACGTGACGCCGTAGGGCTGCCGAACGGGGGAGCCCCGGGTGCGCCCGGGTGGGCCGCGTCCGAGCCTGGTGGCATGAGCATCCGCCCATGGGTCGTCGTCGAGGCACCGGACAGTCGTGGTTTTCGCCGGGTGACCGTTGGCGGTGAGACGGCGGGCAGCGCCTGGTCGGTGGGGGAGCTGCGCAGGATTCTCCGCCGTCACGGCTTTCCGGAGGATACGGACCTGGAGGACACGACCTCCATTTGCTGGCGCGGCGGCGACAGCGGCACATGGCCGGACCACCCCTGGCGAAGACACGCGACGCTCGTGCTGATGATGGCCGGACTGCTGGCGTCCATGGTGCTCAGCGCGGCCGTCGGATGGCCGGACGCGTCCGGGGCGCTCACCTTCGCGCAACGGATGACCGGCGTGCTCTTCGTGCTGACGGGCCTTGTGCAGGGCCTGGCCGCGGTGACCGTGCTCGACTACTGGGGGAGACGTCAGTTCAGGATCTCCGGGGCTGTCGTGCTGGTCGGGGTGCTCATCGCGCTGGCCACATCCAGTCTCCTGCTCTTCATGTGGCTCGAAGAGATGGAGTACACGCCCTACCTGCTGATGTTCCTGCCCCTTTGGTCCTGGTCGGTGTGGGCGCTCGCCGTTCTGGTGCGGGCGAAATGCTGGAAAGGCGCCCCGTGGCCCAAGAGATTCGCGGCCGGTGTGGTGGCCACCGCGCTCCTGACCGGTGTCAGCCTGGCCTACTCGACCATGTACCAACCGACGGCGGCCCCCATGCACCTCACCCTGAAGGCTGATTTCGGGGCGGCACGGGCGGATCGGGAGCTGCCGTTCGTCCATGTGCCACTGACGTTCTCCGTGAAGAACACCGGCGGAATTCCCGTCTATGTCATCAATGACATCTACACGGTCCGCGGCAGGGCCGCCGCATACTCCAAAGTGCCCAGGGACGCGGAATTGGTGGAGGAGTGGCGAGAGACCGCCGGGGAGTTGGGAAACACGCTGGGGGAGGCCGAGCTCTACATCGGTGATCTCAGGAAGACCACGATCAGCAGCAATCACGTCTACGGCGCCGGCAAGTGGCTGGAAGTCGGGCAGGAGTTCTCGACCAGGCGCGTCTTTCAGCTTCCCAGAGAAGCGCACTACGACACGGTCAGCGTCAATGTGCAGATCTCCTACATGAGAAAGGACCGGGGAAAGCTCGATGTGGACGAGTTCAGTGAGGCGCACTACACGTGGCACGAAAGCGACAAGCGCTATTACTGCCCGTGGGTGCTGTGCGGACAACAGATCATCTACAGCGGGCGCGTCCGGCACAACAACAACCTCATCAACGTGACACGCAAACCACGGTTCGTGACGACGAGTTGGTCGCCGGGCGTCCGGCCCGCTTCCTCCATCTCCTCGCTTCGTTACTGGGAGACAAAGGGCGACCTGCGGGAAGAGCGAACGGAGTTGGACAGGTACGGGGCCGCGAGCATTCGGGCCGACGCGGAGGTGTCCATGGCGGAACTGCTGAAGTCCGCCGGTGTGTGACGAGGGGCCTATCCCTCGTCGCTCGGCAGCCAGCTCCCCGTCGTGATGCCTTCCTCCTGTAGGTACACGGCCGTCTGTCGGCAGTGTGCGGCCGGCTTTCCGCCGAGCTTCCCGATCAGGTCCTTCCCCTCGACGATCTCTGCGAGCCCGGTGATGAGCGGCGCGACCTCGAAGGGGGCGTGGGTGTGCTCGTCGTTCTCCAACTGGGCGCGGACGTCGAGCACGTCGTTTCCCTTGTCGCTGGCCTTCCAGAAGTCCTTGACCCCGGTGCTGTCCCAAGCCGGGGGCGTCACGGCTTCCAGACCCTTCGAGAGGTCCCGCTGCGAAACGGCCTCGAACACGGCGTTGGTGCACACTTCGGCGGCCTCCCCGAGCGGAGAGTCCGGCGGTTCCTGAGCCGAGGCGGCTTCCTCCTGCTCGTCCTTCATCCGGGAGGTCCGGTCCTTCATCTCCCGCCGAGCTTCGGCCCGTTCCTCCGGCGATGCCGCGGGGTCGGTCGCCCGTTTCATCAGCCGGCTGACCTCCGCAGTGATCTCCGCGAGCCTCTGCCGCTGCTTCTCGGGTATATGCCGGTCACTGACAAGACCCAGTGAGGAACTTGTCGTCACGCCCGTCTCGTCCCTCCCTTTGTCCTGTTCCTCCGCTTCGTTCGTGTCCTTGATCGCCGCCACCGTCGGCTCGCGCACGCCCTGGGGCGTCTCAGCATCGGCGACCAGGCCGAACGCGGCAGTCGTCCGCTTCACCACCAGGAAGAGCCGCGAACGGTCCTCGGGAGGCACGTCCGGAGCCTGGCCGGCCTCCAGAGTGGCGGTCACCTGCTTCACGAGCACGGTCAGTTGTTCCCGCACCTCGGCCGGCGTGCTGTCGTCGCTGATGACCTCCAGCGCCGAGGCCAGTTCCTTCGCGCTGTCGGTGACCGCTCCCCGGTCCTGCGGTGTGGTGTCCGGGGATTCGGACGCCCGGAGCGTGGCGGTCACTGTGTCGACGGACGCCGTCAGCTCCCTGGGTACGTCCTCGCGCTTCGCGCTGAGCGTCGTCGTCACCTCTTCAACCGCTTGCGTCTGCTCCGACGGCGGCTCCTTCGTCTTCTCCTTCTCTTCCTGTTGCTGTTGCTGTTCTTGCTCCTGTTCTTGCTCCTGCTCCTGCTCCTGTTCTTGTTCTTGCTGTTGCTCCTGCTCCTCTTCCTCGTCACTGGACGGCGGGTCATCGGGCGGCGGCGGCTTGGGCGGTGGGGGCTCGGGCTCGGGCGGCGGTGGAGGAGCCGGCGGAGACGTTGTCGTCGGGGTAGGCGAGGGCGGGGGCGGTGGTGGTGGCGGTGGTGGCGTCTGTATGAGGGCCTCGGGCCTGCCCGCGTCGGGCGCCTGCTGCGCCGCCACCGCGCTCGTCACACCGGCCGGCAGTGCGAGTGCCGCAGCCAGGAGAGACGCGTTGACCCCGTGAAGGACGTATCGGCGAGTGGTTCTGGCCATGATGGTTCCCGATGCGCTGTGCGCGGTACCGCATCAACTGTTGGCCGACCCGGGCCTCTCCCCTCCACTCTTCACCCCCTCCGGACATCCCGCAAACGCGAACGCCCGGCTCCGGGCCGGGTGTTGTCTCCGGCGTGTCCGAGCCCGAAATAGTTGTGGGGTGCAATGGGATCCGGACAGGCGGCTCCGGCGTCTAGACGGATATGGACCTTGAGAAGCCACCGGCTCGGCAGCAGCAGCACCAGGCGCCCGAGGGGTGTCTTGCCGTCGCGATCCGGGTGCCCGTGCGGATCGTCGTGCTCGTGCTCGTCGTGCCGGTGCGGATGGCGTGGGACGCCCTCGTCGTCGCCGGGCGCTTCCTGAACGACACGGTGCTCCGGCCGGTGGGCCGGGCGCTGCTGTGGCTCGGCCGGGCGGTCTTCGTGTGGCCGTTCGTGGCGCTGTGGCGGTACGTCGTCGTGCCGGTCGCCAAGGGCCTCGCCTGGCTGGGGAACGTGCTCTTCGTCATACCCCTGGTGTGGCTCTACCGGTACGTGCTGACTCCCGTCGGGCACGCCTGCGCGTGGGTCGCGCGCGGGATCGGCGCGGGGCTGACATGGCTGTACGCGCGCGTGCTCACGCCCATCGGGCACGCCGTCCTGTGGGTCCTCAAGGGGCTCGGCGCGGTGCTCGCCGCCATCGGCCTCGGGGTGTTCGGCGCCGGGGCCTGGCTGGCGCGGTACCTCCTCGTCGTACCCGCCCTGTGGCTGTACGAGTGGGTCCTCACACCGGTCGGCCATGCCGTCGCCTGGTGCGCGAAGGGCGTCGCGTGGCTCGTGAGCACCGTCGTCACCGGCATCGGCATCGCCCTGTACTGGATCGTGCGCGTGCTGCTCGTGCTGCCCGCGCTGGGCCTGTACCGGTGGGTCCTCACCCCCGTCGGCCGGGTGCTCGCCGTCGTCGGCACGGAGATCTGGGACGCCCTCGGTCACGCCTGGCGGATCGCCGGCCACATCTCGCTCGCCGTCGGCCGGTTCCTCGCGAACGTCTTCCGGTGGACCTTCGTCGAGCCGGTGCGCTGGGTGTACCGCACGGTGCTCACGCCCGTCGGGCATGTCGTGCGGGACGCGGTGCTGCGGCCCGTCGCCGAGGCGGCGCGCAGCGTGGGCCGGGCCACCCGGCAGGCCCTCGCCACCGCCCGGGAGTCCGCACGGCAGGCGCGCGCCGACTTCCGGCGGATGCTGTTCGGGGAGTCCCGGGAGCGTGAAGCCGTGCCCGCGCGGGAACCGCGGGGCCGCGAGACACGTACTCTTGGTAGCAGTACGACCGCTCTCACGAAGGACTGAACGACACTGGGCAAGCGACAGCCCGAAGGCCCGCCGCCCGCACCCGCGGTGCAGCGCATCCGACTGCGCTACACCAAGCGCGGCCGCCTCCGGTTCACCAGCCACCGTGACTTCCAGCGCGCCTTCGAGCGTGCGCTGCGCCGTGCCGAGGTGCCGATGGCGTACTCGGCGGGGTTCACGCCGCATCCGAAGGTGTCGTACGCCAATGCCGCACCCACCGGCACGGGCAGTGAGGCGGAGTATCTGGAGATCGCCCTCACCGAGGCGCGTGATCCGGAGCAGCTGAGAGTGCTCCTCGACGAGTCGCTGCCCACCGGGCTCGACATCGTGGACGCGGTCGAGGCCCGGGTCTCCGGGCTCGCCGACCGGCTCACGGCGTCCGTCTGGGAGCTGCGGCTCGACGGTGTGGACCCGGCCGACGCCGCGCGAGCGGTCGCCGCCTTCGACGCCGCCGAATCCGTCGAGGTCCAGCGCATGACCAAGAACGGCGTGCGTACCTTCGACGCCCGCCCCGCGGTCGTCGAACTGGAAAGCACCGACGCGACGGACGCGAAAGAAGCAGCAGCCGCGTCAGGCGCGTCGGACACAACAGAAACGCACAGTTCCCAGGCTGATAGGCCGACCGACCAGCCCTGTGCGATACTGCGGCTGGTTGTTCGGCACGTGACGCCTGCCGTACGACCCGACGACGTCCTGTCCGGTCTCCGCGCCGTGGCCGACCTGGCGCCGCCGGTCCCCGCAGCGGTGACCAGGCTGGCGCAGGGGCTGTTCGATGAAGAGACAGGCACGGTGACCGACCCGCTCGCGCCCGACCGCGAGGCAGCGACGGCCCCAACCGAGGCCGAGCCCGCTGCCGCCGCGCCGGCGCCGGCGTAAGGAAGGTTCCGCGCAGGGACGTACGTCGAAGCGCAGCCCTCGTACTCGGGAGCCACCTGGGTCGGGCAGCGCACCGACCAGAAGACTTTCGCCAGGCCGTACGCATGAGGCGTACGGAACCGGCGAGACAGGACACAGAGAGCTCCCGTGCGGCGCCCGCGCCCCGGACGGCGGCAGTCGCGCACCGCGCGAGCCGCGGACGTCACCGGCATGCCGCCGGACCAGGCGCGGCGCCCGGGAGCCTGACGGGAGAAACGCCCGCATGCTCGAACCGACCGAACCCACCGAGGGTTCCGAACTGAACACTCCCAGCGACACCCTGCCGCCGCGCCGCCGGCGTCGTGCGGCGTCCCGCCCGGCGGGACCGCCCGTGGCCGCCACCGAGGCGCAGCCCGCGGAGGTTGTCGAGCCGGCCATACCGGTCGCTGAGGCAGCCGATGTCGCGGCCGTGACCGAAGAGGCCGAGAAGCCCGATGAGAACATCGAGGCCGTCGAGGCCGAGGTGACTCCCGAGGCCACCGAGGACGAAGAGACCCAGCAGGCCGAGGAGACGACGGAGGCCGCACCCAGCGGTCGTCCGCGCCGCCGTGCCGTACGCCGTGCCTCCGCGCCCGCCGGGGCGCCCGAGGCCGCCGAAGCCGCCGAGACCGTCGTTCCCGTGACGGCCGCCGCGCCGGTCACCGAGGAAGCGACCCCGGCCGCCGCCGCGGAGAGCACCGAGGCGCCCGCGCCCCGTACGCGTCGCCGTGCCGTGCGCCGCGCGTCGGCACCCGCCGGTGCCCCCGCGCCCGTCGAGGCGGCCGAGCCCGCTGCCGCCGAGGCCCCTGCCGCCACTGAGACCACCGCCGCTGTCGAGGCGCCCGCCGCCGAGGTGGCCGCCGCCGAGGTGGCCGATGAGGCCGCTCCGCGTCGCACCCGCCGCCGTGCCACCCGCCGGGTGTCCGCGCCCGTCGGTGCTCCGGACGACGCCGAGGCCGCCGCCGAGACGGAGGCGCCCGAGACCCCCGCCGCTGTCGAGACCACCGAGCCCGTGGAGGCCGCCGAGGAGGCCGCGCCGCGTCGCACGCGTCGCCGTGCCACCCGGCGCGTGACCGAGGAGGCCCCCGTCGAGACGCCCGAGTCCACCGAGAAGCCGGTGACGGCGGAGACCCCCGAGGTCCCCGAGACCGCTGCCGAGGAGGCCCCCGCCGAGAGCGGTGAGGAGGCCGGCCCCCGTCGCCGGCGCCGCGTCGTCCGTCGCGCCGCCGCCGGGTTCGCCGAGCCCGCCCGTGCCGCCGCCAAGGCCGAGCAGTCCGAGCAGGACACCGAGGACGCACCGCGCCGGGCGCGGCCCTCCGTGGCCGTGTTCCAGGCGCCCGTGTTCACCGAGCCCCAGTTCCAGACGCCCGAGCGCGCCGCCCAGGCTGCCGCCGCGGAGGCGGAGACCGAGGACGTCGAGGAGTTCCCGGAGGAGCAGGCCGGCGCGTCCAGGCGCCGTCGCCGGCGCCGCAGCGGCGGATTCGCCGAGGAGACCGAGACCCAGGTCGCGGAGACCACCGCCGAGGACGAGACCGAGGAAGCCGAAGAGGGCGCCGAGGACATCGCCGACGGCGAGGAGACCGAGGAGACCGGGTCCCGTCGCCGCCGCCGGCGTGGCGGCCGTCGCCGCCGTCGCGGCGAGAGCGCGGAGTCGGACGCCGAGGGCGACGACACCGACGAGCCCGCCGCGGCGCAGGCTGAGCAGGACGCCGAGGACACCGCCGAGCAGGAGGAAGAGGACGCCGAGGACGGCCGCGACGACGGCTCCGGGTCCAGCTCCTCCAGCCGTCGCCGTCGGCGCCGTCGCCGTCGCGCAGGTGACTCCTCCGCCGACAACGAGCCCGGTGACGGCGACCCCGAGCGCACCGTCGTCAAGGTCCGCGAGCCCCGTCCCCCGCGGGAAAGGGGTGCCGAGCCGTCCGACGAGGTGCAGTCCATCAAGGGCTCCACCCGTCTGGAGGCCAAGAAGCAGCGCCGCCGCGAAGGCCGTGAGCAGGGCCGCCGCCGGGTGCCGATCATCACCGAGGCCGAGTTCCTGGCCCGCCGCGAGGCGGTCGAGCGCGTGATGGTGGTCCGCCAGCACGGCGACCGTACGCAGATCGGCGTCCTCGAGGACAACGTGCTCGTCGAGCACTACGTCAACAAGGAGCAGTCGACCTCGTACGTCGGCAACGTCTACCTGGGCAAGGTCCAGAACGTGCTGCCGTCGATGGAGGCCGCCTTCATCGACATCGGCAAGGGCCGCAACGCCGTGCTCTACGCCGGTGAGGTCAACTTCGAGGCGCTGGGCATGGCCAACGGCCCGCGCCGTATCGAGTCCGCCCTGAAGTCCGGCCAGTCGGTCCTCGTTCAGGTGACGAAGGACCCGATCGGCCACAAGGGCGCCCGTCTGACCAGCCAGGTCTCCCTGCCGGGCCGCTACCTCGTGTACGTCCCCGAGGGCTCGATGACCGGCATCAGCCGCAAGCTGCCCGACACCGAGCGGGCCCGGCTGAAGACCATCCTCAAGAAGATCGTCCCCGAGGACGCGGGCGTCATCGTGCGCACCGCCGCCGAGGGCGCGAGCGAGGACGAGCTGCGCCGCGACGTCGAGCGCCTCCAGGCGCAGTGGGAGGAGATCCAGAAGAAGGCCAAGAACGGCAACGCCCCGACGCTGCTGTACGGCGAGCCGGACATGACCGTCCGGGTCGTCCGCGACATCTTCAACGAGGACTTCTCCAAGGTCGTCGTCAGCGGTGACGACGCCTGGTCGACGATCCACGGCTACGTCTCGCACGTCGCCCCGGATCTGGCCGAGCGGCTCTCGAAGTGGACCTCCGAGGTCGACGTCTTCGCCACGTACCGGATCGACGAGCAGCTCGCCAAGGCGCTGGACCGCAAGGTCTGGCTGCCCAGCGGCGGTTCGCTGGTGATCGACCGGACCGAGGCGATGGTCGTCGTCGACGTCAACACCGGCAAGTTCACCGGTCAGGGCGGCAACCTCGAGGAGACCGTCACCAGGAACAACCTGGAGGCGGCCGAGGAGATCGTCCGCCAGCTGCGGCTGCGCGACCTCGGCGGCATCATCGTGATCGACTTCATCGACATGGTGCTGGAGTCCAACCGGGACCTGGTGCTGCGGCGCCTGTTGGAGTGCCTGGGCCGGGACCGGACCAAGCACCAGGTCGCCGAGGTGACTTCGCTGGGCCTGGTCCAGATGACCCGCAAGCGGGTCGGCCAGGGCCTGCTCGAGTCCTTCTCCGAGACCTGCGTGCACTGCAACGGCCGCGGCGTCATCGTGCACATGGAGCAGCCGACGGCCGCCGGCGGTGGCGGTGGCAAGCGCAAGAAGCGCGCGCGGGCCGGTGCCGGTCCCGAGCATGTCCACGAGGCGTCCGTCGCCACCGAGCCGGCCGAGACGGCCGAGGAGGAGGCGGAGACCGAGGCAGAGGTCGCGGCAGAGGCCGCCGAGCCGGCCGCGCTGCCCGAGCCGGAGTTCGCGCCCGACGAGGAGCTGTACAGCAGCGTCGCCGAGGCGGAGGCCGCGGCGGGCCGTGGCGGTCGTTCGCGGCGCCGCGGGGGCCGGCGGGTGTCGGCTCCGGCAGGCGCGCCGAGGAAGGCCGAGGCGGTCCCCACCGCTCAGGACGTGACCGTCGCCGAGGAGATCGAGCGCCCGGTCCGGCCCGAGCCGGCCGCGGACGTCAAGGCCGAGCCCGCGGCAGTCGAGGACGCGGTCGTGCAGACCGAGGCCCCGGCCGCCGAGGAGGCCGCACCCAAGGGCCGTACGCGGCGTCGCGCCACCCGCAAGGTGTCCGCGCCCGCCGGGTCGCCCGCGGGGGCCGAGGCCGCCGTCGTGACGGTCGCCGAGACGGCCGCCGCCGAGCCGGTCGCGCAGACCCCGGCCGAGGAGGCCGCCGCCGAGCCGGTCGCCGAGAGCGCCGCCCCGGCCCGTCCGCGCCGCCGTGCCGTGCGCAAGGCCACCGCGCCGAGCGCGTCCGACGAGGCGGCCGTCCTGGTCGTCCCGGCGGGCGAGGCACCGGCCGAGCCCGCTGCCGAGGCGCAGGCCCCGGCCGCGGAGGAGGGCGTCGAGGAGGCCGCTCCGGCCAAGAAGACGGCCCGCAAGACGGCCAAGAAGGCGACGGCGAAGAAGGCCGCCACCAAGAAGACCGCGGCCAAGAAGACGGTCGCCAAGAAGGCGACGGCCAAGAAGGCGGCGAAGACCGCCAAGACGGCCGCGGCCAAGGCGACGGCGAAGAAGACCACGGTCTCCGCCGCCACCGACGAGTGACACACGACGACTGACGTGTGGTGCGGCCGGTCCCTGTGACCGGCCGCACTCGTCTGGGGCCCGGCCCGGTTTGACCCCCTCGGCCACGGCCCCGTAACCTTGACCGTCGGCGTGTCCGTGGATATAGGCACGCCACATCCCCGTAAACCTCTTCCTCCGGAGCACTGGGTGTCCTGGAGAGGCTGTCCGCGTGCCGGGCGGCTGGACTGCGGGGGTGCCGTTCCCGAGCGAGAGAGTGAGATCCGCGTGTACGCCATCGTGCGCAGCGGTGGTCGCCAGCACAAGGTTGCTGTCGGCGACATCGTTGAGGTTGACAAGATTTCCACTGCCAAGGTTGGCGACACGGTCGAGCTCTCGACCCTGCTCGTTGTCGACGGCGACGCTGTGACCAGCGACCCGTGGGTCCTGGCCGGCATCAAGGTCCAGGCCGAGGTCGTGGACCACCACAAGGGCGTCAAGATCGACATCCTTCGCTACAAGAACAAGACCGGCTACCGCCGTCGTCAGGGCCACCGCCAGCAGTACACGGCGATCAAGGTCACTGAGATCCCCGCGGCTGCGAAGTAAGGGACTGAGGAGAGATGGCACACAAGAAGGGCGCATCGTCCACCCGTAACGGTCGTGACTCCAACGCTCAGCGCCTCGGCGTGAAGCGTTTCGGCGGTCAGGTCGTCAACGCGGGTGAGATCCTGGTCCGCCAGCGCGGCACCCACTTCCACCCGGGCGCGGGCGTCGGCCGTGGCGGCGACGACACGCTGTTCGCGCTGCAGGCCGGTTCGGTGCAGTTCGGCACGCACCGTGGCCGCAAGGTCGTGAACATCGTTCCGGTCGCCTGAGTCTTCTGACTTAACGGCTCAGACCGAACGTTTCGCGAGGCGGACCTCACTTCCCGTGCGGGAAGGCGGGTCCGCCTTTCGCGTGTTACAGCAGAGACATACACGTACGTTTTCGCAGTGCTGGAGGCACCTACCATGACCACCTTCGTGGACCGCGTCGAGCTGCACGTCGCCGCGGGTAGCGGAGGCCACGGCTGTGCCTCCGTCCACCGTGAGAAGTTCAAGCCGCTCGGCGGGCCCGACGGCGGCAACGGCGGGCGTGGCGGTGACGTCATCCTCACCGTCGACCAGTCGATCACGACGCTGCTCGAGTACCACCACTCCCCGCACCGCAAGGCCACCAACGGCAAGCCCGGCGAGGGCGGCAACCGGTCGGGCAAGGACGGGCAGGACCTGGTGCTGCCGGTGCCGGACGGCACGGTGGTGCTGGACAAGGCGGGCAACGTCCTCGCCGACCTGATCGGCCACGGCACGTCGTACGTCGCCGCGCAGGGCGGCCGGGGCGGTCTCGGCAACGCCGCGCTGGCCTCGGCCCGGCGCAAGGCGCCGGGATTCGCGCTGCTCGGCGAGCCCGGGGACCTCCAGGACATCGTCCTGGAGCTGAAGACGGTCGCCGACGTGGCCCTGGTGGGGTACCCGAGCGCCGGCAAGTCCTCGCTGATCTCCGTGCTGAGCGCCGCCAAGCCGAAGATCGCGGACTACCCCTTCACGACCCTCGTGCCCAACCTCGGTGTGGTGACGGCCGGTTCGACCGTGTACACCATCGCCGACGTCCCGGGGCTCATCCCGGGCGCCAGCCAGGGCAAGGGCCTGGGCCTGGAGTTCCTGCGGCACGTCGAGCGGTGCAGCGTGCTGGTGCACGTCCTGGACACCGCGACGCTGGAGTCCGACCGTGACCCCGTCTCCGACCTGGACATCATCGAGGCGGAGCTGCGGGAGTACGGCGGGCTCGACAACCGGCCGCGGATCGTCGTCATGAACAAGATCGACGTGCCGGACGGCAAGGACCTCGCCGAGATGGTGCGGCCGGACCTGGAGGCCCGCGGTTACCGCGTCTTCGAGGTGTCGGCGGTGGCGCACATGGGTCTGAAGGAGCTGTCGTTCGCGCTGGCCGAGCTGGTGGCGGGCGCGCGGGCCGCGAAGCCGAAGGAAGAGGCGACGCGGATCGTGATCCGGCCCAAGGCCGTCGACGACGCCGGGTTCACCGTGACGCCCGAGGAGTCCGGCGGGGAGCCGCTGTTCCGGGTGCGGGGCGAGAAGCCCGAGCGCTGGGTCCGCCAGACCGACTTCAACAACGACGAGGCGGTGGGCTACCTCGCCGACCGGCTCAACCGCCTCGGTGTCGAGGAGGAGCTGATGAAGGCGGGTGCCCGTGCCGGCGACGGCGTGGCCATCGGCCCCGAGGACAACGCGGTCGTCTTCGACTGGGAGCCGACGATGATGTCCGGTGCCGAGATGCTCGGGCGCCGCGGTGAGGACCACCGCTTCGAGGCACCGCGACCCGCCGCACAGCGCAGGCGTGACAAGGACGCCGAACGGGACGAGGCGTCGCGGGAGTACGACGACTTCGAGCCGTTCTAGACAGCCGTATTCGACGACGCCGGGGTGCCGAGAGGCACCCCGGCGTCGTCGTGCCCGCCCCCCGGCACTGGCCGAATCGGTGAACGGCGGGAAAATTCCCGGGGTATCCGAGGGCAACCACCCGGTGGGTCGGTGAGTCGTACTGGGCGTCGTGGATGAGGATCTTGAACCTCGTCACGCGCTCCAACCGCCTTTCCGACCGCCGGAGTTGCCGTGCCCTCGCCTTCCCGCCGCCGCACCCTCCCGTCCCGCCGCAGACGCCTGGTGCTCGCCACCGGCGTCGCGCTCGTCGCCGGTGCGCTGGTGGTCCCCGCCGTCAACGCCGCCACGGAGGCGACGACCCCGGCGCCGAGCAGCAAGCGGCTGCACGACGACTTCAACGGCGACGGGTATCCCGACGTGGCGATCGGCGCGCCGGGCACCGCTCTCGGCAAGCAGACGAAGGCCGGCGCCGTCAGCGTGCTGTACGGCTCGTCCAGCGGCCCGGCGACCTCGCGCAAGCAGGTGCTGACCTGGTCGAGCCGGGCGGGAGTGACGCCGGCGCGGACGGAGTACGGCTCCGGGCTCCAGAGCGCCGACCTGGACCGCGACGGCTACGCCGACCTGCTGTCGACCATGCGGTCGAGCCCGGTGAGCGGCTACGAGGGGCGCTTCGTCGTCGTCAACTGGGGTGGCCCCAAGGGTCTTTCGGCCGAGCCGACCATCCTTCAGGGCATCCCGGCCACCAGCCTGGGCGCCTTCGCCGTGGCCGACGTCGACGGGGACAAGAACCCCGATGTGACCATGATGGGCGACCCTTACGGCGACGACTCGGCCCAGGGTGACGGCAGCGTGCTGCGCGGCCCGTTCACCCGCGGTGGCGAATCGGCGGGCAGCAGGCGCTTCACCGTCGACCCGGACAACATGAGCTTCTTCAGGCTGATCGCGGCCGGTGACGTGACCGGCGACGGCATCGCCGACCTGGCCGTCGGCAGCACCTCCACCGAGGAGTCCGACTCCCGCGCGGTGTCGCTGCTCGTCGGCGGGCCCGACGGCTTCACCGACAAGGGCGTGCTGAAGGACGGACAGGGCCGCATCATCGGTGGCGAGGACATCGAGATCGGTGACCTGAACAAGGACGGCTACGGCGACATCGTCGTCGGCCACTCCGCCGACGGCTACGACAGCGATGTCGAACTCCCCACCAAGGGCGGCGCGTTGATCGTCGTGTACGGCGGCCCCGGTGGCGCCTCCACCACCCGCAAGCCGGTGTGGATCAACCAGGACAGCCCCGGAGTGCCGGGCGCCGGCGAGTACCACGACGGCATGGGCTCGGGTCTGTCGATCGGCGACACCAATGGCGACGGCTACCTCGACGTGGCGACCGGGCTGCCCGGGGAGGACTTCGACGGCATCACCGACGCGGGCACCGTGCTGGTGCTGCGGGGCAGCGCGAACGGGCTGACCGCGAGCGGCTACAAGTCGTTCAGCCAGAACACCGCCGGGGTACCGGGCACCGCCGAGAAGGCGGACCGTTTCGGCGCGGAGACCGCCCTGGTCGACGGCAACGGTGACAAGAAGGACGGCCTGGTCGTCGGCGACGCGGCCGAGAACGCGGGCAACGGTTCCGCGTGGATCCTCTCCGCCACCTCCGCCGGCGTCACGGCGAGCGGCTCCTTCTCGTTCGGTTCGGCCACCATGGGCCTGCCCGCGACCGGGGCCCTGTTCGGAGCCTCGACGGCCGACTGACGGCGACCACACCCCCGTACGAACGCGACACAGGAGAAAGCGACATGAAGAAGCAGCGCGGCACGCTCCGCACGGGTCTCGCGGTCGTCATGGCCGTCACCGGGGCCGCTGTCCTCCCGGCATCGCAGGCGTCGGCGGGTGGCGCGCCGGCCGCCGCCGAGCGGCACGACGACTTCAACGGCGACGGCTACTCCGACCTCGCGGTGGCGGCGCCCGAGGCGACCGTCGACGGGAAGACGAAGGCCGGGTACGTCGCCGTCGTGTACGGCTCGGCGACCGGGCTGAAGACCTCGTCCAAGCAGGTCGTCAGCCAGAACACCCCCGGCGTCACCGACTCCGCCGAGACGGCCGACCTGTTCGGCAGCGCGGTGAGCACAGCGGACCTCGACAGGGACGGCTACGACGACCTCATAGTCGGCGTCACCGGGGAGGACAGTGTGGAAGGGGGCGCCGAGACCGGGCTCGTGCAGGTCGTCTGGGGCGGCCCGAACGGGTTGTCCGGCGGGGCCGCGCTGGCGTACGGGCACGACACCTACGACCGGCTCAGCGACCGGGGCAAGCTCACCGTCGGCGATGTGAACGGGGACGGGGCGCCGGACCTGGTGGCAGTGGAGAGCATGTTCAAACTCCGTGTCATCAAGGGGCCGTTCGGGCGGGACGGCGCGGCGAGCGGCGGTGAGCAGACCGTCGTCGACGACTCCGACCCCCGTTTCCTGGATCTGGCCACCGGTGACGTCGACGGCGACGGCATCGACGATGTCGTCGGCACGATGAACGACGGAGACGAGTACGACGCCCGCCGCGTCACGTACTGGCGGGGCACGGACGACGGGCTCGCGCCCGAGGGCGTCGTGCTCCGGGACAGCCGGGACTGGCGGGTGCAGGGCGGCGAGTCCGTCGGTGTCGGCGACGTGAACCGGGACGGGTACGCGGACATCGTCGTGGGCCGTCCGGTCGACGGCTACGACAGCGACCTCGACACCCCGATCCCCAAGGGCGGCCGGGTCGCTTTCATCCCCGGCTCCGCGAACGGGCCCGTCGGCACGAAGGCGAAGTACGTCAACCAGGACACCGCCGGGGTTCCGGGCGCCGCCGAGCGCGGCGACGGCTTCGGCACCGACATCTCGGTCGCCGACGTCGACGGCGACGGGTACGCCGACGTCGCGACGGGCGTACCCGGCGAGGACTTCGACGGTCAGAGCGACGCCGGCGGCACTGTCGTCCTGCGCGGCGGCCCGAACGGCCTGACCGGCACCGGCGCCAAGGGCGTCAACCAGAACACCGACGGTGTGCCGGGCGCGGCCGAGACCAAGGACGTCTTCGGCACCGCCACCCATCTCGTCGACGGCAACGGCGACGGCCGTGCCGAACTCGCCGTCGGCGCACCGGGGGAGAACGCCGACGCCGGCTCGGTCTGGGTGTTCAGGTCGACCTCGACCGGGATCACCCCGACCGGCTCGTTCACCTTCGGGGCCGGGACGCTCGGCACGGTGGCGGCGAAGGCCAGGCTCGGCGTCGGGTTCACCTACTGATCCACCGACAGACCCGTCGCGGCCAGGGCACGTTCGTGCACCACTGCGACGGGTCTTCCGTTGTCTCCGTGTTTGTCATGCACGCGAAGTATGCCGTTCAACGGGCGGACCGCCCTGAAGCATGAGCATCCGAAGTGTCCAAGAGGCCAGCGAGACAAGGGAGTTCGCCGATGACCGGAGAGACCGGACCCGTGTCGACCGACAGACGCCGTTTCCTGACCGCCGGGGCCGCCGTGCTCGGCGCCGCGGCCTCCGCCCAGCTGTGGCTGCCGACCGCCGCCCGGGCCGCCGAAACCCCCCTGCCCGACGGCGTGTTCAGCCTCGGCGTGGCGTCCGGCGACCCGCTGCCCGACGGCATAGTGCTGTGGACGCGGCTCGCCCCCGACCCGTTCAACGGCGGCGGCATGCCCGACTCGGTCGTCTCCGTCGAGTGGGAGCTCGCGGAGGACGAGCGGTTCCGCAAGCCGGTGCGCCGCGGCGTCGCCCAGGCCCGGCCCGAACTGGGGCACAGCGTTCACGTCGATGTACGACGGCTGCGTCCGGGCCGCACCTACTGGTACCGCTTCCGCGCCGGCGGCCAGCTCTCGCCCACCGGCCGCACCCGCACCGCGCCCCACCCGCACAGCTCCGGCGGCCGGCTGCGCATGGCCCTCGCGTCCTGCCAGAACTGGCAGCACGGCTACTTCACTCCGTACGCCGACATGCTGGACCAGGACCCCGACTTCGTGCTCTTCGTCGGCGACTACATCTACGAGTCCACGCCGTCCTCGACGGGCGTGCGCCGGCACGAGGGCACGGGCGAGCCGTACAGCCTGGCGCAGTACCGCAACCGGTACGCCCAGTACCGCACCGACCCCGACCTCGCGGCGATGCACGCGAACGCGCCCTTCGTGGTCACCTTCGACGACCACGAGATCGACAACGACTTCGCCGGTGAGATCCCGCAGGACCCGGACAAGCAGACGCACGACGCCTTCGTGGCCCGTCTGACGGCCGGCTACCAGGCGTACTACGAGCACATGCCGGTCCGGGCGAGCGCCGTCCCGAACGGCCCGCACATCCAGATGTACCGCCGCCTGGAGTTCGGCAGGCTGGCCCGGCTCAGCGTGCTGGACACCCGGCAGTACCGCAGCGACCAGGTCACCAGCCAGGAGGCGGCCCAGGACCCCTCGCTCACCATGCTGGGCGCCGAGCAGAAGGAGTGGCTGGTCGACGGGCTGCGGCACTCGCCGGCCCGCTGGAACATGATCGGCTCGCAGATCATGATGGCCGAGACCGACCTCCAGGTCGGCCCGGGCAAACTCTGGTACTACGACGCCTGGGACGGCTACCAGGTCGAGCGCAACGCCCTGATGGAGGAGCTGAAGCACGTCCGCAACCCGGTCGTGTTCACCGGCGACCGCCATCTGACGATGATCAGCGACCTCAAGGAGGACTACGCCGACCCGGACTCCGCCGTCGTCGGCGCCGAGTTCGTCGGTACGTCCATCTCCAGCAACGGCGACCAGGACCAGGCCGCGTTCCACCGCGAGTGGGACCCCCGCGTGCCCGACAACCCGCACTGGAAGCTCCTCGACGCCCACCGCGGCTACCACCTCTTCGACATCCGCCGCGACGGCATCGACGCACAGGTCAGGGTCGTGGACACGGTCCGCGCGCAGACGGCCACGCCGAGCACCCTGGCTCAGCTGCGGGTGGAGGCGGGACGGCCGGGCGTCGAGGTCGTGTAACCGCCGGAACGGCTGGTGGGAGACCTGGGACTCATCCGTGTCCCAGGTCACTCTCAGCGCGGTCTCAGGAACCTCTCTTACCGTCCTCTGACCATGGAGACGGACTGTACGAGAGATGAACTCCGGGCCGACGGCGCCGTGATCACCCCGCTGCCCACCGGGACCCGGCTGCTGCACATCGGCCCGCACAAGACCGGCACCACCTCGATCCAGGGCGCGCTGTTCGCGGCGAAGGACGAGATGGCCCGGCACGGCGTCGAGTGGCCGGCCGGGACCCGGCACCCCATGGAGGCCGTCCTGGCCGCCTGCGCCCGCACCGGCATGATGGGCGACACCGCGCCCACCGAGCGGCACTGGCAGCGGCTGCTGGAGCAGGTCGGCGCCACGGGCCGGCGCACCTCGGTGCTGAGCAGCGAGTTCTTCGCCGACGCCCCCGACGACGAGACCGTCGCGCGGGTCGTCGAGCAGCTCGGCGGCGACCGTGTGCACGTACTCGTCACCCTGCGCCCGCTCGCCCGGATCATGCCCTCGCAGTGGCAGCAGTACGTGCAGAACGGCCTGCGCATGGGCTACGAGGACTGGCTCGCGCACATGCTCAGGAAGCCGCCGTACGAGAAGCCCAACCCCAGTTTCTGGCGCCGGCACCGGCATGACCGGCTCGTCGAGCGCTGGGCGCGGGTGGCCGGTGCCGAGCGGGTCACCGTGGTCGTGGTGGACGACCGGGACCGCGAGGGGCTGATGCGCACATTCGAGACACTGCTCGGGTTGCCGAAAGGTCTGTTGCGTCCCGTTCCGGACGCCGCGAATCGCTCACTCACCCTCGCCGAGACCGAAATGCTGCGGAATCTTAATAAGGAATTCCGCGCCAATGAACTGCCCCCGGAGCTGTATTCACAGCTCGTCCGGAACGGCGCGGTGATGCATATGAAGAACACGTGCACCCCCGGTCCCGGCGATGTGAAGATCTGCACCCCGCGATGGGCCGTGGAGGCCGCCGCCGAGATCGGCGCCCGGATGGCGGAGCGTGTCGGCGGGACGGGGGTGCGGGTCCTCGGTGACCTGCGGTTGCTGTCCGTGGTGGACGAGACGGGGGCCGCCGTCGCCGCCGAGCCGCGCATCGCTCCCGAGGCCGCCGCGCAGGCGTTGTACGGAGCCCTCGCGGCGGCCGCCGCCGCGCCCGTCCGGCACACCGCGGCCGCCAAGTCGCGCACCGTCCACCAGACGTCTTCGGGAGAACTCGTGCGGGTACTCGGGCACCGCTGCCTCAAGCGGCTGCGGCTTCGCTGAGCCTGTGCGGTTACTCACAGCAATTTCCCGGAACTTCCGGAGGGCCTCTCGCCATCGACCATGCGTACAAGGTGAATGCCAGGTTGCGCGCACATATGCGGCCGGGGACGCTCACCTTGCACAGCGGTAACCACAAGTGGGACCATTTCCAAGTTCCCAGTCGCCACAAGGTAGGTCACCTGTGTCCCAGCACATAGCCAAGCCCCGTACCACCGCAGTGATCCTGGCCGGTGGCACCGGTCAGCGGGTGGGTCTGTCGATCCCCAAGCAGCTGCTGAAGATCGCCGGCAAGGCAGTCATCGAGCACACCCTGGCCACCTTCGAGAAGGCCGACTCGATCGACGACATCATCGTGCTGATGGCGCCCGGTTACGTGCCGGACATCGAGAAGATCGTCGCCAAGGCCGGGTTCACCAAGGTCAAGAAGGTCATCGAAGGCGGCTCGACGCGCAACGAGACCACCGAGCGCGCCATCGACGCCCTCGGTGAGGGCCTGGCCGAGGGCGAGGACCTCAACGTCCTGTTCCACGACGCCGTACGCCCGCTGCTGTCACAGCGTGTGATCGACGACTGTGTCGTGGCGCTGGAGCGCTTCCAGGCCGTAGACGTCGCCATCCCGTCCGCGGACACCATCATCGTCACGCGCACGCACGGCGAGGACGGCGAGTTCATCACCGAGATCCCGGACCGCTCCCGCCTGCGCCGCGGCCAGACCCCGCAGGCCTTCAAGCTGTCCACCATCAAGCGGGCCTACGAGGTCGCCGCCGGTGACCCCAACTTCCAGGCCACGGACGACTGCTCCGTCGTGCTCAAGTACCTGCCGGACGTGCCGATCCACGTCGTCGCGGGCGACGAGTACAACATGAAGGTCACTCAGCCGGTCGACGTCTTCATCGCCGACAAGCTCTTCCAGCTCGCCTCCACCGCCGCGCCCGAGCAGGTGAGCGAGGAGGCCTACCGCGAGCTGCTCACCGGCAAGACCGTCGTCGTCTTCGGCGGCAGCTACGGCATCGGCAAGGACATCGCCGAACTGGCCGAGTCCTACGGCTCGAAGGTGTACGCGCTGGGCCGCTCCACCACCGGCACGCACGTGGAGAACCCGGAGGAGGTCGACGACGCGCTGTCCAAGGCGTACGCGGAGACCGGCCGGATCGACTACGTCGTCAACACCGCCGGTGTGCTGCGCATCGGCAAGCTGGCCGAGACCGACAACGCCACCATCGAGGAGGCGCTGAAGGTCAACTACCTGGCCCCGGTGCAGATCGCGCGCTCCTCGTACAAGTACCTGTCAGAGACCAAGGGCCAGCTGCTGCTGTACACCTCCAGCAGCTACACCCGCGGTCGCGCCGAGTACAGCCTCTACTCCTCGACCAAGGCCGCCATGGTGAACCTCACCCAGGCCCTGTCGGACGAGTGGGCCGGTGACGGCATTCGGGTGAACTGCATCAACCCGGAGCGCACCGCCACGCCGATGCGGACCAAGGCCTTCGGCCAGGAGCCTTCCGGCAGCCTGCTCTCCTCCGAGGCGGTCGCCCGGACCTCCCTCGACGTGCTGCTCTCCGAGCTCACCGGCCATGTCATCGACGTCCGCCAGCAGGACCCGACGGCCGCCGCAGGCCAGGCCTCCGGCTTCGAGCAGGCGCTGGCCAGCGTCCTCGACCGGCAGGACGGCATGGCATAATCAAGATTTAATAGCCTTATGGAATTCAGGCCTCTGGGAATCTTCGTTCACGAAGAATTCACAGGGGCCTGAGTCCTTCCCCCTTCAGACCGGCCCCTCTCCTGAGCAGGTTCCTACGTGATATCCACTGCTATTCGCGTCGCCCGGGTGGGCAGCGCGGCCGAGCTGGCCGCGGCGGCCCTCATGGTGCTGGGATTCCCGGCGCTCATGCTGGCCGCGCTCGTCCCGAGCATCCCCGCCTTCGCGGCGGCGGCCGCCGTGACGTACCTGGCGGACCACTATCTGCACCGCAAGGGCAGCTACCTGGTCAACCGCCTGAGCAAGGTCCGGGCCGGTCTGTCGATCCGCTTCCTGATCCGGCAGCTGCTGCTGATCCTGCTGCTGGCCCGCCTCGGCCTCGCGGACGACCTGATCTACTACGGCGCGATCGCCTGCTTCATCGCCTTCTACGGCCTCCAGGCCCCGCACGGCGCGCTGGTCACCCTGATCCGCAACCGCCGCCGTATGCCGGTCGCCACCCGCAACATCGACCTGGCCTCGCGCATCCGCATCCCGGACGCCCCGCCGCGCGTGCTGCTGCACCGCTCCGCCGAGAAGATGCTGCACCTCGACCTCGCGGCCGTCGCCGGCATCCTCGTCTCGGCCTCCCTGGAGTCCGCCGTCGCCGGTTTCATCGGCATCGGCATCACCGTGGGCCTGGGCCTGCTGTACGTGCTGGGGCTCGTGCCGTACGTGCGCGGCGCGAAGATCCCGCCGAACGCCGAGAAGGTCCTGGCCGCCGTCGACGAATGGCTGGCCGAGTACGGGCCCGAGACGGTGCTGTACTTCTCCGGCTCCAAGGACTCCGTCTACCAGGTCAACATGTGGCTGGAGACCATGGAGCAGCTGGACTCCAAGCCGCTGATCATCCTGCGTGAGCGGGCCATCCTGAACAACCTGGCGCCCACCACGGTCCCCGTGATCTGCGTGCCCGGCGGCGTCCACCTGATGAACCTGGACCTGACGAACGTACGCGTCGCCCTGTACGCCGCGAACGTCGGCAAGAACATCCACCTGCTGCGCGTGCCCACCATGAAGCACGTCTTCATCGGCCACGGCGACAGCGACAAGCTGGCCAGCGTCAACCCGTACAGCAAGGTCTACGACGAGGTGTGGACCGCCGGCCGGGCGGGCCGGGACCGCTACGCCATAGCGGACGTCGGTGTCCGCGACGACGACATCGTCGAGGTCGGCCGCCCGCAGCTGGCGCCCATCCAGGGCTGGAGCGGGGTCCCCGAGGGCCGGATCCCGACCGTCCTGTACGCACCGACCTGGGAGGGCTGGGACGGCAACCCGGGCAACACCTCGATCGTGCTGGCCGGCGAGAACATCGTCGAGCGGCTGGTGAAGGCCGACCCGCCGGTCCGCGTCCTGTACAAGCCGCACCCGTTCACCGGCACCGTCAGCAAGGAGGCCGGCGCCGCGCACCGCCGGATCACCGCCCTGGTCGAGCAGGCCGCCGCGGAGCGCGCCACCGACGGGCGCTTCACCGCCGACGCCGCCGCGCGCACCGCCGCCAAGGCCGAGCTCGCCCGGATCGAGACCCGCCTCGCCGAGTTGTCCGGCAAGTCCGCCGGGAACGGCAAGGGTGACGAGGCCGAGGCCACCCGTGACGGCGTGGTCGACCCGGCCGTGCACGAGGAGGTCGCCCGGCTGCGCGGCGAGTGGAACACCGCGTACTGGCGTTCCTTCGGCAGCCACGAGCACCGCGTCATCACGGGCGCAGAGCCGCGTCTGTACGACTGCTTCAACGTCTCCGACGCGATGGTCTCCGACATCTCCAGCGTGGTGTCCGACTTCATCGCCAGCGGCAAGCCGTACGCCGTCACCGACTCGGCCGAGCTGGGTGTGGAGGAGTTCAAGCGGCAGAACACCGCCGTGCGTGCCGCGGTGATCCTGTCCAACGCCGCCACCGAGCTGGGCGGCCTGCTGGACGCCGTACGCGACCCGGCGGGCGACCCGCTGGCCGAGGACCGCGGTGACCTCAAGCGGTACCTGCTGGGACCGGACGAGCCGACGTCCATCGAGCAGTTCAACACCGCCGTGGCGAACCTCGCGCTCAAGGCCGACACCCGCAACCTCGGCCAGGAGACGCCGGCGACCGGAGCCGACGCGGACCCCGAGCCCGAGCCCGACCCCGAGCCGGCGACCGTGCCGGCGCACGGGCTGACGGCGGCCGGGGACGACCTGGCCGGCTGACCCGCGGACCCCACGAACGGCGCGGCCCCCGAGGAGTGATCCTCGGGGGCCGCGCCGTTTCTCGTGGGCCTCTTACGTTTCCCGAATAGCTTGAGGCCATGTCAGTTTGCGATGTGATCTGGACCACCAAATCACAGGCCTGAGGCAACCGCTTGCAACGTCCAGCCGTCTATCAGGTAGCGAATGAGGCGATACGGGGGAAATATCCTGTTGACAAGGGGGAAACGTGACGCAGCCTGATGTGACTGTGATCATCGGGGCGTACGAAGCGATGCCGTACCTCGTCGAGTGCCTGGCTTCGGTCGAGGCACAGACCATCGACCCGGGACGCATCGAGGTCATCGCCGTCGACGACGGTTCCACGGACGGCACGGGGGAGTGCCTGGAGGAGTTCGCGGGCCGGGTGCCCATGCAGGTGACCGTCATCCGGCAGGACAACTCCGGCGGGCCCAGCGGCCCGCGCAACGTCGGACTGGGCAAGGCGACCGGGCGGTACGTCTTCTTCCTGGACGCCGACGACCGGCTGGGCCCCGAGGCCCTGGAGCGCATGGTCGCGATGGCCGACCGGAACGCCACGGACGTGGTCCTCGGCCGCATCGAGGGCGTCAACCGCAGCGCGCCCAAGTCGATGTGGGGCAGGACGCTCGACCGTACGGATGTCTTCTCGTCCAACATCAGGTTCACGCTGAGCGCGCAGAAGCTGTTCCGCCGGGACCTGCTGACGCGGCACAACATGCGCTTCGACGAGTCCCTGTGGACCGGCGAGGACGCGCTGTTCACGATGGAGGCGTACCTGCGGGCGGACGGCGTCTCCGTGATCGCCGACTACACCTGCTACTACCTGGTGGGCCGCGACGACGGCAAGCACGTGACGAAGAGCGGCGGCTACACCCTGCGCTTCGACTCCGCGCGCGCCCTGATGAACCTGATAGCCGAGCACATACCCGCGGGTGACCGCCGCGACGTGCTCATGACGCGCCCGTTACTCATCACCCTGCTGCCGCAGTTCGGGCCCAAGTACGCCAAGGACAGCGAGAAGGTCCGCCGGCACAAGCTGGAACTCGCCAAGCCCCTCATGGACGCCTTCTGGACGCCCGGCATCGCCCGCCGCATGAAGGTCGACGAGCGGCTGCGGCTGCACCTGGTCGCCGAGCAGCGCCCCGAACTCCTGCTGCCCGTCGTGGAGTTCGTCAAGGCCAAGAAGCAGCCGGCGGCCCTCCTGGAGAAGAAGGGTCGCCGTGTCTATCTCGCCTACCCGCACTTCCGGGACGCGGCCACGGGCATCCCCGACTCGGTGTACCTCGCCGAACCCCGCCAGGCCCGCGCCTACCCCGGCTACCGGGACGGCGGCGCGGACTCCTTCGTGCGGCGTGCGGTGCGCAAGGCGCGCCGGGTGCTGAGGTCCTCCGGCGGGGCTACGCCGGGTGGGCGGGCTGCGGCGGCGTAGCCGACCGCTGGTCGGGGATCTCGGTGGCGACCTCCGCCGCCATCCGCTCCGCCATCCGTGCCCGGTGCGCCCGGGCCGCCGAACCCAGCGCCCGTACGGCCTCGTTGAAGCGCTCCTGCGACGTCGGCTCGTCCGGCCCCAGCAGATGGCGCTTCAACTCGGCCCGCGCCTCGACGAGTTCGTCCTTCTCGGGGTGTCGCACCGTTTCGAGCAGGTCCGGCACCCCGGCCGCGTCCGGCGTCAGCACGGTCGCCGCGCGCACCGTCGGGAAGGCCTTGCGGAACACGTCCTCCGCGAGGCCGCTGGTGTTCGCCACGGCGTACGGCTTCCCGCTCGCCAGGAAGTCGCTGACGACGCTCGACACATCGCTGATCAGCAGGTCGGCCACGTTGAAGCAGGCGTACAGCGTGGGCCGCGCATCGACGAAGACCTGGTGCTCCCCCTCGGGCAGCGAGGCCCAGTACGCCTCCTCCCAGGCCGCCGTGGCCGCCGCCACCGCGTCCGCCCGCCCAGGCTCCGGCGCCGACTGGAGCAGCATCCGCTCCAGCTGGTCGGCGTTCGCCCGCACCGCGGTCGTGGTCAGCCGGTCCAGCTCCTTGGTCCGCAGTTCGAGCTCCGCGGTGTCGCTCGGCCGCCCGCCGGCCCGCTCCCGGACCGCCGCCCGGATCAGCTCACGGATCCGCAGATCGGCCGCCCCGGCCCGGGGGTCGACCGACCCCGTGAGCGGATGCGGCTTGTACAGCAGCCGCACACCCGGGTCCGCGAGCAGCGCCCGTACGAGGTTCTCACCGGCCTCGATCACCGACGTGTTGCCCGGGTTGCCGTCCCAGCCCTCCCAGGTCGGCGCGTACAGCACCGTGGTGAGTCCACCGGCCGGCGCCTCCCCCTGCGGCCGTACGGCGTCCAGCTGCGGACGGCCGATCTCCACCACGTCCTTGTCCTCGACGCCGACCTCGGCCAGCGCGTACCGCTCCCGCGCCGCGGGGCCGGCCACCCACACCTCGTCGTACGCCTTCGCGTACGGGTTGCAGGACGACAGCTTGTCGCTCTCCCCGTGGTTGACGAAGGTGTGCTTGAGCGTGGGGATCCGCAGGACCTGGGAGGTCTTGCCGGAGTTCGAGGGGTGGATGAGTACCTCCAGCGAGGACTCCTCCAGACGCATCAGCGTGGACACCTTCGGCAGACACAGGATCGGCACGTCGGTGGGGCCGATCTTCGCCACCATGAACCGCTCACGCAGCACGATCAGCGGACGGCCATCCAGCTGTGCGAGCGGTTCCAGCCACATGTTCGCCTGGTACGCCGAGGAGACGCCACCGGAGAAGTACAGGCCCGCCGTCGGCCGGTACTCCGCCAGCCAGGCGTCCAGCCACTGAAGGGTCTCGTTCTCGTCCGCCGGGCGGCGGCTCGGCAGCAGCCGTACGAGAAGGTCGTACAGGCCCACCAGGGCGAGCCCCAGGGACAGCGCGATGCCGAGGGCGGCGCAGCGCGGGTCGTCCGTGGCGGCCGTGGCCAGCAGGCCCGCGGTGGTCGGGAGGCCGAAGACCAGCAGCCGGTCGCCGGGGCGGCGCAGCAGGGCCGGCGGGGCGGTGGAAAGGCGCAGCGCGGAGGCGTCGATGTTGCGGGTGACCACCGGCAGGGTCCGGGTGCGGCGCACCAGCACCGAGACCGCCTGGATCGCGCAGTGCAGGGCGTAGAAGGCGAGCAGGCCCCCGACCAGCGGCGTGTACACCGACTCCCGGTCCTGCTCGCCGAGCCGCAGCAGGGCGACGACCAGCAGCAGGTCCCGCAGCACGTGCCGCACGGTGATGTCAGCGTGCGACTTGGCGAACACCGAGAGCATGCCGCGTTGCCAGCGGTACATCACGCCCTCGACGGCCAGGGACACGACCGTCGAGGCGAGCAGCAGCGGCACGTGCGGCTGCAGCGCGGCCAGGGCTTGGCCGCAGAATGCTGCGACCAGGAGCGCCGCGACCAGGGCTCTGGCCGGGACGCTGGACAGGGGTGTGGGCAACTGCGGTCACTCCAAGGTCGGCGCGGGGAAGCCTGCGCTCCGGTTAACGCGCGGCAGCGTACAGACGACACGCACATGTCTTGAAGGCTTTGGGTGGCTGAGAATGGTCACGTTTTGGCTGTCCGGGGACTGGACCGATGCGCACCACGCGATCCGCTTCGCGTAGATTTCGGGGGAGGCAGCCGGCATCCGCGCAAGGGGGAAGAGCACAGGTGGCAGGGGCAAGGCAGGGTGTGCACGAGGCCCGCAGGGTCGTCGTCAAGGTGGGCTCCTCGTCACTGACCACCGCGTCCGGCGGCCTCGACGCGGACCGCGTCGACGCGCTGGTCGACGTCCTCGCCAAGGGCCGCAGCGGCGGGGAGCGGGAGATCGTCCTGGTCTCCTCCGGCGCCATCGCGGCCGGGCTCGCCCCGCTGGGGCTGCGCCGCCGCCCCAAGGACCTCGCCCGCCAGCAGGCCGCCGCGAGCGTCGGACAGGGCCTGCTGGTCGCCCGCTACACCGCCTCCTTCGCGCGCTACGCCGTCCGTGTCGGACAGGTGCTGCTGACCAGCGACGACATGAGCCGTCGCGCTCACCACCGCAACGCCTCGCGCACCCTCGACAAGCTCCTCGCGATGGGCGCGTTCCCGATCGTCAACGAGAACGACACCGTCGCCACGGACGAGATCCGCTTCGGCGACAACGACCGGCTCGCCGCCCTCGTCGCCCACCTCGTCCGCGCCGACCTGCTGGTGCTGCTCTCCGACGTGGACGGCGTCTACGACGGCGACCCGAGCAGGCCCGGGACCTCGCGGATAGCGGAGGTGCGCGGGCCCGAGGACCTCGCCCACGTCGAGATCGGCAGCGCGGGCAAGGCAGGCGTCGGCACCGGCGGCATGGTCACCAAGGTCGAGGCGGCCCGGATCGCGGCGGCCGCCGGCATCCCCGTCGTCCTGACCAGCGCGATCCACGCCGCCGAGGCCCTGTCCGGCGGCGACACCGGCACCTGGTTCCACGCCACCGGCAAGCGCTCCGCCGACCGTCTGCTCTGGCTCCAGCACGCCTCCACGCCCCAGGGGTCGCTCACCTTGGACGACGGCGCGGTACGGGCGGTCGTGGAGCGCCGCAAGTCCCTGCTGCCGGCCGGGATCGCGGCCGTCGAGGGCGAGTTCAGCGCGGGCGACCCGGTCGAGCTGCGCGACACCTCGGGGCGCGCGGTCGCCCGCGGGCTCGTCAACTTCGACGCCAAGGAGATCCCCCAGCTGCTGGGGCGGTCCACGCGCGAGCTCGCCCGGGAACTCGGGGCGGAGTACGAGCGGGAGGTCGTGCACCGCGACGACCTGGTGCTCCTGGAGCCGTAGGCGGCCGAAAACAGGGGGAACGCCCCGTTTCAAAGTTCGCCCTGAGGTGGACGTTCCGCAAAACCGCCCCGCGAGCCCTTGCGGCCTGCTCAACTTTGTCTACGGGACACATTCCGCACGACCACAGGGTCGGTCACTGCGAAAAGGAGGCCGTCGTGAGACGAGTGCGCCCTGGAACGGCGTCCCGCAGTGCCGGTGGGGGCTCGTCCCGTGCGGCCGGTGAGGAGCGTGCGTTGACCAGCGTGGCGGCCGGCGACCGGTACGAGCAGCCCGAGGACCTGCCCCGCCTGTGGCACGTCACCCTCTCGGTCTCCGGCCAGGAGGCCCCGCTGAAGGAGGTCCGGCGCGCTCTCGAACAGCTCGCCCACGACCACCCCTTTCTGCTGACCAGCCGGTACGCGGGCGACCACGCCGAGATCCGCTACTGGGAAGAGGCCCGCGATCTGCACGACGCGGCTGCCGTCGCCCTGCGCCTGTGGGGCGAGCACCGGCAGAGCGCGGGACTGCCGCCCTGGGAGATCGTCGGCCTGGAGGTCATCGACCGCGAGACCTATCACCAGCGCATCGCCGAGGGCTACGGACCGCCACCGGCGACTCCGGTGGGTGTCCATCCGTATTGAGCGGCCCTGGGCGGCTTGTCTCGCGGTTCGGAATGCGCGGGGGAACGGTCCGGCAACCGCACTACCCTTCTTTCATGACCACGCTCTCGCCGTACGACTCCATGTCCCCGGTCAACCGGGCCGCCTACCGCGCCAAGGCCGCCGCCGCCGACCTCGCCCCGCTGCCGCGGGCCGAGAAGGACGACGCGCTGCTCGCCATCGCGGACGCCCTGGAGGTCCGTACGAGTGAGATCGTCGAGGCCAACGCCAAGGACATCGCCAAGGCCCGCGAGGCCGGCACCAGCGAGGCGATCGTCGACCGGCTGACGCTGACGCCGGAGCGGGTGCGGGCCATCGCCGCCGATGTGCGGGACGTCGTCGCGCTGCCCGACCCGGTCGGCGAGGTCGTGCGCGGCTCGACCCTCCCCAACGGCATCGACCTGCGCCAGGTCCGCGTCCCGCTGGGTGTCGTCGGGATCATCTACGAGGCCCGCCCGAACGTCACCGTGGACGCCGCAGCCCTGTGCCTGAAGTCCGGCAACGCCGTGCTGCTGCGCGGCTCGGCCTCGGCGTACGAGTCGAACACCGCCCTCGTCCGGGTGATCCGGGACGCCGTGGGCGGTGCCGGGCTGCCCGCCGACGCCGTGCAGCTGGTGCCCGGCGAGAGCCGCGAGAGCGTGCGCGAGCTGATGCGGGCCCGCGGCCTGGTCGACGTGCTGATCCCGCGCGGCGGCGCCTCGCTGATCCAGACGGTCGTCTCGGAGTCGATCGTCCCCGTCATCGAGACCGGCACCGGCAACTGCCACGTCTACGTCGACGCCCACGCCGACCTCGACATGGCGATCGAGATCCTGATCAACTCCAAGGCCCAGCGCGTCAGCGTCTGCAACGCCGCCGAGACCCTCCTGGTCCACCAGGACATCGCCCCCGAGTTCCTGCCGCGCGCCCTGGACGCCCTCGCGGAGGCCGGCGTCACCGTGCACGCGGACGAGCGGGTGATGGCGTACGCCAAGGACTCCAAGGCCACCGTCGTCGAGGCCACGGCCGAGGACTGGGAGACCGAGTACCTGTCGTACGACATCGCAGCCGCGGTCGTGGACTCGCTGGACAAGGCCGTCGAGCACATCCGGCTGTGGACGTCCGGTCACACCGAGGCGATCGTCACCACTTCGCAGCAGGCCGCCCGCCGCTTCACCCAACTGGTCGACTCCACGACGGTCGCGGTGAACGCCTCCACCCGCTTCACCGACGGCGGCCAGTTCGGCTTCGGCGCGGAGATCGGCATCTCCACGCAGAAGCTGCACGCCCGCGGCCCGATGGGGCTGCCGGAGCTGACCAGCACCAAGTACATCGTCACCGGGGACGGGCACGTACGGCGCTGAATCAGGCCGTTCCCGGGCCGTCGGCGCGCGTCGGCGGCCCTCGGGGCGCATGGCGCACGGCCAGGGCATATGCGCCCGACACGCGCCCCCGGAATGACTCCGTGCCGCAGGACGGGTGTCTCACAAGGCGGATGAATTTCCATACCGTCTGCCCAAATTGACCCCCCAGGGCTACTCTGGATCCCGTGCCGGAGGACGTGGGGGGCACGCCGTTCCCTGACGGCTGGGAGCCCGACGACGACCACGACCGCGGGGTGTCGGACGAAGAGTTCGCCTCCGTGGTCTTCGACGAGGCCTTCGTGCAGGCGGCCGCGGTGCACGAGCCGACCGCCGTCGAGCGCCTCCTGGCCGCCGCCCAGGCGAGAGCGGAGGCCTCCGAGGCGGAGGCCCGCCGGGCCCATGGCAGGGGCGAGCGGTACGAGGAGGGGTACGGCCCCGACGGCCGCGCCGGATTCGGCCATGATCCCGACCTGGACGATCTGGACGACACGGACATCCTGGAGGGCCCCTACGGCGCCCCGGGCGCCTATGGCAAGCAGGTCCGCTGGCACCGTCCCGTCGCCTGGATGCTCGCCCTCGTGATGGGCATCGGCATGGTCGCGCTGGCCTTCACGGCGGTCTATCGCGGCGCCTCCTCGGGCAGCAGGGACCAGGTCCCGCCGCCGGCCTCCACCGGCCTGGAGCAAGGCAGCGGAGCGGCTCCCTCCGCCTCCGCGGACTACTCGCCGCCGGCCGTCCCGGCGACCCCGCGCACGCCCTGACAGGCAGTCGATCGAGGGGCCGGGCGCCACTCGCAGCCGCCGGGCGATCCTGGTGAGAACCTGTCAGAACTTGTCGCGCAGCGGGGCGTTTACCCGAGCTCTCCGCGACCTACCCTTGAAGATATGGGAGGGTCCGCAGACCCACCCGAGGGGACACCCGAAGGCGGCCCCGGAGGTGGCGAGGAAGAGTACCGATCCGTCGTCTTCGACGAGTCGTTCATCCGTGCTGCCCGCCTCCAGGAGTTCTCCGCCCAGGAGCGGATGGCCGACCACGCCCCCGCCGTGCGCAGGCGGGCGCCCGTGCGCCGGGGCCTGTCCCGGCAGGCCCTCGTCCTCGTCCTGCTGATCGCCGTCGCCTTCGGCACGGCGATCTACATGGGTGTACGGCACCCCTACCAGGGCCCCGCCGAGTCCGGGCCGCCCGCCGAGCCGCTGCGGATGACCGTCATCCCGCTGGCCCCCGAGGGTGAGGTGCCCGGGGCGAGCGACACCGACCACCTGTACGCGAGCAGTCCGGCCGCGCAGTTCCGGATCGGCGCCGAGGGCATACCGCTGCCGGCCGCGCGGCGCACCGCGCACTTCTCGGACGGTCAGGTCACGAACGCGCTGAGCATCGCGAAGGACTACATCGTGCGGTCCTCGCTGTACCCGGAGGTGTTGACCGGCGACCAGATCCGGCCGGTGCGGGTGCTGCTGGACCCCGACCAACTGGACCAGTTCGACCAGAGCTTCGCTCACCCGGCCGCGGACGGCCGGCACGCGCCGACCGGCTGGCTGGTCCGCTTCGACTCCTCGCAGGCGCAGCTGGCCGACCGCGGCATCCGGGTGCAGGGCACGCTCCAGGCCGCCGAGACCGACGCGTCGACGCTGGAGGTCACCGCCGACCACACGTTCGTGTACGCGCTGAAGGCGGTGGCCGCCGGCGCCGGCGAGAAGGCGGCGGCCGCTGTGAAGGCGGCCGAGGCGTCCCTGTTCACCGTGCGCCGGGAGCTGCACTTCCGCTTCGACCGCGAGGACCTGCGGCTGCACCAGACCCAGCTGATGGTCTCCTACGTCCAGGCGGGCCCGCTGTCCTGCGCCGAGGACTCCACGAACCGGCTGCATCCGCTGCTCGCGGGCCAGACCGCGAAGGAGGGCGGCCCGGCGGGCACCGACCCGTACGCCACGGGCGGCGCGACGGCGCTGTGCGGGTCCCTGGCGACGGGGTCGCAGCCCAAGGTCTGAGCGTCCGGTCCGGGCACCGTGCGGTCGCCCGGACCGACGTCGAGACGTGCCCTCAGTTCTTGCTTCCGGCGTCGCCCGGACCGTCCGTGCCCGGACCGTCGGCGCCGTCCGTGCCCGTGCCGTCCGGACCCGGCTCGTCCCTCGGGGGCGCGCTCGTGAAGCCGCCGAAGCCCCGGCGCACCCGGCCGCCCAGGTCGCCCGCGCCACCGGCGATGTCCGTGACCAGTTTCATCAGCGGGTCCTTGGAGGACTTCACATGGGTGGCGTAGTGGGACGCCGACTCGCGGAAGGAGTCGGTGACCGAGGTGTCCTTGTCCTCGGTGCGCCGCGGGTAGTGGCCGTCCATGATCCGCTGGAAGTCGCGGGACTCGGCCCACTTCTTCAGCTCGGCGGCACGAACCGTGGTGAACGGGTGCGAGCGCGGCAGTACGTTCAGGATCTTCAGCACCGAATCGCGCAGGTCACCGCCCGCCTCGTACTCCTCGGCCTGCTTCAGGAAGGCGTCCACGTTCATCTCGTGGAGGTGGTTGCCGCCCGCGATCTTCATCAGGCCGCGCATCGAGGCCTTCAGGTCCTGGCCGACCAGCAGGCCCGCCCGGTCCGCGGACAGCTCCGACTTGCGGAACCACTCGCGCAGCGCCGTCACGATCGCCATGATCGCGAGGTTGCCCAGTGGGATCCACGCGACCCGGACGGCGAGGCTGGTCAGGAAGAGCAAGATCGTGCGGTAGACGGCGTGGCCGGAGAGGGCGTGGCCCACCTCGTGGCCGATGACCGCCCGCATCTCCTCCTCGTCGAGCAGCTCCACCAGGCCCGTCGTGACGACGATGATCGGCTCGTCCAGGCCGATGCACATCGCGTTCGGCACCGGGTCCTGGTTGACGTACATCGGCGGGACCTTCTCCAGGTCCAGGATGTAACAGGCATCCCGCAGCATGTCGTTGAGGTGCGCGAACTGCTGGTCCGACACCCGCACCGAGTCGGACAGGAACAGCAGCCGCAGGCTGCGCTCGGGCAGCAGCCCGCTGAGCGCCTTGAAGACCGTGTCGAAGCCGCTGAGCTTGCGCAGGGCCACCAGGGCCGAACGGTCCGCGGGGTGTTCGTACGCACGCGAGGAGATCCCCGGGAAACGCCTGCGCTGCCTGCTCGGCACGTTCTCGTGACCGTCGTGCTCGTGGCCGTCGGACATGTCTTTCCCCCATGTGCGAGTGGATGGGTCTCTCTCGGCCCTTTGCGGAGCCTTGTTCCGCCCTTTGCGCCCCCCGAAGCAGAGCCCAGCCTAGGCGGAGTTACCTTGGACGGGCACTACAGCGAAGGAGTTCCGCGTCATGGAGCACAACCCCTCGGCCGCCTGGCTCACCGAGGCCGCGCGGGCGGCCGAGCAGCAGGGAGCGGGGAATCTGCTCCGGGTCGTACTGATCGTGATGGTCGTGGGCTGTGTGCTGACCGCGTGGTTCCTGTTGCGGGGCTACAGGCAGAAGGACGACTGAACCGCCGGGAAGGTTGCCCGCCGGTCCGTCCCGGGCGCCCCAACGGTGGAGTCGGCGTGATCGACGTCATGGCAGCCGCTTACGATGGGCCGACGTCTTTATCCCGCCCACACCGATAGGTCACGCCGAAGATGAGCTTCCACAGCGCAGCTGCCCAGTTGGTCACCCTCGCCGCCGAGGGCGAGGAGCACGGCGGCAACCACGACAGCATCAGCCCGCTGGCCACCGGTGGCGGCGCGTTCATCATTCTCATGCTGCTGCTGTGGATCACCACCCGCTTCAACCGCGACCGCTGAGTCCCGGCCAGCCCCCTCGCTCCGCCCGCGCGACTGTCGGCCGGAGCTCTCAGGCGGGGCCGGTAGGGTCTGCACGCATGGGAGAGCAGGACATGCCTACCGGCCCCGGAAACGGCCCGTCGAACCCCGGCAAGCGCCGGCTCGGCGTCATGGGCGGAACCTTCGACCCGATCCACCACGGGCACCTCGTCGCGGCCAGTGAGGTCGCCGCGCAGTTCCACCTGGACGAGGTCGTGTTCGTGCCGACCGGCCAGCCGTGGCAGAAGAGCCACCGGAATGTCTCCCCGGCCGAGGACCGCTATCTGATGACGGTCATCGCCACCGCCGAGAACCCGCAGTTCTCCGTCAGCCGCATCGACATCGACCGCGGCGGTCCGACGTACACGGTGGACACCCTGCGCGATCTGCGCGCGCTCAACCCCGACACGGACCTCTTCTTCATCACCGGCGCCGACGCCCTCGGCCAGATCCTGACCTGGCGCGACTCGGAGGAGCTGTTCTCCCTCGCGCACTTCGTCGGGGTCACCCGGCCCGGCCACCACCTGGACGACGCCGGCCTCCCGGAGGGCGGAGTGTCGTTGGTCGAGGTTCCCGCGCTGGCCATCTCGTCCACCGATTGCCGCGCGAGAGTCGCGAAGGGAGATCCCATCTGGTATCTGGTGCCGGACGGAGTCGTGCGCTACATCGACAAACGTGAGCTGTACCGCGGCGAGTGAGGCAGTGAGCCGAGAGGGGCTACCGGTGAACGACCGATACGACGCGGGGGCGGCAGGACACGGCGCCGACCAGTACGAACTCGTCGGCTACGACGAGTACGGACGGCCGGTGTACCGACAGGTCCCGCCACAGCAGCAGACACAGCAGCCGTACGACAGCTACGCACAGCAGGGATACGGCTACGACCCGTACGCGACGGGCGGGCAGCAGGCCCAGCAGTACGACCCCTACGGCGGCGACACCGGACAGCAGCCGCAGACGCCGTCCTACGACCCCTACGGCACCGGGACGCACCAGCAGCAGCACACCGGCGGCCACTCGGCGTCGTACGACCCCTACGGCCGTACCGCCGCCGGCGGGCAGCAGCCGCGGGTCGCCGAGCAGACCGCCTACATCCCGCACCAGGCCGGACCGGTCGAGGAACCGGTGACCCAGGAGCGGGGCGACCGGGACTACCGCACCGAGCAGTTCGCCTTCGTCGAGGAGCCCGACCAGGACTCCGAGGACGTCATCGACTGGCTGAAGTTCACCGAGAACCGCACCGAGCGCCGCGAGGAGGCCAAGCGACGGGCACGCGCGCGTGTCGTCGCCCTCGTGGTCGTCCTGGCGCTCGCCGCGGCCGGCGGCGTCGGCTACCTCTGGTACGCCGGGAAGCTGCCCGGCCTGACGTCGTCGGACGACAAGAAGGACACCGCGACACCGACGGGCGCCCAGAAGCGCGACGTGATCGTCGTCCACCTGCACAACACCAAGAAGGGCGGCACCTCCACGGCGCTGCTCGTCGACAACACCACCACCAAGCAGGGCACCACGGTCCTGCTGCCCAACGCCCTCGCGCTCTCGGGCGACGACGGCAGCACGACCACGCTGGCCAAGTCGGTCGACGACGACGGTTCCTCCGGCACCCGCGACGAGATCGACACCGTCCTCGGCACCGAGATCCAGGGCACCTGGCGGCTGGACACCCCCTACCTCCAGAACCTCGTCGACCTGATCGGCAACATCGAGGTCGACACCAACGCGAACGTCCCCGACCCGGAAGCCAAGTCCAAGGGCACCGCGCCCCTGGTGCGCAAGGGCAAGGCGCAGACCCTCAGCGGCAAGTCGGCCGTCGCCTACGCCACCTACCAGGGCTCGGGCGAGGCACAGAACGCACAACTGGAGCGCTTCGGGCAGGTCATGCAGGCCGTGCTGCGCAAGCTGACCTCGGACGCGCAGGGCGCCACCACCACCGTCCAGACGCTCGGCATGATCATCGAGCCGCCGCTGACCGACAAGGACCTCGGCGCCTTCCTCGCCAGGCTCGCCGACCTCGCCAAGGGCGGCGACTACAAGACGGCCCTGCTGCCGGTGCAGACCGACGGCACGCTGAGCGCCCAGGCGAGCGCCAGCGTCGTCAAGGACGTCCTCGGCGGCACCGCGAAGAGCCCCGACAAGGACGCCGCGATCCGGGTGTCCGTGCGCAACGCGAGCGGCGTCAAGGACAACACCGGCAAGGCCCGCGTGGTCCTGCTGAACGGCGGCTTCTCGTTCCAGGACGGCGGCTCCGGGGCCGCCGAGGCCACGTCGGAGGTCGTCTACGCCGACGCCGCCGACAAGGACGACGCCACCGAGGTCGCCAAGACGCTCGGACTGCCCGCGGGCGCGGTCAGCAAGGGCGAGGTGTCCGGGAACGCCGACGTGTCCGTGGTCCTGGGCCAGGACTACGCCCCGTCGTCCTCGTAACACCGGTCGGCACATCGCCGCAGGCCACCCCACGTGAAGCGATAATCACGTGGGGTGCTGTCACTGGTCCGTGAGACCCTTGATGTCGAGTGAAGTCAAGTGTCCGCCGATCGAAAGCCTTGTAGTGACCGCTACCGACCGTTCCCTCGAGCTCGTCAACACCGCCGCCCAGGCCGCAGCCGACAAGCTCGCGCACGACATCATCGCCTACGACGTCAGCGACGTCCTGTCGATCACGGACGCCTTCCTGCTGGCCTCCGCGCCCAACGACCGCCAGGTCAAGTCGATCGTCGACGAGATCGAGGAGCGGCTCAACAAGGAGCTCGGCGCCAAGCCGGTGCGCCGCGAGGGCGACCGCGAGGCCCGCTGGGTCCTGCTCGACTACGTCGACATCGTCGTCCACGTCCAGCACAGCGAGGAGCGCGTGTTCTACGCCCTCGAGCGGCTGTGGAAGGACTGCCCCGAGCTCGAACTGCCCGAGGACGCCAGGGCCACCCGCGGCAAGGCCGCCGAGCACGCCAAGCTCCAGGCCGCCGAGGAGGCCGCCGAGCTCGGCGGTGAGTGGCGATGAGTGCCACCGGCGAGGTGTCCGCGGGCCGCCCCGGCCGCGGCCGCCGCGTCATCCTGTGGCGGCACGGCCAGACCTCCTGGAACGTGGAGCGCCGCTTCCAGGGCTCCACGGACGTCCCCCTCACCGAGGCGGGCATCTCCCAGGCCCGCCGCGCCGCCCGGCTGCTCGTCAACCTCAAGCCGGACGCGATCATCGCCTCCGACCTTCAGCGCGCCGCCGCCACGGCGGCCGAGCTGGCCGGGCTCACCGGCCTGGAGGTGACGCACGACGAGGCCCTGCGCGAGACCTACGCGGGCGTCTGGCAGGGGCTGACGCACGAGGAGATCATCGCCCGCCACGGCGAGGAGTACGCCGCGTGGAAGCGCGGTGAGCCGGTGCGCCGCGGCGGTGGCGAACTGGAGACCGAGGTCGCCGACCGCGCCGCGCCCGTGGTGCTCCGGCACGCCGAGAAGCTGCCGGACGACGGCACCCTCGTGGTGGTCAGCCACGGCGGCACCATCCGTACGACCATCGGCCGTCTCCTCGGGCTCCAGGCCCGGCACTGGGAGAGCCTCGGCGGCCTCTCCAACTGCTGCTGGTCGGTCCTGGGTGAGGGCGCGCGCGGCTGGCGCCTGCTGGAGCACAACGCCGGCACCCTGCCGGAGCCGGTCCTCGGCGACGACGACTGAAGCCGGGCTCCCCGGCCGGGGCGACCCGGGGCCCCGGATTTCACTTTCTGGCAGGTCGCAGGCTAAAGTTCTTCTTGTTCGCCCCGCTGAGCGGGGCGGAACGCAAGGGGCTATAGCTCAGTTGGTAGAGCGCCTGCATGGCATGCAGGAGGTCAGGAGTTCAATTCTCCTTAGCTCCACAGTCAGACAACAAGATCCCGTCGATCGCTCAGATCGGCGGGATCTTCTGGTATCCGAACTGTTCGGGTCCGTCTTGAGTCACTTGGGCCTCGCAGGCGTATACCTCTCAGGAGAGGCGCGTTGGGGTGCGTGTTCGCACGGTTCGTACGGCATGGAGGCTGCCGTGTCCGGACTGGTACTGAGGCGTCGCTGACCGTATTGGTCCGGCCGTGGCAGAATCAAACGGCCGGAGGGGGCGCGGCCCGACGGGAGGGAGTAGCGATGCCTGCGAGCATCCTCGGAGAGGTCGGTCACCTCTTCGAAGCAGCATTGACACGGGACACGATCACCCGCCTCAGCTGCCCTTCCTGCGGCTCCGTCCACGTCGCCCAGCTTCTCGGTGACAACGGCGGAGTTTCCTACGTGTGCACGGCCTGCGGCCACAGCTGGAGCTGATCGATGGGTGCACACAGGCGAAAGTGCGACTGGTGCGGCAGCGGAACGCCGATCGTCCGTGACATGGAACCGGTGAACCCCGACTACCAGTACTGGTGCGAGGAATGCGCGCGGGCGCTGATCATAAAAGGCGACCCGATCGAGACCTACCGTGAACTCGAGGGCGAGCCGATCTACGGCCGGCTCCTCGAGGAACACTGCACGCTGAAGCGCTTCTATTCCTTCGTCACGGCATGACCTTCGGGTCATAAATTCCGACATTTCGGGGCGTACTGCCCTGGAGGGTAAACGATTTGGTGCTGCACCCGGTCGACCGGTAATGTTGGCGTCGCCGCCGGGGAAACCGGGCGGAACGCAAGGGGCTATAGCTCAGTTGGTAGAGCGCCTGCATGGCATGCAGGAGGTCAGGAGTTCAATTCTCCTTAGCTCCACAGCAAGATCCCGCCGGATGGATTCCATCCGGCGGGATCTTTTTCGTGTGGCGCCTGGGAGGCGAACACCCTTGGTTCCGAACGCCCTTGATTGCAGGGGCCGTCCCGGTGGGACGGCCCCTGGGGCTCAGCGGCCCAGGGCGCGCCTGCCGCGGCCCTGGGAGAGGACCGGCAGGTTGTTGCGGGAGGTGTCCTGCCCGCGGGTGTCCTCCTCGATCCGCAGGGCGAGGGCGGGGCAACGCCGCACCGCGCGCAGGGCCTTGGCCTCGGCATAGCGCGGCACCATCGCCTGGGCGACGGTCGGGAAGCCGTCCGCGCCGAGCTGGAAGACCTCCGGGAGGATGTCGGCGCACAGGCCGTGGCCGCGGCACAGCGTCCAGTCGACGTAGATCTTCTGGCGGGCCGGGCCGTTCTCCTCCTCCTCGGCGCCGCCCGGGATGCCCGTGGGAGCCCTGCCGCCCTCGAAGAGCGGCAGAACGCCCTCCACGGGCCGTCCGCAGCCATTGCCGAGGACATGGGCCGCGAGGTCGTCCGTGAACGCCTTGATGGTCGACTCCAGGAACATCGCGGAGCCGTCCGGGTGCGAGCACGCGCCGCGCCGCTTCACGTTCTTGGCGACCTGCTTGAGCGCCTCCAGGGCGGCAGGCCCGCCGCCGTTGAGGATGTCCTCAAGGCCGCGCGCGGCGGCCGGCAGACCGAGGTAGCAGGGGCCGCACTGGCCCGCGCTCTCCTCGGCCAGCCACTGCGCCACCCGCAGCGACTCGCCCAGCGGGCAGGTCTCCTGAGTGATCGGCAGGACCGCGCCGGCGCCGAGCGCGCCGCCCACCGCGTCCAGGGAGTTGCGGGAGACGATCGCCTCGTTGACCGTCGCCGCGTCGATCCACTTGCCGTGGTAGCCGCCCGTCAGCACGCCCTGCGGCACCGGCGGGGCGCCGGCCAGCTGGAGGACGTAGCGCAGCGGTACGCCCGTGGGCACCTCGATGACCATCGGGCGGGCGACCGCGCCGGAGACGGTGAGCATGACGGTGCCCGGCTCGTCGTACAGGCCGGTGTTGCCGTAGCGCTCCGGGCCGATGCGGGCGGCGATGGCCAGCTGCGCGAACGTCTCGGCGTTGGAGAGCAGGGTCGGTGCACCGCCGACGCCGTTCTGCGAGGCGCTGACCTTGCGGCCGGGCGGGATCGCCGGGCCGCCGTCGATCGAGCGGATCACGGAGGCCGCGGCACCGGTGACCATGCGCACCGGGTTGCGCTGCACGAACGCGCGTAGCGCCGAGCGCCGGCTGTTGCTCAGGCCGCGCTCGGCGAGGGCCGCCTCCATGGAGCGCTGGGTGGACTCCCGGGTCACCGCGATCACGAGCGTGCGGGCACCCATGGCCTCGGCGCACAGCAGCGCGCCGTCCAGGATGAGATGCGGGGCACGGTTGATCATCACCGTGTCCTTGCGGCAGGCCGGTTCGTCCTCACTGCCGTTGACCACGACGACGGGCCGTACGCCGCGCTTGATCGCGGTCTCGGCGACGGAGCGCAGCTTCTTGTGGAAGGGGAAGCCCGCGCCGCCGCGGCCCTTCAGGTTGATGTTCTCGGCGAGCTTGGCGAGTTGCTCGCCGCCCATCGGTTCGAGCGGCCCGTGCACCTTCAGGTGCATGGGCAGATCGAGTCTTTCGACAAGGTCGAAGCCCGACGTGAGCTGAGGAAGCCCGACGACGCGGACTTCTGGTACGTCGGGCAGGGCCTCGTTCACTTAAACCCTCCGGAAGGCGTGTTCCAAGGTTCGCCCGAACCCGGTGCCTCGAAGTCGTAGGGGGCACCGGGGAATGTTTCAGTGGCGGGACCGCTGTTGTTGTACGTGTCGTTCTGGTTGTACGTACCGAAGACGGCGTTTGTCTCAGAGGTGTCGTACACATCACTCGACCCGTAGCCGGCCGCGTTGGATCCGTAGCCCGAAGTGTTCGAACCGTAGGTCGTGGTTCCGGAATTGTCGTAGACCGGGATGTTGTAGCTCGTGTCGTTGAGCGGGTCGTAGGCGGACGGGGGTGCCTCGCCGACCGGGGGCGGGGAGGGGATGGGCCAGTTGCCGGTGCTGCTGGAGCTGCCGTCGACGCGCGGCATCGCCTCCGTCGGCTGCATGTCCATGGGCAGGTCCATGCGGGAGGTCTGGTCGGCGTACGGCTGCTGTTGCCCGCCGCGCGGGTTGACGGCGCGGTAGGCGGCGGCGAAACCGCCGGTGGTCTCCGCGGCCGAGGGGGGCTGGGAGGGCATGCCGGGCAGTGGGCCGGTGCGCTCGTCGCGGGAACGGCGCTCATCGCGCGGGCCCCGCCCGGGGCGCCGGTCCTCGTAGCCGGGCAGGGAGGAGCCGGATGCCGCCCGGGCGCGGCTCTCCTCCAGGTCCTCGCGCAGGCCCGGCTCGTTGCCGATGATCTGGGCGAGGCGGTCGGCGAACTTGCGCTTGACCGGGCGCGGGGCCGCGCGCAGGGCGAGGGCCGCGGCGACGGCGACCACGCAGAGTTCGTAGCTGACCATGAAGAACGTCTTCGCCGGGCGGCCGGCGAACAGGCCGTGGATCAGGGCCGCGCACCAGGCCGGGTAGGCCAGCATGTGCATCGCGCGCCAGCGTGCCGCGACCGGCGCGGGGGAGGCGAACTGGTTGCGCAGGGCGCCGGTGACGCCGACGAAGATCATGAGCAGGGCGGCCAGGGAGCCAAGGCCGATGAGGAACGCGCTGCCCGGGATCTCGCTGCCGCCGGCGAACAACAGGCTGAAGGGGATGATCGCGGCGATCGGGCTGGCGTGGTCCAGGGCCAGCTTGACGCCGATGTGCACCAGGAGGAACGCGATCGAGGCGACGGCGGTCACCCGGTGGATGCCCTGCGCGATGATCCGCTGACGGGTGTTGAGGATCATCCGGTCCTGGGCGACCAGGCCCCAGATGACGGAGCAGGTGAGGCAGACGAGCGAGAGGACACCGGCACCGAAGTTGAGGAACTCCTGGAGCCAGGTGCCGCCGAGCAGCACTACCAGGGGTATGAGAAGCAGAACAGCGGCGGTCGCAACCCCGTAGGCCGACCGGCCCGTCCTGGGAAGCGAACTGTTACTACGACGAGGGTTCATGGGGGCAACTCCGAGCGGTTCGGGAAGGCGGTCCCGCTGCCGCACTCTAAGTGGCTCCATACCGGGGGGTACGGCGTTTGAGTTATTGCGTTGTTATCTACGGGCTGTGTGGGGCATGCGATGTCCCTTAGCGTCTGTTACGCCAGGTAACAATTGAACGTTGTTCAGCTTTTCCATGTCTTCACAACTCCCAGGTACGGATCAGGGGGCGCGGTTGTTCATGTGTGCCGCCTCTCATCGCGCGCCGCCGCGCGCCCCCGGAAGCCCGTCGCGACCCGCTGTGGCGCTGCGGTACCCTGACGCCATGCGTGCCGTACGCCTTCTGCTTAGCGAGCCGCGCTGATCAATCCCGACCACCGGGCGAATCGGATGGTCGGCATCGGCGCGGCGTCCCCTCCTGTGCGAGGGGATTTTTCGTTTCCAGGGAATCGCAGCCGCTGGCAGAGACGATCGATGGAGCTTTGAGGATCATGAGCGAGACGAACCCCGCTGCCGCCGAGGTGGCCGCGCCGCACCGCTACACGGCGGCCGTGGCCGCCGAGATCGAGGCACGCTGGCAGGACTTCTGGGACGCCGAGGGCACGTACGCGGCGCCGAACCCCAAGGGTGACCTGGCGGGCGATCCCGAGCTGGTCGCCAAGCCCAAGAAGTTCATCATGGACATGTTCCCGTACCCCTCCGGCGCGGGCCTGCACGTCGGTCACCCCCTGGGCTACATCGCCACCGACGTCTTCGCGCGCTTCCAGCGCATGACCGGCCACAACGTCCTGCACACCCTGGGCTTCGACGCCTTCGGCCTGCCCGCCGAGCAGTACGCCGTGCAGACCGGCACGCACCCGCGGGTCTCCACCGAGGCCAACATGGAGAACATGAAGGTCCAGCTGCGCCGGCTGGGCCTGGGCCACGACAAGCGCCGGTCGTTCGCCACGATCGACCCGGACTACTACAAGTGGACCCAGTGGATCTTCCTGCAGATCTTCAACTCCTGGTACGACGACGAGGCGAGGAAGGCCCGCCCGATCGCCGAGCTGGTCGCGCAGTTCGAGTCCGGTGAGCGTGCGGTACCCGGCTCCACGCGCGCGTGGAGCGAGCTGAGCGCCGGCGAGCGCGCCGACGTCCTGGGCGGCTACCGCCTGGCGTACGCCTCCGACGCGCCGGTCAATTGGTGCCCCGGCCTGGGCACCGTGCTGGCCAACGAGGAGGTCACCGCCGAGGGCCGCTCCGAGCGCGGCAACTTCCCGGTCTTCAAGGCCAAGCTGCGCCAGTGGAACATGCGGATCACCGCGTACGCCGACCGGCTGCTGGACGACCTGAACGAGCTGGACTGGCCCGAGGCCATCAAGCTGCAGCAGCGCAACTGGATCGGCCGCTCCGAGGGCGCCCGTGTCGACTTCCCCGTGGACGGCGAGCGCATCACCGTCTTCACCACGCGCCCCGACACCCTGTTCGGCGCGAGCTACATGGTGCTGGCGCCCGAGCACCCGCTGGTCGACAAGTTCACCCCGGACGCCTGGCCCGAGGGCACGCACGACGTGTGGACCGGCGGTCACGCGACCCCGGCCGCGGCCGTCGCCGCCTACCGCGCGCAGGCCGCCTCCAAGTCCGACGTCGAGCGCCAGGCCGAGGCCAAGGACAAGACCGGTGTCTTCATCGGCTCGTACGCGACCAACCCGGTCAACGGCGAGCAGGTCCCCGTCTTCATCGCCGACTACGTCCTGATGGGCTACGGCACCGGCGCGATCATGGCCGTACCCTGCGGCGACCAGCGTGACTTCGAGTTCGCGCGCGCCTTCGAGCTGCCGATCACCTGCATCGTCGAGCCGACGGACGGCCGCGGCACGGACACCTCCACGTGGGACGACGCCTTCTCGTCGTACGACGCGAAGATCATCAACTCCACCGCCGAGGGCATCTCCCTGGACGGCCTGGGCGTCGCCGAGGCCAAGGCGCGCATCACCGAGTGGCTGGAGCGGTCCGGCGTCGGCGAGGGCACGGTCAACTTCCGGCTGCGCGACTGGCTGTTCAGCAGGCAGCGCTACTGGGGCGAGCCCTTCCCGATCGTCTACGACGAGGACGGCATCGCCCACCCGCTGCCCGAGTCGATGCTGCCGCTGGAGCTGCCCGAGGTCGAGGACTACAGCCCGCGCACCTTCGACCCGGACGACGCCGACACCGAGCCCGAGACGCCGCTGTCGCGCAACGAGGACTGGGTCAACGTCACGCTGGACCTGGGCGACGGCCCGAAGCGGTACCGGCGCGAGACCAACACCATGCCCAACTGGGCCGGTTCCTGCTGGTACGAGCTGCGCTACCTGGACCCGCACAACAGCGAGCAGCTGGTCGACCCCGAGATCGAGCGGTACTGGATGGGCCCGCGCGAGGGCCAGCCGCACGGCGGCGTCGACCTGTACGTCGGCGGCGCCGAGCACGCCGTGCTGCACCTGCTGTACGCCCGCTTCTGGTCCAAGGTCCTGTTCGACCTGGGGCACGTCTCCTCCGCGGAGCCGTTCCACAAGCTGTTCAACCAGGGCATGATCCAGGCCTACGTCTACCGTGACAGCCGTGGCATCGCGGTGCCGGCCGCCGAGGTGGAGGAGCGCGACGGCGCCTACTACTACCAGGGCGAGAAGGTCTCCCGGCTGCTGGGCAAGATGGGCAAGTCCCTGAAGAACGCGGTCACTCCGGACGAGATCTGTGCCGAGTACGGCGCCGACACGCTGCGTCTGTACGAGATGGCGATGGGCCCGCTGGACGTCTCCCGGCCGTGGGACACGCGCGCGGTCGTCGGTCAGTTCCGGCTGCTGCAGCGGCTGTGGCGCAACGTCGTCGACGAGTCGACCGGCGCCGTGACCGTGGTGGACGCCGAGCCCGACGAGGACACGCTGCGTGCCCTGCACAAGGCGATCGACGGTGTGCGCGGGGACCTGGAGGGCATGCGGTTCAACACCGCGATCGCCAAGGTCACCGAGCTGAACAACCACCTGACCAAGGCGGGCGGCGCGGTGCCGCGCACGGTCGCCGAGTCGCTGGTGCTGATGGTCGCGCCGCTGGCTCCGCACATCGCCGAGGAGCTGTGGCGCAAGCTGGGCCGCGAGGGCTCGGTCGTGCACGAGGACTTCCCGGTCGCCGACCCGGCGTACGTGGTCGACGAGACGGTGACGTGCGTCGTGCAGATCAAGGGCAAGGTCAAGGCCCGCCTGGAGGTCTCGCCGGCCATCTCCGAGGAGGAACTGGAGAAGGTCGCGCTGTCCGACGAGAAGGTCGTGGCCGCGCTGGACGGGGCCGGGATCCGGAAGGTGATCGTGCGCGCGCCGAAGCTGGTGAACATCGTTCCGGCGTAGGGCGTCGGGGTTCTGACCGGGTCGGAAGGATCGTCCGGTCGGCGGGCATGACGCCGGACGGACGCCATGGTCAGCGATGGTCCGGTCGGCGAGTCTGCCGCTGGGCTCCATGATCACCGATCCTCCGGTCGGCGGACATGCTGCCGGACGCCATGGTCAGCGATCCTGCGTCGGCGAGCGTGCCGCCGGGGCGCCATGATCACGCTGGACGGCTCGGGGTGATCCCCTACGGGCAGGTTCGGGGTTCTGCTGGAACTCCGGGCCTGCCCGCTGCGTTTACCGTTGAAGAGTGACGTGGCATGGGTCGCGGCCGGTCGGAGGAGGAGCTCGTGGAAGCAGTGATCGCAGTCGTCGCCCTGCTCTTCGTGCTCTTCGTGGTGCTCGGCGCGTACGCCACCGTGAAGGTGGTCGGCGCCGCCAAGCGCCGCGTGGACGAGACGATCACCCACGCCCGGCGCACGGTCGAGGATCACACCCTGCGGGCCAAGTCCTTCGCCCAGCCCGGCGCGGTCGGCGAGCTGGCGCAGCTGCGGCTGAAGCTGCGCACCTCGATGCGCGCCACCCAGGACGCCCTGCACGCGGGCGTGGGCGAGGACGAGTCCCTCAAGGAGTCCCTCGGCCTCTTCGAGCGCCTGAGCGCGCACGGCCACGAACTGGACGCGGAGCTCCGGCGCCTGGAGTCCGAGCCGGACCGTACGATGCTCGCCGGGCGGCTGCCCGACCTGCGCGAGCGCACCGAGCGCATCGTCGAGGCCGCGGACTCACTGCGCTGGGCGGTCCGCGACAGGGCCCGCAGGTTCGCCGACGACGACCTGGACACCCTCAGCGCCCAGATCGACGTGGAGACCGGCGCCCTGCGGCACTGGCAGACGACGGAATCCATGGGGACCGGGGCGACGGGGGCAGGGCCGACGGCGACCGGGTCCGGGTCCTCGACCGCAGGATCGTCAGCGACGAGGTCTTCGACGGGATCTGCGAAGGCGGAATCCGCGGCGGCCGGGGCGGCGCCCGATCGCCCCTCCGCCCCGCCGCCCCCGTGGCCGGAGGCACCCGCCTCAGACGCCGCCGAGACGTCCGAGCAGACCTGGCCGGACAGCCCTCAGCGGCAGCGGGCCGAGGAGCCCACGAGGCCCGCCATCAACCCGCCGGGCCCTCGCCAGACGTACCCCTGGCAGAAGAAACCCCGTCCCGAGAGCACGACTTGAGCCCCCGCGGCCACGCGTCGCTCCGGTCAAGGCTTCACCGCCTGAGCGGGGTCGGGCTGCCGCCCGGGCACTACGCCAGGTAACCTCCAGCTCATGTCCCGCCATGTCGCTATCGTCACCGATTCAACGGCCTACCTGCCGCCCCGGACGATGGAGCGCCACGGCATCACAGCGGTACCCCTGACCGTGGTCGTCGGCGGCCAGGCGCTGGACGAGGGCACCGAGATCTCGACCCGTTCCCTCGCCCAGGCGTTGCAGAAGCGACGGCCCGTCACGACCTCGCGCCCGAGCCCCGAGGTCTTCGCACGGCACTACCGCGAGGTCGCCGAGTCCGGCGCCACCGGCATCGTCTCCCTGCATCTGTCCGCCGAGCTCTCCGGCACCTATGACGCGGCGGTCGTCGCGGCGCGCGAGGCGCCGGTGCCGGTGCGGGTGGTGGACACCGGCATGGTCGCCATGGCGCTCGGGTTCTGCGCGCTCGCGGCGGCCGAGGCGGCGGAGACGGGCGGCACGATGGACGAGGCCGTGACGGCCGCCGAGAAACGGGCCGGGGGCACGGCCGCCTACTTCTACGTCGACACCCTCGACTATCTGCGCCGTGGCGGCCGCATCGGCGCCGCGCAGGCCCTGCTGGGCTCCGCGCTCGCCGTGAAGCCGCTGTTGCAGCTGGAGGGCGGCCGGATCGGGCCCCTTGAGAAGGTCCGCACGGCATCCAAGGCGATCGCCCGCCTGGAGGAGATCGCGGCCGACCGGGCGGGCAGCGCGCAGGTGGACATCGCGGTCCACCATCTCTCGGCACCGGACCGGGCGTCGGCACTGGCGGATCGATTGCGGGCGCGGGTGCCGGGGTTGGCGGAGCTGCATGTGAGCGAGGTGGGGGCGGTGATCGGGGCGCATACGGGGCCCGGGTTGTTGGGGGTTGTGGTTTCGCCTCGGTGACGGGTTGCTCGTGGTGATTGTGGTGCTCGTGGCGCTCGTGGCGCTTGTGGTGAAGGTATTGGGGCTTGGGGAGCCGGGGGCGTCACTCGTGTGGGTGGCCGGGTTTTCCACAACTGGGCAGTAATCCCCGGGAATTGAGCAAGATCATCGCGGGTGGGGCGGGGTGTCGGATCCTCCTCGCATGGCACTTCGATCACGTACACGTTCACGTACTGTCACGCGGCCGGGCGCTGCTACGGCGACGGCTGCGGCCGCGTCCGTGTCCTCGGCCGCACGGGGTCGCACTGCGACGGTGACCAGTGGTCCGGGGCGCGGTCCGCGATCCGATGGGCGCACTCGGCATCGGCGAGGCACGCATGTCACCGGCAGGGCGCGTCAGCGTCGGCGTCATGCGTCGGCGGAGGAGCTGCGGCGCCGGGCGGAGGTGATTTTCGCCGAACGGGGCGCGGAGTGGGGGGAGTTGGGGGAGCCGGGGGAGCCGGAGGTTGGGCCGCCGCTGCGGCGGAGTGGGGTTGAGGGTGTGGGGAGGGGGTTCGGTCTCGACCCGGACGTGGACCCGGACCGGGACATGGACCTGGCGCGGGACCGGGACATGGACCTGGCGCGGGGCGGCGTGGTCGCTGGGGCTGAACGGGAGGATGGTTCCGGGGCTGCTTCTTACGGTGCTGGCGCTGGTGTCGGTGGCGATGCAGGTGGTCGTGCCGGGGCCGGTGACGCCGGTTTGGATGCGGGCGCGGGTGCCGGTTCGGGGGAGTGGCGGGCGCGGGCCGGGCTGGCGTTGCGGGAGCGGATGCCGGTGTGGTTGCAGGCGCGCTGTGGGCTGGAGCGACGGAATGTGGTCGCACTCACCGTGGTGCTCGTCCTCGCCGCCGGCTTCGCGGTGCAGCACTTCTGGGCCGGGCGGGCGCAGTCCGTGCGGGCTCCTGAGGTGGTGCGAGCCGCGGCACCGTACGGGAGAGGGGAACCCGGAGGAGAGCAGGCCGGTGAGCCCGGGTCGGCTGCATCCGGCACCGGAGCTTCGACGGCAGGTGCGTCGGCAGCCGGCGCGCCCGGTGCCGCGGGCACTTCGGCGCCCGAGATCGTGGTGGACGTCGGCGGCAAGGTGCGTGAGCCGGGGATTCATCGCCTCCCGGCGGGCTCACGTGTCGCCGACGCTCTGCGGGCGGCCGGTGGAGTACGCCCCGGCACGAACACCGACACCCTCAATCGAGCCCGGTTTCTGGTGGACGGCGAGCAGGTGATCGTCGGCGCTCCGGCGGCCCCGGCCCCTGAGGCCGGTGCGGGTACGGGCGTGGGCGGCGCCGCGGCTCCCGGTGCCGGACCTGCCGCGCCGATCCCTCTCAACACCGCGACCGTGGAGCAGTTGGACACCCTGCCGGGCGTCGGCCCGGTGCTGGCCCAGCACATCATCGACTACCGCACCCAGCACGGCGGCTTCCGTTCGGTGGACGAACTGCGTGAGGTCAACGGCATCGGCGATCGCCGTTTCGCCGATCTACGGAATCTCGTACGGCCATGAGCCACGACAGTCAGGACACCCACGACAGCCACGACACCCTCATCCCCGCCTCCCGGCCCGCCCGAGCCGCTGTTCACGCCACATCCGGCCGACGGCTCGGCGCAGCCCACCCGCGACAGGAGGGGCCGACGGACCTGCGCTTGGTCCCGCCCGCGCTCGGTGCTTGGGCGACGGCGGCGCTGATGCTGGACGCACCGCCGGAGTGGGTGGCGGGTGTGGCGGTGGTCTGCTTGGTTGCGGCAGGCGTGCTGCTGCTGGTGCGGCGGTGTGGGACGGGCGGGGAGAGTCTTCGTACGCCAGTGCTGCCAGGTGGAGCGGGCGGACGGAGCCGACGAGCGCCGGTGCGACGAGCCGAGAGTGGCGGGACTGACGGGCAGATCCTTGCGCTCCCGGTGCGACTTACATGGCCCCGCACCTCGGCCGCCGCCCTGCTGCTCTGCTTCGCCGCGGCCGCCGTATCCGCCGCGCTGCACGGGGCCGATCTGCGGCGCGGGCCGGTGCCGGGGCTGGCGCGGGAGTACGCCACGGTGACCGCAGAGATCGAGATCACCTCTGACCCCCGGCTCACCCGACCCAGGGTCAAGGGGGACCACATGGCGCCGACCGCTGTGCTGGTCAACGCGGACGTACGACGCGTCGAGAAGCCGGACGGCACGGCGATCGACACACGGGCGCCGGTGCTGGTGATCGTCGACGCGGGCAGGGGCTCCTCAGCCGATGCCAACGACCAGACTCGGCCTTTTGCCGAAGCCGAAGCCGAATCGGGAGCCGAAGCCGAAGCCGAAGCCGAATCGGGAGCCGAAGCCGAAGCCGAAGCCGAATCGGGAGCCGAAGCCGGAGCCGAATCGGGAGCGGGCTCCACCACCCACCCCACCCCATGGCTGACCCTCCTCCCCTCCACCCGTCTGCGCGTCGCCGCCCGGCTCGCGCCCTCCCTCTCGGACGGGGACCGGATCGCGGCCGTACTGCGGGTGCGGGAGTCCGTCGGGACGGAGGTCGTGGCGGAGCCGTCGGCGGTGCAGCGGCTGGCGGGGCGGTTGCGGGGTGGGCTGCGGGAGGCGACCGACGGTTTGCCGGCGGATGCGCGGGCGTTGCTGCCGGGGCTGGTTGTCGGGGACACCGCACGGATCACACCGGAGCTGGACGAGGCGTTCAAGGAGACCGACCTCGCACACACACTCGCAGTCTCCGGCAGCAACCTCACGATCATCCTGGCCCTGCTCATCGGCCCGCCCGGCCTCGCCCAGCTGGTCGAGCGCCGTGGGCTCGCACCCCGGCTCGGCATCTCACTGCGCACGACCGCGTTGTTCGGCGGCGCCCTCACGCTCGCGTTCGTCGTGGTGTGCCGGCCGGACCCGAGCGTGCTGCGGGCAGCGGCCTGTGGCGCCGTCTCGCTGCTGGCGCTGGCGACCGGGCGCCGCAGATCGCTGATCCCGGCGCTGGCGACGGCCGTACTGCTGCTGGTGCTGTACGACCCGTGGCTGGCCCGCAGCTACGGCTTCCTGCTCTCCGTCCTGGCGACGGGCGCCCTGCTCACCCTCGCACCCCGCTGGAGTGCCGCGCTGCGCAGACGCCGGGTGCCGCCGAGGCTCGCCGAGGCACTGGCGGCCGCGGCTGCTGCGCAGGCGCTGTGCGCGCCGGTCGTGGCGGTGCTGTCGGCCCGGGTGAGCCTGGTGGCGGTGCCGTGCAATCTGTTGGCGGAGCTCGCGATCGCGCCGGCCACGGTGCTGGGCTTCGCGGCGCTGGCGACGGCACCGTTCGCGATGGCGGTGGCCAAGGCGCTGGCCTGGTGCGCGAGTTGGCCGGCCGGGTGGCTGGCGAACGTCGCCCGGACGGGGGCCGCGCTGCCCGGCGCGGGTGTGGACTGGCCCGGCAGCTGGACCGGGGCGGCGCTGCTCGCCCTCGTCACGGTGGTCGTCGTGCTCGCCGGACGTCGGCTGCTGAGGCACCCCTGGTGGTGCGGGGTCTGCGCGGCGCTGCTCCTGCTGTTGGTGGTGCAGCCGCCGCCGCTGACCAGGGTCGTCACGGGATGGCCGCCGCCGGGGTGGCGGTTCGCGATGTGCGACGTGGGGCAGGGCGACGCGACGGTGTTCGCGGCGGGCAAGGGGACGGGGGTGGTCGTGGACGCCGGACCCGATCCGACGCTGATCGACCGTTGCCTGCGCACGCTCGGCATCACGAGGATCCCGCTCGTCGTGCTGACCCACTTCCACGCCGACCATGTGGCGGGCCTGCCCGGCGTGCTGCGCGGGCGGGCGGTGGGCGCGATCGAGACGACGGGGCACGAAGAGCCGGTGGATCAGGCGCAGTTCGTGCGCAGACAGGCAGCTGCCCGGGGGATTCCCGTGACCCGGGCCGCCGCCGGGGACGAGCGGCGCACCGGCGCCCTGAGCTGGCGAGTGCTGTGGCCACCGCCACCGACATCGACACCGCACCAAGCCCTGCCCCCGGACGCCCCTGAGGGCCCCAACGACTCCAGCGTCACCCTGCTCGTCCGGTCGGCGGGCCTGCGGTTCCTGCTGCTCGGTGACCTGGAACCCCCGGCGCAGCGGGCGCTGTTGAGGTCGGCGGCGGGGCCGCTGCTGGGCGGAGTGGACGTGCTGAAGGTCGCCCACCACGGCTCGGCGTACCAGGACCCGGAGCTCATGCGCCGGGCCGCGCCGAGGCTGGCACTGATCTCCGCGGGGGCGGACAACCCGTACGGTCACCCGGCTCCCGCCACGGTCGCGGCGCTGCGGGCACAGGGCGCCGTGGTGCTGCGGACGGACGAGGACGGGGCGCTCGCGGTCGCGGGTACGGGCGCGGAGCTCATGGTGGCGGGAGACTGAGGCCATGGATTCCGTAGAGGTTGATGCCTATCTCCGGCGGCTGGGAGTCGAGCACCCGGCGTGGCCCACCGTGGACGTACTGCGTGAGCTGCAACTGCGCCACCTGCAGACCGTGCCCTTCGAGAACCTGTCGGTCCACCTCGGCGAGGAGATCGTGCTGGAGGAGAAGCGGCTGCTGGACAAGGTGGTGGGCGCGCGGCGGGGCGGGTTCTGTTACGAACTGAACGGGTCGTTCGGGGCGTTGCTCGGGGCGCTGGGCTTCGACGTGACGCTGCTCGCGGCGCGCGTCTACGGCAAGGAGGAGCGGCTCGGGATCCCGTACGACCACATGGCGCTGAAGGTGGGCACGGTGGACGGGGGCGCGTGGCTGGCGGACGTCGGGTTCGGGGCGCACAGCCACTATCCGCTGGCGTTCGAGGCGCGGGGTGAGCAGGTGGATCCGGCGGGGGTGTTCCGGGTCGTCGAGGCGGGGCCGGACGCGGCCGGGGTACGCGGCGGGCACGACTCGGCGGAGGCGGCGGACCTGGACGTCGTGATGGACGGCAGACCGCAGTACCGGCTGGACCGGCGGCCCCGGGCACTCGGCGACTTCGTGGCCGGGGCGTGGTGGCACAGCACCTCGCCGCTGTCGCACTTCACGCAGTCACTGGTGTGCTCTCGGGTGACGGAGGAAGGGGGACGGATCACGCTGAGCGGCCGCACGTTCAAGACGACGGCGGCGGACGGGACCCGTGAGGAGCGGGAGTTGAGGACGGACGAGGAGGTGCTGAGGACGTACCGGGAACGGTTCGGGATCGAGCTGGACCGGGTGCCGACGGCGACCAAGCCCGACCGGCCCGGCTGATGCGGCAGGACCACGAGCCCGGATTCCGTCCGGCCCGGCTGACGCGGCTGGACCCGAGCCTGGATCCCGACCGGCCCGGCTGACGCGACAGGGCCCCGAGCCCCGCGTCCGGCCGGCGGACGCGGCAGGATCCCGGGCTCGGCGTCGGGCCTCGTGCCCCACTGGTGCTACTAGCGGGTAGAACCAGCACATCTGCCGGTTTCCCACGATGTGATCCCGTGTTGCCCCGAAAAACTCGGCGGTGGTCGAATGCCCCTTCGGCAACGCGTGAGGTCGAGTTCGTACAGGGGTGTCGAGGATGATCGGTCGCCGGCGAGGAAGCAGAACGAACCCGGAACAGCGGACGAGCCCTCTGGCGGCGCTGGAGACCCCTCCGAGCGCGGGAGTGCTGAGCTGCCGGGTGCTCGATCCGGTCAACGAGCCCGTCCGCCACGCGGAGTTCGTGGTGAGCGACACCATGGGGCGGACGGTGATGAGCGGGGGGCTGGATCCCTTCGGGTCGTTCGTGATCACGGTGCCGGCGGGCGAGTACCGGCTCGCGGTGTCGGCCGAGGGGTACACGCCGTACCGGACGACCACGACGGTCGTGGAGAACACGCTCGCCTCGCTCGGTGACGTGACCCTCCACGTCGCCCAGCCGCCGGAGCCGCCGGCGCCGGGCGACTGGGAGGTCGAGCCGGCGCACACGTCGATCGGGTTCACCGCGCGGCACATCGGGCTGGCCAGGATCCACGGCCGGTTCAACTCGTTCGCGGGGGCGGTGCGGATCGCCGACCCCGTCGAGCGGTCGGCGATGCATGTGGTGATCGACGCGGCGTCCATCGACACGGGCGTGCGGATGCGGGACGACCATCTGCGGTCGGCGGACTTCCTGGACGTGGCGGCCTTTCCGACGCTGGAGTTCTACAGCGAGCGGTTCGTGCACAAGGGCGGCACCCGCTGGGCCGTGACGGGCGCGCTGACGTTGCACGGGGTGACGCGGACCGTCGTGCTCGACACGGAGTACCTCGGGCTCGGCAACGGCATGGAGGGCGAGGTGCGGGCGGCGTGCCGGGCGACGACCGAACTGCATCGCGACGACTTCACCGTGAGTTGGCAGACGATGCTGGCGCGGGGGATCGCGGTGGTGGGGTCGAGCATCCGCGTCGAGCTGGACGTGCAGCTGGTGCGCAAGGGCTGACCGGGGGCTCCCCTCGCGCCGGGTGTCCGGGGGCTCCCCCTCACGCCGGACACCCGGGGACTCCCTTCTCGCCGGATACCCGGGGACTCCCTTCTCGCCGGATACCCGGAGACTCCCTTCCCGCCGGACACCCGGCGACTCCCCTCTCGTCGGGTGTCCGAGAATGGCTCCGTGAGCGATGTGAGACATGTGCTGGTGCTGCCCGACCGTGACGCGGCCCAGGAGGCGGCGGAGGCGCTCGGGGAGCGGTTCGGGATCGACGAGGAGCCGCGCCTGGTGCGGGACGCCCTGGCCGGTGAGGACGATGCCGAGGACGCGCAGTGGCTCGTCGTGCTGAGGGACGAGAGCGGCCGGCTCGATCCGGGGGCGCTGGACGAGTTCGCGGGGGAGTGGGACGGCTGGCGGGAGGAGCCGTGACCGTGCCGTAGCCGCCGGGTGTCCGGCGTCGGCGGGGGTTGTCAGTGGCCCGTGCCATCCTTGTCGCGATGGCCAAGAAGACTGCGAACGACGACCCCCTCGCCCCCGTGACCCTCGCCGTGGGCCAGGAGGAGCTGCTGCTCGACCGTGCCGTGCGGGAGGTGGTGGTCGCCGCCCGCGCCGCCGACGCGGACACCGATGTGCGGGATCTGACCCACGACCAGTTGCAGCCGGGCACGCTGGCCGAGTTGACCAGCCCCTCGCTGTTCGCGGAGCGCAAGGTCGTGGTGGTGCGCGGCGCGCAGGACCTGTCGGCCGACTCGGTCAAGGACGTGACGGCGTATCTCGCCTCGCCGGCCGAGGAGATCACGCTGGTGCTGGTGCACGCCGGCGGGGTCAAGGGCAAGAAGCTGCTCGACGCCGCCCGCAAAGTGGGGGCGCGTGAGGTGGCGTGCCCGAAGATGACCAAGCCGGCGGACCGGCTGGCGTTCGTCAGGAGCGAGTTCCGGGCGACGGGGCGCTCGGCGACGCCCGAGGCGTGCCAGGCGCTGGTCGACGCCATCGGGAGCGATCTTCGGGAGCTGGCGTCCGCGGTGAGCCAGCTGGTCGCCGATGTCGAGGGCACCATCGACGAGGCGGTCGTCGGGCGGTACTACACCGGCCGCGCGGAGGCGTCGAGCTTCACCGTCGCCGACCGGGCCGTCGAGGGACGGGCGGCCGAGGCGCTGGAGGCGTTGCGGTGGTCGCTGGCCACCGGCGTGGCACCCGTCCTGATCACCAGCGCGCTCGCCCAGGGCGTGCGGGCCATCGGCAAGCTGTCCTCCGCGCGCGGCGGCCGTCCCGCCGATCTCGCGCGCGAGCTGGGCATGCCGCCCTGGAAGATCGACCGGGTCCGTCAGCAGATGCGGGGATGGACACCCGACGGGGTCGCGGTCGCGCTGCGGGCGGTCGCCGAGGCCGACGCCGGTGTGAAGGGCGGCGGGGACGACCCCGAGTACGCCCTGGAGAAGGCGGTCGTGACCATCGCCAGGGCGGCTCGTTCCAGAGGGCGCGGCTAGGCCCGAGAGAGGAGAATCGGGCGTATCAGCCGTATATCGCCGGACTGGGAAAGGTGGCGAGCACCATGGCTGAGCACCCGCACGCGGCTCTCGTTCGCAAGGGCTACGAGGCCTTCCAGCGCGGAGACATGGACACCCTGCGCGGCCTGATGACCGGGGACTGCACGCACCACGTACCCGGCTCCCACCCGCTGTCGGGGGACTACAAGGGCGTCGACTCGATCTTCGAGGGGTACTACGGCCGGCTCTTCTCGGAGACCGGCGGGACGTTCAAGGTCGAGCTGCGCAACATCCTCGTCGACGGCCGCGGGCACGCCATGTCCGTGCACCACTTCTCCGCCGACCGGGGCGGCAAGCACATCGACGAGATGGGCGGCATCGTCTTCCGGATCGTCGGAGACAAGATCACCGACCTCGACGAGTGCGTCGCGGACATCGAAAAGGGCAACGACTTCTGGTCCTGACACAGGCATGTCGAAGGCCCCGGCGCCCGCCCGGGGGAAGGGCGAGGCGCCGGGGCCTTCGAATGAAGCTGCAGGATCCGCACCCGCGTGGCGAACGCAGGCCGCGTGCGAATCCGGGGTGCCGGTCGGGAGCGGATGAGAGAGGGCCCGCTCTGGGTCCTACCGGCGACTGGATCCGGGAAGCCGGATCCGATCAGACCAGATAAGGGGTTCAGCCCTTGAGGGAAGCGACCTTCGAAGCAAGCGCCGACTTCTTGTTGGCGGCCTGGTTCTTGTGGATGACGCCCTTGGAGACGGCCTTGTCGAGCTGACGCGCGGCAGCGCGCTGGTACTCGACGGCCTTCTCCTGGTCACCCGCGGCAGCGGCCTCACGGGCCTTGCGGATCGCGGTCTTCAGGGAGGACTTGACGGCCTTGTTGCGCAGCCGAGCCTTCTCGTTGGTCTTGATCCGCTTGATCTGGGACTTGATGTTCGCCACTGATTGAGCCTTTTCAGGTTCAGGCACGGGGCCGCGCGGAAACCGCACGAAATCCGTACCGGGTGATTTCTTCGGGGTGTGCCTCGCGCTGAGAGGGCATGAGACACAGCCACCCAGAGTACCAGCGGCCCGGCCGACGGCCCAAAACGGTCCCCGGTCGCCGCCCATGGGACCATGGAACCTACGTATCGATCCGACCCGAGGCATAAGGCGCCTCAAGAGACAGGACCCTGCGTGCCCGCGACCCCTAACAATGTGCCCGAGCCGAGCCGTACCGACCCGGCTCTGATCCGCAATTTCTGCATCATCGCGCACATCGACCACGGCAAGTCCACGCTCGCCGACCGGATGCTCCAGCTGACCGGCGTGGTCGAGCAGCGGCAGATGCGTGCTCAGTACCTCGACCGTATGGACATCGAGCGCGAGCGCGGCATCACGATCAAGTCCCAGGCGGTGCGGCTGCCGTGGGCTCCCACCCACGAACCCGGCAACACGCACATCCTCAACATGATCGACACCCCGGGGCACGTCGACTTCACCTACGAGGTCTCGCGGTCGCTGGCCGCCTGCGAGGGGACCGTCCTCCTCGTCGACGCCGCCCAGGGCATCGAGGCCCAGACCCTCGCCAACCTCTACCTGGCGATGGAGAACGACCTCACGATCATCCCCGTGCTGAACAAGATCGACCTGCCGGCCGCGCAGCCCGAGAAGTTCGCCGAGGAGCTCGCGAACCTCGTCGGCTGCGACCCGGACGACGTGCTGCGGGTGTCCGCCAAGACCGGTCTCGGCGTCGACGCCCTGCTCGACAAGGTGGTCAAGGAGATCCCGGCGCCGGTCGGCGTCAAGGACGCGCCCGCCCGCGCGATGATCTTCGACTCGGTCTACGACTCCTACCGCGGCGTCGTGACGTACGTCCGTGTCATCGACGGCCAGCTCAACAAGCGCGAGCGCATCAAGATGATGTCGACGGGCGCCACGCACGAGCTGCTGGAGATCGGGACGAACTCGCCCGAGATGCTCGGTGCCGACGGCCTCGGCGTCGGTGAGGTGGGTTACCTCATCACCGGTGTGAAGGACGTCCGCCAGTCCAAGGTCGGTGACACCGTCACCAGCCAGCACAAGGGGGCCACGGAGGCGCTCGGGGGCTACAAGGACCCCAAGCCCATGGTCTTCTCCGGCCTGTATCCGCTGGACGGCTCGGACTATCCGGAGCTGCGCGAGGCCCTGGACAAGCTCCAGCTCAACGACGCCGCGCTCGTCTACGAGCCGGAGACCTCCGCGGCCCTCGGCTTCGGCTTCCGCGTCGGCTTCCTCGGCCTGCTCCACCTCGACGTGATCCGTGAGCGGCTGGAGCGCGAGTTCGGCCTCGACCTGATCGCCACCGCGCCCAACGTGGTCTACCGCGTGGTCATGGAGGACGGCACCGAGCACACCGTCACCAACCCGAGCGAGTTCCCCGAGGGCAAGATCAACGAGGTGTACGAGCCGGTCGTACGCGCCACGATCCTCGCGCCGACCGAGTTCATCGGTTCGATCATGGAGCTGTGCCAGACCCGGCGCGGCACCCTGCTCGGCATGGACTACCTCTCCGAGGACCGGGTCGAGATCCGCTACACCCTGCCGCTCGCGGAGATCGTCTTCGACTTCTTCGACCAGCTGAAGTCCAAGACCCGTGGTTACGCGTCGCTGGACTACGAGCCCACCGGCGAGCAGACCTCCAGCCTGGTCAAGGTCGACATCCTGCTGCACGGCGACAAGGTGGACGCCTTCTCGGCGATCACCCACAAGGACGCCGCGTACGCGTACGGGGTGCGCCTGGTCGCCAAGCTGCGCGAGCTCATCCCGCGGCAGGCCTTCGAGGTGCCGATCCAGGCCGCCATCGGCTCCCGGGTGATCGCCCGCGAGACCATCCGCGCCATCCGCAAGGACGTCCTCGCCAAGTGCTACGGCGGCGACATCTCCCGTAAGCGCAAGCTGCTGGAGAAGCAGAAGGAAGGCAAGAAGCGGATGAAGATGGTGGGTTCCGTGGAGGTTCCGCAGGAGGCCTTCATCGCCGTGCTGAGCAGTGATGACAGCGCGGGGTCGGGCAAGGGCAAGAAGTAACCGCAGGTAACACCTGCTGACCCGGCAAATCGCCGCAACAGGGGTCCGTCGTACGCAAGTGCGACGGGCCCCTTTGTGTACGCCAGGTGACCTTCTGGAGGAAGTGACAGGGCGCGGACCCTTACGCAGTGGCCTGTCGACCTTTAACCTGATCCCTGCTCGATAGTTACTCGCGAGTTAAACAACGCCTCGCGCGTAGGAACCAGCCGCACTGAGCCAGCCGCATCGTCGCGGGCCCCCGGAGGATGTCTTGAGCGACACACAGACACTGATCGAGAACCGTCCGCCGAGCGTGGCGACCCTCTTCCTGGAGCGCGTGGCCGCCACGCCGGACGCCGAGGCGTACCGCTATCCGGTGCCGGCGCCCTCGGGGCAGGGGCCCGACGAGTGGAAGTCGCTGAGCTGGGGGCAGGCCTCCGAGCGGGTCTACGCCATCGCGGCCGGGCTCATCGAGCTGGGCGTCCAGGCCGAGCAGCGCGTCGCCCTCGCCTCCTCGACCCGGATCGAGTGGATACTGGCCGACCTCGGCATCATGTGCGCCGGTGCCGCGACGACCACCGTCTATCCGCAGACCAACGCCGAGGAGTCGGCGTTCATCCTCTCCGACTCCGAGAGCCGGGTGCTGATCGCCGAGGACGCCGCCCAGGTGGCCAAGGCGCTGGAGAAGCGCGCCGAGCTGCCGAACCTGACCCATGTCGTCGTCGTCGACGCGGCCGGCGTCGAGACCGGTGACTGGGTGCTCAGCCTCGCCGAGCTGGAGGCCCGCGGCGCGGCCCGGCTGGAGAAGGACCCCGAGCTGATCAAGCAACGGGTCGGCGCGATCACCAAGGACCAGCTGGCCACCCTGATCTACACCTCCGGCACCACCGGCCGCCCCAAGGGCGTACGGCTGCCGCACGACAACTGGTCGTACATGGCGAAGGCGATCGCCGCGACCGGCCTGGTCGGCGCGGAGGACGTGCAGTACCTGTGGCTGCCGCTCGCGCACGTCTTCGGCAAGGTGCTCACCTCCGGCCAGATCGAGGTCGGCCACGTCACGGCCGTCGACGGCCGTGTCGACAAGATCATCGAGAATCTGCCGGTCGTGCAGCCGACGTACATGGCGGCCGTGCCGCGCATCTTCGAGAAGGTCTACAACGGGGTCGCGGCCAAGGCCCGCGCGGGCGGCGGCGCCAAGTACAAGATCTTCCAGTGGGCCGCCGAGGTCGCCCGCGAGTACGCCAAGGTCACCCAGGACAACTTCCGGCGCACCGGTACCCACTCCGCGCCGTTCGGCCTGGCCGCCAAGCACAAGGTCGCCGACACGCTCGTGTACGCCAAGATCCGTGAGGCCTTCGGCGGCAACCTGCGCGCCTGTGTCTCCGGTTCGGCCGCGCTCGCGCCGGAGATCGGCTACTTCTTCGCCGGCGCCGGCATCCACATCCTGGAGGGCTACGGCCTCACCGAGTCCTCTGCCGCGTCCTTCGTCAACCCGGGCGAGGCCTACCGCACCGGCACGGTCGGCAAGCCGCTGCCCGGTACCGAGGTCCGTATCGCCGACGACGGCGAGATCCTGCTGCGCGGGCCCGGCATCATGGAGGGCTACCACGGGCTGCCCGACAAGACCGCCGAGGTTCTGGAGACCGACGGCTGGTTCCACACCGGCGACATCGGCGAGCTGTCCCCCGACGGCTACCTGCGCATCACCGACCGCAAGAAGGACCTCATCAAGACGTCCGGCGGCAAGTACATCGCGCCCGCCGAGGTCGAGGGCCAGTTCAAGGCGGTGTGCCCGTACGTCTCCAACATCCTGGTGCACGGCGCCGACCGGAACTTCTGCACGGCGCTGATCGCGCTGGACGAGGTCGCGATCCAGGCGTGGGCCGAGGAGAACGGGCTGTCCGGGAAGCCGTACGCGGAGATCGTGGCCGCGCCTGCCACCGTCGAGATGGTCGACGGCTACGTCAAGAAGCTCAACGAGGGACTTCAGAAGTGGCAGACGATCAAGAAGTTCCGGCTGCTGCCGCGGGATCTCGATGTGGAGCACGGCGAGATCACGCCGAGCCTGAAGCTGAAGCGGCCCGTTGTGGAGCGTGAGTACAAGGCGCTCATCGAGGAGATGTACGCCGGCACCCGCGAGGCGTAGGGGAGGGCGGGGGACTGCATCGCGGCTGCCGGTAGGCGGTGGCTGGTCGCGCAGTTCCCCGCGCCCCTTCAGCGCGCGATGCGCAGCCCTAGCCGACGAGCCGGCGTATCTCGTGGACCCTTGCGCGCAGGTCCGTCAGGTCCGGGGCGGTGTCGTCGGACAACTGGTCCGCCAGGGCCGCCAGTCGGGTGCTCAGCTGCTTGCTCTGGACGTGCTCGCGACTGAGCAGATGCTCCAACTGCCTGTTCTTGCGGTACAGATCCAGGAACACCGACACCTTCGCGCGCAGCACCCAGGGGTCGAACGGCTTGGTCAGATAGTCGGCCGCCCCGGTGGCGTAGCCGCGGAAGGCATAGCCGGGCTCGTCCTCCGCGCCGGTCAGGAAGATGATCGGGACGTCCTTGGTCTGGTCGAGCCGTTTGATGTTCGCGGCGGTCTCGAAGCCGTCCATGCCCGGCATCCGGACGTCGAGCAGGACCAGGGCGAAGCGCTGCCGGAGCAGCGCCTTCATGGCTTCCTCGCCCGAACGCGCGCGGATGAGCGGCTCGTTGAGGGACCCCAGGACGGCCTCCAGCGCGATCAGGTTGTCCTCCATGTCGTCGACCAGGAGGATGCCGGCACGCTCGTCGGTCGTTGCCTCAGCGATCATGGTGAAGTGGCCTCATTCGGTGATGGTCGGCGGGACCTCTTCCTCCTCGGAAGCGTCCGGTCCCGGTACTGCGGTGTCTTCCGGGTCGGCGGAACGGCCCTCCGGCTGCGTGACCTCGGGGTCCAGGAGGTCGCAGACGACGGTGAGGAGCTGATCCACGTCCACCGGCTTCGGAACGTAGTCGTTGGCGCCCCGGGCGATGGACTTCTCCCGGTCTCCCGGCATGGCCTTCGCGGTCAGCGCGACGATGGGGAGATGGGTCCAGCGCGGGGTGCGCCGGATGGCGGAGATCGTCTCATAACCATCCATCTCCGGCATCATGATGTCCATCAGGACGAGTTCGACGTCCGGTGTGCGCTCCAGCGTCTCGATGCCCTCGCGGCCGTTCTCCGCGTACAGCACCGGCATGCCGACCCGGCCCAGCACATGGGTCAGCGCGAAGACGTTGCGGATGTCGTCGTCCACGATCAGCACCCGCCGGCCCGGCAGCACCTGGCCCGCCCGGCCGGTCTGCCACGCCTCCAGCTTGGTCGGCGTAGGCCATGAGTCGTCCGTCTCGTGGGCGGCCGAGTACGGCTCGGCCGACAGCTGCTCCGGCACCGGCAGCGGCCGGTCCTCGGGCACCGGCCCGGTAGCCGGGTGACCGGGGCTGACGACGGGGACGTACAGCGTGAACGTGGAGCCCTTGCCGGGCTCGCTCTCGGCGACGATACGGCCGCCCAGCAGGCCCGCGATCTCGCGGCTGATGGACAGACCGAGTCCCGTGCCGCCGTACTTGCGGTTGGTGGTGCCGTCGGCCTGCTGGAACGCCTCGAAGATCACCGGGAGTTTCTCCCGCGCGATGCCGATGCCGGTGTCGCTGACCGCGAAGGCGATCACCTCGTCGCTCTCGCGGACGAAGCGGTGCTCGGGGTCCTTCAGCCGGCCCACCCGCAGCTCGACCCGCCCCGTCGCGGTGAACTTGATCGCGTTGGACAGCAGGTTGCGCAGGATCTGCTGGAGGCGCTGCTCGTCGGAGTACATCTCGCGCGGCACGTCCTCGCCCACCGACACCTCGAAGGCGAGCCCGCGGTCCAGGGTGAGCGGGCGGAACGTGGCGTGGACGTAGTCGAGGAGTTTGATCAGCGGCAGCTTCTTCGGACGTACGTCCATCCGGCCCGCCTCGATCTTCGACAGGTCCAGGATGTCGTTGATCAACTGGAGGAGGTCCGAGCCGGAGCGATGGATCGTCGTCGCGAACTGGACCTCCTGGTCGGAGAGATGGCCGTCGGGGTTGTCGGAGAGCAGGCGCGCCAGGATCAGCAGGGAGTTCAGCGGGGTGCGCAGCTCGTGCGACATGTTCGCCAGGAACTCCGACTTGTACTGCGACGACGTCGCCAGCAGCGCCGCCTTCTCCTCCAGCTCGGCGTTCGAGCGCTGCAACTCCGCCTGCTGCATCTGGAGTTCGTCGGAGCGTTCCTGGAGCTGCATGGCCAGGCGCTGGGACTCGCCGAGCAGGGACTCCGTACGGGAGTTGGCGATGATCGTGTTGATCGCGACGGCGATGGTGTTCACGAACTGGTCGAAGAACGCCAGGTGCACATCGGAGAAGCGGGAGAACGACGCCAGCTCGATCACGCCGAGGAGCTTGTCCTCGAACAGGATCGGGATGATGACGACGCTCGTCGGCGCCGCCTCGCCCAGCCCGCTGTTGATCTTGATGTAGTCCGGCGGGGCCTCCTCGACGAGGATCCGCTTCTTCTCGCGCGCCGCCTGCCGGACCAGTCCGTGCACCGGGAGGCCGCCGGTCTCGACGGTCGCGCCCTGCGCCGAGCCGTACCCGGCGATGAACGCGAGCCCCTTGGTCGGAACGGTCGTGCGCAGCGAGGCGCTCTCCTCGTCCGGGTCGGCCAGGAAGAACGCGCCGTACTGCGCGTTCACGAGCGGCGTGAGCTCGCGCAGCAGCAGGTCGGCGACCTCCATCAGGTCACGGTGGCCCTGCATCAGGGCGGCCAGGCGGGCCAGGTTCGATTCCAGCCAGTCCTTGGCGCGGGTCGTCTCGCGCAGGTTGGACACCATCAGGTTGATGTTGTCCTTCAGTTCGGCGACCTCGCCGCGCGTCTCCACGGTGATCGAGCGGGACATGTCGCCCTGGGCCACGGCGGAGGCGACCTCGGCGATCGCGCGGACCTGGGTGGTCAGGTTCGACGCCAGCTCGTTCACGTTCGTCGTCAGGCGCTTCCAGGTGCCGTACACGCCCTCCACCCGCGCCTGGCCGCCGAGCTGGCCCTCGGAACCCACCTCGCGGGCCACGCGGGTGACCTCGGAGGAGAAGGAGGAGAGGGTGTCGACCATGGTGTTGATGGCGGTCTTCAGCTCCAGGATCTCGCCGCGCGCGTCCACGTCGATCTTCTTGGAGAGGTCGCCGTTGGCGACGGCGGTGGTGACCTGGGCGATGTTCCGCACCTGCGAGGTGAGGTTGTCGGCCATGTAGTTGACGTTGTCGGTCAGGTCCCGCCAGACGCCGGAGACGCCCAGTACCTGCGCACGGCCGCCGAGCCGGCCGTCGGTGCCGACCTCGCGGGCGACGCGGGTGACCTCGTCGGCGAAGGCCCGCAGCTGCTGCACCATCGTGTTGACGGTGTCCTTCAGCTCCAGGATCTCGCCGCGCGCGTCGACGGTGATCTTCTTCGACAGGTCGCCGTTGGCCACGGCCGTCGTCACCTGGGCGATGTTGCGGACCTGCGAGGTCAGGTTCAGCGCCATGAAGTTGACGTTGTCGGTGAGGTCCTTCCAGACCCCGGAGACGCCCCGCACCTGCGCCTGACCGCCGAGGTTTCCCTCGGTGCCGACTTCTCGGGCGACGCGGGTGACCTCGTCGGCGAAGGCGGAGAGCTGGTCGACCATCGTGTTGATCGTCGACTTCAGCTCCAGGATCTCGCCCTTCGCCTCGACGGTGATCTTCTTGCCGAGGTCGCCCTGGGCCACCGCGGTGGAGACCAGGGCGATGTTGCGGACCTGCGAGGTGAGGTTGTCCGCCATGAAGTTGACGTTGTCGGTGAGGTCCTTCCAGACCCCGGAGACGCCCCGCACCTGGGCCCGGCCGCCGAGGTTTCCTTCGGTGCCGACTTCTCGGGCGACGCGGGTGACCTCGTCGGCGAAGGCGGAGAGCTGGTCCACCATCGTGTTGATGGTCGACTTCAGCTCCAGGATCTCGCCCTGGGCGTCCACCGTGATCTTCTGCGACAGGTCGCCGTTGGCCACCGCTGTCGTCACCTGGGCGATGTTGCGGACCTGCGAGGTCAGGTTCGACGCCATGAAGTTGACGTTGTCGGTGAGGTCCTTCCAGACCCCCGAGACGCCCCGCACCTGGGCCCGCCCGCCCAGCTGCCCCTCCGTGCCGACCTCACGGGCGACGCGGGTGACCTCGTCGGCGAAGGCGGAGAGCTGGTCCACCATCGTGTTGACGGTCAGCTTCAGTTCGAGCAGCTCGCCGGTCGCCTCGACGGTGACCGTACGGGTCAGGTCGCCGCGGGCCACGGCCGTCGTCACCGCGGCGATGTCACGCACCTGTGCCGTCAGCCGGGACGCCATCGCGTTGACTGCCTCGGTCACGTCCCGCCAACTGCCCGACAGGCCCGTCACTTTGGCCCGTCCGCCGAGCCGGCCCTCGGTGCCCACCTCGCGGGCCACCCGGGTGACCTCGCCGGTGAACAGGGAGAGCTGGTCGACCATCTTGTTCACGGCCCGGCCCAGACGGCGCAGGTCGCCGCGTAACTGACGGGTGCCGTCGTGCAGATCGACGCGCTGGGTGAGGTCGCCGCCGGCCACCGCGTCCAGTACGCGCGTGGCGTTGGCCGCCGGGGCCACCAGGGCGTCGAGCAGATGGTTGACGTCGTTGACGCGGGTCGTCCAGTCGCCCTGGCCCGGGCTCGCCGAGAGCCGCTCGTCGAGCCTGCCGTGCCGGATCAACTCCCGTTTGACGCGCTGCACTTCCGTGTTGAAGTGCGTACTGCGGTCCATGATCTGGTTGAAGACCGCCGTCAGCTCGGCCACCACTCCCTCATCGGTCTCCGGGAGACGGCGGAAGTCCCCGTCCCGGGCCGCGGTCATCGCGGCGAGCAGCGGGCGCAGATCCGATGCTCGAATTTGACCGTCTTTCTGTCCTTCTTCGAGCACACGCGTAGCACTGTTCTCACTCATGGCGGCCCACTTCGGTAACTCGGTGCTTATGGGCGCGGTCAGTCTGTCACTCTGTCGGCGTCGACTGAGGCGTATTCGTCCGAACCGCTCGGGGAGCTGTACATGGGGGCCATTCCGGTGCAACGGGAGACCATCACCCGTGCCTGTGATGCGTCCGCGCCCGGAAACGAGTGCGCGCAGACCCGCACCGTCCTCCCCGGCAGCCCCCTCTCCCCGGGCTCCGCCCGCACCCTCGTGCGCGCCGCCCTCGACGACTGGGCCACCTCCGGACTCCCCGGCACCGAGCACCTGAGCGAGCGGCTCCTCGACGACGCCGTCGTGGCCGTCAGCGAACTCGTCACCAACGCCGTCGTGCACGCCGGCACCGAGGTCGAGCTCAGCTGCCGACTGGAGGAGGACGGCGCCCTGCTCGTCGAGGTCCTGGACCACCACCCCTCACGCGCCCCGCGCGACGGGGAGCTGGAGGCGCCGTACGAGACACCGGAGTACGGGCGCGGGCTGCGGCTGGTGTCCCGGCTCGCGGAGTCCTGGGGCGTCACCTACCGCACCGGCGCCAAGACCGTGTGGGCGCGGCTGCCCGCCGAGGACCCGGTGCCGCTCAGGGACGACATCGAGGCGTACGCCGAGGAACGCGCGCTGGAGCGCGGGCTGCGGGTCGCCGAGATCCTCGCCCCCGAGCCCCAGCGGGCCGAGCTCGAGCGGGACTGGCTCAACCGGGGCGCCCTGTCCTTCCTCGCCGAGGCCTCCGACCTGCTCGCCGGGCAGCTCGACGAGAACCTCGTCGCCGCGCTCGCCGGCCAGCTGATCGTGCCGAGGCTCGCGGACTGGTGCGCGGTCTGGCTGGAGGACGAGGTCGCCGGGCGCTGGGGATACGCCCGCTCCGGCGACGGGGACAGCGGCGGGGGCTGGGCCGTGGACGGCATCGCCGGGACCGGGCCCCGGCTCGCCCGGGTCTGGCACGGCTCCGAGAACCTCATCGAGGAACTGCGGCGGGCCCTGGAGAAGGAGCCGCCGCTGCCCCCCGACAACCACCGCACCGGGCCCGTCGCCTACCCCTGGCCCGGTGACGCGCTCGGCCGGCGCCAGGAGCACGGCACCGCGCTCGCGTACCGCCTCATCGCCGGCGGCCACCCGCTGGGCACGCTGGTCATCGGGCGGGCCGACCTCCTGCGCTTCCCCGACGAGGTCACCGGACTGGTCGAGGACCTCAGCCGCCGGGTCGCCCTGGCCATCGGCGCGGCCCGCCAGTACGCCCGGCAGGCCACCATCAGCCGGGTCCTCCAGCGCGGACTGCTGCCCGGCGCCGTCGCGGAGATCCCCGGCGTGGCCAGCGCGCTGGTGTACGAGCCGTGCGACAAGGGCGGCCCCAGCGGCGACTTCTACGACCTCTTCCCGGCCCGCGACGGCCGCTGGTGCTTCGCCATCGGCGACGTCCAGGGCAAGGGCCCCGAGGCGGCCGTGGTGATCGGCATCGCCCGGCCCTGGCTGCGGCTCCTCGCCCGCGAGGGCTACCGCGTCTCCGACGTCCTGGACCGCCTCAACCAGCTCCTCCTCGACGACGCCACGGAGGCCGCGGACGCCGCCGCCCGCGCCCTCGTCGGCCCGGCGGCGCCCGGCGACGGCCCGCAGACCCGGTTCCTGTCCCTGCTCTACGGCGAGCTCACGCCCTTCGAGGGCGGTATCCGCTGCACCCTCGCCTCCGCCGGCCATCCGCTGCCCCTGCTCCTCGGCGCGGACGGCGAGGTCCACACCGCCGCCCAGCCGCAGACCCTCCTCGGGGTCGTCGAGGACGCGACGTACACCAGCGAGACCTTCGAGCTGCGCTCCGGCGACACCCTGCTGTGCGTGACCGACGGAGTCACCGAGCGGCGCAGCGGCACCCGCCAGTTCGACGACGGCGACGGCCTGGCGACCGCGCTCGCCGGGTGCACGGGCCTGAACGCCCAGCTGATCGCGGAACGGATCCGCCGCCTCGTGCACGAGTTCGGCGGCCGCCCGCCCGAGGACGACCTGGCACTGCTGGTGCTCCAGGCCGAGTGACCGGCGGGGAGGGACACCGGCGGAGTACGGGACAATGGAACCCATGCCCTCCGTACTCCCCGACGGCGAGCCCGTCCCCGACGACGGCGCGCTGCCCGCCTCCGCACTCACCGGGACCGCAGACCGCCCCCTCGGCTTCTATCTGCACGTCCCGTACTGCGCGACCCGCTGCGGCTACTGCGACTTCAACACCTACACCGCGACCGAGCTGCGTGGCACGGGCGGAGTGCTGGCGTCCCGCGACAACTACGCCGACACCCTCGTCGACGAGGTCCGCCTGGCCCGCAAGGTCCTCGGCGACGACCGGCGCGAGGTCCGCACGGTCTTCGTCGGCGGCGGTACGCCCACCCTGCTGGCCGCCGGTGATCTCGTACGGATGCTGGGGGCGATCCGCGACGAGTTCGGGCTGGCGCCGGACGCGGAGATCACCACGGAGGCGAACCCGGAGTCGGTGGACCCGGCATATCTGGCCACGCTCCGCGAGGGCGGCTTCAACCGGATCTCCTTCGGCATGCAGAGCGCGAAGCAGCACGTGCTGAAGATCCTCGACCGCACGCACACCCCCGGCCGCCCCGAGGCCTGCGTCGCCGAGGCCCGCGCGGCGGGCTTCGAGCATGTGAACCTGGACCTGATCTACGGCACCCCGGGCGAGTCCGACGACGACTGGCGGGCCTCGCTGGAGGCGGCGCTCGGCGCCGGACCCGACCATGTGTCGGCGTACGCCCTGATCGTCGAGGAGGGCACCCAGCTGGCCCGCCGGATCCGCCGGGGCGAGGTCCCGATGACGGACGACGACGTCCACGCGGACCGCTACCTGATCGCGGACGAGGTGATGTCGGCGGCCGGTTTCGACTGGTACGAGGTCTCCAACTGGGCCACCTCCGAGGCCGCCCGCTGCCTGCACAACGAGCTGTACTGGCGCGGCGCCGACTGGTGGGGCGCGGGCCCCGGAGCCCACTCGCACGTCGGCGGGGTGCGCTGGTGGAACGTCAAGCACCCGGGCGCGTACGCGGCGGCCCTGGCGGCGGGACGGTCACCGGGCGCCGGCCGCGAACTCCTGTCGGACGAGGACCGCAGGGTCGAGCGCATCCTGCTGGAGCTGCGCCTGCGCGAGGGCGTGCCCTTGGCGCTGCTTCGCGAGGAGGGCCTGCGGGCGTCCCGCCGAGCCCTGTCGGACGGGCTGTTGGAAAGCGGTCCGTACGAGGAGGGACAGGCCGTCCTGACGCTGCGGGGGCGGCTGCTGGCGGACGCGGTGGTGCGGGACCTGGTGGACTGAGCGGGCGTACCCGGCCGGCCCGGCAGCCGCCCTACGCCGGTGTCGTGACGAAGTCGATCAGTTCCTCCACCCGTCCCAGCAGCTCCGGCTCCAGGTCCTTGTAGGAACCCACCCGCTTGAGGATCGCCTGCCACACCGCCCCGGTGTTGTCCGACGGCCAGCCCAGGGCCCGGCACACCCCGGTCTTCCAGTCCTGGCCGCGCGGGACCCGGGGCCATGCCTCGATGCCTAGGGCCGCCGGCTTCACGGCCTCCCAGATGTCGATGTACGGGTGGCCCACCACCAGGGCGTGCTCGCTCGTCACCGACTCGGCGATGCGCCATTCCTTCGTGCCGGGGACCAGATGGTCCACGAGGACGCCGAGGCGCGCGTCCGGATCGGGTGCGAATTCGGCCACGATCGACGGCAGGTCGTCGACGCCCTCCAGGTACTCCACGACCACGCCCTCGACGCGCAGGTCGTCGCCCCACACCTTCTCGACCAGCTCGGCGTCGTGCCGGCCCTCCACGTAGATACGGCCGGCACGGGCCACGCGGGCACGAGCCCCGGGGACGGCGACCGAACCGGAGGCCGTACGGGTCGGACGTGCCGGAGCCGCGCCCGACGGGCGGACCAGCGTGACGACCTTGCCCTCCAGCAGGAATCCACGCGGCTCCAGCGGGAACACCCGGTGCTTGCCGAAGCGGTCCTCCAGGGTCACCGTGCCCGCCTCGCAGCGGATCACCGCGCCGCAGAACCCCGTGCCGGGCTCCTCGACCACCAGGCCGGGCTCCGCCGGTACCTCGGGGACGGGCTTGGGCTTCTTCCAGGGCGGGGTCAGGTCCGGGGAGTACTGGCGCATTCGGACGACGATAGGAGAAGCACCCCCGCGCTCACTGCGACACGCCGAATTCCGACGCGAGCTCGTCGCGCTGGCGCCGTACGAACTCCGCGTCCACCACCGCTCCGTGACCGGGTACGTACAGCGCGTCCTCGCCGCCCAGGGACAGCAGCCGGTCCAGCGCGGCGGGCCAGTGCGAGGGCACCGCGTCGGACCCGGCCTGGGGCTCGCCCGACTCCTCCACCAGATCCCCGCAGAAGACCACCTCCCGGTCGCCCGAGACGTCACCCGGCACGAGCACCACCAGGTCGTGCGCGGTGTGCGCGGGGCCCACGTTCGCCAGCAGGACCTGGCGGCCGCCGCCCAGGTCGAGCGTCCACTCGCCGCTGACCTGGTGACGGGGCCGGATCAGCGCGTCCACCGCCTCCTCCGCGGCGGCCGGATCCAGACCGTTGCGCACCGCGTCGGCCCGCAGCTCCTCGCGCGCCTGCCGGCCGTCCAGCATCGTGTCCATGCCGACCGGGCCGTAGACCTCCGCGCCCGCGAACGCCGACGCCCCGAAGACATGGTCGAAGTGGGGATGCGTCAGCGCGAGATGAGTCACACGGTGACCGGCGAGCCACTGCGCCTGCGTACGCAACCGCACGCCCTCCGCCAGGCTCGACCCGGCGTCGACGAGCAGCGCGGTGCCGTCCCCCACGACCAGCCCCGCCGTGCAGTCCCAGCCCGGAAGCCGGCACCGGCCCACCCCGGACGCCAGCCGCTCCCATCCCAGCTCTTCCCAAGTCACCGTCATGCGGCGACGCTAGCGGGGACACCCGTGTCGAGCACGGCGGACCTGGCCCGGCCTTGCCCGGGGTGTACCCCACCGCCGTACACTGGCCGGGGACGGCTGGCACTCGGATGGACAGAGTGCCAGGAAAGATGCCAAGGGGAACGAGATCTGGAGGTGCGCGCGAGATGCTGAGTGAACGCAGGCTCCAGGTGCTGCGCGCCATCGTCCAGGACTACGTCGGGACGGAGGAGCCGGTCGGCTCCAAGGCGCTCACCGAGCGGCACAACCTCGGCGTCTCCCCGGCCACCGTCCGCAACGACATGGCGGCGCTGGAGGACGAGGGCTTCATCGCCCAGCCGCACACCAGCGCCGGGCGCATCCCCACCGACAAGGGCTACCGGCTGTTCGTCGACAAGCTCGCCGGCGTCAAGCCGATGACCCCGCCCGAGCGGCGCGCCATCCAGAACTTCCTCGACGGCGCGGTCGACCTCGACGACGTCGTGGCCCGCACGGTACGGCTGCTCGCGCAGCTCACCCGGCAGGTCGCCGTCGTGCAGTACCCGTCGCTGACCCGGTCCACCGTCCGGCACGTCGAGCTGCTCTCGCTCGCGCCCGCGCGGGTGATGCTCGTGCTGATCACGGACACCGGCCGGGTCGAGCAGCGGATGATCGACTGCCCGGCGCCCTTCGGCGAGGCCTCGCTCGCGGACCTGCGGGCACGGCTGAACAGCAAGGTCGCGGGGCGGCGCTTCACCGATGTGCCAAGGCTCGTCGAGGACCTCCCCGAGGCCTTCGACATCGAGGACCGCGGCACCGTCTCGACCGTGCTCTCCACCCTCCTGGAGACACTCGTCGAGGAGAACGAGGAGCGGCTGATGATCGGCGGCACCGCCAATCTCACCCGCTTCGGGCATGACTTCCCCCTCACCATCCGGCCGGTCCTGGAAGCCCTGGAGGAGCAGGTCGTCCTCCTCAAGTTGCTTGGCGAGGCCGGGGATTCGGGCATGACCGTGCGGATCGGGCACGAGAACGCCTATGAGGGACTCAACTCCACTTCCGTGGTCTCGGTGGGCTACGGTTCGGGCGGCGAGGCAGTCGCCAAGCTCGGCGTGGTCGGACCGACCCGCATGGATTACCCGGGAACGATGGGAGCGGTACGCGCAGTGGCACGTTACGTCGGACAGATCCTGGCGGAGTCGTAAGTGGCCACGGACTACTACGCCGTGCTCGGCGTGCGTCGCGACGCGTCGCAGGAAGAGATCAAGAAGGCCTTCCGGCGGCTCGCCCGCGAGCTGCACCCGGACGTCAACCCGGATCCGAAGACCCAGGAGCGGTTCAAGGAGATCAACGCCGCTTACGAGGTGCTCTCGGACCCGCAGAAGAAGCAGGTCTACGACCTCGGCGGCGACCCGCTGTCCCAGGCGGGCGGCGCGGGCGCGGGCGGCTTCGGCGCCGGTGGCTTCGGCAACTTCTCGGACATCATGGACGCCTTCTTCGGTACGGCGTCCCAGCGCGGTCCGCGCTCGCGCACCCGGCGCGGCCAGGACGCGATGATCCGACTGGAGATCGAGCTCGACGAGGCGGCCTTCGGCACGACGAAGGACATCCAGGTCGACACGGCCGTCGTCTGCAACACCTGTAACGGTGAAGGGGCCGCACCCGGCACCTCCGCCCAGACGTGTGACATGTGCCGCGGTCGCGGTGAGGTGTCGCAGGTGACGCGGTCCTTCCTGGGCCAGGTCATGACGTCGCGGCCCTGCCCGCAGTGCCAGGGCTTCGGCACCGTCGTCCCGACGCCGTGCCCCGAGTGCGCCGGCGACGGCCGCGTACGGTCCCGGCGGACGCTGACGGTCAAGATCCCGGCCGGTGTCGACAACGGCACCCGCATCCAGCTCGCCGGTGAGGGCGAGGTCGGGCCCGGCGGCGGTCCCGCCGGTGACCTGTACGTCGAGATCCACGAACTCCCGCACTCGACGTTCCAGCGGCGCGGCGACGACCTGCACTGCACGGTGACGATCCCGATGACGGCGGCGTCCCTCGGCACGAAGGTGCCGCTGGAGACGCTGGACGGCATGGAGGAGGTCGACATCCGGCCCGGCACCCAGTCCGGCCAGTCGATCCCGCTGCACGGCCGCGGTGTCACGCATCTGCGGGGCGGCGGCCGAGGCGACCTCATCGTGCACGTCGAGGTCCAGACCCCGACCAAGCTGGACCCCGAACAGGAACGCCTCCTGCGCGAACTGGCCAAGCTCCGCGGCGAGGAACGCCCCCAGGGACAGTTCCAGCCGGGTCAGCAGGGGCTGTTCTCTCGGCTGAAGGATGCTTTCAACGGTCGCTGACGCGAGCTCGGCCGGCTGCCGGGGGTCCGGGGGTCGGCCCCCGGGCAGGCACAGTCAGCCCGGTCAGCAGGGGTTGTTCTCGCGGCTGAAGGACGCCTTCAACGGTCGCTGACGGGTGGGGGGAAGTTCCGGCCCGGGGCAAGGGAAGGGCCGATTCGGACTTGTTCGGAGGACGTGACAACATGCCGTCATGTCCTCCGCGCTGACCGATCTTTTCCCCCATCCGATCGTGCAGGCCCCCATGGCGGGCGGCGTCTCCGTGCCGCACCTCGCTGCCGCCGTGTCCGAGGCCGGTGGGCTGGGGTTTCTCGCCGCCGGGTACAAAACCGCCGACGGGATGTACCAGGAGATCAAGCAGCTGCGGGGACTGACCCAGCGCCCCTTCGGCGTCAACCTGTTCATGCCGCAGCCCGAGTACGCCGACGCGGCCGCCGTGGACGTCTACCGTCATCAGCTCGCCGGTGAGGCCGCCTGGTACGAGGTCGAGCTGGGGGACCCGGACAGCGGCCGCGACGACGGCTACGACGCCAAGCTCGCCGTGCTCCTCGACAACCCGGTGCCGGTCGTCTCCTTCCACTTCGGCGTGCCCACCGCCGAGGTGCTGGAGTCCCTGCGCCGCGCCGGCACCGTCACCCTCGTCACCGCCACCACCCCGGACGAGGCACTCGCCGTGCAGCGGGCCGGCGCCGACGCCGTGATCGTGCAGGGCGTCGAGGCCGGCGGCCACCAGGGCACCCACCGCGACCACCCCGAGACCGACGGCACCGGCATAGGGCTGCTGTCGCTCGTCGCCCAGGTCCGCGAGACCGTGAGCCTGCCGCTGGTCGCCGCCGGCGGCATCATGCGAGGCAGCCAGATCGCCGCCGTCCTCGCGGCCGGCGCCAGTGCCGCCCAGCTCGGCACCGCCTTCCTGATCACCCCGGAGTCCGGCGCCAACGCCCTGCACAAGCAGGCGCTGACCAACCCCCTGTTCGTCCGCACCGAGCTGACGCGCGCGTTCTCCGGACGCCCCGCGCGCGGCCTCGTCAACCGCTTCCTGCGCGAGCACGGCCCGTACGCCCCCGCCGCCTACCCCGAGGTCCACCACCTCACCTCGCCGCTGCGCAAGAAGGCCGCCGCGTCCGGCGACCCGCAGGGCATGGCGCTGTGGGCGGGGCAGGGCCACCGCATGGCCCGCGAACTCGCCGCCGGGCGGCTGGTGGAGGTCCTGGTCGCGGAGTTGGACGCGGCGTCGACAGCGTTGTCGGTCTTCCCGGAGGGTGGTGCGGCCGGATGACCGCGCCGGTGTTCGTCGTCGAGTCGCTGGAGCGGGCCGGCGGTGCCGAGTTCGTGCTCGACGGGCCCGAGGGCCGGCACGCCGTCTCGGTGAAGCGGCTGCGGGCCGGAGAGGAAGTCGTCCTCACCGACGGGCACGGCCGCTGGGCCGAGGGCGTCGTCAAGGCGGCCGAGGGCAAGGACCGGCTGGTGCTGGAGCTCGGGGCCGTGGCCGAGGAGGCCCCCGAGCGGCCCCGGATCACCGTCGTGCAGGCCCTGCCCAAGGGCGACCGCGGCGAGCTCGCGGTCGAGACCATGACCGAGACCGGCGTCGACGCGATCGTGCCGTGGGCGGCCGCCCGTTGCATCACGCAGTGGAAGGGCGAGCGGGGCGCGAAGGCGCTCGGCAAATGGCGGGCCACCGCCCGCGAGGCCGGCAAGCAGTCCCGCCGGGTGCGCTTCCCCGAGGTCGCGGACGCGGCGACGACCAAGCAGGTCGCGGCGCTGCTCGCGGCGGCCGACTTCGCCGCCGTACTGCACGAGGACCGCGACTACGGCAGTGAGGCCCTCGCGACCGCCGACCTGCCGGCCGAGGGCGAGATCGTGCTCGTCGTCGGGCCGGAGGGCGGGGTGTCGCCCGAGGAACTGGCCCTCTTCGAGGAGGCCGGGGCGAAGGCGTACCGTCTGGGCCGTACCGTCCTGCGCACCTCCACCGCCGGAACCGCGGCGACGGCACTGCTCCTCGGCCGCACCGGCCGCTGGTCCTGACGGGAGGGACGTCCGCCGTGGAACTCGCCCAAGTACGGCTGCTGGTCACCGACTTCGCGGCCTGCTACCGCTTCTACGCCGACGTCCTCGGCCTCAAGCCGCAGTCCGGGGCGACGGACGGGCCGTACGAGAAGTTCAGCCCCGCCACCGGCTCGGCGGGCATCGCCCTCCAGGACCGGGTCATGATGGCCGAGACCCTCGGCGAACTCGGCGACGACGCCGCCGGCCATCGCTCCATGGTCGTCCTGCGCGTGGACGACCTGGACACCTACTGCGCCCAGATCACCGCCCGTGGCGCGACCCTCATGCACGGCCCCGCCCCGATGACCGACCGCATGCGGGTCGTCCACCTCAAGGACCCGGAGGGGAACCTGGTGGAACTCCAGGAGTGGCTGCTGCTGCGCGGCTGACCTCGACGGCCTCGACGACCGCGTGGAACAGCTCCCAGCCGTCCAACTCACCCTTGCCCGACAGCAGTTCGCGCCGCGCGGCCTCGTCGACGAGGGCCCGCACGACCCCCGGCTCGCGCAGGTTGAGGAGATTGCCGCGTCCGTCGGCGACACAGCCCGCGAACCAGTACCCGTCGGCGACGTAGCGGCCCGAGCCGGACGGGCCGGAGCGGAAGACGACACGCGTGCGGACGCCGTCCAGGCAGAGGTTCAGGACCTCACGGCACACGTCTCCGTCGCGGTGCTTGTGCCGGACGCTCCACAGATACGTCGTCCGCCCGTCCACGACGAGCCTGCGCAGCCGGCGGTGTGATCGCATCCGGCCACGCTACGGCGCCGGACACCGCCCGGTCTCCGGGTTTTCAGCGCCGATTGGGCTTCATTCGATTGTGATGTCCGAGGTCCTGGAGTGGCCGTATGCGCTCTACCGCGTCGGCGGCGACAGTGGCAGGCTGCCCTCCCATGGGGGCATTCAGCAGGGTTTGGGGTTGTGCGGGGCGTCGGCCTCGCGGCGTGCGGGTGGCCGGTGTCGCCGGGCTTGCCGTGGTCGCGGTCGGCGGGCTGGGCGCCTGCGACCCGGGCGGACTGAGCAGCGCGACCGTGGCGTTCACCACCGACCAGACCGTGACCGCGGAACTGGAGCGCCAGAAGGCCGACGTGCAGTGGCTCAACTGCACCGGCTCCTACGACGGCGGCGGCAACAAGAGCTCCGGTGCCACGGCGAGCGAGAACACCGTCGTCAAGGTCGACTGCGAGGGCGAGACCGGCGGCGGCAAGGACATCGTCGTCACCGGCCGGATCACCCGGGCCGTCAGCGGCGCCTGTGTGCGCGGGGACCTCGTCGCCAAGATCGACGGCAAGGAGTGGTTCCACGTCAACGGTCTGGGCAAGTGCGACGCCACGCCCTCGCCCGTGAACCCCGGCGGCGGACAGCAGCCCGGGCCCACCGTCACGGTGACCGTCACGAAGACCGTCTACTGCAAGGAACACCCGAACTGCTGGCCGGAGGGCAAGTGACCGCGTCCCCCGGGCGGCGCGGGCAAGTGATCCAAGGGGCTGTTCGTGCACGCCGCCCTTGCTTAGGGTGATCGGGTGACACAGTCCGCGACGGCCGTGACGACCTCGGCCTCCCTCCCGCCGGCCGCACACTCCTCGTCCGCGTATCTGAGGTATCCGCATCTGCGCGGCGACCTGGTCGCCTTCACCGCCGAGGACGACGTGTGGATCGCCCCCCTCGACGGCGGCCGCGCCTGGCGGGTCAGCGCCGACAACGTGCCGGTCTCCCGGCCGCGCATCTCGCCCGACGGCACGACCGTCGCCTGGACCTCCACCCGCGACGGCGCCCCCGAGGTGCACATCGCGCCGGTCGACGGCGGCCCCTCCAGGCGACTTACGCACTGGGGCAGTTGGCAGACCCGGGTGCGCGGCTGGACCCCGGACGGCCGGGTCCTCGCGATCAGCACCCAGGGCCAGGCCGGCAGCCGCCGCACCTGGGCCCACACGGTCCCGCTCGACGGCGGCCCCGCGACCACCCTGCCGTACGGCCCCGTCGGCGACGTCGTGCACGGGCCGCACCTGGTGCTCGCCTCCGCGCCGATGGGCCTGGAGGCCGCCCGCTGGAAGCGCTACCGCGGCGGCACGGCGGGCAAGCTGTGGATCGACCGGGAGGGCGAGGGCGACTTCGTACGGCTGCACGAGGAGCTGGACGGGAACCTCGAGGACCCCGTGTGGGTGGGGGACCGGATCGCCTTCCTCTCCGACCACGAGGGCGTCGGAGCCCTGTACTCCTCCCTCGCCGACGGCTCCGATCTGCGCGGGCACACATCTGTCGACGGGTTCTACGCCCGGCACGCCGCGAGCGACGGCACCCGGGTCGTGTACGTGTCCGCCGGTGAACTCATGCTGCTGGACGACCTCGACGGCGCCGAGCCGCGCCGGCTGGACATCCGGCTCGGCGGGCAGCGCACCGACCGGCAGCCGTACCCGCTGAACGCCGCCCGTTCCTTCGGGGAGGCCGCGCCCGACCACACCGCGCGCGGCAGCGCCGTCTGCGTCCGCGGCAACGTGCACTGGGTCACCCACCGCTCGGGCCCCGCCCGCGCACTGGCCGCCGAGCCCGGCGTACGGGCCCGGCTGCCCCGTACCTTCCGCGCGGACGGCGAGGAGTGGGTGGTGTGGGTGACGGACGCCGAGGGCGACGACGCGCTGGAGTTCGCCCCGGCGACCGGGCTCGCGCCCGGGGCCACCCCGCGCAGACTGGCCGCCGGACAGCTCGGGCGGGTGCTGGAGCTGGCCATGGCGCCCGACGGGAGCCGGGCGGCGGTCGCCGCGCACGACGGCCGGGTGCTGTTCGTCGAGCGGGAGAGCGGCGAGGTCCGCGAGGTCGACCGCAGCGTGGACGGCGACGTGTCGGGGCTGGTCTTCTCGCCCGACTCGGCCTGGCTCGCCTGGTCGCACCCCGGCCCGCGCCCGCTGGCCCAGCTCAAGCTCGCCAACACCACCGACCTGTCGGTCTCCGAGGCGACCCCGCTGCGATTCCAGGACTACGCGCCCGCGTTCACGCAGGACGGCAAGCACCTGGCGTTCCTGTCGACGCGCGCCTTCGACCCGGTCTACGACGAGCACGTCTTCGACCTGGCCTTCGTGGTCGGCTCCCGCCCGCACCTGATCACGCTGGCGGCCACGACCCCGTCCCCCTTCGGCCCGCAGCGGCACGGCCGCTCCTTCGACGCGCCGGACAAGGAGGAGACACCCGACAGCGAGGGCACCCCCGCCACCCGCATCGACCTCGAAGGGCTCGCCGACCGGATCGTGCCGTTCCCCGTCGAGGCCGCCCGCTACACCGGCCTGCGGACCGCCAAAGACGGCGTGCTGTGGCTGCGCCACCCGGTGCAGGGCGCGCTCGGCGCCTCCCGGGCCACGCCCGACGACCCCGAGCCCAAGACCGAGCTGGAGCGCTACGACCTGCTTCAGCGGCGCGTCGAGCATCTCGCCGACGACGCCGACGACTTCGAGGTCAGCGGCGACGGCAAGCGGGTCCTGCTGTGGACCGACAGCAGGCTCAAGGTCGTACCGAGCGACCGGCGGGCGTCCGGCGACGAGGACAGCGACTCCAACATCACCGTGGACCTGACCCGCGTACGGCAGCGGATCGACCCGGCCGCCGAGTGGCGGCAGATGTTCGACGAGGCCGGCCGCATCATGCGGGACCACTTCTGGCGGCCCGACATGAGCGGGGTGGACTGGCCGGGCGTCCTGGACCGCTACCGCCCGCTCCTCGACCGCGTCGCCACCCACGACGACCTGATCGACCTGCTGTGGGAGGTGCAGGGCGAGCTGGGCACCTCGCACGCCTACGTCGCCTCGCGCGGCGGGTACGGCGGCGGCGCCCGGCAGGGGCTGCTCGGCGCGGACATCTCCCGCCACGCCGACGGGAGTTGGCGCATCGATCGCATCCTGCCGTCGGAGACCTCCGACCCCGACGCGCGGGCACCGCTGGCCGCGCCCGGCGTCGCGGTGCGGGCGGGCGACGCGATCGTGGCCGTGGCCGGGGTGCCGGTGGACCCGGTCACCGGGCCGGGGCCGCTGCTCGTCGGCACGGCGGGCAAGGCGGTGGAGCTGACGATCTCGCCGGCCGGCGGCGGGGACGTACGGCACGCGGTCGTGGTGCCCATCGCGGACGAGCAGCCGCTGCGCTACCACGCGTGGGTCGCGGACCGGCGGGCGTACGTGCACGAGAAGTCCGGCGGCCGGCTCGGCTACCTCCATGTCCCGGACATGCAGGCGCCGGGCTGGGCCCAGATCCACCGTGACCTGCGGATCGAGGTGGCCCGGGAAGGGCTCGTCGTGGACGTCCGGGAGAACGGCGGCGGGCACACCTCCCAGCTCGTCGTGGAGAAGCTGGCCCGGCGGATCGTCGGCTGGGAACTGCCGCGCGGGATGCGGCCGTACAGCTATCCGCAGGACGCGCCCCGAGGGCCGGTGGTGGCGGTGGCGGACGAGTTCTCCGGGTCGGACGGGGACATCGTCAACGCGGCGATCAAGGCGCTCGGCCTCGGACCGGTCGTGGGTACCCGGACCTGGGGCGGGGTGATCGGGATCGACAGCCGGTACCGGCTGGTCGACGGCACGCTGATCACCCAGCCGAAGTACGCCATCTGGCTGGAGGGCTACGGCTGGGACGTCGAGAACCACGGTGTCGACCCGGACGTGGAGGTGTTCCAGCGCCCGCAGGACTGGGTGGCGGGCAGGGACGCCCAACTGGACGAGGCGATCAGGATCGCGCTGGAGGGGCTGGAGACCAGCCCGGCGAAGACACCGCCGGCTCTGCCAACCTGAAAGGGGCGCGGGGCTGTATCGATTTGCGGCTCCGCCGCGTGGGCGCGACCAGCCACGATGCACCCGCACCCGGCGACGATACGATGCCCCCCGTAAACCACACCGGCCCAACCCCCGGAGGGAACATGGCAGGGGAGCCGCAGGACGACTGCTTGTTCTGCAAGATCGTCGCGAAGCACGTTCCGGCGACGATCGTGCGGGAGACGGAGACCACCGTCGCGTTCCGGGACATCAACCCCCAGGCGCCCACCCACGTCCTGGTCATCCCCAAGGCGCACTACAAGGACGCCGCCACCCTCGCGGCCGCCGAGCCGGCCCTCGCCGCGGACGTCCTGCGCGAGGCCCAGACCGTCGCCGACGAGGACAAGCTGGAGAGCTACCGCGTCGTCTTCAACACCGGTGCCGGCGCCGGCCAGACCGTGTTCCACGCGCACGCCCACGTCCTCGGCGGCCGTGGCCTGCAGTGGCCCCCCGGCTAGGCCGAAGTCGTCGTGTCCGTACGTGAGTTGGTCGTCCTCGGGACGGCGAGCCAGGTCCCGACCCGGCACCGGAACCACAACGGCTATCTGCTGCGGTGGGACGGCGAGGGCATCCTCTTCGATCCCGGCGAGGGCACACAGCGCCAGATGCTGCGGGCCGGCGTCGCCGCCCATGACCTGAACCGGATCTGCGTCACCCACTTCCACGGGGATCATTCGCTGGGCCTCGCCGGGGTCATCCAGCGGATCAACCTCGACAAGGTCCCGCACCCCGTCACCGCCCACTACCCGCGGTCCGGCCAGCGCTTCTTCGACCGGCTGCGGTACGCCACCGCCTACCGCGAGACCGTCGACCTCACGCAGGCCCCGGTCGACACCGACGGCGTCATCGCCGACACCGGCGGCTACACGCTGTACAGCGCCCGGCTGTCGCACCCCGTCGAGTCGTACGGCTACCGCCTCGTCGAGCCCGACGGCCGCCGCATGCTGCCCGAACGGCTCGCCGCGCACGGCATCAAGGGCCCGGACGTGGGCCGGATCCAGCGCGAAGGCGTCCTCGACGGTGTCTCGCTGGACGACGTGAGCGAGTTCCGGCGAGGGCAGCGGTTCGCGTTCGTCATGGACACCCGGCTGTGCGACGGGGTGTACGCCCTCGCCGACGGCTGCGACATGCTCGTCATCGAGTCCACCTTCCTGGACGAGGACGGCGAACTCGCCGCCGAGCACGGTCATCTGACCGCCGGTCAGGCCGCCCGCGTCGCGCTCGACAGCGGCGTACGGCATCTCGTGCTCACCCACTTCAGCCAGCGCTACACCGAGCCGGACGAGTTCGAGCGGCAGGCACGGGACGCCGGTTTCGACGGGGAGCTGACGGTGGCGCACGACCTGCTGAGGGTCCCGCTACCGAAACGTCGGTAATGCCGCCGTACGATGCTTTGATGCCCCTCCCCAAAGCAGAACTTCACCTTCACATCGAAGGCACCCTCGAACCCGAGCTCGCCTTCGAACTGGCCGCCCGCAACGGCGTCCGGCTGCCGTACGGCGACACCGGCGAGCTCGGCAAGGCGTACGAGTTCGAGGACCTCCAGTCCTTCCTGAACCTGTACTACGAGCTCATGGCCGTCCTGCGCACCGAGCAGGACTTCGCGGACCTCGCGAACGCCTACCTCGCGCGGGCCGCCGCCCAGGGCGTGCGGCACGCGGAGATCTTCTTCGACCCGCAGGCGCACACCAAGCGGGGCGTCGGGCTGGGCACCGTCGTAGAGGGGCTGTGGCGGGCGCTGGGCAGCAGCGAGGCGAACCACGGTGTCTCCACCCGGCTCATCATGTGCTTCCTGCGCGACGACTCCGCCGAGTCGGCGATGGAGACGCTGCGGGCCGCCGAGCCGTATCTCGACCGGATCACCGGCGTGGGCCTGGACTCGGCCGAGGTCGGCCATCCGCCGGTGAAGTTCCGCGAGGTCTACGAGGCGGCCGCCCGGCTCGGGCTGCGGCGCGTCGCGCACGCCGGCGAGGAGGGCCCGCCCGCGTACATCACCGAGGCCCTGGACGTCCTCGGCGTCGAGCGCGTCGACCACGGGCTGCGCTGCATGGAGGACCCGGCGCTGGTCGAGCGGCTGGTGCGGGAGCGGATGCCGCTGACGCTGTGCCCGCTGTCCAACGTGCGGCTGCGGACCGTCGACACGCTCGCCGACCACCCGCTGCCGGCGATGCTCGACGCCGGCCTGATGTGCACGGTCAACTCCGACGACCCGGCCTACTTCGGCGGGTACGCCGGCGACAACTTCGACGCGGTCCGCTCGACGCTGGGCCTGGACCGGGAACGGCTGCGGGAGCTGGCCCGCAACTCCTTCCTCGCCTCCTTCCTGGAGGACGACGAGGAGCTGCGGGCGCGGTACTTGGCCGAGGTGGAGGGCTACGAGTTCCGCTAGCGCTCCGGGCGGCCGCTCAGGTGGCGGCGGTCAGGCGGTCGGGGGCGGCCGGGGTGGCCTCGACGGTGTCCAGCGGGATCTCGACGACCTCGACCACCTCCGCCGTCTCGGCGATCTCGCCGCTCGTGCGGGTCAGGCGGCCCAGCGCCACCGCCGTCATGGGCACGGAGACGACCAGCAGCCCCACCGCCAGGACGGCGCCCATGACCGGGAACCCGGCCTGCGCCGACAGCACGCTCCCGGCCAGCGGGCCCGCCGCCGTGCCCAGCGACGCCGCCGATCCCACGAGCACCGCCCAGCGGCCCCGTGGGTCGAGGGAGGCAGCGAGGCCGATGACGTACGACAGGACGATCGGGTAGATCGTGTTCCAGGCGATCTCGCCGGTCGCGAAGGTCGGCAGGTCGGTGGCGGACGCGCTGAGCGCGATGCAGCCCGCGATGAGGACCGTGCCGGCGCCGATCGGCATGGCGAGGCCGAGACGCGGGCCGAGCGCGCCCGCCCCGGTCACACCGAGCAGCCCTGCGCCGAGCGCGATGGCGAACACCGCGCCGACCGTGGCCTCCGTCAACTGGGCCTGCGTCAGGCCGATCCGGCCGCTGACGCCCCACAGGGAGTTCTGGGCCAGCGACCAGCACAGCATGCAGGCGGCCAGGACCAGGCCGGGACGGCGATGGGGGAGCCGTGCGGCGGGCCTGCGTGACTCCACCGTCGGCGCGTCAACGGGGATACGGCCCGTCAGCGGCCATACGGCGAGCGCGGTGAGCGCGATGGCGGCCAGCGGCTGGCCATGGCCGGGACCGAGGTGCGGGACCGTCAGATAGACGGCACCCGCGAGGGCGGAGACGCCCAGCAGGCCGGCCGTGGTGGTCCGGTGCGGGTTGCGCTGTGAGGCGATACGGGTGGCGGCGACGGCGGTGGCCGTACCGGATCCGAAGCCGCCGATCAGGACGCCGAGGACGACGGCCGGGACGGTGTGCGCGAGGGCGGCGCCGCCGTAGCCGAGCAGGGCCAGGGTGAGGCCGATCCGGGCCAGCCTGCGGGCGCCGAAGCGGTCCACGCGGGAGGCGAGCAGGAAGCCTGCCGAGGCCGAACTCAGCAGCAGCGCGCTGCCGACGGCGCCGGCCTGGGTGGGGGAGAGCGGAAGTCCGGAGTCGAGCCTGCCGACGACGGTCGGCAGCAGATACGGAGCGAGGTACCCGGCCGTGAAAAGGGCAATGAGAGGCCAGGGGGTGGTGCGGGGGGCGAACACGGGCGGTCCCAGGGCATGCGAAAGGAGCGGCTCAGATGAGGGGGAGGGGCGCATGCCGTCGACGGACAGGACCGCGCGGGCAATTTGTATCAAGCGGAGGGAGCCGCGAAAAAGTGGGGGCGGAGTGATCTGAGGCACATTCCGTTTGCGGTGGGGGAAGGGGGGTAGCAGAGATGCTCGCCCGGGCCTTCGTCAGGCGCTCTCAGCGGCGCCAGTGCACCGAACCGCCCCCGCCTCCGGGAGCCCTCGCCTCGATCTTCGCGCGGGTCTCCCGCATCACCGCCACGATCCGCTCCTCGTGCGCGGCCGACAGCCGGGCCACCGGCACCGAGCAGCTGATCGCGTCCTGCGCCGGGGTGTCGTAGCGCAGTGCGAAGCCGAAGCCGACGATGCCGAGGACGCCCTCCTCGCGGTCGATCGACCAGCCGCGCGCCCGCACCCCGGCGAGGTCGGCGGCCAGTGCCTCGCGGCTGGTGCGGGTGTTGGGGGTGAGTGCACGGTAGGGGCCCTCGGGCAGCTCGCCGTCCGGGCGTTCGGCGAGCAGAGCCTTGCCCAGGGCGCCGACGTGGGCCGGCAGCCGGCGGCCGACCCGGCTGATCGTCCTGAGGTACTCGTGCGACTCGCGCGTCGCCAGATACGCCACGTCCCGGCCGTCCAGCCGCGCCATGTGGATCGTCTCGCCCAGCGCCTGCGACGCCTCGTCGAGGTACGGGCGCACCAGGCGCACGCGCGGGTCGGAGTCGAGGTAACTGGTGCCGGTGAGCAGGGCGTGAATGCCGATGCCGTAGAGCGAGCCGGTGACGTCGGTGCGGACCCAGCCGCGCGAGATCAGGGTCTGGAGCAGCGCGTACATGGAGCTGCGCGGCACCTCCAGCTCGTCGGCCAGCTCCTGGAGGCGCGCGGGCCGGTCGCCGCGCGCGGCGAGGAGTTCGAGGAGCTCGACCGTGCGTGCAGCGGACTTCACCTCGCGTACGCCGCCTGTCTCTGACATGGGCCGATCGTAATCGGACGGACCGTGCGATTGACGGTCACGGTTCGCGTATCTAATCTCAGTTCTTATACGTGGAAGACGTCTACATGGGGAGATGACGAGGGTGAGCCTCGATACGGACACCGACACGATCCGCCGACTGCGGGACGGCATGGCACGCGGCGTGCTGTCGTTCCCGCTGACGAGCTTCCACGACGACGGCTCGCTGGACCCGGACGGCTGCCGCGCCCATGTCGCCGCCCAGCTCGCCACCGCACCCGGCGCCGTCTTCCCCGCCTGCGGCACCGGCGAGTTCTTCTCGCTGGACGAGGACGAGTACCGCGTCGTCGTCACCGCGGCCGTCGAGGAGGCCGGCGGCCGGGTGCCCGTGGTGGCCGGAGTCGGGTACGGCTGGGCGCAGGCCGCCCGGTTCGCGCGGATCGCGGAGGAGGCCGGCGCCGACGCCCTCCTGGTCCTGCCGCACTACCTCGTCGCCGCCCCGCAGGACGGCCTGGTCGCCCAGCTTGAGCAGCTCGCGGCCCGGACCCGGCTGCCGCTGATCGCCTACCAGCGGGGCCAGGTCACCTTCACCGCCGACTCGTTGCGCCGCATCGCGCGCATCCCCGGCGTCATCGGGCTCAAGGACGGCCACAGCGACCTCGACCGCCTCCAGCGCCTCACCCTGGCCGCGCCCGAGGGCTTCCTGTTCTTCAACGGCGCCGCCACCGCCGAGATCCAGGCACGCGCCTACGCCACCGTCGGCGTCCCCGCCTACTCCTCCGCCGTGCACGCCTTCGCCCCCGAGATCGCGAACGCCTTCTTCGCCGCCCTGCGCGACGGCGACCACGGCTTCGCCGACAAGCTGCTGCGCGACTTCTACGTCCCGCTCGTCGAACTGCGCGACCGGGTGCCCGGCTACGCGGTCTCCCTGGTGAAGGCGGCAGCCCGGCTGCGCGGCCGCCCCGTCGGCCCCGTCCGCGCCCCGCTCACCGATCCGTCGCCCGGCGACCTGGCCGAGCTCAGGGCCCTGCTCGGCACCGGACTCGACCTCGTGGGAGCCGCGCTGTGAACCTCACCGTCACGGACGTGACCCTGACCCCGATCCTGGTCGCCGACCCGCCGCTGCTGAACACCCAGGGTGTCCACCAGCCGTACACGCCCCGACTGATCGTGGAGGTCGAGACGGCCGACGGGATCACGGGCGTCGGCGAGACGTACGGCGACACCAAGTACCTGGAGCTGGCGCGGCCGTTCGCGCGGAAGCTGGTCGGACGCGAGGTCACGGACCTGAACGGCCTGTTCGCCGTCGCCGACGAGGTGGCCGTGGACCGGTCCCGGGTCTCCGGCCAGGTCGACGTCGGCGGGCTGCGCGGCGTCCAGACCGCGGACAAGCTGCGGCTGTCCGTCGTCTCCGCCTTCGAGGTCGCCTGCCTCGACGCCCTCGGCAAGGCGCTCGGACTGCCCGTGCACGCGCTGCTCGGCGGCAAGGTGCGGGACGCGGTCGAGTACAGCGCGTACCTGTTCTACAAGTGGGCCGCCCACCCGCAGGGCGTGCGGGCCGAGAAGGACGACTGGGGCGCCGCCGTCGACCCGGCCGGGGTCGTCGAGCAGGCCCGCAGGTTCAAGGAGACGTACGGCTTCACGTCCTTCAAGCTCAAGGGCGGCGTCTTCCCGCCGGACGAGGAGATCGCGGCCGTACGGGCGCTCGCCGAGGCATTTCCCGGGCATCCGCTGCGGCTCGACCCCAACGGGGCCTGGTCGGTTGCGACCTCGCTGAGGGTGGCGCGGGAGCTCGGGGACGTCCTGGAGTACCTGGAGGACCCGACACTCGGCACGGCGGGCATGGCCGAGGTCGCCGCGCGCACCGGTGTGCCGCTGGCGACCAACATGTGCGTGACGACGTTCGCCGAGATCAAGGAGGCGTTCACCAAGGACGCCGTGCAGGTGGTCCTCTCCGACCACCACTACTGGGGCGGGCTGCGCAACACCCGGCAACTGGCGGCGATCTGCCGCACCTTCGGCGTCGGGGTGTCCATGCACTCCAACACCCACCTCGGCATCTCCCTGGCCGCGATGACCCACGTGGCATCCACCGTGCCGGACCTCCACCACGCCTGCGACTCCCACTACCCCTGGCAGTCCGAGGACGTCCTCACCGAGCGCCTCACCTTCGAGGCCGGCAAGGTCGCCGTGCCGGACGGCCCCGGACTCGGCGTCGAACTCGACCGCACCCGCCTCGCCGAGCTGCACCGCCGGTGGCTCGATGACGACGGCTCCCTCAGGGACCGCGACGACGCGGCGGCGATGCGGATCGCGGAACCGGGGTGGGTAACACCGGAGGTACCGCGCTGGTAGGGGCGCCCCGGGACGGGTAGCGGCCGCTCGACCCGTACGGACCGGGCGGCTCGGGCAAGATCCTGGTGGCGTTGTCAGTGGCTTGGTGCACACTGGCCAGATCGGCACCACGTCAGGGAGCGCACCGTGACCACGCCCACCGCGCCCACCGGAAGAGGACCCTCGCCCCAGCGGCCGTCGGCCATGGCGGCGGGGCCGTACCGCCGCGCCCAGGTCGACCCGCTCGCCGGCCTGCGCGCGCCCGCCGACCCGCCCTGGGACGTGTACCTCACGGGCACCGTCTTCCTGGACATCATCTTCACCGGCCTCGACTCCGCCCCGGTGCGCGGGACCGAGTCCTGGGCGCGCGGCATGGGCTCCAGCCCCGGCGGCGTGGCGAACATGGCCACCGCCCTGGCCCGCCTCGGCCTGCGTACGTCTCTCGCGGCGGCCTTCGGCGACGACCACTACGGCGACTACTGCTGGGACGCGCTGGAGCAGGGCGAGGGCATCGACCTCTCGCCGTCGCGCACGGTCCAGGGCTGGCACTCGCCGGTCACGGTGTCGATGGCGTACGAGGGGGAGCGCACGATGGTCTCCCACGGCCACGAGCCGCCCCCCGAGCCCGTGCCGCTGCCGGAGGGGGCACCGGAGTGCCCGCCGCGGGCCCGTGCCGCCGTGGCCTCCCTGGTGCCGGGCATCCGCGCGCCCTGGATCGCGCAGGCCGCGAGCAAGGGCACCCGGATCTTCGCCGACGTCGGCTGGGACGACACCGGAGCCTGGGACCTGGCGGGACTTGCGGACCTGGAGCACTGCGAGGCGTTCCTGCCGAACGCGCAGGAAGCCATGCGGTACACGCGCACCGACTGCCCCCGCAAGGCGGCCCACGCATTGACCGAGCACGTGCCGCTGGCGGTCGTCACCCTCGGCGCGGAGGGCGCGTACGCGGTGGACGGCAGGACCGGGGAGACCGCCGTGGTCCCGGCCATCGCCGTGGAGGCACTGGACCCGACCGGCGCCGGTGACGTCTTCGTCGCCGGGTTCGTCACCGGCACCCTGGCGGACTGGCCGCTCGCCGACCGCCTGGCCTTCGCGGGCCTGACGGCCGCCCTCTCGGTGCAGGAGTTCGGCGGCTCCCTCTCCGCCCCGGGCTGGGCCGAGATCGGCGCCTGGTGGCGGCAGGTCCGCTCCCTCGACCGGCAGGACCCCGAGGCCCTGCGCCGGTACGCGTTCCTGACGGACCTGGTGCCGAAGGACGCGGGAAGACCCTGGCCGCTGCGCAGGGCGGTGCCGACGATCGGGTTCAGACGGTCGGCGTGAGAGCGGGCCGGTTCAGGTGGCCGCCGCCCGGGTCAGCACCGCCAAGAGGCCACGCGGCCGGTGTGCGAGCGGCCCGGCTCAGCTGGGCGTCGCCGGCTTCAGCACCACGAAGTCCGCGTTCGACGGGTCCACGCACACGGCCAGCCGGCCGACGCCCTCGGCGTCATCAGGGCCCATCTGCACACTGCCGCCGTTCTCGGTGACCTTGGCGACCGCCGCGTCGCAGTCGTCGACGTTGAAGACCGGGTGCCAGTACGGCCGCCCGCCCGCCAGCGCGAGGTTCTCGGCCGGGAGCTCCATCAGGCCGCCCTGCATCCGATCCTCGGGCAGCCCGGCGGGCGTGATGATGGTGTACGCGCCACCGCCGCCCGGCAGTTCCATGTCGCCGTACTGCCAGCCGAAGATCCCGCCGTAGAACTCCTTCGCGGCCGCGGCGTCGGTCGTGTACAGCTCGGTCCAGGACAGCGAGCCCGGCTCGTCCGCCAGCTCGAAGCCCGAGTTCTTCCCCGGCTGCCACACGGCGAACTGCCCGCCCAGCGGATCGGTGAACTGCGCCATCCGGCCCCAGTCCTCCAGGTCCATCGGCGCCACCCGCACCTCGCCGCCCGCGCTCCGCACCGCCTGCGTCGTGGCGTCCGCGTCCGGGACGGTGTAGTAGATCATCCAGGCCGAGCGCGCGCCCTCCTCGGTGAGCTTGCCGAGCCCGGCGACGGTCTTGCCGTCCTTCTTGAACATGCCGCCCTGGAATTCCTCGCCCTCACCCATGGACTCGTACTCCCAGCCGAGCACCGCACCGTAGAAGGCCGCGGAGGCCCGCACGTCGGGAGCGCCGAGGTCGAGCCAGCAGGGGGAACCCGGGGCCTGGTCGGTGGTGATCATGACGATTCCCTTCCGCCGATCCTGTATGCCCTCAGCGTGACACCGGGCACTGACAATCGCCCGTCGGCTCCGCCCCGGACGCCGAGCCGCCCTGCGCTGGTTACCATCCGGCCATGAGCGACGACGCGAACGCCGCGGTACGGAACGTGCTCGCCGCCCGCGCGGACGACTGGGCGGCGGCCATGGTCTCCAACGACCCCGCCCGGATCGCCGACTTCATGGACGACGACTGGGTCATCGTCTCCGAGTCGGGCATCTCCACCAGGGCGCGGTTCCTGTCGTACGTCGAGTCCGGCGACCTGACCCACTCGGCCTTCCGGATCGTCGGCGAGCCCCGCGTCCGCGTGTACGGCGAATCGGCGGTCGTCACCGCGCGCGTGACGAACACCGCCCACTACAAGGGCGAGCGCTTCGACGCCGACGAATGGACGACCGACGTGTTCGTACGGCGGGACGACCGCTGGCTCTGCGTGCTCAGCCACATCACGGCGGCGGCCCCGCGCTGAGCCCCCGCGGCTGTCCGGCGCCCGGACTCAGCCCGCCGTGACCGTCCCGCGCACCGACCCGTCAGGCCCCGCCACCAGCACCGGCGTCCCCGGCCCGCCCAGGTCGCGTACCGCCGCGCGGTCCGCGTCGGAGGCGCTCTCCGCCTCCGTCACGACCGCGGCCGCCTCCAGCGACTTCGCGCCCGACGCCACCGCCATCGCCACCGCCGTCTGGAGCGCGCTCAGCTTCAGGGAGTCCAGGGCCACGGTCCCCGCGACATAGGTACGGCCCGTGTCGTCCCGTACGGCCGCGCCCTCGGGCACGCCATTGCGGGCCCGTGCGGAACGGGCCAGCGTGACGATCTTGCGGTCCTCGGGGTCGAGTGCGCTGTTGTCGGTCATGCGCTGAGCATACGTAGCGCCACCGGCCCTATCCGGCCACGGGGTACATCGCCCCGCGCCGGCCCTCCGGGGACGCCAGCCACTCCAACTTGGCCGCCGTGTTCGCCTCGTCCAGCGGCGTGTGCAGCACGATCGACAGATCGGGGCGCACCGGCATCTGCATCACGCTCGACTCCATGCACAGCAGCCCGACCAGCGGATGCTCCAGCTCCTTGCGGATCTGCCCGGCGTCCTCGATGTCGCGGCGCTCCCACAGCGCGGTGAACTCCGCGCTGGACTCCTTCGCCTCGGCCAGCACGGCCTGGAACCCCTCGTCGTCGGGGGAGGCCGAGCACACCGCGCGGAACTGCGCCACGACCGTGGCCGCGTTCGCCTCCCAGTTCCTGGAGCGCGAGCGGTACATCGGGTCGGTGAAGAAGTCGATCAGGCAGTTCCACCGCTTGCCGGGGCGCATGCCGAGCACCGTCGCGGCCGCGTCGTTGTGCAGCACGCCGTTGTAGTACTTGTCCATGATGTGCGCCGGGTACGGCATCCAGGCGTCGATCAACCGACGCAGCCCGTCGCACATCTCCTGCTTCTCGGGCGCCACTTCGGCCACCGGCGGATTCAGTCCGGCCAGCAGATACAGGTGCCGGCGCTCGGCGTTGCTCAGCCGCAGCACCCGGCCGACGGAGTCCAGCACCTGCGGCGACACGGAGATCTCCCGCCCCTGCTCCAGCCACTGGTACCAGGAGGCGCCCACCCCGGCCAGCACGGCGACCTCCTCGCGCCGCAGCCCCGGTGTCCGGCGCCGCGCGCCACCGTCGGGCAGTCCCGCCTCGCCCGGTGTCACCCGGGCCCGCCTGCTCATCAGGAACTCGCGCAGCTCGCGCCGCCGATGACTCTTCAGCGTGCCCTCGGACACGTACCGATCCCCCCGTTCGCGTTGGCTGGTGGTGCCACCACCAGCACAACTTCCCGCTCCCCACGGCTATTCCGACGCCAGCAGGCTGTTGCCCATGGCGATCGACACTCCCTCACCCACCTCCCCGCCCACCCCCGCGCCCCTGCCCGACACCCCCCGGATGTCGACGCGCGACAGACTCGTCCTGTTCGTCCTGTGTGCCGCCCAGTTCATGGTCGCGCTCGACTTCTCCGTGCTGAACGTCGCCCTGCCCGTCCTCGGCGCCGACCTCGGCATGAGCCAGTCGGCCCTCCAGTGGGCGGTCACCGCGTTCGCGCTGCCGTCCGGCGGCTTCCTGCTCCTGTTCGGCCGCATCGGCGACCTCTACGGCCGCCGCAGGCTGTTCCTCACCGGCCTCGCCCTGTTCGCCGCCGCCTCGGTGCTCGCGACGTTCGCCTGGGACCCGGCGTCGTTCCTCACCGGACGCGCCCTCCAGGGCCTCGGCGCGGCGGTCATCGTCCCGACCGGCATGTCCCTGCTGACCACCACGTTCGCCGAGGGCCCCGCCCGGGCCCGGGCGCTCGGCATCTCCGGGACGCTGATGTCCCTCGGCTTCACCATCGGCATGGTCGCCGGCGGCATCCTGACCGACGCACTCGGCTGGCGGTCCACGATGGGCCTGCTCGCGGTCTTCGCACTGATCGTGCTGCCCCTCGCCCCCGGCCTGCTGCCCGAGTCCCGCACCCCGGAGCGCCCGCACCTCGACGTCCCCGGCGCGATCACCGTCACCGGCGGTCTGCTGTCCCTGATCTACGCCCTGACGACGGCCGCCGACCACGGTTTCGCCCGCGCCGACGTCATCGCGACCCTGATCGCCGGCCTCGCGCTGCTCGCCGCCTTCGTGGTCGTGGAGTCCCGCACCACCGCTCCGCTGGTCTCCCTGCCCATGCTGCGCCGCCGCACGGTGGCGTGGGGCAACTTCGGCGGCCTTGTCACCTTCTCGATGATGTCGACGGTGATCTTCGTGCTCACCCTGTACCTCCAGGAGATCCTGCGCCTGTCGGCCTGGGAGACGGGTCTGGTCTTCGGCGTCCAGGGCGTGGTCTCGGTGGTCGCGGGCGCGCTCACCCCGAGGTTCGTCAGCCGCCTCGGCGCCCGCCGCACCCTGGTGCTCTCCCTCACGGGGCAGGGCGCCTTCATCTCCGGACTGGTGTTCCTGAACGCCGAGACCTGGTCCGTCTGGCTCGCCACGGCCGCCGTCTCGCTGGCGAGCATGTTCCACCTGGGCGCGATCATCTCCTACGGCCTGACGGCCACCTCCGGCGTCCCCGACGAGGAACAGGGCCTGGCCACCGGCCTGGTCACCTCCACCCAGCAGATCGGCCTCACGGTCGGCATTCCCCTGCTGGGCGTCCTCGCCACCACCGCCGACGACCTCCTGTCCGGCACCCGCACGGCGATGGCCCTGAACGCGGCGATCGTCCTGACCGCGGCGGCCCTGGTCGGCCTCGGACTGCGCACCCGGCGGACGGCCGGATCAGGGGCGGTCGAGGCGGAGGCGCTCGGCTCTCGGTAGACCGGCGACGACCAGGTCGTAGGAGTCCTCGACGAGCTCCCGGACGAGGCGGTCCGGGAGCTCGCCGTCGGCCGTGACGGTGTTCCAGTGCCGCTTGTTCATGTGATAGCCGGGGATGATCAGGCCGGGGTGCTCGCCGCGCAGGCGGACCGCGTCGTCCGGGTCGCACTTGAGGTTGACCGTCAGGGGCCGGGCGTCCAGGTTCGTCAGGGCGAAGAGCTTGCCGAGGACCTTGAAGACCGAGGTCTCCGGATTGAAGGGGAAGTCCTCCACGGCCGCGTTGAACGACAGGCAGAAGGCGCGCAGCTCCTGAGGGGTCACTCGGACTCCTTCTCCTCCTCCGGGGGCACGAGGGGACCCACCGGCTCGACGAGCACGGTCACGATCTTGTTCCGGCGGCCGGCCGCGGCCTCCGCGGTCAACCGCAGGGTGCGGCCGTCGGGCAGCTCGACCACCGACGACGCACCGGCGATCGGGACCCGGCCCAGCGCCTTCGCCAGCAGCCCGCCGACGGTCTCCACGTCCTCGTCGTCGTACTCGTCGAGGCCGTACAGCTCGCCCAGGTCGGTGATGTCCAGGCGGGCGGTGACGCGGTAGCGGTCCTCGCCCAGCTCCTCCACCGGCGGCAGCTCACGGTCGTACTCGTCGGTGATCTCGCCGACGATCTCCTCGAGGATGTCCTCGATGGTGACGATGCCGGCGGTGCCGCCGTACTCGTCGATGACCACGGCGACGTGGTTGCGCTCCTTCTGCATCTCGCGCAGCAGGTCACCGGCGTTCTTGGTGTCGGGCACGAAGAACGCGGGCCGCATCGCCGTCGACACCAGCTCGCTCTCCGCGTCCCGGGAGATGTGCGTCTTGCGGGTGAGGTCCTTCAGATACACCATCCCGACCACGTCGTCCTCGCTCTCCCCGACCACCGGGATCCGCGAGAAACCGGAGCGCAGGGCGAGCGTGAGGGCCTGGCGGATGGTCTTGTAGCGCTCGATGACGACGAGGTCGGTGCGCGGGACCATGACCTCGCGCACGAGGGTGTCGCCGAGCTCGAAGACCGAGTGCACCATGCGGCGCTCGTCGTCCTCGATCAGCGACTCCTTCTCGGCGAGGTCGACCAGCGCCCGCAGCTCCGCCTCGGAGGCGAACGGGCCGCGCCGGAAGCCCTTGCCGGGGGTCAGCGCGTTACCGATGAGGATCAGCAGATAGGGGATCGGGCCCATGACGCGGGCCAGCGGCAGCAGGATGTACGCCGCCGCCGTCGCCGTGTTCAGCGGGTGCTGGCGGCCGATGGTGCGCGGGGAGACCCCGACGGCGACGTACGACACCAGGACCATGACGGCTATGGCGACCAGCAGCGCCTCGGTGGTGCTGTCGAACTCCTTGAGGCAGGCGTATGTGACCAGCGCGGCGGCGGCCATCTCGCAGGCCACGCGCACCAGCAGCGCCACGTTCAGATAGCGCGTCGGGTCGGCGGCGACGAGCGCGAGCTTCTCGCTCCCGCGCCGCCCGCTGCGTACGGCCTCCTCGGCACGGAAGCTGGAGACGCGCGCCAGGCCCGCCTCCGCGCAGGCGGCGAGCCAGGCGACGACCACCAGGGCGATGGCGCCGGAGACGAGGGCGAGACTCATGACACGGTCGGGGCCGGGGAAGGACCGGTCAGGCCCTTCTCCGCACGCCAGCCGTCCACGATGGCCGCCTGGAGACCGAACATCTCGGCCTTCTCGTCGGGCTCCTCGTGGTCGTACCCGAGGAGGTGCAGCACACCGTGGACGGTGAGCAGTTGGAGCTCCTCGTCCATGGTGTGCTGCGTGGGCGCCTCGGTTCCCTGCTTGGCGGCGACCTCGGGGCAGAGCACGATGTCGCCGAGCAGGCCCTGCGGGGGCTCGTCGTCGTCCTTCGACGGCGGGCGCAGCTCGTCCATCGGGAAGGACATGACATCCGTGGGCCCCGGCAGGTCCATCCACTGGATGTGGAGCTGCTCCATGGCGTCGGCGTCCACGACGATCACCGAGAGCTCGGAGAGCGGGTGGATGCGCATCCGCGCGAGCGCGTAGCGGGCGATGTCGAGGATCGCCTGCTCATCGACCTCGGTGCCGGACTCGTTGTTGACGTCGATCGACATGGGCTTGCGTGTTCTCTACTTCCCCTTGTGCCCGGCCTTGCCGCGGCTCTTGTGCGTGCCGTTCTGGGTGCCGTGCCTGTTGTCGTACTCCTCGTACGCGTCGACGATACGGCCGACCAGCTTGTGCCGTACGACATCCTGCGACGACAGCCGGGAGAAGTGGACGTCCGGGACGCCGTCCAGGATGTCCTGCACCTGCCGCAGACCGGACTTGGTGCCGTCCGGGAGGTCGACCTGGGTCACGTCACCGGTGATGACTATCTTCGAGTCGAAGCCGAGGCGGGTGAGGAACATCTTCATCTGCTCGGGGCTCGTGTTCTGGGCCTCGTCCAGAATGATGAAGGCGTCGTTCAGCGTGCGACCGCGCATGTACGCGAGCGGCGCGACCTCGATGGTCCCGGCGGCCATCAGCCTGGGGATGGAGTCCGGGTCGAGCATGTCGTGCAGCGCGTCGTACAGCGGGCGCAGGTACGGGTCGATCTTCTCGTAGAGCGTGCCGGGCAGGAAGCCGAGCCGCTCGCCCGCCTCCACCGCGGGGCGGGTCAGGATGATGCGGTTGACCTGCTTCGACTGCAGGGCCTGTACGGCCTTGGCCATGGCGAGGTAGGTCTTGCCCGTGCCGGCGGGGCCGATGCCGAAGACGATCGTGTGCTTGTCGATGGCGTCGACATAGCGCTTCTGGTTGAGGGTCTTGGGGCGGATCGTGCGGCCGCGGGAGGAGAGGATGTTCTGGGTGAGCACCTCGGCCGGGGTCTCCTCCGGCCCCTCCCCGTTCTCGCTGGCTCTGAGCATGGCGATCGAGCGTTCCACTGCGTCCTCCGTCATCGGTTGCCCGGTGCGGAGCACCAGCATCATCTCGTCGAACAGGCGCTGTACGAGGGCGACTTCCGCGGAGTCGCCGACCGCGCTGATCTCATTGCCCCGGACATGGATGTCGGTCGCCGGGAAGGCCGTCTCGATCACGCGCAGCAGGGAGTCGCCGGACCCCAGCACGGTCACCATGGGGTGCTGGGCGGGGACGGTGAACTGTGCTCTCGCCTGCCCCTGCGCGGGTGTGTGAGCTGTGGGTGTCTGAGTCATGGGCCGGCTCGTAGGCCTTGCTCGTCCTCCTCGATACGACTCGCCCGCCACATGGGCGGCCTGGCGATTTCAAGGGTACGCCGGGGGACTGACAGTGCCGTAGGCCTTTTCCAGGAGGAGGACCCGGGGAGGCGGAGGCGGGCCCGGGAGACTCAGAAGCCCAGCTTGCGCAGCTGGCGGGGGTCGCGCTGCCAGTCCTTGGCCACCTTGACGTGGAGGTCCAGGAAGACCGGCGTGCCGAGGAGCGCCTCGATCTGCTTGCGGGACTTGATGCCGACGTCCTTCAGGCGCTTGCCCTTGGGGCCGATGATGATGCCCTTCTGGCTGGGGCGCTCGATGTAGACGAAGGCGTGGATGTCGAGGAGGGGCTTGTCGGCGGGGCGGTCCTCGCGGGGGAGCATCTCCTCGACCACGACCGCGATGGAGTGCGGCAGCTCGTCGCGGACGCCCTCCAGCGCGGCCTCCCGGATCAGCTCCGCGATCATGACCTGCTCGGGCTCGTCGGTGAGGTCGCCCTCGGGGTAGAGCGCGGGCCCTTCCGGCAGCAGCGGGACGATCAGGTCCGCCAGCAGGCCCACCTGCTTGTCGCCGACCGCCGAGACGGGCACGATCTCGGCCCACTCGAAGCCGAGCTCCTTGCCGAGCTGGTCGATCGCGATCAGCTGCTCGGCCAGGGTCTTCGAGTCCACCAGGTCGGTCTTCGTGACGATCGCGATCTTCGGCGTCTTCTTGATCGACGCCAGCTCCTTCGCGATGAACCGGTCACCGGGGCCGAGCTTCTCGTTCGCCGGCAGGCAGAAGCCGATCACGTCGACCTCGGCCCAGGTCGTACGGACGACGTCGTTCAGCCGCTCGCCGAGCAGCGTGCGCGGCTTGTGCAGGCCGGGGGTGTCGACCAGGATCAGCTGGGCGTCGGGCCGGTGCACGATGCCCCGCACCGTGTGCCGCGTGGTCTGCGGCTGGTTCGCGGTGATCGCCACCTTCTGGCCGACCAGAGCGTTCGTGAGGGTGGACTTGCCCGCGTTGGGGCGGCCCACGAAGCAGGCGAAGCCGGCGCGGTGGGGGGCCTCGGACGGCTCGGATGACTGATGGCGAACGCTCATGGCGCCCATTCTCCCTGATCCACAAGCCCCTGCCGCACAAGGGAGCGACCATCCCCCGTCGTGTGAGCTTCCGGAAACCCTCACGCAATGAAACCTCACGGAAACACATCCGTACGCGACCAGAAACGCGAGCCCGTGAATCTCTGACGAGCCCCCACCCGGTTGGAGACCACCGTGCCCCTCGCCGCCGCAAGCGTCGACACCGGCGACACCGCCTGGCTGCTCGCCGCCACCGCGCTCGTCCTGCTGATGACCCCGGGCCTGGCCCTCTTCTACGGCGGCATGGTCCGCACGAAGAGCGTCCTCAACATGCTGATGATGAGTTTCGTGTCCATCGCGCTGGTCACCGTCGTGTGGCTGGTCTGCGGGTACGCCCTCGCCTTCGGTGACGACGCCGGCGGCGGCCTGATCGGCGGCCTCGACCACCTCGGCATGGCCGGTATCGGACCGGACAGCGTCCAGGGGACCGTGCCCACCCTGCTCTTCGCCACCTTCCAGCTCACCTTCGCGATCGTCACCGCGGCCCTGGTCAGCGGCGCCGTCGCGGACCGGGCCAAATTCGGGGCGTGGCTGGTGTTCGTGCCGGTGTGGGCACTCCTCGTATACGTTCCGATCGCTCACTGGACCTGGGGTCCCGGTGGCTGGATCCTCGACGGTCTCGGCGCCCTCGACTTCGCGGGCGGTCTGCCCGTCGAGATCACCTCGGGCGCCTCCGGCCTGGCGCTGTGCCTGGTCCTCGGCCCGCGGCTCGGCTTCAAGAAGGACGCGATGCGGCCGCACAACCTGCCGATGGTCGTGCTCGGCGCCGGTCTGCTCTGGTTCGGCTGGTTCGGGTTCAACGCCGGCTCCGCCCTCGGCGCGAACGGCCTCGCCGCCGCCGTCTTCCTCAACACCCTCGCCGCCGGCTGCACCGGTCTGCTCGGCTGGCTCCTGGTCGAGCACAAGCGCGACGGCCACCCGACCACCCTGGGCGCGGCCTCCGGCGCGGTCGCCGGACTCGTCGCCATCACCCCGTCCTGCGGCTCGGTCTCCCTGCTCGGCGCGCTGGTCATCGGCCTCGCCGCGGGTGTCGTCTGCTCCTACGCGGTGAGCTGGAAGTTCAAGCTGGACTACGACGACTCGCTGGACGTCGTCGGCGTGCACCTGGTCGGCGGTGTCGTCGGCACCCTGCTGATCGGCGTCTTCGCGACGGCCACCATGACGGGCGGCGCCGAGGGCCTGCTGCACGGTGGCGGGTTCGCGCAGCTCGGCAAGCAGCTCGTGGCGATCGTGGCGGTGGCGGCGTACGCCTTCCTCGTCACCTTCGGGCTCGGCAAGCTGATCGACAGGGTCATGGGCTTCCGGGCGAGCGAGGAGCAGGAGCACACCGGCCTGGACCTTACGGTGCACGCCGAGACCGCCTACGATCACGGGGTCCTGGGGCACGGAGCCCCGGTCACCGCGTCCGTGTCCCCGTCCGCTCCCGCCGCGCAGAAGGTCAAGAAGCAGGCATGAAGCTCATCACCGCGATCGTCAAGCCGTACCGGCTCGACGAGGTCAAGACCGCTCTCCAGGAGATCGGCGTGCAGGGCCTGACCGTGACCGAGGCCAGCGGCTACGGCCGGCAGCGCGGCCACACCGAGGTGTACCGCGGCGCGGAGTACCAGGTCGACCTGGTGCCGAAGGTCCGGATCGAGGTCGTCGTGGACGACGCGGCGGCCGAGGACGTCATCGACGCCATCGTGAAGGCCGCGCACACCGGCAAGATCGGCGACGGCAAGGTCTGGGCCCTCCCGGTCGACACCGTCGTACGGGTACGCACGGGCGAGCGCGGCCCCGACGCGCTGTAGTCGGCCGACAGCGACGGGACCGCGCCCTTCTCACCGGGTCACACGGGTCAGTCGAACACGAACGGGCCCGGCGACTGCGGCCCGGTCGCCGTGCAGGTGATGGTGATGCCGAAGACGGTCATCTGAAGCGAGCCGCCGAAGGCATCCAGGCTGTCCCCGGAGGCGACGGTGCCGTTCAGCGGACCGACCTGGACGGGGTCGCCCGCGGCCATCGCCGGGTTCTCGGTGCCGGAGAAGGCGACGGTGCCGCCGCTCGCCTTCACCAGGGTCAGCGTCGAGGCGATCGAGTCCTCGGACAGCGCGATCGGCGCGGTGATCGCGGACGAGTTGACGGTGACGGTGGCGGCGGTGCCGCTCTGCGTCGCGGTGATGCTCGCCTCGCCGCCGCCGAAGCTGCCGCAGTCGGCGGTGATCGTCGCGGTGGCGGGGGTGACGGCGAGGACGGCGGGTGCGAAGGCGAGGCCGGTGACGGCGAGGGCCCCGGCAGCCAGGGCCGCACCTGCCGCGATACGTGTTCGTCTCATGGGATTCGCTCCCTTTCGGGGTGGGGGAATTCCGTGGGGGGACAGCTCGGCAGGTGGGTGCGGGCACGCTGCGGGGCGAGCTGAGAACTGAGAGCTGAGAGTTGAAATCTGACGGTCCGTCGGAACCGTCGTTTCCATTGATGCGCCTGGGGCGAGGGTCGGCAAGGGTGATTTCCGGCCTCAACTACCGACGGGTCAACTACCGCTTCCGATAGGGCAGTCGGCGGGCCCGTCGTCGCGGTCAGCTCCTGCTGGGCGACATGTCCTGGAGGCCCACCACGCGCAGCAGTTGCAGGCGTTCGTAGGCGTCCGTTCCGGGCCGGGCCGAGTGCACGACCAGGAGGTGGTGGTGCTGGTGGCTGACCATGACCTCGCAGTCCAGCTCCAGCAGGCCGACCAGGGGGTGCAGGAAACGCTTGGTCGCCTGGTTGCGCCGGGACACCTCGTGCTCGTCCCACAGCCGGGCGAACTCCGCGCTGCCCGCCCTCAGTTCGGCGACCAGCCCGGTCGGCTCGGGGTCGTCGGGGCGGGCCGCGGCCACCGCGCGCAGGCCGGCCACATGGGTCCGGGCGTGGCCCGCCCAGTCCTCCTCGGGTATGAGCGTGCGCGCGGCCGGGTCGAGGAAGAACAGCCGGATCAGGTTGCGCTCGCGCCGCGGCCGGGACATCACGTCGCCGACCAGCGCCTTGGCCATCGCGTTCTGCGCCAGCACCTCACCGCAGTCGTTCACCACCTGCGCCGGTGAGTCGTGCAGCCGGTCCAGGATCAGCAGCAGCCCGGGGCGCACGTGCGCCGACGCCGTCTCGTGCCGTGGCGGCTCCTCGCCGGCCAGGTGGAACAGATGGTCCTGCTCGACGTCGGTCAGACGCAGCGCGCGGCCCAGCGCGGTGAGCATCTGACGGGACGGGCGCGGGCCCCGGGACTGTTCCAGCCGGGTGTAGTAGTCCACCGACATGCCCGCCAGCTGCGCCACCTCCTCGCGGCGCAGGCCCGGTGTACGACGCCGGGAGCCGGGCGCGAGGCCCACGTCGGACGGGGTCAGCCGGGCGCGGCCACGGCGCAGGAAGTCGGCGAGTTCGGCTCGGTTCACCCCTCCAGCCTGCGCCACGGCGCGCGCCTTATCCAGGGACTGCCGATCCCCCGATCAACGGGTCTCTCCCGCCCGCACCGGCCCCGTCCGAGGGTGGTCGGTGACGAGAGGAGCAGATCATGCAGACATTGGTGACGGGTACGACGGGACAGGTCGGCCGGCGCTTCGTGCCGAGGCTGCTGGCGCAGGCCAGGGCGGGGGAGCGGGTCAGGGTCCTGGTCCGGGACGCGGCACGGGGCGAGCCGTTCGCCGAGCTGGGCGCCGAGGTCGTCGTCGGCGACCTGCGGGACGCGGAGGTGCTCGGCAAGGCGGTCGCCGGGGTCGACGCGGTCGTCAACGTCGCGGCGGCCTTCCGGGGCGTGCCCGACGAGGAGGCGCGGGCGGTCAACCGGGACGCGGCCATCGAACTGGGCCGGGCCGCACAGGCCGCAGGGGTGCGCAGGTTCGTGCAGGTCAGCACGGGTCTTGTGTACGGCACGGGGCGCGGTCGCGCGCTGACCGAGGACGACGAGAGCCGGCCCGGCGGGACGATGTGGGGTGCCTATCCGGAGTCGAAGGCGCAGGCGGAGCGGGCCCTGCTCGCGCTGGACGGCATGGACGTACGCATCGGCCGTCTTCCCTTCGTCTACGGCGAGGGCGATCCGCATCTCGCGCAGTCCCTGATGTGGGCCGGGAACTGGGCGGCGACCCAGCGGTTGCACATGGGACACCATGCGGATGTCGCACAGGGCCTGCTGCGGATCCTGCACGCGCCGGGGATCGCGGGCCGTGTGTACAACATCGCCGACGACGTGCCCGTGACGGCGGTCGAGTTGCATCAGCTGAACGGGGTCGAGATCCCCGAGAAGCTGTACGCCCGTACGGACCCCGACCCGTGGCTGGCGGTCATGTCCACCGAACGGATCCGGCGGGAGCTGGGGTATCGGCCGCTATTTCCGTCGGTCTACGCGGCCCGGGACGCCGGAGCGCTGTGAGATCGGGCCGGTGGTCGTGTGCGGGTCCGTTGTGGCTGGTCGCGCAGTTCCCCGCGCCCCTTTGGCGCGCTGCCGAACCGTTGGCTGTCTAATCCACGCCCCTGATCCGCCCCACCAGCACGGCCCCCGCCAACCCGATCACCGCCGCCACCGCGTACAGCATCCGGTAGCCGCCCAGGTACGTGACGATCGGGGCGGCGAGGGCCGGGGCCGCCACCTGGGGGAGGGCGTTGGCCACGTTGATCACGCCCAGGTCCTTGCCGCGGTCCCGGGCCTCGGGCAGGACGTCCGTCATCAGGGCGAAGTCGACCGACATGAAGACGCCGAGGCCGATGCCGAGCAGGGCCGCCACCACGATCGCGCTCGGCCAGGTCTGCCAGGCCGCGAGAAGGGCGGTGGCCGCCGCCATCAGGACGCCGGACCAGTGCACGAAGGGCTTGCGGCGGCCCACCCGGTCCGACCAGATGCCGCCCACCACGACCGTGGCCAGCAGGGACACGGCGTTCACCGCGGTCAGTATCAGCACGCCCTGCTCGGGGTCGTCGTGGTGGAGACGGTCCCGCAGGTAGTAGAGCAGGTAGAGGATCACCAGCGCGTTGCTCAGGTTGATCAGGAAGCGGGTCAGCCAGGCCCAGCCGAAGTCAGGGTGGCGGCGCGGGCTCAGCCAGAAGCCGCGCGTGAAGGAGCGCCAGGACCAGGCCGGCCGGTCCGCGGCGGGCAGCCGGAGATCCCGGTACCGGAGCACGTACGGCAGCACCCCGGCCATGACGAACACCGCGCACGCCGTGTACCCCGCCGCGATCCCGCCGACCGCCGTCGCCAGACCCGTCCCGGCGACCGCCCCGAGGATCTGCGCCGCCCCCAACCAGCCGCCCACGACGCCCCGTTGGAGCCGCGGCACCCGGTCCGGCACGGCCGCCGTCACCGCCGCGAAGGCCGCGTTCAGGGTCAGCTGGACCAGGCACCAGCCGAGCGCCATCAGCCACAGCCCGTCCGCACCCGCGAGCAGCAGCAACGACAGCGCCCCGCCCGCCGCCCCGGCCACGATCCACGGCGTACGGCGGCCCCGGCGGGCCGTGGTGCGGTCCGACAGCGCGCCGAAGAACGGGTTCGCCGCCAGCGACACCACCGCGCCCGCACCCGTCACCCAGGCCAGCAGGGTCTCCTTCGACATCCCCGTGCCGGGCGCGAAGTCCTCCGCCTGCTGGGCCAGCAGGATCTGGAGCGGGCCGTACCAGCCCACCCAGATCGCCACGTTGGCCAGCCCCAGCGCCGTCGTCCAGCCCCCGCCGACCCGGTCCGTGGGTTCGGCCAGGGCGTCGGCCGTCATCCCCGCGCCGGGACCTGGGCCCGGAGCACGTCCCGCAGCCAGCCGTACGACGCCTTGGGCGTCCGTTCCTGCGTCGCGTAGTCCACGTGGACCAGCCCGAACCGGCGCGCATACCCCTCGGCCCACTCGAAGTTGTCCAGCAGCGACCACACGAAGTACCCGCGCACGTCCACGCCCGCCTCCACCGCCCGGTGCAGGGCGCGGATGTGGCCGTCGAGGTAGGCGATCCGCTCCTGGTCGTCGACGCCCTCGTACGAGCAGCCGTTCTCGGTGATGACGACGGGCGGCAGCCGGTCGCCGTAGCGCTCGCGGAAGCCGGTGAGCAGCTCCGTCAGCCCCTCGGGGACCACCGGCCACCCGAAGTCCGTCGTCGGTACGCCCTCGATCTCCCGTACCGAGAAGGGCAGTTCGGCGGGCATCGTCACCCCGCCGAAGTCGATCTCGGTGCCCTGCGGGGCGCCCACGCGGGTCGGGGCGTAGTAGTTGACGCCGTAGAAGTCGATCGGCTCGGCGATGACCTTCAGGTCCGACTCGACGTCGCCGGGCATCAGCTCGCCGATGCCGTCCGGGTACCGGCCGAGCAGCAGGGGGTCGGCGAACAGCCGGTTCAGGAGCAGGTCGTAGAAGTCCGCCGCCTCCAGGTCCGCCTGCTCCCGCGAGGCCGGCCAGGTCGGCCCGTGCGAGTTCGCGATGCCGATGTCGGTGGCGCCGGCAGCGCGCAGCGCCCGTACCGCCAGGCCGTGCCCGAGCAGCTGGTGGTGGGCGACCGGGAGGGCGTCGAAGAGCAGCCGCCTGCCGGGGGCGTGGGTGCCGAGGGCGTGGCCCAGCAGGGTGTGCTCGGCGGGTTCGTTGAGGGTGATCCATTTCTGGACGCGGTCGCCTAGGCGCTCGGCGACCACGGACACGTACTCGGCGAACCGGGCCGCCGTGTCCCGCTCCAGCCAGTCCAGCGTGAGGGGGAGGTCCCAGTGGAAGAGCGTCGGGACCGGGCGTACGCCCGCCGCGCACAGCTCGTCGACCAGGCGGTCGTAGAAGTCGAGGCCCTTCGGGGAGTTCACCCGGGGCCAGGAGATCGAGAAGCGGTAGGCACCCACGCCCAGGCCGGCCAGCAGGGCCACGTCCTCGCGGTAGCGGTGGTAGTGGTCGCAGGCCACCTCGGCCGTGGAGCCGTCCTTCACCGTTCCCGGCTCGGCCGTGAAGGCGTCCCACACGGACCGCTCGCGCTCGTCCACGGCGCCCTCGATCTGGTGGGCGGACGTCGAGACGCCCCACAGGAAACCGGCCGGGAAACGGGGTATCGGGCTCTGCGCACCGCGCTCATCGATCGCCATGCGCCGGATCATCCGTACCGGCGGTAACGGAAGTCAACGCCCCGGCGTGAACTGCCCGTTACGCTCCTTCCTTCAGCACCCTTGAGATCAGCCTGCGCTGCTCGTCGGTGAGCCGGGGATCCGAGCAGTACACCGTCGTGCCGTCCACGGTGATCTGGTAGCTGAAGCCGTCCGGAACCCCGACCGGGGGCGTGCCCCGGCCGGACGCGACCGCGCTCTCGGCCAGGGCCTGCCACTCCGCCGCGTCGGGCCGCCCCGAGGTGTCCACCTCGGCGTACCGCTCGATGCCCGCGAATCCGCCCGTGCGCCGTACCTGAATACGCATGGGTCCCTGTCTAGTACGGAGCTACGGGATCCGCACCCCGACCTGCTCCCAGGCCTTGGAAACGGCCTGAAGCTCCTCGCCGCCGTCGCCGAAGCGCTCGCGCGCGGCCTTCACGGTGAGCGCCGCGAAGTCGGTGAACATGGCCCGGTCCGACAGCTCACCGCCGGTCAGCACGTCGTACCAGACCTGCCCGGCCTTCTCCCAGGCGTGGCCGCCGAGCGCGGTGGCGGCCAGGTAGAAGGCGTGGTTGGGGATGCCGGAGTTGATGTGGACGCCGCCGTTGTCGCGGCCGGTGCGGACGTAGTCGTCCATCGTCGCGGGCTGCGGGTCCTTGCCGAGGACGTCGTCGTCGTACGCGCTGCCCGGCTCCTTCATGGAGCGCAGGGCCTTGCCGGTGACGCTGGGCGCGAGCAGCCCCGCGCCGATCAGCCAGTCGGCCTCGGCGGCGGTCTGGCCGAGCGTGTACTGCTTGATCAGGGAGCCGAAGACGTCCGACATCGACTCGTTCAGCGCGCCCGGCTGGCCGTAGTACGTGAGGTTGGCCGTGTACTGGGTGACGCCGTGGGTGAGCTCGTGGCCGATCACGTCGATCGGGATGGTGAAGTCGAGGAAGATCTCGCCGTCGCCGTCGCCGAACACCATCTGCTCGCCGTTCCAGAAGGCGTTGTTGTAGTTCTCGTCGTAGTGGACGGTGGCGTCCAGCGGCAGGCCGTCGCCGTCGATGGAGTGGCGGGCGTAGGCCTTGAGGAAGAGCTCGAAGGTGGCGCCGAGCCCGGCGAAGGCGCGGTTGACCGTGGCGTCCTGGCCGGGGTCCGTGCCCTCGCCGCGGACCTCGGTGCCGGGCAGGGCGGTGCCGTGCCCGGCGTCGTAGATGGTGCGCAGCGGCCGGTCCGACGGCGCCTTCGCCGTCGGGGTGGCCGCGAGGGCGAACTCGGTCGTGACGCGGCGGCGGCCGCGCAGCTCGCTGTCGCGCATCAGGGTGCGGCGGGCTGGACCGGCGAGTGCCGGGTCGTCATTGCGGGCCAGTTTGTCCAGCACGTGTGGTGGTACGACGGTGCAGAAGACGGGCTCGAAGCCCCCGTTGGTCGTCATGTCCGGCACCATTGCACTGCGTTAGTCCGGTGTCACTAGCCGCAACCATGATTGGTGAAATATACGGATAGGGAGCGCCACTCTCCGTGACGAAGTGGTATGGCGCACGTTTTGCCCTTTTCATCCCTGGGGTCCCGCATACTGATACAGCGCCCCGCATCCGGAGAGGCTCGGCTAGCATGCTTCGCATCATGCGTTTCGGGCTGCTTCTTCTTAGCTGCCGCGGCGAGGGCCTGTAGTCCAGGTCGACTCCCTCCCCGCGGAGCTTCGCGTTGCGTCGTCGGCCGTCCTTCCGGACATCCTGAGGAGCCCCGCAGACATGGCGAACCGCCAGCAGCCCAGCACCATGCCGATCCACAAGTACGGCCGCTACGAGCAGGTCGACATCTCCGACCGGACCTGGCCCGGCAAGCGCGTCACCGCCGCTCCCCGCTGGCTCTCCACCGACCTGCGTGACGGCAACCAAGCCCTGATCGACCCGATGTCGCCCGAGCGCAAGCGCCGGATGTTCGACCAGCTGGTCAAGATGGGCTACAAGGAGATCGAGGTCGGCTTCCCCGCGTCGGGCCAGACCGACTTCGACTTCGTACGCTCCATCATCGAGGAGCCCGGGGCCATCCCCGACGACGTCACCATCTCCGTACTGACCCAGGCCCGCGAGGACCTGATCGAGCGCACGGTGGAGTCCCTGAAGGGCGCCCACCGGGCCACCGTGCATCTGTACAACGCCACGGCCCCCGTCTTCCGCCGCGTGGTCTTCCGCGGCTCCAAGGACGACATCAAGCAGATCGCCGTCGACGGCACCCGCCTGGTGATGGAGTACGCCGAGAAGCTGCTGGGCCCGGAGACCGAGTTCGGCTACCAGTACAGCCCGGAGATCTTCACCGACACCGAGCTGGACTTCGCGCTGGAGGTCTGCGAGGCGGTGATGGACGTCTACCAGCCCGGTCCCGGCCGCGAGATCATCCTCAACCTGCCCGCCACGGTGGAGCGTTCGACGCCGTCCACGCACGCGGACCGCTTCGAGTGGATGCACCGCAACCTGACGCGCCGCGAGCACGTCGTGCTGTCGGTCCACCCCCACAACGACCGCGGTACGGCGGTGGCGGCGGCCGAGCTGGCGCTGATGGCCGGCGCCGACCGCATCGAGGGCTGTCTGTTCGGGCAGGGCGAGCGCACCGGCAACGTCGACCTGGTCACCCTGGGCATGAACCTGTTCTCGCAGGGCGTCGACCCGCAGATCGACTTCTCCGACATCGACGAGATCCGTCGTACGTGGGAGTACTGCAACCAGATGGAGGTCCACCCGCGCCACCCGTACGTGGGCGACCTGGTCTACACGTCCTTCTCCGGCTCCCACCAGGACGCCATCAAGAAGGGCTTCGACGCGATGGAGGCCGACGCGGCCGCCCGCGGGGTCACCGTCGACGACATCGAGTGGGCCGTCCCCTACCTGCCGATCGACCCGAAGGACGTCGGCCGCTCCTACGAGGCGGTCATCCGCGTCAACTCGCAGTCCGGCAAGGGCGGTATCGCGTACGTCCTGAAGAACGACCACAAGCTGGACCTGCCGCGCCGGATGCAGATCGAGTTCTCGAAGCTGATCCAGGCCAAGACGGACGCCGAGGGCGGCGAGATCACCGGCGGCGACATCTGGGCGGTCTTCCAGGACGAGTACCTGCCGAACCCCGAGAACCCGTGGGGCCGCGTCCAGGTCAAGAACGGTCAGTCGACGACCGACACGGACGGCGTGGACACGCTGAAGGTGGAGGCCACCGTCGACGGCGAGGACACGGTCCTGGCCGGTACCGGCAATGGTCCGATCTCGGCCTTCTTCGACGCCCTGGCGAAGATCGGCATCGACGCGCGGCTGCTGGACTACCAGGAGCACACGATGAGCGAGGGCGCGTCCGCGCAGGCCGCCTCCTACATCGAATGCGCGATCGACGGCAAGGTTCTGTGGGGCATCGGCATCGACGCCAACACCACGCGTGCCTCGCTGAAGGCGGTCGTGTCGGCCGTCAACCGGGCGGCGCGTTGACGGTGTGCCCGCCGTGCGCCCACTGACGAGTGAGCGGGCGCGGCGCCGTCGTGGCTGGTCGCACAGTTCCCCGCGCCCCTCCGGGGCGCGGGGAACTGTCTGTTTTCGGCCATCGGCACGTGCAGGTCACGGAAAGGTCTCGTCCGGGGTACTGACTCCACGTCCGTGATGTGGCTAACATCACGCAAGCGCGGCGACGTTGCCGCGGGGTTTCGCGGAGGTGCGACGTGCTGCCAGGACGGGGACGAGACGGCCGTGCCGCCAGGCTTGCGCGCATCCTGGGCACCCGCACCGCATGGTCGGCCGTGGGCGACGGCGAGTTCTTCTGCCCCGGCTGCGGAGGCGACCGCAACTATCAGCGGCTGACCGGCCATCGCCGCTTCACGCTGCTCGGCGTGCCCGTGCTGCCGCGCGGCGAGACCGCCCCCGTGGTGGAGTGCGCGGCCTGCCGCCGGCACTTCGGCACCGAGGTCCTCGACCATCCGACCACCACCCGCTTCTCCGCGATGCTTCGCGACGCCGTCCACACGGTCGCCCTCGCCGTGCTGGCGGCGGGCGGCACCTGCGCCCGCCCGTCCCTGGAGACCGCCGCGGCCACCGTGCGCGCGGCCGGCTTCGACGACTGCACGGAGGACCAGCTGAGCGCCCTGGTCGAGGCACTGGCCGCCGACACCGGCCGCCTCTTCTCCGAGCCCTGCGGCGCCGGCCTCGCCATAGAGCTCCACGAGGCCCTGGACCCCCTCGCCCCGCACCTCGCCCCCGCCGGCCGCGAATCGATCCTCCTCCAGGGAGCCCGCATCGCCCTGGCCGACGGCCCCTACACCCCCGCCGAACGAGACGCCCTCGCGACGGTGGGCGCCGCCCTCACGATCTGCACGGACGACGTGACAAGCCTGCTGGCGGCAGCGGCCCGTACGCCTTCGTAGCCCCGGGACGATCACCCGTACTCCCCCGGGAGTAGTCGCGGCCCTGTGCCGCCCACGGCAGTAGCCCCCAACTCGCCCTCACGCCCGACGATTCGGCACCCCCCTGACGGAAGTCTTGGAGTCGTCCAGACATCCGATCGGAAGGGGGCCCGACTCATGGGGGCCGTAGGGACGAGTGCGCGGCGGCGGGGTGTGCCCTGGCTTGTGCTCGGGTTGTGGATCGTCGTCCTGGTGGCGGTGTCGCCGTTCGCGTCGAAGCTCGCGGACGTGCAGCGGGACCGGGCCGTGGACTATCTGCCGGCCAGTGCGGATTCCACCCAGGTGGCCAAGATCCAGGAGCGGCTGCCGGGCGGCGAGGCCACCGAGATGGTCGTGGTGTATCACCGCGACGCCGGGCTGACCTCGGCGGACAAGGCGGCAGCCGCCGCGCAGATCCAGCGGATCGCGGGCGAGCACAAGCTCACCGGTGAACCGCAGGGTGTGCCGTCGCGGGACGGGACCACCCTGATGTACCCGATCGCGAGCACCGAGCCGGGGACCGACGAGGAGGCACGCGACCTGCTCGTCAACGACGTCAGGGACGTCGCGCGGGGCAGCGACGGGCTGAGCGTCGAGGTCGGTGGGGCGGGGGCGCTCGCCACCGACGCCAGTGAGGTCTACAACTCGCTCGACGGGCCGCTGCTGTACACCACGGCCGCCGTCGTCGCGCTGCTGCTGATCATCATCTACCGCAGCCCGTTCCTGTGGCTGGTGCCGCTCGCCGTCGCCGGTATGGCCGACTACCTGTCGATGGGCGTCGCCTACGGACTCAACCAGGGCTTCGGGACGTCGGTTTCCGGCCAGAGCTCCGGGATCATGACCATCCTCGTGTTCGGGGCGGGGACGGACTACGCACTGCTGCTCGTCTCCCGCTACCGGGAGGAGCTGCGGCGCATCGAACGGCCCTACGACGCCATGGTCGCCGCGCTCAAGGGCTGCGGGCCCGCCGTGCTCGCCTCCTCCGGCACCGTCGCCGCCGGACTGCTGTGCCTGCTCGCCGCCGACCTCAACTCCAGCCGCGGCATGGGCCCGCTCGGCACCGTCGGCGTGCTGTGCGCCCTCGTCGCCATGCTGACCCTGCTGCCCGCGATCCTGGTCCTGCTCGGGCGGCGCGTGTTCTGGCCCCTCGTGCCGCGCCTCGGCAGCACACCCAAGGCCCGCCGGTCCCTGTTCACGGCGATGGGCAGCTCGGCCGGACGCCGGCCCCTCACCGTCCTCGCCGGCGGCGCCGTCCTGCTCGGCGCGCTCGCCCTCGGCACCCTGGGCCTGCCCGGCAACCTCAAGCAGGAGGACTCCTTCACCTCCAAGCCCGACGCGGTCGCCGCCATGGAGACCCTCGCCGCGGCCTACCCCGAGCGCGGCACCCAGCCCATCAGCGTCATCACCCCCGAGGACCGGGCGGAGGCGACCCTCGCGTCGATCCGGGACACGCGCGGCGTCGACAGCGCGCAGGAGGGCCGTACCGGAGACGGCTGGACCGAGATCTCCGTCCTGGCCACCGCGGCGCCCCAGTCCGCCGGGGAGACCGCCACCATCGAGGCCCTGCGCGACCGGCTGGAGGGTTCCTACGTCGGCGGTGCCAGCGCCGAGCAGCTCGACCTGAAGGACACCAACGCCCGCGACCGCCTGGTGGTCGTGCCGATCGTGCTGCTGTCGGTGCTGCTGATCCTCGTCGTCCTGCTGCGCTCGCTCGTCGCGCCGCTGATCCTGGTCGCGGCCGTGGTCGCGGTGTGGGCCGCGGCGCTCGGCATCGGCGGACTCGTCTTCGAGCCGCTCTTCGGCTTCGAGGGCACCGACCCCGGACTCGGGCTGCTGTCCTTCGTGTTCCTCGTGGCCCTCGGCGTCGACTACGGCATCTTCCTGATGCACCGGATGCGCGAGGAGTGCCTGAACGGCGCCGAACCGGCCTCGGCCGCACTCACCGCGCTGCGTACGACGGGCGGGGTCATCGCCTCCGCCGGACTCGTCCTCGCCGCCACCTTCGCGGTGCTCACCAACATGCCCTTGGTACAGCTCGTGGAGCTGGGCTTCGTCATCGCGGTCGGCGTGCTCCTCGACACCTTCCTGGTCCGCACCTACCTGGTCACCAGCGCCAGCGTCGCGCTCAAGCGCAAGGTGTGGTGGCCGGGTCCGCTGTCCCGGACGCCGGAGCCGCCGGTGCCGCCGAAGGAACCGGAGCGCGTGGCCGTGTCCGCCAACTGAACCGACGGGCGCCCCTCCCTCCCGGAGGGGCGCCCCCATCGCGGAGGATGAGCCCGTGCAGGCAAACAGGACACAGGTACGACCCCGCGTCGGCGAACGGGTCATGGCGGCGATCAACCGCGACCCCATGACCGCCCCGCACCGCACCCGCAACGACGCGCTGCTGGCTGCCGGGTGGGCCGTCGTCGCCACGGCCCTGGCCCTGCTCGGCGCCGACGGGCGCCGGCCCGACGCACTCGGCTGGACCCTGCTGCTCGCCGCACACGTGCCACTCGTGTGGCGGCGCCACCGTCCGCTGCTGGTCCTGGTCGCGGTGATGGTCTGCATCGCCCCGTACCACGCCCTCGAGAACAACCACGCCGCGCCCATCTTCGCGACCATGGTGGTGCTGTACACGGTCGCGGCGACCGGCACGGTGCGCCGCACGCTGCTCACCGGCGCCGCCGTCCTCGGCGTGACACTGATCCTGAACGCCCTCACCAACCCCGACGGGACGGTGGAGCTCCTGCGGATCTCCGGCTGGGTCTTCGCGTTCCTCCTCTGCGGCATCGACGTCCGCTACTACCGCCAGTACTTCGCCGCCGTCGTCGAACGCGCCGAGCGCGCCGAACGCACCCGCGAGGAGGAGGCCCGCCGCCGGGTCGCCGAGGAGCGCCTGCGCATCGCCCGGGACCTGCACGACCTGCTGGCCCACAGCATCACCCTGATCGGCGTGCAGACGTCGGTGGCCGCGCACGTCCTGGCGGCGGACCCCGAGCGGATGGACCGGGAAACGATCGCCAAGGCGCTCGACGACATCGCCGAGACCTGCCGCACGGCACGCGGTGAGGTGCGCGGCACGCTGGAGGTGCTGCGCGAGCAGGGCGTCGCGGGCGAGACCCGCGGGCCGCTGCCCGGGCTGGACGGACTGCCCGACCTGGTGGAGGCGGCGCGGCTCGCGGGGGCGCGGGTGGAGTCCGACGTACGGGTGCGGGAGGCGCCGCCCGCGGTGGGGGCGGCGGCGTACCGGATCGTGCAGGAGGCGCTGACGAACGCGGTCCGGCACGCCGGGCCCGAACCGGCCGTGCGCGTCGCGCTGTACGAGGAGATGGGCACCCTGCGGCTGTCGGTCGCCGACGACGGCCGTGCCGCGCCCTCCGCGCAGAGCCCCGGCTACGGTCTGGTCGGGATGCGTGAACGGGCCCGCAGCGTGGGTGGCACACTCGACGCCGGGCCGCGCGACGAGGGGGGCTTCGAGGTGAGCGCCGTACTGCCCACCGGGACCGGACTGCCCGAGGAGAGCCGGGTGTCCGTCGGGACCGGCCGGGAGGGGGAGAGATGATCCGCGTCCTGCTCGCGGACGACCAGACGCTCGTCAGGGAGGCGTTCGCGATGCTGGTCGAGTCGGCGCCGGACATGGAGGTCGTCGGCCAGGCGGCCACCGGCCGGGAGGCCGCGGAACTGGCCCGCACCTCGCGTGCCGACCTCGTCGTGATGGACATCCGCATGCCCGACCTCGACGGCATCGAGGCGACCCGGCTGATCGCGGCCGACGAGGACCTGGCCGGGGTGCGCGTGCTGGTGCTGACCACCTACGACACCGACGAGAACATCGTGGACGCGCTGCGGGCCGGCGCCTCCGGGTTCCTCGTGAAGGACACCCGCCCGGCCGAACTCCTCGACGCCATCCGTACGGTGACCGCGGGCGACTCCCTGCTGTCGCCGGGACCGACCGCACGGCTGATCGAGCGGTTCCTCCGCAGCCCCTCGGCACCCGCGGCCGGCGGGCCCGAATGCCTGTCCGAACGTGAACGCGAAGTGCTGACGCTGGTCGCGCGCGGGCTCAACAACACGGAGATCGCGGAAGCGTTGGGACTCAGTCCGCTCACGGCCAAGACCCATGTCAGCCGCATCATGGGCAAGCTGGGGGCGCGCGACCGGGCACAGCTGGTCGTCGTGGCGTATGAGTCAGGGATGGTGACTCCGGGGAACCTGTGACGGACAGGTCAATGTCTGACCCTCCGTCAAGGGAGCTCGATGACCCTCCTGAGCCGCACACTCCTGGCCACCGCAGTCCTCCTGACCACCCCGCTCACCGCCGCCGGCACCGCCTCGGCGGCCCCCGGCTGCACGTCCTCCGTGCCGTACGTCTCGGGCGAGGGCGGCTACGACACGTACCGCATCCCGGCGACGGTCACGACCGCGCCGGGCACGGTGCTGGCCTTCGCCGAGGGCCGGCACGACGGGGCCGGTGACACCGGCGACATCGATGTCGTCCTCAGACGGTCCCTGGACGGCGGCTGCACCTGGGGACCGGTCGCGGTGGTCGCCGCCGGGGACGGGGACACCCGGGGCAACCCGGCGCCGGTGGTGGACCCGCTCACCGGCGCGGTCGTGCTGGTCACCTCCTACAACAGCGGGGATGTGACGGAGGCGCAGATCATGCGGGGCGAGGCGACGGCGGAGCAGAGCCGCCGGGTGTTCGTGCAGCGCAGCACGGACGACGGGCGGAGCTTCGGCGCGCCCCGCGATGTCACGGGGGACGTGAAGCCGGCGAACTGGCGCTGGTACGCGACCGGCCCCGGGCACGCGATCGCGCTCCGGCACGGCAGGCACGCGGGCCGGCTGGTGGTCCCCTCCAACCACTCGGTGGCCCCGCCGGCGGGCTCCGGCGACACCGGGCAGGAGGCCAAGTACTACGGCGCCCACGCCATCTACAGCGACGACGGCGGGCGTACGTGGCAGACGGGCTTCGTGGACGAGACCTACGACGGCTACAGCAACGCCAACGAGTCCACCGCCGCCGAACTCCCCGACGGCAGGGTGTACTTCAACTCCCGCGACCAGAACGGCACGAGCGCGGGAAACCGCCTCGACAGCGTCTCCAGCGACGGCGGCGAGAGTCTGGACCGGCCGTACACGATGCAGCCCTCGCTGAACGACGTGCCGGTGGTCGAGGGCAGCGTTCTCCAACTCCCGGGCACCGGAGCTCCGTTGCTGTTCTCCGGTCCGTCCGTGCCCACCGCCCGGCAGTCGATGGCCGTGTGGCGCAGCACGAACGGCGGGGCGACCTTCACGAAGGTACTGACGCTGTCGCAGAAGCGGGCGGCGTACTCCGACCTGGTGCGGCTCGACGGGCAGACGGTCGGGCTGCTGTACGAGACGGGGCAGTCGGGCACCTACGAGACGATCGAGTTCCGCCGGCTGCCGGTGACCGATCTGAGCTAGTGGCCGCCGTGGCGGAACCGGCCTAGAGCAGCCCCGCCCCGGCCAGGAACTTCCCCACCCGTTCGACCTCCTCCGGCGACAGCGGCACCTGAGGCTCCGCTGTCGCCGGGCAGTCGATGACGCCCCGCAGGTGCAGTGCCGCTTTGAACGCGCCCAGTGCCGAGGAGCTGCCGCCCATCCGCTCGGGGTCGCCGACGGTCACCATGCCGAACAGGGCGCACAACCGTTCCTGCTCGGCACGGGCCGACTCCCGGTCGCCGGAGCGGTACAGGCGGTCGAGGCGGACGTAGCCCGCCGGGTCGACGTTGGCCAGGCCCGGCACCGCCCCGTCGGCGCCGACCGCGAGAGCCGCGTCCACGATGAGCTCGGAGCCGGTCAGCACGCTGAAGCCCTTGAGGTCGGGCCGGTTGCGGACGCCCATGACGACCTCGCGGAAACCGGCCAGATCGCCGCTGGAGTCCTTCAGGCCCGCCAGCACACCCTCGGCGGCCAGGTCCAGGACGACCTCGGCGGGCAGCTTGGTGTGCACGCCGGACGGCAGGTCGTAGGCGATGACCGGGACCGGGCAGGCCGTCGCGATCAGCCGGTAGTGGTGGGCGATCTCGGCGGGGTGGGTGCGCGCGTAGAACGGGGCCGTCGCCACCACGGCGTCCGCGCCGGCCTCCGTGACCTCGTGCACGTGGTCCAGGACCCGCGGCGTCGTCATGTCGATCACGCCGGCCAGGACCGGGAGCCGGCCGGCGGCGTGCCGTACGGCCGTGTCCACCACCAGCCGCCGCTGCCGGTCCGTCAGATACGCCACCTCCGACGTCGACCCGAGCACGAACAGGCCGTGCACCCCGCCCTGGATCAGATGGTCGATCAGCCTGCGCAGTGACGGGACGTCCACCTCGCGGTCCGGTGTCAGGGGCGTGCAGACGGGCGGGACGACACCGGTGAGCGGGGTGGGGATCATGGTCAGGGCTCCCTGGAACTGTGGCTCTCTCGTACGAGGTCGCGGGTGGCCTCGCCCTCCTCCACTGGATGGTGACACCTGTAACGGTGCGCGGGGCTCGACGCGGCCGAGAACTCCGGCATCACCTCCGCACATACCCCGTCCGCCTTCCAGCACCTGGTCCGGAAGGGGCATCCACTGGGCGGCCGGGTGGCCGACGGGACCGGCCCGACCAGCGGAATCGGATCGATCGGGTCCAGCAGGCCCGGGGTCGCGGAGAACAGGGCGCGGGTGTACGGGTGCCGGGAGCCGTCGGTGACACCGGCCGCCGGGGCCTCCTCGACGATCCGGCCCAGGTACATCGTGATCACCCGGTCGCTCATCCGCCGTACCGTCTGGATGTCGTGCGAGACGAAGACCAGGGCCAGGCCGAGGCGCTCCTTCAGGTCCAGCAGGAGGTTCAGGATCTGGGCGCGCACCGACACGTCCAGGGCGCTCGTCGGCTCGTCCGCCACCACCAGGTCGGGGTCCAGGGCCAGCGCGCGGGCGATGGCGACGCGCTGGCGCTGACCGCCCGACAGCTGGCCGGGCAGGGCGTCGGCCAGGGCGCGGGGCAGGCCCACCAGGGCCATCAGCTCCCGCACCCGGTCCTCGCGCTCGCGCTTGGTGCCGCGTTCGTGCACGTCCAGCGGGTCCCGCAGTATCTGCCGGACCGGCAGCCGGCGGTTCAGGGCCGTCGACGGGTCCTGGAAGATCATGCCCGTGCCGGCGCCCACGGCCGTCCTGCGCTCGGCCGGCGTCATGGCCCACAGGTCACGCCCACGGAACGCCACGCTGCCCGACGTCGGCCGCTGCACGCCGACCAGCACCTTCGCCAGCGTCGACTTGCCGCACCCCGACTCGCCGACCACGCCCACCGTCTCGCCGGGCGCGATGGTGAGGTCGGCGCCGGTCAGGGCGTACACCTTGTCCCGGGTGAACAGCCCACCACTGCGCGCCTTGTGCACGACGTGCGCGTCGGACAGCTCGACCAGAGTGTTCGTCCCGCTCGCGCTCATGTCACCGCCTCGCTCTCGGAGCGGTCCGTCGGGGACAGGAGGATCGCCGGGTGGTGGCAGGCCGCGGTGTGCGTCGGTGTTCCCACCAGAGTGGGCGCTGTCGTGCGGCACACCTCGCTCGCCAGCGGGCAGCGGTCCGCGAAGCGGCAGCCCGCGGGGAAGTCGGCGGGGGAGGGGACCACGCCCCTGATCTGCGTCATCCGCTCCTGCGCCGACTCCAGCGAGAGCACGCTGCCGAGCAGACCCCGCGTGTAGTGGTGCGCCGGTGCCTCCACCAGGTCGGCGGTCACGCCGGTCTCCACGATCTGGCCGCCGTACATCACGACCACCCGGTCGGTGACGTCCGAGATCAGCGCGAGGTCGTGCGAGACCAGGATCAGGGCGAAGCCCAGCTCCTCCCGCAGCCTCAGCAGCAGCTCCATGATCTGCGCCTGCACGGTGACGTCCAGCGCGGTCGTCGGCTCGTCGGCGACGATCAGCTTCGGGTCCCGGGACAGGGCCATCGCGATCAGCACGCGCTGGCGCTGGCCGCCGGAGAGCTCGTGCGGATAGCTGCGCAGGGTACGTTCGGGGTCGAGGCCGACCAGGGTGAGCAGCTCGTGCGGACTGCGCCGGCCGCCACGGCGTACGACCTGCCCCAGCTGCGAGCGGATCGTCATCGCCGGGTTCAGGGACGACAGGGCGTCCTGGTAGATCATCGCCATCTCGTGGCCCAGCAGCTTGCGGCGTACCCGCATCGGCTCGCCCACCAACTGCCGCTGGTTGAAGCGGACGTGGCCGCGCACCCGGGCACCCTTGGGCTCCAGGCCCATCACCGCGAGCGCGGTCAGCGACTTCCCGCAGCCCGACTCTCCGACCAGGCCGAGGACCTCGCCGGGCTGTACCTCGAAGCTGATGCCGTCGACGATGTCCACGCCGCTGTGCCGGCCCTCGAAGCCGATCGCCAGATGCTCCACCGCGAGCACCGGCAGCCGTCCCCCGGGCAGCGGCCGGGCCCGTGACCGCAGCCGGGCCGCGGCCTCCGTGAGCCCGGGCAGCCGAAGCACCTCGCCGCTGCCCGGCTCGGGCGCTTGGAGGTGGTCGTGCTGTTCCTTCACGTCGACCTCGCGCGCGGACGGCGCCGCCCAGGCGTCCGAGACGCCCTCGGAGAGGATGTTCAGGCAAAGGACGGTCACCAGCATCAGCAGCCCGGGGAAGACGGTCGCCCACCAGCCGCCGGTCAGGACCATGTTCTTGCCGTCCGCGATGACGCTGCCCCAGGACGGGTCCGGCGGCCGCACGCCGGCGCCGATGAACGACAGCGACGCCTCGAAGACGATCGCCTCGGCCACCTGCACGGTGCAGAACACCAGCACCGGGGCGGCGCAGTTGATCGCCACGTGCTTGATGACGATGTGCGGGGTGCGGGCGCCGATGACCCGTTCCGCCGTCACATAGTCCTCGCCGTACTGGTCGAGGACGTTCGCCCGGACCACCCGGGCCACGGGCGGTGTGAACAGGAAGGCGATCGCGCAGATCAGGACGGTGATGCCGCCGCCGAAGACCGCGACGAGCACCGCGGCCAGCGCGATGCCCGGGAACGCCATCACCACGTCCAGACAGCGCATCAGCGTCTCGTCGACCGCCTTGCGAGAGGTCGCCGCGACGGCGCCGATCAGCGCGCCGACGACGAGCGCGAGCGCGGTCGCGCCGAGACCGATCGCCAGCGACCAGCGGGCCCCGTACATCAGCCGGCTCAGGATGTCCCGGCCGAGGCTGTCCTGGCCCATCCAGTGGCCGGCGGACGGATGCCCGGTGCCGTCGACCGGCGGCTGCTGGTCGAGCGGGTCGTGCGGGGCGAGCAGCGGGGCGAACAGCGCGACCACCACGACGACGGCCAGGAAACAGACGGCCACCTTCGACAGCATCGGCAGCTTGCGCCAGCCGCGCAGACGGATGCCGGGCCGGGACAGCGCCTCGGCCAGACGCTTGCGGTTGAACGTCATGTCGCCTCCCGCAGCCGCGGGTTGACCAGCAGATACAGGATGTCGATGACCAGGTTGACGACGACGAAGCCGATCGCCGTGGTGATGACGACGCCCTGGACCACGGCCGGGTCACCGTTCTTCACCGCGTCGATCATCAGCTTCCCCATGCCCGGCAGGGAGAAGATCGTCTCGATGACGACCGCGCCGCCCAGCAGATAGCCGACCCGCAGACCGAGCACGGTCAGCGGGTTGATCAGGGCGTTGCGCAGCACGTTACGGCCGACCACGACCCGCGGCGGCAGGCCGCTGCCGATCGCCGTGCGGACGTAGTCCTTGTCGAGCTCCTCCACCACCGACGTGCGCACGATCCGGGTCAGCTGCGCCGCCACCGGCAGCGACAGCGCGAGGGCGGGCAGGGTCATCGTCTTCAGCCAGCCGGTGAAGGAGTCGGCCGGGTTGATGTAACCGCCGGTCGGGAACCAGCCGAGGTCGACGGCGAGGTACTGGATCATCAGCAGCGCCAGCCAGAAGCCGGGGGCGGCGACCCCGGTGAGGGAGACGACGCGGATGATCTGGTCGGGCAGGCGGTCGCGGTAGATGGCCGCGGTGACGCCGCCGACCAGCGACAGGACGACCGCGATGCCGAGCCCCAGGAAGGTGAGCTGGATGGTCAGCGGCAGCGCGGTCATCACCTGGTCGACGACCGGCGCCCGGGTCAGGGCGCTCGTGCCCATGTCGCCGTGGACCAGGTCGCCGATGAAGACGACGTAGCGGACGGGCAGGGGATCCAGCAGGCCGTTCTGCTCGCGGAAGTCGTGCAGCTGCTGGGCGGTGGGGTTGGCGCCCTGGAAGAACGCGGACGCCGGGTCGACGTCCGAGAACCGCATGACCAGGAACACGAACAGCACGATGCCCAGCATCAGCGGCACGAGCAGCAGAACGCGCCTGGCCAGGATCCTGACGACGGTGATCACTCAGTGACTCCTAGGCCCACTTGGCCTGGAGGAGGTTGATGCCGGGGTACGGCTGTGCCCTTATCCCGGTGAGCTCCTTCGGGTTCCACGCGGTCATCAGCTCGTTGTGGACGACCGGGTAGAGGACGGCCTGCTCGGCGACGATGTCGATGTAGTCCTGGACCATCGTCTTCTTCTTCTCGGCGTCCGGCTCCTGGGTCGCCCGGTCCATGTCCTTGAACAGCGCCTTGGCGACGGAGTTGCCGGCCCACCGCGTGTACTGCATCCACAGGTTCTCGGGCCCGTAGTTGTAATGCATGATCAGATCGGCGTCGAGGCCGAACTGGTTGGGGTTCGAGGCGGCGGCGACGACCTGGTAGTCCTGCTTCTGGTCCATCTTGGTGAAGACGGCCGTCGTCTCCTGCGGGGACAGGGTCGTCCGCACGCCGATCGCGTCCCAGGACGCCTTGATGGTCGGCAGGCAGTCCACGATCCAGCTGACGTTCACGGCGAGGATCTCGATCTTCAGCCCGCTGACCCCGGCCTGCTTCAGCAGTGCCTTCGCCTTGTCCGGGTCGTAGTCGTAGACCGTCTTGGCCGGCCGGAAGCTGGGATTGGACTGGTTGAGGAAGGACGACGACGGCTTCCCGTGTCCCTTGAGCGCGACCTCGATCATCTTGCCGGTGTCGATGGCGTAGTGCAGGGCCTGGCGGACCCGGACGTCGTCGAAGGGCTTGTGCCTGGTGTTGAACATCAGGAACAGGTTGTTCATCCCGGCGCCGCCCGCGACCGTCAGCCCGCCGCTCTCCAGCTGCCCGATGTTGGCGTAGGGGATGTTGTCGGCGATCTGCGCGCCCGCGCTGGCCCCCGAGATCCTGGCCACGCGCGGCGCCGCGTCCACGATGGTCAGCCAGTTCATCTTCTTGAAGGCCGCCTTGCGCGGGCCGTTGTAGTCCGCGTACGCCTCGAAGGTGGTGTTCGACTTCGGGTGGTGCGCGGCCTGCATGTACGGCCCCGAGCCGATCGCCTTGCCCTTGATGGCCTCGTCCCACCCGCCGGGCTGCGAGAACACGTGCTTCGGCATGATCTTGGCGAGGGTCAGCCGGGCGAGCCCGTCCGGGAAGGGGAACTTCAGCACCAGCTCGACGTTCTGCGCGTCGATCTTGCGCACTTCCTTCAGCCAGCTGACGAAGAAGCCCTTGGCGAGGGTCTGGGTCTTCGGGTCGAGGATCCGGTCGAAGACGAAGACCACGTCGTCGGCGGTGACCGGCTTGCCGTCGTGGAACCGGGCCCCGGCGCGCAGGGTGAACTTCCACGACGTGGCGTTCGGGTCGGCCGGCACCTGGGTGGCGAGCGCGGCATACGGCTCGCGGGAGATGGGGTCGGTGTCGAGGAGGCCCTCGTAGATGTGGTTGTTGGCGGCCATGCAGAAGGCGGACGCCGTCTGGGTGGGATCCCAGCTGCCGTCGTTGCCGTAGCCGATCACTGCGGTGAGGGTCCGGTTCGCGCCACCGCCCCCGCCGGTCTCGTTCGTGGACTCCGGCCCGGACGAGCAGGCCGACAGGGACGCGGAGACGGCGGCGGCCGCGCCCAGCGCGCCGGTGTACTTCAGGAACGACCGGCGGTGCAGCGCCGGCACGTCGTGGGTCACGTCGCGCACGGTTCCTCCAGCGAGTGCTCGGAAGGTTTGAGGAGATACGACGTCCTACGTCCTGACGGTCAGCGCGACCATAGGTGGGGCGCTGGGGGCGGTCAAGGGATCTCACGCGAATGGCGCATCTGCCACAGGTCGGACCAATGGCGCTGTGAAATGGCGCGAGTTGACCCCCCGTCAGGGGGTTTTCCGGGACATGGGACGTGGGACGTCCGGGTGCGCGTACGATGCGCCGCATGCCCGGGCAGCCCAGGAACAGCCGTACGTCCGAGGGGTCCAGGAACAGCCGGATCCAGCGCCAGGTCATGCAGTTGATCATCGACCGCAGGCTCCAGGCGGGCGCCCTGCTGCCCACCGAGGCCGAGCTGATGGAGGACCTCGGCGTCAGCCGCAACTCGGTGCGCGAGGCGCTCAAGGCGCTCCAAGCCCTCGACATCGTGGAGATCAGGCACGGCTACGGGACGTATGTCGGCCAGGCCTCGCTCACTCCGCTGATCGACGGGCTGACCTTCCGCACGCTCGCCCGGCACGACCACGACACCGGTGCGCTCGCCGAGATCCTCCAGGTGCGGGAGGTGCTGGAGGAGGGGCTGATCCGGCGGGTGGCGGCGACGGTGAGCGAGGCCGAGCTGGACCGGCTGGATGCGGTCGTGTCCCGGATGGAGGCGGCGGGACGGTCCGGGCGACCCTTCCCGGAGCTGGACCGCGAGTTCCACGAGCTGCTCTACGCCTGTCTCGGCAACGACCTCGTGCCGCAGCTCCTCGCCGCGTTCTGGACGGTCTTCCGCCGTGTGAACGGCGCCCGCGGCCGCCCCGACGACCCCTCGCCCGAGGTCACCGCCCGCTGGCACCGCGACATCGTCACCGCCCTGCGCGCCCGTGACGTCGAGGGCGCGCAGCGGGCGATGGCGGTCCATTTCCGGGGGATCGAGGCCCGGGCGGGGCGGGACCGGTAGGGGCGGGGCGAAGGAATCCGCTGTGCCGCCGGGGCCGGTCAGGAATCGAGAAGCGCCACCCCCCTGCCACGGCTAGCGTGACGGGCATGGACATCAGCATTCACGCCAGTTTTCTTCCGCACGACGACCCGGACGCCTCCCTGGCCTTCTACCGCGACGCCCTCGGCTTCGAGGTGCGCACCGACGTCGGCCAGGGCAAGATGCGCTGGATCACGGTCGGCCCGCCCGGCCGGCCCGGCACGTCCATCCTGCTCGCGCCGCCCGCCGCGGACCCCGGCGTCACCGACGACGAGCGCCGTGTCATCGCCGAGATGATGGCCAAGGGCACCTATGGCTGGATCCTGCTGGCCACCGGGAACGTCGATGACACCTTCGAGAAGGTGCAGGCGAGCGGCGCCGAGGTCGTCCAGGAGCCCACCGACCAGCCGTACGGCATCCGCGACTGTGCCTTCCGGGACCCCGCGGGCAACCTGGTCCGTATCCAGGCGCGGGCCTGAGGCTCTCTCCCTGAGCCCACCCCCGCGCCCTCACCGGCAACGTTCCCGACCGAGTTGCAGATGGAGACTTCACGATGACCGAGCCGCACGTTGCCGACAGCCACGAACTGATCCGTGTGCACGGTGCCCGGGAGAACAACCTCAAGGACGTCAGCATCGAGATCCCCAAGCGCCGGCTGACGGTGTTCACCGGGGTCTCCGGCTCGGGCAAGAGCTCCCTGGTGTTCGACACGATCGCCGCCGAGTCGCAGCGGCTGATCAACGAGACCTACAGCGCGTTCCTGCAAGGGTTCATGCCGAACCTCGCGCGGCCCGAGGTCGACGTCCTGGACGGTCTGACCACCGCCATCACCGTCGACCAGCAGCGCATGGGCTCCGACCCGCGCTCCACCGTCGGCACCGCCACCGACGCCAACGCGATGCTGCGGATCCTCTTCAGCCGGCTCGGCAAGCCGCACATCGGCCCGCCCGCCGCGTACTCCTTCAACGTCGCCTCGGTCTCGGCGCAGGGCGGCTTCACCATCGACCGGGGTGCCGACAAGACCAAGACCGAGAAGGTCTCCTTCAGCCGCACCGGCGGCATGTGCACCCACTGCGAGGGCCGCGGCCGGGTCTCCGACATCGACCTCACACAGCTCTACGACGACTCCAAGTCGCTCTCGGAGGACCCGTTCACCATCCCCACCTACACGGGAGACGGGTGGGTCGTGCGGGTCATCGCCGAGTCGGGCTTCTTCGACAAGGAGAAGCCGATCGCGAAGTACACCAAGAAGGAGCGGCACGACTTCCTCTACCGCGAGCCGACCAAGGTCAAGATCAACGGGGTCAACCTCACCTACGAGGGCCTGATCCCCAAGCTCCAGAAGACCTTCCTGTCCAAGGACCGCGAGTCGATGCAGCCGCACATCCGCGCCTTCGTGGACCGGGCGGTCACCTTCGCCGAATGCCCCGACTGCGGCGGCACCCGGCTCAGCGAGCAGGCCCGCTCCTCGAAGATCGACAAGGTCAGCATCGCCGACGCCTGCGCGATGGAGATCCGCGACCTCGCCGAATGGGTCCGCGGGCTGACGGAGCCGTCCGTCGCGCCGCTGCTCGCCAAGCTCCAGCACAGCCTCGACTCGTTCGTGGAGATCGGCCTCGGCTATCTCTCCCTCGACCGGGCCTCGGGCACGCTGTCCGGCGGTGAGGCGCAGCGCACCAAGATGATCCGCCACCTCGGCTCCTCGCTCACCGACGTCACGTACGTCTTCGACGAGCCCACCATCGGTCTGCACCCGCACGACATCCAGCGCATGAACAACCTGCTGCTGCGCCTGCGGGACAAGGGCAACACGGTGCTCGTGGTCGAGCACAAGCCGGAGACGATCGCCATCGCCGACCATGTCGTGGACCTGGGCCCCGGCGCGGGCACGGCCGGCGGCACCGTCTGCTTCGAGGGTACCCTCGACGGGCTGCGGGCCTCCGACACCGTCACCGGCCGCCACCTCGACGACCGGGCCAGGCTCAAGGACACGGTCCGCGAGGCCACCGGCAAGCTGGCGATCCGCGGCGCCGGCGCCAACAACCTCCAGGACGTCGACGTCGACATCCCGCTCGGCGTGCTCTGTGTCGTCACCGGCGTCGCCGGCTCCGGCAAGAGCTCGCTCGTGCACGGCTCGATCCCGGCGCCGGAGGGCGTGGTCTCGGTGGACCAGACGCCGATCCGCGGCTCGCGGCGCAGCAACCCGGCGACGTACACCGGCCTCCTTGAGCCGATCCGCAAGGCGTTCGCCAAGGCCAACGGCGTCAAGCCGGCCCTGTTCAGCGCCAACTCCGAGGGCGCCTGCCCGACCTGCAACGGCGCCGGGGTCATCTACACCGACCTGGCGATCATGCAGAGCGTCGCCACGACCTGCGAGGACTGCGAGGGCAAGCGGTTCGACGCGTCGGTGCTGGAGTACCACTTCGGCGGGCGCGACATCAGCGAGGTGCTCGCGATGTCGGTGACCGAGGCGGAGGAGTTCTTCCGCGAGGGCGACGCGCGCATCCCGGCCGCGCACCGGATCGTCGAGCGGATGGCGGACGTCGGCCTCGGCTACCTCACCCTCGGCCAGCCGCTGACCACGCTGTCCGGCGGTGAGCGGCAGCGGCTGAAGCTGGCCGTGCACATGGCCGACAAGGGCGGGGTGTACGTCCTCGACGAGCCGACGACCGGTCTGCACCTGGCCGACGTCGAGCAGCTGCTCGGCCTGCTGGACCGGCTCGTGGAGTCCGGCAAGTCGGTCATCGTCATCGAGCACCACCAGGCCGTCATGGCGCACGCCGACTGGATCATCGACCTCGGTCCCGGCGCCGGTCACGACGGTGGCCGGATCGTCTTCGAGGGCACCCCCGCCGACCTCGTCGCAGAGCGCTCCACCCTCACCGGTGAGCACCTCGCGGCGTACGTTGGCGGCTGAGCGGCGATGTGCATGGAGGCCGCACCGGTGCTGGCCCTGCTCTCGTCCCGCTCCCGCCGGTCGCGGGAGTGGACGGGGTGGGAGCCGGCCCGGGAGGATACGGGTGTGGGATCCAGCCGATCGACGTCCGACGAACAGCGCCTGAGCACGCTCGTCGCGCTGCGGCGCGTCCGTGACCGGATGGACCGGGAGTACGCGCAGCCGCTGGACGTCGAGGCGCTGGCGCGGGGAGTGCACATGTCGGCGGGCCACCTCAGCCGCGAGTTCCGGGCCGCGTACGGCGAGTCGCCGTACAGCTACCTGATGACGCGGCGCATCGAGCGGGCCATGGCGCTGCTGCGCCGCGGCGACCGCAGCGTCACCGAGGTGTGCTTCGAGGTCGGCTGTTCCTCGCTGGGCACCTTCAGCACCCGCTTCACGGAGCTGGTCGGCATGTCGCCCAGCGCCTACCGGCGGCAGGAGGCGGACGCGACGGACGGGATGCCGTCGTGCGTGGCGAAGCAGGTGACCAGGCCGCTCAGGAACCGGCCGGCGCCGTTCAGCCTCGCGGCTGCGGTCAACGGAGTGGTGCCGGACGACGGACAGCGCTCGGCATGACGACGGGTCGGGGGCGCCGTCCCCGGTGCGGCGCCCCCGACCCGTCGGTGCCATGCGCGCGGTGCCGCTACGGCAGGGTCCGTTCGTAGTACTTGTCGTCGTCGGAGTCGTAGATCAGCTTGCCGGCGGCGTCGTAGCCCTTGATGTGCGGTGCCAGGGTGACCTGCTCGTCCAGTACGCCGGATGCCACGAACCGGCCGTGGTCGAGGGTGGCCTCGGCGTCGGAGTCGCCGTAGGCGACAGTCACCCTGGCCACCGACGGCTTGACCGTCCCCACCACACCCCAACGGAACGGCAGCTTCCATTTTCCGCGGTCGAGGAAAGACTGCTGGTAGAGCTTGCCCCCGTTGGGGTTGACCAGCACCGGCCCCTCGTCCGGGATGACGGCGCTCTCGTCGGTGAAGGCGCTGATGCCCTCGGTCACGCCGTCCTTCAGGTTGCAGATCAGATAGGACTGATCCGAGGCGTCCGTCGCCGCGACCACGTACATGCCGTCGCCCGGGGCATTGGAGTCGCCGGTGCTGCGCATCGCCAGCACGATCGCGTACTCGTCGGCCGGGTCGAGGCCCGCCCGGCCCGGTGCGTGGCCGTTCGACAGCTCGGAGTCCAGGCAGTTCGCCAGCCCGTCCGCCGCCTGCTCGGCCGTGATCCCGTCGAACAGCTGCCCCTCGACCGCCGGCGGTGTGGTCCCGCTCGACGTGGGCGAGGGGCTCCGCGAGGCACTGGCCGAGGGCGTCGGGGACGCGGCCGTGGTCGTGGCCGGCCCCCCGCCGCTCAGCGCGTACGCACCGACCGGCATCGCCGCCAGCGTCACCAGCGCCGCCCCGGCCGCGGCAACCCGGCGCCGCCGCTCGACCACGCCCCGCCTGCGGATCGCCGGATACGGCGCCGGAGAGGGCCGGATCGTGTACGCGTCCTCGGCGAGCAGCTCACGCAACCGCTCCTCGAAGTCCCGCTCGCCCTCCGCTTCCTGCCGCCGCTCGTCGTCGTTCACCTGCTGCCTCCCTGCCCGGACGGCGTCATCCGGGCGAGCCCCGGACACGCACGCAACTTCGCCAGCCCCTTCGACGCCTGGCTCTTGACCGTGCCGACGGAGCAGCCGAGCACATCGGCGACCTCCGACTCCGACAGGTCCTCCCAGTAGCGCATCACCACCACCGCCCGCTGTTTGGGCGGGAGTTGGGCCAGCGCGCCGATGAGCGCACCGCGCTCGTCCACGCCCGCGTAGCCCTCGTCGCGCCCCGCCACGTCGGGTGGCGCGGCCGTCAGCGCCTCGGCCACCCGTCGCTTGCGGAACCGGTCGCTGTTGCAGCTGACCAGCATCCGCCGGACGTAGGCCTCCGGACTGTCGGCACGCGCCACCCGCCGCCATGAGCGGTACGCCTTCGCCAGCGCCGTCTGCGGCAGGTCCTCGGCGTGGTGCGTGTCACCGGTGAGGAGATACGCGGTCCGCACCAGGTGGGACCACCGCGCCCTGACGAACTCCTGGAACTGGGCCTCTTGTTCGGCCTGCATCAAGCACCCTCCCTCGCCCTCCAGACCACCGGAGACGAAGAATCGGTTGCCCGTGTGTCAGACGAGGAGTTCGGAGAGCTGTGCGGCGGTCTCCGCCACCAGGGCGTCGTCCCATGCCGCGTCCTGCGCGGGCTTGGTGGACAGCACGGAGAGGACGACCGGGGTGCCGTCGGGGGTCCAGGCGACGCCGACGTTGTTGGTGGTGCCGTAGGAGCCCGAACCCGTCTTGTCGGCGACGGTCCAGGTCTTGGGCAGCCCGGCGCGGAACCGTTTGCCGCTGGTGGTGTTGCTCAGCAGCCAGTGGGTGAGCAGGCGCCGGTCCGGGCGGTTCAGAGCGTCGTCGTCGAGGACGAGCCGGCCGTAGGTGCGGCCGATCGCACGGGGGCTCGTGGTGTCGGTGACCCGCCACGGCTCCGCCGAGTTGAGCTCCGTCTCCCAGCGGTCGAGGCGGGTCACCGGGTCGCCCAGGGAGCGGGCGAAGCGGGTGATGGCGGTGGGGCCGCCGAGTTCGCGCAGCAGGAGGTTGCCGGCGCCGTTGTCGCTGTAGGTGATGGCGACCTCGCACAGCTCGGCGACGGTCATCCCCTCGGCCAGGTGCTCCCTGGTCTTGTCGGAGCCGGACTCCGGCAGATCCGCCTCCGTGTAGTGGATCCGGCGGTCGAGGAACTCGCCGTCGCGGTCGAGGTCCCGCAGGACGGCCGCGGAGGCGAGCGTCTTGAAGACCGAGCACATCGGGAAGAGCTCGTCGGCGCGGTGGGTGACGGTCCTCCTGGTACGGACGTTGTACGCGAACACGCCCAGCCGGGCGCCGTGCTGCCGCTCCAGCTCGCGCAGGCGGTCGGTGGTGGCGTGGGCGGGTGCGCCGGTGAGGAGCGCTGCGGCGGTGGCGGTGCCTGCGGTGAGCAGGGTGCGTCGGCCTAGGATCTCGGTCTCCTTCGCTCGATTTCGTCAGACGGATGGTGACGATCTCGTCCGACGGTGGTGACGATCTCTTCAGTGATCGACGCCGTACGTCATTCCTTGGTTGCCGTGTCGTAGACCATCGGCCGACAGTCGACGGCGCCCGCGCTCGCCACAGTGGGCGTATGGAGAACACCAAGGGCATCAGCAGGGCACGGTTTCTCGCGGGGGCGGCGGCTGCGGGACTGGCGGGAGCGGCGGCGCTGCCCGCGGGGCAGGCCGTCGCGGCCCCTCGGAAGCGGCGGGGCCTGAAGCACCGGGGGGTCGTCTACACCGTCGGCGCGGGGGAGACGCCCGGCACGGCCTGGAGCGCCGCGCGGATGCGCCGGGACGTCCGCCTCATCCGCGACGACCTGCACGCCGACACCCTCGACGTCACCGGCGACGGCGTCGACCGCCTCACCGCCACGGCCGCCGAGGCCGCCGAACGCGGGCTGCACGTCTGGCTCCAGCCGACCCTCGGGGACGTCCCGGAGCGGGAGATCCTGGACTCGATCGCCGAGTGCGGCCGGTTCGCGGAGCGGCTGCGCCGGCAGGGCGCGAGCGTCGACTTCAGCGTGGGCTGCGAGTTCTGGCTGTTCGTGCCGGGGATCATCCCGGGCGAGACGGTCCTGGACCGCGTGGAGAACCTCCAGAACGGCACCGTGGACATGGCGGCGATGCAGCGCCGCCTGGCCCGTTTCACAGCGAAGGCGGCGGCGGTGGGCCGCTCCGTCTTCCACGGCCGCCTCAGCTACGCCGCCGCCCAGGACGAGGAGTTCGAGCCGGTCGACTGGCGCCTCTTCGACATCATCGGCATCGACTACTACTCCTACTTCCGCGACCCCTCCGACTACGTCCGCGAACTGCGCCGATACCTGCGCTGGGGCAAGCCCCTGGCCATCACCGAGTTCGGCACGTGCGCCTACGTCGGCGCCCCCGAGACAGCCGGCATGGGCTGGAACATCGTCGACTACACGAAGGAGCCGAACGAGATCAAAGGCGACCCGGTGCGCAGTGAGCGCACACAGGCCGCCTACCTCGTCGATCTGCTGGACGTCTTCGAGTCGATGGACCTCTACGCGGCGATGGCCTTCGAGTTCGTCACCCCCGACGCCCCCCACCGCCCCGACAACCCCCGCTACGACCTGGACCTGGCGAGCTACGCCATCACCAAGCCGATCAGAAACCACCCGAACGACCCGAACTCGAAGTGGCACTGGGAACCGAAGGCGGCCTACCGGGCCTTGTCACACCGATACGCGAGCTGCCGCTGAGCGTGCGGGGCTCAAGGCACTGGCGGTCCAGCAACCCCCTCAGGGGCGCGGGGAACTGCGCGACCAGCCACAACGGCGCCGCACCCGAACGACGACCCTCACTCGCAGTACAGGTCCTGCCCCGGCCGCTTCCCCGTCACCAGGTACCGAGACACGGCAGCATCCCCACACGCATTGCCGTTCTCCAAATAGGCGTCATGCCCCGTGGAGTTCACGGTGACCATGACGGCCCTCCTGCCCAACGCCTCGCGCAAGCGAATCGCCCCGCTGAGCGGCGTGGCCACATCCCGCTCGTTCTGGATCATCAGCACATTCGACGGCCCCCGGTCGGTCACCCGTACCGGCTCCTCCCGCGGCTCCCACGGCCACGCGGTGCACGGCAGGGCGTTGCGCGGCATACCCGCGGTGAGCGGGTACTTCGCCCGGCTCTCGGTGACCCCCTTCTCGTACACGGCCGCCGACTCGGGCCACGCCACGTCGTTGCAGATCGTCCCGGCGCCCACCGCCAGGTAGTTCTGGAGCGCGGACTCCGGCGGACGCGGCGGAGCGGCCGGCAGCGTCCCGCTCTCGGCGGCCAGCATCAGCTTCGCCAGCACCGGATAGTCGTCGGGGTCGTACATGCTGGACAGCATGGTCTGCCGCAGCACGTTGCCGTTCAGCTCCGCCGGGTTCGCACCGGGCCAGGGGATCGGCTCGCGGTCCAGCCGGGCGGCGAGGGCGAGGAAGCGGGAGCGCACCTGGGCCGGGGTGTCCGCGACCCGGTCCGGATTGCCGGGCCGGGAGGCCCACTTGGCGAACTCGGGGAAGTTGTCCTCGACACCCACCTCGAACGCCCGCAGCCAGGCACGCTCCGCCTGCACGGGGTCGGGGTTGTCGCTGCTGTCCAGCACGATCCGGTCGGTGCGCCGCGGGAACAGCTCGGCGTAGGCGGCGCCGACGTAGGTGCCGTAGGAGACGCCCCAGGCGGACAGCTTGCGCTCGCCGAGGGCGGCCCGGATGCTGTCGATGTCCCGGGCGTTGTTGAGCGTGCTGATGTGCTTCATCAGCTCGCCGCCGTTGCGGGCGCAGGCGTCTCCCAGGCGCCGGCCCATCGCCATGTTCTCGGTGACGGAGCCGTCGGGCGCGGGCCAGGGCAGCAGGCTGGTCGCGGACAGGTCGCCGGAGCCGACGTCACAACTGACCGGTGTGGAAGGCGCGTTGCCGCGCGGCGCGAACCCGATCAGGTCGTAGGCGTCCCGCACCTGGCGCGGCATCAGCTTCCCCTTGTCGGACGGATGGGCGAGGCTGTCGCCGCCCGGCCCGCCGGGGATCATCAGCAGCGCGCCCCGGCGGGCGGACGGGTTCTCGCTCCGGATCCGGGAGACGGCGATGTCTATCCTCGGGCCGCCGGGGTCGGCGTAGTCCATCGGCACGGACACGGTCGTGCACTGCTGGCGCGGGTCGAGCCCGTCACCCTCGCACTTGGTCCACTTCAGCGGCGCGGGCGCGCCGGTGGCGGACGCGGTGAGCGGGGTGACGAGTCCGAAGACGACTCCGGAGGCGGCGGCGATCAGGGCGGCACTCTTCGTGATCTGCTTCATGCGCAGCAGCCTGACGGATCGTGACGGAGCGTCACATCCGGCCAACTCCCGGATCTTCCCTGGGGATTACCCCCGGCCCGTCCTACGCGGAACCCAACCCCAGCACCATGATGATCCGGTCCTCCCCGGGGCCCAGATAATCCCGGTGCACGCCGCCGTCGGTGCTGAACCCCAGGGTGCGGTACAGCGTGATCGCCGCCGCGTTGGTCGGCTCGACGGTCAACCGCACCTCGTGCACCCGCTCCCTGCGCAGTTGCCGCAGCACCTCCAGCATCAGCCGTTTGCCCAGCCCGCGCCCGCGCTGGTCGGCGCTGACCGCCAGGCTCAGCACCCAGCACACATAGCCGTCCGACGTGGTCACGAAGAGGACATAGCCGTGCAGGTACTCCCCGTCGTCGAGGACCAGGATCCGGTCGCCGTGCACGTCGATGTGCTGGCGCAGCACGAAGTACGGGTACGGGTCCTCGGGGAAGACCTCCCGGTCGACACGGAGGAGTTCGGGCAGGTCCGTATCGGTGACGCCCCTCATGGTCAGCGGCCGATCGCTGCTGTCGGCGAGAAATGCCTGATCAGCGCGGCGACCCAGAAGAGGGAAACGTTCCTCCGGTACAGCCATCAACTGCCCCCTATGTGATGGAATGGTGTCACTCGTGCGGGTGAGCACCCGTTGCCCGCCGTTTCAGGCGCTCAGTTGGAGATCAGCCCATCTTGAGCAGGGGCAATCCGGCGGTTCAAGAGTGCGACAAGAGTGAGAGAGTGCTTTGCCTCGACGCGCTCCCAGTGCGCCTTCCTTTGGTACCGTGAGAGAATGACCCAGAGATCGTCGGGGGGCGTCCAGTTGAAGAACGCTGAGGTGCGCTGGGCGGCATTCGACCCGATCGCCTACGTTGATCACAACTACCGCGACTTACAGGCAGAGGACGCGGAGATCCTGCATATGCTGCGGGATCATTTCGGCGATCATTTCCGGAAGCAGGGCAGCGGCCCCGTCTCCGGTATCGATGTGGGTGCCGGCGCCAATCTCTATCCCGCCCTGTCCATGATGCCGTGGTGCGACGAGATCACGCTCTTCGAGCGCTCGCCCGCCAACGTCGGCTACCTCAGAAGCCAGATTCACTCCTACGGCCCCAACTGGGACCAGTTCTGGAGCGCCCTGTGCAAGCACGAGGCGTACAACTCCCTTGGTGCGGACCCGCGTGAGCGCTTCAGCAAGATCGTCTCGGTCGAGCAGGGCGACCTCTTCGACCTCGCGCGGTACGAGCGGCAGTGGTCCATGGGGACCATGTTCTTCGTCGCCGAGTCCATGACCACACTCCACCAGGAGTTCCGCCTCGGCGTCGAGCGTTTCATGCGCGCCCTGGCCCCCGGCGCGCCCTTCGCGGCGGCCTTCATGGAACATTCCAAGGGCTATCACGCGGGTGAGCATTTCTTCCCGGCCTGTGACGTGGGAGAATCCGAGGTGCGCGCGAGCCTTGAGACATTCGCGGGCGACTTCAAGGTCCAACGGCTCGAATCCGCGGCCGAAGTGCGGGACGGGTATTCCGGAATGATCGTCGCCTACGGGTGGCGCAGCAATTCGGACTCGATCATTCCGATCGACTGATCGGTGAATTTTCACAGTGAATCTTCACAACAGAAGAGGGATATTCCTCAACTGATGGCAGGGCGGCCTGTGTGAGGGGCATGGGATGCAGATCAAGCCACGCCAGCATCTGCTGGACATCTGGCAGGGAATCGCTCGCCACTCTTTCGACGGGGGAGAGTGGCAATGGGGCGAATGGGGCGGAGAGAGCAGTGTGGCCGACGCAGAGCGGCTGCTCTGCCTGCTGTACCCGGCAACCGAGATCCCCGCGTTCCGGCTGGACGACCCCGACACCACACAGGAGGACGTGCAGCAGGTCCTGAAGAAGGCCGGCGGACGGCTGGACATCCCGGCCAACCTCGTGAGCGCCGCCGCCGATTTCATGCGCACCCACACCGGTGACGACAAGCGGCCCACCTTCGCCGGCGGCTACTACTTCGGCTCGACGGACAAGAAGAAGGAAGTCACCGAGGAACAACGCCAGTTGGGCGTGGTCGACTCCTTCTCCATGTCGATCACCCTGTGCCTGGCGACCCTCGGCTTCCTCAAGATCTACGAGACCAGAACCCGGCGCAGCGACGTCCGGGACACCATCGCCGAGCTGCGCCAGGCCACCAGCAACCGGCTGACCGCAGCCATGGTGAGCCTGCTGCGCTCCTTCGTCGTCAACGTCTTCGACACCGACTCCTCGCAGGGCCGTACGCTCACCGAACTCCTCGGCCAGGGGCGGCTGTCGCAGCGCCAGGTGCTGAACATGTTCCAGAGCCGGTTCCGCGCGCTGCGCGCGGCGATCGTCGAGAGCGTGTACCTCGGCATCGACGTCCAGGAGGGACTCAAGGACGAGAACCAGCTGTTCGAGTGCGGCTGGGCCTGGACCATGGTCAAGGACTCGCCCGAGGTCGAGACGACGGAACCGGTCGGACCGCAGCCCGAGGGCGTCGCCAACGCGGTGCCGTACCTGTACTTCACCGTGGTCGCCCTCGACGGTATCCAGGACCTCTTCTCCGACCGCACTCTGACCCTCGGCCTGCTCAACAACGAACAGCAGCGACTCGCCGAGGCGCTCCGGCTGCGGTGGGAACTGACCCAGCAGTACTGGTCCCGCATCGCCCGCTTCGACGACGACCGCTGGCCCCTGGAGGACATCCCCTGGCGTACGACGGGACAGAAGCTGGAGTCCGAGTACTTCTCCCTCTCCGTCGCCGCCATCCTGGTGCACGACCTGATGCGCCGCCGGGCCACCGACGACGACCTCACCCGCACCGTCGGCATCATGGAGCGCCTCGCCGAGCGCGGCCGCATCACCAGCCGTATGACCCGCGACGACCCGATGGTGCACGAGCTGCACAACGTCGGCGTCGCCCTGCCGTTGCAGGGCAGCGAGCGGCTGGGGCCGCCCATGACCTGGGCCATGACCGACTTCTCCGCCCAGCTGCTGAAGCGGACCGTCCAGCTGTGCACCCTGTCCCGCAACCTCGGCTCGCACGACCGGCTGCTGCGGCTCTCCGAGGACATCTTCGACCACATGTGGCGCCGCCGTATCCGCGACGGCGAGGGCGTCGGCCTGTGGGACAACGTCCACGCCGCGTATCCCGAGGCGGAGATCCACAAACGGCGCGTACCGGTGTCCTGGAGCATCACCGAGCGTGTCACCGAGGTCATGGTGCAGGCCCACGCCATGTACCGGCAGCCCCCGATCCGCAGCCTCGAACTGACCGACCTCGCAAGGGCGTTGCTCAGTGAGTCCGCGCACCTGCTGGGCAACGAACAGATGGAACCCGCGCCCTCGGACGCCGGCCGGCACGGCATGCAGCTCAGGAACATCGAGGTCAAGCTGCGCCGGGCCCGCAGCCTCGTGGACGAACAGCCGGGTACCGCCTACGCGTTGACGCTCGACGTGCTGGGACAGCTCGACTCGCTCGCCCGCGCCCGCGAAGCCGCGGACCGGGGAGTGTGAACCGTGCTGATCTTCGCCGCCTCCGACAAAGGAGGCACGGGCCGCTCCGTCACGAGCGCCAACCTCGCCTACCACCGCGCGATGGCCGGGGACGACGTCTGCTACCTGGACTTCGACTTCGGCTCACCCACCGCCGCGGCCGTCTTCGACGTGGGTGACGCCCGTCAGGCCACCGAGGACCGCGGACTGCACGCCTACCTCATAGGAGAGGTCAGCGAACCGGCCCGGATCGACGTGTGGGCCGAGACGGAGCACCAGGTGCTGCGGTTCCCGCCGCCGGGCAGCGGACGCCTTGTGCTGATGCCGGGTGACGTCAGCGGCGGCGAGTTCGCCACCAGCGACGACAACCTCCGCCGCTGCGTCGACCTGCTGATGACGCTGTACTACGAGTTCGACCTGGTGATCGTCGACCTCAGCGCCGGCCGCTCCTACGCCGTCGACATGGTCCTGGAGGCCACCGCACAGACCGAGATGAGCGAGGTCACCGCCCGCTGGCTGGTCTTCCACCGCTGGACCCGCCAGCATGTCGGAGCCGCCGCCAGCCTGGTGTTCGGCAAGCGCGGCATCGTCGCGGGCGGGGTCGAGCGCGGCCACGGCGAGGACGCGCTGCGCAACTCGATCCGCTTCGTGCGGGCCGCCGTACCCGACCCCGAGTCACCGCTGTGGTCGCAGGTCTCGCCCACCCAGTCCGCGTGGATGCGCAAGACCGACGGCGACCTCAAGCAGCTCGCCTCCACGCACGGCATCGGCTACAGCCAGGTCCTCGGCTCGGTACCGCTCGAACCGGTCCTCCAGTGGCGTGAGCAGCTCATCACCGACGAGGACGTGCTCGACAGCCAGATCGCCAACCAGGAGACCTGGCAGGCGCTCAGCCAGCTCGCCGGCCGCCTGACCGACGACAAGTACTGGGAGCAGGCGTGAGTGAGGCCGTGTTCCAGGAGACCACCGCGGAGCGGCGCACCCAGTCCGTTCCGCTGGCCCACCTGTCGCTGGAGCTGGGCCACCTGTACATGGAGGACTTCGAGGCGGGCCCCAAGCGGCTGGCCGAGCACTTCGCCGAGGTGCGGATCTGGGTGGACGCCGTGCGCGCCTCCGCGGCCCGCCGCAGCAAGCGGCCCCGGATCAGCACCTGCTTCCTGATCGACGACTACTTCACGCGCTTCTCCACTCCGGCCGAGCTGATCCCGATGGTGCTCAAGGAGGCCGAGAAGGCGGGCCTTGTCATCGACTACCTCGCCCGCGAGTCGGCGTGCGCGGTCGCCGAGCGCATCGAGCTCGCGGAATCGGTCATGCACCGCCTCGTCGAGTCGCCGCCGCCCGGCAGCTACGGCTCCCGCCCCTCCGTGAGCCACAGCGGCTGGCTCGCCAACGGCCAGCGCACACCGTCGACTTCACGCAGCGCCCTGGGCGCCGTCAAGGGCTGGGCGGCACCCCAGGAGACCGCGGCCCGCAACCACTCCATCTTCATGGACGTGGAGCTCTGGTCCGAGAAGGACGGCAAGAGGCTGTGGTCCTGCCCGTTCCTGGCCGCCGTCTGGCAGCTCGCCCGGCTCGGCCTGTTACGGCACCTCGGCGAGCCCGTGCTGCTGCCGACCCAGTGGGAGAGCGCGGAGTTTCCCCAGGACTGGGACCGGCTCCCGCCGCTGATCAGACTCACCGACACCAAGGCGGCCTTCAGCGCCTACCGCACCTGCACCCTGATGCCGAACCGCTTCCTCGCCGTCGAGGACGCCGTACGGCTCATCCTGGACCAGATAGACGTCGACGCCGGTGCGCTCCAGCAGGTCGCCGAGCGGTCCGCCGGCGAGGGGATGCCGGTTCCCGCGGCGGTCGCGCAGCGCGCCACCTACGTCTTCTACGAGGAGCCCGGCGACTCCTCCGAGGCTGAGGGGACCTGAGATGACGGCGGCCTTCGGACAACCCGCGCGCTCGGTCCTCGCCTGCGGCGAGGTGCGCACCTGTCTGCTGCCGTCCCATCAGGCCATGGACGGCCGGGCCGCCGCCCAGTTGCTCAGGCTGCGGGCCGACGAACACGTCCGGGTCTCCGAGCGGCCGTCCATGTACGCCCTGTCGCCCGAGGTCCTGACGGGTGTGGACTGCCGGCTGCCCGCCTCCAACGGCTCCAAGGTCCGGGCCGTCGGTACGGTCGCCGCCCGCGCGTCGCTGACGGAGGGCCGGCTCCTGCAGTCGACGGCGTACTTCAGCCTCCCGGCGTCCGGCCCCGACATGCGCCGCCCCTGGGGGCAGTATCTGGTCCGCCCCGGTCTGGTCGAGCCCTTCGGCAAGCTGCCCCAACAGGCCACCGCCGAGGGCGTGTTGCAGGGCGCGCGGCGCGGTGAGCTCGACCTCGGGATGATCGCCGAGGGCCTGCTGGCCGAGCTGCGCCGGCATCCGCTCCTCGATCGCCGGGTGCCGTTCAAGTCCAGCCCCACGAGGCTGCGTTGGATCGCCCGGCGCACCTCTGACGGGGAGCGGGCGTCCCTGGTGAACTTCACCCTCGCCGAGGGCGGGCTGCGGACCATGGAGCTACGGCTGCCGGAGCACATTCCGGCGGCATCGGCGGCGGGCATTTGCGAAGATCTCGCCCTGCACGACTGGCTTTTGACGACTGTTCAGCACATGCTTGACAACAGCCGGCTCGGTACGGCGGACGGGCCCTCCGTGGTCGAGACGCTGCAACCGGTCGTCGTACATCTGCTGCATCTGTGGATGCCGCGCGCGCACGTGGACCCGGCGCTGGGTCATTTGTGGGACGTGCTGGAAGAGAAGCCGGGCTTCTCCCGCCAGTGGGAGAACCTGAGCCGGCGCATCCGAGATCGACTGGCCCTCCAGGCCGTGGCCACGCCCCACCAGGCGCTGAGCACACCGTGAGGGGCAGTACCGGAAGAAACACCCGACGGGGGATGAGAGATGAGTGGAGCGTCATCGTTAGGGGCAGGAAATAACGGACATGCGGCACCGCGCCAGGAACAGCGGATGCCGAAGATGTTCTGGCGGATCCTGATCACGGCCGGAGCGGCGGGCGGGGCCTTCCTGCTCACCAGCATTCTCAGCGAGGACGACGGCAACATCTGGCAGTGGGTGGCGTCCATCGTCATCGGCAGCGCGGCGCTGATAGTGCAGTACCTCATCGACTTCGGCGAGCGGTTCGAGAAGGTTGACACCCGCTTCAACGAGATCCTCGCCGCGACGACGCTGTTCAGTCAGGTCGACGGTTCGGTGCTGCGGTCCGACGAGGTGACCCGGCTGGTCCTCGGCTACACCAAGGTCCGTGAACAGGGCGGCGACATCGTGCAGTCCTTCGCCGAGAAGGAACTGGGCAGGCTCGCCAAGATGATGGAGGGGCTCGGCAGCGGCAGCGCGGACTGCCCCGGCGAGAACCACGAGTGGCTGATCGACATCACCGACTGCGTGAAGATGACCCTCGACGCCACCAGCACCTCGGTGGACCGGGAGTTCTGGAACAGCGGGCCGGCCGAGCGGTACCTCGCCGCGCAGGAGAAGGCGATCAAGCGGCGCGGCGTGGAGATCCGGCGGCTGTTCATCGTGCGGGACCCCGACGAGGTCACGTCGGAACTCAGAGCGCTGTGCGAGAGCCATCGCCGACGGGGTATCGACGCGCGTATCGCGGTGCGGTCGCTGATGCAGTCCAACCCGAGGGTGAGCGACTTCATCGTCTTCGACGGAGAGCTCTGCCACGAGACCAAGCCCGACCAGGAGAACAACCCGGACAGCACGCTGCTGAGCACCGAGCCGGACCACATCGAGGACCACATCACCCAGTTCACCGAGCTGTGGGCAGAGGCGGAACGTCAGCAGACGGCTCCGCGGGTCACCTCAGACACGTGAGGAACCTGTCCCAGGCGTGAGCCGGAACGAGGAGTACGGGACTGTCCGAGGCCAGTTTGGAGTCTCGGACAGGGATGACGCCGGGGACTCCGTCGGCTATCTCGACGCAGTCCTCGCCGCCGCTGCCGCCGCTGTAGCTGCTCTTGCGCCAGCGAGCCTTGCTCAGGTCGTACTCGCGCATCGTCTGTAGTCCTCCGCTGCCGACTCGATCAGGGCCAGGGATGCCTCCCCCGACAACGCGGTGGCCCTGAGCAGATCGTAAGACGACCGGACTCGCTTCACCACAGCTGGGTCGTCCAGCAGATTCCCCGAAAGAACGCCCTCTGTATAGACAGTTGGTGGGGCGTCCTCGAACTCCATCAGCTTGATCATCTTGCCCATCTCCGGGTGGGCCCCTGCCGCGGATGGCAGGACCTGCGCCAGCACCTTGCGCTCTCGCATCAGCGCCGTGATGTGGTCCAGCTGGCCCGCCATGACCTCAGAGGAGCCGACCGGGATGCGCAGGGCCGCCTCGTGCAGGACCGCCCAGTACACGGGCCGTGTGGCGTCCTTGAGGAGTCGTGTTCGCTCCATGCGGCCCATGAGCAGTTCCTCGATGTACTCGTCGGCCGCCAGCGGATTGCTCGCCAGGAAGACCGCCCGCGCGTAGCCCGGCGTCTGGAGAAGCCCCGGGATCACCATCGGCGCGTACTCGCAGATCTCCGTCGCCAGGCGCTCCAGTTCCGCCACATGCGCGAAGTACTCGGTGTAGGGCTGTTCCTTGATGAGCTTTCGCCAAAGTCGCTCGAAAATACCGTCGGTTTGCAGGGCCTCATCAATCCGCTCGGCGACATCCCGTTGCGGCTTTCGAATTGCCTGTTCGAACTGGCCGATGTATCCACCGGAGACAAATACCCGGGAACCCAGTTCCACCTGAGTGATACCCGCGTTCTCCCGGCGCCGTTTCAGCTCCGCCCCGAAGAACTCCCAGGCCGCCTGACGTGAACCGTTGGCCATGGCCAACCCCCTTGCACTGCCCTGCACTTGTAGGGCACAGACTCCTGCCGAGTGTAGGCGTCGCAGGTCACCATGGAGATGGAAAGGGTGAAACCCGAATTCGAGGGGAGTCAGGTGACGGCACGACACTCGGCGCGTTGCGTCGAAGAAGCGGAGGAAACGGTGAAGGAATTGCGGGCGGTGCTGGAGAAGGCAGGAATTACGCTCCCGACACTCCGGATCGATCCGGCGAGTCTTGCGCGTGAAGCTCCGTGCCCGCTCGTCGAATTGGGCCGTTGTTCCGTGGAGACCGCGAGGCGCCTCGCCGCGGTGCTGCGATGAAGCCACCCGTCGGGTCGTACGTGATCGACACTCGTTCGGGTCGGATCGGGATCGTGATGGGACACGAGGGACCGTATGTGCAGCTGAGGCCGTACGGCGGCGGCAAGGAATGGGACGCGGAGCCGGCGGCCGTACGCAACGCGACGCCCGCCGAGCGGCTGCGCGCCGCGACGGCGTACGCGAACGCTCGCAGCAGGGGTGAGGTTCCTTGACGTAGGCGGGTGCGCATAGGGTGCGGCGGCATGGCCTTGTGGAGATGGAGAAGGCGTGGTGTGAAGGCGGCCCGCCGCTACCCCGTGCCGCTCACCACGCACCAGCTGTGGATGGTGTCGCTGAGCGCGCCGGTGAGCAGGGGCAAGAGCGCCTCGCGCACGACGCTGTACCCGTATGTGCGGATCGACGACGACAGCGCCCGGCGCTGGCTGGCCGACCAGTGGGAGATCACCTCGCGTGAGGCCCTGGTCGGCCGGCTCGACGACCTGTCCCGCAGCGGCTACCGGGCGCGGGCGTACCGGCAGACCGGCGTCTCCCCGCTGGCCTGGGACGCGGCGCTGTACGTCGACATCACCCGCCGGGGCTTCGCCTGCGGGATGATCGGCGAGGCCGACGCCTGGACCGCGCTGAAGAACATCGTGCCGACGGTGGTGAGGCAGTACGCCTCCTGGCAGGAGTACGCCGATCACTATCTGCTCGGCCGGCGGGTGTGGCGGGCGGGACTGCGGGACGCGGGGGAGTCCGACCTGCCGGCGTCGCAGGCGATCGCCGACGAGCATCTGAAGGCCCTCCTGGACCCGGAGAACCGCGCCAGCCCGTGGAATCAGGCCCCCTGGGAGGCCATAAGCCACCCCGACCGCACCCCCTGACCCCCGCCGTACGCGAGAATGAACCCATGAGTCTGTTCCGCGACGACGGCATCGTGCTGCGCACCCAGAAGCTAGGGGAAGCGGACCGGATCATCACGCTGCTCACCCGTGGGCACGGACGGGTGCGGGCCGTGGCGCGGGGTGTGCGGCGCACGAAGTCCAAGTTCGGTGCCCGGCTCGAACCCTTCTCCCACGTCGACGTGCAGTTCTTCGCGCGGGGGAGCGAGCTGATCGGGCGCGGTCTGCCGCTGTGCACCCAGAGCGAGACCATCGCTCCGTACGGCAGCGGGATCGTCAGCGACTACGCCCGCTACACCGCCGGGACGGCCATGCTGGAGACCGCCGAGCGGTTCACCGACCACGAGGGCGAGCCGGCGGTGCAGCAGTATCTGCTGCTGGTCGGGGCCCTGCGCACGCTGTCCCGCGGCGAGCACGCCCCGCACCTCGTTCTCGACGCCTTCCTGCTGCGGTCCCTCGCCGTGAACGGCTACGCCCCGACCTTCAGCGACTGTGCGAAGTGCGGCATGCCCGGACCGAACCGCTTCTTCTCGGTCTCCTCCGGGGGCTCGGTCTGTGTCGACTGCCGGGTGCCCGGTAGCGTCGTACCGTCGCCGCAGACCCTGGAACTGCTCGGGGCGCTGCTTACGGGAGACTGGGGGACCGCGGACGCCTGCGAGCCGCGGTACGTCCGGGAGGGCAGTGGGCTGGTGTCGGCCTATCTGCACTGGCACATGGAGCGCGGGCTGCGTTCGCTTCGGTACGTGGAAAAGTAGAGGGAGACGACAAGCACATGGCGGTAAGTGGGTTCCTCGGGCGCCGGCGACGCGAGTACAGCACGCCGGAGCCGCACCCGTCCGGCGCCCGGGCGCCGAAGCTCCCGGGCGAGCTGATCCCGAAGCATGTGGCGATCGTCATGGACGGGAACGGCCGCTGGGCCAAGGAGCGCGGGCTGCCGCGCACCGAGGGCCACAAGGTCGGTGCCGAGCGGGTGCTGGACGTCCTCCAGGGCGCCGTCGAGATGGGCGTGGGCGCGATCTCGCTGTACGCCTTCTCCACCGAGAACTGGAAGCGCTCGCCCGACGAGGTGCGCTTCCTGATGAACTTCAACCGGGACTTCATCCGCAAGACCCGGGACCAGCTCGACGAGCTGGGGATCCGGGTGCGGTGGGTCGGCCGGATGCCCAAGCTGTGGAAGTCGGTCGCCAAGGAGCTGGAGATCTCCCAGGAGCAGACCAAGGACAACGACCGGCTGACCCTGTACTTCTGCATGAACTACGGCGGCCGGGCCGAGATCGCGGACGCCGCGCAGGCCCTCGCCGAGGACGTACGGGCCGGGCGGCTGGACCCGTCCAAGGTCAACGAGAAGACCTTCGCGAAGTACCTCTACTACCCGGACATGCCGGACGTGGACCTGTTCCTGCGCCCCAGCGGTGAGCAGCGCACCTCCAACTACCTTCTCTGGCAGAGCGCTTACGCCGAGATGGTCTTCCAGGACGTGCTGTGGCCGGACTTCGACCGCCGCGACCTGTGGCGCGCCTGCGTGGAGTTCGCCTCGCGCGACCGGCGGTTCGGGGGCGCGATCCCGAACGAGGAGCTGCTCGCCATGGAAGGCCGCCCCGAGGAGAGCTGACCTCCGGGACATACGGGAACGGCCCCGCTCCACCGAAGTGGAGCGGGGCCGTTCGTGGTTCCGCTCAGAGCAACATCAGTTGTCGTTGAGGAACTTGTAGTCCTTGCACTCGCCGTCAGGCGCCCGGCAGAACTTGAAGCCGATGTACGTGTTCTCCGGCAGGTCGTACTTGCCGCCCATGCTGGCCTTCTTGGTGGCGGTGTTGCCCTCGCCACCGACGGTGAAGGAGTAGCGCGGGTTGCCGTCCGGGCTGCCGATGTACACGTTCATCGTGACACCACGGCCGTCGGCGTCGTTGTCCTTGATCGTGACAACGTCACCGTACTCGTTGAAGAAGCCGGTGCCGCTCCAGTCGACGCCAGGCACGTTGCCCCAGGCGTCCCCCGTGTGCATGGTGTGGTCGGCGGCCACCGCGGAGTTCGCGACACCCATCACGAGCGCGGCGCTCGCGGCGGCCACACCTGCCATACGTCCCAGTCTCAAGTTGTTCTCCCCTGTGTTCTCTGTGGCTCCTGTGGTCGCAGAAGCCGTAATGATCATATGAACACAAGATCACGAAGAGATTACAAGGGGTCTATCTTTTGGCCAACTGGCCTGATTCGCCTCAGTCGTTGGCGGCCGCGCACTCCGCACATGTGCCGAAGATCTCAACCGTGTGCGCCACGTTCACATAGCCGTGCTCGGCCGCGATCGCGTCGGCCCACTTCTCCACGGCCGGGCCCTCCACCTCGACCGCCTTGCCGCAGACACGGCAGACGAGATGGTGGTGGTGCTCGCCGGACGAGCAGCGGCGGTAGACCGACTCGCCGTCGGAGGTGCGCAGGACGTCGACCTCGCCGGCGTCGGCGAGGGACTGGAGGGTGCGGTAGACCGTGGTGAGGCCGACCGAGTCGCCCTTGTGCTTGAGCATGTCGTGGAGTTCCTGCGCGCTGCGGAACTCGTCGACCTCGTCCAGGGCCGCCGCCACAGCGGCCCGCTGCCGAGTCGCGCGGCCCTTCACGGGCGGTCCAGCGGTCGTCACCGGTTTGCCTCCTTACGTCTGCGCCTTGCCGGGCCATTGTGCCAGCCCGGGCTGAGCGCGGTCAGACGCTCACCTTCCCGTCGCTCTCCCTGCTGGCCGGAATCGCGCACTCCGCCGGGTCGCCGGAGGGTTGCGCCGCCGCCAGGGCGCGGGCCCTGCGCCGGGCCAGCGGGGTCGCCAGCGCGGTCAGCGCGATGAACGCGCCGATGGTCAGCAGCACGATCGTCGCGCCGGGCGGCACGTCCTGGTAGTACGAGGTCACGGTGCCGCCGATGGTCACCGTGATGCCGATCGCCACGGCGATGGCGAACGTCGCCGCGAAGCTGCGCGTCAGCTGCTGCGCCGCCGCCACCGGCACCACCATCAGCGCGCTCACCAGCAGCAGCCCGACCACCCTCATGGCGACCGTCACGGTCACCGCCGCGGTGATCGCCGTCAGCAGGTTCAGGGCGCGCACCGGAAGCCCGGTGACCCTCGCGAACTCCTCGTCCTGGCTCACCGCGAACAGCTGACGGCGCAGCCCGAGGGTGACGAGGACCACGAAGGCGGCGAGCAGGATGATCGCCGTCACGTCCGACTCGCTCACCGTGGACAGGGAGCCGAACAGGTACGAGGTCAGGTTCGCGTTCGAGCCGTTCGGCGCGAGGTTGATCAGCATCACGCCGCCGGCCATGCCGCCGTAGAAGAGCATCGCGAGGGCGATGTCGCCGCGGGTGCGGCCGTACCAGCGGATCAGTTCCATCAGTACCGCGCCGAGCACCGACACCAGCGTGGCCATCCACACCGGCGACCAGGACAGCAGGAAGCCGAGGCCGACGCCGGTCATCGCGACATGGCCGATGCCGTCGCCCATCAGGGCCTGGCGGCGCTGGACGAGGTAGATGCCGACGGCGGGGGCGGTGATGCCGACCAGGACGGCGGCGAGCAGCGCCCGCTGCATGAATTCGTAGTTCAGGAAGTCCATCAGCTCAGCAGTCCCGTCCGGATCGGTTCGGCGTCGTGAGCCGCGTGCGGGTGTACGTGGTCGTGGCCGGGCAGCGCGTGCTGGCCGAGCGCCTTCGGGGGCGGACCGTCGTGCATGACGCAGCCGTCGCGCAGGACGACCGCCCGGTCGATCAAGGGCTCCAGAGGCCCCAGCTCGTGCAGCACGAGCAGGACCGTCGCACCGCCCGCGACCTGCTCGGTGAGCGTGCGCGCGAGCACTTCCTGGCTGGCCAGGTCCACGCCCGCCATCGGCTCGTCCATGATCAGCAGCTCGGGCTCGGAGGCCAGCGCGCGGGCGATGAGCACCCGCTGGTGCTGGCCGCCGGACAGGGCGTTCACGGAGTCCTTCACCCGGTCCGCCATGCCGACCAGCTCCAGGGCGTGCCGCACGGCCACGTGGTCGGCCTTGCGGAAGATCCCGAAACGGGTGCGGGACAGGCGGCCCGAGGAGACGACCTCGCCGACCGTGGCGGGCACCCCGCCGGCGGCCGTCGTGCGCTGCGGGACGTAGCCCACCCGCGCCCAGTCGCGGAACCGGGCCCGCGCGGTGCCGAACAGCTCGATCTCGCCGGCGCTGACCGGCACCTGGCCGATGACGCTGCGCACGGCCGTCGACTTGCCGGAGCCGTTGGCGCCGAGCAGGGCGACGACCTCACCGCGGTGCACGGTGAGGTCGATGCCGCGCAGGACGGGGCGCGAGCCCAGCTCGGCGCGGACGCCGCGCAGCGAAATGACGGGCTCGGTCATGCCGTCCTCCGTAGGGTCGATCATTTGGCTCCCAGGGCGGTCTTCAGGGCCGCGAGGTTGGCCTCCATGACCCCGAAGTAGTCGTCGCCCTTGGACTTGTCGGTGATGCCCTCCAGCGGATCGAGCACGTCCGTCTTCAGGCCGGCGTCGTCGGCGAGGGTCTTGGCGGTCTTGTCGGATACGAGTGTCTCGTAGAACACGGTGGTCACACCGTCCGCCTTGGCCTCCTGCTGGAGCTCCTTCATCCGGGCCGGACTCGGCTCGCTGTCCGGGTCGACGCCGGTGATGGCCTCCTGGGTCAGGCCGTAGCGCTCGGCGAGGTAGCCGAAGGCGGAGTGGTTCGTGAAGAAGACCTTGGAGCGGGTGTCCTTCAGGCCGTCCGTGAACTCGGTGTTCAGCGTGCCGAGCCTCTTGACCAGGGCCTCGGTGCGCTTCTTGTAGTCGGCGGCGTGGTCGGGGTCCGCCTTCTCGAAGGCCGCGCCGACGCCCTTGGCGATCTCGGCGTACTTCACCGGGTCGAGCCAGACGTGCGGATCGAGGGCGTGCCCCTCCTCCTCCGAGTGCGATTCCTCGGAGTGGGCCTCCTCGCCCTCGTGGTCGTGCTCGACGTCGCCGTGGTCCTCCAGCTTCGTGAGGGTGGCGGCGTCGATCTTCGTGTCGAGCCCGGACTGGCCGATGGCCTCGTCCACCGAGGGCTGCAGACCCTTGAGGTAGAGGGCCGCGTCGGAGTCCTCCAGCTGGGCCCGCTGCCGGGCGCTGATCTCCAGGTCGTGCGGCTCCTGGCCGGGCTCGGTGAGGCTGGTGACCTTCACATGGTCCCCGCCGATCTGCTCGGCGAGGAAGGCCATGGGGTAGAACGACGCGACGACGTCGAACTTGTCCGTGTTGCCCGCGGCGGCGCTGTCGGAGGAGCAGGCCGAGAGGGTGCCGATACCGACTGCGGTGACGGCCGCGAGGGCGATCCCGGATATGTGAGGTCGTCGTACGTTCATGACAGTCATTTTCAGCGAAGTTGGAAACGGTTGTCAACAAGCGTGAGCGGCCGTCCACAGAGGGCTACCGATTTGATTGAGGGGGAGTGCCCGCCGGTACCCTGAAGCATTCGCTGTGAAGCGCCTCGCTTCGTCGCCCGTCGTCGTAATGAAGAGAGCACCGTGGCCGCCGACAAGATCGACACCATCGTCAGCCTGAGCAAGCGCCGTGGCTTCGTTTTCCCTTGTAGTGAGATCTACGGCGGCCAGAAGGCCGCCTGGGACTACGGGCCGCTGGGTGTCGAGCTCAAGGAGAACCTCAAGCGCCAGTGGTGGCGCTACATGGTGACGTCGCGCGAGGACGTCGTCGGGCTCGACTCGTCCGTGATCCTGGCGCCCGAGGTCTGGGTCGCCTCCGGCCACGTCGCCACCTTCACGGACCCGCTCACCGAGTGCACCTCCTGCCACAAGCGGTTCCGCGCGGACCACCTGGAGGAGGCGTACGAGGCCAAGAAGGGCCACCTCCCGGAGAACGGCCTCGCGGACATCAACTGCCCGAACTGCGGCAACAAGGGCCAGTTCACCGAGCCCAAGCAGTTCTCGGGTCTCCTCTCCACCCACCTCGGCCCGACGCAGGACTCCGGCTCCGTCGCCTATCTGCGCCCCGAGACCGCCCAGGGCATCTTCACCAACTTCGCCCAGGTGCAGACCGCTTCGCGCAAGAAGCCGCCGTTCGGTATCGCCCAGATGGGCAAGTCCTTCCGCAACGAGATCACGCCCGGCAACTTCATCTTCCGCACCCGCGAGTTCGAGCAGATGGAGATGGAGTTCTTCGTCAAGCCGGGCGAGGACGAGAAGTGGCAGGAGTACTGGATGGAGCAGCGCTGGAACTGGTACACCGGCCTGGGCATGCGCGAGGAGAACATGCGGTGGTACGAGCACCCGAAGGAGAAGCTCTCCCACTACTCCAAGCGCACCGCTGACATCGAGTACCGCTTCCAGTTCGGCGGCAACGAGTGGGGCGAGCTGGAGGGCGTCGCCAACCGCACCGACTACGACCTGAACGCCCACTCCAAGGCCTCCGGTCACGACCTCTTCTACTACGACCAGGAGGCCCAGGAGCGCTGGACGCCGTACGTCATCGAGCCGGCCGCCGGTGTCGGCCGCGCGATGCTGGCGTTCCTGCTCGACGCCTACGTCGAGGACGAGGCGCCGAACGCCAAGGGCAAGATGGAGAAGCGCACGGTGCTGCGCCTCGACCACCGCCTGGCGCCCGTGAAGGTCGCGGTGCTCCCGCTCTCCCGCAACCCCGAGCTCTCCCCGAAGGCCAAGGGCCTCGCCCAGGCCCTGCGGCAGAACTGGAACATCGAGTTCGACGACGCCGGCGCGATCGGCCGCCGCTACCGCCGTCAGGACGAGATCGGCACGCCGTACTGCGTGACGGTCGACTTCGACACGCTCGAGGACAACGCGGTGACGGTGCGTGAGCGCGACTCCATGAAGCAGGAACGCATCTCCCTGGACCAGATCGAGGGCTACCTGGCCAGCCGCCTCGTCGGCTGCTAGCCCGCTCCACGACCGCCGCACAGTTCCCCGCACCCCATGAGGGGTGCGGGGAACTTGTCGTTCACAGGTCCAGATCGGCGTAGAGAGCGGCGTGATCGGAGGCGGCGTCGGCGCTCGACTTCACGGAGTCGAAGGACTTGATGCCCTCGGCGTGGATTCCGCGGGTCTCCAGGGCGACGTGCTGTACGCCGCTGAACACCTGCGGCGACATGAGCAGGTAGTCGATCTTGCGGCGGGGTGAGTCGCACTCACCGAAGGTGCCGGGCAGTCCCCGGTAGGCCGGGTGACTCATCGCGTCCTGAAGGCCGGTCTCCAGGAGCGCTTCTACGGGTTCGCTGTCGGGGGAGTCGTTGAGGTCTCCGGCGACCACGACCTTCGGCGAGCGCTTCAGGGCGGCCTCGTAGATCTTCGCCACCCGCCGGGCCTGGGCCAGTCGCAGCGCCGGGTCGTCACTGCTCTTGCTCTTGAGGTGGTTGCCGAGCAGCCACAAGGGCTTCTCTCCGCCGAGATCGATCTCGAACTCGGGGCAGTCCCGGCTGAACAACGGCCGGTTGTCGTGGCGCTCGAAGAGATGCGGCCGTATCGAGGTGATCGGGTGGCGGCTCAGCACTCCGATGTCGATACCGCGGATGTCGTTGCCGTCGATCAGCATGCTGTACGGGTACGGCTTCATCTTCAGGGCCCCGTCGAGGATCTGCTCGTTGAAGCGCTGCAGGGTGAGCCGGTCCTCGACCTCGACCATCAGCAGGATGTCGGCGTTGACCTCGGCGACCACTCGGCCGGTGTTCTTCACGGCGTCCCCGCCCAGGTCCTCCCGCACGAGTTCGGCCCAACCCGTCCAGTTTCCACGGCCGCTGGCGACGACCCGTACCTCGAAGTCGGCGCTACCCGGCTCTCCGAAGGTCTGGAAGAGCTTGGCTCCGCCTATCCGGGTCTGGTTCACGAAGATCGGCGGGGGGTTCTTCGGGTTCGTCTCGTAGGCCCGGTGCTTCTGGACGAGTTCGGCGATCCTCAGCTTCTCGTCCCGCTCGTACCTCCCCAGGTCCAGCAGCGACACCAACTCGGCGAAGTCGGCAAGGATACGGCGCCGTCGTTCGACATCAGGGATGCCGAGGGCCTTGGGTCGGCGGAAGAGGTTCTCCGCGTTGAAGGTGGCGATACGGATGGTCATGGCGCCTCCTCTGCGGTGGCGCAGGGCCGTCCACGGAGCCGGGGGCAGGCGCCACCGGGGGCTGCTCGCCCGACACTTCGATTCTCCGGCCATCGCCCAACCGTGTCGAACGGAGCGGTGATTGGTCCCGGAACCGGGTGGGCGATTGGCCTTGTACGGCTCCACGGCGGGCCCGGCAGGGTGGTCCGTATGAGTCTCGCCTTTCTTCTCACCACCCTCGTCGTCGTCGCGACTCCCGGTACCGGTGTCGTCTACACGCTCGCCGCCGCTCTGTCCCGTGGGCGGCGGGCGAGTGTCGTCGCCGCGCTCGGCTGCACGCTCGGGATCGTGCCGCACATGGTGGCCACGATCACCGGCGTCGCCGCGCTGCTGCACGCGAGTGCGACCGCCTTTCAGGTGCTGAAGTTCGCGGGCGTCGCCTATCTGCTGTACATGGCGTGGGCGACGATCAGGGACAAGGACGCCCTCGTGGTGGACGAGGAGCCCGCGCCGCTGTCCGTGGGGCGGGTGGTCCTACGGGGCGTGCTGATCAACATCCTCAATCCGAAGCTGACGATGTTCTTCTTCGCCTTCCTGCCGCAGTTCGTGGACCCGGCCGAGGCGAACGCGGTGCCCCGCATGCTCGTGCTCAGCGGGGTGTTCATGGCGGCGACGTTCGTGGTCTTCGCGGCGTACGGCGTCCTCGCGGCCTCCGTGCGCAGCCACGTCACCTCCCGGCCCCGGGTGATGACGTGGCTGCGGCGGACCTTCGCCGGGTCGTTCCTGGCGCTGGGCGCGAAGCTGGCGGTCACCGCCCGCTAGCGGCTCCGCCGGGTGCGCCGTGGTTCGGCTGCGGCGACGGGGGGCTGGTCGCGCAGTTCCCCGCGCCCCTTGGGGGGTGCGAGGACTCGGCGTTCCAGGTGGATCAGGAGCGGTCGGCTGCCGAACAGGCTGAGGCGTTGGACGTGGACCGGGGACAGGCCGACCGTCAGGGCGTGGGCGAGGCTGCTCGCGTCCGGCAGGAGCACCACCGCGCGTCCCTCGTCCGTGAGGACCCTGGCGAGTTCGTGCCACCAGCGTTCCGGGTGCCCGGCGAGACGGCCGCTCGCGTCGACCTGTGCGCCCCACGGCGGGTTGCACAGCACGCGGTCCACGCTGCGGTCGGCGAGGGGGAGGGCCCCGGCGTCGCCGCGGCGGACCGTGACCGGCAGCCGGCCGGCGTTCTCCCGTGCCGCCCGGCGCGCGGCCGGGTCGAGGTCGAAGCCGAGCAGGGTGGTGCCCGGCGCCGTGTGATGGGCCTCGATCAGCAGCGTGCCCGCGCCGCAGCAGGGGTCCAGCACCCGTTGTCCCGGCCGTAGTTCGGCGGCCTGGGCCATGGCGGCGGCGACCGGCGGGTGCAGGGTGCCCGGGATCGTCGCGTTCTTGTAGGCGCGCCGGTGCGCGGGGCGCCGGCCCAGACGCAGCAGCAGGGTGGCGTCGGTGCCGTCCAGGGTCAGCCGCCAGCCGCTGTGGCCGGGCGGGGGCGCCTCGCCGTGCCGGCGCGAGTGGTACGGCAGCCCCGCCCGCTCGGCCAGCACCCGGCCGACGGTGTCCTCGATGTCGTAGCGGTTGTACGTCCTGCGGCCCAGGAAGGACGCCGAGATCTCGATGCCGTCGCCGAAGCCGGACGGGCCGCCCAAGGTCCGGCGGTCGCGGGCCAGGTCCGCCAGGTCGAACTCGCGGGCCAGGGAGGCCAGTTCGGGCAGGTCGCTCTTGTGCGGGCCGATGTCCGGCCGGCGGTGGGCCGGCAGGAAGACATCGTCGGCGGTGCGGAGCCGAGGGGCGATGTCGTCGTCGGTCACCCGGAAGCCCACCTCGCGGTGGCCGATCCGGTCGATGGTCGCGGAGTGCGTCCGCAGAACCTCGGTGCCGAGGGCGGACTCCAGCCCGCGTACGCACCGGGCCACCAGGAACACGCGCGGTGTGCGCATGATGCCGTCTTCTCCCACGTCGAAGCCCGGGACGGTGGAGGACCGTCCCGCATCGCCGGCGCCGGGGTGTTCCGCGTCGTGCCGACGGAGCGGCTAGCGGAGGTGGAAGAAGTACGTCGTCATCATGATCGAAAAAGCGTACCAGTCGGTCGGGTTTCCGTGAGAGCCTGCGGCATGGCCATCATTCACCACACCACCCTCAAGCCGACGAAGCTGGAACTGCTCACCGCGTGGCTGCCCACCCGCCCGTGGTACGTCGGCGCCGGTGAAGCCCGGCCGGTCAAGGCCGGTGGCTTCCGGCTGGACGACCCGGAGGGCGAGGTCGGGATCGAGTTCATGGTGGTGACGGACGACTCCGGTCCGGAGACGGTCGGCTATCTGGTTCCGCTGACGTATCGCGGCGCTCCTCTCGAAGGCGCCGAGCACGCCCTCGTCGGCACCATGGAGCACGGGGTGCTCGGGCCGCGCTGGGCCTACGACGGCTGCCACGACCCGGTGCTGGTCGACCGGTTGTGGGCGCTGATCGAGGGGCGGGCCGAGGCCCAGGCGCAGAGCGTCACCGACGCCGTCGACCGGGAGGTCACCCGCTCCTACGCCGGTCCGGGCCTCGGGGCGGGGCAGGTCGCCGCCCCCGTCGTCGAGGACTCGGCGAGCGGCACCCTGCTGGCCGCGCCGGACGGCACGACCCTGCGGCTGCACCGTGTCCTGCGGCCCGCCCCGCAGGGTGCCCCGCTGCCGCCCGAGGGGGCCATCGGCCATGTCGGCGGCGCCTGGCAGTTGCCCGACGGCACCCGTGTGCAGGGCCTGTTCGCCGCCCTGTACGCCGATGGACTGGGCTGAGGGCAGGTGTCCCGGGGTTGCGTGAGGTGGAACTGTCCGACGGGGTGATCACCCTGTCCCCGCTGCGCCCGGCCGACGCCGAGGCCCATCTCGCGGGCGAGGACGAGCAGTTGGTCCGCTGGCTCAGCGGCGGCCCCGGCACGCGCGAGGGCGTCGACGCCTACATCCGGCACTGCGAGGAACAGTGGGCGACGGCCGGCTCGCTGCGCGCCTTCGGCATCCGCGCGGGCGCCGACGGGACGCTCGCGGGCACGATCGACCTGCGCTTCGCGGCGGAGGGCCTCACCCGCGGCCAGGTCAATGTCGCCTATGGCCTCTATCCGGCGTGGCGGGGACGCGGCCTGGCCACCCGCGCCGTCCTCCTGGTCTGCCGGTACGCGGCCGGCGTGGGCAGTAAGGAGGCCGTGATCCAGGTGGGGCCGGGGAACGCGGCGTCCATGGCAGTGGCCCGCCGGGCGGGGTTCACGCCCGGCGGGCAGCGGTTCACCGATGACGGCACGCTGCTCGACCGGTATGTCCGGGACCTGCGTGCCCCCGGCGTCAACGGCCCTGCAACGACCTGACGTTGTCGCCGAAGGTCCAGTTCTTCGAGCCGTCCCAGTTGATCGACCAGGTCATCAGGCCCTTGAGCGAGGTGCCGTAGTGCCGCCAGGCCTGGGCGACGAGGGACGGTGACATGTAGCCGCCGCCCGCGCCGGACTGTGCGGGCAGGCCGGGCACCTGCTTGTCGTAGGGCACCTTGATGGTCGTGCCCTGCACTACAAGGCCCTTGTTGAGGCAGTCCGTCTGGGCGGTGAAGCCGGCGACGGTGCCCGCCGAGTAGGAGTCGCCGGAGCAGCCGTACATGCTGCCGTTGTAGTACTGCATGTTCAGCCACCACAGGCGGCCGTTGTCGGCGTACTTCTTGATGATGGGCAGGTACGCGCCCCAGATCGAGCCGTAGACGACGCTGCCGCCGGTGACGTACGCCGTCTCCGGGGCCATCGTCAGGCCGAAGTTGGACGGCATCTGCGCCAGGATCCCGTCGATGATGCGGATCAGGTTGGCCTGGGACGTGGACAGTTGGCTGATGTTCCCGCTGCCCACCAGGCCCGTCTCGATGTCGATGTCGATGCCGTCGAAGTTGTACTTCTTCAGGATCGGCACGATCGTCGCGACGAACCTGTCCGCGACGGCCGTCGAGTTGAGGTCGATGCCGGCGGTCGCGCCGCCGATCGAGAGCAGGATCGTCTGGCCGGACGCCTTGGCCGCGCACATCTCCGCGGGGGTGGCCACCTTCACCCCGCTGTCCATGCCGTCCTCCCACAGGGCCGTGCCGTCGGAGCGGATGACCGGGAACGCCGCGTTGATCACGTTGTAGCCGTGCGCGGCCATGCGGGAGTCGGTGATCGGGGTCCAGCCGAAGGGCGGGTGGACGCCGTTGGCGGCGCCGTCCCAGTTCTCCCAGTAGCCCTGGAGGACCTTGCCGGACGGCTTGGACTTCACCGCGCAGGTGTCGGCGGCTGACGCGGGGGACGCGGCGGGGAGCTGGGCGAGACAGACGGTCGCCAGAGCCGCGGTGAGCAAGCTGAGGGCGCGGCGGAGCATACGGGGCCTCCCGGTGGGGGTCGGGGCGCGATGTCGTAGGCATGACAGTGCTCGTGGTCCAGACCTTTCGTCAATAGGTCTGGACCACATTGGGGGGCAGGTGAGTGCGCTGACAAGTATGGAATGACAGATATTGAAATCTGTCAGCTGTTAGGGCATGGTGGAGGCATGACGATGCAAACCCGCTCCCTCGGAACCACCGGCCCCCAGGTCTCCGCCCTCGGCCTCGGCTGCATGGGCATGTCCGCGCTGTACGGCGACGCGGACCGGACCGAGTCGATCGCCACCGTCCACGCCGCCCTCGAAGCGGGCGTGACGCTGCTGGACACCGGCGACTTCTACGCCATGGGCCACAACGAGATGCTGATCGGCGAGGCGCTGCGCACCGCACCCGCCGCCCTGCGCGAACAGGCCCTGGTCAGCGTGAAGTTCGGCGCCCTGCGCTCCCCGGACGGCGACTGGATCGGACACGACGGCCGCCCGGCCGCCGTGAAGAACTTCGCCGCCTACTCCCTCCAGCGCCTGGGCGTCGACCACATCGACGTCTACCGGATCGCCCGGCTCGACCCCGACGTACCGATCGAGGAGACCGTCGGCGCGATCTCCGAACTGATCGAGAAGGGATACGTCCGCCACGTCGGCCTCAGCGAGGTCGGCGCGGACACCATCCGCCGGGCCGCCACCACCGCCCCGATCGCCGACCTTCAGATCGAGTACTCCCTGATCTCCCGCGGCATCGAGGAGGAGGTCCTGCCGGCCACCCGTGAACTGGGCATCTCCATCACCGCGTACGGCGTCCTGTCGCGCGGGCTGATCTCCGGTCACTTCACCCGCGACCGGCAGCTCGCCGCCAACGACTTCCGGGCGTACTCTCCCCGTTTCCAGGGCGAGAACCTCCAGCACAACCTCGACCTCGTCGAGGCCCTGCGGAAGATCGCCGGGCAGAAGGGCGTCTCCGTCGCCCAGATCGCCATCGCCTGGGTGCTCTCCCGCGGCGACGACATCGTGCCGCTCGTCGGCGCCCGCACCCGCGAGCGGCTCACCGAGTCGCTGGGCGCGCTGGACGTCACGCTGGACGACGCCGACCTCGCGGCGATCGAGCGGGCGGTCCCGGCGGACGCCGCGGCGGGCGACCGCTACCCGGCCCCGCAGATGGCATACCTGGGCAGCAAGTGACCAGCCCCCTGCCAGGTACGGTCTAGAGCATGCCACCGACGCCCCAGACCCTGACCGCCGAGCGCATCCTCGAAGCCACCGAGGAGGTGCTGCGCCGCCACGGCCCGGCCAAGGCCACCGTGGTCGACGTGGCCCGCGCGCTCGGCGTCAGCCATGGCAGCGTCTACCGGCACTTCCGTACCAAGGCGGCGCTGCGCGAAGCGGTCACCAAGCGGTGGCTGGACCGGACCACGCAGGTGCTCGCGGCCATCGTCGCGGCACCCGACCTGGAACCGGAGACCCGGGTGCGCGAGTGGCTCGCGGCGCTGTTCGCCGCCAAGCGCCGCAAGGCGTTCGACGACCCGGAGCTGTTCGCCACCTACACGGTGCTGACCACCGAGACCGCCGAGACGGTCGTCGGCGAGCACATCGCCGAACTCACCGGCCAGCTCACCGAGCTCGTGCGCGCGGGCGTCGCCGCGGGCGCCTTCACCGCCGAGGACCCGGCCGTCACCGCGGGCGCCCTGTTCCAGGCGACCGGCTTCTTCCACGACCCGCACTACGCCCGGGAGTGGGAACGGCCCGGCGTGGAGGGCGACTTCGAGGCCCTCGTGGACCTGCTGCTGTGCGGGCTGCGGGCCCGCGGCTGAGCCGTCACAGGGTGTCGAGTGCGCCCGTCGTACGGCCGAGGAAGGTGACCGGGCCCGGGTCCGGGACGGCTATCTCGTGGAAGCCCAGCCGGTCGTAGAACGCCCGCGCCGGGGTGTTGGCGGTGACCATCGTCAGGTGCACCGCCGGGACCCCCTTGTCCCCGAGGGCCTGCAGCAGGGTGCGCATCAGCGCGCGCCCGTGGCCGCGGCCCTGCCAGCCGGGCAGCAGGTCGATGTGGAGATGGGCCGGGTAGGCGGCGACCTCCGCGACGAGCATCCGCTCCGGGTCGTGCAGCAGCCCGACCAACTCCTCGTCCGGCGTACGGGGCGGCCCCTCCGGCAGGGGATACCGGCCGGCGGCCGACGGCAGCCACCGTGTGCGGAACGCCGTCACGAAGCGCGGGGTGTCCGCGGCGCCCACGACATAGCCGACGGCCCGCCCGTCCCCGTCGTCCAGGACGAACGCCAGGTCCGGCTCCAGGACGGCGTACGGGACCGCGAAGGTCGCCGGGAAGATGCCGGGGTCCCGGTAGTGCGGCCGGCTGTCGCCGCCCAGGTGCGCCGTGCGGACGCAGATGTCCTCGACGGCCTCGCGGTCCCCGGGCCGGTAGCGGCGGATGAGGCTCATCCGCCGGTCTGCGACTCGGTCGGGTCCACCGTGGCCTGGTGGGCCTCGGCCAGATGCTCCTCCGCCTTCAGCCAGGGCAGGAACTGCGCGCCCTTGCGCCAGCCACAGGTGTCGCATCTGACCGTGCGCTGCGTGCCCCTGCGGAGTACCCGTACGACATGTTCTCGTCCGTGGTGGTCCCAGCGGCTCACCTTGCTCGTGTTGATCTCCAGCATGACGCCTCCAGCGTCCGAGGACATCGAGATTCCATGCGCGGCGCCGCGCAGCAAGGAGTGTGCAACAAGACCAACATCAACAGGGACTCCCGCCCGGCGAGTTGACCAACCTGTGGCCACACCCTCACAACTCGCTCAGGAGATCGTGCGCGGCAGACGCAGGCTGAGCAGGCCCGTCAGCGCCACACCGGCCAGCTGGACCAGCAGCGTCGTCACCAGGGCGTCCCGCATGCCCGCCCCCGGGACGAGGGAGAGGAACAGGGTGCCGAGGGTCGCCACACCCAGCGCCAGCGCCGACTGCTGGGTCGTGATCATCACCCCGCTGCCCACGCCCGCCCTGGCCGGCGGCACCTCGGACAGCACGATCCGGAAGACGACCGGGAGTTGGAGGGCCTGGCCCGCACCGGCGATCGCCGCGCCCGGAAGCAGTTCGAGCAGGCCGAGGTCCGGCCAGGAACGCCAGGCGGCCAGCGCTATCAGGGCCACGCCGACGCCCTGGATCGCGGCACCGGCGGTCACGATCCGGGTGCCGTACCGGGCGACCAGCCGCGGGCCGGCGAGCGAGACGAAGAAGAACGCCACCGCCATCGGCACCAGCGCAAGACCCGCCCCGACCGGACCGAGCCCCGCACCCTGCTGCAACGCCACCGCGATCACGAACATGAAGCCGCTGAAGCCGATCGAGAACGGCACGATCATCACCAGACCGCGGCGCAGCGACAGCAGGCCGAACAGACTCGGCGGCACCAGCGGCGTACGGCCCTTGCGGTCCGCCCTGCGCTCCACCGCGTAGAACGCCGCCGCCACGAACGGGAACGCCGCCAGCGACAGCCACGTCCACAGCGGCCAGCCCGCCGCCCGGCCCTCGGTGAGCGGGGCCAGCAGCGTGATCAGTGCGGCGGCGAGCAGGACCGTGCCGGGGCCGTCGAGCGGCTCCGGGTGCTGGGAGCGGGTCTCGGGGACCGTGCGGGCGGCCAGGAACAGGCCGACCAGGACGACGGGCACGTTCACCAGGAACACCGAGCGCCAGCCCGTGCCCCAGATGTCCGCCGCGACCAGGACGCCGCCGAGGATCTGCCCGGCGACCATCGACAGGCCGGCCGTCGCGCCGTACAGGCCCATGGCCTTCGCGCGGCGCCCGCCGCTGGTGGCCGACTGGATCGTGGCGAGCACCTGCGGCAGCATCGCCGCGGACGCCGCGCCCTGCGCGACCCGCGCCGCGACGAGCATCCACGCGCTGGGGGCGAGGCCGCACGCCAGCGACGTCAGCCCGAAGGCCGCCATGCCGCCGAGGAACAGCCGACGCCGGCCGAACAGGTCACCGAGCCGCCCGCCGAGGACGAGCAGCACGGCGTACGCCAACCCGTAGCCCGCCACCACGAGTTCGAGCACGGCCTCGCTCGCCGCGAGGTCGTGGCCGATGGTGGGCAGGGCCACGTTGACGATGAAGAAGTCGATGAGGGGCAGTGCCGCTGCGAGCAGCACCGTGAACAGGCCGAGGCCACCGAGCGAGGGCGCCGCCGCGGTGGCCCGGTCGGCCTTGTGCGAAGTGATGGTTTCGGTCACGCTCACCAGGCTGCGACGGCCCGGAGACTGGTACCAGAGTGTCCTTATCCTGGTAGCGGAACCACCTGGAAACAGGGTCGGGGAAGCGGCAGGCTGGAGGAATGACGACCATGGCGCAGGAGACGACGGCGACCGCGGACGGCTCGCACGGTACGGCCGCCTCGGCGGTCCGCCGCCATGAACTCGCCGCCTTCCTGCGCCATCGCCGCGAGCACATCACCCCCGAGCAGGTCGGCCTGCCCCGCGGCAGCCGGCGCCGCACACCCGGCCTGCGCCGCGAGGAGGTCGCCCACCTCGCCGCTGTCGGGGTGACCTGGTACACGTGGTTGGAGCAGGCCCGCGACATCCAGGTCTCCGTCCAGGTCCTCGACGCCCTCGCCCGCACCCTGATGCTCGACCCCAGCGAGCGGTCCCATCTCTTCCAGCTGGCCGGGGCGGTGGACCCCACGCCCGCGACGGCCTGCCCGTCGGTGACGCCCGCGATGCGGGCAGTACTGGAGCAGCTGGAGCCGTATCCGGCGTGCCTGCAGAACAGCCGGTACGACATCCTCGCCCACAACCGCACCTACGGCCTGCTGCTCTGCGACCTGGAGGCGGTGCCGCCCGAGGACCGCAACTGCATGATCCTGTCGTACACCAACCAGGACTGGCAGTCCTCGATCGTGCACCTGGAGGAGACCCAGCGCCTGATGGCCGCTCGCTTCCGGGCCGCGATGGCCGGTCATCTCGGCGAGCCCGCCTGGAAGATGCTCCTCGGGCGCCTGCGCACCGAATCCCCCGAGTTCCGCGAGGTCTGGGAGCGCCACGAGGTGGTGTCCCACCGCAGCAAGCGCAAGGAGTTCCTCAACCGCCACGTCGGCCGAATCCTGGTCGACCACACCGACCTGTGGCTGAGCCCGGACGTGGGCCCGAGGATGGTGACTTACGTCCCGGCGGACGAGGAGTCGGGAGTACGACTGGAGAAGCTGCACGAAATCGCCCTCAAAGGGGCGCGGGGAACTGCGCGGCCAGCCCCCACTCACCGATAGCCGCCGAACTACGCGACAACCCGGGACGCATCGCGAATCTCGGCGGACTCCAGCGTCTGAGCCGTACGTTCAGCAGTCCTGCGTGCCCACGGCCCACTCGTCACGGCGCCCACGACAAGGACGAGCAGCCCGCACCCCGTGAGAACCCACCACCCAGGCCCGGCGGCGGCCACGAACGACTCCCGGTACGAGGACGAACCGATCCCGGCCGCCAGCACCGCCCCGATCACCGCCACCCCCAGCGTCTGCCCCAGCTGACGACTGGTGGAGGCGACGGCGGCCGCGACCCCGGCCTGGGCCCGCGGCATCCCCGACACCGCCGTATTGGTGATCGGCGCGTTCACGAACCCGAACCCGATGCCGAACAGCACGTACCCGAGCAGCAGCGTGACATTGGACGTCTCCGCCTCGAAGAGCGCGAACAGCGCGCAGCTCGTCGTCATCGCGACGCCCGCGACCAGCAGCGGCAGCCGCGGCCCCCGGCTGCCGACCAGCCGCCCGGACAGCGGTGCGCACAGGAACATCGGCGTCGCCATCGGCAGCATCCACAGACCCGCGTGCAGCGCGTCCAGCCCGCGCACGTTCTGCAGGTACAGCGTCGACAGGAACAGGAACCCGCCCAGCGCGGCGAACGCGCCGATCGCGATCACCGTGGCCCCGCTGAACGGCGCCGACCGGAAGAACCGCAGGTCGATCAGGGGCTCGGCACGGCGCGGCTCGTACCAGAGGAGGCCGAGCAGGGCCGCCGCCGCGACCGCCGCGAACGGCAGCACCGAGGCGAACCCGGCGTTCGGCGCCTCGATGATCGCGTACGTCAGCGCGCCGAACAGCGCGATCACCAGGAGCTGGCCCACCGGGTCCAGCCGGCGGGCCTTGGGCGCCCTGGACTCGGGGACGAAGCGGAGGGTGAGCAGGAGGGCGGTCAGGCCCACCGGAAGGTTGACCCAGAAGATCGCACGCCAGTCGACCGCGTCCACGAGCAGACCCCCGACCAGCGGTCCCGCGGCCATCGAGATGCCGACGACACCGCCCCACACGCCGATCGCCCGCGCCCGTTCGCGCGGGTCGGTGAAGGTGTTGGTGATGATCGACATCGCGACCGGGTTGAGCATCGAACCGCCGACCGCCTGCACCATCCGGAAGACGATCAGCGAATCGAGGGTCGGTGCGGCGGAGCACAGGGCCGAGCCGATGGTGAACAGGATCAGGCCGGTCATGAAGACGCGTTTGCGGCCGATCCGGTCCGCCGTGGAGCCGGCCAGCATCAGCAGCGAGGCCAGGACGAGGGTGTACGCGTCGATCGTCCACTGCAGCCCCGATGTGCTCGCGCCGAGATCGCGCTGCATCGCGGGGAGGGAGACGTTGAGGGCCGTGGTGTCGAGGCTCACGATCAGCAGGCTCATGCAGCAGATCGCGAGGACCAGCACTCGGCGGCGTGGGCTGAGCTCCGGCATCCTTGAATAGTACGCCTAACTAATGAATTTAGCCGCACCCGGTCCGGTACGTGAGAATGGGTGGATGCCCACGACCGCCTCGCCGTTGCAGATCGGCCCCCACACCGTCCAGCCGCCCGTCGTCCTCGCCCCCATGGCCGGGATCACGAACGCGCCCTTCCGCACCCTGTGCAGGGAGTTCAGCGGCGGCAAGGGGCTGTTCGTCAGCGAGATGATCACGACCCGGGCGCTGGTCGAGCGCAACGAGAAGACCATGCAGCTGATCCACTTCGACGCGACCGAGAAGCCGCGCTCGATCCAGCTGTACGGCGTCGACCCCGCCACCGTCGGCAAGGCCGTCCGCATGATCGCGGAGGAGGGCCTGGCCGATCACATCGACCTGAACTTCGGCTGCCCGGTGCCGAAGGTGACCCGCAAGGGCGGCGGCTCCGCGCTGCCGTTCAAGCGGAACCTGCTGCGGGCGATCCTGCGGGAGGCCGTCAGCGGGGCCGGTGACCTGCCGGTCACGATGAAGATGCGCAAGGGCATCGACGACGACCACATCACCTACCTCGACGCCGGGCGGATCGCCGTCGAGGAGGGCGTCACGGCCATCGCGCTGCACGGCCGCACCGCCGCCCAGCACTACGGCGGCACCGCCGACTGGGACGCCATCGCGCGCCTGAAGGAGCATGTGCCGGAGATCCCCGTGCTCGGCAACGGCGACATCTGGTCGGCCGAGGACGCGGTGCGGATGGTGCGCGAGACCGGCTGCGACGGCGTGGTCGTCGGACGCGGGTGCCTCGGGCGGCCCTGGCTGTTCGCCGACCTGGTCGCGGTCTTCGAAGGACGTACGCAGGACATCGCGCGGCCGACGCTGCGTGAGGTAGCCGACGTCATGGTCCGGCACGCCACGCTGCTCGGCGAGTGGATCGGCGACGAGGCGCGCGGTGTCATCGACTTCCGCAAGCACGTCGCCTGGTACCTGAAGGGCTTCGCGGTCGGCTCCGAGATGCGCAAGCGGCTCGCGATCACGTCCTCGCTCCAGGCGCTGCGCGGCGGTCTCGACGAGCTGGACCTCGACCAGCCCTGGCCCGCCGGCGCCGACGGGCCCCGCGGCCGTACGTCCGGCAACAACCGGGTGGTGCTGCCGGACGGCTGGCTGAAGGACCCCTACGACTGCGCGGGCATCAGCGAGGACGCGGAGCTGGACACCTCCGGGGGCTGATGCGCCCGTGCGGTCCGGCGGGGCTACTTCGACGGGTTCGGCGTGGAGCCGTAGGCCGTCAGGAAGCGGTCACGGAAGGAGCTCATCTTCCACACCGGGGCCTTGGGCGCGGGCTGGAGGCCGTCCGTCCAGTTCCAGTCGGCGATCTTGTCCAGCACCTTCGGGTCCTTCGCGACGATCGAGATCGGCACGTCCCGGCTGGCCCTGACGCCGCTGACCCGGGACATCGGCTGGTGGTCGCCCAGGAAGACGAGGACGGTGTCGTCGGTGCCGTAGCGCTCCAGCCACTGGGTGAGGCTGGTGACGGAGTACGAGACGGACTTGCCGTACTCCTGCTTGGAGCGGGTGGAGTCGGAGATGATGTCTCCCGGCTTCACGCCCGCCTTCTGGATGGACTTGAAGACCGAGCCGTCACCCAGATCGTCCCAGTCGACCATCTTCGGGATCGGGGCCCAGGGCTGGTGGCTGGAGGTCAGGATGATCTCCGACATCAGGGGCTTGTCGCGCTCCTTGCCGTGGACCTGGCGCTGGAAGGCTTCCAGGGCGTACTGGTCGGGCATCGTCGACCAGCTGAACTTCGGTCCCTTGTAGCCGAGTTGGAAGGCGTTGTAGACCTTGTCCAAGCCGTAGTACTTCTGTTCCGGCCAGCTCTTCTGCACGCCCGGCATCACGCCGACCGTGTCCCAGTCGCCGGTCTTCTTGAAGACCTTGGTGAGGCTGAGGTGGTCGCTGGCCATGACCGTGCGGTAGCGCTGCTGGTTGTCGATCCACAGGCCGGACAGGGTGGTGGAGTGGCCCAGCCAGCTGTTCCCGCCGAACGTCGCCGACGTCAGCCAGCCGCTCTTCGCGTGGAAGCCGGCCTTCGCCAGGGCCTTCGTGCTGGTGTCGAGCGTGCTCGTGACGCCGGGGGCGATCTCCGGGTCCTCGATCGCGCTGCGGCCGTAGCTCTCGATGAAGGTGAAGACGATGTCCTTGCCGCGCAGGTCGGGGACGAGCTGGGCGGGTGGTGTGCCGCCGAACGTGTCGGCCTTCGCGTCCTTGGCGAACTGCGCCTCGTCGCGCAGGGTGTCCAGCGCGCGGTGGGCGTGCACCTTGACGACGCCGGCGGTGTGGTCGGCGGCGATCGGCACGCCGGCGATCTGGACGCCGAACGCCGTGCAGGTGATCCAGACGGTGCCGGCCATCAGGGCGCCCTTGGACGCGTTCGCCTTGTGCCGGGCAAGGAGGTTGGCGACGTGGACGGTGGCGAGGGCGACCACGGTTATCAGGACCACGGCGAGGAGTATCGCGCCGACCGTGAGCAGCACCGCGGTGGAGCCGCCCATGGAGTCCTGCATGTACGACTGGGCGTCGTCGAGGAGTTCCCAGTCCAGGACGATGTTGAAGTGCCGGCCCAGGTACTCGTTGAAGCCCATGTCCAGGACGTTGAGGACGGTGAGGGCGCCGAGAGCCGCGCCGGATATCGCCGCGGTGATCAGGCGGGGGCGGCGGGGGAGGCTGAGGAGTACGGCGGCGCCGATGACCGCTTCCGCGGGGAGGCGGACGAACTCCCGGAGTCTGAGGTTGCCGAGGGTGTTCGGCATCTGGAGGCAGACGTAGATGAGGGCGGCGGCGAGGAGGGTGAGGGCCCAGCGGAGGTATGGCCGCCGCCCCCTTTCGTCCTCGGCTCCGCCTTCGCCCGATTCCCTCCCACCCGCCCCACCCGTGACACTCTCGTCGCCGGGTGCGGGTGGCCCCTGCGGGGGTTCATCGCCGTCGGCGTCCGCGGCTTCGAGAGTCCGGTCGTCTGCCGAAGGCTCCTCTGCGTTCGCGGGGTCGCCGGGCCCGTCGCCCGTCGAGGGCTCGTCGTCGGTGGGGGCGGGGGCGAGGGTCCGGGCATCCGCCGTCGAGGGCTCGTCGGTGTCGGCGGCCGCGGGTTCGATCGGCTGGTTGTCCGGCGCGGGCTCTTCCGAGGGCTTCTTGTCGGTGGGGGCCTTGTCGGTCAAGTCGTCGTTCTTGCTGTTGGGTTGACGAAAGCGCGTGAAGACAGGCACCCGAAGGTCCTTCCGTGCGAGGCCCCTGCTGGAGTTGTGGCGGGCCTCGCTGGGGAGGCTGGGGGCCCGCCATCACCTCGTACGGGCTGGCCTGCACCTATGTTCAGCCCCCGAGCCCCAGCGCTCGGCAAACACCCGGCAAACGGCGGGCCAACAGGCTCGCGGGGGCGGCGGCCGCAGGTCGCGCGGGCCTGCAGCCGCCGATGGTGATCAGCGCCCACAAGGGCCACCCGCACCCGGCGACGAGAGTTGTACGGGTGGGGCGGGTGGGAGATGCATAGAGGGGCCGCTACGCGCCGCCCACCGCCGTCAGCAGAGCAAGCGGCGCCGCCGCCGAGCGGGACTCCCGTTCGCACGCGTGCGGGTACGGCACCGGCTCCGTGTGGGTGTCGCGGCCGTAGCCCGCCAGCACCTCCGGCAGCCGATGCCCGGTCGTGGTCGCCGCGTCCACCAGGGCGTGCGCCACCGTCCGGGCCTCGTCATGCAGGCCGTAACGCGCCAGCCCCAGGCTGATCAGGGCGTTGTCGTGCGGCCAGACCGAGCCGCGGTGGTACGACAGGGGGTGGTAGGCGGGCTGACCGGAGGCAAGCGTGCGCACGCCCCAGCCGGAGAAGAAGTCCGGCTCCAGCAGCCGCCGGCCCACCAGCTCGCCGTACTCCTTGTCCAGCAGCCCGGACCAGAGCAGATGCCCGGCGTCGGATGCGAGGGCGTCCACCTGGCGGCCCTCGCCGTCCAGCGCCAGGGCCGGGAAGGAGTGCGCCGGCATCCAGAAGTCCCGCTGGAAACGGTCGCGCAGATCGGCCGCCGCCTGCTCCAGGAGCGCCGCGTACGTCCCGTCCTGCCACGCCGTGCGGGCCAGCCACGCCGTGCGGCGCAGGGCGTCGTACGCATAGCCCTGGGCGCCCGCCGCCATCACCGGGCCGGCCGGCCGGGTGCCGTCGGAGGAACAGATCGCGCCGGGGGAGTCCTTCCAGTTCTGGTTGGCGAGGCCGCCCTGGTCGGCGCGGTAGACCAGATAGCCGCGGGTGGTCAGGCCGCCGTGGTCCAGCATCCAGCCGATCGCGGCACGGGCGTGCGACTCCAGGCGCCGCGCCAGGGGCGTGTCCCCGGTCTGCTCCACATACGCGCCGAGCAGGATCAGGAACAGCGGCGTCGCGTCCACGGAACCGTAGTAACGGCCGTACGGCACCTGCCCGAAGTGCGCCAGCTCGCCGTGCCGGACCTCGTGCACGATCTTGCCGGGCTGACAGACCCCGTCCGGTCCCGTCCGTTCCGTCGCCTGGGTCGCCGCCAGCGCCGGAAGGGTGGCCGCGGCGAGCCGGGGCCGGTAGGGCAGCGTGAAGAGCGAGGTGAGCAGGGCGTCCCGGCCCAGCAGCGTCAGGAACCAGGGGGCTCCGGCGGCCGGAACGCGCAGCTCCTCGCCGTCGGGGCCCGTCGCCGGGACCTGGAGCGCGGCGAGGTCGGCCAGGCCCCGCGCACAGGCCGCGGCGAGCTCGGGCCAGCCCGTCGGGAAGGCCACGCCCTCGACGAACTCACCCTCCTGCGAGAGGAGTTGGGCGGAGAGGGCGGCGGGGGAGCGGGGTACGCGCAGGGCCCGTTTGTCGCCGTGCGGGCGGGCCATCACGCGCAGCGTCAGCTCCGTCGTGCCGTGCGGTTCGAGGTCCAGCGCCCACACCAGCCGGCGGGCACCGGTCCCGGTCTCCTCGACGGCGTCCGGCGCGGGCTCGGCCGTCACCGTCGTCACCGAGCGCCACTCGCCCCGCTGGTAGCTGAACTCCACGCCGTGATCGAGGGCCTGGCGGCGGCGCTTGACGCCGGACTTGGCGTAGGTGCGGTGGTCCGAGCGCAGCTCGAACTGGTCGGTGAAGTCGGCGTCGACGGTCAGCGCGAGATGGATCGTCGTCGGCACCGGACGGTTGCTCGTCACACGGATCGCGTCGATGAACGAGCCGTCACCGACGGCCTGTTCGCGGAAGAGCGTGTACGCCGGAGGTTCGTCGCGTCCGCCGCGCGGCACCAGCACACAGCGTGCCGTGTCACCGTCGGCCACCGGCGAGAGCGTCTCGGGCACCGCCCCGTCCACGGTGAGCTGCCAGCGGCTCAGATGCCTGGCGTCGCGTACGAACAACCCCTCCGGAGAGCCGGCGGCCCGTACGCCGCTGATGTCGCCGGCGTCGCCCACGGCGGCGAACGTACCCCCGTACACGAGCAGATGGTGACGGTCCGTCATTCCCGGTTCCCTCCCTTGGGGTCCATGAGGTCCTCGAAGTCGTGCAGCAGGTCGAGCGTGAGCGCCGCCGTCCAGCTGAAGCGTGTGGTGCCGCAGCCCTTGCCGGTGTACGGATCGACGTACTCGGCGAAGTCGGAGGCGACGGCGAGGTCGAGCATCGCCTCGCGCAGCGCCTCGGCCCGGTCCCGCTCGCCGTGCGTGCGCAGGCCCCGCTCCAGCAGCCAGCCGGTGTTGAACCAGGCCGGGCCCCGCCAGTAGCGGTTCGGGTCGAATGCCTCGCCCAGCAGGTCGTACGACGGGGCGAGGCGGGTGGTGCGGCCGAGGCCGAAGTGCGGGCCGTGCGCCGTGCCGACCAGGGTGGCGGCGATGTCGCGCGGGAGGGTGGGCAGCAGGAGCGGGATCAGGCCGCTGACGCCGCGTTCGGGGATGAGCCCGCCCGCCCGTACGTCGTGGCAGAGGAACATCCCGCTCGCCGGATCCCACATGCGGTCGATCAGCGCCGCCGTCAGGCGCTCGGCGCGGGCGTGCCTTGCCGTGCCGGTCGCCCCCAGCTCCCGCGCGATGCCGGCCAGCGCGTGCTCGGAGGCGATGAGCAGGGCGTTGAACGCCGGGTCCTCGACGGCGAACAGGCCCGCTCGTCCCCCGCCACCACCCTCGAACGAGGCCGTTCGGGCCGCCTCCGCACTTCCGCCGTCGGCGTATCCGCGGTCCCGGTAGTCCGTCGCCAGTCGCACGTACCGCCCGTAGTCGAGATCGGTCGGCCGGTCCTCCGCCGCCCCGTGGTCGAGGTCGGCGCGGCGGAAGGAGCGGGTCGGCGCGGGCGGGACGCGGCGCAGGGGCACGTCCCAGCAGGGGCTGTTGTCCATGCCCTGTTCCCAGGGGTGCACGACCGACGCGAGGCCGGCGCCGCCGAGGTCGCGCCGGTGCAGCAGATAGCGGTGCCAGGCGGCCAGCCGGGGATAGACCCGGGTGAGGAAACCGCGCGCCCGGGACAGCCCAGGGTCGGCGCGGTGCACCAGCCAGGCGGCCAGCGCGTGCACCGGTGGCTGCACGATGCCGGAGGTCTGTACGGTGCGCGGGGCGCCCGCGGCCCGCCCGGCGGTCGAGGAGCGCCAGAAGTCGGGGCTCGGGAAGTAGGCGTCGAGCGGCACGGAGGGGTTGAAGACGATGTGCGGGACGCGCCCGTCACCCCACTGGGCATCGAGCAGTGTCTCCAGTTCCGTCTGCGCCCGTAACGGCGAGACGTGCCGGAGGCCGATCGCGATGAACGCGGAGTCCCAGGACCACTGGTGGGGGTACAGACCACGTGAGGGCACCGTGGAGGTGCCGGTCCAGTTCTCCTCCAGTACGCGGGCGGCTCCGGCGTGCGGGGAATCGGCCGCGGGCGGCGGATCGTATGCAATGTCACGGTCCGCGCGGCGGGCGGTGAGTTGGGCAGTGCGATCCACTCGGGGCTCCCCGAAAAGACGTCAGGTCGACCGGTTCGGTCGGCAACACCTTAGAGTTACGTCTATTTAACACGCAAAACCTAATATGTAATGCAAGCTTGAGAAACACAAGGGGGTGTGCATGAGCGCACGGGGTCAGGCCAGCGCCGGGGAACTGCTCGAACTGGTGCGGAGCGGACGGGCCGTCACGCGCGGGGCACTTCAGCAGGCGACCGGGCTGTCCCGTGCCACCGTCGGCCAGCGCCTCGACCGCCTCTTCCGCGCCGGCTGGCTGCGCGAGGGCGCCGGCGGTCCCGTGGACTCCCCGCTGGGAGGACGCCCCTCCATCACGCTGGAGTTCGACGACGCCCACGCCATCGTGCTCGCCGCCGACCTGGAGACCCGGCACGCGCGTGCCGCCGTACTCACACTGACCGGCGAGATCCTCGCCGAGCACAGCGGGACGCTGGTCGTCGAGGACGGGCCCGAGGCGGTCCTTGGCGACCTGGGGCGCTGGTTCGCCGAGCTGCTGGAGAAGGCCGGGCGGGGGGCCGAGGAGGTCTGCGGCATCGGACTCGCGGTGCCGGGCCCCGTGGACAGCGAGACCGGCCGCGTCGTCCAGCCGCCGATCATGCCCGGCTGGGACGGCTACGACATAACGGGCCGGCTGGCGAGGGCCTTCGGCGAGGAGACCGGCGCGGCACCGGTGCCGGTCCTCGTCGACAACGACGCCAACCTCATGGCCTACGGCGAACAGCGCACCGGATACCCGGACTGCTCGGCCTTCGTCCTGGTCAAGGTGTCGACCGGTATCGGCGCGGGCGTCGTCGTGGACGGCTCGGTCTACCGGGGCATCGACGGGGGCGCCGGCGACATCGGGCACATCCGGGTGGGCGCGGACGCCGAGTGCCGCTGCGGTTCCTACGGCTGTCTGGCCGCCGTCGCCAGCGGCCGTGCCGTGGCCCGGCGACTGGCCGAGACGGGCGTGCCCGCGGCCTCCGGCTCGGACGTGCGGGACCTGCTCGCGTCCGGGCACCCGGGGGCGGCCGCGCTGGCGCGAGAGGCCGGGCGGCAGGTCGGGGACGTGCTGGCGACCGTGGTGACGCTGCTCAACCCCGGGGTGCTGATGATCGCCGGGGATCTGGCCGGGACGGCCTTCCTCACCGGGGTCCGGGAACTGCTGTACCAGCGGGCGCTGCCGCGCTCCACCGCTCATCTGGACGTCGTGACCTCGCGGCTGGGGGAGCGGGCCGGGCTGATCGGGGCCGGGGCGCTCGTCGTGGAGCATCTCTACGCGCCCGAGCGAGTGGAAGATCGGCTGGTCGCGCTGGGTGTGTGACGGCCGTGTTTCCGTTTCGAGGTCGGGTCCGCATGGTGAAATTCCGGCGGCTGTGGCAGCGTGATTCTCGCCACCCTTGATAAGGGTTCCGCTCAGATGAGCGGATCTTGAGCGACTGCACTTCTCCAAGGGGTGGCACTGGGTGCCACCCCTTGATCGTTCATCGATCGAAATCAAACGTGCGGTAAGGCTGCTCATGTGAGCGGGAAACTGCACTTGTCGACGCTCTTGCGTTCAAGAAGTGAAAACATAACCCCGTCACGGCTTGCCAAGCCTTGACTTTCGATCCACTGGCGGACGGGTGGTTACAGGCGCATGACGCGTGAGTAGACGTACCCAGGCGCCTTCGATCTGGGTATGTTCCTCGCCGTCAGGGCAGCCACCGCGTCCTCGAGGGAGTCGAGACCGTGTCGGAAAACAAAGAACCCCACGTAGCGAAGTTCGTTTACGACTTCACCGAGGGGAACAAGGACCTCAAGGACCTCCTGGGTGGCAAGGGCGCGAACCTCGCCGAGATGACCAACCTGGGGCTTCCCGTTCCCCCTGGCTTCACGATCACGACGGAAGCCTGCAAGGTCTACCTCGACAGCGGGGCGGAGCCGGCGGCACTGCGTGACGAGGTGAGTGCGCACCTCGACGCTCTCGAGAGCCGCATGGGCAAGAAGCTCGGCCAGGCCGACAACCCTCTGCTGGTCTCGGTCCGTTCCGGCGCCAAGTTCTCCATGCCCGGCATGATGGACACGGTCCTCAACATCGGACTCTCCGACAAGTCCGTGAAGGGCCTCGCCGAGCAGGCCGGCGACGAGCGGTTCGCGTGGGACTCCTACCGCCGCCTCATCCAGATGTTCGGCAAGACCGTCCTCGGCGTCGACGGCGACCTCTTCGAGGAGGCTCTCGACAAGGCCAAGGAGGCCAAGAAGGTCACGGTCGACACCGACCTGGAGGCCGCCGACCTCAAGAAGCTGGTCACCGCCTTCAAGAAGATCGTCAAGAAGGAGGCCGGCCGGGACTTCCCGCAGGAGCCCCGCGAGCAGATGGACCTCGCCATCGAGGCGGTCTTCAACTCGTGGAACACCGACCGCGCCAAGCTGTACCGCCGCCAGGAGCGCATCCCCGGCGACCTCGGCACGGCCGTCAACGTCTGCTCGATGGTCTTCGGCAACCTCGGCCCGGACTCCGGCACGGGCGTCGCCTTCACCCGCGACCCCGCCTCCGGCCACCAGGGCGTCTACGGCGACTACCTCCAGAACGCCCAAGGCGAGGACGTGGTCGCGGGCATCCGCAACACCGTGCCGCTCGCTGAGCTGGAGTCGATCGACAAGAAGTCGTACGACCAGCTGATGCAGATCATGGAGACGCTGGAGAACCACTACAAGGACCTCTGCGACATCGAGTTCACGATCGAGCGCGGTCAGCTGTGGATGCTCCAGACCCGTGTCGGCAAGCGCACCGCGGGCGCCGCCTTCCGTATCGCGACCCAGCTCGTGGACCAGGGCCTCATCGACGAGGCGGAGGCGCTCCAGCGCGTCAACGGCGCCCAGCTCGCGCAGCTGATGTTCCCGAAGTTCGACGAGGAGGCCAAGGTCGAGCAGGTCGGCCGGGGCATCGCGGCGTCGCCGGGTGCGGCGGTCGGCAAGGCCGTCTTCGACTCGTACACCGCGGTCAAGTGGTCGCGTTCGGGCGAGAAGGTCATCCTGGTCCGCCGGGAGACCAACCCCGACGACCTCGACGGCATGATCGCGGCCGAGGGCATCCTGACCTCGCGCGGCGGCAAGACATCCCACGCGGCCGTGGTCGCGCGCGGCATGGGCAAGACCTGTGTCTGTGGCGCCGAGGAGCTCGAGGTCGACACCAAGCGCCGCCGGATGACGGTCCCCGGGGGACACGTCGTCGAGGAGGGCGACGTCATCTCGATCGACGGCTCGTCCGGCAAGGTCTACCTGGGCGAGGTCCCGGTGGTCCCCTCTCCCGTCGTGGAGTACTTCGAGGGCCGCATGCACGCCGGTGCGCAGGACGCCGACGAGCTGGTGGAGGCCGTCCACCGCATCATGGCGTTCGCGGACCGCAAGCGCCGGCTGCGGGTGCGCGCCAACGCGGACAACGCCGAGGACGCGTTGCGCGCCCGTCGCTTCGGCGCCCAGGGCATCGGCCTGTGCCGCACCGAGCACATGTTCCTCGGTGAGCGCCGCGAGATGGTCGAGCGGCTGATCCTCGCCGACACCGAAGAGGTCCGCGAGGCCGCCCTCGCGGAGCTGCTGCCGCTCCAGAAGAAGGACTTCGTCGAGCTGTTCTCGGCGATGGACGGGCTGCCGGTGACGATCCGTCTCCTCGACCCGCCGCTGCACGAGTTCCTTCCGGACATCACGGAGCTCTCGGTCCGGGTGGCCCTGGCGGAGTCCCGTCAGGAGCCCCACGAGAACGAGCTGCGCCTCCTCCAGGCCGTCCACCGCCTGCACGAGCAGAACCCGATGCTGGGTCTGCGCGGCGTACGCCTGGGCCTGGTCATCCCCGGCCTGTTCACGATGCAGGTCCGCGCGATCGCGGAAGCGGCGGCGGCCCGCAAGAACGCCAAGGGCGACCCGCGCGCCGAGATCATGATCCCGCTCGTCGGCACCGTCCAGGAGCTGGAGATCGTCCGCGAGGAGGCCGACCAGGTCATCGCGGAGGTCGAGGCGGCGACGGGCACGAAGCTGAAGCTCTCGATCGGCACGATGATCGAGCTCCCGCGCGCCGCGCTGACGGCGGGCCAGATCGCGGAAGCGGCGGAGTTCTTCAGCTTCGGCACGAACGACCTCACCCAGACGGTGTGGGGCTTCAGCCGGGACGACGTGGAGGCGAGCTTCTTCACGGCGTACCTGGAGAAGGGCATCTTCGGCGTCTCCCCGTTCGAGACGATCGACAAGGACGGCGTCGGCTCCCTGGTCGCGGCGGCGGCGAAGGCGGGCCGTGAGACCCGCCCCGACCTGAAGCTCGGCGTCTGCGGCGAGCACGGCGGCGACCCCGAGTCGGTGCACTTCTTCCACGAGGTCGGCCTCGACTACGTCTCCTGCTCGCCGTTCCGCATCCCGGTGGCGCGACTCGAGGCGGGGCGCGCGGCGTCCGAGTCGGCGGGCAGCGACCACCGCTAGCGGTACGGGCCGTACGAGCCATCGAGCCCGTACGGCCCCTTCGACCCCGGAGCCGCCGTCCGTCCCCGACCCTCAAGACCGATGGACGGCGGCTCCGGATCACGAAGGAGGGCGGCACCCGTGCGGGGGTGCCGCCCTTCCGTGCGTCGCGCGTCGAGACCGTCGGGCCGGGTCAGCCTGCCAGTCGGGCGAGGGCCAGCGAGTGTGCGTGGTCGAGGGCGTCGGCAGCAGAGCAGGGGATGTCCGGCTGCACACCCGTGCCCTCCCAATTCGTGCCGGAGACGGGGTTGATGGCGCGGCCCATGGGGATGGTGGCCTCCAGGTGCGGGTGCACCGTCCAGCCCTTGCACGGATGTGCGCCGCCGCGGGTGCGCTCGCCGACGATCACGGCGCGGCCGAGCTGCTGGAGGTTGTACGCCAGCTCCTCGGCGGCGGAGAAGGTGCTGTCACTGGACAGCACGTACAACGGCTTGCTGCCGCCGAAGCGGGCGCCGGGAACGTGCGGCAGGCTCCAGGACTGCTCGCGGCGCTCGCCGTCACGCCAGTGCATGGTGTTGAGGTGGGTGCGGTTGTCGAGCAAGTAGCTGCAGACGAAGGCGACCGTGTCCGGGTCGCCGCCCCGGTTGGCGCGCAGGTCCACGATCAGCGCCCGGGCGCGGGAGACCAGGGTGAGCGCGGCACCCAGCGGTTCGGCGGCCCACTCCAGCGGAAACAGCATCGGAGCCAGCTCCAGTGCGGCGACCCCTCCGTCGAGCAGTTCCACCCGGGGTGCACCGCCCAGTGAGGAGTCGAAGTCCCGGCGCATGGCTTCCATGGTGGCCGCCCCCTGCTCGGGGGAAACCGGGTCGGTGTGGTGCTTCAGTCTCAGGTGTCGGTCGCCGTTGACGGACTGCAGGTCCGCGGTGACCGCACGGGCGAGCTCCTCGACGCCGTCGACGTCGTAGGCGCCCTCGGCGAGGCGTCGTTGCAGCAGGCCGGCGACCTGCTCGGCTATCTCGGGGAAGACGTAGTGCTCGGTCAGCAGCCGGGCGGTCTCGTCGATGACAGGGGCAGGCTGAAGCTCCGTAAGTGTCGCCATGGCAGGTAGTAGAGCACCGACCTTGCAAAAGCGTCCTGACCTTGCGCTGGCGGAGGCCTAGTTCCTCGTCCAGGGCTTGGGGCCAGTCGTCCGGCCCGGTGAAGTGAGCCCTGGCCCGTCGAATGAGCCCGGACCTGTGAAGTCGTCGCCCGCCGCGAGCTGCACCGCGGCGGGCGGTCGTCGCGGCCCTCGGCCGTCGCGGCCTCAGCTGTCGCGGCCTCAGCTGTCGCAGCCCACCCCGTCGTTGTCCCGGTCCAGGTGGGAGGCGTAGCCCGGTTCGCCTCGGTGGACGGGGGCCGCGCCGGCCGCGCGGGCCTCGGAGCAGTTGGCGTAGTGGACGTCCGCGCCGGAGGAGTCGTCGTCGACGGTGGCGGTGTCCGGGGCGGGTGTGGCCGTGACCGTCCTGGTGACCTTGACCGTCTTGGTGGCCGTCACCGTCGGGGCCGGCTCGGGTTCGGGCGCCTCGGCCGTCGTGGTGACGGTGACCGTGGGCTGTGGTGATGCCGACGTGGGCTTTGCCGCGGTGGTCTTCGAGTCGTCGCCGGACGCGCCGCCCGCGCCGATGCCGATGAAGAAGGCAAGGGCGAGGGCGGGCAGTACGTAGCGTTTGCGGGCCCACTTCGGGGCCGGGCGCAGCGGTGGCTGCGGCGGCATGGGCGCCGTGGTGTACGGATTGGTCATGTCATCCCCCCACTGGTGTTGCGTGAGGGGATGACCGTAATGCCCGGTGAGCGGGTGTGGTGGAGGTGTGGCTGTTTTGTGACCGCTACGCGCGGAAGGGTCCCGTCACCTCGTACGTGATGCCGCCCGACGAACTGCCGCTCGTGCCGCGCTGGCTGGAGAAGTACAGGCGGGTGCCGTCGGGGGAGAACGCCGGGCCGGTGATCTCCGAGCCGGACTGGCCGTCGATGCGCAGGAACGAGGCGACGACGTCGTCCGGGGTGATCAGGCAGATCTCCATGTTGCCGCCGTCCTCGGCGACGAACAGGTCACCGGAGGAGGAGCCGGTGATGTTGTCGACGCCGGTGAGCGGGGCCGTGCCGTTGACGAGGGAGTCGTCGTAGGCCAGCTCGTAGGTGTTCGACGTGAGGTTGAGCTGCCAGACCCGGTTGTCGCCCTTGGTCGTGAACCAGACCGTGTTGTCGGCGTAGTGGCAGCCCTCGCCGCCGTTGAAGGACTTGGAGCCCGAGACCTGGGAGCGGGTGGCGGTCGGGGAGCCGTCCGGGTCGGGGACGTTCGCCCAGCTGAAGGAGCCGGAGGTGCCACTGCCGGCGACCATCACCTGGAGGGTGCCGGAGGACAGGTTGCCCCAGGTCGTCGGCACGAAGCGGTAGAAGCGGCCGTTCGTCTCGTCCTCCGTCAGGTAGATCACCTGCCGCACCGGGTCGGCCGCCGCCGCCTCGTGCTTGAAGCGGCCCATCGCGGCGCGCTGCACAGAGGCGTTCACACCCCACGGGTCGGTCTCGTAGACGTAGCCCAGGGACACCTCCTCGCAGGACAGCCAGGTGTTCCACGGGGTCTTGCCGCCCGCGCAGTTCTGCCGGGTGGACGAGAGGATGCGGTACGCGGCCGTGATCGAGCCCGACGACGAGAACTTCACCGCGCTCGCGCCACCGGAGGGGTTTACCTCCGAGTTGGAGACGTAGATCCAGCCGCTGCCGTCCGCGTAACAGGCGCCGCCGTCGGGGGCGTTGTGCCAGGTGTACGACGTTCCGGAGACCGTCTGGCCGGAGCGGGCGATGACGCGGCTGGTGAAGCCGCTGGGGAGTCTGATGCCGTTGGCGTCGGGGGAGCCCAGCGCCCCGTAGGGGCCGGGGCCGGGCTGGGCCGGCGCGGCGTACGCGGCGCCGCGCCACAGGGTTCCGCCGAAGACGGCGGCAGAACCGCCGAGGACGGCCGCACGCAGCAGATTACGACGTTCCACTCTCACTCCAAGAGGTGGAGACCGCCCCGCCACCGGTCGGCGACGGGGGTCGTGCCTGGGGGGCGGCATGGAAACTAGGGGCGCATGGTGGACGGACCGTGGCCAACGCATGACCGACGGACGGCATACCCGAGTGCTGGATGTGTGCTGCTCATCGGCGCTCAGCTGAGTCTCACCCGCGTACGCTCCCCGGAGTGCTGCCACCCCTGTGCGCCCCCTGAGTATCCCCGCCCTCACGCACGCAACGCCGGTATCACCCGCCTGCGTTGCCCGGACGCCTTGTCGACCCCCGGACCGAGAGGGCCGAGCGGACCGAGCGGCCCGTGCCCCTCGCGCGGCGGCTCCGCCGACGGCAGGCGGATCACCGCGTCCAGACCGCCCGAACTCGCGGCGTGCAGGATCGCCTCGCCGCCGCTCGCGTGGGCGAGACGCTGGACCAGCGACAGACCGAGGCCCGTGCCGCCCTTGGGGGCGCCCGGTGCCCGCCAGAACCGGTCGAAGGCGCGGTCCCGCTGCTCCGCGGTCATGCCGGGGCCCTCGTCGGTGATGTGCAGGTCGACCCAGGCGGGACGGGCGTCACGCAGGGCGCGCTTGGCCGGGACGTGCAGCCGCAGCTCCATCGTCACGGTGGAGTCGCGCGGGGAGGCGCGCAGCGCGTTGGAGAGCAGGTTGTCCACGATCTGTTCGACGCCGCCCGGCACCGCCAGCACCGGCCCCACACTGCCCGCGAACAGCACCAGCGAGACCCGCTGTCGCTCGAACAGCGGCTGCCAGGTGCGGTGCCGCTCCGCGCAGACGGCACCCACGTCGACCTGGGCGGGCGACGCGGAGTCCTCCTCCAGGCGGGCCATCGCCAGCAGCCCCTCGACCATCCGGGACAGCCGGTCCGTCTCGGTCACGGCGGCGGTGAGGCTGCCGAGGCCACGGGCGGCGACGTTCGGCTCCAGGTTCTCCAGCCGCAGCCGCAGTGCCGCGAGCGGCGTCTTGAGCTGGTGCGACGCCTCGCCCGCGAACGCCCGCTGGGCGGCAAGGAGATGGGCGAGCCGGGCCGCCGTACGGTTGAACGCGGTGGCCAGCCGGCGCACCTCCGGCGGGCCCTTCGTCATCGTCACCGGCGTGGCCCGCCCGCCCTCGGCCAACTCATGGGTGGCCCGCTCCAGTTCACGGATCGGCCGGCCGGTCCAGCGGGCGATGGCGAACCCCACGACCGCGACCGCCGTGAGCACGCCGAGCCCGCCGAGGGCCAGCAAAAGCCAGACGTGATGGACGCGTTCGTGCACCGTCCGGGTCGGCACCGTCAGCCATACGGCGCCCTGCAGCCCCGAGGTGTGCCGGACCGGCGCCGCCACCGAGAGGTACTCGACCCCGCCGATGGTCGACGTACGCACGTCCACCGTGGAGGTGCCGCGCAGGGCGGCGGCGATACCGGGGCGCGAGGCGAGGTCGGACGACATGACGGCGGCCCGCGGATGCGAGGTCGCGAGCAGCGTGCCCACGGCGTCCACGATCACCACCTTGCCGCCGATCCGCTCCGCGCAGTGCACCACCCGGCGCGGCAGATCCCGCTCCGCACGGCCCGCGCTGAGCGACAGCGAGGCGTACGCGGAGACCGACTCGGCCTCGTCCTTCGCCGCGTTCACCACCCGCTCCCGCTCGCTGCGTGAGTACACGAAGCCCAGCGGGATCTCCAGGCACAGCAGTACGAGCGCGGCGAGGCTGAGGTAGCTGAGCAGCAGCCGGCGGGTCACGGCGAGGACACCTGCCGCCCGCCCGGTTCGGTCTGCACCGCCAGCCGGAAGCCGACCCCGCGCAGCGTCTGGATCCACGCCGGGTTGCCCAACTTGCGCCGTAGCGAGGCGACATGGACGTCCAGTGTCTTGGTCGGGCCCTCGTAGTGCGGGTCCCACACCCGGTCCAGGATCTGCTGCCGGGAGTACACCGCACCCGGATCCTCGGTCAGCAGCGCCAGCAGCTCGAACTCCTTCGGCGTGAGGGTGACGGGGATCTCGCCGACCCAGACCTGACGGGTCCGGCGGTCCACGACCAACGGGCCGGGCGGGTACGAGGGCCGGGGTGTCGGGTCGTCGTACGACGGAAGCAGCTCGGCCTCGTACGAGGGTGCGGCGGGCGGCGGGGCGGCCGCCCGTTCCGCCAGCGCCCCGGCGCGCAGCCGCTCCACCAGCGCCTCCGTACGGCCACGGTCCAGCGCCGCCGGCTCGAAACGCTCCGGCTCGCCCGGAGTCTCCGTACGCGGCGTCTCCGCCGCCGTCTCCGTCCGCTGGGTCCGGCGGGTCACGGCGCGCACCCGTGCCACCAGCTCCCGGATGCTGAACGGCTTCGCGAGATAGTCGTCCGCCCCCAGCTCCAGGCCCAGCACCCGGTCGGCCTCCTCACCCCGCGCACTCAGGATGATGACCGGCACGTCCGAGAGCTGCCGGATGCCCCGGCACACATCGATGCCGTCCATGTCCGGCAACCCCAGGTCGAGCAGGACGACATCGCCGTACGGCCTTCTCAACCCCTCCGCCCCGGTGGTCACGTGATCCACCGTCAGTCCGAAGGAAGCCAATCCCTCGGTGAGCGGTTCGGCGATCGTCTCGTCGTCCTCGATGAGCAGCACTCGTATGCCCATGCGTCCTGTCTCTCCGTGAATTTGCATTCTTTGCCCTGACGTCGACACGCTACAAGAAACAAGCGCTTGCGGGGCATTGCGACAAAGAATGTCCAATTGCTGGACGCGCTCTGGGTTTTACTTAACCTTCCTCTGGCGTGCCCTCCTCTACGGTGCTGTGAACTGGTCGAACTCCAAGCTGCGGAGGCATCGTTGAAGGCATTGCTGGACCGTGCCCGCTCGTTCAGGCGCAGGGTAGATTTCGAGAGCGTCGAATACCGGAAACTGGCCGAGGGGCAATATCCCGAGGCACTCTTCATAACCTGCTCGGACTCGCGGGTCATACCCGCACTGATTACCGGTGCGCGGCCCGGAGAGATATTCGAGCTGCGCAACGCGGGCAATATCGTGCCGCCGTACGGCAGTCCCGGCGCGTCGGGGGAGGCCGCCACCATCGAGTACGCACTGGAGGTGCTCGGGGTTCAGGACATCGTCGTGTGCGGTCACTCACACTGCGGTGCCATGGGCGCGCTGAAGTCCGGCGACGACCTGACCTCGCTGCCGGGCGTGGACGCCTGGCTCCAGCTGGCCCGCCCCGAACTGGCGCCGGTCCTCACCGCCGCCTCCGACGACCCCTCGCTGCCGGACGTGGCACAGGGCAATGTCGTCAACCAGCTCGCCGTACTGCGGACCTACCCGGTGGTGCGGCAGCGGCTGGACGGGGGACGGCTGCGGCTGCACGGCTGGTACTACGAGGTCGACACCGGGCAGGTGCACGAGCTGGAGGGCGACGGCCGGTTCCGGGTGCATACCGGATGAGCGGGGCGCATGCGCGCGGGCGGACGCGCGGCAAAGGGGGCGGCGCGAAGGCCGGGGGCGCGGGGCCGGCGAAGACCGCGAACACGAGCGCGGCCACGGCTGCGGGTGCGGCCTCCGGTACGGGAGCGGGAGCGGGCCCGGCGAAGACCGGCGGTGCGCGCGGTGCGGCTCCCGGTACGGGAGCGGGAGCGGGAGCGGGCCCGGCGAAGACCGGCGGTGCGCGGCTCGATCTCGCCAACGAGATCACCGCCTCGCTCGTCGTCTTCCTCGTCGCGCTGCCGCTGTGCATCGGCGTCGCGGTGGCCTCCGGTGTGCCCGCCGAACTCGGCATCATCTCCGGGGTGATCGGCGGTCTGGTCGTCGGCGCGGTCCGGGGCAGCACGCTCCAGGTCAGCGGGCCGGCCGCCGGGCTCGCCGCGCTGGTCGCGGAGACGGTGCTGGAGCACGGCCTGGCGATGCTCGGCGTGATCGTCCTGTTCTCCGGCATCCTCCAGATCGTCCTCGGCGTCGTACGCCTCGGCCGGATGTTCCAGGCGATCTCCCTGGCCGTGGTCCAGGGCATGCTGGCCGGCATCGGGCTGCCGCTGATGTTCAGCCAGGCCTATCCGATGTCCGACGCCAAGGCACCCGGCACACCGATCGAGAACATGGCCGGGATCCCGGGCCTGTTCGCCGACGTCCTCACCGACCCGCAGGCGATGATCGCCACGCTGCTCGGCATCGCCACGATCGTGCTGAGCTTCCTGTGGAAGAAGGCGCCGGGCCCGGCGAAAAGGATTCCGGCCGCGCTGGTAGCGGTCGGCATCGGCATCGTGGTGGCCGCGCTGCCCGGCGTGGACGTGAAGACGCTCCAGGTCGGCAATCTGCTGGCATCCGTACGGGTGCCGGGCGCGGGGGAGTTCGCGGGGCTGGCGGACGCCGCGGTCATCACCTCCATCCTCACCTTCACGGTGATCGCCTCGGCGGAGAGCCTGTTCACCGCGGCCGCCGTGGACCGTATACACAGCGGCCCGCGCACCCGCTACAACACCGAACTCATCGCCCAGGGCGCCGGGAACACCATCGCCGGCATCCTCGGCGCCCTCCCGATCACGGCGGTCGTGGCGCGCAGCTCGGCCAACGTCCAGGCGGGTGCGAAGACCCGTATCTCCCGCACCCTGCACGGCCTTTGGCTGCTGGCCTTCGCGCTGCTGCTGCCGCAGGTCCTGGCGCTGATCCCGATCTCGGTGCTCGCGGGCGTCCTGGTGCACAGCGGCTGGAAGCTGTTCGCGCCGGAGGAGTTCCCGAAGATGTGGCGCCAGGATCGCGGCGAGTTCGTGGTGATGACGACGACGACACTGGTCATCGTGGCGACCGCGCTGCTGGAAGGCGTCCTGATCGGCCTCGCGGCCGGGATCGTCCTGGCGGCCCTGCGCATGTCGCGGACGGTGATCCGGCAGCACGTCGAGGAGGACACCGCGAAGGTCGTCATGGCCGGTAACGCGACCTTCCTACGGCTGCCGCAGGTCATCGAGGCGCTGGAGAGCGCGGCGGCCTCGGGCAGGCCGCGCATCCGCCTGGACCTGACCGGCGTGACGCATCTCGATCACGCCTGCCGCAGCCAGGTGGAGGAATTCACCGCGCAGCAGCGGGGGCTGGGGCTGCGTGTGGAGCTGCTGATGCCGGGACCGGCGAAGGCGGAAGGGCCGGTCACCACCGGGCCCGTCCCGCGGCCGGAACCGATGCCCGCGTCGGCTCCCGGCCCGGACGCCGAGTGGTTCTACCTGGACGCGGGACCGCTGCCCGGCGGTCACATGGACCCCGCGGACATCCATGCGGAGAGCTACCGTCCGGTCACGTCACGTTAGCATCACGGGTCCTTCATAACTCCGCCGCATCAGCGGCCCCTGGCTACGTTCGTCACCTCGTGAACGACCAGGGAAGGACTCCCCGTGAACCTGCTCCGCAAGCCCGGCGCCATCGTCGTCGCCGCGCTGGCGCTGGCCGCACTGCCGTCCACTGCCGCCGCCCATGACGGTGCCCACCCGTTCGAGAACTGCGCCGAGGCGTACGCCAACGGGTACTCCGACATCCCCGCGAGCGACGAGCACTACGCCTCCCGTCTCGACCGCGACGGCGACGGCCTCGGCTGCGACAACCCGCCGGCCGGCTTCGTCCCGGTGGGAGAAGGGTCGGCGGAGGAAGGCGTCGCGGAGGAAGGCACGGCCTCCGGCGAGGCGGCCGACGGCGAGAAGCAGGACGGCACCGACCTCGCCGCGACCGGCGGCGACGACAGCACCCCGTACCTGGCGGCGGGCGGCGCGGCCCTGCTCGCCGGGGGCGGGGTGCTGCTGGCGCTCCGGCGGCGCGCGAGCCGCTGATCCCCACGAGCCCGTGGACTCAGGCGGTCGCCCCGTTGTCCGGACGGTCCCCACGAGCCCGTGGACTCAGGCGGTCGCCCCGCTGTCCACCACCAGGTCCGTGCCCACCACCGAAGTGGCGTCGTCCGAGGCGAGATAGAGGACGGCCGCGGCCACCTCGTCCGTCGTCGAGATACGGCCGAGGGGGAGGGAGGCGCGGGCACGGGCCGCGCGGGCCCCGTCGTCCTCGCCGGGGCGCAGCGACATCGGAGTCTCCACGGCTCCCGGGCTGACCGCGTTGATGCGGACGCCGTCGCGGATGTGGTCCAGGGCGGCGCCCCGGGTGAGCACGGAGACGGCCGCCTTGGAGGCGGAGTAGGCGGCGGCGCCGGGGTTGCGGGTGTGGACGCCGAAGGTCGAGGCGATGTTGACGATCGCGCCGCCCGTCGGCTGGGTGCGCATCTGCCGGATCTCGGCGCGCAGGGCGAGGAAGACGCCCGTGACGTTGATGTCGAGCTGGGTGCGCCAGTCCTCCTCGGAGAGTTCGGCCAGCGGGGCGCCGCCCCGGAAGACGCCCGCGTTGTTCACCGCGACGTCCAGGGAGCCGAAGAACTCGACGGCGGCGGCCACCGCGGCCTCCAGGTCCGCCGCGCGCGAGACGTCCGCGGTCACCGCCAGCGCCTTGCCGCCCGCCGCCTCGACCAGAGCCACCGTCTCCTCCAGTTGCTCCCGCCGGCGCCCCGCCGCGACGACGTTCGCCCCCTCCGTCGCGAGCGCCAGCGCGACGGTCCGTCCGATACCCGAGCCGGCACCGGTGACCAGGGCGGTCCGGTCCGTGAAGCGCGCGCGGTGGTGCGAGGTGATGGTCATGATCTCCCCAGTTATCTTGAACGATCGGTTCAGTATGAGTGCAGAAAAAAGGAGCGCCCCGGTTCGAGGCGCTCCTCAGTCCAGCAGTGCCAGTGCCTGCTCCGCCGCGTCCCGCACCCGTGCCGGGTCTGCCGACGCCTTGCCGACCACGCGCAGTCCCTGGAGCAGCACGAGCAGCATCCGGGCCAGGGTGAGCGGGTCGCGCCCGGCGCGCAGTTCGCCCTGTGCCTGCGCGCGGACCAGCGCCGAGTGCAGCACCGTCTCCAACTGGTCCCAGTTGCGCTCCACGTGCCGGGCCGCGGCCGGGTCGTGCGGGCCGAGTTCCGCCGCGGTGTTGGTGATCATGCAGCCGTTCAGGCGCAGCCGGGCGTCCGTGGCCTCCGTCGCGTACCGCCGGACGACGGCGCGTACGGCCGGCAGCGCGGGGCCCGGCTGGGACAACTCCCGCACGATCGGCGGGAGTCCGGTCCGGTCGTAGCGCTCCAGCGCCTTCAGGTACAGCTCGTGCTTGTTGCCGAAGGTCGCGTACAGACTCGCCCGTCCGATGCCGAGGTGCTCGACGAGGTCGGACATCGACGTCGCCTCGTAGCCGCGCCGCCAGAACAGCTCAAGAGCTGCCTGCAGCGCGGCCTCGGGGTCGAATTCCTTGGTCCTGGCCACGTTTCGCAGCCTAGTTCGATCGAGAACGACCGGTCAAGAAAGATTGCTACGCGGCCCGTACCTCGTACGTCGTGATCCGCACCGACTCGTCGTCCAGGCACTGCCCGGTCTCCAGGTCGAACCGCTGCTTGAGCAGGGGCGAGGCCACGAACGGGCGGCCCTGGTGGCTGCCGGTCAGGCCGCGGGAGAGCACCGCCGCGCCGCCGAACGGATCGCGGTTGTCGATCGCGTACAGCTGCCCGGCGCGGTCGCGGAACAGGGCCACCTGGCCGCCGTCCGGCAGCAGCGCCGCCACACCGCGGCCCGGGAGCAGCCGGGTCAGGTCGCAGACCGTCAACCAGTCCTCGTCCAGCCGTACTTGGATCTTCAGGTCGGTCGTCTCGGGTGCCAGGGTCATCGCTGGGCGCTTCCTTCCAGGGGACGGTGGCCGATGGTCAGCAGCGGCAGGTCGGGCTTGATCTGGTCGCGCTCGGGGACGAAGCCGACGACCGGGTCGGGGGTGTCGGGGGCGTTGACGAAGGAGACGAAGCGAGCCAGCTTCTCGGGGTCGTTGATGGTCTCCGACCACTCGTCGCGGTAGTTCGCGACGTGGGCCGCCATCAGCGTCTCCAGCTCCTCGCAGATGCCGAGGGAGTCCTCGACGACCACGTCACGGACGTGGTCCAGGCCGCCGGGGATCCGCTCCAGCCAGACCGAGGTGCGCTCCAGCCGGTCCGCGGTGCGGATGTAGAACATCAGGAAGCGGTCGATCAGCCGGATCAGCTCGGCGTCGGAGAGGTCCTGCGCGAGCAGGTCCGCGTGACGCGGGGTGGCGCCGCCGTTGCCGCCGACGTAGAGGTTCCAGCCGCCCGCGGTGGCGATCACGCCGAAGTCCTTCGACTGGGCCTCCGCGCACTCGCGCTGGCAGCCGGAGACCGCCGACTTCAGCTTGTGCGGCGAGCGCAGGCCCCGGTAGCGCAGCTCCAGGTCGATCGCCATCCGGACCGAGTCCTGGACGCCGTAGCGGCACCAGGTCCGGCCCACGCAGGACTTCACGGTCCGCAGCGACTTGCCGTACGCGTGCCCCGACTCGAAGCCCGCGTCCACCAACCTCGCCCAGATCAGCGGGAGTTGTTCGACCCGCGCGCCGAACATGTCGATCCGCTGGCCGCCGGTGATCTTGGTGTAAAGGCCGAAGTCCCGGGCGATCTCGCCGATCACGATCAGCCCCTCGGGGGTGATCTCACCACCGGCGATGCGCGGTACGACGGAGTACGAGCCGTTCTTCTGGATGTTGGCGAGGAAGTGGTCGTTGCTGTCCTGGAGGGCCGCCTGCTCGCCGTCCAGGACGTAGCCGCTCGCGCCGATCGTCGGGGCGAGGGAGGCGATGATCGAGCCGACCGCCGGCTTGCAGATCTCGCAGCCGTCGCCGCCCCGGGCGCCGTCGCGGCCGTAGCGGTCCAGGAGGTCCTGGTAGGTGTTGATGCGCAGGGCGAGGACGATCTCGTAGAGCTCCTCGCGGGTCTGCGCGAAGCAGCCGCACAGGCCCTTGTCGACCTCGACGCCTGACGCCTCCAGCTCGGCGGTGATCAGCTGGCCGAGGACCTTGACACAGCTGCCGCACGTCGTACCGGCCTTGGTGCACTTCTTCACCTCGGGCACGGTCGTGCACTGGTGGTCGGTGACCGCGCCGCGGATCGTGCCCTTGGTGACGTTGTTGCAGGAGCAGATGATCGCCTCGTCCGGCAGCGCGGACGGGCCGAGCTGGGCGGGTGCACCGGCGCCCGCCGGCAGCACCAGCGACTCGGGGGAGACCGGCGGCACCGAGCCGGTGAACGCCTTCAGGGTGCCGTACGCCTCCGCGTCACCGACCAGGATGCCGCCGAGCAGCGTGCCGTCGCGGCCGATGACCAGCTTCTTGTACAGGCCCGCGCGGGAGTCGGAGTACACGACGTCCAGGCAGTCCTCGGTGGCGCCGTGCGCGTCGCCGAAGGACGCCACGTCCACGCCGAGGAGCTTGAGCTTGGTGGAGAGGTCGGCGCCGGTGAAGGACGCCTCGTCGGCGGCGATCGTCGCGGCGGCCGTCTCGGCCTGCTCGTAGCCGGGGGCCACCAGGCCGTACACCCGGCCGTCGGAGGCCAGCGCGCACTCGCCGATCGCGAAGACGTGCGGGTCGGCGACCGTACGGCACTGCTCGTCGACCGTGATGCCGCCGCGCTCGCCGACCGTGAGACCACAGTCGCGGGCCAGCTGGTCGCGGGGGCGGACACCGGCGCTGAACACCACGAGATCCGTGGCGAGTTCGGAGCCGTCGGACAGCTTCATGCCGGTGACGGCGCCCGTCTCGTCGACCACGATCTCCTGCGTGCCGACCCCCGTGTGCACGGTGAGGCCCATGTCCTCGATGGTGCGCAGCAGCGCGGCGCCGCCGCCCTCGTCGACCTGGACGGGCATCAGCCGGGGCGCGAACTCCACGATGTGCGAGGTCAGTCCGAGACCCTTCAGCGCACCGGCCGCCTCCAGGCCGAGCAGACCGCCGCCGACCACGGCACCGGTCGTGCGGGACTTCGCGTACTCCTCGATCGCGAGCAGGTCGTCGATCGTGCGGTAGACGAAGCAGCCTTCGGCGTCCTTGTTCGGGACCGGCGGCACGAAGGGGTAGGAGCCGGTGGCGAGGACGAGGGTCTCGTACTCGAAGACCTCACCGGACCGGGCGGTGACCTTCCTCGCCTCGCGGTCGACGGAGACGGCCGGGTCGCCGACGTACAGCTCGATGCCGTGCGTCTGAATGAACTCCATGTCCGTCATGGACAGGTCCTCGGGCGTCTTCCCCGAGAAGTACGAGGTCAGCGCCACACGGTCGTATGCCGGACGCGGCTCCTCGCACAGCACCACCACGCGGTGGGTGGCGGTCAGGCCGCGCTGGGCGAGCGCTTCGAGGAAGCGCTGGCCGACCATGCCGTGGCCGACGAGCACGATCGTGGGGGTGGCCTCCGTGGCCTCCGGGGTGGCGGTCATCAGGAGCCTCCATCGTTGGTGAGCAGGTGGAGCAGGGGGGCGTCGTCGGGGAGCGGCTCTGCTCCCTCCCAGGCGCGGGCGAGCGCGCCGACGGTGCCGAGTTCGCCGACGAGGACCCCGCCGACCAGGCGGTCGTCGCGGACGACGACCTTGCGGTAGGTGCCGCGGGTGGCGTCGGTGAGCTGCACGACGTCGTCACCGGGCAGGGCCTCGGTCTCGCCGAACGCGGCGAGGTCGAAGAAGCCCTCGCCGGCCAGCGTCAGCCGGGTCAGCGCACGCGTGCCGGTGTAGCGGGCACCGCCGTCCCCGGCCAGCGACTCGGCGAGGACGTCGGCCTGTTCCAGCGCGGGCGCGGCCAGCCCGTACACCGTGCCGTCGTGCTGCGCGCAGTCGCCGACGGCCCGGATGTGCGGGTCGGACGTACGGAGTTCGTCGTCGACGAGGATGCCCTTGTGCACGGCGAGCCCCGCCTCCTTGGCGAGCCCGGCGCGCGGGTGGACTCCGCAGGCCAGGACCACGAGGTCGGCGTCGAGGGCGTACCCGTCGGCCATCTCCACCGAGCGGACCGCGCCGCCGACGCAGCGCACGTCCCGCACCCGCAGATCGGTGTGCACCTCGACGCCGAGGCCCGTGAGATGGCGCCGGACCAGCTTGGAGGCGGCCGGGTCGAGTTGACGTTCCATCAGCCGCTCGGACTGCTGGGCGAGCACGACCTGCGCGCCGCGCAGTGCCAGCGCGCGGGCCGCGGAGACCCCGAGGAGCCCACCGCCGATCACGACCGCCCGCACCCCCGGCCGTACCGCCTTGGACAGGCCCAGGCAGTCGTCCATGGTGCGGAAGGCGTGGACCCCCTCGGGCAGTTGGTGGTCCGGGGTGAACAGCCCGCGCAGCGGCGGCAGCACCGCGTTGGAGCCGGTGGCCAGGACGAGGGTGTCGTATGCGATCTCCGACCCGTCCGCGAGATGTACGGCTCGCATCTCGCGGTCGATGCCGGTGACCCGGCCCCGGGTCAGCTCCGCGGGCGCCGGCAGGGCGATCACGTCGGGGCTGTACCGTCCGGCCAGCACCTCGGCGAGCAGCACCCGGTTGTACGGGCGGTGCTCCTCGTCGCCGACGAGCGTCACGGGCGTGCCCAGCTCGCCGAGCCGCCGGGCGAGCCGTACGCCCGCGAGGCCGGCGCCGATCACCACCACACGCGTATTCGAGGTCATGTCCAGGAGCGTGCGTTGCCGGTGTTTCCCGACCGCATCACGTCTGTTTCCCACGAGGAACGCTGCCCTCAGCGGGGCCGGGGTGCGGATGTGAGGGTTCAAAGGGCGCGGCGGGGGCGGGCTGTGAGGCCGGGCGGGGTGGGGTGAACCGTACCCCCGGTTTCCGTGCAGCCCCCATCGAATACGACCCGGCGCGGCGGGAGTCTGGAGGCATCGGTTTTCAGCAGCTCATGCCAGGGGGGGAACGCGTGATGGACCTCGTTCGCAGGAGGGGACCGGCCGGGCGGGACGTCGCCGCCGTATGGGTGTGGCGGCTCGTGCGTGAGCCGTTCACCGCGCAGACGTGGCGGCGGACCGCGTACGCGGTGACCGCGCTTCCGGTGGGGGCGCTGTGCGTGCCCCTCGCGGCGACGGGACTGCCCACCGGCCGCTGGCAGCGCGGGCTGGCACGACGGCTGCTCGGCGCCGAGATCCCCGGGGGCCCCCGGAGCGGCCTGGTGCACGCGCTGGTCGCGCTGCCGCTGAACCTGATCTGCGCCGTCGTCACGCTGTACGGCTGGTCGATCGTGCCGATGAACCTGGGCTGGCCCCTGCGCGCGGGCGGCGATCCCGCCGGCGCGTGGGGCGGGCCCACGTTCGCCGGGGCCTGGGCGTTCCACGCGATCGTCGGCGGGCTCGGCTTCCTGCTGCTCATGCCGTGCGTCGTACGCGCGCTGACCGGGCTCCAGCTCCGGTGGGCCCGCACGGCCCTCGCCTAGGTTGGCCGTCGTGAACCGCCTCCGCTCCCTCGCCGCCGCCACCTTCGGCCGCCGTGCCCTGGCCGCCCTGCTGTACGCGGTCGTCGCCTTCCCGCTGGCGCTGGTCGGCTTCGTACTGGTCCTGGTCGGGCTGGCGCTGGGCGGAGTGCTCTCCGTGACCACGCTCGGGCTGTGGCTGATCGCCGGGACCGTGCGCGGGGCCCTGGCGCTGGGCGCGGTCCAGCGGGGCCTGGCCCGCGGGCTGCTCGGCGTGGAGATCGAGCCGCCCACCCCGCCGGGCGGCGCAGGGGTGCTGGGCCGGCGGCGGGCGCTGCTCGGGGAGCGGGTGGGCTGGCGGGCCGTGGCCTGCGCGCTGTCGACCCCGTTCACCGCGGTCCTCGGACTCGTGGCCGTCCTCGCCGGATACGTATACGGCGCCCTGTTCGCCCTGCATCCGCTGCTCAAGGACCTGAACCACCGCACCGTCCACCATGCCGACGGCTCGGTGACGCGGGTGTCGCTGGAGCTCTTCGGCCACCAGGTCGACAGCTGGCCGCGCTGGCTGATCCCGGTCACGGCCGGGCTGCTGCTGCTCGCCCTCGCCCCCGCCCTGCTGCGGCACGCCCTCACCCCCCACCGTCTGCTGCTGACGGCGCTGCTCGGCCCGAGCGCCGCCGACCGCCGGATCCGTGCCCTGGAGGAGACCCGCGCGCACGCCGTCGAGGACGCCGCCGCCACCCTGCGCCGGATCGAACGCGACCTGCACGATGGCACCCAGGCCCGGCTCGTCGGGCTCGCCATGCATCTGACCGTGATCCACGAACTGGTCACCGCCGACGCCGGCCGCGGCCGTGTCCTCGCCGCCGTCGACACCGCCCGCTCCAACGCCACCCAGGCCATCGCCGACCTGCGCCACCTGGTCAAGGGCATCCATCCGCCCGTACTGGACGAGGGCCTGCCCGCGGCCCTCGCCACCCTCGCCGCGGACAGCCCCTTGAGCGTCGACGTCAGCACCGACATTCGCACCCGCCCCACCCCGGCCGTCGAGTCCATCGCCTACTTCTGCACCGCCGAACTCCTCGCCAACGCCACCAAGCACAGCGGCGCCGACACGGCCACGGTGACCGTGACCGCCCACGACGGCACGCTGCGCCTGCGCGTCGCCGACGACGGCCGGGGCGGAGCGGTGATCGGCGCGGGCTCCGGACTCACCGGGCTGCTGGCCCGGGTGCGCACGGTCGACGGCACCCTCACCTGCGACAGCCCGCCGGGAGGGCCTACGGTGGTCACCGTCGAGCTGCCCCGCGCCTGACTCGGCCCCACGGACCGCCCCGCACCGCCGATCGGAGCCGCATGCGCGTCGTCATCGCCGAGGACTCCGCCATCCTGCGCGACGGGCTCGTGCAACTCCTCCAGCTCAGGGACGTCGAGGTCGCCGCCGCGGTCTCCGACGCGGAGGCGCTCCTGACCGCCGTCGCCGAACACGCCCCCGACGTCGCCGTCGTCGACATCAGGCTGCCGCCCACCCAGAGCGACGAGGGCGTACGCGCGGCGCTGCGGCTGCGGCACGAGCACCCCGGCCTCGGGGTCCTGCTGTTCTCGCAGTACGTCGAGACCGCGCACGCCGCCCGGCTGCTCAGCGACCCCGCCGGGTTCGGCTATCTGCTCAAGGAACGGGTCGTCGACATCGGGGAGTTCGTGGGCGCGCTGGAGCGGGTCGCGGCCGGCGGCACCGCGCTGGACCCGGAGGTCGTCGCCCAGCTCTTCGGCGCGAGCCGGCGCGCCACGGCCCTGGACGCGCTCACGCCCCGCGAGCGCGAGGTGCTCGCCCTGATGGCCGAGGGCCGGACGAACCACGCCGTCGCGACCGCGCTGACGGTCTCCGAACGGGCCGTGGAGAAGCACATCGCCAACATCTTCACCAAGCTCGACCTCCCGCCGTCGGAGACCGGGCACCGCCGGGTGCTGGCGGTGCTCAGATACCTGGAGGGCACGCGCGCGTGACGGGGGCGCGGCCGGCCGGGAACCTCAGATGCTCCTCAGGTACATGGACGGCACACGCATCCCCTGCCTAGGGTCGCGATCATGCCCGACATATCCCTGACCACGGTCGTCGTCCTGTGCCTCGCGGCCCTCGCGGCCGGCTGGATCGACGCCGTGGTCGGCGGCGGCGGACTGCTGCTGCTCCCCGCCCTGCTGCTCGGCCTCCCGGCGAGCACCCCGGCCGCCTACGCGCTCGGCACCAACAAGGCGGTCGCCATCGTCGGCACGACCGGGGCCGCGGTGACGTACGCCCGCAAGGCGCCGGTGGACGTACGCCTCGCCGTGCGCATCGGCCTCGCCGCGCTCGCGGGCTCCTCCGGGGGCGCCTTCTTCGCGGCCGGGATGAGCACCGAGGTGCTCAAGCCCGTGATCATGGTGGTGCTGCTGGGCGTGGCCGCCTTCGTGATCCTGCGGCCCGCCTTCGGCACCGCCCCGGCGACCGGCCCTGCCTCCCCCCGCCGGATCCTCGCGGCGATCGGCCTCGCGGGCCTGGGCATCGGCTTCTACGACGGCCTGATCGGCCCCGGCACCGGGACGTTCCTGGTCCTCGCCCTCACCGCCGTGCTCCACCTCGACCTCGTCACCGCCTCCGCGACCGCGAAGATCGTCAACTGCTGCACCAACGCCGGCGCGCTCGCCACCTTCGCCTGGCAGGGCACCGTCCTGTGGCAACTGGCCGCGGTGATGGCCGTGTTCAACCTCGCCGGTGGCACCCTGGGAGCTCACACGGCCCTGAAGAAGGGCAGCGGGTTCGTCCGGGTCGTCCTGCTGACGGTGGTCTTCTCCCTCGTGGTGAAGCTCGCGTACGAGCAGTGGCTGGCCTAGACGGGGCCACCTTCCGCCCGCCGCACATCGAGCAGTTCGACCGCGCCGGTGGTGTCCTCGTCGCCGTGCCCCTCGGCCAGCCACCGCTCCATCAGCGCCATGTACGGCGTCAGCAGCTCCGGGCTCACACCCTGCTCCTCGGCCGTGGCCAGCAGCGTGGCGTTGCCCGCGACCTGCATCGCGAGGTTGGAGACGACGTCCTTGCCGTAGTCGCCGCTCCCGAGTTGCTCGGCCGCCTTGTGGGCGGCGGGGGCCATGGCGCCGAGCCACGACACCAGCAGCGGCGCGAAGTCCTTCGGGGCGACGTCCTCCCGGCGGATCAGCGCGAAGGCGTGCAGGACGCCGGCGAACATGCCGCTCATCGCGCTCAGCAACGCCACGTCGTGCAGCGCCGCGAACCCCGGGTCCGAGCCGACGTAGCGGGTGCCCGCCGGGACGGCGAGGGCGGCGCCGTGCTCCTCGAACAGGCCGGACGAGCCGCTGTAGAGGACATACGCCCCGGACCGCGCATCCCCGATCATCGGCGGTACGGCCATGATCCCGGCGTCCAGGAAACGGGCACCGCGCGACTGCGCCCAGGCGGCACGGGCGCGGCCCTGGGCGGGCGTCCCGGTGGTGAGGTTCACCAGGTCACGGCCGGACAGGTCGACGCCGTCCAGGGCGTCGCCGACCGAGGCGTCGTCGAGCAGACAGAGCACGACCAGCCGGTTCGCGGCCACCGCCTCCACGGCACTCGCGGCGACGGCCGCGCCCTCGGCGGCGAGGTGCGCGGCACGGGCCGGGGTGCGGTTCCAGACGGTGACCGGATGGCCGGCGGCGAGCCAGGAACGGGCCAGGGCGGTGCCCATCGCACCGGTGCCGAGGAGGGACAGGGGGGTTCGGGAGGCAACGGGGTTGTCAGTCATGGCGTTTAGGCTCGTCGCAGGGGAACGGCCCGCTCAAGTACGTACTTCCGAGTGGGCGGTTACCTGTGGGAAAGGGGCCAGGCAGGGGAGGGGCGGCATGGCGGTCGGACGGCGGCCGGGGGCGTACGTCTGCGGGATCGACGCGGCGATGGACGTGGTGGGCGGCAAGTGGAAGGTGCTCGTCCTGTGGGCGCTGAACGAACGTCCGTGCCGCTTCGGGGAGCTGCGCCGGGAGCTCGCGGGAGTGACCGAGAAGGTGCTCGCGGCCCAGCTGCGGGAGCTGGAGGCCGACGGCATCGTGCACCGGGAGGCATACGACGAGGTGCCGCCGCGCGTCGAGTACTCCCTCACGCCGCTGGGCGTCTCGCTCAACGCGGCGCTGGCCCCGCTCGGGGCATGGGGCCGGGAGAACATCCTGGGTCCGCGCGAGGAGCGGTCAGCGGCTGCCGGTCAGATGCGCGAACACGACGACGTTGCCCCGGTAGCCGGTCGTCCGTGAGTAGCCACCGCCGCAGGTGATCACGCGCAGTTCGGGGCGGGCCGCGGCGCCGTACACCTTCTCGTCCGGGAAGCCCTTCGCGTCGTACACCTCGACGGCGTCGACGGAGAACACGGCCGTGCCGCCGTCGCGGCGGGCCACCTCGATCGTGCTGCCCCTGCGCAGGGCGCCGAGGCGGTAGAAGACCGCGGGCCCGTCGGCGTCGTCGACATGGCCGGCGACGATCGCGGTGCCCGTCTCACCGGGCGTGGTGCCGGCCTCGTACCAGCCGGCGAGGTTCTCCCGGCCGGCGGGCGGGACGTCGAGGCTGCCGTTCCGCGTCAGGCCGAGGCCCATGAGGGCGGCGTCGACGCGGATCGACGGTATGCGTATGCGGTCGGGCGGGGAGGGCGCCAGTGCGAGCGCGGCGGCGTGCAGCGGGTCGCGCGGGCCGGTGCGCGGGCCGCCGCTCCCGGTGTCCGGCGGGGCGGCCCCGGCCTGCGCCGGCGACGGCTGCGGCGGGGCGTGCGTCTCGCCGCCGCTGTGCAGCAGCCAGGCCCCGCAGCACACGGCGAGGACGGTGGCGGCGGCTATCGCGGCGTCACCGACGCTCCTTCGACTGCGCACGCGAGCCTCCCGTGACTCTCCTCGGACCACCCGTTCCCCCTCCGGGCCGCGAGGGGCGTCGGACCCGGAGGGGGAGGGGACGTGCGGTACCGGCGGACGGACAGCGGAGGGTGTCCGTCAGATCCCGTCGCCTCTCGCCCGGCGATGCAGGAGCCAGGTACCGCCCGCGGCGGCGACGGCGAGAGCCGCCACGCCGGCCGCGGTCTGCACGGGGTCGCGGTCAAGAGCACCGCCGACCCCCGTCTTCACACTTCCTCTCGGATGAGCCTGCTGCCCGCTCGCCGGCGTCAGCGTGACCACCAGGTCGCCCGCGATCCGCTTGCCGCCGTTGGCGCAGGTCGCGACGATCTCGTACGTCCCCGGCTGCGCGCTCGGCGGCACCCGGAACCGTCCGCTCGCCGCCCGCTCCCGCGGCGCCAGCGTGAACGAACCGGCGCCGACCGCGCTGGCGTCGCCCGCCGCGCCGCCGTCCCGGCACGCGGTCGTGTCCACCGTGACCTGCTCGCCCGGATCGACCGAGGCCGGGCGCAGCTCCAGGCCGTCCGAGTCGGTGCCGTACGCCGGTGCGACGAGGGTCGCCAGGGCGCCGACGGCCAGCGCGGTCCCGGTCAGCAGACGGGCGGTACGACGCATCGATGCTCCTCCGAGCGCAACGGACCGACGGCCCGCGACACCCCCATGTGCCGCCGTCGGCCGAGCCCTGCCCTTCCGAGGAAAGGCCCGGCACGGCGAGCGCGCTCCCCGAGACACGCCGAAAGAGGGGTTGCCGGGCGCTCCGAGGGAGCGGACGGACCCGCGTACGGCACCGTTTCAGCAGGTCACCGGGGCGGGACGAGGGCGGCGTGAAAGAGAATCGGTTGGGCGGGGCGCCGGGGTGTGAACGGGTGACGGAATCAGCAGGACACGTGGCCCGGGTGCGCCTCCGCCAGTACCTCCGCGACCGTCCGCCGCCCCACGGACGCCAGCACCGGATTCGTGCCGTTTCCGCAGGTGTCGCCGTAGTAGTGCTCCGCCATCAGGCCGAAGCACAGCGCCCACCCCCGGCCGCGGGCCCAGGTCGCCTCGTCGACGTCGGCCGCCGCACGGAACACCTCGCGGGCCTCGGCGTCGAAGACGGCCCACGCGGCGATGGTGTCGGCCGCCGGGTCGCCGACCCCGAGGCCGCCGAAGTCGATGACGGCGGCGAGCCGGCCGGCGGAGGTCAGCAGGTTGCCCGGGAGGAGGTCGCCGTGGAGCCAGACGGGGGCGTCGTCCCACTGCGGGAGACGGAGGGCGTCCTCCCAGACCGCGGTCGCCGCCGGGGCGTCCAGCGTGCCGGCGGCGCCCAGGTCGCGGATCGCGGTGCGGACGTGGGCGTCGTTCTCGCCCACCGGTCCGCCCCGCCAGGACGGCGGACCGCCGGCCGCGTCCACCTTCCGCAGCGCCGCCACGAACCGGCCCAACCGCTCGGCCGCGTCCGCCAGTTCGGTCAGCGGCGCGTCGTGGGCGTTCTCGCCGTCGAGCCAGCGGTACACACCCCACGGCAGTGCGTAGCCGGCGCCCGGCGCGCCCTTCGCCAGCGGTACCGGGACGGCCAGCGGAAGACGCGGCGCCAGGCGCGGCAGCCAGCGGTGCTCGGTGTCGACCTGCCTGGCCCCGCCGGGCAGCCGCGGCAGCCGTACGACCATGTCGTCGCCCAGCCGGTACATCGCGTTGTCGGTCCCGGCGGAACGGACCCGCCGCACCGCCAGCCCGCCCCACTCCGGGAACTGCTCCGCGACGAGCCGGGCGACCAGCGCCGCGTCGATGTCCAGCTCATCGGCGCGCATCTTCACGACGGACGACTCACGACCGGACGACATACGGCTCCATCCTGGCTGGGCGGGACCGTGCCAACCTAGGGGCGCGGGGAACTGCGCGACCAGCCATTTACGACCGGCACCCGGCCACGCGGCTCACCCCCACCTCCTGCCCCGAACGTCAGCCCACGTTCACCGCGCTCCAAGCCGCAGCGACCGCACGCTCCTCCGCACTTCCGGCGCCGTACAGATCCTTGGCCGCGCTGAGCGTCGCGGTCCGCGCCCCCGCGTACTTCGTCGAGGACGTCATGTAGACGGTCAGCGCCCGGTACCAGATCTTCCCGAGCTTGTCCCGCCCGATCCCGCTCACCGAAGACCCGTCACAGGTGGGGGAGTTGTAACTCACCCCGTTGATCGTCTTCGCCCCGCTGCCCTCGGCCAGCAGATACGCGAAGTGGTTGCCGACCCCCGACGAGTAGTGCACGTCCAGCTGCGCGGTCGACGTGCTCCAGCAGTCCACCGAGACCCCGTCCTTCGACGGCTTGTCCATGTACCGCAGGGCATCGCGCCCGAGCCCCGACCGGACGATCTTCTCGCCGATCAGATAGTCCCCGGGGTCCGAGGAGTTGTCCGCGTGGAACTCCACCAGCGACCCGAAGATGTCGGATGTCGCCTCGTTCAGCCCGCCGGACTCGCCCGAGTACGTCAGCGCCGCCGTCTTCGACGTCACGCCGTGCGACATCTCGTGCCCCGCGACGTCCAGCGACACCAGCGGACCGAGCTGGGTGCCGTCACCGTCGCCGTACGTCATGCAGAAGCAACTGTCGTCCCAGAACGCGTTGTTGTAGGCGTTGCCGTAGTGCACACGGTTGAACGAGCCCTTGCCGTCGCCCGCGATGCCGTTGCGGCCGTGGACGTCCCGGTAGTAGTCCCACGTCGCGTCCGTGCCGTACTGCGCGTCCACCGCCGCCGAAGAGCGGTCGGCCGTGCTGCCGGTGCCCCAGTGGTTGTCGGCGTCGGTGAAGACCGTCGCGGGAGCACGGTTGAGGCAGATCGTCAGGACGCACAGGTCGGTCTTGTTCGCCGCGTCACCCGTGTAAGTGCCGCCGCGCGTGGCGTCCTTGAGCTGGTACGACGACCCCGACGCCGTCGTCTGCAGCGGCACCGTGCCCGCGTACAGCGACTTGCCGTCACCGGACGCCGTCTCGATGCTGTCCCACGCGTCGATCTGCCTGCCCGTGCCGGCGTCGGTCAGCACGGTCCGGGCGACCGGGTTGCCGAGGGAGTCCTGCGCGACCGCGTCGGTCCGCCAGGCCAGCTTCGGGGCGCCGTGCAGGGCGTCGACCACCAGCTCGGGCCTGGACGTGAGCTTCTTGAGCGTCTCGCCGACGTTCACGGCGCGCAGGGCGGTCGCGGCGAGGTCGGCGGCCCGGGGCCCGGAGACCTCGGGCGACACGCTCTTCAGGGAGATGGGGCGCGCGACGGCGCGGGAGGCGCCGCGGTACGTGCCGTCCTTCTTCAGATGCACGACGAAGTCGCCCCCGATAACGGGGAGTCGGTGATACGTCCGGTCGTAGCGGACATGCTGTGCGCCGTCCGAGTCCACCACCACGTCCCGGACGCGGGTGTCCTGTGCGGCCGTCAGGCCCAGGCTCCCCGCGACCTCGGAGAGGACCGAGGCCGCGTTCTCCACGGCGTCGGCCCTGCTGGGCGGTTCGTCCGCGCCGGCGGTGGGGGTGAGGACGGCGGCCAGCAGGCCGGCGACGGCGACCGCGGTGCCCGCGGTGGCCAGTCGGGAACGTCGGATGTGCGGCCGTATTCGGCTCATCGGTCTCCTTGAACTGGGCGGATGCTCGGGAGCTGACCCAGATTCAAGGGGGCGTGAACAGGCTGTGGCCAGGGTGAATACGTGGAGGTGTGTGAGAGGAGAGAATCGTTTCCGTGACCCTCTCTCCTCGACTCCCGTTCTTCGTCTACGGCACCCTGCGGCCCGGTGAGCCCAACCACGACCTGTTCCTGCGGGGGCGCGTGCGCGCGGAGGAGCCGGCGCGGATGGAGGGGGCGGTGCTGTACGACGGGCCGGGTTATCCGTACGTCGTCGAGGAGGTGGGCGGCGTCGTGCACGGCGATCTGGTCACCGCTCGCCCCGAGGAGTACCCGGCGCTGCTGACCGCCCTTGACCTGCTGGAGGAGTACACCCCGGGAGACCCACGGAGCCTCTACGAGCGCGTCGCCCGCCAGGTGCTCCGCGAGACCGACGGAACCGCCGTACGGGCATGGGTGTACGTGGCCGCCCCGGCTGTCGCGGCCCGGCTGCGGGCCCGGGGCGCGCCGATCGCGAGCGGGGACTGGGGACGGCGCTGAGCGGGGCGTTAAGACTCGACCGGCTCCACCCTTACCGCGCACGTCTTGAATTCCGGCATTCGGGATGTCGGGTCCAGTGCCGGGTTGGTCAGGGTGTTGGCGCGGCCCTCGCCCGGCCAGTGGAAGGGCATGAAGACCGTGTCGGGGCGGATGGCGGTCGTGATGCGGGCGGGGGCCACCGCGCGGCCCCGGCGTGAGATCACGGCCAACGGGTCGCCGTCGGCCGCTCCGAGCCGGGCCGCCAGCCGGGGGTGGAGCTCCACGAAGGGGCCCGGCGCCGCATTGTTCAGTTCGTCGACGCGGCGGGTCTGGGCGCCGGACTGGTACTGGGCCACGACCCGCCCGGTGGTGAGCAGGACCGGGTACTCGTCGTCGGGTTCCTCGGCGGCCGCCCGGTGCGAGACGGGCGCGAACCTCGCGCGTCCGTCGGGTGTGGCGAAGCGGTCGAGGAAGAGACGGGGCGTGCCGGGGTGCGGTGCCGTGTCGGCGTCGTGGTCCTGCGCGGGGTCGTCGGGCCCGGCGTCCAGCGAGGCGTCCTCGGAGTCGCCCGCGTCGTCGGCCGCCCCCGTCACCGCCGGACACGGCCAGAACACCCCGTTCTCCTCCGCCAGCCTCCGGTACGTGATCCCCGAATAGTCGGCCGGCCCGCCCGCGCTCGCCCGCCTCAGCTCCTCGAAGACCTCCTCGGCGTCGGTCGGGAAGCCCTTCTCCAGCGCCCGTTCCCCGCTCAGCCGCGCCGCGAGCTCGTGCATGATCTCCAGGTCGCTGCGGACCCCCTCCGGCGGGGTGATCGCGCGGCGGCGCAGCAGGACCCGGCCCTCCAGGTTGGTCGTCGTGCCCGTCTCCTCCGCCCACTGCGTCACCGGCAGGACGACGTCCGCGAGCTCCGCCGTCTCCGACAGCACGACGTCGCACACGGCGAGGAAGTCGAGGGACTTGATGCGCTCCTCGATGTGCGCGGCCCGCGGTGCCGACACCACCGGGTTGGAGCCCATCAGCAGCAGGGACTTGATGTCGGTGCCGAGTGCGTCCAGCAGTTCGTAGGCGCTGCGCCCCGGGCCGGGCAGGCTGTCCGGGTCCACGCCCCACACCTCGGCGACATGCCGCCGCGCCGCCGGGTCGTCCAGCTTGCGGTAGCCGGGCAACTGGTCGGCCTTCTGGCCGTGTTCGCGCCCGCCCTGCCCGTTGCCCTGCCCGGTCAGGCAGCCGTATCCGGACAGCGGCCGGCCCGCCCGCCCCGTCGCCAGGCACAGGTTGATCCAGGCGCCCACGGTGTCGGTGCCCTTGGACTGCTGCTCGGGTCCGCGTGCGGTCAGCACCATGGCGTGCTCCGGCTCGCAGAACATCCCTACGGCCTCCCGGAGCTGCGGCACGGGCACCCCCGTGATCCGCTCCACGTACTCCGGCCAGTGCGCCATCGCGGCGGCCCGCGCGTCCTCCCAGCCGGCCGTGCGCTCCTGGACGTACTCCTCGTCCACCCGCCCCTCGGCGACGACCAGGTGCAGCAGGCCGAGGGCGAGCGCGAGGTCGGTGCCGGGGCGCGGGGCCAGGTGCAGATCGGCCTGCTCGGCGGTCCTCGTGCGGCGCGGGTCGACGACGATCAGTGTGCCGCCGTTCTCCCGCAGCTCGGTGAAGTAGCGCAGCGAGGGCGGCATCGTCTCCGCGGGGTTGGAGCCGACGAGGATGACGCAGCCGGTCCTCGGGATGTCCTCCAGTGGGAACGGCAGCCCCCGGTCCAGGCCGAACGCCTTCATCCCGGCCGCGGCCGCCGACGACATGCAGAAGCGGCCGTTGTAGTCGATCTGCGAGGTGCCGAGCACGATCCGCGCGAACTTGCCGAGGCTGTACGCCTTCTCGTTCGTCAGGCCGCCCCCGCCGAAGACACCGCACGCGTCCGGGCCATGTTCCGTACGCGTGCGGTGCAGGCCCTGCGCGACGCGGTCCAGCGCCTCGTCCCACGTGGCCGGCACGAGCGTGCCGCCCGACCGCACCAGCGGCGAGGTCAGACGGACGCCCGGAGCCAGCACCGCGGCAGCCGTACGGCCCTTGCCGCACAGCGCTCCCCGGTTGACCGGGAAGTCCGGGCGCTCGACCACCGCGACACCCCCGTCCTGCTGGGGCGTGAGGTTCATTCCGCACTGCAGGGCGCAGTACGGGCAGTGGGTGGGCGTCGCGGAGTTCTGCATGCCCTTCAGCGTGCTTCCGGCGTGTTACGCCCGCGACGGCCCCCTGTTACGCGGCCGGGACGGTGCCCTCCCCGCCGCCGCGACGCCGTCGTGAGGCGCCCGGCGGGTCCGGACATGAAGGAGGGCGGGAGCCGGGCCGATGCCCCGCTCCCGCCCGTTCAGGGGCCGTCCTTGGTCAGAGGACGCCCTGGATCAGCACACGTACGCGTAGTACGGGACGTCGCCGGGCTCCAGGCCGATCGTCCCGATCGCACCCGGGCCGATCTGGATGCACGTCGGGTCAAAACCGTCGACCTCGACGCTGGCGAAGATGGTGTACCCGCACTCGTTGTAGATGTCCGCCCAGCCGGGACCGTAGCCCCAGAGCTTGGCGCAGCCCGGCTCCCTCGGCTGTCCGGCGTCGGCCGCGGACGCGGTTCCCGCCGCTGCGGTGCCGGCGATCAGCACCGCCGCCGCGGCCGTGGCGAACAGAGAGCGAAGACGAGTCATCAGGTGTCCTTTCCCCCAGACGCGGCGGCGGTCCGATCCACCACCGCAACTGACGCGGACACTATGAGTAGTTGAACGACTACGGAAAGCTCTCGGCAGGGTCATTCACACGGTCGGCTGGCGTGCGCGCGTCAAAACCTGCGCGCGAGAGCGTGGGCCGTCCGTTCCGGGCGCCGCTACCGTCGCTCGGCCAGCGCGTTGGCGACCCCCGGCTCCTTGCGCCCGAGGAAGTGGGGGTCGGGCTCGAAGACGGCGTCCAGGGCGGCCTTGCCGGCCGCGAGGATCTCCCGGGTGCCGCCGTAGTACCAGGTCATGTCGTGCTTGTCCGGCACGCCGACGCCGTACGACGTCACCCCGGCCTCCTCGCACAGCGCGACCGCCCGCCGGATGTGGAAGCCCTGGCTGATCAGCACCGCCTCGCGCACGCCGAAGATCTTCCTGGCCCGGACGCAGGAGTCCCAGGTGTCGAAGCCCGCGTAGTCGCTGACGATGTGCGCGTCGGGCACCCCGTGCCCGGTCAGGTACGCGCGCATGGCGTCGGGCTCGTCGTAGTCCTCGCGGCTGTTGTCACCGGTGACCAGGACCACCTTGATCCGCCCCGCGCGGTACAACTCGGCCGCCGCGTCCAGCCGGTGGGCGAGATAGGGGGAGGGCTCGCCGTCCCACAGCCCGGCCCCGAAGACGACGGCCACGTCGGTGCGCGGCACGTCCGCCGTGGTGCGCAGGCGGTCGCCGGCGACGACGTACATCCAGGTGGCGGGGAGCAGCCCCAGCACGCATCCCGCCATCACGGCCTGCACCAGCCGCCGCTGCCCGGCACGGGTGCGCGGAAGTCTCGGTCGGCCCAGCTTCGGTCGGCGCATCGGACGGTCCCTCCCCGGTCGGCACACGGCCTGTCCTCGACCTTCAGGGACGCCCGCCCGGCCGCCGCGGTTCACTCCGCACGGCGTGAGCAGCTTCACGTCGGCCGGTGAAACCGCAGGTCATGCCACCTCACACCGCCCGGGTACCGCGCCGTGAACCCGGTGTAAGAACCCGTTATTCCTGCGAAACGGGGCGGCAACGTCCCGCCGCCACCATCGGTTCATGACGGCGTCGAACCACCTTCACGACGAGTCCACGACGGCCCACCTCGACAGTACGGCGCACCTCATGAACCGGATCAGCAGCCAGCTCGCCAGCCAGCTCAGCCTCGTCTCGCGCGACGGGAGCCGGCGCCCCCGGCCGCCCGCGCTCGTCGTCGTGGCCCACGGCAGCCGCGACCCGCGCGCCCTGAGTACCGTCCGCGCGCTCCTCGACCAGGTCCGCGTGCTGCGCCCCGGCCTGCCGGTCCACCTCGGCCACATCGAGCTGAACGAGCCCCTGCTCCCCGACACCCTCGCCGCCCTCGGCGACCGCCGGGCGATCCTCGTCCCGCTCCTCCTCAGCCGCGGCTACCACATCAAGCGGGACATCCCCGAGATGGCCGCCGAGTCGTCGGTACGCGCACGCGTGGCCGGCGCGCTCGGCCCGCACCCCCTGCTGGTGGAGGCCCTCACGGCCCGCCTGGTGGAGGCCGGCTGGCGCACCCGCATGGACGAGGCCACGCGCGGCGAGAGCGCGGTGATCCTGGCGGCGGCGGGTTCCCGCGATCCCGAGTCCAAGGTCGACACATCCCGCACGGCCCGGCTCCTGGCCGACCGCCTCGGCGTCCCGGTCGTCCCGGCCTACGCCACGACGGCGGCTCCGACGGTCCCGGACGCACTGGCCGCCTTGGCGGCAAGGGGCCGCACAAGGGTGGCCGTCGCCTCCTACTTCACGGCCCCCGGCCGCTTCGCGACGGAGTGCGCGGAGAAGGCCCCCTGGATTGCGTCGGCGCCGCTGGGCACCCACCCGGCGATGGCGAGACTGCTCCTGCACCGCTACGACCGGACGGCGGCGACGCCGGTGACGACGACAGCGGAACTGGCGACCGCCTAGGACGCCGGGGGAGGTGTCCAACCCAGGGGCGCGGGGAACTGCGCGACCAGCCACCGACGACCCGCACCCGCCGACTCAACAGCACCCGGCAGACACGAAGGCGCACCCGGCAGACGCGAAGGCGCACCCGGCGGACGCAAAGCCGCACTCCGTTTGTCACCCCCTGCCCGTACTGTCGAGTCATGCCGTACGACCTGCAGTCACTCGAACGCTGGGCCCCCGAACCGGACAAGCGCCCCGGCCGGACCGCCTTCCAACGGGACCGCGCCCGAATCCTGCATTCCGCCGCGCTGAGAAGGCTCGCCGGCAAAACCCAGGTCGTGACACCGGGAACCCACAGCAACGCATGGGACCCCAGCCCCCGAACCCGCCTGACCCACTCCCTGGAGTGCGCCCAGGTCGGCCGCGAACTCGGCGCGGCCCTCGGCTGCGACCCCGACCTCGTGGAGGCCGCCTGCCTCTCCCACGACCTCGGCCACCCACCCTTCGGCCACAACGGCGAAGTCGCACTGAACGAGTTCGCCGAGGACTGCGGCGGCTTCGAGGGCAACGCCCAGTCCCTGCGCCTGCTCACCCGCATCGAGCCCAAGCGGTTCACCCCGGAGGGCTCCGTCGGCCTCAACCTCACCCGCGCCACCCTCGACGCCGCCACCAAGTACCCCTGGCCCCGCGGCGCCCACCCCACCGACCCGGGATCCCCGAAGTTCGGCGTCTACGACGACGACAGGCCCGTCTTCGACTGGGTCCGCAAGGACGCCCCCGGTACCCGCACCACCTTCGAGGCCCAGGTCATGGACTGGTCCGACGACGTGGCGTACTCCGTGCACGACGTCGAGGACGGCCTGCACGCCGGCCACATCGACCCCAACTGCCTGCACGCCGAACCCGAACGCCGCGAGGTCTTCGCGGTGGCCATCGGCCGCTACGTCCCCGAGGACACCGACCCCGCGGAACTCGCCGCCGCCCTCGACCGGCTCCAGGACGCCCCCTGGTGGCCGCACGGCTACGACGGCTCGGCCGTCGCCCAGGCCCGGCTGAAGGACGCCACCAGCCAGCTCATCGGCCGCTTCTGCCTGGCCGCCGAGACCGCCACCCGCGCCGCCCACGGCGACGGCCGGCTCACCCGCTACGGCGCCGAACTCGTCGTACCCCGCCCGACCCGCCTGGAGTGCGCGGTCCTCAAGGCCGTCGCCGACCGGTACGTCATGCAGCGCGCCGAGCAGGAGCGGCTCCGTGCCGACCAGCGGATCGTCGTCGCCGAACTGGCCGAGGCGCTCACCGCCCGCGCGCCCGAGGGACTCGACCCGCAGTTCCGGGCCCTGTTCGACGCGGCCGGCGACGATCGCGCCCGCAAGCGCGTGATCGTCGACCAGATCGGGTCCCTCACGGACGCCTCGGCGCGCGCCCTGCACGGGCGGCTCACCCAGCGGGCGTGAGCGCCGATGCCGTCACCCCCGTGCGACGGGTGAGACACCGGGGGCGAACGGGCACTCGAAAGTGACCCTGCGTGGCCTGATCGGGTCACCCCCTCTTCCCGCATCACGCTGCGTGCGGGACGCTCATGTGGCGGCACCCTTACGAGGAGGCATCAAGTGGTCGACGCGGATCAGACATTCGTCATCGTCGGAGGAGGGCTCGCCGGCGCCAAGGCGGCCGAGACGCTCCGGGCCGAGGGCTTCACCGGGCGGGTGATACTGATCTGCGACGAGCGCGACCACCCGTACGAGCGGCCGCCGCTGTCCAAGGGCTACCTCCTCGGCAAGGAGGAGCGCGACAGCGTCTTCGTGCACGAACCCGCCTGGTACGCGCGCAACGACATCGAGCTGCACCTCGGCCAGACCGTCGACGCGATCGACCGTACGGCGAAGACGGTGCGGTTCGGCGAGGACGGCACCGTCGTCCACTACGACAAGCTCCTGCTGGCCACCGGTGCCGAGCCGCGCCGCCTCGACATCCCGGGCACCGACCTGGCCGGCGTGCACCACCTGCGCCGCCTCGCGCACGCCGAGCGCCTCAAGGGCGTCCTCGCCTCCCTCGGCCGGGACAACGGCCACATCGTGATCGCCGGCGCCGGCTGGATCGGCCTGGAGGTCGCCGCGGCGGCCCGTGAGTACGGCGCCGAGGTCACCGTCATCGAGCCCGAGCCGACTCCGCTGCACGGCGTCCTCGGCCCCGAGCTGGGCGGCCTCTTCGCCGAGCTGCACCGGGAGCGCGGCGTGCGGTTCCACTTCGGCCGGCGGCTGACGGAGATCGTCGGCCAGGACGGCATGGTGCTGGCCGCGCGCACCGACGACGGCGAGGAGCACCCCGCGCACGGCGTCCTCGCCGCGATCGGCGCGGCCCCCCGCATCGGCCTCGCGGAGGCGGCCGGGCTGGAGATCGCCGACCGCGCCCACGGCCGGGGCGTCGTCGTCGACGAGCGGCTGCGCACCTCTGACCCCGACATCTACGCCGCCGGCGACGTGGCGTCCTTCCCGCACGCCCTGTTCGACACCCGGCTGCGGGTGGAGCACTGGGCCAACGCGCTCAACGGCGGCCCGGTGGCGGCCCGGGCGATGCTGGAGCGGGACGTCACCTACGACCGCGTGCCCTACTTCTTCTCCGACCAGTACGACCTGGGCATGGAGTACTCCGGCTGGGCGCCCCCGGGGTCGTACGACGAAGTGGTGATCCGCGGCGACGCAGGGAAGCGGGAGTTCATCGCGTTCTGGATGAAGGACGGCCGGGTGCTCGCCGGGATGAACGTGAACGTGTGGGACGTCACAGAGCCGATCCAGCAGCTGATCCGCTCGAAGACGCAGGTGAACGCCGAGAGTCTGGCGGATCCGCACATTCCGCTCGAAAACCTCGCACCGTAGGTGTCAGTGCGCCCCCGTGCTGCAATTCCCGGGGGACAACCCCCGGACCCCCGGCCGGGGGTGAGCAGCTCACCTCAGGAGTGTCAGTCCTGCCCCGTAGAATCACCCTGTGGCAGGACGGATCAACGACGAGGACGTGAAAGCGGTACGGGACGCGGTCCCGATCGACGCCGTGGTGTCCGAGTACCTCCAACTGCGCAACGCGGGCGGCGGGAACCTCAAGGGGCTGTGCCCCTTCCATGATGAGAAGTCGCCCTCCTTCCAGGTCAGCCCCAGCAAGGGGTTCTTCCACTGCTTCGGCTGCCAGGAGGGCGGCGACACCATCACGTTCGTGATGAAGGTCGACCACCTCACCTTCTCGGAGGCCGTCGAGCGGCTCGCCGCCCAGGCCGGCATCACCCTGCGCTACGAGGAGGGCGGCTACAACCCCTCCCACCAGCGCGGCGAACGCATCCGCCTGGTCGAGGCCCACAAGATCGCCGCCGACTGGTACATGGAGCAGCTCGCAGCCGGTCCGGAGGCCGACACCGGCCGGCAGTTCCTCGCCGAGCGCGGCTTCGACCAGGCCGCCGCCCAGCACTTCTCCGTCGGCTACAGCCCCCAGGGCTGGGACCACCTCACCCGCTATCTGCGCGGCAAGGGCTTCACCGACAAGGAGCTCCTGCTGTCCGGGCTGTCGCAGGAGGGCCGCCGCGGCCCCATCGACCGCTTCCGGGGCCGCCTCATGTGGCCGATCCGCGACATCGGCGGCGACGTCGTCGGCTTCGGCGCCCGCAAGCTGTACGAGGCGGACAACGGCCCGAAGTACCTCAACACTCCCGAGACGGCGATCTACAAGAAGTCCCACGTCCTCTACGGCATCGACCTCGCGAAGAAGGACATCGCGAAGGCGAGCCGCGCGGTCGTCGTCGAGGGCTACACCGACGTCATGGCCTGCCACCTGGCCGGCGTCACCACGGCCATCGCGACCTGCGGCACCGCCTTCGGCGGCGACCACATCAAGATCCTGCGCCGGCTGCTGATGGACAACGGCTCGGCCCGGGTCATCTTCACCTTCGACGGCGACGCGGCCGGCCAGAAGGCGGCCCTGCGCGCCTTCGAGGACGACCAGAAGTTCGCGGCGGAGACCTACATCGCCATCGCGCCCGACGGCATGGACCCCTGCGAACTGCGCCTCGCCAAGGGCGACGAGGCCGTCTCCGACCTGGTCGAACCGCGCACCCCGCTGTTCGAGTTCGCGCTGCGCCAGATCGTCGTCCGCTACGACCTCGACACCCCGGGAGGCCGCGCCGCCGCCCTGGACGAGGCCGCCCCGATCGTCGCCCGCATCAAGAACAGCGGCGCCCAGCACGAGGTCGCCGTCCAGCTCGCGGGCATGCTCGGCATCCTGGACACCCAGTTCGTCGTCAAGCGGGTGGCCCAGCTGGCCCGGTGGGCGCGCGACCGGGGCGGCAGGGGACAGGCACCCACGTCCCGCGGGCAGCAGCAGTACGACGCCGCGCCCGCGCCCCGCACCTCCGGCCCCGCCCTGACCCTGCGCAACCCCGTCTACGCCACCGAACGCGAGCTGCTCAAACTCGCCCTCCAGCGCCCCGAGTTGGTCTCCCCGGCGTTCGACGCGTACGGCATCGACGAGTTCACCGCCGCCCCCTACGCCGCCGTACGCCAGGCGATCATGGACGCGGGCGGCGCGGAGTACGGCCTCCAGGACGCGCAGGAGTACCTGGTCCGGGTCCGTGACGCGGCCCCCGACGACCAGGTCCGCGCGATGGTCACCGAGCTGGCCGTCGAGGCGATCATGCGCAGGACCGTCGACGAGAACTACGCCGGCGAACAGCTCGTCACCGTCCGCCGCCGCGCCGTGGAGCGCCGTGTGCGTGACGTACAGAGTCAGCTCACCCGGCTCGGCGCGGGCGGCGACCCGGCCCAACTGGCCTCCGTGCAGAACGAGCTGTGGGTGCTGCAGCAGTACGACCAGGCATTGCGCGGACACGGCGCCGCGGCGCTCTGACCGTTCCCCGGTTCCCCGGCCGCAGGGATAACCGCGCGGTCACGGCCCGATTGCAAAAAGTCACCGCACGCCCCTCGTGGCGGCGATGTGTCGTACTCCACACTGGGTTCCGGTGCCTGAGTCCTCGGAGCGCGGCCGATCCGTCCCCCACGGGTCCCACACCCCCGCGGTTCCGCTCATCGCGTACGGGACGGACAGCGGCGAGGCCGCCGACTCCGCCCTCGAAGCAGCGCTGCCGTACGCATCGGCAGCGATCATCCTGGAGGTCGCCCCCGTGCAGACCCAGACCCTCATCCAGACCGACACCGGTACGGACGGCAAGGCCGCTGACGCGGAGACCGACGTTCTCGTCGCGGTGCCGCCGCAGAACCGTGTCGCGCACCACCCCGAGGCGGAACCCGATACCGCGCCCGAACCGGCGGAGCCGCCGGCCGAGGTGCTGGACACCGCTGACACCGCCGAGCCGGTCGAGACGCCGCTGCCGGCCCGGGCCCGCGCCGACAACAGCGGTCCCTCCTCGGACCTCTTCCGCCAGTACCTGCGGGAGATCGGCCGGATCCCGCTGCTCACCGCTGCCGAGGAGGTCGAACTCGCCCGTCGCGTCGAGGCCGGCCTGTTCGCCGAGGAGAAGCTCGGCACCCCCGGTCTGGACGGCCGGCTCGCACTCGACCTGGACCGTCTGGTCGTCATGGGCCGGATGGCCAAGCGGCGCCTCATCGAGGCGAACCTGCGGCTCGTGGTATCGGTCGCCAAGCGGTACGTCGGCCGCGGCCTGACCATGCTCGACCTGGTCCAGGAGGGCAACCTCGGGCTGATCCGGGCCGTCGAGAAGTTCGACTACGCCCGCGGCTACAAGTTCTCGACGTACGCCACCTGGTGGATCCGCCAGGCCATGTCCCGTGCCCTCGCCGACCAGGCCCGCACCATCCGGGTGCCGGTCCACGTCGTCGAGCTGATCAACCGGGTCGTCCGCGTCCAGCGCCGCATGCTCCAGGAGCGCGGCTACGAACCGACGCCGGAAGAGGTCGCCGACCACCTCGACCTGGCGCCCGAGCGGGTCAGCGAGGTCCTGCGCCTCGCCCAGGAACCGGTGTCGCTGCACGCGCCCGTGGGTGAGGAGGACGATGTCGCCCTCGGCGACCTGATCGAGGACGGCGACGCGACGTCGCCGGTGGAGTCGGCGGCGTTCCTGCTGCTCAGGGAGCACCTGGAGGCGGTGCTGTCGACTCTGGGCGAGCGCGAACGCAAGGTCGTACAGCTGCGCTACGGCCTCGCGGACGGCCGCCCCCGCACGCTGGAGGAGATAGGCCGCATCTTCGGCGTGACACGGGAACGCATCCGCCAGATCGAGTCCAAGACCCTCAACAAGCTCCGCGACCACGCCTTCGCGGACCAGCTGAGGGGCTATCTGGACTGAGGAGCGTTCGGTTCACGTACCCAGGGGCGCGGGGAACTGCGCGACCGGCCACAACCGACCCGCAGCCGCCCCACGACCCCTTGTGGTACCCCCGAACCGCGACTCAGTCCACCTCCGCCACCGCCTGCGCGAACTGCGCCTTGTACAACCGCGCATACGAGCCGTCGGCCGCCAACAGCTCCCCGTGCGCACCCTGTTCCACGATCGAACCGTCCTCCATCACCAGGATCGTGTCCGCGTCCCGAATCGTCGACAGCCGGTGCGCGATCACGAACGACGTACGCCCGTGCGCCAGCTTCGCCATCGCCTTCTGGATCAGCACCTCGGTACGGGTGTCGACCGAGGACGTCGCCTCGTCCAGCACCAGGATCACCGGGTCGGACAGGAACGCCCGCGCGATGGTGATCAGCTGCTTCTCGCCCGCGCTGACCCCCGACCCCTCGTCGTCGATCACCGTGTCGTACCCGTCGGGCAGCGTACGGATGAACCGGTCGGCGTGGGCGGCCCGCGCGGCCTCCTCGATCTCGCCGCGAGTGACCTCCCTGGACGCCCCGTAGGCGATGTTCTCGGCGATGGTGCCGCCGAACAGCCAGGTGTCCTGGAGCACCATCCCGATCCCGGCGCGCAGCTCGTCCCGCGACATCCGGGCGATGTCCACGCCGTCGAGGGTGATGCGCCCGGACGACACGTCGTAGAAGCGCATCAGCAGGTTGACCAGGGTCGTCTTGCCGGCACCCGTCGGCCCCACGATCGCGACCGTGTGCCCGGGTTCCACCTTCAGCGACAGGTCCTCGATCAGCGGCTTCTCCGGGTCGTACCGGAAGGACACGCCCTCCAGCGCCACCCGGCCCCGCAGCTCCTCCGGCCGCACGCCCGGCACCGGATCCGCCTGCTGCTCCTCCGCGTCGAGGAGCTCGAAGACCCGCTCGGCCGAGGCGACACCGGACTGCACGAGGTTCGCCATCGACGCCACCTGCGTCAGCGGCATCGAGAACTGCCGCGAGTACTGGATGAACGCCTGCACGTCACCGATCGACAGCGAACCCGAGGCGACCCGCAGTCCGCCGACCACGGCGACCAGGACGTAGTTCAGGTTCGACACGAACAGCATCAGCGGCTGCATGACACCGCTGTTGAACTGTGCCTTGAACCCGGCCTCGTACAGTGCGTCGTTCTGCTCGGCGAACTGCCTGGCCGACTCCTCCTGCCGCCCGAACACCTTCACCAGGGTGTGCCCGGTGTACATCTCCTCCACGTGCGCGTTGAGCTTGCCGGTCGTACGCCACTGCTGCACGAAGTGCGGCTGCGACCGCTTGCCCACGCGCGTGGCGACGAAGAACGACAACGGCACGGTCACCAGCGCGACCAGCGCCAGCAGCCACGACACCCAGAACATCATCGCCAGCACACCGATGATGGTCAGCACCGAGTTGATCAGCTGCCCCATCGACTGCTGGAGAGTCTGCCCGATGTTGTCGATGTCGTTGGTCGCCCGCGACAGCACCTCACCGCGCTGACGCTTGTCGAAGTACGACAGCGGCAGCCGCGACAGCTTCGTCTGGACGTCCTCCCGCATCCGGTACATCGTGCGGTTCACGGCCCGGTTCACCAGCCGCGTCGCCACCGCCATCAGCAGACCGGCGACCGTGAACACGGCCAGCGCGAACAGCAGGACGTTCCCCACGGCCCCGAAGTCGATGCCCTGGCCGGGCGTGAAGTCGGTGCTGCGCAGCATGTCGGCGATCTGGTCGTCGCCGCGCTCCCGCATGGCCGCGAGGACCTGTTCCTTGGTCATCCCGGACTTGAACTGGCGCCCGACGATGCCCGCGAAGACCAGGTCGGTGGCCTCACCGAGGATCTTCGGCCCCGCGACCGACAGGCCCACGCTCACCACCACGCAGAACAGCAGCACGTAGATGGTGATCCGCTCGGGCTTGAACCGCGCGATCAGCCGCCGGCCCGACACCTTGAAGTCCAGCGACCGCTGATCGGGCCCGCCGCCGGCCATCATCCGTCCCATGGGCCCGGCCATCAGGCGGCCTCCGCTTCCGTCAGCTGGGAGAGCACGATCTCCCGGTACGTCTCGTTGTCCGCCATGAGTTCGTGGTGCCGGCCCGTGCCGACGACCCGGCCCTCGTCCAGCACCACGATCCGGTCCGCGTCCCGGATGGTCGCCACCCGCTGCGCGACGATGACGACGGTCGCCTCGGACGTCTCACGCTGGAGCGCGGCGCGCAGGGCGGCGTCGGTGGCGTAGTCGAGGGCGGAGAAGGAGTCGTCGAAGAGATAGATCTCCGGGCGCTGCACCAGCGTGCGCGCGATCGCGAGCCGCTGCCGCTGACCGCCCGAGACGTTCGTGCCGCCCTGGGCTACGGGCGCGTTCAGCCCGCCCTCCAGACGCTCCACGAACTCCTTGGCCTGCGCCACCTCCAGCGCGTGCCACAGCTCCTCGTCCGTCGCCTCCGGATTGCCGTAGCGGAGGTTGGTCGCCACCGTCCCGGCGAACAGGTACGGCTTCTGCGGCACCAGGCCGACGGTCTTCGCGAGGAGCTGCGGGTCGATCCTCGCCACGTCCTCCCCGTCCACCAGCACCCGGCCGTCGGTAGCGTCGAACAGCCGGGGGACCAGCCCCAGCAGGGTCGACTTGCCGCTGCCCGTCGAGCCGATCACGGCCGTCGTCTCACCCGGCCGCGCGACCAGGTCGATCGACTTCAGCACCGGCTCCTCGGCACCCGGGTAGCGGAACCCGCCGCCCTGGATCTCCAGATGACCGTGCCGGCGCAGCTCCCGCACCGGCGCGGTCGGCGGCACCACGCTGGAGGAGGTGTCCAGGACCTCCTGGATGCGCTCGGCGCACACCTCCGCGCGCGGCACCATCATGAACATGAAGGTGGCCATCATCACGGACATCACGATCTGCATCAGATAGGCGAGGAACGCCGTCAGGTCACCGATCTGCATGCCGCCCGAGTCGATGCGGTGGGCGCCGAACCACACCACCGCGATGGACGACAGGTTCACCACCGTCATGACGATCGGGAACATCAGCGCGAGCAGGTTGCCGGTGCCCAGCGCCATGTCGGTCAGCCCGGCGTTGGCCTTCTGGAACCGGCTCTGCTCGTACTCGTCGCGCACGAACGCGCGGATCACCCGGTTGCCGGTGATCTGCTCGCGCAGCACCCGGTTCACCGTGTCCAGGCGCACCTGCATGGTCCGGAACAGCGGCCGCAGCCGACGCACGATCAGGGTCACGCTGATGCCGAGGGTGGGCACCACGGCGACCAGCACCGCGGACAGCGGCACGTCCAGGCCGAGCGCCAGCACGATCCCGCCGACGCACATGATGGGCGCCGACACCATCAGCGTGAACGTCATCAGCGCCAGCATCTGCACCTGCTGGACGTCATTGGTCGTCCGGGTGATCAGCGACGGCGCGCCGAAGTGGCCGAGCTCACGCGCCGAGAAGGACTGCACCCGGTCGAAGACGGCGGCCCGTACGTCCCGGCCGAGCGCCGAGGCGGTGCGGGCGCCGTAGTAGACGGCACCGATGTTGCACACGACCTGCGCCAGCGAGATGCCGATCATCAGGGCGCCGTAGCTCAGGATGTAGCCGGTGTCGCCGTTGACGACACCCTTGTCGATGATGTCCGCGTTCAGCGTGGGCAGGTAGAGAGTGGCGCAGGTCTGCAGGAACTGCAGCAGCACCAGCAAGGCGATGGGTTTTCGGTACGGACTGAGGTGGGTCCGCAGAAGTCGTATGAGCACGCTGCTTCTCTCGGAGTCGGCGACGGGGCGGCCTTTGGTTGCCCCTGGCCCCTATCGTCGAACACTCCAGCGGCGTTACCTCAACCGATTAAGCCGTCAGCGCCCCCTCATACGGCCTTCCGGGTCCGGTTCCTACCTCTCTCTTACCTTCCGAAGATCCACAGCGCCCGTCTCGCCACGACCGAAACGCCCCGGCCGCTACGACCGGAACGCCCCGGGATGGGTCTGCTCGCGCACCGACACGAACTGCTGGCGCACCGCCTGGCCCACCGCCAGTTCCTCGCCGGGTTCCAGGACCTGCGCCGCCGCGCCCTGCCAGATGGGCGGGGTGCGCGGGTCGAGCGAGCCCTGCGACGCGCCGAGCGCCCACGCGGCCTGCCGGGCGGCCCCTCGCGCCGCGTAGTCCGCGGGCTGCGGTACGACGACCTGCGTCCCGAACAGCGCGGGCGCCGCCGCCTGCACGGCCGGCAGCTCGGCCACCGCGCCGAGCAGGAAGACCCGCCGCACCTCGACACCCCGGCCGCGCAGCACGTCGAGCGCGTCCGCGAGCCCGCACAGCATGCCCTCGAACGCGGCCCGCGCCAGATGCTCCGGCTTCATCGACTCCCGCCGCAGCCCCGCGAGCGTGCCCGCGGTGTGCGGCAGGTTCGGCGTCCGCTCACCCTCCAGGTAGGGCAGGAACACCAGGCCGTGGGAGCCCGGCGTCGACTTCATCGCCAGGTCCGACAGGCCCTCCAGGTCCGGCACGCCGAGGAGTTCGGCGGTGCCGCGCAGGGTGCGCACGGCGTTGAGTGTGGTGACGACCGGGAGGTGCATGCCGGTCGCGTCGGCCAGGGAGGTGATCATCCCGGAGCTGTCGACGAGCGCCTCGGGGTGCACGGCCATCACGGAACCGGACGCGCCGAGCGACACGACGGCGTCGCCGAGCCCGATGCCGAGCCCGAAGGCGGCGGCCATGGTCTCGCCCGTCCCCGCGGAGATCAGCAGCCCCTCCGGAGTCGTACCGGCCGCCTCCGCCGGCCCGATCACCTCGGGCAGCATGGCCTGGTGGCCGAGCGCCAGCTCGACGAGATCGGTGCGGTAGCCGCCGGCCGCGGCCGACCAGTAGCCGGTGCCGGAGGCGCCGCCCCGGTCTGTGGTCCTTCTCACGGGCCGGCCCAGAAGCTGCCACACCAGCCAGTCGTGCGCCTGCATGAGTACGGCGGTGCGCGCGGCGTTCTCCGGCTCGGTCTTGGCGAGCCAGCGCAGCTTGGTCACCGGCTGCGCGGCCTGCGGCACACAGCCCACCGCCTGCGCCCAGGCCCCGCGCCCGCCCAGCGCGTCGATCAGATCCGCCGCCGCGACCTGGGCGCGCTTGTCGCCGCCGACCATCGCGGGGCGCACGGTGTTGCCCTGCGCGTCGAGCGGGACCAGCGCGTTCTGCTGCGCCGACACGCCGATGGCCTGCACACCTTCGAGCAGCCCGCCGGTGGCCGCCTCACCGAGTGAGAGCAGCCAGGCCTGCGGGTCGACGTCGGAGGGACGCGCGCCGCCCTCCGGCGACTCCCCCGGGTGCGGGGCGTACCCCTGCCTGAGCACGGCGCCTGTGTCCGTGTCGCAGACGACGATGCGCGTGAAATCGGGCGAACTGTCCAGCCCGGCGACTATCCCCATGGCCCAAATTGTGCCGTAGCGCTGCGCTTGCTTGGGCCGTGGGCGTCGTGGGGGTTCGTGGCGGCTTTCGGGTGCAGGTGCGTGGGGGGCCGGTCGCGCAGTTCCCCGAGCCCCTGAGTGGGCTGCTGTACCCGGCGCCCAAGAGGTGCTGTCATGTGTTGCTGGTGCCCCAGTCGTCCTCCGCGCCTCCGTTGTGGGCGCTGCGCTCCCGTAGGGAGCGGACTCGTTGGGCCACTGTTTCCGGGACCCGGTCGCCGACCTTCTCGCTGACCGTGTGGTACGCCTTGCCCGCGAACACCCGGCCCTGCTGCGCCGCCGACTCCGCGGTGTTGCGCACCGCGGGGTTCTGGGAGATGTCCCGGGCGGTCTTCTTCAGCTGCTCGTAGCGCTCGCGTCCGGCGCGTGTCCCGAGGACGTAACCGACGGCTACTCCGATGACGAACGTGAGCCGGTAGCGCATGGCTGCCACCCTTCCCTTGAGTAGGTCCCTGGTGCGGCGTCGGTGCCGGGGGGAACCGATTGGCGGAGCACCCCCCTGCTTGCGCTAATGTATGTGTCGCAGCGAGCGCACGCCCCCTGGCGAATACCCAGGTAGGTGCGTTCGATGCAAAACGAGACCTTCCTCGGTAGCTCAATTGGCAGAGCAGCCGGCTGTTAACCGGCAGGTTACTGGTTCGAGTCCAGTCCGGGGAGCTCGGTCCTCCGTAGCTCAATTGGCAGAGCAGCCGGCTGTTAACCGGCAGGTTACTGGTTCGAGTCCAGTCGGGGGAGCACGCTGAACGAGGACCCCCTTGGGGGTCCTTTTTCATGCTTGATCACCTGCGGCGGGAACCGTGCAGGTCGGAGCGGAGTCCTTCAGGGCATGCGAAGTCGACCATACGAAGCAGGAGATCGTATGAGCGGCTATGCTGCGGCAGACGGCGCGCACACTTGTACGCGACACGCCGCTATGGGGCGGTAGCTCAGCCGGTTAGAGCAGCGGACTCATAATCCGTCGGCCGTGGGTTCGAGTCCCACCCGCCCCACCACGCACGTCTCTTTCGCGAAGAAACGTTCCGTACGAGGCGTCAACTCCGGTTTCCCGGACCGGAATCCGCCGCACACCCGTCGGAGATGCGAGGAACTCCCCGCCGAGTGAGCATGAGACGCGAACGACGAGCGACTCAAGCGGGGGAGAAGCCGGGGAAAGCGAGCGGTGACGACCGACGAGGTCCTCTTCGGAGTGGGGCTGACCTTCGTGCTCGCGGTCGGCTCCCAGATCCTCGCCTCACGTGCGCGCATCCCCGCGCTGATCGTCCTGCTGCCGGCCGGCTTCGTCGCGGGCGCGCTGACCGACGACATCCACCCCGAGCGGCTGCTGGGCGCGGCCTTCGAGCCGCTGGTGTCGCTCGCCGTCGCGGTGATCCTCTACGACGCCGGGCTGGGGCTCGATCTGCGCCTGCTGCGCGGTCGTGAGCGCCGCACCGTGCTCCGGCTGATCGTGGTCGGCGTGGCCGTGTCCTGGGCGTTCACCACCCTGTTCGCCGTGCCCGTGCTGGGGATGTCGAGTCAGGCCGCGGTGATGCTCGGCGCGATCCTCGTGGTGTCGGGGCCGACCGTCGTCGGACCGCTGCTGGCCTTCGTTCGGCCGGCAGATCGGCTCCAGCGGATCCTCGTCTGGGAGGGCTCCCTCGTCGACCCGGTCGGCGCCGTCCTGGGCGCCCTGGTCTTCGCCGCCGTCCTCGACGACGGCGGCACCAGGGGCGACGGCACCCAGCTCGTGCAGTTCGCGATCAGTGTCGGGACCGGTCTGGCCGGGGCCGTCGTGGGGACGGCCCTGCTGTGGCTGCTGCTGGTCCGGCTGCGGCCGAGCGAGGTGCAGGCCACCTCCGCGCAGCTGGCCACGGTGATCGCGGTGGCGGCGGCCTGCGACATGGTCCGCGCGGACTCCGGGCTGATCGCCGCGATCGTCATGGGGCTGGCGGTGGTGCATCTGCCCCGGTTCGACGTGCCGGAGGAACGGCCCTTCCTCGAGACGCTGGTGCAGCTCATCATCGGCCTGCTGTTCGTGAGCATCTCCGCCTCGGTCACCCCGGACTCGCTGCACCATGTGGTCCTGCCGGCCCTCGGCCTGGTCGCGGTCCTCGTGTTGGTCGCCCGTCCGCTGGCCGTGTGGCTGGCGACGCTCGGGGCCGGCCTGAGCCGTGGCGAGCGCGGCTTCCTCGCGTGGATGGCGCCGCGCGGCATCGTGGCCGCGGCCAACGCGTCGACCTTCGCCACCGGTCTGGTCGCCGCGGGCATCGGCGGGGCCTCGAAGATCCTGCCGGTCACCTTCCTGGTCATCGCCGCGACCGTGACGCTGTACGGCCTGACCGCGGTCCCCGTCGCACGGCGTCTCGGTGCCACCCGGACCACCCGCGCCCGCCCGCTGCTGGTCGGCGGCGACCCCTGGGCCGTCGCGCTCGGGCGCGCCCTGCGGTCGGCGGGGCCTGAGGTGCTGATGTGGGCCAGTTCCGAGGAACAGCGGGGGCGTATCCGGGCGGCGGGCCTCGAACTGGCGCCGGGGGAGCTGCTGGCGGCGGCCACCGGACGCGGTGCCCGGCTCGAAGGCATCACCGCGGTGCTGTTCCTCACGGACGAGGACGACTTCAACGCGCTGGCGTCGATGGTGCTGCGCCGCGGCGCAGGGGTGCCGGTTCACCGCCTCGGCCCGCGCAGCCGCGAGTACGGAGTGGTGGCCCCGTACGGCACCGGGGAGACGCTGCTCGCTCCGCGGCTCAGCCGGCTCGCCGTGTCCGAGCGGTACGCGCAGGGTGCCCGCATCGTGGCGCGGCGGTTCGAGGGCCCGGTCCCGCGCGAGTACGACCTGCTGCTCCTGGTGCGGGCCGGCGGCCGGCTGGAGCCCGCGGGCGGCGGTGACCCGCCCGAGCCGCGGCCCGGTGACGTCGCCGTCATGATCGGACCGGTGCCGGATCGACCCGGGGGAGCGCCGGAGGAGGGCTGAGGGGAGAGGCTCAGCGTGCCTCGGTGCGCCCACTGTGTCGGCCGATGCGCCGCCAGATGAACCGCTGGAACCTGAGCGTCAGCACGCCCACCACGATCAACAGCACGATGTTGAGCAGGAGTTGGGCCAGTGAGCCGCGTGCCTGGTCCCAGTCGGAGAACGCGAGCGACACGCCGATGCCCGCGGCGGCCGGGATCGTGGTGACCGAGATGAAGACGCCGAGCAGCGCGCTCGTCCTGGCCTGGGTCAGCGACATGATGCCGACGACTCCGGCCAGCACCGCCACGACGACGGAGAAGAAGTTGGGGGCGTCGATGAGCGAGGAGACGGGCCTGATGCCCAGTTCGAAGGCCGTGGGCTGCAGGTCGCGGACCCGGATCACCCACGAGAACACCAGCGTCACCGCGATGGCCAGCAGGAAACCATTGGTCAGCGCGAGCAGGCCCTGCCGGATCCTGGTGCCGCTGCGGTGGTCGATACCCAGCGCGACGCTGGTGATGGCGCCGTACTCCGGCCCGACCACCATCGCCGCGACGATGAGGATCTGCGAGTTGGTGAAGATGCCCGACGCCGCGAGGAGACCGGCGATGACGAGATAGACGTAGAAACTCGGCACGTACGTGCCCTCCGCGCGGATGCGTGCCTCGACCTCCTCCCAGACGGGCGCGTGGGCGAGCGGACCGAGCTGCTGCCGTTCCGTCTCGGCGGCGATGCCGGAGAACGCGATCTCCACCGGCTCGATCACCATGGACCCGCGCCGGTCGAGACCGAGCTCGCGCAGCCCGCGCAGGACGGTGTTCGCGCCGCCCGCCAGGACGTCGCACACGATCGTGTCGCCGGTGGGACGCTGAGCCCGCACCGGCAGGAGAACCAGGTTGAAGACGAAGCGGTCGCCGGTCAGCAGCTCGAACACCCGAGGGGTGAGATCGGCGGGGCTCACCAGCCTGAGGTGGATCATCTGCATGACGGCCCCTTCCGTGCCTCGCCCTCCGTGTTCTTCTGGCAACATTCAGTAACGCCCACGGGGAGAGCGGTCGGCAAACCGACAGGGCGGGCGGCACCGGGGCGGTTGCCCGATAGTGGGAACAGGGCCCGTCCGAGATTGCTCCTCAGAGATTTCGGAGCCGCAATGGACCGCTATCCCCCCATCGCCGAACACGGGCTGGTGGGCGACCTCCAGACCGCCGCCCTCGTCTCCTCGCAGGGCGTCGTCGACTGGTTCGCCGCCCCCCGGTTCGATTCGCCCAGCGTCTTCGCCGCCCTGCTCGACCACGACCGCGGCGGCTATCTGCGGCTGTCCCCCGAGCATCCCGAGGGGACCTGCCGGCAGCTCTACTACCCCGACACCGCCATCCTGGTCACCCGGTTCATGTCACCGGACGGGGTCGGCGAGGTCCTCGACTTCATGCCGCTCGACAACAGCCGCACGGCCACCGACCGGCACACCCTGATCCGGGTCGTCCGGGTCGTGCGTGGCACGGTCGACTTCACCCTCGAATGCCGGCCGCGCTTCGACTACGGCCGCGCCGAGCACGAGCTCGAACTCGACGCGGACGGCGCCCTGTTCCGGGCCCCCGGCATCGACGCCCACCTGCGCTGCTCCTTCCCGCTGGAACCGGACGGCCGGGACGTGCGCGGCCGGGTGACGCTGCGGGCCGGCGAGTCGGGCGGCGCGGTGTTCACCGTCTGCGCGCCCGGCGGCGCCGCGCCCGACCCCCCGTCCGTCGACGGGCTGACCGGACAGTTCGAGGAAGTCGCCCTGTTCTGGCGGAAGTGGCTGCGCCAGTGCCGCTACCAGGGCCGCTGGCCCGAGCTGGTGCACCGCTCGGCCATCACCCTCAAGCTCCTCACCTACGCCCCCACCGGCGCCCTGATCGCGGCCGCCACCATGGGCCTGCCCGAACAGATCGGCGGGGAGCGCAACTGGGACTACCGGTTCACCTGGGTGCGCGACTCCGCGCTGTCCGTGCGGGTCATGCTGGACCTCGGGTTCGCCGAGGAGGCCGTCTCCTTCGTCCACTGGCTGGTGGACCGGCTGCGCGAGCGCGAGGGCAAGGAGGGGGAGCCGCTCCAGACGATGTACCGGGTCGACGGCAGCCCCGACCTGCCGGAGGAGACCCTGGACCACTTCGAGGGCTACCGCGGCTCCGCGCCGGTCCGCATCGGCAACGGCGCCGCCGACCAGCTCCAGCTGGACATCTACGGCGAGGCCCTCTACGCCGTCTCCCAGGGGCAGGAGGTCGCGCAGCAGTCCAGCTTCGAGGGCTGGCGGACGCTGAGCAGGACACTGGACTGGTTCGCCGACGCCTGGGACCGGCCGGACGAGGGCATCTGGGAGACCCGCGGCGGCCGGCGGAACTTCACCTACAGCCGGGTGATGTCCTGGGTCGCCTTCGACCACGGGATGCGGCTGGCCGACACCTTCCGCAGACCGGCCGACGTTGAGCGGTGGCGCGCGGCGCGGGACGCCATCTTCGACCAGGTCGTGGAGCGCGGCTGGAGCGAGAAGGAGCAGGCCTTCGTCCAGCACTACGACGGCGACGTGCTGGACGCCTCGCTGCTGCTGATGCCCAGGGTCGGTTTCGTCGCGGCCCGGGACCGGACCTGGCTGTCGACGCTGGACGCGATGGACCGCAGGCTCGTCTCCGACAGCCTCGTCTACCGCTACGACCCGGCGGCCTCCCCGGACGGCCTGCGCGGCTCGGAGGGCACCTTCAGCCTGTGCACCTTCCTCTACGTCGACGCGCTGGCCCGCGCGGGACGGCTGCCCCAGGCCCGCTACACCTTCGAGAAGATGCAGACGTACGCCAACCATGTCGGCCTCTTCGCGGAGGAGATCGGCCCCTCCGGGGAGCAGCTCGGCAACTTCCCCCAGGCCTTCACGCATCTGTCCCTGATCATGGCCGCCCTCACTCTCGACGAGGCGCTCGACGCGGCTGCGCAGGGGCGCTGAGCCATGGCCACCGATGCCCGTCCCGCCAGGCTCACCCCGGCCGAGTTCGACGCGCTGTACCGGCGCCTGGCGGGGCGCGCCGCCGAGGCCGACGCAGGCGGCGCCCGCAACCCCGCCCGGGTGCTGGCCGCGACCCGTGAGGTGCGCACCGGCCGGACGGTAACCATGGCCGCTCCGGTGCAGACGGCGCCCGGCCCCGACGATCCGGAGCCCGCCAGGCACCGGATGAGCCAGTGGCCCGGGCGGTCCGGCGAGTCCGGGAGCGGACTCCACTTCGCCATGGACTGCTTCGCCATGAACGTCCACGGCGACGCCGACAGCCATGTCGACGCCCTGTGCCATGTGATCTACGACGGCACCCTGCACGGCGGCGTCCCCGCGAGCACCGTCACCGAGGGCGGCGCCACCGCGCTCGCGATCGACGCCGCCCACGACGGCATCGTGGGCCGTGGCGTGCTCCTGGACATCCCGCGGCTGCGCGGCGTGCCCTGGCTCGAACCGGGTGATCACGTGAGTGCCGACGACCTCGGCGCGGCCGAGCGCGCCCAGGACGTCCGGGTGACCGAGGGCGACCTGCTGTTCGTCCGGGTCGGCCACCGGCTGCGCCGCGCCGAGCTGGGCGCCTGGCACGTGGCGCGGGCGCGCGCCGGGCTGCATCCGTCCGCGATGGAGTTCCTCGCGGAGCGCCGGGTCGCCGTGCTCGGCGGCGACGGCAACAACGACACCGCCCCGAGCTGCACCGACGGCGTCGACTTCCCCGTACACGTGCTGGCGATCCACGCCATGGGCCTGTACCTGCTGGACTACCTCCAGTTCGAGGACCTGGCGCAGGTGTGCGAGGAGGAGGGGCGCTGGTCGTTCCTCTGTGTCGTCGCGCCCCTGCGGCTGCCGGAGGCCACCGGCTCGCCGGTCAATCCGATCGCGGTCCTCTGAGCAGGCCCGGGATCCCCGCCGAGTCGCCGCTCCCGGAGGCGGCCGATACCGTCGAAACAGGGGGCACATGTTCCACTCCCGGAACGGGGGTCTGCGCATGGCCGACGACCGGCACTACGACGTCATCATCATCGGCACGGGAGCGGGCGGCGGCACACTCGCCCACCGGCTGGCCCCCACCGGCAAACGCGTCCTGATCCTGGAACGCGGCGACTACCTGCCGCGTGAGCGCGACAACTGGGAGTCCACCGCCGTCTTCATCAAGGGCAAGTACCGCGCCCCGGAGTTCTGGTACGACAAGCACGGCAAGGAGTTCCCGCCGGAGGTCAACTACTACGTCGGCGGCAACACCAAGTTCTACGGCGCCGCGCTCTTCCGGCTGCGGCCCGAGGACTTCGGCGAGCTGCGCCACCACGACGGCGTCTCACCGGCCTGGCCGATCCGCTACGAGGACCTGGAGCCGTACTACACCCAGGCCGAGCAGCTCTACCTGGTGCACGGCCGGCACGGCGAGGACCCGACGGAAGGTCAGGTCAGCGGCCAGTACCCGCACCCCCCGGTCGAGCACGAGCCGCGCATCCAGCAGTTGAGCGACGACCTGGAGAAGCGGGGCCTGCACCCCTTCCACCTGCCCATCGGCGTGAACCTCACCCAGGACGAGAACGGCGGGGCGACCCGCACCAGCGCCTGCATCCGCTGCGACCGGGTCGACGGCTTCCCTTGCCTGCTGGGCGCCAAGTCCGACGCGCAGGTGATCTGCGTCGATCCGGCGCTGCGGCACGACAACGTCACGATGGTGACCGGCGCCGAGGTGCGGCGCCTGGAGACCGACCCGACCGGGCGCACCGTCACCAAGGTGGTCACCCGAATCGGCGACATGACCGAGTCGTTCAGCGCCGACATCGTGGTGGTGGCCTGCGGCGCGGTCAACTCCGCCGTACTGCTGCTGCGTTCGGCGAACGACCGGCACCCGGGCGGCCTCGCCAACAGCTCCGACGTGGTGGGACGCCACTACATGCGGCACAACAACCTGGCCCTGATGGCCGTGTCGAAGGAGCCCAACCCCACCAGGTTCCAGAAGACCCTGGCGCTGCACGACTGGTATCTGGGCGCGGACGACTGGGACTTCCCGCTCGGCGGCATCCAGATGCTCGGCAAGTCCGACGCCGACCAGATCCACGGCGAGGCGCCCCGCTGGGCCGGCGCCGTCGCGCCCGACATGCCGTTCGAGACGCTCGCCCACCACGCCGTCGACTTCTGGCTGTGCGGGGAGGACCTCCCGCTGCCCGAGAGCCGCGTCACCCTCGACGAGGACGACGGGGTCCATCTCGCCCTGGACGAGAAGAACAACATCGCCGGGCTCGAGCGCCTCCAGCACAAGCTGCGCGGGATGCTCGAACACCTGGGCATGCACGAGCACCATCTGCTGCCGCACAGCCTCTACCTGCACAAGGGCATGCCCATCGGGGCCACCGCGCACCAGGCCGGCACCGTACGGTTCGGCACGGACCCGCGCAGCTCCGCCCTCGACGTGCACTGCAAGGCCCACGATCTCGACAACCTCTACGTCGTGGACACCGGCTTCTTCCCGAGCATCGGTGCGGTGAACCCGTCACTGACCGCCATGGCGAACGCCCTGCGGGTCGGTGACCACATCGCCGAACGGCTGCGCTGACGGGACGGCGGGTCAGTAGTTGTCCCCCGGCGCCTTCGCGGCCCCGGTGTCGGCGTCCGTGAGCGGCTCCAGGGTGCCCATGGTGTCGAGCCGGTAGAGCAGCACCAGCGCCGGGCCGACCAGGACGACGGCGATGACCGTGACGATCGCCAGCCAGCGCAGGGTGTGCGCGGCACCGGCCGCCTCGGACACCGTCAGGGAGGTGGGCAGCAGATAGGGCCGTTGCGCCAGGCCCCAGGCGACGACGATCAGCGCGACGCTCGCCACCGAGGTGTACCGGGTCCACGCGTAGGACCGGCGAAGCAGGAGCAGCACCGTGGCAACCCCGCACACCCCGGCCAGGATCACCGGCAGCAGACCCCAGCCGCTGGTCAGCCCGTCCCAGACGTAGCGGGCGTCGTCGTGGGTGACGGGCAGGGCGACGATCGCGAGGACGACGACGGCGGCGAAGGCGAACAGCGCGCGCACCCGGAAGTAGTCCACCAGGTCCTCCGCGTCGAAGCGCAGCGCGTCGGAGCAGAGGAACACCGCTCCCAGGAACGCGGTGGCGGCGACGGCCAGCAGGCCCGTCAGGACCGACGTCGGATTGGCCCAGGCGTCCGCGGTGGCGGTCGTGCTGACGGCGACCCGGCCGGCGGCGACGGCGCCGAGCGCCGCCCCCAGGAAGAACGGCGTGACCAGCGACGCCAGGGCGAACGCGGCACCGTAGATCCGTCGTCGGGCGAGCCGCCGGGTCGGCTTGCGCAGGGCGAACCCGGCGCCGCGCAGCACCAGCCCGACCGCGGCGAGGGCGAGCGGCAGCCACAGGGCGGTGAACACGGCCTGGAACAGCGTCGGGAAGCCCGTCCACATGACGACCAGGACGAAGATCAGCCAGACGTTGTTGGTCTCCCAGACCGGCGCCATGGCGTGGTCGATGAGCCAACGGGGCCGCCGCCCGCGTTCGGCCCCGCCGGCCAGCAGGTCCCAGAACCCGGCGCCGTAGTCGGTGCCGCCGGCGCAGGCATAGGCGGCGATGGCGAGGACCATCACCCAGGCGATGAGGTCGGCCATCACGACGCACCGCCCGCGGAGTCGCCGGAGCCGTCACCGGGCGCGGTGCGGGCGCCCGCCGGTTCGGGCTCGCCCCTGGGGCCGTAGGGGGTGTCGGTCTCCGGGTGCGGCCCGGTGCGGGCGGTCGGGTCGGCCTCGTCGGCGATGCGCCAGCGCGTCCGCATCTTCAGCAGGACCGCGAGGAACGCTCCGAAGACGCACACGTACACGGCCATGACGATGCCGAGCATGGCCCAGAGCGAGCCGGCACGGGTGTCGGTCACCGCCTCCGAGACCCGCATGTGGTTGTAGACGATCCAGGGCTGACGGCCCACCTCGGTGGTGATCCAGCCGCACTCCACGGTCACCAGGCAGGCCGCGCCCGCGATCGCCGCGCAGCGGAAGAACCAGCGGCTGTGCGGCAGGTCCCGGCGCCGCCACCAGCACCAGGCGTACCAGAGGGCGAGCAGGATCAGCAGGCTCCCGATGGTGGCCATGATGTCGAACGCCCAGTGGACGATGGTGGCCTGGACGGCGTTGGGACGGTCCGAGGCCGGTACCGACGTCAGCCCGGTCACCTTGGTGCTGGGTTTGAAGCCGGCGAGGATCGAGTCCAGTTGGGGGATCTTGATCCCGCCGGAGATCGATCCGTCGCTGTTCAGCCGCCCGAACAGGTACTCGGGGACATGGGTGTCCGTCTCCCAGACGATCTCCATGGCCGCGAACTTGATCGGCTGCTTGTGGAAGACGGACCGGGCGGCGGAGTCGCCGAGCATGAACTGGATCGGGGTCAGGATCGCGGCCACGGTGAACGGCACCGTGAAGCCGAGCCGGTGATACCGGTCGCGGCGCCCGCGCAGCCAGCCGACCGCGTACACACCGGCGACCAGGTAACCGGCCGTCAGGAACATCGCCACCACGAAGTGCCAGTACTCCGGGCCGAAGATCGGGGTGAAGATCGCCTGCCGTACGTCGACCTGGACGGGATCACCGTTCGCGTCGAGTTCGAACCCCTGCGGCGTGTTCATCCAGGAGTTGGCCGCGATGATGCCGAACGCCCCCAGCAGCGCGGTCAGCGGCAGCGGCACGGCCAGCCAGAAGTGCGTCCAGGGCTTGAGGCGGCGCCAGCCGTAGAGGTAGATCGCGATCAGGATCGCCTCAAGGAAGAACGCCCACGCCTCGACGCCGAACCCGAGGCCGAAGACGTCACCCCAGCGGCCCATCATCCCCGGCCACAGCAGGCCGAGTTCGAAGGACAGCACGGTGCCGGTGACGACCCCGACGGCGAACTGGATCGCCATCACGGCCGACCAGCGCCGGGCGAGCTTGAGCGCGACGGGGTCGTTGCGGCGCAGTCCCCGGTGGTGCATGACCAGCGTGATGAACGGCAGGGCCACACCGAACGGGACCAGCAGGATGTGCGAGGCGAGCGTGAACGCCATCAGCTCACGGGCCGGCAGGAGTTGGGGCGGGGTGCTCGCCGCCAGCAGGGACACGGTGCCGATCATGTGTGCCTCGGTGGTCTGGGCCCGCGGGGTCGCGGGGTGCGGAACGGCGAGGTGTGCGCCGGACGGGGACACCGGACGGGCCGGGACGCGGGTGCGGGCACCCCTGCCCGGGGGGTCAGCCGCCGGTGGCGAAGCCGGGGAAGAGCGTCATGCCGCCGTCGACGTAGAGCGTGCTGCCCACGACGTAGTCGAGCAGGTCGGACGCCATCGCGACCGCGGCGTTGGCGATGTCCTCCGGGTCGCCCACCCGCTTGTACGGGATCAGCCGCAGCAGGTCGGCCTCGGCCTCCGGAGTGGACCAGGCGTCGTAGTTGATCGGGGTGCGGATGGCGCCCGGCGCGATCGCGTTGACCCTGATCCGCTGCGGGGCCAGCTCCTGGGCGAGGGTCTGCATCAGCATGCCCACCCCGCCCTTGGAGGAGGCGTAGTTCACGTGCCCCGACCAGGGGATGACCTGGTGGACGGAGCTCATGCAGATGATCTTCCCGGCCGAGCGGGACACCTCCTCGACCACGCCCCGGCGCATGAACTCCTTGGCGGCCTCGCGGGCGCACAGGAACTGGCCCGTCAGATTGACGTCGATGACCTTCTGCCAGTGGGCGAGCGTCATGTCGGTCAGGGGCGCGTCCCGCTGGAGGCCCGCGTTGGCCACCATGATGTCGATGGTGCCGAACTCCTCCACCATCTGCGCGACCATGGCCACGACCTGGTCCTCGTCGGACACGTCGGCCTGGTGGGCGTAGGAGCGGACCCCGTGGGCCTTGATCTGCTCCACGACCTTCTCGGCCTCGTCCGCGCCGGCGACGTAGTTCACCACGACGTCCGCCCCGGCCCGGCCAAGGGCGACCGCGGTCGCCAGGCCGATGCCCGAGTTGGCGCCGGTCACCAGCGCCTTCTGGCCCCTGAGCAGCTGGGCGTTCAGCGCCGGCGCCTTGTCGTCGGCCGTTCCTGCCATCGCGATCTCTCCTTCGGCGTCTGGGACGGCACGCGTCACCGGTGGCGGGCGACACGGTGGGGGAAGGCCGGGAGTGGATCGGCCGCCGGTCCGCACGGGGACATGAGCAGCCCGGTGCCAGAACCGCCGCGTGCCCGGTGCCCCGACCCAAGCACCACGCGCCGTGGTTGGGCCGCACCGGCACGCTGGGCGGCCGCTTCGGGCCGGGGCATGTCACACGGCCGGGCTACGGTCCTTACGGCGACTGCGGCTCGCAGACGATCTCGTCACGCGGGTGGTAGTGCGTGCGGAACGGCTCGCGCCGCACCACCTGGCCGTCCTGGACGAAGACCCGCTGCACGGCCACGTCGAAGCCCTCCAACGGAGTCTGCGGGACGCACCGTTCGGCCGTGCTCACCTTCCGCTCGGGCTGCTTCACATTGGTGCGCGGGCTCTTGATCGCACCGATGTCGTCGTACTTGCGGGTGCCCAGGAAGGAGATCGTCACCGAGGAGTCGGTGGAATGGGCCTGGATGTAGATGGCGTGGCCCGAGTCGTTGTTGAACCTCAGGTCCAGGCTGCCCCAGGCCACCGTCGCCTCACGGCCCTCCGGGTAGCGCTCGATGTAGAACGAGTGGGCGCCGTGCTCCAGAGGTTTGACGCCGGCGAAGAACATCGCGTTGAACATGGTCGTCGCCACCGCCGACACACCGCCGCCGGGCGCCCTGGTGAACTCGTCGTTGAGGATCATCACACCCTCCACGAAGCCGTTGGCCTCGGTGCGCTCGCCGACGGTCCGGTTGAAGCTCCAGTCCTTGCCGGGCATGACGACGGAGCCGTTGATCAGTTCCACCGCGCGGCCGATGTTGCGCGAGCGGTACGGCGCCGGTTCGAAGTTGACGGTGAAGGAGGACATCTGCTCGCGCAGGCCGAGCCGCTCGACGTTCGCGCGGGTCACCTGCGGCTCGGCCACGAGCGTGGCGATCTCGCCGCTGCGGGCGGCGCCCCGCCGGGTGAGCAGCGGCATCACGGCCTTGCCCAGCGCCTTGTCGGTGACGACATGTCCGGCCCGGCCGTCCTCGGCCACCCCGACCCGGTTGCCGACGAGGCGCAGCTCGGCGTTGTGCGCCCGGGCGGGCAGCGTGGACAGGGGGTGGGCCACGGCGGGGTCGGCGCGCAGGCCCGCGGCGTCCAGCTTCGGCGTGAGGTGCCCGGCGTCGTCCGCGCGCATCCGAAGGTGCTCGCCCAGGACGGGCTGCTCGATGCTGAAGCGCCGGTCGGCCGCGGTGAGGGTGACGGGCGCCGACATGGCGGGCTCCGCGAACTCGCGCACCGCCCGGCGCATCTCCCGCTCGGTGACCTTGGGCTTCGTCTCATGGGTGGGCAGGGCGGTGACGGCCTTGGCGTCGCCCTCCAGGAAGGCGGTGCTCAGGGTGCCGACAGCGGCGTCCGTGTCGAGGGCGTGGCCGCTGTGCGGGGTGACCGGCCGCACCTGGCCGTTCTCGAAGCCGACGGCGCCCTCGCGGACCTTCTGGTCGAGCGCCTTCGCCATCTTCTTCAGCGTGCCGTGGGCCTTGTCCTCGTCGACGTGCACGGCCGGCTCGACCGGGCCGCCCGAGCTGAAGAGGCCGCCGATCACGCTGAACGGGTCGGCGTTCTCGGTGCGGCCCGCGCGGTCCACGGTCCTCTCGTAGTCGAAGGTGATGCCGACCTTCGAAGGATCGACGGTGGTCCTGCGGTCACCGATCGTCACGGTCAGCTCGCGGGCGCCGGCCGGTCCCAGTCGGTCCTCCAGCTTCTTGACGGCCTCCGCCCGGCTCAGGCCCCCGATGTCCACGCCGCGCACTGTCGTGCCGCCCTCTATGTCGCCGCCCGAGAGCAGCAGCCCGGCGAGATACAGGCCGCCGATGCCGACGGTGAGGGCACCGCCGGCCAGGGCCAGGGGCGGAAGCGAGCTGATACGGCGAGCCGAGACGGTTCGCGGGACGGAGGGGGCGCGGAGGCGCATGAGTCTCCAGGGCGGGCGATCGACGAGGACGGCGCGTGGATGACGCGACGCTGTGCGCGAGGCAAACACATCCAGCTAGCCATAATCGGGCGAAAACGCCTATGTCGTGGACCACGTTTGCCCCGGATCACGCCTTGTGTCCCGCCCGAAAGCCCCGCCCCGGAGGCCCGGCCGCGTCTCACGCCCCCGACGTCACCTCCGCCTTCTCGTCCCGCTCGTCCTGAGCGTCGTCCGTCCCGTCCGCGGCCGTCCCGTCCGTCCCGTCCGCCCCGGACGCCTCCAGCGCCCTGTTGCGGCGAACCGAGGCGAGGAAGGACGCGGCGATCAGGACCACACCGATCAGGCCCGTGATGATCTCGCTGATCTGGTGCTGGATGGTGATCAGCAGGATCGCGGCGAGGGCGCCGATGGCGTAGTGGGCGCCGTGCTCCAGGTAGACGTAGTCGTCGAGGGTGCCCTGCCGGACCAGGTAGACCGTGAGCGAACGGACGTACATCGCGCCGATGCCGAGGCCGAGCGCCATCCAGAAGATGTGGTTGGTGATGGCGAAGGCGCCGATCACGCCGTCGAAGGAGAACGACGCGTCCAGGACCTCCAGGTAGAGGAAGAGGAAGAACGCGGCCTTGCCGGCGAGCGCGACCGCCGAGACCGGCCGGCCCTCGGCCCGGGCCCTCTCCTCCTCCTCGTGCTCGTGTTCCTCCTCCTCTTCGAGCCGGTCCTCGAAGAACCCGGAGAGACCGCCGACCACGAGATACGTGATCAGACCGGCGACCCCGGACAGCAGCACGGTGGCGGTCTTGTCCGCGTGGCCGGTGCTGACGTGGGCGTGGCCGGCGAAGGTCAGCGCCGTCGCGAGCAGGGCGATCAGAGCCAGGCAGACCGCCAGCATGTCGATCTTGCCGAGCCTCGCGAGCGGGCGCTCCAGCCAGGCCAGCCACTTGATCTCGCGATCCTCCAGGATGAACTCCAGGAAGATCATCAGCAGGAACATGCCGCCGAAGGCCGCGATCGCCGGGTGCGCGTCGGTGACCAGGTCCTGGTAGCGGCCGGGGTCGTCCAGGGCGAGCCGGACCGCCTCCACGGGCCCGACCTTGGCGCTGATGGCGACGATCACGACCGGGAACACCAGCCGCATGCCGAACACCGCGATCAGGATGCCGAGGGTGAGGAAGATGCGCTGCCAGAAGGCATTCATCTTCTTCAGCACGCCGGCGTTGACGACCGCGTTGTCGAAGGACAGCGATATCTCCAGGACCGACAGGATCAGCACGATCCCGAATGCCTCCCAGCCCCACTGCCACGCGGCGAAGGCGAGGCCGAGCGCCGTGACGGCGAACGACCAGCCGAAGGTCCGCAGCACCATGTCAGCCCTCCGCCTTCACGGCCAGGACCGGGCAGCCCACGCCCAGCAGGATCTGCTGGGCCGCCGAACCCATGATCAGCTTGCCGACCGCGCTGCGCCGCCGCAGCCCGATCACCACCAGGGAGGCGTCCTTGGTCTCCGCGAGGTCGATGATCTCCTCGGCGGCGTCACGGGCGCCCAGGACCTGGCGGATGTCGAAGTCGATGCCGAGGGCCGCGAGGTCCTCGCGGACATGGCTCAGATCGGGTTCCTGCGCGAAGCGGGGATCCACCAGGGAGTCGCCCCGCGTGGTGTTCACGACCAGGAGTTTCTCCTTGCGCCGGCGGGCCTCGTCGATCGCCGCGCGCAGGGCCGCCTCCCCCTCCGGTGAGGGGACGTAGCCGACCAGGATGGTCATCTCGTTTTCTCCAGATGCTCAGGCGGCGCTACGCGCGCGCAGGGGACGTACGACGAATCTGCGGATCAGCGGCCACACCAGGACCAGGACGATCACCGTGTAGACCGTGTACGACACCGGTCCGCCCAGCAGCCCCGACATCTCGCCGCCGGACAGCTGGAGGGAGCGCCGGCCCTGGAGCTCCGCGCGCGGGCCGAGGATCACGCCGACGATCAGCGGCAGGACCGGCAGCCCGAAGCGTCGCATGGCGAAGCCCAGCAGGCCCAGGGTGAGGAGGATGAACAGATCGAGCGGCTGCGCGTTGACGGCGTAGGCGCCCATCGTGGCGAAGAAGAGGATGCCCGCGTACAGGTAGGGGCGCGGGATCTGGAGCAGCTTCGCCCACACCGGGGCCAGCGGCAGGTTCAGCAGCAACAGCAGCAGGTTGCCGACGAAGAGGCTGGCGATCAGGACCCAGACCAGGCTCGCCTCACGCTCGAAGAGCAGGGGCCCGGGCTGGATGCCGTACGACTGGAAGGCGGCCAGCATGACCGCCGCCGTGGCGTTGGTCGGCAGGCCGATCGCCAGCATCGGGACCAGGGTGCCCGCGGCGGAGGCGTTGTTCGCGGCCTCCGGGCCCGCCACACCCTCGATGGCGCCCTTGCCGAACTCCTCGGGGTGCTTGGTCAGCCGCTTCTCGGTGGCGTACGACAGGAACGTCGGGATCTCCGCGCCACCGGCCGGCAGCGCGCCGAACGGGAAGCCGTACGCCGTCCCCCGCAGCCAGGGCTTCCAGGACCGCTTCCAGTCCTGCCGGCCCATCCACGGGCGGCCGACGGGTATCACCTCGGCCGGCCGGCGGCGCAGATGCGCGGCCACCCACAGCGCCTCGCCGACCGCGAAGATGCCGACGGCGACCACGACGACGTCGATGCCGTCGGCCAGCTGCGGTATGCCGAGGGTCAGGCGCTGCTGGCCCGAGACCGTGTCGATGCCGACCAGGCCGATCGTCAGGCCGAGGAGCAGGGATATGAAGCCGCGGATGCGGGACGAGCCCAGGATCGACGTCACGGCGATGAACGACAGCAGCATCAGCGCGAAGTAGTCCGGCGCGCCCAGGCTGACCGCGAAGTCCACCACGAACGGGGTGATCAGGACCAGCAGCAGGGTGCCGATGGTGCCCGCCACGAAGGAGCCGATCGCCGCCGTCGCCAGCGCCTGGGCGGCTCGGCCCGCCTTCGCCATCTTGTTGCCCTCGATGGCGGTGACCACCGACGAGGACTCGCCCGGGGTGTTCAGCAGGATCGACGTCGTCGAGCCGCCGTACATGCCGCCGTAGAAGATGCCGGCGAACATGATGAACGCCTGCACCGGCTCCATGCCGTAGGTGATGGGCAGCAGCAGGGCCACCGTCATCGCCGGGCCGATGCCCGGCAGGACGCCCACCGCGGTGCCGATGATCACGCCGACCAGGGCGAGCAGCAGATTCAGCGGGTCCATGATGTCCGCGAAGCCCTGCATGAGGTTGTTCAGGTTGTCCATCGCGGCCTCACAGGATTCCTTGCAGCACGCCGGCGGGGAGGTTCACGCCGAGGCCGATCGCGAAGGCGTAGAAGGTCGTCAGGGAGAGCGTCGCGGCGATCAGCAGATTGCGTATGTAGTGCCGGTTGCCGAGCGCGAACGCCGTGCCCCAGAACAGCAGGCCGCCGCTGATCACCCAGCCGAGCCGCTCGATGAGCAGCGCGTTCGCCACGAACACCGCGACCAGCAGCGCCACCGTGCGCCAGTCGGCGCCGCCCGACAGGTCGACGTCCTCGCCGGCCTCCGGCTCGCCGTGGCCGCCCCGGGCCACATCGACGGCGTACAGCACCGCGAGCACCACCAGCAGCGTGCCCAGGATCAGCGGGACCGCGCGCGGGCCGACCGGGTCGGTCCCGCTGGTGATGTGCGGGATGCCGAGGGCGTCCACGACCACGGCGGTGCCCAGCAGGGCGAGGAACGCGCACATGCCGTACTGCGTGCGGTCCCCGCCCTCCCGGGGCGGAGGGGAGTCCTCCACGGTCCGTTCGTCCTTCACCTGGGAGCTCATGCCAGCCCGAGCTCGGCCAGCAGGTCGGCGACCGCCTTGTCCTGCTCGGTCAGGAAGGTGCCGAACTCGTCACCGGTCGCGAAGGCGTCGACCCAGCCGTTCTTCTCCAGCTGCGCCTGCCACTCCTTGGAGTCGTGCATCGTGGTCAGGGCGTCGACCCAGGTCTTCTTCTGCTCCTCGGTGATGCCCGGAGGGGCCACGATGCCGCGCCAGTTGGTGAAGACCAGGTCGATGCCGGAGTCCTTCAGCGTGGGGGCGTCCTTCAGCGCCTCGATCGGCTTCTCGCTGGTGACCGCGAGGACGCGGACCTGGCCGGCCTCGATCTGGTCGAGGAACTCGCTGTACCCGCTGGCGCCGAAGGCCAGCTTGTTGCCGAGGATGGCCGGCAGCAGCTCGCCGCCGCCGTCGTAGGAGACGAAGTTGACGTCCTTCGGCTTGATGCCGACGGCCTTCGCCAGCTGCATCGGCAGCAGATGGTCGGGGCCGCCCGCCGTCGAGCCGCCGCCCACCGCGAACTTCTTGGGGTTCTTCTTCCAGGCGGTGACGAGGTCGTCCATCGTCTTGTACGGGGAGTCCTTCGGCACCACGATCGCGCCGGCCTCCTCGATCAGCTTGGCGAGCGGCGTGGTGTCGGTCAGCGTCGCCTTCGACTTCGAGGTGTACGAGGCTCCCACGACACCGAGGCCCATCTGCATGGCCATCTTGCCGTTGCCCTTCTCGTTCACCAGGCGCTGCAGGCCCACGGTGCCGCTGGCGCCGGGCAGGTTGAAGACCTGCACGCCGGAGGCGACCTCGGTGTCCTGCATGACCTGGGTGACGGTGCGGGCGGTGAGGTCGTAACCGCTGCCCGGGGTGTTGGGGACCATCAGCCGAAGGCCGGTCACGGGCTTGCCGGACCCGCTTCCACCTCCGGACTCGTCCTTGTCGGCGGTGGCGCCGCAGGCGCTCACCGCGACCATCGACACGGCGGCAAGAGCTCCGACAAGTGCGGCTCGTCGACTTCTCATGGCTCATCTCTTTCGCTCGGCCCGTTCCGGCGCCATGATTGTGCGGTTCCTGAGACACCCCGTCTCGGTTGTGTGACCATTGAAGGTTGAGTTCATAGTGGTCATAACGTCCCGGCCACACAGGCGTCAGACGCTCGCAGGTGAGCTGCTGGTATGGCAGCTCGCCATTGTCGTGATCGTGCTCGCCGCCGTCGCGGCGGTCTCGCTGGCGCAGTCCAAGGCCACGTTCGACCGGGTCGAGGGGCGCCGGGTGACCGCCCTCGCCGAGGAGACGGCGGGCAACCCCCTGGTGCGCACGCAGCTCGTGCGGCCCGCGCCGGCCGAGATGCTCGCCCCGCTGCTCCAGTCCACGCTCACCAGGTCCGGTGTCACCTCCGCCCTCGTCGCCGACACCGACGGCGAGATCGTAGCGGCCACCGACCCGACCCTCGTCGGAACGCGGATGCCGGGCGACGGACCCCAGGTCACCGAGGCCGTCGGCTGGTCCGGGGAGCTGCCGGTGGGCGGCGTCACCCAGCTCGTCGCGCAGGCGCCGGTGCTCGGGGCGGAGACGAAGAACGCCGGGGACCACCTCGGCACCGTGATGATCGGGCGGACCTCCCCGTCGGTGTGGCAGCGGCTCGTCGGCGCCTCCTCCTATCTGCTGGTCTACCTCGGCGTCGCCAGCGTCCTCGGCCTGGCCGGCTCCTGGCTGCTGGCCCGGCGCATCAAACGCCAGACCTTCGGCATGGAGCCGCGCGAGATCGCCGGGCTCGCCGAGCACCGGGAGGCGATGCTGTTCGGGATCGCCGAGGGCGTGGTCGCCCTCGACCCGCAGCAGCGCCTCACGCTCGTCAACGCCGTCGGCCGCGGCCTGCTGGACCTGCCCGAGAACTGTGTCGGGATGAGCCTGGCCGACCTCGGAATCGAGGGGCGGCTCTACGACGTCCTGGCCGGGACCCCGCGCGAGGGCGAATCCGGCGATCCCGCGCGACGGGACGAGGTCGTCATCCGCCGGGGCCGCGTCCTGGTGATGAACCGCATGGACGTCACCAAGGACGGCCGCCTCCTCGGCTCGGTGACGACCCTGCGCGACCGCACCGAACTCGCCCAGCTGGAAAGGGAGTTGGGCTCCTTCCGCAGCTCCGCCGAACTGCTGCGCGCCCAGGCCCACGAGTTCTCCAACCAGCTGCACACCATCTCCGGGCTCATCCAGATCAACGAGCACGACGAGGTCGTCCGCTACGTCCGCGCCCTGCGCAAGCACCGCGAGTCGCTCGACGTGAGCATCACCAGCCGGGTCGGTGACCGGGCCGTCGCCGCGCTGCTCATGGCGAAGTCGGCGCTGGCCGCGGAACGCAAGGTGCGGCTGAAGATCTCCGAGCGCACCTCCCTGGACCGGCTGGAGCCGACCGACTCCGCGGACGTGGCGACCGTGCTCGGCAACCTCGTGGACAATGCCGTCGACGCCGCCGCCGGCGGCGCCCGGCAGGGGGAGGGCGACCCCGAGGCATGGGTGGAGGTGGAGCTGCGCCAGGACGCCTCCAGCGTGGAGATCGTCGTACGGGACTCGGGGCCCGGGGTGGCGCCCGAGCTCGCGCAGGAGGTGTTCCTGCACGGGTTCACCACCAAGGCCGCGCAGGGCGGCGACCGCGGCATCGGCCTGGCGCTGACCCGACTGGTGTGCAAGCGCCGGGGCGGCGAGGTGTCGGTGGCCAACACCGAGGAGGGCGCCATGTTCACCGCCCGCATGTCCGTCGGCCGACCGGCCGACCGAGCGACGGAGGCAGTCCGATGATCGACGTCCTGATCGTGGAGGACGACTTCATGGTGGCGCGGATCCACCGTGGATTCGTCAACGACGTCGACGGGTTCCGGGTGATCGGCACCGCGAACTGCGGCGAGCAGGCGATCGCCGCGGTCGGCGAGCTGCAACCGGACCTGGTGCTGCTCGACCTCTACCTGCCCGACATGTTCGGCCTGGAGATCATCCCCCGGCTGCGCACCGCCGGGCACGACTGCGACGTCATGGTGATCAGCGCGGCACGCGAGTCCGAGGCGGTCCGCGGCGCCGTACGCCAGGGTGTCGTCGACTATCTGCTGAAGCCCTTCGACGCGGAGGACCTGCGCACCCGCCTGGAGCAGTACGCGGCCCGGCGCAGCAACCTCTACGCGGCCGTGGTCAGCGGCCAGTCCGACGTCGACCGGGCACTGGCCCGGGGCGCCGCGCCCACCGCCGCGCCGGCCGCCCTGCCCAAGGGCATGAGCGTGGAGACCGCCGAACTGATCGAACGCGAGCTACGGGCGGCCGACGGCAGCCTCTCCGCCGCCGAGTGCGCGGCCCGCTCCGGGGTGTCCCGGGTCAGCGCCCGGCGCTATCTGGAGCACTTCAGCGTCACGGGCCGGGCCGAGGTGTCCCTGCGGTACGGGCAGGCGGGACGGCCCGAGCGGCGCTACAGCTGGCTGGACGTCTAGGCGGCTCCCGAACCCTTCAGGGCCGCTCCCACGCCCCGCTGCCGTCCCGGTCGGCCGGTCCGGCCATGTTCACGATGTCGTCGGACGCGACGTCGTGCAGCCGGATCGCCAGGTCCTCCAGGGCGCGGCTGGCGGCGAGTTCGTCGCCGATCTCGGGGATCGGCCGGTCGACGGGGTTGCGGTGGGCCACACCCCGGCCGGTCACGGCCATCAGGTCCTCAGGCGTGTCCTGCGTGGTCAGCACGGCCTCGGCGCGGGTGTCGTCGCCGTCCTCGGTGATGTGGATCCGCACGGTCCATTGCTTGTCTTCCATCGAGATCACTTCCGTACCGGGGCGGTGGGGGAGAGGTGTCGGGGGCCCCACTGACGAGCGTGCGCCTGTCGGCGGGCCGGGTCCAGCGCGGTCGACGGGCGGGTGGTACCGGCGGACGATGGAAGGAGAGCCGAAAGGAGGCCGGACATGACTGATCTCCTGGCACGGCCGGTGACCCGGAGCAGGTTCCAGCTCGGCAAGAACCGCAAGGAGAACCACCCTTGGGAGATACGGGTCGTCAAGCACCCGGAGCGCACCCAGTCCTCGCAGTTCCGCGCCGCGAAGGCGACCGCGAAGCTGATCCTCGCCGAGCTGGCGGCCGCGGACGCGGAGCTGCCGTACGGCCCGGGCCCCTGGGAGATGCACCACGGCGGCAGCCTCTGGGTGAAGACCGAGCAGGGCGGAGGCGGCTGGCGGATGTACCGGGCCCGGGTCGGCATCGAGTGGAGCGCGCAGTTCTGCGCCGACCCCGAGAAGGTCGACCGGCTCCGCCGCGAAGCCGCCGAGCTGATCGCCGCTTTCCCGCTGACCCTGCCCGCCCTGGACGAACTGGGCTACAAACGCGCCCGCAAGCTGCTCGACACCCAGATCGAGGACGCCGACGGCGTCGAGGCGTGGACCGACTCCCTGTTCAACTCGTGCGTGCCGCTCACCACCCCCGACCACTCCGGCGTCCTGCCCAAGGCGGCCGGCGAGCACCACTACCCCTGGCCGATCAAGGCCGCGGACTACTTCCGGTACGACGACTTCCAACTGTGGGTGACCCTCCCCGACGGCACCAACGCCGGCGTCACCCCCGTCGGCCGCCGCGGCTCCGGCGAAGGGGAACTGCGCATCGTGCACGCCCGGCACGGCAGTGCCGCCGGGGACGCCGTCGCGGAGGCGCAGCGGCGCCACATGATGGCCGTCGTACCGCCGGACAGCCCGATCGCGCTGGCCGCGTTCGAGCAGCAGATCCCGCGCGGCGCCAGGACCGCCGCCGGGCCGCTGCACACCCGGCGGCGTGCCTCCACGGGCGGCGCACGCGGTGGTACCCCGAGGTGAGCCAGGGGCGCCGTCCTCCCCCGGAAGTAGCTCCGCCCCCATCCGCTCATGCCACGGACGCATGACAAGTGCCTCCGTGGGCACGATGTGCCGAAAGGTTGCGGAGAGAAGGCTGGTCGCAACGGACCCGAGATACGAGGAGGGCGCCATGAACCGCCAGACCCATGTTCGTGTTCGTGTCACCCGCCGGCCCGCCGCTCCCCGCGACACCAGGGGCGAGATCGACCGGCGCACGCCGTCGGGACGGATCCTGCCGTACTGACACCGGGCCCGGACGCCCTCACCGACGTAGCGTGAGGGCATGCGGGTGCTGGTCGTCGAGGACGAGGAGCGGTTCGCGGCAGGGCTCAGGGACGGCCTGGAGGCCGAGGGCTTCGCCGTCGACGTGGCCCTCGACGGGGTGGACGGCCTGTGGCTGGCCCGCGAGCGCGGCTACGACGCGATCGTCCTTGACGTGATGCTCCCGAAGCTCAACGGCTACCGCCTGTGCCGGACCCTGCGCGCTGAACGCGACTGGACGCCCATCCTCATGCTCACCGCCAAGGAGGGCGAGTGGGACGAGATCGAGGGCCTCGACACCGGCGCCGACGACTATCTGACCAAGCCCGTCTCCTATGCCGTGCTCCTGGCCAGGCTGCGCGCGCTGCTGCGCCGGGAGGCACGGCAGCGGCCCGCCGTGCTCGCCGCCGGCGATCTGCGGCTCGACCCGGCGGCCCGGACCGTCAGCCGGGGCGGCCATGACATCGACGTCACCGCACGGGAGTTCGCGGTCCTGGAGTTCCTGCTGCGGCGGACCGGGGAGGCACTGTCCAAGCGGACCATCCTCGACCATGTGTGGGGCGACGACTTCGAGGGCGACCCCAACATCGTCGAGGTGTACGTACGGCGGCTGCGGAACAAGGTCGACCGGCCCTTCGGACGGCAGTCGCTGCTGACGTCGCGGGGGCACGGGTACCGGCTCGTGCCCGACGACGGGTGACGGGAGCTCTGGCGCCCCATGACGAGCGAGCGGGACGAGCGCCGGCTGCGGGCGGTACGGGTCCGTGCCACGGCCGTCGCCGTGCTCGCCGTGGCCCTCGCCCTGATCGCCGCCGGTGTCGGGCTCGTCGTCGGGCTGCGCACCGAGCTCAGCGGCGACGTACGGGACGCCGCCCGGGAGCGCGCCTCGGAGGTCGCCCAGGTCATCGAGGCGGGGCGCGGGGTGCCCGCGCTGACCGTGTCCGCGCCCGACGAGGAGTTCCTCCAGGTCCTCGCGGCGGACGGCACCGTCGTCGCGGCCAGCGAGAACGTCGCCGGGCGGCCCGCGGCGGCCCGGCTGGAACCCGGTGAGAGCGCCACCGTGGACGCCCCGCTCCTCGACGACCCCTTCCTGGTCGTCGCGGTCGGCGCCCGGGACGGGGACCGGGAACTCGTCGTCCTCGACGGGCGGGACTCCTCCCGGGTCGCCGAGGCCACGGACACCGTCACCTGGCTGCTGCTCATCGGCCTGCCCGTCCTGCTCGTCCTCGCCGCCGCGGCGACCTGGGCCGGCGTCGGCCGCGCCCTGCGCCGGGTGACCCGTGCCGAGGCCGCGCAGCGCCGCTTCGTCTCCGACGCCTCCCACGAACTGCGCTCACCCGTGGCCACCGTCCGCCAGCACGCCGAAGTCGCCCTCGCCCACCCCGAGCGCGCCGACACGGGGGCCCTGGCCGCGACGGTGCTCGACGAGGCCCTGCGCATGCAGCGCCTGGTCGACGACCTGCTGCTGCTCGCCCGCGCTGACGAGAGTGCGCTGCTGCGGGGCGGCCTGCGGCCGGTCGACCTCGACGACCTGGTCCTGGCGGAGGCGGCCCGGCTGCGGTCGGCCTCGCCGGGTGTGCGGGTCGACAGCACGGCGGTGAGTGCGGGGCGGGTGAACGGGGACGAGGAGGCGCTACGGCGACTGGTGCGCAACCTCGGCGAGAACGCGGCGCTGCATGCCCGGGCGCGGGTGGCGTTCGGGCTGTCCGACGTGGGGGACGGGTGGGTGCGGCTGGTGGTCGAGGACGACGGGGCGGGTGTGCCGGCCGGCGAACGGAGGCGGGTCTTCGAGCGCTTCGTACGGCTGGACGAGTCCCGGGCGCGGGGAGTGGGGGTGGGTCCGGGGCTGGGGCTGGGTGGGGCGGGGTTGGGGCTGTCGATCGTCGCGGAGGTGGCGGTGGCGCATGGGGGGCGGGTGGAGGTGGGGGTGAGTGAGGGGTTGGGCGGGGCGCGGTTCGTGGTGACCTTGCCGGCGGGTTGAGTGCGGTTCGCCCAGGGGGTGGTGGTTGCGGGGCGGGTGCAGGTGGGTCGTGGCTGGTCGCGCAGTTCCCCGCGCCCCTAAAAGACAAGCACGTGCAGCGGACGCCCCTTCAGGGGCGCGGGGAACTGCGCGACCAGCCCCCACGCACCCGCAGCGGACCACCTCCTGCTCAAGCCCTTTCTGACACGGCGTTCAGGGACGTTCAGGGTCCGTTCAGGGCTTGCGAGGCACTCTCGAAGCGTCTGGACTTGCGACCGGTATCGAGGAGGCCGTCATGAACAGTCGCCGCAAGTTGCCGTGGCCGGAGGCGGTTCTGGGAGCCGTCGTGCTGACGGTCGGCGCCTGCTCGGGCGGTGCGGGGAACGCGCGCGCCGGCGACTGCGTGCACGTCGTCGACGAGCAGACCGGCGAGACCGGCAAGGACTGCCTGCCGCTCGCCCCCGAGAGCGACCGTGTCGACCTGGCCCAGCCGAAGTTCACCGACCCGACGCGGATCACCAACCCCCTGCACCCGACCGCCGAGACGGACCAGGTCGTCATGGGAGGCCAGACCGACGGGGAGCCGTTCCGCACCGAGGTCAGCACGCTGCCCGGCACCAGGACCATCGACCTCGGCGGCGACAAGGTCCAGGCCCTGACCTCGCAGTACGTCGCCTTCGCGGGCGGCCGGGTGCACGAGGTCGCCCTCGACCGGTACGCCCAGGCCGACGACGGTTCCGTCTGGTACCTCGGCGAGGACGTCTTCAACTACGAGGACGGCGTCGTCGCGGACACCGAGGGCACCTGGCAGGCGGGCCGCGACAACGCGCCCGCGGCGATGATCATGCCGGCGCATCCGGAGCGGGGTGACGTCTACCGGACGGAGAACCTGCCCGGCGTGGTCTTCGAGGAGGTCACGGTGAAGCAGATCGGCCGGACCGTCGACGGACCGTACGGGCCGGTGAAGGGCGCGATCACCGTGCACGAACTGCACCTGGACGGCTCGACGGAGGACAAGACCTTCGCCCCCGGGTACGGCGAGTTCTCCACCGGCAACAGCGGCGGCGACCTGGAGGCGGTGTCACTGGCCGCACCGACGGACACGCGACAGGGCCCGCTGCCCACGGAGTTGAGGACCCTCGACCGTGCCGCGAGGGCCGTGCAGGACGGCGAGGTGACCGCCGCGGACCTGGGCGCGGTACGCGAAGCGTGGACGGCGTACCGCGACTCCGACGCCGTACCGAAACTGCTCGCGACCCAGATGACCCGCGACCTCGACTCGCTCGACGAGGCCGTGACCGCGAAGGACGGACAGGAGACGCTCGCCGCGGCCCTGCGGGTCGCCCAGAACACGTCCGACCTGCGGCTGCGGTACGAGCCGGTACGTACGGTCGACCTGGACCGCTTCGCCCTGTGGGCACGGCAGTTGGGGATCGACGCGTCCGCCGGGGACGAGGGCGCCGTCGCCGGCGACGTCACCAGCCTCGAACTCGTCTGGGAGCGGCTGAAGAACGACACGGGCGGTGCGGTGGCGGCCACGGTGACGACGGACCTGAACGCGGCCCGCGCGGCGGCGGACCGCAAGGACCTGGCGAAGGCGGAGGAGCTGGCGCCCGGCCTCGCGGAGCACCTGGCGCAGCCGGCGCGCTGAGGCCGGCCGGGGTTCAGGAGGAGATCGGGTTCAGTTCCATCGGCTCGATCTTGCCCTCCAGCATGGTGCCCAGGCCCTGGACCGCGCAGATGTCGGGTCGCTCGGCGATGTGCACCGGCATGCGGGTGGCCTGGCGGAGCATCTGGTCGAAGCCGGGGAGCAGGGCGCTGCCGCCGACCATCATGATGCCGCGGTCGGCGAGGTCGGCCACCAGGTCGGGCGGGCAGTCGCGCAGCACCTTCCCGATGCTGTCGAGGACGGCGGTGAGCGGCGTCTGGATGGCGTCCCGCACGGCGGCGGTGTCGACCTGCACGGAGCGGGCGAGGCCGGTGCAGACGTCGCGGCCGTGGATCTCGGTGGAGGCGGGGCCGTGCGGGGTGAGCCCGTTGCCGGACAGGGCGAGCTGGAGCGGCCGTACGTTCTGGCTGGGCAGCATCAGCTCGTGCTCGTGCCGCAGGTGCTGCACGATCGCGTGGTCCACGGCCTCGCCGCCGACCCGGATCCGCTCGGCGGTGACGATGTTGCCGAGGGAGAGCACGGCGACCTCGGTCGCGGCGGCCCCGCACACCATGATCATGCTGGCCTCGGGCTGCTCCACGGGCAGCCCGCAGCCCACGGCGGCGGCGATGAGGGTGTCGACGAGTTCCACGCGCCGCGCGCCGAGACCGACCAGGGTCTCGATCGCCGCGCGCTGGGCGAGCGGGTCGGCGTCGTGCGGCGTGCAGGCCGCCGCGCGCAGGAACGGCTTGCGGCGCAGGGCGCGGCGCATCTTGTCGCCGAGCAGGTGCCGCAGCATGCGCTGCGCCATCTCGATGTCGACGACGGTGCCGCCGGAGACGGGCCGCATGACGCGGATGTAGTCCGGGGTCCGGCCGGTCATCCGCTCCGCGAACTCGCCGACTGCGATCAGGGCGCCGGTGCGGGTGTTGACGGCGGCGACGGACGGCTGGTCGACGACGAGCCCCGAGCCCTTGACATAGACACGGGTCCTGGCCGCCCCCAGATCGACGGCGAAGTGGCAGCGACGCAGCTGCTCCAGAGTGGCGGTCATGGGGGTCCTCCCGGAAAACGCAGACCATGGGTCCGCCGGGTGGGTGGCGGGCCTCGCTTTGGGTGACGGGTCGTGGGTGCGGGCCGCCGTGCGGCGAGCCTCCTTGACATCGATCGTGAGGGCGGACCAGGAGGGGGCGCCTTCTGGAGGGGGCCGGGTGGGGTGCCGCTGAATGGGGGGTTCTGGATCTGATGGGATGTCAGGCGGCGTGTCGCGGTCAGAGCGAGTGGGCGGCGTCGAGTAAGGGCGCGAGGCTGTCGACGATCAGGTCGCAGCCGGCCTTGCGCAGGCGTCGTTCGACCGCGGGGGAGCCGGCGTAGCCGATGACGGGGATGCCACGGCGCCGGGCGGCCGTGACCTCGGCGGCCGTGGAGGTGATCAGCAGGAACGCGGCGGTGCGGCCGAAGCGGCTCTGGGCGAGGCGCAGGCGCTCCGGATCCGGCATCAGCGGCAGACCGCGGCCGAAGACCGCCGACACGGGAAGTTCCCGGGGTTCCAGGTAGCGGTGGACGACCCGCTCGCAGAAGTCGGTGACGACGGCCAGGCGGCGTCCGCAGGCGTGCAGAGTACGGACGAGATCACCGACGCCCGGGGTCGCGCGGGCCCCGGTCACGGCCCGCAGCTCCAGTTCGTCGAGGCGGTCGCTCAGGAGCGTGGCGAGGGTGCCGTTGTCCGCGAAGGCGCGCAGTACCTCCAGGGGGTGTACGAGTTCCTCCTGGAGCGGGATGGGGGCACCGCCGGCACCTGTGAGGGGTCGGCCCGCCAGCGCGTCCTCGGGGTCACGGTGGTCGACGACCAGGGAGAGCAGGTCGAGGGCGGCGCTGCGGGCTGCCTTCGCGGAGAACGGACTGGTCAGCGGCCCCTCGAAGCCGAGCAGAACGATCTCGGCAGCGCGGAGGAGATCGGCGGGGGTGGCCGTGGGGGCCGTGTCGGACGGCTGCGGGGGCGCGGGGGTGGCCTGCCCCGGCGGCGTTTCACCCGCCAGCTGGACCGCGCACGTCACCGACAGCCCGGGCACCGGCCAGTTCTGCAGCCGGGCGCGTACGGCCTGCTGGGCGGCCCCGGCCCGGCGCAAGGGGTAGCGGCGGGTGATACGGCTCGCCTCGGTGGCGACGTGCCTGAGAAGGACGCCGACGACGCCCGTGGCCCCGCTGCGCAGGAAGGCGACCGGGTCCTGGACGTGCCAGGACAGCTCGGCCGTGGCGACGAAGGTCCCGCCGCCTGAGCCGGGGAGGGAGAGGACGGTGCCGGTGCGGTGCACCGTGAGGTCGACCTCGTAGTACGTCGTGAGCCGCGGCGGATTCCTGGAGAGGGGGTGGGCCGGGTGCAGGACGATCATCGGGCCGTCGCTCGGGGCGATCACCACGGCCGTGCGGCCCGGGTCCGGGGTGCCGAGCCTGCCGGCGTCGGGAGTGGTGAAGGGGCCCCGCACCAGGTCCTGGGGGCTCTCGTCGGTCTGGCCGCGGCCGGGCAGATTCAGGGTGCTGTACCAGGCCAGGGGCGCACCGGGTCCGTGGCCCGTGCGCAGCGGTTCGAAGCGGGCCGGGCCGAGGGTGGCGGAGCTGTCCGCGAACTCCTCGTACAGGGTGGGGGAGACGACGACCAGCACGTCCGCGTCGGCGGCGTCGAGAACGGCCTGCACCTCCTCCGGTACGACGGGCCGGGTCGACTCGGCGAACCAGGGCGCGTGCCAGAACGTCACGCGGAACCGCGGCGGCTCCTCGACCTCCGCCAGGGCCTCCGGCAGATTGCGCAGCAGCGCGACCAGTACGGGCAGGACATAGGCGTCCGGCTCGGTCAGCACGACGTAGCCGTTGTCGCGGGCCAGTACCTCGTACTGGTGCGAGGCCAGATCCCCGCGGGACAGCAGCTGGGTCACCGCGCGGCCCAGGGCGTCCCGGGTGTCGGGCCGTTCGTCCAGTCCGGCCGCCTCGAAGACGATCGTCGGCCGCTCGCGTCCGGGCGCCGCGTGCAGCTCGACGTACAGCTCGTGCAGGGCGGGGTCGATCGGATCGCCGTGTTGGCGCTGGCGGACCTCGGCATAGGACTCGTACGCCTCCATCGCCTCCGTGATCCGGCCCATCCCCTTCAGCGCCAGGATGTGCAGCCGGCGAAGGTCCTCGCGGTCCGGGTGATCCTGCACGAGGCCGGCCAGATCGGTCGCGGCCTGTGCGAAGTCACCGCATTCCAGGTCGAGTTCGGCCCGGGCGGCACAGAGTGTGAGGCGCAGGGTGCGCAGCCGGGCACGGGTCGCCTTCGCGGCGGGGCCGGGGATGCCGTCCAGGGGATCGCCGTAGAAGAGGCTCAGGGCGTCCTGGACGAGGGAGCGTTGGGCGTCCGGGGGCAGGTCGTCGGTGCGCCGGGCGACGAGTTCCTCGCAGTGGTGGATGTCGAGGTAGTCGCCCGGCAGGTGCAGCGCGTACCCGTCGGTGAGCTCGGCGAGCGTGCCGGCGCCGAGGCAGTGCCGTACTTCCGTCGCCACCTCGTGCAGGCGGCGCGTGGCCTCCGCGCCCGACGGAGGCCGCTCCCAGAGGCCCTCGGCCAGCTGGGTGCGGGTGACGCGGCGACCCTGCTTGAGCAGGAGCATGCACAGCAGGGCCTGAGCGTCCGGGGACGCGGTGAGGAAGCGGCCGGCCCGCCTGATGTTCAGGGGGCCGAGCAGGGTGATGCGCAGGCGGTCGGCCTCCACCCCGCCGAGCGACCAGTCGAAGGCGGCCGAGCGCGGCAGCCGCCGTACGGCGTCGACCGGATCCGTGCCCTGCGCCAGTTCCGCCTGCAACCGCTGGAACCTCAGACTGACCGGGCTGTCCGAGGCCAGGGCTCTGAGCATCGACCTGAACAGGAGGAAGTCCGACCTCTCGTCGTGGCCCTGTGAGTCCTCTCCCAGCGCGAACCTGCTGATCACCACTGCCCCGTCCGGGCGCAGCAGCAGTCCGTCCCAGCCCTCCTGCCCACGCACCAGACCGCGCTCGTGCAGGGCCTCCAGCGCGGGTACGACATCGGACACCAACTGCGCGTACACCCGGAAGGAGACCCCCGGCCCACTGCCGAGCAGCAGCTCGGCCAGTGTGATCCCGTCCACGAACTCGGCCACCAGATACGGCCGTTCGGCCTCCACGCCGTAGTCCAGCACGCGTACGACATTCGGGTGCCGCAGCTCCGCCAGTGCCCGCGCCTCCCGCAGGAACCGCTCCTGCGGGGCGGCTTGCGGCCAGTAGCGGTGTACGACGACGGGCCGGTCGGTCTGCATGTCGACAGCCGCCCACATGCGCTGACTCGGCCCCCGCCGGCCCAGCAGCCGGTACCGCCCGCCGACCAGACCCTCCTCGGTCTCGCCGCCCAGTCGCTCCACCGTCTCGGCGCGGACCGTCGCGAACTCCGTCCCCTCCTCGCCCTGTGTCTCGACACGGAACTCACCCGGCGTGACGGCCGCCTGCTCGTCGATCGACTCGCCCACCCGGGCCAGGAACTCCCGCGTCCGTGTGCGAGCCGTCCGTGGCAGGGACCGCAGCAGCAACTCCCGCACCCCCGGCCGGAACTCGTACGACCCCGGCGGCCCCGGGACCGCTGTCAGCAGGCCGCTGAGGATGATCTCGGCCAGGTGCTGCGGGCGAGGGCTGCGGTCCAGGGCGCGTTGGACGAGACGCATCACCGGCAGGGAGGGATTGGCCAGTGCGAGATGGCCGGCGATACGGAAGGCCTCCGGGGAAGCGGTGGCCCGGAAGTGCAGGACCAGGTCCGGCGCCGGCAACGCGGTGACGGCCGGGGCCTGTTCGGCGGGCGGTTCCGGCGTCGGAGGCAGCCAGGCCAGGGCACCGGGCGTATGGCCGCCGCCCGGCGCGGCGAGCAGGGCGGCCCAGTTGGCGAGCCAGGCGGGCGCTGGCTCCAGCACGGGAAGCGGGAGGGCGCCGTGGATCGACTCCCGGGCCGCATTCTCGTACGGCACGAAGGTCAGCGCGGCCGACGGTGCCGCCGCGGTCGGCGCGGTGAGCAGGCCGGGGGCGGCGGGCAGGGCCGTGGTGTGCCAGAGGTGTTCGGGCAGTGGCTGTACGACGGCCAGGGGCATGCGTGTCGCCCAGCGGCGCAGGGTGCGGTACCAGCGGTCGCCCGCCGGACCGGGGCGCCACTGCGGGCCCATGCAGTCGCTGACGATCAGGGTGGCCGTGCGGCCGTCGGCGAGCAGGGGGACGTGGTGGGCGCGGCCGTCAGGGGTGGCCCGGTGCACGGTGACCGTGCGGAAGACGCCCGACTGGGCGAGCGTGGTGTGCAGTTCACGCACCAGGGGCCGCCACACGGGCATCGTCGGGCCCGTGTCGTACACCAGGTTCAGGCGCAGCCAGCGGTCCGGTGCCGGGCGCAGCACCGGGAACCACACGTCGGGACGTCCGCCGAGCCGGGCGATCCGGTCGGCCGTGGCGTCCTCGTCGAGGAGCCGGGCGCGAGGGGAGGGGACCTTGCGCTTGAGGGGGCGCAGGGCGCGCTGGAGCGCGAGGGGGTGGGCGAGCATCGGGGGCGCGGGGGCGAACAGCGCGGTGGTGCCGTGCGAGTGCGCCGCGCCGGGGTGCGAGGGCTCCGGGAGGTGGAGAGGGACGCGTCCGCCGGAGGGCGGGGCGGGGGTTCCGGGCGCCGCGGTGTTCGACGGGGCGGGGTCTGCCGGTACCGCGGTGGGCGCGTCCGGGGTGACGGTCGAGTCGGCGATGGGGCGGGTGGCTGCCGCCGGGCCGTGGCCCCCTTCTCCGGGTCCGCCCAACTGCTGGGCGAACCAGAGGAGTTCGGCCAGTTCCCGGGATGTGGGCCCGCCGTCCGTAGAAGGGTCGGAACCCGTGGCGGCGGCCAGGACGGCGGCCAGCCGGGCGACGCCGGACCCCGCACCCTCCGCGGAACGTACCGACGATGAAGCGGCCGGCCCCGGAGCCGACCACCTTTGCTCCTGTCCTCGCCCCTCAGAAGCCATCGCCGTCGGCCGCCGTGCTCAGAAACGGCATCAGCCGCTCGGCCAGTTTCTCGCGGGAGTCGGCCTCCAGGCCGGCGACCCCGGTGAGGTAGATGGCGTTGAGGAGCTGGTCCGTGGCCAGTTCGCCGGTGCCGGCGCGGGTCAGGAACTCGGCGATCAGCCCCTGAGCCCGCGCATCGGGTTCGCCGAGATGGGCGCGGACGATGTCGGTGAGCTGGGTGCGGTCGGGGCGGCGCAGCCGCAGCCGCACGCAGCGGCGCAGGAAGGCGGGCGGGAACTCACGTTCACCGTTGCTGGTCAGGACGACGAAGGGGAAGGCGCGGCAGCGGACCCGGCCGCGGGCGACCGGCACCGGGGTGTCCGTGCCGTCGGCCAGGACCTGCGCCGTGCCGTCGCGGGAGTGGCGGGCCGCGCGGACCAGTTCCGGGATCTCGTACTGGCCCTCCTCCATGACGTTCAGCAGGTCGTTCGGCAGATCGAGATCGCTCTTGTCGATCTCGTCGACGAGGAGGGCGCGCGGACGGTCGTAGGGGAGCAGGGCCGTGCCCAGGGGGCCGAGACGCAGATGGTCCTCGACGCCGTCGGGGGCGTGGGTGTGGCCGTCGTCCCTCCGGGCCGCGTACAGGCGGGAGAGCGGGTCGTACTGGTAGAGGCCGTCGGCGAGGGTGCTGCGACTGGTGATGTTCCAGCGCAGCACCGGGCCGAGGCGCAGCTCGCGGGCCACCGCGTAGGCCAGTGACGACTTGCCGGTGCCGGGCGGCCCGGTGACCAGCAGCGGGCGGCGCAGACACAGCGCCGCGTTGACCAACTGGACGCTCTCCGGGGTCGGCACGTACGTCCTCGCCCGGTGCACCCGGTCCGGGGAGACCGCCGCCTCGTCGTCGGTTTCGCCCGGCGGCGACAGCGCGGGGCCGCCGTCGAACGCCCGCCACGGCGGCGGCGCGGGCAGCTCGGCGACGGCGTCGTGCGGCTCGTTGGTGCCGGTGTAGACGGACCAGTGCGGCATGGTGCTCCCAGGGGCGGCGGACGGGTCAGGCGACGGGCGACCGTCGGTGTACGGCCGTGGCGTGCGGGTCGGTGAAACGGCGGGGGTCGTCCCACAGGAGCTGGATGTCGCGCGCCCAGTGCTCCTCCTCCGCGTCGGCCAGCTGCCGCAGATTCAGCACCTGGCGCGGGAGCTGGGCGGGCGGCACCTGGGAGACGAGGGTGTCGAGGGCGTCCAGGAACGCCGTGCCGGGGCAGTCGGAGGCGCCCGTGCAGTCCGCCCGGTCCGGGTCGCAGCCCCGCCGGGACCACACGATCACCGGGGCCGGCGCGGTCAGCGACGTCTCGAAGTGCGGGCGGGTGCGGGCGGCATCGGACGTCGCCCCGAAGCCGGCCAGGCACTCCTCGGACTGCACGAGCGCCAGCCGCAGCTTCCGCGGGTCCTCGACACCCCCGCACGCGACGCGGTGCACACGGGCGCCGGTACGGGAGTCCAGTTGCTTCCAGGCACTGGTCAGGACATGCCGCGTGCTGGTTCTGCGCCGGGCGTGGTCGGTCACCACCACCGGGTGGACGCAGCCGAGCGGTGTGTCGTCGTCGGGCCCCTTCTCCCAGCGGTCGACGGGCCAGTCCAGCCAGTCGCGGGGCAGCGCGAAGGCGATCAACTCGTCCGCGCCCGGCGTCAGATGACAGAAGGCGTCCTCGATACGGTCCTGGACGCAGGTCCGCAGCAGGGACTTCGGAACCGTCTGCGCCGGCACCGGATGCCGGCGCCCCGCGCTGTACGCCGACACCTCCACCCGCACCAGGTCCGCACCGGCGCCGCTGTGCCCCAGCTCGACGAGGATGGCGCCGGTCTCGGCCCGGGGCGGCGCGGTGAGCAGGGCGTCGAGACGGTCGGCGAACCGTGTCACGGTGTCCGGGTCGTCCACCTCGCACAGCACGAACCACGCGGCCGACCACAACGAGCCGAAGCCTTCCCGGGGCGGCAAGGGGTCGTACGAGCCCGCCGCGGCCGAGTAGAGCCGCATGGGGTCGCAGTCGAGACCGGCACGCGCGGCTCGCTCGACGAGCGCACGCAGCCGGGGGCCGTCGGGATGGCCCGGGACCGGGGTGACGGGTTCGGAGTCGGGGACGAAGCGATGCTCCGGGTCGCGCTTCCGCATGCCGCGCGGCTGCGGCACGAGGGCGCTGAGTCCCGGCCAGTAGCGGGCGAGCACACGCGTGGGCATCATGCGTCCGGTGCGCACGCCGTGGGCGCCGGCCGCCGCCGTGACCATGCCGATGACCTGGCCGGTCTCGACCAGGGTGACCGCGGCACCGCTGAAGCCGACGGCCAGCGGCTGGCCGTGCCCGCTCCAGGTCTCCAGTTGGATCCACTCGCCGCTGAGCAGCAGCTCGGTCACGGTGCGGCACTCGGCGATCGTGCCGTCCTCGTCGTACCCGGCGGGGAAGCCGTAGGCCATGAGCCTGCGGTCGTCGTGCGCGACGTCGGCGGGGGCGAGCGGAGCCGGGACGATCTCCGGCTCACGGTCCAGCTCCAGCACGGCCATGTCGCCCAGTTCGGACATCCGGCCGTCCCAGCCGCCGTGCGCCACGACCCGCGCGGCCACGGGAGCCTCGTCGGGACGCTGCGGGAAGGTCACCGTCACCGGTGCGACGTCACCGTCCTCGATCACGTGCGCGCAGGTCAGCACCTTGTCGCGGGCCACCAGGAACCCCGCCCCCGACACCCTGCCCCCGCACTCGATCCGGGCATGCCACTCCGCACCCCGCAGACCTGTCATGACGCCCCCGTCACCCGTCGTCCGTCGAGCACACCCATTGTTCCGGACGGCCGTCGCAGCCGCCCCCGCTTTCGGAACCTGTCCCTTCCCGACGGCCTTCGCCGCCGACCGTCCCCTCCCCTCGTCCTCCGCTCCCTACCCTTCGACGACGCCCCGGATCACTCCCAGCTCCACCAAGTCGTGCGGTCTGATCCGCAGTTGATCCGCCGTCGCCTCCACCTCCCCTTCCCCGCGCTTCAGGATCGCCGCAGCCATCTCCGGCCCGATCACCGAGAAGTAGCTGTCCGGGGTCGCCCACGTGTTGCCCGGCGCGGCCAGGGCCAGGGCGCCGCCCGAGCCGCCCTCGCCGATCAGGAGGGTGGTGATCGGGGTGCGGGCGGAGGCCACCGTGCCGAACAGGTCCGCGATGGCCGCGCCCACCCCCTGCCGCTCCGCCTCCGCGTCGTTGGCGGCGCCCGGTGTGTCCACCAGGGTCAGTACCGGGATGCCGAGCCGGTCCGCGAGGCGGATCAGGCGGGTGGCGGTGCGGTAGCCGGCGGGGCGGGTGGCCGTGCCGGTCTGGGCGGCGTAGGCGATCGTACGGCCGTCGTGCTCGCCGAAGCCGCAGAGCATGCCGTCGGGGTCGGTGCCGCCGCAGCGGTCGCCGCTGATGGTGACGCGGTGGGTGAAGTAGGCGTCCAAGTAGGCGTCGGCGCGGGGGCGACGGGGGGAGCGGGCGCGCTGGACCGCGGCCCAGCCGGTGGACGGCAGGGTCGTGGTGCCGAGGGGGGCCGGTGGTGGGGCGGGGGCGGTGGAGGGGGTCGTCAGCAGGCGCAGCCAGCGGGCCAGTCGGCCCCGTAGCTCCCCGGGGCGCACCACTCCGTCCACCGCCCCCGCCGCCACCTGCGCCTCCGCCGTGTACGCCGACGGGTCCGCGTCCGGTGGGCGGACCCGGGAGCCGGCGAACCCGATCTGGGCGCCGGGCAGGGCCAGGCTCACGTCGGCGCCCGCGCCGAGGGTGGCCCAGCCGCCGCCGGTCGTCGGGTCCCGGAGCACCGCGATCTGCGGCAGGCCGGCCTCCCGGGTGAGCGCCGACTGGCGTGCCACGCGCTGGAGTTGGGTGAGGGCGAGCATGCCCTCCTGCATCCGGCTGCCGCCTGTCGCCACCAGCGGGACGACGGGCAGGCGGTGGGCGCGGGCATGGGCGTACGCCGCCTCCAGCCGGTCGCCGGTGCGTTCGCCCAGCGAACCGCCCAGGAAGCCGAACTCGAAGGCGATCAGGACCGTCCGCGTCCCCTCGATCGTGCCGGTGCCGCAGACCACCGACTCGTGCTCCCCGGTGCGTTCGACGGCACGGGCGCGCGAGGCGTCGTAGCCGTCCCAGGCGAGGGGGCCGTCCGGTGCCGACTGCCTTTCCGGGTACGGGAGTTCGGTGAAGGAGGAGTTGTCGGTCAGCAGGGCGACGACCTGCCGGGCCGCGAGCCGTTCCGTCATGAAGTCAGCGCCCGCTTCATGATCTTCCCCATGTCGTTGCGGGGCAGCTCGTCCAGGTGGTGGACCCTGCGGGGGCGCTTGTGCGGGGCGAGGCGGGCGGCCACATGGTCCGCCAACTCCTCGATCGACGGCGGCGACTGGGGGTCGGACGGGACGATCCACGCCACGATCCGCTCGCCCAGGTCCGGGTCCGGCTCCCCGGTCACCGCCGCCTCCCGCACCCCCGGGTGTTCCAGGAGCGCGTTCTCGATCTCGCCCGCCCCGATCTTGTAACCCCCGCTCTTGATCAGGTCGGTGGCCTTGCGGCCGACGATACGGACGTAGCCGTCGGCCTCCCGCACCGCCATGTCGCCGGTGCGGAACCAGCCGTCGGCGGTGAACGCGGCGGCCGTCGCGTCGGGGCGGTTGAGGTACTCGGTGAACAGGTTCGGGCCGCGCACCTGGATCTCGCCCACCGTCTCGCCGTCCTGCGACGTGATCGGCGTCCCGTCCTCCTCCACCAGCCGCAGCTCCACGCCCGGCAGCGGCACGCCGACGGTGCCGGCCCTGGCCTCGCCGTCCGCGCGGACGCTGGTGTTCATCAGCGTCTCCGTCATGCCGTACCGCTCGACGACCCGCTGCCCGGTCGCCGCCGTGATCCGCTCGTGGTCGTGGACGGGGAGCGCCGCCGAACCCGACACGAGCAGACGGGCCTTGCCCAGCGCCTGCGCCAGGCCCGGGTCCTCGGGCAGGGCCTGGGCGACGCGGTGGTACATCGTCGGCACGCCGAACATCATGGTCGCGCCCTCGTTCAGCTCCCGCGCCACGCCCTCCGTGCCGAACCGGCCCAGGTGGCGCACCGATCCGCCGCGCCGCAGCGGGCCGAGGACGCCGAGGACCAGGCCGTGCACATGGAACAGGGGCAGGCCGTGGACCAGTACGTCCTCGCCGGTCCACTGCCAGGCGTCGGCGAGCGCGTCCAGGGTGTGGGTGACGGCCCGGCGGGGGATGACGGCGCCCTTGGGCGGGCCGGTGGTGCCGGAGGTGTAGACGATCAGGGCGGGGTCCTCGGCGGACGCGTGCGCGGCCGGGAGCGGGGCGGCGCCGCGCACATCCACATCAACGCGTTCCAAGTCGCCCAGAGCTGCGGGCAGTTCGTCCCCTGCCGCCGCCAGCACCACCGTCGGCGCGCAGTCGGACAGGATGTGCCCGAGCTCCTTCTCCCCGGACTTCGGGTTGAGCGGTACGGCGGCGACACCGGCCTCCAGCGCCGCCACCACCGCAACGGCGGTCTCCAGCGCCGGGGTCGCCCAGACGGCCACTCTGCCCGCCCCGCCGATCCGTGCCGCGAGGGCACCGGCGGCGGCGCCGAGCTCGCCGTACGTCAGGGTCCGGTCGCCGAAGCTCAGGGCCACCCGCCCCGCCGGACCGGCCGTCAGGGCCGGGAAGAGAGAGGACACGCGTCGTACTCCTTAGCTGTTCAACGGACACCGAGTGCTGTCGTCCACCGGCCTACCCCCAGCCCGGCACGACCATCAACAGCCACACCACCGCGGGCACCACCGCCACCACGATCCCTCCGTACACCATCAACTGGCGGAAGAAACGCTCACGGTCGACATCGGGTGCCGCGGCCAGCACCAGCGCGCCGTTCGTCGAGAAGGGACTCACGTCGACCACCGTCGCTGACACCGCGAGTGCCGCCACCATGCCGACCGCGCCGATCTCGCCCTGCGCCAGGAACGGCACGGCGAGCGGGATGAGCGCGCCCATGATGCCGACGGACGAGGCGAACGCCGAGACGATCGCGCCGATGTAGCAGAGCAGTACGGCGGCCAGCAGCGGTACGCCGATGCCGCCGACGCCCTCGCCGGCCCAGGTGATGGTGCCCATCTCGTCGAGTACGCCGACGTACGTCAGCACACCGCAGATCAGCAGCACCGTCGGCCAGGCGATCTCGCCGACCGCCTTGCGGCTGTCGTCCGGCCAGATCGCGCTGAGGACGACGGCGAGGGTGATCGCGGTCAGGCCCGCGTCCAGGTCGAGGACGAGGACGGCGATGACGAGGGCGACCAGGGAGAGGAGGGTCGCTATGCGGGGTGGGGTGAGGGGGAGGGAGGAGGAGGTGGGGGCGGGGGTCGCTTCGCGGGTGGCGGTCGCGGTGGGGGAGGAAGAGGGGGAGGGGGTGGGGGCGGGGGTGGGGGAGGAGTGGGTGCCGGGATCTGTCGTGGTCCCTGTGCCGGTCGGTTGTGGCTGGTCGCGCAGTTCCCCGCGCCCCTTCAGGGCACCTCCGGCGCCCTCCAAGCCTCCGTGGCCCTCCACGCTTCCGTCGACCTCTATCACCGACCCCTGCCGCCACAGCCGGAGCCCTCCGCACGCGACGAACACCACCGCCGCGATGACGAGGTTGACGATCAGCGAGGCCAGGAACAGCGTGACCTCGTTGCCGGGCAGCTTCTCCCGCTCGACGATGCCGTTGACGATCGAGCCGTAGATGCTGATCGGCGAGAAGCCGCCGCCCTGCGCGCCGTGCACGACCATCGCGCCCATCAGCAGCGGGCTGATCCCGTAACGCGCGGCGAAGCTCAGCGCGATCGGCGCGACGATCGCCACTGCGGCGGGGCTCACTGCTCCGATCGCGGTGAGCGCGCCGGTGAGGGCGAACATCACCCAGGGGATGAGCGCCACCCGACCGCGCACGAGCCGGACGGAGGCGTGCACCAGCCAGTCGGTGGTGCCGTTGGAGCGGGCGATGGCGAAGAGGTACGTGACGCCGACGAGGACGACGAACAGATCGCCGGGGAAGCCGGCGAAGATGCCGTCCGCGTCGAGGTCGGCGACCAGCGTGCCGACCGCGAAGGCGGCGGCGAAGGCCAGCGCGCCCATGTTGATCGAGCGGGTCGTCGCGATGACGAACACCACGGCGAGGACGAGGATCGAGATGAGTTCGGGGGACATGCGGGCTCCCGTCTTTGGGTCCCGGAGCGGTTGCGGGGTTCCACACCCCTTGGATTGGCAAAGTGGCTGAGCCAATTGGGGTGATGGCTGGAAAGCGTGGGCTGGCGGGCCGGGAACGTCAAGGGTTCGCACAAGAATTGGCTCAGCCAATTGGCCACTCGATGCGCCCGATCACCTGTCCGCCCGGTGTTACGCTCCCGACGAGAAGGGGGAAATCGTGACCGACGCCCTGCGCCCCATGACCAAACAGCGCCTCTACGAGCAGGTGCTCGACCGGCTGCGCGCCTACGTCGCCGAAGGCGGTCTCGGTGCCGGGGACCGCCTGCCGACCGAGCGTGATCTGGCCCAGCGGCTGGGGGTCAGCCGGGCTTCCGTGAAGCAGGCGATCGTCGTCCTGGAGGTGCAGGGCCTGGTCGAGGTGCGGCACGGGGGCGGCATGTATCTCGTCCGCGACAGCCTCGACGTGGAGCCCGTGGAGCGGATGGTCGAGCGCCGCCGGCGCCTGCCGGACGTCCTGGAGGCCCGCGAGGCGCTGGAGACGAAACTCGCCGAACTGGCCGCCGAGCGCCGCACGGAGGAGGACCTCGCGGCGATGCGGTCGGCGCTCGCGCACATGGCGAGGGAGATCGAGGACGACGGCCACGGGGTCGAGGGCGACCGCCTGTTCCACGCCGCCGTCACCGCCGCCGCGCACAGCAGCATCCTCGCCGAGTTCATGCGCTCCATCGCCGGCCAGATCGCCGAGAGCCGCACCGAGTCGCTGCGCCAGCCGCACCGGCCCACCCGCTCCCTCGCCCAGCACCAGGCCATCCTCGACGCCATCGCCGCCGGGCAGCCGAGCCGCGCGGCCACCGCCATGCGCCGCCACGTCCGCACGGTGGCGAAGGTGCGGCTGCTCGACTGGGAGCCGGACGGAGAAGGCTGACCGCGGGTTCCATCCTGCGCGGACCCCTCCCAGCCGGGGTGCCGGTGGCGACAGTGAGCTACTGGGCGGCGGAGTATCCGGGGAGCCTGCCGGTGAGGGACGTCGGCTGGACGCTCACCCCGGTCCCGTGCCGGAACCCTTTGTGCTCAGCGTCGAGCTGTACGCCCTCGACCTGCGTTGCTGAGCAGGCGCAAGGGCTGGAAAGGCAGCCACAACAGGCGACCGAGGCAGATGCGGAGGGGGATGGAGTGCGATCAGGCCGCCGACGGCCCCACCACGTCTGCCACCACGCAGCTGACGTTGTCCGGGCCGCCGGCCTCGTTCGCTGCTGCTATCAGGGCGTGGACGGCCGTGTCCGGGGTTGGGGTGGAGGTGAGGAGGTGGCGGATCTGGGGGTCGGGGATGACTCGGGAGAGGCCGTCGGAGCACAGGAGGTAGCGGTCGCCTGGTTCGGCGTCCTGGAGGCGCAGGTCCGGGGTGGCGGTCGGGGTCAGGGCCTTGAGGAGCAGCATGCGCTGGGGGTGGGTCGCCGCCTCCTCCGGTGTCAGGCGGCCCTCGTCGATCATCGACTGGACCACGGTGTGGTCGTCCGTGATGCGGAACAGGCCGCCGCCGCGCAGCACATAGGCGCGGGAGTCGCCGATGTGGACCAGGGCCAGCCGCGAGCCCGTCCACAGCAGTGCGGTCAGTGTCGTACCGGCGTCCTCTCCATCGCCGGCCACCGCATCGTGCACGGCGTCCGTCGCTCCCCGTACCGCGTCGTCCAGGAGGTTCAGGACGTTGCCCGTGGGAGCCTCGGGGGTGTCCAGGATGCGGAGGGCGTCGATGGCGGCGCTGCTCGCGGGGTGGCCCGTCGGGCCGAAGCCGTCGGCCACCGCCAGCAGGCGGGAGCCGGCGTAGGCCGTGTCCTGGTTGGCGGGGCGGACCAGGCCCCGGTCCGAGTGGGCGCAGTAGCGCAGTTCCAGCATGGTGGTGTCCTTTCTCGACACAGACGCAGCGGACAACTCCTCTACGAGGAACTCCGCGAGATCGCGCCGCGCCGCCGTCTCCGTCTCCACCCGCGCCCAGTACGCGCGGATCTCACGGGCGGCGTCGGCCGGTCGCAGCGCGCACACCTGACGGATCCGGGCCAGCGGCATCCCCAGCCGCCGCAGCCACGCGACCAGCCTGGCCCGCTCCAGCTGCGCGACGGCGTAGTACCGGTACCCGGTGTCCGGGTCCACCCGGCCGGGCTTCAGCAGATCCAGCTCGTCGTACAGCCGCAGCGCCTTCGGCGACAGCCGGGCTGCCTTGGCGAAGGCCCCGATCGTCAGCATGTTCTCGCGCATCGCGATCCCCTCGATTCCTCGCACCGATGCTGTGGCTTCACCGAAGGTGAAGGTCAAGCGGGCTGTCCCGGTTCCGCAGAGGCTTGTTAGCCTGCGGAACCGCACACCCGTCCGACACGGAGGAGCCCGGCGTGCCCCGCATCGCCCTCGTCACCTGCCGCCCCGGCGCCCAGATCAGCGTCGACCGCGACCTGCCCGTGCTGGCGCGGGCACTGACGGAGGCCGGCGCCGAGGCCGACATCGTGCACTGGGACGACGAGACGGCCGACTGGGGCCGCTACGACCTCGCCGTCATCCGCTCCACCTGGGACTACAGCTGGCGCGCCGCCGAGTTCCTGGCGTGGGCCGAGCGCTGCGGCAAGGCCACCCGGCTCGCGAACCCGGCCGGCGTGGTCCGCTGGAACGCCGACAAGCGTTACCTCGGCGACCTCGCCGCCGCCGGTGTGCCCGTCGTGCCCACCCGCTACCTCGCCCCCGGCGACACCGCCGACCTCCCGGCCGACCACGAGTACGTCGTCAAGCCCACCTCCGGCGCGGGCGCCCGCTTCGCCGCCCGCTACACACCCGACGAGCACGAGACGGCCGTACGGCAGCTCGCGCGCATGCATGCGGAGGGGTTCACCGCGATGGTGCAGCCCTACGTCGAGAGCATCGACGTCAGCGGTGAACGGGCGCTCCAGTTCTTCGGCGGCCGCTTCCTGCACGCCGGCCGCAAGGGCGCGGTCCTCACCCCGGGCACGCCCTACGACGAGCGCAAGGTCGCCCACCCCGGCCTGGAGCCCTGGACCCCGACCCCGGCCGAACTCGCCGTCGCCGAGCGCGCCCTGGCCGCCGTACCCGAGGCCGCCGAGCTGCTGTACGCGCGCGTGGACCTCGTCGACGGGGAGGACGGACAGCCCCGGGTCATGGAACTGGAGCTGGTCGAGCCGAACCTCTTCCTGTGGCTGCACCCCGGGTCGATGCCGCGCGTCGTGGAAGCGCTCCTGGCGGAGGCCGCCACCTCTCGCTGAGCTGGCTTCTGGTGGAGGCCGCCGCGGTCCGCTGAGCTGGCTTCTGGTGGAGGCCGCCGCGGTCCGCTGACCTGGCTTCTGGGGAGGCCGCCACCGCTCGCTGACCCGGCGCTCTCCGGACTAGCGCACCCCCACCCGCTGCAACAACCCCCAAGTGAACTCCGCCACCACCTCCCGCCGCACACCCCCCTCGTCCGGCGCCACGAACGCAAGACCCCACCGCGTGGGAGCCGTGCCCTCCAGTGGGCGGGCCGGGGCGAAGGCCCTGGCCGCCTCGTCGACCGTGCAGGACCAGGGGGTGAGGTCGGCGAGGGTGCGCAGGGGCGGGGCGGCGGCGCCGGGGGCGCGGACCAGCCACTCGTTCCAGACCGCGCCGTTCGGGGCGAGCAGTACCTCGAAGCGCAGGTCGGGCCAGAGCGGGAGCGGCCACAACCAGGCCTCGCACTCCAGGTCGCCGACCTTGCGGGTGACGACGGACTCCGGCGCGCCCAGCACCGACCGGTACCGCGAGGCGGCGGCGCGCGCCCGCGGAGAGCGGACCATCGCCTGCCACCGCTTGTTCGCCTCCCGCATCTCGGCGAGGGAGACGCCCAGCTCACGGCGGGCGTCCTCCACCAGGTCCGGATTGTGGTCGGCCATGCGGCGCAGCAGCACCAGCTGGAAGTCGGCGGCGGTGAACGGGCTAGCGGGCGGCTTTCCGGAGGGCATGTGACCCATGGTCGCCCACCGGTCCGGCGGGCCGGCGGCCGTCCGGCAGGAACAGGACCGAGTTGACGTAGCGCGGCCCCCGAAGGGCACCGAACGGCAGGACCCGGCGGAGCAGGCCCTGGGAGGCGACGTACGACGCCTTCGCCTGGTGCGCCTCCAGCGGGAACGACGCCAGCGGCACCCAACTGCTGCCGGGCAGCACCCAGCCGTCGTAGCGCAGCAGGGACAGATACGTCACCACCGGGGCGATGGGCTGGATGCGGGACTCCAGTTCCACGAAGAGCGCCGGGCGGTCGCGGGCCAGGACGCCGGTCGCGCCGCGCAGCACCGCCAGCTCGTTGCCGTCCACGTCGACCTTGATGAAGTCGACGTCCTTGAGGCCGAGGTCGTCGAGGGCGACGCAGGGCACGTGCAGGGCGCGGGCGTGGATGTCCCGGCGGACCAGCGACGACACACCGCGGTCGCCGGAGTCGCCCGGCGGCAGCCAGAGGCGGGCCGTGCCGGGGCGGTCGGAGGCGGCGGCCTGGATCACGCGCACGTTCGGCGGGGTCCCCGAGGCGAGGAGCCGCGCCAGATGCGGGACCGGCTCGATGGTCACCACCTGCCGTGCGCGTCTGCGCAGCCGGTGCGTCCAGGGGCCGTACCAGCCGCCGACGTCGACCGCCGTGCCGCAGCCGGGCGGGCACAGGTCGGCGATCCGGGCCAGTTCCGGTTCGAAGCGCGGATAGACGGCCCTGGCGGTCGCCGCGACCAGCTTGACCGGCAGGTACGGGGCCAGGCGCGCTGCCATCGTCCTGGTCATGTGGCCATCCGTTTGAGGAGTTCCTCGTGTTCGTCGTCGGAGACCTGCCGGCCGGAGTCCGGCAGCAGCTGCGGGATGCCGTCGATGATGGGGTAACGGCGGTGCAGGCGCGGGTTGTACAGAGCTTCGGCAGTCTCTGCCGGGTCCTCCTCGGTGTCCTTCCCGGCCGGGGTGTCGGGCACGACCAGGTGCAGCGGCCCCTTGTCGAGCGGGCAGGCCAGGATCCGCAGGAGTGGGTCGTCGGGTTTCACGGTGGCGTCAACTCCTTGGCACCGATGGAGGGTTGCGAGGGTGGAGCGGGCTGCCGGTCGTGCCGGGGCATCGACATCAGTACGGTCAGGGCGAGCGCCGTGCCCGCCACCCGCAGCGCCAGCCGCAGCGGGTCCCCGGGCAGCGCCTCGCCGAACGACAGCGTGCCGAGCACGGCCGTGTACACGCAGGTCACCGTCGTGCACACCGGCACGATCAGCGAGGCCCGGCAGCGTTGCAGCGCGGCCTGCGACATCACAAGACCGAACGCGCCGGTGAAGAGCAGAAGATACGGGTACGGCGAGCGCAGCAGGCCGAGCACCGCGCCGCCCAGCCCACCGGTCGTCAGATGGCTCGACACTCCCTTGATCGCGAGGGAACTGACCCCGTACAGCAGTCCCACCGCCACTCCGTACTCGACGCCGGTCGTCGGAAGCCGGTGCCGGTGCCGGGTCCTGCGCTCGGCGGAGCCGTACAGCCACACGCCCGCCGCCAGCGACGGCACGCACACCAGCAGGATCAGCGGATACGGCGCCTCCTGGCCGACCGTCTCCCCGCCGTCGGACCCTTCGCGCAGCGACAGGACGACCATCAGCAGCGCGGCGAGGATCGCGCCGAGCGCGTACCGCTCCCGCCCGCTGGTCTCCTCGCCCAGCAGCCGAGCGGACAGCAGCACGAGCAGCACCAGGCCGGAGACGAAGATGCCCTGCGCGGCGGCGATCGGCAGAGTGCGGTAGACCACGAGCTGGGCGGCGAAACCGGCGGCGAGAGCGAGGGACCCGCCGATCCACAGCGGGCTGCCGAGCACCAGCCGCAGCAGCCGGGCGGGTTGCCGGATCGTCACCTCAGGGAGGGCGGTGAGCGCCCGTTTCTCCAGGACGAAACCGAGGCTGTACAGGGTGTTCGCCATCAGGGCCGCGGCCACTCCCCACCACATGGTCCCCCCCTAGGTCCGCCGCGCGTGCAGAAGCAGGATCGACGCGAGCGACGGTCTGGCACAGGCCAGCCGGTCGAGCGGGCGCAGCGCCCGCGGTACGCCGTGGAAGGGCGCACCCGCCAGCCGTACGACCTCGAAGCCGGACGCGGCCACGAACTCCCGCAGCGCGCGGGCGGTGTAGAGCCGCAGATGCCCCACGACCTCCCGTCCCGGCCGGCCGTGGATCCCGCGCAGGCTGACCTCCGAGAACACCGGCTGCACCCCGGCCAGCAGCAGCGCCCGGTTGTACCAGGCGGCCAGGTTCGGGGTGGACAGCATCAGATGGCCGCCGGGACGCAGCACCCGGCGGATCTCGTCCAGGGCGGCGTCCGGGTCCACGAGGTGCTCGAGCACCTCGCTGAACAGCACGGCGTCGGCGGATCCGGTCCGCAACGGCAGCCCGCCGTCGGTGAGTTCACCGCGCACGGCGTACGGGATCCGGGTGCGGGCCCGCCGCAGGGCGTCCTGGGACCAGTCCAGGCCCACGATGCGGTGGCCGGTGAGGAAGGGGGCGGCGGTGGCCGCGGCGGTACCGTCGCCGCAGCCGATGTCGAGGACGGTGCGCGCCCGTCCGTCGGTCGCCGGGCCCAGGGCCTCGGCGAGCATGCGGGCCTGGCGGCGGCTGCGGGGGGTGCCGGAGGCGACCGGGACGGCGGGGTTCTCGTAGAAGTCGCGGAGGTCCTTCGGGGGTGGGGCGGTCGTCGTCACTCGGTCACCTCCGTGGAGTGCAGGTAGTGCTCGAACAGGTCCCGCAGATGGGCTCCGTCGCCGTGGCTGAGCAGGGCCCGCGACCAGCGCAGGGCGAGGTGGAGGCGGCCGGCCGTGGAAGCGGTGGTGACGGTCAGGCCGCGCGGCATCCGGGCGGGCGCCGAGAACCACACGGCGTGCGCCCGGCCGGCGTCCGCGCCGAAGTCCAGGGCGTAGGGGATACGGCCGATGTTGCTGAGCAGGGTCGTCGAGGTCCAGGGCGCGGCGGCTCTGCGCAGGCCCCGGGTGACGGCGGCGCGCCAGGCGACGGGGGCGACCGGCGCGGTGAGGAGGGCCGCGCCGTGGCCGAGCTGGGGCCGGGGGAGGGACTTCAGGGCGCGGGTGCGGGTGGCCGTGCGGTGCAGCAGCGCCGGCATGTCGGCCGGGGCGTGTGCCGCCAACTCCGCCGGAGTGAAGGGGACTTCGACGAGCCGGGTGCCGTTGCCGATGGGCATGGTGGCGTCCCGGGGGCGGTCGTCCACGGGCATGGTGATCCGCAGCGGGCGGGGCCGGTCGCCGTGTTCCCTGTTCCAGTGGGCGATCGTCAGGGCCGTGGTGACCATGAGCTGGTCGTTGACGGTGTAGGGGGAGCCCTTGGGGCGGTGCGGCAGGGGGAGTTCGGTGACGAGCATGCCGTTGCCCTGAGAGCTCTCGGGGGTGCCGGGCGCCACCCGCGCGGGCGGTGACCAGTTGGAGGGGGTCTCCTCGGGTGGCGGCGGGGGCTCCTGCGTGCGGACCGGCGCGGCCGCGGGGGAGTTGTCCCGGCCGCCGTAGATCTCGGCGGCGGTGGCGAGGACGCGGAGGCAGGCGGGGCCGTCGAGGGCGGTGTGGTTGATGGTGAGGAAGAGAACGGTCCCGAGCGGCGCGGGAGCAGCCGTCCGGGCCCCTCCGCGTCCCCTGGTCTCTCCCACGGCGTCCGTCGCCTCGCTGCCCTCGACCGGCCCGCTCCGCTGTACGACCTCCAGCCTGATCGGCGGCGACAGGGTCAACGGCGGCGCCTGGGTGAGCGCCCTGGTCCGTGCGTCCCGCAGGGCGTTGCGGCCCGGCGCCGGAAAGCTCACCACCTCCACGTCCGGCTCCGCCGTCAGCTCCCATTCGTACCGGCGCCGGTACCACCGCCCCGGCGCCTCCCGCATCAGAATCCGCGGATGCCGGCCCAGCGCCTGCGCGAAGGCCGTCCGCAGCCGCGCCTCGTCCAGCCGTCCCGGCAGATGGACCTCGATATGGACCGTCTCCGGTTCCTCCTCCTGGAGGCAGTGCCGGGCGACCTCGTCCACGACGGGGAACGGCACACGTACCGGCCGCGACGGACCCTCGGCGCGCGCGGGTTGCTGGAGTGCGGTCATGGGGCCTGGCCCTTCCCGGAGTCGTCCTTCCCGTCGCCGGCCGTTCCGGTGCCGTGCTCCCGGGCGGGCGCCGGGGCGCCCTCGGGACCGGTCGCCCGCAGGCGCGGCTTGCGTGGCGGGATGCGCGTGGTCGGTGGATCGGGGTCCGGTACGCCGGGACCGCGGGCGGAGACGGTCGGCCCGGACGCGGAGTTGTGCGGCCCGGACTCGGGGGCGGTAGGCCCGGACTCGGGGGCGGTAGGCCCGGACTCGGGGGCGGTAGGCCCGGACTCGGGAGCGGCCGGTCCGGACGTGGGGCGCGGATAGTTCGTACCCGGCTCCCACTCGCCCTCGGGATCGGTCCCGAGCGCGCTGCGCCCGCGCACCCGATGCGGCAACGGCTGCGTCGGCGCCTCCGGATAGCCGCTCGGGACACCGCCAGGGACACCCCCTGCGGCACCCATCGGCGCCCCGGCACCGCCCCCGGCGCCCGAAGGCACCCCGGCAGCCCTCTCCCGTACGCTCACGACTCCCGCGAACAGCCCGATCAGCGCCAGCACCTGGGCCGTACGCCCGAACGCGCCGTCCCCTGCGCCCACCGGCTCCCCGGCCCCGACCGCGGCGGCGATCCCCGCCCCGGCGAGCGCCAGGAGCGCGAGCGGCACCAGCAGGACGTGCCTGCGCCATGCCAGCAGGGCCAGGGCCGGCACCAGCAGCGCGAACCAGCCGGCGACGAACACGCCGACCACCGTCACGGCGACCGTGCCGAGCCACAACCCCGGCAGCGGCGGCACGGCCTGCGGCTCGTCGGTGTTCGGGGCCCGCCGGCGCCACAGCACCAGCCCGGCCAGCAGGGCGACGCCGACGGCGCCGCCGATCAGCCCGGCCTCGTAGGCCACCGCCGGCTCGTACGACAGCTCGACCGTGCCGCCGGCGCCCGCCGGGATCCGCCAGCCCTGCTGCCAGCCGTCCAGCCGGACCGGCGTGAGCTCCTTGCCGTTCAGCGTGGCGTGCCAGCCGTCGTTGAAGTTCTCGTACATCGTCAGATAGCTCGCCGCGCCCGAGCCCACGGTGACCGCGCGCCGGTCGCCGAGCCAGTCCCGTATCCCGAGGTCGCGCGCCGCGGTCGTGGCCTCGGCGACCGTGCCGCGGGTCAGCGTCACGTCGGTCAGCACGAGCGGCCCGCCGTCCCCGGCCTCCACCCGGTGCTCCCCGGCCGCTAGCCGCAACTCGGCGTCCGCACGGCCCTGCTGGCAGAGCGTCACCTCGACCTGCCGCCGCTCGACGAGGTCCCCGACGGTTCCCCGCACGCTCGTCCCGTACAGCTCCCCGTCCACCGAGACGACCGGCCCCTTGCCGCACGGCAGCGAGAACGGCCGGGAGCCGCGCGGCGGCGGGGTCCGGTACTGGTCGAGGGCCGGGACGTAGGCCTCCGTGAGGCCGACCGGCAGTTGCAGGTCCTCGTCCACCACCGGGTTGTAGAGGGTCAGCGGGGCCGTCTCCGTGACGGTGATGTCCAGGCGGTCGGTGGTGATCGGCGGGAAGCGGACGTTTCCGTTCTCGTCGACGCCCGCGATCGCCGCGCCGTCCGGGGAGCTGATGTGGACCTCGGTCGGCCGGGTGGAGAGCCCGCCGGCCGGCGCCAGCACTATCTCCCCGACGGCCTGCTTGTCGGGCCAGCGCAGATGGATCGTCGGACGGTCGCCCGCGATCCACGCGGTGGTCAGGTCGCCGTCGGTCAGGTTGCGCGGCGACAGCCCCGCCCCCAGCCGCGCCGTGGAGTCGGCGGTCGCGACGATCCGGTTCTTCTGGTCCGGCGCCACCTCGTACAGCAGCTCGTCCAGCTCCGTGCCGGCGACCGGCACCGCGCTCGCCCGCATCTGGTACGTCCCCGCGCCGGCCGTGCCGAAGCGCCGGTGCAGGCCCGCCTCCGTGCCGGTCGCCGACAGGCCGGTCGGGTCCGCCGCCCGGGACAGCGAGACGATCTCGGCGGCGGCCGCGGAGTCCTCGGCGTCCGTCGGCAGCCGCAGCAGTCGGGTCACCGTCACGTCCGGCAGGGCGATCTCGGAGAAGCCCGCGCCGGTCAGTCCGGCCTGCCGGGCCACCGAGTCCGTGATCGTCAGCTTCATCCAACGCGTCGCGCCCGCAGGCGCCTTGACGCTCTGGGCCGTGCCGTCCGGCCGCAGGAAGCTGCTCACCGAGCCCTTCTCCGTCTCCACCCGCACCCGCGTGGCCGCCGCCCGCACCGCCTCCTGCGGCAGCGGCGTCACCTTGAACGACGACGGCATGTCGTACGACCCGCCCGCGAAGGCGATCCGCAGCCACTCACCGTCCGGCGAGCCCTCCGAACCCTCGGTCCACGCCGTGTCCGGGTTGCCGTCGAAGGCGTTCACCGGATCGAACTGCGGCAGATGGAAGAGCCAGCTGCCGTACGAGGACGCCGTCACCGAACGCGCCCCGCGCAGCTCGGCCACGGTCTGGTGGCCGGCGCCCGTGCCGGGCAGGATCTGGTGCGGTTTCTCGCCCGCGTCCTGGGCGGCGTCCGGCGCGTTGCGCTCGTCGCGGGTGTACGTGTACGAGGTGTTGGCGTTGACAAGCCCGAACCGGGTGTCCGCGCGCCGCAGCCCGTCACCGGTGACCTGCACCTGCGGTGAGCCGAGCCCGGGGTGGTTGTCGCCCGTCAGCACACTCGGCCGGCCCCGCAACCGGGACGCCAGCGGCAGCAGCGCCTCCGGGCCGCCGGAGACGACGGCCGTGTCGGCGACCGGTTGCAGCCCGGCCTGGTGCGGTCGCGGCACGTCGGCGTCGGCCGGCCGGTAGATCTCCACCGCCCGCTGCCGCGGATACAGCCCCTCCACCTGGAGCGGGGTGTCCTCGGCGATCCGCCCGCCGGTCATGACCGGCCCGATGCCGGTCACCCGCTGGTACCCGGACTGCTCCAGGGCCCGCTTCACCGTCGCCGTCGGGACCGAGCCGATCTGGTCGGGGTCGAGGTCGTTGCGGACGACGACGTAGTACACGCCCGCCCGGCTCAGGAAGTCGGCCAGCCCCGGCACCCGGCCCCCGGTCATCAGGGCCTGCTCGACGGCGTCCATCGCGCGCCGGTTGCCGGGGGTGCCGAAGGGGACGTAGTCCCGCTGCGCCCAGCGCGAGTCGGCGAGGACGTCGAGGGGCTGGTCGATGGTCGAGCCCCAGGTGTAGATGCCGTGCGCGGTCGCCGGGACGACGAGGGCACGGGCGTCGGGGGAGTACTTCTTCATCCAGTCGGCCGTGCTCTGCCAGTACTCGGGGATCTCCTTGAAGGAACCCGGGTTGAGGATCGAGCCGTTGAGATACGGCAGCAGCAGACCCGGCAGCACCAGCACGGCCGCGATCAGCGCGGCGAACCGCCGCCCCGGCACCGGTCGCGCCCCGCGCGCCTCGGCCGCCACGCCCACCAGATGGGCGAGGCCGAGCACCAGCGCCAGGGCCAGCCCCGTCTGGAACTTGTAGATGTTGCGGAAGGGGACCAGCCAGCCGTTCAGCCAGTCCTGCACGACCCCGTGGAAGGGCGCGCCGAACGCGCCGCCGTACCCGGCGAGCAGGATCAGCACCACCGTCACCACGGTCAGCACCAGCCAGCGCCGCTCCGGCATGTCCCGCCGGGCGAGCCCCGCGAGCCCCAGCCCGGCGGCGAGCGTCGAGCAGACGACCACCACGACGGACGCGGCGACGGTCCAGCCGGCCGGCAGCCAGGCCTCGCCGAAGTGCAGATAGGCGACCCAGTTGCCGCCGCCGCGCAGCGCCTCGGTCGCCGACATGGTCTCGGTCGTGGTCTGCGAACTCTCCACGTACGGAAGGAAGTTCTCCCCGTACGTGCCGAGCAGCAGCAGCGGGACCACCCACCAGGCGGTCGCCAGGATCACCCCCGGCACCCACCAGCCGATCAGCTTCCGCTGCCGTGGCCCCGGTGGACGGGACAGCAGATACAGCCCGACCGGCAGCAGCGAGGCCAGCGTCGAGGCCGCGTTGACGCCGCCCATGAAGGGGATGACCAGCGCCGACCGCAGCGCGGCGACCCGCGCCGTGTACCGCTCGTTCGTCAGCGGCAGCAGCACCCAGGGCAGGAACGCACCCGGCAGCGCGGCGGCGGACGTCGACCCGACGACGATGGTGAAGACCGGCCACAGCGCGTACGCGACGGCGGCCACCAGGCGCGATCCGTCGCTGCCCACGCGCAGCCGCTCCGCCAGTCGCAGCGCGCCCCAGAAGGCGACGGACACGATCAGCGACATCCACAGCCGCTCCGCCATCCACACCGGCAGCCGTACGAGATCGGCCAGCCAGTAGAACGGCAGCATCGGCCACAGATAGCCCGCGTACTGGTCCTGTATCCCGCCGAACCCGCCCTCGTCGTGCCACAACTGCCCGAGGTCGGCGAGGAACTGCCCCGGATCGACGGTCACGCCCAGCTTGGTGTCGAAGGTCTGCCGCCCCGGCTGTGCCGCGAGGAACAGCACGAGCACCACGGCCCAGAACCCCAGCAGCCAGCGCCGCGACCGCGGACCCTCCGGCGGGCCCGAGGCGGGCGCGGAGGTGGGCACGGCCGCCGGGGGAGGAGCCTGGACCGTGGTCGTCGTCATGGTGGACACCGCCTGAGGATGAGGAGGAGGTTCCAGGTGGCGAACTCGCGGATGCCGGGTGCCTTTACGACGGCTTCCGCGAGGAACGGCCAGTAGCGGGAGCGCGCCGAGACGACCTTCACGTCGTCGCGGGCGCGCACCTGCCGCAGGGTGGTGCCGATGTGCACGGCGAAGAGGTTCTCGCCGAGGGTGTGCTTGGCGGCCCGCCCGGTACGCCGGCGATAGCGGGCCCGGGCCCGCTCGGCGCCGAAGTAGTGCCAGGGGGCCCACTCGTGGCCGCCCCAGGGGGACAGCCAGTTGGTGAACGACACGTAGATCAGCCCGCCGGGCCGCGTCACCCGTGCCAGCTCACTGAGAAAGGTCTGCGGATCGGCCACGTGCTCCAGCACATTGGAGGAGAAGGTGACATCGGCGACGCCGTCCTGAAGGGGCAACAGGTATCCGTCGGCGACGACGGCTCCTTCGGGGGGTTTCTCGCCGAGTTCAGCCAAGTCCGGCTCGAAGAGGAAGGCGTGAGCACCCCGTGCCCGGAACTCCCGGGTGAAGTAACCGCCGCCTCCGCCGACGTCCACGACGACCCGCCCGTCGACCGGCCCGCCGTATGCCTCCACTTGATCGACGGCATCACGGGCAAGCAGCGAGTAGCAGAAATCGGGGTCGTCCTGCTCACGCATGAAGGCACGAAAGAGGGCGAGGGAACGCCGGAAGGAAGGGTCCTTGACGACTGGGGGTTCGGTGGCGCCCCGATAGGGGCGCGGGGAACTGCGCGACGAGCCACGACGTACCGGCACGCGCGGGACGGCCCCACCCCTACGGCGCATAGGCGTCATGCCCCTTCACCGCCTCACCGGCGACCGCCAGGAACTGCCGCACGGTCCGTTCCCACCGATACCGGGCGGCCCGGTCCCGCGCCGCCTTCCCCATCAGCTCCCGGCGATGTCCCGACAGGGCGAGCGTGCACCAAGCGGCGGCGAACGACGACTCACCCCGCGCCAGCACCCCGGTCTCCCCGTCCACGACGGAATCCCGAAGTCCCGGCACATCGAAGGCGACGGTCGGCGTCTCCCGGGTCGCGGCCTCGGTGACGACGAGCCCCCATCCCTCGATCGCGGACGGATGCAGCAGCAGCCACGCCGCACACAGAAGCCGGTGCTTCTCCGCCTCGGAAACGTGTCCGGTGAACTCGACGCCGGGACCGGCGAGCGCCTGCAACCCGGCACGCTCGGGCCCGTCCCCGACGATGAGGAGCCGGCCGCCGGTGACCGGCCGCACCCGCTCCCACAACCGCAGCAGCAGATCGATCCGCTTGTACTCCACGAGCCGCCCGACGGCCACGAACAGCGGCTCCGGCGAACGGTCGCCGAGGGGGCCCGGCTCCTCGACCCCGTTGTGCACGACACGAATACGGTCCCGTTCGACACCGATCGCCCGCAGCGCGTGCGCGGTCGACGGGGACACGGCGACCAGCAGACCCTGCTGCTGCGCACCGGTCAGCGCCCAGTGCTCCAGTCTTCGGCCGAGCCGGGCGGCCGGTGCCAGCGGTCCGCCGAACCGCATCTGCCACAGATCGGTGTGTACATGGTTGACCAGGCACAGCGTGGGTCCGCGGTGCCACATGGGCGCGAAGTACGGCATCCCGTTGCAGACCTCGACGAGCAGATCGCAGTCCCCGACCTGACGGGTGAAGGCGGATCTGGCGCGCAGGTAGTGACCGTACGAGCCGCCGGCCGAGACGACCCGGTAGTCGCGGTAGGCAGCGGGGCCTCCGCACAGCAGGGTGACCTGGTGGCCGAGCCGGGTGAGGCCGTCGGCCAGGCGGTCGACCAGCAGCTCGGAGCCGCCGGCGGATCGATTGCCCAGGTCACGATGGGCAAGAAAAACGATTCGGCGCGGATGTGGGGGGTGCGCCGGGGAGTGCTGCGATGCCCAGGGGAGAGCGGCATGCAGAGGGGTGGGCACGTGCTGGGGCATGAGTGCTCCAACTCGTCTCAGGGTGCGGAACTCAGCGTGGGGGAGGGAGGGTTTGGGTTCCTGTGGGGGAAACGAAGGTTTTCGGACGTCTTACGGTCGTTGTGCATGGGGTGTGGACAGGCTGTGTCCGGGTGGGGTTGGACAGTTTTCGCCCAGCGGTTCGCCACGGCTACTCACCGGCGTGACAATTTCCGGCTTTATTAGAGCTGACGTCACGTCACATTGTGAGCGAGGGCTGGGGCATCTCGACCGTCCCCGGCTCTTCCGGGCGCTTTCGCCCACGTGCCACCAAAACCCCGCCCACCACCGCAAGCGCGAATCCCGCCGCAGCAGCCCCGATGGGCAACGTCGTACCCACGAGCCGCAGCCGGTCGGTGTCCTCCCGCGCCTGCCGTACGGCCTCCTTCTGCGTGGCCGTCGTGAACGCGATCTTCTCGCTGTCCAGCAGCACCGCCGCGTCCTTGTCGCCGCCCGGCGCCCGCAGCGTGCGGCGCGGCCCGGTCTGCGCGTAGATCACCCGGCCGGTGCGCTGGTCCACGACCAGCTTGAATCCGTGGTTGGAGTACCACTCCTCGGCCAGCACCTGCGGCCGGTTCGGCTCGTCGACGAGGCTGCCGGGGACGAGGCGGGTGCCGACCTTGCGGGGCGCGACCGTGGCGGTGAACCGGTAGCCCGTGTAGCCCTGGATCCTCTCGGTGCCGTCGTAGCGCATCGTCACCGTCGTGCCGCCGGTGTTGTCCCACCACTGGTAGGAGCGTTTCCGCACGTCGAAGGGGAACTTCAGATAGGCCTCGCCCTCGATGTACGGCTTCTCGCCGCAGCAGTGCACCGGCCTGGTGGTCCTGCGGTCCATCACCCAGCGGTGCGGGGTGTAGTCCAGCGCGTCGTGCGGGTCCGCGGCCGGCAGCGACTTGTCGGTGTCGACGGTGGTGATCACGTCCCAGACGGCGTCACCGCTGCGCTCGCTCGCCGCCACGTCGCCCCGCACCCGCTGGGTGACGGTGATCCGCTGGTCGGGCACGGTCTCGATCTTGTCGGTGTCGAAGACACTCCCGGTGCCCTTGTAGACGGCGGTGGTGTCGATGTCGATGGGGTTCACGGCGGCCCGCGGGGTGACGTACCAGGCCAGCATCGGCGCCAGTACCAGCAGAAACGTGCCGAGGCCCAGCAGGATCAGCGAGAGAGATGAGGCTGTACGGCGCATCCGGCACTCCTGGGGGGTTGACGCACGGTCGATGCCTGGCCGTTCTTGGGCCGGGAACCGTAGGCGTCCATTGACGGAGTGTCAATGTCTTGACGCGCTGTCACGCCTTGTCGAGACTGGGCCGACAGGCAGGGGTCGGGATCGGGCAAGCGACACCGGGGTGGGGAAACCTCCGGGACCACCGGGACCGCCGGGACCTTCGAGTTCTCCGGAACCGTCGGGACCTCCGGGACCTTCGGACAGGAAGGCTGACCCTGCGATGCCCAGACTGCTCGCCGCCGCGCTGACCGTCGCGCTCGCCGCCGTTCTCGCGGTGGGAGCCGCGCTCGGCGTCGTCGCACTCCTTGAAGCGACCCCCGACCAGCCGAACACCCCATTGATCACCTACGAGCAAGCCGGCCAGGGGAGTTGACCGTGGCCGCCACCCGCTCCACGGCCACGCCCCCCGCCACCCGGTCGGCCTGGCGTGACGTTCCCCGCTTCCAGGTCCGTCGCTTCGCGGAGCTGGCCATGGCGGACGCGCCCGCCCTCGCCGAGGAGATCCTGCGCGAGATCCAGCGCGAGTACCCGCATCTGCCGGTCGTCCTCGACGAGTCGGGCGAGCCGATGGCCCTGGTCGGCATACGACGCGCGATCGAGGTCTTCGTGCAGCACCTGGAGACCTCGGAGGGCCGCCCGCGCGTGCCCCCGGGCGTCTTCCAGGAGTTCGGCCGCGGCGAGGGCCTCAACGGCAGATCGCTCGACTCCCTCCAGGCGATCTACCGGCTGGGCGTACGGCTGGCCTGGCGCAGGTTCGCCGAGATCGGCCAGCGCGTCGACATCCCGCCGCCCGCGATGTACGAGCTGGTGGACGCCGGTTACGAGTATCTCGACGGCCTCGTCGACCAGTCGGTGCGCGGCTACGCCGAGGCCGCGGCGCGCCAGGCGGGCGAGCGGCTGCGTCTCCAGCGCCGGTTGATGGAACTGCTGCTGGCCGAACACCACCGGGGCGATCCGGCGGACGCCCTTACCGAGCGGGCCGCGCGGATCGGCTGGCCGCTGCCCGAGAAGGTCGCGGTGGGCGTGCTGCTGCGGCCGGCCCGGGAGGCACTGGCGCCCGCCGTCGGACAGGGCGTGCTGCTCGACCTGGAGTACGAGCAGCCACGCATGGTCGTCCCCGAGCCGGCCGCCGCCGGCCGCCCCGAACTGCTGAACCGGGCGCTGTGCGGCTGGTCCGGCGCGATCGGCCCCCCGGTGCCCCTCTCCGACGCGGCGAAGTCGCTGCGCTGGGCCGAGGCCGCCGTCCATCTGATGGAACGCCGGCTGCTGCCGGCCGGCGAGGTCATCTACTGCACCGAACACACGGAGGCCCTGGTGCTCCTCCAGCCCGAGGAACTCATCGACGACCTGGCCGTCAGATGCCTGGCCCCACTGGAGCAGTGCGGACCCACCCACGGCCGACGCCTCGCGGAGACCCTCCTGGCCTGGCTGGAAACCAGGGGCGGCGCCCCCGAGGTGGCGGCCCGCCTGGGCGTACACCCCCAGACGGTCCGCTACCGCCTGCGCCAGATCCGGGAACTCTGGGGCGAGGAGATGGACGACCCGGACCGCCGCTTCGAACTGGAACTGGTGCTGCGCGCACAGCGGTTGAGAGGAGCCCTGGGCGAGACGCGCCGGTAGGCCGGGCCGGGACACCGCGCCCCGGCTGCCGCTAGGAGCGGAACCGCCGTAGCAGTCCGGATCTGGCACGGCCCTCCGAGCGGTCGCGCCCTTCGTGCCGTACGGTGACGCGGTCCGCGGGCAGCCCTTCCGTGCCATGGAGTTTCCCGGCGTCCACCAGGACCACGTCGATCTGCGCGCGCGGCATGTTCCGCAGCGCGGAGAGGTCGACGGCCGACTGGTAGCTCTGGCAGGAAAGGCGCAGAGTCAGCGAGGTGAGCGAGGGGAAGGCCGCGGCGAAATCGGGGGTCTGCCTGCCGGTCAGTACGCCCTCCACGGTGAGCGAGGTGACCTGGGCCAGCGGTGCGCCGGGCAGCGGGATCCCGTGCGGCGAGGACAGGGTCAGAGTCCTCAGGTTCGCGGCTCGGGCCAGGAAGGAGAGGTCCACCCCGTCCGGCAGCCGATGCAGGGATAGTTCCACGGCCGCTGTGCCGCTGAGCCCGGTCAGGTCCCTGATGACGTCGCAGGACTCGATCGCGAGTCGGCTCAGCCCGCTCAGCGGGGTCATTGCGGGCAGCGTGATCGAAACGGCGCTCGCCGCCGCGATCGACAGGAAGTGGACCTTCATCGGGGCGAGGACGTCCACGAGCTCCGCCGTCAGCATCTGTCCTCGGACGGAGAGATGCGGAATGCGCTCGAGCGAGTCGAGACAGGCGATCTGCTCGGGGCCGGTCAGATGCAGCGTGACGTCGTCCAGCGGCAGCCCGTCCAGGATCTCGTCGGTGAAGGCACGCGCATCGAAGTACGGCCAGGACAGTGCGACTTCCTGCCGTACGTCACGGTCGGCCACGCGCTTGAAGCGGGCCAGCTGGTCCAGCGCTGTCTCCCCGCCGATCCGGGCGATGGTCATCACCGTCGCCCGGGCCTGTTCCGGGGTCAGCCGCTCGGGGCCGGGCAGGAAGTCGAGGACGATGTCGCCGGCGGTGGCGAGTTCCTCCGCGTCCGCCGCGGTGTCCGGGGGAATGAGCGCCGAGGCCCGCAGGTTCACCGCGGCGCGGACCGCCGGATCGAGGGTGGTGGCGTGCTCCAGCGAGGCGGCGGCCAGCAGGTGGTAGCGCCTGCGCAGCCGCGGGTCGGCGGTCTGGTCGCCCAGCTCTACCAGTTTCCGCAGGAGATAGGCGCGTTCGCCGTCGCGGGCGTGCCCGACGGCGAGTCGGATCACGTCGTCCCACTGGTCGTCGCGGCCGGACTCGGCGATCAGGTCGAGGTCCTCGGCCTCGACGGCCGCCTTGGCCCCCAGATAGTCCTGGAACGTGCGGTGGATGAAGTCCACCATGCCGGCCGACGGCTCCCTCAACAGCCCGCTGCGCAGCAGCAGGAAGCCGAAGACGTCGTCGGCGCGGTCGGGCAGTGCCAGATGCGGCATGGCCGGGAGCTTCTCGCGGATGATGCGGACCGCGGTGGTCTGGGCCGCCTCCGAGCGTCCGTTCCGGATCAGCCAGTACGCGATCCGCTGGAGCAGTTGGACCTGGGCCTCCTCCGTGGGCGCCAGCCCCTCGGGAGCGGCGATCTCGCGCTCCTTGTCACGGCGCACCAGCAGCATCGTCAGCGCGGCGGCGTACAACTCCATCCGGCGCTCGGGGAGGTGGGTGAGCCGGTCGCGGTGCAGGGCGCAGATGAGCGCGCACATCAAGGGGTTGGTGGCCAGCCGGTACAGGTCGTACTTCTGCCGCAGTGTGGCGCTCAGGGCGTCCCGGCACCGCTCGACGGCCTGCCGCTCCTCGGGCTCGTCGACCGTGGTCGACACGGCCTCGTGCCACCGGTGGACGAACCGGTCGACGTCATGGCGGGTCATCGGGAGCAGATTGAACTCGGCGAAGTCGAGTTCCCCGAGCCAATGGGTACCGACGGCCGACGGGCGGGAGGTGACCAGGAAGAACGTCTGCGGATACAGCTCGACGAGATCGTGCAACCAGCGCCGCACCCCGGGCCGTTCGCTCTCGGAGACCTCGTCCACACCGTCGATGAGGACCATGCCCCGGCCGCTCGCGAGTACGCGGTCCGCCCAGTGCTCGGGCTGGAGACCGTGCAGGACGCTGCCGGCCGCCCCGAGAAACTCCTCGGGGCCGGGCAGCCTCTGCCGCTGGACGAGTGCGCGCAGCGGGAGCATGAAGGGCACGCGGCCGCGCAGTCCCGCGAGCCCGTCCGGGAAGGCGTTCTGCGCTGCGGAGACGGCCATCCACTGCAGCAGTGTGGTCTTGCCCGACCCCGCCATGCCCCGCAGCATCGCCCGGTTGCACCCCGAGAGGGCCTCCTCCACCCGCCGCCGGTTCGCCGACGGCGAGCCTCCGGCCCGCTGCGAGGCCAGTTCCAGGTTCAGATACGCGGTGTCCAGTGGCCAGCGGGCCCGGTCGGGGTCGCTCAGATCGAGACCGAAGATGTTGAGCTTGCCGTATTTGCGCTCGACATGGGCCAGGTAGCGGGCCTCGAACTCCTGGTCTGCGCTGCCGGGGCGGGGGATCCGGTCCACCAGCGCGTCCAGGGTGCGCAGTGCCTCGTCGAGCATGCGGGTCTGTGCGACGAGCGAGCCCGCGACGAAGGTCGAGCGCTGGGTGAAGAAGTGCAGGATGTGCAGACAGCTCAGTTCGAGGAGGCTGTCGTACAGGGCGGTGGCGTCGGCCGACAGGTCTCTGGTGGCGTCCGCACGCTCCGCCCTGAGACGCCGTGCCAGCTCGTCCTGGCCGAGCCGGACCGCCTGTACGTCGTCCATGTCCAGCTCGCCCAGGGCGCTCAGCGTCGCCGCGAGGGCGTCGGCCAGGGCTTCGCGTTCGTCGGACGCGATCGGCGCCTCGTGAGGATTCGCCTCGACGGCCACCTTGACCAGTTCCCGGGCGATCTTCCACATGTCGAGGTGGGTGAGCGTGCGCTTCTCGCCGCTCCAGCTCACCAACCGTGACACGCGTACCGGTTTGTCGACGAGTCCGGCGCCCGGCCCCTCCTTCACGAAGAGCCTGGCGATGATCGGTCGCGCCACCGACGAGGCGATGCGAGCGGTCGTACCGACGCTGGCCGGATCCATCGGACCTCCGACTCGTAAAGGTCCTCAGATCATAGGGAGTTGGACCCGGCGTATGCGCCTCAGAGCCCGTAACGGCTCTTCAGATGGCGCCAGAAGTCTCGGAACATCCACTTGTCGAACTCGGTGATCTGTGTGGCGGAGCCGGCCTTCATCAGGAAGCAGCACTGGCCGGTCGGGCTCCAGTCGTAGAAGTCGTCGAGGCCGAAGGTGTGGCCGACCTCGTGCAGATAGATGTGGATGTTCTCCTGGCCGAGCGCGGAGGTGAAGTACTCCTGTCCGACGCGCTGCCCCCAGTCGCCGCCGGCCCCGCCCTGGAAGCCCTTGGTCAGCCACAGCGACTGGTCGTAGTGGCGGGCGGCGCCGCCCGGGCACATGGAGTAGTCGCCGTCCTGGTGGAAGAACCGCCCGCAGTCGGGCGCGCACTGCGGCGCACCGCCGGAGTCCAGCGTTCCGGCGTAGATGTCGACGGAGCTGTCGCTCCACTGGAGTTGGGACCGGTTCTTCACGGCCCAGCCGACGATGTTGACCGGTACGTTCCGGTACGGCCAGGCGTTGTGCCCGGTGCCGTCGCTCTCGGTCATGGCCGCCGTCCACTTCCCGAACTGCTTCTTCAGCGCGGCGTGGATCTGGTCCCGCAGGGCGGCGCTGACCGGGGCGTCCGACTCCCAGCGGACGCAGTAGTTGACGCTGCCACGGTTGGCCATGACCTGGTCCCAGCCGTAGTTGCGGAAGCCGTAGAGGTCGGGGTACGTCGACTCGACGTGGTTCCAGACCTCGCCGAGGGGCTGGACCAGACCCGAGGGCGGATTCCACTGGTCGGCGGCCCTGGCCGGGGCGGCGGTCACGCCGGGCGCGACCACGAGGGCGAACAGCGCGACGAGCAACGCGCCGAGGCGGGACAGACGGGTACGCATCGTGAACTCCCTGGGTGGGGGACGGGACTTCACGTACCGGTCGCCGCCGGGGAGCCGGGGGTTGCCCGGGGCGGGGCACTTGTGCGGGCCGGGCCCGGCGCGCATGGTGGCCGTATGCCCGCGAACCCGGAGTTACACATCTGGCTCCAGCCCGTGAAGGGCGAACCCCTCACGCTGCGCACCGGCGACTTCCCGACCCTGGACTCGGCGGTCGCGGCCCTCAACGAGGCCTTCGACGAGTCCCGTACCCTCCGCTTCGAACTGACCGCCCCGGACGACGCCGAGAACGGCTTCGCCCTGGTCAACTTCGCGCATGTGGCGGCGGTGAAGGTGTGGCCGGGGGCGGGGAAGGGTGCGGACGACGGGCAGTACCTGTGACGTCGGGTTCACGCGTCAGGCGCCCAGCCGAGCGGGCCGGCTCTTCTCGGCCGACTCGGCCGGCTTCGTGGAGGTGCGGGACCGTCGGCCGTCGGCCTCCCGCAGCCTCCGGCCGCGCTTGGTCGGCCCCCAGGGCTTGAGCACGGAGATCACCGTCATGAAGACGTACGCCGACAGGGACACGATCGGCCCCATCATGACGTCACCGGCGTCCGGCAGCGGCCCGCCCGCGGCGACGGCGGCCACCGCGGAGTTCACGCCGGGGCGCAGCGCGAGGACGGTGGCGACGGTCGTCGCGAGGGTCAGCCAGAACTTGACGTAGACCCACCGGTGCCGCGCCAGCCCCCACTGCGTGCCCAGGGACAGCACCAGCCCGCTGACCAGCGTGAGGAACGCGACCGGCAGCAGCAGCCAGTCGGCGAACAACTTCATGGCCCGCACCGACGCCTCCACGGTCACCGCGGACCCGGTACCGGCCGCGGTGATCCCTAGCGCGAGCAGCCCGAGCGTGAGCCCGACCCAGCTCGCGGAGGCGACGACATGGACGACGAGGGCGGCCCGGCGCGCGGGCCGGCTGAGCCGCTTGGCCGAGGCGGACGACGTGTTCTTCGAGGGCGTGGAAGACATGGACATCACGGTGCCGGTCGGGGCCGGCGAGCACGTCTGACAGCGGGAGTAACCGCGCGTACTGAGGTCGGCGTACCCGCCGCGCCCCCGCCTGCTCCGCGAACCCCGCCAGAACGATGAGTTCCCGCCCCGAGCCCGGTCACCACCGCACCTGGACCCGAAGCAGGAGGAACCCCCGATGCGCCAACCGACACCCCACCCCGCCCTGCGTCGACTCGACGTCATGCTCGGCGAATGGGAACTGTGGGCCGCCGACCGCACCGTCGGCCCGATCCGCACGGAGTTCGCCTGGACGGAGGGCGGCGCGTTCCTCGCCCAGCGCGCGGACGTCGGCCCCGACACCGCTCTCCCCGGCGCCTGGGCCCCGAACGCCCCCTTCCCGACCCTCGCCCTGATCGGCTACGACGACACGTCCGACGAATTCACGGTCCTCTACGCCGACGGCCGCGCGGTCGCCCGCGTCTACCGGGCCACCATGACCGGCCGCACCTGGCACCAGTGGCGCGCGGCCCCCGGCTTCCACCAACGCCTCACCGTCACCGTCAGCCCCGACGGCAACACCATCGAGGGCAGCTGGGAACAGTCTCCCGACGGGGAGCGGTGGACGACGGACTTCGACGTGACGTACGCCAGGCCGGGGAGGCCGCGCGACTGAAGCGGTGCCGCGGACGCGGCTTCCGCCTCCGTCCAGCCGCGTCGTGATCATCCATCGCGTCCGAGGAGCTTTCGGGCTGGTCCGCGCAGGGCCATTGCCGGGGTAAACGGACTTTGAGTAGCCTGTGTTCGTTATCCCGATCGGCTGTTGAAATATCGAACGCAGCCACATTGACGTAAGGGAGGGGGCCGGACGTGGGACGCCTCGTACCAGCCGTGACGCGGGCTCTGGACATTCTCGAGCTTTTCCTCGACGGGGACGGCACGCTCTCCGCTCCCGACATCGTGCGCAAGCTCCAGCTGCCGCGCACCACCGTGCACGAGCTCGTCACCACGCTCGCAGCCCGGTCGTACATCGTCCAGGTCCCCGGTCAGCCGGGACGGTACCGCCTGGGCGTACGGCCGTACCAGCTCGGGAGCCGATACGCCGAGCAGCTCGACCTCGCGGCCGAGGGACAGCAGGTCGCGCGGTCCGTCGCCGAGACCTGCGACGAGACCGTGCACGTGGCGATCCTCGAGGGCACGGACGTCATCTACATCGCCAAGGTCGACTCCACGCACGCGGTGCGGATGGTGTCCGCCGCCGGCCGCAGGCTCCCCGCGCACTGCACGTCCGTCGGCAAGATGCTGCTGGCCTCCCTTCCCGAGCCGGAGCTCAGCTCCCGGGTCCCCGACGGGGCCGAGCTCGTCGCGATGACTCCGAACAGCATCACCGACCCGGTCGCCCTGCGCGAGGCCCTCGCCTCGATCCGGCAGCGCGGGATCGCCGTGGAGAGCCGGGAGTCCAACCCGGACGTCTCGTGCGTGGCCGCACCGGTGCGGGACCGCGCCGGGCAGGTCGTCGCCGCCCTCTCCATCTCCGTCCCCATGATCCGCTGGAGCGACGAGCGCCGCGCGGAGCTGGAGCAGCTCGCAGCCAAGGGCGCCGCCGAGCTGTCGGAGCGCCTCGGACACCGGAGCGTGGCGTGAGCGCGGGCTACGAGGTCGCGGTCCGGGTGGAGGCCGAGCTCGGCGAGGGCCCGACCTGGGACGCGCGCAGCGGCCGGCTGCTCTGGATCGACATCCTCGGGTCGCGGATCCACAGTTACGACCCCGTCTCCGGGCGGCGGAGCGTCCGTACGACCCCGCAGCACGTCGGCGCTGTCAAGCCCCGTGCCGGCGGCGGACTCGTCCTCAACCTCCGTGACGGCGTCGGACTGCTCGACGCGGACGACAGCTTCCGCTGGCTGCACCACGAGCCCGTGCCCGGCCGCCGCGCCAACGACGCCGCCGTCGCCCCCGACGGCTCCCTGTGGGCGGGCACCATGCGCTACGACGAGGCCCCCGGCGGCGGAAGCCTGTCCCGCTTCACCGGTGACGGTTCGGTCGACCTCGTCCTCGACGACGTGGCGGTCAGCAACGGCACGGGCTGGAGCCCCGACGGCGGCCTCATGTACTACATCGACTCGCCCACGCGACGCATCGACGTCTTCGACCACGCGGACGGGCGGGTCGGCGACCGGCGGCAGTTCGCCGAGATCGAGGACGGCGCCGGGTTCCCCGACGGGCTCACCGTGGACGCCGACGGCTGTGTGTGGGTGGCCCTGTGGGACGGCTCGGCGGTACGCCGCTACACGCCGGCCGGTGAGCTGGACCGGGTCATCGAGCTCCCGGTGCCCCGGGTGACCGCGTGCGCGTTCGCCGGGCCCGACCTGACCGACCTGTACATCACCACGGCCCGCGTCGGCCTGAAGTCCCCGCTCCCGCTGTCGGGCTCACTGCTCGTGGTCCCGGGCGCGGGGAAGGGGCTGGCCCAGCCCGCCTTCGCCGGCTGACGCGAAAGGGGCGGCCCGCCTTCGCCGGGTGATGCGGAAAGGCGCGGCCCGTCTCCGCCGGGTGATGGGGAAAGGCGTGGCCCGTCTCCGCGGGGTGACGCGAAAGGGGCGGCCCGCCTTCGCCGGGTGACGCGAAAGGGGCGGCCCGCCTTCGCCGGGTGGTGCGGAAAGGCGCGGCCCGTCTCCGCGGGGTGACGCGAAAGGCGCGGCCCGCCTTCGCCGGGTGGTGCGGAAAGGCGCGGCCCGCCCTCGCCGACTGATGCGAAAGGCGCGGCCCGCCTCCGCCGGCTGACGAGAAAGGGCGCGGACGGGTGCCGGTGGCGGTACCCGTCAGCCTCCCGTCCGGTCCAGCTCCCGCAGGATCTCCCGCTCCTCCTTCGTGAGCGGTGCGCCCACCGCCGGCGGCAGCGGCGGGCCGCTCAGCGTCGCCAGCACCGTCGACGGACGCAGCAGCCGCGTCGGCCCCGTGGTCATGCTCGTCACGTCCCACACCGCCGACGCCGCCGTGTACGAGGCGGTCGCCGTGCGGATCATGCGGCGGGTGTACGCGGTGACCAGACGGTCCGCGAACCCGGGCGAGCCGCCCCGGGTGCCGGGGAACCAGACGTCCTGGCTGACCGCCATCGTCCACGCCCCCTCCACCGACCGCGCCGCCGCCTTCTGCACCCGCCGGGCGAGGCCGTCCCCGGCCAGGCCCGTGCGCCGCAGCTCCCGGCTCAGCACCTGCGCACCCATCGCCGCCACCGACATGCCCTGCCCGTAGGCCGGATTGAAGGTGGCCAGCGCGTCACCGAGGACGACGAAGCGCTCGGGCCAGTGCCGCGTCTTCTCCAGGTACCGCCGGTGGTTGCTGGTGCTGCGGCTGACGTGGACGTCCGTGAGCGGTTCCGCGCCGGAGATCAGCCGGCCCACGATGGGGTCCGGCAGGTCGAGGGCGTAGCGCAGGAAGTCGTCCGGGTCCGAGGGGGGTTCGCCGCCGCCCCGGGTGCCGGCGAGGCTCACCATCCAGCGGTCGCCCTCGATCGGCAGCATCATCCCGCTGCGGCCGGGCAGGCCCAGGTAGGGGTTGGCCTGCACGATGGTCAGGGGGAAGCGATCGGCGCCGGCGGGCGTGCGGTAGAGACGGGTGGCGTTCACCAGACCGGCGTCCACCGTCTTCTCACGGACATCGGAGATGCCCAGTCCTCCCAGCCATTTGACGGCCCGTGAGCCGCGCCCGCTCGCGTCCACCACGAAGTCGGCCGGGAGTTCCTCGGTCCCTTCGGCGGTCGCGAGCCGCACTCCGGTGACCCGCTGCCGCGAGCCCGTCAGCTCCAGCGCCTGCGCCTTGCGTATCTCCACGCCGGTGTTGGCGAGCACCGCGACCCGTATCGCCCAGTCCAGCAGCGCCCGCGTGCTCGTCACCATCTGCGGCCCGGGATGCCGCCAGCGCCGGAACCAGCCCTCGGGGGTGAGGGCGACCATGCCGTTGGCGACCGGGACCTCGTGCGCCCCCGCGGCGAGCAGATGCTTGCGCATGCTCACGCCCGGCACCAGGTCCTCCATCGCGGCCAGGCCGCCCGCCATGAGGAGATGAGCGTGCCGTCCCTGCGGCAGGCCCTTGCGGTGCTCCGGCCCGTCGGGCAACTCGTCCCGGTCGAGTACGACCACCTCGTCGGCGACCGTGGACAGGGCCGCCGCGGCCAACATGCCGGCCAGTCCCGCACCGATGACGACAGCTCTACGCGCCACTGCGACCCCTCGCACTCAGCGGCCACGAAGTCCGGCCGGCCCGGGCGCCCGGCTTGTCGACGGCAGTCCGGCAGCGCCCCGAAGGGGCGCGGGGAACTGCGCGACAAGCCACGACGGCGCGGCACACGACCGACGGCAATCCGTGGCAACTCCCCTTCGCGGCGCCCCCAGCGGAGCGCTCAGGCCCTCACCGTACCTTCACGCACCGTGTCCGCGGCAGGCGTTGCCCCCAGAGCCTGCGCCAACTCCACCAGACCGCCCGCGCCGGACGTCTCCGTGGCGTGCAGCCGGCAGGTGCTCGGCGTGCGCAGCGGATCCTCGCGGGCCGCCGCCCGACGGGCCGCCGCGGCGAGCATGGCGGCCTCCGCGGCGACACGCGCCTCGTGCGCGGAGGCACCCTCGGACAGGGCGGCCGACCGCGCCCGCTCGCGCACCCGGTCGTCGAAGTACGGCGCCAGCGCCAGCAGGGCGTCATGGATGGCCACTTCGCGCCAGTGCAGCCGCTCCGCAGGCGACTGCCACCAGGAGGACGCGGGCTTCGGGGCCGTCGACACGAATCCCACCCGCAGCCACAGCGGGTCCAGGCGCCGGTAGTCGCGCAGCCCGCGCCAGTGCCCGACGGCGGCCGGCAGCAGCCTCGGCAGCACGAACCCGGCGGAGCAGATCAGCGCGGCCAGCGCGGCCATCGGCGGGGCGACCTTGGTGGACAGGAAGTCCAGGTCGTGGCCGGTCCAACGGGCCACCACGGCCGTGTACTTGGTCAGCTGGAACCCCACCAGGTCCAGCAGCGCGCCCACGCAGATCAGCCACAGCCCGGCCCGCAGCAGCCCGGTGACCTCCCGCCCCCACCGCACGCACACCACCGACATCGCCACGATCGCCGCGCTGTGCCCGAGCAGATAGAGCACGATCATCTCGCGCATGCCGGGGGTGTTGGCGTAGTACGTGTCGAGGTCGTTCAGCCGCTCCACACGCGCGTCCGCGAGCGTGAACAGCACGACGACGGCCACGATCAGCGGGGCGTACACGGCGATACTGCGCAGCACCAGCCGCCGTACCCGCTCCCGGGGCCCGCCGCGCCAGTTGATCAGCAGGATCAGCAGCGAGCAGCTGTACGCCGAGAGCAGCCCGTAGGTCAGCGGGGCGCCGAAGTTCGGGATGCCGGTGAGCTCGTTGACGGCGGCCAGCGTCATCGGCGCCGAGCACAGGAACACGACCGCGCCGAGCGCGATGGCGACGCAGGTCGACACGGTCAGCGGGTTGCGCAGGGGCGACGGCTTGCCGGGTGTCGTGCGCGGGCGGCGGAACAGCACGGCGGCGGACAGCGCGAGGACGGCGGCCGCCAGATAGACGACAAGGCTCATACGGCGGAGCTCCGTTCGGCCGCGACCGCCGGCGCCCCGGCCGTGGCCCGCACGAGCGGCGAGCCGGCCAGCGCGTCCGCGATGCGCACGAGCGCGTCCGTGCCGGGCGCCCGCTCCTGGAACCACTCCGACTCACCGGCGTACCCCGGCCGCCGGACCGCCCGCCAGGGCGCCGGATCCGTGGCCCCGCCGTCGTGGTCCGTGAGGCAGAGCCTGGCCGCCGCCGAGATCACCGCCGCCCACGCCGTGGCCGCGGCCCGCTCGGGGTCGCCCGTGGTCCGCAGGGCGGCCTCGCGGGTCTCGTCGTACAACTCCCGGTCGACGTGGGCGTCCAGGTGGCTGAGCCCGTTGTGGATGCTGGTCTGGCGCCAGATCAGCCGGGTCGCGGGGGAGGACCAGCGCGGGCGCGGCAGGCGCAGCCGGCGGCGGGCGAGGATGTCGTCGAGTTCCCGCTCCAGCGGCGCGAGACGTACGTACGTCCGCCAGGCGCTCCGCCACTCGGCCAGCCGGGGCCCGGCCACCGGGATCAGCACGCCGGCGGCCGTCAGCAGGGCGCCCAGACCGGCGGCGGCCTGCGCGACGTCCGTGCCGAGCGAAGGCCAGTCCTGTCCGGACCAGCGGGCGGCCACGGCGACGAGCTTGGACAGGCTGTACCCGGCGCCGCACATGGCACCGGTGCCCAGCGTGATCAGCCCCGCGCGCAGCGGGCCCCGCACCTCACGGGCCCAGCGCAGCGCCGAGACGCCGGTGACGGAGACAGCGGTCAGGTGCCCGACGAGATAGAGCAGGATCATCTCGCGCAGATACGGCGTCGTCGCGTAGTAGGTGTCCAGGTCCTCCCGGCGCTCCACCGGGGCGTCGCCCAGCAGGAACAGCACCGCGATGCACAGCACCACACCGGTGTAGGCGAGCACCCAGCGGCGGGCGGTGCGATGCACGCCGGGTCCGCCGCGCCACAGGACGACCAGGATCTGGGAGGCGGCGCTGTAGGCGGTGATCGCCGCATACGTCAGCGGGGCCGCGAGGTTGGGGATCTGGCCGAGCCGGTTCACGGCGCCGACCGTGGGCGGGGCGCCCAGCAGGAAACACAGTCCGCCCAGGCCCAGCACCGCGCAGATGGTGCGCAGATAGGGGTCGTCCCGGTGCCGGAGCAGATCCGGGGCCTTCACCGCCAGGACGAGCCACAGCACCGCGCAGCTGACGTAGCCGAGCAGCCCGTTCATCCTCTGGTCCCGCGGTAGTTGAGCGCGGCCCCGATGCGCCCGGCGAGGTCCTGGGCGTCCCCTCCGGCGGCGAACACGGAGTCCGCCGACGCCTCCAGCCAGGTGCGCAGCCGACGGCCCATCAGCATGCCGAACCGGTCGGCCTCCTGCTCGTCGGCGAGGGTGAAGTCGGTGCGGGCGGCGGCGGGTCGCGGGCCGGTGGCGGGGCCGCGCCGCTGGTGCATGTGCCACACCTCATGGCAGAAGATCACTGTCTGGTGCCATACGGCGGCCCGCTTGTCGACGATGACGTCGTCGTGTGTCTCGCGCTCCAGCCACAGCCCGCTGGCGGTGTGCGGGGGAAAGACCTCGCGGTGGACGACGATGGGGCGTCCGCGCCACTGGACGGCCGAGTCGACCACCGCCTGGAACAGGGTCTCCGCGTCCGCGGGGACGGGCACGCGGATGGGACCGATGAGGGCGTCGGCGAGACGACGCATCTCCCTGTTCGTACGCACGGTTCTCCCCGTGGCCGCTGGACGTTCGACCCTGTGCAATATGCCAAGTCCCGCGTCGCCTCAGCCACCTCGAGCACCGGCGGTCGGCCAGGGATGGCCGAAACCGAGCATGCACACGGCACGTACCGCGTCCTCAGAGGTCGTCGTCCTCCGCCGGGCCGCGCTCCGTGATCATCTCGGCCCATTCCGCCAGCGCCTGAAGCTTGCGCGGCGACATGTGCGGAGCACGCCTGGCCAGCCGGTAGAACCCGGGGGTGCGCAGCGGGGCCAGCGGATCGGCCTTCGCCTCCAGCTCTCCCAGTACCGGCTGGAGCGCGGCGTGCAGGGCCTCGGCCTCGTCGGCGGTGAAGAAGCCCGCGGGCAGGTCGAAGTGGCGCCGGATCCGGTCGGCGTGCTCCAGGCTGGGCAGTCCGCTGCGCCGCCACTCGCTGAGCCACTGCCTGCTCGTGCCCGCGATTTTGGCGAGTTCGTCGAGGGAGTACCGCTTGCCGTCGGGGCGGCGCCGGGTCTCGCGCAGGAAGTCCAGCCGCTGCCGGACGCGCTCGCCCAGGCTCGTCTCCGGCACGCTCCGCCCCGCCAGCAGGGCGACGATCGTCTCCACGGACATGCCGGTCGCGTACGACAGTTTGGCGACGTCCAGCACGTCGGCCAGCCCGCCGGGCCGGCCGGTGAGCTCCTCGAGGCGCTCGCGCAGTTCGGCGAGGGAAGCGTGGGCGTCTCTCACCGAGGTCTCCCTGTTCTCCCTGGGCTTGTCGGCCGGATCCGTGGCTGGGGCTTACGGGAGCGTATCGGGTCCCCCGGGCCGCGGCCAGCGAACGTCGGCAGTAATAACTGCATAGATTCGCAGCAATGGTTGACAGTGAAGGTCACCGCGAGCAATGATCGCGTCACTGAAAGACGTATTCCGCTTCCGCGGCTCACGACTTCCGGCTGCGCACCCGCCTCTTGACGCGGTCGGATGAGGCCGGGGCCTGCCTCGACGGGGGACACGAGCTCTGCCGGCTCGCTGTCTGCGAGGCTGCCCCGGGCCTGTCACGGGGGTCCGGGCGCTGCCTTGGGGGAGCAGCGCCCGGGGCGCCCCTTCGCCCGCAACGTCCGTTAAGGGCGGCTCAGTTGGTTACTTGCACGCCGTCCGGCCGGACCTGTGGCCGGGCCCGTTCCCGTACGGTCCGGATGTCCTCCGCGTCGCGCAGCGCCCGGGACATGGCGCCGATGTCCCCCAGCAGCTCCGTGGTGTCGGTCTCGCCCGCGCCGTCGCCCTCGCGGGCCGCGTTCCTCGCGTCGACGGCGTCCAGGATCGCCACCGCGGCGGCCAGCGCCTTCGCCCGCAGCGGCGGCAGGCCGAGGCCGACGGCGGCGTCGTAGGAACGCCCGCGCTGCTCCTCGTCCACGAACCGGGCCAGCGGCAGCAGCACATCGCGGATGAACGTCTCGCGGCGGATCAGCCGCAGCTCCGGGGTGGCGCGCAGGACGAAGGGGATGCCGCCGCCGTTGACGGTCCTCATCAGCAGGTACAGCGGCCGCAGTTCGTGGTGCGCGAGCCGGATGCGCCAGCGGTCGTGCAGATACTGGCCGGCGTGCGGAAGGATGAAGCCCACCGCGACCAGGATGGCGGACAGACAGGCGATGGGCGGCGCCACCGCCGTGCTCAGCCAGTCCAGGTTCCGGCCGGTCCAACGGGCCACCACGGCGGTCACCTTGGCGGCGTCGAAGATCAGCTGCAGGGTGTAGCCGACGCCGAGGCACTTCAGGCCCCAGCGCAGCCAGGCGTCCAGTCCGTCGGTGCGGATCCAGTTCCAGATCAGCCAGTTGGTGACCAGGGCCGCCGTGGTGTGCGCGAGCAGATAGAGCACGATCAGCTCGCGCATGTACGGCGTGGTGGCGTAGTAGGTGTCCAGGTCCCGCAGCCGCTCCACGGGCACCTCGGCCAGCGCGAACAGCACCCACATCGCGATGATCACGCCGGAGTACGCGGCGACGACTCCGCGCATGGCGCGGCGGGTGCGCGGGGAGCGGTCGGACAGCCCGCTGCGCCAGGTGGTGATCAGCAGCAGACAGCACGCGCAGAACGCGGTGAGCAGGGAGTACACCCAGGGCCCTGAGAAGTTCGTGATGCCCGTCAGGCGGTTGACGCGGGCGATCGTCGACGGCGCCACGAACACGAACACCGAGCAGGCGAGCAGCAGCAGCCCGCCGACCGCGCGCAGCAGCGGGTCGTGCCACAGCCGGATGATGCTGGGCAGCTTGATGGCGAGGGCGGCGGCGAGGATCCCGGCGGGGATCCACCAGAACGTCGGATAGAACTCGTTGACGAACTCCGAGGGCGTCAGTGCGAGCGCCGTCATGGTGCCGTACCCCGCTTCTGCCCCCGGTAGCCCAGGGACCGCTGGACCGGCGCGAGGGGCGCGTCCGTGCCGCTCCCGCCCGACAGCAGCGGCCGGAACGCCGCCGCCAGCCGGTGTCCGAAGTCGTCGGCCTCCGCCTCGTCCCGCTGCCGCGAGCCGTTGCGCGCGGCCACCGCGAGGGCCGTGTCCTGCCAGCCGGGACCGCCTGCGAGGGCGTGCGCGGCGGCGCTGCCGGCGGTGTGGTGGTGGCGGTGGCCGGCGTGCAGATGCCACAGCTCGTGGCCGAGGACGACCAGCCGCTGCACCGCCTCCGCCCGCTCCTCGACGATGACCAGGTCGAAGTCCTGGAACTCCACGCACAGACCGGTCACTTCGATCTCGTCCGGGAACCGCTCGAACCGCAGTTCCACCGGCCGTCCGCCGCGCCGCGCGCTCATCTCCGCGCACAGTGCGCGGCACAACTCGCCGACGTCCGCCGGGGGGTGGGGCCCGGCCCGCACGGCCGCGCTGAGATCGGAAGCCAGCTCCCGCATCCCGGCGGCGACGGGAGAACGCCGTGGCCGTAACGCCGCGGCGACCCGGGCCGCCCTCCTGCGCGCGCCCGCGATGTCCATCGCACCCCCTGTTCCCCCACCGTTCGGTCGGGCCGTTCGAGCCTACGCGGCGCGAACTGTTCGCGTCATGCGATCCGACGACCGTCGTTCAACCGAGAACGACCGCCGGTGGTCGGAATTCGTGCACGAGGCAATTCGTGCACGAGGCATTGACTGGAAAGCGCTTGCATCCTACGGTCCCGTTCGAAGTTACGTGCAGAATTCGAGATCTCGAACAGTAAGGGCAGGCAATGGGACGACCTGACCTGAATCGCAGGCAACTTCTGGCCGCCGCCGGAGGATTGGCGGTGGCCGGCAGTTTCGGCTTCGCGGCGCTGGGCACCGGCGCCGACGCGCTCGCCTCCAGCGCGGACACCCGGGTGCGCTACTGGAACCTGTTCAGCGGCGGCGACGGCTCCAACATGATCGCGATGCTCGACGCCTTCCGCGCGGCGAACCCCGGCATCGACGTCAAGGACTCCACCCTCCAGTGGGGCAACCCCTTCTACACCAAGCTCGCCATGGCCGCCGCCGGCAACCGCGCACCCGACCTCGGCGTGATGCACCTCGGCCGGGTCACCGGCTTCTCGCCCGGCCGCCTCCTGGACCCCTGGGACGTCGGCCTGCTCGCCGAGTACGGCGTACGGGAGGCCGACTTCAACCCCGCCCTGTGGCAGCGCGGCGTCATCGACGGCAGGCTCTACGCCCTCCCGCTCGACATCCACGTCCAGCTCTGCTTCTACCGCAAGGACGTGCTGAAGAAGGCCGGCCTGCTCGGCTCCGACGGCCGGATCGTGCCCATCACCTCGGCCGACGACTGGTTCGGCGTGCTGAAGGAGGCCAGGAAGGCCACGAAGAAGGGTCTGCAGACCATCGGACTGTGGGTCAACGACCAGAACTTCCAGTGGTGGTTCTTCGTCGCCTTCTACACCCAGCTCGGCGGCACCTGGTTCGACAAGGACAACACCGAGGTCACCTTCGACACCGACAAGGCCACCCAGGTCCTTCAGTTCCTGCGCCGGCACATCGCCGACGGGTACGCGAACCCGGGCATGGGCACCGTCGGCGCCGAACAGTTCATCAACGGCGCCCCCTTCGCCTGGGAGGGCAACTGGTCGGTGCCGGTCTACTCGGGCGCGAAGCTCGACTACGGCGCCGTCCCGCTGCCGCCCGTCTTCGGCGAACAGGCCACCCACGCCGAGTCGCACGCCTTCGTCCTGCCCCACCGGTCCGACCGGGGCGGCGCCGCGAACGACGGGGCCCACCGGCTCGCCGCCTACATCGTCACGCACGCACGGCAGTGGGCGGCCGGCGGCCACATCCCCGCGTACACACCCACCCTGTCCACCGCCTCGTACCGAAAGCTCGAACCGCAGAACGAGTACGCCTCGGCCATGGACCACCAGGCCAACGAGCCGAAGGTGTGGTTCGCGGGCTCCACCGGCATCCTCGCCCAGCGCGTCGGCCCGATCGTCGTCTCCTCGACCATGGGCTCCGCGAAACCCGACGCCGTCGCCCGCCGAATGAAGAGCGAACTGGCCGCGCTGCTCGCCATGAAGAACCCCATGGACGGCCGGACCGCCGCGCAAGGAGGTGCGGCCGTATGACGACCGCCGAGTCCGTCCTCGCACCGCCCCGCGTGACGACCGCCGCCGACAGCGCCACCATCCGCCGCAAGCAGGGCTTCCAGCACGGCGGCTGGTTCGTGGCGCCGTTCCTGGTGCTGTTCACGCTGTTCGTGATCTGGCCGCTGCTGCGCGGCATCTACCTCAGCCTCACCGACGCCAACATCACCGGCGACGGCGAGAGCTTCGTCGGCCTCGACAACTACCGCGAGGCCCTCGACGACCCGCTGATGTGGGACGCGCTCGGCCACAGCGCGTACTTCACGCTCCTGGTCGTGCCCTGCATCACCGTCCTCGCCTTCCTCCTCGCGATGCTGGCCCATCACATCGAGCGCGGCAGATGGCTGTGGCGGCTGTGCTTCTTCGCGCCCTTCCTGCTGCCCTCCACCGTCGCCGGCAACCTGTGGCAGTGGCTGTTCAACCCCGGCACGGGAATGGTCAACCACGTCCTCGGCATCGAGACCCCGTGGCTGACCGACAAGTCGTACGCGATGCTCGCCATCGTCATCACCACGCTGTGGTGGACGGTCGGCTTCAGCTTCCTGCTCTACCTCGCCGCGCTCCAGTCCATCCCCGACCACCTCTACGAGGCCGCCAAGCTCGACGGCGCGAACGCCTGGCACCGCATGGTCCACATCACCCTGCCGATGCTGCGCAACATCACCGGCCTGGTCGTCACGCTCCAGATCCTCGCCTCGCTCCAGGTCTTCGACCAGGCGGTCGTGATGCTGGACTTCGGTCCCGGACCGGAGAACTCCACCCGCACCTTCGTGCAGTACACCCTCGAAGAGGGCTTCACCAGCTATCGCGTGGGCTACGCCTCGGCGATCTCCGTCATCTTCTTCGTGATCATCGCGGTCGTCGCCCTCGCCAGGATGTGGCTGCTGCGCAACCGTGAGGAGGCCACCCGATGAGTACGGCCGCACAGCCCCGCAGGCCCTGGACCCCGAGCCAGATCGTCCTCACCCTCCTTGGCACGGCGGTCTCCGTCGTCTTCCTCGCGCCCTTCGCCTGGGGCCTGTTCACCTCCCTGAAGTCGGAGACCGAGGCGGTGGAGGTGCCCCCGCACTGGCTGCCGAAGGACTGGACGGGGCAGGCGTGGACGGCCCTGTTCGAGACCGGCAACATCACCGACTGGTTCGTGAACTCCCTGGTCGTCTCGGTCTGCGTGACGTCCGTCGTCCTGGTGGTGAGCGCACTGGCCGGATACGGCTTCGCCCGCACGGAGTTCCGTGGCAAGGGCGTGCTGATGGGCGTCGTGATGGCGGGCCTGATGATCTCCCCGGCGGTCCTCGGCGTCCCGCTGTTCACCACGGTCCAGCAGATGGGGATGGTCGACACCTACTGGGGCATGATCCTGCCGCAGTGCGCGCCCGCCGCGATGGTCTACATCCTCTACAAGTTCTTCCAGGGCGTCCCGCGCGAGCTGGAGGAGGCCGCGTTCATCGACGGAGCGGGCCGCTGGCGGGTCTTCTTCACCATCGTCGTCCCGCTCGCCCGCCCCTCCCTCGCGGCGGTCGGCATCTTCACCTTCATCGCGTCGTGGAACAACTTCCTGTGGCCCTACATGGTCACCAACAACCCCGACCTGATGACCATGCCGAACGGCATCGCGACCGTCATGAACTCCTACGGCATCCAGTGGGCCCAGCTCATGGCCGGCGGCCTCATGGCGGGCCTGCCGCTGATCGTCGTCTTCGTCTTCTTCCAACGCCAGATCGTGGCGGGAGTGGCCCATACCGGTCTGGCGGGCCAGTAGAGGCTTTTCGCTTTCAGGGGCGCGGGGAACTGCGCGAGCAACCCCCACGACCCGCAGCCGCCAATCAACCAGAACCACCCACCCCGAAAGGCGACCATGCACACCGCCCGCTTCACCCTCGACCCCGCCTTCACCGTCGGCGAGGTCAACCCCCGCCTCTTCGGCAGCTTCGTCGAACACCTCGGCCGCTGCGTCTACACCGGCATCTTCGAACCCGGCCACCCCACGGCCGACGACAAGGGCCTGCGCCAGGACGTCCTCGACCTCGTCCGCGAACTCGGCGTCACGGCCGTGCGCTACCCCGGCGGCAACTTCGTGTCGGGCCACAAGTGGGAGGACTCCGTCGGCCCCGCCGAGGACCGCCCCCGCCGCCTCGACCTCGCCTGGCACTCGACGGAGTCCAACCGCTTCGGCCTCTCCGAGTACATCGACTTCCTGCGCAAGATCGGCCCGCAGGCCGAGCCCATGATGGCCGTCAACCTCGGCACCCGCGGCGTCGCCGAAGCCCTCGAACTCCAGGAGTACGCCAACCACCCCGAGGGCACCGCCCTGTCCGACCTGCGTGTCGCCCACGGTGACAAGGACCCCTTCGGCATCCGGCTGTGGTGCCTGGGCAACGAGATGGACGGCCCCTGGCAGACCGGCCACAAGACGGCCGAGGAGTACGGCCGCGTCGCTGCCGAGACCGCCCGCGCCATGCGCCAGATCGACCCGCGCGTCGAGCTCGTCGCCTGCGGTTCCTCCAGCCAGTCCATGCCGACCTTCGCCGAGTGGGAGGCGACGGTCCTGAAGGAGACGTACGACCTCGTCGACCACATCTCGCTGCACGCCTACTACTGGCCCGAGAACGGCGACATCGACTCCTTCCTCGCGTCCGCCGTCGACATGGAGTCCTTCATCGACAACGTCGTCGCCACCGCCGACCACGTGGGCGCCCGGCTGAAGTCGAAGAAGCGGATCAACCTCTCCTTCGACGAGTGGAACGTCTGGTACCTGCCCGAGTGGGAGGCGCACGCCAAGACCTTCGAGCAGCACGACTGGCCCGAGGCCCCGCGCCTGCTGGAGGACAACTACAGCGTCACCGACGCCGTCGTCTTCGGCTCGCTCCTCATCGCCCTGCTGCGTCACGCCGACCGCGTCACCGTCGCCTGCCTGGCGCAGCTCGTGAACGTCATCGCCCCGATCATGACCGAACCGGGCGGCCCCGCCTGGCGGCAGACGACGTTCTTCCCCTTCGCGCAGGCCGCCGCGCACGGCCGCGGCCGGGTCCTCGACGTCCGGGTCGACTCACCGACGTACGAGACGAAGAAGTACGGCGAGGCCGACCTGCTGCACGCCACCGCCGTGCGCGCCGACGACGGCTCGGTCACCGTCTTCGCCGTCAACCGCAGCCGCACCGAGGCCCTGCCCCTCGACGTCACCCTGAACGGCCTCGACGTCACGCGCGTCGTCGAGCACAGCGCCCTCGCGGACGCCGATCCGGACGCCCGCAACACCCTCGACGACCCCGAGCGGGTCGCCCCGCACCAGGTCGAGGGCACGGCGGTGAAGGACGGCCGGCTCACCGCCGTACTGGAACCGCTGTCGTGGAACGTGATCCGGCTGGGTTGATCGAGCCACCTGAGAAATCCTCATGGGGCTCCAGGACTGCGCTCAGCTTCCCTAAGGCCGCGCTCAGTTTGGGGCCCTACCGTCACCCCCCATGCGCACGCTGATCCTGCTCGCCCTCGCGGGCCTCGGTGCCCAGCTCGTCGACGGCAGCCTCGGCATGGCCTACGGGGTGACCTCGACCACGCTGCTGCTGGCCCTGGGCACCAATCCCGCCGCCGCCTCCGCGACCGTCCATCTCGCCGAGATCGGCACGACCCTGATGTCCGGGGCCGCGCACTGGCGCTTCGGCAACGTCGACTGGAAGGTCGTCACGCGGATCGGGGTGCCCGGCGCGGTGGGCGCGTTCCTCGGGGCGACGGTGCTGTCCCGGCTGTCGACCGGGCTCGCGAAGCCGGTGATGTCCCTGATCCTGCTCGGGCTCGGTGTGTACGTCATGGCCCGGTTCACCTTCCGGGGCCTGCCGAAGGACCGCCTGGGCAAGCCGCTCAGGCGCCGGTTCCTGGCCCCGCTCGGGCTGCTCGCCGGCTTCCTGGACGCCACCGGGGGAGGGGGCTGGGGGCCGGTCGGCACACCGGCGCTGCTGGCCGGTGGCCGGATGGAACCCCGCAAGGTGATCGGTTCCATCGACACCAGCGAGTTCCTGGTGGCGGTCGCCGCCAGTCTCGGGTTCCTGTTCTCGCTGGGCTCCCAGGGCATCGACGTCGTCTGGGTCGCCGCGTTCCTGCTGGGCGGACTCGTGGCCGCGCCGATCGCCGCGTGGCTGGTGCGGCTGCTGCCGCCGCGGGTGCTGGGCTCGGCGGTCGGCGGGGTGATCGTCGTGACCAACGCCCGCACCCTGCTGCCGAACGACGTCCTCCACGTCGCCCTGTACGGGCTGTGGGCAGCCGCCCTGGCGTACTCGGTACGCGCCCATCTGAAGGAGCGGAGGGCGGCCGGAACCGAGCCCGTGGACGAACGGCAGCCCGTCGGCACCTGACCGATCCGTGGAGTGCGGCACCGGCCCCCGCTGTCAAGGTCGCCTTGTGGCCGTCCGCCACCGTGTCACCACGTGCCGTGAGGACCCGCGGACCGCGGCACCCACCCCGTCGTCCCAGCACAGCCGCCCGATGTGAATGACCTCGCGCCCTGTGTACGAGCCATCGGCGACCGGCACACCCGTGTGCACTCGCATACGAAAGCGCACCGCGCGGGCGGTGAGCCCTGCGATTCGCGTCATGTGAGGGGAGTTGAGTGCGTTGCCGGTGACGGATGGGTGTGCGGATGCGAACGGCTCAATAGCGCGCAGCTCAACTGCGTTGTAAATGGCCGGAGTTGGCCCCTGTCGGCCACATCCGTGGCTCCTACGATGCGGTACGCCTTCGACCTTCACAGGAACCTCACTGTTTCTTCAAGGATTCAACGAAGACTCGGCGGGGCCGAAAGGGGTCGGGGGCGCAGCCACCCCCCATTTTCCGAGGAGAGATCCATGGCACGTGGACTCCTGAGATTCCTGCTGAGCGGCGCCTCTCTGGCCGCTCTTCTCATCGCTGCGCTGCCCGCGCAAGCGTCGCCGGCGTTCGAAGACCCGCCGCCGGACAAGATCGTCATCAAGGTCGCCACGGTGAACGGCTCCGGCTGCCCCCAGGGCACCACGGCGGTCGCCGTCTCCGAGGACAACACCGCGTTCACGGTGACGTACAGCGACTACCTCGCCCAGGTCGGCGGCAACTCCGACCCCACGGCGTTCCGTAAGAACTGCCAGCTCAGCCTGGTCGTGCACGTCCCCGGCGGCTTCACCTACGCCATCGCCAGCGCCGACTACCGCGGCTTCGCCGCCCTGCAGTCCGGCTCGAACGCCATACAGAGAGCCTCGTACTACTTCCAGGGCTCGCCGAACACGCAGTTCCGCAGCCACCCGTTCAGCGGCCCGCTCAACGACAACTGGCAGGCCACCGACGAGACCGACTGGGCCCAACTGGTCTGGGCGCCCTGCGGGGTTCAGCGCAACTTCAACATCAACACCGAGCTGCGGGTGAACCTCGGTTCGTCCTCGCCGAGCAAGGTCAGCTTCATGACCATGGACTCGACCGACGGCGACATCAGCACGGTGTACCACCTGGCCTGGAAGCAGTGCCCGGCCAAGTAGTGCGCACGTAGGGCCGCGCCCGCCGGAAGCGGCGGGCGCGGCCCGGTCGTAGGGGTCGGGTTCGGCTAGCTCTCCACGCCCAGGGCCAGCGTCCCCGCGTAGCCGGCGGAGGGCGAGCTGCCGAGCGCGGCCAGGGTCAGCAGGCCGGACGCGGCGCCTCCGTCGTCGTAGATGCCGTCCTGGGCGAGGGTGGTGCGCGGGACGGTGTTGGCGGCGTAGGTGGCCAGGGCCGCGACCCGCGTGGTGATCGTCTCGCTGAAGAAGAGCTGGCCGGTGTGGAGTTCCTGGCCGCCGGTGAACGAGCCGTCGGCGGTGAGGGTGACGTCGGTGTGCACCTTGACGTGGATGTGGACGCAGCGGCCGCGGTACCAGCCGGGGTACACCGTTGTGATGCGGGCGACGCCGTCCGAGCCGGTGAGCACGCCGCCGCGCAGGAAGGTGCCGTTGTCGGGCTCGTCGTGGCCGTTGTTGCCGACGAAGCCGGAGTACTCGCCGAGCGCGTCGCAGTGCCAGATCTCCACCAGGGCCTTGTTCAGGGGCGCGCAGGTGCTGTCGTCGACGACGGTGAGGGTGAGCTCCAGCGGGATGCCGGTCTTGTCCTCGCTCACGTCGGCGCGGACGAGCTGTCCGTCGAGGTAGTAGGGGCCTTCGGTCATCTCCTTCGTGAGGGTGCAGACGGCCGCGGCGGCGACGGGTGCCTGGGCGGCTGTGGGGGCTTCGGGCGCTGCCGCGCCCACGGTCAGTGCCGCGGCCGTGGCGCCGGTGGCGATCAGTACGGTGCGGCGTCCGATCGCGGTGGGGGTTGCCTTCGAAGTGTCTGTCATGGACACGGCACCGTAGAAAACGATGCTGTTGATGGGCTGTCAGTTGGGCAAAGTGAGTGCCCGTCAAGTTCTCTGCCGGTCTTTAGGCAGGGCCGTCCCGGCTACTTGGACTCCACCCGTCCGACGGCGTCCCGGCCGGTCGTCAGCGCGTCGCTCGTCGTACGCCAGGCGTCGTCGGCGGGGTCGAACCGGGTGCGGAGGTAGGCCGGGACGAGGCGGCCGAGGGCGGCCACGAGCGCCGGGTTCTCGTCGGTGGTCTCGGCGGCGTCGTAGCCGGCGATGCCGCCGAGACCGTGCTCGGCGCCGAACAGGGTGAGCAGGGTCTTGGGGCCGGGCGCGAGGGTGTAGGGGTCGGTGTGCCACTCCGGTCCGGCGTCCGTGAAGTGCCGGGATTCGTCCTTGTCGCCCGCGACGACCAGGGCGGCGGTGGTCATGGTGGAGAAGTCGGACGAGTGGACGAACGAGATGGCCTCCGCCATCGGCCCGTTCAGGACGTCGTCGCCGCCCCTGCCGGGCGCCGCGAGCAGCACGCCCGCGGTGATGCGGGGTTCGAGCAGGTCCACCGCTTCCCCCGTGTCGGGGTCGGTGTTGCGGGCGCCCAGCAGGAGGCCGGCGGTGTGGCCGCCGAGCGAGTGCCCGGCGACGGCGACGCGGGTGCGGTCCACGCGTCCGGCGAGTCGCGGCACGGCGGCCTCGATCGCGTCGAACCGGTCGAGCAGGTGCGTCATGTCCTCGGCGCGCGCCCGCCAGAAGAAGGGCGCCCCGGGGGCGTCGGCGACGAGGTGGCTCAGGGTCCTGGAGCTGAGGTGGGTGGGCTGGACGACGACGAAGCCCTGCGCGGCCCAGCGGTCGGCGAGCGGCGCGTAGCCGTGCAGCGAGGAGAGGTGGTTCGAGGGGCCGTGCCCGTGCGAGAGGAGGATGACGGGCAGGTCGCCGCCGGTCGCGGGGGCGGTGACGCGCAGGTGCAGATCGACGGGGCGGCCGGGGATCGGCAGCACCACCGGGCCGTACGACATCACGGGTACGGGCGGGTCGATGACGGTGCTCTGTGTGGATGCGGACATGAGCGATTCCCTTCTGGGGCCCTGGCTGCACCTGGTCGCTTCGACCGGAAGGTGGGCAGGGTGGATGGCAGGAAGCGCACGGCTCGACTAACCTGAACCGGAACGCTGCTCCATTTAGTATCCGGAGCGCTGTTCCGTTTTGTCAACGGCGCCAGAGGAATGCCTGATGTCCACCGAGAACCCGGCCGGGAAGACACCGGCCCGAACCAAGCGGGCCGACGCGCAGCGCAACCAGCAGACGCTGCTCGCCGCGGCCGCCGAGGTCTTCGTCACCTCGGGCGTCGACGCGCCGATCCGCCGGATCGCGGCCAGGGCGGGCGTCGGGATGGGCACGATCTACCGCCACTTCCCGACCCGGGCGGACCTCGTGACCGCCGTCTACCGCCATCAGATCGAGGAGTGCGCCGAAGCCGGCCCGAGGCTGCTGGCCGCCGCCGACTCCCCGTTCACCGCGCTGCGCGAGTGGATCGACCTCTTCGTCGACTTCCTGGTCACCAAGCACGGCCTCGCGGGCGTGCTGCACTCCGACAGCGCGGGCTTCGAGACCCTGCACACCTACTTCCTCGACCGTCTGCTCCCCGTCTGCACCGACCTGCTCGAAGCCGCCGCCGACGCCGGCGAGATCCGCTCCGGCATCGAGGCCTACGAACTCATGCGCGGCGTCGGCAACCTCTGCATCGGCGCGGACAACGACCCCCGCTACGACGCCCGCCGACTGGTGGAACTCCTCATCACGGGCCTGCGCAGGCCCATCTGACGGGTCGGTGTGTGCTGGTGGGCCGTCAGACCGTCCTGTTGCGGTCGAGCAGGTCCTGCATGTCGGCGGCGATGGCACGGCCCTGCTCCTCGACCGGCGTCAGGCGCCTGACGATCTCGCGGCTGCCTTCGGTGTCCTCGGCGCGCATCCGTTGCACTATCTCGTCCAGCGTCGCGCGCAGCCGGGCCCGGTGCCGGTGGTGGTACTCCGCGGCCGCGTCGATCACGCGCCGGCCGTCGCTGCGCACCATCTCCTCGAAGCCGGTGCGGGCCTCCTTGGCCTGCTCGTCGACCATGTCCTTGCGTTCCTGGCGGGCCTGCTGGATCTTGGACTCCCGTTCCCGCAGGAAGTCCGTGATCCTGGCGATGCCGATGGCGGCGAGGACGGCCGCTCCCACCGGTACCGCGATGGTGGCGAGACTGAGGCTCGTCGTCAGCCAGACCGCGCCGCCGGCGAGCGGGCTCGCGACACCGAGCACGTTGGCCGCGTCCTGAACCACGCCGTACGCCCGCCAGGGGTTGTCCCCGTCGTTCGCCACCGGGATGGAGTCGAGGTCGAGCGGCTCGGGTCCGACCAGCCGGGAGCCGGTGTCCTCGCCGAACAGTGACCGCAGGAACAGCCGGGCGCTGTCGTCGAGCGCCGCGCGTTCGCGCTCCCAGAGCGTGCCCGGTCCGTCGGGGCCCGTCATCCACTCGTTGAAGAGCTGGACGTGACGGACGCCGATCTCGTTGACGTGCTCGGCACTCAGGTTGCCGGCGTCGATCAAGCCGTCCAGCCCCCGGTGCAGTTCGCTCGCCAGACCGTTGAACGGCCGCTGGGTCTTGCGGATCCTGCGGTCGAGTTCGTCGTTCAGCTCCGTCAGCATCCGCTGCAGGGACTCGTCCATGCCTTCCAGCTCCTGCCGGAGGCCGTCCCGCTGGACCTCAAGCTGGTCCACGGCCACCCGGTGGGCATCCAGCACATCGGCGACGGTCCGCCGTCTGCGCCGTACGACCCAGCCCGCCTCGTCCCCGATCAGCTTCAGATGCTTGTGCCCGGCGCCGGACTCCAGCAGGCCCTGGAGGCGGTCGCGCAGTTCCCCCATCCGGCCGCGCCGGTGAAGCGCGCTTCCGTCCCTGCCCTTGCCCTCCTCGAACTCCGCCTGGGCCTCCAGGGCCGCCGACACGGGAAGGAAGCCCTCCCCGATGAACCGCTCGGAGCTGGGGTAACGGTCACGCAGATACTGGTTGTTGGTCGCCAGTACGTTCTTCCAGGCCGCCTGGTTGTGCTCGCGCTGTGCCGCCCGGTCGATCCCGGAGAGGACCCACAGCACCCGCTTCCTGGCCGGTACCGCGTGCGAGTACAGATCACGGATCAGGCGCAGTTCGTTCGAGGTCAGGGCCTCGGTGGCCTGGCTGACGTAGATGAAGCAGTCGGCCTCCTTCCAGGCCTCGTACATGATCTCGTCGCGCTCCTCGTCCTCGGACTCCGAGCCCGGCAGGTCGAAGAGCTTGATCGGCAGTCGCGCCTTGGAGATGAGCAGTTCGATCCGCTCGACGTGATCGTTGACGTGCTCCGAGCGGCGATCGGCCCTGTTGCCGTCCGCAGCCGCGTAGGCGGCCACTTCGGCACGGTGCAGATCCGTGCCGACCTCCACCCAGTCGGCTCGCCCCCTGAACTTGACCCGCAGCAGCCCCCGCCCGTACGCGTCGACCGTGGGGTCGTCCCCGATGGGGATGACCGTCGAGGGGCAGGCGGTGGTCGGACTCGCCGACGACGGCAGGATCCCGACGTACTCGTCCGACTGCTCGCCGTCCTCATCGATGAACGGGAGGTATTTCAGGCCGCCTTGGAGGCCGCTGATGAGGAAGCTCTTGCCCGAGGACTGCCGTCCGAGCAGTGCCACCTTGAGCATGGTCGACAGGGCGCGGGTGCGCAGGGCCTCCATGCGCTCGACGTCGGAGCCCAGGTCACGGGCGTCGGGGAGAAGATCCGACACCTCGTCGACCGCCCGTAACCACCGTTCGCAGCGGACCAGCAGATGCTTCAGCTCGTCCCGTGCTTCCTCCAAGGGCATCATGCGTCCACAACTACCCCAGCGGGTCGCGCGCGGAGCGGGAAACGACCGATGCTGTTCGGAATCCACACCTGCGTGCTACCTGGTTCACGCGCGGGGCATTGACGCGCAAGCGCTTCGATTCTACGGTCCCGTTCGAACTTGCGAGCACTGTTCGGTATATCGACCAGTCTGACACCCCCACCGCAAGGAGGACCCGCATGAGCCGCAAGCGCACCACCCTCCTCGCTCTTCCCGTCGCCGCGCTCCTCGCCCTGATCCCGTCCTCGGCGTCGGCCTACCCCAATCCCGGCCGGGTCACCGGGTCCGTCGTCACCCACGACCCGTCGATGATCCGCACCTCCTCCGGCCAGTACCTGCTGTACGCCACCGGCGGCGGCATCGCGAGCAAGACGTCGTCCGACCGCACCGCCTTCAGCGCGGGCGCCGACGCCTTCGGCAGCCGCCCCGGCTGGTGGTCGACGTACTCCTCCGTCCCGGAGGCATGGGCGCCTGACATCTCGTTCCACGGCGGCAAGTACCTGATGTACTACTCCGTCTCGAAGTTCGGCTCGAACACCTCCGCCATCGGCCTGGCGGGCTCCACGACCGGACAGCCGGGCAGCTGGACCGACTACGGCACCGTCTACACCTCCGGCTCAGCCAGTGACTACAACGCCATCGACCCGAACCTCTTCGTCGACGACGACGGCAAGTGGTGGCTGTCCTTCGGCAGTTGGTGGACCGGGATCAAGATGATCCGGATCAACCCCGCCACCGGCAAACAGCTCTCCTCCGACACCACCCGCTACTCCCTCGCCTCCCGCCCGACCGGCACCAAGGCCGTGGAGGCCCCCTTCGTCGTCAAGCGGGGCGGTTACTACTACCTCTTCGCCTCCTACGACACCTGCTGCGCCGGCACGAGCAGCACCTACAAGGTCAAGGTCGGCCGCGCCACGAGCGTCACCGGCCCGTACTACGACCGCAACGGCGTCTCGATGCTCAACAACGGCGGCACGCCCGTCCTGGAGTCGCACGGCAGCGTCATCGGCCCCGGCGGCCAGTCGATCATGAACGACGTCGACGGCGACCTGATCGTCTACCACTACTACGACGGCACCGACAACGGCACGCCCAAGCTGGGCATCAACCTTCTGAACTGGAGCAGCGGATGGCCCGTCGCCTACTGACCCTGCTGGCGGCCCTGCTGCTCGCGCTGAGCCTCGGCCAGCCGTCCGCGAGCGCCGCCTCGTTCGTCAACCCCGTCAAGTCGGTCAAGGGCGCCGACCCCTGGATCGCCTACCACGACGGCAACTACTACCTGGTGACGACTAGCTGGACTGACGCCATCACCATCCGGAAGTCCCCGACCCTCGCCGGCCTCGCCTCCGCCCCGAGCGTGCAGGTGTGGCAGGGCGACGCGGCGAACCGCTGCTGCAACATCTGGGCCCCGGAGCTGCACTTCCTCGACGGCCGCTGGTACCTGTACTACGTCGCCGGACAGAACGTCTCCGACTACATCCCCACCCAGCGCACCCACGTACTGGAGAGCGCCGGCTCCGACCCGATGGGCCCGTACACGTACCGCAACCAGCTCAACTCCGCCTGGATGCTGGACCCGAACGTGGCCACCATCAACGGTCAGCTGTATCTCTTCGGCAGCGCGAGCGGCGGCGGTACGCAGAACCTCGTCGCGGCCCGGATGTCCAACCCGTACACCCTGGCCACCGGCTTCTCCACCATCTCCACGCCCACGTACGACTGGGAGCGCAACGGCACGGTCAACGAGGGCCCGGAGATCCTCCAGCGCGGCGGCAGAACCTTCCTCGTCTACTCGGGCAGCGGCTGCTGGACACCCGACTACAAACTCGGCCGGCTCACGCTGACGGGGTCGGACCCCCTGTCGGCCTCCTCCTGGACCAAGAAGTCCACGCCCGTCTTCCAGCGCAGCGACACCAACGGCGTGTACGGCCCCGGCCACAACGGCTTCTTCACCTCACCCGACGGCACCGAGAACTGGATCGTCTACCACGCCAACGACTCCGCCTCCGACGGCTGCGACAACGGCCGTACGACCCGGGCGCAGAAGTTCACCTGGAACTCCGACGGCACACCGGACTTCGGCACTCCCGTACGCCTGGGCGCCTCCCTCGCCGGCCCGTCCGGTGAGCCCGCCACCGCCTCCACCACGTACACGGTCGTCAACCGCAACAGCGGCAAGTGCCTGGACGTGGCGGGGAGTTCGACGGCGGACGGCGCCAATGTGCAGCAGTGGTCGTGCGGCGGCGGCAACAACCAGAAGTGGCGCCTGGAGGACCTCGGCGACGACACCCACCGCCTGGTGAACGTCGCCACCGGCAAGGTCCTCGACACCGAGAACTGCTCCGGCGCCGACGGCGCCGACCTGCGCCAGTGGTCGTGGCTGAACAACACCTGCCAGCGCTTCCGCTTCGTCGCCACGGACACCGGTCACGTCAGGATCGTCAACCAGGCCACGGGCAAGGTGGCCGACGTGGCGAACTGCGGCGCGGCGGACGGCACGGACGTACGCCAGTGGACCTGGCTGAACAACACGTGCCAACAGTGGCGATTGAACCCGGCCTAGCCGCAACCCCCTCAGGGGCGCGGGGAACTGCGCGACAAGCCACGACGGCGCAGCACCCGCGACAACACCTCACCCCTACGGCGAGAGGGCGCTACCCCACCTGCCCCATCCCCGCCGCATTCGGCCAGCTCTGGCTGTTCGGCCACCCGGTCGCCGGCGCCGGAGTCAACCCCGGCCCGGTGGTACCCCGCACCTGCGCGGCCGTAAGCCCCCCACGCGCCGGCACCCCCGGCGGCGTGGGCCCGGGCGGCACCACCGCCGCGGCGGGCGCCACGGGCGAGGGGAACGACATCGGCGCAGGGGCGGGCGCGGGTGTCGCCACGGGAGCCGGCGCCGGCATCGGCGCGGGCATGGGCGTCGGAGCGGGAGCCGGCGCAGGGGCCGCGGCGGCCGGGGCCACCGGAACCGGCGCCGGCATCGGCATACCGCCCCCCTGCGGCACCGCCTGCGGCTGAGGCGCCGCAGGCATCGGCGCCGCCATGGCCTGTGCGGCAAGACCCGGCATTCCCGCGCCGTTGGTGGAGCTGACCAACCGGTCCACGGCCGCCGTACCCGAGCTGTAGTTGGTCCCTGTACCCAGCTCGGGTACGGCGGCTCCCCTCCTGGACCCGTAGAGCACCTGCTCCAGGCCGGACACCAGGCGACGCACGTCCACCTGGGGGCGCACCACGAGTCGCAGGAAGCGGCTGGACGAACCGATCTTGTTGCCGCACTCGCGGACCAGGATCCGGTGCTCGGTGAGCAGCCGGTCGCGGACCACGGTGCCCTCGGCGCCCACGGGGAGGCGCACGAAGAGGAAGTTGCCCTGCGACGGGTAGACCGTCAGGCCGGGCAGCTGGGCCAGGTGGCTCGCCATGTCGAGGCGGTCGCGGCGCACCTGGTGCAGGCTCTGCGCGTACTCGGCGCCGTGGTTCTTGAGCATGAACACCACGTGCTCGGCGAACGCGTTGAGGTTCCACTTCGGCAGCATCGAGCGGACCATGCCGGCCAGCGCCGGGTTGGCGACGAGGTAGCCGAAGCGGATGCCGTGCAGGCCGAAGTTCTTGCCGAGGCTGCGCAGCACGATCACGTTCGGGCGCAGCATCGCCTCCTGGACGACCGACGGCTCCTGCTCGGCGTCGGCGAACTCCAGGAAGGACTCGTCGATGATGACCAGGTCCAGGTCGGCCATGGCGTCCATGAACTGCACGAGCGCGTGCTTGTGGAGGTAGCCGCCGTCAGGGTTGTTGGGGTTGCAGATGACCGCCACCCGGGTCCCCCTGGCCCGGATGAACTCGGCGTACTGCGCGAGGTCCAGCGCGAAGCCGCTGGACTCCTGGAGCGGGAACATGTCGACCCGCTTGCCGGTCTCCATGGGCTGGTCGGTCCAGCGGCCGAACGTGGGGACGGGGATGGCGAGGGACTCCCGGACCATCAGGTGGTCGATCCAGGTGATCAGCTCCGTGGAGCCGTTGCCCATCGCCACGCACTGCGGCGGAAGCTGGAGCAGGCTGCACAGTTCGGCCGTGATCGTGTCGGCACTGCTCGGGTAGTACGTGATGATGTCCCGCAGCCGGGCCCCCATGTCCTCGAACATCTCCGGCGTCGGGAAGTACGGGTTGCAGGGAATGCAGAAGTCGACCGGACCGGCCCCGTCGCCGCCCTCACGCGTCAGCGCCGCCATCGACGGGCTGTGTGCCGCGGTGCTGCGGAACAGCGAGGTGACGTTGTCGGCCATGGAACCTCCGTATGGGGCGGGCCCGGTGGGGACGACCGGGCCCGTCGTCTTTGGGTGGCCCGCGCGGGGGAGCACGGGCCGCCCTTACATACGGATACTGGGGTGGCGCTGTTCAACCACTGAGAAGTCGGTGAGAAGTTGTGCGCCACCTGTGAAGAACCGTCAGAACGGACGGATCAGCCGGGCTCAGCGGCTGATCCGGACTCAGCGGCTGAACGAGTGGATCGTCGTCGACCGGTACGTCTGCCCCGGTCGCAGCACCGTGGACGGGAAGGCCGGCTTGTTCGGCGAGTCCGGGAAGTGCTGTGTCTCCAGGCACAGCGCGTCCCCCTGCCGGTAGGTGCGGCCGCCGGTGCCGACCAGGGTGCCGTCGAGGAAGTTGCCGGAATAGAACTGCAGGCCCGGCTCGGTGGACGCCATCCGCAGGGTGCGGCCGGAGGAGGGGTCCTTCAGGGTCGCGATCCACTCGGGACGCGGCGAGATGCCCTTGTCGAGCACCCAGTTGTGGTCGATGCCCTTGCCGTAGAGCAGCTGCTGGTGCGGCTCGCGCAGGTCCTCGCCTATCCGCTTGCTGCGGCGGAAGTCGAAGGGGGTGCCGGCGACGGGGGCCAGCTCACCGGTGGGGATGAGGCCCGAGTCGACGGGGGTGTAGCGGGAGGCGTCGATCTTCAGCTCGTGGTTCTCGATCGTGCCGCTGCCCTCGCCCGCGAGGTTCCAGTAGACGTGGCTGGTGAGGTTGACGACGGTGGCCTTGTCGGTGGTGGCCGCGTAGTCGATGCGCCAGTCGCCGTACTTGGTGAGGCTGTACGTCACCTTCACCTTGAGCGTGCCCGGGTAGCCCATCTCGCCGTCGACGGAGGTGTAGTACAGGTGCAGGCCGACGTCGGAGCCCTTGGTGAACGGCTCGACGTCCCACACGCGCTTGTCGAAGCCCTTGGCGCCGCCGTGCAGGCTGTTCGCGCCGTCGTTGACGTTGACCTGGTAGGCCTTGCCGTCGAGGGTGAACTGCCCCTTGCCGATCCGGTTGCCGTAGCGGCCGATCAGCGCCCCGAAGTACGGGCTCCCCGCGACGTAGTCCTCGATGTTGTCGAAGCCGAGCGAGACGTTGGCGTAGTGGCCGCGCCGGTCCGGGATCTCCAGGGACTGCACGATGCCGCCGTAGGAGAGGACCTTCATCCGCGTGCCGCCGTTGGCCAGCGACCAGCTGTACACCTTCGTGCCGTCGGCGAGTCTGCCGAAGAGCGACTTCACCGGCGTCCGGTCTCCCGTGGCGTGCGCGCTGCCGATGGTCGCGGCGGTGATCCCCGCCGCCGCGGCACCGGCGATGACCGTACGTCTGCTCATGTCCATGTGCGGCTCCTGCTCAGGAAGTTGAAGGGCCCCGCCTTCCGGCGGGGCCCTGTGCTTGGACTTACGAACCGACCTTGCGCTTGTTCCACACGTCGAATCCGACCGCCGCCAGCAGTACCAGGCCCTTGATGACCTGCTGCCAGTCGGTGCCGATGCCGACGAGGTTCATGCCGTTGTTCAGCACGCCCAGGACCAGGCCACCGATGATCGCGCCGAGTACCGTGCCGACGCCGCCGCTCATCGACGCGCCGCCGATGAACGAGGCCGCGATGGCCTCCAGCTCGAAGTTGAGGCCGGCCTTGGGAGAGGCCGCGTTGAAGCGGGCGGCGAAGACCAGACCCGCCAGGGCCGCGAGCATGCCCATGTTCAGGAAGACCAGGAAGGTGACCTTCTTGTCCTTCACACCCGACAGCTTGGCCGCGGGCAGGTTGCCGCCGATCGCGTAGATGTGGCGGCCGATGATCGCGTTGCGCATGACGTAGCCGAAGCCGACGAGCAGCACGCCCAGGATGAGCAGCACGATCGGGGCGCCCTTGTAGCTTGCGAGCAGCATGGTCAGCGTGAGGATGGCGGCGCCGAGCGCGACCAGCTTCAGCAGGAACAGCTTGAAGGGCGGGACGTCCAGGGAGAACTCCTGCTGCCGGCGGCGGTCCCGGAACTCCTGGAAGACCACGAAGGCGATCATCGCGAAGCCGAGCAGCAGAGTGAGGTTGTGGTAGTTCGTGTTCGGTCCGACCTCGGGCAGGAAGCCGTTGGCGACCTTCTGCAGGCCCTCAGGGAACGGGCCGAGGGTCTGGCCCTCCAGGAAGATCTCGGTGAGACCGCGGAAGATCAGCATGCCCGCGAGGGTCACGATGAAGGATGGTATTCCGCCGTACGCGATGAAGAACCCTTGTGCCGCGCCCGCGAGCGCGCCCATGGCGAGGCAGAGGATGACCGCGACGGGCCATGGCAGGTCGTTCTTGACCATGAACACGGCGGCCATCGAGCCGATGAACGCCGTCAGTGATCCCACCGACAGGTCGATGTGGCCCGCGATGATCACCAGCATCATGCCGATCGCGAGGATCAGGATGTAGCTGTTCTGGAGCACCAGGTTGGAGACGTTGCGCGGCAGCAGCAGGTCGCCGTCGGTCCACACCGCGAACAGCACCACGATCAGGCCGAGCGCGATCAGCATGCCGTACTGCCGCATGTTGCGGCGCAGGCCCTCCAGCACCAGTTGGAGCAGGCCGTCGCCCGCGGCCCCTCCGCTCTTGCCCGGCGGCGCGGGGGCCGGGGTCTTGGCGGTCACATCCGTGCTCATCGGGTTACCTCTTTGTCCTTAGTCATCTGACGCATCAGCGATTCCTGCGAGGCCTCGGCCCGCGAGAACTCGCCGGTCAGCCGCCCCGCGGCCATCGTGTAGATGCGGTCACACATGCCGAGCAGCTCCGGCAGCTCGGAGGAGATGAAGACGACCGCCTTGCCCTGGGCGGCCAGCTGGTCGATGACCGTGTAGATCTCGTACTTGGCACCGACGTCGATGCCGCGCGTCGGCTCGTCCAGGATCAGCACATCGGGACCGGCGAAGATCCACTTGCTGAGAACGACCTTCTGCTGGTTGCCGCCGGACAGCTTGCCCACCGGCTCGAAGACCGTCGGTGCCTTGATGTTCATGGACTTGCGGAAGCCTTCGGCGACCTGCCGCTCCCCGTGCTCGTCGACCACGCCCCGCTTGGCGACCTTGCCCAGCGCGCTGAGCGAGATGTTGCGGTTGATGGTGTCGATGAGGTTCAGGCCGTAGTGCTTGCGGTCCTCGGTGACATAGGCGATGCCGTTCTTCACCGCCTCGGGGACGGACTTCGTACGGATCTCCTTGCCGTCCTTGAGGACCGTGCCGCCGTGGTAGCGGCCGTAGGTCCGCCCGAACACGCTCATCGCGAGCTCGGTGCGGCCGGCGCCCATCAGGCCCGCGATACCGACGATCTCCCCGCGCCGCACCTCGATCGACACGTCGTCGACGACCTTGCGCTGCTGGTCGATCGGGTGGTGCACGGTCCAGTTGCGGATCTCCAGCGCGGGGGCCGCGCCCTCCTCCGGCTCGTGCGGGGTGCGGTCGGGGAAGCGGTGCTCCAGGTCCCGGCCGACCATTCCGCTGATGATCCGGTCCTCGCTGGTCTCCGGCGCCTTCACATCGAGGGTCTCGATGGTCTGGCCGTCGCGCAGGATCGTCACCGAGTCGGCGACCTTGCGGATCTCGTTGAGCTTGTGGGAGATGATGATCGAGGTGATGCCCTGCTTCTTCAACTCCAGGATCAGATCCAGGAGTTTGCCGCTGTCCTCGTCGTTCAGAGCCGCGGTCGGCTCGTCGAGGATGAGCAGCTTCACCTTCTTCGACAGCGCCTTCGCGATCTCCACGAGCTGCTGCTTGCCCACGCCGATGTCGGCGACGCGGGTGTCGGGGTGGTCGGAGAGGCCGACCCGGCGCAGCAGTTCGGTGGCGTGCTTGAGGGTCTCGGTCCAGCTGATGATCCCGCGCGTGGCGTGCTCGTTGCCGAGGAAGATGTTCTCCGCGATGGAGAGGTAGGGGATCAGGGCCAGTTCCTGGTGGATGATCACGATGCCGTGATCCTCACTGGCCCTGATGTCCTTGAACTCGCAGACCTCCCCCTCGAAGAGGATGTCGCCCTCGTAGGTGCCGTGCGGGTGGACGCCGGAGAGGACCTTCATGAGGGTCGACTTGCCGGCGCCGTTCTCCCCGCAGATGGCGTGGACCTCGCCCTGCCGGACGGTCAGCGTGACGTCCGACAGCGCCTTGACGCCGGGAAAGGTCTTGACGATCGAGCGCATTTCCAGGACGGGTCCCGCCATGGTCGTGCCTTCCAATCAGAGTGGGCCGGCGGTTACTTGAGGTCGCTTTCCTTGATGTAGCCGGAGTCGACGACCTCCTTCTGGTAGTTGGTCTTGTCGACCGCGACCGGCTCCAGCAGGTACGCCGGGACGACCTTCGAGCCGTTGTCATACGTCTTGGTGTCGTTGACCTCGGGCTTCTTGTCGTTGAGCAGGGAATCGACCATGCCCGAGGCGACCTTGGCGAGCTCGCGGGTGTCCTTGTAGACGGTCATCGACTGCTCGTCGGCGATGATCGACTTCACCGACGCGACCTCGGCGTCCTGACCGGTGACGACCGGCAGCGGCTTGCTCTTGGAGCCGTAGTCGTCCGACTTCAGGGCCGACAGGATGCCGATGGAGATGCCGTCGTAGGGCGAGAGGACCGCGTCCACGCGCTCGCTCTTGTAGGCCGAGGTCAGGATGTCGTCCATGCGCTTCTGGGCGGTGCCGCCGTCCCAGCGCAGGGTGGTGACCTGGGTCAGCTTGGTCTGACCGGAGCGGACGACGAGCTGCTTCTTGTCGATGTAGGGCTGCAGCACCTTCATCGCCCCACCGAAGAAGTAGCGGGTGTTGTTGTCGTCGTTCGAGCCGGCGAACAGCTCGATGTTGAAGGGGCCCTTCTTCGAGCCGTCCTTCAGGCCGAGCTTCTCGACCATGTAGTCGGCCTGGAGCTCGCCGACCTTCTCGTTGTCGAACGACGCGTAGTAGTCGACGTTCTCGGTGCCGAGGATGAGGCGGTCGTAGGAGATCACCGGGATGTCGGCGTCCTTGGCCTGCTGGAGCACGTTGTTCATCGACTTGTTGTCGATGGCCGCGACGATCAGCGCCTTGACGCCCTGCGTGATCAGGTTCTCGATCTGCGAGACCTGCTGGTCCGGGTCGTCCTCGCCGTAGACCAGCTTGGTCTTGTAGCCCTTGGACTCCAGGTCCGCGACGACGTTCTTGCCGTCGGCTATCCAGCGCTCGGAGGACTTGGTCGGCATCGCGATGCCGATGGTCGCGCCCTTGGTGTCCCCGCCTTCCTCCTTGGAGCCGCCCTCACCGCTCTGGCCGCAGGCGGTCAGGGTCAGTGCGAGGGACGCGGCGGAGGCGATGGCGGCGAGTGCGGCTCTGCGTGTACGCATGATCATCATCCTTGATGTGGGTGAGCAGGGCTCGGTCTGGGCGATTGCGGGGACGCGTGTCGAGGGCTGTTCGGCCAGCGGTGAGAGTAGACCGAGGGTGTGTGGGATTGTGTTCGACTGCGTCTTCTTCTGTGAAGGGGGTTTGTCCGGAACGTTATGCGGGAGTTTCGAATCGGTTCAGAGTTCCGGGCAGCCGTGAACCGAGAGGCGCCATGTCGCCGTCAGCTCCGTGCCGTGCGAGCAGGTCCAGGGCCAGCCGGCCGCGCCGTACGCGTTCCCGGGCGGTGGCCAGCGTCAGGTCCCGCATGTGGTGTCCGTAGGGGTAGATCCCGGGGGCCTTGGAGAGCCCGAACTTCAGATAGAGCGGTGCGCCGCGCCGGATCAGCTCGGCGACCTCGTACATCCGGACATAGCCGCCGAGATCGTCGGGGGCCTCGATGTACATGTCCATGGGGGCGGCCGAGACCCGCCGGATCTCGGTGAGGTGATCGAGCGTGAGATCGCTGGGCACGTTGATCGAGTCGGCGCCGAGGTTCTCGTAGACCGCGTAGGCGGCCGGGTTGACCGGGCCTATCAGCGCGCTCACCTTGAGGGTGGTGTCTGCCGGGATGATCCCGGCGGCCCGCGCCCGGTGCAGCGTCCACAGCACGCCCTCGTCGGCGACGAGCAGACACTTGACGCCCAGCTCCGTGGCCCGTACGGCGTCCTCGACGCAGCCGGCGACGGCGTCGTGGCCCCGGGCGCGCAGTCCCGCTCCCCGCGAGTCGGTGCGCGTGGAGCCGCCGATGTCCCAGGTGCCGCGCGGGCCGGTGAACAGGCAGAGCTCGATGTCGCGTTCGTTCGTCGCGTCGACCATCTCGGCGATCTCGGCGTCGGTCAGCATCCACACGCCGCTGCCCTGGCTGATCCGGTGGATCGGCACGTCCAGCAGCGAGGCTTCCTTGAGGACGACGGCGAGCGCTTCGGGACCCTCGCACGAGGGGATCTCGGTGCGCCAGCGGCCACCGCCCGGGAAGGAGTGGGGCGAGGCGTCGGCGGGGGAGAGGTCGGGCGCGCCCAGGCCGAGGGCGGAGAGCACCTGCTCACCGGGTCGACGGGCTGCGGAAGCGTCGGTCACAAGCTGTCCTTCTGGTTCGAAATATCGGACGAGGTTCGCGGCTCAAGGCGTGCGGGTCTTGGGTGTACGCCGGTACGGGGACCGTCAGGTTGCCCCCGTACCGGCGTACGGCTGAGGGGCGCCGGGGGGGCGTGGGGGCGTGCCTGCACTTTCCCGGGGTCACTCAAGGACGGAGGAGGACCTTGCCCACCTTGGGATCGCCGGATCCGACGAGCTCGATCGCCTGCGGGAACTCCTGGAGCGGCAGCTCGTGCGTGACGAGCGGCAGCGGATCGAGCAGTCCGGCCGCGAACACGCGCACCGTGTGTGCCCAGGCGTCCGGCGGTGCCCCGAACACGGTGTGCACCTCCAGCTGCCGTACGACCAGATCGGTCGGGTCGAGCCCCTGCGCGCCCGGCGCCGGGATCCCGGTGAGGACCAGCCGCCCGCCGCGCCGCAGCAGACCGGCGGAGACCCGCGCCGCGTCCGCGGACCCGGCGGTCTCGATGACGACGTCGAAGTCGTCCGGGAGCTCCTGGTCCTTGGTGCGGAAGTCGGTCGCGCCGTACTGCCGCGACAGCGCCTCCCGGTCGCGCCGCGTGCCCACCACGAGCAGCTCGCCCGGCGAACCCGCCTTGAGGAACTGGACGGCGAACATCCCGAGCGTCCCGGTGCCCACCACGGCCACCCGCTCACCCGGCAGCGCGTTCGCCTTGATCGCCGCGGCGGCGATGCAGGCGGCCGGCTCCAGCAGGGCCGCGGCGGTCAGGTCGCAGTCGTCCGGCAGGACGTGCAGCAGCCGGGCGGGGAGCGTCAGCGTGCCCGCCATGGCGCCGGGCTGGGTGAACCCGGTCTCCTCGTAGCCCGCGCCGCACAGCGTCGTCTCACCGGCGTGACAGCGGTCGCAGACCTGGCAGTTGCGGAACCCCTCGCCGACGACCTTGCGGCCGACGAGACCCGATGGCACCCCGGCCCCGACCGCCTGCACGGTCCCGGACCACTCGTGCCCCGGCGTGAGCGGGTAACGGACGTACCCCTCGGGCCGGTTGCCCTGGTACACCTCCCGGTCGCTGCCGCAGATCCCGACCGCGTGGACCCGCACCAGCGCCTCGCCGGCCTCCGGCGCACGCGGCGTGTGCTCGGTGAGCCGGTGCTCGCCGGGCGCCTCGATGACGACGGCGGTGCTCACTGCGAGCCCTTGGGCTTGCGCTGCTCCCAGCCCTCGGCCCACAGGTCGAAGCGGGCCTGCTGCTGCGGGAACTCGGCGGCGGCGTCGGCGTCGAACTCCACCCCGAGGCCCGGGGCGTCGGAGAGGTGGAAGCAGCCGTCCTCCGGGTTCACCTGCGGCGCGCCCTTGACGACCTTCTTGATCTCCGCGTCGGCGAAGTCGTTGAAGTGCTCCAGGATCTTGAAGTTCGGGGAGGTGAAGCCGACCTGGAGGGAGGCGGCGGTCAGGACCGAGCCGCCGACGTTGTGCGGGGCGACCAGCACGTAGTGGGTCTCGGCGGTCGCGGCCAGCTTGCGGGTCTCCCAGATGCCGCCGATGTGGCCGACGTCGGGCTGGATGATGTCGACGGCCTGGCTCTCGAAGAGCTCACGGAACTCGATGCGGTCGTGGATCCGCTCGCCGGTGGCGACCGGGATGTCGACCTTGGCGGCGACCTTCTCCAGCGCCTTCAGGTTCTCCGGCGGGCAGGGCTCCTCCAGCCACGCCGGCTTGAAGGGCGCCAGCTCCTTGGCGAGCCGCACCGCGGTGGCGGGGGAGAAGCGGCCGTGCATCTCCAGCATCAGCTCGGCGTCGGGGCCGATGGCGTCCCGCACGGCCTCGATGAGCGAGACGGCGTAGAGGGACTGCTCGTGGTCGAGCTCGAAGTGCCCGGTGCCGAAGGGGTCGATCTTGAGCGCCTTGTACCCGCGCTCCATGACGCCCTGGGCGGCCTTGTGGTACGCCTCCGGGGTCCGCTCCGTGGTGTACCAGCCGTTGGCGTACGCCTTCACCTTGTCGGTGACCTTGCCGCCCAGGAGCTGCCAGACCGGTACGCCGAGGGCCTTGCCCTTGATGTCCCAGCAGGCCATCTCGATCACGGCGATACCGGACATCACGATCTCGCCGGCCCGGCCGTAGTCGCCGTACTTCATGCGGCGGACGAGGTCCTCGACAGCGAACGGGTCCGAACCGAGAATGTGGTTGGCCTCGGCCTCCCGCAGGTAGCCGATCAGCGCGTCGGTGTGGCCCAGCATCCGGGTCTCGCCGACTCCGGTGACCCCCTCGTCGGTGTGCACCTGGACGTAGGTCAGGTTGCGCCACGGCGTCCCGACCACGTGTGTGCTGATTCCGGTGATGCGCACGGCAGTTGCCCCTTGCTGCGTCGTCGGCTCATTTGGCGTCGCATTCGAGTGTGTTCGAGATTTCGTCACACGTTCGAAATGCTGACGTGACAGTAGGGAGAGGGCGGTCGGAGTGTCAATGGGTCGAACACATAACGGTTTCGACACCGCTTTCGATACGGATTTCGGGCAACCCGTCGCGGAGCGTGGAGGGCGTCTCTGGCGTGTCCGCGCATATCCGTCAACTCGCCATGCACGAACGGCTTGTTTCATACAGAACTTTCACAGCTGTGACTAGGAACTGTGCGTCTGCGGAACCTAGTCTTCCCGCGTCATGGACTACTGCCACCCGTGCCGACGGCACCTGAATGGCGCCCTCGCCTGCCCGGGGTGCGGCGCCACGGTCGAACAACCCCGGGTGTACGCGGGTGCTCCGGACCAGGCGTACCCGCAGCTGGCCGAACGGCCCGCGGGAGCCGCGGGCCAGGGCGCGTACGACGGGTACGCGGGCGCGGGGCAGTACAACGGCGGGTACGGCACGGACCAGTACGGCGGCGCCCCGTACGTCGGCGCCCAGTACGACGGGCGTCACGACGAACCGCGCGCTCAGCAGGCCGAGTCGGCCGCGGAGCCGGAGGACGTCCCGGAGGCGGAGCCGGTCGCCGCGGACGCGCCGGTCGGCGGGCGTGCCGCACGACGGGCGGCACAGCGGCGCGGCCGTGGACGCAAGCGCGCCTACGAAGAGCCCGACGAGTACGCGGAGAGCGACGAATCCGCCGGGTACGACGACGACTACGAGGACGAGGACGACCCGGACCTCGACGAGGAGTCCGGGGCGGGCGGCGGAAGCCGTCGCGATCGCAAGGCCGCCGCGCACCGGCGCCGCCGTCGCCGGGTCCTGCTGATCACGGCCGGGTTCGTGCTCGCGGCCGGCGGCCTCAGCCTCGCGGAACTCGGCATGGACGCCCCCGGCAGGAGCGCCAAGCCGGCCGCCGCCGGGGACGAGTCGGCGGAGGGCGCCGCGGAGTCGGAGGTGTCGCCCTCGCCGGACGCCACGGACGGGAGCGCCGGAGCGGGCGCGGACAAGGCGTCGAACGACCCCTCGGCCTCCCCTTCGGTCTCCAAGTCCCCCAAGGACAAGGACAAGAAGGACGAGGACGGCGAGACCCCGTCGAAGGACCCCCAGTCCTCGACGACGGGCGGCGGCTCCGGCCCGTCCACCCAGGACCCGGCTCCCACCCCCACCTCGGCCGGGGACCCGACGCCGACGACCGAGCCGACCGCCTCGGACCCGACCCCGGACCCGTCGCCGTCGGAGACGTGCAACCGGTTCCTGTGGTGGTGCACCTGAGCGGTCGGCGTTCGCCTCGGTGAACGTCACACGGTGGTGCATGTGGTGAGTGACCGGCGTTCGAGGCACTGACGTCACCCGGTGGTGCCCCCAGTGATGTCACCCGCCGGCACCCCCGGTCCGGTGTGCGAACGCCAGTCGGCGCAGGGCCCGCCAGTCGACCGGTGGCTTCGCGTCGGGCACGCCCGGCCGGTCGCGCGGTACGCGCACACGCAGTGCGCCCGGCATCACGCGGCACACGACGGGAGCGGGCAGCAGCAGGGCCTCGCCGTCGACGCCCACCGGGACGTCGGGCGCGTCGGAGCGGACCACCACCTCCTCCGCGGCCAGTGAGATCAGTCCGCGCGCCTGCTGGCCGCGCAGCAGCCCGGCCGCCTGCGCGGCGTTGTCGACGCTGACCCCGAGGACGCCGAGGGCGCCGGAGTCCAGCCGGGGCCGCCGGCCCAGACCGGCCGCGTCGCCGAGACCGTAGGGGTTGTTGCTGATCAGCACGCCCTGGGGAGCGTCGATGGCCACCTGCCCCGCCCGCACGGTGAGCCGCGGACCGGTGTGATGGGTGAGCAGGTCCGGGAGCTCCCGCAGGACGGTGCGCACCTTGTCGTCGCGGTACGCGGGGCTCTGCACCACCGTCGCGTACGCCCCGAAGGACGCGGTGTTCACGAACACGCGCTCACCGATCCGGCCGAGGTCGACGCGGAGTTCGATGCCGTCGGTCAGCGCGTCGAGGCACTTCGAGGGGTCGTCCCGGTCCAGGCCGAGGTCCATGGCGAAGTGGTTGCGGGTGCCGGCGGAGATCACCATGAACGGCAGACCGTGCCCGGCGGCCACCCCCGCCACCAGCGCCTGGGTGCCGTCGCCGCCCGCGACCCCCAGCAGATCGGCTCCCTCGGCGACGGCCCGGCGGGCGAGTGCCTCGACGTCCTGGGGATGCGCCGGGTCCAGCACGACGACCTCGGCGCCCCGGGCCCGCGCCTTCGCCACGAGGTCGAACCTGCCGACCTTTCCGCCGCCGGAGCGGGGGTTCATGATGAGGAACGGTGCCTTGGGCGGGGGCGTCGAACGGATCCGTTCCTTCGTGTGCCCGGCGTCCGCCGCGAGGGCGGACCGCCCGATCAGCGCCGCGACGGCCCACAGCGCGAGGGCCGACAGCACGGCCCACAGCAGCCCCACCGCCGAGTACGCCAGCAGCACCGCACCCGGCGTCAGCAACGCGAGCACCGCAGCCAGCGCCCGCACCAGCCCGCGCCGCGAGAGCGTCCACCACAGAGCGGCGGCGGTGACGGCGAGCCCCGCCAGCCCGACCACCAACAGGCCGAGACTGTCGATCCCGGCCGCGGTCAGCACCAGCACGAGCGCCCCGGCGGCGACGAGCAACGCCAGACGGGCCGCCCACCGCGGCCCCGTGCCGGCGTGTCTCCGTTCACCACCCACAGACACATCCCACCGTTTGCTCCCCGGCCCCCGCATCACCTGCACGGGGTGATCCCGCCGGGGGATGTGCCACGGCAGGCCCTCTCGCGTCTGCGGGCGCGTTGGGGCCGCTCGCGCGGTTCCCCGCGCCCCTGGGGGCACTGCAGAACCGCCGCTCAAGGCGCCAGGCCCAAGCCGGCCGCCCTCGTCAGCCGCGGTTCGGCAACGCCTTCAGGGGCGCGGGGAACCGCGCGACCGGCCCCGACGGGCCGGCACCCGAACGACGGCCTACTGCGGCACGTCCTCCTGCCGTACCCCCAACATGCGGCGCAACAGATCCCGCAGTGCCAACCGCTCCTCCTCCGACAACCCCGCAAGCGGCTCCCGAGCGAACCGCAGCGACTCACGCAGCCCCCGAGCCACCGTCCGCCCGTCCTCGGTCACCGCCGCCAGCTTCACCCGTCGGTCCGCCGGATCCGGCCGCCGTTCCACCAGCCCCCGCGCCTCCAGCCGGTCCACGATCCCGGTCACGTTCGACGGCTCGCACCGCAAGCGCTGCGCCAGCTTCCGCATCGGCAGCGGCTCCAGCGACAGCAGACTCAGCAGCCGCGCCTGCGCCCCGGTCAGCGCGTGCTCGGCGGCGGCCTCCTCGTACTCCTCGTGGTACCGGGCCACGACCGAACCGATGAGGTCGACGACTTCAAGGGTCAGTTCATCCGGACGGCGGGTCTTGTGCGGAGTGGCCATGCCCTCAGGGTAACCCTGTTACTTGACATCCTGAAATATTCAGGAGCATGGTTGTTTCAGATGCTGAAGTAAATTTGGCAGCAGAAGCAGTGGAAGCAGCAAAAGCAGTGGACCAGGAAAGGCGCACCCCCATGACCAACCGCGAATGGCACCTCATCTCCCGCCCCGTCGGCTGGCCCAAGCCCGAGGACTTCGCCCTGGTCGAGACCGAGGTCCGCACGCCCCGTGAGGGCCAGGTGCTCGTACGGAACAAGTACCTCTCCGTCGACCCGTACATGCGCGGCCGCATGTCGGACGCCAAGTCCTACGCCGCGCCGTTCGAGCTCGGCAAGGTCATGCAGGGCGGTGCCGTCGGCGAGGTCGTCGCCTCCAACGCCGAGGGCTTCGCGGTCGGCGACCACGTCCTGCACTTCTTCGGCTGGCGCGAGTACGCCGTCATGGACGCGACGGCCGCCGTCAAGGTCGACCCCGAGGCCGCGCCCCTGTCCACGTACCTCGGCGTCCTCGGCATGACCGGCCTGACCGCGTACGCGGGCCTGCTGCGGGTCGGTGCCTTCAAGGAGGGCGACGCGGTCTTCGTGTCCGGCGCCGCGGGTGCCGTCGGCAGCCAGGTCGGCCAGATCGCGAAGCTCAAGGGTGCCTCGCGGGTCATCGGCTCCGCCGGCTCCGACGAGAAGGTCAAGCTCCTCGTCGAGGAGTACGGCTTCGACGCCGCCTTCAACTACAAGAACGGCCCGGTCCGCGAGCAGCTGGCTGAGGCCGCCCCGGACGGGATCGACGTCTACTTCGACAACGTCGGCGGCGAGCACCTGGAGGCCGCGATCGGCGCGCTCAACCTCAGGGGCCGGGCCGTGATCTGCGGCATGATCTCGCAGTACAACGCGACCGAGCCGACCCCCGGCCCGCGCAACATGGTCAAGATCCTCCAGAACCGGCTGCGCGTCGAGGGCGTTCTGGTCGGCGACCACTACGACCTCCAGCAGCAGTTCGTCCAGGAGGTCGGCCCCTGGGTCGCCTCGGGGCAGCTCAAGTACCGCGAGACGGTCGTCGAGGGCATCGAGAACAACCTGGAGGCGTTCCTCGGGGTTCTGCGCGGCGACAACACCGGAAAGATGATCGTCAAGCTCTGACGCCTTCTGTGGGTTTCCGGTATGCGGTAACTTCTTTCCGAAACCGTCGTCGATCGTGGGCGCGAGTCGCGGCGGACCGAGAAGGAGAAGACACCGCATGACCATCCAGCAGTCCGAGGTCCTGTACACGGCCGTCGCCACCGCCGAGAACGGTCGCGACGGCCGGGTCGCCACCGACGACGGCAAGCTCGACGTCGTGGTGAACCCGCCGAAGGAGATGGGCGGCAGCGGCGCCGGCACCAACCCGGAGCAGCTGTTCGCCGCCGGCTACAGCGCCTGTTTCCAGGGCGCCCTCGGCGTCGTCGCGCGCCAGGAGAAGGCCGACATCTCCGGCTCGACCGTCACCGCGAAGGTCGGCATAGGCAAGAACGACGACGGCTTCGGGATCATCGTCGAGATCTCGGCGGCCATCCCGAACGTCGACGCCGCGACGGCCCGGGACCTGCTTGAGAAGGCCCACCAGGTCTGCCCGTACTCGAAGGCGACGCGCGGCAACATCAGCGTGACGCTGCTCTGACGCGTTCGTCTTGCACGGCGCAGGCCGCACCCTTGGACGCAGGGTGCGGCCTGCGCCCTGAAGGGGCGCGGGGAACTGCGCGACCAGCCCCCACCGGGCCGCACCCGCGACACGACCGAGCCCCCCGAGCTACTGGGCGGAGCCCAGCGCCGCGCGATGCACCGCGTGCACCAGCCGGTCGTTCTCCGGCGCCGCCCCGCCCGGATAGGCGAACCGGCGCCGGGTGTAGCCGTAGGCGAGCCCGCTGCGGGGGTCGGCGAAGGCCTGGGAGCCGCCCGCGCCGCTGTGGCCGAAGGAGCCCGCGCCCAGGAACGGGTAGACGTAGTCGGAGATCGCCTGGAAGCCGAGGCCGAAGGACTTGTGGAACCGGGCCACCAGGTCGTACCCGGTGGAGTGGATCTGGCCCACCTCGGCGATCGTGTCCGGCTTCAGCAGCGGCGGGCGCTCGTCCACCTCGCTGATCGCCGCCGCGTACATCCCGGCGAGCCCGCGCGCGGACGCCACACCCCCCGCGGAGGCCGGCCCGCTCGCGCGCACGGCACGGGAGTTGGGGTAGTCCACGAGTTCGCCGGCCCCCGGCACATGCGTGTTGAACGCGATCGAGGCCAGGGTGTGCGGCCCCGTCGGCGTCGCGTCCAGCACCGCCTGCTGCTCCGGCGTCGGCGCCATCGGCTGCACCGAGCGGTAGCGCGGCTCCAGCTCCTCGGGGAGTCCGAGGTGGAAGTCCAGGCCGTACGGCGCCCGGATCCGCTCCTCGTACACCTCCTGAAGGGTGCGGCCGGTGGCCCGGCGCACGACCTCGCCGACGAGCGCGCCGATGACGAACGCGTGGTAGCCGAAGGCCGTGCCCGGCCGCCAGAACGGCCGCTGGTCGGCGAGCCGCTCGGCGATCGCGCGGTCGTCGGCCAGCTCCGCCCCGGTGAACCCGGCGTCCAGCCCGACCACGCCGGCCCGGTGCGAGAGCAGGTCGCGCAGGGTCAGCCCGCCCTTGCCCTCGGCCCCGAACTCCGGCCAGTAGTACGTCACCTTCCGGTCCGGCTCCAGCGTGCCCTCCTGGATGAGCAGCGCGACCACGAGGTACGCGGCGCCCTTGGTGGAGGAGAACACGCCGTGCAGGGAGTCGGCGTCGCAGCCGTCACCCGCCCACAGATCGACGACCTTCCGGCCGTGCACATAGGCGCACAACTGTCCTTCGTAGTCGGGGAGTTCACCCGCGACGAACGTGGCGAACTCCTCGCGCACCGGCTCGAAGCCGTCCGCGACGGTGCCGTGGATTCCTTGCGTCATCCGCTCTCCTCATCTGGTGCCGGCGGCGTCCGCCATGCTGAACAACGCCCGTCCGACCTGGGCGAATTCTCCCTTGGGGTGATCCCGGAACATCGGCTCGGTGCCGAACAGGACCGCCTGCGGCCCGCTGACCACCGAGGCCCGCCCCGCCGCGTCCGCGGGCCCGCCGGTGCCGTCCTGCGACGGCCGCCAGTGCCCGGAGACGAGCGGATCGCCGTTGGCGTACGACTGCTCCACCCGGACACCCGGGCCGAGGTCGGTGAACCACACGGGCGCGTAGACGAAGCCGTGCGAGGGGGCGCCGTTCATCAGGGCGCTGCGCGAGTTCGCCACCCGCACCACGCCGTTGGCGTCCCCGTTGCCCTCGACCGGCTTCACGGCAAGCAGCCCGGCCGCCGCGTTGAGCTCGGCACCCGTGACACCTCGCCCGACCAGGCCGTGCCCGTCCAGGAAGGTGTCGAGGGCGCTGCGGGCGCCGTCGGTCAGATCGTCGTGGTCCAGCCCCGCCGACACGAACAGCACGTCCACCGACGACCAGTCGAACCCGGCGTTCAGCACGCCCGGCGAGACCGGAGTGACCTCGAAGTTCATCTCCCGCAGCGCCAGGAGCTCACCCGGTGTGACGGCGGCGGCGACTCGCGTGCGGTGCAGCGGGGCCGTGCCCTTGACCTTCGTCGCGTCGAAGGCGACGTCGTACGTCCGTGCCGCCGCCTCCGCCCTCGCGCGGGCGGACGCCGGGACGATCGCACTGCCGTCGGCCGCCCGGCGGGCCGGAACACCCTGCTGGAGCAGCGAGTTCAGGGCCGCGACCTCGCGCGGGTCGTCCAGCCGCAGCCGCAGGTCGCCGCGCGGGGCGACGTACCCGACCGGGGCGGCGGCCGACACCGGCCGCAGCGGGGCGCCGGCCAGGCTGCCGCGGGTCACGGGCTCGACCGTCGCGCCCCACAGCCGGCCCAGACTCCAGCCCGAGATGTCGTACATCACCGACACCTTGTCGCTGATGTCGCGCCCGTCCGCGAGCAGCGCGTTCGCCAGGCCGCGCTTGGACTGGCGCAGGTCGACGACGTACGAGCCCTTCGCGTACGTCCGTGAGCCGAGCCGGAAGTCGTGCCGTGCCCGCGTGACGCGGACGTCGTTGGCGAGAAGGTGGTCCACCAGGCGGGCGGCGGCCGTCGCCGAGCGCTGGGCGGCGCGGCCTGCCGGGATGACGTAGGCGCGGGGGAACGTCGTCGTGTAGACGTCCTCGGGGCCGATGCCGGGGACGCCCGGGACGGTCTCCTCGGACACCGGGACCTGGGCGGCGCCCGTGGCCCCGCGCCGGAAGACCTCGATCTGGTCGGCGACGAGTGAGGCGCGCCGGGTGCGTACGAAGTCGAGGGTGGCGCGCAGGGCGGCTCCGGCGACGTCGACGTTGATGGCGGAGCGGCGGCGCAGCTCGGTGACGGGCAGGCTCGCGTAGTCGGCGTTGTTCACCCGCATCGGGATCTCCACCGTGTGCGCGGCGACCGTGCCGTGGTAGGCCGCGTACTGCGGGGTGAAGATCGGCGGCCAGTCGTCCCAGCCCTCCTCCTGGTCCCGGAACGGGATCTGCGCGGGCTGCACGCCGTCCTTCTCGGCCGTGTAGCCGAGGCCGTTGACGGCGGCCTCCATGCCGAGGGCGTTGGCGTAGGTGTTCTTCAGGAACAGGTCGTACTCGTAGTTCTCGCCGTGCGGGGGAGTGGTCGGCTCGATGAGGGTGCCGTTGACGTAGCCGTGCAGGTCGAGCATGACGGCCGGCTGCTTGTCGATCATGATGCGCCGCATCGCCCGCACCTCGGGCTGCGAGGCGGTGACGAAGTCCCGGTTCAGGTCGAAGCCGCCCGCGTTCGCGCGGGTCCCGGCGATCCGGCCGTCGGGGTTGGCGGTGATGTTGAAGTAGAGCCGGCTGTGCGCGAGTAGGTCGCGCGTCGCGCTGTCGTCGGCGGTGGCGAGCCGTTCGATGAGCTTCAGGGAGGCGTCGGTGCCCTCCCACTCGTTGCCGTGGATGTTGTTGTTGAGAAAGACCGGCGCCTTGTAGTCCCGGTTGATCCCGGGCGACTTGGCGGCGAGCGCGGGCGCGTTCTCGATGAGCTCGCGCATGCGCGCCTGGGCGCGGGCCTGGCGGGCGCTCTCCGGGGCGGTGACGGTGACGAGGTACAGCCGGTGCCCGCCGGCCGACCGCCCCGCGACCTCCACGCTCACCCGGTCGCCCAGGGCCTGGAGGGCGTTCAGCTTCGGCGCGATGGAGTGGTACGGGGCGAGACCGAGCTTGATGGACCTGTCGGCCGGGTTCTCGGGGTCGGGGGCGAGGACCTGGCGACGGGGGTAGCCGCGGCTGTCGTCGCCGAGCACGGCGGCGGAGGCGGACTCCGCGGCGGCCTCGGTGGTGGACTCGGATCTCGCCGCGGCCAGGGCCCGCCGGGCCGCGCTCAGGGGCGTCTGCGCGGCCGGCCCCTCCGGCGCGGTCTCGCGGTGGACCGGCGGCCGGGGCTCGGCGACGGCGGTCTGCGGGGTGAGCAGCAGTGAGCCGGCCGTGGCCAGGACCAGGGCGGTGATCGGAACGGGTCTCGCAGGAACGGTTCTCGTGATGCGCACGCGTACCTCCTCCGGGAACTTCCTGTGATCGGTACGGCGAGGTGTACCTGTTCGACTCAACCGCAACAAGAGGGAGTTGGTGTCACCGATGCCCCGGACGGCCCATGCCGGGGCACCCGGACCGGGCATGCTGAGGGCCCCGGGTGTGCAAGGCGAGGAGGACTCATGGCAACGATCCCCACGCTCCCCAGCAGGGACGACGTACTCCGCATGGCGCGCAGCACGACCGACATCACCGGCCAGCTCCTGGACACTGCCGGGAACCTCACCCGGATCGCCCTCAACACTTTCGATCCCAAGGACGGATCGGGCGCCGAGGTCCTGCGCGTACTGCGGCGGACCACCGCCGAACTGGCAGAGGCCAGCGCCTCCCCGCAGGCCCAGGAGGCCTTCTACCGCATCGTCGAGACCCTCACCCGCCTCGGCACCAGTGGGGCGCCCCTCGCCGTCCACCCGGTGAGCGAACCGGCGCAGGCCCTGCTCGCGGCCCTCGGCGACAGCCTGCTGCCGGTGCTGGACGCGGTGGAACCGGCGATCGAGGAGTTCGCGGCGGCGCTCGGTGAACTCGTCGAGGCGACCTCGCCCCTGCTGCCGGCGACGGCGGGCGTCGCCGCGGGTGCCCTGCTCGCCGTGACCCCGCTGCTGCGCGCCGCCGCGGAGGTCCTGCGCGAGTCGTCCCCCGAACTGCGCCGTATCGCGGACGCGTTGACGGCCGCGCTGGCCCCGCTGATGCCGCTCCAGGTCGCCCTCGCCGAGCGGACGGCCGCCGCCGGCGCGAACGTCGTCCGCGCCGCACTCCCGCCGCTCGCCGATCTCACGGAGGTGGCGGCGGCCACGGCCAAGGCCGCCCGTCCCGCCCTGATCGCCGGCGAGGAACTCCTCGTGGCCGGACTGGAACGCCTCCAGCCGGTCCTGCTCGCCGGGGCCTCGCGCACCGGACGCGTGGCACGCGGGGTCGCGGTACGGGTGTCGGCGGCGGTCAGTCCGGCGGCCGAGCCGGGTGTCGTGGTGGCCGTCAGCCCCGTGTAGAGGTCATGGTGACCCGGCCCCGAAACGGCTGTGACTGAGGTGTGACACGCCCCGACTAGAGTTCTTGCCATGCGCGATCTTGGTGCCGGTTTCAGGTATTTCCTCAAGGGCCAGCGATGGGTGGCCCGGCACGGCAAGCAGTACGGCTTCGGGCTGATCCCGGGCCTGATCACCCTGGCGCTCTACGCGGGCGCGCTCGTCGCGCTCGCGCTGTGGGGCGAGGACTTCGTGTCCTGGTCGACGCCGTTCGCCGACGACTGGTCGAGCCCCTGGCAGGGCCTGTTCCGCGGCTTCCTCACCGCCGTGCTGTTCCTCCTGGGCCTGCTTCTGTCGGTCGTCACCTTCACCGCCGTGACTCTCCTGATCGGCCAGCCCTTCTACGAGAACCTCTCCGAGAAGGTCGACCGGGACGTCTCCCCGGACGGCACCGCGCCCGAGTCCGGCCTGCCGCTCTGGCGCGAGCTGTGGATCTCGGGCCGCGACAGCCTGCGGATCGTCCTGCGCGCCGCGCTGTGGGGCGTGCTGCTCTTCGCCCTCGGCTTCACCCCGGTCGTCGGCCAGACGGTCGTACCGGTGCTCGGCGTCGTGGTCACGGGCTTCTTCCTCACCGAGGAACTCACCGCTGTCGCCCTCCAGCGCCGCCGCGTCGAACTCCGCGACCGCCTCACCCTCCTGCGCTCCCGCAAGACCCTGATCTGGGGCTTCGGCACGCCCCTCGCCGCCGCCTTCCTGATCCCGTTCGTCGCGGTGTTCCTGATGCCGGGCGCGGTGGCGGGGGCGACGCTGATGGCGCGCGAGCTGCTGGGCGAGGAGACCCAGGAGGACGGGGCGCCCGCGCCCGACCAGGAGAGCGTCAGCCGGTGACCGGGCTGCCGGCGGCCACCTTCAGGATCGTCCGGACCTGGGCGATGATGTCCAGCCGGTTCGCCACGAACTCGGGGTCGGTCACCGACCCGGTCGCCGGGTCGGTGTTGCCCGCCCCGAACTGCAGCACCGGCGTGTGCACATGCCCGCCCGGCAGCGTGTCGTGCAGGCCGAGCCGGTCCCGCAGCAGCGTCGCCCGGTAGGCGATCTCGTTGGACAGGTAGTCCCCGCCGCCCCCGGCTCGCGCGCTCGAGCCGGGCGTCGGCCCGTCCGGCCGGACCACGGCCTGCGTCCCGCCCGCCGGGATCTCGGTCACGCTCGTGTTGTCGTACACCGGGAACCGGCCCGTGCTCGCGGCGACGATCTTCGCGTACGGCAGGGTCGTCGTCGTCCACTGCGGCTGCGAGGCCGGGTCGGCGACCGGCACGGTCTCGGTGCGGGAGACGTTGTCGTTGTCCGGGAAGCCGCCCCGCCAGGCCCCGTTGGTCCGCTCGACGTCGAACCGCCCGACCCGGCCCTGGCTCACGGTGGTGAACAGGTCGACCTGCTTCAGATACGGCCGCAGCGTCCGCTCCACCGTGCCCTCGGCGAAGTCCTGCCAGCGCACCGGGAACACGGCGGTCTCCACCCGCGCCGGCCCGTCCGCCGTCTCGATCACCGTGCCGTCGAGGGCGAGCGCGGTGGCCCCGGACGGATTGGAGATACGGATGTCACGGTCGAGCGTGAACGGGTCGAAGCCGGTGACCAGGATCCGCCCGATCCCCTTGCCCTGCGGCAGCCGGATGTCGGTCTGACCACGTGAGGTCCGCTCCAGCGCGTCCAGCAGCGCGCCCCGCTGCCCGTCGCTCAGCCCGAAGCCCGGCTCCCAGGTCCGCACCTCGCGCGTCATCGACAACCGCGCCCAGTACAACGGCCGATCGTCGTCCCGGCTCAGATCACCCCCGGCCGGCCCCCGCCCCTGCGCCCGGTCCACGGCCCTGCGCCACAGCGCCGAACCGGTCCGCTCGACGACATGGCGGGCCTGCGCGTACGAGTGCGCCGCCCCGAGGTCGCGGGCGAACCGCGCGGCCGGGGCGTCGAATCCGGAGCGGCGCAGTATCTCCTGGGGCACGGCCCTGTCGAGCCGTTGCTCCTCGACGGTCGGCGGCGCCGCTTGAGTACCGGCGGCGGCAGCGGTGCCCGCCGTCGGGGCCGAGAGTCCGGCCAGCAGAGCCAGTCCGAGGACGCCGATCCGAACACGTATGGAATTCAAAGGACTTCCGGTCCTTCCGTCACGGTGGGGGCGCATCAAGTGCGTCGTGCGGGACGCCGGAAGTATCGCGTGACGGGAGTGGTCTACGCCATGGCACCGGACATCTTCACCGCCGCTTCCCCCAGCACTTTCAGGAACTCCCGCACGGCCGGCGGCAGTGACCGCCCCCGTGCCGTCGCCGCGTACACCGCCCGCGCCGGGCCGCCCACGTCCAGCACCGGCACGAGCCGGACGTCGGGGCGCACGGACGCGGCGGCCAGCGCCGGGACCAGGGCCACCCCGAGGCCGGCGGCGACGTACCCCTGCTTGGCGGTCCACTCGCCGACGACATGCGCGACACGCGGCCGGAAGCCCTGTCGCAGCGCCGCGTCGAGGAGGGTGCCCTCCGGGTGGGAACTGCCGGAGATCCAGTCGGCGTCGGCGAACCGGCCCAGCCGTACCGGGCCTTCGTGGCCGGCCAGGGGATGGGAGGCGGGTACGGCGACGTACAGGGACTCGTCGAGGAGGTGGTGGAGCGCGTACGCCTCCAGCGGGGCGCGGCCCGTGGTGGAGACGACGGCGAGGTCGAGATGGCCGGCGCTCAGGCGGTCGAGGAGCACCGGGGTGAAGCCCTCCTCGCGTGTCACGTGGACGCGGGGGTGCCGGGCACGGAAGCCGGCCAGGGCCCGCGGTACCAGTCCCGCGTCGGCCGTGGCGAAGGCACCGAACCGCAGCCGCCCGCCGGCCACCTCCCGCAGCGCGGCCAGCTCGCGCACGGCACCGTGCAGCGACTCCCCGACGGTCTCCGCGTACGGCACGAGCGCCCGCCCGGCCTCGGTGAGCCGCACCCCGCGCGGCAGCCGGTCGAACAGCGGAACGCCGCCCAACGCCCCCTCCAACGTGGAGATCTGACGGGACACCGCCGACTGCGTCCACCCGAGGGTGCGCGCGGCGCCGGTGAAGGAGCCCTGCCGGGCGACTTCGAGGAACGCCCGCAGCCACACCGTGGAGACCTCGGGAAAGCCATGCTGATCCGTCATGGCAGCCATGCTGGACATTCGCTTGTCGCATCGCAAGGGGCGGACCTAGCGTCGAAGGCATGCAGATCACCATCGGCAACCCGGCCTCCGCGCCCCAGCCGCTCAGCCCGTACTACTCCCAGGTCGCCCGCGTCGAACACGCAGACGGCAGCGCCCTGTTGTTCCTCTCCGGGCAGATCGCCGGGGGCGAGACGGTCGCCGAGCAGACCCGGGGCATCTTCGAGACGATCGCGGCGCTGCTCGCGGCGCACGGCGCGACCCTCGCGGACGTCGTCAACATCCGCACCTGCCTCACCGACATCGGCACCCTGGAGGAGTACGGCACCGTGCGGCGGCAGTTCCTCACCGGCACCCCGCCCACCAGCATGACCTTCGAGGTGCCGAGGCTGTTCCGGCCGGAGGCCCGCGTGGAGGTCGAGGTCGTCGCCGCGGTCAGTCCGTTCCTTCCCGCCTCTCACCCAGCAGGCTGAGGAAGTCCCGGAACGCGCCCGGCATGTCCACCGACTCGGGGTCCAGGAGCCACTGGTACTGGAGGCCGTCCATCACGGCGACCAGCAGCGGAGCCGTACGCTCCGGGGTCAGTCCGTTCGGCAGCCGGTCGCCGTACTCTGCGCGCAGCATCTCCGCCATGTTCGCGCGGACCTGGACGTAGCGCTCCGTGAAGTACTCGCGCGCCGGATGACCCTCCGTCACGCTCTCGCCGAGCAGCGCGGAGAAGGTCTGGATGATGCCGGGCCGCATCGCGTTGTACTCGACCAGCGAGGCCAGCAGGTCCATGCGCCACCGGGTGTTGGGCACCGCGTCCCACTGGTCCCGCTCCTGGAGCACGGCGACGAGCAGCGCGTCCTTGGTCGGGAAGTAGTGCAGCAGCCCCTGCTGGGTGAGCCCGACCCGCTCCGCGACCGCGCCCAGGCTCGCGCCGCGGTAACCGCGCTCGGCGATCACCTCCAGGGCCGCCCGCACGATCTCGGCACGGCGCTCCTCGCTCCTGACCCTCGCGTTCATGGCGTCACCGTACGGCATCGACGTACCCCTAATATAACAGCAAGATAACGAAACCTACCGGTCTACAGGTGGCCGATGCAGGATGGGGGCACACCAGGCAGGCACTCAACGAGGAGGCACCGCGATGGCGGCAAGGCGCACCCAGGCCGATGAAGCACGCGAGGCGGTCGTCGAGGCGGCCCTCGCCCGGCTCGACCTCGACGCGAAGGCGCGACTGCTCTCCGGCCAGGACATGTGGACCCTGCCCGCGCTCCCCGGGATCGGCCTGGAGTCCCTCGTCATGTCCGACGGTCCGATCGGCGTCCGGGGCGTGCGCTGGACCGCCGACGACCCGTCCGTCGCTCTGCCCTCGCCCACCGCCCTCGCCGCGACCTGGGACCCGGCCCTCGCCCGCCGCGCGGGCACCCTCCTCGCCCAGGAGGCCCGCCGCAAGGGCGTCCACGTGCTCCTCGCCCCCACCGTCAACCTCCACCGGTCCCCGCTGGGCGGACGTCACTTCGAGGCGTACAGCGAGGACCCGTATCTGACGGGGACGATCGGCGCGGCCTATGTGAGCGGCGTCCAGGCCGGCGGCGTCGGCACCACCGTGAAGCACTTCGTCGCCAACGACGCCGAGACCGACCGCTTCACCGTCGACAACACCGTGAGCGAACGCGCCCTGCGCGAGCTGTACCTGGCACCCTTCGAGATCATCGTCGAGAACGCCCGCCCCTGGGGCATCATGACCGCCTACAACACGGTCAACGGCACGACGATGACCGAGCACCACCACCTCGTCAACGAGGTCCTGCGCGGCGAATGGGGCTTCGACGGCTTCAACGTCTCCGACTGGACGGCCGCCCGGTCCACCGCCGGCGCGATCAAGGGCGGCCTCGACGCCGCCATGCCGGGACCGCGGACCGTGTACGGCGAACCCCTCGCCCGGGCCGTACGCGACGGCGGGGTCGCCGAGGCCGAGGTCGACGAAGCCGTGCGCAACGTCCTGCGGCTCGCCGCCCGCGTCGGCATCCTCGACGGCGCCGAGCCCGTGGTCACCGACCTCCCCGAGACCCTCGACGGCCGTGCCCTGGCCCGCGAGATCGCCCGCCGCTCCTTCGTCCTGGTCCGCAACGACGGCGCCCTCCCGCTGCGCCCGAACGGCACGGTCGCCCTCATCGGAGCCGCCGCCCGCGACGCCCGCGTCCTCGGCGGCGGCTCCGCCACCGTCTTCCCCGCCGGCGTCGTCTCCCCGCTCGACGGCCTCACCGCCGCGCTCCCCGAGGGCACCCTCACCTACGCCGTCGGCGCCGACCCGAACACCGAACTCGCCGTCGCCGACAAGGGCTTCGAGCTGCGAGCCGTGTGCCGGGACGCCGACGGCAACGTCATCGGCACCGGGTCCGCGCCGAGCGGCCACATCCAGTGGATGGGCTCCGACCTCCCCGAGGGCGTCACCCACGAGGCCCTGCACTCCGTCGAGCTGACCGGCACCTTCACCCCGCGCGAAACCGGCGCGCACACCTTCGGCATCAAGGGCATCGGCGGCTTCCGGCTCGTCATCGACGGCACCACCTACTACGACGACGTCCAGCGCCCCGCCAAGGACGACCCCTTCATCACCTTCTTCGGCGCCCCCGTCCCGCGCGCCCAGCCCGAACTCACCGCCGGCACCCCTGTGGAGGTCTCCCTCACCCACGTCGTGGAGTTCCCCGAGGACGTCCCGATGAAGGTCGTCGGTTTCACGCTCGCCCACCAGGAGCCGCAGCGCGCCCCCGACGAGCTGATCGCCGAGGCCGTCGAGGCCGCCCGGGCCGCCGACACGGCCGTCGTCGTGGTCGCCACCACCGACCGCGTCGAGTCCGAGGGCTTCGACCGCACGGACCTCCGGCTCCCGGGCCACCAGGACGAGCTGGTGCGCGCCGTCGCCGCTGGCAACCCGAACACCGTCGTGGTCGTCAACTCCGGCTCCCCGGTGGAACTGCCGTGGCGCGCGGACGTCGCCGCGGTGCTGCTGAGCTGGTTCCCCGGCCAGGAGGGCGGCGCCGCCCTGGCGGACGTCCTCACGGGCACCCACGAGCCGGGCGGCCGACTGCCCACCACCTGGGGCTCCCTGACCGACGCCCCGGTCACCGAGGTCGTCCCCACGTCCGGCGGGCTGTCGTACACCGAGGGCGTCTTCATCGGCTACCGCGCCTGGGAGAAGCACGGCAGGGCCCCGTCGTACCCCTTCGGACACGGCCTCGGCTACACCGACTGGACCTACGAGTCCGCCGAGGTCAAGGGCAGCACCGTCACCGTCCGCGTCCGCAACTCCGGCGAGCGCGCCGGGCGCGAGGTCGTGCAGGTCTATCTGGCGCCGAGCGAGCCGGACGCCGAGCGGCCGGCGCGGTGGCTTGCCGGGTTCGCCGCTGTGGAGGCGGGACCGGGGGAGCGGGGCGAGGCCGTGGTCGAACTGCCGCGCCGGGCGTTCGAGGTCTGGGACGAGAAGACCAATGCGTGGACCTTTGTGAAGGGTTCGTACGAGATCCAGGTGGGGCGCTCGATCGCGGACCGTCGGGTCACGGCGACGATTAACGTCTGACCCGGGAGAAGTACCCAGGAACAGCCCCGGTCCAGGACCCTGACAACACCTGGACCGGGGCTCGTGGGTTCGCCGCCGCCTCAGCGCGCCGAGAAGCCGTACACCGTCTCCGAGCGGAAGACCTCGCCCGGCCGCAGCACGGTGCTCGGGAACTCCGGCCGGTTCGGGGAGTCGGGGAAGTGCTGGGTCTCCAGCGCGATGCCGTCACCCGGAGCGAACGGCTCGGGCAGATGATCGCCGGTGTAGAGCTGGAGGCCGGGCTCGGTCGTCGCCACCGTCAGCACCCGCCCGCTCGACGGGTCGTACAGCTCGGCGACCTCCTGCGCGGTCGCCGTCACGCCCTTGTCGAGCACGAAGTTGTGGTCGTACCCGGCGCCGACCTTGCGCGCCTGACGGAAGTCGAAGCGGGTCTCCGTGACGTCGTCCAGGGCGCCGGTCGGAATGAGGTCCCCGTCCACCGGGGTGAACCGGGAGGCCGCCAGCCGCAGTTCGTGCCCGCCCGCGCTGCCGGAACCTGCCCCGGCGAGGTTGAAGTAGCTGTGATTGGTCAGGTTCACCACGGTCGGCGCGTCCGTCACCGCCTCGTACGCGATCCGCAGCGCCCCGTCGGCGTCCAGCGTGTAGGTCACCGTGACCTCCAGCCGGCCCGGGAAGCCCTCCTCGCCGTACGGGCTGACCCGCTCCAGCCGCAGCCCGTGCTCGACGGGCGTCACGTCCCACACCCGCTTGTCGAAGCCGCGCTCGCCGCCGTGCAGGGAGTTGGGCGGCGTGTTGGGCTCCAGCGCGTACGTCAGGTCGTCCAGCGGGAAGCGGCCGCCGGCGATCCGGTTGGCGTACCGCCCGATGAGGGCGCCGAGATAGGGCCCCGGGTGGGTCAGATATTCGTCGAGGCCGGCGAACCCCAGCACCACGTCCGCCCGGTGCCCGTCCCGGTCGGGCACCTCGAGCGACTGCACGATCCCGCCGTACGACAGCACTCGTACCCGCACGCCGGCGCGCTCCAGGGTCCATCGGTGGACCTCGGTGCCGTCGGAAAGTGTGCCGAAGTGTTCGCTCATGAGCGGAACACTAGTTCGTGACTGTCCGGTAGGCGATCTCGGCCAGCCGTGCCTGGCCGTCGACACTCGGATGGAACCAGTCCCACTGGCTCAGCTGCTCGGTGCCGAACCGGAAGTCGTACACCGCCCCGTCGTCGAAACGACACCGGCGGTCCTTCCCGCAGACCTCCTTCAGCACCTTGTTGTACGCCTCGACACGCCCCTGCACCGTCTCGCGCCGCTGGTTGGACTGCGTGGTGAGGGAGTCGGGGTCGCTCAGCATCGACGGGCAGATGCCGAGCTTCCACACCTGCTTGCCCAGCGGGTTGGTACGGCCCTGCTCCCACAGCCGCATCAGATTCGGCACGCTCGCCACGAACACCTGCGTCTTCGGCAGCGACTCGCGCAGCGTGCTCATCGCGTCCTCGAACTGCGCCCGGAAGTCGGCCACGGGGGTCATCGCGTCGGTCGACGCACGGCAGGCGTCGTTCGCCCCCGCCATCACCGCCACCAACTCGGGCCTGCGTGTCGCCGCCTGGGCCATCTGCCCGGGAACGTCCGCCATCCGGGCCCCGGTCACCGCGTAGTTCCAGCTCTGCCGGGCCGCCTTCGTCCTCCCCAGCAGCCGCACGGCCAGGCTGTCGACCCGGGGGCTGCTGCCGGTCGCCCAGGACACCTCGGGGCAGTCCGACAGGACCGAGCAGGCGTCGAAACCACGGGTGATGGAGTCGCCCACGGCCGCGACGGAGGCCGGGCTGCGGTCCCAGGTGGGCGTCGGCTTCGGCGACGGGCGGGTGCTGCGCGCGTCGGTGCCGGAGGGTGCCGGCGAGTCGCCGCCGACGGCGTCACAGCCGGCGGCACCAAGGACCGCCGCGGTCACGGCGGCCAGGACGGTGCGCGAAAGGTGCCGTCGCTTCGGCATGCCCTGGTCCATCCCCTCGTCCGTCCCGGTCGGCCACCCACTGAAGTGTCCAACCAATAACAACGCACGAGGGTTCCCGCCCGGCCGATGCAACGGCTCACACCCGTACAAGCGTCCCCCCGGGTGAATGGCGGGCGTTTGACGGCACCTGGACCGACGGTACGTCACACTCCTTGCGCCGCCGCACGGTAGCCTCGCCATCAACGTGGCCGCCCGGCCACGATCGTCCGCCAGTTCGCAAGATGTCCGCTCTGCCCGGAGGTCCCGGTGACGACACGTGGAGTTCTGTACGTGCACTCCGCGCCGCGCGCGCTGTGCCCGCACGTCGAGTGGGCCGTCGCCGGGGTGCTCGGCACGCGCGTCAACCTCGACTGGATCCGGCAGCCCGCCGCGCCCGGCACCTGGCGCTCGGAGTTCTCCTGGCAGGCCGAGGCGGGCACCGCCTCCAAGCTGGCCTCCGCCCTGCGCGGCTGGCACCTGCTGCGCTTCGAGGTGACGGCCGAGCCCTGCCCCACCGCAGAGGGCGAGCGCTACAGCTGCACGCCCGAACTCGGCATCTTCCACGCCGTGACCGGCATCCACGGCGACATCCTCATCCCGGAGGACCGCCTGCGCGCCGCCCTCGCCCGCTCACAGCGCGACGAGACGGACCTGGAGGCCGAGATCGCCAAACTCCTCGGCAAGCCGTGGGACGACGAGTTGGAGCCCTTCAGATACGCGGGCGAGGGCGCACCGGTGCGCTGGTTGCACCAAGTGGTCTGAGTCCCGGACATGTGAAGGGCCCCCACCTCGGGAGGTGGGGGCCCTTCACGTACGTACAGAGGTCGCTCAGACCGTCCGGAACGCCAGCACCACGTTGTGCCCGCCGAAGCCGAACGAGTCGTTCAGCGCGGCGATGCGGCCCTCCACGGGCAGCTTGCGGGCCTCGCCGCGGACGACGTCGGCGTTCGCCTCGGCCTCCGGGTCCAGGTTCTCGACGTTGATGGTCGGCGGAGCCACCCGGTGGTACAGCGCGAGCACCGTCGCCACGGTCTCCACACCACCGGCGCCACCCAGCAGATGACCCGTCATCGACTTGGTGGCCGACACGGCCATGTGGTCGGCGTCGTCACCGAACACCTTCCGCAGCGCCTTCAGCTCGGCGATGTCACCGGCCGGCGTCGACGTCGCGTGCGCGTTGACGTGCACGATCTCCGCCGGGTCCAGGTCGTTGCGGTCCAGCAGGTTCTGCAGGGCCTGCGAGATGCCCCGCCCCTCCGGCTCCGGCTGCACGATGTCGTGCGCGTCGGCGGAGATGCCCTGCCCGACCGCCTCGGCGTACACCCGGGCCCCGCGCTTCGCGGCGTGCTCGGCGGACTCCAGGACGACCACGCCGGCGCCCTCACCGAGGACGAAGCCGTCGCGGGCGACGTCGTAGGGACGCGACGCGCCCTGCGGGTCGTCGTTGTTCTTGGACATCGCCATCATGTTGCCGAACGCGGCGATCGGCAGCGGGTGGATCGCCGCCTCCGTGCCACCCGCGACGACGATGTCGGCGCGGCCGGTGCGGATCATCTCGATGGCGTAGCCGATGGCCTCGGCGCCCGAGGCGCACGCGGAGACCGGCGTGTGCACGCCCGCACGGGCGCCCACGGCCAGACCCACGTTCGCGGAGGGGCTGTTCGGCATCAGCATGGGGACGGTGTGCGGCGAGACACGGCGAACGCCCTTGTCCTTGAGCACGTCGTACTGGTCGAGCAGGGTCGTCACGCCACCGATGCCGGAGGCGATGACGGCACCGAGGCGGTCGGGGTCGACCTTCGGGTCCTCACCGGCCTTGGCCTCGAAACCGGCGTCGGCCCAGGCCTCCTTGGCCGCGATCAGCGCGAACTGCGCCGAGCGGTCCAGGCGGCGGGCCTGCGGCCGGGGGATGACCTCGGTCGGCTCCACGGCGACCGGCGCGGCGATGCGGACCGCCTGCTCGGCGGCCCATTCCTGCTCCAGGGGCTTGACGCCGGACTTGCCGGCGATCAGGCCCTCCCAGGTAGAGGCTGCGTCGCCACCCAGCGGTGTGGTTGCGCCGATACCGGTGACGACCACGGTGCGATTGGTCGAGCTCACGGGAATTCTTTCTCCAACGGATACGAGGATTCAGCGGCGCCACCGCCGGGTGGCGGGGCAGGCAGCCCCAGGGTGGATCGGAGGATCAGCCCTGGTGCTTGAGGATGTAGTCGGTCGCGTCGCCCACGGTCTTGAGGTTCTTGACGTCCTCGTCCGGGATCTTGACGTCGAAGCGCTCTTCGGCGGCGACGACGACCTCGACCATGGACAGCGAGTCGACGTCCAGGTCGTCGGTGAAGGACTTGTCCAGCTGGACGTCCTCAACCGGGATGCCGGCGATCTCGTTCACGATGTCGGCGAGACCGGCGACGATCTCTTCCTGAGTGGCGGCCATCTTGGCGCTCCTTCGTAGATATCTCAGAGGGTTTGGCGTCCGCCGCGTGAGCGGCAGGTGGTGCGTTTCCCGTGCCGGCTCACATGATCCGGCACGGAGTGCCTAGGGGAGAGTAACGACCGTCGCGGCGTATACGAGACCCGCCCCGAATCCGATGACGAGCGCGGTGTCGCCGCTCTTCGCCTCGCCGGTCGCCAGGAGCCGCTCCATCGCGAGCGGGATCGAGGCGGCCGAGGTGTTGCCGGTGGTGCGCACGTCACGGGCGACCGTGACGTGTTCCGGCAGCTTGAGTGTCTTCACCATCGAGTCGATGATCCGCTCGTTGGCCTGGTGCGGGATGAAGACGTCCAGGTCGTCCGAGGTGATCCCGGCCGCGTCCAGCGCCTGCTGGGCGACCTTCGCCATCTCGAACACGGCCCAGCGGAAGACCGCCTGGCCCTCCTGCGTGATCGCGGGGAACTTGTCGACCTCGCCGGCGCGGTAGTCCGTCCACGGCACGGTCTGCTTGATCGTCTCGGACTTGTCGCCCTCGGAGCCCCAGACGGTCGGGCCGATGGCGGGCTCCTTGGCGGGGCCCACGACGACCGCCCCGGCGCCGTCGCCGAACAGGAAGGCCGTCGCGCGGTCCTCCAGGTCGGTGAGGTCGGACAGCCGCTCGACGCCGATGACCAGGACGTACTCGGCGGAACCCTCGACGATCATGCCCTTGGCGAGGGTGAGACCGTAGCCGAAGCCCGCGCAGCCGGCCGAGATGTCGAAGGCGGCGGCCTTGTTCGTGCCGAGCTTGTCGGCGATCTCGGTGGCGACGGCCGGGGTCTGCTTGAAGTGCGAGACGGTCGAGACGATCACGCCGCCGATCTGCTCGGCGGAGATCCCGGCGTCGGCGATGGCCTTGCCGGACGCCTCGATCGACATCGCGGCGACGGTCTCCTCGTCGCTCGCCCAGTGCCGCGTCTCGATGCCGGAGCGCGAACGGATCCACTCGTCGGACGAGTCGATCTTCTCCAGGATCACCTCGTTGGGCACCACACGCGTGGGACGGTAACCGCCCACGCCGAGGATGCGCGCGTACGGGGCGCCCTTGCTGGGCTTCAGCTTCGCCATGCTCCGGGCTCCTTGTCAGGCGTGCTCTGCGATGAGCTCGCGAGCAGCGTCCAGGTCGTCGGGGGTCTTGAGAGCCAGGGTCTTCACACCCGGCAGCGCGCGCTTGGCCAGCCCGGTCAGCGTGCCGCCCGGGCACGCCTCGATCAGGGCCGTGACGCCGAGCTCCTTGAAGGTCTCCATGCACAGGTCCCAGCGGACCGGGTTGGCGACCTGCCCGACGAGCCGCTCCAGCACCTCGGCACCGGTGGCGACCGCGTGGCCGTCCTTGTTGGAGACGTAGGTGACCTTGGGGTCGCCGGGGACGAGCTCCTTGGCCGCCTCGGCCAGCTTGTCGACGGCCGGGCCCATGTGGTGCGTGTGGAACGCGCCGGCGACCTTCAGCGGGACGACCTTGCGCACGCCCTCCGGCTTGTCCTCGTTCAGCGCGGCGAGCTGCTCCATGGTGCCCGCGGCCACGATCTGGCCGGCGCCGTTCATGTTCGCCGGGGTCAGGCCCAGCTTCTCCAGGTGCGCGACGCTGACCTCGGGGTCGCCGCCGAGCAGCGCCGACATGCCGGTCTCGGTGATCGCGGCGGCCTCGGCCATGGCCAGGCCCCGCTTGCGCACGAGGGTCAGCGCGGCGGTGTCGTCGAGGACGCCCGCGTAGGCGGCCGCGGTGATCTCACCGACGCTGTGGCCGGCGACGGCACCGGGAGCAATGTCACCGAGTGCCGCGGCGGACAGGATGCCGGCCGCGACGAGCAGCGGCTGCGCCACGGCGGTGTCCCGGATGGCGTCGGCGTCGGCCTGCGTCCCGTAGTGGGCGAGGTCCAGTCCGATGGCGTCCGACCAGGCACCGAGGCGGTCGGCGGCACCGGGCAGTTCGAGCCAGGGGGTCAGGAAGCCGGGCGTCTGGGCGCCCTGGCCGGGAGCGACGAGTACGAGCACTCTCACACTCTCTCTTGGGGACGGGCAGCGCCGCCCGTGGGGACAAGGACGAAGAACACGAGGGGGTTTTGTGGGGCCCCGACAAAAGCCTAGAGCTGGAGATCGCCGTCGGCCAGACGCCCCAGGATCAGCGCGATCCGCAAAGTGAACGCGGAGCGTACATCGGACGGCGACCAGCCGGTGACGTCAGTCACACGTCGAAGCCGGTAGCGCACGGTGTTGGGATGCACGAACAGCATCCGCGCCGCGCCCTCCAGACTGCTCGCCTGTTCGAGATAGACGGAGAGCGTCTCCAGAAGAGCGGAGCCTGCTTCCTCAAGCGGTCTGTAGATCTCCTCCACCAACTGCTCGCGCGCACTCGGATCGCCCGCGATGGCACGCTCCGGGAGCAGATCGTCGGCGAGCACCGGCCGCGGGGCGTCCTGCCAGGCGGAACACGCCTTCAGCCCGGCCGCCGCGGCCTGCGCGGACCGCGTCGCGGCCAGCAGATCCGGTACGACGGGGCCCGCGACCACGGGCCCGGCGGCATACGGCCCGATCAGCGACTTGGCCACGGCGAGCGGGCTGTCGCTGCCGCCCGCGATCACCACCAGCCGGTCCCCGAGCACCCCGGTCAGCACCTGGAGCTTCGCGTGCCGCGCGGCCCGCCGGATGGCCTCCACGGTCAGCTCGCTGTCCCCGTCGGGCGCCGTCCCGAGCACCACGCACACATGCTCGGGCGAGTTCCAGCCGAGCGCCGCGGCCCGCGACACGGCGCCCTCGTCGGCCTCGCCGCTGAGGACGGCGTTGACCACGAGCGACTCCAGGCGGGCGTCCCAGGCACCGCGTGCCTCGGCGGCCTGGGCGTAGACCTGGGCGGTGGCGAAGGCGATCTCCCGGGCGTAGACGAGCAGCGCTTCGCGCAGCACGCTCTCGTCGCCGGGAGCGGCGACCTCGTCGATCGCCGACTCCATGACCTCGATGGTCGTGCGCACCATCTCCACGGTCTGGCGCAGCGTGATGGCGCGGGTCAGTTCGCGCGGGGCGGTCCCGAAGACGTCGGTGGAGATCGCCTGCGGCGCGTCGGGATGCCGGAACCACTCGGTGAAGGCGGCGATACCAGCCTGGGCGACGAGCCCGATCCAGGAACGGTTCTCCGGGGGCATGGCCCGGTACCACGGCAGCGTCTCGTCCATCCGCGCGATGGCCTGCGCGGCGAGGGAACCGGAGGACTTCTCCAGCCGCTTCAGGGTCGCGGAGTGGTCATGGGCGTCGTGTGCGGCGGCGGGGGAATTTCGGGCTTCGGGTTCGGGCACGGGGACAAGACTGCCTTATCCGGACGCGAGTGCGTGCCGGAGGGTCGCGGGTGAGCCTTTCCCGGTGCGGCTACGGTGGTGCCGTGATGGATGTACGGCGCGCCGCGGAGCGCTATCCGGGAGGGGATCCGGCCTCGGGCATCGAGTCGCGCCACGCCTTCTCCTTCGGCCCGCACTACGACCCCGACAACCTCCGCTTCGGTGTGATGATCGCCTGCAACGAGGAGCGGCTCGCGCCCGGCGCCGGCTTCGACGAGCACCCGCACAGCCACACCGAGATCGTGACCTGGGTCGTCGAGGGCGAGCTCACCCACCGCGACTCCACCGGCCACGAGACCCGGGTCGGCCCCGGTGACGTCCAGCGGCTCAGCTCGGCGGGCGGCGTACGGCACGTCGAGCGCAACGACGCCGAGGTGCCCCTGACCTTCCTCCAGACCTGGCTGGCCCCGCTCTCGCCGGGCGGCGAGAGCGCGTACGAGATCGTCCACGGCATCGCCGACTCCACGCCGTACGCCGTGCCGGAGGCCGGCGCCATGCTCCATGTACGCCGGCTGGGCGCGGGCGAGCGGACGGCCGTACCGGACGGGGCGTATCTGTACGTGCATGTCGTGCGCGGCGCGGTGCGCCTGGACGGCGAGGAGCTGGGCGCCGGGGACGCGGCCCGCATCACGGACGCCAAGGACGTGGAGGCGGTGGGGGTGAGCGCGGCGGAGCTGCTGATGTGGGAGATGGCCGGCTAGCGGGTGATGTTCGAGATGCCCGATCGGTCGGGGCATCGTCAAATGGAGGTCTCGAACCCGCCCGGCAGAGAAGAGCCGAGCCCATGGCAAGACGCAAGGCCGAAGGGGGACGGGGCGATGCCCCGAAAAGTGGGGGACTGCGACGGCTCGGTGAGTGGTGTGCCCACCACTTCGTGATCGTGATCGTCGCCTGGGTCGTGGCGCTCGGCGTGCTCCAGGCTCTCAACCACATCCACGGCGGGGAGTACTCGGACAACTTCGCCCTGTCCGACGTGCAGTCCGAGGAGGGCCTGGACGTCCTCAAGGAGCACGATCCGCAGGCCGGCGGCTACAGCAGCCAGATCGTCATGCACGACGCGGACAAGCCCCTGACCTCGTTCGGCTCACAGATGTCGACCACCGTCGCCGACCTCCAGAAGCTGCCGCACGTGCTGAGCGTGCAGAACCCGCTGGAGGCCACCTCCTCCAAGGTCGGGCCGCTGTCCTCGGACGGGAAGACCGGCTACATCACCATCCGCTTCGACGAACAGCCCTCCCTCCTCGGCGACAGCTACCTGAACGGCGTCGACAACGCCGTGGAGCCGCTCAGACAGGCCGGCGTCGAGGTCGAGTACGGCGGATCGCTCGGCGAGCTGGAGCGGCCCGCCGGCAACGACCGGATCAGCGAGGCGATCGGGTTCGGTGTGGCCATCGTCGTCCTGCTGATCGGCTTCGGCAGCCTGATCGCCGCGTTCCTGCCGCTGATCTCCGCCCTGATCGCGGTGGTCGGCGGACTGGCCTGCCTCGGGCTGCTCGCCATCGCGTTCACCTTCGCCACCGTCTCGCCCACCCTGGCCACGATGATCGGCCTCGGGGTCGGCATCGACTACGCCCTCTTCCTGCTCACCCGGCACCGGCAGAACCTCATGGACGGCGCCGATCCGGTGCGCGCCGCGGGACACGCCGCCGCCACCAGCGGACGCGCGGTGCTGGTCTCCGGCACCACGGTGATCGTCGCCCTGATGGGCCTGTGGGTGTCCGGCGTGAGTTTCATCGGCCTGCTGGGCGTCGCCGCGGCCGTCACGGTCGTCTCCGCCGTCCTGGGCGCGCTGACCCTGGTCCCGGCCCTGCTGGGGCTGGTCGGCCACAACATCGACCGCTGGCACGTGCGCAGGCCCATCGCCGAGACCGAACCCGGAGGCGACATCTCGCAGGGCACCTGGCACCGCTATGCCAAGCGCGTGGAGCACCATCCGTGGCGGTATCTGTCCGCCGGCGTGGTCACCGTCGCGGTGCTGGCCATCCCCGTCTTCTCGATCCAGCTCGGCCACATCGGCGACGGCGCCGATCCCACGTCCTTCACCGACCGGCGGGCCTTCGACCTGATGACGGACGCCTTCGGCGCGGGCTCCAACGGGCCGCTCACCGTCGTCGTGGACCAGACGAACGTTCCGGACTCGCAGCGCTCCGACCTGGCCTCGAAGACCCAGCAGGCCCTGAACGACGCGTCCGGCACCTCTTTCGTCAGCCCACTGCAACCGACCCAGGACGGCGACGTCCTGGTCGGCACGGTCTACTCGTCGGTGTCCCCGCAGAACAAGGACACCACCAACCTCGTCAACCGGCTCTACGACCACACGCTCCCCGACGCGGCGTCCGGCACCGACGCCAAGGGCTACGTCACCGGGACCACGGCCGCCCAGGTCGACTTCCGCAACATCGTCGCCGAGCGGCTGCCGCTGATCATCCTCGTCGTGGTCGGCCTCGCCTTCCTGATCGTCCTCGCGGTCTTCCGCGGCCTGCTGGTCGCGGTGAAGGCGGCCGTCCTCAACGTCCTGTCGATCGCGGCCTCGTACGGCGTCGTGGTCGCCGTCTTCCAGTGGGGCTGGGGCGGGCCCGCGCTGGGCGTGCACGGCAAGGTGCCCATCGAGAGCTATGTGCCGATGATGATGTTCGCGATCATCTTCGGTCTGAGCATGGACTACGAGATCTTCCTGCTGTCCCGGGTGCACGAGGCGTGGAAGCGCACCGGGGACGCCAAGGACTCGGTCGCGCACGCGCTGGAGATCACCGCACGTGTGATCACCTGCGCGGCGCTGATCATGGTGAGCGTGTTCGCGGCCTTCATCATCAGCGACAACATCGTCGTCAAGATGCTGGGCCTGGGACTCGCCGTCAGTGTGCTCATCGACGCCACGGTGGTCCGGCTGCTCATGGTGCCCGCCGTGATGACGCTGCTGGGCGAGCACGCCTGGTGGACGCCCCGCTGGCTGGACAGGATCCTGCCGCACATCGACACCGAGGGCGCGGGCGAGGAACTCGGCGCCCTGCCGGAGCCCGGGTCGCCCAAGGACGGGTGACCGGGCCTACAGCCCCGCCAGCACCGCGTCCGTGAACGGCGGCCACACCTCGACCGCCCACGGCCCGAACGCCCGGTCCGTCAGCGCGACGCAGGCCGCGCCCGCCTCGGGGTCGAACCACAGGAACGTACCCGACTGCCCGAAGTGCCCGAAGGTGCGCGGCGAGGACGAGGCGCCCGTCCAGTGCGGGGACTTTCCGTCGCGGATCTCGAAGCCGAGACCCCAGTCGTTGGGGTTCTGGTGCCCGTACCCAGGCAGGACGCCCTTCGTCCCCGGGTACTGGACGGTCATCGCCTCGGCGACCGTGCGCGGGTCCAGCAGCCGGGGCGCCTGCACCTCGGCGGCGAACCGCAGCAGGTCCTCGACGCTCGACACGCCGTCCTTGGCCGGGGAGCCCTCCAGGGACGTGGCCGTCATGCCCAGCGGCTCCAGGACCGCCTGGCGCAGATACTCCGCGAACGGGATGTCCGTCGCCTTGGCCACATGGTCCCCGAGCTGCTCGAACCCGGCGTTGGAGTACAGCCGGCGCTCCCCGGGCGGGGCCGTCACCCGGTGCTCGTCGAAGGCCAGCCCCGAGGTGTGCGCGAGCAGGTGCCGCACCGTCGACCCCGCGGGCCCGGCCGGCTCGTCGAGCTCGACCGCGCCCTCCTCGTAGGCGACGAGGACCGCGTACGCGGCCAGCGGCTTGGTGACCGAGGCCAGTGGGAAGCGGTGCCCGACGGGACCGTGCGTACCCACGACCGTGCCGTCCGCGCGTACGACACCCGCCGCCGCGGTGGGCACGGGCCAGTTCTCGATCAGTGCGAGGCTCTGCAAGGACATGCCGTCGAGCCTATGCGGCCCGAAGGTGCCGGCGCATCGAGGGGTCGCGGGCGCGCGTGAGCCATAGTGATCCCGTCATGTCCCGCGGTTTTCTTACCGTTTCCGCTTGCTTGGAGCGCACTCCAAGGTCATAGCGTTGAGGTCATGACGGTGATGGAGACCACGAGTACCAGGACCGACACCTGCGCCGCCCCGCCGCACCCCCATCGGCGGCCCGCGGGCCAGGACAGCTACACGATCAGCGAGGTCGTCGCCTTCACCGGTCTGACGGCCCACACCCTGCGCTGGTACGAGCGGATCGGTCTGATGCCGCACGTCGACCGCTCCCACACGGGCCAGCGCCGCTACAGCAACCGGGACCTGGACTGGCTCGACCTCGTCGGCAAGCTGCGGCTGACCGGCATGCCCGTCGCCGACATGGTCCGGTACGCCGAGCTGGTGCGCGAGGGCGACCACACCTTCGGCGAGCGCTTCGAACTGCTGGAGACGACCCGGCGCGACGTCCTCGCGCGGATCGCCGAGCTCCAGGACACGCTCGCCGTGCTCGACCGGAAGATCAGTTTCTACGCGGACGCAGGGCGTCTGTTCGAGCAGGAGAAGACGGAGAACGCGGTATGACCGACAGCAGGATCGCGACGGCACGACTCGGCGCGACCGGACCCGAGGTCGGAGTCCAGGGCCTCGGCTGCATGGGCATGAGCTTCGCGTACGGCCCGTCGGACGCGGACGAGTCCAGGGCGACCCTGGAGCGGGCCCTGGAACTGGGCGTCACGCTGTACGACACGGCGGACGCGTACGGGGCGGGGGAGAACGAGAAGTTCCTCTCCCCGTTCTTCCGGGCCCACCGCGACGAGCTGGTGATCGCCACGAAGTTCGCCCTGGCGATCCACCCCGAGGACCCGACCAGGCGGATCATCCGCAACGACGCGCCCTACATACGCCAGTGCGTCGAGGCGAGCCTGAAGCGCCTGGACGTCGACGTGATCGACCTCTACTACATGCACCGCCGCGACGTGAAAGTCCCCCTGGAGGAGACCGTCGGCGTCATGGCGGAGCTGGTCCGCGAGGGCAAGATCAAGCAACTGGGCCTCAGCGAGGTGACGGGGGACGAGCTGCGCACCGCGCACGCCGTGCACCCGATCGCGGCCGTGCAGTCCGAGTGGTCGCTGTTCAGCCGTGACATCGAGGCGAAGGTGGTGCCGGCCGCCCGGGAACTGGGCGTGACCCTGGTGCCGTACTCCCCGCTCGGCCGCGGCTTCCTCACCGGCTCCTTCGCCAAGGCCGAGGACCTCACCGCCGACGACTTCCGCCGCCAGCAGCCCCGCTACACCGGCGAGAACGCCGCGGCCAACGCCGCCCTCCTGGACCCGATCCGCACGGTCGCCGAGGCCCACGGAGCGACGCTCGGACAGATCGCCCTGGCCTGGGTCCAGCAGCGCGCATCGGTGCACGGCCTCCCGATCGTCCCGATCCCGGGCACCCGCAAGCCGTCCCGCGTCGAGGAGAACACGGCGGCGACCCGGATCGTCCTGACCGAGGAGGAGCTGGCGCTGCTGGAGCCGATCGCATCGAAGGTGGCCGGAGACAGGTACGCGGACATGCGGTTCGCTTCGGCGGGCAGGGAGTAGCACGCCCCACCGAGGCGGAGAGCCGCGGCCTTTCGAGGAGGAAAGCCGCGGCGCTCCGAGGCGCCGGGATCTGCAACTCCCTCAGGGGCGCGGGGAACTGCGCGACCGGCCCCCACCGACCCGCACCCGCCGAACGACCAGTACCCGGCAGAAGGCGAAGCCCTAAAGCTCCGCCAGCAACTCCGCCTTCTTGGACGAGAACTCCTCGTCCGTCACGAGCCCCGCTTCATGGAGCTCGCCCAGATGCCGGATCCTCTCCGCGATGTCGGCCGGATCGCGCCTCGGCGCACTGGCCGGCACCGCGGCGACCGGCCCACGCCTCCGCACGGCCGACAGAACCGCCGCCGCGAACGGCAACGACTCGTGCACAGGCCCGTACCCGAGCCCGAACACGACGGCCGCCGGATCCTGATCCGCCTGCGCCGGCTGTCCGTCCGCCGAGTCCCGCCGCAGCAGCCGTAGATGCCCCTCGAACACCTCCGGCGACCGCCACTCCACGCCGCTCAGCTCGGCCACCGGGAAACTCTGGTCCCCGGCCTTCCACTTCGCCGAGGACGCACCGGTCCAAAACCACCTGAAACGGACGATTTTGCCGTCAAAGGTGGCTTTCGCGTCATACGCCTTGAAGTGCATCGGCACCTCGGGCGCCCCCACGAGGAACTCCTCCGCCGGCCCGGACTCCGTAAGCTGCGCCCGCAGTTCGTCGCCGTAGTACTCGGCCAGCGTCTCGCGCTCCGCGGGCAGCACCAGCCGGTACGGGTCGCCGCTCTCCTTCAACTGCCCTGCCGCCGCCTCCAGCAGCGGATCTGCGCCGGGCCTGGGCTCGATGCACAGGGCGACGGTTCCGCGTTTGCCGTGCGTCAGCGTCACCGCACCGATCGCCGCATAGGGAACACGACGCTCACCGAGCGCCTGAAAGAGCTTAGGTGTTCGAATCCCCCGTTCGTAACGGATGAGCACGGAGTCGGACTCGAACTCCCAGGCGGCATGAAATCCGGCCAGTACGTCACCCATGCGGCTCATCGTATGCGGCACGTGCTCCTCCGTCGCCACCTCGCGCACACCGCAATTCCTGCGCGTCTACGCGCGTCCGGCCGACGCCGTGTCGGACAAACCCGCCCGACAGGCCTCGGCATCGTGTGCGCAGCGCACCGCGTGGTATGCGCCAACGCCGATCTCGGCGAAGTTCGCCACACTCTCCGTGCCCGGCTCGAAATAACCGGCGTGGCCCTTCGCGTCCCACGCCGACAGCACCCGGGCGCCGAAAGCCGAGGACACCGGGTCCTCCCCGTGCCCCAGCCCGCCGACCTCCAGATACGGCACGTCCTGCACCCAGTCGTCCGCGTCCCGCATCGCCCACACGCGTGCGGACGTACCCAGCTGGGAAGCCTTCGCGACCCGCATCCCGGGGCTGCCGGCCACCGCTATGTCGGCCACCCGCTCCGGCAGCGCGGGCGCGGCGAGGCCGCACAGCACCGAGCCGTAGCTGTGGCAGAACAGGGAGACGGGCGAACTGCCGGGCAGGCCCCGCACCAGCGCGTTCAGCCGTACGGCTCCCGACTGGGCCCGCATCGCGGTCGCCGAGTCGATGCCGAGCCCGTTCGGCGCGGTGTAGTCGGCCCAGGCGATCACGGCCGTGCGTGTCGTCGAGTCGGCCTCGCGCTCGGCCGCGTACAGCGACTCGGCCATGCCGACCGGTGCCGTGTACTTGCGGTTGGTGCGCTGGAAGGTGAGCAGATCGGTGTCGACGCCGGGGACGACGACCGAGATCCGCTCGGCCCTGGTCAGGTCTCCGAACACCTCGGCGGCCCGCCCGGAGCCGTCCGGATCGAAGGCGAGGATGTGCCGTTGCGGCCGCATCATGTCCTCGAAGCGATGCATACGGCGGCCCGCCTCGCGCTGCCCGTCGGGCGTGAGCCGTTTGTCGTGCATGCGTTTGCGCTCGACGTCACGGGCGTCGTCGAGCGCGAAGCGGTTCGCGCGGTAGCGCAGCTCGACCGGCGCGCCGTTCATGTTGCCGACCGCGAGCGAATAGCGGTCGGCGAGGCTCGTGCGCTGTGCGTCGGTGAGCGAGGCGAAGAACCGGGCGAGCCGCGTGGGGGAGGAGTTCACGGCCGGCAGTTCGTGCCCGGCGATGCTGCCGCGCTCCCAGGCGCTGATCGAGGCCTGGAGCGGAGCGGAGCCGCGGTGGTGTCGCAGGGCGGTCCAACCGGTGGTCGCCAGCATCACGAACACCACGGCCAGCGCGAGAAGAGCGCGCCAGACGTTCAGTTGCGGGGAGGTGTCGAAGGAAGTCACTGGGAGGACACACTAGGAGAACGGGAGGGTCTCGCGTTAACCAAGTGACAGGTATCACGTTTCGATCACAGCGCTGCGAACACGCCCATGACCTCAGTGTGTTCGCCAGCTCTCGCTGAGTGCGGGGCCGATCTGCTCGAGATACGAGACGGTCAGTGCCCGCATCGCGTCGAGGCTGAAGTCCTCTCCCGTACTCCACTGACGCTCCGTCAGTCGCATCACCCCGCCGAACACGGCCACCGTCAGGCGCGGCCGCGGATCGGTGTCCGGGTCGACGCCCTCGCGCTCGGCGAGGATGAGCGCGATGGCCTCCTCGATCTCGACGGACCGGCGCAGATGGGCGGCGAGCAGCACGGGCGTCGACTCCACCACCTGGTACATGCGCAGGTAGAGCTCGACCGGCGCGACGGCCTCGATCACGTCGTTCAGCGTGTCCCAGCCCTCCAGGACCGCCTGCCGCAGCGCCTCCATGGGCGGCTCGTGCGCCGGGCGGGCGCGCACCGCGTCCAGGAAGTGCGCCACGGTCATGTCCTGGAGCGCCAGGGCGGCCTCCTCCTTGCCGGCGAAGTACCGGAAGAACGTGCGCTGCGACACATCGACGGCCGCGGCGATGTCGTCGACGGTCGTGTGCTCATAGCCCTGGCTGGTGAAGAGCTCCAGCGCGGTACGCAGCAGCGAGTCCCGGGTGCGCTGCTTCTTGCGTTCGCGCAGTGTTTCCATAGGTGTCAGTTACCGACTTGTGAATTGGTTTGTCAATTGTCAGCGGCTGTCATTAGCCTCGAACACATGACTAGTCAGACCACCATCGACAAGACGGGGTCGGGGGGCGACGCACCGGCGGTCCCGTCGGACGCGGCACCGGCCAAGGGGCTTCGCGGGCACCCTTGGTTCACCCTCATCACCGTCGCGGTCGGGGTCATGATGGTGGCCCTCGACGGCACCATCGTGGCCATCGCCAACCCGGCCATCCAGAAGGACCTCGGCGCCACCTTCGCCGAGGTGCAGTGGATCACCAACGGCTACTTCCTCGCCCTCGCGGTCTCCCTGATCACCGCGGGCAAGCTCGGTGACCGCTTCGGGCACCGCCAGACCTTCCTGATCGGCGTGGTCGGCTTCGCCGCCGCCTCCGGTGCCATCGGCATGTCCGACAGCATCGCGCTGGTCGTCACCTTCCGTGTCTTCCAGGGCCTGTTCGGCGCGCTGCTCATGCCGGCCGCGCTCGGCCTGCTGCGTGCCACCTTCCCGGCCGAGAAGCTCAACATGGCCATCGGCATCTGGGGCATGGTCATCGGCGCCTCGACCGCCGGCGGCCCGATCCTCGGCGGCGTCCTCGTCGAGCACGTCAACTGGCAGTCGGTGTTCTTCATCAACGTGCCGGTCGGCATCCTCGCCGTCGTCCTCGGTGTGCTGATCCTGCTCGACCACCGTGCCGAGAAGGCCCCGCGCTCCTTCGACATCCTGGGCATCGCCCTGCTGTCCGCCGCGATGTTCTGCCTGGTCTGGGCGCTCATCAAGGCCCCCGAGTGGGGCTGGGGCGACGGCAAGACGTGGGCGTTCATAGCCGCCTCGGTGATCGGCTTCGCGCTCTTCGGCTTCTGGGAGACGAAGGTCCGCGAACCGCTGATCCCGCTCGCGCTGTTCCGCTCGGTCCCGCTGTCCGCGGGTGTCGTCCTGATGGTCCTGATGGCCATCGCCTTCATGGGCGGCCTGTTCTTCGTGACGTTCTACCTCCAGAACGTCCACGGCATGAGCCCGATCGACGCGGGCCTGCACCTGCTGCCGCTCACCGGCATGATGATCGTCGGCTCCCCGCTCGCGGGCGCGATGATCACCAAGTTCGGCCCGCGGGTCCCGCTGGCCGGCGGCATGGCCCTCACCGCGATCGCCATGTACGGCATGTCCACGCTTCAGACGGACACCGGCAGCGGCATCATGTCGGTCTGGTTCGCCCTGCTCGGCCTCGGCCTCGCGCCGGTCATGGTCGGCGCCACCGAGGTCATCGTCGGCAACGCGCCCATGGAGCTGTCCGGTGTGGCCGGCGGTCTCCAGCAGGCCGCGATGCAGATCGGCGGCAGCCTCGGTACGGCCGTCCTCGGCGCCGTCATGGCCTCCAAGGTCGACAGCGACCTCGCCGGCAACTGGGCGGACGCCGGGCTCCCGGCGCTCACCCCGGCCCAGGAGGCCCAGGCCTCCGAGGCGGTCCAGGTGGGTGTGGCCCCGGTCGCGCCGGGCACGCCGGACGCCGTCGTCACGAAGATCACGGACGTGGCGCACGACACGTTCATCTCCGGCATGAGCCTCGCCTCCCTCGTCGCCGCCGGTGTGGCGCTCGTGGCGGTCGCGGTCGCGTTCCTCACCAAGCGCGGCGAGAACGCGGAAGCCGGAGCGGGCGCCGCGCACATCTGACGCGCCCAGGGCGCCGGTTGGACTCGTCGGGAGGGATCCGGGCGTTGGTTCCCCTATCAGGGTGACAACGCCGAAGATCCCTCCCGATCGGCATTCGCCGCAGGTCACAGTGGGTCAAGCCAGGGCCTGCGGCGCGCTGCCGGAGGGGGTCAGCGCGCCGGGGTCCGGACATCGAGGCATGAAGCGCGTGCCGTGGGTACCCGCCAAGTCGAACGCCGACTCAGGGAGTTGACGATGGCAGGCTTCGGACACAGCACGCGCAGGCACCCCCGCTCACGTGGCCGGACGTGGTCACGGACCGGGCCGGACCGCGCGACTCTGGGAATCATCGGAGCCATCTGCGCGATCGCCGGTTTCTTCGTACTGGGCATCATCCTCGGCCCGGTGGCGATCGCCTGCGGCTGGCTGTCCATGGGCCGCACCTGGTCCGGGTCTCGCCACGTCTCGGCGTTGGTCGCGGTGGTGCTGGGCGCGATAGACACACTGCTGGCGATCATCTGGCTGGCGGGCGCGGCTTCGCCGGGCGGCGGGCTGTTCTGAGCGGTCCCGCTGGAGTCCGGTGCCGTGGCGCCCCGTAAGGGGCGCGGGGAACCGCGCGACCAGCCCCACCGGCCCGCAGACGCATCACAGTCCTCGGGTCTGTACGTCCGAGGGCGGCTGCGGGTCAGGGGCTGATCGCGCCGTTCCCCGCGCTCCTGGGGCCGGCACACTCACATCGGCCCCGGACAGCGCCGCGACCTCCGCCCGCAGTGCCCGGACCTCCTCCGTGAGCACGCGTATCGCCTCGGTCTGGCGGCGCTCTTCGACGTCGTCCATCTCGAACCGGGCTATGAACCACGCGGCGATGTTCGCGGTGACCACACCGAGCAGAGCGATGCCGGAGAGCATCAGCCCGACGGCGAGCATCCGCCCCACCCCCGTGGTCGGGGCGTGATCGCCGTACCCCACGGTCGTCATCGTCGTGAACGACCACCACACCGCGTCACCCAGCGTCTTGATGTTCCCGTTCGGTGAGTCCCGTTCGACGGACAGCACCGCCAGCGAGCCGAACATCATCAGCCCGACCACGGCGCCGGCGACATACGTGGTGAGCCGTATCTGGGACGCCATCCGCGCCCGCTGCCCCACCAGCAGCAGCGTCGACACCAGCCGCAGCAGCCGCAACGGCTGTATCAGCGGCAGCAGCACCGCGCCGAGGTCCAGCCAGTGCGACCGTACGAAGTCCCGCCGTCGCTCGGCGAGCGCCAGCCGGACCACGTAGTCCAGCGCGAACGCGCCCCACACCACCCACTCCACCGCGAGGCACGTGTCCACGACCACGCGGCTCGCGTCGGGCCGGACGATCGGCACCGCATAGGCCACGGCGAACGCCAGGGCCAGACCGAACAGGGGCCGCTGGGCGTGCCGCTCCCAGCGCAACTGCGCCACCGCTTGCTTCATGGCCGCATCGTAGGAAATGTGAAGGGGTGGTGTATCCCCTGGTCACCCACGGGAACACCACCCCTTCTGGCGGTTGACGGACGCTACGCGTCGCCTCCCGCGGCGCCCGGGTCCGCCGCCGACACATCGAGCAGCTGGTAGCGGTCGATCGCCTGCTTCAGCGCCGACCGGTCCACCTTGCCCTCCTTGGCCAGCTCGGTCAGCACCCCGACCACGATCGACTGGGCGTCGATGTGGAAGAAGCGGCGGGCCGCGCCACGGGTGTCCGCGAAGCCGAAGCCGTCCGCGCCCAGCGACTGGTAGGTGCCCGGCACCCAGCGCGCGATCTGGTCCGGCACCGACCGCATCCAGTCGGAGACGGCCACGAACGGCCCCTCGGCCCCGCTCAGCTTCCGGGTCACGTACGGCACCCGCTGCTCCTCCTCGGGATGCAGCAGGTTGTGCTCCTCGCACTCCACGGCCTCGCGCCGCAGCTCGTTCCAGGACGTCGCCGACCAGACGTCGGCCTTGACGTTCCACTCCTCGGCGAGGATCTTCTGCGCCTCGATCGCCCACGGGACGGCGACACCCGAGGCCATGATCTGCGCCGGGATCGACCCCGCGGTGCCCTCGCTCAGCCGGTGGACGCCCTTGAGGATGCCCTCGACGTCGACGCTCGTAGGCTCGGCCGGGTGCTGGATGGGCTCGTTGTAGACGGTGAGGTAGTAGAAGACGTCCTCGCCGTGCGGGTGCTCGGCGTCGCCGCCGTACATCCGGCGCAGACCGTCCTGCACGATGTGCGCGATCTCGTACGAGTAGGCAGGGTCGTAGGCGACACAGCCCGGGTTCGTGGAGGCGAGCAGCTGGGAGTGGCCGTCCGCGTGCTGGAGGCCCTCGCCGGTCAGGGTCGTACGGCCGGCGGTCGCACCCAGTACGAAACCGCGCGCCAGCTGGTCCGACATCTGCCAGAACTGGTCGCCGGTGCGCTGGAAACCGAACATCGAGTAGAAGACGTACACCGGGATCAGCGGCTCGCCGTGTGTGGCGTACGCCGAGCCCGCCGCGATCAGCGAGGCCGTGCAGCCGGCCTCCGAGATGCCGTCGTGCAGCATCTGGCCCTGCGGCGACTCCTTGTACGCGAGCAGCAGATCACGGTCGACCGACTCGTACTGCTGGCCGAGCGGGTTGTAGATCTTCGCACTCGGGAAGAAGGAGTCCATGCCGAACGTGCGGTACTCGTCCGGCGCGATCAGCACGAACCGCTTGCCGATCTCCTTGTCCCGCATGAGGTCCTTGAGGAGCCGGACGAAGGCCATGGTCGTCGCGATGGACTGGTGGCCCGAGCCCTTCTTCACGGTCGCGTACGTCTTGTCGTCCGGCAGCGCCAGCGGCTGGGAGCGCACCACACGCGTCGGGACGTAACCGCCGAGCCCCTTGCGGCGGTCGTGCATGTACTGGATCTCCTCGGAGTCGCGCCCCGGGTGGTAGTACGGCGGCGCTCCGCTGTCCAGGTCCTTGTCGGCGATCGGCAGGTGCAGCCGGTCGCGGAAGCGCTTGAGGTCGTCGACCGTCAGCTTCTTCATCTGGTGCGTGGCGTTGCGGCCCTCGAAGTTGGGACCGAGGGTCCAGCCCTTGATCGTCTTGGCGAGGATCACCGTCGGCTGGCCCTTGTGCGCCTTGGCCGCCGAGAAGGCCGCGAAGATCTTCTTGTGGTCGTGACCGCCGCGGCCCAGGTGCAGGATCTGGTCGTCGGTCATGCCCTCGACCATCGTGCGCAGCCGCTGGTCGTCGCCGAAGAAGTGGTCGCGGATGTACGCGCCCGTCTCGGTGGCGTACGTCTGGAACTGGCCGTCCGGCGTGGTGTTCATGCGGTTGACCAGCAGGCCGTCGCGGTCCTGGGCGAGCAGCGGGTCCCAGGTGCGGTCCCAGATGAGCTTGATCACGTTCCAGCCGGCGCCGCGGAAGATCGACTCCAGCTCCTGGATGACCTTGCCGTTGCCCCGCACCGGGCCGTCGAGGCGCTGGAGGTTGCAGTTCACCACGAAGGTCAGGTTGTCCAGGCCCTCACGGGCGGCGATGGACAGCTGGCCGAGCGACTCCGGCTCGTCCATCTCGCCGTCGCCGAGGAACGCCCACACGTGCGACTTGGAGGTGTCCGCGATGCCGCGCGCCTCCATGTAGCGGTTCATCCGCGCCTGGTAGATCGCGCCGATCGGGCCGAGGCCCATCGACACGGTCGGGAACTCCCAGAAGTCCGGCATCAGCCGCGGGTGCGGGTAGGAGGACAGTCCGTACGGCGCCTTCGACTTCTCCTGGCGGAACGCGTCGAGGTTCTGCTCGCTGAGGCGGTCCAGCAGGAACGCGCGCGCGTAGATGCCCGGGGAGGCGTGGCCCTGGAAGAAGACCTGGTCGCCGCCGTCGCCCTCGTCCTTGCCCCGGAAGAAGTGGTTGAAGCCCACGTCGTAGAGGGAGGCGGAGGAGGCGAAGGTGGCGATGTGACCGCCGACGCCGATGCCGGGGCGCTGTGCCCTGGACACCATCACCGCGGCGTTCCACCGGGTGGCGTTGAGGATCTTGCGCTCGATCTCCTCGTTGCCCGGGAAGAACGGCTCGTCCCTGGTCGCGATGGTGTTGACGTAGTCCGTGCTGCGCATCTCGGGCACGGCCACGCGCTTCTCACGCGCCCGCTCGATCAGCCGCAACATCAGATAGCGGGCCCGCTCCCGGCCGCGCTCGTCCACGGCGGCGTCGAGCGAATCGAGCCACTCCTGGGTTTCCTCGGGATCGAAGTCAGGAACCTGACTCGGAAGGCCGCCAATGATGATCGGGTTGCGATCTGATCCGGAAGCCACGCTGTTCCTTACCTGTCAGAGGGCCGTATTTCTGGGTGTCTGCACCGCTCCCCATCGTGTACCTCGGGGCGCCAAACGTCATCTCTACTGTTAGGTAACCGGCGCTTCGTGAACGGTGGAGTACCCAGTCATGGTTCCCAAACTCACAAAGGGGGCAGATTGGTGTGGTGCGCGTCACCTTGAGACCATGAGGGTGTGCCTGGAGTTGCGGTGACACGTTCAGGATCGTCACCGTTTCGGCGGTCTGAACGGCCGGGTACTTGCGCGATCCGTCCCGCCCGTGTGGACTACGGCCAATGCTTCGCGCACGCGCGTGGCTGAGTTATTCCCAAGACATGATCAGGAGGCAACCCGTGAGCGCGACCGCGGACCACGCGGAGGAGCGGACGAGCCCTGCCGTCAGGCTGGGGTTCCAGCCCGAGCAGGTGGTCCAGGAGATCGGCTTCGACGACGACGTCGACCAGGAGCTCCGCGAGTCCATTGAGGAAGTCATCGGCAGCCAGCTGGTGGACGAGGAGTACGACGACGTCGCAGACGCCGTGGTGCTGTGGTTCCGCGACGAGGACGGCGACCTGACGGATGCGCTGGTGGATGCCACCACGTACATCGAAGAAGGTGGCTCGATCCTGCTCCTCACACCGAAGACCGGCCGTGACGGCTACGTGGAGCCCAGCGACATCTCCGAAGCCGCGACCACGGCGGGACTGTCGGCGTCCAAGAGCGTCAGCGTCGGCAAGGACTGGAGCGGCAGCCGGCTGGTGACGCCCAAGGCCGCCAAGTCCAAGAAGTAACCGGTGGCTGTGCCGGGTCGGGCCGAGGAGCCCGGCCCGGCCTTCTGCGCTGCGCGCGGTGGCCGCTGCATAGGGTGGGTCCCACCCGAACAGCCCCACCGAAGGGACATCCACGAAGATGGCGATCCAGGTCGGCGACAAGGCCCCCGACTTCGAGCTCAAGGACAACCACGGCGCCACCGTGAAGCTCTCCGACTTCCGTGGTTCCCAGAACGTCGTCCTGCTCTTCTACCCCTTCGCCTTCACCGGCGTGTGCACGGGCGAGCTGTGCGAGGTCCGCGACAACCTCCCGAAGTTCTCCGACCGCGACACCCAGGTGCTCGCCGTCTCCAACGACTCCATCCACACCCTGCGCGTCTTCGGCGAGCAGGAGGGCCTGGAATACCCGCTGCTCAGCGACTTCTGGCCGCACGGCGAGGTCAGCCGGGCCTACGGCGTCTTCGCGGAGGACAAGGGCTGCGCGGTGCGCGGCACCTTCGTCATCGACAAGGAGGGCGTCGTCCGCTGGACCGTCGTCAACGCCCTGCCGGACGCGCGTGACCTGAACGAGTACGTCGCGGCGCTAGACACCCTCTGACCCCTCCCGTGACCGACACCTGTGATTCTTCGGCACCAAGCCATGCGAGCCACGGGAACCCGTCACTAGGATCGAGTCGTTGATCCGATATCAAACGCACGGCGGGGCTCCCCGCCCCTGGACACCAATGGAGGACTCGTGGGAGTCAGCCTCAGCAAGGGCGGCAACGTATCACTGAGCAAGGAAGCGCCCGGCCTGACCGCGGTCATCGTCGGTCTGGGGTGGGACGTGCGCACCACGACGGGCACGGACTTCGACCTCGACGCCAGCGCGCTGCTGCTGAACAACACGGGCAAGGTCGGCAGCGATGCCAACTTCGTGTTCTTCAACAACCTCAAGAGCTCCGACGGCTCGGTCGAGCACACCGGCGACAACCTCACCGGTGAGGGCGAGGGCGACGACGAGCAGATCAAGGTCAACCTCGCGGGCGTCCCGGCCGACATCGAGAAGATCGTCTTCCCGGTCTCGATCTACGACGCCGAGAACCGTCAGCAGTCCTTCGGCCAGGTGCGCAACGCGTTCATCCGTGTCGTGAACCAGGCCGGCGGCGCCGAGATCGCTCGCTACGACCTCAGCGAGGACGCGTCCACCGAGACCGCCATGGTCTTCGGCGAGCTGTACCGCCACGGTGCGGAGTGGAAGTTCCGCGCCATCGGCCAGGGCTACGCGTCGGGCCTGCGCGGCATCGCGCAGGACTTCGGTGTGAACGTCTGAGTTCGGCATCCGAGATGTGATCGCCCGGAACACCACCGGGCGAGTCAGGCGCCGTACCGTTCGGGTGCGGCGCCTGGGGGTGCCCCCTTCGGGGTAGTGCAGGACAACCAAAGAAGCATCACGCGGGGAGGACCAGCATCATGGGCGTCACGCTCGCCAAGGGAGGAAATGTCTCCCTGTCCAAGGCCGCACCCAACCTCACTCAGGTGATGGTCGGGCTCGGCTGGGACGCGCGCTCCACCACCGGAGCCCCCTTCGACCTCGACGCCAGCGCGCTGGTGTGCAGCGGCGGTCGGGTACTGGGCGATGAGTGGTTCGTCTTCTACAACCAGCTCAAGAGCCCGGACGGCTCGGTGGAGCACACCGGCGACAACCTCACCGGCGAGGGCGACGGCGACGACGAGTCGATCCTGATCGACCTGTCCAAGGTGCCGGCCCACTGCGACAAGATCGTCTTCCCGGTCTCGATCCACATGGCCGACGAACGCGGCCAGACCTTCGGCCAGGTCAGCAACGCCTTCATCCGGGTCGTGAACCAGGCCGACGGCCAGGAACTCGCCCGCTACGACCTCAGCGAGGACGCCTCCACCGAGACCGCCATGATCTTCGGCGAGGTCTACCGCTACCAGGGCGAGTGGAAGTTCCGGGCGGTGGGACAGGGGTACGCGTCCGGACTCCGGGGCATCGCACTCGACTTCGGGGTCAACGTCTCATAACGCGATATGAGCAAAAGCCGGGCCCCGGTGGGGTCCGGAGGGCGGCCGACTAGACTTCGGGTTCAAAGTCTTCGTAAAGCCGAGTGCGGCGCGCGGGAGCCCCGTACACATAGGATTGGGTAGCCAGTGGTTCTGAAAACCTTCGGCTGGTCGTTCGCGGTCACCGCGCTCGGCCTGGTTGCGGCGGTCCTCTTCGGGGGGTGGAGCGCCCTCGGCATCGTGGCGATCCTCTCCGTCCTCGAGATCTCGCTGTCGTTCGACAACGCGGTGGTCAACGCCGGGATCCTGAAGAAGATGAATGCCTTCTGGCAGAAGATCTTCCTCACCATCGGCATCCTGATCGCCGTGTTCGGCATGCGACTGGTCTTCCCTGTCGTCATCGTCGCGGTCACCGCGTCGCTGAACCCGATCGAGGCGGTCGACCTCGCGCTCAGCGACAAGGACCAGTACCAGCAGCTGGTGACGGACGCCCACCCGGCGATCGCCGCGTTCGGTGGCATGTTCCTGCTGATGATCTTCCTGGACTTCATCTTCGAGGACCGGGACATCAAGTGGCTGAGCTGGCTGGAGCGCCCGCTGGCCAAGCTCGGCAAGGTCGACATGCTGTCGGTCTGCATCGCCCTGATCGTCCTGCTGATCTCGGCCCTCACCTTCGCGGCCAACGCCCACCAGCACGGCGGCGCGCACGTCGACAAGGCGGAGACGGTTCTGCTCTCCGGTATCGGCGGTCTGATCACGTACCTGATCGTGGGCGGTCTCTCCGGCTACTTCGAGGACAAGCTCGAAGAGGAGGAGGAACGCGAGCACGAGGCGGAGGAAGAGGCCGAGCGCACCGGCAAGCCCCGCTCCGCGGTCGCCCTGGCCGGCAAGGCCGCGTTCTTCATGTTCCTCTACCTGGAGGTCCTGGACGCGTCCTTCTCCTTCGACGGTGTGATCGGCGCCTTCGCCATCACCAACGACATCGTCCTGATGGCGCTGGGCCTCGGCATCGGCGCGATGTACGTCCGGTCGCTGACCGTGTACCTGGTGCGCCAGGGAACCCTCGACGACTACGTCTACCTGGAGCACGGCGCGCACTACGCGATCGGCGCGCTCGCCGCGATCCTGCTGGTCACCATCCAGTACGAGATCAACGAGTTCATCACCGGCTCGGTCGGCGTGATCCTGATCGCCTGGTCCTTCTGGTCCTCGGTGCGGCGCAACCGCGCGCTGGCGGCGGCGGAGGGAAAAGCGGAGGCCTCGGACGAGAAGACTGAGGTGTCGTCCGGGGTGTGACACCCCCGCGGTTGAGGAACGCTCTCGACGGGGCGGCCGGACGTCCGGCCGCCCCGTCGGTATATCCAGTGGACGCGGGGCTTAGTGGGACGTGGGGGCGGAATGGGCTTCTTGGACGGGCTCTGGCGTGGCCGGGCGGCCGAGTTCGACTCGGGCAGCGCGTCGTCGAACTCGATCGAACTGACGAAACGGCACGACAGGGTCTCGCTCACCAAGCAGGGCGCCGCGACCGGGCACCTGCGGATCAACCTGACCTGGCGGATGCGGACGTCCGACATCGGGGGCTCGCAGCGGGAGAGCCTGCTGCGGCACCCCTTCAAGGCGCTCAGGCCGCCGGAGGTGCTCGGGCACAGCCAGAGCATGGTCAACGTCGACCTGGACCTCGGGGCGCTGTACGAGCTGACCGACGGCACGAAGGGCGTCGTCCAGCCGCTGGGCGGGTTCCTCGGGGACGTCAACTCGCCGCCGTACGTGAAACTCAGCGGGGACGACCGGTTCGGGTCGGCGTCCGGCGAGACGATATACGTCAACCTCGATCACCGCGAGAACATCAAGCGGCTGCTGGTCTTCGTGTACATCTACGACCAGACGCCGGCCTTCGACCGCACGCACGCGATCGTCACGCTCTATCCGAGCAACGGGCCCCGGATCGAGATCGGCCTGGACGAGCGGCACCCGCAGGCCCGGTCCTGTGCGGTGGTGATGATCGAGAACGTGAAGGACGAGATCTGGGTCCGGCGCGAGGTGAAGTTCGTCTACGGGTTCCAGGCGGAGCTGGACCGGTTGTTCGGGTGGGGACTGCAGTGGGGGCGCGGCTACAAGACCAAGGCGGAGAAGTAGCCGCCCGGGCGGAGGCGCCCCTGAAGGGGCGCTCCCGTCATCGTCCGATGAATTGCGGGCCCTGGGGCGGCAGGCGGAAGTCCGGGGCCGCCACCGTCGTCACCGGGGGCGGGTAGCCGTAGCCGGACTGGACCATGGCCGGCTGGCTGGTCGGCTGGGGGTAGCCGTACGCCGGCTGGGTCGGCGGGGGCTGCTGCGGGTAGCCGTACGCCGGCTGCGGCGGGACCGTGGTCGTCGGCTGCTCGGGCGGCAGCGGCTGGGAGATCTCGGGTGTCTGCGAGTGGTCGTCCAGGGTCTCCGACTCGTCCACCGAGATGCCGAAGTCCGTGGCCAGTCCCTTGAGGCCGTCCGAATAGCCCTCGCCGAGCGCGCGGAACTTCCAGCCGTCGCCGCGGCGGTACAGCTCGCCGCAGATCAGGGCCGTCTCCTGGCCCGTCTCCGGCTTGATGTCGAAGTACGCCAGCGGATCACCCTCGGCGGCCGCCGCGTCGTACAGCAGGATGCGCAGGTCCCGTACGCGGTCGAAGACGACGCCGTCCGCCGATGCGACCACCAGAATCTGACCGACGCCGGACTCGACACCGGCCAGATCTGTCTGGATCGTGTCGGTGAGGCCATCGGCGAGTCGCTTCTTGCCGAGTCGCCAGACCTTCCCGGAGGGGTGCCGGGGCTGGTTGTAGAAGACGAAGTCCTCGTCGGAGCGCACACGACCGTCGGGGCCGAGGAGCAGAGCCGAGGCGTCGACATCCGGAACCCCCTGCCCGGGCGTCCAGCGCAGCACGGCGCGTACCGTCGTGGCTTCGAGCGGGACGTTCGACCCCTTCAACATCGCGTGCGTCATGCCGTCATCCTGCCCTCTCCGTCCTGGTCACGACAACGCGGGGGTACACATGGCGTGCGCGGTCGTGTTTGTCCGCGTTACCAGAAATTCATGGCCGTCGGGAACCCCCGACATGGGTATCTACGTACTATTACCGGCCACCTGTGAACCGGTCACAGGGGTCACTCAGTCTCCACGGGGGAGTTCTATGCGTCATTTCGGGCACATCGCCCCGGAGGTGCGGCAGCGCCTGTTCCACCAGGAACCGTGCGAGTTCACCGCCGACTCTCCGGCCCGGCTGCTCTCCGCGGCCCTGGGCGCCACGCTCTACAGTCCGGCCACGCGGCCGCGGCTCGCCGAGGACATCGTCAAGCAGACCGGACGCGGCGTGGTCTCGATGGTGCTGTGCCTGGAGGATTCGATCGGTGACGAGGACGTCGCTGAGGGCGAGGAGAACCTGGTCCGCCAGTTCGCCGACCTCGCCGCACGCGACGGCGCGGACGATCTGCCGCTGCTCTTCATCCGGGTCCGCACCCCCGAGCAGATCCCCGACCTGGTGCGCAGAATCGGTCCTGCCGTGCGGCTGCTGTCCGGATTCGTGCTGCCGAAGTTCACCGGGGACCGCGGCATGCCCTTCCTGGAGGCCCTCGCCACCGCCGAGGCGCACAGCGGCCGCCGCCTGTTCGCCATGCCGGTGCTGGAGTCGCCCGAGCTGCTCTACCGCGAGTCGCGCGTGGAGACCCTGGAGGGCATCTTCCGTGCCGTCGACAAGTACCGGGACCGGGTGCTCGCGCTGCGCCTGGGCGTGACCGACTTCTGCTCCTCGTACGGGCTGCGCCGGGCCCCGGACATGACGGCCTACGACGTCCAGATCGTCGCCTCCGTGATCGCCGACGTGGTGAACATGCTGGGCCGGGCCGACGGCACCGGGTTCACGGTGACCGGGCCGGTGTGGGAGTACTTCCGGGTGCAGGAACGTATGTTCAAGCCTCAGCTGCGCCGCAGCCCCTTCCTGGAGGGCCAGGCCGAGGAACTGCGCGAGGCCCTGATCGAGCACTCCATGGACGGCCTGCTGCGCGAGATCACCATGGACCACGCCAACGGCCTGCTCGGCAAGACGTGTATCCACCCCTCCCATGTGCTGCCCGTGCACGCACTGTCCGTGGTCAGCCACGAGGAGTTCAGCGACGCCGAGGACATCCTGCGGCCCGAGCGCTGCGGCGGGGGTGTACTCAGGTCGCAGTACACGAACAAGATGAATGAGGTGAAGCCGCACCGGGCCTGGGCCGAGCGGACCATGCTGCGGGCCGAGGCGTTCGGTGTGGCCAATGAGGACATCGGCTTCGTGGAGCTGCTGGCCGCCGGGATCCCGGCCTGAACCGGGCCGACCGGCTTCGATCCGGCCGACCGGCCTCCACCGGCTGACCGGCTTCTATAACCAAGGGACGCATGAACAAGGCAGTGAACGACGGGGTCTGGTCCGGGAGCTGGGTCGCCGAGCGGCTCGGGGTCCGGCTCGAGGGCGACGACGAGCTCACCGGGATGCTGGGGCTCGCCCTGCGGCGCAACCCCAAGCGGGCCCATCTGCTGGTCTCCAACGTGCTCGGCAAGCACGTACCGCAGTCACCCTCCGTGGTGTACGGCGCGGGCTTCGCCCTGGGGTGCCGGGTGCGGGAGCTGCTGGGCGCGGAGGAGGCCGCCAGGGCGGTCGTCCTCGGGTACGCGGAGACGGCGACCGGGCTGGGGCACTCCGTCGCCGACGGTGTCGGGCTCGCCCCGTATCTGCACTCCACCCGCCGGCCGGTCGCCGGCGTGGCCCGCGCGGGCGGCTTCGAGGAGTCCCACTCGCACGCCACGTCCCATCTGCTGCTGCCGGAGGACCCTGCGCTGCTGGTGGGTGACGGGCCGCTGGTCCTGGTCGACGACGAGTTCTCGACGGGGAACACGGTGCTGAACACCGTGCGTGACCTTCATGAGCGGTATCCGCGGCGGCGGTACGTCGTGGTCGCGCTGGTGGACATGCGGTCCGCGGCCGACGCGGGGCGCCTCGCGGAATTCGCCGGTGAGATCGGTGCCCGGGTTGATCTGGTGGCGGCCGCCACGGGGACTGTACGGCTGCCGGAGGGGGTGTTGGAAAAGGGGCAGGAGTTGGTGGCGCGGTACGAGGCGGAGAGTGCCGGGGCCGGTGGTCTGTCGTCTGCGGCGCCGTCGGGGCCGGTCGCGCAGTTCCCCGCGCCCCCAAACAGCGGCGTCGCCGCTGAAGCCGGCCGGGAGGGCAACGCGCCGGGCAGCGGGCTTGCCGCTGAAGCCGGCCGGGAGGGCAACCCCCCAAGCAGCGGGCTTGGCATTGAAGCCGACCAGGAGAGCAACCCCCTAGGGGCGCGGGGAACTGCGCGACAAGGCCCCACCGGCCTGCAGCCGGAGGACGCGCGCACCCACCCCCACATCACCCGTATAGACCTGCACTGGCCCCCCGGCCTCCCCGACGGGGGTCGGCACGGCTTCACCCCCGCGCACCGCAGCCACCTCGAGGACGCCCTCCCCGCCATGACCGCCCGCCTCGCAGAGGCACTCCCGGCCAATGCGCGGAGCGTCCTCGTACTCGGCTTCGAGGAGCTGATGTACGCCCCCCTCAGGCTCGCCCGTGAGCTGGAGCAGGTCGCCGAGGGCGTCGAGGTCCGCTACTCGACCACCACCCGCTCGCCCGTCCTCGCCGTCGACGACCCGGGGTACGCGATACGCACCCGCCTGGTCTTCCCGGCCCACGACACCCCCGCCGACGGCCCCGGCGAGCGCTACGCGTACAACGTCGCCGGCGCCGGCTTCGACGCCGTCATAGCCGTCGTCGACTCGGTCGCCGACACCCCCGAGCTGCACGCGCCCGACGGCCTGCTGGCCCGGCTCTCGGCCCATGCCCCGCAGGTCCTGCTGGCGGTGGTGCCGTCGTACGTCCCCGGGCCCCTGGCCCTTCCCGAAAGGCACCCGATGCTGCCCGAGCCCCTCCGCGGCCCCGCCTTCTCCTCGTACGCCCCCGAGGAGGTCGGCTGGCTGCTCCAGGACCTCTCGGACGTGACGCTGGAGGCGCCGACCGAGGAGCGGGAAGAGGCCATCCAGAGCGGGGGCGCGCACTACGCCGAGTCCCTGCCCGTCGAGTACCAGCCGAGCGAGCAGTACCAGGAGCTGTTCCAGACGGCACTGGCCGAGTCGGCGGCACGCCTCGCGCAGGCGGCCGGCGCGGTGACGGAGATCGTGCTGGCGGAGCGCTCGCCCAGGCCGGTGCTCGTCTCACTCGCCCGCGCGGGCACCCCCGTCGGCGTCCTGATGCGCCGCTGGGCCCAGTTCCGGCACGGCCTCGAACTGCCCCACTACGCCGTCTCGATCGTGCGCGGCCGCGGCATCGACGCCAACGCCCTGCGCTGGCTGGCCGCGCACCACGACCCGCGGGACGTCGTCTTCGTCGACGGCTGGACAGGCAAGGGCGCCATCACCCGCGAACTCACCGCTGCGATAAGGGAGTTCGAGGCGTCCGACGGCATCACCGGCTTCGACCCGGAGATCGCCGTACTGGCCGACCCGGGCTCCTGCGTGCGGACGTACGGCACCCGCGAGGACTACCTGATTCCCTCCGCGTGCCTCAACTCCACGGTCTCCGGCCTGATTTCCCGTACCGTCCTGCGCGCCGACCTGGTCGGCCCGAACGACTACCACGGCGCGAAGTTCTACCGCGAACTCGCCGGCGCCGACGTCTCCGTGGCCTTCCTGGACGCCGTGTCCGCACGCTTCGCGGAGGTCGTGGACGCCGTCGACGCGACCGCCAAGGAGCTGCTGTCGGGCGACCGCGAGCCGACCTGGGAGGGCTGGGCGGCCGTCGAGCGCATCAGCGAGGAGTACGGCATCCACGACGTGAACCTCGTCAAGCCGGGCGTCGGCGAGACCACGCGGGTGCTGCTGCGCCGGGTGCCCTGGAAGATCCTGGCGCGGGCCGGAGCCGGCGCCGACCTGGACCATGTACGACTGCTGGCCGAACAAAGGGGAGTACCGGTGGAGGAAGTGGCCGAACTGCCGTACACCTGCGTGGGGTTGATCCACCCCAAGTACACGCGGGGCGCGACGGGTGCCGACGGCCGGGCGGTGAACCTCTGATGCCGGTACTGGTGGCGAGCGACCTCGACCGTACGCTGATCTACTCCGCCGCGGCCCTCGCGCTGACCATGCCGGACGCGCGGGCGCCGAGGCTGCTGTGCGTGGAGGTGCACGAGAGCAGGCCGCTGTCGTACATGACCGAGACGGCGGCCCAGCTGCTGACCGACCTCGGTGACGCGGCGGTGTTCGTGCCGACGACGACCCGGACCCGTAAGCAGTACCAGCGCATCAACCTGCCGGGCCCCGCGCCGAAGTACGCGATCTGCGCCAACGGCGGCCACATCCTCGTCGACGGCGTCGCCGACCAGGACTGGAGCGCGCGGGTCGCCGCCCGGCTGGCCGAGCAGTGCGCGCCGCTCGCGGAGGTGCAGGACCACCTGATGGCGTCGGCGTCCCCGGCGTGGGTGCGCAAGCACCGGGTCGCCGAGGACCTCTTCGCCTACCTCGTCGTCGAGCGCGAGCTGCTGCCCGAGGAGTGGGTCAAGGAGCTCGCGGTGTGGGCGGAGAACCGCGGCTGGACGGTGTCCCTCCAGGGCCGCAAGATCTACGCCGTCCCGAAGCCGCTGACCAAGAGCGCCGCCGTGCGCGAGGTCGCCCGCCGCACCGGCGCCGACCTGACCCTGGCCGCCGGTGACTCCCTCCTGGACGCCGACCTCCTCCTCGCCGCCGACCAGGGCTGGCGCCCGGGCCACGGAGAGCTCGCGGACGCCGACTGGACGGCCCCGGCGATCAGCGCGCTGCCGGAGCGCGGCGTGCTGGCGGGGGAGCGCATCCTGCGGGAATTTCTGAAGGCAACCCGCACAGAAGCGCCCCGCTAGGGGCGCGGGGAACTGCGCGACCAGCCCCCACCTGCCCGCAGACAGCTACGCACCCGATCCAGCTAGCCGCAACACCCGCCGCCACAGCACCCGCCTCCGCCCGACTTCGGCGCAGGGGCGGGTGCTGCCGCCGTTCCCCCGACAGCCACCGTCGACAAAAGCTTCACCGTGTCGTCATGCCCCGCAGGGCAGCTCGCCGGCGCGGAGGACTCCGCCATCGGACGGCTCAGTTCAAACGTGTCGCCGCAGCTGCGGCAGCGGTATTCGTAGCGAGGCATGGTCACAGGTTAATCGGCATGACCGGTTACACACCCCTCTGCGGTCGTTTGCGATCGACGCTGTCCGATACCGGTGTGGAGAATTTGAAAAGGTCACTGATACTTTTCGATTGCCGGGAGGAGCCGTAAGGCCGGGGGAACAGGGGGCGCGCTGCCGTTGACCACGGTGGCCATGCCCTTCCTCGCGGGCACGACCTAATGCGGGGAGGGGCGCAGCCGTGACCAGGGCTGGGCAGGAGCCGGACGAGACCATGCAGTTAAAGGTCCCCGCGCTCCCGCCGGACGAGACCGTGCAATTGCGAACGGTCGAGGCGGGTTTATCCCGCAATTCCGACGACTCTTCGGACAAGAGCCGATTCCGCCCACCGGGGCGCCGCCGCAAGGCCACGCGCCCGGCCGCCCTGTCCCGCCTCAAGGCGGCCGCGGGCCCCTGGGTGACCCGTGCCGCGCCCTACGTCCGTCGGCTGCGCCCGCGGTACCCGCGCCCCGGCCGCACCGGCTGGCGCCGCTGGGCGCCGTCGTGGCAGCAGTGGCTCGGCGGCGTCCTGACGTTCCTCGGCCTGATCACCGTCGGCCTGGGCGTGGGCTACGCCACCACCGACATCCCCGAGAACCTCAACTCGTACGCGACCCAGCAGGACAACGTCTACTTCTGGTCCGACGGGACACCCATGGCCCGTACCGGCTGGGTGCGGCGGCAGGACATGCCGCTGAAGGACATACCCGAGGACGTCCGCTGGGCGGTGCTCGCCGCCGAGAACGCCAGCTTCTACAGCGACCCGGGCATCTCCCTCAGCGGAATCGGCCGGGCCGTGTGGCGCACCTTCGGTGAGGGCGACACCCAGGGCGGCTCCACCATCACCCAGCAGTACGTCAAGAACGTCTACCTCAACCAGGACCGCTCGGTCGGCCGCAAGTTCACCGAGGCCATGCTCGCCCTCAAGCTCGACAACCGGATGAGCAAGGACGACATCCTTCAGGGCTACCTCAACACGAGCTGGTTCGGCCGCGGGACCTACGGCATGCAGCGCGCCGCCCAGGCCTACTACGGCAAGGACGTCTCCGAACTCGACGTCAGCGAGGCCGCCGTCCTCGCCTCCCTCCTCAAGGGGGCGGCCCTCTACGACCCCGCGCTGAGCAGGGCCAACCACGCGCGGGCCGTGGAGCGCTGGTCCTGGATCCTCGACCGCATGGTCGACCTCGGCCGGCTGTCACCGGCGCAGCGGGCGAAGTACAAGACCTTCCCCGAGCCGTTGAAGCAGGCCCGTGGGTACGACACCGGCAAGCAGAGCGACTATTTGGTGGAGCTGGCCGCGCAGTACGCCAAGAAGTCGGCGCGTCTGACGGACAAGCAGTTCGACCTCGGCGGCTACCAGATCTACACGACCTTCGACCGCAAACGGGAGACCGCGCTCACCGACGCCGTGACCAGGGCCCGCGGCAAGGCCCGCAAGGCGGACGCGGCCACGGCGAGGGCCGCGCACTACGGTGCCGCCTCGGTCGCCACCGACGGACGGATCCTCGCCGTCTACGGCGGCCCGGACCACCGTAGGCAGGGCTACAACGAGTCCAACTCGACCACCGTGCCCGCCGGTTCGGCCTTCCAGCCGTTCGTCTACGCCTCCGCGCTCCAGAACGGCGTCCAACGCACCCGCGACGGCGGCCCGACCGAGGTCACTCCGGACACGCTGTACGACGGCGACGACGGTGTGCCGGTCATGACGCCCGAGGGGCCGTACTGGGACCGCAGCGGCAAACGGGTCGCCGCCCGCAACGACGGCCGCAAGGACTATGGGCGGATCAGCCTTCACCAGGCGCTCGCGCAGTCCGTGAACACGCCGTTCATGCAGCTCGGCATGGACACCGGCCTGGACAAGGTGCGCCGGACCGCGGAGGCGGCCGGGCTGCTCTCCTCCAGCTTCGGGCCGCAGGTGCCGGCACTGTCCCTGGGCAGCGCCACGCCCAGCGCGATCCGGATGGCGAGCGGGTACGCCACGTTCGCCGCCGGGGGCACGCACGTCGAGCCGTACTCGGTGGCCCGGATCACGCGTAACGGCTCCACGGTGCGGCTGACGAAGCCCGCCTCCCGCCGTGCCGTGACGGCGAAGGTGGCCGAGCAGGTCCAGTCCGCGCTCAGGTCCGCCTTCAGCCTCGCCCACCCGGCCACCGCGGCCTCCGCCGCGCGGGTGGCGGGCAAGACCGGCACCACCCAGGACGACACCGCGGCCTGGTACGTCGGCACCGCGTCCTCCGTGTCGACGGCCGTCGTGGCCTACCGCATCGATCTCACCAAGAGCCTCGAACCACTGCCGCTGAAGGGCATCGCCGGCACCCCCGCCGGCAGCGTCCCGTACGGCATCTGGTCCGGCGCCCAAGGTCTCGGCTGACCCGGCGCCCCACCCCCCCCGCAACCCCCCACCTCCCTCGCAGATTGAGCCGCCCATGATGTCTCCGTCCGGCCGCCGTCGCCGACCCCGCGAACCCCGCCGCAACCCGCCCCCGGGGATGCTGACCCTGGCGGCCCTGCTCGTCGTCGCGTCCCTCGTCGGCGGCTATCTGGTCCTCAACCGCACGGGCAACACGGCCCCGACCGCGTCCTCCGGCGCCTCCCCGGCGGACGGCGGCCGCGCCTCCTCCGAGCCGAGCGGCGAACCCGAGTGGGACGGCAGGACGAAGGTCCTCGGCGACGGCTCGACCTCCTACACCGGCCCGCAGAAGGGCCAGTTGAAGCCGCAGCCCCTCAAGCCCGGCCAGAAGCCGCCCCAGTTCGTCGTCTTCTCCTGGGACGGCGCGCTCCAGGGCGACGACGAACTCTTCTCGCACTACCGGGAGATGGCGAGGAAGTACGACGCCCACATGACGTTCTTCCTCACCGGCATCTACCTCCTGCCCAAGGACAAGAAGGACCTCTACTCCCCGCCCCAGCACCCCAAGGGCTCGTCGGCCATCAGCTTCCCCACCGACGAGCACATCCGCACCACGCTGGAGCAGCTCGGCAAGGCGTGGACGGACGGGAACGAGATCGGCACCCACTTCAACGGCCACTTCTGCGGCGCCAAGGGCGGCGACGACTGGAGCGTGGCGGAGTGGAAGAGCGAGATCGACCAGTTCTACGACTTCGTGGAGCGGTGGAAGACCAACACCGGCTACACCGACCTCGACCCGCTGCCGTTCGACTTCCGCAAGGAGGTCACCGGCGGCCGCGCACCCTGCCTCGAGGGCCAGGCGAACCTGCTGAAGGCCATGAAGAGCTACAAGTGGCGCTACGACGCCAGCTCCACCGGCGACTTCCAGATATGGCCGACGAAGAAGAACGGCATCTGGGACTTCCCGCTCCAGATGCTCCCGTACGAGAAGGGCGACTTCCAGGGCCTGTCGATGGACTTCAACTTCCTCTACAACCAGTCCGACGGCGAGACCGACGGCGACCCGGCCAGGCACGCCGAGTGGCAGCAGGAGACCCTCGACACCTACATGGCCGGCTTCAACCGGGTCTACTACGGCAGCCGGGCCCCGCTGTTCATCGGCAACCACTTCGAGGAGTGGAACGGCGGCATCTACATGAAGGCCGTCGACGAGGTGATCGAGAACGTCTGCACGAAGAAGGACGTCAAGTGCGTGTCCTTCAAGGAGCTCGCGGACTGGATGGACGTGCAGAAGCCCGAGACGCTCCAACGGCTGCGCGGGCTGGACCCGGCGCAGTCGCCGGACTGGTCGACGGTGGTGAAGTAGTCCGCTGAAGGCTCAACTACCCCCGGGTTCTTCACAGTTGAGGAGAAGGTGTAAACATTCCTTGCCCGGGTTCGACCACCCCGGGCAAGGAGAATCCCCGTGAGATCAAGAACACCCATGCCCGCGCGCCGTCGCGTCACCATAGTCGCGGCGGCCGTCGCCTCGATCGCCGCCTCGGCGGCACTGCTGCCCACCTGGAGCGCCGGCGCCACGGTCGTCGACGACCCGACGGTGGACGCCGGGACCCGGGCCACCTTCCAGCGGCTGGCGGACGCGGTCTTCACCGACCGCACCCAGGCCCTGGTCGACGGCGTGCGGAGCGCGAAGCCGCTGACCGACGGCTTCTCCGGCGACGTCCGTCTGTCCTCCCGCACCGCCCGCGGCGAGGACACCGCCCTCACCACGCTCGACCGGCGCAAGGACCTCCTCGCGCGGCTCGGCGAGAGGTACCGCAAGGCCGACACCGCCGTCACCCTGGACGCCACCCGCGTCAAGGGTCGTACGGCCGAGGCCGCCGTCACCGAGACCACGACCCTGACCTACGCCAAGGTCCGCGGCGACGAGCCGAGGACCACCGGCTTCCAGGCACACCACGAGCTCACCTTCACCGCCGACCGGCACGGCGACTGGCAGCTCACCGGCATCCGCGACACCGACCAGGGCATGGCGGTGAACACGGTCGCGGGGCCGTCCGTGAAGGCGCCCACGGTCGACGACACCATGCCGTCGGCCCCGCGCGCCGCGACCACCTACCCCGCCCCGGCCAAGCCCAAGACGCTCACGGGCGCCGCCCTGGACTACAAGGCCATGGCCGCCTACGCGGAGAAGTACTGGAGCAACTACAACAAGGACTACCCGGACTTCAACGGCCAGGGCGCCGGCGGCGACTGCACCAACTTCGTCAGCCAGTCCCTGAAGGCGGGCGGCTGGAAGCACGTCCCGGGCTACGTGTACGACTACACCAAGTGGTTCGGCAACGCGGACATCCAGTCGCACTCGTTCATCGGCGTCAACGAGTGGTCCTGGTTCGCCCAGAACTCCAAGCGGACCACCCCGCTCGCCAACGTCTACCAGCTGGACGTCGGTGACGTGCTCCAGATGGACTTCGACAAGGACGGGTCCAAGGACCACACCATGTTCGTCTCCTACCGCAGCCCGCAGGGCGTGCCGTATCTGACGTACCACTCCACCAACACCTACCGGCGTTCGGTGGCGAGCATCATCGCGTCGTACTCGAACGCGGCCTTCTACGCCTACCGCACCTGATCGCCCCCTGGACGGAGGCTGTGCGGCTCAGTGTCCGGCGCCGCGCTCGTCGCGGATCTGCGCGACGACCCGGGCCACCGACTGCCGTACGGCCTCCGTCTCGGTCAGGAAGTGCCAGTAGTCGGGGTGGCGGCCCTCCAGGGTGCCGATCGCCCGCTCCAGCCGGGCGACCGAGTCGTCCAGCGGGCGCGCGTGCCGCGGGTCGGGCGTGTTCCGTCCCGCCATCGCCAGCCGCTGGGCGTCCCGGATCGCGAACCGGGTCCGGTCGATCTCCTGCTGCGGGTCCTTCTGCACGGCGTTCAGCCGGCGCAGCCGGTCACCGGCCGCCGACACCGACTCGTCGGTGATGTTCAGCAGGGCCCGGACCGTGGACAGCAGCGCGGTGGCGTCCGGCCAGCGCTGTTCGTCGCGCGCCGCCTGGGCCTCGGTCAGCTTCCGCTCCGCCTGCCGTACGTTCTCCCCGGCCAGGTCCGGGACACCCTGGAGGTCCTGCCAGCAGGCCGCCGTGAACCGCCGCCGCAGCTCGCTCAGCACCGGCTCCACCTGCCCGGCACGGGTGGTGAGTGCCTGGGCGCGGGTCCGCAGCGACACGAGCCGGTGGTCGATCTCGGCCGCCTTCTCCGGCAGCCGCTCCGCCTCCACCCGGACCGCTTCCGCCTCCCGCGCGACCCGCTCGGCGCGCTCCAGCGTCTGCGGTACGCCGTGCTGCCCGGCGCCCTGGTTCAGCTTCGTCAGCTCCGGGGCGAGGGTCGCGAGCCGGGCCGCGAGGTCGTCGGCCCGCAGCCCCGATGTGCGCACGGTGTCCAGCGCGTTCGACGCGGCGAGCAGGCCCTGCCGGGCGCGCTCGACGGCCGGGGCGAGCCGGGCCAGCTGGGTCTCGGCCTTGCCGAGCAGCGGACCGAGACCGTCCGCGAACCGGTCCAGCTCGCGCTTGACGTTGTCGAGGTCGTCCTTGGCCTTCGCCAGCTCCGTACGGGCGCGGGCCGCGGCCGCGGCCTCCAGGTCGTCGCGGTCGAGGTCGTGGGCGTCGACCGCGTTGATGTACTGGTGGCTCACCTCGTCGATGCGCCGCCCCAGGGCGTCGAAGTCGGTGATCGCCCGCCGGGCGGCCGGGGAGTCGTCCACGGCCGCGATCGTCTCGATCGAGATCCGCAGATCCCGCTGGGCCGTGTCCAGCTCGTAGAACGCTGCCGCCGCGGCGTCCTTCGCGGCCTGCGCCTCGGCCCGCTGGCTCTCGGCCCGGCCCCCGAACCAGCGCCGGGTGCCGCCGCCGGCGAAGGAGGCGGGCAGCGCGAGGGCGACGACCAGGGGGAGGGCGACGAGCGTGAGGGAGTCGGCGAGGGAGTCGCGCAGGGCTCGGCGCGGGCGCCCTGCGATCCGGGAGGCGGGCTGCGGGGCGACCCTTGGGACGGCCTGCGGGAGGCCCCGCGCGAAGCGGCTGCGCCCACGCGGCACTGACGGCGATTTCGGCTGTCGAGGTGTCGCCGTCACATCCCTCTCCCGTGCTGTCATTCACCCTGCCCGGTGTCATTCTCCCACCGGTTTAGGACGAACACACGGGCCGGTTAGTTCGCGGTTCGCACAGTGACTTTTCCGTCGCCGGTGCTGGCGGAGACCACATGGGAGCTGGTGTCGCTGCGCGGCACGGACACATCCACCCCGCCGTCACCGGTCTTCGTCGTCACGCGGTACGTCGCCCGCGGCAGCTCGATCGTCACCGATCCGTCGCCGGTGCGGGTCTCCACCTTGTCCGGCACGGTGCCCAGTTCGAGCTTCACGGAGCCGTCCCCGGTCTGTGCCTTCACCTGGCGCGAGGAGACGTCGGAGACCCGCACGGACCCGTCGCCCGTGCGCAGGTCCAGCGGGCCGCTGGAGTCGGTGACGTGCACGGAGCCGTCCCCGGTGTGCACGCTCAGCGCGTCCCGGAAGCCGCGCGCCCGCACGCTGCCGTCGCCGTCCTCGACCTTCACGGTGACTCCGCGGGGCACCTCGATGCGGTGCTTGGTCGCGCAGTCGGCGATCATGCCGTTGCACTTCTCCCGCAGCACCAGCCGGTCGTCCTTCATCTCCCAGGTCACCTTCGGGTCCGACCCGATCGCGACCGACCCCTGGAACCACCGGGTGACCTCCACCGTGCCGGCCTTGTTCGAGTCGGCGGCGACGATCTCCAGCGCCGAGTCGTCCGAGTCGACGGTCAGTGTCCGCCCCTCCAGCGCGAACGACTTGTGGTCCGGCTCCTTGTCGTCCCCGGCGGAGGCGCCACAGGCGGCGAGTCCCGCGACGAGCGCCACGACCGCCCCGGAGATGGCGAGGGCGCGGGCTGGAACGGTACGGGCCATGACGATCTCCCCCTGAGAGTTCCCCGGGCCGACCTCTTCGGCCCAGGGCTGCGATGGTGCTTCGACCGTACGGACCCCGGGCTCGGTGCGGGATCCGGGCCGCTCCCGGATCCATGGTGGGGATAACCCCAGGACTTCCCTGACCTTCGCCGGAACGGGTTTGCGGGACATGGCCCCAGGCAAGGTAGGCTGTCCACTCGTTCTCGGGTGCGTAGCTCAGGGGTAGAGCGCCTGCCTTACAAGCAGGATGTCGGCGGTTCGAAACCGTCCGCGCCCACCAGAGAGAACACCGGCCCAGCCGGCGTTCCACGGCCCTCGGAGGGATCTCCGGGGGCCGTTTCCGTTCCGTCCCGCCCGACGAGAAGGCCCGGCCCGCGCACGGGTGCGGGCCGGGCCGGTCTGCGACGGTCGGTGGGGTCCGTCGGAACGGGTCAGTAGTTCCCGTTGGCGATCATGTCGCCGTCGCTGCCGTAGATGGTCACCAGACCGTTCTTCGACTCGTAGCAGGACGCGAAGGCCGACGCGATCAGCTTGGCGTCGCCGGCGTTCTCGCTCAGGAACCCGCCCTTGTAGTCGGTGAAGACCTCGGCGGCGTCGAGGATGTCGTTGGTCTTGTCGGTGCCGGTCACCTTGGTGACGTGGCCGACGGCGGCCTTCTCGCTGTCCGTACCGGACTTGGTGACGCAGGCCTTGAACTGCTCGGCCTGGCTCTTGTCCGCGGCCGGCTCCTCCTTCGCGGGTTCCTCGGCGGCCTGTTCCTCGGCAGCCGGCTCCTCGGCGGCCTTGGGCTTGTTCGAGGTGGCGGCGACGGCCTTGTCCTTGTTGCTCTTGTCGGTGGAGTCGTCTCCTCCGCCGCCGGCGATCGCGCCGATCACGATGAGGCCGACGAGGACGGCTCCCGTGATGCCGAGGATCTTGCCGATGCTCCGCTTCTTCGGCGGCTGGGGCGGGGGACCGCCCCAACCGGGCTGCTGCGGATAGCCGTAGCCGGGCTGCGTCGGCTGCTGCGGCGGCCCGTATCCGGGCTGCTGCGGGTACTGCTGGCTCATGTGCCCCCCTTGGCGCAATTTGCGTGAGGGGTGAACATATCTGATGTGTGGGAGGTGTGAAGACGTTGGGATGATTCTGTGACCTATGTGAGTCGGGGTCAGGAAACGGCGGAGGCCCGCATGGTGGCGGGCCTCGGGGGCGGTCGTCGGGCGGTTCTGTCCACGTCCGGATTCTGAACTGCCCTTCATGCGCGGCTACTTCGGCCGCGCGCTTCAGGTTCCCTCGGTCGCCCCGTGTGCGTGCTTCAGCTTCGTGCGGGCGTCGACCCGGTCCGAGCCCGCCATCTCCGACCAGAACCGGTGGCCGCTGACGAACACCGCGAGTTCGTGCTCGCGCTGCCGGAGCTTCTCCACCTCGGCCTGCTCGTCCTCCGTCCAGCCGGGGGAGGCGGGGCGCTCGACCTTGCGCCAGCCGTTGTCGTCGCTGAACCCGTCCAGGGGTTCGACCGACCAGGGCAGCCGCTTCAGCAGGGCCGACAGCTCGGCCCGGACCTGATGCAGCTCCTCCTGACCGGCGAGCAGGTCACTCGGAAAGTCATAGGGCGTAGCCACGCCGCAATGCTACGCCTGTTCGATTTTGGGTTGCGAGTGCCTTTGGGGGGTTCATGCGAACGAGTGTGTGGGGGCATGATCGGGACGGGCGGCGCGGGACACGGGCGGGGCGGGAGGCGTGGATGGCGGGTCCGGGCGACGGTTTCCGGCTGATGCGGGGCTCGACGGGGTTCTTCACCAGCGGCGATCCCGACATACGGCGGACCGACCCCAGGGCGTGCCGTACGGCGTGGTACGCGGCGGCCCGGGCCGCCGGCGGACGGGTCGGGGAGTTCGAGGCGCGGCAGATCGCGCAGACCTTCCACACCGCCACGATCGAGCGCCCGGACGGCCGCTGCTGCACCCTGTTCCAGGCCTACACACCACTTGTCGCGTTCGTGGACGAGCCGCACGACTGGTACACCGACCAGTTCCGGGAGGCGCCCGCCTGGGCCGCCGGCCTCGGCGACTTCGGATTCACCGTGCTGAGCGCGGCGGTGCTGCTGTCGCCGCTCTCCTCGGCGGACACCTCCGCCCTGTCCGCCGTGGAGTGGCGGCAGATCGACTACTGGCGGCCCGAGACCGTCGGAGCGGTGCTCTTCAACTCGTGGGACTGAACCGCCGGTTAGTGGCCCGCTGCCCGCAACTCGCCCACCAGGCGGGTCGCCACCGGCACCGGAACTCCGTGGCGGTCCGCCGCGCGGAGCAACGCGCCGCCGATGGCGTCCAGTTCGAGGGGGCGGCCCGCCTCCGCGTCACGCTGCATCGAGGACTTCGTGGTGGCCGGGAAGGCGTCGTAGCGGGCGATGGCCATGGACGGGTCGGAGGGGCCGCCGCAGGCCGCGCTGACGGCTGTCGACTCGTCGACGAGGGCGAGCAACTCCTCGCGGTGTCGGGTGCGTACGTCCCCGATGGGCAGGGCGTAGCGGGTGGTGAGGAGGGCGAAGGGCGCCAGCAGTGACATCTTCGACCACAGCGTCGCCGCCTCGTCGGCGTGCACCCGGGTCGTCGGGCCGGCCGCGTCGAGGACCTGCGCCAGGGCGGCCAGGCGGTCGTCGGGGACCGAGTCGCCGGTCAGGTCGATCTCGGCGAACGGCGTCCCGTGCTCGATCTCCCCCGGCGCGACGCGGGTCGACTCGGCACGGATCGCGGCGGGCGCCACCCGGTCCGCGCGGTAGCGGGCGCGCAGCAGCTCGGGGTGCTCCACGCCGTTCAGGAACGGTACGACCAGCCCGTCGCCCAGCACGGCGGGCGGGACCCGGGTCAGGGACGCGTCCAGGGCCGTGGCCTTGACCGCGATCAGACAGGCGTCGACCGGTTCGCGGAGCTCGGTGTCGGCCTCGACCGGGGCCGTGAAGTCCCCGAACAGGCCGCTGCGGACGTGGATGCCCTTCGCGCTCAGGGTCTTCGCCGTCTCGTCGCCGGCCAGGCAGATGACACGGTGGCCGGAGCGGGACAGCAGCGCGGCGAGCAGTCCGCCGATGCCGCCCGGGCCCAGGATCGCCACGGTGAGTCCGTCGTTCGCGGTCATGCGCATCCTCTCGTCGGTCGGCCCCGCCCCCTCAGCGGTGGCCGCCCCGGACGTGATCATGGCAGACGGGCACGGTTCCGAGGGAGACTGTTCGACATGTGCCGCAGTATCAAGACACTCCGTCCGCCCGTGTTGCCCGAGGAGGCGACGGAGGAAGAGATTCGGGCCGCCGCCCTCCAGTACGTGCGCAAGGTCTCCGGCTTCCGTGCCCCGGCCGCGCACAACAGGGAGGTCTTCGACCGAGCCGTGGAGGCCATCGCCGAGGCCACGGCCGAACTGCTCGACGGACTGGAGGTGCGAGGCGCGCCCGCGACGGCGCGCGGGGCTGCCGCCGGGTAACGGGGCGGGGCCGTCTGCCGGGTGCGGGTCGGCGGGGGCTGGTCGCGCAGTTCCCCGCGCCCCTGAGTCGGCCGCAGCTCAGCCCACCCAAGGGGCGCGGGGAACTGCGCGACCAGCCACACACAGCCCGCAGTCGCCGTCGGACCCGAAGCCCCGAGCCCTTGGGCGCCCTGGCTACGCCGAAGGCTCCCGCCGCACCAAATACGTCGCCCCCGCCCCCGCCGCGAACAGCGCCGCCACCGACACCGCCGTCGCCAGCCAGGTCGCGCCCAGCCACTGGGCGCCGAAGTAGCCGAGGGCCACGCTGTAGACGGCCCAGGCCAGGCCCGCAAGGGCGGACCAGGGCAGGAAGTCGCGGACGCGGCGATGGGTGGCGCCGGCGCCGAGGGAGACCACCGAGCGGCCGGCCGGGGCGAAGCGGGCCAGTACCACCAGGGCGCCGCCGCCCCGGGCCAGGGCCGCGCCGAGACGTTCCTGCGCCGCGCTCAGCCGGCGGGAGCGGGCGATCGCGCGGTCCAGCCGGGCGCCGCCGCGCCGGGCGACGCGGTAGGCGACGAGGTCGCCGAGGACGGAGGCCGTCGCGGCGCAGAGCGTCAGCGCCAGAATGTCCGGAACCTCGCCGGGGACCTCCCCGGTGGCGGCACCGGAACCCGCGGCAGCGGCCGTGGCCGCCGTGATGACCAGAACGCCGCTGGGCAGGACGGGCACGAACACGTCCAGCAGCACCGAGACCGCGACCACCACATAGATCCATGGGCCCGCGGTCAACGCGCCCACGTCCTCGATCCCCTCGAGCACTGCAACTCCCCGTTTACCCCCGTGGCCAGACCCGTGCCGCGACGTCCTGGGGGAGCGGCAGGGGCGGCATGTGACAGCCATACAGCGTACGCCGGGGGTGTGACAGGAGATCCATCGGGTGCTCGTGTGTTCGGCACAGCATGTTCACCCGGCCGAGGGCGCGCGAACACGCAGAGCACGCGCGACGGCGCCCGTACCCGCGAGGTGCGCGGGCGCGGACGCCGTCGAGTGGGACCCGGCCGGGGCGGCGGCCGGCCGCGAGGTCCGGGTCCCGGAGGTCAGGCCGCGACCGGCGTCTGGTCGGTCGCCGTGCTGCTCTGTGCCGCGGAGCGCTTGGTGAACAGCCGGTCCAGGCCGAAGGCGCCGGAGCCGGTGAAGATCAGCAGGAACATCGCCCAGCAGTACATGGCGGCGCCCTCGCCGCTGTTCTCGATGGGCCACAGGGCCTGCGGCTGGTGGACCTTGAAGTACGCGTACGCCATCGCGCCGGAGGATATGAACGCCGCGGCACGGGTGCCGAGGCCGAGCAGGACCAGGCTGCCGCCGACGAGTTCGATCACCGCGGCGTACCAGGCGGGCCAGGCGCCGGTGTCCGGGGTCTCGCCGCCGAAGGCGCCGAAGAGCGAGTTGGCGCCGTGGCAGGCGAAGAGCAGGCCGACGACGATGCGGAACAGGCCGATGGCATACGGCTGGGCGCTGTTGAGGCGTCCGGTCATGTGGGGGGCTCCCTCGGTCTGGCTGCGGCCGGTGCCGGTGGGCACCGGCCTGGGGACGGAAAGTGAACGGTGGCCCCACGTTAGGCTTGCCTAATCGATGCTTGCAAGTTCAACATTTGGCCACACTTGCGTCCCGGCATCCCCTTCCGCCCCGGGGATAACGGCACGTAGTGCCGCCCTGGCCACCGCATCCGCATCCGAAAGAGTGACCGAATCCACACCCGGCCGCGCTCCCGCCGCCGTCACCCAGTGCACCCCCTCCGTCGGCACGCCGAACGCGAACCGCCTTGCGTGCGGCTGCCCTTGACGGTCAATCAGCCGGTACGGGCGCGCGGTCACGTCCAGCCCGCCGGTCTCGTAGCCGTCGACCGTGTGCGGCCGGCACTGTCCCGTCTTCAGCAGCCGGGCGAGCAGTTCGTCCGCCGTGCGCCGCAAGTCCGGTTCGGGCAGCCGGGCTTCGATCAGCGTCGTCGCGCGCACTACGGAACCCGGCACCTCGGGGGAGTGCGCGACCCAGGCGTCCGCCTCCTCTCGCACTTCGAGCCGCGGCCCGAGCACCTCCACCACGCCCGCCTCCATCAGGGCCACCAGCTCCTCGACGCGTCGCCGCGGCGGGCCGATGGACAGGAAGGCGTTGAGCGGGGTGTACCAGCGGTCCAGATGATCCCGGCGCGAGGTGCCGGTGAGGCCCGCGTGGTCGACGATCAGGCGCAGTTCGTTGCGCAGGTCGCGCAGCACGTCCAGGGCCGACTTCAGCGGGCCGTGCACATTGCCCCGGGCGGCCTGGGCCGCGTCCTCGCGCAGATGCGCCAGCAGCCAGTCGCGCCACCGCCCGCGATCCGGGAAGCCGTGCTCCCCGTACGGCCGCGAGACCCGGTCCCAGCTCCAGCGCTCGCCCTCCGGTATCCCGAACTCGTCCAACAGCAAGGCCTCTTGGGGATCGCGATGAGGGACGGCCAGGAAGCGCTCGGTGAACTCCGGTCGCCCGGCCCCCGGTATCAGCGCCGCGTAGTACACCGTCTCCACCTCCTTCGCCACCAGCGGCCATATCTCCGCGAGGAAGTCCGGCGCCTCGCCGGAGTCGGCGCGCTTGCGGAAGCCGGCGATCACCTCCGGCGTCAGCACGAGCGGGAGATGACGGCCGTACGGCCCCTTCGCGTTGTCGCCGCGGGCCTGGTACGGGATGCCGCGCCGCGAACCGGCGTACAGACGCGGCTCGTTGCCGGAGGGGAGGTAGCGCAGGCCCTCGTCGTCACGGACGAATCGGCCGCCGCGGCCCGTCGTCAACAGGGCCATGTGGTCGAAGAAGTTGAGACCGAGGCCGCGCAACAGCACGGGTTCACCGGGGGATACGGCGGACAGGTCCACGTCGGCCGGGTTGGCGGGCGCGACGTACCGCAGTCCGTGCCGCTCGGCGTGGGCGGCGAGATGGCGCTGGGCCGTGTCGGCGGCCGTCGGGAGATGGCCCTGCGCCAGCACCACGGCGGACAGGCCGGGCAGGACGCGGCCGTCGTCCAGGGTGAGGGTCTGGCGGCCGTCGGGCGCGTCGTCGAGCCGTACCGCACGGGTCGCGTACGTCTCGACGCGCACGGTGGGCGGAGCCTCGCGCACGACCTTCGCGAACACCCACTCCAGGTAACGGCCGTACTGGGCGCGGGTCGGGTACTCGTCGGGCCCCAGCTCGCCCGCCGCCCAGTCGTACAGGCTGGGGCCGGGCCGGATCGGGCCCGAGCAGTCGACGCTCTCGTCGGTGAACAGGGTGACCTGCGAGGCCACCGTGTTCATCAGCAGCTCGGGCGACTGCGCGGTCCGCCACACCCGTCCCGGGCCGGGCGGCGCCGGGTCGATCACATGGACGGTGAGGCGCGCGCCGGGCGGCAGGAGTTCGGGAGCGCAGGCGCAGAGGCGTTCCAGGACGCTGGTGCCGCGGGGGCCGGCGCCGACCAGGGCGATGGAGACCGAGGTCGGAGCGGGGGTCGGTGCGGTCAAAGGGGTGACTCCCGGGCGTGTGGGGCGCATTGGAGCGGGTGAGCCGTCGGGCGGAAGCGGACGGTCCGGCTCATCATGCCGTCGTCGAAGGGGCGAACTCAGCCCGGGGGTCGGTGAGTGTGGGATGCATCACGAGCATCACGTGCCACGCCGGTCACAAGCGGTCGCAACGGTTCGAATGTGGGGCGAGTTCGGACGCGGCGGTGATATTGCGGGGGTTCGGGCCGGTCGTCGGCTGCGGGTTGTCGTGGGTCGTTCGCGCAGTTCCCCGCGCCCCTGAAGGTTGGCCTGGCGGCCGCCTACCCAGGGGCGCGGGGAACTGCGCGAACGGCCCCCACCGGCCCGCAGCCGCCGACCGGCCCGAACCCCCGAGCTGTCACGCGCCACGGCCCACCGTCACGGCGTGAGTTGCGACTCCGCCACCACGTCCAGCCGCGCAGCGCCCCGCGCCTGCTCCAGCCGCAGCCGCGCCGAGCGCCTCCCCAGGGTCAGGGTCATCAGCTGGTTGCCGAACCACGGCCCGCCCGTCCGGCGCCAGTCGATCGGCGGCTTCGGGCAGCCCCCGTGTCCCGCGAACCGCCGCCCCAGCACCCGGGCGAGCCCGCTCCAGCCGAAGCGGAAGCCGAGCCGGATCGCGAGCGGGATGGCGTTGTGCACGGGCGAACAGGTCAGCTGCAGGACCCGGGCGTCGGGCCCGGTGCCGGCCGGCCAGGCCGGCTCGGCGATGTACGCGTGATGCACGTCCCCCGACAGGACGCACACCGTCGCCGGCGCGTCCGGCCCCGAGCCGGCCTCGGCGATCAGCTCCGTCAGCGCGTCGAAGGACGACGGGAACGCCGCCCAGTGCTCCAGGTCGGCCCGCCGCCGCAGATCCTCGCCGAACCGCGCCCAGCGCTCCCCGCGCTCGCCCCGGCACAGGGCCGCGTTCCACGCCTCGGCGTCGTGCACCAGATGCGGCAGCAGCCACGGCAGGGACGTGCCGATGAGGAGGTGGTCGTAGGAGCCGGGGGCTTCCAGCGCCTGCTCGCGCAGCCATCGCGCCTCGCCGGGGTCGAGCATCGACCGCGCCTCCTCGTCGAGGACGCGGGCCGCCCGGGTGTCCACCATCAGCAGCCGCACCCGGCCGAAGTCGCGGCGGTAGCTCCAGCGGACCGAAGCCGGGTCGGCGTCCGCCTTGCAGGCGAAGGAGCGCAGCTCGTCGGTGCCGTCGGGGGCTTCGCGCACGGCGGCGAAGAGCGGGTCGGCGGCCAGCTCGGCCGGGGACAGATTGCCCAGGTGCTGGTGGACCCAGTACGACATCAGCCCGCTCAGCAGGCGCTCGCGCCACCACGGTGTGGCCCGCATGTCGGCGAGCCAGGCTGCGGAGGTGTTCCAGTCGTCTATGACGTCGTGGTCGTCGAAGATCATGCAGCTGGGCACGGTGGACAGCAGCCAGCGCACCTCCGGGTCGAGCCAGGACTCGTAGTAGAGGCGGGTGTACTCCTCGTAGTCCGCGACCTCGTCGCCCGGCGGTTCGCTCAGGTCGCGGCGGGCGGCCAGCCAGCGCCTGGTCGCCTTGGAGGTCTCGTCGGCGTACACCTGGTCGCCCAGCAGCACCAGCACGTCAGGCCGCTCGCCGTCCGGGTCGGCCGCCATCCGGGCGGCCAGCGTGTCCAGGGCGTCCGGCCCGACCGGGTCCCTCTCGTCGGCGGGAGGCGCCGCCCAGCGGCAGGAGCCGAAGGCGAGCCGGACGGGGTCGCCGTCGGCCGGGGTGCGGATGACGGACGGCGGGAAGGGCGAGCCGGGGAGCGGCCACACGCCCGTGCCGTCGAGGTGGACCTCGTACGGCGTCGTCGTCCCCGGTGTGAGGCCGGTGACCGGCACCAGGGCGTAGTGGTGGCCGGCGACCTGGAAGGTACGGGCCTCGCCGCCGGACCCGTCCGCCCCGCGCACCCGCACGGCGCACGGACGGCTCGCCTCGACCCACACGGTCGCGGTCGAGCCGTCGACGTACCTCAGCAGCGGACCCAGGCGCAGTTCGGCCACGTCATGCCCTCCTCCGTCGCCCCGTACGGTACGGAACGACGGAGGGGAACGGGGAGGTTCCGCAGATCACAGTTTGCCGAACTCCGCAGGCTCACGGTCGGCCCACCGTCGGCCGGGCACTGGTGCCCGGTTCAGCAGCTCGCGAGGTAGTTCGTGAGGGCGGACTTCTCCGCCGAGTCGACCGAGAGGCCGTAGTAGTACTTCACCTGCACCCAGGCGCGGACGTACGTGCAGCGGTACGCGGTGCGCGACGGCATCCAGGTGGCCGGGTCCTGGTCGCCCTTGGCCTGGTTCACGTTGTCCGTGACGGCGATCAGCTGCGGGCGGGTCAGGTCGTTGGCGAAGGACTGGCGCCGGGAGGTGGTCCAGCTGTCGGCGCCGGAGTCCCAGGCCTCGGCCAGCGGCACCAGGTGGTCGATGTCGAGGTCGGAGGCGGCGGTCCAGGTGGCGCCGTCGTAGACGGAGTACCAACTGCCGCTCGTGGCGGCACAGGAGGAGTCCTGGACGACGTTCGTGCCGTCGCGCTTGAGGACTACCTCGCGGGTGTTGCAGGCGCCGGACTGGGTGATCCAGTGCGGGAACAGGTCGCGGTCGTAGCCCGTGCGGTCCTCGGTGGCCACGGTGAGCGAGGCGAGGTAGGTGCGGGCGGTGGCGGCGCTGACGGGGGTGGGGAGCGCGGCGGAGGCGGTCGGGGCGTTGAAAATCGCGACGGAGGCTATGAGGCCGCTGAGGGCCGCGAGTATGCTGACCCGTCGACGCGCGTAGAACTTCGACATGCGAACTCCCTTGAGGGGTGGGGGTGTTGGCGAGCGAGCGTTGGAATGCTCGCCACGCCGCATTGCGGGGAGGTGTGCGTCCGGTAAGAAGCTAGTGACGTGTTCATGACACGACAAGGTTGAGACTGTGACTTTCTTCCTGTGAATCCGTCGATGGCTCGTTCGACTCCGTCGCGTACCATGGGTGGCGCAGAAGGGGAGTAGCTCTTCGCCGGACCGTCGACATACTGCTCAGCTCGTCTGAGCCGGCGCCCGGAGGCGGACCTCGTCCACGAGGTCGGCCAGCGAGACCTTCGGCAAGCAGTGCACGCCTGTGCCGCACGGCACGGGCGCTCAGTGTGCTGCCGTGCCGAGGTGTCGTAGCGCAGTGACATTGCTCTCGGTGGGGTAGCCCGACCGATTGAGGAACCTTGATCAGCTTCACCGTGACGGCGGTCGTCTTCGGCGTCGTCTTCCTCGCCGAACTGCCCGACAAGACCGCGCTCGCCGGGCTCGTCCTCGGTACGCGCTATCGCGCCTCGTACGTCTTCGCGGGCGTCGCCGCCGCGTTCGCGGTGCATGTCGCGCTGGCCGTGGCGGCCGGCAGTGTGCTGACCCTGCTCCCGCAGCAGATCCTGCACGCGCTCACCGGAGTGCTCTTCCTGGGCGGCGCGGCCGTGCTGCTCATGAAGAAGGACGAGGACGAGGGAGAGGTCCGCAAGCCGGAGAACCAGTCCTTCTGGAAGGTCTCCGGAGCCGGGTTCATGCTCATCCTGGTCGCCGAGTTCGGTGATCTGACGCAGATCATGACGGCCAACCTCGCGGCCCGCTATGACGATCCGCTGTCCGTCGGTATCGGCGCGGTGCTGGCGCTGTGGGCCGTGGCCGGGATCGGCATCGTCGGCGGCAAGGCCCTGATGAAGCGGGTGCCGCTGAAGCTGATCACCAAGGTGGCGGCGCTCGTGATGCTGACCCTGGGTGTCTGGAGCCTGTACGAGGCGATCGCGGGCTGAGCCGATGGCGGCGGACCGTCCGGGTCCGATCGTCCGGAGGCCGTGCGGAGGCCGTCCGGAGGTCGCTCGGAGGTCGTTCGGAGGTCGTTCGGAGCTGAACTGTCGGTGAACGGTTTCTGGAGGCGGTGGCGCGATCGGGGCTCGGTTTTGTACCGTGGAGGAACAAAGTGACTCCCGCCCGTTTTCCCTGACCGGCGGGCGGGGTCACCTTGTCCCTCCGGGGGCCACCCCTGTACCCCCGCGCCCCTCGCCTTGGAGTTGCCGATGACGGCCACCGCCGCGCCCACCGAGTCCACCGTGATCACCGCCCGTGCCCTCCTGCTCGACATGGACGGCACGCTCGTCAACTCGGACGCCGTCGTGGAGCGGATCTGGCGTCGCTGGGCCGAGCGGCACGGGCTCGACGGCGACGAGGTGATGAAGGTCGTGCACGGGCGTCAGGGGTACGCCTCGATGGCGCTGCTGCTGCCCGACCGGCCGATGGAGCAGAACCACGCGGACAATGCGCGCATGCTCGCCGAGGAGACGGCGGACGTCGACGGCGTCGTGCCGATTCCGGGGGCGCCGGAGTTTCTGGCCTCGCTGCGGGGGTTGCCGCATGCGCTGGTGACGTCGGCCGATGTCGCGCTGTCCACGGCACGGATGGCCGCGGCCGGGCTGGAACTGCCGGACGTGCGGGTGACCGCGGAGTCGGTCGGCGCGAGCAAGCCCGACCCCGAGGGGTTCCTGAAGGGGGCCGCCGAGCTGGGGGTCGCGCCGGCGGACTGTGTGGTGTTCGAGGACTCCGGGGCCGGCATCGAGGCGGGGCGCTCCGCGGGGATGCGGGTTGTGGGGGTCGGTGCGCGGGCCGGGTTCCACGGGCCTGATGTGCTGGTGAGGGACCTGCGGCAGGTTCGGGTCGAGGCGGTGGACGGGGGCGGCGGGGTCCGGCTCGTCATCGCCTGAGGGGGCGGGGCGGGCGGTTCGTCATCGCCTGAGGGGGCGGGGCGGGCGGTTCGTCGGCGGGTGCGGGCCGCCTGTGGCTGATCGCGCAGTTCCCCGCGCCCCTGAAGGTCGGCCCAGCGACCGCCAACCCAGAGGCGCAGCTCCCAGCGCATCCGAGGGTTGGCCTCACAGCCGCCAACTTCAGGGGCGCGGGGAACTGCGCGAACGACCCCCACCGGCCCGCACCCGCCGACGAACCCCGGGCCCCGAGCTCTTCCGCGTACGGCCCCCGCAGCGCCGCGTCACGGCTCCGTGGTTTCTGATTCCAGTCGTTCCCTGGTCTCCAGGTCGTAGACCCCGTAGTCGTCCGACTGGATCCCCCGTGCCCACTGGTACCGGGCGACCGCGTCCTCCACGCCCTCGTTGTAGTTCCCCCTCGCCTGCCGCGTGTACAGGCCGAGCTGGGTGAGGCGGAGTTCCAGTTCCGTGACCTCGGGACCCCGGTCGCCACGGCTCAGGACCGGCGGCGTGGGCTGGCGCGCGGCGGGGGACTCCTCGTCGGGGTCGGTCGCCGCCTCCGTCGTGGACGGCGACTTCGTCGGTTCCGTCGACGGGGTCGGGCTCGGCGACGACGTCGACCGGGTGGGGGACGGCGACTCGGTCGGGCTCTCCGACGGTGACGCGGAGGTCGGGGCCGGAGCCGACCCCGTCGCGGTCTCGGTCGGGGCGGCGGTCGTCTCCGACTTGCTGGTCGACGGCACCGGGACACTCGCCCGTACGTCGTGCGGCAGCGCCGTCTTCCGGGACGGCGCGTCGTACGTGAACATGCCGCTCGCCAGGCCCGCCGCCGTCATCACGACCACGAGCGCTCCGCCCGCGCCCAGCAGGATCGTGCGGCGGTGTCGGGGGCGGGGGGCCGTGCTCGGTGAGTCGTCCCAGTCGGCGTCGTCGGCGGGGGCCGGGGCCGGGGCCGTCGTCGGAGTCGACTCGAACAGGCTCAGGTCCTGGGCGTTCGGGGTCGTGGCCCCGGACGCCAGCGGGGTGGCGAGAGTCTGGGCGTCATCGGTGGCCGCTGGCGCGGGCGGCGCCGGCTGCCGCGGGTCCACCTGGCGCAGCTGCATCGTTTCGGCGGCGTTGTCGCCCTCCAGCTCCACGTATGGCCGAATGCGCAGCGGATCGAAGTCTCCCGCCGCTGCCGCCTCCGCCGTACGGGCGTCTCTGAGAGCCTCGGACGCGCGCTCGCCGCAGCCGCACGACGGGGTGTTGTCGGCCGCTCTCGGCGTACCGCACTCCGGGCAAAGGTGACCGTTCGGGCTACCCGGATCCTGTGGATCCCCGGCGCCCTTGGTGCCCCTCGGCTCTGTCACGCGTTCGTCCCTCCCTCGCGAACTCCCCAGATTATGCAGACGTTCCTCACGCTCTCTCCCCAAGCCCCCGGAAGGGACGATTCCAATGGGACTCGACGGGCCATAACGGGACACAGCGATCATGATGGAGGGGGTAACGAGACCCTCGGGAGGTCTTCATGGCCGGGGACGCGCACGGTATGACGGGAAATGTGCGTGACGCGCAGCCCCCGGAACGGCGCGCCGCGGCGCACGAGAACGTGCCCGGCAATGTCCTCGTGTCCATCGGCGCGCTGCTCCTCGGGATGCTGCTCGCCGCGCTCGACCAGACGATCGTGTCCACCGCGCTGCCCACCATCGTCAGCGACCTCGGAGGGCTCGAGCACCTGTCGTGGGTGGTGACGGCGTATCTGCTGGCGTCCACGGCCGCCACGCCGCTGTGGGGCAAGCTCGGTGACCAGTACGGGCGCAAACGCCTGTTCCAGATCGCGATCGTGATCTTCCTCGTCGGTTCCGCGCTGTGCGGCATGGCGCAGGACATGGCTCAGCTCATCGCCTTCCGGGCCGTCCAGGGCGTCGGCGGCGGCGGGCTGATGGTGCTGTCCATGGCGATCGTCGGGGACATCGTGCCGCCGCGTGAACGTGGCCGGTACCAAGGGCTGTTCGGTGCCGTGTTCGGCGCGAGCAGTGTGCTCGGGCCGCTGCTCGGCGGGGTCTTCACCGAGCATCTGAGCTGGCGGTGGGTGTTCTACATCAACCTGCCCGTCGGGGTCGTCGCGCTCGTCGTCATCGCCGCCGTGCTGCGGATCCCGCACAAGGCGACCCGTCATGTCATCGACTACCTCGGTACGTTCCTCATCGCCTCCGTCGCCACCTGTCTGGTGCTGGTCGCCTCACTGGGTGGGACGACCTGGGCGTGGGGGTCGGTGCAGATCGTCGGGCTGGCGCTGCTCGGGGTGGTGCTCGCCGCGGCGTTCGTGGCGGTGGAGCGGACGGCCGCCGAACCCGTGCTACCGCTGAGGTTGTTCCGGGTGCGGACCTTCACGCTGTCCGCGGTCATCAGCTTCATCGTCGGGTTCGCCATGTTCGGCGCGATGACCTATCTGCCGACGTTCCTCCAGATCGTGCAGGGCATCAGCCCGACCCTGTCCGGGGTGCACATGCTGCCGATGGTCGTCGGCATGCTGCTGGCGTCCACCGGGTCCGGGCAGATCGTGAGCCGTACCGGCCGCTGGAAGGTGTTCCCGATCGCCGGGACCGGGGTGACGGTGATCGGGCTTCTGCTGCTCCATCAGCTGGAGGTGGACAGCTCCACCTGGGCGATGAGCGTGTACTTCTTCGTGTTCGGGCTGGGGCTCGGGTTGGTCATGCAGGTGCTCGTGCTGATCGTGCAGAACGCCGTGCCGTACAAGGACCTTGGCGTCGCGACCTCCGGGGCGACGTTCTTCCGGTCGATCGGGGCGTCGTTCGGGGTCGCGATCTTCGGGACGATCTTTGCGGCCCGGCTGGACGACAAACTCGTGGAGGCGTACCAGGGGGTGCGGCTGCCTCAGGGGGTCTCGCTGGAGGGGCTGGAGGCGGATCCGCGCGGGATCGCGGAGTTGCCGAGTGGGCTGCGGCCGGAGGCGTTGGAGGCGTACGCGTCCTCGATCACCGATGTGTTCCTGTACGCGGCGCCGGTCGCGGTGGTCGGGTTCGTGCTGGCGTGGTTCCTGCGGGAGGACAAGCTGCGGGGGTCGGTGACGGCGCCCGATGTGACCGAGACGTTGGCCAGTAATCCCGTGGAGCGGTCGTCGTACGACGAGGTGTGCCGGGCGTTGTCGGTGCTGGGGACTCGGGAGGGGCGGCGGGAGGTGTACCGGACGATCACCGAGCGGGCGGGGTACGACCTGTTGCCGGCCGCGAGTTGGTTGTTGCTGCGGATCAAGCGGTACGGGTGGGTGGAGCCGGGGGTGCTGGCCGAGAAGAGCACTGTGCCGTTGCCGGTGATTCTGGATGCGGCTCGGCAGGTGGAGGGGCGGGGGTTGGCTGTCCGGGAGGGGTTGGAGCTGGTGCTGAGTGAGAAGGGGCGGGGGTTGGCTGTCCGGGAGGGGTTGGAGCTGGTGCTGAGTGAGAAGGGGCGGGTGGTGGCCGATCGGCTGGCTCGGGTTCGGGAGGAGTCGTTGGCGGAGTTGTTGGGGGATTGGTGGGGGCCGGAGCGGCCTACGGATTTGGCTCAGTTGGTCAAGGATCTGAATGCGGAGTTGTGTGGGTCTGAGCGGGAGCAGCCGGGTGCCTCCGGCGGTGGGGGGCGGTGATGCCTGCGGCGGCCCGTTGCGGGCTGTGGGGGCTTGCGTAGCGCCTACGGTTGTGTGGTGGGTCGGGGCCGTGCCGGGGGGTGTCCGTCCTCGGTCGGGCGGTTGCCCGGCATCAGAAGGGTGCTGTGTCTTGACGCCCGCCGCTGCGGGCGGACACCCCCCGGCACGTCCCCTTGCCGCCGTACGCGGCTTGGCTGCAACGCCCTTCTTTCAGGGGCGCGGGGAACTGCGCGGACGGTTGTGATGGCTGCGGTCACGGCTTCACGCGGGCCGGCTGCAACGCCCTGCTTTCAGGGGCGCGGGGAACTGCGCGACCAGCCCCCACGCACCCGCAGCCGCCGTCAGTCCGTTCCGTCTCGGCGGGTGAGCGTCAGGTGGGTCACTCCGCTGGGGGACGCGATGGACTCGGTCGCGTAGTGCTGTTCGAGGCCCTCCAGGCCGTCCCAGAGGCGTTGGCCTCGATTGAGGAGGAGGGGGGCCACCACGATGTGCGCGTGGTCGATCAGGCGGGCGGAGAGGAAGTCGCGCAGGAGCCTCACTCCGCCGCCGATGCGGATGTCCTGGTCGCCCGCCGCCTTGCGGGCCGCCGCGAGGACCTCGGCGGGGGAGGCGTTCAGGAAGTGGAACGTCGTGCCGCCCTCCATCTCGATCGACGGGCGGGTGTGCTGGGTGGCGATGAAGGTCGGGGTGTGGAAGGGCGGGTTGGGGCCCCACCAGCCCGTCCAGTCGGGGTTCTCGTGCCAGCCGGGGTAGCCGAACTTTCCGGCGCCCATGATCTCGGCGCCGATGCCGGGCATGAACTGCCGTGCGAAGGCGTCGTCGACGCCGCCGTTGCCGCCGGGCTCGCCGGTCCGCTCGCGCCACCAGCGAGTGGCGAACATCCACTCGTGCAGCCGTTCGCCGGCGTGGCCGAAGGGGGCGTCGAGGCTCAGGCCCTCGCCGGTGCCGAAGCCGTCGAGGGAGATGGTGAAGTTGTGGACCCGGACCAGTGACATGGCTTGAATCCTTCCGTGTGCGGCGTGTGGGTCTAGTGGCTTTCACCATGACGTCGATCGGGGAACCGTTGAATCGACACGCCGTCGGCAGCAGTTTGGGGAGCCCATTGCGGGCAACTCGCCACGCATGTCAACAGGTGTGATCATTCTGATCGTGATTGCGGCGGTCGCCGTGCTCGGCGTGACCGTCATGGCCCTGCGGACTCGCGGCGCACAGGGCGGTGGGAGCCTGAAGCGGCGCTTCGGGCCCGAGTACGAGCGGACCGTGGCCCGGCACGACGGGGACGCCAAGGCCGCCGAACGCGAACTCGCCCAGCGGGTGGAGCGGCACGGCGGGCTGCGGGAGCGGACGCTGGAGACGACCGAGGTCGAGCGCTACGAGGCTCGCTGGACGGCGGCCCAGGAGCGCTTCGTCGACTCGCCGAAGGAAGCCGTGGACGAGGCGGACCGGCTGCTCGCGGAGCTGGCGCACGCGCGGGGCTACCCGGACGGCGACCAGTACGAGGAGCAGCTCTCCGCGCTGTCCGTGCACCACGCGAGCCGCGTGCACGGCTACCGCCGGGTGCACCGTGCAGCCCGTGCGGGGGCCGAAGGCGGGCCGGGTACGGAGGAGATGCGTGAGGCCATGGTCGAGGCCCGTGCGCTGTTCGAGGAACTGGTGGCGGTTCCGGTCGAGCGGCACCGTGAGTCCCACGAAGCGCGGAGGAAGACCGGCGGCCATATGCCGTGGTCGTTCACGGGGCGTCAGGCGAAGGGGAGTTGAGTGACATGACCGACACCACGACCGGCAAGGAGCCGGCTGGGAGCGGGCCCGCTCTCGCGCCCACCGGCGGTGCGGCGCGGGCCGTAGTCACCACGAAGAGCGAGCGTGCGGACGCTCCGCTCGTGGGGAACGACGAGTCCGACAAGTTCGAGCTCCGGCTGCAGCACGCCGTCTCCGGATTCGTCGACGGTCCCCGGGCCGCCGTCGAGGAGGCGGATCAGGTGGTCGAGGCCATCGTGGCCCGGTTCGCCGAGACCGTCCGCGAGCGGCGTCGCACCCTGCGCACGTCCTGGCAGGACACCGAGGAGAAGGACGACACCGAGCGGCTCCGGCTCGCCCTGCGCGACTACCGAGAGCTGGCGGAACGGCTGCTACACATCTGACGCACGCGAACCGTCCGGCACATCCGGCACACCTGACCCGGCCGTTGCCCGGCGCTCCCGCCACTGCCCCACGACTTCTTCCACGTCGTACGGCTTGCGGCCCAGGGGAGGGCCGGGCGGCGGCTTCAGCAGCATGTCGCGGATCTTGGCGTTGACGTCCGTGATGATCTTCCGGACCGCCCGCTCCGACGGAGCCGCGTACGCCGCCGTCAGCGCGTCCTCCGCCTCCTTGCGCAGGGCCAGCGCGGGGGGCAGGACCGACAGGCCCTCGCGGGCCATCTTGCGTTTTACCCACCACAGTTCGTCGTACGGCGCTTCCAGGTCGTTCGGCAGTGGTTCGCCCCTGCCGGGCAGGCTGTCGAAGTCGCCGCGTACCTGCGCGTCGTGAATCTGCTTGTCGACCCAGGACTCGAACGGGACACCGGGGGGCTTTCGCTCGGTCATGAGTTCATTGTGCCGGACGCGGCAGTGCCGGGCGATTTATCATGCGGCGTCGGCGGCCAAAACGGCCGCCGTAATGGACGTTTCAGGAGGGGCGCTCGTGCTCGAACTCACCATGGCCGCCGTGTCCGCGGCGGACGAGGGTGCCACGGCCGGCATGCTCATGGCCGACGCGCCCAGCGAGCCGGGCGCCGTGCTGCGGGTGGGCCGCGACAAACAGGTCTGCCGGCTCTCGACGCCGGACGACTGGCTGTTCGTGTCCCGAGTGCATCTGGAGTTCCTGTGCGGACCGGACGGTGGCTGGCAGGTGAGCTGGCTGCGCGGCTCGCAGCCCGACCCGTCCTCCGAGGTACGGCTGACCGTGGGGGAGTACGCCCAGCCGATCGCGTACGGCGGCTCCGTGCCGCTGCCGAGGGGCGGCAGCGGCGAGATCGTCATCCACGACCGCACCGCCCCCCGCAGCGTCAACGTCGGCTTCTACCACGAGGCCTGAGTCCGGGCGGCGGGGCTACGCCAGCACGCGCGCCAGCGCGAAGCCGTCGTAGCCCTTGCCGCCCACCGTCTGGATCGCCGTGCCGCTCAACCTCGGGTGGCTGCCGATCAGTTCGATGGCGGCGCGGGTGCCCCGCACGTCCGGCGCGTCGCTGTCCGTCTCGACGACCCGGCCGCCGCGCACCACGTTGTCGACGACGATCAGGCTGCCGGTGCTCGTCAGCCGCAGCGCCCAGTCGACGTAGTGCGGGTTGTTGGCCTTGTCGGCGTCGATGAAGACCAGGTCGAAGGGGGCGGGGTTCTCGTCGGCCAGCTTCGGCAGGGACTCCAGGGCCGGGCCGACCCGGACCTCGACGACCTTGTCCAGGCCGGCCCGCGCGATGTTGCGGGAGGCGACCTCGGCGTACTTGGCGCTGTACTCCAGCGAGATCAGACGGCCGTCGGAGGGCAGGGCGCGGGCCATCCAGATGGTGCTGTAGCCGCCGAGGGTGCCGATCTCCAGGATGTTGCGGGCGCCCTGGATCTGGGCGAGGAGCTGAAGCAGCTTGCCCTGTGTCGCGGTGACGCCGATGGCCGGCAGTCCGGCCGCCTCGCTGTCGCGCAGGGCCGCCAGGAGGATCTCGTCGTCGGGTGAGAGCTGGGAGGAGAAGTACTCGTCGACGTCGTCCCAGACCTGCGGCTCGCTCATCGCCTTGCCTTTCGTATGGCCGGTTGGAAAGCACCGAGTGGCACTACCGACGATCTCTCACCGGTCCGGAGTCCGGAATTCCAGGATGGTGGATTCAGCCGCTCGCCGCAGGCGGCCGTGACATCTCGGGGAGACGGGGCCGGGTGCGTCGTACGGCGAACACCGCCGCCCCCGCGATCGCCGCGACGAGGGCCGTGGTGACCGTCAGCAGCCACAGGGGGACGCCGGCCAGCGTGCGCAGCCGGTCCTCGTGGATGACCTGCCGGAAGGTGTCGTCGGCCGCCGCCCGGCGCAGCACGTGGTCGCCGGAGATGCGTTCGGGGGACGGGAACTCCTGGCCGATCGCCGTCAGGAACGGCGCTCCCGCCGCCAGCTCCGCCAGCGGGCCGGTCCGTGCCGTCACCCGTCCGGCGTACGTGACCCGGGGGCGTTCGCCGCCGATCCGGGACGCCGGTTCCATCCGGTGCGCGGCGAGCACGTACAGGCCCAGGGACTGCGGGGTGGCGGCCAGCCGCGACAGGCGCATCGGGTAGACCGGCTCGTCGGTGCGGAAGGTCAGGTGCAGGGGGTCCAGGGCGCCGGTGAGTGCCGTCCCACCGGTCCGCGGGGTCAGCTTCACGGCCACGTACTCCCAGCGCCGGTCGACGTACGGCCGCAGGGCGCCCGCCAGCCGGGGCGGCAGGGCGAAGCCGTTGGCGTCGAGCCAGCCGTCCAGCGCGGCCGGGTCGGTGGCCGTCAGCCGGGCCACCTCGAAGGGGCCGAGCCGCTGCCGGCCGACCACGCCCACGGGCGCTCCGGCGCCGGGCGGTGGCGGGGCACCCGCGGTGTCGTCGTCGGCCACCAGCGGCCAGTCGCCGTCCTGCGGCCAGAAGTGGTACCGCGTGCGGTGCACGGGGGCGGTGACCTCGTGCAGCTCGTCGAAGAGCGCCGGGTCGCCGAGGCGGACCGTCGCACGTCCCGGCACCGGCATGATCCACGCGACGCGCTCGGCGTCCCCGTCGACGGTCAGGCGCATCACGACCTGCTCCCGTGCCCCGTCCCAGCGGACCACGGACTCCTCCCGGCCGACGGCCACCCGGCGTGTGTCGCCGGGCACCATGGCGCCGCAGCCGCACGCCCACGCGGGCGCCACGAGCTGGCCGAGCTGGAGGGCGAGCAGCGCCAGGACGACGGCCAGAGCCCGCCCGCGTGCCCCTTGCCGCAGTAATTCAGCCATCGTGTCCAGCCCCCTCCGTCCTCCGTACCGGCCGGCCCTCCGAAGCCCCGCCGGCGACAGGGCTTCAGACGGTACGGCGGATGATCCGGTTCTGTGGCCGGGGCCGCCGGATGTGAGCCACGCCGCCCCCAGCGGAGGCGTCCGAATCCCGCTCCGACTATCGTCATCCGGACAAAAGGAGAGCGGACGTCAGGTGAATCGGGGGTTGCCTGCGTCTCTCCCCGGGGTGGTGCGAGCCCCACTTGGTCCGTAAGGATCTTGACGCATGGGACGCGTGGGACGAATCGGGGCGGGAGGCCGACGAGGCGTGGCGAATGCGGATCATGGTGGGCGACCGGAGGCCATCGGGGCGACGGCCGTCGGCGCGGTCCAGGCGCGCGTACGCGTGGCGCGGCTCGGCCTGTGGCTGATCGTCGCGATCCTCGCCCTGCGGGAGGTCGCCGTCGTCCTCGGCACCCCGCGCGGGGAGCGGCTGACGGACCTGGAGACCTGGGTCGGACCGGACGGCGTCCTGCACGTGAAGGGTTCGCTGTACGACTCGACCGAGTTCACCGGTACCCCGTTCGGCGGACTCGTCCTGAAACCGCTCACCCGCGCCGCGGAGCAGGCCCTCGGCTGGGGCTGGACCTTCGGCACCCTGCTGCTGGTCGTCGTCCTCGGCCTGGTCGCCGCCCGTGCCCTGCCGCAGCCGGTCAGCCGGCGCACCTCACTGCTCGCCGCGCCCGTCGCGATCAGCCTGCTGATGCTGTCGCTGCCGGTGCGCAACACGCTCTACCTCGGCCAGACCAGCATCATGCCGGTCCTGCTCGTCCTGCTCGGCTGCTTCGCCGTGCGCGGCGAGCGGGCCAGCGGCGTGCTCATCGGCGTCGCCGCCGCCCTCCAGCCCACCCTGCTGCTGTTCACGCCGCTGCTGTGGTTCACCGGCCGTCGCCGGGCCGCGCTCTCCACGGGCGTCACGTTCGCCGCGTGCACGGCGGTCGCCTGGGTGGCGATGCCGAGCGACTCGTACACCTACTGGGTGCACCACATGGCGGGCGTCGGCCTCGGCGGACGTGCCGACGACCTCGGCAACCAGTCCCTGCACGGCGCCCTGCTGCGGCTCGGGCTGACCGGGCCCCTGGAGATCGTCCTCTTCCTGCTGCTCGGCGCCGGCGTCGCCGCCCTGGCGGTGCGCCGTGCCGTGCGCTACGCCCACGACGGGCAGCTCCTGCTGGCCGTCGCCATCACCGGCTGCGCGGCCATCGTCGTGTCGCCCACCGCCTGGCAGCACCAGCTGCTGTGGGTGCTGCTGGCGGTCGTCGGGCAGGTCGGCAGACGGGCCTCCGACCGGTACGTCTGGCCGGTCGCGATCGTGCTGGTGATGACCCTGCCGGCGAAGATGATGGTGCCGGACAAGCTGATCCTGCACCCGCTGCGCGCCGACCTCGTCCTGCTCGCCGCCATCGCCACGGCGGCCGTCGTGCCGTTCCTGTCGCGCACCTCGCCCTACTGGCAGACACCGGTCCCGACCAGGTACGCCGACAAGGTCCCCGCACGCTTCCGGCACATCCCGCTGGTGCCGTTCCTGCGCCGGGTGATCAGCCGCCCGAACCTGCTCTTCGAGCTGCTGCTGATCCGGGTCACCTACTACGCCTACGCCCAGATCAGGCTGGCCGCGGCCGGCGGCTCCAACTCGGCCGGCCGGGTCACCGCCGAGCAGCACGGCGAGGAGATCCACTCCGTCGAACGTGCCCTGGGCATCGACATCGAGCACTGGGCCAACCACGCGGTCGTGGGGGTCGACTGGCTGCGGAGCTTCTTCGACTTCTACTACGAGTCGTTCCACTTCGGCGTCCCGCTGGCGATCCTCGCCGTCCTGTACTGGCGCCGCCCCGTCGACTACCGCTGGGCGCGCACCGCGATCGGCTTCGCCACCGTCTTCGCCCTGATCGGCTTCTGGCTCTACCCGCTCGCCCCGCCGCGCCTGATGCCCGGCCTCGGCTTCATCGACACGGTGCACGGCCCGCAGGACTTCACCCAGCCCGACTACGGCACGCTGACCGAGCTCACCAACCAGTACGCGGCGATGCCCTCACTGCACTTCGGCTGGTCCCTGTGGTGCGGCCTGGTCATCCTGATCCTCGCCCCACGATGGTGGATGAAGGCCCTCGGCCTGCTGCACCCGCTGTTCACGGTCACCGCGATCGTCGTCACCGGCAACCACTGGGTGCTGGACGCGGTCGGCGGCGCGGCCGTGGTGGGCGCCGGCTTCGCGGTGACGTACCTGTTCCAGGGCCCGCGCGCCAAGGCGGTGACGGCGCGGGCCGAAGAGGTCAGCAGCGACTCCCGGGCGCCGGTGAAGGACCGTACTCCGAGCTGATCCGGTACTCGCCGGGCGCGGACACGGTGAGCCGGGTGAACTCGCCCTGCGGCTTCAGGCAACCGCCGCCGTCGGTGTGCAGCCACTGCGAGTAGGCGATGCGTACGGTGGCGCTGCCCGGCCGTGACATGCGGACGACGACGTCGACGCTGGACGTCGACACGACGGTCGCGGGCTCGCTCACCAGCGGCTGCGCGTCGCGCACCCGGAACACCTTCCAGTGGGCGTCCTGCCACACCGGCTCCAGCCACTCGGGCCGGTTGTCGCGCACCAGCTGTGCCTCGACCTTGGCGTACCCGTCGGGCTTGCCCAGCGGCAGCACCACGAATCCGACGGCCCAGCGGTCCAGCCAGGCCCGGTAGGTGGTGGCCGAGAAGGACCCGTCGTAGAACAGCCGGGCCCGCTCCATGTCGAGCTGGCGGTTCCAGCCGCGGGCCATGTTCACGTGCGGGGCGAGTCCGCTGGCCTCGCGGTGGTTGCGGGCGGGAACGACCTCGACGCGGGTGCGGTCGGCGCCTAGGTGGTCCAGGGCGCGGACCACGCCGTGGGTCTCGGCGGCCCAGGCCGGCACGGTGGTGGAGACGTACAGGTCGTCGGCGGTCTTCTTGCCGACCCAGGCGACGGACAGGACCAGGGCGGTGACCAGCAGGTTCCGGCGGACCTTCGCGAGCTGCGGCTGGGCGAGCAGGACGGCGAGGAGCGCGGCGGGCGCGAACAGCTCGGCGAAGCGCTCGACGTTGGTGCCTATGGGGGAGGCGATGAGATACGTCAGGACGGTCCCCGCCGCGTACACGGCACCGCTGATGCGGGCGACGCGCCAGGAGCGCGGGGCGAGGAAGGTGACGGCCAGGCCGAAGAGGAACGGCGGCCATATTCGTCCGGCGAACATCAGCTGCTCGCCCTTGAAGGGGAACAGCAGGGTGGTCAGGCCGACAGTGAGGGCGGGCGGCAGGAGCAGGGCGAGGGCGCGGGGCCAGTCGCGGGTGACGAGGAAGGCGGCGCCCACGACGACCAGGAACAGCCCGGCCACGGGGCTGGCCATGGTCGCGAGGGCGGCGTAGGCGGCGGCGAGGACGATCCGCCGGTCGCGGGTGAGCATCAGGCACGCGGCGAGCCCGAAGGCGACACCGAGGGCGAAGGTGGTGCGGCCGGAGGCCACGTTGCACCAGAGGGCGAACGACGCGAGCAGAGCCGGGCCGAGGGGTCTTCGCAGGCCGGCGCGCTCCATGAGCACGGCCGCGAGCCAGGTGGCGGCGATGCCGGAGACGACGGTGAGGGCCCGCACGCCGACGGCGGCCATCAAGTAGGGGGATATGAGGCTGTAGTTGGCGGTGTGCGTGCCTCCGTACCAGAAAAGGTTGTAAGCGGAATCACCGTGCCGGGCCGCGAAGCCGGCCCAGGCGTACTGCGCCGCGAGGTCTCCGCCGCCGGTGGCGAGGAACGCCCACCAGATCGCGTACAGGGGGAGCGCGGGGAGCGTGGCGAGCAACGGCACCCTGTGGCGGTGCCACAGGGTGCGCGGGAGCGACTGCCCGGCTTCGGACGCCGGGGGCGCGGGTCTGGTACGCGTGAGTTCGGCAGGGACCATGTGAGCCAAGACGCGGTTTCGGGTCGGTACGTTCATTGGCGGTATCGGCCGCGGGTTACCAGACGCGACAGGCGAGTACACGAATTCTTCATCTCCCGGCACCCGAATCTCCGCCAACTGAGGGCATTGACCAGGTATTTGACGAAGCGTCAGTCAACTCCGGTGATATGCTCCCTGCACTTGCCAGGCAGGCCGCGAGCTCCGGGGCGAAACGTCTCGGCGGCAAGGGCGAGCCCCTGTCGGCAAGCCCGTGTGTACTGCCGCCCCCCGGGTCGACCGGGCGGGTTTCCAGCAACGGGGCTTCTGTCGCTCGAAGAGAGTCTTATGACGCAATACGTGATGGATCCGGCGATCTGGGGGCTCGTTGTCGGCGCCCCTGCAGCGGCCACGATCATTGTTCGCCAGCAGAAGGCGATACGAAAGTTACGCAAGCGGAACGACGAGCTCAAGTCCTCGTACGTCGATCTCGAGGGCGGATACGACGCGATCGTCCGGCAGACCGAGGAACGGGCCGGCGAAGAGACCAAAACCGTGCTGAAGTCCGCGATGCGGACACTTCAGGGCCTTGCGGCCGAACAGCAGCTGGTCATCTCCAAGTTGCAGAGCAAATACGGAGATTCACCGATTCTCCGGGATCTGCTGGAGATCGACCATATGAACTCGCAGTTCGGCCGGCGGGCGCAGTCCATCGCCGTTCTGTGCCAGGGCTGGCTCGGCCGGCAGCGTGACCCCGCCTCGGTCTACGACGTGATCCGCAGCGCGCAGGGAAGGATCCGCCACTACCAGCGGGTCGAGATCCTGTCGCAGGTGGACTACGGCGTCACCAGCAGGGCGGTCGAGGCCATCGCGCTCGCGGTCGCGGAACTGCTCGACAACGCCACCAGCTACTCGGCGCCCGAGACCGTGGTCGAGATCAACGTCCGGTCCGTGCCCAAGGGCATCTGCATCGTGGTCGACGACGCGGGTGTCGGCATGAACGAGGAGGAGAAGGCCAGGGCGGCGGAGCTGCTGTCCGGGGAACGCGCGGCGAGCGTCTCCGACCTGGGCAACCCTCCGCAGTTCGGATTCGCGGTGATCGGCGCGCTCTGCGAGCGCTACGGCTTCACCGTCTCCGTCGACTCCACCTCCCCCTACGGAGGTGTCCGTGCGGTCGTACTCGTTCCGGAGGAGCTGTTGACCAGCATGCCGGAGCCCAAGATCCCGAACGCGGCCGCCCACGCCGACGCACAGGCGGACGAAGTCGGCGGCGACGCCCCGGCGACGACCTCCGACGGGCTGCCCAAGCGCCGGCGCAAGCAGCGTCCCATGGCCGTCGTCCCGAGCAGTGGCGGTACCGCGCGATCACCGGGTCGCTCCACCGAGGAGACGGCGTCGATCATGAGCGCCTTTCAACGGGGGACCCAGACCGGCCGCGCCGCGCCCCTGGACGCGATGCGCGGGAGCCACGCCGACGGACGCAAGGGACCGGAGACCACCTCGTGAAGAACGACCTGTCTTGGATGCTGGACAGTGCCCTGGAGATTCCCGGGGCGCTGCACGCGGTCCTGGTCTCGGCCGACGGTCTGCTGATGGCCCGCACGAAGGACCTCGGGCGGGACTCGGCGGACACGGTGGCGGCCGCGATGAGCGGTGTGCAGTCGCTCAGCCGGTCCCTGGGCTTCTTCGTCGACGGCGAGCACATGCAGTGGCGCCAGACGCTGGTGGAGTTCGACGGCGGCTGGGTCTTCCTGATCTCCGCAGGCGAGGGTGCCTACCTCGCGGTCTCGGCGGCCCCCGAGATCGACATGGCGGACATCACCTTCCGAATGCAGCAACTGGTCGGCCAGTTGGGCAAGGAACTGGCCACATCACCCCGTGAGGACATCGGCCACCGCTCATGACTGACTACACCCCCGAAGAGTCAGAAGCCGCTGAGTTAGTACGGCCGTACGTCATCACACGCGGGCGCCAGCTGCCCGCCGAGGACAAGTTCTCCCTCATCACCCTTGTGACGACGGTCAGCGACGAGCGGCAGCGTCCCACCCGGCTCTCCCCCGAGGAGCAGCACGTCCTGGACATGTGCTCCGGCGGCTACCTCTCGGTCGCCGAGCTCGCCGGGCACACCCAACTCCCCCTGGGTGTGCTCAAGATCCTCCTCAGCTCGCTGGCAGAGGGGGGATACCTGATCACCCGAGCGCCCGTGCCGCGGGCGCGTCTCGTCGACCAACAACTTCTCCAGGAGGTGCTGGATGGACTCCAAGCGCGTTTTGGATGAGGACGCCTATGTCCGGGGCGGCGAGGCGCAGACGGCGGTGAAGATCCTTGTCGTCGGGCACTTCGCCGTCGGCAAGACCACCTTCATCGGCACCATCTCCGAGATCCCCCCGCTGTCCACCGAGGAGGACATGACGCGGGTGGCGGAGGCGGTCGACGACCTCAAGGGCGTGCGGAGCAAGACCACCACCACGGTCGCCATGGACTTCGGGCGGCTGACGATCAGCGACCACGTGGTGCTCTACCTGTTCGGCACGCCCGGTCAGCAGCGGTTCATCCAGATCTGGGAGGACATGGCCCGGGGTGCCCTCGGCGCCCTGGTCCTGGTGGACCCCGAACGGCTGGCGGACTCCTTCGCCGTGATCGACCTGATCGAGCAGTACGGCCTGTCCTACGCCATCGCCGTCAACCGTTTCGACCACACGCCCGAACGCACCGAAGCGGCCCTGCGGGAAGCGCTCGACCTGCTGCCGGACACCCCCGTCGTCGTAATGGACGCACGTGACGAGAACTCATCGGCGCAGGCGCTGATCACTCTCGTTCGCTACCTACAGGAACGCGCCGCTCTGGAGCACGCATGACCAGCGAAGACTTCCCCGCACCGCCGCCCGGCTGCCCGGCGCACGGCAGCGGGCAACGGATACCCATGTACACGGCGGAGTTCGCCGCCGACCCCCAGGCCTACTTCGACTACATGCGCCACCACGGCCCGACGGCCCCCGTCGAGCTGGCCCCGGGCGTGCCCGCGACCCTCGTCACGGACTACGCGGCGGCGCTGGACCTGCTCCAGAACCCGGGGGACTTCCGCAAGGACCCCCGCCGCTGGCGCGACCTCAACGAGGGCCGCATCAGCCCGGACAGCCCGGTCCTTCCCCTGCTCGGCCCTCGGCCCACCTGCATGTTCACCGACGGAGCCGAGCACCTGCGGCTGCGCCAGGCCGTCACCGAGAGCTTCGCCCGGGTCGACAGCCACCGGCTGAGCGTGAACGTCGACCGGATCGCGCACTACCTCCTCGCCCAGTTCAGCACCCGCGGCTCCGCGGACCTGCTCAACGACTACGCCAAGCAGCTCCCGCTGTTCGTCTTCAACGAACTGTTCGGCTGCCCGGCGGAGATCGGCGACCGGGTCATGTTCGGCGTCTCCGGCATCTTCGACGGCATCAACGCCGAGCGGGCCAACGAGGTCCTGATCCAGGCGGTCGGCGAACTGGTCGCGCTGAAGCGGGCGCGGCCCGGCGACGACGTCACCTCCTGGCTGATGCAGCACCCGGCCAAGCTGGACGACGCGGAGATGATCCATCAGCTGGTGCTGCTGATCGGCGCCGGCGCGGAACCGCTGCGCAACCTCATCGCCAACACCGTGCACCTGCTGCTGACCAACGACCGGTACGCACAGAACGGGCTGCTGGAAGAGGCGCTCGACGAGACCCTGTGGCACAACCCGCCCATCTCGAACTACGCGCCCCACTACCCGGCCAGGGACATGGAGTTCGCCGGCGGCAAGCTCAGCGCCGGCGATCTGGTGCTGGTCGGCTTCCAGGCCGCCAACGCCGCCTCGGCGCGCTCCGCGGCGGGGCAGTCCAGCAACCGGGCCCACCTCGCCTGGAGCGCGGGCCCGCACGCCTGCCCCTCCAAGGAGCCGGCCCGCCTCATCACCCTGGCGGCGATCGAGCACCTCTTCAACGAGCTGCCCGACGTCGAACTCGCCGTCCCCGAGGAGAGCCTGACCTGGCGGCCCGGCCCGTTCAACCGCGCCCTGGCGCAGTTGCCGGCCCGTTTCACCCCGACCACCCCGCGCCGTGCGGTGCAGCCCCAGCCGTCCCAGACGGCACAGGAATCCGCCGCCGACGCGGACGCCAACAAGGAGCGCGGAGGGCTCTGGAGTTCCTTCCTGAAGTGGGTCAGGGCGTAACCCCTGGTTCCGGATCGTGACACAGGTAACAGGCAACTGCCCCTGGCAACAGCATGAACGTTAAAGCGTCGGGGTATGACTGCGCAGGGTATCTGAGTCGTCACATGATGAAGGAGGGGCTGTGGAGTTCAACCCCGCTGCCGCTCGTGCCCTGCGCCCCGTCACCCGGTCCCACACGTTCATTCAGGAGAAGGACTTCCTCATAGGCCTCATAGGCGTCCAAGCAGAATGGCCCTATGGCCGGATACCCGCCTTCACCGGCGGGTATCTTTTTGCCCCGGCCGGGGAGGTCCGGTGAGCACGGCGAGCACGGCGCCGGTCACCGAGGCACCGGTCACCTACGAGTACACCCCCACTCTCGCCGATCACGTCGTCGGCCAACTGCTGCGTCTGGGCTCGGTCGTGGGCTCCTCGGCGGCGGAGTCGGCGCTGTACGCGCACATCGTCCTGGAGTCCCTCGGGGACGCGTGCGGTCGCTCGCTCTCCGAGCCGCCCGCCACACCCAGTTTCATTTCCGACGATCACACACCGGTCGAGTTCTCCCTGGCCTTCCGGCCGGGAGTGGCCCCGGGCCTGCGTGTCCTGGTCGAACCCGGCTGCGCGGCGGGCGACTTGGCGGACAACGGCCGCCAAGGGCTCGACGCCATCCGGGAGATGGCCCGCCGCTGGGACTTCTCCACCGCCCAGCTCGACCGTCTCCAGGACCTGTTCCTGCCCTCGAACCCACAAGGTCACCTGGCCCTCTGGTACGCGCTGGAGTTACGTCCCGGCGGCGTACCCGGCGTCAAGGTCTACCTCAACCCCTCCGCCACCGGGCCCGAACGGGCCACGGCCACCGTGCGGGAGGCACTCCACCGACTCGGTCACCGGCAGGCTTTCGAGAACCTGCCCGACACGACCGGGTATCCCTTCGTCGCACTGGACCTCGGCACCTGGGACACCCCCCGGGTCAAGGTCTACACCGCGCATCCGCGCCTCGCGGCATCCGAGGCGTACGCACTGAACCGCGCGCAGCCCGGCCCGGCACGCGAGGACGTGGAAGCCTTCTTCCACCTCGCCGCCGAAGGGCGCCCGCCCACCGGGGCGGGAGGCGGGCCGGAGTCGCGACTGGACCGGCGGCCCGCGCTGACCTGCCACTCCTTCACCGACACCGGGTCCGGCCGGCCCAGCGGGTTCACCCTGCACGTCCCGGTCCGTGACTACGTCAGGGACGACGAGGAGGCGCTCGCCCGCGCCACCGCCGTGCTGACCCACTTCGGCATGGACCCCTCGATGCTGCGCCGCGCCCTCGCCGCCCTCAGTACGCGGCAACTCTCCGACGGCGTCGGCCTGATCGCGTACCTGGCACTGGCGCACGAGCGCGACCGCCGACCCCGCATCACCGCCTACGTCTCCTCGGAGGCATACGCGGTGCGTCCCCCCGCGCAGTGATCCGCGCGTCATAAGAAAAGCCAGCGCAGCGTCACAAGGCCGCCCGCGCAGTATCGGAATGCCCCGAGCAACATCAGAAAGAAGGAGCCGTGGAGCCCTACCGCATCAAGGTCGTCGAGCCCATCCCGCTCACCACCCCCCAGCAGCGTGAGGAAGCCCTGCGACGGGTCTCCTACAACCTGTTCGACCTGCGTGCCGACGAGGTCACCATCGACCTGCTGAGCGACTCCGGCACCGGCGCGATCTCCGCCGCCCAGCTCTCCGCCGGCATGAACGGCGACGAGTCCTACGCAGGCTCCCGGTCGTTCTACCGCTGGCACGAGACCGTCAGCGAACTCACCGGCTATCCGCACCTCCTGCCCGCCCACCAGGGACGCGCGGCCGAGCGCATCCTGTTCACCTCGCTGCTCACCCCGGGCAGCACCGTGGTGTCCAACACGCACTTCGACACCACCCGCGCCAATGTGGAACTGGTCGGCTGCCAGGCCCGGGACATTCCCTGCCCCGAGGCCAAGGACCTGGACAGCCCGCACCGCTTCAAGGGCAACATCGACCTGAAGGCGCTGGAGCAGATCCTCCAGAACCAGCAGGAGTCCCCGGTGGCCGCAGTGGTGATGACCATCACCAACAACGGCGGCGGCGGACAGCCGGTCTCCATGGACAACCTCCGCCGGACCGCCGACCTCTGCCGGCGCCACAGCGTCCCCATGATCCTCGACGCCGCACGGTTCGCGGAGAACGCCTGGCTGGTGACCCGTCACGAGCCCGGCTACCAGGACCGCACCCCGCGCCAGGTCGCCGAGGAGGCCTTCCGCCTCGCGGACGGCTGCATCATGAGCGCCAAGAAGGACGGCATCGTCCACATCGGCGGCTTCATCGGCCTGAAGGACCCCGAGCTCGCCCAGAAGTGCGAGCGCCTCCTCATCGCGACCGAGGGATTCGCCACCTACGGCGGTCTCGCCGGGCGCGACCTGGACATGATGGCCCAGGGCCTGGTGGAGGTCACCGAGCCCTCCTACCTGGCGGAGCGCGCCGACATCGCCGCCCACCTCGCCCAGCGCATCCGGGACACGGGCGTCGACATCGTCGAGCCGGCCGGCCTGCACGCCCTGTACCTCAACGCCGGGCGGCTGCTGCCCCACATCCCGCCCCACCAGTACCCCGGCCACTCGCTGGCCTGCCAGCTCTACCTGCGCGGCGGCATCCGCTCGGCCGAGCTGGGATCCCTCTACCTCGGCGAGGAGGACGAGCACGGCAACCCGATCAAGTCGGCGCCCTACGAACTCGTACGGCTGGCCCTGCCCCGCCGGGTCTACACCCGCAGCCACTACGACCACGTGGCCCAGACCCTGGCGGACATAGCCAAGGACCCCAGCTCGGTGCACGGTTACCGCATCACCGAGCAGTCACCGATCCTCCGCCACTTCAGCATCAAGCTGGAGCCCGCCAAGGGCTGACGGCGAGCCGGTGAATCCCGACCGTGTGGTTCCGCACTCGAACCACACGGTCTTGCCGTCCCGTCGCCCGGCGGTGTCCACACCCCACTTGTCGGCCACGGCGTCCAGCAGCACGAGCCCCCGCCCGTTCTCGGAGTCCAGGTCCAACTCCGCCATGGCGGACGGTAGTCGGGGGCACCCGTCCGACACCTCGATCCGCACCCTGTCCCGCTGCCGCAGCACCAGCACCTCGCAGCGCCGGTCCGGAACATGCCGTACGACGTTGGCGACCAGCTCGGTCACGCCCAGTTCCACGGCGTCGGTCAGTTCACGCATCTCCCACTCGCCGAGCAGCGAGCGCACGACGGCGCGGATGTGCCGGGCCGAGTGGTCACCGGCGGTCAGGCGCAGCCGGTACTGAATGTATCCGTTCACGGTACGAGCCTGACCTCGCACGACTACTTTGGGCTACGGAACGGATACAACGGGTCCCGGAGTGGGCCCAGTTGCGTGAGAGGGAGCTCTGCGTGACCCACATCAACACCCTGGACCCGGGCGCCTCGCCACTCGACTACTACGGCTTCGAACTGCGCCGGTACCGCGAGGAGGCCGGGCTGACGCAGAAGAAGCTGGGGGACATCGTCTACTGCACCGGCTCCCTGGTCGGCCAGATCGAAACGGCGAGAAAGTTGCCGACGCTGCCGTTCAGCGAGCGGGCGGACATCGCACTGGGCACGGGCGGACTGCTGTCCCGCCTGCACGAGCTGGTGATGCGCAGTCAACTTCCGGCCTGGTTCCAGCAGGTGGCCGAGCTGGAGTCCCGGGCGATCGAGATCGGTACCTTCCAGACGCACATGGTGCACGGTCTGTTGCAGACCAAGGAGTACGCGCGTGCCGTGCTCGGAGTGCTGGACGACACCGACCTCGACGACCGCACCGAGGTACGGCTGGCCCGGCAGCGCATCTTCGAGAAGAGCGAGGCGCCGGTCTTCTGGATGATCCTGAGCGAGGCGGCCCTGCACCAGGAAATCGGCGGCCCGGCAACCATGCGCGGTCAGTTGGCCCACCTGCTGTCCTTCGAGCGCAATCAGCGAGTCAACATCCAGGTCCTGCCGTTTTCGGCCGGTGCGCACGCGGGATTGCAGGGCTCATTCACTGTCTTCCGCTTCCCCGGCGATCCCACCATCGTCTACACCGAGGGGTACGGCAGCGGGCATCCGACGGCCAACCCGGACAGCGTCAAGGACTGCTCGCTCCGATACGATCATCTCCAAGCCGCCGCCCTCTCCCTCAAGGACTCGGCGGAGTTGATCCGGCGTGTGATGGAGGAGCGTTATGGAGAGCACCGAGATGCTGACGGCGATCCAGTGGCGTAAGTCCAGCTACAGCGGCGACCAGGGCGGCGAGTGCGTCGAGGTCGGTGAATCCCGTACCTCCGTCGCGATCCGCGACTCAAAGAACACGGCGGGCCCGATGCTCGCGTTCGAGCCCGCCACGTTCACGGCGTTCCTGGACTGGACTACAGCCGCTGAATGATCGTGCCGGTGGCCAGTCCGCCGCCCGCGCACATCGTCACCAGGGCGAACTCCTTGTCCGCCCGCTCCAGTTCATGAAGCGCGGTCGTGATGAGCCGGGCCCCGGTGGCTCCCACCGGGTGCCCGAGGGCGATCGCGCCGCCGTTGACGTTGACCTTCTCCAGGTCCTGCTCGAAGACCTGCGCCCAGCTCAACACCACTGAGGCGAACGCCTCGTTGATCTCGACCAGGTCGATGTCCTTCAGGGACATCCCGGCCTTGCCCAGCACGGCCTTCGTCGCGTCGATCGGTCCGTCGAGGTGGAAGTGCGGGTCGGAGCCGACGAGGGCCTGGGCGACGATCCGGGCCCGCGGGCGCAGCTTCAGCGCGCGAGCCATCCGCTTCGACGCCCACATGATCGCCGAGGCCCCGTCGCTGATCTGTGAGGAGTTGCCGGCCGTGTGAACGGCCGTAGGCATGACGGACTTCAGGCCCGCCAGCGCCTCCATGGACGTGTCGCGCAGACCCTCGTCCTTGTCGACCAGCCGCCACATGCCCTGCCCGGCGCGCTGCTCCTCCTCGGTCGTCGGGACCTGGACGGCGAACGTCTCCCGCTTGAACCGCTCCTCGGCCCAGGCGGCGGCGGCCCGCTCCTGCGAGACGAGCCCGAGCGAGTCGACGTTCTCGCGGGTCAGCCCCCGGTGCCGGGCGATGCGCTCGGCCGCCTCGAACTGGTTGGGCAGGTCGACGTTCCACTCGTCGGGGAACGGCTTGCCGGGCCCGTGCTTGGAACCCGACCCCAGCGGCACCCGGGACATCGCCTCGACGCCGCAGCTGATGCCGACGTCGATGACGCCCGCGGCGATCATGTTGGCCGTCATGTGCGACGCCTGCTGGGAGGAGCCGCACTGGCAGTCGACGGTCGTCGCCGCCGTCTCGTAGGGCAGGCCCATGGTCAGCCAGGCCGTGCGCGCGGGGTTCATGGACTGTTCGCCGGCGTGGGTCACCGTGCCGCCGACGATCTGCTCGACGCAGTCGGCGGGGATGCCCGTACGGCCCAGGAGCTCGCGGTAGGTCTCGCCCAGGAGATAGGCGGGGTGGAGGTTGGCGAGCGCGCCGCCGCGCTTGCCGATGGGGGTGCGCACTGCTTCGACGATCACGGGTTCGGCAGCCATGGGTGCGGGGTCCTCTCGGCTCTCCTCGGCTTTCCGCCAGGAACTAGTACGTGTTCTAGTTCCCCTTGCAGTCTGCTGACGTGATGTCGGTCACCGCAAGGGTCGTGCACGCTCCGGAGTCTTGATCTGCGGAGATCTGCACGAATTCCGCACCGGATTGGGGGTGCCGCGCCTCTTGCCACTTGTAGAACCCGTTACTACCTTCGCGGCAACCCTGTTCTGATGGACCGTCAGATGGCTGGAGCTGCCGATGTCCTGTCCAGCGCTTCCCGACGGGTTCGACTTCACCGACCCCGATGTGCTGCACCACCGCGTACCCCTCCCGGAGTTCGCCGAGCTGCGCCGGGCCGAACCGGTCCGCTGGATCCCGCAGCCGGCCAACGTGGCCGGATTCCAGGACGAGGGCTACTGGGCGGTGACCCGGCACGCGGACGTCAAGTACGTATCGACACACCCGGAGTTGTTCTCGTCGACCCTCAACACCGCGATCATCCGCTTCAACGAACACATCGAGCGCGACGCCATCGACGCGCAACGTCTGATCCTGTTGAACATGGACCCGCCCGAGCACACCCGGGTCCGCCAGATCGTCCAGCGCGTCTTCACCCCGCGCGCCATCCGCGCCCTGGAGGAACGCCTGCGGACGCGGGCGCTGAACATCGCCGCGAACGCCCGTGAGCACGCGGGCCCCTTCGACTTCGTGACCGAGGTCGCCTGCGAACTGCCCCTGCAGGCCATCGCCGAGCTGATCGGCATCCCGCAGGACGACCGGGCCAAGATCTTCGACTGGTCCAACAAGATGATCGCCTACGACGACCCCGAGTACGCCATCACCGAGGAGGTCGGCGCCGAGTCGGCCACCGAGCTCATCGCCTACGCGATGAACATGGCCGCCGACCGCAAGGCGTGCCCGGCGAAGGACATCGTCACCACGCTGGTGGCCGCCGAGGACGAGGGCAACCTGGGCTCGGACGAATTCGGCTTCTTCGTGCTGATGCTGGCCGTCGCGGGCAACGAGACCACCCGCAACGCCATCACCCACGGCATGCACGCCTTCCTCACCCACCCCGAACAGTGGGAGCTGTACAAGAGGGAGCGCCCCGAGACGGCCGCGGAGGAGATCGTCCGCTGGGCGACGCCGGTGGTGTCCTTCCAGCGCACGGCCACCCAGGACACGGATCTGGGCGGGAAGCGCATAAAGAAGGGTGACCGGGTAGGAATCTTCTATGCCTCGGCGAACCACGACCCCGAGGTCTTCGAGGATCCGGACGCCTTCGACATCACCCGCGACCCCAACCCCCACCTCGGATTCGGCGGCGGAGGCCCGCACTACTGCCTGGGCAAGTCCCTGGCGGTGCTGGAGATCGACCTGATCTTCAACGCGGTGGCCGACGCGATGCCCGACCTGCGCCTGGTCGGCGACCCCCGCCGTCTTCGCTCCGCGTGGATCAACGGAGTGAAGGAACTCCGGGTCAGCAGCGGCTGACCCGTCCCGAGGGAGGCAGGAGCACCCCTGTCCCTACGCCCCGTTCCTGCCTCCCCCGCGACTGGGTCAGGCCGTGCGCGGACACGACGAAGACGGCGACCCCGGGGATCGGGGGTCGCCGCCTTCGGTTCAGGGCTGGGGTTCGGCTCGGCTCAGTACCAGCCGTTGGACTGCCAGAAGCCCCAGGCGCCGCACGGGCTGCCGTAGCGGTCCTTCATGTAGTCCAGGCCCCACTTGATCTGGGTGGCCGGGTTGGTCTTCCAGTCGGAGCCGGCGGAAGCCATCTTGTTGCCCGGCAGGGCCTGGACCAGGCCGTAGGCGCCGGACGAGGAGTTCGTGGCGTTGACGTTCCAGTCGCTCTCGTGGTCGACGATCTTGGAGAAGCACTGGTACTGGCTGGAGTCCGAGATCATCTTCTTCGCCGTGGCCTGCGCGGAGGAGGACCCGGTCGTCGCGGCCTGCGAGGGCGCGGCGGCGAACAGCGTGCCGGCGGCGGCAGCGGCCAGCGTGACACCGGCGAGGGCCTTCTTCGGGGCGGAGGCGCGGCGGAGGAGAGAAACAGCGGACACGGGGAGCCTTTCTTCGGGGACAGGGCGTCGTGTGCGTGCCGGAGCCATGCGATGCGAGGCGGTGGCATGCGTCGGCGCCGCGGCCCTGAGGGCACGTCGGCGCCGTGCGACGTCATCCAGAGAAACAGGCCGGGAGGGTGTCCGCAATGAGCCCTTTTGCTAGTTGTGGTCGTATGCGGGGGTCGGGCGGCCTGTGTGACGTGGCTCTCTATCCGCAGGTCAGGGGCGGTGCGGACGCGTACATGACATCCGATTTGTCCGACTAGGGCGGATCGTAGGTGACATGGGTCATGTGGGGTGCTTCACCGCGCGGGTGACGGTCCGCGCGTGAGCCCTCACCGTGCGGGTGCGTCGAACGTGACGGGGCTCTCGAAAGCGGCCCGCCGAGTGGCCCGCCGCAGGGCCCGGAGGATCACCGGGCCGAGGAACAGGGTCAGCACGACGGTGGTGACGGCCCGGCCCAGGTCCCAGCCCAGGGAGGTGGCCAGGCAGTACGCGACGAAACGGGCCAGGTTGACGGACACGGGGGAGTCCGCGGAGAAGGCGATGGACGAGGCCTGCCCCTTCATGAAGGTCCAGCCCGCCAGATTCGTGACGACGCCGTAGGCGAACGCCGCCGGGAAGCCGTACGCGCTCAGGAGCAGGAGTTCGCCCCGGCCGCGCAGCCGGTCGCGGTCCGGGAGCAGCCCGGCCCCCATGGTGAACCAGCCCATCGCGAGCATCTGGAACGGCATCCACGGGCCCACGCCGCCCGTGAGCAGCGCCGACGCGAACATCGTGACCGAGCCGAGCACGAACCCGAAGCCGGGGCCGAGGACGCGGCCGCTCAGCACCATGAGGAAGAACATCGGCTCCAGACCGGCGGTGCCGGCACCGATCGGGCGCAGCGCGGCGCCCGTCGCGGCCAGCACCCCGAGCATCGCGACCGCCTTCGGCCCGAGCCCCGACTCCGAGATCGTCGCCCCGACGACCGCGACGAGCAGCACGAGCAGGCAGGCGAAGAACCAGGGGGCGTCCTCGCTGTGCGCGATGACGGCCGACTCGGGCGGGGCGAGGAAGGGCCACATCAGGGCGGCGACACCTACGGCACTGACGAGGGCGAGAGCGGCGATGGAGCGGGGGCCGAGGTCGACGGGGCGGGTTCGGCGCGGGCTCTTCGTGGCGCTCATGCCAGTGCCTTTCGCACCTGTGTGACCGTGAGCCACTCCTGCGGGGCGAGGATCTTGGTGACCTGCGGTGCGAAGGAGGGGGAGGAGACGACGACGTCCGCGGTCGGGCCGTCGGCGATCACCTCGCCCTCGGCCAGCAGGACGACCCGGTCGGCGAGCTCGGCGGCGAGCTCCACGTCATGGGTGGCCAGCACGATGGCGTGGCCTCGGCCGGCCAGGTCGCGCAGCAGGGTCACGAGGCGTTCCTTCGCCGCGTAGTCCAGGCCGCGGGTCGGCTCGTCGAGGAGGAGCAGCGGGGGGCGGGCGGTCAGGACGACGGCCAGGGCGAGCGTCAGCCGCTGGCCCTCGGAGAGGTCGCGGGGGTGGGTGTCGTCGGCGATGCCCGGGAGGAGCTCGGAGACGAGGGTGCGGCAGGTGCCGGGTTCGGCGCCGGCGTCGGCGTCGGCGGCCGTGCACTCGGCGGCGACAGTGTCGGCGTAGAGGAGGTCGCGGGGTTCCTGCGGGACGAGTCCTACTCGGCGGACGAGGTCCCGGGGCGGGGTGCGGTGGGGGACGGTGCCGCCCACGGCCACCGAGCCGGTGGTGGGTTCCACCAGGCCGACCAGGGTGTTGAGCAGGGTGGACTTGCCGGCGCCGTTGCGGCCCATGAGGGCGACGGTCTCGCCGGGGGTGACGGTGAGGTCGATGTGGCGCAGGGCGCGGATGTGGTCGCGGGTTACGGAGAGGGCCTGTACTTCGGCGGCATGGGGAGATGTCGGGGCGGTGGGGGTCTGCTTGCGGCGGAACCAGCGGTGGGGGGTGGCGGCGGAGGGGGTGGGGGGTGTGGTGAGGCGGCGGCTGCGGGTCGGTCGTGGCTGGTCGCGCAGTTCCCCGCGCCCCTGAGCGGCGCTCGTGTGCTGTTCCTCGACCGGTTCCCGGCGGTCTTGAGCGGCGCTGGTGTGCCGTTGCTCGACCGGTTCCCGGCGGTCTTGAGCGGCGTTGGTGTGCCGTTGCTCGACCGGTTCCCGGCGGTCTTGAGCGGCGCTGGTGTGCCGTTGCTCAAGCTGTTGGCGTAGGTCTGCTGCTCTTCTGCGGGCGTCTCTCACCGTCAGGGGAAGCGGGTTCCAGCCGGCCAGGCGGCCGAGGGCCACCACCGGTGGGTAGACCGGGGAGACGGCCATGATCTCCGCCGGGGTGCCCAGGAGCGGGGCCTGGCCGGGGGAGGGCAGGAGGGCGATCCTGTCGGCGTACTGGACCACGCGTTCCAGGCGGTGTTCGGCCATCAGGACCGTCGTTCCGAGGTCGTGGACCAGGCGTTGGAGGACTGCCAGGACCTCTTCCGCGGCGGCCGGGTCCAGCGCCGACGTCGGCTCGTCGAGGACCAGGACGCTCGGGTGCGGGGTGAGGACCGAGCCGATCGCCACGCGCTGCTGCTGGCCGCCGGAGAGGGTGGCGATGGAACGGCCGCGCAGGTCGGCGAGGCCGAGAAGGTCGAGGGTCTCCTCGACGCGGCGGCGCATCACGGCCGGAGCCAGGCCGAGCGACTCCATGCCGTAGGCGAGCTCGTCCTCGACCGTGTCCGTGACGAAGTGGGACAGGGGGTCCTGGCCCACCGTGCCGACCACGTCGGCGAGTTCACGCGGCTTGTGCGTACGGGTGTCCCGGCCGGCCACCGTGACGCGGCCGCGCAGGGTGCCGCCGGTGAAGTGCGGCACGAGCCCGCTCACCGCGCCGAGCACGGTGGACTTGCCGACGCCGGACGGGCCCGCCAGCAGCACCAGTTCGCCCTCCGGGACCTCGAAGTCCACTCCCTGGACAGTTGGTTCGGCGGCACCGTCGTACGTCACGGAGACGTTCTCGAAGCGGATCACGACGGCTCCTTGGGGACGGCGGGAGTGCGAGGCGTGGGGCTGATGAAGGCCGGGAGGAGGCCGAGGAGGACCGCTGCCGCGGGCCACAGGGGAAGGGTGGGGGCGACGAGGGGGATCACGCCGGGGTTCAGGGCTTCCGGGGTGCGGTCCGCGGCCAGGGTCAGCAGGGCGGCGACCGCCGCGCCGGAACCGGCGACCAGCCAGGCGCGGGCGTCCCAGCGGTCGGGGCGGTAACGGGTGCGCGGGGAACGCCGACTGCCCAGGCGCAGGCCCGCGAGCGCGGCGACGACTCCGGCGAGGAGGACCGGGAGTCCGTAGGTGCCGCCGTCGGCGGTGAGCAGCCCGTACGTCCCGGCGCAGACGCCCAGCAGGCCGCCGAGGGTGAGCGCGGTGGTCGTGCGGCGGACGCGGGGCGGGACGTCGGCGGTACGGCCGTAGCCGCGCGCGTCCATCGCGGCGGCGAGGGCGACCGACCGCTCCAACGCGCCCTCCAGGACCGGGAGCGCCACCTGGAGGAGGCCGCGGACGCCGGTGTCGGGCCGGCCGCGCAGCCGGCGGGCGGCACGCAGCCGCTGGACGTCGGCGATGAGATTCGGGGCGTAGGTGAGGGCGACGACGACCGCCACGCCGATCTCGTAGAGCGCGCCGGGCAGGGACTTGAGCAGGCGGGTGGGGTTGGCGAGGGAGTTCGCCGCGCCCACGCAGATGAGGAGCGTCGCGAGGCGCAGGCCGTCGTAGAAGGCGATGAGGACGGTCTCGACGGTGACCTTGCCGCCCAGGCGGATCCCCTGCGCCCAGTCGGGGAGGGGGATCTCGGGGAGGGTGACGATCACGTGCGTGCCGGGGAGCGGGGAGCCGAGGAGCACGGCGAAGACGAGCCGGATGAGGAGGACGGCCAGGGCCAGCTTGAAGAAGACGGAGTAGGAGCGGGCCCAGGGGGCGTTCGGGCGGCAGGTCGCCACGACGTACGCGGAGGTCGCGATGAGGAGGGCGAGGAGGAGGGGGTTGGTGGTGCGGGTGGCGGCGGTGCCGAGAGCGAGGGCCCAGAGCCACCAGGCGCCGGGGTGCAAGGGAGGGACGGCAGCGCCCCGAAGGGGCGCGGGGAACTGCGCGATCAGCCACGACTGTGCCGCGGAGGACCAGCCTCCCGTCCGGGGCGCGGTGCGCTCAAGCATCCCCGCGCCGCCGTGCCTGCCAGACCGCCGCCGCCCCCAGCACCACCACCACGGCGATGCCCGCGACCAGGCCGAGCGAGAGCCCGCCGTCCGAGTCGTCCTCGGCCGCGCCGGCGGTCTGCCCGGCCGCGGTCGGCTGCCCGGTCTCCCGGCCGCCCCCCGACACCTGATCGCCGCAGCCCTTCTGCGGATACCCGGTGATCGCGCACAACAGGGCGTTGGTGTCGTAGCGCAGGGGCTTGGCGACGGCCGCGAGGGCCTCGGCCGTGGTCGCGTCGGGAGCCACCCGGGCACAGGCCGTACGGCGGGCGGGAGGCGTCTCGCCGGACGGGGCGTCGGCCGCCGTACCGAAGTCGATGACCAGGGCGATTCGCTTCTTGCCGTCCTCGGCGGGCGTCCTGGCGCAGATCACCGCGAACTCGGCCGCGCCCCTGGGCTGTGTCGCGTCCTTCGAGTCCTCGCTCACGGCGAACCGGAAGCCCTGGACGTCACCGTCGGAGGGGCGGGCGAGGGAGGGGCCCTGGGTGGCGTAGACCCACGTGTCGCCCTGGCGCTCCCAGAAGGACCAGTAGCGGTAGCCGGCCGCCTGCGCGCCCTGGGCCGCGCCGGTCAGCAGGACCAGCGCGGCCAGGAGCGGGGCGAGCACGCGGCGGATCACGCCTGGGGGCCCTTCTTGCGGCCGCTCAGCAGGAAGCCGATGCCGATGCCGACGACGAGGAAGATGCCGACGTACCACCAGACCCCGAAGGGACTGTCGTCCTTGGTCTTCTCCTCGTTCGTGGCCTTCGTCGCGGCCTGCGGTGCGGGGCCGGTGGCGTTGAGCTGCTTCACCAGGTCGGCGCCGCCGAAGTCGCGGGGGTCGGCGCCGGTGGCGTGGGCGGCGAGGATCAGCTGGGCGTAGGCGGCCGGGCCGCTCTGCTTCGCCCACTTCGCGGAGTTCTGCTCCAGCCAGCGCAGCGGCTTCTCGGCGGCGTCGGCACCGGAGAGAGCGGCCAGCGCGACGACCGCGTCGGCGGTGTTGCCGTAGTCGGGCTGGTCCTCGGCGCCGGGGAGGGTGGAGGTGAGGTGGCCGTCCTTGGCGAGGGCGTCGGTGAGGTAGGCGGCGCCGTTGACGGCGGCCTGCTGCGAGGACGGGTAGCCGCCGTCGGTGCAGTCCGCGGCGGGCGCGTCCTTGCCGGGGCTCACGACGAGGCCCTTGCCGAGCGAGCCGAGGACGCCGGCCGCGGTGGCGTCGGCGTTGGCGAGCAGTTTGCCCTTCTTGTCGGGCTGGAAGGCGAAGGCGCCGCCGTCGTCGTCCTTGCAGGGCAGGGCGAGCTCGTTGAGGGCGTCGTAGGCCGTCTTCCCGTCCTTGCGTACGTCCGCCGGCTTCTCCCCGGCAGTGGTGAGCGCACCGATCACCACGGACGTGGAGTTGGTGTCGCTGGCCCCGCCCGGCATGTATCCCCAGCCGCCGTCCTTGTTCTGGACGGACTTCAGCCAGGTCACGGCCTTGGAGACGGCGGCGTCGTGCCCGCCGAGCGCGACCAGCGCCTGGACGGCGGCGGCCGTGTTGTTGGTGTCGACGAGGGTCTTGGCGTCGCAGTCGGCGCCGGCGTCGGCACGGTAGGGCGCGAAGGCCCCGTTCGCGCACTGCTGCGTGAGCAGCCAGTCCACGGCCTTCGGGGCGGGCTTCACCCCGACGGTGTTCTGAGCGAGCATCGCGAGGGACTGCCGCCAGACGCCGTCGTAGGTGGGATCGGTGGTGCCGTACAGCTCGGCGGGGTACGTGGGCTTCGGCGAGGCCGAGGGGGAGGAGTCGGCGGCTATGGCCGGCGCGGCCGCGCCGATCACGACGGCGGCGGCCAGGACCGCGGCGCTGCGACGGACGTACATGATCGGCGGGTGCCCTTCCCTAAGGGGAACCGGGCAGCACAGGGGAGACCCCGGCGGCTCGGCTCCGTATACCTCGACGGTGCCGCACTCCGGCGGACTGCCGGGGCACGTGAGCCGGTCACTTCCCGTACGCGGCGATCCGGCTCACCGGCCTTCGACGACGACCGGTTCACGGTTGCGGGTCAGCGCCGGATTTGCACCGGCTTTCCCACGTACGGGTGTGATGACGACGGCGACACTCTACCCGGGGGTAGGTGGGGGGCGAGAGGGGGCTGGGGGCGGCGGAGGCGGTCCGGTGCCGAGCGAGGTCGAGGGTGGCCGGTTCGGCTGGATTTCGCCCATGGATGTTGCAGGGGTTGCCGAGCTTCATGGTGGGCGTGTGCATGATCCCGGCCGGGGCATCGGCTCTTCCTCGCGGACGGATCGGTATCGGCCGACGTCAGGATGCGAGGCGTGTCGAGTGGCTCCATCATGTGGGTACTGCCCTCGGACCGCGTGATCGCCGCCCTTGGGCGTTGCGATCACAGAAGTGTCAAACCAAACATGGATTTTGCGCCGAATGGCTATCGGTGTGGCTGGAATGACCTGCCGGAGGGTGGGAATCCTCTACCGTTTGGTCGGTGCGAGCGGCCTGCGGGACGCGCAACCGTCACCCCGTGGCATTGCGTCTTACGGAAAACCCTTGGTCCGTCGCGAATGACGGCTGGTTTGTGTGTCGACTGGCGCTCTGACGGGCGGGATGCTGATTCTCTGGGTCCTGCTCCGGGCGGCCGCGGCGCTGGCGACGGGAGGCACACCTGGTGTTGGGAAGTGTCAAGAGCGGCGATGGCAGGCTGCTCTTCTTCGAGACGTCGGGGGACCCGAAGGGCCACCCGGTGTTCTTGCTGCATGGCACTCCGGGCAGCAGGGTCGGTCCGCGTCCACGGACCAGCGTTCTCTACAAGCTGGGCATCCGGCTCATCTCCTACGACCGGCCGGGGTACGGGGAGTCGCAGCGGTTAAAAGGCCGCGCTGTGCGTCACGCCGCCGCGGATGTGGCGGCCATCGCCGACCAGTTGAATCTTGGACCGTTTTCCGTGCTGGGCCGTTCTGGTGGCGGGCCGCATGCGTTGGCGTGTGCGGCGCTGCTTCCGGACAGAGTCGCCAGTGCTGCCGTTCTGGTCAGCATCGCTCCTCCCGATGCGGACGGGCTCGAATGGTTCGAGGGGATGGCCCCGTCCAACGTCATCGCCTACAAGGCCGCCCGAGCGGCTCTCCGCGATGGTTCCGAGGAGTGCCTGGAAAAGCTCAAGGCCAACCTGGCCAGCAACGCGGATGCCATTCGTGACAAGCCGGAGTCACTGCTGGGGTTACTGACTCCGGAGATGCCCACGGCAGACAAGGCTGTGGTGGGACACGGTGGGATCCGCGGCCTGCTCCTCGCCAACTACGAGACCAGTGTGGTGCGCTCCTCGTTCGGCTGGCTCGACGACGTGCTGTCCTTCCGACGGGACTGGGGCTTTGAGCCGGGCAAGATCGTCGAAGTCCCGCTGCTGCTTTGGCACGGTGAGCACGACACCTTCTCGCCCGTCGGTCACTTCCGATGGCTTGCCGAACGCATTCCCTCAGCGACTGCCGTGCTGAAGCCAGGGGCGGCTCACTTCGCCGCGCTGCCGGCCGTACCGGAAATACTCGCTTGGCTTCGCGACCGTGCTCGCGAGCGCTTCGGGGCCGCCGTGTAGCGGATGTGCTCGCCGACGTGGGCGAGCACATCGCAGATCAGATCGGGTGCGGGTCGAACTCCCAGCCCGACCGACTCCACTCGCGCAGGGCCAGAGCGCGGGGATGATCGGCCCCGAGCCGCGCGGTGATCGCGCCCAGCACTTCCTCACGCAGCCGGTCGGCCGCCTCGCTCTCTCCCAACTCGTTCAGGACCACTGCCAGGTTGGCCGCGCAGACCAGTGGGGCGGGGTGCTGGTCGTCGTTGAGGACATCGCGAAGCCGGTCCAGTACCTCCTCGTAGGTAGCGCGGGCCCGTCCACGCTGCCCCAGTGCGGCCTGGGCATTGGCCAGGTTCACCCGGCACATCAGGGTGAACGGGTGGTCGTCGTCGAAGATCGCCGCGAAGACCCTTGCGGCTTGCTCGGCGTGTGCCAGTGAGGAAGCCGCCTCGTTGGCCGTGTAGAGCAGTACGGCCAGGTTCGCGTAGCAGGCTGCTGTGTAGGGGTGTTGGTCTTGGAAGAACCGACGGCAGTCGTCCAGGACCCGGCGGGCCAGCTCGAGGGCCTCTTCGGTACGACCCTGCGCGCCCAGGATCCCGGCCAGGCCCAGGTGGAGCAGCAGCCGGTTGGGCGAGGCCGACCCTTCCTCGGAGGGAAGGTTGGACAGCACCGTGCGTGTCAGGTCCTCCGCTTCCTGGGCCCGGCCCATCTGGTGCAGGGCACCCGACAGCGCTTTGCCCGCGTTGATGGTGGTGGGAGCGGACGGCCCGAACTGCTGATGGGAGAGGCATTGGTCGTAGGTCCGCCGCAACGGAAGCTCGGATCCGGCGTAGTCGCCGCAGTCGAGGAGATCGCGGGCGTAACTGATGGTTGATGCCCGGGTGTAGGCATGTTCCGGGCCGAGGATCTTGTTCCGGGTCTCCATGGTCTTGCGGTCCAGCCGCAGCGCGTCCGTGTACTGCCCCAACACCCGCAGACATACCGCGTAATTGTTGGCCGCAATGAGGCTGCGCGGATGGTCTTCGCCGAACAACTCCAGGAACTGCTCGTGGTTGAGCCGGTCGCGTTCCAGCGCCTCGCTGTAGCGGCCCAGACCGCGCAGGTCGGCAGCCACACCGCCGGACGTCATGAGGATGTGGAGGTCGTGCGGGCTGTCCAGGGCCGCTTCCTGGCGGTGCAGTACATCCATGTCCAGTTCCAGGGCCTCTTGGTATCTGCCCTGGGCACGAAGGATGTTGGCGATCTGGAAGCCCATGTGCAGCACCCAGCGTTCGTCGGGTCCGCTGTGTTCCAGCCAGCCCTGATGCACGCGCGTGCTCAGGTCGTACGCCTGCTTCAGCTCGCCGCGGCGGCGCAACTGGCGAACTCGGTCCACGATCAGCTTGCGGATGCCGTAGTCGGGTGCTGCCAGGGCCCAAGAAGTTCCCAGGTGAGGCCAGATGATGCGGTAGCGCTCCCAGGTGTTGTGGTCCTCGGGGTCGTCCTGTTCGGGACGGGCGGCCACCAAGGTGCGGAAGACGACGTCCCGCGTGGCCTCCTGATCTTCCTCCGTCATGTTCAGGCGCACCGACATCTGCACCAGGCGGTGCACGCGGAGACTGCGTGACTTGCGGTCCACCGTCGCGAGCGAGAGTCGACTCAGTTCCTGGAACGCGCGCGCGATCATTTCCGTGCTGTCGAAGGCGCGCGGCCGGAACTCCTGATCGCGTGTGCTGCCCTGACCGGTGAGGGACTGTGCGATCTGCGTGCTTTGCAGCAGATCCATGGAGATCGGCTCAGGGCTGAACCAGGCGGCCAGTTTGAGGAGTTGAACCGCCGGAGGGAAGTTCTTGTTGAGCTGCCCGATGGCCACGCTCCAGGTCTTGGAAACGTCGAGGAGCCGGTCGTCGGGGCTCAGACCGGCCGTGTCGGCGGCGGGCTGGCGCTCGAGCAGTTTGACGTACTCCTGGGTCTGAAGGCCGCTCTCCTTGAGCACTGCGGCCGCGTGCTCGACAGCCAGCGGTAGATCGCCGAGGGCCGAAGCCACTTCGTCGGCCTCCTCGGTGCTGCACTCGGTGAGCCTGCGCTTGAGGTGCGCGACGCTCTCCTCGCGCTCGAACACACCGACATCGGCGATCTCCGCGTACCGTTCCCAGCCCTCGGAGCGCTGACTGGTGATCAGGACGTGGCCTGCCTTGCTGCTCACCAGCAGATCGGACAGATCGTTCACGTGCTCGACGTTGTCGAGGATCAGCAGCCAGCGGCTGTAGGGCCGACCCAGACGCAGCGCGTCCTTGACCGCGGCCGCCGTCGCCGTCGGGTTCTTGCGCTCGGAGACCTCCAGATGGCCTGCCAGCCCCGCGAACTGCTCCACTGCGAGGTTTCGCTGATCGGCCTGGATGTGCCAGACGACGTCGTAGTCGCTCTTGAAGCGGTGGGCGAACTCCAGGGCCAGCATCGTCTTGCCCACGCCACCCATGCCGCGCAGAAGCACCGTGCCGTTACCGGCCCGCAGCCGATCGCGCAGGTGTCCGAGCAACTCCTCGCGTCCGGTGAAGGACGGGTTGCGGATCGGCAGGGAGAACACGAAGGGCTCGGCCCCCGGGAAACGCGGGCCTCTGTCGCTTGCGGCGGCCGGGCTGAACAGCGGCTGTGTCGGGGCCTCCACGGCATTCAGCAGCGCCTGTCTCGCCGCCTCCTCATTGGGACCGCAACGGGCCAGATCGGCGGCGGCGCGATCGGAGAACGGAGGGCTCATCCGTACGTCGTCCACGCGCACGGTCACCAGGGTGCGCCGATTGCCCAGACCGTCGACGGCGTCGGTCGTCTCCCACGCCGCTCGTGCTTCCGCGGAGTCCCGGTAGGCGTGGGACAGGACCGCGAGAGTTCGGGTGGCCGACTTCCCGGTCGGATCAGGGACGGAGCGTTCGGACGGGTGAGTCGTACCGTTGGACACCAGATGCACCTGGAAACCCACGGACTTGAGCGTGAACTCGATCCAGTCGGCCCAGGTGCGATCCTCGGGCACAAAGCTGACATGGATGTCGGTGTTCTGCAGTGGCCTGGGCCGCTTGTACAGCGCGAGGACCCGCTTGCGCTCCGCGTCGTCCAAACGGGGGAACGCGGTGACATCGCCGCCGGAGATGACTTCCGTCAGCCGTTCGCACGCGGCGAGCATGGAGGTAGGGCTGCCGGGGGCGTCCCTGAAGGGGGCCAGTAGTTCCTCGTAGGCGTAGAAGGGCCGGTACGGGATCTCGACCTTGCCCCAGTACTCCTGGGCGTCCAGGGCGCAGTGGCGGCGCACGATGTCGGCGAACTTCGCCCGCATCTGCTCCCGCGCCGCCTCCAGCCGGTCGGCCTCGCCGTTCGCGTCCTCCACGCGCATGGGGACCGGGATGATCCGGATCCCGCGATACCCGTAGAGGCTGTCGATCTTCTGCGCCACGGCCTGTGCGCCGTCCATCCCCTGGCTGCTGGGCGTGAAGGCGACGACCAGGGCATCAGGCAGCAGCACCGTGCACACGTCGGAGACGTCGCTCAGACCGGTGCGGCTGTCGATCAGGACGTAGTCGTAGTTCTGGGTGAGTTCCTGCTTCAGAGCTTCGACGAAGACGGGCCCGTGCCAGGTGTGGTCCAGGAAGCGCATCCAGTCGAACTGCGAGTACGCCGACAGGTACTCCTTGTTCTGCGTACCGGGCGAGACGTAGTCCAGCCGGCCACCGTTCGGAAATGCCCAGTCGATCGGGATGACGCAATGATTGAAGTGGGCCTGTGTGGCCACCCAGGCCGCTTCGGCGGTCTCCCACTCGTCCTGTGCGTGTGTCTCCGGCTGCCTGCGCTGTTCCATCACCGTCTGGTTGAAGTGCAGGAAGAGGTCGATGATGCCTTGCGCGGTCCGTAACCGGTCCTGGTCGAGGAAGGGGTGCAGAAAGCGGTCGAGGCCGGGTGCGTCCAGGTCCCAGTCGACGACCAGTACCCGCTTGCCCCCCGATGCCAGGATCCAGGCGGTGTTGGCGAGCGACATGGTGCGGCCGGTGCCGCCCTTGTACGAATAGAAGGTGATGACCTTTCCTCGGGTCGTTTCCTCCGGACCCGAAGTAGGCATCCCCGCCACTTCACCCGCGCCGTTCTCGTCAGTCACTGGTTGGCCTCCGAACCCCGTGACTCCGCGCCGGGTCGGACGACGGGCGCGGGGAAACATCCTGGATGGAATCGAGATACCGCAAATAGCAGCTTTTCGCCAACTCCGCGAACAGCCAGGCGAAGGCATCGGCCTTCCGGATGCCTCGTGCGGCGGTACCCCGAGCGGTGCGAGGCATCTCCCGTAGATGCCGGTGCCGGGACAGAGTCGTCTCCAGCAGTGACTGCAGCCGCGCCTCGTCGCGCTGGGTCTGTGGGTCGTCCTCGGCCAGCACCGCCATCACCGCCAGCCAGGGCCGGTTGGCCCGGACGATGTGCTGTACCTGCTCAGCGATCCGGAGATCGCCCAGCACCCACGCGTCGACCACGAGGACGGAGGGAGCGATGGGCCTGGCGGGTTCTCGCGCGGAGCCTTCGTGGGCAATGCTCTCGTAGGCCTTCTCGATCGGGACCAGCTCCGGCTCGAATCCGAGATTGCGGGCGAGAGCGAAGGCCTGCTGCGTCAGCGTCCCGTGCGCTGTGCGATAGGGCCGCCATGACTCGGTATCCGGTCCGTAGGAGGCTGCCTCACGCCCCGGCGGGAGTCGGCCGGCGGTCGGCGCGACCACCGTGATCCGCAGGGTCGGCTTCGACGGTTGGAGCGCGAAGGCGTCCACCAGGCCACGCCGATCAGTCAGCCGCTCGATGCTGACGGGTCGCGGAGGAGTGTCCTCCCACGCCCGCGCAATGCGCTGAGCGAGTCGTCCCAGGACCGCACGGTAGGCGCGCTGGTCGTCATCCTCCATCTCCATGAGCTGGTAGAGGCCGGACTCGGAGTAGCGGTCCTGGGCGCGCTGCTCCTCCCCACTCTCGCGCGGCAGATGGGGAGGGATGTCCAGGACGGCCATCGGCAGTGTGGTGCCCTGCCGGTGCGGGATCCACAGGACGGGGACCACGGCCCGGCCGTAGTCGGGGCCGACGCGTCGCTTGAAGGCAGTCCACTGGCGGCCGCAGAGCGGGTCTGTGAAGTAGCGCGGCGCGTACAGCGGGACGAAGACACTGCTGGCTGTCAGCTTCGAGAGCCATCCATCGGACGCAGCGTCGGGACGGTCCACATGACCGGCCTGCTCCGCGGGCACGCCGGTGAGGCGGGCCACTTGCTCCCCGAGTTCCTCGAAGAAGGAGAAGACCGGCTGGTCGGCGTCGGCCCCCTGGGGCCCTGGCGTGCGGGCGTAGCTGAGGAAGAAGACCGGAGTCGAGTCCGTCATGAGTCCCCCTGAGTACGTGGCGCGAAGACGTTGCTCAGATCGTCGAACAGCTTGACGTCGCAGGATTTGAGCCGGGCAGCCGTGGCCACGTCGACGATTCGCTCGGCGAGCCGCCACACGGTTCGCCGGTAGACGCGCCACTTGCCCGCCTCCATCAGACCCAGCAGCCCCATGCGCCGGTAGTCGTCTCCGAGATCGAGGCTGTACCACTGGAAAGGCTCGACGACCTTGGGCATCACGATCCTGCCGGGAGACGTCCACAGCACCGGGAGGATCGCGCTGACGGTGTAGCGCTCACTGCGGTGGTGCTCGGCCTGCCGCCGGAGGAAGCCGTCGAACTCGACCCCGCACCAGTGACTGGCGAAATACCGGGGTGAATACACCGGCATGAAGACCCGGCAGGTCGCCAGCGCCTCCTTCAGGTTCTTCTCCCACTCGCCGCCCAGGGGCATGCGCTTGTCGAGGAAGCCGATCGGGGTTTCCCCGTCGTGCGTGGTCAGTTGCAGGACGAACTGGCACAGCAGCTGATGGAACGCCTCCTGCCGCTCGTCCGGCGCACGCAGGCCGGCGGCGCCGGGCACCTGCGCGTAGCTGTGGAAAAAGTACAGATCCTGGCTGTCAGCCGGGCGGCCCGATAAGTGGGATTCGGTCACCTGCGCTGCCCCCTCCAGCCGTGCGGTGTTCCTTGAACCATTCCACAGCCAAGTCCACCGAATGAGCCATAGGGAGGAGCCGGGCAATTCCTCCGCCCACTCGACCGCACCGCACGATGCTCGCCCCAGTGTCCGAGCGTCGGCGCTCCAGCCAGGCCCCAAGGTATGCGAAGTCCCCGTCGTCCAAGGCCACATCCTCGAATGACAGCCATCGCCGCCCTGGTTCCCCGCCCTCCTGCCGTCCGTGGGCGACCACACAGTCGTAGCGACGCAGGGGAGGGTCGGGCAATCGGTATTCGCCGAGGTGAAAAGCCGTGCACGACTCGAAGCCCACGCCCAGCAGCAAGATACGGGCGTCGAGCCCATAGAGGCGCCCCAGCGGAGAGGACTCCCCGAGGTGGCAGGTGAGCGGGTGGTCCCGAGTCAGGGCAGCGGCAAGTGGGCCCGACGCGGCCAGCGACGTCTGTGGGTGAGTGCTGCGCCGCGCCCCCGGCGTACGGCGCACCCACTCGGCGACCGCTCCCATGCCATCGCTGGGCGTGGTGGCCGCGTCGAACCCGGGCATCGTCTCCCGGAACGCGGCGATCTCCGGCCGGGTCATGCCCTTGATCCGTTCGCGGTAGGTGGAGGAGGACAGCGAGTTGGCCGCCGTAAACGTCGGCACGACGACGGTGCCCGCAGGGCCGATGACGGCTCGCAAGCCTTCGACGACCGTCGCCGCTCCGTGTTCGGTACGGCCGATGCGGCGCAGCGAGGAATGCACCAGGACGATGTCGCCCGACCGCAGTCCGAGTGCCTGTAGGTCGTCGGCCAGCCCGGGACCCGTGTACGGCGTCGTCATGGGCCCGTCATGAGCGAGTGAGCGGCCGTCCTGATGTCCGTTGCCATGCGCAGGCCGGCTGAAGTGGGGGCGTCGGTCTCTGCGGCGAAGGCGTCCAGCGCGGCGAGGGTCTGCTTCCCCCAGAGTTCCGCCTCGGCCCGGGCGGCCCGTCCTCGACGGGCGTGCCATGCTCGGGCCACGGCCAGTCGGGCGTACGCCCGTCGCAATGCCGCCTCCTGGCCTGTGCCGCCCAGGTCGAGCAGGTCGCGGAGGGCTGCGAACTTCGCGTATTGCCACTCTCGGAGCATGGCCGCGACGAGGTCCTGCTCGGTGTCGGTCGGCGCCAGCGCCAGAGCGCCGAAGGGTGGGCGGGAGGCGTCCTCCGACGGAGCGCTGTCGAGCAGCACCAGCGTGTTCACCCCGGCCGCCAGCGCGGCGGCTTGGTGTGGGTGCCGACGGGCAAGAACGCCCCAAGCAGCTGCCAGAGACGCTCGCCAAGTGGCCGTGAGGTCGGCCGGAGTGCCGCTGTCCGTCGTGCGGGAATCGTCTCGCTGCAGTCTCACCTCCAACCCCTCGCTCGACAGGCGTTGCACGGGTTCCCAGCTGGCCGTGCCGCCGTCGGCCCGCCACACGCGCCCGCTGTTCGTGCCCAACCGGACTCTGTCTCCGGCCACGAGGGACCCGCGGTCGGGCAGCAGACGCAGTCGGCCGACCGACGGAAGCGGCACGACGCCATCCGCGCCCACTCGAACCGTGAGCTCCAGACGACACCGTGCGCGGACGGCTGTCGCCAGAGCCAGCCCTTCGAGGAGGTCGGTGTCCGGTGCCGCCTGTCCGTGCGCGTCGGAGGAGCATGCCGCCACCGCCCAGGAATGGACCGCGGGGTCCGCGAGCACGGCGTCCAGGTCTGGGCCGTCCAACTCCAGCAAGGCTTGCCAGGTGTCCTGCGAGCCGACGCCGGCGCGGAGAAGATAGGCCAGCATCGCGCGGCGCAGGTCCAACTGTGCTTCCGACAGACGCAGTACGGCCGCGTGCTCCAGCGCACCGCCGCCGGTGAGCGCGCCGATGTCGGCCGGCGGCACGGAGTGTCGTTGTGTCTTGGGGGCGGTCGACCGTATGTGCTGGATGAGCTTGAGCAAGTCGGCGCAATACACGGACGGGTTGACGAATCCGCTGCCGGTTCTGAACCGGTGCCCGTAGAGACCGCCGCCGCAGATGTTCACCACCGGGCATGCCCGGCACTGCGCGGACAGCCCGTCCAGGCCCAGGCTCCGGGCTTGGAAGCCGGAGTGTCGAGCGGCCTCGTCGAAGCTGTTGACCAGGACGTGATAGCCGGTCTCCGGGGCGCCCTCGGCCACCGTCTTGAGCCAGTCGGCCTGTTCGATCGCCCCGTCCGTCTCTATCACCAGGAGGTCGGGGCTGCCGAGCCCGAGTGCCTCGGTGAAGCCGGGCTCGCCCGTCGCCGCGGCCTCCACCGACTCGAACACGCGGACGCTGAAGGGCCGGCCGTCCGCGTTCCACCGCTCGTACGAGGCGATCAGCCAGTCCGCATAGTCCGTGCTGCCGCGCGGCCGGGCCGGCGGGTGGTCCCATGTGGCATGGGGAAGCAGGAAGTCCACGCGCGGAGGCCGTACTTCGGCCAACGCGTCATAGACGGCGTCCGGGTCGTTGTTCACGTCCACGGTGCACAACAGGCCCGCGAACGCCGGACGGTGGGCGGGCTGTCCGAGCAGTCGAAGCGCCCGCACCGTGTCGTCGTAGCTCCCGGCCCCGTCGGCCCGCACCCGGTGACGGTCGTGGGAGACCCTGTCTCCGTCCAGGGAGACGCCCGCGTGGATGCGCTCACGTACCAGGAGCGCGCAGAATTCGTCGTCGAGGAGCAGTCCGTTGGTCTGCATACGGAGGTCGAGCACCGCGATGCCGTCCAGCGAACGGCGCAGTTCGCGTGCCAGGGCAGCCAGTCGTTCGGGACCGGCGAGCAATGGTTCCCCGCCGTGCAAAACGACGGTGACCCGCTTGAGCCGGTGCGCCCGGGCATGCTCGGCGATGCGTTCGGCGGTGGCCCTGACGACGTGCGGCGCCATTACCCGGGGGCGGCGGCGCCAGCTCTGATCTGCGTGTTTGTAGACATAACAGTGGTCACAGGCCAGGTCGCACCGACTGTGAACCTTCACTACGAACTGCCGGAAGGGCCGTGCTGCCATTGGCGCCGGCACGTCGTTCCGCTCCGTTCAGATGTGGGAGTTGAATCCTGCGGAGGCGTTGTCGCCGATCGACGTGGCGCGCATGACGACCGACTCACTTCGGAGACTCAGTTTCGTGAGCTGCTCGCGACCGGGGTGGTCTGCCTTGCCCGCGGCACGAGGGGTTTCACCCACTGCGCGTGCGGCGGCGCGGTTCTCTACGTCGCTGTGCATGACAGTTCCCCTCGGGTGATGCGCCCCGGAGCACCTAGAACCCGCAATTGTGTCGCGTCCCGTACTGGGTATTCCGGCAGCGGCGTCGGCAACTCGACACCTTCATGCTGCATTCGCGCAAGGCCCATGACAAGACGACCTCCGGCCAACCCCGTTCGAGGAGAACGGCCCTGTGAGTGCAGGTAAGAGCACTGCTGCGCGACATGAGCACAGCGGTCCCGGTACCCGGCAGACCTTCTGTTCTCACACCGCCACATAAGCCACCGGCTCACTCCCCGCCACCGCCTCCGCCCTCCCCAGCTTCACCAGCCGCCTCAGATGTGCCTCCGCCTCCGCGATCGCGATGTTGCGGGACGGGTACGGGATCTGGGCCCAGGGGCGGTTCCACTCCATGCGTTCGGCGAGTTGCCAGGGGGTGAGGGGAGTGGCGAGGAGGGTGAGGAGGTCGGTGAGGCGGTCCTCGTGGTGGGTGAGGAGCCGGCGTACGCGGGCGGGGGCGTCCGTGAACGTGTGCTGGTGGGCCGGGAGTACCTCCGCCGGGGTCAGGGCGGCGATGCGTTCCAGGGAAGCAAGGTAGTCGCCCAGCGGGTCGGTCACTGTCGTGTCGTCGGGGTCCTCGTACAGGCCGATGTGCGGGGTGATCCCGGGGAGCAGGTGGTCGCCGGAGAAGAGGCGGCCGTGGCCCGGGAGTCGCGCGGGGTGGTCCTCCTCCAGGTGGAGGCAGACATGGCCGGGGGTGTGGCCCGGCGTCCAGATCGCGCGCAGGCGGCGGCCGGGGAGGTCGAGGAGTTCGCCGGGGACGATCTCGCGGTCGGGGGCGGCCGGGGTGAAGCCCGGCATCGTGCTGGGGCGGCGAGCCGTGCGTAGCGGGGCCACGTGGTCCTCGGGGGCGCCGGCCGCCGTGAGTTTGGCCGCCATGTAGGTGAACCAGCGGTCGGGGCGGGTCGTGCGGGTGCGCCTGACGATCGCCGCGTCCGCCGCGTGCATCGCGATCCAGGCGCCCGACGCATCGCGCACCTTGCCCGACAGACCGTGATGGTCGGGGTGGTGATGGGTGATCACCACGCCGTTGATCTCGCCGGGCCCGGTGCCGCACGCCGCGAGGCCCTCGGCGAGGGTGTCCCAGGACGTCGGGTCGTCCCAGCCGGTGTCGACGAGCACCGGGCCCCGGTCGGTGTCGACGACGTACACCAGGGTGTGGCCCAGGGGGTTGTCGGGGATGGGGACCCGGATCGACTTCACGCCGCCGCCGTGGTCGTACATCTGCGTCATGGGTTCCCCAATCGCCGCGACACGTTCCGGCCGACCCGATCACTATAACTAGAACAGGTTCCGATGGGAGCCCGAGTCATCTACGTGCGGTCCGTGGACTACTCCGGACGGAACTGGTATCAGTGCCGTAGATCTGATGGATCGTCAGAGTCACGCACCGGGAAGGCAGTCGGCCATGACCGAGCTCGTGGAACACGGACAGCTGTTCATCGGCGGGGAGTTGACCGACCCCCTGGGCAAGGACGTCATCGAGGTGATCTCGCCGCACACGGAAGAGGTCATCGGACGCGTGCCGCACGCCTCGCCCGCCGACGTCGACCGGGCCGTCGCGGTGGCGCGCAAGGCGTTCGACGAGGGGCCCTGGCCGCGGATGAGCCTCGAAGAGCGGATCGAGGTCGTCACCCGCATCAAGGACGCGATCGCCGTTCGGCACGAGGAGATCGCCCGCGTGATCTCCTCCGAGAACGGCTCCCCGTACTCCTGGAGCGTCCTCGCCCAGGCCCTCGGCGCGATGATGGTCTGGGACGCGGCGATCACGGTCGCCCGGAACTTCACCTACGAGGAGACACGCGACGGGGTGCTGGGGAAGATCCTCGTGCGGCGCGAGCCCGTCGGGGTCGTGGCGGCCGTGGTCCCCTGGAACGTCCCGCAGTTCGTCGCCGCCGCCAAGCTCGCACCCGCGCTGCTCACCGGCTGCACGGTCATCCTCAAGCCCTCGCCCGAGTCGCCGCTCGACGCCTATCTCCTCGCCGAGATGGCGAAGGACGCCGGGCTGCCCGAGGGCGTGCTGTCCGTCCTTCCCGCGGACCGTGATGTGAGCGAGTATCTCGTCGGGCATCCCTCGATCGACAAGGTCTCCTTCACCGGCTCGGTGGCCGCCGGCAAGCGCGTCATGGAGGTCGCCGCCCGCAATCTCACCCGTGTGACGCTGGAGCTGGGCGGCAAGTCGGCGGCCGTCGTCCTGCCGGACGCCGACGTCGAGGCGACCGTCGCCGGTGTCGTGCCGGCGGCCTGGATGAACAACGGCCAGGCGTGCGTCGCCCAGACCCGCATCCTGCTCCCGCGCTCCCGCTACGACGAGTTCGCCGAGGCCTTCGCCGCCGCGGCCGGCGCGCTGGTGGTCGGCGACCCGCTCGACCCGGCGACCCAGGTGGGCCCGCTGGTCGCGCAGCGGCAGCAGCGCCGCAACCTCGACTACATCCGCATCGGGCAGGAGGAAGGCGCGAAGATCCTGGTCGGCGGCGGGCGACCGGCGGGGCGGGACAAGGGCTGGTACGTCGAGCCGACGCTCTTCGGGGACGTCGAGAACTCCATGCGGATCGCCCGCGAGGAGATCTTCGGGCCGGTGATCTGCCTCCTTCCCTACGGCGACGAGTCCGAGGCCGTGAAGATCGCCAACGACTCCGACTACGGCCTCAGCGGCAGCGTCTGGACCGCCGACACCGGGCACGGCATCGAGATCGCGCGGCAGGTCCGTACCGGGACGTACTCGGTGAACACCTTCAGCCTGGACATGCTGGGCCCGTTCGGCGGCTACAAGAACTCCGGACTGGGCCGGGAGTTCGGGCCCGAGGGCTTCGGCGAGTATCTGGAGCACAAGATGATCCACCTCCCGGCCGGCTGGGAGGCGTAGGGGATGGGTGACCGCTGGCAAGTCGAGGTCGACCGGTCGGTGTGCATCGGCTCGGCCCAGTGCGTCCACCACGCCCCCGACGGCTTCCGCCTCGACACCGGCCGCCAGTCCCATCCGGCCGACCCGGAGACCGACGCGAACGAGCGGATCCTGGCGGCGGCGGAGAGCTGCCCCGTCGAGGCGATCGTGATCACCCTGCTCGGGAGCGGGGAGCCGGTGTTCCCGCCCGAGGAATAGCACCAGAAATCTTCCTCTGGACGGGTTCATTTCCGGGCATTCGTTCTATTCTGGAAGTCGGCCTACGAGGCGAGTGAGGGAGTCCGACCGGAGTAGCCGACTCTGGCGAGAGACACAGGGTTTCCGCCGGTGCCGACGTCGACGGTCGGGCTGAGAGGCCGGAAGGTCGTACGCGGCGTACGACCGGAAGGCGACCCCCAACACCTGATCCGGACCATGCCGGCGAAGGGAACCCGTCTCGTAGGTCTTACGTGTGCCGCGGGGCGGTCAGCGCTCTTCCGGGCTCGTCAGGTCGATCAAGCGGCACACCGTCTCGATGTCGATCTTCACCTGGGCGATCGAGGCGCGTCCGGACAACCAGGTGATCAGGGCCGAGTGCCAGGTGTGCTCGATCACCCGGACGGCGGAGAGCTGCTCGGGCGTCGGGTTCTCCAGGCCCATCGCGTCCAGGATGATCACCGTGGTCTGCCGGGAGACCTGGTCGACCTCGGGGGAGACGCTGCGGTCGGCGAAGGTCAGCGCACGGACCATCGCGTCCGCCAGATGCGGCTCGCGCTGCAGGGCCCGGAACGCCCGCATCAGGGTCTCCGCGACCCGCTCGGCGGCGGTCGCGCCCTGCGGCGGCTTCTTCCGGAGCGTGCCGTGCATGTGCTCCAACTGGTCCTGCATCGTGGCGACCAGCAGATGCACCTTGGACGGGAAGTAGCGGTACAGCGTGCCGAGCGCCACCTGTGAGGACTCCGCGACCTCGCGCATCTGAACGGCGTCGAAGCCGCCCCGGCTGGCGAGCTGCGCGCTGGCGTGCAGGATGCGTCGGCGACGGGCCTCCTGCCGCTCGGTGAGAGGCGGTGAGGAGGGGCTCGCGCTACTGGCTTCCGCAGGCATGGATCCCGTTCCGTGACAGTCGGTGAGGGTGAGTGACCGGACAGAGCATGCCAGGGCCTCGGTCGTGGCGTGAATCACCTGATCCATCGCTCACAGCGGCGCTACCTGCCGGTAGATTCAGAGCCTCTTGAACGATCAAGTCTGAAACTTGTTCTAGATTAGCGTCCCGGCGTAATCTCGCGGGACAGTGCAGGGAGAAGGGGGTCCGGAGTGACCGCTGGGGCCAGGGAGGCCGCGGCCTCGGAGGACCTTGCCGCCGACGGCGAGCGACCGCTCGACATCGCGCTTCTCACCTACAAAGGGAACCCGTTCTGCGGCGGCCAGGGCGTCTACGTACGTCATCTCTCCCGCGAGCTGGCCCGCCTCGGCCACCGCGTCGAGGTCATCGGCTCCCAGCCCTACCCCGTCCTCGACGAGGGCGCGGAGTACGCCGGCCGGCTGACCCTCACCGAGCTCCCCAGCCTCGACCTCTACCGCCAGCCCGACCCCTTCCGCACGCCCGGACGCGACGAGTACCGCGACTGGATCGACGCCCTGGAAGTGGGGACGATGTGGACCGGCGGCTTCCCCGAGCCGCTGACCTTCTCGCTGCGCGCCCGCCGCCTGCTGCGCACCCGCAGCGGCGACTTCGACGTCGTGCACGACAACCAGACCCTGGGTTACGGCCTGTTGGGCGATGTCGGCGCCCCGCTCGTCACCACCATCCACCACCCCATCACCGTGGACCGCCAGTTGGAGCTGGACGCCGCGGACGGGTGGCGCCGGCGGATGTCGGTGCGGCGCTGGTACGCCTTCACCCGGATGCAGAAGCGCGTGGCGCGCCGCCTGCCGTCCGTCCTCACCGTCTCCGGCACGTCCCGCCAGGAGATCGTCGACCACCTCGGCGTCGCCCAGGACCGCGTCCACGTGGTGCACATCGGCGCCGACACCGACCTTTTCTCGCCGGATCCGTCGGTCCGGCGGATCCCCGGCCGCATCGTCACGACCTCCAGCGCGGACGTCCCGCTCAAGGGCCTGGTCTTCCTCGTCGAGGCGCTCGCCAAGGTCCGCACCGAGCACCCCGACGCCCATCTCGTCGTCGTCGGCAAGCGGCCCACCGAGGGCCCGGTCGCGCAGGCCGTCGAGCGCTACGGCCTCGAAGGCGCCGTCGAGTTCGTCAAGGGCATCTCCGACGCCGAACTCGTCGACCTGGTCCGCTCGGCCGAGGTCGCCTGCGTGCCGTCGCTGTACGAGGGCTTCTCCCTGCCGGCCGCCGAGGCCATGGCCACCGGGACGCCGCTCGTCGCCACGACCGGCGGGGCGATTCCCGAGGTCGCCGGACGCGACGGCGAGACGTGTCTGGCGGTGCCGCCGGGGGACGCCGGGGCGCTGGCCGCCGGACTGAGCCGGCTGCTGGGCGACCCGGAACTGCGAGTACGCCTTGGTGCCGCCGGACGTGAGCGGGTGCTGCGCCACTTCACCTGGGCGCGAGCCGCCGAGGGGACGGTGGCCCGGTACCGGGAGGCCGTCGCCCGCTCCGCCGGCACGACACCGGACCGCTCCGCGGCCCCCCAGACATTCGCCCCCAAGCAACTCGCCGCATCCAACCCCGAAGGCAGGGCCTCGTGCTGACCGTCGACTTCTCCCGGTTCCCGCTCGCCCCGGGCGACCGCGTCCTGGACCTCGGCTGCGGTGCCGGCCGGCACGCGTTCGAGTGCTACCGGCGCGGCGCCCAGGTCGTGGCGCTGGACCAGAACGGCGAGGAGATCCGCGAGGTCGCGAAGTGGTTCGCGGCGATGAAGGAGGCCGGCGAGGCCCCCGAGGGCGCCACCGCCACGGCGATGGAGGGCGACGCGCTCGCGCTGCCCTTCCCCGACGAGTCCTTCGACGTCGTGATCATCTCCGAGGTCATGGAGCACATCCCGGACGACAAGGGCGTACTCGCCGAGATGGTGCGGGTGCTCAAGCCCGGCGGCCGGATCGCCATCACCGTCCCGCGCTACGGCCCCGAGAAGGTGTGCTGGGCGCTGTCCGACGAGTACCACGAGGTCGAGGGCGGCCACATCCGCATCTACAAGGCGGACGAACTCCTCGCGAAGATCCGCGGTGCGGGCCTCAAGCCGTACGGCACCCACCACGCCCACGCGCTGCACTCGCCGTACTGGTGGCTCAAGTGCGCGTTCGGTGTCGACAACGACAAGGCGCTGCCGGTGCGGGCGTACCACAAGCTGCTGGTCTGGGACATCATGAAGAAGCCGCTGGCCACCCGGGTCGCCGAGCAGGCGCTGAACCCGCTGATCGGCAAGAGCTTCGTGGCGTACGCGACCAAGCCGCACCTGCCGCGGCTGTCCGAGACCTCCGAGACCTCCGAGACCTCCGAGGCGGCCGCCAAGTGACCACCCCCCGGACAGAACACCTCGTCCTGCCCGGGGTCCTCACCGCCGAGGAGGCCGCCGCGACCGTGGCCGGCATCCTCGCGGTGCAGCGGGAGGACGGGGCGATCCCGTGGTTCCGCGGGCACCACCTCGACCCCTGGGACCACGTCGAGGCCGCGATGGCGCTGGACACCGCCGGTGAACACGCGGCGGCCGAGCGGGCGTACACCTGGCTGGCGACGCATCAGAACGACGACGGCTCCTGGTACGCGGCCTACGCGGACGGTGCCTTCGACGACGTCACCGACACCGGACGCGAGACCAACTTCGTCGCCTACATCGCGGTGGGCGTGTGGCATCACTACCTCTCCACCGGCGACGACACCTTCCTCGACCGCATGTGGCCGTCCGTCTACGCCGCCATCGAGTTCGTCCTGCAACTCCAGCAGCCCGGCGGGCAGATCGGCTGGCGGCGCGACGAGGACGGCACGGCGAACCCGGACGCTCTGCTCACCGGTTCCTCCTCGATCCACCACGCCCTGCGGTGCGCTCTCGCCATCGCCGAGCAGCGCGAAGAGCCGCAACCGGACTGGGAGTTGGCCGCGGGCGCGCTGCGGCACGCGATACGCCGGCATCCGGAGCGGTTCCTCGACAAGGACCGCTACTCCATGGACTGGTACTACCCCGTGCTGGGCGGCGCGCTCACGGGCGCCGAGGCCAAGTCCCGAATGGAGGAGGGCTGGGAGCGTTTCGTCGTGCCCGGCCTCGGGGTCCGGTGCGTCGTACCGAACCCGTGGGTGACGGGCGGCGAGTCGGCCGAACTCGCCCTGGCCCTGTGGGCGATGGGCGAGTCCGACCGGGCGCTGGACATCCTGCAGTCGATCCAGCATCTGCGGGATGCCGAGAGCGGGCTGTACTGGACCGGGTACGTCTTCGAGGACGAGGCCGTCTGGCCCCGCGAACTGACGACCTGGACCGCCGGTTCCCTGCTGCTGGCCGTCGCGGCGCTCGGCGGGCACGAGGCGACCTGCGCCGTGTTCGGCGGGGACCGCCTGCCCGCGGGGCTGGACCCGGACTGCTGCGGCTGAAGGCAAGCGGGGTGCGCCACCGCGGGCGTGCTCGGCTCGCCCGGGTCGCCTCAGTGGCGGTGCACTCGGCCGGCGATGGCGTGACCCACGAACAGGTACACGACCGCGGCCAGCCCGTAACCGGCGACCACCCTCGCCCACTCCTCGTCGAACGTGAACAGGTCGTGCGACCAGCCGGCCAGCCAGCGGGCCGCGTCATGGACGAACTGGACGAAGTCGTTCGCCGGGTTCGCGTCCAGCAGATACATCAGAATCCACAGGCCCAGAATGAGGGCCATGACATCGGCGACGATCGCGATGACCCGGCCGGCCTGGTTGGCGCTATATCGAGGGGACATGCCCTCCGGGTTGCCCTTGATGCGTGAACGAAACCTGCTGCGTGCGACGGGAAGCCGAGACGTGAACGGGGCGCTACGTTCAACTGGCGTTCCCCGCAATGTCGTTCACCGGTCATCGTGAACATCGACGATCCTCCTCCCGGAGAGGGCAGGAGGGCCGGTGTCCGAAGCAGACAGACCGCACGCCACATCCGAAGCCGACAGACCCCGCACCGCGCAGGAACCACGACTGCGCACCCGTGACAGGAACCGCCCTCGCGCACGCTTACCGGTCCACGTCCTTCTCGCCCTTCCGCTCGCCCTGGCCGGGCTGATCGCCCTGCTGGTCACGGGCAACGCGCTGCGGCCGTTCGACCGGGTCGTCACGATCGAGGCCAGGATGGCCTCCAAGTCCGACTACTTCAAGGACCCCGAGGTGCAGCGACTGCTGCTGAAGCACGGCCTGCGCGTCGACATCCACCGCCTCGGCTCCCGCGGCATCGCCACGCAGTCCCTGACGGGCATGGACGCCGTCTTCCCGTCCGGCCAGCCCGCGGCCAAGCTGATCCTCGACCGGCAGGACCGCTCGGTGCGTTCGGTGCGCCCCTTCGTGACACCGCTGGTGCTCGGCACGTTCCGGGCCTACGCCGAGACCCTGGAGAAGATGGGCGTGGCCACCCCCCCGGCCCCGGCCGCCGGCGGCCGGACGCTCTACTACGACCTCGACATGGACCGTTTCATGGGCCTGCTCGACGGCAGGGTCGGCACCAAGGACCGGGCCCTGACCGGCGATCAGGACCGGGACGGCGTCACCGAACGCGCCGACACCTGGAACGGCATCGGCTTCGACCGGCCCGGCGGCCGAAGCAACAGCGGCCGGGTCCTGGTGCGCACCTCCAGCGTCTGCGAGTCCAACGCCGCCGGCACCTACCTGAGCATCCTCGCGTTCGTGGCCAACGGGGACAGCACACCCGGCGCCGGCCAGGCCGACGAGACCAAGGCGATGGCGGAGGCCCGGACCGTCGCCCGGAAGATCAAACCCCTCATCGACCTCCAGGGCATGTGGGCCGACGAACAGGCCGACAGCTACCTCTCCGACCTCGGCGAGAGCATCGCGCCCATCTCCCTGATCTACGAGCACCAGTACCTTGCCCACCAGATCGCCCACGAGCGCGAGCACGGCGAGGCCGACACCGACCGCGTCCTGCTCTACCCGACGCCCTACGCCCTCACCGAGCCCCAGCTCATCTCCCTCAGCGGCGAGGGCGACCGGCTCGTCCGCGTCATCCAGGACGACCCCGAACTGCGCCGGCGAGCCATCGAACTGGGCTTCCGCGTCCGCTTCTCCGGCGAGGACGGCACCAGCGACCAGCTCAACGGCTACCTGGACGACCACGGCATCCAGGTGCCGAGACCCAACCGCGACGAGACCAAGGTCTACGAACCCGACCTGGACGTCCTGGAGGAGATCATCGACTCCGTGGGCACCTGCCCCCCGGCCGTCCGGGACACCCCGTGAAGCGCCGCACCCTCACCGCCTGCCTGACGCTGACCCTGCTCGCCGCCCTCACCTCCTGCGGCGGCGGAGACGAGGACGTCACCCTGCGCGTCCTCGCCAGCCCCGAACTCGCCGACCTGGAACCACTGCTGGGCGACCTGAAGGACGACACCGGCGTCGAGCTCGACATGGACTACCGGGCCACGGCCGACCTGTCCGGCGCCCGCGGCTCGTCGTACGACCTGGCCTGGCCGGCCTCCGACCGCTCCTTCCTGCTGCGGCTCCAGGACAAGGGCGAACGGGCGGCCCGCCCCGAGTCGACGCCGATCATGCGCTCGCCCGTGGTCGTCGGCCTCACCCCGGGGACCGTCGACACGCTGACGGCCCGGTCGCCGGACGCGAGGCTGTCCTGGGCGGACATCGCGGACGCGGCGGCCGACGGCACCGTACGGTTCGGGATGGCCGATCCGCGCAGCAGCGACACCGGGCGCGCGGCCCTCGTCGGCGTCGCCACCGCCGCCGCCGGCACCGGCAGCGCACTGCGCGAACAGGACGTCTCCTGCGACCGGTTGCGCGGCTTCCGCTCCGGCCAGACCCTCACCGGCGCCAGCTCGCGGGAGCTCATCGCCGCCTACCTGGGCCATCAGGGCGAGGCGAACGCGCTGATCGCCCACGAGTCGGAGCTGCTCTCCCTCAACGCCTCGAAGAAACTGCGCGAACCCCTGCGGATCGTCCACCCCGACGACGGCATGGTGCTGTCCGACTTCCCGCTGCTCCTCCTCGACACCGACGAGCGGGGCGCCTACCGCAAGGTCGTCGACTGGCTGCTGCGGGACGACGTGCAGCGCGAGCTGATGCGGCGCACCTGGCGCCGCCCGGTCAACCAGGACGTCACCCCGGCCGAGCCGCTGCGCGAGGCGGTCGGCAACGCCCTGTCCTACCCCGACCGGCTCTCCGTCGTGGAACGGCTCGTCGCCGACTACGGCGATCCCGCGAGCGCCACCACCGACCAGGTGGTGTTCCTGCTCGACTTCTCCGGCTCCATGCGCGGCGAGCGGATCGCCGGCCTGCGCGCCGCGTTCGCCGGGCTCAGCGGCGCCGACCCCACCTCCACCGGCAAGTTCGCCCGCTTCTACCGGGGCGAACACCTCACCGTCGTACGGTTCGGCGGGCGGGTCCTCCAGGAACGCACGGTCACCGTGCGCGGCGACGGCGACCTGCGCGCCCTCGGCAAGGTCGTGGCCGCCGGCTCCTTCGACGACTCCACCGCCGTCTGGTCCGCCCTCGACCGCGGCTACCGCATCGCCACCGACGCCGTGCGCGAGGCACCCGAACGGCCCGTCGCCATCGTGCTGATGACGGACGGCGAGAGCAACGCGGGCATCTCCTACGCGGAGTTCCTGCGCCGGTACGAGCGCCTGGGCGCCGAAGCACGCGAAGTGCCCACCTTCCCCGTCCACTTCGGCGAGGCCGACGCGGCGGCTCTGGACAAGGCTGCCCGCGCGACCGGAGGCCGAATGGTCGACGCCGACGAGTCATCCCTCTCCGACGCCTTCAAGGAGATCCGTGGGTGTCATTGACAGTCAGTGGTGGAGCCTGCGGTGGCCTTGGATGGTCGTCTGGCTCCTGACAGCGGTGTGCGTCGCCGTGGTGGCGCAGTACGTGGTGGCCCGCTGGGTGGCCGCCCGGCGCAGACGGCGCGTGCGGGACGGCCGCATGTTCTCCGGCATGTGCATCTATCTCCACGAGACGCGGGTCGAGGGCGTCGCGGACATCCTCGGCATACCGAAGGCCGACGTGAACGTCTCCCACGAGACCAGCGTCTCCACCGGCTTCGGGCTGTTCGGCCGCTTCACCGTCGGCGGCCGGGCCGAGCGCGACACCAACACGCAGACGCGCAGGGAGTACTGGGAGCCCAACACGCCCATGAAGACGATCCGCCTGATCATGGACCGGCTGCGGGCCCGGGACATGGTGGTGGACGCCGACCTCGCGACCGGGCAGCTCTTCCTCACCGCGGCCCTCGCCGACGAACTGCGCGGCACCGAGGCCAGGGGCACCCCGCTGACCGCGGTCAGGGGGACGTACGTCTCGGTCTCCGGCCTGTTCACCGTCCGCGGGGACGGCGAGGACGTCGTCCTGCGCGCCCGCTACGGCACCGGCGAACCCCGCGCGCAGGTGAAGATCACCTGCGAGAGGTCCTGGGTGCGCGAGGAGGAGTTCCGCGTCGACCGCTACTCGGCGGACGAGGAGTTCCCCGCCACCTGCCTGGGCCGGGTACGCGCCTGGAACGCCACGACGGGCGAACTCACCCTGGACCCGATCTCGGTATTCCAATGAACTCTTCTACCGAAGCTATGAGTTGAGCTCGGCGAGCAGACGCAGCGTGGGCCGGTCGGGCGAGAGCACCAGCAGATCGGTCACCGGCCCCTTGCGCCACAACTCCAGCCGCTCGGCGATCCGTTCACGCGGCCCGACCAGCGAGATCTCGTCGGCGAACGCGTCCGGCACGGCGAGCACGGCCTCCTCCTTACGACCGCTGAGGAACAGCTCCTGGATCCGCCGCGCCTCCTCCTCATACCCCATGCGCGCCATCAGGTCGGCGTGGAAGTTGCGGGCCGCGTGGCCCATGCCGCCGATGTAGAACCCGAGCATGGCCTTGACGGGCAACAGCCCCTCGGAGACGTCGTCGCAGACCTGGACCCGGGCCATCGGCGCGACGAGGAACCCCTCGGGCAACTCGGCGACGGTCTCCCCGTACACGTCGGGCCTGCTCGGCGACCAGTACAACGGCAGCCAGCCGTCGGCGATCCGGATGGTCTGGGCCACGTTCTTCGGCCCCTCGGCACCCAGCAGCACGGGAAGGTCCGCCCGCAGCGGATGCGTGATCGGCTTCAGCGCCTTCCCGATGCCGGTGCCGTCCGGCCCGCTGTACGGGTGGGAGTGGAAACGCCCGTCCAGCGCCACCGGCCCCTCGCGCCGCAGCACTTGGCGTACGACATCGACGTACTCCCTCGTCGCGGTGAGCGGCGACTTCGGGAACGGCCGCCCGTACCACCCCTCCACCACCTGCGGCCCGGACAGCCCGAGCCCCAACATCATCCGCCCGCCGGAGAGGTGGTCGAGGGTGAGGGCGTGCATGGCGGTGGTCGTGGGGGAGCGGGCGGCCATCTGCGCGACGGCGGTACCGAGCCTGATCGTCGACGTCCGCGCGGCGATCCAGGTGAGCGCGGTGAAGGCGTCCGAGCCCCAGGACTCGGCGGTCCACACGGAGTCGTAGCCGAGCCGCTCCGCCTCCTGGGCGAGCGGTACGTGGTCCGGGGAGGGGCCGCGCCCCCAGTACCCGAGTGCGAGCCCGAGCCGCATAAGCCTGCCTCCTACTGACGGATCGTCAGGTCTTTGGACCGGAGGGCGACTGTACGACAACGGCCCCTCACCGGGAAGGGTGAGGGGCCGCGGTACGGCTTGCTGTGCGACTCAGCCGCGCTGAATGCCCGAGGTGTCCTGGAGAACACCACGACGGCCGTCCTGCGTCTGCGCGACCAGGGTGGCGCCACGCTGCTCGACGGCCAGGTACCAGGTGCCCGGCGCCAGTTCGGCGATCGGCGCCGGCGAGCCGTCCTCCGCGAACAGGGGCCGCGGCACGGGCACGGCGAACCAGAACGGCGAGAAGTCCCCACCGGCGGTCGGCGCGGGAGCCTGCGGCTGCCCACCCCCGAATGGCTGCCCGGCCTGCGGCTGCCCACCGTAGGGCTGCGGCTGCTGGGCCCCGGGGTAACCGTAACCACCCTGCGGCTGCCCGCCGTAGGGCTGCGGAGCGGAGGGGCTGGGGGCCGGGAGGAGGGCGGCCTGGAGGGCGGGGACGAGGGGGGTGGCGATGGCGCCGCCGGCGAGGATCAGGGCGGCGATCAGGCCGAGGATGAGTCCGGCACCCACACCGTCCACGTCGATCGTCCACCACAGCAGGGCCCAGGCGGACGCGACCGTGAGTGCGACACCGACGGGTCCCAGGTCAAGACCCGCGACCTTGCGCGGCTGAGGCAGCAGACGGGCCAGCGCGACGAGCGCACCGCCGATCACGCCAGTCATGTAGGTGCCGAGCCCGAGGCCAAGGTTGAAGCCCCACGCGTTCGGCACGTTGCTGCAGTATGCGTCAGGGCCGTCGCAGCTGGCGACATCGAGGAGGGACGCGATGAACAGCAATACCGCTGCTCCGATCACCACGCCGTCGCCTCGAGTGAGGGAGCGGATATTCACTTCAAAGGTCCTTCGTAGGTCGTCTCGTCGTCGGTAGAGGCGTCGCTGTCACCATGTCGCCGTCAGGCCCCTGTGTGAAGCGCGGGGGTGGCCCCTCATCGTATGGCCGACCTTATCGTCCGACCGACGAGGTTGTCCGCCGGGATCAGCCCGTGGACCACTACCCCCGCAGGAAACTCACGATCCCTTCAGAGACTCCACGCCCGCACTTGCGGCGCCCCACGCCGCTGGTCAGCAGCGCCGCGTTCTTGTTATCGCGCCGCTGCGCGAACAGCCGTATGACTTGGAAACCGTTGACGGATTGATACGTACAGGTCAGGCATGTGCGACTTCGGCCCGTGTGGTGTAGGCGTAGCCGTCGGCTCGTTGGAGGAGGCGGACGTGTCGGTGGTTGACGCCCTGGACCAGTCCATGGCGGGTCTTGATGTTGAAGTTGCCGGTGGCGCGAACGGCGACGCGGCCCGTGTGGCTGCCCTGGCGCTTGCCGGTGGGGACGTTCGCGCGTACGAGGTCGCCGGTTGCGTAGCCGAAGTATTGCTTGGTGCGGGGCAGGGCGAGGCGAGGGAAGCCGTATCGGTCGGGGGCGGTGCGACGGTAGGTACCGCGTCCAGTTGCCGTCACCACTTGAATGGCTCTGGGGTGGCACACCACGCTTGCCAGAATTCCGACGCACAGGGCGTCAAGGGTGTGACTTTTGGGCGTTGCGGTGCGTCGACGATTCCATCTTGTCCGGCCACCGGTGGACGGCCGTACGTCTGGGTGTAGGGCCTTGAGCGCTCGGAGCACTGCGCAACGGGTCGCGTTCATCGCTGCGGCGTCGCGCAGTGGAGTCTTCGCCTGTTGAAGAATCTTTGAGAGCACAGCGGGCTTCTTCTTGAGGAAGTCCTCGACCGGCATGTTGCTTTTTCGCTTGTTGCAGGGAAGGCAGGCGAGGGTCAGGTTGGAGACACGGTCGGATCCGCCTCGCGATCGCGGATGGATGTGGTCGATGTTGAGAGGGGTGCTCGTTGCTCCGCAGTAGGCGCACGCCCGGTTCCACTTCATCAGTAGGTACTCACGCACCTCCATTCCTTGTAGCGTGCCGCCTCGATACTCGGCATCGGATGCAGACGTGCCGGCGCTCATGGCATGAGCATCAAAGACGGAGAGTTCCACATGCACCGCGCGCACAGGAGCCCAGCGGGTCATCCTGGTCACCCACGCGGTGATGGTGTCGACCCGGTGCCTCAAGGACGGAGCGAGCCAGCCTTCAGGCCGTGCGCGGTTGTTGAAGCGGGGTGCTCGATAACGGCGGTTCCGCTGCCTGCGTGCCCGCCTGAGCGTGGCCCGGGAGGTAAGCCTGACGCTGATCGGTCCGCCTCGGTGTACGAGCTCGATCGCGAACAGGCCGTGGCGGACGGATGCGTCCGCTTCGTCGACTGCCCGGAACAGGGCGATGCCGGTGAATCTGCTGCCTGGGTCGATACCCAGCTCAACTCCGGTCACTTCCGAGGTGGCGGCGGTACGGTATTTGAGGCGGATTACAAATGGGGCGTGACGATGCACGACGGCTCGTCCGTGACTGAGGAGTTTGCGGGCACGGGCCGGCGTACATGGCATGAGCGGTTGGTGGTGTCTGTCCAGAACGAACACCGCTGGATGACCCTCACGGGTCTCGCCCTTCCCCGCTTCAGCGGGAAAGGGGTGACGTCCTGCCGGATGGGTGCCCGCCGACAGGATCTCCCCTCGCCCATGTTCAGCACCCGCGCCCGGCACGGTGGCCGGGAGTCCGCAAGCCGTTTCGTCCCTACTCCCAGGGGTGTCTGCTCCTGCGGATTCCAGAGCGCGCCGCTGAGGAAGCACGGCGCGGTGGGTCTTCTCACGTGAACTGAACGTAGTCATCGGATGCACCTCCTTGTGGTGATGACTGGGGCTGGTCAAACGGGGCGCGACTCTCAACTCAGAGATGCGCTCCGGCCTCTAGGCCGGGGAGTGAATGACTTCAGGTCCTTCGTGTTTCGTGCTGGGCGTTGCCGTCGCCGCTGCACGCAAGGACAAACGATATCGTCGGGTGATGGTCGTGCGTTCGGGTTACAGCGAGGAAATGGGCGTCGATCCACGGCTTGTGATGCGATGCCTACTATTTCGATCAAGTTCGGCCGACCCGGTTCAAAGGTGGCTATGAGTTGAGCTGCGGACTGCAACCTTGGGTCCGCAGCGAGAAGCGGCCCACCGGGATATCTCCGGCGGGCCGCTTCTCCAAGGGCTGGACGTGGCTCGTGACTCGACTATCGCTCGCTGTACTTGAAGCAGACGCCGATCGGCTTATAAGCCGTCTTGTTCTTCTGAGCGACCCACTTTACGTCCTCCGGTATGAGCCATGCCTGCACGTCGAACTTCTTCCCGGAGTACTTCACGTAAGCCGTCAACGTCCCATGCTTGCCGCGCGGTACTTCCTTAGAGCCGCTCACGGTGATGCTGCGGGACTTCGTCACATCCCAGCCGACGCCAGCGCTGATGACACCCTTCGAGGCTTCGATGTTCTTCGAGAGTACTGTGCCTTTGGATCGGGTCTCGTCTATGCGCAGCGTCATCTTGCCTCGGCCTGAGGCCATCGCGATCGGTTCCTTGCCGCACTTGGTTCCGATTGAGCGCACGTTGATCAGCCTCTTTGCTACGGAGCCGCGCTCCCCCGTGTTCGCGAAATCGGAGCCCTTCGTGCCTGGGGCGGCGTGTGCTGAGGCGCCCATGCCGAGCAGGCTCATGGACAAGGCGACAATGGTGGCGCCTCGCTGGACTGATTGGAGCTTCAACTGATCCCCCATGGTCATGAAAGAGAAGGCATTGATCGCCTTCGGTCAAGGACAGCTGATCAAGGGGGGAGTGCTTCTGCAACCGTTTTGAGGTGTATTTGAGCATGCGCATGACGATTTCTGGCTTGAACTACCTCTCCAGGAAACTCACGATTCCCTCAGAGATCCCTTGCGCCGCCTTCTGGCGCCAGGCTCCGCTGGTGAGCTGTGCCGCGTCCTTGCTATCGCGCATGTTGCCGCACTCGATGAACACCTTCGGAACCGTTGACAGATTGAGACCGCCGAGGTCCTTACGCGTGACGAGACCGGTGCCGCCGCCGATGTAGTTGGAGGGGGCGTTGCCCGTGACGCGGACGAAGGAGCCCGCGACGCGTTCGCCGAGGGCGCGGGAGGGGGCGACGATGGGGCCGGTGTTCGCGGCGCCCTCGTCCACCTTGCCGGGGAGGATGACGTGGAAGCCCCGTTGGCCGGAGCCCGCGCCGTCGGCGTGGATGGAGACGACCGCGTCGGCGTGCGCCTTGTTGCCGATCTCGGCCCGCTCGTCGACGCACGGTCCCCAGGAACGGTCGCCGTCCTGTGTGAACTTGACCGTGGCGCCCTGCTTCTCCAGCAGCGTGCGCATGCGATGGGCGACGTCGAGTGTGAACTCGGCCTCGGAGTAGCCGTCGTTCGTCGACGTACCCGTCGTGTCGCACTCCTTCCAGTTCGTGCCGATGTTCACCTTGCGGTTGATCTCGGACGTGTGCCGGAAGTTGTTCGGGTTGTGGCCCGGGTCGATGACGACGACCTTGCCGTCGAGAGAGCCGGAGCCGGAGCCGGCCGGCGCTGACGTGGAGTCCGTCGTCGGAGTGGGGCCCGGCGGCTTGTCGTCGCTCGTGGTGGAGTCCGTCGGCGTCTCGTCCGAGGGTGCCTGCGACGGCTGCACGGCCGCGTTGCCGGAGCCGCCTCCGTCGCCGCCCACCGCCTCGTACATCACCCAGCCGAGCAGCGCCCCGGGCACCAGCGCGGCGAGGCCCACGGTGAGGACGCGGCGGCGGCCGCGGCGGGGCTGGGGAGGATCGAAGTCCGGACCTACGTACGACACGCCTGACACCTTACGGGCCGACCGCGGCCGACGCGGGAAGGCCACGGCCGAGCCGCGCCGCGGTTCAGATTCCCGTGCCCGTCCGCTTCAGCACCCGCAGCGAGTCCGTCACCGACACCTCCGTGAACGCGCCGGACTCCAGCGCCCGGAGGTAGACCCGGTACGGGGCCTGGCCCGTGAACTCGTCCTCCGGGTCCGGGAACACGTCGTGGATGACCAGCAGGCCGTCCTCGGCGACATGCGGGGCCCAGCCCTCGTAGTCGGCGTTCGCGTGCTCGTCGGTGTGGCCGCCGTCGATGAAGACCAGGCCGAGCGGAGTGCCCCAGACCTTCGCGACCTGCGGGGAACGGCCGACCAGGGCGATCGCGTGCTCCTCCAGACCCGCCGCGTGCAGGGTGCGGCGGAACGTCGGCAGCGTGTCCATGAGGCCGATCGCCGGGTCGACCGTCTCCGGGTCGTGGTACTCCCAGCCCGGCTGCTGCTCCTCGCTGCCGCGGTGGTGGTCGACCGTGAGAGCTGTCACACCGGCCTCGCGGGCGGCGTCGGCGAGCAGGATCGTGGAGCGGCCGCAGTAGGTGCCGACCTCCAGGAGGGGCAGCCCGAGGCTGCCGGCCTCGACCGCCGCCGCATGGAGCGCGAGCCCCTCGCCCGTGGGCATGAAGCCCTTCGCGGCCTCGAACGCGGCCAGGATCTCGGGCTTGGGGGCCGGGGCCATGGGGGTCCTTCCGGTTGCACACGGGCGGGGCGGTGGGTCGGTCGTACGACCGTACGGGCGCCCATCGTGCACCACGCCCCCCGTCATGTGGACGACGGGGGGCGTGGGCGGGCGGCCGGTGCGTCAGGCGGTGACCGTTTCTCCCGGCAGCGACAGGTCCAGGTCGACCGGACTGTCGTCGCCCGTGTGGGTGGCCGACGAGGCGAGCGGGGCGTGGCCGTCGGCCCGCGCGGCCAGGACGTAGGCGCCCTGGGCGGGGACGGCGAGGGCGTAGCTGCCGTCGTCGGCGGAGAGGGTGGCGCCGGCCTGGCGGCCCCGGCGGTCGATCAGGGTGACCTTGGCGCGGGCGACCGGGGTGCCCCCGGCGTCCAGGACCCGGCCCCGGAAGCTGCGCAGGGCTTCCTCGGCGCGCTCCAGGTTGGCGTCCTCCTCGCTGCTGGCGCGCAGCTGCGTGTGGGCGGCCGGGCGCTGCTTCGGCAGGAAGAGGGCGAGGAGGAGGCCGACGGCGACGGCGGCGGTCGCGATCAGGAAGGAGACGCGGAAGCCGTGCATGGTCGGGATGGCCACGCCGCCGACGTTGTTCGCGGTGTTGGCCAGGACCATGCCGATGACGGCGCTGGAGACCGACGTACCGATGGAACGCATCAGGGTGTTGAGGCCGTTCGCCGCGCCCGTCTCGGAGGCGGGGACCGCGCCGATGATCAGGGCGGGCAGGGAGGAGTAGGCGAGGCCGATGCCCGCGCCGAGGACCACCGCGATGACCAGGCTCTGCCAGGCGGCGCTCATCAGGCCGAGGCCGGCGCCGTAGCCGATCGCGATGATCAGCATGCCGAGGATCAGCGTGGTCTTGGGGCCGTACTTCGCCGAGAGCCGGGCGTAGACGGGGGCCGTGAACATCATCGTCAGGCCGAGCGGGGCGACGAGCAGGCCCGCGACGACCATCGACTGGCCGAGGCCGTAGCCGGTCTCCTTCGGCAGCTGGAGCAGCTGGGGCAGAACCAGGGAGACGACGTAGAAGCTGACGCCGACCATGATCGACGCGAGGTTGGTGAAGAGGACGGCCGGGCGGGCGGTGGTGCGCAGGTCGACCAGCGGGGCCTTCGAGCGCAGCTCGTAGACGCCCCACAGGAGCAGGACGGCCGCCGAGCCGGCGAACATGCCGAGGGTGGTGGCCGACGTCCAGCCCCAGTCGCTGCCCTTGGTGATCGGCAGGAGGAAGAGGACGAGGCCGACGGAGAGGCCGAGCGCGCCGAGGCCGTCGAAGGTGCCTTCCGCGCGGACCTTGGACTCCGGTACGACGAGGAGGGTGAGGGCGATGGACAGGACACCGAGGCCGGCGGCGCCGTAGAAGAGGGCGTGCCAGTTGGTGTGCTGGGCGACCAGGGCCGCGGCGGGCAGTGCGAGGCCGCCGCCGACGCCGATCGAGGAGCTCATCAGCGCCATCGCCGAGCCGAGCTTCTCGCGGGGCAGCATGTCGCGCATCAGGCCGATGCCGAGCGGGATCGCGCCCATGGCGAAGCCCTGGAGGGTACGGCCGACGATCATGGGGAGGAGGGCGCTGGTGAACGCGCTGATCAGGGCGCCGACGACCATCACCGACAGGCTGGCTATCAGCATGCGCCGCTTGCCGTACAGGTCACCGAGGCGGCCCATGATCGGGGTGGCCACGGCGCCCGAGAGCAGGGTGGAGGTCAGGACCCAGGTGGCGTTGCTGGGCTCGGTGCCGAGCAGTTGCGGCAGGTCCTTGATGACCGGGACGAGCAGGGTCTGCATCACCGCGACAACGATGCCCGCGAAGGCGAGGACCGGGACAAGGGCGCCGGAGGGGCCCGGGGTGCCGGTGTCCGCTCTGCCCATGGGCTGTTCGTTCGTCGTTCGTGTCATGTGTACACCGAACTCCGTCTGCCTGGGCAACTATTCCGATGCTTTGGGTCACTAACGAATTCTTGACCTTCTCTTGGGGAACGGGCTGGATCGGGCCGGTCCCGGTGCCGGGGTCTGTTCCCGTGCCGAGGACGTGGTCCTAGGTCCACCGGGGCCGGGCCTAGGCCGAATTCCTGATGCCAGGAGCGTCGGTCGTTGAGAGCATGACACCCATGCTCGATGCCGCCGACGTCACCCGTGCCCCTCGCCGATCCGCGCCTCCCACCTGGCTGGTGGTGGCGCTCGCGTGCGCCGGACAGTTCCTCGTCGTGCTCGACGTGGCCGTCGTGAACGTGGCGCTGCCGTCGATGCGGGCCGATCTGGGATTGGACGCGCAGGGCCTGCAGTGGGTGGTGAACGCCTACGCCATCGCCTTCGCCGGGTTCATGCTGCTGGGCGGGCGGGCCGGGGACCTGTACGGCCGCAAGCGGATGTTCCTCGTCGGGCTCGGCCTGTTCACCCTGGCCTCGCTGGCCGGCGGGCTGGCCCAGCAGGACTGGCAGCTGCTGGCCGCGCGGGGCGTGCAGGGGCTGGGCGCGGCGGTGCTGGCGCCCTCGACGCTGACGATCGTGACGGCGGCGGTGCCGGAGGGGGCGGCCCGGGCGCGGGCGATAGGGACGTGGACCGCCGTCGGCGCGGGCGGCGGTGCCGCGGGCGGGCTGGTCGGCGGGGTCCTGGTGGACCTGCTGTCCTGGCGCTGGGTCCTGCTGATCAATGTGCCGGTGGGTGCGGTCGTGCTGGCCGGGGCGGTGCTCTGGCTGGCGGAGAGCCGGGCGGGGGAGGGGCGGCGGCTGGATCTCCCGGGAGCCGTGCTGGTGACGGCCGGGCTCGCGACCCTGGCGTTCGGCATCTCACAGACCGAGGCCGCGGGCTGGACGGCGCCGGACACGGTCGTGCCGCTGCTCGCCGGTCTCGCGCTGATCGGCGTCTTCCTCGCCGTCGAGGCGCGTACGGCGGCCCCGCTGATGCCGCTCGGGCTGCTCCGGGTGCGGGCGGTGGCGTCGGCGAACGCGGCGATGTTCCTGTGCGGGTCGGCGATGTTCTGCATGTGGTTCTTCATGACCCTGTACTCCCAGAACGTGCTCCACTACACCCCGCTGGAGGCCGGTCTGGCACTGGCGCCGAGCTCGCTGGCGGTGGTCCTCGGTTCCAAGCTCGCGCCGCGGCTCATGCGAGGGGCCGGGCCGCGCGCCGTGGCGGTGGCGGGGACGCTGGTGGCGGCCGTCGGCTTCGGCTGGCAGTCGATGCTGAGCGTCGACGGCGGATACATCACCTCGATCATGGTGCCGGGGATCCTGATGATGCTGGGCGCGGGCCTGGCGACGCCCCCGCTCGCGTCCCTGGCCATGTCCGGGGCGCGGCCGGAGGAGGCGGGACTGGTGTCGGGGCTGGTCAACACCTCCCGCACGATGGGTGGTTCCCTGGGGCTCGCGGTCATGTCGACGATCGCGGCGGCCCGTTCTGAGGGGAGCGGGGCGCCGGGGGCGCTGACCGAGGGGTACGCGCTGGTGTTCCGTACGTCGACCGCGGTGCTGCTGGTGGGGGCGGTGCTGATGCTGGTGTGGCTGCCGAGGAAGACCGCCGCGGCCTCGCCCCAGCCCTCTTCCGTGACCTCCTCGACCTCCTCCGCGAACTGAGGCGACATCCGAGGCAACGATCCGGGGGCTCCATGGACTCCTTTGAATATCTAGGGAGGTGCCCATGGGGGATCGCAAGGCGGCTCGGGACTCGGAGTTCCAGAGCTTTGTCATCGGCCGCTGGCCACGCCTGCTGCGGACGGCATTTCTCCTCACGGGGGAACAGCACGCCGCGGAGGACCTGGTCCAGTCGACGCTCGAACAGGTCTATGTGGCCTGGCGCAGGGTCGGCTCGGCCGACGACCCGGAGGCTTATGTACGGCGCGTGATGATCAACGCGCACGCACGCAAGCACCGCAGAAGGCTCAGGGAGTTCCTGGCGCCCAAGGACGACTCGGGACTGGCGCGCGAGGTGCCGGACACCGGCGACCGCATCGCCCAGGCCGAGGACCGCGACGCGCTGCTCTCGGCGCTGGCCCAACTGCCGCCACGGCAGCGGGAGGCGGTGGTCCTGCGCTATTGGGAGGACCTGACCGAGACACAGACGGCGGAGGCGATGGGCTGTTCCGTCGGCGCGGTGAAGAGCAACGCGGCCAAGGGGATCGCGAAACTCCGCGCCATACCGGGACTGGCCGAGACGGTGACGCAGGGAGGACGCAGCCGATGAGCGCGGACCGGGAGACGAACCACGGCATGACCAGCCACGACATGACCAACACGGACATCGCCCTGCTGCTGGCCGACGCCGCGGACGAGGTCGAGATCGGTATAGCCCCCTACGACGCGGTCCTTCGGGGCGGCCGCCGCCGCAGGGCCCGCCGCTGGGCCGTGGCCACGGCGACGGCCCTGGTGCTGGTGGGCTCGGCGGGCACGCTCGCGGTGGCGGGCATCCCGGGCGGGGACGGCGACCGGGGCGCCTCGGTGGCGACCAGCCCGCCCACCGAACCGGCTCCGGACGTGCGCACACCCGCGCGGACCCTGCTAGCGCTGGGGACCGACGCCGGCAAGGACTGGCGGGTGTACCTCGACGTCTGGGAGGCACCGCGCAACGAGCGCGAGGCACGGGAGGAGCGCGGCGCGATGGCCGAGTTCGGGCACATCCCGTCGGACCTGCGCGAGGCCTCCGACCTGATCGGCCGGAGCTCGTACTTCGTGCGGCGCGAATACGGGGACGCGACGAGCGACCAGGTGCTGATCGAGGACACCTTCACCGCCGAGGACAACATGTCCGGCAAGGACATCGAGGCCGTCTCGGTACCTCTGGAGCCGGGTTCCGAGAGCGGCCCGGAGCGTCTGGTCGTCGGCCAGGTCGCCGTGACCGCCCGCAGCGTCACCTGCACCTGGCAGGACGGCTCGAAGACCGAGGTCCCCGTGGTGTCCGAGGCGGGTGACTACAACAGCGACGACTTCGTGATCCGCCCGGCGGACGGCTCCCCGGTGAACTGGTTCGTGTGCCTCGCCCCCAAGGGGACTGAGTACAAGTCGGTGGCGGTGACGAGGTAGGCGGCGGTGCCGAGTAGGGGGAGCGGCTCGACTCGGCTCGCCGGCAGGGGCGGCTCCCGGGGTCAGAGCCACCCCTGCTGGCGGGCCTCCCGCAGGGCCTCCATCCGGTTGCGGGTGCCCGTCTTGCCGATGGCGGAGGAGAGGTAGTTGCGGACGGTGGACTCGGACAGATGGAGCTTGCCGGCGATGTCGGCGACCGTCGCGCCCTCCGTCGAGGCGTTGAGGACGTCGCGTTCACGGGCGGTGAGCGGATTGGGGCCGGCGCTCAGGGCGGCCGCGGCGAGGGCGGGGTCGATCACCGTCTCACCGGTGAGCACCCGGCGTACGGCGACGGCGAGTTCCTCCACGGGGCCGTCCTTGACCAGGAAACCGGCGGCGCCCGCTTCCATGGCCCGGCGCAGATAGCCGGGGCGGCCGAACGTCGTCAGGATCAGCACCCGGCAGTCGGGGACCTGGTCGCGCAGCTCTGCCGCGGCGTCGAGGCCGCTGAGACCGGGGAGTTCGATGTCGAGAAGGGCGACGTCGGGGCGGTGGGTGAGAGCGGCGTCCACGATGGTGTCACCGGCCGAGACCTGCGCCACGACCGTGATGTCCGGCTCCATCCCGAGCAGTAAGGCGAGAGCTCCGCGCATCATCCCCTGGTCCTCGGCCAGCAGAACCCGAATGGACTTGGTGGGCCGATGGTCCCGCGGCATCTCGTTCACGGGCCAAGCGTAGGACGCACGAGGCTGATCAGGACCTCCCCCGCAGCTGTCCGACCTACCCGCCCAGGACCGCCGAGGTCCTCCTGCACGACGGCTCCCGGACGCCGTGCGGATCGCCTCCGCCGGTCAGACCGAGGCCGCCCGCGCAGGCCGGCGGGACGAGGCGGCGCAGCCCACCCGAGCGGCGCGGCAAATCTGGCGGCACAGCAGCCCACCTGAGCGGCGCGGCAAATCTGGCGGCACAGCAGCCCACCTGAGGGGCGCGGGGAACTGCGCGACCAGCCCCCACCCACCCGCAGTCGCCATGGCCGCGCAACCCCAGCCGTCCTTCGGCGAACTCAACCCACCGGACTGCCCACACCCACCTCGACCCGCTCCGCCACCAACCCCCGCGCCTCCACCGGCAATTCCGCCGTCACCACGAACCCCTGACGCGGCCCACGCCCTGCCGTCAGCGTGCCCCCGGCCGTGGACAGCCGCTCCGTCAGCCCCTTCAGACCCGTGCCGCCGACGGCCCCCGGCGGCACGGCCTGCTCCCCGCCACCCCCGTCGTCCGTCACTGTCAGCCGGACCCGCTCCCCACCACTGCCCGCCACGACGATCTCGCACCGCGCAGCGGCACTGTGCCGGACGACGTTCGTGACCGCCTCCCGCACCACCCACCCCAACAGGGCCTCGGTCTGCGGCACCAGCGGCGGCCCCGAGCGGCGTACGACGGGCTCGATGCCGGCGGCCCGCAGGGCCGACACCGCACGGTCCAGCTCGTCGCGCAAGGTGCCCTGCCGGTACCCCGTGACGGCCTCGCGGATCTCGGTCAGCGCCTGCCGCCCGACCGCCTCGATGTCGTTGAGCTGGGCCTGCGCCGCCGCCACATCCCCCTCGGCGAGCCGCCGCGCCGCCTCCGACTTCACCACGATCACCGACAGCGTGTGGCCGAGCAGGTCGTGCAGATCCCGGGAGAACCGCAGCCGCTCCTCCTCCACCGCACGCCGGGCCAGCTCCTCGCGGGCCGTGCGCAGCTGCCGTACCGCCTCGGACAGGGACAGGATCGCCGCCGTCACCATCGTCGAGATCCAGGTGGCGTAGGCGATGTCGAGGCCGCCCCAGCCGTCGTGGAACACGGAGACTCCGCCGGCCAGCACCCCCACGACCAGACCGACCGGACGAAGCTGAGGCATCCGCACGGCCGCGCCCGTGGCCAGCCCGAGCAGCGGGAAGAACAGCAGCCAGTTGCCGCCGTACGCCAGCGCCAGCGCGCAGGTGACCAGGCCCAGCAGCGCCAGTGCCACCCGGGTCGAGGTCGCCTCGCGCGTCTCCTTCACGAAGGAGCGGAACGACACGTAGACGTAGAGCGAGTTGAAGGTGAGCAGCCCGAGCCCGCCGATCCACGGGTCCGGGGTCTCCCCCTGGAACAGGTTGGAGAAGGCGCCCATGCCCATCAGCAGCCAGGGCAGCAGACTGAAGCCGTTGGGGCTCCGCTCGTCCCTGAACGTCTCGCACGAGCTCCCGCGGGTCTTGCGCAACCAGGCCATGCCCTGCCCCCTGTCGGATGAGAACCGATGACACCGACGGTACGGACCCGGGCCGCCGCGCGGCAGTGGCGGCCGTACGCGATACGGCAGGACAAATGTCACCGCCACGCCGATCCGGCGAACCCGATCTGATGCCGCGTCAGGAGCCTTCACAACTGCGGTGCGCTCGGCTATACAGAGGTCGCCGGACTGGAACGCGTTCTAGAACGGCCCGTGACGACCTCGGTGCGGCCGACGGTGCGGACGGCCGTACCGAGGTCTTGCTCCGCCGCTCGCAGGAACTCCGCCAATGTCAGGAGCCGTATGCCCATCGACGCAGCCAAGGCCCTCGCCGCCGAACCCCGGACCGGCGAGATCTCCTGGAACTCCAAGGACGTCCAGCTCTACCACCTCGGCATCGGCGCCGGCCTGCCCGCCACCGACCCCGACGAACTGCGGTACACCCTGGAGTCCCGGCTGCACGTCCTGCCGAGCTTCGCCACCGTCGCCGGCTCCGGATCGCCCGGCGTGATCAGCGGCCTGTCCATGCCGGGCATCGAGGTCGACCTCGCCCGCGTCCTGCACGGCGGCCAGAGCATCGTGCTGCACCGGCCCATCCCCGCGACGGGCACCGCCACCGCGACCAACCGGATCGCCGCCGTCTACGACAAGGGCAAGGCGGCCGTGCTGGTGCTGCGCACCGAAGTGGCGGACACCGACGGGCCGTTGTGGACGAACGACTCCCAGATCTTCATCAAGGGCGAGGGCGGCTGGGGCGGCGACCGGGGTCCCTCGGCCCGCCTCGAACCCCCCGCCGGCGATCCGGACCGGACCGTGGAGCGCTCCGTGCGCGAGGACCAGGCCCTGCTCTACCGCCTCTCCGGCGACTGGAACCCGCTGCACGCCGACCCGGAGTTCGCCAAGGTCGCCGGTTTCGAGCGGCCCATCCTGCACGGTCTGTGCACCTACGGCATGACCCTCAAGGCGGTCGTCGACACGCTGCTCGGCGGCGATGTGACCCGGGTGCGCTCCTACGTCACCCGGTTCGCCGGGGTCGTGTACCCGGGGGAGACCCTGCGGATCCGCATGTGGCCCGGCGAGGGCTCCGTGCGGGTCGCCGTGAGCGCGGTAGAGCGGGACGACGCGCCCGTCCTCGCCGACACCGTCGTCGAACACACCTGAGCCCGAACGCCCTGGAGGGGAGCCGCACCATGCGCGCAGCCGTACTGCACGAGATCGGCCAGGACAAGCTGGAGGTCCTCGACGACGTCGAGGCGGTGGGCTTTGGCCCCGGGAAGGTGCGGGTCCGGGTGCGGGCCACCGGACTGTGTCACTCCGACCTGTCCGCGATGAACGGCGTCCTGCCCCAGCCCGCCCCGTTCGTGCCCGGACACGAGGGCGCGGGCGAGATCCTCGACGTCGGGGAAGGCGTACGGAACCTCAAGCCGGGCGACCGGGTCGTGCTGTGCTGGCTGCCCGCCTGCGGAGCCTGCCCCGCGTGCAAGCGCGGCCAGACCGAGCTGTGCCTGGCCGGGTTCATGAACGCCGGCACCCCCAACTTCAAGCGCCCCGGCGGTGACCTGTTCGGCTTCGCCGGCACCGGCACCTTCACCGAGGAGGTCGTGGTCGACGCGGGCTGCGCGGTGCCGATCCCCGACGACGTGCCCTTCGACATCGCGGCCCTGATCGGCTGCGGCGTCACCACCGGGCTCGGTGCGGCCCTCAACACCGCCGATCTGGAGGCCGGTTCGTCGGTCGCCGTCATCGGCTGCGGGGGCGTCGGCATCTCGGCGATCCAGGGCGCCAGGCTCAGGGGCGCCGCCGAGATCGTCGCCGTCGACCCGGTCGCCTCCCGCCGCGAGGCCGCCCTCAAGTTCGGCGCCACCAGGGCCGTCTCCCCGGACGAGCTGGCCGACGCCAAGCAGCAGGTCACCGCCGGCGAGGGCTTCGACTACGTCTTCGAGGTCGTCGGCCGGTCCGCCACCGCCCGCACGGCCTACGAGAACACCCGGCGCGGCGGCACCCTCGTCGTCGTGGGCGCCGGCGCCATGGACGACTTCCTTCAGCTCAACATGTTCGAGCTGTTCTTCGACGAGAAGCGCATCCTGCCGTCCATGTACGGCGGCGGCGACGTGCTGCGTTCCTACGAGCGGACGATCGCGCTGTGGCGCGCGGGCCGTATCGACCTGGACGGCCTGATCACCCACCGCGTGCCGCTGGCCGAGATCAACGAGGCCCTGGACCAGATGCGCACGGGCGCCGCGCTGCGTACCTGCATCGAGATCTGACGGGGGTATTTCGTGTCGTTGCCACTGGAAGGGCTGTCCGCTGTCGTGACCGGTGCCGGCCGGGGCCTGGGCCGGGCCGAGGCGCTCGAACTCGCCCGGCTCGGCGCCGCCGTGGTCGTCAACGACTTCGGGCAGCCGGGCCGGGACGGTTCCGGCGAGGCATCTGCGGGACCCGCCGAGGAGGTCGCCGCCGAGATCCGCGCGGCGGGCGGGAAGGCGCTGTCGCACACCGGCGACGTGGCGGACTTCCGGCAGGCCGGGGAACTGATCCGGCTGGCCATCGCCGAGTTCGGGAAGCTGGACGTCCTCGTCAACAACGCGGGCATCCTGCGTGACCGCATGGTCTTCTCCATGACCGAGGATGAGTGGGACTCGGTGATCCGGGTCCACCTCAAGGGCCACTTCAACACGACCCACTTCGCCGCCGCGCACTGGCGCGAGCGCTCCAAGGCGGCGGGAGGGGCGGTGTACGGGCGGATCGTGAACACCTCCTCGGAGGCGTTCCTCGCCGGATCCGCCGGGCAGCCCAACTACGCGGCGGCCAAGGGCGGCATCGTCGGCCTCACCACCTCCACCGCCCTCGCGCTCGCCAAGTACGGCGTCACCGCCAACGCCATCTGCCCGCGCGCCCGCACCCGGATGACCGAGGACGTCTTCGCGGGCCTGGAGCGGCCCGAGGGCGGGCTCGACCCGCTCGCCCCCGAGCATGTCGCCCCGCTCGTCGGCTACCTGGCGTCCCCGGCAGCCGCGCGCGTCAACGGGCAACTGCTCGTCGTGCACGGCGGCATGGTCGCCGTCGTCGAACGGCCGAGGGTGGCCGCCAAGTTCGACAGCAAGCAGGACACCTTCACCTACGACGAGCTCGACGCGCTGCTGACCGCGCACTACGCGCAGCAGCCGGCGGGGGAGACGTTCGCGGCGGCGGAAGTCCTCGGACTGAAAAGGACCTAGGTACGCGAACGGCCCCGCCCCCTCATGCCGGGGGCGGGGCCGAGCGGCGTCAGCGTCAGACTGCCGTCTCGCTCTCCTCGGCCGGCTTGCGGTGACGGCCGCGGGGGGCCGTCTCGCCTTCCTGGGCCGAGATCTGACCACGGTGCCTGCCGTGACCGGAGACCTTCTGTACGTCGTGAACGTCGGCCGGCCCCGGCTGGGTCGTGCTGGCGTTGCTCATCGGAAAACTCACCCCGTAAACATGATCCTTCTAACAGCCGGGCGAGTTTAACCGGCCCACCACGGGCCGAATCCAGGCGGCCACGCCAACCGGCACTACTTCGTTACAAGACCGCCCAACGGCGCTTGCTGCAACGGAACGGGCCGGGGTGCGACGGGACCCGGAGGGTCCGTTTCCGCGCCCGTAGAAGCGGCCGATTCCGCCGCCGCCGACGCCGTCCCCGGCTCCGCGTCCACGGCGCCCCTCACCCCCGCAGCCTCCACCCGGGCCACCCCGCACGGCACCTCCTCGGTGGCGTACGGCAGTTGCAGCACCCCCTCCCGCGTCCACAGCCCGGCACCCGCCAGCCACCCCTCGGGCGCCGCGAGATGCCGCAGCTGCCGCTCGGCGGGCCGCCACACCGCGACCCAGCTTGCGAGCGGCCCGTCGATGCGCAGCGCCACCCCGCAGCTCTCCGGCGTAAGCACCTGCCCCGGCTGGATCGCGAACGGCGTCACCACGCACTCCGGCATCCGCAGGCACTCCGGGAAGCGCACCGGCAGGGTGCTGCCCAGCACCCCCCAGCCCAACCGTTCCTGCCCGGGCGAGGGCGCGTCCGAGCGGATCAGCAGCAGCCCGCTGTCCGGGTCGGCGAGCAGCACCCGGTCGTCGCTGTCGGCCGTGATCTGCAACAGCGGCGACACCTCGCCGCCCCGCTCCAGATCGACCACCACGGCCTTGGTACGGCCCTCCGACTCCCGGTCGAGGGCCAGCATCCGCCCCTCCCGGTCCAGCCACACCCCGCCCGAACAGCGCCCCGGGATCCGCGCCACGTGCTCCGGCCCGAAGGCGCCGCCCGCCACCAGCCACACCGTGCTGGAGCTCCGGCCCACCGCGAGGGCGTACGCCTTGTCGCCGCCCGGCGCCGGCGGCAGCAACCGCAGCCGGGTCCCCTCCTGCGGGCACTGGACCGCGCCGAGCGCGAGCTCGCCCGTGCCGGGCCCGGTCGGATACAGCAGCGAGAAGACGTGCCGGCCGTCGGTCGGGCGGCGGATGAGGACCCGCCCGTCGCCCATCGGCTGCACCTCGGTGCCGGGCTCCTCCGGCTGATGCGAGGGCAGCGGCACCGCGTACGGCTCGGGGCCGTCCAGGGTCCAGCGCTCCGGGAACCAGCAGTCGCCGTCGAGGGCGAGACGGGCGGCGTAGGAACCGTCCGCCGCGATGGTGCACTCCGTACGAGGCGCGTCGCCGCCCTCGTCCTCCGCCACGGGCGGTGGGGATCCCTCCTCCTCGAACGCGGTCGAGAGCTCAGGGGACGCACTGGCCGTCATGGTCCGGTCACCTCCGGTGACGAAGCTAGTTTTCGCACGCACAGGCGTGGGACCGGGGACGTTCCGCTTCACACAAAGGGATGGCAGAGGAACGATTCGCCTGAGGAAACCAGAGGGTGTGTGCTGAGCGGAGCGGCCCGTGCGCAGGGGCCGGCCGGCGGGGCGGGCGAGCGGCTCCGGCGCCGGTACATCCGCGGGGACCAGCCAGGTAGCCTTGCCCTCGTGCCCCGTCTGTCTGAAGTCATCGCCGCGCTGGAGAACCTGTGGCCCGCCGAACGGGCCGAGTCCTGGGACGCGGTCGGCACCGTCGTGGGCGACCCCGACCAGGAGGTCTCCCGGGTCCTGTTCGCCGTCGACCCGGTCCAGGAGATCGTGGACGAGGCGGTGAAGCTGGACGCCGACCTGCTGGTCACCCACCACCCGCTCTACCTCCGCGGTACGACGACGGTCGCGGCCTCCACCTTCAAGGGCCGCGTCGTGCACACCCTGATCAAGAACGACATCGCCCTGCACGTGGCGCACACCAATGCCGACACCGCCGACCCCGGAGTCAGCGACGCCCTGGCCGGCGCGCTGGACCTGCGCGTCGTCGGCCCGCTGGTGCCGGACCCGACGGACCCTTCCGGGCGCCGCGGCCTCGGCCGGATCTGCGAGCTGGACCACCCGCTCACCGTGCGCGAGCTCGCTCTGAAAGCCGCCGAGCGGCTGCCCGCCACCGCGCAGGGCATCCGCGTCGCCGGCGACCCCGAGGCGACCGTCCGCACCATCGCCGTCAGCGGCGGCTCCGGCGACAGCCTCTTCGACCAGGTGCGGGCCGCCGGCGTCGACGCCTTCCTCACCGCGGACCTGCGCCACCACCCGGTCTCCGAGGCCCGCGCCCACAGTCCTCTCGCGCTGCTCGACGCGGCGCACTGGGCCACCGAATGGCCCTGGTGCGAGCTGGCGGCCACCCAGCTCGACGAGATCTCCGACCGCAACGGATGGGGACTGCGCGTCCACGTCTCCGACACGGTCACCGACCCCTGGACCGCCCACGCGGCGTCCAACCCGCCCACTCGAACCACGGGAGCCCCCAACTGAACGCCGCGCCGGCCGACCAGATCCGACTCCTCGACGTCCAGGCCCTCGACGTCCGCCTCCAGCAGCTCGCGCACCGGCGGAAGTCGCTGCCCGAGCACGCCGAGATCGAGTCGCTGACCAAGGACCACACCCAGCTGCGCGACCTGCTCGTCGCCGCGCAGACCGAGGAGAGCGACACCGCCCGCGAGCAGACCAAGGCCGAGCAGGACGTGGACCAGGTGCGCCAGCGCGCCGCCCGCGACCAGCAGCGCCTGGACTCCGGTGCCGTCACCTCCCCGAAGGACCTGGAGAACCTCCAGCACGAGATCACCTCCCTCGCCAAGCGCCAGGGCGACCTGGAGGACGTCGTCCTGGAGGTCATGGAGCGCCGCGAGTCCGCGCAGGAGCGGGTCGCCGAGCTGACCGAGCGGGTCGGCGCGGTCCAGGGCAAGGTCGACGACGCGACCGCCCGCCGCGACGCCTCCTTCGAGGAGATCGACGGCGAGGTCGCCTCGGTCACCAAGGAGCGCGAGGTCATGGCCGGTTCGGTCCCCGCGGACCTTCTCAAGCTCTACGACAAGCTCCGTGCGCAGCAGGGCGGCATCGGTGCGGCCAAGCTGTACCAGCGCACCTGCCAGGGCTGCCGCCAGGAGCTCGCCATCACCGAGCTGAGCGAGGTCCGCGCGGCCGCGCCCGACACGGTGGTGCGCTGCGAGAACTGCCGCCGGATCCTGGTGCGCACGGCGGAGTCCGGTCTGTAGGACCCGGTAGGCAAGGGGCTCGGTAAGGGGCGTTGATCGTGCGGGAGTTCATCGTCGAGGCCGACGGCGGGTCACGGGGCAACCCGGGGCCCGCGGGCTACGGCTCGGTCGTCATCGACGCGACCACGGGGCAGACGCTGGCCGAGGCGGCCGAGTACATCGGCGTCGCCACGAACAACGTCGCCGAGTACCGCGGCCTCGTCGCGGGCCTGCGCGCCGCGCACGAACTCGACCCGACGGCCACGGTGCACGTCCGCATGGACTCCAAGCTGGTCATCGAGCAGATGTCGGGCCGCTGGAAGATCAAGCACCCCGACATGAAGCCCCTGGCCTTCGAGGCGTCGAAGGTCTTCCCGGCGCCCCAGGTGACGTACGAGTGGATCCCCCGGGAGCAGAACAAGCACGCGGACCGGCTGGCCAACGAGGCGATGGATGCCGGGAAGCGGGGGGAGCAGTGGTCGGCCTCGGGTTCCACGGCGGAGTTGGAGGCGGCTGACGCGCGAGCCGCGCGGGCGGTGGCCGAGCCGGAGCCGGCCGGTCCGCCCGGGGACGCTGCTGCGGGCGCGGCGCGGGCGCGCGCGGCGCTGTCGGAGGGGCGGGCCGGCGGCGCTGCTGCCTCCGCCGGTTCTTCGTCCCGCCGCGGAGCGGCGGAGAGTTCCGGCGGCGGAGCCGTCAGGGCCGGGGCTGACGTCGGGTCCGGGGTTGATGGCAGGGCCGAGGCCGATGTCAGGGCCGCGCGGAGCGTGGCCGCGCCCGCCACCGGCTGGGGTCCCGCCGACATGGGGGCGCCCGCCACCTTCGTGCTGCTGCGGCACGGGGAAACACCGCTGACGCCCCAGAAGCGGTTCTCCGGGAGCGGCGGGACCGACCCCTCCCTCTCCGACGTCGGCCGCGAGCAGGCCGAGCGGGTCGGCGCCGCCCTCGCCAGGCGCGGCACCGTCCAGGCCGTCGTGGCATCGCCGCTCACCCGTACCCGGGAGACCGCCGGCATCGTCGCAGCCCACCTCGGCCTGGACGTGACCGTCGACGACGGCCTGCGCGAGACGGACTTCGGCGCCTGGGAGGGCCTCACCTTCGGCGAGGTCCGCGAGCGCTACGCCGAGGACCTCAACGCCTGGCTCGCCGACCCCGAGGCCCGCCCCACCGGCGACGGCGAGAGCTTCGCGGCCACCGCGACCCGGATCGCCGCCACCCGCGACAAACTGGTCGCGGCGTACGCGGGCCGCACGGTCCTCCTCGTCAGCCACGTCACGCCGATCAAGACGTTCGTACGCCTCGCCCTGGGCGCCCCGCCCGAGTCCCTGTTCCGCATGGAACTCTCCGCGGCCTCCCTCTCGGCGGTCGCGTACTACGCCGACGGCAACGCCAGCGTCCGCCTCTTCAACGACACCTCACACCTGCGCCCGTAGTCCCGCCGCTTCCCGGGCCAGCGCCTCGACGCGCCCCCAGTCCCGCGCGGCGATCGCGTCCGCCGGGAGCATCCAACTGCCGCCCACACAGCCGACGTTGGGCAGCGCGAGATAGTCGGGCGCGGTAGCCGGACCGATCCCGCCCGTGGGGCAGAACCGGGCCTGCGGCAACGGCCCGTTCAGCGACTTGAGATACGCCGTGCCGCCCGCCGCCTCGGCCGGGAAGAACTTCATCTCCCGCACCCCGCGCTCCAGCAGCGCCACCACCTCGGACGTGGTCGACACCCCCGGCAGATACGGCACCCCGGAGGCCCGCATGGCCTCCAGCAGCAGGTCGGTCCAGCCGGGGCTCACCAGAAAACGCGCCCCCGCCGTGACCGCCAGCGTCACCTGCTCCGGCGTGATCACCGTGCCCGCGCCGACCACCGCGTCCGGCACCGCTTCCGCGACGGCCCCGATCGCCTCCAGCGCGGCCGGCGTCCGCAACGTCACCTCGATCGCGGGCAGCCCGCCCGCGACCAGCGCCCGGGCCAGCGGTACGGCGTCGGAGGGGTCGTCGATCACGACCACGGGGACGACGGGCGCGAGATCCAGGACTGAGGTCATGGCCTCATCCTGCCCACGAGATGCAGCCTGCGCAAAGCCCATTGCACAGGCTGCAATAAGAGGGATGGGCCGGTCAGTGGATCTCCTCCACCAGCACGTCCAGCGTCCACGCCTTCCCGGCCCTGGCCGGCGCCTCCACCTCGACCTCGTACCCGAGGTCCCGCAGCGCCTCTACCAGCTCCGCCGGCCCCTGGGGCACGGCACCCGCCGTCAGCAGGCTCCGTACGATCCGCCCCTTGGTCGCCTTGTTGAAGTGGCTGACGACCTTCCGCGTCGGCGCGTGCAGCACCCGTACCGAAGCCGTCCGCCCGGCCACCTCGCCCTTCGGCTTCCACGCCGCCGCGTACGCCGACGACCGCAGGTCCAGCACCAGCCCGTCCCCGGCCGCCTCGGGCAGCACGTCCGCCATCGGCGCCCGCCAGTGCGCCCCGAGCGCCCCGAGGCCGGGCAGCTTCACGCCCATCGAGCAGCGGTAGGAGGGGATGCGGTCGTTGACGCGCACCGCGCCCCACAGCCCGGAGAAGACGAGCAGCGAGCGAGTGGCGCGCTTCTTGGCGGCGGCGTCGAGCGACGCCAGGTCCAGGGCGTCGTACAGCACCCCGGTGTAGATCTCCCCGGCCGGCCGCGCGCCCGCCGTCGGCAGCCCGGCGTTCTTAGCGACCTCGCCCCGCAGGCCCTCGCTCAGCCCGAGCACGTCCCGCGCCTTGTCCTCGTCACCGGCACACAGCTCGACCAGCTCCCGCAGTACCGCCTCCCGGGCCTCGCCCAGCCCCGGCAGGGACAGCGACTCCAGCTTCAGCGGCGCACCACGACCGGACGAGGCCTTGCCTTCGGACGGCGGCAACAGGACAAGCACACGTACTCCCTCACTCGAACTCCGCCACAGCGTACGGCGTGCCACCCGGCGAACCTCGCCCTACGCTCGACACATGCCCCGCCGCCACATCCGCGTGACCGGCGCCCCCGAAGCCCCCCTCCGGGCCGCCCTCACCGCCCTGCGCCACGAGCTCGGCGTCCCCGCAGGCTTCCCGCCCGAGGCGCTGGCGCAGGCCGAGGAGACGGCCAAGGCCCCGGCCCTCCCCCCGTACGACGCCACCGACCTTCCCTTCCTCACCATCGACCCGCCCGCCTCCACCGACCTCGACCAGGCGATGCACCTCTCCCGGCACGGCACCGGCTACCGCGTCCGGTACGCCATCGCCGACGTCGCCGCCTTCGTCGTACCGGCGGGCCCGCTCGACCAGGAGGCCCACCGGCGGGTGACCACCCTCTACTTCCCCGACCTGCGCGTCCCGCTGCACCCCGAGTCGCTGAGCGAGGGCGCGGCCAGCCTGCTCCCCGACCAGGACCGGCCCGCCGTGCTGTGGACGATCGACCTCGACGGGGACGGCCGTACCGTCGCCGTCGACGTCACCCGGGCCCTGGTGCGCAGCCGGGCCAGGCTGGACTACGCGGGCGTGCAGAAGCAGATCGACACGGGGACCGCCGAGGAGCCGCTGGCGCTGCTGAAGGAGATCGGGCTGCTGCGGGAGAAGCTGGAGGTGGAGCGCGGCGGAATCTCGCTCGGCGTACCCGAGCAGGAGATCGTCGAGCACGACCACACCTACGAGCTCGCCTACCGCGCCCCGCTGCCCGCCGACGGCTGGAACTCCCAGATCTCCCTGCTCACCGGCATGGCCGCCGCCGACCTGATGCTCTCCCTCGGCACCGGCATCCTGCGCACCCTCCCCGCCGCCCCCGACGGCGCGGTCGGCCGCCTGCGCCACACCGCGCACGCCCTGCACATCGACTGGCCGCACCACGTGTCGTACGCCGAACTGGTCCGTTCCCTGGACCCGCACCGCCCCCGCCACGCGGCCTTCCTCCAGGAGTGCACGACCCTGCTGCGCGGCGCCGGCTACACGGTGTTCCGCGACGGTACCCTCCCGCCCATCACCACCCACTCCGCCGTGGCCGCCCCCTACGCCCACTGCACGGCCCCGCTGCGCCGCCTCGTCGACCGGTACGTGTCCGAGATCTGCCTGGCGGCCACCGCCGGCCGGCCGGTGCCCGAGTGGGTGGCGGCAGCCCTCGACGCGCTGCCGGCCCGGATGGCCGAGGGCAGCCGGCGCGCGGGCACGGTCGAGCGGGAGTGCCTGGACATCGTGGAGTCGGCGCTGCTCAAGGACCGGGTGGGCGAGGTCTTCGACGGCTGCGTGGTGGAGGTGGAGGAGCGCCGGCCCGCCGTCGGGACCGTGCAGTTGGAGTCCCCGGCGATCATCGGCCGGATCGAGAACAGGGACGGGGAGCACCTGCCGCTGGGGGAGCGGATCAGGGTCCGGCTCACCCAGTCGGATCCGGGATCGGCGAAGGTGCGCTTCGAGCCCGTGTGATCGCCTTGACGAGGCCGTCGGCGTCGTCGGCGTGGAAGCGCACGAGCCGGATGTCCTGACGACGCCCGAGGAAGGTGAAGTGGGCGACGGGCTCGGTGAGTTCGAGCGTCACGGTGGTCTGCGAGCCGATGGCGAGGTTCAGCTCGCCCTCGGTCCGCTCATGCGTGGTGCGCAGCTCGCGGCGGGCCCGGGCGATCTTCTCCAGCGGTATGCGCAGATCGACGTGCGCGGCAAGCCGGACGCGCAGGACGTCGTCGTCGAGGACGTGCGGCCGTACGACGGAGGCGGCGTGCATCCCGACGATGAGCACCAGGGTGTACACGTCCACCGTGAACCACGCCCGCTGCACGGCCGGATGGTTCCGCAGCAGCACGGACATCATGATCGACTCGATCACGATCACGAACCCGAATCCCAGCATCATCGGGCCCTGGCCGCGCGAGTACCCGAAGGCGGCTCCTTCCCCTGTTTGGTGCGGCCGCCGGGCCACCCACAGCCCGATGCTCGAGAGGAGCCGCAGCTCGTGCCGGACGAGGACGAGTACGGTCCGCATCAAGGCTCGTCTCCTTCCGTTTCGATGAGGAGGCGGAGTGTGCGGCGGATGGCCTCCGCCTGGGCCGGGGCGAAGTCGGCGTAGAAGGCCCGCAGGAAGCTGCTGTCGGGGTCGACGTCCAGCTTCTCGGGCAGCAGGTCGGGGGCGAGGCAGTCGACCAGGGCGCGGGCCGCGTCGTCCACGCGCGGGTCGGCGGGGTCGGCGTCGGCGAGGTCGTCGAGCAGCGCGTAGGCCGCGAGGACCTGCTCCTTGGCGCCCGGCCGGGTGAACGCCTTCTCGAACGCGCCCACGAGCTGGTCCCGGCCCTCCGCGCCGGCCGTGGTCTCGATCAGCGCGAGCATCTCCCGGTCCTTGACGGCCATGGGCGAGTCGGAGACCTGCCCCATGTCCCGGAAGAGCGCCGCGAGCTGGGGCGACACGGGCCCCTCGGCGGTCACCGCGCCCTCCGTCTCCAGCAGCGTCCGCAGCCGCTGCCGCCGCTCCCGGATCGCCACCTCCTGCCGCGCGAGATCCTCGTCCAGCTCGGTGAGCACCTCGGCGAGATCCTTCCCGGCGTCCTCGGCGAGCACGTCCCGCACCTCGGCGAGCCCCAGCCCCAGCTCCGTCAGCCGCCGGATCCGCGCCAGCACGACGGCATGCCGCAGCGTGTACTCCCGATACCCGTTGGGCCGCCGCTCCGGCTCGGGCAGCAGCCCCTGATGGTGGTAGTGCCGCACGGTCCGAGTGGTGACACCGACCGCGGCGGCGAGTTCTCCGATCCGCATGGGACCAGTAGAGACGTTGACGTTGCGGCAAGGTCAAGCGCCGGCTTGCTTGCCTGACGATCGTCCGTTCCGTGTGCCACGATCGAGGGAACGGTTTCCGATCTCTCGGACAGGTGATCTTCCGATGTCCCAGTCTGACGGGCGACAGAAGGAGGGGCGTGACATGACTGCCATGGCCCACGAGCCGCTCACGCAGGAAGAGGTCCTGCTGGAGGGCTTTCTCGCCCTGGAGACGCCGGAGGGTTTCCGGGCCGAGTTGATCGAGGGGGAGATCGTTGTGACGCCGCCGCCGGACGGGGATCACGAGAAGTACATCAGCCGGATCGTGAGGCAGGTGATCAAGCGATCCAAGACGGACATGGACTTCTCCGGGAACAAGGGACTGACGGTGAAGAGTGCGGTGGCCTGGCCGATGGATCACGTGATCCCGGATGCCACCTTCGCACCCGTCGATGCGGACTTGTTCGGCGGCGCCAGTTCCTGGATGCCCTGCGAAGGCGTCGTCATGGTGCTGGAGGTGACATCGACCAAGCCGAAGGCCGACCGAGAGGCCAAACGTCGTTGCTACGCCCGCGGTGGCATCCCCTTCTACCTGCTGGCCGACCGGGACACCTCCCAGGTGACCCTCTTCAGCGAGCCCGAGGATGGCGACTACCGACAGCACTGCACACGCCCCTTCGGTAAATCGCTCGCCCTCCCGGAACCGTTCGCCTTCGACCTGGACACGGCGGACTTTCTCTGACGCTCCTGACGTTGCACCTTCCGGGAGCGGCCGGGAGGTGCGACGTGGGTGAACAGGCGCTGTGGACCAGAGCGCGGCTGGGCCGGGACGGCCCGCCCCTGGACCTGCTCACCGCCCGCTTCGACCGGCACGTCTACGCCCCGCACGCCCATGACGAGTTCACCATCGGGGTCTGCGTCGGCGGCAGCGAGATCATCGACTACCGGGGCGGCCACATCCGTCCCGGCCTGGGCTCCATCGTCGTACTGGCACCCGGCGAGATGCACACCGGCGGCCCCGGCGAGTCCGGCGGCTACGCCTACCGCGCCCTGTACGCCGAGCCGTCACTGCTGACCGACGGCACCCTGGGCACCGGCACCCCGCACTTCCACGAGCCCCTCCTCGACGACCCCCAGCTCTCCAACGCCCTGCGCCTCACCCACGCCGAACTCGCCGCCTGCCCCGACCCCCTGGAGGCCGAGTCCCGCATCCCGTGGCTGATGACGGCCCTCACCCGCCGCCACTCCACCGCGCGGGCGACGGACGACACGGTCGCGGGCGCCGACCACATAGCGCGGGCGGTCCGCGACCGCCTCGCCGACGAACTCACGGCCCCGCCCTCCCTCGCATCCCTCGCCACGGACCTCGGCCTCTCCCGCTACCAGCTCCTGCGCGCCTTCCGTACGACGATGGGGATACCGCCGTACGCCTGGCTGGCCCAGCACCGGGTGACCCGGGCCCGCGGTCTGCTGGAGACCGGTCTGCGCCCGGCCGAGGTCGCCGGCCTGGTCGGCTTCGCGGACCAGGCACACCTCACGCGCTGGTTCCGCCGCGTGCTCGGGGTGACCCCGGCGGCGTACCGCAACAGCGTTCAAGACAGCGGACGGTGAGAGGGCCGAAACTCGCCGCATGACTGCACGCGGCTGGTTCCTGTTCGCCCTGATGAGCGTGATCTGGGGCGTCCCCTATCTGATGATCAAGGTGGCGGTGGACGAGGTCTCCCCGTCCATGGTGGTGTTCACGCGCTGCGCGCTGGCCGCAGCCCTCCTGCTCCCCTTCGCGCTCCGCCAGGGCGGCCTGCCCCGGACGATACGGACGCACTGGCGCCCCATGCTGGCCTTCGCGTGCATAGAGATCATCGGCCCCTGGTGGACCCTGACGGACGCCGAACGCCACCTGTCCAGCTCGACGGCGGGCCTGCTGATAGCGGGCGTCCCGATAGTCGGGGTGGTTCTGTCCCGCTTCTTCGGCGCCACGGAACACCTCGGCGTCCGCCGCCTGACCGGCCTGATCCTGGGCCTGGCCGGCGTGGCGACCCTCACCGTCCCGCACCTGACGGGCGGCGACGCCCGCTCCCTGCTGGAGGTCCTGCTGACGGTACTGGGCTACGCGACGGCTCCCCTCATCGCCGCCCGCTACCTCAAGGACATCCCGTCCCTCCACCTCACCGCGGTCTGTCTGACCTTCGCGGGCCTGGTCTACGCCCCCGCGGCGGCCCTGTCCCGCCCGGCGTCACTGCCCTCCGTCGAGGCCCTCACGGCCCTCGCCGCCCTGGGCGTCCTGTGCACGGCGGTCGCCTTCGTGGCCTTCCTGGAACTGATCAAGGAGGTGGGCCCGACGCGGGCGACGGTCTTCACGTACGTCAATCCGGCGGTGGCGGTGGCGGCCGGGGCGATCTTCCTGGACGAGCACCTCACAGCCGGCGTCCTGTCGGCCTTCGCGCTCATCCTGGCGGGCTCGGTGCTGGCTACGAGTGGCGGGACGAAGGGGGGACAGCGCGACGGATCGGGCAGCGCAACAGGTGATGGACCTCGGAAGAACCCTCGCCCGGTACCATGGTCGACACGGCAGACGAGCCGGGCGGACGGCCGCGTGGAGTCCCCTTAGGGGCTTCCCGAGGAACGTCCGGGCTCCACAGGGCAGGGTGGTGGCTAACGGCCACCCGGGGTGACCCGCGGGACAGTGCCACAGAAAGCAGACCGCCGGGGATCTCGGTCCTCGGTAAGGGTGAAACGGTGGTGTAAGAGACCACCAGTGCCCAGGGTGACCTGGGCAGCTAGGTAAACCCCACCTGGAGCAAGGTCAAAAGGAGCGCCGTAAAACGCGCTCTGCGGAGACGTTCGAGGGCTGCCCGCCCGAGTCCCCGGGTAGACCGCACGAGGCCGGTGGCAACACCGGCCCTAGATGGATGGCCGTCTCCCCGGCCGCCGCGAGGCGACCGGGCGACAGAACCCGGCGTACAGCCCGACTCGTCTGCCGCTACCTGCGGTTCTGTCTCGGAACTGCCTCCGGCCTGCCTCGGTGAGCCCCGCGGACGTCACAGCGCGTCGACCCCGCTCACCTTCCACCCCCCGTCCGTGCGAGCCATCGTCATCCGCACCCGGTTCAGATCCACCCGAGCCCCCGAAACCTGTGTGCTCTCGGTGACCTGGTTGATGAAGAGCAGGACCACGACCTTGTCCGGGGAAGCCGATACGACGGAGGCGGCCGGGGTTCCGGTGGCGGGGGCGGCGATCGTGGCCTTTACGACGGCCCGGTACTTCTTGGCCGTCGGGCCGACCACGGCCTTCGTGGTCTTGCCGTACTCGGCGTGGAAGCCGCCGGTCAGGTGGGTGCGGGCGCTCGCGAAGTCCTTGTCCAGGTGGCGGTAGTCGTAGGAGAGGACGACCGGTGCGGCCTTCTGCGCGGCGGTGAGTGCCTGGGTCCGGGCGCTTTCCGTCCGGTGTCCGTCCCGGTACTGCCAGCCCAGTACGGCGGTCGCCACCAAGGCCGCCAGCAGGAGGACGCCGAGCACCAGCGTGAGCAGGCGGCGTCCACGGGGGTGTGCCTCGACCTCGCCCTCGTCCTTTGGCGGCGCGTCCTCCTCGAACGATTCGAGCGACGGCTCCGGCGGGTCCTCCCAGCCGTTCTTCGGGGCCTCGATGAGCACCGTGCGGCCGGCGACGGAGGTCTCCAGCGCCGGTGCGCGGTGGCCGCGCTCCGCTCGCTTGGCCGCGGCACGGGTGGCCGCCGTCATGGTGCGCCGGGTGCGCGGGCCCGGGGTCGTCTTCGGCATGGTCGTACTCCTCTGTGGTGCTTGTCAGCCGAGCTGTGGTGCTTGTCAGCCGAGCTGCGGTGCGGTCAGCCGACGAACTCGACGTCGGACGTCAGCCAGCGCCCGTCCCGGTGGACCAGATCCAGTTGCAGGCGGTACGTGCGCGCCTCTCCCTGGGGAGCAGCCGTGTTGGTCACCTTGCTGTCGGCGACGACCAGGACGCGGGCCGCGGTCTCGGTGGAGCGGACGATGCCTGCCTCCAGGACCTGGCCCTCCGAGACGGACTTGTTCGCCGCTACGAGCCGGGTCAGTTGCTGCGTCTGTGCCGCGAACTGCTTCTTGAAGTCGCCCGTCGCGCCCGCCAGGACGTTCGCGCTGTCGCGGTCGTAGTGGCGGTAGTCGAGCGATGTGAAGTTCAGGGCTGACTGGCGGGCCGCGGCCAGGATGTCCTGGCGGCGCTCGTCCGCTTCGCGTTGCGCGTGGAGGCCGACGGCCAGCCAGATCGTGAGTGCGGTGGTCAGGACCGTCGCGGCGGCGAGTCCTGCCGTCACCGCCCTGGAGCTCCGCCAGTTCTTCATGCCATCGGGCCGACGAGCAGCCATTGCCACGACTCCTTTCCGAACACGGCCTGCTGGCCGCCCTTCGAGCCGATCTCGACGGCCCTTCCGTCCGGGCCGGTGGTGGTACCGGTCTCCGGGTCGTACGGGGTGACGTACGCCGCCTGGTTCGCGCCGCCGTAGGCCGTCGACGCGCCCGGAGCGTTCTGCGCTCCCCGCACCGACGACTCGCTGCCCCGCGGGAGCGTGCAGCGGGCCTGCCTATTCGCCTCGCGCGTGCTCGTGTCGGCAGGGTCGCGGCGGACCGTGCCGTAACCCTTCGTGCAGGCCGGCGGGTCGTCGGCGTTCACCACCAGGCCGAAGTGGGTGGTGCCGTCGCCCGGGACGACCGTGTAGCTGCCCGCCACCATCACCGGGAAGGTGACCAGGGCCTGTTCCACGCCGGGGAGGCGGGCCAAGGTCACCTGGCCGCCGCTGATCAGGTTCGCCAGCAGGACCGACAGCTCAGGGTCCACCGACTTCAGCAGCGAGTTCACCTCCTGCGCCGCCGGTCTCGCGTTGCCGATCAGCCGGCGCAGGTCGCCGTCGCTCGCCTTCAACTGAGCCGTCAGCGCTGCCAGATCGCTCGCGAATGATTTGATCGACGAGCCCTGGTCCGCCTGGGTCTTCAGGACAGTCCGCGAGTCCTCGATCAGCGCGATCGTCTCCGGCAGCGCCTCCGACGCCGACTCGATCAGCACGTTGCCCGAGTCCACCAGACGGCTCAGGTTCGGGCCGGTGCCCGCGAATGCCTTGCCCAACTCGTCGACCGTGACCTGTAGATCCTTCTTCCCCACCGACTTCACCAGGCGGTCCAGGCTGAGGACCAGGTCCGTCGTCGGCAGCGGTACGCGTGTGCTCTCGCGCGGGATCGTGCCGCCGTCCAGCAGATAGGGGCCGTGGGAGGTGCGGGGTTGCAGGTCCACGTACTGTTCGCCCACCGCCGAGCGGTTCGCCACCACGGCGAGGGTGTTCGCCGGGATGTGCGGTGCCCCGTCCTCGATGTCCAGGGCGACCGAGACGCCGTCCGCGCCCGTCAGGTGGAGCGCACCGACCCTGCCCACCGGCACCCCGCGATACGTCACCTCGGCGCCGGGGAAGATCCCGCCGGACTCGGGGAAGTCCGCCCGGACCGTGTAGCCGCGGTCGAGGACCTCGTCCACCAGCCCGGTGTACTCGGCGCCGACGTACGACACCCCTACGGCGGTGATGGTGGCGAAGGCGAGCAACTGGGCCTTGACCGTGCGTGTGATCACGGCTGGACTCCCTTCAGCATCAGCTCGGCCAGTTCGAGGTCGATCCCTTCCGGCCGACCGCCCCCGGTGCCGTGGCCGCCGCCGTACTCGCCGTAGCTGCTGGTGCACACCGGCGGGCACAGCGGGTCGCCGCCGTCGGAAGGGCCCGAGGGGGACGACGGCACGCCCGGTGTGCTCGGGAGCGCGGTGGGTGCCGGGACGGTCGGCGGGCTCGGGAGATCCGGTACGTCCGGGAGGTCCGGGGTCTCCGGAAGCCCGGGTCTCTGGAGCTTCCCGTCGCCACCCCGACCGCCGCCCGGCTTCTCCGTCACGTTGCCGTAGATCCCGGCCAGGTCGAGGTCGGCCGTGATGTGGAGATTGACGTAGTCACCCTTGATGGCGTCCACCGCGTTGCGGGGGAATGGGTAAGTCGTCAGCAATTCAAGCGAGTTGGGTAGGTCGTCGCCCGCCTTGTTGAGTTGTTGCAGGATCGGGCGCAGCTGTCTCAGGTTCGCGACCGTGTCGTCGTGCGACGCGTTGACCACCCTGGTGCCTGTTTTGCCGAGCTTCGACAACGACGTGAGCATGCGCGTCAGGTCCCGCCGCTGGTCGGCCAGGACCTTCAGGGCCGGCGGCATCGCGTCCACAGCCTCGGCGATGGTCCTCTTCTCCCGGCCGAGGCGCTTGGCCAGCCGGTCCACCGCCTTCAGCGCCCGGACGATGTCCTGCTTCTGCTCGTCCAGGCCGCCCAGGAACACGTTCAGCTCCCTCAGCAGGGACCCGACCCGGTTCTCCCGTCCCTCCAGCGCCTTGTTCAGCTCCACGGTGATCGTCTTGAGCTGCGCCACGCCACCGCCGTTGAGCAGTGCGGACAGGGCGGACAGCACCTCCTCGATCTCCGGGTTGCGGCCGCTGCGGGACAGGGGGATCGCGTCGCCGTCCTTGAGGCGTCCGACCGGAGTGGTGTCCGTCGGCCCGGACAGCGCCACGTACTTCTCGCCGAGCATGCTGGTCTGCCGCAGCTCCGCGATCGCGTTGGCGGGCAGCTCTACCGAGTCGGCGACCCGGAGGCGTACGCGGGCGTGCCAGCCGTCCAGCTCCACCTTCTCGACGGCGCCCACGGTGACGTCGTTGACCTTCACCGCCGACTGCGGCACCAGGTCGAGGACGTCACGGAACTCGACGGTGACGTGGTACGCGTCGCCGTCCGAGGCCGCTCCGCCGGGCAGCTGGACGTCGTACCAGCCGTTGAACTCGCAGCCGGACAGGAGCAGCGAGCCGACGGCCGCCCAGGCCGCCACCCCGCCCTTGCGCGGCACTCCCACACGTAGCACGCTCATGCGTCGGCCTCCAGGATTCCGCCGAGGGTGCGGTCGACCGTGCCGGTGACCGCCGGACCCCGCGGGACCTCGGGCAGGGAGTCGAACAACTTCTTCAGCTCCTTGCAGTCCGGGTTCTTTCCGCCCTCGTCCCCGGTCGTCCTGAGCACCGAGCACAGCAGCGAGGCCGGGTCCTGTGCCTGATCGGCGTTGTTGCGGGTGTCGAGGGTGCCGGCCGACGGGTTGTAGGCGTTGTTCAGGTTCGACATGCCGGTCGGCGCGACTTCCAGCAGCTCCTCCAGCGCGGCCCGTTGGGTGACGAGCACCTTGGTGACCTTGCTCAGGCCCGCCACGTTCGAGGTGAGCGACTTCTTGTTCCGCTTCACGAACCCGGACACGTCGCCCAGTGCCGTCCCGAGGTTCCTCAGCGCCGCCGCCAGGTCCTTGCGCTCGCCCGCCAGTTGCTCGGCGACCTTCGCGAGGCTGCTGTTGAACGAGCGCACGCTCTTGTCGTCGGCCGCGAGCGCCGCCGTGAAGACCTGGAGGTTGCGGATCGTGCCGAACAGGTCCGTGCGGCCGTCGGACAGGGTCGTGACCGCCTTCGAGAGGTCCTCGACCGTCCGGTTGAGGTTCTCGCCCTGGCCGTCGAGGTTGTCCGCGCTCACCCCGAGCAGCCGCGACAGGGAGCCGTCCTTGTTGGCACCCTCCGGGCCGAGGGCCTCGGCCGTGCCGTGCAGGCTGTCGAAGACACGGTCCAGCTCCACGGGTACGGCCGTGCGCGACTCGGGGATCTCGTCCCCGTCCCGCAGCACCGGACCGCCCCGGTACACGGGCAGCAGCTGCACATAACGGTCGCTGACCACCGAGGAGTTGATGATCGCCGCCTGCGCCCGCGCCGGAACCTTGCGGCCGGCGTCGTACTCCAGGTCGACCCGCACACGGTCGCCCTCCGGCGTGATCTTCCTGACCTCGCCGATCCGGACGCCCAGCACCCGCACGTCCGAGCCTGGGTAGATGCCGACCGTGCGCGGGAAGTACGCCGTGACGCGGACCGGCTCGGTGCGCGGCCACAGGACGTAGGAGAGCGCGGCGACCAGGGACAGCGCGGTGAGCAGAGCCAGAGGCTTTCTCAGCCTGACAGGGACGTTCACTGCGATCCTCCCGTCCGCGGCACCACGGGAGCGGCGACGAGGTTCTGGACGTAGGAGTCGAACCAGCGGCCGTTGCCGAGGGTGTTGGTGAAGAGGCGGACGTAGGGCGCCAGGAGCTTGATGCTGCGGTCCAGGCTGGACTGATTGCGCTCGAGCATCGTCACCACCTGGTTCAGGCCCTTGAGTGCGGGCCCGATCTCCTTGTCGTTGTCCTGGACCAGGCCGGAGAGCTGGATGCCGAGCGCGGCGGAGCTCTTCAGCAGTTTGTGGATCGCCTCGCGCCGCTTGCTGATCTCCTTGAACAGCTTGTCGCCGTCCTTGACCAGGGCGGTGAAGTCACCGGAGCGGTCGGCGAGTACGTCCGTGACGCCGTTGGCGTGGCCGAGCAGCTCGCGCAGCGCCTTGTCGCGGGAGGCCACCGTCCGGGAGATCCGGGACAGGCCCTTGAGGGACGCCCGTACCTCTTCCGGTGAGTCCTCGAAGGTGGCGGAGATGGTGTCCATGGCCTTCGCCACGCGGTCGGTGTCGATCTTCTCCGATGTCGTGGTGAGGTCGCTGAAGGCCTGCACGACGTCGTAGGCGGGGACCGTGCGCTTCAGTGGTATCTCGCTGCCGGGCGCCAACTGGCCCCTGCCCTCGGGGTGCAGCGCGAGGTATTTCGCGCCGAGGATCGTCCTGACCCGGATGGACGCGCCGGTCTCCCGGCCGAAGCCCGGCTCGCCCTTGATCTTGAAGGTGACCTTGACGTGGTCGCCGTCCAGGTCGACCTCCTCGACCTTGCCGACCTTGACTCCGGCGATCCGCACCTCGTCACCGGGCTTGAGCCCGCCCGCCTCGGCGAAGGCCGCGCTGTACGTCTCGCCGTCGCCGATCAGCGGCAGGCTGTCCGCGTTGAACGCGGCCACGGCCAGCAGCGCGAGGGTGGTGAGGCCGACGGCACCGATGACGACGGGGTTGCGGTCACGGAACGGGATGAGGCGTGGGCGACGGAGCCGCATCCGCGGCAGCCTGGGCGGCTCGACGCGCACCTTGAACAGCGGTTGCGGGCGGGGCCTGCGACGCGGCAGGAGCCGTGCTTTCGGCAGACGTATCCTCGGCAGCTTGGGCGGCTCGACGCGCACCTTGAACAGCGGTTGCGGGCGGGGCCTGCGACGCGGCAGGAGCCGTGCCTTCGGCAGACGTAGCCTCGGCAGCCTCGGCGGCTCCACCCGCACCTTGAACAGCGGCTCGGGACGTTGCTTGCGGCTCATCCCGCGCACCTCGCCCTCGCCACATGCAGTTCGGGTGTCAGTACCTGCTTCGTCTTCGGCAGCACGATCCGCCCGTCGAAGTCACAGAGGTAGAAGTTGAACCACGAGCCGTAGGACGCCGTCCCCGTCAGCTCGTTGAGCTTGTTCGGCAGCCGCTTCAGGACGCCCTCCACGGTCTTCTCGTTGTCGTTCAGCGTTCCGGTGAGCCCGGTCAGCCCGGCGATGTCGTCCTTCAGCGGCGGACGCGCGTCCTTCAGCAGCCCCGAAGTGGCCTCCGTCAGATCGCCGATGTTCACCAGCGACCGCCCGATGGGCTTGCGGTCGGCGGCCAGGCCCGAGACGACCCGGCGCAGCTGCTTGAGGAGGCCGGAGAAGCGGCTGCCCCGCTTGTCCAGCGTCTCCAGCACGGTGTTGAGGTTGTCGATCACCGAGCCGATCAGCTGGTCGCGGTCGGCCAGGGTCGAGGTGAGCGACGCCGTGTGCACGAGGAGGCTGTTGACGGTGCCGCCCTCGCCCTGGAGGGTCTTGATGATCTCGGTGGCGAGCTGGTTGACGTCCTTCGGGCTCAGCGCGGCGAAGAGCGGCTTGAAGCCGTTCAGCAGGGCGTTGAGGTCCAGCGCCGGTTGGGTGCGCGACAGCGGGATCGTCCCGCCGGGCCGCAGCAGCCGGGAGCCGTCGCCCGCGCCCTCGGTCAGCGCGACATAACGCTGCCCGACCAGATTGCGGTACCGGACGACCGCGCCCGTGCTGGCCGGCAGCGGTCGGTCCCGGCCGACGGTGAAGGTGACCTCGGCCAGCGTCCGGTCCTTGATCCGGATGCCCTCGACCTCGCCGACCCGCACCCCTGCCACGCGGATGTCGTCGCCCTCCTCCAGGCCGGTGACGTCACTGAACACGGCGCGATAGCGATGCTCCGGGGTGAGGGAGATGTTCACGATCGTGGCGGCGAGGAGGGCCGTCGCCAGGATGGTCACCAGCGCGAAGACGCTGAACTTGACGAGGGGAGCAGCGGTCTGCCGCGCGCCTGCGGTCCTCATGCCACACTCACCGCCGTCCCACGCGCCAGCGGCCCGAACAGCAGCGTCGCGACCGGCGGCACCTCGTCGGCGGGCACCCCCAGCGCGGGCGCGACGAGTGAGCCGACGGCCCGCTGCTCGGCTCGCGTGGCGGACACGTCGAGCGGGCCGCCCGAGGAGGAACCTCCGGACTTCGAACCGTCGTCGAGGTGGGCACCGGGCGCCGGCACCGGCGGACCCGGCAGATCACGGCAGTCCGGACCCGACCGCTCGCCGTACCGCGGCCCCTCGCCCGGTTCGTACGCGCCCTGCGGCTGCACGACCTCCAGCGTGATGTGCATTTTCCCGCCCCGGAACGCCTCCTCCGAGGCCTTCTCCTGCCGGACCAGACCGGCCAGCAGACACGGGTACTCGGGGGAGTAGCGGGCGAACAGCTCCAGCGTCGGGCGGGAGACCCGGCCGAGGGCGATCAGCCGGTCGCCGTTCGTGTCGAGGAAGTCCTCCGTCGTGCCGGCGACGGTCGCGGTGGTGCGCAATGCCGCCGCCAGCCGGTCCTTTTGCGCGACGATCGTTCGGCTGGTGGTGACGGTGTTGCGCAGGATGTCCATCAGGTCGGGCGCCGCGTCGCCGTAGACCTCGGCGACCTCGGCGAAACGGGCGATGTCCTCGGTGAGGGAGGGCAGGTGGGGGTTGAGGCGGCGCAGGTAGGCCTCCAGGCGTGTGAGGTTGCCGCCGATCCGGTCGCCGCGGCCCTCTAGGGCGGTGGCGAACGCGGAGAGGGTGGCGTTGAGCTTGCCGGGCTGGACTGTTCGCAGCAGGGGCAGCAGGTCGTTCATGAGTTGCTGCACCTCCATGCCGACCCGGGTGCGGTCCTGGGTGATGACGTCACCGGCCCGGATCGGGCGGGCGGACGAAGCGGCGGACGGCACCAGGTCGACGTACTTCTCGCCGAACAGCGTCTTCGGCAGCAGCCGGGCGTGCACGTCCGACGGGATGCCGCCGACGTGCTCCGGCCGGAGCGCGATGTCGAGCGTGGCCTTCGTCCCGTCGGCCCGCACCTCGCGCACCTCGCCGACCAGCACCCCGCGCAGCTTGACGTCGGCCCGCGGATCCAGCTGGTTGCCGAGGCTGTCGGCCTCCAGCGTGATCCGCACGACCGGCGTGAACGCCTGCCGGTACACGGCGACCGACAGGGACAGCAGCAGTGCGAGTACGGCGATGAAGACGACGCCGTACAACCGCAGTCTCAGCACTCTCATCCGGCGGCTCACCCCGCGATCCGTACGGTCGTACTGGCGCCCCAGATCGCGAGCGACAGGAAGAAGTCGAGGACGTTGATCGCCACGATCGAGGTCCGCACCGCACGGCCCACCGCCACGCCGACACCCGCGGGCCCGCCGCTCGCGTAGTAGCCGTAGAAGCAGTGGACGAGGATGATCAGGACGGCGAAGACGAGCACTTTCCCGAAGGACCACAGCACGTCGACCGGTGGCAGGTACTGCTGGAAGTAGTGGTCGTAGGTGCCGGCCGACTGGCCGTAGTAGCCCGTGGTGATGGTGCGGGCGGCCAGGTAGGAGGACAGCAGCCCGATCACGTACAGCGGGATCACCGCGACGAACCCGGCGATCATCCTCGTCGTCACCAGGAACGGCAGCGAGGGCACGCCCATCACTTCGAGCGCGTCGGTCTCCTCGCTGATCCGCATCGCACCCAGCTGGGCCGTGAACCCGGCGCCGACGGTCGCGGACAGCGCGAGCCCGGCCACCAGCGGGGCGATCTCACGGGTGTTGAAGTACGCCGAGAGGAACGCCACGAAGTTGGAGGTGCCGAGCTGGTTGAGGGCCGCGTAGCCCTGGAGGCCGACCTCCGTGCCGGTGAAGAAGGACAGGAAGGCGATCACACCGACCGTGCCGCCCACCACCGCGAGCGCGCCCCGGCCGAAACTCACTTCGGCGAGCAGCCGCAGGATCTCCTTCTTGTAGCGGCGCAGGGTGCGGCCCGTCCACGCCAACGAGCGGCCGTAGAAAGCGAGTTGCGCACCGAGCTCTTCGAGTGAGCGCAACGGGCGTCGGAGAGGTCTCATCGGCTAACCCCTCTGCGGGACGACCTGGAAGTACACCGCGGTCATCACGAAGTTGGTCACGAACAGCAACATGAAGGTGATCACCACCGACTGGTTCACCGCGTCGCCCACACCCTTCGGGCCGCCCTTCGCGGTCAGCCCCTTGTACGAGGCGACGATCGCCGCGATCGCGCCGAAGACGAGCGCCTTGACCTCGGCCGCCCACAGGTCGGAGAGCTGGGCGAGGGTGGTGAAGGAGGCGAGGTAGGCGCCCGGCGTGCCGTTCTGCAGGACGACGTTGAAGAAGTAACCGCCCGCCACACCGACCACCGACACCAGGCCGTTGAGCAGGACCGCCACCAGCATCGACGCCAGTACGCGCGGTACGACCAGCCGGTGGACGGGGTCGATGCCCAGCACCTGCATCGCGTCGATCTCGTCGCGGATCTTCCGCGCCCCGAGGTCCGCACAGATCGCCGTGCCGCCGGCGCCCGCGATGAGCAGCGCGGTGACGATCGGCGAGGCTTCGCGCAGCACGGCGAGCACGGAGGCGGCACCCGAGAAGGACTGCGCGCCCAGCTGCCGCGTCAGGCTGCCGATCTGCAGGGCGATGACCGCGCCGAAGGGAATGGAGACCAGGGCCGTCGGAAGGATCGTCACGCTCGCGATGAACCACGCCTGCTGGATGAACTCCCGGGCCTGGAACGGGCGTCGGGGGACCGTCCGGGCGACGTCCAGCGCCATCGCGAACAGGCTTCCCGAATGCCGCAGCGCTCCGGTCGGTGACAGGCTCATGCGCCGACCACCGTCCTCGGGTGCAGCGCGGCCTCGCGTCGGGCGATCGCCTCCCAGCGGGGTGGCCGGGGGATGCCAGGACCCGGCAGCAGGCGGGGAGTCAGAGCCTTACTGCCGGGGGACTCGGTGTCCTTGGCGGTGTCGCCGAGGGCGGCCAGCTCCTGCTCGACCTGCGCGGCGTCCTTCTCCTCCGCCATGCCGATCGGGCCCTGCATCCGGCCGTTCAGGAACTGCCGTACAACAGGCTCGCTGCTGGTCAGCAGCTCTTCCCGGGGCCCGAACATCACCAGCTCGCGGCGGAACAGCAGCCCGATGTTGTCCGGCACCTGGCGGGCGGAGGCGATGTCGTGCGTGACGATCAGGAAGGTCGCGTCGATCTGGGCGTTGAGGTCGACGATGAGCTGGTTGAGGTAGGCGACGCGGACCGGGTCGAGGCCGGAGTCGGGTTCGTCGAAGAGGATGATCTCCGGATCGAGCACCAGGGCCCGGGCCAGTCCCGCCCGCTTCCGCATCCCGCCGGAGATCTCGCCGGGCAGCTTTCCCTCGGCGCCGATCAGCCCGACCATGTCCATCTTCTCCAGGACGACGCGCCGGATCTCGCTCTCGGACCTACGGGTGTGTTCGCGCAGCGGGAAGGCGATGTTGTCGTACAGGTTCATCGAGCCGAACAGCGCGCCGTCCTGGAACAGCACGCCGAAGAGCTTCCGTACCTCGTACAGGTCGTGCTCGCGGAGCCTGGTGATGTCCCGGCCCTGGATCGTGATCGAGCCCCGCTCCGGCTTCAGCAGGCCCACGAGCGTCTTGAGGAACACCGACTTGCCCGTGCCCGAGGGGCCGAGCATGACCGAGACCTCCCCGGCGGGCAGCGTCAGTGAGACGTCCTGCCAGATGACCTGGTGACCGAAGGACTTGGTCAGCCCTTCCACACAGATCTCGACACCCATCCGGTCCACCCTTCGGCCCCTGGAGCAGCTCTGACATCTGCTCTACGGGGAGAGGCGGGGCGTCCGTCGCTCGGGTCGCGGAGTTTTTTACGGCAGTGGGGTCGCCGTCGGAAGGGGCAGCGAGGCGGACGGCACGGCGGAGGGCTCGACCGGCAGGTCGGGGGTCTCGGGCAGGTCGGAGACCTCGGGCAGTTCCGGCACCTCGGGCACACCTGGCACCTCCGGCGCGGACAGCACCGGCAGCGGGGACACCGAGACCTTCGGCACCGCCACCTCCGGCACCGCCACTTCCGGCAGTGACGGCACGGACAGCGGCCGGAACGATTCTCCCGATGCCGACCCGGCCTCGTCCGGTTCGGCTGCCGAGGCCGTGGGCCGGCTCCCCTGCGGAGTCCTGTGCCCGGCGCCGCTGTCGGGCCGCAACGCCTCCGCACCCGGCGAGGCGACCGCGGGCCGCGGAGCACCGCCCTCACCCCCGCCCCCGTCAACGGTGTGGGGCAGCACGAACCCGGCCACCACCAGCGTCGCCGCCGTCGAAGCCACCGCCACGGCCTGCACCTTGCCACCGCCGCGCGGCCGTCCCCACCCGATCAGGAACACCGCGCACCCGAGCGTCGCGGCCAGCGACTGCCGCAGTGTGCGGCGCGCCCGGGCCAGCAGCGACTCGACGGTCCGGTAGCTCAGCCCCATCCGGACGGCGACCTGGCCGACGTCCAGGTCCTCCGACTTCAGACGCAGCGCCTCGGCCTGCCTGGCGGGCAGCTCACCGCTGCGGACCGCCAGCCATTTCGCCTCGGCCCGGTCGCACACCGCCTCCTCGACGGGCACCGGGCCGGGGGCGATGAGCGTCGGGCTGGTGCGTACCTCGGCCTCCCGGTTCACCTGCCGGTAGCGGTCGACGCACAGCCGCATCGTCACCGTCGTCAGCCACGCCGCGAGCCGCTCGTCGTCCAGGTCGGGGCGCTCGGCGGCCCGCAGCATCGCCTCGTGCACCGCGTCCTCGGCGTCCTCCGCGCTCATCGACCTGCGCCGGGCCACCTTGAGCAGTTGCTCGCGGTGGCCCCACATCTGCTGCCAACGGTCGTCGGAGGCTTCCGTCTCCGCGGACATGTCCGTCGCCATGAGGGCCCCTTCGCTCTCACCCGCCGGTGTCGTCCCGTCCGGCGGGGCGCGACATTACCGCTCGGTATCGGCGGTTGTGGAGGGGGAGGCGGTCATCGAGTCCGCGCCGTTACTGGTCAGCGCCGCGCTGCCGGGCAGCAGGTCGTCGCCGGAAAGCCCGATGTCCGGGGCGGGAAGGGGGAGTTGCGGATTCTCGGTCTCCTCGGGGTCGTCGGCCGGACGCGATGCGGTGTCGGCCGGCGAGGCGGGGGCCGACGGCGTGCGGGTCGGGGAAGCGCTCGTACGGGCGGAAGGAGTCGGCGAGGACTGCTCCGGCTTCGAGGGCGACCGCGACGGAGATGGGTCCGGAGAGGCGCCGGCGGTGGCGTCCGGCACCACGCTGTGCCCGTCCAGGAAGTACGCGTACCAGGCCCTGACCGTGCGCAGATAGGCCGACGAGTGGTTGTAGCCGAGAATCGCCAGGTCCAGCTCGGCGGGGACGGACAGGTCCCTTCCCCGAGCAGGGAGGTGCCCCCATCCCGCGCACAGATAGCGTCCGGCGGCGAGCGCGGCGTCGAAGACGTTGTTCGGATCCGTGCGTCCGTCGTCGTTGCCGTCCGCTCCCCAGCGGGCCCAGGTCGACGGGATGAACTGCATCGGCCCGACCGCGCGGTCGTACACCGTGTCCCCGTCGTGGGCGCCGCCGTCGGTGTCCCGGATCAGTGCGAAGGCGACGCCGTCCAGCCGTGGCCCGAGGATCGGCGTCACGGTCGTACCGTCGCCGGACACCCGGCCGCCCCGCGCCTGCCCGGACTCGACCTGCCCGATCGCCGCCAGCAACTGCCACCGCAGCCGGCAGCCGGGCGTCTCTTGCGCAAGCCGCTGCTCCGCTCGCCGGTAGGCGGCGAACACGCTCGCGGGCACAGCGGCGCCGACCTCCGCCGGGGCCCCGACGCCGTCCCGCTTCGCGGTCCGCAGCGGCGGCAGCTCGGTGCGGTACGGGGTGTCGCCGGACACGCTCGGACCGTGCTGTGCGGGCGGCTGCCCCGCCACCGACGCCGAGACCCGTGCCGGGACGGCCCCCGGCGCCTGTGACGCGGTCAGCGCCACCAGCGCCACGGCCGCGGCCGCCGTACCCCTGGCGGTTCTGACTCCCTGCCCTGCCACTCTCTGTTCCCCTCCCCGCAGACGTCCGCCTGTGTCTGCTCTACGGGGCAGGGCGCCGCGTCCGTCGCACGGCTTGCGGAACATTCCCCTCCGGCGGATTCTGGTTCGTCACCCTTTCTGGCTATTCCTGGAGGCCGGAGTTCCGGGCTTCCTCTACTCAGGAGGAGAGGACCCTGGTCTCTGGAGGCAAGCCGTGGATGACAACCGCCGACTTCCCATCGTCTATGTCCGTGGCTTCGCCGGTGGCACGCGCGGTATCGACAAGGCCGTCGACGACCCCTTCTACGGATTCAACGAGGGCTCGGTCCATGTGCGGGTCGGTGCTCACAACCAACCCCTCTTCCACCAGTTCGAGAGCCCCCTGCTGCGTCTGCTCCGGGAGGAGGGATACGAGCTGCTCGTGAAGGGGGACCAGGCCGCCTACCTCGCTCAGCACGCCGAGATTCCCGCCAACACGATCTGGATCCACCGGTTCTACGACCGTTCTGCCACCACCTGGGGCGGCAGCCCGCAGGAGTACCGGCTGGAGAACGCCGCCGTCGACCTGCTGGACCTGGTCGACCGGCTCCGGGAGAAGACCGGCGCGCCGGCCGTGTACCTCGTGGCGCACTCGATGGGCGGGCTCATCTGCCGGTGCCTGCTGCAGAAGGTCCTGCCCGACCGGGGGCGCGCCGCCGACGACTGTGTCGCGAAGTTCTTCACCTACGGCACCCCGCACGGCGGCATCACCTTCGACCTCGGCGGCGGGCTGCTGGAGCGGATGCGGGACCGGATCGGCATCCAGGGCGCGGACATCTTCGGGCCCCGGCGGATGTACGAGTTCCTCACCCCCCAGGCGCAGACGGACCCCGACGGGCCGCCCGACGGCTGGGACGCCCGCCCCATGCCCACGGGGCCGGGGACCCTGCCGCTGGAGCGCGTCTTCTGTCTCGTCGGCACCAACCCGACGGACTACGACGTCGCCCTCGGTCTGTCGTCCGCCGCCGTCGGACCGCACAGCGACGGACTCGTGCAGATCGAGCGCGCGTACGTGCCGGGCGCCCAGCGGGCCTACGTCCATCGCAGTCACAGCGGGCGCTACGGCATGGTCAACTCCGAGGAGGGCTACCAGAACCTGCGGCGCTTCCTGTTCGGGGACACCCGGGTCGAGGCCTCGCTCGTCGGCCACCGGCTGTCCGGCGACGACGACCTGGTCTGGCAGGCCGAGACCCGGCTCTCGGTGCGCGGGCTGCCCGTCCCGATGCACGAACGGTTCGCGGCCCACTGGAGCCCGATCCAGCTCGACCCGCCCCCGGACGGGCAGGAGGCGGCGGTGCCGCTGGCGACCACGTTCCTCAACAGCGGTCTGCGGGCCGCCGAGGGCGAGCCCATGCGGTTCAGCCTCGATCTACGGTTGATCTCCCTGCGCGAGACGGGCGGCATCCTGAACCTCTTCGACCATCTGGAACAGTCCGCCGACTTCGCCGACACGCTGGTCATCGACGTGGGCACACCCGAGGGCGATCCCGAAGTCGAGGGGATCCGGGCCGCCTGGAACTCGGAGATCGAGGGCGCCATCCGCGACCACAGCGCTGCCGCGACGCCCCGCGCCGACGAGGACCCCGCCCCCGGCCGCTGGGTCGCCCACATCCCACTGCCCGCCATCGCCGCCTCACTCGTCGGCCCGGACGCCAGGGTCCGGCTCGTCGCCACGCCTTGGACGTGAGCCGGTGCCGAGGCCACGCGCCCCGGACGTGAGCCGGTGCCACGACCACGCGTCCGGAGCCGCGCCCCGGACGTGAGCCGGTGCCGAGACCTCGCCCCCGGACCGGAGCCCGGTGGCCGGACCCGATCGGCGTTTACTTGCCTCAGGCAACCCGCAGGTAGAGTGACCGCATGCCGAAGCCGCCGTCGACCGACGCGGTCCCGGCGATACCGGATGTCCTGCTCGTCGTAGGTGAGCCACGCACCTCCGAGCCGCTCTCCGCGCTGCTGGAGCTGGCCGGCTACCGGACCGTCGTGGTCGATCGGGCCACCCATGCCGGCCCCCTGCTCACCGAGCGCCGCTTCGATCTGGTCATCCTCGACGTGACCCTCCCGGACACCGCCGCCCTCAGACACAGCCGACGTCTCCTCGCCCCCGACCGTCCCGCCGTCCTGCTGCTCACCGGGACCGGCGAGTTCCTCGGCAGCCTGCCCGGTGGCGGAGCAGGCCCTGGAAGGGGCGGTGGACCCGGACCCGGCACTGGCGGGCAGCCGGCAGCGTCCGGGCGGGTCGCCGAAGTCCTCGCACGCGCCCGGCAGTTGGTGGGCAGCCAGCAGCCCGCCGGATGGGACGGCGCCCTCCGCTACGGCGACCTCGTGCTCGACGACGCCACCCGCCGGGCCCGCCGCGGCGAGCGCACCATCGAGCTCACGCCCGCCGAGTACCGGCTGCTGCGCTGCCTGCTGGTCAACGCCGACCGCGTGCTGTCCAAGGAGCAGATCGGCCGGCACGTCTGGACCGATCCGCCGACCGACAGCGCCATCGAGCGGCTGGTCTCGCGGTTGCGCCGCAAGGTCAACGGCGAGCAGTCGGCCCTCATCCACACCCGACGCGGCTTCGGCTACTGGCTCGGCGGAACCGTCCAGCCGTAGCGCCACCGGGTCATGGAGCCAACAGCTCTGTGTGCCGTGGCTCACATCGACCGGGTGTCCGGGATATGTCTGGGAGCTGTCAGCCCGATTCGCTTCACTGACCCCGACCTCCTGCTTCCCCTGTCCCGGCCCGCTCCGGCGGCGTCGGCCCCCCCCCACGACCGAGGAGACCGCACCCATGGAGCTGGACTTCGACCCCGACGCCCTGCGCGCCAAGTACCGTGCCGAGCGCGAGCGCCGGATCCGGCCCGACGGCAGCAAGCAGTACCAGCGAATCGCCGGTGACTTCAGTACGTACGGTCACGACCCGTACGCCGACGCCGAGTTCACCCGCGAGCCCCTGCGCGACCGGGTAGAGGCGCTGGTCGTCGGTGGTGGGTTCGGCGGGCTGCTCGCCGGGGCGCGGCTGCGGCAGGCCGGTGTGCGGGAGATCCGGGTCGTGGAGAAGGGCGGGGACTTCGGCGGTACCTGGTACTGGAACCGCTACCCGGGCATCCACTGCGACATCGAGTCGTACATCTATCTGCCGCTGCTCGAAGAGCTCGGCTACGTCCCGAAGTGGAAGTACGCGCCCGGCGAGGAGATCCGCGAGCACGCGCGGGCCGTCGCCCGCCACTTCGGCCTCTACGACGACGCCTGCTTCCAGACCCAGGTCACCGAACTCCTTTGGGACGATGGGGAATCGGAGTGGGTCGTCGCCACCGACCGCGGTGACCGGATGCGGGCCCGGTACGTCGTCGTCTCCAGCGGCACCCTCAGCGAGGCCAAACTCCCCGGCATCCCCGGCATCGAGACCTTCCGCGGGCACACCTTCCACACCAGCCGCTGGGACTACGACTACACCGGCGGCGACGCCGACGGGGGCCTGCACCGACTCGCCGACAAGCATGTCGCCGTCATCGGCACCGGCGCCACCGCCATCCAGGTCGTGCCGCACCTCGGGGCGGACGCGGCGCACGTGTACGTCTTCCAGCGGACCCCGTCCTCCGTCGACGTACGCGGCAACCGGCCCACCGACCCGGAATGGGCCGAGTCCCTGAAACCCGGCTGGCAGCGGCGTCGGCGGGACAACTTCCTGAGAGTCGTCACCGGCGTCCGCGCGACGGAGGACCTGGTGGACGACGCCTGGACGTCCACCGCCCGGCTCCAGGAGAAGCTCATCCCGACCAACGCCTACGCGGACATGCCGTCCGAGGAACGCGAACTCGCCTACGAGATCGCCGACTTCCAGAAGATGAACGAGCTGCGGGCCCGCGTCGAGGCCATGGTCGAGGACCCGGAGACCGCCGAGCGGCTCAAGCCCTGGTACCGATACATGTGCAAGCGGCCCACGTTCAGCGACAACTACCTCCAGACCTTCAACCGGCCCAACGTCACCCTCGTCGACACCGCCGACACCCACGGCGTGGAGCGGATCACCGAGAACGCCGTCGTGGTCGGCGGGGCCCGGTACGAGGTCGACTGCATCGTCTTCGCGACCGGCTTCGAGGTCGGTGTCTCGGGCGTGCTGTCCGGGCGGCTGCCGGTGTACGGCCGGGGCGGCGCCGATCTGCTGCGGACCTGGATGAGCGGCGGCCCGCGGACCCTGCACGGGTTCTACAGCGAGGGCTTCCCCAACCTCTTCCACCTCGGCCCGCTCCAGAACGCCTCCGCCGTGAACTACGTCCACATCCTCGACGAGCAGGCCACCCACGTCGCCGAGGTCGTCGGGGAGGCCCGCAGGCGCCGGATCCGGTGCGTCGAGCCGACCGCCGAGGCGCAGGACGCCTGGGTTGCGACGATCCGCCGCAAGGCCGCCGACCTGCACAGGTTCCAGGCCGAGTGCACGCCCGGCTACTACAACAACGAGGGCCGGCCGAGAGAGCGCAGCGAGTCGTACGGCGACGGCCCGGTCGCCTTCCACGAACTGCTGCGGCGCTGGCGCGAGGAGGGCGGCATGCGCGAGGTCCTGACGGAGGGCGGCGAGGCATGAGCAGATATGGCAACCAGCGTGTCGACAGCGTCCGTTGGGCGCCGCGGCGGCTCAATCCGCCCAACCCGCTGTGGGGTTCCAACGGCGTCGCGTTCGGGCCCGACGGGCGGCTGTACGTCGCCCAGTTCCTCGCCGGGCAGATCAGCGCCGTCGACCCGGCCACGGGGGACGTCGAGGTGGTCGTACCGATGGACGGTCCCGTCCGGTCCCCGGACGATCTCGCCTTCGGCGCGGACGGCTCGATGTACATCGCCGACCTGGTACCGGGGCGGGTGTGGCGGCGGAGCCCGGCGGGGGAGTACACGCTGGTCTCCGGCGATGTGGCCAACCCCAACGGCATCACCTGCGTGGGCGACCGGCTGTTCGTGAACGAGATGAAGCCCGACGGCCGGCTGATGGAACTCTTCCCCCACGGCGGCGACCCGCGGATGCTGACGGAGGGACTCGCGCTCGGCAACGCCATGCAGCTCGGTCCCGACGGCCACCTCTACTACCCGCACATGATGAGCGGCCCGAACCCCCTGCTCACCGGCCAGGTCTGGCGGATCCCGCCGGACGGGGGAGTGCCCGAGGTCGTCGCGGACGACGTCCATCAGCCGGTCGCCGTGCGGTTCGACCGGGGCGGGGTGCTGCACGTGCTCTCCCGTGGCCCCGAGGGCATCGTCACCCGGATCGACCTGCACGGCAGCGGCTCGCGGACCCTGGTCACCAGCGGGGTCGTGGGCCTGGACAACGCGGCCTTCGACGCCGAGAACCGCATGTTTGTCTCCAGCTACGCCAGCGGCGGCGTCACCGAGATGCACCCCGACGGGCGCACCCGCGAGATCGTGCCGCGGGGCCTGGACGGGCCGTACGGCGTGACCGTCGACCTGGGCGGACGGGTGTACGCCGCCGACCACTACCGCGTCGCGAGCCCCGAGCCCTCGCGGGAGGGCGGGGTGACCACCCTGTCCCTGCTGCACTTCTCGCACGGCATCGCCGGCGACGGCGAACTGCTGCACCTCACCTCGCAGTTCGGGCAGGTCCAGACGTACGACCCGCGGGACGGGACCCTGCGCGAGCGGGCCGGCGGGCTGCGACGTCCGCTCGGCATCGCGGTCGCGCCGGACGGCTCGCTCGTCGTCGCCGAGTCGGGCGCCGGGCGGGTGGTGGCCGTCTGCGAGGACGACGCGATCCGCGTCCTGGCGGACGGGCTCGACCGGCCCGCGGATGTCGCGTTCGACGGCGAGGGGCGCTGCTATGTGAGCGACGAGGGGGCCGGCGCCGTACTGCGGATCGAGACGGACGCGCCGCCGACCGTCGTCGCGGACGGGCTCGACGCTCCGCAGGGCCTCGCGGTGCTGGGGGAGGAGCTGTTCACGGTGGAGACGGGGCGGCGCAGGCTGTGTGCGGTGTCGCTGGTGACGGGGGAGACGCGCAGCGACGCGGAGGACCTGCCGGTCGGGGCGCCGCCGGGGGTGGTGCCGGGTCCGGAACCCGCGCTGTTCGCGCACGGGATGCCGGGGATGGCGCGGCGGTTCGCGGGGCTGGCGGTCACGCCGGAAGGGGGACTACTGCTGTCGGGGAACGGGGAAGGGACGGTGTTGGATCTGACTCCGGTCGAGCGGTCATGAGCGATCTGCGGGCCGGTGCGGGCTCGCTGCGCAGTTCCCCGCGGCCCTAAGGCATTGTTTTGCTCAGGTTCGAATCTGCCGGGGGCACCATGTCTGATCAGGCAGAACGAGGAACGAAGCACCCCTTGGAGCGATCTCCGAGGGGTGTTTTCGTGTGAGCGGGGGCGAATCGGGGTGCTGGGAGCGCCAGGCGGCCCTCACCGAGGTATTCGATCCCATCGACCTGACCAGGGCCAACTTCGAGCCCTAGTAATCGTCATCGTCGATGGATTCGGGTTCGCGGATATAGGCGAGATCGAGGACGTAGCGTTCCGTGACGGGGCAGTTGGTCCAGGCTTCGGTGAGTTGGTCTTCGGGGGATTCCTCGGTTAGATGGTCGAGGGTCGCGTTGTAGTAGTCGGCTGCGGCCTGGCGGTTCTGCCACCAGGCGTGACCTTCGTAGACGCCGGGGCGGGGCAGAGTGATCTCGTCCGCAGGTCCGCGGTCGAGTTGGCCGACGACCAGGATGCCTGTTTCGGATTCGAGGCTGACCTCGACATGGCCTTCCGCCTCTGCGGGCGAGGCCGGCGGCGTGTCCCAGATACGGATCGTCATCTGGACTTTCATGTCGGGTTGCAAGCTGAGGAGGTACAGGTGGTAGCCGTTGCCGGCCACCACCTGTGTCTCTGCGGCGTCCAGGGCCGCTTCGTCGCCGAGGTAGGCGTCCGCGTCGTAGACCTCCAGCACGCGGCGGCCCGGGGTGGCGGTGACGTTGTGTTCGGCGAGAAGCGACATGACCAGAAGGGCCTTCCTGCTAGTTGGTGATCTTCACGTAGAAGGGGTCGCCGTCCAGAATCCGGTTGAGCGTGTAGATCTCGTTGAGGCGCTCGCCGCCCTTTCGGTTGTCCGGGCCGTCGATCAGCCGGACGGAGAAGCGGTTGTCGCCCTTGGTGGAGCCTTCCTTCGTGGAGGCGAAGGGGTACTCGTCGCACTCCAGACCACTGCCGGAGTACTCACCCCAGACCTTCTTGCATTCCTGAATGGACTTCTGGCGATTTTCGTCGATCTTCTTGGGATCGACGACACGGCGCAGAGGCTCTTTCACTCCCGGGACGCTCTTGCCGGGCCACGAGGGGAAGGTGCGCTCAGGGCGGTTCAAGGCGTCGTAGATGTGCGTGGCGCTTTCGTTGACCGCCGGGTCCTTCTGACTCATCACGAGTTCCACACGGGCCTTGGTGAAGACGGTGCCCTTGTGCTTGCCGGCGACCGGTCCGGCGTAGTCGTAGCGGACGCTTGAGTTGAAGACGTTGCTTCCCTCAGTGAAGGGCGCGGAGTTCGGGGACCCGGCGCTCAAGTCCATCGCTGCGGTGGAGAAAACGCGCTGCTGGTTGCCCTGGCTGAACAGGGATCCCTTGTCCGGGGAGACGTAGGTGAGGCTCCAGTGAGGCTTGGTGTCCCACACGCCCAGCAGTTCGTCACGGCTCACGGTCTGCGGCGCGGTCACCTGAGGGTCCGCATCACTGTTGGAGGCGTTGACGCTGTGGTGGAAGTGCTGGCCGACCCGCCACTTGGTGGCGTCCTCGGTGGGTATCGGCTGGACCCATATGTTCTCGATGCTGGCGACATAGTCGACGCGTCGGCTGCCGTCATAGGCGAAGCCGATGACCCATTGGTCGAACTTGAGGCGACCGAGCGAGGTGGTGCCCCTGATGTCCCGCAGGACCAGGTCGAATGGGCGCTTCTGGCAGCTTTCGAAACGGGACTTGAGCCAGCCGGTAGTGGTCTTGGCCTGCGCCGCGTGGTTGGCGCACTGCTGGCGAAGATCCTGCTGGTCGCCGGGAGCCGGGTCGGCAGAGGCCTGCCGAGACACGGACTTCAGTCCGTGGGATCGGGCGTATTGGGCGTACGGAATTGGCTGGTCGAGGCCGCGCAGTTCGCCGGCGGGGAGGGACGAAGCGTCGACGAACACCGTGCCCTCGGGTGCCCGATCGTTCGTGATCGGAGCAGCGGGGGTGGCTGTGCTGGTGGCCACGGTGAGGAGCGTCAAGGCCGCCGTGGCGGCGGTGACGCGGGCGAGACGTACGAGTGAGGTGCGGATGTTCACCAAAGGACTCCTTGCGGACCGGAGGGAGGGGCGGGGCATCTGAGCCACGTGGTGATCACGAGGCATCGCAGAGGTCGCCCCAGCACGCCTCCAGCAGTGCGCCGGTGTGTGCGGAGTAGCGGGCGGTGAACCCGTCGAAGCGACGGTCGGTGCGCTGCAACCCGGGAGTAGGGCTCGTGGAGGTCACCTTCCAGGCGGTGTCTCCGCTGCCGTCGGCCGCGTTGGAGCGCTTCTTCAGCACGGCTGGTGCGACGGGCGGCTCCACGGCGACGGAGTCGCCGGAGACGTCGAAGGCGGCCGCAGCCCGTGCCCGGATGTCCGCGGCCGATACGTCAACGCCGGCTCCGGCGTCCTCCGCTTCCCCGGCTGACGGCAGAGCGGCGGCGTTGCAGATCCGGATGGCGGCCACGCACTCAGACAGGCCGGGCACGGTGCCCAGGCAGTTGTCCGGGTCGTTCTCCAGGCAGGCTTGCAGAGCTTGCTGGTCCACGCCGTTGAACGTGGCGGGCAGGTCGGCCACGGCAGCGTCCCGGCTTTGCGTCGCGGCAGTCGGAGAGGCGGCGGCCTGCCGACGCGGCTTGCTCAGCGTCCACTGGGTGAACTTGCTGTTGTCGGTCAGCTTGGTGGTGAAGCAGTTCGGCGGCTTGTGGCTCGCACTGCACACCGGGAGCGTGACGGACTTGGCCACGTTGGCCGTCGCCACCTGCTGCCACACCTTGTTGCCGGTCATGAACTGCATGCGGTTCGCGAGCGAGGGGACGTTGATGTACTGCGGTCCGGTCACCTCCAAGCCGACGTCGATGCGGTTGGTGTTGCCGCCCAGCACCTTGAGTTGTTTGGTGGTGGAGCCGACCTTGTTGAAGTCGTAAAGCACGTCCCACTGATTGCCGCTGTCCTGGCGGACGGTCATATAGGTGTGGTTGCGCTTGTCCGGCTTGGTCGGGTTGACCCCGGCCTTGATGGCCTGCGTACGACCACCGCTGGTGGTCAGTTCCGACCAGCGAGGGCCGTAGGTGTGGGTGGTCTTCCCCGTCTTCTCCGCATACAGGCCGATCTCGATGTTGGGAGCCAGCGGACTGCTCGATGTGTTCGGGCTGACGCGCAGGTAGTTGGCCACCTGCACGGTCGCTGATCCGGTGTCGACCTGATCGAAGGTGATCGGTATGTTGCGCCAGGTGGCGAAGCCGCCGATCATCGGCTCGCCCGGCTGGCTGCACGTCATCGCCCAGAAGGTGATGCGAGCGTTGTAGAGGCCGGTGCAGGCTTCGTTGGGTGCGGCGGCACTCGCCGGTGGGGCGGTGCCGAGAACAATGAGTGCGGTGGCCCCGGCGCATGCCGAGACCAAGAATCTCGCGCGCGAACGCGACAAGGTTCCCCCTAGAAATGATCAAGAATGGTCACAGGGGAACCTATAGGCACTCCTTTCCCAACCTGGCTGCTAATAGGATGAGTTGACTCAATCTCGACGCGTGATGCGTGCCACGTGTCGACAGCTCTCAGCGGCCGAGGAAGCTGAGCCTTGAGTCCGCGCTGACCGGGCCGGAAGCCCCGTCACGTCAGGCCGAACGCCGCTGCCTTCCTCGTAGAGGAACTTGAGGACGTGGACGACGTGAGCCTGTGGATGGCCACCCCGGAGTTCGACAGGAGACGTTCCTGGAGGAGCTGTTCGACGCGCTGCTGGACAAACTGGGTTTCCCTGAAGCTGCCCACCCCGCACCGCGGCCATAAGAATCTAAAGAGGCGTTGCGCCCAAGGACCGCTTCGTCACCCTCTCCAGATGCCGCCCGAAAACCTCACGCGTGTCCGGTGTCAGCGTGCGCAGGGCGACCAGGGCCGTGATCGCCACGTCGCACAGTTCGCCCTGTACGTCCTCCCAGGTGTGGGTGACGCCCTTGCGGGGGTTCTGGCCGGTCGCGCCGATGACCGCCTGGGCGACCTCACCGACCTCCTCCGACAGCTTCAGCATGCGCAGCACCATGCCCTCGCGGCCGCCGATCGGCTGGTCGGTGTCGAGCCAGGTCCACAGGGCGTCGATGGCGGCCCACAGGTCGGCGGCGGTCTCGGAGGGCACGGTCTCGGAGGGCACGGTTTCGGAAGGCACGGTCTCGGAGGGCACCGTCTGATCGGTCATACGGGCAGCCTGGCACAGGGCCCGCGACCCGTTCGGACCAGGCCGTCACTCCTCGAACAACGGCTCCTGCCCGTCGAACTGCTCGTCCTTCTCCGGCTTGTCCAGCCTCCGCTGCCGCGCGCCCACCACCAGCGCCGTGACCGCGGCCGTCGCCGCCAGCGCCGTGGGCACCATCCAGCCGCGGTCGAAGAGATGCCCCATGGCGTGGTCGAGGGAGAGCCGGCCGGGGCCCGTGACGGCGAGGCCGGCCGCGGCCAGGCCCAGGGTCGCGGCGGTCTCGTATCCGCCCTCCTGGGCGAAGAAGCCGTTCGGGGCGTGCACCGCGGAGGCCCCCGCCATGCCGCCGGCCGCCGCGGCGCCCGCGAGCGGGGTCGCAAAGCCCAGCGCCAGCAGTGTGCCGCCGCCGGCTTCGGCGAGGCCCGCCGCCGTCGCGCTCGCCTTGCCCGGCCGGTAGCCGATCGACTCCATGAACTGGCCGGTCCCCTCGATGCCGTGTCCGCCGAACCAGCCGAACAGCTTCTGTGTGCCGTGCGCGGCCAGTACGCCGCCGGCACCCAGCCGGAGCAACAGCAGGCCCAGATCACGTCGGTCGTAAGCACTCACAGCGACTCCCGGTGCAGACAGCAGGAACAGATCCCCTCCCGCGTATCCACCGTCGCACCCGCGGCACCCGACCGGCCTGCCGTCGCCGCCGTTCGGGTGGCGGGCCGCAGGGCCCGGTGTGAGGCTGACCGGTATGACGATTCAGACGTCCAAACTGAGCGACCCCGCCGTCCGTGCCTTCGTCACCGCCGTCAACGCCCACGACCGCGAGGGCTTCATGAGCCTCCTCGCGCCCGGCGCGACCATGGCGGACGACGGCACCGACCGTGACCTCGCCGACTGGATCGACCGGGAGATCTTCTCCTCGCACGGTCACATGGAGGTCGACAACGAGTCGAACAACGGCCGCGACCTCCTCGCCAGCTACCGCAACGACACCTACGGCGAGATGCGCACCCAGTGGCACTTCCAGGTCGAGGAGGACGGCCGGATCTCCCGCTTCGAGACCGGCCAGGCGTAACCGGTCAGGCGTAACCGGCGAGGGGTAACAGGCCAGGCGTAACCGGCCTGGCGTGACCGGCGAGGGGTAACAGGCCAGGCGTAACCGGCCTGGCGTGACCGGTCAGGTGTAACCGGTTTCGGGAGTCGCGCCCAGGGGGTTGCCTTCGTGTGCGCTTCAACTCCTAACGTCCCACCCCATGGAGACCAAGAGGACTTTGGGACGGACCGGCATCGGGGTAAGCGCTCTCGGCTTCGGGTGCTGGGCCATCGGCGGTGAGTGGCAGTCCGCCGACGGGCAGCCGCTGGGCTGGGGCAAGGTGGACGACGAGGAGTCGGTACGGGCGGTCCGGCGCGCCCTCGACCTGGGTGTCACCTTCTTCGACACCGCGGACACCTACGGGGCCGGCCACAGCGAACGCGTCCTGGGGCGCGCCCTCGGCAAGCGCCGCGCGGATGTCGTCGTCGCCACCAAGTGGGGCAACGTCTTCGACGAGGAGACCCGCACCCTCACCGGCGCCGACGACACCCCGGAGTACGCCCGCCGCGCGCTGACCGCGTCCCTGAGGCGCCTGGACACCGACCACATCGACCTCTACCAGCTGCATCTGTCGGACGCGGACCCGGCGCGCGCCGCCGAACTGCGCGATCTCTGCGAGGAGTTCGTGCGCGAGGGGCTGATCCGGGCGTACGCGTGGAGCACCGACGACCCCGCCCGCGCCGCCGTCTTCGCCCGCGGGGAGCACTGTGCAGCCGTACAGCACATGGCGAACGTGCTCCAGGACGCGCCCGAGATGTTCGCGCTGTGCGAGGAGCTGGGGCTGGCGAGCATCAACCGCAGCCCGCTCGCGATGGGCCTGCTGACCGGCGGACGCAGGAGCGGGCAGGCCCTGGAGGCCGGGGACATCCGCAGCCGGCCGCCCGAGTGGCTGCAGGGCTTCGAGGACGGCGGCGCCGATCCGCGGTGGCTGGCCCGCGTCGACGCGCTGAAGGATGTGCTCACCAGCGGCGGCCGCACCCTCGGCCAGGGCGCCCTCGCCTGGCTGTGGGCCCGCAGCCCGCACGCGGTACCGATCCCGGGGTTCCGTTCCGTCGCCCAGGCCGAGCAGAACGCGGGCGCCCTGGAGAGGGGCGCGCTCACGAGTGAGCAGCTGGCCGAGGTCGACCGGATCCTGGAGCGCTGAGCGGCACCCGGCGACCCTGCCGATCGCACGGCAGCCGTTCCACGCACCGGTGCGTATCCCGCGGTCCCGCGCGAGATCCACCCCCACCCGGTGTCGTGGAACGGCTGCCGTCCACCCCCCTCGGTTTGGTCTGCGGAAGCACCGTGCTCCAAATGTGAAGCTCCGGTGCAGGCAAAGTTGAGCATAAGTCGTCTAACAGCACTGACGCAGCGGAATTCCAGATTCCACTTGTGCAAGTTGTGGAGGCAACTACCGGCCGTCGGATCTCAGCCACGCCCCACGTACGGCATCGCCGTCGCCAGTACGGTCGCGAACTGCACGTTCGCCTCCAGCGGCAGCTCGGCCATGTGCCGCACGGTCCGCGCCACGTCGGCGACGTCCATCACGGGCTCGGGCGCCACCGAGCCGTTCGCCTGGAGAGCGCCGGTCTGCATGCGGGCCGTCATGTCGGTCGCCGCGTTGCCGATGTCGATCTGGCCCACCGCGATGCCGTACGGCCGCCCGTCCAGCGAGAGCGCCTTCGTCAGGCCGGTCAGCGCGTGTTTGGTCGCCGTGTAGGCCACCGAGTGCGGGCGGGGCGTGTGCGCGGAGATCGAGCCGTTGTTGATGATCCGGCCGCCGCGCGGGTCCTGCTCCTTCATCTGCCGGAACGCCGCCTGCGCGCACAGGAACGCCCCGTTGAGGTTGGTGTCCACCACGTGCCGCCAGGCGTCGTACGGCAGCTCCTCCACCGGCACCCCGCCGGGCCCGAACGTCCCCGCGTTGTTGAACAGCAGGTCGATCCGCCCGAACCGCGCCACGGTGGCGGCGAACAGCGCGGCCACGTCCTCCTGACGTGAGACGTCGGTCCGTACGGCGAGAGCGGCGCCGTCGGGCACCAGTGCGGCCGTCTCCTCCAGCGTCTCCACGCGCCGTCCGGCCAGCGCCACCGACCAGCCCGCGCGCAGCAGTTCCGTCGCCACCGCCCGCCCGACGCCGGAGCCGGCGCCGGTCACCACGGCGATCCTCGTGTCCGTTTGCCTGTCATTCATGGGGCCGCAGGCTACGCGACCGTCCGCCATTCGGAACTCATCTGTCTGCCATCTGGGTGTTGTGTACGCGCCAAGAGAGTGTCGTCACCGGCCACTCCAATGCCTCATGCATCCATCAGCAAGGGGAGGACCGGATGACCACCACTACAGACCTGCCCCAGCACAGCCCCGAACTGCGCGCGGCGGCCCGCCACATCGGGCGCCGCCGCTTCCTGACCGTCACCGGCGCGGCCGCCGCGCTCGCCTTCGCCGTGAACGTGCCGGCCGCGGGCACCGCGAGCGCCGCCCAGTTCGACGCCCGCAAGATCACCGACAACCCCTTCACCCTCGGCGTCGCCTCCGGGGACCCGCTGCCCGACTCCGTCCTGCTGTGGACCCGCCTCGCCCCCGCCCCGTACCAGCCCGACAGCGGGCTGCCCGCCCAGCGGATCACGGTGCACTGGGAGCTGGCGCACGACGAGGGATTCACCAGGATCGCCAGACGCGGCGCGGCCATCGCCTACCCGGAGTTCAACCACACGGTCCACGTCGAGGTCACCGCCCTCGAAGCGAGCCGCGTCTACTACTACCGCTTCAGCGCCGGCACCTGGATCAGCGAGACCGGCCGCACCCGCACCGCCCCCGCCCGGACCGCAGCGGCGAGCTCCCTCACCCTCGCCGCCGTGTCCTGCCAGGCGTACACCGACGGCCACTACACGGCCTACCGCCATCTCGCGCAGGACGACGTCGACGTCGTGTTCCACCTCGGCGACTACCTGTACGAGTACGCGGTCAACTCCCTCGGCGGCTACCGCAACTACACCGACCGCACCCTCCCCGCGCTCTTCGACCGCGAGACGACGACCCTGGAGGACTACCGGCTGCGCTACGCCCTGTTCAAGTCCGACCCGGACCTCAGGGCCGCGCACGCCGCGCACCCGTTCGTCGTCACCTGGGACGACCACGAGACCGAGAACAACTACGCCGACGACATCCCGGAGAACAGCGTCCCGCCGGAGGAGTTCCTGCTGCGCCGGGCCGCCGCCTACCGCGCCTACTGGGAGAACCAGCCCCTGCGCCTGCCGCAGCGCCCCACCGGCCCCGACATGCAGCTCTACCGCCGCCTGCACTGGGGCCGGCTCGCCCAGTTCGACGTCCTGGACACCCGCCAGTACCGCTCGAACCAGGCCTACGGCGACGGCTCCCAGATCCCCGGCCCCGAGGTCGACGACCCGGCGCGCACGATGACCGGCGCCACCCAGGAGCGGTGGCTGCTCGACGGCTGGCGCGACTCCGCGGCGCTGTGGAACGTCGTGCCGCAGCAGGTCACCTTCGCCCAGCGCAAGTTCGACCTCACCGAGCCGTCACGGGTGTCCATGGACGCCTGGGACGGCTACCGCGCCTCCCGCCGCCGGGTCCTGGACGGCGCCAAGGCCGCCGGCGTCGAGAACCTGATGGTGCTCACCGGCGACGTCCACGTCGGCTACGGCTTCGACATCAAGGACGACTTCGACGCCCCCGACTCCGCCACCCTCGGCACCGAGATCGTCGCCACGTCCATCACCAGCGGCCGCGACGGCAGCGACCGGCCCGCCAACTGGGACACGTACATGAGGGCCAACCCGCACATGCGGTTCTACAACGGGCGGCGCGGCTACGTGACCGTCGCCCTGGGACAGCAGCTCGCGCGGGCCGACTTCAAGACGGTGCCGTACGTGACCACGACCGGGGCGCCCATCGCGACCGCCGCCTCCTTCGTCACGCAGGTGGGGGCGCAGGGGCTCACGCCGGCGTGAGTTCCGGCGCCTCGCCGGCGGTCTCCTCGCCGCCGGTCCCCTCGCCCGGGTAGCGGACGCCGACGCGGTCGCGGATCGCGTCGAGCGTCCGCATCACGGCGAGCGTGCCCTCCAGCGGGACCAGCGGCGACTCGCTCTCGCCGGCCCGCAGGGCCCGCATCACCTCGGCGGCCTCGTGCCGCAGGGTGTTGCGCGGCCCGTCGGCCGGGTCGGCCGTGAACTCCTCGGGGTCACGGCCGTCCCGGTGCAGCACGAAGCGCTCCGGGAAGAAGAAGCCGCCGGGCACGTCGATCCGGCCGGCCGAGCCGGTGATCGACGCGGCGGTCGCCGTACCGCCGACGATCGAGCAGTGCAGCGAGGCGAGCGCTCCGCCGTCCCAGGACAGCAGGGCTCCGGTCTGCAGGTCGACGCCCTCCGCGGACAGCGTCGCGCGCGCCGTCACGTCCGACGGCTCCCCGAGCAGCAGCTGCGCGAAGGAGACCGGGTACACACCGAGGTCCAGCAGCGCGCCGCCGCCCTGCGCCGGGTCGCGCAGCCGGTGCGAGGGCGGGAACGGACCGGCCAGCCCGAAGTCGGCCTGGACATGGCGCACTTCGCCGATCGCGCCGTCGTCCACCAGAGCCTTGAGTCGCCGCACCAGCGGGTTGCAGTACATCCACATCGCTTCCATCAGGAAGCTGCCGCGGGCCTTCGCCAGCGCGACCAGTTCCGCAGCCTCGCGCGCGTTCAGCGTGAACGCCTTCTCGCACAGCACATGGCGGCCGGCCTCCAGACACAGCCCGGCGGCCTCGCGGTGCGCCGAGTGCGGGGTGGCGACGTACACGACATCGATGTCGCCATCCTCGGCGAGCGAGGTCCAGTCGCCGTAGGCCCGGGGGATGCCGAACCGCTCGGCGAACGCGTCGGCGGACTCCTGCCGCCGCGAGGCGACGGCCACCACCTCGGCGTCGGGCAGGTCCACGAGATCCGCGGTGAACGCGGCGGCGATTCCGCCGGTCGCCAGAATCCCCCACCGCACCTTCTGCTCGGCCATCGCGGCCCGCCCCTCGCTCATGTGTCCCCAGGCACTGTGTACGAGCTGAGAGCATAGAGGGCGGATCACTAGGAGAGGGAGGGGCGCATGGGCGACCGTGGGGGGCCGATACCGGACGTCTCGCAGCCGACGGTATCGAGGACGGACCGACCGCGCGCCCGTACCCTGCGCACCACCGGGCTCCTCGTCACCTTCATCCTCGGCGGGCTGACGGCCACGCCCCCGCTGGCGATGGACATGTACCTCCCGGCGCTGCCCGAGGTCACCGGCTCCCTGCACGCGCCCGCCGCGACCGTCCAGCTCACCCTCACCGCCTGCCTCGCCGGCATGGCGCTCGGGCAGCTGGTGGTCGGCCCGATGAGCGACCGCTGGGGCCGCAGACGCCCGCTGCTCGCGGGCCTCGCGGTCTACGTCGTGGCCACCGCGCTGTGCGCCCTCGCACCCACCGTCGAGTCCCTCGTCGCCTTCCGGCTGGCGCAGGGACTCGCGGGTGCCGCGGCGATCGTGATCGCACGGGCCGTCGTCCGCGACCTCTACGACGGCCTGGCCATGGCCCGCTTCTTCTCGACCCTGATGCTGATCTCCGGGGTCGCGCCGATCGTGGCGCCGCTCATCGGCGGGCAGATCCTGCGGGTGACGGACTGGCGGGGCGTGTTCGTCGTACTGACGGTCGTCGGGGTGCTGCTGACCTGTCTCGTCTGGCGCAGGCTCCCGGAGACCCTCGCGCCCGAGGACCGGCATGCCGGCGGGGTGGGCGAGGCGCTGCGCGCCATGCGCGGACTGCTCGCCGACGGCGCGTTCGCCGGGTACACACTGACGGGAGGCTTCGCCTTCGCGGCCCTCTTCGCCTACATCGCGGCGTCCCCCTTCGTGATCCAGGAGATCCACGGCGCCTCCCCGCAGACCTTCAGCCTGCTGTTCGGGCTCAACTCCGTCGGGCTGGTGGCCGTCGGCCAGATCAACGGCAAGGTGCTCGTCGGACGGGTCGGACTGGACCGGGTGCTGGGCGTGGGCCTGGGGATCGTCATCCTCGCCGCGACCGCGCTGCTGCTGATGTCCCTGGGCGTGTTCGGCGAGGTCGGACTGGTGCCGGTGGCCGCCGCGCTGTTCGTGCTGATGTCCGCGATGGGCATCACGCTCCCCAACACCCAGGCCCTCGCCCTCCAGCGCACCAAGCACGCCGCCGGGTCCGCCTCCGCGCTCCTCGGCACCTCCTCCTTCCTCATCGGCGCCGTCGCGTCGCCCCTCGTGGGCATCGCCGGTGAGGACACGGCCGTCCCGATGGCCGTCGTCCAACTGGCCGCAGCACTGGTGGCGCTGGCCTGCTTCATGGGAATGTGCCGTCCTTGGAACAGACGTGCGGATGGACGTCCGGTCGCGGAGGGAGCAGGGAGCTGAGCGCGCCGAGACTGCGCGGGGACACGCCGGAAAGGGCCGGACTCGACCCCGAGGAGATCCGACATCTCGTCCGCGAGGTCCACGACCTCACCACCGGCTCCCGTCCCTGGGCGGCCGGAGCGGTGCTGATCGTGGGGCGGGGGCCGTACCTGGCCGTCGAGGAGGCGGTGGGCTGGGCCGTGCGGTACGCCTCCTACGACGAGGAGAGGGACTCGGGCAGGGAACTCCCGCCCGACTCCCGCGTCCCGATGACCACCAGCACCCCCTTCGACCTGGCCTCCCTCACCAAGCTCTTCACCTCGGTCGCGGCGGTGCAGCAGATCGAGCGGGGCACGCTGGGCATCGACGCGCGGGTCGGGGCGTATCTGCCGGACTTCCGGGCGGCGGCGTACCACGACATCACGGTGCGCCAGCTGCTCACGCACACCTCCGGGCTGCGGCCCGAACTCCCGCTGTACGACTGCGCGGACGACGCGGAGCGGCTGGAGACGCTACGCGCGCAGGCGCCGATCGGTGTCCCCGGCACGTACTGCTACTCCGACCTGAACATGCTGCTGCTCCAGCACGTCCTGGAACGCATCACCGGCCGCGGCCTGGACGTCCTGATCCACGACTGCATCACGCGTCCGCTGGGCATGACCGCGACCCACTTCGGCCCCTGCCCCGGTGCGGCGGCGACCGAGGACCAGCGCCGGCCCTGGGCCAAGGCGGACCGGGGCATGCTGCGCGGTGTCGTCCACGACGAGAACGCGTGGGCGCTGGGCGGCGTAGCGGGCCACGCGGGCCTGTTCTCCACCGGCCGCGACCTCGCGGTCTTCTGTCGCGCCCTGCTGTCGGGCGGCGCGTACGGCCCCGCCCGCGTCCTCGGCCCCGACTTCGTGGAACTCCTCCTCACCTCACCCGGCTTCGGCTTCGCCGTCGACGAGCCGTGGTTCATGGGGGAACTGGCGGGCCGGGGGGCGGCCGGGCACACCGGCTTCACGGGCACGTCCCTGGTGCTGGACCCCACCACGGACACGTTCCTGATCCTGCTGGCGAACACGGTCCACCCACGCCGCCGGGATGCGGACAGCCGACCGAGGGCACGGGCGGGGACACGGGTGGCTCGGGCGGTACGGGGCCGCTGACAAACCTTCCTCGCCCCCGCCGCCCCTACCCGCCCCGTCCCTCTGGGGCTCCGCCCCAGACCCCGCTCCTCAAACGCCGGAGGGGCTGACATACCCAGCCCGTCCGGCGTTTGAGGACGAGGCCGTTCAGGCCGATGCGGGGGTCTGGGGGCGGCAGCCCCCAGGGACGGATGGGACGGGTAGGGGCGGCGGGGGCGAGAAAGCCGGCCGCGACCACCCCCACCCACCCTCATAGAATCGCCGGGTGAACGCCCCCGTCCCCCCGTCGGCCGAGACCCTGCGCATCGCACTCGCCACCCTCCTCGACGACCTCCCGCCCCGCCAGGCCGCCCAGGCCGTCGACCGCCTGATCGCCAACTACCGGGGCGCCACACCCACCGACGCGCCGATCCTGCGCGACCGCGCGGACGTGGCGGCCTACGCCGCCTACCGCATGCCGGCCACCTTCGAAGCGGTCCGCTCCGCCCTGGAGGCGTTCGCCCGGACCGTCCCGGACTGGACCCCCGCGACCCACACCGACGTGGGCGGCGGAACCGGCGCGGCGACCTGGGCCGTCTCCACCACCTGGCCGGGCGAGCGCGGCGTCACCGTGCTGGACTGGGCCGAGCCCGCCCTGGCCATCGGCCGGGAGATCGCGGCGGCCGACCCGACGCTGGACAAGGCCCGTTGGCAGCGCACCCGCATCGACTCGACGCTCACCCTGGACCCCGCGGACCTGGTCACCGTCTCCTACGTCCTCAACGAGCTCACCGCCCGGGACCGCGCCGCCCTCCTGGACACCGTCGCGTCCGCGGCCCGGACCGTGACGATCGTCGAACCGGGCACCCCCGACGGCTACACCCGCGTGATCGAGGCCCGCGACCGCCTCATCGCCGCCGGCTTCCGCATCGCCGCCCCCTGTCCGCACAGCGCCGCCTGCCCCATCGTCCCCGGCACCGACTGGTGCCACTTCTCGGCGAGGGTCAGCCGCTCCTCCCTGCACCGCCGGATCAAGGGCGGCTCCCTCGCCTACGAGGACGAGAAGTTCAGCTACGTCGCCGCCACCCGGCTCCCCGCCACCCCAGCTCTAGCCCGTGTCGTCCGCAAACCCCAGATCCGCAAGGGCCAGGTCCTCCTCGACCTCTGCGAGACCGACCCGTCCCTGCATCGCACGACGATCACCAAGCGGCACGGCGACCTCTACAAGGCCGCTCGCGACACGGAATGGGGCGACGCGTGGCCGCCGGAGGCGCCGTGACGCCCCCGGCGGTATCCGGCTAGGACGTCTCCTCGTCCTGCGTCTCCGCTTCCGCCCGACTCTCCTGGAGCTTGCGCAGCAGCTCCCGTTTCTGGGCCTGAGGGTCGAGGCCGCCGCCGATCCTGCCGTTCCGTCCGCCGCCGCGCAGGGCCTTGCGGCCGAGGTTCCGGCGCGTGCCGCCGACTCCGAGCATGTTCCCGCCTCGGGACATCTGAGGCTCCTTTCGGGATCAGAGGATAAACGAGACGTTTCGTCTCGCAGGATTGAACTCTCCCAGAGTCCGGCGAGACGCTCCGTCTTGTCAACCTGATAAATTCGAGCCATGGCAGCCCAGAAGTCCGCCCCGAAGTCCGAGGGGCCCGCGCCCAGCTCCACCCGTCGAAGTGAGAAGTCCCGGCGGGCCATCTACGACGCCGCCCTCGCGCTCGTCGCGGAGGTCGGCTACCCCAGGACCACCATCGAGGGCATCGCCGCCCGGGCCGGGGTCGGCAAGCAGACGATCTACCGGTGGTGGTCGTCGAAGGCCGAGGTGCTGATGGAGGCGTTCCTCGACCTGGGGGAGGAGGCCGCGCGGGCCGCCGGGGAGGAGCCGTACGCCATCCCGGACACCGGAGACCTCGCGGCCGATCTGAAGGGTGTGCTCCGCGCCACCATCGACCAGATGACCGACCCCCGCTTCGCCGCCCCGGCCCGCGCCCTCGCCGCCGAGGGCCTGGTCAACGAGGCGCTCAGCCGGGAGTACGTCGCCAAACTCCTCGAACCCTCGCTCCAGCTGTACGTCGAGCGGCTGCGCACCGCGCAGGGGGCCGGCGACGTGCGCCCGGACGTCGACCCGCGCATCGCGCTGGAGCTCTTCGTCTCGCCGCTCGCCCAGCGCTGGCTTCAGCACACGGGCCCGATCTCGTACGAATACACGGACACTCTCGTCGACTACGCCCTGCACGGCCTCGCGCCGCGCACCCGGTAAGTCGGGTAAGCCGGGTAAGTCCGTAAATCCCGCCAAAGTGGTGCAAAACTCCAGATCGCGGGGCTGCACACACCTCGCCCCACCTGGCCCGGTTGTCCGCTACGGCCCCCCGAGGCGCACGATGGTGGGACCATGAGGCATGCTGTTCCGCACGACAGCGAGGCGAGGGGATAGATGAGCGCGGAGTTGGGCGGCCGGACCGGACTGCAGGGCAAACTCACCCAGTGGCTGCGCGGACGCCGCCCCAAGGACACCGCCGACGACGGCGGCCGGGAGGCCCTGCTGCTCGCCACCGCGGCGGCGGGACTGCCGCTGGCCCCCGCGGCGCACCCGGCCGGCTTCCGCTGCTCCTGCGACCGGGTCGGCTGTCCCACCCCGGCCAGGCACCCGGTGTCCTTCGCCTGGCAGACGCAGTCCACCACCGATCGAGGACAGATCGAGCGCTGGGCCCGGCATCAGCCGCAGGCCAACTTCATCACCGCCACCGGCATGGTCCACGACGTGCTCGACGTCCCCGTCGAGGCCGGGCGTGAGGCGCTGGAGCGGCTGCTCGACGCCGGCATCGAGGTCGGACCCGTCGCCGAGAGCGACGACGGCCGCCTGCTGTTCTTCACCGCCACCCGCGGCACCCCCGAGGACGAGGACGAGTGGTGGCCCTGTGAGCTGGACTGCCACCCCGAGACCATGGACGAGCACCCGGGACTGCGCTGGCACTGCCGCGGCTCCTACGTCCTCGTACCGCCCGCCCAGCTGCCCGGCGAGAACCGCACCGTGCACTGGGTACGCGGCCCCGAGCACCCGCTGCCCGACCCGCTGAGCGTGCTGGAGCTCCTCACCGACGCCTGCGCCCGCCATGCCGGCGCGGAGCCCGACCACGCATCCGCGGCCTGGCCCCTGCGCCGCCACTGAGCGGGCGCGAGGATCACTCGCCCTTCGCGGACGTCAGTCCCTGGATCCGGCCGAGCACGTCCACCTTCCCGGAGCCCTTCGGATCCAGCGCCACCTCGTTGGAGACGAACTCCATCGTCAGCGACTGCTTGATCTCGCCCTCCGTCAGCGCCTCCACCGCCTTGCCCGGCGAGGGGACCGAGGTGCCCGCGTACGCCGTCCGCTTCTCGTAGTAGCGGGTGGTGAAGAACACCAGCGCGCCGCCGTCCGCGGTGCGCAGCGCCAGCGGGGCGTAGTCGCCGCCTGTGAGCGGCTCGTCGATGAACTGGCTGACCAGGCCCGGCCGTTTGGCGTCCTTGTCCCGGTCCGCCCGCCAGGTGCTGGTGTGCGGGCCCTGTGCGAACGTGTCGCCGCCGTTCTTGAGATAGCCCGCGTAGTCCTTGCTCAAGTCCCCGGGCGGCACGGCCAGTTCGGTCGAGTTCGCGGGTACGGCCTCGGCCCAGCCGTCCTTGTCCGTCTTGAACTTCGGCAGGTCGCCGGGGGCCATCAGCGTCAGATACGCCGCCTCCCACGCGTCGTCCAGACCGCTGCGGGTGAACACGAAGACCCAGCGTGCCTTGCCGCCCTTGTTCGCGGCCGTGTCGGCGACGAACCAGCGCGGCCAGCCCGCCTTCTTGGGGATCGTGATCCTGGCGTCCGACAACTCCAGCGGGGTGTGTGCCGCGTTGCCCTTGGGGCTCAGCGCCTTGCCCGCCTTCAGCCGAGCCCCGTCGATGTCGCTGAGTGCGCCGGTGACGTGGTCGGCGTAGAGGGAGTTGTCGTACGCCTTGTCCGCCTTGTTGTACGCGGAGGTGAACTCCTTGAGGGCCTCCTCGGCTTCAGCCTTGGTGGCCGAGGGGAGGATCTCCCGCTCCCCGTGGACCACCACGCATCCGCTCGCCGTCAACGACAAAGCGGTCGCACCGGCCGCTATCAGTGCCCTCCGGTCAAGCCTGCGGAGCCTTCGAGGGCCGCGATCCCTGCTCATCAGGTGCCTTCACCTTCCCCTTCCCGGAGGCGAACCCTACCGGGGCGAGGAACAGCGCGAGCGTCGGGACCAGGTACAGCAGCCACACCGTGACCTGGAGGACGGTCGGGTCCGGCTGGAAGTTGAACACGCCCTTCAGCAGGGTGCCGTACCAGCTCGACGGGTCGATGGTGTCGCTGATGTCGAACGCCTTGTTGCTCAGGCCCGGCACCCAGCGCGCCTCCTGGAGGTCGTGGAAGCCGTACGCCAGCACACCCGCCGCCACGACGACCAGCATGCCGCCGGTCCAGGTGAAGAACTTGGCGAGGTTGATGCGCAGGGCGCCCCGGTAGAACAGCCAGCCGAGGACGACCGCCGTGGCGATGCCGAGGGCCGCGCCGATCAGCGGGCGCGGGGTGCCGTCGCCGGCCGCGCGCACCGACGTCCACACGAACAGGGCCGTCTCCAGGCCCTCCCGGCCCACCGCGAGGAACGCGGTCGCCACCAGCGCGCCGGTGCCCATCCGAAGAGCGGCGTCCAGCTTGCCGTGCAGCTCGGCCTTCAAGTGCCGGGCGGTGCGCCGCATCCAGAACACCATCCACGTCACCAGGCCCACCGCGATGAGCGACAGCGAGCCGCCCAGGGCCTCCTGCGCCTCGAACGTCAGCTCCTGGGAGCCGAATTCGAGCGCGCAGCCGAAGCCGAGCGCGAGGGCGAGGGCCACGCCGATGCCGGTCCAGACGGGCTTCAGCGCGTCCCGGCGGTCCGTCTTGACCAGGTAGGCGATGAGGATGCAGACGACGAGGCTGGCCTCCAGGCCCTCGCGCAGTCCGATCAGGTAGTTGGCGAACACGGGCTACGCCTCCTTGCCGAACAGGGTGCTGCCCCACCAGTCGTCCTTGTCGCGGACGCCGGGCGGGACGGCGAACAGCGCCGAACCCACGTGCTGGATGTACTCGTTGAGCGAGTCGATGGCCAGGTTGCGCTGGATCCGGATGAACCCGGTGCGCGGGTCGCGCTGGTAGGCGAGGAAGAACAGGCCCGCATCCAGCCGGCCGAGGCCGTCGGTGCCGTCGGTGAAGGAGTAGCCGCGGCGCAGGATCGTCGCCCCCTCGTTGGACTCGGGGTGCGCGAGCCGGACGTGCGCGTCGGGCAGCATCGCCTTCAGGAACGGCTTGTCACGCTCCTTGGCCTTGCCGACCGGGGCGCCCTCGCCCTTGTCGCGGCCGATGATGTCCTCCTGCTCCTGGAGGGAGGTGCGGTCCCACGTCTCGATGTGCATCCGGATGCGCCGGGCGACGAGGTAGGAGCCGCCGGCCATCCACTCCGGCCCGTCCTTCTCGCCGACCCACACGAACTTCTTCAGCCGGTCGGTCTCGGTCCCCGCGATGTTGCGGGTGCCGTCCTTGAAGCCCATGAGGTTGCGCGGGGTCTGCTCCTCGGGAGTGGTCGAGGAGGTCTTCCCGAAGCCCAGCTGGGACCACTTGATGACGACCTTGCCGAAGCCGATGCGCGCCAGGTTGCGGATCGCGTGCACGGCGACCTGGGGGTCGTCCGCGCACGCCTGCACGCACAGGTCGCCGCCGCTGCGGTTCCTGTCGAGGTTGTCGCCCGAGAAGTGCGGCAGCTCGACGAGGGCCTCGGGCCGCCGGCCGGCGAGGTCGAACTTCTCGAACAGCGACGGACCGAACCCGATGGTCAGCGTCAGCCGCGACGGCTTCAGACCCAGCGCCTCACCGGTGTCGTCCGGCGGCGCCTCGGCGAGACCGCCGTACGCGCCCTCGCCGACGGCCTGTCCGGCGGCCATCCGGCGCGCGGCCGCCGTCCAGTCCTTCAGCATCTGCACGAACTCGGCGCGGTCCTCGGTCTTCACGTCGAACGCGGCGAAGTGCAGCCGGTCCTGCACCGGGGTGGCGATGCCCGCCTGCCGCTCGCCGTGGAAGGGGATAGCGGCGCCCGTCTCGGCGGCGGCCGGATCCACGTCGTCACCGGTGCGGGTCATCGCCACGGCACCGCCGGCGGCGACGGCGCCGAGCGCGAGCCCGGCACCGCCCCAGCCGATCAGCGAGCGCCGGGACGGAGCGGGAGTGCCACGGGTCTCTTCGGTCTCTTCGGTCTGTTCCGTCATGACCGTGCCCCTACTTCACGACTACGGCGGCGGCGAGCTTGGACAGCGGCTCCGCGAGCGCGTTGACGCCGTCCGACAGCTCCTTCTGCTGGGCCTTGGTGACCTTGTCGTACGAGGTGAAGTCGTACGACGACTTGTCCGCGCGGTACTTGTCGAGCAGCGTGTTCAGCGCGCCGAACTGCTTGTCCAGCTCGGTGACGAGGGCGGGGTCGTTCTCCTTGGCGACCGGCTTCAGCAGCGCGTACGCCTTCTCCGCGCCCTCGACGTTGGCCTTGAAGTCGACGAGGTCGGTGTGCGAGTAGCGCTCCTCCTCGCCGGTGACCTTGCCGGTGGCGACCTCGTCCAGCAGCTCCTTGGCGCCGTTGGCCATCGAGGTCGGGGTGATCTCGGCCTTGCCGACCCGGTTCTGCCAGTCCTTCAGGTCGGTGATGAGCTGGTCGGCGAGCTCCTTCTCACGGTCGCCGATCTTCTTGTCCTGCCACAGGGACTTCTCCAGCCGGTGCCAGCCGGTCCAGTCCGTGGCCGGGTCCTGGCCGTCCTCCAGGCCGTCCTCGCGCACGTCGACCTTCGGGTCGATGTCGCCGAAGGACTCGGCGACCGGCTCGGTGCGCTCCCAGCCGATGCGGGAGGTGGCGTAGGCCTTCTTCGCCGCTTCCAGGTCGCCGTCCTTGACCGCCTTCGCGAACGCCTCGGCGAGCGGCAGGGTCTCGTCGGCCTGCTCCTGGGCGTACTTGCGGTAGGCGGCCACGGCCTCGTCCAGGCGCGGGTCGCGCTTGGCTGCGGCGCCCTTGCCGGTGGCCTTGACGGTCTGTCGGATGCCGTCGCCCTTCATGCCCGGCTTGCAGGCGATCGTGTAGTCGCCCGCCTTCACCTCGGCGGTGACGCGCTGCTTGGTGCCGGGGCCTATGTTCTCGCGCTCGGTGACGATGCGGTCGTCCGGGAAGAGGATGTAGACCTCGGTGACCTTGGAGCCCTTGTTCTCGATGGCGAGCTCGACGTGGCCGGCCGGGAACTCCTTCTTCGACACCTCGCACTTGTCGTCCGTCGAGGTCACGTTGACGACCCGGTCGCCGCCCTCGGTGCTCCCCTTCTCGGTGCACCCCGTGACGGCTGTCAGAGCCGCCACGGCGGCGATGGCGGTGGTGACGGGGAGTCTGACGGTGCGCATGAAGGCTCCATGAGGTGGCCGGAAAGAGTGCGTGACGGGCCTCACATACCAAGGTGAGGCTCGCCTAACGGAGATAAGGATTACCTAAGTGGCCAAAATCGACCCCATGGAGAAGTCAAAGGATGGTCAAAGGTTCCGCCGCGGTGCCACCAGCAGCTCTCCTGTCCGAGGATGCGAAAGGACTTCGACCGGCTGGTCATAGACCTCCGACAGCAGCCGCTCGGAGAACACCTCGGCGGGCGGTCCGTCGGCCGCGACCCGCCCGGCGCGCAGGATCGCGACACGGTGCGCGTACGCGGCCGCGAGTCCCAGGTCGTGGAGCACGACCACCACCGCGTCCCCGGCCCGCGCCCGCTCCCGGCACACCCGCAGCACCAACTCCTGGTGCTTCAGGTCCAGTGCCGCGGTCGGCTCGTCGAGCAGCAGCAGCGGGGTCCGCTGCGCCAGCACCCGGGCGAGCGCCACGCGGGCCCGCTCGCCGCCGCTGAGCGCCGAGAACGGCCGTACCGCGAAGTCGCTCACCTCGGTGGCAGCCATCGCCCCGGCGACGGCGAGGTCGTCCTCGGCGGGGGAGGCGGCGTGGGGTGCGCGGCCCATCCGGACGACGTCCTCCACCGTGAAGGGGAACGAGAGGGTCGCCGACTGCGGCAGCACCGCCCGGCGCAGGGCGAGTTCGGGAGCGGTCCACTCGGTCGCGGGCCGCCCGTGAATCCGTACGACCCCCTCGGCGGCCGGCAGATCCGCGGCGAGCGCACCCAGCAGCGTCGACTTCCCGGCCCCGTTGGGCCCGACGAGCGCGAGCACTTCACCCGCCCGGACGGCGACGGACACCCCGCCCAACACCTCACGGGCCCCGAGCCGAACACGAAGACCCACCGCCTCGGCAAGGGTGTCACCGGGTTCGGCGGGGGCGGGGTACGAGGGCCGAGGCCGGAGAAGTCTCATACACGGGCTCCTTGAAGGTGTGGTCGGGGGTGGTTCGGCACCGCCGGCAAGGTCGTGGGGGCTGAGCGCCGTTGCGGCGGAGCAAAGGGTGGTCGGTGGATGGGGGGCGGGGGAGAGGCCGGTGCGGCGGACGGCCGGGTGCTGTCGCCGGGCCGGGCAACGTCCTTGAGGGGCGCGGGGAACTGCGCGACCAGCCCCCACCGGCCCGCAGCCGGCCCACGACCCACATGCCCACACTCACCCGCACCCGGCCCACAACCCCTACGCCCACCCCCCTTGCCGCCGCCGAGTCCTCCGCAGCAGCCAGAAGAAGAACGGGCTGCCCAGCAGGGCCGTGAGCACACCGAGCGGCAGTTCCGCCGGTGCCGCCACCGTCCGCGCGGCGAGATCCGCCGCGAGCAGCACCACCGCCCCGCCCAGCGCACTGCCCGGAACGAGGAACCGATGCCCCGGCCCCGCGGCCATCCGCAGCAGGTGGGGCACGACGAGCCCGATGAACCCGATCACCCCGGAGACACTGACCGCCGCGGCCGTCAGCAGCGCGACCACCAGGATCAACGCGATCCGCATCCGCTCCACGTCCACCCCCAGATGCCGGGCGGGCCGGTCGCCCAGCGCGAGCAGGTCAAGCCGGCGCGCGTACAGCGGCGCCACCACCAGCCCCACGGCCGCGCACGGCAGGACCGCCGTCACCTTCGGCCACGTGGACTGCGCGAGTGAGCCGAGCTGCCAGAACGTGATCTGGTTCACCGCCGCGGTGTCCGCGAGGAAGATGAACAGGCCGATCAGCGCCCCCGCGAACGCGTTGACCGCGATCCCCATGAGGATCAGGGTCACCACCTCGGTGCGCCCGCCCGAACGGGACATCGCGTACACAAGGAGCACGGTGCCGAGCCCGGAGACGAACGCCATCGCGGGCAGCGTCCAGTTGCCGAGGAAGGTCAGCCCGAGCGAGATCGCGGCGACCGCCCCGACCGCCGCCCCCAGGGAGACCCCGATCGTCGCCGGCTCGGCGAGCGGGTTCCCGAACACGCCCTGCATCAACGCCCCGGCACACCCCAGCGACGCCCCGATGAGCAGCGCGAGCACGATCCGCGGGAAGCGCACGTTCCACAGCACCGACTCGGCGACCCGGTCCAACTCGCCCCCGCCGAGGCCCATTTTGTGCTGGATGGACGCGAGGACGTCCCCGACCGGGATCGGGTAGGCGCCGATCCCGGCGGCGACCGGGACGAGGACGAGCAGCCCGAGGCTCATCCCGACGGTCAGCAGCCAGACCGTGGTGTGCCGTCGGCGCGGCGGCGTCCCCGCCACGGCCTCGGACGGCGCGGCCTTCTCCAGTACGGTCATGCCGCGTCCCCCTCGTACAGCTGCGCCACGACCGACTTCAGCACCTGGTCGGTGCGCGGCCCGTAGCTCAGCAGCGCACCGTCCTCGATCGAGACGATCCGGCGGTCCGCGCCGGCCGGCGTCTCGGCGACGCCCGGGATCTTCACCAGTCCGTCGACGCCGCCGACCGACTCGAGTCCCTTGCTCATCACGAGGATCGCGTCCGGCGCCGCCTTGACCAGGGCCTCGCTGGTGATGGTGGTGAAGTCCTTCGCGAGACCCGACTCGGCCCCGGCGTCGATCCCTCCGGCCGCCTCGATGAGGGAGGTGGCACCGGAGCCCTTGCCGCCGATGAGATAGACGGAGGCGGAGCCGCGCAGATAGAGGAAGGCGACCCGCGGCTTCTCCTCCTCGCGCGGAACTCCCGTGCGCACGGCGGCGATCCGCCGCTCCGTCCGATCGGTCAGCGCCCTGCCCGCCGCAGGCACGCCGAGCGCGGCGGCGACGGCCTCGATGCGTGGGTCCACGTCGTCGAGTCCCCGGGCCGGGGCGACCACCAGGACGGGAATGCCCGCGGCGCGGATCTGGTCCATGGCCTCGGCGGGCCCGGTCGTCGTCTCGGCTAGCACCAGGTCCGGCCTGAGCGACAGCACGCTCTCCGCCGAGACGTCATGGCCCCGGGTCACGACGGGCAGCTTCGCCGCCTGCGCGAAGGTGGCGGTGATGTCCCGGGCGACGACGCGGTCGCCGAGCCCGAGCGTGAAGACGAGTTCGCCGAGGCTGCCGGAGAGCGGGACCACGCGGTCCGCCTTCCCGACGGTCACCTTCCCGCCGTCGGCGGAGCGGACGGTGACCGGGAGGTCGGGGTCCGGTTTCCCGGCGAGCGGCTCGACCCGGTTGGCGTCGGCCTTCGCGCCGGTGCTCTGCGCGCCGGCCCCCGCGTGGCTCGCGCCCCCGCAACCGGCCGTAGTGAGGGCGAGCACCGCCAGCAGTGCGCCCGTAAGTCGTGTGCGCAAACGTCGCACGGTCCCGTCCGCTTCTCTCGGTCCACTGCCGTTCCAGCTAGGCAAAGCTTAGGTTAGCCTTACCTTCGTTCGCTACCGGTCGTCGTGTCCGTCGTCTCGGAGGACCTCTCATGTCTGCCCACCCACGTGCCCTGGTCGCTGTGCTCTGCGCGGCCGTCCTCGGCGCCCTGCTCCCGGCGACCGCCGCCCATGCGGCGAGCAGGGCCGTGCAGGGCGGCCGGCTCGACTGGGGCGTCAAATCCTCCTTCCAGAGCTATGTCACCGGGCCCATCGCGAAGGGGAGTTACTCCCTGACCGGCGGCGCGGCGACCGTGGGCAGCGGCGGCTTCCGCTTCCACTCGGCGACGGGGACGTACGACGGCGACACGGGCGCCTTCCGGGCCTCCTTCTCCGGCGGCGTCCACTTCGTCGGCCACCGCACCGACGCCGGCACCCATCAGCTCGACCTCACGCTCAGCCGCCCCACCGTCCGCGTCTCCGGCTCCACCGGAACCCTGTACGTGGACGTCACCAGCAAGGCGAAGGGCACCGGGACGGTCACGACGTCCAGTCAGGTGCCCTTCGCCGCCCTCTCCCTCGGCGGGATCGACATGCGCGGCGGCGGCGACGCGGTCGTCCTCAACAACCTCCCCGCCACGCTCACCTCCCAGGGCGCCCGCTCCTTCGCGGGGTACTACACGGCCGGGACCGCCCTCGACCCGGTGAGCCTGTCGGCGGACGTCGTCGCGGCGAGGACCACCGAGCCGAAGCCCTCGCCCACACCGAGCGCCGCCAAGTCGCCCGCGAAGAAGAAGACTTCGGGTGGCAGACTGCTGGACGGCGCCGTCGACTGGGGTGTGCGCCGCACCTTCCGGGAGTACGTCACCGGCGACATCGCCAAGGGCGAGTGGGCACTGTCCTCCGGCGCCGAGGACGGCGGCACGCTGTTCCGGTTCCCCGACGGGCGGGGGACCCTCGAGGACGGCGACCTTCAGGCGTCGTTCAAGGGCGAGGTCCGCTTCACCGGGGCGCACGGCCTCGACCTGAGGCTGAGCGGCGTCCGAGTCACCGTCGAGGACGGCAAGGGCACGCTCTACGCCGATGTGACCGCGGCCGGCTTCACCGGCGACAAGGTGCCCCTGGTCACCTTCACCGCCGATGAACTGAAGGCGAAGGACGGCCTGGCGAAGGTCACAGAGGCGCCCGCGAAACTCACCGCCGAGGGCACGAAGGCCTTCGGCGGGATGTACCGGGCGGGCACCGGGATGGACCCCGTCTCCCTGGCCGTCGCCACCACCGCCGACGCCGAACTGCCCGCCCTGCCCGACCTCGGCAGCACCCCCACGCCCAGCGCGTCGCCGACAACGGCCGAGCCGTCCGCCGAACCCGTCGCGAGCACCTCCGACGACGACGGCGTCCCCGCTCTGCCGATCGGCCTCGCGGCCGGGTCCCTGCTGCTGGTCGCGGCCGCCTTCGCGTTCGTCGCCGTACGCAGGCGCCGTACCCGGCCGGCCGCCGCGGCCCCCGCCCCCACGTCCGACACGGACTGACCCCCCCCATGCCCCGTCCGCCGGGCCGCGATCGGCCGCGGCGGACCACCCACCCAGTGCAAGGAGAACCCCCGCCATGCCCACCAACGACCGCAGACGCCGCCCCGTCGTCCTGGCCGCCGCCGTCGCCACCGCGGCCACCCTGGGCGCCGCCGCGCTCGCCACCCTCGGCGCCGGCACCGCCTCGGCGGCCGAAGTCCCGCTCAGCGGCTACGAGTTGACCTGGGGCATCAAGCAGTCCTACCGGACCTATGTGACCGGCATGGCGGCCGGCACCTTCACCGCGACGGACGGCGCCTCGCAGGCCGCCGGCAACGGCGCGTTCACCTTCACCGAGGGCTCCGGCACCTACGACTCCACCGCCCACACCGTCGACCTCGGCTTCAAGGGCAGCGTGCGGATCGTCTCCCAGGCGCACGGCTTCGACATCACGCTGTCCGACGTGCGGTTCGACAGCGCGGCGGCCGAGATCACCGCCGATGTCACCAAGTCCGGTACGACCACACAGGACGTGCCGCTCGCCGACGTCACCGTGACGCGGACGATGACCGACATGACGACCAAGCTGACCAAGGAGGCCGCGGACACCCTCGGCAGCCCGGGGTACGAGGGGGCGGCGGGGGACCCGTTGACGGTGGTGCAGAAGACCACCTCGCCGTCTCCGACGCCGACACCGACGGCCACCCCCACCCAGTCCCCGTCGCCGACCTCGACGCCGACCGCGACTGCCACGGAGTCCGCGACCCCCACCGCCCCCGCGACCGAGTCCGCGTCGCCCTCCACGAGCACCGCCCCCTCCGAGCCCGCCTCCGAGGCCCCGGCCCAGGGCGACATAGCCGACGGCACGCTCGGCTGGGGCGTCAAGCAGTCGTTCCGTTCGTATGTCGTGGGCGGGGTCGCGAACGGCGGGATCACCACGTCCGGCGGTGCCTCGCAGGCCGCGGACAACGGGGTCTTCACGTTCACCGACGCGACGGGGGAGTACGACACCGACGCCGACACCCTCTCCGCGGACTTCAAGGGCGCCGTGACCTTCAAGGGCCACAAGGGCCAGGGCGAGGACGGCGGTTACGGCCTCGACCTCACCCTGACGGGCCTGCGCGTGACCCTCGACGAGGGCGTCGGCGAACTCACCGCCGACGTCACCAGCCTCGGCGAGAGGACCGAGGACGTGGTCCTGGCCGACCTGAAGGCGGACGAGTCGGACCTGGTCGCGCAGGACGACGTCATCACGGCCGACGACGTGACTGCCACCCTCACCACCGCCGGCGCGAAGGCGTTCGGCGGCTTCTACACCGCCGGCACCGAACTCGACCCGGTCGACCTGGCGGTGGCCCTCACGGCCGACGCCGAACTGCCGGACGGCAGCGGCACAGGCGGCTCGACGGGCGGTGGCTCGGGGAACGGCGGTTCGGGAAGCGGCGGTTCGGGAAGCGGCGGTTCGACCGGCGACTCCGCCGGGACAACCGGCTCGACGACCGGCGGCATCACGGGCGGTCTGGCCAGCACCGGGTCCGACGTGCCGGTGGCCGCGCTCGGCACGGCGGCCGCGATCACGGTGGCGGCCGGAGCGGGCGTCGTGATCGCGATGCGCAGGCGCCGTACCGAGGCGTAAGACACCCACCCCGTGAACCCGGGGCGGGCGCTGCCCACCCCGTGAACCCGGGGCCGGCGCTGCCCACCCCGTGAACCCGGGGCCGGCGCTGCCGGCCCCGGGCAGGTGCTTGAATTCCCTCGTGACTGACTACGACGTCCTCCGCGTCTTCTGCGGGCCGAGCGGCGGGTACGGCAACGAGCTCGGTGTCGTCCGCGAGGGATCCGTGATGCCGGATCCCGAGGAACGACAGGCGTTCGCGGCGAAGCTCGCCTTCAGCGAGACCGTGTTCGTGGACGACCCCGAGCGCGGGGTCATCGACATCTACACGCCCTCCGTGCGACTGCCCTTCGCCGGGTATCCGTGCGTCGGCACGGCCTGGCTGCTCGACGTGCCCGAACTCGTCACGCCCGCCGGGGTGGTCGGCGCGCGGATCGACGGGGAGTTCTGCTGGATCGAGGCCCGGCCGGAGTGGGCGCTGCCGCGCACCCTGCGGCAGTACGGCAGCGCGCGTGAGGTCGACGGCCTCGCCGTGCCGCCGGCGGGGGAGTGGATCTACGCCTGGGCGTGGGAGGACGAGGCCGCCGGGCGGGTGCGTGCGCGAGGGTTCCCCGGGCGGGGTGACGGTGTCGCGGAGGACGAGGCGACCGGTGCCGCGGCCATCCAGCTCACGCATCGGCTGGGCCGCGCGCTCAACATCACCCAGGGCGCAGGTTCCCAGCTCCTGACGGCACCTCAGCCCGGCGACTGGGTCGAGCTCGGCGGCCGGGTGGTCCTGGAGCGCTGACACCTGGTGCGGGTCGCCGGATGCGGTCACACTGGGCCCGTTGGCGGGCACAGGGGGGCATCCGGTGCGGACCGTGATCGTGGTGCTGGTCGTCGTGGGGTGCGGGCTGCTGTTCCGGCTGCTGCGCTATCCGTGCGTGCCGGGCAGAGCGCGCTTCACCTTCTCGTTCGGCGCCGAGGAGCGCGCGGCGCGGCGGGCGCTGTCCGACGCCCGCGGTGAACGGCGGTCCGCCTACGAAAAGGCCCATCGGAGCGAGGCGGACGCGGAACGGCGCTGGTCGGAAAGGGTCGCGCCGTACCGGAAACGCGTGCGGGAGTTACAGGCGGCCCGGGCGGCGCTGCCGAAACCCGGGCAGGGGCGGGCGGTGCGTCCGAAGCGGTGGCTGCCACCGCTGGAACTCCACCAGCACGTCCTGCTGTTCATGACGGAAGAGGCAGCCGACGGTGCCGACCGGCCGTCCGTCGACGAGCGGCTGCCGCTGGCCGGCCTCGCCGTCGAGTTCGGCCACACCCGCGACAACGTCCACATCCGGGTGACCCGCCCCGACGGCACCTGTCGCACCGAGCACTACCCGCGGGAGGCCGAGGTCGCCGCGTACGACCTGGTCGAGGACATCCGCAACCAGGTGCTGCGGCACGAGGAGTTCCTGCGCCGGCAGGAGGCCCGGGAGGCCGAGCTGGTCGCGGAGATCAAGCGGGCCGAGGCCGATCTGGCGCAGGCCGGGGAGGCGGGTCGGCCCGAGCTCGACACGATCAGGGAAGCCGCCCGCACCCGCCGGGCCCGCGCCGACGCCCTGCTGCGTGCCGCCCGCGACGGCTGGAAGAAGGACGCGGGCGGTCTGCGGCCTTGGCGGTGAAGAGCCGAACCTGGCGGTGCGGAAGCCTGTCCGGCGGTGCCGGAGCCTGTCCGGCGGTGAGGGAGCCGGTGCTCACGCCGACAGCGGGAACTCCTCGCCCAGTGCCCGGAACACCGCCGTGTTCAGCGCGAACGCCCGCTTGCACTCCGCCACGATCCGCTGCTTCTCCAGGTCGTCCGCGCGCACCCCGTCCAACAGCTCCCGGTAACTCCGCTTGAACGCGGCCGGGTTGGAGATCTCTTCGAAGACGTAGAACCGGACCCCGTCGCCCTTGCGGGTGAAACCCCAGGTCTTCTCGGCCTTGTCGCGGATGATCTGGCCGCCGGAGAGGTCGCCGAGGTAGCGGGTGTAGTGATGGGCGATGTAGCCGGCCGGCCAGTCCTCGGCGCACTCGCGCACCCGGTCCGCGTAGGCCCGGGTGGCCGGCAGGGCGGACACCAGCGAGCGCCACTCGGGGCCCCGCAGATGCGCCAGGTCCCGCTCCAGCGACGCCAGCCGGAACAGCTCCGGCCGGATGAACGGACCGGCCACCGGATCCGACGCCAGTCGCCCGGCACCGGCCTCCAGCGCCTCGTACACGAACCACAGCTGCTCGGTGTACCGCGCGTACGCGTCCACGCCCAGCCGGCCGCCGAGCATGTCGCTCATGAACGTCGAGGTCTCCGCCTGCACGTGCTCTTCGTGCGAGGCGGTGCGGATGACTGTCGAGAAGGAGTCCATGCCGCCATTTTCTGAGGTTAGGCTTACCTAAGTCAATAGGTTTGCCGACGTCATGTCGGTAAAAGCGTACCGAGAAAACCCGCCCTCCGCAGAGGACGGGTTCCGGCGGTCCGTACGGTCTCGGCTACGGCAGCGTGAGGATCTCCGTGCCGGTCTCCGTCACCACCAGCGTGTGCTCGAACTGCGCGGTGCGCATCCGGTCCTTCGTGACGACCGTCCAGCCGTCGTCCCACATGTCGTACTCGTGCGTGCCCAGCGTCAGCATCGGCTCGATCGTGAACGTCATCCCGGGCTGGATGACCGTCGTCGCGTGCGGGCTGTCGTAGTGCGGGATGATCAGGCCGGAGTGGAACGACGAGTTGATGCCGTGGCCGGTGAAGTCACGGACCACGCCGTAGCCGAAGCGCTTGGCGTACGACTCGATCACCCGGCCGATGACGTTGATCTGACGGCCCGGCTTGACGGCCTTGATCGCGCGGCTGAGGGACTCGCGGGTCCGCTCCACCAGCAGACGGCTCTCCTCGTCCACGTCGCCCACCAGGTACGTGGCGTTGTTGTCGCCGTGCACCCCGCCGATGTACGCCGTCACGTCGAGGTTGATGATGTCGCCGTCGCGCAGGACCGTGGAGTCCGGGATGCCGTGGCAGATGACCTCGTTGAGGCTGGTGCACAGCGACTTCGGGAAGCCGCGGTAGCCGAGCGTGGAGGGGTAGGCCCCGTGGTCGCACATGTACTCGTGCGCCACCTTGTCCAGCTCGTCCGTCGTCACGCCGGGCGCGATCAACTTGGCCGCCTCGGCCATCGCCCGCGCGGCGATACGGCCGGCGACCCGCATCGCCTCGACGGTCTCCGCGGTCTGCACCTCCGGACCCTTGTACGGCGTCGGCGCGGGCTTGCCGACGTACTCGGGCCGGCGGATGTTTCCGGGCACGGAACGGGTGGGAGACAGCTCCCCTGGTACGAGCAGCGACTGGCCAGACATGCCAGCGAGTCTAAGACAGCGGCCATGGGGGACCATGACCATGGCGAGCTCAGTCGAAAGGAGCGGGTCATGGCCCTGTTCAAGAAGCGCACGGTCGGCAAGCCGGGCGAGTGGTACTACTGCCTCGTCCACAAGAAGGTCGAGGAGGGCCCGGAGTGCCCGGCCAAGGACCGCTTCGGGCCGTACACCACCCGGGCCGAGGCCCAGCAGGCGATGGACCTGGCGCGCGAACGCAACCTGGAGTGGGAGAACGACCCCAGGTGGCACGACGCCCCGACGGGTCCCCCGGACGAGAACTGACCCCGGCCGGTCAGCCCTCCGCCGGCGCCACCGCGGGCGTCGGCGCGGCTGCCGCCGCCCCGCGCTGCTCCCGCAGCCGGACGGCGTGCTCGTTCGTGCGCGCGTCGTACGCCATCAGCTTCGGCAGGCACAGCGCCAGCAGCCCCACCGCGCCCACGCAGAGCAGCCCGCCCGACCAGACGGACGTCCGCACGCCCTTCCAGGCCGCGACGCCGCCCGTGTAGGTCTGGCCCAGCTGCGGGCCCACCGAGTACGACAGCAGCTCGATCCCGGCGAGCCGGCCGCGCAGCTCGTCCGGGATCGTCTGGTTCCACATCACTCCGCGGAAGACGCCGCTGACCATGTCGGCGGCGCCGCCGAGCGCCAGGAACAGCAGCACCAGCCATACGTTCCGGGAGACACCGGCGGCCGCCACGGCCACGCCCCACAGGGCGGCCGCCAGCACCACGGCCCGCCCGTGCCGGTGCACCCGCGAGGTCCAGCCGCTGGTCAGGCTCACCACCATCGCGCCGGCCGGCATCGCGGCGTACATCAGGCCCAGCGACCAGGGCGCGTTCAGCTCGTCCGCGAGGAACGGCAGCACGGCGAGCGGCAGCGCGAAGAGCATCGCCGCGATGTCGACGACGTACGTGCCGAGCAGCTCCTTGCGGCTCCAGGCGTAGCGGGCGCCCTCGGCGATGGCCTTCAGGGACGGCTTCGCGGCCTCGTGGGACGCGGGGGAGGAGGAGAGGCCGACGGCGAGGGCGACGGAGACGACGAACGTCACCAGGTCCGCGCCGTACGCCCAGCCGAGCCCCGCGTACGCGACGACCACGCCGGCCAGGGCGGGACCCGCGACACCGCCGACCTGCCAGCGCAGCGCGTTGAGGGAGGCGGCCGCCGGGAGGTGGTCGTGGGCGACGATCCGGGGCAACAGGGCGTCCAGGGCGGGGCGTTGGACCGACACCAGCGCGGAGGACAGGGCGGCGACGACGTACAGCGGCCAGATCGCCGGGGTCGGCAGCAGCGCGTTGACCAGCAGCGCCGCGCTCAGCACCGCCTGGCCGACCTCCGTCCACAGGATCAGCTTCCGCTTGTCGAGCGCGTCGGCGAGCGCGCCGCCGTACAGCCCGAACACGATCAGCGGCACCAGCTCCACGGCCCCGATCGCGCCCACCGCGGCGGCGGACCCGGTGAGCTCCTTGATCTGCACGGGCAGCGCGACGAACGTCAGAAAGCTGCCGAAGGTCGTCACCAGCCCCGCCAGCCACAGCCGCCGGAAGTCGACGGAGGCCCGCCAGGGCGCGAGATCGGGGAGCACGGCGCGCAGGCGGGAGGGACGGGCTGGATCGGGCGTGGGGGATTCGGCGGTCACGAAGGGTCATGGTCCGGGCGGGTAGGTGGCTGGGGCAACCGGTTTTCGGGCAGGGTCCGGCCGCCGCGACGGCAACGCCCTTTCAGGGGTGCGGGATCCAGCCGACGCGACGGCGGCACCCCCTCAGGGGCGCGGGGAACTGCGCGACCAGCCCCCGACGACCCATGGCCGCCCGACGACAGAAACCACCCCTCCCTCCGGCGCTCTCACCACCGCGGCGGTGGCGGTGCCGTCAATGACTCCGCCAGCCTCGACAACCGGTCCCGGAACCTCCGCCGCCCCCGCCCGGAGGGCACCGTGTTCTCGCCCGCCGCCGCGCTGACCAGGTGCTGCACGGTGTCCAGGTCCAGCTCCGCGCCCTCGGGCACGACCAGCCTCTCGTGGGCCATGGTCGTCAGCTCCCCCTCGCCGGTGCCGAGCGCCAGCACCGTCGCCCCGGCCCGCCGGGCGTCGTGCACCCTCTCCAGCAGCGCCGCCCCCGGCCGGTCCGGCGCCACCACCAGCAGCGTCTCGTCGCGCCCGGCCGCCGCCAGCCGCCCGAGCCCGACCGCCAGATGCGCCGGATCCGAGGCGCGCGCGTCATGCCGTACGAGAGTGGGCGCGAGCTCCGGCGTCCCCGACCACGCGGCCTCGTCCACCAGGTGCGCCGCCAGATGCCACGGCTCGTACTCCCGCGTGCCGACCAGCAGCAGCCCGCCCCCGTGCGCCACCGCCGACGCCCGCAGCGACCCCGCGAACCGCCGGGTCGCCCCCAACCACTCCGTCCCGGCGAGTACTTCGCGCAGCAACGCGACACGTACGGCATCCATGCGACCGCATCCTGCCGCAACCGACCACTCGTGACCCGGAGTTCACCACGAATTCGCCCAACCTGGGCAGACGCATTCGTTATCCCGCTCAACCACCTGCCGTGGTGATACAGGCGATCCGAGGAGCCCCCATGACAGAGACCAGCGTCCCCTTCCGCGCCGGCCGAGAGGGCTACGCGAGCTTCCGCATCCCGGCCGTGGTCACCACCTCCACCGGCACCGTTCTCGCGTTCTGCGAGGGCCGGGTCGACTCCGCGAGCGACCACGGGCACATCGACATCGTGCTCAAGCGCTCCACGGACGGCGGCCGCACCTGGGGTCCCCTCGCGGTGGTCGCCGACAACAACTGGCACCTCGCCGGCAACCCCGCCCCCGTCGTCCTGGACACCGGCCGCATCCTGCTCGTCTACATCCGCAACCACGCCACCGCCACCGAGGCGGGCATCCTGCGCGGCGAGGTGGGCGACGCCGACGGCCGCCGGATCTGGGTGCGGCACAGCGACGACGACGGCGTCACCTGGTCGAGCTCGAAGGAGATCACCGCGCAGGTGAAGAGGCCGGGCTGGCGGTGGTACGCCACCACGCCCGGCCACGCGATCCAGCTGAGCACCGGCCGGGTCGTCGTCGCCGCCAACCACACCATCCCGCCCGCCGGCGACGACATCGGCACCGAGCCCAGGTACAACAGCGGCCACTGCCTGCTCAGCGACGACCGCGGCGCCACCTGGAGCATCGGCTACACCGACGAGAACACCGACGGCTACATCAACGTCAACGAGACCACCGCCGCCGAACTCCCCGATGGCCGCGTCTACTTCAACACCCGCAACGACTCCGTCTCGCCGGGCAACCGCGCCGACGCCTACTCCGAGGACGGCGGCACGACCCTGACCAGGCCCTTCCGCCCGCAGGCCGGCCTCGTCGCCCCCATCTGCGAGGGCAGCGTGCTCCAGCTCCGCGACCCGGACGTGCTGCTGTTCTCCGGCCCCGCCGACCCCGGCGCCCGCGCCCTGATGACGATCCGCGCCTCCACCGACCACGGAGTCACCTGGCGGTCCGCCCACCCGGTGGACGGACTGCCCGCCGCCTACTCGGACCTGACCCGGATCGACGAGGGCACGGTCGGACTCCTCTACGAGACCGGCGACTTCGGCCCCTACGAGAGCATCACCTTCCGCCGGGTACCCGTGAACCGGCTCACCTGAGCGGTCGGCGCCCGCCGCACGGACGTAAAGTCGGCCCATGACCTCTACCGACAGTGCACAGCAGCCCGCCGACGCGCCCGCGAAGGCCCCGGCCAAGGACCCCTGGGACCTCCCGGACGTCTCCGGTCTCGTCGTCGGCGTGCTCGGCGGGACCGGGCCGCAGGGCAAGGGCCTGGCCTACCGGCTCGCCCGCGCCGGCCAGAAGGTGATCATCGGCTCGCGGGCCGCCGAGCGGGCCGAAGCCGCCGCGGAGGAGCTCGGGCACGGCATCGAGGGCGCCGAGAACGCCGAGTGCGCCCGGCGCAGCGACATCGTGATCGTCGCCGTGCCGTGGGAGGGCCACGGCAAGACCCTGGAAGCGCTGCGCGAGGACCTCGTCGGCAAGCTGGTCGTCGACTGCGTCAACCCGCTCGGCTTCGACAAGAAGGGCGCCTACGCCCTCAAGCCGGAGGAGGGCAGCGCCGCCGAGCAGGCTGCCGCCCTGCTGCCGGACTCCCGGGTGACGGCGGCCTTCCACCATCTGTCGGCGGTCCTGCTGGAGGACCCGGAGATCGACGAGATCGACACCGACGTCATGGTCCTCGGCGAGGTCCGCGCCGACGTGGAGATCGTCCAGGCGCTGGCCGGCCGGATCCCCGGCATGCGCGGCATCTTCGCGGGGCGGCTGCGCAATGCCCACCAGGTGGAGGCGCTGGTCGCGAACCTGATCTCGGTGAACCGCCGCTACAAGGCGCACGCGGGGCTCCGCGTCACTGACGTCTGAGCCGATGGGGGACACTGTCCGGGTAGCAGTGTCCCCCGAAGGAGCCGAGTGAAATGCCCCGCCTTGGTGTCTATGCCCTGATCGTCTGTGTGCTGGCCGTGGTCGCGGCCGTGGTCTCCTTCGCGCAGGGCAGCTGGCTGGGGATCGTGTGGGTGCTGCTCGCGGGCCTTTCGTCGAACATGACCTGGTACTACTTCAAGCGCGCCAAGGACGAGCGGCGCGGCTCCGCCACCGGCTGAGTCACTGCGCGATCGAGCAGATCTCGTTCGAGTCCCGCCAGAAGCGGAACAGGTCGTAGCCGCAGTAGGTGTCGAAGTCGCTGATGCCGAGGCCGCGCAGGACCGCGTCGATCATGTCGAAGAACACGCTGTTGACCGACGGCACCCACAGCAGCGCGAACACGAACAGCAGGCCGAACGGGGCGAACGGCTCCACCTGACGCTTGACGTTGTGCGACAGCCAGGGCTCGATCACGCCGTAGCCGTCCAGGCCCGGGACCGGCAGGAAGTTCAGGATCGCGGCCGTGACCTGGAGCAGCGCCAGGAAGGCGAGCGCGAAGCGGAAGTCCCGCGGCACGCCGTCGAGCGCGTCCAGCCAGAACGGGGCGGTGCACACGACCGCGAACAGCACGTTCGTCAGCGGGCCCGCCGCCGAGATGAGACTGTGCCGCCAGCGCCCCCGGATCCGGCCGCGCTCGATGAAGACGGCACCGCCCGGCAGACCGATGCCGCCCATGATCACGAAGATGACCGGGAGCACGATGCTGAGCAGCGCGTGCGTGTACTTCAGCGGGTTGAGCGTGAGGTAGCCCTTCGCGCCGACCGAGATGTCGCCGCTGTGCAGGGCGGTACGCGCGTGTGCGTACTCGTGCAGACACAGCGACACGATCCAGGCCGCCGTCACGAACAGGAACACGGCCAGCCCGGGCTGCTCGGCGAACCCGGTCCAGGTGGCCCAGCCCGTCACCGCCGTGACGGCGACGATCCCGACGAAGACGGGGCTGATCCGCCGCTCGCTGCGGCGGCTGAGGGCGGTGGTCATGGGGCTCCCTGAGCTCTTGTGCACGCGGGACCGCGTGGGGACCTGCCCGACCGTACCGGGCGTACGCGGAAAACGTCTCGCGGTGGGGCACCGGTTCCGGAGAGGGTGGAGCCCAAACTGCCCGCCCGTGCCGACCGCCCGGCCGGGCAGTCCCGCTCCGCCGGGGCCGCCGCGCCTCGGACCCCAACCCTGTGACCGTCCCCGAGCCCACCAGAGACAATGGATCCCGTGCGCTATCGCATTCTCGGCACCACCCAGGTACTCCGCCCCGACGGCCGCCCCGTTCCGGTCGGCGGGGCGCGGCTGCGTGCCCTGCTGACCGTGCTGGCGCTGCGGGCCGGCCGGACCGTGCCCGTGGGGCTGCTGGTCGACGAGGTGTGGGGCGACGAGCCGCCCGCCGACGCGACGGGCGCGCTCCAGGCGCTGGTCGGGCGGTTGCGCCGGGCCCTCGGGGCGGACGCGATCCTCTCCGCCGAGGGCGGCTACCGGCTCGCCGCCGCGCCCGACGACATCGACCTGAACCGCTTCGAGCGGCTCGTCGGCGAGGGCACGCGCGCGCTCGCCGACGGCGACCCGGCCAAGGCGGCCGGCGTCCTCGACGACGCCCTCGCCCTGTGGCACGGCCCGGCCCTCGCCGACCTCCCCGACCACACCGCGGAGGCGGCCCGCCAGGAGACCCGTCGCCTGGACGCCCTGCGCACCCGGCACACCGCCGCCCTCGCCCTCGGCCACGCCGAGCAGTCCCTGCCCGAGCTGACCGCCCTGTGCGACACCCACCCGCTGGACGAGCCCCTCCAGGCCCTGCGCCTGCGCGCCCTGCGCGACGCGGGCCGCACGGCGGAGGCCCTGGCCGCCTACGAGGACGTACGACGCCTCCTGGCGGACCGGCTCGGCTCGGACCCGGGCCCGGAACTGCGCGCCCTGCACGGCGAGTTGCTCCGGCCGATGGAGGAGGGGCGGGGGACGGCCGCGCGTCCGGGCAGCACGGCCGGGGCCTCCGGCACCGGGGCGCGTGCGTTCCGCGGGCCCTACGCGCCGCGTCCGCCCGGCCCCGCCGGAACGGCGGGCGCACCGCACGGAGAGTCACGTGGGGACGGCTTCCGGAGCGGTCCCGGCGGGGGAGTCACGGCCCCGCACGGCGAGGTGTACGGCGACGGCTCCCCGGGCGGTTCCGGCGGCGGAGCGACGGCCCCGCACAGGCAGGTGCACGGCGAGGGCTCCTCGGGCGGTCTCGGCGGCGGAGCGACGGCCCCGCACGGCGACGTGTACGGCGACGCCTCCCCGAGCGGGCCGGGCGGGCGGGCCACCGCCTCGCACGACCGGTCCCACCCCGACGGCTCCCCGGCCGGCCCCGCGCACTCCGCCGCCGGCCCGCTCGGCACCCCCGCCGCGACCCCGTCCGCGGGCAACCTCCGCGCCCGCCTCACCTCCTTCGTCGGCCGCGAGAGCGACATCGATGCCATCCGCGGCGACCTTGCCGCCGCCCGGCTGGTCACCCTGCTCGGTCCCGGCGGTGCCGGGAAGACACGGCTGTCGCAGGAGGCCGCCGAGCGGGTGCGGGACGCGGCGCCGGACGGGGTGTGGCTGGCCGAGCTCGCGCCGGTCGACGACCCCGAGGCCGTGCCGGAGGCCGTACTCACCGCCCTCGGCGCCCGTGAGACCGTGCTGTACGGCGCCGGAGCGGAGGCCATGCGGGCCGGCACCGACCGCCACGACGACCCGGTCGACCGCCTCGCCGAGCACTGCGCCAAACGCCGCATGGTGCTGATCCTCGACAACTGCGAGCACGTCATCGAGGCCGCCGCCCGCCTCGTGGAGGCGCTGCTGGAGCGCTGCCCCGAGCTGACGGTGCTCGCCACCAGCCGTGAACCCCTCGGCGTACCGGGCGAGTTGCTGCGCCCCGTCGAGCCGCTGCCCGAGCCGTTCGCGCTGCGCTTGCTCGCCGACCGGGGAGCCGCGGCGCGGCCGGGCTTCCGGGTGGAGGCCGACGAGGAGACTGCCGCGGCGTGCGCCGAGATCTGCCGGCGCCTCGACGGCCTGCCCCTCGCCATCGAACTCGCCGCCGCCCGCCTGCGCATGCTCACGCCCCGCCAGATCGCCGACCGGCTCGACGACCGCTTCCGGCTGCTCACCTCCGGCAGCCGTACCGTCCTGCCCCGCCAGCAGACGCTCAGGGCCGTCGTCGACTGGTCCTGGGAACTGCTGGACGACAGCGAACGCGAGGTGTTGCGGCTGCTGTCCGTGTTCGCGGGCGGCTGCGACCTCGCGGCCGCCGAGGCCGTCTGCGGACCGGCCGCCCTGGAGACACTCGGTTCGCTCGTCGACAAGTCCCTGGTGGTGGCGGCCGAGCCGGGCGACGGAGAGATGCGCTACCGGCTTCTGGAAACCGTCGCCGAGTACGCTGCCGAACGGCTCGACGAGACCGGTCGGCGGGCGGAGGCCGAGCGCGCGCATCTGACGTACTACCGCGAACTCGCCCGCACCACCGAGCCGTTGCTGCGCGGCGCCGACCAGCTCGCCGCGATCCGCAGGCTGGAGCGCGAGAGCGAGAACCTCCGGGCCGCCCTGCACTACGCCGTCGCCGTGCGCGACGAACAGGAGGCGCTCTGCCTGGTGCTGTCGATGGGCTGGTACTGGCAGATGCGTGACCTGCGGATCGTCGCCCGCAACTGGTCGCGAGAGGTGCACCATCTCGGCCCCGACCCCTTCGTCGAACCGGCCCGCCCCGCCGCACCCCTGTGGGAGCGCTGCACCGCCTCCCCGCCGCCCTGGACCGGTCCGGTCCTGGACGAGGCCCGACGCGGAGTGCACCTCATCCACCTCGCCTGCATGGACACCGAGCTGGAGGCCTGGCAGACGCCCGAGGCGCAGACCAAGCTGCGGGTCATCGCCGAGACGTACGAGCCCGGCCTCCCGCAGGCCTGTCACAGTCCGGGCTCCCTGTGGTTCTTCGCCGTCATGCTCACCGGCGACATGGACCGGCTGCGGACGATCGTCGACGCCGCCGTCGACACCTGCCGCAGCGTGCCCGGATACGAGTGGGACCTCGCCGCCAATCTCCACATGCGGGCCAATCTGCTGGCCAACCGCACCGACTGGGCGGGCGACGCCATCCGCGACGCCGACGAGTCGCTGGAGATCTACCAGCGCCTCGGCGACCTGTGGGGCACGGCCGAGGCGTACTCGGCACGTGCCGAGGCCCATGAGCGCAGGGGCGCGTACCTGCGGGCCGCCGCCGACTACGAGGCGGGTATCGAACACGCCGACCGGCTCGGCGCCCGCGCTCAGGTGGGGGTGCTCAGCTCCCGGCTCGGCAGCGCCCTGATCGAGGCGGGGCAGGGCGAGCGCGGCGAGGCCCTGCTGCGGACGGTGATCGAGCAGGACGGCGGCGCGAGCGAGCACGCGATGCCCTTCGCCCGGCTCATCCTGGCCGGATGGCTCAGCCTGACCGCCCGGGTTCCCGAGGCGCGTGAACAGATCCGGCTGCTGCGCGAGCAGTTCAAGATCGCCCACTTCATCGTCTTCGACGCCTTCATCCTCGGCTCCGAGTCCTGGCTGGACGCCCTCGACGGCCGCTACCAGGAGTCCCTGGAGACGATCAGGAAGGCGTTGGAACGCGCCGAGGACCCGCTCGCCGCGGCCATCGCACCCCAGATGCAGTCCGCGTATCTGACCACCGCCGCCTTCGCCCTCGCCCGGGTCGACGGCGGCTGCCGGGCCGGCGACGCAGCCCGCTGCCTGGGCGCCGCCGACGCGATGCAGCCGCACCGGCACGTGCCGTCGTGCCAGGAGCGCGAGGTGCACCAGCGGGCGGTGGAGCGCACCCGTGCCGTGCTCGGCGACGCGGCCTACGAGGCGGCGTACGCGGAAGGCGGCGGACTCTCCCCCCGGGAGGCCGCCGCCCTCGTCTGACCCGTCCGCGCGGACGACGTCAGCTCTTCGTACGGAACTTGTGGATCGCGACCGGCGCCATGACCGCCGTGATCGCCACCGACCAGCCGAGCGTCACCCACAGGTCGTGCGCGACCGGCCCGCCCACCATCAGGCCGCGCGAGGCGTCCGCGAGGGTGGACAGCGGGTTGTAGTCGGTGAAGCCCTGGAGCCAGCCCGGCATCGAGTCCGTCGGCGCGAAGATCGACGAGCCGAACTGGAGCGGGAACAGCACCAGGAAGCCCATCGCCTGCACGGACTGCGCACTCTTCATGATCACGCCGAGGGTGAGGAACACCCACATGATCGACGAGGCGAACGCCGTGGACAGGGCCACGGTCGCCAGCAGCCCCGGCCAGCTGGTGATGTCGAAGCCGACCAGGACGGCGACGATCATCAGTACGGCGGTGGCGAACAGCATCCGCAGCAGTTCCACGGAGATCTTCGCGAAGAGCACCGAGCCGCGCCCGATGGGCAGGGACCGGAAGCGGTCCATGACACCGGAGTTGAAGTCCTGGCTGAAGCCGGTGCCGACGCCCTGGGAGAGCGTCATGCTCATCATCGCGATCATGCCGGGGATCACGTACTGCACGTACTGGTCCTGGCCGCCGCCCAGCGCCTGCCCGATCGAGCCGCCGAAGACGAACACGAACAGCAGGGTGAAGATGACCGGCATCAGCAGCGCGTCGGCCATCGACTCCGGGTCCTGCCGGATCCACAGCAGGTTGCGGCGCACGAGCGCGCCGGTGTGCCGCAGGTGGCCGCGCAGCGGGATGCGAGCGTCGTCCTTGACGCCGGCGTCGGTCATGGTGGTGGCGCTCATACGGCGACCTCCTCGCGGTCGTCGGTGGGCACGGTGTCCTGCGGGGCACTGGCGCGGTGGCCGGTGAGGGACAGGAACACCTCGTCGAGACTGGGCAGTTCGGTGGTGATGGAGGCGAGCGTGATGCCTCGGGAGGTGATGGCGCCGACCACGGCCGTCAGCTGCTCGTCGCTGAGGATCGGGATCAGCAGGGTGCCGCCCGCGGTGTCCACGGTGGTGGCGGCGAGACCGGTGATGCCGAGGTCGTCGAGGTACCCGGCGAGCGGGCGCAGCTGGAGCGGGTCGACCGGGCGGACCCTGAGCGTCCGCCCGCCCACCTTCGCCTTGAGCTCCTCGATGCCGCCGCCGGCGACGACCTTGCCGCGGTCGACGACGGTCAGCTCGGTGGCGAGCTGCTCGGCCTCCTCCATGTACTGCGTGGTCAGCAGCACGGTCACACCGTCCCCGACCATGGCCTTGACCTCGTCCCACACCTCGTTGCGGGTGCGCGGGTCGAGCCCCGTGGTGGGCTCGTCGAGGAACAGCACGGCCGGCCGGCCGATCATGGAGGCGGCCAGGTCGAGCCGGCGGCGCATACCGCCGGAATAGGTGGAGGCGGGCCGCCTGGCCGCCTCCGTCAGCGAGAACCGCTCCAGCAGCTCGTCGGCACGCGTGCGTGCCTCCTTGCGCGGCAGATCGAGCAGCCGCCCGATCAGATACAGGTTCTCCCACCCCGGGAGCTTCTCGTCCACGGAGGCGTACTGCCCGGTCAGCCCGATCACCCGGCGCAGTTGCCGCGGCTGGCGCACGACGTCGTAGCCGACGACGGTCGCCTGCCCGGCGTCCGGCGCCAGCAGTGTCGACAGGATCCGTACCAGGGTGGTCTTGCCCGCCCCGTTCGGTCCCAGCACCCCCATGACGGTGCCCTCACGTACTTCCAGGTCCACACCGTCCAGAGCCTTGGTCTCGCCGTAGTGCTTGACCAACCCCCGCACGGAGACGGCGCTGGCCGCGCCGCCCGGCTTCATGTCGATTCGCGTCATGGCAACGACAGTGCCAGTCCCCACCGACAAACCACCGACAGCCCACCGACACGCCCGACAAGGGACCTACGGATAGCGCCGTGAAGGGGCGCGGGGAACTGCGCGACCAGCCACGACGGCGCGGCATCCGACCGACGGCACACCGCGCCACATCCGTAGTCGCGCCCTACCCGGACGACCTCAGCGCTGAACCGTTTCGGCCGGCCGAGGAACCCGCCCCGCAACCACCCGCGCCCGCCCGGAGGACGCAGCACCCCGCCGCCGGTCCACGGCATACGCCGCACCGGCCACGCCGAGCCCCAGCACCGCCAGTACCGCGCCCGCCAGCGCCGGGGACGTCACCCCGAAGCCCGCCGCGAGGGCCAGCCCGCCGATCCAGGCGCCGCCGGCGTTGGCGAGGTTGAAGGCCGCCTGGTTGGCCGAGGACGCCAGCGACGGAGCAGACGCCGCCTTCTCCATCACCATCAGGTTCAGCGGCGAGCCGGTCACGAACGCCGCCATGCCGAGCAGGGTCACCGCCAGTGCCGCACTCCACGCCGTGGTCATCAGCAGCGGGAACAGCGCCAGGACCACCGCCAGCGAGATCAGGCCCCCGAACAGCGTCCCGCGCATCGCGTGGTCCGCCAGCCGCCCGCCCAGCAGGTTGCCGACGGTCGCACCCACACCGAACAGCGCCAGCAGCAGCGTCACACTGCTGTCGGCGTAACCGGCGGCGTCCGTCAGCATCGGCGTCACGTAGCTGTACGCGGCGAAGAGCGCCCCGAAGCCCGCGACCGTCGTGCCGAGCGCCAGCCACACCGGGACCGAGCGCAGCGCGGCCAGCTCGCCGCGCAGCCCGGCGGCCGGGGCGGCGCTCTCCTGCGCGCGCGGGATCAGCAGCGCCAGCGACGCCATCGCCACCAGACCGATCGCGCTCACGCCGAGGAACGTGGCCCGCCAGCCCAGGTGCTGCCCCAGGAGCGTGCCGGCCGGCACGCCCGCGATGTTGGCCACCGTCAGGCCGAGGAACATCAGCGACACGGAGCGGGCCTTGCGCTCCGGCGCCACCATGCTCGTCGCCACGACCGCGCCGACGCCGAAGAAGGCGCCGTGCGGCAGGCCGCTCAGGAAGCGGGCGGCCACCAGCCAGTCGTAGTCAGGGGCGAACGCGGACAGGGCGTTGCCCGCGACGAACAGGGCCATGAGGCCGATCAGTACGGTGCGGCGCGGCATCCGCGCCGTGACCGCGGCGAGCAGCGGGGCGCCGATGACGACGCCGAGGGCGTAGGCCGAGACCAGATGCCCGGCGGTGGGGATCGAGATGTCCAGGTCGCCCGCGACTTCGGGCAGCAGGCCCATCATCACGAACTCGGTCGTACCGATACCGAACGCGCCCACGGCGAGGGCGAGCAGGGCCAGGGGCATGGAGGGCCGTTGCCTTTCGGGGTGTCGAGAGCGGTGTTCCGCGACTTCGTATGTTCAAGTACGGAACAAAGTCTCTCAGGTGCAGTATTCCGGCAGGTGGCAGCCCGGTTGCAAATACCCGTCCAGACGACGCTGACCTGGGGTTTTCAGGACGCGGATGTGTCGACCTTCACACGCGCCGCGATCGGCAGATGGTCGCTCCCCGTCTCCGGCAGCGTCCACGAGCTCATCGGCTCGATGCCCTTCACCATGATCTGGTCGATCCGCGCCATCGGGAACGACGCCGGCCAGCTGAATCCCATCCCGCTGCCCGAGGCACCCTGCGTGGAGCGCATCTGGGCGGTGATGGCCCGCAGCGCGCGGTCGTTCATCGTGCCGTTCAGGTCGCCGAGCAGGACGGTCTTCTGCAGCGGCTCGTCGGCGATGGCCTCGCCCAGCGCGTCGGCGCTCTTGTCGCGCTGCCGGGCGGTGAACCCGGCCTCCATCTTCACGCGCACCGACGGCAGATGGGCCACGTACACCGCGACCTGCCCGGCCGGTGTGGTCACCGCGGCCCGCATGGCGCGGGTCCAGCCCAGCTGGATGTCGACGGACCGGACGCCGCTGAGCGGGTACTTGCTCCACAGCCCGACCGTGCCCTGCACCGAGTGGTACTTGTACGTCGACGCCAGCGCCTTCTCGTACGTCGGGACCGCGTCGGCCGTCAGCTCCTCCAGCGCCACGACGTCCGCGCCGGAGGCGGCCACGTCCTGGGCGGTGCCGGCGGGATCGGGGTTGTCGGCGTTGACGTTGTGCGTGGCCACCGTCAGATCGCCGCCGGAGCCGGTCTTGTCGCTGAGCTGGCCGCCGAAGAGGTTCAGCCAGACGATCGCCGGGAGCAGCACCGCGATCAGCGCGGTCGCGGACTTGCGCACCAGGCCCAGCACTACGAGCACCGGGATGAGCAGGCCCAGCCAGGGCAGGAACGTCTCGATCAGGGAGCCGAGGTTGCCGATGGCGTTCGGGATCCGTGCGTGCAGCCCCATCACCAGGGCGAGAACCACCGCGACGGCGGCCAGCACGATCCCGCGCCGCCAGATGTGCGGGTCGCCGCGCCAGCCCGAGACCAGGCGGTTCAGGCGCCGAAGCCCGGAAGCTCTGCGGTCGGGCTCCGAGCCGCCGCTGTCCGTCTCCGTCACGTACGCCTGCTGCGCCATACCGTCGCCTCACTACCTGCCGTGCACACCGTCGTCCCCCCGCGCCCAAAGAAACCCTAGGGGATGATCGGCTCCGTTCATGCCGTACTCATGACGGCCGTACGGGGTCGAGGACGTACAAGTCGGCTTCCGGAGTTCCGGTCAAGGGCGGGGAAAGCGCGCTCTGTGACGAAACGCGCACATGCGTACTACGGAGTGCGCGAACTGACGGGCCGTAGACCTTCGAGGACGGCGTCGACCATCTGCTCCGACAGCCCTTCGGGAAGGTCGGCGTCCGGGCGCATGACGGCACGCACCAGCATCGGGCCGAAGATCATGTCGTTCAGCACGTCGACGTCGATGTCCGTGCGCAGTTCGCCGCCTTCCTGCCCGCGGCGCAGGATCGCGTGCTGTGTCCTGCGCCGCGGCTCCACGACGATCGAGTGGTAGGCGTCCCAGATCTTCGGGCTGCTCTTCATCTGGGCGATGACGTTGTGCATGAGCACCGACGAACGCGTCATCAGGCCGCGTTGGCGCAGTTGCTCCAGCAGCGTCACGAGATCGTCGCGCACCGAGGTGCCGGGCAGTTCGGGGTCCGGGGGCTCGGCGGCGCGTACGACGTCGACGAAGAGCTCCTCCTTGCCGTTCCAGCGGCGGTAGATGGTGGCCTTGCCGACGCCGGCGGTGCGGGCGATGCGCTCGATGGACAGCTCCGCGAGCGGCACGCCCTCCTCCAGCAGTCTGATGACGCCCTCGATGATGGACCGCTCCACGGCCTCGCTGCGGGGGCGGCCCCGGCCGGGTCCCTCCGGCCGGGGATGACTGTCGGCGAGGCTCACTTGTTCGGTCCTTTCCGTGGGCTGTGCTGATTGTCCCCCGGGTACGGCACCGTGGCGCGCGCCGGCCGCATGAGTGGGTTCCGCTACTCCGAGGCCACCAACTCCTGCTCCTCCTCGCTCTTCTGCGTGGCGGCGGGCCGTCCCGGCAGGAACAGCGCCACGACCACCGCGCCGAGCACCGCGATCCCGGCGCCCCACAGCGCCGTGATGTGCATGGCGTGCAGGAACGCGTCGTGCGCCGGGCCGATGAGGGCCTCGCCGCGCGGGCCGAGCCGGTCGGCGACGCCGAGCGTGGCCTCGATGGACTCGCCCGCCGTGTGCCGTACGCCCGCGGGCAGCGCGCCGAGCCGGTCCTCGATGCCGTTGCGGTAGGCCGTCGACAGGACCGAGCCGAGGACGGCGATGCCGAGGGCGCCGCCGACCTGGCGGAAGGTGTTGCTCAGCGCGGAGGCGGAACCGGCCTTCTCGCGGGGCAGGGCCTGCATGATGACGACGCTGATGGGCGTCATGATGTGGGCCATCGCGGCGCCCATGAGGAAGAACACGACCTCCAGCAGCCAGATCGGCGTGTCCGCCTCGAAGGTCGCGAACGCGGCCAGCGTGAGCGCGATCAGCAGCATGGCGCCGGTCGTCGTGGCCCGGTTGCCGAACCGGTCGACCAGCAGCCGGGCGCGCGGCGCGAAGATCATCTGCGCGGCGGCCAGCGGCAGCATCAGCAGACCGGTCTCCAGCGGCGAGTAGCCGCGCACGCTCTGGGTGTAGAAGACCGAGAAGAACGTCACGCCCATCAGCGCGAAGAAGACCAGCGCGATGACGCCGATCGCGGCGGAGAAGACCTTGTTGCGGAAGTACGTGATGTCGATGGACGGATGGTCGCTGCGCTTCTCGAACACCACGAAGGCCGCGAGTACGGCGAGACCTGCGGCGATCGTCGCGAGGACCGTCACGTCCGTGAAGTCGGCGAGCTGGCCGCCCTTGATGATGCCGTAGACGAGCAGGACCAGGCCGACGACGGAGAGCACCACGCCGATCGGGTCGATCCGGCCGGGGTTCGGGTCGCGCGAGTCCGGGACCAGCCACAGCATCAGCCCGAGCGCGAGAAGCACGATCGGCACGTTGATGAGGAAGACCGAGCCCCACCAGAAGTGGTCGAGCAGCAGACCGCCCGTGATGGGGCCGATGGCGATGGCGAGTCCGACGCCGCCGGCCCAGATGCCGATGGCCTTGGGCTGCTCGTCCCGCTCGAAGACGTTCATCAGCACGGCGAGGGTGGCCGGCATGACGAAGGCCGCGCCGAGGCCCATCACGGCGCGGAAGGTGATCAGCTCGCCGGGGGAGCCGGAGAACGCGGCGAGCGCGGAGCCGATGCCGAACACGGCGAGCCCGCCGAGCAGCACCTTCTTGCGGCCGAGCCGGTCACCCAGGATGCCCGCGCTGAACAGCAGGCCCGCGAAGACGAGGGTGTAGGCGTTGATCGCCCACTCCAGCTCGCTCTGCGTGGCGCCGAGGCCGGTCGGCGCGGGGGTCGAGATGGTCTTGATGGCGACGTTCAGGATGGAGTTGTCCAGCACGACGATCAGCAGGCTGAGCATCAGCACGCCGAGGATCGCCCAGCGGCGCCGGTGCACCGCCTCGGGTATACGGGTGGCTGGGGCGGGAGAAGTCATGCGTTCGAAGCTATCGCATTTACGATACGGAACCGTCTCGTATCTTAATTTCTTACCGAGAACTTACGCGGGGTGGATCTCACACGAGGGGGCCTGGCCCCGACTGGCACGAAGTGCCACCATGGGAGGGATCCGGGGACGCCGTCAGGGCGCCTCGAGATGACAGAAGGAGCCGTTGCAATGACGCAGCTTTCGGCTGCCCAGACGCCTCAGGCGAAGACCTCCGACGGCAGCAAGGCGCTGTACGGGGGCAAGGGCACTCGGCGCATCACTGTTCGGGACATCGCCCTCGCCAAGGAGCGGGGCGAGAAGTGGCCCATGCTCACCGCCTACGACGCGATGACCGCGTCCGTCTTCGACGAGGCCGGTATCCCGGTCATGCTCGTGGGCGACTCGGCGGGCAACTGCCACCTCGGTTACGAGACCACCGTGCCCGTGACGCTCGACGAGATGACCATGCTCTCGGCGGCCGTCGTACGCGGCACCTCCCGCGCCCTCATCGTCGGCGACCTGCCCTTCGGCTCGTACCAGGAGGGCCCGGTGCAGGCGCTGCGCTCGGCGACCCGGCTGGTCAAGGAGGCCGGCGTCGGCGCGGTCAAGCTGGAGGGCGGCGAGCGCTCGCACGACCAGATCCGGCTTCTCGTCGAGTCCGGCATCCCGGTCATGGCGCACATCGGCCTGACCCCGCAGTCCGTCAACGCCATGGGCTACCGCGTCCAGGGCCGCGGCGAGGAGGCGGCCCAGCAACTGCTGCGCGACGCCAAGGCGGTCCAGGACGCGGGCGCGTTCGCGGTCGTCCTGGAGCTGGTCCCGGCGGAGCTGGCGGCCGAGGTGACGCGCGTCCTGCACATCCCGACCGTCGGCATCGGCGCCGGCCCGGAGACCGACGCACAGGTCCTGGTCTGGACGGACATGATGGGCCTGACCGGCGGCCGCGTCCCCAAGTTCGTCAAGCAGTACGCCGACCTGCGCCGGGCCATGGGCGACGCGGCGAAGGCGTTCGCGGACGACGTCGTGGGCGGCACGTTCCCGCTGGAAGAGCACTCCGTCCACTGAGCCGGCCCTTCCGGCACCTCTGAGCTCGGCCCGCCGCCACCCCTGAACCACTGCGGCACCAAGCGCCCCGCCGATCATCCCCCGTCGGCGGGGCGCCTCCTTCTGCCGGTGATCAGTGGCGGCTGTACGACTCCACATAGCCGCCCGCGGGCGTGCCCACGCCCGTCACGTCGTCGTAGCCCTTCACGGCGCTCAGCGAACTGTCCTTGCCGAGGCTGCGGACGGACGTGCTCAGACCGCCCGTCGCGTCATAGCCGTTGACGAAGTCGACGCGGGCCACCGCGAGTCCGGAGCCCGTCGGGTTGTCCGTGACGTCGTGGTACGCCTTCGAGCCGTACCGCGCGTAGATCGCGGGGTTGGCGAAGCCGAGAGGCTTGCCGGCCGCCTCCTGCGCGAGGGCCTGCACGGCCGCGACGACCGGCGCGGCCAGCGAGGTGCCGCCGAGGCGGTACTCGTCGTAGGCCTGCGTCCTGCCGTCCGGCAGGGTTTGCGTCTGGCCCACCAGGAACCCGGTGTTCGGGTCGGCGATCGCCGCGATGTCCGGCACCACCCGGTTGCCGTCGGCGCTGTTGGCCTTCGCCAGCGCGGGCGGGACGACGCCCTGCTGGTAGTAGGGCTCGGCGACCGTCCTGCTGGTGCCGCCGCCCGCGCCCGAGGTGAACGCGCCCGGGAAGCCGGTCCAGCTCTTGCCGTCGGCCGCGAGGGTCGCCTTCTGCGTGCCCCAGCCGGTCTCCCACAGGTACTTCTCGCCCTTGCCGACCGCCAGCGAGGTGCCGCCGACCGCCGTCACCCAGGCCGAACTCGCCGGGATGTCCGTCTGCTTGGTGCCGCTGGCGGCCACCTCGTCGCCGTCGTCGCCGGAGGAGTAGTAGAAGCCGATGCCCTCCACCGCGCCGAACTGGAAGACCTGGTCGTAGGCGGCCGCCAGGTCCGGCGTCTGCGCGTCCTCGGTCTCGCCCCAGGAGTTGGAGACGATGTCGGCGAGATGGTTGTCGACGATCTTGCTCAGCGAGTCGAGCAGGTCCTCGTCGTAGCAGGAGGCGGCGCCCACGTACGTGATCTGCGCGCCCGGCGCGACCGCGTGCGCGGACTCGACGTCCAGGGTCTCCTCGCCGTACCAGCCGGCCGCCGAGCACTCCTTGGTCCGCGTGTACTTCGCGGGCAGGACCTGCCGCAGCTGGCCCGTGCTCCAGGCCGCGTCCCCGTTCCGCTTGGCGTAGGTGGCCGCGTCGAAGGCGATGGTCGGGGAGGCGTATGCGTCCGTGATGGCGATGCGCACGCCCTTGCCGGTGCGCTTGCCCGCGCCGTACGCGGCACGCAGCTGCTTGCCGGTGTAACCCTTCACGGCGTACGGGACCTTCGTGCCGTACGCGTCCGGCAGCGTCTTCGCCACGTTCGAGCCGTGGTAGGTCGAGAACGGCCCGGCGTTGCGGAACACCGTCTCCGGCGGCGGGAGCTGGTCCCGGTGGCTCGCCAGGTGCGGCGCGTTGTCGAGGCCGGTGACGGTCAGGACCGCGTCCTTGACCGCATCCGGCACCGAGGCCGTCGTCGCCGGGGCGCGGTAGGTCCGGGCGCCCTTGGCGTAGTCGTGCAGCTGGGTGCCGAACGCCTTCTCCGCGGCGGCCACATCGCCGCTGACGGCGACGTAGTGCTGCGTGACGCCGGTGACCTTCAGCCCCGCGGCCCTCAACCAGCTCTTGACGGCGGCCACTTGGGCCTTCGTCGCGCCGAAGCGGGCCTGCGCCCGGTCGGCGCTCAGATACTTGCCGTAGGACGCCGAGGCCGGGTCCGACACGGCCTTCGCGTACGCGGCGAGGCCGGCCGCGTCGCGGCCCGCGAGGTAGACGCGCGCGGAGACCCGCGCGCTGTCCGAGGTCGCGCCCTTGTCCGCCCGGGCCGTGGCCCACGCGGGCTTGGTGCCGGCGAGCCGGTCGCGGCCCGGGGCGTCGGCGGCGTGCGCCGCCGGTATGCCGATGGCCAGCGCGCCGGTGAGGAGAGGCAGTGTCGCCGCCAGACTCACCGAGGTGCGCAGCGCGGCACGTCGAGATCTCATGGAACCCCCTGTGCGATTCGTGTGCGAGTGGATCACCCGACGGTGGCCACTTAAGCGACGAACCGTTCACGCCAGGGGAATGCGCGGCTCAAGAAGGTCCCAACTAACGCAATGACAAGGCCATTTCGGCAGCTGGGGTGCGCGGCTGGGACTGCGGCTCCGCGGCAGCTGGAAGCGAGGCTCCGCGGCAGCTAGGAGCGAGGCTTCGCGGCAGCTAGGAGCGAGGCTTCGCGTCCCGCTCCTTCAGCATGTCCGCCATCAGCTCGATCTCCGACTGCTGTCCGTCCACCATGCCCTGCGCGAGCCGCTTCTCCACGCCGACCGTGCACTTGTCGACACAGCCCTCGGCCATGTGGATGCCGCCCTTGTGATGCTCCGTCATCAGCTGGAGGTAGAAGACCTCCGCCTGCCTGCCGCTCAGGCCCTGGAGCTTCTTCATCTCCGCGTTCGTCGCCATGCCCGGCATCAGGGAGCCGTCCCCGGCGGAGGGCATGCCGCCCATCCCCATCCAGGTCATCGGAGGCTTCGACGACACCTTCGGCAGCTCCCACAGATCCAGCCAGCCCAGCAGCATCCCGCGCTGGTTGGCCTGCGTCTGCGCGATGTCGTACGCCAGCAGGCGCACGTCCTTGTCGTCCGTGCGGTCGCGCACGATGTACGACATCTCCACGGCCTGCTGGTGGTGCACCGCCATGTCCCGGGCGAACCCGGCGTCCGCCGAGTCCGCGGCCGGCGTACCGCTGCTGCTGCCGCCGCCGTCCTCGGCGACGGCGTAGGTGAGCGCGCCGACCGCGACGAGCACTGCCGCCGCGGCCCCCGCGATCCAGCCGACGTGCTGCTTCACTCCGACATACCGCCCGTGCACGCCGCGCCCGGCTCGGGCGTCTGCTTGCCCTGGACGTAGGTCTCGAAGAACTTGCCGACGTTCGGGTCCTTCGCGCCGGTCACCGTGCGCTGCACGCCCCACGCGGTCAGCACGATCGGGTCCTGCTGGCCGTCGTCCGGGCTCATCAGCGTGTACGGCGTCGCCTTCACCTTCGCCGCCAGCGCCTCGACGTCGGCCTTGGGCGCCTTGGAGTTGTACGTCACCCACACGGCACCGTGCTCCAGCGAGTGCACGGCGTTCATGTTGTTGACGGCCTTGGTGTAGACGTCGCCGTTGCAGTTCATCCAGACCCGGTCGTGGTCGCCGCCGACCGGGGGCTCCACCGGGTACTTCACGGCCTCGGTGACATGGGTGCGGCCCAGCGTCCCCTTCCAGGTCTTCAGGCCGTCCTTGTCCGCGACGAGCTTGCCCGCGGTCTTGACCTTGTCGTCCTTCTTGTCCTTGGCGTCGCTCGCCTCGGCCTTGTCGGCCTGGGACTGCACGACGAAGACACCGCCGACGACGAGGCCCGCGACCACCACGCTGCTGGCCACTATCGTCAGGATCCGGTTGCGCCGCTCACGGACACGCTCGGCGCGCCGCATCTCCTCTATACGCGCCTTGCGCGCCGCGTTGCTCTGGTTCTTGGCGGAGCCCATGAGGTCATGTCCTTCGGGGGGAAAGGGACGGTCGGGTCCGCTGATCGTAATGGGGAAGGAGTGGCCTCTCGTAGAGAGGTGACGGGAAAGGCCGGAACGGGTCGAGCCGGTCGACCGGCAGGAGTCCGACGGCGGCCGGGCGGCGGCCCGACGGCGGCCCGGCGGTCATATTTTGAACCGCGGATGCGCATTATCTACGCTTCCCTGCATGCGGCTGTTGCGCTCGACCGATCTGGCACTGCGCCTCCTGATGCGACTCGCCGTCCTCGGGGACGCCACGCCGACGACCCGTGAGGTCGCGGCGGACATGGAGGTGCCGTACACGCATGCCGCGAAGGTCGTCGCCGAGCTCCAGCACATGGGCCTCGTCGACGCCCGCCGGGGTCGCGGCGGCGGGCTCTCGGTCAGCGACAGGGGCCGTACGGCCTCGGTCGGCGCGATCGTGCGCGCCTTCGAGGGGGAGGGCGACGTCGTCGAGTGCGAGGGCGACCACCCCTGCCCGCTCAACTCCGCGTGCCGGCTGCGCGGCGCCCTGCGGCGGGCCCAGGAGGCGTTCTTCGCCTCGTTGGACCCGCTGACGGTGGCCGACGTGAGCGCGGACCCGACGGGGCCGCTGCTGCTCCAGATCGGCCGCGCGCCCTAGCCCCGGTGCGGCCTCCCGGCCGCGTGCTCTGAGCCCCGGTGCGCTTTCCCGGCCGCGTGCCCTGAGCGTCGGTGCGCTTTCCTGGCCGCGTGCCCTGAGCCCCCCGCGGCCTCGGCCCGCCCGGTGCCCGCTGCGGCTTCATGCTGCGGCCTCGGCCCGCCCGGTGCCCGGTGCGGCTTCAGGCCGACTGGGCCAGCCAGAGGTCGGGCCCGAACACCTCGTAGTGGATGTCGGCCGGCGCCACGCCCCGCTCGATCAGCCGGGTGCGCACCGCCCGCATGAAGGGCAGCGGACCGCACAGGTACGCGCGCGTGCCCTGCGGTACGTCGACGCCGGTGAGGTCGACCAGGCCGTTGCGGTGGGACGCTTCGGCGCCGTCCTCGTAGAAGAAGTGGACCGACGCGTCCGCCAGCTTCCCGGCGTACGCCTCGTGGTCCGCGCGCAGCGCGTGCTCGGCGGGCGAGCGGTCACCGTGCACGACCAGCACCTGGCCCTGGTGCCCCTGGTCCGCGAGCTGGCCCAGCATGGCGACCATCGGCGTCACACCGATGCCGGCGGAGGCGAGGAGCAGCGGCGCGTCGGCCGCGAGGTCCGTGAGCACGAGATCGCCGTACGGCGCCGACAGGCGCAGCCGGTCGCCGGCCGCCACGTGCGCGTGGAGATGGTTGGAGACCTCGCCGTCGGGCCCCGCCTCGCCGTGCACCCGCTTCACACTGAACTGGCGGACCGGTGAGCCGGGCGCTGCGGAGAGGCTGTACTGGCGTATCTGCCGGGCCCCGTCAGCCAGCTCCACCTGCACCGAGACGTACTGCCCGGCCCGGAAGCCCGGTGCCGGGCGGCCGTCGGCGGGGCGCAGCCGGAAGGTGGCGACGTCGGCGGTCTCCTCGACGCGCTCGACGACCTCCCACTCCCGCCACTCGGGCCCGCCCTGCTCCTCGTACAGCCGCTTCTCGATCGCGATCAGCGCGTTCGCCATCAGCCAGTAGACCTCGTCCCAGGCGGCGGCCACCTCGGGCGTGACTGCCTCGCCGAGCACGTCGACGATGGCGGCGAAGAGGTGCTCGTGGACGATCTCGTACTGCTCCGCCGTGACGCCCAGGGAGGCGTGCTTGTGGGCGATCCGGCTCAGCATCGCGTCGGGCCGCTCGTCGGGGCGGGCCACCAGGTGCGTCGCGAAGGCAGCGATCGACCCCGCGAGCGCCTGGCGCTGGGTGCCGGCCGCCTGGTTACCGCGGTTGAACAGGTCGCGCAGCAGCTCGGGGCGGGCGGCGAACATCCCGGCGTAGAAGCGCTCGGTGATCTCGCCGATGGCCGCGCCGACGACGGGAAGGGTGGCGCGGACGGTGGCGGCGGACTGCTCGGACAGCATCAGGTCTCCTCAGGCTCGGTCGAGTGCCGTGCCTCCATTAAAACTTGCATCCAAGATGCAAATTAAAGCGGGGTGGGTCCTGAGGGGCCGGGCATTACGAATGGGGGTCCGAGCAGGCAAGATGGGCGACGGAGCAGTACACCGGCATACCGGGGCCGTGACGGGACACCTGTCGTAGGCCGGACGTTCGACCCGCGGTCGCCCTGGCGATCAAGGTCCGCAACGCGCCTGAAACGGTGTTGTGGTGTGATGCTCAGGTGCCCGACCGCCTCCTGCGGGACACGGAGACAGGCGGCCTGACCAGCAAGGATGGGGAAGCGGAAGATGGACAAGCAGCAGGAGTTCGTGCTCCGGACGTTGGAGGAGCGCGACATCCGTTTCGTACGGCTGTGGTTCACGGACGTGCTGGGCTTCCTCAAGTCCGTGGCCGTGGCCCCTGCCGAACTCGAGCAGGCCTTCGACGAGGGCATCGGCTTCGACGGCTCGGCGATCGAGGGCTTCGCCCGCGTATACGAGTCGGACATGATCGCCAAGCCGGATCCGTCGACGTTCCAGATCCTGCCCTGGCGCGCCGAGGCCCCCGGCACGGCCCGCATGTTCTGCGACATCCTCATGCCGGACGGCTCTCCGTCCTTCGCCGACCCGCGCTATGTCCTGAAGCGGGCCCTGGCCCGCACCTCCGACCTGGGCTTCACCTTCTACACCCACCCGGAGATCGAGTTCTTCCTGCTGAAGGATCGCCCGCTCGACGGCACGCGCCCCACCCCGGCCGACAACTCCGGCTACTTCGACCACACCCCGCAGAACATCGGCATGGACTTCCGCCGCCAGGCGATCACCATGCTGGAGTCCATGGGCATCTCGGTCGAGTTCTCGCACCACGAGGGTGCGCCGGGCCAGCAGGAGATCGACCTGCGCTACGCGGACGCGCTCTCCACGGCCGACAACATCATGACGTTCCGCCTGGTCATGAAGCAGGTGGCGCTGGAGCAGGGTGTGCAGGCCACCTTCATGCCGAAGCCGTTCTCCGAGCACCCTGGGTCCGGCATGCACACGCACCTGTCCCTCTTCGAGGGCGACCGCAACGCCTTCTACGAGTCGGGCTCCGAGTACCAGCTCTCCAAGGTCGGCCGCTCCTTCATCGCGGGCCTGCTGCGGCACGCGGCGGAGATCTCGGCCGTCACCAACCAGTGGGTGAACTCCTACAAGCGCATCTGGGGCGGCTCGGAGCGCACCGCCGGCGCCGGCGGCGAGGCCCCGTCGTACATCTGCTGGGGCCACAACAACCGCAGCGCCCTGGTCCGCGTCCCGATGTACAAGCCCGGCAAGACCGGCTCCGCGCGCGTGGAGGTCCGCTCCATCGACTCCGGCGCCAACCCGTACCTGGCCTACGCCGTCCTGCTCGCGGCGGGCCTGAAGGGCATCGAGGAGGGCTACGAGCTCCCGCCGGGCGCCGAGGACGACGTCTGGGCCCTCTCCAACGCCGAACGCCGCGCCATGGGCATCGAGCCCCTCCCGCAGAACCTCGGCGAGGCCCTCACCCTCATGGAGAACAGCGACCTGGTCGCCGAAACCCTGGGCGAACACGTCTTCGACTTCTTCCTGCGCAACAAGCGGCAGGAGTGGGAGGAGTACCGCTCGGAGGTCACCGCGTTCGAGCTGCGGAAGAACCTGCCGGTTCTGTAAGGGCAGGTCGGAGGTAGTTTTCTCTCAGCATCGCGAGTGGGGTTGACGATGAATGATCGTCAACCCCACTGGGTTTTGATGGTTCGGGCCGTCTGTGGGCCGTCGGAGCGTCCTTAACGCGCTGAGCCCACCGCCAGGCGCTCCCGCAGTGGGTGAACTTTCACTACATCGATCAAGGCGGCTCGCTCCGCTCCCCGCGCGCGGCCCGGCCGGCGCCCGTGCCGCGCTCAGCGCAATCAGCCGCCTGATGCCAGAGACGGGGTACGTCACAGCGAGAGCGCCTGTTACTCACTCCTATAGCCCGCGCAGCCTGCGCCCCTTTAGATCAAAAAGATGCACAAGTTGCAGGACGCAGGGGTCTCCCTTGTAGATGTCTCCCTGCTGGTACTCCGTGTGATGTTGAGCAACCGACGAAACCCGGCGGAGTATGACGCCTAAACATGCGAGAGAGCATTGCTTCGGCGCGGCAATTCTTGGACTAGTCCTGGTCGAGATGGCGCTGGAGGTCAATATGACGGAACTGATAAGCGGTTCCGACCTGACGCAGAATTCCCCGCTTGTGGGCATCTGAAAGAAAGGCCATGAGGTTGTGTGGGACATGACCACGCAACGCAAAGTAGAAACGAACTGAAATGAAGGGAACCCATGCGGTCGTCTTCAGGCCGACTCTCAGTCCGTTAAACATGCCCACGAAGCCGGAAATGCACAGCATAAGTACCACCTCATCTGCCCTGTTGATCATGAAGAGAGGTGGCAGGCCGCTAACCAGCCCGACAAGGGTGGTAATCATCAAGAAAGTACGCCGGTCTTGTGCAAGGATTCGGTTTGGCCCTACGGAAGCTGTGAAGACAGGGGCAACAGTCGCGACTCCTCGCCCTATGGCGCTAGGGGCAAATAATGCCAGTCCGAAGAAAATCCCGGACTGGTAAACGACCCCTATCGATTGCAGCGTAAAACCCAGAATTATTCCTATGGAAACCAGCCCAACCAGTTTGACGGGCGACCAGCTCAATGCGATTGCTGGATCCTCTCGCAGAGAGAATTCTCCCGCGAGGAACGCAGTGAAAATCGCCGTTAATCCTCCGCAGAATGTCCCCACCAGCAAGCCCTCGGAAATTCCGGGAGCCACATATGCGCTTTGAAGTAGTCCGAGGGCTGTGGGAATTCCGAGAGTGAGGCCCGTTGCGACGCCGACTGTCGAACCGATTATCAACCCCGGTATTCCTGGGTTGCACCAATTCTTCATCTGCCACCATTTGATGTCCTTACCTTCTCCGGTAGCCTGTAATTTACGGGCAATGAAGGAAAGAGCGCGACGAGCCTGCTGTACCGTCCATCTTTTTGTATGATCCGAGCTGTCTCCGTATATGAAATCAATGTATCCGTCGAACAAATGCGCGCGGATGTCATGTTCGTCTCGGAATCGCTGGCCATCCAGAAGCTCGCTAGGATTCGGCCATTGGTGGCCATGCGGCATGTAGATGGTTCTGGCTAGGAATAGGTGGAGCGGGGTCCTGAGAGCCCGAGCCAGTGGGCCATCGCCGGTTAGGTGGGGCAGGATTGGATCCCATCGACCTGGCGGCATGCCAAATTTTAAGTAGTCGGCCGCTTTTGTGTAATTCACAGGCTCTACGTATATCCGAGGAGCGCTAGCGAGTGGAATAGTCCCCTCGGTCGCATGGATAACCTGTTCGAACTCGCTAGATCGGCTGACGAGCACTAAACCTGGAAGTCGTGCCTTACCGATTTCTTCGATCGCTTTCATGTAAAGATCTGGCAGCAACTCATCAAAGCCGTCAAGTAGTGGAATTATTCGACCTTGATCGAGGAGTGCTCGAGCGCGAGAATAATAGTAAGAGCGTGCGTTCCTCCGTCGGTCAGCGATACTTAATAGCGGGTGTTCGCGAGCAAGCTCCGATGCAATCCAGGACTTTAGGTCTTTTTGATTCGGATTCCAGGAAGACAGCGACATCAGCACCGGTACCGCTGTGTCCGATTCTGGCTGCTCGAGAAGGTCGAGCAGAAGCTTTATCAAGAGCGTCGTCTTACCCGATCCACGCTCGCCCAGTATTATCAGCTGCCGACCGGGGATCCTATTAAGGATCTCAATGATCTTATGCTCACCCGCCAATGCCTGTATATCCTGCGTCGAATCGGAAGGACCCGTTGCGCCTGGGCTAACGGATAGCAGATTCGCCCACTGGTGAGGTGTCATATCCGTATTCCAGGAGACGGAAATCCACGGTGTTCCATGCAGTCCACGTAGTTGTACCTCGGCGTTCCACTCCCTCTGGACGTTATCCGCGAGATAGCGAGTCAAATCCTGCGTCGAAAGCGGAAGTTGCTGCCTAGTGGCTTGCCATATCCCGAATCCTGCGAGTATTAGCCCCCATAATCCGGAAAAGCCACCAATTACGCTCGATTGCTTGTCGGATGCATCCCAGCCAGATTTCGCGAAGTGGACCCCCAGCCAGATAAACGCGCCACCCAGGGTGACCATGCCGACCGCCAACAGGACACGTCGTCGAGCCATGACTTCATCATCCCGCAGGAGTTGTGATTGCGTCAGTGGCTTACGGGAAGTAGACATGGCTGTGCCACTCCTCGCTAGAGGTTGTCCCGTAACCAGTGGGGCGGTTGGTGCGTTGGCTGGGCATGGGTGGGGTGATTGCGGATGATCCGAAGTGGATCGAGCCGCTCTCCGGGCTGAGCGAGGTGCAGTTCGCCAGGCTGGTGGCATCGGTGCGGCGTCGCGGTGGTGACATCCAACGAGGCCGTCCCTGGCGACTGCCTCTGGAGGACCGGGTGTTGCTGGTGGCGACGTACTGGCGCACGAACCTGACGTTGCGGCAGGTGGCGCCGCTGTTCGGAGTCTCGAAGTCTTCGGCAGACCGCATCCTCGATCACCTGGCGCCCTTGTTGGCCATCTCGCCGGCCCGTCGGCCTCGCAAGGACACGGTCTACATCGTCGACGGCACGCTGGTGCCCACCCGCGACCGCAGCGTGGCCGCCTCCAGCAAGAACTATCGCTACTCGACGAACCTGCAGGTCGTCATCGACGCCAACAGCCGTCTGGTCGTGGCGATCGGCATGCCGCTGCCCGGCAGCCGCAACGACTGCCGGGCCTTCACGGAGTCCGGCTTCGACCGGGCCTGCCGCGGCGCACCGACCATCGCCGACGGCGGCTACCAAGGCACCGGCCTGCTCATCCCGCACCGCAGACGACGAGGTCAGACGCACCTCAGCCCACATCAGGAAGCGGAGAATGCCGTCCACCGCAGGGCCCGAGCCCGGGTGGAGCATGCCCTGTCGCGGTTGAAGAACTGGAAGATCCTGCGGGACTGCAGCCTCAAGGGCAACGGGGTTCATCAGGCCATGCTCGGCATCGCCCGATTCCACAACCTGGCCCTCACCGGATAACTCACGCCTCATACGGGACAACCGCTAGCTGCGTTCCAGCACGACGCGATCAGCGGCTCCGGACGGCCAGACGGCCGAGGCGAGCACGATGCTGACCCTCGTTATTCCCCCAGGCGTCCCCAACGATGCTCTCCGTGCGAAGAGTCGCAGGTGGGGGGCAGGGACTGAGCCCGCTGTAAATCTGCCGAGCCAGCGGTCTGGACGTGGCTTGGGCCGTCTGTGGGCCGTCGAAGGTCGGCCCAGGGCGACCGATGACGACCAACGACGACGGCTCGGGCGCCCGCCAGCGCGGCTCGGACACCACCCACGCGAGGTCGCGTCTAGGCCGCATCACTTCCTGCGCAACAAGCGGCAGGAGTGGGAGGAGTACCGCAGCGAGGTCACCGCCTTCGAACTGCGGAAGAACCTGCCGGTTCTGTAGGACCGCGAAGGGTGCGGGGCGGGGTCGGGGGGTTGCCGGCCCCGCGTCCTTCGGGGGGTGGGTGTTATCCGTTCGCCTGTTTCGACAGCAGCTCGTGCAGCGGCTCCGTAGCCCGGCGGCGGTACTCCTGGATGGACCAGCCGTTGCCGTCCGGGTCGGTGAAGTACATGAAGGTGGCGCCGTCGTCGGGGGTGTACTGGACCGGCTCGGAGATTTCGAGGCCGCGTTCCGTCAGTTCGGCGTGGGCCGCCTTGATGTCGGCCACGCAGAGCTGGAGGCCCTGGTAGGAGCCGGGCTCCGGCTTGGTCTCGCCCTTGGTCATGTCCCAGATGCTGTCGCCGAGAGCGATCGAACAGCCGGAACCCGGTGGGGTCAGCTGGACGATGCGCATGCCCGGCATGACCTCCTGGTCGATGTCGACGTGGAAGCCGACCTTGTCCCGGTAGAAGTCGCGGGCCCGGTCGACGTCGCTCACGGGCAGCGGGATCACTTCGAGGGTGAAGTCCATCAGTGGTGGTCCTCCCTGGTGAATCGCCAGCGGGTCTGGCTGAACGGCTCACCCTTACCGAAGCCGAAAACGGTACGTGGCGCCACCGAAAAGACGTAAGCGTGCCCCGATCCGTGGCGGAATGCTCCGTTCCCCACCTCGAAGTGCCAGAAGGGTCCGTATTTCGTCTCCCACGCCACCGCCAGCTCGTGCAGCCGGGCGTCGTCGGTGACCCTTTCGGCCACGCCCTCCACCACCAGGTCGTAGCCCTCGTTCCAGAGGTTCGTGCCGGTCGTCAGCACCAGATTCGGGTTCTCGTCGAGGTTGCGCGCCTTGCGTTCCTCAGGGCCCGTGCAGAAGTGCAGCGCACCCCGCGACCACACCGCCGGCAGCGGCGTCACATGCGGACGCCCGTCCGGCCGTACCGTCGAGATCCAGAACAGCTCGGCCTCGGACAGCCGCTTCTCCGCCTCGGACCAGGGGGTCGCGGTGGCCTTCTCGTCGCTGTAGCGCGCGTCCAGTCGGGTCTGTGGTTGGTTGTCGGTCATCGGCCGCCCTCCAGATGTGTCGCCGGACCTCTCCCTCTGCAGAGAAGACCACCCTGAGCGCCGGAACTCATCGGCGCCACTTCCAGGGTCTGCGGCTAGGCTCGATCGCGTACGACCTTGATCGGGTGCGTACGACCCCGATCGGACGGGAGGGCGAGCATGACGGCGCCGGGGCGCAGGAGCAGTACCTTCACGCGGCTGCTGCGGCACGGATTCACCCACCCCTCGGCCGCCGAGCGGCTCCTGGAGAGCCCCGAGCTCGCGCCGATCCGCAACGATCCGGTGCTGCTGGAGGCCCTCGGCGCCACCGCCGACCCCGACCTCACCCTGGACGGCCTCGTCAAGCTCGTCGAGGCCCAGCCCGAACCCACCGCACAGCGGGAACTGCTCGACACGGTGATAGCGGCCAAGCCGCTGCGCGACCGGCTGCTCGGCGTGCTCGGCGCCTCCGCCGCGCTCGCCGACCACCTCGCCCGCCACCCCGGCGACTGGCAGGCGCTGGCCATGTACGAGCCGCGGGACCTGCACCCCGGGGTCGAGGAGTTCGAGCAGGGCCTGGCCGGCGCCACCGACCCGGTGTCGCTGCGCGTCGCCTACCGGCGCTGCCTGCTGTCCATCGCCGCCCGCGACGTGTGCGGCACCACCGACCTCGCCCAGACCGCCGCCGAGCTCGCCGACCTCGCCACCGCGACCCTGCGCGCCGCCCTCGCCATCGCCCGCGCCGCCGCTCCCGAGGACGCCTCGCAGTGCCGGCTCGCGGTCATCGCGATGGGCAAGTGCGGCGGCCACGAGCTCAATTACGTCTCCGACGTCGACGTCATCTTCGTGGGCGAGACCGCCGACGGAGCCGACGAGGCCAAGGCCCTGCGCTCGGCCACCAGGCTCGCCTCGCACATGATGCGGATCTGCTCCGAGACCACCGTCGAGGGCTCCATCTGGCCCGTGGACGCCAATCTGCGCCCCGAGGGCAGGAACGGCCCGCTGGTGCGCACGCTCAGCAGCCACCTCGCCTACTACCGGCGCTGGGCCAAGACCTGGGAGTTCCAGGCGCTGCTCAAGGCCCGCCCGGTGGCCGGCGACATCGACCTCGGCGAGGAGTACGTCGCCGCCCTCGAACCGATGGTCTGGAAGGCCGCCGAACGGGACAACTTCGTCGCCGACGTGCAGAAGATGCGGCGCAGGGTCGTCGAGACCATCCCCGTCTCCGAGGTCGACCGGCAGCTCAAGCTCGGCCCCGGCGGGCTGCGGGACGTCGAATTCGCCGTGCAGCTCCTGCAGTTGGTGCACGGCCGCGACGACGCCTCGCTGCGCAGCGGCACCACCCTGGACGCCTTGCAGGCGCTCGCCGCGGGCGGCTACGTCGGGCGTGCGGATGCCGCGCAGCTCGACACCGCCTACCGCTTCCTGCGTTCCATGGAGCACCGCATCCAGCTCTACCGGCTGCGGCGCACCCACCTGGTGCCCGAGGACGAGGCCGACCTGCGGCGCATCGGGCGCTCGCTGGGGCTGCGCGTCGACCCGGTCGCCGAGCTGAACCGCGAGTGGCGACGGCACGCGAGTGTCGTACGGCGGCTGCACGAGAAGCTCTTCTACCGGCCGCTGCTCGACGCCGTCGCCCAACTCGCCCCCGGCGAGGCCCGGTTGAGTGCCGGAGCGGCACGGGAGCGGCTGGTCGCGCTCGGGTACGACGATCCGGCGGCGGCCCTGCGGCATCTGGAGGCGCTGGCCTCCGGCGTCACCCGCAAGGCGGCGATCCAACGCACCCTGCTGCCCGTCCTGTTGGGCTGGTTCGCCGACTCGGCCGATCCGGACGCGGGGCTGCTGAACTTCCGCAAGGTGTCGGACGCGCTCGGCAAGACCCCTTGGTATCTGCGGCTGTTGCGGGACGAGGGCGCCGCGGCCGAGAACCTCGCCCGGGTGCTGTCGGCCGGCCGTCTCGCCCCCGACCTGCTGATGCGGGCACCGGAAGCGGTCGCGCTGCTCGGCGACGGCGACGGCGGCACCGGTCTCGAACCCCGCTCGCGCGCCCACCTGGAGCAGGAGATCCTCGCCGCGGTCAACCGCGCCGACGGCGGCGTCCAGGCCGTCACCGCGGCGCGCGGCGTACGGCGCCGTGAGCTGTTCCGTACGGCCGCCGCCGACATCGTCGACTCCTACGGCACCGAGACCAAGCCCGCCGAGGCCGATCAGGGCGCGCTGGTGGACCGGGTGGGGGGCGCGGTGTCCGACCTGACCGCGGCGACGCTGGCGGGCACGTTGCGGGCGGTCGTCCGGGAAGGGTGGGGGGACACCCTGCCGACCCGGTTCGCGATCATCGGCATGGGCCGGTTCGGCGGGCACGAGCTGGGCTACGGCAGTGACGCCGACGTCCTCTTCGTGCACGAGCCGCGGGACGAGGTCGACGAGCACGAGGCCGCCGCGGCCGCCAACCGGGTCGTCAGCGAGATGCGGCGACTGCTCCAGGTCCCCAGCGCGGATCCGCCGCTGCTGATCGACGCCGATCTGCGGCCGGAGGGCAAGACGGGGCCGCTGGTGCGCACGCTGAACTCGTATGCGGCCTACTACCGGCGGTGGTCGCTGGTGTGGGAGTCGCAGGCGCTGCTGCGGGCCGAGCCGGTCGCGGGCGACGCGGAGCTCGCGGGGCGGTTCATCGAGCTGATCGATCCGCTGCGCTATCCCGCGGAGGGGCTCGGCGACGACGCCGTACGCGAGATCCGGCGGCTGAAGGCCCGTATGGAGTCCGAGCGGCTGCCGCGCGGCTCCGACCCCAAGCTGCACTCCAAGCTCGGGCCGGGCGGGCTGTCCGACGTGGAGTGGACCGTGCAGCTGCTCCAGCTCCAGCACGGGTGGGCCGAGCCGGGGCTGCGGACGACACGGACCCGGGAGGCTCTCGCCGCCGCCTGTGCGGCCGGGCTCATTCCGGGCGAGGAGGCGGCGATCCTGGACGAGGCGTGGGTGCTGGCCACGCGTGTGCGCAACGCCGTGATGCTGGTGCGGGGGCGGGCCGGGGACACGTTTCCGTCGGACGCCCGGGAGCTGGCGGCCGTGGGGCGGTATCTGGGGTACGAGCCGGGGCACGTGGGGGACATGCTCGACGCGTATCGGCGTACGGCTCGGCGGGCCCGGGGTGTGGTGGAGGAGCTGTTCTACGGGGGGTGACGGCCGGGGTGCGCCGGGATGCCTGCGGCGGCCCGTTGCGGTGCGTGGGGGTGCGCCGGGCGCCTACGGTTTTGTTGTGGTGCGGGGCCGTGCCGGGGGGTGTCCGTCCTCGGTCGGGCGGTTGCTGTCGCTTGAGATGTGCTGTTCCTTGACGCCCGCCGCTGCGGGCGGACACCCCCCGGCACGGCCCCTCCCCGCCGTGGGCGGCTTGGGCACCGAACGGGGCAGGGAGTACGGCAGCGCTCCGTACCAGAGGCGTGCCACCGTGTAGCCGAAGGCCAGGCAGATGAGGCCGCCGACCGCGTCGAGCCAGAAGTGGTTGGCCGTCGCGACGATCACGACGAGGGTGGCCGTGGGGTAGAGCAGGCCCAAAATCCGGACCCAGGGGGTCCGTGCCAGGGCGAAGATCGTCAGGCCGCTCCAGACCGACCAGCCGATGTGCATCGACGGCATCGCGGCGTACTGGTTCGACATGTTCTTCAGGTCGCCGGAGGCCATGGAGCCCCAGGTGTCGTGGACCAGGACCGTGTCGATGAAGGTGGTGTTGGTCATCAGCCGTGGGGGAGCGAGCGGGTACAGGTAGTAACCGATCAGGGCCACGCCCGTGGTCGCGAAGAGGACCAGACGGGTCGCCGCGTAGCGGCCGGGATGGCTGCGGTAGAGCCAGACCAGGACTGCGAGGGTGATGATGAAGTGCAGCGTCGCGTAGTAGTAGTTCATGCCGACGATGAGCCAAGTCACGCCGTTCACGGTGTGGTTGATCGACTCCTCGACGGCGAGGCCCAGGTGGTGTTCCAGCTTCCAGAGCCAGTCCGCGTTGCGGAGGGCCTCCGCTTTCTGCTCCGGGACCGCGTTGCGGATCAGTGAGTACGTCCAGTAACTCACCGCGATCAGCAGGATCTCGAACCAGAGACGAGGGCGGCGGGGGGTGCGCAGCCGGCGCAGGAGTCCCCGCCCCGTCTCGTCCGCGACGGGGGGCAGAACGGCCGCTTCCCGGCCCTCCAATGTCGTCACGGTCGTGTCACCCATAGGCACAGAGTCTGCCAGAAAAGACTTCCCTGACCGATCATCCCGCGGTTGGGTTCAGGACGCACGTTCTACGGCCCGCGGACCGGTCCGCTCTCCTACCAACGCAGGGGCGGGCGCGGTGATTCTCCGCCTTGCGGACGACTTACGGACGAACCCTGTCACCAGGTGCCGAAGCGGTCGAACCGCGCACCACCAGCTCCGGCATGAACACGAACTCGCTGTGCGGCGCGGGAGTCCCGCCGATCTCCTCCAGCAACGTGCGTACCGCGGCCTGGCCCATCGCCGGGACCGGCTTGCGGACCGTCGTCAGGGGCGGGTCGGTGAAGGCGATCAGGGGGGAGTCGTCGAAGCCCACGACCGAGATGTCCGTGGGGACCTCCAGGCCGTGCCGGCGGGCGGCTCGTATGGCGCCCAGCGCCATCATGTCGCTGGCGCAGACCACCGCGGTGCAGCCGCGCTCGATGAGCGCCGTGGCCGCCGCCTGGCCGCCCTCCAGGGTGTAGAGGGAGTGCTGGATCAGCTCGGTCTCGATGACGTCCGCGGGAAGGTTCAGCTGGTCCTGGACCGCGCGGACGAAGCCCTCGATCTTGCGCTGGACCGGGACGAAGCGCTTGGGGCCCAGGGCCAGGCCGATGCGGGTGTGGCCCAGAGAGGCGAGGTGCGTCACCGCCAGGGTCATCGCCGCGCGGTCGTCGGGGGAGATGAACGGTGCCTGGACCTTGGGGGAGAAGCCGTCCACCAGCACGAAGGGAACGCCCTGGGCGCGCAGCCGCTCGTAGCGCTGCATGTCGGCGGTGGTGTCGGCGTGCAGTCCTGAGACGTAGATGATGCCCGCGACCCCGCGGTCCACGAGCATCTCGGTGAGCTCGTCCTCCGTGGAGCCGCCGGGGGTCTGGGTGGCCAGCACCGGCGTGTATCCCTGCCTGGTCAGCGCCTGGCCGATGACCTGGGCGAGGGCGGGGAATATCGGGTTCTCGAGCTCCGGGGTGATCAGGCCCACCAGGCCCTCGCTGCGCTGGCGCAGCCTCACCGGGCGCTCATAGCCGAGTACGTCGAGTGCGGCCAGCACGGACTGGCGGGTGGTGGCGGCGACGCCCGGCTTCCCATTGAGGACGCGGCTGACGGTCGCTTCGCTCACCCCCGCCTGCGCAGCGATGTCCGCAAGCCGTGTGGTCACGGCACTGGACTGTACCGGCCGTATGTCGCCTTGCACACCAATCGGACGCCGTGGGCGACCTGTTGACCGGCCGCGCCCGGGCTGCTGCGTCATCGCGCTCCCTCGTGAAAGTGATGGCAAGAGCTTGCAGAGTCTTGCACAAGCGGTCCGTGTACCGCTCCACCGCTGTAAAGAAGCGTCTCACGGCGGTCGCACAGCGGTCACGCCCCGGTAACTTCCGTGTTCTCTTGCACTTTTTTTCTGCAAGGTCTTTCGCAAGTCTTTCAGCGCTGTTACGTTCACGTCGCCCGGCGGCTCCATCGGCGCAGTCGGCAAGACAGCAGGGCTCGGCAGACGGGGCCGCCCTGCATCACACGGGCTTTCACCCTCAAGGAGAACTCATGCGGCGTGGCATAGCGGCCACCGCGCTGGTGGCGTCCCTCGCCCTGGCGGCGACGGCCTGCGGCGGCGGGGACGACAGTGGCAGCGACTCGAGCGGGCCGGTGACCATCACGTGGTGGGACACCTCCAACGCCACCAATGAGGCGCCGACGTACCAGGCCTTGGTCAAGGAGTTCGAGGCCGCCAACAAGGACATCAAGGTCAAGTACGTCAACGTTCCCTTCGACCAGGCGCAGAACAAGTTCGACACCGCCGCCGGTTCCAAGGGCGCCCCGGACATCCTCCGCTCCGAGGTCGGCTGGACCCCCGCCTTCGCCAAGAAGAGCTACTTCCTGCCGCTGGACGGCACCGAGGCCCTCGCCGACCAGGACAAGTTCCAGCCCAACCTGATCGAGCAGGCCAAGTACGAGGACAAGGTCTACGGCGTTCCGTTCACCACGGACACCCTCGCCTTCGTCTACAACAAGGACCTGTTCAAGAAGGCCGGCGTCGAGGCCCCCAAGACCTGGGACGACCTGAAGAAGGCCGCCGCCAAGATCAAGGACAAGACCGGCGTCGACGGCTACTGGGGCTCCACCCAGGCCTACTACGCCCAGACGTTCCTCTACGGCGAGGGCACCGACACCGTCGACGCCGACGCCAAGAAGATCACGGTCAACGGCGCCGAGGCCAAGAAGGGCTACGGCACCTGGCTGAGCCTCTTCGACGGCAAGGGCCTGCACAAGGCCGACACCACCGCCGACGCCTACGCCCACATCCAGGAGGCGTTCGTCAACGGCAAGGTCGCCTCGATCATGCAGGGCCCGTGGGAGATCACCAACTTCTACAAGGGCTCCGCGTTCAAGGACAAGGCCAACCTCGGCATCGCCACCGTCCCGGCCGGCTCCGCCGGCAAGGCGGGCGCCCCGACCGGCGGCCACAACCTCTCCGTGTACGCCGGCTCCGACGAGGCGCACCAGAAGGCCGCGCTGAAGTTCGTGAACTTCATGACCTCGGCGAAGGCCCAGGAGACCATCGCCCTGAAGAACAACACGCTGCCCACCCGTGACGACGCCTACACCGCCGAGGTCAAGGCCGACCCGGGCATCGCCGGCTACCAGGGTGTCCTCGCCGCCGCCCAGCCGCGCCCGGCGCTGCCCGAGTACAGCTCCCTGTGGGGCCCGCTGGACACCGAGCTGCTGAAGATCGCCGGTGGCAAGGAGTCCCTGGACAAGGGCCTGGGCACCGCCGAGACCTCCATCGCCAAGCTGGTCCCGGACTTCACCAAGTAACCCCGAGCGGCCGCCGGAACTCCCTGACCATGGGGGGAGAGTTCCGGCGGCCATCGGCCTGAGTGCCGTACACCCTGATCTGTCGATCTTCACGAAGGTTGTCGAACCATGACAGTCGCCATCGACCGCGCGACCGGCAAGCGCCGCGGTGACCGCGCGCCGCGGCCCGGACTGGGCCAGCGCCTGAAGCACGGCTACCAGAAGCACTGGTACGCCTACGCGATGATCGCCCCGGTGGTGATCGTCCTCGGCGTCCTCGTGCTCTACCCGCTGGTGTACGGCCTGTACCTCACGCTCACCGACGCCAACAGCCTCAACAGCGCCCGCACCATCGGCGTGAACCACATCGACGCCACCTACAAGTTCATCGGCCTCGACAACTACGCCGACATCCTGTGGGGCGACACGGCGTACGACCGCTTCTGGTCGCACTTCATCTGGACGGTCTTCTGGACGGCGGCCTGCGTCACCCTCCACTACACGATCGGCCTGGGCCTGGCCCTGCTGCTCAACCAGAAGCTGCGCGGGCGCACCCTGTACCGGCTGATCCTGATCCTGCCGTGGGCCGTGCCGACCTTCGTCACCGTCTTCGGCTGGCGGTTCATGCTCGCCGACGGCGGCATCATCAACTCGTTCCTGGAGACACTGCACCTGCCGACGCCGCTGTGGCTCGAGGACACCTTCTGGCAGCGGTTCGCCGCGATCATGGTCAACACCTGGTGCGGTGTGCCGTTCATGATGCTCTCGCTGCTCGGCGGGCTCCAGTCCATCGACTCCTCGCTGTACGAGGCCGCCGAGATGGACGGTGCCAGCAGGTGGCAGCAGTTCCGGTACGTCACCCTGCCGGGCCTGAGGTCCGTCAGCTCCACCGTCGTACTGCTCGGCATCATCTGGACCTTCAACCAGTTCGCCATCATCTTCCTGCTGTTCGGCGACACCGCCCCGGACGCGCAGATCCTGGTCACCTGGGCCTACTACCTCGGCTTCGGACAGCAGCCGCGCGACTTCGCGCAGTCGGCCGCCTACGGCATGCTGCTGCTGGCCATCCTGATCGTCTTCACCTCCTTCTACCGCCGCTGGCTGAACCGCAATGAGCAGCAGCTCGCGATCTGAGGCAGGAGTCCCCATGACTACGACCACTGTTGAGAACCCGGTGAACGAGAAGGACTCCGCGAAGCCGGCCGCCCCGCGCCCGGTGCGCCGCGGCGAGAACAGCCGCGGGACGTCCGTGGTCTCGCACGGCATCCTGATCGTGGCGAGCCTGATCGCGCTCTTCCCGGTGGCCTGGCTGGTCTTCCTTTCGCTCGGCCCGGACAAGGACGACTATCTGCACCCCGGCGGCATCTGGAAGAAGATGACGCTGGACAACTACACGTTCGTCCTTCAGGAGACGAAGTTCTTCGACTGGCTGACGAGCACCATGATCGTCACGCTGGGCACCACGCTGATCGGCGTCGTGATCTCCGCGACCACCGGCTACGCGGTCTCGCGGATGCGCTTCCCGGGCTACAAGAAGTTCATGTGGGTGCTGCTCGTGACCCAGATGTTCCCGGTCGCCGTGCTGATGGTGCCGATGTACCAGATCCTGTCCGAGGTCCAGCTCATCGACAACTACCTCGGTCTGATCCTGGTCTACTGCTCGACGACCGTGCCGTACTGCGCCTGGCTGATGAAGGGCTACTTCGACACGATCCCGTTCGAGATCGACGAGGCGGGACGCGTCGACGGACTGAGCCCCTTCGGCACGTTCGCGCGGCTGATCCTGCCGCTCGCCAAGCCGGGCCTCGCGGTCGCCGCGTTCTACAGCTTCCTCACGGCCTTCGGCGAGGTCGCGTTCGCGTCGACGTTCATGCTGTCCGACACGAAGTACACCTTCGCGGTGGGCCTGCAGACCTTCGTCAGCGAGCACGACGCGCAGCGCAACCTCATGGCCGCGACCGCGGTGCTGATCGCCATACCCGTGTCCGCGTTCTTCTACTTCGTGCAGAAGAACCTCGTCACCGGACTCACCGCGGGTGGGACGAAGGGCTGACGCGCCGCTGTGGCTGGTCGCGCAGTTCCCCGCGCCCCTGAAGGGGCGCTTCGCCCCTGAAGCTCGAGGCGGCCGCCGTGTCCATCCGACCCCGCTGTCACTGCGGCCGCCTCGTCATCCCCGCCGTATGCACACCCGACCCCATGACCCTCCCCCACCGCACCAAGGACGCCATGAGCCAGCAGCACTCCGCCATCGCCCCGGCCCCGAACCCCGCCAAAGCCAAGCGCAGCGACTGGTGGCGGGACGCGGTGATCTACCAGGTCTATCCGCGCAGCTTCGCCGACAGCAACGGCGACGGCATGGGCGACCTGGAAGGCGTACGCTCCCGACTCCCGTACCTGCGCGACCTCGGTGTCGACGCCGTGTGGCTGAGCCCCTTCTACGCCTCGCCGCAGGCCGACGCCGGCTACGACGTCGCCGACTACCGGGCCGTCGACCCGATGTTCGGCAATCTGCTCGACGCGGACGCGCTGATCCGTGACGCCCGCGAGCTGAGCCTCAGGATCATCGTCGACCTGGTCCCCAACCACTCCTCCGACCAGCACGAGTGGTTCAAGCGTGCCGTCGCCGAGGGGCCGGGCTCCCCGCTGCGCGACCGCTACCACTTCCGTCCCGGCAAGGGCACGGACGGCGAACTGCCGCCCAACGACTGGGAGTCCATCTTCGGCGGCCCGGCCTGGACGCGGGTCACCGAGCCCGACGGCACCCCCGGCGAGTGGTACCTCCACCTCTTCGCCCCCGAGCAGCCCGACTTCAACTGGGAGCACCCGGCGGTCGGCGACGAGTTCCGCTCGATCCTGCGCTTCTGGCTCGACATGGGCGTCGACGGCTTCCGTATCGACGTCGCCCACGGCCTGGTGAAGGCGGAGGGGCTGCCCGACCTCGGATCCCACGATCAGCTCAAGCTGCTGGGCAACGATGTCATGCCGTTCTTCGACCAGGACGGTGTGCACGAGATCTACCGCCAGTGGCGCACGATCCTCGACGAGTACTCCGGTGAGCGCATCTTCGTCGCCGAGGCGTGGACCCCGACCGTCGAGCGCACCGCCAACTACGTCCGCCCGGACGAGCTGCACCAGGCCTTCAACTTCCAGTACCTGTCGACGGCCTGGGACGCGGAGGAGCTGCGCGAGGTCGTCGACCGCACCCTGGAGGTCATGCGCCCCGTCGGCGCCCCCGCCACCTGGGTGCTGTCCAACCACGACGTCACCCGGCACGCCACCCGCTTCGCCAACCCGCCCGGTCTCGGCACCCAGATCCGCACCGCCGGCGACCGCGCGCTGGGCCTGCGCCGCGCCCGCGCCGCCTCCCTGCTGATGCTGGCCCTGCCCGGCTCGGCGTACATCTACCAGGGCGAGGAGCTGGGCCTGCCGGACGTCGTCGACCTGCCGGACGAGGTCCGGCAGGACCCGGCGTACTTCCGCGGCGCCGGCCAGGACGGCTTCCGCGACGGCTGCCGGGTGCCGATCCCGTGGACGCGCACGGGGTCGTCGTACGGCTTCGGCGACGGTGGCAGCTGGCTGCCGCAGCCAGCGGGCTGGGGCGAGCTGAGCGTCGAGGCGCAGACCGGTGACGCCGACTCCACCCTGGAGCTGTACCGCTCCGCGCTCGCCGTCCGCCGCGCCCAGCCGGACCTCGGCGCCGGCGAGTCGGTGGAGTGGCTGCGCGCGCCCGAGGGCGTGCTGGCGTTCCGCCGCGGCGAGTTCGTGTGCGTGGCCAACACCACCGGCGAGTCCGTGACCCTGCCGGCCCACGGCCGGGTGCTGCTGAGCAGCGGTGAGATCACCGAGGCCGACGGCGAGACGAAGGTCCCGTCGGACACCACCGTGTGGTGGACGAGGGCCTGACGGTCAACTCCTGTGGCCCACCACCGCACGGTGGTGGGCCACAGGCCGTTGTGCGGGCCGGCTACTTCCAGGTGTCGTCGGTCGAGTACTCCGGGGAAGTGCCCGTGGTGTACGACCGGTTGGCGCCGGACTCCCAGGTCACGTTCCCCGATCCGTCCTTCTTGATGTACTTGAACTCGAAGGCCGTGCTCCTCGGCACGGTCACCGATCCGCTCCACTTCGGGTAGGACGCCGACGACAGCGGGATCGCGTCGGCCGGGTTCCAGGACCCCAGGGCCGCGATGGAGCCGACGACGAAGACGTTGGTGCCCCAGACGGTGGTGGCGGTGACGTTGAAGGTCATCTCGGTGCTGTCGCCCGGCTCCTCGCAGGAGGTGTCGCAGGGCGTGAACTCGCCGTCGTAGAAGGCGATCGCGCTCTTCGCGGGGATGGTGAGGGTGGTGTTGCCGCCGGAGACCGTCACCGTCGTGGCGCCGTCGTCGGTGACGTTCGCGTACGTGCCGTCGGCCATCCCGGTCGCGAAGGTGTACGTCGCCGCCGACGAGCCGTTGTTGATCGCGACGTAGCCGGCGCTGCCGCGGCCGAAGCCGATGACGCTCGACGACTTCGTCGCCCAGTTGGCCACCGCCTCCGAGCCCACCGCGTTGTGCCACTTCACCATGCCGGTGACGGCGGTGTCGCGCTGGAGGCAGTACCAGCCGCCGGAGCAGTTCGTGTCCGTGACGAAGCCGCCGGAGTTGGGCGGGGCCTGGTCGGAGGAGGAGAACTCGAAGCCCGAGTAGACCGTCGGCGTCGACCACTTGTAGGCGAGCTGGAAGACGTTCGCGAGCCGGTAGGTGTCGCCGTCCTTGTAGCTCATGTGCAGACCGTTGCGTTCGGTGTCGTGGTTGGTCACGAAGGACACCGAGTTGGCCGCCGGCAGCACACCCGAGGTCGGCAGCGACTCCAGGTCGCTCACGTTCCCCTGGAACGCCGACTTCACGCGGCTCGCGTACGTGAAGTCCAGGACGTCACCGACGGGGTAGTAGTCGGAGGCCGCCGGCGTCGAGCCCGGGTACACCTCCTGGAAGACGTACGGCTCGGCGCCCGACGTCGTGTCCGTCAGTTTCGCCCGGATCGCGTCCAGGTCGGCGACCGGCATGTGCTTGGCCGCGTCGACGCGGAACCCGTCCACGCCCAGCGCGATCTGCTTGTTCAGGAAGGCGGCGATGCCGGAGCGGACGTCGTCGTCCTCGGTCTCCAGGTCGGGCAGGCCGAGCAGTTCGCAGTTCTGGATCTCGGCGAGGTTCGACCAGTCGTCGATGATCAGGTCGGAGTCGTTGCACTCCGCCGACGTGTGGTAGTCGTCGGGGTCCCAGTCGGGGGTGTCGTACTTGTCGGTGATCGTCGTGCCGTTGTAGCCGGTGCCGGTCTGCGCGGCGGTGTGGTTGATCACCGCGTCCGTATACACCTTCACGCCCGCCGAATGGCAGGCGGTGACCATCGAGGCGAACTCGGCGGCCGTGCCGAAGCGGCCGCTGAGCTCGTACGAGTAGGGCTGGTAGACGTCCCACCAGTAGTAGTTCGGCTGCTTGAGCGACTCGGCCGGCGGGGCCACCCAGACCGCGCCGTAGCCGTTCGGGCCGAGTACGTTTGTGCACTCCGAGGCGACCGAGTCCCAGTTGTAGGACCACAGGTTGGCGATCACATCGCCCGAGGTCGTGGCGTCGGCGCGGGCAGGGGAGGCGGGCAGGGCCACGGCCCCGGCGAGGGCGAGCGCGCCGGCTGTCACGGCGGTGAGAGTGCGGCGCAGTGCGCCGGGGGAACGAGGTCTGGTCGTCATGTGCGGCTCCGTGGACGGATGACGTCGGATGTCGATCACAGGCCAGAGGTTCAACCACGAGTGAGCGTGAGGGAGTTGAGAAGGGCACGTCAAGGTTGCGGATGAAAGTACTTGCTATGACTTTCAACTCTCTTGCTGTAAACCTTTCGCGGCGGTACGGTCACGCCGGCGCCCGGCAACGACGCCTGGCCGTCATCGCAAGGAGTCACGCCTGTGATATCGAGATGGTCCGTCACCGCGACCGCGCTGGCCGCCACTTCGGCGGCCCTGATGGCCCCCGCCACTCCCGCCGCCGCGGCTCCGCCCGGCACCAAGGACGTCACCGCGGTGATGTTCGAGTGGAACTTCGCCTCGGTCGCCAAGGAGTGCACCAACACCCTCGGCCCCGCCGGCTACGGCTACGTCCAGGTCTCCCCGCCCGCAGAGCACATCCAGGGCTCCCAGTGGTGGACCTCGTACCAGCCGGTGAGCTACCGGATCGCCGGCCGCCTCGGCGACCGCACCGCCTTCCAGAACATGGTGAACACCTGCCACTCGGCCGGCGTCAAGGTCGTCGTCGACACGGTCGTCAACCACATGTCGGCGGGCAGTGGCACCGGCACCGGCGGCTCGTCGTACACGAAGTACAACTACCCCGGCCTGTACTCGTCGTACGACTTCGACGACTGCACCAGCCAGATCAGCAACTACCAGGACCGCTGGAACGTCCAGCACTGCGAGCTGGTCGGCCTCGCCGACCTCGACACCGGTGAGTCCTACGTCCGCGGAGCCATCGCCGGCTACATGAACGATCTGCTCTCGCTCGGCGTCGACGGCTTCCGCATCGACGCGGCCAAGCACATGGACGCCGCCGACCTCGCCAACATCAAGTCCCGGCTCAGCAACCCGTCGGTGTACTGGAAGCAGGAGGCCATCTACGGCAGCGGGGAGGCCGTGCAGCCCACCGAGTACACGGGCAACGGCGACGTCCAGGAGTTCCGCTACGCCTACGACCTCAAGCGGGTCTTCAACAACGAGAACCTCGCCTACCTGAAGAACTACGGCGAGGGCTGGGGCTACATGAACAGCTCCGTCTCCGGCGTCTTCGTCGACAACCACGACACCGAGCGCAACGGCTCCACGCTCAGCTACAAGGACAACGCCAACTACACGCTGGCCAACGTCTTCATGCTGGCGTACCCGTACGGCGCCCCGGACATCAACTCCGGCTACGAGTTCTCCGACACGGACGCCGGGCCGCCCAACGGCGGCTCGGTGACCGCCTGCTGGCAGAACGGCTGGAAGTGCCAGCACAACTGGCCGGAGATCAAGTCGATGGTCGCCTTCCGCAACGCCACGCGCGGCCAGGCCGTCACCAACTGGTGGGACAACGGAGCCGACGCCATCGCCTTCGGACGGGGCAGCAAGGGCTACGTCGCCATCAACCACGAGTCGGGCAGCCTGAGCCGCACCTACCAGACGTCCCTGCCCGCCGGGACGTACTGCAACGTGCAGAACAACACGAGCGTGACCGTGAACTCCAGTGGCCAGTTCACCGCCACTCTCGGTGCCAACACGGCTCTGGCGATCTACGCCGGCAAGTCGAGCTGCTGAGCGGCCAGCTGAAAGTTTTTGCCGATGGTTTCAAGCCTCTTGCTGTAAGGGTTGCGGCGGCGATACGGTCGCGCGGGGTCGGACCCAAAGAGCCGTAATCGCAAGGAGCCCATCTGTGATACCGAGATGGCCGACGCCGTCGAGGCGCCGAACCGCCCATGCCGGACGGGTCGCTGCGGTCACCGTGACCGCGCTGGCCGCAGCGCTCGTCCAGCCACTCGCGGCGCGGGCCGACACACCGCCCCCGCCTCCCTCAGACGCCCGGCTCGCCGCAGAGCCGGCCCGGCACGACGCCACCCGCGACCAGTTCTACTTCGTTCTGCCGGACCGTTTCGCCAACGGTGACACCGGCAACGACAAGGGCGGCCTGACCGGTTCCCGCCTGTCCACCGGGTACGACCCCACCGACAAGGGCTTCTACCAGGGCGGCGACCTCAAGGGCCTGACCAAGCGCCTCGACTACATCAAGGGCCTCGGCACCACCGCCATCTGGATGGCGCCGATCTTCAAGAACCAGCCCGTGCAGGGCACGGGGAGCGACGCCTCCGCCGCCTACCACGGGTACTGGATCACCGACTTCACCCAGGTCGACCCGCACTTCGGCACCAACAAGGACCTGGAAATCCTCATCTCCAAGGCGCACGCCAAGGGCATGAAGGTCTTCTTCGACGTCATCACCAACCACACGGCGGACGTCGTCGACTACGAGGAGAAGTCCTACGACTACCTCGCCAAGGGCGCCTTCCCGTACCTGACGAAGGACGGCAGGCCCTTCGACGACGCCGACTACGCGGACGGAAAGTCCGCCTTCCCGGCCGTCGACGAGGACTCCTTCCCGCGCACGCCGACCGTGCCCGCCGCGAAGAAGAACGCCAAGGTCCCGTCGTGGCTCAACGACCCGACGATGTACCACAACCGGGGCGACTCGACCTTCGCCGGCGAGAGCTCCGACCAGGGCGACTTCTCCGGGCTCGACGACCTGTGGACCGAGCGCCCCGAGGTCGTCGGCGGCATGGAGAAGATCTACCAGCGCTGGGTGCGCGACTTCGACATCGACGGCTTCCGGATCGACACCGTGAAGCACGTCAACATGGAGTTCTGGACCCAGTGGGCCACGGCCCTCGACTCCTACGCGGCCAAGCAGGGCCGCGACGACTTCTTCATGTTCGGTGAGGTCTACTCCGCCGACACCTCCATCACCTCGCCGTACGTCACCGAGGGCCGCCTCGACGCCACCCTCGACTTCCCCTTCCAGGAAGCGGCACGGCAGTACGCCTCCCAGGGCGCCGGCGCGGGCAAGCTCGCGGGTGTCTTCGGCGACGACTACAAGTACACGACCGACAAGGCCAACGCCTACGAGCAGGTCACCTTCCTCGGCAACCACGACATGGGCCGCATCGGGTACTTCCTGAACCAGGACAACCCGAAGGCCACCGACGCCGAGCTGGTGAAGAAGGCGAAGCTCGCCAACGAGCTGATGTTCCTCAGCCGCGGCAACCCGGTCGTCTACTACGGCGACGAACAGGGCTTCACCGGCGCCGGCGGCGACAAGGACGCCCGCCAGACCCTGTTCGCCTCGAAGACCGCCGACTACCTCGACGACGACCAGCTCGGCACCGACCGCACCCACGCGAGCGACGCCTACGACACCAAGGCCCCGCTCTACCGGCAGATCAGTGCCCTCTCGGAGCTCCGCAGGGCCAACCCGGCCCTCGCCGACGGCGTCCAGAGCGAGCGCTACGCGGCCGACGGCGCCGGCATCTACGCCTTCTCCCGCACCGACGCCCGCACGGGCACCGAGTACGTCGTCGCCTTCAACAACGCGGACGAGGCCAAGACGGCGACCTTCGCGACCGGTTCGGCCGGCATGACCTTCAAGGGGATCCACGGCAGTGGCGCCACCCTGAAGAGCGACGCCGACAAGAAGGTCACCGTCACCGTCCCGGCCGGTTCGGCGGTCGTCTACAAGGCGGCAGGCAAGCTCGCCAAGCCCGCCACCGCGCCGACGATCAGCCTCAAGGCCCCGGCCGCCGGCGCCACCGGCACCGTCGAGATCGGTGCCGATGTCGACGGCGGACAGCTCAACCGAGTCGTGTTCGCCGCCCAGGTCGGAAACGGCAAGTGGAAGACCCTGGGCTCCGCCGACCACGCCCCGTACAAGGTCACCCAGGTCATCGGCGAGGACGTGCCGGCCGGCACCGCCCTGCGCTACAAGGCGGTCGTGATCGACTCGGCGGGCCGCACGAAGAGCGCCACGGCGGCCTCCACCACGGGCACCCCGCCCGCGCCCGAGACGCCCACCGCCTCCTCCCGCGACTACGCGGTCGTCCACTACAAGCGCGCCGACGGCGACTACGCGAACTGGGGCGTGTACGCCTGGGGCGACATCGCCGAGGGCGAGTCCACGAACTGGCCGGACAGCCACCCCTTCACCGGCCGTGACGCCTACGGCGCCTTCGCCTACGTCAAGCTGAAGCCGGGAGCCTCGTCCGTCGGCTACCTCGTCATCGACAAGAACGGCAACAAGGACGTCTCCACCGACCGCACGATCGACGTCACCAAGACCGGTGAGATCTGGGTCGAGCAGGGCAAGGAGGCCGTACTCACCGAGAAGCCGGCCGCCGACTACCCGGCACCGGACAAGTCCAAGGCCGTCCTGCACTACCACCGTGCCGACGGGAACTACGACGGCTGGGGACTGCACACCTGGACGGGTGCCGCGAACCCCACCGAGTGGTCGAACCCCCTGAAGCCGGTGAAGACTGACAGCTATGGTGCGGTCTTCGAGGTACCGCTCACCGGCGGTGCCACCAGCCTCAGCTACATCCTCCACAAGGGCGACGAGAAGGACCTGCCCTCCGACCAGTCGCTCGACCTCACGGCGAACGGACACGAGGTGTGGCTGTTGAGCGGCCAGGAGAAGTACCTGCTGCCGCAGCCGGCCGGGTCCGCCGCCGCGCTCGACCTGACCACCTCCAAGGCGGTCTGGATCGACCGGGACACCCTCGCCTGGAACGGCTCCGAGGCCGCCGCCTCCACCCAGCTGCTGTACAGCCGGGACGGCGACATCGAGGTGAAGGACGGCGCGCTGACCGGCGACGCCAAGTGGCTGCGGCTGTCGAAGGGCTCCCTCACCGACGCCCAGAAGGCGAAGTTCCCGCACCTGAAGGACTACACCGCCTTCTCCGTCGACCCACGCGACCGCGACCGGGTCCGCGAGGCCCTGAACGGTCAGGTCGTGGCCTCCCAGCGCGCTGCCAACGGCGCCGTGCTCGCCGCGACCGGCGTGCAGATCGCCGGCGTGCTCGACGACCTGTACCCCGCGGCGACGAAGGCGGACCTCGGCCCGACCTTCGACAAGGGCCGTCCGACGCTCGCCGTCTGGGCGCCCACGGCACAGTCCGTGAAGCTGGAGATCGGCGACTCCACGGTCGCCATGAAGCGCAACGACAGCACGGGCGTCTGGTCCGTCACCGGCTCCAGCTCCTGGAAGAACAAGCCGTACCGGTACGTCGTGAAGGTCTGGGCGCCCAGCGTCCGCAAGGTCGTCACCAACAAGGTCACCGACCCGTACTCGGTCGCCCTCACCGCGAACTCCGAGCGCAGCCTCCTCGTCGACCTCGACGACCGGACCCTGGCGCCCAGCGGCTGGTCCACCTACACCAAGCCCAGGGCCGTGCCGCTGAAGGACGCGCAGATCCAGGAACTGCACGTCCGCGACTTCTCGGTGGCGGACAGGACGGTGCCCGCGAAGGACAAGGGCACCTACCTCGCCTTCACCGACAAACTCAGCGACGGCTCCAAGCACCTGAAGAAGCTGGCCGAGGCGGGCACGTCGTACGTCCATCTGCTGCCGGCCTTCGACATCGCCACCATCCCCGAGAGGAAGTCCGACCAGGCGAGCCCCGACTGCGACCTAGCCTCCTTCCCGGCCGACTCCGACAAGCAGCAGGAGTGCGTGGCGAAGACCGCCGCGAAGGACGCCTACAACTGGGGCTACGACCCGTACCACTACACCGTCCCCGAAGGCTCCTACGCCTCCGACCCGGACGGCACCGCGCGTACCGTCGAGTTCCGCAAGATGGTGAAGGCGCTGAACGAGGACGGCCTGCGCGTCGTCATGGACGTCGTCTACAACCACACCGCGGCCAGCGGCCAGGCGGACACCAGCGTCCTTGACCGAATCGTCCCCGGCTATTACCAGCGGCTCCTGCCCGACGGTTCGGTCGCGAACAGCACCTGCTGCTCCAACACCGCGACCGAGAACGCGATGATGGGCAAGCTGGTCGTCGACTCGATCGTCACCTGGGCCAAGAAGTACAAGGTCGACGGCTTCCGCTTCGACCTGATGGGCCACCACCCGAAGGCCAACATCCTGGCGGTCCGGGGGGCCCTGGACGCGCTGACCCTCGCCAAGGACGGCGTCGACGGCAAGAAGATCATCCTGTATGGCGAGGGCTGGAACTTCGGCGAGGTCGCCGACGACGCCCGGTTCGTCCAGGCCACCCAGAAGAACATGGCCGGCACCGGCATCGCCACCTTCTCCGACCGCGCCCGTGACGCGGTGCGCGGCGGCGGCCCCTTCGACGAGGACCCCGGCGTCCAGGGCTTCGCGTCCGGGCTGTACACCGAGCCCAACTCGTCGAAGAACAACGGCACCGAGGCGGAGCAGAAGGCGCGCCTGCTGCACTACCAGGACCTGATCAAGGTCGGGCTGTCCGGCAACCTCGCCGACTACCGCTTCACCGACACCGACGGCAAGGAGGTCAAGGGCTCCGAGGTCGACTACAACGGCGCACCCGCCGGCTACGCGGCCGCCCCCGGCGACGCCCTCGCCTACGCGGACGCACACGACAACGAGTCCCTGTTCGACGCGCTGACGTTCAAGCTGCCCGCCACGACGAGCGCGGCCGACCGCGCCCGGATGCAGGTCCTCGCCATGGCCACCGCGACCCTGTCGCAGGGCCCGGCGCTCTCCCAGGCCGGCACCGACCTGCTGCGCTCCAAGTCGCTGGACCGCAACTCCTACGACAGCGGCGACTGGTTCAACGCCATCCACTGGAACTGCGCCGACGGCAACGGCTTCGGACGGGGGCTGCCGCCGGCGGCCGACAACGCCTCCAAGTGGCCGTACGCCAAGCCGCTGCTCGGCACGGTGAAGGTCGGCTGCGAGCAGATCGACGGCGCTTCGGCGGCCTACCGCGACCTGCTGCGCATCCGTTCGAATGAGAGCACCTTCTCCCTCGACACCGCCGAGCAGGTGCAGTCGAAGCTCTCCTTCCCGCTGTCCGGCAAGGAGGAGACGCCCGGCGTGATCACCATGCGGCTCGGTGACCTCGTCGTCGTCTTCAACGCGACGCCGGAGCGCCAGGAGCAGCGCGTGGCGTCACTCACCGGCGACGGTTATCGGCTGCACCCGGTGCAACGCGCGGGCGCGGACCCTATCGTCAAGTCCGCCTCCTACGACGGGGAAACGGGCACGTTCGCCGTTCCGGGGCGTACTGTCGCCGTCTTCACCCGAACCCTCTGATACGGCACTAGTTTGAGTGGGGCGGGCCCGGCCACCGGGTCCGCCCCACTCACGCGTATCCGAGGGCTGCCGCGGATGAACGATGACGTCAAGCAGTCGGGCACGACCGTGATGGTCGTCGACGACGCCCCGACCAACCGCTACGCCATGGGCGCGGTGCTGCGCCGCGCGGGCCACCATGTCGTGCCGGTCGCCAGCGCGGGCGAGGCGCTGAGCGAACTCGACGTACGGCTGAGAGCGGGCGCCCTGCCCGATGTGGCCCTCGTCGACGTCGGGCTGCCGGACATGAGCGGCTTCGAGCTGTGCCGCCGGGTCAAGTCCACGCCGTCCACGGCCGCGCTGCCCGTCGTCCACTTCTCCGCGACGGCCGTGGACGCGAAGGACCGGTGCCGGGGACTGGACGCGGGCGCCGACGCCTTCCTGCCCGTGCCGGCCGAGCCCAGGGAGATCCAGGCCGTCGTCCACGCGGCGGTCCGCAGGGCGCGCCGGCGCACCGACGCCGAGGCGCTGGCCCACCGGCTGACGCTGCTGTCCCAGGTCATCATCACGGTGCAGACGGCACGCTGCCTGGGCGAACTGGCCGACGCGGCCGCCGCGGGCGCGGCCCGCCTGACCGGAACACCGGCGGTCGTCTTCGTCATCGGCCCGGACGGCGAAGCCCACCACGGCACGTCCCGCAGTCGGCTGGCCCTGTCCGACGCGGGCCCGCACCAGGCGGCGGCCCGGCTGATCACACGGATCGGGGACCGCCGGGACGGCGTGCACAGCACGGTCGTCCCGGCACCCCTGTGGCCGACGGGCCTCTTCCGTCCCGGCGCCCAGGACGACGCCCACCTGGTACTGGCATCGACGAAGGAGGGCCGGGCCCGGGTCTGTGTGGCAACTCCGGCAATTGCAGCGCCCCCAAGGGGCGCGGGGAACTGCGCGCTCAGCCGGGACGCAGCCGCGGACGACCGACGGCATCACGCGGCACTCTCTGTCGCGGAGCGCCTCGCACAAGCCACCGCCCTCGCCGCCGAACCTCTCCTCATGTATCAGGCCGAACGGGACATCGCCCTCACCCTCCAGCACAGCTTCCTGCCCCAGCCGCACCGGCTGCCCCACCTGCCGGGCGTCGACCTCGTCGTCCGGTACGTGCCCGCCTCCCGGCAGACCGAGATCGGCGGCGACTTCTACGCCGCCCTGCCCACCCGCGACGGCGTGCTCACCGCGGTCGGGGACGTCGTGGGGCACTCGCTGGACGCGGCCACCGTCATGGTCGAGATCCGCCACGCGCTGCGCGCCTACTGCGTCGAGGAGAGCGACCCGCGTGCCCTCGCCGAACGGCTCGACCGGATGCTGCTGCACTACCACCCGGAGGTGACCGCCACGGTCTGTCTGACCCTGCTCGACCCCGGCACGGGCAGGGTCCGGATCGCCAACGCGGGGCACATTCCGCCGGTGATCCTTCGAGACGGCGGCCGGGCCGAGTACGTCCGGGTGTGCGGACCGCTGCTCGGGCTCGCGCTCGATCGCCCCGAGCCGGTCGAAGTCGTCCTGCACCGGGAGGACCGCCTGCTCATGGTCACCGACGGTCTCATCGAGACCCGCGGCGTCGACCTCACCACGTCCATGGAGCAACTGCGCACGGCCGCCGCCGGGGCCCCGCCCGGCCTCGACGCGCTGTGCGACACCCTGCTGGGCTGCTTCGGGCACGACAGGGAGGACGACATCGCGATGCTGGCCCTGCGGTTAGGGTGAGCGCTGCCGACGTAGAACAGGAGTGCTCATGCCGCAGATCACCGTCGACCACTCGAAGACGATCTCCTTCGACCGGGCAGCCTTCGCCCGGGACCTGCACACCGCGACCGTCGAGATCGCGGCGGCCAAGCCGGAGGCGTGCAAGACGCAGTTCCGGCCCGCCGACTTCACGGCCTTCGGCTACGAGGACCCCGAGGAGCAGCGCCACGCGGTCGTCCACGTCACCCTCGGCCTGCTCGCCGGCCGCAGCGACGAGACCAAGGCGAAGCTCACCGAGACGGTCCTGGAACTGCTCCGGGGGCACATCGAGGACGATGGGATCGTGCTGCACGCCTCCGCCGAGATCCGCGACCTCGACCCGTCCTACCGCAAGTTCTAGCGCCGGGAGCTCTCCGCCCTAGGACGCCAGCGCGATCAGCCGGGTGACCAGGTCCGCGAACGGGCCGTCGGCCGGCTCCTCCTTGAGCATGCCGCGCAGCAGGGTGCCCATCTCCTCGTCCTGAGCGGCGCTGACGGCGGCCAGCGCGGCGAAGTCGTGCACGAGCTGGACCTCCAGCTCGCCGCGCGGGATGCGCCGGCCGTCCAGCCAGATCAGCGCCGTGGACTCGGCGAGCGAGATCCAGGAACGGACGACCAGTTCCAGTCGCGCGGGCGGATCCTGCACGCCCAGATGCGAAAGGATTTGGACATACGCGGCCTGTCGCACGGAGTCGATGAGCGCGTTGGTCGCCGAGGACCCGACCGCCGGACCGCCGCGCATCAGCGCCGAGAAACCGGGGCCGTGCTCGTCGACGAAGTCGAAGAAGCGCCGCATCACCCGCAGCAGCCGCGCCCCCAACGGCCCCTCGTGCGGCTCGACGAAGCGGCCCGCGAGATCCTCCGAGGCACGCTTCAACGCAGCTTCGTACAAGCTGAGTTTGCCGGGGAAGTAGTGATAGACCAGCGGGCGCGAGATGCCGGCGGCCGACGCTATCTCGTCGATGGAGACAGCGTCGGGCGAGCGTCGGCTGAACAGGTCGAGGGCGACGCCGATCAACTGCTGCCGTCGCTCCTCGACGCCCATCCTTCGCCGTACCCCGGTAGTCATGCGAACACCTTACCGATCGATTCCGGCCCCGAACGGACCGGACCGACCATGGACGTTCACATGTCCAGTACGAGTCGATCACCCCGCGCCCGCGAGACACAGATCAGCATGGAGTCCGCGCGCTCCGCGTCGGTCAGCAGCTCGTCCCGGTGGTCCACCTCGCCCTCCAGCACCCGCTGTTGGCAGGTCCCGCAGAAACCCTGCTCGCAGGAGTACAGGGTGTTCGGGAACTCCTCGCGCACCGCGGCCAGTACGGTCGAGTCGGCGGCGACGCTCAACGTCCGCCCGCTGCGCCGCAGTTCGACCTCGAAGGCGTCCCCGCCCGAGGCGCGCGGCGCGAACCGCTCCAGCCGGACCCGCGGGAACCGCTCCTCCACCGCGGCCATCAGCCCTTCCGGCCCGCAGCAGTAGACAGCGGCACCCTCGGGCACGTCGGCGAGGAACCCGTCGAGGTCCGCCGCCCCCTCCACGACTGTCACCCGGCCCCGGCCCAGCTTCTCGACGTCCTCCAGGAACGGCATCGACGCCCGGTCCCGCCCGCAGTACAGCAGCCGCCACTCGACGCCGTCCGGCAGCGCCCGCAGCATCGGCAGGACGGGCGTGATCCCGATGCCGCCCGCGACAAAGACGTACGACTCGGCCTCGACGAGCGGGAACCGGTTCCGCGGCCCCCGCACCTCCAGCTCCATGCCCGCCCGGATCTGCTCGTGCACCTCCCGCGAGCCGCCCCGCCCGTCCGGCACCAGCCGGGTCGCCACGGTGTACGACGAGTCGTCCTCCGGGTCACCGCACAGCGAGTACTGCCGCACGAGGCCCGACGGCAGCACGAGGTCGAGATGCGCGCCGGGCTCCCAGCCCGGCAGATCGTGCCCCTCAAGCCGTAGTTGTACGACCCCTTCGGCGACCTCCTCGCGCGCGGCCACCAGCACGCGCAGCGCCCGCGACCGGGGCCGCCCCGAGATCGGCTCCTGAAGGGCGGGCATCGGCCACAGCGGCGAGGTCCGGATGCGGCGCCGCATCGCCCGCCGGACGAGCAGGGCGGTGCCGGCGACGACGGCCACGGTGCGGAGCTTCGGCATCAGGCGGCACCCTTCGCGGACTGCTCGGCCGTCTCGGCGGCCAGAGCGGCGGGGGAGGAGGCCAGATATGCGACGGCCTGCTCCGTGGAGCCCTCGTGCGAGGGGTGGTACGCGCGGCTCAGATACCGCGGAATGGACTTGAGCATCTCCCCGGTGGCGGGCAGCGTGCCGTGCCGGCCCCGGACGTAGAAGTCCTTGAAGGTGGCGCGGCCGTCGATCAGCGTCGGGTCGTTCTCCATGAAGAACCGCGCCCCGCGCTGCCAGAGGAAGACCAGGGCCGTGAACGCGGTCGCCCAGGTCCGCACCCGCCGCCGGTAGCCGCCGTCGACGTGCATGAACAGATCGAAGGCGACCGAGCGGTGCTCGACCTCCTCGGCGCCGTGCCAGCGCAGCAGGTCCAGCATGGTCGGGTCGGCGCCCCGGCGGTCCAGCTCCTCGGCGTTGAGCACCCAGTCGCCGAGGAAGGCGGTGTAGTGCTCGATGGCCGCGATCAGTGCCACCCGCTCCATCAGCCACCAGCGGCGGGCCCGGCCCGGCGGCAGCGTGCGGTCGCCCAGCAGTTTCTCGAAGAGCCAGTCGACCTGCGCGGTGTACGGCGTCGGATCGAGCCCCTGCTCCCGCAGATGCGGCAGCACCTCGTCGTGGGCCTGCGAGTGCATCGCCTCCTGCCCGATGAACCCGAGCACGTCCTCGCGCAGCTGCTCGTCGCGTATGTACGGCAGCACCTGCTTGTAGACGTGCACGAACCAGCGCTCACCGGCCGGCAGCAGCAGATGCAGCACGTTGATGGTGTGCGTGCTGAACGGGTCCCCAGGCACCCAGTGCAACGGGGTGTCGTCCCAGGAGAAGGACACCTTGCGGGCCTTGAGGGGCACGCGGTCCGGCGTGTTAGACATGGCGTCAATGTACTGACGGGTAGGGCTCTGGTGAACCCTCCTGCACGCCCTTATTTACATTTCTGTCAGCAGGGCCGGTTCCCGTGTCGCGCCGGGACGCCCCGGTCTCACTGGAGCCCGTTGATCACGCGGCCGCTGTCCAGCGTGCCCTTCAGCTTGGCCTGGGCGCCCTGCTCCGCCTCCGTGGCCAGCAGGTTGTTCCGGGCGGTGCCCTGGACGCCACCCGTCGCGGTGATCGACGCCGTGTCGGCGGTGCCGGCCGCCAGCAGGTACCAGCCGCCCGCCTTCGCCTTCCACAGCACCCCGGCCAGCACATGCGGGTCACGCGGTCCGCACGCCGGAACGTTCTGCGCCTTCGCAGCCACCGCCCCCAGCTTCGAGCCCGGCGTGCGGAACTGCGCCAGCACCCGCTCGCCGCCGCCCCGCCAGGTCTCGGCGCGGGTGCACACCCAGTCCGCCGCACCGGTGCCGTCGGGCAGCGGCTGCACGGCGAACGACCAGGCGTTCACCGAGCGCACCCCCGCCGAGCGCATCGCGCCCAGCCAGCAGGAGTACGGCGCCCAGGCGTGCAGCGCCCGTGCCCCGGTCACGTCCTCGGCGGCCCCGGGACGGCCCGTGGTGAGCCGGGCCGGCACCAGTTCGGCGAGGTCCGTCAGCAGCCGTGTGCCCGTGCTGTCGGTCACCTGAAGGACGTTCCACGACGAGCACGCCCCGCTCTGCTGGCCGATCGGGCTGGACAGCGGCGAGGTGATGCCGTCCCGCACCCCGAGATCCATCGCCCCGGCACCCGGCTTCAGCAGGTCCCGCTCCGCCGCCTCCTTCACCCAGGGCGCCAGCAGGTAGCGGACATTGCCGTCGGCGCGGCTCAGCACCACCGCGCTCGCCTCCGCCCGGCCCGCGCCGTCGACCCGGGAGAAGTCCAGGGCGGCGCCGGCCGTGCCGTCCGTCGGCTCGGCGTATCGGGCGATGCGCAGACCGTCGTAGAGGATCACCACGCGCGCGGTGTCGACCGTCCCCGCGTACAGCAGCTGCGGCGCGCCGGGCGGGCCGCCCCCCGGGGTGCCGGGGGTGGCCGAGACGGTGACCGTCTCGCCGGGGCGGGCCCACACGGCGAGGGCGCGGCGCAGCAGGGCCGAGTCGCCGGTGAGGTCGCCGCGCGCCGGCCACACGGAGAAGTCGGCGCGGGTGGCTGACTGCCAGGCCAGCGCCGGGACCTTGGTCAGCTGGGCCGGGTCGAGGGCGGCCTCGGCCGCCGGGTTCTGCGCGTACGAGGGCGCGGCGGGACCGTCGGGGCCCCAGCCCTCGCCGGGCAGCCCGAGCAGCGCCCCGCACACGAGCAGGGCGGCCCCGGCGGCGAGCGCGGCCCGCAGATGCTGCCTGCGCCGCATCAGGTCGGTGGGCCGGGCCTGGAGCGAGCAGGGGTCGAACTCGGGGGAGTCGAGCAGCGCGTACTGCGCCGGTACGGCGTCGGCCTCCTCCAGCGCGTCATCCGCGTCCTCGACCCCGGCCGCCGTCAGCACCTCGCGCACGTCACCGTCCGGGAGCTTCTCCAGGCCGCGCAGGACGTAGGCCGCCCGCGCCGGGCCGGACAGCGCCGACAGCCTTTGGTCCAGGGCGAGTTCGTCGGCGCCGCCCGACCTGGGGAAGAGGCGCAGGCCCCAGACCTGGGGCAGCAGGGGCGGCAGTTGGGAGCGCTTGGGCCAGGCGGCGCGCTTGAGCGTCCAGCCCGCCTCCAGCGCCGTACGCAGCACGCGCAGCCGCAGGAAGGCGTACCCGGGGTCGCTGTCGCGGCCGGTCGACTGCGCCGGGATCACGGGTGTCGCCGCCGTCCGGCCGCGGGGCAGCGCGCGCTGGGTGAGGGAGTGCGCGGTCAGGACGCGCCGGTTGCGGCCGAGGCTCGGCGGCAGCACCAGGTAGGCGAGCCGGACCAGACGCGGGTAGTGCTCGACGAGCGCGGCCTCGGCCCGCTCGACGTCGACGACCGGATCGACGGATTCGGCTGCGGGGCGCGGGGCGACATCCTGTGACTGCACGTTCAGCAGAACGAGCGAATGGCGGGTAGGTCACAGCCAACGGTTCGGCAGCGCCGCCCAGGGGCGCGGGGAACTGCGCGACCAGCCACAACGCACCCGCAGACGCCACACGACCAATCCCGGCAATTCCTACGGCGCATCCACCAGGGCCCGCGCATAATTCGCCATCGACCTCTGATATCGCGGCAAATGCGCGGCCAGCGCACCCAGCACCAGCGACAGCCCCTCCCGATCCCGCCCGAGACTCGACAGGCACAGCGCCAGCGTCGCCCGCACCGCGTCGTCCAGCTCGTCCGACGGCGCGTCCAGCTCGGGCGTCAGCAGCGCGACCCCCTCCTCGGCCCGCCCGACGTTCCGCAGCGAGCTGGACAGCTGGATCTTGGCCCGCCGCCCCTTGTAGCCGGTCAGCCCGAGCTCCAGTGCCTCCTGGTACAGCGGCACCGCCTTGTCCGAGTGGCCCGTGGAGTCCCACGCGCAGGCCCGCTCGAACAGCCCGAGCGGGCTGCCGTCGGGCAGTTCGGCGACGAGGGCGTCGACGACGGCGCGGAAGTCGGCCGCCTCCGCCTCGGCGTACGTGTCGAAGGATGCCCATGCGGCGGCCACGCGGTCTTCCCAGTCCTGGTTCACCGGCACACACTCGCACACCTGTGCCTGTGAGAGCCTCCTGTTTGAGCGCATCGCCCGCCACAGCCGTATGGGAGACGAGGGCCCTTGCCGGGGCTCCGTGCGGCATGGACCGGAGGAACAGATGACATTGACCCGACCGATGCTCGCGCTGACCGGCGCGGTGGCAGTGCTCGCGCTGGCCGGCTGTGGCGCCGGCGGCGACAAGGCGGCCGACATGCCCGAGACGGCGACCGGCAGCCTGGAGCATCTGGCATCGATGGCCAAGTGCGACCCGAACATGCAGACCGACGCCGACGAGATCCGCCAGGCCATCTGCAAGACCGGCAAGGACAAGTACATCCTCGCCACCTTCGCCACCGACCGTGGCCAGGCCGAATGGCTGAGCGGCGCGAAGGACTACGGCGGCTACTACCTTGTCGGCCGCAAATGGGTCGCCGTCGGCCAGGAGAAGACGGTCACCACGCTTCAGAGCAAGCTCGGCGGAACCATGGAGGAAGGCTCCGCACACATGAATCCCGGAGGCAGCCACAACAGCGGCGGCCACCACAGCTGAACGCGAACTCCGCACAGAAGAAAGCCGGCGGTGGGAATCCCACCGCCGGCTTCCTACTGGATGAGGACTACTGGCAGTCCTGCCCGCTGTTGATGCACTGGACCATCTCGTTCATCGTGTTCTCGTCGAAGAAGTTGATGAAGTCGTTGTGGTCGGTGATGGCCTTGTGCAGCTGGTCCGGGAAGGAGTCCACCGCGAAGGCGTTCTGCACCTGCCCGTTCTGGATCTGCGGGGCCTGGACGTCGTAGACCAGACGCACCTGGAGCTGGGGGATCGCCTGGAAACCGTTGGCGCAGGTGCCGTCGCCCTGGACGAACGCCACGTGCGTACGGTGGTTGGCGCTGTCGATGTTCTGACCGTCCCAGCAGCTCTGGAAGTTCGACGTCCGCACCACGGAGCTGCCCTCGGGGCAGATCGGGAGCTTGTCGTGCAGCTGGACCTTGTCCTCGAAGCCGGTGCAGCTCCAGTTCGCGTTGGCGTTGTTGTTGCCGTTCACGAAGGACTTGGCGTCACCGGTGATGATGCGCAGGGCCTGCGGCATCGCGACGACATCGCTGTTCTTGTTGCCGACGAACTTCAGCTGAGCCTCGCTGGCCTGGACGATCGTGCCGACGTTGCCGTCCTGACCGCCACCGGGGGCGTTCGCGTCGATGTCGTCCTGACCGTCCTGCACACGCAGCACGGGCCAGAAGTACGACGACCGGTCACCCTGGTTCTGGCAGGTGGTGTCGCCGTTCGCCAGGTCCTGGTCGCTCGCGAAAGCGTTGTTGGCCTGGTTGCCGACGTAGTCGTGCTGGTGCTGCGCACCGTTGCTGACACCGGGGGCGACGATCACGTTGTCCGAGTTGCGGTTCTCGTTCTCGTTGGTGCCGCAGCTCGTGGTGAAGCTGCCGGTCGAACCGCTGTCCCCGTTCGCGGGGAGGCCGTTCGCGCCGACGCCCAGCTGCGCGTTGCCCTGGACCTGCGTGATGTCGACGAAGTCGTCCGCCGACGGACCGTTGCCGGCCTGACCGCCGTTGCCGCCCTGGTCCTGTCCGCCGCCGTCCTGGCCGCCCTGGTCCTGACCGCCGTTGTTCTGGCCGTCCTGGTTCTGGTCCTGACCGTCGTTGTTCTGGTCCTGACCGTCCTGGTTCTGGTCCCCGCCCTGCTGACCGTCATTGGTCTGGGGCTGTTCGGCCGGGACGCCCTGGCACTGGGCGAGCTGATCGAGGTTCTGCGGTCGCTTGCCGCCGGCCCGGTTGATGTTGATGCCGATCCGGTCGAGCGTGGCCACGCGCTTGGACTTCAGCGGGCTCAGGATGGCGTTGTTGACGTAGTTGGCGTCCCCCGCCTGGGCCTGCCGCGTCTCGGCGAGACGCTTGTAGGCATCCGTGACCTGCCGGTCCAGCAGCGCCAGCTCCTTGGCGACGCCCCTGCGTGCGCTCCGCGGCACCTTCGTCAGCTTCTGGCCGACATCAGGGCAGTTGATCGTCGCGACGCGGGCGTTCGTGGACTTCGTCCGGTTCCACCCGGAGTTGTCCTCGTGTGCCGAAGCATAGAAGTTGGCCCAGACAAGCCCGCCCCCACCGAGCGCTAGGGCCGCCGATGCGGCTATGGCCTTGGTGGCCAGCGGCGTACGGCGTTTTCGAATGTTGCGTCCCATGGAACTCCTCTGACTTCCTTTTTCGGGGCATCGAGGCGCCCGACAGGAGTGAAGCGGCTCCCTTTCATACGGAGGGGGTCCCAGGGGTGTTCAGCCGCCACAGAAATTGTTGAGAGATTCGTGAGAACACTGTGTACCCAACAACCCCTGAAATACCTGGAGTTGTTGATCCCGTACGGCGGGTGAATGGGCGGGTCCGGTTTTACCGGCCATGGTCGAGATACGCGAGAACCGCCAGCACGCGACGGTTGTCGTCGTCCGACACCTCCAGACCCAGTTTGGCGAAGATGTTGGCGGTGTGCTTGGCGATGGCCCGTTCCGTGACGACGAGCCGCTCGGCGATCGCCGCGTTCGACCGCCCCTGCGCCATCAGCTCCAGCACCTCCGTCTCCCGGGGCGTGAGCCTCGCCAGCGGCTGGTCGTCGGCCGCGCGCCGGCTCAGCAGCTGCTGGATCACCTGCGGGTCCATCGCGGTGCCGCCCGCCGCGACCCGCCGTACGGAGTCCACGAACTGGTCCGCGTCGAACACGCGGTCCTTCAGCAGATACCCCACACCGCCGCTGCCGTCGGCGAGCAACTCCCGCGCGTACAGCTGCTCCACGTGCTGCGACAGCACCAGAACCGGCAGCCCCGGCTTCCTGCGGCGGGCCTCCAGCGCGCACTGGAGGCCCTCGTCGGTGTTGGTCGGCGGCAGGCGCACGTCGACGACGGCGACGTCGGGCTCCAGCTCGGCCAGCGCCCGGGACAGCTCGGGCCCGGTCTCGACGGCCGCCGCGATCTCGAAGTCGTAGGCCTGAAGGAGCCGGACGAGCCCGTCGCGCAACAGGAACAGGTCTTCGGCTAGGACAACGCGCAAGGAATCTCCATGGTGACCATGGTGGGACCGCCCGCGGGCGAGCTGACGGCCAGGACGCCGTCGAATGTACCCAGTCGCCGCTCGACCCCGGCCAGCCCCGAGCCGGCCCCGATCACCGCACCGCCCTTGCCGTTGTCGGTGACGCTGATCCGCAGCATGTCCTTCGAGTGGTGCAGGTCGATCCAGATCCGGTCGGCGCCCGCGTGCTTGACCGCGTTGGTGAGCACCTCGCTGACCGCGAAGTACGCCGCCGACTCCACGGGCGCCTCCGCCCGCCCGCCCAGCTCCACGTTCACCTCGGTCGTCACCGGCAGCCGCAGCGCCAACGCCCTGACGGCGTCGCCCAGTCCGCGTTCGGCGAGGACGGGCGGGTGGATGCCCCGCACCAGGTCGCGCAGCTCCGAGAGCGCGTCGGCGGACGACCTGCGGGCCTGCGCGACGAGCTGCCTGGCCTTCTCCGGGTCCTTGTCGAGCAGCATCTCGATCGTCCCCAGGTCCATGCCCATCGCGACCAGCCGTGCCTGTGCCCCGTCGTGCAGATCCCGCTCGATACGGCGCAGTTCGGCGGCCGAGGTGTCGACGGCGTCCCGCCTGGTCTCCGTCAACACCCGCACGCGTTCGGCCAGTTCGCCCTGGTTGGAACCGAGGACCGCCCGGGTGAGCCGGAAGTGGGTCTGGAGCAGGCTCGGGGTGTAGAAGTGCGCGAGGAAGAGCAGGCCGACGCCCAGGGCGGCGGCGCCGAACGCGGACGTCTGGTCGGTGACCGGCACGAAGCCGTACCAGTACGTGCCGCCCGCGTCCGTGAAGACCCGCCACAGGCCCGCCGCGATCGCGAACCCCTCCAGCGGGTAGAGCAGCAGCACGGCCGGGAGCAGCGCGGTGAAGAACCCCGCCGTCATGTCGACCGGCAGCCACAGCAGATCCCGCCGGGTCGCCGGGTCGGCCAGCATGCCGAAGGTGCGGGTCCACGGGTTGGCGTCCTTCGGCAGCGGCCGGTACGCGGGCGGGATCCGCACCCCGCCCCACTCGGCCGCCAGGACCCGCCGCCAGTCGGCGAACGCCCGTACCCCCGTCAGCACCCACGGCGTCGTGACGATGCCGACGCCGATCGGTATCAGCGCGATGGAGACGAGGGAGAGGACGAGACAGAGGACGGATCCCGGCAGGGACACCAGCGCCAGCGCCAGCCCGCGCACCGCGGCGATCCCCATGCCCCGCGCCCTCGAACCCGTACCGGGGCCGCTCTTCGTGTCGTTGGTCATGCCGCTCAGTCTCGCCGAGCGGGCAGCGGTGGTCACTGGGCCGGGCCCCCGGCTCAAGGGGTGGTGCCAGGTACACCCTCCGCCCACGCCGTGAGCACCTTCGCCTCCACCTCCGGATCCAGGCCCTTGACGGCCCGCGCGGCTCCCATGGGCGCCGTACCGCCGATGTCCCGGAGCCAGGCCCAGGTGTCGGCGACGGTCTCGGTGACGGGACGGCAGCGCAGCCCCGTGGCGACGGCCCGGGACACATCGGCGGCGTGCAGGGCGTCATGCATGTCGCTGCCCGGCGGCACCCACACCGGCAGCTGCGTCCACGGTTCGATGCCCGCGTCCAGGATCACGTCCGGGTCGGTCCAGCGCAGCTCGGCACTCCCGCCGACGCTGGCCACACAGGCGTCGAGCAACTCGCCCATGGTGGCGTGGCCCTGCGGGCTGATGAGGCTGTACGGCCCGCTCAGCTCCTGCTCCACAGCGCCGAGGATCCACTCCGCGAGGTCGCGGACGTCGACGTACTGGAGGGGCAGGTCCCGCGGCCCCGGCGCCAGCACCGGCCCTCCGCGCTCGATCCGCCCCAGCCACCACGGCAGCCGTCCCACGTTCTCGTACGGCCCGAGAATCAGCCCCGACCGTACGAGCACGGAGTGGTCCGCGCCGAACTCCTCGACGGCGGCCAGCTCCCCGCCCCGCTTGTCCCGCGCGTAGTCGGTCTGCTCCGCACCGGCCTCGGCGCCCTCGACCACCGGCGCGTCCTCGTCGTACCCGGCCGGCGGGGCCCACTCGTACACCGAGCAGCTCGACACGTACACATAGCGCCCGGCGCGGCCCCGCAGCAGCCGCGCCGAGTCCTGTACGGCACGCGGCGCCGCCGACCAGGTGTCGACGACGGCGTCCCACTCGCCCTCCGCGAGCGCGGCGAGCCCGTCCGGCGCGGTGCGGTCACCGTGCAGCGACCGCACCCCTGCCGGGGGCTCCTGCTGCCCCCGATGGAAGACGGTGACGTCCCACCCACGCCCGAGGGCCGCCTCCACGACCGCCCGTCCCGCGAACCTCGTACCACCCAGCACCAGAAGTCTCATACGGCCGACTCTGCACGGTGGGCACGCGGGACGGAACAGCGCTCTGCCGTCAGCAGAAGACCTGACGGCCCCGGCGGGGGATCAGCGCCCGGCCGGCGGGGCGTACTTGTATCCCACCCGGCGCACCGTGCGGATGGTGTCGCGGTGCTCGGCGCCCAGCTTGCGGCGCAGCCGGGCGATGTGGACGTCGACCGTACGGCCGTCTCCCACATGCCCGTAGCCCCACACCGTGGTGACCAGCTGGTCACGGCTGTGCACCCGGTGGGGGTTGGCCACCAGGTGGGCGAGGAGCTCGAACTCCAGGTAGGTGAGGTCGAGTTCACGCCCGTCGACGGCGGCGGTGCGCCGCACGGAGTCGATCCGGACGAGCGGCTCGCCGTCGGTGTCGACGGCCGCCGGGACCGGCGGCCGGTGGTCGGCCGGGACGAGCACCAGGTAGCCGATCATCGGCGGCTGCCCCGGCAGCGTGGGCAGGGAGTGCTGGGGAGCGGGCAGCCAGGTGGCACCGGGCGGCAGAAGGTCCGCGACGTCGATCACCTCGTCCCGGTCCACGGCACGCAGATGATGCCGTGGCGCGGTCGAGGCGGAGTTGAGCGGGGCGGTGGACAGAGAACGAGTGGTCGCCATGAGAGGTCAGCTCTTTCGCGCGAGAGGTCCGTCGTGGGGGAGGAACGTCGTTCGCGCTGGCCGAAGGCCGGTGACGGCTTTAGAGGGCCCGCGCGTTCATCGCGCGGCAACACACCCGGTCGAAGTCGTGGTGCTGACGGGAAGGCCAGAAGGGCTCGAGGTCATGGCGACCTGTCGCGGAGTGCTTCTGGATGCTGGCCATGCCCCCATTGAAGCAGAAGGTGTCCACGGAAAGGACCCTTCTCTCACTGGTCGGACGCTTCTTTGACGCCGATCCGGTGTCGCGTGCCTCACCCCTCCAGCCGTCTGCGCCAGTCCAGCGGTGTCACGCCGATCGATGTGCCCGGCGACCCGTCCCACTGCGTGGACAGCCCGGCGGCGTCCAGCGCGGCGACGACCTCGTGCCCGATGGACGCGGTGGTCTCCTCGGAGCCGTCGAAACCGCCGTAGTACAGGGCGAGACCGTGCCCCTCGGCGGCCTGCTCGACGACCTGCGCGTGGAAGAACACGAACCCGCGCGCGTCCTCCCGCTCCGCCCCGATCTCCGCCATCCCGCAGCCCCGGCAGCAGGTGAAGTTCTCGCGGGCCGTGATGCCGCCCGCCTCCAGCGCCCGGAAGGCCGCGGTGAGCCGCTCCGGGTCGGTCACGCCCTCCCACGCCGCCTGCTCGTCCAAGTGCTCCAGCCACAGCCGGTCGACCAACTCCCGGGCCTGCGCGGCGGAGACGGGCCGGTTGTCGCCGTCGACCAGGTACTCCTCGGCGGCCTCGGCGAGCGCCGCCCGGTCGTCGTACCCGCACCGCAGCAGCACACGTACCCGGCGTTCCACCTCCGCGCGCACGGTGGGCGCAAGCTCGGGCACCTCCTGCGGCGGATCGATCTCGACCGGCGACCAGGCGAACCCGCCGTCCCAGCCGCCCCGCTGCCGGGCCCATCCCGCCAGCACGCCGGTCACCGCCGCGGCGTCCGGGACCGCCGCGGCGTCCGGGACCGCCGCGGCGACGAAGCGCTCGCGGCTCTCGCGGTGCTCCAGCTGATAGTCACCACCCCGCTCGTGCCACACCTGCGCGAACACGTCCGGCACGTCCGGTATCCGCTGCATCACCAGCCAGTGGTCGCCGGGCCCGCCGAGCCGGTGCACCAGGTCGCTCAGCTGCTGCTCGGACGGCCGGACGTACGTCTCGCCGTGCTCCGTCTGCACCTTGACGGCCAGACCCTCGTCGTTCTGCATGCCGCCCACGATGGCATCCGTCACTGACAACCGGGCCGACGTACGGCGAAGGGGCGCCCACCCGTCGGTGGACGCCCCTTCACGGAGCTCTGCGAGGCCCTGCCGGGATCAGACCTGGCCGGCCTTCTCCAGCGCGGAGCAGCAGGTGTCGACGAGCAGCCGCGTCACGACGTACGGGTCGACGTTGGCGTTCGGGCGGCGGTCCTCGATGTAGCCCTTGCCGTCCTTCTCGACCTGCCACGGGATACGGACCGAGGCGCCGCGGTTGGAGACGCCGTAGGAGTACTCGTTCCACGGGGCGGTCTCGTGCAGGCCCGTCAGACGGTCGTCGATGCCGGCGCCGTAGTTCTTGACGTGGTCGAGCGGCTTGGAGCCCTCGCCGAGCGACTCGCAGGCGGTGATGATGGCGTCGTAGCCCTCGCGCATCGCCTTGGTGGAGAAGTTGGTGTGCGCGCCGGCGCCGTTCCAGTCGCCCTTCACCGGCTTCGGGTCCAGCGTCGCGGAGATGCCGAAGTCCTCGGCGGTGCGGTAGAGCAGCCAGCGGGCGACCCACATGTGGTCGGAGACCTCCAGCGGGGAGACCGGACCGACCTGGAACTCCCACTGACCGGGCATGACCTCGGCGTTGATGCCGGAGATGGCGAGGCCCGCCTTGAGGCAGTTGTCGAGGTGCGCCTCGACGACGTCACGGCCGAAGATCTCGTCCGCGCCGACACCGCAGTAGTAGCCGCCCTGCGGGGCCGGGAAGCCGCCCTTGGGGAAGCCCAGCGGGTAGCCGTCCTGGAAGAACGTGTACTCCTGCTCGATGCCGAAGATCGGCTCCTGCGCGGCGAACTTCTCGGCGACCTCGGCCAGCGCGGCACGGGTGTTGGACTCGTGCGGCGTCATGTCGATGTTGAGGACCTCGCACATGACGAGGATGTCGTCGCCGCCGCGGATCGGGTCGGGGCAGGTGAAGACCGGCTTGAGGACACGGTCCGAGGCGTGGCCCTCGGCCTGGTTCGTGGAGGACCCGTCGAAGCCCCAGATCGGCAGCGCGTCCAGACCGGCGGGCGCGCCCGCGATGATCTTGGTCTTGGAGCGGAGCTTGGCCGTCGGCTCGGTGCCGTCGATCCAGATGTACTCAGCCTTGAAGGTCACGGGCCACATCCTTCGGGGGTGGGTCTAGGCGCACTTGCGGGTGCTGGCGGCGCTGCGGCACTGAGGCGCCGCGCTGATGCCCGCGAGCCTGTCAACAGGCGATTTCCCGGTCATTGCTCCAATGTGAACCCCGTGTTACCTGGTGTTCGTGTGGCGCGATTCACGTGGCGTGCGTGGCCTGTGCATATACGCGGGTGCACATACGCGGGCCCTGCCACTCGTGGCCGCGAGTGGCAGGGCCCATGACACGTACGAAGTCGACGCTCTCGGCGTCACCCCACCTTCTCGATCACCGCACGGCGGATGAGGAACTTGCCGGCCTCGCGCACCTGCTCGAAGGCCGCGTTGTTCAGCAGCACACAGCTGCCGGAGACCGAGGTGACCTCAACCGTCGTGGACTTGTTGTTGTCCAGGTTGGTCACCTTCAGCTTGGTACCGGCCGGGAACTGGTTGCTGGACGCGGCCGGAGCCCCGCCCTCGCCGGAGAGCGTGACGGTGGAGCCGTTGCAGACCTGCTGCCCGGCCGCGGCACCACCGCCGGCGTTGCCCGCGTTCCCGGCGTTGCCCGCGTTCTGGTCGCCCCCGGCGTTTCCGGCACCCGCGCTTCCGGTGTTCCCGGCACCCGCGTTCCCGGCACCCGCGTTCCCGGCGCCGCCCGCGGGAGCGCTCGGCTGTGCGGCCTGGGAGTCCTGAGCCGACTCCCCGGCAGCGCAACCGGACGCTTCCTGCTGGACCTTGATCTGCGCGATGACCGCCTCGCGGTTGGCGATCCGGGCCGCGGACTGGGCGTCGGGGTTGGCCTTCTGCCCGTCGATGAACTTCTGGTTGTTGCCGAGGGCGGTGGCGAGCCCCTGGCACACGGTCGAGTCCGCGGCCGACTTGACCGTCGGGGCCTGCGAGGCGTTCGAGGTGCTCGCCATGACGAAGGCACCGCCACCCGCCACCGTGGCCGCACTGACCAGCAGAGCGATCTTCTTCTTCGTACCGAGAGTTCTCCTGCGCGACATGCGCGCCTCCTGAGCGGTAGGGGAGCGTACGTCGGTATGTACGAGATACCGAACGGAGTTACTCAGCGGTTACGAGAGTCTCTGAAGTAACCTGCGTCACACCGTGCCTGACGGGAACTCAGTTCTTGCGGGACAGGGCGTCCTGGACGGCCTCATCCGTGCGTCCGACGACGGCCGTGCCGTCCTCCGCGGTGATGATCGGCCGCTGGATCAGCTTCGGGTGCTCGGCGAGCGCCTTCACCCACCGGTCCCGCGAAGCCTCGTCCCGCGCCCAGTCCTTGACCCCGAGCTCCTTGGCGGCGGCCTCCTGGGTGCGGGTGATGTCCCAGGGCTCTAGTCCCAGCCGGTCCAGCACCTCGCGGATCTCGTCCTCGCTCGGGACGTCCTCCAGGTAACGGCGGACGGTGTAGTCGGCCCCCTCGGCGTCGAGCAGGGTGAGGGCGCTGCGGCACTTGGAACAGGCCGGATTGATCCAGATCTCCATACGGTCCACGGTATCCCGCACCCCCTGCGCACCCCCCGTCGGCCGGGGCTCCGACCCCGCCTCGGGGTCCGCCTCCGGAAGGGCTCTGTTCGAATTCCCCGGTGTCTCTCGCGCATCCCCTTGATCCGGTGTGACACGGTGACAGTTTCGTTGCTGACCTGGGGATTTCCTGGCCGTATCAGGTTCCCCGATTGTCAGTGGCGGGCACTAAACTGTAAGCAGTGTTCGAGAGTGTCGCCGGGGAACCCGGCCGGCGCTCGACCGCGACAGGAGGATGCCTGTGCCCGCTGCCGCACTGAAGCCGAAGCCGACCCGCAAGCCGTTGCCCACCCAGTCCACCGCCAAGCACCCGGTGCTGCTCGACCTGCCGTACGCGCCGGTGGAGAAGCGAGCGCTGCCGCCGGGGCGCCCGCGCGAGTGGTACGTCACCCACAACCGTCGTCTCAAGGCCATGCGCCTCGCGATAGCGCTCCTCGACTCGGGCGTCTACATGCCGAACCAGGCACGCAACGACACGATCAGGACCGCCGCGGAGACGATTGGCGTCCACCCGCCGTCGGACACGACCTGCCACATGGTCCGGGCGCTCATGAGGTACTCCAGGTAGGCCCGGACGCCGGGTGCGCCGCGTATTGGGGCGCACCCGGTGTTCGCGTGGGGATGGGGCGGGGCGCACCCGGTGTTCGCGTGGCGACGGGGCGGGGCGCACCCGGTGTTCGCGGGAGGATGGGGACGGGGCGGACTCGGCGTTCGCGTGGCGACGGGGCGGGGCGCACCCGGTGTTCGCGGGAGGATGGGGACGGGGCGGACCCCCAGCGGCCTCGTCCATGGCTGCAACCGCCGCACCGGCCGTTCGAGGGGGGTCCGTCAGGCCGACAGCTCCTTCTCCACCGGAGTCCGGAACCGGGGCGTCACCCGGGCCGCCCCCACCCACCCCCGCAGCCGCTCGGCCTGCGCCGCGATCGCCGTCTCGGCCGCCTGCCGCTCCTCGCTTCCGAGGTCCGCCAGCAGCCGCCAGACGATCTCGCCGTCCCCGCGCTGGGCCCAGCCGCCGACGACACGGCCGTTCCACCACACCGTCGGGCCGACGTTGCCGCTCCCGTCGAACAGCGACGGCCGCAGCTCCGGCGCCAGATACCAGTCGCGCTGCTGCCAGCCCATCGCCGTGGGGTCGAGCCCGGGCAGCAGCGCCGCCCACGGCTCCGCGGGGCCGTCCGCCGGACCGGCGTCGCCCTGCACGACGTACCCCGTCCCCTCGTCCACGGACACGGCCTCCGCCCCGATCGCCGTGAGCGCCCGGCGGACCTCCGTGACCTTCCACCCGGTCCACCACTTCAGGTCGGCCTCCGTGGCCGGCCCGCACACCGTGAGCCAGCGCCGCAGAAGTTCCGCCTGGGCGGCGGACGTGTCCAGTTCGGGATGCTCGGGCGCGACTGCCCACCGGAACTGCGAGGACGTCCAGGAGCCCAGCGGCCGGCCGCGCACGACCTTGCCCTCGACGCCGAGCACCCGCAGCAGCCGCGTCGAGACGGTGTGCACGCCCTCGTAGCTCTTCCCGGCCGCGTACACGAACCGCTCGCGCAACCGCGGCTCGTCCTGGGCGAGTTCGGCCGCCGTGGCCTGTCCGCGCCGGGCGAGCGCGGCGAGCGTCGACTCCTCGACCTCCGCCAGCCAGGCCGCGTCCGGCGCACCGGCCTTCGCCATGCTCTTGATCAGCGAGGCACGTTCCCGGGCGGCGACCGCGAGGCCCGTGGAGGCGTGCACCACGGCGGTCAGCTCCGTGGGGAAGACGAACACGGTGTGCCGCATGCCGTGCATCCGGACCAGCGTCCGGTCCTCGTACAGCGCACGCTCGGTCTCGGCGACGGTCTTCGCGGGGTCGGCCAGCCGCGCGCCGACGGCCAGGTACACGGTCGCCGGGTCCGTGCCGTGCAGCGCGACCAGCGAGTCGGCGACCCCGGCCGGGTCCTCCGCCCGTGTGGCGCCGGTCAGCCGGTGCCGCAGCCCCAGCCGGGCCCGCCGCTCCGCCGTGCCGATGTACCGCACCCCGTCACCCATCCCGGCCTCCACCCGTCACACGGTCGCTCCGCCGCGGCGCCGGACGGTCACGCCGCCGAGCCCGCACACCACTGCCCGCATCCTCCCGGACACCACTGACAGCGTGCGCTCCTCCTGCCATGGCAGCGCCCCGTACCCGCTCCCCGCACACCCCCACTCACCCTCCGCCATCACCCGAAACGCCTCCCCGACGTGCGCGGACGCGTCGCGCCGCTTTCACTGCGATCAGGAGGTGGCGGGCCTCCCCCAACGGGCTGCGGGGCAGTGGGAGGTGCGATGGGCTGGTTCGGCGGGCGACAGCCGCGGAGCACGTCGGTCCGGCACGGGGCCCTCGTCCGATGACCAGCCCGACCACCCCCGCCGACCGGTTCCTGCGGGGCAAGGCCGCCCGAAAGCGCGCCCCGCGTTCCGCGCACGCCGCCTGGATCCCGTCCGTCGACCGCCCAGACCCCGTCGTCGTACTGGAACGCCAGGGCCGCGACCGGCTGCCCGAGCTGCTGCCGATCCGGTACGGGCGGATGGCGGCGTCCCCGTTCGCCTTCCTGCGCGGCGCCGCCGCCGTGATGGCCGCCGACCTCGCCGCCGCCCCGCACACCGGCCTCACCGTGCAGCTGTGCGGCGACGCCCATCTGCTCAACTTCGGCCTGTACGCCTCCCCGGAGCGCACGCTGCTCTTCGACCTCAACGACTTCGACGAGACGTACCCCGGCCCGTTCGAGTGGGACGTCAAACGGCTCGCCACCTCCGTCGCCGTGGCCGCCCGCGAGAACGGCCACCCGGATCCAGCGGTCGCCCGCGCGGCCCGCGAGTCCGCCGCCGCGTACCGCACCGCGATACGCCGGCTGGCCGGGCGCGGCGAGCTCGACGTCTGGTACACCCGCATCGAGGCCGAGCAGTTGCTCCCCCTGCTTCGCACCGGCCGACGGCACCACCACGTCGAGGCCAGCCTCGGCCGCGCACGCCGCCGCACCAGCCTGCGGGCCTTCGGCAAGCTGACCGAGACCGTCGACGGGCACCGGCGCATCATCCACGACCCGCCGCTCCTGGAACGCGCGGGCACCTCCGACATGGCCGGCCTGCGCAAGACCTTCAGCGACTACCGCTCGACCCTCTCCGAGGAGCGCCGCCTGCTCCTGGACCGCTACCGCTTCGCCGACGCCGCCCGCAAGGTCGTCGGCGTCGGCAGCGTCGGCCTGCGCTGCTTCATCGTGCTGCTCGTCGGACGCGACGCCGGCGACCCCCTGTTCCTCCAGATCAAGGAGGCCCGGCAGTCCGTACTGGAGGAACATCTGCCGAGCGGGCCGTACGTCCATCCAGGTCACCGTGTCGTCGCCGGGCAGCGGCTGTTGCAGGCCGCCGGCGACATCTTCCTGGGCTGGATGTCGGGGCCGCAGGGGCGCGCGTTCTACTGGCGCCAGCTGCGCGACATGAAGGGCTCGGCGGACGTGGCCTCGATGAGCCCGGCCGACCTGTGCGCCTACGCCCGCCTGTGCGGCACCGCCCTCGCGCGGGCCCATGCCCGCTCCGGCGACCGGATCGCCATCGCCGGCTACCTCGGCGGCGCCGACACCTTCGAGCGCGCGGTGGCCGACTTCGCGCTGGCCTACGCCGACCAGACCGTCAACGACCACACGGCCCTCGGCGCGGCCGTGGAGGCGGGCGTGGTGAGGGCCGTACCCGGCGCCTGACCGGCGCTCAGCGGTCGCCGGTGGTGGCCAGTACGGCCGTGACGAACTCCCGCCGGTTCTCGGGGTGTTGCTCGAACCACATCCCCAGCATGTGCTCGGCGCCGGGCACGTCGAACCGCGTGAACCGCGCCTTGGCGGCCAGGGCGTCCTGCACCGCCGCCGTCACCTCCGGCGGGATGATCGCGTCCGTCTCCGGCACCGCGAGCACGGCCCGCCCCTGGTAGGCGCGCAGTACGTCCAGCGCGGGCGCCGCGCGCCAGCCGTCCGGCCTGCGGATGATCTCGCTGAACCGCCCGTCCCCCTCGCCGAAGGGCACGTCCCATGCCTCCTGGGCGTACACGGCCGGCGCGCACAGGCCCACCGCCGTCACGCGCTCCCCGTAGTGCCCCACGAGATCCGTCACTGTCTGTCCGCTCATGCTGAACCCGACGACGATCAGCGGGCCGTCCGCCGGCACCCGCGCGTCGATGACCGCGACCGCCTGCTCGAAGCGCCGGCGCAGGCTCAACTCCCGTAGTTCGCCGCTGCTTTCACCGTGCCCCGAGAAGTCGAAGGCCAGTCCGTGGCAGCCCCGGGACACGAACTCGGCGAGCATCGGGAGCAGCCGTTCCTTGCTGCCGATGCCCGCACCGTGCAGCAGAACGACGGTGGCCGCGGGGCCGTCGGCGGCGCCGCCGTGGACCCCGCTGAGGAGTTCGCCGTCATGGGCGTGGGTGAAGGAGGAGAGCTCGGTCATGCGCTCCATTCATTCACACCGGACCCCTGCCGAACTCCCGCCCCCGGAAAAGGAGATGCACACGCAGTGACGGGATCCCTACCCTGGACATGCGTAACGGAGCTGTTCACGCCGCTTCCCGCAGGGAAGGCGTCACCCTGCGGACCCGGGGCTACTCTCTACGCACCGACGGACGGTCGCCCGTCCCCCAGCGCCCCGTCGGAGACATTCACGCACCGCTCAGTACCGACCCACGCCCACGGAGGCCCGTGATGGGCACCATCGTCATGTCCGGGACTGTCGTCCTGGTGATCCTAGGATTCGGAAACCACGTCTACTGGCTGGCCGCGGTCGCCGTGCTCTTCCTCTACCTCCAGTACGGCCGGAGCCCCTCGGCGCCGACCGGCAGGCCCGGGGGAGGGCCCGGCGGAGGATCGTCGTCCGGAGGCGCCATGCCCGCGGACTACCGCTCCTACCGCGACCGCCGCGACATGCAGGCCAAGTGGGAGCGCCGCTACCGCCGCGAGCGCCCCCTGGAGTCCCGTCGTCAGGAGCGCGAGAAGAGCAAGTGAGACCACCTGTGGTGGTGACCCGAGGTTGAGGGTGCCCCCGGTCAGAGGCCGGGGGCACCCCACACCGGGAACCAGCGGTTCAGGTCCTGCTCGATCCGCAGGTCGCCCGCGAGGGCGGCCTTCACCCGCAGCTCCAAGGGGTTGTCGCGCCGCTCGGCCGTGCCGGGAAGCGGCGCGAAGGGATAGAAGGTGCCGCGCTTGTAGAGATAGACGAGCGCGAGCCGCTGGTCCCTGTCGTCCCGGGTGTCCTCGAATCCCACCAGCGAGCACAGCAGCTGCGGGCCGAAGCCGTTGACCTCCATCGCGCTGTTCACCGCGTGCAGGTCGTTGACCAGGTCCGGGAGCTGATCGGGCGAGCGTCGGGAGACCAGCCACGAGTAGCCGTAGTCGTCCCGGGTGAGCTGCACCGGCCGGCCGTCGCGTTCGGCGTCCGCGTCGAGCAGCGCCTGGACCTCGCGGTGCGTCTGGTCGAAGGCGGCGCCCTCGACCGTGGCGAAGCACACCGCCCCGCTGCCGGTCGGGCGGAACCCGGCCGCCGCCTCCAGCGTCACCGCCGCCGACGGCAGCGCGAACAGCCGGTCGAGATCGGGCGCGACCGGTTTCGTACGGCCGAGCAGGATGTCGAGCAGCCCCATCTCACGCCCCTTCGGGAGCCGCCGCCTCGCCCAGCTCGGCGGAGATCCGCCCCAGCTGTTCGAGTCGCTGCTCCAGGCTCGGGTGGGTGGAGAAGAGCTGGGCGATGCCGGGGTCACGGCCCAGCGCCGGGGTGAAGTAGAAGGCGTTGAAGGCCTGCGCCGTCCGCAGGTCCTTCGTCGGGATCCGGGCGATGTCGCCGGAGACCTTGGTCAGCGCGGACGCCAGGGCCGAGGGCCGCCCGGTGAGCAGGGCAGCGGCCCGGTCGGCGGCGAGCTCGCGGTACCTGGACAGGGCCCGGATCAGCAGGAAGCTGATCGCGTAGACGGCCGCGGACACCCCGAGCACGGCGGCGAAGATCGCGGCCGTGTTCTGGTCCCGGCGCCCGCCGCCGAACAGCTGACTGTAGAAGGCGAACCGCACGATCAGCCCCGCGATGACCCCGAGGAACGAGGCGACGGTGATGACGGCGACGTCCTTGTGCGCCACGTGCGACAGCTCGTGCGCGAGCACACCCTCCAGTTCGTCCGGCTCCAGCCGCCGCAGCAGCCCCGTGGTCACGCAGATCACGGCGTGATCGGCATTGCGCCCGGTCGCGAACGCGTTCGGCATGTCCATGTCCGAAACGGCGACGACGGGCTTAGGCATGTCGGCGATGGCACACAGCCGGTCGACGACCCCGTGCAGCGCGGGAAACTCCTCCCGCTCCACGACCCGCCCGTGCATCGCGAACAGCGCGACCCGGTCGGAGAACCAGTACTGCGCACCCAGCAGACCGGCCGCCACGACCACCACGAGCACCCAGGACTTCAGCAGCACGACCAGCGCGGCCACGAAACCCACGTACAACAACCCGAGCAGAAACAGCGTGACGCCCATACGAGCGGTCAACTGCCGATCACTCCGGAAGCGGCTCTGCATCTTGCACCACCCCGCACTCAGGCACTCGTCCCACTGCCCAGTGTGCCTCCGCCCCACCCCATGAAGCGGTCCCGAAGGACCCTAGGAGCGGCAAAGGGTTCCTGTGCGTCGGGGACGGCGTGGTCGCGGACGGCGGCTACGGGGCGACGAAGGCTGTGAAGGAGCGGGCTCCGGCCCATACCCGCCCCCGCTCAGCCCGATCCGTCGGGTGATCGTAGGCCGGAGGAGACGGCTCGGTCGCGGGAAATATCGACGCCGGAGGACACATCCCGGTCGCGGGAAATATCGACGCCGGAGGACACATCCCGGTCGCGGGAAATATCGGGCCGCCCTCCCCGGTGGGACCCGCCCCGGCGCGCGGCTAGTACGGCGCTCGGAAGTTGATGTAGCCCAGCAGGACGATCAACGCGGCCACGCTGCCGAGGATCACCGTCGTCGACACCCAGGACGACCGGCCGCGGGAGGCGACATGGTCCGGGTCGGCTCGGAAGGGCTGCGGCTCGGGCGGGTTCTCCTTCCAGCGGGCGGCGAGCATGCGGGCCCGTGCCGAGGGCTCCTTGTGCTCGGCGTTGTCCGCCCACCGCAGGTCGAACTCCCGCTCGTGATCGTCCTGTTCGTGCTCAGGCATCCCGTCCACCCCCGTGTCGTGTCACCGGCAGAATAGAACATACGCCCGCGCCCCCGCCGTCGGTACGACAGCGGGGGCGCGGGCGTGGTTGCCTCGGTCAGGCGTCGATCACACGTCGAAGTACATCTCGAACTCGTGCGGGTGCGGACGCAGCTGGAGCGGGGCGATCTCGTTCGCGCGCTTGTAGTCGATCCACGTCTCGATCAGGTCCGGCGTGAAGACGTCGCCCTGGAGGAGGAACTCGTGGTCGGCCTCGAGGCGGTCGAGGACGGCCGGGAGGGAGGTCGGGACCTGGGCGACGCCCGCGTGCTCCTCGGGAGCCAGCTCGTAGAGGTCCTTGTCGATCGGCTCGGCCGGCTCGATCTTGTTCTTGATGCCGTCCAGGCCCGCGAGCAGCAGGGCCGAGAACGCCAGGTACGGGTTGCCGGAGGAGTCGGGCGCACGGAACTCGACGCGCTTGGCCTTCGGGTTCGAGCCCGTGATCGGGATACGCATCGCGGCGGAGCGGTTGCGCTGCGAGTACACCAGGTTGATCGGCGCCTCGAAGCCCGGCACCAGACGGTGGTACGAGTTCACCGTCGGGTTGGTGAAGGCGAGCAGCGACGGGGCGTGCTTGAGGATGCCGCCGATGTAGTAGCGGGCGGTGTCCGACAGGCCCGCGTAACCGGCCTCGTCGTAGAAGAGCGGCTGGCCGCCGGTCCACAGCGACTGGTGGACGTGCATGCCCGAGCCGTTGTCACCGAAGATCGGCTTCGGCATGAAGGTCGCGGTCTTGCCGTTGCGCCAGGCGACGTTCTTCACGATGTACTTGAAGAGCTGAAGGTCGTCGGCCGCGGCGAGCAGCGTGTTGAACTTGTAGTTGATCTCGGCCTGGCCGGCGGTGCCCACCTCGTGGTGCTGGCGCTCGACCTGGAGGCCGGAAGCGGCCAGCTCCAGGGAGATCTCCGCACGCAGGTCGGCGAAGTGGTCGACCGGCGGGGCCGGGAAGTAACCACCCTTGTAGCGGACCTTGTAACCGCGGTTGTCCTCCAGCGCGCCCGTGTTCCAGGCACCCGCCTCGGAGTCGATGTGGTAGTACGCCTCGTTCTCGGCGGTCTTGAAGCGCACGCTGTCGAAGACGTAGAACTCGGCCTCGGGACCGAAGTACGCGGTGTCGGCGATACCGGTGGAGGCGAGGTAGGCCTCGGCCTTCTTCGCCACGTTCCGCGGGTCACGGGAGTACTGCTCGCCCGTGATCGGGTCGTGGATGAAGAAGTTGATGTTGACCGTCTTGTCGCGGCGGAAGGGGTCGACGCGCGCGGTGGACAGGTCGGCGCGGAGCGCCATGTCGGACTCGTGGATGGCCTGGAAGCCGCGGATCGAGGAGCCGTCGAACGCGAGCTCTTCGGCCGGGTCGAAGGCCGTGGCCGGGATCGTGAAGTGCTGCATCACACCCGGCAGGTCGCAGAACCGGACATCAATGAACTTGACGTCCTCGTCCGCGATGAACTTCTTGGCCTCGTCAGCGTTCTGGAACATCCAGCTCCTCCTACTCCCGGCCCGTCCGCGCCGGGGTGGTAGTTCGTTCGTGCGGCCAGTGCGGTGGCACACGCTGACCTCGACCCTAGGGACGGGTGATTTCTCGGGCGTGACCCATTTGTTTCGCACACGTTAACCGGACATCCCGCTCCTCACCCCTCCTGTCCACATCCCAAAACGGGCGCAGTACCGTGGTCGCGTGGACAAGAGGCAAGCAATCGGATCCTGGCTCTCGGGCCCCCGCGCGGCCGCCGAGGACGCCGGTGTCGACTTCGGATACAGGGGTCAGCAGCTCGGCCTCCCGGAGGAGGGGCCGGGCTCCATCGCCCGCCCGGGGCGACGGCTCGGAGCACTCGCCGTGGACTGGGGCCTCTGCGTCTTGATCGCATACGGTCTCATCACCGACGGCTATGGCCAGGCGACCAGCAACTGGGCCCTGCTGCTGTTCTTCGTGCTGGGCGTCCTGACCGTCGGCACGGTCGGCTTCACCCCGGGCAAGCGCCTCTTCGGCCTGCGCGTGGTCGCCCTGGAGAGCGGCACGGTCAACCCGCTGCGCGCCCTGCTGCGCACGGCCCTGCTGTGCGTCGCCATCCCGGCCCTGATCTGGGACCGCGACGGCCGCGGCCTGCACGACCGGCTCGCACAGACCGTGGAAGTCCGCATCTGACGGCGGTACGGCGAAGACGCCGACACGGCGAGAAGACGGCCGTACGACGAAGGGGGCGCCCGGTGTGAACCGGGCGCCCCCTTACTTGTACGGGGTGATCAGCGAGCCTTCGGCCCGCCCTTCGGCAGCTTCATGCCCTTGGGCATGGGGCCCTTCGGCAACGGCATGTTGCTCATCAGGTCGCCCATGGCCTTGAGCCGGTCGTTGGTGGCGGTCACCTGGGGGCCGGTCAGCACGCGCGGCAGCTTCAGCATGGTGGTCCGCACCTTCTTCAGCTCGACCTGGCCCTCGCCCGTGCCGACGATGATGTCGTGCACCGGCACGTCCGCGACGATGCGGTTCATCTTCCTCTTCTCGGCGGCCAGCAGGGTCTTCACCCGGTTCGGGTTGCCCTCGGCGACCAGCACGATGCCGGCCTTGCCGACGGCCCGGTGGACCACGTCCTGACTGCGGTTCATCGCCACCGCAGGGGTGGTCGACCAGCCCCGGCCGATGTTGTCCAGCACGGCCGCTGCTGCGCCCGGCTGGCCTTCCATCTGACCGAATGCGGCCCGCTCGGCCCGGCGCCCGAACACGATCGCCGTCGCGAGGAAGGCGAGCAGCAGGCCCAGGATGCCGAGATAGATGGGGTGACCGATCAAGAAACCGATCGCGAGGAAGACACCGAAGGTGACGATTCCGACAGCCGCGAGTACAAGACCGATCTTCTTGTCGGCCTTGCGGGTCATCTTGTAGGTCAGAGCGATCTGCTTGAGTCGCCCGGGGTTCGCAGCGTCCGCTGCCGTGTCCTTCCTCGCCATGCCACGAAGTCTACGTGGCCGCACAAGCGCCTTCGACGGCAGCGCCCTCAGAGGCGGGGAGCGGGGGTCTGGTCGAGGACGCGCTCGGCCTCCACGCGGTCCTTCGCGCGCCGGCGGTCCTCCAGGACGGAGGTCCAGGCGTTGCGGCGGGCGGTGCGCTGGCCGCTGCTCATCAGCAGCGACTCGACGGCACGCAGTGCAGTGGTGAACGACGGGATGGCGGTGGCGCGAACCGGCGCGGCCTGCATGGTGGAGGTCCCCCCTCGGGATGGCGGCTTCGGTGGGTGGTGCACGGGGTGTACAACCAGGGTCACTGATTGGTGTTACCAGGGCGTGACCGACCGGTCAAACACCAATGAAGCCTTAATGCGCCGTCCGAAAAACTTGACGCGGCCCTGATGAGGCCCCTATCTGCGGGGACGTCCAGGACCGCGTCAATCGGATTCCGCTTGCAGCCGGTTGCTTGTGCGCAGATTCACATGCGCCGAGTGGCACTCCGTGCCATCAGACGGCCTGCGAGGCGACGTACGCGCCACGCTTCTCGACGGCCATCTGGTACAGCCGCCCGGCGCGGTAGGAGGACCGCACCAGCGGACCGGACATCACACCGGAGAAGCCGATCTGCTCGGCCTCATCCTTCAGCTCCACGAACTCGTGCGGCTTGACCCAGCGCTCCACGGGGTGGTGGCGCACGCTCGGGCGCAGGTACTGCGTGATGGTCACGAGCTCGCAGCCGGCGTCGTGCAGCTGCTTCAGCGCCTCGCTGACCTCCTCGCGGGTCTCGCCCATGCCGAGGATCAGGTTGGACTTGGTGACCAGGCCGTAGTCGCGGGCCTCGGTGATGACCTTCAGGGAGCGCTCGTAGCGGAAGCCGGGGCGGATCCGCTTGAAGATCCGCGGCACCGTCTCGACGTTGTGCGCGAAGACCTCGGGGCGGGAGGAGAAGACCTCGGCCAGCTGCTCGGGGACCGCGTTGAAGTCGGGGGCGAGGAGCTCGACCTTGGTGTGCCCGCCCTCGCGGCCGGCCGTCTGCGCGTGGATCTGGCGCACGGTCTCGGCGTACAGCCAGGCGCCGCCGTCCTCCAGGTCGTCGCGGGCGACGCCGGTGATGGTGGCGTAGTTCAGGTCCATGGTGACCACGGACTCGCCGACGCGGCGCGGCTCGTCACGGTCGAGCGCCTCGGGCTTGCCGGTGTCGATCTGGCAGAAGTCGCAGCGCCGGGTGCACTGGTCGCCACCGATGAGGAAGGTCGCCTCGCGGTCCTCCCAGCACTCGTAGATGTTGGGGCAGCCGGCTTCCTGGCAGACCGTGTGCAGGCCCTCGCTCTTCACGAGACTCTGCATCTTCGTGTACTCGGGACCCATTTTCGCCCGGGTCTTGATCCACTCGGGCTTGCGCTCGATGGGGGTCTGGCTGTTGCGGACCTCCAGGCGCAGCATCTTGCGTCCGTCCGGTGAGACTGCGGACACGTCGGCTCCCTGTGCTTCGATTCGTCGGCGTACACCAGGGTACGCCCGTGTTTACTCAGCCCTGCCGTCAGGCCAACCCCATGACTTCCGGGCTGATTCCCTTCCTCAGGCGGTCGCGGTCTCGATCAGTCGTGGCTTCAGGTCCGCGTTCTCCAGTACGTCCCGCAGATGCCGCTCGACGACCGGCAGCACCTCGTCGATGGTGACGTCCCGGCCCAGCTCGGCGGCGAGCGAGGCGACCCCCGCGTCCCGGATCCCGCACGGGATGATCCGGTCGAACCACTTGTTGTCCGGGTTCACGTTCAGTGCGAAGCCGTGCATGGTCACGCCCTTGGCCACCCGGATCCCGATCGCCGCGATCTTGCGGTCCTCGCGCCGCTGGCCGGCGTTGGAGGGCGCGTACTCGGGGCCGTTCAGCCGCGGGTCGAACTCCTCGTCGGTGAGCCGCGGGTCGAAGTCCAGGGCCAGTCCTCCGAGCGCCGGGCGCTGCTCCACCGGGTCGCCGAGCACCCATACGCCGCTGCGGCCCTCGACTCGCGTGGTCTCCAGGCCGAACTCCGCGCACGTGCGGATCAGGGCGTCCTCAAGCCGTCGTACGTGCGCCACGACGTCCACCGGACGGGGCAGCTTCTGGATCGGGTAGCCGACCAGCTGGCCCGGGCCGTGCCAGGTGATCTTGCCGCCGCGGTCCACGTCGATGACCGGCGTGCCGTCCAGGGGCCGCTCGTTGTCCGCCGTGCGCCGGCCCGCCGTGTAGACCGGAGGGTGTTCGAGCAGCAGGACCGTGTCGGAGATCTCGTCCGCGAACCGCGCCGCGTGCACCCGGCGCTGCTCGTCCCACGCCTGCTGGTACTCGACGGCCTCCGCGCCGAATCCCATGCGGACGAACCGCAACTCACTCACGGCAAGCGCCTCCCTGGAAGAGCCCAGAACGTCGTAAGGCACAAAGCGTGCCTACGCCACTGTACGACCGGCCCGTTCGAGTGCGATCCCGCGGCCCGCGTCAGCCCGGTGGGGCAATCCTCACACGATCGGATGAATGGACGCCGAAATGTGCGATCGGCTGCTTACTCTCCGCTACATTCGCGCCGTTCGAGAGGCCAAAATGGCTGCTCACCGGCAATCCGGGCACTCGTCGGCCACAAGGCCCCGCGAGGCCCGAAAGGCAGGAGACCGCACCGCAGATGACGGAACGACCCGCGCAGCGCACTCCCAACCGCCAGCTCGCCGCGCTCATCGCAGAAGCGGGATTCTCCAACGCGGGTCTAGCCCGTCGGGTGGACCAGCTCGGCCTCGAACACGGGCTTGATCTGAGATACGACAAGACATCGGTCACCCGCTGGCTGCGCGGGCAGCAGCCGCGCGGCACGACCCCGGCCCTGATCGCCGAGGTCTTCACCCGGCGCCTCGGCCGCCGGCTCAGCGCCCAGGACCTGGGCCTCGACGCCTGCGCACCCGTGTACGCGGGCCTGGAGTTCGCCGCGACCCCCGAGGAGGCCGTCGACATCGTCAGCGGCCTGTGGCGCAAGGACTCCGGCAGCCACGCCGAGCTGCGCAAGATCGCCTTCACCCCGGCCGGACTCGTCGTGCCCAGCCGGGACTGGCTGATCGGCCGCGCCGACGACAAGGTCGCCCGCGGCGAGCCGATCGCCCGCATCCCGGCCCAGGCCCGTCCCGTGGCCTCCCCGAAGTTCCCGGCCTCGCTCGAACCCGGGGGAACCCCGTCCCGTCAGCGCCCCCAGGCCGAGCGCGGTCCCGGGCAGAAGGTCACCGGCGGTGACATCGCCGCCCTGCGCTCGGTCGGCGAGCTGTTCCGCTCCCTGGACGACATGTACGGCGGCGGCCACGCCCGGCAGGCACTGGTGCGCTACCTGGAGCACGAGTGCGAGCCGATGCTGCGCGGCACCTACGGCGAGCAGACCGGCCGGCGCCTGTTCGCGGCCGCCGCCGACCTGACCCGCCTCGCGGGCTGGACGTCGTACGACATCGCCGCGCACGGACTCGCGCAGCGCTACTTCGTGCAGGCCCTGCGGCTCGCGCAGGCCGCCGGGGACCGGCCCTACGGCTCCTACGTCCTCGTCACGATGAGCCGCCAGGCCGTCTACCTCGGGCACGGCCGGGAGGCCGTCCAGCTGGCGCGGGTGGCCCAGCAGGGCGTGGGCACGAGCGCGCCGCCGGTCGTCCAGGCCCTGCTGCACGCCTGCGAGGCCCGCGGACACGGCGTACTCGGCGAGGTGCGTGCCTGCACGGCCTCGCTGGTCCGGGCCGAGCGCTCCCTGGAAGGGGCCCGGCCGGGCGACGACGTCCCGTACTGGGCCCGCTTCTTCGACGAGGCCCAGCTCGCCGACGAGTTCGGGCACTGCCACCGGGACCTGCAGCAGTTCCGCGCGGCGGCCCAGCACGCCGAGCGCTCCCTGCAACTGCGCGCCCCCGCCTACGCCCGCAGCCGGCTGTTCAGCCGGGTCGTCCTCGCCTCCGCCCGTCTCGGGCTCGGCGAGCTGGACCAGGCCTGTGCGCTGGGCGCGGAGGCGGCGGGCGCTGCCTCCGAGATGCGGTCGGTGCGGGCGGTCGAGTACGTCCGGGACTTCGAGCGGAGGCTGGAGCCGTATCGGGACGCGGCGCCGGTGCGGGGGTATCGCGACAAGGTCGCCGCGCTGGGGTAGGCCGACGGGGCGGCGCCGTGACTCCGGCCGGTTGTGTGCCGGGTGCGGGTCCGTCGCGGTTGATCGCGCAGTTCCCCGCGCCCCTGAAGGGGCGCGGGTGCGCGGTTGGCCTTCAGGCCGCTGCCCGTAACGGTTCCGCGCGGTGCAGTGAGCCCGCCGATCCCAGGTCCGTCAGGATGGCCGCCGCCGCCCTGTGGGCCGAGTGGAGGGCGCCCTGGACCGTGCTGGTGTCGCGGTGGTCGCCGCAGACGTACAGGCCCGCCAGGAGGCGCACCGGACGGCGCAGGTCGTGCGGTGGGCGCATCGCCGGGACCGCCTCCGGAGTGTGGTGCACGGCGAGCGTCTCCCAGCGGGACGTGGAGGTGCCGTAGAGCCGGGAGAGGTGCATCCGTACCGCCGTGTCGATGTCGGGTGGCGGGGTGCCCAGGACCGTCGAGGAGATCAGGGCCCGGCCCGCCGGTGCGCGGGTCGGGTCGACCTGGCTGATCAGTGCCGTGTGGGCGACCGGGCCGCCCCGGTCGGCGTCCAGGAGCAGGGACGCGCCGGTCGTCGGCGGCTCGTCGGTCGTGTGGTGGACGACGGTGACGGGGTGGAAGTCGGGTACGCGCAGGCCCGGCAGCAGCTCGGCGGCGGTCCGGGCGTCCGTCGCCAGGAGCACGGCCCGGCACCGTATCTCGCCGTGCTCGGCGGTGGTCACGGACGTCGTGGCGATCGACGTCACCCGTACCCCGGTGTGCACCGTGCCCGGCGGCAGTGAGCGCGCCAGCAGCTCCGGCAGCGCCTCGGCGCCGCCCTCGGGCACGCACAGCCGTCCGCTCGCGAAGGCGCGCAGCGCGAGGTCCGCGCACCGGCTGGACGTGGTCAGCTCGGGGTCGCACAGCAGGGCGGCCAGCAGCGGCCGCAGGAAACCGTCGACCGTCCGCGCCGGAACCCCCCGCTCCGCGAGCGCCCGGCCGGCCGGCAACTCGGGCCGGGCCAGCAGCCGTTCGACGGGGGAGGAGGCCAGCCGGGCCAGCGCGGCACCGAGCCGGGCCTGGTCGACGGCGCTGCCCAGCGGGGCGCCCGCGCGCACCCTCGGGACCGAGGACTGCCCCGGGGCCCGTGCGGCCCCCGTCCGAGGGGCGCTTGCCAGGGCGCGCACCGCGTGCAGTGCGCCCCTCGCGCGCCTTGCGCCCATCGCGCTCGGTACCGCGCCCGCGCGCTGCCGGCGTCCGTCGCTGTGCAGCAGCACGCCGGGGGCGAACGGGCGCAGCGCGAGTGCGTCGAGGCCCGGTGTCAGGCGTAGTTCGGGGTACGACGTCGACAGGAGTTGCCCGATCCGGTCGAGTCGGAACCCGTCGACCTTCTCGGTCGACATGCGGCCGCCCGGGTAAGGGGCGGCCTCCAGGACTGCGGTCGTTACTCCTGCGCTGGTCAGCCGATGCGCCGCGGAGAGTCCGGCGACCCCGGCTCCCACGATGACGACGTCCGCCTGGTACGCGGGCTCAAGCACGTGCCCCTCCTCGAGGTTGCGCGGCCGGTGGAGACGTCATGCCCCCAACAGGCTCCGGGGATACCCGAGTTCGGGACGAGGTTAGGGCCGTGATCGGTCAGGAACAGTCGCGCATCGACAGAGCACGGTCGCACGGTGGTCGCATACCGACCCGGGTGACCGCCCGGTCTGCTACCCGGCGGCCGCCCTGATCGCACCCTCGATCTCCGGGAACGCGAAGACGAACCCGGACTCCAGCAGCCGCGCCGGCAGCACCCGCTGACTGCCCAGCACATCCCCCGCCATCTCGCCGAGCACGGTCTTCAGCACCGGCGCGGGGACCGCGAACAGGGTCGGCCGGCGCAGCACCCGGCCCATGACCTCGGTGATCTCACGGTTGGTCACCGGCTGCGGCGCGGTCACGTTGAACGGCCCCGACAGACCGTCGGTGTCGAGCAGATGCCGGATCGCCGCCACCTCGTCGTGCAGCGCGACGAACGACCAGTACTGCCGCCCGTCGCCCATCCGTCCGCCGAGCCCCGCCTTGAACAACGGGAACAGCCGCTCCCAGGCCCCGCCCTCGCGGGCCACCACCAGCCCCGTGCGCGGGAACACCGTCCGCACGCCCGCCTCCTGGGCCGGGGCCGCCGCGGCCTCCCAGTCGACGACCAGGGAGGGCAGGAAGCCCTCGCCGGCCGGGGCGCTCTCGTCGACGGCGCGCCCGCCGGTCTCGCCGTAGTAGCCGATCGCGCTGCCGTTGACGAAGACCCGCGGCCGCTCCTCGGGCTTCAGCGACGCGATGGCCTGCGCCAGCGCCGCCGTGCCCCGCACCCGGCCGGACCGCAGCGTCGCCTTGTACTCCTCCGTCCAGCGCCGCGAGCCCACGTTCGCCCCGGCGAGGTTGACGACCGCGGCGCACCCGGCGAGCCCCGCCGCGTCCACCGAGCCGTTCTCCGGGTCCCAGCGCACCTCGTCCCTGGACCTGGGCGCCCGGCGCACCAGCCGTACGACCTCGTGGCCGTCGGCCGTCAAGGAGCGCACGAGTGCCCCGCCGATGAGTCCGGAGGAGCCCGCCACGGCGATTCTTGAAAGTTCCATAACTCCATCCTGCCTCTGACCACATAAAACCCCGGTCGGGTTCGCGCACCCGGGACTTAGGGTGGCGCTCATGCCCGAGCCCCACCAGTCTCCGTACATACGCATCGCCCTGCCGGACGACGAGGAGGAACTCTCCCTCCTCGACCGTCGCACGTGGTCGCATCTGCATGCGGTCACGCCGCGCCCGCAGCCGCCCTACTCGCCGTTCTTCGACGAGCGCCACGCCCCCGGTGACCATCTCGTCGCCGAACTCGACCGCCGCATCGTCGGCTACGTCCGTCTCGGATTCCCCACCCCGCTCGCCTCGAACGCGCATGTGCGCCAGATCCAGGGCCTCGCCGTCTCCGACGAGGCGCGGGGGCACGGCGTCGGGCGGGCGCTGATCCGCGCGGTGGTCGAGGAGGCCCGCCGCAGGGGAGCGCGCCGGCTCACCCTGCGGGTCCTCGGCCACAACACACCGGCCCGCAAGCTGTACGAGTCCGAGGGGTTCGTGGTCGAAGGGGTGCTGCCCGAGGAGTTCTTCCTGGAGGGCGGTTACGTGGACGACGTGATCATGGGGCAGACGCTCTGAAGCCGGCTCGACGGGCCGTCGACCGATCCCGCGCGCCTTTCGCACGCCTTGGGCGGCCTCAGGAAGTGACCAGCTCGCCCGTGTCCACCGGTCGGGTCGCGTTCGCCGCGCGTCCGGCGTCGGAGGCGACCTCGGCCGCGGTCAGGACGTAGCCGGTCTCGTCGTCGGAGGTGGAGCGGGCGAAGACCACGCCGAACACCTTGCCGTCGGTGGTCAGCAGCGGGCCGCCGGAGTTGCCGGGGCGGACGGTTGAGCGGATCGAGTAGATCTCGCGGGTGACGGTGTCGTCGTTGTAGATGTTCTGGCCCGTCGCCCGCACCCGGTTCGCGACCGTCGCCGCCTGGAGGTTCAGGTCGCCGTCCTCCGGATAGCCCGCCACGACCGCCGAGTCGCCGCGGTCGGCCTCGTCGTCGAACTTAAGGACCGGGGCGCGCAGTTCGGGGACGTACAGCACGGCCACGTCCCGCTCCGGGTCGAAGAGCACCACCCGTGACTCGTACGACCGCCCGACGCCGCCGACGCGGACGCTCGGCTCGTCGATGCCGGCCACCACGTGGGCGTTGGTCATCACGTGCCGCGGGGAGTACACGAAGCCGCTGCCCTCGCGGCCCTGGGTGCCCGAGGAGCCCTCGATCTTGACGGTGCTGAGCTTGGCGGCGTTCGTCGCGGCGGCCGTGACGCTGTCGCCGGTGGGCTTGGCGACCTCGGCCGTCGACTCGTTCTCGAACGGGTTGAAGACCTGCGGGAAGCCGGCCTCGGTGAGGGCGGAGGTGGCCCGCGAGAACCACGCCGGGGTCGTCTCCGGCATGGCGTCCTGGACGGTGCCGAGCAGGCGGGAGTCCCGGATCGCCGAGGTGAGCAGCGGGGAGGAGGAGGCGGCGAGGACGCTGGCGGCGACCCAGGCGACGATCAGTACGGCCACCGAGTTGGCCACGGCTCCGCCGACGCCGTCGGCCACCCTGAGCGGGCCGCGGTCCAGCTCCCGGCGCAGCCGCAGGGCCAGCCGGCCCGCGAGCTCGTGCACCGCGACGGCCGGGACCAGCACGGTGAGCACCGCGGTCACGGTGGCCTGTGTCGTACCCGGTGTGACCAGGTCCATCATCCACGGCAGGATCCATACGCCGATCACCGCGCCGCCGACGAAACCGGCGAGCGAGACGCAGCCGGCGACCAGGCCGCGGCGGTAGCCGGACGCCGCGTAGGCCAGGATCACCAGCAACAGCAGGATGTCGAGCAGGTCCACAGAGCCGCCTTTCCCTAGGACCACTTAGTACGTGCGGAAAGCCCCTGTTGATCAGCACACACGACCGCGCCGCCGGGAACCGGCCACGCCGCGTGCACCTGGAGAAACGCCTCGGACCGGGACGATGGTTCCACTGCGTGTGACACCACACATCGCGGGCGGACCGGATCCGTCGGACAGTAGGACCATGTCTGTCTTCCGACGGGTAACCCGAAGGGTCTTCCGGAGAACACGGGGGAGACGAAGACCTCGAGCCGTACGAATACCTTGGGCTGCGCGGATACCGGGGGTGGGGTGGGGCGCGCGAGGTGCTTCCGGCGGGGCTGCAGGGGGTGCGGGAGGTGCTTCCGGTGAGGCCGCAGAGGGTGCGCAAGGTACTTCCGGCGAGGCCTTAGGGGGCGCGCGGGGTGGTTCCGGCGGGGGCGTGGAGGGTGCGCGGGGTGGTTCCGGCGGGGTCGTAGAGGGCGCGCGGGATGGTGCCGGCGGGGTCGTAGAGGGTGCCGGCGCGCGGGAGGAGGCGACCGGGGACGGGGCCGCGGGTAGCGCGGTCGGTGGGGGTGTGGGCGCTGCGCGGCCCGAGTCCACCGGGGTGGAGGGGGCACGCAGAGGCGGTGCGGGGCCTGTGGAGCGGGCGTCGTCGGACGCGGGGGCGTCCGGGGCTTCGCGGGCGGTGGAGGGTGAGCGGGCGGGGACGGTCGGGGCGGCAGCCTCGGCGGGGCCAGATCAGGCGGTGGTGGGGGAGCGAGACGTCGAGCGGCAGGAGCCCGCTCCGCAGGAGCGACCTGTCGTGCGGGATGAGCCGACTCCCCACGGGCCGCCCTCCGGGCCGGAACAGTCGGCCCAGGGGGCGCGGCGTCCCGCGTCGGCAAAGCAGGCCCCGCAGGGCGGGCCCCTCGCGTCGGAGCAGCAGGCTTCGCAGGCGCCGCCTCTTGGGCCGGAGCAGTCGGCTGCCCGGCAGGCCGAGCCTTTCGTGTCGGAGCAGCAGGCTTCGCAGGCGCCGCCTCTTGGGCCGGAGCAGTCGGCTGCCCCGCAGGTCAAGCCCCTCGTCTCGGAGCAGTCGGCCGCCACGCAGACCGAGACCCTCTCACCGGAGCAGCCGGAAGCCGTGCAGGGCCGGCCCGCTGACGCCCCGCAGGAGCGGGCCTCTACGGTCGCCCCGGCTCATGCCGAGCGGCGGGCTCGGCGGCGGGTGTTGCGGGGACGAGGGCGGGCGTCGGTCGGGAAGGCGGTCGGAGAGCGGCGGGAGGCCGTCGAATCGGGCGCTGCTCGGACGGCGGCCCTTGCTCTGGAGTCGGCACCCGCTGCTAGGGAGTCGGCCCCTGCTAGGGAGTCGGCCCGTGCTCGGGGGGCGGTCCCCGTCCGGGGGGCGGTCCCCGTCCGGGAGTCGGCCTCTGCTCCGGGATCGGTCTCCTCTCGAAAGTCGGTCCGGGCTCGGCGGCGGTTGCGGGCGCGGCGGTGGGGGCGGATTCAGGGGCAGGGGGGAGCCGGGGGCCAGGGCCGGGGACCGGGCGTTGGGTGGTGGCGGGGTGTCGACGGGGCGCGGGTGTCCGGGGTGCTGGTCGTGTTGCTCGCCTGCGTTCCCGGCCTTGCCGCCGTTCTCGCGCTGCTGCTGTGCGCGCAAGGCGTCGAGCGGAGTGTCGCCGAGGAGGAGCGGCCCGTCGCGGCTCGGCCCGTCGGGGCGCATCAGGCGGCCCGGCCGGAGATCGTGCCCAGGTCCGCCTGGCTGGACGCTGACGCCCGGCGCGCTCAGCCGCCCCCGCGCTACGACGACAAGGTCGTCGCCGTGTTCGTCCATCACACCGACTCGCCCAACGGCTACGACTGCGCCGACACACCCCGCATCATCCGGTACCTGTACGCGGGCCAGACCGGCTCCCGCGACTGGGACGACATCGGCTACAACTTCCTCGTCGACCGGTGCGGCACGATCTACGAGGGCCGTGCGGGCGGCGTCGACCGCGCCGTCACCGGCGCCCACACGCAGGGCTTCAACCACCGCACCGCCGGCATCGCCGCCCTCGGCACCTTCACCGCCGGTGTCCCCGTCCCCAAGGCCATGACCGACGCGATCGCCGCGATCGCCGCCTGGAAGCTGGGCCTCTCCGAGACGGACCCCAGGTCGACGGTTCCGCTTACCTCCAGCAACAGCCTCAGTCGCTACTCCAGAGGCACCACGGCCGACCTTCCGGCCATCGCCGGCCACAACGAGGGCTACATGACCACCTGCCCCGGCGCGGCCCTGAGCGCCCGCCTCCCGGACATCAGAGAAACAGCAGCCCGCCTCCAGGGCAGACACTGACCACGCCCACCGCTCCCGCGCCCGAGCCGACCCCACCAACCGCGCCCGCCGCCGTCACCTCACCGGCGCCCCGGAAGGCAGGCTCTCATCGCCCGCCACCCCACCCCGGCATCTGCCGTCTCCTCAACAGTGCCCCGTAAGGCAGGCCCTGCCCACGCGCCCCCCGGCACCTGCCGTCACCTCACCAGCGCCCAGAAGGCAGGCCCTCATCGCCCGCCACCCCACCCCTCACCGCCGCCCCAGATAAACCCCCACCGCCCGCTGAAGCGCCTTCCCCTGGCTGCCCACCGGGCGTTCCCACTCGCCCAGGTACTCCACGGCCCTGCCGCCCGCCCCCGTCTTGAACAGGAGGCGGCCGAGGAGGCGGTCGTCCGTCAGGGCGGGGGTGATGGAGCGCAGGTCGTACGTGCGGGCCCCAGCCTGTCTCGCGTCGCCCAGCATTCGCCACAACAGGGCGCTGCTCGGGCGCAGTTCACGGCCCCGGCGCCCGGACGACGCGTAGGAGTGCCAGACGCGGGAACCGACGCCGATCATGAGTGCGGCGGAGAGGACCTCGCCGTCGTACTCGGCGAGGTAGACCCGCACCCGGTCGCCGTCCACCGCGTTCAGGGCCGCCCACAGACGCTGGAAGTAGATCAGGGGCCGGGCCCGGAACCCGTCGCGTTCGGCGGTCGCGGTGTACAGGCGGTAGAACTCCGGCAGATCCGCCGCCGTGCCCCAGGACACCAGGACCCCCGCCCGCTCGGCGGTCGCCAGGGACTGCTGCCAGCGGGGCGCGAGGGCGTCCCGCAGATCGTCCGTCGAGCGGCCCGCCAGCGGCACCTGACAGCCGTAACGCGGCTGGCCGAGGCCAAAACCGCTGCCGTTGCCGTCCGCGCACCGCCGCCACCCGAGCCGCCCCAGCCGCTCCGCGAGGTCCAGCGCGTATCCGTCGAGGCCGTCCGCGGGCAGGTCGTGCAGATGCCGTACGTCGGGGTCGGCGACGCCCGCCGCGACGGTGTCCGCCTCCCAGTGCCGCACCACCAGCGGCGGCCCCATCCGCAGCGAGAACGCCCCGCGCCGCTCCACATGGGCGACCAGGGCGTCCAGCCAACGGTCCACCCGCGGGGCCCGCCAGTCGATCCCCGGCCCGTCGGGGAGATAGGCGAGACAGCGCCGGGTGCCGGGCAGCGGGCGGTACAGGACCAGCGCCGACGCGATCAGGACCTCCCCGGCGGGCCCGTCCTCGAACCAGCCGACGCTCTCCGCCCGCCAGTCGGGCTTCACATCGCCCCACTCGGGGATCTGGAGATGGCTCGCGTCGGGGTACAGCCGCAGATGGGACAGATGGTCCTCGCGCGTGATCTCCCGTACGTACGGGCTGGTCATGGACTCGATGCTCCTGTTCGGGGCGGCCACCGTAAGCCGCGGATCACGCAACCGGTCAAGAGACCGCAGGTGAACCTTCTCCACAGGTTTCTCGTAGCCGGCTCAAGGACCCTCCCGAGGCGGCCTCCCTATGGTCATGAACACGCACTGACCGGAGGTGGGGAACATGAGCAGCAGCAACAGCGGGCACGGCGGCAAGCGGGTCTGGACGGCTCTCTGCGCGGTCGCGACCGTCGTCCTGGGGCCGGCCGCCGTCACGGCGTCCGCGCTGGACCAGGCCAACCAGGCACCGATGCACCACGCGGTGACGGTCGAGCGGACGCAGGCGTACATCCCGTCGGACCCGGGCCGCAGGCGGGCCGTGGCCTGAGGGGTCGAGGCCGAGGTCCCTGAGGTTCCGGAACTCCGGCTCAGTCCTTGAACCGCTCCCACAGTTTGGGGAAGCGCTCCGCCAGCACCTGGGCGTTCTCGAAGTCCACCGGCGTGCCCTCCGGCTCCGGGGGCGCGGGCGGGATGCCGAGGTCGGGGGCGACGGTGCCGGTGAGCTGCTCGTAGGCCTCGTCCGCGGCGTAGCCGAGTTCCTCGCCGTCGCCGTCGAACTCCTCGTCGAAGTCGTCCAGCAGGTCGGCCAGCGAGTCGGGGTCGTGCACCCCGCCCTCGTACACCTCGCGGCCCTGGCCGATCAGCCAGCACCGGAAGAAGTCGAACGCGTCGTCGCTGGCCCCGTCCAGCAGGACCCAGGCGGCGCCCCACAGGTCCCAGGTGTACGCGCGGTTGTAGCGGGCCTCGAAGTGACGGGCGAAGTCGAGCACGGCGTCGGGGTCCAGTTGCAGCAGCCGGTCCACGAGCAGGTCGGCCTGCTCCTCCGGGTCACCCTCGGCGCCCTCACGCGCGCCGTCCACCAGCTCCCAGAACTCCGTCTCGTCCATCACGGGTCAAGCATCGGCCCTGGACGGGTGGGGCGCACGTGGAGTGTGGCGGATTGTTATGCGCCGACGGCTCATCCGCCGTACAGCGCCACCAGCCGTATCGCGTCAGCCGCCGTACAGCGCCGCCAGCCGTATCGCGTCAGCCGCCGTACAGCGCCGCCAGCCGTATCGCGTCAGCCGTCGTACAGCGCCGCCAGCCGTATCGCGTCGCCCGCGAAGCGCTCCCGGAGCGAGGGTGGCTGAAGGACCTCGATCTCCGGGCCGAGCGACGCGAGCTGGGTGTGGGCGACCTCCTCGGACTCCACCGGCAGCGTCAGCGTCACCCAGCCGTCCCCGTCCGGGGCGCCAGCCTCCTCCAGCGCCTCCCGCGCGGACTGCGGATCCACGGTGTACGGCAGTCTGCGAACCCCGCCCGGGGACACCCGCACCACGACCTCGGACCGCAGGATGGACCGCGCGAACTGCTCGGCCCGCTCGTCCCAGAACTCCGGCAGGTCGAACTCGCCGTCCCGCTCGAACCGCTCACCGGCGGCCTCCACGGCCGTGAACCGGTCGATGCGGTACACCCGGTACGACCCGTGCCCGGCGACCCGGGCGCACAGGTACCAGACCCCCGCCTTCAGCACGAGCCCGTACGGCTCCAGCTCCCGCTCGGCCTCGCTCTCCGCCTCCCCGCGCCGGTAGCGGGCCACGATCCGCCGGTCGTCCCACACCGCGTCCGCGACCGCGGGCAGCAGCTGGGGGGTCTTCGGTTCCTTGAACCAGTTCGGGGCGTCCAGATGGAAGCGCTGCGCCGCCGTACGGGAGGCGTCGCGCAGGGACGGCATCAGGGCGGCGGACACCTTCAGCCGGGCCGCGGACGCGGCGTCCTCCAGACCCATCTCCCGCAGCGCCCCCGGCACCCCGGAGAGGAACAGCGCCTCGGCCTCACTGCGCCCGAGCCCCGTCAGCCGGGTCCGGTACCCGCCGATCAGCCGGTACCCCCCGGCCCGCCCCCGGTCCGCGTACACCGGGACCCCGGCCTCGGACAGGGCCTGCGCGTCCCGTGTGACGGTCCGTTCGGACACCTCCAGCTCGCGCGCCAGCTCGGCGGCGGTCATCGAGGGCCGGGACTGCAACAGCAGCACCATCTTGATCAGCCGGGCAGCACGCATACGGCCATCATGCCGGGGCCCACCGACAACGAAGGGGCACGGCCGTGGCCGTACCCCTTCGTCGTCGTCGCTCGGTCCTACAGACCGTACTTCTCCCGGGCCTCCTTGACCGCGGTCGCCTTGACCTCGCCCCGCTTCGCGAGCTGGGCCAGGGCCGCCACGACGATCGACTCGGCGTCGACGCCGAAGTGACGGCGGGCCGCCTCACGGGTGTCGGAGAGACCGAAGCCGTCGGCGCCGAGGGAGGAGTAGTCCTGCTCGACCCACTGCGCGATCTGGTCCGGGACCTGGCGCATGTAGTCGGAGACCGCCAGCACCGGGCCGTCGGCGCCCTGCAGCGCCTGCCGGACGAACGGGACGCGCTCCTCACCGCGCAGCAGCGCGGCGTCCGCCTCCAGGGCGTCGCGGCGCAGCTCCGTCCAGGACGTCGCCGACCAGACGTCGGCCGCCACGCCCCACTCCTCGGCGAGCAGCTTCTGCGCCTGGAGCGTCCAGTGGATCGCCGTGCCGGAGCCGAGGAGCTGGATCCGCGGGGCGTTCGCGACCGGGCTGAGGCCCGCCGACTCCGCCGTGTTGAAGCGGTACAGGCCCTTGACGATGCCCTCGTCGACGCCGGGCCCGGACGGCTTCGCCGGCTGCGGCATCGGCTCGTTGTAGACGGTCAGGTAGTAGAAGACGTCCGGGTCCTCGCCCGGCGCGGCCTCGCCGTACATCCGGCGCAGACCGTCCTTGACGATCGCCGCGACCTCGTAGGCGAAGGCCGGGTCGTACGTCAGCGCGGCCGGGTTCGTCGCCGCGATCACCGGCGAGTGGCCGTCGGCGTGCTGGAGGCCCTCGCCCGTCAGGGTCGTACGGCCCGCGGTGGCGCCGACGAGGAAGCCGCGGCCGAGCTGGTCGCCGAGCTGCCACATCTGGTCGGCCGTGCGCTGCCAGCCGAACATCGAGTAGAAGATGTAGAACGGGATCATCACCTCGCCGTGCGTGGCGTACGCGGTGGACGCGGCGATGAAGTCGGCCATCGAACCGGCCTCGGTGATCCCCTCGTTGAGGATCTGGCCGTTCTTGGCCTCCTTGTAGTACATCAGCTGGTCACGGTCGACCGGCTCGTACGTCTGGCCCTTGGGGGAGTAGATCCCGAGGGACGGGAAGAGCGACTCCATACCGAAGGTGCGTGCCTCGTCCGGGACGATCGGCACCCAGCGCTTGCCCGACTCCTTGTCACGGACCAGGTCCTTGATCAGGCGGACGAAGGCCATGGTGGTGGCCACGTTCTGCGAGCCGGAACCCTTGTCGAAGGACGCGAACGCCTTCTCGGCCGGGGCCGGCAGCGGGGCCACCGGGTGCACACGGCGGGCCGGGGCCGGGCCGCCGAGGGCCGCGCGGCGCTCCTGGAGGTAGCGGACCTCGGCGGAGTCGGCGCCCGGGTGGCCGTAGGGCACCTGGCCGTCGGCGAACGCGCTGTCGGAGATCGGCAGCTCCAGCAGGTCGCGCATCGTCTTGAACTCGTCCACCGTCAGCTTCTTCATCTGGTGGTTGGCGTTCTTCGACGCGAAGCCCTCACCGAGGGTGTGGCCCTTGACCGTCTGGGCCAGGACCACGGTCGGCGCGCCCTTGAACTCGACGGCGGCCTTGTAGGCGGCGTACACCTTGCGGGCCTCGTGGCCACCGCGGGAGAGGTGGAAGCACTCGAGGATCTTGTCGTCGCTCAGCAGCTTCGCCATCTCGACCAGCGCGGGGTCGGCGCCGAAGAAGTCCTGGCGGATGTAGGCCGCGTCGCGGGTCTGGTACGTCTGCACCTGCGCGTCGGGTACCTCGCGCAGGCGGCGTACGAGCGCGCCGGTGGTGTCGAGCTGGAACAGCTCGTCCCAGGCCGTGCCCCACATCGTCTTGACGACGTTCCAGCCGGCGCCGCGGAACTGCGCCTCCAGCTCCTGCACGATCTTGAAGTTCGCGCGGACCGGGCCGTCGAGACGCTGGAGGTTGCAGTTGATGACGAAGGTCAGGTTGTCCAGACCCTCGCGGGAGGCCAGGGCGAGTGCCGCCGTGGACTCCGGCTCGTCCATCTCGCCGTCGCCGAGGAAGGCCCAGACGTGGGAGTCGGAGACGTCCTTGATCCCGCGCGCCGTCAGATAGCGGTTGAAGCGCGCCTGGTAGATCGCCGACAGCGGGCCGAGGCCCATGGACACCGTCGGGAACTCCCACAGCCAGGGCAGCCGGCGCGGGTGCGGGTACGACGGCAGGCCGTTGCCGCCCGCCTCCTGGCGGAAGTTGTCGAGGTGCTGCTCGTCGAGGCGCCCGTCGAGGAAGGCGCGGGCGTAGATGCCGGGGGAGGCGTGGCCCTGGATGTAGAGCTGGTCGCCGGACCCGTCGGCCTCCTTGCCCTTGAAGAAGTGGTTGAAGCCGGTCTCGTAGAGCCAGGCCGCGGAGGCGAAGGTGGCGATGTGGCCGCCGACGCCGTATTTGGAGCCGCGGGTCACCATGGCGGCCGCGTTCCAGCGGTTCCACGCGGTGATCTTCCGCTCCATCTCCTCGTCACCGGGCACGGACGGCTCGGCGGCGGTCGGGATGGTGTTGACGTAGTCGGTCTCGAGGAGCTTCGGCAGCGCGATGCCGCCCGCCTCGGCCCGCTCCAGCGTGCGGCGCATCAGGTATGCGGCGCGGTGCGGACCTGCCGCCTTGGCGACCGCGTCCAGCGAGGCCTGCCACTCGGCGGTCTCCTCCGGATCACGGTCGGGGAGCTGGTCGAGCGCGCTCGGCTGGATGGCGTTGGGGTCGGTCATGTCGCCGCCTTCCTCAGTCGAAGGGGGTTCCCTCATCGGTAAGGGTTCGGGGTTGCCCTTTGTCTTTGGCAGGACAGGGCGAAGACCTCGGTGGAGGTCCGTCGGCGACAATAACTCTCTGATCGATGATCGATCAAAGGGTTGAGGGCGAAAACCTCTTGATCACGAGAAAGTCGGCACGCGGTGCCTTTCGGGCAGGCACCGGGTGCCGCGTTTTTCCCGGGTTTTCGCAGGTGAGGCTACGTATGAGCGGGGCCGCGCTCAGGATTCGTGCCGGGGGGCGCAGCCGAGCACATGCGCCTTGACGATCTCGGCGATCCGGGGGTCCCGGCGCCGGAACGCCGCCACCAGCTCCTCGTGCTCCTCCGCGTACGACTGCTGCACGGTGCCCAGCCAGCGGATGGACAGGGCCGTGAAGACCTCGATGCCGAGGCCCTCCCAGGTGTGCAGCAGCACGGAGTTGCCGGCCGCGCGGACCATCTCGCGATGGAAGGCGACCGTGTGCCGGACCTGGCCCGTGCCGTCGGAGTTGCGGTCGGCGTCGTAGAGCGCGGTGACATGCGGGTCCAGGGCGGAGCAGTCCTCGGCGAGACGGTCGGCGGCGAGCTCGGCGGCGATGGCCTCCAGGCCGGCCCGGACCGGGTAGCTCTCCTCCAGGTCGGCGGCGGTCAGGCTGCGGACGCGTACGCCCTTGTTCGGCGCCGACTCGATCAGGCGCAGGGACTCCAGCTCGCGCAGTGCCTCGCGCACGGGGGTCTGGCTGACCTCCAGCTCGGTGGCGATACGCCGCTCCACGATCCGCTCGCCCGGCTGCCAGCGACCGCTGATGATCCCCTCCAGGATGTGCTCGCGGATCTGTTCGCGCAGCGAGTGGATGACGGGGGCGGTCATGAGGGCTCCTTAGGGCGCGTTGACGTTTAGACAATACGGCGGGTGCGCTCCGCTGGGAGGGCCGACAGGGGGGCTTTGGTGCAGGTGAGACGAGACTTACACGGGATTTGGGGTGGGGCGCCCAGTGGGGTGGGGGATGTGTCGTTCGGCGGGTGCGGGTCGGTTGTGGCTGGTCGCGCAGTTCCCCGCGCCCCTCAGGGGGCGTCCACTGCACCCACCTCAAGGGGCGCGGGGAACTGCGCGACCAGCCCACGACTACCCGCACTCGCCCGACGACCCCCCACACCGAGCTCTCAGGCGCCCCAAAAAGCGACGCCCCGCCCGGAGAAGTTCCGGACGGGGCGTCGTACCGCTTCGTCGGCGATTACAGGCCGAGCTCGACCTCGAACTCGCCGGCCTCCAGGATCGCCTTGACCGCCGTCAGGTAACGGGCCGCGTCGGCGCCGTCGACCAGGCGGTGGTCGTAGGAGAGGGTCAGGTAGGTCATGTCGCGGACGCCGATGACCGTGCCCTCCTCCGTCTCGATGACGGCCGGGCGCTTGACCGTGGCGCCGATGCCGAGGATCGCGACCTGGCCCGGCGGCACGATGATCGTGTCGAAGAGCGCACCGCGCGAACCGGTGTTGGAGATGGTGAAGGTCGCGCCGGACAGCTCGTCGGGCGTGATCTTGCTGGCGCGGACCTTGCCGGCCAGGTCGGCCGTGGCCTTGGCGATGCCGGCGATGTTCAGGTCGCCGGCACCCTTGATGACCGGGGTCATCAGGCCCTTCTCCGAGTCCACCGCGATTCCGACGTTCTCGGAGTCGAAGTAGGTGATCGTGCCCTCGGCCTCGTTGATCTTGGCGTTGATGACCGGGTGGGCCTTCAGCGCCTGGGCCGCCGCCTTCACGAAGAACGGCATCGGGGAGAGCTTGACGCCCTCACGCGCGGCGAACGAGTCCTTGGCCTGCGTGCGCAGACGCATCAGGCGGGTCACGTCGACCTCGACGACCGAGGACAGCTGCGCCTGCTCGTGCAGCGCCTTGACCATGTTGTCGCCGATGACCTTGCGGATGCGCGGCATCTTGACGGTCTGGCCGCGGAGGGGAGAGACCTCCAGGGCCGGCGCCTTCTTCGCGGCGGCCGGAGCAGCGGCGGCGGCCGGAGCCGGAGCGGCAGCGGCGGCCTTCGCGGCCTCGGCGGCGGCGATGACGTCCTGCTTGCGGATACGGCCGCCGACGCCGGTGCCCTTGACGGTGGCCAGGTCGACGCCGTTCTCGGCGGCGAGCTTGCGCACCAGCGGGGTGACGTAGGCGCCCTCGTCCGTCGCCTGGGCGGCGGCCGGAGCGGCCGGAGCCGGGGTGACCGGGGCCGGCGCGGCCGGCGCGGGAGCCGGAGCCGCGGGGGCGACCGGAGCCGGGGCGGCAGCGGCGGGCGCGGCCGGAGCGGCGGGGGCAGCCGGGGCCGCGGGCGCGGCCGGAGCCGGAGCCGGGGCAGCGGGGGCAGGGGCCGGAGCCGCCGCCGGAGCGGCACCCGCGACACCGATGACGGCCAGCTTGGCGCCGACCTCGGCCGTCTCGTCCTCGCCGACCACGATCTCCAGCAGCGTGCCGGAGGTGGGGGCGGGGATCTCGGTGTCGACCTTGTCCGTCGACACCTCGAGCAGCGGCTCGTCGGCCTCGACGCTGTCGCCGACCGACTTCAGCCAGCGGGTGACGGTGCCCTCGGTGACGGACTCGCCGAGCGCGGGCAGGACGACGTCCGTGCCCTCGGCGGAGCCGGCGCCGGCGGTGGCCTCGGCGGTGGGCGCCGGGGCAGGGGCGGCCTGCTCGGTGGACGGGGCAGCGGCCTGCGGGGCCGGCTCCGGCTGGGCGGCCGGAGCGGGCTCGGCGGCCGGGGCCGGGGCCGGGGCGGCAGCGGGGGCACCCGTGCCGTCGTCGATGACGGCGAGCTCGGCGCCGACCTCAACGGTCTCGTCCTCGGCGACCTTGATGGAGGCGAGGACACCGGCGGCGGGCGAAGGGATCTCGGTGTCGACCTTGTCGGTCGACACCTCGAGCAGCGGCTCGTCGGCCTCGACGCGCTCGCCCTCGGCCTTCAGCCAGCGGGTGACAGTGCCCTCGGTGACGCTCTCGCCGAGCGCCGGAAGGGTTACGGAAACCGCCATGGTTTCGGTTGCTCCTTACGAATTGCGGAAGTCTGTGTCGTCGCTTCGTGACCGAGGGTCAGTCGTGAGCGTGCAGCGGCTTGCCGGCCAGGGCCAGGTGGGCCTCGCCGAGCGCCTCGTTCTGAGTCGGGTGGGCGTGGATGAGCTGCGCGACCTCGGCCGGCAGCGCCTCCCAGTTGTAGATCAGCTGGGCCTCGCCGACCTGCTCGCCCATACGGTCGCCGACCATGTGGACGCCGACCACCGCACCGTCCTTCACCTGGACGAGCTTGATCTCGCCCGCGGTGTTGAGGATCTTGCTCTTGCCGTTGCCCGCCAGGTTGTACTTCAGAGCGACGACCTTGTCCGCACCGTAGATCTCCTTGGCCTTGGCCTCGGTGATACCGACGGAGGCGACCTCCGGGTGGCAGTAGGTCACGCGGGGGACACCGTCGTAGTCGATCGGGACGGTCTTCAGACCGGCCAGACGCTCCGCAACCAGGATGCCCTCGGCGAAGCCGACGTGCGCGAGCTGGAGCGTGGGCACCAGGTCACCGACGGCGGAGATGGTCGGGACGTTGGTGCGCATGTACTCGTCGACGAGGACGTAGCCGCGGTCCATGGCGACGCCCTGCTCCTCGTAGCCGAGGCCGGCGGAGACCGGGCCGCGGCCGACGGCGACCAGCAGGACCTCGGCCTCGAACTCCTTGCCGTCGGCGAGGCTGACCTTGACGCCGTCCTGCGTGTACTCGGCCTTCTGGAAGAACGTGCCCAGGTTGAACTTGATGCCGCGCTTGCGGAACGCGCGCTCAAGAAGCTTGGAGGAGTTCTCGTCCTCGACCGGGACGAGGTGCTTCAGGCCCTCGATGACGGTGACCTCGGAGCCGAAGGACTTCCACGCCGAGGCGAACTCGACGCCGATGACGCCGCCGCCCAGGATGATCGCGGACTTGGGCACGCGGTCCAGGACGAGGGCGTGGTCGGAGGAGATGATCCGGTTGCCGTCGATCTCCAGGCCCGGCAGCGACTTCGGCACGGAGCCGGTCGCCAGCAGGACGTGGCGGCCCTGGACGCGCTGGCCGTTCACGTCGACGGAGGTGGGGGAGGACAGTCGGCCCTCACCCTCGATGTACGTCACCTTGCGGGAGGCGACAAGACCCTGGAGGCCCTTGTACAGGCCGGCGATCACGCCGTCCTTGTACTTGTGCACACCGGCGATGTCGATGCCCTCGAAGGTGGCCTTCACGCCGAACTGCTCGCTCTCACGAGCCTGGTCGGCGATCTCGCCCGCGTGAAGCAGGGCCTTGGTGGGGATGCATCCCCGGTGCAGGCAGGTGCCGCCGACCTTGTCCTTCTCGATCAGGGCGACGTCCAGGCCCAGCTGCGCCCCGCGCAGGGCCGCAGCGTAACCACCGCTACCACCGCCGAGGATCACTAGGTCGAAAACGGTGCTGGCGTCGTTCGCCACGTCACGTCCTCCATGCATGTGCGCCGTACGCCGGTCAGCGTTGACCGGGCGGCGGCTGGTGTCCGGCCGCTCTTTCTTCGGCCCTGTGGTGGGGGCCCTGTCCTGCCGAGCCCCATCTTCGCACTTGTCCACACCGAACGAGACGCCGGGCCGGTGTGTGAGACGTCCCACGTTCAGCTGAGCGCACGGGAGAGGCGGGCATGGAAGAGGGGGCTCCGCCCTACCCGCGCGCGGAGCCCCCTCACCCGGAACGACGTCAGCCCAGGTCGCCCGCAGCCGTCAGCTCGGCGAGCCGGACCAGGGTGCGCACCGCGGACCCAGTACCGCCCTTGGGCGTGTACCCGAAGGGACCGCCCTCGTTGAACGCCGGCCCCGCGATGTCCAGGTGCGCCCAGGTGATCCCCTCGCCCACGAACTCCCGCAGGAAGAGACCGGCGACCAGTCCGCCGCCCATGCGCTCACCCATGTTGGCGATGTCGGCGGTGGGCGAGTCCATGCCCTTGCGAAGGTGCTCCGGCAGCGGCATCGGCCACGACGGCTCCCCGACCTCCTCGGCGGTCTCCACGATCGCGGAGCGGAACGCGTCGTCGTTGGCCATCACGCCGAAGGTGCGGCTGCCGAGCGCCAGCACCATGGCGCCGGTCAGCGTCGCCACGTCCACGATCGCGTCCGGCTTCTCCTGCGAAGCGGCCCACAGCGCGTCGGCGAGCACGAGCCGGCCCTCGGCGTCGGTGTTGAGCACCTCGACGGTCTTGCCGCTGAACATGCGCAGCACGTCACCGGGGCGCACCGCGGATCCCGAGGGCATGTTCTCGGCCAGTGCCAGCCAGCCGGTGACGTTCACCTGGAGCCCGAGGCGGGCGGCTGCGACCACGGCGGCGAACACGGCGGCCGCGCCGCTCATGTCGCACTTCATCGTCTCGTTGTGCCCGGCCGGCTTCAGCGAGATGCCGCCCGAGTCGTAGGTGATGCCCTTGCCGACGAGCGCGAGGTGCTTGCTCGCCTTGGAGTGCGTGTACGTCAGCTTCACCAGCCGCGGACCCGCCTGCGAGCCGGAGCCGACGCCGAGGATGCCGCCGTAGCCGCCCTTGGTCAGCGCCTTCTCGTCGAGCACCTGCACCTTGATGCCGTGCTCCTTGCCGGCCGCCGTGGCGATCGCGGCGAACGACTCGGGGTTGAGGTCGTTGGGCGGGGTGTTGATCAGGTCGCGGGCGCGGTTGAGCTCCTCGGAGACGGCGGTGGCGCGCTCGATCGCGGCCTTGTGCTCCTTGTCGCGGGGCTTGCCGCCGAGCAGCGCGGCCTCGGCGAGGGGGGCCTTGCCGTTCTTCTTGCCCTGGGCGCCGGAGTCCTTGCCGTTCTCCTTGTACACGTCGAAGGCGTACGCCCCGAGCAGCACGCCCTCGGCGACGGCGCCGATGTCGCCGGCGTCGCCCAGCGGCAGCGCGAACGCGGCCTTCTTGGAGCCGGCGAGGGCGCGGGCGGCGACACCGCCGGCCTTGCGCAGCACCTCGGCGTCGTAGTCGGCGTCCTTCTCGGGCTCGGCGCCCAGCCCCACCGCCAGCACGAGCGGGGCCTTGAAGCCGGCGGGGGCGGGGAGCTTCGTCACCTCGCCCTCGGCGCCGGAGGCACCGAGGGTCTCAAGGACGCCGGCGAGCCTGCCGTCGTACGCCTTGTCCACGGCCTCGGCGCCCGGTGCGACGACGAGTCCCGCGGACTTGGACGCGGCGCCCTTGGCGACACCGATCACGATCGCGTCGGCCCGCAGGCCGGGCGCCGCGGCGGTGCTGAGAGTGAGAGCAGTCACGGTGGTGAAATCTCGCTTCCGATGTGAAGTTGCGATGGCCGAATAGTGTGGGTCGACCGGGCCCGACGGCCGACCCTAGTTCCGACCTGTGGGTGCGTTGGCAGCGGGGCCTTCCCCGGTACGGCGAACACTCGGGACGAGCCTACGCTCGTGTGAGCGTTCGCTCATTCCTACGGACGTTCACCTGTGAGTGGCGTCGCGGCCATTTCCTGATCCTCGCGACCGGCGAGCGAGCCACACTCTGTCTGGTTCCGGCGAGCCGCTCGCTCGCCGTTTCGCATGATTTCCACGGATCCTCTGCCGATTCATCGCAATCGGCCTGCACGAGGACCTTCTGGGGGGAAGGAAAATCAATGGCGCACACCGCGCACAGATGGAGAAACACGGCAGCCGTCGCCGCGGCGGCCGGTCTGCTGACGCTGGGGCTCTCGGTGCCCGGCGCCGCGGCCGCCGAGGACCCGCGCATCGATCTCAGGGTCCTGGTCGTGGACAACGGCGACAGCTCCGTGAAGGCCATCACCGACCAGCTGAAGACCACCGGCATCCCGTACACCACGGTCGACCTGAACGACGCCGCCCGCCCGACCGTCACCGGCGCGTTCCTCAGCGACACGGTCAACGGCAGGCCCCGCGCCAGGTTCCAGGGCGTCGTATCGCCCAACGAGGCCCCGTTCGGGGCGGGTTCCGCCGAACAGACCGCGCTGGAGAACTATGAGCGGACCTACGGCATCCCGCAGGTCGACGCCTACACCTGGGCCCACCCGGGCGTCGGTCTCGACTACACCACCGAGGGCGGCTGGGCCGGCTCCCTCGACGGGCACGAGGCGTCCGTGACGGCCGAGGGCCGGGCCGGCTCCTTCGGCTATCTCGACGGCGCCTTCGCCTTCGAGGACAACGACCCGACCGTGCCGGAGAGTTACGGCTACGCGGCCCGGCCCCGCGCCGGCTTCACCAGCTACGTAGACGTGCCCGTGCCCGGCGGCACGGGGCGCGGCAGCCTGGTCGGCGAGTACAGCCACGACGGGCGCCGCGAGCTGGTCGTGACCTTCGCCTACAACCAGTACCAGCAGCAGTTCCGCCTCCTCGCCCGCGGCATCGTCGAATGGCTGACCCAGGGCATCCACCTCGGCCAGGCGCGCAACTACTTCGCCGTGCACGTCGACGACGTCTTCGCGCCCGACGCCCGCTGGGACACCGAGCGCAACTGCACGCCCGGTGACATCGACTGCGTGGGCGGTGGCGGCGAGGAGGCCCCGCCGATCCGGATGACCGCCGCGGACGCGACGTACGCCGCCCAGTGGCAGCGCGATCACGGCTTCAAGCTGGACATGGTCTACAACGCCGGCTCCGGCGAGGAGTGGAAGACCGAGAACGGCGGCACCGACGCCCTCGCCGACCGGCTGCTCGCCGACAAGGCGCAGTACCGCTGGATCAACCACACCTACACGCACCCGTTCCTCGGCTGTGTCCAGGACACCTCGACCGTGCCCTGGAGCTGCGCCAAGAACGCGAACGGCTCGACGCAGTACATGAGCCGCTCGGAGATCTCGGCGCAGATCAGGAACAACTACAACTGGGGCGTGAACAAGGGACTTCCGCTCGACCGCACGGAACTGGTCACCGGCGAGCACTCGGGCCTGAAGACCCTGCCGCAGCAGCCCGCCGACAACCCCAACCTGGCCGGTGCCCTCGCCGACAACGGCGTCAAGTGGATCGCCTCGGACAACTCCCGTGAGCCCGCTCAGCGTTCGGTCGGCGCCGCGCTCACCGTGCCCCGGTACCCGATGAACGTGTACTACAACACGGGCACCGCGCAGGAGATGGCCGACGAGTACAACTGGATCTACACCTCGACGGCCGACGGCGGCAGCGGCATCTGCGAGAACAACCCCGCCTCCACCTGTCTGCCCGAGCCGCTGGACGCCGCCACCGGCTACGACGACCACATCGTGCCGCAGGAGGCCCGCATCGCCCTCGGGCACGTGATCGGCAACGACCCGCGTCCGCACTACGCCCACCAGTCCAACCTGGCCGAGGACCGCATCCTGTACCCCGTCCTGGACCGGGTCCTCGCCGAGTACCAGGCGCTGTTCGCCGCCGACACGCCGGTGGAGAACCTCGCGCAGAACGCCATCGGCACCGAGCTCCAGCGCCGGGCCGCCTGGCAGAACGCCGTCGCGAAGGGCTCCGTCACGGCGTACCGCATCGGCAAGACCGTGACCGTCAACGCGCCGTCCGGGACGCAGATCCCGGTGACCGCGCCCGAGGGCACCGTCAAGCAACTCCTGCTCGGCACCTCCGCGTTCGGGACCCCGTACGCCGGAAAGCGCTCGGCCTGGACCACGCCGGCGCTGCTTCAGTCGGCAGTCACTTTGAAGCTGCCGTAGAGCAGCTGCCCCGACAACGGGCGCGGGGCTGTATTCGATCTGCGGCTGCCGCCGCGTGGGCGAGACCGGCCCCGTGCGGCGGCAGCCCGGGTCCCGAGCGCAGTTCCCCGCACAACATCCGCATCACAGGGGGGAGCCGGGCTGCGATGCGCCCTGGCCGTCACGTCACCATGCTCACCGAAGGCACCTATCCGCATGTCCACGGCGGGGTCAGCACCTGGTGCGACCAGCTCGTCAAGGGCATGCCGGAGGTCGACTTCCATATCGTCTCGCTCACCGGGACCGGCCGCGAACCCGTCACCTGGGAGCTGCCGCCCAACGTCCACCGGCACACCTCCGTACCCACCTGGGGTCCGCGTCCGGGCCGGAAACGAGCGCCGCAGGGCCGGGCCCGGCGCCGTTTCACGGACGCCTACGAGCGGTTCCTGCTCTCCTTCCTCGACCCCGGGGCCGACGGAACGGACTTCGGCGACGGACTGGACGAGCTGGCCGGACTCGCCCGCGACGGACGGCTGTCGGCGGCGCTGCGCTCCGAGTCGGCGCTCAGGTCACTGATGTGGATGTGGACGATGCCGCATCTGCCCACCGCGGCCGCCCATCCCACCGTGCACGACGCCCTGACCGCGACCGACCTGCTGGAGCACGCCCTGCGCCCGCTCGGTATCCGGATCGCCGAGGACTGTGTCGTCCACGCCGTCAGCAGCGGCCTGGCGACCCTCCCGGCCCTCGCCGCCCGCAGGCTCGACGGCGTGCCCTTCCTCCTCACCGAGCACGGCATCTACCTGCGCGAGCGCTACCTCGGCTACCGCAGCGCCGCCCAGCGCTGGCCCGTGAAGGCGTTCATGCTCGGCTTCTACCGCGAGCTGAACTCGCACGGGTACCGCACGGCCGACCTGATCACCCCGTGCAACCAGTACAACCGCCGCTGGGAGGAGCGCGGCGGCGCCGACGCCGACCGGATCCGCACCGTCTACAACGGCGTCGACCCGCACGCCTTCCCGCACGCAGGACCCGAGCCGGACGTGCCCACCCTCACCTGGTGCGGCCGCGTCGACCCCATCAAGGACCTGGAGACCCTGCTGCGGGCCTACGCCACGGTCCGCGCCGAACTCCCCGAGACCCGGCTGCGGCTGTTCGGCCCGGTCCCGCCCGGCGGCGAGGCCTACCGCACGAAACTGGAGAAGCTCGCCGCCGAACTCGGCGTGACGGACGGCCTCATCTTCGAGGGCCGCATCACCGAGGTCTGGCGCGCCTACGCCGCCGGCCACCTGGTCATGCTGTCCTCCATCTCCGAAGGCTTCCCGTTCTCCATCATCGAGGCCATGTCCTGCGGCCGTACGACCGTCTCGACGGACGTCGGGGGAGTGCGCGAGGCCGTCGGCGACACCGGCATCGTCGTCCCGCCGCGCGAGCCGGAGAAGATGGCCGCGGCCATCCTGACTCTCCTCAAGGACGACGAACGGCGCCTGGAACTGGGGGAGTTGTCCCGTCAACGGGTCATCGACCGCTTCACGCTGCGCCGCTCCGTGGACAACTTCCGGGCCATCTACGAGGAGCTCGCCGGCAGCGCCGAGGTGTACGAGCCCACGCTGGAGACGGTCGCCGACTGGACCGCCGAACTGCGCGACCCCTGGTACGAGAAGGTCGCGACGGACGGAACCGACTGGTGAGCGGCAGCCTCTGGATGCCGCCCGGCTCCCGCCCCGACACCCTCCCCGTGGTCCCCCGCCAACGCGCCGCGCCCGCCTGGGCCCGCCCCGACCCCCTCGACGAACTCAGCGCCCGTCTCGACGACTTCACGGCCGCGGCCGTCCACCCGGACGAGATCGCCGCCCTGCTGGAGTCCGACGGCCTCTCGGACGACCAGATACGCGAGCGCTACGGCGTGAAGAACTCCTTCGCCCTCGCCGAGGAACTCTACGAACGGACCGAACGCCGCTACCCCGAGCCGGAGGTCCCGCCCCACGACCCCTGGCAGGCGAGCCTGGTCGGCTGCCTCCTACGGGGCCTGCTCTTCGCCCTGCCCGGCCTCGGCTACGTCCTCGGAGCCCCCCTGCTCGCGGGCCCCCGCGACGCCTCCGGCCTCCCGCCGGCCACGCTCCCGCTGCTGGCGGGCGCCCTGGTCGGCTGGACCTGGAACCAGGGGCTGGCGCATCGGGCGTACGTCTGGCTGGGGTTGGGGGATCGATCGGCGGCCCGCCGTTCGCTGCTGTTCGGTGCGCCGGTGGGTGCCCTGTTGGGGGCCCTGGTCGCGTTGTCCATGGCGGGACCGGACCGGCCGACGGTGGTCGCCTTCGCCGCCGCGCAGTCCTGCTACCTCGGTGCCGCCACGATCCTGCTCGTCATGGGCCGCGAACGTGCCTTGCTGGCAGCGTTGTCGCCGATGACGGCAGGCGCGGTCGTGGCGTTGGTCTACTCCGTGCCGGACGTCGCAAGACTGATCCTGCTGCTGGGATCACTGATGGTGGTGGCCCTCCTCGGCCTGCGTGAAGTCGCACCCCGCAAGGGGCGCGGGACGGCTCTGAATTTGCGGCTGCCGCCGCGTGAGCGCGACAAGCCACCACGCACCCGCAGCCGAGCCACGGCAACGGCCCCCCGACTCTCCGCCTCCCTCCCGTACGCCCTGTTCGGCCTCGCCACCGGCGTCCTGGTGCTCTACGCGGCCCTCGGCGACGCCCTCGCAGGAGAGGGAACCGTCGCCCTCACCCTCAGCATGGGCCCCGCCGAATGGCTCCTGTACCGCTTCCGCAGCGGCACCCTGACCGGCCTGCGTGCCACCAGCACCGCACGGGCGTTCCGACGGGCGACGGTGCGCACGGCCGGACGATGCCTGGCGGCCTACCTCGCCGCCCTGCTCGGCCTCGTCCTGGCCACCGATGCCGTCTGGCCCGGCGCGCCACAGATCACCGGTGTCCGCCTCGCCGGCCTGCTCCTTCTCGGCGTGGTCCTGTGGACGGGCCTGCTGCTCCAGTCCTTCGGCGCGGTGCTCGGCACGGCCGCGATCTGCTGCACGGCGGCCCTCGCCCAGACGCTCGCGCTCCTCACCCACACCGGCAGCCCGCACTGGACCGCCCCGATCGTCCACGGAACGGCCGCACTGGCCCAGGCCACCCTCGTCTGCGTCCTCCTGGGAAGGGCTACCGCGCACCGATGAACGACCTGTTGAGGAGGGGCGCCGCCCACCCATGAGCGACCTGCTGATCCCCTACTACGAGCACCCGTCCGTCCGCCCCGCCGAATGGGACGCGATCATCGCCGCCGCGCCCCGGCTCCACGGTGTCGTACTGAACCCGGCCAGCGGCCCCGGCGACGCGCCCGACCCGGCGTTCGCCGAGGTCGCGGCCCGGCTGGCGGGCGCGGCCGTGCGGGTGCTCGGCTACGTCGACACCGACTACGGCCGCCGGCCGCACGCCGAGGTCGTCCGCGACATCGCCCGCCACCGCGACTGGTACCGAGCCGACGGCGTCTTCCTCGACCAGGTCGCCACGAGCCGCGCCGAGTTCGCGTACTACCAGCGACTCGCGACGGCCGCGTGGGGCGCCGGCTGCGGCACGCTCGCCCTGAACCACGGCACGGAGGCGGACCCGGCCTACGCCAGGATCGCCGACCTCCTGGTCACCTTCGAGGGCCCGTACGCCTCGTACACCCGGCTGGTCCGGCGGCACCGGCGGCCCGCCACCGGAGCGCGGCTGTGCCACCTGGTCTACGGAGTCCCGCCCGGAGTCGACCTGACGGAGACGGCCCGGTCCTACGGCGCCTCGGTGCACTGCGCGGTGCCCGGCCGGGGCCGGCATCCCTGGGGCACGCTGCCGCACACCGTCCGACACCCGCCGTGATCCGGCCCGACCTCGCTCAGCCCGGCCACCGCACTACGACCCGCTCAGCCCAGAGAGAGCACCACGAGCGCGGTCGTCGCCGCCGTCTCCGCGAGGCCGCCGAAGACATCGCCGGTGATGCCGCCGAAGCGGCGCGTGCAGTGCCGTAGGAGGAGTTCGGCGGCGGCGAGCGCGGCGAGGACCGCGAGGGCGGTGCGGGCGAGGTTGTCCGTCCCGAGCAGTGCTCCGGCCGCGGCGGCGGCCCCGGTCACGGCCAGGGCGACGGCCACCGCACCCCGTACCGGGACGACCCCGGCCACCGCGGCCCCCAGGCCCTCCGGCCGGGCGGCGGGTACGCCGGTCCGGGCGGCGAGGGTCAGGGCGAGGCGGGCGGCGACGGCCGCGACGACGGTGGCGAGCGCACCCCGGGCCCATGAGTCGTCGTACAGCCGCGACAGCGCGGCCACCTGCGCGAGCAGCACGAACACGAGCGTGATGACGCCGAACGGCCCGATGTCCGACTGCTTCATGATTCGCAGGGCGTCCTCGGCGGGCTTGCCGCTGCCGAGCCCGTCGGCGGTGTCGGCGAGCCCGTCGAGATGCAGCCCACGGGTGAGCGCGGCGGGTACGGCGGCGGCCGCGACGGCGGCGAGGAGGGAGCCGGAGCCGAGGAACAGCAGTACCAGCGCGAGCAGGGCGGCACCGCAGCCGAGGACGACCCCCACCAGCGGGGCGCAGAGCATCCCGCCGCGTGCCGCCTCCCGGTCCCAGCGGCTCACCCTGACGGGGATCACGCTCAGGGTGCCGAAGGCGAAACGGAGACCGTGCAGGTGCGGCGGGGTCATGGACACGCCCGCAGGGTAGCCCGGACGTCGTCCCCACCAGGCAGCCCACCCCTGACCGGCAGACACTGAGAGCATGGGTGACTGGTGGCAGGCCAACATCATCGAACCGGGCAAACTCCCGCTGCTCCTCGCCCTGACCGCGTTCGTGGTCACCTTCTTCGTCACCCGGCTCATCACCCGTCTCATCCGGGCGGGCAAGGGCCCCTTCCGCAACATCGAGACCGGCGCCGTCCACATCCACCACGTCGTCCCCGGAGTCGTCCTCACCGTCATCGGCGGCTTCTGCGCGGTCGCCGGCGGGCAGCGCGGCTTCGGCTCGGCGGCGGCCGCCGTGATCTTCGGGGTGGGCGCGGGCCTGGTCCTGGACGAGTTCGCGCTGATCCTGCACCTCGACGACGTCTACTGGACCAAGGACGGCCGCAAGAGCGTCGAGGTGGTCGTGCTCACCGTCGCCCTGGTCGGCCTGCTCCTGATCGGCTACGCGCCGTTCGGGGTGAACGATCTCAACGACAGCGAGATGCAGAACCGCGGGACGGTGCTCAGCACGATCGCCGTGAACTTCCTGATCGCCCTGATCGCCCTGTTCAAGGGCAAGCCCAAGATCGCGCTCTTCGGGGTGATCATCCCCTTCGTCGCGCTGTTCGGCGCGATCCGGCTGGCCCGTCCGACGTCCCCCTGGGCGAGACGCTTCTACCGCCGCCGGCCGCGCGCCCGCGCCAAGGCGACGCTGCGCGCCTACCACCACGACCGGCGCTGGCTCGGCCCCAGCCGCAAGTTTCAGGACTGGATCGGCGGCGCCCCCGACGTGGAACCGGCGCGGGCCCTGGAGCGCCGCTGACGCACCGCCGACACCGCGCACAGCACCAGCACCGCCGTGACGGCCGCGACGTGCTCCTTCCCGGCGAGGTTCGGCTTCAGCGCGACCTCGGCGACCATCGCCGCGATCACCACACCGGCCGTGACGTACGCCCCGTAGCGCCAGCCGAGGAACACGGCCAGCCCCACGACGGCCGCCGACGGCCCGGTGTCCACGACCCGTGCGTCCGAGGCGGGCAGCCCGAACGGGCTGTCCGGGCCGATCGCGACGGCCGCGCGCGCGTACAGGGTGCCGGCGAGGGTCGCGACGTAGGCGATGACGAGCGTGCGCCACCGGCCCAGGCACATCTCGGCGATCCCGAACGCGATCAGGACCTGCGCCAGCGCACCCCACACCGGCAGGTCGAGGGCGGGCACGAACAGCGACAGCGGCGTCCGCAGGAGCGCCAGCCACAGGGGGTCGTCGGCACGTACGGCGCCGAGATCCTGGACGATCCGGTACCCCCAGGGCCGGTTCTGCACGACCTGAGTGATCCCGGTCAGGCACACGACCCCGACGGTCATGGGCGCGGCCCGCCACCGCCGCTCCACCACGGCCCTGCGTACGGCGAGGTACAGCGCCCCCCACTCGGCACGGGCCCAGCGACCGAGGGTGTCAACTGTCACAAGTTGTGATCATATGTCCACCCTCGATGTCGGTCTCTCCGAGCCCGCGGCCGTCTATCCGGCTTCCGGCGCCTCGGAGTCCTCGGGCTTCGCCGGCTCCTCCAGCTCTTCCGCCTCGTCCGGCTTCTCCGGCAGTTCCGCCGCCAGTGCCGCGGCGGCCTGGACCGTCGGCAGCGCGAGCAGACCCCCGGCCCCCTCGCCCACCCGCACACCGTGGTCGAGCACCGGCTCCAGGGCCATCCGGTCCAGCGCCTTCGCCTGCCCCGGCTCCCCGCTGTCGTGCGCGGCCAGCCACCAGTCCGGCGCCCGGAACGCGATCCGCTGACCCACCAGTGCACAGGCGGCCACGACGACGCCGTCCAGCACCACGGGGAGCTTGCGCACCGCGCTCTGGAGCAGGAACCCGGTGATCGCGGCGAGGTCGGCCCCGCCCACCGTCGCGAGCAGTTGGAGCTGGTCCCCGAGCACCGGCCGGGCCCGCCGCAGCGCGTCCCGGATCGCCGCGCACTTGCGCATCCACACGAGGTCGTCGATGGCGAGGCCGCCCCGCCCGGTCACCACGGAAGCGTCGGTCCCGCACAGCGCGGCGACCAGCACCCCCGCTGCCGTGGTCCCACCGACGCTCACATCGCCGAGCACCACCAGATCCGTACCGGAGTCGGCCTCCTCGTCGGCCACCGCGACGCCGGCCCGGAAGGCCGCCTCGGCCTCCTCCGGCGTCAGTGCGTCCTCGATGTCGATACGGCCGCTGCCACGCCGCACCCGATGCCGTACGACCGCCTCCGGCAGCGACTCCGGGTCGCAGTCCAGCGACATGTCGACGACCCGCACCGGAACCCCGAGCCGCCGCGCGAGCACCGACACGGGCCGGCCGCCCGCCAGGATCTCCCGCACCAACTCCCCGGCGCCGCCCGCGGGCCGCGCCGACACGCCCAGCTCCGCGATGCCGTGGTCACCGGCGAACAGCACGACCCGCGGCTGTTCGATCGGCCGCACCGGCACCGCGGACTGCGCCGCCGACAGCCACTCGCCCAGTTCGTCGAGGCGGCCCAGCGCCCCGGGCGGCACGATCTGACGCTCACGGCGCGCCTCGGCGTCACGGCGCACCCCACCGTCGGGGCGCTCGATCAGGTCGGAGAAGTCGTCGAGATTAAGCGAGCTCATTCGCCGAACAGTACCGGCACCGGTCGAACAGAACGGCGCCACATGGCCACCACGAGGTCCGCCACGTCACCCCCGTATCCACGCGACGTCGTTGCACCCTAGATCCTCATCCCATACGTTCCGTTTTGCAGTGGATTGTCGGGGCATGCTCGGACCGTCTCGCACCGCCTGTGCCGTACGCCCCTCTCGTACGCCCCCACGCCCGGGAGCCGCCATGACCGCGACCGCACCCTCCGAACGCCCCCGCGCCGACTGCGCGTTCACCCCCGCCGGGTGCCGGGAGCACACCTACGTCCCGCGCCACCTGGGACTCACCCGGCGCGGCCCGCGCCGGCTGCGCGCCGCGGCCCGCGTGGCGCTCCCCCTCCCCGAGCCGGAGAGCTGGCTGGATGTCGGCACCGGGTACGCCCGCTTCCCGGAGACGGCGAAGGAGGTCTTCCCCTACACGGCGTTCGACGGCCTGGACCCGACCTACCGGGTCCTGCACGGACGGGTCGCCGAGCGGGTCGAGGAGGCCCACGTCGGCAGCCTCACCGACCCGCGCGTCACCGCCCGCCTGCGCGGCCGCTACGACGTCGTCAGCATGTTCCGCCACCTGGAACACGCCCCCGACCCCCGCGAGGAACTGCGCGCCGCCCTCACCGTCCTGCGCCCGGGCGGCCACCTCCTCCTCGAACTGCCCAACCCCCGCTGCCTGTTCGCCGGCCTGCTCGGCAGACTCTGGGTCCCGCACAGCCCTCCGGGCCATCTGCACCTGCTGCCCATGGAGACCCTGTGCGACGAACTCCGCGCCCAGGGCTGCACGATCGTCGCGACGGGCCACCGCACCGCGCACATCCCCTACGACCTCGCGGCCGCGACCTCACTGGTGCTCTCGTACCTGCTGCCGAGCCTGCTGTCGCCCCTGGGCTCCCCCCTGGTGGCCGCCGCCTGGACCCTGGACCACCTCCTGGCCCCACTCCTACGAGCCACCCGCTACTCGAACGCCTACAGAGTCATCGCCCGCAAGGAAGCACCCGAGCCGGACGCGCCCTGACCGGCAGCGCCGTCAGGGGCGCGGGGAACTGCGCGACCAGCCACGACGAGGCCGCAGACGCACGACGACAATCCGCAGCACCCTCATAGGCGAACTCGGCGAACTAGGCGAAGTCACCCGCGCAGCACAACCGCCTGCCCCGCCACCACCAGAACAACCTGCTCGCACTCACCCGCGAACGCGGCGTTCAACCGCCCCAGCTCGTCCCGGTACCGCCGCCCCGACGCCGTGGCCGGCACGATCCCCGACCCCACCTCGTTCGACACGGCGACAACGGTCCGCCGAGTGGCCCGCACCGCCTCCGTGAGCCCGCGCACGCGATCCCGCAGCGCCCGCTCCCCGCCCTCCGCCCACACCGCGTCGTCCCACGCCCCGACGGAGTCCATCGCGTCCGTCAGCCACAGGGACAGACAGTCGATCAGCAACGGCGCCCCGTCCTCGGAGAGGAGCGGCACCAGGTCGCACGTCTCCGCCGTACGCCACGACCCCGGCCGCCGTTCCCGGTGCACGGCCACCCGCGCCGCCCACTCGTTGTCCCCGCCCCGCGTACCGCCGGTCGCGACGTACAGCACGTCCGGGAAGGACTCAAGACGCCGTTCCGCCTCGACGGACTTGCCCGACCGGGCGCCGCCCACCACCAGGGTCCGCCGCGGCACGTCCGGCACGTCCTCGTACGCCCCCACTTCCAGCGTCGTCCCGTCCGGCACGGCCCGCGCGCCCGCCGCGGCCAGCCGGCGCCGCAACTCCGCGCCCGGCGCCGCGTCATGGTCCAGATGGACGGCGATGACGTCCGTCGTCGGCCCGACGGCCCCCACCGCCCGCAGCTTGGCCAGGGCGTCCGGCCGCCCCACCACATCGGCGACGACCATGTCGTACATCCCGTCGGCGCCGTTCTCCAGTCCGGCCGGCGCACCCCCGGGCGGCAGATACAGCAGCCGCTGCCCGTCCGGCCCGGTCACCGCGTACCCGGTGCCCGGCGCGTCCATCGCCACCGCCCGCACCCGATGCCCCGTCAGCAGCGCCAACTCCCGCCCGTCCGGCACCCGCCCGGGCTGCGGCAGCCCGGCCGGCACCTCCACGGCGGGCCCGTCGTGCGGATGCGACAGCAGCACCTGGCGTACGTTCCCCAGCGAACGCCCGGCGCGCGCCGCCGCGAACGCCGCCCCGGGCGTCAGATCGAGCAGCAGCGCTCCGTCCACGAGCAGCGCGGTGGCCGCCCGGGCGTCACCGCCGAGCGCACTGGCACACGCAGCGCACGGACAGTCGGGGCGGGGGAGTCCCGCGGGGGCACCGGTGCCGAGGAGAGTCAGTTCCACGCACTGATTTTCGCCGCTCGCCGCTCGTCCCGCGTGATGGAGGCCCCCTAAGGAGCAGACGCACACGAACCGCATACGCTGGTGCACTCAACGTGCTGACACCTTGGAGGCGTACATGGCGGCATGGACGTGGCGGTTCGAGAAGGCCGACGGGGCGGAGATCCAGCCCGCGGTGCAGCCCGAGGAGTTCACCACCCAGGGGGACGCGGAATCCTGGATCGGGGAGCACTGGAAGGCACTTCAGGAGGGCGGCGCGGACCAGGTGCGGCTGTTCGAGGACGCCACGGAGATCTACGGGCCGATGAGCCTGCACGCCGAGGCGTGACCGGGCGGGGGCGAGGGGCGCACCCCTTCGCCCCCCGTCACTGTTCGCCCAGCGTCACATCGGCCTTCTTCCGGTCACCGTCGCGGGTGTAGGTCACCGTCGTCTCGTCCCCCGGCTTGTCGCCGGCCAGTGCCTCGGACAGCGAGGTGATGGTGGTGATCTCCGTGTCCCCCAGCCGGGTGATGATGTCGCCGGGCTCCAGACCGGCCTCGTCGGCCGCCCCGCCCTCCTGCACCTCGACCACGGCCACGCCGGCCGCCTGATAGTCGTCGTTGACGACGGTACGGCCGGTGATGCCGAGCGCGGCCCGGCCCGAGTCGGTGACCCGGCCGTCCTCGATGATCTGGTCGGCGATGTTGCGCACCGTCGACGCGGGGATCGCGAACCCGATGCCGGGCGCCGCGCTGTTCCCGACGTCCGGGTCCACGGCGGCCAGCGTCGGCACGCCGATGACCTCGCTGTCGAGGTTCACCAGGGCGCCACCGCTGTTGCCGGGGTTGATGGCCGCAGACGTCTGGACCATGTTGGCGATCGTCGCGCCCGTGGTGCCGTCGCCGCCCTCGGTGACGGTCCGTCCGGTCGCCGAGACGATGCCCTGCGTCACGCTGGACGACAGCCCGAGCGGCGAGCCCATCGCCAGCACGATCTGCCCCACCTCGACCTTCGAGGAGTCCCCGAACTTCGCCGCCTTCAGCCCGTCCGGCGGGTCCTGGAGCTTGACCACGGCGAGGTCCTGCTGCGGATAGGAGGACACCAGCTGGGCGGTGAGCTCCTTCTCGCTGCCGGCGGTCGTCACCCGGAAGGTCTTCTCGTCGCCGACGACGTGCGCGTTGGTGACGATGTGCCCCTGGTCGTCGTAGACCACGCCCGACCCCAGATCACGTCTGCCCTGGATCTGCACGACCGACGGCAGCACGCTCCTGATCACCTTCAGATAGCCGTCCTGGAGGTCGTCCACCGCCCGGGGTGTCCTCGGCAGGGCGGCCTGGGTCGTCGAGTCCCCCTCCTCACGCGACGACGAGGAGAAGGGGGAGGACGAACAGGCCGACAGGAGGCCGAGGCAGCACAGCAGGGCGAGGACCGCGACGACCGGACGCCGGGTCCGCAAACGGCGAGCATCCATGCCCCGAGTCTCACCGCGGGGCAGGCGACCGGCGCGTGCTGCTCACCCGAACGGGGTCAGCCGCGGACCCCGCACAGATGCAGCAGCGCCGCGACGCTCCGATACGGATCGGCCTTCCCGGCCCGCTCCTCGACCGCCAGCAGCGCCTCGACGTCCGCCGGGACCCCGGCCCCTTCCGCCGCCGTGTCGGTGAACACCCGCACCCCGTACCAGGCGTGCAGCGGCGCCCCGATCCCCGCGAGCGTCGCCGTCAGGTCCGACAGCCGGTCGGCCCGTACGTCGCCCCCGGGCCGCACCGGGCTCCCGCCGTCGTCCGAGGTCACCCGCGGATGGGGCAGATGGGCGGTGGCGTCGAAGGCGGACAGCGCCGCGGACCAGTCCCCGGACAGCCCGGGCCGCATCGCGAGCGCGTCGCCGTTGCACACGAGCAGCGACAGCAGACCGCCCGGCGCGAGCATCCGGGCCAGCCCCGCCAGCATCGGGTCGGGCTCCTCGATGTGCATCAGCACGCCGTGGCACAGCACGACGTCGAAGCTGCCCGGCAGGAAGTGGACGCCGGTGTCCCGCCCGTCGCTCTGGACGAGCCGCACCCGCTCCCGGATCCCCTCCGGCTCACCGGCCAGCTCCGCACGGGCCGCGGAGATCAGCGTCGCATCCTGCTCGACACCGGTCACCTGGTGCCCGGCGCGGGCGAGCCGAAGCGCCTGCGCGCCCCCGCCCATCCCGACGTCGAGCACCCGCAGCCGCTGCCCGACCGGGAAACGTCCCGCTATCTGTTCGTCGAGCTGCCGGGCCACCAGCTCCTGTCGTACGACTTCACGCAGCCCACCCGGCCCATCGATCAGGGCCTCGGCCGCACCCCCGGGGACAGCAGCAGCGCTCAGGGCCGCTCTCCGCGCTTGACCTGCGGCTTCGGCAGCCGGAGCCGGCGCATCTGGAGCGAGCGCATCAGCGCGTAGGCGACGGCGCCGCGCTTGTTGTCGTCGGGGAAGCGCTCCGCGAGCCGCTTCTTGATCCGGAAGCCGGTGACGACCGAGTCCAGCACGATGAGGACGATCACGATCAGCCACAGCAGCAGCGCGATGTTCTGCAACGCGGGCACCTGCACGATGCTCAGCACGAGGATGACCACGGCCATCGGCAGGAAGAACTCCGCGATGTTGAAACGCGAGTCGATGAAGTCACGCGCGAACTTGCGGACCGGACCCTTGTCACGGGCCGGCAGGTACCGCTCGTCGCCCCCGGCCAGCGCGTTGCGCTGCTTCTCCATGGCGGCACGGCGCTCCTCGCGCCCGCGCTTGGCGGCCTCCTTGCGCGTCGTCGGCGTGTTGGCCACGCTGCGACGCTGCGACTGGGCCGCACTGCGCTTGGGCGTGGGCCGGCCCTTCGGGGCCTCGGGGTGACGGGTCTCATTGGAGTCGGTCACCAGCGCCTTGTCGGCGGTCTGGGCCTTCTCTTCCTTCGCACGGCTACGGAACACAAAACCCAAGGGTACGGGGTGCCCGGGGTTGGACCCCAGCCCCGTGGGGAACGATCCGGCAACACCAGTCGTCGTAAGGGGACAGAGGGGACGTCGCAGACGGTTCGTCCGGCGGCCACGGGGGAGGCACGTGGGCGGCACCGGGTGGGCACCCGGGAGTCACCTACTCCTTACGCCGGAGCGCGATCGTACGCAGTCGTCCTTGGGGATGAGCGCATCCGTCCCCGAACAGTGCGTCAATGGATGCAGGGCCCGTACTGTGGGTTCTGTCGCAGAGCTGGAGCTGGACGTCAGAAGGGGGCGCGCGAAGCCCATGAGCGGTGTCATGAAGCGTATGGGGATGATCTTCCGCGCGAAGGCGAACAAGGCCCTTGATCGGGCCGAGGACCCGCGCGAGACCCTCGATTACTCGTACCAGAAGCAGCTGGAGCTGCTCCAGAAGGTGCGCCGCGGCGTCGCGGACGTCGCCACGTCGCGCAAGCGTCTGGAGCTCCAGCTGAACCAGCTGCAGCAGCAGTCGTCGAAGCTGGAGGACCAGGGCCGCAAGGCGCTCGCGCTGGGCCGCGAGGACCTGGCCCGCGAGGCGCTCTCGCGCCGCGCCGCCCTCCAGCAGCAGGTGACGGACCTGGAGACCCAGCACGCGACCTTGCAGGGCGAGGAGGAGAAGCTCACCCTCGCGGCCCAGCGGCTCCAGGCCAAGGTCGACGCCTTCCGTACGAAGAAGGAGACGATCAAGGCCACGTACACCGCGGCCCAGGCCCAGACCCGGATCGGCGAGGCGTTCTCCGGCATCTCCGAGGAGATGGGCGACGTCGGCCTGGCGATCCAGCGGGCCGAGGACAAGACGGCCCAGCTCCAGGCCCGCGCCGGCGCCATCGACGAGCTGCTCGCCTCCGGTGCCCTGGACGACCAGTCCGGCATGCACAAGGACGACATCCAGGCCGAGCTGGACCGGCTCTCCGGTGGTACGGATGTAGAGCTGGAACTGCAGCGCATGAAGGCGGAGCTGGCGGGAGGCCCGTCGGCCGGCCAGCAGGCCATCGAGGGCGGCTCGGGCCAGCAGTCCCAGCAGCAGCCGCAGGACACCCCGCGCTTCGACAAGCAGTAGCCGTAGCCGACGGCCGGGGCCCACGCCTAGGAGGGCGCGATGGGCGACATGATCGTCCGGATCATGGGTGAGGGGCAGGTGAAGCTGTCCGACAGCCACCTGCCCGAGCTCAACAAGCTCGACGACGAGCTCCTCGTGGAGATGGAGAGCGGCGACGGCCCCGGGTTCCGCCGCACCCTCACCGCTCTCCTGTCCAAGGTCCGCGAACTGGGCACGCCCCTGCCCGACGACTCCCTCGAACCGTCGGAACTGATCCTGCCGTCCTCGGACGCGACCCTGGAGGAGGTCCGGGAGCTGCTCAGCGACGACGGTCTGATTCCGGGGTAGGTGAATCAGCCCGAGCCGCGACGCCGCGTTCGAATCGTGCGGAACCTCAAGTCCACCCCCGTTCCAAGCCCCGCGGGGACGCCGTACCGTAATTCAGCGTGAGCACCCTCGAACGCGCCAGGCAGCACCTCAAAGCGCACCCCATGGCGCTGGACACGGCGCTGGCGGTCGGTGTGCTGGCGTGCATGGTGGCCGGCTCGTTCGTGGACCCGCACGGGAAGAGCGGCGTCACCTGGGCCCTGCGCACCCCGGACGTGCTCAGCCTCGTGCTCATCACCCTCGGCTCCGCGGCCCTGGCCTTCCGCCGCCGCGCCCCCATGACGGTGCTCGCCCTCACCGGCGCGGTCTCCCTCGTGGAGTCCGTCACCGGTGACCCCCGCGCCCCGGTCGCCATGTCCGCGGTCATCGCCCTGTACACCGTCGCCTCGACCACCGACCGCACCACCACCTGGCGCGTCGGCCTGCTCACCATCACCGTGCTGACCGGCGCGGCGATGCTCGCGGGACCGCTGCCCTGGTACGCCCAGGAGAACCTCGCGATCTTCGCCTGGACCGGCATCGGCGCCACCGCGGGCGACGCGGTCCGCAGCCGCCGCGCCGTCGTCGCCGCCATCCGCGAGCGCGCCGAGCGGGCCGAGCGCACCCGCGAGGAGGAGGCCCGCCGCCGCGTCGCCGAGGAGCGGCTGCGCATCGCCCGGGACCTGCACGACGTCGTCGCCCACCACATAGCCCTGGTCAATGTGCAGGCCGGAGTCGCCGCCCACGTCATGGACCGGCGGCCCGACCAGGCCAAGGAGGCCCTCGCCCACGTGCGCGAGGCGAGCCGCTCCGCGCTCAACGAGCTGCGGGCCACGGTCGGCCTGCTGCGCCAGTCCGGCGACCCCGAGGCGCCCACCGAGCCCGCCCCCGGCCTCGACCGTCTCGACGAACTCGCGGGCACCTTCCGCAGCGCCGGTCTCCCCGTCGAGGTCGCCCGCACCGACCAGGGCACCACCCTCCCGGCCGCCGTGGACCTGGCCGCCTACCGGGTCATCCAGGAGGCGCTCACCAATGTCCAGAAGCACGCGGGCACGGCCGCCAGGGCCGAGGTGAGCGTCGTGCGCGTCGGGCCGAACGTCGAGATCACGGTCCTCGACGACGGCGCCGGCGACGACGACACCGTCGAGGGCGGCGGCCACGGCCTGCTCGGCATGCGCGAACGCGTCACCGCCCTGCGCGGCACCCTCACCACCGGCCCGCGCTACGGCGGCGGCTTCCGCGTCCATGCGATCCTGCCGGTCAAGAGCCGTACCCGCGCAGCGGAGGACGCCGTATGACGACGCCGCGGAACTCAGGAGCCCCCCGCGGCAGTTGTCGTATCACCAAGCCGTCCGCCCCGTGAACCGCTGAGGACTCCGCATGACCATCCGCGTCCTGCTCGCCGACGACCAGGCCCTGCTGCGCAGCGCCTTCCGGGTGCTGGTCGACTCCGAGCCCGACATGGAGGTCGTCGGCGAGGCGTCCGACGGCGCCGAGGCGGTGCGCCTCGCCAAGGAGCGCGGCGCCGACGTCGTCCTGATGGACATCCGGATGCCCGGCACCGACGGCCTCGCCGCCACCCGCATGATCAGCGCCGACCCGGCCCTCGCCCATGTCCGGGTCGTCATCCTCACCACCTTCGAGGTCGACGACTACGTCGTGCAGTCCCTGCGCGCGGGAGCCTCCGGCTTCCTCGGCAAGGGCTCCGAACCCGACGAACTCCTCAGCGCCATCCGCGTCGCGGCCGGCGGCGAGGCGCTGCTCTCACCGACCGCCACCAAGGGCCTGATCGCCCGTTTCCTCGCCCAGGGCGACGGCGACGACGACCGCGACCCGGCGCGCGCCGAGCGGCTCGACGCCCTCACCGGCCGCGAGCGCGAGGTCCTGGTCCAGGTCGCGGGCGGGCACTCCAACGACGAGATCGCCGAGCGCTTGGAGGTCAGCCCGCTGACCGTGAAGACGCACGTCAACCGGGCCATGTCGAAGCTCGGCGCCCGCGACCGGGCCCAGCTCGTGGTGATCGCGTACGAGTCGGGGCTGGTACGTCCAAGGGTGGAGTGAACCCGACCCCGCGTACTGCGCCCGGAGTATGCGCCGCATAAGGAAATGGACCTGGGGCCTACGAAACGGGGCTTGCCGATGGCTGAGGGTGTAGGGGCGGGAGCTGCCCGCTTCTGCCGCTCACAGAAGAGAGACCCTCACCCATGTCCTGGCTGTCCCGATTCAGCCTCGCCCAACGCGCCCTGGTAGGGCTGATCTCGATCATCGCGATCGCCTTCGGCGCGATCGCGATACCTCAGCTCAAGCAGCAGCTCCTGCCGTCCATCGAACTGCCCATGGTGTCCGTCCTCGCGCCGTACCAGGGCGCGTCGCCGGACGTGGTCGAGAAGCAGGTCGTCGAGCCGATCGAGGACAGCCTCGAAGCCGTCGACGGCATCACCGGCGTCACCTCCACGGCCAGCGAGGGCAACGCCGTGATCATGGCGTCCTTCGACTACGGCCCCGACACCCAGCAGCTCGTCGCCGACGTCCAGCAGGCCGTCAACCGGGCCCGGATCCAGTTGCCCGACGACGTGGACCCGCAGGTCATCGCCGGCTCCACGGACGACATCCCGACCGTCGTCCTCGCCGTCACCTCCGGCAAGGACCAGCAGGCCCTGGCCGACAAGCTCGACCGCACCCTGGTGCCGGACCTGAAGGACATCGACGGCGTCGGCCAGGTCACCGTCGACGGTGTGCGCGACCTCCAGGTCACCGTCACGCCCGACGACGCCAAGCTGGCGAAGGCCGGCCTGACCTCGGCGGCCGTCTCCCAGGCCCTCCAGGCGGGCGGCGCCACCGTGCCGGCCGGCTCCTTCGACGAGGACGGCGGCAACCGCACCGTCCAGGTCGGCGGCGGCCTCACCTCGCTGAAGCAGATCGAGGACCTGATGGTGAGCGGCGAGCCCGGCTCCGGCAAGCCGGTCCGCCTCGGCTCCGTCGCCTCCGTGAAGCAGGAGCAGGCCCCGGCCGACTCCATCACCCGCACCGACGGCAAGCCGTCCCTCGCGGTCTCGGTCACCATGGACCGCGACGGCAGCGCGGTCGCCATCTCGGACGCCGTCGAGGACAAGCTCCCGGAGATCCGCAAGGACCTCGGCGCGGACGCCACCGTCACCGTGGTCAGCGACCAGGGCCCGGCCGTGAAGAAGTCCATCGACGGTCTGACCACGGAGGGCGCGCTCGGTCTGCTCTTCGCGGTGCTGATCATCCTGGTCTTCCTGGCGTCGATCCGCTCGACGCTGGTCACCGCGGTCAGCATCCCGCTCTCCGTCGTGCTGGCCCTGATCGTCCTGTGGACCAGGGACCTCTCCCTGAACATGCTGACCCTCGGCGCGCTCACCATCGCCATCGGCCGTGTCGTCGACGACTCGATCGTGGTCCTGGAGAACATCAAGCGTCACCTCGGCTACGGCGAGGAGCGCGAGGACGCCATCATCAAGGCGGTCCGCGAGGTCGCCGGCGCGGTGACCTCCTCGACGCTCACCACGGTGGCCGTGTTCCTGCCGATCGGCCTGGTCGGCGGCATGGTGGGCGAGCTGTTCGGCTCGTTCAGCCTGACCGTGACGGCCGCGCTGCTCGCGTCGCTGCTGGTGTCGCTGACGGTCGTCCCCGTCCTGTCGTACTGGTTCCTGCGCGCCCCGAAGGGCACCCCGGAGGACGCCGACGAGGCGCGCCGGATCGCCGAGGAGAAGGAGGCGAGGAGCAGGCTCCAGCGCATCTACGTCCCCGTCCTGCGGTTCGCGACGCGGCGCCGGCTGACCAGTGTGCTGCTGGCGATCGTCATCCTCGTCGGCACGTTCGGCATGGCTCCGCTGCTGAAGACGAACTTCTTCGACCAGGGCGAGCAGGAAGTCCTCACCGTCAAGCAGGAGTTGAAGCCCGGCACCAGCCTGGCCGCGACCGACGAGCAGGCGAAGAAGGTCGAGCGGCTGCTCGCCGACACCAAGGGCGTCAAGGACTACCAGGTCACCATCGGCTCGTCCGGCTTCATGGCGGCCTTCGGCGGCGGCACCGACACCAACCAGGCGTCCTACCAGGTGATGCTGGAGGACTCCGCGTCCTACGACGACGTCCAGGGCCGCATCGAGGCGGGCCTGAAGAAGCTCGACGGCGTCGGCACCACCACGATCGCCGCCGGTGACGGCTTCGGCGCCCAGGACCTGAGCGTCGTCGTGAAGGCGGCCGACGGGGACGTGCTGCGCAAGGCGTCCGAGCAGGTCCGCGAGGCGGTCGCCGGACTGGACGACGTCACCGACGTCACCAGCGACCTGGCGCAGAGCGTGCCGCGCGTCTCGGTGAAGGCCAACGACAAGGCGGCCGCGGCGGGCTTCAACGACCAGACCCTCGGTCTCGCCGTCGCCCAGGCGGTGCGCGGCAACACCGCCGCCCAGGCGACCCTGGACGACACCGAGCGCGACATCGTCATCAGGTCGGAAAAGCCGGCGACGACCCTGAAGCAGCTTCAGGGCCTGCGCCTCGGCCCGGTGAAGCTGGGTGACATCGCGGACGTGAAGCTGGTGGACGGACCGGTCTCGATGACCCGGATCGACGGCCAGCGCGCGGCCACCATCACCGCGAAGCCGACCGGCGACAACACGGGCGCGGTCAGCGCGGACCTCCAGTCGAAGATCGATCAGCTGACGCTCCCGGCGGGCGCGACGGCCTCGATCGGCGGTGTCTCCGAGGACCAGGACGAGGCGTTCGTCAACCTGGGCCTGGCCATGCTCGCGGCCATCGCGATCGTCTTCATGCTGCTGGTCGCGACGTTCCGCTCGCTGGCCCAGCCGCTGATCCTGCTGGTGTCGATCCCGTTCGCCGCGACCGGCGCGATCGGTCTCCTGGTGGCGACCGGCACCCCGATGGGCGTCCCCGCGATGATCGGCATGCTGATGCTGATCGGCATCGTGGTGACGAACGCGATCGTGCTGATCGACCTCATCAACCAGTACCGGGGGCAGGGTTACGGCGTCGTCGAGGCCGTGATCGAGGGCGGCCGGCACCGGCTGCGCCCGATCCTCATGACGGCCCTGGCGACGATCTTCGCCCTGCTGCCCATGGCCCTGGGCGTCACCGGCGAGGGCGGCTTCATCGCCCAGCCGCTGGCCGTGGTCGTGATCGGCGGTCTGATCACCTCCACCCTGCTGACCCTCCTCCTCGTCCCGACGCTCTACGCGATGCTGGAGCTCCGCAAGGAGCGCCGGGCGAAGAAGCGCGCGGCGAAGCGGGCGAAGAAGGCGGGGCTCGCCGAGCAGCCGGCGAAGGACGCCTCGGACGAGGCGGAGCCCGCGTCCGTGTGAGCGGGTGACCCCGTGAGCGAGTGACCCGCGGTGGCCGGGTCCCGAACCGGAAAGCACGGTTCGGGACCCGGCCACCGTCGTTTCCGCGTTACGTATCCTGAGCCCCGGACTGCATCACGGGGGAGGGGTACCGGGCGTGCCGCTGCACAAGGACGATCCGAAGTCGGTCGGTGGCTACAGACTCGTCGGCCGGCTCGGGTCCGGGGGCATGGGCGTCGTCTACCGGGGCAGAGCACGTTCGGGGCGCGAGGTCGCCGTCAAGGTGGTGCACGCGCAGTACGCCGAGGACGCCGTCTTCCGTGCCCGTTTCCGGCAGGAGATCGAGGCCGTCCGCAAGGTCAGCGGCGCCTTCACCGCCCCGGTGCTGGACGCCGACGCCGACGCGGTACGGCCCTGGATGGCGACCCAGTACGTGCCCGGACCCTCCCTCGCCGCCCGGATCCGCGACGGGGGCCCGCTCAAGGGCACCGAACTGCGGCGCCTGGTCCTCGGCCTGGTGGAGGCGCTGCGGGACATCCACCGGGCGGGCGTCGTGCATCGCGACCTCAAGCCCGCCAACGTCCTGATGGCCGAGGACGGCCCCCGCGTCATCGACTTCGGCATCTCCCGCGCCGCCGAGAACCACAACACCCTCACCGAGACCGGCCAGATGATCGGCACCCCGCCGTTCATGTCCCCGGAACAGCTCACCGACGCCCGCTCGGTGGGCCCCGCCTCCGACGTCTTCTCCGTCGGCGCGCTGCTCGTCTTCACGATGACGGGCCGGGGTCCCTTCGACGCCGACAGCCCGTACCTCACCGCCTACCGGGTGGTCCACGACGCCCCCGTCCTGGACGGCGTGCCGCAGCCCCTGCACGCGGTCCTGGAACGCTGCCTCGCCAAGGACCCCGCGGACCGGCCCGAACTGGACGAAGTGGCACGCGAGTTCGTGGCCGCGCTGCCGGAGCCGGGCGAGGACGACCGCCCCACCGTGACACTGCGCACGGACGAGGTGGCCATGGTCCGCACCCGGCCCGCCGCCGAGGAACCCGTCCGGCGCCGCAGCCGGGTACGCCCGCTGTGGGCCACCGCCGGCACGGTCGGTGCCCTCGCGCTCGGCCTGACCGGATATCTGCTGCTCGGCCCAGGAATCGGGAATGACGACGCCCGACCGGGCGCCGGGGCCGCCACGTCCGCGCCCTCCCGCTGGACCGCCGTGCCGTCCGGTTGGAAGCCCTGGCAGACGACGGTGTACGCCACCGCCGCGCAGGGCGTGAAGAAGGGACGCGGCGTCACCGACGCCGGTTCGCAGGGCTTCGGCCCGAAGTGCCAGGTGCACGAGGGCGGCGTCTACTGCGCGGGCGACGGCGTCCTCCCGCTGCGCATCGACGCGCTCACCGGACAGACCCTGTGGCGCGCCGAGCCGCTGCCCGCCGGCACGGGCAAGGGGGCGTACACCTTCACGGTCCTCGGTGTCGCCGACGACGCGATGCTGGTCGAGCAGACCTTCAGCCCCGACTACGGCGACGACGTCGTGGTCTCGGTCGCAGCCCTCGACCCGGGGACCGGCAAGCGGCTCTGGCATCGCACGTTGAACGTCGACTCGGTCCGCGCGTTTCTCTCCGGCGATCTCGTGATCGTCCCGGACGCCGGCGGCCGCTCGGTGACCGCCCGTTCGCCGCGCACCGGCGCCGAGCGCTGGACGGCGGGGCTGCCGCAGGGGCAGTACTGCCGGCCCACGAACACCGGCGAGGACCTGTTCCTCCAGTGCGCCCCGGACATGATGCCCTCCGACCACATGGTGCTCCTGGCCCTGGACCGGGCCGACGGCTCGACGCGGCGCCTGACGGTCCCCAACGAGGGCGTCCTCGTGGGGACGTACGACGGCCGTCTGCTCTTCCTCGATCCGGCGAAGGACGAGGACGGGAACTCGGTCGGTGGTGAGGAGGGGCCGTTCTCCCGGATCCGGCTGGTGGATCCGGCGACCGGTGCGGCCACCACGACCCGATTGGCCCAGCGGTTCGAGGGCAATGCGTCGCTCGCGGACGGCACCCTGTGGTTCGCCACGACCTCCGGCCAGGTGACGGCCGTGTCGGCCCGGACGGGGGAGCGGCAATGGCAGACCCGGACGAGCCTGGAGCAGCCGAGCGACATCACCCACGACCCGCGCGCCCGGGTGCTCTACATGTCCAGCGCCAGCGGCCGGGTCGCCGCCCTCGATACCAAGAAGGGCACGCTGCTGTGGGAGACCCTGCCGCGTGCCCAGCGGGTGACCAACCAGGGCTGGTCGCTGTCCGAGGTGCTGCTGCACCGGGGTGCCCTGGTCGTCGCCACCCCGGACGGCGACGTCTTCACCCTCGACCCGGCTCACCCCGACCGGAAACCCGTGTCGGGGTGAGCACTTCGAGCAGGGGCTACGGCAGCGCCAGCATGCGCTCCAGCGCCAGCTTCGCGAACGCCTCGGTCTCCTTGTCGACCTCGATCCGGTTGACCAGGTTGCCCTCGGCCAGCGACTCCAGCGCCCAGACCAGGTGCGGCAGGTCGATGCGGTTCATGGTCGAGCAGAAGCAGACCGTCTTGTCGAGGAAGACGATCTCCTTGCCCTCGGGCGCGAAACGGTTCGCCAGCCGGCGGACCAGGTTCAGCTCCGTGCCGATGGCCCACTTGGAGCCGGCCGGGGCGGCCTCCAGGGCCTTGATGATGTACTCCGTCGAACCGACGTAGTCCGCGGCGGCCACGACCTCGTGCTTGCACTCGGGGTGGACCAGGACGTTCACGCCCGGGATGCGCTCGCGCACGTCGTTCACCGAGTCGAGGCTGAAGCGGCCGTGCACAGAGCAGTGGCCGCGCCACAGGATCATCTTCGCGGCACGCAGCTCGTCGGCGGTCAGTCCGCCGTTCGGCTTGTGCGGGTTGTACAGGACGCAGTCCTCCAGGGACATGCCCATGTCCCGGACGGCGGTGTTGCGGCCGAGGTGCTGGTCCGGCAGGAAGAGCACCTTCTCGCCCTGCTCGAAGGCCCAGTCCAGCGCGCGCTTGGCGTTGGAGGAGGTGCAGATCGTGCCGCCGTGCTTGCCCGTGAACGCCTTGATGTCGGCGGACGAGTTCATGTACGACACCGGCACGACCTGCTCGGCTATGCCGGCCTCGGTCAGCACGTCCCAGCACTCGGCGACCTGCTCGGCCGTCGCCATGTCGGCCATCGAGCAGCCGGCGGCGAGGTCGGGCAGGACGACCTTCTGGTCGTCGGAGGTCAGGATGTCCGCCGACTCCGCCATGAAGTGCACACCGCAGAACACGATGTACTCGGCTTCCGGGCGCGCGGCCGCGTCCCGGGCCAGCTTGAACGAGTCACCGGTCACGTCCGCGAACTGGATGACCTCGTCACGCTGGTAGTGGTGGCCGAGCACGAAGACCTTGTTGCCGAGCTTCTCCTTGGCGGCGCGGGCACGCTCGACCAGGTCCGGGTCGGACGGCGAGGGCAGGTCGCCGGGGCACTCGACGCCGCGCTCGCTCCTCGGGTCGGCCTCACGGCCGAGGAGCAGCAGGGCGAGGGGCGTCGGCTGTACGTCGAGCTCCTGGGTCTGGGCGGTGGTCACGACACGCACCCTTTCTGTTCTGCGGCTCGCCGGGACCGGAGAATCCGGTCCCGGCGGGTCAAGCGGGACACCTTCACCGACTTCTCGTCGGATTGACGCTATCTATCATAACCGGTTCACGTCAGTTTGACGATGGCCATCGTGTCGATGTGACGTGAATCCCGGTGGCCGACCCGCGCAATCCCGAATGAGGCGTTTTCCGCTCCGCGCGCCGTGTGCGAGCATGAAGAAGGACCGAAAGACAAGCATCCGGCCCCGGAATGAATCCGCCGACCCGCCGGTTGCAATGGTCGGCAAGCAGTCTCCGTACAACCCGGGAGAGATGTAGATGTCCGTATCGGACGAGACCAGCACCGCCACCGACGGCATCATTCTGAGCGACGCCGCCGCGGAAAAGGTGAAGGCCCTGCTCGACCAGGAAGGCCGTGACGACCTCGCCCTGCGTGTGGCTGTCCAGCCCGGTGGCTGCTCGGGTCTGCGCTACCAGCTCTTCTTCGACGAGCGTTCCCTCGACGGTGACGTCGTCAAGGACTTCGGCGGCGTCAAGGTCGTCACCGACCGCATGAGCGCCCCGTACCTGGGCGGCGCGTCCATCGACTTCGTGGACACCATCGAGAAGCAGGGCTTCACGATCGACAACCCGAACGCGACGGGCTCCTGCGCCTGCGGCGACTCCTTCAGCTGATCCCAGCCGAATGTCCGGCAGATCCAGGCCGGACACACGGAAAGGCGGCGACCCCCTCCGACGGGGCCGCCGCCTTTCCTTGTCCGAGGACCCTTACCGGGCCCCGGACGTCTCCGGTGCGTCCGGGAGCATCCCGGGCTTCTCCAGCGGAACCGCCTGGCCGTCCGTGCCCACGACCTTCCGGTCCCCGAGCGGCTTGTCCAGCTGCACGGTCTTGTGGAACACCTTGGCGATCAGGATGCAGACCTCGTCCGGCTGTGAGGTCTCCGTCACCCGGACGGTCACCTCGTCACCGCTCTCGCTCGCCGTCACCTTGTAGTCGGCGCACACACCGCCGGTGAAGGCGACGGTCAGCTTCGAGTCGTCGGCCTTATAGGCGTCCACGCCCACGTTCCGGGTCACCGGCGACGCCGTCGAGTCGTCCTTCGGCCCGGTCGGCCGCGGACTCGGCTGCCCGGTCGGCTCCTGCGAGGGAGTGGCCGAGTCCAGGTACTTCGGGTCGATCGCCGGGTACGTCACCGTGAAGCTGTCCTGCGCGCCCTGCGTCCGCACCTCGAACAGCCACGACGGCACCAGCGCCTGCCGGGCGTCCACGTAGTGCGAGGCCAGCCCGAACACGGCCTTCTCCACGGTGATGGTGTCCTGCTCCGGCGGCGCACCCGTCGACCCGGACGCCTGCATCGACGCCTCCGCACCGCAGGGCGCCTCCATCCGGTCCTTCAGCGGTACGGGGCTGGCGCAGCCCCCGATGCCCATGCGGTGGTCGGCCTTCGGTGCCGCGTTCATCAGCCCGAGCGTCTTCTCCGCGCTCAGCACGGGGTACGTGTCCGTCTTCACCGGCGCCTTCAACTGGCCGCTGCCGCCGACCACTTCACCCTGGGCGTTCACGGTGACCCCCGTCGTCCAGCCGTACGTGGGCAGTCCGCCGACCACCGGATCGGCGTTCACCACCCGCTGGTCGCCCATGACCTGGCCCGCGTCGAGCTTCGCGTCGTCCTGACCGATCGCCTTGAGCACCGGCGCGGCGGCCTTCTTCGCGGCGTCCTCGCTCACCGGGTCGCCGGCCCGGCCGGCGGGGGCCTTCGCGCAGACGGTGGTGCTCTCGCAGTTGTCCGTGCCGGGCGCGTACCGGTAGAAGGTCCAGGTCCCAGGCGCCTGCTTGTTCACCTGGAGGCTCGGCCCCGCGCCGTCCGACGCGCCGACCCGCCAGGTCTCGCCCTGCGCCACCGGCGTCCCGTCCACCCCGAGCGCCTCGGCCAGCCGGGCCACCTCGGCCGCGCCGACCTCGCCGCCGGCCCGGTACACCGGCGCCGACCCGGGCCCGTCCGGAAGATCGCCGCCGGCCTTGTAGGTGGCGCCGTACGGGTTGGGCTCCCCGGGCGCGATGCCGCCGGTGCCGCCGCCCGCCTCGGTGTAGCCGTCGAGGTGCAGCGGCGGGGGAGTCTCACCGCCGGGTGCCCCGGACGACGTACCGCCGTCCGAACCACCGGACGCGTTCGCGGCGAGATAGGCCCCACCGCCCCCGACCAGCAGCACGGCCGCGGCGACGGAGGCGATGATCGCGGGGGAGCGGCGACGGGCGCCGCCGTGCAGTTCGTCCGGCCCGTGGGTGGGCGTGGCGTCGTGCGCCTCGACAGCGGGCGGGACGGAAGAGCCGGGTTCGGCGGGGCCGGCATCGGCACTCTCAGAGGCGCTTTCCGCGTCCGGGACACTCTTCCGGCCGAAAGCGGGCTCCTGGCCGGAAGCGGACTCCTCGTCCGAGGCGCCCGCGTCGCGCGACGCCCCTTCGCCCTCGGCGGCAGCAGCCACATCGGCACGGTCGGTCCCGTCGGCCGTCTCGTCCCCGTCGACCTTCCCGGTCCCCTCGACCTCGCCGTCGGCAGCTCCGCCTGCCGTCCCGCTCTCGTCGGCGAGCCCGTCGGCGCCGGCGGCGCTCTGCTCCGCCCGTGCCTCCTCCGCGTCCTTGCCGGAGGCGCCCGCGTCGTCGTTGTCGGGTCGCTCGGTGTTCACCGCATCGCTCCTTCGGCTGCGCACATGTCCCAGGACCCTGACCCGACCCTGTCAAAAGGCCGGTCCACCGGGTCGTATCCCGCATCCCCTTTACGGGGGACGCCGATGGGACGCAGCGGGGGAGCGCACGGTTCCCTGAAAAGCGCCGATCGGGCCGCCGGAGTTCGATCGGCCTCCCGGTCAGTCGCCGTAGTCGGACATCGCGTCCAGCAGTCGCGCCGACTTCGAGGGCACGGTCACCCCGTGGATGCGTGACGGAGAGACCGGACGGGAAAGGACACGGTCGGGAGCGGCCCAGTGCGGAGCCATCCGCGCGCAGTCACCCAGCAGTGACGCCAGGTCGACCTCCAGGTCGGCCGGAGCGGGGGCACGGACCTCGAATTTCGTCATAGCTGCACCGTATGCTCGCTCGAGCCCGCGAAGAAAGATCTACTATCAGGTAGTTTTGGCTGCTTCTGTGTCCCGGTCACGAACGGTAGCGTGGATTGTCAATTCCACCTCCCCGCAGGAGACCTCACGCCGTGCGCATCGCAGTCACCGGCTCCATCGCCACCGACCACCTCATGACCTTCCCCGGCCGCTTCGCCGACCAGTTCGTCGCGGACCAGCTGCACACGGTCTCGCTGTCGTTCCTGGTCGACAATCTGGACGTACGCCGGGGCGGCGTAGGCGCGAACATCGCCTTCGGCATGGGTCAGCTGGGCACGAAGCCGATCCTCGTCGGCGCCGCGGGCTCCGACTTCGACGAGTACCGGGCCTGGCTGGACCGGCACGGAGTCGACACCGGTTCGGTCCGTATCTCCGAGACCCTGCACACCGCCCGCTTCGTCTGCACCACCGACGCCGACCACAACCAGATCGGCTCCTTCTACACGGGCGCGATGAGCGAGGCCCGGCTGATCGAGCTGAAGACCGTCGCCGACCGCGTCGGCGGCCTCGACCTGGTCTCCATCGGCGCAGACGACCCGGAGGGCATGCTCCGCCACACCGAGGAGTGCCGCTCCCGCTCGATCCCCTTCGCCGCCGACTTCTCCCAGCAGATCGCCCGGATGAACGGCGACGAGATCCGGATACTGCTGGACGGGGCGACCTACCTCTTCTCCAACGAGTACGAGAAGGGGCTCATCGAGTCCAAGACCGGCTGGTCGGACGAGGAGATCCTGTCCAGGGTCGGCCACCGCGTCACCACCCTCGGCTCGCGCGGCGTACGCATCGAGCGGGCCGGCCACGACCCGATCGAGGTCGGCTGCCCCGAGGAGGAGCGCAAGGCCGACCCCACCGGCGTCGGCGACGCCTTCCGCGCCGGCTTCCTGTCCGGACTGGCGTGGGGCGTCTCCCTTGAGCGCGCCGCCCAGGTCGGCTGCATGCTGGCCACGCTCGTCATCGAGACGGTGGGCACCCAGGAGTACCAGCTGCGCCGCGTCCACTTCATGGACCGGTTCACCAAGGCGTACGGCCACGACGCGGGCGAAGAGGTCCGGACGCACCTGAGCTGAGATCCGCCTCGGCGGGTTCGTCGTCGGCCGCGGGCGCGCGGGGGCTGTTCGCGCAGTTCCCCGCGCCCCTCAAGGGGCGTTCAGCTCACCCGGCGCACGACATACGCGGCCCCGCGCTCCGCCGACTCCTCGCCCACGTACTCCTGCCCCCGCATCTCGCACCACGCCGGGATGTCCAGGCGGGCCGCCTCGTCGTCGGAGAGAACCCGGACCAGGCCGCCCACCGGCACGTCCCCGATGACCTTGGCGAGCTCGATGACGGGGATCGGGCACCGCTTGCCGAGGGAGTCCACGACGAGGACGTCCTCGTCCCGTGCGACCTTCTCCGCCGTCGGCGCCCCGAGCTTCTCGCGCATCCCGGCGACCGCGGGCGCCAGCACCCGGAGGAACCGCTCGACATCCTCCTCCGGCGTCCCGAACGGCAGGGACACGCGCACGTTCCCCTCGCTCAGCACCCCCATCGCCTTCAGCACATGGCTGGGCGTCAGCGTGCTGCTCGTGCAGGACGAGCCCGAGGAGACCGAGAAGCCGGCCCGGTCCAGCTCGTGCAGCAGTGTCTCCCCGTCGACATAGAGACAGGAGAAGGTGACGATCCCGGGCAGCCGCCGCTCCGGGTCGCCGACCACCTCCACGTCCGGCACCAGCCGTGGCACCCGGGCCCGGATCCGCTCCGTCAGCTCCCGCAGCCGTACCGCCTCTTGGGCCGCCTCCGCCCGCACGGCCCGCAGCGACGCCGCCGCGGCGACGATCGCCGGGAGGTTCTCGAACCCGGCGGCCCGCCCCGACTCCCGCTCGTCCACGGGCCCTTGCGCGGCGAACCGCACCCCCTTGCGCACCACGAGCAGCCCCACCCCGGACGGGCCACCCCACTTGTGGGCACTCCCGGTCAACACCGACCAGTCGCCCTCGACGCGCCCCCAGCCGAGCGACTGCGCCGCGTCCACCAGCAACGGCACCCCGGCCTGCCGGCACGCGGCGGCCACCTCGGCCACCGGCTGCTCGGTGCCCACCTCGTGGTTGGCCGACTGGAGACACGCGAGCGCGGTGTCCGGACGCAGGGCCTGCGCGTACGCCCCCGCGTCCACCGCCCCGCTCCGGGCCACCGCCATCTGAGTGACCGAACCCCCGTCGGCCTCGTGCGCGTCAGCCGCATGGAGCACAGAGGAGTGTTCGACCGCGGACACGATCAGGTGGCTTCCGATCCGGCGACGGCCCGCCAACACGCCCGCGACGCCCGAGTGCACGGCCCGGGTCCCGGACGAGGTGAACACCAACTCGTCCGCCCGGCAGCCCACGGCCTCGGCCGCCGTCTCCCGAGCGGCGTCCAGGAGCATGCGCGCCCGTCGCCCCTCCCTGTAGAGACGGGCCGGATCGGCCCATCCCTCATCAAGGGAGGCCAGGAGCGCCTGCCGAGCGACGGGATGAAGAGGAGCACTGGAAGCAGCATCGAAGTAGCCCACACAGCAACGCTAGAACGTCCGGCGACGGGAGCGCCCCACAGGGGCGCGGGGCGGTGACACGTGCGGCTCCGCCGCGGGGCGCGACAAGCCCAAACGAACCCGCAGCCGCCAAACCAGCGAACCACCCCACCCCATAGGCACCCCTCCCCGCGAACCCCAAGAACGCGTCGGCTAGGGTTTGGTCCGCATAAACATCCAAACCCCTGCCCGACGCAGGGCGGCGACCGACCAGCGAGAAGGCCAGGCCGCAGCCGATCCGCGCGGGCGAGACTCTCGGGAAGGCGCTACGTGAGTCCCAACGGCTCCGACCGCTCGCCGCGGCGCCCGATGCGGCGGAAGCTGCTGCAAGGCATGACTGCGGGCCTGGTCCTGGCGACAGCCAGCGGTTGCTCGTACAACTGGGAAGACTTCCCCCGCCTTGGTATGCCCACCCCGACCACGGAAGAGGCTCCGCGGATCCTCTCCCTGTGGCAGGGTTCCTGGGCGGCTGCGCTCGCCGTCGGCGTGCTGGTGTGGGGTCTGATCCTGTGGAGCGCCATGTTCCACCGGCGCAGCCGCACCAAGGTCGAGGTACCTCCGCAGACCCGGTACAACATGCCCATCGAGGCGCTGTACACGGTGGTCCCGCTCATCATCGTCTCGGTCCTGTTCTACTTCACGGCCCGCGACGAGTCGAAGATCCTCAGCCTCAAGGACAAGCCCGACGTCACTGTCAACGTCGTCGGCTTCCAGTGGAGCTGGTGCTTCAACATGATCGCCGACGTGGATGGCTCCACCGGCGACGCCAAGACCTCCAAGGAACTGGCCGCGATCCCGGACCGGTTCAAGGAGGACTTCCCGGCGAACGCCGGCGGTGTGTACGACTGCGGCACGCCCGGCACGCGCAACCCTCAGACGGGCAACCCGGGTCCCACCCTGTGGCTGCCGGAGGGCAAGACGGTCCGCTTCGTCCTCACCTCGCGTGACGTCATCCACTCCTTCTGGGTGGTGCCGTTCCTCATGAAGCAGGACGTCATCCCGGGCCACACCAACGCCTTCGAGGTGACCCCCAACAGGCAGGGCACCTTCCTGGGCAAGTGCGCCGAGCTGTGCGGCGTCGACCACTCCCGGATGCTGTTCAACGTGAAGGTCGTCTCCCCCGAGCGCTACGAGCAGCACCTCAAGGACCTCGCCAAGAAGGGGCAGACCGGTTACGTTCCCGCCGGCATCGCGCAGACGAGCCACGAGAAGAACCGGGAGACGACAAACCTGTGAGCATCCTCAACGAACCCCAGGGTGCCGCGGCAGCTGAGGACTCGTACGAGAACGAGCTGCCGGTCCGGCGCAGGCAACCCGGCAACGTCGTGGTCAAGTGGCTCACCACCACCGACCACAAGACGATCGGCACGCTGTACCTCGTCACGTCGTTCGCGTTCTTCGTGATCGGCGGCGTGATGGCGCTCTTCATGCGCGCCGAGCTCGCCCGGCCCGGTCTTCAGATCATGTCGAACGAGCAGTTCAACCAGGCGTTCACGATGCACGGCACGATCATGCTGCTGATGTTCGCGACGCCGCTGTTCGCCGGCTTCACGAACTGGATCATGCCGCTCCAGATCGGCGCGCCGGACGTGGCGTTCCCCCGCCTGAACATGTTCGCCTACTGGCTCTACCTGTTCGGCTCCCTCATCGCGGTGGGCGGCTTCCTCACCCCCGACGGTGCCGCCGACTTCGGCTGGTTCGCCTACAGCCCGCTGTCGGACGCGGTCCGCTCGCCGGGCATCGGCGCCGACCTGTGGATCATGGGTCTGGCCTTCTCCGGCTTCGGCACCATCCTCGGCTCGGTCAACTTCATCACCACGATCATCTGCATGCGTGCGCCGGGCATGACCATGTTCCGCATGCCGATCTTCGTGTGGAACGTGCTGCTGACCGCGGTGCTCGTCCTGCTCGCCTTCCCCGTCCTGGCGGCGGCGCTCTTCGCGCTGGAGGCGGACCGCAAGTTCGGCGCCCACGTCTTCGATGCCTCGAACGGAGGAGCGTTGCTGTGGCAACACCTCTTCTGGTTCTTCGGCCATCCAGAGGTGTACATCATCGCGCTGCCGTTCTTCGGCATCATCAGTGAGGTCATCCCGGTCTTCTCCCGCAAGCCGATGTTCGGCTACATGGGTCTGATCGCGGCGACCATCGCCATCGCGGGTCTGTCCGTGACGGTGTGGGCGCACCACATGTACGTCACCGGCGGCGTCCTACTGCCGTTCTTCTCCTTCATGACGTTCCTCATCGCCGTACCGACCGGCGTGAAGTTCTTCAACTGGATCGGAACGATGTGGAAGGGCTCGTTGTCCTTCGAGACACCGATGCTCTGGGCGGTCGGCTTCCTCATCACCTTCACCTTCGGTGGTCTGACCGGCGTCATCCTGGCCTCGCCGCCGATGGACTTCCACGTGTCCGACTCGTACTTCGTGGTGGCGCACTTCCACTACGTCGTCTTCGGCACCGTCGTGTTCGCGATGTTCTCCGGCTTCCACTTCTGGTGGCCGAAGTTCACGGGCAAGATGCTCGACGAGCGGCTCGGCAAGATGACCTTCTGGACGCTGTTCGTCGGCTTCCACGGCACCTTCCTGGTCCAGCACTGGCTGGGCGCCGAGGGCATGCCGCGTCGTTACGCCGACTACCTGGCGCAGGACGGCTTCACCGCCCTGAACACGATCTCGACGATCAGCTCGTTCGTGCTCGGCGCGTCGCTGCTGCCGTTCTTCTACAACGTGTGGAAGACCGCCAAGTACGGCAAGAAGGTCGAAGTCGACGACCCGTGGGGTTACGGCCGCTCGCTGGAGTGGGCGACCTCCTGCCCGCCGCCGCGGCACAACTTCCTCACTCTGCCGCGGATCCGTTCCGAATCCCCGGCGTTCGACCTGCATCACCCTGAGATCGCCGCTCTCGACCAGCTCGAGAACGCGCCTCACGGTGACAAGGCTCTGGCTGGTGGCAAGGAGGCCGGCAAGTGAAGACCCAAGGCACGATGTTCGCCTGGCTGGGCATCTTCGTCCTGGCCATGGCGATCGTCTACGGCGTCTGGTCGAAGGAGCCGGCCGGTACCACGGCCCTCTTCCTGGCCTTCGCGCTGTGCATCATGATCGGCTTCTACCTGGGCTTCACCGCCCGGCGGGTCGACGCGGGTGCGCAGGACAACAAGGAAGCGGACGTCGCGGACGACGCCGGCGAGGTCGGGTTCTTCAGCCCGCACAGCTGGCAGCCGCTGTCCCTCGGCATCGGCGGCGCGCTCGCCTTCCTGGGGATCGCGGTCGGCTGGTGGCTGCTCTACTTCTCGGCCCCGCTGATCCTCATCGGTCTCTGGGGCTGGGTCTTCGAGTACTACCGCGGTGAGAACCGCACCCAGTAGCACGAGCTGAGCTCACAGGAGCCCGGACACTCCGTCAGGAGGGTCCGGGCTCCTTCTTTTGCCGCAATGCATGTCACCCGTACGTGTCCTCCGGCGCGCCGCCGCTGACGCTGCTTCCTAGCGTGAGGCCATGAGCAAAACACCGAGCAAGAGCACCGTCATAGGCTGCACGCTCCTGCTGATAGCGCTCGGCGCGAGCGCCGCCGCATGCAGCAGCGACGGCAATCCGCTGTCAGCGGAGCCGTACGACGCGGCCGACCAGATCGCCTTCAACGGCCCCTCGGGCGACGGCGAGAAGGCCGACCCCGACAAGCCCCTGGAGATCACCGCGGAGGACTCCGACGGTCGGATCACCGACGTCACCGCCAAGGACGCCGCAGGGCGCTACGTGACGGGCGAACTCTCCGCCGACGGCACCAGGTGGCACAGCACCTCCCCGCTGGCCGCCAACGCCCGCTACACGGTCCGCGTGAGCACCGAGGACGAGGACGGCGCCCCCGGCCGCAAGGTCCTCACCTTCGACACCAGCAAGCCGACCAGCAAGAAGCACCTGACGGTGACGTTCGGGCCCAAGGCGGGCAAGTACGGCGTCGGCCAGCCCATCACCGCCGAACTGAGCCGGCCCGTCAAGGACAAGAACCAGCGGGCGACGGTCGAGCGGGCCCTGCGGGTCGACTCCGTCCCCGCGGTGGACGGCAACTGGCACTGGGTGGACGACAAGAAGCTCCACTACCGGCCCAAGGAGTACTGGCCCGCCGGCGCCACCGTCCAGGCCCGCAGCGACCTGGAGGGCGTGCGGATCAGCGACCGCCTCTGGGGCGGCAAGGGCAAGCCCCTGAAGGTCACCATCGGAGACCAGGTCATAGCCGTCACGGACGCCTCCACCCACCAGCTGACGCTCTACCGCAACGGCGAGGAGGTGCGGTCCATACCCGTGACGACGGGCAAGCCAGGCTTCGAGACCCGCAACGGCGTCAAGGTGGTCCTGGGCAAGGAGTACTTCGTACGGATGCGCGGAACCAGCATCGGCATAGCCGAGGGCTCCTCCGAGTCGTACGACCTACCCGTCTACTACGCCACCAGGGTGACCTGGAGCGGCGAATACGTGCACGCAGCCCCCTGGTCGGTCGGCTCCCAGGGTTACGCCAACGTCAGCCACGGCTGCACCGGCATGAGCACCGCCAACGCCGAGTGGTTCTTCGACAACGTCCGCGAGGGCGACATCGTCAAGGTCGTGAACTCGTACGGCAACACGATGGAGCCGTTCGGCAACGGCTTCGGCGACTGGAACCTGGACTGGAAGAACTGGCGCAACGGCAGCGCCCTGGTCGCCGGCACCCCTGACGGCCCGAGCCCCGCGGAACGGGCACGGCTGAGGCCACAGAGCGTCTAGGCCGACAGGGCAGCCGCCGACCTCAGGGGCGCGGGGAACTGCGCGACCAGCCACACCGGACCCGCAGCCGCCCACAGAGCCGCGCCCCCGAACCCCTCGGCGCCCGACCGCGCTCCTAGGCGCTCTGCAGCCGCTTCGTGCGCAGCAGGCCCGCCAACGCCTCCGCGAACTCCACGGGCTCCACAGGCAGCGTCACAGCCGCCTCGGCACGGCTCCACGTGGCCAGCCACGCGTCCTGCGGCCGCCCGATGAGCAACAGCACCGGCGGGCAGTTGAACACCTCGTCCTTGATCTGCCGGCAGACCCCCATGCCGCCCATCGGCACGGCCTCGCCGTCCAGGACGCAGACGTCGATCCCGCCCTTGTCCAGCTCCTTGACGACGGCCGCGGGCGTCGCGCACTCCACGAACTCCACCACGGGGACGTCCGGAGCGGGCCTTCGCCCGGTCGCCAGCCGCACCTGCTCGCGGGTGTTGGAGTCGTCGCTGTAGACCAGCACCGTGGCGGTCGGCTGCATGCTTCCTCCGAGACGTAAGTGTCGTACGGAAAGACCCGATGCCGCGGATGCTACTCCCTTGAACACCACGTCAACACCGGTACGAACGGCCAAGACACTCCGAACGGCACCCCCCGGAGTGAGGGCGGGATAAGCGACCGACATAATGTCGGTCGTGGCGACAGCAACGACAGTAGAAACCGGGCACGCGCACCCGTCGGTCAACCGGCCGAACCTCACCAGCGTCGGAACCATCATCTGGCTGAGTTCCGAGCTGATGTTCTTCGCGGCCCTCTTCGCGATGTACTTCACCCTGCGATCGGTGACGGGGCCCGAGTACTGGGATTCACAGGCCGAGGCCTTGAACTTCCCGTTCTCGGCGACGAACACCACGATCCTGGTGCTCTCCTCCCTCACCTGCCAGCTCGGCGTCTTCGCCGCCGAGCGCGGTGACGTGAAGAAGCTCCGGGGCTGGTTCATCGTCACCTTCATCATGGGTGCGATCTTCATCGGCGGTCAGGTGTACGAGTACACCGAGCTGGTCAGGCACGAGGGCATCTCGCTCTCGTCCGGCCCGTACGGCTCGGTCTTCTACCTGACCACCGGCTTCCACGGACTGCATGTGACGGGCGGACTCATCGCCTTCCTGTTTGTCCTCGGCCGCACCTACGCGGCTCGGAGGTTCACGCATGAGCAGGCGACCGCAGCGATCGTCGTGTCCTACTACTGGCACTTCGTCGATGTCGTCTGGATCGGCCTCTTCGCCACGATCTACATGATCAAGTAGCCGGGCCCGATCCCGCGCGCGTTCCACAACGCACCTAACAGAAGCATCGACGCAGAAGATCCTGACACCGGGGTAATCCGTGAAAAAGCTCTCCGCACGACGACGCCATCCGCTGGCGGCAGTCGTCGTCCTACTCCTCGCGCTGGCGTGCACGGGGGGGCTGTACGCCGTGTTCGCTCCCGCGGACAAGGCGCAGGCCGAGGAAACCGCCCAGTCCCTCACCATCGAGGAGGGCAAGAAGCTCTACACCGTCGGCTGCGCCAGCTGCCACGGAGCCAGTGGTGAGGGGACCTCCGACGGCCCGAGCCTGGTGGGCGTCGGCGCTGCCGCCGTCGACTTCCAGGTGTCGACGGGCCGTATGCCGGCCGCCACCTCCCAGGGCGCCCAGGTCCCCGCGAAGAAGAACATCTACTCGCAGGCCGAGATCGACCAGCTCGCCGCGTTCATCGCCTCTCTGGGTGCGGGTCCGTCCGTCCCCACCGAGGAGCAGTACGGACCGGAGGGTGCGGACATCGCCAAGGGCGGTGAGCTCTTCCGCAACAACTGCGCCCAGTGCCACAACTTCACCGGCAAGGGCGGCGCGCTGACGAAGGGCAAGTACGCCCCGAGCCTCGAGGGTGTCGACCCCAAGCACATCTACGAGGCCATGCAGACCGGCCCGCAGAACATGCCGTCCTTCCCCGACACCACGCTGTCGGAGCAGAACAAGAAGGACATCATCGCGTACCTCCACGCGGTCAACAGTGACGAGACGGTGAACCCGGGTGGTCTGGAGCTGGGCGGCCTCGGGCCGGTCAGTGAGGGCCTCTTCTCCTGGATCTTCGGTCTCGGTGCCCTGATCGCGGTCGCCATCTGGGTCGCCGCTCGGACCGCAAAGGCCAAGAAGTCATGAGTAGCCAAGACATTCCAGAAGAGAACCTGCCCGCTGAGCAGGACGCCACCGTCGCGGTAGCGGACGAGAAGCACCCCTTCGCCGACCCCGGCCTGCCGCCCCACGAGCACCGGATCCAGGACATCGACGAGCGGGCCGCCAAGCGGTCCGAGCGCACGGTCGCCCTGCTGTTCACGGTCTCGATGCTCGCCACCGTCGGCTTCATCGCCTCGTACGTGGCGATCCCGCACGACAAGTCGATCTTCGTCTTCCCGATCGGTCACCTCAACGCGCTGAACTTCGCGCTGGGTCTGACCCTCGGCGCGGCGCTCTTCTGCATCGGCGCGGGCGCGGTCCACTGGGCCCGCACCCTGATGTCGGACGAGGAGGTCGCGGACGACCGGCACCCGATCGCCGCGGAGCCCGAGGTCAAGGCCAAGGTCATGGCCGACTTCAAGCAGGGCGCCAAGGAGTCGGCGCTGGGTCGGCGCAAGCTGATCCGCAACACGATGTTCGGCGCGCTGGCCCTGTTCCCGCTCTCCGGCGTCGTCCTGCTGCGTGACCTCGGCCCGCTGCCCGGGACCAAGCTGCGCCACACCCTGTGGTCCAAGGGCAAGCTGCTCGTGAACATGAACACCAACGAGCCGCTGCGTCCCGCGGACGTCGCGGTCGGCTCCCTCACCTTCGTCAAGCCCGAAGGCCTCGAGGAGCACGACCACGACTTCCAGAACGAGATCGCCAAGGCGGCCCTGATGGTCATCCGGCTCCAGCCGGACGACATCAAGGACAAGCAGGAACTCGACTGGTCCTACCAGGGCATCGTCGCGTACTCGAAGATCTGCACCCACGTCGGTTGCCCGATCTCCCTGTACGAGCAGCAGACGCACCACGCGCTCTGCCCCTGCCACCAGTCCACCTTCGACCTCGCCGACGGTGCCAAGGTCATCTTCGGCCCGGCCGGCCACCCCTTGCCGCAGCTGCGCATCGGGGTGAACGACGAGGGTTACCTTGAGGCGCTCGGCGACTTCACGGAGCCCGTCGGTCCTGCATTCTGGGAGCGCGGATGAGCACTACAGAGACCACCGAGTCCCGCTCTCGCGGGAAGGCACCGGCCGGCGAGCGCGTCGCCGACTGGGCCGACGGCCGGCTGGGGATCTACTCCCTCGCCAAGGCCAACATGCGCAAGATCTTCCCCGACCACTGGTCGTTCATGTTGGGTGAGGTCTGCCTCTACAGCTTCATCATCATCATCCTCACGGGTGTGTATCTGACGCTGTTCTTCCACCCGTCGATGAACGAGGTGGAGTACCACGGCTCCTACGTCCCGCTCCAGGGACAGCTCATGTCGGAGGCGTTCAGCTCCACGCTGCACATCTCCTTCGACGTGCGCGGTGGTCTGCTCATCCGGCAGATCCACCACTGGGCCGCGCTGATCTTCCTCGCGGGCATGTTCGTGCACATGATGCGCGTGTTCTTCACGGGCGCGTTCCGCAAGCCGCGTGAGATCAACTGGCTGTTCGGCTTCCTGCTGTTCGTCCTGGGCATGTTCACCGGTTTCACCGGCTACTCGCTCCCGGACGACCTGCTCTCCGGCACCGGTGTCCGCTTCACCGAGGGCGCGATCCTGTCCATGCCGATCGTCGGCACGTACATCTCGTTCTTCCTCTTCGGCGGCGAGTTCCCGGGCGTCGACTTCGTCGCCCGCTTCTACTCGATCCACATCCTGCTGCTGCCGGGCATCATGCTCGGTCTGGTCGTCGGCCACCTGATCCTGGTCTTCTACCACAAGCACACGCAGTTCGCGGGCCCCGGAAAGACGAACAAGAACGTCGTCGGCATGCCGCTGCTGCCGGTCTACATGGCCAAGGCCGGAGGCTTCTTCTTCCTGGTCTTCGGTGTCATCGCGGTGATCGCGGCGGTCGCGCAGATCAACCCGGTCTGGGCCATCGGTCCCTACCGGCCGGACATGGTCTCCACCGGCGCCCAGCCCGACTGGTACATGGGCTTCGCCGAGGGTCTGGTCCGGTACATGCCGGGCTGGGAGGTCAACTTCTGGGGTCACACGCTGGTCCTCGGCGTGTTCATCCCGCTGGTGCTCTTCGGCCTGGTCCTCGGTGCGATCGCGCTCTACCCGTTCATCGAGTCCTGGGTCACCGGCGACAAGAGCGAGCACCACATCCTGGACCGCCCGCGCAACGCCCCGACGCGTACCGCGTTCGGCGTCGCCTGGGTCACGGTGTACATGATCGGTCTGGTCGGCGGTGGCAACGACCTGTGGGCCACCCACTTCCACCTGTCGATCAACGCCGTCACCTGGTTCGTCCGGATCAGCTTCTTCGCCGGACCGGTCCTCGCGTTCATCATCACCAAGCGCATCTGCCTCGGCCTCCAGCGCCGGGACAAGGACAAGGTGCTGCACGGCCGCGAGTCGGGCATCATCAAGCGCCTGCCGCACGGTGAGTTCATCGAGGTCCACGAGCCGCTCAGCCAGGACGCGCTGTACACGCTCACCGCGCACGAGCAGTACGAGCCGGCCCAGATCGGCCCCGCGGTCGACGAGAACGGCGTCGAGCGCAAGGTGAAGGGCTCCGAGAAGCTGCGCGCCAAGCTCAGCAAGTCCTACTACGGCGAGGACGGCCAGATCCCGAAGCCGACCGTCGAGGAGTACAAGGAGATCACGAGCGGCCACGGCCACCACTGATCGCTGCGCACGCCACGCCACGGCAGAAGGGCCCCGTCCGATCTTCGGACGGGGCCCTTCTCCGTGTCCCGGGGCTGGATAGGGTGGACTCGTTGAGACTCGCGTCCCGTAGTGCGGGACGCCCGAACCTGGAGCGGCTTATGAGCGCTGTGACCCCCGCTGGAGGCGACACCGCGGCGGGCCGCTCCTGGCCCCTGCTGCTGAACGGCCTGCTGGACGGCCGGGACCTGTCCGCCGACGACACCGCGTGGGCGATGGACCTGATCATGCGCGGCGAGGCGACGGACGCGCAGATCGCCGGGTTCGTGGTGGCGCTGCGGGCCAAGGGCGAGACGGTGCAGGAGATCACCGGACTGGTCCGGACGATGTACGCGCACGCGAATGTGATCGAGGTGCCGGGGCCGACCGTCGACATCGTCGGCACGGGCGGCGACGGCGCGAAGACGGTCAACATCTCCACGATGTCGGCGATCGTCATCGCCGGCACCGGCGCGAAGGTCGTCAAGCACGGCAACCGGGCCGCGTCGTCGGCGTCGGGCGCCTCGGACGTGCTGGAGAAGCTCGGCGTCAACCTGGAACTGCCGGTCGGGCGGGTGGCGCAGGTCGCCGAGCAGGCCGGGATCACCTTCTGCTTCGCGGTGAAGTTCCACCCGTCGCTGCGCCATGTGGCCGCGGCGCGCGGACAGTTGGGCATCCGGACGACGTTCAACGTGCTCGGTCCGCTGACCAACCCCGCCAAGGTGCGGGCCCAGGCGGTCGGCGTGGCCGACCCACGTATGGCGCCGATCGTCGCGGGCGTCTTCGCCGAGCGCGGCAACTCCTCGCTGGTGTTCCGCGGCGACGACGGCCTCGACGAGCTGACGACCACCGCGACCTCACGGGTGTGGGTCGTGCGCGACGGCAAGGTGACCGAGGAGGCCTTCGACCCGCGCGACGTCGGCATCGAGCTGGTCCCCGTGGAGGCGCTGCGCGGCGCCGACGCCTCCTACAACGCCGAGGTCGCCCGACGCCTCCTGGACGGCGAGACAGGGCCGGTGCGCGACGCCGTACTGCTGAACTCGGCGGCGGCGCTGGTGGCGCTGGCGCCCGGCGACGGGCCGCTGACTGAGCAGATCAGGGCCGGTATGGCCAAGGCGGCGGAGTCCATCGACTCGGGGTCCGCGAAGCGGACGCTGGAGCGGTGGGTCGCCGCGAGCAACGCCTGATCGGCACCTGACGTCGTCCCGCGATCCGGACACGGGTTGCGGGACGACGATCATTTCGCGTACGTTCCTGTACCAGGTCATGAGTGACAGTCATGAGGCCCCGGCCGACTGTCCGGCAACCCTCCGTCCGTGGCGGGGTGCCCCGGGTGAAGACCAGGCCGTAGGCAGCGAGGTCTACGGCAAGCGCGGGCCCCTCTCGAAACCAAGGGTCCTGGTCGTTCGAGGGAGTCTTCCGTGAGCAAGCGAATGCGATAGGGCCGCCGAGCCCCGCCTCCGCGCACCCACTTTCACTTTCTTCTTTCCTCTCACGGGAGTTCCGTCATGTCTGTCTCCACCGCTGCCTCCGTTCAGACCATTTGTGCCCCGCTGCCCGTTCTGGGCCGGGATGTCACCGTCCCCCTCGTCACTGGCGGCGAAGTCACCTACGCCGCGCTGGACTACGCCGCCAGCGCCCCCGCCCTCCAGCGCGTCTGGGACGACGTGGCCGCCTACGCGCCGTACTACGGCAGCGTCCACCGCGGTGCCGGATACCTCTCGCAGCTCTCCACCGACCTGTTCGAGAACGCCCGCCGGACGGTCGCCGAGTTCCTCGACTGCCGGGACGACGACCAGGTCGTCTTCACCCGGTCCACCACCGACTCGCTGAACCTCCTCGCCGCCGCCCTCCCGGCCGACTGCCAGGTCTTCGTGTTCGAGACCGAGCACCACGCCTCGCTGCTGCCGTGGCGCGACGCCCGCGTCACCTACCTCAACGCGCCCCGCACCCCCCGCCAGGCCGTCGAGACGCTGGAGCGCGCCCTCGCGGACCGCACTGTGTCGATTGATGGGGGCTACGGCCCGGCCCTGGTCTGTGTCACCGGCGCCTCGAACGTCACCGGCGAGCTGTGGCCGGTGCGCGAACTCGCCGCCGCCGCGCACGCCCACGGCGCCCGGATCGTCCTGGACGCCGCCCAGCTGGCCCCGCACCACGCGGTCAGCGTCCGTGACCTGGACGTCGACTGGATCGCCTTCTCCGGACACAAGCTGTACGCCCCGTTCGGCTCCGGCGTGCTGGCCGGCCGCTCCGACTGGCTGCGCGCGGCGGAGCCGTACCTCGCGGGCGGCGGCGCCAGCCGCAAGGTGTCCCGGCGCGAGGACGGCGGCGTCGACGTCGAGTGGCACGACAGCGCCGCCCGGCACGAAGCGGGCTCCCCGAACGTCATCGGCGCGTACTCCATCGCCTCCGCCTGCAAGGCACTCACCGAGGCCGGTTTCGACGACCTCGTCGCCCGTGAGCAGTACCTGATCGAGAAGGTGCGGGCCGGTCTCGCCGAGGTGCCCGAGGTCCGGATCCTCTCCCTCTTCGGCGACGACGCCCCGCGGGTCGGCGTGCTCTCCTTCGTCGTCGCGGGCTGGAACAGCTCCCACTTCGCCGCCGCCCTGTCCGCCGAGTACGGCATCGGGGTCCGGGACGGCCTGTTCTGCGCCCACCCGCTGGTCCGCACCCTGCTCGGCAGCGACCCGCAGGCCCAGGGCGAGTGCGGTGCCCCGGAGGCGGCGCCCGGCGAGAAGTCCCTCAACGCCATCCGCGTAAGCTTCGGTGCCGGTACGCCGGACGAGCACGTCGAGCGGTTCGTGAACGCCGTGAAGGAACTCGTGACGGACGGCGCGAAGTGGAACTACCGCACCGAGGACGGTCGTTGCGTGCCGGACACCTCCGCGTGAGCGGGTAGCCGGGCGCCCAGCAGGATCATGCGCAGGGCGCGTTCGGTCGCGTCCGTGAGCAGTTCGGAGGCCCGCACCAGGGCCTCCGCCAGGGCCATCGGCGCGGGCAGGATGCCGCTGAACGCGTCGACGCCGGGTACGTCGTGGGCGCCCTCGCCCAGCGTGCCCGCCAGCGCGAGCACCGGGCGGCCGTACAGCTTGGCCCGGCGGGCCACCTCGGCCGGGACCTTTCCGCGGGACGTCTGGTGGTCCAGGGCGCCCTCGGCGGTGACGACCAGGTCGGCGCGGGCCAGGCGGGCATCGAGGTCGAGGTGGTCGAGGAGCACGTCGAAGCGGGGGAGCAGGCGGGCGCCGAGCGCGGCGAGGCCGGCGCCCAGACCGCCGGAGGCTCCGGTGCCGGGGCCGCCGTAGAGGTCCGTCCCCGCGACACCCAGGTCACGGGTGAGGACGCTTGCCCAGTTCTCCAGCCCCGTCGACAGGTGCTCCACCTGCGCGGGCGTCGCGCCCTTCTGCGGTCCGAAGACACGGGCCACGCCGCGCTCGCCGCACAGGACGTTGTACGGATTGCACGCCACGAGCAGCTCCACGTCCCGCAGACGCGGGTCGAGGCCGGCCGGGTCGATCCGCGCGAGCCGGGCCAACTCGCCTCCGCCGTGCGGGAGTTCGAAGCCGTCGGCGTCCAGCAGCCGGGCGCCGAGTGCCTGGAGCGCGCCGGCGCCCCCGTCGGACGTACCGGAGTCCCCGCAGCCGACCAGGATCCGTCGTACGCCGGTGTCGAGCGCGGCGCGGATCAGCTCGCCGACGCCGTACGTCGTCGTAGTGCCCGGGTCGCGCCGGGTCCGGGGGACGAGGGACAGCCCGGCCACCGCGGCCATCTCCACGACCGCCGTGTCCCGGGAGCCGAGCAGCGCGAAGTGCGTGCCGACGCGTTCGCCCACCGGCCCCGTGGCAGGCAGGGCGACGAGCCGCCCGCCGGTCGCGGCGGCCAGCGCGGTGGCGGTCCCCTCACCCCCGTCCACCAGCGGAATCAGATCGAGCACGGCCTCCGGCAACACCCGCCGCACCCCGCCCGCGATGGCATCGGCGGCGGCCTGCGCGGACAACGACTCCTTGAACCCGCTGGGGGCCACCACTACTCGGGTCAGCATCGGATCTCCTCAGCAGGTCGGGACAGGACAACGCCTGAGGGGCAACGCCCCCAAGGGGCGCGGGGAACTGGGCGACCAGCCAAGACGGCGCGGCAGCCACCCGTAGACATGTCGGGGGCACTCACAGTGGAACTCCCAACAGCGGCCACACCGCCACGGCGAAGAGCAGGACGAGCGCGGCGGTCAGCGGTGCCAGGACTGCGGACAGGCGCAGCAGGTCACGCGGGGTGTACGTCGGAGTCCCGGTAAGGTCGGAGAAGAGAGCCACCGGCTTGGCCGAAGCCGGCAGCGTATGGCAGAACCCCGCCGCCGCGGTGGACGCGAGCGCCGCCGCGACCGGATTCACCCCGGCCCCCACCGCCGCCGCGACCACCAACGGCACCAGCACCGAGGACCGGGCCGACCGGGACTGCAGGACCAGATGGGCGGCCGTACTGATCACCACCACGACGACCAGGAACAACAGCGGGCTGACGCCCGACGGAAGCCCGCCGACCAGCCACCCAGCCGCCCCGGAGTCGGCGAGCGCCACACCCATCGCCATCGTCGCCGCCATGAACAGCAGCAGCGCCCACGGAACCGTCTTCAGCGCGTCCTTGAGATGCACCGTCCCCAGGGCGGGCGAGGCCGCCACCACCGCGCCGATCAGCGCCACGACCGCGGGCGGTACCCGGTGCAACGGCTCGCTGCACCACAGCACCACGACCGTGCCGAGCAGCAGCGCACACCGCTTCTCGGCCTGCGACCAGGGCCCGGTGACCGGGTCGTCGCTCTGTTCCTGGATCTGCTCGGGCGTGATGCGCACGGCGCCCTCGCGGTCCGCGCGACGGGTGGTCGTCAGGAGGACGGTCTCGGCGGCCAGGTGGGAGGAGACCACGGCGAGCGGCAGCCCCAGCAGCAGCCACTCGGTGAAGCCGATCCGGTCACCCGTGGCCTGCCACAGCACCGACACGGTGATCAGATGCGCGCCGGCCCCGATCAGGGTCGCCACCGCCGACAGCAGGATCACGGTCGGGAACAGCAGCGCCAGCATCACGACCAGTCGCCGCCGGTCGGCCAGAGCCTTGGCCAGCGCCAGGAACACCGGCAGCGCGAGCGCCGCCCGTCCCGAGGTGGCCGGCACCGCGAACGCCGTGACGACCAGCGCGGCCGTGGTCAGATGCACCAGCTGCCGCACCGTGCGCGCCCCGCCGACCAGGAACGCCGCCGCCCGGCCCGCGAGCCCCGTCCGGGTCACCGCGGCCGCCAGCACGAAGGCGCAGATCAGCAGCCACACCGTGGAGTCGCCGAGGGTGCCGAAGAGCGTGTCGCTGCTGATCACGCCGGTCACCGTGAGCGCCAGCCCGGCGCCCAGCGCGATGTACGTGTCGTCGACCGGCGTCGCGATCCAGGCGCAGGTCGCCAGCGCGAACACGGCGAGGGTGAGGCGGGCGTCGGCGCCGAGTCCCGCGAAGTTGCCGGGCACCGCGAGCAGCGCGCACAGCGAGAGCGCCACACACAGGGCCGCGAGCGGACGGAGGTTCAGGGTCACGTCATCGAGGGTTCACCTGAGCCGTGAGCTCTCGATGAGCGGTACATGAAGGGGACTTCACGCGGGCAGCCGGTACCCCACGCCGCGGACCGTCTCGACCCGTTCGGCGCCGAGTTTCTTGCGCAGCGACCGCACGTACACATCCACGATGTTGGAGCCGGGGTCGAAGTCGTAGCCCCACACGTGCGACAGGATCTGCTCGCGGGACAGTACCTGCCCCGGGTGCCTCAGGAACAGTTCCAGGAGCACGAACTCACGGGCCGTCAGATCGACCGTCCGGTCCCCGGACCGGGCCCGCCGGGTGCGCAGGTCCAGGGTGAGCGGGCCGGACCGCAGCACCGTCACCTCGGGCGCCCTGGCCGCCGTACGCAGTCGCAGCCGCACCCGGGCGAGGAGTTCCTCGAAGCGGAACGGCTTGGTCATCCAGTCGTCGGCGCCGCCCTCCAGACCGGCCACCGTGTCCCGTACGGAGTCCCGCGCGGTCAGCACGATCACCGGGACCGTCACCCGGGCCTCGCGCATCTCGCGCAGCACCGTGAAGCCGTCCCGGCCGGGCAGGCCGATGTCGAGGACCACCAGGTCGAAGGCGCCCGTGACGGCGTACTCGTACGCCGCCTCGCCGTCGCCGACGACGGTCGTGGTGAAGCCGTTCGAGCGCAGGCCCTTCTCGACGAAGGAGGCGATGCGCTCCTCGTCCTCGACGATGAGGATCCGGTTCACGTGTGTCCCTCTCCCAGTGCCAGTACGAAGGTGGCGCCGCCGCCCTCGGTGGCGCGCAGCCGCACCCGGCCGCCGTGCGCCTCGGCGATGGCCCGGACGATCGACAGGCCGAGCCCGGCCCCGGAGCCCCGGGCGCCGCGCCGGGACGTGCCGCGCCGGAACCGCTCGAAGATCACGTCGGCGTCCTGCGGCTGCACACCGCAGCCGGAGTCGGCGACGTACAACTCGACGCCGTGCCCGTCGGCGCGGGAGCCGATCAGCACGGACTGTCCGGGTGCGGTGTGCTGCACGGCGTTCTGGGCGAGCTGGACCATCGCCTGGGTGATCCGCTGGGCGTCCAGCTCGGCCTCGACGTCGGCCACCTCGGCGAGCTGCCAGTCCCGCTCGCCGAGGGTGCGGGCCTTGACGTAGACGTCGGCGGTGAGCTCGGCGAGCTGCACCGGCTCCGGGGCGACGAAGTCGGGGCGCTCGGCCTTGGCGAGCAGCAGCAGGTCCTCCACGATGCGGCTCATCCGGTCCAGCTCGTCGGTGACCAGCCGTATCGTCTCCTCGCGCTCGGCCGGGTCGTCGCCCATCAGCTCCAGGTGGCCGCGCACGATGGTGATCGGTGTGCGCAGTTCGTGGCCCGCGTCGTCGACGAACTCGCGCTGGGCGGCGAAGGCGCGCTCCAGCCGGTCGAGCATCGCGTTGAAGGTCTCCGCGAGCGCGGCGATGTCGTCGTGCCCGTGTACCGGGATACGGCGGGTGAGGTCCTGCTCGGTGAGCTGCGCGGCCGCGGTGCGCACCAGCCGTACGGGTTTGAGGATGCGTCCCGCCACCGCCCAGCCGATGCCGGTCGTCAGCAGCAGGGCGACGCCGGAGATGGCGAGCAGGATACGGAACTCCTCGTTCACCGCGGCCTGTTGGCGCCCCGGGTGGAACGCCACGACGAACGCGGCCTCCGTCTCGCCGCCCGCCCGTGCGACGGCGACCTTCGCCCAGCGGATCTCGCCGGAGGACCGGTCGACCGTGCCCGTGGAGCCGGGGGAGTCGAAGATACGGCGGCGGGCGGCGGCGTCCTCGTGCAGCGGTACGGCCACCGGGATCTCGCGCGGCTGGATGATCTGGGCCGGGGTGTCGCCCGCCCGGCCCACCAGGCCGATCAGCTCCTCGTCGGGGTCGGCGTACTGCCGCACCAGGAACTCCCGCAGCAGCCGCGACGGGTCGGTGAACGGCCGGCCCGTCTCGGGGTCGACGCCCCGCTCCTCGAAGTTGGCGAACTCCCCGGCCTCCTGCGCCAGCAGCCCGTTCGCCCGGTGATCGACGTCCCGCAGCAGGATCGACCGCGTCGTCGTGGCCACGGACACCAGCCCCACGGCCATCACGAGCAACAGCCACAACAGAATCCGAACCCGCGCGGAGACCCGCCGGGAGACGGGGCTAGGGGGTGTCACCACAGAACACCGTTCCGTGCAGCCGCGCCCCGAAGGGGCGCGGGGAACTGCGCGACCAGCCACGACGAACCCGCAGACGGATGATCACGACTCTTCCGGCAAGGCGCTCAGCCGTCCTCGTCCCGGTCAGATTCATCGTCATCGTCGTCACTCGCGGGGCTGTCGGTCACCGGCGGGCGGGAGACGACCTCGTCGCTGGGCGTCGGCGTCGGTGCGGGCCGGGTGGGCGTCGGCGTGGGGGAGCCGCTGTCCAGCTCCACCCTGGACGGCACCTCCGGCGACTTCGGCTGGTCGGTGAGGGCGAAGCTGGTCGCGGCGATGCCGAGCGGGATCGCCACGACGGCGGCGAGGGCCGCGATCCGGTGCGAGAAGGCCATACGGGCGATCCTGCCCACGCCGGACGGCGTTCAGGATGAGCCCAGGATGAAGAACTCCTCATCCTGAGCGGCGGCATCCTGAGCGGCGGCCCCGGGCCTCAGCTGTCCAGGCCGATGGCGAACGCGGCCTCGATGTCGTGCTGGGAGTAGGTGCGGAACGCCACGTGCGTGTCCGTGCCCTCGACGCCGGGGATCTTGCTGATCCGGCCCGGGATGACCTCGGCGAGCTCCTCGTGCTCCGTCACCCGGACCATGGCGATCAGGTCGTAGGTGCCGGTGACGGAGAAGACCTCGGTCACGTTCTCCAGCGAAGCGATCCGCTCCGCGATCTCGGGGATCCGGTCCACGCTGGTCTTGATCAGGACGATCGCGGTGATCACGGCTGGTTCTCTCCCTCGGGGGCCGGAGCTGGGGCGGCTTTCACTCTAGTAGGCCGCCCGAACCGGGCCCACGCGTAGCCGAAGCCAAGGCCGAACCCCACCAGGTGCGCCAGATACGCCACCCCGGGCCCCTGCGTCGCCCGCCCGGCCGCCACCCACTGCAGGGCCGCCCAGAAGGGCAGCACGACCCAGGCCGGGAAGCGCAGCGGCAGGAAGAGCAGGAACGGCAGCAGGCTTGTCACCCGCGCTCCGGGGAAGAGGAAAAGGAACGCGCCCAGGACGGCCGAGATCGCCCCGGACGCGCCGACCAGGGACTGGGTGGAGTCGTCGTTGGCGGCGGCGTAGCCCAGCAGGGCCAGATAGCCGCAGCCGAGGTAGAAGAGCGTGAACTGGACGCGGCCCATCCGCTCCTCGGTCATCGCGCCGAAGACGTAGAGGAAGAGCATGTTGCCGAGCAGGTGCACCCAGCTGCCGTGCACGAACAGGGCCGTCGCGGGAGTGAGGACGGCCCGGGGCGCCCCCTCGAACAGCTCCGCCGGCACCACGCCCCAGCGATGGAAATAGGCCCGCTGCGCGGCGATCAGCTCCTCGCCGGAGCCGTACGCCGGATTGAGCCCCGCAGCCGGGCTCAGCAGGAAGAGCAGGCAGCACAGGGTGATCAGCCCGTACGTCACCGGCGACGGCGACGCGAGGGCAGGTCGTCCCCCGGCTCTGCCGAACCGAGCCCGGAAATGCGCCACGCTCCAGTTGCCGATCATGGATACAGAGCATGACGTAACCGGACGCAGTCGCACAGACCGCCTCGCCGCCGTGGACGGACGGGCGACGAGTACCCGCCAGGCCGTAGGGTTACGAGCCACACGCACCGCAGCCCGGCGCGTGGCCGACAATAGAAGGCCTAGAGGAAAAGAGCGCAGTCACGATGACGGTTCCCCTGCCGACCGACACGACGCGGTGGCGTTGCACCCTCTGTGGCAACCTCACCCGCTTCGACGTGACACGTTCGTCCAAGGTCGTGGAGTACCTGCACCTCGATCTGGCCGGCGAGCCGAAGGTCGAGGAGCGCGAGGTGCTCAGTGAGACGATCGAGTCGGTGCGCTGCCGCTGGTGCAACGCGGTGGACAAGGTGGAACTCGTGGACAGGCCGGGCGCCGGTTCCTGACGATCGGGGACGGCCCCGCACGGATATCGAGGTGTGACGGATGGTGGAGACACAAGGCGGGGGGCCGGGCGACGGCGCCGCCGAGGTGCTCGACCGTCCGCTGCCCGACGCCGTGCGGCGCAAGGTCGTCCAGATCGTGTCCGACGGCTTCGGCGGGCTGACCGTGGGCGAACTGCCCGCGCAGCTCCGCCAGTACGCCAGATTCGCGCCGAACCGGCGGGCCAAGTTCGCCGGCAACGCGATGGCCGCCGCGCTGGAGACGGATCCGCTGTTCCGCCAGCGCATCGGCGAGAAGCTCAGAGAGGCCCAGCCGGAACTCACCGGCGCTCTCGACTCAGGCTCGGCGCCTCCGGCCGCGGACCCGCTCGACGTGGCGGCCGCGGCCTATGTTCTGCGGCCCACCGGCTGGGTCAAGTTGGTCACGGCGGCCGGCGAGGAGGCCCAGCGGGCCGACGCCGAGCGTGCCGACGAGGAGACCCGCGCCGAGCTTGACCGGCTGCGCGAGGAGCTGGCCCACGCCCGGGAGCACACCCGGGACGAGGCCGAGCGGCTGCGCACCGAGCTGGACGCGGCCAAGAAGGAAGCCGAATCGCTTCACCGCAAGCTGCGCTCCGCCCTCAGTGACGTCAAGCGCGGCGAGGCCGCCCTGCGCAAGGTGCAGACCGAGATCGAGACCGTGCGCGCCGAGGGGCAGGCGCAGGTCTCCGCGGCCGAGAGCGAGACCCGCCGGCTCAAGGCGCGGCTCGGGGAGGCCGAGGCCGCCCTGGAGGGCACGCGCAGAGCGGCACGCGAGGGGCGCAGTGTCGAGGACATGCGCGTCCGGCTGCTTCTGGACACCCTGCTGGACGCCACCCAAGGGCTGCGCCGGGAACTGGCGTTGCCGCCGGTCTCCGTGCGCCCCGCCGAGACCGTGGACGCGGTCGAACCGGGACGAATGACCCCGAAGGACATCGCCGCGCGGGCGCTGTCGGAGAACGACCCCGCGATCCTCGACCAGCTTCTGGCCCTGCCGCAGGCCCACTTGGTGGTCGACGGCTACAACGTCACCAAGACCGGCTATCCCCAGATGCCCCTGGAGAAGCAGCGTCTGCGGCTGCTGGGCCAGCTCTCGCAGCTCGCCGCGCAGACCGGCGCCGAGGTGACCTGTGTCTTCGACGGGGCCGAGCTGGCCGCGCCGGTGCTGCTCGCGCCGCCACGCGGCGTGCGGGTGCTGTTCTCCAAGCCGGGCGTGACCGCCGACGAGCTGATCCGACAGCTGGTGCGCGCCGAGCCGCCGGGGCGTCCGGTCATCGTCGCCTCCACCGACCGCGAGGTCGCCGACGGAGTGGCGCGCGCCGGCGCACGCCCGGTGGCTTCTGCGGTGCTTCTGAAGCGACTGTCCTGAATCGGTCAACGTACTGGGGCAATGCCCGAATTGGGTGGACCGTCGCGCAACGTAGTGTCAACCGCGCATCACACCATGTGAGTTGTGTGTAAAGAATGCAGTGTGTGACGAGATTTTTCTTGTGAGGATTTGATCTGATCACAGGAGGGTCACTAGGGTCTGGCCTCGAACCTCCGAGCGGGTGATCACTCACAAGAAGGGTTTCACCTCAGTGGCGTCCCACCGTCGACCGAAGCAGCCGAGCCGAGCACGCGTGACCGTGCTCACCACAGCGGCGGCTGCTGCCGTGGCCATAAGTTCGCAGGCGGCCAACGCGGCCCCCAGCGAGAAGCCGAGCAAGGACGAGGTCAAGGCCAAGGTCGACAAGCTCTACGAGGAGGCCGAGCAGGCCACCGAGAAGTACAACGGGGCCAAGGAGAAGCAGGAGAAGCTCCAGAAGGAGATCTCCACCATCCAGGACAACGTGGCCCGCGGTCAGGAAGACCTGAACGAGCTGCGCGACTCCATGGGCCTGGCCGCCGCCGCCCAGTACCGCACCGGCAGCATCGACTCCTCCCTCCAGCTGTTCCTGTCGTCGAACCCCGACGATTACCTGGACAAGGCGTCCACCGCCGACCAGCTCAGCGCCCAGCAGGTCGAGCAGCTGAAGAAGGTCCAGGAGAAGCAGCGCGAGCTCGCACAGCAGCGCGCCGAGGCCTCCGAGAAGCTCAAGGACCTCGCCTCCACCCGCACCGAACTGGGCAAGAAGAAGAAGCAGGTTCAGGGCAAGCTCGCCGAGGCCCAGAAGCTTCTCAACACCCTGACGGCCGCCGAGAAGGCCGCCCTCGCCGCCGAGGAGCAGCGCGCCAGCCGCTCCGCCGCCGACCGCGTCGACCTCGGCAACACCGGCTCCGCCTCCGGCCGCGCCATGGCCGCCTTCCAGGCCGCCCAGAGCCAGCTCGGCAAGCCGTACGTCTACGGCGCCACCGGCACCGCCTCCTACGACTGCTCGGGCCTGACCTCCTGGGCCTACGGCCAGGCCGGCGTCTCCATCCCGCGCACCTCGCAGGCCCAGGCGAGCTACGGCACGCACCTGTCGATGAGCGAGCTCAAGGTCGGCGACCTGGTCATCTTCTACGGCGACCTGCACCACGTCGGCCTCTACGCCGGCAACGGCCAGGTCATCCACGCCCCGCGCAGCGGCACGGTCGTCCGCTACGAGTCGATCAACAACATGCCGTTCCAGTTCGGCGTCCGGATCTGATCCCGGCTCGACGCCCGCAAGATCAACACAGGGTGCCGCCCGAACGAGCGAATTGCGGCACCCCCGACTGACCCCACGCCCCGCCGATGACCTGCGTCAGAGGCGGGGCGTCACTTTGTGTGTTCGCCACGGTCGTTGGTCGCCGCCCCCGCACGGAGCTACTGTCTGCCGCGTTTCCCCGACGCCGGGGAAACGGTCCTGTCCGCCAGCGGAAGGAGAGCGGCTTCCCGTGGGGTTCCATCGTCGCCTTGCATCGCCCGGGTTCGACCGGGGCGCCAACGCAGCGCTCTGCGTCATGTCGGCCGCCGCCGCGGCCCTCGGGGTCACTCCGGCCACGGCCGCGCCACAGGACGACACCCGCGCCAAGGTGGACCGCCTCTACGAGGAGGCCGAGAAGGCCACCGAGGCCTACAACAAGGCCGACGAGCGCGCCGACGCGCTCCGCGAGCAGGTGGGCCGGGCCCAGGACCGCATCGCCCGGCAGCAGGAGCACATCAACTCCAAGCGGGACGTGCTCGGTTCGCTGGCCGGCGCCCAGTACCGCTCCGGCGGCCTCGACCCCTCCCTCGCCCTGCTGCTCTCCGACGACCCCGAGGACTACCTCGACAAGGCCGCCGCGCTCGCCCGCATCACCGCCCACCAGGCCGGTGAACTCAAAGAGCTCCAGGACGCCATGCGCGAACTCGCCCAGGAGCGCGCCGAGGCCACCGGGAAGCTCGTCGAGCTGGAGAAGAGCCGCAAGGCCGTCGCCGGACACAAGCGGACCGTCGAGCGCAAGCTCGCCGAGGCCCGCAGGCTCCTCAACTCCCTGACGGCGAGCGACCGCGCCGCCTACGACCGGGCCTCGCGCTCCGGCCGGATGGACCTGCCCGACCTCGGCGGCGTCGGCCCCGCCTCGGGCCGCGCGGCGGCCGCCGTCGCCGCCGCCCGGTCCGCACTGGGGCGGCCGTACATCTGGGGCGCCAACGGACCCTCCGGCTTCGACTGCTCGGGCCTGATCCAGTGGTCCTACGCCCAGGCCGGCGTCTCCCTGCCGCGCACCTCGCAGGGGCAGCGGTACGCCGGCCGGCAGGTCCCGCTCTCCGAGGCCCGGCCCGGCGACGTCGTCACCTACCGCTCCGACGCCAGCCATGTCGGGATGTACATGGGCAACGGCCAGGTGATCCACGCGCCCTACCCCGGCGCGCCCGTGCGCTACGACCCGGTGGGCATGATCCCCGGGGCGACGGTCACCAGGGTCTGACCCCGGCGCCCCCGCCGCCGTACGATCGGGAAGTGGCTGGTCGAAGGCGGGCGTCGGGAACGCGAGTCGTCGTCGCCGTCTGCCTGCTGCTGATCGGGCTGGTGGGCTGCGGCGGGCGGCCCGCCACCGACAGTGCCCGCGCCGAGGTGCAGAGCCTCCTGGACCGGCGGGCCACCGCCGTCCTCGACCGTGACGAGGCCGCCTATCTGCGCACCGGAGCGCGGGGCTGGTTCGGCAATCTGCGCGCGATGCCCCTGGCCGACTGGTCGTACCGCCTGACCGGGCTGCGCCGCACCGGCGACACCGCGGTCGCCGACGCCGAGCTCCGCTATCGCGTCCGGGGCTACGACCGCGCTCCCGTCCGGGCCGGCCGCACCCTGCGCCTGGCCCTGACCGGGGGCCGCTGGTACGTCGAGTCGGACAAGCCCGCCAAGGGCTCCGCCGAGCAGCTGTGGGACCAGGGCGAGGTCGTGGCCGTACGCGGTCAGGACAGCCTGGTCCTGGGCGTCGGGCAGTCCGCCACCCAGCTGCGGTCCTATGCCCGGCTGGCCGACCACGCGGTGCCGGCGGTCGCCCAGGCATGGGGCACGGAGTGGGCCCGGCACGTCGTCGTCCTCGTCCCGGGGTCGCTGTCCGACATGGCGGGGCTGCTCGGGGCGCCCGAGTCCTCCTACCGCGGGATCGCCGCGGTCACCACCGGCGAGACCGGTGCCCCGGCCGGCGCCCCCGCCGACCGGATCATCCTGAATCCCGACGCGTACGGCGTGCTCGGCGACACCGGCAAACAGGTCGTGCTCACCCACGAGACCACGCACGTGGCCACCCGCACCCACACCACCCCCGCCACCCCGCTGTGGCTCTCCGAGGGCTACGCGGACTGGATCGGCTACCTCGGCAGCGGCCGCTCCCCGTCCCAGGCGGCCCCCGAGCTGCGGCGCGCGGTGGCCGAGGGCCGGGTGCCCGGGAGCCTCCCGCTGGACGCGGACTTCGGCTTCGCCGGCGACGCGACCGAGCTGGCCCAGGCCTACGAGGGCGGCTGGATGGCCTGCCGCATGATCGCCGACCGCTGGGGCGAGGTCAGACTCGCCGAGTTCTACCGTGCCGTGGGCGGCCACGAGCGGCGGGCCGGAGCGGTCGAGGGCGCGATGAAGGACGTGCTCGGGACCTCGCTCGAGGACTTCACGGCCCAGTGGGTCGAGTACCTGCGGGCACAGCTGGGCTGAGGCGGCGGGCCGGGGCTCAGGAGGGCAGAGACGTTTCCCTGGGGCGGGTGGGCTGCGCCGGTACGGCGACGGAGGCGGGGCGGGTCACCGTCGAGCGCCAGAGCACGCGGGCCGCGAGGACGGTGGCGAGCACCAGCAGGCCGTTGCGCAGGAACAGCAGGGTGACGCCGAGGCCGTCGCTGGCGACCACGTGCGAGAACCAGACCGGGAACTCCAGGACCGTGGCGAGGCACGCCCCGAGGACCAGCGCGACCGGGAGCCGCATCCGGCTCTCCCGGAAGCACAGGCACACGGCCGCCAGACCGACCAGCCACACCATGTACTGCGGGCTGATCACCCGGCTCGTCGTCGTGAACATCAGCACCGCCACGAAGGCCGCCTCGGCGACCGTGTGCGCCTCGAACCGCCGCGCCCGCAGCCGCCACAGCAGCAGCCAGGCGAAGGCAAGCCCGCTCAGCACCAGGGCCGCCGTGCTGACGACGTCGACGTACGGGCCGAGGAATTCCACCGAGCCGTAGTTCAGCAGCACCTCGCCGCTCCAGCCGTACTGCCGGGCCACATGGAAGACCAGCGCGCCCAGCGACTCCACCTCGGTGCCGCGGTCGCGCTGGAAGGTCAGGAAGGCGAAGGCGCCCGGCATGGCGAGCGCGAACACCGCCGCGAGCGCGCCGGCGGTCGCCGCGGCCCAGGCCCAGGCGGCGCGGCTGCGGGCCGCGAGGAGCAGCAGCACCGGCCACACCTTCAGCATCGCCCCGAAGGCCGTCAGGGCCCCCATCAGCCGCGGACGGCGGGCGCCCGCGAGCAGCGCGGCCACGGCGACGGCGGTGACCATGACGTCGTAGCGCGCGTACACGGTCGGTCCGAGCAGCGGTACGCCCGCCACCCACACCGCGGCGCCACGCAGGGTGCGGCCCCGGCGCAGGCCCCCGTTCAGCAGAAGCAGCAGGACGGCCAGGTCGGCGGTGAACGCCAGGACGAAGAACGCGGACGGGTAGTCCAGCCAGAAGACCAGCGCGGGGGAGAGTATGGCGAGGGCGCCGGCGGGCGGGTACTGCCAGGTGACGTCGTCCAGCGGGAAGGTGCCGGTGCGCAGCACGTCGTACCAGCCCTGGTAGATGACCGAGACGTCGCTGGTGACGTCGGGGCCGGGGAAGACGTACACCTTGAACACGAAGAGCAGCAGGGCGGCCCTGGTCAGGCCCCAGACGCCCAGAAGCCACGCCGAAGACCGCCGCGTGCCCGTCGTCTCCACGAAATCCCCTGCCGTTCGGTGCCCGCCTTGAATGGAACATGATGTCCCCTCCGGCTGTGTGCGGGCCACAGGCGTGGCCGGGCCCGGCTGTGAACGGGCCCTTCGATAAGGTCGGCGGCGATGCACAAGACCCTGATCGTGACGAACGACTTCCCGCCCCGCCCCGGCGGTATCCAGGCGTTCCTGCACAACATGGCGCTGCGGCTCGACCCGGAGCGCCTCGTCGTCTACGCCTCGACCTGGAAGCGGGGCCACGAGGGCGCCGAGGCCACGGCCGCCTTCGACGCCGAGCAGCCCTTCACGGTCGTACGGGACCGTACGACGATGCTGCTGCCGACGCCCGGGGCGACCCGGCGGGCGGCCGGGCTGCTGCGCGAGCACGGCTGCACGTCGGTGTGGTTCGGGGCCGCGGCACCGCTCGGCCTGATGGCACCGGCGCTGCGGAAGGCGGGGGCGCAGCGGCTGGTGGCCACGACCCACGGCCATGAGGCGGGGTGGGCCCAGCTGCCCGCGGCCCGGCAGCTGCTGGGCCGGATCGGGGAGGCGACGGACACGATCACCTACCTCGGCGAGTACACGCGCTCGCGGATCGCGACCGCCCTGACCCCCGAGGCGGCCTCCCGGATGGCGCAGCTGCCGCCGGGGGTCGACGAGAAGACCTTCCATCCCGGGTCGGGTGGCGACGAGGTGCGCGCGCGGCTCGGGCTGACGGACCGGCCTGTCGTGGTGTGCGTGTCCCGGCTGGTGCGACGCAAGGGGCAGGACACCCTGATCCGGGCCCTGCCGCGGATCCTGGCCGCCGAGCCGGAGACCGTGCTGCTGATCGTCGGCGGCGGGCCCTACGAGAAGGACCTGCGCAGGCTGGCCCACGACACGGGCGTGGCCGGCTCGGTCCACTTCACCGGCCCGGTGCCCTGGGCCGAGCTGCCCGCGCACTACGGCGCCGGTGACGTCTTCGCGATGCCGTGCCGGACCCGGCGGGGCGGCCTGGACGTCGAAGGGCTCGGGATCGTCTACCTGGAGGCCTCGGCGACGGGACTGCCGGTCGTGGCCGGTGACTCGGGCGGGGCGCCGGACGCCGTGCTCGACGGGGAGACGGGCTGGGTCGTGCGGGGCGGTTCCGCGGAGGACACCGCCGAGCGCGTCCTCGCCCTGCTCGGCGACGCCGAGCTGCGCCGCAGGATGGGGGAGCGGGGCCGGGAGTGGGTCGAGGAGAAGTGGCGCTGGGACCTGCTCGCGGAGAAGCTCAAAGCTCTGCTGTGACAGGGGTCTTCGGCAGCTGACCGGACCTCGCGCACACGAAGGCGCGGGCCCTCGCCGAGGACCCGCGCCGTGAACTCGTGTGCCGGGGGGACTACTTCTGGTAGATCGCCTCGATCTCGTCCGAGTAGTCCTTCGCCACGACGTTGCGCTTCAGCTTCAGCGACGGCGTCAGATGGCCCGAGTCCTCCGTGAACTGGGCGGGCAGGATACGGAACTTGCGCACCGACTCCGCCTTCGACACCGCGGCGTTGCCGTCGTCGATCGCCGACTGGATCGCGGCCACCAGGTCGGCGTCCTCGCGCAGGGACGCGGCGGTGGAGCCGGCGGGCTTGCCGTGATCGGCGCACCAGCGCTCCAGGAACTCCTCGTCGATGGTGACGAGCGCGCCCACGAACGGCCGGCCGTCGCCGACCACCATGCACTCCGCGACCAGGGCGTGCGCCCGGATGCGGTCCTCGATCACGGCCGGGGCGACGTTCTTGCCGCCCGCGGTGACGATGATCTCCTTCTTGCGGCCGGTGATGCGGAGGTAGCCGTCCTCGTCGAGGGTGCCGATGTCACCGGTGTGGAACCAGCCGTCGGCCAGCGCCTCCTCGGTCGCGCCCGGGTTGTTCCAGTACTCCTTGAACAGGTGCTCGCCGTGCAGCAGCACCTCCCCGTCGTCCGCGATGCGCACCACGGAACCCGGCAGCGGCTGACCGACCGTGCCGATCTTCTGCCGGTCCCAGGGGTTGAACGCGGTCGCGGCGCAGGACTCGGTCAGACCGTAGCCCTCCAGGACCGTGAAGCCGATGCCGCGGAAGAAGTGCCCGAGCCGCTCGCCCAGCGGGGCGCCGCCGGAGATGGCGTACTCGCCCTTGCCGCCGAGGACCGCGCGCAGCTTGCTGTAGACCAGCTTGTCGAAGACCTTGTGCTTGATCTTCAGACCGACGGACGGGCCGGACGGGGTGTCCAGCGCCTGGCTGTAGGCGATCGCCGTGTCGGCGGCCTTGTCGAAGATCTTGCCCTTGCCGTCGGCCTGGGCCTTGGCGCGCGCCGAGTTGTAGACCTTCTCGAAGACGCGGGGCACGCCCAGGATCAGCGTCGGGCGGAACGAGGCCAGCTCGTCGGTGAGGTTCTTGATGTCCGGGACGGTGCCCAGCTTGATCGGCGCCATCATCGGCGCGACCTGCACCAGGCGCCCGAAGACGTGCGCCAGCGGCAGGAAGAGCAGTACCGAGCACTCGCCGGTGCGGAACAGCGGGCGCAGCCGCTCGACGATGTTGCCGCACTCCGCGAAGAAGCTGCGGTGGGTCAGCACACAGCCCTTGGGGCGGCCGGTGGTGCCGGAGGTGTACACGATCGTCGCGGGGTCGTCGGCCTTCGCCAGCGAGCCGCGCTCCTCGACCGTCGCGTCGCTGATGTCCTGGCCGAGCCGGCCCAGCTCCTCGACGCCGCCGCCCTCGATCTGCCACACGTGCTTCAGCGCGGGCAGCCGGTCGCGCACCGACTCGACGGCGGCGGTGTGGCCGTCCAGCTCCGTGATCATGGCGGTCGCGCCCGAGTCGCCGAGGATCCACTGCACCTGCTCCGGCGAGCTGGTCTCGTACACCGGCACGGTGACCGCGCCGGCCGACCAGATCGCGAAGTCGAGCAGCGTCCACTCGTAGCGGGTGCGGGACATCAGGCCCACCCGGTCGCCCGGCTGGACGCCGGCGGCGATGAGCCCCTTCGCGGCCGCGCGCACCTCGGCGAGGAACGTGGTGGCCGAGACGTCCTGCCAGGCACCGCCCACCTTGCGGGCGATGACGGCCACGTCCGGGTGCTGCGCGGCGTTTCTGCGGACGATGTCGGTCAGATTCCCGTCCGCAGGGACCTCGTACAAAGCCGGAAGGCTGAACTCGCGCAAGACTGCTGCTCCTCATAGGGCGCCGGCGCCACGACGTTGTGTGATGCGACGGTGCGGTCCACGGCTCGGGCAAGTGCTCACGGATTCACAAGTTGAAATCCAGAGCACGACTGGACCGACCGGACGTTACCCGCCGGTATGGCTTCTTCGACAGGGGGTCCCGGCGAGATGTTCGCTGCGTCACACGGATTGGTGTTTCTGCGCGCACAGTAGTCGAGCGCTCTGACGACTGGCCAGTAACCGCCGGTTCGGCTGCCACTGTTCACGTATGCCGCACACGCCTACCCTTGATCGCCATGGCACCGACACCGACCCGAAACAGCAGGACCCGCGTTCATGTGGTCAGCGATGTGCACGGCAACGCCCGCGACCTGGCCCGGGCCGGCACGGGCGCGGACGCGCTGATCTGCCTGGGGGACCTGGTGCTGTTCCTGGACTACGCAGACCACTCGCGCGGCATCTTCCCCGACCTGTTCGGAGTGGAGAACGCCGACCGCATCGTGGAACTGCGCACCGCCCGGCGCTTCGAGGAGGCACGGGAGTTCGGGGCGCGGCTGTGGGCCGGGATCGGCGCCGACCGGGGCGCGGCGATCGAGAAGGCGGTGCGCAAGCAGTACGCCGAGCTGTTCGCGGCGTTCCCCACCCCGACGTACGCCACCTACGGCAATGTCGACATGCCGCCCCTGTGGCCGGAGTACGCCGAGCCCGGTACGACGGTGCTGGACGGACAGCGCGTCGAGATCGGCGGGCGGACCTTCGGCTTCGTGGGCGGCGGACTGCGCACCCCGATGCGCACGCCGTACGAGATCAGCGACGAGGAGTACGCGGCGAAGATCGAGGCCGTCGGCGAGGTGGACGTGCTGTGCACGCACATTCCGCCGGAGGTCCCGGAGCTCGTCTACGACACGGTGGCCCGCCGGTTCGAGCGCGGGAGCAAGGCGCTGCTGGCGGCGATCCGCCGCACCCGCCCCCGCTACTCCCTCTTCGGGCACGTCCATCAGCCGCTGGTGCCGCGGATGCGGATCGGGGCCACGGAGTGCGTGAACGTGGGGCACTTCGCGGCGTCAGGAACGCCATGGGTACTGGAATGGTGAGTGAATTCGGGCGTGGTGGGCGCTTTCGCGACAATCGCGCAGGTGGGGGTGAAGTCGGCCGGTCGGGCGCGCGGTAGCCTTCACGCTGCGCACGCGTGCGCACCACGACTTCCCTACCGGCCCGCATCTGGAGGAGCCACGGCGATGGCGGAACACACCAGCTCGAGCATCACGATCGAGGCGGCACCGGCCGACGTGATGGGGGTGATCGCCGACTTCGCCCGCTACCCGGACTGGACCGGCGAGGTGAAGGAGGCGGAGGTCCTCAAGACCGACGCCGAGGGCCGGGCCGAGCAGGTCCGCCTCGTCATGGACGCCGGGGCGATCAAGGACGACCAGGTCCTCGGGTACACCTGGACCGGCGAGAACGAAGTGTCCTGGACGCTGGTGAAGTCCCAGATGCTGCGCTCCCTCGACGGCTCGTACATCCTCAAGCCGGCCGGCGCGGGTTCCACCGAGGTCACCTACCAGCTGACGGTCGACGTAAAGATCCCGATGCTGGGGATGATCAAGCGCAAGGCCGAGAAGGTCATCATCGACCGGGCGCTGGCGGGGCTGAAGAAGCGGGTCGAGTCGGGCAAGTAGGGGTTCGCCGCCAGGACACCGGCACAGGCACGGCCCCGCGCCGCACGAGGCGTCTCGGTTACCGTTCACCCCCATGCGCACCATCCTGATCACAGGCCCCGGCGGCAGCGGCCGTACCACCGTCGCGGCCGCCACCGCGCTGGCGGCGGCGGCCGAAGGCACCAGAACCCTCGTCCTCAGCGCCGACCGCACCGACACCCTGGGTGCGGCACTCGGCGTGGCCACCGGCGCGACCCCGACCCGGGTCGCCGAGACCCTCACCGCCTGGCGGCCCGACGCCGCCACCGGATTCCGGGACGACCTCGCCGCCTTCCAGGAACGCGCCACCACCGCCCTCGACCTCCTCGGCGCCTCCCGGCTGGACCCGGAGGAGGTCACTCCCCTCCCCGGCGCCGAGGAACTCGCGCTGCTGCGGGCGCTGCGGGACGCCGCCCTCACCGAGGCCCACGACCTGCTCGTCGTCGACCTGCCCGCCACCCCGCACGCCCTCGCCCTGCTCTCCCTCCCCGAGGAACTGCGCCGCTACCTGCGACGCCTCCTCCCGCCCGAGCGGCAGGCGGCCCGGGCACTGCGGCCCGTCCTCGGCCGGCTGGCCGGCGTGCCGATGCCGTCGGAGTGGCTGTACGAGACCACCGCCCGCTGGGACGTCGAGCTCGCCGCCGTCGAGGCCGTCCTCGCCGACCGCGACACCGTCGTACGTCTGGTCGCCGAGCCCGGCCCCGGCGGCGCCGACGCCGTGCGTGCCGCCGGCCTCGCCCTCGCCCTGCGCGGCCTGAGCCCCGACCTGCTGATCGCCAACCGGGTCCTGCCGGACGCGGAGGCCGCCGCCGGCAGCTGGCTCGCCGGGCCCGTCGCCCAGCAGCGCAAGGTCCTGGAGGAGTGGGAGGAGGCGTACGACGTCCACCGCGTCGCCCACCTCGGACACGACCCCCGCGGCGCCGACGACCTCGCCGCGCTGACCACGCCCGCCGTCAACGGCACGTCCTCCACCGTCGAGTGGCCCGTCACCGACCGGCTCGCCGACGACGGCGTCCTGGTCTGGCACATCCCGCTGCCGGGCGCCGCCCGCGAGGAGCTCGACCTCATCCGGCGCGGCGACGAACTCGTCGTCACCGCCGGGCAGTTCCGGCGCATCGTGCCACTGCCGTCCGCCCTGCGCCGGTGCGCCGTGGACGGGGCCGCGCTGCGCGACGGCGAGCTGCGGATCCGGTTCGCGCCGGATCCGGACCTCTGGCCGCGGTCCCGGTGAAGCGGGTACGCCCGTTCGGGTAACGTCGTAGGGACGAACCGTAGTCAGGAGTCCGTCATGAGCGAAGAGCTCCCCCCGTCCGACGCCGCCGAACCCGAGGCCGTCGACGAGGCACGGGCGACCGACGCCGACGCCTGGGCGACGGCGTGCGCCGAGGACCTCGCGGCGGAGAAGGCCCGCCGCCGCGCCGAGCACGGCGTGCCGCCCGGCTCCGCCGCCGAGGAACTGCGCAAGCTCGTCGACGCCGTCGCGGACAAGCTCTCGACCATCCAGTCGCCGCTGCTCGGCGCGGTCGCGGGACCCGCCGCCCAGCAGGTGGTCAAGCAGGTCGTGGAGCAGGCCAAGGCCGCCGTCGAGCCCGTCATCGACCGCAACCCGGACGTCTTCGACCACCTGGCGGCCGCCGGCAACGAACTCCTCGCCGCCTACCGCTCCGCCGTCCAGAACCAGGAACAGCGCTGGACGAGCGGTCCGAAGGACGCCCAGGGGCTGGACGAACTCGACGACGACAAGCGCGACCCCGGCGAGGGCACCGGCCCCGGCCAGCGCATCGATCTGGACTGAGCGCGCGCGACTCCCTCTTCACGCCCGGTCCGCCGGGCGGACGCCGGGACCCCGGGGGGAGGGCCTCGGGTACGGTTGGCCGTAGCGGGGCTCGACCGAAACTGAGGGATTCATGGGACTCACCATCGGCGTCGACATCGGCGGTACCAAGATCGCGGCCGGTGTGGTCGACGAGGAAGGCAACATCCTCTCGACCCACAAGGTGCCGACCCCGGGCACGCCCGACGGGATCGTGGACGCCATTGCCTCCGCCGTCGAGGGAGCACGGGCCGGGCACGAGATCGTGGGCGTGGGCATCGGTGCGGCCGGTTACGTCAACCGCCAGCGCTCCGAGGTCTACTTCGCGCCGAACATCGACTGGCGCAACGAGCCGCTGAAGGAGAAGGTCGAGGCCCGCGTCGGCCTCCCGGTCGTCGTGGAGAACGACGCCAACGCGGCAGCATGGGGCGAGTACAAGTTCGGCGCCGGCAAGGGCCACCGCAACGTCATCTGCATCACGCTGGGCACCGGCCTCGGCGGCGGCATCATCATCGGCAACAAGCTGCGCCGCGGCCACTACGGCGTCGCCGCCGAGTTCGGCCACATCCGGATGGTCCCGGACGGGCTGCTGTGCGGCTGCGGCTCGCAGGGCTGCTGGGAGCAGTACGCCTCCGGCCGCGCCCTGGTCAGGTACGCCAAGCAGCGCGCCAACGCCACCCCGGAGAACGCCGAGATCCTGCTCGCCCTGGGCGACGGCAGCCCCGACGGCATCGAGGGCAAGCACATCTCCGTGGCCGCCCGCCAGGGCGACCCGGTCGCCGTCGACTCCTACCGCGAGCTCGCCCGCTGGGCCGGCGCAGGCCTCGCCGACCTGGCCTCCCTGTTCGACCCGTCCGCCTTCATCGTCGGCGGCGGCCTCTCGGACGAGGGCGAACTGGTCCTGGACCCCATCCGCAAGTCCTACAAGCGCTGGCTGGTGGGCGGCAACTGGCGCCCGGTCGCCGACGTCATCGCCGCCCAGCTCGGCAACGACGCGGGTCTCGTGGGCGCGGCGGACCTGGCCCGGGAGCCGGACCCGATCATGTAGCGCCTATCACCTCTCAAGACGCGGCAACTGCAACTCCTCAGGGGCGCGGGGAACTGCGCGACCAGCCACATCGAACCGGCGGTCGCGCACAGACCTCGCGCCCCGAGTCAGTGGGCGTACATTGATCCACATGGCGCTGCTCCCTGAGTCCCGCACAGACCCCGACGGTTCAGCCACCATCCGCGTCCTCAGTTACAACATCCGCTCCATGCGCGACGACACCGACGCCCTCGCCCGCGTCATCCGCGCCTGCGCCCCCGACCTGGTCCTGATCCAGGAAGCCCCCCGCTTCTTCCGCTGGCGCAAGAAGCTCGCCCGCCTGGCCCGCGCCTCGGACCTCGTCGTCCTCACCGGCGGCGCCACCGCCGCGGGCCCCGCGATCCTGTGCAACCTGAGGGCGACCGTGGAACGGACGGAGGACGTGCTCCTCCCGCTCACTCCCGGACTCCACCGGCGCGGTTTCGCCACCGCCGTGGTCCGCTTCGGCGGCGCCCGCCTCGGTGTGCTCAGCTGCCATCTCTCGCTGCAGAAGGACGAGCGCCTCGAACAGGGCGGCATGCTCCTGGACCGCCTCGCGGGGCTGGGCACGGAGCACGCGATCGCCGGCGGCGACCTCAACGACCGCCCCACCGGCCGCACCTTCAGCCTGCTCGCCGACAGCCTTCAGGACTGCTGGGCCACCGCCCCCTGGGGCGGCGAGTACTCCTCGACCCCGGCCGATCCGCACCAGCGCATCGACGCGATCTTCGCCACCAAGGGCATCGAGGTGCTCGGCTGCGGTGTCCCGACCGGCCGGCCGGGGGTGACGCGGACAGACCTGAGGGCGGCCACGGACCACCTTCCGGTCCTGGCCGCCCTCAGAGTCCCCGCAGCGCTGTAGGTCAGACGACGGCGCCCCGGCCGGGGTCGTCGTCGCCCTCGTCATCCGTCTTCATCCGCATCACCAGGGTGGCGAACCCGCCCAGGAACCCGCCGATGCCGAGGGTGGCCAGCCACCACGTCATCTCCCAGCCGAACAGCACGGCGAGCAGCAGCAGGACCGGTCCGCCGACCACCGCGAGCCAGGCGAACTTCGCCGTCGCGTCGGCGGCGGGCAGCGGCGGCGGCTCCGGCGGCACGAAGTGACCCTCGTCTTCGGGTTCGAAGTCGTCCTCGGACGGCTCGGCCACGCTGTAGTCGCGCGGCCCGACACCGGGCGCGAAGGACACCGAGCTGCCCAGCGGCCCGGCCGGCTTCTCCTCGCCGGGCTCGTCGGCCGGCTGGGCTGCCGGAGCCGTCTCGCCCTTGTCGCCCTTGGGCTCCGGGGCCGAGGCACCGCTCGTCTCGCCGTTCGCCTCGGTCTCCAGCAGCGCCAGGTCCTCGACCGACTTGAAGGGCTTCGAGCCCGGCGGGTCCTTCGGCTCCTCGCCGAACCCGGCGACGATCGCGGCCCAGGCGGCGTCCTCGTCGAACGGAACGTTCTGCTCCTCGGGATCGCTGTCCTCGCGCCTCTCGCGATCGGAGTCGTGCTCAGCCACGTGTGGTCGTCCCTTCCTTGCCGACGCCGGTCGCGAGCCGGTCGATGAATCCGAGGCTCTCCTCGAAGATCCGGTCCGCATCATGGTCCAACGTCGCCACGTGATAGCTCTGTTCCAGCACGATCTCCGTTACGTCCGTGGAGGACACCCGGCTCAGGATCCGGGCGGTGTCCACGGCGGGCACGGTGTGGTCCTGCCTGCTGCGCAGCACCAGCAGCGGCTGGGTGACCTGCGGCAACTCGCCGTCGACCAGCCGGAAGAAGTTCCGCAGGGAGTGCGCCGAGTGCAGCGGCACCCGGTCGTACCCGAGCTCGGCGGCGCCCTCCTTGGCGATGTCGCTGGCGATCCCCGGCACCGTGCGGACCAGGTGCCGGGAGACCGGAAGGGTGTACGCGAACAGACCGTGCACCTTGTTCGCCGGGTTGACGACCACGCCCCCGGCCACGTCGTCCCCGTGCTTCGCGGCGAGCCGCAGGGCCAGGGCGCCGCCCATGGAGAGGCCGGCCACGAAGACCTGAGCGCACCGGTCGCGCAGGGCGCGCAGCTCGCGGTCCACCTCGGCGTACCAGTCCTGCCAGCCGGTGAGCCGCATGTCCTCCCAGCGGGTGCCGTGCCCCGGCAGCAGCGGCAGCGAGACGGTGAGCCCGTGCTCTGCGAGGTACTCCGCCCACGGGCGCAGCGACTGCGGGGAACCGGTGAAACCGTGGCAGAGGAGGACCCCGACCTCCCCGCCGTCTCGGCGGTACGGCTCGGCTCCAGGAAGGACCGGCACCTTACGGTCTCCTGTTCGTGAGAAGGACGACATGGACGAGAGCAATGACATCAACCCACGCGGCGGAGCCGCGTGCCGACAGAGCCAGGTGTGCTTCACCGTACGCGACCGCACTGACACCGACCAGGGCCGTCGGGCTCATTGACGGCGCTCCGGGTTAAGGTCTGATCGACAGACACAGGAGGCACTCGGTTGTTGTACGGCACGATGAAGGTGGCCATCGGGGGACCGTTGAAGGTCGCCTTCCGGCCATGGGTGGAAGGGCTGGAGAACATTCCGGCCGAGGGTGCCGCGATCCTGGCGAGCAATCACCTGTCGTTCTCCGACTCGTTCTTCCTGCCCGCGGTCCTGGACCGCAAGGTGACCTTCATCGCGAAGGCCGAGTACTTCACCACCCCCGGCGTCAAGGGCCGATTGACGGCCGCGTTCTTCAAGGGTGTCGGCCAGTTGCCCGTGGACCGGTCCGGGGCGCGCGGCGCGGGTGAGGCCGCGATCAAGAGCGGCATAGAGGTCCTGGAGCGCGGCGAGCTGTTCGGCATCTACCCCGAGGGCACGCGCTCGCCCGACGGCCGGCTCTACCGGGGCAAGCCCGGCGGCCTCGCGCGCGTGGCGCTCGCCACCGGTGCGCCGGTCATCCCGGTCGCCATGATCGACACGGAGAAGATCCAGCCGCCGGGCAAGGTCATGCCCAAGCTCATGCGGCCCGGCATCCGGATCGGCGAGCCCCTCGACTTCAGCCGGTACCAGGGCATGGAGCACGACCGCTTCGTGCTGCGCGCGGTGACCGACGAGGTCATGTACGAGATCATGAAGCTCTCCGGCCAGGAGTACGTCGACATGTACGCGACCGCCGCCAAGCGGCAGATCGCGGACGCGGCGAAGGCCGAGAAGGAACAGGCGAAGAAGGCCCAGCAGGAGAAGTAGCGGGCCGGCACGAGAAGCGGGCGGACGAGGCGGGGCGGTCCGGGCCGGGACAGGGCAGTCTTGGCCGGGGCGTTCCGACAACAAGGGGGTGGGGGCATGGCCAAGCGCGAGCGGGTCATGCGGATGTCCGTCGAGCAGCCGCTGTGGCGCGCGCTCACCGGATACCGGGTACTGACGATGGTGTACGCCATCGGGCTGTTCGTCAGCGCCTACGACGAGGTCGCCCACCCCTGGGTGGCCATCTCCTACTTCGCCGTCCTGGCCGTGTGGACGCTGGCCACCCTGCCGAGGGTCGCGAACGCCGCGAGCTGCACCAAGCGCTTCCTCGCCGCCGACCTCACCATCGCCCTGACCGGCATCCTTCTCACGCGGATCGCCGAGACGCACGAGCGGATCGAGGCCGGCGCCCCGACCCTGCCGTCGATATGGACGGCGGGCGCCGTGCTGGCGTTCGCCATCAAGGGCGGCTGGCGCTGGGCCGCGTTCGCCTCCACGCTGGTCGCCGTCGCCAACCTGATCCACCGCTCCGGCGTACCGACCCGCGACACCGTCCACATGGTGCTGCTCGTCTGGATCGCCTCCATCGCCATCGGCTACGTCGTCGAGGTGGCCCGCGCCTCCGAGCGCACCCTCGCCCGCGCCCTGGAGATCGAGGCGGCGACCCGGGAACGGGAGCGGCTCGCCCGGGACATCCACGACAGCGTGCTCCAGGTGCTCGCGATGGTCCAGCGGCGCGGCGCCGTCATCGGCGGCGAGGCGGCCGAGCTGGGCCGACTGGCCGGCGAGCAGGAGGTGGCGCTGCGCACCCTGGTCTCCGGCGGCCTGGTACCCGTGTCCCGGGTGTCGGAGGACGCCGCCGAGGGCGCCGTCGTACGGGCCGTGGAGGAGCCCGACGACTCCGACGGTGCCGTCGACCTGCGGGTGCTGCTCGCCCGGTACGCCGGTGCGAAGGTAAGCCTCGCCGAGCCGGGGGCGCCGGTGACGCTGGCGCCGGCCGCCGCGCGGGAACTGGCCGCGGCCGTCGGCGCGGCCCTGGACAACGTCCGCAGGCACGCCGGCGAGCAGGCACGCGCGTGGATCCTCGTCGAGGACGAGCCCGGCGAGGTGATCGTCACCGTCCGGGACGACGGACCCGGCATCCCCGAGGGCCGGCTCGCGCAGGCCGAGGGCGAGGGGCGGCTCGGCGTCGCCCTGTCGATCCGGGGGCGTCTGCGGGAGCTCGGCGGCAGCGCCGAACTGATCTCGGTGCCGGGCCAGGGCACCGAGGTGGAACTGAAGGTACCCAAGGCCACCAGCGCTTCACGGGGGAAGGCGGAGCAGCGATGACGGACACCGGCGAGCAGCGGGACCCGATCAGGGTCATGGTGGTCGACGACCACCCCATGTGGCGCGACGCGGTCGCCCGCGACCTGAGCGAGTCCGGCTTCGACGTGGTCGCCACGGCGGGCGACGGCGACCAGGCGGTACGCCGCGCCAAGGCCGCCGCCCCCGACGTCCTGGTCCTCGACCTCAACCTGCCGGCCAAGCCCGGCGTCCAGGTCTGCAAGGAACTCGTCGGCCACAACCCCGCCCTGCGCGTCCTCGTCCTGTCCGCGAGCGGCGAGCACGCCGATGTGCTGGAGGCGGTGAAGTCCGGCGCCACCGGCTACCTGCTGAAGTCGGCCTCCACCGAGGAACTGCTCGACGCGGTGCGCCGCACGGCGGTGGGCGACCCGGTGTTCACGCCGGGCCTGGCCGGTCTGGTCCTCGGCGAGTACCGCCGGCTCGCCTCCGAACCGGCGCCCGCCGCCCAGGACGCCGACCAGCCCGGCGCCCCGCAGCTCACCGACCGCGAGACCGAGGTGCTGCGGCTCGTCGCCAAGGGCCTGAGCTACAAGCAGATCGCCGAACGCCTGGTCATCTCCCACCGCACCGTGCAGAACCACGTCCAGAACACCCTCGGCAAGCTTCAGCTGCACAACCGCGTCGAGCTGGTGCGATACGCGATCGAGCGCGGCCTCGACGACGAGTGATCCGGCGGCGCCGGCTTGACGGCGCGTAAACCGGCCACCCGGCCATTCACCGGAATTGCCGTTCCGACCCATCCCGCTGTGACCTGGCTCACCATTAGCGTGGCCCTCACCAGGCAACCGCGGCGAAGGGACATTTCCATGCGGGTCGGAGTACTGACCGGAGGCGGCGACTGCCCCGGTCTCAACGCCGTCATCCGGGCCGTCGTCCGCAAGGGCGTGCAGGAGTACGGCTACGACTTCGTCGGCTTCCGGGACGGCTGGCGAGGTCCGCTCGAGAACGACACCGTCCGTCTCGACATCCCCGCCGTGCGCGGCATCCTGCCCCGCGGCGGCACCATCCTCGGCTCCTCGCGCACCAACCCCCTCAAGCAGGACGACGGCATCCGCCGCATCAAGGAGAACCTCGCCAAGCAGGAGGTCGAGGCGCTCATCGCCATCGGCGGCGAGGACACCCTCGGCGTCGCCACCCGCCTCTCCGACGACTACGGCGTGCCCTGCGTCGGCGTGCCGAAGACCATCGACAACGACCTGTCCGCCACCGACTACACCTTCGGCTTCGACACCGCCGTCGGCATCGCGACGGAGGCCATCGACCGGCTGCACACCACCGCCGAGTCCCATATGCGCGTCCTCGTCTGCGAGGTGATGGGGCGTCACGCCGGCTGGATCGCCATCCACTCCGGCCTTGCCGGCGGCGCCAACGTCATCCTCATCCCGGAACAGCGCTTCGACGTCGACAAGGTCTGCGCGTGGATCACCTCGCGCTTCAAGGCGTCGTACGCCCCGATCGTCGTCGTCGCCGAGGGCGCCATGCCCAAGGACGGCGACATGGTGCTCAAGGACGAGTCGCTGGACTCCTTCGGACACGTCCGGCTGTCCGGGGTCGGCGAGTGGCTGGCCAAGGAGATCGAGAGGCGGACCGGCAAGGAGGCCCGTACGACGGTCCTCGGGCACATCCAGCGCGGCGGCACCCCGAGCGCCTTCGACCGCTGGCTGGCCACCCGCTTCGGACTGCACGCCATCGAGGCCGTCCGCGACGGCGACTTCGGCAAGATGGTCGCCCTGCGCGGCACGGACATCGTCCGCGTCCCGATCGCGCACGCCACCGCCAAGCTGAAGACGGTGGATCCGAAGCTGTACGACGAGGTCGGGGTCTTCTTCGGCTGACCCGTCCGACGACCCGTCCGACGACCGTCCGAGCTGACCGCTTTCCGCCCGGCGGCACTGGGTCGTGGGCCGTATATTCGGCCCATGGCCCACGGCCCAGTGCGACGGGAGCAGCCTTGGAGATTCTCGCCTTCGGAGTGCAGGCGGACGAGAAACCCCTGATCGAACAGGCCTTCCGGGGTCATCACGAGGTCCGCTGCCTGGACGTCTTCCTCAACGAGGACACCGCTCCCATCGCGGCCGGCTACGAGGTCGTCTGCACCAGCGTCAACTGCGACCTCGGCAACCACGTCCTGCAGACCCTCGCGGCCGGCGGCACCCGGATGGTCGCCCAGCGTTCCACCGGCTTCAACAACATCGACCTCAAGGTCGCCGAGCGCCTGGCCATGACCGTCTCGCGGGTCTCCTACTACTCGCCCTACTCCGTGGCCGAGTTCGCCTGGACCCTCGCCATGGCGGTCAACCGCCGTATCGTGCGCGCCTCCACGCGCACGCGTGACTTCGACTTCCGCCTCGACGGCCTGATGGGCCGCGACATGCACGGCCGCACCGCCGGCGTCCTCGGCACCGGGAAGATCGGCGAGGCCTTCGCCCGCATCGCCCACGGCTTCGGCATGAACCTGCTCGGCTGGGACGTCGCCGAGAACCCCGCCTGTATGCAGCTCGGCATGCGCTACGTCGCCAAGGAACGCCTTCTCGCCGAGTCCGACCTGGTCAGCCTGCACGTGCCGCTGATGCCGGAGACCAGCCGGCTGATCGACGCCGACGCCCTGAAGGCGATGAAGAACGACGCGATCCTGATCAACTCAAGCCGCGGCGGCCTCATCGACACCGCGGCCCTCGTCGCCGAACTGCGCGAGGGCCGCTTCACCGGTGTCGGCCTCGACGTCTACGAGGCGGAGGCCGGGCTCTTCTTCCTCGACAAGTCGCTCCAGGCCGTCGAGGACGACACCCTGGCCCGGCTCGTCACCTTCCCGAACGTCCTGGTCACCTCGCACCAGGCGTACTACACCGAGGACGCCGTCGGGCAGATCGTCGAGACCACCCTGAGGAACGTCCTCGACTACAAGGCCGGCCGCCGCTCGGAGAACGTGCTCGTGCCCCGCAGCTGACCCACCAGATCGCGGACGACGGCGGCGCCGTTCAGCGTCAGGACCGACTCCGGGTGGAACTGCACCCCGGCGAAGCCGGGCCCGCGCACGGCGTGCACCTCGCCGTTGCCGGCCCGGCTGACCTCGATGCCGTGCTCGGCGAGCTCCGCGTGCACGTCGTCGTCGCAGTGCGCCACGAAGCTGTTGTAGAAGCCGACCGTCTCCGGCCGCCCGAACAGGTCGATCGTCGTCTGCGCGCCCTGGTACGGCACTTCCTTGCGCACGATGTCCAGCCCCAGTTCGGCGGCGATCAGCTCATGGCCGAGGCAGACGCCGAGCACACCGTGCCGGTGCTCCGTGACGACCTCGGCCGCGAGGTCCCGCAGGAAGCGCATCTTCGGGTCGTCCAGGTCGGAGGGGTCACCGGGCCCGGGGCCCAGCACGACCGGCCCCTCGTGCGCGAGCACCGCCTCCCGCAGCCCCGGCTCGTCGTAGCGCCGCACGGTCACCTCCAGGCCGCTGGAGCGCAGCACATGGCCGAGCATCGCCGTGAAGGTGTCCTCGCCGTCGACTACCAGGGCATGCCCGGAGAGCTCCCCGGACCGCTCCTGCATCCGCAGCCAGAACGGCGCGAGCGAGGCCCGGCGCCCGTCGAGCGCGGCACGCACGCGTGGGTCGTCGGCGAGACGCACGCGCGTGTGCTCCTCCTGCGGCCGGCCCGGCCGTACACCGAGGGCCGCCAGCACACCCGCCGCCTTCGCGTGCGTCTCGGCGACCTCGCTCGCCGGGTCCGAGCCGCGTACGAGGGTCGCGCCGACCGGCACCCGCAGCCCGCCGTCGGCGTCGATGTCGGCGGTGCGGATGAGGATGGGGGAGTCGAGGGTCTGGGCGCCGCCGGAGTCCCGCCCGATCAGGGCCAGCGCCCCCGCGTAGTACCCGCGTCCGCCGACCTCGTGCCGCTCGATGACCCGGCACGCGTTCTGCACGGGTGAGCCGGTCACGGTGGCCGCGAACATGGTCTCCTTCAGGACCTCGCGCACATCCAGCGAGGACTTCCCGCGCAGCTCGTACTCGGTGTGCGCGAGATGCGCCATCTCCTTCAGCCGGGGCCCGACGACGACACCGCCCATGTCGCCGACCGTGCACATCATCTTGAGCTCCTCGTCGACGACCATCGACAGCTCCTCGATCTCCTTGCCGTCGGCGAGGAAGTCGAGCAGGTGCTCCGGCGTCGGGCCCTCGGCGGGGTAGCGGTACGTCCCGCTGATCGGGTTCATGACGACCGTGCCGCCGGACATCCGCACATGCACCTCAGGGCTGGCGCCCACCAATGTCCGCTCCCCGGTGTGCACCACGAACGTCCAGTAGGCCCCCCGCTCGCCCTCCAGCAGCCGCCGGAACAGCGCGAGCGCGTCGGCGCGACCGAACCCCGGGATCTCACCCTCGTAGGTCCGCCGGATCACGAAGTTGGCGCCCTCGCCCTGCCCGATCTCGTCCCGCAGCACCCGCCCGACGATCTCCGAGTACTCCTCGTCGGCCACGTCGAAGCCGCCGCCCTCGACGCGCACGTCGTGCGAAGGGAGCTGCTCGAGCGCGTCGGCGAGCGGGACGGCGTACGACTCCTCGGGGGTGAGCACCGTCAGGGGGGTGCCGTCGTCGCGGACGTCGAAGCCCCGCTCGCGGATCTGCCGGAAGGGGACAAGGGCCAGGCCCTCGTCCGGGAGGTCGGCGAGGCGGTCGCGGGTGGACACCGGGCCGATCAGGACCTCGACCGTCTCGCCCTCTTCGACGGCGCGGCCGGGTGTGCGGCGGCGCAGCAGGGCGAACGGGCGGGGATCGTCCAGCAAGCCGAGCAGGTTCATGGGTCCGGGCTCCTTCTCCGTGGATCAGTGGATTCGGCGGAGAGGAACGGCCCGGGAAACACCGAAGGCCGCCCCTCGGGCGGCCTTCGCGAAGTTTTTCGTACGCGCAGTCAGTGGGCCGCCGGATGAGCGGTCCACCACCAGTTCTGGGTCGAGTGCGCGAACATGCCAGGCACAGTACCTCATGTCCGAGTCGTGTACGCGGTGTCTCAATTGCTGGGCATGGGGCTGGACCCCCGACACGACCCCGTAATGTTGAGGCGTGACCGTGAACGCTAAGACCAGCGCGAGCGCTGGCAACACCTGGCGAGACCTGCCCGCGGCGCAGCAGCCCGAGTACCCCGACACCGAGGCTCTGCGCGCAGTGATCGCGGACCTCGAGTCGTATCCGCCGCTCGTCTTCGCGGGCGAGTGCGACCAGCTGCGCGCCCGGATGGCGGCCGTCGCCAAGGGAGAGGCGTTCCTCCTCCAGGGCGGCGACTGCGCCGAGGCCTTCGACGCGGTGTCCGCCGACCACATCCGCAACAAGCTGAAGACGCTCCTGCAGATGGGCGCCGTGCTGACGTACGCCGCCTCGGTGCCGGTCGTGAAGGTCGGCCGCATCGCCGGCCAGTACTCCAAGCCGCGCTCCAAGGGCACCGAGACCCGTGACGGCGTCACGCTGCCCACCTACCGCGGCGACTCGGTCAACGGCTTCGACTTCAACGAGGCCGCCCGCGTCCCGGACCCCGAGCGCCTGAAGCGGATGTACAACGCCTCCGCCTCCACGCTCAACCTGGTGCGCGCCTTCACCACCGGCGGCTACGCCGACCTGCGCCAGGTGCACGCCTGGAACCAGGACTTCGTGCGGTCGTCCCCGTCCGGCCAGCGCTACGAGCAGCTGGCCCGCGAGATCGACCAGGCGCTGAACTTCATGCACGCCTGCGGGGCCGACCCGGAGGAGTTCAAGACGGTCGAGTTCTACGCCTCGCACGAGGCGCTGCTGCTCGACTACGAGTCCGCGCTGACCAGGGTCGACTCCCGCACGGGGCAGCTGTACGACGTCTCCGGCCACATGGTGTGGATCGGTGAGCGCACCCGGCAGCTGGACCACGCGCACATCGAGTTCGCCTCGAAGATCCGCAACCCCATCGGCATCAAGCTCGGCCCGACGACGACGGCCGAGGACGCGCTCCAGTACATCGACCGGCTGGACCCCGAGCGTGAGCCGGGCCGGCTGACCTTCATCGTCCGCATGGGCGCGGACAAGGTCCGCGACAAGCTCCCCGAGCTGGTCGAGAAGGTCACGGCGTCCGGCGCCACGGTGGCCTGGGTGACCGACCCGATGCACGGCAACACCTTCGAGGCGGCCTCCGGTCACAAGACCCGCCGCTTCGATGACGTGCTCGACGAGGTCAAGGGCTTCTTCGAGGTCCACAAGGGCCTCGGCACCCACCCGGGCGGCATCCACGTGGAGCTCACGGGCGACGACGTCACGGAGTGCGTGGGCGGCGGCGACGAGATCTTCGTCGACGACCTGCACCAGCGCTACGAGACGGCCTGCGACCCCCGGCTGAACCGCAGCCAGTCGCTTGACCTGGCCTTCCTCGTCGCGGAGATGTACAGGGACCAGTGACGGGGTCGCCTGTTACAGGGACATGAGTGGGGCGCGGATCACATTCGATCCGCGCCCCACAGCACTTTTGCGGTTCCCATGAGCCGGGTAAGGTTAGGTTAGCCTCACCGATCAAGGGGATGGCACATCGATCCCGCCGGGAGGTGAACCGCGTGTACGTCTGCAGTTGCTTCGGTGTCACCGAGCAGCAGGTCAAGAAGCACGCGGAGGACGGTGCCTGCACTCCCCGCCAGATAGCCTCGGCCTGCAAGGCCGGCACGGACTGCGGGTCCTGTGTGCGCCGCATCCAGGCGATCCTGGGACGGGGTGCGTGCCCTCGTCGTGAGCTGGCCGACCAGGGTCAGCCGATTCTCACCGACCTGGCGGACGCGGCCTAGCTGGGCTGCTCGATCTGCTGCGCGAGGTAGAGCGCCTCACCGAGCTTCTCGATCAGTTCGAGCTGGGTGTCCAGATAGTCGATGTGGTGCTCCTCGTCCTCGAGGATCGACTCGAAGATGTTCGCCGACGTGATGTCGCCCTTGTTGCGCATCACCTCGATACCGCGCTTGAGGCGGTCGATCGCCTCCACCTCGACCTGCCGGTCGGCCTGGAACATCTCCGTCACCGTCTGGCCGACCCGGACGTGGAACAGCCGCTGGTAGTTGGGCAGGCCGTCCAGCATGAGGATGCGCTCGGTGAGCTTGTCCGCGTGCTTCATCTCATCGATGGACTCTTCACGCGTGTACTTGGCGAGCTTGGTCCAGCCTTTGTTGTCCTGGATCCGGTAGTGCAGCCAGTACTGGTTGATCGCGGTGAGCTCGCCGGTCAGCTGCTCGTTCAGGAATTCGAGGACCTCGGGGTCGCCCTGCATCGCAGAGGCTCCTTCCAAGCGGGGGAACTGGCAGGTTGCGCCGCATGATTGCACCGGCGGGAAAGATCGTCCAGTAAGTCTTCACTTAGTAAGTAAGTGCATGCTTAGTCCGGTTTGAACTGATTTACGGAAGGTGGGGTCAGGTGCACCCCTTCGGGTCTGTCAGGATGGAGTCATGGGTCAGCCGGTGGAGCGCGAAACTGGAGCAGCAGCACACTCCGAGCTCCCGCCGGGGCAACGGATGCAGCGCGGATGGCCTGTCACGCACTACGGCCCGGTCCCGAAGTTCCGGCCCGAACGCTGGGAGTTCAGGGTGTTCGGGGCCACCGCCGACGGCGAGAAGCACTGCTGGACCCATGAGGAGTTCGCGGGCCTGCCGTACACCACCGTCGTGGCCGATCTGCACTGCGTCACGAAGTTCAGCATGCTCGGTGCGGAGTGGGGCGGCATCCCGGCGCGGACGATCCTGGAGCTCGCCCCGCCCGCGCCCGCGGTCACTCATGTGATGGTGTGGGCCGAATACGGCTTCAGCTCCAACCTCCGCCTCGCCGACTTCGCCTCCGAGTGCACCATTTTCGCCACCCACAAGGACGGCGAACTGCTCACCGCGGAGCACGGTTTCCCGCTCCGGCTGGTCGTCCCCCATCTGTACGCCTGGAAGGGGCCCAAGTGGGTCCGTGGCGTGGAGTACATGACCGCCGATCGCCGCGGCTTCTGGGAGGAGCGCGGCTATCACAACATCGGCGACCCCTGGCGGGAGCAGCGCTACTCGTACCAGGAAGAGCCCGGGGACGGCCCCGAGCTCTGACTCCTGGTCCACGCGCCGGGGTTCAGTGGAGTTGGTGGACCACCGCGTGGCCCTTGCCGCGGCCGATCATCCACTTGTTGACGGGTGTGGTGAGGACGAACGCGACGGCCAGCGCGATCGCCAGCACCCACCAGAACAGCGGGTCGGTCAGCCCGGCGTCCATGGCGCCCGGCCACAGCACGATCACGCCGTTGTCGACCAGCTCCATCACGGCGATGGACAGTGTGTCCGCCGCCAGGGCCACCTTGAGCGCGGCCCCGAGGCTCAGGCCCGCCTTCAGCACGCCGCGCAGGGTGAGCGCGTAGCCGAAGAAGAAGGCCAGGACGATCGCCAGGATCAGTGTCGGAACGTTGCCCCAGCCGAACGCGGTGCCGATCACCATGCCGAGCACCTCGCCGATGGCGCAGCCGGTGAGGCAGTGCAGGGTGGCCTGGACGGCCATCGCCCAGCTGCCGGCGGCGACCGCCTGCTGATGGTGATCGTGTGCCGTGTGTGCGTCGTGCTGCATCACTGCCCCCAATGTCAGGTCACGGTTCCTGCACCGAGCAAGAACCGTATACCCCCCTGGGGTATTCCGTAACGGGCTGGGAATCGCGAAGTTTCTTCAGTCGCTCCACGTCCGCCGCGTGCCCTTCCTTCCCGCCGGGCGTCTCGATGATCAGCGGTACGCCCTCGGTGGCCCGGTGCGTCATCAGCGCCCGGAACGGGTCCTCACCGATGTGACCCGCGCCGATGTTCTCGTGCCTGTCCTTGTGGGCGCCGACGACGTCCTTGGAGTCATTGGCGTGGATCAGCTTCAGCCGGCCCTCGCCGACGGTGTCCACCAGCAGGTCCAGGGTCTGGTGCATACCGGACGGGCCGGTCAGGTCGTGGCCGGCGGCGAAGATGTGGCAGGTGTCCAGGCACACGCCCAGCTTCGGGTGGGCGTCCAGCGCCTCGAAGTACGGCCCGAAGTCCCAGGTCCGGGAGCAGAGCGAGAAGCCCTGGCCCGCCGTCGACTCCAGCAGCAGGAACGGGTCGTCGTCGTGGGTCAGCTCGTCCAGCAGCGGCAGCATGTGCTCCCGCACCTGCTTCAGGGCCACCGAGCGGTCCCGGCCGCCGGTCGCGCTGCCCGTGTGCACGACCACGCCCAGCGCGCCGATCTCCCGCCCGCGCCGCAGCGAGTGCCGCAGCGACTCCACCGACTTCTCGACGGTCGCCTCCGTGTGCGAGCCGAAGTTGATCAGATACGGCGCGTGCACATACGCCGGGATCGACTCGGCCTCGCACACCGCACGGAACTCCGCGTCCTGCCGGGGGTTCCCGGCCGGGGTGGCCCAGCCGCGCGGGTTGGCGACGAAGACCTGGACGCTCTCGGCCCCGAGCTCGCGGGCGTAGCCGATCCCGACGGAGTGAAGACCACCGGCGACGGGGACGTGGCCGCCGACGGGGTTGCGGGAGGGGCCCGTGAGGGCGGTTCCGGACTGCTGACTTCTCACCCGCTCAGGGTGTCATGCGGTCCGGACCGCCCGGCTACCGGATGGTGATCGTGATCGTCGAGCCCTTGGGTGCCGTCTCGCCGCCGTCGACCGACTGCTTCTTGACCGTGTCGCCGAACAGGCCGAGCAGACCGCGGTCCTCGTCGACCTCGAAGCCGGCCGCCTTCAGCTCCGCCGTCGCGTCGTCGACGTTGTCGCCGACCACGTCCGGGACCTCGATCATCTCGGGGCCCTTGGACAGCGTGAGCGTCACGGTGTCGCCCTCGGCGGCCTGCTTGCCCTCCGCCGGCGACTGCTGCGCGACCTGGCCCGCGTCGAACTCGGAGTTGACCCGCGCGGAGGCGATCTTCACCTTCAGGCCGGCCTCCTCAAGGTCGGCCCTGGCGTCGGCCGGGTCCTCGCCGGTGACGTCCGGGACGTCCACCGGGCTGCCCTTGCTGACGATCAGCGTGATCGCGGAGCCGGAGCGGACCTCGGTGCCGGTCCCGGGGTCCGCCGACAGCACGGAGCCCCTGGTGACGTCGTCGTCGAACTCCCGCTTCACCATGCCCGGTTGCAGGCCGCTCTCCTTGAGCTCGGTCCTCGCCTTGGCCAGCGGATAGCCCTCGATGTCGGGCACCTTCACCGTCTCCGGGCCCTGAGAGATGACCAGCTTCACGGAGTCGTTGTGCCGTATGCGGGCGCCCGTGCCCGGGTCCGTGCTGATGACGGTGCCGCGCTTGACGGTGTCGCTGTAGGCGCGCTCCACCTTGCCGACGTCGAGCCCGGCGTCCTCCAGCCGGTCCCGGGCCTGCGCCTCCGTCTTCGACAGCAGCGGCGGGACCTGGGTGAACTGGCCGGAGTTGATGTACCAGATACCCACGCCGAGGCCGAGGACCAGCAGCACGGCGGCGACGATCATCATCGGGCCGCGCGGCCGGCGCGAGGTACGCGGCCGGTGCGAGGGCGGCGGAGGCGGCGGGCTCTCCAGCCGGCTCGTCCGGTTGAAGTCGGCCTGCGGCTCGTCGCCGTTCACCGGCAGCGGGCGCTGGATGTTCAGCGAGCGCGGGATGACGCTCGTACGGTCGTCGGAGTTGCTGTGCTCCGCCGACAGCGCCTGCGGCGGCATCGCGTCCAACTGGTCCGCGCTCAGCCCGGCGCGCGTCTCACGGGCCTGCGCGAGCAGCGCCACGGCGTCGTACGGCCGGATCTGCGGGGAGCGCGCGGTGGCCGACGCGACCAGCTCGTCGAGCTCGTACGCCAGCCCCGGGACGACCGCCGACGGCGGCGGGACGTCCTCGTGCAGGTGCTTGTAGAGCACCACGGCGGGGGAGTCCCCGTCGTGCGGCTTCTCGCCGGTGAGCATCTCGTACAGGACGACACCGCACGCGTACACGTCGACCCGGGCGTCCGCGGTGCCGGGCTGCTCTATCTGCTCGGGCGCGAGATAGGAGACGGTGCCGAGCACGGCGCCGGTGGTGCTGGTCACGGTGTCCACGGACCGCACGAGGCCGAAGTCGGCGACCTTGACCCGCCCGTCGTCCCCTATCAACACGTTCTCGGGCTTCATGTCCCGGTGCACGAACCCGGCGCGGTGCGCGGCCCCGAGCGCGGCGAGCACCGGCTCCAGGATGTCGAGCGCGGCCCGGGGCTGGAGCGCCCCGCGGTCACGCAGGACGTCGCGCAGGGTGCAGCCCGCGACGTACTCCATGGCGAGATAGACGTACGACCCGTCGGTGCCCTGGTCGAAGACCTGCACCACATTGGGGTGCGCGAGCCGGGCGACGGACTTCGCCTCCCGGATGAACCGCTCGACGAACGCCCCGTCGACCGCCAGCGCGGGGTGCATCACCTTGAGCGCGAGCACGCGGTCCAGGCGGGTGTCCAGGGCCCGGTAGACCGTGGCCATCCCGCCGACCGCGATCCGCGCGTCCACGCGATACCGGCCGTCGAGCACCTGCCCGACCAATGGGTCCTGAAGGGTCGTATCCACGCAGGTGAGTGTACGAGCCGACACCGACAGCCCCGCCCGTTCGGGCGAGATCGGGGCGGGACTGCAGCTGAGCTGTGACGGATGCCTCACCGGCCGAAGGGCTTCGTCGAACGGACGTTCAGAACGCGGGGCGCTCCGGGTCCAGCCGCGCCATGCCCTCGACCGGCGACGACGCCTCGGCGAAGTGCCGCCTCGGGATCCGTCCCGCGAGCCGTGCCAGCCGCCCCGCCTCCACCGCGTGCCGCATCGCGTCGGCCATCAGCACCGGCTCCTGCGCCCGCGTCACCGCCGAGGCGAGCATCACGCCCGCGCACCCCAGCTCCATCGCGAGCGCCGCGTCCGACGCCGTACCGGCACCCGCGTCCAGGATCACCGGCACGTGCGCGTGCTCGACGATCAGCTGGAAGTTGTGCGGGTTGCGGATGCCGAGCCCCGACCCGATCGGGGAGCCCAGCGGCATGATCGCGGCGCAGCCGGCGTCCTGGAGCTTCCGTGCCAGCACCGGGTCGTCGTTCGTGTACGGCAGCACCGTGAAACCGTCGTCCACCAGCGTCTCCGCCGCGTCCAGCAGCTCGATCGGGTCCGGCAGCAGCGTCCGCTCGTCGGCGATGACCTCCAGCTTGATCAGATCCGTGCCGAGCGCCTCGCGCGCGAGGCGGGCCGTCAGCACGGCCTCTCCGGCGGTGAAGCACCCCGCCGTGTTCGGCAGCACCCGGATCCCGAGCCTCTCCAGCACGGACAGCACCGAGCCGTGCACCGAGGCGTCGACCCGGCGCATCGCGACGGTCGTCAGCTCCGTCCCGGACGCCACGAGAGCCCGCTCCAGGACGTCCAGGCTGGGCGCGCCACCGGTGCCCATGATCAGGCGGGACGTGAAGGACGTACCGCCGATGACAAAGGGATCGTCGGCCATGGTTCAGCCTCCTTGGACGGCGGTGAGGACCTCGACGCGGTCGCCCTCGGAGAGGGACGTCGACGGCCACTGCGCGCGCGGGACGACGGTTTCGTTGAGGGCGGCGGCCACTCCGGAGGGCGCCGTGGTGACGGACGAGACGAGCGTGTCGAGAGCCGTGCCCGGCTCGATGTGCCGGCGCTCGCCGTTGACCGAGATGCTGACCTGGACGCTCATGCGGGCTGCTCCGTGAGTGCGGCGGGACTGAAGCGCCTCGGCGTGAACGCGCGGGCTTCCTCGGGCAGTTCACCGGTGGCCAGGACGTGCGCCATGGCGTCCCCGGTGACGGGCGTGAGCAGCACGCCGTTGCGGTAGTGCCCGGTGGCCAGCGACAGCCCGGCCAGCTCGGTCGGGCCGAGCAGCGGAGCGTTGTCGGGGGAGCCGGGGCGCAGTCCCGCCCGCGTCTCGGTGAGCGGCAGTTCGGTGATGCCCGGCACCAGCTCGTGGGCGTCGCGCAGCAGCTCGTAGACGCCGCCCGCGGTCACCGTCGTGTCCCAGCCCAGCTCCTCGCTCGTCGCGCCCACGACCAGCTCGCCGTTCTCGCGCGGCACCAGGTACACCTGGCTGCCGCGCACCACGGCCCGCACGGTCCGGCTCAGGAACGGCGCGTACCGCTGCGGCACGGTCAGCCGCAGCACCTGCCCCTTCACCGGCCGCACGGGCGGCAGTACGGCGTCGGGGACGCCCGCGAGCCGCCCGCTGAGGCTGCCGGCCGCGAGGACCACCTGGTCCGCGGTCAGAGCGGTGCCGTCCGTCGTGGTGACCCCGGTGGCGCGATCCCGTACGACGTCGACGCGCTCGGCCCAGGCACGGTGGAATACCACGCCGGCCCGCTCGCACGCGGTGAGCAGCGCCCCGGTGAGCCGCCGCGGGTCGATCTGGTGGTCGCCGTCCACCCGCAGCCCGCCGCGCACGCCCGGCGCGAGCATCGGCTCCAGGCGCCGGCACTCGCGCCCGGACAACCACTCGGAGTCCAGCCCCGACTGGCGCTGCAAGGCGTGCAGTTCGCGCAGATGGGCGCGGTCGTCGGCGTCCAGCGCGACGGCGAGGGTGCCGCAGCGGCGGTAGCCGAGGTCGTGGCCGGTGACGTCGGTGAGCTCGGCCGCGAAGTCCGGGTAGCGGCGGGCCGAGGCGAGGTTCAGGCCGAGCAGGGTCTGCTCGCCGTAGTGCAGTTCCGTGACGGCGGCCAGCATTCCCGCGGCCACCTGGGCGGCCCCGCCGCCCGGCTCGGGGTCCACCACCGCCGTGGTGAACCCGCGTTGCGCGGCCCGCCACGCCGTGACCAGGCCGATGATTCCGCCCCCGATGACGAGGACGTCTGACGTTCGTGTACGCGACATGGGCGTCCAGCCCCTCCCTTCGCCGGCATGACCCGGATCAGGTTCGTACGGTCGGAGGCCGCCAGCCTCCCTCTCAGCCCGGTGCGTCCGGGCTCCCGCGAGTGCTCTACGTTGGCCACCCTAGCCCGCCTCGTTAAGTCTCAGTAAGGGAGCCTCACCCCATGGCCCGCTCGCTCGACGGTCTCGTCCTGGCGCCCGTCGCCGACCAAGCGCCAGGTCAGGTGGGTACCCGCACCCGGTTCGCGTACCACGAGAAGGACGGCGAGATCTGGGCCGAGTACGCCGGCGGGGACGTCGTGCGCGGGCACCTGGTGGGCACCCGGGACGGCGACCGGCTGGACTTCCGGTACGTGCAGCTGAAGCGGGACGGGTCGACGTCCTCGGGGCACTGCGTGTCGACCGTGGCCGAGCTCGCCGACGGGCGGGTGCGGCTGGAGGAGACCTGGGAGTGGGAGTCGCAGACCGGCAGCGGCACCAGCGTTGTGGAGCAGGTCCCGGACGAGGTTGTGGAGCAGGTCACTGAGCACGACTCCTGACTGACAAATTGTCAGTTGTCTATGGTGATCAGGTGAGCGAGCAGACGACGCAGTCGCAGCGGTCAGTGGTCGTCGCCGGCGCCGGCATGGCCGGTGTGCAGACGGCGGTGGCCCTGCGCGAACAGGGCTTCACCGGAACCGTCACACTGATCGGCGCCGAGCCCCACCAACCGTACGACCGGCCGCCCCTGTCCAAGGCGGTGCTGCTCGGCAAGGCCGAGGGCTCCGCGTTCGACGTCGACTTCGAGTCGCTCGGCATCGACCTGCGCCTGGGGCGCGAGGTGCTGGGCGTGCGCGTCGCCGACCGCGAACTGGACACCGAGGCCGGCCCCGTCCCGTACGACGTCCTGGTGCTGGCCACCGGCGCCGAACCGATCCGGCTGCCGGGCGTGGAGGGCGTGCCCGGCGTGCATCTGCTGCGCACCCTGGACGACGCCGAGCGGCTGCGCCCGGTGCTGGCCAGGCAGCACGACGTCGTGGTCGTCGGCGCGGGCTGGATCGGCGCGGAGTTCGCGACGGCCGCGCGCGAGGCGGGCTGCGCGGTGACGGTCGTGGAGGCCGCCGACCGGCCGCTGGCGGGGGCACTGCCCGCGGAGGTGGCCGCGCCGATGGCCGCCTGGTACGCGGACAGCGGGGCGGTCCTGCGCACGAACACGCGCGTGGCAGGCGTCGAGCCCGGCGCGGTGATCCTCGACGACGGCTCACGGGTGCCCGCGGGCGCCGTCGTGGTCGGTATCGGGGCCCGGCCCGCCACGGCCTGGCTGGCCGGCTCGGGCATCGAGCTCGGCGCGCACGGCGAGGTCGTCGCCGACGACCGGCTGCGCACCTCGGTGCAGGACGTCTACGCGGTCGGCGACTGCGCGTCCTTCCCCTCCGGGCGCTACGGCGAGCGGCTGCTGGTCCACCACTGGGACAACGCCCTCCAGGGCCCGCGCACGGTCGCCGCCGACATCCTCGGCCAGACGCCCGCGGTCTACGACCCGGTGCCCTACTTCTGGTCCGAGCAGTTCGGCCGCTTCGTCCAGTACGCCGGCCACCACGCCGCCGCCGACACGACGCTGTGGCGCGGCGACCCGTCGGGCCCGGCGTGGTCGGTGTGCTGGCTGCGGGACGACCGCCTCGTCGCCCTGTTGGCGGTGGGCCGGCCGAGGGATCTCGCGCAGGGGCGGCGACTGATCGAAGCGGGCACGCTGATGAACACGGAGCTGATGACGGACCCGGCACGCCCTCTGAAGGCCGCCGCGGCGTAGCGCGGCGGGGCGACGCCCGTCCCGGGTGGACCGGCCTGACTTCCGACTGTCAGTGGCAGATGGCAGGCTTGTTCCGTGACCGAGATTGACGCAAAGACTGATGCTCTCGTCCCCGCCTGGCTCAACCTGCCCGACATCGCCGAACAGCTCGGCGTCGAGGTGACGCGCGTCCGGCAGCTGGTCAAGGAGGGCCAGCTCATCGCCGTACGCCGTGGTGAGAACCGCGCGCTGCACGTCCCCGCCGCCTTTATCGACGGAGACAAGGTCGTCAAGGGCCTGTCCGGGACCCTGACGCTCCTGCGGGACGACGGCTTCACGGACGAAGAGATGCTGGAGTGGCTTTTCACGCCCGACGAGAGCCTGCCGGGCACCCCCGCGCAGGCCCTCAGTGAGAACCGCGGCACGGAGGTGAAGCGGCGCGCCCAGGCGCTCGCCGTCTGATCCGAAGCACGCCACACGCGCGAAGGGCGCGAATCCGAATACCGTCCGGCGTACCGGCCGGGGCCCAGGGCCGCGGTCGCGGGTGACTGCGGCCGCGTCCGGGGCTTCGGCCCGACTGCGACCGTGCGGGGCGTGCGGCGGGCAGCACCCGCCGCACGCACCCGCCGCGCCTCCGGGGTCTCCGGTCGGGTCGGCACGGCATCCGTGGCGGATCCCCCGAGGGCCGGGTCCGCCGCCCCGTGGGCTCCGGCTACCGTGTGCCACCGTCCGGCAACAGCCCGACCTCGCCGTCCGGTCCCACCCGCTCGGCAACCCGATCACAGGGGGCACCGCATGTCCGACACCGTCACCGCCGGCAGCGTCCGCAGTCAGCTCGCCGACGCCCGGCTCTACCTCTGCACCGACGCCCGCAAGCGGCAGGGCGACCTCCCGGAGTTCCTGGACGCCGCCCTCGCCGGCGGCGTCGACATCGTGCAGCTGCGGGACAAGGGCATGGAGGCGGCCGAGGAACTGGAGCACCTGAAGGTCTTCGCCGACGCCTGCGCCCGGCACGGCAAGCTCCTCGCGGTCAACGACCGGGCCGACGTGGCCCACGCCGCCGGCGCCGACGTCCTGCACCTCGGCCAGGGCGACCTTCCGGTCCCCGCGGCCCGCGCGATCCTCGGGGACGATGTCCTGATCGGCCGCTCCACGCACGCCGACCAGGAGGCCGAGGCCGCCGCCGGTGAGGAGGGCGTGGACTACTTCTGCGCCGGCCCCTGCTGGCCCACCCCCACCAAGCCCGGCCGGCACGCACCCGGCCTCGACCTGGTCCGGCACACCGCCGCGCTCGGCACCGACCGCCCCTGGTTCGCCATCGGCGGCATCGACCTGGGCAACCTCGACCAGGTGCTGGAGGCGGGCGCCCGCCGTGTCGTCGTCGTACGGGCGATCACGGAGGCCGACGACCCGGCGGGCGCGGCAGCGGAGTTCGCCAAGCGGCTGCGGCAGGCGTAGACGGCCGATGGGGTGTGTCTCAGTCAGTGGGCACGCTGGCCGGTTCCCTGCGGGACGATCCCCGTATTCGGCCGTTGTTCGGCCCTTGTTTGTCCAAGGCGTGGACAACCACCAGACAATTCGGGCAAATGTCCGGCGTGCGGTTGGGGGACCGGTGCCCCCTGGCTAACCTGCGAGTATGGCCCTCGGCACCGCATCCATCAGATCGGACCACGCTCGTACCGTGCGCGAGATGCTCGCGACCGGCAAAACGACGTATTCCTTCGAGTTCTACGCGCCCAAGACCCCGAAGGGCGAGCGGAACCTGTGGAACGCGCTGCGCCGGGTCGAGGCCGTCGGACCCGACTTCGTCTCCGTGACCTACGGCGCGGGCGGTTCCACCCGCGCCGGCACCGTCAAGGCGACCGAGGCCATCGCCTCGGACACCACGCTCACCCCGATCGCCCACCTCACCGCCGTCGACCACTCGGTGGCCGACCTGCGCAACATCATCGGCCAGTACGCCGACGCCGGGATCCGCAACATGCTGGCGCTGCGCGGCGACCCGCCCGGCGACCCGCTGGGCGACTGGGTGTGCCACCCCCAGGGCCTCACCTACGCCGCCGAGCTCGTCGAGCTGATCAAGGCGTCCGGCGACTTCTGTGTGGGCGTCGCGGCGTTCCCGGCGATGCACCCGCGTTCCGTCGACTGGGATGCCGACGTACGTCACTTCGTCGACAAGTGCCGTGCGGGTGCGGACTATGCGATCACGCAAATGTTCTTCGAACCCGAGGATTACCTGCGGTTGCGCGACCGTGTCTCGGCCGCCGGCTGCGACACCCCGATCATCCCCGAGATCATGCCGATCGCCAGCGCGAAGACCCTGGAGCGGATCCCCTCGCTCACCAACGCCGGCTTCCCGGCCGCCCTGAAAGAGCGGATCCTCACAGCAAAGGACGATCCGGCGGCTGTACGCTCCATTGGCATCGAGTTCGCCACGGAGTTCTGCGCGCGGCTGTTGGCCGAGGGAGTGCCCGGACTGCACTTCATCACGCTCAACAACTCCACGGCGACACTGGAAATCTACGAGAACCTGGGCTTGCACCATCCCCCGCAGGCCTAGACCGGCCGTCCTGACATACGTCACACTGCGTAGGCGGCCACTGGGAGAGGGGCGTACATGGGCTGGACGGTCCTCTACATCGCGTTCGGCATCGTCGCGCTGTGGCTGCTCGGCGAGGTGCTGCTGCAGTACAAGGCGCGGCTGCGCTGGCGGCTGCTCGCGTTCGTCGGCTTCCTCGGCGTCGTCGTCGGGGTGCTGATCCCGTCGGTCGTCGTCATCGGTCTGGGCGCGGCCGCCTTCGCGATCGGCCAGACCTACGTCACGCTGTCGTTCCGCCGTGGCTTCTCGGCGGGCTGGGCGGTCTCCGCGCCGGCCCTCGGCCCCCTCGGCAACAAGCGCCGCCGCGACGAGCCGGAGCGTCAGGACCCGACCCTGGAGGTCTCCGACCTGGAGGCGTCCGAGGGCGGATTCGCGGGCCACGACGCCTACGGCCCGGACGGCGTCGGATACGGCGACGACTACGACCGCGACGACGTCTTCACGCCCACCCGCGGCGGGCAGCCCACGGCGGCGGAGTCGAGCGCCGTCTACGAACCGCAGCCCATGCCGGAGGACACCGGCTCGTACGGCATATACAGCGACGCCGCCTACGCCGCCGCGGGCCAGCAGAACTACGCCGCCGCCGGCCAGTCCCAGGACCAGTACGCCTCGGCCGACCAGAGCTACGGGTACGACGCCTACGCCGGCTACGACCAGCAGCAGTACGGCTACGACCCCAATGCCCAGCAGCAGTACGCCGCCTACTCCGACCCGTACGTCGGCAACCAGAACTACGACGGCGCCTCCTACGACGCCTACGGCCAGCAGCAGTACGGCCAGCAGGGCTACGGCCAGGACCAGTACGCGACCGGCACCTACGGCGAGACCCCGTCCAGCGGCGTCTGGGTCCCCCAGCAGCGCACCGACGAGGCCTACGGCGGCGAACTCCCGCCGGAGCAGCAGTACCCCTACCAGGGCAACGGTCAGCAGCAGGGCCAGGGGTACGACGAGCAGTACCGTTTCTGACGGTTCTCGCGGCCGGGGGTCACTGTGAGCCCTGGAAGTCCGGCCCCTCCACGATCAGTCCCGCCACCAGCGCGCCCGACATGCCGGCGTGCGGAAGTCCGCCCCCGGGGTGGGACCAGCCGCCGACGGTGAACAGGCCCGCCAGGCTCGTGCTGTTGGACGGGCGCAGGAAGCTCCCCTCCGCCGCGGCGAGCGCGGGTGCGGGTACGGCGCCTCCCTCGGCTCCGGTCTCCAGCCGGGTGTGCACCGGAGTGCGGACCTCGCGCCACAGGACGCGCTCACGCAGGCCGGGCAGGGCCCGTTCGGCGGCGGCGACCATCCGGTCGGCGAACGCGTCGGCCGCACCCGCCGCTTCCCAGTCGTACCGCGCCTGCGACGGCACCGTCGCCGTCAGCACCATGGACTCGTGGGTGTCGTCGAGGCGCAGGGCCGGGTCGTCCGGGCGGTCCATCACGACCGAGGGGAGTGCGGCGGGCTCGCCGCGCCCGAACGCCTCCAGCTCGGCCTGCCGGTCCGGGGTGTGCACCACCGTGCGGTGAGCGGCGTCCGCGTCACGTGCGCCGGACAGCGCAAGGCAGACCACGGCCCGGCCCGGGGACATGCCCTCGCGGGTGGGCCCGACCCCCTCCGACGCGTACAGCTCGCGGCCGTGCGCCAGCTCGCCCAGGCGCCACGGCCCGGTGCCGACGACCAGATCCGCCTCGGCCACCGACGGTCCCTCGGTACCGGCCAGTTCCAGCCCCGCCGCACGCCCGTCCTTCTCCAGGATCCCGGTGACCTCGACGCCGAAGTGGAATTCGACCTTTCTGGCCAGGCACCGCTCGTACACGGCCCGCGCCAACTCCCGCATGCCGCCGCGGACATACCAGGTCCCGAAGGCGTGCTCCATGTACGGCAGCACGGCCGCGTTGGCCGGAGCGGTGCCGGGATCCAGGCCGTACGCCAGCGCGTGGCTCTCCAGCAGGGCGATCAGCCGGGGGTCGCGCAGCTCCCAGGCGCCGACCTCGGCCAGCGTGCCCGCCCGGCGGGTGCGCAGGAGGCGCTTGTGCGGGACCGCGGGGTAGGGCTCGCGCTCCGCCAGCACCTGCCAGTTGGGCCACAGGGGCTCCTCGAGGAGCGGCCTGCGGGTGCGGTCCCAGGTCTCGCGGGCGCGGATCAGGAAGTCGCCCCAGCGGCCGCCCGCTCCGGCGCCCAGCGCCTCGTCGAGGGCGGTCACCACACCCGCGCGCGATGCGTTCGGCAGGGACACCTCGGTGCCGTCCGCGAAGACGTGCCGCGCGGACGGGTCGACCTGGACCAGCTCGACGCACGCCTCCAGCGGCTCCTTGCCGGTCTTGACGAACAGGTCGCGGTACACGGCGGGGACCGCGAGCAGCCCCGGGCCCGTGTCGAAGCCGAAGCCGTCCCGCTCGAAGCGGCGCACCGCTCCGCCGTACGTCTCCGTGCGCTCGTACACCGCCACCCGGTGGCCGGCGACGGCCAGTCGGGCGGCGGCCGCCATCGCGCCCATCCCCGCGCCGATCACCGCAATCCTCGCCATGCCAGGGACTCTATCGGCCGGCACTGACAACGGCTGACCGACCTGCACGAAGGCTCAGCCGGGCCGTTGCGTCACCGCCTGCGCGAGCCGCTTCTCCGCCCGCCGCTCGGCCCTTCGCCGCAGGAAGCGACGGATCCGGGAGACCAGGAAGTAGAGCAGGAAGATGCCGGCGAGCAGCAGGGCGCCCGCGACGGTGGCCGCCGCGACGGGGTGGAAGATCGCGAACGTGATGATCGCGGCGACCCCGAGGTCCTCGGCGAGGCTCACGATGACGTTGCTGAACGGCTCGGGCGAGGAGTTGACCGCCATCCGCGTCCCGGCCTTGACCAGGTGGCTGACCAACGCCGTGGAACCGCCGACCGCCCCCGCCGCCAGCTCCGGCACCGACCCGCTCTGCCCGGCGAGCAGCGCCGCGACGACCGCGCCCGACACCGGCCGGATCACGGTGTGCACCGAGTCCCACGCCGTGTCGACGTACGGGATCTTGTCGGCGACGGCCTCGATGAGGAACAGCACGCCGGCCGCTGTCAGGACGTCGGGCCGCTGCAGTGCCTCGGGCACCTCGTCGCTCAGCCCCGTCGCGCCGAATATGCCGAGCAGCAGGACGACGGCGTAGGCGTTGATTCCGCTGGCCCAGCCGCTTGTGAACACCAATGGGAGTACAGACACGGGGGCGATCGTAACCACTGGGCAACACCGGGTCTTGGGGATGAGCACGCAGCTCTGAGTACGCGTACCTAGCCGACGAGATGAGTACGCGCGCGGATGGGGCGCGACCTGCGTGAACGAGAGAGTGGAGACACGGAGAAGGGGATCGGCTCCGGCACCGACGACACGGGGCGCCGGAACGGAGCATCCCCGGATCCGCTCCTTCCGCCGGCCTGGTGTCGGCGGGAGTGAGACCGGGGGACCCGGGGGAACGACCGCACGGGGGTCCAGGGGGACACGGGGGGGAAACGGGGGGCGTACGGGGGAACGGGGGAGCACGAGAGGGCGCCGGTTCGAAGTGGCCCGCGGGGGACGCGGCCAATTCGAACCGGCGCTTTCGTGTGTGTGCTCCGGCCGGCCTCAGCGGTGGCCGCTCACCCGGCCCTGCAGCAGCCGGGACAGCGCCGCGTGCACATCGTCCAGGGAGCGCTCCGGCTGGAAGGACTTCCAGTCCAGCGCGGCCACCAGGACCATGCCGACCAGGGCCGCGGCCGTCAGCGGTACATCGATCTCGTCGCTGAACTCGCCGCTCTCCACGCCTTCGCGCAGCACGCCCTCGACTACCGCCACGGCCTGCTGACGTACCACCATCAGCGTGGACTGCCAGGCCCGGTTCGTCCGCCACAGCTCGGCGACGTACAGCTGTGTGAAGGACGGGTACCGGTCGATGAAGACCAGCCCCGCGCGGACCATCGCGTCCAGGGCGTCCACCTTGCCGCCGCCCTCCCGCGCGGTCCGCTCGGCGGCCTCGCGCAGCGAGGCCGTCAGGAGGCCCACTCCGTGCCGCAGCAGCTCCTCGAAGAGGACCGACTTGCTGGCGAAGTTGTAGTAGACCGTGCCCTTCGCCACCCCGGCCCGCTCGGCGATCTCGTCGACGGTGGTGGCGGAGAAGCCCTGCTCGGCGATGAGCGTGACGGCCGCTTCGTAGAGCTTCTGCCGGGTGGCCTCACGGCGCGTGCTGCCGCCCGACGCGGCGCTGCTGCTTTCCATGTGGCTGATTGTCCCGCGCGCGCTCACAGGCTCAGCTCCGGGTGCAGCCGGTCGAGCGTCCACACCTGGCGGCGCCGGGCCGACAGCGCGGTCAGCGCCAGGGCGCCCGCGGTGAAGGCGACGAGCACCACGCACGCGTGCCACACCGGTCCCAGACCGCCGCCCGTGATGAGCCTCCTGAGGGCCTCCACGACGTAGCTCATCGGGAGGAAGGGATGGAGCGCGTTGAAGAAGCCCGGACTGGTCTGTACGGGATACGTGCCGCCCGCCGACGTCAACTGGAGCATCAGGAGGGCCAGGACGAGGATCCGGCCGGCCGCCCCGAAGCGTGCGTTCAGCCACTGCACGATCGCCGCGAAGCACGCCGTCACCAGGAACAGGAAGCCCACCGTGCCCGCCGCGCGCGCCATCTGGAGCCCGACGGCCCAGTGCAGCACCGACATCAGGGCCACCGTCTGGAGCACCCCGATCGCCACCACGGGCAGCCATCCGGCCAGCGCGATCCGCCACGCGGGGGCGCCCGCGGCGAGCGCGCGCCGGTTCATCGGGGCGATCAGCATGTACGCCACCATCGCGCCCACCCACAGGGACAGCGGGATGAAGTACGGGGCGAACCCGGTGCCGTAGTTGGGCGCCTTGTGCAGGTCCCGGGAGAGCAGCTGGACCGGGTCGGCCATGACCTCGGTGCGCTGGTCGCGGTCCTTCTTGTCGTAGTCGGGGATCTGCTTGGCGCCGTCGTGCAGTCCGTCCGAGAGCTTCCCGGAGCCGTCGACGAGCTTGTAGATGCCGCCGTTCAGGTCGTGGGCGCCGGTCTTCAACTCGCCCACACCGGTGTCCAGATCGGCCGCGCCGCCCTTGGCGTCGCCGAGCCCGGAGTGCAGCTTCTTGGCGCCCGCGGCGACCTTCGCGGCGCCCTGATTGAGCTTGTTGATCCGCCCGACGGCGTCGTCGAGGTCCTCGGAGAGGCGGGGCGCGCGGTCGGCGAGACCCTGGGCCTGCTTCTGAAGGGTGGCGAGGTGCTTGTCGAGCTTCTTCAGGTCGCCGTCCTGGTCGGCGATCAGCGTGTTGAGGTCGTCGGCGATCAGCGCCACGTCGGCCGCGGACTGCTTGGCCTTCTTCAGGTCGGAGCAGGCCGGGTCGGGCAGTACGGCGTCCTCGCAGCGCGCCTTGTAGATGAGATCCAGCGCGTCGGAGGCCGTGTGGGCGCCCTTGGCGGCGGCCGGGGCGCGCTCGACCAGGTCGTCGAGGTTGTTGCGGATCGCGCCCGAGGAGTCGGCGACCAGCTTGGCCGTGTCGCCGATGGCCTTCTCGTTGTCCTTCAGGAACGGGCCGATCTTCTTGTCGATGCCGTTGACCTTGTCGGCCAGCGTCTGCGTGCCCTCGGAGACCCGCCGGGAGCCGTCCTCCAGGTCGCCCGCGCCCTTGTTGAGCTTCTTCAGGCCGGTGGACAGCTTGCCGCTGCCGTCCTTGGCGTCCTTCAGGCCGTCGGCGAGGTCCTTGGAGCCTTTCTCCGCCTTGCCGATGCCGCCTTCGAGCCGGTCGGCGCCGTTCGCCGCGTCGACCGTGGCCCCGTGGATGTCGGAGAACGACACGAAGATCCGGTCCAGGAACGACCGCGACGCCTTCGTGGAAGCCGCCTCGCGCACCTCGCTGAAGACCGTCCGCGAGATCTGCCCGACGATGTAGTTGTTCGCGTCGTTCGTACGGACCTGAAGGGCGCCCGTCTCCGGCGCGTCGCCCGCGCTGGAGGCGATCCGCTCACTGAAGTCGGACGGCATGGTCAGCGACAGGTAGTAAGTGCCGTCCTCCACGCCCTTCTCGGCCTCGGCCGAGCTCACCTCGCGCCAGTCGAAGACGTCGCTCTCGCGCAGGCCCTTGGTGATGTCGTCGCCGGCCGTCAGCTTCCTCTCGCCGACGGCCGCCCCCTTGTCGTCGTTCACGAGCGCCACCGGGATCTTGTCGAGACGGCCGTACGGGTCCCAGAACGACCACAGGTACAGGGCTCCGTACAGCAGGGGCAGCACCAGCAGCGCGACCAGGGCGGCGCGCGGCAGCTTCCCCCGGCCGAAGCGCCTCAGCTCAAGCGCGGCCAGCCTCGGCGAGCGCATCGGCGGCCTCCTTTCCGTCGGATTCCTGCACGTCTTCCTGCGCGTCCCGGGAGGCCGGTGCCTCGTCCGTCGCGTCGGTGGGCTCGGTCGGTGCGGTCGGTGCGGTCGGTGCGGTCGGTGCGGTCGGGTCGCCGGGCTCGGCGGGCTCGGTCGGCCCGGTGGAGACCACGACCGTGCCTGCGGGGGCCTCGCTGCACACCGCGACGACCGTGGTCCCGTTCTCGGCGACGGACCTCAACAGCGCCCAGATCTCGGCCCGTTCGGCGTCCGAGAGCTTCAGGTCGGTGTCGTCGACGCCGAGCAGCTGCGGACGCCCGATCAGGGCGAGCGCCAGCGACAGCCGCAGCGCCTCCGGACGCTCCAGATCCCGTACGGCCGTACGGGAGCCCTTGGGCAGCGACGCCAGGTCGAGGCCGGCCGCCTTGAGCGCGGCGTCGATCCGGAGCCGCTCCTCCGACTTCCGCTCGGCACGCGGGCGCAGCAGCCCGCGCAGCGAGTCCCCGAACCGCCGCTGGAGCAGCGCGCGTTCGTGGAGGTGCTCGGCGACGGTCAGGGCCGGCTCCAGGTCGGTCACACCCGGAACGTGGGCCACGGCACTGACGCGCCGCACCGCCGCCATGCGCTTGGGCAGCGCCGAACCGCCCACGGTCGCGGTCCCCTCCGTGGACTTCATCCGCCCGGTGAGCGCGAGCAACAGGCACGTACGGCCGGTGCCCGACGGCCCCTCGATCGTGATCAGCGAGCCGGGCTCCGCCTCGAACGAGACCCCGCGGAACGCCCATCCGCGGGGCCCTTCGAGCCCGAGCCCCAGGGCCGTGACGCCGACTCCGGCGACGGTTCCCCCCATCCCTGCCCCCTCGATTTGAACTGACTGGTCAGTGCAAAAGTTAGTCCGAACTTGCGATCGAAGCAAAACCGCAGGTCAGAACGGATTGTCAGTGCCATACCTCACGATGGGCACATACGGCATCCCGTATCGGGCATGCCGTCACACAGACGACAGGAGGTTCGTCATGGCCAGCTACCACGCAGCCGCCGCCCGTCGGCGCCGCGCCACCGGCCCTGCCCCCTCACTGACCGGCCCGGCGAGCGACGTGCATCCCGTGCTCCGCCGGGCCACGGCCCCGCCCGCCGCCCTCGACCTGCTCGCCCAGGCCCGTGCCGGACTGGACGAGGCCGCCGTTCTGGAGACACCCAACGAGAGGTACGCGACCGCGCACCTCGCCGCCCTGCGCACCGCTGCCGCCGTGCTGGCCGCGCGCGGGCGCCCGGAGCCCACATCCAGGCGCCGGGCCCGCATCCGGAGCGCCTGGGAAGTGCTCCCCGAGATCGTGCCCGAACTCACAGAGTGGAGCGCCCTGTTCGCCTCGGGCGCCCGGCGCCGCGCCCGGGCCGAGGCCGGCATCCAGGGCGCGGCCAGCCGCCGGGACGCCGACGACCTCATACGCGACGTGGCGATGTTCCTGCGCCTCGTCGAACGGATGCTGGTGCTCCAGCCGGTCCTGCCCCAGCCACGCACGGACGCGGAGGCCGGCCGGAAGGAGCCGGGCGGCACGCAGCGGGAGAGGGACGAGATGCCGGACGCGGGGTGAGGGGGGGGAACCGGCTGACGGGGTGAAGGCGGCCGGGAGTACGGGGTGACGGTGATCGGTGAGGGGGGCGGGAGTACGGGGTGAGGGGGGTCGGGTCGTGGCGGAGCGGGCGATCCGGCCGGCGGGGTGAGGGGGATCCGGGATCCTGCCCCGGTCGCCGCGCTGCCGCGGCAACTGTCCGCCGTGCGAGACGTACGGCGTCGCGCGCCACCGCGATGGCCGAGTGGGCTGTCGCAGGCAATAGGGTGGAGGACGCCTGAAGCCTTCCCGCCCGTGACCCGGCCGGGGGAGGCAGCCCGCTCGCCCCGCCGTGCAGACGGCGGTGCCCCGCCGAGGAGTCAATCGCCGTGTCGGACCCGATGCGCCCGCCCGTCTCCCACCAGCACCCTCAGACGGCGTCGCTGCGCTCCGACCCCCCTCGCCCCCGTGCCTCCCTGCGTACCGCCGTGGTCTGGGAGGTCCTCCAGGACGCCCTGGACCGCCGGGTGAAGGCCACGGGCCGCCAGGCGCTGGACGTCCTGGACACCGGCGGCGGCAGCGGCAACTTCGCCGTGCCCCTGGCCCGCCTCGGCCACCGCGTCACCGTGGTCGACCCCAGCCCGAACGCGCTCTTCGCCCTGGAGCGCCGCGCCGCCGAGGCCGAGGTCGCCGACCGGGTGAAGGGCGTGCAGGGAGACGCCCACGGCCTGTTCGACGTGGCCGAGCGCGGCGGGTACGACGTCGTGCTGTGCCACGGCGTCCTGGAGTACGTCGACGACCCCGCCGAGGGCATCCGCAACGCGGTGGCCGCCCTGCGCTCCGAGGGCGTCCTCAGCCTGCTCGCCGCCGGACTGGGCGGTGCCGTGCTGGCGCGCGCCCTCGCCGGGCACTTCAAGGAGGCCAAGCAGGCCCTTCAGGACCCGGACGGCCGCTGGGGCCAGGGCGACCCCATGCCGCGCCGTTTCACCGCCGAGCAGCTCACCGAGCTCGTCGAGGGAGCGGGGCTCAGGGTCGGTGCCGTGCACGGTGTGCGGGTCTTCGCCGACCTGGTTCCCGGCGTGCTCGTGGACACCGAGCCGGGGGCGCTGGAAGCGCTTCTGAAGCTGGAGGAGGCGGCGGCCGAGCTGTCCGCCTTCCACTCGGTGGCCACCCAGCTCCACGTGCTGGGCGAGACGGGGGAGACCTCCGGGACCTGAGCCGCCCACTGCGCCCGGACCCCCAGGGTGCGCCTTGATCAGGGACTTGGCTGCACATGGAGTACGCCACAGGCCCCCCGATCCAGCGCGCGGCGCCGTATGATCGAGGGAGACCGTTCCGGCATGACGGGTCGGCCGCTGGGGAATGAAGATCTCAGCGAGCCGGGACGTCCATGCCGGAGCCCGGTTGGCCAATTGGCGTAGAGGGGCGGGTTTCACGGGGGCGATTCCCTGCCTATCCTGAAGGGACCCCCCGGGTCGCCCCGGCGACTGCACGATGAGGAGGACTCCGTGCCGCTCTCGGAGCACGAGCAGCGAATGCTCGAGCAAATGGAGCGAGCGCTGTACGCCGAAGATCCCAAGTTCGCGACAGCGCTTGAGGGAAGCGGGCTGCGTACGTACACCCGGCGACGGGTCTACCAGGCGGTCGCGGGCTTCCTCGTAGGTATCGCGCTCCTCATGGCTGGAATGGTCGCCAAGCAGGTGTGGCTCAGCGTGGTGGGCTTCCTCGTCATGCTGGGCTGTGCGGTACTCGCGGTGACCGGCTGGCGCAAGGCCCCCAAGCCGGGCGAACAGCCCTCCGGCGGCCAGCAGGCCCGCCGTCAGCCACGTCAGAAGCGCTCCATGATGGACCGCATCGAACAGCGCTGGCAGCGCCGCCGTGACGAGCAGGGCGGCCATTAATTCGAAGAGCTCCCCGACAGCTCCACGACATACGTGAGGGGGGTGACCACCGACCGGTGGTCACCCCCCTCACGTATGCCCTGCGACGGCCCCAGCGGGCGAGGACGCGAGGCGGTCCGCCGGGCCCTCCAAGCCCGGCGAACCGCAACCTGGCGCTCCGGCGAACCGCAACCGCAACCTGGCACTCCGGCGAACCGCAACCGCAACCGCAACCTGGCGCCCCGGCGAACCGCAACCGCAGTCGCCACTACCCCTGTCGGCCGGACGTCGACGGCCTGCGCAGCGTCGGCCTGGCCGCTGCCGCGCGGCGCTTGACCGCGATCCACCAGTCCGACACCGCCCAGGCGACGCGCACGCTGGACCGGGGAAGCAGCAGGGCGCGCAGTTCGGCCGTCCAGGCCGCCCGGGACCGGAGGTCGGACCGCACCCGCCGGACGTCGTCCGCGAGACCCGCCGTCGCGTGGGGGACGGGGGCGTAGAGGACCTGCTCCACCGCGTCTGCCACTCGGTGCACCGAGGCCGCGGCCGGCGGGTCGAGGTGACCCAGCCGGACGATGCGGGCGGCCGTCCTGCGGGGAGTCTGGGAGTCGTCCGGCGGAATGCCGAAGTCCCAGGCCGTGTCCGTCAGTTCCTGCCACACCGACAGGGTGTGCAACGGGATGTCCGCCTCGGCGCGGCCGTGCGCACCCAGCCGTACCGATCTCGTCCTCAGTCGCCACAGCATCGGAGCCGACGGGATCAGCAGTGCCGCGGCACCGCCGAGCGCCCATGCCAGCAGGACGTACCACTTCGGGCCGTCACCGCCGACGGCCACCGCGGCCTCCGGCGACTCGCTCGCGCACAGCTCCGGGTTCTGCCCCGCGCAGCTCTCGCTGGTCGAGGGAGTGGCGGACGGGCCCGTGCTCGTCGACTGCGAGGGCCGCGCCACGTCCGGGAGCGTGGAGCCGGGCGTGTCCGCCTGGGTGTACGAGGGCACCGAGCCACGGGTCGGCGTCGGCTCGAAGCGGGTCCAGCCCACGCCCTCGAAGTACAGCTCGGGCCAGGCGTGCGCGTCCCTGAGCCCCACCGAGACGGAGCCGTCGCCCTGCGGGGTACCGGGCGCGAAGCCCACCGCGACCCGGGCCGGTATGTCCAGCGAGCGGGCCATCGCCGCCATCGCGAAGGAGAAGTGGACGCAGAAGCCTTCCTTGTCCCGCAGGAAGCGGGCGATGGCCTCGGGACCGCTGCCGACCTTCACGTCGGTGTCGTACTGGAAGCCGCCCGTGATGGAGAAGTACTCCTGGAGCTTGACCGCCTGCTCGTAGTGGCTGCTCGCGCCCTCGGTGACCTCGCGCGCGGTCCGGCCGACCACTCCGGGCAGCGAATCCGGCAGCTTGGTGAACTCGCGCTTCAGCGCGGCCGGCGGCTCCGGGGCCCCCGCGAGCTGGTCCGCCGTCGGCTGCACGTCGAGGCTGCGCACGGTGTACGTCGCCCCGCGCGTGGTCTGGCGGCGGTCGCCGACGACCGTCATGCCCAGCGGTTCGTACCGCCAGTTGCCGCTGATGTCCACGGCGCTCGGCGGGTACGGCATCGGCAGCCAGTTCTGGGCGTACCAGTCGGCCGCCGAGACGGTCGTCTCCACTTCGGCGCGCTTGACGTCGGCGCCCAGGCCGAACGGGGTGGGGAACTTGTCCGGCACCGCCTCGATGCTGCGCTTGGACGGCTGCCAGGTGGTGCCGTCGAAGTCGTCCAGCGACACTATCCGCAGGTAGAGGTTCGAGACGTCGGCCGAGTCGGTCTTCAGGGACAGGACCTCACGGTCCTCGTCCACGTTCAGGCTGTCGCGCAGTGACACCAGCGGGTTCACCGCGGATATCGTGCCGCCGTTCCCACTGCCGGAGCCGACGCCCGTGCCCGCGGCGTCCAGCAGGCCGCCGTTCATCGAGGGCAGCGCCAGCGGTACCGCGAGAGCGATGCCCAGCGCGACCACGCCGATGCGCCGGCCGGTGCGGACCGGCGCCACCGCGCCGCTCGGCTCCCCGCCCGGTGTCCGCGGCGCCCCGCCGAAGACCCGGCCCCACTGCGAGAGCCGGTCGCGGCCCTCGGCCAGGAGCAGCATCAGATAGCCCATGGCGGCGACCAGGAACCACAGCCAGTCCGCGCCGCCCTCGGACAGCCCGGCAGCCACGGAGTACAGCGCCAGCAGGGGCAGCCCGGCCGGCGCCGCACTGCGGAACGTCACCGCGAGGGTGTCCACCGCGAGCCCGATGATCAGAACGCCGCCGATGAGCATCAGCCGGATGCCGTCGGACAGCGGCGCCGGGATCGAGTACCGGCTGACGTCGTCCGCGCCGGACTGCAGCAGGTCCGCGAAGTGGGTGAAGGCCTCCGGCCCCGGGATCACTCCGACGATCGCCTGCTGATTGGCGAAGGTCAGGGTCAGCAGCATCAGCGCGACCAGGGCCTGCGCGGCCACCGTCACCGGCCGGGCCAGCGGCACCCGCCGGGTCGCCATGCCCACGCCCGTCTGGATCGCGAGCAGGAAGATCGCCTGGAGCAGCCAGGTGACCGGAGAGACCAGCGGCAGCAGGGCGCACGAGGCCATCAGCGTGGCCGCCGCGGCGCACAGCGCCATCCGTGTCCGCCCGCTCATGCCGCTCCCCCCTCGCCCAGCACGCCGCCGGTCGCCGCGGCGTCCGTGCGCGCTCGGTCCGCCTGGCGCCACAGGTCGTTCAGCGAGGCGCCCCGCGGCACGCTCAGGGCCGTCCAGCCCGCCTCCCGCAGCATCCGCAGCCGCTCCTCGCCCCTGTCCAACGCGCCGGGCACATCGGTGGGTTCCCGCCCCCAGGTCCCGCTGTCCAGCACGAACGCCACCGCGCCCCCGCTGCGCTGACGCATCTTGGCGGCCACCGTCGCCTGCTCCTCGTCCAGGTGGCCGAAGAAGGCGACCAGCAGCCCCTCGTTGCCGCCGCGCAGCACGTCGTAGGCCCGCGACAGACCCGTGCCGTCGGAGTGGTCGACCACCGCGAGGGTGTCCATCATCAGGCCCGCCGCGTCCGCCGACTCCTGGCTCGCGCCCGCGAACCCGTCGGCGCCCTCGCCGGGCACCGAGTTGCCGGTGTCGGTCAGCAGCCGGACGGAGAAGCCCCGCTCCAGCATGTGGACCAGCACGGACGCCGTGCCCGACACGGCCCACTCGAAGGCCGAGTCCGGGCCCGCGCCCTGGAAGGCCGGGCCACGGGTGTCCAGCAGCACGGTGCAGCGGGCGCGCTGCGGCTGCTCCTCGCGGCGCACCATCAGCTCGCCGTAGCGGGCGGTGGAGCGCCAGTGGACGCGGCGCAGGTCGTCGCCGTAGCGGTAACCGCGCGGGATCACGTCGTCCTCGCCGGCCAGCGCGAGTGAGCGGTGCCGGCCGTCGCCGTACCCCTTGGCCTCGCCGCTGAAGCGCACCGGCGGCAGCGGCTCCACGCGCGGGATGACGGTGAGGGTGTCGTACGTCGAGAAGGAGCGGGTCAGCTCGCACATCCCGAACGGGTCGCTCAGGCGGAGCTGCAACGGGCCCAGTGGATAGCGGCCTCGCAGGTCGGAGCGGACCCGGTAGGACACCTCGCGGCGGCCGCCCGGCTCGACCCGGTCCAGCACGAAGCGGGGACGCGGGCCGAGGACGTAGGGCACCCGGTCCTGGAGCATGAGCAGGCCGGTGGGCAGCCGGGAGACGTTGTCCATGCGCAGGTGCACCCGGGCCTCGCTGCCCGCGGGCACGCGCGCGGGGGAGAGCCTGCGGCTGCCCGAGACGCGGTAGCGGGTGCGGTACAGCACCGTCGCGCAGACCAGCGGGAGCACCGAGAGCAGCAGTCCGACGCGCAGCAGGTCGCTCTGGCCGAGGACGTAGGCGCAGACGGCGGCGGCGACACCGGCGGCCAGGAAGGAGCGTCCACGCGTGGTCAGACCGGCCAGTGCCGTGCGGATGCCGCCCTTCTCGTCGCGCTCCGCCTCGGCCTGGCCCGTACTGCCGGAGGTCATCCGAGCCTCCGCGGCGGCTGCTGGCCGTACGACGGAGTGCCGCGGCCCAGGCCACCGAAGCCGTGCTGCTGCTGTTGCTGCGCGGCGGGCACGGGGGTGCGCTGGAGGATCTCCTGGACGACCTGCTCGGACGTACGCCGGTTGAGCTGGGCCTGCGCGGTGGGCAGCAGGCGGTGGGCCAGGACGGCCACGGCGAGTGCCTGTACGTCGTCCGGCAGCGCGTACTCCCGGCCGCTGAGGGCCGCGGACGCCTTCGCGGCGCGCAGCAGGTGCAGCGTCGCGCGCGGGGAGGCGCCGAGTCTGAGGTCGGGGTGGTTGCGGGTGGCCGCGACCAGGTCGACCGCGTAACGGCGGACCGGGTCGGCGACGTGCACCCCGCGCACGGCGTCGATCAGCTTCACGATGTCGTGCGCGTGCGCCACCGGCTGCATGTCCTCCAGCGGCGAGACGCCGCCGTGGATGTCCAGCATCTGGAGCTCGGCCTCCACGCTGGGGTAGCCGACGGAGACGCGGGCCATGAAGCGGTCGCGCTGGGCCTCGGGCAGCGGGTAGGTGCCCTCCATCTCGACCGGGTTCTGCGTGGCCACCACCATGAAGGGGCTCGGCAGCTCGTAGGTCTGGCCGTCGATCGTGACCTGGCGCTCCTCCATGGACTCCAGGAGCGCGGACTGTGTCTTCGGCGACGCGCGGTTGATCTCGTCGCCGATCACGATCTGGGCGAAGATCGCGCCCGGCTTGAACTCGAAGTCCTTGCGCTGCTGATCCCAGATCGACACACCGGTGATGTCGGACGGCAGCAGATCCGGCGTGAACTGGATGCGGCGCACCGAACAGTCGATGGACCGCGCCAGCGTCTTGGCCAGCATGGTCTTGCCCACGCCGGGAACATCCTCGATCAGAAGATGTCCCTCGGCGAGCAGTACGGTCAGCGAAAGCCGTACGACCTCGGGCTTGCCCTCGATCACTCCCTCCACCGCGTCGCGGACTCGCTCCACAGTGGCGGTCAGATCAGTGAGGCTCGCTCGATCGTCATAGGTCGTCACCCGGCCCTCCTCGGCCCGTTCTTTCCGGGCCGACGCGATGCGCGGACCGGCCCACCCCTTGAACACGGACACCACGCGTGAAGTGTTCCGCGTGTTGCCACACCCGCATTCTTGCTGCCGTTACCGATTCGTGTCACTCGCCTGTGGACAACTGCCTGCGATATGTCGGGTCTTACGGCCTTTTGGGCACGCCCGAGCGCAAATTGACAGCGAACCGACAGGTGCCACGCATGGTCACGCGACTCCCGCGCGACGGTCACACGGCGTCCACCGCACGGCATCCGGGCCGACCGTCGCACGGAGCGCGCTCCGGCGGTTACGCGGGGTCGATCTCGCGCAGCAGCCCCGTCTTCACGTCGAAGACGAAGCCCCGCACCTCGTCGGTGTGCAGCAGGAACGGCGAGGTGCGCACACGCTGCATCGACTGCCGGACGTCCTGGTCGACGTCGCGGAACGCCTCCACCGCCCAGGCCGGACGCTGGCCCACCTCGAGCTCCAGCTCGTTGCGGAAGTCCTCGGTGATGCTCTCCAGACCGCACCCGGTGTGGTGGATCAGGACGATGCTGCGGGTGCCGAGCTTGCGCTGGCTGATGGTGAGCGAGCGGATCACGTCGTCCGTGACCACGCCGCCCGCGTTGCGGATGGTGTGACAGTCGCCGAGCTCCAGACCCAGCGCGGCATGCAGGTCGAGCCGGGCGTCCATGCAGGCCACGACTGCGACGTGCAGGACGGGGCGGGCGTCCATGCCCGGGTCGGTGAAGGCGTCGGCGTAGCGCTCGTTCGCGTCGACGAGACGGTCGGTGACCGTGCCGCGGCGGACTATCGCACTGTCGGGGCCGGTGGGAACCGATGCAGAAGTCGTCATACCCATGACGTTACTGGTCACGTCCAGAGCGGTCCTGTTGTGAGAGGGGACAAAGAACGTCATCGAGGCTTGTTGTGAGCTAACCCACAAGGGTGGTGTGAGTGCCCCCATACGAGCCTTTTTCCCGGCCGTACTACTTCCGTCGAACCCGAAGCGGCGACGCGCAGGCCGGTTGATTGACCGTGCCACACGGTGGACTAAAGTGACGCGAAGCGGGAGGCGTGACTCCCTGCTGGACTGTTTTTCCCGGAGACACCGGCGATTCTTCCGGAGATCTCCCCGCGTGCGCGGCGCGTACGTACGGCTCGGCCTCCTCCCGCTCCCGGTCGGCTGACGCTTCCGGCGCCGGCAGGCCTCCCGTTCGCTGGGGGTCCCCCCAGTTCGTCGGGGGAGGGTGGGGACCCGGCGGTGCGTACCGTCCCGCCGGATCTGAGAGGGCCCCTTGAGTTCCAGTCGACACGTCCCGGTGATGCTCCAGCGGTGCCTGGACCTGTTGGCCCCCGCCCTGCAGCGGCCGGGAGCGGTCGTCGTCGACTGCACGCTCGGGCTCGGCGGCCACAGCGAGGCCCTTCTGACGCAGTTCCCCGAGGCCCGGCTCGTCGCCCTCGACCGCGACAAGGAGGCCCTGCGGCTGTCCGGCGAGCGGCTCGCCCCGTACGGCGAGCGCGCCACCCTCGTGCACGCCGTCTACGACGAGCTTCCGGACGTCCTGGACAGACTCGGCATCGCGCGCGTGCAGGGCGTCCTGTTCGACCTCGGCGTTTCCTCCATGCAGCTGGACGAGGCCGACCGCGGCTTCGCCTACGCCCAGGACGCCCCCCTCGACATGCGCATGGACCAGACGACCGGCATCAGCGCCGCCGAGGTCCTCAACACCTATCCGCCCGGCGAGCTCGTCCGGATCCTGCGCGCCTATGGCGAGGAGAAGCAGGCCAAGCGGATCGTGGCCGCCGTCGTGCGCGAGCGCGCCAAGGAGCCGTTCAGCAACAGCGCCCGGCTCGTGGAGCTGATCCGGGACGCGCTGCCGCAGGCCGCCAAGCGCACCGGCGGCAACCCGGCCAAGCGCACCTTCCAGGCGCTGCGCATCGAGGTCAACGGCGAGCTCTCCGTCCTGGAGCGGGCGATCCCGGGCGCCGTGGCGGCCCTCGCCGTCGGCGGGCGGATCGCGGTGCTGTCGTACCACTCGCTGGAGGACCGCCTGGTCAAGCAGGTGTTCGCGGCCGGCGCCGCCAACACCGCCCCGCCCGGGCTGCCCGTCGTCCCCGAGCAGTACCAGCCCCGGCTCAAGCTGCTGACGCGCGGTGCCGAACTTCCCACCGAGGAAGAGATCGCCGAGAACCGGCGCGCGGCACCGGCGCGGCTGCGCGGGGCCGAGCGCATCAGGGAGTCCATCGAATGAAGGCCGTGAGGCAGGGGCGGGAGTCCGGGTCCACGACGCGAGGGCGTCGGTCGGAGAACCGGACCCGGGGGAGGGCGAGTGAGTAGGAAACCCGAACTGAGGGGACGGGCCGCCCGGCTCGCACGGCTCCTGCCCCCGGGCGCGGGGCAGGCCGCCCGTGCCCCGTTCGTCCTCCTGGTCGTCCTTCTCCTCGGCGGCGGCCTCATCGGCCTCCTCGTGCTGAACTCCGCCCTCAGCGAGGGCGCCTTCCAGAAGGACGACCTCCAGAAGGAGACCAAGGCCCTCACCGACGAGGAGCAGTCCCTCCAGCGGGACATCGACGCCTATTCCGCCCCCGACGCGCTCCAACGCCGGGCTCGCGAACTGGGCATGGTCCCGGGCGGCGACCCCGCATTCCTCGCCCCGGACGGAACCGTCAAGGGCGTCCCCAGCGCCGCGCCCGCCGGGCAGACCGCCGCCCGCGACGCCCTCTTCCTCGCCCCCGAGGCCATCCCCGGCTCGCCCGCGACGCCCTCGACGTCCGGCCCGGACACCACCTCGCCGACCTCCGCGACGACACCGGCCGCGCCCGGCCCCGGCGGGCCCACCCCGCAGACCGTGCCCGACTACACGGCACCCCTCCAGCAGTCCGCCCCGTCCGCCCAGTCCTCCACGTACCCGACCCCCGGCAGGTGACGGAAGTGTCCGACAGGGAACCGCCGCGCCGCCGCGTGCCCGGACCCGCCAAGCCCGCCCGCTCCGGCGGCGCCCAGCGGCGCCCGGGCCCCGGCGCCCGCCCGGCCCGCCGCCCGGCACGCCCACGTCCCGGAGCGCCCGTCGCCATCCGGCTCGGCAGCCCCCGCCCCCGGCTGCGCATGGTCAGCCTGGCCCTGACGCTCGTCCTGCTCGCCTTCGTCGTACGACTGCTCCAGGTGCAGGGCGTCGACGCGAGCACCTATGCCGCCAAGGCCGAGAAGAACCGCTACGTCGGCTACACCCTGGCCGCGGAGCGCGGCGGCATCACCGACCGCAACGGCGTGGCGCTCGCGACCAGCGTGGACGCGTACGACATCACGGCCGACCCCACGCTGTTCTCCCGTGACCAGCTGAAGATCGACGACGGTCCCGAGCAGGCTGCGGCCCTGCTCGCCCCGATCCTCGGCCAGGACCAGGAGAAGATCGTCAACAAGCTCCGGCCGGCGAACCGGAACCTGCGATACACGCTGCTGGCCAGCCGCCAGACCCCCCAGGTCTGGAAGCAGATCAAGGACCTCAAGACCGCGCTGGCCACCAAGGCCGAGACGGACAAGAGCGCGGTCAACGTCCTCGCGGGCGTCCTCTCCGTCGCCAGCAGCAAGCGGGTGTACCCGAACGGCGACCTCGCCGCCGGGATACTGGGCTGGGTCAACGCCGACGGCAAGGGCGGCGGCGGTGTCGAGCAGCAGCTGAACAAGGCGCTGTCCGGCAAGGACGGCGAGATCCGCTACGCCCAGTCCGGCGGCCGGCAGGTCCCCACCGTGAACGCCACCGAGACGCCCGCCGTGCCCGGCAGCGACGTCGAGCTCACCATCGACCGCGACATCCAGTGGGCCGCGCAGAACGCGATCACCAAGCAGGTGGAGGAGTCCAGGGCGGACCGCGGCTATGTGATCGTCCAGGACACCCGCACCGGCGAGATCCTCGCCATGGCCAACTCGCCCGGCTTCGACCCGAACGACCTCTCCGAGGCCTCCAGCGCGAACATGGGCAACGCCGCCCTCCAGGACGCCTACGAGCCCGGCTCCACCGCGAAGGTCATGTCGATGGCCGCCGTACTGGAGGAGAACGTGGCCACGCCCGGCACGCACGTCATCGTGCCCAACCGGCTGCACCGCGGCGACCGGCTCTTCAAGGACGACATCGACCACGAGACCTGGTACCTCACGCTCAACGGCGTGCTCGCCAAGTCCAGCAACATCGGCACCATCCTCGCCACCGGCCAGCTCGGCAAGACCCAGCGGCAGTCCAACAAGGTCCTCTACGACTACCTGCGCAGGTTCGGCCTCGGCAGCTACACCGGGCTCGGCTTCCCCGGCGAGACCCCCGGCATCCTGGCCGCCCCCGACAAGTGGTCGACCTCGCAGCAGTACACGATTCCTTTCGGCCAAGGTCTGTCCCTGAACGCGATGCAGGCGGCGTCGATCTACTCGACTATCGCCAACGGCGGCGTACGCGTCGAACCCACGCTGGTACGCGGCACCGAGGGACCCGACGGGCAGTTCACCGAGGCGGCGAAGCCCAAGAAGACCCGGGTCGTGAGCGCGAAGACGGCGAGGACCCTCGCCCAGATGCTGGAGTCCGTCGTGGACGACCGGGAGGGCACCGGCACCAAGGCGCGCATCCCCGGCTACCGGGTCGCGGGCAAGACGGGTACGGCGAACCGCGTGGATCCGGCCACCGGGAAGTACCGCGGCTACACGTCCTCCTTCGCCGGCTTCGCGCCCGCCGACAACCCCCGGGTCACGGTCTACTGCGCCATCCAGAACGCCACCCAGGGCAACTACTTCGGCGGCCAGATCTGCGGCCCCATCTACAAGCAGGTGATGGAGTTCGCGCTGAAGACCCTCCAGGTCCCGCCGACCGGGGCCAAGTCCGCCAAGCTCCCGGTCTCCTACAAACCCTGACCACCCTGATCAGCACCGAGCAGCCAGGAACCACCTCGTGACAACGATCACCCCCGACTCCGGGAACCAGGGCACGCCCCGCCCCTCACTTCGCCCTGACGCCGGTACGCCCGGTACGCTCACCGCCGTGCCACACGCTGATCAGTCCCAAACCACCCAGAAGGGGCATCCTGTGACGTATCCGGGACCGCCCAGGCCGGCGCAGGTCTCCGCCACACCCCTCGCGGAACTTGCCGACCAGCTGGGTGTCCCCGCGCCGGAACAGCAGGACGGCCCCGCCGAGGTCACGGGCATCACCCATGACTCGCGAGCCGTCCGCCCCGGCGATCTGTACGCCGCCCTCCCGGGTGCCCGCATGCACGGCGCCGACTTCGTCACGCAGGCCGCGGGCCTCGGCGCGGTCGCCGTGCTGACCGACCCGACCGGCGCCGAACGCGCCACGGAGACGGGGCTGCCGGTCCTTGTCGTCGAGGATCCGCGCGGGCGGATGGGTGAACTGGCGGCCACGATCTACGGCCACCCCGGCCGCGATCTGCTCCAGATCGGCATCACCGGCACCTCCGGCAAGACCACCACTGCCTACCTCGTCGAGGGCGGCCTGAAGACGCTCAGGTCGACCGGCCTCATCGGCACGGTCGAGATGCGCATCGGCGACGAGCGCATCAAGTCCGAGCGGACCACCCCCGAAGCCACCGACCTCCAGGCGCTGTTCGCCGTCATGCGCGAGCGCGGCGTCGGCGCGGTCGCCATGGAGGTCTCCAGCCACGCCCTGGTCCTCGGCCGGGTCGACGGCTGCGTCTTCGACATCGCGGTGTTCACCAACCTCAGCCCGGAGCACATGGAGTTCCACTCCGACATGGAGGACTACTTCGGGGCGAAGGCGCAGCTGTTCACCCCGAAGCGCAGCAGGCTCGGCGTGGTCAACCTCGACGACGAGTACGGCCGCCGGCTCGCCGAGGAGGCCACCGTCCCGGTCGTCACCTTCTCCGCCGAGGGCCACCCCGACGCCGACTGGCGCGCCGAGGACGTCCAGGTCGGCCCGATGGACGCCACGTTCACCGTGATCGGCCCCAAGGGTGAGCGCATCGCGGCCACTTCGCCGCTGCCGGGCCCCTTCAACGTGGCGAACACCCTCGCCGCCATCGTCGCCCTGGCCGCCGCCGGCCTCGACGCGCAGACCGCGGCCGACGGCGTGGCCGCCGTGCCGGGTGTGCCGGGCCGTCTGGAGCGGGTGGACGCCGGACAGCCGTATCTCGCGGTCGTGGACTACGCCCACAAGACCGACGCCGTCGAGTCGGTCCTCAGGGCGCTGCGCAAGGTCACCGAGGGCCGGGTGCACATCGTGCTCGGCTGCGGCGGTGACCGTGACAGGACCAAGCGGGAGCCGATGGGCGCGGCCGCGGCCAGGCTCGCCGACACCGCCGTACTGACCTCCGACAACCCCCGCTCCGAGGACCCCCTCGCGATCCTTGCAACCATGCTGCAGGGCGCGGCGTCCGTGCCGGTACACGAGCGTGGCGAGGTCCAGGTCTTCGAGGACCGGGCCGCCGCGATCGCCGCGGCCGTCGCGCGCGCCCAGCCCGGCGACACGGTGCTGGTCGCGGGCAAGGGCCATGAGCAGGGCCAGGACATCGCCGGAGTGGTCCGTCCCTTCGACGACCGCCAGGTGCTTCGCGAAGCTATCCAGAAGACCCAGGGATGAACTTGTGATCGCCCTCTCTCTCGCCGAGATCGCAGAAGTCGTCGGCGGGCAGACGTACGACATACCGGATCCGTCGGTCCAGGTCACCGGATCCGTCGTCCGGGACTCCCGTGAAGTGGAGCCCGGCAGCCTCTTCGTCGCCTTCGTCGGCGAGCGCGTGGACGGGCACGACTTCGCGGAGGCCGTCGTCGCGGCCGGCGCGGTCGCCGTCCTCGGCTCGCGGCCGATGGGCGTGCCCGCGATCGTCGTGCCGGATGTGCAGAAGGCGCTCGGCGCCCTCGCCCGCCATGTCGTCCAGCGGCTCGGCGCGACCCTCGTGGCGCTGACCGGCTCGGCCGGCAAGACCAGCACCAAGGACCTGATCGCCCAGGTGCTCCAGAGCAAGGCGCCCACCGTGTTCACGCCGGGCTCGCTCAACAACGAGATCGGGCTGCCGCTGACCGCACTCAGCGCCACCGAGGAGACGAAGTTCCTCGTGCTGGAGATGGGCGCGCGGGGCATCGGCCACATCCGCTACCTCGCCGATCTGACGCCGCCGAGGATCGGCCTCGTCCTGAACGTCGGGACCGCCCACATCGGCGAGTTCGGCGGCCGCGAGCAGATCGCGCAGGCCAAGGGCGAACTCGTGGAGAGCCTGCCGGAGGACGGCGCCGCGATCCTCAACGCCGACGATCCCCTCGTACGGGCCATGGCGTCCCGTACGAAGGCGAAGGTGCTCCTTTTCGGAGAGTCCGGCGAAGCGGACGTACGCGCCGAGAACGTGCGACTCACGGACAGCGGACAGCCTTCCTTCATGCTTCACACACCCTCCGGGTGCAGCGATGTGACCATGCGCCTGTACGGTGAGCACCACGTGTCGAACGCGCTCGCCGCGGCCGCCGTCGCCCATGAGCTGGGCATGTCCGCAGCTGAGATCGCCACCGCGCTCTCCGAGGCGGGCTCCCTCTCCCGCTGGCGTATGGAGGTCACCGAGCGCCCGGACGGCGTGACCATCGTCAACGACGCCTACAACGCGAACCCCGAGTCCATGCGGGCCGCCCTCAGGGCGCTGGCTGCCATGGGCGGCGCCTCACGGGCAAAGGGGGGTCGTACGTGGGCGGTGCTCGGCAAGATGGCCGAGCTCGGGGACGAGGCGCTCGCCGAGCACGACGCGGTCGGACGGCTCGCCGTCCGGCTCAACGTCAGCAAGCTCGTCGCGGTCGGGGGCAGGGAAGCGTCCTGGCTGCAACTGGGCGCATATAACGAGGGTTCGTGGGGTGAGGAGTCGGTGCACGTGTCCGACGCACAGGCGGCGGTCGACCTGTTGCGCAGCGAGTTGCGCCCAGGGGACGTCGTGCTCGTGAAGGCGTCCCGTTCGGTGGGTCTGGAGAGCATCGCCGAAGCGCTGCTCGCGGGCGGCGCCCAGGGTGAGGTCGACGCCCGATGATGAATCAGATCCTCTTCGCGGGTGTCATCGGGCTCTTCCTGACACTGATCGGCACACCGCTGCTGATCAAGCTTCTCGCCCGCAAGGGCTACGGCCAGTACATCCGCGACGACGGCCCGCGCGAGCACGCCAGCAAGCGCGGTACGCCGACCATGGGTGGTATCGCCTTCATCCTCGCCACGATCGTGGCGTACTTCCTGTCGAAGGTGATCACCGGAAAGCCGGTGACCTACTCGGGCCTGCTGGTGCTCGGCCTGATGGGCGGCATGGGCCTGGTCGGCTTCCTGGACGACTACATCAAGATCGTCAAGCGTCGTTCGCTGGGTCTGCGGGCCAAGGCCAAGATGGCCGGTCAGCTGCTCGGCGGTATCGCCTTCGCGGTGCTCTCGCTCCAGTTCGCGGACAACCGCGGCAACACCCCGGCCTCCACCAAGCTCTCCTTCGTGCAGGACTTCGGCTGGTCCATCGGACCGGTGCTGTTCGTGGTCTGGGCGCTGTTCATGATCCTCGCCATGTCGAACGGCGTGAACCTGACGGACGGTCTGGACGGCCTCGCCACCGGCGCCTCCGTACTGGTCTTCGGCGCCTACACCTTCATCGGCGTATGGCAGTTCCAGGAGTCCTGCGCCAACGCGCAGACCCTGACCAACCCGGGCGCCTGTTACGAAGTGCGAGATCCACTCGACCTCGCCGTCGTCTCCTCGGCGCTGATGGGTGCCTGCCTCGGCTTCCTGTGGTGGAACACCTCGCCGGCCAAGATCTTCATGGGTGACACCGGTTCGCTGGCCCTCGGCGGCGCGCTCGCCGGTCTCGCCATCTGCTCGCGCACCGAGCTGCTGCTCGCCATCCTCGGCGGCCTGTTCGTGCTGATCACCATGTCGGTGGTCATCCAGGTCGGCTCCTTCCGCCTCACCGGCAAGCGTGTCTTCCGAATGGCGCCACTCCAGCACCACTTCGAACTCAAGGGCTGGTCAGAAGTGCTCGTAGTGGTCCGCTTCTGGATCATTCAGGGCATCTGTGTGATCGTCGGACTGGGCCTCTTCTACGCGGGATGGGCAGCGGACAAGTGACCGACTGGCAGGGGAAGAACGTCACCGTCGCCGGGCTCGGCGTCTCCGGGATCCCGGCGGCCAAGGTGCTGCACGGCCTCGGCGCGAAGGTCACCGTCGTCAACGACGGCGACGACGCACGCGCGCGTGCCCAGGCGGCCGAACTCGAGGCGCTGGGCATCGCCGTGCGCCTCGGTGACGGGGCGACCCTGCCCGAAGGCACCGAACTCGTCGTCACCGCGCCCGGCTGGAAGCCGGACAAGCCGCTGTTCACGGCGGCCCGAGAAGCGGGCGTCGACATCTGGGGCGACGTCGAGCTCGCCTGGCGGCTGCGCGGCCCGGACGCCGCGCCCTGGCTCGCCGTCACCGGTACCAACGGCAAGACCACGACCGTCCAGATGCTCGCCGAGATCCTGAAGGCGGCGGGCCTGCGCACCGCCGCCGTGGGCAACATCGGCGTCTCGCTGCTGGACGCGGTGCTCGGCGAGGAGCAGTACGACGTCCTCGCCGTGGAGTTGTCCAGTTACCAGCTCCACTGGGCGCCCTCGCTGCGGGCACACTCGGCTGCCGTGCTGAACCTCGCGCCCGACCACCTCGACTGGCACGGCTCCATGGAGGCGTACGCCGCCGACAAGGGCCGTATCTACGAGGGCAACCGCGTCGCCTGCGTCTACAACGTCGCCGACAAGGCGACCGAGGACCTGGTGCGCGAGGCGGACGTCGAGGAGGGCTGCCGGGCCATCGGCTTCACCCTCGGCGCCCCGGCCCCCTCCCAACTCGGCGTCGTCGACGGCATCCTCGTCGACCGCGCCTTCGTCGAGAACCGGCAGAAGAGCGCCCAGGAGCTCGCCGAGGTCTCCGACGTCGATCCGCCTGCCCCGCACAACATCGCCAACGCCCTTGCGGCGGCCGCCCTCGCCCGGGCCTTCGGGGTGCCTCCCAAGGCCGTACGGGACGGTCTGCGGGCCTTCACCCCGGACGCCCACCGCATCGCTCACGTGGCGGACGTCGCCGGGGTCTCCTACGTCGACGACTCCAAGGCCACCAACACGCACGCGGCGGAAGCCTCGTTGGCGGCGTACGAGTCCATCGTGTGGATCGCGGGCGGGCTAGCCAAGGGCGCCGTCTTCGAGGAACTGGTCGCCAAGTCGGCCGGGCACCTGCGGGCGGCCGTCCTCATGGGCGCCGATCGTGGCCTGATCCGGGAAGCCCTGGCGCGACACGCGCCGGAAGTACCCGTCGTCGACCTCGACCGGACCGACACTGGGGCGATGCTCGCGGCAGTCCAGGAGGCGCAGCGGCTCGCCCGGCCCGGTGACACGGTGCTCCTCGCCCCCGCGTGTGCCTCGATGGACATGTTCGCCAACTACAACCAGCGCGGTGACGCGTTCGCGGAAGCGGTTCGCGAACTCGGCGCGGGCGCCTGACGGCGGGTCTCGGCCACAGCGGGTGCTTCGGGACCCTTGGAGGGACGCGTGACTCGGATGTGGCCGGACGGTTCGTACGCCCACGGCGAAGCGGTGAGCGCCGATGCCCGGTAGCCGTACGGGCCGGCCGCCCGTGCAGCGGGCCGTTCGGCGGCCCGCGACGACCGGACCGCCGCGCGACAACCCGGTACGGCGGCTCTACACCCGTCTGCAGCGGGCGTGGGACCGGCCGCTGACCGCCTACTACCTGATCCTCGGCGGCAGCCTGCTGATCACGGTGCTCGGTCTGGTGATGGTCTACTCGGCCTCCCAGATCACCGCGCTCCAGATGTCGCTGCCCGGGTCGTACTTCTTCCGCAAGCAGCTGCTGGCCGCGGTGATCGGCGCCGGGCTGCTGTTCGCGGCCTCCCGGATGCCGGTGAAGCTGCACCGGGCGCTGGCCTACCCGATTCTCGCCGGCGCCGTCTTCATGATGGCGCTGGTGCAGGTGCCCGGGATAGGAGTCGCGGTCAACGGCAACCAGAACTGGATCGCCCTCGGCGGCTCCTTCCAGATCCAGCCCAGTGAGTTCGGCAAGCTCGCGCTCGTGCTGTGGGGCGCCGACCTGATCGCCCGCAAGCAGGACAAGAAGCTGCTGAACCAGTGGAAGCACATGCTGGTGCCGCTCGTGCCGGTCGCCTTCATGCTGCTCGGGCTGATCATGCTCGGCGGCGACATGGGTACGGCGATCATCCTGTCGGCGATCCTGTTCGGCCTGCTGTGGCTGGCGGGGGCCCCGACCAGGCTGTTCGTGGGCGTCCTGTCCGTCGCCGGACTGATCGGGCTGCTCCTGATCAAGACCAGCGCCAACCGGATGGCCCGCCTCCAGTGCCTGGGCGCCACCGAACCGCGCAGCGGCGCCGTCGACTGCTGGCAGGCCGTGCACGGCATCTACGCGCTCGCATCCGGCGGAATCTTTGGCTCCGGGCTCGGCGCGAGTGTGGAGAAATGGGGCCAACTACCCGAAGCCCACACCGACTTCATCTTCGCCGTCACCGGTGAGGAACTGGGCCTGGCGGGGACGCTGTCGGTGCTCGCCCTCTTCGCGGCTCTAGGCTATGCGGGTATCCGCGTGGCCGGACGCACGGAGGACCCCTTCGTGAGGTACGCCGCGGGAGGCGTGACCACCTGGATCACCGCGCAAGCCGTGATCAACATCGGTGCGGTGCTCGGCCTGCTGCCGATCGCCGGCGTCCCCCTGCCGCTGTTCTCGTACGGGGGGTCCGCCCTGTTGCCGACCATGTTCGCCATCGGGCTGCTCATCGCCTTCGCACGCGACGAGCCCGCTGCGCGGGCAGCGCTTTCCGTGCGGCAACCCCGCTTTGGTAGAAAGCGTGCGGGAGGCGCCGTGCGTGATCGGGGGCCTCGGAGATGGAACACGATGCGACGGCGTGCCTCGGCGGCGCGTTCGTCCGGAGAGCGGTGAATTTCGGTGCATGTCGTACTCGCCGGTGGGGGGACCGCCGGCCACATCGAGCCCGCGCTCGCCCTCGCGGACGCCCTGCGCAGGCAGGACCCGACCGTGGGGATCACGGCCCTGGGCACGGAGCGCGGCCTGGAGACCAAGCTGGTGCCGCAGCGCGGCTATGAACTCGCGCTGATCCCGGCGGTACCGCTGCCGCGCAAGCCCACTCCCGAGCTGATCACCGTCCCGGGCCGGCTGCGCGGCACGATCAAGGCGACCGAGCAGATCCTGGAGCGCACCAAGGCGGACGCCGTGGTCGGCTTCGGCGGCTATGTCGCCCTGCCCGGCTACCTCGCCGCCAAGCGCCTCGGCGTGCCGATCATCATCCACGAGGCCAACGCCCGCCCGGGTCTGGCCAACAAGATCGGCTCGCGCTACGCCGCCCAGGTCGCCGTCGCCACGCCGGACAGCAAGCTGCGCAACTCCCGCTACATCGGCATCCCGCTGCGCCACACCATCGCCACCCTGGACCGGGCCGCCCGCCGCCCCGAGGCCCGCGCGATGTTCGGGCTGGACCCGAACCTGCCGACGCTGCTGGTCTCCGGTGGCTCGCAGGGCGCACGGCGGCTGAACGAGGTCGTCCAGCAGGTCGCGCCCTGGCTCCAGCAGGCCGGCATCCAGATCCTGCACGCGGTCGGTCCGAAGAACGAACTGCCGCAGGTGCATCAGATGCCGGGGATGCCCCCCTACATCCCGGTAAGTTACTTGGATCGGATGGACCTCGCGTACGCCGCGGCCGACATGATGCTCTGCCGCGCGGGCGCGATGACCGTCGCCGAACTCTCCGCCGTCGGGCTCCCGGCCGCCTACGTCCCGCTGCCCATCGGCAACGGCGAACAGCGGCTGAACGCCCAGCCGGTGGTCAAGGCCGGCGGCGGACTGCTGGTCGACGACGCGGAACTCACCACCGAATGGGTGCAGCAGAACGTCCTGCCCGTGCTCGCCGACCCGCACCGGCTGTACGAGATGTCCCGTGCCGCAAGCGAATTCGGCCGCCGGGACGCCGACGACCTGCTCGTCGGCATGGTGTACGAGGCGATCGCCTCGCACCGCCGCCAGTAACCGTGTGACGGAGGGCAGGGAGCGTGGCCGGACCGACGACCGCCGAGCGCGGTGAACGCAAGCAGGAGTCGTCCGACCCGCCCCTCGCCCGGCGGCGGTTGAGGGTGTCGCGTCTTCGTACGATCATCATCCTTACCGTCGTCCTGGTACTTCTGGGCGCGGGTTCCGTGTGGCTGCTCTACGGCTCCAAGTGGCTGCGCGTCGAGCGCGTATCGGTCGCGGGAACCCGGGTTCTGACGCCCGAGCAGGTCCTGGAGGCGGCCGACGCCCCCGTCGGAGCGCCGCTGATTTCCGTCGACACCGATGCGATTGAGGCGCGCCTGCGCCGGAAATTGCCCCGAATTGACGAGGTTGACGTAGTCCGCTCCTGGCCCCATGGAATCAGCCTGAAAGTGATGGAGCGTACTCCGGTTCTCATGGTGCAAAAAGGCGGAAAGTTCATCGAAGTGGACGATGAAGGTGTCCGTTTCGCCACGGTTTCCATGCCGCCTAAAGGCGTTCCCGCACTGGAATTGACGGTGTCCCGGTCGAGCTCGGCCGCCGCGAGCCTGCGCCGCTTCGGAGACGCTCGTCTGGTGCGCGAGGCGGTGCGGGTCGCCGGCGCCATTCCGGCCGCCGTTCTGCACGACACCCTGGTCGTCAAGGTCCGTTCCTACGACGACATCTCGCTGGAGTTGCGCGACGGCCGGACCGTCGCATGGGGGAGTGGCGAGAAGGGAGCCGCCAAGGCTCGCACACTCACCGCTCTCATGAAAGCCTCACCGCGTGCGCGGTACTTCGACGTGAGCGTTCCCACCGCCCCCGCGTCATCGGCGAGTTGACGCACATCTGCGCAGGCCAGCACCCTGGTTGGGCAGCGACATGGCTGATCACATAGGGTGAAAAGAAAAACGGGAGGTTCGGCGTGTTCGTTGAACGTGCGCCACTTGTCGACTTAGTGTCCTGTTCAGAAGACTTCAAGGAACAGACACACTGGTAACCCTAAACTTCAGGGTTAGGGTTCGGGTCGGCGCTACGGACCGTCCCATTCGGCATCAGTCGCCGGCTCCGGAAGCGCAGCGCTTCTTGTGAACCGACGACCCGTAACTCGAGGCGAGAGGCCTTCGACGTGGCAGCACCGCAGAACTACCTCGCAGTCATCAAAGTCATCGGTGTCGGCGGCGGTGGTGTCAATGCCATCAACCGGATGATCGAGGTCGGTCTCAAGGGCGTCGAGTTCATCGCCATCAACACTGACGCACAGGCGCTGTTGATGAGCGACGCCGACGTCAAGCTCGACGTCGGCCGGGAACTCACCCGCGGACTCGGCGCCGGAGCCAACCCGGCCGTCGGCCGCAAGGCCGCCGAGGACCACCGCGAGGAGATCGAGGAGGTCCTCAAGGGGGCCGACATGGTCTTCGTGACGGCCGGTGAAGGCGGCGGCACCGGCACCGGCGGCGCGCCCGTCGTGGCCAACATCGCCCGCTCCCTGGGTGCCCTCACCATCGGTGTGGTCACCCGCCCGTTCACCTTCGAGGGACGGCGCCGCGCCAACCAGGCCGAGGACGGCATCGCCGAACTCCGCGAAGAGGTCGACACCCTCATCGTCATCCCGAACGACCGGCTGCTGTCCATCTCGGACCGCCAGGTCTCGGTGCTCGACGCCTTCAAGTCGGCCGACCAGGTCCTGCTCTCCGGTGTCCAGGGCATCACCGACCTCATCACCACGCCCGGCCTGATCAACCTCGACTTCGCCGACGTCAAGTCGGTCATGTCCGAGGCCGGTTCGGCCCTCATGGGCATCGGCTCGGCCCGCGGCGACGACCGCGCGGTGGCCGCGGCCGAGATGGCGATCTCCTCGCCGCTCCTCGAGGCGTCCATCGACGGCGCCCGGGGCGTGCTGCTCTCCATCTCCGGTGGCTCCGACCTCGGCCTGTTCGAGATCAACGAAGCGGCCCAGCTGGTCAGCGAGGCCGCCCACCCCGAGGCCAACATCATCTTCGGCGCGGTCATCGACGACGCCCTCGGCGACGAGGTCCGGGTGACCGTGATCGCCGCCGGCTTCGACGGCGGCCAGCCGCCGGCCCGCCGGGACAACGTCCTCGGCTCGACCTCCTCCTCGCCCCGCCGCGAGGAGCAGCCCGCTCCGGCGCGGCAGCCCGAGAGCCGCCCGTCCTTCGGCTCGCTCGGCAGCGTCACGCCGAAGGAGGAGCCGGAGCCCACGCCGGAGCCGGTGGCCGACATCCCGGTCGCCCCGCCGGTCCCGCCGTCCCGGACCTACGCCGACAGCGCGGCGGAGGAGCTGGACGTCCCGGACTTCCTTAAGTGATCCTTCTGACGTGATAGGACAGCGCGACACCGTGAGCGGCGCGCACTTCGCTTTCACCGACAGGTGGGGCGGGGTGAGCGCCGCTCCGTATGAGGAGCTCAACCTCGGCGGAGCGGTCGGCGACGACCCCGGGACCGTGACGGCCAACCGCGAGATCGCCGCCAAGTCGCTCGGGCTCGACCCGGGCGACGTCGTCTGGATGAACCAGGTGCACGGGCCGGAGGTCACCGTGGTCGACGGACCGTGGCGTGACCGTCCGGTCCCCGAGGTCGACGCGATCGTCACCGCACGGCGGGGTCTCGCCCTCGCCGTCCTCACCGCCGACTGCGTGCCGGTCCTGCTGGCCGACCCGGTCGCCGGGATCGCCGCCGCGGCACACGCGGGACGGCCGGGCATGATCGCCGGGGTCGTCCCGGCGGCGCTACGCGCGATGACGGAACTGGGCGCCGACCCCGCCCGGATCGTCGCCCGCACCGGCCCGGCCGTCTGCGGTCGGTGCTACGAGGTGCCGGACGCGATGCGCGCCGAGGTGGCCGCCGAGGAACCGACGGCGTACGCCGAGACGAGCTGGGGCACGCCGGCGGTGGACGTGGCCGCCGGAGTGCACGCCCAGCTCGCACGGCTCGGGGTGCACGACCGGGCGCAGTCCCCGGTGTGCACGCTGGAGTCGGGTGACCACTTCTCGTACCGCCGCGACCGCACCACGGGGCGGCTCGCGGGATATGTCTGGCTGGACTGAATGGACATGAAGGACCGTAAGGACGAACTCGCCGCAAATCTGGCGCAGGTGGAGGAACGAATCGCCGCCGCCTGTGCGGCAGCCGGGCGTGCCCGCGAGGAGGTGACCCTGATCGTGGTCACCAAGACCTACCCCGCGAGCGATGTGCGGATCCTGTCGGAACTCGGTGTGCGCCACGTCGCCGAGAACCGGGACCAGGACGCGGCGCCCAAGGCCGCCGAATGCTCGGACCTGCCTCTGGCCTGGCACTTCGTCGGGCAGTTGCAGACCAACAAGGTGCGGTCCGTGGTCGGTTACGCGGACCTCGTGCAGTCGGTCGACCGCTCCCGGCTGGTGACGGCGCTCTCCAAGGAGGCCGTACGCCAGGAGCGCGAGGTGGGCTGCCTGATCCAGGTGGCGCTGGACGCCGGCGAGAGCGCCCGCGGCGAGCGGGGCGGTGTGGCACCGGGCGGCATCGAGGAGTTGGCCGAGCTCGTCGCGAAGGCTCCGGGGCTGCGGATGGCCGGGCTGATGACCGTCGCGCCGCTCACCGGGGAGTATGCGGGGCGCCAACAGGCGGCCTTCGAGCGGTTGATGGATTTGTCGACCGACCTGCGGCGAGCTCATCCGGCTGCGAACATGGTGTCGGCAGGGATGAGTGCGGATCTCGAGGAGGCGGTGGCGGCGGGTGCGACACATGTGCGCGTCGGCACTGCGGTACTCGGAGTCCGCCCCAGGCTCGGGTAACGTCGCCAAGAAGTCGGACCACAGCAGAAAATATGGTCAATGTCGCCGAAAGGCGGGCGTAACGACCTCGTGGATGGCGGGCACTTGGCAGTCGCCGATCCACCACAGAGCGGAGGACTCAGAGCATGGCCGGCGCGATGCGCAAGATGGCGGTCTACCTCGGCCTCGTGGAGGACGATGGGTACGACGGCCGGGGGTTCGACCCCGATGACGACTTCGAGCCCGAACTGGACCCGGAGCCCGAGCGGGACCACCGACGGCACGAGCCGTCCCACCAGTCCCACAGCGCACATCAGTCCCAAAGGGACGAAGAGGTGCGAATCGTTCAGCCGCCCGCGCCTCGCGAACCCGTGGCCCGTGCGACTTCGCTACCCGCGGAATCCGGCCGCCCGGCGCGCATCGCGCCCGTGGCGTCCATCACACAAGAACGCGCAAGCCTGGAGAAGAACGCACCGGTGATCATGCCCAAGGTCGTGTCGGAACGAGAGCCGTACCGGATCACCACACTTCACCCCCGGACCTACAACGAGGCCCGTACCATCGGGGAACACTTCCGTGAGGGCACCCCGGTGATCATGAATCTGACTGAGATGGATGACACAGACGCGAAGCGACTTGTCGACTTTGCGGCAGGTTTGGTGTTTGGTCTTCACGGCAGCATCGAGCGGGTGACGCAGAAGGTGTTCCTGTTGTCGCCTGCTAACGTCGATGTCACGGCGGAGGACAAGGCCCGCATCGCAGAGGGCGGGTTCTTCAACCAGAGCTGAGACGCACCACCGGAAGAACAGCACGGAACTGGGAAACAGGGGAGAGGGAAACACCAGTCATGAGCGTGGTCTTGCAGGTTCTCTACATCGCGCTGATGGTGTTCCTCATCGTGCTCATCTTCCGGTTGGTCATGGACTACGTCTTCCAGTTCGCCCGCTCATGGCAACCCGGCAAGGCGATGGTGGTCGTTCTGGAGGCCACCTACACTGTCACTGATCCACCGCTGAAGCTTCTGCGGCGGTTCATCCCGCCGCTGCGTCTCGGGGGCGTGGCGCTCGACCTGTCCTTCTTCGTACTGATGATCATCGTCTACATCCTGATCACCGTTGTACGGAGCGCGATGTGAACGATGTGACAGATACGGTCTTGCCGACTGCCGACGACTACGTTGAGGTGAAGAGATGCCGTTGACCCCCGAGGACGTGCGGAACAAGCAGTTCACGACCGTCCGCCTCCGAGAAGGCTATGACGAGGACGAGGTCGATGCCTTCCTCGATGAGGTCGAAGCCGAACTGACGCGCCTGCTCCGCGAGAACGAGGACCTGCGCGCCAAGCTGGCCGCGGCCACGCGTGCTGCTGCCCAGAACCAGCAGAACATGCGCAAGCCTCCGGAGGGGCCCGGCGGTCCGCAGGACCAGCAGGGCGGTATGCCCCAGCAGGGCGGCATGCCCCAGGGCGGAATGCCGCAGCAGGGCATGCGCGGTCCGGGGGCCCCTGTCCCCGCCGGCATATCGGGCCCGCCGCAGCAGCAGATGGGTGGCCCCATGGGTGGTCCGCCCCAGCTGCCGAGCGGTGCCCCGCAGCTGCCCGCCGGTCCCGGCGGTCAGGGTGGCCCTCAGGGTCCCGGTCCGATGGGCCAGGGTCCGGGGCCGATGGGCCAGCCCCCCATGCAGCAGATGGGCGGCCCCATGGGCGGTCCTATGGGTGGCCCGATGGGCGGTCCCGGTCAGGGCGGCCCCGGCGGCGACAGCGCCGCACGCGTTCTGTCGCTCGCGCAGCAGACCGCCGACCAGGCGATCGCCGAGGCCCGTTCCGAGGCCAACAAGATCGTCGGCGAGGCGCGTTCGCGTGCCGAGGGTCTTGAGCGTGACGCCCGTGCCAAGGCCGACGCCCTGGAGCGGGACGCGCAGGAGAAGCACCGCGTCGCGATGGGCTCCCTGGAGTCCGCCCGCGCCACGCTGGAGCGCAAGGTCGAGGACCTGCGTGGCTTCGAGCGCGAGTACCGCACGCGGCTGAAGTCCTACCTCGAGTCCCAGCTGCGCCAGCTGGAGACGCAGGCGGACGACTCGCTCGCCCCGCCGCGCACTCCGGCCGCCGCGTCGCTTCCGCCGTCCCCGGCGCCCTCCATGGCTCCGGCCGGTGCGAGTGCCCCGTCGTACGGCGGCAACCAGGGAATGGGCGGCGCCCCGTCCCCGGCTGCTCCGTCCTACGGCGGTCAGCAGCAGATGTCCCCGGCGATGACCCAGCCGATGGCTCCGGTCCGGCCGCAGGGCCCCGGCCCCATGGGCCAGGCCCCGTCGCCGATGCGCGGGTTCCTCATCGACGAGGACGACAACTGACGGTTGGTAGTACGCCGTAGGCGTCGGCAGCGTTCAGGGCGGGGCCCCGGATTTCGATCCGGGGCCCCGCCCTTTTGCTACGCGTGTTCACGGAGTTTGCGGTGTTTGTTCGCAGCCCGGTGTGGGTGTCCGACGTACACAACGCCGAAGGCCCGGTACCACCAAGATTCTTTGGTGGTACCGGGCCTTCGGTCGTGCGGGCGGGTCCCGCTACTGCTTGCGCAGGCGGAACGTCAGGGTCAGACCCTCGTCCGTGAAGGCGGCGCCGTATGTGTCGTCCGCCTCACCCTGGGCGAAGTCCGTCGCCAGGACCTCGTCGGCGATCAGCTCGGCGTGCTCGGCGAGCGCCGCGATCGTCGCCGGGTCCGTCGCCGTCCAGCGCAGGGCGATGCGGTCGGCAACGTCCAGGCCGCTGTTCTTGCGGGCCTCCTGGATCAGGCGGATCGCGTCACGGGCCAGGCCCGCACGGCGCAGCTCCTCCGTGATCTCCAGGTCCAGGGCGACCGTGGCACCCGAGTCGGACGCCACCGACCAGCCCTCGCGCGGGGTCTCCGTGATGATCACCTCGTCCGGGGCGAGGGCGACCGTCTCACCGTCGACCTCGACCGACGCGGTGCCCTCGCGCAGGGCCAGGGACAGCGCCGCGGCGTCCGCGTTCGCGATGGCCTTCGCCACATCCTGGACGCGCTTGCCGAACCGCTTGCCCAGGGCGCGGAAGTTCGCCTTGGCGGTGGTGTCGACCAGGCTGCCGCCGACCTCGGAGAGCGAGGCGAGCGAGCTCACATTCAGCTCCTCCGTGATCTGCGTGTGCAGTTCACGGTCGAGGGCGTCGAAGCCCGCGACGGCCACCAGGGCCCGGGACAGCGGCTGGCGGGTCTTGACGCCCGACTCCGCGCGCGTGGCACGGCCCAGCTCGACCAGCCGGCGGACCAGGACCATCTGCTTCGACAGCTCCGGGTCGATCGCCGACAGGTCCGCCTCCGGCCAGGCGGCCAGGTGCACCGACTCCGGGGCGCCCGGGGTGACCGGGACGACCAGGTCCTGCCAGACCCGCTCGGTGATGAACGGGGTCAGCGGGGCCATCAGCTTGGTGACGGTCTCGACGACCTCGTGCAGGGTGCGCAGTGCCGCCTTGTCGCCCTGCCAGAAGCGGCGGCGCGAGCGGCGGACGTACCAGTTGGACAGGTCGTCGACGAACGCAGAGAGCAGCTTGCCGGCGCGCTGGGTGTCGTAGGCGTCCAGGGACTGGGTCATCTGGTCGACCAGCGCGTGCAGTTCGGACAGCAGCCAGCGGTCCAGGACCGGACGGTCGGCCGGCGCCGGGTCGGCCGCGGAGGGCGCCCAGTTCGACGTACGGGCGTACAGGGCCTGGAAGGCGACCGTGTTCCAGTACGTCAGGAGCGTCTTGCGGACGACCTCCTGGATCGTGCCGTGGCCCACGCGGCGGGCCGCCCACGGGGAGCCGCCGGCCGCCATGAACCAGCGCACCGCGTCGGCGCCGTGCTGGTCCATCAGCGGGATCGGCTGGAGGATGTTGCCCAGGTGCTTGGACATCTTGCGGCCGTCCTCGGCGAGGATGTGGCCGAGGCAGACGACGTTCTCGTACGACGACTTGTCGAAGACCAGCGTGCCGATCGCCATCAGTGTGTAGAACCAGCCGCGGGTCTGGTCGATGGCCTCGCAGATGAACTGCGCCGGGTAGCGGGCCTCGAACAGTTCCTTGTTCTTGTACGGGTAGCCCCACTGCGCGAACGGCATCGAGCCCGAGTCGTACCAGGCGTCGATGACCTCCGGCACGCGCGTGGCCGTCTTCGCGCAACTCGGGCAGTCGAAGGTGACGTCGTCGATGTACGGGCGGTGCGGGTCGAGGCCCGACTGGTCGGTGCCGGTCAGCTCGGTGAGCTCCGCGCGGGAGCCGACCACGGTGAGGTGGTCGTCCTCGCAGCGCCAGATCGGCAGCGGGGTGCCCCAGTAGCGGTTGCGGGACAGCGCCCAGTCGATGTTGTTGTTCAGCCAGTCGCCGTACCGGCCGTGCTTGACCGTCTCCGGGAACCAGTTGGTGTCCTCGTTCTCCTGGAGGAGGCGGTCCTTGATGGCGGTGGTGCGGATGTACCAGGACGGCTGTGCGTAGTAGAGCAGCGCGGTGTGGCAGCGCCAGCAGTGCGGGTAGCTGTGCTCGTACGGGATGTGCCTGAAGAGCAGGCCGCGCTGCTGGAGGTCCTCGGTGAGCTTCTCGTCGGCCTTCTTGAAGAAGACGCCGCCGACCAGGGGGACGTCCTCCTCGAAGGTGCCGTCGGGGCGGACCGGGTTCACCACCGGCAGGCCGTAGGCGCGGCAGACCTTGAGGTCGTCCTCACCGAAGGCGGGGGACTGGTGGACCAGACCCGTGCCGTCCTCGGTGGTGACGTACTCGGCGTTGACCACGTAGTGGGTGCCGCCCTCGGTCTCAGGGAACTCGACCAGCTCGAACGGTCGTTGGTACGTCCAGCGCTCCATCTCGGCGCCGGTGAAGGTCTGGCCGGTGCTCTCCCAGCCCTCGCCGAGGGCCTTGGCGAGAAGCGGCTCGGCGACGACGAGCTTCTCCTCGCCGTTCGTCGCGACGACGTAGCCGACCTCGGGGTGCGCGGCCACGGCCGTGTTGGAGACGAGCGTCCAGGGCGTGGTCGTCCACACCAGGAGTGCGGCCTCGCCGGCGAGCGGACCGGAGGTGAGCGGGAAACGGACGTACACGGACGGGTCGACGACCGTCTCGTAGCCCTGCGCCAGCTCGTGGTCGGAGAGGCCGGTGCCGCAGCGCGGGCACCAGGGGGCGACGCGGTGGTCCTGGACCAGCAGGCCCTTGTTGAAGATCTCCTTGAGCGACCACCAGACGGACTCGATGTACTCGGGTTCCATCGTGACGTAGGCGTCGTCGAGGTCGACCCAGTAGCCCATGCGGGTCGTCAGGTCGGAGAAGGCGTCGGTGTGGCGCAGCACGGACTCGCGGCACTTGGCGTTGAACTCGGCGATGCCGTACGCCTCGATGTCCTTCTTGCCGCTGAAGCCGAGCTCCTTCTCGACCGCCAGCTCCACCGGGAGGCCGTGGCAGTCCCAGCCGGCCTTGCGGGCCACGTGGTAGCCGCGCATGGTGCGGAAGCGGGGGAAGACGTCCTTGAAGACGCGGGCCTCGATGTGGTGGGCGCCGGGCATGCCGTTGGCGGTGGGCGGGCCCTCGTAGAACACCCACTCGGGGCGGCCCTCGGACTGCTCCAGGCTCTTGGCGAAGATCTTCTGCTCGCGCCAGAAGTCGAGCACCGCGTGCTCGAGCGCGGGCAGGTCGACCTGGGCGGGCACCTGGCGGTACGTCGGCGTTGTCATCAGCGAGCTTCCTCCGGCGGACTTGCTGCCTTCCGTCCGGAGGGACGAGAGCCGAATCTTCCCTACGCCGGTTTCGGCGCGCTCCCGCGGTACCACCCTCCTTGGCCCTCCGACGCGGGGTGTGCGTCGGCGAGCCCCCTCATTGGGGTCGCGATACCGGCTCTACTAGCCCGTGCCTGACGGCGGCGGCTTTCTTCCGGCGGCTCCGGGGTGATCTTCACGTCGCGCTCGCCCCCGGGCTTCCACCGTCCCCGGGTCGCTCTGGGCTGCGTACGCCGCTACTCGTCCCCATCCACGCTTTTCGCTCCGCCCAGTGTACGGCGCCGCGCGGACAGCGGCCGACCGGATTTCCGGGGCGCCGGGGCGGGCATCGGCTTCGGGACGCGATGACCCGAATGGTGCGGTACGCCTGTTCGGATTCTGGGACGTCCGGCTCGTCGGCATACCCCGCGGGGAGCTGGGCACAACGCATGCATGTCTCCCGCGCGGCATGCGCGAGGCGGGCGAATCGGGCGGTGTGCCCCGTTGCCGCGGGACTCAAGTCGATTTATCGTCCCAGCACGATTCGCGAGCAAGATCACAATATGTGAAGGGGCCGCGGCATGGTGGCGAAGAAGACCGCCGTACAGCAGTCGGCGTCGAGCAGATCCACACATGCGCGTGCCGGTTCCGCCGGCGGGGCGGCCAAGGACGGTCACGGGAAGAAGGCCACGCAGGGGGGCGCGGCGCAGGACAAGGAGCAGGGCCGCAAAGGGGCCGGTCAGGAGGCCGGCGGGACGTCCGGCAAGGCTGCGGCGAAGAAGGCGGCCGCCGCTCCCAGGGCGGCCGGGAAGAAGACGGCGGGCAAGAAGGCCGTCGGCAGGAAGGAGGCGGCCGCCGCGAAGCCCGCCGCCAGGAAGTCGGCGGAGAAGGGCGAGGCCAAGGAGGCCGCGGCCGGGAAGAGCGCCGCCAAGAAGAGCACGGCCAAGAAGAGCACCGCCAGGAAGAGCGCGGCCGGGAAGCGTGCGGTCGCCGAGAGCAGGGTCAAGAAGGTGGGCGCGGCGCAGGCCGCGGAGCAGACAGGAGCCACGACGGTGGTTGCGAAGAAGACCCCTGGCACGGCCACGGCGGCCAAGACCGCCGTTCCCAAGGCACGCATCGCCGCGGCGGTGGAGCCCGGCGAGCTCGCGGTGCGCCCCGGTGAGGACCCCTGGACCTCGGAGGAGGTCGAGGAGGCACGAGCCGAGCTGATGGCCGAGGTGATGCGGCTGCGCAACGAGATCGAGTCGTCCGAGCAGTCCCTCGTCGGCCTGATGCGGGACTCCGGGGACGGCGCGGGCGACGACCAGGCCGACACCGGCGCCAAGAACATCACGCGCGAGCACGAGCTGGCGCTCGCCGCGAACGCCCGCGAGATGCTCACCCAGACCGAGCGCGCCCTGGAAAAGCTCGACGCGGGCACCTACGGCCTGTGCGAGAACTGCGGGAACCCGATCGGCAAGGCCCGCATGCAGGCCTTCCCGCGCGCGACCCTGTGCGTCGAGTGCAAGCAGAAGCAGGAACGGCGGTACTGACCGGTGGCCCGGCCCCCGCGGGACGTGTCGTACTCTCGTCCTCAGTCAGGTACCTAGGTCGAGGGACTCACGTGGCAGAGGCGGAGCGCATCATCGGTACGCCGGATACCCCAGAGCCGGCGGCGGCCGAGCCGGAGGAGTCCGGTGCGGAGCGGCCCCGGGGCAAGCGCCGGATCGCCGTGCTGTTCGGCGTGGCCGCGTTCGCGTACGCCCTGGACCTGATCAGCAAGATGATCGTGGTCGCCAAGCTGGAGCACCACCCGCCGATCGAGATCATCGGGGACTGGCTGAAGTTCGAGGCGATCCGCAACGCGGGCGCGGCCTTCGGCTTCGGCGAGGCCTTCACCGTGATCTTCACGGTGATCGCGGCGGCCGTGATCGTGGTGATCGCCCGGCTCGCCCGCAAGCTGTACAGCCTGCCCTGGGCGATCGCGCTCGGCCTGCTGCTCGGCGGTGCCCTCGGCAACCTCACCGACCGGATCTTCCGCTCGCCGGGCGTCTTCGAGGGCGCGGTCGTGGACTTCATCGCGCCCAAGCACTTCGCCGTGTTCAACCTCGCGGACTCGGCGATCGTGTGCGGCGGCATCCTGATCGTGCTGCTGTCGTTCCGGGGGCTGGACCCCGACGGCACCGTGCACAAGGACTGATTCCCGCAAGGGGCCGCCACCAGGGGCCCGCGGGAGTTGTCCACAGGCTCCGTACGGGGCTGTCGGCCCGGTCCGGCATACTCGTCGGGTGAGCACGATTCCCGAGATCCGTACCCTGCCCGTGCCCGACGGCCTGGAGGGCGAGCGCGTCGACGCCGCCATCTCCCGCATGTTCGGCTTCTCCCGTACGAAGGCCGCAGAGCTCGCCGCGGCGGGGAAGGTCACGGTCGACGGGTCGGTGGTCGGGAAGTCGGAGCGGGTGCACGGCGGGGCCTGGCTCGAGGTCGAGATGCCGCAGGCGCCCGCGCCCGTGCAGATCGTCGCCGAACCGGTCGAGGGCATGGAGATCGTGCACGACGACGATGACGTGGTCGTGATCGTCAAGCCCGTCGGCGTCGCCGCGCATCCGTCGCCGGGCTGGAGCGGGCCGACCGTCATCGGCGGGCTGGCCGCCGCCGGCTACCGGATCTCGACGTCCGGCGCCGCCGAGCGCCAGGGCATCGTGCACCGCCTCGACGTGGGCACCTCCGGCCTCATGGTGGTCGCCAAGTCGGAGCGGGCCTACACCTCGCTCAAGCGCCAGTTCAAGGAGCGCACGGTCGACAAGCGCTACCACACGCTCGTCCAGGGCCACCCCGACCCGACCAGCGGCACCATCGACGCCCCGATCGGCCGCCACCCCAACCACGACTACAAGTGGGCCGTCACGGCCGACGGCAAGCCGTCGATCACGCACTACGACCTCATCGAGGCGTTCCGCGCGGCCTCCCTGCTCGACGTGAAGCTGGAGACCGGGCGCACCCACCAGATCCGCGTCCACATGGCCGCCCACCGGCACCCCTGCGTCGGCGATCTGACCTACGGCGCCGACCCCACGCTCGCCAAGCGGCTGCGGCTGACCCGCCAGTGGCTGCACGCGGTGCGGCTCGGCTTCGAGCACCCCGGGGACGGGCAGTGGGTGGAGTTCGGGAGCGAGTACCCGGCCGACCTCCAGAAGGCGCTGGACCAGGTCCGCGAGGAGACGTGGGGATGAGCCCGGTGACGTACGCCGTGCGGGTCGCCGAGGACCCCGCCGACCGCGAGGCGTGCTTCGCGGTGCGCAAGGAGGTCTTCGTCGTCGAGCAGGGCGTCCCGCAGGACATCGAGTACGACGCCCACGACGCCGATGCCGTGCATGTGCTGGCGGTCCGGGAGGACGGACTGCCGCTCGGCACGGGGCGGCTGCTGCACGGCGAGGCGGCCGCGGCCAAGACCGACGGTGACCTCACGGTCGGGTCGCTGGGGCGGCTCGCCGTGACGCGGGAGGCCCGCGGGCTCGGCGTCGGGGCGGCCCTGGTGCGGGCGATAGAGGACGCGGCCCGCGCGCGTGGCCTCGCAGCCGTGGACCTGCACGCGCAGACCCACGCCCTGGGCTTCTACGAGCGGCTGGGGTACGTGGCGTACGGGCCGGAGTTCCCGGACGCCGGGATGCCGCACCGGGCGATGCGGCGCGCCTTGTAGCCGACGCCGCCGGCCGCCGCCGCCCGGCAAGGCGGCCGTTGCACGAGTGGGCGTGGCACGCTGGACGTTCGAAGGTTCTTGATCGTCCAGACCTGCGGAGCGTTGACCGTGGATCAGTTGGCCCTGTTGTTCGTGCTGTTGCTCGGGGCCGTGGTGAGTGTCCCGGTGGGGGACCGGTTCGGGTTGCCCGCGCCGGTGCTGATGACGCTGCTCGGGATCGTGCTCGCGCTGCTGGAGTTCGTGCCGAACGTCGAGATCCCCCCGGAACTCATCCTTCCGCTGCTGCTGCCGCCCCTGCTGTACGCGGCCGTACGGCGGACCTCGTGGCGGCAGTTCGCGGCGAATCTGCGGCCCATCTTCCTGCTCGCCGTGGCGCTGGTGTTCGTCACGACGTTCTGCGTGGCCGCGGTCGCGCACGCGATCGTGCCGGGGCTGCCGCTCGCCGCCGCCGTGGCACTGGGTGCGCTCGTCGCGCCGCCGGATCCGGTCGCCGCGACCGCCGTCGCCGGGCAACTCGGGCTGCCGAGGCGGCTGGTGTCCATCCTGGAGGGCGAAGGGCTCTTCAACGACGTGACGGCCATCGTGCTGTACCACGTGGCCATCGCCGCCGCCGTGAGCGGTGACTTCACCGCTTGGGAGGCAGGGCTCGACCTCGTGCTGTCCGCGGTCGTCGCGCTGGCCGTCGGGCTCGCCCTCGGCTGGGGCGCCTACAAGCTGATGGACCTGCTGGGCGACGCGACCCTCCAGATCGGACTCTCGCTGCTCGTGCCGTACGCCTCGTACGTGCTGGCGGAGGAGCTCCAGGGCTCCGGTGTGCTCGCGGTGCTCGTCACCGCCATGTTCCTCGCCGAGTACGCCACCGACGCCGACGACGTGATGACACGGCTCGCCGGGCACACCTTCTGGGACATCGTCGACACGCTGGTCACCGGCGTCGCGTTCGGGCTGATCGGGCTCGAACTGCACATCGCGGTGCGCACGGCGTCCGGGCGCTGGCAGGAGCTGCTCGGCTGGGCGGCCACGGTGGTCGGGGTCGTCGTGGTCGTACGGCTGCTGTGGCTGCTGCCGGCCACCTGGCTCACCAAGCGGCTGCACGCCAAGCGGGACGTCGACGAGGAGATCCCGGTGAGCTGGCGGGAGACCGTCGTGATGTGGTGGTCGGGGATGCGAGGCGTGGCGTCGGTGGCCCTGGCGCTGGCCATCCCGTTGGAGACCGACGCCGGAGAGCCCTTCCCCAACCGCAACGAGATCATCTTCATCGCGTTCGGGGTGATCATGGCGACGCTGGTGGCGCAGGGGCTGACCTTGCCACGGCTCGTGAAATGGCTCGGTGTGCGTGCCGACGGCGAGCGGGAGCAGGAGTTCGAGAAGCAGCTGGCCGTGCGCGCGGCGAGAGCTGCCAAACGGCGGCTGAAGGAGATCGAGGCGGTCGAGGAACTGCCCGAGGACCTCTCCGAGCAGATGCTGCGGCGGGCGTTCGAGATCGGCGTGCGGATCAGTCCCGACATGGCCGAGGACGAACGTCGCGAGGCGCATCAGCAGCGGGTGCGGCGGCTGAAGCGGGTGCGCCGGATCCAGGGCGAGATGCTCAGCGCGGCGCGGCACGAGGTGCTGGCGGCGCGCAGCGAACCGGGGGCCGACCCGGAGGTGGTGGACCGGGTGCTGCGGCATTTGGACGTGCGAAGTCTGCGCTGACCTCGCCGCCGGGCGCCAGGACTTCGTACGATCTGATCATGGCTCGCAACGTTGTGATCAGTGGTGGCGGTACCGGAATCGGGCTCGCGGCGGCCCGGCTGTTCGCGGAGGACGGGGACCGGGTGCTCCTGCTCGGGCGGCGCGCGGAGGTGCTGGAGCAGGCCGCTGTGCCCGGGGCCCTCACCTTCGCCGCGGATCTGAGCAGGCCGCGCGGGGTGCGGGGGGTGGAGCGGTTCGTGGCGTCGGAGCTCGGCACCGTGGACGTCCTCATCCACAGCGCCGGCGGCTCCGGGTATCTGGAGCCCAAGGTGGACAGCGACGAGCCCCTCGACGTCGTCCTGCACAACTGGACCCTCAACTTCGGCCTCAACACCCTGACCGCCGCCCTGCTCACCGAGGCCCTGAAGGACCGGCTCGCCGATCCCGGCGGGCGGGTGCTGTTCCTCAGCTCCATCGCCGCCTTCAGGGGGTCCGGCAGCGGGGCGTACGCGGCGTCCAAGGCCGCGCTGCACCCGTACGCCCACGACCTGGCCCGGCAGTTGGGGCCGCGCGGGATCACCGTGAACGTGGTCGCGCCCGGCTATGTCGAGGACACCGAGTTCTTCGGCGACGGGATGGACGAGGAGCGGCACGCCCGGCTGGTCGCCGAGACCTCGACCGGGCGCGCCGGTGCGCCGGGGGACGTCGCCACGACCCTGCACTGGCTGGCGTCCCACGGCGCCGGGCACATCACCTCGCAGATCATCCAGGTCAACGGGGGTGCCGAGCGCGGCCACTGAGCGCTCCGCGGGGAGGGGGTGCGGGGTCGTCTGCGGCTCCGTTGTGGCTGGTCGCGCCCGCCCGGCGGTAGCCGTGGATCGACTACAGCCCCGCGCCCCTTTCGGCGTTGCAGTTCTCGGCGGTCAGGGGCGTTCCGGGCGCGCCGGCTGAGGGTCGTGGTGGAAGGTGCGCCTGGCGCCCGGGAGCCGGTCCGGGACCGGGAAGCCGGGTGGCAGGGCCGCGTCCGCCGCGTTGACGCGCGGCAGCGCGTACGGGTGGCGCTCGGACAGCCAGCGGATCAGCTGCTCGCGCACCGTGACCCGGACCGTCCACAGGTCGTCCGCGTCCTTCGCCGTGACCAGGGCCCGCACCTCCATCGTGCTGGGCGTGGAGTCGGTGACGACCAGGCCGTAGTCCCGCCCGTCCCAGGCCGGGCAGTCCCGCAGGACGTCGCGGAGCCGCTCGCGCATGGCCTCCAGCGGTGCCGAGTGGTCGAGATGCAGGAAGACGGTGCCGGTCATCTGGGCGCCGCCGCGCGACCAGTTCTCGAAGGCCTTCGACGTGAAGTACGACACGGGCATCGTGATCCGGCGCTCGTCCCAGGTCCGCACCGTCAGGAAGGTCAGGGTGATCTCCTCGACGGTGCCCCACTCGTCGTCCACCACGACGGTGTCCCCGATGCGCACCATGTCCCCGAAGGCGATCTGGAGCCCGGCGAACATGTTGCTCAGGGTGGACTGGGCCGCGACACCGGCGACGATGCCGAGGATGCCGGCCGAGGCCAGCAGCGAGGCACCGGCCGCCCGCATCGCCGGGAACGTCAGCAGCATCGACGCCGCCGCGACCACGCCGACGACCGCGGACACCACACGCATGATCAGCGTCACCTGCGTGCGCACCCTGCGGACCCGGGCCGGATCACGGTGCACCCGGGCATAGCGGCTGTACGTCGTCTCCACGACGGCCGCCGCTATGCGGATCGCCAGCCAGGCCGCCGCCCCGATCAGCACCAGCGTCAGCACCCTGCCCACGGCGACCCGGTTCTCCAGGAACAGCGCGGCCTCGTCGTAGGACCCTCTCAGGAGGGCCGTGCAGAGCACGAGCTGGTAGGGAACGCGGGCCCGGCGCAGCAGACCCCACAGCGGGGTCTCGTTGTGCCGTTCGTCGGCCTTGCGCATGAGGCGGTCGGTGGCCCACCCGATGACCAGGGTGAGCAGCACCGAGCCACCGATCACGATCAGCGGTCGGAGTATCGTCTCCATGCCTCCGAACGTAACCAGCATCAGGGGGTCATGAACATCCGCACCGGTGAGGCGGTGGTCACGGCACTGTCGTACCCGGCTGGCACCATGGCCTCATGAACATCATGCTGTTTCACTCGACGTACGGCCTCAGGCCCGCCGTGCGCCAGGCCGCGGACCGGCTGCGCGCCGCCGGACACGAGGTGTGGACGCCGGACCTCTTCGAGGGCCGCACGTTCGACACGGTCGAGGAGGGCATGGAGTTCAACCAGCAGATCGGCAAGGACGAACTGCTGAAGCGGGCCGTGCTCGCCGCCGCGCCCTACTCGGAGCGCGGGCTGGTCTACGCCGGGTTCTCGCTGGGCGCCTCCGTCGCCCAGACCCTCGGGCTCGGGGACGAGAAGGCACGCGGACTGCTGCTTCTGCACGGCACGTCGGACATCGCGGCGAACGCCTCGGTGGACGAGCTGCCGGTGCAGCTGCATGTCGCCGAGCCGGACCCGTTCGAGACGGACGACTGGCTGAGCGCCTGGTATCTCCAGATGGGCAGGGCGGGCGCCGACGTCGAGGTCTACAGATACGCCGGGGCCGGCCACATCTACACCGACCCCGACCTGCCGGACTACGACGAGGAGGCCGCCGAGGCCACCTGGCGGGTGGCGCTCGGCTTCCTGGACTCCCTCTAGGCTCAGCCCGCCGCCCGGTACGCCGCGAAGTTCTGCTGCATGCGGCTCACCTGGCCCGCGGTGAACTGGTACATGCAGGCGTCGTACGTGTAGTCCATGAAGTTGTGGATCGGGTCCGCGCCCGCCTTGCGGGTGCAGGTGTCCCGTCCCTCCGGGCACTCGTACGCGGCACTCTTCTCGGCCGGGGTGTCGTCGACGTAGTCGCCGTTGCCGTTACAGCCGCCCTGGAAGGTGTGGTACAGGCCCATCCAGTGGCCGACCTCGTGGGTCGCGGTGTCGCCCTCGTCGTAGTGGGTGGCAGAGCCGCCCGGCAGCGAGGTGTCGAGGAGGACCACGCCGTCCATGGACGGGCTCGACTTGTAGGAGCTGGGGAAGGTCGCCCAGCCGAGGAGGCCGTCGCCGAGGTTGGCGGTGTAGACGTTGAGCGCGTTCGCGCCGCCCTTGCGCAGGGCGGACTTCATCGCCTTCTCCTCCGTCGAGCCGTAGCCGACGCCGTACCAGGCCGCGTTGTCGGTGTAGTCGGTGCCGGCGAGGGTGAACTGATAGCCGGAGGCGACGTTCCCGGTGCCCTGGCCGGCGTAGGCCGCGTTCAGGACGTTCATCTGGGCGTTGATGTCGGCGGAGTCGAGCTGCCCGGTCGCGCCGTCGTGGATGACGTGGAAGTAGACCGGGATGGTGGTCGAGGCGGCGGCCGCGAGGCTGCGCCTGCCGGTTGCCGGCAGCTTGTCGAGCTTCTTCCTCAGGTCGGCGTCCATCGCCTGGGCCTTGGCCGCGCTGACCTCGTTGGGCTCGGCGACGGCCTCGCCGCCGGGTCCGGGGCGGGCCTCGCGGGCCGCGGCGTGGCCGCTCTCCCCGGCGCAGTCGGCGGCCGGAGCCTGGGTCGCCGCGAGCGTGGTGGGCGCCGAGAGCGGAGTGAGCATCAGAGTTCCGGCCACGGCTGTCGTGGCGAGAACACGTCTGCGCGTAGAGGGAGATATTCGGGCAAGCACACGCATGCTGACTCCTGGCTGATGCGTTGGGGAGGGGGCGCAGGGGTCTTCCTGGCCGCCGCCCGGACATTACGTGGACATGCCCATGTCCGAAGAGAATCGATCAGGCCCAATCAAATACCCGACAGAGGGGGGTATTTGGGGTAAGTGAATGATCAACTGTCCGGAGTGTGAGATCGCGGCGTAACGGGTTCCGTTGCCCGGGCGGGTGGTGTGTCCGTATTCGGAACGCGACGCGCACCACCCGCCGTAGCGATGTGATCTCCGGTTAACGGCCCGCAATCGGGCCAGGGGTGGCCGAAAATCGACCATGGGGCACAGGGCTTACACAGGGTCGTAGGTGCGCTCGACCTTCTGCGTGCCGGTGCGGGTGCGGTACGAACGTGCCCAGGACGCGCCGGAGTCCTGCTTCGTCTTGTCGGCCAGGACGTAGTAGTCCATCTGCGCGCGGGCGGCCGTGATGTCCAGGATTCCGTAGCCGTGGCGGTCGGTGTCGACCCAGTGGACGTGCCGGTTGGCGGCCCGGATGAGCGGCGAGGCGATCGCGGAGACGGTGCCCTCGGGGACCTTGACGATGTCGTCGAGGTTGTCGGAGGTGACCGACGTGACGACGAACTCCGTGGCCGCGGAGGCGGACAGCGGGTAGGTGCCGGCGTCCACCGGGACGTCGTTGGCCCACGCCATGTGGATGTCGCCGGTGAGGAACACGGTGTTGCGGATCGCGTTCGAGCGCAGATGGGCGAGCAGCTCGCGGCGGTCGTCCGTGTAGCCGTCCCACTGGTCGGTGTTGAGGGCGAGACCCTCCTGCGGCAGGCCCAGCAGCTTGGCCAGCGGCTTGAGCAGGTCCGCGGAGAGGGAGCCGATCGCGAACGGCGAGATCATCACCGAGTTGCCGACCAGCCGCCAGGTGGTGTCGGAGGACTTCAGGCCCGCCTTCAGCCAGTCCAGTTGGGCGCGGCCGGTGAGCGTGCGGTCGGGGTCGTCGACCTCGCCGTTGCCGACCTTGACCTGCTCGGAGCGGAAGGAACGCAGGTCCAGCAGGGACAGGTCGGCGAGCTTGCCGAAGCGCAGCCGCCGGTAGGTGGTGCCGGCGACGGCCGGTCGCACCGGCATCCACTCGAAGTACGCCTGCTTGGCGGCGGCCTGACGCGCGGCCCAGGCGCCCTCGGTGCCCTCGGTGTGGTTCTCGGCGCCGCCCGACCAGGCGTCGTTGGCCATCTCGTGGTCGTCCCAGATCGCGATGACGGGTGCCTTCGCGTGCAGGGCCTGGAGATCGGCGTCCGTCTTGTACTTGCCGTGCCGGCCGCGGTAGTCGGCGAGCGTGAGGATCTCGTTGGCAGGCGCCGTCGGCCGCACCACGGTGCCGCGCGTGCCGTACTGGCCGGTGCCGTACTCGTAGATGTAGTCGCCGAGGTGCAGCCAGGCGTCCAGGTCACCGCGGGCGGCGAGGTGGCGGTACGAGGCGAAGTAGCCCGCCTCCCAGCTGGCGCAGGAGACCACGCCGAAGCGCAGGCCGGCCACGGAGGCGTTCGCCGCCGGCGCGGTGCGGGTGCGCGCCACCGGGGAGTCCGTGCCGCCCGCCGAGAAGCGGTACCAGTAGTCGGTGGCCGGCTCCAGGCCCCGTATGTCCGCCTTCACGGTGTGGTCGGAGGCGGCGGTCGCGGTGGTCGAGCCCTTGGCGACGATGTTCGTCAGCGCCTTGTCGCGGGCGACGACCCAGCTGACCTCGGTGTCCGGGCCGAGCCCGGAGCCGGGCGTGGCGTCGGCGGCCGGCGTCACACGGGTCCACAGCAGGACGCCGTCGGGCAGCGGGTCACCGGAGGCGACGCCGTGCAGGAAGGCGGGCCCCTGCCCGGCCGCGCGCGCCGGCAGCGCGGCGGCGAGCGGACCCGCCAGGACAGCCGTCGCCGCCGCGGCCTTGACGACCGTACGGCGGCGTGGGGTAGGGGAATTGAACGGCTCGGATGATCTGTATCGACTGGTCACAGCCGATCAGGTTACTGAGCGGTATGCACAAGAGCGGGCGAACTCGCAAAAGTTCGCCCGCTCTTCCTCTGAAGGTCGGATCAGCCCTTGAGGGCCGTCTCCATCGCCTTGTTGAAGTCGGCCACCGTCATCGGCGCGTTCTTCCCGTCGGCGCCGGTGAGGGTCTTGCCGTCCATCTTCAGGGTCGGGGTGCCCTGCACGCCGCTGTCGTCGAACGTCGCCGACATCTCCAGCGCCCACTTGTCGTAGGTGCCGTTCTTCACGGCGTTCTGGAACTCCTTGTTGCCCTTCAGGGCGTCGACCGTGTCCGCGATCTTGATCAGGTAGGCGTCGTCCTTGAGCTTGTCGTCGGACTCCTCCGGGTGCCACTTCGTCGAGTACATCGCGGCCTTGTACTGGAGGAACGCCTCGTCGCTGACGTTCAGCGCCGCACCCAGGGCGCTGAGGGCGTTCTTGGAGCCCTCGCCGCCCAGGCCGTTGTCGAGGAAGGTGGCCCCGACGTACTGCATCTTGTACTTGCCGTCCTCGACGCCCTTGTCGACGGTCGTGCCGACGGCCTGTTCGAAGGAGGCGCAGACCGGGCAGCGCGGGTCCTCGTACATCACGAGGGTCTTCTTGGCGCTGTCCTCGCCGATGGTGACGGTCGTGCCGTTCTTGCCCGAGGTGTTGGCCGGCTTGACGAGCTTGTCGTCCTTCGCGGCCTCCCAGTAGCCGGGCTTGTTGCCCTGCACGACCGCGTAACTGATGCCGCCGGCTATCGCCAGGACGCCGACGATGGAGCCGGCGACGATCAGCTGCCGCTTGATCTTCGCGCGCTTCGCCTCACGCTCGCGCTCGATGCGCAGCCGCTCCCGGGCCGCCGTCTTCGCGGCCTGGCTGTTCCGCTTGCTCATGTTGGTGATCTCCATGGGGACACGCACACGTCGTGTGCGGGATTACGTATGGGTGGGCTGTGCTGCTCAGTAGCCGTTCACGCGCGTCGGACGCTGGTCACGCGCAGGTGAAGGCAGGGGAGCGAGGCGGTCCACGCCGTCCCAGGGAGTGCACGAGGAGGCGGCTGCGGGCGGCGGCCGTACGGTCGGTGGGGCGCGGCAGACGGCGGGCCGGGGCGGTCGTGGGGACCGTCACCGCGGCGACCGCCGTGAGCAGCGGCCGGAACGTGGTCGCCGCGACCGCGCTCAGCAGCTGCGCCAGGGCCCGCTCGCCGCGGCGCAGCCAGGCCGCGGCGAGGAGGCCGACGCCGATGTGGGCGGCCAGCAGGAACCAGGCGGTGACCGGGTCGACATGGCCGAGCAGGCCGCCGAGCCGCTCGGGGTCGGTGCCGGTGACCTGGGCCAGCGGGGCCCCGACCTGGGTGCCCTCGCCGCACAGCACGTCCCAGCCGACCGACGCCAGCGGACCGGCGACCGGGCCGCCCGCCCTGCCGTAACAGACGTGCTGGCCGGTGGTGAGGATCGTGTCGGCGGCCAGCTCCAGCGGCACCAGCAGAGCGGCGATCCGGCCGAAGGTCCGCTCCCGGCCGGCCAGGGCGTAGGCGAGCACGAACACGGCGCCCGTGAGCAGGGTCACCGTGTTCAGCGGCAGGGGTGCCCGGGAGAGCAGCACGTGCGACGCGGTGCTCAGTGTCACGACGAGTGCCGTGAAGAGCGCCGCGCGTACGGCTCGCAGCTGGGTCCCGGATATGTCCATAGCGGTGGAGAGTGTGTCACGTGCTCCTGTAAGAGACCCCTAAAGGGTGCCTGTGAATGGCCGGGGAGCGACCGTGCGTGGCCTGTCCGTCACAGACCCGGGATCCGGCCGTTGCGGAACAGGTCCACGAAGGTCTGGTGGTCGGCACGCGCGCGTGCGCCGTAGCTGTGCGCGAAGTCGACCAGGAGCTCCGCGAAGCCGTCCTCGTCGGCCGCGATGGCCGCGTCGATGGCGCGCTCCGTGGAGAACGGCACCAGGGACTCGCCGGAGGTGTCGTCCGCCGCCGCGTGCATCGTGGCCGTGGCCCGGCCGAGGTCGGCGACCACCGAGGCGATCTCCTCCGGGTCGTCGATGTCGCCCCAGTCCAGGTCCACCGCGTACGGCGAGACCTCGGCGACCAGCTGGCCCGCGCCGTCCAGCTCGGTCCAGCCCAGCCACGGGTCGGCGTGCTGCTGGAGGGCGCGCTGGGAGATCACCGTGCGGTGGCCCTCGTGCTGGAAGTAGTCCCGCAGCGCCTGGTCGGTGATGTGCCGGGAGACGGCCGGGGTCTGGGCCTGCTTGATGTAGATCACGACGTCGTTCTCGAGGGCGTCGGTGTGGCCCTCCAGCAGGATGTTGTACGACGGCAGCCCGGCCGAGCCGATGCCGATGCCGCGGCGGCCGACGACGTCCTTGACCCGGTAGGAGTCCGGGCGGGCCAGGGACGCGTCCGGCAGCGTCTCCAGATAGCCGTCGAAGGCGGCGAGGACCTTGTAGCGGGTGGCCGCGTCCAGCTCGATGGAGCCGCCGCCCGGGGCGAAGCGGCGCTCGAAGTCACGGATCTCCGTCATGGACTCCAGCAGCCCGAAGCGGGTCAGCGCGCGGGCGTCGCGCAGCGCGTCCAGCAGCGGGCCCTGGGCGGTGTCCAGCGTGAACGGCGGCACCTCGTCGCTCTTGGCACCGGTGGCCAGGGCGTGCACCCGCTCGCGGTAGGCGGCCGCGTAGATTCGCACCAGCTCGCTGATCTGGTCGTCGCCGAACGCCTTGGCGTACCCGATGAGCGCGACGGAGGCGGCGAAGCGCTTGAGGTCCCAGGTGAAGGGGCCGACGTAGGCCTCGTCGAAGTCGTTGACGTTGAAGATCAGCCGGCCGTTGGAGTCCATGTACGTGCCGAAGTTCTCCGCGTGCAGGTCGCCGTGGATCCACACGCGCGAGGTGCGCTCGTCCAGGTACGGGCCGCCCCGCTTCTCGGCGTCGAGGTCGTGGTAGAAGAGGCACGCCGTGCCGCGGTAGAACGCGAAGGCCGAGGCCGCCATCTTCCGGAACTTCACGCGGAACGCGGCCGGATCGGCGGCCAGGAGCTCGCCGAAGGCGGTGTCGAAGACGGCGAGGATCTCGTCGCCGCGCTGCTCGTCGTTGAGCTGGGGGACCGACATCGCTGGGTGCCTCCTGGTGCATGTGTACGACAGCGTTTCTGTCGTATCCAACGGGCGGGCCGACCGGAAAGTGCCCGCGGCCCTCGCTGTGAAGGTACGCGGGGCAGCCCCGTGAGTGTCAGTCCCGAGGCATAGACTTCGACGCTGTCCCCAGAAGTGTCCGTCCGCCTGTCACCGAGCGTTTTCCATGGAGGCCAAGCCGTGTCAAAGCCGCCGTTCACGCACCTGCACGTCCACACCCAGTACTCGCTGCTGGACGGTGCCGCGCGGCTGAAGGACATGTTCAACGCGTGCAACGAGATGGGCATGACGCACATCGCCATGTCCGACCACGGCAACCTCCACGGGGCGTACGACTTCTTCCACACCGCGAAGAAGGCCGGGGTCACCCCGATCATCGGGATCGAGGCGTACGTCGCCCCCGAGTCCCGGCGCAACAAGCGCAAGATCCAGTGGGGCCAGCCGCACCAGAAGCGCGACGACGTGTCCGGTTCCGGTGGTTACACCCACAAGACGATGTGGGCCGTCAACAAGACGGGCCTGCACAACCTCTTCCGGCTGTCCTCGGACGCGTACGCCGAGGGCTGGCTCCAGAAGTGGCCCCGGATGGACAAGGAGACGATCTCCCAGTGGTCCGAGGGGATCGTCGCCTCCACCGGCTGCCCCTCCGGAGAGCTCCAGACCCGGCTGCGCCTCGGCCAGTACGACGAGGCCCTGAAGGCGGCGGCCGACTACCAGGACATCTTCGGCAAGGACCGCTACTTCCTGGAGCTGATGGACCACGGCATCGAGATCGAGCACCGGGTCCGTGACGGCCTTCTGGAGATCGGCAAGAAGCTCGGCATCCCGCCGCTGGTGACGAACGACTCGCACTACACGTACGCGCACGAGGCGACCGCCCACGACGCCCTGCTGTGCATCCAGACCGGCAAGAACCTCTCCGACCCGGACCGCTTCAAGTTCGACGGCACGGGCTACTACCTGAAGTCCACGGACGAGATGTACGCCGTCGACTCCTCGGACGCCTGGCAGGAGGGCTGCGCCAACACCCTCCTCGTGGCCGAGATGGTCGACACCGACGGCATGTTCGAGGCGAAGAACCTCATGCCGAAGTTCGACATCCCCGAGGGCTACACCGAGGTCACCTGGTTCAAGGAGGAGGTCCGGGTCGGCATGGAGCGCCGTTTCCCGGGCGGTGTCCCCGAGGACCGGCAGAAGCAGGCCGAGTACGAGATGGACGTCATCATCCAGATGGGGTTCCCGGGCTACTTCCTCGTCGTCGCCGACTTCATCATGTGGGCCAAGAACAACGGCATCGCGGTCGGTCCGGGGCGAGGCTCCGCAGCCGGCTCGATCGTCGCCTACGCCATGGGCATCACCGACCTCGACCCGATCCCGCACGGCCTGATCTTCGAGCGGTTCCTCAACCCCGAGCGCGTCTCCATGCCCGATGTCGACATCGACTTCGACGAGCGCAGGCGCGTCGAGGTGATCAGGTACGTGACGGAGAAGTACGGCGCCGACAAGGTCGCCATGATCGGCACCTACGGCAAGATCAAGGCGAAGAACGCCATCAAGGACTCCGCGCGCGTGCTGGGCTACCCGTACGCGATGGGTGACCGTCTCACCAAGGCGATGCCCGCCGACGTCCTCGGCAAGGGCATCGACCTCGACGGCATCACCAACCCCTCGCACCCGCGCTACAGCGAGGCCGGCGAGATCCGCGGGATGTACGAGAACGAGCCGGACGTCAAGAAGGTCATCGACACCGCGAAGGGCGTCGAGGGCCTGGTCCGGCAGATGGGCGTGCACGCCGCCGGCGTGATCATGTCCAGCGAGCCCATCGTCGACCACGCCCCGATCTGGGTGCGGCACACCGACGGCGTCACCATCACGCAGTGGGACTACCCGCAGTGCGAGTCGCTCGGCCTGCTGAAGATGGACTTCCTCGGCCTGCGCAACCTGACGATCATGGACGACGCCAACAAGATGGTGAAGTCCAACAAGGGCATCGACCTCGACCTGCTCTCCCTGCCGCTCGACGACCCCAAGACCTTCGAACTGCTCCAGCGCGGCGACACCCTGGGCGTGTTCCAGTTCGACGGCGGACCGATGCGTTCGCTGCTGCGGCTGATGAAGCCCGACAACTTCGAAGACATCTCCGCCGTCTCCGCGCTGTACCGTCCGGGCCCGATGGGCATGGACTCGCACACGAACTACGCCCTGCGCAAGAACAAGCTCCAGGAGATCACCCCGATCCACAAGGAGCTGGAGGAGCCCCTCGAAGAGGTCCTGGCCGTCACCTACGGCCTGATCGTCTACCAGGAGCAGGTGCAGAAGGCCGCCCAGATCATCGCCGGGTACTCCCTCGGCGAGGCCGACATCCTGCGCCGCGTGATGGGCAAGAAGAAGCCCGACGAGCTGGCGAAGAACTTCGTCCTCTTCCAGAAGGGCGCCCGCGACAAGGGCTACAGCGACGAGGCCATCCAGGCCCTGTGGGACGTACTGGTCCCCTTCGCCGGCTACGCGTTCAACAAGGCGCACTCCGCCGCGTACGGCCTGGTGTCGTACTGGACCGCCTACCTCAAGGCGAACCACCCCGCCGAGTACATGGCCGCCCTGCTGACCTCCGTCAAGGACGACAAGGACAAGTCGGCCGTCTACCTGAACGAGTGCCGGCGCATGGGCATCAAGGTGCTCCCGCCGAACGTCAACGAGTCGGTGCACAACTTCGCCGCCCAGGGCGACGACGTGATCCTGTTCGGCCTGGAGGCCGTACGCAACGTCGGTACCAACGTCGTCGAGTCGATCATCAAGAGCCGCAAGGCGAAGGGCAAGTACGCCTCCTTCCCCGACTACCTCGACAAGGTCGACGCGACCGCGTGCAACAAGCGCACCACCGAATCGCTGATCAAGGCGGGCGCGTTCGACAGCCTGGGGCACACCCGCAAGGGCCTCACCGCGCACTTCGAGCCGATGATCGACAACGTGGTCGCGGTCAAGCGGAAGGAGGCCGAGGGCCAGTTCGACCTCTTCGGCGGCATGGGCGAGGAGGAGAGCAACGAACCCGGCTTCGGGCTCGACGTGGTCTTCACCGAGGACGAGTGGGACAAGACCTATCTGCTCGCCCAGGAGCGGGAGATGCTCGGCCTGTACGTCTCCGACCACCCGCTCTTCGGCCTGGAGCACGTGCTGTCCGACAAGGCCGACGCGGGCATCGCCCAACTCACCGGCGGTGAGCACGCGGACGGCGCGGTCGTCACCATCGGCGGCATCATCTCGGGCCTCCAGCGCAAGATGACCAAGCAGGGCAACGCCTGGGCGATCGCCACCGTCGAGGACCTCGCCGGTTCCATCGAGTGCATGTTCTTCCCGGCGACGTACCAACTGGTGTCGACCCAACTCGTCGAGGACGCCGTGGTGTTCGTCAAGGGCCGCCTCGACAAGCGCGAGGACGTGCCGCGGTTGGTCGCGATGGAGCTCCAGGTCCCCGACCTGTCCAACGCGGGCACCAACGCGCCCGTGATCCTCACCATCCCGGCGACCCGTGTCACCCCGCCGATGGTCAGCCGCCTCGGCGAGATCCTCAGCCACCACAAGGGCGAGAGCGAGGTCCGGATCAAGCTCCAGGGCCCGACCAGGACGACGGTCCTACGGCTGGACCGGCACCGGGTGAAGCCCGACCCGGCGTTGTTCGGTGACCTGAAGGTGCTGCTCGGACCGTCCTGCCTGGCCGGCTGAGCCCAGTCGTGGATGAGGGGCGCACCCCGCGCGTCGGGTGCGCCCCTCATCGTGTGCCCGGGCTGCAACAGCCCTTCACGTGTACGTCAGTTGTGGCCGAAGCGCTTCTGCTTGCCCTTGCGTGCCATGTCGGCGGGAGTCGCCTGCGGCATGTGCTGCTCGGTCTGCGCCTCCATCGAGGAGTGCTGCGCCTGCTGCTGTGCACGCTCGGACTGCGGCTGCTTCCGGTCCTGCTTCTTGTTCTTGGCCATGGTGATCTGCCTCCTGTGGGGACTAGGGGCCAGGGCCGGGACCAGATTCACATAGGCTGATAAAGAACGCATTTCGGATAATTACCGTCTGTGACAGCGGTTGTCGGGGCGTGAGGCGTGGCGCGCCGGGGGCCCGATGCCCCGAAACGCCACGCCGAAGATCGAGTTCGGCCCGTTAACCCCCGCGCGGTCGGGCAGACTCGAAGGAAGCCCAAAGCAAACCTCCCGGGAAGAGGGTGAGTCGCGTGGACCGCTGCATCGTCCTGGTGGACGCCGGGTATCTGCTGGGGGCCGCCGCCAGCCTGCTCGCCGGGGAACCCTCCCGGTCCCGGATCACCGTCGACCACACCGCCCTCATCCAAGGGCTGCGCGAACGCGCCGAGTCCGACACCCAGCAGCCCCTGCTGCGGATCTACTGGTTCGACGGCGCCCCCGACCGTGTCCCCCAGCCCGAGCACCGCAGGCTGCGCGTGATGCCCCGGGTCACCGTCCGGCTCGGCGCACTCACCCGCAGCGACGGCCGCTGGGCGCAGAAGGGCGTGGACGCCGCGATGCACGCCGAGCTCACCGAGCTGGCCCGCAACCGCGCCTGCTCCGACGTGGTGCTGGTGACCGGGGACGGCGATCTCCTGCCGGGCATGATGGCCGCCAAGGAGCACGGCGTCGCCGTACATCTGTGGGCCGTGCAGGCCGCCGACGGTGACTACAACCAGTCCGAGGACCTGGTCGCGGAGGCCGACGAACGACGCGTCCTGGACCGTACGTGGATCACCAAGGCCGTGCGCGCCAAGGAACTCACCGGGGTGTGCGCGCCGCCGCCCGCGCCCCGGCCGGAGATCGCCGCGATCCTGTCCGCGCCGCTGCCCGAAGGCGCGCTCGGCGCGGCGGCCGAGCGGCCCCCCGCGGAGGTCGAGCACGCCGGGCCCACTGTCTCGGAGAACGGCACGCAGGAGCGCGTTCCGGCGCCCAAGGGCGTGCCCACGCCGAAGGACCTCGCCGCCCTGCGCGCCCCCGGCGTCCAGCCGGCCCAGCACCCGTCGAACGCGACGCTGCGCTGGTCCTCCGACAAAGGGTGGGTCGACCGGCCCGGTGTCGCGGCCGAGTCGGCCGAGGCCGCGTCCATGCCGACGCTGGCACAGCTGACCACCGCCGAGCAGCGCTGGGCCGACCGCGAGGAGGACATCACCACGGTCGGCGGCGACCCCTACGAGGTGGGGCAGGTCTTCGCGCGGCGGTGGATGGCGCGGCTCGGGGACCAGAGCCACTTCCAGCGGCTGTCCGGGATGTATCCGCGGATCCCGCACCGGATCGACGGCGAGCTGCTGCGCTACGCGGCCCGGTTCGGACTCCTCGCGCACAAGGACGACCAGATCGACGAGCACGACCGGTACGCGATCCGGGCCGGGTTCTGGCGCGAGATCGACGTCCGCACGGCCGCGGAGCACGCGCCCGCCGGTGAGTGAGCCGGACGGGTGGCGGACGAGCCCGGCGCCGCCGGGCCGCGCCGCGGCGAGCGGCTTTGTGGCGGTGAGCGGCCGATTTGTGCCGAGTCGCCGACCCGAGGGCGGATCGGGCTCGTGGACCCCGTAGTCTCGTCCCTTGTGAGTACGCGCGCGGCACAGGCATTTCGGCACGGTGGTGACGTCGTGTGTGCCGTGCGCGGGCTGACCAAGACCTACCCGGCGGTGCGTGCACGGCGCGGGGCGCCCGGCACTCCCGAGGTGCGCGCCACCGACGACGTACGGCTGGACATCCGGCGCGGCGAGATCTTCGGGCTGCTCGGCCCCAACGGCGCCGGCAAAACCACCCTCGTACGGCAGCTGACCGGGCTGATGCGGCCCGACGCCGGCAGCGTCGAGATCCTCGGGCACGACATCGTGCGCCACCCCGAGCGGGCCGCGCGCATCCTCGCCTACCTCGGGCAGGAGTCGACCGCCCTCGACGACCTGACCGTGTCGCTCGCCGCCGAGACGACCGGACGGCTGCGCGGCCTGGACCTACGGCAGGCGCGCGACGAACGGGACGCCGTGCTCGACGAGCTGGGCCTCGGGCCGCTCGCCGGGCGGCCGATCAAGAAGCTGTCCGGCGGCCAGCGCCGGCTCGCCTGCTTCGCCGCCGCCCTGGTGGGGGAGCGGCCGCTGCTCGTGCTCGACGAGCCGACCACCGCGATGGACCCGGTGGCACGGCGGGCCGTGTGGTCGGCCGTGGACCGCCGGCGGGCCGAGCACGGCACGACCGTCGTCCTCGTCACCCACAACGTCATCGAGGCCGAGACCGTGCTCGACCGGGTCGCCGTGCTCGACCGGGGCCGTGTGATCGCCTGTGACACGCCGTCCGGGCTCAAGGAGCGCGTCGCCGGCGAGGTCCGGGTCGAGCTGCTGTGGCGGGACCGGGCGCCGCTGGACGTGCCCGAGGTCGCAGCCCTCCAGGACCGCGTCGTGGAGTCCGGCCGCCGCTGGACGCTGCGGCTCGCCCCCGAGGAGGCCCGCGCGGTCGTCGCCACCGTCACCGGCGGCGCCGCCTTCGCCGCGCTCGACGACTTCACGCTCGCCACGCCGAGCCTGGAGGACGTCTATCTGTCGCTGGGCGGGGCCGCACAGCAGGGGCTGGTGAAGGCGTGAGCACGCAGACCGCCGCATCCGTACAGAACCCCGTACGGAACAGGGCCACCTCCCCGGTGATCCCCCGTGTGAAAGGGAGCAGCGCCACGTGAGTGTCGTACCCGCCGAGGTTCTGCCGGGCAGCGCCCTGGCCGTGGACGAGACGGCCGGCCGGGCCGCGGCCGAGCTCGGGCCGCGCGCGCGGCTGTGGCCGTCGCTGTGCGCCGTGTACCGGGCTCAGCTGTCCCGGGCCCGGGTCGCGCGCATCCCGCTGCTGTTCGTGGCGACCTTCCAGTCGATCGGGATCATGATCCTGATGCGCGGGGTCGTCGACGGCGGCGCCGAGGCGCAGGCCGTGGTCGCCGGTTCGGCGGTACTGGTCGTGGCCTTCGTCGCCCTGAACCTGCTCGCCCAGTACTTCGGGCAGCTGCGGGCCAGCGGCGGGCTCGACCACTACGCCACGCTGCCGGTGCCGCCGGCCGCGGTGGTGCTGGGCGCGGCCGGGGCGTACGCGTCCTTCACCGTGCCGGGGACAGTGGTGACCGCCGTCTTCGGATGCGTGCTGTTCGGGCTGCCGATGGCGAACCTCTGGGTGCTCGTCGCGGTGATCCCGCTGGCCGGGGCCGCGCTCGCCGGGCTCGGGGCGGCGCTCGGGCTGCTCGCCCCACGCCCCGAACTGGCCACGCTGCTCGGGCAGCTGGGCATGTCCGCGGCGCTGCTGCTGGGCGTGCTGCCCGCCGACCGGATGCCGGACGCGGTCCGCCTCGCACGGGACCTGCTGCCCTCGACGTACGGCGTGGAGGCTTTCGCGCGGACCTTCGCGGAGCGGCCGGACTGGGCCTTCGTACTCGGTGACCTGGCCGTGTGCGGGGTCGTCGGCGTAGTCTCGCTGGCCGTGGCCACCTGGGCGTACCGTCGGGCGGCCGTCCGGTGACGCGCCGCACAGGACGGCCTGGCACGATGGCAGGGTGACCGCTCCGCTGACTCCTCCACCGCCGCCGCGTGAACCGTCCCCGAACGGGGGATGGCAGCAGCCCGCTGCCGGGCACGCGGCCGCCGTACCGCCGCACGACGCCATATCCGGTGCCCCGGGCGGAATACCGGGCCACCCCGGTGCTCCCGGCCCGTACGGCATGTATGGCTCGTACGAACAGGACGGTCCCGGCATGAAGACCGAACTGCGAGAGGCAGCGATAGTCACGGTGGTGGTGGCGCTCCTCGGCGCGCTGCTCGGGGTGCTGTGGTGGCGGCTGGCGCCGAGCGTGCCGCTGGTCGGGGACGTCGTCGACGACAGCTGGGTCGTCTACTTCAAGGATTCCGAGGGGGAGCAGGCCATCGGGGTGGACGGAACGTTCACTCTGCTCGCGCTGGCGTTCGGCCTGGTCAGCGCGGTCGCCGTGTTCCTGTGGCGGCGGCGTGGGGGTGTGCCGCTGGTGATCGGGCTGGCCGTCGGGGGGTTCCTCGGGGCGCTGCTCGCCTGGTGGCTCGGAGTGCGGCTCGGGCCCACCGGGGACGTCATCGCCCACGCCAAGGAAGTGGGCAAGGGCGTCGCGTTCTCCGCGCCGCTGAAGCTGGGGGCCAAGGGCGCGCTACTGGCCTGGCCGCTGGCCGCGCTGATCGTCCATCTCGGGCTGACCGCGCTGTTCGGCCCCCGGGACGCGGACCCGTACCACCAGCACCCGCCGGAGGGGCAGCCGAAGGACCCGTACGGAGCACCGTCGGCCTAGCGCCTGTCCGGCGGATCAGGCATCGGGACCGGGATGCCCAGGGGGCCGTGGCCCCCCGGGCCGGTGGTTCGTCATGCCGGGCGGCGTCCGTGGTTCGAGCGGCCCTTCTTGATGCGCCACTTTCGTTTCCGCGTTTTCTTCGACATGTCCCTCGTACTTAACCGAGGACACCCGCGCCGTCGAGAGGTCACGCACGCCCGATGGGCGCCAGGGCCGCTTCCGTGAGCTTCGCCAGGTCCTCGGGGGAGAGCTCGACCTCCAGGCCGCGACGGCCCGCGGAGACGCAGATCGTGGCGTGGGCCGAGGCCGAGGCGTCCAGGACCGTGCGGAGCTTCTTGCGCTGCCCCAGCGGGGAGATGCCGCCGCGCACATAGCCCGTGGTGCGCTCCGCCAGGGCCGGGTCGGCCATCGCCGCGCGCTTGCCGCCGACCGCCGACGCCAGGGACTTGAGGTCCAGTTGCCCGGCCACCGGGACCACCGCCACGGTCAGGCTGCCGTCCACGTCCGCCACCAGCGTCTTGAAGACCCGGTCCGGGGACACGCCCATCGCCTCCGCGGCCTCCTCGCCGTACGAGGGGTGGGCGGGGTCGTGGTCGTAGGAGTGGACGGTGTAGGCGACACCCGCGGCCGCGAGAGCCACGGTCGCGGGAGTGCCGCCCGCCTGCTGTGCGTTCTTCTTCGACTTCTTCGCCATGGTGGCCGGTTCCCCAGTGGTCGTGCGTCAGTTGAGACTCGTCGGGCCGCGCGTCAGGTCCGACGACGGCAGCGACGGCAGGCTACGGATGATCGAGGTTTCGGTGCGAAGGAGTTTCAGCTCGTCGCGCAGCCGGGACGCGGTGTCCGGGGCCTGGAGCAGGCGCTGCTTCGTCGGGATGTCCAGCATCATCGCGGCCGCCACCAGGTAGGAGACCACCGCGGGCTGGTCGGGCAGCTCCGCCCCCGTGGAAAGGGAACGTTCACGGGCGCCCGCCAGACGTTTCTGGTACTGCCGGAACGCGCGTAGCACGCCCTCGGCCAGCGCCCCCGCCTCATCGCCCGGCTCCTCCGGGAGCTCCTCGAGCTCCGCCGTCAGGAACGGGCCCGAGGCGTCCACCGAGACCAGCCGCACCCGGGTCGTGCCCGTCGCCAGCACCTCGAAGGTGCCGTCGGCCCGCTCCCGGATCGTCGCCGCGTCCGCCACACAGCCCACCCCGTGGAAGGCCTTCACCGGGTCCGGGCCGAAGCCCGCGGCGGGCCCGCGCTCGGGCAGGGCGGTGGGGTCGGGCATGCCGGGAGCGCTCTGGGCCACCTCGTGGCCGTCGCGGATGGCCACGACGGCGAAACGGCGCGGCTCCTCCTCGGGGGTCTTCAGCAGATCGCGCATCATGGCGCGGTACCGCTCCTCGAAGACGTTGAGCGGCAGCACGAGTCCCGGGAACAGCACCGAGTTCAGGGGAAACAGCGGAAGGCGGACGGTCACGGCGCCAAAGCCTAGTGGTCGCCGGAGTGAACGCGTCCGTCGCGCCCACTCCGTGGATGTCCGCCGGTGGCACCCCGCGCGGCGGAGCCGGTCGCCCGGCGCCGTACCTCGTCACGTGTCTCCAGGAACCGGCCCAGCGGATCCTCCGAGAGCCTGCTCCACGGGAAGGAGGTGGCGTGCGGCCCGATCAGCGTGAGCTGCTCCAGGGCGTCCTCCCAGCGGCCCAGCCGTACCAGCACGTACGTCAGCTTGTTGCGGATCGCGGCCGGCCACAGGTCGGCCGCCGGGAACCGGGCGGACAGTGCGACGGCCCGGTCGACCGCCTCGTCCAGCCGCTCGCGCGGCACACCCGGACCGCAGTCGTCGTCCAGGTAGGCGAGGACGGCCCGGGTCGGCAGCGCCTGTACGAGGGAGTGGGCGGGGGCGTCCTGCGCGGCCCGGTCGGCGAAGTCCAGGCACTCGCGGTGGGAGCCGTGCCAGGAGGAGGCCAGGTACCGCAGGGCCGCCACATGGCAGCCGTAGTGGCGCGGGGCGCGGCGCAGCGCCGCCTCCCAGAGCTCCCCGAAGTAGGTGTGGCCGGCGCGTGAGCCGCGCGCGTGGTCCAGGGCGATCCGCCACGGCACCGGGTCGCGGTCGTCGGTGCGCGCGGCGGCGGTGATCAGCGGGCTGACCCCGCGCAGCACCTCGGCCCGGGCCGGTGAGCCCCAGGCGTGGTCCACCGCGAGCTGGGCCCTGATCAGCAGCGCGTCCGGGTCCTTCGGGTCGGCCGCGTACCAGGTCTCCAGCCACTCCGTCCGGGAGCGCGCGAAGGCCGCCAGGCGCAGCGCGTAGCGGTCGCGGTGCTCCCACTCGGCGTGCCGGCGGGTGTGGGCGAGCAGAGCCGCGGCGGGTTCGTACTCGCCGCGCCCGGCCGCGACCAGGGCGGGACCGAGACGGTCGTCGGGCGCGTCGAGAAGCACCTCGTCGTCGCCGGGGAGTGCGACGGCGGGGTGCTCCGCGGTCCTTGTCGTCCGGGACGCACGGCCGAACGGAAGCATCAGAGCCATGGTGTCGACCATTGAAAGACCGCTGGTCACGCCGCGCCAGAGGGAAAAGCCAAGATGTCGAAAGTTGTACGCCCGTGAGTCAAGAACGGGTAAAGGTCAACTGTTCAACAACTGTCGGACATCTGAGTCTTCACCTCAGTGGTCCCACACGTCCCACTGGTCTCATCGGTTCGTGCGGATCAGTTCCGCCGCAGCATGCGCGTGGCTCCCGTCGCCACGGTCGTCGCCAGAATCCAGCCGAGCAGGATCATCGCCGCCGCCAGCCACTGCCAGGCGCCGCTCAGCTGCCAGAACCCGACCTGGCCCAGGTCGATCACCGGCAGCAGCAGATCGAGGGCGAACAGCGGTGGGTTCCAGGTCGGATGCTCGCCGCCTTTGATCGGCGGATGGTCGGCGTGCGCGAACGCCAGCGAGCTCGCCGCCCACAGCACCGCCATCCACACGGCGGCCCGCCCGGGCCGATATCCGTAGGCGACCATCCAGTCCTGTGCGTAGCCCCACAGCTTGGCCGCCGGCGGCAGCGTCTCGCGGCGCCTGCGCTGCTTGGCGAGCAGCACCTCGCGCGCGTCCTCGTCCTCACCGCCGGCCCGCAGTACGGAGGCCAGGAGCTCGTACGGCTCCGGGTTGTACTCGGCGGTCGCCGCGGCCACCCACGCCAGCCGCCGCTCCAGCGGGAACGGGCCGCGCGGCACGAGGTTCTCGTAGGTGAAGCCGCTCATGTGCAGCAGCCCGGGGTCCGGCCAGGCGTCCGCGCGGTCCATCAGGTTGACGGTCCGCGCCCCCGACAGCACCACCCCGCCGCGCTCCGGCCGCTCCCCGAGGAAGCGCAGCTCGGGCGTCTGGATGCGGCGCAGCGACAACTCCTGCTCGTCGGTGAAGGTGAACCGCGCCCGCTCCAGGTCGACCGCGTCCCCGAACCGACCGTCGTCGAGCCGCACGCCGCCCTGGCACTCGAACCGCTGGATGCGCGTCCCGCGCGCGGGGGTGCGGCCGCTCAGCAGGGGACTGCCGACGCCCGCCGGCGTCATGTACAGCGTGCGCCCGACGGTCAGCTGGGGCGCGTTCAGCGCGAGCCGGGTGTACGGGTTGACCAGCCGGGCGCCGCGCAGGCTCAGCGACACGCCGATGCTCGCGCCGCGCAGGCTCAGCTCGCCGTGCGACTCCAGCATCTCGGCCTGGAGGTCCTGGCCGACGCTGATGCCGTCCGCGGCGATCGAGCGCCCGCTGCGGTCCCGGTAGACGATCGCCTGGTTCAGCAGCAGATCCGTGCCGATGTGGGCGTCGGTCAGCCGTACGCCGTTGTGGAACCGGCAGCGCGGCAGATGCAGATCGCCCTCGGTGTGCACCCGTGCCGCCTCCAGCCGCGGCACCGCGCAGTCCACGAGCCGTACGGTCGTGAAGCGGGCCTCCGGCAGCAGGATCTCCCGGTCGAAGCGGCAGCCGCGCAGCTCGACGTACGGCACCACCGTGCCGCCCGCGAGGTCCATCGGGTCGCTGATCCGCACGCCGACCAGCTTCAGCGAGGACACCCGGCCCGCGAGGGCGGGCGGCCCGTCCAGCAGCAGCCAGCAGATGATCCGCGCGCGCACGGTCCGCTCCGGGCCCCAGGGGTGCCCGCCGTGCGGGTCGTCGACGAGTGTGTCGCCGCTGCTCAGGTCGTACACGCTGCCGTTGCGGAAGGCCTGCCACATGCCGAGCTCGGCGGCGGTCAGGTCGTTCGGCAGATCGTCCGGCAGGTCCCCGTCGCGGAGACCGCCCCGTTCGGTCACGTTTCGCCCATCCCCCTCGGCTACTCGTGGGTTTATACAACCGTTCATGCCCGCTGGGTGACGCCCCGAACGCTAGACGTGAAGAGGATCTTCCGGGTTCCGCCGACGGTCTGTATCAGCCATTGATACGCGCGAACGACGCCGGACCCGGGTCTGAGAGAATTGCACCCGTGATCTCCCGAATCGATCTGCGCGGCGACGCCCTCCCCGAGGGGCCGGCCCTGCGCGACCTGCTGCCCCGAGCCGACTTCGACGTCTCGGCCGCCCTGGAGAAGGTGCGTCCGATCTGCGAGGCCGTGCATCATCGGGGTGACGCGGCGCTGATCGACTTCGCGGAGAAGTTCGACGGGGTCAGGCTCGACCAGGTGCGGGTGCCCGCCGAGGCCCTCGACAAGGCCCTCGCGGAGCTCGACCCGGCCGTGCGCGCGGCTCTGGAGGAGTCCATCCGCCGCGCCCGTCTCGTGCACCGCGCACAGCGCCGTGAGACCCACACGACCCAGGTCGTGCCGGGCGGCTCGGTGACCGAGAAGTGGGTGCCGGTCGACCGCGTCGGGCTGTACGCGCCCGGTGGCCGCTCCGTCTACCCGTCGTCCGTGATCATGAACGTGGTCCCGGCGCAGGAGGCCGGCGTGGAGTCCGTCGCGCTCGCCTCGCCCGCCCAGGCCGAGTTCGGGGGCCTGCCGCACCCGACGATCCTCGCCGCGTGCGCGCTGCTCGGCGTCGACGAGGTGTACGCCGCCGGCGGTGCCACGGCCGTCGCGATGTTCGCGTACGGCACCGAGTCCTGCCCGCCCGCCAACATGGTCACCGGCCCCGGCAACATCTGGGTCGCCGCTGCCAAGCGCTACTTCACCGGCAAGATCGGCATCGACGCCGAGGCGGGCCCGACCGAGATCGCGATCCTGGCCGACGCCACCGCCGACCCGGTGCACGTCGCCGCCGACCTGATCAGCCAGGCCGAGCACGACCCGCTGGCCGCCGCCGTCCTCGTCACCGACTCCCCGGAGCTCGCGGACGCGGTGGACAAGGAGCTGGAGCCGCAGGTCGCGGCCACCAGGCACATCGACGACCGGATCGTGCCCGCCCTCAAGGGCAGGCAGTCGGCGATCGTCCTGGTCGACGGCGTCGACGAGGGCCTGAAGGTCGTGGACGCGTACGGCGCCGAGCACCTGGAGATCCAGACCGCCGACGCCGCCGCCGTGGCGGACCGCGTGCGCAACGCCGGCGCGATCTTCATCGGGCCCTGGGCGCCGGTCTCGCTCGGCGACTACGCCGCCGGCTCCAACCACGTCCTGCCCACCGGCGGCTGCGCCTGCCACTCCTCGGGCCTGTCCGTCCAGTCCTTCCTGCGCGGCATCCACATCGTCGACTACACGAAGGACGCGCTGGCCGAGGTCGCGCATCACGTGGTGACGCTGGCGGAGGCGGAGGACCTGCCGGCGCACGGCGCGGCGGTCAAGGCGAGGTTCGGCTGGAAGGTACCCGAGAGCAAGTGACAGGCATCGACGATCTCCCCGTACGGGACGAGCTGCGCGGCAAGTCCCCCTACGGCGCGCCCCAGTTGGACGTCCCCGTACGGCTGAATACCAACGAGAACCCCTACTCGCTGCCCGAGCCGCTGGTCGAGCGGATTGCCGAGCGGGTCCGTGCTGCGGCCCGCGACCTCAACCGCTACCCGGACCGGGACGCCGTGGAGCTGCGCACGCGGCTCGCCGAGTACCTCACCGACACCTCCGGCCACGCGGTGGGCCTCGCCAACGTCTGGGCGGCCAACGGCTCCAACGAGGTCATCCAGCAGCTCCTGCAGACGTTCGGCGGACCCGGGCGCACGGCGATCGGCTTCGAGCCGTCGTACTCGATGCACGCGCTCATCTCCCGCGGCACCGGCACGGGCTGGATCTCCGGCCCGCGCAACGACGACTTCACGATCGACGTCGAGGCCGCCGGGCAGGCCATCGCCGAGCACCGCCCCGACGTCGTGTTCATCACGACGCCGAACAACCCCACCGGCAACGCGGTCCCGCGCGAGACCGTCCTCGCGCTGTACGAGGCCGCGCAGGCCGCCAAGCCGTCGATGGTCGTGGTCGACGAGGCGTACATCGAGTTCAGCCACGGCGACTCGCTGCTGCCGTTGCTCGAAGGTCGGCCGAATCTCGTCGTCTCCCGGACGATGTCGAAGGCCTTCGGCGCCGCCGGTCTGCGCCTCGGCTATCTCGCCGCGCACCCGGCGGTGGTGGACGCCGTCCAGCTCGTACGGCTGCCGTACCACCTGTCTGCCGTCACCCAGGCGACCGCGCTGGCCGCGCTGGAGCACACCGACACGCTGCTGAAGTACGTCGAGCAGCTGAAGTCCGAGCGGGACCGGCTGGTCGCCGAACTGCGGGCCACCGGATACGAGGTCGTGGAGTCCGACGCGAACTTCGTGCAGTTCGGGCGGTTCGACGGCGCGGGCGGCTCGCACGCCGCCTGGCAGAAGATCCTCGACCGGGGTGTCCTGGTCCGGGACAACGGCATCCCGGGATGGCTGCGGGTGTCCGCCGGAACTCCCGACGAGAACGACGCGTTCCTCGACGCGGTACGTGAACTGAAGAAGGAGCAGAGCGCATGAGCCGCGTAGGCCGCATAGAGCGGGTGACGAAGGAGACCTCGGTCCTCGTCGAGATCGATCTCGACGGGTCCGGGAAGGTCGATGTGTCGACAGGCGTCGGCTTCTACGACCACATGCTCGACCAGCTCGGCCGGCACGGTCTGTTCGACCTGACCGTGAAGACCGAGGGCGATCTGCACATCGACTCCCACCACACCATCGAGGACACCGCCCTCGCGCTGGGCGCCGCCTTCAAGCAGGCCCTCGGCGACAAGGTGGGGATCTACCGCTTCGGCAACTGCACGGTCCCGCTGGACGAGTCCCTCGCCCAGGTCACCGTCGACCTCTCCGGCCGCCCCTACCTCGTGCACACCGAGCCCGAGAAGATGGCGCCGATGATCGGCGAGTACGACACCACGATGACCCGGCACATCCTGGAGTCCTTCGTCGCCCAGGCTCAGATCGCGCTGCACGTGCACGTGCCGTACGGGCGCAACGCCCACCACATCGTGGAGTGCCAGTTCAAGGCGCTGGCGCGGGCGCTGCGGTACGCCAGTGAGCGCGACCCGCGCGCGGCCGGCATCCTTCCCTCGACGAAGGGTGCGCTGTAACCCATGAACGGGCTGTCCACCGTCCTGATCGTCGTCGGCCTCTTCCTCGTCGGCGGCATCATCTCCTTCGCCAAGCAGGGGATGCCGAAGAGCCTCATCACACTGCTCTCGATAGGCGCCGCGATGTGTCTCCTCGCGGGCGTCCTGAGGCTGGAGGTGTGGAATTGAGCACCAAGAAGGTCGTGGTCTTCGACTACGGCTTCGGCAACGTGAGGTCGGCCGAACGCGCACTCGCGCGCGCGGGGGCCGACGTCGAGATCACCCGTGACTTCGACCGGGCCATGAACGCCGACGGGCTGCTGGTGCCGGGCGTCGGCGCCTTCGCGGCTTGCATGAAGGGGCTCACCGACGCCCGCGGCGACTGGATCATCGACCGCCGGCTGTCCGGCGGGCGCCCCGTGATGGGCATCTGCGTCGGCATGCAGATCCTGTTCGCGCGCGGCATCGAGCACGGCGTCGAGACCGAGGGCCTCGGCGAGTGGCCCGGCTCGGTGGAGCCGGTGCGGGCCGACGTCGTGCCCCACATGGGCTGGAACACCGTGGACGTGCCGCCCGGCAGCGAGCTGTTCGCCGGCCTGGACGCGGACGCGCGCTTCTACTTCGTGCACTCCTACGCCGTCCAGGACTGGACGCTGGAGACCGCCAACCCGCTGATGACCGCCCCGCTGGTCACCTGGTCGACGCACGGCAAGCCCTTCGTGGCCGCCGTGGAGAACGGCGCCCTGTGGGCCACGCAGTTCCACCCCGAGAAGTCCGGCGACGCCGGAGCGCAGCTGCTCACCAACTGGATCGGAACCCTGTAGAGACATGGCCAAGCTCGAACTCCTCCCCGCCGTCGACGTCCGTGACGGTCAGGCCGTCCGCCTCGTGCACGGCGAGTCCGGTACCGAGACGTCCTACGGCTCCCCGCTGGAGGCCGCCCTCGCCTGGCAGCGGTCCGGCGCCGAGTGGCTGCACCTGGTCGACCTGGACGCCGCGTTCGGCACCGGCGACAACCGCGACCTGATCGCCGAGGTCGCCGGGGCGATGGACATCAAGGTCGAGCTGTCCGGCGGCATCCGCGACGACGCCTCGCTGGCCGCCGCGCTCGCCACCGGCTGCACGCGTGTGAACCTCGGCACGGCCGCCCTGGAGACCCCGGAGTGGGTCGCCAAGGTCATCGCCGAGCACGGCGACAAGATCGCCGTCGGTCTCGACGTACGCGGCACGACCCTGCGCGGCCGCGGCTGGACCCGCGACGGCGGCGACCTCTACGAGACGCTGGAGCGCCTCAACAACGAGGGCTGTGCGCGTTACGTCGTCACGGACATCGCCAAGGACGGCACCCTCCAGGGCCCCAACCTGGAGCTGCTGAAGAACGTGTGCGCGGCGACGGACCGCCCGGTCGTGGCCTCCGGCGGCGTGTCCTCGCTGGACGACCTGCGGGCCATCGCCGAGCTGGTGCCGCTCGGTGTCGAGGGCTCCATCGTCGGGAAGGCCCTGTACGCGAAGGCGTTCACCCTGGAAGAGGCCCTGGAGGCTACGTCGTGAAAATGGATGCAGTGTCATGACGTCCGATGCCGTGCGGCGGGTGCAGAGCGGGAGTCCCTGGGAAGAGTCCTTCGGCTTCGCACGCGCCGTCGCGGCGGGCGACCGCGTGCTGGTGGCGGGTACGACGTCCTTCAAGGGCGACGTGCTGTACGGCGAGGGCGACCCCTACGAGCAGGCCAAGGCCGCCTTCGCCAACGCGCTCGAGGCGATCACGGAGTTCGGGCTCGGGGTCGACTCGGTGATCCGTACGCGGATGTACCTGACCCACGCGCGGGACGTGGACGCCGTGGGCCGGGCCCACAAGGAGCTCTTCGACGAGGTGCGCCCGGTCTCGACGCTGCTGGTCGTCGAGGGTTTCGTGGACTCGCGCATCCTGGTCGAAGTGGAAATAGAAGCATTCAGAAGGACGTTGGAGGAGCCGGTTTCATGACCCTGGCGGTCCGAGTCATCCCCTGCCTGGACGTGGACAACGGCCGGGTCGTCAAGGGCGTCAACTTCCAGAACCTGCGCGACGCGGGCGACCCCGTCGAGATGGCCAAGGTGTACGACGCCGAGGGCGCCGACGAGCTGACGTTCCTGGACATCACCGCCTCGTCGGGCAACCGCGAGACGACGTACGACGTGGTGCGCCGCACCGCCGAGCAGGTGTTCATCCCGCTGACGGTCGGCGGCGGCGTCCGTACGGCCGAGGACGTCGACAAGCTGCTGCGCGCGGGCGCGGACAAGGTGGGAGTCAACACCGCCGCCATCGCCCGCCCCGACCTGATCCGTGAGATCGCGGAGCGCTTCGGACGGCAGGTGCTGGTGCTGTCGGTCGACGCCCGCCGTACGCCCGAGGGCACCTTCGAGGTGACCACCCACGGCGGCCGCAAGGGCACCGGCATCGACGCCGTCGAGTGGGCGCACCGGGCCGCCGAGCTGGGCGCGGGTGAGATCCTGCTCAACTCGATGGACGCCGACGGCACCAAGGACGGCTACGACCTGGAGATGATCCAGGCCGTGCGGGGGCACGTGACGGTTCCGGTGATCGCGTCCGGCGGCGCCGGCAAGCTCGCCGACTTCTCGCCGGCCATCGAGGCAGGCGCGGACGCGGTGCTGGCCGCCTCGGTCTTCCACTTCGGCGATCTGCGGATAGGCGAGGTGAAGGACGCGCTGCGGACGGCCGGTCACCCCGTCAGGTGACGCCGGTCCGAGTCCTGAGCCCCGGTCACCGAGTGGCCGGGGCTTTCGCATGGAGAGATGTGAAAGGAAAGTTGCGCAAAATATGTTGTGCAATTTTTCTTTTGTATCTACGGTGAGGGCATGACAGGCAAGGAGAGAGACCGCCGGATCACGGACCTGGGCACGCTGAAGGCGCTGGCCCATCCGCTGCGGATGAACCTGATCCGGGCCCTGACGATCAGGCGCGTCGCCACCGCCTCACAACTCGCGGAGCAGGTCGACGAGGCCGTCTCACTGGTCAGCTACCACCTGCGCAAGCTCGCCGAGCACGGACTCATCGAGGAGGCGGAGCCACAGAGCGGCGACGGCCGCGAGCGCTGGTGGCAGCCCGCCTCGGACGGTGTGCGTATCCGCGACGAGGACTTCCGGGACGCCCCGGAGAAGGCGGCCGCGCACACCGCGGCGAGCCGGCTCTTCGCAGAGCAGCGCACCGGGATGTACCGCCGCTGGCTCGACGAGCGCGCCCACTGGGGCCCCGAGTGGAACCGGGCCGCCGAGTCCTCCGAGTCCAGTCTCCGCCTCACGGCCGACGAACTGACCGAGCTGAACAAGGAGTTGCTGGCCCTGCTGCGCCGCTACGACGAGCAGGGACGGGCCGCCGAGGCCGCCGGCGACAGCGAGGGCCGCGCGAACGTCGCGGTGCACACGTACACCTTCCCGTTCCGGCCCTGAGAGGACCGACGTGCCTTCGACGCTCACCGCACCCGGGACCGCACCGGTCGCCGAGCGGCCCGCCCACCGCGACCCCAACGTGCTGCGCTGGCTCGCCGCCTACACCTCCTCGATGATCGGCGACAGCGTCTACTACATCGCCCTGTCCTGGGCGGCCGTGCAGACGGGTTCGCCGTCGCAGGCCGGAGTGGTCATGGCGGTCAGCGCCCTGCCCCGGGCCCTGCTGATGCTGGGCGGGGGAGTGATCGCCGACCGGCTCGGGCCGCGCAGGGTCGTCATCGGCAGTGACGCGGTGCGGTGCGCGGCCGTCCTCGCGGTGGCGGCGCTGCTGTTGCTCACCACCCCGGGCCTGTGGCCACTGGCCGCGCTCGCCCTGGTCTTCGGCACCGTCGACGCGGTTTTCATGCCTGCCGTGGGCGCGCTCCCCGCGCGCGTGACGACCCGCGGCCAGCTCGCGCGCGTGCAGGGCATGCGGGGGCTGGGCATCCGCTTCGCGAGCGTCGTCGGCGCTCCGCTCGGCGGACTCGCGGTCGCGGCCGGCGGCGCGGCGGCCGCGTTCGGCCTCGCCGGCCTGCTGATCGCCGCGTCGCTGCCGCTGCTGATCTCCGTACGGGTGCGGGAACTGCCCGCGGACGACACGCCTGCCGCTCGGCGCGGCACCGCCTGGCGCGATCTGACGGCCGGCCTCGGCTACATCCGCCGCCACCCGGTGCTCGCGCCGCTCATCCTTGCCATCGCCCTCGGAGACCTCGGCTTCGTCGGCCCCCTCAACGTCGGCCTGACCCTGCTCGCCGACGAGCGGGGCTGGGGCGCCCCCGGAATGGGCTGGGTGCTCGCCGGTTTCGGCGTCGGCGCGGGCGCCGTGTCCCTGCTGCTGACCGTGCGCGGACGCCTGCCGCGCGCCGGGCAGGTCGCCGGGTGGGCGATCCTCGCCGGGTCGTGCGCGATCGGCGCCCTGGCCTTCGTGCCCGGCGTGGCCGCGGCCGTCGGGGTCGCCCTGCTCATCGGACTGCTCGCCGGGCTCAGCGGCGCCATGTGCGGCGCCCTGCTGCAGACCCAGGCCGACGCCGCCTACCTGGGACGCGTCACCGCCGTCTCCGGGCTCGTCAGCCTCGGGTTCGCGCCCCTGAGCATGCCGCTGTCCGCCGCCGCCATCGGCCTGTGGGGCACCGGCCCGGTCTTCGTGGCCAGCGCGGCGGTGTGCGGGCTGGGCGGAGTGATCGCCCTGAGCGTGCCCGGCCTGCGCCGCGCCGAACTGCCGAAGTGACCCTCAGATCCCCAGCTGCTTGCCCTCGTGCAGCTTGGCGATGGCGTTCTCGTCGCCGTCCAGCTCGACCTTGGCGGCGCTCTGCCGGCCGTAGGCGAACATCAGCAGCTCCGACGGCTCGCCGGTCACCGTGACGACCGGCGTGCCCTTGTGGGCCACCGCCGTCTGGCCGTCCGGGCGGCGCAGCACCAGACCCGTGGGCGCGGAACGGCCCACCAGGCGCGCGGAGCGCTCCAGACGGGACCACAGGGCGTCCTGGAAGACCGGGTCGAGCTCGCGCGGCGTCCAGTCGGGCTGGGCCCTGCGGACGTCCTCGGTGTGGACGTAGAACTCGATCGTGTTCGACGCCTCGTCGATCTGCTTGAGCTGGAAGGGCGAGAAGCGCGGCGGACCGGTGCGGATGAGCTGGATCAGCTCCTCGTACGGCTTGGCGGCGAACTCCTCCATCGCCTTGTCCAGGCGCGGGGCGAGCGGCTTGATCAGCAGACCGGCGGCGGCGTCGGGGCGGCGCTCGCGCACTACCACGTGCGCGGCCAGCTCACGGGTCTGCCAGCCCTCGCAGAGGGTGGGGGCCTCGGGGCCCTCGGCCTCCAAGAGGTCGGCGAGCAGAAGTCGTTCACGCTGGGCGAAGGTCGACATACAGTCAGCCTACGACCACCCCCCGAGTCCGCCCAGTGGACGTGGAACCGTCACTGTCAGTCGCGCGCGGCACAATGGCAGGCATGACCACCAGCACGCCCCGTCAGCCCAGCCGGCTGGACCCCGAGATCGCCGCGCGCCTCAAGCGCAGCGAAGACAGCCTCCTGCCCGCCATCGCCCAGCAGTACGACACCCAAGAGGTGCTGATGCTCGGCTGGATGGACGACGAGGCGCTGCATCGCACCCTCACCACCGGCCGCTGCACCTACTGGTCCCGCAGCCGCCAGGAGTACTGGGTCAAGGGCGACACCTCCGGCCACTTCCAGTGGGTGAAGTCGGTCGCCCTGGACTGCGACGCGGACACCCTCCTCGTCAAGGTCGACCAGGTCGGCGCCGCCTGCCACACCGGCGCGCGGACCTGCTTCGACGAGGACGTGCTGCTCAAGGACGGCGCCGATTCCGGCGCACCGGCCTCGGATCAGTAGGGTCAGCCGCCATGGACCTCGAGACGTTCCGCAAGCTCGCCACCGACCGCCGGGTCATCCCTGTCACCCGCAAGCTCCTCGCCGACGGCGACACCCCGGTCGCCCTCTACCGCAAGCTCGCCGCCGAGCGCTCCGGCACCTTCCTGCTGGAGTCCGCGGAGAACGGCCGCTCCTGGTCCCGCTACTCCTTCGTGGGCGTCCGCTCGGCCGCGACCCTCACGGCGCGCGACGGCCAGGCGCACTGGCTCGGCACCCCGCCCGTCGGCGTCCCCGTCGAGGGCGACCCGCTGGCCGCCCTGCGCGCCACCATCGAGGCCCTGCACACCCCGCGCGACCTCGCCCACGACCTGGGCCTGCCGCCCTTCACCGGCGGCATGGTCGGCTACCTCGGCTACGACATCGTGCGCCGCCTGGAGAAGATCGGCCCCGGCGAGCGGGACGACCTGAAGCTGCCCGAGCTGACCATGCTGCTCACCAGCGACCTCGCCGTCATGGACCACTGGGAGGGCTCCGTCCTGCTGATCGCCAACGCGATCAACCACAACGACCTCGACACCGGCGTCGACGAGGCATACGCCGACGCGGTAGCCCGCCTCGACGCCATGCAGGCCGACCTGACCCGCCCGGTCGCCCAGCCCCCGGCGGTCCTCCCGCCCTCGGAGCTGCCCGAGTACTCCGCGCTGTGGGGCGGCGAGGACTTCCAGGAGGCCGTCGAGGACATCAAGGAGCGCATCCGGGCCGGCGAGGCGTTCCAGGTGGTCCCCTCCCAGCGCTTCGAGACGCCGTGCACGGCGAGCGCGCTCGACGTCTACCGGGTGCTGCGGGCGACCAACCCCTCCCCATACATGTACCTGTTCCGGTTCGACGGCTTCGACGTCGTCGGTTCCTCCCCGGAAGCCCTGGTGAAGGTCGAGGACGGCCGCGCCATGGTCCACCCCATCGCCGGCACCCGGTGGCGCGGGGCGACCCCGCAGGAGGACCAGACCCTCGCCGACGAACTGCTCGCCGACCCCAAGGAGCGCGCCGAGCACCTGATGCTCGTCGACCTGGGCCGCAACGACCTGGGACGGGTCTGCGAACCGGGCTCCGTCGAGGTCGTCGACTTCATGTCCATCGAGCGGTACTCCCACGTGATGCACATCGTCTCCACGGTCACCGGCCGCGTCGCCCCGGGCCGCACGGCCTTCGACGTCCTGACGGCCTGTTTCCCGGCGGGCACCCTCTCCGGCGCCCCCAAGCCCCGCGCGATGCAGATCATCGACGAGCTCGAACCGTCCCGGCGCGGGCTGTACGGCGGCTGCGTCGGCTACCTCGACTTCGCGGGCGACTCCGACACCGCCATCGCCATCCGTACAGCCCTCCTGCGCGACGGCACCGCCTACGTCCAGGCGGGCGCCGGCATCGTCGCCGACTCGGACCCGGTCGCCGAGGACACCGAGTGCCGCAACAAGGCGGCGGCGGTCCTGCGCGCGGTGCACACGGCGAACCGCCTCGGCTGAACCGACCCCGCGCGAGGCCGAGTAGGCGTTCTCACATGAACCCCGGGTGACTGATCGCCCGGGGTTCGGGTGATAGTGGAGTACGTGACTGCTGTACCGCACCCCCGTTCCGAAGCCCCCGGCTCCGCCCGGGCCGGCCGTATGAGCCTCGCCGTAGCCCTGCTGTGCGGGGCGGTCGGCGCGGCCGTCGCGCTGCTCGCCACCCGGCAGCGCTGGTCGGAGGGCACCGCCACGGTGGCGGGCGGCCCCTTCCCCCTGACCGCCAAGGGCAGTGACGTCACCGGCGTCCCCGCCTCCCTGGCCATAGTGGGGCTCGCCGCGCTCGTCGCCGTCTTCGCCGTCCGCCGGGCCGGCCGCTTCATGGTCGCCGGTCTGCTCGCGCTCTCCGGCGCCGGCACCGTCGCCGCCGCCCTGCTCGGCGCCTCCGACAGCACCGCGCTGGACGAACAGGCCGCCCGGGCGTCCGGCGACACCTCGGCCACCGTCCAGGCCCTCACCCACACCGCCTGGCCGTACGTCGCCGCCGTGGGCGGGGCCCTGCTCCTGCTCGCGGGACTGCTTGCCCTGCGCTACGGCCGGCTGTGGCCCGGCATGTCCGGCCGCTACGAGCGCAACGGCACGCCCAGGCCGCGCCGCAAGCCCGAGGCCGCAGGCGACCCCGACCGGCCCGAGGAACTCTGGAAGGCCCTCGACCGGGGCGAGGATCCAACGGGGGCGTAGCGCTGCGCGGGGAGGCCGGTGACTTGCCTGCGGGTCGGTGGGGCTGGTCGCGCCCACGCGGCGGAGCCACATATCGATACAGCCCCGCGCCCCTTGAGGCGTTGCCCAGCCGGCGTTGAATTGCTCGCCGTCTTATCGCTCGGGCTACCCCCGATCACCGCAGCCGCGCGCGTGCGGGACAATGACTGCGAGCGTCCGGCTCGACACGTACTTCAGCAACGAGGAGCAAGCAATGGCGGGCAGCAGCCACGGTCACACCCCGGCCGCCTGGACCGGTGTCACGATCGCCTTCATCGGTTTCTGCGTGGCGGGCGCCTTCATGGTGATGGACCAGCCCGCGGGCTTCTGGGCCGGCATGGGCGTCGTGGTCCTCGGCGGCATCATCGCCTGGATCATGAGCGCCATGGGCATGGGCCAGCCCAAGGACGCGCACAAGACGCTGCTCACCACGCAGCAGAGCGAGGCGGCGAGCGCCAAGGGCTGACAGCCGCAGGTCTTCGTCGAGGGGCGACCCGGCACCGATGGGTGCCAGGGGGCGCCCCTCACGCGTGTGCGGGGCACAATGCATGACGTGAACGCCGACAGCCAGAGGGTGACACAGCCGCGTACCGGCGCCCTGTGGGGACGCCTGGCCGTCCCGGCGGGAGTGCTCGCGGCCGTCGTCGGCGCCTTCGCCTACGTAGGCGCCGTGGACCCGAACGAACCCGGCCACTACCCCGCCTGCCCGCTGCTCCAGTACACCGGCATCTACTGCCCCGGCTGCGGCGGACTGCGCAGCGCCCACGCCGTCGTGCACGGTGACTTCGCCGCGGCACTCCAGGACAACGCCCTCGCCGTCGCCGGCTACGCGCTCTTCGCCGTGATGTGGACCGTCTGGGTGGTCCGCACCGTGCGCGGCCGGCCGCTGCGGATCGATCTCGGGCCGGTGCAGCTCTGGACCGCGGGCGCGTTGCTGCTGGTCTTCACCGTTGTCCGGAACCTGCCCTTCGGTGGCTGGCTGCACCCTTGATCAACTCGGAACGTCCAGGTACTGGGACCGGCGTCAACCGGATGTGAGGCCTACGCCCTGCTCCGGATACCATCGCAGTGACCGGCGGTTTCGTACCGCTTTCACAGCCCACCGTCTGAAAGGGGGCCGCTCGCGTGAGTGTGCTCGACGAGATCATCGACGGAGTCCGTGCCGACCTCGCGGAGCGGCAGGCGCGCGTCAGCCTCGACGAGCTCAAGGAGCGCGCGGCGAAGGCTCCCGCGGCCAAGGACGGAGTGGCCGCGCTCAAGGGCGACGGCGTCAAGGTCATCTGTGAGGTCAAGCGCTCCAGCCCCTCCAAGGGCGCGCTGGCCGCGATCGCCGACCCGGCCGGGCTGGCCGCGGACTACGAGGCGGGCGGCGCCGCCGTCATCTCCGTCCTCACCGAGCAGCGCCGCTTCGGCGGCTCGCTGGCCGACCTGGAGGCCGTCCGCGCCCGCGTGGACATCCCGGTCCTGCGCAAGGACTTCATCGTCACGTCGTACCAGCTGTGGGAGGCCCGCGCGTACGGCGCCGACCTCGCGCTGCTGATCGTGGCGGCCCTGGAGCAGCCCGCCCTGGAGTCCCTCATCGAGCGCGCGGTGTCCATCGGTCTGACCCCGCTGGTCGAGGTGCACGACGAGGACGAGGTCGAGCGTGCCGTGGACGCGGGCGCGAAGATCATCGGTGTCAACGCGCGCAACCTGAAGACCCTGGAGGTCGACCGCGGCACCTTCGAGCGGGTTGCCCCGGAGATCCCCGACCACATCGTCAAGATCGCCGAGTCCGGCGTCCGCGGCCCGCACGACCTCATCGCCTACGCCAACGCCGGCGCCGACGCGGTCCTGGTCGGCGAGTCCCTGGTGACGGGGAAGGACCCGAAGTCCGCGGTCTCCGACCTGGTCGCGGCCGGCGAGCACCCCGCACTGCGGCACGGCCGCGGCTGATCACCCGCTAGGCTTAACAGCGATGAACCGCACTGTGACGACCACGGACAGGTACGCCCGCCTCGCGCGCGGCTGCCGCCCGAGGGGCTGCCGAGCCCCGGCGAGGCGTGTCCACGGCCGACGGGTGCGGTACGTCATCGGTGACGAACCCGGGCAGGTGAACGGCCGTCGATGGCAGCGCCCCTTCAGGGGCGCGGGGAACTGCGTGACCGGCCACACACGGTCCGCGGCCGCCTGACCATCCCCGCCCCCACGGCGATTAGTGCTTGTACACGCCACTCACCGTGAGGTATCCGCATGCCCAGCGAGTTCTTCATCCCAGACCCGGAGGGTCAAGTCCCCAGCGCCGAGGGCTACTTCGGCGCGTTCGGCGGCAAGTTCATCCCGGAGGCCCTCGTCGCCGCCGTGGACGAGGTGGCCGTCGAGTACGACAAGGCCAAGCACGACCCCGAGTTCGCCCGCGAGCTCGACGACCTGCTCGTCAACTACACCGGCCGCCCCAGCTCCCTCACCGAGGTGCCGAGGTTCGCCGAACACGCCGGCGGCGCCCGGATCTTCCTGAAGCGGGAAGACCTCAACCACACCGGCTCCCACAAGATTAACAACGTGCTCGGCCAGGCCCTGCTCACCAAGCGCATGGGCAAGACCCGGGTGATCGCCGAGACCGGCGCCGGCCAGCACGGCGTGGCAACGGCCACCGCCTGCGCCCTGTTCGGCCTCGAATGCACCATCTACATGGGCGAGATCGACACCCAGCGCCAGGCCCTCAACGTGGCCCGGATGCGCATGCTCGGGGCCGAGGTCATCGCCGTGAAGTCGGGCAGCCGCACCCTGAAGGACGCCATCAACGAGGCGTTCCGCGACTGGGTCGCCAACGTCGACCGCACCCACTACCTCTTCGGCACGGTCGCCGGACCGCACCCCTTCCCCGCCATGGTCCGCGACTTCCACCGCGTGATCGGCGTCGAGGCCCGCCGCCAGCTCCTGGAGCGCGCCGGGCGCCTCCCCGACGCCGCGATCGCCTGCGTCGGTGGCGGCTCCAACGCCATCGGCCTCTTCCACGCCTTCATCCCCGACACGGACGTACGCCTCATCGGCTGCGAGCCCGCCGGGCACGGCGTCGAGACCGGTGAGCACGCGGCGACGCTGACCGCCGGTGAGCCCGGCATCCTGCACGGCTCCCGCTCCTACGTCCTCCAGGACGAGGAGGGCCAGATCACCGAGCCGTACTCGATCTCGGCGGGTCTGGACTACCCCGGCATCGGGCCCGAGCACTCCTACCTCAAGGACAGCGGCCGCGGCGAGTACCGCGCGGTCACCGACGACGCGGCGATGCAGGCCCTGCGCCTGCTGTCGCGCACCGAGGGCATCATCCCGGCGATCGAGAGCGCCCACGCGCTCGCCGGAGCCCTGGAGGTCGGCAAGGAGCTGGGCAAGGACGGCCTGATCGTCGTCAACCTGTCCGGCCGCGGTGACAAGGACATGGACACGGCCGCCCGCTACTTCGGCCTGTACGACACCGACGCCGAGGTCGCCGCCGATGCCAACGGTGGCGTGGCCGAGATCCAGGGGGACGCCAAGTGAGCGGCAACATCCAGCTGTTGACGGACACCCTCAAGGCCGCCAGGGCCGAGGGCCGCTCCGCCCTCATCGCCTACCTCCCGGCCGGGTTCCCGACCGTGGACGGCGGCATCGAGGCGATCAAGGCCGCGCTGGACGGCGGCGCCGACGTCGTGGAGGTGGGGCTGCCGCACAGCGACCCCGTCCTCGACGGCCCGGTCATCCAGACCGCCGACGACATCGCCCTGCGCGGCGGGGTCAGGATCGCGGACGTCATGCGCACGGTCCGCGAGGCGCACGAGGCCACCGGCAAGCCGATCCTCGTGATGACGTACTGGAACCCCATCGACCGCTACGGCGTCGAGCGCTTCACCGCGGAGCTGGCCGAGGCGGGCGGCGCGGGCTGCATCCTGCCCGACCTGCCCGTCCAGGAGTCGGCGCTGTGGAGGGAGCACGCCGAGAAGCACGGCCTCGCGACGGTCTTCGTCGTGGCGCCGAGCAGCAAGGACGAGCGGCTCGGCCAGATCACCGCGGCCGGCAGCGGCTTCGTCTACGCCGCCTCGCTGATGGGCGTCACCGGCACCCGCGAGTCCGTGGGCGCACAGGCGCAGGACCTGGTCGAGCGCACCCGGGCCACCGGCACCGACCTGCCCGTCTGCGTCGGGCTCGGTGTCTCCAACGCCGACCAGGCGGCCGAGGTGGCAGGCTTCGCCGACGGCGTGATCGTCGGCTCGGCCTTCGTCAAGCGGATGCTGGACGCGCCGGACGACGCGGCCGGAGTCGAGGCCGTGCGCGAGCTCGCCGGCGATCTGGCGAAGGGCGTGCGTCGGCAGGCGTAGCCCTGACCTGCGGCGGACTCCCTCCGCAGGGGACATCTTCAGAAGAAGGGTCTTCCGTACGAGTCGCTCGAACGGGTGGACCTGAGGCCGGGGAGGCGCGCTGCGCCTCCCCGGTTCGTTCTGCGGGTGTGAGCGAAAAGAATCGTGACGGAAAGCGGACCGCCCGTGAGCGGCTGGCGGTCGAGCGTGAGAAGCAGAAGGCCTCCGACAAGCGCCGTCGTGCGCTGATCGTGGGCGCCGGCGTCGTCTGCGTCCTCGGACTCGCGGCGGTCATCGGCGTCGTCGCGGCCAACGCCGGCAAGGACAGCGGCAGCGAGGCGGGACCCGTCGTCGGGCCCTCCGGGGCACAGGGCAAGGACGGTCTCGCGATCCCCGTCGGCCAGGAGAGCGCCAAGTCGACGCTCACGGTCTGGGAGGACTTCCGCTGCCCGGCCTGCAAGTCCTTCGAGGACGCCTACCGGTCGACGATCCACGAGCTGACGGACGCCGGTCAACTCCGGGTCGAGTACCACCTGGCGACGATCATCGACGGCAACATGGGCGGCACCGGCTCGCGCAACGCCGCCAACGCGGCGGCCTGCGCCCAGGACGCCGGGAAGTTCACGCAGTACCACGACGTGCTCTACGAGAACCAGCCGCCGGAGGTCGACGACGCCTTCGCCAAGAACAGCAAGCTCTTCGAGCTCGCGGGCAAGGTCAAGGGCCTGGACACGCCCGCCTTCCGCAAGTGCGTCGAGGACGGCACCCACAACAGCTGGGTGGAGAAGTCCAACGACGCCTTCAAGAGCGGCGGCTTCAGCGGTACGCCGACGGTCCTGCTCAACGGCAAGAACATCTACCAGGACCAGACGATGACTCCGGCCAAGCTGAAGCAGATGGTGGAGGAAGCCGCCAAGGGCTGAGCCCCGGCGCCTGTTATGGACCCGTAGCCGGGCTGCCTGACATCGGTGCCGCCCGGCAGGGTAGCGTCGACCTTGCCATGGAACTTGCCTACATTCCCAGCCCGTCGCGCGGGGTGATCCACCTCGGCCCCATTCCGCTGCGCGGCTACGCCTTCTGCATCATCATCGGTGTCTTCGTAGCCGTCTGGCTCGGCAACAAACGCTGGATCGCCCGGGGCGGGCGGTCCGGCACCGTCGCCGACATCGCGGTCTGGGCCGTCCCGTTCGGACTGGTCGGCGGGCGCCTCTATCACGTGATCACGGACTACGAGCTGTACTTCAGCGAGGGCCGTGACTGGGTGGACGCCTTCAAGATCTGGGAAGGCGGCCTCGGTATCTGGGGCGCCATCGCGCTCGGCGGGCTCGGCGCGTGGATCGGCTGCCGCCGCCGCGGCATCCCGATGCCCGCCTACGCCGACGCCGTGGCGCCCGGCATCGCCCTCGCCCAGGCGATCGGACGCTGGGGCAACTGGTTCAACCAGGAGCTCTACGGACGCGAGACCGACGTCCCCTGGGCGCTGAAGATCACCTCCTCGACGGACGGCCGGGTGCCGGGCACCTACCACCCGACGTTCCTGTACGAGTCGCTGTGGTGCATCGGCGTCGCGGTGCTTGTGATCTGGGCCGACCGCCGCTTCAAGCTGGGACACGGGCGGGCGTTCGCGCTGTACGTCGCCTCGTACTGCGTGGGCCGGTTCTGGGTCGAGTACATGCGGGTCGACGACGCCCACCACATCCTCGGGCTGCGGCTGAACAACTGGACCGCGCTGATCGTGTTCCTGCTCGCGGTGGCCTACATCGTGATCTCGGCGAAGAAGCGGCCGGGCCGCGAGGCCGTGGTCGAGCCGGGCGCGGATGCCTCCGGCGGTGAGACCGAGGGCGACACGGACGCCGACGCCGACTCCGCCGCCGAGGCGAAGGACGAGGACGCCAAGGGCGAGGCCGAGGAAGACGTCGACGAAGGCGTGAAGGAAGACGTCAAGGACGAAGCCGGGTCGGGGACGAAGAAGACCTGAGGTTCGGCTCTACGACGATGAGGGCGTCCGGATGTCCGGGCGCCCTCTGTTGTGCGTCGTTCGCCGCCGCGGCGGAACACGAAAGGGTGCGATCAGGTGCGGCGGGCCAGGGACAAGGTCCGCTGCGCCGCCGTCACCACCGCCGCGTCGATGAACGTGCCGTCTTGGAGGGCCTGCGCGCCCTGTTCCGTCGTGGCCGCCTTGATGATCGTCTCCGCCTGCTCCAGCTCCTTCTCAGTGGGGAGGTAGGCCCGCTCGATCACCGGGAGCTGGCGCGGGTGGATCGCGGCCCGGCCCAGGAAGCCGAGGGTGCGGCCGTGGGCGCAGGAGGCCGCCAGGCCCTCCAGGTCGCGGATGTCGGGGTGGATCGACTGAGAGGGCGGGGGCAGGGCCGCCGCGCGGGCGGCCACGACGACGCGCGAGCGGCACCAGTCGAGGCCCGCGTCGCCGCGTACGCCCAGGTCGGCCCGTAGATCCGCCTCGCCCAGCGAGATGCCGCGCAGGGTGGGGTGGGCGGCGGCGATCGCGTGGGCGCGTTCGATCCCCAGGGCCGATTCCAGGAGGGCGTGCAGCGGGGTCGTGCCCGGAGCGGTGGGCGGGGTGGTCTGGGCGAGGTGGATGATCTGCTCGGCGGAGGTCACCTTCGGCAGGCGCAGCGCGGCCAGGCCGGGCAGGGCGGCCAGGATCGCGATGTCCTTCGCACCGGGCGGGGTGTCCAGGGCGTTGACCCGTACATGGACGGGGACGGGGTGCTCCGGGTCCGCGAGCAGGTCGGCCGTGGCCGCCCGGGCGTAGTCCTTGCGGTCCGGGGCCACGGCGTCCTCCAGGTCGACGATGACGACGTCGGCACCGGACAGAAGAGCCTTGGCCACCACACGCGGGCGGTCGCCGGGGGCGTACAGCCAGGTCAGGGGGTAGGCGGCGGTGTTGGCCCGGACGGTCACAGGGCGCCTTCCTCGCGCAGGGCCGCCAGGTCGGCGGGGGTCAGGCCCAGGCCGGTGAGGATCTCCTCGGTGTCCGCGCCGTGCGGGCGGCCGGTCCAGCGGATCGTGCCGGGCGTCGCGGAGAGCCGGAAGAGGACGTTCTGCATGCGGAGCGGGCCGAGTTCGGGGTCCTCGACGGTGGTGATGGTGTCCAGGGCCGCGTACTGCGGATCCGTCATCACATCCCGTACGTCCTGGATCGGGGCCACCGCCGCCTCCGCCTTCTCGAAGGCGGCGAGGACGTCGGCGCGGGTGTGGCGGGCGATCCAGCCGCCGACGGCCCGGTCGAGGACGTCGGCGTGCCGGGCCCGGTCGGCGCCGGTCGCGAACCACGGTTCGTCGATCAGGTCCGGCCGTCCCACCAGGTGCATCACACGCTCGGCGATCGACTGGGCCGAGGTGGAGACCGCGACCCAGCTGCCGTCCGCCGTGCGGTAGGTGTTGCGCGGGGCGTTGTTGGCGGAGCGGTTGCCGGTGCGTTCCTGGACGTAGCCGAGCTGGTCGTACCAGGTCGCCTGGGGGCCGAGGGCCAGCAGCATCGGCTCGATCAGCGCCATGTCGACGACCTGGCCCTCGCCGGTGCGTTCGCGGGCGGCCAGTGCCGTCATCACCGCGTACGCCGTCGCCAGGCCCGCGATCGAGTCGGCCAGGCCGAACGGCGGCAGCGTCGGGGGCGCGTCCGGTTCGCCGGTGAGGGCCGCGAAGCCGCTCATGGCCTCGGCGAGGGTGCCGAAGCCGGGGCGGTGGGCGTAGGGCCCGAACTGACCGAAGCCGGTGACGCGGGTGAGGATCAGGCGGGGGTTGGCGGCGGAGAGCTCGGGCCAGCCGAGGTCCCACTTCTCCAGGGTGCCGGGGCGGAAGTTCTCGATGACGACGTCCGCGGTCGCGGCGAGGCGCAGCAGGGTGGCCCGGCCGCCGGGCTTGGACAGGTTGAGGGTGATCGTGCGCTTGTTGCGGCCGAGGACCTTCCACCACAGGCCCACGCCGTCCTTCGACGGGCCGTGTCCGCGGGAGGGGTCGGGCCGGTCGGGGTGCTCGACCTTGACGACCTCCGCGCCGTAGTCGCCGAGCATCGTGGCGGCGAGGGGGCCCGCGAAGAGGGTGGCCAGGTCGAGGACGCGCAGGCCGGTGAGGGGAGCGGGGGGAAGGGGACGGGTCTCGGTGCCGGGGGCGCTCATGACGCGTACGCCTCCTCGATCTCGGGGCGGTACGGCATCGCGACGGAGGCGCCCTCCCGCTGGACCGACAGCGCGGCCGCCGCGGCCGCCCACTTCAGGGCGTCCGGCATGGGGCGCCCTTCGCCCAGCGCCACCGCGAGCGCGCCGACGAAGGTGTCGCCCGCGCCGGTGGAGTCGACGGCGGTGACCTTCGGGGCGGGCACCGTCAGGGGTTCGGCGCCGCGGGTGACGTACAGGCTGCCGGCGGCGCCCAGGGTGACGACCACCTCGGGGACCTGGTCCAGCAGCGAGGTGGCTGCCTCGCGGGGGTCGGTGCGGCCGGTGAGGGCGGTGGCCTCGTGCTCGTTGGGGACCAACAGGTCGACCGAGGCGAGGAGTTCGTGCGGGAGGGACCGGGCGGGGGAGGGGGTGAGGATCGTACGGACGTCGTGGCGGCGGGCCGCCTGGGCGCCGGCGAGGACGGCGGGGAGCGGGATCTCCAGCTGGAGCAGCAGGGTGCCGGCGGCGGCGATGACGCCCTCGTCGCCGGGGCTGAGGTGGTCGAGCGTGCCGTTCGCGCCGGGGATCACGACGATCGCGTTGCCGCCCTCGTCGTCCACGACGATGTGCGCGGTGCCGGAGGCGCCCTCGGCCGTGCGGAGGTCGTCGGTGTCCACGCCGGAGTGTTCGAGGTTGGCGCGCAGCCGGGTGCCGAAGGCGTCGTTGCCGACCGCGCCGATCATCGAGACCAGGCCGCCCGCGCGGGCCGCCGCGATGGCCTGGTTGGCGCCCTTGCCGCCGGGGATCGTGCGGAAGTCCCGGCCCGTCACGGTCTCACCGCGCTGCGGGGCCTTCTCGACGTAGGTGACGAGGTCCATGTTCGTGCTGCCGAGCACGACGATGTCGGTCATGGGCGAGGTGCCTCCCGGGGGGTGTGCTGGTGGGTGAGGTCGTGGGTGAGCCGGGCCAGTGCGTCGAAGCCGGTGCCGTTGAAGTCGGCGACGGAGGTGGCGAGGCGGTTCTTGAGAGGGGTCGTCCAGCGGTCGGGAAGAGCGGCGGGGGTGCCGGCGAGGAGGGCGGCGACGCTGCCCGCCGTCGCACCGTTGGAGTCGGTGTCCCAGCCTCCCGACACGGCTCGGCAGATGGAGCCGGTGAAGTCGCCGTCGGCGTGGGTGAGGGCGGCGGCGATCAGGGCGGTGTTGGGGACGGCGTGGACCCAGTGGTGGGTGTCCGCGTGGGTGGCGTGCAGTTCGTCGACGACCCTGTCGAAGTCCTCGTGGACACGGGCCAGTTGGACGGCGTGCCGCACGGCATCCGCCAGTCGGGACCTCGGGGGGATCACCGTGAGGCCGGTGCGCAGACAGGTGTGGATGTCGTCCGGAGCGGTCGCCACCGCCGCCTGTGCGACGACCGCGGCGGTGAACATGGCCGCGTAGACGCCGTTGGCGGTGTGCGTGAGGGTGGCGTCGCGGTGGGCCTGTTCGGCGGCGGCACCGGGGTCACCGGGGTTGGTCCAGCCGTGGACGTCCGCGCGGATGAGGGCGCCGATCCACTCGCGGAAGGGGTTGCGGTGGCGGGCCGTGTACGGGGGCTCGATGCCGAGGAGGAGGTTGCGGTACGCGACGCGCTCGGCGGTGAAGGTGCGGCCGGCCGGGAGCTCGTCCAGCCAGAGACGGGCCACGTCGGTGGTGGTGAAGTCCCGGCCGTGGCGCTGGAGCAGGAGCAGGTCGAGCAGGGGGTAGTTGAGGTCGTCGTCCTCGGGCATCCCGTCGATGTTCTCGGCGAGGGAGGTGGGGGCGGAACGGCGGTTCCAGGGGTGGGCCGCGAGCAGTTCCGGGGGGACGCCCTTCGCCGTGAAGTACGAGTTCAGGGGCTGGTTGCCGGTGGCCGCGGCAAGCCGGCGGATCCCTTCCAGGGGGAGCTTCTCGACGGGCTTGCCGAGCAGACAGCCGACGGCCCGGCCGAGCCAGGCGGCCTCGTAGCGGGACACGGGCGGCGCGGCCGGGGGCGGGGCCGGTCGGGATGCGGTCGGTTCGGCCGCGGACGGGGGCGGTGCGGGCCAGGACGGGCAGCTCGCCCTGATCCTCGCGAGGTCGGTGGGCTCCCGGTCCGCCAACCTGCTCGGCAGGTCCGCCAGTTCGTCCAGCAGATCCTCGGCCAGGGTGCGCAGATATCTCGACGTGGGCTCCGGTGACGCCCCCGCGCGCAACGGCGCCTCCCGGCCGCCGGCCGCCCGCCACCTCGCCGCGATCCTCGACGGCTCCCGGCCGTCCAGTGCGGCCTGGCGCAGCTCGTGGCCGATCAGGTCCTCCGGCTGGACCCAGGTCAGTCGGAGCACGGCCGGCCCTCCAGCGCCGCGAACGCCGCCTCGTGGGCGCGGCGCCGGCGTACGTCCCGGGCGTGGATCTCCCTCGTGACCTCGGCCAGGGTGCGGGGCGGTTCCCACAGGTCCAGTCGGCTGGCCTCCGCGACCGCCTTCGACCAGTCCTCGGGGACCGGTGAGCCGAGGGCGCCGGAGAGGGCGCCGGCCATGGTGGCGATGGAGTCGCAGTCGCGGCCGTAGTTGACGGCGCCCAGAACCGAGCGGCGGTGGTCGCCGCCCGCGATCAGCAGCATGGCCAGGGCGACGGGGAGTTCCTCGATGGCGTGCAGACGGGAGGGGCGCCGCGCGCCGAGGGAGGGCCGCCGGTAGTCAGGGCCGACCGTGTCGTACGGGGCGACCGCCTCCCGGAGCGGGATCAGCGCCGACTCGAAGTCCTGGTGGGCGCCCGCCACTTCGCAGACCTTCTCGATCGCCGTCCGCGTGCCGTCCTTCGCCAGCGACAGGCAGGCCGCGATCACCGAGTCCGGTGTCGCCCCAGGTGCGCAGGCCGCCGCCACCGCCGCCGCGAAGACGCCCGCCGCCTCACGGCCGTACGACGACTGGTGGGCGCCCGCGATGTCCAGGGCCTCCGTGTACGCCGCCCTCGGGTCGGCCGCGTTGACCAGGCCGACCGGGGCCATGTACATCGCCGCACCGCAGTTGACGATGTTGCCGGCGCCGGCCTCCCGCGGGTCCACATGGCCGTAGTGAATGCGGGCCACGAGCCACTTCTCGGCCAGGAAGACGCGGTGCAGGGGGAGCGCCTCCGCCTCCAGTTCCGGGATCCAGCGCGGGTTCGTCATCAGGTCCGGGACCAGGTGGTCGGCGACCGCGTACGCGTCGAGGTGGTCGCGGACGGAGCCGTAGACGCGGACCAGCGCGTGCGTCAGCAACGTGTCGTCGGTGACGTGCCCGTCGCCCTTGTGGTACGGCGCGATGGGGCGGGCCGTACGCCAGGCGTCGCCGTTCCAGGGGCCGACGATGCCGTGCACCCGGCCGCCGTGGCGCTCAAGGATCTGGTCGGGGGAGTAGCCCTCCACCGGGCCGCCGAGGGCGTCGCCGACCGCCGCGCCGACCAGGGCGCCGGTGATCCGCTCGTCGAGACGCGGACCACTGCTTTCATCTGCTTTGGGCGTCATGCCCCGAATCATCCTCCTGGTCGGGCCGGTTGTGTGGCTTCCAGGAGTTCGGCGAGTTCCACCAGGTCGGTGCCGGTGAGGCGGGGGAGCACGCAGCCGGAGAGGGTGCGGCAGGTGTCGCGCCAGGACGCGGGGATCGACGCGCCGCCGCCCAGGGCGCCGGTCAGCGCGCCGGCCAGGGCCGGTGCGGAGTCGGCGACGCGGGAGAGGCACGCGGCGGCGGGGACCGCCTCGGCGATACGGCCGTCGGAGGCGACCGTGAGGGCGAGGGCGACCGGGACCGTCTCGGCGGCGGCGATGCCGTAGCTGTAGACGTGGTCGACGATCTGGTGTTCCAGGAGGGGGATCAGGGCGAAGGCGCTGTCGGCGGTCCGGGCGAGGTGCAGGGCGTGGCGGGCGTTCCGGCCGATCTCCGTCTCCTCGGGGAGTTCGGCGAGGGCGGCTGTCACGCAGGCCGTGGTGTTCGCGCCGGTCAGGGCCAGGGACACGGCCGCCGCCATCGCCCTCGCACCGTGCACTCCGTCGCCGTCCTGGGTGTAGCGGGCGTCGAACTCGGCGAGGTCGGCGGCGCGGTGGGGGTCGCCGGGGTGTGCCACGGCGAGGACACAGGCGCGGATGCAGGCGGCGTCGTCGAAGTAGTGCGGGTTGTCGTGGCCGGTGGCGGGTGGCCGCAGGCCGGTGGCGAGGTTGCCGAGGCCGGCGCGGACGGAGATGCGGGCGCGCAGGGGGAGGATGGCCGACTCGATCTCCGGGGCGCGGTCGGCCGCGGCGGCCACCTCGCTGGCGACGGCGTTCCAGGTGAGGTCGATGGCGGCTCGGGTGCGGCGTTCCCGGCTGAGGTCGCCGAGGGCCGTGTCGTCGCCGGCTCTCAGTACGGCTTCGGCGGCGAAGGTCGCCCATTCCGCGTCGTCGGAGGGGCCCAGGCGGAGGGGTTCGGGGGGTTGGTTGAGGGCGATCGGGACGGGGAGGGTGGTGGTCGCGTTGTGCTCGGCGAAGGTGTCGAGTTCCCGGGTGAGGCGGCGGGTCCATTCCGGCATGCGGGCGGCACGGTGGCGGGCGGCGGGCCAGCCGGCGGCGTCGCCTGCGGCGAGGCCGAGGAGCAGGCCGAGGACGCGCTGACCGGCCTCGGCTCCGCCTTCGGCCTGCTGTTTCCCACCCGCACCACCCGTGCGAGTTTCGTCGTCGGGTGCGGGTGGCCCTGGTGGGGGCTGCACGCCGTCGGCGACTGCGGGTGAGTGGGGCGGGGGCGTTCGCAGGTCGGCCGGCGCCGTGAGTGGTGTGGGGTCGGTGTCGGCAGGGGCGGTCGTGGCGGTGAGCGGCGTGGGTCCGGCGTCGGTGGGGTGGGGCGGCTGTGCGAGCAGCGCGGTTTCGACGTCGGCAGGGTCAGGCGATTGCGTGAGCGGTGTGGGGCCGGTGTCGGCTGGGGCGGTCGGGGGCGTGAGCGGTGTGGGGTCGGTGTCGGCTGGGGCGGTCGGGGGCGTGAGCGGGGTGGGGCCGGTGTCGGCTGGGGCGGTCGGGGGCGTGAGTGGGGTGGGGCCGGTGTCAGGGGAGTCGGTCGGGGTCGTCAGTGGTGCGGGCTCTGTGTCCGTGGGGGTCGGGGAGTGGGCCAGGAGGCTCGGGTCGGCTTCCGGTGGGGGTGTTGTCGAGGTGGCCTCGTCCCATGGGGTCGGTGGTGTCATCGGGCGGCCCCTTCGCGTGCGGAGGGCGCCTCGGTCGGTGTGAGACCGCCGGTCGCCCACTTTCTGTCCTCGCCCGGGACCAGGAGTTCCGCCACGTCCAGTACGTGGTGTCCGGCCATCGACGGCAGGCAGCTGCCGCGGGCCGGGCCGATCGCCGCCGCCCAGTCCGCGGGGATCGCCGACTCGCCCTGGGTCGCGCCCGCCAGTGCCCCGGCCACCGCCGCCGTCGTATCGGCGTCGCGGCCCATGTTCACCGCCGTCAGCACCGCCTGGACGAAGTCGCCGTCCGCCGCCGCGTACGCCCCGAAGGCGAGCGCGACCGCCTCGGGGGCCAGGTCGGTCCACGGGTAGCCGCCGATCACGACGGCGGAGCGGACCGCGCGTTCGCCGCGGTGGGCCACCGCGGCCGCCCGGCGCAGGGAGCGGGCCGTCCAGGAGTCGTCCGGGACCACGGCGAGGGCCGAGGCGACCACGGCGATCGTCGGTGCCCCCGCCATCGCCGCGGCGACCCCCGCCGCCACCGCCTGGCCGCCGTAGATGCCCTCGCCGTCGTGGCTGACCGAGCCGTCGATCGCGACCAGGCGAGCCGCCTCGGAGGGCCGGCCGGCGGCGAAGACACCGAAAGGGGCCGCCCGCATCGCGAGACCGTCGCTCCAGGCGTGCCGGTGCTGGGCGGAGATGGGCGCGGCCAGGCCCCGGCGCAGGTTCTCCAGCGTGCCGCGCTCGCTGAAGCCCGCGCCCCGGAAGGGGCCCTCGGCCCGGTCCGCGATCCACTCGTGCCAGGCAGCCTCCACATGGGCCGGGGTGAGGGCCGAGCCGTGCCGGGCGAGGAGGAGGCCCGAGAAGATCGCGTACTCGGTGTCGTCCGTGCCCGAGGGGTTGTCGGTGACGAATCCCGTCACCCGGCCCCAGCGGGCACGGATCTCCGAGGGCTTCATGTTCTCGGCGGGAGCGCCGAGCGCGTCGCCGACCGCCAGGCCCAGCAGCGCGCCGCGCGCCCGTCGGCGCAGTTCGGCGGCGTCCCCGGGCGCCGGAACCGAGGGGGTGCAGGCGATCGATGCCATACGCGGCCTCTCCTCCGGGGGCTCCACCCAGGGCGCGGAGCCCTTTGCGGATGTGTCCCACCGTCGGCGGTTGACCTGAGCCTCGGAAGCCTCAGAGACACCCGGTCGACATTTGTGCACACCCCTCCACGAATGAGCGTTCTAGGCAAAACCGCAGGTTAGACGAGCCTTTCCTTGCTGGCGAGGTGGAATTTCCCGGCGTAGATTTGGCGTTGTCGAAGAGTAGAACTCGTCTAAAGACAGCCTTACCTGAGTACCTGGGGGACACCTTCATGGCCATCATCGAAACCGAGGCCGCGCTGCACGAGGCGCACCGTGACAACCACACGCACCGCGATGTGAACGGTGGCTGGCTGCGCCCCGCCGTCTTCGGTGCGATGGACGGCCTGGTCTCCAACCTCGCTCTGATGACCGGTGTCGCGGGTGGTGCGGTCAGTCATCAGACCATCGTGCTGAGCGGTCTCGCCGGTCTCGCGGCCGGTGCCTTCTCCATGGCCGCCGGTGAGTACACCTCCGTCGCCTCGCAGCGCGAGCTCGTCGAGGCCGAGCTGGACGTCGAGCGCCGGGAGCTGCGCAAGCACCCCAAGGACGAGGAGGCCGAGCTCGCCGCGCTGTATCAGGCCCGAGGCGTCGAACCCGAGCTCGCGAAGGCCGTCGCCGAGCAGCTCTCGCGCGATCCCGAGCTGGCCCTTGAGATACATGCCCGCGAGGAGCTCGGCATCGACCCCGGCGATCTGCCGTCGCCGCTGGTCGCGGCCGTCTCGTCGTTCGGCTCGTTCGCGCTGGGTGCCCTGCTGCCCGTACTGCCGTATCTGCTCGGTGCCACCACCCTGTGGCCGGCCCTGCTGCTGGCGCTTCTCGGCCTCTTCCTGTGCGGTGCGGTCGTGGCCAAGGTGACTGCGCGCAGCTGGTGGTACAGCGGTCTGCGGCAGCTCGCCCTGGGTGGTGCCGCGGCCGGTGTGACGTACGCCCTGGGCAGTTTGTTCGGAACGGCCGTAGGATAGCTCGGCTGGAACTTATGCGTTGGGCCGCATAAGTAGCCGTTACTCGCTGGTTTCGGATGCGTGACCACGGGGCATGAGCCGTAAGCGCTGTGGGCAATGACGCCTGGGGCGCACTCGCGGGGTCGGCGACGACGCCTCCTCCGCCCCCTGGACCGTCGGACACAGACCTGTCCCGCTCGGTCCCCACATACTTCGAGCCATGTGCGCGGAACCCTTGCCGTAGCCCGTGGTGTCCGCATGGTGGAACGGATTATCCCGCTTCCCGAGAACCGCCCCATCATGTAACCTGCACGAAATTTTGCACTCACGCAGAGGGCCAACGTCGTCCCTCGGCAATTTGCATATGCCAGATGACGACGACGGGAGAGCCGATGCGTACGCCGCGCCAGCCGTCCCAGCACTCCACGAATGGCCAGAACTGGTCGTTCATGGATGCTCGCCCTGCTGCGCAGGGTATGTACGACCCCCGCAACGAGCACGACGCCTGTGGCGTCGGCTTCGTGGCCACCCTCACCGGTGAGGCGAGCCACACGCTGGTCGAGCAGGCGCTCACCGTTCTGCGCAATCTCGAACACCGCGGCGCCACGGGTTCCGAGCCCGACTCGGGCGACGGCGCGGGCATCCTTTCCCAGGTGCCGGACGCCTTCCTGCGTGAGGTGACCGGATTCGAGCTTCCCGAGGCCGGTGCGTACGCCGTCGGTATCGCCTTCCTGCCGGAGGAGGGGACCCAGGACGCCGTCTCGCAGATCGAGACGATCGCGTCCGAGGAGGGTCTGACCGTCCTCGGCTGGCGCGAGGTTCCCGTCGCCCCCGAGCTGCTCGGTGCCACGGCCCGCTCGACGATGCCCGCCTTCCGCCAGGTCTTCGTGGCTGACGGTTCCTCGAAGGACATCGCGCTCGACCGCAAGGCCTTCGTACTGCGCAAGCGCGCCGAGCGCGAGGTCGGTGTCTACTTCCCGTCGCTGTCGGCTCGCACGATTGTTTACAAGGGCATGCTGACCACCGGCCAGCTGGAGCCCTTCTTCCCGGACCTGTCCGACCGCCGCTTCGCCTCGGCCGTCGCCCTCGTCCACTCGCGCTTCTCGACGAACACCTTCCCGTCGTGGCCGCTGGCGCACCCGTACCGCTTCGTCGCGCACAACGGTGAGATCAACACCGTCAAGGGCAACCGCAACTGGATGGTGGCCCGCGAGTCGCAGCTCGTCTCCGACCTGTTCGGGTCCGACGACAAGGCGCTCGACCGCATCTTCCCGGTGTGCACCCCGGACGCCTCCGACTCCGCGTCCTTCGACGAGGTGCTCGAACTCCTGCACCTGGGCGGCCGTTCGCTGCCGCACTCCGTGCTGATGATGATCCCCGAGGCGTGGGAGAACCACGACTCCATGGACCCGGCCCGGCGCGCCTTCTACCAGTTCCACTCCACGATGATGGAGCCCTGGGACGGCCCGGCCTGTGTCACCTTCACCGACGGCACCCAGGTCGGCGCCGTCCTCGACCGCAACGGCCTGCGCCCCGGCCGCTACTGGGTCACCGACGACGGCCTCGTCGTCCTCGGCTCCGAGGTCGGCGTCCTCGACATCGACCCCGCGAAGGTCGTCCGCAAGGGCCGCCTCCAGCCCGGCCGCATGTTCCTCGTGGACACCGCCGAGCACCGCATCATCGAGGACGACGAGATCAAGGCCCAGCTCGCCGCCGAGCAGCCCTACGCGGAGTGGCTGGAGGCCGGCGAGATCGAGCTCTCCGACCTGCCCGAGCGTGAGCACATCGTGCACACCCACGCCTCGGTCACCCGCCGCCAGCAGACCTTCGGTTACACCGAGGAGGAGCTGCGCGTCATCGTCGCCCCGATGGCCAAGGCCGGTGCCGAGCCGATCGGTTCGATGGGTACCGACTCGCCGATCGCCGCGCTCAGCGAGCGCCCGCGTCTGCTCTTCGACTACTTCACCCAGCTGTTCGCGCAGGTCACCAACCCGCCGCTGGACGCCATCCGCGAGGAGCTCGTCACCTCGCTGAACTCCTCGCTGGGCCCGCAGGGCAACCTGCTCGACCCGACGGCCGCCTCCTGTCGCAGCGTCACCCTGCCGTTCCCGGTGATCGACAACGACGAGCTGGCCAAGCTCATCCACATCAACGCCGACGGCGACATGCCCGGCTTCAAGGCCGCGACCCTGTCCGGCCTGTACCGGGTGCACGGCGGCGGCGACACGCTGGCCGCGCGCATAGAGGAGATCTGCGCCGAGGCCGACGCCGCCATCGAGAACGGCGCCCGGCTGATCGTGCTGTCGGACCGCCACTCCGACGCCGAGCACGCGCCGATCCCGTCGCTGCTGCTCACCGCGGCCGTCCACCACCACCTCATCCGCACCAAGCAGCGCACCCACGTGGGCCTGCTGGTCGAGGCCGGCGACGTCCGCGAGGTCCACCACGTCGCGCTGCTCATCGGCTTCGGCGCCGCCGCGGTCAACCCGTACCTGGCGATGGAGTCCGTCGAGGACCTGGTCCGCGCCGGCACCTTCCTGCCCGGCATCGAGGCCGAGACGGCGATCCGCAACCTGATCTACGCCCTCGGCAAGGGCGTCCTGAAGGTCATGTCCAAGATGGGCATCTCCACCGTCGCCTCCTACCGAGGCGCCCAGGTCTTCGAGGCCGTCGGTCTCGACGACGCCTTCGTGGAGAAGTACTTCAACGGCACGGCCACCAAGATCGGCGGCGTCGGTATCGACGTCATCGCCAAGGAGGTCGCCGCCCGCCACGCGAAGGCGTACCCGGCCAGCGGCATCGCCCCGGCCCACCGCGCCCTCGAGATCGGCGGCGAGTACCAGTGGCGCCGCGAGGGCGAGCCGCACCTGTTCGACCCGGAGACGGTCTTCCGCCTCCAGCACTCGACGCGATCCAACCGCTACGACATCTTCAAGAAGTACACGGACCGGGTGAACGAGCAGTCCGAGCGTCTGATGACGCTGCGCGGCATGTTCGGCTTCAAGTCCGACCGGCAGCCGATCTCCATCGACGAGGTCGAGCCCGCTTCCGAGATCGTCAAGCGCTTCTCCACCGGCGCCATGTCGTACGGCTCCATCTCCAAGGAGGCGCACGAGACCCTCGCCATCGCCATGAACCAGCTTGGCGGCAAGTCCAACACCGGTGAGGGCGGCGAGGACCCGGACCGTCTGTACGACCCGGCGCGCCGGTCCAGCATCAAGCAGGTCGCCTCCGGCCGCTTCGGTGTCACGTCCGAGTACCTGGTCAACGCCGACGACATCCAGATCAAGATGGCCCAGGGCGCCAAGCCCGGCGAGGGCGGCCAGCTGCCCGGCCACAAGGTCTACCCGTGGGTCGCCAAGACGCGTCACTCGACGCCGGGCGTGGGCCTGATCTCCCCGCCGCCGCACCACGACATCTACTCCATCGAGGACCTGGCCCAGCTGATCCACGACCTGAAGAACGCGAACCCGCAGGCGCGGATTCACGTCAAGCTGGTCTCCGAGGTCGGCGTCGGCACCGTCGCCGCGGGTGTCTCCAAGGCACACGCGGACGTGGTGCTCATCTCCGGCCACGACGGCGGTACGGGTGCCTCCCCGCTCACCTCGCTCAAGCACGCGGGCGGCCCCTGGGAGCTCGGCCTCGCCGAGACCCAGCAGACCCTGCTGCTCAACGGCCTGCGCGACCGCATCGTCGTGCAGACCGACGGTCAGCTGAAGACCGGCCGCGACGTCGTCATCGCCGCGCTGCTCGGCGCCGAGGAGTTCGGTTTCGCGACCGCGCCGCTCGTCGTCTCCGGCTGCATCATGATGCGCGTCTGCCACCTGGACACCTGCCCGGTCGGCATCGCCACCCAGAACCCGACGCTGCGCGACCGGTTCTCCGGCAAGGCCGAGTACGTCGTGAACTTCTTCCAGTTCATCGCCGAGGAGGTCCGCGAGATCCTCGCCGAGCTGGGCTTCCGCACCATCGAGGAGGCCGTCGGCCACGCCGAGACGCTGGACGTCACGCGTGCCGTCGACCACTGGAAGGCGCAGGGCCTGGACCTGGAGCCGCTGTTCCACGTGCCCGAGCTGCCCGAGGGCGCGGTGCGCCACCAGCTGATCGAGCAGGACCACGGCCTGGCGAAGGCGCTCGACAACGAGCTCATCAAGCTCGCCGCCGACGCGCTGGCCGCGGACTCCGCGACCGACGCCCAGCCGGTGCGCGCGCAGATCAAGGTCCGCAACATCAACCGCACGGTCGGCACCATGCTCGGCCACGAGGTGACGAAGAAGTTCGGCGGTGCCGGTCTGCCCGACGACACCATCGACATCACCTTCACCGGCAGCGCGGGCCAGTCCTTCGGTGCCTTCCTCCCGCGCGGTGTCACGCTGCGCCTGGAGGGCGACGCCAACGACTACGTCGGCAAGGGCCTCTCCGGCGGCCGTGTGATCGTCCGCCCGGACCGGGCCGCCGACCACCTCGCCGAGTACTCGACGATCGCGGGCAACACCATCGCCTACGGCGCGACCGGCGGCGAGCTGTTCCTGCGCGGCCGTACCGGTGAGCGGTTCTGCGTCCGCAACTCCGGCGCGACGGTCGTCTCCGAGGGCGTGGGCGACCACGGCTGCGAGTACATGACCGGTGGCCACGCGGTGGTCCTGGGCGAGACGGGCCGTAACTTCGCGGCCGGCATGTCCGGCGGCATCGCCTACGTCATCGACCTCGACCGCGACAACGTCAACGTCGGCAATGTGAGCGCCGTCGAGACCCTCGACGACACCGACAAGCAGTGGCTGCACGACGTCGTGCGCCGCCACCAGGAGGAGACCGGCTCCACGGTCGCCGAGAAGCTCCTGGCCGAGTGGGACACCGCCGTCGAGCGCTTCAGCAAGATCATCCCCAGCACGTACAAGGCAGTGCTCGCCGCCAAGGACGCCGCCGAGCAGGCGGGACTCTCCGAGTCCGAGATCACCGAGAAGATGATGGAGGCGGCGATCAATGGCTGACCCGAAGGGCTTCCTGAACCACGGCCGCGAGGTCGCCAAGTCCCGCCCGGTTGACGTGCGTCTGAAGGACTGGAACGAGGTCTACGTCCCCGGCTCCCTGCTGCCGATCATCAGCAAGCAGGCCAGCCGCTGCATGGACTGCGGCATCCCGTTCTGCCACAACGGCTGTCCGCTCGGGAACCTCATCCCCGAGTGGAACGACTACGCCTACCGCGAGGACTGGGCCGCCGCCAGCGAGCGGCTGCACGCGACCAACAACTTCCCGGAGTTCACCGGTCGCCTCTGCCCCGCTCCCTGCGAGTCGGCGTGCGTGCTCGGCATCAACCAGCCGGCCGTCACCATCAAGAACGTCGAGGTCTCCATCATCGACAAGGCGTGGGACAGCGGTGACGTCGAACCGCAGGTCCCCGAGCGCCTGTCCGGCAAGACCGTCGCCGTCATCGGCTCGGGCCCGGCGGGCCTGGCCGCCGCCCAGCAGCTGACCCGGGCCGGCCACACCGTCGCCGTCTACGAGCGCGCCGACCGCATCGGCGGCCTGCTCCGCTACGGCATCCCCGAGTTCAAGATGGAGAAGCGGCACATCAACCGCCGTATCGAGCAGATGCGCGCGGAGGGCACCCGCTTCCGTACCGGCATCGAGATCGGCCGCGACCTCAAGGCGACCGACCTCAAGAAGCGGTACGACGCCGTCGTGATCGCCGCCGGCGCCACCACCGCCCGTGACCTCCCCGTCCCCGGGCGGGAGCTCAAGGGCGTCTACCAGGCGATGGAGTACCTGCCGCTGGCCAACAAGGTCCAGGAGGGCGACTACGTCACCTCCCCGATCTCGGCCGAGGGCAAGCACGTCGTCGTCATCGGCGGCGGCGACACCGGCGCCGACTGCGTGGGCACCGCCCACCGCCAGGGCGCGGCGTCCGTCACGCAGCTGGAGATCATGCCCCGGCCGGGCGAGGACCGTGCCCCGCACCAGCCGTGGCCGACCTTCCCGATGCTCTACAAGGTCACCTCGGCGCACGAGGAGGGCGGCGAGCGGGTCTACTCCGTCTCCACCACCCACTTCGAGGGCGACGAGGACGGCAACGTCCAGTGGCTGCACCTCACCGAGGTGGAGTTCATCGACGGCAAGCTGACCCCGAAGCCGGGCACCGAGCGCAAGATCCCGGCCCAGCTGGTCACCCTCGCCATGGGCTTCACCGGCACCGACCGGGAGAACGGCGTGGTCGAGCAGTTCGGCCTGGACCTGGACGAGCGCGGTAACATCGCCCGCGACGCCGACTTCCAGACCAACGTCCCGGGCGTGTTCGTCGCCGGTGACGCGGGCCGCGGTCAGTCGCTGATCGTGTGGGCCATCGCGGAGGGCCGCTCGGCCGCCCGCGGCTGCGACCGCTTCCTGACCGGCGCCAGCGACCTGCCGGCCCCGATCAAGCCGACGGACCGCTCGCTGATGGTCTGATCCGGAGGATCACCGAGAACGTCCCGTACAACGGCGTACGGAACACTGACGGCGCCTGCCCCTTGTCCCCGACCGGACGAATGGGCGGGCGCCGTCGCCCTTTCTGGGAGTCGGCCGGCTGCGGCGCCGTCCTGGCCGGCCGCGCGGTTCCCCGCGCCCCTTCAGGGGCGCGCTGTCGAACCGTCGCGATTTCAGGGCACCCTGTACGTCTCCCCGTACACCTGCCACCGCAGCGGTGTCGTGAGCTTGAGGTTCCCGTCGTACAGGAACTGCCGCTGGGCCGTGTCGATGCGGCTGGTGTCGGTGCCGGGACGTTTCTCCTTCATGGCCTCGCGGCGGATGTCCAGGAAGATGTCCAGATACGCCTTCTCGGAGCCGCCCTGGGACGGGGAGTCCGCCTCGCGCAGGGCACGCTCGCGCAGGACGTAGAAGCCGTCGTCGTCGATGCCGGGGCCGTGGAAGACCATCGCGTCGTAGTAGATGAACTGGCCCAGCGTTCCGAGGCCGTCGAGCTTGGCGAGACGGACCGCAGGTTCGAAGTAGGCGCGGTCGCGCTCGGCGAGCTGCGCCTCCTGGAACGCCGGCTGCCGGGCCTCCGCCTTCCAGGCGGCCGTGAAGCCGGGGTCGAGACCCTCGTGCGAGTCGGTGCCGTCGACCGCGCGCAGGGCGGGCAGGTACTTGGCGAGCCCGTTGTCCGGATGCTCGTCGGTGTAGCGCTCGACCAGGGTGCGCAGGTCGTTGGTGCCGGTGCAGAAGCCGATGATGCCGGCCGTGTAGCCCTGGCCGTCGCCGATGTCCTCGATGTAGCCGAAGGTGGTGCGCCAGTTCAGGGTCGAGTTCTCGGCGCTGGACACCAGTTGCTGGGCCAGTGCTTTCTTCGCCGGGGCGGCGAGGCCCAGCGGCAGGCCCGCGATCAGCTTGTCGTCGGCCGCCCGCTCCTGCTCGGCGCGGCTCTTGGCGTCCTGGCGGGAGGTCTGCTGCGTGGTGACGACGGGCGGCTCGGCCGGGCTGTCGGCGGAGTCGGTCGGGACGAGGAAGTAGGCGGCCGCGGTGATGGCCACGGGGACGGCCGCGAACAGCAGGATGCCGGTACGTCTCACTGGGCCACGCCTCCACCGGTCAGCTCGGACACCTTGGCGAACGCGACCGCCGCCAGCAGGACCAGCACGCCCGCACACGCGACCGCCTGGATCAGGGCCTGCCGCGGCCCGCGCGGGGCGTACGCGTAGGCGAACGTCACCGCCGCGCCGGTCAGCAGTCCGCCGAGGTGGCCCTGCCAGGAGGTGAGGCCGGCGGACAGCAGCAGCCACAGCAGCAGGAAGACCATGAACCGGTTGACGGACCGCATGTCCGCGCCGACCCGGCGGGCGAGGACGTAGTAAGCGGCGCCGAGCCCGAAGATCGCGCCCGACGCGCCGACCGACTCCACGTTCACCTCGGTGAGCAGCAGCTCGAAGACCGAGCCGCCGAGGGTCGCCAGCAGATAGAGGGCGACATAGCGGATCCGGCCCAGCATGGGCTCCACGACCCGGCCCAGCTGCCACAGCGAGAGCATGTTCATCACGATGTGCAGCAGCCCGAAGGTGCCCTCCGTCGGCGGCAGATGCAGGAAACCGCCGGTGAGCAACCGCTCCCACTGCCCGGCGACCACGCCCTCGGCGTGGAAGTCCGACGGGTACCCCGACTGGTAGAGGTAGAAGCCGCCGTCCGGCCCGACCAGCCGGGCGCTGAGCATCGAGAACCGGTCAAGGATCTCCGGGCGCACCACCTCGGCCAGATAGGCGAGGACGTTCAGCCCGATGAGCACCGACGTCACCAGCGGGGTCGCGGCGATCCGGCCGCCGACGACCGTCCGGGCCTGCCGCACCGACCGCGCGCCGTCCTTCACACACTCCACGCACTGGTGGCCGACCGCCGCCTCGCGCATGCAGTCCGGGCAGATGTACCGGTCGCAGCGGGTGCAGCGGACGTGGGACTCGACCCTGGGATGGCGATAGCAGGTCGTGACGGTGGGCTGGGGCGACTCGGACTGGGTGGACTCGGGCTCCACAGCCGGCTCCTCGGAGAACTGGACGAACGGTGAGCCGGTGGGGACGGCGGCGAACAAAATATCGAACACCTGTGGGCCGAGGGAGGGGCGGGGCCCATGGTGTCGTAATCTCGGCAGCCAGTGTGACGCGCGAGGGGGAAAGCATATGGCGGCGATCAGTCTGAGCAAGGTGGAGGAGACCGCGCCCGCGCTGGTCAGCCTGTACAAGAGCGCCGGGGTGTCGCTCCGCAAGCACGGGCTCGACGGGGTGCGGGCCGCGGTCTATCTCGTGGTCGACTACTCGGGTTCGATGAAGCCGTACTACAAGGACGGCAGCGTGCAGGCGCTCGCCGACCGGGTGCTCGGGATGTCGGCGCACTTCGACGACGACGGCACGGTTCCGGTGGTCTTCTTCTCCACCGACGTCGACGCCGTCACGGACATCGCGCTCGCCGACCACCGGGGCCGGATCGAGCGGATCGTGGCCGGACTCGGGCACATGGGCAAGACCAGCTACCACCTGGCCATGGACGCCGTCATCGACCACTACCTGGACAGCGGCTCCACGGACCCCGCCCTGGTCGTGTTCCAGACCGACGGCGGCCCCATCAACAAGCTCGCCGCGGAACGCTATCTGTGCAAGGCGGCCAGGCTTCCGCTGTTCTGGCAGTTCGTCGGGTTCGGGGACCCGACGAGCAAGCAGTTCGACTTCCTGCGCAAGCTCGACGACCTCGCCGTGCCGCAGAAGCGGGTGGTCGACAACGCCGGGTTCTTCCACGCCGGCGCGGACCCGGGCAGGGTCTCCGAGGCCGAGCTGTACGACCGCCTGGTCGGGGAGTTCCCGAAGTGGCTGGTCGCCGCGCGGGCCCAGGGGATCGTACGGCCGTGACGGCCCGGGTTTCCGGCTTGTCCGCACCGTTGGCCGGGCCCCCACCCCCGTGACACCCTGAGGCGATCCGACGGGAGGGCGACGGTCTATGGACGGCGCGGGATCGGGCAACGGGGCGGCTGCGGGGCGACGGTCCGCACCGCCGGGGAAGGGCGAGCGGGTCGCCGACTGGGCGGACGGGCGGCTCGGGATCTACGCGCTGGCCAAGGCCAACATGCGCAAGGTCTTTCCGGACCACTGGTCGTTCATGCTGGGCGAGGTCTGCCTCTACAGCTTCCTCGTACTGATCCTCACCGGCGTCTACCTCACCCTGTTCTTCGAGCCGAGCACAGCCGAGGTCGTCTACAACGGCACCTACGAGCCGCTCAACGGCGTCCTGATGACGAGGGCCTACGAGTCCACGCTCGACATCAGCTTCGACGTGCGCGGCGGGCTGCTGATCCGGCAGATCCACCACTGGGCGGCGCTGGTCTTCGTCACCGGCATGCTCGTGCACATGATGCGGGTGTTCTTCACCGGCGCCTTCCGCAAGCCGCGCGAGCTGAACTGGGTGTTCGGCTGGACCCTGCTGATGCTCGGCATCATCACCGGCCTGACCGGCTACTCCCTCCCCGACGACCTGCTGTCCGGCACCGGCCTGCGGTTCGCGTACGGCGCGATCCTGTCGGTGCCGATCGTCGGGACGTATCTGGCGTTCTTCCTCTTCGGCGGGGAGTTCCCCGGCGAGGACTTCATCGCGCGGCTGTACCCGGTCCACATCCTGCTGCTGCCCGGGATCATGCTGGGCCTGGTCGTCGCCCATCTGATCCTGGTCTTCTACCACAAGCACACGCAGTACCCGGGTCCCGGCCGCGACCAGAAGTCGGTCGTCGGCATGCCGTTCCTGCCGGTGTACATGGCCAAGGCGGGCGGCTTCTTCTTCCTGGTCTTCGGCGTGCTGGCGCTCATGGGCGGCGTCGCCAGCATCAACCCCGTGTGGGCGTTCGGGCCCTACCGGCCCGACCTGGTGACCACCGGCGCCCAGCCGGACTGGTACCTCGGCTTCTCCGAGGGCCTGATCCGGGTGATGCCGGGATGGGAGCTCAACGCCTGGGGCCACACCCTGGAACTGGGCGTCTTCATCCCCTTCTCGCTCTTCCCGCTGATCCTGCTCGCGCTCGGCCTCTATCCCTTCCTGGAGGCATGGGTCACCGGCGACAGACGGGAGCACCACATCCTCGACCGGCCGCGCAACGTGCCCGTGCGCACCGGGCTCGGCGCGGCCTGGCTGAGCCTGTACGCGGTGCTGCTGATCGGCGGCGGCAACGACATCGTGGCCACGCATCTGCATCTGTCCATCAACGTGATCACCTGGTTCGTGCGGATCGCGGTGTTCGTGGTGCCGGTGCTGACCTATGTCGTGACCAAGCGGATCTGTCTCGGGCTGCAACGCCGGGACCGGGACAACGTGCTGCACGGCCGGGAGACGGGCACCATCAAACGGCTGCCGCACGGCGAGTACATCGAGGTCCACGAGCCGCTCACGCAAGGTCAGCTGCACACCCTGACCCAGCACGAACAGCATCCGCCGTACGAGATCGGGCCGACGGTCGACGCGAACGGCGTCCGGCGCCGGGTCACCCCCTCCCAGCGGGTGCGGGCCCGGCTGGCGCGGGCGATGTTCGGGTCCGCGTCGCGGATCGAGAAGCCGACGGTGGAGGAGTACCGCGAGGTCACCAGCGGCGAGCACCGCCACTGAGCACCTCGGCCCGGCACTCCTGCGGGCCGCCCCACGCGGTGCGCAGGACGCGGGCCTTGGTCAGCCACAGCGACAGGTCGTACTCCGCGGTGTAGCCGATCGCGCCGTGCAACTGGAGCGCGGTCCGGGCGGCGGCGTACGCGGCCTCGCAGGCCGTGACCTTGGCGGCGGCGACGTCGGCCGGGTCCATGGTGAGGGCGGCGCCGAACAGCAGGGGCCGGGCGAACTCCAGCGCCACCTTCGCGTCCGCCAGGCGGTGCTTGACGGCCTGGAAGGAGCCCACGGGGACACCGAACTGGGTGCGCTGCTTGACGTGGGTGACGGTCCGGTCGAGCAGGGTGAGGCCGACACCGAGGGCCTGGGCCGCCGTGGCCAGACGGGCCCACTTGAGGGCTTCGGCGGTGGGCGGGTCGGTGGCGAGGAGTTCGCCGCCGGGGTCCAGCGGGGTGAGGCGGCGGGCCGGGTCCAGGGAGGCCCGCACCGGGCCGTGGCCGGGGGCGAGGCGCAGGCCCTCGGCGGTGAGCGCGAGGCGTGTCGCGGCCACGTCGCCGTCCAGGGCGTACGGCGTCCGCCACGCCAGCGTCGCCATGGCGTCCCCCGCCGCCAGCGCCGGCAGCAGCCGCTTGGCCGGGCCGGGGTCCGGCAGGCCGGAGAGCAGTGCCGCCGCCGCGACCGTCTCCACCAGCGGCCCCGGCACCGCGTGACGGCCCAACTCCACGAAGGCGACGACGAGTTCCACGGGCCGCACGCCCAGCCCTTCGTGAACCTCGGGCACCGCCAGCGCGAACACCCCCGCATCGGCGACCCGCGACCACAGCGACCGGCCACTCGCGTGCTCGCCCCGGCTCCACTCCCGCACCACCGACGGTGTGTCCGCCGCCGTCAGCATCGCGTCCAGGGAGCCGGTGAAGGCGCGCTGCTCGGCGTCGAGGAGGAACCTCATCAGCGGCGCCCCTTCGGCAGGCCGAGCAGCCGCTCGGCGATGATGTCGCGCTGGATCTCGTTCGTCCCGGCGTAGATGGGCCCGGCCAGGGAGAAGACATAGCGCTCGGACCAGTCGGAGTCGGCCAGCTCGCCGTCGGCGCCCAGGAGATCGAGGGCCGTCTCGTGCAGCGCGATGTCGTACTCCGACCAGAAGACCTTGTTCAGGCTGGACTCCGTGCCGATCTCCCCCACGCTCGAATCCGCTCGCGCGGGGGGACCCCCACCGCCGTCGAGGAAGCGGGAGGCGGCGGCGTAGGTGAAGAGCTGGTAGGCGCGGGCGCCGATCAGGGCGTCGGCCACCCGGTCACGTGCGTACCCGGGGCTGCCCTGGGACTGCCAGAGGCGGTGCAACCGGTCGGCGCCCGCGAGGAAACGGCCGGGGGAGCGCAGCATCAGACCGCGTTCGTTGCCCGCCGCCGCCATCGCGATCCGCCAGCCCTGGCCGGGCCCGCCGATGACGTCCTCGTCGGGCACGAACACCTCGTCCAGGAACAGCTCGGCGAAGGCGGGCTTGCCGTCGAGACGCGCGATGGGGCGGACCGTGACCCCGGGGGCGCGCAGGTCGAACATCAGGTAGGTCAGGCCCTGGTGGGGCTTCGGGGTGTCCGGGTCGGTGCGGAACAGGCCGAACGCGCGGTCGGCGAAGGCGGCCCGCGAGGACCACGTCTTCTGGCCGCTGAGCAGCCAGCCGCCGTCCGTGCGCACGCCCCTGGACCTCAGTGAGGCGAGGTCGGAGCCCGCCTCCGGCTCCGACCACGCCTGCGCCCAGATCACCTCGCCGGTGGCCATGGACGGGAGCACGCGCGCGCGTTGCTCCTCGGTGCCGTGGTCGAAGAGGGTCGGGGCCAGCAGGCTGACGCCGTTCTGACCGACGCGGCCGGGCGCCCCCGCCGCGTAGTACTCCTCCTCGAACAGCAGCCAGCGCATCAGTGAGGCGTCCCGGCCGCCGTACTCGGCCGGCCAGTTCACCACCGACCAGCGGTCCGCGGCGAGTTCGGCCTCCCAGACCCGGTGCGCCGCGAAACCCTCCTCGGTCTCCAGGGAGGGGAGCGGATCGGGCGGCACATGCGCGTGCAGCCAGGCACGGGCCTCGGCGCGGAACGCCTCGTCCCCGGCCGAGTGACGCAGATCCACGGTCGCGCTCCCTCCCTGCGGGCTTACCGGTCTTCCCTAACAAGTGTTTGGTAGGTTAGCGTGCTGCCATGACAAACGTCGAGGCACCGACGTACGTTCCCGGGCACGGACTGCTCCGTGGGCGCACCGCCGTCATCACCGCGGCGGCCGGTGCCGGCATCGGCGGGTCGACCGCCCGCCGCTTCCTCGAAGAGGGCGCGCGCGTGCTGATCAGCGACGCGCACGCACGGCGGCTGAAGGAGCACGAGGCCGAACTGGCCCGGGAGTTCGAGGGCGCGGTCAGCTCCGCGGTGTGCGACGTCACCGACGAGACACAGGTGCGCGCGCTGTTCGACACCGCCGTGCGGGAGCACGGCCGGCTCGACGTCGTCGTCAACAACGCCGGCCTCGGCGGGACTTCTCCGCTCGCCGACATGACCGACGAACAGTGGTCGAAGGTCCTAGACGTCACCTTGAACGGCACCTTCAGATGCACCCGGGCCGCCCTGCGCCGGATGCGGGACACCGGCGGCGGCGTGATCGTCAACAACGCCTCCGTCGTCGGCTGGCGCGCCCAGGCCGGACAGGCGCACTACGCGGCCGCCAAGGCGGGCGTGATGGCGCTGACCCGGTGCGCGGCGATCGAGGCCGCCGAGTACGGCGTGCGGGTCAACGCGGTCTCGCCGTCCCTCGCCATGCACCCGCACCTCGCGAAGGTGACGACCCCCGAACTGCTCCAGGAGCTGACCGCGCGGGAGGCGTTCGGGCGGTACGCCGAGCCCTGGGAGGTGGCCAACGTGATCGTCTTCCTGGCCTCGGACTACTCCTCGTACATGACCGGGGAGATCGTCCCCGTCAGCAGCCAGCACGCCTAGGACGACAATGGACCCGTGCCGACCAAGAAGAAGACCCAGGTGACCGCCGCGGCCGCTCGGCGTCGCGAACTCCTCGAAACCGCCGCCGAGGTCTTCGCCGAGCAGGGCTACAACGCCACCACCGTACGCAAGATCGCCGACCACGCGGGCATGCTCGCGGGCAGCCTCTACTACCACTTCGACTCCAAGGAGTCGATGCTCGAAGAGATCCTGCGGACCTTCCTCGACGAGCTGTGGAGCGGCTACGACGCCGTCCTGGAAGCCGAGCTGGGCCCCCGCGAGACGCTGGAGGCGCTGGTCACCGAGTCGTTCCGGGAGATCGACCGGCACCGCGCCGCCGTCGCGATCTACCAGAAGGAGAACCGGCAGCTCGTCGCGCAGGAGCGGTTCTCGTTTCTCGCCGAGTCGCAGCGCAAGTTCGAGAAGGCTTGGCTGTCCACGCTGGAGCGCGGGGTCGCGGCCGGGGTGTTCCGGTCCGACCTCGACGTCCGGCTGACCTACCGGTTCGTGCGCGACACGGTGTGGGTCGCCGCGTCCTGGTACCGGCCCGGCGGACAGCACAGCCCCGAGGAGATCGCCCGGCAGTACCTGTCGATGGTGCTGGACGGGATCGCCGTACGCACATAACCCACTGTTCCCACCGGGGAGTTGCCATGGCCGAGGCCTACATCGTCGAAGCGGTCCGTACGCCCGTCGGGCGGCGCGGAGGAGGACTCAGCGGGGTCCATCCGGCCGACCTGGGCGCGCATGTCCTCAAGGCGCTGGTGCAGCGCGCGGGCATGGACCCGGCGGCCGTCGAGGACGTCGTCTTCGGCTGTCTGGACGCCGTCGGGCCGCAGGCCGGGGACATCGCGCGGACCTGCTGGCTGGCCGCCGGGCTGCCCGAGGAGGTGCCGGGCGTGACCGTGGACCGGCAGTGCGGGTCCTCGCAGCAGGCCGTGCACTTCGCCGCGCAGGGCGTGCTGTCCGGCACCCAGGACCTGGTGGTCGCGGGCGGCGTGCAGAACATGTCGATGATCCCCATCGCCTTCGCCACCCGGCAGGCCGCCGAGCCGCTCGGGCTGACCGCGGGGCCCTTCGCGGGCAGCGAGGGGTGGCGGGCGCGGTACGGGGAGAAGCCGGTCAATCAGTTCGTCGGCGCCGAGATGATCGCCGGCAAATGGGGGATCACCCGGCAGGACCAGGAGGAGTTCGCCCTGCGCTCGCACCGGCGGGCGCTGCGCGCGATCGACGAGGGCCGCTTCGAGCGGGAGACCGTGGCGTACGGCCGGGTCGGCGTCGACGAGGGGCCGCGCCGGGACACCTCGCTGGAGAAGATGGCCGGGCTGAAGCCGGTCGTCGACGGCGGCACGATCACCGCCGCGTGCTCCTCGCAGGTCTCCGACGGCGCGGCGGCGATGCTGCTGGCCTCGGAGCGGGCGGTGCGCGAGCATGGCCTCACGCCCCGGGCCCGGGTGCACCACCTCTCGGTGCGCGGCGAGGATCCCATCCGCATGCTCACCGCCCCGATACCCGCCACCGCCCACGCCCTGAAGAAGACGGGTCTGTCGATCGACGACATCGACCTCGTCGAGATCAACGAGGCCTTCGCGCCGGTCGTCCTGGCCTGGCTGAAGGAGACCGGCGCGGACCCCGACAAGGTCAACGTCAACGGCGGCGCGATCGCCCTGGGGCATCCGCTGGGCGCGACGGGCGTGAAGCTGATGACGACCCTGCTGCACGAACTGGAGCGCACCGGCGGCCGGTTCGGGCTCCAGACGATGTGCGAGGGCGGGGGACAGGCGAACGTGACGATCATCGAGAGGGTGTGAGACGCCGACAGGTGTCCTCGGCCTCCTTCATGATCCGGTCCACCAGTTCCGCGCACGACGGCAGGTCGTCGATCACGCCGGCGACCTGTCCGGAGGCCATCACGCCCAGGTCCGTGCGACCGTCCACCATGGACGCCCTGAGCAGCATCGGGGTGTTCGCGGCGAGCAGGACCTGGCTCCAGGTCAGGTCCTTGCCGTGCCGCAGTGCCCGGCCGTCGTGGAGCATGCGGCGCCAGGTCGTGCCGGACAGCTTGCGGTAGCCCGCCGCCCGGCGGACCGCCTGGAGGAACGCCCGCGTGCGGCCGGAGCGCTCCAGCGCGTCGACCAGGTCGGTGCGCAGCATGCGGTGGGGCAGGCCGTCCACGGCCGTGGTGACCGTGACATCCCGTACGGTCGCCGCCAGATACCGCGCCTTCACCGCGTCCGGCACCGTCGAGTCCGACGTCAGCAGGAACCGCGTGCCCATGGCGATGCCGGCCGCCCCGTAGGACAGCGCGGCGACCAGCCCCCGCCCGTCGAAGAAGCCGCCGGCTGCCACGACCGGTATCTCCACGGCGTCCACCACCTGCGGCAACAGCACGGTCGTCGCCACCTCGCCGGTGTGCCCGCCGCCCTCCCCGCCCTGCACGATCACCGCGTCCGCACCCCAGGCCGCGACCTTCTCGGCATGCCGCCGGGCACCGATCGAGGGGATCACGACCACGCCGGCGTCCTTGAGCTCGGCCATCAGCTCAACTGACGGCGCGAGCGCGAAGGACGCGACCCGCACCCCCTCGTCGATCATCACGCGGACCCGGTCGCCGGCGTCCGAGGCGTCCGCCCGCAGATTCACCCCGAACGGCGCGTCCGTACGGGACTTCACCTCCCGTATCGCCGCACGCAGCCCGTCGATCGTCATCGTCGCGGAGGCCAGGATGCCCAGCGCCCCCGCGTTCGCCGTCGCGGAGACCAGCCGGGGACCGGCCACCCAGCCCATCCCCGTCTGCACGATCGGACGGCGCACCCCGACCAGCCGGGTCAGCGGCGTCTCCATCACGCGCCGACCTCCCTGGCGCGGGTGTTCCCCGGGTCGATCACCTCGCGGATGAGCCGAAGCTCCTCGGCGGTGGGCGGCCGGGTCCGCGGCACGTCGTCCGGGACGGCCAGTTCGAAGGACGTCGCCTCCCTGACCTGCTCCACTGTGACGCCCGGGTGGAGCGTGGCCGGCCGCATCGACCGGTCGGGCGTGTCGAAGTCGAAGACACCCAGGTCGGAGACGACACGGGGGATCCGGTGGTACCGGGCGCCGGCCGCGTGGTCGTATCCGACCCCGCACACCATGTCGACCTTCTCGACGAAGACCCGCCGGGAGTGCCTGGGGATCCAGTAACTGGTCGGGTTGTTGAGGGTGTTGACCGGGGCGCCCCGCACCCCGAGCAGCTGCCTCTTCGGCCGCTCCCAGTCGCCGATGCACGAGATGTTCTGGTTGCCGTACCGGTCGATCTGGCTCGCGCCCATCATCACGTGCCGCCTGCCCCCGGTGACCAGGGCGAGGTGCTGCCGGTACGGCAGCCAGCCCTCCACGGTGCCGTCCGGGGTGACCAGCAGCGCCTCGCCGTCGGTCAGCAGCAGGTCCGGCGAGAAGGTCAGGCGCGCCAGCCGGGCCCCGACGGACGGGATCAGGCCCATCGGGCTCGCCAGCACCTCCCCGGCGTCGCGCCAGGCCTCGGCGCAGGCGATCACGCAGTACTCGGCACGGGTGGCCTCGGTCATGACGTCCATTCCCCCTCCCTGACCGCCGACTGGTACGCCTGCTCGTCCCCGCCGAGGAACCGCGCTGCGAAGTCCGTCCAGGGCGTCGTCGCGTACGCCTTCTGGAAGGCCTCGTCGCGGCCGTAGTCGGGGGCGCAGGACGTGAAGTGCGCGCCGTTCGGGGCCTCGACGACCCCCGTCACCGTGTGCCGCTTGATCAGCAGCGACTGCGGGGCGGCCTCCTTCGTCAGCTCGGCCGTGTCGACGATCCGTTCGCAGGAGAGGTACGCCGTCTCCGCGGCCTCGCAGAAGAGGTCGTCGAAGTAGGGGTCGGGCCCCAGATACCGGCCGTTGCCCTGCCGGTCGGCGCGGCCCACGTGGACCAGGGCCGCATCCAGCCGCAGGGCGGGCACGGCCACGAACGTCTCCCCGTCGTCGTACGGCGAAGTCACCGTCCGCAGGCCGGGGTTGACCCGCATGACGTCCGAACCCAGCCCCGCCCGCACCGGCAGGAACGGCAGCCGGTTCGCGGCGGCGTGCAGGCCCCACATGAACATCGCCTCGTCGATCTCCATGAGCTCGAAGGCGCCGCGCTCGCGGGCCGCGCGGTAGTGCGGTTCCAGCGGGATCGAGTCGAGGGTGACGAAGGGGGCGACCAGCTTGCGGATCCGTCCCGCGGCGGCCAGCATCCCGACGTCCGGGCCGCCGTACGAGACGACCGTGAGGTCCGTGACGTCGGAGCGCAGCAGCGCGCGGACCAGGGCCATCGGCTTGCGGCGCGAGCCCCAGCCGCCGATGCCGAGCGTCATGCCGCTGCGCAGCCGCGATGCGACCTCGTCCGCGGTCGTCGTCTTGTCGCTCACTCAGCCACCGTCCCTTCCGAAGGTGTCCCGGACCCGGTCGGCCACCCCGCTGAGGCCCGCCTCGAAGGTGAAGCCCTGCTCGAAGCGGTAGCTGCGGCGGACGTCGACCGGGTCGATGCCGTTGATCGCGGCCTTGGCCAGGCGCAGCAGCCGCCCGTCCTTCGCGGCGATCTCGCGCGCCAACTCCATGGCGCGGGCGTGCAGTTCCTCGCGCGGCACGACCCGCCACACCGAGCCGTGCGCGTGCAGCTCGGCCGCGGTCGCGGTGCGCGAGGTGTAGTACAGGGCACGCATCAGGTGCTGGGGGACCAGGCGGGCCAGATGGGTGGCCGCGCCCAGGGCGCCCCGGTCCAGCTCCGGCAGCCCGAAGGTGGCGTCCTCGCTCGCCACGATCGCGTCCGCGTTGCCCACCAGACCGATGCCGCCGCCCAGACAGAAGCCGTGCACCGCCGCCACCACGGGCACCTCGCACTCGTACACGGCCGCGAAGGCTTCCGCGCAGCCGTGGTTGACGCCGATCAGCGCGTCGCTCCCGCCCCGCTGGAGCTCCTTGATGTCCACACCGGCGTTGAACCCGCGCCCCTCCGCCGCGAGGACGACACACCGGACCTCCGGATCGCGGCCCGCTTCCCGCACCGCGTCGGCCAGGGCGAACCAGCCGGTCACCGGCAGGGCGTTCACCGGTGGGAAGTCGACCGTGACGACCGCGATTCCTTCTTCTTCGGACCCCTTTTCCGGGGACGAGGTGGAGACACCCATGGCCGCATCAGCTACCTTTCCACCAAACGTTTGTTAGGTGGAAGGGTAGCCGCCAATGGGGCTGGACGGGAAGGTCGTTGTCGTCACAGGGGGTACGCGCGGCGTCGGCGCGGGGGTGACGAGGGCCTTCGCCGAAGCCGGCGCGCAGGTCGTGATCTGCGCCCGCAGACCCCCCGAAGTCCCGCTCCCGGGCGTCGAGTTCAGGCCGCTGGACCTGCGCGACCCGGCTGCCGTACAGGGCTTCTTCGCGGCTCTGCCCCGGCTGGACGTACTCGTCAACAACGCGGGTGGCACGCCGTACCGGAGGTTGACGGACGCGGACGCCGAGCGGCACGCGCGCGTCATCGAACTGAACCTCGTGGCCCCGCTGACGGCGTCGCTCGCCGCGTACGAGCACCTGGAGCGGTCGCGAGGGTCCGTCGTGATGATCGGCAGCGTCAGCGGCGGGCGGCCCTCGCCCGGCTCGGCGGCGTACGGGGCGGCCAAGGCGGGCCTGGAGAACCTGGCCCGCTCGATGGCGGTGGAGTGGGCGCCGCGGGTGCGCGTCAACACGCTCGTCGTCGGCATGGTCCGCACCGAACTGTCCCACCTGCACTACGGCGGCGAGGAGGGCATCGCCTCCGTCTCGCGCACCGTCCCGCTCGGCCGCCTCGCCGAACCGTCCGACATCGGCGCGGCCGCCGTCTTCCTCGCCTCCGAGGCCGCCGCCTACATCAGCGGGGCGAGCCTGCATGTGCACGGCGGGGGCGAACGGCCCGCGTTCCTGGACGCCGCAACGGCCAACAAGGAGGTTTGACATGAGCCGGATGTGCGAAGGACGGGTCGTCGTCGTCACCGGGGCGGGCCGGGGGCTCGGCCGTGCGCACGCGCTCGCGTTCGCCGCCGAGGGGGCGAAGGTCGTCGTCAACGACCTCGGTGTCGGCCTCGACGGCACACCGGGCGCCGACGGCCCCTCGCTGCACGTGGTCGAGGAGATCCGCGCGGCGGGCGGTGAAGCGATCGCGCACGGCGGCGACGTGGCGACGAGCGCCGGGGCCGCGTCCCTGGTGGCGGCCGCGCTGGACACGTACGGCCGACTCGACACCCTCGTCAACAACGCCGGGTTCCTGCGCGACCGGATGCTGGTCAACCTCGACGAGGACGACTGGGACGCCGTCGTACGCGTCCACCTCAAGGGCCACTTCCTCCCCCTGAAGCACGCCGCCGCGCACTGGCGGGCGGAGGCCAAGGCGGGCCGCGCCCCGGCCGCCCGGATCGTCAACACGAGCAGCGGGGCAGGGCTGCTGGGCTCGGTCGGGCAGTCGAACTACAGCGCCGCGAAGGCCGGGATCGTCGGTCTCACCCTGGTCGCGGCGGCCGAACTGGCCCGCTACGGCGTCCAGGTCAACGCGATCGCCCCGGCGGCCCGCACCCGTATGACGGAGCACACCTTCGCCGACACGATGACCGCCCCCGACTCCGGCTTCGACGCCATGGCCCCGGAGAACGTCTCCCCGCTGGTCGTCTGGCTGGGCGCGGAACCGAGCGCCGGCGTCACGGGTCGCGTCTTCGAGACTGAGGGCGGCCGGATCACGGTGATGGAGGGGTGGCGGCCGGGCCCGAGTGCGGACCAGGGGGCGAGGTGGACGCCGGGGGAGGTGGGAGAGGCGGCACGGAAGTTGCTGGGGGAGGCGGAGACACCGGGACAGGTGTACGGAGCTTGACCGGGATGCCCCTCCAGGGGCGCGGGGAACTGCGCGACAAGCCCCGAACGACCCGCAGCCGCCCGACATCACGACGCGGCACCCCACTAGGCGCTCACGTATCACATTCGAGCACCGTCCGGCACAGCCCGCACCGCGCCCGAACCCGCCCCTTCACCGGCACCCGGATCCGCTGCTGACACGTAGGACACGGAAACGACACCCGCAACGGCCCATGCCCGTCCGGCGTGAACGTATAGGGAACCCCCGCCCGGGGACCGGCCGGACCGGCCCCCTGATGCTCCTGCGCATGCCGCCGGTCCCGGGCGTAGCGCCGCCGCCCCGCCCAGCCGGCCGCCGTCAGCGGAGGCTGCTGCTCGTCGTGCCGGGCCTGCGCCACACCCTTGCCGTACGCCGTGTACGCCTGCGGGCTGGTGAACCAGATCGACGGGTCCTCGGCGAAGACCTGCGCCCGCTTGGCGAGGACGTAGCCGAACTCCTCCGGCGTCAGATACCCCAGCTTCTGCGAGGACGCCGAGTCCTCCCGGTACGCGTCGAGCAGCAGCCAGCCCGCGCCCAGATACGTCGTCACCGTGTCCGTGAGGATCTCGTTGTCGCGGGTGCCCGGGAAGGACAGGCCGAGGCGGTGCAGATACACATGCGTCACCTCGTGGGCGAGGGCCGCCCCGATGTCCCGGCGATGGGTGCGGAAGCGGTCGTTCAGCTCGACGAAGTACTCGGGCCCGGCGGCGAGTTCGACGTTCGCCGCGTGGCTCATCTCCCGGAAGCCGACGATCAGCCGGGCGTCCGGCAGCCGGTAGTGCCGCACCAGCTCGCGGGCCACCCGCTGCGCGCCCAGATGCAGGTCGTCGGTGTCGCAGAACGCCACGTCGGCAGGGGCCACGCTGGTCGCGAAGGTCTGGACGGTGTCGTACGACAGCCGCCTGTAGAGCGCGGTGATCGAGGCCCGCACCGTCTCCAGATGCGGGAAGCCGTGCTGGACCGGTCCGCCGTTCGCCACGCCGGTACCCCCAAGACGCCTGGAAACCGATTCCACTCTACGGGGATGTGAGGGGATTTTCCCTGGTGGGGTTCCATGCCCGGGACGTGAGATCCGTCCTTGTCATGGACGCCCCTTGATCTTCATACTCCGGGATCGCTCAACCCCCCACGAAAGGACGAATGTTGAGCCATCACATATCCCGGAGAACCGGCATCTCCCTGGCGAAGAGAGCCGCCGCGGTCGGCGCCGTCGCGCTCGCCGTCGCCTCCCTCCAGCCGGTCAGCGCGCAGGCCGCGTCCACCCGTATCGTCGGTGGAACGACTGCCGCGCAGAACGAGTTCCCCTTCATGGTCCACCTCTCCATGGGCTGCGGCGGGGCGCTCTACAAGAAGGACGTGGTGCTGACCGCGGCCCACTGCATGTCGGGCTCCGGCAACAACACCAGCATCACCGTCACCGCCGGTGTCAACGACCTCAACTCCTCGGCCGCCATCAAGGTGAAGTCGAAGAAGGTCAAGGTCGCCCCGGGCTACGACGGCAACGGCAAGGACTGGGCGCTGATCAAGCTCGCCCGGCCCATCGACAAGCCGACGCTGAAGATCGCCACGACGGACCAGTACAACCGCGGCACGTTCACGATCGCGGGCTGGGGCGACACCGAGGAGGGGGCCAACACGGGCACGACCAAGCTCCGTAAGGCCAGCGTTCCCTTCGTCGCCGACCGCGTGTGCAAGCGCCACTACGGCAACCGGCTCGTGTCGAAGGAGGAACTGTGCGCCGGCTGGCAGAGCGGCGGCATCGACACCTGCCAGGGCGACTCCGGCGGTCCCATGTTCCGCAAGGACGACGCGGGCAAGATGATCCAGGTCGGCATCGTCAGCTGGGGCGACGGCTGCGCCCGTGCCGGGGTGCCCGGCGTCTACACGGAGGTCAGCCACTTCGCGAGCGACATCGCCCGCGCGGCGGCCGCGCTGTAGGCAGCCGCCGCGGCGAGGTCGTCAGACGGCCCGCAGGACCGGAGTTCCGGCCTCGCCGGACCCGGTCCGGGCCGTCCCTTCCAGCTCCAGCACCCACAGTTCGTTGTCGCCCTCGCGCAGCACGGGCCCCGGCACGAACAGGGTGCGCTGCGGGCCCGCGGACCAGTAACGGCCCAGACCGAAGCCGTTGATCCACACGAACCCGCGGGTCCAGCACGGCAGCTCCAGACGGGCGTCACCGGCGCCCCGCACCGTGACGGTGCCCCGGTAGAGCCCCGGGGCACCGTCCCCGGGCAGCTCCCGGCACGGCACCGCCCGCACCGCCCCGGCGTCCTCCAGCGCCTCCAGCCGCAGCCCACGCGCGCGTACGCCGTGCAGGAACTGCCGCTCGTGCAGGACGCCCCCGGTGATCCCCTTGGACTCGCCCAGCCGCGGCCCGTAGTTGACCCTGCCCAGGGACTCCACCCACAGCTCCACGCGCGCGTGCCCGGCGACGGGCTCCTTCAGACACGGGTACTCCTCGGTCAGCACCCCGGCCCGCTCCCCGTCGACGTACACCACGGCGAGGTCCCGCAGCCCGCGCACCGTCAGCGGATACGGCTCGCGCGGCCCCGGCACCGTCACCTCGTAGCGCACCAGGCCCCGTTCGACGCCCAGTTCCTCGAAGGTGGCCGGGAGGGGACCGGAGACCTCCGGGCCGCCCAGCGTCTCCAGTACGTCCGTCAGGGGCGCCCAGCCGGTCAGGACGGCCTCGGCCGGCGCTCCCAACGGCGCGGGCGCGGGCGGGACTTCGGCCAGCGGGCCGTCGGCGTACTCGGCGAGGACCTCGCGGAAGGCCCGGAACTTCGCGGTGGGGCGGCCGCACTCGTCGATCGGGGCGTCGTAGTCGTACGACGTCACATCGGGCTCCAGCGGCCCGTCGTGCAGCGCGCCGCCGCCCCGGTTGGCGCCCGCCCAGCCGGCGAAGTTCGTGCCGCCGTGCGCCATGTACAGGTTGACCGAGGCCCCGCACCGAAGGATCTCCCGCAGCGCCGCCGCCGCGTCCCGGGCATCCCGTACGGCGTGCTCGCCGCCCCAGTGGTCGAACCAGCCGCACCAGAACTCCATGCACATCAGCGGCCCCGCGGGGCGGTGCCGGCGCAGCGTCTCGAACGCCACGCGCGCGTGCGAGCCGAAGTTCACCGTCGCCAGGACTCCCGGGACCGAGCCGCCGGAGAGCATGTGGTCCTCGGGGCCGTCCGAGGTGAACAGCGGGACCGTGACGCCCAGTTCGTGCAGCAGGTCGGCGAGACGGCGCAGATAGGCCGCGTCCGAGCCGTAGCTGCCGTACTCGTTCTCGACCTGCACCATGATCACCGGCCCGCCGCGGTCGATCTGCCGGGGCACGATCTCCGGCAGCAGCCGCGCGAACCAGTCCGACACGGGCCCCATATAGCGCTCGTCACGGGTACGCGCGCGTGCGCCGACCTCGGCCGTCAGCCAGTACGGCAGCCCGCCGTTCTCCCACTCGGCGCAGATGTACGGCCCCGGACGCACGATCGCCCACAGGCCCGCGTCCCGGGCCGCGTCCAGGAACCGGCCGAGCGCGGCCACGTCCCGGGTCCGCCCCGGCGCCGGCTCGTGGAGGTTCCACGGCACGTACGTCTCCACGCAGTTCAGGCCCATCGCCCGCAGCATCGCAAGGCGGTGACCCCACTGCGCCTCGTGCACCCGGAAGTAGTGCAGCGCGCCGGACAGCACCCGCACCGGCCGCCCGTCCAGCAGAAAGTCTTCGTCCCCCACCGTGAACTCGCTCATGCGCCCACCCTCGCCTCTGGCGCAGGTCAGGGTCCATGGACAAAGATCGGCGCTGCTTGGACCGAAGAGCCGGACAGGAGGTACGGGCATGTACCACACCTGGATGCGGTTCTTCACGCCCGGCCCCGCCCACCACCGCCTCGGCCTCGCATGTCTCGGCGTCGGCCTCCAGTACGGCGCCCTGCCCACCGTCGGCCCCCGGGTCCTGGACCACCATGTCGCCGTCGTCATCAGCAACGGCGCCGGGTGGTACGCCGACCCCGACGGCCGCCGTACGCCCGTCACCGCGCCCGCGCTGCTGTGGCTCACCCCCGGCGTCCCGCACCACTACGCGCCCGATGCGGGCACCGGCTGGGACGAGGGCTTCGTCGACTTCACCGGGCCCGCCGCCGCCTCGTACACCGAACTCGGCTACATCGAGCCGGACCGCCCCGTCGTGGCCCTCTCCGACGCCGCGGGACCGCGTGCCGTCATCGGGCGCATGGCCCGCGCCGCGCGCCGCGACAACCCCCTGCTGGAGGTGGAGACCGGCGCCGCCGTGCACGAGCTCCTCGTCGCCCTGCGCCGCGCCCGCGCCGACCTAGCCCCCGACGGCGAGGCGGTCCTCAAGGCCCTGGCCCGCGACGCCTGTCTGCCGTTGACCGTCGCCGACCATGCCGCCCGGCACGGCATGACCCCCGCCGAACTGCGCGCGGCCGTCCGCATGGGCGCCGGATGCAGCCCCAAGGACTATCTGCTCGGCATCCGCCTGGGCCGCGCCAAGGAACTCCTCGCCGCCACCGACCTGCCCGTCGCCGCCGTCGCCCGCCGCGTCGGCTACGACGACCCCGCCTACTTCTCCCGCCTGTTCACCCGCCGGGTCGGCATGGCACCGGTCCGCTTCCGCGCGCAGCAGGGCCGCGCCGTGCCCGGCGGCTGGAGCAACCAGGTACCCGATCCCGCCGATCCACCCGTGATCGGCCGAACGACGGGCGAGACGGCCCCGTAGGCTGAGCGCTCATGACCAGCAACACGTCCCCAGGCGACGTCGACCCCGCCGTCCGCGAGGAGCTCGCCCGGCTGCGCGACAGCATCGACAACATCGACGCGGCCGTCGTCCACATGCTCGCCGAACGCTTCAAGTGCACCCAGCAGGTCGGCCACCTCAAGGCTCGCCACCAGCTCCCGCCGGCCGACCCGGACCGGGAGGCCCGCCAGATCGCCCGGCTGCGCACCCTCGCCGAGAACGCCAAGCTCGACCCGGCGTTCGCCGAGAAGTTCCTGAACTTCATCATCGCCGAGGTGATCAGGCACCACGAGAGCATCGCCGAGGACACCGTCAACGGCGCTGCGCCCACGGCGAACTGACGCCTGCCGGCCGGCCCGGGGGGTGACAGGGCGGCCCGCGCGGGGCATGCTGCGCTGTGCACCGCATGCCAGCTGACGAGCACGCTGCGTCAGCACCCCCGGACATACCCGGTATGTCCACGCGGGAGGGACGTCGGGCCATGCCGTCGGATGCCAAGATCCTCATCGTCGACGACCACGAGGAGACGCTGTACGCCCTGGAGAGCGCCCTGGCCCCGCTGGGCTACCGGCTGGCCCGCGCCACCAGCGGAGACGAGGCGCTCAAGCAGGTGCTCCGCGGCCAGGTCGGCCTCCTGCTCCTGGACGTCCGCATGCCGGGCGTCAGCGGCCTGGACGTGGTGCGGTACATGCGGCGCGTGGAACAGACCCAGAACATTCCGGTCATCCTCCTCACGGGCTTCGGCGCGGACCAGGAACTGACGGCCGCCGCCTTCGGGCTCGGCGTCGCCGACCTCGTGATGAAGCCCATCGACCCCTGGGTACTGCGCACCAAGGTCCGCTACCTGTACGACGCCTACCGGCGCCACCGGGCCCTGGAGGAGGAGGTCCGCGAGTTACGGGCCCTGGTCAAGGGCCACGCCGACACCCCGAAGCGCCCCGGGCGCCCGGCGCTGCCGCACCCCGACACGCGCGTCCCGCCCCAGCGCGAGGGCCCCGCCGCGAAGAACCGGACATAGCGCACGTACTGATCCACCCCTGTGCCTGGTCAGCGGCATCAGGCAGCATGTCGTGCATGTCCGTACTCACGCGCGACGAAGCGCAGACTCGTGCCCAGCTCCTCGACGTCCATCGCTACTCCATCGAGCTCGACCTGACGACCGGGGACGAGACCTTCGACTCCCGCACCGTCATCGCGTTCACCGCGCGCACCGGCGCGGACACCTTCGTCGAGGTCAAGCCGGCCGAGCTGCGCTCCGTGACGCTGGACGGCAGGCCCCTGGACCCGGAGACCCTGGACGGGAACAGACTGCCCCTGAAGGGCCTGGCCGCCGGTGACCACGAGCTGCGCGTCGACGCGGCCATGCGCTACTCCCGCACCGGCGAGGGCATGCACCGCTTCACCGACCCCACCGACGGCGAGACCTACGTCTACACCCAGCTGTTCATGGAGGACGTCCAGCGCGTCTTCGCCGCCTTCGACCAGCCCGACCTCAAGGCCGTCTTCGAGCTGTCCGTGACCGCCCCCGAGGGCTGGAGCGTGCTGGCCAACGGCCGCACCGAGCACACCGGCGACGGCCGCTGGCAGGCCACGCCCACCCCGCTGATCTCCACGTACCTCGTCGCGGTCGCGGCCGGCCCCTGGCACTCGGTGCGCACCGAGCACCGCGACCTGCCCTTCGGCCTCCACTGCCGCCGCTCGCTCGCCCCCTACCTGGACACGGACGCCGACGAGCTCCTCCAGGTCACCCGGCAGTGCTTCGACCGCTTCCACGAGAAGTTCGACGAGCCCTACCCCTTCGACTCCTACGACCAGGCGTTCGTCCCAGAGTTCAACGCCGGCGCCATGGAGAACCCCGGACTGGTCACCTTCCGCGACGAGTTCGTCTACCGCTCCGCCGTCACCGACACCGAGCGGCAGACCCGCGCCATGGTCATCGCCCACGAGATGGCCCACATGTGGTTCGGCGACCTCGTCACCCTCCGCTGGTGGGACGACATCTGGCTGAACGAGTCGTTCGCCGAGTACATGGGCTACCAGACCCTCGTCGAGGCCACCCGCTTCACCGACACCTGGGTCGACTTCGGCGTCGCCCGAAAGGCCTGGGGCTACGAAGCCGACCAGCGGCCCTCCACCCACCCCGTGGCCCCCGAGAACGTCCACGACACGGCCTCCGCCATGCTCAACTTCGACGGCATCTCCTACGCCAAGGGCGCCTCCGCGCTGCGCCAGCTGGTGGCCTGGCTCGGCGAGAAGGACTTCCTCGCCGGCATCAACACCCACTTCGAGAGGCACAAGTTCGCCAACGCCACCCTCGCCGACTTCATCGACTCCCTGGCCTCCGCGACCGACCGCGACGTCCACGCCTGGGCCGACAGCTGGCTGCGCACGACCGGCGTCGACACCCTCACCCCGCAGATCGCACCCGGCGACAACGGCACCTACAGCCTCACCGTCGACCACGCGGGCAGCCGCCCGCACCGCGTCGCCGTCGGCCTGTACGACCAGGATCTGGGCGACGACGAGGGCCGCCACCTCACCCTGCGCCGGCGCCTGGAGATCGACGTCCCGCAGAGCACGCCGCTGCCCATCGGCAAGCGCCCGGCCCTGCTGGTGCTCAACGACGGCGACCTGACCTACGCCAAGGTCCGCTTCGACGCCGAGTCCTTCACGACCCTGCGCGAGCGCCTCTCGGGGCTGCCCGACCCGCTCACCCGCGCGGTCGTCTGGAACGCCCTGCGTGACGCGGTCCGCGACGGCGAACTGGCCGCCACCGCCTATCTGGAGGCCGCCCGCGCCCACCTGCCCCGCGAGACGGACCTCGCCATCGTGCAGGGCGTCCTGGCCTTCGCCGTCGGCCAGGTAACCGACCGCTACCTGCCCGCAGCGGAGCGGCCCGCCGCCCTGGCCACCCTGTCCGCCCTGTGCCGCGACCTGATCCGGCGCACCGAGGACGGCGACAACCCCGGCCTGCGGCTGGTCGCCGTACGCCACTTCATCTCCGTGGCCGCGCACCCCGACACGATCGCCGCCTGGCTCGCCGACGGCACGGTGCCCGGCGGACCCGAGCTCGACCCCGAGCTGCGCTGGCGGGTCATGGGCCGCCTCGCCGTCCTCGGTGCCGTCGACGAGGCCGCCATCGCCGCCGAGCTGGAGCGCGACCAGAGCGCCAGCGGGCAGGAGGGCGCCGCCCGCTGCCGGGCCGCCCTGCCCGACGAGGAGGCCAAGGCCAGGGCGTGGGAGGCGCTGTTCACCACCGACGAGAGCAGCGACCTGTCCAACTACCTCTTCACCGCGACCGCCATGGGCTTCTGGCAGCCCGAACAGGCCGACCTGGTGAGCCCGTACGTGGCGCGCTTCTACAAGGACTCCGTCGCCCTCGCCGCCCGCCGCGGCCCCGCCATCGCGGAAGCCGCCGGCCGCTACGCCTTCCCGGTGCACGCCGTGGACGCCGAGGCCCTCAGGCTGGGGGAGGAGTGCCTGCGCGACGGCGATCCGATCCCGGCCCTGCGACGTCGGCTCGCCGACCAACTCGACGACCTGGCAAGGGCGTTGAGGGTGCGGGAGGGCCGGACGCACTAGTACGTGCGACGTAGGGGGCGCCGTCCCTGCGGGCGCCCCTTACTCCGCCGAAGTCCGCACACCGAGTCCGACACGCTTTCCTCGCACGGAAGTACCCCCTTTCGGGTTCCGGTCGTTGGGCTTTTCGGGCGGCGTCGTCCATCCGGGTACAAGCTGGAAGTCCTTCTCGCCCAGCGCCCGGGAGGACACGATGAGCACGCCTGCGTCGCTCGCGTCAGGCCCCGAAGGTCCCCACGCCCTGCGGCCGTTGCTGGACACCGTGCTCCACGCGCTGAGCGAGGGCGCGCTGCTGCGCCAGGGGCCCCTGCCCGCGGGCGGGCCGGACGCGGTGGCGGCGCGGATGCGGGCCGCGGTCGGGGACGTACTGCCGGACCAGGGCGAGCCGAACGCCCTGCACACCGTCGTCCGCGCCCTCGCGGAGACCGCAGCCGACCCCGCCGACCCCTTCTGTACCGCCCACCTCCACTGCCCGCCCCTCGCCCTCGCCACCGCGGCCGACCTCGCCGTCTCCGCCCTGAACCCCTCCCTCGACTCCTGGGACCAGGCCCCGGGAGCCTCGGAGCTGGAGGCGCTGGTGACGGGGGCGCTCGCGCGGGAGGTCTTCGACCCCGGGACCGGGGGCCGAGGCGGTATCGCGGCCCGGCAGGTGCACACGGCCCTGATCACCACCGGCGGCACCGAGTCCAACCAGGTCGCCCTGCTGCTCGCCCGGGAGGCGCGCGGCGCGGGGGTACGGCTGGTGCACGGCGCCAACGCGCACCACTCGCTGCCGCGCGCCGCCTGGCTGCTCGGACTCGCCGAGCCCGTCGTCGTGCCCGCCCCGGCCGGTGTCCTCGACCCCGCCGCCCTGGACGAGGCCCTCACCGCGCTGCCCGGCCCGCACCTCGTCGCCGCCACCGCAGGCACCACCGACGCCGGGATGATCGACCCCCTCCCCGAGATCGCGGCCGTGTGCGCGGCGCACGGCGCACGGCTCCACGTGGACGCCGCCTACGGCGGTGGCCTGCTCTTCAGCGACCGCTACCGCGATCTGCTGGCCGGCCTGGACGCCGCCGACAGCGTCACCCTCGACCTGCACAAACTCGGCTGGCAGCCCGTCGCCGCGGGTCTCCTCGCCGTCCGTGACGCGGCCGATCTCGCCGTGCTCCACCACCGCGCCGACTACCTCAACGCCGGCGACGACACCGAAGCGGGCCTGCCCGATCTGCTCGGCCGCTCCCTGCACACCAGCCGCAGGCCCGACGCCCTCAAGATCGCCGTCACCCTCAAGACCCTCGGCCGCAGCGGCCTCGGCCGGCTGGTCGAGCAGGTCTGCGACGGCGCCCGCGAGTTCGCCGCCCTCGTCCACGAGCACCCCGGCTTCGAGCTCCACGACCGGCCCACCCTCAGCACGGTCCTGTTCCGGCCCGCACACGCCGCCGACGACGACGTCGCGGCCGTACGGCGAACGCTCCTCACCGACGGCCGAGCCGTCCTCGGCCGGGCCCGCGCGGACGGGCGCCTGTGGTTGAAGGTGACCCTCCTCAACCCCCGTACGCGCCCGGACGACCTGGCCGCCCTCCTGACACTGGTGGAAGGAAACACCCCCCGATGAGCCCGCAGTCGAACCCCGCTGCCGACCCGCACCCCAACCCCCCGGGCCAGGACGCCGACACGCCCCGAGACCTGGTCGGCATCGGCATCGGCCCCTTCAACCTCTCGCTGGCCGCCCTCGCCCAGCCGCTCGCCGAACTCGACGCCGTCTTCTACGAACAGCGCACCGCCTTCTCCTGGCACCCGGGGCTGCTCATCGACGGCTCCCGGCTCCAAGTGCCCTTCCTCGCCGACCTGGTGACGCTCGCCGACCCCGCCAGCCCCTGGTCGTTCCTGAACTACCTCAGGCACCGCGACCGGCTCTTCCCCTTCTACTTCGCCGAGCGCTTCCACATCCAGCGCGCCGAGTACGACGCCTACTGCCGCTGGGTCTGCGAGAACCTCACCGGGCTGCGCTTCGGCCACCAGGTCGACGCGGTCCGCTTCAACCCCGAACGCGACGTCTTCGAGGTCGACTTCACCCAGATCGCCCCCGACGGGGAGGCCGAGGCGCTCGGGCGCACCTACGCCCGCAACATCGTCCTCGGCATCGGCACCGAGCCGTACGTCCCCGACCCGCTGCGGCCCCTGGTCGAGGCGCCCGCCGTGCCCGTCATCCACGCCACCGACTACCTCGCCCACCGCGAGACCCTGCTCGCCGCCGAGCACATCACCGTCATCGGCTCCGGACAGTCGGGCGCCGAGATCTTCCTGGACCTGCTCCGGCACCGCCCCGTCGGCCGCGAGAAGCTGCACTGGCTCGGCCGCACCGAGGCGTTCGCGCCGATGGAGTACTCCAAGCTCGGCCTGGAGCACTTCACCCCCGACTACACCCGCTACTTCCACGCCCTCGCCGAACCGGTCCGCGACCGGCTCCTCGACTCCCAGTGGCAGCTCCACAAGGGCATCGACGCCGCCACCCTCGCCGCCATCCACGACGAGCTCTACGGCCGCACCATGCACGGCGGCTGGCCCGACACCGTCCTCACCCCGGGCGTCCGCGTGCGCACCGCCGGCCGGCTCGCCACGACCAAGGTCGAGCTGCACCTGGAGCACATCCAGCAGAACACCCGCTCACGGCTGACCACCGACGCGGTCGTCCTGGCCACCGGCTACCGGGAGCGCTCCCTCGACCGCATCCTCGCCGGCCTCGACCCCTACATGCGCCGCGACAGCCGGGAACGCCCCCGGGTCGACGACCGGTACCGCCTGGTCATGGACCCGGCCGTCACCGGCGCCGGCTGCCATGTGTACGTCCAGAACGCCGAGCGCCACACCCACGGCATCGGCACCCCGGACCTCGGCCTCGCGGCCTGGCGCAGCGCCGGCATCCTCAACTCCGTCACCGGCAAGGAGACCTACGCCCTGCCCGGCCGCACCGCGTTCACCACCTTCGGCCTCGAACAGCAGCCCCTCATCCCGGCCGCGCGCAAGGCACCGGTGCTCACCCCGCTGGTCGAGAGGCGGTGAAAACGGGGGAGGGGTGAAGAATCGCGGAAGGGGGCGCGGAAAAGGCCACTTGAATATCCCGTGTCCCTCCCATCCGTCCGGGCGCGCTGCTATCTTCCGGTTCATGCGGCGGCAACGGGGGCGTCCGATCCGGGAAACGATTCTTTCGATCGAGGGTCGACCTTCTGATGCCGCCGGCCTCGGCAACCCCGCTGCTCCAGGCGCGGTGTCCCGCCCCGGCCGTATCTCTCGCCGCCTTTTCCGCGAGCGCGTTTCCGATCACCGGAAATGGCTGATTCTCATCGCCGTCCGAATCCGAATGACACCGCCGATTTCGAAACGGACGGGCACGACCTGAGCGCGAAAACCGAGAGGAGGAAACAGAGCCATGACCACTCCCACCCTCAAATGCCCGCGCTGCCAGGCGGACAACGATCGCGGCTACACCGCCTGCGCCAACTGCGGCCTGTTACGCGGCGCCGACCCGACGAAGAGTCCGGACCCGGCGCCGCCCACCGTCCCCGCCGTACCGACGCAGCCTCCCGCCGGCGCCCGGCGCGCCGCCCCCGCCCCGCCGGCCCACGCCCCCGGGTCGGACCGGAGCACCCGCTTCGCCCCCGACATCACCCGGTACCTGTGCACCGCCGTCCACACGGACACCAAGTTCGCCCGCAAGGCCGTCGAGCAGATCGTGGAGGAGCCGCGCCGCGCGGTCGCCTCCTCGCCCGGCGTCGACCTCGGCTGCGTGCTGCGGCACGCCCTCGCGGCCCGGCGCCGCCAGGTGGGGCGGGACGTCCTGCTCGCCGTGCTGCTGCTGATCGTGGTGATCATGCTGCCGAACGGCTTCGGCTCGGCGGTCGTCCTGGGCTGGCTCGTCGCCTGGATCATCGTCGCCGTCGAGTCCCTGCTGGTGCACTACGGCGTGGTCGCCAAACAGCTCAGCCGGGCGAACTTCGCCCCGGACAAGGCACCTGATCCGGTCAGTTCGGAGGCCCGGCGGCGCATCCAGGAGATCGAGCGGCGCGACCGCGGCAACGTCGTGGTCTCGTCGATGTACGCGCCCTTCGTCGGCTACGGAGAGACGACGAGCACCTGGTCCTTCGCGCTCGACACGGCCCGCCCCGAAGAGGGCAAGCAGGTCGTGCCGTTCACCGTGCACGAACTCAACGACCATCTCGCGGCCCGTGTCGGGGACCTGAAGCTGCCCGGCGTGCACGTCGAGGACCTGCTGCTGGTCAACGGCAAGGACCTCCAGTACGAGGTGGACGGCCGCACCCGCTCCGAACTGCTGCCGAACCCCGCCGGACCACCCAGCGCGAGAGTCTCGCCGGAGCTCCTGGACGCGCTGCGCGAGGACGGCAAGGGCCGGGCCCGCCCCTATCTGGCCATCCGGGTCACCGGCTGGAGCGGTGAACTCGCGATCACCTTCTTCCTGCGGTGCGCCCTGCTGTCCGACCGCAAGATGCTCTTCATCGAGGGCAGCAGCTCCCTGCTCGCCCCGGTGCGCGAGCGCTACCGCATCGCGGACCAGCTGCTGGACACGCCGACCTTCCGGCAGTTCTCGACCCTGGTCGCCCAGGCCGGTCTGCGGGCGCCGCTCCTGCTGGTCGGCTCGCCCTTCTCGGTGGCCGCGGGCCTGTTCGCGCCGTTCAACCAGCACGGCAAGCAACGACGTCAGGCCCAGGAGATCCGCCACCGCACCTTCAACTACGGGGCGTCCTTCAGCATCAGGGACGCGGCCAGCGACAAACTCTACTACCGCTACTTCCAGCAGCTCGACCGGGAGTTGTACGCCAAGACCGTCGAACACCGCGTACTGGACGCCCTGGTGGAGTTCCTGGAGGACCACGACATCGACACCAACGAACTGATCCAGCGTCAGACCACCATCTACAACACCGGCTTGTACGCGGGCGGCGACGTGACCCTGAACGGCTCCGCCGTCGGCGTCGGCGGCAGCATCGCCGGAGTCTTCAAGCGCGGCCAGGCAGCGGGTGCGGCCGGGCAACCGGCGCCCGCCACACCTGCGGCCCCCGCCCCGCCCGCCAACCGAGGAAGGTGACCGCATGACAGGGACCGGTGCCGGTGACAACAGCGGCATCCAGGCCGGCGGCGACATCCGCATCGACGGCAGCGCGGTCGCCGTCAACCGCTCGACCGCGACCACCGGCGCCCCGGCCGCGGCCGACCGAGAGGCCGCCGTCGCCGAACTGCGCGCCGCCGCACGGCTGCTGCTCGAACAGGTACGCAGCCATCAGGACGAGTACGAGGACGGCGAGGAACTCGTCGACGCCGCCGAGCGCGTCGAGGCCGAACTCGCCGAGGACGAGCCCCGCCGGGGCGTCCTGCTGCGCTGGCTCGGCTTCCTCGCCCCCGGTGTGGCGGCCACGGCCGCCGTCGCGGGCGATGTGGCGGCCATCCAGGACAGCGTGACGAGCCTGTTCTGAACGGACGGGAAGGCCGACGGCTCGAAAAAGGCGGCCGTCGGCCTTCCCTTGCCCGCCCCTAGAAGACGGGCGTGCCGTTGCGCGTCAGCTTCCAGTCCACGGACGCGAAGTCCTTCGGGTCCAGCACGCCCTTCGCGGTCACCCACTCCGCGATCCGGGTGCGGATCTCCGTCGACTCCGACCACAGCTCCTGCGCCGCCGCCACATGCGGGAACGCGCCACCGCCGTTGGCCCGGTAGTTGTTCACCGCGAACACGAACTTCTGCGCGTCGTCGAGAGCGGCACCGTTGTAGGTGACGTTCTTGATCCGCGAACCGGCCGCCTGCGCGATGTCGATGTCGTACGAAAGCCCGGAGACGTAGTCGTAGTTGTAGTCGGGACGGTTGCCCGCGTTCGTCAGCTTCTCCACGTCGACGGCGGCGTCGGGGGCGGTCTGCACGAAGTACTCGGCCGAGTACTCCAGGTACGCCTTGAGCTGCGCGCCCGTCATCAGCTTCGCGACCAGCGTGTTGTCGTACACGTACAGGCTCGACAGGTCCCGGATCGTCACCTCGCCGGCCGGGATCTCCGAGGTGCGCGAGAACGGGGACGCCTGGGCGATGACGGGCAGCGCGGCGTACTCCGTGCTCGCCAGGGCCGCCTTGACGACGTCCTCCTGGACCTTGGTGATCAGGTCGATGATCGGGGCGTCCTTGTAGCGGGCGTCGACCGTGGTCAGCGTCGCGGTGGCGGTGCCGACGACCTGGTTGACGTACGCGACGACCTTCTCGTGCTCTTCGGAGAGCAGCTTGGTGATCTTCGGGTCGTCGGCGACCGTGTTGGAGTTGAGGACCGACGCGGCGACCTTCTCGACCGTCCAGCGGCCCTTGGCGAAGGTCAGCTCGATGTCGAACAGCGACAGCCGCTCGGCGAAGCACAGCGGCTCCGACAGCACGACGTCCTTGCCGGTCTTGGCGTTGGTGACCCGCAGCTCCGGGATCTCCACGTGCGCGTGGCCGACCAGGATCGCGTCGATGCCCGGCACCTGCTGCGCGACGAGGGCCGCGGAGTTCTCGACGTACGGCAGCTGGTCACCGTAGGAGGAGGTGCCCGAGGAACCGGAGTGCGCCGAGACGATCACCACGTCCGCGCCCATCGCCTTCAGCTTGGGCACCCACTTGGCGGCCTGCTCCTCCAGGCCCGGGAAGGTCAGCTTGCCCTGCACATAGGCCTTGTCCCAGATCGCGATGCCGGGGTTGGTCAGACCGAGGACGGCGACCTTCACCGGCGGGGCGCCCTGCACCCGGAAGCTCTTGATGAAGTACGGCGGGAAGGCGGGCTTCAGCGTCTTCGCGTCCAGCGCGTTGGCACCGAGGAGCGGGAAGCGGCACTGTTCCTCGAACTTGCGCAGCGTCTCGATGCCGTAGTTGAACTCGTGGTTGCCGAGCGCGACCGCGTCGTAGCCGATGGCGTTCATCGCCAGCGCCATCGGGTGCACCGGGCCGCCCTTGGCGGTGATCGGGTCGACCTTGGCGTAGTAGTACGTCAGCGGGGTGCCCTGGATCGTGTCGCCCGCGTCGATCAGCAGCGTGTTGCGCCGGCCCCGCTCCGCACGGATCCGGTCCACCAGCGTCGACACCCGGGCCAGGCCCTGCGCGTTGCCCTTGGCGTCGGTGTAGTCCGCGTTCTTGAAGTAGTCCCAGTTGAAGACGTGACCGTGCAGGTCGGTCGTGCCCATCACCGTCAGCGAGTACCGCTTCTCGCACTTCTTCGCCGTCATGGCCTCTGCCTCCGCCGCCTGTGCCGTCGGCGCCGCCGCCCCGGCCAGTGCCACCCCCGCTCCGGTCACGGCGGACTTCTTCAGGAACTTCCGGCGGTTCAACGGCATGAGTGCTTCTCCCGTGGGAATGGTCGACAACGCGCGTAGATTCTGACCTGCTCATGGCGGGCGGCAACAGACCCGTGAGGTTTCGATCTGGTGACCCGGGGGCTCCGTACCCGAGCAAGCGATGACAGAGTGGGACGTATGACCGTGCCATCAGAGGAACTTCCGCAGGCCGTCCCCTACGGCACCCCCGACGCCCCGCGCATCGCCGTGCGCGGTGAGGCCCGTCTGGAGGTCGACCCCGAGATCGCCCGCATCGGCGTCACCGTCGCCTCCCGCGGCAAGGACCGGCGCGCCGCCCTCGACGACCTGACCCGCCGCAACACCGCCGTCCTCGACCTCGTCAAGACCTACGGCGACGCGGTCGAGCGCCTGGAGACCGGCGCCTTCTCCATCAGCCCGGAGCTCAAGGACAAGGGCCGCGGCGAGCGCGTCCACGCCTACCACGGCCGCGTCCACATCACCGCCGTCCTCACGGACTTCACCGCGCTGGGCGAACTGACCACTCGTCTGGCCGACTTGGATCTCACACGCGTGGACGGCCCCTGGTGGGCCCTGCGCCCCGACTCGCCGGCACACCGTCAGGCGCGCCAGCAGGCGGTGCGGGAGGCCGTGCAGCGGGCGCGGGAGTACGCGGAGGCGCTCGGTTCGTCCCTGGCGGCGCTGGTGGAGCTCGCCGACATCGGAGCGGAGAACGCCCCACCGCCCTATCCACAGGCGCCCGGCGGCCGGATGCGCTCCATGGCCTACGGGGCGGCGGAGGACGCGGCGGCCCCGCTCGACCTGGAGCCCCAGCGCCAGCACGTCCACGCCCAGGTCAATGCCCGCTTCACCATGACGCCGCCGCAACTCTGAATTGCCCGGCGGGCCTTTCGAACGCTCATCGGAGCGCCCCGCCGCACAATTCAACACTTGTCAATAGCCCTTCACGTAAAGGTTGTTGAGTAGTCATGCCGGGCCAATTCTCTACCCGCCGGTAAGTCATAGAGTCGAAACATGCGCCGAGCAAAGATCGTCTGCACCCTGGGCCCCGCCACCGACTCGTACGACCAGATAAAGGCACTGGTCGACGCCGGAATGGACGTCGCCCGCTTCAACCTCAGCCACGGCGACCACGCCGATCACGAGGAGCGCTACCAGCGCGTGCGGAAGGCCTCCGACGAGACCGGCCGCAGCGTCGGCGTGCTCGCCGACCTTCAAGGCCCGAAGATCCGGCTCGGCCGCTTCACCGAAGGACCTGTACTCCTTGAACGCGGCGACTCGTTCGTCATCACCGTCGAGGAGGGCGCGGAGGGCGACCGCCACCAGTGCGGCACCACCTACTCGGGCCTCGCCGCCGACGTCTCTCCCGGTGAGCGCATCCTCGTCGACGACGGCAAGGTCTGTCTGGAGGTCACCTCCGTCGACGGCCCCCGCGTGCACACCGCCGTCGTCGAGGGCGGCATGGTCTCCGACAGCAAGGGCCTGAACCTCCCCGGCGTCGCCGTCTCCGTCCCCGCTCTCTCCGAGAAGGACGAGGCGGACCTGCGCTGGGCGCTGCGCACCGGCTTCGACGTCATCGCCCTGTCCTTCGTGCGCAGCGGGCGCGACATCGAGGACGTCCACCGCATCATGGACGAGGAGGGCCGCCGCCTCCCGGTGATCGCCAAGGTGGAGAAGCCGCAGGCCGTCGACGCGATCGACGACATCGTGGCCGCCTTCGACGGCATCATGGTGGCCCGCGGCGACCTCGGTGTGGAGATGCCGCTGGAGCAGGTCCCGATCGTCCAGAAGCGCGCCATCAAGCTCGCCAAGCGCAACGCCAAGCCGGTCATCGTCGCCACCCAGATGCTCGACTCGATGATCGACAACTCCCGCCCGACCCGCGCCGAGGCCAGCGACGTGGCCAACGCGGTCATCGACGGCACCGACGCGGTGATGCTGTCCGGCGAGACCAGCGTCGGCAAGTACCCGATCGAGACCGTCCGCACGATGGCGAAGATCGTCGAGGCCGCCGAGGAGGACCTGCTCGCCAAGGGTCTGCCGCCGCTGACCGAGCGCAACAAGCCCCGCACCCAGGCCGGCGCGGTGGCCCGCGCCGCGGCCGAGATCGGCGACTTCCTGGGCGCGCGGTTCCTGGTCGCCTTCACCCAGTCCGGCGACACGGCCCGCCGGCTGTCCCGCTACCGCTCGCCCATCCCGCTGCTGGCCTTCACCCCGGAGCCGGCCACCCGCTCGCAGCTCAATCTGACGTGGGGCGTGGAGACGTTCCTTGGCCCGCACGTGGACTCCACTGACGCGATGGTCGACCAGGTCGACGAACTGCTCCTGAAATACGGCCGCTGCCAGAAGGGCGACACCGTCGTCATCACCGCCGGATCGCCGCCCGGGGTTTCCGGTTCGACGAACCTGGTCCGCGTCCACCACATCGGCGAGGACGACAGCCCCAAGTAGAAAATCCCGGAAAAGCTTTAGGGCCCCTCATCCATGAGGGGCCCTAAATGCGACCTTGAAATCGAAGGAAAAGTGCCCCGGGTCGGACTCGAACCGACACTGTACGGGTTTTGAATCCGTTGCCTGCTGCCAATTGGGCTACCGGGGCTCGAAGAATCCAAGGTTTCCCCCGACCCTCCGCGCGTCCACCTTACCGTAGCTAGGTAGGCTCTTGTCAGCAGCACCCATGCCCCTGAACGAGGAGCCTTCGTGACCGCCCCCGAGTCGCCCCAGCCCGTAGACGCGCCCGACGACGACAAGTCGCACGTGCCTCCGCTGACGACCCGCGTCGTCATCGCCGAGGACGAGGCGCTGATCCGGCTCGATCTCAAAGAGATGCTCGAGGAAGAGGGGTACACCGTCGTCGGCGAGGCCGGTGACGGCGAGCAGGCCGTGGAGCTGGCCCGCGAGCACCGGCCCGACCTCGTCATCCTGGACGTCAAGATGCCGAAGCTGGACGGCATTTCGGCGGCCGAGAAGATCGCCGAGGAGAGCATCGCCCCGGTGCTGATGCTGACCGCGTTCTCGCAGCGCGACCTCGTCGAGCGGGCCCGGGACGCCGGCGCCATGGCCTACCTGGTCAAGCCGTTCAGCAAGAGCGACGTCGTGCCGGCCATCGAGATGGCCGTCTCCCGCTTCACGGAGCTGAAGGAACTGGAGAAGGAGGTCGCCGACCTCACCCTGCGCCTGGAGACCCGCAAGCTGGTCGACCGCGCGAAGTCCATCCTCCAGACCGAGTACGGGCTGACCGAGCCGGCCGCGTTCCGGTGGATCCAGAAGACGTCGATGGACCGCCGCATGTCGATGCAGCAGGTCGCCGAGGCCGTCATCCAGGACGCCGACGAGAAGAAGGCCGCCAAGGGCTGACGCACCCGCGAACACGAACGAGGCCCGTGCCCCTGACCGGGGGGCACGGGCCTCGTTCGTGCGGCTGATCAGCCGGGTGATCAGTCCTCGCCGAGGTACGCCTTGCGCACCGACTCGTCGTGCAGGAGGTCCTGCCCGGAGCCGGAGAGGACGATCTTGCCGACCTCCATCACATGGCCGTGGTCGGCCAGGGAGAGCGCGGCCTGGGCGTTCTGCTCGATGAGCAGAATGGTGGTGCCCGCCGCCTTGAGCTCCTGGATGGTGGCCATGATCTTCTGCATCATGATCGGCGACAGACCCATGGAGGGCTCGTCGAGCATGAGCAGCTTCGGCCGGGACATCAGCGCCCGTCCCATGGCGAGCATCTGCTGCTCACCGCCGGACAGGGTGCCCGCGGCCTGCTTACGACGCTCCCCGAGGATGGGGAACAGGTCGTAGGCGCGCTGGATGTCCTTCTCGATGCCCTCCTTGTCGGAGCGCAGGAACGCTCCGAGGCGGAGGTTGTCCTCGATCGTCATGCGGGGGAAGATGTGCCGCCCCTCGGGGGAGTGGGCGAGCCCCAGCGAGACGACCTTGTGCGCGGGGACCTTCTTCAGCGACTTGCCGTCGAACTTGATCTCGCCGGACAGCGGCTGGAGCAGACCCGACAGGGTGCGCAGGGTCGTGGTCTTGCCGGCGCCGTTGGTGCCGATGAGGGTGACGACCTCGCCCGCGTCCACCTTGAACGAGATGCCCTTGACGGCCTCGATCTTGCCGTAAGCGACCCTGAGGTCCTCGACCTCGAGCAGTGCGGTCACTTGTCGTCCCCTTCCGTGGTGCTCTGCGCGTCAGCCTCCGCAGCCTCGACCTCGGCGGCTTCCGCCGCACCCGGCGCACCCTCGAACGGGGTGCCGAGGTAGGCGGCGATGACGCGCTCGTCGGCCTGGACGACCTCGGCGGGGCCCTCGACGATCTTCTCGCCCTGGACCAGCACGGCGACCCGGTCGCAGAGGTTCATGATGAACCGGATGTCGTGCTCGATGACGAGGACGGCGATGCCCTGGTCCCGGATGGCGAAGATGAGCTCCTCGGCCGCCCGGGTCTCCTGCGGGTTCATACCGGCGGTCGGCTCGTCGAGGAGGAGCAGACCCGGCTCGCTCGCCAGCGCCCGGGCGATCTCCAGCTTGCGCTGCTCACCGTAGGGCAGGTTGCGGGCGAGGTGGTCGGCCTTGGCGGCCAGACCGGTGAACTCCAGGAGCTCCATGGCACGGGCCCGGGAGGCGTCCTCGGCCTTCTTGAAGCCGGGCAGGCGCAGGAGCGCCGACCAGAGGCCCTCCTTGGTCCGGGTGTGCCGTCCGACCAGCACGTTCTCCAGAACGGTCATGTTGGCGAAGAGCCGGATGTTCTGGAACGTACGGGCGATGCCGGCCTGGGTGACCAGGTGCGGCTTGGGCGGCAGGACGGTGCCCTTGTAGGCGACCTTGCCCTCGGTCGGCACGTACAGACCGGTGAGGCAGTTGAAGAAGGTCGTCTTGCCGGCGCCGTTGGGGCCGATCAGTCCGACGATCTCTCCGGTGTTCACGGTGAGGTCCACGTCGCGGACGGCGGTCAGACCGCCGAAGCGCATGGTGACACCGCTCGCGTCGAGCACCTTGGTCGTGCTGGGTGCTGTCGTGGTGGTCGTCATGGCGGTCACGCCCCTGCCTTCGCGACGCCGGTCGCGCCTTCGGGCAATGGCTTGTCCTCCGGTACGTCGAGCTGTCCGGTCTCGTGGAATTCGAGCTGCTTCCTGCGGTCGGCGACCAGGCCCTCGGGACGGAAGCGCATCAGCAGCATCAGCGCGAAGCCGAAGAGCAGCAGCTGGTACTCCGCCATGAACTGGAGCTTGGCCGGGATCAGGTAGAGCAGCGCGGCGCCGATCAGCGGGCCGCTGATGGTGCCCATGCCGCCGAGGATGACGGCGGCGAGCAGGAAGGCCGAGTTCGGCGGCACGGAGCCGGCGAACTGGTACTGCTCGGGGGTGACGCTGTAGGACACGTGCGCCTGGACGGTGCCGGCGAGACCGGCGAGGGAAGCGCCGAGCGCGAAGGCGAGGAGCTTCAGACGGAAGCCGTTGATGCCCATCGCGGTCGCGGCCGTCTCGTCCTCGCGGATGGCCACCCACGCACGGCCGATGCGGGACTCCGCCGAGCGGCGGAAGACCATCACGACGATCGCCGTGAACACCAGCATCAGCAGGTAGTAGTTGGCCGAGCGGGTCAGCTCGTGGCCGAGGACGTCGTGCGGGACTCCGAGGTTGAACCCGAGGATCTCCAGGTCGGGGATCTGCGGGATGCCGTTGGAGCCGTTGGTGACGTCCGGGCCGCTGTTGCCGTTCAGGTTGTTCATGGTGATGCGGAAGATCTCACCGAAGCCGAGCGTCACGATGGCGAGGTAGTCGCCGCGCAGTCGCAGGGTCGGGGCACCGATCACCACGCCGAAGATCAGCGAGGCGGCGGCGCCGGTGAGAACGGCTGCCCAGAACGGGAATTGGACGCCGATGGTCGACGACGGGGAGCCGGAGACCAGGGCGGCGGCGTAGGCGCCGACGCCGAGGAAGGCGACGTAACCGAGGTCGAGCAGACCGGCGAGGCCGACGACGACGTTCAGACCCAGGGCGACCGTGGCGAAGATCAGGATGTTCGCGCCGATCAGGGCGAACTGGTCGTTGGACTGGGTGAAGGGGAAGCAGATCGCCGCCGCGAACGCCGCCCCGAGGGTGACGTTGCGGTGCTTGGCGGTCAGCGCGGACAGCCGCTTCAGCAGACCGGCGCGGGTGACGGCGGTGAAGCCGAACGCCGCGACGATCAGGAAGCCGATGAACAGCTCGGAGTACTCGGTGGCGATGCCGTAGGTGAAGACGTACAGACCGACGCCGAAGCCGGCGGCGATGATGAGGATCTCGACCCAGTTGGGCAGTTCCTTGGCGCGGCCGGGGTCGGGCGCGGTGAGCGAGTGACGGATACGGCCCCAGAGGTTCGGGGTCGGGTCCGACGCGTCGTAGGGCTGGTCGACCGGGAGGCCGAGGGCGCCGATCACGGCGACGAGCGCGCCGATGCCGGAGACCCAGGCGCCGGGCTCGAGGTTGACCAGGCCGCCGAGCTCCTGGGTGATCGCGCCGATGGCGTAGCCCGTGGTCGCGAACACGCCGAGGGCGGCGAGCAGGACGGGGCTGTTCTTGCCGCCGGGGGTGAGCCACCCCAGGCCGCGGATGCCGTAGCCGGCGAGGGCGAACAGCAGCGTCAGCAGGGAACCGAAGAGGGTGAGGACCTGAAGGCCGCCCGGGTAGCCGGTGACGGTCAGGTTGCCCGGGAACTCATCGGTCCAGGTCCAGGCGAGGAAGGTGCCTATGAGGGCGAGGGCGGAGCCGCCGACCGCCAGCCCGCGAGCCACGGCTTGCGGCAGCGGGATGATGGGAGTGGCCTCCACGCTGGACACCTTGGTGGTGTCGGAGGTCTTGTCCATGGGGATCTCGGTGGTCATGGGTATCACGCCCGATCCGCGACGCGTTCGCCGAGCAGACCTTGTGGCCTGAACAGCAGTACGAGGATGAGCAGAGCGAACGCCCACACGTCCTTCCAGGCGCCGCCGCCGAAGAGGTCCATGCCGGGGATGTCGCCTATGTAGCCGGTGGCGAGGGACTCGGCGACGCCGAGGACCACGCCGCCGAGCATGGCGCCGTAGATGTTGCCGATACCGCCGAGCACGGCCGCAGTGAAGGCCTTCAGGCCCATCAGGAAGCCCATACGGAAGCCGACCTGGCCGTTCTTGAGCCCGTAGGCGACGGCGGCGACGGCGGCGAACGCGGCACCGATGGCGAACGCCATGACGATGATGCGGTCGGTGTTGATGCCCATCAGCTTGGCCGTGTCCGGGTCCTGGGCGGTGGCCTGCATGCCGCGACCGGAGCGCGTCTTCGTGACGAAGAAGCCGAGGGCGAGCATGCACAGCGGGGCGGCTATGAGGACGAAGAGGTCACCACGCTGGATGTTGGCGCCGAGGATCTCGACGGGGCCGCCGTGGAACTGCGGGAAGGGGTGGTCCTTCTTCGCGTCCGGGTACCACATCCACACGGCCTGCTGGAGGACGATGGACAGACCGATGGCGGTGATGAGGGGCGCCAGTCGTGGCGCGGAGCGCAGCGGACGGTAGGCGAACCGTTCCGCCGCTGTGCCGACGGCGACCGAGACGAGGACGCCACCGATGATCATGAGGGGGACTGCTGCCCCGAGGCCGAAGCCCTCGGGGAGTACCAACCAGACGGTGAGGGCCCCGAAGCCCCCGACCATGAAGATCTCGCCGTGGGCGAAGTTGATGAGCTGGACGATGCCGTAGACCATCGTGTAGCCGATCGCGATGAGTCCGTACATCGCGCCGAGGATGAGTCCATTGGCCAGCTGTTGCGGCAGTTCGTTCACCGCAGGGCCTCCGTGGAGTGGTTCGGATATGGCGCCGCGCGGGAGCGCCGATGGACGCTTCCCGCGCGGCCTGGATCAATGTGTGAGTGGGGAGTCTCTACTCGTCCCTCGTCAGCCGAGCTTGGGTTCGCCGCTGAACTCCGGCGCCCAGGCGTTGCTCTTGACCTTGTACGCGGTCATGGTGTGGTTCGTGGTGTCGCCGAACTCGTCGTACGAGATGGTGCCGGTGACGCCGTCGAACTTGACCTTGGCCATGGCGTCCAGGACAGCCTTGCGGCCGTCGGACGGAACCTTGCCGTCGTTGCCCTCGACCGCCAGCTTCACGGCCTCGATGATCGACCAGGTGGCGTCGTAGGTGAGGCCGCCGTACGCCTCGTAGGCGTCCTCGTAGCCCGCCGCCTCGTAGTCCTTGATGAACGTCTTGGCGGAGTCGAGCTGCTCGACCGGCTTGCCCACGGAGGTCGCGAGGTCACCCTCGGCCTTCTTGTTCAGCTTCGGGAACTCACCGGAGTAGATGCCGTCGCCGCCCATGAGCGGGATGTTCTGGCCGCTGTCCTTGAGCTGCTGGCTCAGCGGACCGGCGGCCGGGTACTCGCCGCCGTAGTAGAGGGCCTGGGCACCGGTCTTCTTGATCTTGGCGACCACGGCGTTGAAGTCACGGTCGTCGGGGTTCACGTGGTCGGTGCCCACGATCTGACCACCGAACTTGGTGAAGTTCGCCTTGAAGGACGCGGCGAGGCCCGCGCCGTAGGTCTTCTGGTCGTCGATCAGGTAGACCTTCTTCAGCTTCGCCTGGTTGTACAGGTAGTCCGCTGCGAAGGCGCCCTGGATCTCGTCCGTGGTGGCCGTACGGAAGAAGGTCTTGAACTGGCGGACCGAGTCGCCGGTCTTCCAGCCGTCGCCCTGGGTCAGCTCCGTACCGGTGTTGGCCGGGGAGATCTGGGTGAGGCCGGCGTCGTTGAACGGCTTCTGCATCTGCTGCGAGACGCTGGAGTTCAGCGGGCCGACGACGCCGAGGATGTCCTTGTTGTTGATGAACTTGACGGCGTTCTGCTGGCCGACGGTGGGCTGCGCCTGGTCGTCGAGGGCTTCGATCTTGAACTCGACGCCCTTGACGTACTCCTTCTTGTTGGCCACCTTCGCGGCCAGGTCGGCGGAGTTCTTGATGCCGAGGCCGAGGGCCGACAGGTCGCCGGTCAGCGGGGCGTCGACACCGATCACAACCGTGGTCTTGTCGCCGTTGCTGCTGCCGCCGTCGTCGTCACGCGACCCACAAGCCGTGAGTGTCAGCGATCCCGCCGCGAGCGCGGCGGTTATGGCGATGATCGAACGTTGACGCACGAATCAGGTCCTTTCCCTGGCACGGCGGCTCCCCATGGAACTCGCCGAGTCGAGCGCTGGGCCGAAGTGACTTCGAATCCGATGGCGCGGTGACTGGCGGTGACTCTAAGCGGGGGTGGGGAACATGGAGGAGGCTCTGACCAATGCTGTGACGCTCTTGTTATGACACGGGGTAACACAGAGCGGTACTCCGTGGGGGGAAGAGCGGATTTCCGGCCGATTCGCCCTGTCCACATTGTGAGAACTCGCAGCGTTCGCGCGTAGCTTCTTCACGAGTGTTCGCACGTTTTGGTGATTACCGGGGTCGTTGCTGGAGGCGACCAGAGGGTCTTGGGTGCCTTGTGCGAAAGGTGATCACCGCAGGGGAGCTGTTGGTTCGCATTGCACCCGTATTACGCAGCGTTACGAATGTGAAAGGTGTCCGGCGCTCCGGTTTTTTCGTGCATGGGGCACCGAAATTGGAATTACGAATGCCTCGCTCAGCCCCATGGACCCCCGGTCGGCTCGCCCTCGCGGTACCGCTCCGTGCACAACTCCCGTGCCCTGCGGTCGATCAGGCGGTCCGCCGACCGCTCGTCCGCGCGCTCCCGCTCGGCCCGCGCGCCGTCCACGACCTTGCGCAGGATCTCGTACTGGCCGTCGGACAGGCCCATTGACTGGTAGTCGCCGTAGGTGTCGCCGGTCAGCGACCGGCGCGCCCAGTATCCGATGAGGTTCGCGCACAGCCGCGCGGGCGGAGTCGCCGACGGGGAGGGGGAGTTGGCGCCCGCCCTGGACTCGGGAGCGTCGCTCCCGGCGCCGGGGTCGCCGCAGCCGGCCACCGATACGGCGGCCAGCAGCGCCAGTCCGAGCGCGGCCCCCTTGCGGCGGGGCCCTCCCGTCGTCATGCCCCCGACGTTATGCCGTCGGGCGCCGGGGTTTCAACGGTCCGCGGGCGCAAGGGGTTTGTGGTCACATCGTCGTCGTCAGGGAGTCGGCGTCAGTTCGCCGGGCGGAGGTGCTCCCCGTCGCCCGGGTTCACGTCCCGCAGCAGACAGGTGAGCCGCGCGGTGCACACCCGCCGCCCCTGCTCGTCACTGATCACGATCTCGTACGTCGCCGTCGAGCGGCCCTGGTGCAGCGGCGTGGCCACGCCCGTCACGAGGCCGGAGCGCGCACCCCGGTGATGGGTGCAGTTGAGGTCGACACCGACCGCGATCTTGGAGCTCCCGCCGTGCAGCATCGACCCCACCGACCCCAGCGTCTCGGCGAGCACCGCCGAGGCGCCGCCGTGCAGCAGCCCGTACGGCTGGGTGTTCCCCTCCACCGGCATGGTCCCGACGACCCGCTCCGCGGACGCCTCCAGGATCTGCACGCCCATCCGCGTACCGAGGTGCCCGGCGGAGAACAGGGCCGGCAGATCGACGCCGAGCGCGGCGTACTCGTCGATGACCTCTTGCGGGAACTTCACGTGCTGCTGCTCGCCCATGGGGTCGGCTCCGTTCGTGGTGCTCAGTCGCGTCAAGACGACTGAGCAAACGCTCAGTCGGTCGCCGATTGTTCCAGACGGACGACCACGGACTTGCTGGCCGGGGTGTTGCTGGTGTCCGCGGTGGCGTCCAGCGGGACCAGGACATTGGTCTCCGGGTAGTACGCGGCCGCGCAGCCGCGGGCCGTCGGATAGTGCACGACCCGGAAGCCGGGCGCGCGCCGCTCGACGCCGTCCTTCCACTCGCCGACCAGGTCGACGTACGAGCCGTCGGCGATCTTCAGGCGCTGTGCGTCCTCGGGGTTGATCATGACCACCCGGCGGCCGTTCCGGATGCCCCGGTAACGGTCGTCGAGGCCGTAGATCGTGGTGTTGTACTGGTCGTGCGACCGCAGGGTCTGAAGCAGCAGCCGTCCCTCGGGGACCTCCGGGTACTCGACCGGGGCCGCCGTGAAGTTGGCCTTGCCCGTCGCCGTCGGGAAGCGGCGCTCGTCACGCGGGGCGTGCGGGAGCGTGAAGCCGCCGGGGCGGGCCACGCGCGCGTTGAAGTCCTCGAAGCCGGGGATCACGCGCGCGATGCGGTCGCGGATCGTCGCGTAGTCCTTCTCGAACTCCTCCCACGACGTGCGGCTGCCCTCGCCCAGCACCCGCCGCGCCAGACGGCACACGATCGCCGGCTCCGACAGCAGGTGTCCGCTCGCCGGGTCCAGACGGCCGCGGGAGGCGTGCACCATGCCCATCGAGTCCTCGACGGTCACGAACTGCTCGCCGCTGCCCTGGAGGTCGCGCTCGGTGCGGCCCAGCGTCGGCAGGATCAGCGCGCGGGCGCCCGTGACGACATGGCTGCGGTTGAGCTTCGTCGACACGTGCACGGTCAGCCGGGCGCGCCGCACGGCCGCCTCGGTGACGTCGGTGTCGGGCGTGGCGGCCACGAAATTGCCGCCCATCGCGAAGAAGACCTTCGCCTCGCCGTCGCGCATCGCCCGGATCGCCCGCACGACGTCGAAGCCGTGCTCGCGCGGGGGCGCGAAGCCGAACTCCTTCTCCAAGGCGTCCAGGAAGGCCGGGGCCGGCCGCTCGAAGATGCCCATCGTGCGGTCGCCCTGCACGTTGGAGTGACCGCGCACCGGGCACACGCCCGAGCCCGGGCGGCCGATGTCGCCGCGCAGCAGAAGGAAGTTGACGACCTCACGGATCGTCGGCACCGAATGCTTGTGCTGGGTCAGGCCCATCGCCCAGCACACGATCGTGCGCCGCGAGGCCAGGACCATCTCCATGGCCCTGTCGATGTCCTCGCGCGCCAGGCCCGTCGCCGTCAGCGTCTCGTCCCAGTCGGCGGCGCGCGCGGCCTCGGCGAACTCCTCGTAGCCGTGGGTGTGCTCGCGCACGAACTCCTCGTCGACCGCGCCCTCGGTCTCCAGTATCAGCTTGTTGAAGAGGCGGAACAGGGCCTGGTCGCCACCGATGCGGATCTGGAGGAACAGATCCGTGAGGGCCGCGCCCTTGAGCATGCCCTGCGGGGTCTGCGGGTTCTTGAAGCGCTCCAGGCCCGCCTCGGGCAGCGGGTTGACGGTGATGATCCGCGCGCCGTTCGCCTTGGCCTTCTCCAGGGCGGACAGCATGCGCGGGTGGTTCGTCCCGGGGTTCTGCCCGGCGACGATGATCAGCTCGGCCTTGTACAGGTCGTCGAGCAGGACGCTGCCCTTGCCGATGCCGATGGTCTCGGAGAGCGCCGAGCCGGACGACTCGTGGCACATGTTGGAGCAGTCCGGCAGGTTGTTCGTGCCGAGCTCGCGCGCGAAGAGCTGATAGAGGAACGCGGCCTCGTTGCTGGTGCGCCCGGAGGTGTAGAAGACGGCCTCGTCGGGGGAGTCGAGGGCGGCTACGTCCTCGGCGACTATGTCGAAGGCCCGCTCCCAGGTGACCGGCTCGTAGTGCGTGCCGCCCTCCGGGAGGTACATGGGGTTGGTCAGCCGGCCCTGCTGCCCCAGCCAGTACCCACTGCGGGTCGCGAGGTCGGCGACGGAGTGCGCGGCGAAGAACTCCGGGGTGACCCGGCGAAGGGTCGCCTCCTCGGCCACCGCCTTCGCGCCGTTCTCGCAGAACTCCGCCTTGTGCCTGTGGTCCGGCTCCGGCCAGGCGCAGCCGGGGCAGTCGAAGCCGTTCTTCTGGTTGACGCTGAGCAGCGTCAACATGGTCCGCTTCACGCCCATCTGCTGCTGCGCGATGCGCAGGGTGTGCCCGATGGCAGGCAGACCCGCCGCCGCATGCTGCGGCTCGGCGACCTGCGGCGCGTCCTGAACCGGATCACCCTTGGGCGGCTTGGATGCCATCGCGCACTCCTCTTCACGTACACGTGTGAGCTACGTCGCCGATCCTCGCATGCGGTACCGACAACGCGGTGGGGGGTCCCGGCACCTGGACCCGTTGCCCCATGGGCCCGCACATCCCCTCCACAGGGCCGCACCCCCGATGGGGACCGAGTGTCAGTGGGGCGTGGCAGGATCGGGGGCGTGGCAGAGACAGCATCGAAGAAGACCGACAGCAACCCCGGGGGCAGCCGGCCCCGCCTGATGCTCATGGACGGGCACTCGCTGGCCTACCGCGCGTTCTTCGCGCTCCCCGCGGAGAATTTCACGACCGCGACGGGCCAGCCGACGAACGCGATCTACGGCTTCGCGTCGATGCTGGCCAACACACTGCGCGACGAGGCGCCCACGCACTTCGCCGTGGCCTTCGACGTGTCCCGCAAGACCTGGCGCTCCGCGGAGTTCACGGAGTACAAGGCGAACCGCTCCAAGACCCCCGACGAGTTCAAGGGCCAGGTCGAGCTGATCGGCGAGCTCCTCGACGCGATGCACGTCTCGCGCTTCGCCGTCGACGGCTTCGAGGCCGACGACGTGATCGCCACCCTCGCCACCCAGGCCGAGGCCGACGGCTTCGAGGTGCTGATCGTCACCGGCGACCGCGACTCCTTCCAGCTGGTCAGCGACCACACCACGGTCCTGTACCCGACGAAGGGCGTCTCCGAGCTGACCCGCTTCACCCCGGAGAAGGTCTTCGAGAAGTACGGCCTGACGCCCGCCCAGTACCCCGACTTCGCGGCCCTGCGCGGCGACCCGTCCGACAACCTGCCGGGCATCCCGGGCGTCGGCGAGAAGACCGCCGCGAAGTGGATCAACCAGTTCGGCTCGTTCGCGGAGCTGGTCGAGCGCGTGGAGGAGGTCAAGGGCAAGGCCGGCCAGAACCTCCGCGACCACCTGGACGCGGTCAAGCTCAACCGCCGCCTCACCGAGCTGGAGCGCCAGGTCGAGCTGCCCAAGACCGTCACCGAGCTCGCGCGCGAGCCGTACGACCGCAAGGCCGTCTCCCTGGTCCTGGACACCCTGGAGATCAGGAACCCGTCCCTGCGCGAGCGGCTCTTCGGCGTCGACCCCGGCGCCGAGGAGGCCGAGGCCACCCCGATCACCGCCGAGGGCGTGGAGATCGACGGTGCGGTGCTCGGCACCGGCGAGCTGGCGCCCTGGCTGGCGGAGCACGCGGGCGACGTCCTCGGTGTCGCCACCGTAGACACCTGGGCGCTGGGCACCGGCTCGGTCGCCGAGGTGGCGCTCGCGGCGGGCGACGGCGCGGCCGGCTGGTTCGACCCGGCGCAGCTGGACGAGGCCGACGAGAAGGCGTTCGCGGCCTGGCTGGCCGACGCCGCCAAACCGAAGGTCTTCCACAACGCCAAGGGCGCGATGCGCGTCTTCGCCGAGCACGGCTGGAGCATCGACGGCGTCCGCATGGACACCGCGCTCGCCGCCTACCTCGTCAAGCCGGGCCGGCGCTCCTTCGACCTGGACGCGCTGTCCCTGGAATACCTCCACCGCGAGCTCGCCCCGGCCGCCGCGGCCGACGGCCAGCTCGCCTTCGGCGCGGACGACGGCGCCGAGGCCGAGGCGCTGATGATCCAGGCCCGCGCGGTCCTCGACCTGGGCGAGGCCTTCGACGCCCGCCTGGAGGAGGTCGGCGCCGCGGACCTGCTGCGGGACATGGAGCTGCCCACCTCCGCCCTGCTGGCCCGCATGGAGCGGCACGGCATCGCGGCCGACCGGGCGCACCTGGAATCCATGGAGCAGATGTTCGCGGGCGCCGTGCAGCAGGCCGTGAAGGAGGCGCACGCTGCGGCCGGCCACGAGTTCAACCTGGGCTCGCCCAAGCAGCTCCAGGAAGTCCTCTTCGGCGAACTGGCGCTGCCCAAGACGAAGAAGACGAAGACCGGCTACACCACGGACGCCGACGCCCTCGCCTGGCTGGCCGGCCAGACCGACAACGAACTGCCGGTCATCATGCTGCGCCACCGCGAGCAGGCGAAGCTGCGCGTCACCGTCGAGGGCCTGATCAAGACGATCGCCGCGGACGGCCGGATCCACACCACCTTCAACCAGACGGTCGCGGCGACCGGCCGGCTGTCCTCCACGGACCCGAACCTCCAGAACATCCCGGTCCGCACCGACGAGGGCCGGGCGATCCGCCGGGGCTTCGTGGTCGGCGAGGGCTTCGAGTCCCTGATGACCGCCGACTACAGCCAGATCGAGCTGCGCGTGATGGCCCACCTGTCCGAGGACGAGGGCCTGATCGAGGCGTTCACCTCGGGCGAGGACCTGCACACCACGGCCGCCTCACAGGTGTTCGCCGTGGAGCCTTCCGCGGTGGACGCGGAGATGCGCCGCAAGATCAAGGCCATGTCCTACGGCCTGGCGTACGGTCTGTCGGCCTTCGGCCTCTCGCAGCAGCTGAACATCGACGCGGGTGAGGCCCGTGCCCTGATGGACGCCTACTTCGAGCGCTTCGGAGGCGTACGGGACTACCTCCGCCGCGCGGTCGACGAGGCACGGGCGACCGGCTATACGGCGACGCTCTTCGGGCGCCGCCGCTACCTGCCCGACCTCAACAGCGACAACCGCCAGCGGCGCGAGGCCGCCGAGCGCATGGCTCTCAACGCCCCCATCCAGGGCACGGCGGCGGACATCGTCAAGATCGCCATGCTGAACGTGGACCGGGCCCTGCGCGAGGAGAACCTCACCTCCCGCATGCTCCTCCAGGTCCACGACGAAATCGTCCTGGAGATCGCCCCCGGCGAACGCGAGGCGGCCGAGGCCCTGGTCCGCCGCGAAATGTCCGACGCCGTCCACCTCAACGTCCCCCTGGGAGTCTCGGTCGGCGACGGCTCGGACTGGGAGTCGGCAGCGCACTAGCGCCTCCGGCGTTCGAGCGGGATGAGTGCCGGGCCGGTCTTCCACCGCCCCGGTACTCATCGCACGAGGGGCGCGTCAGCGCCCTGAAGGGGCGCGGGGAACTGCGCGCTCGGCCACGACGGACCGGCAGCTCCAGACGAACCGCGACCCGGGGGGGCGAGGCGGCGTTTTTCAGGGGCGCGGGGAACTGCGCGACCAGCCACCACGGACCCGCAGCCCCGAAAGAACCGCGACCCGGCAGATGAGGCGGCAGTTTTGAGGGGCGCGGGGAACTGCGCGACCAGCCACGACGGACCCGCAGCCCCAGACGAACAGTGACCCGGCAGACGCACCGGCCCCGGCCCGACCCCCGGAGGGCCCGTCACCCACGTGGCCCCCGCAAACACGCTCCCGCCACCCCCCGCCCGTAAGGATGCGGGCATGGGTATACGCACGCTCCACCGCCGGACGGCCCCGGCACCGGCGAACGTGGACAGCCAGGACACCCCCTCCACAAAGCCGCCCAAGGTCCCGTTCTTCGCCGCCGACGCGAGCACCGCCCGCATCCCGGCCGACCTGATCGCCCCCCTGCGGCGGACGGCGGCGACGGCGGCCACCCTCCGCGCCAGGCTCGCCCTCACCCGCACCGCACTCGCGCGCCGGCAGCCCCTGCGCACCGTCAAGCTGTTCGTCGCGACGGCCCGCGCCCTCAGCGAGCAGCTGGACGGCTCGGCTCCCGCCCCGCCCCACCGGCACCCGCACTGCCCGGGCGCGGAACCGGACGCCACACTCTGACCCCGAGGGCGTACAGCACCAGCCCGAGGACGAGCCCCGCGCCCGCACCGAAGCACAGCGTGGGAATCAGCTCCCAGTACTTGGCGGTCGACCCCCAGTACGCCCACCACCGCGACGCCCGCTGCACCGCGGCAACCGCGGCCAGGCCGCCGATCACGGCACAGGCCCACCACCGGTCCCGTACCGAGAGCGCCGCGACCCCGACCGGCGTGGCCGGCGCAGTCCGCCGCAGCGCCACGACCACGAACGCGGCGATGGCGACCGCGGCCACCGCCGAACCGCCGTACTGGAGGTACCAGTACAGCGGGGAGCCCGCGATCTCCTCGCCCAGCACGGGGAACAGCCGCATCCCCCAGCGGTCGAGATGGGTGAAGGCGTCCCACACGACATGCGTCAGCGAGCCGAGCACGGCCGAGACGTACCAGCGCGCCGCCACCGACGGCCGCACCCGCGCGCGTGGCGCCCCGCAGCGCAGCAGCGTGGCCACGCGTGCCTGGCGTCGCGCGGGCAGCAGCGCCACGAGCGGTTCGCGCAGCAGGAGCCACAGGCCCACCAGCGCCAGGGCGACCACCACGTCGACGGTGAACACGCCCGCGAACGAGTGCGTGACGTCGCCGAATTCCATCGCCTGGGGCAGGACACTCGCCGCGTAATAGGTCATGTCGGGAGAGAACGAACCCGCCACCAGCATGGCCGGTACGAGCGTGCCGCGGCCGGTTCCATCGGTGCGGACAGCCGGCAGTACGGCGGCCGCGTGGCTGAGCGTGAACGGCAACGGGGCTCCTTGTGCGGGGTGTTGTGGGACCGGTCCCACCCAGGTCGTCGGAGTAGCCAGTATGCGGGGCGTACGACGGCCGTCTCTCATATGGCCAAGGGGTAAAAATCGGACGCCAACGGGTGACCCTGCAAAGGAAGTTGTCGTAGGGTCGCCTGGGTTGCCGCGGCAGCGTCATGCGGTCGAACAGATGAACAGCGACGAAGGTGTGCCGCGAGGGCAACTGTCGCGGCCGGTCGATCGTCACTACAAGGGCGGGCACGGCTGCCCGGCAGACAGAGATGGGCGCTCGGGCGTCCGCGGGAGGGGTCCATTTCATGGCGGCGCAATTCGGCAGGCTCCGCAAGGGCGCGGTGAACACCACGGTCGCCGCGGTAGTGGTCGCGGCACTGGCCGCGTCCCAGGCTCCGGGAGTGACGACCGACGACGCCGGCAGAAAGGTCACCACCGGCACCCAGCCGTCCCCGGACACGCCCGCCGAGAACAGCGCGACCGGCAACTCCCCGTACTACACGGACCTGCCTCCACTCAACAGCCCCAACCCCTCGCCCACCACCGGCACGCCGGTCACCCAGGGCACGAGCGAGGCGGGCATACCCGCGACCGTTCTCGACGCCTACAAGAAGGCCGCGACCGCGCTCCAGGAGTCCAAGCCCGGCTGCAACCTCCCCTGGGAGCTGCTCGCCGCCATCGGCAAGGTCGAGTCGGGCCAGGCCCGCGGCGGCCGGGTCGACGCGAACGGCGACACGCTCTCCAGGATTCTCGGCCCGCAGCTCAACGGCAACGGCTTCGCGAGCATCAGCGACACCGACGGCGGCGCCTACGACGGCGACAGCTCCTACGACCGTGCCGTCGGCCCGATGCAGTTCATCCCCTCCACCTGGGAGTGGGCCGGCCGCGACGGCAACGGCGACGGCAAGAAGGACCCCAACAACGTCTACGACGCCGCACTCGCCGCCGGCCACTACCTCTGCCGCTTCGGCTGGGACCTGTCCACCAAGGGCGACCTCGACAGCGCGATCCTCAGCTACAACAACTCGCAGGACTATCTGAACCTCGTCCTGAGGTGGCTGGAGTACTACCGCAAGGGCACGCACGAGATCCCGGACGGCACGGGCACCCTCCCCTCCGACCGCAGCGACGACACGGCGGGCGCGAGCCCCACGCCGACGACGCCCGGCAGCCCCACCACACCGACCGCACCGTCATCGCCGAGCACCCCCAAGCCCGGCGGCGGCGACGGCGGCTCCACGAGCCCGAAGCCCACCCCGCCGCCGAGCACGACGCCGCCCGCCACGCCGACGCCCACCCCCACCGACACCGTCCACCACCTGGAGGACGCGGGGACCGCCAAGCTCAGCGCGATGGCGGGCGACGCCTTCACCGAGAAGATCACCGCCCGTGCCGAGACCAAGGCCGGCAAGGCGGTCCCGAAGGTCCGCGTCCGCTTCGCGATCATCGGCGCCACCGACGCCGCGTTCAGCACCGGCGAGAAGTACGCCACGGTCCTCACCAACAGCATCGGTGAAGCGGTGGCGCCCGCGCTCAAGGCGGGCGAGAACACCGGCGAGTTCGTCGTACGCACCACCGTCGTCGGCCGCACCGTCAGCGGACTCGACTACACGGCCACCGTCACCGAGCGCGCCGCCGACACCCTCGCCCGTACCGGCGAGGACGCCCTGACCTGCACCCCGGGCGGCGAGTTCGCCGACCAGGTCGAGGTGAAGGCGACCTACAAGGGCGCCGTCGCGGACAAGGTGGCGGCCACCGCCACGCTCATCAAGTCGGCTGACGACGCGACCGAGAACGACAAGGGTCCCTACTTCAAGGACGCCGACGGCAAACCGGTGCGCACCCTCACCGGTCTGACGACGGACGCCAAGGGCCTGCTCAAGCTGCCCAAGCTGTACGCCGACGACACCACCGGCACGTTCCTGCTCCGCATCAACACCGCGGGCGGCGCGACCCTGACCGTCGAGCTCAAGGTGGCGGCGGCCGACACGTCGCCCAGCCCGACCCCCTCGGAGCCGGCGTCCGGCACGGACTCGGCGAGCCCGAGCCCCAGCGTGTAGCACCACCGGCACCCGTACGAAGGGCGCTCTTCCGCTCCGGCGGACAGGGCGCCCTTCGTCTGTGTGTGCAACGTGTTCTCATCTCGCCCGAGCGTTGCTACGGTGCCGGACCTGACGCCGTATCAGATGAATGCCGAATCAGTTCCGGGGTTCCGGGAGGCCCGTATGCGCGCCCTGATCGCCGCCGCGACCGGTCTCGCCGTCGCGCTCGCCCTGGTCCTCGCGCTCACCGCGATGGGCTCACCGGCGGGCGAGACCTCACCGAAGCCACTGCTGACGACGGTGCCCGCACACCCGTAACCGTCCCGTCCGGGAGGGAGGCCGAGATGCGCCGCAAGGCCAGTCTGATCCTGCTCGCCCTCGCCGTGTTCTTCGCGGCCCTGTCCCCGCTGCTGCGCTGGTACGCCTTCCCGCGCCTGGCGAAGATCCCGGCGAACCAGTACCAGGACATGGTCCTGGAGGCGAAGGACGCGACCCTCCTCGACTACGGCACGATGAAGGCCCGCAAGGTCCCCAAGGTCACCATCGTGCAGACGCTGAAGGGCAACGTCGAGGAGTCGGAGAAGATCGAGCGGACGGCCGGCAAGGACGTCGTCGTCTGGGACGGCCTGTCCTATGTCGTGGGACCGGACGGCAAGATGGTCTCCAAGATCCCCGAGCGCTACATCTTCGACGCCCACAGCCAGGAACCCGTGCACGCCACCGGCGAGGCGGTCGACGGCGATCCGGTCAAACGGCAGGGCATCGAGTTCAAGTGGCCCTTCCTCACGGAGAAGCGGGACTACGAGTACTTCGACGCCCAGGCACGGATCACCGCCCCCATCCATTACAAGGGCACCCAGGACTTCCGCGGCGTCGAGGTCTACTACTTCGAGCAGACCATCCCGTGGACTAAGGTGGCGTTCCCGAAGACGATGCCGGTCGAGGGCATCACGCCGGAGTCCGTCGCCAAGACCGGCACCACCCGCTGGTACACCACCGTCCGCAAGTTCTGGGTCGAACCCCTCACCGGCGCCCCCGTCTACGGCGAGGAGATCCACAAGGAGGAACTGCGCGGCGGCACCCTGCTCGGCGGCCGCGACAAGGTGACGGCGTTCGCGGGCCACGTGAAGATGCGCGAGGACTACATCGAGCACACCGTCGACCTCGTCAGCTCCAACCGCACCCTGGTCCTGCTGCTGACGTCGTACCTGCCCTGGGGCTTTTTGACCCTGGGCGTCCTCCTCCTCGCGCTCTCCCTCTACCTGGAGGCGCGCGGCCGCCGCCCCGGCGACCCGGAACCGACGAGGGACACCGAGCCGGAGCCGGTCACCGCCTGAGCCGGGCGTTGGTGTGCCGGGTCGGCTCGGCGCCGGCCGGGTCCTCGGGCCACGGGTGCTTCGGATAGCGACCGCGCAGCTCCGCCCGTACGCCCTTGTAGCCGTCCCTCCAGAAGGAGGCGAGGTCGGCGGTGACTGCCGCGGGCCGCCCGGCGGGGGAGAGGAGATGGACCAGGAGCGGCACCCCGGCCACCGCCGGCGACTCGTGCAGACCGAACATCTCCTGCAACTTCACGGCGAGGACGGGCTGCTCCGGATTGCCGTAGTCGATCCTGATCCGGGACCCACTGGGCACGGCGATCCGCTCCGGGGCCAGCTCGTCCAGTCGCCCCGCGTCCCCCGAGGCCCACGGCAGCAGCCGCGCGAGCGCCTCCCCGGCGTCGATCCGCGCCAGGTCGCCCCGCCGCCGCGCCCGCCCGAGCTCGGGCTCCAGCCACTCGTCCACGCGCGCGTGCAGCGCGTCGTCACAGACATCGGGCCACGGCTCCCCCAGATGCAGCCGCAGAAAGGCGAGCCGCTGCCGCAGCACGCCGGCGTCGGCGGACCACCGCAACAGACCGAACCCTTCCTGCCGCAGCCCTTCGAGCAGCGCCTCGCGTACGAGAACGGGGTCGGCGTCCTTCAGGGGCCGCACCGCCAGCTCGATCGCCCCGAGCCGCTCGACCCGCCGGGCGACGACGTCCCCGTCGGCCCAGTGCACCTCCTGGCCCGAGTGATACAGCGGGGCCGCCGCCGAGCGTGCCGTGTCCTCGTCCACCGCGGCGGCGAGCTGCACCCGCGCATGCCCCTTGCCCACGGGCCGGTCCGCCACGGCCACCGCGATCCACGGCGCACCCCGCAACGGACTCCCGTCCCGCAACTCGGCCCGCGTCCCGGAGGCCATCAGATAGGAACCACCGTCGGCCTTGGCGACCCGCTCGGGGAAGGCGAGGGCGGCGACGATCCCGGCGGTCCCCTCGTCACCGCCGTGCGCGGCGGGACGGTCGTTCCTGCCGGCCGCCGGGGTCCGCTCGCCACCACCTTCTGCCGCGGTGCGCGCGGCTCCGCCATGCGCCGAGGTGTGCTCCTCCCCGCTGCGCGCGGTCGTGCGGGCACTCCCGCCCTGCCCCACCGCGCTGTCGCCCGCGCCCCGCGCCCGCGCGCCCCCGCCGTTCGCCCGCAGCCGACGCACCTCCGTGCGCCAGCGCGCCGCATACGCGTCGCCGCCGCGACGGGCCGTCCGTAGCGCTGCGGCCAGGTCGTCGCCGTACTCTCTCGGGGGCTCCTCGCTCAGCAGCGCGACCACCTCGGCGCCCGAGCCGGACGTGTCCAGGAGCGCCCGGCCCAGACGGGGATGCAGCCCCAGGCGGGCCAGGGCGGTGCCGCGCAGTGTGGCGCGGCCGTCGGTGTCCACGGCGCCGATGGCCGCGAGGACGCTTCTCGCCGCCGCCATCGCACCGCCCGGCGGCGGGTCCAGCAGGGCCAGCCCCGTCGCCTGCGGGTCGCCCCAGCACGCCGCCTGCAAGGCGAAGGCCGTCAGGTCGGCCACCTTTATCTCCGGGGACGGGAAGCGGGGGAGCCGGACGTCCTCGGCCTCCGCCCAGCAGCGGTACACCGCGCCCGGGGCCTCACGCCCGGCCCGCCCCGCCCGCTGCCGGCCGGCCGCCTGCGAGGCCCGTACCGTCGTCAGCGCGCTCAGCCCGCGTGCGTGATCCACGCGGGGCTCCCGTGCCAGCCCGGAGTCGACGACCACCCGCACCCCGGGAACCGTCAGGGACGACTCCGCCACGGACGTCGCCAGCACCACCCGCCGCCGCTCCCCGCCGGCCAGCACCGCGTCCTGCACGGCCGCCGGCGCCCGCCCGTGCACCTGGAGCACCTCGACGTCCCCGAGATCCCCCAGCTGCCCCGCCACCCGAGCGATCTCGCCCGTGCCCGGCAGGAAACACAGCACGTCGCCGGCCCGCTCGGCCAGCGCCCGCCGTACCACCGACGCCACATGCGTCAGCAGCGCCGGGTCGACCCGCATCCCGTGCGGCGGCCGTATAGGACGTGTCGGCGGCGCCCAGACCACGTCCACGGGGTGCGCCGTGCCCTCGGCCTCGACGACCGGCGCGTCGCCCAGCAGCCGCGCCCACCCCTGCGCGTCCGTCGTCGCCGACGCGGCTACCAGCCGCAGCTCCGGCCGCAACGCCTGCCGCACGTCCCACAGGAACGCCGCCACCGTGTCCGCGTCCAGGTGCCGCTCGTGGCACTCGTCGAGGACGACGACGTCCACACCCGCGAGCTCCTGGTCGCGCTGCAACCGCTGGAGCAGCACACCGGTCGTGACGACCTCCACGCGCGCGTGCCGCCCGACGACCCGCTCCCCGCGCACGGTGTAGCCGACGCTCTCGCCGACCTTCTCGCCCAGTAGCCAAGCCATCCGCCGCGCGGCGGCCCGGGCGGCGATCCGTCGCGGCTCCGCCACGACCACCCGCCGCGCCGGCCCCTCGCCGAGCAGGCCCGCCAGAGCCGGCGGCACCAGCGTCGTCTTGCCCGTGCCGGGCGGCGCGACGAGTACCGCCGTGCCGTGCCCGTCCAGGGCGTCGGTCAGACCGGGCAGGGCACCGCGTACGGGCAGCGCGTCCAGGGCGTCGTAACGGATCACCTGCTCAGTCTCTCCCCCGGACTCAGGCCGGGGACGCCCCCGGCCGGCTTCGCTCGCACACGAAGATCGCAGTCCCCGGGATCAGGTTCCCGCGCAGCGGGGACCAGCCGCCCCACTCGGAGGTGTTCCAGGCCGGCCACTCCGGCTCGACCAGGTCCACCAGCCGGAACCCTCCGGCCACGATGTCGCGCACCCGGTCGCCGATGGTGCGGTGGTGCTCGACGTAGACCGCGCGGCCCTCGTCGTCCTGCTCCACATATGGGGTGCGGTCGAAGTAGGAGGCGGCGACGGACAGGCCCTCCGGGCCGGGCTCGTCGGGGAAGGCCCAGCGGATCGGGTGGGTGACCGAGAAGACGAAACGGCCGCCCGGCCGCAGCACCCGGCCCACCTCGCGCAGCACCCGCACCGGGTCCGCGACGAACGGCAGCGCGCCGTACGCCGAGCACGCCAGGTCGAAGGAGCCGTCGGCGAAGGGAAGAGCGCCCGCGTCGGCGCACACCAGAGGGAACGCGCCCCCGATGCGCAACGAGTGCTGGAGCTGGCGGTGCGAGATGTCCAGGGCGACCGGACGGGCCCCCTGCTCGGCCAGCCAGCGCGAGCACTGCGCGGCGCCGGCGCCGATCTCCAGGACGTCCTTGCCCTTGAGGTCCTCCGGCGGTCCGAGCAGCTCGGCCTCCACCTCGTCCAGGCCCTCGGGACCCCAGACGAAGCGGTCGTCGCCGAGGAAGGTGCCGTGCTCGATCTGGTACTCGTCGGCGTTGCGGTCCCACCAGCCGCGGTTGGCGCGGGAACTCTCGGCGACGTCGGCCTGACGCCGAGTGGCCTCCGGCTCGGCGGACTCGATCTCGGGCGATACGGACTCTTGGATGATCGGCTCCCTCGTCGTACTCTTCCGTCACCTGAATGGCGCGGCCCCTCCCGGCGGTGTCACGAAAGGGACTGCCCAAGGCCCGCGTGGCCTCAAGAGACAGGTTTTGTGCCGGGTATGAGGCGATCCGCCCCGGGTGTGCGGCTTCGCGCATTGACCCTGTCCGGCTGCCCCCGTATGCTACAAGTTGCGCTGCGGGCCTGCGCACCTCAGACGTAGCAGGCTGCGCTCGCATCTGTTGTATGTCCCCTCGGTTTTCGAGGCGCCCCACGATTTGTGTGGCGCTTCCTTGGCTGTCCGGCTTCTTCAGAGCGATACGGGCTCCCGGCGTAGCAGTACCTACGACTCAATGTCCGTACCGGAGCCCTTTCCCACATGACGAGCAGCACCGAGACCACCGCCACCACCCCGCAGGTTGCGGTCAACGACATCGGTAACGAGGAAGCCTTCCTCGCCGCGATCGACGAGACGATCAAGTACTTCAACGACGGCGACATCGTCGACGGCGTCATCGTGAAGGTCGACCGGGACGAGGTCCTGCTCGACATCGGTTACAAGACCGAAGGTGTCATCCCGAGCCGTGAGCTCTCGATCAAGCACGACGTCGACCCCAACGAGGTCGTCGCCGTCGGTGACGAGATCGAAGCCCTTGTTCTCCAGAAGGAGGACAAGGAAGGCCGCCTGATCCTCTCGAAGAAGCGCGCCCAGTACGAGCGTGCCTGGGGCACCATCGAGAAGATCAAGGAAGAGGACGGCATCGTCACCGGTACCGTCATCGAGGTCGTCAAGGGTGGTCTCATCCTCGACATCGGCCTCCGCGGCTTCCTCCCGGCCTCCCTGGTCGAGATGCGCCGTGTTCGCGACCTCCAGCCGTACGTCGGCAAGGAGCTCGAGGCCAAGATCATCGAGCTGGACAAGAACCGCAACAACGTGGTCCTGTCCCGCCGTGCCTGGCTGGAGCAGACCCAGTCCGAGGTCCGCCAGACGTTCCTCACGACCCTCCAGAAGGGTCAGGTCCGTTCCGGCGTCGTCTCCTCGATCGTCAACTTCGGTGCCTTCGTGGACCTGGGTGGCGTCGACGGTCTGGTCCACGTCTCCGAACTGTCCTGGAAGCACATCGACCACCCGTCCGAGGTTGTCGAGGTCGGCCAGGAAGTCACCGTCGAGGTCCTCGACGTCGACATGGACCGCGAGCGTGTCTCCCTGTCGCTGAAGGCGACGCAGGAAGACCCGTGGCAGCAGTTCGCCCGCACCCACCAGATCGGCCAGGTCGTGCCCGGCAAGGTCACGAAGCTGGTTCCGTTCGGTGCGTTCGTCCGCGTGGACGAGGGCATCGAGGGTCTGGTCCACATCTCCGAGCTGGCCGAGCGCCACGTGGAGATCCCGGAGCAGGTCGTCCAGGTCAACGACGAGATCTTCGTCAAGGTCATCGACATCGACCTCGAGCGCCGTCGCATCAGCCTCTCGCTGAAGCAGGCCAACGAGGCCTTCGGTGCCGACCCGGCGACGGTCGAGTTCGACCCGACCCTGTACGGCATGGCCGCGTCGTACGACGACCAGGGCAACTACATCTACCCCGAGGGCTTCGACCCCGAGACCAACGACTGGCTCGAGGGCTTCGAGTCGCAGCGTGAGGTCTGGGAGAACCAGTACGCCGAGGCGCAGACCCGCTTCGAGCAGCACCAGCAGCAGGTCATCAAGAGCCGCGAGGCCGACGCTGCTGCCGCTGCCGAGGGTGGCGACAGCGCGGGTGCGGCTCCGGCCGCGTCCGGTGGCGGTTCGTACTCCTCCGAGGGCGCCGACAACAGCGGTGCGCTTGCCTCGGACGAGGCGCTGGCCGCGCTGCGGGAGAAGCTGGCGGGTGGGCAGAGCTGAACGCCCACTGAGCAGTAGCTCTTAATGCAGGGGCCGTACCTTTCGGGGTACGGCCCCTGTGTCGTTCGTCCGCGGCGCCGTCGTGGCTTGTCGCGCAGTTCCCCGCGCCCCTGAAAAACGGGCGGTGTTGCCGCCCGCCTTCTCATGATCTTGGCCTCCTCCTCCGGGAATGCCGCCGCCCGTAAGGGTGTTGTCACGTATGGACACGAGGAGGAGCGGTCACAGTGCTTGATCCGCAGGGTTTGTACGCATGGGAGCCGAAGGGCCTCGCCGTGGTGGACATGGCGCTCGCCCAGGAGTCGGCCGGTCTTGTCATGCTCTACCACTTCGACGGATACATCGACGCGGGTGAGACCGGCGACCAGATCGTCGACGGGCTCCTCGACTCACTGCCCCACCAGGTCGTCGCCCGATTCGACCACGACCGGCTGGTGGACTACCGCGCCCGCCGGCCGCTGCTGACGTTCAAGCGCGACCGCTGGGCCGACTACGAGGTGCCCTCCATCGAGGTACGACTCGTCCAGGACGCCACCGGAGCCCCCTTCCTGCTGCTGTCCGGGCCCGAGCCGGACGTGGAGTGGGAGCGCTTCGCCGCCGCCGTCAAGGAGATCGTGGAGCGGCTCGGGGTGCGCCTGTCGGTGAACTTCCACGGCATCCCCATGGGCGTCCCGCACACCCGCCCGGTCGGCCTCACCCCGCACGGCAACCGCACCGACCTCGTCCCCGGCCACAGCAGCCCCTTCGACGAGGCGCAGGTGCCCGGCAGCGCCGAGTCCCTCATCGAGTACCGGCTCATGGAAGCCGGGCACGACGTGCTGGGCGTCGCCGCGCACGTGCCTCACTACATCGCCCGCTCCCCGTACCCGGACGCCGCCCTGACCGTCCTGGAGGCCGTCACCGCGGCCACCGGACTGGTGCTGCCCGGAATCGCGCACTCCCTGCGCACCGACGCCCACCGCACACAGAACGAGATCGACCGCCAGATCCGTGAGGGCGACGAGGAGCTCACCAACCTCGTCGAGGGCCTGGAGCACCAGTACGACGCCGTCGCCGGTGCCGAGAGCCGAGGCAACATGCTCGCCGAGCCGGTGGACATCCCGTCGGCGGACGAGATCGGCCGGGAGTTCGAGCGGTTCCTGGCCGAGCGCGAGGGCGACGGCTGAGCGGACGGCCGGCAGCGAGGACCGGTCCTGCCCGGTGCGCGGTCAGTGGCAGGACCTAAGCTGTCGGTCATGCTGAAGGTGGGCCTGACCGGCGGTATCGGCGCCGGTAAGAGCGAGGTGTCACGGCTGCTCGTGGAACACGGAGCCGTGCTGATCGACGCGGACCGGATCGCCCGGGAGGTCGTCGCGCCCGGCACACCCGGTCTCGCCGCCGTCGTGGAGGCGTTCGGCGAGGACGTGCTCGCCGCGGACGGCAGCCTGGACCGGCCGAAGCTCGGCTCGATCGTCTTCGCGGACGCAGAACGACTCGGCGTGCTCAACTCGATCGTGCACCCCCTGGTCGGCGCCCGCTCCCGCGAGCTGGAGGAAGCCGCCGCCGAGGACGCGGTCGTGATCCACGACGTCCCGCTCCTCACGGAGAACGGCCTGGCGGCGCTGTACGACCTCGTGGTCGTCGTGGACACCGCCCCGGACACCCAGCTCGACCGCCTGGTCCGGCTGCGCGGCATGACCGAGGAGGACGCACGCGCGCGCATGGCCGCGCAGGCGACGCGTGCACAGCGCCTGGAGATCGCGGACATCGTCATCGACAACGACGTACCACTGGAGGAGCTTCAGCGGCGCGTGAAGGACGTATGGGACGAGCTCGTGCGACGGGCGCACGGGGCCCAGGAGGACCCGTCGTCCCGTTCGGCACAGGAATAGCCCTGCTGCGTTCGCGCGTTGAACCCTCGCAGTGAGGGAAGGACTCTGCCGTGCCCGAGACCAGCGGTTCGACCGGACGTACTCCGGAGACGCATGTCATCGACTTCCGCGCCGCCGAGCAACTGCTCGCCGCGCGGGACCCGCGGGGTGCGGTGAAGCTGCTCGACGAGGTCATCGCCGCCCACCCGGAGAACACCGCCGCCCGGCTGCTGCGGGCGCGTGCCTTCTTCGCCGCCGCGCAACTACGGCCCGCCGAGCTGGAGTTCACGATCGTCCTGGAGCGCGAACCGGACAACGCGTTCGCCCACTTCGCACTCGCCCGCACCTACGAGCGCCAGGGCCGGGCCGGCCAGGCCAAGCGGCACTTCCGGCTGGCGGCCGCGCTCGACCCGAACCCGCAGTATCTGAAGGCGGCGCGGTTCGACGCGTGAGCGAGGCTTCCGGCGCGGCCGAGGGCGGAGCCACTCCGGCAGGTCTACGGCGGCGGGCGGTCCGGGTGCCTCTGCGTCGGCGGCGCAGGAGGTGTTCCGGGCGGTTGCCGGGGCGGGCGATAGGGGCGGTCCTCGGGCGGAAGGTACGGCGGTACGTCGCGGCCCGGCTGGTAGTGGGGCCCCTGGCGGATGTGCCGCAGGATCATGGTCATGTCGATCGTGATCACCAGCCACAGCACGCCACAGGCGGCGGCCCAGCCGGGGCGTCCCGCCAGGGCGAACGCGGCGGTGCCGAAGATCGCCCAGAGCACACCCCACACGCACAGCCAGAAACGGACCCGCAGTGCACTGCGTGCCGTCGTAGGCTCACTGCCTGTACGCATCGGATCACCACTCCTTCTTGAAACGTACTCCTCGTTCTTGCCGCAGGGGGCTCAGTGCTGCCGGACACCGATGAACTCGCAGAAGTGCTGCTCGACCTTTCCGTACCCCATGAGGACGTCAACGACCTCGTACGGATGGGCCGCCGGGTGACGGACGACCCGGAGCTGCGGGGATTCCTGGAGCGGTCCGTCGACGAGCTCGTCCGGGGGATGGGCGAGGTCGGCGGCCCGGTCGACCTGCCCGACCTCGACTGGGCCTCGGGCCCCCTGCAGCGCTGCTTCTCCGTGTACGTGTTCGTCGCCGCGCTGCCGTACACCCGCGCCTACCACCGCGAGCGCGGCATACCGGCCGACGTCTCCCGGCACACCCTCGCCGACCTCGGGCGGAACATGGCCGTGCACCGCAGGCGGCACGGCCGGGCGGGCGTGCAGGCGCCGTGGTGGCTCATCCATCACTTCCGCGGCGAGCTGTACCAGCTGGGCCGGTTGCAGTTCGAACGGGCACGGCTCGGACAGCGCGCCGGGACGCGGCTCGCGGCGGCGGGCTTCGACGTGGGCCCTGACTCCCTCTGCCTCAATGTGCACATCCCCGACTTCCGTGGCCCGATGTCCCCCTCGGCGGTGGACCGTTCGCTGGCGCTGGCCAGGGAGTTCTTCGCGCTGCACTTCCCGCTGGAGCGGTACCGGGTGGCGACCTGTCACTCCTGGCTGCTGGACGAGCAGCTCAAGAAGTACCTTCCCGACGACTCCAACATCGTCCACTTCCAGGAGCGGTTCCGCATCGCCCGTGAGGACCGGGAGCCGGCTGACACCGAGCCCGTCCAATTCGTCTTCGGCGACCCGGAGTTGCCGATCGAGAGCCTGCCGCGCGGCACGGCCGTGGAGCGGGCCGTCGGGGACCATCTGCGGGCGGGCGGACACTGGTACATCGGGCACGGGTGGCTGCCGTTCGAGAAGAACGGCTGAAATTCCGTTCGTACGCCGATGAGTTCGGGAGCGAGTGCCGGTCTACCCCTGTGACAGCACCACGGACCGCTGAACACAGGAGAACCTGATGTCCGAGACCACCGCCTCCGTAGCCACCGGCAACTCCCGCACCGTCATCGCCGAGTCCGCGACCCCGCGCGGCCGCCGCGCCCGGATCGCCCTGCGCGGCCTGCAGATCCTGCTCGCCCTCTTCTACGCGATCGCCAGCGCGCTGCCCAAGCTGATCGCGCACCCCTCGGCCGCCGAGGGCTTCGACGAGCTCGGCTGGGGCAGCGCCGGGATGTACACCATCGGCGCGCTCGAACTGGCCGGTGCGATCGCGCTGTTGATCCCGGTGCTCCAGTCGGTTGCGGCGATGGCGCTGAGCGCCCTGATGGTCGGCGCGTTCATCGTCACGATCACCGCCTTCGGCGGCGAGAACGCGGCGACACCGCTCATCCTCATCGTCCCGCTCGCCCTGATCGCCTGGGCCCGGCGCAGTTCGAACGCGGATCTGCTGCGGCTGGTGCGACGACGCGCGTGAGCCGTTCGCGCAGTTCCCCGCGCCCCTGGAACGGCGGTCCTCAGGCCACCCCAGGGGCGCGGGGAACTGCGCGATCAGCCACGTGCGGCCCGCACCCGCCGCCGAAACCCGGAGCCCCGAGCTCTCACGCGACGCCATCGACGCACGTCAGCGTTCGCGTGGCCGTTCCGCGCCGCCGCCGATCATCCCGCGCAGGCGTTCCATGTCGCGGCGGTCCCGCTTGGTGGGGCGGCCGGTGCCGCGGTCGCGGATGCCGGCCGGGGCGACGGCCTCGCGCGGCGGCGGAGGGGGCGAGTTGTCGGCGTAGCACTGGGCCGCGACCGGGGCGCCGACCCGCTTGCGGATGAGGCGCTTGACGACGACGATCCGCTCCCGGTTCTCATGACGCACCCGCACCTCGTCGCCGATGCGCAGGGTGTGCGACGGCTTCACGTTCTGGCCGTTCACCCGCACATGGCCGCCCTTGCAGGCGGTGGCGCCCATGGAACGGGTCTTCACCAGGCGTACGGCCCAGATCCAGCTGTCGACGCGCACGGACTCGCCGTTCTGCACCCCGGCGGCCTCGGCGGCGGCCACGGCCTCGGCGATCTTCGGGTCGACGGGCTGCTCGGTGCTCGGTGCCTCGGCGGCCTTCTCGGCGCTCGCCGCGTCCACGTGCTGTCCCTCGGCCGCGTCGCCGCCGCGCTGCTCGTCATCCTCGGCTGCCATGCCTCGACCTTAGTCGCCGCAGGGAACCGGCAAGGCCGTACGGTGGAGCCGTGGACGCCCTAGACGATCTCGACCTGCGGGTCTCGGGCTGCCGGGCCTGTCCGCGGCTGGTCGACTGGCGGGAGGAGGTGGCCCGCACCAAGCGCGCCGCCTTCGCCGACCAGACGTACTGGGGCCGCCCCGTGCCCGGCTTCGGACCGCCCGACGCCCAGCTGCTGATCATCGGGCTCGCACCGGCGGCGCACGGCGGCAACCGCACCGGCCGGATGTTCACCGGCGACCGCTCCGGTGACGTGCTGTACCAGGCCCTGTACGACGTCGGGCTCGCCTCGCAGCCCACGTCGGTCGCCGTCGACGACGGCCTGGAGCTGTACGGCGTCCGCATCACGGCCCCCGTGCACTGCGCCCCGCCCGACAACAAGCCCACCACCGGCGAACGGGAGACGTGCCGGCCCTGGCTGGTGCAGGAGCTGAGGCTGCTGCGGCCGACGGTCCGGGCGGTCCTCGTACTGGGCGCCTTCGGCTGGCAGGCGACGCTGCCGGCGCTGGCGGAGGCGGGGTGGCGGGTGCCCCGGCCGCGGCCCGCCTTCGGGCACGGGGTTCGGGTCGGGATCGACAGGTCCGAAGGGTCCGTCGGGGGTGGCGGGCCGGACAGGGGTGGCGGGCCGCAGGGGGGTGGCGGGCCGGAGGGGCTGGAGCTCTTCGGGTGCTTCCATGTCAGCCAGCGCAACACCTTCACCGGGAAGCTCACGCCCGCGATGCTGCGGGAGGTGCTGAGTACGGCGGCTCGGGCGGCGGGCCTCGGAAAGTGAGGGGACGCCGTCGCCGTACGGACGATACGTTGCCCGGATGGGCCTGTATCCGCAGATCGAACCGTACGACCACGGCCTGCTCGACGTCGGCGACGGCAATCGCGTCCACTGGGAGACCTGCGGAAACCCCCGCGGCAAGCCCGCGCTCGTGCTGCACGGCGGGCCCGGGTCCGGCTGCACCCCCTATTTCCGGCGGCTGTTCGACCCCGCGGTGTACCGGATCGTGCTGCTGGACCAGCGCGGGTGCGGGCGCTCGACACCGCACGCGAGCGCGTACGGGACGGACATGAGCGTCAATACGACCGCTCATCTCATCGCCGACCTGGAGCTGCTGCGGCGGCACCTGGGGATCGGGCGGTGGCTGGTGTGGGGCGTGTCATGGGGGTCGGTGCTGGGGCTGCGGTACGCGCAGACGCATCCGGCGGTGGTGTCCGAGCTGGTGCTGACGGGGGTCACGACCGGGTCGGACGCCGAAGTCGCGCTCCTGACCCGGGGGTTGGGGCGGATCTTCCCGGAGGCGTTCGAGCGGTTCGTGGGCGAGCTGCCGGCCGCTGAGCGGGACGGGGACCTGGCCGCCGCCTACAACAGGCTCATCGAGTCGCCCGACGCCGAGGTGCGGGCGCGTGCGGCGCGGGCCTGGACGGACTGGGAGACGGCGATCGTCCCGGCGCCGCCGCGCTCGGTGGAGCGGTTCGAGGACCCGGGGTTCCGCATGGGCTTCGCGCGGACCGTGACGCACTACTGGGGCAATGGGCACTTCCTCGGCGAGGGCGGTGGCGAGGCCGGTCGTCGTGAGGGTGTCGTGCTGCGGGACGCGCATCTGCTGAAGGGCATCCCGGGCACATTGGTGCAGGGCAGCCTCGACTTCGGGAACCTGCTGGGCATCGTGTGGCGGCTCCATCACGCCTGGCCGGGCAGCGAGTTGGTGGTCGTCGACGAGGCGGGGCACGACGCCGGGGCGCCGGGCGTGGCGGACGCGCTGGTGGCGGCGACGGACAAGTACGCGCGGCGCTAGCGGGCCTTGCCGTCCCCGGCGTCCCCGTCGTCCCCGTCGTCCACAAAGGGATCGTCTCCGAAGAGGTGGCGGACCGTCGAGCGGTAGTTGGCCTGCACGTGGGTGAGGGTGTGGCTGCGGGCGCGGTCGGGGTCGCCGGACGCGATGGCCTCGTACAGGTCCTGGTGCTCGGTGAGGAGTTGGGGCCACTCCTCGTTCTGCCGGGTGAGCCAGCGCAGGCGGCCGTCGACCGGTTCCATGACCGAGGTCAGCAGGCTGTTGCCGGCCATGGCCAGGATCCTGTCGTGGAACCGGGTGTTGACGTCGGTGATCTTCTCGGCGTCCCCGGCCTCGGTCGCGCTCGCCGCGGCGCGCAGCAGCTCCCGCAGGTCCGCGAGGTCCTCCGGCGTCGCCCGTGACGCCGCGAGGCCGGCGGCGTACACCTCCAGCGCCTCGCGCAGCTCGAAGAGCTCCTTGACGTCGGCGGGGCTCAGCCGTCGTACGACTGTCCGGCGAGGCGTCTCGAAGTGGACGAATCCCTCGGCGACCAGCGCGCGGATCGCCTCGCGGACCGGCACCCGGGAAACCCCGAAGCGGTCGGCCAGCTCGCGCTCGACCAGGCGATCGCCCGGCAGCAGGCGGCCCGCGATGATGTCCTGCCGCAGCGTGGCCAGGACGCGCTCGCGGATCGCCCCGAGCGGTTCGATCTTCGTCATGGGCCCATCTTCGCCGACTCCGGGCCTGTTTTACGGAGCGTTAACAGCAGCGATATCTGTCCGAACGGTTGACGGGAGGACCATGAGCACAGTTTGGTATACCAAACGCGTTGCCAAGTGACCGGAAAATAGCCAAGCGACCGGAAAGCAGCCCTCCTCCGTCCCCTCCCTCCTGGAGGCCCCGTGTCCCTCGCCGACCGTGCCGAAGCCACCACCGGCACATCAGCGTTCGTCCCCGATCCCCGGCTCACCAACGAAGACCTCGCGCCCGCGGGCAAGCGCAACTGGAAGGTCTTCGACCTCTTCGCCCTGTGGATGTCCGACGTCCACAACCTCGGCAACTACACGTTCGCGGCCGGCCTGCTCGTCCTCGGCATGAACGTGTGGCAGGTCTTCACCTCGCTGCTCGTCGGCTTCGTGCTCATCTACGTCGGCATGAACTGGATGGGGAAGATCGGCCAGCGCCACGGCGTCCCGTTCCCCGTCGTCAGCCGCATCAGCTTCGGCGTCTGGGGCGCCAACATCCCGGCGCTCATCAGGGCCGTGATCGCCATCATGTGGTACGGCATCCAGACGTACCTGGCCTCGGTCGCCGTGAACGTGATGCTGCTGGCCGCCTGGCCGGGCCTGGAGTCCTGGACCCACAGCTCCTTCCTCGGCCTGCACGCGCTCGGCTGGGTCTCCTTCCTCTCCCTCTGGCTCATCCAGGCGTTGATCATCAGCCAGGGCATGGAGTCGGTGCGCAAGTTCCAGGACTTCTGCGGCCCGGCGATCTGGGTCGTGATGATCGCCCTGGCGGTCTGGGTCCTGGCCAAGGCCGGCTGGACGATCTCGCTCACGTCCACCCCGCACCCCGTGTCCGTCGGTGAGCAGTGGCGCCAGTGGTTCGGCGCGATCGGCCTGATCCTCGCCACGTACGGCACGCTGATGCTCAACTTCTGCGACTTCTCGCGCTTCGCGCCCGACTACCGCACGGTCCGCAAGGGCAACTTCTGGGGCCTGCCCATCAACTCGACGGCGTTCGTGGTCGTCTCGGTGATCGTCACGGCGGGTTCGCTGGAGGTCTTCGGCGAGGCCATCACGGACCCGGCGGAACTGGTGGCGAAGGTCGGCAACACCTGGGTGCTGGTGCTGGCCGCGCTGACGTTCGCCATCGCCACCATGGGCGTCAACATCGTCGCCAACTTCGTCTCACCGGCGTACGACCTGGCCAACGTCTGGCCGCAGAAGATCACCTTCAAGGTCGGCGGCATGATCAGCACGGTCGCGGCGCTGGTCGTGACGCCGTGGAACCTCTTCTCGAACCCGACGGTCGTCAACTACTTCCTGGGCGGCCTCGGCGCCTTCCTGGGCCCGCTGTTCGGCGTGATCATGGTCGACTACTACCTGGTCAAGCACGGCAGGGTGGACGTGAACGAGCTGTTCTCGGCCGAGCCCGGCTCGCGCTACTACTACCGCAAGGGCTTCAACCCCAAGGCGCTGTGGGCGTTCCTGCCGACGGCGGGTCTGGCGGCGGTGCTCGCGCTGGTGAAGACGTTCAGCGACGTGGCGCCGTACTCGTGGTTCATCGGGACGGCGACGGCGGCGGGGCTGTACCTGGTGCTGTGCCGCGGCGAGCGGGCCGGCGGCGAGCCTTCCGGTGTGCCCGGCGCGACGGTTGCCGGGTCCGTGGAGCGGGAGGTCTGAAGGACGTGCGGATCGTCGTCACCAACTGCAACACCACGCAGGAGATGACCGAGGAGATCGTACGAGGTGCCCGGGCCGCCGCAGGCCCGGGCACCACCGTGACCGGCCTGACCCCGGGGTGGGGGCCGGAATCGGCGGAGGGCTGGCTGGACAGCTATCTGTCGGCGGCCGCGGTGCTGGACGCACTGCGGACGTACGACGGCCCCCCGTACGACGCGGTCGTCATGGCCGGCTTCGGCGAGCACGGGCGGGAAGGCGTCCGGGAACTGGTGGACGCACCCGTCGTCGACATCACGGAGGCCGCCGCGCACCTGGCCTGCCTGCTCGGCCGGCGCTACGGCGTCGTGACGACGCTGGAGCGCTCGTGCGGTCAGATCGAGGACAGTCTGGAGCTGGCCGGGGTCGGGCGGAACTGCGCCGCCGTGATCGGCACCGGGCTCGGGGTGCTGGAGCTGGAGGACGCCGAGCGCACGGAGGCCGCCTTCCTGACGGCCGCCGAACGGGCCCGGGACGCCGGCGCCGAGGTCCTGGTGCTCGGGTGCGCCGGGATGACCGGGTTGCAGCAGGCCGTGTCGGAGAAGCTGGGGATTCCGGTGGTCGACGGGGTCGGCGCGGCCGTCAAACTCGCCGAGTCGCTGGTGGGGTTGGGACTGCGGACGAGTCGAGTCGGCGGGTACGCGAGGCCGTTGCCGAAGCGGCGGGCGTGGGGTGGCGGTGCTGAGTCGGACTGAGGGTGTCCTGGCGGTGCTGAGTCGGACTGAGGGTGTCCTGGCGGTGCTCGGCCGGACTGAGGGTGTTCCGGCGGCGGTCGGCCCGACGGAACGTGTCCAGGCGGGTAGCTGAGCCGGGCTGAGGGTGCTCCGGCGGCGGTCCGCCGGCCGGAGCGTGCCCGGGCGGGGCTCAGCCGGGCTGCGGCTGCGGCTGCGGCTCAGCCGGACTGGGCGTGCCCCGGCTGCCAGACGTATCGCACGTCCGGCTCGCGCTCCTCGTTGCCGCTGCCGTCCGTGTGCTCGACGGCGACGAAGCCGTGTCTCTCGTAGAAGCGGTGGGCGGGCTCGTTGACCTGGAAGGTCCACAGGCTCAGCCCGCCGGGCCGGCACCGCTTGGCGAGGTCGACGAACCGGTCACCGATGCCGCGCCCGCGCCAGTCGGGGTCGAGGTAGAGCTGGGAGAGCACCTTGCCGTCGAGCACCATGACCCCGACCACCCGGCCGGCGGCCTCGGCCACCCAGGTCTCCCGCAACAGCACCACGACCTCCCGGAAGTACGTCCGCACCTCGTCGTCGGAACGCGGCCGGACGACCGTCGGCAGCGCGGCGGCGAAGGACCGCAGCCAGACGTCGGCGGCGGCACCGGCGTCGGTGGGCAGGGCGCGGCGGAGAGCGACGGCGGTCACGGCTGGGCTCCGTCCTGGCTCTCGCCGGAAACGACGGCGGTCATGGTCAGGCCCCCTGCGCGCGCTCGTCGGGAACGGCGGCGGTGGCCGTGATCTCCACCAACTGCCCCGTGTATCCGAGGCAGGCCACCCCGAGCAGCGTCGACGAGTGCGGCCCGACGCTGAGCCCGGACGCCTCGACGACCTCCCAGACGGCGGACAGTACGGCGGTGTCACTGCTCACGACGTACACATCGGTCGACAGCACATGCGCCAAGTCACTGCCGACGGACCGGAGTTGCTCACCGAGGTTGGCGATCACCTGCTCGGCCTGCCGTACGGGATCTCCCTCGCCGACGATGTTCCCCGCACCGTCGAGCGGCACGGACCCGGCGAGAAAGGCGATTCTCGTGCCCGCCTCCACGACGGAGGCGTGGGAGTAGGTCGGGGGAGGGAAGAGGGCGGGGGAGGTGACGCGGCGGATCATGCGGGCTCCTGCGGGCCGGTGCGGGGCGTTCGGCGGTCAATCTGCCGATCATGCGTGCCCGAGTCGGCCGACGCATCCGAATTTCCCGGCCCCGTCGGCGCAGGCAACTGCCGTACCCGCTCCCGCGCAAGATCCGGGTAGGCGCCTGCGATGGCCGCGTAGACCCTGCGCCGCAGGTCCAGTACCTTCCGCCGCCTGCGCAGCGCCGAGGCCCGCGCGGCGGCGGACCGCCGCACGGCAGCCGCCGCGGCGACCCGGAACGCCTCGCCCCGCTCGGCGGCTTCAACGCGCTCCACGCGGTAGAGACGGGTCTGAGGGGCGGACCGGAACTGCGGATGAGCGAGCAACAGATCGGGCTCACCGAGCAGTTGGCGCACCATCGCCGGTGTCCAGCCACGAGCCCGCAGCCCGGCGGCGGAGAGATGCGTGCGCTGCCCCGGCCGCTCCCGCTTCCGTTCCCCGCCGAATTCCTCCGGACTCTCCTCGAACATCGTCATCACTGCTTCCCCCGTCGCCATAACACTGAGTGACGACTTCATTGATAACGCGCGCCACTGACAATGCCCCGCTCTGCCCGCCGGGCGAACGGCCCCCAACGGCCTGGAGCCACGCCCCCACCAATTGCCTGGAGCCACGCCCCACCACTCCGTACGCTCACCCCCATGCCCACCCCCGACGACACGACCTTCCTCAACACCACCGCCGACCGCCTGGCCGCCCTCCCGACCGTCCGGGCCGTCGCCCTCGGCGGCTCCCGGGCCCAGGGCACGCACCGCCCCGACAGCGACTGGGACCTGGCCGTCTACTACCGAGGCCCCTTCGACCCGTCCGACCTGCGCGCCCTCGGCTGGGAGGGCGAGGTGTCGGAGGTCGGCGGCTGGGGCGGCGGGGTGTTCAACGGGGGAGCGTGGCTGACGATCGAGGGGCGGCGGGTGGACGTCCACTACCGCGATCTCGACGTGGTGGAGCGGGAGTTGGCGGAGGCGGAGGAGGGACGGTTCCGGGTGGAGCCGTTGCTCTTCCATCTCGCGGGGATTCCCAGCTACCTGGTCGTCGCGGAACTGGCGATCAACCAAGTCCTACGGGGCGATCTGCCGAGCTCCGCCCACTACCCGCAGCAACTGCGCCGCACGGCGAGCGAACGCTGGTACGGCACGGCCCAGGCCACCCTCGCCTACGCAAAGGCCAACCACGCCCCCGCCGCCCGCCTCACCGAGGTCGCAGGCGCCCTCGCCACGGCCGCCGTTCAGACGGGGCACGCGGTGCTGGCGGGCCGGGGGGAGTGGGTGACGAACGAGAAGAGGTTGCTGGAGCGGGCCGGGCTGCGCGGAGTGGACGAGATCCTCGGAACTCTGCGACCGCAACCGGCGGCCTTGCTGCGAGCGATCACCGACGCGGAGACGCTGTTCGACAAAAGCCACGCTTCGCGATTGCGTTCATAAAGAACGTGCTGTTTTCAAGCATCGTCACATCCCCGAAACCCGAAAGTCCCATCCCCACCAAGACTCACCCCTACCGTGGACACCACAGGCCGCACTCGATGTCGCGGTCTCGTCGCTCGGCCACCGTCGCCCGAAGGCGTGCAGTCTCGCCCTCGTACCGACAGGAGCCCTGTGTCCCGCCCCGTGCGTCGTGTTGTGCTGCCTCGGCCGCAGCTTCCGCCTTGGATCGCGCATGCTCTGCGTGCGCAGCGGGGGCCCGTTCCATGGAGTGCGGTTGCGCGTGGGGCGTTGGCTGCTGGGCCGTTGTTGCTGGTCGCGGTGGCTGTTGGTCGTAACTCGCTCGGTGTTGTCGCGGCCATTGCCGCCATGCTCGCCGGGATCAACGACCGGCCCGGTAGCCGTCGGGGCTCCGTGCGGCGGCTCGGGGTGCCCGCTGTGGTGGGGGCGGTCGGGTTGTTCGTCGGGACGGTCGCGGGGGATCGGCTCGGGGCCGTTGCGCTCACTGTTCTGTTCGCCGGGCTCGGGCTCCTCGCCGGAGGCATCAGCGCCGTGGGGCCCGTCGCGTCCGCCGCCGGGACCCAGTTGCTGGTCGCCGCTGCCATCGGGGCCGGGATGCCGTTGCCCGAGAGCGGGTGGGAGCGGGCGCTCGCCTATCTCGGCGGTGCCTTGTGGCTGGTGCTGCTCCGGCTCGTGCTGCCCACGCCCGGGTCCCTCGTCGGGGACTTCCGGTTCGACGGCGAGCGGGACGCGGTGGCCGGGGTGTACGACGCCGTCGCCGAGTTGCTCGACGCCGTGGGGAGCGACCGGGCCACCGCCCGCCGTGCCGCCCTCACCGCCGCCCTCGACCATGCGCAGGACGCCCTCACCGGACCCCGGCTGCGGCGGTACGCCTCCTCGTCGGCCGAGCGGCGGCTGCACGCGCAGTACGCCGCCGCCCTGCCGCTCGGCGAGGCCGTCACCGCGCTCGCCTGGGCCGGCGAACCCGTGCCCGCCCGCGCCTCCGAAGGGCCCCGGCGCCTCGCTGCCGCCGTGCGCGGCAACACCCACACGGGGCCGCTGCCCGCGCCCTCGCGTTCCGCCCCTGCTCTGCGCGCCCTCGACGACGCCCTGCTGCACGCCGCCGAAGCCTTCGACCGGGGCAGGGAGAACCGGGACCTGCACACCCGGCGTCGTACGGCCGGGGATCTCGCGCGGTCCGTGTTCGGGGCCGGCGGCAGGGAGTACGGGCTGCGTGTCGCCCTCTGCTTCGGGGCCAGCGCCGCCATCGCACAGGGGCTGTACCGCGCCCAGTGGTACGGGCAGCACGAGCACTGGTACTGGCTCCCGGCCACCGCCGTCTTCCTCGTCAAGCCCGACCTCGGGCCGCTCGTGTCCCGGGTGCTGTGCCGGGCCGCCGGCACCGTGCTGGGCGCCCTGCTGTTCGCCGGGTTCGCGGCCGTGCTGCCCCGTCCGGAAGGGCTCATCGCGCTCGTGGCTCTCAGCGGCGCCCTCATTCCCGTGGCCACCCGGCACTTCGCCGCGCAGACCGCCGTCGTGACCGTCCTCGTGCTCGCCCTGGTGATGGTGGGCGGCGAGCCGCAGGCCTCCGTGAGCCGGATCGGGGAGACGTTGCTGGCGTGCGCGATCGTGCTCGTCGTGGGGCATCTGCCGATGCCGGGACAGGGGGGTGGGGGTGTGCGGGCGCGGCTGGGGGCGGCCGGGCGGGCCGCGTATGCCTATCTCGATCATGTGCTGAGCGAGTCAGACGGAGCCGCACACCACGGGGCCGCGCACCACGGGGCCGCGCACCACGGAGCCGCCCACCACGGGGCCGACGCCCGTGCCCTGCGCTGGACCCTCCGCCGCGAGGCCTACCGGGCGCTCGCCGAGGCCCGTACCGCCATCGCCCTCGCCGCCGCCGAACTGCCCGCGCTCGCCCGGCACACCGAGGGCGCGGACGACGTCGTCGCCACCCTCGAACGGATCGTCGACACGACGACCGCGTGCGCCGTCCACCTGGACGACTCGGGGCGGCTCACGCCCTGGCACCTCGCTCAGCTGAACGAACTGCTCGACGAACTCGCCGAGGAACGCGACCAGATCGGGCTACGGATACCCGACGCCCCCGCGGTGCCACTCGCCGGGTGACACCGAGGTGCCACTCGCCGGGTGACGCCGGAGCCGTGGCCCCACGGGAGCGCACGGGAGCCCCTCGGGGGCCCACGGGACCACCTAGTCCCCGACCCGCACCCAGACCGGCGCATGGTCCGAGCCCGCCTCGCCCCGGCGCTGCTGCGGATCCGGCCCCACCGACGGCAGTTCCGGCACACCGACCGCCCCGGGCACTCCCGTCCCCGCCGCCGTCACCCGCCCGATCAGGCGGTGGCTGCACAGTATGTGGTCGATCAGCTCGCGCCGGCCGGAGTTGACGCGTGAGAAGCGCTGTTCGGCGGGGATCAGCGGTGCCACGTTCCAGAGGCGGGCCGCGTCGCCCTTGTCCTTCACCCGGAATCCGGGTGTGCCGATCTCCGAGCCGGGCGGGCCCAGCAGGATCTGGGTGGTCGCCGCCTGGACCTCGTCGTTCAGGTCGCCGACGACCGCCACGTCCCGCTCGCGGCCGTCCCCGGCAAGCAGTACGTCGGCCAGCGCGCGCAGCGTCGTCGCCTCGGCTGCCCGTCGGTAGAGGGCGTAGGCGCCGTGGCGGGCGCGTTCGCCCTCGTCGCGCGGGTTGAAGCGGCCCCCTGGGTAGGACAGCAGTTTCGACTTGAGGTGCGCTACCGCCATCCGCAGCGGCCCGGCCCCCGGCTCCGGTTCGGTCTCCACCGCGAGGAAGCCACGGCCCGAGCCCGACACGGTGGCGCCGTCGTCGTCCGTCTGCACCGGCTTCAGGCGCTGCGGGAAGGCGGACGTGTCGTGCAGGACGCGCAGCGGCGTTCGGCTCAGGAAGCCGACGCGTATGCCCCGGCCGTCCGGGTGCTCGGAGAGCGCGATGTGCCAGTCGCCGGTCAGCAGCCCGGCCAGGTCGCTCAGGGCCTCCGGGTCCCCGACCTCCTGCACGCCGAGCAGTGCCGGGTCGAGTTCGGTGACGACCCCCGCCAGCGCCGCGAGCTTCGACTCGTACGCCGCCTTGTCCTTGGGGCCGAACTCGCCGCCGGGCCGGTAGAGGTTCTCGAGGTTCCAGGTGCCGAGGAGCATGCCGGGCTCCTTCCAGAAGCCGTGGGCCGCGATGCCGCCGGAGGGCCTTGGTGCGGCCGTCGGGCAGGCCGTGACGAGCACAGCGTGCCCGTGCGCCGGGCCCGTGCGACAGACCCCTGACCGGATGCGCGGTTCACCTCACCCGACCCGACGACCGCGTCGTACGTTGGCGTGATGACGCCTTCTCCCGCAGAAGCTCCCGCCGACCTCATCATCACCGGATGCACCGTCCTCGTGCACGACGACCAGGAGCGGATCGGGTTCCAGGAGGACGCCGCGATCGTCGTACGCGACGGAGTCGTCGAGTCCGTCACCAGCGCCGACGCCGTGCGCGGGCGGCCCGCCGTCGAGCGGATCGAGGCCGCCGGGCAGGTCGCGCTTCCCGGCCTCGTCAACTGCCACACCCACGCCCCGATGGTCACGCTGCGCGGCGTCGCCGAGGACCTGCCCATCGAGGAGTGGTTCAACGACGTCGTGTGGCCGATCGAGTCCAACCTCACCGAGAAGGAAGTGGAGTTGGGGGCGCGGCTGGCGTGCGCCGAGATGATCCGCGCGGGCGTCACCTGCTTCGCCGACCACTACTTCTTCATGGACGCCGTCGCCGCCGTCGTCGAGGAGTGCGGGATCAGGGCCCATCTCGGAGAGGCGTTCTTCTCCTCCCAGGGGCCCCAAGGACGGGAGAAGTCGCTGGAGTTCGCGCTGCGGCACCGCGGCGGCGCCGGTGGCCGTATCACCACCGCCCTCGCCCCGCACGCCCCCTACACCGTCGACGACGCCGACCTCGCCGCCACCGCCGCACTCGCCCGCGACCACGGCCTGCCCGTCCACCTCCACGCCGCCGAGAACCGCGACCAGGCCGAGGCCGGCCTCGCCCGGCACGGCGTCACCCCCATCGAGGTGCTCAGGCGCACCGGCATCCTCGACACCGACGTCCTCATCGCCCACGGCACCGGCATCCTCGACAGCGACCTGCCGCTCCTCGAAGCCGCCGACGGCAGTACGGCCGTCGCCACCGCCCCGCGCGGCTACCTGAAGTTCGCCTGGCCCACCACAACACCCGTGCGCGCCCTGCACGACATCGGCATCCCCGTCGGCCTCGCCACGGACGGCGCCGCCTCCAACAACTCCCTGGACGTGTGGGAGTCGATGGCCCTGACCGCCCTCGTCCAGAAGTCGGCCACCGGCGACCCACGCTGGCTGACGGCGCGTCAAGCCCTGCACCACGCGACGCTCCAGAGCGCCCGCGCGGTCGGACTCGGCGACCGCCTCGGCACTCTCGCACCCGGCCGGCGTGCCGACATCGTCCTGGTCGACCTGAGCGGCCCGCACACCCAGCCGGTGCACGACCTCGCCGCGACCCTCGTGCACAGCGCCCGCTCCTCCGACGTGCGCACGACCGTCGTCGACGGGCGGATCCTGATGCGCGACCGGGAGCTGCTGACGATCGATGTTCCGCAGGTGGTGAGGGAGTTGGGGGAGCGTTTGCCCGCGCTCCTCGACCGCGGTCACGGCAGGCGGATCCAGGACTACGACAGCTCGGGCCGCCCCTAGGCTGATCCCCATGGATCCCGCCGACGGCCTCATCGACCACCCCCACGACGTGTACCGGCGCCTGCGCGACACCGCGCCGGTACACCGCATCGCCGGCGCCGACGGCAACCCGGCCTGGGTCGTGACCCGGTACCAGGACGTGCGTGAGGCACTGACGGACCCACGGCTCTCCGTGGACAAGCGGCACGCGAAGGAAGGCAACTACCAGGGCCTCACGCTGCCGCCCGCCCTGGACGCCAACCTCCTCAACATGGAGGCGCCCGACCACACCCGCATCCGCCGGCTGGTCGTGCGTGCCTTCACCGCGCGCCGGGTGGAGCGGCTTCGCGCGCCCATCCGCGAGACCGCCGACCGGCTGCTCGACGCCCTCGGCCCGCACGGCACCACCGATCTGATCGACTCCTACGCGGCACCCCTGCCCATCACCGTCATCTGCGACCTCCTCGGCGTACCGGACCGGCACCGGCGGGACTTCAGGGTCTGGACCGACACCCTCGTCGCCCCCGACCCGTCCCGCCCGCAGGAGGCGAAGGCGGCCGTCGTCGCCATGCTCGGCTTCTTCGGCGCACTCCTCGCCGACAAGCGCGAGGAACCCGCCGACGACCTGCTCTCCGACCTGATCGCGGTCCGCGACGAGGGCGACCGGCTCAGCGAGGACGAGCTGATGTCCCTCGCCTTCCTCATCCTCTTCGCCGGCTACGAGAACACCGTGCAGCTCATCGGGAACGCGGTGCTGGCGCTGCTCCGGCACCCCGAACAGCTCGACGCCCTGCGCGCGGACCCCAAGCGCATCGCCGCCGCCGTGGAGGAGTTCAACCGCTTCGAGGGCCCCGCCCTGCTCGCCATCCGCCGCTTCCCCACCGAGGACATGACCATCGGCGGTGTCCCCGTGCCGGCCGGCGAGACCGTCCTGCTGTCCCTGGCCGCCGCCAACCGCGACCCGGCCCGCTTCCCCGACCCGGACCGCCTCGACCTCTCCCGCGACACCTCCGGACACCTCGCCCTCGGCCACGGCGTCCACCACTGCCTCGGCGCGCCGCTAGCCCGCGCCGAGACCGAGATCGCCCTGACCGCTCTGCTGGAGCGGTTCCCCGAACTCGCCCTCGCGGACGGGGAACCGCGGTGGCGGCGCTCCCTGCGCGCGCGTGGCCTGCTCGCGCTGCCGGTGTCGTACTCCGGGAAGTCGTCCTCCGGGAAGGATTTCTGAGAATTCTTCGGGCCCGGCGATGAGTTCCGCCCCCAGCTCCGGTCACCACCCCGAACGGACCGTTGCACAGGAGGGGCGTCCCATGTCGCTTCCGGAGATCGTCTCGCGCGAGCAGTGGCGCGCGGCACGTGAGGAACTGCTGGTCAAGGAGAAGGCGGCCACGCGTGCGCGTGACGCCCTCAACGCCGAGCGGCGCAGACTGCCCATGGTGGAGGTCGAGGAGGAGTACGTCTTCGAGGGCGGCGACGGCAAGGCGACCCTGCTCGACCTCTTCGAGGGGCGGCAGCAACTCGTCGTATACCACTTCATGTTCGCCCCCGAATGGGACGCCGGCTGCCGCAGCTGCTCCGGGTTCCTCGACCAGATCGGGCATCTGGCGCATCTGAGGGCGCGCGGGACGAACTTCGTCGCCGTCTCCCGGGCGCCGTTCACCCGGATCCTGCCGTTCAAGGCGCGGATGGGCTGGACGCTGCCCTGGTTCTCGTCGTACGGCAGCGACTTCAACCGCGACTTCGAGGTGACCCTGGAGCTCGACGGCGAGCAGGTGGAGCGGCCAGGCGTCAGCTGCTTCCTGCGGGACCGGGACCGCGTCTTCCACACCTACTCGACCTACGAGCGCGGCCTGGACGGGCTGGGCTCGACCACCGGGTTCCTCGACCTCACCGCGCTGGGCCGGCAGGAGGAGTGGGAGGAACCCAAGGGGCGCGCGTCGTCTCTGGGGGCGCCCGCCGGCAGCGAACGCGTCCGGTATCACGACGAGTACGACGACTGACACGGGACGTAGCGAATGATCATCGTGAGTGAGCGAGTGCTCACACATAGCGGTGAACGAGTGTCAACTACGTCTCAGTCCCGTCACTGACCGAGGCGATTCACCTCCGGCAGGCGTTAACTCCTACAAGTACGACGCTTATCGGAGGTCAGGATGGTGAACGGGCGAACAGTGCTCGAACGCTTTCCCGCGGGCGGGCCGCGAGGATCGTGGCCGGCGGAGGAGTTCGCGCACGCGCGACGCATGGAGGGGCTGCCCGCCGAGGTCGTCATGGACCTCGCGACGGACGCGTTCCTGGTGATCGTGCGCGGCGACGGAGCGGTGGACGCCGCCGCGTGAGCCCGGGCAGGCGCGTGCCGGTCAGCCTGCCTTCGGTGCCGGCACCCGGGTCGTGAACTGCTCGGCCTGGAGCGAGTACAGCTCCGCGTAGACACCGCCGGTGGCCAGCAGTTCGTCCGGAGTCCCGGACTCCACGAGCCGGCCCTGGTCGAGGACGTGTACCAGATCGGCATGGCGGACGGACGCCAGCCGGTGCGTGATGAGGACGACCGTCTGGCCGGTGGAGGCCAGGGCGCGGATCTTCTCGAACACCTCCAGCTCGGCCCGTGCGTCCAGGGCCGCCGTCGGCTCGTCCACGATCAGGATGCGGCCCCGCCGGTAGGCCGCCCGCGCGATCCCGAGCCGCTGCCACTGCCCGCCGGACAGCTCGTGCCCGCCGTTGAACTGCCGGGCCAGCAGGGTGTCCAGGCCGCGTGGCAGATCCGCCACCACCTCCTCCGCCCCCGCCTCGGCGACCGACGTGGCCAGACGTTCCTCGGTGAGCGGCGCGGAGGACCGGCCCACGGCCACGTTGACCCGGGCGGTGAACGGCCAGCGCTTGAAGTCCTGGGCCACCATCGCGATGCGCTCGGCGAGTTGGTGCCGGTCGGCGCCGGCCGCGTCGACGTCGTCCCACAGGACGCGGCCCCGGTCCGGGGTGTAGAGCCCCGCGAGCAGCTTGACCAGGGTGGTCTTGCCGGAGCCGTTCTCGCCGACCAGCGCGACGATCCGGCCGAGGGGCAGGGTGAGCGTGACGTCGTCGAGGGCGGGGCGGGCGGACTCGCCCGGATAGGAGAAGCTGACGTTCTCGAAGCGGATCTCCCGGGGGTCCTCGGGCAGGGCGGCGCCGCCGACCGGGATCGCCCGTTCGGCCGCCTCGACGTAGAGCCGTTGCAGATCGCCCACGAAGAGCGCCTCCTCGTGGAGGGCGTTGACCTCAAGGACGAGGCTGTCCAGGCTCGACGAGCCGGTGCGGATGGCGATCACGGCGGTACCCGCCACGGACAGCGCCATGGCGCCGGCGAGCAGCAGCCCGCCCAGCGTCGCGTACGTCGCGACGGTCGCGAGCCCCGTCCACGCCGCCGCGATGAGCCCGGTGCGCGCGGCGAGCCGGGCCAGCCGGGCCTGTTCCGCCTCCGCCGTCTCCGACATCGCCCGGTAGTGGCGCAGCAGGAACGGCCCGACGCCGTGGACCCGGATCTCGGGCGCGGCGGCGGGCTCGGTCAGCAGCCCGCTGATCAGATGGCCGGCGCGGGCGTGCTGCACCCAGGTGTGGAAGGACTCGTAGCGGCGCCGGGCGTTGGTCAGGGCGCTCCAGGCGCTCGGCAGCGTCATGGTGGCGAGGAGGGGCAGCAGGGCGGGGTGCAGCACGGCGAGCACACCGGCCGCGGCGATCAGCGAGATGGCCGCGTTCACCACGCGGGCGCTGTAGGAGATCATGCGGCGGGCGGACGCGGCCCCGTACTGCGCGGTGTCCAGCAGCTTGTGGAAGGCGTGGTCCTCGATCGCGGACAGTTCCACCGCGGCCGCCCGCTCCAGATAGAGCTCGGTCGCCACGCGCTCCACCTTGGGCTCCAGACGCCCCGTGGCGTACGTCGACGCGGCCCGCAGCAGCGTCGATACGACCATCACGGCGGCCATGGCGACCAGTGCGGGAACGGTACCTCGCAACCGCTCCGCCAGCTCCCCGGGCTCGATCAGCCGCCCCAGCACACTGTTGACGGCGAGCAGCCCGACCGCCTGCGCCAGACCCCGGCCCACCTCGGCCACCAGCACGGTCCGCGCGGCGCGCCGGTCGGCCTGCCAGGCGAGCCGGAAGCTCGACCCCAGCAGGGACGGCAGCCGCGTCACCATGGCCCGCAGGCTCAGTTCCAGGAACGCGTCCCGGTGCTGGTTCCACCCCATGTCGTAGCGCAGCGGACCCCCGAAGAGCAGCCGCTCCGACTCCGACACCCGAGCCTCACCGGCGCCCTGTTTCTTCCCCACCGCACAGCCTCCCCCGACCGCCCTCGACGACGGAGGGCCACTATGGCGGGGCAGGGACGTCCGAGGGGAGGGCGTAAGTGTGGGTGGGAGGTGCACGCGGGCGTGCGCCGTCGGGTACCCGTGCCGGGGGACGGCGGACGGGTCCGCCGAGCCCTGTCCGGTGCACGGCGGACAGGTCCGCCGAGCCCTATGCGGTGATCTGCTTGGACCAGGTCGGCGTGGTCCCCATGACTCTGCACAGCGCCAGATACAGCGGGATCGGCGGGGTGTAGGGCACCGTCCCGTCCCCGCGGTGGATCAGCCGCGGGGTGTCCATGACGACCGCCCCCGTGCTGTACCGCACTCCCGTCGGCCACTCCAGTGCGTAGTCGGAGTCGGACGGGAGGATCCACCACCAGTGGACGTCGTCGGCGTACACGCACCCCACGCGCGGCAGTCGGGGCAGGACCAGTGGACCGAAGCGGGCGGGAACCGCCACCGCGTCGCAGCCCAGGGGAGCCGTCATCCCCTCCGGAACGGGCAGGCGGCGCGGGGCGGCAGAGGTGCGCATGCCGCGGCGGAGGCGGACCAGCGAATCCAGGCTCAGCACCTGACCGCCGCCGGACACACCGCTCACAGCCATGCGGATCCCGTTCCCCCGTCGTGTCGTGCCTCGGCCTCGTCCTCGTCGCCCGGGACACCGGGCGGACCCGGTTTGGGCCGGGACCCCCAGCCGAGGTCGTTGCAAGGCTCGTTGTCGGTGTGCTGCACGTCGCCGAAAGCAACTCCGCGCGGCAGATCGGCCCAGACCACCAGTCCGGCCCCGTGTTCCTGCGCCCCCCAGGCGTGACAGAGGGCGTCTATGAGGAGCAGTCCCCTCCCGTGCTCCTCCTCGGGACGCGCGGGCGCCGGGTGGGGCTCACCCGGCGCGCAACCCTCGTCGCGCACGGCTATGCGCACCAGATCGATGCCGTCGTGCAGCTCGCACACTATGTGCTCGCTGGCGGTGTGCACGATCGCGTTGGTGACCAGCTCGGACACGACGAGTGCCGCCGTGTCGCAGGTGTCCTCGCACACCGACCAGCCGTTCAGCCGCGCCCTGGTCAGGCGTCTGGCCTGCGCGGGAGAGCCCGGATGCGCGGCCAGTTCGAACCGGAACCGGCGCTCGTCGCCGACGCTCCGCTGGGGGCCGACTCCCGTGGGGGCACCGAGGCCGTGGGGGACCACAGTGGCGTTTGTTCCTAAGGGCGGGGACGGAATCACGCTTGCCACTATCGCCCCGCCGTGAACACTTGGCAAGTGTCACTCTGAAATATGCAGAGTGCTGTGTGACTCTCTGGAAGGCCGTGGCACACTGCTCGCAACAGCATGTCGAACGGCGCCAGTTGGGATCACCGGGGATCCGCCGCGATCTTCGAATAGATCTTCGAATGGCGCCGTCGGCCTGTCGGCGTTCGGTTGGCCTGTCGGTGTTCGGTCGATCTGCCGGGATTCGGCCCGTCTGTCTATATTCAGTCGGTCCGGCTCGGCCGGTTCGACTCGGCCGGTCCGACCCAGTCGGTCTGTAGGGATGCGTACGGATTCATTTCCTGGAGGTGGAGCGTGAGCGAGCCGCGGTCCGCGCCGACGGTCGGCCAGGTCGTCCTGGGTCGGCGCCTGCTGGACCTGCGGGAGCGCGCAGGGCTCAAGCGTGAGGAGGCCGCCCGTGTCCTCCGCGTCGCGCCCGCGACGGTCCGGCGCATGGAGATGGCCGAGGTCGGCCTCAAGATCCCGTACCTGCAACTGCTCCTGAAGGCCTACGGCATCTCCGAGGAGGAGGCCGAGGCGTTCGTACTGCTGGCCGAGGAGGCCAACAAGCCCGGCTGGTGGCAGCGATTCCACGACATCCTGCCGGGCTGGTTCTCCATGTACGTCAGCCTGGAGGGCGCAGCCGCCCTCATCCGGTCCTACGAACCCCACTTCGTGCCCGGTCTGCTCCAGACCGAGGGCTACGCGCGCGGAGTGCTGAAGTCGGGCGCGATCGGCCAGACCAGCCCCGACGACATCGAGCGCCATGTCGCCCTGCGCATGCAACGCCAGCGACTGCTCACCCGTGAGGACGCTCCCCGGCTGTGGGTCGTGATGGACGAGACCGTGCTGCGCCGCCAGGTGGGCGGCCCGGAGGTGATGCGCGACCAGATCGACAGACTGCTGGAGGCAACGAAGCTGCCCAACGTGACGTTGCAGGTGGTCCCGTTCGCGAACGGGCCGCACCCCGGCACGTACGGGCCCTTCGTGCTGTTCCGATTTGCCATGTCAGAACTGCCGGACATGGTCTACAGCGAGTACCTGACCGGCGCCGTCTATCTCGACGCGCGCGCGGAGGTGGCGACCCACCTCGAGGTCATGGACCGCATGGCGGCGCAGGCCGCTACGGCACATCGCACGAAGGAGATCCTGCGGGATCTCCGCAAGGAGCTGTGAATGGATCGCATCAAGCCGCGCATAAGCGTCTACAACGGCATGCCCGCGCGGGACTTGGGCAGCGAGGGCTGGCACAAGCCGTGGAGCGGGGGCAACGGCGGCAACTGTCTGGAGGCGATGAAGCTCGCCGACGGCCGTATCGCCGTGCGCCAGTCGACCGACCCGGACGGGCCGGCGCTGATCTACACCACGGACGAGATGACCGCGTTCATCGAGGGTGCCAAGGCGGGGGAGGCCGACTTCCTGCTGTCCTGACCGATTGCCTTCTTCTCTCATGCAACTTTCTTGATTTGGTGCTTAGTTGATAATCCATTGCGTGTTACGGAGTGCCTTATGACCGAGATCGACACCAGCAAGCCGCATCCCGCGCGGATGTACGACTGGTATCTCGGCGGGAAGGACAACTACCCCGTCGATGAGGCCATGGGGCAGCAGATGCTCGCCCTCGACCCGCGCGTCCCCGTGATGGCGCGGGTCAACCGGGCGTTCATGCACCGCTCCACCCGCTGGCTCGCCCGGCAGGGCGTACGGCAGTTCCTGGACATCGGCACCGGCATCCCGACCGAGCCGAACCTCCATCAGATCGCCCAGCGGATCGCCCCCGACGCCCGGGTCGTGTACTGCGACAACGACCCCATCGTGCTGGCCCACGCGGCGGCCCTGCTGCGCGGCACGGAGGAGGGCGTCACCGAGTATCTGCAGGCCGATGTCCGCGACCCGGACGCCATCGTCGAAGGCGCCCGGAAGATCCTGGACTTCAGCGCCCCGGTCGCCCTGTCCCTGGTCGCGCTGCTGCACTTCGTCTCCGACGAGGACGGCGCGCACGAGCTGGTCGGCCGGCTGCTGTCCGAACTCCCCTCGGGCAGCTATCTGGTGATGACCCACGCGACCGCCGACTTCACTCCCGAGGAGTCGGCGGCGGGGACCGAGAAACTCAAGGCGGCGGGCGTCACGCTGGCCCTTCGCTCCCGCGAGGAGTTCACCCGCTTCTTCGACGGTCTCGAACTGGTCCCGCCGGGTGTGGAAGTACCCCACCAGTGGCACCCCGACCTGGGGGACCCCGTGGCGGGGCAGGACGACGGGGTCATTCCCGGGTACGGGGCGGTGGGCCGCAAGCCGTAGGGCGACCGACCCTTGCAGAAAAAGGATCCTGCAGAGCGACTGAGGCCGCTCTGCAGGATCTGACGGGTCCATCGGGAGCCTGGTCGGCCCTCTCATCCGCCCGGTGTCGGCTCCTCGGCAGGGGGCAGTACCCCGCACAACGCCTCCAGCGCCGCCCCGTAGGCATGCTCCGAGGGCGTGGCACAGCCGACGACGATGCCGTCGCGGGCCGGCGTCTCCTCCTCGGTCGCGTCCGGGTGCCGGAACTCGGCGAGGCCGTCCAGGGCGACGCCCTGCCAGGTGGCCGCCTTCACGGTGGACCGTTCGGTGCCGGGCGGCAGCCGCAGCACCGCGTGGAGCCCGGCGGCGACACCCGTCACCTCGACGTGCGGCGCATGCTCGGCGAGCGCGGCCACCAGGCGGTCGCGGCGGCTCCGGTAACGCTGCCGCATGCGCCGTACATGACGGTCGTACGCCCCGGAGACGATGAAGTCGGCGAGGCTCAGCTGATCGAGGACGCTCACCCACGCCTCGCGCTCGCCCTTGGCCGCGAGCACGTCGCCGACGTACCGCTCCGGCAGCACCATCCACCCCAGCCGCAGCGCGGGTGACAGGCTCTTGCTGACCGAGCCGATGAAGATCACCCGCTCCGGATCCAGGCCCTGGACGGCTCCGACGGGTTTGCGGTCGTAGCGGAACTCGCCGTCGTAGTCGTCCTCCAGGATCACGCCGCCACGCGCGCGTGCCCAGTCGATCACGGCGGCACGGCGCTCGGGGTGCAGTGGGCCGCCGGTCGGGAACTGGTGCGCGGGCGTGAGCAGCACCGCACGCTCCCGTGCCAGCCGGTCCACGCGCGCGCCGTCCTCGTCGAGGGGGAGCGGTACGGTCCGTACGCCCGCGGCGGCGAGCAGTTCCCGGTGGAAGCCCAGCCCGTACGCCTCCACGGCCAGCGGCCCGCGCAGCACGCCGCCGCCTCCGGACCGGTCCTGGCCGAACAGCAGGCGCAGGGCGTGCGCGAAGCCGGAGCAGATGACGATCCGGTCCGGCTCGGTGCGCACGCCACGCGCGCGTGCCAGGTACTCGGTGAGCGCCTCGCGCAATTCGATGCGCCCGGCGGGATCGCCCGGCCCGAAAACCTCGTTCGGCGCCTGCTGGAGCGCCCGTCGGCAGGAGGCCAGCCAGGCCGCCCGCGGGAACGCCGACGCGTCCGGCGTGCCCTGCCGCAGGTCGTGCCGAGGGCCACGCGCGCGTGGCGGCGCCTTGCGCGGCACCCGCTCGGCGCGCCGCAAGGGCTCGGCACGCTCGGCCACGCGCGTCCCCGAGCCCTGCCGGGCCGTGAGCCAGCCCTCGGCGACCAGTTCCGCGTACGCGTCGGCCACGGTGTTGCGGGCGACCCCGAGGTCGGCGGCGAGCGAACGGTACGGCGGAAGCCGGGTGCCCGGCGCGAGCCGCCCACTGCGCACGGCGTCCCGCAGCGTACGGGTCAGTGCGGCCCGCCGACCACCGGGACCGGACGACTCCGAGAGGTCCAGATGCAGGTCGGCGCCGACCCGCCGCGCCGAGTCCATCCAGGAATTGACCCGTGATTCCGCCATGGAATTGCACCCTACAGTGGGTCTTTTCGATCCGTAGGTTGGTCCACATGACGACGAACACGATCGAGAACAGCACCGGTATCGACATCGCCGGGGCCATCACCGAGGCCGAGGCCGCCCGCACCCGACTGGACTTCGCGAAGTCCGCCCCGAAGGTCTTCCGCGCGATCGTCGGCTTCGACGCAGCCGCCCGGGAGGGCCTCGACCCGGCTCTCGTCGAACTGATCCAGATCCGCGCCTCGCTCCTCAATCAGTGCGCCTACTGCCTCCACATGCACACCAACGACGCCCGCAAGGCCGGTGAGACCGAGGACCGGCTGCACCTGGTCGCCGTCTGGCGCGAGGCCCGCCACTTCTTCACCGAGCGCGAGCAGGCGGCCCTGGCCCTCACGGAGGCCGTCACCCTGGTCGCCGACGGAGGCGTCCCGGACGAGGCGTACGCGCAGGCGGCCGCCCACTTCGACGACTCCGAACTGGCCCATGTGCTGGCCCTGATCATGACGATCAACACCTGGAACAGGGTGGCGCTGGCGACGGGGAAGGTGGCGGGGACGGACGAGCGGCGCTGAGGTGGCGGGGCTGAGGTGGCGGGGCTGGTGAGGCGGGGCTGAGGTGGCGGGGCTGGTGAGGCGGGGCTGAGGTGGCGGGGCTGGTGGGGCTGGGCTGAGGTGGCTGGGCTGGTGGGGCGGCGTTGGTGAGGTGGCGCTGTGAGGCGGAGGTGAGGTGGCGCTCGTGGGGCGGAGGTGAGGTGGCGGGGCTGGTGGGATGGCGCTCGTGGGGCGGAGGTGAGGTGGCGGGGCTGGTGGGGCGAGGCGGCGTCGGTGAGCGGCCCCATTGGCCGCCGCCCCGGTACCCCGTCGAGCGGCGCCGCGTCAGACGGTCATCGGCCGGTCGTACGGCGAGATCGGTGCCGGCAGCCTCGAACTCCCCGTCAGGTGGTGATCGACGGCCGCCGCCACCGCCCGTCCCTCGGCGATCGCCCACACGATCAGCGACTGCCCCCGGGCGGCGTCCCCGGCGGCGAACACACCCGGGACGTTCGTCGCGAACCCGGCGTCCCGTGTGATCGTGCCGCGCGGCTCCATCTCCAGCCCCAACTGCTCGATCAGCCCGTCCGTCCGGTCCGGCCCGGAGAAGCCGAGGGCGAGCAGCACCAGGTCGGCCGGCAGCGTCCGCCCGGTGTCCGGCAGTTGGCGGCGCTGCGCGTCCACCTCGACCAGGTGCAGTGACCGTACGTGTCCGTCGGCGTCGCCGGCGAAGCGGAGCGTGGACGCCGCGAACAGCCGCGCGTCCGCGTCCGCCGCCGGCGCGGTCTCCAGTTCGCGCGCCTCCTCGTGCGCGGCCGAGAGCCGGTAGATCTTCGGGTACGTCGGCCAGGGCTCGACGTCCTCGTCCCGCTCGGCGCCCGGCTGGGCGTAGATGTCCAACTGGGTCACGGACGCGGCACCCTCGCGCACGGCGGTGCCCAGACAGTCGGCGCCGGTGTCCCCGCCGCCGACGATGACGACATGCTTCCCGGCGGCGGACATGGGAGACGACTCCAGATCCCCCTCGCACACCCGGTTGGCCAGCGGCAGATACTCCATCGCCTGCTCGATGCCGCTCAACTCCCGGCCGGGCACTGACAGTTCACGCCAGGCCGTGGCCCCGGTCGCGATCACCACCGCGTCGTAACGCGACCGCAGTTCGGCCGCCCCGACGTCCCGCCCGACCGCCGTCGACGTACGGAACTTCGTCCCCTCGGCCCGCATCTGCTCGATCCGTCGCTCCAGATGGTGCTTCTCCATCTTGAATGCGGGGATGCCGTACCGCATCAGCCCGCCGATCCGGTCGTCCTTCTCGTACACGGCGACCGTGTGGCCGGCCCGGGTCAGCTGTTGTGCCGCCGCGAGCCCCGTGGGCCCCGACCCGACGACCGCGACCGTCCGGCCCGACAACCGGTCCGGCGGGCGGGGCGGAGCGAACCCCTCCTCCCACGCCCGGTCGCCGATGGCGCACTCGACGTTCTTGATGGTGACGGCCGGCTGATTGATCGCCAGCACACACCCCGCCTCGCACGGCGCCGGACACAACCGCCCGGTGAACTCGGGGAAGTTGTTCGTCGCGTGCAGCCGATCCGCCGCCGCCCGCCAGTCCTCCCGCGACACCAGGTCGTTCCACTCGGGGATCAGATTCCCCAGCGGACAGGCTTCGTGACAGAACGGGACGCCGCAGTCCATGCAGCGATCGGCCTGCTTGCTGATGATCGGCAGCAGCGCCCCGGGGACGTACACCTCGTCCCAGTCCCCGACCCGCTCATCGACGGGCCGGCGCGGCCACTCCTGACGGGAGGTGGTCATGAAACCCTTGGGATCGGCCATGGCCGTCTTCCTCGCATGCGCGTGCGCGTGCGCGCGTGACGCGGGTGGAGCCGTGCGTCATCGGGCGGCACTCTTCCCGCAACGATACGTCTCACCGGTCACGTGCGCAGAGTGGAGGGACAGCGCTTTCTCGGGGGTGTTTCCGTCAGCTGACGGCCAGCACGAACGACACCGTCGCGGCGGCCGAGGCGACCGTCCGGACGTGGTTCCACACCGTCCACTCCCGCACGTACGTCGGCCAGTAGTCGGCCGCCTCCTGCGTGCCCGCCTCCAGCTTCATCAACGCGTCGTTGCGAGGCACGTTCGCCACCATGGTCACCCCGAACGAGCCGAACAGATACAGCGCGCTGCCCAGCAGCAGCGCCACCGTCCCCTCGTCCGGCCAGAGCACGAACGTCACCACGGCGATCACCGCGCACAGCACCGCCGTCCCGATGAACACCAGCATGAACGCCGGCATCAGCGCGGTCACATTGATCGCCTTCATCGCGGCCACGCCCTGCGCGGGAGGCAGCGCGGCGAGCCCCCGCATCACGAAGGTCGAGAAGGCGCAGAAGACCCCGGCCACGAGGCCGGTGCCGACCACACCGATCACGATCAGTACGAAGTACGGCCCATCGATCATGTCAACTTCAACTCCCGCATCCCGCATCCCGCCGAGATCCTGCCCGGCCCCGTCCGTCACCTCAAGTGAAATCCTGTACGACCTCAGTGACCATGGCCGAGCGACGCGACCGCATACGCGAACGTCCAGGGGGTGGGTGTCCAGGTCGTGAGGATGGGTGTCGAGGTCGCGGGGGTGATGGCGAGCGCCGGCTGGGGGTGGGGCGGCGGGGTCCGAGCGGGTTCCTCGGGCGGCCGGGGCGGCGAGTTCGCTCGGTGTCGGGGCCGGGCTTCGGGGGCCGTCTGGGACGTGAGTCCGTTCGGCGTCGAGGGCCCGGGGGCGCCGCGGTCGGGAGCGTGCGCTTCGGAGCCGGGGACGAGAGTTCCGGCGCGTCGGGGGAGGCGAACTCCCGCTGACGAGAGCTCCGGAGCATCCGGCGACGCGAACTCCCGCGTCCCGGGAAGCCGTGGCGCATTACGGTGCTCAACCATCAGCCGGCCTCGGACACCCCCGCCCGCCACGCCCCCAACGTCGTCTCCACCATCGCCATGATCCGGCGCCGCGCCTCGTGCCGCGGTACCCCGCTCATCAGCAACTGGTCGTACGGCGTGTCCGTGTGCCGCACAGCCGCCACGACCGCCGACGTCACCGCCACCTCGGTCAACGCCCGCCCCGCCGCACTCCGCCCCACCCGCCCGCTGCCCCGCACCGACGCATGCCCGGCGATGTTCCGCGCCCGGTCCGCCGGACACCCCGGGAACAGCCGCCGTATCTCCGCCCCGAACACCTCCGCGAACCGCACGTCCTCCCGAGCCCGGCGCCGCGCGTCCCGCGTCCGACGCCGCCGCCGAGCCTCCGCGTCCGCCAGGCACCGCTCCTCGGCCCGGGCCAGCCCCGCCTCCTCGACCAGAACCCCCTGCCGCTCATAACGACTCCTGCGCCGGTTGAACCGCACGACCACCGCCGACAGCGCACTCTCCTCCCGCGACCGACGCGTCAACGCCGTGTCGCCGCGCGGCAGGAACACCAGATGCCCGAGGTCGGCACAGTCCAGACACCGCGGCGCCCCGTCCTCCAGCACGAGCATCTGCAACGGCCCCGCCTGACACTCCCCGCAATGCCGTCGCTTGAGAGGCTGAATCACCAGAAGGCCGGTGCGGTGCGGGGGAGTTGCGAGAGGTGCCATACCGAATTCCTTCCCCTCGGACCGGGCCCGAGGAACTCACCGACGGGCTCCGCGGACCGGCTCGGGATGCTGCGGACGCGTCACTCGGGTTGACGCGGGACGTCTCACCGACCGGGCTCGTCCACCCGGCCGGCTCTACCTCCAACCCCACCGGACCCGTACCTGCCTCCCTCGCCCCCGACACTCACCGCAACGCACCCCACCCACCCCCTGCCGCATCATTGGCCCTGTGCGACTGGAAGCGATCACGTGGGACCGGCTCGGCGAGCACCTGGCCGAGCGGCTGCTCGATCTGGAGCCGGCCGACGGCAGCCCTTGGCCGCGCGTCGCCTTCGACGGTGCCCCGGCGGCCCGTCCAGGCGAGCTCGCCGAGCGGGTCGGCGAGGCGCTGCGCGTACGCGGCCGCCCCTCGCTCACCGTCGGCACGGAGGGCTTCCTGCGCCCCGCCTCCGTCCGCCTGGAGTACGGCCACCGGGACATCGAGGCCTACTACGACGGCTGGGTCGACACCGGCGCCCTGTGGCGCGAGGTCTTCGGCCCCCTCGAACCCGGCGGCGACGGCCGTGTCCTGCCCGACCTGTGGGACCCGACCATCGACCGAGCCACCCGCAGCCCCCATGTCCAGCTCCCGCCCGGCGGACTCCTGTTGATGCACGGTCCCCTCCTGCTGCGCCACTGGTTCCCCTTCGACCTGACCGTCCACGTCCTCCTCTCACCCGGCGCCCTGCGCCGCCGCACCCCCGAGTCCGAGCACTGGACCCTCCCCGCATTCGAGCGCTACGACCGTGAGACCGACCCGGCCAACGCCGCCGACGTCCTCGTGCGTGCCGACGACCCACGGCACCCCGCGTGGAGCGGCTGAGACGGGATCCGCAAAAACACCTCAGCATGCACGTGCATCTAAATATCCTTGGGGCATGACGACCTCCGCGAGTGATCCGGTCTCCTTCGACGACTCCGTCCGCGCCCTGCTGGACGGCAAGAACTTCGCCAGCGTGGCCACCCTCGGCCCCGACGGTGCTCCCCAGAACTCGGTGGTCTGGATCAAGCGCGAGGGCGACACCGTCCTCTTTTCCTCGGTCGACGCCCGCCAGAAGGTGCGCAACCTCCGCCGCGACCCCCGCATCAGCGTCTCCGTCTACGACCTGGCCAACCCCTACTCCTCCGTCGAGATCCGCGGCATCGCCGAGATCGTCCCGGACGGGGCCAAGCGGCTCCCGTTCGAGCTCTCGCACAAGTACCTCGGCATCGACCCGCCCGCCGAGAAGGACGACGAGACCCGCGTGATCATCCGCGTCGTCCCGCGGAAACTCGTGCGCTTCTCGGCCTGATCGCCGCCCGCAGACGATGGCCGTTACCGCTCGGTTCCGGGTGCATCGGCCGGACGCCCCGGCGAGAATGAAGGGCGCCGGGACTAGCGGTGCGTCCCGCGCCGCGCCGGCCGTCCGGCATCGGGAGGTAGTCCATGACCACTGCCGGAGACATCATGCACCGAGGCGCCCAGTGGATCCCGACCCACGAGACCCTGGACCGTGCCGCCCAGCTGATGCGTGAGCTGGGTGTCGGAGCCCTGCCCATCAGCGATCAGAACGAACGGCTCTGCGGCATCCTCACCGACCGCGACATCGTCATCGGCTGCGTGGCCGTGGGCCACGACCCGAGCAAGGTCACCGCCGGCGAGATGGCACAGGGCACCCCGCGCTGGATCGACGCGAGCGCCGACATCAGCGACGTGCTCCGGGAGATGAAGGATCACCAGATCCGACGGCTCCCCGTCATCGAGAACAAGCGCCTCGTCGGCATGATCAGCGAGTCCGATCTGGCCAGGAGCCTGCCGGAGGACGAGATCGGCCCATGGGCCGAGAGCGTCTATGCCATGAGCGCGGCGCCCAGGACACGTTGACCCGACGAGGCACTGAGAACGCACTCGCCGCTTCGGTGAACGCCCCTCACTCCACGGGTCGTCCTCGTTCGGCCGGCCGTGCCGGACGAGGACGCGTGGGAGTTCGAGAGCGTCACCCGGTCGGTGACCGGCGTTCGCCGCGTCAGAGCCACCCGTTGCGCCGGAAGCCCCGGTACAGCACCACGCACGCGGCGGATATCACGCCGATGACCAGCGGATAACCGAACGTCCAACGCAGTTCCGGCATGTAGTCGAAGTTCATGCCGTAGACCCCGCACACCATCGTCGGGATGGCGATGATCGCGGCCCAGGCGGTGATCTTCCGCATGTCCTCGTTCTGCGCGACGGTGACCTGTGCCAGGTGCGCCTGAAGGATCGAGTTCAGCAACTCGTCGAAGGCGAATATCTGTTCCTTGGCCCGCAGCAGATGGTCGGAGACATCACGGAAGTAGGCCTGTATCTCCGGCTCGACCACCCGTATGGGACCCGTGGCCAGCTCCTCCAGCGGTCGGCTGAGTGGAACCACGGCCCGCTTCAGCTCCAGTAGCTCCCGCTTGAGCTGGTAGATCCGCCCCGGGTCGGCCCGCGCGCCGTTCTCCGCGAACACGTCCGTCTCGACCTCGTCGATGTCCTCCTGCACCGAGTCGGTGACGCTCAGGTAGTCGTCGACCACATGGTCCGCGATGGCGTGCAGCACCGCCGCCGGGCCCTTTGCGAGCTGCTCGGGATCGGACTCCAGCTCCTCGCGCAACGGCCCCAGCGAGCCGTGCCGGCCATGGCGCACCGTGATCACGAAGTCCCGGCCGACGAACACCATGATCTCGCCGGTGTTCACCACCTCGCTCGTCGCCGTGAGCTGCTCGTGCTCGACGTAGCAGACGGTCTTGAACACCGCGAACAGCGTCTCGTCGTAGCGCTCCAGCTTCGGCCGCTGATGCGCCTCGACCGCGTCCTCGACCGCCAGCGGGTGCAGGTCGAAGAGTTCGGCGATGCCGGCGAACTCCCGGTCCGTCGGCTCGTGCAGACCGAGCCAGACGAATCCGCCGCCGCGCTTGCGCACTCTCTGCACCACGTCGACCAGATCACCGGTCTCCGGGATCCGGGCGCCGTCCCGATAGGCCACGCAGTTCACCACGGAGGAGCCCAGCGGGGACCTGGCGGGGTGGCTGAGGTCGACGCGGGGGCGTCGTCGAGCCAGCCGTGCCACCTTGCGCAGGCCGCCGACCCTGTCTAGGCCCGTGACCTTCCGCAGATTCCCTGCCATGGACATCCGGATCTCCTTGCGTGGATCCCTCGCGCCGCATCTCTGCGCCTTGGCGTGCCAGTTTGCCAGTCGGTGGTGAGCGCCGGGTAAGCCTGTGGGAATCACTGATTCCGCTTAGTTCCTGCCTGTGGACAACCAGCCCACCCAGGTAGGACGCAGCCTTTGCCGGGCTGGATGCACCGTCCCGCTGCCGAACTGGATGAACCATTCCGCCGCCGGACCGGATGAACCGTTCCGCTGGGAGTCTGAACCCCTGCCCACCGATTCCCCCGTCATGTCGACCCGCATGCCGCCCCGCATGCCACCGGCTCCGAATCCCGCCCCGCTCGGCCCCGGCGTCCGCCATCTCGTCGTAGGCGCCGCGTCGCCCCGTCGAGACGAGCCGGGCAACTGGAATGATCGCGGCATGACGCGAAACGACGGGTATCTCCTCGACAACCGGCAGACCGAGGCGGGCGAACGTTTCGACGCCTTCGCCACCCTCTTCGACCCCACGACCTTTCGGCACATCGAAGGATTCGGCATCGGAGCCGGCTGGCGCTGCTGGGAGGTCGGCGCAGGCGGCACGTCCGTGGTGTCCTGGATGGCCAAGAAGGTCGGCCCGACCGGCAAGATCGTCGCGACCGACATCGACACCTCGCAACTCTCCTCCGACGCCCGGCCGCCCGTGGAGGTCCGCGTCCACGACGTGAGCGTCGACGAACCGCCGGGGGAGGGGTTCGACCTGGTGCACGCCCGGCTCGTCCTCGTCCATGTGCCCGACCGGGAACGGGCGTTGCGCTCGATGATCGAGTCCCTGCGCCCCGGCGGGCGGCTCCTGATCGAGGACGCCGACCCTGCCCTCCAGCCCCTCATCTGCCCCGACGAGTACGGCCCCGAGCAGCAGCTGGCCAACCGGCTGCGCCAGGGCTTCCGCAAGCTCCTCGCCGACCGCGGCGCCGACCTCTCCTACGGCCGCAGGCTCCCGCGTCTGCTCCGCGAGGCGGGACTGCGTCAGGTGACGGCCGACGCGTACTTCCCGATCACCTCGCCCGCGTGCGCCGCCCTGGAGTCCGCCACGGTCCGCCAGATCCGCGACCAGCTGGTCTCAGGCGGCATCGCCACGGATCAGGACATCGACCGCCACCTCGCGAACGTCGCCTCCGGCAGGATGGACCTGGCCACGGCCCCACTGATCTCGGCGTGGGGACGCAAGCCGTAGCCAACGGCTCGTGTACTCCGGTCCGCCGGCGTGGACGCAAGCCCTGGTCAACGGCTCGCGCACTCCGGCCTGCTGGCGTGGACGCAAGCCCTGGTCAACGGCTTGCGCACCCCGGCCCGTCGGTGCCGTCACCCGACCCCCGGCGGCCTCCCGCCCACCCGTTCCACCGCCAGCGCCCCCGCCCGGCACCCCTCCCCGGCCGCCTCCTCCGGAGCGGCACCGGTGAGCAGGGCGGCGAGGAACGCACCGGTGAAGGCGTCGCCCGCCCCGGTGGTGTCCTTCGGCGTGGCCGGCACGGCGGGGACGTGGGCGGTGACCGTGCCCGACCGGGCCACCAGCGCGCCGTCCGCGCCCTGCTTGGTGACGACCAGCGGCACATGGCGGCTCAACTTGGCGGCCGCGTCAGCAGCGTCCGGCAACCCCGTGAGCAGGCACGCCTCGTCACGGCTGGGCAGCAGGACGTCCACGCCCTCCACCAGCGCAAGGAACCGGTCGACGCCCAGCTCCACGAGGAACCCGGCCGACGCCGGATCCAGGCTCACCGGCAGTCCACGCGCGCGTGCGGACGCGAGAGCCGCCGTCACCAGCGCGCGGCTCCGCGCGGAGAACAGCAGGTAGCCCGACAGGTGCAGCCAAGCGACACCGTCGAGGAGCGCGTCCGACCAGTCACGCGGCTCCAGCCGCAGCGACGCGCCGCTGTCGGTCAGGAACGTCCGCTCGGCTGCGGCACCGGTGTCGACCAGGCAGATCACCGTCCCGGTCGGCGCCTGCGGATCGACGACGAGACAGGGCCGCACCCCGCTCGCGGTCAACTCCCGCTCGTGCCACTCGGCGGCGTCGGCACCCACCCGTCCCAGCAGCCGTACCTCGCGACCGCCTCGATACGCCGCCCAGCAGGCCACATTGGCGCCCGCGCCGCCCGGCACGGTTCGGATGGCCGCGGCCGTGTCCGTGCCGGAGGCGAGCGGCCCCTGGTGGCGGGCGATGACGTCCGTCACCACGTCGCCGACGACCAGCAGCGCACCGTCCCGAGCGTGCAAGGCGCCCGGACCTCCGGACGGCGTCCCGTTCACGCCCCGGCCCAGGCCGCCGCGATCCGCCCCGCCAGCCGTACGTTGCCGCGCACCGCCGCCAGGTTGGCGCTCAGCGAGGCGCCGTCGGTGTGCCGTACCAAGTAGTCCAGCAGGAACGGCGTGACCGCCTGACCGGTGACGCCCTGCTCCTCGCACGCGTGCAGCGCGTCGGCGAGCACCCGCGCGTGCAGCTCCGGATCCAACTGCTCCGTCTCCGGTACCGGGTTGGCGACGATCAATGCCGACTCGGGCCCGTCGAGCGCGTCCTGAGCGCGCATCACCTCCGCCGCCTCCTCCGGCGACCGCAGCGTCCAGTCCACGGGGTGACCCGAGTCGGAGAGGTAGAAGCCGGGGAAGTGGTCCGTGCGATAGCCGGCCACCGCGACGCCCAGCGTCTCCAGCCGTTGCAGAGTCGCCGGAACGTCCAGGATCGACTTAACCCCGGCGCACACCACCGTGATCCGGGTACGTGCGAGCAGCCCCAGGTCGGCCGACTCGTCCTGCGTCACCGTCCACTCCCGGTGCACGCCGCCGAGCCCGCCCGTCGCGAACACCCGCACGCCCGCGAGGGCCGCCAGCAGCGCCGTCGCCGACACCGTGGTCGCCCCGCTCGCCCCGGCGGCCACCGCGAGCGGCAGATCCCGGTGCCCCAGCTTGCGGATCCCGTCCTCGTTCGCGACCCGCTCCAGCTGGTCCTTGGCCAGGCCGACATGAGGGCGCCCGTCCAGCACGGCGATCGTCGCCGGAACAGCGCCCTCCCGCCGTACGACGTCCTCCAGCTCCAGCGCCACCTGGAGATTGCGCGGGCGCGGCAGCCCGTGCGCGATGATCGTGGACTCCAGGGCCACCACGGGTCGACGCGCGTCAATCGCTTCCCGTACCTCTTCCGACACCACCAGCACCACGCGCCTGCCTCCTGTCTGTCGGTACTCCCTCATCTCTGGCGGGCGCCGCGCCCGATCAAACCCCTTGCGGCCTGTGGCGGACGACACCAGCCTTGGCTGCATGAAGGACCACATCGCACGTCTCGACCATGTCGTCCTCTGGGTGCGCGACCCGGAGGCGTCGGCCGACTTCTTCGAGAAGGCGGTCGGCATGGAGCCGGTCAGGCTCTCGGAGTTCTCCGCGGGGGCGGTTCCGTTCCCCTCCGTACGTCTCAACGAGGAGACCATCCTCGACCTCATGCCGCTCACCATGGCGGAGCGGATGAAGATGTTGCCGGGCTCCGTCGAGAGCTCCGGGCACCCGGTCAACCACGTCTGCGTGGCGCTGCCCGGCGACGAATTCGACGCGCTGCGCGCCCGCCTGGAGGAGCACGGCGCCCCGGTGTCGGACATCGCCCGCGACTCCTTCGGCGCCCGCGGAAAGGCCACGCGCAGCTTCTACTTCCGTGACCCCGACGGCAACGTCTTCGAGGCCCGGCACTACGACTGACAAGCCGCGAGAGGGGGCCACGCACGCGTGGCCCCCTCCCAGGCAGCTGCCCGCGTCGATGACGTCAGACCGGCTGGAGCCCGTCCAGCGCGCCGTGCGGATTCAGCACGTACTTGCGGCTGGCGCCCTGGTCGAACTCGGCGTAGCCCCGCGGTGCGTCCTCGATGCCGATCACGGTCGCGTTGACCGCCTTGGCGATCTGCACCCGCTCGTGCAGGATCGCCATCATCAGGCCCCGGTGGTACTGCATCACCGGGCACTGCCCGGTCGTGAACCGGTGGCTCTTGGCCCAGCCGAGGCCGAGCCGCACCTTCAGCGTCCCGGACTTCGCGTCCTCGTCGATCCCGCCGGGGTCGGCCGTGACGTACAGGCCGGGGATGCCGAGGGCACCGCCCGCGCGCGTGACGCCCATCAGCGAGTTCAGGACCGTCGCGGGCGCCTCCTCGGCGTCCGGGCCGTGGCCCCGCGCCTCGAAGCCGACCGCGTCGACGGCGGCGTCCACCTCGGGCTCCCCGAGGATCTGGGCGATCTGCTCGCCCACATCGCCCTCAGAGACGTCGACGGTCTCGCAGCCGAAGCTCCGCGCCTGGGCCAGACGCTCGGCGTTCAGATCGCCGACGATGACGACGGCGGCCCCCAGCAGATGCGCCGAGGCGGCCGCCGCGAGCCCGACCGGGCCCGCCCCGGCGACGTACACCGTCGAGCCGACACCCGCACCCGAGGTGACCACACCGTGGAAGCCGGTCGGGAAGATGTCCGACAGCATCGTCAGATCGAGTAGCTTCGCGCGCGCCTGGTCCCGGTCGGGGAACTTCAGCAGATTGAAGTCCGCGTACGGGATCATCGCGAACTCGGCCTGCCCGCCGACCCAGCCGCCCATGTCGACATAGCCGTACGCCGCTCCCGGCCGGGCCGGGTTGACGTTCAGACAGATGCCGGTCTTGCGCTCCTTGCAGTTACGACACCGCCCGCAGGCGATGTTGAACGGTACGGAGACGATGTCGCCCACGTCGATGGTCTCGACGTCCGGCCCCCGTTCGACGACCTCTCCGGTGATCTCGTGTCCGAGGACCAGCCCTTCCGGCGCGGTCGTACGCCCGCGCACCGTGTGCTGGTCACTGCCACAGATGTTGCTCGCGAGGACCTTGAGGATCACCCCGTGCCGGCACTTGCGGCCGATGTTGTCGCGGGCGACTCCCGGTCCGTCCTGAAGCTCGAGCGTCGGATGGTCGATGGTCCTGACTTCGACCGTGCCCGGCTTGAGATACGCCACTGCCCTGTTTCCGCTCATGCGTGATCGCCGTCCCTTCGGCTCCGTGTCTTCCGGATGCCAGTCGGATGCCAGCGGCTGTGCGCACGGCGGAGTCTGCTACCGGTGCCCCGGTCCGGCCACCCTCCGCGTGACAACCGGAGACCAGGCCTCCGGCCTCCCCGGTGGAGCGGGACGGAACGTCAGTCGGCCGCAGGAACTTCCTTCGCCCATCTGCCCCGCGTGAACAGCGCCAACGCGGCCAGCGGGAGCAGCAGGCACGCGGCCGTGAGATTGAGCCAGCCGTAACTCGCCTTGGCGACCACGAGACCCGCAACCGCTCCGCCGATGCCGGCGGACGCGTTCATCACGAGGTCGGAAAGGCCCTGCGCGGCCGCCCGCGCGGGCTGCGGCACCGAGTCCGTGAGCAGCGCGGAGCCGGAGACGAGCCCCGCCGACCAGCCGAGGCCCAGCACGAACAGCCCGACGGCCGTCTGCCCGTGACTGCCGCCCGCGGTGCCGGCCAGGAACACCGCACACGCCAGCAGCCCCACGCAGAGCCCGATCCCGGACAGTCGCCCCAGCCGGTCCGACAACCGCCCCATGAGCGGCGCGAACGCGTACATGCCCGCGATGTGCCCGCTGATGACCAGGCCGATCAGATCGATCCCCGCGCCGTGATGAGCCAGGGCGACCGGGGTCATCGACATCACGGACACCATCGCCGTGTGCGCCACGGCCACCGACACCACCGCGAGCCGCGCCCGCGGCGAGGCGGCCACGGCGGCCATGCCCGCGCGCAGCGAACGAGCCGCGGGCGACCCTTCCTCGGCCGGCGCGAGCGCACGCGCCGTCAGCAGCGGGTCCGGCCGCAGCAGTACGGCCACCACCAGCGCGGATATCAGGAAGATCCCGGCCGCCCACAGGAACGGACCCGCCGTCGCCGGTATCCCGAGGCCCGTGACACTGCGCCCGGCGGGCGCGGCTATGTTCGGGCCGAGGACAGCCCCGATGGTGGTCGCCCACACGACCAGCGAGATCGCCCGTGCCCGCCGGTCCGGCTCGGCGAGATCCGCCGCGGCGAACCGCGCCTGGAGGTTCGCCGACGACGCCGCGCCGAACGCGGCCATCCCGCACAGCAGCAGCGGAAAGCTCCCGACGCGGGCCGCGACCACCGTGACGGCGGCGCCCACGGCACCGATGAGATACGCCAGGACGAGCCCGGGACGGCGGCCGCGTGCGGTCATCAGCGCGGCCAGCGGCATCGACAGCACCGCGGTGCCGGCGACGGTGGCCGTGGGCGCGAGCCCGGACAACGACTCGGTGCCGCTGACCTCCTTGGCCAGCACGGCCGCGAGCGCGATGCCGGTGGCGACGCCCAGCCCGCCCAGGATCTGCGTCGTGATCAGCACGGCCGAGATACGTCGCCGCAGGGCCGGCAGCCGGTCGGCCGGGACCGACAAGACGACCTGACGCTCGACGGCGGTCACGCCGGGCACCCGGCGCTACGACGCCTCCGAACGGCCGGCCGCCGGGGACAGCACACCGGACCGGCCGCGTACATGTGGGTGAAAGGTGTCGTCACAGGCGCAGTCTCCCCCCTCTGCTCTCGCCTGCCCACCCCGCGAAACAGCGGGGGAGTCGTCAGAACAGGGGCTCCGGCAGTACGCCCTCCAGCGCCAGCAGCTTCCGCTTGGTCTCCAGACCGCCCCCGAACCCGCCGATGCCGCCGTCGCTCTCCACGACCCGGTGACAGGGCACGACGACCGGCAGCGGATTGGCGCCCATCGCCACCCCCACGGCCTGGGCCGCGCCCGGCTGCCCGACCCGCCCCGCCAGGTCGCCGTACCCCACGACAGTGCCGAACGGGACACCCGTCGCCAGCTCACGGAGCACCTGCCGGTTGAAACCGGAGATCAACGACCAGTCCAGCGGCAGCTCGAAGTCCCGTCGCGTACCCGCGAAGTACTGCTCCATCTGGCGTATCGCCTCGGACAGCAGTGGGGAGTCGGGTGCCTCGACCGGCTCGACGCCCAGCCGGGACGCCAGCCGGTCGAGCATCGTGTCGCGCACCTTCGGCGTGGCGTGGAAGACGACGCTGACCAGGCCGTCGCGGGTCGCGGCCAGCATCAGCGGCCCGATGTCGGAACCGACGACGGCCCACACGGCCTGCTGCTCGTACTGCCCATGGCTGTCCATGCGCCCACCGTACGGCCCACCACTGACAACGCCCCGGGAGCGGGCGCCGTGCGAGCCTCAGCTCGCGGGCAGGGCGTCCCGCACCACGTCGGGAGTGTTCGTGATGATGCCGTCGACGCCGTACCCGGCGACCAACTGTGCGGTGCCGGCGTCGTTCACCGTCCAGGTGAAGACCTCCAACGGCTTGCCGTGCGCGCCCGCTACAGCGTGGACGGAGGCGACGTAACCCGGGGAGACGGAGCCGTAGTCGGGGTTGATCTGATCTGTGAAGGCCGCGTAACCGTCCAGGTCCGCCACGGCAGGGGTCCCCAGCAGACCGGTCTTCACAGCGGGCTTCAGCTCGTGGACGGTGCGCACACTGTCGGCACTGAAGCTCTGCACGATCAGCCTGCCCTCCAGGTGGGGCCCGTCGAGCCACCCCTCGTTGTCCAGCGCCTTGAGGGTCTCCTGCTCGATGCCCGGGTACAGCTCAGGGTTCTTGATCTCCAGCAGCAGTTTCTGGTGGTGCAGCTCCACACGGCCCATGTACTGCTTCAGTGTCGGCACGCGCGCGTCCGCATACGCGGGGCCGAACCAGCTGCCCGCGTCCAGCCGGGCGATCTCGGCAGCCGTGAAGTCCTTCACCTTCCAGGGCGCGCGGTCGGGGAAGACCTCCTCCGCGTCCGTCGTCCGCCGGAGGTTGTCGTCGTGGACGACGACCAGCTCTCCGTCCTTGGTGCGCTGGACGTCGTTCTCGACCCAGTCGATGCCCAGCTCGGCGGCCTTGTCGACGGCTTCCAGCGTGTTCTCGGGGGCGTAGGCGGAGGCTCCCCGGTGGGCGATGACCGTTGGCTGGGCCGAACCGGCCCGGGCTTGAGGGGCGGGGACGAGCAGCGTGGCTGTTCCCAGGAGTGCGGTCGTCGTGGCGGCTACAGCGCGCGCGTGCATGCGTACTCCTCGCTTCGGACGATCACGAACAGCTCAACTGTGACAGCAGAGGGTCAACGGCGGAGGAGTACAGAATGACCACAGATTGAATGGAGTTGCCTGTGCTCGCTCACTCGTGCGGCACAACTGGGGCAAGGCCGTGTTTGTTTGCCGGAAAATCGTTCGACCATTCCGGTGGGGGTTACCCTCAGCCTCAACCCTGACCGTTCGGGCGGTCCTGGGAGGGGGCGCATTTCACGGAGTTCCGGGACGTAAAAGGGCGGGAAGGGCAGCCGCGTATGCAGGGCACCATCGACGGATTCAGCTACGGACTCGTCACACCTCTGGTGGCTTACCTCATGGCCTGCCTCGGCGGTGCGCTCGGCCTGCGCTGCACCACCAGATCGATGCTCGTCTCGCGCTCCTGGCGCCCCGGCTGGCTCGCCCTGGGATCGGCGGCCATCGGCTCCGGCATATGGACGATGCACTTCGTCGCCATGATGGGCTTCACCGTCAAGGAGACGCCGATCCACTACGACAAGGCCATGACGTTCGCGAGCCTCGCAGTCGCCGTCGTCATGGTCGGTGTCGGGATCTTCATAGTCGGCTACAGAGGCGCCAGAGGCGCGGCCCTGTTCACCGGCGGCACCATCACCGGCCTCGGAATAGCGTCGATGCACTACCTGGGTATGGCCGGCATGCGGCTCGACGGAAAGCTGGAGTACAACACCTTCACCGTGGCCGTCTCCGTCGTCATAGCCATGGGCGCCGCGACCGCCGCCCTGTGGGCCGCCGGGCAGGTCAGAGGGCTCATGTGGAGCGTCGGCGCGAGCCTCGTCATGGGCCTCGCCGTCAGCGGCATGCACTACACCGGCATGGCCGCCCTCAACGTCCACCTCCATGGCACGGGCGCGCCCGCCGGGGGCGACTCACCCGCCGCCCTGCTCGCCCCGATGCTGGTCGGCCCGCTCGCCTTCCTGCTCCTCGCGGGCGCCGTCGTGCTGTTCGACCCGAAGATGATCATGGGGCGTCCGACCGAGGCCCCCGTCGTGGACAAGCCGGGCGTCCCGGCCCACCCCACCGTCCCGCACCAGGTCCGCCGCGCCACGCTGCGCACCCGCCGCACCGCCGGAACCCGAGGCTCCAGGACCCCGCAGAACCACTGATCGGACCGCGTTGTCAGTGGGGGGTCGTACGGTGGATCCCATGCGGCCCGTTTCCAGCATCGAACGCACGGTGGCGCCTTTCGAGGTCGTCAGCCCCTACCAGCCCAGCGGCGACCAGCCGACGGCCATCGCCGAGCTCGCCCGGCGCATCGAAGCCGGCGAGAAGGACGTCGTCCTGCTCGGCGCGACCGGCACAGGCAAGTCCGCGACCACCGCGTGGATGATCGAGAAGCTCCAGCGGCCCACCCTGGTGATGGCACCGAACAAGACGCTCGCCGCCCAGCTGGCGAACGAGTTCCGCGAGCTCCTGCCGAACAACGCCGTCGAGTACTTCGTCTCGTACTACGACTACTACCAGCCCGAGGCCTACGTCCCGCAGTCGGACACCTACATCGAGAAGGACTCCTCGATCAACGAGGAGGTCGAGCGCCTGCGCCACTCGGCGACGAACTCGCTGCTCACCCGCCGTGACGTCATCGTGGTCGCCTCGGTCTCCTGCATCTACGGCCTCGGTACACCGCAGGAGTACGTGGACCGCATGGTCCCCCTCAAGGTCGGCGAGGAGATCGACCGGGACCAGCTGCTGCGCCGCTTCGTGGACATCCAGTACACGCGCAACGACCTCGCCTTCACCCGCGGCACCTTCCGCGTGCGCGGCGACACCATCGAGATCTTCCCGGTCTACGAGGAGCTCGCCGTCCGCATCGAGATGTTCGGCGACGAGATCGAGGCCCTGTCCACCCTGCACCCGCTGACCGGCGAGATCATCAGCGACGACGAGCAGCTGTACGTGTTCCCGGCCTCCCACTACGTCGCCGGCCCCGAGCGCATGGAACGGGCCGTCAACGACATCGAGAAGGAGCTCGGCGAGCGCCTCGCCGAACTGGAGAAGCAGGGCAAGCTCCTGGAGGCCCAGCGACTGCGGATGCGCACGACCTACGACCTCGAGATGCTCCGCCAGATCGGCTCCTGCTCCGGCGTCGAGAACTACTCGATGCACTTCGACGGCCGCTCGCCCGGCTCCGCGCCGAACACCCTGCTCGACTACTTCCCCGAGGACTTCCTGCTCGTCATCGACGAGTCGCATGTGACGGTGCCGCAGATCGGGGCCATGTACGAGGGCGACGCCTCCCGCAAGCGCACCCTGGTCGACCACGGCTTCCGCCTGCCCTCCGCCCTCGACAACCGCCCCCTGAAGTGGGAGGAGTTCCAGGGGCGCATCGGGCAGACCGTCTACCTCTCGGCGACCCCCGGCAACTACGAGCTGTCCCGCGGCGACGGCCAGGTCGAGCAGATCATCCGCCCCACCGGCCTCATCGACCCGGAGGTCGTCGTCAAGCCGACCGAGGGCCAGATCGACGACCTGGTGCACGAGATCCGTACGCGCGTCGAGAAGGACGAGCGGGTCCTGGTCACCACCCTCACCAAGAAGATGGCCGAGGACCTCACGGACTACTTCCTGGAGCTCGGCATCCATGTGCGCTACCTCCACAGCGACGTGGACACCCTGCGTCGTGTCGAGCTGCTGAGAGAGCTGCGCGCCGGCGAGTTCGACGTCCTGGTCGGCATCAACCTGCTGCGCGAGGGCCTCGACCTGCCCGAGGTCTCCCTGGTCGCGATCCTCGACGCCGACAAGGAGGGCTTCCTGCGCTCCGGGACCTCCCTCATCCAGACCATCGGCCGCGCGGCGCGCAACGTCTCCGGCCAGGTCCACATGTACGCCGACAAGATCACCCCGGCGATGGAGAAGGCCATCGACGAGACCAACCGCCGCCGGGAGAAGCAGGTCGCGTACAACAAGGCGAACGGCATCGACCCGCAGCCGCTGCGCAAGAAGATCAACGACATCGTCGCGCAGATCGCCCGCGAGGACGTCGACACCGAGCAGCTGCTCGGCACCGGCTACCGCGCGAAGAAGGACGGCCGGGGCACAAAGGCCCCAGTGCCCTCCCTCGGCGACAAGGCGGCCAAGGGCGCGAAGTCGGCCAAGTCCGCCAAGGGCAAGGCCAAGGAGACGGTGCCGACCGACCGGCCGGCGGCGGAACTCGCCGAGCAGATCGAGGAGTTGACGGAGCGTATGCGCGCAGCCGCGGCAGACCTCCAGTTCGAGATCGCGGCACGACTGCGCGACGAGGTGTCCGAGATGAAGAAGGAACTGCGGCAGATGAAGGAGGCGGGACTGGCCTGACGGGGCCCATGACGCCGGTCCGCAGCACGGCACCGGCGCCGCCCGAACGGCCGTCCAGCGGCTTTCCGTACTCGCTGTGTTGCAAGACCGACACAAAGTGGGGACCGGGGTACGTCACTGTCAGTGCCCCTGCGTAGGGTTCTCGTCATCCGCGGACTCCGCGGCCAACAGGGGACAGCTCGAGAGGGGAATCAGCACGTGACCGTCAACATGACCAAGGGTCAGGCAATCAGTCTGCAGAAGAACGACGGAGGCAGCCTGACCGCGGTGCGCATGGGTCTCGGCTGGCAGGCGGCTCCCCGGCGCGGCCTGTTCGGCTCGCGCACGCGGGAGGTCGACCTCGACGCCTCGGCCGTCCTGTTCGCGGACAAGCAGCCGGTCGACGTCGTCTTCTTCCGCCACCTGGTGAGCGACGACGGCTCGGTGCGCCACACCGGCGACAACCTCGTCGGCGGTGTCGGCCAGGGCGGCGACGACGAGGCGATCCTCGTCGACCTCGCCCGAATCCCGGTCCACATCGACCAGATCGTCTTCACCGTGAACTCCTTCACGGGCCAGACCTTCCAGGAGGTGCAGAACGCGTTCTGCCGCCTGGTCGACGAGACCAACGGCCAGGAGCTCGCCCGCTACACGCTCGCGGGTGGCGGCGCCTACACGGCCCAGATCATGGCGAAGGTGCACCGCTCGGGTCCGGGCTGGGCGATGACGGCCCTCGGCACCCCGGCCAACGGCCGTACCTTCCAGGACCTGATGCCGGCGATCCTGCCGCACCTGTAAGACACGCAAGGCGGCCCGGCGGGCGGCACACGACAACTGACACAGGGGGACGAAGGCATGACGGCCGAGCTGGTGCGGGGGCAGAACCACCCGCTCTCCCAGGCCCGTCTGGAGATCCGGGTCTCGGCCGGCACGCCGATCGTGGCCGCCGCCGCACTCGGCGACGAGCAGGGCAGGATCCACGGCGTCGAATGGGTGGCCCACCCGGGCGCCCCGACCCTGCCCGGCCTGGAGGTCTCCCGGCAGGCGGCCGCCGACCATCGCCTCGCGGTGGACCTGGACGCCATGCCGGAAGCCGTCCACCGTGTCAGTGTGCTGCTCGCCCTGCCGACCGGGGTCGGGGGTCCGACCAGCTTCGGCGCCGTCCCCGCCCCGTTCCTCGCGGTCACCGGCCTCGACGGCGCCGAGGTCGCCAGCTACACCGTCGCCGGCCTGGAGTCCGAGTCCGCCGTCGTCGCCCTGGAGCTCTACCGCCGCCAGGGCGCCTGGAAGGTGCGCGCCATCGGCCAGGGGTACGCCGGTGGCCTCGCCGACCTCTTCAACGACCAGGGCCTGGCCCAGGCCCACCAGCTCGCCGGCGGCATCAACGACGCGGTGGCCCAGGGCGTCGCCCGCTCGATCCCGGCGCCGCCGCGCCCGGACGGCGACCGTTCCCGGCAGGCCGCCGCACCCGCCGTCGGCCCGGACCAGTCCGGCCAGGCACAGCAGGGCACCTCCGGTGCCACGGCACCGCAGCCGACTTCGCCCTACGGCAACCAGACGCCCGGCCAGCCGACGCCTCCGCCGAACTCTCCGTACGGCACCACCGACCCCACCCAGCCGTCCGCCCCCACGTCCGGCGGACCCATCGACTACAGCCACCCGCGCCGGCAGAACGCGGCTCCGCCGCCGCCCCCGCCGACCGCGCCCCCGGCCCAGCCCGGCCAGCCCGCGCAGCCCGTCGCGGGCGACGCCACCGGCTGGTCCATGGAGGAGCGGCTGTACAACCAGGTGTGGGGCATGTTCGAGGACCTCGCCCGCACCACCGCCGCCTATCGCAGCGCGGTCGACTTCGCCGAATCGCGCATGGAGAAGGAACTCGACCAGGTCCTGTCGGACCCGCGCAGCCGGATCGGCGGACAGGGCGACGCCGCCCGTGAGGCGGCCCAGGCCAAGCACTCACAGCTCGTCAACCAGGCCAGGGCGACGCTCGACCGGGACCTCGCCCAGCTCAGCGCGGAGTCCCAGGTCGTCGAGCCCGCGCTGCCGCCCGCCTACGCCCGCTGGGACAACCCGGTCTGGCACGGCTACCGCGTACCGATGGAGATCCCCATGGCCCTGCGCCTGGGTGAGCTCCACCTGCCCGAGAGCGCCGAGCTGCGCATCCCGATGCTGGTCCGGCTGCCGCTGGAGCGCGGCCTGTGGATCGACAGCGGACGCAGCGGTTCGCTCGACGGCTCCTTCCACGACTCCCACGACCTGAGCCGCCTCGCGATGGAGACGGCGGTGGCGCACGCGGCCCGGCTGCTCGCCGTCTACCCGGCCGGTGAGTTCACCGTGCACGTCATCGACCCGGCCGGTTCGGGCGCCCAGGCGCTCGCACCCCTGGTGCAGACCGGTGTGCTCGCGGCTCCGCCCGCCGTGGGCGCGGCCGGAGTCGCGGACGTCCTCGCGCGCCTCACACAGCGCGTCGACCTGGTGCAGATGGCACTGCGCGCCGGTGCGCCCGACTCCCTGCCGCCCGGCTTCGACACCTCCCAGCAACTGCTGATCGTCAACGACTTCCCGCACGGCTTCGACGACCGGGCCGTGAACCAGCTGCGCTACCTCGCGGACGAGGGCCCCGCTGTCGGCGTGCACCTCATGATGGTCGCGGACCGCGAGGAGGCGGCCGGCTACGGCCCGCTGCTCGACCCGCTGTGGCGTGCCCTGCTGCGTCTGACGCCGGTGGCCGACGACCACCTCGCCGACCCGTGGGTGGGGCATGCCTGGACCTACGAGCCCTCGCTCGTGCCGCCCGGCAGCCAGGTCCTCCAGCAGGTGCTCACACAGGTCGCGGCAGCCCGGGCCAAGCACTGGTAAAAGGCTCCTGACCAGCCAACTTGATACTTCTTTTGCCAATCGCTTTACCTTTCCTTGGTGATTGGGGTACTGTTTGTCGCACGGAGGGGAGTACTCCCTGTCTGCTGCGACGTACCCGTCAATACGGATCCGGCCAGATCCCGGGGCGTCGGCCCATCGTGGGTGGAAGAGACCTCCGGCGCGCGACGACGCTGACATCTGCCGTTACGTACTGCCGGAGGCGCAGTGGAAGTTTCCACGACCCTATGGGTCTTGACCATCGTGGGCCTTGCCGCCCTGATCGCGGTCGATTTCTTCATCGGCCGAAAGCCGCACGACGTATCAATCAAGGAAGCCGGAATCTGGACGGTCGTCTGGATCGCGCTGGCGGGCCTCTTCGGGCTCGGCCTGCTGATCTTCGGCGGCGGACAGGCCGGTGGTGAGTTCTTCGCCGGCTTCATCACCGAGAAGTCGCTGAGCGTCGACAACCTCTTCGTCTTCGTTCTGATCATGGCGAAGTTCGCCGTGCCGTCCCAGTACCAGCAACGAGTGCTGCTGGTCGGTGTCCTCATCGCCCTGGTGCTGCGAGCGATATTCATCGCCGCCGGCGCCGCGATCCTCGCGAGCTTCGCGTGGGTGTTCTACATCTTCGGCGCCTTCTTGATCTGGACCGCCTGGAAGCTCATCCAGGAGGCCCGGTCCGGCGACGAGGAAGAGGAGTTCGAGGAGAACAAGCTGCTGAAGGCGGCCGAGCGCAGGTTCGGTGTCGCCGACCGCTACCACGGCACCAAGCTGTGGATCCGGGAGAACGGCAAGCGGGTCATGACCCCGATGCTGGTCGTGATGCTCGCGATCGGCACGACGGACGTGCTCTTCGCCCTGGACTCCATCCCGGCGATCTTCGGCCTGACGCAGGACCCGTACATCGTGTTCACGGCCAACGCGTTCGCGCTGATGGGTCTGCGACAGCTGTACTTCCTCATCGGCGGACTGCTGAAGAAGCTGGTCCACCTGAGCTACGGCCTGTCGATCATCCTCGGCTTCATCGGTGTGAAGCTGGTGCTGCACGCACTGCACGAGTCCGGGGTCCATGTCCCCGAGATCAGCATTCCGGTCTCGCTCGGCGTGATCTGCTCGGTCCTGATCGTCACCACGATCACCAGCCTGAGGGCCTCCAAGAAGCAGGCGGCGGCCGAGGCGGCGCAGGAGCGGAGCGATGGCGCTCCGAAGGACAGCATCGACGTCTGACCATGTCGGACGTAGGAAGAACCATCACCGGGAGTGGTGCTCAGCGAATTGCCGAGCACCGCTCCCGGTGCTTCTTTGGGTGCTGGATGTCCTCGCCGGGGGACACCACGGCCGGGGGTGGAGGCACCTGTGGACGCACCCATGAAGTTCGTACAGATCATCGACTTCGAGACCGAGCGCATCGACGAGATGCGGGAGCTGGCCCGAGAGACGGAACAGCGCTTCGCGGGCCGCGACGGCGGTCCCACACGGCGCCTCGTCATCAAGGACCGGGCCCAGGCCAACCGCTACCTCGTGGTGATCGAGTTCGACTCCCACGAGGACGCGATGCGCAACAGTGACGACCCCGAGACGACCAAGTTCGCGGAGCAGATGGCCGCGCTGTGCACGAGGCCGCCGTCCTTCACGGACTGCGACGTACAGGAGATGACCGATTTCGCGTAGCGACATAAGAAGCACAGGCGCCCCGCACCCCGAGGGCGCGGGGCCGCCCGACCACCGTCCTGACAACCACACGGACCAGAATGCGAACCCTCAACCCCTCTGCGACGATCGCTCCATGATCGATCGGCTCAGGTCGCTCGCGACGGGCTGGACGTACTTCGTCCCGGTGCTCGCGGTCGTCCTGCTGGCCTTCACCTGGGGACGGGACCTGCCCGGCGCGGTCGTCGCAGTCGTGACGCTGGTCCTCGCGGGTGCCGTCCTGGCCGCCGTTCACCACGCCGAAGTGGTCGCGCACCGCGTCGGCGAACCCTTCGGTTCCCTCGTCCTCGCCGTCGCCGTCACGATCATCGAGGTCGCCCTGATCGTGACCCTGATGGTCGACGGAGGCGACAAGAGCGCCACCCTTGCCCGCGACACGGTCTTCGCGGCCGTGATGATCACCTGCAACGGCATCGTCGGCCTGTGCCTGCTCGTAGCCTCGCTGCGGCACCGCACGGCCGTCTTCAACCCCGAGGGCACCGGCGCCGCCCTGGCGACCGTCGCCACCCTGGCCACGCTCAGCCTGGTGCTGCCGACGTTCACCACGAGCAAGCCCGGCCCGGAGTTCTCCACGGTGCAGCTGACGTTCGCCGCGGTCTCCTCACTGATCCTGTACGGCCTCTTCGTGACGACACAGACCGTCCGGCATCGCGACTACTTCCTCCCCATCACCCGGCAGGGCGACGTGATCGACGGTGACGACCACGCCGACGCGCCCTCCGCGCGCACGGCGATGGTGAGCCTGGGGCTGCTGGGTCTCGCCCTGATCGGCGTGGTCGGTCTGGCCAAGGGGGTGTCGCCGACCATCGAGGACGGAGTGGCCGCCGCCGACCTGCCCCATGCCGCCGTCGGCGTGGTCATCGCCCTGCTGGTGCTGCTCCCGGAGACGATCGCCGCGTTGCGCTCCGCCCGCCGTGACCGTGTGCAGACCAGTCTCAATCTCGCGCTCGGCTCGGCGATGGCCAGCATCGGACTGACCATCCCGGCGGTCGCCCTGGCCTCCGTCTGGCTCACGGGCCCGCTCGTCCTCGGCCTCGGCCCCACCCATATGGTGCTGCTCGCCCTGACGGTGGTGGTGAGCTCGCTGACGGTCGTACCGGGGCGGGCGACGCCGCTCCAGGGCGGCGTCCACCTGGTGCTGTTCGCGGCCTACCTGGAGCTCGCGATCAATCCGTGAACCCGCCCCGACTGCGGAGCCCGTCACCCGGTGGCGGGCTCCGCAGCCGAGGCAGGCACCGGACGCGTCTCCGGCAGCAGCGTGAAGCACCACAGACTCAGCAGCGCGACCCCGGTCAGATACGCCCCCACACCCCACGGCACCCGCCCGTCGCTCTGCTCGACGAGCGCCGTCGCCACGATCGGCGTGAGCGCGCCCCCGATCACCCCGCCGAGGTTGTAGCCCACCGCGGCGCCCGTGCAGCGCACCCGGGGCTCGTACAGCTCCGGCAGATACGCGGCGATCACGGCGAACATCGTGATGAAGGCGAGCATCGCCCCGAGGAAGCCCAGGAACATCAGCAGCGGCTGACCCGTGGCGAGCAGCGCGACCAGCGGGAACATCCACAGCGCGGACGCCGTGCACCCGATGAGGCACAGCGGCCGACGTCCGTACCGGTCGCCGAGGATCGCCACCAGCGGTGTCAGCGAGCCCTTCACCACCACCGCGGCCATGATGCACGTCAGCATGACGCCACGGCTCACACCGAGCCGCTCGGTGGCGTACGCGAGGGACCAGGTCGTCACGGCGTAGAAGATCGCGTACCCGATCGCGAGCGCGCCCGCCGTCAGCAGAACGAGCCGCCAGTGGTCGCGCGCGACCTCGGTGAGTGGCACGCGCGCGTGGTCGTCGATCTCCAGGAACCGGGGACTCTCGGCGAGCGACGACCGCAGCCACAGCCCCACCAGCGCGAGCACCCCCGCGGCCCAGAACGGCACACGCCAGCCCCACGAGGCGAACTGCGCGTCGGACAGCGTCGCCGACAGGCCCAGCACCACACCGTTGGCGAGCAGGAAACCCAGCGCGGGCCCGACCTGCGGAAAGCTCGACCACAGACCCCGGCGGCCGGGCGGCGCGTGCTCGACGGTCAGCAGGACGGCCCCGCCCCACTCGCCGCCGAGCCCCAGTCCCTGGAGGAAACGCAGCACGAGCAGCAGCAGGGGAGCTGCCACACCGATCGTCTCGTATGTCGGTACGCAGCCGACCGCGACCGTGGACGCCCCCGTCAGCAGCAGTGAGGCGACCAGGACCGGCCGGCGCCCGCGGCGGTCCCCGATGTGCCCGAACAACACCGATCCCAGGGGCCGTGCCACGAAGCCCACCCCGAACGTGGCGAACGCGGCCAGGGTTCCCGCCACCGGCGAGAACGTCGGGAAGAACAGCGGCCCGAGGACCAGCGCCGCCGCGGTTCCGTAGACGAAGAAGTCGTAGAACTCGATGGCCGTCCCGGCGAGCGAGGCGGCCGCGAGCCGCAGCATGGACGGGGGTGCCTTAACTGTGCGTGCATCGTGCATGCTGCGTCAACTACCCACCGTGATCGGCGGTTACGGGGGCGTGCGGGCGCGCTGGGGTTTCGTCAGTACGTGGCGGTGATGCGCCGGGCGGGGCCGTCGACGCGGACGGTGCCGCCGTAGGGGATCACGAGTTGTGGATCGGTGTGGCCGAAGTCCACGTCGAAGACGATGGTGGTGTTCGGGGCATACATACGCATGGCCCGCAGCACGGCCTCACCCTGATCCGCGGCGTAACGAGCAGCCTCCTCCGGGCCGTTGGGGCGCTCGAAGGACCAGGTCTTCGCCCGGCCCATCAGGAGCGCGGAGAAGCGCTGGAGCAGCCCGCGCTCACCCATGTTGCGCAGGGTCCAGAAGACCTCGGAAGCGCTCGGCATCTCCTCCGACGTCTCCAGCAGCAGCACCCCGCCGTCGTACTCCGAGAGGTCGCGCGCGATCTCCCGGTCGGCCATGAGCAGCCAGCCGACGATCTCCAGGCAGCCGCCCCAGGTACGGCCCTCCACCACCCGGTCGGCGTTCACCCAGGTCCAGCCGGCGCCGGGCCGTGTCTCCGGCTCCGCGTCGAAGGTCGCGGGGTCGGCCCAGTCGCGGTTGATGTCGTTCCAGCGTTCGGCGGGCCCGAGTTCGTACTCGCCGGAGGTGAACAGCGCGGCCCGCAGCGAGTCGGCGGTCTGCGGGTGCATCGCGCCCGGACGGCCCAGCTCGCACATCACGGTGGCGCCGTGATAACCGACGATCCCGGTGTTGCGCAGGAACATCAGCAGGTTCGTGTTGTCGCTCATCCCGAAGAACGGCTTCGGGTTCGCCCGGATCAACTCCCGGTCCAGCAACGGCAGCACGGTGATCTGGTCGTCGCCGCCGATCGAGGCGATGACCGCCTTGATGCCGGGGTCGGCGAAGGCGGCGTGGATGTCGTCGGCCCGTTCCTGCGGCGTCGCGCCCATTTTGCGGGTCGTCGGATACTCGACCGGCTCGAGCCCGTACTCCTCGCGCAGCCGCTCCAGGCCCAGTTCGAAGGGCAGCGGGAACAGCCCGGGGAGGCCCGCGGCGGCCGAGACGACGGCGACGCGGTCGCCCGGGGAGGGCTTGGCAGGGTACGAGATCGTGGTCATGTCCGGAGGGTAGGGCGCGATGCGTGCTCGGTGCATCGTGATAAACCGGGGTCTGAGCAGCGGTCATCGACGCACCGCCGCACTTCGAACGGACCGGAGGAACCGTGCCCCGCACCCTGGCCAACGCCCCGATCATGATCCTCAACGGCCCCAACCTGAACCTGCTCGGCCAGCGCCAGCCGGAGATCTACGGCTCCGAGACCCTGGCCGATGTCGAGGCCCTGTGCGCCAAGGCGGCTGCCGCGCACGGCGGCACGATCGACCTCCGGCAGTCCAATCACGAGGGCGAGCTGGTCGACTGGATCCATGAGGCACGGCTGAACCACTGCGGGATCGTCATCAACCCCGGCGCCTACTCGCACACCTCCGTGGCGATCCTGGATGCGCTCAACACCTGCGATGGCATTCCTGTATTGGAGGTCCACATCTCCAACATCCACAAGCGCGAGTCCTTCCGGCACCACTCCTACGTCTCACTGCGCGCGGACGGGGTCATCGCCGGGTGCGGTGTGCAGGGTTATGTGTTCGGCGTGGAGCGGGTCGCGGCGCTGGTGGGGGCGGGACAGGCGAACACCTGACGCGGCCGGCCCGCGGACACGGGAAGGCGCGGATGTCCCGAGAGGTCCCGCGGACGCGGGAGGCGCAGATGTAAGGACCGCCCGCCGTAGCGGTGCAGTCCTTACAGCCGCCCGGCCTCCACGATGCGTCGCAGGAAGCGCTGAGTGCGCTCCTGCTGCGGATCACCGAAGATCTGCTCGGCCGTGCCGCGCTCCAGCACCACGCCTCCGTCCAGAAAGCAAACCTGGTCGGCGACCTCTCGGGCGAACCCCATCTCGTGCGTGGCCAGCACCATCGTCATCCCGTCCGCCTTCAAGTCACGGACGACGGCGAGGACTTCACCCACCAACTCGGGGTCGAGAGCGGCGGTGATCTCGTCGAGCAGCAGCAGCCGCGGACGTACGGCCAACGCGCGGACGATCGCGACCCGCTGCTGCTGGCCGCCGCTCAGCCGGTCCGGGTACTCGCCTGCCTTCTCGGCGAGCCCCAGCCGCTCCAGCAGCTCACGCGCGTGTGCCTCGGCCTCGGCACGGGACTGCCCGTGCACCCGGCGCGGGGCGAGGGTGATGTTCTCCAGGACCGTCATGTGCGGGAAGAGGTTGTACGCCTGGAACACCACGCCGATACGGCGGCGTACGGCGTCCTGGTCGACGCGTGGGTCGGTGATCTCCTCGCCGTCCAGCCAGATCGCGCCGTCGTCGATCTCCTCCAGCAGGTTCGCGCACCGCAGCAGCGTGGACTTGCCGGAGCCGGAGGCGCCGATCAGCGCGGTCACCGTGTGCGGGGCGACCTCCAGGTCGACGTCCCGCAGCACCACCGAGCCGCCGAAGGTCTTGCGGACGGACTCCATGCGCAGCACGGGTGCGTCGCTCACGGTTGCGTCGCTCACAGAGCACCTCCTTGGGCGCGCCGGCGGTCCATGCGCGCCGTCACCCAGTCCGTGAAGCGCGTCATCGGAATGGTCAGCGCCACGAAGATCAGGCCGGCGACGATGTAGGGCGTGTAGTTGAGGCTGCGGCCCACGATGATGTCCGCGGCCCGTACGGCGTCCACCGCACCGCCGATCGACACCAGCCCGGTGTCCTTCTGCAACGACACCAGGTCGTTCAGCAGCGGCGGCACCTGACGGCGTACCGCCTGGGGCAGCACCACGTGCCGCAGTGCCTGCCGGTTGGTGAGACCGAGCGAGCGTGCCGCGGCGCGCTGCGAGGGGTGCACGGACTCGATGCCCGCGCGGAACACCTCGGCCACGTATGCCGAATACGTCAGGGTGAGGGCGGTACCGCCCAGCAGCACCGGATCGACGGTCACGCCCTGGAGCCGCAGCGCGGGGACGCCGAGGACGACGATCATGAGGTTAATGATGAGCGGGAGGCCCCGGAAGAAGTCCGTGTAGGCGGCGGCCAGCACGCGCAGCGGGAAGAACACCGGGCCGCGCAGCGTGCGTGCGACGGCGATGAGCATTCCGAGGACCAGCACGCAGGCGCCGCAGATCAGCAGCAGCCGGACGTTGAGCCACAGCCCTTCGAGCACCTTGGGGAACGCCTCGCGCGCGTACTCCTGGTCGAAGAACGTCTCCTTGGTGCGCGGCCAGCCCGGCGCGTTGACCACGACCAGGTAGAGGACGACACCGGTGACCAGGGTGGAGAGGGCGCCGATGGCGGTGGCACGGCGGGCCCGGGCCCGCTTGTGGCGCTCGCGGTCGAGCCGCCGCTGCGAGGGGACGTAGTCGTCACCCGCGCCGGACATGCCGCCGTCGCCGTCCGCTCCCTCCTGGCCGGACTCCTCCTTGGTGACCGTCACTTGAGCACCGGGGCATCGACGGCGTCGGACAGCCACCGCTGCTCGAGCCTGTCCAGGGTGCCGTCCTTGCGCAGGGCGTCCACCGCGTCCGTGACACACGGGGTCAGCGCGCTGCCCTTGTCGAGCACGAGCCCGAACTGCTCGGGCCTACCGCCCTGGTTCTCGAACTGGCCGACGATCGTCGCGTCCGTCACCTCGGCCGCGGTGATGTAGAAGGCGGTCGGCAGGTCGACCACGATGGCGTCCACCTGCCCGTTCTTCAGCGCCGACTTGGCCTGGTCGTTCTTGGCGTACGCGGCGGCGTCCTGGGTCGGCTTCACCACGTCGTCGATGTAGTCGAGGCTCGTGGTCCCGACCTGCGCGCCCAGCTTGAGGCCCTTCAGGTCGGCGACGCTCTTAGCCTTGGCCGCCTTGCTGTCCTTCAGCGCGATGACGGCCTGGCGGACGTCGTAGTAACCGGACGAGAAGTCCACGGCCTTCTTGCGCTCGTCGCTGATCGACACCTGGTTGATGTCGAAGTCGAAGGTCTTCTCGCCGGGCGCGAAAGCCTTGTTGAACGGGACGCTCTGCCAGACGACCGCGCTCTTGTCGTAGCCGAGCTGTTTCGCCACGGCGTACGCGACCGCCGACTCGAAGCCCTCACCGCCCGCGGGCTTGTCGTCCTTGAACCAGGGCTCGTACGCGGGCTCGTCGGTGGCGACGGTCAGCTTGCCGGAGGCCTTCGTGGCCAACTTGCCCTTGGCGCAGGTGTTCCCGGCCGCACCCGACGGCGCGTCGGCGGCCTTCTCGTCCGGCTGCGGAGCACAGCCGAGAGCGGTGGCGAGCAGGGCGGTCGTTGCGAAGGCGACGGCGCGGCGCAGCGCGCGAGGGGCAGGGTGCATGGCGCGAGATTGACAGTACATCGTCGACTTTGTCGAGGTCACGACGGTGAATGTCCGCATATTGGGAACGGGTGTTGCGGTCCTGTGAACACTCGCGCGAGAGACCGCCGGGGCCGCCGGTCGAGGGCGGGGATTGAGAGACCGGCGGCCCTTTCCGCTCAGGAGCCGTCATCCTTCGCGGGGCTGCTTCCAGTTGACTGCGCAACAACGCGCGCCGGGAGCGCGCGCATGACACCAGAGTGTGTGAACGCTTCACACGGGGCGCGTGCGCGGGGCGCGCGGTGATTGGTCCCGCGCTCCTACTCGTTCAAAGGCCCCACGCCTGCACCCGGTTCGGGCTCACCAACCGCGCGCGTGCCACTCCGGCAGATGCGGCCGCTCGGCGCCCAGCGTCGTGTCGTTGCCGTGCCCGGGGTAGACCCACGTCTCGTCGGGCAGCGTGCCGAAGATCTTCGTCTCGACGTCGTGGATCAGGCTGGCGAACGCCTTCGGATCCTTGCGTGTGTTGCCCACGCCGCCGGGGAAGAGGCAGTCGCCGGTGAAGACGTGCGGATGCCCGTGCGGGTCGTCGTAGACCAGGGCGATCGAACCCGGCGTGTGCCCCACCAGGTGGCGCGCGGTGAGCTCCACGCGCCCCACTCGGATGGTGTCGCCGTCGTCGACCAGGACGTCGGTCGGCACCGGAATGCCGTCGGCGTCGTCCCGGCCGGCGTACGTGCGAGCGCCGGTGCCCTCGACGACCGCGGCGAGCGCCTGCCAGTGGTCGCCGTGCTGGTGCGTGGTGACGACGGACGCGATGCCGTCGTCCCCGATCATGCCGAGCAGCGTGTCCGCGTCGTTGGCGGCGTCGATCAGCAACTGCTCGTCCGTGGCCCGGCAGCGCAGCAGATAGGCGTTGTTGTCCATCGGGCCGACCGCGATCTTGGTGATCATCAGGTCCTTGAGCTCATGCACGTCGGCGGGGCCACCGACCGTCACCTGTCCGCTGTACGTCATGGCGGCAGCCTATAGCGGCCGGGCGGCCGGTGGCCCCCAGGCGCTGCGGCGGCGAAAGCGTTGGCGGAGCGGCCGGTGGCCCCCGGCACTACAGCGGCGGAAGCGCCGGCAGCGCGCCGCCCTCCGCGCTCAGCCCGGCCCCGTCGCGGCGCCCGGCGAGCCAACCGAGCAGGCCGGGCGCGGTGCCCCGGACGGTGACCTCGGCGGCGTCCGCCTCCCGGCCCGTGCTCCACGCGCGCGTACCGTCCGTGAGCCGGGTCGGCGGAACGTCGGCGTGCCCGGAGAACCGGTCCGCGAGGAAGTCGATCTCCCGCTCCACGAATTCCGCCGGGAGGTCCTCCAGCTCGTATCCGATCCCGAGATCGACGTGGTGCAGCTCCACCTCGACCCACCGCCGGAACGGCACCCTGGCCGCCGCGTCGGTGACGCCGTTGCGCAGCTCCACCGTGCGCGCCCAGTCCGCGGGCACGGCGCCCGCCTCCTGGAAGCGGCTGCCGCTCTCGCGCACGTCCGTGAGCTGGACGTCGAGGGGGCGCGGGGCGTCGCGCTCGATGTCGGCGTCCCGGGCGGTGGCGGAGACGTACATGGGACGCCCTTGAAGGACGTTCACGAGGGCGTCCGCGTTACGGGCGATGTGTGCGAGGACGTGGCCGCGGCTCCAGCCGGGGAGCCGTGACGCCTCGGCCACTGACGCGTTGTCCAGTTTTGCCGCTGCGGTGAGCAGCCGATCGGTCGCTTCACGTACAGACACCAGGTCACGAGCGTGATCAATCATGGTGCTGACATTAGCCCCGCCACACCTTTGGGTGAAGGTGGTGAACGAGTGCCGTAAATCGAATGCGCGTGCTATAGGGTCGGTCGTGGCGTCGGGCATGCTGGATGGTCGGGGATTGTTGACGCATCCGGGAATCGGACCGGCGTTGTCAGTGGCGCCCCCTAGTCTGAGAAAGCACGGGGGACTCGAGTCCGAGAACACACGGGGGCCTCGCCTTCGTGTCACTTCTCTCAAGAAAGGTGCGGACCGGCGTGGCCGACCGTCTCATCGTCCGTGGCGCGCGCGAGCACAATCTGAAGAATGTCTCGCTCGACCTGCCACGCGACTCGCTCATCGTCTTCACGGGCCTGTCGGGGTCGGGCAAGTCCTCGCTGGCCTTCGACACCATCTTCGCCGAGGGACAGCGGCGCTACGTGGAGTCGCTGTCGTCGTACGCCCGGCAGTTCCTCGGCCAGATGGACAAGCCGGACGTCGACTTCATCGAGGGTCTGTCCCCGGCCGTCTCCATCGATCAGAAGTCGACCTCGCGCAACCCGCGCTCGACGGTCGGCACCATCACCGAGGTCTACGACTACCTGCGGCTGCTCTTCGCGCGCATCGGCAAGCCGCACTGTCCCGAGTGCGGCCGGCCGATCTCCCGCCAGTCGCCGCAGGCCATCGTCGACAGGGTCCTGGAGCTGCCGGAGGGGAGTCGCTTCCAGGTGCTGTCGCCGCTGGTGCGCGAGCGCAAGGGCGAGTTCGTCGACCTCTTCGCAGACCTCCAGACCAAGGGCTACTCCCGCGCGCGCGTGGACGGCGAGACGATCCAGCTGTCCAGCCCGCCCACGCTGAAGAAGCAGGAGAAGCACACCATCGAGGTGGTCGTCGACCGCCTCACGGTGAAGGACTCCGCCAAGCGCCGGCTCACCGACTCCGTGGAGACCGCCCTCGGGCTCTCCGGCGGCATGGTCGTGCTCGACTTCGTCGACCTTCCCGAGGACGACCCCGAGCGCGAGCGCATGTACTCGGAGCACCTGTACTGCCCGTACGACGACCTCTCCTTCGAGGAGCTGGAGCCGCGCTCCTTCTCCTTCAACTCGCCGTTCGGCGCCTGCCCCGAGTGCACCGGCATCGGCACGCGCATGGAGGTCGACCCCGAGCTGATCGTCCCGGACGAGGACAAGTCCCTCGACGAGGGCGCCATCCACCCCTGGTCGCACGGCCACACCAAGGACTACTTCGGCCGGCTGATCGGTGCCCTGGCGGACGCGCTCGGCTTCCGGACCGACATCCCCTTCGCGGGCCTGCCGCAGCGCGCCAAGAAGGCCCTGTTGCACGGCCACAAGACGCAGATCGAGGTCCGCTACCGCAACAGGTACGGCCGCGAGCGCGTCTACACCACGCCGTTCGAAGGGGCCGTCCCCTTCGTCAAGCGCCGGCACAGCGAGGCCGAGAGCGACGCCAGCCGTGAGCGCTTCGAGGGCTACATGCGCGAGGTGCCCTGCCCCACCTGTGAGGGCACGCGACTGAAGCCGATCGTCCTCGCGGTCACGATCATGGAGAAGTCGATCGCCGAGGTCTCCGCGATGTCGATCAGCGACTGCGCGGAGTTCCTGGGCGAACTGAAGCTCAACGCCCGCGACAAGAAGATCGCCGAGCGCGTGCTGAAGGAGGTCAACGAACGACTGCGGTTCCTGGTCGACGTCGGCCTGGACTACCTCTCGCTGAACCGCGCGGCCGGCACGCTCTCCGGCGGCGAGGCCCAGCGCATCCGCCTGGCCACCCAGATCGGCTCCGGACTCGTAGGCGTGCTGTACGTCCTCGACGAGCCGTCCATCGGTCTGCACCAGCGCGACAACCACCGGCTGATCGAGACCCTCGTCCGGCTCCGGGACATGGGCAACACGCTCATCGTCGTCGAGCACGACGAGGACACCATCAAGACCGCCGACTGGATCGTCGACATCGGCCCCGGCGCCGGTGAGCACGGCGGCAAGGTCGTGCACAGCGGCTCCCTGAAGGAACTGCTCGCCAACGCCGAGTCGCAGACCGGCCTGTACCTGGCCGGCAAGAAGGCGATCCCGGTGCCCGACATCCGGCGCCCGCACGACCCGTCCAGGCTGCTCACGGTGCACGGTGCCCGGGAGAACAACCTCCAGGACATCGACGTCTCGTTCCCGCTGGGCGTGTTCACGGCCGTCACGGGCGTGTCCGGCTCCGGCAAGTCGACGCTGGTCAACGACATCCTGTACACGCACCTGGCCCGCGAGCTAAACGGCGCCCGGAACGTCCCGGGGCGGCACACGCGCGTGGACGGCGACGACCTCGTCGACAAGGTCGTGCACGTCGACCAGTCGCCCATCGGCCGCACCCCGCGCTCGAACCCGGCGACGTACACCGGTGTCTTCGATCACATCCGCAGGCTGTTCGCCGAGACCACCGAGGCGAAGGTCCGGGGCTACCAGCCCGGCCGCTTCTCCTTCAACGTCAAGGGCGGGCGCTGCGAGAACTGCGCGGGCGACGGCACCATCAAGATCGAGATGAACTTCCTCCCGGACGTGTACGTCCCGTGCGAGGTCTGCCACGGCGCCCGGTACAACCGGGAGACCCTGGAGGTCCACTACAAGGGCAAGTCCATCTCCGAGGTCCTGAACATGCCGATCGAAGAGGCGATGGACTTCTTCGAGGCCGTCCCGGCGATCAACCGCCACCTGAAGACGCTGAACGACGTCGGTCTCGGCTACGTCCGGCTCGGCCAGTCCGCGACGACCCTGTCCGGCGGTGAGGCGCAGCGCGTGAAGCTCGCGAGCGAGCTCCAGAAGCGCTCCACCGGCCGCACGGTCTACGTCCTCGACGAGCCGACCACCGGTCTGCATTTCGAGGACATCAGCAAGCTGCTGAAGGTCCTCTCCGGGCTGGTCGACAAGGGCAACACGGTCATCGTCATCGAGCACAACCTCGACGTGATCAAGACCGCCGACTGGCTCGTGGACATGGGCCCCGAGGGCGGCGCCGGCGGTGGCCTGGTCATCGCCGAGGGCACGCCCGAGGAGGTCGCCGCGGTGCCCGCCAGCCACACCGGCAAGTTCCTGCGCGAGGTCCTCGGCGCCGACCGCATCAGCGACGCGGCCTCTGTGAAGGCCCCGCGCAAGGCGGCGGCCAAGAAGACGGTCGCGGCGAGGACGGCGGCGAAGAAGACGGCGACGGCGAGGACCACGAAGGCGGCCAACAACAAGGCCACCGACAAGGCGACCGGCGCAACCAAGAAGGCTGCCGCCACGAAGAAGGCGACCCCCGCGAAGAAGACGACGCGGGCCCGCAAGGCCTGAGCCAGGCGAGCGACGAGTCCGAAGAAATACCGAAACGGGCGGGGGGGCCCCCCGGCCCCCCCCCCCCGCCCCCCCCCGGGGGAAAGCCCCCCCCCCCCCCCCCCCCCCCACACAAAAACCCCCCCCCCCCCCCCCCCCCCCCCCCCCCCCCCCCCCGCCCCCCCCCCCCCCCCCCCCCCGCGGGAACCCCCCGCGGGGCGCCGCCCGTTGGAACATCAGCGGCCCGAGCCAGGCGGCCGCGAAGGACCTTGACTCCTCAAGAGCGGAATGAAGGAAGCGCGGAATGCCTCCTAGAAGTCCCCCAGTTCGGAGGCGTACGGCGGTTCGGCACCCGCCCGGGAACAGGTGATCGCGGCAGCCCGCGCCGCGAATCGCAGCAGCCGTGTCCAGCCGTCGGCATCGAGTCCCACGAGCGCTTCGGCGGACAGAGCGTCCAGGGCCGCCAGACCGTGCAACAGCGCCGCGTTGACGGTGTCGCCGGCACCGATCGTGTCCACGACGTCGACTGCCTCGCCCGGCACGGAGTGCACGGCGCCGTCCCGTGTGAACGCGGTCAGCCCGTCACCGCCTCGCGTGATCACCACGGCAGCGGGTCCCGCGTCCAGCCACTCTCGCGGCGTGCCGCCCAGCCACTGCGCGTCCTCCTCGGAGAGCTTGAGCAGCGTCACCGACGGCAGCCAGCTCTTGAAACGGGCCCGGTAGCCATCCGGGTCGGGGATCAGCCCGGCCCTGATGTTCGGGTCGAGCGCGGTGAACACCCCCTGCGCGGCTGCACTCCGCATCAGTTCCTCATACGCGCTCGCCCCGGGCTCCAGGACGAGCGAACAGGTGCCGAAGGAGACCGCGCGGGTCTGCGCGGGCAACTCCGCAGGCGCCGTGAAGAGCCGGTCGGCAGTGCCCTCGACATAGAAGGAGTAGGCGGCTGACCCCTTCTCGTCGATAGTGGCGACCGCGAGAGTCGTCGGCTCTATCCCGCGCTGTACGGCAGACACGTCCACCCCGGCCTCCCGCAGCCCGTCCAGCAGGGCCTCACCGAACGCGTCGGAGGACGTCCGGGAGCAGAAAGCACTGGGGGAGCCGAGCCGACCCAGGGCCACGGCGGTGTTGTAGGGGCCGCCGCCGAGCGCCGGCTTCAGGCTCGCGAGGGCGCCCGTGCCCTGCGGTACGAGGTCGATCAGGGCCTCACCGGCGACGACGATCACGAGGCGGTTCCTTTCACGGACGTCAGGGACTGTTCGGGGCAGCCGCACGAGGTGCGGTGCACGAAGGTGCAGGGGAGACGCACCGTCCGGGCGGGCCGGTCCGGTGCGGCGAGACGGTCCAGCAGCACGCTCACCGCCTGGGCGCCGATGTCCCTGCTGGGCTGGGCGATCGCGGTCAGCCTGGGGGAGAACAGTTCGGCCCAGGCGAAGTCGTCGAAACAGCACAGGGCGATGTCAGCGGGCACGGAAAGCCCGTGGTCGCGCAGACTGCGCAGGGTGCCCATGGTCATCGCGTTGTTGGCGGTGACGAGCGCCGTGGGCGGCGAGGTGAGCGACAGCAGCGCGGTGGTGGCCTGTGCGGCACCGGGCGACTCGGAATTGCCGTGCACGACGAGCCTTTCGTCGTGTACGAGCCCGGCGGCCGCCAGGCCGTCCCGGTATCCGGCGAGACGCTCACTGGTGGTGCTGAGTCCGGGAAGGCCGGCGACGAGGCCGATCCTCCGGTGACCGAGACCGGCGAGATGGGTGACGAGCTTGGCCATGGGCTCGGCGCTGTCGGCGCAGACCTGGTCGAACCTCGTCGAGCCGTCCGCCGGGGCGTCGACCACGCGGTCGAGGAGGACGGCCGGCACCTTGTGGCGACCCAGGTAGGAGAGGAGGTCCCGCGGATCGGCGGAGGGCGCGACGATCATGCCGTCCACGCGGCGCTCGTGCAGAAGCTGCACGACCTTGCGCTCATGCTCCGGATCGTCGTGCGGGTCGGCGATGAGCAGGCTGTAGCCGTGTTCCAGGGCGGCGGCCTCGACGCCCTGAAGGATCTCCGTGAAGTACGGGTTGCTGATCGCCGACACCGCGAGCCCGATGGACCGGGTGCGGGAGGTCACCAGAGAGCGGGCGAGGGTGTTGGGCGTGTAGCCGAGCTCCTCCATGGCGTCCAGCACCGCCTGGCGGGTGTGGGGCAGCACGGGGCGGGTTTCGTTCAGCACATGGGAGACGGTCGCTACGGACACGCCGGCACGCCGCGCGACATCGGCCATGGTCGCCATCGAGACGCTCTCCCTCTCCGTCGCTCCGCGCGGCGCCTCGTCGCGGGCTGCCGCAGTTTCTCTTCTGGCGGGGAAGGTATCCCATCCGGGGCCGGACGTAAACGCTTGCGCAATCGTTTACGTCCCGGGCCGAAAGCATCGACAGGAACCTTCGAAGCGAGGGGTGTGGAGGCGCACCAGGGCCTCCCGAGATCAGCGAACCGACGTCAGAAGCCGAAGCGCGATGAGGCTACGGACAGCCCGAGGCGGCGCCGGCGGCGGGCGACGCGAGGTGGCCGCCAGTCCGCGGACAGCCCGAGGCGGCGCCGGGCCACGACCGCCCGAGAGGACAGCTCACTCCCACTCCCACCCGATGCCCACGATCCCGGTCCGCACCCGTGGCTCGACAAGGTGGACGGACCGGTGCGGCCCGCTGATGGCCAGCCCTTGGCGGCCACTGCGCGGTGCCGCCGCCGAGTGCTGGGCGAATCGGTGGCAGCGAGCCGGGAGGGCGTTCTCGGCGAAGCGGACCTGAAGGGCGTACTGGCCGCCCGCGAGAGGGAAGCCACGGGCGTACTCGCGGGACATGTCGGCCGTGCCGTCCTCGACGCCGTAGCGGAAGAGATAGGTGTCGCCGGCCCGCAGGCGTGTGCCGAAGAGCAGCTCGGCGACGAGGACACCGGTGTCGTGGTGCCAACGGACCCGGCCCGTGCGGCAGTTCTCCAGCGCGTGCACGGTCATGCGCTCCGGCGTGCACCCCGGGTCGCCGTGGTGGACGGCCACGAAACGGTCCACGCCGTCCTTGTGGGCCCGCACTATGTGGTGCGACTCGCGCCCCGCCAGCTCACGGCGCGCCCCGATCCGGACCTGCTCGTGGTGGGCGAGGGTGTGCAGGCCGCCGTCGATCGGGCAGTCCAGATCGGCCAGCAGCCGCTCCAGCATGCCCGAGGCCTCCACCAGGGAGCGATAGGAGCGGGCGGCGGGCTGTTGGAGGGCGGAGTGGTCGTCGGCCTCGGACAACAGCCTGATCAGGGACTCCTCCGGCAGCTGAAGGATCTCCTCCAGCGCCCGCACCGCACGCAGTGACTCGGGGCGCTGGGGCCGCCGGGCCCCCTGCTGCCAGTAGCTCAGGCTGGTGACGCCGACCTTCACACCGCGACGGGACAGGTGGTGCTGCACGCGCTGGAGAGGGAGTCCCCGGGCGGCTATCGCTGCACGCAGGGCGGCATGGAAGGGGCCGCCTCGCAGGGCCGAGTCCAGTTCCGCGGAGGCGACGGCGGCGATGTCCGCGTGCTGTGTGGCGTGCGGCATGCAGGGGCCTTTCTGTGGTTGTTGCACAACGGCTGGTCAGACCGTTCACGCGACTGATCGGGGCCACCCCGTCGGGGCGTCGGGGGATGTTCACATCCGTACGCCGCCGTTCAGTTCCCCGAGTTCCCCCGCATTGAAGCGTGTTGACCAAGTCCCGACAACACCTGATGCCCAACAGCAGCCCACTCCTGGCCGAGTCGCGATACGTCCACATCAAGTCGCGGTGTCCGGGTCGGCGTTGCCGAGCGCGCCACTGAAGACCTGCGACGGCTGGGCCGTTCTCTGCGGGAAAGCACGCCGGACCGCGGCATCGACCGCCTGGCGATTGTGGAGATCGGCCTACGGCTCCCGGCGCAGGACACACGCCCAGGCCCGCGATCCCGGGGCGCGGACCCAGGGCGCCCATCCCCCGCGAGCCCTCGCCGCGACGACCGAGGTCATTCCGGCCGGGGCACAGCCCGACGCCCCAGGTCACCGAGCGCGGAGACGGAGTCCTGTGCCGGTCGTACTCCGGTTGTCCTGTGCCGGTCGTTCCCGGCTTCCCGGTGATCCGCCGACCGTGGCGGAGGTTATCCACAGGCTCGCCGGACTGTCACCGGGCGCCAGTAGGGTGTGAGACATGGCCGACCCCTCCAGCTACCGCCCCAAGCCGGGACAGATCCCCGACTCTCCCGGGGTGTACAGGTTCCGCGACGAGCACCGCCGGGTGATCTACGTCGGAAAGGCGAAGAGCCTGCGCCAGCGCCTGGCGAACTACTTCCAGGACCTGGCGGGCCTGCACCCACGCACCCGCACGATGGTGACCACGGCGGCGTCCGTGGAGTGGACAGTGGTGTCCACGGAGGTCGAGGCCCTTCAGCTGGAGTACTCCTGGATCAAGGAGTACGACCCCCGGTTCAACGTCAAATACCGCGACGACAAGAGCTACCCCTATCTCGCGGTGACGATGAACGAGGAGTTCCCGCGCGTGCAGGTGATGCGCGGTCACAAGAAGAAGGGCGTCAGGTATTTCGGGCCGTACGCGCACGCGTGGGCGATCCGGGACACCGTCGACCTCCTGCTGCGCGTCTTCCCGGTCCGCACCTGCTCGGCCGGCGTGTTCAAGAACGCCTCCCGCACCGGCCGCCCCTGCCTGCTCGGTTACATCGGCAAGTGCTCCGCCCCCTGCGTCGGCCGCGTCTCCGCCGAGGACCACCGTGAACTCGCCGACGAGTTCTGCGACTTCATGACCGGCCGCACCGGCACCTATCTGCGCCGCCTGGAGAAGCAGATGATGGAGGCGGCCGAGGAGATGGAGTACGAGCGGGCCGCCCGCCTGCGCGACGACATCGAGGCCCTGAAGAAGGCCATGGAGAAGAACGCGGTCGTGCTCGCCGACGCGACCGACGCCGACCTCATCGCCGTCGCCGAGGACGAGCTGGAGGCGGCCGTGCAGATCTTCCACGTCCGCGGCGGACGCGTACGCGGCCAGCGCGGCTGGGTCACCGACAAGGTCGAGGAGATCACCACCGGCGCCCTCGTCGAGCACGCACTCCAGCAGCTCTACGGCGAGGAGACCGGGGACGCGGTGCCCAAGGAGGTGCTCGTCCCTGCCCTGCCCGACCCGCTGGAGCCCGTGCAGGAGTGGCTGTCGGGGCGCCGCGGCTCCAATGTCTCGCTGCGCATCCCCCAGCGCGGCGACAAGCGCGCCCTCATGGAGACGGTGGAGCGCAACGCCCAGCAGGCCCTCGTCCTGCACAAGACCAAGCGCGCCTCCGACCTGACCACCCGCTCGCGCGCGCTGGAGGAGATCGCCGACGCCCTCGACCTGGACAGCGCCCCGCTGCGGATCGAGTGCTACGACATCTCCCACCTCCAGGGCGACGACGTCGTGGCCTCCATGGTCGTCTTCGAGGACGGCCTGGCCCGCAAGAGCGAGTACCGCCGCTTCCAGATCAAGGGCTTCGAGGGCCAGGACGACGTCCGGTCCATGCACGAGGTGATCACCCGCCGCTTCAAGCGCTACCTCGCCGAGAAGGAGCGCACGGGCGAGTGGTCCGACGGGGAGAGCACCCTCGCCGACACGCCGTCCAGCTCCCTTGGCGACACGTCCTCCGACACGCTCGGCGACGCGCCGTCCACCCCGTCCGGCGGCACCCCGTCCGGCGACACGCCGGCCGACGCCCTCACCACCACGTCCCCCGACGCCCTCACCAACAGCCTCACGGACGACGACGGCCGCCCCAAGCGCTTCGCCTACCCGCCCCAGCTCGTCGTCGTGGACGGTGGCCAGCCGCAGGTCGCCGCAGCTCAGCGGGCTCTGGACGAGCTCGGTATCGACGACATCGCTGTCTGCGGCCTCGCGAAGCGCCTGGAGGAGGTCTGGCTGCCCGGCGACGACGACCCGGTCGTCCTGCCCCGCAGCAGCGAGGGCCTGTATCTGCTCCAGCGAGTCCGTGACGAGGCCCACCGCTTCGCGATCACCTACCAGCGCACCAAGCGCGCCAAGCGCTTCCGGGCGAGCCCTCTGGACGACGTCCCCGGCCTCGGCGAGACCCGCAAGCAGGCGCTGATCAAGCACTTCGGTTCGGTGAAGAAGCTGCGAGCTGCGACCATCGACCAGATCTGCGAGGTCCCCGGCATAGGCCGCAAGACGGCCGAGACCATTGCCGCGGCCTTCGCCCAGGCGGCCCCGGCCGCGCCCGCCGTGAACACGGCGACTGGAGAGATCATGGATGACGAGGAATCCGAAACGACGGCGGAGACCTCGGGGGAGCCCGTGTCCGCGGGCGCCCCGGACGAACGACGGGGGCAGGAGAGATGAGCGAGCACCACACACAGCCCACAGGCGAGCGAGATCAGCAGGCCCAGGAAACGCACAAGCAGACCGGCGAGGATCTCACCCAGCAGGACGCACCCCAGAACGACGGAGCACAGGTGAGTACGGGTAGCGACACGGCCGGGGCCACCGAGGCGGCCATCCCCGAGCTGGTGATCATCTCCGGCATGTCCGGGGCCGGCCGCTCGACGGCGGCCAAGTGTCTGGAGGACCTCGGCTGGTTCGTGGTCGACAACCTCCCGCCCGCACTGATCCCCACGATGGTGGAGCTCGGCGCCCGTTCCCAGGGCAACGTGGCGCGGATCGCGGTGGTCGTCGACGTCCGCGGCCGGCGCTTCTTCGACAACCTCCGCGAGTCCCTCTCCGACCTCGACACCCGGGGCGTGACCCGCCGGATCGTCTTCCTGGAGTCATCCGACGACGCCCTGGTGCGCCGCTTCGAGTCGGTGCGCCGCCCGCACCCCCTCCAGGGCGACGGCCGCATCGTCGACGGCATCGCCGCCGAGCGGGAGCTGCTGCGCGAGCTGCGCGGCGACGCCGACCTGGTGATCGACACCTCCAGCCTCAACGTGCACGAGCTGCGGGCCAAGATGGACGCCCAGTTCGCCGGCGAGGAGGAGCCCGAGCTGCGGGCCACGGTCATGTCCTTCGGGTTCAAGTACGGCCTCCCGGTCGACGCCGACCTGGTCGTGGACATGCGCTTCCTGCCCAACCCGCACTGGGTCCCGGAGCTGCGCCCCTACACCGGCCTCAACGAGGAGGTGTCGGCGTACGTCTTCAACCAGCCCGGTGCGAAGGAGTTCATCGACCGCTACTCCGAGCTGCTCCAGCTCGTCGCGGCCGGATACCGTCGCGAGGGCAAGAGATACGTGACCATCGCGGTCGGCTGCACCGGCGGTAAGCACCGCTCGGTCGCCACCTCCGAAAAGCTCGCCGCCCGCCTCGCCTCCCAGGGCGTGGAGACGGTGGTCGTACACCGGGACATGGGACGGGAATGACGGCACGTACTCCGCGGCTGAGCAGATTGCGCCGGGCGATGCCCGAGTCACGCGCAAGCCGGCCCGCCGAGGCCCGGGGCGGCCGACCACGCCGCCGTGGCACCCAGCCCAAGGTCGTCGCCCTGGGCGGCGGCATGGGGCTGTCCGCCTCGCTCGCCGCGCTGCGCCGGATCACCGGCGACCTCACCGCCGTCGTCACCGTGGCCGACGACGGCGGCTCCAGCGGGCGTCTGCGCGACGAGCTGGGCGTGCTGCCGCCCGGCGACCTGCGCAAGGCCCTGGCCGCGCTGTGCGGCGACGACGACTGGGGCCAGACCTGGGCCCGCGTCATCCAGCACCGCTTCCACTCCCAGGGCGATCTGCACGACCACGCGGTCGGCAATCTGCTGATCGTCGCCCTGTGGGAGCAGCTCGGCGATCACGTCCAGGCCCTCGACCTGGTCGGCAAGCTGCTCGGCGCGCACGGGCGTGTGCTGCCGATGTCGGCCGTGCCGCTGGAGCTCCAGGCCCTGGTCAAGGGCCACGACCCGGACCGGCCCGAGGAGGTCGACACCGTCCGCGGACAGGCCACCGTCGCCCTCACCCCCGGTGAGGTGCAGTCGGTGCACCTCGTGCCGCACGACCCGCCGGCCGTACCGGAGGCCGTCGCCGCCGTCCGGGACGCGGACTGGGTGGTGCTCGGCCCCGGGTCCTGGTTCTCCTCGGTCATCCCGCACCTGCTCGTGCCGGAACTCCTGGACGCGCTCACCGAGACGAAGGCGCGCCGGGTACTCTCCCTGAACCTCGCGCCGCAGCCGGGAGAAACCGAGGGCTTCTCCCCGCAGCGTCATTTGGAGGTTTTGGGACGACACGCCCCTAAACTCGCCCTGGACGTGGTGCTGGCCGACGAGGCCGCCGTGCCCGACCGCGATGTGCTCACCGAGGCCGCGAAGCGGCTCGGTGCGGCGGTCGAGCTGGCCCCGGTGGCCCGGATGGACGGGACGCCCCGGCACGACCCGGAGCTCCTCGCCGCCGCGTACGACCGTATTTTTCGGATGCATGGAAGGATCGGCCCATGGCGATGACGGCAGCGGTGAAGGATGAGATCTCCCGGCTCCCCGTCACCCGGACCTGCTGCAGGAAGGCGGAGGTCTCCGCCATTCTGCGGTTCGCCGGCGGCCTCCACCTGGTCAGCGGGCGCATCGTGATCGAGGCGGAGCTGGACACCGCCATGGCGGCCCGCCGCCTCAAGCGCGACATCCTGGAGATCTTCGGCCACAGTTCCGAGCTGATCGTGATGGCCCCGGGCGGGCTGCGCCGCGGCTCGCGTTACGTCGTACGGGTGGTTGCGGGCGGTGACCAGCTGGCCCGGCAGACCGGTCTGGTCGACGGGCGGGGCCGCCCGATCCGCGGCCTGCCCCCGCAGGTCGTGTCCGGGGCCACCTGTGACGCCGAGGCCGCCTGGCGCGGCGCGTTCCTCGCGCACGGCTCGCTCACCGAGCCCGGCCGCTCCTCCTCCCTTGAGGTGACCTGCCCGGGCCCCGAAGCCGCGCTCGCCCTGGTCGGCGCCGCCCGCCGGCTGTCGATCGCGGCGAAGGCCCGCGAGGTGCGTGGCGTCGACCGGGTCGTCGTCCGTGACGGTGACGCCATCGGCGCCCTGCTCACCCGCCTCGGCGCGCACGAGTCCGTGCTCGCCTGGGAGGAGCGCCGGATGCGCCGCGAGGTCCGCGCCACGGCGAACCGCCTCGCCAACTTCGACGACGCCAACCTGCGCCGCTCCGCCCGCGCGGCCGTCGCCGCAGGTGCCCGTGTCCAGCGTGCTCTGGAGATCCTCGGCGAGGAGGTCCCCGAGCACCTCGCCGCCGCCGGACGTCTGCGCATGGAGCACAAGCAGGCCTCCCTGGAGGAGCTGGGCGCGCTCGCCGACCCGCCGCTGACCAAGGACGCCGTCGCCGGCCGTATCCGCAGGCTGCTGGCCATGGCCGACAAGCGGGCCCAGGACCTCGGCATCCCGGGCACCGAGGCCAACCTCAGCGAGGAGCTGGCGGACAACCTCGTCGGATGACGTGACTGATCGTCAACGACTCGGTGCCGACGTCCACTTGGGACGTCGGCACCGGTATTTGTCGGTCTTTGCGGCACTCTTGACTGGAACATGAAGTGGCCCGAGCCTGGCAGTCATTCGTCACTGTGGCGAAACACTGCTAGGGGGGTACATGAGACCCAGAGCGAGATCGATCCTCGCTGTCGGCGCTCTCCTCATAGGTGGAGCGAGTATCGCACCCATAGCCCAGGCACAACCGGGCAGTTCACAAGATTCCGACCCGAGTGAAGTGAAGGTCTTCCGGGCCGAGATCACCAAGAAGCAGGTACCCCTGCTGCTGGCGGCCGGCCAGGACGGCCACGAACTCAGTGAGCAGGCGCCCGCCAAGGGCACGGCCACCGTCGAGGTCTACCTCACCGACGATCAGGCCGAGAAGCTCCAGAAGCAGGGCGTCGAGCTCACCGAGCACGACCTCTCCGCCAAGGCGGAGGCCCGCACCGAGAAGGCCGCGGAGGGCGTGTTCCGCCCGTACAGCGGTGCCGGGGGGCTCAAGGAGGAGATAGTCAGGACCGGGCAGCAGAACCCGGGCCTCACCAAGGTCGTCTCCATCGGAAAGACGGTGGGCGGCCAGGACATCCTCGCGCTCAAGCTCAGCAAGAACGCCAAGAAGACGAAGGACGGCGCCAAGCCCGCCGTCCTCTACATGTCCAACCAGCACGCGCGTGAGTGGATCACGCCGGAGATGACCCGGCGTCTGATGCACTACTACCTGGACAACTACAAGACGGACAAGCGCGTCAAGAAGATCGTCGACTCGACCGAGCTGTGGTTCGTCCTCTCGGCCAACCCCGACGGCTACGACTACACCCACAAGGACGCCGCCAACCGTCTGTGGCGCAAGAACCTGCGGGACATCAACGCCGACGGTGTGATCAGCACCGGTGACGGCGTCGACCTCAACCGCAACTTCTCCTACAAGTGGGGCTACGACGACGAGGGTTCGTCCCCGAACCCCACCAGCGAGACGTACCGCGGCGCGAGCGCCGGCTCGGAGCCCGAGACCAAGGCGATCGACGCCTTCCAGAAGCGCATCGGCTTCACCTACGGCATCAACTACCACTCCGCCGCCGAACTCCTCCTCTACGGAGTCGGCTGGCAGGTGGCCACCAACACCCCCGACGACGTGCTGTACAAGGCGCTCGCCGGCACCCCGGACAACTCCGCGATCCCCGGCTACCGGCCGCAGGTCTCCTCGGAGCTGTACACGACCAACGGCGAGGCGGACGGTCACGCCTCGAACGTCAACGGCCTGGCGATGTACACGCCCGAGATGTCGACCTGCCAGACCGCGTCGAACATCGACCCGAACGACCAGTGGAACGCCGCCGACTGCCAGTCGGTGTTCAACTTCCCGGACGACGAGAAGCTGATCCAGGACGAGTTCGCCAAGAACGTGCCGTTCGCGCTGTCCGTCGCCGAGAGCGCCGAGCGGCCCGACCAGCCCGTCTCCTCGCTCGGACTGAAGGCGGCTGACTTCACTCCGGCACCGTTCACCACGTCGTACTCCCGCGGCGCGGACCAGGAGGTCTCCGTCGTCGTACGCAAGTCCGTGCGCGACAAGGAGCTCAAGTACCGCGTCAACGGCGGCCGTACGCACGACATGGCACTGCGGCCCTGGAGGGGCGGCGAGACGTACGGCGGTGACGACAACCTCTACTTCGACGAGTACCGGGCCAAGGTCGCCGACGGCGATCGCGGCGACAAGGTCGAGGTGTGGTTCACTGGCGAGACCAGGAGCGGCAAGAAGGTCTCCAGCGAGCACTTCACCTACACCGTGGCCGAGCGGCCGCGCGCGGACGTGCTCGTGGTCGCCGAGGAAGGCGCCGGCGCCGCCCACGCGCAGAAGTACGTCGACGCGCTGAAGGCCAACGGCCACCGGGCGATCGTCTGGGACGTCGCCGCACAGGGCGCGCCCGACGCACTCGGCGTACTGGACCACTTCGACACCGTCGTCCACTACACGGGCGCGAACGTCCCCGGCAACGCCACCCAGCTCCAACTGCGCGCCTACCTCAACGAGGGCGGCAAGCTGGTGGAGGCGGGCGAGCAGGCCGGCGGCAACGTCGACCTCGGCGACGGCACCCTGTCGAACGACTTCAGCCAGTACTACCTGGGCGCCTACACCCGTACCTCGCTGCCCGGCGCCACCGGCTTCACCGGCTCCGGCAAGCTCGGCGGGGTCACCGGATCACTGGGTGACGCGACCGGCAACCCGCTGGACAAGGCCGGGAGTTACAGCGTCACCTCGGACCAGCTGGCCGCCGACAAGTACCCCCAGTTCGCCAGCGCGGGCGCGGGCCAGTTCGCCGGCACGGTCAACCCGTACGGTCCCTACGCGGGTTCGTGGATGGCGGCGGCCGTGCACACCGACGACGCCTACAAGCGGCTCACCAGGACCGTCGACCTCACCGGTGTGACCGCGGCACAGGCGCCGACCCTGCGCACCCAGTTGCTGTGGGACGTCGAACCCGGCTACGACAACGTCCTGATCGAGGCGCACACCACCGGCGCCGAGGACTGGACGACACTCCCCGAGAAGAACGGCGCAAGCGGCAACACGGTGCCGGCGGAGTGCGAGGCCGGCTTCTACATGGCCGAACACCCCTGGCTCAAGCACTACCTGACGCAGTCGGCCGAGGGCTGCACGGCGTCCGGCACCAGCGGCCAGTGGAACGCGCTCACCGGCGCCTCCGCGGGCTGGAAGCAGGTCGAGTTCGACCTGAGCGCGTACGCCGGCAAGTCGGTCGAGCTCTCGATCGCCTATGTCTCCGACCCGGGCTTCGGCGGGCGCGGCGTTCTCGCCGACCAGGCCTCGCTCGTCGTCGGTGGCGCGGCCACCGAGACCGAGGGTTTCGAGACGTCGCTCGGCGCCTGGAGCGTGCCCGGACCGCCCGCGGGCAGCCCGGCCGTGCTCAAGGACTGGACGCGCACCGGGGCGCTGTTCCAGACGTACGGTGCGATCACCACGGACGACACGGTGCTCCTCGGCTTCGGCCTGGAACACGTCACCGCAGCGGCCGACCGGACGGCGCTCATCGGAAAAGCCCTTTCCTCACTTGAGAAATGACACGCCGAGGTCAACCGCGCACAACGCACGGTGACCGGAACGAGTGATCCGGGCTTCCCGGCGGGGCGGTCCGTACCCCTACTGGCGGGTACGGACCGCCCTGCCGTCTATGAGGCATCTGGATGTCACCACGGAGGCCACAGAGAGGTAGGGTCGTAGGCGGTCGGGGACATCCCAAATAGAGCTCGCCGGCACCGCATGGCCGGCGTACCAACGAGGAGATCGGTTCGTGACGATCCGCGTAGGCATCAACGGCTTCGGTCGTATCGGTCGCAACTACTTCCGCGCGCTGCTGGAGCAGGGTGCTGACATCGAGATCGTGGCTGTCAACGACCTGGGTGACACCGCGACCACTGCCCACCTGCTGAAGTACGACACCATCCTGGGCCGTCTCAAGGCCGAGGTGTCGCACACGGCTGACACGATCACCGTCGACGGCAAGACCATCAAGGTCCTGTCCGAGCGCAACCCCGCCGACATCCCGTGGGGCGAGCTGGGCGTCGACATCGTCATCGAGTCGACCGGCATCTTCACCAAGAAGGAAGACGCCGCCAAGCACCTCGCCGGTGGCGCGAAGAAGGTCCTCATCTCGGCTCCGGCCAAGGACGAGGACATCACCATCGTCATGGGTGTCAACCAGGACAAGTACGACCCGGCGAACCACCACGTCATCTCCAACGCCTCCTGCACCACCAACTGTGTGGCGCCGATGGCGAAGGTCCTCGACGAGAACTTCGGCATCGTCAAGGGTCTGATGACCACGGTGCACGCGTACACCAACGACCAGCGCATCCTGGACTTCCCGCACAAGGACCTGCGCCGCGCCCGTGCCGCCGCCGAGAACATCATCCCGACCACCACGGGTGCCGCGAAGGCCACCGCGCTGGTCCTGCCGCAGCTCAAGGGCAAGCTGGACGGCATCGCCATGCGCGTCCCGGTCCCGACCGGCTCGGCCACCGACCTCGTCGTGGAGCTGTCCCGCGAGGTCACCAAGGACGAGGTCAACGCCGCCTTCAAGAAGGCCTCCGAGGGTGAGCTTCAGGGCTACCTGACCTACACCGAGGACGAGATCGTCTCCTCGGACATCGTCAGCGACCCGTCGTCCTGCACCTTCGACTCCTCCCTGACCATGGTCCAGGAGGGCACGTCGGTGAAGATCCTCGGCTGGTACGACAACGAGTGGGGCTACTCCAACCGCCTCGTCGACCTGACGGTCTTCGTCGGCAACCAGCTCTGATCGGCAGAGCAGCACCTTGATGTAGGGCAGGGCCCGTGCGGCGCAGGGACGCGCCGCCCGGGCCCTGACTCACGTGCAGACCAGGCCTTTTAGGATCACTGGCGATCCGAGCATACGAACCCTCCTCGGGAGTCCCCTTCCATGAAGACGATCGACGAACTCCTCGCTGAAGGAGTCGCGGGCCGGCGGGTCTTCGTCCGCGCCGACCTGAACGTGCCGCTGGACGGCACCACCATCACCGACGACGGCCGCATCCGCGCCGTGCTGCCCACCGTCAAGGCTCTGGCCGAGGCGGGCGCGCGCGTGGTCGTCGCCTCGCACCTGGGCCGCCCCAAGGGCGCCCCGGACCCCGTGTTCTCCCTCGCGCCCGCTGCCGCGCGCCTGGGTGAACTCCTCGGCGCCGACGTGGCCTTCGCGACCGACACGGTCGGCGAGTCCGCTCAGGCAGTCGTCGCCGGCCTCGCGGACGGCCAGGTGGCCGTCGTCGAGAACCTGCGCTTCAACGCCGGCGAGACGAGCAAGGACGACGCCGAGCGCGCCGCCTTCGCCGAGCAGCTCGCCGCCCTCGCCGACGTCTACGTCGGTGACGGCTTCGGCGCGGTGCACCGCAAGCACGCGTCCGTGTACGACCTGCCGGCCCGCCTGCCGCACTACGCCGGGTACCTCATCGCCAATGAGGTCGGCGTGCTCAAGAAGCTCACCGAGGACGTCAAGCGGCCGTACGTCGTCGCGCTCGGCGGCGCCAAGGTGTCCGACAAGCTCGCCGTCATCGACCAGCTGCTCGCCAAGGCGGACCGGCTGCTCATCGGCGGCGGCATGGCGTACACCTTCCTCAAGGCCAAGGGCTACGAGGTCGGCATCTCCCTCCTCCAGGAGGACCAGGTCCCGGCCGTCACGGAGTACATGGAGCGCGCCGAGAAGAACGGCGTCGAGCTGGTCCTGCCGGTCGACGTCCTGGTCGCGCCCGAGTTCCCGGACCTGAAGACCAAGGCCCCGGCCAACCCCACGACCGTCGCCGCGGACGCCATCCCCGCCGACCAGGAGGGTCTGGACATCGGTCCCGAGACCCGCAAGCTGTACGCCTCGAAGCTCGCCGACGCCGGCACCGTCTTCTGGAACGGCCCCATGGGCGTCTTCGAGCACCCCGACTACGCCGAGGGCACCAAGGCGGTCGCCCAGGCCCTCATCGACACCCCGGGCTTCACCGTGGTCGGCGGTGGCGACTCCGCCGCGGCCGTCCGCACCCTGGGCTTCGACGAGTCGGCATTCGGCCACATCTCGACCGGTGGCGGCGCCTCCCTCGAATACCTCGAGGGCAAGACGCTCCCCGGCCTCGCCGCACTGGAGGACTGACCTCAATGGCTGCATCCAATTCTTCTGAGCGCACGCCGCTGATGGCGGGCAACTGGAAGATGAACCTCAACCACCTTGAGGCCATCGCACACGTCCAGAAGCTCGCCTTCGCCCTGGCCGACAAGGACTACGACGCCGTCGAGGTCGCCGTTCTGCCGCCCTTCACCGACCTGCGCTCCGTGCAGACCCTGGTCGACGGCGACAAGCTGAAGATCAAGTACGGCGCCCAGGACATCTCGGCGCACGACTCCGGTGCCTACACCGGCGAGATCTCCGGTCCGATGCTGGCCAAGCTGAAGTGCACGTACGTGGCGATCGGCCACTCCGAGCGCCGTCAGTACCACGCGGAGACCGACGAGATCGTGGGCGCCAAGGTCAAGGCCGCCTACAAGCACGGCCTGACCCCGATCCTGTGCGTAGGTGAGGAGCTGGAGGTCCGCGAGGCGGGCAACCACGTCTCCCACACCCTCACCCAGGTCGAGGGCGGTCTGAAGGACCTCCCGGCCGAGCAGGCCGAGTCCGTCGTGATCGCCTACGAGCCCGTGTGGGCCATCGGCACCGGCAAGGTCTGCGGCGCCGAGGACGCCCAGGAGGTCTGTGCGGCGATCCGTGGCAAGATCGCCGAGCTTTACACGCAGGAGCTGGCCGACAAGGTCCGCATCCAGTACGGCGGCTCCGTCAAGGCGGGCAACGTCGCCGAGATCATGTCGCAGGCCGACATCGACGGCGCCCTGGTCGGCGGTGCCTCGCTGGACGCCGACGAGTTCGTCAAGATCGTGCGCTTCCGCGACCAGTGAGTAGGCCGTAGCGGCGATCCGTCGTACCCTGGCGGGGGCACAGCCCGGTGGCTGTGCCCCTGTCGTCCATCCAGATCCGAGGAAGTTGGTCCAGCCGTGGTTATGGGGTTCTCGATCGCCCTGATCGTCTTCAGCGGGCTGCTGATGCTGCTGGTGCTGATGCACAAGGGCAAGGGCGGCGGCCTCTCCGACATGTTCGGTGGCGGCATGCAGTCGTCCGTCGGCGGCTCCTCGGTCGCCGAGCGCAACCTCGACCGGATCACTGTTGTGGTCGGTTTGCTCTGGTTCGCGTGCATTGTCGTGCTCGGCATCATGATGAAGGTCAACAACTGACGATCACGTACATTCCACACGTAAGGCCCCATGTTCGGTACGCGCAGCTCAGCGCGGCCTATCATGGGGCTTGCGTCTTGGTGTGGGGGTCTGTAACTCGAATCACTGGACGCGCGTTGGGCCTTACGTAGACTGAGGCGCTCGCAGCGAAGCGAAACGCCGACTCGCTTTGCGGCACCATCACGCAGGGAGTTACGACCGTGGCAAGTGGCAACGCGATCCGAGGAAGCCGGGTCGGGGCGGGGCCGATGGGCGAGGCCGAGCGGGGCGAGTCCGCGCCCCGGCTGCGCATCTCCTTCTGGTGCTCCAACGGGCATGAAACGCAGCCCAGCTTCGCCAGCGACGCGCAGGTTCCCGAAACCTGGGACTGCCCGCGCTGCGGCTTTCCCGCCGGACAGGACCGGGACAACCCGCCGGACCCGCCGCGCACCGAGCCCTACAAGACGCACCTCGCGTATGTACGGGAGCGACGCAGTGACGCGGACGGCGAGGCGATCCTCGCCGAGGCGCTCGCCAAACTGCGGGGCGAGATCTAGGAATTGAGGACCGGCCGGGTGCCCATGGTTGCCCGGCCGGACCTGTACGACGTGCTGCGCGGATCCCGCTCCGGGACCGATTGTCAGTGGTGCCCTCTACGGTTTGTGTATCGATCTTTCGGATCGACGGACCGGGAGGGGGAGCCGTGGCGACGGCTGAGACGGTGAGCGGGCGCGCGCCGGCATGGCGCGGTGGCTTCGGACGGCTGTGGGGCGCCGCCGTGCTCTCCAGCTTCGGAGATTCCCTGCGTACGGCCGCCCTGCCGCTCCTCGCCGTCACGCTCACGGACCGGCCGATGCTGATCGCCGCGGTCACCGCCTGCGGCTATCTCCCCTGGATCGTCTTCGGGCTGCTCGGTGGCGCCGTCGCCGATCGGGTGGACCAGCGACGCGCGATGTGGACGGTGGACGCGTTACGCGGACTGCTGGTCGCCGCTTTCGCCGTGGTCGTGGCGCTCGGGCACGCCTCGATCGGCCTGCTCGTCGTGCTGGCCTTCACCCTGACCACGCTTCAGACCCTGTTCGACAACGCCTCCACGGCCCTGCTCCCCGCCCTGGTGGACCGGGACGCGCTCGGCAGCGCGAACGCCCGGCTGATGACCGGGCAGCGCATCGCGGGCGGCCTGATGGGCGGGCCGCTCGTGCCGTTGCTGCTGGTCGCGGGGGCCGCCGTGCCCTTCGTCGCCGACGCCGCCACCTTCCTGGTCGCGGCCGCCCTGGTGGCCTCGCTGCGCATCACGGCGCCCGAGCGGACGCCGGCCCCTGCGGGCAGCACCCTGCGCCGGGAGATCGGCGAGGGGCTGCGCACCCTGTGGCGGGACCGGGCTCTGAGAGGGCTGTGCGCCGCCACCGCCCTGTGCAACATCGGCATGGGCGCCCAGCTCGCGACCCTGGTCGTCCTGGTGACCGGGTGGCTGGACGCCGGGGCCACGGGGTACGCGGCGGCCGGCGCGGCCTTCACCGTCGGGGGCCTGGCCGGGGGAGTGGCGAACGGCTGGATCGTGAAGCGACTGGGCCGGGTGCGGGCCGTGCTGGTCGCGGGCGCGGTGCAGACCGGGGCCCTGATCGTCATGGGAACCGTGCGCAGTCTGGCCGTGCTGGTGGCGGCGCTGATCGTCTTCGGACTCATGGGCATGGTGTGGAACGTCAACACGACGACGCTCATGCAGCAGCGCAGCCCCGCCGAGCTGCTCGGCCGGGTCGCCTCCGCCTTCAGAACCCTGGCCTTCGCCGGAGTGCCGCTCGGCGCCCTGCTGGGCGGTGCCGTCGCCACCGCCTGGGGCCTGAACACCCCGCCCCTGCTCACGGCGGCCTTCTTCGTGCTGGCCCTGATCGCGCTGATACCTGCGGGCAAGCGGGACGTACCTGTTGTTGCGCAGGACGACGACGCGAGGACAGCTCACGTCCAGCGCTGATCAATTAGGTTGGAACAGCTGGGACAGGCACGAAAGAAGGCTGAAGTCGGACATGAACGCAGACGGCCGTACCAGGCTCAATCAGACGCCCGAGTGGAGCGCGCTGACCAAGCACCGCGAGGAGCTCGGCGACGTGGGGCTTCGGCAGCTGTTCGCCGCCGATCCCGGTCGCGGCTCGGGCTACACCCTCCAGGTCGGCGACCTGCACATCGACTACTCCAAGCACCTGGTCACCGACGAGACGCTGCGGCTGCTGCGCGAGCTGGCCGCCGCCACGGACGTGTTCGGGCTGCGGGACGCCATGTTCCGCGGCGAGAAGATCAACACCACCGAGGACCGCGCCGTGCTGCACACCGCGCTGCGCGCCCCGCGCGAGGCGGTGATCGAGGTCGACGGGGAGAACGTCGTGCCGGGTGTGCACGCCGTCCTCGACAAGATGGCCGGCTTCGCCGAGCGAGTCCGCTCCGGCGCCTGGACCGGCCACACCGGCAGGCGGATCAAGAACGTCGTCAACGTCGGCATCGGCGGCTCCGACCTCGGTCCGGCGATGGCCTACGAGGTGCTGCGCAGCTTCACCGACCGCGACCTCACCGTCCGCTTCGTGTCGAACGTCGACGGTGCCGACCTGCACGAGGCCACCCGGGACCTGGACGCGGCCGAGACGCTGTTCATCATCGCCTCGAAGACGTTCACCACGATCGAGACGATCACCAACGCCACGTCCGCGCGGGACTGGCTCCTCGCCGAGCTGAAGGCCGGGCCGGAGGCCGTCGCCAAGCACTTCGTCGCCCTGTCGACGAACGCCGAGAAGGTCGCGGACTTCGGCATCGACACGGCCAACATGTTCGAGTTCTGGGACTGGGTGGGCGGGCGCTACTCCTACGACTCGGCGATCGGCCTGTCCCTGATGATCGCCATCGGGCCGGACCGCTTCCGCCAGATGCTCGACGGTTTCCGCACCGTCGACGAGCACTTCCGCACCGCGCCCGCCGAGGAGAACGTCCCGCTGCTGCTCGGTCTGCTGGGCATCTGGTACGGCAACTTCCACGACGCCCAGTCGCACGCGGTGCTGCCCTACAGCCACTACCTGTCCAAGTTCACCGCGTATCTCCAGCAGTTGGACATGGAGTCCAACGGCAAGTACGTCGGCCGGGACGGCCGGGAGGTCGACTGGCAGACCGGGCCGGTGGTCTGGGGCACGCCGGGCACCAACGGGCAGCACGCGTACTACCAGCTGATCCACCAGGGCACCAAGCTGATCCCGGCGGACTTCATCGGCTTCGCCGAGCCGGTCGCCGAGATGAGCGACGGACTCAAGGCGCAGCACGACCTGCTGATGGCGAACTTCTTCGCGCAGACGCAGGCGCTGGCGTTCGGCAAGACGCCGGAGGAGGTGGGCGCGGAGGGGGTGCCCGAGGAACTGGTCACGCACAAGACGTTCAAGGGCGACCACCCGACGACCACGATCCTCGCGCGTGAGCTGACACCGTCCGTGCTGGGGCAGTTGATCGCGCTGTACGAGCACAAGGTGTTCGTGCAGGGCGCGGTGTGGAACATCGACTCCTTCGACCAGTGGGGCGTGGAGCTCGGCAAGGTCCTCGCCAAGCGGGTCGAGCCCGCGCTGACCGAAGGGGCCGAGGTGCCGGGTCTGGACGCCTCGACGAAGGCGCTCGTCGCCAAGTACCGGGAGCTGCGCGGCCGGAAGTGACACGGTTACGGAAAGCGGGCGGCGCGTGGCCGTCCGCTTCCCGTAGACTCCCTCGTCGATCATGACAACGATCACTCGGGGGAGTGCAAGTTGACGTATCCACAAGGGAGTTGGACCGGCGGCACGCTGACCGCGCGGTCCTTCCTGAAGCCTCATCACGTGGCGCGGGCGGTGTTCCATCCTGCCTGGATCCCTCAGTCGCTGGACCCTTCGGTGGATGCCCTCAAGAAGGTGCGGGTCATCGCCGGCGCGGTCGCGGGGTTCGGTGTCTACACCTTCGTGGAGGGCGGGTTCGCCTTCGACGAGATGCTGGACAACGCGGCGACGGCCTGTCTGGTGCTGCTGTTCATCACGCCGCTCACCGTGGGCGTGATGCTCTATCTCTGGCAGCGCTCCGGCGCCGGTACGGTGGCGCAGCTGAAGGAGCCGCTTCTGCGGTCGCTGAAGTTGCTGCTGCTGTTCATCGGCTCGGCGCTCGGCACGGTGCTGATCTTCCAGCTGGGCGGCTCCCTCGGGATGCTCGGGACCATGCTGGTCAGCGTCGTGGGGCTCTGGATGGCGTTCTTCGTGATCGCCGGCGCCTACCGGATCACGGGGAACTTCTTCGGCACCGCCGTCGTGCACCGCTGCCTGCCGCCGCTGCTGGCCACGGTGACGACATGGCTCATGGCCATCCCCGATCTCGTCACCGGTGATCTGCATGGCCTCAGCCTCGCCATGGGCGTCTTCTTCATCCTGGGCGCGCCGGTGACGGTCACGGCCATCGCCATGCTGGAGATGGGCCGCCTCAAGAGCCGCTACGGCATCCGGCTCGCGGACCACCCGGCCGTCCTGTCACCGATGCCGGGACCCACGCCCGGTCCGACGCCGACCCCGCCGCCACCGTCGTACGCCCCGAACGGCTTCGTGCCGCCGCAGGGCAACCCGTACGGAACGCCGCCGCCGCAGGGCAACCCGTACGGAACGCCGCCGCCGCAGGGCAACCCCTACGGGACACCCCCGCCGCAGGGCAACCCCTACGGGACACCCCCGCACGGCAGCCCGTACACGCAGGGTCCGCAGAGTCCGTACGCCCCGCAGCCGCCGTACAACCCGCCCGCGCCGCCCCCGTACAACCCGCAGTAGCTCCACGCCCCCGGCCGCCGCGGCCGTCGGTCAGGCGACCGCGCTCAGGGTGTCCGCGAGGCGGCGGCGGGCCGCGCGGGAGGCCGGGACCGCGGCGAGGGCGGCCGCGCCGGTGACCGCCGCCGTGCCGAGCAGGAGCAGCAGCGCGGGGGACGGCCCCTGGGCGATGCCGGCGCCGATGCCGCTCGATCGGCCCTGGGTGTCGATCAGCCAGTGCGCGAGGGGTGTGCCCAGGGCCGTGCCGATGACGACCGCGGCCAGGGCGGTGCAGGCGGTGGAGGTGACGGTGATCGCGGTGATCTGGCGGGGCGAGAGGCCGATGGCCTTCAGGGCCAGCAGGTCGCGCTCGCCCTCGCGGACGGTGCCGCCGATCGCGGTCAGCAGCTCGATGAGCCCGATGAGGGCGAGGACGGCGATCAGGCCCAGGACGACACCGCGCAGGGGCGAGAGCCCGTCGGCGGGATTCGGCACGGCGTGCACGTCCAGGCGTCCCTGCCCGGCGTCGGCCAGCCGGTCGGCGACCTCGGCCGGGTCCGCGCCGGGGCGCAGCCGCAGTTCGTAGAGGGTGGGGCCGAGGCCGGGGTCGTTCTCGCGCAGGGTGTCGAGGGAGGTGGAGATGACCCGGCCGGCGTTCTCCGGTTCGATGCTGCGGCCCACGATGTGCAGGATCTGCGGCTGGTCGCCGACGGTCATCCGGACCCAGTCGCCGACCTGCGCGTTCAGCAGGTCCAGCAGCCCCTGGCCGGCGACCGCCTCGTCGCGGCCCTGCGCGGCGCGGCCCTCGGCGAGGGCGTACGGGAAGGGGTCCTGGTGGGTGCCGAGGCCGCGCAGGGCGATCGTGGCCGTCTGGCCGGGGACCAGGGCGGCCACCTCGACGCCCGGGTAGGCGGCGGCGACCTGCGGGTCGCGTTCCAGCAGCGTACGGGCGTCCCCGTCGGCCAGTCCGGCCTCGGTGTGGACGCTCAGCGAGGTCGCCAGGCCGACCTGCTCGGGCCGGCTGTCGAAGCGGTCGATGGTGGTCCACGCGCTCATCGCCACCACGATCAGCAGCAGCGGCAGCGCCAGCCGGGCGACCGTGGCCAATGACCTCGGGCGCCGGTTGAACGCCTGGTGCCAGCCCAGGACCAGCGCGGGCGGCAGCCGCAGCCCGAGCGCCTGCCTGGCCGCACCCGAGAGCCGCCCGCCCAGCGGAGCCGCACGCCGCGGCACCGGCACCGGAGGCACCCGCCCCGCCCGCCACGCCGCGAGTCCCGTGGTCGCGCCGATGAACAGCACCGCCCCCACCGGCACCGCGAACAGCGCCACCGTGTGCCCGGGCAACCCGTGCCACACGCCGACCGCGTCCCCGAGCCGCCCCGGTATGCGGCTGCCCAGGGCTTGGATGACGGTGGCCGCGGCCACGGCGCCCAGCAGCGCGAAGGCCAGGTGCTGGAGCACGAAGACCCGGACCACCTGACCAGGGGTGAAGCCGATGGCCTTCAGCACGGAGATGTCCCGCAGATGGCCGCGGATCCGGGTGCCGATCGCTCCGTGCACGGCGAGCCCGGCCGCGACCAGCGCGCCGAGACCGAACAGTCCCAGCACCTGCCCGAGCAGCCGGTTGTCGCCCTGTGCCTCGGCGCGGGCCTGCTTCCAGGTGGAGACCTCGCTGACCGCGCCGGCGCCCAGCACCGTCACGGCGCGCTGGACGGCGTAGTCGGTGTCGTCGGGGTCGGTCAGGCGCAACCCGATCACCTGGCCGCCCGGGTTGCGCACGGCGGACGGCGGCGCCCAGACGAGGCCCGCCTGCTCGCCGGCCCGGTAGCGGGGCTCGGCGCTGTCGGCGATGCCGAGAACGGTCAGGGACCGGCCGGTGCCGGGCAGGGTGAGGGTGTCGCCGGGGGCGGCCAGCAGGGCGCGGGCCAGCCGGCTCTCCAGGACCACGCCGTCCGGGTTCGCCGGGTCCAGCCAGTGGCCGGAGGTCAGCAGCGGGCGGCCGACGGCGGGGCGCTCGGGTGTGCCGCGCAGCTCGACCGAGGCGCGGGTGCCGCGGGAGGCGAGCGTGGTGGACGCGGTGGGGTAGGGGCCCGCGACGGACTCGACGCCGTCGAGGTCCGCCAACTTCGCGGAGTCGGCCGCGGCGCCGGTGTGCAGCCATACGTGGGCGCCGCGCGCCTGTGTGAAGACGCGCTGCCAGGGGTTGGTTGCGTAGCCGAAGAGGGCCGTGGCCAGCAGCAGCGAGACGACGATGCCGGCCGTGGCCAGCACGAGGAACAGGGCCTCGCCGCGGTGCGTACGCAGATCGGAGTGCGCCCAGCGCAGGGTGGCTCGCACGGGCCTCAGCCCCTCGGCCCGGCGGCAGCGAGAAGATCGTGGGAGAAGTGCTCGTACACCCGCATCTCAGTCCCTGAGCTCCAGCTCCAGCACGCCCGAGGTGCCCGCGCGGCGCGGCGGCGGGCCGGCGTCCAGTTCGGCGTCGTCGGCTATTCGGCCGTCGAAGAAGCTGATCACCCGGTCCGCGGCGCTCGCCAGCCGGGCGTCATGCGTGACCAGCACGATCGTCTGACCCCGCTGGTGGAAGCGGGACAGCAGCCGCATCACCTCGCGGGTGCCCTTGCTGTCCAGGCTGCCGGCGGGTTCGTCGGCCAGCAGCAGCGGCGGCCGGTTCACCAGTGCCCGGGCCAGCGCCACCCGCTGCTGCTCACCGCCGGACAGCTCGCCCGGCATGCTGCGCTCCTTGCCGGTGAGTCCCAGCTCGGCCAGCAGCTCCGTGCGCTCGGCACGGGCCCGCTTCGGCGGTACGCCGGCCAGCAGGGCGGGCAGCTCGACGTTGTCGGCGACGGAGAGGTTGGAGACCAGGTTGAAGAACTGGAAGACGATCCCGATGCGCTTCCTGCGCTCCACCGACCAGCGGGCCTCGCTCCAGCGGTCCGCGCACTCGCCGTCCAGCCAGATGCCGCCGCTGTCCGGCCGCTGCAACCCGCCCAGCAGATGCAGCAGGGTCGACTTGCCGGCACCGGACGGACCGGTGACGGCCACGAACTCGCCGCGTCGGACGGAGAGATCCACACCGCGCACGGCATGCGCCGGAGCGCCCTCGCCGTAATGCGTCTTGACCAGGGCCTCGGCACGCAGCGCGGGACGCTCGTCGGCCTCCGTGGGACCGTCGGCGCGCAGCACGGGAGCGGAATCGTCGCTCACTCCAGCTCCTCCAGCTCTTCCTGGCACCGCTCCAGCCAGTCGAGGTCGGCCTGAAGGTGCAGCATCGCGCCCTCGATCAGCAGATGGGCGATGCGGTTGTCCCGGTCTTCGGCGGCGGCCAGCTTCGACAGTTGACGCATGGTGTTCAGGTACTGACGCCGTTGCTTGTTGATGAGGGCGATCTGGTCGGCGAGACCGGTCTGCGGGGCGACGGCCAGCTTCATGAAGAACTCGTCCCGCACCCGCGGCTCGTCCTCGGTCTCCTCGAACCAGGCGCGCAGCGCCTCACGCCCGGCGTCGGTGAGGTGGTAGACCTTCTTGTTGGGCCGGCTCGACTGCTCGACGTCCTCGCCCTCTATCAGTCCCGATTTCTCGAGACGGCCGAGGGTCACATAGATCTGGCCGACGTTCGGCTGAGGGTACGCGGAGCCCAGCAGTACCTCAAGGTCCTGCTTGAGCTCGTATCCGTGCGCCGGGCCGCGCGCCAGCAGGGCCAGGAGGGGCAGCCGCACTCGTGCTCTCCTCCCACATCCCGAGTAATGTGCCGCAGGCCCTAGTATCGCGCATACCTAACAGGTATACATGGCCTCTGACTCCGGACGAAGACGCCCGGTGCCAGGTGTACAGGGAGGAACCTATGCGGTGGATCCACGCCGCGGGTAGGGGCCTTCTCGTCCTCGTCGTGATCCTGACCGGCTACGTCGCCTCCGGCGCCCGTGCCGACGAGGGTCCCGCGGGAGGCCGGGGGCCGATGACCCTCGCCACCGCCGGCGACCTCACCGGCTATCTCGGCTCCGTGCTGGAGGGCTGGAACCGCACTCACCCCGGCGAGAAGGTCACCCTCGTCGAGCTGCCCGACTCCGCCGACGAGACCCACGCGCAGATGACCACCGATCTGCGTGGCGGCGACCGCAGCCGCTTCGACATCCTCAACATCGACGTCAGCTGGACCTCGGAGTTCGCGGCGCACGGCTGGATCCGCCCGCTCGCCCGCGACCGCTTCCCGCTGGACACCTTCCTGCCACCGGTCGTGGACACGGCGACCTACGACGGACAGCTGTACGCGGTCCCGTACGTCACCAACGCCGGCCTGCTCCTCTATCGCAAGGACATCCTCGCCAAGGAGGGCCTCGACCCGCCGCGCACCTGGGCCGAGCTGGAGAAACAGGCGAAGACCGTCGCCCCGAAGTACGGCCTCGACGGCTACGCGGGCCAGTTCCTGCCGTACGAGGGCCTCACCGTGAACGCTGCCGAGGCCGTCTACTCGGCGGGCGGCTCGATCCTCGGAGACGAGGGCGAGCGGGTCACCGTCAACTCGATGGCGGCCCGTGACGGCATCGACTTCCTCGCGCGGGGTGTGCGCGAGGGCTGGATCCCGAAACGGGCGCTCACCTACAAGGAGGAGGAGTCCAAGCAGGCCTTCCAGGACGGGCGCCTGCTGTTCCTCCGCAACTGGCCGTACGCCTACGTCGGCGCCTCGGCCGCGGGGTCGCCCGTCGCCGGGAAGATCGGCGCCGTACCGCTGCCGGGGCCGGACGGGCCCGGGACCAGTGTGCTGGGCGGCTCCAACCTGGCCGTCAGCACGCATGCCCGGCACCCCGACTCCGCCGCGCGGCTGCTCGCGTATCTGACCAGCGAGCGCGTCCAGCGGCAGGTCCTCACGCGTGGCGCGCTGCCGCCCGTGCGGGCCGACCTGTACGAGGATCCGGCGCTGGTGCGGGAGTTCCCGTATCTGCCGACCCTGCGCGAGAGCGTGCGCACGGCCGCGCCGCGCCCCAAGAGCCCGCGCTACGGCCAGGTGAGCCTGGTGGTGCAGGCGATCGTGCACGACGCGATGACCGGGCGCGAGACGCCCGAGGCCGCGGTGCGCCGGCTGGCGCGCGAGCTCGACGCCGTCGCGCGCTGAGCGGTCATTCCCCAGGTCGAGTAGTTACCTGTTAGGTAACGGCAGCATCTCATCCCCTCTCGTAGCGCCCTTGTATGTCCTGGTTTGCCAGGTCAACTGTTCGGTAGCTTGCGTCCAGTTCATTGACACCCTCCGGAAACGGCTACTTAACATGCATGCATGCTGAGTAAGTACCACTGGTGGCGTGACGCGGTGATCTACCAGGTCTACGTCCGCAGCTTCCTCGACAGCACCGGCGACGGTGTCGGCGACCTCGCAGGGGTCCGCGCGGGGCTGCCCTACCTCAAGAAGCTCGGGGTCGACGGGATCTGGCTGAGCCCCTTCTACCCCTCCCCGCAGCACGACCACGGCTACGACGTGGCCGACTACTGCGACGTCGACCCGCTCTTCGGCGACCTCGCCGAGTTCGACCTGCTGGTCGCCGCGGCCCGGCGGCTCGGGATCAAGGTGCTGCTCGACATCGTCCCCAACCACTGCTCCAGCGAGCACCGGTGGTTCGAGGAGGCGCTGAACGCCGAGCCCGGCAGCGAGGCCCGTGCCCGCTTCCACTTCGCCGACGGCCGCGGCGCCGACGGCTCCGAGCCGCCCAACAACTGGCACGCGATGTTCGGCGGCCCGGCGTGGAGCCGGGTGACCGAGGCGGACGGGCAGGCCGGCCAGTGGTACCTGCACATGTTCACGCCCGAGCAGCCCGACTGGAACTGGCGCAACCCCGAGGTCGGCGCCGAGTTCGACCGGGTCCTGCGGTTCTGGCTGGACAGGGGCGTCGACGGCTTCCGCATCGACGTCGCCGCCGGACTCTTCAAGCACCCGGAACTGCCCGACTCCGACGACCCGGAGGCCGACGCCCGCACCCGCGACTCGGTCAACCCGCTCGCCTGGAACCAGCCCGAGGTGCACGCGGTGTGGCGCCAGTGGCGCTCCATATGCGAGGAGTACACCGCCCGCGACGGCCAGGAACGTCTCCTCGTCGGCGAGGTCTCCGTCCCGACCGCCCGCGAGCACGCCCTGTACGTCCGCTCCGACGAACTCCACCAGGCGTTCTTCTTCGACCTGCTCAGCGCGCCCTGGGAGGCCGACGCCTTCCGCAAGGTCATCTCCGAGGCCATGCAGGACATCGCCGGCACGGGCTCGACGGTCACCTGGGTCCTCAACAACCACGACCAGGTCCGCACGGTCACCCGCTACGGCGAGCCCGCCACCGGGGGCAGCGGCCTCGGCGCCGCCCGCGCCCGCGCCGCCGCGCTGCTGATGCTGGCGCTGCCCGGAGCCGCGTACATCTACCAGGGCGAGGAGCTGGGGCTGCCCGAGGTCGTCGATCTGCCCGACGACGTGCTCACCGACCCGATCTTCCGCCGCACCGGCAGCCGGGCCCGGATCCGCGACGGCTGCCGGGTGCCGCTGCCGTGGTCGGGACAGGCCTCGCCCTTCGGCTTCACCTCCGGTGCGGAGAGCGCCAAGCCGTGGCTGCCGCAGCCGGAGTACTTCGCCGAGTACGCCACCGACCGCGCCCTCTCCGACACCCGCTCCTTCTGGCACCTGTACCGCGACGGTCTCCAACTGCGGGCCGGACTGCCGCAGTTGGGCGAGGGCTCGCTGCGCTGGCTCGACAGCCCGCCCGGCGTCCTCGCCTTCGAGCGCGGCGACGGCGTGGTCTGCGCCGTCAACTTCGGCACGGCGCCGACCGCCGCGCCCGTCTCCGGCACCCCCCTGCTGTCCAGCGGCCCCTGCCCCGCCGGCGTACTGCCCGGCTCCACCGCCGCCTGGTGGATCAACGACCGCTGACTTCTCCCGACCTCCGTCAACTCCCCATCCCCGAAGGGACATCAACGATGATGCGACGACGTACCACCCTGCTCACCGGCTGCACCGCTCTCGTCCTGGCGCTCGGCGCGACCGCCTGCGGCGGCGGCGACGTCTCCGCCGGCGGCGGCGACAAGGCGCTCGACGGCCAGACGGTCAACGTGGCCGGTGTCTGGTCCGGCAGCGAGCAGAAGAACTTCCAGAAGGTGCTGGACGCCTTCACCGAGAAGACCGGCGCCAAGACCCAGTTCACCTCCACCGGCGACAACGTCTCCACCGTCGTCGGCAGCAAGATCGAGGGCGGCAACGCCCCCGACGTGGTGATGGTCCCGCAGGTCGGCGTCCTGAAGCAGTTCGCGCAGAACGGCTGGCTCAAGCCGCTGTCCGGCGCCGCCCAGAAGTCCGTCGACGGCAACTTCGCCCCCGTGTGGAAGAACTACGGCAGCGTCGACGGCACCCTCTACGGCCTCTACTTCAAGGCCGCCCACAAGTCGACCGTCTGGTACAGCCCCGACGCCCTCGCGCAGGCCGGCGTCGAGGCGCCGAAGAGTTACGACGACATGCTGAAGGCCGGACAGACCGTCTCCGACTCCGGCCTCGCCGCCTTCTCGGTCGCCGGACAGGACGGCTGGACCCTGACCGACTGGTTCGAGAATGTCTACCTCTCCCAGGCCGGACCCGAGAAGTACGACGCCCTCGCCGCGCACGAGCTGAAGTGGACGGACGCCTCCGTGGTCGAGGCGCTCACCACCCTCGGCAAGCTGTTCAAGGACAAGCAGCTGATAGCGGGCGGCCAGAAGGGCGCCCTCAACACCGACTTCCCGGGCTCGGTGGAGAAGGTGTTCGGGCCGAAGCCCGAGGCGGGCATGGTCTACGAGGGCGACTTCGTCGCGGGCGTCGCCAAGGACCAGTTCGGCAAGAAGATCGGCGAGGACGCGAACTTCTTCCCGTTCCCGGCGGTCGGAGGCGGCAAGGCGCCCGTGGTCAGCGGCGGTGACGCGGCCGTGGTCCTGAAGGACGGCAAGAACCAGAAGGCCGGCATGGCGCTCCTGGAGTACCTGGCGACGCCGGAGGCCGCGGCGGTCTGGGCCGAGGCCGGCGGCTTCCTCTCCCCGAACAAGAACGTCGACCTCGCCTCGTACGGCGACGACGTCACCCGCGCGACCGCCAAGTCCCTCGTCTCCGCGGGTGACTCGGTCCGCTTCGACATGTCCGACCAGGCCCCGGCGGCGTTCGGCGGCACCAAGGGCGCGGGCGAGTGGAAGCTCCTCCAGGACTTCCTGCGCGACCCGTCCGACCCGAAGGGGACCGCGGCGAAGCTGGAGGCCGCGGCGGCCAAGGCGTACCAGGGCCAGGGCTGACCTGACATGACCGCCACTCTCGTCAAGGAGGCGGGCCCGGGGGCCGCCGCGAGCCCGGGCAGGGAACGTGCCCGGCGCTCGCGGCGGCGCGCGCGGATCGTCGCCCTCCTCTTCGTCTTCCCCGCGCTGCTCCTGCTGGGCGCGCTGGTCGTCTATCCCGTGCTGTTCTCCGTCGGGCGCAGCTTCTTCGACGCCTCCGGCACCCGTTTCGTCGGCGGCGAGAACTACACCGAGATGTTCCGCGACCCGGCCACCCTCAAGGCCATCCGCAACACCACGATCTGGGTCGTGGTGGCCCCGGCCCTGCTCACCGGCCTCGGTCTGATCCTGGCCGTGCTGGTGGAGAAGGTCCGCTGGGCGACGGCGTTCAAGCTGCTGCTGTTCATGCCGATGGCCGTGTCCTTCCTCGCCGCCGGCATCATCTTCCGCCTCGCCTACGACGAGGACCCCGACAAGGGCGTGCTGAACGCGGCGGCCGTCTCCGTGCACGACGCCTTCCAGGGCACGTCGACCTATCCGACGGCCCGGGCACGCGACGGACAGGGACTGACCAAGGACCCGGACGGCTCGTACCGCACCAGCGCCGGCGTGTCCCCGGGTGACGCTCTCGCGCTCGGACTGGTCGGTGTCCTGCCCGACGACCTGCCCGACGGCACCGAACCGGCGTTCACGGCGGCGGGGCAGAAGGCGGGCCCCGGTGAGCTGCGGGGCGTCGTGTACCTCGACTTCACGCCCGGCGGGGGAGGGGAGCAGGGCAAGGTCGACCGGCGCGAGAACGGGCTGCCGGAGATGACGGTCGAGGCCTCGCGGGCCGGGAAGACCGTCGCCACCGCGACCACCGCGTCCGACGGCTCCTTCCGCTTCGAGGGGCTGGACGACGGCTCGTACATGGTGAAGCTCCCGGCGTCGAACTTCGCCGCCCCCTACGAGGGCATCTCCTGGCTCGGGCCGACGCTCGTGACACCGGCGATCATCGGGGCGTACCTGTGGATCTGGACCGGCTTCGCGATGGTCCTGATCGGCGCGGGTCTGTCGACGCTGCCCCGGGACGCGCTGGAGGCGGCGCGGATGGACGGCGCGAACGAGTGGCAGATCTTCCGGCGGATCACGGTGCCGCTGCTCGCACCGGTCCTGACCGTCGTCTTCGTCACCCTCGTCATCAACGTGATGAAGGTCTTCGACCTCGTCTACATCATCGCGCCCGGTCCGGTGCAGGAGGACGCGACCGTACTCGCGACACAGATGTGGCTGGTGTCGTTCGGCGGCGGCAACAACCAGGGCCTGGGCAGCGCGCTGGGCGTCCTGCTCCTGCTGCTGGTCATCCCGGCGATGGTCTTCAACGTCCGCCGCTTCCGAAGGAGTCAGCGATGAACGCGGTCAGGCGGGCCCTGGGCAACTCCCTGGTCCAGGCGTTCCTGGTGGTGATCGGGCTGGTGTGGCTGACCCCGCTGGCGGGGTTGTTCCTCTCCTCCCTGCGATCCGCCGAGGAGTCGGCGAGCGGCGGCTGGTGGACGGTGTTCACCAGCCCCGGCCAGCTGTCCTTCGACAACTACTCGGCGCTGCTGGGGAACGCCGGCATCAGCCAGGCCTTCTGGAACACCGTGCTGATCTCGGTGCCGACGACCCTGCTGGTGGTCGTCCTCGCGGCCCTCGCCGGATACGCCTTCGCCTGGCTGGACTTCCCCGGCCGCGAGGCGCTCTTCCTTCTCGTCGTGGCGCTGCTCGTGGTGCCCGTGCAGATCGGCCTGCTCCCGGTGGCCAAACTCTTCGGCCAGCTGGGGCTGTTCGGCACGATTCCCGGCGTGGTCCTCTTCCATGTGGCGTACGGGCTGCCGTTCGCGGTGTTCCTGCTGCGGAACTACTTCGCCGAGATGCCGAAGGAGATGCTGGAGGCGGCACGCATGGACGGCGGCAGCGAGTGGCGGATCTTCACCCGCCTGGTGCTGCCCGTCGGACGCCCGGCGATCGCCTCGCTGGCCATCTTCCAGTTCCTCTGGGTGTGGAACGACATGCTGGTGGCCCTGCTCTTCGCCGACAGCTCCGCACAGCCGCTCACCGTGGAACTCCAGTCCCAGATACGGCAGTTCGGCAGCAACATCGACGTCCTCGCACCCGGCGCGTTCGTCTCCCTGGTGGTGCCGGTGGTCGTGTTCTTCGCCTTCCAGCGGCACTTCGTGCAGGGGGTCATGGCGGGCTCGGTCAAGTAGCCCACACGTTTCGGGCCCTCACTTCGCGGTGAAGTGAGGGCCCGAAACGGCGATCAGGGTGACGCCGGTGGATACAGCGACCTAGGCAGCTGTGAAGCCGCCGCCGAGTCCAGAAGCCACAGGGTCCTGGAACGGCCGCGGGCGCCCGCCGCCGGGGCCTGGATCTCGCCCGCGCCCGACAGGGCGATCGCCGCGGCCTGGGCCTTGTCCTCGCCCGCCGCCAGCAGCCACACCTCACGCGCCGCGCGGATCGCGGGGAGCGTGAGGGTGACACGGGTCGGCGGGGGCTTCGGGGCGCCGTGCACTCCGACGACCGTGCGCTGGGTCTCCCGTACCGCGGGCAGTTCCGGGAACAGGGAGGCCACGTGGGTGTCGGGGCCCACGCCCAGCATCAGGACGTCGAAGGTGGGGACCGCCCCGTGGTTCTCCGGGCCGGCCGCCCTGGCCAGCTCCTCCGCGTAGGCGGCGGCCGCCGCCTCCACGTCCGAGCCGAACGGGCCGTCCGAGGCGGGCATGGCGTGCACCCGCTTCGGATCCAGCGGCACCGCGTCCAGCAGTGCCTCGCGGGCCTGCGTGACATTGCGGTCGGGGTCGCCCTCGGCGAGGAACCGCTCGTCGCCCCACCACAGGTCGAGACGGCCCCAGTCGATGGCGTCCCGCGCGGGGGCCGCCGCCAGCGCGGCCAGCAGGCCGTTGCCGTTGCGGCCGCCCGTGAGGACCACGGACGCCGAGCCCCGGGAGGCCTGCGCGTCCACGATCTTCGTGATCAGGCGGGCCGCCGCGGCCTGGGCCATCAGCTCCTTGTCGTGGTGCACGACGAGCTGCGGAGTACTCACTTCGCCGCCGCCTTCTTGGTGCCCTGCGCCGTCACTTCCTGCGCCGCCGCTTCTTTCCCGGATGCTTGCGCAGCTGCCTGGGCGGGCTCTCCGGCCGGTTCTCCTTTGGCCGGAGACGCCCCCTCGGCCTGCGCTTCCCGAGCCGCCGGCTCACCGACCCGGGCCACGGCGGCCTGGGCCAGTGCCACGGCCTGCTCCGCCTTGGCCACGGCCGCCTCGGCGCCCCTGACCGATGAGGCCGGCATCGAGTTCAGCCGCTCCACGCCGAAGCGCAGCGCGGAGGCGTAGGTGTCGTCCGGGTCGAGCCGGCGCAGCTCCTCCGCGATCAGCTCGGCCGTCTCGCGCCGCTTCAGCGCCACGGCACGGTCCGGCTGGCCCTGGATGGACAGGGTCGCAAGGGAGCCGTCCGCCCGGTCGAGCACGATCGGGCCGCAGTCGGTGTCCATACGGACCGCCGTCAGGCCGGGGCCCGACGACAGCGACCGCTTCACGGGGACGTCCAGCCGGTCCGCGAGCCACATCGCCAGCAGCTCACAGCTCGGGTTGAACTCCTCGCCCTCCACCTCGACGGCCTTCACCTCGCAGACCACCTGGTCCAGAGCCGCCGCGAGCATCGAGCGCCACGGCGTGATCCGGGTCCAGGACAGGTCGGTGTCGCCCGGGGTGTAGGCGTCGGCGCGGGACGACAGCTCCCGTACCGGCTGCTCCGAGGCGTAGGTGTCGGTCACCCGGCGCTGGGCCAGCGCGCCCAGCGGGTCGTTCGCCGGGTCGAGCGGCGCGGTCACCGGCCACCAGACCACCACCGGGGCGTCCGGCAGCAGCAGGGGGAGGACGACGGACTGGGCATGTTCGGACACCTCGCCGTACAGCCGCAGGATCACCGTCTCACCGGTGCCCGCGTCCGCGCCCACCCGCACCTCGGCGTCCAGCCGGGATGTCGTACGGTCGCGCGGCGAGCGCGAGACCCGCTTGATGACCACCAGCGTGCGCGAGGGGTGCTCGCGCGAGGCGTCGCTGGCGGCCTTGAGCGCGTCGTACGCGTTCTCCTCGTCCGTGACGATGACCAGCGTGAGCACCATGCCGACGGCCGGCGTGCCGATGGCCCGCCGCCCCTGCACCAGCGCCTTGTTGATCTTGCTGGCCGTGGTGTCCGTGAGGTCTATCTTCATGGCCGGCGCCAGCTCCGTCCGTCTCGCTCGAGCATTTCGTCCGCCTCGACGGGGCCCCAGGTACCGGACGGGTACTGGGCGGGCCTGCCGTGCGAGTCCCAGTACTCCTCGATCGGGTCGAGGATCTTCCAGGACAGCTCGACCTCCTCGGTGCGCGGGAAGAGGTTGGAGTCGCCGAGCAGGACGTCGAGGATCAGTCGCTCGTACGCCTCGGGCGAGGACTCCGTGAAGGACTCGCCGTAGGCGAAGTCCATCGACACGTCCCGGATCTCCATGGAGGTGCCGGGCACCTTGGAGCCGAAGCGGACCGTGACGCCCTCGTCGGGCTGGACGCGGATCACGATCGCGTTCTGGCCCAGCTCCTCGGTGGCCGTCGTGTCGAAGGGGGAGTGCGGGGCTCGCTGGAAGACCACCGCGATCTCGGTGACCCGGCGGCCCAGCCGCTTGCCGGTGCGCAGATAGAAGGGGACACCCGCCCAGCGGCGGTTGTCGATCCCCAGCTTGATCGCGGCGTAGGTGTCGGTCTTCGACTTGGCGTCGGTGCCCTCCTCCTGGAGGTAGCCGACCGCCTTCTCGCCGCCCTGCCAGCCGGCCGCGTACTGCGCGAACACGGTGTCCCGGCCCAGGTCCTTCGGCAGCCGCACGGCGCCGAGCACCTTGGTCTTCTCGGCGGCCAGCGCGTCCGCGTCGAAGGAGGCGGGCTCCTCCATGGCCGTCAGGGCCATCAGCTGGAGGAGGTGGTTCTGGATGACGTCACGGGCGGCGCCGATGCCGTCGTAGTACCCGGCCCGGCCGCCGATGCCGATGTCCTCGGCCATGGTGATCTGCACGTGGTCCACGAAGGACCGGTTCCAGATCGGCTCGAACATCGTGTTGGCGAAGCGCAGCGCCAGGATGTTCTGGACGGTCTCCTTGCCCAGGTAGTGGTCGATCCGGAAGACCTGGTCCGGGGCGAAGACCTCGTGGACGACCTTGTTGAGCTCCTCGGCCGACTTCAGGTCGTGCCCGAAGGGCTTCTCGATGACCGCGCGGCGCCAGGAGCCGGAGGACTGGTCGGCGAGGCCGTGCTTCTTCAGCTGCTGGATGACCACCGGGAACGAGCGCGGCGGCACCGACAGGTAGAAGGCGAAGTTGCCGCCCGTGCCCTGGGCCTTGTCCAGCTCGTCGATGGTGGCGCGCAGCCGCTCGAAGGCGTCGTCGTCGTCGAAGGTGCCCTGCACGAAGCGCATCCCCTGGATGAGCTGCTGCCAGACCTCCTCGCGGAACGGCGTGCGGGCGTGTGCCTTGACCGCGTCGTGGACCTCCTGCGCGAAGTCCTCGTTGGCCCACTCGCGGCGGGCGAAGCCGACCAGCGAGAAGCCCGGCGGCAGCAGACCCCGGTTGGCGAGGTCGTACACGGCGGGCATGAGCTTTTTCCGTGACAAATCGCCCGTAACGCCGAAGATCACCAGGCCCGACGGCCCCGCGATGCGCGGGAGCCGTCGGTCGGCGGCGTCACGAAGCGGGTTCGCTTCAGTGACGGTAAAGGGTGGCAAGGGATCAGCCCTCCGAGGGGGCGAGGCGCTCCAGCTCCGCCTCGGTCGACTTGAGCAGGTCGTTCCAGGACGCCTCGAACTTCTCGACGCCCTCGTCCTCCAGCAGCTGCACCACGTCGTCGTACGAGATGCCCAGGCGCTCGACCGCGTCGAGGTCCGCACGGGCCTGCTCGTAGGTGCCGGCGACGGTGTTGCCGGTGATCTCGCCCTTCTCCTCCGTGGCCTGGAGGGTGGCCTCGGGCATGGTGTTGACCGTGTTCGGGGCGACCAGGTCGTCGACGTAAAGGGTCGGCTTGTAGGCCGGGTCCTTCACGCCGGTCGACGCCCACAGCGGACGCTGCTTGTTGGCGCCCGCGTTCTCCAGCGCGCTCCAGCGGTCCGAGGAGAAGACCTCCTCGTACGCCTGGTAGGCGAGCCGGGCGTTGGCGACGGCGGCCTTGCCGCGCGCGGCCTTGGCCTCGTCGGTGCCGAGCGCGTCGAGGCGCTTGTCGATCTCGGTGTCCACCCGGGACACGAAGAAGGACGCCACCGAACGGATGAGCGACAGGTCGAGCCCGCGCTCCTTGGCCTTCTCCAGACCGGCCAGGTAGGCGTCCATGACCTCGCGGTAGCGCTCCAGCGAGAAGATCAGCGTCACGTTGACGCTGATGCCGAGGCCCACGACCTCGGTGATCGCCGGGAGACCCGCCTTGGTGGCCGGGATCTTGATCAGGGTGTTCGGACGGTCGACCAGCCAGGCCAGCTGCTTGGCCTCGGCGACGGTCGCACGCGTGTTGTGCGCGAGCCGCGGGTCGACCTCGATGGAGACCCGGCCGTCCTGGCCGCCGGTGGCGTCGAAGACCGGGCGCAGGATGTCGGCGGCGTCGCGGACGTCCGCCGTGGTGATCATGCGGATGGCCTCTTCGACGGTGACCTTGCGGGCGGCGAGGTCGGCGACCTGCTGCTCGTAGCCGTCACCGCCGCTGATCGCCTTCTGGAAGATCGACGGGTTGGTCGTGACACCCACGACGTGCTGCTGGTCGATCAGCTCGGCGAGGTTGCCGGATGTGATGCGCTGGCGCGACAGGTCGTCCAGCCAGATCGCGACGCCTTCCTCGGAGAGGCGCTTGAGTGCGTCTGTCATGGAAAATCAAACTCCTACGTCTCGTATGTGAGCGTCAGCGCTGGGCCGCGGCGAGGGATTCCCGCGCGACGGCCGCCACGTTCTCGGCAGTGAAGCCGTACTCCCGGAAAAGGACCTTGCCGTCGGCCGAAGCACCGAAGTGCTCCAGGGAAACGATGCGACCCGCGTCCCCGACGTACTTGTGCCAGGTCAGACCGATACCGGCCTCGACCGCCACCCGCGCCTTGACGGCCGGCGGCAGAACGCTGTCCCGGTACCCCTGGTCCTGCTCCTCGAACCACTCCACCGAGGGCATGGACACGACCCGCGTCGGCACGCCGTCGGCCTGGAGCCGCTCGCGCGCCTCGACGGCCACGTGCACCTCGGAGCCGGTCGCGATGAGGACGACCTGCGGCGCGGCGCTCTGCCCAGAGGGCCCTTCGGCCTCGAACATCACGTAACCGCCGCGCACGGTGTCCTCGTTGGCCTCGTACGTGGGCACGCCCTGACGGGTCAGCGCGAGCCCGTGCGGGGCACCCTTGCCGAACTCCTTCGTGTAGCGCTTGAGGATCTCGCGCCAGGCGATCGCGGTCTCGTTGGCGTCCGCCGGGCGGACCACGTTGAGACCGGGGATGGCGCGCAGCGACGCAAGGTGCTCGATCGGCTGGTGGGTCGGGCCGTCCTCACCCAGACCGATGGAGTCGTGCGTCCAGACGTACGTCACCGGCAGGTGCATCAGCGCCGACAGCCGGACGGCGTTGCGCATGTAGTCGGAGAAGACGAGGAACGTACCGCCGTAGACACGGGTGTTGCCGTGCAGGGTGATGCCGTTCATCTCCGCGGCCATGGAGTGCTCGCGGATGCCGAAGTGGATCGTGCGGCCGTACGGGTCGGCCTCCGGCAGCGGGTTGTCCGCCGGCAGGAACGACGACGTCTTGTCGATCGTCGTGTTGTTGGAGCCGGCCAGGTCGGCCGAGCCACCCCACAGCTCCGGGACGACCGCGCCGAGCGCCTGGAGCACCTTGCCGGACGCGGCGCGGGTGGCGACGCCCTTGCCGGGCTCGAAGACCGGGAGCTTCTCCTCCCAGCCGGTGGGCAGCTCGCCCTTGCTGATGCGGTCGAACTCCGCGGCGCGCTCGGGGTTGTTGTCCCGCCACTGCTGGAAGGACTTCTCCCACACGGCCCGGGCCGCCTGGCCGCGCTCGAGGGCGCCGCGGGTGTGGGCGATGACCTCGTCGGCGACCTCGAAGGACTGCTCCGGGTCGAAGCCGAGGACGCGCTTGGTGGCCGCGACCTCGTCGTCGCCGAGCGCCGAGCCGTGGGCGGCCTCGGTGTTCTGCGCGTTCGGGGCGGGCCAGGCGATGATCGAGCGCATCGCGATGAAGGACGGCTTGTCCGTCACCTGCTTCGCGGCCTCGATCGCGTCGTAGACGGCGTGCGGGTCGAGGTCGCCGTCCGGCTTCGGGGCGATCCGCTGCACATGCCAGCCGTACGCCTCGTACCGCTTGCAGACGTCCTCGGAGACGGCCGTCTCGGTGTCGCCCTCGATCGAGATGTGGTTGTCGTCCCACAGCAGGACCAGGTTGCCGAGCTTCTGGTGGCCGGCCAGCGAGGACGCCTCGCCGGAGATGCCCTCCTGGAGGCAGCCGTCACCGGCGATGGCGAAGACGAAGTGGTCGAAGGGGGAGGTGCCCGGGGCGGCCTCCGGGTCGAACAGACCGCGCTCGTAGCGGGCGGCCATCGCCATGCCGACGGCGTTGGCGACGCCCTGGCCCAGCGGTCCGGTCGTCGTCTCGACGCCCGTGGTGTGGCCGTACTCCGGGTGGCCCGGGGTCTTCGAACCCCACGTCCTGAAGGCCTTCAGGTCGTCCAGCTCCAGACCGAAGCCGGCCAGGTACAGCTGGGTGTAGAGGGTCAGGGACGAGTGGCCCGCGGACAGCACGAAGCGGTCGCGACCGACCCACTCGGCGTCCGCGGGGTCATGCCGCATCACCTTCTGGAAGAGGGTGTAGGCGGCGGGGGCCAGGCTCATCGCCGTACCCGGATGGCCGTTTCCGACCTTCTGTACGGCGTCGGCGGCCAGGACGCGGGCGGTGTCGACAGCCCGCTGGTCCAGCTCGGTCCACTCGAGGTCTGTGGTGGTCGGCTTGGTGCTCACCCTGGGTCAGGGCTCCTCTCCACATGTCGGTTGCCGGTGTCACGGGCACACGGCCCACCGGCTGCCGGCGTACTCGGCGTCGGCCGGCCGTTGTCGAGCCTACCCCCGGAAGTACGTGCGTTTTTTCGACTCATTCCAGACTGCCGGGAGTCGCCGGGATGTGCCTCCCGACTGGGACGTTCCGCATTCGGCAAGTGAATACGGAGCCGCTCATCCGGGTGCTCAATCGAGCTTCGGCGTGCCCTTCGGACGGCCCCCTCCAACACGACCCCACCCCCGCGAATGTCCGGGTCTGGGCAACGTCTACAGTGGCGTGGTACGCGCGAGCCTTTACCGGGACTTCACACGGGGAGGCTTGCTGGGATGTCTCTGTCAGGGGTGTGCGTGACGGCCGTTGAATCCCGTCCAGCGGGGATTATCGGGACGAGCCAGAGCCCGAGCCGGCGGCCGATCGGGGCCCGGGTCAAGGGGTTCGTGGCGCTTACCAAGCCGCGGATCATCGAGCTGCTGCTCATCACCACGGTTCCGGTGATGTTCCTGGCCGAGCAGGGGGTGCCCGACCTCGGTCTGGTGCTGCTCACCTGCATCGGCGGCTACCTCTCCGCCGGTGGCGCCAACGCGCTGAACATGTACATCGACCGTGACATCGACGCGCTCATGGACCGCACGTCGCAGCGGCCGCTGGTCACCGGGATGGTCAGCCCGCGCGAGTGCCTGGCCTTCGGCATCACCCTCGCGGTCGTCTCCACCCTGCTGTTCGGCCTGACCGTGAACTGGCTGAGCGCCTGGCTGTCCCTCGGCGCACTCCTCTTCTACGTCGTCGTCTACACGATGATCCTCAAGCGGCGTACGTCGCAGAACATCGTGTGGGGCGGCATCGCGGGCTGCATGCCGGTCCTGATCGGCTGGTCCGCGGTCACGAACTCGCTGTCCTGGGCCCCGCTGATCCTCTTCATGGTGATCTTCTTCTGGACGCCGCCGCACTACTGGCCGCTGTCCATGAAGGTGAAGGACGACTACGCGCGCGTGGGCGTGCCCATGCTCCCGGTCATCGCCTCCAACAAGGTCGTCGCCAAGCAGATCGTCATCTACAGCTGGGTGATGGTGGCGGTCTCCCTGCTGCTGACCCCGCTCGGCTACACGGGCTGGTTCTACACCGTGGTCGCGCTGGGCGCGGGCGGCTGGTGGCTGTGGGAGGCGCACGCCCTCCAGAACCGCGCGAAGGCGGAGGTGACCGGCGGCAAGCTCAAGGAGATGCGGCTGTTCCACTGGTCGATCACCTACGTCTCGCTGCTGTTCGTCGCGGTCGCGGTCGATCCCTTCCTGCGCTGACGCACGTCACAGTGCCCCGCCCTCGCCAGCTGATCTACTCGTGAGTAGCATCCTGGCCATGGCAGACACGCAGCAGGTTGACCAGAAGGCCGAGCGCAGGGTGGCCAAGCTGGCCAAGCAGATCAACTCCTTCGCGAAGTCCCACGGCGGCGCCGAGGGGCAGGTGGCCTACATCGGCGAGCGGGGCGCCCGGATCGTGCTCGTGGGCGAGGACGGCGGCTGGGGAGACCTGGTGGCGCCGTCGTACGAGATCGCCGAGAAGGCGGTGGAGAAGTCCGGGATCACCCGCCACGAGTCCTTCGACGGCGAGTTCGCGGCGAAGGTGACGACCGGTCCTTACGAGTGGAAGAGGATGGCGGGCATCCAGATCGGCGGCTGAGTCACGTTTTCCTGAGCAGCCCTCCCCTTTCGCAACACCAACTCGCCGGTTCACCCGTTAGGACGTGTAAGAAGCGTCCACCCACGGGGAGCCCGGATGATCGAGACGCCGTCCCTCGTGGACCAGTACTGCCACGGCGTACTGCGAACGGAGCTGGGCCTCGGCACCTTCGAGGCCCAGCTGGCCCGCACCGAGGGCCCGCCCGCGCCCGGCACCACCCTCTTCGACACCCAGACGGGTTTCGCCGTACGACGCTGGTGCCCCCCTCTGCTGGGCCTGGAACCGCACTGCCCGCCCGCCCGCTATCTGGCCCGGCGTCGTGAACTCGGCGTACTGGAGGCGGGCCGGCGTCTGCTGCGGGGCAGCGGCATCACCACGTACCTGGTCGACACCGGACTGCCCGGCGATCTCACCGGCCCGCCCGAGATGGCGTCAGCCGGCTCCGCCCGGGCCCACGAGATCGTGCGCCTGGAGCTCCTCGCCGAACAGGTCGCCGACACCTCCGGCACCGTCGAGTCCTTCCTCGCCAACCTCGCCGAGTCGGTGCACGGCGCGGCCGTGAACGCCGTGGCCTTCACCTCGGTCGCGGGAGTACGGCACGGCCTGGCGCTCGCCCCCGAACCGCCGGGCCCCGGGGAGGTGCGCGGCGCGGCCGGGCGCTGGCTCACGGCCCGCAGGGTCGGCGGCGAGCTGAGCGACCCCGTGCTGCTGCGGCACCTGCTGTGGATCGCCATCGCCTCGGGGCTGCCGCTCCAACTGCACGCGGGGCTGGGCGAGCCGGGCCTGCGCATCGACCGCACCGACCCGGTGCTGCTCACGGACTTCGTCCGCGCCACCGCCGGCCTCGGCACCGACCTCGTGCTGCTGCACGGCTACCCGTACCACCGGCACGCCGCCCATCTGGCCGGCGTCTTCCCGCACGTCTACGCCGACTCCGGCGCCGCCCTCATCCGCACCGGCGCCCGTGCGGCCACGATCCTCGCCGAGATCCTGGAGCTCGCGCCCTTCGGCAAGATCCTCTTCTCCAGCGGCGCCCAGGGCCTGCCCGAACTGCACGTGGTGGGCGCCCGGCTCTTCCGCGAGGCCCTCGCCCGGGTGCTCGGCGGCTGGGTCGCCGAGGGCGCGTGGTCGCTCGCGGACGCCCAGCGGGTCGCGGGGATGGTCGCGGCGGCCAACGCCAGGCGGGTGTACGGGCTGGACTGAGCGGTACGGACGGCTGCGCGCGTGTACGGGCTGCAAGGAGCGGCCCGGACGGCTACGCGCGCGTGCCGACCGCGGCCTCGGCAACCGGCTGTGGGATCCCGGCCTCGTCGAGCGGCCGTTCCCGCAGGGCGAGCAGCACACGGAGCGTGGCGATCCAGACCAGGGCCGAGCCGAACATGTGCAGGCCGACCAGCAGCTCGGGCAGGTCCGTGAAGTACTGGACGTAGCCGATGACGCCCTGCGCGAGCAGGATCAGGAAGAGGTCGCGGGTGCGGTTCAGGGGGCCCTTCGGGGCGTCGACCGCCTTGAGGACGAACCAGAGCGCGAAGGTCAGGGTGACCACGACCCACGCCAGCACGGCGTGCAGCTTGGTGACGTTCTCCCAGTCGAGCGGCATCCGTTCGACCTCGCTGGAGTCGCCCGCGTGCGGGCCCGCGCCGGTGACCACGGTGCCGACCAGGATCAGCAGCACCGAGGCCGCGACCAGGACCCACACCAGCTGCTGCACGGCCTTGCCCACCAGGGGACGCGGGGTGCTGTCGCCCTCCCGGGTGCGCTGCCACATCACCGTGGCGACGGCGATGAGCGCGGACGTCGCCACGAAGTGGGCCGCGACCGTGTACGGGTTGAGGCCGACCAGGACGACGATGCCGCCGAGCACGGCGTTGCTCATCACGATCCAGAACTGCGCCCACCCCAGGCGGGTCAGGTCCCGCCGGTACGGCTTCGTGGCGCGCGCGGCGATGATCGCCCAGCCGACCGCGGCGCACAGCACGTACGTCAGCATGCGGTTGCCGAACTCGATGGCGCCGTGCAGGCCCATCTCGCTGGTGGCGGTGAGCGAGTCGTCGGTGCACTTGGGCCAGGTCGGGCAGCCGAGCCCGGACCCGGTCAGGCGCACCGCGCCGCCGGTGACCACGATGAGCACCGACATCACGAGCGCGGCGAGGGCCGCCCGTTGGACCGTCCTCGGAGCGGGGGTCCAGCGTGCGGCGATGAAGGCGAGCGGGTTGCGCACGGCCGCTACGGCGTCGGCGCGGGTCACGTTTGGCACGCGCCCTATCGTAGGCGGCCGCTTGTGCACGCTTTCACGAGGGTCCGCCCTGGCTTCGTGGAGCCCTACTCCCAGCGGAAGAACCTGCCGGCCGCGGCCAGGCCCACGACCGCCCAGACGGCCAGGACCCCCAGGTCGCCCCATGGCATCCCGGCCCCGTGCTGGAGCACGTCCCGCAGTCCGTCGGAGAGCGCGGAGATGGGCAGCAGCCCGAGGACGTCCTGGGCGGCGGCCGGGAACTTGTCCAGCGGCACGATCACCCCGCCCCCGACGAGCAGCAGCAGGAACACCAGGTTGGCGGCGGCCAGGGTGGCCTCGGCCTTGAGCGTGCCGGCCATCAGCAGGCCGAGCCCGGAGAAGGCCGCGGTGCCGAGGACCAGCAGGAGCAGGACGGCCAGCGGGTTGCCCTTGGGCGACCAGCCGAGCGCGAAGGCGATCACCGTCAGCAGGACGATCTGGAGAACCTCGGTGACCAGCACCGACACCGTCTTCGCCGTCATCAGGCCCCAGCGCGGCAGCGGTGAGGAGGCCAGCCGCTTCAGCACGCCGTAGCGCCGCTCGAAGCCCGTGGCGATGGCCTGCCCCGTGAACGCCGTGGACATCACGGCGAGCGCCAGGATGCCGGGGGCGAGGAAGTCGACGGCCTCGCCGGCGCCGGTGTCCACGATGTCCACCGTGCCGAAGAGGACCAGCAGCAGGGTGGGAATCACCACGGTCAGCAGCAGCTGCTCGCCGTTGCGCAGCAGCATCCTCGTCTCCAGGGCCGCCTGCGCCCCGATCATGCGGGGGAGCGGGGCGGCGCCCGGCCTCGGGGTGTACGTACCCGAACCTGTACCGACTGCGGTCACGCGCGCAGCTCCTTACCGGTGAGCTCCAAGAAGACGTCCTCCAGGGTGTGCCGCTCGACCGAGATACGGTCCGGCATCACCCCGTGCTGTGCACACCACGACGTCACCGTCGCGAGCAGTTGTGGGTCGACCTTGCCGACGACCCGGTACGAGCCCGGCGTCAGCTCCGCCGCCGTGCAGTCCGCAGGCAGCGCCTTGAGCAGGGACCCCACGTCCAGGCCGGGGCGGCCGGTGAAGCGGAGGGTGTTCTCGGCGCCGCCGCGGCACAGGTCCTCGGGGGAGCCGTGGGCGATGACACGGCCGGCGTCGATGATCGCGACGTCGTCGGCGAGCTGCTCGGCCTCGTCCATGTAGTGCGTCGTGAGGATCACGGAGACGCCGTCCGCGCGCAGGTCCCGGATCAGGTCCCAGGTGGCCCGGCGGGCCTGCGGGTCGAGACCGGCGGTCGGCTCGTCCAGGAACACCAGCTCCGGGCGTCCGACCACGGCCATGGCGAGCGCGAGCCGCTGCTGCTGGCCGCCGGACAGCCGGCGGTAGGAGGTCCGGCCGCAGCTGCCGAGACCGAGCCGCTCGATGAGGGCGTCCACGTCCAGGGGCGCCGCGTGCAGCTTGGCGACATGGCGGAGCATCTCGTCGGCCCGCGCGCCCGAGTAGACGCCGCCGGACTGGAGCATCACGCCGATCCGGGGCCGTAGCGCCGCGGACTGTCTCACCGGGTCGAGCCCCAGGACTCGTACCGTGCCCGAGTCCGGCCTGCGGTATCCCTCGCAGGTCTCGACGGTCGTGGTCTTGCCCGCGCCATTGGGTCCGAGTACGGCGGTGACACCGGCCCGGGCCACCAGGTCGAGGCCGTTCACCGCGGTTTTGTCGCCGTAGCGCTTCACCAGGGCCTGGACCTGGAGCACGGGCTCAGTTCGCATGGCTCCAGAGTCTAGGTAGGCCGTGGGTCCCCCGGACGGCCGGGTTCACATCTCCTCTTACGACCGTCCTCATATCTCCTCCGCGCGGGGCCGGTGGATGCCCAGCCACCGCTGTGCGTACGCCACCGCGTCGGCCACGGGGAACAGCCGTACGTCGGCCGCGCCCGCCTTCCCGCGCACCACGGGGCGGTCCCGCTCGAAGTCGTGGCCGAGCTCGTCGAACCGGTCCGAGGTGATCGACACCTCGGTGACCACCTCCCAGCCCGTGGGCCCCGGCCGCCCCACCTTCACCAGCGGTGACGGGATCCGGTACTCGGCCAGGTGGAAGCTCGTACAGGTGTCGTAGCCGGCGCCGAGCAGCAGCACGCGCGCGTGCAGCGCCTCCAGCCGGGCCAGGGGGCTGCGCTCACCGAGCCTGCAGTCGAGGGCGTGGCCCGCGACTATCTCGGCGGCGCGCGGGCCGAGAGCCGCGAAGGACGTCTGCGGATGCGCGCTGCGCAGGGCGCCCGGCCAGGTGCGCACGGTCTCCGGGACGACGCCGACCCCGCGCGTGGGCGTCACGGCCGGGTCGTACGGGGGCATCGTCACCCGAATGGGCTCCCACCACTCCTCGGGAACGGGCGGGTTGCTCCACACCGCCGGATCCGAGAGGTCGCCGGTCTGGGTGGGCACCACCAGCGTGCCCTCGGGACCGAGGGCGTCGAGCAGTGCCTGGACCACCGCGACGGGGCCTCCGCAGACCCAGCCGAGGGAGCTGAGCGAGGAGTGCGCGAGGAGCGTCTCACCGGATCGGACGCCGATCTCGCGCAACTGTGCGGCGAGGGTGTCCCGAGTGACAAGAGGGCCGGTCGGAGGGGGTGTGGGCATGCTTCCGGAGTGTTCCGGAAGGGGCCTCTCGGCGCCACTGGTTTGATCGATCAAAGATCGTTTCCGCAGGTCAGATTAGGTATGCCTAAGTGACGCAGCGCACCGTCGACGGGAGCGGACGCGGCTTGCCTGGCTTTGAGGAATTACGCAACAATGGCGTTGTGAAAAAGGTCGGCGAGGCTCGGGAGACCCCCATGGGGGCCCCTCAGGAGGAGCTCGCGACCGGGGAGCGTTCGACACGCAACCGGGTCGCGCGGTCCATCCTGGACCACGGCCCGTCGACCGTCGCCGAGCTGGCCGGGCGGCTGGGTCTCACCCAGGCCGCCGTACGCAGGCATCTGGACGCGCTGGTCGCCGATGACGTCGTGGAGCCCCGGGAACAGCGGGTGTACGGCACGCGTACGCGCGGCCGTCCCGCCAAGGTCTTCGCGCTCACCGACTGCGGCCGGGACGCCTTCGACCAGTCCTACGACAAGCTCGCCGCTGACGCCCTGAAGTGGATCGCCGAGCGCGAGGGCGGGAGCGACGCGGTCGCCGCGTTCGCCCGCGCCCGGATCGCCGCCCAGGCGAGCGCCTACCGCAAGGCGATCGAGGCCGTCAGCCCCGATGAGCGGACCGAAGCCCTGGCCAAGGCCTTGAGCGTCGACGGGTACGCTGCTACGGCGCGCAGCGCACCCCTCCCTCAAAAAGGCGAGCAGCTCTGCCAGCACCACTGCCCGGTCGCCCACGTCGCGGAGCAGTTCCCGCAGCTGTGCGAGGCGGAGACGGAGATCTTCGCCGAGCTGCTCGGAACGCACGTCCAGAGACTGGCGACGATCGCGCACGGCGACGGCGTCTGCACGACGTTCATCCCCAAGATTTCCCAGAACACCGATAACGCATCCGCAAGCACGGCCGGGAGGAACCCCGCATGACTCTCCCCATCGAGGAGACTGCCCACCCTGAGCTCGAGGGCCTGGGCAAGTACGAATACGGCTGGGCCGACTCCGACGAAGCCGGCGCCTCTGCGAAGCGCGGTCTGAGCGAGGACGTCGTCCGTGACATCTCCGCGAAGAAGAACGAGCCGGAGTGGATGACCAAGCTCCGTCTCAAGGGTCTGCGGCTGTTCGACAAGAAGCCCATGCCGAACTGGGGCTCCGACCTCTCCGGCATCGACTTCGACAACATCAAGTACTTCGTGCGCTCCACGGAGAAGCAGGCGGAGTCCTGGGAGGACCTGCCCGAGGACATCAAGAACACGTACGACAAGCTCGGCATCCCCGAGGCGGAGAAGCAGCGCCTCGTGGCCGGTGTCGCGGCCCAGTACGAGTCCGAGGTCGTCTACCACCAGATCCGCGAGGACCTGGAGGAGCAGGGCGTCATCTTCCTGGACACCGACACCGCCCTGAAGGAGCACCCGGAGCTCTTCAAGGAGTACTTCGGGACCGTCATCCCCGTCGGTGACAACAAGTTCGCCTCGCTGAACACCGCCGTGTGGTCGGGTGGCTCCTTCATCTACGTGCCGAAGGGTGTGCACGTGGAGATCCCGCTCCAGGCCTACTTCCGGATCAACACCGAGAACATGGGCCAGTTCGAGCGGACGCTGATCATCGTCGACGAGGACGCCTACGTCCACTACGTCGAGGGTTGTACGGCCCCGATCTACAAGTCGGACTCCCTGCACTCCGCGGTCGTCGAGATCATCGTGAAGAAGGGCGCCCGCTGCCGCTACACGACCATCCAGAACTGGTCGAACAACGTCTACAACCTGGTCACCAAGCGTGCCGTCGCCTACGAGGGCGCGACCATGGAGTGGGTCGACGGCAACATCGGCTCCAAGGTGACCATGAAGTACCCGGCCGTCTACCTGATGGGCGAGCACGCCAAGGGCGAGACCCTGTCCATCGCCTTCGCGGGTGAGGGCCAGCACCAGGACGCCGGCTCCAAGATGGTCCACATGGCGCCGAACACCTCCTCCAACATCGTGTCGAAGTCCGTGGCGCGTGGTGGCGGCCGTACCTCGTACCGCGGTCTGGTCGAGATCGGTGAGGGCGCCCACGGCTCGAAGTCCAACGTGCTGTGCGACGCGCTGCTCGTCGACACCATCTCCCGCTCCGACACGTACCCCTACGTGGACGTCCGCGAGGACGACGTGTCCATGGGCCACGAGGCGACCGTCTCCAAGGTCTCCGAGGACCAGCTCTTCTACCTGATGAGCCGCGGTCTGAGCGAGTTCGAGGCGATGGCGATGATCGTGCGCGGCTTCGTCGAGCCGATCGCCAAGGAACTGCCCATGGAGTACGCCCTCGAGCTCAACCGGCTGATCGAGCTGCAGATGGAAGGCGCGGTCGGTTAAGACCGGGTCCTCGGTAAAGCAGCTAGCCAAATCTGACGTAGGAAGAGAGCAGACCGACAGCCATGGCTGAGGCTCAGAACATCCCGGTGGGGTCCACCACCGCCGGCGCGGTGGCCGTTGCCGCCGAGTCGACCGTCGCCACGCGCATGAGCGCGCCCCCGTCCTTCGACGTGGCGGACTTCCCGGTGCCGCACGGCCGCGAGGAGGAGTGGCGGTTCACCCCGCTGGAGCGCCTGCGCGGGCTGCACGACGGCACCGCCGTGGCGACCGGCGACGGCCTCCAGGTCACCGTCGAGGCCCCCGAGGGCGTCACCGTCGAGACCGTCGGCCGCGACGACGCGCGCCTCGGCAGGGCGGGCACGCCCGTGGACCGTGTCGCCGCACAGGCGTACTCGGCCTTCGAGAAGGCCGGAGTGATCACCGTCCCCAAGGAGACGGTCCTCACCGAGCCCATCCGTATCGCCGTGCACGGCGAGGGCGGGGTCGCCTACGGCCACCAGCTCGTCGAGCTGGGAGCCTTCGCCGAGGCCGTCGTCGTCATCGACCACACCGGTGACGCCGTGCTCGCCGCCAACGTCGACTACGTGCTCGGCGACGGAGCCAAGCTGACCGTCGTCTCCGTCCAGGACTGGGACGAGAAGGCCGTCCATGTCGGCCAGCACAACGCGCTGATCGGCCGGGACGCCACCTTCAAGTCGTTCGTGGTCACCTTCGGCGGCGACCTCGTACGCCTCCACCCGCGCGTCGCCTACGCCGGCACCGGCGGCGAGGCCGAGCTCTTCGGTCTCTACTTCACGGACGCCGGCCAGCACCAGGAGCACCGCCTCCTGGTCGACCACAACACCCCGCACTGCAAGTCCAACGTGGCCTACAAGGGCGCGCTGCAGGGCGAGGCCGCGCATGCGGTGTGGATCGGCGACGTCCTGATCGAGGCCAAGGCCGAGGGCACGGACACCTACGAGATGAACCGGAACCTGGTTCTGACCGACGGCGCCCGCGTCGACTCCGTGCCGAACCTGGAGATCGAGACCGGCGAGATCGTCGGCGCCGGTCACGCCTCGGCGACCGGCCGCTTCGACGACGAGCAGCTCTTCTACCTGATGGCCCGGGGCATCCCGGCCGACGAGGCCCGTCGCCTGGTGGTGCGCGGCTTCTTCGCCGAGCTCGTCCAGCAGATCGGCGTCGACGACATCGAAGAGCGCCTCCTCGTGAAGATCGACGAGGAGCTGGAGGCCACGGTCTGATGGCTTTCGTACGCGCCTGTGGGCTGAGCGAGCTGGAGGAGGACACCCCGAAGCGGGTGGAACTCGACGGCACGCCGGTCTCGGTCGTGCAGACCGAGGGGGAGGTGTTCGCGATCCACGACATCTGCTCGCACGCGAACGTCTCGCTCTCCGAGGGCGAGGTGGAGGACTGCCAGATCGAGTGCTGGCTGCACGGCTCCGCGTTCGACCTCCGCACCGGCAAGCCGTCCGGCCTACCCGCGACGCGCCCCGTCCCCGTATACCCCGTAAAGATCGAAGGGGGCAGCGTCCTTGTTGACGTACGCGCCTCCCTCACCCAGGAGTCCTGAGGCACCCATGGCAACGCTTGAAATCCGAGACCTGCACGTCACCGTCGAGGCCGACAACGCCACGAAGGAGATCCTCAAGGGCGTCGACCTCACCGTGAAGCAGGGCGAGACGCACGCCATCATGGGCCCCAACGGCTCCGGCAAGTCGACCCTCGCCTACTCGCTCGCGGGTCACCCGAAGTACACCGTCACCGGCGGCTCCGTCACCCTCGACGGCGAGGACGTCCTTGAGATGTCCGTCGACGAGCGCGCCCGCGCCGGCCTGTTCCTGGCGATGCAGTACCCGGTCGAGGTCCCCGGCGTCTCGGTCTCCAACTTCCTGCGCACCTCCGCCACCGCCATCCGCGGCGAGGCCCCCAAGCTGCGCACCTGGGTGAAGGAGGTCAAGGAGGCCATGGAGCGCCTCAACATGGACCCGTCCTTCGCCGAGCGCAACGTCAACGAGGGCTTCTCCGGCGGTGAGAAGAAGCGCCACGAGATCCTTCAGCTGGAGCTGCTCAAGCCGAAGGTCGCGATCCTCGACGAGACCGACTCCGGCCTGGACGTCGACGCCCTGCGCGTCGTCTCCGAGGGCGTGAACCGGGTCCGTGAGACCGGCGAGGTCGGCACGCTGCTGATCACCCACTACACGCGCATCCTGCGCTACATCAAGCCCGACCACGTGCACGTCTTCTCCGCGGGCCGCATCGTCGAGTCCGGCGGCGCCGAGCTCGCCGACAAGCTGGAGAACGAGGGCTACGAGGCATACACGAAGGGTGGCGCATCCGCGTGACACAGCTGCCGGGCCTCCTCGACACCGAGGCGCTCCGCAAGGACTTCCCGATCCTGGACCGCGTCGTCCACGACGGCAAGAAGCTCGTGTACCTGGACAACGCGGCGACCTCCCAGACGCCGCGCCAGGTCCTCGACGTGCTCTCCGAGTACTACGAGCAGCACAACGCCAACGTCCACCGTGGCGTGCACGTCCTCGCCGAGGAGGCCACGGCGCTGTACGAGGGCGCGCGCGACAAGGTCGCGGAGTTCATCAACGCGCCCTCGCGCAACGAGGTGATCTTCACCAAGAACGCCTCCGAGTCGCTGAACCTCGTGGCCAACATGCTCGGCTGGGCCGACGAGCCCTACCGGGTGGACCACGAGACCGAGATCGTCATCACGGAGATGGAGCACCACTCCAACATCGTGCCGTGGCAGCTGCTCGCGCAGCGCACGGGCGCGAAGCTGAAGTGGTTCGGCCTCACCGACGACGGCCGTCTCGACCTGTCCAACATCGACGAGATCATCACGGAGAAGACGAAGATCGTCTCCTTCGTGCTGGTGTCGAACATCCTGGGCACCCTCAACCCGGTCGAGGCGATAGTGCGCCGTGCGCAGGAGGTCGGTGCGCTGGTCTGCATCGACGCCTCGCAGGCCGCGCCGCACATGCCGCTGGACGTGCAGTCGCTCCAGGCCGACTTCGTGGCCTTCACCGGCCACAAGATGTGCGGCCCGACCGGCATCGGCGTGCTCTGGGGCCGCCAGGAGCTCCTTGAGGACCTGCCTCCGTTCCTCGGCGGCGGCGAGATGATCGAGACCGTGTCGATGCACTCGTCGACATACGCTCCGGCCCCGCACAAGTTCGAGGCGGGCACGCCCCCGATCTCCCAGGCGATCGGTCTGGGCGCGGCGATCGACTACCTCAACTCGATCGGCATGGACAAGATCCTCGCCCATGAGCACGCCCTCACCGAGTACGCGGTGAAGCGGCTGACGGAGGTCCCCGACCTCAGGATCATCGGCCCCACCACGGCCGAGGACCGCGGCGCCGCGATCTCCTTCACCCTCGGCGACATCCACCCGCACGACGTGGGCCAGGTCCTCGACGAGCAGGGCATCGCCGTCCGGGTCGGCCACCACTGCGCCCGTCCGGTGTGCCTGCGGTACGGAATTCCTGCGACCACGCGAGCGTCGTTCTATCTGTACTCCACGCCGGCCGAGATCGACGCACTGGTGGACGGCCTGGAGCACGTCCGGAACTTCTTCGGCTGACGGGACGAGCGATCGCATGAAGCTGGATTCGATGTACCAGGAAGTCATCCTGGACCACTACAAGAACCCGCACGGGCGGGGCTTGCGGGATGGCGACGCCGAGGTGCACCACGTCAACCCGACGTGCGGCGATGAGATCACCCTGCGCGTGAAGTACGACGGCACGAAGATCGAGGACGTCTCGTACGAGGGCCAGGGCTGTTCCATCAGCCAGGCGAGCGCGTCCGTACTGAACGAACTCCTCGTCGGCAAGAGCCTCTCCGACGCGCAGAAGATCCAGGAGACCTTCCTGGAGCTGATGCAGTCCAAGGGGAAGATCGAGCCGGACGACGCGATGGAGGACGTGCTGGAGGACGCGGTGGCGTTCGCCGGCGTCTCCAAGTACCCGGCCCGGGTGAAGTGCGCCCTCCTCAGCTGGATGGCGTGGAAGGACGCGACGGCCCAGGCCCTGGGCGGAGCCGACGCCGAAAGGAAGACGGCATGAGCGAGACCGTTGAGATGAAGCCGGCCTCGGAGGAAGAGGTCCGCGAGGCGCTGTACGACGTCGTCGACCCCGAGCTGGGCATCGACGTCGTCAACCTCGGCCTGATCTACGGCATCCACATCGACGACGCGAACATCGCGACCCTCGACATGACCCTGACCTCGGCGGCCTGCCCGCTGACGGACGTCATCGAGGACCAGGCCAAGTCCGCCACGGACGGCCTCGTCAGCGAGCTCCGGATCAACTGGGTCTGGATGCCGCCGTGGGGCCCGGACAAGATCACGGACGACGGCCGCGAGCAGCTTCGGGCGCTCGGGTTCAACGTCTGAGATTCCCGTTCACGCGGAAGCGGCGGCACCTGCCTGGTGCCGCCGCTTTCCTGTGCCCGGGCTGCCCCGGCCGACCGGGGTGCCTGTGCCTACCCGGCTCAGGCCAGCCCGTCCACCAGGTGGAACGACGAGTCCGCCAGGTACAGGGAGCTGTGGTCGTAGCGTTCGAGGCGGACCACCAAGTTCTTGTGGCGCAGGAAGTAGCCCGGGTAGTTCACCGACTCCAGCATGGTCGCGCCGGAGGAGTAGGCCGAGCCGCGCGGGCAGAACGTGGCGTCCTGGGTGAACAGGGCGGAGCCGTCGTTGCGTTCGGCGCGCAGGACGAAGTTGCGGTGGCGCAGATACTGGCCGTCGCGGGTGGCGAAGGAGTAGCAGGAGCTGTCGGCCAGGCCCTTGACCTGCTTGAAGGTGGAGTCCTCGCGGGACTCGGAGCCGCGGACCTGGTCGAGGCCCACCCGGCCGTCGCTCATGTGCCAGTAGCGGTCGGGGTAGTTGACCGAGCGTACGGAGCGCCATGTGGCGGTGGCAGGGGGCTTCGGGGCCTTCGTCGGTGAACCGGCCTCGCCGGAAGGGGACTTGGAAGGCGCCGGTTCGGGCTTGGAGGCGTTCTGCTCATGGGGCGCCTCGGGCGTCGGTTTCTCCGTCGACAGTCCGCTCTTGCCCGACGGGGGAGCGGTCCCCGAGGGCGAGGCGAAGGAGATCAGGCCGGGGACCGTCGAGTCCGCCGCGGGAGTCGAGGCTGCGGCTGAGTGACCGTCGGAGTCCCTCTCCGATATGGCTATTGCCGTGACGCAGGCGATGACCGTCGCCATCGCCATCCCGCCCGCGAGCCACAGACGGCGCGTTCCCGGTGCCCGAGAGGTGTCCGGGGCCCAGCCGTCCTCCCAGGGTTGGCCCTGGGACGGCCGGGACTTGTTTTCAGGCATGCGGTGTTCCTCCAACGGCGTCACGAGACGACAGCCGCGGCTGCGAAGGACCGGTATGTGAACGGTGAAACACTAGTGGACCCAGTGGTTCGGGAGCAGCTGTTTGGAACGGCCCGTATCCACATCGTTCTCTCCGAGTGAACCGGAGTGAATCAGCGTCAATCGGTGTTCCTCGGCGGCCACTTGCCGTCAGGCGCGGTACGCGGCCGTCGCGATCCGGACCAGTGATCCGATCAGCGGGTTCCTGTCGCCCTCCTGCCACACCGCCAGCACACGGCTCGGCGCCATGTCGACGACCGGGACCACGGCCAGCTCCTCGGGCATCTCGTGCCCGAGCGGGGTCATCCCGACCGTGCCGTTCCACAACACGGCCTGTACGCACTCCTGGACGCCGCGCACCACGGGACCCTCGCGACGCTCACCGCCGTTCCAGTACGCCTGCCACAGCGGGTCGGTCCCCGCCGGGAACCGGAACCAGCGCCGGCCGGACAGGTCGGACAGCGTCAGCCGGTCGCGGCGGGCCAGCGGATCGTCGGCGCGCAGCACGGCGCCCACCGGGTCGGCGCGCAACTCGTGCACCGTCAGCCCCGTCTCGTCGAACGGCCCACGGGTCAGGGCGACATCGACGAGACCTGCGCGCAGCCCGCAGGTCGGATCCGTCAGGTCGGTCTCGCGGACACGGACCTCCACGCCGGGGTGGCGCCCCCGGTGGGCGTCGGCCAGCCGCCGCGCGCCCCGGTCGGTGCTGTCGCCCAGGAAGCCGACGGTGAGGGTGGTGGCGCCGGCCGCCGTCGCCACCCGTACCCGGACCCGGTCGGCCTGGTCGAGCAGGGCACGCGCCTCGTCCAGCAGCGCCGTCCCGGCCGCGGTGAGGGTGACGCCCGCGGGCGAGCGGTGCAGCAGGGCGGCGCCGACGTCGGACTCCAGCTGTCTGATCGCCCGGCTCAGCGGCGGCTGGCTCATGTGCAGACGGGCGGCGGCCCGGCCGAAGTGGAGTTCCTCGGCGACGGCCACGAAATAGCGCAGGGTGCGCAGCTCCATGAACAGCGACGATACCCGTCCGGTATCGAGCCCACCGGATGGGTCTTGGACGGCCGGGGCGCCTCGGAGGTGGACTCGGGGCATGGCTGACAATCCGATGTCCGAAGAAACCCTGCTGCCCGATGAGCAGTTGCCCCACGGGGCCCTGCCCGACCCCGCCGTGCACACGGCGGGTGCCGAGGAGATCGCCCCCGACCTGCTGGTGGTCCCCGATCGAGGGGTCCCGCTGGTGCCCAACATCGGCGTCATCGGTGGCACCCGGGCCGTGCTCGTCGTCGAGACCGGCATCGGCACCGCCAACGCGGAGCAGGTCCTCGCGTTCGCCACCGAGTTCGCGAAGGGCCGCCGGCTGTACCTGACCACCACCCACTTCCACCCCGAACACGCCTTCGGCGCCCATGTCTTCGCCGACGAGGCCACCTACCTGGTCAACCGCGCCCAGGCCGACGACCTCAGAACCAGGGGCGCGGGCTACCTGGAGATGTTCCGCGGCTTCGGCGGGGACATCGCCCGCCGCCTCGAAGGCGTCCGCCCGCCCACCCCCGACGTGGTCCACGACGGCGGTCACGAACTGGATCTCGGCGACCGTATCGTCCGGCTGCGGGCCACCGGTCAGGGCCACACGAAGGGCGACCAGGTCGTCGAAGTGCCTGACGCCGGGGTGCTGTTCACCGGGGACCTGGCCGAGACCGGGCAGTTCGCCATCTTCCCGTGGTTCCCGCCGTACGACACGGACGTCTCCGGCGTGCGCTGGCTGGCGGTGATGGACCGACTGGTCGGCGACCGGGCCCGGGTGGTGGTCCCCGGACACGGTGACGTCGGGGGTCCGGAGGTGCTCACCGAGGTCCGGGACTATCTGCGGGAGCTGCGCGACGAGACCTGGCGGCGACGGGACTCCGCGATGGGCGAGGACGAGATCGCCGCCGAGGTCGCGGCGCTGCTGATCGAGCGGCATCCGGAGTGGGCCGGCCGGGAGTGGATCGAGCGGGGCGTGGGATGCCTGTGCGCAGAGCACACCGGATGAGCCCGGCGCGCGGACTGCCGCTCGGCCGGCGGTATCGAGGGGGACGCGGGAGCGTGCGCGGGTCGCCGCAGGGGCGGGCACGTGCGAACCCGGGGCCCGGAGCAGGGCATCATGGCCGGGCAGCACCGTAGTTCACGCACCGACAGGAGCCCCCGGATCATGGTCCACCGCGTCCCCCGTGCCCTTCGCCGAGCGCCTGCGGTCGCGGCCCTGTGCGGCGCGCTCGCCCTCGGCGGCTGCACGGCGTCCGACGGCGAGGACGGCGCCGCCCCGGACCGCACCACCGCCCCCTCGGCCACGGGCCCGGGCGGCGACGCGAAGGTGGAACTGCCCGAGCCGGGCATCGGCTTCGACTACCAGATCGGCGGCGCCTACCCGCCGCCCGGCGGCGTGGAAGCGGTCTCCCGCGACCGTACGGCGAAGCCCGCGCCGGACGTGTACAACATCTGCTACGTCAACGCCTTCCAGGCCCAGCCGGACGCCGCGGACTGGTGGGAGGAGCACGCCCCCGACCTGGTGCTGCGCGACGACGACGGCACGCCGGTCGTCGACCGGGACTGGGACGAGATCCTGCTGGACACCTCCACCGCCGCCAAGCGCGAACAGCTCGCCGGGATCGTGGGGAAGTGGATCGACGGCTGCGCGGACGCCGGCTACCAGGCCGTCGAGGCGGACAACCTCGACTCGAACGAGCGGTCCGAGGGGCTGCTGACCGCCGACGACAACGTGGCCTTCGGGAAGCTGCTCGCCGCCCGTGCCCACGCCGCGGGCCTCGCGATCGGCCAGAAGAACGCGGCCTCCCTGGCTCGGCAGGGCCGCGAACTGGGCTTCGACTTCGCGGTCGCCGAGGAGTGCGGTCAGTACGACGAGTGCGGCGAGTACGCGGACGCCTACGACGACCGGGTGTTCGTCATCGAGTACCGCGCCGACGGCCTCGCCGCCGCCTGCGCTCAGTGGGGCGACCGGCTCTCGGTGGTGCTGCGCGACCTCGACGTCGTACCGCAGGGGGAGGCCGGCTACCGCCGCCGCACCTGCTGACCGGTCAGTCGAGTACGGCCGTGGCCTCGACCTCGACCAGGTGCTCCGGCACGTCGAGAGCCGCGACGCCCAGCAGCGTGGCCGGCGGCACGGGAGTGACCCCCAACTTGGCGGCGGCCCGGGTGATGCCCTCCATGAGCAGGGGCATCTTGTCGGGGGTCCAGTCGACGACGTGGACGTTCAGTTTCGCCACGTCCTCGAAGGTGGCGCCGGCCGCGGCCAGGGCGGTTCCGACGTTGAGGTAGCACTGCTCGACCTGGGCGGCGAGGTCGTCCGTCCCGACCGTGACACCGTCCGCGTCCCAGGCGACCTGCCCGGCGACGAAGACCAGCTTCGAGCCGCCGGCGATCGCCACCTGACGGTAGGCGTCGACCTCCACGAGTCCGGCCGGGTTCATCAGGGTGATGGCCATGCTGTCCGCTCCTTGCGCTCCGAGCCCGAGCCGCGTGCCACGGGCTCCGTAGTCACTTGTGGTTACTCGGGAACCGTAGGAGAGTGAACGCTGACATGGAAGAACGCACTTTTCGGTGACTGGGGAACCTCATGGGTACCAAGCAGCTCAGCGACTCGGTCGACCAGGCGGACGTGACGCGGGCGAACTCGCTGGCCCGGGAGATCTTCACGGACATCGCCAACAAGTGGGCGCTGCTGATCATCGAGGCGATCGGGGAGAGCACCCTGCGCTTCAGCGAGCTGCGTGACGAGGTCGAGGGCATCAGCCACAAGATGCTCACCCAGAACCTGCGCATGCTGGAGCGCAACGGCCTGATCGAGCGCACCGTGCACCCCACGGTGCCGCCATGCGTCGAGTACACCCTCACCGAACCGGGCCAGGCCCTGCGGGTGACCATCGACGGCATGTGCGACTGGACCCACCGCTACATCGGGCACATCGAGCAGGCTCGTGACAGCTTCGAGGCGCGCAAGCAGTAGTGGCGGGCCGGGAGGCCGTTTCACGCGAAGGACCAGTTTGTGTACGCCCGTACGCATCGTTGTGTACGCTTGTACATATGGGATACCTGCTGCTCGCCGGAGCCATAGCGGCCGAGGTGGCCGCCACGACCGCGATGAAGTACAGCGAAGGCTTCAGCCGGCTGCTGCCTTCGCTCCTGACCGCCCTCGGTTACCTGCTCTCCTTCACACTGCTCGCCCAGACGCTGAAGACCGTCTCGGTGGGCACCGCCTACGCGATCTGGGCCGGCGTCGGCACCGCGGCCATCGCCACCATCGGGATCCTTTTCATGGGCGAGGGGATGACGGCCACCAAGGCCGCCGGCATCGCGCTGATCATCGTCGGCGTGGTCGTGCTGAACCTGGGCGGTGCGCACTGATGGCCCGGCGCTACGACCCCGAACGCCAGCAGCGGATCATCGACGCCGCGATCCGGGTCGTGGGCGAGAAGGGCATCGCCGGGCTGAGCCACCGCACCGTCGCCGCCGAGGCGGACGTGCCGCTCGGCTCGACGACGTACCACTTCAAGACCCTCGACGACCTGCTGGTCGCCGCGCTGCGCCAGGCGAACGAGGGCTTCGCCAAGGTCATCGCCTCGCGCGGCGGCCTTCAGGACCCGGGGACCGACCTCGCCGTCGAACTCGCCGGCTGGATGGGCGAGTGGCTCGCGGGCGACCGCACGGGCGTGGAGCTGGAGTACGAGCTGTACCTCGCCGCCCTGCGCCGCCCCGCCCTGCGCCCGGTCGCCGCCGAGTGGGCCCACGACCTCGCCGACCGACTGTCCCACCGCACCGACCCCGTCACCGCACGCGCGCTGGTGGCGCTGATGGACGGCATCTGCTTGCAGGTGCTGCTCACGGAGACGCCGTACGACCAGGAGTACGCGCGTGACGTGCTGCGCCGGATGATTCCCTGACCTGCGGTGCCGCACTGCCCGGTCGGGCTCGAAATGCCCTGCGGAGCAAGGCTTCTGACCTGTCGTGAACTCTTCCCCGCCCTGCGGGGAACAGGGGGTGACACGCTCAGGACGACACGACAGGGGGAGGCCTTGTGAGCGGACCACCGCCGCAGGCGGAACGCGTGGCGAACGACGCCGACGTAGTGGCCGGATCGCTCGAACAGCCCGAGCTGTTCGCCCGGCTCTACGACCGTCACGCGCCCGACATCCACCGGTACGCGGCCCGGCGACTCGGGGAGACGGCGGCCGACGACATCACCGCCGACACCTTCCTGACCGCCTTCCGCATCCGCGCCCGCTACGACCGCACCCGCCCCAGCGCACGCCCCTGGCTCTACGGCATCGCAGCCAACCTCATCGGCAAGCAGCGCCGCGCCGAGGTACGGGCACTGCGGGCGCTGGCCCGCACGGGGCACGACCCGGTCGCCGCCTCCTGGGTGGAGGACACCGACAGCCGCGTCGCCGCGCAGGGCCCGCTCGCCGACGCCCTCGCCTCGCTCTCGGCCGGCGACCGGCATGTGCTGCTCCTCGTGGCCTGGGCCGACCTCACCTACCAGGAGGTCGCCGAGGCACTGGACCTCCCGGTGGGGACGGTCCGCAGCCGGCTCAACAGGGCCCGGCGCAAGGTACGTACGGCGCTGGGCGCCGATCCGGCATTCGTGAGCGACACGGCGGAGGTGGTGTGAGGGTGGACGAGATGACCCAGGTGCGGGAACTGCGGGCCGAGGCCCCCGTCGCCGACCGGGCGCGGCTGGCGCCGGGGCGGGCCCGGCTGGTCGAGACGGCACTGACGGCGAAGCGGAGCCGGGTGACATGGGGGCGACGGAGCCCGCTGCTGGTCGCCGCGGTCTTCGTCGCCGTGACGGCGGTCGTCATCACCGCGACGCTGCTGGCCAACGGGCACCGGGCGGGACGTGAGGGCACGCCCGCCGTGGCGCCGGGCCTCGATCTGAAGGGGATGAGCGCGCGCGAGCTGCTGGAGTTCGCGGCACGGACGGTGGAAGGACAGCCACCGGTCGCCGAACCGCGCGCGGAGCAGTGGATCTACGCCAAGGAGACGCAGGAGGGGGACGACGACGCGGACTTCGAGCTGGAGAAATGGCTCCGCTACGACGGTGCCGAGCTCGCCTCCTACCCCAGGCCCGGGGCCGATGACCCGGGAGAACTCGAGACGACCGAGCTGAACCTCGAAGGGCTCGGCGACGAGTACGACGACCGTTCGCCCCGCGAGATGTACCGCTTCCTGGCCACCCTGCCGGCCGACGGCGAGGGCACGCTCAAGGCGCTGCGCGAGGAGAACGCACTCGTCGACGACAAGAGCCGGACCCAGGAGGGCAACGACTACACCGAGATCTCGGTTCTGCTCGACGCCTACGTCCAGCCCCCCAAGGGCCTGGCGGGCCTGTACCGCGCACTGGCCACGATGAAGGGCGCCAAGCTGGTGGACCACCTGGTCGAGGACGAGGCCGGCCAGTACGCCGTCGCCGTCAGGTTCCCCGAGCCCGGCCGCGAGGGCGAGAAGCACGCCGACGAGTGGCTGCTCGACCCCGTGACCTTCGAGATCGTCGGCGAGCGCGCGATCGAGGACGGCGAAGTGGTCGGCGGCAACGCGTACGTGGTGAAGGCGGTGGTGAACGAGGCGGGCCGGCGGCCCTGACACCGGACGTCGGACCGGGTCGGCCCGCGCCACGAGGGGTGCGCGGCCGGCCTGTCGGGCAGGGCCCGGGCGTCGGAGTCCCCGCGCGCGGGAGGGGCGGGCGGGGCCGGGCGCGGGGTCCCGCGCGCGGGAGGGGCCCCGGGGCCCGCATGAGTATCCGCCCAGGGTCTCCGCGAACGCGAAGGGTCGCCGGCGCCCGTATGAGAACCCGCCCGGCGGCCCGCACCCTGAGACGCCCCGTGCCCGAGTTAGCCCCGACGCGCCCCGGCCGGTTAGGTTGCCCTCATGACCGACACGACTGCTCCTCGCACCACCGGCGCCGTGGCCGCCGGCCTTGCCACGATCGCCGCCGACGGCACTGTTCTCGACACCTGGTTCCCCGCGCCCGAGCTCGTGGCCGAGCCCGGCCCCTCCGGCAGCGAGCGGCTGTCCGCCGAGCGTGCCGTCGAGCTGCTCGGCGAAGGCGCCGCGAAGGCGATCGGTCCGGACGCCCGCCGTGGCGTCGAGGTCGTCGCGGTCCGTACGGTCATCGCCTCGATCGACGAGAAGCCGATCGACGCCCACGACGTCTACCTGCGCCTGCACCTGCTCTCGCACCGCCTGGTCAAGCCGCACGGCGTGAACCTGGAGGGCCAGTTCGGCTTCCTCGCCAACGTGGCCTGGACCTCGCTCGGCCCGGTCGCCGTCGACGACCTGGAGAAGGTCCGGCTGAACGCGCGCGCCGAGGGCCTGCACCTCCAGGTGACGTCGGTCGACAAGTTCCCGCGCATGACGGACTACGTCGCGCCGAAGGGCGTCCGCATCGCCGACGCCGACCGGGTCCGCCTGGGCGCGCACCTCTCCGAGGGCACCACGGTCATGCACGAGGGCTTCGTCAACTTCAACGCCGGCACCCTCGGCACCTCCATGGTCGAGGGCCGTATCTCCGCGGGCGTCGTGGTCGGCAACGGCTCCGACATCGGCGGCGGCGCCTCGACGATGGGCACGCTGTCCGGCGGCGGCAACGTGATCATCTCCATCGGTGAGCGATGCCTGGTCGGCGCCGAGGCGGGCGTCGGCATCGCGCTGGGCGACGAGTGCGTCGTCGAGGCGGGCCTGTACGTCACGGCCGGTACCCGCGTCACCATGCCCGACGGCCAGATCGTCAAGGCCCGCGAGCTGTCCGGCGCGTCCAACATCCTCTTCCGCCGCAACTCGGTCACCGGCACCGTCGAGGCCCGCCCGAACAACGCGGTCTGGGGCGGCCTGAACGAGATCCTGCACAGCCACAACTGACCGACCCCGACAGGTCGACGGCCGTCGGCCACCGGTCATCGCCGAGCGCCCTCCCACGACCGACCACGGTCCCTGGGAGGGCGTTCGCGTGACCGGGGCGGCGCGCCACGCTCACGTACGGGTTACTCCTCGTGACCTCCCGGCGGTCCGGGCAGATGAACCGGTGGACGCAGTTTCCGATCACACGCCGAAACGACGAGATGAGGGGCCGAGGGCTGATGACGGGTCGAGTGGAGACGGGCGAGCGGGGCCGGGTCGTGGCGCGACTGGTGGTCGGGGTGATCGCCGCGGGGGCGGCCTGCTGGCTGCCGGCCGGGAACGCGCACGCCGACGAGACCAACACGGGCTCGCACAACGGGCCCCGGATCGGGCTGGTCAACGTGGGGCAGGTGGACGACCCCATGGAGGACGTGCTGGAGCACTTCCTGCTCGTCGGCGACGGGTACACCTGGGGCTGAGCACGCACGGGGCGGCACGGGAGACAGCCGGGGCCGGGACGTATCGCAGGGGGTGTGCGGTACGGACCCGGCCCCGTGCCGTTGAATTTCTCTCGCACCCAGGCATAGCCGCGGCGACCCGCACGCGTCACATGGGTCAGGAGCGGCGGGCATCCGGCCCGACCGGGGGAAGAGAAGGTGACGATGGATGCCGAAGCGCAGGACAGCTTTCGGGAGTTCGTGGAGAACCGGTCGTCCGCGCTGCTGAAGACCGCCGTCCTGCTGTCCGGCGGCGACCGGCACGCGGGCGAGGACCTCCTGCAGAGCGCGCTCATGAAAGCGGCCGACCGCTGGCATCGCATCGACGAGCCGGAGGCGTACGTACGGCAGATCCTGTACCGGCAGCAGATCAGCCGCTGGCGGCTGAAGTGGCGGCGGCGCGAGCTGAGCGTCGCCGAGCCCCCGGAGGCCGCCGCCGGCCCCGACGGCGCGGCGGCCGCCGAGCTGCGGCTGCTGATGCGCGGCGCCCTGGCCCGGCTGACCGCACGGCAGCGCACCGTCCTGGTGCTCCGCTACTTCGAGGACCTCCCCGAGGCCGATGTGGCCCGGATCCTCGGCTGCACCGTCGGCACCGTACGGTCCACGACCCACCGCTCACTGGCCAGGCTGCGCGCACTCGCGCCGGAGCTGGCCGCTCTCGACCCGGCCGACCCCGGGCCGCGGCCGTCCCGTGACTTCTCACCCGTGGAGGTGCGTCCGTGAACGTCGAGGAACTCGTACGTGACTCCCTGCGGGAGCTGGCCGCCGATCAGCCGGCGGCCGGGCCGGGCTTCGCCGACCGGGTGTTCGCCGGCCGCAGGCGCCGCCGCACCCGGCGGATCGCCTCCGTCGCCGCGGCCACCGCCGCCGTCGTGGGTATCGCCGTGGCGGTGCCGCTGCTGGACTCCGGCAAGCCGGACGTGCGCCCCGCGAACGTCCTGGACCAGGACGGCGTCCACGCCCACCCGGACCAGACGCCCCCACGCGACGTGATCGGGGCCGGGGACGCGGTGCTGGCCGCGTACTACACGGCGCGCACCCGGCCGCTGGCCGAGGACCGTGCCGTCTCCGAGCGCACCTACTGGCTGCTCGACGCGGAGACCGGGAAGTACGAGAAGGACGCCCGGTGGTCCTTCGTCGCCGTCGCCCCCGGCATCCGGACCGCGGCCGTGCTGGAGCGGCAGCTGCCCGCCCGCCGGATCGGCCTGCTCGACCTCACGACGGGGGAGGTCGAGCGGTGGATCCCGGTCGGGCAGCGGGTCGGCGGGCTGGCGTTCTCGAACGACGGCAGCCGGCTCGTCGCGACGACGTACGAGGACAGCCCGGATACCCAGACCAAGGAGAAGGTGATCAACGCCGACGGCAAGGAGGAGTGGATGTGGATGGCCGCCTGGCGCGGGTCGAGCCGCACCGGCTTCTACGACCTCGACGTCGCCTCCGGCCGGGGTTCTTGGAGCGCGGTCGGACCCGACCGGAACGGCAACGGCCGCCAGGACTTCGCCTACAGCCGGGCCGGTGATCTGGTGTACGAGCGGGTCGTCGGCGGCGCGGACGGCATGCAGAAGTTCTACGACCTCCACGGCCGGGAGGTGGCCGCACCGGCGAACGAGAAGCATCTGCGCTCGGACGTCCCCGCGCGGCTGTCCCCGAGCGGGCGGCTCGCCGCCCTCGGCCTGACCAAGGAGGTCAACGGCTCGCCCGGCCGGTCCTACTCCTCGATCCGTGATCCCCGTACCGGCAAGGAGATCACCAGGGTCCGTGGAGCCCATCTGCTGGCCTGGGCCGACGAGAAGCGGCTCATCGCCTGGGAGCGGGTGACCAGCCTGGACGAGGAGTACCGGCCGCGGCTGGTGCTGGTCACCATCGGCAGCGACAAGGTCGTCCCGCTGAGCGGGGTCCGCGAGGAGAACCTGAACGCCGAGCGGCAGGAGTGGGAGCCCGTCTTCGCCCGCCGGTGAGCGGACGTCGATCAGCCGGCCGTGAGGGACTCGTAAGCCGACAGCAACCCGTCGACCGCCCCGCGGTCGGCGGGTCGCAGTGGTGCGCGGACCGGGCCCGCGGGCAGACCGAGTTCGTTCAGGAGGGCCTTCGCGGTGACCGCGCCGGGCAGGCCCGCCGACATCATCGACTCGATGAGGGGCGTGGCGCGCTGCTGGAGCCGGGCCGCTCCCGCGGTGTCGCCGGCGTCGAACGCGTCCAGCACGGAGCGGAGGTGACGGGGGATCACATTGGCGACCGTGCTGACGTACCCCGCACCGCCCACCGCGTACAGCGCGAGATTGTGCTCGTCGCAGCCCGCGTAGTACGCCAACTCCGTGCGGGCCAGCACCTTCTGGGTGCCGAGGAAGTCGTAGGAACAGTCCTTCACGGCGACGATCCGGGGGTGCTCGGCGAGTCGGATCAGGGTCTCCGGCTCGATGCGTGTGCCGGTGCGGCCGGGGATGTCGTACAGCGCGACCGGCAGCCCCGCCGCGTCGGCGATCTCGCGGAAGTGCGCCTCGACCGCGTCCTGCGGGGGCCTGCTGTAGTACGGCGTGACCACCAACAGGCCGTCCGCGCCCGCCTTTTCGGCCACCAGGGCCAGTTCGACGGTGTGCCGGGTGTCGAAGGTGCCCACGCCCGCGACGATCGACGCCCGCTCGCCGACGGCCTCCCGGACGGCCCGGACCAGCTCCGACTTCTCGGTGTCCGTCGTGGTCGGCGACTCGCCGGTCGTGCCGGAGAGCACCAGGCCGTCGCAGCCCTCGTCCACCAGCCGGGCGGCGAGCCGCTGCGCACCGTCGAGGTCAAGTGTCCCCGCCCGGGTGAAGGGCGTGATCATGGCGCACAGGGCGCGGCCGAACGGCGGGGCTGCGGCGGAGGCGTCGGCTGTCGTCATGGGAGTAGTCTCGGCAGGACGATCGCGTAGCTCCACTTAATTCTTCTACCAGGTATTGATAAGGAGTCCTGCGACATGAGGGCTGTTGACTGCGTAGAGCGCGTCGACCTCGGCGAAGTCCCCTACGAGGACGCCGTGCGGGACATGACCGACTGGGTCGCGCGGCGCCGCGCCGGCGAGATCCCGGACCGGCTCGCGCTCCTCAGCCATCCGCCCGTCATCACCTACGGCTCCCGCACCCCGCCCGCCGAGCTGCCCGCCGGCCTGACGGTCCCGCTCGTGCCCGTCGACCGCGGCGGCCAGGCCACCTACCACGGCCCCGGCCAGCTCATCGGCTACCTCGTGCTGAATCTGCGCGAGCGCGGGCCCGGCGACATCGTGCGCTGGGTGGAGAACGGCCTGATCGCCGCCTGCGCAGACCTCGGCTTCGAGACGGTGCGCCGGGACACCCCGCCCGGCGCCCAGTCGCTCGTCGGGGTCTGGACGCCGGACGGACGCAAGCTGGTGTCGATCGGCATGCGCATCAGGGGCGGCGTGACCAGCCACGGCTTCGCGCTCAACATCACCTCCGACCTGGTCGAGTTCACCAGGTTCGTCGCGTGCGGCCTGCCCGGCGTCGCCATGACCTCGCTCGCCGAACTCGCCGCCGAACAGGGGCGGCCGGCCCCCTCGGAGCCGGAGGTCAGGGACGCGGTGGCGCGGGCGCTGGGGACGCGGTAGGCGGCCGTATGCCCTATGTCCAAATCCGGGCGTCATGGGTCACCATGGCCGGGACGGTCAACGACCCCTGGTCCTGGAGGCGTCATGAAGCTCGGCAAGGCACTCGCCACCGGCGTCGCTGAAGAGCGGCCGCAGACCCACGACGAAGAACTCGAACTCGCCGACGAGATCCGCGACATCGAGGCGCCCGCGTCCGCGCCCGAGTCCGAGCCCGAAGAGGTCCCGGCCGTCCGATGAGGCTGCGGCTGCCCGAGGAACGCCCGACGGAGCCGCCGACCGGATACAAGATCGCCCACCCGATGCTGTCCCAGGACGGCACCCGGGCCGGGTTCACCGGTGTGTCGCTGGGCGGCGCGCTGCCGTACGGGGTGCTGGCCGACGCGTCCTGCGTCTACGGCCTCAGACACCTGGCGCCCAGCCGCCGCTGCGACTGCGGCTTCCACTGCGTGCACGACCGCACGACGGCCGAAGGGCTGCTGTGCACGGCCGAGCACCGGGCGGCCGTGCTGCTCGACGTGACCGTGCTCGGCCGCTACATCCGCTTCGAACGCGGCTTCCGCTACGCCCGTCAGCGGGTGCGCACCGCCACGGTCGGCCCGTGCGCCTGCGGCACGGTCGCGACGGCGCTGGCCGACACCGGACGGGGCCGCCCCGGCTGGCGGGAGCTCGCCCCGTCCTGCGGGAGCTGCCTGCGCGGCCGTACGTCCGTCTCGCTCGCGGGGTTCGCCCGGCTGGCGGGGGAGGGGCTGCGGGTGGTCGCGGGCAGGACGGTGACCGCGGCACCGGGCGACCTCGGCGCGGTGGAGGAGCTCGGTGTTCCCGAACTCACCGCGGAGGCCGCGCTGTTGCAGGCCCGCCTCGACTGGTTCCAGGCTCAGCTGGCCCGGCTGGGCGAGCGCGGACCGGGAAGCGGACGGGAGGGATAGCGGGGGCAGGTCCGGGTACCCGGGAGTTCCGAACCGAGAGGAGGCGGAACACCGTGACCGGGACCATGGCCCCCGAACCGGTGCGCGAGGAGCACCACTCCGTGGGCGAACTCGTCGCACAGGCAGGCGAACAGCTCTCCCGACTCGTACGACAGGAAGTCGCCCTCGCCAAGGAGGAGTTGGCGCAGAAGGGCCGGCGGGCCGGTCGCGGCGGCGGACTGCTGGGCGCGGCGGGCGCCGTCGCGTACGCCGGGCTGCTCTTCCTGGCCGCGACCGCCACCGCCGCCCTCTCCCTGACGATGTCCCTGTGGGCCGCCGCGCTCATCGTGACCGGGGTGCTGTTCGCGCTCGCGGCCGTGCTCGCGGCGACCGGCCGCGCCCAGCTGCGCCGGGCCGCGCCTCCCACACCCGAGGAGGCTCTCGGCAGCGTCAGGACGGACGTCGAGGAGATCAAGGAAAGGGCGCACCGATGACGGACAGGACTGCGGGGGACATGCACGGCTCCGCCGCGAAGGCCGCCGACGGGGCCGAGGAACTGCGTGACCAGATCGAGCGGACGCGCGGCGAACTCGGCGACACCGTGGCCGAGTTGATGGAGAAGGCCGATCTGAAGGGCCGGGCCATGGCCCGCGCCGCCGACCTGAAGGACAAGGCGGGCGCGATGACCGTGCAACTGCGCAGCAGCGCCGCCCAGGCCGGCCACGTGATGCAGGACAAGGCGACACGCGCGGGGCACGTTGTCCAGGACCGGGCGACCAAGGCCGGCCACACGGTCCAGGACCGGGCCACCCGCGCCGGTCACACCGTCCAGGACAGGGCGACCGAGGCGGGCCGCGCGGCGGAGCACGGCGCACCGCGCCCGCTCGGCACGGTCGTCCGGGCCGGCCTGCGGCACCCCCGGCCCGTGCTGGTGGCCGGTGCGGCGGTCGGAGCGCTGGTCGCGGCCTCGGTGCTGCGCCGCAGGCGCGGCGGGCGCCGCCGCTGAGACGGCGGCCCCGCCGGGTCCGGTTGGGACGCCGGCCCCGGCGGGGTCGCAGACGTGGTGCGGGAGCGGAGGCACGCGGCAGGGTCTCCGCCCCCCCACCGCCGTGTGCGGATCAGCCGACCCCGGGAAGCGTGATCCAAGGGCGACACCCCGCCCCCTCCAGAGCCCACTTGACCTCAAGTCCGCTTGAGGCCGAAAGGTGATCGGTGCGCACACCGACCGCCGAGCCCTGGAGGCCACCATGACCCGTCGCACCGACGCCCACCCCGACCTCACCCGCCCCGAGGCCGGTGCCCCCTTCTTCAGCACCTGGAGCGTGGGCACCCCGCTGCGGCAACGGCAGACCGTCGAGGCGATCGGGGCCGCCTGGGAACGCCGCCCCTGGCCCTCCGACGGGCTGCTCGGCTACTACGTCTACACCGGCCACGACGCCTCCACCCTCCTGCACCACTCGCAGTGGAGGAGCGAGCAGGCCTACGAGGCCTTCGTCAAGACGCACCGGCAGGAGCGCGTCGACGAGATCGACACCGCCGTGCCGGGCATCGAGCGGCTCCGGCTCGACCGGTACCGCCACTACCGCAGCGTCCGCCGACCGGACGACACCCGCGTCCCGGGCTGCATCGTGATCGTCGAGATCGAGTTCGAGGAGTCCGCCGCCGACAGCCGCCGCGCCTGGGTCGATGCCGTCGTCGAGGCACTGGAGTCCGAGCCCGCCCCGCACCCCGGCGGCATCTCCGGCCACTTCCACCTCGGCACCGACGGCGACCGGGTCCTCAACTACGCCGAGTGGGAGAGCGCCCAGGCCCACATCGACGCCCTCGCCGCCCCGGGTGACGGGATCGGCTCGGCACGGGAGCAGTGGGAGCGCGTGCAGACCTGGCCGGGGCTGAAGAGCAGCACGGTCAGCCGGTACGACTACGCCCTCGGGCTGATCCCAGACTGAACCCCTCCCTGACCGGCCCCTCCACCGAAAACTTTAGCCTCCTGGACAAAAAAAGTTTTCGGTGAGACGGTGGACCCATGCTGGACGTCACCGTGATCGAGGACCCCGAGGCCGCAGCCGTCTCCCTGGACCCCATAAGGGCCCGGCTGCTCGCCGAACTGGCGGCCGGCCCCGCGTCGGCCGCCATGCTGGCCGGCAAGGTCGGGCTGCCCAGGCAGAAGGTGAACTACCACCTCAAGGCACTGGAGCGGCACGGCCTGGTCGAGCTGGCCGGCGAGCGCCGCAAGGGCAACGTCACCGAGCGGCTGATGCGGGCGACAGCCGCGTCGTACGTGATCTCGCCGCTCGCGCTCGCCTCGGTGCAGCCGGACCCGGACCGCTTCCGCGACCAGCTCTCGGCCCGCTGGCTGCTCGCGCTCGGCGCCCGCCTCGTACGGGACGTCGGTTCGCTGATCACCGGCGCGGCCAAGGCCCGCAAGCGGCTGGCGACCTACGCGCTGGACGGCGAGGTCCGCTTCGCCTCGGCCGCCGAACGGGCGGCGTTCATCGAGGAGTTGACGGCCGGAGTGAGCGCGCTGATCCGCAAGTACGACGCGCCCGGCGCCGAGGGCGGCCGCGATCACCGGATCGTCGTCGCCGTCCACCCCACGGTCAAACCACCGTCGGCCACCCCGGAGACGACGGAAAACCCCGAACTGAACCCGTAGTACCAGGAGCCCACCATGTCCAAGGAATTCGAGATCGTCGGCGAGTTCGAGGTCGACGCCACGCCGCAGGAGGTGTGGGAGGCCGTGACCGCCGGTACCGGTGGCTGGCTGTGGCCGATGGAGGCACCCGAGCCGCGAGTGGGCGGCAAGGGCCCCTTCGGCTCGGAGGTGACCGCCTGGGACCCGCCGCACCACTACACCAACCGCGTCGAGAACGTCGACGGCATCTCCGAGCAGACCCTCAACCAGCTCGACTACACCGTCGAGCCGCGCGACGAGGGCCGCCGCGCCTGGGTGCGGTACGTGCACAGCGGCATCTTCGTCGACGACTGGGACAACCAGTACGACGGCGCCAACCGGCACACCGAGTTCTATCTGCACACCCTGCGCCAGTACCTCACCCGCTTCCGGGGCCGCCCGGTCACCGCCTTCGCCACCTTCGACGGGCCCGAGGCGTCCAAGGCGGCCGACGCGTTCGTCACCGTGGGCCGTGCGCTCGGCCTCGCCGACGACACCGCGCAGGGCGCGAGCGTGCAGGTGCGCGGTCCGAAGGGGCAGGTCCTGGACGCCGTCGTCGACTTCCGCAACCCGTACTTCCTCGGGCTGCGCACGGACGACGCGCTCATCCGCTTCTTCGGCCGCAACCACTGGGGCTACATGGTCGGCATGTCGGTCCACGACTTCGCGCCCGGCGCCGACGCCGAGGCGGACGAGGACATGTGGAAGGGCTGGCTGAACGGCGTGTTCAGCCAGCCCTGAGCCGCACCGGAGGTTACGGGCGGAAGCGCAGTACCTGCGGGTCGTGGTCGCTGATCTGGTCGTTGAACTCCGAGTTGATGTGCACGCTGTCGTACTCGAAGTCGCAGCCGCGCCGGATCGACGGGCTGACCAGGATCTGGTCCAGCGTCTGGGCGTTGCCCTGGTAGACGTAGGAGTAACGCTCGCTCCTGGGCAGCGACTTGATCGCCGACCACAGCTCGCCGTCGCCCTCGAGGATCTTCACGGTGTCGGAGAACTCGAAGTCGTTGATGTCGCCGAGGGCGATGACGTCCGCGTTCTTCTGCGTGTCGAGGACGTCCTTGACGAACGAGTGGATCGCCGTGGCCTGCGCGTGGCGCTGGACCTCGGAGCTGCGGCTCGGCGGCTGGTACTGCGCCGTCAGCCCCTGGTCGCCCCCCTTGGAGTTGAGGTGGTTGGCGATCACGAAGACGGTCTTGCCGCGGAAGACGAACTCGCCGACCAGCGGCTTGCGGCTGCTGCCGAAGGCCGCGTTCGCCGGGTCGATCCGGCCGGGGGAGAGGGTCAGGGCGGCCTTGCCGCGCACCTTCGTCACACCGACGGCGGTCGTGGCGTCGCCGCCCGCACGGTCGGTGAAGGACACCCGCTCCGGGTTGAACAGGAACACCTGGCGGATGTTGCCGCCCGGCTCGCCGCCGTCGGCGTTGTTCACCGGGTCGATCGAGCGCCAGTCGTACTTCGGGCCGCCCGCGGCCACGATCGCGTCGATCAGCTTGGTCATCGTCTGGTCGGCGGCGACCGTGCCGTCGTTCGTCGCGCCGTTGTTGTCCTGGATCTCCTCCAGGGACACGATGTCGGGCGACTGGAGGTTGTTCACGATCGCGGACGCGTGCTCGGCGAACGTGGCGTCGGACGGGTCCAGGTTCTCCACGTTGTACGTGGCGACCGCCAGCTCGCCGCGCGACTGCTTCTGCGTGGCCTCCTTCTTCAGACCGGCGCTCTTCAGCGTGCCGAGCTGGTTGGCGACCAGGGTGTATCCGCCGAACTGGTTGTAGTCCAGCGGGCCCGCGGTGGCACCCTGAAGGACGTCACCCACGTTCGCGGTGGGGAAGTCGGCGGTCTTGCCCAGGGACTGGATCTGCAGCCGGCCGGTGTTCTGGGAGTCGTAGGTCCCGTAGACCGTGCCACCGCGGCGGTTGCGGTTCTCCCACGGCTTCACCGTGACCCACAGCTCGGTGTACGGGTCGGTGGCGCCGACCACGCGGGTGTCGGCGACCTGGACGTTCTCGCCCTCGAGGGACTCGTAGTAGTCCAGGGCGTACTTCCCGGGCTCCAGGGTCAGGCCGTTGACGGAGCCGCCGGCGGCGGTGTCGCCCCCGGGGCTGTAGGCGGCCGGGACCGACTTCGCGTCGATCACCTTGGCGGCCGGGACGGCGTTGCCGCTGGAGACGACGGTGATCACCGGCTTGGTGATCTCGGTCAGCGACTGGTTGCCGGAGGAGGCGCCGCCCGGGACGTACTCCGAGACCGTGCCCGAGACCAGGACGGAGTCGCCGACGGCGACCTTCGGGTTGGAGCTGGTGAAGACGAAGACGCCCTCGCTGGTGGCCGGGTTGTCGTCCGGGGTCGGGTCCTGGATCCAGAAGCCTCTGGACGACCCGTAGGTGCGTACGCCGGTGACGATGCCGGCCACGTCCGTGACCTGCTTGCCGGCGTACGGGGATATTCGGGTACTGCCCTGGACGTCATGGATGCGCATGGAGTCGGCGTGCGCGGGCGCCGTGAGGATGACGGTGGACGCCGCGGAACAGACGGCGGCGACGGTGAGCGCGGCGAGACGCGCGGACTTCTTGCTCGGCAACGGGATCCCTCCGGGGACATGCGTGGGTGCCGGGACGAGGGTGAAAAGCGGGATGGAGCGTGGGACCGGTCGGTCATGCCCGGTCGGACTGCAACGCGCGTAGAAAATACAGTGAACAGATGTCCGCCAAATTTCTACGCGCGTAATCTCCTGCGTGGTCACGCCACTTGTCAAGGTTTCGGCCATGTACACCGGCCGACAGGGAGATGAACCGGGCGGCATGGGTCCAAATCCGTCTAGGCTGAGCGACTGAGCCGCGGTGTGCAGCGGCTGATGAGCCGTGCTGAGCACGGCCGTGCAAGCGCCTAGGAGAACCATCCGATGTCAGACAGCGCCCCCTTGCCGCCGGTACGGCTGCACCCCGAAGCGGAGCTGGCGCGGGACGCGCTGTCCACGCCGTTGCTCTCGCGCGCCGCGCGGCTGGCCCGCTGGGCCGGGCCCGACACCCGGATCGACGCCGGGGGCGGCCTCGTCGACGAGCAGTTGCCGGCCGCCGCCGAGGAACTCGGACTGAGCGGGGACGACGCCGCCGCGTACGCCGCCGAGGCCTGGCGGGTCGCCGTCGACACCGGACTTGTCGAGATCGCCGACGAGGAGGAGGGCACCGTCGAGGCCGGCGCGGAACTGGCGCTGCTGACCGGCGGCGCCCCGCACGACGTGCTCGCCTTGTGGCTGGAGGCGCTGGAGACGGTGCTCGCCGACGCGAGCGTGCCCGACCTCGACGACCTGGTCGACGCCATGGACGAGGGCGGCGAGGTCGACCTCTCCCGGCTGGACTGGGACCCGGAGGCCGAGGCGGAGTTCCTCGACGGCGTGCTCGGCAACCTGTATCTGCTGACGGCCAGTGAGGACGGGCCGGGCGACGGACCCGTGCCGCTGCCCGCCCTCGCCGCGTCGATGATCGTGCCCAGCGACATGGGCGAGCCCACCAACGACGTACTGGAGCAGGTCTCCGACGCGATGATGCGCCTGGACGACCAGTTCCGGCTGCTGGACCCGGTCGGTCTCGTGGAGTACCAGCCGGTGGACGAGGCGCTGATGGCGGAGGCCGAGGCCGCCGAGGAACCGCCGGGCGGCATCGACGACACCGACGTGTCGCGCTACGGCATGGTGCGGCTGACCCCGCTCGGGCTGTACGGGATGCGCGCGCGGCTGCTGGAGGCAGGGTTCGAGGCGCCCGCGGTCGGCGACCTCGCGGACAAGGGCGCCGACGCGCTCCTCGACGGGACGGCCACCTTCCCGCAGGCCGCCGCGCAGACCGAGACCGAGCAGTGGCTGGCCCGGCGCGAGTCCCTGGCCGCGGCACGGGAGTTGCTGGCGGCGGCGCGCGGCGCGGACGCCGGGGCACCGCTCAGGCGGCTGCGGTGCCAGCAGGCCCTGTCGCTGGTGGGCCCGGAGGCCGAGCCGGCGCTGCGGGAGGTCCTCGACGACCCGGAACTGGGCGGCCTCGCACGCGTGTGGCTGACCGAGGCCGGGTTCCCGGAGGTGCCCGCGCCCTCCCAGGACCTGGTGTTCTGGCTGACCGTCGACACGGTGGCCGCGCAGCTCGCGGCCGAGGGGAACTCCGACGAACTCCGGGCCCTGGTGGAGGGCCTGGCCGCCCAGCACAGCGGGTTCTTCGCGGCGGCCTGGCGGGTGGAGCACCCGGCGACCGCGGATGTCCTGGAGGCGATGGGCCGGCTGCACCCGGACAAGAAGGTCGCGAAGGAGGCGCGGAAGGCCGCGTTCAAGGCGCGGTCGCAGCAAGGGGGGTGACTGCCGGAAGGCGGCTTCGGGTTGGTCGTGGTTGCTCGCGCCCACGCGGCGGAGCCGCATATCGACACCGTCCCGCGCCCCTTTGGGTGTTGTTCAACTGGTGTTAAGACGTGAGCGGGACCGTGTCGCCGATCGAAGTCCGCCACCCTCCACGGCGCACCCACTGTGATCAGGAGACACCATGTCGCTCACCCGTAGGGACTTCGCCAGAACATCCGCGGTCACCGGTGTCGCGCTGGCAGGCAGCGCCGGCGTTCTCGCCACCGCGCCGAACGCCCTCGCCTCCACCGAGTCCGAGATCGCGAGCGAGGAGTCAGCGGACGCCCACGGCGGCGGTGTCGGCTACGGACCGCTCGTCGCGGACCCCGAGGGCCTCCTCGCGCTGCCCGCCGGATTCAAGTACCGCGTCATCACCTACAGCGGGAAGACCAAACTGGAGTCGGGCGAGTTCACCCCCTCCAACCACGACGGGACGGCCGCCTTCGACGGCCCGCGCGGCACCACCCTCCTGGTCAACAACCACGAGCTCGGCGGCCCCCGCGCCCAGTGGCCCCACCCGGTTCCGCTGACCGAGGGCCTCGTCTACGACCCGGCCGCCTCCGGCGGCTGCACGGTCGTCGAGGTGCGCCCCGACGGCCGCGTCGCCGAGTGGGTCGGCATCGCCGGCACCGCCACCAACTGCGCGGGCGGCAGCACCCCTTGGGACACCTGGCTCACCTGCGAGGAGACCGAGGACAAGGCCGGCGCCAACGGCATGACCAAGGACCACGGCTACGTCTTCGAGGTCGACCCCGCCGACCACCGCGCCAACAAGAACCCCAAGCCCATCAAGGCGCTCGGCCGCTACGCCCACGAGGCCGTCGTCATCGACCCCAAGCGCGGCCACGCCTACCTCACCGAGGACGCCTCCAACCCCAACGGCCTGCTCTACCGCTGGACCCCGCCCGAGCACTTCCACCACGGCCGCGGCAAGCTGCGCACCCTCGCCGACGACGCGGGCACGCTCCAGGCGTTCAAGTGCTTCGACTCCGGCGGCAAGTTCGTCGACGACCTCTCCCGCGCCACCAGGATCGGCACCGTCTACGGCGTCGACTGGGTCGACGTGCCCGACCGTGACGCGCGCACGACGTCCGTGCGCAAGCAGTTCACCACCGGCCAGGTCACGCGCGCCCGCAAGCTCGAAGGCATGTGGTGGGGCGACGGCGGCGTGTACATCGTCTCCTCCTACGCCCGCGCGGAGAGCCCGGGTCAGCCGCACGACGGCTCCGTCTGGTTCTACGACCCCAAGCGCCGCACCCTCACCCTGAAGGTCCTCATCGGCGTCAACCCCGACCCGTCCAAGGACGGCGCCTTCGACGGCCCCGACAACATCACCGTCTCCCCGTACGGCGGCCTCGTCATCGCCGAGGACGGCGAGGGCATCCAGCATCTGTTCGGCGCCACCGACAGCGGCCGCACCTACCCGATCGCCCGCAACGAACTGAACATCGGCACCGCCGAGGAGCCGGAATACAGCGAGTTCACCGGCGTCACCTTCTCCTGCGACGGCCGCACCCTCTACGCCAACATCCAGACGCCCGGAATCATGCTCGCCATCACCGGTCCCTGGAAGCGGCAGCGGCGGTAATACACCCACGGCGGCCATTAATTCGCTCGCCCGTCCCGAGCTGCGCCTCCTACAGTGAGATCACAACGTCACGCACCTCCCGGTGCGATGGCAGCGGCTACTTCTCTTCCAAAGAATCCCAGCCGCCGCCGACTTGATCTCGGGAGGCGCAGCTCATGGTGGGTGCCCGGTGCGCAGGCAACGGTTACTTCATTGGATCTGGCGGTTGCGGGTTCGAATCCCGTCATCGACCTCGGGTCGGTGTAGCTCAATTCGGCAGAGCACCAGGCTAAAGTCCGTCGCCGACTCCTGATCTCGGGCACCCATCTTTTGCTGCGCCTTCCTCCGAAACACGAACGAATTCGGGGGGAATTCAACATGGCGCGATTCAACACGCGCGCCGCCAAGGCGCGTTTCACCTCGCGGGTCACCTCGACCGGCCGTGTGCTGCGCACCTACGAGGGCGGCCGCGGCCGTGAGCGCGACGCGCGCTCCGAGCTGTTCCTGCTCGCCGTCTCCAACTTCGTCTCCCAGAAGACCTTCTACGAGACCGGCGCCGACCGCGACGACCGCTTCGCTCGGCTCGTGCGCGAGCTTGCCCTCACCGACCCGCAGTGGACGGCCGGCCTGCTCGGCTGGCTGCGCGGCGAGGGCAACCTCCGTACGGCCTCCGTCGTGGGCGCCGCCGAGTACGTCAAGGCCCGCCTGGACGCCGGCGCCACCGACGGCCCGTCGAACCGGCAGGTCGTCGCCTCCGTCCTCCAGCGGCCGGACGAGCCCGGCGAGCTGCTCGCGTACTGGACGGCGCTGTACGGCCGTAACGTCCCCAAGCCCCTCAAGCGCGGTGTCGCGGACGCCGTACGGCGTCTGTACAGCGGCAAGTCGCTGCTGAAGTACGACACCGCGTCCAAGGGCTACCGCTTCGGCGACATCCTCAACCTGGTGCACGCGGCACCGGACCCGGACAAGCCGTGGCAGGGCGAGCTGTTCCGGTACGCCCTCGACCGCCGGCACAACCCGGACACCGCGCTGCCGCCCGCGTCCAGCGACGTCCTCACCGCACACCGCGAGCTGATGGCGCTGCCCGTCGACCGGCGGCGGACCGTCGTCACGTCGGACGGCGGCGCCGAGCGGCTGGCGGCGGCCGGCATGACGTGGGAGGCACTGGCGGGCTGGCTCCAGGGGCCGATGGACAAGGAGGCCTGGGAGGCCGTGATTCCGTCGATGGGTGCCATGGCGCTCGTACGGAACCTGCGCAACTTCGACGAGGCCGGTGTGTCCGACGAGGTCGCGGCCCGGGTCGCCGCGCGGATCAGCGACCCGGCCCAGGTCGCGCGCTCGCGGCAGTTCCCCTTCCGGTACCTCGCCGCGTACCAGCACGCGCCCTCGCTGCGCTGGGCGTACCCGCTGGAGCAGGCGCTCGGCCACTCGCTGGCCAACGTGCCCAGGCTGCCGGGCCGCACGCTGGTGCTCGTCGACCGCTCGGGCTCGATGTTCTGGTCGCGGCTGTCCGACCGCTCGCAGCTCAACCGGGCCGACGCGGCGGCGATCTTCGGTACGGCGCTCGCGCTGCGGGCGGCGAACGCGGACCTCGTGCAGTTCGGTTCCGACAGCCGCGAGATCGCCTTCCGAAAGGGGGAGTCGGTGCTGAGGATCCTGGAGCGCTTCGGGGACCTCGGCGGCACGGACACCACCGAGGCCGTGCGCCGGCACTACCGCAGGCACGACCGGGTGCTGATCGTCACCGACGAGCAGTACGCGCCCAGCCACCACGGCGACCCGACCGAGCAGGTCCCGGCCGACGTGCCGGTCTACACCTGGAACCTCGCCGGGTACCGGGCGGGCCACGGCCCGTCGGGCACCGGCAACCGGCACACCTTCGGCGGCCTGTCCGACGCGGCCTTCCGGATGGTTCCGCTGCTGGAGGCCGCGCGGGACGCCGACTGGCCCTGGGCGGCCTGAGGCGGAAACGCCCCGGACGAGAGTGGCCCGCACCACGTGGGGAGTGCGGGCCACTCTTCCCTTGCCCGTCTCTTGTCGGGCCGAGGGCTGACATCTAACATTTCAGTTCATGGAGGCCATACGACCTGTCGGCCGGACCCTGCTGAGGGACCGGGCCTACGAAGCGATCCGGGACGCCATCGTGGCCGGGGAGATCGAGCCCGGCGCGGTCGTGCGGGACGCCGATCTCGCCGAGCGGCTGGGGCTGTCCCGGGCGCCGGTGCGCGAGGCGTTCTCACGGCTCGTGGACGAGGGCCTGCTGGAGAGCAAGCCGCAGAGCTACACCCGGGTGACGCCGGTCGTCGCGGCCGACGTACGGGACGCGGCCGCCGTGGTCGGCGCCATGCACGAGCTGGTGACCAGGACCGCCGTGCCCCGGATGACGGCCGCGGACCTGGACGTCATGCGCGCCGCCAACGACCGCTTCGCCGCCGCCGTCGCGGCCGGCGAGGTGGACCTCGCGCTGCGCGCCGACGACCAGGTGCACGACGTACTGGTGCGGGTCAGCGGCAACCGCGCCGCCGCCGCCACCGTCGCCCGCTACACCCCGCTCATCCGCCGCCTGGAGCGACGTCGCTTCGGGGAGGGCGGCAACTGCCGTTCGGCCGGACTGCACGAACGGCTCATCGCGGCCTGCGCGTCCGGTGACACGGCCACCGCGGTCGACGTCACCGCGGAGATCTGGCGCAGCCTCGCCGACCTCGCGGACGAGGACCCGGCCGACGACGACTGACCCGGGAGGACCCATGTCCCTTTCCTCGTACGACCGTTACCCGCTGCTCTTCGGCCCCTCACCGGTGCACCCGCTGGAGCGCCTCACCGCCCACCTCGGCGGCGCCTCCCTCTGGGCCAAGCGCGAGGACTGCAACTCCGGTGTCGCATACGGCGGCAACAAGACCCGCAAGCTGGAGTACCTCGTCGCCGACGCGCTCGCGCAGGGCTGCGACACGCTCGTCTCGATCGGCGGCGTGCAGTCCAACCACACCCGCCAGGTCGCGGCCGTCGCCGCCCGCGCGGGGCTCAAGTGCGTCCTGATCCAGGAGAGTTGGGTGGACTGGCCCGACTCCGTCTACGACAAGGTGGGCAACATCCTCCTCAGCCGCCTCGCCGGGGCGGACGTACGGCTCGTACGGGCCGGGTTCGGGATCGGCTTCAAGGAGAGCTGGGAGCAGGCGCTGCGGGAGGTCGAGGAGTCCGGCGGCAAGCCGTACGCCATCCCGGCCGGCGCCTCCGACCACCCGCTGGGCGGCCTCGGCTTCGCCGGGTGGGCGTACGAGGTCGCCGAGCAGGAACGGGAGTCGGGCGTCTTCTTCGACACGGTCATCGTCTGCTCGGTGACCGGCTCCACCCAGGCCGGCATGGTCGCCGGCTTCGCGGCCCTGGAGGAGGCGGGCGGCCGGCCACGCCGCGTGCTGGGCATCGACGCCTCCGCCAAGCCGGCCACCACCCGCGAGCAGATCGCCCGGATCGCCCACAACACCGGGCAATTCATAGGCGTCAAGCGTGAGTTGACCGTGACGGACGTCGAACTCGACGAGCGCTACCACGCGGGCGTCTACGGCATCCCCGACGAGACCACCCTGGAGGCGATGCGCCTTGCGGCCCGGACGGAGGGGATGATCACCGACCCCGTGTACGAGGGCAAGTCGATGGCCGGGATGATCGATCTGGTCGATCGGGGCGAGATCGACCGTGACTCCACGGTGCTCTACGCCCATCTGGGCGGCCAGCCGGCCCTCAACGCGTACAGCGCGCTGTTCTAGGCGTCGCGGTCGTCGATGAGTTTGCGCACCTCGATGGCTTCGAGCTCGGAACCGACGGCTTTCAGGGCCAGGGCGAGACGCTCGTAGCCGTCGGGCAGCTTCCTGGCGACGCGCACAACGGCGAGCAGCCAGGGGCGCGTCGGCAGGTTCGATTTGGGCTCCTCGGCCACGCCGAACCCCGTGGCCTCGAACCAGATGGATCGGACATCCGGATCGATCAGGGAGGAGGCCACCGACAGTTTGTCGACCAGCCTGCTCTCGAACGGGCTGACGGCGCCGGCCGGATACGCCGGCGCCGCCTTTCTGACGGCCGTCGGTGCGCGGACCGGGGCGTTGACGGCGGTAAGGAGGATTTCGCGTTGTGACATCGGGTCGGGGATGCCGTACAGCGCGGCTGCTCCGTCCTGGGGCAGCCCGGTGGGGACCTCCTCCGGGGGGATGTCGTCGATGAACACCGGGACGAGTCGCGGTAGATCGGGCTTGAGGTCCGGGTCCGCGTATATCTCCTCCAGGACCCGTCTGTGCAGGCATGGGCCGGTCAGGCTGTCCCGGGACAGCAGCACGACCAAGCGCCTCGCTCGAAGCAGTGAAGTTCTCAGGAGCTCCGCGGGTGCTCGGCCGAAACACTCGGCGGGGAGAACGTCGACGCCGTGTCCGTGATGGAGCTGGCTGTAAGCCCATCTGCCCCAGTCACGGTCGTTGTCGCGGTCGGCGTAGGCGAGCACATAGTCGATCGGCAAGGACGACTCGGCGCCGAACTCCGGACGTAACGTCGCGATGTCCTCGACCCGGATCGGCGCGAGCGCGGCGGAGTGCGCTTCGACGAGGAGCTTCGCCACCTCGTGCACGAGGTCCTCGTACTCCTGGTGGACCTGGCCTTCCCCGCGCGGCACGATGGACATCAGTCCACGCTGCTCGTACTTGGTACTGGCGCCCAGGCGCACGTACTGGTATGCGGCAGCGGGTTCCGGCACCTTCAGGCCGATCGCCTGCCAAAGGACGCCGACGAGGAACGGTGATTCACCGAGGCCGGCGCGGCGGTTCAGCCGGGCGTTGAACACAGTCCATTCGTGGGCGCACCAGTGACTTTGGAAATAGCTGGGCGAGTACAGGGCCAGCATGGCCTGCGCCGTGCAGACACCGCTCGCGATGATCCGGTCCTCCCAGCGTTCACCTGGCCTGATGTCCCTGAAGTCGACGAATCCGCTGCCGGGAACCGCGTTGCCGAGCATTTGCCCGACATGCTGTTCGACATCCTTGTGGAAGCGCTCGACCAACGGGAGGTTGTTCTTGTCGTCCGAGTAGCCGGTGAAGAACCAGTGCGGCACCGGTGGCGGGTACACCGCGGCTGGCCGCGGCGGAAGAGCGGCGCTCATCGGGGTGCCCGGCCGTGCTCGATCTCGTCGACGATGTGGCGGGCCTCCGTCACCGCGAGACTGTGGGGCTCAAGCTCTTCGAGAGCCTCCACGAGCTGCGTCAGACCACCTGGACGGGACTTCAGGCTGCGAACGACCTCGAAGAGCCGGGTACGCGGAGACACCTCGTCCCGCACGAATACGCCGAGGGGAGCGACCAGGTCGTGGAAGGTGTCCCGGCTCTGCAGGACGGCCGTCCGTTGCAGGGCGTTGACAAGCCGCCGGGTCAGGAGCGCCTGCTGGCCGTTGTCGGTACTGGTCGCCCCCGGGAACACCGGGGGGCGGTCGGGGCGTTCCGGCTCCAGGGCGAACCGCAGGAGGTCGCGAGCGGCGTCAGGGTCGAGGTCGTACAGGGCCGGCGTGATCCGGGCCCGCAGCGGCGGCGGTAGTCGGTCGGTCTCCACCGGACGGACGAACAGCGGAACCAAGCGTGGTCCGGTGACCGAGCCGCTGTGCATCAGCGCGCTCCACTCCTCGGAGGCCCAGGCCGTGGAAGTCATCGAGGCCAGATAGCCGGGGGACAGGAGCACCAGCACGATGTCTGTCTCCTGGGGCAACGGCCGTCCAAGGTGGGTGTCCTCGACCTCCGTCGCCACCTGGTAGCCGAGTTGCTCCAGTTCGAACGTGACCCAGTCGGCCCAGACACGGTCCGCCTCGACATGGCTGACCAGCACACACTCTCCACCTTGCCGCTTCACCGAAGGGCGTGCCGACAGTGGTTCGGACGGGTGAGGGAGCCTCGTGGTGCGGCGGTCCGGCTCCGGCAGGTCGTCGGTTGCGCGGGACCAGCTGTCCATGAGCTTTGCGGTGAACTGGTCCGTATCTGCCGGGAGGGACGAATCGGTGAGGGGCCCTTCGTCCAGCACCGCCTGGGCCTGGGACGGCTGACCGACCTCCCGGAGGCACACGGCCAGGAGCAGAGCCGTTGCGCCGGTTTCGGCATCGCCCTTTCCTCGGACGCGCACGTTGCCTTCGTACGCGCGTCTGGCCCATTCCAGTGCGGTGTCGAAGTCGTGGACCGTGAGATACGCGCCGGCCAGCAAGTAGCAGGTGCGCAGCGAGTCGACGTCCTCGTCGCCGAAGGCCTCCCGCTGTTGCGCGTGAGTGAGGTGGAGAAGCCGCTGGGCCTCCTCGTGGCGCCCCATCCGGATCAGCAGCGCGGCCAGCGGGGCTGCGGCCCGATGGACAGACGGATCGTGCGGGCCGAGGGCGAGGCTGAGGCCGCGATGGACGTCGTCGCGCAGGTTCAGGGACTGTTCCAGGGCACCGAGGTCCGCGTACAGGGCGGCGACATGCGTGGCTGTTCGGAGGGCGTCCGGGTGCTGTGCGCCGAGCAGCCGCCGCTGCCGCAGCAGGGTGTCCTCCCCGAGGAACCTGGCCTCCTCCTTCCTGCCCAGCGCACTCATCGGCGCGAGCAGCGTGGCGGACAGACCGAGCGCGAGCGGATGGTCCGGCCCGAGAACCTTCCGTAGTTGGGTTCTGGTCGTCATACCGACTTCCACCGCCGCCGCCGTATCTCCCGCTTCGGAGAGCAGTGTCGCGAGTTGTGCGGCGTGCTCGAGCGCCATCGGCTCCTCCTCGCCGAAGGTGCGGCGCACCCAGGCCAGGAGGGATTCGGCCAGGGGCAGGGCGGTCCGGGGCTCACCTGCTGCCTGGAGGCCGTCGATCAGGTACGACGTGATCTCCATCGTGGTCGGATCGTCCGTGCCGAGCCGGGACCGCGCGGCCTCGCGCAGTTCGCCGAGCCGGAGCACGGCAGTCTGTGCCTCACCGTCCAGCATCAGTCGGGCACACCCGGCGCACACCGCCGAGAGCCCCTCGCGCCGGGTCAGGTCCTGCGTTGCCACCGCCAGCAGATGCGGCAGCAGGGAGGTCCAGGCCTCCGATTGCGTGTGCAGGGAAGGAAGGGCTGCCACCAGCAGGGCCTGGGCACCCAGGGCAGCGGCCGCGCGGTCCGGCGGGGACAGCATGTCACGCAGTGCGGAGTGCGCGGCCGGATGGATGCGCAGGAGACCGTCGCCGCCGAGACCGAGCCCGTAGCGGTCCACAGTTCGCAGTGCCGACTCCATCGCCTGAGGGTCTCGAAGCAGTACGGCCAGAGTGTCCGGGGTCCAGTCCGGCAGTCGTACGCAGTCCCGAAGCCGGAAGGGCTGAGGAGCGAGCAACGAGTACGCCGACAGGAGCGCGACCGCACCCTCATCCTCGGTCGCCAGGCGGTCAAGGGTTCGGCGCGTGGCGTGCTGGACCGCCTGGGGCGGGCTTGTGACGGCCTGCGACAGAGCCTCGAGAAGAGCGCTCACGGAAACCCCACGATCGATGGATCGTGCTGCCATGGCGACCGCCAGCGGGAAGTCTCCCAGCTCGGCCGCCACCGTCCCGGCGTCGTGTTCGCTCATCGTGGGAACCAGCAGGCGGAGCAGAACGGCCGACTCCTCCGACGTGAGTCGGCCCACCTCGATGGCCTCTCCTGCGTCGGTCCGGTCGCGCTCCCGTGACACGAGGAGGATCTGGCCATTCCCGGTGTCCGGCCTGAGTTCCTCGAGCAATCGGTCGGCATCGGGGACGTCGTCGAAGACCAGCAGCCACCGGTTGCGGGTACGCAGGTCGGCGTTGACCGCCCTGGCGGCTTCCCCCGGCGGCATGTCGGGGGAGGCGGCTCCGAGCCGTATCGCGAGTTCGGCGAGCCGGGCGGACGCGGATCCCTGGCCGGCCCCGATCCACCAGACGAGTTCGTACTCCCCCGCGAACCGGTGGGCGTACTCGATGGCCAGCTGGGTCTTGCCCATGCCCGGATCCCCTACGAGGACCGCCCGGGACCGTTCGGTCAGCGCCGCTCGCAGCCGCTTCAGCAGGTCGACCCGGCCGACGAACCCGGCGTTGCGCTCAGGAACGTTCCAGACCCGGGGCCGACTGCCCGGCAGCCGGGGGCTGGTCGCACCGAGACGGCGTAAACGGCCGCCGGCAGGGGGGCGTTCGGGTGCGACGGCGCGAAGCAGACACTCATGGGCCCTGAGGTCGTCGAGGTCGGCGATGCGTACCAACTGCCGCTCACGGAGGATTTCGAGACCGTCCGGGACCGGGCCGCCCTCCAGCATGACGGGGATCAGTCGTTTCTCCGCGGACAGCGCCGACTTCAGCTCCGACTGGGCGTGCCGACTGCGTGCGTACGAGGGTGACACGAGGATCAGGACCATCTCGGATTCGCCGAGCGCGGTCTGCAGTGCTGCCATGAGATCGGTACCGGGACGGAGCGACCAGACGTCCAACCACACCTGGTAGCCGGCGTCCTCGAGCTGCCATGCGGCCCACTCGGCCCATGCCTGGTCGTCCCGCGCGTAGCTGATGAAGCACGCCGCCCCGTCACCAACAGCCATGTACCCGCCCCTTGTTCACAACCCCGTAGACAAGATTACGGTGCCTGCCCCTCCCGGCGGGAGAGATTGCTGCCTCCGCAACGTCGGGGCCTCCTGAAGCGCGGCCGGACTCCACCACGCTCGACGTCGACCCGGGGCATCCGCGCGATAGCGGGCCCTGCCCCGGCGCCCAACTGGCCGGATACAGTGCTCAGCGTGTTGGCGGACGATCAGCAGCGGGAGTCGGGTGTCGGTCGGCCCGGTGGTGCCCGGCGGCGGGCCACGATCCACGATGTCGCCAGGCTGGCCGGGGTGTCGCGCCAGACGGTGTCCCGTGCGGTGAACGACAAGGGCGAGATCGACCCGGGGACCAAGGAACGTGTCCTGGAGGCGGCGCGGCTGCTGGACTACCGGCCCAGCCGGTTCGCGCGCGGCCTGGTGCGCAAGGGGACCGTGACGGCCGGGCTGGTGATCCCGGACCTGATGAACCCCTTCTTCCCGGAGGTGGCCGCCGGTGTGCTGGAGGCCGCCGAGCTGCGCGGCTGGCAGGTGGTCGTGTGGGACTCGCGCACCGACGAGGCCCGGGAGCGGGAGGCGCTCGACGTGCTCTCCCACCAGGCCGACGCGGTCCTGGGCTACTTCAGGAGCCCGGACGACGAACTGGCCCGCCACCTCGGCGGCGTACCGCTGGTGCTGCTGGAACGCGGCCCGCAGCACACCCGGTTCGCGGCCGTGGGCATCGACGCCGCGGCCGGGGTGGAGCGGGGCATGGCCCATCTGGTCCGTGCGGGGCATCGCCGTATCGGCATGCTGGACGGCGTGCACGGACCCGCCCCCAGGCGGCAGGCGTTCCTCGCGGAGGCCCGGCGCCATGGACTGTCCGTGGACGACGGCTGGATCGCCATGTGTCCCGAGCACAGTGTGTCGGGCGGCGAGGAGGGCATGGCGCGGCTGCTGGACGCACGGCCCGAGCTCACCGCGGTGTTCGGCTTCAACGACCTGATCGCGGTCGGTGCGATGCGCGCGGCCCGGCGCCGGGGCCGGCGGGTGCCGGAGGAGCTGGCCGTGCTCGGCTTCGACGGCCTGTCGCTGGGCGAGTTGGTCGACCCCGGCCTCACCACCCTGCACATAGACAAGCGCCGGCTGGGCCGCCTGGCCGTCGAGCAGGTGGCCCGGCTGCGGGCGGGCGAGGAGCCGATGAACGGCACCGACGCCTGGGTGGTCCCCGAACTGGTGGTACGGGCCTCGGCCTGACGCGCCCGGACGGGGCCGCCGCAAGCGCTGCACGGGCGCGACGACGGCGTGACGGCGCCGGGCGCCCCTCGGAGCGGGGGGCGCCCTGCATGTCGTACGGCCGGCTACAGGGACTGGGCCGCCGGCTTCACCATCCCGCGCACGGTCCGGGACTTCACGAAGTCGCCCATCGCCGTCATCTCCCACTCGCCGGAGAACTGGCGGATGAGCTTGGCCATCAGCACGCCCGTCTGCGGCTCGGCGCTGGTGAGGTCGAAGCGGACGAGCTCCTCGCCGGACAGGGCGTCGATCAGCCGGCAGTAGGCCTTGGCGACCTCGGTGAACTTCTGGCCGGAGAAGGAGTTGACCGTGAAGACCAGGCCGGTGACGTCCTGCGGCAGCCGGCCGAGGTCGACGGTGATGACCTCGTCGTCCCCGCCGCCCTCGCCGGTGAGGTTGTCGCCGGAGTGGCGGATGGCGCCGTTCACGATCTGGAGCTTGCCGAAGTAGCAGCTGTCGATGTGGTTGCGCTGCGGGCCGTAGGCGATGACCGAGGCGTCCAGGTCGATGTCCTTGCCGCGGTACGCCGGCTCCCAGCCGAGGCCCATCTGGACCTGCGAGAGCAGCGGACGGCCGCCCTTCATAAGGGAGACGGTCTGGTTCTTCTGGAGGCTGACGCGGCCCTTGTCGAGGTTGATCTTGCCCGCGCCGGGCGCGGGCGGGGCGGGAGGCGCGGCGGGGGCCGGGGGCGTGACCGGGGCGGACACCGGCGGGGCCGGCGGAGCGGCCGGGGGCTGCATGGTCGGCTGCGGCGGGGCCACGGGGGCGGCGGCCGGGGCGGGCTCCTCGACCGTGACGCCGAAGTCGGTGGCGATGCCGGCCAGGCCGTTGGCGTAGCCCTGGCCCACCGCGCGGGCCTTCCAGGCGCCGTTGCGCAGATAGATCTCGACGACCACCAGTGCCGTCTCGGCGCCGAGCTGCGGGGGTGTGAAGGTGGCCAGGACGCTGTTGTCGTCGGCGCTGCGGATGGTGGCCGTCGGCTCGATGCCCTGGAAGGTCTGGCCGGCGGCGTCCGGGCTGGCGGTGACGACGATCTTCTCGATGCCCGGCGGTACGGCCGCGGTGTCGACCGTGATCGCGTCGGGGGCGGTGCCGCCGCCCGAGCGGTACGTCACGCCCGGGCCGCTGGGCTGGTTGTAGAAGATGAAGTCGTCGTCGGAGCGCACTTTGCCGTCGGCGGTGAGCAGCAGGCCCGATACGTCGAGCCGCACCGGGGCGGCGACGTCCACCGTCACGCGCGCGGTGGAGAGAGGGATGTTCGAGCCGGGGGTCATAGCTGTCATGCCCCGTGAACGAGCGGGGGCGCTTTACCGTTCCCTTACCCGGCAATCGGGTGGCACGGGTGCGGCGTCCCCGCCCGCCGGCCTACGGCACGACCACGATCTTGCGGCCCACGCCGGACGCGAACTGCTCCAGGGCCTGCGGATACTGCCCCAGCGGGATGCGGTCGCTGATGAAGACCTCCGGGTCGAGGACCCCGTTCGCGAACAGCTCCGCCGCCCGCTCGAAGCTGTGCAGGACGGCCATCGAGCCGGTGATGGTGATCTCCTGGTTGTAGATGCGGTACGGGTCGATGCTCACCCGCGTCGCGTAGTCCGCCACACCGAACTGAAGGAACGTTCCCGCTTTCGCCACCCGGTCCAGGCCGTCCTGGATCGCCGCGGCGTTGCCGGTGGCGTCCACCACCAGGTCCCAGCCCTGCGGGCGGTCCAGCTCGTCCGGGTTCGCCGCCGACGCCGAGACGCCGAGGCGGCGGGCCGTCTCCAGGCGCTGCGCGTTGATGTCCACGACGTCGACGCTGGCCGCGCCGGTCCGCTTGGCGAGCTCCAGCATCATCAGACCCATCGTGCCGGAGCCGTAGATCAGGACGTGGGCGCCGAGGCGGGACTGCAGGACGTCGTAGCCGCGCACCGCGCAGGACAGGGGCTCCACCAGGGCCGCGTCCTGGGTGCGGACGTGCTCTGGGAGCTTCACGCAGTTCGCCACCGGGGCGACGGCGAACTGCGCCGCGCCACCGGCCGTGGTCACGCCGATCGCCGCCCAGCGCTCGCAGAGGTTGTTGTGGCCCGTACGGCAGTAGCGGCACTCGAAGCAGTACAGGGACGGGTCGACCGCGACCCGGTCGCCGACCGCCACCTCGGTGACCTGGGTGCCGACCCCGACCACCTCGCCGGCGAACTCGTGTCCGGGCACGATCGGCAGCTTGGGTGCGAACTCGCCCTGGAGGATGTGCAGATCGGTGCCGCACAGCCCGCAGGCCGCCACCTCGACGACGACCTCGCGCGGCCCTGGCGTCGGGTCCGGGACCTCGGCGACGACGGCCCTGCCCACGGACTCGATGACGGCGGCCTTCATTTCACTGCTCCCAACGACAGGCCCTGGACCAGCTTGTCCTGGGCGGCGAACCCCGCGGCGAGCACCGGCAGGGAGATGACGAGCGACGCGGCGCACACCTTCGCCAGGAACAGGCCCTGGCTGGTGATGAAGCCGGTCAGGAAGACGGGCGCGGTCTCGGCCACCACGCCGGTCAGGACTCGGGCGAACAACAGCTCGTTCCAGCTGAAGATGAAGCAGATCAGGGAGGTCGCGGCGATGCCGGGCAGCGCGATGGGGGCCACCACGCGCGTGAGGATCGTCGGCAGCCTCGCGCCGTCCACCCGTGCCGCCTCGATGATCGCGACCGGGATCTCGGCGAGGAAGGAGTGCATCATCCACACCGCGATCGGCAGGTTCATGGAGGTGTAGAGGATGACCAGCAGCCAGATGTTGTCGAGCATGTCCGTGTTCTTCGCGAACAGGTACAGCGGCAGCAGGCCCGCCACGGCCGGCAGCATCTTCGTCGACAGGAAGAAGAACAGGACGTCGGTCCACTTCTTCACCGGGCGGATCGACAGGGCGTAGGCCGCCGGGAGGGCGAGCACCAGGACGAACAGCGTCGAGGCGAGCGAGGCCACCGTCGAGTTGATCAGCGCCGGCCAGGGGCTCGCGCCGCCGCCCGCGCCGAAGAACTCGCGGTAGCCGTCCAGCGTCAGTGACGCGGCGAAGGACGGCGGGTTGGTCGCCGCGTCCTGCTCGGAGTGGAAGGACGTCAGCGCCATCCACGCGATGGGCAGGAAGAACACGATGCCGAGCAGCCAGGCCACCAGGCCGAGGCCGGCTCCCTTGCGGCGGCTGCGAAGTCGTACGGCCACGTCACTCATGCGCGCGACACCTCCTCGCGGAACAGGGACGACACCACGCGCAGCGCGAAGGTCGCGATGATGATCGAGCCGATGACCACCAGGACGCCCGCGGCCGAGGCGAGGCCGTTCTCATGGGCCTGGTAGAAGCTCTGGTAGACGGTGTAGGGGAGGTTGGCGGTGCCGAGGCCCCCGGACGTGATCGTGAAGACCGCGTCGAAGTTCTGGACGATGTAGATCGAGCCGAGCAGGGCGCCGAGTTCGAGGTAGCGGCGCAGGTGCGGCAGCGTGAGGTGGCGGAAGATCTGCCAGTCGCTCGCGCCGTCGACGCGGGCCGCCTCGATCTGCTCGTGGTCGCGGCTCTGGAGGCCGGCCAGCAGGATCAGCATCATGAACGGCGTCCACTGCCACACCAGGGAGGCCTCCACCGCGAGCAGCGGGGTGTTGGAGATCCAGTCCGGCTGTGGGCCGCCCACATAGTGCAACAACCCATTGAACAGGCCGTACTCAGGGTTGTAGAGCACATGCTTCCAGAGCAGGGCCGCCGCCACCGGCACCACCAGGAACGGGGCGATCAGCAGCGTGCGGACCACTCCGCGGCCCTTGAACTTTCGGTCCAGCAGCAGGGCGAGCACCAGGCCGAGGATCAGGCTGGCCAGCACCACCGCGACCGTCAGGAGCACGGTCGTCCACACCGACTGGCGCAGGTCGGCGTCGGTGAGGACTTCCTGGTAGTTGTCCAGGCCGGCGAAGTGCCGGGCGTCGGGGTAGAGGGAGTTCCAGTCGAAGAAGGAGATCACCAGCGTGGCCACGAACGGCAGCTGGGTCACCGCGATCATGAAGATCAGCGCGGGCAGCAGGGGCGCCCGGGTCGCCCAGGCGCGCAGCCGGGCGGAGGGCGGCCGGGTGGCCGGCACGGGAGTCGTGGCCACGGGGGCCGTTGTCGTCGCTGTCATCGCCCCTCGTACTCCTCGGAGATCTCGTCGGCGAGCTGCTGGGACTTCTTCAGGGCCGACTCGACGGACTGGCGTCCGGCGATGGCCGCGCTGATCTCCTGGGAGACCTTGGTGCCGAGGTCGGTGAACTCGGGGATGCCGACGAACTGGATGCCGGGCGCGGGGCGCGCCTGTACACCGGGGTCGTTCGGGCGGGCGCCCTCGATGGCTTCCTTCGTCATCTCCTGGAAGGCCGCCGCCTCTTCGCGGTACGCGGGGTTGGCGTAGGTGGAGGCGCGTTTGCCGGCCGGGACGTTGGACCAGCCGATCTCGTCGCCGACCAGCTGCTCGTACTGCTTGCCGGACGCCCAGGAGACGAACTTCCAGGCCTTGTCGGGGTTGCGGGACGCCTGCTGGATGCCCCAGGCCCAGGTGTAGAGCCAGCCGGAGGACTCGGTCTTCTCGACGGGGGCGGGCGCGTAGCCCACCTTGTCCTTGACCGGGCTGTTGGCCGCCTCCAGTGAACCCGCCGCGGAGGTGGCGTCGTACCACATGGCGACCTTGCCCTGGGTCATGTTGTTCAGGCACTCGGCGAAGCCGGACTGGGCGGCTCCCGACTCACCGTGCTCGCGGACCAGGTCGACATAGAACTTCGTCGCCTTCTCCCACTCGGGGGAGTTCAGGCGGGCCGACCAGTCCTTGTCGAACCAGGTGCCGCCGAAGGTGTTGACGACGGTGGTGAGCGGGGCCATCACCTCGCCCCAGCCGGGCAGGCCGCGCAGGCAGATGCCCTTCATGCCCGGCTCGGCGCCGTCCACCTGCGCCGCGAGGTCCGCGACCTGCTGCCAGGTGGGGTGGGCGGGCATCTTCAGGCCCTCCTTCTCGAAGACGTCCTTGCGGTACATCAGGAAGGACGACTCGCCGTAGAAGGGCTGGCCGTAGAGCTTGCCGTCGTCGCCGGTGAGGGACTGGCGCATCGGCCCCAGGACGTCCTGCTCGTCGTAGCCGGGGTCCTTCGCGACGTAGGAGTTCATCTCCTGGAGCCAGCCGTTGCGGGCGTAGATCGGTATCTCGTAGTTGGAGAGGGTGGCGACGTCGTACTGGCCCGCCTGGTTGGCGAAGTCCTGGCTGATCTTGTCGCGGACGTCGTTCTCGGGCAGGACGGTGAAGTTGACCTTGATGCCGGTCTCTTCGGTGAAGCGGGGGGCGAGCTTTTGCAGCTCGGTCATCTGGGGGTTGTTGACCATGAGGACGTTGATCGAGTTGCCGCCCGACCCCGCCCCGCCGGCGCCGACCCAGCAGCCGGAGAGCAGCGGGGCGAGCAGCGTCCCTGCGGCGGCCGTGGCGAGCGTGGCTCGCTTGGGCCGTCGACGGCTCTGGGTTCGCATGGATCGCTCCTGGACGTATGGGGGGATGAAGGGAAAGAAGAGATATGGGGAGGGGATGTACGAGGAGATAAAGGGCATGCGGGGGTGTGGGCGTGCCCCCGGGGGAGTGGGTTCGCCGTTCAGACGCGGATGACCTGGGGTCCCAGGAGTGAGTAGCGGTGCGCCTCGGCCGCCGGCAGCAGCGTGCTCGTCACGATCGTCTCCAGCGTGCCGATCTCCGCGAACCGGCAGAAGCTGACGGCGCCGAACTTGGTGTGCACGCCCGCGAAGACCGTGCGGCGGGCGGCCCGGATGGCCTGCGCCTTGACCTCGCTGACGGCCGGGTCGGGGGTGGTCAGGCCGTGCTCGCGGGAGATGCCGTTGGCGCCGATGAACGCGAGGTCGATGACGAAGCCGGCCAGCATCTTGGTCGTCCAGTGGTCGACGGTGGCCAGGGTGCCGGAGCGTACCCGGCCGCCGAGCAGCAGCACGGAGGCGTTCTCGGACTCGGCGAGCGCGCCCGCGACCGGCAGGGACGCGGTGACCACGGTCAGCGGCCGGTCCAGGGGCAGGGCCTCGGCGATGAGCTGGGGGGTGAAGCCCTCGTCGACGAAGACCGTCTCGGCGTCCCCGAGCAGCTCGGCCGCGGCGGTCGCGATCCGGCGCTTCTCGGGGACGTGGCTGGTGGCGCGGAAGGCGAGCGTCGTCTCGAAGCCGGCGCTCTCCACGGGGTAGGCGCCGCCATGGGTACGGCGGAGCAGTCCGTGGTCCTCCAGGACGCGCAGATCCCGCCGTACGGTCTCCTTCGCCACGCCGAGCTCGTCGGCGAGCGCGGTGACGTCGACCGAGCCGTCACGGCGTGCGGCCAGCACGATCTCGCGTTGGCGTTCTTCCGCCGTTCTCGTGCTCATGCCGACACCTGCCTTCCGCTTCGCTGCCCGTTCGGGCCCGGTGGGACCCATGGGGGAAGTTCTACAGGGGGTGTCCGGCACTGACCAGGTCTGTTGCAGGTTCGATGCTGCCCGTGTGTGCCCGTTCACCGTGCGGTGTGCCCGTCTCGGACCTGCGTGGTTGTGGTGTGGCAGGTGAGATCGGGCGCCTACGGTGCCCGAATACGGGGGCGGGCGGGCCCGTTCGGTGCCCGCCCGCCCTTTTGCCGCACTTCGTTTCGGTCAGTACGGCCAGATCGGCGGGTCGCTCACGAAGTGACCGCCCAGGTAGGCGTGCGCGATGTTCTCCGGGTCGAGCTCGCCCTGCTCGGCGATCAGCTTCTCGGCGTACGGCTCGGAGTCGTCCTGGGGGTCGTAGCCGAGGGAGCGGGCGGAGGTCAGGTCCCACCACAGGCGGGTGTTCGCGGAGGAGCCGTGGACGACCGTGTGCCCGACGTTCTCGGCGGTCAGGGCCGCGTGCAGGAGGCGGGCGCCGTCCGCCGGGCTCATCCACACCGAGAGCATGCGCACGCTGGTCGGCTCGGGGAAGCAGGAGCCGATGCGCACGGACACCGTCTCCAGGTCGTGCTTGTCCCAGTAGAACTGGGCGAGGTCCTCGCCGAAGGACTTGGACAGGCCGTAGAAGGTGTCGGGGCGGCGCGGGGTGTCGATGGGGATGAGGGGGTCGTCGCCCTTGGGACGGGGGGTGAAGCCGACCGCGTGGTTGGAGGAGGCGAAGACGATCCGCTCCACGCCCTCCTGGCGGGCGGCCTCGTACAGGTTGTAGGTGCCCTCGATGTTCGCCCGCAGGATCTTCTCGAACGGGGCTTCCAGGGAGATGCCGGCGAGGTGGATGATCGCGTCGACGCCCCGCACGGCCTCGCGCAGCGCGTCCCGGTCGGCGAGGTCGGCGACGATCGCGTCCGGCGCGCCCTCCACGGGGCGCAGGTCGAGCAGCCGCAGCTCGTAGCCGTACGCCGGGAGCAGGTCCCGCATCAGGGTACCGAGGCCGCCGGCGGCGCCGGTGAGCAGAACGGTGCGGGGGGCTGGCATCCTCGGTTCTCCTTGAGTCCAGGGCCGTATGCATGCGCGCACGGTATTCACATTCATGGACAAGCTAAGGATCAACGACCTTACCCGTCAAGGGTGGTGCGGCTCGCGTTCATAAACGTAAACTCTGATCAGGATCCTGTTTGTGGTCGTCCTCGTCCTATCTAGGGAGAGCCCGTGATGCCAGCCCCTCTCGCCGCACGCCTGAGCATCCCCGGCGGGCCGTTGTTCTTCCCCGTCACCGCCTATGGCCCCGACGGCTCGGTCGACCTCGACACCTACCGCACCCATGTGCGCCGCGGCGTCGAGGCCGGGGCCGCCGCCGTGTTCGCCTGCTGCGGCACCGGCGAGTTCCACGCCCTCACGCCCGAGGAGTACGAGGCGTGCGTGCGGGCGGCCGTCGAGGCGGCGCAGGGCCGCGTGCCGGTCGTCGCCGGCGCCGGGTACGGCACCGCACTCGCCGTGCGGTACGCGCGCCTCGCCGAGGGCGCCGGCGCGGACGGACTGCTCGCCATGCCGCCGTATCTCGTGGTCGCCGGACAGGAGGGGCTGCTGCGGCACTACCGGGAGGTCGCCGCGGCGACCGGGCTGCCCGTGATCGTCTACCAGCGCGACAACGCCGTGTTCACCCCGGAGACCGTCGTCGAACTGGCCCGCACGGAGGGTGTCATCGGCCTCAAGGACGGCCTCGGCGACCTGGACCTCATGCAGCGCATCATCAGCGCCGTACGCACCGACTTCCCCGGCGAGTTCCTCTACTTCAACGGACTGCCGACCGCCGAACAGACACAGGTCGCCTACCGCGCCCTCGGCGTCACGCTGTACTCCTCCGCGGTGTTCTGCTTCGCCCCGGAGATCGCCCTCGCCTTCTACCGGGCGCTCGAAGCGGGCGACGACACGACCGTGCACCGCCTCCTGGACGGCTTCTACCGGCCGTTCGTCGAACTGCGCGCCCAGGGCCGGGGATACGCCGTCGCGCTGGTCAAGGCGGGCGTACGGCTGCGCGGTCTGGACGTGGGGGAGGTCCGGCCCCCGCTGCACGAGCCGGGTGAGGATCATGTCAAGCAGCTCGCGCAGGTGATCGAGCGCGGTCACGCGCTGCTGGAGCAGGATCCGGAGGAGACCAAGTGAAGGCGTCGGCATTCGTCTACCCCTGGGACGTCAACGGAGATCCAGAGGCACCCGGGAGGATCGCCGCCCTCGGAGTGGGCCAGGTGACGCTCGCCTCCGCCTACCACTCCACCCGCGCCCTGACCCCCCGCCACCCGCGCCACCGCATCGTCACCGCCGAGCACGCGGCCGTGCTCTACCCGATGGACGGCCGGTGGGAGGGGCGGACACTGCGCCCGTACCCGGCCGGGGACTGGGCGCCCGGCGACGCCTTCGGCGAGGCTGCCGCCGCGCTCACGGAAGCCGGTCTTCAGGTGCACACGTGGGTGGTCCTCGCGCACAACTCCCGTATGGGCGCCGACCATCCGGACACCTGTGTCGTCAACGCCTACGGCGACCGCTACCCGTGGGCCCCCTGCATCGCGCAGCCCGCCACGCGCGCGTACCTCGTCGACCTCGCCGCCGAGGCCGCGGTACGGCCCGGGGCGCGCGGCACCGAGCTGGAGTCCCTCGGCTGGTACGGGCTGCAGCATCTGCACGCCCACGACAAGACCGCCGGGGTCACGCTCGGCGACGCCGGGCACTACCTGATGGCGCTCTGCTTCTGCCCGGTCTGCAAGGAGGGCTACGGTGCCCAAGGTCTGGACGCGGGCGAACTGGCGGCCTCGGTACGGGACGCCCTGGAGCCCCTGTGGCAGGGCGCTCCGGACGACGGGGGCTGGGCCGGGGTCGAGAAGCTGCTGGGCGTGCGGACGGCGGCCGCCACGCGCGCGTGGCGGGACGAGAGGGCCCGCACGCTCCAGGAGGCGGCCGTCCGCGCGGTCCGTGATGCCGCCCCCGACGGCTTCCAGGTCCTGCTGCACGCCGACCCCGTGACCCACCACGTCGGCGCCAACGCCGGCGTCGACCCCGCGCACATCCTGTCCGTCGCGGACGGCGTGGTCGTGCCCTGCGCCGGCGGGCCCGCCCTGCTCACGCCGTTCGCCGAACAGGGGCGCCCGGACGCGGTCCTCGCCGCCAACCTCGGCGTGGTCTCCGGGATGGGCGGCAGCCCCGGCACGCTCGCCGAGGACGCGGCACGCGCGCGTGAGCTGGGCGCGACCCAGATCCGGCTCTATCACGCGGGGTTGGCGTCGGACGGCGACCTGGACGCGGTACGGGAGGGCCTCGCCGCGCTCTGAAGCAGCGGTACGGCGCTCGACAACCACAGCATGCCGAGGACGGCCAACACCAGCCGTACGTCGAGCAGTTCGACCAGGGCCGCGCCGGCCGCCAGCCCGATCACGTTCGGCGTGAACACGAGCGTGTTGGCCGTCGCGGTCGTACGTCCGAGCAGCGCGTCCGGTGTCTCGCGCTGCACGGCAGTGAGCGCGGCGATCAGGACGCAGGGCAGTCCGGCGCCGATCGCCGCGCTGCACACCAGGGCCACCGGGTCGGACGGGATCGCGCGCAGGCCGACCGCGACGGCCGTGAGGGCGATGCCGTACCCGGCGAAACGGCGCTCGCCGAGGCGGCGCAAGGCCGGCCCCGACAGCAGCCCGATCGCCACCGAACCGGCGCCCTGGGCGGCGTACAGCACACCGGCGTACGTGGGGGCGTGCCCGAGCCCGTCGATGACGGCGTAGAGCAGTGCCCCGCTGAGCCCGGCGAACAGCATGGTGGTGCCGCCGGCCAGGACGAGCGGGCGCAGCACGGGGTGCGTCCACAGGTACCGGGCGCCCTCGGAGGTCTGCTTGCGCCAGCCGTCCGCCGGGGGCTCGGGCCTGTTCTCGCTCACGCGCAGACAGGCGTACAGGCCGGTGGCGAGCACGAACGTGACCGCGTCGAGCAGGGCGACGCTCGGGCCGCCGTACGCGGCGTAGAGGCCGGCGCCGGCCAGCGGGGCGAGGAGTTTCATGCCCTCGTTGGCCGTCATCCGCAGTCCGTTGAAGTCGCCGAGCAGGGGTGCGGGGACGGCGCTCGCGACCAGGGCGGACTCGGCGGCGTCATGGACGACGCCCGCGGCGCCGTAGACGAACAGGACCGCGAACACAAGCCAGACCCGGTCCGCCGAGCCGACCGCGAAGAGGGTGGGCAGCAGCGCGGCCAGGAGCAGGTTCACGCCGAGCAGCAGGGGCTTGCGGCGGGTGCGGTCGGCGATCGTGCCGAGCAGCGGGCCGGCCAGGGTGGGCGCCCACATGGCGAGCATGCACAGCGCGGCCAGACCGTCGGAGCCGGTGAGGTCCTTCACCCATACGCCGGACACCAGCCACAACGCCGAGGTCCCGAAGCCGGACACCACGACTCCGGCGAGATAGAGACCGGAGTTGCGGTCGCGCAGGACGGGTGGGAGTGCGCTGGTGATGGTGGTCGTCATGTCGGGCCACTGTGCGGCTAAGGCGGGGGCTTGGGGATCGGGCAAGTGCCCTACAGCAGTCGCCCCAATCAGGTGTAACGGCCATGAGGGCCCAGTCCCCGGTGATGGGTGCTGTGAATCTGGCGACGTTATGCAAGTCGGCGCTTGTCCAAGGGCTGTTGGGCCGCCTCCAGGGCTCCTAGCAAGTGCATGTATGGTGCCGAGGAGGCCTGGCGATCAGCCGAGGTCGGCCGGGCCCGACGCATCCAGAGCCGAAGGGGAAGTATCCGGCCCATGGGGGACCACTTCAAGACGGACATCGGGCAGCTCGAGCAGTTCCTGACGAATCTGGAGAGATGCGTCGATGAGCTGAATGAGGCCCGATCGGCCCTCGATCACGTGCGAGCCGACCAGATCGGCACCGCTCGGCTCGACGAGGCCTGTGACAAGTTCCAGAAAGAGTGGAAGTACGGGTCCGACAAGACCAAGGAAATGATCGACGCGATCAAAGAGGGCGTCCAGTCCAACAAGAAGGGCTATCAAGAGGTCGAGGAAGCCCTGGAGAAGGCTCTCAAGCAGATCGCGGACACGAGCACCTCGGGGGGCGGTAAGTAGTGGCCGCGAACCCGTACCCCAACATCGGCTGGAACCCCGTTCCGGGCATTCCAACCGAGGTCATGAAGCTCCAGCAGAAGGTGGCGGCAGCTGCGGCGGCGCTGGAGAACACCCATCGACAGCTGACGAAGCTGACCGGCGAGAGCAGCTACTGGGAAGGCGACGCGGCGGAGAAGTTCCGCGATACCCTCGACGGTGACCTCCCGAAGTACATCAAAGATGCTGCTTCCTCTTTGCGCGCCGCCGCGACCCATTTGCATCAGTGGGACGGGCACCTGACCTCCAATCGAGAACTGGCCAAGAAATACGACGCCGCCATGGCCGAGAAGAAGGCGGCAGCCGACAAGGCCAAGAACTCGTACGACCAGGCTGCCCAGCATCCCGACCTCAAACTGGCGAACCAGACCTTTCCCTCACAGGAGGAGGCCGACGCCGCGACCGCTCGACTGCGTTCCGCCGAGCGGGAGTTGAACGAGGCGAGCATGGCGCTCACCAAAGCGAACGGTGAGTACGAGTCCCTCGACGGCAAGATCAAGGTGCTTGAGGCCGAGCACACCAGCGAGGCCGAGACCATTGCCAAGGCCCTCGACGGCTCGACGAAGGCCGCCCCCGACGAGCCGGGCTTCTGGGACAAGGTCGGCGACGTCATCTCAGGTGTCTGGGAGTTCCTCAAGACGCATGCGGGAACAATCGGCGCCGTTGCCGGTCTCCTCGCTCTGCTGCCCACCCCGTTCGCTCCCCTGTTTGCCGGCATCGCCATTGGCGCGAGCGCCCTGTCCATGTACAAGAACCTCAGCGACGCGGACTTCCTTGGGGATCTGATCGGCCAGGACGGCGGAATGGACATGTTCTCCGCATGGGCCTCCGTGGGCGGCGACATTCTGGGGATGGTGCCGGGTGCGCGCTTGGTCGGCATGGCGGGCAAGGAGCTGCGCGACGGCCTGCAGATGGCGGGCGAAATGGGTGTACAGGTCAGTCGCTGGGAGAAGACCGTCGAGTTCGGCAGGGAGTTCGGCGGGCTCTACAGGAACGCGGCGCGCGAAGGCTCGTATGGCATGTGGGAGGCTGCCGGCCAGAGCTTCAAGGGTTCTGCTCAACTCATGGGCGACCTGACGGCCAACGGCCTCAACGTCGCTGCGAACCTGGTGACCTCGATGGAAGAAGTGGGTCACCTACCGGACGAAGGCGCGTCGCACAACGCCGCGGAAGACACCAAAGCCGGCGTGGGCGCTTACGGGATCGCCCGTCTGCGAGGGCTGCTGTGACGGCCGACCGCGGGAACTCGCCGAAGAGCACCGTCGGCACGAGCGAGCCCAAACCCGACTACTGGTACTTGATCCCCCACGGCTACGTCCCACTCGACCTGGACCCCCCTGTCGAGCAGATCCAAGCCCTGATCGCGCATGTTCGTTCGCTGCCGGGCGATCGGCGCGATCAGGCCGAGCGCGTGCTGAGGTTCTACGCCGGTATCGTCACCTCCATGAATGCCGAGGGGGTGCTGGCTTGCCTGTTCGGCATGCACCCGGACGAAGAAGGCGGCCCGGTCTTCTCCGTCCTCACCTTCTCCACTGTCACGACTCCCGGCAACGCAAAACTGGCGGTGGCAGGTCTGGCCGCAGCCGCAGAAGGCTCAGCTGGTCCAGGAGTGATCCCGCTGGAACTGCCCAGCGGACTCGGTTACCTGTCCGAGGAGAAGCGGAAGATGGCCGCACCGGGCCGACAACCAGCGGCTGACAGCGCCGATCCGCCCACGGAAGAAGTCTGGCAGGGCACCGTCGGCATCGCCGGGCGTGGATCGGAAGTCATCATGATCCAGATAGCGACGCCAGCCGTGGAGTTCGGAGATACCTATCGGGACATTCTTCTGGGTATTGCGCACACCTTCTCCTTCACCGATCCGAATGAGCCGGATGAAGGCAGCAGTCAGGGCGGGACATCCGAACCTGGTTCTGTCGCAGCGGCGATAAGGAGTGACTTCGGATGACTCAGGCATCCGTGCCGCCGGATGTGGACCAGGTTCTCCGGCACAACAGAATGGTCATGGTCAGGCACGTCTCGGTTCGATTCGCTCTTGGCGCTGCCCTCGTCGGTCTCCCGTTCGCGTTGGAGTCTGCCGGCGTCTCCGTCTCCACTCTCACCGTGCTACCGATTCTCCCCGGTCTGTTCCTCCTGCTGTTTCTCTATCTCCGGGTAGGTCTCGGGCGACGGCTCAAGGTATGTGAAAAGGTGCTGCGTACCTATCCGCTGGAGTACCGCTCCCGGGTGGTCAAGAAGCAGTCGCAGCGGTTGCTCCTCGGTGATGTCCACACCGTCAAGCTCTCGGTGCGAGGTCAGCACGGCGCACCCTCCATGCGGGCTGTGAGCGCATCGACGATACGCCGGTGGCCCGAGGGCGCGGAGGGCGGGGACGCCTGGTTCGCCGGTGATTCCGCGTTCGGTGGAGTCATGATCCTTGCCGGCACGGGCGACTTGTTCTTCCTGCAGCCCACGGGTTGGGAGAAGTTCGCCTCGGAACGTGCCCAGGCCGACCCGGAACGCCGAGCCAGGGCTGAGCAAGCCGGAATCTCCCGTCTGCTGGAGAAGGAGCCCAACCCGATGGCCGGATTGGGTAACTGAGGCCTCCGGCTGTACTCGGAAAAGACGTCCAGGGAACCCGCGCTGCCTGCGACGGTCCGAGAGATTCCTCGGCGGGAATCCGTTGGAAGGTGTCGATTCAGCCACTGGGGCGGACGGGGTCCCGGTCATAGCGTGGTGATCCGTCCAAGTCATCGGCCGGAAAAGGCACTTCCCATGCAATACGTCGCGCCCATCGGCGTCGGTCTGCTCTACGCCCTTGTGATGTCCCTCATCCGCGAGCCGCACCGGCGGCGTTTCAACGCGGTCATGGTCGCCGGAGCGGGCGCCGCCTATCTGAGCGGAGGCGGTCTCGGCGGCTGGGAATTCGCGTTCACCGCGGTGCTCACTTACGTCGCCTACCGCGGCCTGGATTCGTGGAGCTTCATCGGTGTCGCCTGGCTGTTGCACACCGGGTGGGACATCGTCCACCACATCAAGGGAAACCCGATCATCCCCTTCGCCCACACCTCGTCACTGGGGTGCGCGATCTGTGACCCGGTGATCGCACTGTGGTGCTTCGCGGGCGGGAGGACGCCGAAGGAGCTGGTGGCGTGGGTGCGGCGGGCCAGGGAGCGGAAGGGTGCGGTGGCGGGGGAGACAGGGCGGGCGGCCGAGCCGGACGCCGGGTTGTCCGGCGCCTAGGGCGGCAGGCGGGACGGGCCGCCCGGACATCGGCGCCCGGGGCCGCAGGTCGGAGCGGTAGCCCGGACATCGGCGTCGGATCACCTTTCCATCGGCGATGAGTTTCGCCGCCCCGGTCGGTCCACCTCTCAGGAACAGATCTGTGAGGAGCCCGCCCATGACCGACCCGACCATCGACCTCGGACCGCAGACCCTTGTCGTCGCCCGTCTCGCCGAGGCCGTCACCGACGAGCAGCTCTCGGCGCCGACGCCCTGCCCCGAGATGGCTGTGCGCAATCTGCTGGGCCACCTGCTCGGCCTGTCCGTCGCCTTCCGTGACGCCGCCCGCAAGGAGCTCGGCCCCACGACCGACACCGACCCGGGCTCGACCGTCCCGGACGTCGGCCCGGGCTGGCGCGAGGAGCTGCCCAAGGTGCTCGACGAACTGGGGGAGGTGTGGCGCGCCCCGGACGCGTGGACCGGCATGACCCGCGCGGGCGGCGTCGACCTGCCCGGTGCGGTCGCCGGCGCGGTGGCCGTGGACGAGCTGGTGATCCACGCCTGGGACCTGGCCGTTGCCACGGGCCAGCCGTACACCCCGGACCCGGCCGCCCTCCGGATGTCCCACGACTTCCTGCGCGCCGCGGCCGACGCCGGCGACCGAGGCGGCGGCATCTTCGGCCCGGTCGTCCCGGTGCCGGACGAGGCACCCCTGCTGGACCGCGCGGTGGGGCTCAGCGGGCGGGATCCGGGCTGGAAGCAGGGGCTTAGGCAGGGGGCGTAGGAAGGGAATTGAGCACGGGGCCCTCCCTCGACCTGCTACAACCACCCTGCGGGAGCAGGAGGTGGGTGATGGGGCCGGCGGTGGGGCTGTGGCTGTTCGGAGAACGCCGGAGCACGCGGGAGATCGTGTCCGGCGTGCTTCCGTGGCTGGAGACATTCTGCGCGCCGGTCGATGTGCAGGCCGACGGGAGCGTGGAATTCCGGGTGCGTGATGCGGCGGTGCTCGGACCGCGGATCGACGCCGGGGGTGCCGGGAAGTTCTTCCTGACCGAGGACGACTGCCTCCCGTCGGACGACGAGGACTACTCGGCGTTCCCGTCCCCGCCGACGCAGGGGCTGGTCCTGGGCGCGTACAGCTCGGGACCGGTCAACCATGTCCTGGTGGGCCACCTGGCGCTCGCACTCGCCCGCCGCTGGAACACGCCGATCGATTTCGACGGTCTGCTCGCCTATCCGTTCGCAGGCGACGAGTCCCGGGACTCCGCCGACCTCGACCGTGCCAGGACCCTGGTGGCCTCCCTCCCGGGTGCGATCACGGAGGTCTCGTACGACACGGGCGGCGGCGGGCGATGGATGCGGCACATCGGTGACGCCGAGTTTCTCGCGGCCTGGCTGCGCCATCCGCAGTTCCGCCTGCCGTAGCCCGACGAGCTTCTGACCTGCGCATCCCCGGCCCCGAGCCCATCGGCCCACCCCAACACCCCCGCCCCTTCCCCAACTTCCTTTGTCAGAAGCGTTGACGAATCATGCTGCCCCTCCTACCTTCATCGCGTCGTACTTCGTACGTCATATATGAGACGCGATACGTGAGATCCCATACGCGAGATCCGATCCCGCGAAGATCCGAGAGGCGCGCATGACCTCTGTGCCCACGCCGATCCCCTCCCGCACGCAGTTCGTGCTGGAGGAGATCAAACGCCGCATCCTCACCGGGCAGTTGACGCCGGGTCAGGCCCTGGTGGAGACCGAGCTCGCCGCGCAGTTCGGGGTGTCCAAGACCCCGGTGCGCGAGGCGCTCAAGACGCTGGCCGGGACCGGGCTGGTCGTGATGAGCCAGTACAAGGGCGTCACGGTGCGCATGGTGGACGCGGACATGGCGCGCGAGGTCTACGACGTACGGCTGCTCCTTGAGCCCGAGGCGCTCAAGCGGGCCGTCCGGCGCGGAGCCTCCCTCGACGCCGCCCGCGACGCGCTGACCCGCGCCGACGCTGCCACCGACACCGCCGAACGCTCCCTCGCCAACCGGGAGTTCCACCGCGCCCTGTACCTGCCGTGCGGCAACCCGCTGCTCGGCCGGATGCTCGACGAGGTGCGGGACCAGGCCGCCCTCGTCTCCGCCGTCGCCTGGGCCGCCTCCCCCTCCTGGGAGCGCGAGGCGGGCGAGCACCGGGAGATCCTGCGGCTGGGGCTCGAAGGGGACGCGGACGGCGCCGGGCGCGCCCTGCACGCCCACATCGCGTCGTTCGTGCAACGGGCCTTCCCGGACGCGGGAGTCGAGGCCCAGGGAGAGGACGGTCCGGCATGACAACGACGTTCGAGTCTCAGCGGACGGCCCTGGCCGACGTGGTGGCGATCCCGGTGACCCCGTTCGCCGAGGACGGCCGCGTGGACCAGGACGCCCACCGGGCCCTGCTGCGTCGTCTGCTCGACGGGGGCGTCACCACCCTCACCCCCAACGGCAACACCGGCGAGTTCTACACCCTCAGCCCCGAAGAGCGCCGCCTCGTCACCGAGTTGACCGTCGACGAGGTCGGCGACCGGGCCGCGATCCTCGTCGGCGTGGGCCACGACGTGCCCACCGCCGTCGCCTCCGCACGGCACGCCCGTGAACTCGGCGCCCAGATGGTGATGGTCCACCAGCCCGTCCACCCCTACGTCTCCCAGAGCGGCTGGGTCGACTACCACCGTGCGATCGCCGAGGCCGTGCCCGGGCTCGGCGTCGTCCCGTACATCCGCAACGCCCAGCTGACCGGCGCCCGCCTCGCCGAACTCGGCGCCGCCTGCCCGAACGTCATCGGCGTGAAGTACGCCGTCCCGGACGCCGCCAGGTTCGCCGCCTTTGCACGGGACGCGGGCCGCGACCGCTTCGTGTGGGTCGCCGGCCTCGCCGAGCCGTACGCACCCTCGTACTTCTCCGCGGGCGCCACCGGCTTCACCTCGGGTCTCGTGAACGTCGCCCCGTCCGTCTCGCTGAACATGATCGAAGCGCTCCGGGCCGGGGACTACCCGGCCGCGATGAAGGTCTGGGAGCAGATCCGCCGCTTCGAGGAGCTGCGCGCCGCGAACGGCTCCGCCAACAACGTCACCGTCGTCAAGGAGGCCCTCGCCTCCCTCGGCCTGTGCCGCCGCGACGTCCGCCCGCCCAGCCGGGAACTCCCCGAGGACGAGCGAGCCGAGGTCGCCGAGATAGCCGCCGGGTGGTCCCTATGAGCGAGGCAAGGCGGCCCGAGGAACTCAGAAGCCATCAGTGGTACGGCACCGAGGGCCAGCTGCGCACCTGGTCGCACAACGCCCGTATGCGCCAGCTGGGATACGAGGCGGAGGAGTACCGGGGCCGTCCGGTGATCGCCGTCCTCAACACCTGGTCCGACATCAACCCCTGCCACGTCCATCTGCGCGAGCGCGCCGAGGCGGTCAAGCGGGGAGTGTGGCAGGCCGGGGGCTTCCCGCTCGAGTTCCCGGTCGCCACGCTCTCGGAGACGTACCAGAAGCCGACCCCGATGCTCTATCGCAACCTGCTCGCGATGGAGACCGAGGAGCTGCTGCGGTCGTATCCGATCGACGCCGCGGTGCTGCTCGGAGGCTGCGACAAGTCGACACCGGCGCTGCTCATGGGCGCGGCCTCGGCCGATGTGCCGTCGATCTTCGTCCCCGCCGGGCCGATGCTCCCGGGGCACTGGCGCGGCGAGACCCTCGGGTCCGGCACCGACATGTGGAAGTACTGGGACGAGCACCGCGCGGGCAACCTCACCGACTGCGAACTGCGGGAGCTCCAGGGCGGGTTGGCGCGTTCCCCCGGTCACTGCATGACCATGGGGACCGCCTCCACCATGACCGCGGCGGCGGAGGCCCTCGGCATGACGCTGCCGGGCGCCTCCTCGATCCCGGCCGTCGACTCCGGGCACGAGCGGATGGCCGCCGCCTCCGGGCGCCGGGCCGTGGAGCTCGCCTGGAGCGGGCTCAAGCCGTCCGAGATCCTCACCCGCGAGGCGTTCGAGGACGCCGTCACCACGGTGCTCGGGCTGGGCGGCTCCACCAACGCCGTGATCCACCTGATCGCGATGGCCGGCCGCGCCCACATCGAGCTCACCCTCGACGACTTCGACCGCATCGCACGCACCGTGCCGGTGCTGGCGAACGTGCGGCCCGGCGGACAGACGTACCTCATGGAGGACTTCTACTTCGCCGGCGGCCTGCCCGCCTTCCTCTCGCGGATCACCGACCTGCTGCACCTGGACCGGCCGACCGTCGCCGGCACCCTGCGCGAGCAGCTTGAGGGCGCCGTCGTCCACGACGACGACGTGATCCGCACGCGCGAGAACCCGGTCGCCGACGAGGGCGGAGTGGCCGTGCTGCGCGGCAACCTCTGCCCGGACGGCGCCGTCATCAAGCACATCTCCGCCGAGCGGCAGCTGCTCAAGCACACCGGTCCCGCCGTGGTCTTCGACGACTACAAGGTCATGCAGCGGACCATCGACGACCCGTCCCTCGGCATCACCGCCGACAGCGTGCTCGTGCTGCGCAACGCGGGGCCCAAGGGCGGTCCCGGCATGCCCGAGTACGGCATGCTGCCGATCCCCGACCACCTGCTCAAGCAGGGCGTGCGGGACATGGTGCGGATCTCCGACGCCCGGATGAGCGGTACGAGTTACGGCGCGTGCGCGCTGCACGTCGCGCCCGAGTCGTACGTCGGGGGGCCGCTCGCCCTGGTCCGCGCCGGGGACCTCATCACCCTGGACGTCGAGGAACGCACCCTCCATCTCCACGTGGACGACGCGGAGCTGGAGCGGCGCAGGGCGGACTGGACACCGCCGCCCACGCGTTACGAGCGGGGCTACGGCGCGCTCTACAACGAACAGATCACCCAGGCCGACACCGGCTGCGACTTCGAGTTCCTGGCCCGTCCGGGCAAGGTCGCGGACCCCTACGCCGGCTGACCGGCGGCACGACCTCGCACAGCCCTGCACAGCCCTGCACATTGAGAAAGCGCTTCCCGAACGACGTACGCACACCCGCACGACGTACCAGAACGGAGAACAGTCATGGCCCAAGCCGCAGCCGTGGCGAAACCGCCCACGCCACCCCGGCGACGCCGTGCCTCCGCCACGCCGCGCAGGCTCCCGTATCTGCTGATCGCCCCGGCCGCCCTGCTCATGCTGGGCTTCATCGCCTACCCGGTCATCAGCGTCTTCTACTACAGCCTTCAGGAGTACAACCCCACCAAGCCCTGGCGGAACGGCTTCGCGGGCCTCGACAACTTCGTCCACGCATTCACCGAGGACCCGCTGTTCTGGGACACGCTGGTCTTCAGCGCCAAGTGGGTGTTCGTCGAGGTCGGACTCCAGTTGCTGTTCGGGCTCGCGCTCGCGCTGATCGTCAACCAGACCTTCGTGGGGCGTGCGCTCGGCCGTGCGCTCGTGTTCTCCCCGTGGGCCGTATCCGGCGTGCTCACCTCGGCGATCTGGGTGCTGCTCTACAACTCCCAGACCGGCATCACCCGTTACCTCGCCGACGCCGGGATCGGCTCCTACGGCACCAGCTGGCTGTCGGACACCTCCACCGTGTTCCCGGCGGCGATCGTCGCCGACCTGTGGCGCGGCGTCCCGTTCTTCGCGATCCTCATCCTCGCCGACCTCCAGTCCGTCTCGAAGGACCTGTACGAGGCCGCCGAGGTCGACGGGGCCAGCCGGATCAAGCAGTTCTGGCACATCACGCTGCCCCATCTGAAGGACGCGATCGTCCTGTCCACGCTGCTGCGCGCGGTGTGGGAGTTCAACAACGTCGACCTGCTCTACACGCTGACCGGCGGCGGCCCCGCGGGAGTCACCACGACCCTTCCGCTGTACATCGCCAACACCAGCGTCGACGCCCACAACTTCGGCTACGCGTCCGCCCTGACCACGGTCGCGTTCGTGATCCTCCTCTTCTGCTCGGTGGTCTATCTGCGGCTGAGCAAGTTCGGAGGTGAGGACAAGTGAGCGTGAAGGAAGCCACCAAGGCCGCGCCCGCGCCGACGCGCGCCACTCCCGAGCCGCCGCGTCCGGCGAAGCGGCACCGCAACTGGGACGAGGTCCCGCGCTGGCAGATCTACCTCCCGCTGGGGATCTATCTGCTCTTCACCCTCATCCCCTTCTACTGGATCCTGCTGTTCTCGCTGCGCCCGGCCGGCTCGACCTCGCTCGTGCCCTGGCCGGTGACCTTCGACCACTTCGAGAAGGTCTGGACTGAGCGCAGCTTCGGGACGTACTTCCAGAACAGCGTGCTGGTCGGCGTCGTCACCCTGCTGATGACGACCCTCGTCGCCCTGGCCGGCGGCTACGCCCTCGCGCGCTTCAACTTCAGGATCAAGCGGGCCTTCATGCTCGGGCTGCTGTGCTCGCAGTTCGTGCCGGGCGCGCTGCTCCTGGTGCCGCTGTTCGAGATCTTCGCCGAACTGCAGATGATCAACTCGCTGGGCAGCGTCATCATCGCCGAGACGGTGTTCCAACTGCCGTTGTCGATGATCCTGATCAGCAACTTCATCAAGAACGTGCCGTACTCCCTGGAGGAGGCGGCCTGGGTCGACGGCTGCAACCGGATGACGGCCTTCAGGATCGTCGTCCTGCCCCTGCTGCGGCCCGGTCTGATAGCCGTCGGCTCCTTCGCCTTCGTGCACTCCTGGAACCACTTCCTGTTCGCCCTGATGTTCCTCAACAACCAGGAGAAGCAGACCATCCCGGTCGGCCTCAACACCCTGATGGGCGCCGACAGCGTGGACCTGGGCGCGCTCGCCGCGGGCGGCATCATCGCGGCCGTGCCGGTGGTGATCGTGTTCGCCTTCATCCAGAAGTGGCTGATCACGGGCTTCAGCGCGGGGGCGGTGAAGGGATGAGACTCCGTCACATCGGCGCCCTGACCGCCATGTTGGGACTGCTGTGCGTCCCCGCCCATGCCAATGGCTCCGCCGGAAGTGCCGCGACGGGTCTGCGGTCGACTGAGACGCCGTCGTGGCTGGTCGCGCAGTTCCCCGCGCCCCTGAAGGGCGCTGCCGCGCCCGACCCGCTGCACGACATCAGCCGCGACACCCTCGCCCCGAACGACGGCTGGGCGGCGGACGGCGGTGGTACCACGGGGGGTTCCACCGCCGACGACGCCCATGTCTTCACCGTGCGCGACCGCGCTGAGCTCGTCCGTGCCCTGGACGGCGGCAGCGCGACGCCGAAGATCATCAGGATCGCCGGCACCGTCGACGCCAACACCGACGACGACGGCGACCGCCTGGACTGCGCCGACTACGCCACCGACGGCTACGGCATCGGCAGGTACCTGGCCGCCTACGACCCCCGCACCTGGGGCTCCGCCAAGCCCAGCGGCCCGCAGGAGGAGGCCCGCCAGGCCTCTGCCGCCCGGCAGGCCGAGCGGATCGAAATGGCCGTCGGCTCCAACACCACCATCGTCGGACTCGGCGACAACGCCGTACTGAAAGGCGCCAGTCTCCAGCTGAAGGACGCGGACAACGTCATCGTCCGCAACCTGGAGCTGCGCGACGCCTACGACTGCTTCCCTGTGTGGCAGCCCAACACAGGCGGCCTCGGCGACTGGAAGACGGCGTACGACAACATCTGGCTGCGCGGCGCCACACATGTGTGGATCGACCATGTGACCCTGAGCGACAAGGGCCACCCGGACCATGTGGAGCCCACCTACTTCGGCCGCAACTACCTCCGCCACGACGGCCTGCTCGACATCACCAACGCCTCCGACCTGGTCACCGTCTCCTGGAGCCGGTTCGCCGACCACGACAAGGCGATGCTGATCGGCAACGGCGACACGGCCACCGGCGACCGCGGCAGGCTCCGGGTCACCCTGCACCACAACGAGTTCGAGTCCGTCGTCCAGCGCGCCCCGCGTGTCCGCTTCGGACAGGTGCACCTCTACAACAACCGCTACGTCGTCCCGGCCGACGCCCACGACTACCGCTACTCCATCGGCGTGTCGACCGAGTCCGCGATCCACGCCGAGAACAACGCCTTCCACACCCCCGGCCACATAGAGGTCGCCGACCTGGTCAAGAGCTGGAACGGCACCGCCCTGCACCAGTCGGGGACCCGCTTCAACGGCTATCCGGTGGACCTGCTCGCCATTTACAACGCCTACAACTCGGGCAGCGAGCGCGATCTCACGGCCGACGTCGGCTGGACACCTACCCTGCACACAAAGATCGACAGCGCCGAGAAGGCCGACCGAGCGGTGGCCCGTGGCGCGGGCGCAGGGAGGCTTCCATGAGCAGTGCCGTACCCATCGTCCTGGCGGGCGCGCGCGGCCACGGCCGGTGGCACCTGGACAACATCCGCCGGCTCCAGGACAAGGGCATCGTGCGGCTGGCGGGGATCTGCGAGCTGACCCCGCTGAGCGACGACGAGCTCCCCGAGGGCCTCGGTTCGCCTGAGCAGTCCGCCGACTTCGGCGCCCTCCTCGACTCCACCGGCGCCCGCGTCGCGGTGATCTGCACCCCGATCCCGACCCACGCCGACCTGGCGCTGACGGCCGCCCGCAAGGGCGTGCACCTGCTGCTGGAGAAGCCGCCCGCGCCGTCGTACGCCGAGTACCGGCGCATGGCCGACGGGATCGCGGAGACCGGGGTCGCCTGCCAGATCGGCTTCCAGTCGCTCGGCTCGCACGCCGTGCCCGCGATCCGGACGATGATGGCCGAGGGCGCGATCGGCGAGATCACCGGCATCGGCGGAGCGGGCGCCTGGGCGCGCCCCGAGTCGTACTACCGACGTGCGCCCTGGGCGGGCAGGCGCAGGCTGAACGGCGTCGACGTCGTCGACGGGGCGCTCACCAACCCGCTCGCGCACGCCGTCGCCACCGCACTCGCCCTGAACGGCACCGTGCGCGCCGACGACGTCACCGCCGTCGAGACCGAGCTGCTGCGCGCCAACGACATCGAGTCCGACGACACCTCCTGCGTCCGCGTCCGCACCGCGCAGGACCGCCCGGTCGTCGTCGCCGCGACGCTGTGCGCCGAGGACCCCGACGAGCCGTACGTCGTCGTCCACGGCGACCGCGGCCGGATCACCTTCTGGTACAAGCAGGACCGCGTCCTGCTCCAGCGCGCGGACCGCGGCCCCGAGGAGTCCGAGTACGGCCGCACCGACCTGCTGGAGAACCTCGTCGAGCACCTGATCGACGGCACCGACCTGCTGGTCACGCCCGAGGTGACCGGCGCCTTCATGAAGGTCGTTGAAGCGATTCGACTGGCCCCCGACCCGGCCCCGCTGCCCGCCGGCGCCTGGCACCTGCTCCCCGACGAGCAGCGCCGAGTCGTGCCCGGCATCGACGGCCTGGTCGCGGCCGCCGCCGACACCCTCGCCCTCTACTCCGAGCTGGGCGCCCCCTGGGCCGACCCGGCGCGAACGAAAGAGGTGAGCACTGATGACTCCCCCTGACACCGCGGTGCTGCGCGTCGCGGGCCGACCGGTCGGCCGGTACGTCACCCGGCCCGAACTGCCCGCCCGGCTCGCCCCGCGCCCGTATCTGCACCCCGTCACCACCCTGGCCGGCACGGCGGTCACCGAGCTCAGCCCCGCCGACCACATACACCACCTCGGCGTCGGTGTCGCCGTACCCGACGTCGAGGGGTCCAACTTCTGGGGCGGGCGCACCTTCGTCCGGGACCGGGGCCCGACCGAGCTCGACAACCACGGCGCCCAGCGGCACACCGCCTTCCAGCTGCGCGACCCCGACGGCTTCGTCGAGGAACTGCGCTGGGTGGCGGCCGGGGCCGAGCTGCTGCGCGAGCGCCGTACGGTCGCCGCCACCGAACTCACCCGCGCCGCCTGGGCGCTGGACTTCACCTTCTCCCTCACCAACGTCACCTCGGAGCCGCTGTCCATCGGCAGCCCCGCCACCAACGGCCGCCCCGGCGCCGCGTACGGCGGCTTCTTCTGGCGGGCCCGCAAGGAGGCGCAGGCACCGGAGGTGTTCACCGTCGACCGCGAGGGCGAGAGCGAGATCCACGGGACCGTGGCGCCCTGGGTGGCCCTGGTGGGCTCCACCTGGTCGCTGATCTTCGCCGGGGCCACCGAACGGACCCGCCGCGACCCGTGGTTCGTGCGCGCCGAGGAGTACCCCGGCGTCGGCTCCTCCCTGGCCGTCGACGAGCGCCTGCCGATCCCGCCGGGCGAGACCGCCGTACGCCGGATCGTCACCGTCGTCGCCGACGGCCGGACCAGCCGGCTCGAAGCGGCGTCCCTGGTCCGCAAGGCGGTGAGCCCGTGACCGCCGAGATGTACACCAACCCCGTCCTGAACGCCGACTGGTCCGACCCGGACGTCGTCCGCGTCGGCGACGACTTCTACCTCACCGCCTCCAGCTTCGGCCGCGCTCCCGGCCTGCCCCTGCTGCACTCCCGCGATCTGGTCGACTGGACGCTGGTCGGGCACGCCCTGGAACGCCTGGAGCCGGCCGGGGAGTTCACCGGGCCCCGCCACGACTGCGGAGTCTGGGCCCCTTCCCTGCGTCACCACGACGACCGCTTCTGGATCTTCTGGGGCGACCCCGACCAGGGCATCCTCCAGGTCAACGCCCCCGAGATCCGCGGCCCCTGGACCCGCCCGCACCTGGTGAAGGCGGGCAAGGGCCTGATCGACCCCTGCCCCCTCTGGGACGACGACACCGGCGAGGCCTACCTGGTGCACGCCTGGGCCAAGTCCCGGTCCGGGGTGAAGAACCGGCTCACCGGTCACCGGATGCACCCCGACGGCACCGAACTCCTCGACGACGGCAAGGTCGTCGTCGACGGCGACCGGATCCCCGGCTGGTTCACCCTCGAAGGACCCAAGCTCTACAGGCACGACGGCTGGTTCTGGATCCTGGCGCCCGCCGGGGGAGTGGAGACCGGCTGGCAGGGCGCCTTCCGCTCGCGCGGGTTCTTCGGGCCGTACGAGGAGAGGATCGTCCTCGAACAGAAGGACACCGACGTCAACGGGCCGCACCAGGGCGGCTGGGTGCGCACCCCGTCCGGCGAGGACTGGTTCCTGCACTTCCAGCAGCGCGGCGCGTACGGCAGGGTCGTCCACCTCCAGCCGATGCGCTGGGGTCCCGACGGGTGGCCGGTGCTCGGAGCCGACGGCGCCCCCGTCGCCGTACACCGCAGGCCCGGTCTGCCGCCGCAGCCGCCCGCCGCGCCCGCCACCGACGACGACTTCCCCGGCGGACGCTTCGGACGGCAGTGGTCCTGGACCGCGAACCCGCAGGACGGCTGGGCCACCCAGCACTCCGGTGACGGACTGAAACTGGCCTGCGTACGCTCCGCCGACGCGCACGACCTGCGCAGACTCCCGAGTGTCCTCACCCAGCGGCTGCCGGGCACGCCGTCGGCGGTCGAGGTCGAACTGCGGCTGGACAGCCGGGAGCCGGGGGCGCGGGCGGGGCTCACGGTGCTCGGCGACGCGTTCGGCTGGATCGGGCTCCAGCGCGGCACGGACGGAGCGGCGCATGTCGTGCACCGGTTCGCGGAGGCCGTCGCGGAGCGTGAGCGGGACGCCGATCACACGAGGCTCGCACCGGAGGGACGGGTGCGGCTGCGGATCGAGATCGGGGCCGGGGCACGGTGCCGGTTCCTCTACGACGTCGGGGACGGCCCGCGCGCGTCGGGGCCGGTGTTCGCCGCCACGCCCTGGCGCTGGGTCGGCGCCCTGCTCGGCCTGTTCGCGCTCGCTCCGGCCGGCCAGGGACACGCCGGCGCGGCGACCTTCACTCAGTTCAGGATCAGCGCCTTGTAACGCACCGCACTCGTAGGCCAGTCGAGCCTGTTGGGAGCCGCAATGACGCACCTCCGTAGCAAGCGCTTGCCGGGAGCCGCCGGCAGAACCTCGGCCGCCGTCCTGGGGCTCGTCGCGGCCCTCGGGCTGGGGGCGATCGGGGAGGCCGAGGCCGACCCGCACGGCTCCTCGGCGGCCGCGCCGCGCTGGACCGACCGGGCGCACGGCTTCGCCTCCCTCGCCGGCGGCACCACCGGCGGGGCGGGCGGCAAGGTCGTCACCGTCACCGACCAGGCCGCGCTGGCCGCGTACGCGGCGGCGCCCGAGCCGTACGTCATCCGGGTCCGGGGCGCCATCACCGCGCAGCCCTTCGGCGCGAACATCACCGTGGCCTCGGACAAGACGATCGTCGGGGTCGGCACGAGCGGGGAACTGGTGCAGGGCGAGTTCCATCTCGCCCCCGGCACGCACAACGTGATCATCCGCAACATGACGATCCGCGACTCGGCGATCGAGGGCGACTGGGACTGCAAGGACACCGACTTCGACGGCATCCAGATGGACACCGCCCACCACGTGTGGGTCGACCACAACAGGTTCTCGAACATCTGCGACGGCCAGCTCGACGTCCGCAAGGACAGCGAGTTCGTGACCGTCTCCTACAACCGGTTCGAGAACAACAACAAGACCTTCGGCCTCGGCTGGACGACCGAGGTCAGGACGCAGATCACCATCGACCACAACCTCTTCGCCCACACCAAGCAGCGCAACCCCTCGGTCGACAACGCCGCCTACGCGCACCTCTACAACAACTACCTCACCGCGCAGGTGGACCCCGGCGACCCGGTGTGGACGTACGGCAACTGGTCGCGCGGCCGGACGAAGATGGTCATCGAGAACAGCTACTACCAGGACGTCCAGCACCCCTACCAGGCCGACGCCACCGCGGAGTTGGTGCAGCGCGGGTCGATCCTGAAGAACACCACCGGCCGGCACGACGAGTGGGGCGCCGCCTTCGAGCCGCGGGACTTCTACCACTACCGCCTCGACCCGGCCGCCGCCGTGCCGGCGCTGGTGACCCGGTTCTCCGGACCGCAGAAGAACATCGGCGTGCCCGCGCACGGGCCCGCCGTCACCTCACGCCACTGACTCCCCCCACACCTGTATGTCTCCGCTGGATCCAGAAGAAGAGAGCCGACCAATGAAGATCAGCATCAGCAGAAGCAGGCGCGCCGCGACGGCCGTCGCCCTCGGGTCCGTCCTCGCTCTGACCGCCACCGCCTGCGGTGACGACGGCAGCAGCGCGGGCGGCGACAAGGGCGCCGAGGGCAGCGGCACCGGAAAGATCGTCTTCTGGGACAACAACGGCGGTGTCCGCACCGACATCTGGAAGGAGATCATCGCCGACTTCGAGAAGGCGAACCCGGACATCAAGGTCGAGTACGTCGGGATCCCGTCCACCGACTACCAGTCCAAGGTCGACACCGCCATCCAGGGCGGCGGTCTTCCGGACGTCGGCGGTGTCGGCGCGGCGATGCTCGCCGGGTTCGCCGCGCAGAACGCGCTGGAGCCGCTGGACGACCGGCTCGCGAAGTCCTCCCTGAGCGGCAAGCTCAACAAGGACATGGTCACCTCGCTCACGGCCGCCGGCGGCGGCGACGGCAAGCTGTACTCGATCCCGACCTCCGCGAACAACGGTGTGCTGTACTACCGCACCGACCTGTTCGAGAAGGCCGGGCTGGACGCGCCGACCACGTGGGAGAAGTTCTACGCGGCGGCGGAGAAGCTGACCGACTCCGGCAAGAACGAGTTCGGTTACACCATTCGCGGTGGTGCCGGTTCGATCGCGCAGGCGCTGGACGCCATGTACGGGCAGTCGGGGATCACGTCCTTCTGGGACGCCTCCGGTGAGAAGACGACCGTCAACGACCCGAAGAACGTGGCCGCGCTGGAGAAGTACGCCGCGCTGTACAAGAAGGTCACTCCGGCCGCCGACCTCAACAACGACTTCACCAAGATGGTCGCCCAGTGGGATTCCGGCACGATCGGAATGCTGAACCACAACCTCGGGTCGTACCAGGACCATGTGAAGGCGCTCGGGACCGAGAAGTTCCGCGGCATTCCGCAGCCCACGCTCGAAGACGGCAAGCGGGTCCAGGTCTCCAACCCGGTGGACGGGGTCGGGTTGTTCAAGAACTCCAAGAACAAGGAGGCCGCCTGGAAGTTCATCGAGTTCGCCTCCTCGCACGCGGAGAGCTCGAAGTTCAACGAGTCGGCGGGGCAGGTGCCGGCGAACAACGACGCGGCCAAGGACGCGTGGATCTCCGAGGCCGAGCCCACGAAGTTGGCTGCGGCGGCGTTGACGGACGGGTCCACGACGATCGTGCAGCTGCCTTACTACCTGCCGGACTGGAACACGATCTCCAAGGCCGACAACGAGCCGAACTTCCAGAAGCTGCTGAACGGGGACATGAAGGCGAAGGAGTTCCTGGACACCATGGCCGGTCAGCTCAATGAGGCTCAGACCGAGTGGAACGAACGCAACGGCTGAGAGCTCGGTTCCTTCGCTGCGTGGCCGGCTGCCGGTTGTTCGTGGCTGGTCGCGCCCACGCGGCGGAGCCGCAAATCGATACAGCCCCGCGCCCCTGGGGGGGGCAACCCGACCTTGCTGAAAGGCACCGCTGTGTCGCTTACCCGAAGACAGATCAGTCTCGCGGGCCTCGCCGCCCTTCCTCTCGCCCTCTCGGGCGTGGGTACCGCCGAAGCAAGTCAGCGCCACCGCACCCTCTACATCGCCGGTGACTCCACCGCCGCCCAGAAGTACGCCGACGCCGCCCCCGAGACCGGCTGGGGCATGGCGCTCCCCTTCTTTCTGCACCAGCCGATGCCCGTTTCCAATCACGCCGTGAACGGGCGCAGTTCGAAGAGCTTCGTGGACGAAGGGCGGCTCGACGTCATCCTCCGGGCCGTTCGGCCCGGTGATCTCCTGCTGATCCAGTTCGCGCACAACGACGAGAAGGACACCGATCCGACCCGGTACACCGAGCCCTGGTCGACGTATCAGGACCACCTGCGGCTGTACGTCGACGGCGCCCGTGCGCGGGGTGCGCGGCCGGTGCTGGCGACCGCCGTCGAGCGGCGTCGGTTCGACGCGGGCGGCAACTCCGTGCCCACCCACGGCGACTATCCGGCGGCGATGCGCGCGCTCGCCCGCGAGGAGCGCGTGGCGCTGCTCGACATCCAGGCGCTGTCGCTCGCGTTGTGGCAGGAGCTCGGGGTCGAGGGGACGAAGACGTACTTCAACTGGACCGCCACCGAGCAGGACAACACGCACTTCAACCCGCCGGGCGCGATCGCCGTGGCGCGGCTCGTCGCGCGGGAGCTGATGCGCACCCGTGTGCTCGCCGCGCGGGACGTGCGCCGGCTGGACGACGAGATCCCGGAGTCCTGGATCACCTGGCCGCAGGCCACCGCATAACCCACCGATCGTGGAAGAGAGAGCCGCACGATGAACGCACAGATATGGCATGGGCATGCCACAAGGAAGGTTGCCGTCCTGGTCGGGTGCACCGCGCTGGTGCTCGGACTCACCGGGACCGGATCGGCGCAGGCCGGCGGCCGGGACCTCGGACGCGAGGTGCTCCCCGCGGGGGACGGCTGGGCCTCGGAAGGTGCCGGCACCACTGGCGGATCGGCCGCCGACGCCGCGCACGTCCGCACCGTCACCACCTGGGCGGAATTCCGGCAGGCCCTCGCCGACGGCGGCAGCGCACCGAAGATCATCAAGGTCAAGGGCATGATCGACGCCGTCTCGGAGGGGTGCGACGCCTTCGCGGCCGAGGGATACGACTTCCAGCGCTACCTCGCCGACTACGACCCCGCCGTGTGGGGGCACGACACCCCCGTCAGCGGCGCCCAGGAGGACCTGCGGGCCGCGTCCGCCGCCGCCCAGGACCAGGCCATCAAGGCGAACGTCCCAGCCAACACCACCATCGTCGGCGTCGGCAAGGGCTCCGGCATCCTCGGCGGCAGCCTCCAGATCAAGGGCGTCGACAACGTCATCCTGCGCAACCTCACCGTCGAGGCCCCCATCGACTGCTTCCCGCAGTGGGACCCGACCGACGACAACAGGACCGGCGCCTGGAACTCCGAGTACGACTCAGTGGTGGTGTACGGCTCCACCCATGTGTGGATCGACCACAACACACTCACCGACGGCCGTTACCCCGACAGCTCCCTGCCCTCGTACTTCGGCAAGGTCTACCAGCAGCACGACGGACTCCTCGACGTCGTACGCGGCGCCAACCACGTGACCGTGTCCTGGAACTCCTTCGAGGACCACGACAAGACCATGCTGATCGGCAACAGCGACAGCGCCGGCTCCACCGACACCGGCAAGCTCAAGGTCACCCTGCACCACAACCGCTTCGAAGGCATCGTCGAGCGGGCGCCGCGCGTGCGGTTCGGGCAGGTCGACTCGTACAACAACCACTTCGTCGTCACCAAGGGCCAGAACTACGGGTACGTCTTCGGTATCGGCGCCTCCTCGCAGCTCTACGCCACGCACAACGCCCTGTCGCTGGCCTCCGGCGTGAGCGTCGGCAAGGCGCTGAAGAAGTGGAACGAGGCACCGCTGACCGCCGAGAACAACTACGTCAACGGCAGGCCGACAGACCTCATCGCCGTCCACAACGCCGAGATCCCCGGCGAGATCCTCCAGTCCGGCGCCGGATGGACACCGACCCTGCGGACGAAGGTCGACAGCCCCAGGGCCGTGCCCGGGATCGTCGACCACCGCGCGGGCGCCGGCCGCCTGCGCTGACCCACCCGGCGGGGGAGGGGCGCAGGGCGGACATCGCCCGCACGGCGGACTCCGCCCGCACGGTGGACTCCGCCCGCACGGCGGACTCCGCCCGCACGGTGGGCACCGCCCGTCCCTCCCCGGCAACCCTGCAGATCCGCCCCGCGAAGGAGCACCCGCATGCCCTCGCACCACCGCGTCCGACTCCCCCTGTCCAGAAGGGGATTCCTCACGGCAGGCTCCACAGCCGCCCTCGCCCTCGCCTCCGGACCCGCCTGGGCCACCACCGCAGCAGGGCCCCGCCCCTTCGGCCGGTACGGCTCACCCACCGCCCGCCTCACCCCGACGACCCTGTACGTCCACCCCGCCGGCCGCGGCGACTTCACCTCCGTCCAGGCCGCGGTGACCGCCGCGAGCGGGAGCGGCCGGACGCTGGTCGTCGCGCCGGGGACCTACCGGGAGACCGTCGCCGTCGACGCGACCCGGACCGACATGACCTGGATCGGGGCCGGTGACGACCCGCGCGCCGTCGTCATCGTGTACGACAACGCCGCCGGCACCCCCAAGCCCGGCGGCGGCACCTACGGCACCACCGGCTCCGCCACCACCCTCGTCCAGGCCGACGGATTCACGGCCCACCGCATCACCTTCGCCAACGACTGGCTGCGCGCCGACCACCCCGGCGTCAGCGGCACCCAGGCCGTCGCCATCAAGGTGCAGGGCGACCGGTCCGCGTTCCACCACTGCCGGTTCCTCGGACACCAGGACACCCTGTACGCCGACTCCATGGCCCTCGGCGTCTTCGCCCGTCAGTACTTCGCGCACTGCTACGCCGAGGGCGACGTCGACTTCGTCTTCGGCCGGGGCACCGCCGTCTTCGAGCACTGCCACTTCCGCACCCTGACCCGGTCCGACCTGTCCTCGGCCCCGTACGGCTTCGTCTTCGCCCCCTCGACCGCCGGCGCCAATCCGCGCGGCTACCTGGTGACCCGCAGCCGCGTCACCGGTGACGCCCCCGACGCCTACTACAAGCTGGCGCGCCCCTGGGTGCCCAGCTCCGACCCCACCGCCCATCCGTCGCTCATCGTCCGCGACACCCACCTGGGCCCCGGCATCGACGCGGCCGCGCCCTACGCCAACATGTCGGACAGCTTCCCGTGGCAGGACCAGCGCTTCGCCGAGTACCACAACACCGGCCCCGGCGCGGTGGTCACCGTCCCGGAGAACCGGCCCCGACTCACGGCCGCCGAGGCCGAGTCGCACACCCGCCGGGCGTATCTCGGGGACTGGCGGCCGTATGAGCGGCCATGACGCGGTGGGGCGCCGGGCGTTCGTGGTGGGTGCCGGGGCTGCGCTCTTCAGCGGGGGGACGGTGACCGGCGCGGCGGCGGCCGTCGTGGAGGGGCCGCTGCCCGACTTCCACGCCGCGCTCAAGGCCGAGCTGACCTTCCCGCTCGCCTGGGGACGGTCGCCGATACGTGACTTCCGTTCCTGGCGCCGGGCCGCCCGCGCCAAGGTCGAGGAGCTGCTGCTCGTCGACCGGGACGAGCGGACGCCGTACGCCCCCGAGTTCGGCGGACGGTCGGAAGCCGACGGATACACCAGGGAGTTGGTGACCCTCTCCCTGACCCGCCACGAACGCGCCCGCGGAGCCCTGCTCACCCCGCACGGGCGCGGCCCCTTCCCGGCCGTCCTCCTGCTGCACGACCACGGCGCCCGGTTCGACATCGGCAAGGAGAAACTGGTCCGGCCCTGGTACGACGACACCCGGGCGGCTGCCGCACAGGACTGGGCGGACAAGTACTTCAGCGGACGCTTCGTCGGCGACGAACTGGCCCGGCGCGGCCATGTCGTGCTGTGCCTGGACGCCCTCGGCTGGGGCGACCGCGGCCCGCTCACCTACGACCAGCAGCAGGCCCTGGCCGCCAACTTCTACAACCTCGGCTCCTCACTCGCCGGCCTGACGGCCCACGAGGACGCCCGTGCCGCCGGCTTCCTCGCGGGACTCGACCGCGTGGACGCCCGCCGGATCGCCGCCGTCGGCTTCTCCATGGGTGCCTTCCGGGCCTGGCAGACCGCCGCGCTCAGCGATCACATCGCCGCCGCGGCCAGCGTCTGCTGGATGACCGGGCTGAAGGAGATGATGGTGCCCGGCAACAACACCCTGCGCGGGCAGTCGGCGTACTACATGCTCCACCCCGGGCTTCCCCGCTTCCTCGACTTCCCCGACGTGGCGAGCATCGCCGCACCCAGGCCGATGCTCTTCCTCGACGGCGGGCTCGACCCGCTGTTCCCCGCCGACGGCGTCCGTGTCGCCCACGACAAGCTGCGCGCCGTCTGGCGCTCCCGCCGCGCAGAGGAGCGGCTGCGGCTGACGACCTGGCCGGACCTCGGCCACGTGTTCACCGCGCCGATGCAGGACGAGGTCTTCACCTGGCTCGACACCGTCCTGTGAACCTCCCCCCACCCGCACGAGAAGGGACCGCTCTCCATGTCTCGTCGTACCGCCCGCGCCGCCCTCACGGCCCTCGCCCTCGGTGCCGGCCTGGCCGTGCTCCCCACCCAGGCCCAGGCCGCGACCGTGGTCGTCAGCAACTCCACCGACCTGTCCAACGCCATCAAGAACGCGAGCGCAGGCACCGTCATCCAGATCCGCGGCGGCACCTATTACCCGACGGCCACCCTCCAGTCCACGGCCAACGGCACCTCCTCGTCGCCCATCACGCTCTCCTCGTACGGCTCGGAGACCGTGAAGATCGACGGGTCCTCGCTGCCCTCCGGCGGCTGGATCCTCAAGCTGACCGCCGACTACTGGAACGTCTCGAACATCACCTTCCAGAACTCCCCGGACAGCGCGGTCGTCTGCCAGTCCTGCACCGGCACCAACTGGAGCAACATCAGGACCATCAACGGCGGCGACTCCGGCTTCACCCTCACCGGAGACGGCACGGTCGCCAACACGGTCAGGAACATCGACTCCTACGGCCACTACGACGCCGCAGGCCACGGGGAGAACGCCGACGGCATCGCCGTGAAGTACGGCTCCGGCACCGGCAACCTGATCAACGGCGCCCGCCTGTACAACAACTCCGACGACGGCCTCGACTTCTGGTCCTTCTCCTCGCCGGTCACCGTCGAGCACACCTGGGCCTTCGGCAACGGCAAGAACCGCTGGTCCGACTCGGCCTTCGCGGGCGACGGCAACGGCTACAAGCTGGGCGGCGACGGAGAGGTCGTCGCGCACGTCGTCAACAACTCGGCCGCCTGGGACAACGCAGGCAACGGCTTCACCGAGAACTCCAACACCGGCGCCGTCGTCATCAACCGCACGACGGCGTACGCCAACGCCAAGTGGGGCTACTACTTCGCCACGGGCGCGGCGAGGCTCGGCAAGAACCTCGCCGTGAGCAACGGCAGCGGACCGGTCAGCAAGGGCGGCTCGGTCGTCTCGGCCGGCAACAACTGGGACTCCGGCATCTCCACCCCGGCATTCCGCTCCACCGACGCCTCGACCGCCTACAACGCCCGCCAGTCCAACGGCTCCCTGCCGACGACGACCTTCCTGACCACCGGCAGCACGACCATCGGGGCGACGATGGACTGACCTGCCGATGGCGGCGCGGGGCCCGTATGCCCACGGGGCAGGGTAAAGATCGGGCAACGGGTCTCGCGCCCGCCGGGGTGACGCGCGTAGAACTCTTTGTCATGCATAAACCACTGCGTATCGCGGCCGTCGCCACCGCCTGTGCCGTAGCCGGTGCCGCCCTGTACGGCGCCGGCGCCGCCACGGCCGGTCAGTCGACCGCGAACAGCACCCACGAGCCCTACAACATAGGTCTGCTGACCAAGGACATCGACACCTACTACGGCACCACGCTCGACGCGGGCGGCGTGTACCAGGCGTCCCCGGACAGCCCGTACGCCAAGGACCTCGCCCGGATCGACGCGGCCGCGCGCAAATACATCGACAAGGCGGCCCGCAAGGTGCGCCACCACGGCGAGAAGCCGGCCGTCGTCTTCGACATCGACGACACGCTGCTGCTCAGCCTCGACTACGAGAAGAAGACCAACTACACGTACAACGGCACCACTTGGGCCGAGTACGTCAACAAGGCAGACCGCCCGGCCGTCTTCGGCAGCGCCGAGCTGGTGCGGTACGCCGAGGGCAAGGGCGTCGAGGTGTTCTACAACTCGGGCCTGAGCGAGGCGCAGCGGACCGCCGCCGTCGAGAACCTGAAGAAGATCGGCGCCGACGTGAACCTCGACGCCGGCCACATGTTCCTCAAGGACAAGGCGAACCCGCCGGCCTACCTCGCCGAGTGCGCCACGCCCGGCACCTGGAACTGCACGACCGTGCAGTACAAGTCCGGCACCCGGCAGCACATCGAGGACGACCTCGGCTACGAGATCGTCGCCAACTTCGGCGACCAGTACAGCGACCTGGACGGCGGGTACGCCGACCGCACGTACAAGCTGCCCAACCCGACGTACTTCGTGAGCTGAGCCTCAGCACCGTACGGGATCCACCGACTCCGGCGCCCGGTCCGCATGGGAGCGCGAACGCCCCCGCCAGTCGTCACTGGCGGGGGCGTTCCACTGCTGACCGAAGGGGGGCTCAGGCCAGCAGGCCTGGTGCCAGCGTGCTCACTGGTACGTGATGTCAGATGACGAGAACTTGCAGGAGGTTCCGTCCGGACCGCTGCCGAGTTCCTTCGGTTCCTTGCCGCTGCTGTTGCCCTCGAAGCGGGTGCAGGTCTTGATCTTCTTGCCGCTGTCGCCGTGGATACGGATCTTGCGCAGCGCGGCCGTGTCGCCGTAGTTGGAGTTGATGCCGACGATCGACTTGCCCGGCGCGGTGACGTCCACGTCGTTGATGATGATCGTGCGCTTGTACTGCGTGGAGCAGTTGCCGCAACTGCGCACCAGCTTGCCGAAGTTCTCGACCTGGAACTTGGTCACGACCAGCTTGCCCGCGCCGTTGAACTGGAGGACCTTGTCGTCGGCGTTCTTCGCGCCACCGCCGTGGACCGTGTACACGGCCGACGACGACTTGCCCTTGAAGGTCGCCGCGTCCTCGCCGACGTCCAGCCACCAGACGTTCTGCAGGGTGCAGGAGCCCTTGCAGTGGACGCCGTCCGCGGCCGGGCTGCCGATGATGACGTTCTTGAGGACCGCGCCGTCGGCCAGCTCGAAGATCGGGTCCTGGCCCTCCTCCTGGCCGCTGCCGCCCAGGTCCCCGGTGCCGTAGAACCTCGCCAGCCCGCCGTCGTAGGTGCCCGACACCGGGATCGTCCTCGACACCGGCTTGCTGCCGTTCTCCGTCGGCCAGGACGTGGCCGCGCCGGCCGTCGACAGCAGCGAGGTGGTGGCGACGAGGGCCGCGCCGGTGATGCCGAGCGCGGAGACGCCGGCGATCACCGCCCGCCGCTTGGTGACCTTGCGGCGGTGTCGGACGCGCTGTTCGGTCTGTGCAGTCATGAACGGGTTTTCCTTGCGTGGAGGGGATCCTTGCGTCTCCTGGTCGCCACGCGTGCGGAATGGGTTGCCGGTGCCGCCGAACTTCTCTACGAATCCCCGCCGGGTGTCGGGTCGTTGTCGTCGCGCGCCGCGAAGCTGCCCGTCACGGAGAGCTGTTCGCCGTCCGCCGTGGCCGTCATCGCGTAGCTGTCGTCCTTCGCGTCCCGGCCGCCGCGCTCATGGTCGTACTGCCCCGCGAACACCCACTCGCCCGCGCGGACCGTACGGCCCTCCTTGAGCACCCAGGTGTAGACGAGGAAGCCGTCCTTCTCCCCGACCGTCAGCGTGAAGTCGTCCTCCGGCAGCGAGCGCCAGGCGCCGGTCGAGGTGACCCCGCCGGTCTGTGCGACCTTCAATCGCACGGTGAGCGCGGTGAGTTGCCCGCTGGTGCGCAGGGTCAGATTGCTCTGCGCCCAGAAGTCGTTGCTGTGCGGGTCCACCGAGCCGTCCGACCACAGCGGGCCGTCCTTCTCGCTGGGCGGCTCCGGCGGGGCCGTGGGCCGCCGGGTCGGTGCCCCTGTCGTCCCCCGGGACGCCGGCGTCCGCTCCGGCGTCGGGTCCGTGGACGGGGCGGGCGGGAGCGGGGCGCGGCTCGTGGCGTCCGGGGACGGGGCGGGCGTCGGTGACGTGGCCACCGTCTGCCGCGGGCGGTCCTCCTTCACGGCGGACGCCACCGCGTAGCCGCCGACCGCGAGCACGCCGGCCACCGCGGCCGTCGCGGTCACCACCCGGAGCCAGCCGTACGCCGGCGGCCGGGTCGCCCGGTGGTCGGGGCGGGACTGCTCGGCCATGCCGCGCTCGACGCGGGCCAGGATCCGCTCGCGGTCGGGCTCGTGCGCCCCGGCCGCCTCGTGCAGCCGGGCACGCAGTTCGTCGTGCACGTCCCGCCGCATCATCGGTTCCTTCCTCGGGCGTCCCCGGCGCGGTCCCCCAGGCTCTCCACCGCGAGCGGGCGGGGAGCCGCCCCCAACGCCGCGGCGTGCACCCTGAGCGGAGCCTGCTGGGTTCCGAGCAGCCGCTGGAGCTCGGCCATCCCCTTCGAGGTCTGGCTCTTCACCGTACCGACGGAGATGCCCAGGGCGAGTGCCGTGTCCTTCTCGGACAGGTCGAACGCGTGCCGCAGCACCACACAGGCGCGTTTGCGGAACGGTAGTCCGCGCAACGCCTCCTGGACGTCGACGACGCCCGCGACGTCCGGGTTCTCCGCCTTCTCCTCGCGCTGCGACCAGAACAGGGCGACCCGCCGGCGTTCCCGGACCGCGCTGCGGATCCTGGTGCGGGCCAGGTTGGCCACGACCCCTCGGGCGTAGGCCGCCGGATGGTCGGCCGCACGCACCCGGTCCCAGCGGTGCCACAGCGCGAGCAGCGCGTCCGCCGCGAGGTCGTCGGCGGCATCCGCCTCGCCCGTCAACAGGTGCGCCAGGCGGGAGAGTTCGGCGTAGTGACGCTCGAAGAAGGCGTGGAACTCCACGGAGGCGGCGTCGTCGACGACCGTGCCCACGGGCGACCCCTCCTGCCTGCCGGTGGCGTGTGGACGGCGTGTGTTCCTCCGGCGATCATTTCGCGATCATCCGGGCGGGATCCGGAAGCGTAGCAGTGCCCAAAGGCCCTTCTTGTGCGGGGTGTCGAACGCTGTGTGGTACCTCGCACGTGAACAGCTCTGATTCCGTAACACGAAGAAAACCTGAAACCCGTTCAACGCGGGAACAATCCAGCCAGCATCCGCACACCGATCCGTCAGGCAACAAGGAGTTACCGCCATGTCCGAATCGCAGAAGGTGGCCGACCGGTCAAGTGCCCCACCGCCAGGGGGGAACGGCGTCGACCGGTACTTCAGGATCTCCGAACGGGGATCCACCTTCGCCCGGGAGATACGGGGCGGCTTCGCCACGTTCTTCACGATGGCCTACATCCTTGTCCTGAATCCCATCATTCTCGGCAGCGCGAAGGACAAGTTCGGCCACCAATTGGACGCGGTCCAACTCACCACCGCCACCGCCCTGGTGGCCGCCGTCATGACGATCATCATGGGCGTCGGCGGCAACCTGCCGCTCGCGCTCGCCGCCGGCCTCGGCCTGAATGCCGTCGTCGCCTTCCAGATCGCCCCGCTCATGGCGTGGGACGACGCGATGGGCCTGATCGTCCTCGAGGGCCTGCTGATCTGCGTGCTGGTGGTGACCGGGCTGCGCGAGGCCGTCATGCACGCCATCCCGCAACCGCTGAAACAGGCGATCAGCGTGGGCATCGGTCTGTTCATCGCGTTCATCGGCTTCGTCGACGCCGGGTTCGTCAGCCGGATCCCGGACGCCGCGAACACCACCGTGCCGGTCCAGCTGGGCGGCACGGGCCAGCTCACCGGGTGGCCGATCCTCGTGTTCTGCGCCGGAGTCCTGCTGACGATCGCGCTGCTCGCCCGCAAGGTGAAGGGCGCGATCCTGATCAGCATCGTGACGATGACCGTCGTCGCGATGATCATCAACTCGATCGCCGACATAAAGGCATGGGGCCTGACCACACCCGCGTGGCCCGACAAGCTGGTCGACACCCCGGACTTCGGACTTCTCGGCGACTTCAGCCTGTTCGGGGCGTTCGGCGAGACCACCGCCCTCACCGTCGTGCTGCTGATCTTCACGCTGGTGCTGTCGGACTTCTTCGACACCATGGGCACCGTCGTCGGCGTCAGCGCGGAGGCCGGTCTCCTCGACGAAGAGGGCAAGGTGCCGAACCTCGGCCGGGTGCTGCTGATCGACGGTGCCGCGGCGGCCGCGGGCGGAGCGGCCTCGGCGTCCTCGGCGACCTCCTACATCGAGTCGGCGGCCGGCGTCGGCGAGGGTGCCCGCACGGGCTTCTCCAACCTGATCACCGGCGGCCTCTTCGCCCTCGCCCTGTTCCTCACCCCGCTGCTCACCATCGTCCCGCTCCAGGCCGCGGCGCCCGCGCTGGTCGCCGTCGGCTTCCTGATGATGACGCAGGTCAAGCACATCGACTGGGACAAGTACGAGATCGCCATCCCGGCGTTCCTGACCATCGCCGTCATGCCGTTCACCTACTCGATAACCAATGGCATCGGCGCGGGCTTCGTCGCGTTCGTGCTCATCAAGACGGTGCTCGGGAAGGCCAAGGAGATCCACTGGCTGATGTGGGGGACCTCGGTGCTGTTCCTGGTGTACTTCGCGATCGACCCGATCGAGCAGATCCTCGGCGTGAAGTAAGCAGGTGAGGGCGCGCGAAAGGGGCGCGCCCTCACCTCACTTCTTCAGGGCCGCCTCCATGACGGCCTTGGCCACCGGCGCGGCCAGCCCGTTGCCGCTGACCTCCGAGCGGGCCGCGTCCGACTGCTCGACCAGCACCGCCACGGAGACCTCCTTGCCGTCGGCCTTGCCGTACGACGTGAACCAGGCGTACGGCGTCTTGCTGTTGTTCTCGCCGTGCTGGGCGGTACCCGTCTTGCCGCCCACCGTCGCGCCGGCGATCTGCGCGTTCGTGCCGGTGCCGTCCTCCACGACCGTCTGCATCGCCGACTGGAGCTGCTCGGCGGTCGAGGAGCTGACGATCTCCGTCGTGTCGGCCGAGTCGTCGTAGTTCTCCAGCGCGTTGCCGCCGCTGTCGGTGATCTGGGACACCATGTGCGGCGAGACCAGCTTGCCGTCATTGGCGATGGCGGCGGACACCATGGCCATCTGGAGCGGCGTCGCGGTGACGTCGAACTGGCCGATGCCGGACAGCGCGGTCTGCGCCTTGTCCATGTCCTTGGGGTAGACGCTCTCGTACGCCCGCACCGGCACGTCCTGCGACGCGTCGTTGAAGCCGAACTTCTCGGCCATCGCCCGCACCTTGTCCTGCCCAAGGTCGACGGCCAGGCTGCCGAAGACGTTGTTGCACGAGTACTGCAGAGCGACCCGGATCGAGGCGTCCTCGCAGGGGGCGGACGGGTTCTCGTTCGTCAGCTTGCTGCTGGAGTCCGGCAGCGGGTACGGATCCGGGCTGTCCGTCTTCTCGTCCACCGACGAGTACAGCCCGTCCTCCAGCGCGGCGGCCGCCACGACCAGCTTGAACGTCGAACCCGGCGGCAGCGGCTGGCGCAGCGCCCGGTTCGTCATCGGCTTGTCGGAGTCCTTGGTGAGCTGCTTCCAGGCCTCCGAGTCGCCCGTGGTGATCCGCGACGGGTCGTACGACGGGGTCGAGACGACCGCCAGGATCTTCCCGGTGGCCGGGTCGATCGCGACGGCCGCGCCCTTCTTGTCGCCGAGCGCGTCGTACGCGGCCTTCTGCACGTCCGGGTCGATCGTCGTGATCACGTTGCCCGGCTCGGACCGCTTGTTGGTGACCGTGTCCAGCACGCCCTTGAGCCGGTTGTCGGTGCCGTCCAGCAGATCCCGGTAGATCCCCTCCAGCTGGGTGGCGCCGAACGCCTGCGAGCTGTAGCCGGTCACGGCGGCGTACAGCGAGCCGTCCGTGTACGTCCGCTTGTAGGCGAGGTCACCGCTCTTCGTACGGGCCGAGCCGGTGATCGACTCTCCGCCCACGACGATGTTGCCGAGCGGCTCGCTGTACAGCGCGATCGTGTTCCGTCGGTTGTCCTTGTCGTCCGCGAGTGCCTTGCCGTCGTAGAACTGCACCCAGGTCGCCCTGACCAGCAGAGCGAACACCAGTAGCAGCGTGAAGACGGACGCCCGCCTGATCGTCTTGTTCATCCCACTTCCAAGGACGATCAGGTTGGGGGCAATCGTTCCCTTGCGCCCCGTTTTCTCATCGGGCGTTCATGAAGCCCGCCTCGTACGCGGCGATCACCGCCTGGGTGCGGTCCCGGGTGCCGGTCTTCGCCAGGACCGCCGCCACGTGCGATTTCACGGTGGCCGGACCGACCTCCATCCGCCGTGCGATCTCCGCGTTGGTCAGACCCTGAGCCATCAGCCGCAGCACATCGCTCTCCCGCCCTGTGAGCCGCGCCACCCAGGGCGGCGGCGCGGGGTACGCGCGCGCGTGCTCGGCCGCCAGGGCGCGTACCGCCGACGGGAACAGCAGGGTGTCGGTGTGCGAGACCAGCCGCACGGCCTGGACGAGCGCGTCGGCGTCCGACCGCTTCAGCAGGAACCCGGCGGCTCCGGCGCGCAGGGCGTCGTACACGTAGGAGTCGTTCTCGAAGGTGGTGACGACGACGATGCGGGGCGGGTCGTCGATGGTGGCCAGGATCTGCTCGGTGGCGCGGATGCCGTCGATCTCGGGCATCCGGACGTCCATGAGGACGACGTCGGGCCGCAGCTCCCGCACGACCGACACGGCCTCGGCCCCGGTCGCCGCCTCGCCGACCACCTCCAGGTCCGGCTCGGCGGAGAGGATGGCGCGCAGGGCGGTGCGCACCATGCGCTCGTCGTCGGCGAGGACGATCCGGACGGGCGGGCAGGTCGTCATGCGGGTCCCTTCATGGGCAGTCGTACGTGCAGCCGCCACGCTCCCTGCTCGGCGCCGGCCTCGGCCGTGCCGCCCAGCAGCCGGGCCCGGTCGGCGATGCCGCGCAGGCCGTGACCGCCGCCGGGACGGCAGGACGGAGCCCGCTCAAGCGGATTCCTCACGGTGATCTCCAGGTGCCCGTCGGCGATCCCGACGCTCAGGCTCACGCTCGTCGCGTCACCGGCGTGCTTGAGGGCGTTGCTCAGCCCCTCCTGGACGATCCGGTACGCCTCGCGGGACAGGACGGGCGGCAGGGCCTCCGGGTCGACGCCGACCGTCGAGGTCACCCGAAGCCCGCACGCGCGCGTGCGCCGCAGCAGACCGGCGAGGTCCCCGGCGAGGGTGGGCGCCGGGGCCGTACCGGGTGCGTCGCCGTCCCTCAGCACGCCGAGCACGGCGTCGAGTTCGCCGACCGTGCGCCGGGTCGTGTCCTCGATCGCGGCGAGCGCCTCACGGACGAACTCCGGGTCGGTGTCGAGCACCCGGCGGGCCGCGCTCGCCTGAAGGGTGACGGCGCTCAGCGCGTGGCCCACGGAGTCGTGCAGTTCGCGGGCGAGCCGGTTGCGCACGGCGAGGTCGGCGGCGCGTGCTTCGGCCGCCGCGAGCCGGTCCTCCGGCGCAGGACCGAGCAGTAGGGGCGCCCAGCGGGCCAGGAGCGTGCCGGAGACGGCCGCGCAGCCGGCCAGCGCAAGCATCGTCGCCACGCCCGCGACCGGCGCGAGCGCCAGCACCCAGGTGTGGTCGAGGGGCCCGGGCAGCTCGACGAGGGTGTCCCCGCCCAGCCACACCAGCAGCGGCAGTGCGGTCAGGAACCCGGCGAACGGCGGCACCGCCAGCGACATCCCCGAGATGATCCCGCCGAACCCGAGATGCAGCGTGAACCAGGCCGCCGCACGCCCCTTCGCCGCCCACGTCCGCGCGGGGCCGTGGGCCAGCCGGTCCGCCCCGATGCCGCACAGCGACCGCACGGCACCCGACTCCAGCGGCCGGGTCAGCGGGAACACGGCGGCGGTGACCGCGGCCAGGGGCAACCCGACGGCGAAGGACAGGAGTTGGAGCGGCAGGTCGTTGAAGACGTACCGGGAGTCCATGGCGGGGCCCACGACGAGCTGGCCCACGAAGACGTACGGCATGGCGAGCGCGCCGCCCAGGATCAGATGGATCCAGCGCAGCCGCGCCCGCCGGCCGAACAGCGGACGGAGCAAGTCGTTCACGCCGTACGACACTTGGCCCTCGCCGAGCGCTCCGCGAGGAAGTGGATGCCGAGGCTGGCGACGAGGATGCCGACGATCATCTGGCCAGCGTAGGTGAGGTTCATCAGCTGCGTCGGGCGGTCGGCGACGTCGTCGACGCCGCCCAGCGAGGCCAGCGACAGCCAGCCGCCCCAGCAGGCGACGGCGGCCGAGCCGACCCAGGCCAGGGCGAGCGGCACCAGGACGGGCAGGGTGCGTCCGCGGCGGAAGGCGAGCTGCCAGGCACCCGCGACGGCGGCGGCGAGGAAGACGACGTACACGACCTCCAGGACCTGGAAGTCGGCGGTCGCCTCGTCCGCGCGGCCCTCGCTGAGTCCGGCCGTGCCGCCGCAGGCCCACAGCAGGTGCACGGTGAGCGGGAAGAGCGCGAGGAGGCCGGCGCCGACGGCGGTCACCCGCTGGGCCGCGCCGAGGACGCCGACCGGCAGCTCCCACACCCGCCCCCGCCACAGCGGCGCCCAGCGGTCCCGGGCGTACAGCGCGAACAGCGCACCCAGCGCGAGCCCTTGCACGATGAACCCGCTGTACACGACGGCGAACACCCACTCGTCCAGGAAGGGCTCGCCCGCGGGTCCGCGATGGCCGCCCCCGCCGAACAGGCGCACGACGAGCTGGAGCGGGAACCCGGTCATGATCGGCGCGAGCAGGCCGGTGGCCACCCAGGCGGGGAGGACGAGCAGCCACGCCGGTACTCGCAGCCCCCACGGCCGGGTCAGCACCAGCGCGAGCACGATCACGGCACTGTCCAGCAGCACCGAGACGCCGTTGGCCACCGCCATCGACAGTCGGTGCTCCAGCAGCGGGCTGCCCGCCGGGATCCCGATGTGACTCCCGGCGATCCAGGCGGCCTTGAGCCCGAGATAGGGCACGCAGGAGACGATGGCGACGGCCCGCAGGAACCGGCGGGGTCGGCCGGGACCGACGGATCCTGCGGGGTCGGTGCCCGGGGTTGGAGCGAGCGTCTGCGTCATGCCCCAACGCTCCCGCGCGGCGGCCGGCGCGCACCTCCTGCGCGACGGTGATCCGTCTCCGCCGCGCGGGGGAGGCCCGCTCAGCCCAGCAGCGTCAGGACCAGCTCGTCGATCTCCTCGCCGCGCGCGTTCGCGAACCCCCGCGCGCGGGCCCTGACTTCGAAACCGCACTTCGTCAGCACCCGCAGCGAGCCCTCGTTGTCCGCCGCGGTCCGTGCGTACAGCGGGCGTTCGGGCACCTCGGTGAGCAGTCCGCGCAGGGCGGCCGTGGCCACCCCGCGGCCCCAGTACGCGCGGTCGACCCAGTAGGTCACCTCCCGCTCGCCGGGCTCCCCGTACACCGCCGCGCTCCCGACCACGTCACCGTCGGCCAGGATCGTGCGCAGCACGTCCGCGGAGGACCGGATCCGGCTCCAGTGCGCGTCGAACGCGTCCCGGTCCGCCGGGTCCTTGGGGGTGAAGGCCGCCATCCGCAGGGCCTCGGGGTCGTTCATCTGGCGGTAGAAGACCGGCAGATCGCTGTCGTGCACCTCGCGCAGTTCCACATCCATGGAGTCAGAGCCTACGAGTGGCCAGTGTCAGTCTGTCCCGCGCGTCGAACAACGCGTCCTTCACCATCTGTTCGTGCGCGGGCGTCAGCCGGGCCACCGGCACCGAGCAGCTGATCGCGTCGCGGGCGGGAGTGCGGTACGGGATCGCCACGCCGAAGCAGCGCAGGCCCAGGGTGTTCTCCTCGCGGTCCACGGCGAAGCCCTGCTCGCGGACCTGGTGGAGCTCCTCGATCAGCTTCTCGCGGTCGGTGATCGTGTTCTCGGTCAGCGCGGGCAGCGTCTCCGGGAGCATCTTGCGGACCTGCTCGTCCGAGTACGTGCTCAGCAGCGCCTTGCCGAGGGAGGTCGAGTGCGCGGGCAGCCGGCGGCCGACCCGGGTGAAGGGGCGCAGGTAGTGCTGGGACTGGCGGGTGGCGAGGTAGACGACGTTCGTGCCGTCCAGACGTGCCAGGTGGATGGTCTCCGTGGTGTCGTCCGACAGCCGGTCCAGGGTCGGGCGGGCCGCCGCGACCACCTCGTCGCCGTCGATGTACGAGGTGCCGACCAGCAGCGCCCGTACGCCGATGCCGTAGCGGGTGCCGGTCGCGTCCGTCTCCACCCAGCCCAGTTCGACGAGTGTGCGCAGCAGCATGTAGAGGCTGGACTTGGGGTATCCGACGGCCTCCTGGACCGCCGCGAGGGAGTGCATGCCGGGGCGCCCGGCGAAGTATTCGAGCAGTTCAACCGTCCGTACCGCGGACTTGACCTGCGCTCCGCCGCCCGTCTCGCCTGCCGACATCGCCCTTGACCCCTTCGTTCGACGGGAAATAGTCTCCGACAGCGTATTCATCATCAGAGACAGTGTTCAGTATATCGAACACCCCTGGTGGATGACCCAGTACTGCGGCATTACATGTGTGGAGGGACCCGCGGTGGCAGCAGCACCAGTCTGGAGTGTCGACCCCCGAACCGGGAAGCAGCGTGAACAGGTTGCGGTGGAGGCCACAGCCCAGGAGGTGGACACCGCCGTCCGCGCCGCGCACGAGGCCCGCGGCTCCCTCGCCGACCGCACGGTCCGCTCGGCGTTCCTGCGCTCCGCCGCCGACCGGCTCCAGGCGGCCAAGGACCAGCTCGTCGAGGCCGCCGACGCCGAGACCGCGCTCGGCCCGGTCCGCCTCACCGGCGAACTCGCCCGCACCTGCTACCAGCTGCGTGCCTTCGCGGACATCGTCGACGAGGGCGCCTTCCTCGACGTCGTCATCAACCACCCCGACGACACCGCGACCCCGCCGGTCCCCGACCTGCGCCGCTACAAGGTGTCCCTCGGGGTCGTCGCCGTCTACTCGGCGTCCAACTTCCCCTTCGCCTTCTCCGTCGCCGGCGGCGACACCGCCAGTGCGCTGGCCGCGGGCTGCCCGGTCGTCGTCAAGGCCCACCCCGACCACCCGGCGCTCTCCGAGCTGGTCGCCAAGGTGCTGCGCATCGCCGCCGCCGAGCACGGCATCCCGGCCGGTGTCGTCGGTCTGGTGCACGGCTTCGAGGCCGGCATCGAGCTGATCAGGCACCCGCTGGTCGCCGCGGCCGGCTTCACCGGTTCCGTACGAGGGGGCCGCGCCCTCTTCGACGCGGCCGCCGCCCGCCCGGTCCCGATCCCCTTCCACGGCGAGCTGGGCTCCCTGAACCCGGTCGTCGTCACCGAGGCGGCCGCGACCGAGCGCGGCGAGGCCATCGGCACCGGGCTCGCCGGGTCCATGACGCTGGGCGTCGGGCAGTTCTGCGTGAAGCCGGGCCTGGTGCTGGTGCCGTCCGGCGCCGCGGGCGACGGTCTGCTGAAGTCCCTCACGGACGCCGTCAGCGACACCGACGCCGGGGTCCTGCTCGACCACCGGATGCGGGACAACTTCATCGCCGGGGTCGCCGAGCGCACCGAACTGCCGGACGTGCAGTCGCCGGTGACGCCGGGCGCGGGCGGCGAGCACACGGTCAGCGCCGGGTTCCTGACGGTCGCGGCCGACAGGCTCGCCAGTGAGGGCGCCTACGACCTGCTCCTGGAGGAGTGCTTCGGTCCGGTCACGGTGGTGGCCCGCTACGACGACGACGCGCAGGCGCAGGCCGTGCTGTCCCGGCTGCCCGGCAACCTCACCGCGACGGTCCACCTGTCCGCCGAGGAGGCGGCCGGTGAGGGACGCGGCGCGGAGATCCTCGCGGAGCTGACGCCGCTGGCGGGGCGCGTGCTGGTCAACGGCTGGCCGACGGGTGTTGCCGTGGCGCCGGCCCAGCACCACGGCGGTCCGTACCCGGCGACGACGTCGACGTCCACTTCGGTGGGGGGTACCGCCATCGAGCGGTGGCTGCGGCCGGTGGTCTATCAGGGGGCGCCGGCGGCGCTGCTTCCTGCGGAGCTTCGGGACGAGAATCCGCTGGGGCTGCCTCGGAGGTTCAACGGGCGGTTGGAACGCTGAAAGGCCTTCCAGGGGAGTGCCGCGATCGGCCGTCGAAAGACTGCGGCAGCGTCGTGGCCGGTCGCGCAGTTCCCCGCGCCCCTCAGGGCGTTGCAGCGCGGCAGCACTGACCGTCAGCCCGTGTTCGACTCCAGGCCCGCGTCCCGGGCCAGGAGGGCTGCCTGGACCCGGTTGTCGCAGTCGAGCTTGGTCAGGATGCGGCTGACGTACGTCTTCACCGTGGCCTCGCTCATATGCAGGCGGCTGCCCGCGTCCGCGTTGGACAGGCCCTCGCCGAGCAGGGCCAGGACCTCGCGTTCGCGGGCCGTCAGGCCGGCCAGCCGACGGCGGGCCTCCTCGCCGCGCGCGGTGGCGGCGGGGGAGGCGAGGGTGTCCACGACGTGCCGGGTGGCGGCCGGGGAGAGATAGGCGTTGCCGGCCGCCGCCGCACGGACCGCGTGGATCAGCTCCTGCGGCGCGGAGTCCTTCAGCAGGAAGCCGGCGCCACCGTGGCCGAGCGCCCGCAGCACGTTGTCGCGCTCGCCGAACGTGGTCAGGATCAGTACCCGTACGTCCGGCGCGGCCCGCCCCATCTCGGCGAGCGCGGTCAGCCCGTCCATCACCGGCATCTGGATGTCCAGCAGGGCCACGTCGACCGCGGTGCTCCGTGCGGTCTCCACCGCTTCCCGCCCGTCCGCCGCCTCTGCGACGACGTCGATGTCGTCCGCCGAGGTGAGGATCATCCTGATGCCGGCCCTGATGAGCGGCTCGTCGTCGGCGACGAGGACCCGGATCACGCGGCCTCCTGCGCGGTGTCGGTGCGATGAACGGATGGCAGAGCCCCGTCATCATGCCCGATCCGGTCACGGGGGCGACCATGTGCCGCCGCTCGGAGCCTGTCCTCTCAGAGCTTGTCCTTGAAGCTCTCCTTCGCGACCAGCTTCCCGTCGCGGAAGCAGAACCGGTAGACGATGTCCTCGTCGAGGTCCAGATAGTGACGGCACTTCGCGCCCTCGGGCAGCGGCGGGCCCTGCTTCTCCTGGCCGTCGGTGAGCAGCGAACTGCCCTCGGGCAGCTCGGCCTTCACATCCGCCTCGGCGTCGCCGATCTTCGCGGAGTCGTACACGTCGGCCGATATCGTGCCGCTCTCCATCTCGTCCCACAGCGCCTTCAGCCCCCAGGCCCCGAGGGCGACCACGCCCGCGACCAGGACGACGGCGGTGACGACACAGCCGAGGGCGACCTTCTTCTTGCTGCTCATGATGGCGGCGAACTCCCCTTGCGGATCGGAACGGTCGATGACCGCTCCACCGTCGCCCGCCGCACCCTCGAAGGACTGCCCCCGAAAGTCGTCGCCCGCCGCGACGGAGGTCGCGCCCTCCGGGCCGGGCAGGCTCTCGCCGCCGCCGTAGGGCAGCACCCCGGCGAGCCGGAAACCGCCGTCGGGCGTGGGACCCGTGTGCACCATGCCGCCGACCAGCCGGGCCCGCTCCCGCAGACCCGCAAGGCCCTGGCCGCCGCTCACCGCGGGCGGGGACGCGGGCGCCCCGTCCGGCACCGGCCCGTTGGCCACCTCGACGACCAGGCTGTCCGGTTCGTAGCGCAGCGCCACCGTGATCGGGGCACCCGGCGCGTGCTTGTGCGCGTTGGTCAGCGCCTCCTGGGCGATGCGGTACGCCGCGTGGTCGGCGGCCGGCGCGAGGGGCCGTACGTTCCCGGAACGGTGCAGCTCCACGGCCGCGCCCGCCGCCCGTGACGAGTCGACGAGGCCGTCGACGGCGGCCGCCACCCGGGCCGGCGGGTGCTCGGCGTCCGCCGGGTCCGGCCGCTGCCCGGCCGCCTCACCGAGGTCGTCCCGCAGGATGCCCACCGCCTCGCGCAGCTCCCGCATCGCCGTCCGGGACGCCTCGCGCAGGATGCCCACCCCTTCCCGGTGCCGGTCGCCCAGCTCCGGGTCCACCTCCAGCGCTCCGGCGTGCACCGCGATCAGCGCGAGCTGGTGACCGAGGCTGTCGTGCATGTCCTGGGCGATGCGCTGGCGCTCCAGGAGCCGGGCCTGCCGTGCCACCATCGCCTGCTCGCGCACCAGTTGGGCGTTGTGCCGCCGCAGCGCGTCGAGCAGCGCGTGGCGTTGGGCGCGATAGCGGGAGGCCAGGCCCGGCACGATCACCAGCGCGAGGAACGAGCCCGCCGCCAGCGAGCCGGTGACGACCAGTGAGAACTGGACCTCCTCGTCGGGCGCCTTGGCGATGCCGACGACGGCGTACAGCACGAACCCGGCGGCGTAGGCGGCCAGCGCGCGGGAGGGGCGCATGATCCGGCTGCCCGCGGACCAGCTCGCGCACACCAGCAGCGGTACGGCGCCCGCCACCACCCCGGACATGGCCGACGCGACGAGCAGCACAGTCGCCGGCAGCGAGCGGCGCGCCAGCGACAGTACGGCGGCCGCGAGGGCCACGACGACGGTCCACGTGCCGAAACCGGGCTGGTCGTCGAAGAGGCCCGCCATCCCGCCGAGCACGAGGGCGAGCACGCTCTCGCCGACGATCCGTTTGCGGGGCCAGGGGGAGGCGGCGAGGAGCCGGGAGCGGAGCGGCCGGTCGGTGCGGGGTGTCTGGCTTACGTCCACGCGCAGACGATAGTCAGCGGCCCGGTGCCGCCCGCATCCCCCCTTCGGCGCGGTCCCGAACGACGAAAGTCGACACCGTCCCCCCGCCGGGTCCGTCATCTTTGGTCGCTGCGGACGTCGACTTACGGAGACTGCCCCGGGCGCGGGCGCGCGATGAGTATGGGTCCGCCGGACGAGGACGCCGGCGGCCATCGACACCGGCAAGGGGACAGGGACAGTGGACAGCGCGCGACCGCAGGCGAACGAGCGATTCACCATCCGGCAGAAGACCACGTTCATGATCAACCGGTACGTCGTGACCGAGACGCTGCCGGACGGCTCGGACGGCAAGGTCGTCGCCTTCGCCGAGCAGAAGCGGATGGCGCTCAAGGAGCAGATGACCTTCTACACCGACGAGTCCAAGGGGCGCGTGCTGTTCACCGCGAAGGCCCGCCAGGTCCTCGACGTCGGCGCCGCCTACGACGTGTGCGACGCGGCCGGCAACCCCGTCGGCACGTTCCGCAAGAAGTTCGCCGCCTCCCTGCTCCGCTCGACGTGGGAACTGGAGCAGCCGGGCTCGCTCGCCGCTGTGGGGACCGAGCGCAACCGCTTCGTGGCCGTGCTGCGCCGGGTCTGGGAGCTGCTGCCGCTCGACTTCGTGCCGTTCGCGTGGCCGTACCACTTCGACTTCGCCTCGGACGGGAAGCCGGTGATGAAGGTCGACAAGAAGATGGGGCTGCGCGACCGCTATCTGCTCGACGTGGCCTCGCCCGACCTCGACCTGCGCCTCGCCATCGCGCAGACCGTCGCCCTGGACGCCCTGCAGTCCCGCTGACCGGGACCCCCCTCGGGCGCGCGGTACGGGGGACGGCCTGGAAGAATCCCGCCATGGACCTGGAAATCCCCGAACTCCCCTTCCCGCTGCGCACCTACGGCCCCGACGGCCACTGGTCCTACGAGGACGACGGCATCCTCTCCGGATGGGCCGGCCCCCGGCAGGACCGTTTCGTGCCGCCCACCGGCGAGGCCCTGGACGCCGCCTCCGACGCACCCCGGCTGCTGGGCGCCCCCGAGGGCGACTTCCAGCTGATCGCCCGCGTCACCGTCGGCTTCGCCGGCGCCTTCGACGCCGGAGTCCTCTACGTCCACGTCGGCGAGCGGGCCTGGGCCAAGCTGTGCCTGGAGTACTCCCCGGACGTGCCCACCGTCTGCACGGTCGTCACCCGGGGCCACTCCGACGACGCCAACTCCTTCACGGTCGAGGGCAGCTCGGTGTGGCTGCGGGTGAGCCGCACCGGCCGCGCCTTCTCCTTCCACGCCTCCCGCGACGGCGAGCGCTGGACCTTCGTCCGGCTGTTCACGCTCGGCGACGAGACGGAGACCGGGGCGGCCCTGGTCGGCTTCATGACGCAGTCGCCGCTGGGGGAGGGGTGCGTGGTGACGTACGACCACCTGGAGTTCAGGCCGCACTGGCCGAAGGACCTGCGAGACGGAAGCTGAGCAGGCCCGTCACCGCGAGCAGCGCCGCGCTGATCACCAGGCTCAGCCGCATCCCGGCCACGAAGCCGTCGGAGATCAGCGCCCCGAAGACGGCGATGCCCAGCGCCCCGGCCATCTGCCGGGCCGCGTTGAGGACGCCGGCCGCGAGGCCCGCCCGTTCGGCGGGCACGGCGTCCATCATCGCCGCCGTCAGCGGCGGCACCGTCAGCGCGCAGCCCAGCGCCATCGGGACGAGCAGCAGTGCCACCACGACCGGGGGTGTGCTGGCGTCGACGAACAGCATCACCAGCAGCCCCACCACGGCGATGCCCTGCCCCACCGCCATCGGCAGCCGGGGGCCGTACCGCCCGGCGAGCTTGCCCGCCACCACGTTCGTCACCGCGATCAGGCCCGTCATCGGCAGGAACATCAGGCCGGCCTGTAGCGCGGAACGGCCCTGGACCTGCTGGAAGAAGAGCGAGAAGACGAACACCATGCTGTAGAAGGCGACGCTGACGGCCGCCCCGGTCGCCACCGTCACCGCGACGGTCCGGTTGCGGAACAGGCCGAGCGGGACGACCGGGTGCGGCCGCCGCGCCTCGATCCGCAGGAACGCCCCGGCCGCGACCACGGCGACCGCCAGCGCGGCCCAGCCCGCCGTGCCGCCCTCGATCACCGCGAACGTCAGCGCGGTGAGCGCCACCACCGCCGTCACCTGACCCGGCAGGTCCAGCGGCGCCGGGCGGCGCCGCGAGCGAGGGGCCCGGACCAGCAGCGCGAGGATCAGTGCGCCCACCGGAAGGTTGACGAAGAAGATCCCGCGCCAGTCCCAGGCCGTGGTCAGCACACCGCCCACCACCGGCCCCAGCGCCACCGCCGCTGATCCGCCCGCAGCCCACACGGCCACCGCTCGCGCCCGCCGCGTGGGATCTGCGTACGCCTGCCGCACCAGCGCCAGCGAGGCGGGCAGCACCACGGCCGCCGCGACACCCTGCACGACCCGCGCCCCGATCAGGGCGGGCAGGTTCGGCGCCAGACCGCAGGCCGCCGACGCGAGCGTGAAGACACCGGTGCCCAGCGCGAAGGCCCGGGTCGCCCCGGCCCGGTCCGAGAACGCACCGGTGGACAGCATCAGCGCGGCGAAGGCGAGCGTGTAGGCGTCCACCACCCACTGCAGGCCCGACATCCCGCCGCCCAGGGAGGTGCCCATCGCGGGCAGGGCCACGTTCACGATGGACGCGTCGAGGCAGACCAGCGCGAAGCCGAGCAGACCGGCGGTGAGGGTGAGAGCGGCGGAGGGCGTCTTGATCTTCTCGGGCTTCGGCGCGAACTCATCCTGAGTAAGGGGGAGTTGATGGCCGTCGTGCGTCACGTTCGTCGACATGCCTCCATGCTGCGGATCGCCGCCGTCGTACAGTAGTGGCCAAAATGCCATGCAGCCGGAGGTTCTGGCCATGACCCAGTCGCCCGCCCCGCACCGCATCGCGGTCGTAGCGCCCTCGCCCGTGTCGATGTTCAACCTCGCCATCCCGGAGATGCTGTTCGGCAAGGTCGAGGTCGACGGGCGGCCCGGCTACGAGGTGGTCATCTGCGCGGCCGATCCCGGACCGGTGCCCACCAGCGGCGGGCTCGACCTGTACGTACGGCACGGACTCGACGTCGTCCGGACCGCGGACACGCTGCTCGTCGCCGGGACCGGGGAGCCCTTCGAGCCGGACGGGCGGATCGTGGCCGCCGTGCGCGAGGCGGCCGCCGCCGGCAAGCGCATCGCCTCCCTGTGCACCGGCGCCTTCCAGCTCGCCGAGGCCGGCCTGCTGCACGGACGCCGGGCCACCACCTACTGGGCGCACGCCGAGGAGCTGCGCCGCCGCTACCCGCACGTCGACCTGCGCGGAGACGTGCTCTACGTCCAGGACGGGCCCTACGTCACCTCCTCCGGCTACGCCGCCGGCATCGACCTGTGCCTGCACATCGTCCGCACCGACTACGGCGCCGCCGTCGCCAACGAGGTCGCCCGGCGCGCCCTGGTCGCCCCCGTACGGCCGGGCGGCCAGACCCAGTTCACCCAGACCCCGCTGCCGCCCGAGCGGGGCAACGCCTGCTCCGACACCCGCGGCTGGGCCATGCGCAACCTCGACAAGCCGCTCACCCTCACCGACCTGGCCCGCCACGCCGGGGTCAGCGTGCGCACCCTCACCCGCCGCTTCCACGCCGAGAGCGGGGTGAGCCCCTTGCAGTGGCTGCTGCACCAGCGCATCGAGCGCGCCAAGGAACTGCTGGAGACCACCGACCTGCCGATGGACCAGGTGGCCCGAGCCAGTGGCCTGGGCACGGCCGACTCGCTGCGCGGGCATCTGGTCCGCCGCACGGGGCTGACGCCGAGCGCCTACCGGGCGCAGTTCAGCCGGCTCGGAACCGGGGCGGCCGGGGCCACGTCCTCCGTTGCATGATCAGTGACCGAGTGACCGCACACCGGATGATCCGCACCGTGCTGCCCGCCGAGGCGGAGACGGTCGCCGCCCTGCACGCGCGCGCCAGGGCGACGTACTACCCGGACGGGCTCCCCGACGACGGCACCGACTGGTCCGCCGCCTGGCGCGGCGCCATCGAGCGGCCCGACGGGCATGTGCTGTGTCTGGTGGAGGGCGGCCGGATCGTCGGCCTCGCGTCCTTCCGCCGGCCCGAGGACGGCCCCGCCGACACGGTCAAGCTGTTCCAGTTCCACGTGGACCCCGACCACTGGGGCCGCGGGCTCGGTACGGCCCTGCACGCGGCCTGCGTCGAGGAGTGGCGGGCCGACGGCATGCGCACGGCCGTGCTCGACGTCCACGTGGACAACCGGCGGGCGCAGAGCTTCTACGCCGGCCGGGGCTGGCAGCCGGACCCGGAGAACCCGCCCGCCGAGGGGGACCACCACCGGTACCTGCGTTTCTCCGTGACGGGCGACGCACCCGACCGGGAATGAAGCCTGCTGCTTGAACGTTCATCCAGTCTGCGGAGGGTGTCTCCGTATCCGTCCGAGCTGGAGAGAGCCGAAGACATGCGCGTCGAGATCTGGAGCGACATCGCCTGCCCCTGGTGCTACGTGGGCAAGGCCCGCTTCGAGAAGGCGCTCGAAGCCTTCCCGCACCGCGACCAGGTCGAGGTCGTGCACCGCTCCTTCGAGCTGGACCCCGGGCGCGCCAAGGGCGACACCCAGCCGGTGATCACCATGCTCACCAAGAAGTACGGCATGAGCGCCGCGCAGGCGCAGGCCGGCGAGGAGAACCTCGGCGCGCAGGCCGCCGCGGAGGGCCTCGCCTACCGCACCGAGGGCCGCGACCACGGCAACACCTTCGACATGCACCGGCTGCTGCACTTCGCCAAGGAGCAGGGCCGCCAGGACGAGCTGATCCAGGGTCTGTACAAGGCGAACTTCGCCGAGGAGCGGTCCGTCTTCTCCGAGGGCGACGAGCGGCTCGTGGAGCTGGCCGCGGCCGCCGGACTCGACGCCGACGACGCCCGCAAGGTCCTCGCCGACCCGGACGCCTACGCCGACGACGTCCGCGCCGACGAACGCGAGGCCGCCGAGCTCGGCGCGAACGGCGTGCCCTTCTTCGTCCTCGACCGCAAGTACGGCGTCTCCGGCGCCCAGCCCGCCGAGGTCTTCCAGCAGGCCCTGACGCAGGCGTGGGGCGAGCGGTCGCCGCTTCGGCTCATCGACCAGGGTGACGCGGACGCGTGCGGCCCCGACGGGTGCGCGGTACCGCAGAACTAAAAGCGCAGGTGACGGCGGATCTATAAGGGCTCCTTGGCGAAACCACGCAAAAATAGGCAATGGACTGTTAGTTCTCCGGGGCCCACAGTGGAGCCATGGAGACCTTCGAGAGCCTCGTCCGCACCGAGTTCGCGCCGAAGAACACCTACCTGAACACGGCCAGCACCGGCCTGCTGCCCGCCCGTACCGTCGCCGCCATGCACACCGCCGTCGAGGCCGCGGCGGCCGGGCGGCCGACCGACATGTTCTCGGACGTCGAGGCGAGCCGCGCCTGCTTCGCACGGCTCGTCTCGGTGCCCGCGCACCGGGTGGCGGCCGGGGCCTCCGTCGCGGTCTACAGCGGCCTGATCGCCGCCTCCCTCCCGGAGGGCGCCGAAGTACTCACCGCCGAGGGCGACTTCAGCTCCGTCGTGAACCCCTTCCACGTCCGCCCCGGCCTCAAGGTGCGCACCGTGCCGCTGGAGGGGATCGCCGAGGCCGTACGGCCCGGCACCGCCCTGGTCGCGGTCAGCGCCGCCCAGTCCGCCGACGGCCGGGTGGCCGACCTGCCCGCGATCCGGGATGCGGCGCGAGAGCACGGGGCGCGTACGTACATCGACGCGTCCCAGGCCGGCGGATGGCTGGACTTCGACGCGGACGCCTACGACTACTCCGCCTCCGTCGCCTTCAAGTGGCTCGTCTGCCCGCGGGGCGTGGCCTTCCTGGTCGTCCCGGAGGACCTCGGCGGGCTCAGCCCGCTGTTCGCCGGCTGGGTGGCGGGGGAGCGCCCCTGGGACGCCTGCTACGGCCCCATCGCCGAACTAGCCCACTCCGCAAGGCGGTTCGACGAGAGCCCCGCACTCTTCTCCTACGCCGGCGCCCGCCGCTCCCTGGAACTGCTGGAGGAACTCGGCGTGGACGCCGTGCGCGCCCACGACCTCGCCCTCGCCGACCGCTTCCGCGCGGGCCTGGCCTCCCTCGGCCACGAGCCCGTCCCCGCACCCGGCTCGCCGATCGTCTCCGTGCCCGGACTCGGCAGCCGCCAGGAGGGGTTGAGCGCCGCCGGAGTGGAGGTCTCCGACCGCGCGGGCAACCTGCGCGCGGCCTTCCACCTCTACAACACACCCGCCGATGTCGACCGCCTGCTCGACGTCCTCTCCGGCTGAGAGCCTGTGTTGTATCCCCGGCCGGGGATACAACACAGGCTCTAACCACTGGCGCGGGCCCTGCCGGAACGCTAGGAAGGGCACGTGGAGTCCACGGGCGGTACCTCCGCACCGCCGCCTGCCGACGCGGAGGTGCACCGGCGGCTGGTGTACGGCGACGAGTCCGCGCTGGCCGAGGTGTACGCGGCGTACGGCGGGCTGGTGCGCCGGGTCGCCGTGCGTGTGACACGCTCCCCGGCCGCCGCCGAGGACGTGGCGCAGGAGGTCTTCGCCCACCTGTGGAGCCGGCCCTACACCTTCGACGCGAGCCGTGGCTCGCTGCGCACCTGGCTGTCCCTGCTCGCCCACCGGCGGGCCGTGGACTGGGTGCGCAGCGAGGCCCGGCACCGCAAGGACGCCGGCGCCGACGACTCCGCGCTCCAGGCCATCCCCGACGCCGGGCCCGGCCCCGACGAGACGGTGGTCGACCGCGAGCGCTCCCTGCTGCTGCACACAGCCCTCGCCGAACTCCCGCAGCCGCAGCGCGAGGTCGTGCACCTCGCCTACTTCGCCGGCCGCACCTACCGCCAGGCCGCCGTCGAGCTCGGCATACCCGAGGGCACCGCCAAGACCCGGCTGCGCAGCGCCCTGCGCTCCTTGGCGGAAACTTTGGCCGACCCGCCCGACCCCGCGCTCGAAAGGGGCGCATGATGGCGAGAGGGGTACCCGCGGGCAACGGGCACGCAGAGGAGGGACGCGATGACCGACGGGCACGAGGCCGTGACTGATCTGCTGGCCGCCTGGGCCTTCGGCGCCCTCGACCCGGCCGAGGCGGAGACGGTCACGGCGCACCTGGCCGGGTGCGAGAGCTGCGCCGCCGAGGCGGCGAGGCTGAAGGAGACGGTACGGCTGCTCGACGGGACGCCGCTCACCGCTCCCACCCGGTCGCCCGACGGGGTGCTCTCCCTCGCCCTGCGCACCCGGACCCCCCTCGCCCGCGTCGCCGAGCACGCCGCCCCCTACGCCGCCGCGGTCGCCGGGCTCAAGGCGCTGCTGCCGGAGCTGGCGGGCCGCTGGACCACACCCGTCGTGCACGACTGGGACGCGCACGCCACCGTCGCCCACCTCCTGGCCGCCGACGAGCACCTGGCCGGCCGGCTCGGCGTCGACGCGCGCGTGCCGCCCTCGCACATCGAGGAGGGCGCGCACTGGGAGGACGCCTGGAACCGCCGCAGCGCCGACGTCATCGCCCACGAGCACGGCCGTACGCCCGAGGAGACCGTCGCCGACTGGGCCGCGCAGGCCGGGCAGCTGCTCGGCACGCCCGAGGCCCGGGACACCGAACTCGCCGCGCGGGCCGTGACCTTGATGGGGATGCGGCTGCCCGTCGCCGACCACTTCCTGGTGCGCGGCTTCGAGACGTGGATCCACACCGACGACCTAGGCCGCGCGCTCGGCCTCGCCGTCCCGCTGCCGCCGCCGGAGCACCTTCAGCGGCTGGTCCGCCTGGCCGTCCGCGTACTCGGACTGGCCCTGGGACCGACCGCGCCCCCGGTGCTGTTCTCGGTCACCGGGGGCGAGGAGTGGGTGCTGGGTTCCGCGGACGAGCCCGTACGGGCCGAACTGAGCCTCGATCCGTACGACTTCTGCCTGCTGGTCGGCGGACGGTACACGCCGCAGGCGGTGCCGCGGGGAACCACGGGCGACGCGGCCGCCGTACGGAACGTACTGGAGCGGGCCGCGTCGCTGGCGTGGCTGTGAAGCTCACCTGGTGAAGCTCACCTGCGTAGGGCTCACTTCACGGGCGTGAAGTCCCGCGCCCCGATGAACTCCGGGCGCCGGATCGGAGCCGCGAAGGGCTCCACGGCCGCGTTGTCCACGCTGTTGAACACGATGAACACGTTGCTGCGCGGGAACGGCGTGATGTTGTCGCCGGAGCCGTGCATGCAGTTGCAGTCGAACCAGGTCGCCGAACCGGCCTTGCCCGTGAAGAGCTTGATGCCGTACTCGGAGGCCATCTTCGTCAGCGCCTCGTCCGACGGCGTGCCGGCGTCCTGCATCTGGAGGGACTGCTTGTAGTTGTCCTTCGGAGTGGCCCCCGCGCACCCGAGGAAGGTCCGGTGCGAGCCGGGCATGATCATCAGCCCGCCGTTGGTGTCGTGGTTCTCGGTCAGCGCGATCGAGACGGACACCGTCCGCATGTTCGGCAGACCGTCCTCGGCGTGCCAGGTCTCGAAGTCCGAGTGCCAGTAGAACCCGCTGGCCCCGAAACCCGGCTTGACGTTGATCCGCGACTGGTGGACGTACACGTCCGAGCCGAGGATCTGCCGCGCCCGGCCGACGACGCGCTCGTCGCGCACCAGCGCGGCGAACACCTCACTGAGCTTGTGCACCTCGAAGACGGACCGGATCTCCTTGGACTTCGGCTCGATGATCGACCGCTCGTCCGCGCGGATCGCCGGGTCGGCGATCAGCCGCTCCAGCTCGCGGTGGTAGACATCCACCTCGTCCGCGCCGATCAGCTGGTCGACGGCGAGGAAGCCGTCACGCTCGAACGACTGGAGGTCGCCGGCCGGGATCGGCCCCGGAGTGTCGGGGGCACCCCATACGACGGGGTCCTGGCGCGGCGTCGACACCTCGGTGGCGCCGCGGCTGGGGTAGAGATCGGTGACGTTTGCGGTCATGGCGGTGGTCATGGGGTTCTCACACCTCCTCGGGCTCGGTGAGCAGCGGGTACACCCCGTTCTCGTCATGGTCCTCGCGGCCGGTCACGGGCGGGTTGAAGACACAGATGCAGCGGAAGTCCTCCTTCACCCGCAGCGTGTGCCTCTCGTGGCCGTCCAGGAGGTACATGGTCCCGGGCGTGATGACGTGCGTCAGCCCGGTCTCGTGGTCGGTCAGCTCGGCCTCGCCCTCGACGCAGACGACGGCCTCGATGTGGTTCGCGTACCACATCGACGTCTCCGTACCCGCGTACAGGATCGTCTCGTGCAGCGAGAAGCCGACCTTCTCCTTCGCGAGGACGATGCGCTTGCTCTCCCAGGTGCCGGACGCCGATTTCACATGGCGGTCGGTGCCTTCGATGTCCTTGAACGAACGGACGATCACGGTGCTGCGATGCCTCCTAGGTGGGGGTGTACTCGGTGCACCCGGCCGGACGGACGGCCCATCGGGCGGGCCGTCCGTCGGCCAGGGGTCTTTCGGCGCCGGTCAGGCGGTCTCGGTGACGGCGCGGGCCAGGATGCGGAGCCCCTCGTCGAGCTCGTCCGGGGTGATGGTGAGGGCGGGCAGCAGTTTGATGACCTCGCTCTCGGGGCCGGACGTCTCCACGAGCAGTCCGAGCTCGAAGGCGCGGCGCGCGACCCGGCCGGCCCGCTCCTTGTCGTGGAACTCCATGCCCCAGACCAGCCCGCGGCCCCGGTACTCCTTCACATCCGGGATGTTCTCCTCGCAGATGGCGATCAGGCCCTGCTCGACCTGCTCACCGCGGGCCCGGGTCTGCTTCTCCATCGCGCTGCCGTCGGCCCAGTAGGACTCCAGGGCGGCGGTGGCCGTGACGAAGGCGGGGTTGTTGCCGCGGAAGGTGCCGTTGTGCTCGCCCGGCTCCCAGATGTCCAGCTCGGGCTTGAACAGGCACAGCGACATGGGCAGTCCGTAGCCGCTGATGGACTTGGACACGGTGACGATGTCGGGGGTGATGCCCGCCTCCTCGAACGAGAAGAAGGCACCCGTACGTCCGCAGCCCATCTGGATGTCGTCGACGATGAGCAGCATGTCCTGGCGCTCGCACAGCTCGGACAGCGCGCGCAGCCACTCCGTGCGCGCCACGTTGATGCCGCCCTCGCCCTGCACGGTCTCCACGATCACGGCGGCCGGCTTGTTGAGGCCGGAGCCCTGGTCCTCCAGGAGCCGCTCGAACCACAGGAAGTCCTCGACCGTGCCGTCGAAGTAGTTGTCGAACGGCATGGGGGTGCCGTGCACCAGCGGGATGCCGGCGCCGGCCCGCTTGAAGGCGTTGCCGGTGACGGCGAGCGAGCCCAGGGACATGCCGTGGAAGGCGTTGGTGAAGGAGACGATGGCCTCGCGGCCCTTCACCTTGCGCGCCAGTTTCAGCGCGGACTCCACGGCGTTGGTGCCGGTCGGGCCCGGGAACATGACCTTGTACGGCAGGTCGCGCGGACGCAGCACCAGGTCCTGGAAGGTCTGCAGGAAGGCCCGCTTGGCGCTGGTGGACATGTCGAGTCCGTGCGTGACGCCGTCACGCTCCAGGTAGTCGATCAAGGCCCGTTTCAGAACGGGGTTGTTGTGCCCGTAGTTCAGCGAACCCGCGCCGGCGAAGAAGTCCAGGTACTCGTGGCCGTCCTCGTCGTACATACGGCTGCCCCGCGCGCGGTCGAAGACTGTGGGCCAGCCGCGGCAGTAGCTGCGCACCTCGGACTCGAGGGTCTCGAAGACGCTGAGGTCGGGCTGGGTGATGGTCACGACGAATCGCTCCTCGTTGCGTGGGGGGTGTTCAGAGGGACAGGGGGCCGATGCGGTACAGCACTTCGGGGTCGTGCGGTCCGTCCGGGAACAGGTCGGTGGGGAAGAGCACGTCCCGCTCCAGGGCGGCGCCGTGCCGCTCGGCGAAGGAGTCGAACAGCCGATCGGATGCGGTGTTGCCGGGCGTGATGGTGGTCTCGACGCTCGTGATGCCGTACTCGCCGCTGACCCGCGCGACCAGTCCGTCGAGCAGCGCGGCGGCGATGCCGCGGCCGCGGTACGCGTCGTCCACGGCCACCTGCCAGACGAGGAGGGTGCGGGGGCGGTCCGGGCGTACGTACCCGGTGACGAAGCCGACCGGCTCCCCGCGCTCGTCGCGCGCGACGGCCGACGTGCCGGCGAAGTCGCGGCACCACAGCAGATAGCTGTACGACGAGTTGAGGTCGAGGGCTTCGGAGTCTCTGGCAATACGCCACAGCGCGGCCCCGTCGGCCACCGCCGGACGGTCGATTTGCAGGTCTGCTTGTGCGGCAGTCATGCGAATTGAATTTACGGGGGAAAATTCGAAATTGCATGGCCGCGTGGGGTTACGTGTGGCACTCGGATGTGTTATCACGCGGGCGCGAGATGGGCGCTCCAGACCCCTCGCTACGCCCCATTTTGCCCCCTTAATACCACACAAAACGGGCACAGTGTGGAACGCGTCACAGGCGTGTAACTTGTAGGAGACCCGACCGAATTAGTCCGATCGGCGTTCGCGAAATCTTTGCGTTTAGGTTCGAAGAAAGCGGGCAGAAGAGTATGGGGAGCTGCCTTGGAAAAGAATTCCAGAATTACCAGGAATTCAGGCTCCGGTAACACCGTCGATGTGCTCTCGCAGAATGTCGGCGTGACCGTTGTGGGTGAGAACCCTCTACTGCCGTCCGCCGCCGTCCACCACCCGCAGCGCCGCCTCCACATCCACGTCCAGGCCCCGCTCCGCCAGTGCGGCGCCCAAGGCGGCCAGGGAGTTGCGGACGGTTGCCGCTGTCGCGTCCGGGCCGTAGTGGTTGACCCGCACCATCTCCTTGGCCAGGGCTCCGCCGCCCGCCGCCAGCGGCAGTGCGGGATCCGAGGCCAGGGCCCGGGACACCAGTTCCGAGGCCACCACGCCCGCCGGCACCCGCAGCGTCGTCGCGACGGGAGCCGCGTCCCGTTCCTCGTGGACGTACGGCTCCAGCCCCCCGCCGAGAGCCACCGCGCCGGCGCGGGTCGAGCGCGCCGCGGTCCGGTGGCGGTTCATCACCGTCTCCAGCCCGTCGCCCTCGATCCGCTCCACGCACGCCTCCAGCGCGAGCATCTCCAACTGCGCGGGAGCGTGCAGCAGCGCCGTGCGGCCGCCGTCGACCCACCGCTCCTTCCAGTCGAGCAGCGACAGGTACGACCGCCGCGGCGCCCCCGGGTTCGCCGCCATCCGGTCCCAGGCCCGCGCGCTCACGGACACCGCCGACACCCCGGCCGGCCCGCCCATCGCCTTCTGCGCCCCGATGACGCACAGGTCCACGCCCCACGCGTCCGGCAGCACCGGCTCGGCCCCGATCGACGCCACCGCGTCCAGGTAGAACAGCGCCCCGTGCTCCCGCACGACCTCGCCGATCTCCGCCACGGGATTGGTGTTGCCGGTGGCCGCCTCCGCGTGCACCAGGGACACGAAGTCGATCTCCGGGTGCTCGGCGAAGGCCGCACGGATCTGCTCCGCCGTGACCGCCGTGTGGAAGGGCACCGCCAGATCGATCACGGTCGCGCCGCAGTCCCGCAGCCAGTCCCCGAAGGTCTGCCCGTACGGGCCCGTGATCACGTTCAGCGCGGTCGTGCCCGGCCCGGCCGTCCCGCGGATCGCCCCCTCCAGCGGCAGCAGCGCCTCGCCCTGCATGATCACGACGTCCTGCCGGGTCCCGAGCAGCCGCGCCACCCGGTCCTCGATGGCCGCGAATCGGGCCGCGCTCAGCGGTGCCAGGTCCAGGAAGGGGTGGGTCACGACGGGGCTCTCTTCGCTCAGGGGTCGACGCCATGAGCGTAACCGGGCGGTAACCGGGCGCCCCGACACCCCGCCCCGGGCACCGAACCAGGCATTCCGCACCCGACTTCTTAGGTCGGACGGCCACAGAGCCATCGGTTTGGTTTGAGGAGCCCAAACGTTTCCTTATAATCGGAACCCAATGTTCCCTCACAGGAGGCCCCCCGTGAAGACGACCCTCGGGCGCCGGACCCGCATTCTGGCCGCCACCACCGCGACGGCCGGGCTGGTGCTCGTGGCCGGCTGCTCCTCCAGCGACGACGGCGGCAGCGGCTCGAAGACCGCGGCCGGCGGTGTCGAGCTCGTCAAGGCGGGCCAGCTCACCACCTGTACCCACCTGCCCTACCCGCCCTTCCAGTCGGAGATCGACGGCAAGGTGCAGGGCTTCGACGTCGCCCTGATCGACCTCGTCGCCAAGGACCTCGGCGTGAAGCAGGAGATCCTCGACACGCCCTTCGAGAACTTCAAGACGGGCGCCTTCCTGAACGCCGGCGAGTGCGACCTCGCCGCCGCCGGCATGACCATCACCGACGAGCGCAAGAAGAACGTCGACTTCTCCGACCCGTACTTCGAGGCCACCCAGGCCGTCCTGGTCGACAAGAAGAGCGGCATCTCCTCCTTCGCCGACCTCAAGGGCAAGAAGGTCGGCGCCCAGGCGCAGACCACCGGCGAGGACTACGCCAAGAGCAAGGGCCTGGACCCGGTCTCCTTCGAGTCCTCCGACGCCGTCCTCAACGGCCTGCGCACCGGCCAGGTCGAGGCCGTCGTCATCGACTACCCGGTCGTCCAGGGCTGGCTGAAGGACAAGGCCAACGCCGCCGCCTTCGAGGTCGCCGAGCAGGTCAACACCGGTGAGCAGTACGGCGTCACGGTGAAGAAGGGCAACGACAAGCTCCGCGAGGCCATCAACAAGGCGATCAAGGACGCGAAGGCCGACGGCACGTACAAGAAGCTGTACGAGCAGTGGATCGGCCCGTACGACGAGTCCGCCGCCTCTCCGTCGCCCGCCGCCTGAGCCCGATGAGCGGCGCAGAGGTACCACTCCAGCCGAAGAAGAAGGGCCTGACCCGGCGCCAGAAGCGCAGCCTGTCGCGCGGCGTCCAGTACGTCGTCTTCGTCGCGGCCGTGATCGCCTTCGCGGTCGCGGCCGACTGGGGCCGGCTGAAGAACCAGTTCGCGCAAGGGTCGATCGCCCGGGAGATGTTCCCGGACGTCATCACCCTCGCGCTGAAGAACACCGTGCTGTACACCGTGTCCGGCTTCGTCGTCGGCCTGGTCCTCGGCATGGTGATCGCGCTGATGCGGCTGTCGTCCGTGGGGCCCTACCGCTGGCTCGCCGGCATCTACATCGAGATCTTCCGCGGCCTGCCCGCCCTGCTGATCTTCATCTTCATCGGCGTGGCCGTACCTCTGGCCTTCCCCGGCACGGAGATCCCGGGCGGCACCTACGGCAAGGTCGCGCTCGCGCTCGGCCTGGTCGCCGCCGCGTACATGGCGGAGACGATCCGCGCGGGCATCCAGGCGGTGCCCAAGGGACAGATGGAAGCGGCGCGTTCGCTCGGCTTCTCGCCCGCCCGCGCCATGATCTCGATCATCATCCCGCAGGCGTTCCGGATCATCCTGCCGCCGCTCACCAACGAACTCGTCCTGCTGTTCAAGGACTCCTCGCTGGTGCTGTTCCTCGGTGTGACGCTTCAGGAGCGCGAACTGTCCAAGTTCGGGCGTGACCTGGCCAGCCAGACCGCCAACTCCACGCCGATCCTGGTCGCGGGCCTGTGCTATCTGCTGGTCACGATCCCGCTCGGCTTCGTCGTGCGCCGCATGGAGGCGAAGGCCCAGGAGGCCGTGAAATGAGCGAGAGCCTTCGCAAGGCGGCCGCGGAGATCGAGGTCCGCGGCCTGCACAAGTCCTTCGGCGACAACGAGGTGCTGCGCGGCATCGACCTGGAGATCGCGCAGGGCGAGGTCGTGTGCGTCATCGGCCCGTCCGGCTCGGGCAAGTCGACGCTGCTGCGGTGCGTCAACCTGCTGGAGGAGCCCACCAAGGGCCAGGTCTTCGTCGGCGGTGCCGAGCTCACCGACCCGGACGTCGACATCGACGCCGTACGCCGCGGCATCGGCATGGTCTTCCAGCAGTTCAACCTGTTCCCGCACCTCACCGTGACCGAGAACCTCACGCTGCCGCAGCGCCGGGTCCTCGGGCGTGACAAGGCGGCCGCCGCGAAGGTCGCCGCCGAGAACCTGGAGCGGGTCGGCCTGTCGGAGAAGGCGACCGCGTACCCGGCGTCCCTCTCCGGCGGTCAGCAGCAGCGCGTCGCCATCGCCCGCGCCCTCGCCATGGGCCCGCAGGTGATGCTCTTCGACGAGCCGACGTCCGCGCTCGACCCCGAGCTGGTGGGCGACGTCCTGGCGGTCATGCGCATGCTGGCCGACGAGGGCATGACCATGATGGTCGTCACGCACGAGATGACCTTCGCGCGCGAGGTCGCCGACCGGGTCGTCTTCATGGACGGCGGAGTGGTCGTCGAGGACGGCACCCCCGACCAGGTCATCGGCAACCCCCGGCACGAGCGCACCCGCCACTTCCTGTCGCGGCTCCTGGACCCGGCGATGGCCGAGGTCGAGGAGGAGACCTCCGACCAGGTGGGCAAGGGCGACTAGCCGCTCATTAAGGTGCAGGGCATGAGCGAACGCGCGGTGCTGCACGTAAAGGGGCGGGTCCTCGTCGGTCCGGACGACGTCCGGGACGAACTGTGGGTCGTCGACGGCCGGATCTCCTACGACCGTCCCGTCGGCGCCCACGACATCCGTGCCGTCGAGGGCTGGGCCCTGCCCGGCCTCGTCGACGCGCACTGCCATGTCGGCCTCGGCGCGCACGGCCCGGTCGACGACGACGTCGCCGAGAAGCAGGCGCTCACCGACCGTGAGGCGGGCACCCTGCTGATCCGCGACGCCGGCTCGCCCTCCGACACCCGCTGGGTCGACGACCGCGACGACCTGCCGAAGATCATCAGGGCCGGCCGGCACATCGCCCGCACCCGCCGCTACATCCGCGGCTACGCGCACGAGATCGAGCCGGAGGACCTGGTCGCCTACGTCGCCCAGGAGGCCCGGCGCGGCGACGGCTGGGTGAAGCTGGTCGGCGACTGGATCGACCGCGACCTCGGGGACCTCGCGCCCACCTGGCCCCGTGAGGCGGTCGAGGCGGGCATCGCGGAGGCCCACCGGCTGGGCGCCCGGGTCACCGCGCACTGCTTCGCCGAGAGCTCGCTGAGGGACCTGGTCGAGGCGGGCATCGACTGCGTCGAGCACGCCACGGGCCTGACGGACGACCTGATCCCGCTGTTCGCCGAGCGCGGGGTCGCCATCGTCCCCACCCTCGTCAACATCGCGACCTTCCCGAACCTGGCCGACGGCGGCCAGTCCAAGTACCCGCGCTGGTCCGACCACATGCGCCGGCTGTACGAACGCCGCTACGACACGGTCCGCGCCGCCTACGACGCCGGGATCCCCGTCTTCGTCGGCACCGACGCCGGCGGCACCCTGCCGCACGGGCTCGTGGCGGCCGAGGTGGCGGAGCTGGTCACCGCCGGGATCCCCGCCGTGGAGGCCCTGGCTGCGACGGCCTGGGGGGCTCGGGCCTGGCTCGGCCGGCCGGGTCTGGAGGAGGGCGCGGCCGCGGACCTCGTGGTGTACGAGACCGACCCGCGCGCGGACGTCCGCGTCCTCGCGGCACCCCGGCGGATCGTCCTCAACGGCCGGGTCGTCGGCTAGCCGCCCGTTCACTCAGCGTGACGGGTGTCGGCCCGTGTTGTTGTGCGGCCCCCCTGGCGTGCGCCGATGCCGCCACGCGCGCGCTCGCACAGGAGGGGGTACGGCGGCGACTTCGAGGAACATCCGTGCCCGGGAATTCGAAAAGGTTCACGGGAAAGTCACGTTGGAGTGAAGTAGCGCCGGAATGCTGACTGTTCACTCTCAGTGCGCAATTCTTGCCGGGTCCCGAGCAAGTCTCCTCTGGGGGTCCCCACCTTGAACGGCAAGAACTTCCGCCTGCCCGCACGCCGTCTCGCCACCGTCGCGACGGCCACCGCCCTGACCGCCGCCCCGGTGGTCATGGGCGTCGCGGGCCCCGCACACGCGACCGGCGACGAGGGTCGCGCGAGCGCCGTCGTGCTCCGTACGGGGCTCGACGTCTCCCTGCTCAACAAGACCGTGAACGTCCCGCTCGCGGTCTCCCTGAACGAGGTCCAGGCGCCGCAGAGCGCCGAGAAGGCCACCCTGACGGCCGAGTTGAACGGTGTGGACGGCGGCCGGCCGTTCAGCGTCCTGAACGCCGAGGTCGCCCAGTCCAAGGCGACCGTCGAGGACGGCAGGGCCGAGGGGTACACCAACCTCGCCCACGCCAAGGTCCACGTCCCCGGTCTGCCGCTGCTGTCGCTCATCGAGGTCGGCCAGGTCACCTCCAAGGCGACCTGCGAGGCCGGCAAGGCGCCGACCGCCTCCTCCAACCTGCTCGGCGACGTCACCGTGCTGGGCAAGAAGGTCACGCTGACCGCCGGCGGCACCACGAACGTCGAGGTGCCCGGCGTCGGCGAGGTGCGGCTCGACTACTCCAAGACCGAGCAGACCTCGCGAACCGCCGCCGCGACCGCCCTCGAACTCAAGGTCTCCGTCGACCCGTTGAAGCTGAACGTCGCCGAGGTCGAGGGCACCCTGACGCTGGCGAAGGCGACCTGCGAGAGCCCGGCCGCGCCCGAGCAGCAGGCCGAGCCGAGCACGGAACCGGCAGGCGACGTGAAGCCCCAGGGCGAGCCCGCCGACGAGGGCCTCGCCGAGACCGGCGGCAACTCCATGACGCCGTACATCGCGGGCGGCGCGGTGGTCCTGCTCCTCGCGGGCGGCGGCGCGGTGGCCGTGGCCCGACGCGGCCGCAACTGACCGCGAGCGGCAGTGAAGTGGACGGCGCGCCGGCTCAGCGCGCCGTCGACGTCAGCGCCCGCTCCAGCGCCCTCAGGAACCCGCTGACGGTCGCGCGGTCCCGCACCGCCAGGCGCAGCCACTCCTCGCCCAGCCCGGGGAAGGTGTCCCCGCGCCGGACCGCGTACCCGAGGTCGCGCAGCCGCCGGCGTACCGCGGCCGCCCCCGGCAGCCGTACGAGCACGAAGGGCCCCTCGGCCGGTTCCACCACCCGCAGTCCCGCCGGCGCGAACCCGGCCAGTCCCGCGACGAGATGGGCCCGGTCGGCGGCGATGCGGTGGGCCGCGTGGGCAGCCTCCGCCAGCGCCTGCGAGGACACACAGGCCTCGGCGGCGGCCAGCGCCGGCGTGGAGACAGGCCACAGGGGCTGGGCGCGCTCCAGGTCGGCGACCGTCTCCGGGGCGGCCAGGACGTAGCCGATCCGCAGCCCGGCCAGCCCCCAGGTCTTGGTCAGGCTGCGCAGCACCACCAGACCCGGCACGTCCGTCCGCCCGGCGAGCGCCTCCCGCTCGCCCGGCACCGCGTCCATGAACGCCTCGTCCACCACCAGCGTCCGCCCGGGACGCGCCAGTTCGGCGATCGACCCGGCCGGGTGCAGGACCGACGTCGGGTTGGTCGGGTTGCCGATCACCACCAGGTCGGCGTCCTCGGGGACGGCCCGCGGATCGAGCCGGAAGCCGTCCTCCTCCCGCAGCAGCACGCGGTCGACGGTGTGCCCGGCGTCCCGCAGCGCCGCCTCCGGCTCCGTGAACTGCGGGTGCACGACGACCGGCCTGCGCACCTTCAGGGCGCGGGCCAGCAGCACGAACGCCTCCGCCGCCCCCGCCGTGAGCAGCACCCGGTCCGTCGGCAGCCCGTGCCGCGCCGCGACCGCCGCCCGCGCGCCCCGCCCGTCCGGGTAGGCCGCGAGCGAGCCCAGCGACCCCGCGACGCGCTCGCGCAGCCACGCGGGCGGCGTGTCCGCGCGGACGTTCACCGCGAGGTCGACCAGCGCCGAGCCGTCGTCGCGGACCTCGGCGTCGCCGTGGTGGCGCAGGTCGTGCGCCTCAGTGGGCATGCGAGTGGGCGCCGTGGTGGTGATGACCGTGCCCGTGGTGGTGGTCGTCGTCGTCCGGGTGGAAGTGCGGCTGCTGCGGCATGCCGACCTTGTCCTCGAAGCCGGGCAGCGCGATGCGGTACACGCACGAGTCGCAGTTCATCCGCAGGTCGCCCTTCACGGCCTCCTGGTAGCGCTCCATCACCAGGTCCAGCAGCTCAGGCTCGGGACCGATGACGTCCGCCGAGCGCACGTCGACCTCCGGGTGGGCGGCCGCCCAGCCCTCCGTCTGGTGGCGCACCCGGTCCGGCAGGATCCCGGTGAACAGGAAGTACGGCAGGACGACGATCTTCCGCGCCCCCAGCTTCACGCACCGGTCGAGCCCGCTGGGCACGTCCGGGGCCGCCAGCGACACGAACGCCGTCTCCACCCCCGCGTAACCGCGCCCCTCCCACAGCAGCCGCGCCGCCTTGTGCACCTCGGCGTTGGCGTCCGGGTCGGTCGAGCCGCGCCCCACCAGCAGCACGGTCACCTCGGCCCGGTCCCCGGGCGTGCGGCCCGTGGAGCCGAGCGCCTCGTCGAGCCGCCGCTCCAGCACGGACAGCAGCGACGGGTGCGGGCCCAGCGGGCGGCCGTAGGTGTAGGAGATCCCGGGGTGGCGCTCCTTCTCGCGGGCCAGCGCGGCCGGGATGTCGCCCTTGGCGTGCCCGGCGGACACGAGCATCAGCGGCACCGCGGCGAACCTCTGGACGCCGCGCTCGACCAGTTCGGCGACGGCCTCGCCCAGCGGCGGCGGGGAGAGCTCGATGAAGCCGCCCGCGACGGGCAGTTCGGGGTGGCGGCGCCCCAGCTCCCGGACGAAGTCGCGGAACGCCTCGGCTCCGGCTTCGTCCCGGGTGCCATGACCGGCGATGAGCAGGGCGGGCGGCGGGGTGGTCACGATTTCTCCTCGGAGTGCGAAACGGGGTGGTACAGCAGGGCGTTGAGCGCGGCGGAGGCCACGGCCGAGCCGCCCTTCTCGGACACGTTGCTCACGGCGGGCAGCCCGCTCTCGCGCAACGCCGCCTTGGACTCGACCGCGCCGACGAAGCCGACGGGCAGGCCGATGACGAGCGCGGGGGAGACGCCGAGGGCCAGCAGCTCCTCCAGAGCGGTCGGCGCGTTGCCGATCACCCACAGCGCACCCGGACCGACCTGCTCGTGGGCGAGCCGGATCGCGTGCGCGGAACGGGTCAGCCCCGGACCGGCCACGGCGTCCCTGAGCCGGCAGACGGTCTCCCGGCGGGTGATCCCGGCGGCCACCATCTCGACATCGGTGACCACGGGCGCCCCGGCGTGCAGCGCCGCGTGCGCCTTCGCCAGCTCGCCCTCGTCCATGACGAGATCGGACGCGTAGTCGAGGTCGGCGGCGGAGTGGACGACCCTCTCCACCACCGCCCGGGTCAGCGGCGGGAGGTGCGAGGTGTCCAGCCGGGCGCGCATCCGCCGGTAGGACTCCACCTCGATGGGATGGACGACTCGGTTCACCTCGGGCCCTCCTGCGATGCCTGCCAGCGGTAGCCGCGCGGCGTCACCATGCGCCCGGCGATGTCCCGGGTAGCGGTGTTGCCGACGGTCACGACCGTCATCATGTCGACCGTCGCCGGATCCAGGGAGCCCAGTGTCGTGAGCCGACTGGACTCGTCCGGCCGCGACGCGTTCCGTACGACCCCGACCGGCGTCGTGGGCGTCCGGTGCTCGGCGAGGATCGCCAGCGCCTTGGGCAGCTGCCAGTCACGGCCCCGGGAACGGGGGTTGTAGAAGGTGACCACGATGTCCGCCTCGGCCGCGGCCCGCACCCGCCGCTCGATGACCTCCCACGGGGTGTGCAGGTCGGACAGGCTGATCGACACATGGTCGTGGCCGAGCGGGGCGCCGAGGATAGCGGCGGCGGCGAGCGCGGCCGTCACCCCCGGAACGCCGATCACGTCGATGTCGTCGGACGCCTCCGCGAGCGCGGGGGAGGCCATGGCGTACACGCCCGCGTCCCCGCTGCCGATCAGCGTGACGGCCTGGCCCTTGCGGGCCTCCTCGACGGCCGTGCGCGCCCGCTCCTCCTCGGCGCCGAGCCCGGACTCAAGGATCCGGGTGCCGGGCCGCAGCAGGTCGCGGATCTGGTCGACGTACTGGTCCAGCCCGACCAGCACCGACGCCCGCCGCAACTCCGCCTTCGCGCGGGGCGTCAGCAGGTCACGGGCACCGGGCCCGAGCCCGACGACCGAGAGCCGCCCGCGCCCAGGACGCCGTACGACGGCACAGGTCGCCATCGCCGGGCGCCCGTCGGCACGCTCGGACTTCCGCTTCGGCACGAGGAGTTCACCGCCGCCCACGAGCGCGGCGGCCTCGGCGACCGAGGGGGTGCCCACGGCGGCGAGCGGCGCGTCGGAGGGGTTGGGGACCTCCACCACGGCCAGCTCGTCCGCGGAGCGGGTGACCAGGGGGACACCGAGGCGCTCGGCGGCCCCGCGGATGCCGGGCTCGTCGGCCTTGGCGTCGACGGTGGCGAGTTCGGCGAGGGACGCGGGGGACAGACCGGCGTCCCGCAGCGCGCTCTCGACCAGCCCGAGCACCTCGTCGGCCGGCGCGCCCCTGGACGCCCCGACGCCGACGACGAGCGACGGCGGACGCAGTACGACCTCCCGCTCGCCGGGCTCCACCAGCCGGTCCGTCACCCGGATCGTGTACGACCCCTCGGCGCCGGCCCGCAGCGGCGGCAGCGGCCAGGCCACCTCGGCCCGCAGCGCCACCGGCTCCCCGTCGAGCAGGGCCCGCGAGACCCCGGCGACATCGCCCTCGACGGGCAGCCCGAGCGTGTCCAGACCGGGCACCCCCACGGCATCGGTCGCCGTCGTCACCACCGGCTCCGCACCCAGCAACTCACCCACCTCACGGGCGAGTTCATTCGCACCGCCGCCGTGTCCGCCGACCAGCGACACGGCGAACCGCCCGCCCTCGTCGACGCACACCACACCCGGGTCGGCCGTCTTGTCGCCCAGCAGCGGGGCGATCAACCGTACGACCGCGCCGGTCGCCAGGAAACACACGAGCTGCTCGCACTCCGCGAACGCCCGCCGCACGGCGTCCCCGACGGGCCCGTCGTACACACGCACCCGGTCCGGCCACGCCGCGGCCAGCCGGTCGCGCGCCGCCGCCCCCGCCGCGGTGGCGGAAATGAGGCCGATCACTGAGCAACTCCCTCACGGTCCAGGGGCTTTCTGACACCCCACAACAGGAACACCGGATTCGTCGACGCGAGCCGCGTCACATCCCCCGGCAGCGGCGCGAGCCGCGAGGAGTGCAGCAGCACCCCGTCACAGTCGAACCCGGCGCAGGTCAGCGCCTCGCGGGCGGCCGGCACCCGGTCCAGCGCCGCCATCGCGACGACCACCGAGCGCCGGGCGCGCCGGGCGCAGGCGGTGACGATGGCCGGCAGTTCGCGCCCCCCGCCGCCGATGAACACGGCGTCCGGATCCTCCAGGTCGGACAGGACGGTGGGCGCCGCCCCGTGCACGACATGGACGTCGACGCCGTGCGCGTCGGCGTTGGCGCGGATCCGCTCGATCCCGTCCCGGGTCTTCTCGACGGCGGTGACGGCGGCACCCAGCCGCGCGCACTCCACGGCCACCGACCCCGAGCCCGCGCCGACGTCCCACACCAGGTCGCCGAGCCGCGGCCCGAGGCGGGCCAGCGCCAGCGCCCGTACCTCGAACTTGGTGATCATCGAGTCCCGGTGGGCGAACTCGCCCTCGTCCAGCGCCCACGCCGTGGGCCCGGCACCCTCCCCGGCGACCGTGCGCAGCCCGCCGAGCGCCCGCGCCGGGTCCAGACACAGCACCACGCTCACGGACGTGCCCCAGTCACGGGCGGCGGCCTCGGCGGGCGTCACCCGCTCCACGCGCTCGTCCCCGGTGCCCAGCGCGGAGGCGACGACGAGCACCCGTGCGTCGGCCTTGCGGGCGAGCGCGGCGCCCAGTTCGGCGGGCCCGGAGCCCGGACCGGTCAGCACGGCCACCTTCGGACGGGCCCGGCACACGTTCACCGCCGTGCGCAGCTCCCGCCCGTGGGCACTGACGACGACCGCGTCGTCCCAGGGCAGCCCGACCCGGGCGAACGCGGCGGCGACGGACGACACCCCGGGCCGCACCTGGAGCCGCTCCGGGCCGAACCGCTCCGCGAGCGCCCGCACGATCCCGAAGAAGCCCGGGTCGCCGGAGGCCAGCACGACCACGCGCCGGTCCTTCTCCACGTACTCCGCGATGGTGTCGAGAGCCGGAGCCAGCGCCCCGAGCACGACCCGCTCCACGTCGTCGCCCGGGCCGGCGGCGTCCAGGTGCCGCCGCCCGCCTACGACCAGTTCGGCCCCGGCGAGGACGTCCTCGGGCAGCGGCTCGCCCGTCCCCGTGCCGACGACGGTGATCACGTACCGGCTCCCCGCTCCCGCAGGGCCTTGCGCGCCTGCGGGTCGGCCTTGCGGTACCCGTGGAAGTGACCGGGGTGGTACAGGTGCGAGCGCGTGCCGTGGGCGTCGAGCGCCGGCCCGACCAGGAACAGGGTGTGCTTCCAGAGCTTGTGCTCCTTGACGGTCTCCTCCAGCGTCCCGATGGTGCACCGCACCACCAGCTCCTCCGGCCAGGTCGCCTGGTAGGCGACGACGACCGGCGTGGACGTCGGATAGCCGCCCTCCAGCAGCTCCCGCACCAGCTGCCCGCTGCGGGCGGCGGACAGGAAGACCGCCATCGTCGTGCCGTGCTTGGCGAACTCCCGCACCTCCTCGCCCGGCGGCATCGGCGTCTTGCCGCCACCGAGCCGGGTCAGCACCACGGACTGGGCGACCTCGGGGATCGTCAGCTCCCGCTGGGCCAGCGCGGCCACGGCGGAGAAGGCGGACACGCCGGGGACGACCTCGGTGGCGATGCCGATCGAGGCACACCGGTCGAGCTGCTCCTGCGTGCCGCCCCACAGCGCCGGATCGCCCGAGTGGATACGGGCGACCTTGAGGCACTCGGCCCACGCCCGCTCGTACACACCGACGACGTCCTCCAGGGACATGGTCGCCGAGTCGAGGATCTCGGCGCCCTCCCGCGCGTGCTGGAGGACCTCCGCCTGGACCAGGCTGGCCGCCCAGATCACGACGTCGGCCTCGGCGATGGCGCGCGCGGCACGGAACGTCAGCAGATCGGCGGCGCCGGGGCCGGCACCGACGAAGGTCACTTTGCCGCTGGGGGCATCGGCCATGGGGATCGGTCCTCTCCTACAGGTACAGGGGGTCGGTGGGGGCGGGGGCGGACGTCAGAGCTTGCCGCCCCGGCCGCCGTCGCGGCGGGCGGGTGCGATCAGGGTCGAGAGATAGGGCAGCGGGGTGTCGTCGAGGTCGGCGGCCGGCCGGATCGACTCCTCCGCGAGGCCCAGCGCCGACCCCCACACCGCGTCGTCGATCCGCCCGGTCTCCCGCAGCGCCTCGGCGACCTCGGCCGCCTGCCGCCCGAACTTGTAGGCGACGACGGTGCCGGGCCCGGCGAGCGCGTCCTTCAGCACGGCCGAACCGGCGGTGACGGGCACCAGCGTGAGCGGCTCCGTCCCCTCGGTGAGGACCGCGCCGGAGCGCGCGGCGAGGTCCTGCATGGCGGTGATGCCGGGCACGGTCTCCACGACGGTGCCGGGCACCAGCTCGCCGATGGTCTGGGCGAGATACGTGAACGTGGAGTACACGTTGGGGTCGCCGATGGTGGCGAAGGCGACGGCGCCGTGCTCCGCCAGCAGCCGGGCGACCCGCTGGCCCGCCGCGTCCCAGGCGGCCTCGCGCCGCGCCCGGTCGGTTCGCTCGTTCAGCGCGAACACGACCCGTACGACCTTCTCCTCGGGCACGTAGTGCAGCACGGTCGCCTCGGCCCGCCCCCGCTCCCCGCTGTCCATGACGGGTACGACGACGACATCGGCGGCGCGCAGCGCGTTGACGCCCTTCACGGTCACCAGCTCCGGATCGCCGGGACCGACCCCGACTCCGATCAACCTGCTGCTCATGACGTCCGGCACCTCTCCACGAACCGACGGGCGACACCGGGCTCGGCGGCCCAGTGCGTGTGCAGATAACTCGCGTGCACGCCCTGCTGTACGAAACCTTCGACCCGGCGCCGAGGAGACCTGACTCCCCACGCGGGCGCCGTCCCCGAGCCGGGCTCGACGACGGTCCGATGAAACTCGTGCGCCCGCATCCGCGTCCCCGCGACGGCGAGCGAGCTGTCGCCGACGGCCACGGCGTCCCGGTACCCGAGCGTGAGCCGCTCGCTCATCCGCGCGCTCGCGTCCAGCACCCCGCACATGGGCAGCCCGTCCAGCTCACGGCACAGATACAGCAGCCCCGCACACTCGGCGGCGACGGGAGCACCGCTCTGCGCCAGCGCGGCGACGGCCTTGCGCAGCGGCTCGTTGGCGGACAGCTCGGCCGCGTACACCTCGGGAAAACCACCCCCGATGACCAACCCGACCGTCCCGTCCGGCAGTTGCTCGTCCCGCAAGGGATCGAAGGGAACGACCTCCGCACCGGCGGCGGTGAGCAGCTCGGCGTGCTCGGCGTAGGAGAAGGTGAAGGCGGGGCCGCCGGCGACGGCAACTCTCACACGCCGCTTCGCATCCTTCAGCCCGTCCGGCGTTGGAGGACGAGGCCCTTCGGGCCGAAAGCGGGGGTCCGGGGGCGCAGCCCCCGGGGTCGGGACGGGAAGGGGCGGCGGGGGCGCTGCATCCATCAGCGGCTCCGCCGCGGGAGCCAGCGCCTCAGCCGCATCCCAAGCCGCACACGGCAACGCACCCGCACTCCGCGCCAGCCCCAGCAACCCCTCCAGATCGCACCCCGCTTCGACCTGCGCCCCCATCGCCGCCACCGCGTCCACGGCGTCGGCCCGCCGTTCCGCGACCGGCACCAGCCCCAGATGCCGCGAAGGCGTGTCCACCAGGGCCGCCCGACGCAGCACCCCGAGCACCGGCACCCCCGCCGAGTCCAGGGCGTCCCGCAGCAGTTCCTCGTGCCGGTCCGACGCGACCTTGTTCAGGATCACGCCCCCGACCCGCACCTGCGGATCCCAGGACGCGAACCCGTGCACCAGCGCCGCCACGGACCGCGACTGCGACGAGGCGTCCACGACGAGCACGACCGGCGCCCGCAGCAGCTTCGCCACATGGGCCGTGGACGCCAGCTCGCCCTCCCCTGCGGCCCCGTCGTACAGCCCCATCACACCCTCGACGACGGCGATGTCACACCCGCGCGCCCCGTGCAGGAACAACGGCCCGACCAACTCAGGACCGCACAGGTACGCGTCGAGATTCCGCCCCACCCGCCCGCTCGCGAGCGTGTGGTACCCGGGGTCGATGTAGTCCGGTCCGACCTTGTGCGGGGACACGGCGAGCCCCCGCGCGGCGAACGCGGCCATCAACCCCGTGGCGACGGTGGTCTTGCCGCTGCCGGAGGACGGCGCGGCGATGACCAGCCGAGGGACGGAAGACATCACCACTCGATGCCTCTCTGGCCCTTCTGGCCCGCGTCCATCGGGTGCTTGACCTTCGACATGTCGGTCACCAGATCGGCGAACCCGACCAGCTTCTCCGGCGCGTTCCGCCCGGTGATCACGACATGCTGGGTCCCCGGCCGGTCGCGCAGCACGTCGACGACCTCGTCGGTGTCGACCCAGCCCCAGTGCATCGGGTACGCGAACTCGTCCAGCACGTACAGTTTGTACGTCTCGGCGGCCAGGTCCCGCTTGACCTGCTCCCAGCCCTCCCGGGCCTTCTCCTCGTTGTCCATCTGGGCGTCCCGCTGGACCCAGGACCAGCCCTCGCCCATCTTGTGCCAGTCGACGGAGCCGCCCTCACCGGAGGCGCCGAGCACCCGCAGCGCGTTCTCCTCGCCGACCTTCCACTTCGCGGACTTGACGAACTGGAACACCCCGATGGGCCAACCCTGGTTCCAGGCGCGCAGCGCGAGCCCGAACGCGGCGGTCGACTTGCCCTTCCCGATGCCGGTGTGCACCACCACCAGCGGCCGATTACGCCGCTGACGCGTCGTCAGGCCATCGTCCGGCACCACACTCGGCTGCCCCTGCGGCATTACGCGGCCCTCCTCTTCGACCCACCCTGAACATCCCTGACCAGCCCCGCGATCGAGTCCGCCCGCAACTCGTCCAGCGTCACCGCCGTACCGCCCAGCTCACCCGCGAGCTGCCCCGCGAGCCCCAGCCGCACCGGCCCCGACTCGCAGTCCACGACCACGGAGGCGACCCCGTCCGCCGCGAACAGCCGGGCCGCCCGCCCCGCGAGCGCCACCGGCTCCGGGCCGCCCGTGGCCCGCCCGTCGGTCACCAGGACCACCAGCGCCCGCCGGGCCGGATCCCGCAGCCGTTCGACCCGCAGCACCTCGTGCGCCTTCAGCAGCCCCGCCGCGAGCGGTGTCCGCCCACCGGTCGGCAGGGACTCCAGCCGGGCCGCGGCGGCGTCCACGGACGACGTCGGCGGCAGTGCCACATCGGCGGCCGACCCCCGGAACGTCACAAGCCCCACCTTGTCCCGCCGCTGATACGCGTCCAGCAGCAGCGACAGCACCGCGCCCTTCACCGCGCCCATCCGCTGCCGCGCCGCCATCGACCCGGAGGCGTCCACCACGAACAGCACGAGGTTCCCCTCGCGTCCCTCCCGCACGGCCTGCCGCAGATCGTCCCGGCGCACCACGAGGCCGCGCCCCGACCGACCCCGGGCCCGCTGATGCGGCGCAGCCGCCTGCACGGTGGCCGCCAGGTGCAGCTTCGTCAGCGTCCCGCGGGGCCGTCGGGCCCCCGTGGTCCGCCCGTGCTCGGTCCGCGCCCGCGAACGCCGCCCGGCGGCCCCGCCCTCACCGACACCCGGCACGCTCAGCGCCTTCGCCCGGAACGGCTCGGAGGCCCGTACGGGAGTCTGCTCCCCGGCCCCGGAGCCCTGCGGCTCCCCGTCCTCACCGGCCTCGGGACGCGCGGCCGTGTCGCCCCCTTGCGGGCCGTCGTCGGACTGCGGCGGCTGCCCGCCGCCCCCGCCGGGACCGTCCGGACCGGGATCCGGGTCCTCGTCCTCGGAACCCCCGAACTCCTCCAGGGTCTCGTCGAGCTTGTCCTCGTCCAGGCCGGGCGCGTCGAAGGGGTTGCGCCGCCTGCGGTGCGGCAGCGCCAGCAGCGCCGCCTGCCGCACGTCCTCGGCGAGCACATCGGTCCGTCCGGCCCACGCGGCCAGAGCGGTCGCCGTACGGGCCATCACGATGTCGGCCCGCATGCCGTCCACCTCGAACGCGGCACAGGTCGCCGCGATCTGCCGGAGCGCCCCGTCACCCAGCCGCACCGACGGCAGCAACTCCCGCGCGGCGACGATCCGTTGACGTACGGTGCGCTCCTCGTCGGCCCACCGGGCGGCGAAGGCGCCCGGGTCGTCGTCGTACGCGAGCCGCCGCCTGACGACCTCCACCCGCTGGTCGGGCTCCCGCGAGGCGGCGACCTCGACGGTCAGGCCGAACCGGTCGAGCAACTGCGGCCGCAGCTCGCCCTCCTCGGGGTTCATGGTCCCGACGAGGAGGAAACGGGCGGCGTGCCGGACCGAGACACCCTCGCGTTCGACGTACGACGCACCCATCGCCGCGGCGTCAAGGAGCAGGTCGACCAGGTGGTCGTGGAGGAGGTTGACCTCGTCGACGTACAGGATCCCGCGGTGGGCGTCGGCGAGGAGTCCCGGCTCGAAGGCCTTCACGCCCTCGGCGAGCGCCCGCTCGATGTCCAGCGCGCCGACCAGCCGGTCCTCCGAGGCACCGACGGGCAGTTCGACCATGCGGGCGGGCCGGCGCGTGCCGGCGCCCGTCTCCTCGTGCGGTCCGTCCGGGCACGCGGGATCCGGGGCGCCCGGGTCGCAGGAGAAGCGGCAGCCGGGGACGACAGGCACCTCGGGCATCAGCGCCGACAGCGCCCGTACCGCCGTCGATTTGGCGGTGCCCTTCTCGCCGCGCACCAGCACACCGCCGACCGCCGGCGACACGGCGTTCAGCAGCAGAGCGAGCCGCAGGTCGTCCTGGCCGACAACGGCCGTAAAGGGGAAGGGGGTTGTCACTTCTCGTCGCCCTCCAAGTCGCCTTCCAGCTCCAGGTACGTGGCGCGCAGCCGCTCCAGTGTGTCGGCGTCCGGCTCGGCCCACAGCCCGCGGTCCGCGGCCTCCAGGAGCCGTTCGGTGATGCCGCGCAGCGCCCAGGGGTTGGACTTCTTCATGAAGTCCCGGTTCTCGGCGTCGAAGACGTACTCCGCGCTGAGCTTCTCGTACATCCAGTCGTCGACCACGCCCGCGGTGGCGTCGTAGCCGAACAGGTAGTCCACGGTCGCCGCCATCTCGAAGGCGCCCTTGTAGCCGTGCCTGCGCATGGCCGCCATCCAGCGCGGGTTGACCACGCGGGCCCGGAAGACACGGTGGGTCTCCTCGCCGAGCGTGCGGGTCTTCACCTGGTCGGGGGTGGCGCTGTCGCCCACGTACGCCTCGGGGTTGGCGCCCGTCAGGTGCCGCACCATGGCGACCATGCCGCCGTGGTACTGGAAGTAGTCGTCGGCGTCCACGAGGTCGTGCTCGCGGGTGTCGACGTTCTTCGCGGCCACGTTGATCCGCTTGAACGCGGTCTCCATGTCGCCGCGCGCCGCCCGGCCGTCGAGCCCGCGCCCGTAGGCGTAGCCGCCCCAGACGGCGTACACCTCGGCCAGGTCGGCGTCCGAGCGCCAGTTGCGGGCGTCGATCAGCGGCAGCAGACCGGCGCCGTACGCGCCCGGCTTGGAGCCGAAGACACGGGCCGTCGCCCTGCGCCGGTCACCGTGCTCGGCGGTGTCCTCGTCGGCGTGCGCCTTCACGAAGTTCTGCCCGGCCGGCTCGTCCAGTTCGGCGACCTTGCGCACGGCGTCGTCGATCAGGCCGACGACGTGCGGGAACGCGTCCCGGAAGAAGCCGGAGATGCGGACGGTGACGTCGATGCGCGGGCGCCCGAGCTCCTCAAGGCCGATGATCTCGAACCCGGTCACCCGGCGCGAGGCGTCGTCCCACACCGGGCGGCAGCCCAGCAGCGCGAGGATCTCGGCGATGTCGTCGCCCTGGGTGCGCATGGCCGAGGTGCCCCAGACCGTCAGGCCGACGGACTTCGGGTACTCGCCCGTGTCCTGGAGGTACCGCTGCACCAGCGAGTCGGCGAGCGACTGCCCTACCTCCCAGCTCAGCCTGGACGGAATGGCCTTGGGGTCGACGGAGTAGAAGTTCCGGCCCGTCGGCAGGACGTTGACCAGACCGCGCGTCGGTGAACCGGACGGGCCCGCCGGGACGTAACCGCCGTCGAGCGCCTTGAGGATGTGGCCGATCTCGTCCGTGGTCCGGGCGAGACGCGGCACGACCTCGTCGCAGGCGAACTCCAGCACGGCGACGGCCTCGGGGAGTTCGGCGCCGAGGACGTCACGCACGAGGACGGGAGCCTCGGACACCGCCCAGCCGTTGGACTCCATCCCCTCCGCGACCCGCCGGCACAGTTGCTCCAGCAGGTCGATCGCGTCGGCGGCCGTACGGGACGGGCCCTCGACGAGATCGCTCAGCTCGACCGGAACCTTCACCGGAGCACCCGGCTCGGCGAGCAGCTCCTTCTCCACCAGGCCGAAGTGCTCGGCCAGCGACGCCCGCAGGCCCGGCAGCGCGTTCGCCTGCCCGCCCCACACCTGCGAGGCACGCAGCACGGCGAGGACCAGGTTCACGCGCGGCTCGCCGACCGGGCCGCCGCCCAGGATGTGCAGGCCGTCGCGGATCTGCACGTCCTTGATCTCGCACAGATAGCCGTCGATGTGCATGACGAACTCGTCGAAGTCGCCGTCGTCCGGCTGCTCGTCGACATGCAGGTCGTGATGGAGCTCGGCCGCCTTGACCAGCGTCCAGATCTGGGCCCTGACCGCCGGCGCCTTCGTCGGGTCCAGGTCCGACACCAGCGCGTACTCGTCGAGCAGCTGCTCCAGCTTGGCCAGGTCGCCGTAGGTGTCCGCGCGGGCCATCGGCGGCACCAGGTGGTCGACGACCGTGGCGTGACCGCGGCGCTTGGCCTGGGTGCCCTCGCCGGGGTCGTTGACGATGAACGGGTAGATCAGCGGCAGGTCCCCGAGGACGGCGTCCGGGGCGCAGCCGCCGCTCAGCCCGAGCCCCTTGCCCGGCAGCCACTCCATCGTGCCGTGCTTGCCCATGTGCACGATCGCGTCGGCGCCGAACGAGTTCTCCAGCCACCGGTAGGCGGCCATGTAGTGGTGCGAGGGCGGCATGTCCGGGTCGTGGTAGATCGCGATCGGGTTCTCGCCGAAGCCGCGCGGCGGCTGGATCATCACGACGACGTTCCCGAACTGGAGGGAGGCCAGCACGATGTCGTCCCCGTCGACGTACAGCGAGCCCGGCGGCTCGCCCCACGCCTCGGTCATGGCGTCCTTGAGTTCCGGGTCGAGCTTGTCGAACCAGGCCTGGTAGTCGGCGAGCGGCACGCGCGCGGGCGCCGACGCCAGCTGGTCCTCGGTCAGCCACTCGACGTCGTGCCCGCCCGCCTCGATGAGCCGGTGGATCAACTCGTCGCCGTTGTCCGGGTACTCGGTCACCCCGTACCCGGCCTGCTTGAGCGCGTCCAGCACCCGCACCGCGGAGGCGGGGGTGTCCAGGCCGACCGCGTTGCCGACGCGCGAGTGCTTGGTCGGGTAGGCGGTGAAGACGAGCGCGAGCTTCTTGTCGGCGTTCGGCTTGTGCCGCAACCGCGCGTGCCGTACGGCGATCCCGGCGACGCGTCCGGCCCGCTCCGGGTCGGCCACGTACACGGGCACGTCGTCCGGGCCCTGCTCCTTGAAGGAGAAGGGGACGGTGATCAGCCGGCCGTCGAACTCCGGGATCGCGACCTGCATCGCCGCGTCCATCGGGGTCAGGGCGGCGTCGGACTCGTCCCAGGCGCTCTTGGACGACGTCAGGCACAGCCCCTGCAGCACGGGGACGTTCAGCTCGGCCAGCCTGCCGATGTCCCACGCCTCCTCGTCGCCGCCCGCCGAGGCCTGCGAGGCGTGCGTGCCGCCGGCGGCGAGGACGGTGGCGACCAGGGCGTCGGCCCTGCCGAGGATCTCGTACAGCTCCGGGTCCGCGCCGCGCAGCGAACCGCAGTACACCGGCAGCGCGTTGGCGCCCCGCGCCTCGATCGCGTCGCACAGGGTGTCCACGAACGCGGTGTTGCCGCTGAGTTCATGGGCCCGGTAGAAGAGCACGCCGACGGTCGGACGGCCCTCCTGGAGCGTACGGTCGCCGTGGACGCCGTACTCCGGCATCTTCTGCGGCTCGACGAACCCCTCGCCCGTCAGCAGCACGGTGTCGGAGAGGAACCGGGCGAGCTCGGTGAGGTTGGCGGGCCCGCCCTCGACGAGGTATTTCAGCGCCTCGGCGACCACACCGGCCGGGACGGACGACTCCGCCATCAGTTCGGCGTCCGGCACGGCCTCGCCGCCCAGCAGCACGGTCGGCACACCCGACGCCTTCAGCTTCGCGAGCCCGTCCTCCCAGGCCCGCTTGCCGCCCAGCAGCCGGACGACGGCGAGGTCCGCGCCGTCGAGCAGCGCGGGCAGCTCGGTCTCGACGTCCACGCGCGTCGGGTTGCCGATCCGGTAGTCGGCACCGGAGGCGGCTCGGGCCGCCAGCAGATCCGTGTCGGCGGTCGACAACAACAACACTGTGCTCATGCGGGCGCTCCCGGTGGAATGAAAGGCAGTCCTTGCGGCGCGCCGGACTCGATGAGCCGCCACAGCGCGTCCGTGTCCGCGTGCTGTTCGATGAGATCGCCGAGCCGGTCGAGCTGCTCCTCGCGCAGCGCGGCGAACGAGGTGTCGGGCGCCGGCACGAACCGGCGGCCCGCGGCGGCCGCCACCTCGCGCAGGAACGCCCGCCTGAAGCCGTCCGACTCCAGCGAGCCGTGCCAGTGCGTGCCCCAGGTCCGGCCGACCCGGCAGCCGTCCAAGAAGGGTTCTCCTCCTGTCACCTCGGCGACCCCGTGGTGGATCTCGTACCCCTCGACCGACTCTCCGAGGGCCTCGCCGACCGGCCGGGTCAGGGTCTTCTCCCGGGCGAACCGCACCCGGACGGGCAGCACCCCGAGCCCCTCGACCTGTCCGCGCCGGCTCTCCACGTCGTCCTCGATGTGCTCGCCGAGGAGCTGGAAGCCGCCGCAGATGCCGAGGATCGGCCGCCCCTCGGCGGCCCTGCGGACCAGGGCCCGCGCGAGCCCGCGCTCCCGGAGCCACTCCAGGGCGCGGACGGTGCCCCGGGTGCCGGGGACCACGACCAGGTCCGCGTCGGCCAGTTCCTCCGGCCGGTCCACGAACCGCACGACGACGCCGGGTTCGGCGGCGAGGGCGTCGACGTCGGTGAAGTTGGACATCAGCGGCACGGCACACACGGCGACGCGCAGCACGTCCGCACCGAAGGGGGAGGAGACCTCCGACTCCCGTACGGCGCCCCGCAGTGAGATCCTCCCCCACTCTCGGCTTCGCTCGAGCGGGGGGACCCCCATCCCGTCCTCCTCGTCGATGCCGAGACCGTGCCGGAAGGGCAGGACGCCGTACGTCCGCCGCCCGGTGAGGTCGTGCAGCATGTCGAGGCCGGGTTCGAGCAGCGACACGTCGCCGCGGAACTTGTTGACGAGGAACCCGGCGATCAGCTCCTGGTCCTGACGGGACAGCAGCGCGACGGTCCCGAAGAAGGAGGCGAAGACGCCGCCGCGGTCGATGTCGCCGACGACGAGCACCGGCAGCCCGGCATTGCGGGCGATGCCCATGTTGACGATGTCGGTCCGCCGCAGATTGATCTCGGCCGGAGAGCCGGCCCCCTCACAGATCACCGCGTCATACGTGCCCCGCAACTCGGCGAGGCACTCCAGCACCGTCCCGAGCAACTGCTGCTGCCGACCGCCGTGGTAGCCGCGCGCGCTCAGCTCGCCCACCGGCTTGCCCAGCAGCACGACCTGACTGCTCTGCTCACCGCCGGGCTTGAGCAGCACGGGGTTCATCAGCGCGGTCGGCTCGACCCGGCACGCCTGGGCCTGCATGGCCTGCGCCCGCCCGATCTCGGCGCCCTCGCGCGTCACGAACGAGTTCAGGGACATGTTCTGCGCCTTGAACGGCGCGACCTTCACCCCCTGCCGTACCAGCCACCGGCAGATCCCGGCCGTGACGACGCTCTTGCCCGCGTCGGAGGTGGTGCCGGCGACAAGAAGGCCACCGCCCGTCATGAGGTACGCCCCTTCGCGATACTGCGCGCGGCGACACACACGCCGAGCGCCAGCCAACTCACACGCTTCGACAGCCGTACGGCCCGCTCGACGTCGTGGACGCCCACGGCCCGTCCGTTCCCGTTCAGCACGGGACGGTGCTCGACCCGGCCGCCGTAGGAGAGGGTCCCGCCCAGCCGCACCCCGAGGGCTCCCGCGAACGAGGCTTCGACGGGCCCGGCGTTGGGGCTCGGATGCGCGGCGGCATCGGCACGCCAGGCCCGCACCGCCCCCCGGGGATCGTCGCCGGCGAGAGTGGCGAGTACGGCCGTCAGCCGCGCCCCCGGCCAGCCGGCCACGTCGTCGAGGCGGGCCGAAGCCCAGCCGTAGCGCAGGTACTTGGGCGACCGGTGCCCGACCATCGCGTCGAGCGTGTTCACGGCCCGGAAGCCGAGCAGTCCGGGCACCCCGCCGACGGCCCCCCACACCAGGGCGCCCACGACCGCGTCGGAGGTGTTCTCGGCGACGGACTCCACGACCGCCCGCGCGATCCCGTCCGCGTCCAGCGCCTGCGGATCCCGGCCGCACAGATGCGGCAGCCGCGCCCGGGCCCCCTCGACGTCCCCCGCCTCCAGGGCCCGCCCGACGGCACGGGCCTCCCGGGCGAGCGAGGTGCCCCCGACGACCGCCCAGGTGGCGGCGCCGGTCAGCGCGAGGGAGGCGGCCGGAGAGGTACGGACGACACGGGCGGCGACGGCACCCAGGGCAACGGCGCCACCGGCGCACACGGCGGTGTGCAGGGCGCCGCGTGCGCGGTCGTCGCGCCACAACACCCGTTCCACGGCGGCCGCGGCCCGTCCGAACGCGGCGACCGGATGCCCCCGGCGGGGATCGCCGAGCAGCAGGTCACCGAGGAGCCCGGCGGCGGCGCCGTACGCGAAGACGCGATCGGCTCGCATCGGGGTCAGCCGACCGTACGGCCGGACGAGGGTCTACTGCATGTCGATCGGCAGGCGAGCATCGCGTTGTGTCCTCACTCAGGGTGTCCGCGCCCTGGTTCGACGAGACCGACGGCGAGAGTTCCTGGCTCCCGGGGATTGCTACCCCGGTGACAGTGGCGGGACCGCGCCGGATTCTCACCGGCTTCCTCTTCTGCCGTCGTACTTGGCCCCGGAAGTCCACCACGGGGTTCCGAGGGGCGTCAACTTGCCGTTGACCTGCGACGGGAGAGTGTGCGAAGGCCCACACAGCAGCGAGGTGCGGGACGGTCGTCCGTCCCGCACCTCGGGTGTTTCGCGTGTTGTGGGTCAGGCCACGACGGGCCTGTGGGTCACGCCACGATCAGATAGATCCCGTAGCCCACGGCCGCCGCGCAGGCCGCGAAGCAGGCATAGGCGCCGGTGACCGCGAGCGAGGCCGAGTCGCCCTGGGCCACGGCCCGTTCGCGGCGCGAGAGACCCGCGACGCCGAGGGTGAACAGGCCCACCAGGGCCACCGTGACCACGAGGCTGACGCCGAAGACGGAGCCGAGTGCCGCCCAGTCGATCTTCATGCTTCTACTTTCTGGATAGCCGGATTACGGGGCGGTCAGACGGTGGCCTGCGAGGACGCGGGCTCGGAGGACGACGGGGCCGGAATCGTGGCCGAGAGGTCCTCGGCCGGCGTGCCCGCCGGGGGCGGGGTGACGGCGGCGATGGCGGTGGTGACCACGCCGGGCGCCTCGTCGCTGTCGTTGACGTTGGTGTGGTCGACGACCTCGCGGCGGGAGATCTTCCAGATCGCGGCGCTGGAGGCGACCAGGAAGACGGCGACGACGGCCGTGCCCCAGGTGCCGAAGCCCGTGACGTACTCCGCGAGCGCGCCGACCAGGGCGGCGGCCGGCAGGGTCAGGCCCCAGGCGACGAACATCCGGGTGGCCGTGGACCAGCGGACGACGCCGCCCTTGCGGCCGAGGCCGGCGCCCATCACCGAGCCGGAGACGGAGTGCGTGGTGGAGAGGGAGAAGCCGAGGTGGGAGGAGGCCAGGATGACGGTGGCCGCGCTGGTCTGGGCGGCGAAGCCCTGCTGCGGCTGAAGGTCGGTCAGGCCCTTGCCCATGGTGCGGATGATGCGCCAGCCGCCGAGGTAGGTGCCGAGAGCGATGGCCAGACCCGCGGAGAGGATGACCCACATGGGCGGGTCCGAGTCGGGGGCGACGACGCCGCCGGCGACCAGGGCGAGGGTGATGATGCCCATCGTCTTCTGCGCGTCGTTGGTGCCGTGCGCGAGGGAGACCAGGCCGGCGGAGGCTATCTGGCCGGTCCGGTAGCCCTTGGCGGCGGCCTGGCCGTCGGCCTTCTTGCCGAGGCTGTAGGTCAGGCGGGTGCCCAGGAACGCGGCGATGCCCGCGACCAGCGGGGCGGCGATCGCCGGGATCAGCACCTTGGTGACGAGCGCGTCGCCGTGGACCGCGCCGACGCCGGCCGAGGCGATGGTGGCGCCGATCAGACCGCCCATCAGGGCGTGCGAGGAACTGGAGGGCAGGCCCACCAGCCAGGTGAGCAGATTCCAGAGGATCGCGCCGACCAACGCGGCGAAGATGACCTCGGGACGGATGCCGGTCTCGTCGACGAGACCTTTGGAGATCGTGTTGGCGACCTCCACGGAGAGGAAGGCGCCGACAAGGTTCAGCACGGCGGACATGGCCACCGCGACCTTGGGCTTGAGCGCACCGGTCGAGATGGTGGTGGCCATCGCGTTGGCGGTGTCGTGGAAACCGTTCGTGAAATCGAACGCGAGTGCGGTTACCACCACAATCGCGAGGATCAGCGAGAAGTTTTCCATTTACCCAGGCAATCGTTCGAGGTCATTGGCTGGACGAACGTAGGTAACCTGGGTGAACGCAAGGTGAACTGGGGTGGGCCGCACAGTGTCCGGGAGGGCCGGATGAGGCAACCTCGGCGAGGGCGGTCGACGCGCGGCCCGGACGCTGCGGGGCTACTGGCCCCGGGCGAACTTCCTCAGCTGGGTCATGGACCCGTTGAAGAGATTCTGGTCACCCGGCAGGCCGCCGGCGTTGTCGTACTGCCAGAAGGTCCAGAACTGCCATCCGGCCGGCATCGAACCGGCCGTCGACGAATTGTAGCGGGCTATCCACAGAGCGTGGTTCGAGGCGAAGGCGCGGCTGGTGCCGGTGCAGGTGTTCCACCAGTGGGTCGTGGTGTAGATCACCGGGCGGCGGCCGGTCAGCCGCTTCACCTCGTTGCTGAAGGACTGGATCCAGGCGACCATCCTCGCCTTGCTCAGTCCGTAGCACTTCTGCCTGCCGTACGGGTTGTACTCGATGTCCAGGGCGGGCGGCAGGGTCCAGCCGTCCGACCGCCAGGCGCCGCCGTTGCGTACGAAGAAGGCGGCCTGGGTTTTGCCCGAGGACTTGTTCGGCAGTGCGAAATGGTACGCGCCGCGGACCAGGCCGGCGTCGCGTGAGCCGCTGTACTGCCGGCCGAAGTAGGGGTTGCGGTAGGTGTGGGACTCGGTCGCCTTGACGTAGACGAACCTCGCGCCCTTCGCCTTGGAGCTTTGCCAGTCGACGTCCTTCTGGTGGGACGAGACGTCGTGGCCCTTGGGCTTGCTCGCGGCCGCCGCCGGGATCTCGGCGAGGGCGGTTCCGCTGAGGGTGAGGGCCGCCACGGATATCGCCAGGAGGCGGGAGTGGCGGGTGCGTTGAGCGAGGCGAGAACGGCGGCCGGACGGTTTGTGATCACGAGCCATATTTCCCCCCGGAATGGCGACGTGTGCGACAAATCTCCCAGAGGCTACTGGAAGATCGTTGAAATCCGATCGATCTCAGGCCAAGGCGGGAGCGGGGTGGTGTATCGGCCTGTGCGCCCTGTCGGAGGCCGGGCTTCCCCCTTAAAGTGCGCCGCCCCGGCGGTACTTGACGCCGTGTCGACGTGGTGGCTGGCAGGATCGCCGCATGGTTGAGGAGCGGCGGGATCAGCGGGGCGGGCGGGACGCGCGGGAGGGCGCACAGGAAGTGGGGGAGGCGTGGGGCAGGAGCACGCGCCCTGAGGAGGTGGAGGCCTGGGAGGCCCTCGTGGCGACGGCACGGCGGACCGTCTCCGAGGGGCTCGTCGTGGGCACGTCCGGCAATGTCTCGGTGCGGGTCGGGGACACGGTGCTGGTCACGCCATCGGGAGTGCCGTACGACCGGCTGTCGCCGGACGATGTGACGGGGGTCGATCTGGCCGGGGACCGGGTGCTCGGGTCGCTCGTGCCGACCAGTGAGCTGCCGATGCACCTGGCGATCTATCGCGCCACGGACGCCGGTGCCGTCGTCCACACCCACGCGGTCCATGCGACGGCGGTCTCGACGCTGGTGCCGGAGCTTCCGCTGATCCACTACATGGCCGCGGCGCTCGGGGGGCCGGTTCGGGTCGCCCCATATGCGACGTACGGCACGCCGGAGTTGGCCGAGAACATGCTCCGTGCGCTCACCGACCGCACCGCCTGTCTCCTTCAGAACCACGGCACGATCGCGTACGGCACGAACCTGGACCAGGCGTACGACCGGACGGCCCAGCTGGAATGGATGTGCCGCGTCTGGCTGACGGCGTCGTCGGTTCCGGGGCTGGCTCCGACGCTGCTGTCGGAGGGGCAGGTGGCGGAGGTGGGGGAGCGGTTGCGGGGGTACGGGCAGCGGTGACGCCTGCGGCGGCCTGTGCGGCCTCGGTGGGGGTGCGTGTAGCGCCTGCGGGTGTGTGGTGGGTCGGGGACGTGGGCGACTGGAACGCCTTAGGGGCGCGGGGAACTGCGCAACGGTTGTGACGTCCGCGGTCATGTCTTGGCGCAGGCCCACTGCAACGCCCTTCTTTCAGGGGCGCGGGGAACTGCGCGACCGGCCCCCACGGGCCCGCAGCCGCCGGACTGCGAAGCCCGGCACCCCGAGGCGGGGCGTCCTTCCACTGGCCGCTGAGGCCGTCCGCCCGGACACTGGATGGGTGCGCACTGTCAAAGCGACGGCCGCTGCCGTCACCGTGGCTCTGGCCGCCGGCGCCGCGAGCGTCGCCGCCGGGCGGTTCGCCAGTGGCGCCGCGCTGACGGCGCAGCCCGGCAGGCCCCTGCCCACCGAACCCCGTCTCACCGTGCACGCCACGGCCGCCGGCCAGATCGCGCTCACCCGCGACCTCGCCACCCTGCGCCCCGGCACCTACGGCCTGTCCGGCGACGGCTCGCACGCGGTCGTCGGCCCCGTCCTCGCCGCTGCGAAGCACTCCGCCGACACCGTCGTACGCCGACTCGAACGCGTCACGCACGGCACCCTCCAGCCCGGCGACAACGTCTGGCTCACCCCGAACGTCTACGTCGGCAACCCGAGCGCCGCCCTCGACCTCGACCACGCCGACGTCGACATCCCCGGCGAACTCGGCTCCCTGCCCGCCTGGTTCGTGCCCGCCGCGCGCGACACCTGGGTCATCGCCGTGCACGGCCTCGGCACGACACGCGAACAGGCCATGAACGTCATGCGGTTCCTCAACGGCCGCCACTTCCCGGTCCTCGCCCTCGCCTACCGCGGCGACCTCGGCGCACCCCGCCCGCCCGACGGCCTGAACCACCTCGGCGAGACCGAGTGGCGGGACCTGGACGCGGCGATGCGGTACGCCGTGCGGTACGGCGCCAAGCAACTCGTCCTGCTCGGCTGGTCCACCGGCGCGACCATGGCGCTGCGGGCCGCCGCCCACTCGGGACTGCGCGACCGGGTCTCCGGCCTCGTCCTGGACTCACCGGTCCTGAGCTGGGAGACCACCCTGCGCGCCCTCGCCACGGCCCGCCACACGCCCAGCGCGCTGCTGCCGCTCGCCGTCCGCGCCGCACAGGGCCGCACCGGCATGAACGCCGACGGCCAGGTCCGCGCCCCCCTGACCGTCCCGACCCTGGTCTTCCACGGTCCCGACGACCGGGTGGCGCCCTGGGCCCTGTCCCGCCGCCTGGCCGACGCCCACCCCAACCTGGTGACCCTCCAGAGGGTCGACCGGGCCCCCCACGCGGCCATGTGGAACGCCGACCCCGAGTCCTACGAGGAGTCTCTGCGCCGGTTCGTGACACCCCTCATGTGACGGCTGCCGTGGGCATGGCCTGCGGGGCCTGCCGGTGTCTTGGCGGTGCTGCTTCCGTCTGCCCCGCCCGCACCGGTCCCGCAGGTTCCGTTTAAGGGCGTACCACTGGCCTGTTATCGGCCCTGGGCCGCTCGCCGGACCCCGTGCGTTGGCCATCCCCGTCGCCCCTCGTGACATTCCGTTTGGGTTTTCGGACCGTCAACCGGAAGACTGCACCCGTGACGTCCCGTATCCCGCGCGACTCCAGGCTTCGACTCGTCCGCCCGCGACCCCTGGCCGCCGCCCCCCGAGCCGTGAACCAGCGGCGCCCACGCCGTCCCGCACCACGCCCCCCGGAGGGCACGCCGGCCCGGTCCGAGCTGGCCAGAATGGCTCGCTCGGGGCTGGCCGCCGCCGCCCGCGTCGCCCACTGGGCCGACACCGCGCTGCGCCCCGGCCGCGGCGGCACCCACTCCGACGGCAGAGGCACCCTCTCCGACGCGACCGCCGAACGGGCGGCCGCCGACCTGGGTCTGACCGTGGCTCAGGTGCGCGCCGACTGGGACACCGCGCGGCTCGCCGGTCTCGTCGAGGTCCACGGCGACAGCGCCCGCCCCGGCTGGCGGCTGCGCGCCTGGGACCGCGACGACAGCGCCGTACTGCGCGGCTGGGTGGCCCTTTTCGACGCCTGGTCGCTCGCCCACCCGGAACCCGAACACTTCGAGCACGGCGCCGTCGCCGACGTCGTCTCCGGCCTGCCCCAGGTGCTCTCCTTCCTCCAGCTGTCCGCCGGGCCCGTCCCCGTGGAGCAGCTCCTGGACCTGCTGGAGCAGCGCGTCACCGAACTGCGCACCGAGCGCTGCGAGATCCCCTACGGGCCGCGGCCCGAGCCGGTCGCCGTCCCGGTTCCCGTCGACGACACGCCGCTTGCTCCGCTCCTGGACTGGGCCCTGCACGCCCTCACCTCCGTCGGCGCCCTCACCTGCGGTGACGGGCAGGCCACGCTGACCCCTCTCGGCAGCTGGGCCGTGTGGGTCAAGCTGGAGCAGATCTGCGTCGCCGCCCAGAGCCCCGCCGGGAACATCGAGCAGGCCGCCGAGGACATGCTGCGCGGCTGCGCCCAGCTACGCCCGAACGCCGCCCGTGACGAGTACCGCGCCTGGCTCGCCGCCCGCCCCGTCGGCAGCGCCGTCACCGAGCTCCTGGTCGCCGCCCGCGGCGACGACGCCCTCCTGCGCGGCCTCGCCTTCGAGGCACTGCGCGTCGTCGGCGCCCCCGCCGAGCCCGACGTACGCGGTGTCGTCGACGAGCCCGCCCTGCGGCCGTACGCACTGCTGTGGCTCGCCGAGCACGACGGCGTCGACCCCGAGGACGCCCACGAGGTGCTCACCCGGGAAGAGGCGACCTGGCTGTGGGTCGACACCGCCGCCGCCGTCACCGACCACGGCGAGGCCCCGATGCTCGTCCGGCACCTGGAGTCCGCGCTCCAGCCGACCGTCCCGGCGCTCCTGGACGAGGTGCGTGCCGTCGGCCACCCCCGCACCGTCCAGGTCCTGGTCGCGCTCGCCGCCGCGCACCCCGACCCCGCCCTCGCGAAGGCCGTGCGCCGTGCCGCCTTCCAGGTGCACACCGGGGGGAGCTGAGCCGGGCCGGCGTCAGCCCTTGATCTCGGGGGCGTAGGTGCCGAAGCTCCACACATTGCCCTCGATGTCCCGGGCCATGTAGTCCCGGGAGCCGTAGTCCTGGTCCGTCGGGGGCATCAGGATCTCCGCGCCGTGCTCCACGGCCCGCCGGTGGTGTGCGTCGACGTCGTCCACCACGACGTACACCCCGGTCGTGCCGTCCCGCATCGCCTTGTCGAAGGCGCTGCCGGTGCCCTTCGAGCCGAGCATCAGCGCGCCGTTGCCCTGCGCCAGCTCGGCGTGCGCCACCTTGCCGTCCTCGCCCTCGTACACCGCGAGCTCCGTGAACCCGAAGGCCTCCGTGAGCTGCTCGATCGCCGCCTTCGCGTCCGCGTACCGCAGCGTCGGATAGACGCTCGGACGTCCCTCACCGTCGCCTGCCATGCCGATCACCCCTTTGTGATCCCCACCTGTGATGGATGCGCCCAGTCTCGCAGCGGCCACTGACAACGGCCCGCGAACCGGCTCCACATCCCCCTGAGTGCCGTACGTCACGGCGGGGCGCCCGAACACCCGATCCCAGAAAAAGTGGTTGCACGGCCCCGTTAGACTGGCCTCATGGCCATTCTCCTCGCGCATTAGACGGCGGGAACGTCCTCAGCCGCCCATCCCGCCACCTACCCCCGCCTGGAGTCTGTCCGTGATCTCCGCCTCCGGTATCGAGCTGCGCGCCGGTGCGCGCGTCCTCATCGAGTCCGCGACCTTCCGCGTCGCCAAGGGCGACCGAATCGGCCTGGTCGGCCGCAACGGCGCCGGCAAGACCACCCTCACCAAGTGCCTCGCGGGCGAAGGCATCCCCGCCGGCGGCAACATCACCCGCTCCGGCGAGGTCGGCTACCTCCCGCAGGACCCCCGCACCGGCGACCTCGACGTCCTCGCCCGCGACCGCATCCTCTCCGCGCGCGGCCTCGACGTACTGATCCGCAAGATGCGCGACAACGAACAGCGCATCGCCAACGGTCAGGGTGCCACCCGCGAGAAGGCCCTCAGGCAGTACGAGCGCCAGGAGACGGAGTTCCTCACCAAGGGCGGTTACGCCGCCGAGGCCGAGGCCGCCACCATCGCCGCCGCGCTGAACCTGCCCGACCGGGTGCTCGGCCAGCCGCTGCACACCCTCTCCGGCGGTCAGCGCCGCCGTATCGAGCTCGCCCGGATCCTGTTCTCGGACGCGGACACCCTGCTGCTCGACGAGCCGACCAACCACCTCGACGCCGACTCGATCGTCTGGCTGCGCGACTACCTCAAGACCTACCGCGGCGGCTTCATCGTGATCTCCCACGACGTCGACCTGGTCGAGACGGTCGTGAACAAGGTGTTCTACCTGGACGCCAACCGCGCCCAGATCGACGTCTACAACATGGGCTGGAAGCTCTACCAGCAGCAGCGCGAGGCCGACGAGAAGCGCCGCAAGCGCGAGCGGCAGAACGCCGAGAAGAAGGCGGCCGCACTGCACTCGCAGGCCGACAAGATGCGCGCCAAGGCCACCAAGACGGTCGCCGCGCAGAACATGGCCAAGCGTGCCGACCGGCTGCTCGCCGGGCTCGAAGCGGCACGCGTCTCCGACAAGGTCGCCAAGCTCCGCTTCCCGGAGCCGGCGCCCTGCGGCAAGACCCCGCTGACCGCCGAGGGTCTGTCGAAGTCCTACGGCTCACTGGAGATCTTCACCGACGTCGACCTGGCCATCGACAAGGGGTCCCGGGTCGTCATCCTCGGCCTCAACGGCGCCGGCAAGACCACCCTGCTCCGGCTCCTCGCCGGTGCCGAGCAGCCGGACACCGGAGCCGTGATCCCCGGCCACGGCCTCAAGATCGGCTACTACGCCCAGGAGCACGAGACCCTCGACCCGGAGCGCTCGGTCCTGGAGAACATGCGCTCGTCCGCCCCCGACCTGGACCTCGTCGAGGTCCGCAAGGTGCTCGGTTCGTTCCTGTTCTCCGGCGACGACGTCGACAAGCCCGCCGGCGTCCTCTCCGGCGGTGAGAAGACCCGTCTCGCCCTCGCCACCCTCGTGGTGTCGTCGGCGAACGTCCTGCTGCTCGACGAGCCGACCAACAACCTCGACCCCGCCAGCCGCGAGGAGATCCTCGGGGCGCTGCGCACCTACAAGGGCGCCGTCGTCCTCGTGACCCATGACGAGGGTGCCGTCGAGGCGCTACAGCCGGAGCGGATCATTCTGCTGCCGGACGGCGTCGAGGACCTGTGGGGCGCCGATTACGCGGATCTCGTCGCTCTCGCTTGATCGAATACGTGATCAACAGGCTATGGATCATTCGGCCCATCGGTGATCCATCATCTGTGTGAGATCTCCTCGTACCGAGGTGTGTGTTACATCGAATTCGCGGCCGAGTCCTTTATCGACAAGGGCTCGGCCGTCGTGCTGCCCTGACCTGGGCCTTCGTTAAAGAACCCGTTCGGGCGTACGGACGGAACGCGTCGGAATTCGAGATTCCGCATGTGGGGATGTGCTCCTGTCGTCACAACCATGTCTCACGGACCTTGCCGAATGGGTGGCCATGAAGGCCCGGAGGGGTGATCATGAGGAGACCAGAGCGCACTTCCCATGAGGAGGCACGGGTGGCCGAGACTCTGAAGAAGGGCAGCCGGGTAACCGGCGCCGCGCGCGACAAGCTCGCGGCAGACCTGAAGAAGAAGTACGACTCCGGTGCGAGCATTCGGGCGCTGGCCGAGGAAACCGGTCGCTCGTATGGCTTCGTTCACCGGATGCTCAGCGAATCGGGCGTCACGCTCCGTGGGCGTGGCGGGGCGACGCGGGGCAAGAAGGCCGCATCGTCCTGAGCCCGGGCGGCCCATCGGCTTCGATGGTGGCCACCCGGTCGGTCCGCTGACTGGCCGGGTGGTTACTGTGCAGTCACTTAGTGGGTGCCTCTCCGGCATCCCTGGCTGACCGCACGCATCGGAGGCACCCGCATGGCTTCGCCCGACCAGGAACTCGCTCCCCTGCTCGACAAGAACGGCGTACGGCTCACCGTCGACGGCGCGATCGCCACGGTGACCCTGACGAACCCGGCCAAACGCAATGCGCAGAGCCCCGCCATGTGGCGGACGCTCGCGGAGGCCGGGCAGGTCCTGCCGGGCAACGTGCGGGTCGTGGTGCTGCGCGGGGAGGGCCAGGCCTTCTCCGCCGGACTCGACCGGCAGATGTTCACCCCCGAGGGGATCGAGGGCGAGCCTTCCTTCGTGGAACTCGCGCGCAGCAGCGACGGCGAACTCGACGCTGCCATCGCCGAGTTCCAGGAGGGCTTCACCTGGTGGCGGCGCAACGACATCGTGTCCATCGCCGCTGTGCAGGGCTACGCCATCGGGGCGGGCTTCCAGCTCGCGCTCGCCTGTGACGTGCGCGTCGTCGCCGACGACGTGCAGTTCGCCATGCGCGAGACCAGCCTCGGGCTGGTTCCGGACCTGACGGGCACGCATCCGCTCGTCGGGCTGGTCGGCTACGGCCGCGCGCTGGAGATCTGCGTGACGGGGCGCTTCGTGCTGGCCGAGGAGGCCGTGAGCAGCGGCCTCGCCAACCTCGCGGTGCCCGTCGACCAGCTCGACGACGCCGCACGGGACCTGGCGGGGGCGATCGTCGCCGCGCCGCGTGACGCGGTCATCGAGACCAAGGCGCTGATCCGTGGTGCCGTGGACCGCACGTACGACGAGCAGCGCGGTGCCGAGCGGGCCGCGCAGGCACGACGGCTGCGGGATCTGGCCGGCCTCGGCGAGTGAGCCGCGGGCGGTCAGCCGACGGCTGTCACCAGCACGGCCACCGTCGGACGGTCGCTCAGTGCAGCCCGCACCCTTTCGCGGACCTCCCGGGCCACGTCCAGGGCCCGGTGGTCCCCGTCCACAGCGATCTCCACCCGCACATGGCGGTGCGGCAGGGCGGCCGTGCCCTGCCGCTGCTCGATGTGCACCGCACGCCCCAACCCGCCCAGAGCGGCGGTCAGTCGATCCACTCCCGGGACCGCCAGGGCCGCGGCCGTGACGCGTTCCTCGTCGGGGTCCGCGGGCCCTGCGGCTTGCGCCGGTTCCGGCGGACGTACGGAATCCGGCTCGGCGTCCTCGTCGAGTAGGGCCGTCACCCGTAGGTCCACCTCCGTCACGTTCAACCCCAGGCGTTCCGTCGCCGCAGTCGTCAGCAGCGCGCGCAGCCGGTCCGCCGTCGCCGGCAGCGGCTCGGCCGCCGTCGCCGCGAAGTCGGCCGTCACCCGCAGCGGGCCCGGCGGGAGGGCGCTCGGCGGTGCCGGTACGGCGGGGTCCTGGGTGTCCTCCGGGTCGCAGAGCGCGATCCGCAGCGCGCCCGGACGCGCCCCGCGCATGTCCCCGGCCGCGCGCCGCAGCACCGCCTCGGCCGCCTGCTCGGAGATCCAGGCGCCGTCGTGCGCGCCCCCGAGCGGCAGCAGCCTGCCGAGCCCCACCTGGTGTCGGACTGCCTGCGTCCACCTGTCTGGCGTCGTCATTCCTCCAGCCTGCCCCATCCCTGGAGCGCAGTGGCGCAACCGCACTTACGGTGGTCGAAGGAACGACAGACCGAAGGGACGTACGGCGATGACCGACACGGAGCAGAACCGGACGCAGAACCCTGAGGAGACGGTGGCGTCGTCGCGCAGGACCACCAAGCGCGGCGGCGGCGACCCGGCCGGCCGAGGGCGGACCACCATCGCCGACGGCGTCGTGGAGAAGATCGCCGGAATGGCCGCGCGGGACGTGGTCGGCGTCTATGCGATGGGCAGCGGGATCAGCCGCACCTTCGGCGCCGTGAAGGAGCGGGTGCCCGGCACGTCGAAGTCCGTGACCCGGGGCGTCAAGGCCGAGGTCGGCGAGGTGCAGACCGCGCTCGACCTGGAGATCGTCGTCGACTACGGCGTCTCGATCGCCGACGTGGCGCGTGCCGTTCGGGAGAACGTCGTCGCCGCCGTCGAGCGGATGACGGGCCTTGAAGTGGTCGAGGTCAATATCGCGGTGAGTGATGTGAAGCTTCCCGAGGAAGAGGAAGAAGAGCCGGAGCAGCCCCGGATCCAGTGACAGGGGACGTAGGGAAGCGCCGGCGGCAATCGATCGGAGGGCACCATGAGCATGGCCGTGGTCGGCATGATCGCCGGCATGGCGCTGGGCTTCGCCGGGTACTTCGGCGGGTTCGGCGCCTTCCTGCTGGTGGCGGCACTGGGTGCCGTCGGATTCATCGTCGGCCGGTTCGCGGAGGGTGACTACGAACTCGGCGACTTCTTCCGCCGGCGTGACATCCGGCGCGAACGGCGGTGACGACGGTGAGCGCCGAGGCCGCGCCGGCCGGCGGACCGTCGGCCGTCGTCCCGGCCGGTGAGCGCGGGGCGACCCGGATCGCCGACCGCGTCGTCACGAAGATCGCCTCCCAGGCGGCACGCGAGGCCGTCGGACGACTGCCCAAGGACGCCGCCCGGGCCTACGCCCATGTCGTCATCCGCCCCCAGGCCGCGCAGGGGACCATCGCCGACGCCGCCCGGGTCCGCGTCCACGTCGAGCTCGACTACCCCACCGACATCGGCTCCCGGTGCGCGGCCGTGCGTCGGCGGGTCGTGGAGCGGGTAGGCGCGTTGGTGGGCATGGAGGTGCCGGAGGTCGCCGTGCACGTGGAGCGGCTGCACCCGGCGCCCGGACAGGGCGCGGCACAGGGGAGGACGCGATGAGCGAGTCCCAGGGGTCCGAGGGCACCACACAGCCACTGCCGGTCCTTCAGAAGGAAGCCGGTCCCGAGCCTCTCGACCAGTCGGCGTCGGCGGCGGACTACGAACCCCCGCCCGTGATCGAGGGCGACGGCGGCCGGGAGCGCCGGTTCTGGTCGGCCCGCCGGGTCCCGGCCGCGATCACGGCGCTCGTGCTGCTGTTCCTCGCGGGCGTCTTCCTGTACGACATCGCCTCGGTGCGCGCCGAGCGGCCGCCCATGCGCTGGCGCCGGGAACTGGCCCACCAGCTCGCCGAGCGCCCCCTCGACGACATCTGGGTGCTGGTCGGCGCGGGCGTCGCCGCCGCCCTCGGACTGTGGCTGCTCGTCCTGGCCGCCACGCCCGGACTGCGCCGGGTGCTGCCGATGCGGCGCACCCACACCGACGTACGCGCCGGCCTCCACCGCGACCTGGCCGCCCTCGTCCTGCGCGACCGGGCCATGGAGATCTCCGGCGTCCAGTCGGTACGGGTGCGGATGCGCCGCGCCAAGGCCGACGTCCGCGCGGTCTCGCACTTCCGCGACCTCGACGACGTACGCGCCGACCTGGACGCCACGCTCGCCGACGCGATCAGGGGCCTCGGGCTGTCCCGCCCGCCGTCGCTCTCGGTTCATGTACGCCGGCTCGGACGGAAGGGGTGAGGGTCGTGCTCAGGGTGGTCAACCGGGTGCTGATCGGGTTCGTCGGACTGGTGCTGCTCGTGCTCGGAGGCTCGGTGCTCGCCGTGGGACTGGGCGCCCCGGCGCCGTCCTGGTGGATCCACGACGACCGCCACGACGTGCTGCTCAGCGACGCCGAGCGCACGCGCTGGCGCGAGGATACCTGGTGGTGGCCGACGGTCATCGCCGTACTGGTCGTCCTGATGCTGCTCGCCCTGTGGTGGCTGACCGCGAACCTGCGCCGACGCCGCCTGGCGGAGGTCCTGGTGGACACCGGGGACGGCGAGGGCGCACTGCTGCGGGGCCGCGCCCTGGAGAGCGTGCTGGCGAACGAGGCGGCCGGCCAGGAGGGCGTCCAACGCGCCCAGGTGCACCTGACGGGCAGGCGCAGCACCCCGCAGACCCGGGTGCGGCTGCTGCTGGCACCGCATGTGAACCCGGGGACGGCGTTGAACGACCTCACCGACCAGGCCCTCGCCCACGCCCGTAACTCGGCGGGCCTGGCGTCACTGCCGGCGGAGGTCCGCCTGAAGGGCGTCAAACACGGTGCCGAGAGGGTCAGTTGACGCAGTGGGCGCTCAGAACCCGTGTCGCATGCCGCCGTCCACCGGCAGCATGATCCCGGTCAGATAGGACGCGGCCGGCGACAGCAGGAACGCCGCCGCGCGCCCGAACTCCTCCGGGTTGCCGTACCTCCGCAGGGGAATCCGTGCCTCGTTCGCGGCCCTGGTGGCCTCCGGGTCCGCCGACATCCCGTCCAGCTCGCGCACCCGGTCCGTGTCGATGCGGGCCGGCAGCAACCCGACCACCCGGATCCCGCGCGGGCCCAGCTCGTCCGCGAGCGACTTGGCGAAACCGGCGAGCCCCGGCCGCAGCCCGTTCGAAATGGTCAGCCCCGGAATCGGCTCGTGCACCGACCCCGACAGCACGAACCCGATGACCCCGCCCTCGTCGAGCTCCGCCGCCGCCGTCCTGGCGAGCCGCACAGCGCCGAGGAACACCGACTCGAACGCCGACTGCCACTGCTCGTCCGTGTTGTCCGCGAGGAACCCGGCCGGCGGCCCGCCGACGCTCACGAGGATGCCGTCGAACCCGCCGAAGGTGTCGCGTGCGGCGGCGACGAGCCGGGCCGAGGCGTCCGGCTCGGCGTTGTCGACGGCGATCCCGACCGCGTTCGGCCCCAGTTCGGCCGCCGCGTCGGCGACCCGCTTCTCGTCCCGGCCGGTCACCACGACCTTCGCCCCGTCGGCGACCAGCTCACGCGCCGCCGCGTTGCCCAGTCCACGGGTGGCCCCCGTGACGACGTACACCCGGTCCTTCAGTCCAAGATCCATGGCCCCTATCCTGCCCCGTCCTCCCCGTACAGGGCGAGGGCGGTGTTCACCAGGCCGATGTGGCTGAAGGCCTGCGGGAAGTTGCCGAGCTGGCGGCCGGAGACCGGGTCGTACTCCTCGGCCAGCAGACCCACGTCGTTGGTGAGCCCCACAAGCCGGTCGAACAGATCGCGTGCCTCCTGCTTGCGGCCCGTCATGTGCAGCGCCTCGGCCAGCCAGAACGAGCAGGCCAGGAACGTGCCCTCGCTGCCCGGCAGTCCGTCCACGGTGGCCTCGTCGGTGCTGTAGCGGCGCAGGAAGCCCTGGTGGCTCAGCTCGGTGCGGATCGCGTCGATGGTGCCGACGACACGCGGGTCGTCGGGCGGCAGGAAGCCGACGCGCGGGATGAGCAGCAACGCGGCGTCCAGTTCACGGGAGCCGTAGGACTGCGTGAAGGTGTTCCGCTCGGGGTCGTAACCCTTCTCGACGACCTCGCGGTGCACCTCGTCGCGGAACTCCCGCCAGCCGTCCAGGTCGCCCTCCAGCTCCGGGTTCCGCTCCAGGGTGCGCACCGCGCGGTCCGCGGCCACCCACACCATCACCTTCGAGTGCACGAAGTGCCGCCGGCCGCCGCGCACCTCCCACAGCCCCTCGTCGGGCTGCCGCCACGCCGAGCGCAGCCACTCCACGAGGGCGACCTGGATGGCCCACATGTGCGGCTTGGTGGGCAGCCCCGCCTCCCTCGCCAGCGCCAGGGTGTCCATGACCTCGCCGTACACGTCCAACTGGAGCTGTTCCACGGCCTGGTTGCCGATGCGTACGGGCACCGAGTCCGCGAAGCCCGACAGCCACGGCACCTCGAACTCGGGCAGCCGCCGCTCGCCCGCGATGCCGTACATGATCTGCAGGTCGGCCGGATCGCCGGCGACCGCGCGCAGCAGCCAGTCGCGCCACGCCTCGGCCTCCTTGCGATAGCCCGCCGAGATGCCCACGTTGAGGGTGAGGGTGGAGTCGCGCAGCCAGCAGTAGCGGTAGTCCCAGTTGCGGACACCGCCCGGCTCCTCGGGGAGCGAGGTGGTGGGGGCGGCGACGATGCCGCCGGTCGGCCGGTGGGTGAGGGCCTTCAGGGTGATCAGGGAGCGGACGACGGTGTCGCGGTAGGGGCCGTCGAAGCGGCAGTGCCCCACCCACTTGCGCCAGTCCCGGACGCTGTGGTGCAGCGCCTTGTACGGGTCGATCATCGGCGGGCGGGGTTCGTGCGAGGGGTGCCAGGTCAGGACGAACGCGACCTTCTCGCCCTCCTCGACGGTGAACTCCGAGTGCGTGCTGTAGTTCTCGCCCCAGGTCTGCACCGCGGGGTCGCTGCGCAGCCAGACCGAGTCCGGGCCGGCGACGGCCACCCGGTGGCCGTGGGACTTGCGCACCCACGGCACGATCGAGCCGTAGTCGAAGCGCAGCCGCAGGGTGCTGCGCACGGTGACCCGGCCGCGCAGCCCCTCCACGACGCGCACCAGGTCCGGGGCGCGGTCGCGTTGGGGCATCAGGTCGGTGACCCGGATCGCCCCCTCCTCGGTCTCCCACTCGGTGTCCAGGACCAGGGTGTCCGGGCGGTAGGCACGGCGGGAGCACAGGCCCTTGGCGTGCTTGGGGGCGATGCGCCAGTGGCCGTTGTCCTTGTCGCCGAGGAGTCTGGCGAAGCAGGCGGCCGAGTCGAACCGGGGCAGACACAGCCAGTCGACCGAGCCGTCCCTGCCGATCAGGGCAGCCGTCTGCTCGTCACTGATCAGGGCGTAGTCCTCGATGCGCGGGTGCACGCAATTGCGGGTTCCCCGAGGGCGGGTGGGCCAATCAGGGGTGGGGCCACGGGAGTGACGTGGCCGCCGGGGACCCGGTGCCGGAGAAGATGACGCCGGGCTCCGCGGGGGCGTGGTTGAGGACCCACAGCCCGATCAGGGTGGCCAGGGCGAACACGACCGTGATGAGGACTGCGAGGACGAGCCGGCGCCGGCGTTCCCGGCGCAGCCACTCGCCGCGCGCCGTGCGATAGGTGTCGGGCGTGGCCTCCGGCACCCCGCCGGCGAGTGCGGCGAGCGCCTCGCGCAGCTCCCGCTCGGTGCGGTCCGCCGATGCGCCGGGCGACGGAGTGGTGTCCTGGTGCGTCATCGCCGGGCCTCCATCGCCTGGGTCAGGGCGGCGAGGCCGCGTGCCGTGTGCGTCTTGACGGAGCCGCAGGAGATCCCCATCGCCGCGGCGATCTCGCTCTCCTTCAGTCCGAGCCAGTGCCGCAGCACCAGCGCCTCGCGCTGCCGGGCGGGCAGCTGCTGGAGCGCGTCGATCAGGACGCGCTGGTCGTCGCGCAGGAGCGCGGTGCTCTCGGCGGACGCGACGACCTCGTCGGCCGGCTTCTCGACGTGCTTGCGGGCCACTTGGAGGTGCCGTATCCGCATCCGCGTCAGATTGCACACGGTGGAGCGCAGATACGCCTCCGCCGCCTCGGCGTCCCGCAGCCGGCGCCACTTGCGGTAGATCTGGTAGTAGGCCTCGGCGACCACGTTCTCCGGGTCGTCGGCGCCGAGCAGCACCGCCAGGCGCAGCATCGAGGAGTAGTGCAGCTCGAACAGCCGGGCCAGGCCGGCCTCGCGCGCCGCGTCCGCCGGGTCGCTCGCGGCCGGGGCCAGCGGGACGGCGGCGGCCGGTATCGCGGCACCGGTGTCCGGTCTCAGGTGCTGTCTCACGGGTTGTTCGCTCCCGTCTCGGGGCGCCGCCCGACGTTCAGGCGCGACGGCAGGTCGGTCAGATCGGCGCCCCGCGGGACGCCGAGGCGGCTCAGCACCGCGGTTCCCGCCGCGGCGACGGTCAGATTGAGGAACAGCGCGGCGAGCCCGGCGTAGATCTCCGGTCCCGAGCCGAGCGACACGATGGACGAGAAGCCCTGCCGCACGACCATGAAGGTCCCCGCCACCATGCCCACGCCCCACCCGGCGAGCAGCGCCCGCGGGTGCAGCCGTGCGGTGAACAGCCCGATCGCGACGGCCGGGAAGATCTGCAGGATCCACACCCCGCCGAGCAGTTGGAGGTTGATGGCGTCCTGGTCGCGCAGCCCGAACACGAACGCCACCGCGCCCACCTTCGCGGTCAGCGACACCGCCTTGGCGATGCGCACCTGCCGCTTCGGTGTGGCCGTCGGATGCACGTACTCGACATACACGTTGCGTACGAAACTCGTGGCGGCCGCGATCGACATCACCGCCGCCGGGACCAGCGCCCCCACGGTGATCGCGCCGAACACCAGCCCCGCCAGCGGCGCGGGCATCAGCCGGTCGACGAGCATCGGTACGGCCGCCTCGGCACCGCCCTTCGGAGCGCGCACGCCGGTCGCGAGGGCGGCGATGCCGAGGAAGCCGAACAGGGCGAGCAGCCCGGTCCAGGCGGGCAGCGCCACGGACACCTTGCGCAGCGTGCGCGGGCCGTCGGCGGCGAACCCGGCGGTCAGCACATGTGGGTACATCAGCAGGGCGAGCGCGGAGCCGAGGGCGAGGGTGGCGTAGGCGGGCTGCTGTTCGGGGGTGAGGAGCAGCGCCGGGCCGCCGAGGCGTTCGGCGGCGCCGTCGAAGACGGGACCCGGGCCGCCGAGCCGTTCGAGGACCAGCCAGGTCACCGCGGTCAGCGACACGAAGACGGCCACGGCCTTGAGCGCGGAGATGACGGTGGGGGCACGCAGCCCGTGCCGGTAGGTGGCCACGGCGAGCGCCGCGAACAGCGCCACCATCACCAGATCGCCGGCCGCGCCCCGCGGATACACCCCGCCGGCCGCGAGCACCGCCCGGATGCCGAGCAGTTGCAGCGCGAGATACGGCATCGTCGCGAGGATCCCGGTCAGCGCGACCACCAGCGCCAGCGGCGGCGAGCCGTACCGGCCGCGCACGAAGTCGGCCGCCGTGACATAGCCGTGCCGGCGGGCCACCTCCCACAGCCGGCTCAGCAGCACGAAGGCCAGCGGGCAGACGATCACCGTGTACGGCACCGCGAAGAAGGCGGGCGCGCCGTTGCCGTAGGCGAGTCCCGGTATGGCGGCGAAGGTGTACGCGGTGAAGATCGTGCCGCCGAGCAGCAGCCAGGTCCACAGCGGGCCGAGGCTGCGGTCGGCCAGTGCCCAGCCTTCCAGGGACGGCAGCCGGTCGTTGGGGCTGAGGCGCCGCGCGGTGACGGCGAGCAGCGACGCTCCGCCGATCACGGCGAGAAACGTCGCGGTCATGGCGCCGTCGGCCATGGGTCACCGTCCTTGGTGTGCCTGTGCCCCTGCGCATGAGTTGCGCGAACCGCCGGAACGGAGGACAGGAAACCGGCGGAAATTTTCCCGCAATCCCGCTGTCAACCGGATCCGGGGGGTGGGCAACTCTTGCACAGACCCACAGCGAGCGGGAGAGGAGCGCAGGTCATGGCACGGACCGGTCATCACCGGCTACGGCACGTCGCGATCGCCGTACTGCTCCTCGCGCCCGCCGCGGGTCTGCTGTGGGTCCCCTGGTACGCCGGTGCCGAGCCGCGGCTGGCCGGGACGCCGTTCTTCTACTGGTACCAGCTCGCCTGGGTGCCGGGGTGCGGCCTCTGCCTGCTCGCCGCTTACGCGCTGACGGACCGACATCGACGTCGCTGAACCGTAGATCCCTTTCTGCCGCACCGCTGTCCCGCCTGTTCAGGTCAGGAGCCGCCATGCCCGTCTCAGCCATGCCCGAATCCGGTAACCCGGCGCCGGAAAGATCCCGGATGTCACGGAAGTCCCTCGCGATCTGGACCGCTGTCGCCCTCGTCGGCGCCCTCGGCTGGGCCGTCCTCGCCCTGTCCCGGGGAGAGGAGATCTCGGCCGTCTGGCTGGTCGTCGCGGCCCTCGGCTCGTACGCGATCGCCTACCGCTTCTACTCGCGCTTCATCGCCCGCCGGGTCCTCGAGGTCGACGACACCCGAGCCACCCCCGCCGAACGCCTGGAGGACGGCGTCGACTTCCACCCGACCGACAAGCGGGTGCTGTTCGGCCACCACTTCGCGGCGATCGCCGGCGCCGGCCCACTGGTCGGCCCGGTGCTGGCGGCCCAGATGGGCTATCTGCCCGGCACGATCTGGATCATCGCGGGCGTGATCTTCGCGGGGGCCGTGCAGGACATGATCGTCCTGTTCCTGTCCATGCGCCGGGACGGCAAGAGCCTCGGCCAGATGGCCCGGGACGAGATCGGCAGGGTGGGCGGCGCCGCCGCGCTGATCGGCGTCTTCGCCATCATGATCATCCTGCTCGCGGTGCTGGCGATGGTCGTCGTCAACGCGCTGGCCGAGTCCGCGTGGGGCACCTTCTCCGTCTCGATGACCATCCCGATCGCCCTCTTCATGGGCTTCTACCTGCGTTATCTGCGGCCGGGCCAGGTCGTGGAGACCAGTTTCATCGGCGTGGCCCTGCTGCTGCTCGCCATCCTCGGCGGCGGCTGGATCCAGGACTCCGCACTCGCCGAGTACTTCGTCTGGAGCCCCGAGACCCTGGTCTTCTGCCTCATCGGCTACGGCTTCGTCGCCTCCGTGCTGCCGGTGTGGATGCTGCTGGCGCCCCGTGACTACCTGTCGACCTTCATGAAGGTCGGCACCATCGCCCTGATGGCCGTCGGCGTGGTGATAGCAGCCCCGAACCTCAGGGCCGAGCCGGTGACGGACTTCGCCTCGACTGGTGCCGGACCGGTGTTCGCCGGCTCCCTCTTCCCCTTCCTGTTCATCACCATCGCCTGCGGCGCCCTGTCCGGCTTCCACGCCCTGGTCTCCTCGGGCACGACGCCGAAGCTGATCCAGAAGGAGTCCCAGGTCCGGCTGATCGGCTACGGCTCCATGCTCACGGAGTCCTTCGTCGCCGTGATGGCGCTGATCGCCGCCTGCGTGCTGGAACCCGGCCTGTTCTACGCCATGAACTCCCCGGCCGCCCTGCTCGGCCCGACCGTGGACAGCGCCGCCGAGGCGGTGAAGAACCTCGGCTTCACCATCACGCCGGACCAGCTGACGGCCGCGGCGAAGGCGGTCGAGGAGGAGACCCTGGTCGGCCGTTCCGGCGGCGCGCCCACCCTCGCCGTGGGCATGTCGGAGATCTTCTCCGGAGTGCTCGGCGGCGCCGGGATGAAGGCCTTCTGGTACCACTTCGCGATCATGTTCGAGGCGCTGTTCATCCTGACCACGGTGGACGCCGGCACCCGCGTCGGCCGCTTCATGCTCCAGGACATGCTCGGCAACGTCTGGAAGCCCATAGGCCGGGTCACCTGGAAGCCCGGCATCTGGATCACCAGCGCCCTGGTCGTCGGCGCCTGGGGCTACTTCCTCTACGCCGGCGTCACCGACCCGCTCGGCGGGATCAAGCAGCTGTTCCCGCTGTTCGGCATCGCCAACCAGCTGCTGGCCGCCGTCGCCCTGGCCGTCACCACCACGGTCCTGATCAAGTCCGGCAGGCTGCGCTGGGCCTGGGTCACCGGCATCCCGCTGGCCTGGGACGTGGCCGTCACGTTCACCGCCGGCTGGCAGAAGATCTTCTCCGACAACCCGGCGATCGGCTTCTTCGCCCTGCGGGACAAGTACGCGCAGGCCATCGAGGACGGCCGGCTGCTGCCGGGCGCCACGGACATGGACGACATGCACACCATCGTGCTCAACAACACGGTCGACGGCGTGCTCATGGCGATCTTCCTGCTCCTGGTCCTCACGGTCCTGGTCAACTGCGCGGTGGTCTGCGTCCGCGCGGTCCGCGCCCCCGAGCCACTGCCGACGACCGAGGCGCCGTACGTCGAGTCCCGGCCGCTGTCGGGGGTGGGGTCATGAGGGCGGTGCGGTGGGTGCGGTGGTACGTGCGTGAGCTGACGACCGTCCTGAGCCTGCGACACCGGGAGGGTCGGCCGGAGGGCCGCTGCTGTTGATGCCGGTGGGCGGCTGCGGGTGGTTCGTGGTTGCTCGCGCAGTTCCCCGCGCCCCTTGAGGGACATCTGCTGGGCGCCCCTTCAGGGGCGCGGGGAACTGCGCGACCAGCCACAGACGACCCGCGGCCGCCCACGGTCACAACTCAGACGGCGAGACCGCTACACCGCAGTCGGCGTCGACTCGGACTCCTCCGGCACGGCGACCGCAGCGCGACGATCCCGCGCCTCCCGACGAGCCAGAATCCACCACCCGATCGGCACCCCGGCCGCGAACAACCACCACTGCAGCGCATACGCGTAATTCAGCGGAGCGTTCTCGTTCCCCGGCTTGCCGATCAGCTCCGGAGTGTCCCCCTTCGGCTCCGGCGCCGTCTGCACGACGTACCCGCCGAGCACCCGTGCGTCGAGCCGCCCGGCCTCCTGCTCGCTGTTGATCAGCATGACCTGCCGGTCGGGCAGACCCTTGAGGTTCTTGATGCCGCTCGCCGCGGTCGTCTCGTCCGGCATCAGCCGCCCGGTGACCGTGACGGTGCCGCCCGGCGCGGCGGGGACCTTGGGGAAGGCGGTCTGACTCGGACCGTCGGAGGGGATCCAGCCGCGGTTGACCAGCAGCACCTTGCCGTCCGTCAGCACCAGGGGTGTCAGGACGTGGAACCCGACCTCCTCGTCGGCGTTGACGCGCCGCCTGACCACGACCTCGTGCTCGGTGTCGAAGCGGCCCTGCGCGGTCACCGGGCGATACCGCTCCTTGGTGGTGACCGTGTGCCCGGGGGACGTCAGCGTCTCCACCGGTACCGGCTTCGACTCCAGCGCGTCGGCGACCAGCTGATTGCGGGCGCTGCGCTCCTCGTAGCGGTGCATCTGCCAGAAGCCCAGCCGGATCATCGTGGGGATGAGGATCAGGGCGATCAGCGTGAGGATCACCCACTGCCGGGACAACAGGAAGCGGTACACCCCACGACCGTACAACTCGGTCGTGGGGCGCTCTCGGCCGGGTACCCGCTCACACCTTGTCGACGATCCCCGCCTTTCCTTCCGCGCGAGCGCAGTGGGCGCCGCAGAACCATTGACCGTCGACCTCGACGCCCTGCCCGATGATCTGCACACGGCAGTGCTCGCAGATGGGGGCCATGCGGTGGATCGCACAGGAGAAGCAGTCGAAGACGTGCACCGCGCCCTGCGCGTGCACCTCGAAGGTCATGCCGTAGTCGTTTCCGCAGACTTCACATGTCGCCATGCGCCACAGGGTGAGCGCTCCCCGCGGCGCGCGGCGGGACGGCCCCTGGCGAGTCGCCCGTCAATCACCCGTCCGTACGGTCACTGCTCCGACGCCGGTTCCACGTCCCGAAGGAGCTGTCCGAACGCCGCCTCGTCCACCACCGGCGTCCCGAACTGGCGGGCCTTGACCACCTTCGAGGTGCCCGAGTCCGGGTCGTTGGTGACGAGCAGGCTGGTCAGCCGGGACAGGCTCGTGGCCACGTGGAGCCCGGCCTCGACCGCGCGGTCCTCCAGCAGGTCGCGCTCGACCGACGTGTCGCCGGAGAAGGCCACCCGCATGCCCTGTTTGAGCCTCTTGCCGTCCTCGTACCGACCTGGGTTGGGATAGGGGCAGGCGGGCCTTTTGCGGGACGGGCGCCAACTGGTCGGCCGATAGCCGCCGCCGTAGCCCCCCGCCTGTTGTCCGATCCGGGGCGCGGCGGTGTCCCGCCACTCGGTCAGCGGCCGGCACTCCTGCAGCGGCAGCCGCACACTGCCCGCCGCCGCGGCCCGCAGGCTCGGCCGGAACGCCTCGGCCAGCACGCGCGCGTCGTCCAGTGCGTGGTGCGCCCGCTGCTGGACGACGCCGAAGTGCGCCGCCAGCGACTCCAGCTTGTGGTTGGGCAGCGGCAGTGCCAGCTCCTTGGACAGCGCGATGGTGCACAGCCGCTGCCGCACCGGGGCCTCGCGCTCCGCGCGCGCGTACTCCCGCGCGATCATCTGCCAGTCGAAGACGGCGTTGTGCGCGACGAGCACCCGGCCGTCGAGCCGCGTCGAGAACTCCTCGGCGACGTCCTGGAAGAGGGGCGCCGACTCCAGCACGTCGCTCGTCAGACCGTGGATCCAGACCGGGCCCGGGTCGCGCTCCGGGTTGACCAGCGTGTACCAGTGGTCCTCGACCTCGCCCTGCGCGTCCAGCCGATAGACGGCCGCGGAGATTATCCGGTCGTCCCGGGCCAGGCCCGTGGTCTCCACGTCAACGACCGCGTATCCCTGGGGATACGCGGCCGGCCATGCTGTGGGGGAGGACGCTGCGGTCGCACGGTCTTCGAGCATGGTCATTGAGGATACGGGCCGCCACTGACACCCCTCGCCGTCAGGTGCCTTGCCCCGCCCGCCTGTTCGAGCCGGGCGAACGCGGGAACGTCAACCGCGCGGCGGGCGCCCGTCGTTGACGTGCGCCGGCGGGGCAGCCGCCCGCGGTGGAGCGTCGGTACGTCCCCGATGCCCCCCGCGGTGCGATCCTCCGCATATGACCGAACCAACGCATGACGAGGCGCACGGCGGCGCGCTGGGGGAGCGGCTGAACTGGCTGCGGGCGGCCGTCCTCGGGGCGAACGACGGCATCGTGTCGACCGCGGGCCTCGTGGTCGGCGTGGCGGGCGCGACCGACGACCGCTCGGCCCTCCTCACGGCCGGGCTGGCCGGGCTGCTCGCCGGGTCGATGTCGATGGCGGCGGGTGAGTACGTCTCGGTCTCCACCCAGCGCGACTCGGAGAAGGCCGCGCTCGCCCAGGAGAAGCGGGAGTTGCGGGAGCAGCCGGAGGCGGAGCTGGAGGAGCTGACGGAACTGTTGGAACGCCGGGGCCTGTCCCGGGACGTGGCCCAGGAGGCGGCGGTCCAGCTGACGGAACGTGACGCGCTCAAGGCGCACGCGCGCGTGGAGCTCGGCATCGACCCGGACCGGCTGACCAACCCGTGGCACGCGGCATGGGCGAGCTTCCTGGCGTTCACGGCCGGGGCGCTGCTGCCGCTGCTCGCCATGGTGCTGCCGCCGGCCGAGTGGCGGGTGACGGTCACCGTCGTCTCGGTCCTGGCCGCGCTCGCCCTGACCGGCTGGAGCAGCGCCCGCCTCGGCGCGGCCGCCCCGGGGCGGGCGATGCTGCGCAACGTGGCCGGCGGCGCGCTCGCCATGGCGGTCACCTATGCGGCGGGGTCGCTGCTGGACGTGGCCGGAGCATAGGGCTCACGGCGTTTTACGCAGCTCAGCGCCGCTCACGGCCCCCTCGAAGCGCGCCAGGTGCCGTGCGCGACGTACGGTGAGAGACGCGCTCACCACCCCTTGAGCGCTCGTACGACGGAAGACGAGAAGGACCCTCGCCATGCGCGCCACCACCATTCACGCCCCCTTCGACATGCGCGTGCAGAACGTGCCCGACCCCGTGGTGCGCGAGCCCACCGACGCCGTGGTCCGGGTGCTGCGGGCCTGCATCTGCGGCAGCGACCTGTGGGCCTACCGGGGCGAGGCGGCCCGGCAGCCGGGTCAGCGGATCGGCCACGAGTTCCTCGGCATCGTCGAGGAGACCGGCTCCGAGGTGAGCGACATGAAGCGGGGCGACCTCGTCGTCGCGCCCTTCATGTGGTCCGACGGCGTCTGCGACTACTGCCGCGAGGGCCTGACGACCTCCTGCGAGCACGGTGGATTCTGGGGCTCCGTCGGCTCCGACGGCGGCCAGGGCGAGGCCGTGCGCGTGCCCTTCGCCGACGCCACCCTCGTCCGGCTGCCCAAGGACGCCGCCTCCGACGACCGCCTGCTGTCCGCCCTGCTGACCCTGTCCGACGTCCTGGGCACCGGCCACCACGCCGCTCTCGGCGCCGGGGTCCGCCCGGGCGCCACGGTCGCCGTCGTCGGGGACGGCGCCGTCGGGCTGTGCGCGGTGCTCGCCGCCAAGCGGCTCGGCGCCGAGCGGATCATCGCGCTCGGCCGCCACCAGGTCCGTACCGACATCGCGCGCCGCTTCGGCGCCACCGACGTCGTCGCCGAGCGCGGGGACGCCGCCGTCGAGACCGTGCGCGACCTGACGGGCGGGCAGGGCGCGCACGCCGTCGTCGAGGCCGTCGGCACCGAGCAGTCCATGCGGACGGCCGTCAACATCACCCGCGACGGCGGCGCCATCGGTTTCGTCGGCGTGCCGCACGGCAGCGGCACCGGGCTCGACCTCGGCGTCATGTTCGACGGGAACATCGCACTGCGCGGCGGCGTCGCACCGGTCCGTACCTACATCCCCGAGCTGCTGCCCGACGTCCTGAACGGCACGATCGACCCGTCCCCGGTCTTCGACCTGACCGTCGGCCTGGAGGAGGTCCCGGCCGGCTACAAGGCGATGGACGAGCGCACCGCCCTGAAGGTCCTCGTCACCGGCTGACCCCGGCGCGGGGCCGGCTGACGGCGTGACGGTTCACCAGCGGATCGGCACCGGCAGCGCCGTCAGCAGCCCCGACAGCGCGACCACCACGCCCAGGGCGACGACCTCCGCCCGCGCGGGGGAGCAGGCGGTCAGCGGGTCGGCCGCGCGGCTCAGCCGGATCCGCGCCCACAGCGCGAGCCCGGCCACGGCCGCCACCAGCAGCACCTTGGCCAGCAGGGCCCGCCCGTACGCCGTCCCGGTCAGCTGGTCGAGGATCGTGTCCGACGGCATCCGGCGCAGCGAACTCCACACCCCCGTCGCGGTGATGGCGGCCAGCAGTACGGCCGCCACGCGCGCGTAGAGGCCGAGCAGCGCCGCCCCCGCCTCCCGGACACCCCACCCGCCCAGGGTCCGCAGGGCGTACAGCAGCCCGCCCACCCAGAGCGACGCACAGGTCAGATGCACCAGCGTCAGACCCGAGCCGAGCAGCGGGCCGTACTCGGTCGTGGGGTGCGCGCGCAGCGCCTCGGCGACCACCACCGCGGCCAGCGGCCAGACCTGGGAGGCGGGCCGGCGCGAGAGGGCGCACAGGCCGGCCGCGGCGAAGGCGTTGACCTCCAGCAGCGCCAGCTTGCCGTCGCGCGAGGCGTACAGACCGCCGACGTCGAGGTCGGCCGGGCTGTGCGGCACGAGGTTGCCGGTGGAGACGACCGAGGCGAGCCCCAGCGCGGCGACGAAGCCGACGCCCGCCGCGTAGGGCGCCCAGCTGCGCGGCCGGCCCGCGGGAGCGCCGGGCACGGACCGGGCCAGCCGGTCCACGAACAGTTCCCCCAGCGGAACGCACAGCGCCGCGAACAGCACCGCACGCAGCAGCCCGATGCCGCGGGTGCCGGGCGCGGCGGCCTCCCCGGTGCCGTGCAGCGCGGCCGACGGCCCGAGCAGCGGTATCAGCGCCGCGAGCGCCACCAGGGCGACCACGGCGACCGCCCGCGCCAGGCCGGGGCGCGGTCCGGGCGCGCTCCCGTCGGACACGCCGTGGGAGGATCCTGTCAACATCACCTCAAGATCTTCACAAAGCAACGCAGAGCTGGGCAAGCGCCGGAAAACAAGTAGGGGCGGAGCATTCCGTCCCTGGGTACGGCTCCTGCGTCCCCGGCGCTCAGTCCCACCGTGCCGGATCCGCGCCCCACACCCCGGGCGGTCGCGCCCAGTCGCGGGGGCCGTCCTCGAACGACACCGGCGACAGGGCGTACCGCAGCCGCCCGAGTGCGCTGTCCCGCTCGCCGAGCCACGCGTCCGGCGCCTCGTACGCCATGTCGCCCCGCGGGCCCGGCTCGATCCCGTCCGTCAGCCAACGAGCCGTACGCGCCAGCGCCAGTCGTACGCGGCGTCCGTCCCCCTGTTCCGCCCGCTCGGTCAGCGCCCGCAGGACGGCCGCCGCCAGCAGATACCCGGTGCCGTGGTCGAGGGCCTGCGCGGGCAGCGCGCCGGGCTGCTCGGCCGATCCCTCGGTCGCCGCGATCCCGGTGGCGACCTGCACCAGGCTGTCGAAGCCCCGCCGCTCGCTCCACGGCCCGTACGCGCCCCACGCCGACAGCTCTGCCACGATCAGCCCGGGCCGACGTTCGGCCAGCGCCCGCGCGGACAGCCCGAACCGGTCCAGGGCGCCCGGTCGGTAGCCGGTGACGACGACGTCGGCCGTGGCGAGCAGTTCCTCGAAGGTGAGCCTGTCGGCCGCCAGGTCCAGCGTCGCCGAGCGCTTACCGAAGCCCGTGTCGGTGTGCTGGTCGAGCAGTTCGGGCAGCAGCGGGCTGTCCAGGCGCAGCACGTCCGCGCCGAGCAGCGCGAGTGTGCGCGTGGCGACGGGTCCCGCGATGACCCGCGTCAGGTCCAGCACGCGGACCCCGGCGGCGGGCAGCAGGGGAGTGCCGTCGAGGGGCGGGAGCGCACGCGCGCGTGCCGTGCCCAACCGCTCGTGCTCGACGAGCGGCCGCCGGGCCACCGCCGACGCCTGCTGGTGCGCCGCCCACTCCCGCGGCGTCCGCAGCGCGACGGCCAGCCCGCCGGCCGCGTACACGGTCTGCTCCACCTCGTGCGAGGACCGCTCGGCGAGTGCCGCCCCGACGGCGTCCGGGTCGTCCTGCGTCATTCCCAGCCCGGCCAGGAGCCCGGCACGGTGATGCGGATAGTTCGCGTGCGTGCGGACCCAGCCGTCCGCCGTCCGCCAGAACTTGGACAGCGGCGCGAACCAGACGGGCGCGCGCCCGTCGACCAGCAGATGCCGCTCGCTCACGAACGCCGTGGCGATCGCCCCGTCGTCCAGCCGGACCTGCGGCACCTCGGACCGCCCGGCCCGCCGCGCCCCCAGTTCGGCGGCGGCCAGCGCGCAGGCGCCCACACAGGCGCGCGCCAACTCCCGTACGGGAAGGCGCGCATCGAGCGCGCCCTCCCGCACCACGGTGGACACCCGCGGCAGCAGGGCGGCATCGCCGCCCACCGCGGACCAGGCAGTACCGAGTGCAGTCATGACCGCACTATGCAGTACGGATCTCAGTCGACGGCGTCCAGGGCGTTGACGATCCCGAATCCGTAGAACCCGTTGACCCGCTTGCCGCCCACGCAGACCGCGTCCGGCGTGCCGTCGCCGTTCTGGTCGTACGACTCCGGGCAGCCCGGGTTGTCCGCCTGCGCCTTCAGCAGCGCCTGCAGTTGGTCCGGAGTCGCCTTCGGATAGCGGGACTTCAGCAGCGCGGCGACGCCCGCGGCGTGCGGGGAGGCCATCGACGTGCCCTGAAGGTAGCCGTACTGGTTGTTCGGGAGGGTGGCCAGGATGCGGCCGTTCTTCGACGGCGTGTCGGGGATCTGGTAGAGCCGGTCGCCGCCGGGGGCCGCGATGTCGACCACGCCGTAACCGTACGAGGAGTAGTACGACTTGAGGTTCTTCACGCCCGTCGCGCTGACCGTGACGATGCCCGGCAGCTGGGTCGGCACGTCGAAGCACTTGTGCGGGTCGATCGTGCGCTCGACCGGCGTCGAGTCGTCGGGGCTGCTGTCGTCGACGAGCGCGTCGGAGTCGAGGTCGTGGTTGGAGTTGCCGGCCGACGCCAGGTTGAGGGTGCCCTTGCGCTGGGCGTACAGCTGCGCCCGGTTGACGGCGTCCACGATCGCCCGCTGGTCGGGGTCGTCCACGCAGTTGTAGAGCCACGGGTCGACGTAGTAGCTGTTGTTCGTGATCTCCACCCCGTGGTCGGCGGCGAACACGAAGGCGCACACGACACTTTCGGGGTAGTAGAGGCCGTTGACGGGGTCGCTCACCTTGATGGCGGAGACCTTCACGCCGGGGGCGACGCCGGCTATGCCGATGCCGTTGCGGGGCGCGGCGATCTCACCGGCCACGTGCGTGCCGTGCGAGTCGGCGGTGGTGTACGGCCGCCAGGCGCCGTCACCGGTGTCCGCCTTGCCGCCGACACAGTTCGCGGACTGGGCGGCGGAGAAGTTCGGTGCGAGGTCGGGGTGGGTGTCGTCGACGCCGTTGTCGATCACGGCGACGGTCACCTTGGGGCTGCCCGGGTTGATCCGTGCGGCCTTGTCGGCGCCTATGGCGCGCAGGTTCCACTGGTCGGCCTCGAGCGGCTCGCTCTCGCCGGCGGCGTCCGACGCCCTGGTGGTCCGTGCGGCCTGCTGCTCCGTCAGGACCTGCACGGGACCCTCGTCCGTCGTCCCGGCGGCGGTCAGAGGCGTCGTACGCGTCACGCCCGCCGACTGCACCCCGCGGACCTTGCGCATCGTCTCGGCGAAGCCGGCCTGCGCCGAATGGACGACGATCACGCCTATCCGGTCGTACGCGATCACGACGGTCCCGCCGGCCGCCTTGATCGCCTTGCGCACCGAATCCACCGTGCGGCGGTCCGGCTTGGTGTTCACGACGTAGGCCAGTGCGGGCCCGTCCGCGGCCTGTGCGACGGACTCGGTGGGCGGTGCCGCCGAGGCCGCCGTCGGCAGGAAGCCGAGCGAGGCGGTCAGCGAGAGAACGAGCGGGACGGCGAGGGCGAGTCGCCGTCTGGACCGCAGATGAGCCATGGGATCTCCACATCATCCGGAACCGGAACCGCCCGAGCCGCGTGTGGCGCTCGGGCAGGTACATGACGAGTGGTGCTGGGGCGAAGTTATCCCTGAACCTCCTGGCCAGCAATCCGGCCGAGGCGACTTCGGAAAGAAGCCCCGGGAGTTGAACCGGTCCTCGCGTGGCGCCGTGACCTTGGACAGGAGGCGCGAGCACGATCGAGCCCCCTGTCGGATCACCCGCCGTGGCCCTACTATCGCCAGCCGGCTCATGTGATCCATGTCACTGCTAAGAACAGAGCCGCCATGCCCGCACCCGAACCGTCCCCAACCCCCCAACCGTCCCCGTCCAACGTCGCAACAGCGCCCGCAACGCGAGGAGACTCCGTGGCTACCGACGCACCGCCCCCCTCGAAAGAGCAACACCAGCTCCCCTCCACCGAGGAGTTCACCGAGGTGCAGCAGAGTGCGGAGTTCGGTGAACTGCGCCGCTCCTACCGCTCCTTCGCCTTCCCGCTGACCGTCGCCTTCATCGCCTGGTACCTGCTGTACGTCCTGCTCTCCAACTACGCGGGCGACTTCATGGGCACCAAGCTGTTCGGCAACATCAACATCGCGTTCGTCTTCGGTATCGCCCAGTTCGTCACCACGTTCCTCATCGCCTGGTGGTACTCGCGCCACGCCGGCGCCAAGCTCGACCCCAAGGCCGAGGCCATCAAGACACGTATGGAGGGCGGCGCATGAGCCCCGCGATGACCCTTGCCGCGAACGAGGCCAGCGAGCACCGGCCGCTGATCATCACCCTGTTCGCCTGCTTCGTGGTTGCGACCCTGTTCATCACCGTCTGGGCGGGCCGCCAGACCAAGGACGCCGCCGACTTCTACGCGGGCGGCCGGTCCTTCAGCGCGTTCCAGAACGGCCTCGCCGTCTCCGGCGACTACATGTCCGCCGCGTCTTTCCTCGGCATCGCCGGCGCGATCGCCCTCTTCGGCTACGACGGCTTCCTGTACTCCATCGGCTTCCTGGTCGCCTGGCTGGTCGCCCTGCTCCTGGTGGCCGAGCCGCTCAGGAACTCCGGCCGCTACACGATGGGTGACGTGCTCGCGTACCGCATGCGCCAGCGCCCCGTGCGCACCGCGGCCGGCACCTCCACCATCGTCGTGTCGATCTTCTACCTCCTGGCCCAGATGGCCGGTGCCGGTGTCCTCGTCTCGCTGCTGCTCGGCATCACCACCGACGCGGGCAAGATCCTCATCGTCGCCCTCGTCGGCGTCCTGATGATCGTGTACGTCTCCATCGGCGGCATGAAGGGCACCACCTGGGTCCAGATGGTCAAGGCCGTGCTGCTCATCGGTGGCACGATCCTCATTACGTTCCTGGTGCTGCTGAAGTTCAACTTCAACATCTCGGATCTGCTCGGCAAGGCCGCCGAGAACAGCGGCAAGGGCGCCGCCTTCCTGGAGCCCGGCCTCCAGTACGGCGCCACCGGCACCTCCAAGCTGGACTTCATCTCCCTCGGCATCGCCCTGGTCCTGGGCACCGCCGGTCTGCCGCACATCCTGATCCGCTTCTACACGGTGCCCAACGCCAAGGCCGCCCGTAAGTCCGTGAACTGGGCGATCGGCATCATCGGCGGCTTCTACCTGATGACCATCGCCCTCGGCTTCGGCGCCGCCGCGCTGATCTCCCAGGACGAGATCATCGCCTCCAACCCGTCCGGCAACACCGCGGCGCCACTGCTCGCCCTGCACCTCGGCGGCGTCGATTCGGCGTGGGGCGCGATCCTGCTGGCCACCATCTCGGCGGTGGCCTTCGCGACGATCCTCGCGGTCGTCGCCGGTCTGACGCTGGCCTCGTCCTCGTCGTTCGCCCACGACATCTACGCGAACGTGATCAAGAAGGGCCAGGCCACCGAGAAGGAGGAGATCCGGGCCGCCCGCCTCGCCACCATCGGCATCGGCGCCGTCTCCATCCTGCTCGGCGCCCTCGCCCGCGACCTGAACGTCGCCGGCCTGGTCGCCCTGGCCTTCGCGGTCGCGGCCTCCGCCAACCTGCCGACGATCCTCTACAGCCTGTTCTGGAAGCGGTTCACCACCCAGGGCGCGCTGTGGTCGATCTACGGCGGCCTGATCGTCGCCGTCGGCCTGGTGCTGTTCTCGCCGGTCGTCTCCGGCGACCCGAAGGCGATGTTCCCGGACGTCGACTTCGCCTGGTTCCCGCTGAAGAACCCGGGCATCATCTCCATCCCGTTCGGCTTCCTCATGGGCTGGCTCGGCACGGTCCTGTCCAAGGAGGAGCCCGACGCCGGCAAGTACGCGGAGCTGGAGGTCCGGTCCCTGACCGGCACCGGCGCCCACTGAGCAGGCCCTCGGAGCGGCCGCGTCGTAGGGATCTACGACGCGGCCGCGTCGTACGTCGTGGGATCGGGCCTGTGTCGCTGTCAGTGCGGTCACGTAGGCTCGCAGGTGACGGAAGTTGAAACTGGTCGCGTCGAGGGAGGGGGCCCACGTGCTCATCGACACATACGGCCGAGTGGCCACCGACCTGAGAGTCTCGCTGACCGACCGCTGCAACCTGCGGTGCACGTACTGCATGCCCGAGGAGGGCTTGCAGTGGCTGGCCAAGCCCGACCTGCTCACCGACGACGAGATCGTCCGCCTGATCGACATCGCCGTCACCTCCCTCGGCATCGAGGAGGTCCGCTTCACCGGCGGCGAGCCCCTGCTGCGCCCCGGCCTGGTCGGCATAGTGGAGCGCGTCGCCGCGCTGGCCCCGCGCCCCCAGATGTCCCTCACGACGAACGGCATCGGCCTCAAGCGCACCGCGGCAGCCCTGAAGGCCGCCGGCCTGGACCGGGTCAATGTCTCCCTGGACACCCTGCGCCCCGATGTCTTCAAGACCCTGACCCGCCGCGACCGCCACAAGGACGTCATCGAGGGCCTCGACGCCGCTCGCGCCGCCGGCCTGACCCCGGTCAAGGTCAACTCGGTCCTGATGCCGGGCCTGAACGACGACGAGGCCCCCGACCTGCTGGCCTGGGCCGTGGAGCACGACTACGAACTGCGCTTCATCGAGCAGATGCCCCTGGACGCCCAGCACGGCTGGAAGCGCGACGGCATGATCACCGCCGGTGACATCCTGACGTCCCTGCGCACCCGCTTCGAGCTGACCGCCGAGGGCTCGGAGAAGCGCGGCTCGGCCCCGGCGGAGCGCTGGGTGGTCGACGGCGGCCCGCATGTCGTGGGTGTCATCGCCTCGGTCACCCGCCCGTTCTGCTCGGCCTGCGACCGCACCCGCCTCACCGCCGACGGTCAGATACGCACGTGTCTGTTCGCCACTGAGGAGACGGACCTGCGAGCGGCCCTGCGCTCCGGCGCACCCGACGAGGAGATCGCCCGCATCTGGCGCCTGACGATGTGGGGCAAGAAGGCGGGCGCGGGCCTGGACGACCCGTCGTTCGTCCAGCCGGACAGGCCGATGTCAGCCATCGGTGGCTGAAGAGGCCTCTTCCCATTCCTTCAGCAGGACGACGTCCTTCAAGAACCCCCGCACGCCGAGAAATTGCGACAGATGCTCGCGATGCTCCTCGCACGCGAGCCATGTCTTGCGCCGCTCCGGCGTATGAATCTTCGGGTTGTTCCACGCCAGCACCCACACGGCGTCGACGCGACATCCCTTGGCAGAACAGATGGGTGTGTCACTCACGAATTCATCTCACAAGTCGCGCACAAAAAGGCGACGCCGAGCAGCCACGGGGGGAGCTGCCCGGCGTCGGTCCGTCGCTCCGACGGGGGATGCGGAGCGCCTACGAAGTATGTCACGGGTAACCCGTCGCCCGGCACCTGAACAACACGATTGATCTGAGCTTTTCATGAGCTTGGCGCGGACTCGTCTTTCGGAACCGACCGGTCCGGTGCATCACGCCCCGTCGCGCGGTTTGCTTTGTGCGCCGGGCGCGGAGTCGTCCACCACATCTTCCGGGACCGATTCCGCGAAACCGTCGTTCGTCCGCGGTGGCGCGATCATCGTCCGCATCGGCGAGCTCACGAACGTCGACGGCAGAGACGGCGCATTCTCCCGCCCCGCGTTGGCGACGACCACCGCGATGTACGGCAGGATCGCGCCGAGCACCAACGCCACGATCGCGACATGCCGTTCCACGTTCCACAGGGAGGCCGCGAGGATCACCGAAAGCGTGCGGATCGACATCGAGATGATGTACCGACGCTGCCGGCCCCGCACATCCTCCTGGAGACCCGTGCGGGCCCCGGTGATCCGGAACACCTCGGTGTTGCCGCCGGCGTGCAGCTTCCGCATCACATTCCACCATCCGCCCGCATCGGACTCTCCCCCTGCCCGTACCCCTCCGTTCCCGGTCGGGGGACCGTGCCGGGACACCGTCCACGTTACGCCTCGCCTGCGCCGCCTACGAGACCGGGGCCCATGCCACCTGGGGGAACGCGGGGAGCCGTAACGCGTACGGCGGTACCCCGCATGCGGCGTACCAGGGCCGGACCAAGACTGGGCCTACTGCTCACCCCGAGCCGTACGAGGAGGCAGCCATGGGCTGGTTGTGGGCGATCATCGTGGGATTCGTGCTGGGCCTGCTGGCCAAGTTGATCATCCCCGGCAAGCAGCACAGCCCCCTCTGGCTGACCACGATCTTCGGCATCCTGGGCGCCATCGTCGGCAACTCCATCGCCCGGGCGTTCGGCGTCGAGTCCACCCGCGGCATCGACTGGAGCCGGCACATCTTCCAGATCGTCGCCGCGGTGATCATCGTCTACCTGGGCGACATGCTCTACGTGGCGACGATCGGCAAGAAGAAGACGCAACAGACGTAACTGATCAGTGTGCTTTTGGGGCGTTGCCCCTGGGGCAACGCCCCAAAGGGGCGCGGGGAACTGCGCGACCGGCCACGACGAAAGCCGCACCCCGCAGATCACCGCACCCCTACGACGCACCCCTATCCGGCGCCCCCGCGGAGCGCTACGCGCCGGTGAACTCCACCGCCGCCAGGTTCTTCTTCCCACGCCGCAGCACCAGCCACCGCCCGTGCAGCAGGTCCTCCTTCGCGGGCACCGCGTCCTCGCCGGCGACCTTGACGTTGTTCACGTAGGCCCCGCCCTCCTTCACGGTGCGCCGAGCGGCCGACTTGCTGGCCACCAGCCCGACCTCGGCGAACAGATCGACCACCGGGCCGAGCTCGCCGACCTGGACGTGCGGAACCTCGGACAGCGCCGCCGCCAACGTCGCGTCGTCGAGATCCGTCAGCTCGCCCTGCCCGAAGAGCGCACGGGACGCGGCGATCACGGCGGCCGTCTGGTCGGCGCCGTGCACCAGCGTCGTCAGCTCCTCGGCCAGCGCACGCTGCGCGGCCCGCGCCTGCGGACGCTCCTCCGTCTGCTTCTCCAGCTCCTCCAGCTCCGCACGGGACTTGAAGGACAGGATCCGCATGTAGGTCGAGATGTCCCGGTCGTCCGCGTTCAGCCAGAACTGGTAGAACGCGTACGGCGTCGTCATCTCCGGGTCGAGCCAGATGGCGCCGCCCTCGGTCTTGCCGAACTTGGTGCCGTCCGCCTTGGTCATCAGCGGCGTCGCCAGCGCGTGCACACCCGCGTGCGGCTCCAGGCGGTGGATCAGGTCCAGGCCCGCCGTGAGGTTGCCCCACTGGTCGCTGCCGCCCTGCTGGAGGGTGCAGCCGTAGCGCCGGTACAGCTCCAGGAAGTCCATGCCCTGGAGCAGCTGGTAGCTGAACTCGGTGTAGCTGATGCCCTCTTCGGACTGGAGCCGGCGGGCGACGGAGTCCTTCGTGAGCATCTTGTTGACGCGGAAGTGCTTGCCGATGTCCCGCAGGAACTCGATGGCCGACAGGCCGGCCGTCCAGTCGAGGTTGTTCACCATCACCGCGGCGTTGTCGCCCTCGAAGGACAGGAAGGGCTCGATCTGCCCGCGCAGCCGGTTCACCCAGTTCGCGACCGTCTCCGGGTCGTTCAGCGTGCGCTCGGCCGTGGGGCGCGGGTCGCCGATCTGACCCGTCGCGCCGCCGACCAGCGCCAGCGGGCGCAGCCCCGCCTGCTGCAGGCGGCGCATGGTGAGGACCTGCACCAGGTGGCCGACGTGCAGACTGGCCGCGGTGGGGTCGAAACCGCAATAGAACGTGACGGGACCGTCCGCGAGCGCCTTGCGCAATGCGTCCTCGTCAGTGGACAGGGCGATCACGCCACGCCACTTCAGCTCGTCGACGATGTCCGTCACGGTTCTCGTGTCTCCTTGATGATCTCGGGCAGTCGGGTGACAGCCGACTACGAGGTTATACGCCCTGACTGACAGAGCTCATGTTGAAATCGGGGACGCGCAGAGCCGGCATCGCGGCCCTGGTGAACCAGTCGCCCCACTCCCTGGGCAGGGTCTTCTCCGTACGGCCCGCCTCGCTCGCCCGTCCCAGCAGACCCACCGGCGATTCGTTGAACCTGAAGTTGTTGACCTCGCCCTTCACCTCGCCGTTCTCGACGAGGTAGACACCGTCCCGGGTCAGGCCCGTGAGCAGCAGCGTCGCCGGGTCGACCTCCCGGATGTACCAGAGGCAGGTCAGCAGCAGCCCGCGCTCGGTGTTCGCGACCATCTCCTCGATCGAGCGGTCCTGGCCGCCGTCCAGGATCAGGTTGTCGATCGCCGGTGCCAGCGGCAGACCGGTCAGGCCCGCGCTGTGCCGGCTGGTCGTGAGGTGGCTCAGCTCGCCCTCGCGCAGCCAGTCGGTGGCCGTGAGCGGCAGCCCGTTGTCGAACACCGACTGGTCGCCACCGGAGGAGTGCGCGATCACGAACGGCGCGGACTCCAGGCCCGGCTCGTTCGGATCGCTGCGCAGCGTCAGCGGCAGCTCGCTCAGCTTCTCGCCGAGGCGGGTCGCGCCGCCCGGCTTGGAGAAGACGGTCCGGCCCTCGGCCGCGTCCCGTCCCGACGCCGACCAGAGCTGGTAGATCAGCAGGTCGGCCACGGCGGTCGGCGGCAGCAGCGTCTCGTACCGGCCGGCCGGCAGCTCCAGGCGCCGCTCGGCCCAGCCGAGGCGTACGGCCAGCTCGGCGTCCAGCGCCGTCGGGTCCACGTCCTTGAAGTCCCGGGTGGCGCGTCCCGCCCAGGCCGAGCGGGTGCGGTCCGGCGACTTGGCGTTCAGCTCCAGCGTCCCGTTCGGCTGGTCGTGCCGCAGCCGCAGCCCCGTGGACGTGCCCATGTACGTCGACACCATCTCGTGGTTCGCGAAGCCGTACAGCTCGCGTCCGCCCGCACGCGCGCGTGCGAACGCCTCGCCCAGCGCCGGGGCGAAGTCGGCGAACACCGTCGACGACGTCTCCGCGGGGGCGTCGGTGAAGTCCTGGGACGCCGGTACGTCCGTCACCAGCGGCTGCGCGTCCTCGGCGGGCCCGGCGGAGCGGGCGGCGGCCTCGGCGGCCCGCACCAGCGGCTCCAGCTCGTCCAGGGTCACGGCCGAGCGGGACACCACACCGGAGGCGGTGCCCTCCTTGCCGTCGACGGTCGCGACGACGGTGAGCGTCCGCCCGCGCGTGACGCCGTTCGTGGTCAGCGCGTTGCCCGCCCAGCGCAGATTGGCGGTCGACTGCTCGTCGGCGATGACGACGCACCCGTCCGCCCGCGACAGCTCAAGGGCCCGCTCGACGATCTCGTGCGGCTTGTTGGTACGGGCGCTCATCGACCGGCCTCCTGCGTGGTGTTCAGAATGTTGACGCCCTTGAAGAGGGCCGACGGGCAGCCGTGCGAGACCGCCGCGACCTGGCCCGGCTGGGCCTTGCCGCAGTTGAAGGCGCCGCCGAGGACGTACGTCTGCGGACCGCCCACCGCCGCCATCGAGCCCCAGAAGTCGGTGGTCGTCGCCTGGTAGGCCACGTCCCGCAGCTGGCCGGTGATCCGTCCGTTCTCGATCCGGAAGAACCGCTGCCCGGTGAACTGGAAGTTGTAGCGCTGCATGTCGATCGACCAGGACCGGTCGCCGACGACGTAGATCCCGCGGTCCACGCTGCCGATCAGATCCTCGGTCGACATCCCCGCCGGATCCGGCTGGAGCGAGACGTTGGCCATGCGCTGCACCGGCACATGGCCGGGGGAGTCGGCGAACGCGCACCCGTTGGAGCGCTCGAACCCGGTCAGCCTCGCGATGCGCCGGTCCAGCTGGTAGCCGACCAGGGTGCCGTTCCTCACCAAATCCCAGGACTGGCCCGCGACGCCCTCGTCGTCGTACCCGATCGTCGCGAGGCCGTGCTCGGCGGTGCGGTCACCGGTGACGTTCATCAGGTCCGAGCCGTAGCGGAGCTTGCCGAGCTGGTCGAAGGTGGCGAAGGAGGTGCCGGCGTAGGCGGCCTCGTAGCCGAGGGCGCGGTCCAGCTCGGTGGCGTGCCCGATGGACTCGTGGATCGTCAGCCACAGGTTGGAGGGGTCCACGACGAGGTCGTACGGCCCCGCCTCCACGCTCGGCGCCCGCATCTTCTCGGCGAGCAGCCCGGGGATCTGCTCCAGCTCGCTCTCCCAGTCCCAGCCGGTCCCCGTCAGGTACTCCCAGCCCCGGCCGACCGGCGGCGCGATCGTGCGCATGGAGTCGAACTCGCCGCTCGACTCGTCGACCGACACCGCGGTCAGCTGCGGGTGCAGCCTTACCCGCTGCTGGGTGGTCACGGTCCCGGCGGTGTCGGCGTAGAACTTGTTCTCGTGGACCGTCAGCAGCGAGGCGTCGACGTGGTTCACGCCGTCCGCCGCGAGCAGCCGCGCGCTCCAGTCCGCCAGCAGCGCCGACTTCTCCTCGTCGGGCACGGTGAACGGGTCGATCTCGTACGACGAGATCCATGTCTTCTCGGCGTGCACCGGCTCGTCGGCGAGCTCCACCCGCTCGTCCGACCCCGCCGACTTGATCACCTGGGCGGACAGCTTCGCCATGGCCACCGCCTGCGACGCGACCTTGGCGGCGGCGTCCAGCGTCAGATCGACCCCGGACGCGAAGCCCCAGGTCCCGCCGTGCACCACCCGCACCGCGTAGCCGAGGTCGGTGGTGTCCGAGGACCCGGCGAGCCGGGCGTCCCGCAGCCGCCAGGACGCGCTGCGCACCCGCTCGAAGCGGAAGTCCGCGTGCTCCGCACCGAGCGCACGCGCGCGTGCCAGCGCCGCGTCGGCCAGGGCGCGTAGCGGAAGCGCCGTGAAGGCTTCATCGATCGTATGAGGCACGGAGGTCTCCCTGCTGTCGTGGCCTGTCGGCACGATCATGTCGCGCGGGCGGGCCGGTGGACCACACGTTTCCGGCTGGAGTCGGCATCTTTCTGTAGGGACCCGACAGTGACTCCCTTACGCCACTGTCGGTGCCCGAATGTCCGCGGCAGGGACCGGCCAGATAGGTTTTCGGAGAAGCCGCCTGTCACCCAGCTGTTCGGGCGGGTGTGTCAGACCCCTATCGAAAGGGTGATCCGTTGAGCCGCTCGGTTCTCGTCACCGGAGGCAACCGGGGCATCGGCCTCGCCATCGCCCGCGCATTCGCCGAGGCCGGCGACAAGGTCGCGATCACATACCGCTCGGGTGAGCCGCCGGCCGCCCTGACGGAATTGGGCTGCCTGGCCGTCAAGTGCGACATCACCGACACCGAGCAGGTGGAGCAGGCCTACAAGGAGATCGAGGCCGAGCACGGCCCCGTCGAGGTGCTGATCGCCAACGCGGGCGTCACCAAGGACCAGCTCCTCATGCGCATGTCCGAGGAGGACTTCACCTCGGTCATCGACACCAACCTCACCGGCACCTTCCGCGTGGTCAAGCGGGCCAACCGCGCCATGCTGCGCGCCAAGAAGGGCCGCGTGGTGCTCATCTCGTCCGTCGTCGGGCTGTTCGGCGGTCCCGGCCAGGCCAACTACGCCGCCTCCAAGGCCGGCCTGGTCGGCTTCGCGCGCTCCCTCGCCCGTGAGCTGGGCTCGCGCAACATCACCTTCAACGTCGTCGCGCCCGGCTTCGTCGACACCGACATGACCAAGGTGCTCACCGACGAGCAGCGTGAGGGCATCGTGAAGCAGGTGCCGCTCGGTCGCTACGCGCAGCCGGAGGAGATCGCCGCGACGGTGCGGTTCCTCGCCTCGGACGACGCTTCGTACATCACTGGAGCCGTCATCCCCGTTGACGGCGGACTGGGAATGGGTCACTGATCAACATGAGCGGAATTCTCGAGGGCAAGCGCGTCCTGATCACCGGTGTGCTGATGGAGTCCTCCATCGCCTTCCACACCGCCAAGCTGGCCCAGGAGCAGGGTGCCGAGATCATCCTGACCGCCTTCCCGCGGCCCACGCTGACCGAGCGCATCGCCAGGAAGCTCCCCAAGCCCACCAAGGTCATCGAGCTCGACGTCACCAACGACGAGCACCTCGGCCGGCTGGCCGACGTCGTCGGCGAGGAGCTCGGCGGCCTCGACGGCGTCGTGCACTCCATCGGCTTCGCCCCGCAGGACGCCCTCGGCGGCAACTTCCTGAACACGCCCTTCGAGTCCGTCGCCACGGCCATGCACGTCTCGGCGTACTCCCTGAAGTCGCTGACCATGGCCTGCCTGCCGCTGATGCAGAACGGCGGCTCGGTCGTCGGCCTCACCTTCGACGCGCAGTACGCCTGGCCGCAGTACGACTGGATGGGCCCGGCCAAGGCCGCCCTGGAGGCCACCAGCCGCTACATGGCGCGTGACCTGGGCAAGCAGAACATCCGCTGCAACCTCGTCTCGGCCGGCCCCATCGGCTCGATGGCCGCCAAGTCCATCCCGGGCTTCGCGGAGCTCGCCTCCGTGTGGGACACCCGCGCCCCGCTGGAGTGGGACCTGAAGGACCCGGAGCCGGCCGGCAAGGGCGTCGTCGCCCTGCTGAGCGACTGGTTCCCGAAGACCACGGGCGAGATCGTCCACGTGGACGGCGGTCTGCACGCCATCGGCGCCTGATCTTCCGCACACCCTCGACGCCCCGTTTCCCGCCGCCGCGCGGGGAGCGGGGCGTCACCCGTTCGGCCCATCCGGCGAGGCGGCCGGGGCCCTCGGCCGCGCACCCTGGAGTACGCGTTCCTCACGCGAACCCCTCTCCCGTACGGCCGAGGAGGTCCCGTTGTGCGCTTGTCCCGCCGCTTGGCCTCAACGACCGTCGCCGTCGCACTCGTCCTGCCGGTGTCCTGCGCGGCGATAGCCCACGCGCGTGTGCACTCCGTCGAAGCGGGCGCCGGGACGGAGCCCGCGGAGCCGTTCGGTGCCGCGTGCCGGATCAGTGTCACCGGCTCCCGGGTGACCGCGTTCTGCCACAACCCGTATCCGGAGACCGACAGCGTGACCCTGCACGTGGAGTGCGCCCGCTGGTGGGACCTGGACAGCGACGGCTCCCCGGTGGCCGCCGAACCCGCGCAGACCGTGCGGATGTCGGCGCGCTGCTGGAAGGAGATCGACTCGGCGTGGGTCAGCCACCGGCGGGAGGGCTGACGCGGCCCGGACGGCAGTGGAACGGATACCCCGCCGCCTCGTCCGCGGCGGCGGACGCGTCGCCCGCGCGGATCGCGTCGACCAGCCGCGCGTGGTCCAGGTACGTCTCCGGCGTCAGCTCCGTGCCGACGTCGTCGCGCAGCCAGTCCACCAGGACCTCTCCCAGGTCCGCGTACATCGCGGTCATCACGTCGTTGTGGGAGGCCGCGACCACCGCCAGGTGGAAGGTCGCGTCCGCTGCCACGAACGCCTCCGTGTCGCCCGACTCCCAGGCCTCCTCGCGCCGCGCCAGCAGCGTGTCCAGCTGCTTGAGGTCCTTCTCCGTGCGGCGTACGGCGGCCAGCTTGGCGGCGCCCGACTCCAGGGTGGAGCGCAGCTCGGCGATGTGCCGGGGGTCGGCGTCGGTGAAGCGGCGGTGCATGACGCCGGCCAGCTCGCTGGTCGCCACGACGTAGGTGCCGGAGCCCTGCCGGATGTCCAGCAGGCCGTTGTGCGCGAGCGCGCGGACCGCCTCGCGGACCGTGTTGCGGGCCACGCCGAGCTGCTCGACCAGTTCCGGCTCGGTCGGGATGCGGGAGCCGACGGGCCATTCGCCCGTGGCGATCTGGTTCCGCAAGGCCGCGATGACCTGCTCGGACAGCGCCGAGCGGCGGGGGTGGCTCAGGGGCATGGCACACCTTCGCACGTGAGGACCCGGACCGGACGGTCCAGGGGTGGACAACCAATCATCCCATGATTCTATGATGGGCCTCATGGCAAGCGAGGAATCCACCCGGACGGTGACGTCCATGCGAATACGCACCCCCGAGGCCCAGACCCTCTCGGAGCCCGCCACGCGCGCGTGGACGATGCGGCTGCTCGTGGCCGGCATCGTGCTGACCGCGCTCAACCTCCGCCCCGCCATCACCAGTCTCGGCGCCCTCCTCGAAGAGGTCCGTGACTCCCTCGGCATGAGCGGGAGCGTGGCCGGACTGCTCACCTCCGTGCCTCCGCTGTGCTTCGCCGTCTTCGGCGTCGCCGCCCCGCGCCTGGCCCGCCGCTTCGGCCCCGGCGCCGTGGTGTGCGCCGGCATGGTCGCCATCACCACGGGCCTGCTGCTGCGGCCGTACGTCGGCGGCACGGCCGGCTTCCTGGCCGCCACCGCACTCGCCCTGATGGGCATCGCGGTCAGCAACGTCCTGATGCCGGTCATCGTCAAGCGCTGGTTCCCCGACCGGGTCGGCTCCATGACCGGCCTGTACTCGATGGCCCTCGCCCTGGGCACCGCGTCCGCCGCGGCCGTGACGGTCCCGATGACCGATCTGCTGGGCGGGAACTGGCACAGCGGCCTCGCCGTGTGGGCGGGCCTCGCGGTGGCCGCCGTGGTGCCGTGGATCCCCTTCGTGCGGGACCGGTCGGCGGCGCCCGGCACGGCAGCCCAGGAGAAGCACGCGCGCGTGGACGCGCCCCCGGTGCGCATCACCCGCAGCCGCACCGCCTGGGCCCTCGCCGTCTACTTCGGGCTCCAGGCCACCGGCGCCTACATCACGATGGGCTGGATGGCGCAGATCTTCCGGGACTCCGGGGTGCACGCCGGCCAGGCGGGCCTGCTGCTCGCCGTCACCATGGTCATGGGCGTGCCGCTGGCCTTCGTCATACCGCGCCTGGCCACCAGGCTGCCCCACCAGGGTCCGATCGTGCTCGCGCTGGGCGCCTGCGGCCTCGTCGGCTATGCCGGGCTGTACCTCGCCCCGGTCTCCGGCGCCTGGGTCTGGGCCGTGCTGCTGGGCGTCTCCAACTGCTCGTTCCCGCTGGCCCTCACCATGGTCGGCATGCGCGCCCGGTCCAGCGCGGGCGTGGCCCAGCTGTCGGGCTTCGCGCAGAGCACCGGCTATCTGATCTCCATCCCCGGCCCGCTCCTGGTCGGCGTGCTCTACCAGCACAGCGGCGGCTGGGGGCTGCCGATCGCCCTCATGGCGGGACTGATGATCCCGCAGATGGCGGTAGGCGTGCTCGCGGGACGCAACCGTGTCGTGGAGGAGGAGGCGGCCCGCTGACCGCACCCCGGCGGGGCGGGCACGGGCGGCGGATGGGAGACTTCCCTCATGCCAGTGCTCGACCCGAACCCCCAGAACGGCCAGAAGAAGCTGCTGCTCGTCTTCGGCGCGTTCTTCGCCATCTTCGTGATCATCGGGATCATCGCGACGATCGCCTCACCCTGAACCCGGTCCCCGAGGGACGCCGCAAGGCACACCTCGCAGGCCCATGGTGGGGCTAGCACCACCATCCCCTAGGGGGTGAGTGTCAGGGTCAACTGGGTGGATCACCGGATGGGTTGAGGGCCGATCGGTCCGTAACTTCGAAGTGTGGCCGCGAGGAGCGGACACCGACCACTCGAAGATCCGCGGAGGCATCATGTCGGCCCGTACGCACACCCCGCCCCAGCCGGCGTCCACGGGCCGTGCCGACATCCGGCTGCCCTGGTGGGCCCTCGCCCTGCCCACGCTCGCGTTCATCACGCTGCTGACGCTGATTCTCAACCCGGCGGACGCGCAGGCCGCCACCGCCGAGCCCGCGGTCACCCAGCTCTTCGAGCGCATACAGCAGCTGATCACGCACTGAGCGCCCCCGGAGGCGCCGGTCAACTACCTGCGCCCCATGGCCTGTTTCGTGCGAAGCTGGATCTCATGAGCGTCCCAGAATCCCGCAGGATCGTCCTCTTCCGGCATGCGAAAGCCGACTGGCCACAGGTGACCGACCATGAGCGGCCGCTCGCCGAGCGGGGCCGCATGGACGCGGCGGAGGCCGGCCGCAGGCTGGCCGACACCGCCATCCCCTTCGACCTGGCCCTGTGCTCCACCGCGATTCGGACCCGGGAGACCTGGAAGCTCGCCGTCCACGAGTTCCAGCACCGGCCGAAGACCGTCTACGAGGAGCGGGTCTACGAGGCCTCGCCCGGCGAGCTCATCGCCCTGCTCAACGAAACCCCGGACGACGCGCAGAACGTCCTGCTGATCGGCCACAACCCCGGCGTACAGGGCCTCGCCGACATCCTGTCCGGCTCCGCCGACGGTGACGCCCGCGAACGGATGAGCCGCCGCGGCTTCCCGGCCGCCGCCTTCGCGGTCCTGTCCTTCGGCGGCTCCTGGAAGACTCTGGAGCCCGGCGTGGCCACGCTCCTCGACTACTGGGCCCCGTCCGAGTGACCGACCCGCACGAAGGGGCCCGGCACCGTCACGGTGCCGGGCCCCTTCGCAGGCAGGTCACCCGGGCCTCCCAGCAGGGGGCGCCCGGTGCGGGTCGTCAGTCCTCGTCGTCGTGCATGTCCGCGGCCTCGACCTCTTCGCGGGTGACGCCGAGCAGATAGAGGACCGTGTCCAGGAACGGCACGTTCACGGCCGTGTGCGCGGCCTCCCGCACCACCGGCTTCGCGTTGAAGGCGACGCCGAGCCCGGCCGCGTTGAGCATGTCCAGGTCGTTGGCGCCGTCACCGATCGCCACCGTCTGCGACAGCGGCACCCCCGCCTCCGCGGCGAACCGGCGCAGCAGCCGCGCCTTGCCCGCCCGGTCCACGATCTCGCCTGTCACCTTGCCGGTGAGCTTGCCGTCGATGATCTCCAGCGTGTTCGCCTGGGCGAAGTCGAGCCCGAGCCGCTCCTTCAGATCATCGGTGACCTGCGTGAACCCACCCGAGACGACTCCCACTTGATAGCCGAGCCGCTTCAACGTGCGGATCAGCGTGCGCGCGCCCGGCGTCAGCCGCACCTCGCTGCGCACCTTCTCCACCACCGAGGCGTCCAGCCCCGCCAGCAGCGCCACACGCGCGTGCAGCGACTGCTCGAAGTCCAGCTCCCCGCGCATCGCGGCCGCCGTCACCTCGGCCACCTTGTCCTCGCAGCCGGCGTGCGCGGCGAAGAGCTCGATCACCTCGTCCTGGATGAGCGTGGAGTCCACGTCCATGACGACCAGGCGCTGGGCGCGGCGGTGCAGCCCGGCCGCGACGACCGCGACGTCGACACCCAGTGCCGCGGACTCCGTCACCAGACCGGTGCGCAGCGGCTCCGTCTCCGCGCCCGAGACCGCGAACTCCACCGCCGTCACCGGGTACTTGGCGAGCCGGAAGATACGGTCGATGTTGGCGCCGGACTTGGTGATCCGGGCCGCGATGGCGGCCGTCGCCTCCGCGGTGAGCGGGTGCCCGAGCACGGTCACCAGGGAGCGCCCGAGGCCACGCGGACGGTTGTCGCCGAGGCCGGAGATGATCTCCGCCTGCATCTTCATCGACTCCGCCCAGCTGTGGACGGTCGCCCGCAGGTCCCCCTCCATGCCGGCCGGCGGCTGCGTCACGAGCGCGCACAGCGTGATCCGGCCCCGGGTGACGACCTGCTCGATGTCGACCACGTCGACCGAGTAGGCGGCCAGGGTGTCGAAGAGGCCGGCGGTGATACCCGGCCCGTCCTTCCCGAAGATCTTCACGAGAAGTGTGGGGACGGCGGGGATCTCTGAGGTCTGCGAAGCGCTCATGGTGCTTCCACCGTATCCGGCACCCAGTGCCTGCCGCCCCCGAGGTCCGTCTAGCGGACACGGAACACTGGGTGTCGGCCGGGTGGCGAAGGCATTACGTCCCGGACACCTCTGCACCGGTTGCTGTGAACCGCCCCAGGAAAACCTGTGGCCCGACACCTCACGGCCGCGTGCCGGTGGCCTTCCGGACCTCACGGCCGCGTGCCGGTGGCCTTCTGGACCTCAGTGGCGCGTGCCGGTGGCCTTCTGGACCTCAGTGCCGCGTGCCGGTGGCCTCCCGGACCTCAGTGGCGTGTGCCGGTGGCCTCCCGGACCTCAGTGGCGCGTGCCGGTGGCCTCCCGGACCTCACGGCCGCGTGCCGGTGGCCTTCCGGACCTCAGGGGCGCCCCTTGGGCTTCCTCGGCGGCGGCGCGGGAGGCGGTGGCGGCGGAGGCGGCGGCCCGTCGCCCGTCCCGGACGACGACCCGTTCTCCCGCCGCCGCGGAGTCCGGGGCGACCTCGGCGGCGGCGTGAACGGCCGCATGACCGTGGGCGCGCCGTACATGTCGTCGCCCCTCTCGGGCGGCGATCCGTCGGGCACGCCGTCGGTGTGGGGCGGCCGGGCGTCCTCCGGCTCGCGCATCTCGTCCGGCACCCGCAGGTACGGGTTCGTGTCGGGGTTCGGGGGCCGGTACGGCGTACCCGGGGCGTACGGCCCGGACCGGGCGGCATGCCCGGCAGCACCGGGCGCCTCGGCGGCCGTACCCGCATCGGGGCCCCGGTCCGCCGCGCCCGCCGCCCCCAGGGCCAACGGCGCCGCCCGCTGGCCGGCCGCCCCGGTCGCGCGGGCCAGCAGCGCGCCCACCGCACCCGCCCCCGCGCCCCAGACCGCCCCGAGGACCAACGCCATGCCGAGGTTCCCCCGCAGCTCCACTCCGGCGCCGAACGCGTCGAACCCCAGCACCGACAGCGAGGCGTCCACGGACACCTCCGCCAGCCATGCGAGCAGCGGCAGCGCCAACGCCGTGACGACCCCGAGCCGCAACGCACATCGCCCGGCGAAACGGAGGGTCCCCGGATCCCGTACGTCCCCGTGATCGCCCGCACCACGCACGGACCCGCCACCCGAGCCACCGGCCGACCCCGTGCCCGAGCCGGTCACCACACCGCCCCCCGAGCCGGCCATCGCCCCGGCACCCGCCCCGACCCCCGGTACCACCGGCGTCCGCGCGGCCGTCAGAACCCCCGCCAGCAGCATCATCACCGCCGCGGCGACGCCCAGCAGCCACACCCGGCTGTCCAGGTCGGCGAGTCGGCTCAGGGTCACGGACTGGTCGGCGTCGCTGTTCAGGAGGTCGTCCAAGGGGTCGGGGAGCAGGCCCACCAGGACTCCCGAGGCCCGGCCGTCGAACGGCACGAACAGGCCGATGGGGATGCCGAGCCACACGCCGTTCGGGGCGCCGAGCAGCGCGGCACCGGCGATCCGCTTCGGGTGGTCGTCGCCGATCGCCGCGTACGCCGCCGCCGCGAGCCCGGCCACGACCGCCATCAGCAGCACCGTGACGAGGGCGGACACGGCGGGCCGTACGACACGGTGTGCCGCGTCCCAGGCGCGGGGGAGCGGGGTGCGGCGCGAGGCCAGCAGCGCGATCAGCAGGACGCCGGCCGACCAGGCGAGGCCGCCGAGCAGCGTCGGCGCCGTGTCCACCGTGAAGCCGACCGCTGCCTTGGCGTCGATGAGGTCGCCGACCTGGTCGGGGAGCAGCCCGCCGATGTCGCCGACTCCGGGGATCTCCAGACCGCCGCCGCCACCCCCGCCCGGCAGGTCGTCGAGCCCCAGTGAGCTCCCGTCGATGGTGATGACGTCGTGCCCGGCCCACGCCAGGCCGCCCAGTGTCGCCACGAACAGTGCGACCACCGTGCCCGCGCGTGCGATGAGTTCGGCCGGCGCGATCACAACTCCCGCGCCCCGCAACGACCGTAGGAAGAACCACGACAGCAGGACCGCACCGACCAGGCTCACCCCGAGTGGCGCGATCTCGATGGCGGTCGCCGCCTCCGCGCCGGTCAGACCGAAAGCGGACACATCGCCGGACGGCGTGACGGAACCACCCGCCCCAAGGGCCACCACAGCGGCGGTCATCGGGCCCAGGGAGCTCGCCGAGTCCGCCTCCAGCAGATGCAGTCCGAGCGCCGCCGTGCCGGCCATCCCGATCAACGCCCAGCTCACCGCCGCGATCGCGGAGAGCAGGACGTCTCCCCATGGCAGCCTCGCGCCTTTCGAGGCCCCGACGTACGTGGACGCACCCATGGCAGACCCCCCGATCCGCGGCGCGGCCGATGACCGCGCATGTCCCCCTCGCGTGGATTACCACTCTCCGGGCTGGTTTCAACCCCGTCAACGGAACCAGTCGAAGCCCGTGGGCGTGGTCCACACAAGGCCCGGCTTTCGGTCAGGGGGCCGAGCCTGAAATAGTTCCCGACGATGTTCGACATCCCTAGACTCCCTGTGATGGGGGTAACTCGGGGGACTACTCAGTGGGGCATGGAGTGCCGGAACTCGTACTGGAATTGAATGGAAGGACCTGGACGCTCGACCCGTCCAGGCCCTACACCCTCGGACGCGATCCGCAGGGTGACATCGTGCTCGACGACGCCAGGGTGTCCTGGCGGCATGCCACGATCAGCTGGAGCGGCCGCAGTTGGGTCATCGAGGACCACGGCAGCACCAACGGCACGTTCGTGCAGGGTCAGCGGATCCACCACCTGGAGATCGGCGCGGGAACGGCCGTTCACCTGGGCAACGCGACCGACGGACCGCGCCTGAACGTCTCCGGCACCGCGGCCTCCGTCGCCACGCCGCAGGCCCAGCCGCAGCAGCAGCCGTACGCCGCGCAGGGCGCCCAGGCGGGCTGGGCCCAGCAGGCCCCGGCCCAGCAGCCGACGCCGCAGCAGCAGCCGCAGGCCCAGCAGGCCGGCTGGCAGCAGCCGCAGCAGGCCGCGCACATCCCGCAGCAGCAGGGCCCCGGTGGTGGCGCGGGGGCGCCGCCGGTCTACGGCGACCGCAGCCCCACCACGTTCCACCAGTTCTCCGTCGGCCGCGTGATGCGCATCGGCCGTGCCCTGGAGAACGAGCTGGTCGTCTCCGACCTCCAGGTCTCCCGGCACCACGCCGAGTTCCACTCGACGCCCGACGGCCGCATGGAGATCCGCGACCTCGGCTCCCACAACGGCACGTACGTCAACGGCCAGCCGATCGCCAAGGGCGGCTCGCAGCTGCTCGGCCCGGCCGACATCGTCGGCGTCGGTCACTCCACGTTCCGCATCGTCGGCGACCGCCTCGAGGAGTTCGTCGACACCGGTGAGGTCTCCTTCTCGGCCCGCCACCTCACGGTCACGGTCGACGGCGGCAAGCAGATCCTCAAGGACGTCTCCTTCGGCGTCCCGGAGAAGTCGCTCATCGCGGTCATCGGCCCGTCAGGATCCGGCAAGTCGACCCTGCTCAAGGCGCTGACCGGCTACCGCCCGGCCAACCAGGGCGACGTCCTCTACGACAACCGGAACCTCTACAAGCAGTTCGCCGAGCTGCGTCAGCGCATCGGTCTGGTCCCGCAGGACGACATCCTGCACAAGGAGCTGACCGTCAAGAAGGCCCTCAAGTACGCGGCCAAGCTCCGCTTCCCCGCCGACACCACGGCGGCCGAGCGCGAGGCCCGGATAGACGAGGTGCTGCGCGAGCTGAAGCTGGACATCCACCGGGACAAGAAGGTCACGTCCCTCTCCGGCGGCCAGCGCAAGCGCGTCTCGGTGGCCCTGGAGCTGCTGACCAAGCCGTCGCTGATCTTCCTGGACGAGCCCACCTCGGGCCTCGACCCGGGCATGGACCGTGACGTCATGCAGCTGCTGCGCGGCCTGGCCGACGACGGCCGTACGGTCCTCGTCGTGACCCACTCGGTGGCCGAGCTGGCGCTGTGCGACAAGCTCCTGGTGATGGCGCCCGGCGGCGCGGTCGCCTACTTCGGCCCGCCCGAGGAGGCGCTGAACTTCTTCGGCTACGACACCTGGGCCGATGTCTTCTCCGCCTTCGAGAACTACCGCGACTACGACTGGGCGGGACGCTGGAAGGGCTCTCAGCACTACCAGATGTACGCCGCGGACATCGACGCGATTGCTCCGCAGTCCGTACAGATGCCTCCGATGCAGGCGATGAAGCCGCCGAAGCCGCAGGGCTGGATGTCTCAGTTCGTCACGCTGGTGCGCCGCTACGTCTCGGTGATCGTCTCCGACAAGGGCTTCCTGGCCCTGATGGTGATCCTGCCGGGCGTCCTGGGCGCGGTGAGCCTGCTGATCGACTCGGGCAAGGGCCTGCTGCCCAACCCGGCCAATCCGCAGACGGGCCGGATCATCCCGAACGGCACGGCCACCACCGTGCTGCTGATCCTCGCGGTGGGCGCCTGCTTCGCCGGCGCCGCGAACTCCGTGCGTGAGCTGATCAAGGAGCGGGTCATCTACGAGCGGGAGCGCGCCACCGGCCTGTCCCGCTCGGCGTACCTGATGTCCAAGGTGTTCGTGCTCGGCTTCATCACCGTGCTCCAGGGCCTGATGGTCGGCGTCATCGGCTTCGCCGGCCGGGAGATCCCGGAGGAGGGCCTGGTCTTCGGCAAGCTGACGCTGCTGGAGCTGTCGGTGCCGATCATGGCGCTTGGCTTCACCTCGATGATGTTCGGCCTGATCATCTCGGCGCTGGTGAAGACCGCCGAGAAGACCATGCCGCTGCTGGTGATGTTCGCGATCATCCAGGTCGTGTTCACCGGCTGCCTCTTCGCCCTCAACGGCTCGATCGGCGCCAACCAGATCTCGTATCTGATGCCGTCGCGCTGGGCGGTGGCCGCCGCGGGCGCCACGCTGGACTTCAACAAGATCAGCCCGCCCGGCCAGGGCGAGAGCAACGACCCGCTGTGGGAGCACACCGTCGGCGTCTGGGCCATGGACATGATCGCCCTGATCGTCCTCGGCGTGATCTGCGGCATCTTCGTGGCCCGCTTCCTGCGCCGCCACGAGCCCGAGGTCATGCGCAAGTAGCGGCACCGTGAGACGCCCGAAGGGCGGCACCCCGTCAGGAGGGTGCCGCCCTTCGGCGTACGGATCAGAGGCCCGCGCCTACCTCGCTCAGTACGCGCTGTTGACGTTGTCGATCGAGCCGTACCGGTCGGCCGCGTAGTTGGCGGCGGCGGTCAGGTTCGCGACCGGGTCGTACTGGCTGTGCGCGGTGCCCGGCACGTGGTACGCGTCGAAGGTGGGCTTGATGACCTGGAGCAGACCGATCGACGGGACGCCGTTCTGGGCGTTGATGTCCCAGTTGTTGATCGCGTTCGGGTTGCCCGAGGACTCGCGCATGATGTTCTTGTGCAGGCCGTTGTAGGTGCCCGGGATGTCATGCTTCTTCATGATGTCCAGGGCCTCACGGATCCAGCCGTCGAGGTTGTTCGCGTAGGACTTCTTGGCGGCGACGGGCTTGACCGCGACGCGCTTGGCGGACCGGCTCGCGGCCTCCTTCGCCTTGCGCTCGGCAGCGGCCTTCTTCGCGGCGGCGGCCTTGGCGGCGCGCTGCTTGGCGGCGGCCTGGGCGGCCACGTGCTTGTCGTGGGCGACGGCGGCCCGGTGCTTGGCGGTGGCCACAGCAGCCTTGTGCTTGGCGACCATCGCCTCGGCCTTCACCTTGTCGCCTGCGAGCTGGTCGGTGACGCTGCCCTTGACGTCCTTTATCTGCTCGTTGCTGTAGGCCACCTTGCCCGCGGGGGCTTCGGCCGTGGTCGTCGTGGCGTTGCCGGGTACGGCGGAGATGGCCAGGGCGGCGGCACCGAGCGTGGTGACACCTGCGATCGCGATCTTCTGACGCTTGTTGATGGAACGACTGAGACCACGGTTCTTGGTGTTCTTGAGCATGGCAGTGGGACCTCTTCGAATAGCGCGGAGGTCGCTCGCTGTCCGACAGGGGACACGGGTGCTTCCTGCACAAACGCCGCGGGCTGAACCCACGGCGCTGAGCGACGAGAGCCATTGTTAGCGGCCGCAAAATTGCCTGGCAAAGGTGTGACGTACGATCCTCGATAGTGGAGCCGGGAAGGGCAAAATAGGACAGACAGGGCCGTCCGTGCCGCTCAAAAGGGACGTCACTACCTACTACGGACTTTCGTACGTGATGTGGACCCTATGCGCGGGCTCACATCGGCCGTGTGTCAGTCTCACCAGCAGTTGCTGGAGCAATGCACTGTGTGAGGGTTCTCCGCCGGGAGGATGAGGTGCACGTCGCCGAACTCGTGCCACAGGTAGAGCCCGCGCAGCGCCTCCTCGTAACTACGGCTGATCGCGTCCCGCCCGGCGACCGCCTCCAGCATCAGCAGATGCGACGCCTCCGGCTCGTGCAGCCCGGTCAGCAGCCCGTCCACCACCCGCACCCCGCGCTCCGGCGTCACGACGAGATCCGTCCACCCCTCACGCGCGCGTACGACCCCGTCGGCGTCCACCGCCGACTCCACGGCCCGCACGGCCGTCGTCCCCACGGCGACGACCCGGCCGTCCCCTGCCTTCACCGCGTTGATCAGCCGCGCGGACGCCTCCGGCACCGCGAACCGCTCCGGATACGGCGGCTCGTGCGCCTCGGCCGAGGCCACCCCGGTGTGCAGGCTGATCGGCGCGATCTGCACACCCCGGCTGACCAGCTCCGTCACCAGCCCGGCCGTGAAGGGCCGCGCCGCGCTCGGCATCTCCGCACTGCCCGCACCGTCGGCCGACGGCAGCGCGAACACCGTCTGGTACACGCACAGCGGCTGATCCCGCTCGGTATAGGAGTAGCGGATCGGCCGCCCGTGCTCCCGCATGAGCCCGAAGATCCCGGTGCCGGGCGCGCCTGTGGGGGACTCTCCCGTGGCCTCCACGTCCAGGGGACCGGAGACCCGAGCCCACCACAGCCGCTCGCTCCCCGGGCTCAGCGGCTCCTCCAGAACCAGCCGCAGCCCGCCCGGCAGCCCCACCTCACTACCCGCGGGCCCGCCCGCACGCGCGCGCGTGGCGCCCCGCTCGTCCGGATCCCGCAGTTCGACCGCCCACCGCCCGTCGTCCCCGCGCGTGGAGAAGTGCACCACCACGCGCGCGTGCCCGACCCGCCCGTCCACGGCCGCGGCCAGCGTCCGCGAGGTGTTGACGACCAGCAGATCCCCGGCCCGCAGCAGCCGCGGCAGCTCACGGAACGCGTGATGCGACACCGCGGTGCCCCGCGACACCAGCAGCCGTACGGCATCCCGGCCCAGCCCCGGCCCACGCTGCTCGGCCGGAACCCGCGCCGACAGCTCCTCGGGCACCTTCCCCCACGCTCGAACAGGCTCGCGCGGGGGCACTCCCGTCGCCAGCGTCATCGCCGCCCCTCCAGCAGAGCCGGAGCCCCGTAGCGGCCGCTCGCCGGACGCTCGTCCAGCAGCCGCAGGAACGCCGGCACGACACTCGCCGGCGCCGGCCGCGGATCGTCGTCGTCCGGTACGGCCGCCGCGTACAGGTCCGTGGCCATGTCCCCGGGGTCGACCGCCCACACGCGCAGTCCGGGCTCCTCCTCGCCGAGCACCGCCGCGAGATGGTCCAGGGCCGCCTTCGACGCCCCGTAACCGCCCCATGTCTCGTACGCCTCGGCCGCCGCGTCCGAGCTCACCGTGATCACGGCCCCGGCCCCGGCCGCCCGCAGCAGCGGCAGCGCCTCCTGCACCAGGCCCAGCGCGGCGACCACGTTCACCTCCAGCGCCCGCCGCAGCCCCGCCGGCGGCAGCGCGTCCAGCCGCCGCAGCGGCTCGGCGCCCAGCGCGCTGGCGTTGCTCACCAGCAGATCGACACCGCCCAGCCGCCAGGCTGCGGCCACCAGAGCGGCCCGGTGCCCGGCGTCCGTGACGTCTCCCGGCACCGCCGTCACGTCCGTGCCGTGCGCGTCCCGCAGCGCGGACGCCGTCTCCTTCAGGACCTCCGGCGTCCTGGCGTCCAGCACCAGATCCCAGCCGCGGGCGGCCAGCGCCTCGGCGAGCGCCCGCCCCAGCCCCTTCGAAGCCCCCGTGATGATCGCTACCGGCATGACAACCGTCCCCTCGTCCAGCCGCCTCGGATCGGCGGTGCCCTCAACGTAGGAACGGGGCCGCCCGCACCGCCTCGGACGCGGGCCGCAACATCGCGGGGCCCTTCGTCCTAGGCCGAGCACCCGGGTCCGTTCGCCCTACGTCGCCGACCGGGGGACCAGAGGACTAGGACCGTCGCCCTAGCCGGCCGCCGCCACAGGTCCGATCCGGCCGTCACGCCCCGCCGGTACGGTGAGGGCATGAGTCAAGCCCCCAGGTCCGGCCTCGCCGCGGTGAGCTCCGCGTTGCTGGCCATGAGCAGGCATCTGGAGGTGCGCGACGTCCTCAAGACGATCGTCGCCTCCGCCCGCGAACTGCTCGACGCGCAGTACGCCGCGCTCGGCGTGCCGGACGACCACGGAGGCTTCGCCCAGTTCGTCGTCGACGGGGTCAGCGACCACCAGTGGAAGGCCATCGGCCCGCTGCCCCGCCAGCACGGCATCCTCGCCGCGATGCTCCAGGAAGCCAAGGTCGAGCGTCTCGCCGACGTCCGCAAGGACCCCCGCTTCGAGGGCTGGCCGTCGGCGCACCCCGACATGTCCGACTTCCTGGGCCTGCCGATCCGCGACGGCGACGAGGTCATCGGCGCCCTGTTCCTGGCGAACAAGAACTGCCCCAAGCCGGAGGGCAGTTGCGGCTTCACCGCCGAGGACGAGGAACTCCTCGGCATCCTCGCCCAGCACGCCGCGATCGCCCTGACCAACGCCCGCCTGTACGAGCGCAGCCGCGAGCTGACCATCGCCGAGGAGCGCTCGCGCCTGGCGCACGAACTGCACGACGCGGTCAGCCAGAAGCTGTTCTCGCTGCGCCTGACGGCCCAGGCCGCCACCGCCCTGGTCGACCGGGACCCAGCCCGCGCCAAGGGCGAGATGCACCAGGTCGCCGCGCTCGCCGCCGAGGCCGCCGACGAACTGCGCGCCGCGGTCGTCGAGTTGCGCCCCGCCGCTCTCGACGAGGACGGCCTGGTCGCCACCCTGCGCACCCAGATCCAGGTCCTCGACCGTGCCCACACCGCTCGCGTCACCTTCGCCGGCCGCGGTGTGAAGGCCCTGCCCTCCGCCCAGGAGGAGGCACTGCTGCGCGTCGCCCAGGAGGCCCTGCACAACGCCCTGCGGCACTCCGGGGGCGAGCACGTCGACGTGACCCTGGACCGGCGCGCCGGCGGAGCGGTCCTGCGGATCACGGACGACGGCAGCGGCTTCGACCCGAAGGCGGTACGCCGCGCGGGACGCCACCTCGGCCTGGTCTCCATGCGGGACCGGGCGAGCGGCGTCGGCGGCACGCTGACCGTGGAATCGGCGCCCGGCAAGGGCACCGTGATCGAGATGGAGGTCCCCGGTGGCTGACGCAATCAAGGTGCTCCTCGTCGACGACCACCAGGTGGTCCGCCGGGGCCTGCGCACGTTCCTCGAAGTGCAGGACGACATCGAGGTCGTGGGGGAGGCCGCGGACGGCGCCGAGGGAGTGGCCCGCGCCGAGGAGCTGAAGCCGGACGTCGTCCTCATGGACGTCAAGATGCCGGGGATGGACGGCGTCGACGCCCTGCGCAAGCTCCGCGAGCTCGACAACCCCGCACGCGTGCTCATCGTCACCAGCTTCACCGAACAGCGCACGGTGATCCCGGCCCTGCGCGCGGGTGCCGCCGGGTACGTCTACAAGGACGTCGACCCGGACGCGCTCGCCGGAGCCATCCGCTCGGTGCACGCCGGCCACATCCTGCTCCAGCCCGAGGTGGCGGGCGCCCTGCTGTCCCAGGAGGAGGCCAACTCGGGCCAGGGGAGAGGCGGTTCGCTGACGGAGCGGGAGCGCGAGGTGCTCGGGCTGATCGCGGACGGCCGCTCGAACCGGGAGATAGCCAGGGCCCTGGTCCTGTCCGAGAAGACCGTCAAGACGCACGTCTCGAACATCCTGATGAAGCTCGACCTCGCGGACCGCACGCAGGCCGCCCTGTGGGCCGTACGCCATGGCGTGACCGGCTGAAACGCTCTGCGCAGGGCGTGACGGACGGCAATTCGGAGGGTTCCGCTCCGGACTGAGATTCATACCGTCGTGGGAATGTCCCCCGGATGGCGCATCCTTCGTGGATCTCCACCGTTCTCCAGTGCGTGCTGCGGCGACTGCCGCGGCAATCGCAAGGAGGGCTTAGAAGTGAAGAACCTGAAGAAGGCAGCGGCCGTGACGATGGTGGCGGGTGGCCTGCTGGCCGCCGGTGCCGGAATGGCCTCCGCCACCGACGGCGCGCACGCCGACGGCCAGGCCGTGGGCTCCCCGGGCGTCGCCTCGGGCAACCTCGTCCAGGCCCCGGTCCACATCCCGGTCAACGTCTCGGGCAACAGCGTGAACGTCGTCGGCATCCTGAACCCCGCCTTCGGCAACCTGGCCGTCAACAAGTGACGACCCCCCAGAACAGGCAGTGACCTCCGGCCCCCCGGGTTTCCCGGGGGGCCGGTCTGTTCCCGCCGAATTCCTCAGGAGCGCTCCGGTACGGCCGCCCCACGGACGCTCACCGCGCGCCCCGCTCCTCCACATACGCGTTGTACGCGGCCACCTGCGCCCGCCGGGCCACCCGCTCCACCGGCCGCAGCGCCTCCGTCCGGGCCCCCATCTCCGCGGAGCTCACCGCACCCCCGTGCCCGTTCTCCCGCGCCAGCGAGACCAGCAGACCGACCCGCTGCGCCAGCTCCAGCACCCGCACCGCCCGCGGCGGATACCCCGGCGCCAGCACCTCCCGCCCCCGCTCGGCCCGCGCCCGGTACGCGTCGATCGCCGCCTCGGCCACCGGCCCCGATCCGGCCACATCCAGCCGGGACAGCACCTCGGTCGCCTCCCGCAGGCCCTCCGCCAGCTCCCGCTCGGCCTCACCCAGCGACGGCACGTCCGCGGGCGGCGCCTCCCGCACGGGCAGCACCCGCCAGACGACCTCGACACGCACATCACCGTCGGGCCCGGCCTCGTACACCTCCGGCACCAGCCCGAACGCGGCGCCGTGGCAGATCACCGCCTCCTCGGCATCCATCGCCCGCGCGTTGAACTCCGGCGGCCCGCTCAGCCCCAGCGGATGCCCCGGCGACGGCAGCGCGACCCGCAGTCCGCTCACCCCGAGCGTCCGCAGCCGCCCCAGCCCCAGCGTGAGCCCCACGGGCGCCGACTCGCCGGGCAACCCCTCCACCCGGTGCACGGCATCGTCACCGACGATCTCGTGCACAGCGTCATCCGGTGAGACAAGTCCGGCCAAAAGGGCATTTCCCCAAGCGGCAAGGCGTCCTGAACGTGGTTCCGAGAGCATGCCCCCACCCTAAGGACCGGACCGATGGAATGAAGGGGTGGACCGGTGGCGTAGATTTCGTTGAGGGCTGCGCCCACAGGCGCACGCGACCTCCGAGACGCCGAGACGCCGAGACCGGTCACACTGCAAGGGGAGACAACGCGCTCATGAGCGATGTTCTGGAGCTTCAGGACGTATCCGTGGTCCGCGAGGGCCGGGCTCTGGTGGACCAGGTCTCCTGGTCGGTCAAGGAGGGCGAGCGCTGGGTCATCCTCGGCCCGAACGGCGCCGGCAAGACCACCCTCCTGAACGTCGCGTCCAGCTACCTCTACCCGACCAAGGGCACCGCCACGATCCTCGGCGAGACCCTCGGCAAGCCCGGCACCGACGTCTTCGAGCTGCGCCCGCGCATCGGCGTGGCCGGCATCGCCCTGGCCGAGAAGCTCCCCAAGCGCCAGACCGTCCTCCAGACGGTCCTGACCGCCGCCTACGGCATGACCGCCACCTGGAACGAGGACTACGAGGACGTCGACGAGCAGCGCGCCCGCGCCTTCCTCGACCGCCTCGGCATGAGCGACTACCTCGACCGGAAGTTCGGCACCCTCTCCGAGGGCGAGCGCAAGCGCACCCTCATCTCCCGCGCCCTGATGGCCGACCCCGAGCTGCTCCTCCTCGACGAACCCGCCGCCGGCCTCGACCTCGGCGGCCGCGAGGACCTCGTACGCCGTCTCGGCCGCCTCGCCCGCGACCCGATCGCCCCCTCGATGCTCATGGTCACCCACCACGTCGAGGAGATCCCCCCGGGCTTCACCCACGTCCTGATGATCCGCCAGGGCAAGGTGCTCGCCGCCGGCCCCATGGAGCTCGAACTGACCTCCCGCAACCTCTCCCTCTGCTTCGGCCTCCCGCTCGTCGTCGAGCAGGTCGGCGACCGCTGGACGGCACAGGGCCTCCCGCTCTCCTGACCCACTCCTTCACCCCGCGAAACCCCGGTAGAAGGGGCCTCTCGAACGATCGGCGCCCTGTCGGTGACAGGGTCCGCGGTCCTACCATGACCATGTGGAAATCGACGCGTGGGTTTGGTGGTTGATCGGCGCGGCAGCGCTCGGCATCGGGCTCGTGATCACCGCGATGCCCGAACTCGGCATGCTCGCGGTCGGTGCCGTCGCCGCCGCCGTGGCCGCCGGCATCTTCGGCGGTGACGCCGTGGTCCAGGTCGTGGCCTTCGTCGTCGTCTCGACCGCACTCATCGCCGTCGTACGGCCCATCGCCAACCGGCATCGCGCACAACGCCCCCAACTCGCCACCGGCATCGAGGCGTTGAAGGGCAAACAAGCCGTCGTTCTGGAACGCGTCGACGCCTCGGGCGGCCGCATCAAGCTCGCCGGAGAGATCTGGTCGGCCCGCGCGCTCGACACCGACCGCGCCTACGAAGTGGGCCAGGAAGTGGACGTCGTGGACATCGAGGGGGCCACCGCGATCGTCATGTGACCGCGCACCGTGACCTCGCACGACGTATCTGGCGCGAACGCGCCACGGGGTACGCGACGGTCTGTCAGACTCGACCAGCAAGATCTTCAACAGGCATAAGATCTGCCGAAGTTGCCGCAGCGGAGAAGGGGTACGGGGAACGACGATGGAACCGGTCATCATCGTCCTGATCATTCTGGTGGTGTTGGTCTTCATCGCCCTGATCAAGACGATCCAGGTCATCCCGCAGGCGAGCGCGGCCATCGTCGAGCGCTTCGGCCGCTACACACGGACACTCAACGCGGGCCTCAACATCGTGGTCCCGTTCATCGACACCATCCGCAACCGCATCGACCTGCGCGAACAGGTCGTGCCGTTCCCGCCGCAGCCGGTGATCACCCAGGACAACCTGGTCGTGAACATCGACACCGTCATCTACTACCAGGTGACCGACGCGCGCGCGGCCACCTACGAAGTCGCCAGCTACATCCAGGCGATCGAGCAGCTCACGGTCACCACGCTCCGCAACATCATCGGCGGCATGGACCTGGAGCGCACCCTGACCTCCCGCGAGGAGATCAACGCGGCCCTGCGCGGCGTCCTCGACGAGGCGACGGGCAAGTGGGGCATCCGCGTCAACCGCGTCGAGCTCAAGGCGATCGAACCGCCCACCTCCATCCAGGACTCGATGGAGAAGCAGATGCGCGCCGACCGTGACAAGCGCGCCGCGATCCTCACCGCCGAAGGTACGCGCCAGGCCGCCATCCTCACCGCCGAAGGTGAGAAGCAGTCCCAGATCCTCCGCGCCGAGGGTGAGGCCAAGGCCGCGGCCCTGCGCGCGGAAGGCGAGGCGCAGGCCGTCCGTACGGTCTTCGAGGCGATCCACGCCGGCGACCCGGACCAGAAGCTCCTCTCCTACCAGTACCTCCAGATGCTCCCGAAGATCGCCGAGGGCGACGCCAACAAGCTCTGGATCGTCCCCAGCGAAATCGGCGACGCCCTCAAGGGCCTCTCCGGCGCCATGGGCAACCTGGGCGGCCTGGGCGGCGGTTCGGGCAACGGCGGCTCGGCCAACATCCCCGGCCAGGCTACGGAACGCCGAGAGAAGCCGTCGATCGACTGACACGGTTCGCGCGATACGACAACGGGCCCGCCTTCCTCGACGAAGGCGGGCCCCAATCTCTTCACGGGGCCGGGCCCCAACGCCCTCAGGGGCGCGGGGAAGCGACAAGCCACAACGAACCGACGGCCTACGAACCACCGATGGACCCACGGCAATCAGATCAGGCCGCGTCCGTCGCCAGCCAATCCGGCAGCGCAGCAAACTCCTCGGCCCCCAGCGTCAGCAACATCGCATCGGCAGGAGTCGGCTCGAACGGCTCCCGAAGCAACGGCATACCCGCCTGCTCAGGCGTCCGGTCCGCCTTCCGGTGATTGTCCTCCGCACACGAGGCGACCGTATTCAGCCACGTGTCCTGCCCACCGTGCGACCGCGGCACCACGTGGTCCACGGTCGTCGCCCTGCGCCCGCAGTACGCGCACCGGTGCCGGTCCCGCACCAACACACCCCGCCGCGACCACGGCGCTTGTCTTCGGAACGGCACCCGTACGTACCTGCACAGCCTGATCACCCGGGGCGCGGGTATGTCGACCTCGGCTCCACGCATACGCAGTTCGGGGTGGGCCTGCTCGACGACGGCCTTGTCCTGAAGCACCAGAACGACGGCTCGATTCAACGTCACCGTCGACAGCGGCTCGAAGCTCGCGTTCAGTACCAGCGTGTCCCGCATTGCAGCCCACCTCCCGTGCGCACCTGCCCACCCCCTGGCGGACTGGGATCAACTCTGGCCGGGCACGCCGAGATGGACAACGAAATAAAAAATGCCCGCCCCCGATCACTTCCATGACCGGGGGCGGGCAAACGTTCCATGAACGTCAGGATTCGGCGGGCACCTCGTACTCGGCGATCACATGCGCACGCGCGAGCGCGTGGAAGCGCAGGTTGAAGCCGACGACCGCCGGGCTCGCGTCCGAGTCCGGACCGAGCTTCTCCTGGTCCACGGCGTACACCGTGAACACATAGCGGTGCGGCCCGTCCCCGGGCGGCGGCGCGGCACCCCCGAAGTCCTTCGACCCGTAGTCGTTCCGCGCCTGTACGGCACCCTCGGGCAGCCCCTCGAACTTGCCGCTGCCCGCACCCGCCGGCAACTCGGTCACGGAGGCCGGGATGTCGAAGAGGACCCAGTGCCAGAACCCGCTCCCCGTGGGGGCGTCCGGGTCGTAGCAGGTCACGGCGAAGCTCTTGGTCTCCGCCGGGAAGCCCTCCCAGCGCAGCTGAGGCGAGGTGTTGCCGGCCGCGTAGACCTGAGCGTCCTCGAGGGTCCCGCCGGCCGCGACCTCCTCACTCGTGACCGTGAAGGACGGCACGGGCGGATGGAAGTCGTGGGGGAGCGGCCGCCGCTTGAGCTCGGTCACTTCGATACCTCCTGACGAAACAGTGGAATCAGCAGTTCCGAGCCTAGAACCAGTTGCGCTTGCTGCCGACCTCGGACAGCCACTGATTGAGGTACGCCGCCCAGTCGGTCCCGTGGAAGTCGTTCAGACGCACCTGGAACGAACGGAAGGTGTCGCTGCCCTCGCTGAACAACCCGGGCTTCTTGTCCATTTCCAGGACGACGTCCATCGCGTTGCCGTCCGCCACGAAGCTCAGCTCGACCTGGTTGATCCCGCGGTACTGCTGCGGCGGGAAGAACTCGATCTCCTGGTAGAACGGCAGCTTCTGCCGGGTGTTGCGGATGTGGCCGCGCTCCATGTCCGCGTTCTTGAAGCGGAAGCCCAGCTGGATGAAGGCGTCGAGGATCGCCTTCTGCGCCGGCAGCGGGTGCACGTTGATCGGGTCCAGGTCGGTGGAGTCCACGGCCCGGGCGATCGCCAGCTCCGTCGACACACCGATGTTCATGCCGCGCAGCGCCTGACCGTCGATCATGGTGACCGGCGTCTCCCACGGGATCTCCAGCCCGAACGGCACCGCGTGCACCGCGCCGGGCTGAAGCTCGAAGGCACCGCCGAGCTGCATCTTCGTGAACTCGATGTCCTGCTTGTACTCCGAGTCCTGGGTCTCGACCTCGACACGGGCCTGAAGACCCACGGACAGGCCCTCGATGTTCTGGCTCACGGACCCGCCCTGAATCCGCACCTCGCCCTGGACGACACCGCCCGGAACGACGTTGACCTCGGTCAGCACCGTCTCGACCGAAGCACCGCCGGCCCCCAGGCTCGCGAGCAGCTTCTTGAACGCCATGACTCTCCTCTTCTCAGAGTGGATCCCTGATCCCTACAAACGCGATCCGGCCGTGGCCGGTTCCGCGCCCCACCCTGGCAAGGCGCACGCTTCCTGACCACCCCGTCGCGACGACCCGTCTCCACTACCCTCGGACGGCATGATCGCGACCCCCGACCGTACGCCCCTTCCCCGGGACTTCTTCGACCGCCCCGTCCTGGAGGTCGCCCCCGATCTCCTGGGCCGGATCCTCGTACGCACCACCTCGGACGGTCCGATCGCCCTGCGCCTCACAGAGGTGGAGGCCTACGACGGCCCTAATGACCCCGGCTCGCACGCCTATCGCGGCCCCACACCCCGCAACGGCGTGATGTTCGGTCCCCCTGGGTACGTCTACGTCTACTTCACCTACGGCATGTGGCACTGCATGAACCTGGTGTGCGGCCCCGAGGGCCGGGCGAGCGCGGTCCTGCTGCGCGCCGGCGAGATCGTGGAGGGCGCCGAGCTGACCCGTAAACGTCGACTCTCGGCCCGTAACGACAAGGAACTGGCCAAAGGCCCGGCCCGCCTGGCCACCGCCCTGGACGTCGACCGCGCCTTGGACGGTACGGACGCCTGCGCCTCGGGCGAGACCCCGCTGAGGATCCTCACCGGCACCCCGGCCCCCTCCGACCAGGTACGGAACGGTCCACGCACCGGAGTGGCAGGTGACGGTGGCAATGGCGACGTCCACCCGTGGCGCTACTGGATCGCCAACGACCCTACGGTCAGCCCCTATCGGGCCCACGTCCCCAAGCGTCGCTCAAGTTGACGCGCCATGACGGGGCGCGTAACGTAGCCCGAGCCGCTGAACCGGGTACTGCGAAGTCAGCAGCCGGAGCGGCCAACCCACTACCTAGCAATAACCCCTCAGCAGGGTCGATTCCGGCGTGCCCGCATGCCCGAATTCGAATCCGCAGAACCCCGATTATGAATCGGGCGGGGGAATCGGCTAACGTAGTGAATGTCGAAAGGCCGACGGGCGAAAGCCCAAGACCCAAGACAATCCCGCCGACAGGGAATCGGATCGGAAAACGATCTGATAGAGTCGGAAACGCAAGACCGAAGGGAAAAGCCCGGAGGAAAGCCCGAGAGGGTGAGTACAAAGGAAGCGTCCGTTCCTTGAGAACTCAACAGCGTGCCAAAAATCAACGCCAGATATGTTGATACCCCGTCTCCAACCGTACGGTTGGGGCGAGGTTCCTTTGAAATAACACAGCGAGGACGCTGTGAACCGGGAGACTATTCCTCTCCTGGTTCCGCTCTCGTGTGTGTGCACCGGATTACCGGTAGACATTCACGGAGAGTTTGATCCTGGCTCAGGACGAACGCTGGCGGCGTGCTTAACACATGCAAGTCGAACGATGAACCACTTCGGTGGGGATTAGTGGCGAACGGGTGAGTAACACGTGGGCAATCTGCCCTTCACTCTGGGACAAGCCCTGGAAACGGGGTCTAATACCGGATAACACTCCTGTCCTCCTGGACGGGGGTTAAAAGCTCCGGCGGTGAAGGATGAGCCCGCGGCCTATCAGCTTGTTGGTGAGGTAATGGCTCACCAAGGCGACGACGGGTAGCCGGCCTGAGAGGGCGACCGGCCACACTGGGACTGAGACACGGCCCAGACTCCTACGGGAGGCAGCAGTGGGGAATATTGCACAATGGGCGAAAGCCTGATGCAGCGACGCCGCGTGAGGGATGACGGCCTTCGGGTTGTAAACCTCTTTCAGCAGGGAAGAAGCGAAAGTGACGGTACCTGCAGAAGAAGCGCCGGCTAACTACGTGCCAGCAGCCGCGGTAATACGTAGGGCGCAAGCGTTGTCCGGAATTATTGGGCGTAAAGAGCTCGTAGGCGGCTTGTCACGTCGGGTGTGAAAGCCCGGGGCTTAACCCCGGGTCTGCATTCGATACGGGCTAGCTAGAGTGTGGTAGGGGAGATCGGAATTCCTGGTGTAGCGGTGAAATGCGCAGATATCAGGAGGAACACCGGTGGCGAAGGCGGATCTCTGGGCCATTACTGACGCTGAGGAGCGAAAGCGTGGGGAGCGAACAGGATTAGATACCCTGGTAGTCCACGCCGTAAACGGTGGGAACTAGGTGTTGGCGACATTCCACGTCGTCGGTGCCGCAGCTAACGCATTAAGTTCCCCGCCTGGGGAGTACGGCCGCAAGGCTAAAACTCAAAGGAATTGACGGGGGCCCGCACAAGCAGCGGAGCATGTGGCTTAATTCGACGCAACGCGAAGAACCTTACCAAGGCTTGACATACACCGGAAACGTCTGGAGACAGGCGCCCCCTTGTGGTCGGTGTACAGGTGGTGCATGGCTGTCGTCAGCTCGTGTCGTGAGATGTTGGGTTAAGTCCCGCAACGAGCGCAACCCTTGTTCTGTGTTGCCAGCATGCCCTTCGGGGTGATGGGGACTCACAGGAGACCGCCGGGGTCAACTCGGAGGAAGGTGGGGACGACGTCAAGTCATCATGCCCCTTATGTCTTGGGCTGCACACGTGCTACAATGGCAGGTACAATGAGCTGCGATACCGTGAGGTGGAGCGAATCTCAAAAAGCCTGTCTCAGTTCGGATTGGGGTCTGCAACTCGACCCCATGAAGTCGGAGTTGCTAGTAATCGCAGATCAGCATTGCTGCGGTGAATACGTTCCCGGGCCTTGTACACACCGCCCGTCACGTCACGAAAGTCGGTAACACCCGAAGCCGGTGGCCCAACCCCTTGTGGGAGGGAGCTGTCGAAGGTGGGACTGGCGATTGGGACGAAGTCGTAACAAGGTAGCCGTACCGGAAGGTGCGGCTGGATCACCTCCTTTCTAAGGAGCACTTCTCACCAACTCCGGTTGGTCAGAGGCCAGTACATCAGCGAATGTCTGATGCTGGTTGCTCATGGGTGGAACGTTGATTATTCGGCACGATCCAGGATGGATCAGGCGCTAGTACTGCCCCTCGGGGCGTGGAACGCTGATCTGGTCAACTGATCGTGCCGGGCACGCTGTTGGGTGTCTGAGGGTACGGATTTGATCCCGACCTCAGTGCCGGCGCCGGTGAAGCACCACAGGGTGGTGTGTGACGGTGTACTGGTCGTTGTTTGAGAACTGCACAGTGGACGCGAGCATCTGTGGCCAAGTTTTTAAGGGCGCACGGTGGATGCCTTGGCACCAGGAACCGATGAAGGACGTGGGAGGCCACGATAGTCCCCGGGGAGTCGTCAACCAGGCTTTGATCCGGGGGTTTCCGAATGGGGAAACCCGGCAGTCGTCATGGGCTGTCACCCTTGTCTGAACACATAGGGCAAGTGGAGGGAACGCGGGGAAGTGAAACATCTCAGTACCCGCAGGAAGAGAAAACAACCGTGATTCCGGGAGTAGTGGCGAGCGAAACTGGATGAGGCCAAACCGTATACGTGTGAGACCCGGCAGGGGTTGCGTATGCGGGGTTGTGGGATCTCTCTTTTACAGTCTGCCGGCTGTGAGACGAGTCAGAAACCGTTGATGTAGGCGAAGGACATGCGAAAGGTCCGGCGTAGAGGGTAAGACCCCCGTAGTCGAAACGTCAGCGGCTCGTTTGAGAGACACCCAAGTAGCACGGGGCCCGAGAAATCCCGTGTGAATCTGGCGGGACCACCCGCTAAGCCTAAATATTCCCTGGTGACCGATAGCGGATAGTACCGTGAGGGAATGGTGAAAAGTACCCCGGGAGGGGAGTGAAATAGTACCTGAAACCGTGTGCCTACAAGCCGTGGGAGCGTCGGACGTCAAGTTTACTTGATGTCTCGTGACTGCGTGCCTTTTGAAGAATGAGCCTGCGAGTTTGCGGTGTGTTGCGAGGTTAACCCGTGTGGGGAAGCCGTAGCGAAAGCGAGTCCGAATAGGGCGATATAGTAGCGCGCTCAAGACCCGAAGCGGAGTGATCTAGCCATGGGCAGGTTGAAGCGGAGGTAAGACTTCGTGGAGGACCGAACCCACCAGGGTTGAAAACCTGGGGGATGACCTGTGGTTAGGGGTGAAAGGCCAATCAAACTCCGTGATAGCTGGTTCTCCCCGAAATGCATTTAGGTGCAGCGTCGTGTGTTTCTTGCCGGAGGTAGAGCACTGGATAGGCGATGGGCCCTACCGGGTTACTGACCTTAGCCAAACTCCGAATGCCGGTAAGTGAGAGCGCGGCAGTGAGACTGTGGGGGATAAGCTCCATGGTCGAGAGGGAAACAGCCCAGAGCATCGACTAAGGCCCCTAAGCGTACGCTAAGTGGGAAAGGATGTGGAGTCGCAGAGACAACCAGGAGGTTGGCTTAGAAGCAGCCACCCTTGAAAGAGTGCGTAATAGCTCACTGGTCTAGTGATTCCGCGCCGACAATGTAGCGGGGCTCAAGCGTACCGCCGAAGTCGTGTCATTCATACAACAGGGCCAACGCCCGTATGGATGGGTAGGGGAGCGTCGTGTGCCGGGTGAAGCCGCGCCGGAAGGCAGTGGTGGACGGTTCACGAGTGAGAATGCAGGCATGAGTAGCGATTCACACGTGAGAAACGTGTGCGCCGATTGACTAAGGGTTCCTGGGTCAAGCTGATCTGCCCAGGGTAAGTCGGGACCTAAGGCGAGGCCGACAGGCGTAGTCGATGGATAACCGGTTGATATTCCGGTACCCGCTGTGAAGCGTCAAACATCGAATCCAGTGATGCTAAGCCCGTGAAGCCGCCGGCTGAGTCTTCGGACGAGGTCGGAGTGGTGGAGCCGGTGACCCGAGCTGGTAGTAGGTGAGTGATGGGGTGACGCAGGAAGGTAGTCCATCCCGGGCGGTGGTTGTCCCGGGGTAAGGGTGTAGCCCGAGTGGTAGGCAAATCCGCCACTCATACAGGGTGAGACCTGATGCCGAGCCGATTGTGGTGAAGTGGATGATCCTATGCTGTCGAGAAAAGCCTCTAGCGAGTTTCATGGCGGCCCGTACCCTAAACCGACTCAGGTGGTCAGGTAGAGAATACCGAGGCGTTCGGGTGAACTATGGTTAAGGAACTCGGCAAAATGCCCCCGTAACTTCGGGAGAAGGGGGGCCACGTCTGGTGAGGAGACTTGCTCTCCGAGCTGGGGGTGGCCGCAGAGACCAGCGAGAAGCGACTGTTTACTAAAAACACAGGTCCGTGCGAAGCCGTAAGGCGATGTATACGGACTGACGCCTGCCCGGTGCTGGAACGTTAAGGGGACCGGTTAGCTCAGATTCGTCTGGGCGAAGCTGAGAACTTAAGCGCCAGTAAACGGCGGTGGTAACTATAACCATCCTAAGGTAGCGAAATTCCTTGTCGGGTAAGTTCCGACCTGCACGAATGGCGTAACGACTTCTCGACTGTCTCAACCATAGGCCCGGTGAAATTGCACTACGAGTAAAGATGCTCGTTTCGCGCAGCAGGACGGAAAGACCCCGGGACCTTTACTACAGTTTGATATTGGTGTTCGGTTCGGCTTGTGTAGGATAGCTGGGAGACTGTGAACTCTGGACGCCAGTTCAGGGGGAGTCGTCGTTGAAATACCAGTCTGGTCGTGCTGGATGTCTAACCTGGGTCCGTGATCCGGATCAGGGACAGTGTCTGATGGGTAGTTTAACTGGGGCGGTTGCCTCCTAAAGAGTAACGGAGGCGCCCAAAGGTTCCCTCAGCCTGGTTGGCAATCAGGTGTTGAGTGTAAGTGCACAAGGGAGCTTGACTGTGAGACCGACGGGTCGAGCAGGGACGAAAGTCGGGACTAGTGATCCGGCGGTGGCTTGTGGAAGCGCCGTCGCTCAACGGATAAAAGGTACCCCGGGGATAACAGGCTGATCTTCCCCAAGAGTCCATATCGACGGGATGGTTTGGCACCTCGATGTCGGCTCGTCGCATCCTGGGGCTGGAGTCGGTCCCAAGGGTTGGGCTGTTCGCCCATTAAAGCGGTACGCGAGCTGGGTTTAGAACGTCGTGAGACAGTTCGGTCCCTATCCGCTGCGCGCGCAGGAATATTGAGAAGGGCTGTCCCTAGTACGAGAGGACCGGGACGGACGAACCTCTGGTGTGCCAGTTGTTCTGCCAAGGGCATGGCTGGTTGGCTACGTTCGGGAGGGATAACCGCTGAAAGCATCTAAGCGGGAAGCCTGCTTCGAGATGAGTATTCCCACCCACTTGATGGGGTAAGGCTCCCAGTAGACGACTGGGTTGATAGGCCGGATCTGGAAGCACGGTAACGTGTGGAGGTGACCGGTACTAATAGGCCGAGGGCTTGTCCTCAGTTGCTCGCGTCCACTGTGTTAGTTCTGAGACAACGACCGTTGTCGGCTTAGAGCAGAACAGACAAAAGAAAAGTGTGCTTGTTCGCTCGAAACCATTAGGGTTTCGGTGGTTATAGCGTGAGGGAAACGCCCGGTTACATTCCGAACCCGGAAGCTAAGCCTTACAGCGCCGATGGTACTGCAGGGGGGACCCTGTGGGAGAGTAGGACGCCGCCGAACAATCTTTGGAGGACCCCTGGTCCCAGCGTTCAGCTGGGACCAGGGGTCCTTTTGTTTTTACAATGCTTGAGGTACCGAAGACAGGAGTCACCCATGTCCACCAACTCTCCCGACGACCGACCGGAGCGCGACCAGCGTCGACGGGACGGCGGTGACCGTGGTGATCGAGGCGGTTTCCGGGGAGACCGCGGTGACCGTGGGGGCTTCCGTCGTGACAACGACCGTCGCGACAACGACCGCGGTGGCGACCGCAGTCGCTTCCGCCGTGATGACAGCCGCGGTGACAGTCGTGGTGACAGCCGTGGCGACAGTCGTGGTGACAGCCGTGGTGGATATGGCCGGCGTGACGACCGCCGAGACGATCGGCGGGATGACCGCCGCGACGATCGTCGTGATGACCGGCGTGACGGTGACCGTGGGCCCCGTCCGTCCTTCCGCCGTGACGAGCGGCCGGGTGGGCCGCGTCGGGACGACCGGGATCGGGACCGTGGGTTCCGGCGGGACGGCGACCGTCCGTCCTTCCGCCGTGACGACCGGCCGAGTGGACCGCGTCGGGACGACGACCGCGGCGGGTACGGCCGGCGTGACGACAGGCGCGACGACAACCGTGGTGGCTACGGGCGTCGCGACGACCGCCGGGGCGATGACCGGGACCGTGGCTTCCGGCGTGACGACCGCCGTGATGATCGGCGTGACGACCGTCGGGATGATCGGCGTGACGACCGTGGTGGCTTCCGGCGTGACGACCGCGATCGTGGCTTCCGTCGGGATGACCGTGGTGACCGCGGTGGGTTCCGGCGCGATGACCGCCGTGATGACCGGCGTGACAGTGACCGTGGCGAGCGCGGCGACCGTGGTGGGTTCCGGCGTGATGACAGCCGCGGGGACCGCGGTGGGTTCCGGCGCGACGACCGTCGGGATGACAGGCGTGACGATCGCCGTGACGACAGGCGGGACGATCGGCGCGACGGCCGTCGTGACAGTGACCGTGGCGAACGCGGTGGGTTCCGTGGGCGGGACGACCGCGGTGGCCGCGGGCCTCGTCGGGACGACCGTGGCGGGCGCCCCGGAGGGTTCCGTGGGCGTGACGACCGGCGGGACGATCGCCGCGATGACCGTCGGGACGACCGGCGTGGTGGCGGGCGGTTCCGGGACGAGCGGGACCGTGACCGGGACCGCGAGCCGATCAAGCGGCTGCCGATCCCCGAGGACGTCACGGGCGACGAGATCGACAAGGACGTACGGCAGGAGCTCCAGAGCCTGCCGAAGACGCTCGCGGAGGACGTCGCCAAGAACCTGGTGATGGTCGCGCGGCTCATCGACGAGGACCCCGAGGGTGCCTACGGCTACTCCAAGGTGGCTCTTCGGCTCGCGTCGCGTGTCGCCGCCGTACGAGAGGCGGGCGGGTTCGCCGCCTACGCCAACCAGAAGTACGCGGAGGCGCTCGCCGAGTTCCGGGCGGCACGGCGGATGACCGGTGGCGTGGAGCTGTGGCCGCTGATGGCCGACTGCGAGCGTGGGCTCGGGCGGCCGGAGAAGGCGCTGGACATGGCCGGGGCTCCCGAGGTGCAGAAGCTCGACAAGGCCGGGCAGGTCGAGATGCGGCTCGTCGCGGCCGGCGCCCGGCGTGACATGGGGCAGCTGGACGCGGCCATCGTGACGCTGCAGAGCCCTGAGCTCGCCTCCAGCTCCGTACAGCCCTGGACCGCGCGGCTCCGGTACGCCTATGCGGACGCGCTGCTCGCCGCCGGGCGGCAGGGTGAGGCCCGTGAGTGGTTCGCGAAGGCCGTGGAGGCCGACAAGGACGGCAGCACGGACGCCTCCGACCGGCTCGCGGAGATGGACGGTGTGGAGTTCGTCGACGCCTTCGAAGGGGACGAGGACGAGGGTGACGAGCGGGAGGCTCGCGATGAGGCCGACGAGGACCGCGACGCGTAGCGGCGAGTGACGTGAGGGGCGGGATCCGGCAACGGGTCCCGCCCCTTCGGCGTTCTAGAGGTCCAGCGCGCGCAGGACCAGGCCGGACGCCGGCTTCGGGCCGAACGACGTCGACTTGCGGGGCATGGTGACGCCCTGGCGGGCGAGGTCGCGTACGACGTCCTCGCGGACGGGGTGCATCAGGACTGCCGTACCGCCGTCGCGTTCCGCCTTGTCGACGGTGGCGGCGGTGTCGTGGATGTACGCGATGCGGGTGGGGTCGTCCTCGGGGACGTGCCAGACGTGGGCGAGGAGCGTGGCGTGCAGGACCGTCGCGTCCAGGGTGCGCCAGGCGGTGGGGCGGTCGGCGGGGACCGTGCGGGCGAGGAGGTCCGCGTCCGGCTGGTCGACGAGGTGGAAGGCGCCGTCGCCGGCGATGAGGAAGGCGTTGCCCGCGCAGGCCGCGTCGGCCAGGGTGTCCAGTGCCGCGGCGAGTGGGACTTCGAGGCGGCGGACGCGGAACAGGCCATCGAGGGCTGCCAGGGCGTCCGGCACCGGCACGCCGTGCAGCAGACGGTGGATGGCGCGCACGCGCAGGGGGTAGCGGGCCGTGTCGACCAGGAGGACGAGGCCGTAGTCCCAGGCGCTCGGCGAGCCGTGCTCCGCGCGTAGACGTCGATAAGTCGCCCAGCGGTGATGGCCGTCGGCGATCAGGGCCTGGCGTCGGGTCAGGTCCGACTGGATGCGGTCCAGGTCGGCGGGGTCGGTGATCGCCCACAGGCGGTGGCTGAAGCCGTCCTCGGTGGTGGTCGCGAGGAGCGGCGGGCCCTCGATGGTCCGCTCGATGACGGAGGAGGTGTCGGCCGCCGTGCCGTTGCCCCGGTAGGTCAGCAGCAGGGGTTCGAGGTTCGCGGACGTGGCACGCATCAGGTCCGCCCGGTCGGCGACCACGTGCGGCATGACGTCCTCGTGCGGCAGGACCAGGCCCTCCGACGGCTCCGACACCCGCAGGGCGCCGATGACGCCGCGTTGCAGCATGCCCTCGCCGTCGCTCTGTTCGTAGACGTAGAGACCGGGGTCGGTGTCGGTGGTCAGTACGCCTTCGGACAGCCAGCGGTGCAGGGTGCGCGCCGCCTGTTCGTTGCGGGCGGCCGGCGTGTCGGCCTGGGGCAGGATCAGGCGGACGATGTTGTGCGGGTCCGAGTCCTGGAGGTGGTGCAGGCCGTCGGGGCGGACGACGACGTCGTACGGAGGGGATGTCACGGCGGCCAGGCTGCCGACCCGGTCGGGGTCGTAGCGCAGCCCTCGGAACGGGGTCAGTTCGAGGCCTCGGCGCGCCGTTGCTTCCGGGTGACCTGCTGTGTTCATCCCGGCATCGTACGGGTGTCGGTGGCATGGGGGATGATCGGGGGAAAGCCGTCGAACGAGGAGCGATGCCAAATGAGCCAGAGCGTCAGGACGAGCCCCTCGGGCAGTGGCCGGGCCCTGAGCGAGGCGTACGACACGGCGCTGCTCGACCTCGACGGTGTGGTGTACGCGGGCGGGAACGCGATCGTGCATGCCGTCGAGTCGCTCGCGGCGGCGCGGACGGGCGGGATGCATCTCGCGTACGTCACGAACAACGCCCTGCGGACGCCGGACGTCGTGGCCGCTCATCTGACGGCACTGGGGATACCCACGGGCGCGGACGACGTCATCACCTCGGCGCAGGCGGCCGCGCGGCTGATCAGCGAGCAGGTGCCGGAGGGCGCCCGGGTGCTCGTCATCGGCGGCGAGGGGCTGCGGGTGGCGCTGCGCGAGCGCGGCCTCGAGCCGGTCGAGTCGGCGGACGACGATCCGGCGGCGGTGGTGCAGGGGTTCGGCGGGCCGGAGCTGGTGTGGGGGCGGTTCGCGGAGGCGTGCTACGCGATCGCGCGTGGGGTGCCCTGGTTCGCGTCCAACACCGACCTGACGATCCCGGGCGCCCGAGGGATCGGGCCGGGCAACGGCGCGGCGGTGGAGGTCGTTCGGATCGCGACCGGCGCCGAGCCGCAGGTGGCGGGCAAGCCGTTGCCTCCCATGCACCGCGAGACGATCCTGCGTACCGGCGCCGAGCGGCCGCTGGTGGTGGGGGACCGGCTGGACACGGACATCGAGGGCGCGTTCAACGGAGAGGTCGACTCGCTGCTCGTCCTGACCGGCGTGACCGACGGCGCCCAGCTGCTCGCCGCGCCGCCGCAGCACCGGCCGACCTATGTCGACGCCGATCTGCGCGGGCTGCTCACCGGGCAGCCGGAGGTCGCCGAGCGGGGGGACGGCTTCCGGTGCGGTGGCTGGACGGCGACGGCGCGGGCGGACCGGCTGGAACTCGACGGTGACGGAACGCCCTTGGACGGCCTGCGGGCGCTGTGCGCGGCGGCCTGGACGGCGGCCGGCGACGGCTCGTACGCCCTGGACTCGGGGAAGGTGCTGGCCCGGCTGGGGTGGTGAGCCGCAGGACGGCCGCGGTGTGGGGGAGCACATACAGCGGGATCGTGGCTGGTTGGGAGGGTAGGCTAACCTAACTGCGTGTTGGTTGACAGTCCTCCCGAACAGCGCGCGGAGTCCGTGTCCGCGCCACCAACCCGACGGGCGATACGTGCCGTTGGGTTGCTCGTCTCTGTCCTGATCCTGGTGGCCGTCGTGTTGGCCAGTATCGCGATCGGGGCGAAACAGCTGTCCCTGGGGGAGGTCTGGCACGGGCTCTTCGAGAGTTCGGGCACCTACGGCGACGTCGTGGTCGACGACCGCATCTCGCGCACCGTCCTCGGACTGCTCGCCGGCGCCGCGCTCGGGCTCGCCGGTGCCGTGCTCCAGGCGCTCACCCGCAACCCGCTGGCCGACCCCGGTCTGCTCGGCATCAACGCGGGCGCGTCCGCGGCGGTCGTCACCGCCATCACCTTCTTCGGCGTCACGAGCCTGAACGTCTACGTCTGGTTCGCCTTCCTCGGCGCCGCCGCGGTCGGGGCGATGGTCTGGTTCCTCGGCGGCAGCCGGGGTGCCACTCCGGTCCGGCTCGCGCTGGCCGGTACGGCGATAAGCGCCGCGCTCTACGGCTATCTCCAGGCCGTGATGATCATGGACAGCGCGGCGCTGAACAGGATGCGCTTCTGGACGGTCGGTTCGCTGACCTCGGCGACCGACTCCACCATCAAGCAGGTGCTGCCGTTCCTCGTGGCCGGCATGGTCCTCGCGCTCGCCCTCGCCCGGCCGCTCAACGCCATGGAGATGGGCGACGACACCGCCAAGGCGCTCGGCGCCAACCTGAACCGCACCCGGGTGCTGTCGATGCTCGCGGCCACCGTGCTGTGCGGTGCCGCGACCGCCGCGTGCGGGCCGATCGTGTTCGTCGGCCTGATGGTGCCGCACGTCGTGCGCTCCTTCACCGGGCCGGACCTGCGCTGGATCCTGCCGTACGCGGCCGTGCTGTCGCCCGTGCTGCTGCTCGGCGCCGACATCATCGGCCGGCTCGTCGCCCGGCCCTCCGAGCTCCAGGTCGGCATCGTCACCGCGATCCTCGGCGGCCCGGTCTTCATCTTTCTCGTACGACGGCGGAGGACGGCCCAGCTGTGAGGACCGCAGTGAAGAGCGAACCGAAGGCGGACGCGCCGGAGGCGGTGAAGTCCGCCCGCGCCAACCGTGCCGTACGGACGCCGGGCGGGCTCTCCGTCCGCCTGGACGTGCGGGCGCTGACCGTCGTCCTGCTGTTGCTGCTGGCCGGGCTCGCCGCGAGTGTGCTGCTGATCGGCACCGGCGACTTCCCGATCGGGGCCGGCGACGTCCTCAGAACGCTGTTCGGCGAGGGCAACGCCGGGCAGGAGTTCATCGTCAACGAGCTGCGGCTGCCGCGCGTGCTGGTCGGGCTCCTGGTCGGGGCCTCGCTCGGCCTCGGCGGCGCCCTGTTCCAGGCGCTGTCCCGCAACCCGCTGGGCAGCCCGGACATCCTCGGCCTCGGACAGGGCGCCACGGCCGGCGCGCTCGTGGTGATCGTGCTGTTCTCCGGGGACGCGGGCCAGGTCACCGTCGGCGCCCTGGCGGGCGGACTGGCGACCGGTCTCGCCATCTACCTGCTCGCCTGGAAGCGGGGTGTGCACGGTTATCGACTGGTCCTGGTCGGTATCGGCATGTCCGCGATCATGACTGCGGTCAACGGCTATCTCCTGACCAAGGCCGACCTGGTCGACGCGGCCCGCGCGGTCGTGTGGATGACCGGCTCGCTCAGCGGCCGTGACTGGGACCAGGTCTGGCCGCTGCTCGCCCTGTGCGGCCTTCTCGTGCCGCTCGTCCTCGCCAACGCGCGCGGCCTGCGGATGATGGAGATGGGCGACGACGTGTCGTACGCCCTCGGGGTGCGCGTCGAACGCGTACGGCTGCTGCTGATGCTGGCCGCCGTGCTGCTCACCGCGGCCGCCACCGCCGCCGCCGGTCCCGTCAGCTTCGTGGCGCTCACCGCCCCGCAGCTCGCTCGGCGCCTGACCCGCTCGCCGGGGCCGAACCTGCTGCCCTCCCTGTGCATGGGCGCCGCGCTGCTCGTCGCCGCCGACTGGATCTCCCAGCGGGTCTTCGGCGCCGACCAGATGCCCGTGGGCGTGGTCACGGGCGTGCTCGGCGGCGTATATCTGCTGTGGCTGCTGGTCACCGAGCGCAAGGCGGGCCGGATATGAGCGCCGGCGACGAGAACAGCAGCAAGAGCAGTCAGGGCCTCAGCAGCGGGCCGAACCACCGAAGGAGCACTGTGAACCGCCTGTCCGCCGACAACGTCACCCTCGCCTACGACCAGAGGGTCATCGCAGAGCAGTTGTCGGTGGAGATACCCGACAACTCCTTCACCGTGATCGTCGGCCCGAACGCGTGCGGCAAGTCCACCCTGCTGCGGGCGCTGTCGCGGATGCTCAGGCCCAGCCAGGGCCGGGTGCTCCTCGACGGCCAGGTCATCCAGTCGATGCCGGCGAAGAAGGTCGCGCGCACCCTCGGGCTGCTGCCGCAGTCCTCGATCGCGCCCGACGGGATCACCGTCGCCGACCTGGTGGGCCGCGGCCGGTACCCGCACCAGGGGATCCTGCGCCAGTGGTCGACCGAGGACGAGCGGGTCGTCCAGGAGTCCATGGAGCAGACCGGCGTCGCCGAGCTCGCCGATCGCTATGTCGACGAACTGTCCGGCGGTCAGCGCCAGCGCGTGTGGATCGCGATGGCGCTCGCCCAGCAGACGCCGCTGCTGCTGCTCGACGAGCCGACGACCTACCTCGACATCCAGCACCAGATCGACGTCCTCGACCTGTGCGCCCAGCTGCACGAGGAGCAGGGCCGAACGCTCGTCGCCGTGCTGCACGACCTCAACCACGCGGCCCGCTACGCCACCCACCTCATCGCCCTGCGCGGCGGGGCCGTCATCGCCGAGGGCGCGCCGAACGACATCGTCACGGCCGAGCTGGTCGAGGAGGTCTTCGGGCTGCGCTGCCAGGTCATCGACGACCCGGAGACCGGTACGCCGCTGGTGGTCCCGGCGGCGCGCAAGGCACGAGAACAGGTCAAGAAGGAGCAGGGCACGAGGGACCGGGTCGAGCGGGAAGCCGCAGAGGGGGCCCAGGCCGAGAAGGTGGCGGCTACAGAAGCTTCCTGAGCAGCAGCAGGTCGCGCATCCCCGCGTGCAGCTTCACCCGGCCCGCGCCCCAGGCCTTGGCGAAGTTCAGCTCGCCCGACACAAGGGCGACCAGATCGTCGCCGGTCATGCTCAGCCTGATCTGGGCCTTCTCGCGTGGTGGGCCCTGGAGTGTGTCGTGGACGTGGATCCGGCCGCCCGCCATGCGGCCGGCGAAGGTGACGTCCAGGTCGGTGATGTGGCAGCTCACCGAGCGGTCCAGGGCCGCGGCCGACCGGGCGTCCCCTTCGGCGCGCTGCATGTTGTCCGAGAGCTTTTCGAGTGCGGCGCGGCACTCCTCAGTCGTGGCCATCGCGATCGACGGTACCCCAGCGGTTCGGGGTAGCGTCTGGGCATGAGCGACACGGTTCCCGAGACGCAGATCCCGGTGGCGCAGGCCGAGGCGGAGACCGCGGCCGAGGACGCGACCGGGCTCGCGGCCGAACCCGAGTACGACCCGGCCGCCCCCGCCCCGCTGAACGTCCCCCGCGTGCCCACCGGCGACGCCGAGGTGGACGCCCAGCTGGAGCGCCTCGGTGATGCCGACCACCTCGCCACCGACGGGCACCTGGAGGTGTACGAGGATGTACACCGGGGGCTGCGCGACGCGCTGACCGCGCTCGACGCCCGCCCGGGACCTCCGGCGCCCCCGTCGATGCCTGGGATGAGGAGCTGAACCGAACGTGGCAGGAGTCGCACGCCGCCGTCTTGACGCGGAGCTGGTCCGCCGGAAGCTCGCGCGTTCGCGTGAGCACGCCAGCCAGCTGATCGCCGCCGGACGGGTGACCGTCGGCAAGACCGTCGCGACCAAGCCGGCCACCCAGGTGGAAACCGCGGCGGCGATCGTCGTCCAGGCGGACTCCGGCGATCCCGAGTACGTCTCCCGCGGCGGGCACAAGCTCGCGGGCGCGCTGGAGGTCTTCGTGCCCCAGGGACTCGAGGTGCGCGGGCGGCGGGCGCTGGACGCCGGCGCGTCCACCGGAGGCTTCACCGATGTGCTGCTGCGGGCCGGAGCCGCGCACGTCGTCGCGGTGGACGTCGGATACGGACAACTCGCCTGGACTCTCCAAAGCGATGAACGCGTCACCGTCAAGGACCGTACGAACGTACGCGAGTTGACGCTCGAAGCGATCGATGGGGAACCAGTGGATCTTGTCGTGGGGGATCTGTCCTTCATCCCGCTCGGCCTGGTGCTGCCCGCCCTGGTGCGGTGCGTGAAGCCGGACGCCGATCTGGTGATGATGGTGAAGCCGCAGTTCGAGGTGGGGAAGGAACGGCTGGGCAGTGGGGGAGTCGTACGGAGTCCGCAGCTGCGGGCGGAGGCCGTGCGCGGTGTCGCCGAGAAGGCGTGGGATCTCGGGCTCGGGGTGAACGGGGTCACGGCGAGTCCGTTGCCCGGACCCTCCGGAAATGTCGAGTACTTTCTGTGGCTGCGTGCCGGGGCGCCCGCTCTGGACCCGGCCGACGTTGACCGAGCAGTGGCGGAGGGGCCGCGTTGATGCAGAACTCAGCTCGTACTGTTTTTCTCCTCGCCCACACGGGGCGGCCGGCGGCCATTCGCAGCGCCGAACTGGTGGTCAAGGGACTGCTGCGGTCGGGGATCGGCGTGCGGGTGCTGTCGGCGGAGGCGCAGGACCTGCCCCTGCCGGACGAGGTGGAACTCGTCAAGGAGGCGACCCCGCAGTGCCTGGACGGGTGTGAGCTGCTCATCGTGCTCGGCGGCGACGGGACGCTGCTGCGCGGCGCCGAGTTCGCGCGGGCGTCCGGGGTGCCGATGCTGGGCGTGAACCTCGGGCGTGTCGGGTTCCTCGCGGAGGCCGAGCGGGACGACCTGGACAAGGTTGTCGACCGGGTCGTCACCAAGGCGTACGAGGTCGAGGAGCGGATGACGGTCGACGTCGTCGTGCACAAGAACGGCGACATCGTGCACACGGACTGGGCGCTGAACGAGGCGGCCGTGCAGAAGGCCGGCGCCGAGAAGCTCCTCGAGGTCGTGCTGGAGATCGACGGGCGGCCGGTGACCGGGTTCGGGTGCGACGGCATCGTGCTGTCCACGCCGACGGGGTCGACCGCCTATGCGTTCTCCGCCGGCGGGCCGGTGGTGTGGCCGGAGGTCGAGGCGCTGTTGATGGTGCCGATCTCGGCGCACGCGCTGTTCGCGAAGCCGCTGGTGACCTCGCCGGACTCCGTGCTCGCCGTGGAGGTGCTCCCGCACATCCCGCCCGGGGTGTTGTGGTGCGACGGGCGGCGGACCGTGGAGTTGCCGCCGGGGGCGCGGGTGGAGGTGCGGCGAGGGGCTGTGCCGGTGCGGCTGGCTCGGTTGCATCACGCGTCGTTCACCGACCGGCTCGTGGCGAAGTTCGCGTTGCCGGTCTCCGGGTGGCGGGGCGCGCCGCACTAGCCGAATCGCCGTGGGGTGCGGGAGTGCGTCGGCTGCTGCGGGTTCGTCGTGGCTTGTCGCGCAGTTCCCCGCGCCCCTGAAGGCGTTGCACTCGCCCGGGTGACAATGCGCCGTCGATACCCATTCGTCACCTGGACCTTCACATGACTGGGACCGGGGGGCGTCGCATCCCCGGTACCCGACCTCGTAAGGTCGTGTCCGTGTTGGAGGAGATGCGGATACGGTCGCTCGGAGTCATCGACGACGCGGTCGTCGAGCTGTCGCCGGGGTTCACCGCCGTGACGGGCGAGACGGGTGCGGGCAAGACCATGGTGGTCACGAGCCTGGGGCTGCTGCTCGGCGGGCGGGCGGACCCGGCACTCGTGCGGATCGGGGCCGAGAAAGCGGTCGTGGAGGGGCGGATCACCGTCCCCGCGGGCACGTCGGCCGTGGTACGGGCGGAGGAGGCGGGGGCGGAGCTCGACGACGGTGCGTTGCTCATCAGCCGTACCGTTTCCGCCGAAGGGCGGTCCCGGGCCCACCTGGGCGGGCGCAGCGTGCCCGTGGGGATGCTGGCCGAGCTCGCCGACGAGCTGGTGGCCGTGCACGGGCAGACCGACCAGCAGGGGCTGCTGAAGCTCACCCGGCAGCGTCAGGCGCTCGACCGGTACGCGGGCGACGCCGTCGCGGTGCCGCTCGCCAAGTACGGCGAGGCCTACCGGCGGTTGCGGGCGGTCGCGGTCGAGCTGGAGGAGATCGTCACGCGCGCGCGTGAGCGGGCCCAGGAAGCCGACATGCTGCGGTTCGGGCTCGACGAGATCGCCGGTGTCGAGCCGCGCGCGGGCGAGGACGTGGAGCTCGCCGAGGAGGCCGAGCGGCTCGGGCACGCGGAGGCCCTGTCGTCCGCCGCCACGGCCGCCCACGCCGCTCTCGCCGGCAATCCGGAGGACCCCGAGGGCATCGACGCGGCCACGCTCGTCGCGGGCGCGCAGCGGGCCCTGGACGCCGTCCGCGCGCACGACCCGGCGCTGGCGGCGCTCGCCGACCGGATCGGGGAGATCGGGATCCTGCTGGGCGACGTCGCCGGGGAGTTGGCGGGGTACGCCGACGACCTCGACGCCGATCCGCTGCGGCTCGCGGCCGTCGAGGAACGGCGGGCCGCGCTGAACACGCTCACACGTAAGTACGGCGAGGACATCGCCACCGTGCTCGCCTGGGCCGAGCAGGGCAGCAGCCGGCTGACCGAACTGGACAGCGACGACGACCGGATCGGCGAGCTGACCGCCGAGCGGGACGCGCTGCGCGCCGAGCTGGGCGGGCTGGCGCAGGCGCTGACGGACGCGCGCACGGAGGCGGCCGAGCGGTTCGCCGCCGCGGTGACGGCGGAGCTGGCCTCGCTCGCGATGCCGCACGCGCGCGTGTCGTTCGCCCTGCGGCAGACCGAGGACCCGGAGGGCGTCGAGGTCGACGGCCGTACCGTCGCGTACGGGCCGTCGGGCGTCGACGAGGTCGAGCTGCTGCTCGCCCCGCATCCGGGGGCGCCGCCGCGGCCGATCGCCAAGGGTGCCTCCGGCGGTGAGCTCTCGCGCGTGATGCTGGCCGTGGAGGTCGTGTTCGCGGGGACCGATCCCGTGCCGACGTACCTCTTCGACGAGGTCGACGCCGGTGTCGGCGGCAAGGCGGCCGTGGAGATCGGGCGCCGGCTCGCCCGGCTGGCCAAGACCGCGCAGGTGGTCGTCGTGACGCATCTGCCCCAGGTCGCCGCGTTCGCCGACCGGCAGTTGCTCGTCGAGAAGACCAACGACGGGTCGGTCACCCGTTCCGGCGTGAAGGTCCTGGAGGGCGAGGAGCGGGTCCGCGAGCTGTCCCGGATGCTGGCGGGCCAGGAGGACTCGGAGACCGCCCGGGCGCACGCCGAGGAACTCCTGGAGACGGCTCGGTCCGACGGCTAGGGGTTGCCGTGGCGCGGGGTGCCGGCGTGATCCGGAGGACACCCACGGGCCGGCGCCCCGGGGCCCGTAGGGTGGCCGGATGATCAGGCAAGGCGTTTCGCTCGGGCTGTCCGCCGCCCTCACCCGTGCCACCGCCGGCGCCCTGCGCGCCAGGGCCCCCGGTGGCCGGGAGCGATGGGAGCGGAAGAACTACGCGGGGCGGAACGTGGAGTTGTACGCCGGGCCCGCCTCGGCGCTGGCCGTCGCGGTCGGTGCGGGGCGGGTGTCGCCGGCCGCCGGGGTCGCCGTGGCGGTCGCCGGGATCTGCGGGGCGTACGACGACATCGCCGGGGCGGACGACGCGCGACGCGGCTTCCGGGCGCATCTGCGCGCTCTGCGGGACGGCGAAGTCACCAGCGGGGCCGTCAAGTTGCTCGGGATCTCGGCCGCCGGGCTCGTCGCGGGCGCGTTCCTGAAGGAGCGGCCGCTGGACAAACTGCTGGCCGGGGTCGTGATCGCCGGTGCCGCGCACTTCGTGAACCTCGTGGACGTACGGCCCGGTCGGGCCGCCGCCGCGGTGCTCGCGCTCGGCGCGCCGGGGCTGTTCCGGGCCGGAGCCGGTGCCGAGGTCGCCGCCACCGCCATGGGCGCCGCCGCGGCCGTACTGCCCGACGACCTCGGTGAACGGGCGATGATCGGCGACACCGGGGCGCATGCGCTGGGCGCTGCCCTGGGTGCCGCAGTCGTTGCTGGATGGGGGTCCCCCCGCTCGAGCGGAGCCGAGAGTGGGGGAGGCCGCGCGGGACTGGTCGCGCATGCCGCCGCTGTCGTGGCCGCGGCGGTGTACGGGGACAAAGTGAGTGAAACGGTACGGGTGTTGGGCGGGACCTGAACCGCAGGGGCTCGGCTCCTTGAGACATGCGCCACGCGCGCGTGTTCGTGCACAACGGCCACCGCGACTCACTCGTGCAGGTGACTCCGGCCGCCGCGTTGCCCGCCCTCGTACTCCCGACGGTCCCGGAACACCCGTGCGTCCTGGCATCCTTGGCGTAAACATGTCGTACGCGAAGGGATCCTCGCGGTACACCCCCTCCGCCCGATCCTTCTGTACGTTCTTCGTGACCGTCCCACCCACAACCAGGAGCCCCGGCCACGTGACCCCCGTGAGCAGCCACTCACCGCACGGCCAGTCGTCGCTGCGCACCGTGCAGGTGCTGGGCGGCGGCAACGCAGGCAGCAGCGCACATGTGCGATCGCTGGCCTCGGGGCTGGTCGCGCGGGGCGTGCGGGTCACCGTGTGCGCCCCTGTCGACGCCGATCGCGCCTACGACTTCACGGGCGCCGGCGCCGAACACGTGCATGTGCCGCGCAGCAGCGATCCCGCCTCCGTGGCCGCGCTGCGGGCGGTGTGCGCGGACGCCGACCTGGTGCACGCGCACGGGCTGCACGCCTCCTTCCGCGCGGTGCTGGCGCTCAGCGGTCGGCGTACTCCGCTCGTCGTCACCTGGCACGACCGGGCGTATGCCGAGGGTGCCCGCGCCCATCTCGTGCGGCTGTTGGAGCGGCGGGTCGTCAAGGCCGCCTCCGTCGTCCTCGGCACCACCTCGGCGCTGGTGGACCGGGCCCGCCGCACAGGTGCCCGGGACGCGCGCCTCGCCGCCGTCGCCCTGCCGGGTCGCCGACCGGAGGTCGAGAAGGACGACCCCGACCGGCGCCGGCCCAAGGTGCGAGCCGAACTCGGCGCCACCGGACGGCCGTTGCTCATCGCGGTCGGCTCCCTGGACCGGCATCGCGGATACGACGTACTGCTGGACGCCTCGCGCGAGTGGCGCGAGCTCGACCCCGCCCCGTTGGTCGTGATCGCGGGGGAGGGGGCGCTGCGGGCCGGGCTCCAGCGCCGGATCGAGGACGAGGAGCTGCCCGTGCGGCTCATCGGGCGCCGCGACGACGTCTCCGAGCTGCTCGCCGCCGCCGACATCGCCCTGCTGTCCAGCAGTTGGGAGTCGCGGTCCGTCCTCGCGCAGGAAGCCCTGCACGCGCGCGTGCCGCTCGTCGCCACCGATGTCGGCGGAATGTCCGAACTCGTCGGCGACGCCGCCGAACTCGTCCCGTACGGCGACGCGGGCTCCCTCGCCGAGACCGTCGTACGACTGCTCGCGGACCCCGAGCGGCAGGACCTCCTGCGGGAGCGGGGTGTGCGGCAGGCGGCAACCTGGCCGACCGAGGACGAGACGGTCGCCCAAGTGCTCAGTGTCTACGACGAGTTGACGCAGCCCCGGCCCATGATCTGAGTGGCCGCTAGGCGACGTGCCGTCTGGCCCGGAGCGCCAGGCTCAACGCCAGTACCGTCTGGGGGTCGTCGAGGTCGGTGCCGAGCAACTCGCCGATGCGGGCGAGGCGGTTGTAGAGCGTCTGCCGGTTCAGGTGCAGTTCGCGGGCCGTCTCCGCCTTGCGGCCCGCGTGCGCCAAGTACGTCTCCAGCGTGGGCAGCAGCGGCGGCTTCGAGCGGTCGTCGTGGTCGCGCAGCGGGCCGATCGCGCGGTCCACGAAGGCCGCGAGGTCGGGATGGTCGCGCAACCGCCACAGCAGCAGGTCGATGTCCAGCCGACGGGCGTCGTACCAGGGGCGGTCCGCCAGGCCCTGCGCGGCCGTCGCCGTCTCCGCCGCGTGCCGCAGGCCCGCCGAGGCCGCCGTCCAGCCGCCCGGGACGCCGACCACCACGACCGGCGGCCGGGCCCCGGGACGCTGGATCCCGGCCCGCTCCACGCCCGCGCGCAGCGCCACCGCGACCCGGTCCGCGACCGCCGACCGCTCCGTCTCCGCACGCAGGCCCACCAGCAGCGGCACCCGGCCCTCCACCGGCCGCACGCCCAGCAGCACCGGCACCCCCACCGAGGCCAGCTCCTCACCGACCGCGCGCGCCAGCACCGCCCAGCCGCCGCCCGGCGACAGCACGTCCCCGAGCCGCATCACCACCGGCAGCAGCGGGCTGTCACCCGGCTTGAAGCCCAGCACGCGCGCCTGTGCCGGGGCGTCCTCGGCGGCGACCCGGCCCTCCGCGAGGTCGGTCAGGAAGTCGCCCCGCCCGCGCGCCGCCAGCTCCTCCTCCTGGCGGGCCTGCATCAGCACCACGGCGAGGATGCCCGCGGCCCGTTCGGCGGCCATGCGGTGCACCGGTGCCAGCGGGCCCAGCACGGGCAGCAGGACGATACGGCCGCGCACCGACCCCGCGCCCTGGCCGCCGCCCGGCACGTCCACCAGCACCGAACCCGTGGGCGGCGGCGTGTCCTTGTGCTGCCCCCGCAGCCCCTCCCACACCTGCAACGGGTCCGCGCCCTCGGGACCGGCGCCGGCCGCGTACAGCAGCCGCCCGTCGGTGGCCTCCAGGAAGACCGGGTTGCCGCTGAAGTCCGCGAGGATGCCCAGCACTTGGGGCACGCCACCGCCGCCGAGCAGGGCCTCGGTGCAGCGGCGGTGCACCTCCTCCGCCCGTTGCAGCAGCGCATAGTGGCCGTTGACGATCTCGGTGTGGATCTCCTCGGTGACCGTCACGAAGGGGACCTGGCGATGCAGCTGGACGAGCGGGAGACCGGCCGCGCGGGCCGTGTCGACCAGGGCCGCGGGCAGCCGGGTGAAACGGGCGCCCAGCTCGATGACCAGCGCCGCGATGCCGCGCTCCGCCAGGGTGCGCACGAACGCGCGCTGGTCGGCGGGCCGGGTACCGAGGCCGTAGCCCGTGGTCAGCAGCAGTTCCCCGCCCTTGAGCAGGGAGGCGATGTTGGGCACCTCGCCCGCGTGCACCCAGCGCACGGTCCTCCCCAGCCGGTCGGCGCCCGCGAGGATCTCGGGCAGCCCGCTGCGCAGACCGGGCAGCTCCAGCGCCCGCCGGACGGTGATCCCGGCGCCGTGAGTGTCGAATCCGCTGTTCGTCGCGCTGTCCATAGGCGGACGCTACCTGTGCGAATGGCCTCCTGACACCTCCGAGGACGTTCATCGGGAGGGGCGGACGGACGCCGACGCCGCCGGCGGGCGACCGAGCCGGCGAGCCGGTCAGGCCGGCCTGATGTTGTGGTTGAAGCGGAACACGTTGTCCGGGTCGTATCGGCGCTTCAGATCGGCCAGGCGCCGAGTGTTCTCCGGGCCGAGGCCGGCGACGACCCGCTCGGCGCCCTCGTCGCCGATGAAGTTGAGGTAGACCGCTCCCGTGCTCCACGGCTGTGCCGCCGCGCGCACCTCGCGGACCCAGCTCACACAGCGCTCGTCGTCCGCGGGGTCCTCCCAGATCGCGAAGGGGTGCACGGCCCACGGCGCGTCCCGGTAGGGCACGGGGTACTCGTGCGGGCCCGCCGCGATCGCCCCGCCCTGCGGGAACAGCACATGGATGGTGCCGGTCGGCGGCATCGCATCGCCCCCGGCGCAGAACGCGTCCAGGTAGGCGTCGGGCGCGCTCGTCAGATACTCCGCCGACCAGTAGTTACGCATCCCCGGCGGATCGTCGAGCATGCACTGGACGTCGGCGTACGGCATCGCCCCGACGATCTCCGACTCGTGCGGCAGCGCCAGCAGGGGCTCGGCCAGCTTGCGCATGTCCTCCTCGGGCCCTGCGTACGTCAGCAGTGCACCGCACAGGAGCTTGCCGACCAGGTGCGGCGGTACGAACTCCTCCGGCGGGCCGGTGAGATAGAGCACGCCGCCGCTCGCCTCGTCGGGGGCCATGGTGATCAGCTCGCGGTAGGTGCGGGTGACCTCGGGGCCGAACTCCGGGAGGTACAGCACCAGCGCGATGGAGAACTCGGGCAGCTCGTGGAGCTTCAGGGTGAGCGCGGTCGCGACGCCGAAGTTGCCGCCTCCGCCGTGCAGACCCCAGAACAGCTCCGGGTTCTCGTCGGCGCTCGCGTGGACCCGCTCGCCGTCCGCGGTGACGAGCTCGACGCCGACCAGGTTGTCGACGGCCAGCCCGCACCAGCGGTCCAGCCAGCCGGAGCCGCCGCCGAGGACGAAACCGCCGACCCCGGTCGTGGAGGCCCGGCCGCCGGTCGTGGCGAGGGCGTGCGGCTGGCAGGCGCGGTCCAGGTCGCTCATGGTGGCGCCGCCCGCGACCCGTACCGCCTCGGCCGCGGGATCGACGCTCACCGCGCGCATGTGCCGCAGGTCGACGACCAGTCCGCCGTCGTTGACCGCCGTGCCCGCCACGCTGTGGCCGCCGCCGCGCACCGCGATGTTGAGATCGAGGTCCCTTCCGAACCGCACGGCCCGCACGACGTCGTTCTCGTCCACGCACTGGGCGATGACCGCGGGCCGGCGGTCGATCATCGCGTTGAAGACCGTGCGGGCCTCGTCGTAGCCCGCGTCCGACGGGGCGAACACGTCGCCGACCAGATCCTCGCGCAGCGCGGCGAGGGCCGCGCCCGCCTTCGATGGGGAGGCCATGGGGGCGCCCCCTTTCGTGCAGGGGCTGATGCATCCCAGCGTAGGCAGGCTTCGGCCGGCGGTCCTGTTCAGCCGCCGTAGGCCCCCGAGGCCGTCAGGCGCAGCGCGGTGTCGATCAGCGGAACGTGGCTGAAGGCCTGCGGGAAGTTGCCGACCTGGCGCTGGCGCACCGGGTCCCACTCCTCGGCCAGCAGACCGAGGTCGTTGCGCAGCGACAGCAGCCTCTCGAACAGCTTGCGGGCCTCGTCGACGCGGCCGATCATCGCCAGGTCGTCCGCCATCCAGAAGGAGCAGGCGAGGAAGGCACCTTCGTCACCGGACAGACCGTCGACGCCCTCGTGCTCGCCCTGCGTCGGGTAGCGCAGGATGAAGCCGTCGGAGGTGGACAGCTCGCGCTGGATCGCCTCGATGGTGCCGATCACGCGCTTGTCGTCCGGCGGCAGGAAGCCCATCTGCGGGATCAGCAGCAGGGAGGCGTCCAGCTCCTTGGAGCCGTACGACTGCGTGAACGTGTTGCGTTCCTTGTCGTAGCCCTTGTCGCACACGTCCCGGTGGATCTCGTCGCGCAGTTCCTTCCAGCGCTCCAGCGGGCCGTCCGCGTCGCCGGACTCGATCAGCTTGATCGTGCGGTCGACGGCGACCCAGGCCATCACCTTGGAGTGCACGAAGTGGCGGCGCGGGCCGCGCACCTCCCAGATGCCCTCGTCCGGCTCCTGCCAGTGGTCCTCCAGGTAGCGGATCAGCTTCAGCTGGAGCAGGGAGGCGTAGTCGTTGCGGGCCAGGCCCGTCATGTGCGCCAGGTGCAGGGCCTCGGTGACCTCGCCGTAGACGTCCAGCTGGAGCTGGTGCGCGGCGCCGTTGCCGACCCGGACCGGCCCGGAGTTCTCGTAGCCGGGCAGCCAGTCCAGCTCCGCCTCGCCGAGCTCGCGCTCGCCGGCGATGCCGTACATGATCTGGAGGTTCTCCGGGTCGCCCGCGACCGCCCTGAGCAGCCATTCGCGCCAGGCGCGGGCCTCCTCGCGGTAGCCGGTGCGCAGCAGCGAGGACAGCGTGATCGCCGCGTCGCGGAGCCAGGTGTAGCGGTAATCCCAGTTGCGGACGCCGCCGATGTCCTCGGGCAGGGACGTCGTCGGGGCGGCGACGATGCCGCCCGTGGGGGCGTAGGTCAGCGCCTTGAGGGTGATCAGCGAGCGGATGACCGCCTCGCGGTAGGGGCCGTGGTACGTGCAGTGCTCGACCCACTCGCGCCAGAAGTCCTCCGTCGCCGTCAGTGACTGCTCCGGCTCGGGCAGCGCCGGGGGCTGCTTGTGCGAGGGCTCCCAGGAGATCGTGAACGCGATCCGCTCACCCGGGGCGACCGTGAAGTCCGAGTACGTCGTCAGCGACTTGCCGTAGGTCTCGGCCTCCGTGTCGAACCACACCGAGTCCGGGCCCGCGACGGCGACCGTACGGCCCTCGTGCTTGTGCACCCAGGGCACCACCCGGCCGTACGAGAAACGCATCCGCAGCGTCGAGCGCATGGGCACCCGGCCCGAGACGCCCTCCACGATCCGGATCAGCTGGGGCGCGCCGTCACGCGGGGGCATGAAGTCGATCACCCGGACCGTGCCGCGCGGCGTGTCCCACTCGGACTCCAGGATCAGGGAGTCACCGCGGTAGCTGCGCCGGGCCGCGGTGGGCGGCGGGGAGTCGGAGGCGTGCGCGGGGCCGAGCCGCCAGAAACCGTGTTCCTCGGTGCCCAGCAGTCCGGCGAAGATGGCATGCGAGTCGAAGCGGGGCAGGCACAGCCAGTCCACTGTGCCGTCCCGGCAGACCAGCGCGGCGGTCTGCATGTCTCCGATGAGTGCGTAGTCTTCGATGCGCCCGGCCACGTGCAACTCCAGTCGAACGGCCACGTCACCCCCTCCTGGGAACAAGGGGGCTCTCGCTAGTGCGGTCAAGGGGTGTTGTAAATCGTCGTTGAGCGGTGAAGCAAAGCAGCCGCTTCGGCCGTGAGGCAAAACGACTGTCGTTTCTCGACAATCTCTGCTCAACGAACTGACGAGCTCTCGTTGTTCCGGAGGCCACGGGCGAGGGGTGGTGCCGTGTTACCGGCCGGGCTCGGCAGCGAATGTCCGAGCAGGATACGACGCACGTAGATGATCTGCGTGCCGCTCCGGGCAACCCGGGTCCGCCGAACGGGTGAGCAAGGGGTGAGAAACCGGGACGGTCGTGCAGGTTCGTGGCGGGACGTGTGCGGAGCGTGGCCGGAAGCCATCGGTTCCGGTCGCTGATACCCTGGTAGCCCGTGGACCGGTGGGAGAAAAACCCCCGAACCGCAGCGACGGCGACCCCGGAGATTTCTCCGGCCAGGCAGCCGCACCGCACCCCAGATCGCGACCACGGGAGCTCCCTCTTGGCCATGCCGCCCAAATCCACGACGACCAAGCACATCTTCGTCACCGGGGGTGTCGCCTCCTCGCTCGGCAAGGGCCTGACGGCCTCCAGCCTCGGCATGCTGCTCAAGGCGCGGGGCCTTCGCGTGGTGATGCAGAAGCTCGACCCGTACCTCAATGTCGACCCTGGCACGATGAACCCCTTCCAGCACGGCGAGGTGTTCGTCACCAACGACGGCGCCGAGACGGACCTGGACATCGGTCACTACGAGCGGTTCCTCGACCGTGACCTGGACGGTTCCGCGAACGTCACCACCGGCCAGGTGTACTCGACCGTGATCGCCAAGGAGCGGCGCGGCGAGTACCTCGGCGACACCGTGCAGGTCATCCCGCACATCACCAACGAGATCAAGCACCGCATCCGCCGCATGGCGACGGACGAGGTCGACGTGGTGATCACGGAGGTCGGCGGCACGGTCGGCGACATCGAGTCGCTGCCGTTCCTGGAGACCGTCCGCCAGGTCCGTCACGAGGTCGGTCGTGACAACGTCTTCGTCGTCCACATCTCGCTCCTGCCGTACATCGGCCCCTCGGGAGAGCTGAAGACGAAGCCGACCCAGCACTCGGTTGCGGCTCTGCGCAACATCGGTATTCAGCCAGATGCGATCGTGCTGCGCTGCGACCGTGAGGTGCCCACCGCGATCAAGCGGAAGATCTCGCTGATGTGCGACGTCGACGAGGCGGCCGTGGTCGCCTGCCCCGACGCCCGCTCCATCTACGACATCCCCAAGACCGTGCACGGCGAGGGCCTGGACGCCTATGTCGTCCGCAAGCTGGACCTGCCGTTCCGCGACGTGGACTGGACGACCTGGGACGACCTGCTCGACCGCGTCCACAACCCCGACCACGAGATCACGCTCGCGCTGGTCGGCAAGTACATCGACCTGCCCGACGCCTACCTCTCGGTCACCGAGGCGCTGCGCGCGGGCGGCTTCGCCAACAAGGCCCGCGTGAAGATCAAGTGGGTCACCTCCGACGACTGCAAGACCCCGGCCGGCGCCAAGCAGCAGCTCGCCGACGTCGACGGCATCTGCATCCCCGGCGGCTTCGGCGACCGCGGTGTGCTCGGCAAGGTCGGCGCGATCAAGTACGCCCGCGAGAACAAGATCCCGCTGCTGGGCCTGTGCCTGGGCCTGCAGTGCATCGTGGTCGAGGCGGCCCGCAACCTGGCCGACATCGGCGACGCCAACTCCACCGAGTTCGACCCGGCGACCTCCCACCCGGTCATCTCCACCATGGCCGAGCAGCTCGACATCGTCGCCGGTGAGGGTGACATGGGCGGCACCATGCGGCTCGGCATGTACCCGGCCAAGCTGGCCGAGGGCTCCATCGTGCGCGAGGTGTACGACGGCAAGGAGTACGTCGAGGAGCGGCACCGTCACCGGTACGAGGTCAACAACGCCTACCGGGCGGAGCTGGAGAAGAAGGCGGGCATCGTGTTCTCCGGCACGTCTCCGGACGGCAAGCTCGTCGAGTACGTGGAGTACCCGCGCGAGGTGCACCCCTACCTGGTGGCCACGCAGGCCCACCCGGAGCTGCGCTCGCGTCCGACGCGCCCGCACCCGCTCTTCGCCGGCCTCGTGAAGGCCTCCGTCGAGCGCAAGAATTCGAAGTAACACACCACTTGTACGGTGGCCGGGGTGCAAACCTTCAAAGGGTGCGCACCCCGGTTTTCTTTGGCGGGTTCTTTTTGAAGCGTGTGGAAGGGCAGGGCATGACGATCAAGGACACCCCCGAGGAGTGGGAGATCCGGGCGACGGACACCCCCTTCGTGGGCAACAAGACCTCCGTCCGCACGGACGACGTGGTCATGCCCGACGGTTCGGTCGTCCGGCGTGACTACCAGGTCCACCCCGGTTCCGTGGCCGTGCTCGCCCTCGACGACCAGGATCGCGTCCTGCTCATCAGGCAGTACCGCCACCCGGTGCGGCAGAAGCTCTGGGAGATCCCGGCGGGCCTGCTCGACATTCCCGGCGAGAACCCGCTGCACGCCGCCCAGCGCGAGCTGTACGAGGAGGCGCACGTCAAGGCCGAGGACTGGCGGGTGCTGACGGACGTCTACACCACCCCCGGCGGCTGTGACGAGGCCATCCGGATCTTCCTCGCCCGGAACCTCTCGGAGGCCGACGGGGAGCGCTTCGTCGTGGAGGACGAGGAGGCCGACATGGAGCACGCGCGGGTGCCGGTCGACGAGCTGGTGCGGGGTGTGCTCGCGGGCGAGCTGCACAACAACTGCCTTGTCGTGGGCGTACTGTCGCTGGTCGCCGCGCGCGCCTCCGGCGGCCTGGACGGGTTGCGTCCGGCGGGTGCGCCCTGGCCGGCGAGGCCGTTCGAGGTGTAGGCGGGGCCCCGAGTCCTACGATCTGTTGATCCGATCGGGCGACGTCCCGCCATGCCCGCCTCGCCCCACCCGGAACGTAGCAGAGCGTGAACTAGGCTCTGATACACGCCCGAACCGGAGTCCCGGCGGGCTTGCGCGTGCGTGGGACGGGAGTGTGGCCCGTGACGGATCAGGTGGTGGACACAGGCGGCGTGCAGGTGTCGGCACGGACCTCCGATGCGAACCAATTCCTGGGCCGCACCCGCGAGTTGAAGGAGTTGCGCGCCGATATCGAGCGCGCGGGCCTGGACACCCTCTCCGGCCGCAAGGCGCCACGCGCGCGCGTGCTGCTCATCGCGGGCCGCCCCGGCTCGGGCCGCACCGCGCTCGCCGAGGAACTCGTACGGCAGGTGGCGGACCGCTACCCGGACGGGGTGCTGCGCGCCAGGCTGACCGACCCCGACGGCACCCCTGTCCCCGTCGGGCGCACCGCCCGCCTGCTGCTCACCGCCCTGGACCGGCCCACCCCGCCCGGCGCCCCCGAGGACGACCTCGCCGCGGCACTGCGCGAGGCCCTCGTCGACCGCCGGGTCCTGCTGCTGCTCGACGACGCGGCCGAGGCCGACCAGGTCGACGCCCTGCTGCCGGACACCCCGGAATGCCTGGCCGTGGCCGTCTCCGGCGGTCCGCTGACCGGGATCTCGGACGTCCGGCCCTGCACGCTCGGCGGCCTCGACACCAAGTCGGCCGTCGAGATGCTGTCCCGGCACGCCGGGTCGGTGCGCATCACCGTCGACCCGCGGGCCGCCGAGGGCCTGGTCGAGGTGTGCCAGGGCCAGCCCGCCGCGCTGCGGCTGGCGGGCGGCTGGCTCGCCGCGCGGCCCAAGTCCGCCGTGGCCGACCTCGCCAAGCAGCTGCGGGCCGAGGGCGAGGAGGGCACCCCGCTCAGCCGGATCTTCCGGCTCGCCTACACCGGCCTGCCGGCCCCGGCCGCCCGCATACTGCGGCTGCTCTCCCTCGCCCCCGGCGGTCTGATCGACCCGCACACCGCCTCCGCGCTGGCCGGCTCCTCGGTGGAGGGCGCCCACACCACCCTGGACGACTTCGTCGCCCTCGGCCTGCTGCACGCCGTCGACTCGCCACTGCCCCAGTACGAGGTCCCGGCCTGTCTGCACCCGCTGCTCACGGCCCTCACCGAGACCCAGGACCGTCCGGCCGAGCTCCAGCTCGCCCGCGCCCGGATGCTGGAGCGGACCGTACGGCTGCTGCAGTCCTGCCGGGCGATCACCGAGACCGACAGCCCCGAGACCCGGCAGAAGCTCCTCGGGATGCCGCGTGCCCTGCGCTTCCCCAACCCCCGGGCCGCCGCCGACTGGCTCGGCATCCGCAGGCCCGCCCTGCTGGCCTCGGCCCGTGCCGCGGTCGCCGACGGGGAGCTGGACACCCTCGCCAGACGGCTGATGTCCCAGCTGGTCAGAGCCATGGTGGCGCACTTCGGCACCAAGGCCGCCGCCCCTGACCTGTACGACGTGCACGCCCTGGTCCTCGACGTGGCGCAGCGCCGCAACCTGCCCCGCGAGCAGGCCGCGGCCCTGCTGAACCTCGGCGACCTCGACGTCCGGACGGGGCGCACCCGGGAGGCGCTGGTGCGGTTCCGGGCCGCGCTGGACGCCGGACGGGAAGGAAATGACCCGTACGCGACCGGTCGCGCGATGGAATCCGTAGGCGGCGCGCATCTGGAGCTCGGGGACTACGACCGGGCCGCCGACTGGTTCGGCCGCGCCCTGGCCCAGCGGCAGGCCCGGGCCGAGCGGGAGGACGAGGCCCGGCTGTACGGCCGCATCGCCGAGGCGCACACCTACGCGGGCCGGTACGGCGAGGCGCAGCGGAGCTGGCGGGCCGCGGTCGCCGGGCACCGCAAGAACGGTGATGTGGGGGGCCACGCACGGGCGTTGAGCGAGCTGGCCCGGGTTCAGGAGTACGCCGGGCGGCTGGAGGAGTCGCTGCGTACCTGCCAGGAGGCGGTGGACTGGGCGCGGCGCGCGGAGGATCCGCGGCTTCAGGGCGCGCTGTATCTGCGGCTCGCCGACAGCCTGGACCGCCTGGGCGATCCCGCGGCCGCGCAGCTGCACCGGGGCGCCGCCGAGCGGATGCTGGGAGAGGAGCCCGAGGACTCCGATGCGGCCGAGTCCGAGCCCCGGCAAGAGGCAATCGAGCCGGAACCAGACCCTAACGCCTGCGAAATCCGTAGTGCATCCAAAGAAGATTGATGCAATGAAAGGCTAGACAGCGGGAACACCTTCATTAGACTGGCTCTGCCGCACCTTCTCCTGCGGTGTCTCCCGGTGTGCCCTGCATGCCTGGGTATGTATAGAAATGCCCCCACACCCTCTGAGCCAAGGACCGTGATCGACGTGAAGGTCGGCATCCCCCGCGAGGTCAAGAACAACGAGTTCCGGGTGGCCATCACCCCCGCCGGCGTGCTGGAGCTGGTGCGCCATGGCCACCAGGTCGTCATCGAGCAGGGCGCCGGTGTCGGCTCGTCGATCCCGGACAGCGAGTACGTCGCCGCCGGTGCCCAGATCTTGCCCACCGCGGACGAGGTGTGGGCCACCGCCGACCTGCTGCTCAAGGTCAAGGAGCCCATCGCCGAGGAGTACCACCGCCTCCGCAAGGACCAGACGCTCTTCACCTACCTGCACCTGGCCGCCTCCAAGGAGTGCACGGACGCGCTGATCGAGTCCGGCACCACGGCCATCGCCTACGAGACGGTCGAGCTGCCCTCCCGGGCCCTGCCGCTGCTCGCCCCGATGTCCGAGGTCGCGGGCCGCCTGGCCCCGCAGGTCGGCGCCTACCACCTGATGCGTGCCAACGGCGGCCGCGGTGTGCTGCCCGGCGGCGTCCCCGGCGTGCTCGCCGGCCGCGCCGTCGTCATCGGCGGCGGTGTCTCCGGCTGGAACGCCGCGCAGATCGCCATCGGCATGGGCTTCCACGTGACCCTGCTCGACAAGGACATCAACAAGCTCAAGGAGGCGGACAAGATCTTCGGTACGAAGATCCAGACCGTCGTCTCCAACACCCTTGAGCTGGAGAAGGCCTGCCTGGAGGCCGACCTCGTCATCGGTGCCGTCCTCATCCCGGGCGCCAAGGCCCCGAAGCTCGTCACCAACGAGCTCGTGTCGCGCATGAAGCCGGGAAGTGTCCTTGTCGACATCGCGATCGACCAGGGCGGTTGCTTCGAGGACTCGCGTCCCACCACGCACGCCGAGCCGACCTTCCCGGTCCACGAGTCGGTCTTCTACTGCGTCGCCAACATGCCGGGCGCGGTGCCCAACACCTCCACCTACGCGCTCACCAACGCCACGCTGCCGTACATCGTCGAGCTGGCCAACCGCGGCTGGGTCGAGGCGCTGCGCCGTGACGCCGCGCTGGCCAAGGGCCTCAACACGCATGACGGCAAGGTCGTTTACCGCGAGGTGGCGGAGGCGCACGGCCTGGAGCACGTGGACCTCGAAACGCTGCTCGGCTGAGCTGATCGCCTAAGTCACTTTCTGGTAAAGGCGATACGTCAACACGAGTCGTCAACCGTACGCACCCGGCCGGACCTTGCCCGAAAAGGTCCGGCCGGATGTGTGTATGGTCACTTTGCGGCTCTCGGTCAACTCGCCTCGAACGCAACCCTTCGACCGATTCGCACACCGGTGAAACCTGCTGTGCGACGGCCGTACGCCCTTGACAGCGGGATGTTTCATTGTCGACACATCTGCTCGGTCCGGCGGATTGTGTTGCTGCGGACCACCGACACGCCATAGAGTCGCCAACCGTCGGCATGGTGCAACGCTGACCTGTCTAGAAGTTTCCTGGTCACCAAGGAGGTAAGACGACTTGTGAATGAGTCGACATTTTCTCCCGGGGGTGGTCAACCAGGAACGCCGGTACGGGACCAGGGTCCCGCGGGGTTCGAGGCTGTCGGCTCCGTCGCGGTGCGCACCTTCGCAGCCCACCAGGGTCACAAGGCCCCCTCAAGGGCGACTCTGCCAGCACACATGAGCATGGATGGCCATCACGTGAACGCCATGGCCGGCGACGGAAGTGGCGCGCCCCACAACCACTTCGCCGACTACGACGAACTGCCCGAAGGGCACTTCTACGACCCCGACGCGGAGTACGAGCCCGACCCCGAGTACGCGGCCACGCTCGCGCCCGACGCTGCCCGGCAGCGCCGTGAGCGCATCGGCCCGACCGGGCGCCCGCTGCCGTACTTCCCGATCCCGGGTCCGCTGACCGACCACGGTCCCGCGAAGATCATCGCGATGTGCAACCAGAAGGGCGGCGTCGGCAAGACGACGTCGACCATCAACCTGGGTGCCGCACTCGCGGAATACGGACGCCGGGTCCTGCTCGTCGACTTCGACCCTCAGGGCGCGCTCTCGGTCGGCCTCGGCGTCAACCCGATGGAGCTCGACCTCACCGTCTACAACCTGCTCATGGAGCGGGGCATGTCGGCGGACGAGGTGCTCCTGAAGACGGCGGTCCCCAACATGGACCTGCTGCCGAGCAACATCGACCTGTCGGCCGCCGAGGTCCAGCTGGTCAGCGAGGTCGCGCGCGAGTCGACGCTCCAGCGCGCGCTGAAGCCGCTGCTGCCCGACTACGACTTCATCGTGATCGACTGTCAGCCCTCGCTCGGCCTGCTCACGGTCAACGCGCTGACGGCCGCCCACAAGGTGATCGTGCCCCTGGAGTGCGAGTTCTTCGCGCTGCGCGGTGTGGCGCTGCTGACCGAGACCATCGAAAAGGTCCAGGAGCGGCTCAACCCGGAGCTGGAACTCGACGGGATCCTCGCCACGATGTACGACTCGCGCACGGTGCACAGCCGTGAGGTGCTCGCGCGTGTGGTCGAGGCGTTCGACGACCACGTCTACCACACGGTCATCGGGCGCACGGTCCGCTTCCCGGAGACCACGGTCGCCGGTGAGCCGATCACCACCTACGCCTCCAACTCCGTCGGTGCCGCCGCCTATCGCCAGCTCGCCAGGGAGGTGCTCGCCCGGTGTCACGCCGAGTGAGTCTGCCGGGGGCCGACGAACTGTTCCGTACGACAGGGGGTATGGCGCTCCAGCCGTCCACTCCCCGGCGTCCCGCCAACGGCGAGGCCCGGGTGCCGGCTCCCGCGGGGGAGAGCGACTCGGCCGCGGCCGTGGAGGACGCGCCGCAGTCGGTGCCCGCACAGGGCGGTGACGGCGACGGCGCGGAACACGTCGCGGCCGACGCGGAGTCGGCCGATGCCGGCGAGTCGCGCAGCCGGTCCGCCGCCGCGGAGCGTTCCCCGCGGCGTCAGGCGGCGCAGGAAGGTTCTGCCGGAGCCTCCGTGAGTGCCGCGGGTGCCGGCGCCGCCTCCGGTGCGGCCGCCGCGGCGCCGCGCAAGCGTGGGCGCTCCGCCTCGCGCCGGCCCAGTGGCCGCGAGCGGCACGACGAGAAGATCACCGTGTACGTCTCCGCCGAGGAGCTCATGGATCTGGAGCACGCCCGGCTGGTGCTCCGCGGTGAGCACGGGCTGGCCGTCGACCGCGGGCGGATCGTCCGCGAGGCGGTGGCCGTGGTCCTCGCGGATCTGGAGAGCCGCGGAGACGCCAGCATCCTCGTCCGACGGCTTCGCGGGCGGTAGCGGTAGCCTGCGGGGGCCATGACCTCGAACGACGTTCCCGCCCGCGGTGCCGGTGCCTCCGGCGGCCGTCGGCGTGCGCTGGGACGGGGGCCGGGAACGGCGCCGGTCTCCGTGCCGGGGCCTGTCGCTCCGGAGCCCGAGCCGGAGCTGGACCCGGAGCCCGAGGTTGCCGAGGTACCCGAAGCTCCTGAGGTCTCCGCGGTTCCCGAGGTTCCGGAGGTCGTGGTCCCGGAGCCGGAGCCGCAGCCGCAGCCGGAGCTCCCGGCCGTCGTGCCGGAACCCGAGGCCGAGCTTGTCCCGGATACCGAGCCTGTCCCGGACACCGAGCCTGTCCCGGACACCGAGCTTGTCCCGGATCCCGGTCCCGGTGCCGAACCCGAGTCGCCCGCCCCGCAGGACGCGACCGAGGCCGGTGACGAGGGCGGTGTCTTCAAGGTCCGGCTCGCCAACTTCGAGGGCCCCTTCGACCTGCTCCTGCAGCTGATCTCCAAGCACAAGCTGGACGTCACCGAGGTCGCGCTGTCCAAGGTCACCGACGAGTTCATGGCGCACATCCGGGCCATGGGACCGGACTGGGACCTCGACGAGACGACCGAGTTCCTCGTGGTCGCGGCGACCCTGCTCGACCTCAAGGCGGCCCGGCTGCTGCCCTCCGCCGAGGTGGAGGACGAGGCCGACCTCGCGCTGCTGGAGGCCCGGGACCTGCTGTTCGCGCGGCTGCTCCAGTACCGGGCGTACAAGCAGATCGCGGACATCTTCAACCGCCGGCTCGACGAGGAGGCGCGGCGTTATCCACGCACCGTCGGGCTCGAACCGCACCATGCCGAGCTGCTGCCAGAGGTCGTCATCAGCATCGGGGCGGAAGGATTCGCCAGGCTCGCGGTCAAGGCGATGCAGCCCAAGCCCAAGCCGCAGGTCTACGTCGATCACATCCACGCGCCGCTGGTCAGCGTGCAGGAACAGGCCGGGATCGTCGTCGCGCGGCTGAAGGAGCTCGGCGAGGTCAGCTTCCAGGCCCTGGTCGAGGACACCGACGACACCCTGACCGTCGTCGCACGCTTCCTGGCCCTGCTGGAGCTGTACCGGGAGAAGGCCGTAGCCCTCGACCAGGAGACCGCGCTCGGCGAGCTCCTGGTGCGCTGGACCGGCGGGGAGGGTGACGAGGCGCCGATGGTGACCGACGAGTTCGACCGGCCGCCCGAGCCGCCCAAGCGGGAGGAGAAGAAGGCGTGAGTGAGGAGACCACCGAACTTCCGGCCGGGCTGCGTACCGTCGCGGACCTCGACCTCAAGCCCGCCCTTGAGGCGATGCTCATGGTCGTGGACGAGCCCGCCACCGAGGAGCATCTCGCGAAGATCCTGGAGCGGCCCAGACGCCAGGTCGCCGACGCCCTGCGGGAACTCGCCGACGAGTACGCCGTGCAGGGCCGCGGCTTCGAGCTGCGGTTCGTCGCGGGCGGCTGGCGCTACTACACGCGTGCCGAGTACGCCCCGGCCGTGGAACGCCTGATCCTGGACGGGCAGACCGCCCGGCTCACGCAGGCCGCCCTGGAGACCCTCGCGGTCGTCGCCTACCGCCAGCCGGTCAGCCGCAGCCGGGTCTCCGCCGTACGCGGAGTCAACTGCGACGGTGTGATGCGCACCCTCCTCCAGCGCGGGCTGGTCGAGGAGGCGGGCGCGGAACCCGAAACAGGTGCGATCCTGTACAGGACGACGAACTACTTTCTGGAGCGGATGGGCCTGCGCGGTCTGGACGAGCTCCCGGAGCTCGCGCCCTTCCTCCCGGAGGCGGAGGCGATCGAGGCCGAGACCCAGGAAGGCGTGCCGTCGTTCGACCCGGACGCTCCCGATGACGGTCCGGGCGCCCCGGCACCACGGGGCACCGACGACGCAGACGACCAGACGGAATTTTGATGCGAAGCAGCAGCGGCAGGAACAGCAGCGGAAACAACGGCGGGAGCCGTGGTGGCAACAGCGGCGGCCGCGGCGGAAGCAGCGGTGGCCGCGGTAACTTCCGCGGCGCCGGAAACAACCGCGACGACAAGCAGGGCGGCCGGGCGAAGAAGCCGCGCCCGGAGGAGCGGCGCTACGACGTCGGCCCCGGCGCCACCCAGGACGGTCCGAAGTCGGGGCGCGGCGCCTCGGCGCGCGGCGGCGCCAAGGGCGGCCCCAAGCAGTCCCAGGGCACCGGCCGCGGCCGTTCGGCTCCGGCCACGTCCCGTGAGTACGACGCTCGGGCCGAGGAGCGCAACCGTGAGCGCTACGCCGGCAAGAAGGACGTCAAGCTGCCCAAGACCTTCCCGGGCGCGGAGCAGGAGGGCGAGCGGATCCAGAAGGTCCTCGCCCGCGCGGGCTACGGCTCACGGCGTGCCTGCGAGGAGCTGATCGAGCAGGCCCGGGTCGAGGTCAACGGCGAGATCGTCCTCGAGCAGGGCAAGCGCGTCGACCCGGAGAAGGACGAGGTCAGGGTCGACGGCCTGACCGTCGCGACGCAGTCGTACCAGTTCTTCTCGCTGAACAAGCCCGCCGGCGTCGTGTCGACGATGGAGGACAACGAGGGCCGGCAGTGCCTCGGCGACTACGTCACCAACCGGGAGACGCGGCTCTTCCACGTCGGGCGGCTCGACACCGAGACGGAGGGCGTGATCCTGCTCACCAACCACGGCGAGCTGGCGCACCGGCTGACCCACCCCCGCTACGGCGTGAAGAAGGTCTACCTCGCGCACATCGTGGGCCCGATCCCGCGCGACCTGGGCAAGAAGCTCAAGGACGGCATCCAGCTGGAGGACGGTTACGCCCGCGCGGACCACTTCCGGGTCGTCGAGCAGACCGGCAAGAACTACCTGGTCGAGGTCACCCTGCACGAGGGCCGCAAGCACATCGTGCGCCGCATGCTCGCCGAGGCCGGTTTCCCGGTCGACAAGCTGGTGCGCGTCGCCTTCGGGCCGATCACGCTGGGCGACCAGAAGTCGGGCTGGCTGCGACGCCTTTCGAACACCGAGGTCGGGATGCTCATGCAGGAAGTCGACCTCTAGAAGGCCCGACGAGTCGATGTGTCGGCCGGCCCCGGAACAGATCCGGGGCCGGCCGATGCGTTTTCGCCCCCACGCCGGTCTGTACTGGTGACGGAGGGAGCGGGGATGAGTGCGACCACTGCGGACCGGGACGAGTTCGTCCGGCTGACCGACCCGTACCGGCGGGAGCTGCTCGCGCACTGCTACCGGATGCTGGGCTCGGTCGACGAGGCCGAGGATCTGGTGCAGGAGACGTATCTGCGGGCCTGGCGGTCCTACGACGGCTACGAGGGCCGCGCCTCGTTGCGGACCTGGCTGCACCGGATCGCCACCAACACGTGTCTGACGGCCCTGGAGAGCCGCGCGCGACGTCCGCTGCCCTCGGGGCTCGGCGGGCCCGCAGAGGCGCCTGAGGAGCCGCTGACGGCCTCCTTGACGGACGTTCCGTGGCTCCAGCCGCTGCCCGACGCGCTCGTCGACCCGGCGAACGTCGTGGCCGCGCGGGGGAGCCTGCGCCTGGCGCTGGTCGCGGCGCTCCAGAATCTGCCGGCACGGCAGCGGGCCGTGCTGATCCTGCGGGACGTGCTGGCGTGGCGGGCGGCCGAGGTGGCCTCGCTGCTCGGCACGTCCACCGCGGCCGTGAAGAGCAGCCTGCAACGCGCGCGTGCCCGTCTCGACGAGGTGGCGCCCGACGAGGACCTCGTTCAGGAGCCGGAGGGCGCCGCCGACCGCGAGGTGCTCGACCGGTACGTGGCCGCCTTCGAGAACGCCGACCTGGACTCGCTGATCGACCTTCTCCAGGACGGCGTCGAGCTGGAGATGCCGCCGTTCGCGCAGTGGTACAGCGGCAGGGCGGACGTGCTGCGGTTCCTCCGGGCACGGGTGCACGAGAAGGGCACCCTGCGGATGCTGCGCACGCGCGCGAACGGGCAGCCGGCCGTGGCGATGTACGTACGGGGCGCGGACGGCGTCTTCCGCGGACACTCCGTGCAGGTGCTGACCGTGCGCAAGGATTCACTGGCCCGCGTCACCGCCTTCCTCGATCCGCGGGTGCTGGACCGGTTCGGACTGCCGAAGGAGCTGTCGTGAACTCCGGGGAGCTGCTGGAGCGTTCGCTCGCCTACACGCTGGGGAGCGTCGCGGAGATCGGGTCGGTGAACCTGGGGCGCGGGACACCCTGCGCCGAGTGGGACCTCGGGGAACTGCTCACGCACATCGACGACTCGCTGGACGCGCTGTACGAGGGACTGACGGGCGGGCGGATCGGGCTGTTCCCGCGTGCCGACCGGGTCTGCGGCCTGCGTACGCGCGCGTGCGCAGTGCTCGGAGCCTGGGCCGCCGGGCCCGCCGAGGAGCGCGTCCTGGTCGGTGAACGGCCGCTGGACGTGCGGGTGATGGGTGCCGTGGGCGCCGTCGAGATAGCCGTGCACGGCTGGGACGTCGCCCAGGCGTGCGGCCGGCCCAGGCCCATCCCGGCCTCCCTCGCCGCCGAACTGCTGGGCGTGGCCCGCCTGGTGGTCGCGGAGGAGGACCGGGGTGTGCGCTTCGGCGCGCCGGTCGACGTGGCACCACGCGCGCGTGCCGACGTGCGGCTGCTGGCCTTCCTGGGCCGCCGCGATTCCTTTCCGGGGTGAGCCGGGTCTGCCTTCCGTGAGTGATCCGAGCGACTCACGGAAGGCACGGCCATGACCGACATCCTCAAAGCCCCGCCACTGCGCACACCACCCGCCGAACGGGCCCCGACCGGGCGCGTGTGGACCGTCGCCCTCGCCGGCCTCGGCGCGCTGCTGTGCTCCCTCGACGTCGTGGTCGTCGCCACCGCGCTGCCCGCGCTGCGCGCGGACTTCGGGGCGAGCCTGTCCGAGCTGGAGTGGACGATCAACGCCTACAACCTCGTCTTCGCCTGCCTCACCCTGACCGGCGCCGCGCTCGGCGACCGGTTCGGGCGGCGGCGGATGTACGTCGTCGGCCTCGCCGTCTTCACGCTCGCCTCGGCCGCGGCGGCCCTCGCCCAGGGCCCGGGCCAGCTCATCGGCGCCCGCCTGCTCCAGGGCGCCGGGGCCGCCGTCCTGCTGCCGCTCACGCTGACCCTGATCAGCGAGGCGTTCCCGGCCGAGAAGCGGGGCGTCGCCATCGGGATGTGGGGCGGTGTGACCGGACTCGGCGTGGCCGCCGGGCCGGTGCTGGGCGGCGCCGTCACCGAGGGCCTGTCCTGGCAGTGGATCTTCTGGCTGAACGTGCCCATCGGGCTCGCGATGCTGCCCCTGGCCGCGACCAGGCTGCGCGAGAGCTACGGCACCCGGCCCCAACTCGACCTGGTCGGGCTGGCGCTGGCGGCCGTGGGCCTGACGGGCCTCGCCTGGGCGCCGGTGCGGGCGCCGGAGGCCGGCTGGGGGAGCGCCGAGGTGCTGACCGCGCTGGCGGTCGGGGCGGTGTTCGTCGCGGGGTTCCTGGCCTGGGAACGCGCCGGCGCCCGCTACCCGATGCTGCCCCTTTCGCACTTCCGGCGGCGCGGCTTCTCGACCGCCAACGCCTCCGGCTTCCTCCTCTTCGCCTCGCTGCTCGGCGCCCTGTTCATGATCACGCAGCTCTTCCAGCTCGGCCTCGGCTACTCCCCGCTGGAGGCGGGCGTCCGCATCCTCGTCTGGAACGCCACGCCCCTGCTGGTCGCGCCGATCGCCGGGGCGCTCGCCGACCGGTTCGGGAACCGGCCGTTCATGCTCGGCGGCCTCGTCCTCCAGGCGACTGGCCTCGCCCTGCTGGCCGGCCGGCTCGAACCCGGCGTCGGATACGGCAGCCTCGTCCTCCCGCTGATCGTCGCGGGCATCGGCATCTCCATGGTGTTCCCGAGCGTGGCCAACGCCGTGACCTCGTCCGTCCCGCTGGGCGACGCCGGTGTCGCGGCCGGTGTCAACAACGCGCTGCGCGAACTGGGCGGCGTCTTCGGGGTCGCCGTCGCCGCGGCCGTGTTCACGACGTACGGCGGCTACGGCTCGCCCGGGGCGTTCGTCGACGGCGCCGGGGCGGCGCTGTGGGTGAGTGCGGGCGCGGCGGCCGTCGGAGCGGCGGTGGCGGCGTTCGCGCCCGGCCGCGGCCGGACCTAGGCCAGGGGGTTGCTCTGACCTCCCCACCCTCTTTATAGTCGTAGTGACTATTAAGGGGGTGGGTTCGTATGGACCACGACGCGGTGGAGTACGACAAGTACGCCCATGAACCCTTCGCCGTCACCGCCGACCTCGCCGTCCTCACGATCCTCGACGGCGTCCTGCACGTCCTGCTCGTTGAGCGCGGGCAGGAGCCGTACCGGGGACACTGGGCGCTGCCCGGCGGCTTCGTGCAGCCGGACGAGTCGGCGGAGACCGCCGCCCGGCGTGAACTCGCCGAGGAGACCGGCCTGTCGGACGTCTCCGGACTGCACCTGGAGCAGCTGCGGACCTACAGCGAACCCGACCGCGACCCCCGGATGCGGGTCGTGACCGTCGCGTTCGCCGCGCTGCTGCCCCACCCTCCCGAACCGCACGGCGGCAGCGACGCGGCGCAGGCCCGCTGGGTGCCGTACGCCAAGGCGGGGCCGCTCGCCTTCGACCACGACCGGATCCTGGCCGACGCCCATGAACGCGTCGGCGCGAAGCTGGAGTACTCGGGACTGGCCACCGCCTTCTGCCCGCCCGAGTTCACGCTCGGCGAGTTGCAGCACGTCTACGAGGTGGTGTGGGGCACCGCCCTTGACCGGCCCAACTTCCGCCGCAAGGTGCTCGCCACGCCGGGCTTCGTCGAACCCGTCCCCGGCGCCGCCCGGCTCACCGGCGGCCGCGGCAAGCCGGCCGCGCTGTACCGCGCCGGCACCGCCACGACCCTTCATCCGCCCCTGCTGCGGCCCACTTCGGAAGGACCCGCATGACCACGACCACCGTCCGCAAGCGCGCCGCCACCGGCTCCCTGCTCGGCCTCGCCCTCGGGGACGCGCTCGGCTTCCCGACCGAGTTCGACGACGTGCCGTCGATCCTCGCCAAGTGCGGCCCGTGGCGCGGGATGGAACTGCCGACGCCGGCCATCGTCACCGACGACACCCAGATGACGCTGGCGTTGGGGAAGGGGCTGCGGACGGCCATGGATCTGGGTGTACTCGGGCCCGAGGCCATGGTGGAGCCGGTACGCGCGGAGTTCGTCGCGTGGAATCGCTCACCGGAGAACAACCGCGCCCCCGGCAACACCTGCCTCAGGGCCTGCGATCTGCTGGAGCGCCCCGACCTGCCCTGGCAGGACGCCAGCCAGATCGGCTCCAAGGGCTGCGGCGCCAACATGCGCGTCGCGCCGATCGGACTCGTCCCCGGGCTGAGCGACGAACAGCGGGCGGGCGCCGCCCAGTTGCAGTCGGCGCTCACCCACGGGCACCCGACGGCGCTCGCCGCGTCCGACCTGACCGCGCACGCCGTACGGCTCCTCGCGCAGGGTGCCGAGCCGACCGGGCTGGTCGGGCTGCTGCGGTCGTACGCCTACGAGAACCGCACCCAGTACCACGAGCGCTGGCTCGGCGATCTGTGGACGCGCAGCCAGGACCCCTCGGCCGAGCACTTCATCGCGCGTGGCTGGGACGAGTGCCTGGGCGTCCTGGACCGCCTCCAGGAGGCCGTGCGCACCGTCTCGCCGGAGACCGACCCTTGCCTGGCGACCGGCGAGGGCTGGATCGCCGAGGAGGCCATGGCCACCGCGCTGCTGTGCTTCCTGTGGTTCGTCGACGAGCCGCTGACCGCGCTGCGGCGGGCCGCCTGCACCGCCGGGGACTCGGACTCGATCGCCTGCCTGGCCGGGGCGTTCGCAGGCGCCTGGCTCGGCGCGGACGTCTGGCCGACTCAGTGGGCGGACCGGATCGAGTACCGGGGCGACCTCATGACCCTCGGAGCGCTCTGGGACGCTTGAGGGGTGATCGACGCCCTGGACATCGACCTCGCGCCCGTCGTCGCCGAACAGCCCGACCCGGTGCTCTTCGCGACCGTCTCCGGCGCGCATCTGTACGGCTTCCCGTCGCGCGACTCGGACGTCGACCTGCGCGGGGTGCACCTGCTGCCGACCGCCGACCTCGTCGGGCTGCGGGAGCCGGACGAGACACGGTCGCGGATGTGGCTGCGCGACGGCGTCGAGATGGACCTGGTCACGCACGACCTGCGCAAGTTCGTACGGCTGATGCTGCGCCGCAACGGCTATGTGCTGGAGCAGTTGCTCTCGCCGCTCGTCGTGCACACCACCGACGCCCACCGGGAACTGACCGACCTCGCGCCCGGCGTGCTCACCGGTCACCACGCGCATCACTACCGGGGGTTCGCCGGCACGCAGTGGCGGCTGTTCGAGAAGACCGGCGAGCTCAAGCCGCTGCTCTACACCTTCCGGGCGCTGCTCACCGGGGTGCATCTGATGCGCAGCGGTGAGGTGCAGGCGCATCTGCCCACGCTGCTCGGCGAGGTCGACGCGCCCGGCTACCTGCCGGAGCTGATCGAGGCCAAGGCGGCGCGTGAGCACGGGGCCGCCGACGTCGACCACGCGCGCGTGGCGGCTGACGTGGAGCGGCTGCACGGCGTGCTGGACGAGGCACAGGCGGCCTCAGCCCTGCCCGACGCCCCCGCTGCCCACGACGCCCTGCACGCCTTCGTCGTCCGGATCCGGTTGGAGGGCTGAGGCGCGGCGGACGCGGACCAGGAAGTCCTCCACCCGTCGGCGGTCCGGCTCGGCCGGGAGCGGGCTCGCGCGCAGGGCCTCCTCCGCCTCGCCCGCCAGGCGGGTCATCCGGGACTCCACCTCCGGCCAGGGCACCTCGCCGCGCTTGACCTGGAGCAGCGGCTCGCGCAGATCGCCGACGTCGATCGTCAGGTGCCCGGTGCGCAGCAGGTCGCGGGCGCTCGTCAGCAGCCGCAGGAGGTGCATCGCGTGCTTCCAGCGCGGGGCGCCGTGCAGCCGGATGTCGGCCTCCAGCTTCTTGCGCTGGCCGAGCGCGTAGCGCGTGAACGTCTCGTACGCCTGCCGGGACAGGAACGCCTCGCGCAGGGCGAGCAGCTCGCGGCCGGTGCCGTCGACGTGCTCCACGAGCGGGGAGTGCAGGCACTCCAGGATGTTCGGGTTGGCGCGCAGGGCCAGCTCGCAGAAGCGCTCCAGCTCCCAGCTGAACTGCTCCTTCAACGGGCCCTCGACATGCGTCGGCGGCTTGTCGAAGCGCCAGAAGAGCGGCGTCGGGGCGAGAAACACGCCCCGGCGGTCGGTGTCGCTGCCGTCCGTGGCCAGACCGAAGGCGCGCGAACCCATCACACAGGCGTAGACCGTGTGGTCGCGTACCAGGGTCTCGGGATGCATGTCCCGGAGCGTACGCGGCGGATCACGCCAGGCTGATCGAATTTCCGTCCACGACGATGTTCTCCGCCGGCAGGGGCCGCGTGGCCGGAGGGTTGGCGACCGCACCGTCGGTGATCTTGAACTTGCTGCCGTGGCACGGGCAGTTGATCGTCCCGTCCGAGACGCTGCCGACCAGGCACTGCTGGTGGGTGCAGATGGCTGAGAAGGCCTTGAACTGGCCCTCCTCCGGCTGGGTCACCACGACCTTCTGGTCCTTGAAGATCGTGCCCCCGCCCACCGGGATGTCGGCCGTGTCGGCGAGCTTGTCGCCCGCGCCGTCCTGGCCGGGGGCGGTGGTCGTGGTCGACGCCGAGTCGCCGCCGCCGTTGTCGTCGGAGCCGCCGCAGGCGGCGACGAGCGCCGTCGCGCCCGTCGCGCCCGTGGCCATGAGGATCGTGCGCCGCGTCGGACGGTTGGTCATGTCGTCACTCCGAAAGTGCGGAAGAAACCAGAGGGCAGTGGCCGGCCCGGAAGCCGCTCCGAGCGGATCAACAGCATCTTTGCACCCAAAGCGACAAAGTCGAAGCAACCTAGGATGGAGTGGAGGAAAACGCGCGAATCGCTCGCGTGACGGCCCGGTGCGGCCGGGTGTCTCAGCGGGCGGGCGAGACGCGTGAGCCGTACGCGGGCTGACTAGGCTGGACTTCCGAAGAGCCGATCCGTAACTCAGCAAGGAGCAGCGCCGTGGCGGTACGAGCGGTCCGGGGGGCCGTCCAGCTGGAGCGGGACGACGCCGGCCACATGGACGAGCAGGTCGGGGCCCTGCTCACCGCGATCCTGGAGCGGAACGACCTCGCCGCGGACGACCTGATCAGCATCTGGTTCACGGCCACGCCCGACCTGCACAGCGACTTCCCGGCCGCCGCCGCCCGCAAGCTCGGCCCCGGCTTCGCCGACGTACCGCTGATCTGCGCCCAGGAACTGGACATCGAGGGCGCCATGCCCCGGGTCGTACGCGTCCTCGCGCACATCGAGTCCGACCGGCCCCGCGCCGACATCGCGCACGTCTACCTCGGTGCCGCGGCCGCCCTGCGCAAGGACATCGCCCAGTGAGAACCGCACTCGTCATCGGCACCGGCCTCATCGGCACGTCCGCCGCGCTGGCGCTCGCCGCCCGCGGTGTCGTCGTCCACCTCGCCGACCACGACCACGAGCAGGCCCGCACCGCCGCCGCGCTCGGCGCCGGCACCGACGAGGCCCCCGACGGGCCCGTCGACCTCGCGATCGTCGCCGCCCCGCCCGCGCACGTGGCCGGGGTGCTCGCCGACGCCATGCGCAGGGGCGTGGCCCGCGGCTACCTCGACGTGGCCAGCGTCAAGGGCGGGCCGCGCCGTGAGCTGGAGGCGCTCGGGCTCGACCTGTCGGCGTACATCGGCACGCACCCCATGTCCGGCCGCGAGAAGTCCGGCCCGCTCGCCGCTACCGGCGACCTCTTCGAGGGCCGGCCCTGGGTGCTGACGCCGACCCGCGACACCGACACCGAGGTGCTGAACCTCGCCCTGGAGCTGGTCTCGCACTGCCGCGCGGTGCCGGTGGTGATGGACTCCGACGCCCACGACCGCGCGGTCGCCCTGGTGTCCCACATGCCCCATCTGATGTCCAGCATGGTCGCCGCGCGTCTGGAGAGCGCCGAGGAGACTGCCGTACGGCTGTGCGGCCAGGGCATCCGGGACGTGACCCGGATCGCGGCCTCCGACCCCCGGATGTGGATCGACATCCTCTCCGCGAACCCGGGACCGGTCGCCGACCTGCTCACCGACGTCGCCGCCGACCTGGAGGAGACGGTACGGGCGCTGCGCGCGCTCCAGTCGTCCGACGAGGACAAGCGGACCGAGGGCACGGCCGGGATCGAGGACGTGCTGCGCCGCGGAAACGCGGGCCAGGTGCGGGTGCCCGGCAAGCACGGGGCCGCTCCGCGGGTCTACGAGGTCGTCGCCGTGCTCATCGACGACCAGCCGGGACAGCTGGCGCGGATCTTCGCGGACGCCGGCCGGGCCGGGGTCAACATCGAGGACGTACGGATCGAGCACGCGACCGGGCAGCAGGCCGGCCTGGTCCAGCTGATGGTGGAGCCCAAGGCGGCGACGGTGCTCAGCGCCGCCCTGCGGGAGCGGGGCTGGGCGATCCGGCAGTAGGCCGCCGATCAGGCGCGGCCGGACGAGTGACGGGAACCCAGTAACCTTGTGCGGGGCGCCTTCGCGTCCCCACACTCCCGCCACACCGCACCAGGAAGGTGTCCCCCCGTGGAAAACGGTGCCGCCAAGCCCGTGATTGTCGCCATCGACGGCCCCTCCGGCACGGGCAAGTCGAGCACGTCGAAGGCCGTCGCCGCGCAGCTCGGGCTGAGCTACCTCGACACCGGCGCCCAGTACCGGGCCATCACCTGGTGGATGGTGACCAACGGCATCGACATCGAGGACCCGACCGCGATCGCGGCCGTCGCCGGCAAGCCCGAGATCATCTCCGGCACCGACCCGGACAACCCGACGATCAACGTCGACGGCACCGACGTGGCCGGCCCGATCCGCACCCAGGAGGTCACCTCCAAGGTCAGCGCGGTCAGCGCGGTGCCCGAGGTCCGGGCCCGGATCACCGAGCTCCAGCGCTCGCTGGCGACCTCCGCCGAGTACGGCATCGTCGTCGAGGGCCGCGACATCGGTACGACCGTGCTGCCCGACGCCGACCTGAAGATCTTCCTCACCGCCTCCCCGGAGGCCCGTGCCGCCCGCCGCAGCGGTGAGCTCAAGGGCGCCGACGTCAACGCCACCCGTGAGGCCCTGATCAAGCGTGACGCGGCCGACTCCAGCCGCAAGACCTCGCCGCTCGCCAAGGCGGGCGACGCGGTCGAGGTGGACACCACCGCGCTCACGCTGCAGCAGGTCATCGAGTGCGTCGTCACGCTCGTCGAGGAGAAGCGAGCCGCGAAGTGAGCCTTCCGTCAGAGCGGGGTGCCGACGTCGGTCGGCGCATCGGCGTCGGCCTGATGTTCGGGCTGTGGCGGCCGCGGGTCCTGGGTGCCTGGAAGGTGCCCGCGACCGGGCCGGTCATCCTCGCGGTGAACCACAGCCACAACATCGACGGGCCGATGGTGATGGGCGTGGCGCCCCGCCCCGTGCACTTCCTGATCAAGAAGGAAGCGTTCGTCGGCCCGCTCGACCCCTTCCTGACCGGCATCGGCCAGCTGAAGGTGGACCGGCACGCCGCCGACCGCACGGCCATCACGCAGGCCATCGACGTCCTGAAGAACGGCGGCGTCCTCGGCATATTTCCCGAGGGCACCCGGGGCGAGGGCGACTTCGCCTCGCTGCGCGCCGGGCTCGCCTACTTCGCCGTGCGCGGCGACGCCCCGATCGTCCCGGTCGCGGTGCTGGGAAGCTCCGAGAAGCGCGGACGGTTGGTCAAGGGGCTGCCTCCGCTGCGGCACCGGGTCGACGTCGTCTTCGGCGAGCCCTTCGAGGCAGGGGACGGCAGCGGGCGGCGCACCCGCAGGGCGCTGGACGAGGCGACCGAGCGCATCCAGAAGGAGCTCACGGAGCACCTGGAAAACGCCAGGCGGCTGACCGGCCGCTAGGCGACACTGAGTAGTGGATCAGCCGGGAGAATCCGGGCGTTCCACCGATCACCACGATGAACGACGAGGTACGGACTTCATGAACGACCACATCCACTCCGAGGGCTCGGGCGAGGAGCACGACCACGGAGAGCTTGGCGACGCCGAGTACGCGGAGTTCATGGAGCTCGCCGCGGAAGAGGGCTTCGACGTCGAGGACGTCGAGGGCGCCATCGAGGCGGCCGGCCACGGCCCGCTGCCCGTCCTCGCCGTCGTCGGACGGCCGAACGTCGGCAAGTCGACTCTCGTCAACCGCATCATCGGCCGCCGCGAGGCCGTCGTCGAGGACAAGCCGGGCGTCACCCGCGACCGCGTGACCTACGAGGCCGAGTGGGCGGGCCGCCGCTTCAAGGTCGTCGACACCGGCGGCTGGGAGCAGGACGTCTTCGGCATCGACGCCTCCGTGGCGGCGCAAGCCGAGTTCGCCATCGAGGCAGCCGACGCCGTCGTGTTCGTCGTCGACGCCAAGGTGGGCGCCACCGACACCGACGAGGCGGTCGTACGGCTGCTGCGCAAGGCCGGCAAGCCCGTGGTGCTGTGCGCCAACAAGGTCGACGGCCCCAGCGGCGAGGCCGACGCCTCCTACCTGTGGTCCCTCGGCCTCGGTGAGCCGCACCCGGTCTCGGCGCTGCACGGCCGCGGCACCGGCGACATGCTGGACGCCGTCCTGGAGGCGCTGCCGGAGGCGCCCGCGCAGACCTTCGGCACCGGGGTCGGCGGCCCGCGCCGCATCGCCCTGATCGGCCGCCCGAACGTCGGCAAGTCCTCGCTGCTGAACAAGGTGGCCGGCGAGGAGCGCGTCGTCGTCAACGAGCTGGCCGGCACCACCCGTGACCCGGTCGACGAGCTCATCGAACTCGGCGGTGTCACCTGGAAGTTCGTCGACACGGCGGGCATCCGCAAGCGCGTCCACCTCCAGCAGGGCGCCGACTACTACGCCTCGCTGCGCACCGCGGCCGCCGTCGAGAAGGCCGAGGTCGCGGTCATCCTGATCGACGGCTCCGAGTCCATCTCGGTCCAGGACCAGCGCATCGTCACCATGGCCGTCGAGGCGGGCCGGGCGATCGTCATCGCCTACAACAAGTGGGACACCCTCGACGAGGAGCGCCGCTACTACCTGGAGCGGGAGATCGAGACCGAGCTCGGCCAGGTCGTCTGGGCGCCCCGGGTGAACGTCTCGGCGCGCACCGGACGGCACATGGAGAAGCTGGTCCCGGCGATCGAGACGGCCCTCGCGGGCTGGGAGACCCGGGTCCCGACCGGCCGGCTGAACGCCTTCCTCGGTGAGCTGGTCGCCGCCCATCCGCACCCGATCCGCGGAGGCAAGCAGCCCCGCATCCTGTTCGGCACCCAGGCGGGAACCAAGCCCCCGCGGTTCGTGCTCTTCGCCTCCGGCTTCATCGAGGCGGGCTACCGCCGCTTCATCGAGCGCCGGCTGCGTGAGGAGTTCGGCTTCGAGGGGACGCCGATCCACATCTCGGTGCGGGTCCGCGAGAAGCGCGGCAAGAAGAAGTAGAAGAAGTGGCGGACATGGCTGAAGGGCGGCCCGCAATGGGGCCGCCCTTCACATGTGTTCAGCCTCGGCGCGCCGGCGGCAGGGCGGCCGGGACGTGGTGCATCCCCGTGCCCTGCTGACCGATGTGCCCGACGCGCTGCCACTGCGGCTGCTGACCGCTGCCGTGGCGCGCGCTGTGCGCCCCCGCGCTGTAGGCGCTGTACGAGCTGCTGAACGACCCCGGGCGATGCCCGCCGTACGGCCCCGTAGCACGCTCGATGTTCCCGAAGGCGATGAACCCCAGGTCCTCCTCGCCACTGCGATCACCCGGCAGCGAACGGAAGGACTTGACGTACTCGGCATAGAGCGCGTCGTAGATAGGCGTGGGCGATGAGCCGCCCTGATGGCGGGGAACGTCGTATGCATGCACGTATGTCCAAACGACGTCACGCCTCATGAGATGCGGTCCGGAGGCGCCCCTTTAGGGGCGCGGGGAACTGCGCGATCAGCCACAACGATCTTGCAGCCGCCGTATGACCCGCAGGCCCCACCGGGTAGGCGCACTCAGGTCCCGGCAAGCGGCAGCGCCGCCGCGACCAACTTCCCGTTCGCCGCGGCCTTGTCCAGCGCGTCCCGCAGCAGATCCTCGCGCGGCTGCCGCCCGATGGAGCCCACGGGCGCGGCGAACATCAGTACCTGCTGGTGCTTGTTCGCGGCGGCCCGCCACCCGTCCGTCACCAGCAGCGGCTGATGCGCCTGCCACCACGCGATCGGCTGCCCGCCGTTCGCGCCCGGCTGGAGCACCGCGTGCAACTGTCCCATGGCCAGCAGTACGGACCACCCGTGCAGCACCGGCGGCACATCGGCGAGCTCGGTCGCCGGCATGAACCCCTGTTCGATGAGCAGCGGCAGGAAGTCGTCACCGGCACCGACCGCGCCGGGGCGCACGATGGGCCCGGTCGGCTCGACGACGAGCGCGGGGTGCAGTTCCCCGGCGATCAGCACCAGCCCGCTGGTCACACCGAGTACGGCCTGCTCCGGCACGATCGCGTCCGGCTCCAGGTCGACCCGGTCACCGGTGATGGACTTCACGGCGCCCTGCAGCTGCTCCTCGGTGACCTGGACGACCTGTGACGGCAGGCAGGTGGCGTGGGCGAAGGCGAGGACGGCGGTCTCGTCGCCGATGAACAGGACGGTGCTGGTGCGCTCCTGTCCGGAGTCGCCCGGGGTGCGGCAGGACGTGCAGTCGTAACTGCCGGGGGCGTTCTCCCCGGCGAGCAGCCGGTCGGCTTCCTCGTCGCCGATCTCGGCACGTACCTCGTCGCTGACATCGAGCATGCGCGGCACGGGTGGCTCCTCGGGATGTGGTGCGTGGCGGGGCCGGGTGGCTCCCGGTCCGTGAACCGGGCGGGTCCCGGGCTCATGAAGAAGACAACGGGCGATCTGTGGCGGGAGTCACGCACGACAGCGAACGGAATCGAACCATCCGACGCGCAGGGTCACCTTGCGTGCGGAATTGCCCACTCACCGTCAAGTCCTGGGAAATGCAAGGAAGTTGGTTGCGTGGGGTGTATCACAGATCGTCGGGGTTGCTGGTCGACAAATCCGGAAATCAGGGAATGAAGTGGGTGGCCGAAAATCGCCGATACCGGAGGTAACTGCGAACTGGCCTGGACCGACAAGGAGTTGGTTGATCCCGGCCGGTCGATGTCCCTACATTCCTCCGCCGTGTGCAGCGAGCACCGCTCGGGTACGTCCGCCGAACGCACCAACAGGCTTCACAGCACGACCTTCCGGCGGACGGGGCGAGCGCCATCCACACGCCCCATGGCGTGGCGGGCGGCGTTCCGTCCTGGGGGAGCCCGGGTCCTTCGAGAGGGACCTACATGTCCGAATGTGCCGATAACACTCACAACAACGCTCGCAAGGCGCCGAAGGCTTCGAACGGAAGCCGGACGCGTACGACGGCGGTCCTCGCCGGGGCGGCACTGCTCGCCCCGCTCGGACTGCTGGCCGCGACCGGCAACGCCGCGGCGGCGGACAGCGGAGTGTGGGACCGCATCGCACAGTGCGAGAGCGGCGGCAACTGGCACATCAACACCGGCAACGGCTACTACGGCGGGCTTCAGTTCTCCGCCTCCACCTGGCGCGCGTACGGCGGTACGGCCTACGCGCCGACGGCGGACGGGGCCACCAGGGCCCAGCAGATCGCCGTGGCCACCAAGGTCCAGCGCGCCCAGGGGTGGGGCGCCTGGCCCACCTGTTCGGCCCGGGCCGGCGCGTACGGGAGCGCACCCGCGGCCTCCGCGGGCGGTTCGGCGTCCTCCGCGGGCAAGGCGGCCCCGTCGACCGCCAAGTCGGCGCCCGCAGCTCCGTCACAGGCGCCGGAGCGCTCGTCGGGGAACACGACCCGAAACTCGTCCCGCGACGACTACACCGTCCGTGCGGGCGACACGCTGAGCGGTATCGCCGCCCGGCACGGGACCACCTGGCGGCAGCTCTACGCCGCCAACAAGTCCGTCATCGGCGGTGATCCCCACCTGATCATGCCGGGGCAGCGTCTCGAACTCTGAGCACCGCCCTCGGGGCCCCGCCCGGTCCGCCGACCGGGTGGGGCACTCGTCGTCGTAGGACGCGCCGCACCGGTCGTCGGCAATAAGCTGCCTAGCGTGCTGATATGAAATACGCACCGCTCACGATCGCCCTGGCCACCGTCCTGTTGACCGCCGTCAGCCCGGGCGCGTCGCACGCCACGTACGCGCCCCAGGTGGCGTCTCCGCTACCGGCCTCCGGTCCTCCTCCCAAACCCGCGTCCCTGGCCTGTGCCAAGAGTCATTGGCCCTGGGGCTGTGTCGCCAAGTGCGAGAGCGGCGGGGATTGGCACATCAACACCGGCAACGGCCACTTCGGCGGGCTTCAGTTCTCGCAGTCGACCTGGGAGGGCTTCGGCGGGCTGAAGTACGCCCCGCGCGCGGACCTCGCCAGCCGCACCGAGCAGATCCACATCGCCCGCAAGGTCGTGGAGGTGCAGGGCTGGGGGGCCTGGCCGCACTGCTCCAGGCGGTACGGGCTCAAGGGCCGTATGAAGCTGGAGAAGCCCCAGGCCGAAGTCACCAAGAACCGCCTCGCGCCCGAAGTCACCAAGAACCGCCTCGCGCCCAGCCTGCTGATCATGCCGAGGGGCGCGAGGCTGAACGCCGCGCTGCCCGGCTCTCGTACTCGCCCGCCTCTCCGCTGAACACGACAGCGCCCCGCCGCAGTTCGTGAACGACTGCCGCCCGGCCCCGCAGGCCCGGCGGCAGTCGTTGCTCGGCGACGACCACGCACGCGTCGAGGCCGCTCAGCAACTCGTACGTACGGGCGGCGACCGGGGGCGACATGCCCTGCGCCGGCTCGTCCACGAGGACCACACGCGCGCGTGCCAGCAGGGCGCGGGAGAGCGCCAGCATGCGCTGCTCGCCGCCCGACAGCGTCCCCGCGCGGCGCCCGAGGAGGGGTTCCAGCGGCGGGTAGGCGTCCAGGGCGATGCCGTACGACCGGGACGCCAGTTCGAGGTTCTCGCGCACGGTGAGGGAGCCGAAGACCGCCTGCCGCTCGGGGACCAGGCACAGTCCGCGGCGGGCCCGCTCGTGGGCGGGCGTCCGGGTCACGTCGACGCCGTCCCACACCACCGCGCCCGCGGACAGCCGCACCGTTCCGGCCAGTGCCCGCAACGCCGTCGTACGCCCTGATCCGTTGCGTCCCAGCAGGACGGTGAGGCCGGGGCCCGCGGCGGCGACCGTGACGCCGTGCAGGGCTTCCAGGGGGCCGTAGCGCACGCGCGCGTGGCGCAGCGAGATGGTCGTCATGCCGGGGCCTCCCGGGTGCCTGCCGCGTCGAGCACGTCGAGTACGCGGTCGGGTGGGCCGGAGGCGACGATGCGGCCCGCCGTCATGACGTGCACGGTGTCGGCGAGGTCGGCGACCAGGTCGAGGTCGTGTTCCACGACCAGCAGGGCCATGCCGTCCGCGGCGAGGGCCTTCAGGATGCGGGCGAGCGCGGTGACTTCCGCCGTGTCCAGGCCGGCGGCGGGTTCGTCGAGCAGCAGGACGCGGGGGGCGCCGGCGAGGGCGCGGGCCAACTCGACGCGTCTGAGGGTGCCGGTGGGGAGGTCCGCGGCGGGCAGGGAGCGTACGGGGCCGTCCAGGCCGAGAAGCCTGAGGGATCTCTCCACGGCCGACGGGTCCTGGAGCCTGCCCTGTTCGGCTCCCACGCGCACGTTCTCGGCGACGGTCAGGGAGGGGAAGACGGCCAGTTGCTGGAAGGTGCGGGCGATGCCGAGGCGGGTGCGGGCGTGGGCGGGCAGGTGGGTGATGTCGCGGGCGCCGAGGCGGACTTGGCCGTGTGCGGGGCGGTGGGTGCCGGCGAGGCAGTGGAACAGGGTGCTCTTTCCGGCGCCGTTGGGACCGACGACGGCGGTGATGTGGGCGGGCGGGACGGTGAGGGTGATGTCGTCGAGGGCGGTGAATCCGTCGTAGCGGGCCTGGAGGTTGTGGGTGGTGAGGGCGGGGGCGTGGGTTCCGATGCCGGGTGCGGGTGGCTCCTGCGGGGGTTGAGCGTCGGCGGCGGCCTCGGGTGCTCGTGGCGTTCGGTGTGCGGTCGAGGCGGTCAGGCCCGTCAAAGTCGGGCTCGGAGCGGGTTCCGGCCCCGCAGGGTGCAGCAGACGCCGTACCCGTGCCCCCTGTTCCGTCAGCCGGGCTCCTCGGCCCGGGCGCAGGCGGGTCGTTGCGGAGCGGAGGGCCTCGTACGGGCCTCCGGGGAAGCGGCCCACCAGGATCGCCAGTACGCCGATGAGTGCTGCCGCCACGCCGCCGCGGGCGCCCGCGTCCAGTCCGACCAGGAGGGCCGCGGCGGCCAGGGCGCCCAGCGTGCTGTCGGCGCCCAGGACCACCACCGCGGCGAACCAGAGCAGGCCGCGGACCGGGTCGTAGGCGCCGGGGTCGAAGGCACGCAGGCCCATGCCGAGCATGCCGCCGCCGAGGGCGGCCAGCGCGGCGCCCGACACGAAGGCCAGGAGCTTGAGGGAGGGCACCTGGACGCCCGCCGCCGACGCCCCGGACTCGTGGTCCCGCATCGCCGCCAGGGCCCGGCCCGTGCGGCCCCGGCGCAGCAGCCAGGTCGCCAGCAGGGCCGCCGCGAGGAGGGCGAGTTCCAGGACGTAGTACGCGCGGTCGCCCTCGAAGCCCGCCGGACGGCCGAGGGAAAGGCCCGCGATCGCGTACGGCTGGGCGAACACGAAGCGGCTCACGCCGACGCCGACCGCGAAGGTGGCCAGGGCCAGCGCGAGGCCGCGGCGGCTGATCGCCGGCCAGCCCGTCAGCAGGCCCAGCGGGGCCACCAGGACGACCGCCAGGGCCAGTGCGGCGAGCTCCGGCAGGCGGGGCAGGCCCGGGAAGCGGCCGGCCGCCAGCAGGGCCGTGAACAGGGCGCCCAGGCCCGCGTAGGCCGCCTGCCCGAGGGAGATCTGGCCGCCGCGGCCCGTGACGACGACCAGGGACAGCAGCACCACGCCCAGCGCCGGCACCTGCACCGACGTGTGCAGGTCCGAGCCCGCGAAGCCGAGCGGGAGCAGGAAGAGGACGATCGCCACGATCCAGGCGCCCGGAGGGGTCGGCACGCGCGCGCCGGCCGTGCGCGGGAGCGCGTCGCGCGTGCCCACGCTCGGCATGACCAGGGCCGCGATCAGCAGGGCCACCACGAACAGATTCGTGCCGACGGCCTGGATCAGCGGCGCGCCCCAGCCCGACGGATGCAGCCGGGTCAGCTGGCTCTGCGCGATGCCGATCGCCAGCGCCGTCACCACCGCGACCGGCAGACTGCGCATCCGCGCGACCACCGCGACCGCGACGACCTCCATCACCAGCAGCGGCAGGCCGTACGGGTCCAGACGCACGTACGGGGCGAGCAGGACGCCCGTCAGGCCCGCCGTGAACGAGCCGAACGCCCAGCCCGCGGCCGCGACACGGTCGGCGTCGATGCCTCCGAGGACGGCCAGCTGCCGGTCGTCGACCACGGCCCGCAGTTCCCGGCCGAAGCGGGTCCAGCGGATCACCGCGCCGACCGCGGCCGCCAGCACCAGCGCCACCGCGAGCTGCCCCCAGGGGTCCGCCGACACCAGCTCCGGCGCGTCGTCCCGCGCCCCCTGCCCCCACAGCAGCGCCGCACCGCCCACGAGCAGCACGAACACCCCGATGGACGCGACCAGGGTCTGCGCCGGGTCACTGCCCAGGACGGCCAGCGGCCGGAAGACGAACCGTTCCAGCAGCATCCCGATACCGGGCGCCAGGACCAGCAGCGTCACCGTCGCGCCCGCCCACAGCGGCCAGCCCCACTCCACCACGAACTGGCGCAGCACATAGGCGCACACCATCGCGATCGCCCCGTGCGCGAAGTTCAGCACGCCCGTCGAGCGGTACGTCACGACCAGGCCGATCCCGGTGAGCGCGGCGGCGCTGCCGACCGAGAGACCGGCCAGCGTGAGGTCGTACGTCAGCGAGGACATCAGTCATCCGCTTCGGCGGGCTCACAGATCGGGCACGGGCCCAGTTCTCCGCTCCTCACCAGCTTGGCATCGACGGGGACCGCCTCCGCCTTCCCGGCGACCAGCGGGCAGTCCGCCCGGTGCCAGAGCGTGCCGCCGGGCACCATCAGCAGGTGCCCGCTGACCGCCAGAGGCGCCGCGGCGTCCCGCCCGGACTCCTCGGCGTCGGCGGGCTCCGCGGCCACCAGAAGGCCGTACAGTTCCTCCACGCGCGCGGCGGCGAGGGCGCCCCGGCCATGGGCCAGCAGGACCGCCCCGGCGACGATCAGCGCGGCGCCGGGCACCGTGCAGGACGCCAGGTACGGCAGCTGACGCTCGGCGAACCGCTCGCCGGAGACGCCGTACCAGCCGATGACGCACAGCACCGCGCCGGCCGCGAGCGCGGCCCAGCCGGCCCACAGGACGGGGTGCACGGTCCGCAGTCGGGCTGTCCGCATCGCTGGCTCCCACACGTCGGGTTTGTGTGCGTGCACACGGGGTTTCTGCGCATGTGCCTGTCCATGTCAGCCAATGGCTTGCACTATGCCTCCTGCAAGCTGACCCTGAAAGCACCGGGCGCACACGGCCCGGATCGACACCCGGTGGTGAGCCAGATGGTTCTCGGGAGCGACCTCAGGCGACACGAAACACGCAGGCGGCGGGGGACGGCACTGGCGGCCGCCCTGCTCCTCTCCCTCGGCCCTGCCCTCGCGGCGTGCAGCGACGACGAGGGCGGCGGGAGCAGCGAGACACCGCCGACTCCGACCGTGGAGCAGACCCAGCAGTCACCGGCCGCGACGGCGCCCGCCGACGCTGGGGCGGCCGAGACCGAGATCAAGCAGAACTGGCAGAAGTTCTTCGACCCCAAGACCTCCCTCGAGGACAAGCAGACCGTCCTGGAGAACGGCGCGCGGATGGCACCGGTCCTCCAGGCGTTCAGCGGCGACGAGCGCGGCGGACAGGTCGAGGCGCAGGTCTCCAAGATCGAGTTCACCTCGCCCACCGAGGCGGACGTGACCTACGACCTGACCCTCAAGGGCGCCACCGCCCTGCCGAACGCCTCCGGAACCGCGGTCGAACAGGACGGCACCTGGAAGGTGTCCGCCAAGACCCTGTGCGCGCTGGTCCAGTTGAGCGGCAATGGGTCACCGATCCCGGGCTGCTGAGGCGGCGATCGCCGTGCTGCTGCTGACACTGGGTACGGCGTGCGGCAGCCGGTTGCCCGAGAGCGACTTCGAACACCGGGACCGTGGCAGCCCCTCGGAGCCGGCCCGGGACCGCGCCCCGATCCGCGTCGGCGTCATCACCAGCGCCACCAGCCCCGTCGGCGGCAACGCCTTCACCGGCCCGCGCGACGGCGCCAAGGCCTTCTTCGACCGTCTCAACGCGCGCGGCGGCATCGACGGCCGCCGCGTCGAGGTGCGCCTGTGCGACGACGGCGGCAGCGGCATCGGCAACAACGAGTGCGTGCACCGGCTGATCGACGAGGACAAGGTCGTCGCCCTCGTCGCCACCACCGCCCTCGACTACGCGGGCGCCTCGCGCGTCTCGCACGCGCGCGTGCCCGACATCGGCGGCCAGCCCATCGGGGCCGCCTACGACACCTGGCCGCACCTGTACGGCGTCTACGGCAGCCTCGCGCCCCGTGACGGCACCACCGGCTGGGACGGCGAGCAGTACGGCGGAACGGAGGTCTACCGCTATTTCAAACGCGAGCACGGCGCCCGGACGGCCGCCGTCGTCTCCTACAACCAGCCCGCGTCGGCCGCCTACGCCCGGCTCGTCGAACGGGGACTGAGGGCCGAGGGCTACAAGGTCGTCACCGAACAGGTCGACTTCGCGCTGCCCAACTTCCGCGCGGTGGCCGCCGATCTGAAGGAGCAGGGCGCCGACCTCGTCTTCGACGCCATCGACACGCACGGCAACGCCCAGCTGTGCGAGGCGATGGACGAGGTCGGCGCCGACGTCACCGCCAAGGTGACGAACGTACAGAACTGGACGTCCACCGTCGCCGAGGACTACAAGGACGCACCGCGCTGCCGCAACGCCCTGTGGGCGACCGGGTCGTCCCGCAACTTCGAGGACACCGGCCAGGACGCCGTACGCGAGTTCCGGGACGCCACCGAGAGCCTGGACAGCCACTCCCAGTGGCAGCTGGAGGGCTGGGCGGCGGCGAAGTGGTTCACGGACGCGGCGAAGGCGTGCGCGCCGAAGGGCGTCACGCGCGCGTGCGTCGACGACCGGATGAACCACAGCCAGGGCTACACCGCCGGCGGCCTGCTGATCCCGGTCCGGTTCGAGCGGCTGCCCGAGCCGCCGAAGAGCCGCCGGACCTGTCTGTCGGTGGCCCGCTGGACGGACGGCAGGGGCTGGGTGTCCCAGGGAGACATGAACGACACGTGCTTCGAGGTCCCGCAGCTGCCGTACCGGCCCTGACGGGGCAACCGAACAGCCGGTTCGCCGGTCCAACCCACGAAGCGGAGAGACCACCGAGGAGGAACCCCAGCGCATGACCCCCGTGTCGCATGCCGTACCCCTGCGCGCCGACTGCATAGCGGACTCGGCCGGCGGGCTGACCTTCGACGTCAGCGCGACCGGGGCGGCCGACACGGCCCATCTCGTCCTGCGCCACCGCGAGGGCCCCGAGGAGGTCACCCTGCCCCTCGCTCCGGCGACGAAGGGCCGCCTGCGGGCAGCACTGCCCAGCAGCGTGTCTCTGCTGGAGGGCCACTGGGACGCCTATGCCAGCGTGACGGAGGAGGACTCGGACCACCGGGTGGCGTCGGGCGCCATGGACGTGCACCCGCACGCCTCCCGGGTCCCCTACGAGACCCGGCAGGGGAACCTGAGCGTCGAGTGCCGATTACCGGCATCCCCCTCGGGGGCGCGGGTAACTGCGCGATCAGCCACCATGGATCCGCACTCGCCCGCGAGATCCGCACTTCCGAGCTGTTAGGCGCTACATGCTGGACACATCCGCACGACTCCTGCGGCTGCTCTCCCTGCTCCAGGCCCATCGCGACTGGTCCGGCGCCGAACTCGCCGGCCGCCTCGGCGTCACCCCGCGCACCGTCCGCCGCGACGTCGACCGGCTGCGCGAACTGGGCTACCCCGTCAACGCCAGCCCCGGCACGGGAGGCGGCTACCAACTCGGCGCCGGCGCCGAGCTCCCGCCCCTGCTGCTGGACGACGACGAGGCGGTCGCCGTCGCCGTCGGACTGCGCACCGCCGCAGGACAGGGCATCGAGGGCATCGGCGAGACGTCGGTGCGCGCCCTCGCCAAGCTGGAACAGGTCCTGCCGAACCGGCTGCGCCGCCGCGTGGGCGCCCTGAACGCCTTCACCGTGCCGATGCTGCGCGGTCCCCAGCCCTCCGCCGTCGACCCGGCCGTCCTCACCGAACTCGCCAACCTCTGCCGGGACTCCGAACGCCTCAGGTTCGAGTACCGCGACCACGAGGGCGCCGCCAGCCGCCGCAGCGTCGAACCGCACCGCCTGGTGTGCAGCGAGCGCCGCTGGTACCTGGTCGCCTGGGACCTCGACCGCGAGGACTGGCGTACGTTCCGCGTCGACCGCGTCATCCCGAAGCCACCGCACGGCCCCCGCTTCGCCCCGCGCACACCGCCCGCCGAGGACCTCGCCGCGTACGTCTCCAGGGGCGTCTCCACGCGCGCGTACGCCTCGCAGGCCGTCGTCCGGCTGCTGGTGCCCCTGGCGGAGGCGGCCGAGCGGGTCTCGCCCACGGCGGGGCAGCTGGAGGCGGAGGGGCCGGACAGCTGCCTGCTGCGCACCGGTGCCGGGAGCCTCGACGTGATGGTCATCCATGTGATGCTGATGGGCTTCGAGTTCGAGGTTCTGGAGCCGGTCGAACTGGTCGAGACGATCAGGACGGCTCAGGGCCGGCTTGCTCGCTCTTTGGCTCGGGCTGCGGAGCCTCCAGCGCGTGCTGCGGATGGTGCAGATCGAACGCCGGGGACTCCGAGCGGACCTTCGGCAGCGTCGTGAAGTTGTGCCGCGGGGGCGGGCAGGAGGTCGCCCACTCCAGGGAGCGGCCGTAGCCCCAGGGGTCGTCGACCTCGACCTTCTTGCCGTACTTGGCGGTCCGCCAGACGTTGTAGAGGAACGGCAGCGTCGACAGGCCCAGCAGGAACGCGCCGATCGTGGAGACGGTGTTCAGCGTGGTGAAGCCGTCGGCCGCGAGATAGTCCGCGTACCGGCGCGGCATGCCCTCCGCGCCCAGCCAGTGCTGCACCAGGAACGTGGTGTGGAAGCCGACGAACAGCGTCCAGAAGTGCATCTTGCCGAGCCGCTCGTCGAGCATCTTCCCGGTGAACTTCGGCCACCAGAAGTGGAACCCGGCGAAGATCGCGAAGACGACCGTGCCGAAGACGACGTAGTGGAAGTGGGCGACCACGAAGTACGAGTCGGAGACGTGGAAGTCCATCGGCGGCGACGCCAGGATCACCCCGGTCAGACCGCCGAAGAGGAACGTCACCAGGAAGCCCGTCGCCCACAGCATCGGTGTCTCGAAGGACAGCGAGCCCTTGATCATGGTCCCGGACCAGTTGAAGAACTTCACGCCCGTGGGGACGGCGATCAGGAAACTCATGAAGGAGAAGTACGGCAGCAGCACCGCGCCGGTGACGAACATGTGGTGCGCCCACACCACGATCGACAGACCGGTGATCGCCATCGTCGCCCCGACCAGCGTCAGATAGCCGAAGATCGGCTTACGGCTGAAGACCGGGATGATCTCCGTGATGATGCCGAAGAACGGCAGCGCGATGATGTACACCTCGGGATGCCCGAAGAACCAGAACAGGTGCTGCCACAGCAGCGCCCCGCCGTTGGCCGCCTCGAACACCACCGAGCCGAACCGGCGGTCGGCCTCCAGCACGAGCAGGGACGCCGCCAGGACCGGGAACGCCATCAGGATCAGGATCGACGTGAACAGGGTGTTCCACACGAAGATCGGCATCCGGAACATCGTCATGCCTGGCGCGCGCATCCCGATGATGGTGGTGATGAAGTTGACCGCGCCGAGGATCGTGCCGAAGCCGGCCAGCGCCAGGCCCATGATCCACAGGTCGGGGCCGATGCCGGGGGAGCGCTCCAGGCTGTTGAGGGGCGCGTAGGCGAACCAGCCGTAGGAGGCGGGCCCGTCCGGCACGATCAGCGAGCCCATCACGATCAGGCCGCCGAACAGGAACAGCCAGTACGAGAGCATGTTCAGCCGCGGGAAGGCGACGTCCGGGGAGCCGATCTGGAGCGGCATCAGCTCGTTGGCGAAGCCCGCGAAGGTCGGGGTCGCGAAGAGCAGCAGCATGATCGTGCCGTGCATGGTGAACAGCTGGTTGAACTGCTCGTTGCTGACGATCTGCATCCCGGGGCGGGCGAGCTCGGCCCGCATCACCAGGGCCATGGCACCGCCGGACAGGAAGAACACGAAAGACGTGATCAGGTAGAGGTGACCGATCTTCTTGTGGTCCGTCGTGGTCAGCCAGTCGACCACCACGCGGCCGCCCGGCGGCCTGCTCCGCACGGGTCGTGCCGTCGCCTCTGCGGTCTGCGTCCCCATCGCTCGCTCGCCCCTTCGCTCGTCGCGTCCCGGGCCCGCTGAAGCCCGCGTCGCACGCGCCGACGCGAGCTCACGACATGATGCTCGCGTCGACAGCGCTCCGACAGGGGGCGTACGGAGGTCCTGTGGTGGAACCATGTACTTTCTGTGCGGTGCCGGCTCCCGTGGCCCGCGCGGAATCGGGGAAAAAGGAGTCCGCGGACAGTTCTTCGGGCACTTTTCCGCCGGGCTGTCGGACCCGTCCGCACGACACGCGGGAATTACGATCGAATGCCTGCGGAAGGCCCAGAGAATCCCCCGTCCGTGTGACAGTCCGTCGATGTCGGAGTGACCGAAACGCGTGTCGTGATTCTGTGACAAAAGCGTGACCCCGGAGGGACGTGTGACCTCGGATGGCCGCTACAAAGGTTCACCCTCCGCACTGGCCCGATCCCTCGGCGAGGCCCTAGCGTTGGCCCCATGGCACCCATTCCGAAACCCCCCGCAGATCCCCAGGACAACCCGGATGCGTATGTCGGACTCGACGCCGACGGGGCCGAGCGGCTCGCCCGCGAACGCGGTTGGAGCACGGTGCGTTCGCTGCCGCCGGGGGCGATCATCACCATGGAGTACCGCGTGGGACGGCTGAACTTCGAGGTGAAGGACGGCCAGGTGACGCGGGCCTGGAAGGGCTGACGGACGGCGACGGCCCCGGTTCCTGCTCAGGAACCGGGGCCGTCGCCGTGCGGTCGGTCGTGCGTACCGGACCGCGTTGTACAGGGCGGGTCAGCCGCCCGTGAGCGGGCGGGCCGCTTGGGCCCCGCCGCGGCCGACGCGGTCCGTGTGCGGCGGGCGGCGGCTGCCGGCCGGGGTGACCGGCGTGCGCTCCCCACGGGCCGTGTGCGGGCCCGGAGCGAGGTACACCGGCGCCCGTGGCGACCGGGCAGGCGGCGACGCCTCGCGCGCGGCGGCCTCGTCGTCGGAGGCCGTGGGGCGCGCCTTGAGCAGCACCGGAGCCTCGACCGGGACCGGGGCGGTCGCGGGCAGGGCGCCGGCCCGGCGGGCGCGCAAGCGGTCGCGCAGGGCGAAGAGCCAGGCCTCGGAGCGGGCGATCAGCGGCTCGAACCACGGCAGGGCGAGCAGGATCAGCAGACCTGCGGCCCAGCCGAGCAGCACGTCGCTCAACCAGTGCGTACCGAGGTAGACGGTGGACAGACCCACGCCCAGCGAGGTCACCGCCGACAGGGCCGACAGCCAGCGGCGCGCTCTCGGGGTCGAGGCCAGATAGGCCAGGATTCCCCAGGTCACCACGGCGTTGGCGGTGTGGCCGCTGGGAAATATATCGCCGCCGAGGCCCATCTCGTTCGCGCCGATGGTGGTCGCGTAGTGCGGGCCGAGCCGGCCCATGCCGATCTTGGCGGCACCGACGGTGATGTTCAGCAGCAGCAGCGAGACGCCGAGCGCGAGCAGTGGACGCAGGGTGTGCTGCCGCCACGAGCGCCAGCCCAGCCAGGCCGCGACCATCACGGCGGTCGGGCCGCGCTGGCCGAGCACCACGTAGTAGTCGACGAACGCGTGGATCTCCGCCCACTGCTGGTAGGGGCGGAAGAACATGACCTGCCAGTCGAGCCGGACGAGCCATGAGGTGATGACTACGGCCCACACGATGGCCCCGTAGAAGGCCAGGGTCGCGGAGAAGAGCACGATCCTGTGCCGGGTCATCCGCGGCACATCGATGTGGGCCGGACGTTCCGGTTCCCGGTCCAGCCTGGCGAAGACCCGGTCCAGACGGGTCAGCTTTCGTTCGGTACGCACCCAATCGACGTTACAGCGAGTGAGCGCAGTTCAAGGGCGATTCCACGGCTTTGTGATGACGATGTGATGTGGGATTCCTCTCAGGGGGCGGTTTATTTCCAAGGAATCCGTAATCATCTGCGGCTGCATCCTTCAATTCCTTTGATCATTCTGTTGGTTCGTTTTTCAGCGCTTATGAATTCGTTCACCGAATCCTTGGGTGGAATTCTCCTGGGGCTCACCGGCCGTGGGCCGGTGCGTGTGGCGTACGCCACACGCGATCGTGTGGAGTCTGAGAGGTCCGCCACTCGGCCCGGACCTGGACTCGCGTACCCTGACGAGTCACTCGCCCTGGTTGCGCGGGCCGGAGACCACCGCTCCTCTCCGGCCGAGTCGCGGGGAGTCCCCACCCCGTGTGCCCGCCGAGGGCGAGGGAACATCTGGGAGGTACGTACATGTCCGGGACGACCACGGCTGCCGCTGCGCTGCGCCGTCGGGCGGCCGGGGCCGGTGCCAACCGCTGGGTCGTCCTCGTCGTCCTGTGCGTCAGCCTGCTGCTCGTCGCCGTCGACGCGACCGTGCTGCACGTGGCTGTGCCGGCCGTCACCGAGGACCTTCGCCCCGGCGCGATAGAACTGCTCTGGATCGTCGACATCTACCCGCTCGTCTGCGCCTCGCTGCTGATCCTCTTCGGCACGCTCGGTGACCGGGTCGGCCGCAGACGCGTCCTGCTCCTCGGATACGGCCTCTTCGGCCTGGCCTCCGGCCTCGCGGCCCTCGCGCACGACCCACAGGTACTGATCCTGGCCCGCGCCCTGCTCGGGGTCGGCGGCGCGATGATCATGCCCGCGACCCTGTCGATCCTGCGCCAGGTCTTCCCCGACCGGCGCGAGCGGGCCCTCGCCATCGGCATCTGGAGCGCGGTGGCCGCGGTCGGCGCGGCGGCCGGGCCGCTCCTCGGCGGCTTCCTCCTCGAACACTTCTGGTGGGGCTCGGTCTTCCTCGTCAACATCCCGCTGATGCTGGTCAGCCTCCCGGTGGGCCGGCTGCTGCTGCCCGAGTCGAAGGGCGACCCCAAGGGCCCCTGGGACGTGATCGGCGCGCTGCTCGCGGCGGCCGGTCTGTTCGGCGTCGTCCTCGGCGTGAAGCGGCTCGGCGGCGGGGAGCCGGTGGCCAGCCTGTTCACCCTGGTGCCGCTGGTGGTCGGCGCGGCGATGCTGATCCTCTTCGTACGGCGGCAGCGGCGGCGGACGTATCCGCTGGTGGACCTGAAGATGTTCGCGCGCCCCGCGTTCAGCACGTCCGTCGGGTGCATCGTGCTGGCGATGCTCGCGCTCGTCGGCCTGGAGCTGATCGCGGCGCAGTATCTGCAGCTCGTGCTGGGGCTGTCGCCGCTGGAGACCGGGCTGCGGCTGCTGCCGCTGACCTTCGCGGCGATGGCGTCCGGGCTCGCGGGGGCGCGGATGCTGCGGCGGTTCGGGCCGCGGCGGATGGTGTGCGCCGGGTTCTGCCTCACGGCGCTCGCGGTGGTCGTGCTGACCGCCATGGGCGGCGAGGACAACCCCGGGCTGCTGCTTGTCGGGTTTGTCCTGCTGGGCTTCGGGCTTGAGACGACGCTCTTCGGGGCGTACGAGTCGATGCTGAGCGAGGCTCCGCAGGAGCAGGCCGGTGGGGCGGCGGCGATCGGGGAGACGTCGTACCAGCTGGGCGCCGGTATCGGTATCGCGTTGCTGGGCAGCGTGATGAACGCGGCGTACGCCCCCGGGCTGTCGGCGGTGTCGGGTGTGCCGGATTCGGCCTCCACGGCTGCCTCGCACTCGTTGGGGGAGGCGTACGAGGTTGCCGGGCAGCTTGGTGGGTCGGCGGGGGCGGCGCTTCAGCACGCGGCGCGGAACGCGTTCGTGCACGGGCTGCATGTGACGTTGCTCGTCAGTGCGGGGTTGTTGCTGCTCGGGGCGGCGATGGCGTTGCGGTTGCCGCGGAGCATGCAGTGCGAGGCGGAGAGCGTGGAGCTGCCGAAGCCCAGGGAAGTCGCGGAGACCCGCGTCTCCGCCTGACGAAGCCTTCTCCCGCCGACCGGCGCATCGTCACGCACTGGACGTGCGGGACACTGCGTCGTAGCGTCTGGCTCACAGTCGTGACTAGCGGCGCTAGTTTAATTCGTTGCCGGAGGGTCTTCCATGTCCGCGTCCTCGAAGTTGCCCCCGTTCGACCCCGCTGATCCGCTCGGTGTCGACGATCTCCTGGAGCCCGAGGATCTGGCCGTGCGGGGCACCGTGCGGGCGTGGGCGGCGGATCGGGTCCTGCCGTATGTCGCCGAGTGGTACGAGAAGGGCGAGCTGCCGGGGATCCGTGAGCTCGCGCGGGAGCTCGGGGAGATCGGTGCCCTCGGGATGTCGCTGGAGGGGTACGGATGCGCCGGTGCCTCCGCCGTGCAGTACGGGCTCGCCTGTCTGGAGCTGGAGGCCGCCGACTCCGGGATCCGGTCCCTGGTGTCCGTGCAGGGATCCCTCGCCATGTACGCCATTCACCGCTTCGGCAGCGAGGAGCAGAAGCAGGCGTGGCTGCCCCGGATGGCCTCCGGTGAGGTCATCGGCTGCTTCGGGCTGACCGAGCCCGACCACGGCTCCGACCCGGGCTCCATGCGGACGTACGCCAAGCGCGACGGCTCCGACTGGGTCCTCAACGGGCGGAAGATGTGGATCACCAATGGGTCCGTCTCCGGCGTCGCCGTCGTGTGGGCGCAGACCGACGAGGGCATCCGCGGATTCGTCGTCCCTGCCGACAGCGCCGGGTTCTCCGCGCCGGAGATCAAGCACAAGCTGTCGCTGCGGGCCTCCGTCACCAGTGAGCTCGTGATGGACGACGTACGGCTGCCGGCCGACGCGGTGCTGCCCGGGGTCGTCGGGCTCAAGGGGCCGCTCAGCTGTCTCTCGCACGCCCGGTACGGGATCGTGTGGGGCGCCATGGGCGCGGCGCGGTCCTGTTTCGAGGCCGCCGTGGACTACTCGAAGACGCGGGAGCAGTTCGGCCGGCCGATCGGGGGCTTCCAGCTCACCCAGGCCAAGCTCGCCGACATGGCGCTCGAACTGCACAAGGGGATCCTGCTCGCCCACCATCTGGGGCGGCGGATGGACGCGGGTCGACTGCGTCCGGAACAGGTCAGCTTCGGAAAGCTGAACAACGTCCGCGAGGCCATCGACATCTGCCGTACGTCACGGACGATTCTCGGTGCCAACGGGATCTCGCTCGAATACCCCGTGATGCGGCACGCGACCAACCTCGAATCGGTGCTCACCTATGAGGGCACCGTCGAGATGCACCAGCTCGTGCTGGGCAAGGCGCTCACCGGGCTCGACGCCTTCCGCTGACCCACCAGGGGGCAGGGCCGGTGAACGGCCCTGCCTCAGCTCTGGTTGTAGAAGCCGTCCTCGCGGTGAGCCGCGCGCTCGCCGCTGATGATCTCCGTGTCGGCCGGCGTCAGCAGGAACACCCGGTTGGACACCCGGTCGATCGAACCGCGCAGACCGAAGATGAGCCCCGCCGCGAAGTCGACGACGCGCTTGGCGTCGGCCGGCTCCATGGCCGTGAGGTTCATGATGACCGGGACCCCGTCCCGGAACAGCTCGCCGATGGCGCGGGCGTCCCGGAAGCTGTCCGGAGTGACCGTGCCGATCCGGCGGCCCTTCTCCTCCGCCACGTCCGTGGCCACCTTGACCCGCGGGTCGGTGACCCAGGCCTCCCCGGGCTCGGTCCCTTCGGAGTAGTCGTCGTCGTAGTAACGCTCGTCATCGTTGTCGTCGACGAGGCCCAGCCAGGCGCTCGCCTTGCGTACCGATCCCATGGACGCCTCCTCTCACAGCGGTCTCTGTTGCCTTCCGCATCCCTATGGTCATCCATGATGCGGACGTCGCGCCAAGTGGATAGACGCCGCGCGGGGGGTTTGTGACGGTACTGGTGCACAGCGAATACGTCGAGAGCCCGTGTCCCCCAAGGGGCATGCCACGTACGGCTGCTGACTGTGAGTGAAATATGATTCTTCGCGGCGTATGGGTGAGGCGGGGTGCGTACGGGTGAACGAGCCGTCCGTGGCGAACGGCACGGCGGCCGGTACGATGCGGCAGCTCAGCGTCGTAGATGCGTCGTAAGAACCTCGGGGGAGCGTCGTGTTCGGAATCGTCAGGCCCTGTCGTCATCGGCTCGGAGAGAACCTCGCGGGCCAGTGGATGGCGCATTTGTGCGGATTGTGCCTCTCGTTGCGCGGGGACCACGGTCAGTTCGCTCGGATCGTCACCAATTACGACGGGCTTCTCATCTCCGTCCTGACGGAAGCTCAGTCGGAGAAGGCCGACGGACTGCGGCGTACAGCAGGACCCTGCCCGCTGCGCGGGATGCGAACCGCGTCCGTCGCACAGGGTGAGGGCGCCCGGCTCGCCGCCGCCGTCTCGCTGGTGCTCGCCTCGGCCAAGGTCCGTGACCATGTCACGGACGGGGACGGGCTGCTGGCCCGTAAGCCGGTGGCGCTCGCCGCGCGCCGGGTGGCCGCCGGCTGGGGTGCGGCGGGTGCCCGTGGCGGCTCGGCCGTCGGGTTCGACACCGCCGTACTCGTCGACGCCGTGGACCGGCAGGTCGGCATCGAGACGCTGGCCGGGCTCGGCACCTCGGTGCTCACCGTGACCGAGCCGACCGAGACGGCGACCGCCGCGGCCTTCGCGCACACCGCGATCCTGGCCGGACGGCCCGGCAACGCCGAGCCGCTCGCCGAGGCCGGGCGCATGTTCGGACGGCTGGCCCACCTCCTGGACGCCGTGGAGGACCGGGCGGCCGACGCCGAGGCGGGTGCGTGGAACCCCCTCACCGCGACCGGGACCTCGCTCGCCGAAGCGCGCCGGCTCGCCGACGACGCCGTGCACGGGGTACGGCTGGCGCTGCGCGAGGTGGAGTTCACGGATCCGGGACTCGCCCACCTGCTGCTGGTGCACGAGCTGCGGCGCTCGGTGGACCGGGCGTTCGGCACGGTGCCGACCTGTGGGTCCCATGCCTCGCATCAGCCGGGGCAGCCTGGTCAGCCCGGGCCCTATGGGCAGCCGCCGCAGCAGCCCGGGCCGTACGGCGCGCCGCAGAATCCGTACGCCGGGGGCGGGAATCCGTACGCCGGCGGGAACCCGTATGCCGGGGGCGGAGGCGCGCCCGGCGGTGGCGCCGGTGGAAGCGGCGGCGGTGGCGGTGACTTCGGCGGGTTCGGCGGGTTCGGCGGTGGGTCGGCCCCACAGCCGCCGAAGCGGCGTGGTTTCTGGGCCGGCTGCGGGATGTTCTGGCTGCTGTGCTGCACCTGCAAGCTGTGCTGCGCCAAGGAGTACGAGGGTCCGTGGTCCCGCAAGAAGCGCGAGGGCTGCTGCCGTGACTGCGACTGCGACGGGTGCGACTGCTGCTGCCCCTGCGACGGTTGCTGAACGCACGCGCGTAGATGGCGGCTACTTCCGGACATCCCTGATACGGGGACCGTGCCGTACGGGCTCAACCGCGTCATGTTGCCGCTCCCTGCCTCCGCCGACCAATCCGTGCGTTCCTTTGCGCCACCTGGCAACACGTCCGACCTCGTTGTCGGCCAGGTGGGCGCAAGCTGCGCCGAGTGGTGCCGACCGGCTCTGACCGGGGCAGGAGCGGCCAACTCGCACAGATGGTTCAAAAGTTGACGGCCGAAAGGCGCCCTTGTGCCGACCGGTCGTTCGACCGAATACTCCCCTCAGCGCTTGTCAGGGGCACGGCATGTTCGGAATCCGGACAGCGGCCCTACTGACTGCGCCTCACCGGGCCCCGACCCCACGCGGGCCCCCGACTTCCCTTGGAGGGAACGAAACGTGAGGATCAAGCGCACCACCCCCCGCAGCGGCATTACGAGACGGACCCGGCTGATCGCCGTTTCCACCGGCCTCGTTGCCGCGGCCGCGATCGCGATCCCCAACGCGACCGCCGCGGAGACTCCCGCCACCTTCAGCGCCGCCCAGCTCAAGAGCGCGAGCGGCTCCGTGCTGAAGGCCGACGTCCCGGGCACCGCCTGGTCCGTCGACAGCAAGACCAACCGCGTCACGGTGACCGTGGACAGCACGGTCTCCCAGGCGGAGATCGCGAAGATCAAGGAACAGGCCGGGGCGAACGCCGACGCGCTCACCATCAAGAGCGTCCCCGGCAAGTTCAGCAAGTTCATCCAGGGCGGCGACGCCATCTATGCGAGTAGCTGGCGCTGCTCGCTCGGCTTCAACGTCCAGGACAGCAGCGGCAACCAGTACTTCCTGACGGCCGGCCACTGCACCGACGGTGCGGGCACCTGGTACTCCAACTCCGGCCGCACGACGGTCATCGGCTCGACCGCCGGCTCCAGCTTCCCGGGCAACGACTACGGCATCGTGCGCTACTCCGGTTCCGTCAGCCGGCCCGGTACCGCGAACGGCGTGGACATCACCCGCGCGGCCACGCCCAGCGTGGGCACCACCGTCATCCGTGACGGCTCCACCACCGGCACGCACAGCGGCCGGGTCACCGCCCTGAACGCCACCGTCAACTACGGCGGCGGCGACATCGTCTCCGGCCTGATCCAGACCACGGTCTGCGCCGAGCCCGGCGACTCCGGCGGTTCGCTCTACGGCAGCAACGGCACCGCGTACGGTCTGACCTCCGGCGGCAGCGGCAACTGCACCTCCGGCGGTACGACCTTCTTCCAGCCGGTCACCGAGGCCCTGAGCGCGTACGGCGTCAGCGTCTACTGACCTCTCGGTCCGGAACTGTTCGGCCCCATCGGCAGCCGGCAGCAGGTGAGCCCCCGTACGCAACTGGCGTGCGGGGGCTCGCCCTTGCTCCGGTGACGGGGTTACCGTCGACGTTCAGGCAGTACTCCGCTGTAATGCGCCCACGTCGGACCCTGGGGGTCGGTGATGGTCGAGGAGCTGGTGGCGGCGGGAGTGACGCTCGCGTCCGCCGGAGTGGTCTATGTCGCTGCGGCCGCGCGGGTCGTCAAGCAGTACGAACGGGGCGTGGTCTTCCGCCTCGGGAAGCTCCGGCCCGAAGTGCGCGGGCCCGGGTTCACGATGATCGTGCCGGGCGTCGACAAGCTGCGCAAAGTGAACATGCAGATCGTGACGATGCCGATTCCCGCACAAGAGGGCATCACCCGGGACAATGTGACCGTGCGGGTCGACGCCGTCGTCTACTTCAAGGTGACCGCGCCGGCCGAGGCGGTCGTACGGGTGGAGGACTACCGGTTCGCGGTCTCGCAGATGGCGCAGACCTCGCTGCGGTCCATCATCGGCAAGAGCGAGCTGGACGATCTGCTGTCCAGCCGCGAAAGGCTCAATCAGGGGCTGGAGTTGATGATCGACAGCCCGGCCGTCGAGTGGGGCGTGACGATCGACCGGGTGGAGATCAAGGACGTCTCCCTGCCCGAGACCATGAAGCGGTCGATGGCGCGGCAGGCCGAGGCCGACCGGGAGCGGCGGGCGCGGGTCATCAACGCCGACGCCGAGCTCCAGGCCTCGAAGAAGCTCGCGGAGGCCGCGCATCAGATGTCCGACGCGCCGGCGGCCCTTCAGTTGCGGCTGCTTCAGACGGTGATGGCTGTGGCGGCCGAGAAGAACTCCACGCTGGTGCTGCCGATTCCGGTGGAATTGCTGCGATTTCTGGAGAAGGGTTCGCAGGTTGCGGTCTCCGGGCAGGGGGCGGGGTCTGACTCGCAGCGGGCTGCGCCTGTTGAATCCCGGACCGTTCAGGACGAACTTCCCTCTGGTGAAACTCGTTTGGATCCGGACCCGGATGTGTCGATTTTGAGACAGGAGTAGACCTCACACGCTGCTTATGTTTCGCTCGCTTGCAGTGTTTGCTCAGCGAAGAGGGCGTGCGTGACTGTGCACGGTCAAGGCGGTTAGGGGTGTGCAAACGTGTTCTACGCGCGTCCTGAAGTCGACCTTGTGTGCGCCCTTCGAACCTAGGAATAGTGAACCTTGTTCAACCGGCGCGGACGCGGCTTTTGTTGTGAGCCGTCCCCGTGGCCGTACGCCTTCCGGTTCGGCGAGGTCCCCACAACCTCTCCGGCCGACCCCCCACAGGAGGACGTGAGTTGAAGCACCGACGCATACCCAAGCGACGGGCAGCCGTGGCAGGTGCGGGTATCGCCGCGCTGGTTGCCGCGGGCGTGACCTTGCAGACTGCGAACGCCAGCGAGACGCCCGAGACTTCCGCGCCGAAGACCCTGTCGGTCTCCGCGGCCGGAAAGCTCGCCTCGACGCTGGTCAAGGACCTGGGCGGCGATGCCGCGGGCTCGTACTACGACGCGCAGGCCAAGAGCCTTGTGGTGAACGTGCTCGACGAGGCCGCCGCGGACGCCGTCGAGGCGGCCGGCGCCAAGGCCCGGGTCGTCGAGAACTCGCTGGCCGAGTTGAAGAGCGCGCGTACGACGCTGAAGCAGGACGCGACCATTCCCGGCACCGCGTGGGTGACGGACCCGGCGACGAACAGAGTCGTCGTCACCGCCGACCGGACGGTGTCCGAGGCCGAGTGGGCCAAGCTCGGCAAGGTCGTCGACGGGCTGGGCGCCAAGGCGGAACTGAAGCGGTCGAAGGGGGAGTACAAGCCCTTCGTCGCGGGTGGTGACGCGATCACCGGTGGCAGCGGGCGTTGCTCGCTCGGCTTCAACGTGGTCAAGGGCGGCGAGCCGTTCTTCCTGACCGCCGGGCACTGCACCGAGAGCATCAAGGACTGGTCGGACTCCAACGGGACGCAGATCGGGTCGAACGAGTCGTCCAGCTTCCCGGACAACGACTACGGGCTGGTCAAGTACACGGCCGAGGTCGAGCACCCGAGTGAGGTGAACCTCTACAACGGGTCCGCTCAGGCGATCAGCGGGGCCGCGGAGGCCACTGTCGGTATGGAGGTCACTCGTAGCGGGTCGACCACGCAGGTGCACGACGGCAAGGTGACCGGGCTCGACGCCACCGTGAACTATGGCAACGGTGACATCGTCAACGGGCTGATCCAGACCGACGTGTGCGCCGAGCCGGGTGACAGTGGTGGTTCGCTGTTCTCCGGTGACAAGGCGATCGGGCTCACCTCCGGGGGCAGTGGTGACTGCACCTCCGGTGGGGAGACGTTCTTCCAGCCGGTGACCGAGGCGCTGTCTGCCACGGGTACTGAGATCGGCTGACGTACGTAGCTTTGCGGAGTCCCGTCCCTGGTTGTGGGGGCGGGGCTTTCGCGTTCGTGATGCCTGCGGCGGCCCGTTGCGCCGAGTGGGGGTGCGGGTAGCGCCTGCGGGTGGGGGTGGGTCGGGGCCGTGCCGGGGGGTGTCCGTCCTCGGTCGGGCGGTTGCCGGCGTCAGGGGGGTGCTGTTTGTTGACGCCCGCCGCTGCGGGCGGACACCCCCCGGCACGTCCCCTTGCCGCCGTGGGCGACTGCGGCTCCGTAGGGGCGCGGGGAACTGCGCGAACGGTTGTGACGCTTGCGGTCACGTCTCGGCGCGGGGCGATGGCAACCCCCTGCCTTTAGGGGCGCGGGGAACTGCGCGATCAGCCGCTACGGGCCCGCAGTCGCCGTCGGACCCGGTGTGGCAGGTTCCTTCGGCGTTCGGTCCTTGCCGCGCAGCGCCGCCGCCAGGAGGGTGATCGCCGCTCCTGCGACTGCCCAGGCCGAGAGGACCAGTAGGGAGCCGGTCGTGTCGTTGCCCTTGAAGTAGGCGACCGAGCGGGTTGTCCAGGTGCCCGCGCCGGGGGGTAGGGCCGGGCCGATGTCGTGCCAGAACGGGGGGAGCAGTGGGGGTGGCAGGGCTCCGCCCGCGCTCGGGTTGCCCAGGATCACCACGATCAGGATCACCAAGCCGATTCCGGCCATGCCGAAGACGGCCTGAAAGGCGAAGGTGGTCGCGCCCACGGCGAAGACGATCAGGGTGCCCACGCCCCAGAGGGCGGCGATGCTGCCGGGCAGTGCACCCAGGATGGGGCCGACGATCAGGGCGCCGCCCAGGCCGGCTACGGCGGCCACCAGGGCCATGACGATGAGGCGGATCACCGAGCGTCTCAGGGTGGGGCGGCGGGCGCCCGAGCTGATCGTGATGATCGACGCGCAGAGGTAGCCGCCGACGCACCAGCCCACGGTCACGTAGAAGGAGGTCAGGCCGTTGGCGTCATGGCGGTCGGCAGGGGCCACGTCGACAATGCGGAGGGTGCGGGCCTCGGATCTTTCCAAGGCGGTTACCAGGGACTCCAGGGTGGCGGCCAGTGCTCTGCCGCCTCCGGTGGCCACCAGGAGGGTGTCCGTGGTGGTGGTCGGGTCGATCACCAGGGCGCCGTCGATCTCCCGGTCCAGGATCTGGTCGCGGGCCGTCTCCACGTCGGGCAGGGCGCGGGGGTCCAGCGGGTTGCCGGGCAGGTTCTCCAGTCGGTCCACCGTCTGCTGGGCGGCCACCTCGGGGGCCACTACTCCCAAGGGCACGTTCTTGGGTTTCGGGTCGTGGAGGGCGCCCACATAGGAGGCGATGAAGAGCAGGGCGAGGACCACCGTGCCGGTCACCAGGATCGTGGCCCGGGGCGTGACGGCGTCCTTCACCTCGGCCAGGAAGGAAGGGTGGGGAGTGTCGGCGCCGGGGGTCTGCGTCATGCCCCCACCGTCCGGGTCGACGAGTGTTTGCGCAGGTGGGAGGCGGCCGAACGGATGTCGTACGAGTGTTCGATAACGGTCCCGGAATGGTCTATGGTGGAGGTGGGAGAGTTGGGAACTGATGTTCGAGTGATGGCTCGGACTCGCTGGCGCGGGAGGTGCGTGTGTCGGGCTTCGCGCATCTGCACACCGCCTCCGGGTTCTCCCTGAGGTACGGCGCCTCGCACCCGGAGCGGCTGGCCGAGCGTGCCTCCGAGCGGGGGATGGATGCGCTGGCGCTCACCGATCGGGACTCGCTCGGGGGCGCGGTTCGGTTCGCCAAGGCGTGTGCGGCGGCGGGCGTGCGGCCGCTGTTCGGTGTGGAGCTGGCCGTGGAGGGGTTCGGGCTCTCGGGGGAGGGTGCGGGGCGGCGGCGGGCTCCGGTGCGAGGTGGGGCCTTTGTCGATGAGTCGACTCCTCGGGTCACCTTTCTCGGGCGGGACGGGGCCCGGGGGTGGGGCGATCTGTGCCGAATCGTTTCGGCGGCGCATGGTGGGGAGGGGCCGCCGATGCTGCCCCGGGAGGACAACCGGGGGGACGGCCTGATCGTCCTGCTCGGGCCCGACTCCGACGTCGGACGCGCGCTCGCCGCCGGCCGGCCCGATCGCGCGGCCCGGCTGCTCGTGCCCTGGCGGGAGATCTACGGCGACTCCCTGCGCCTGGAGGCCGTGTGGCACGGGCGCAAGGGCACCGGTCCGGGGTCGCTGCGGCTGGCCGCCCGTACCGTCGGCTTCGCCGCCGAGCAGCAGCTGCGGCCCGTGCTGAGCAATGCCGTCCGCTATGCCGACCCGGGCCTCGGGCCGGTCGCCGATGTGCTGGACGCCGCGCGCCGGCTCGTGCCCATCGACTCCACCAAGGAACTGGACTCCGGTGAGGCCTGGCTCAAAGGTGCCGGGGACATGGCGCGGGTCGCCGAGCGGGTCGTCGAGGCCGCGGGGTTCCGGCGTGACACCGGGTACCGGCTGCTGGAGCAGACCGGGGCGACGGCTGCCGAGTGTCTCGTCGATCCCGAGGACGACCTCGGCATCGGCACCGTCCACTTCCCCGAACCGCATCTCGTCGGCGCCGGGCGGCGCAGCGCGCAGCGGGCGCTCGCCTCGCGGGCGGTGGCGGGCATGGTGCTGCGCGGCTACGACGGGCGGCGGGCGTACTGGGAGCGGGTGCATCAGGAGCTGGACATCATCGCCCACCACGGGTTCGCCTCCTACTTCCTGACGGTCGCCCAAGTCGTGGATGACGTGAGGGGGATGGGGATTCGGGTGGCCGCCCGTGGGTCCGGTGCGGGGTCGCTCGTCAACCATCTGCTCGGCATCGCGCACGCCGATCCCGTGGAGCACGGGCTGCTGATGGAGCGCTTCCTGTCCAAGCGCCGGCCGGTGCTGCCCGACATCGACATCGATGTGGAGTCCGCTCGGCGGCTGGAGGTCTACCGGGCGATCATCGACCGGTTCGGGACCGAGCGGGTCGCGACCGTCTCCATGCCGGAGACCTATCGGGTGCGGCACGCGGTACGGGACGTGGGTGCGGCTCTGTCCATGGACCCCGCCGACATCGACCGGATCGCCAAGTCCTTCCCGCACATCCGGGCCCGCGACGCCCGCGCCGCGCTGGAGGAACTGCCCGAGCTGCGGCAACTGGCCGGGGAGCGGGAGCGGTACGGCAAGCTGTGGGAGCTGGTCGAGGCGCTGGACGCCCTGCCGCGCGGTATCGCCATGCATCCGTGCGGGGTGCTGCTGTCGGACGCCTCCCTGCTCTCCCGTACGCCGGTCATGCCGACCAGCGGCGAGGGCTTCCCCATGTCGCAGTTCGACAAGGACGACGTCGAGGACCTCGGGCTGCTCAAGCTCGACGTGCTGGGCGTACGGATGCAGTCGGCGATGGCGCACGCGGTCGCGGAGGTGGAGCGGGCCACGGGGGAGCGGGTCGACCTGGACGGGGTGGCGGACGGGGATCCCGCCACGTACCGGCTGGTCCGGTCCGCCGAGACGCTGGGCTGCTTCCAGATCGAGTCGCCGGGGCAACGGGATCTGGTGGGGCGGCTCCAGCCGGCCACCTTCCACGACCTCGTCGTCGACATCTCGCTCTTCCGGCCCGGGCCGGTCGCCGCCGACATGGTGCGGCCGTTCATCGAGGCGCGGCACGGGCGGGCGCCCGTGCGCTATCCGCACAAGGATCTTCAGGGGCCGCTGCGGGAGACGTACGGGGTCGTCGTCTTCCACGAGCAGATCATCGACATCGTGCACATCATGACCGGCTGCGGGCGGGACGAGGCCGACCGGGTGCGGCGCGGGCTGTCCGATCCCGAGTCGCAGGGGCGGATCCGGGTGTGGTTCGCGCAGCACGCGGCGGCCAAGGGGTACGACGCGGAGACCATCGGGCGGACCTGGGAGATCGTCGAGGCCTTCGGGTCGTACGGCTTCTGCAAGGCGCACGCGGTCGCCTTCGCCGTGCCGACCTATCAGTCGGCCTGGCTGAAGGCCCATCATCCGGCCGCCTTCTACGCGGGGCTGCTCACGCACGACCCCGGGATGTATCCGAAGCGGCTGCTGCTGGCGGACGCGCGGCGGCGTGGGGTGCCGATCCTGCCGTTGGACGTGAACGCGTCGGGAGTCGCACACCGTATCGAACTGGTGTCTGAATCCGGGGAGTCGAAGAGCTCGCGAAAGGTGTGGGGACTGCGGCTCGCCCTCTCCGACGTGCACGGGATCAGTGAGGCCGAGGCGGCACGGGTCGCGGACGGGCAGCCGTACGCCTCGCTGCTCGACTTCTGGGAGCGGGCGCGGCCCAGCCGTCCGCTGGCCCAGCGGCTCGCGCAGGTCGGCGCGCTGGACGCCTTCGGGGCCAACCGGCGTGATCTGCAACTGCATCTGACCGAACTGCACCGGGGCGCCCGCAGCGGTGGCGGCGGGCAGCTCCCGCTGGCCGGCGGACGGAAGACCGCCGCGGCCGGGCTGCCCGACCTCACCTCGGCGGAGCGGCTCAGTGCCGAGCTGGGAGTGCTGTCCATGGACGCCTCACGCAATCTGATGGACGACCACCGGGCGTTCCTCGACGAGCTGGGCGTCGTGTCGGCGCGACGGCTGCGCGATGCCGGGCACGGCGAGAGCGTGCTGGTCGCGGGCGCCAAGGCGGCCACCCAGACGCCGCCGATCCGGTCCGGCAAGCGGGTCATCTTCAGCACCCTGGACGACGGGACGGGGCTGGTGGACCTCGCCTTCTTCGACGACTCGCACGATGCGTGTGCCCACACCGTCTTCCACTCCTGGCTGCTGCTGGTGCGGGGCGTGGTGCAGCGGCGCGGGCCGCGCAGTCTGAGCGTGGTGGGATCCGCCGCCTGGAACCTCGCCGAGCTGATCGAGCTGCGTGCCGAGGGCGGCCTGGACGTGGTGGCAGCCCGGCTGGCGGAGCCGGTGGCGGCGCCGGAGGGGGACGACGGGGATCCGGCACGCGGCCGGCGAATCCAAATGCCCACAGGATACGAACTGAACCCGTGGGCCGATCTACGACCGGCGGGTCAAGAGCCTTCACAGGTACGGAAGTTGTGGCACCAGAGTCCGGGGAGTGCGGGATGACCATCCTCTGCGTACGTTTCCAGCTGCCGCCTGCGCACGAGGCGGCCCTGCCGGGGCTGCTCGGGCTGCTGGAGGACTTCACGCCGGTCGTCCAGGCGTTGCCACCGGATGCGGCGCTGGCCGATCTGCGGGGGGCCGAGCGGTACTTCGGGCGGGACGCGGTCGAGCTCGCGTCGGTGATCCGGGTGCGCGCCCTCGCCCATCACGGGGTCGACTGCGCGATCGGCGCCGGGCCGGGGCCGATGCTGGCCCGCGTGGCGCTGGGGGAGGCGCGGCCCGGAGTGACGTGTGCGGTTCCCGAGGACGCCGCCACGGAGTTCCTCGCCGACAAGCCCGTCGCCGCGCTGCCCGGCGTCGGTGCAGCGACCGCCCGCACCCTGTGCGAGTACGGCCTCGACACCCTCGGCCTGGTCGCCACCGCCCCGCTGTCCACGCTCCAGCGGCTGATCGGCGCGAAGGCCGGCCGCGAGCTGCGCGAGAAGGCGAGCGGAATCGACCGGGGCCGGGTCGTCCCGGACGGCGTGTCGCGGTCGCTGGCCACCGAGCGCCCCTTCACCCGCGACGAGCTGGACCCCGACCGGCACCGCCGCGCCCTGCTGTCGGCCGCCGAGGAGCTGGGCGCCCGGCTGCGCGCCCTGGACAAGGTCTGCCGCACCCTGACCCTCACCGTCCGCTACGCCGACCGCTCCTCGACGACCCGCAGCCGCACCCTGAAGGAACCGACGGCCCACTCGGCGGCGCTGACCAGGGCGGCGTACGGCATGTACGAGGCCCTCGGTCTCCAGCGCGCCCGCGTCCGGGCCCTCGCCCTGCGCGCCGAGGGCCTCGACCCCGCCGAGCAGGCCTCCTACCAGCTCACCTTCGACCCGCTCGACGAGAAGGCCCGCCGTATCGAGGAGGTCGCGGACCGCGCGCGGGCGAAGTTCGGGCCGCATGCGGTGATGCCGGGGTCGCTCGCCGCGTAGTCCCCTCGCGCGCGGGTCAGTTGGCCCACGGCGGCGTGATGAGCGTGCCGTCGGCCAGCTCCGCGGTCAGGCCGATGGACGTGGTGACCCAGGTGACGGCGGTCCGCCCGGTCGGGTTCTCGACGGTCAGGGTCGCGCCCGGGTTGATGATCAGGGTGTCGCCCGCGGTGATCCGATCGGTGCGGTCGTCGAGCGTGACCAGCAGCTCGCCGTCGAGAAGGTGCAGGATCTCCTCCCGGTTGACGGTGTGGGCGGGCGCCTTGGTCCCGGCCGGTATCTCGCCGCGCCAGGCGCAGAGCTCCTTGCTGCCGGTGCCGGGGGCGGCGTACGAGACGAAACGGGCGCCGTGGATCTCGTGGGTGACGGCCTCGGACGCTCGGATCACGGGCATGGGTGTCTCCTCGGGAAGGTGGTCGAACTCGGGAGGATGGTCGAACTCGGGAAAGTGGTCAAGCTGCTTGACTATATGAGCCTATGGTCAAGCTGCTTGACCGATCCGTCAAGGGTGTTTCAATGCCTGCGTGCAGAACTCCGAAGCCATGGCCCTGTCCGCCGCCCTGCTCGCCGTCGCCGGCGAACTCACGCAGCGCATCAATGACGGCGTGGTCGCCCGGGGCTTCGAGGGGGTCAGGCCCGCGCACGGTTTCGCCTTCGCCCGGCTCGCCCCGGCCGGGGCCACCGCCACCGACCTCGCCGTCCATCTCGGTGTGACCAAGCAGGCCGCGAGTCAGCTCGTGGACGAGATCGTGCGCAAGGGGTACGCCGAGCGCCGGCCGCACCCCGATGACGCGCGGGCCCGCCTGGTCGTGCTGACCGAGCGGGGCTGGGCCTGCACCCGTGCCGCCGAGGAGGCGGCCGCCGATGCCGTCCGGGGGTGGGCCGATGTGCTGGGCGAGGCGCAGGTGCGGGCGCTGTTGGGGCAATTGGCGAGCATCGCGCCCAATGGCCCTATCAGGCCTGCCTGGTGACGGTTCATCAGTAGATGCAGTGCACCTCTGACTATCACTGGAAGTTTTTACTGACGCGTAACTTCACACGTCTGCTACTCGCCCGTAACTTGACGAGTGAACAGCATCCTCGTGATCCGGATCACAGGGCGTAAGGCCGTCGCACCTCCCTTGAGCCGCAAGGAGATCACACGATGCTGCCCTGGAAACGAGTGCTCAGACCGCTGGCCGCACTGCTCCTGACTGCCGCGGTCGCCGTCGTTCCCGCCGCCACCACCGCCCAGGCCGCTGAAACGGCAGCGGCCCCCAGCAGCGGCTGGAACGACTACTCCTGCAAGCCGTCCGCCGCCCACCCCCGCCCCGTCGTCCTCGTCCACGGAACCTTCGCCAACTCCGTAGACAACTGGCTGGGGCTCGCGCCCTACTTGAAGGACCGCGGCTACTGCGTCTTCTCCCTCGACTACGGCCAGCTGCCGGGCGTGCCGTTCTTCCACGCCCTCGGGCCCATCGACAAGTCGGCGGAGCAACTGTCCGCCTATGTCGACAAGGTGCTCGCCGCGACCGGTGCCGCCGAGGCCGACCTCGTCGGCCACTCGCAGGGCGGCATGATGCCCCGCTACTACCTCAAGTTCCTCGGCGGTGCCGGCAAGGTGAACGCACTTGTCGGCATCGCGCCCAACAACCACGGCACCACCCTGTCGGGGCTCGCCAACCTGCTGCCGTACTTCCCCGGCGCGGAGGACCTGCTCAGCGCCGCGACCCCCGCCCTCGCCCAGCAGGTCGTCGGATCCGACTTCATGACCAAGCTCAACGCGGGCGGCGACACCGTCCCCGGTGTGCGCTACACGGTCATCGCCACCAAGTACGACGAGGTGGTCACGCCGTGGCGGACCCAGTTCCTGACCGGGCCCGACGTGAAGAACGTCCTGATCCAGGACCTGTGCGCCGTCGACATCTCCGAGCACGCGCTCATCGGCATCACCGACCGGATCGCCTTCCACGAGGTGGCCAACGCGCTCGACCCCGCCCACGCCCGCCCCACCACCTGCGCGTCCGTGTTCAGTTGAGCGACTGAGCGCTGGACCGGGACACACCGCCGGGGCCTGACCGGCCTGAGCCGCCGTTCAGGCCCCGGAGTCCTTGTCGTCAGCGGCCGTGCCGCCCGCCGGCCGCCGCCCGCCGGCGCACCGAGGCGAACAGCACCGCCGAACCCAGCGCCAGCGTCGCCGCACCACCCATCGCGAGATACGCCGTGCTGCTGTCCCCGCCGGTCTCGGCCAGGTTCTCGGTGGCGCCGGCCGCCTTCGGCCGGTTGGCCGGGGCGGTGGACGCGTCGTCCTCGGCCGCCGCGGCCGGCTCCGCCGATGTACTGGCGTCCTGGTCGCCGTGGCCGTGGTGCTCGATCGTCGACTGGTCGGCACCGGCCTCGATCTGCTCCTCGGAGGGCGCGGAGGCGCTGGGGGCGGCGGACGCGTCGGTGTCGGAGTCGCCACTGCCGGTGCTGTCGGAGTCGCCGGTGCTGTCGGAGTCGCCGGTGCTGTCGGAGTTGCCGGTGCCCCCGCCGCTCGCGCCGCCGAAGGTGACGTCCGAGCAGGAGTAGAACGCCTCCGGGCTGTCCGAGCGCTGCCAGACCGCGTACAGCAGCTGCTTGCCGGAGCGCTGCGGCAGGGTGCCGGAGAACGTGTAGAAGCCGCCCGACGCCGCCGGGTCGGTGACCGTCGCCACCGGGTTCGACAGATCCAGGTCGCCCCAGGCCAGCGGCTTCGCGGGGTCGTAGCCCGCCTTGGTGATGTACACCTTGAAGGTGCCCTTGTGCGGGGCGGTCACGCGGTACTTGAAGGTGTACGACCCGCTGCTCACGCTCGTCGCCGGCCAGTCGGCGCGGGCCAGGTCCAGGCCCTTGAACTCCTCGCTGTTCGCGCTGCACAGCTTGCCGTCCGGGATCAGCTCCTGGTGCCGGCCGGCGGCGTCGCCGATCCGTATGCCGTTCCAGTCGTAGAGAGCCTGCGTGCCGCCCGCCGCGACCGCCGCCTTGCACGCGTCGGACTTCGGGCTCTCGGGGCCCTCCGCGTAGCACTGCGAGACCCGGCTGACCGGGTCGCCCATCGAGCCGTGCGCCGAGGCGGGCGCGGCGGCGAGGGCGGTCAGCGCGAGCGGGGTCAGGCCGAGAGCGGTGACGGCGGCGGCCTTGCGGCGTGCGGACATGGAAGGTCTCCTCGAGGGCCTGATGCATGGGGTGAATCCCGTGGGGGCGATCAGAAACTAGCCCGAGAGACCCTCGAATTCGCCTGCTGGAGACGGGTGATGGCGATCTTTAGGGTCGCCTTAAGGTACGGCTAACCAGGGGCTCAGGAAGAGGGAGGGCAAGCCCTCCTCTGACCTGCTTCCGAGCGCCTCCACCTGTACGCGACCGTCCGTGTCCGTCCGCCGTCGAACGCCTCAGTTGGCTCCCGGACTGGCTCCCAGCGTCTCCCTGCCCTGGGTGTTGTCGGGGATCCTGATGACTTGCGTATTCGCTGCTCAGGGCCGATAGGGTCGTCGGCCTGGCGGTCATCGTTGGTCGTCATTGGCCACCGATGAGCGACTCGGACGGCCCAGAGACGGCCCAACTTCGGCGTGTTCGGCAGACGGCCGGCACCATCGCTGCAACCAGTCTGAAGCTCAGCCGAAGACAGTCAGTCAGTCATGACTCAGCCCGGCCGACCGAGCAGCCGCGCGTGTCACCTGCACCCCCATCGGCCTCAGCCATGCGATCAAGGGTGCGCCGCAACGAGCAGCTCGGCGATGGCTGAGTGGTCGCGGTGAAGTGCGCTGCCGATCCGTCGCGAATCGGGGGTGCCCAGACCGACTGGCGAAAGTACTGGGCCCAGCGACAGCCCTACCAGTCGGTCAGGTCTACGAGGAGATCGCAGTGCGGGTCCTCCGGGGCCGGAAGCTGGTACTGCACTTCCTCGATGAGGGTGGAGAGCGAAGCGATCAACGCGGTGGACGCTTGGGCCAGGCGGATGTCGGCGCCGATGATGCCGGGGCGGTCGGAGCGCTGTACATAGAGGCGCATCAGGTTGTCGCCATGCATCAAGAAGCCGATCAAGAACGGGTTCTCGTCGTCGCCCGGGTCGGACAGGGCGCGCAGGACGGTGAGCGCTTGGCCCTGTTCGGGCTCCGGGTCCAGGGCGATCTCCTCCGGGCGGAGGCGGATGACGGTCATCCCCATGGCGTCGCTGATGTCGTTGTTGCTGTAGTACTGGGTTCCGGCCAGGACGGTGCGCAGCATGCCGGGGACGTAGGCGGGGGCCACCCTGTCGTTGGGGATTTCGTACAGGAAGGTCCGGCCGGTCGCGTCGTCTCCGGCGTGGATGGCGATCCGTACGGCACTGGGGGCGGGCAAGACGCCCCGCAGGCGGCAGCCTTCAGCCATGGGTGCGTTCAGGTAGTACAGCAGCAGGCGGCAGACGGCCGCCTGCTGCTCGCGGTCCTCGGGGTCTGTCACTGGTTCATCCATGCGGGGCACTTGTTGTGTGGTTGGTTACGGCAGAACGCGTTGATGACGCCGATCTTCTGTCCCCTGCCCGCGTCGTATTTCCCGTCCTTGGTCTTGCGCGAGTACTGGACGATGACGACGTACTTGACGTGCGCGGGATTGGGGCCGGTCCTGATGGCGTCGCCATCGTATTCCAGGCGCCCGTGGTGGTCGTCGCGGTCGGGGTTGCCTTCCATGGCGGCGTTGACGATCCGACAGGTCTTGATGTTGTGGCGGTGGGTGAAGTGGTTCCAGCCGAAGTCCGAATTGCCGTACCGCGTGGGAATTTTGCGTCCGTCAGCGTCGGTCTGGTTGCATTTGGCTCGGTGGTCCCAAGGGTTCGGCTGGGCCGGATGCAGGGCCGACGCACTGGGCGCAGCTCCGGACAGCAGGGCCGCTGTGGTCAGGGCGGTCGTCGCTATCGCGGTGATCCTCTTCATGGTTGCTGAGCACATCATGTCGGAGTCTGCTCTGACAGGCACCCTTGAGACGAACTGGTGTTCTATATAGGCCAATCCACGAATCCCGAACCACTCCACCACGGCCTCTTAGTGGCGCCGTGGTTCCCCGCTGTTCCCCGCTCTATCTGGTGCGCTTGTGGTGCGTCGGTCGCGGCTTGGCCTGGTGCCGTCGACTCGCCGACTCCGCCTTACAGATCAGCGCGGAGACGCTCCTTGGCGGCTTCAAGGCGTAGGCCGTAGTCGGGCATGAAACGATCCCCTCAAGATCGTCGGACTGGAACATGACTTGGTAGAGCCAGTCCGACAGCACGAAGGCTTGATCGCGCGTGAGCCTGATGGTGATCGCTTCCTCGTCCACGCCCTCAACCTGGCTGCCGCGACTGACGGTGTGCTGGGCTCTGGCTTCCGTGACCAACACGCTTTCCAACTGTGGTGGTGGCCTCGGGACCCTCGGACAGGGACGTTCACCTTGGTTCGTGGGCGGTCGGGAACGAGAGCTACTACCGGCTTCGGTCCCGCCTGAACGGCCGTGAACGGCGCTGAATGAGACGGAAACTGAGACGGACTGCGGGGCCCGGGCTCGCTAGCATCTTCGCTGTTGAGGGGGGAGCCATGGCGTTGGTCCGCAAGGGATCACGACGGGTCGTTGTCGACGGCACGGCCTACCGCTGGCGGTTGCGAGGCAGGCCGACGTACTTCCAGGGGCTTGCCTGGTCGCCGTGCACGTTCGCGGTCGAGCATGCGGACACCCCGGGCATGACGCTTGTGGTCACCACCGACCAGCCGCACCCGAGTAACTGGATCGGCCGTGAGGCTGAGCCAGTGCTGCCGTCCGGTGTTGCCTCGGCTGTTCGGCTTGCCCTGCGCGAGGGTTGGACTCCGACGGCTCCGGGCCCCGCGTTCCACCTCGACCAGTCCGCCGGCTTCGCGCCCTCGCACTGAACAGAGCTGGCGAAGTGCCGGTGCCTATACGTCAGCCGACGACAGTCAGCTCAGATGTGCTGCATCCAGATGTTGGGCTCTACGTAGGTGCCCTGATCAGCGGAGTGGTCGAGCCGTAGCAAGCTCAGCCCTTCAGGGATGACGTAGTCACCCGTTTCGGGGAAAGCCATGCCGGTCCACCCCTCCCATTCGGCGATCGTGCCGGTCATGGTTTGCGACTCGGGAGCCGCTGCGAGAATGCGGGCGCCCAGACGCTGGTGCGTCCGGATCCATGGATCCAGGGCCATGCCGTCCTCACGGGTCCACCTCATGAAAGCCTCGATGGACGTCAGCGGGTAGCGGGCTTTCAGGGTCGGGCGGACCGGTGCGATGACGCGAGGCCATCCTGCATCCTCGGCGAGTTGGCGCAGTGCTTTGAGTGTCTCCCCGGCCAGGCCTTGTCCTTTGAGAGACGGGGTGACGATTGCTCCGCAGATCACCAGGGTGTCGGGTTCGACGCCTTGTTCTCGGCCCTCCACGGCGCGGATCATGGCCTCGGTGTAGCCGGTGGGGAGTGTCTCCGTTCGCCCATCCCACCGGATCGGTATACCCCAGCCGGTCGCGACAGGCATGCCGTGGTCGTCCACCAGCGTGAGGTTGAGGTCGGCGAACCACTCCCTGATCCTGCCGATGTACTGCTTGGCCAGCCGATCGGCTGTGATGAACTCCGGGAAGCCCTCGCTGAAGAGCACCTGCATCTGCTCATCAGGCCATGCGCGTGCGTCTGTTCGCTCAACAGTCAAGGTCACCGGCCCGTTTATAGCGCACCGACCACAGACGGAGCGACGCAGTTCTTATGGCTTGGACTGGAACAGACCGCCGGGATCACGCCCTGTCGGCCCAACGGCCCCCCGCAGAGACCGGCACCGTCTACCACGCATCGTGACCCTGACAACTGACAGGGATGCGAAGTATCTGGTGCGGCCTACTGGGCCTACTGTTCGAGGCACTGACTCCGAGGGCCTTCTGTCCACTGCTGCGCCTGAGGTCGGAACCTGTCCATGCGTCACGTCCTGGGGAGATCATCATGTTCAACTGCCCCACGGGAAACGTCTGCGCGTGGAGCTCCTCCGGCTACCACGGTCCGACGATCCTGAAGACGGAAGGCAACTGGTCCGGGTCGCTGCGGGTGGGCTTCATCATGAACAACGGCTTTCCAGCCCCGGTGCCGATCACATCCAGGCCACCTGGGTCTTCGAAGGCCGCACCTGGGACAGGTGCCTGCACTTCAACCCGGGACCGGGCGAGTACAAGCTCTCCTTTCCGACGGGAGTTGAGCTGAAGAGTCTCACCTGGCGTGGCGAATGCTGATCGGGAGCGACCGTCGATAGCCCGCTGGGCGGCGTGGTTCGCGGCGGAGCCGCTACGTGGGTCGCGTTTCCTGGCGGAGGGACTTGTTGACGCCGGTGATGACCACGGTGACGAGGCAGAGGGCGATGACCGACTCGGCCCACAGGAAGGCGAACCAGTCCAGGACGCAGCCGATCGGGGGTGTGCCGGGCGCGGTGTTGCGGAACGCGGCGAGGGCGAACAGGGTGGCGGCCATCCAGGCGAGGCCGGGCCAGACCAGGCCCTCGCTGCCGGTCGTCAGGTACCAGGCCCCGATGAGCACGGACGCCGCCAGCGCCCACATCGCCACCATCATGAAGACCGCGAAGACGAGCAGGCTTCCCGATCGCGCCAGCCCCAGCGCCACCACGGCCTCCTGCCGGGCGGGCACAGGCTCCGCGGAGACCGAGAAGAGCGTGTCGTTGTTGGAGAACAGCATCCGTACCGGCACCTGCTCGCCGCCCATCCGCGCACGGAACGCGATGTCGGTCTCGTAGGTGTCGAACGGGTAGTCACTGATCGATCCGCCCGTGAGGGCAACCTGCACGTCTCTCGTCGCGAGCCGCTCGTGCGCCGCGAACTCCAGGTCGCCGAGGGTCGCCCCCGAGGTCTGGAGGCTGAGGTCGGCCACCGGGGCCGCCCCGCCCTTCTCGCCGAGGCTCCCGCGCGGGGTCACCCAGACCCTCAGTAAGAGCTCTCTGCCCGCGGCGTCGACGTTCTGCACCGCGGCCTCCACATCCACCCGGTCGGCGGCCGAGGATCCGACGGTGTGCACGGTGTCGGCCGTCTGCCGCTCGCTGAACTGCAGCCACGAGCCGACGGCCACCGCCACCACGATCAGGATCGCGATGAGGACGAGCACACGCGGGACGGACCGCCTGGAGCGTCGTGGGCGAGGCGAGTCGGCAGGTGCGGCCGGACGGCCCGGACGCATCACTCGGTCCGGTTGCCCGGCACTTGGAGGGGACTCCCGGGCACCACCGAGGCGGTGTTGACGGAACGCACGTGATCCACGCTACGGGGCGGTCCGAGGACGTGCATGCGGACGAGGCGGGGTGGACGGGACGAGCGCCGAGCTGTGGATAGGCACGCCGAAACGGCCTGGGTAGCGTTCGGGCCATGACGACCGAGGAGATCCGGCCCGCGACGGCCGCCGACGTGCCGGCGGTGAAGGCCGTGACGGATGCCGCGTACACGCCGTACATCGAACGCATCGGGGTGACGCCCGTGCCCATGACGGCGGACCACGCGGCGGACGTGGCCGCGGGGAAGGTGTTCGTGACGGGGAATCCCGTGCTGGGGCTCGTGGTGATCGAGGCGCACGAGGACCATCTGTTCCTCGACAGCATCGCCGTGCACCCCGACGCCCATGGCAAGGGCGTGGGGAGACGGCTGCTGCACTTCGTGGACGCACGCGCGCGTGCGCTCGGCCTGCCCGAGGTCAGGCTCTACACGAACGCCCTGATGTGGGAGAACCAGAAGATCTACCCGAAGTACGGCTATGAGCTCGTCGAGCGCCGGGCGGTGGGCCCGTACGACCGGTTCCACTACCGCAAGCGGCTGACCTGACGCGTCTCATACGGCCGGCCGGGTTTCTCAGCTGTCCGGCCACCAGGTTCGTGCGATGTCCTTGCGGACCTCGGGTCGTCCCGAGGGGCTCTCCTCGGCCTCCTCCTGGACCCGGCGACGGGTGCTGGACTGCCTCGTCAGGGGCTTCTGCACGGTTGCACGGCGCATGGCTGCCTCCTTCAGGGGCCCACCGAGTTCCGCGTTCTCACCGGGGTAGACCCGTTGGGGGAGAGTTACTCATCGGTCCAGGCTCTGTCAGTGGCGGCAGTCACGATTCGACTGTCAGTGGCGGGTGTCACTCTTGGCCGCATGACGAACGGTGAACACGCCATCACAGGGGCGGACCTGGACTGGGACTCGGCCGCCGCCACCTTCGACGACGAGCCGGACCACGGCCTGCGCGACCCGGAGGTCCGCCGCGCATGGGCCTCCCGGCTGCGGTCCTGGCTGCCCGACCGCGCCTCGGACGTCCTCGACCTGGGCTGCGGCACCGGCAGCCTGTCGCTCCTCGCGGCCGAGCAGGGGCATCGCGTCACCGGGGTGGACCGGTCCCCGGCGATGGTCGATCTCGCCCGCGCCAAGCTCGCCGGGCGTGACGCGGTGTTCCTCGTCGGTGACGCGGCGGCGCCTCCGGTGGGGGAGGAGCGGTTCGACGTGGTGCTCGTACGGCACGTCCTGTGGGCGCTGCCCGACCCGGGCCGGGTCCTGCGGCACTGGCGCGGGCTGCTGCGCCCGGGAGGACGGTTCGTGCTGGTCGAGGGCGTGTGGGACACCGTGGCCGGTGCCGGCCCGGCCGGCATACCGGCGGCCCGTCTCACCGACCTCCTCGCGCCGCTCGCCGGCCGGGTACGGGTGGAGCACCTGTCGGACGACGAGCCACTGTGGGGCAGGGCCGTGACCGACGAGCGGTACGCCGTGGTGGCGACGGCCTGACGAGCGGTGTGCCCAATCGAGAAGATCGCCCGCGCCACACGCTCCTCGGGCAGGTCCCCGGCGACGCCCCCGGCAACCCGGCCGACTGTGGCGACGGCCCGACGCGCAGCACACCCTGGTGGCGGCGGCCTCACCGGCAACGGCGACCGGCGCCCACCCCACGCGCCCTAGGCCAGCAGTGACTCCAGGCCGCCCTCGACCGTGGCGAACACCTCCAGCTCGTCGAGAGCCGCCACGGCCGCGGCGGCGGCCTCCGGGTCCGAGCGCTCCAGACCGCTCTCGGCGAACTCGTCCTCGTCCAGACGCAGCACGTCCGTGCCGTCGGCGGAGCGCCACAGATCCAGGTCGAGGTCCTCGACGACCAGCTCCGTGCCCGACAGCGTGGCCGGTCGGGTGATGTCGCAGTACCAGCCCTTCAGGGTGCCCGCGGCATCGCGGACCTCCTTCACGGCGTACCAGCGGTCGCGCCAGTAGTACTCGGTGAAGACGTCGCCCGGCTCGAACCGCACGAAGCCGAAGTCGCGGACACCGTCACCGGACCAGGGGGCGCGCACGGCGATCCGGGTGCCGTCGTCGGCGACCAGCTCGGCCGCGTAACGGATCTTCGTACGGCCGCCCTTGACGAGGACCACGTCCAGGGAGCGCGGCCGCTCAGCCGAGTTCGCGGACATGGCGGACCTCCGTCGCACAGATCTGATAGCCGAACCAGAAGTTGATCGCCAACATGGGCTCGTTGTCGGTGTCATTGCCGGTGAACGCCTCCCGGTAGCCGGCGGCGCGGGCGCGGTGCAGGGAGGCGTTCTTGGCGAGCTTGGCCAGGCCCCGGCCGCGGTGGGCGCGGGCGGTGCCGGTCATCGCCGTGGCGTAGCGGGTGGCACGGTCCGTGAAGGCGGAGCTGAAGGCGGCGGGACGGCCGTCGACGACGGCGACCGACGTCAGGTCCAGATCGAGGAGTGGATGCTTCCAGGTCTCCGCCAGCCATGCCTCGTAGTCGGTGAACTCGGCGCCCACGTCGCTCGGTTCGTCCGACGTCGTCTCCGCGTCGAGCAGGAACAGCGGGCGCGGGTCGTCCGCGAAGTCGGCGGCGGTGCGCAGCTCGACGCCGGGCGGGAGGTCCTGGAGCGGCGGCAGGGTGCCGCCCGCCAGGTCCAGGCGCAGGAAGTGGGCGGAGCGGCTCGCGCGATAGCCGTGCCGCTCGGCGAACGCGCGGTTGCCCGGCTCGTCGAGGACCCACGAGAACAGCTTGGTCGCCCCGAGCGAGCGCAGGTGCTCCTCGGCGGCGCGGACCAGCAGCTCGCCGGCACCGCGGCGGGTGCGGTCCGGCCGCACATAGACGTTGAGGTAACCCTGGCCGGGCTCCGGGCTGTCGTACGCCATGCCGACCTGGGCCGTGCCGATCGTCTCGCCGTCCTCCTCCGCGACGAGGGAGCGGTAGTGGGCGTCGGGATGGGTGTGGGCCTGGCGGTGGGTGATGGCCTCCGGGGTCCACAGGATGTACGGCAGGGCGAGGTGGCGGCTGTGGGCGAAACGCTCGACGTCGGCGGGCACTTCGGGGCGGAGGTCGCGCACGGTCACGGTCATGAAGGCGCACGCTACGTGGGGGATGTGCGCGGATGCCTCTCATTTTCCGGCGGGTACGGGACAATCGGCCCTGTGACCTTGAAGATCCACATCGACGACAGTGCCGCACCGTACGAGCAGGTGCGGGCGCAGATCTCGGAGCAGGCGCGATCGGGGGCGCTGCCGGTGGGCTACCGGCTGCCGACCGTGCGCGGGCTGGCGGAGTCCCTGGGGCTGGCCGCCAATACGGTCGCCAAGGCGTACCGGGCGCTGGAGAGCGACGGGGTGATCGAGACGCGGGGGCGCAACGGCACGTTCGTGGCCGCCGCAGGCTCGGCCGCGGAACGGGAGCTCGCGTCGGCTGCCCAGACGTACGTCGATCGTGCCCGTCGGCTGGGGCTGACGGAAGCGGACGCGCTGGGCGCCGTACGGGATGCGCTGCGGGCGGCCTACGGGGAGTAGGCAAGTCGCTAGGCCGGCGACGGAAGGCGCCGCGGCGTGCGCGTCGGCTCCAGGCCCGCCGCCGTCGCCGCCCTCGCGAACGTCATCGCGTCCTGCACCGCCGCCCCCGTCGGGTCGTTGTTGAAGTACGCGTACACGTCCTCGGTGTCCGACCACATGTCGGTGATGCGCTCCACCCATGTCGCCAGTGCCTGTCGGCCATAGTGCGGCCACACATGTGCGCGGCCCACATGGAATCGGACGTATCCCCAGTCGGTGGTGCGCCACAGCGGTGTCACCGGGCGGGACTCGACGTCGGCCCAGCACAGGGCCGCGCCCCGGGACTCCAGCACCTCGCGCACCTGATGTGTCCACCAGCTGTCGTGCCGTGGCTCCACCGCGACCCGCGTCGAGGACGGGAAGCACGCCAGGCACGCGTCCAGCAGGCCGGCGTCCGCTCGCAGCGTGGGTGGCAGTTGCAGCAGCACCGGGCCCAGCCGGGCGCCCAACCCCTGCGCATGGGACATCAGCCGGTGCACCGGCTCCTCGGGATCCCGCAGCCGCTTGATGTGGGTCAGATAGCGGCTCGCCTTCACCGCGACCACGAAGTCCTCCGGCACCCGGTCCCGCCACGCCTCGAAGTTCTCCCGCGTCGGCAGCCGGTAGAAGGCGTTGTTGATCTCGACGGTGGCGAAGTGCGCGGCGTACTCCTCCAGCCAGAGGCGCACCGGTACGTCGGCCGGGTACAGGACGTCCCGCCAGTCCTTGTACTGCCACCCCGACGTGCCGACGAACAGGGTCATACCCCCATCAAAGCACTACAGATACAGCCCCGCGTCGGCCCCGTCCCGCGGATCCGGCACTGCCGTCGGCGAAGTGCCCCGCTTCAGCGCGTACAGCTCCGCCAGTGTGGCGCCCTCGCGGCCGATGCCCTCCTCCGCGCCCAGCCAGCCCACCGCCTCGCGCCGGGTCAGCGGACCCACCTCGATGCGGGCCAGGCAGCGGCCGGGGCGGACGACGGCCGGATGCAGGCGCTCCAGGTCCTCGTTGGTCGTCACCCCGACCAGGACGTTGCGGCCCTGGCCCAGCAGGCCGTCCGTCAGGTTGAGCAGCCGCGACAGGGCCTGCCCCGCCGTGTGCTTCGCCTCGCCCCTGATCAGCTCGTCGCAGTCCTCCAGCAGGAGCAGCCGCCAGCGGCCCTTGCCCGTCGAGTCCTCCTCGCCGATCGCGATGTCCATCAGATAGCCGACGTCGGAGAAGAGCCGCTCCGGGTCCAGCACGCAGTCCACCTGGCACCAGTCCCGCCAGGAGCGCGCCAGGGTCCGCAGCGCCGACGTCTTGCCGGTCCCGGGCGGGCCGTGCAGCAGGAGCAGCCGGCCGGCGATGTCCTCCGGGGTCGTCTTCATCAGGCGGTCCATCGCGTCCGCGACCGGCGCGGTGTAGTTGGCCCGCACCTCGTCCCAGGTGCCCGCCGAGATCTGCCGGGTCGTGCGATGCGGGCCGCGCCTTGGGGAGACGTACCAGAAGCCCATGGTCACGTTCTCCGGCTGCGGTTCGGGCTCGTCGGCCGCGCCGTCCGTCGCCTCGCCCAGCACCCGCTCGGCCAGTTCCTCGCTGGTCGCGGTCACGGTGACGTCGGCACCGCGGTTCCAGCGGGAGATCAGCAGGGTCCAGCCGTCGCCCTCCGCCAGCGTCGCGCTGCGGTCGTCGTCACGGGCGGTGCGCAGCACACGGGCGCCCGGCGGCAGGAGCGTCGCCCCGGACCGTACGCGGTCGATGTTCGCCGCGTGCGAGTACGGCTGCTCGCCCGTCGCGAAGCGGCCGAGGAACAGCGCGTCGACGACGTCGGACGGCGAGTCGCTGTCGTCGACGTTGAGCCGGATCGGCAGAGCGTCGTGTGGGTTCGCAGACATGCGGCCATGATCCGGCACGCGACGGCCCCGTGCACCCGGTTTCCGTGCCACATCCCGCCAACGGTGCACGTCCGGTGCGTGCGTCGCATTCCCCCGGCGCCTCCGTGGCCTCCCCTTCCCACATCCCGATCGCATCCCCGTGCGCCTCCGCGCCCTGTTACAGGACCGTGTGGGGACGAAACCTGCCCGAGCGGCCGACACCCCCGTTACCGTTGTCCTTGATGGGACGTCATGGGTGGAATTCGGGGGCACGGCGGTGGCGGCTCACCGCGCTGCTCGGCGTGGGCGCCGCGGCACTGGCCCTGCTCGTGACCCTCCTCAACACGCTTCCGGGCAACGGCGTGGACACCGACGGCACCACACGCGACGGCGACAAGCCGCACGGCAACCCGACGGCCACGCCGGACGCGACGGATCCGCAGGTGGGCTGGGGCTTCACGCACACCCAGCACAGCGCCGACGAGGGCGACTCCGCCGCCGTGAAGCGCGTCGAGGGACGGCTCGCGGCCGCCGGCGGGCTGCCGCAGATCCAGCACGTCATGGGCTGGGGCGCCGACAACCCCGAGCCGGTCAGGGGGCGTTACGACTTCGAGGCGATGGACCGCCGCATCGACTTCGTCCGTGCCTCCGGCAGCACCCCGGTCGTCACCCTGTGCTGCGCCCCCGACTGGATGAAGGGCGGCGAGGCCGGCGTCGACAACACCGACTGGAGCCAGGCCGCCCTGGAGACGGCGCCCGACCCCGAGCACTTCGAGGACTACGCCGATCTCGCCGTGACCGTCGCGAGGCGCTACCCGGACGTACGCCACTTCATCGTCTGGAACGAGTTCAAGGGCTTCTGGAACGACGCCGAGGCTCGCTGGGACTACGAGGGCTACACGAAGCTGTACAACCTCGTGTACCGGGCGCTCAAGAAGGTCAACCCGGACATCATGGTCGGCGGGCCGTACCTAGTGATGGACAGCGTCGACCCGCGCGCCGAGGAGGCGTCGAAGGCCCTCACCGGGCCCTGGGGAGCCCTCGACCGTCGCACCGTCGACGCCTTCGGGTACTGGAACGAACACAAGGCGGGCGCCGACTTCGTCGTCGTCGACGGCTCCAGCTACACCCGCGACGACGAACTCCTGCCCGACGAGTTCACGGCCACCGACAAGTTCACGGACGTGAGCCGGTGGGTGCGGAAGCAGACCGGTGATCTCCCGCTGTGGTGGGCCGAGTACTACGTCGAGCCCGCCGACGGCAACGACGAACGCAAGGGCTGGTCCGAGGCCCGCCGAGGCGCCGTCCAGGCCGCCGGCATGATCGCGCTCGCCAAGGGCGGCACCACCTCCGCCTTCTACTGGAACCCGGAGAAGGAGAAGGGCACCGAGTGCGCCGGCTGTCTGTGGACGCCGACCGACACCGCGGACGGCGGCGCCAAGCTGCCCATGTACGACCTGGTCTCGCGGTTCGGCACGGAGTTCCGGCCGGGGGCCGAGTACAGGCCGGTGTCCGTGGCCGGGTCCGATGTACGGGTCCTGGCCACGGACGAGGTGATCCTGGCCGTGAACACCCTCGACCGGCAGACCACCGTGAAGATCGACGGCAAGAAGGTCCAGCTCCAGGCATACGAGGTCAAGTGGCTGGAGCGCTGAGCCACTTGACCCCTACGGTCCTCACTTGATCGTCAGGAACCGCTGCACCAACGACGCCAGCAGCACCGCCAGCAGCGGCAGCGAGAACCAGAAGCTGCTCTGGAGCCAACGCAGCTGCCGCACGCTCGGCGCCGCCACCCGGACGATCTCGCGGGCCATCAGCAGCACGATGAGCGCCGCCGCCGCGAGCCCGCCGACCACCGACCACGGCGTCCACGTCACCTGCGGCCCGATGGGCCCGGGATCGGCCTTCGGCACCGCACCCGCCGGCTGCTTGCGCAACGCGTACATCGTCACGTCGGAATTCGCGAAGACCCGCTTCAGCTCCTGGCGCTTGTCCAGGTTCAGCAGCAGCCGCGTCTCCCAGCTCGCCGAATAGCCCACGTCCAGCCGGAGATAGGTGACCTGACCCCGGTTGATCATCAGATACGAGTTCGGGCCGGCGTCCTTCAGCGCCTTCACCAGGCCCGACACCAGCACCGGGTCGACCGGCGCCTGCGTCGGCAGGTAGGAGACCTTCTCCATGTCCCGCGAGCCCCACGGCATCGCCGGTGTCACGTCGTCGACCGGGTCGCTGCTCAGCCACAGCAGCCTGAGGCTCGGATCGTCATGGGCGTACACGTACTCCATGGCGGCGACTTCGCCGGGTTTGACGCGCTCGAACGGCTCGTTGCCCCAGCGGGCCACCAGGAAGCCGCCCATCAGCACCAGGCCCGCCATCAGCGCGGCCAACGGGGCGAGGCTCACCCGGTCCTTGTCGCGTTCCTTGGCGGTGACTCCGGTGCGCGGGAAGAACGCGAGACCCGTGAGCAGCGCCGCGCCGGGCAGGGCGAACATGAACACCCGCAGGGCCATCTCACCGCCGTACGACTGCATCCCGAAGCCCAGGAACGGCACGAAGGTCAGGACGAGCAGCGAACGCTCCCGGTAGTGGTGGAAGCGCCTGCGCCACCAGCCCCAGCAGGCGAACGCCATCACACCGCCGGCCAGCAGGACACGGACGTACAGCACCAGCTTGTGGGTCGAACTGCCGCCCTCGATACGGCCGGACACCGACGACGACACGTTCGAGCCGACGCCGCCGACCCCGCCGAAGAGCTCGTCGAAGTGGCCCGACCAGTACGGTTCGGCCAGGAAGCCGATCCACACCGTCACCATGACGCCGAACAGGATGGGCAGGCCGCGCAGTTCGGACCTGCCGACCAGGACCAGCGCCGTCAGCACGCCCAGCATCACGAACGGCGTGAGCTGGTGCGCCGGGACGCTCGCCGCGAACAGCCCGATGACCACCATCAGCAGCACGGCCCGTTGCCGCCGGTCCGTCGGCTCGACCTCCAGCTCGCCGGGCCGCCGCTTCGTCCAGATCACCCTCGGCGCGCGGAACCAGACCAGCAGGACCGCCGCGAACACCAGGTACAGCAGATAGGTGAAGCCCTGCGGCGAGAAGTAGTCCTGGCCCACCCAGCCGCCGAGCACGAACACCCAGATGCCGGTCCACTTGGCCCGCCAGCTCGCCCTCATGTGGCGCACCAGCAGGAACATCGGGACCAGGTAGAGCAGCTGCATGGTCAGCGGCCACCAGCGGATGAGCTCCGCCGGGTCGCTGACCCCGCACGCCTTCGCGGCGAACGCGGCCACCGCGAAGAAGCCCGGCCAGCTCCAGCGCGCGTCCAGGTCGGGCACGGCCGACCCGGTGCGGTCGATGTAGTCGAGGAAGCCCAGGTGCTGCCAGGCCGTCGCGAACCGCGGCTCGGTCTCGATCAGGGCGGGCAGGGCGTGCAGCGACACGACCGTCGCGAGCAGGGTGATCAGCAGCAGCGCCCGGTGCTCACGGCCCAGCCACAGCAGCGACGCGAACGTCACCGCCAGCAGCGCGGCCCCGAGCAGCGTCGGCGACGGCAGCACCGAGATCAGCCCGAGCCCGCCCATGCCGTCCAGGTCGCTCTCGCCGAGCCGCAGCGCGGGCACCCAGTACAGCAGCAGCGCGGCGGTCAGCAGACAGCCGAGGATCACTCCGAGCCGGGTCGGCAGCAGCCGCTCCCGCCCGCCCGGCGCGGGCACCTCGGCCGGCGGCACGGGCTTCTCGTGCATGGGCGGCTCTTCCGGTACGGCGGTCTCCTCCCGTACGAGCGTCTCCTCGCGTTCCTCCGGTTCGGCCGCCTCGCCCTTGCCGGCGTCGAACTCGTCCTCGAACGGGGCGTCCACCTCGGTCGGCTCGGCCGACGCCCGGCGCTCCTGCACCGGCAGACCGAACTCCGAGGTGCGGGCCCAGGTCGGCCGGTGCTCGGGCCGGATCCGCGGTGTGCCCGTGGGCGGCGTCCCAGGGCCGGGGCGGACGTCGGGCCGGCGTTCCAGGTGGTCGAAGTCGACGTGGATGCCGAGCGCGAGGGTGTCGTTGTCCAGCGACCAGGCGGGCCCGCGCTTGCGCGCCCCCTCCGACGCCTCGCGCGCCCCCAGGTCGGCGAGGTCGCCGTCGGGAGCGGCGTCCTCGGGCACCTCGCCCTGGGAGGCCCGCACGGTCCGGTACAGCCTGGGCGCGGCGATCGCGACGATCACCGACAGGGACGCGATCTCGGCGACACCGGCGCCGGTCAGGCCCATGCGCGGCAGCAGCACCAGCGTCAGACCGAGCACCAGGGCGCACAACAGCCCCTGGAGCCACGCCAGTCCGGCGGTCCGGCTCTGGGCGCGCAGCACCGCGAAGTACGTCTCCATGACGACCCGCAGCAGCCCGCCGACCGCGAACCAGCGCAGCAGCGGGGTCGCCGCGTCCGCGTAGCCCGGGCCGAACACGCCCAGGATCCAGGGCGCCCCGAAGAACAGGATCGCGGCGACCGGAATCATGATCCGTGCCATGCGCCTGAGCGCCGCACGGGTGTTGGCCGCCAGCCGGCCCGGATCGTGCGCGCCCTCGACCGTGAGGGAGGCGCCCATGTTGATGGCGAGCAGATTGACGGTGCCGCCGATGGTGGCCGTGATGTAGAAGTAGGCGTTGTCCTCGGAGGAGACCTGCGCGGCCACGATCACGGGGATGAGATAGACCACGGCCAGCGAGAACAGCGAGCCGGTGTAGTCGCCCGCCAGGAACCGCCCGATCTCCTTCAGGGACGGCTGACGGGCGTGTTCCTCGGTCGCCGCGGCATGGCGTGGCACCAGCCGCCGGAACACCAGCCAGCCCAGCGGCAGCACCGACACCGCGATGGCCGCGACCCACGAGACGAAGACACCGGCGGTGGGGATCGCCACCGCGAACGCCACCAGCAGACCCAGCTTCACCGCGGAGAACACGGTGTTGCCGACCGGCACCCACAGCGCGCTGCGCAGCCCGGTCAGCACCCCGTCCTGGAGCGTGAGCAGGTTCCAGGCGACGACGGCCACGACGAAGAAGAGCCCGTTCAGCGGCCCGTTCAGGAACCGGTACGACGGCCCCCACAGGTCCAGCGTCACCAGGAAGACGCCCGCGGCCAGCGCCACGATCACACAACTGCCCGCGTACGTACGGAAGATCAGCCGGCCGCTCCGGCGTCCCGCGACCGGGATGAAGCGGGCCAGCGCACCCGTCAGGGTCACCGCGGTGAGCCCCGCGAGGAACTTCATCGCGGCGATCGCGGCGGACCCCTGGCCGACCGCGGACTCGGAGTAGTAGCGGGCGGCGGCCAGCCAGAAACCCAGCCCCAGCACGGCGGAGACGCCGGTGTTGATCATCAGGGCGTAGGCGTTGCGGAACAGCTGGCTGCCCCCGGAGGACCTGCCCAGGCCGGGCAGGCGAAGGCGGCGCCCCGACTGCTCGGGCGCCTTCGCGTCGGTCGATGCGGGCTCGGTCGTGGTCGTCGTGTCAGACACGGGAACGGATGGCCTTCCGGCGGACCTGTCGGGCTCTGCGGACCACTGCGTACCCCTTGGTGAGGGCGCGGTCCCTGGCGAAGGTGCGGGCGATCGCACGGCCCTCGACCATCCGCCGGAACTCCTCGATACCGGTGGCGCGGCGCACGGTGAGGCGGGTGAGCGCGTACGGCCCCTGCCGGCGCCGCGCGAGCCCGTTGTTGACGGCGAGCGCCTGGGCGTACCCGGTCTCGCGCACCGCCTCGCGCACCCGGCGGCTGGAGTAGCCGTACGGATAGGCGAACGAGGCCGGGACGGTGCCGAGCAGGTCCGAGACGATCTCCTTGCACAGGATCAGCTCGGAGCGCAGCCTGTCGTCCGGGAGCTGGTCGAGCTGCGGATGGGTGTGGCTGTGGCCGCCGATCTCGACGTCCGCGGCGGCGAGTTCGCGCACCTGGTCCCAGTCGAGCATGGTGTCCAGGCCGCCGCCGGTGTCGTGCGGGCCCCTCAGCCAGCCCGTGGAGACGAACACCGTGGCCGCGAAGCCGTGCTCGGCGAGCACGGGCAGCGCATGCCGGTGCACGCCCTCGTAGCCGTCGTCGAAGGTGATCAGCACCGGCCGCTCGGGCAGCGGTTTGCCGGAGCGCCAGCGCTCCGCCAGGTCGGCCGTCCGCACGGGGGTGAGGCCGAGGTCGCCGAGCAGCGCCATCTGCTCCGCGAACGCCTCCGGCGCCACCGACAGTTCGCGGGTGGCGTCGTTCGGCGAGGTGGAGACGGCGTGGTACATGAGAATGGGCACGCGCCCGTCGGTCATCTGCTTCCCCCCTCGCGGCGCGGTTCCCCCTCGATGCCCGCCACCGAGTACGTGACGCCCCCTCGGCGCACCCGGACACTCCCCACGACGTACCCACCGGCCGCCGTCAGCACCCCCGCGACGATCGCGCCCGCCCGGCCCGCGCCGCCCCGCCGGGCCAGTACGGCGTCCCGCAGCCCGCGAGCCACCCCCGCCGGCAGGACCCGGGTGGTGTACCGGCGCTCGGACTCAAGGCCCTTGCCGGCGCCGACACTCCGGGCCACGAGCGCCTTGGACAGGCCCTCGGCGTAGGTACGCGTGCGGAAGTACCTGAAGTGCTCGCGCGGTTCGGGCACCCGGTGGTGGATCACCGCGCGGTCGTCGATCAGGAGCACCGTGTCGGGCCTGGCCCGGGTGAGCCGGATGCACAGCTCCGTCTCCTCGCAGCCCAGCGGCAGCCGGTCGCCGTCGCGCCCGATGCCGGTGGCGAAGCCGCCCGCGAAGTCGAACGCGGTGCGCCGGAAGGAGGCGTTGCCGCCGAGGACGTTGCGTACCTCGACCCGCCCGTCCGGCAGGCCCCGGTAGGTGCAGCCGACGACCCAGTCGAACTCCTCCGGGAACCAGTCCGGCCGCCTCCCCGACGCCCAGATCGGCTCGGTGCGCCCACCGACGGCCATCACGCGCGGGTCGGCGTACCCCGCCGCGAAGTACCGCAGCCAGTCGCGCTCGGCCACGGCGTCGTCGTCGAGGAACGCGACGACCTCGCCGTAGGAGGCGGCGATGCCGGTGTTGCGTCCTGCGGACAGACCGCGGGGGCCCGCGTTGGCGAGCACCCGTACGTCGGCCGCTTCCTTGTACTCCTTGGTCAGCCGGTCCAGGAGCGCCTCGTTGTGGTCGACGACCAGCAGCGTCTCCAGGGCCGGATACGCCTGCGCCCGTACCGAGGAGACCGCCGCGAGGATGTCCTCCCAGCGGTCCTCGGTGTACACGCAGATCACGACGGAGATGTCGGGACCGCTCAAGACGCCTCTCCCCGGACCGAGTGACCCGGCTGGACCGAGTCGAGCACAGGGGAGTGCGCCGCGGCGGTGCGGCGGCGCAGGGCACGCCGGTTGGAGCGCTCCTTCAGGATCACCTTGAGCACCCGCAGCCCGTCCCGCACGGCCCGCAGATTGCTCGTGCCGTGGATGCGGAGGTACTCGTGGCTGGGTATCTCCTGCACCTTCAGGCCCGCCTTGACGACCCGGATGTTCATCAGGGTCTCCACCTCGAAGCCGGTGCAGTCGAGTTCGATCTTGTCCAGGCAGTGCCGCCAGAACGCGTTGTATCCGTAGCAGAGATCGGTGTAGCGGGCGCCGAACTTGCGGTTGACGGCCGTGCACAGGGCCCAGTTGCCGAGCTTGCGGATCGGTGTCATGTCGTCGGTGCCCCCGCCGTTGGCGAAGCGGGACCCCTTGGCGAAGTCGGCGCCGGAGACCAGGGCGGAGACGTAACTGACGATCTCCTGGCCGTCCGCCGAGCCGTCGGCGTCCACCATCACGATGATGTCGCCGGTGGCCGCCGCGAACCCGGTGATCAGGGCATCCCCCTTGCCCCTGCCGTGCTGCCGGACGACCTTCACCTCGGGCCATAGCTCACGGGCCACTTCGACGGTGTCGTCGGTGGAGTTGCCGTCCACCAGGACCACTTCATGGATCCAGTCCGGAAGGGTCTTGAAGACGTACGGCAGGTTCTCCGCCTCGTTCATGGCTGGGATCACCACGCTCACCGGCGGCGCGATGGCCAGGTGAGAGGAGATGGGCCGGTACTTGCCGACCGGTGACGGATCTTGGTCCGCGACCGCCGGGCGCAGAAAAGAACTCATGAGTCAGGTGTCCCTCTCGTCCGGTGGACCGCCCGCCCCTGGGCGGCCCGGCTGTGTGTCCGGTTCGAAAGGGGGGTTTCTCACTCACGGCACGGCAGAACGAATCCCCGTACGCGTGTGGTGAGCTGGCATTTCTGGCCGGCCACCCGAAAAGCGGCAGCCGGTCGCGCGGCACGACTCGGACTCAAGTGCGGACACCTTCACCGAGCACCCCCCTACCGCGCCCCGCGCCGGGACCGTCGCGGTCCTTGAGCCCTCCCCTAGAGCCGCGACCGACCGTCCGATGCGAGTGAGATATACGACGGTATTGACGATTGAGCCAGTATGGCAAGAGCTGGAACGAGCCCTCACGTTTTTGTTGGTTTGACCGGAGTTAGCTATTTCCGGACCGGATCTTCCCCATACGTTTGAGGAGCCGGTCCGCCGGTTCGAACAGCTCCGGCCGGGTCTGCACGGTGTTGCGCAGCGCCCGGACCGGGGCACGGCGTGCCCGGTGTCCGAACGCGACCGGGTGATGCCTGGTCACCCACCCCTCCGACACCGTCAGCTCGCGTGTCTTCAGGGAGTCCTTGTACTCCTTCTGGCCCCGGCCGAGATCGAGATACGCGATCCCGTCGGCGGCGGCCGCCTCGGCCATGCGCAGATGCAGGACCAGACCCGGCGAATACTTCGAGAACACCGGGTCGTACGCCGGGAACCAGCAGGCCAGCACCCGTTCGGTACGCAGTCCGAAGTGCGCGGCGATCGGCCTGCCGCCGGCGTACAGCACCGACAGGATCCCGGCGAACGGCTCCGAGCGGGTGTGGAACAGCTGCTCCACCAGGAGCGTGATCCACGCGTGCGCGAAGCGGTCGCTGCGCCCGGTCCTGCGGTACTGCGCCGACTTCCAGGCCATCAGCGTGCGCAGCGCCGCCGGGTCCCGCTCGTCGTGCACGTACCGCACGCCGTCGTGGTCCCGGCCGAGCTTGCGCTCCTTGGCGAGCGTCGTCCGCGTGAACTTCGGCGACCGCTCCCGGAGTTGGGCCAGATACGCCTCGTACCCCTGGTCGACGTCCATGACCGGGGACGGGAACGTGCCGGAGGCCTCCGCCGCGAACGCCGCCTGGCCCTGAACCAGATGGTCGAACTCCCATACGGCGAGCCCGCACGCCTTCAGCAGCTCCCGGGTCTCCCAGGTGAACCCGGGCCGGTGCACCACGCCCTGGGCGTCCGAGACGCCGAGCCCGATGGCCCGGCCCACGCCGGACGCGGTCCGCTGGAACGGGAAGAACGCGGCCGGCTCGCCGCCCTCCCGCACCACCGCGATGCGCACCCCGCGCCGGCAGCGGCCGACGGCGAGCGTGAACTCGGGCGACAGGAAGGGGTTGGCGAGCTCGGGCGAGCCCTGGAGATGGGCCTTGGACTGCATCGATGTCCACGCCGCCCGGTCGGCGGAGCTGAGCTCCCCGGGACGGTACACGCTGATGTCCACGTCAGTCAGTCCGCCTTCGGGTCGTACGGCCGCTCAGCCGCCGCAGCAGAACCAGCAGGAGAATCAGGGCGCTGATCGCGGTCACGGCCACGATTCCGCCGCGTACCGACCACCGGTGCACGGCGAGCATGCCCTGGGTCACCAGCATGTTGACCACGACCGCGCCCGCAACCGAGGCCACGGTCCGGCCGAACGGTTCCAGCCCGCGCAGCGCGGCGGCGATGGCCCCGGCCGGTGCCGCGAGCAGGAAGAACAGGGTGAAGGGTCCGCGCAGCGGCGAGTCGGAGTCGACCAGCGCGAGGACCGCGCCGATCACCCCCACGGCCGTCGCGGCGCCCGCGAGCAGCGCCGTCAGGTCCCTCCCCGGACCTGGTCGCGCACGCTCGGCGTCCTCGGCCGAGTCTGTCTTGATACGTGCCTTGATACGTAAGGTCTGCATTGGCGACTTTGCCCCCCGAAGCGCCGGATGCCGGGCTTCAATGTGGCTCAGTGCCGCAGCGGTCGTCAAGATGCGAACGACCTCTTGACGGGTGTTCGAGGCGCACTCCCGCGCGAACGGTCCCCGCAGGAGTGGGGCCTGCGGGGACCGGTGGTTCAGGTGGTGCTCAGGTGTGTCACGGAACGAGCTTCAGCAGCCGGTTCGGGGAGCCGCTGCCGGGGCTCGTGACCACGTTGGCCGTGGCGCCGCCGGTGAGCGCGGAGGCCACCGCGGCCGGGGTGGCCGAGGTGTGGCTCGCCAGGTAGACCGCGGCCGCGCCCGCGACGTGCGGGGTGGCCATCGACGTACCGGAGATGGTGTTCGTCGCTGTGTCGCTGGTGTACCAGCCCGCCGTGATCGAGGAGCCGGGGGCGAAGATGTCCAGGACCGAGCCGTAGTTCGAGTAGCTGGCCCGAGCGTCCGAGCTGGTGGTGGCGCCGACGGTGATCGCCTCGGTGACCCGGGCCGGGGAGTACGAGGAGGCGCTGGCACTGCTGTTGCCGGCCGCGACGGCGTAGGTCACGCCGCTGGCGATGGAGTTGCGCACGGCCGTGTCCAGCGTGGTGGAGGCGCCGCCGCCGAGCGACAGGTTGGCGACCGAGGGACCGGAGTGGTTGTTGGTCACCCAGTCGATGCCCGCGATCACGCCCGCGGTGGTGCCGGAGCCCGAGTTGTCGAGCACGCGCACCGCCACGATCTTCGCCTTCTTGGCGACGCCGTAGGTGCTGCCCGCGATCGTGGTGGCCACATGGGTGCCGTGGCCGTTGCCGTCGGAGGCGGTGGTGTCGCCGTCGACGGCGTCGTAGCCGTAGGAGGCCCGACCGCTGATCTGCTGGTGGGTGATGCGCACACCGGTGTCGATGACGTACGCCGTCACGCCGCTGCCCGCGCTGTCCGGGTAGGTGTAGGTGCCGGAGAGCGGAAGCGCGGCCTGGTCGATGCGGTCCAGGCCCCAGGGGGCGCTGGTCTGCGTGGTGTCGGCCAGCCGGACGCGCTGGTTCTGCTCGACGGAGGCGACGGCCGGGTCGGCGGCGAGCCGTCTGGCCTCGGTCGCGGAGAGGGTGGCGGAATAGCCGTTCAACGCCTTGGTGAACGTCTTCTTCACCGTGCCGCCGTACTCCGCGACCAGGTCCTTGCCGGCGGCCGAGGAGGCCTTGAGGCCCACGCTCTTCCTGAGCGTGACGATGTAGCTGTCCTTGACGGCAGTGGGGGAGCCGGCGGCCAGGACCTTGCCCTCGGCCGGAGCGGCCTGGGCGGGGAGGGCGGTGAGTCCGCCGACGAGGGCGGCGGTCGCCAGGCTGGTTATCGCGGCGAACCGGAAGTTCTTGCTACGCAGTTGTGCCATTGCGAGGGAGTCCTCCTCCAGGCGGTGCGCATGTGGTGGGCGCACATGTGGGGGGTGCGTGCGGGGGCGCACGCACAGCCCGGAACGTCGCGTTCCCGTTCCAAGCCGAGGTAAAGGATCTGTGGTCCGCGGGTGACGAACAAGAGAGTTGACGACCTGTCAACAGGCTTGTCATGAACGCGAAATCAAACTCATAAGCTACTCATGGGTTGAGGGCCGCGATGCCCGGAAAAGTCTTGGCATGGACACTTCCCGTCAACACGCGTAGTTGGTACGACGGTTATGGCAGAGATCCTGCTATAGGGAGGTTCCATGAGACGTTCCCGACTTTCCGTATACGTCGCCTCACTCCTCCTCGCCGTCGGCACCGCCCTCACCGGGGCAGCCACCGCGCAGGCCGCCGATTCCGCCGCGATCGGCGGGTACGTGGCCCTCGGCGACTCCTACTCCTCGGGCCTCGGCTCGGGCAGCTACATCAGCTCCAGCGGCGACTGCAAGCGCAGCACGAAGGCGTACCCCTACCTGTGGGCCGCCGCCAACTCACCCTCGTCGTTCGACTTCACTGCCTGCTCGGGCGCTCAAACGGGTGATGTGACCGCAAGTCAACTCGGTCCGCTCACCTCCGCCACCGCACTGGTGTCCATCTCGATCGGCGGCAACGACGCCGGTTTCGCGGACATCATGACGACCTGTGTGCTCCAGTCCGACAGCGCCTGCGTCTCGCGCATCAACACCGCAAAGGCGTTCGTCGACTCCACGCTGCCCGGCCGGCTCGACACCGTGTACTCGGCCATCCGGGCCAAGGCCCCCACCGCCCATGTGGTCGTGCTGGGCTACCCGCGCTTCTACAAGCTGGGCGCGACCGGGTGCCTCGGCCTGTCCGAGACCAAGCGCAAGGCGCTCAACGGAGCCGCCGACTACATCGACGCGGCCACCGAGAAGCGTGCCCTGAACCACGGGTTCGCCTTCGGTGACGTACGGACCACCTTCACCGGGCACGAACTCTGCTCCGGCAGCTCGTGGATGCACTCCGTGAACTGGCTCAACATCCCCGAGTCGTACCACCCGACGGCCGCGGGCCAGTCGGGTGGCTATCTCCCGGTTCTGAACAGCGCGGCCTGAGACCCCCGCCGAGCCGGTTCCCTACGACTCCGGTGACCCGCTCGGCGTCTGCGAGACCCCGCCCGTCGGGGTCTCCGTCTCACATGTCACCGAGAAAGGCACCGAGTTGGACTTCGTCTTCACCGGGTCGCGGACCTCGACGCTGATCTGATTCTCGAAGGTCCCGTCGTCGTACGTCGTCACGAACGCCCGGTCCTGCTTCGTCCGCCCGCCGCCCTCCGGGAACGACAGGGTCTTCCAGCCCTGGTCCATCACCTTGCCGTCCTCGGACACCCAGCGATAGGTGACCTCGGCCGGGAGCCGCCCCACCGTGAACGAAGCCGTGAAGGCGGGAGCCTCACCGCTCGGCGGCGGACACGCCCCCGAGTACTCCAGGTTCGCGCCCGTCAGCGCCACCTGCACCGTCTGCGGCGCCGGCGCGCTGGTACGGCTCTCGCTCGGACTCGGCGACGGACTCTCCTCCTCGCTCGAGCCGCCCTCGTCCTCGGTCTCCTTCTGCGAGGTCCCGCCGCCCGCCTGGCTCGTGGTGCCGTCGTCGCCCGCGTTCCCGTCGCCGCCCCCACGGTTGAGGAGGGCGTACGTCAGCCCCGCCACGGCCAGCGCGAGGACGGCGATGCCCGCGATCAGGGTGAGCGCGGCACGCCGGTTGCGGTCGGGCCGGACGGGGGCCGTCGCCGGGCCGGGAGTCACGGGCCGGGTCGGTCCGGGCGCGGGTACCGGGGCCGTCGGGGCGGTCTGCGACGGCGCCGGGAACGCCGCGACGGTCGGGGCGTACGGGGTCGCCCGTACGGTACCCGCGCTCGGCGTGCCTCCCGCGCCGACGATCCGCAGATCCTGCTCCGCCTGCCCGGCCGACAGCCGCTCGGCCGGGTCCTTGCGCAGCAGCCCCTCGATGACGGGGGCCAGCGGACCGGCCCGGTGCGGCGGGGGCAGCTCGTCGTCGACGATCGCGCGCAGGGTGTTCAGCGGGGTGTTCTGACGGAACGGGGAGTTGCCCTCCACCGCCGCGTACAGCAGCACCCCGAGGGACCACAGGTCCGACTCCGGGCCCGGCGTGCGACCCAGCGCCCGCTCCGGGGCGAGGAACTCGGGGGAGCCGATGACCTCGCCGGTCATCGTCAGCGCCGAGCTGCCCTCGACCATCGCGATACCGAAGTCGGTCAGCACGACCCGGCCGTCGTTCGACATCAGCACGTTGGCCGGTTTCACGTCCCGGTGCAGCACCCCGGCGTCGTGCGCGGCCCGCAGCGCGGACAGCACCTCGGCACCGATGTGCGCGGCCCGCTGCGGACTCAACGGGCCCTCGGCGTCGAGCAGCTCGGCGAGCGAGATGCCGCGGACCAGCTCCATCACGATCCAGGGCCGGCCGTCCTGCGTGGCCACGTCGTACACCGTGACGACATTGCGGTTGGCGACCCGCGCCGCCGCCCACGCCTCGCGCTCCAGCCGGGCGTACATCCGCTCGACCTCCGACGTCGCAAGACCGGCCGGCGCCCGCACCTCCTTGACGGCCACCTCGCGGTGCAGCACCTCGTCGCGGGCCCGCCACACGGTGCCCATGCCGCCCTCACCGAGCGGGGACAGGAGGCGGTAGCGGCCCGCGATCACCCGTTCACTGCCGTGTTCTTCGGACACGGGCGTCCCCCATTCGCATCCGTGCGAAATCTCCACTCCGTGCGACTTCTTCCCAAAAGTAGCTCAGCCGAGTACTGATGCCGCCCCCTTGAACACCAATCCGGCCCCGAGCAGCACGACGAGGAGCGCGGACGCCAGCGGGGCCGTCCTGCGCAGGAACGTCGTGACCGGGTGCGCGGTCCAGCGCGGGCGCCTGTCCAGTACCCGGGTGACACCGGTACCCAGCTTCACGACGGCGAACCCGGCCGCCGTCAGGGTCAGGGCGAGCCCGACGCCGTACGCCACGACGAGCAGCAGCCCGAACCACGCCTTGCCGAGCGCCGCCGCGCCGACGAGCACGACGACCGCGGAAGGACTGGGGACCAGCCCACCGGCGAAGCCGAGCAGGATCGTGCCGCGGAGGGTGGGGGCGGTGGAGTGGGTGTGGGTGAAACCGCCGTGGGTGTGGGTGAGCAGACCGCGCTTGGGGGTGGGGTTGTGGGGGTGCGGGTGCGGGTGGGGATGCGGATGTGCGGGGGCGTGCGTGTGGGTGAGGGTTTGGGCTGCTGTGGGGGTTTCGGTGGGGGAATGCGTGTGGGCGGCGACCAGGACCGGTTCTCGGTCGTGGTTGTGGGCGTGGTCGGTCTCGTGGGTGTGCTCGTGGGAGTGGTCGCCGTGGTCGTGCGGATGGTCGTGGGAGTGCCCGTGTCCGTGCCCGTATCCGTGTTTTCGGATGTGCCAGGCGCGGCGTACGAGGGTCGCGCCGGCCGCGAGCACGAGGGCGCCGCTCGCCATGCCCAGCCAGGTGATGACCGAGGGCGCCGCGGCCGAACCGGCCGTGATCAGCAGGCCGAGGGTGACCACGCCCAGGGTGTGGGTGACCGTCACCGAGGCGGCGAGCGGCATGACGTCCTTCAGGCGTGCCCGGCCGCCGCGGGCCGTCGCGACCGCGGCCATGATGGTCTTGCCGTGGCCGGGTGCGAGCGCGTGCATCGCGCCCAGGAAGACCGCGATCACCAGGGCGAGCGCGCCGAAGCCGAAGGTGAGTTCGTGCCGGGAGACCAGGTCGTCCAGGGCCCGCGTCCAGCGGTCGGCACCGCGCGGCAGGACCGAGGCGGCGGGGGCGTCCTGCTCGGACTCGGCGAGCGCTGGACCGCCGGGGCGCACGCGCAGCGAGGCGGTCGTGGTGTCCGCCGGGGAGGAGAGCAACTCCTCCGGATATTTGGTCAGTTCGCCGGAGACCGAGGTCTTCGGTACGTCCGACGCGGTGAGCGTCATACGGTCGCCGCGCGCCGTGACCTCCCGCCAGCCCGGGCCGGAGTCCACTCCCGCGCTGCGGAAACCGAGGTCGACGGTCGCGCCCTCGGAGACCGGTGCCGAGAGCCGGCACTCCACCCGGAGCGTGTCGAGGCCCGCCTGGCCGGGGCGCACGCGCGCCCGGCTGCTCTTCAGCGTCAGTTCGACCGTACGCCCGTCGACCGTGACCTCGCTGCCCCGCGCGGCACTCTCGCAGCGCTGCCGGGCCCACGCCGTTATGCCCACCTTCTCGATGTCGGGCTTCGCCTGTGTCGCCGGGATCTCGGCGAGGTCCTCGACGTGGTGGACGCGCAGTTCGCCGGGGGCGACGACCAGGCCGTCGTAGCGGTTGACGGTGAAGTTGCCGAGGGGGTGCGCGCTCGCGGGAGGGGAGGCGAACAGCGCGAGCGCGCAGGCCGCCGTGAGAGCGGCGGCGCCGGAGGCGAACAGACGACGGGGAGTCACTTGGCCGCCTCCAGGTCCTTGAGTGCCGTACGGGCCTGACGGGCGCCCAGCGGGGAGAAGCCGGGGTTCAGCTTCAGCGCGGCCGACAGGTGCTCGCGGGCGTCCTTCGCATTGCCCGTGGCGTGCTCGATGACGCCTCGGTGGTAGAGGAACACGGCATTGCGGTAGCCGGTGGCCGTGGCCTTGCGGGCGTACGGGAGGGCCTCTTCGTCCTTGCCGTTGACGTGCAGCGCCCAGGCGAGGGCGTCCGCGGTGTGCACGGTCCGCCGACGGTCCCACTCTGCCCGTGCGGCGCGCAGCGCCGACTTCCTGTCGCCGTGGTCGGCCGCCGCGAGGGCGGTGTCGAGGTCGGCGTTGACGCCGTTGGCGCGGGCGAGGGCCGTCCAGGCGTCGACGAGGGCGTACTGGTCGTCCGCCTTCACCTTGTCGCCGGCCGACTCGTACAGCTCGCCGAGTTCCACCAGCGGGCCGGGGAGGGGGTAGCGGGCGACGACGTCCTTGAGGCCCTTGAGCGCGCCGGCCCGGTCGCCGCTGGCGGCCTGGGCGCGGGCGCGGCCCTCCAGGGCGGGGAGGTAGTTCTCGTCGGCGGCGAGGGCTCGGGCGTAGTGCGTGAGCGCGGTGTCGTAGTCGCCCTGGTTCCAGGCGAGTTGGCCGAGCTGGGTCGCGACGTACGCGAGGTCGCCGGGGGAGATCGCGGAGGAGAGTGCCTGTCGCAGTACGCGCTCGGCCGTGCGGACGTCACCGCGCAGCTCGCGCACGTACGCGTAGCGGGTGAAGACCGGGATGCCGGGGCGGCGGTCGTCGGCGGTGTCGGCGGCCTTGGCCGCGTCGGCGTAACGGCCGAGTTCGACCAGCGCGTCGACGCGGGTGCACAGGGCGCGTTCGCTGTAGGGGTTCACCTTCAGGGCCTGGTCGGCGTACTTCAGGGCGTCCTCGAAGTCGTGCCGGGCGGCGGCGAGGGCGGCTCGGCCGGCGAGGGCCTGGTCGTTGTCGGGGGACAGGGCGAGTGAGCGCTTGAACGCCTGTTCCGCCTGGGGGTAGCGGGAGGGGTCGCCCTTGGTGCGGGCCTGCTCGACGTAGGCGAGACCGAGGGTGGACCAGCTGCCGAAGTCCCTCGGCTGGTCGCGGAGGTGGGACTGGAGGGAGGCGATGCCGGTGTCCAGGTCGCCGGTGGTGAGCAGGCCGGGGGAGACGGCGGCGGAGGCCGGGGCGACGTGCTGGCCCGTGTTGTCGCGGGCGGCGCCGAGGGCGATGGAGCCGGTGGTGAGCGCCACGGCCAGCAGCGCCGCGCAGCCGGCGAGGTGCAGGGCCCGGTGACGCCGTGCGGCCGCGGCGAAGCGCCGCAGCGCGGCGACACGTTCCTCGCCCCCGGCGCCCTTGCCCTCCCCGTCCCCGGGGGCTGCCGCCCCCGGACCCCCGCTTCGGCCCTGAACGGGCCTCGTCCTCAGACGCCGGACGGGCTGAAAGATGCGCCCCGGCGTCGAGAGGTGCCGCTCGACGCGCTGCAAAGCCTCGTCCTCGGGGGCGTCGTCGTTCTTCCGCGGGGCCATGCCCTCTCCTCGATTCCTTCTCGCGTGCTGCGGCGCGGCCCGCGCCGTGGGGGATGAGTACTTCGCGGGCCGCGCCAGTAAAAGGGGCTCCGGCAACGCCCAGAGGGGCGCGGGGAACTGCGCGACCAGCCACAGCGGACCGGCACACGGCCAACGGCAGTTCCCCGCACCCCGCGGAGCGTCTAGTACGCCCGGTCCCGCATCCGGCGCCACCACATCAGGGCCCCGCCGATGAGGAGGATGCCCAGGGCGCCGGCACCGGCGGAGCCGGCGATCAGGGCCATGTTGTCGGTGCCGCCGGAGGCGCCGGCCGGCTGGAGGGCGTCGCCGAGCTGGCTGCGGACGTCCGTGCCGCCGTCAGTGCCCTTGGCGAGCGGGCCGCGCGAACCCTCGGTCGGCAGGGCGACGTACGGGAAGGCCTTCTCGAAGTCCTTGTCGTTCTTGTCGACCGCGTCGCCCAGGTCGTTCTTGGCGCCCAGCAGCTCACCCTCGACGACCTGGAGAGAGGCGTCGATGACGTCGTCGCTGAGCCGGCGGCCGTTCGGGAAGCCCGCGTTGTCGCCGTCGAGGACACCGAGTCGCTTGGGCTTGTCCGTCGGCTTGATCGACGTGTTCAGGCGCAGTTCCTCGGCCGGGCGCACGTGCGGCGGCTGGTTGAGGCCCTTGACGCCCTTGAGGAAGACGTCGACCAGGTCGTTGCGCGGCTCCTTGGGCGCCGGGATCTTGTAGATCCCCTCGATGAGCTTCGGCAGCTCGGGGTTGGTGACGTTCTTCAGGAACTGGGCGTCGTCCCAGGGCGCGGACGCGTTGAACTTGTCCTTGTCCTTGATCGGGTTGACGACCTCGTTCACCAGCGGGCTGCCCAGGCGCGAGACCTGCTCGTAGTAGCCCTTGGCGTTCTGCCGCTGCGTCGTCGACCAGATGCCGACGATCGGCTGGTCCGCCGACTCGGCGATCATGTGGGTCGGGACCTGGAGGGCTATGGAGTTGACGTTGTAGCCCTTGAGCGTGTCGTTGCCGACCTCGGAGAGGTTCCCGCCGTACAGCAGGTCGAAGACGCGCAGGTCCAGGAAGAACGGGTCGTCGGCCTGACCGGCGAACGTCGTCGTGCCGCCGTGCAGCTCGTGCACGGCCTGCTCGCGCAGCTTGGCGTAGTCCGGCATCGACGCCTTGCCGACGTTCGAGGGCGCCACCGGAACGTCGTTGGCGATCTTCGTCTTCGAGACCAGCTTCTGGTTCCTGAGCTTGATCAGCTCGATGTCGTACGTCTGCGTGACGTTGAGGTCCGGGTCGTCCAGGGACTCGACCGCACCCGTGTTGTACAGGAACGTCTTCTTGTTCTTGACGTGCGTGTCGAACGTGAACCGGTACAGCAGTTCGCCCTGCGCGTCACCGTTGTTGTCGATGTGGAGGTCGTACTGCGCGTCCTCCGCGAAGGGGAAGAAGTTCGGTCCGCCGGCCGGTTCCTCGAACGGGATCCAGTTCGCGACGATCGTCGTCGTGTCCGGCTTGTCCGGGCTGACGAACGCGTACACGTCCGTGTTGTCGTACTGCGGGGTCCCCGAGATGAGCGGGGCCTCCCGGTGGCTGGAGGCGGAGGCCGCCCCCGGTTCCAGCGCGGCGACGCCGGCGGCTGCGAGCCCCCCGGCGGCCAGCGCACCACATACGAGGGTCGCGAGGCCCTTGCGTCCCGCACCGCTCCTGGAATTAGGTGTCATGCCGTCCGTCCTCAGTCCCAACTTGCCTGACGCACCGGGATTCGGAGCGGGGGGCGGGCCGGATTGGTCGATCTCGAAAACAATTTTTTCGGCCGCCCGACCCGCTTTTTCGGTCCGTTGATCCGTAACCCCATCCGGAGGTGTGTTCGTTGCGAATACCTCGTGGGACAAGGCGGCCGAGATGCGGTCTGGCTGGAGGGGGAGACGAGTTGGAGGCGGACGAGCTGCTGGTGCTCGTGGCGGGCGGTGACCAGAAGGCCTTCGAGGAGCTGTACGGCCTGGTCTCCGGCCCGGTGTTCGGGCTCGTGCGGCGTGTGGTGCGCGACCCCGCCCAGTCCGAGGAGGTGGCGCAGGAGGTACTGCTCGAACTGTGGCGGTCCGCGGCGAAGTTCGACCCGGGCCGGGGCAGCGCCCTGTCCTGGGTCCTCACCCTCGCCCACCGCCGCGCCGTCGACCGGGTGCGCAGCGCCCGCGCGGCAGGTGAGCGCGAGCAGCGCGAGGCCCTGCGCGCGAACCACCCCGCCTTCGACCATGTGGCCGAGGAGGTCGAGGCCGGTCTCGAACGCGAGTGGGTGCGCCGCTGCCTGGAGCGCCTGACCGCCCTCCAGCGTCAGTCGGTCACCCTCGCCTATTACGACGGCTACACATACCGTGAAGTGGCCGAGCGGCTGTCCCTGCCGCTCGGCACGGTCAAGACCCGGATGCGCGACGGACTCACCCAGCTGCGCAAGTGCCTGGGAGGAGTCGCGTGAGCTTCGTCGACCGCCTGCTGCGCCGCGAGGACCTGCACTCCCTCGCCGCGCCCTACGCCCTCGACGCGCTGGAGCCCGGCGAGCGGCTCCGCTTCGAGAAGCACCTGAGGACCTGCGACAGCTGTCCCGCCGAGGTGCGCGCACTGTCCGAGGACGCCGCCCGCCTCGCCTGGTCCACGGCCGCCGCGCCGCCGGCCGCGATGCGCGACCGGGTCCTGGCCGCCGTACGCGCGACTCCGCAGGAGCATGTCGGGCGGGAGTCGGCGCAGGCGCGGGCGCCTCAGTTGCCGCCGCACGTGTGGGGCACCCAGCCGCCTCCGCGCTCCCGTGCGCCCAGGACGCGTCCCTTGTTCGTGCCGTTCGCCACGGCCACCGCCGCCGCGGCGCTCGTCGTCGCCTCCCTCTTCGCCGTCCAGGCGAACCGCACGCAGGATCAGCTGGACGCACAGCAGGCGCGGGCGAGTGAGATCGCTAACGTTCTGGGCGCTCCCGACGCCCGGGCGGCCGCCGGCGAGGACGCCGAGGGCCGGACGATCGGAGTGCTGGCTTCCGCATCCGAGGGGCGCGCCGTCGTCACTCTGAGCGGATACGGCGATCTGCCGAGCGGCCGGGTGCACCAGCTCTGGCTCATGCGCCCCGATGTGCAACCACGCTCCCTGGGGCTTTTCGACGGCGACACGCCCTTGGTCGCGTCCGGTCTCGACAAGTCGGCGACGTCACTGGCTGTGACGGTCGAGCCCGACGGGGGATCACCGCAACCCACCAGCCAGCCCGTTGTCCAACTCGCCCTGAAATCGGTCGGATTCGGAGAGTAACCGGGAACGAATCGTCAACACCCTTACGGGGAAGGTGAATCCTGTGACCGCGATACACGAGTGCCTCACCGGGACGATAGGGTTAACCTGCCCGGGCCGGGTGGACTCGTACGGGTGGGGAGTGACATGGATCAGATAACAGTGCGCAGCAGGGCCAGGGTCCCTGCGATCACCTGCGGGAGCAGCGCGACCAGCTCGCGTCTCGACCGCCATCTCTCGGTGCTGGCGGGCCCCGCCGTGCCCCAGCGGGAGGCGGCCGAGGCCACTTCGCTGATGCTTGAGCTGACGACGCGTGACAAGACGCACGAGCGCAGCGACCGTGGTGCGCGCGTCAGTCGGGTCTCGCTCTTCGCCCCGCTGCGTCGGCTCCGGCGCTCGCTCTTCGGCGGGCGCTGAGCCACACCGGCGTTCCTCGCGCGACTCACGAGGCCCGCGCCCGGTCGCAGGCTCCGTCCCGGCACCGCGCTGTCGCCGCCGTCATCCCCACGGCAAGCAGCGGTGCCCCGGAGTGCTACCCGAGCGCGGGCACGTCCCCCAAGTCCACCCCGCCTCGTTCACCGGCCCACGTCCTGTGCGCAACGCCCCGGTCGCGCACGGACGTTGACGAGACGGCCCTTGTGAACCCCGGTCCTCCCCACCCGGGGTGTCAGCTCTCGCCGCGCCCGTACCGCCGCACGGCGAGCGGCGCGAACACCGCGATCAGTACCGCACACCACATCAGTGACCCGGCGACAGGGTGTGCGACCGGCCAGGCGGCGTCCTGCGGCACGGGCGCGTTGCCGAACAGGTCCCGCAGTGCGGTGGTGACCGCGCTGATCGGGTTCCACTCGGCGATGGTGCGCAGCCAGCCCGGCAGACCGTCCGTCGGAATGTAGGCGTTGGACAGCAGCGGCAGGACGAACGTCGCCCCGCCCAACTGGCCTGCGGCCTCCTCGCTCCGGGTGAGCAGCCCCAGGTAGATCCCGATCCACGTCGTCGCGAACCGGAACAGCAGCAGCAGCGCCACGGCGCCCGCCGCCTCCGCCGCGGTCCCCTCGATCCGCCAGCCCACCGCGAGCCCGACCAGCAGGAACGGCACCGTCCCGGCGGCCGTCACGACCAGATCGGCGGCCGCCTGCCCGAGCGGTACGGCGGCCCGGCTCATCGGCAGCGTCCGCAGCCGGTCCATCACTCCGCGATGGGTGTCCTGGGCGGCCTGGAACATCCCGGTCATGATCCCGTTCGCCGCGGTCGCCACCAGCAGGCCCGGCACCAGGAAGGACCGGTACTCCTCGCCCGGCATCGCCAGCGCGCTGCCGAAGACGTAGCCGAAGAACAGCAGCATGGTGATCGGCATCGTCTGGGTCAGGATCAGCAGCCCGGGGTTGTTGCGGATCCGCCGCAGCTGCCGGCCCAGCATCGCGCCGCCGTCGTACGCAAGGGTGCTCATGCGGCACTCTCCTCGGTGAGTCGCAGGAAGACGTCGTCGAGCGTCGGCGGCTGGATGCTCGCGTCCAGCAACGGCACCCCCGCCGCGTCGAGTTCGCGGACCAGCCGGGGCAGGGTGAGTGTGGCGTCCCGGGTGATCGCTCCGACGGAGCGTCGGTCGTGGTCGAACGACGGCTCCGAACCGGTCAGTTGATCGAGCACGGCAGCCGCCTTGACCAGGACGTCGGCGTCGGCGACGACGACCTCCACATGCGCGCCGATGGTCGCCTTGAACTGGGCGGGCGAGCCCTGGTGCGCGACCCGGCCCCGGTCCACCAGTGCGATGTCGTCGGCCAGTTGGTCGGCCTCCTCCAGGTACTGCGTGGTCAGCAGCACCGTCGTGCCGTCGGCGGTCAGCTCCCGGACGGCGTCCCAGATCCGGTTGCGGCTCGCGGGGTCGAGGCCGGTCGTGGGCTCGTCGAGGAAGAGCACGTCGGGGCGGCGCACCAGGCTCGCCGCGAGGTCGAGGCGGCGGCGCATCCCGCCCGAGTACGTGGACGCCTGCCGGTCGGCCGCCTCGGTCAGACCGAAGCGGTCCAGCAGTTCGGCGGCCCGGTCGGCCGGCCCGCGCACCCGGTGCAGCCGGGCGAACAGCCGGAGGTTCTCGCGGCCGGTGAGGTCGCCGTCGACCGAGGCGTACTGGCCGGTGACGCCGATGCTGCGGCGGACCGCCGCCGGGTCCCTGAGCAGGTCGTGCCCCGCGACCCGGGCCGAACCGGCGTCCGGCCGCAGGAGCGTGGTGAGCAGGCGTACGGCCGTCGTCTTGCCCGCGCCGTTCGGGCCGAGGAGGCCGCAGACGGTGCCCTGCGCGACGGCCAGATCGAGTCCGCGCAGGGCGTGGACCTCGCCGAATCGCTTCTCCAGACCTTCACTAAGTACAGCGTACGTAGAAGTCATGGGTCGACCATAGCGCACTACGTACGGTGTACGTAACTAGGATGGTGGTCGAGGTGATGATCGATGGCAGGCAAGGCGGCCGAGCCCGGCGTGATCTGGGCGCGTCCCGAGCGGACCGGGCGAGGTCCCAGGCCCGCGTTCACGCGTGCGGACATCGCGGCCGCGGCGGTGCGCATCGCGGACGCCCGCGGGCTGGACGCCGTGTCCATGCGGCACGTCGCGGCCGAACTGGGCTGCGGGACGATGTCGCTGTACAACTACGTCCCCCGTAAGGAGGACCTGCACGAGCTGATGATCGACGCGGTGGGTGCCGAGCACGAGATCCGGGAGCCCTCGGGCGACTGGCGTGCCGACATGATCCGCAACGCGCAGGAGACCCGCGACATCATGCACCGCCACACCTGGGTGCCGCGGCTGATGTCAGGGGTGTACGGCTTCAGCCCCAACACCCTGCGCTATCTGGAGCACTGCCTGGCCTGCCTCGAACCGCTCGACGTTCCCTACAGCGTGAAGATGGAGCTGGTCGCGCTGCTCAACGGGGTCGTGACGACGTACACCGCGAACGAGATCGCCACCGCCGAGCGCACCCGGTCCATGCCGTGGTCCGAGGAGGAGGAGAACGCGGTCCGCATCGCGTATCTCGGCGGCCAGGTGGCCACCGGCAAGTATCCGCTCCTTGCCGCGGCGTTCATGGCGGACAGCGGACCGATCGATCTGGAGGGCGTGTTCCGGCGGGCGCTGGAGCGGGTGCTGGATGCTTTCGACCCCGGGTGCCGCGATGTGTAGTCGTTCGGGTGCGGCGCCGTCGTGGTCGGTCGCGCAGTTCCCCGCGCCCCTTTGGGGCGCTTGGCCCGGGTCGGGTCAGATCAGCACCAGTTGGCCCTCTGGGCCCTCCTCGTGGCTTTCCAGCACCGATGCCGGCCTGCGGGTCGCGTCCGGCACCGGCAGGACCCCGGCCCCGCGGAGGTCGGTCGCGGTGATCGGGGCCGTCAACTCCTCGTCGAGCGGCTGCAGTTCCGCCAGCAGGGCCAGGACCGTGATCAGTTCCAGCAGTTCCGACGTCCACGCCTGTGGCCAGGTCGGCGGGCGGATCGCCGCCAGGGCGCCCGGCTCGGGCTCCTCGACGCGGGTGGTGAACCACTGCTCCAGGACCCTCACGCCCGCCACCTCGTAGTCCCAGGCCTGCGGCGGGACCGGTGAGATGCGGCCCTCGTCCAGCAGCAGGGCCTCCTCGTCGCGGTCGTAGTCCAGTGTCAGCGGGCGGGAGGGGAGCGGTGCGCGGACGTACGGGCGGCGGCCGCCGGGCAGCTTCGGGCGGTCGCCGTTGCGCCGCATCAGCCACAGGGCGCGGCGGCCCGACTCCACGCCGCGTGCCCAGAGTTCCGGGTCGGCGGTGAGGGGGACGGTGAGGTCGGGGCGTACGGCCGCCAGGGTCCAGGCGAGGAGGTCCAGCGGCTCGACCGGCTCGTCCAGCCGGTCCCGGAGGTGCTCCACGAGGCCGGGTGCCAGGTTGGGTTCCGTGCCGCCCGGGCGGCGGTACAGCGGGCGGACGCGTCCCGGGCGGACCAGCGGGAGCACGGAGGTCGCCAGCAGGCCGGACTCCGGCGTCTCCAGGACGAAGACCTGGTGCTCGTCGATCACCCGCCACAACTCCGGGCGGGCCGCGTCGATCAGACGGTGGTCGGGGATCAGCCACTGCTCGTCGAAGGGGGCGTGCAGGACGCGCACCGGCTCCGGGCAGGGGCCCGAGGCGCGGACCAGCTTCTCCGTACCGGCGGAACCGCCGGGCAGCCGGCCGACCGCGGAGTGCAGGGTGCGGGAGCGGGTCGGCTCCAGCAGGGCCTCCCGGTCCGGGCCCTCGGCCTTGACGAAGGCGTCCCAGCGGGCCTTCAGGGTCGCCGGGTCGGGACCCGCCGGCCACCCCCGGCCGAGCCGCGGCGGTGCGACGGACCACGGCATGAGGTCCGCCAGCGGCGGAGCGTCGTCGTGCGTCACGCTGGGCATCGTACGGCCTGGGTCCGACACGGTGGTCAGTTGGCGTCCAGGGTCACCGTGAAGGAGAAGCGGTCGCCCCGGTAGTGGATGACCACCGCGTCCAGCACGCACCCGGCCGCGTCGTACGTCACGCCCGTGTAGTGCAGGATCGGGCTCAGCAGGGGCACTTGGAGCAGCTTCGCCGTCTCCGGATCCGCCAGGCGCGCCTCCACGGTGTCCGTGATGCGGCTGATGTCCGCCCCGACGACGTCCCGCAGCACCTTCGTCATCGGCCAGCGGACGAGGTCGTCCAGGTCGATGCGCGCCGCCAGTTCGGGGCGGACGTAGTTGCGGGCGTGGTTGGTCGGCTCGCCCGTCTTCTCGTCGCTGCGCAGGCGGTGGTACGTCGCCACCTCGTCGACGTCCGGGAAGTACTCGGCGAGTTCGGCAGGCACCTGCGCCCTGCCGTGGTCCAGCAGTTCGGTCGCCATGCCGGACTGCTGGGCCACGATCGCGTCCACCGAGCCGAGCAGCCGCACGGGGGCGCCCCGGCGGGCGTCCGGCTCGATGAACGTGCCACGCCTGCGATGGCGCGTGATCAGGCCCTCGTCCTCCAGCTCCTTCAGCGCCTGCCGCATGGTCAGCACGCTCACGCCGTAGTGCTCGGCCAACTGCTCCTCGGTGGGCAGCCGCAGCGGGTCCTGCGGTCGGCGGCCCAGTATCGAGGCGCGCAGCGACTGCGACACCTGGTACCAGAGCGGCAGCTTGCGGTTCAGGACGATCGAGTCCGGGGCGAAGGAGGTCACTGGGCCATCCGTACCGGTAGGGGATCTCTACTGCAAGGGGCGGAAGTGACGCTCCATGCCGAGCCAGACGTCGTCATAGCGCTGTTGCAGGTGGTCGGCGCCCGCCGCCTGCGGGGTCAGCGTCACCGGCCAGCGGGTCTCGAACATGAACGCAAGACCGTCGTCGATCTTCTGCGGCTTCAGCTCGGCCGCGCTGGCCTTGTCGAACGTCTCCCGGTCCGGGCCGTGCGCCGACATCATGTTGTGCAGCGAACCGCCACCGGGCACGAAGCCCTCCGCCTTCGCGTCGTAGGCGCCCTCGACGAGGCCCATGTACTCGCTCATCACGTTCCGGTGGAAGTACGGCGGCCGGAAGGTGTCCTCGCCGACCAGCCAGCGCGGCGCGAACACCACGAAGTCGACGCCGGCGAGACCCGGGGTGTCCGAAGGGGACGTCAGCACCGTGAAGATCGACGGGTCGGGGTGGTCGTAGGAGATGGTGCCGATCACATTGAAACGGCGCAGATCGTAGATGTACGGCACATGGTTGCCGTGCCAGGCGACCACATCGAGGGGTGTGTGGTCGTACATGGCCGTCCAGAGGTTGCCGCAGAACTTGTTCACCACCTCCACCGGGCCCTCGACCTCCTCGTACGCGGCCACCGGCGCCTTGAAGTCACGGGCGTTGGCGAGGCCGTTGGCGCCGATCGGGCCGAGGTCGGGGAGGTGGAAGGGCGCCCCATAGTTCTCGCACACATAACCCCGGGCCGACGCGTCCAGCAGCTCCACACGGAAGCGCACCCCACGTGGAATCAGCGCTACATGTCCCGGCTCCACATGCAGCAGCCCGAACTCCGTGCGCAGCAGCAGCCCGCCGCGCTCCGGGACGATCAGCAGCTCGCCGTCGGCGTCGCTGAAGACGCGGTCCATGGAGGAGTTGGCGTGATACAGGTGCACGGCCATGCCGGTGCGCTGGGCCGCGTCGCCGTTGCCGCCCAGGGTCCACAGGCCGGCCAGGAAGTCGGTGCCGGGCGCGGGCTCGGGCAGCGGGTTCCAGCGCAGCCGGTTCGGGTCCGGCACCGACTCCGTGAAGGGCGCCGTACGGATCGCGCCGTTGTCCGTGCGGGTGAACGCCGGGTGGGCGGCCGACGGGTGGATGCGGTACAGCCACGAGCGGCGGTTGTGCGCCCTCGGCTCGGTGAACGCCGAACCGCTCAGCTGTTCCGCGTACAGGCCCAGCGGGGCGCGCTGGGGTGAGTTCCGGCCCTCGGGGAGGGCGCCGGGCACCGCCTCCGAGCTGTGCTCGTTGCCGAAGCCGGAGAGGTAGGTCAGCCCCTCCGCGGTCTTCCGCGCTGCCTCACGCCCGAACACGTCCGCGCGGGAGGTGCCCCCATCGCTCATGATCGCTCCCTAGTGATCTGATTCCTATGCTTCACCGTAGGATTGCGATTTCTCCGGCGCAAGAGATCGGCCGGTCCTCCTCTGCGGGTACGACCGGAAACGGACGCCGGCCCGACTCAAGGGGGATTCGGCTGTCGGACCGGTGTTCTAGTCTCCGGGCATGCCATGGACCCGGACCCTGCTCGCCGCGTCGGCGGTCTGTGTCCTGCTGCTGACCGGATCCGCCGCCTGTGGCTCCGGCGAGGCCCGGGACCCGGGTGACGGCGGCGTATCGCCCTCCCCGGTGGGCAAGGTTCTCGACGACACCGACGACGACGGGCGGCACTACCGGGAGGTCGACAAGGACGAAGCGCCCGAGGTCGCCATAGAGGTCCAGCCGGACCCGGACGGCGACAAGAGCGGCTGGGACGTACGGCTGACCCTCCACGCCTTCCGTTTCTCGCCCGCGGGCGCCGAGGCCCGGGCGGTGGCCGGGCGCGGGCTCGCGTACCTGTTCGTGGACGGCCGCCTCGTCGCCCGGCTCCGCGCCCTCGACCACCGCCTCCCGGCGGACCTCGTCCCGCGCGGCACGCACCAGGTCACGGTCCGGCTGTACGCCGACGACGGCACGGTGTGGGCCGTGGACGGCGACCCTGTGCAGAGCACGGCCGACGTCACGGCCTCGGAAGCGGAGACCGGAGCGGGAACGGGGATGAAGACGCATACGGAGACGAGGACGGCGACCGGGAGGGCGGCGGAGACGACCGAGGTGCCGGCACCGACGGGATCCGCCCCTGTACCGAGCGCAGCACTGAGTGCGCCGGGTACCCGCCTCCGTACCGGGGGGCAGGGTTCACCGGACCGAGCCGGAAAGGCATCATGAAGACCGTGCCCCATCCAGCAACGCTTCGCCGGGCGCCCGTGCAGCGGCGCAGCGCAGAACGGCTCACCAGGATCCTCGACGCCTGCGCCGACCTCCTCGACGAGGTCGGCTACGACGACCTGAGCACCCGGGCCGTCGCCCAGCGGGCCGGCGTCCCGATCGGCTCGGTCTACCGGTTCTTCGGCAACAAACGCCAGATGGCCGACGCCCTCGCCCAGCGCAACCTCGAGCGCTACACCGCCCGGGTCACCGAGCGCCTGGAGGGGGCCGGCGGGGGAGGCTGGCGGGTGGCGATGGACGCGGTGCTCGACGAGTACATCGCCATGAAACGCACCGCGCCCGGCTTCTCCCTGGTCGACTTCGGCAACCAGATCCCCGTCGGCACCCGCGGCGAACCCAACCACCGCGTCGCCGACCGCCTCACCGAGCTGCTGTCCGGCTACCTCGACCGCGAACCGGACGAGGATCTGCGCCGGACCTTCCTGGTCTCCGTCGAAACGGCCGACACGCTGGTCCACCTGGCCTTCCGGGTGGCTCCTGAGGGCGACGACCGGATCCTGGAGGAGGCCCGGGAGCTGCTGCGGGCGTATCTGGCGCGCGTGCTGGACTGACCGCCCGCCGCGGCCGGTCCCGCGCGGCGCGGGACCGGCCTCTCGCGAATTTCCGACCTCACCCCCGGAGAGGGCTCCCCTCCATGCATACCGGTCGGTATGCTCAGCTCGAGTGCCCGCGCCACTGCCGCCGCCATCCGGGAGGACCCCGTGTCCCGCACCGCACTGCGTATCTGCCCCCTGTGCGAGGCCACCTGCGGCCTCACGCTCACGATCGAGGGAACCGCCGTCACCGGCGCCCGCGGCGACCGTGACGACGTGTTCAGCCGGGGGTTCATCTGCCCGAAGGGCGCCTCCTTCGGCGCCGTCGACGGCGACCCCGACCGGCTGCGCACCCCGCTGGTGCGCCGGGACGGCGAACTGCGCGAGGCCACCTGGGAGGAGGCCTTCGACGCGGTCGCCGCCGGTCTGCGCCCGGTCGTCGAGCGGTACGGGCCCAACTCCGTGGGCGTCGTGCTCGGCAACCCCAACGTGCACACCGTGGCCGGCGCGCTCTACCCGCCGATCCTGATGGCAGGACTCCGCACCCGAAGCGTCTTCACCGCCTCCACGGTCGACCAGATGCCCAAGCACGTCTCCAGCGGGCTGCTCTACGGCGACGCCCTCGCGATCCCCGTGCCGGACCTCGACCACACCGACCATCTCCTGCTCATCGGCGCCAACCCCCTGGAGTCCAACGGCAGCCTGTGCACCGCCCCCGACTTCCCGGGCAAGCTCAAGGCGCTCAAGGCCCGCGGCGGCACCCTCACCGTCATCGACCCACGCCGCACCCGCACCGCCAGGCTCGCCGACCGGCATGTCGCGATCCGCCCCGGCACCGACGCGCTGCTGCTGGCGGCGATGGCGTACGTGCTCTTCGAGGAGGACCTGGTCGCCCTCGGGGAGTTGGCGCCGCACGTCCAGGGAGTCGAGGAACTGCGCGCGGAGGTACGGGACTTCGCCCCGGAGTCCGTCGCCGACGCCTGTGACGTGGACGCGGGCACGATCCGTGCCCTGGCCCGCGAGCTCGCCGCCGCCCCGACCGCCGCCGTCTACGGCCGCATCGGCAGCTGCACCGTCCCGCACGGCACCCTCGCCAGCTGGCTCGTGGACGTCCTCAACATCCTCACCGGCAACCTCGACCGCCCCGGTGGCGCCCTCTTCCCGCAGGCCGCCACCGACAAGACGCCCCGCCCCGCAGGACCCGGCCACGGCTTCGCGCTCGGGCGCTGGCACTCCCGGGTCAGCCGGCACCCCGAGGCCAAGGGCGAGTTGCCGCTGTCCGCGCTCGCCGAGGAGATCGACACCGCCACCGCCGAGGGCGAGCCGATCCGGGCCCTCGTCGCCGTCGCGTCCAACCCGGTCCTGTCGGCCCCCGACGGCGACCGGCTCGACAAGGCCCTCGGCTCGCTCGACTTCATGGTCAGCGTCGACCCGTACCTCAACGAGACCTCGCGGCACGCCCATGTCGTGCTGCCGCCGCCCCCGCCCTCGCAGAGCCCGCACCACGACTTCGCCTTCAACACCCTCGCCGTGCGCAACCAGGTCCGCTACACCCCCGCGGCCGTCCCGCTGGAACCGGGCCGCATGGCCGAGTCCGAGATCCTGGCCCGGCTGATCCTGGCCGCGACGGGCATGCACGGCGCCGACCCCGCCGCCGTGGACGCGATGGTCGTCGACCAGACCCTCGGCAAGGCGGTCGAGGAGCCGCACTCACCGGTGCACGGCCGCGACCCGAAGGAACTCGCCGCGCAGCTCACCGGCGTCAGCGGCCCCGAGCGACGGCTCGACATGATGCTGCGCCTCGGCCCCTACGGCGACGGCTTCGGCGTACGCCCCGACGGGCTGAACCTGGAGAAGCTGCTCGCGCATCCGCACGGCATCGACCTCGGGCCGCTGAAGTCCCGTCTGCCGCAGCCGCTGAAGACCGTCAGCGGCAAGGTGGAGCTGCTGCCGGCGCCCATCGCCGGCGATCTGCCCCGGCTGCGGGAGGCCCTGCGGCACCGCCCCGAGGGGCTCGTTCTCATCGGCCGCCGCCATCTGCGCTCCAACAACAGCTGGATGCACAACGTGCCCGCCCTCACCGGCGGCTCCAACCGCTGCACCCTGCACATCCATCCGCAGGACGCCGAACGGCTCGGCGTACGGGACGGGGCGGCCGTACGCCTCAAGGGCGCCGGGGGAGAGGTGACCGCGCCCGCCGAGGTCACCGACGCCGTGCGGCCCGGTGTGGTGAGCCTGCCGCACGGCTGGGGTCACGACCGTCCCGGCACCCGGCTCGGCCACGCCGCCACCGACCCCGGAGTCAACGTCAACCAGCTCCTCGACGGCAGCCTGCTCGACCCGCTGTCGGGCAACGCAGTGCTCAACGGAGTGCCCATCGAGGTGTCCCCGGTGTCCGAAAAGATCACGGCTCTGACCTGAGCAAAGCTCTGACCTGGAGTTTTGCGCTTATTGCTCGCATGTCAACGTCTTGTTAACGCCGCATGGCGAGACCTAACGTCGTCGCACCCCCGGCCCTCGTGGGATGTTCAAGGGCGAACGTTAGGTATCCACATGCTGACCATCCTCGGCTTCGCCATGATCGCGACCTTCCTGGTCCTGATCATGATGAAGAAGATGTCGCCGATCGCGGCGCTCGTGCTTATTCCGGCACTGTTCTGTGTGTTCGTCGGAAAGGGCGCCAAGCTCGGTGACTACGTCATCGAAGGCGTCACCAGCCTCGCCCCCACCGCGGCGATGCTCATGTTCGCGATCGTCTACTTCGGTGTGATGATCGATGTCGGCCTCTTCGACCCGATCGTTCGGGGCATCCTGAAGTTCTGCAAGGCCGACCCGATGCGGATCGTCGTGGGCACGGCGATCCTCGCCGCGATCGTCTCGCTCGACGGCGACGGCTCGACCACCTTCATGATCACCGTCTCGGCGATGTACCCGCTGTACAAGCGCCTGAAGATGAGCCTGGTCGTGATGACCGGTGTCGCGGCGATGGCCAACGGCGTGATGAACACCCTGCCGTGGGGTGGCCCGACCGCCCGTGCCGCCACCGCGCTCAAGCTCGACGCCAGCGACATCTTCGTCCCGATGATCCCGGCCCTCGCCGTGGGTCTGCTCGCCGTCTTCGTCCTCTCGTACTTCCTCGGTCTGCGCGAGCGCAAGCGTCTCGGCGTGCTCACGCTGAACGAGGTCCTGGTCGAGGAGAAGGAGACCGAGACGGTACTCGTGGGCTCGGGCGGCTCCGGCTCCGGTGCGGCCAAGTCCCCGGTGACGAACGGTGGTTCGGGCTCCGGCACCGACGCGGAGGACACCGAGGACGACGAGCGTTTCCAGGCCCTGGACCCCGACCGGCCCACCCTGCGCCCCAAGCTCTACTGGTTCAACGCGCTGCTGACGGTCGGCCTGCTGACCGCCATGATCATGGAGTGGCTGCCGATCCCGGTGCTGTTCCTGCTCGGCGCCGCGCTCGCGCTCACGGTGAACTTCCCGCACATCCCGGACCAGAAGGCCCGCCTGGCCGCGCACGCCGACAACGTCCTGAACGTCTCCGGCATGGTCTTCGCCGCCGCCGTCTTCACCGGCGTCCTCCAGGGCACCGGCATGGTCGACCACATGGCCAAGTGGATGGTGGACGTCATCCCCGAGGGCATGGGCCCGCACATGGCCCTGGTCACCGGTGTGCTGAGCCTTCCGCTCACGTACTTCATGTCCAACGACGGCTTCTACTTCGGCGTCCTGCCGGTGCTCGCCGAGGCCGGCGCTGCACATGGCGTCACGCCGCTGGAGATGGCCCGCGCCTCCCTGGTCGGCCAGCCGCTGCACATGTCGAGCCCGCTCGTCCCCGCTGTGTACGTCCTCGTCGGTATGGCGAAGGTGGAGTTCGGCGACCACACCAAGTTCGTGGTGAAGTGGGCGGCCCTCACCTGTCTGATCATCCTCGCGGCGGGCATGCTCTTCGGAATCATCTGATCCGCATCGCCCCGTCCACGCACACAGCTCACGGAGGACACGTTCAATGAGGCCCGGTGGGAACCGCGGCTGGCTGCTCCGCCTCGTCATCGCCTTCAGCTTCGCGCAGGGGGCGGTGTCGATGGCACGGCCCGCCGTCTCCTACCGGGCCCTCGCGCTGGGTGCCGACGAGCGGGCGATCGGTGTGATCGCGGGCGTGTACGCCCTGCTCCCGCTGTTCGTCGCCGTCCCACTGGGCCGCCGTACCGACCACGGCCGCTGTGCCCCGCTGCTGCCGGTCGGCGTGGTCCTGATATCCGGCGGCTGTGCCCTCAGCGGCCTCGCGGACTCGCTGTGGGCGATGGCGGTCTGGAGCGGGGTCATGGGCCTCGGCCACCTCTGCTTCGTGATCGGCGCCCAGTCCCTGGTCGCCCGTCAGTCCGCCCCGCACGAACAGGACCGCAACTTCGGCCACTTCACGATCGGCGCCTCCCTCGGCCAGCTGGTCGGCCCGATCGCCGCGGGCGCGCTGATCGGCGGCCCCGACATGGCGGGGACCAGCGCTCTCGCCCTGCTGGTGGCCGGCGCGGGCGGCGCGGTCGCCTTCACCTCGCTGTGGCGCATAGAGAGCCCTGCGACGGCCAACTCCCGCAGCGAACAGGGCGAACGGGTGCCTGTACAGCGCATCCTGCGCGCCCGCGGCGTACCCGCCGGGATCTTCATCAGCCTCGCCGTGCTGTCCGCGACCGACATCCTCACCGCCTATCTGCCGGTGGTCGGCGAGCACCGGGGCATCGCGCCGGCCATGATCGGCGTCCTGCTCAGCCTGCGCGCGGCGGCCACCATCGCGTGCCGCCTTGTCCTGACGCCCCTGCTGCGGCTGCTCGGCCGCACCCTGCTGCTGACCGTGACCTGTCTGCTGGCGGCCCTGCTGTGCGCGGGCATCGCGCTGCCGGTGCCGGTGTGGGCGCTCGCCGTGATGCTGGCGGTGCTCGGCTTCTGCCTCGGTGTGGGCCAGCCGCTGTCCATGACGACGGTCGTCCAGGCGGCCCCCGAGGGCGCCCGCTCCACCGCCCTCGCGCTGCGGCTGACCGGCAACCGCCTCGGCCAGGTCGCCGCACCGGCGTCGGCGGGGCTGGTCGCCGGGCTCGCGGGGGTGGCTGCGCCGTTCGTGATGCTGGGCGCGCTGCTGCTGGTGTCGGCGGGTACGGCGCTGCGAGCGCCCGCGCGGCCGGCGGGGGCGTCCGAGGACGCCGGTAAGGCGAGCCTGTCGAGGGCGATCTTGCGTCGAAAGAGTGGTATCTGATGGGCCGTAAGGCGCTGCTTCCACGATTCGGCGTGCACATGTGAAAGAGAGTCAGAAGAGCGATTTGTACGAAAATCGTCTGACTCGGAGGACTCGCATGCCCACCACGCCTCTTCCACGCCGCGCCGCGCGCATCGTCGCCGTCACGGCGCTGACCGCCGCGCTGACTCCGCTCACCGGGATGCCGACGTCGGGAGCCGCGCCGATGGCGCCCGGCGACAATGGCACGCTCAAGATCCACACGGCGCCGTGGGACGGGGTCGCGCGCACGCCTTACGGGGACGCGATCGACGAGCCGAGGGTCTGCCGGTTCTACCTCGACGCGGCCAACTTCGAGACCATCACGGCCGTCACCTGGAACATCGCGACCCAGCCGAATGTGCCGGGCGGCGCCACGCTGCGCGGGACCCTCAACCTCGCGGGCGGCATCGGCCACACCGAGGACCTGAACCTGCCCGACGGGCAGTACCAGCTGACGTGGACGTTCACGGGCATCACGGGCGGCGAGCGGCAGAAGACCTTCTCGGTCGACTGCCGTACCTCGATGACGACACCCCCGCCCGGCCCGCAGGGCGGTCCGCCGGCCGGCGGTGGTGGCATCGCGCGCGGCGAGGCCTTCACCACGGTCGCCGGTGCCGGCATCGTCGGCCTGGCCGCGGTGGGCGGGGTGATGTGGTTCCGGCTCCGTCGCCGTACGCATGGCGCGTAGAAGACGCAGGCCCTGGTATCGCCGGCGTGCCTACCGCCTGGCGAGGACGGCCGTACTGACCGTCTCGCTGGTGGTGGTCTGCGTCCGGTGCGACCATGAACGGCCCGGAGCCGGTACGACCGCTCCGGGCTCGGCCGAGGCCTCCGAGGTCCGAGCCGCCGGCACCGGAAGCGGTGCCGGCGGGGCGGGCGCCGACTCCCGCCCTCGGGCGGGCGATCCGCCTCCCGGCACCCGCGAGGCACCCCCCGAACCACCCCCCGCTCCTGCCACGCCCGCGACCACCGGTACGGGCACGGCGAGCACCCCGGCCCCACCCCCACCCTCCCCGTCACCCCAACCCGCCCGCGCCGGAAAGTCCGCCAAGCGCCCCGCCGGCCCCGTCCCCCTGCCACGCTCCCGCGCGACCCGCCTCGTCATCCCCTACATCAGCGTCGACTCCCCGCTGATGGACCTGCACCTCGACAGCGAGCGGCGGCTGCCCGCGCCCCCGGAGGACGAGCCGAACCTGGTCGGCTGGTACGCGGACGGACCCTCCCCGGGGGAGACGGGCACCGCCATCGCCGTGGGCCACCTCGACACCAACACCGGCCCCGCCGTCTTCGGCGGCCTCGGCGAACTGAAGCGCGGCAAGCGCATCGAGGTCCGGCGCGCCGACGGGCGGACCGCCGTCTACTCCGTCGACGCCATCAAGACGTACCAGAAGGACAAGTTCCCCAACCGTGAGGTGTACGGCGCCCGGGCCCGGCCGGAGCTGCGGCTGATCACCTGCGGCGGCAACTACAACCGCAGGACCGGCTACACCGGCAACGTCGTCGTGTACGCCCATCTGAAGGCGACCCGTGAGCCGAAGGCCGGCGGCCGGCGCTGAATCCGGCCGTCCGTTTGCCCGCCTGATGGACAGCGGCGCCCGATTCGGCCCGTTCCCTTCCCCCGGCCGCATACATTCCGTTAACTTCCGTGACTCACACACCCCGTGCGACCCGCACGAGGCGTTCGACCGCGGAGCACCAGGGCCCGTCCGGCGGAGCGCGTGCCGGACCGTACGCACCCATCACCCGGCATGCCGGACGGGCCCCGGCGCCTGAATGAGCCCCCGGGGGCATCCGTCATGACACGCGCCATCTCCCTGCACGACGTGAGCAAGTCCTACACGCGGGGCACCCGCGTCGTGGACCGGCTCACACTGGACATCGAGCCCGGTGAGTTCCTCGTGCTGCTCGGGCCCTCCGGCTGCGGCAAGTCCACCGTGCTCAGGATGATCGCCGGTCTTGAGGAGATCGACGAGGGCGAACTGCTGCTGGACGGGGAGTGGGCCAACGACCTGCTGCCGGCCGACCGGCGCATCGCGATGGTCTTCCAGAACTTCGCCCTCTACCCGAGCATGACCAGCCGCGACAACATCGGCTTCCCGCTGCGCATCGAGGCGCCCGGCGAGGACCCCGGTACGCGGGTGGACGCCACCGCCCGCATGCTGGGCATCGAGGACCTCCTCGACCGCTTCCCCGCCCAGCTCTCCGGCGGCGAACGCCAGCGCGTAGCCATGGGCCGGGCCATCGCCCGACACCCCTCCGCGTTCCTGATGGACGAGCCGCTGTCCAACCTCGACGCCAAGCTCCGCAACCATCTGCGCGCCGAGATCTCCGGTCTCACCCGCAAGTTGGGCGTCACCACGGTCTACGTCACCCACGACCAGGCCGAGGCGATGTCCCTCGGCGACCGGGTCGCCGTGCTGCGCGGCGGCGTCCTCCAGCAGGTCGGCACGCCCCGCTCGGTGTACTCGCTGCCGCGCAACGTCTTCGTCGCCGCCTTCATCGGCACCCCGCGGATCAACCTGCTGCGCGGCGTCGTGCGCGCCCCGCTGGACGGCGCGATGACCATCAGCCTGGGCAAGCAGTACCTCCGGCTGCCCGAACCCCTGTGCCTGGACCACCAGTTGCTGCGGGTGCAGCAGGGGCGCGAGGTGATCGTGGGTCTGCGTTCGGAGGCCGTCCGCATCGCGAAGCCCGCCAGTGCCCGCCCCGGCGAGGTGCACATCACCGGACTGGTCGAGCATGTGGAGTTCCAGGGCCACGAGGTCCTCGTCCACTTCAACACCGGCTCCCGGCCGGCCGTCGTCCCGGACCTGGAGGCCCCGCGTCCGGCGCCGCCGGTCCGGCGCAGACGCCGTGACTCGGGCTCGGTGCTGGAGCGGCTGCGCAACCGCGCGGGCGCCCTGCGCGCCGGGCCGGTGGTGGCGCTGGAGCACCCGGCCGACGACGCCCACGACCCCGCGCCGCCCGAGGGCCGGCTGCCCGGCGACCTCATCGTCCGCACCACCCCGGACTTCGATCTCCGGCACGGCATGCACGTCCCGCTCCTCGTCGACCTCGCCCATCTGTTCGTCTTCGACCAGCACGGCGACCGCATCTGCCCTGCCCCGGCGCGGCTGCCGGATCTGGAGGAATGACGCACCGCGGACATAGGTAGTCATGGGTGTATGAACGTGCAACTCACCCGAACTCGGGCTTCCTTGGCGGTCGCCGGACTGCTCCTGGCTGTCGGTGCCCCGACCGCCTACGCCACCCTCGACGACACCGCCGCCGCGGTGCCGGCGCGCGGAGAGCCGTACATCGAGACCCGGTTGTTCTTCGGCACCGCACGCCCCGACGGCGGCCCGGCCGTCACCGACCGGCAGTTCATGGAGTTCGTCGACGAGGAGGTCACGCCCGGTTTCCCGGACGGGCTGACCGTGCAGAGCGGGCGCGGACAGTGGCGGGACGCGAACGGGGCGATCGAGAAGGAGACCTCGTACGAGCTGATCCTGCTCTACCCCGAGGCGCGGGCGCAGGACGGCGACCGCAGGATCGAGGGGATCCGGAGCGCCTACGAGAAGACCTTCGGGCAGGAGGCCGTGGGGAGGGTGGACGACCGGGCGCGGGTGGACTTCTGATGTCATGGGGTCCGGCTGATCGTCCGGGGTGTCTGGCGCGCAAAAACTATCGCCGCTAGTTTATGAGTCCGGCGACCACAGCCGGACGACGAGGCGCCCCGCCCGGGAGGAAGCGTGATGAAGGCACACGACGGCATGTACATCGACGGCGCGTGGCGGCCCGCCACGAGCGGGGACGTGATCGAGGTGGTGAACCCCGCCGACGAGCAGGTCATCGGGCAGGTCCCGGCCGGCACCGCCCTCGACGTCGACACCGCCGTACGGGCCGCCCGAGCCGCCTTCCCGGGCTGGGCCGCCACCCCGCCCGCCGAACGGGCCGCACGGCTGGCCGCCCTGCGGGACGCCTTGGTGGCCCGCAAGGACGAGATCGCCGAGACCGTCACCGCCGAACTCGGCTCGCCCCTGAAGTTCTCCGAGGCCGTCCAGACCGGCGCGCCGATCGGGGTCGCGGGCTCGTACGCCGAATTGGCGGCAACCTACGCCTTCGAGGAGCGGGTCGGCAACTCGACCGTGTACCTGGAGCCCTTGGGTGTGGTCGGCGCGATCACGCCCTGGAACTACCCGCTCCACCAGATCGTCGCCAAGGTCGCCGCGGCGCTGGCCGCGGGCTGCACGGTGGTTCTCAAGCCCGCCGAGGACACCCCGCTGGTCGCCCAGCTCTTCGCCGAGGCGGTCCACGAGGCCGGCGTCCCCGCGGGCGTCTTCAACCTGGTCACCGGCCTCGGCCCGGTCGCGGGCCAGGCGCTCGCCGAGCACCCGGACGTCGACCTGGTGTCCTTCACCGGTTCCACGGCCGTCGGCCGGCAGATCGCCGCCGTGGCCGGAGCGGCGATCAAGAAGGTCGCCCTGGAGCTGGGCGGCAAGTCCGCCAACGTCATCCTGCCGAGCGCCGACCTGGCCAAGGCGGTCAACGTCGGCGTCGCCAACGTGATGTCCAACTCCGGGCAGACGTGCAGCGCCTGGACGCGGATGCTGGTCCACCGCGACCAGTACGACGAGGCCGTCGAGCTCGCCGCGACCGCCGCCGCGAAGTACGGCGAGCGGATCGGCCCGGTGGTCAGCGCCAAGCAGCAGGCACGGGTCCTCGGCTACATCGAGAAGGGCGTCGCCGAGGGGGCACGGCTGGTCGCGGGCGGCACCGAGGCGCCGCGCGAGCAGGGCTGGTACGTCAGCCCGACCGTCTTCGCCGATGTGACGCCCGGGATGACGATCGCCCAGGAGGAGATCTTCGGCCCGGTCCTGTCGATCCTGCGCTACGACGACGAGGAGGACGCCCTGCGTATCGCGAACGGCACCGTCTACGGCCTCGCGGGCGCCGTGTGGGCCGGCGAGGAGGCTGAGGCGGTCGCCTTCGCGCGCCGGATGGACACCGGGCAGGTCGACATCAACGGCGGCCGCTTCAACGTCCGCGCCCCCTTCGGCGGCTACAAGCAGTCGGGCGTGGGCCGCGAGCTGGGCGCACACGGCCTGGCCGAGTACCTCCAGACCAAGTCCCTCCAGTTCTGAGGAGCCCGCACATGGTTCGCGCCGCCGTCCTGCCCGCCGTCGGGGCTCCGCTGGAGGTCACCGACATCGAACTGCCCGAGCCCGGCCCCGGCCGGGTCCGCGTCCGCCTGGCCGCCGCCGGCGTCTGCCACTCCGACCTGTCCCTGTCGAACGGCACCATGCGCGTCCCCGTCCCCGCGGTCCTGGGCCACGAGGGCGCCGGCACGGTGGTGTCCGTGGGGGAGGGGGTCGCCCATCTCGCGCCGGGCGACGGAGTCGTCCTCAACTGGGCGCCCTCGTGCGGCAGTTGCCACGCCTGCGGGCTCGGCGAGGTCTGGCTGTGCGCCAACGCGCTGAACGGCGCCGCCGACGTCCACGCCCGCACCGCCTCGGGCACCGAACTGCATCCCGGTCTGAACGTCGCCGCGTTCGCCGAGGAGACGGTCGTCTCCGCCGACTGCCTGCTGCCGCTCCCGGACGGCGTGCCGCTCGCCGACGCCGCCCTGCTGGGCTGCGCCGTACTCACCGGCTACGGCGCCGTGCACCACTCGGCGCGGGTGCGGGAGGGCGAGACCGTCGCCGTGTTCGGCGTCGGCGGGGTCGGCCTGGCCGCCCTCCAGGCCGCCCGGATCGCGGGAGCCTCGAAGATCGTCGCCGTCGACGTCTCCCCGGAGAAGGAGGAACTGGCGCGCGCGGCGGGAGCCACCGACTATGTGATCGCCTCCGAGAACACCGCCCGCGAGATCCGGGGCCTGACCGGCAAGCAGGGCGTGGACGTGGCCGTCGAGTGCGTGGGCCGCGCGACCACCATCCGCACCGCCTGGGACTCCACCCGCCGCGGCGGCCGCACCACGGTCGTCGGCATCGGCGGCAAGGACCAGCAGGTGACCTTCAACGCGCTGGAGATCTTCCACTGGGGCCGCACCCTCTCCGGCTGCGTCTACGGCAACTCCGACCCGGCCCGGGACCTGCCGGTGCTGGCCGGGCACGTGCGCGCGGGGCGCCTGGACCTGGGCGCGCTGGTGACGGAGCGGATCGCGCTTGAGGGGATTCCGGCGGCCTTCGAGAACATGCTCGCGGGCAAGGGCGGCCGGGCCCTGGTGGTGTTCTGAGCCTCTGATGTCGCCCGGGGCCCTCGGGTGCCCCGGGCAACCTTCCCGCACAACCGTTGACCCCATACCGCCCGGTCGGTACGTTCGCCGCCAACGTCCCCACGCACCCACCGGAGTGTGCACGCATGGACATGGCCCCCTCCGCTCACCCAGCCACCACGACCGCCCTCCCCACGGTCAACCGGCGCCGCGTTGCCACAGCGGCGGCCCTCGCCTCGGCCGTCGAGTGGTACGACTACTTCGTCTTCGGCATCGCCGCCGCCCTCGTCCTCGGCGATCTGTACTTCCCGGCCGGCAGCCCCACCGCCGGGGTGCTCGCCGCCTTCGCCACCTTCGCGGTCGGCTTCCTCGCCCGCCCCATCGGCGGCATCGTCGCGGGCCAGCTCGGCGACAAGCGCGGCCGCAAGCCCATGTTGGTCCTCGCGCTCACCCTCATGGGCATCGCCACCACCGGCATCGGCCTGCTCCCGACCTACGAGACGATCGGCGTCGCCGCCCCGATCCTGCTCGTCCTCTTCCGGGTGCTGCAGGGCATCGCCGTGGGCGCCCAGTGGGGCGGCGCGATGCTGATGGCCACCGAGTACGCCCCCGAGGGCAAGCGCGGCATCTACGGCAGCTTCGTCCAGCTCGGCGTCCCCATCGGCGTGGTGACCGCCAACACGGTGTTCCTGCTGGCCGGCGCGTTCACCACCGACTCCGAGTTCGCCGCCTGGGCCTGGCGTGTGCCGTTCCTCGTCGGCCTGCTCGTCCTCGTGCTCGCCTGGTACATCCACACGCGCGTCGAGGAGACCCCCGAATTCCGGGAGGCGGAGAAGAGGCTGGCCGAGGAGGAGAAGGTCGAGCAGTCCTCTCCGTTGCGGACGATCCTGCGCGACCACCTCGGTACGGTGCTCCTCGCCGGAGGCTCCTTCGCCGTGAACACGGCGACCTTCTACATCATCATCACCGGCGTGCTCGACTACACGACCCGCGAACTCGGTATGAAGAAGAGCGCCGTCCTCACCGTCTCGCTCTGCGTCAGCCTCACCCAGTTGGTGCTGATCCCGGCCGCCGCCGCGCTCTCCGACAAGATCGGCCGCATCCGTGTCTACGCGCTCGGCGCGGCCGGCATAGCCCTGTGGGCAGTCCCGCTGTTCCTGCTGATCGACACCGGTTCGCTGCTGTGGCTGGCGGTCGGCAGCTTCGTCGCGAGCTGCTTCCTCAGCATCATGTACGGCCCCCAGGCGGCCCTGTTCGCCGAGCTGTTCACGCCCGAGATGCGCTACACCGGCGCCTCCCTCGGCTACCAGATCGCGGCCGTGCTCGGCGGCGGGCTCGCCCCGTTCGTCATGGTGCTGCTGCTGGAGGCCACGGGCACCTCGATGGCGGTGTCCGCCTACATCATCGGCCTCGCCGTGATCGCCCTGCTGTCCATCAAGGTGCTGGCCGACAAGGCGCGTTCACGCTGACTCGCGGGTCTGCTCGGGTCGCGGCGCGCTCGCCACGACCCGGGCGGACCGGGTCCTGGACCGGGACACCGCCACACCCGCCAGACACAGCACCCCGCCCGCCAGCGTGAGCAGCCCGGGCACTTCGCCGAGCGCCAGCCACGACATCAGCACGACCAGCGCGGGCACCGCGTACGTGGTCGCGCCCATCCGGCTGGCGGTCGTCCTGGCCAGGGCGTACGCCCACGTGGTGAACGCGAGCGCCAGCGAGAAGACGCCCAGATAGACCAGGTTGAGCGTCGCGGACGGCGAGGCATGGGCCACGTCGTCGACGAGCTGCCCGGCGAACGGCAGGCAGAGCACCACGCCGACCAGGCACCCGTACGTCGTCACCTGGAGCGCGCTCGCATGGCCGAGCGCCGGCTTCTGCGCCACCGCGCCGCCCGCGTAGCCGATCGCGGCGAGCAGGCACAGCACCACGCCGAGCACCGAGGAGCCGCCCTCGCCCGACATCGAAAGACCCACGGTCACAGCGCCGGCGAACGACACCGCCATGCCCGCGAGCAGCCGCGGCGGCATCGGATCGCCGAGCAGCCGGGCGCCCAGCAGCGCGATGAGGATCGGCCCGGTGTTCACCACGAGGGCCGCCGTGCCGGCGTCCACCTGCTGCTCGCCCCAGCTCAGGACGACGCTGTAGAAGCCGAACCACAACAGCCCCGATATCGCGATCCCGGGCCAGGCCGCCCTGGGCGGCAGCCCCTCCCGGCGAACCAGACAGATGAGCCCCAGCACCACGGCCCCGACGAGCAGCCTCCCCAGCGCGAGCGCTCCGGGCGAGTACTCGGCCCCGGCACTACGGATGGAAACGAAGGCCGAGGCCCACATCACGACGGTGACACCGGCGGCACCGGCGGCGAGCAGCTCGGGACGGTTGGCGGAGGAGGTGCGCATCATGCTCCAGAGGCTAGGAGGGAGGAGAGGGCAAGGGCTCGCGGTTTTCGGACGGGGCGATGACAGCGCCGCTTCGAGGGGCGCGGGGCCGCTTCAATTTGCGGCTCCGCCGCGCGTCGACCGGCACGCCGGGCCCCGCGAAGACCCCGCCGACCACTGCCGACCAGGGGCGCGGGGCCGCTTCAATTTGCTGCTCCGCCGCGCGGGCGCGACCAGCCCCCACCCACCCGCACCCGACACGTCGACCGACACGCCGGGCCCCGCGAAGACCCCGCCGACCACTGCCGACCAGGGGCGCGGGGCCGCTTCAATTTGCGGCTCCGCCGCGCGGGCGCGACCAGCCCCCACCCACCCGCACCCGGCACACAACACAAGCCACCCCCCCCGGGAGCCGCCGCCTCACCCCAACGCCCCCGCCTCGATCCCCAAGAGCTCCCCCAGCACCCGCACCCCCGCCGGAGTCACCTTCACCGCCCGCTCCGACCCGATCCGCACGCACCACCCCGCCTCCAGCGCATGCCGGCACAGGGCCGCCCCCGAGACACCCGCGAGATGGGGCCGCCGTTCGGTCCAGTCGAGGCAGCCCCGGGCCAGCGGACGGCGGCCGCTGCGGTCGAGGGGGATGCCCGCGGCGTCGAACCAGCCGAGCCCCGCCTCGGTCAGCGCGAACCCGGTGTCCTGCCGCAGCAACCCCCGCGAGGTCAACGCGTCGGTGACCGCGATACCGAGCCGCCCGGCGAGATGGTCGTAGCAGGTCCGGCCGCGGGCCATCGCCGAACCGGCGCTGGACTCCCGCAGATTCCGGGGCCGGCGCACCGCACCGGGGCTCACCTGCGCGGCCAGGTCCTCCACCAGCTGTGCGACCCGCTCGTCGGCCAACCGGACGTACCGGTGCCGCCCTTGCCGCTCCTCGGTGAGCAGCCCGCCCCCGACCAGCTTGCCCAGATGCTCGCTCAGCGTCGACGCCGCGACGCCCGCGTGCCGCGCCAGCTCACCGGCCGTCCAGGCCCGCCCGTCGAGCAGCGCCAGCAGACAGGCGGCCCGGGTCTCGTCGGCGACGAGACCGGCGAGGCGGGCGAGCTGCGTCGCCTGGGGGTCCTTGGTGGCCATGCGTCCAGGATGGGGCACGGACACTTCGGCGACGGCCGAAGAGTCACCGGTGCCCGCCGCAACCGACCGAGCGCGGGCTCAGACGTCCCGGCCGACCTGCTCGTACTGCCGGGCCAGCCCGTCCAGCAGCGCCGTCAGCCCCGTCTCGAACGCCCGCTCGTCGATCTTCTCCTGCTGCTCGGCGAGGAGGTGGGCCTGCCCGAGGTGCGGGTAGTCGGCGGGGTCGTACGCGCTCGCGTCGTCCACGAAGCCCCCGGCGAACGAGCCCAGCGCCGAGCCCATGATGAAGTACCGCATCAGCGCGCCGATGGACGTGGCCTGCGCCGCCGGCCACCCCGCCGCCACCATCCCGCCGTACACGGCGTCGGCGAGGCGCAGCGCCGCCGGGCGACGGCCGGGCCCGCGGGCCAGGACGGGCACGATGTTGGGGTGGTCGCGCAGGGCCGCGCGGTAGGAGACGGCCCAGTCGTGCAGTGCGGTCCGCCAGTCCCGGCCGTCCTCGAACATCGACAGGTCGACCTGCGCGCTCACCGAGTCGGCGACCGCCTCCAGGATCTCGTCCTTCGTGCGGAAGTGGTTGTACAGCGACGGCCCGCTCACCCCGAGCTCGGCGGCGAGGCGGCGCGTGGAGACGGCCGACAGGCCCTCCGCGTCCACGAGTTCGCGAGCCGTCTCGACGATCCGGTCGTAGCTGAGGAGGGGCTTGCGCGGTCGGGCCATGGCGCACATAGTAGGGCTGCCCAACGGAAACTAGCAGTGCTAATTTAAATGTACGGCTTTCAATCTACGTCTGTGGGGTGACTCCGCATGAACCTGGAGCTCAGCGAGGAGCAGACCGCCGTCCGCCGCCTCGCCCGGGACTTCGTGGACCGCGAGATCGCGCCGAACGTCGTCGAGTGGGACCGTGCGGAGGAAGTGGACCGTGCCCTGGTCAAGAAACTCGGCGAGGTCGGCTTCCTCGGCCTGACGATCGACGAGGAGTACGGCGGCTCGGGCGGCGACCATCTCGCGTACTGCCTGGTCACGGAGGAGCTGGGACGCGGCGACTCCTCGGTGCGCGGGATCGTCTCCGTCTCCCTCGGCCTGGTCGCCAAGACGATCGCGGCCCGGGGCAGCGAGGAGCAGAAGCGCCGCTGGCTGCCCGGGCTCACCACGGGCGAGCTGGTCGGCTGCTTCGGTCTCACCGAGCCGGGCACCGGCTCCGACGCCGGGAACCTGTCCACGCGGGCGGTGCGCGACGGCGGGGACTACGTACTCAACGGCACCAAGATGTTCATCACGAACGGCACCTGGGCCGACGTCGTCCTGCTCTTCGCCCGGTCCACCGACGCGCCGGGCCACAAGGGTGTCTCCGCCTTCCTGGTTCCCACCGACACGCCCGGCCTGACCCGCCGCACCATCCACGGCAAGCTCGGCCTGCGCGGCCAGGCCACCGCCGAGCTCGTGCTGGAGGACGTACGGGTGCCCGCGTCGGCCATGCTGGGGGAGGAGGGCAAGGGCTTCTCGGTCGCGATGGCCGCCCTGGCCAAGGGGCGGATGTCGGTCGCCGCGGGCTGCGTCGGCATAGCCCAGGCCGCGCTGGACGCGGCCGTCCGCTACGCGGGGGAGCGCGAGCAGTTCGGCAAGCCGATCGCCCACCACCAGCTGGTCCAGGAGCTGATCAGCGACATCGCCGTCGACGTGGACGCGGCGCGGCTGCTGACCTGGCGCGTCGCCGATCTGATCGACCGCGGGCAGCCCTTCGCCGTGGAGTCCTCCAAGGCCAAGCTCTTCGCCTCCGAGGCGGCCGTGCGCGCCGCCAACAACGCCCTCCAGGTCTTCGGCGGCTACGGCTACATCGACGAGTACCCGGCGGGCAAGCTGCTGCGGGACGCCCGAGTGATGACCCTCTACGAAGGCACCAGCCAGATCCAGAAGTTGCTCATCGGGCGGGCGTTGACGGGAGTGTCGGCGTTCTGAGTATCCGCGCCCGCCGCCTAGGTACTTCGGCGGATGTGGTTACGGCCACATCCGCCGACCCTTGTCCCCATGAGTGACGCATCCGGCAAGCAGCAGAACACCGCCGCCTTCTACGGTCAGGCGGTCGCCTCCTTCGCGGTCGCCATGGCCGCCACCGCCATCGGCATCTTCAAACTCAACGCCGACGCCTGGGTGCGGGCCTTCCTCGCGATCGCCGTCCTGTACCTCGTCACCTCCGCCTTCACGCTCGCCAAGGTGATCCGGGACCGCCAGGAGGCCGACCGGCCCGCGTACCACCCCTTCGAAAAGCTCTGAGAACCCCGGACGCCCTGCCGGGCCGCTAAGCGCCCGCTCACCCTGGGCGGTATGGTGGTCCTTCTGTCAGCGAGAGGGGCGAGTGAGCGATGAGTACGGCGGAGGAGACGGCCGGCGGCGAGACGTCGGCGTGGGCCGAGGTCACGCCCGACGCGGCCCGGCGGCTGCTGATCGCCGCCGTGGAGGCCTTCGCCGAGCGCGGCTACCACGCCACGACGACCCGCGACATCGCGGGCCGCGCCGGCATGAGCCCGGCCGCGCTCTACATCCACTACAAGACCAAGGAAGAGCTGCTCCACCGGATCAGCAGGATCGGCCACGAGAAGGCCCTGGACATCCTGCGGACCGCGGCCCGGCGCGAGGGCACCCCCGCCGAGCGGCTCTCCGACGCCGTGAGCTCCTTCGTCCGCTGGCACGCCGGGGGGCGCACCACCGCACGGGTCGTGCAGTACGAACTCGACTCGCTCGGCCCCGACGCCCGCGCCGAGATCCTCGCGCTGCGCAGGCAGTGCGACGCCGAGGTGCGCGCGATCATCGAGGACGGGATGGGTGCCGGCGACTTCGACGTCCTGGACGTCAAGGGCACGACCCTCGCCGTGCTGTCGCTGTGCATCGACGTGGCCCGCTGGTTCAACGTCGACGGCCCCTGGACGCCCGACGAGGTCGGCGCGCTGTACGCCGACCTCGTGCTGCGGATGGTGGGGGCGAAGTAGGCCCCGGCCGGGAGCCCCGGCTACAGGTAGTAGCGCGAGACGGACTCGGCGACGCACACGGGCTTGTCCCCGCCCTCGCGCTCCACGGTGAACGCGACGCTGACCTGGACGCCGCCCGTCACGTCGTCCACGCCGGTGATCGTCGCGGTGGCGCGCAGCCGCGAGCCCACCGGCACCGGGGCGGGGAAACGCACCTTGTTCGACCCGTAGTTGACGCCCATCTTCACGCCCTCGACCTTGATGAGCTGGGGGCCGAAGAGCGGGAGCAGCGACAGGGTGAGGTACCCATGGGCGATGGTCGTCCCGAAGGGACCGGTCGCGGCCTTCTCCGGGTCGACGTGGATCCACTGGTGGTCACCGGTGGCCTCGGCGAAGAGGTCGATCCGCTTCTGATCGACCTCCAGCCAGTCCGTGTACCCCAGCTGCTCGCCCACCGCCGACCTCAGTTCGTCGACGGAGGTGAAGATCCTCGGCTCTGCCATGTCCCGGCCTCCCGCGTCACGTATGCCCAGTGTGTGATGTGCCCAGTGAGCAATGCCTGCGCCCATGTCTAAGCAACTGCTTAGCATGCTAGGTGGCGGAGCCTCTGTCAACGGACCGGGAGGGTGACGCGGGTAGGTAGGTTTGAGGGGTGCCCCAGATCCCCGAGAAGATTCACGAGCTCACGGTCGGCCAGCTGTCCGCCCGTAGCGGCGCCGCCGTCTCCGCCCTGCACTTCTATGAGTCCAAGGGCCTCATCAGCAGCCGGCGCACCTCCGGCAACCAGCGCCGCTACACCCGTGACACGCTGCGCCGCGTCGCCTTCGTGCGGGCCGCGCAGCGCGTCGGCATCCCCCTGGCCACGATCCGGGACGCCCTCGCCGAACTCCCCGAGGAACGCACGCCCACCCATGAGGACTGGGCACGGCTGTCGGAGGCGTGGCGCTCCGAGCTGGACGAGCGCATCAAGCAACTCAACCGTCTGCGCGACCACTTGACCGACTGCATCGGCTGCGGCTGCCTCTCGCTGGACGGCTGCGTCCTGTCCAATCCGGACGACGCCTTCGGCGAGAGGATGGCGGGGTCGCGACTGCTGGTGGAGCGAGGGAGAGGGCGTCGGGGTTGAGGCGTCGCAGCGCTGCCGCCGTTCGGGGGTGAGGCGTCGCAGCGCTGCCGCCGTTCACTCGTACTCCGTGCCGCCCTTGCGTGTCAGATAGGCCGGACTGACCGCCTTCGCGATGGCTCGGCCGCCGGTCACCGTGCTGTATCGCTCGACGGCCGGACGTATCACCACGCCCTCCCGCAGATGCAGCTCCCGCCCGGACACGGTCTCGCGCCCGCTCGCGACCTCCAGGACCCGCTCGATGTCGAAGGGGCCCTCGAACAGCCGCGGCACCAGGGGCAGTTCCCCGTCCAGGACTTCCGCCGCGTCCAGCCAGCGCACCTGCCCGTCGATCTCCGCGGACACGTCGAACGCGGCGTACCCGAGCGTCTCGCGCCGGCCGTCGGCGCCGTACGTCAGGTCCTGCACGCCGGCCCCGAAGACCTCGCCGAAGACGCCGACCCGCCGGGCCCCGAGCCGTTCGGCCAGCCGGGCCGCCGCCTCGGCGACGCCGTGTCCCCGGATCGCCCGCCAGTACAGGTTCCGCGACTCCTCGCGCAGCGCCATCGACTTCGATCCGAAGCCCTTGGAGGAGACGTAGACCCGCTCCTCGTCGGCGACGTAGGTCAGCAGGCAGGCGGAGCCGTGCAGCTTTTCGGTCAGGACCACCGGCTCGCCGGGCGTGAAGATGTCCGGATACCGCTGGATGTTCTCGATGTCGACCCACGGCAGCAGATCCGGCGCCGATTCCACGTCTCCCGACATCGTCGGAGGGATCGGCGGCACCCACTTCGTGATCCCGAGCAGCTCGGCGAAGTCGGTGCCCTGCGCTGCCGCCCGCGTCAGGTCCACGTCGCCCAGCGCCTTGGGCCGGCACACGATCCCCTGCGACAGCTCACCGCGCAGCCGCACCGCCTTGACCCGGTCGGACGCGCTGCCCGCCAGCCGCCCGGTCAGCCCCAGCTCCTCGATCAGGCCGGCCGGCAGCACCGCCTGTTCGGGGATGTACACCGCGGCCTCACCGGAGCGGTACGCGCCCTTGGCGACGACGGCCCGGTACAGACCCACCTGGGCCAGCTCCAGCGCGTCGGCGTTGGGATGTTCATGGACGGTCAGCACTTCGGCGGTGACGCGCAGCGTCGACATGAGGGGGCTCCTTCAGGTCCTCGGTTCTCGTTTCATCGCCCCCAACTGTCCGTACGGGAAAGCGATGGAGCGACCGATTTACGCCCTGCTATCGTCGCGGACCCCGCCCGGGCGCTCAGGGCAGTCGGCCGTACTGGACCAGTCCCTCGGCCACCAACCGGGCGTTGGACACGGCCCGTTCGCCGTTCGGCAGGGTCAGCGTGTCCTCCAGGCCGATGCGCGTCGCGAGTCCCAGCCGTCCCGCCAGCCGCAGCACCGGCCATGCGCCCCCGTCCTCCCCGTGCAGCAGCACCGGGCGGCCGAACGCCGGGCCCAGGTCGGCAAGCAGCGCACGCGCGCTCGCCTCGGCCGTCTCCGCCGACGTGTCCGTGACCTCCGCCAGCACCCGCAACACCCGTGGCCCCAGCGGCGAGGCGGCGAACCGGGCCGCGCCGTCCGTGCCGGACCAGATGCCCGCCTCCACGCCCACGCCCCGCTCGATCAGCGCCGCCGCGAGCTCCTCGGCGCCCGCCTCGTGCCAGTTGACCGAGGCGTGGTCCGGCAGCACCGTCCAGCTGCGGACACGCGCCGGCCGCGCCAAGGGATCCGGCTCCGTCCAGGCGCCCGTCGTCACCCCGACCGGCACCGACACCCGGGCCCGTATCGCCTCCAGCGTCGACGCGAGCACGCGCGGCGAGAGGCTGTCCTGTCCGCAGGGGGTCTTGGGGTGGACGTGGATGTCCGTGGCCCCGGCCGCGACGGCCTCGGCCGCGGATTCGGCCAGCGCCTCGGGCGAGAGCGGCACCACGGCGCCGTCGCCCGCTCCGCGCGGTCCGTTCAGACACACCTGGATCATGTGTCGATGGTGCCAGTCACCACTGACAGTCGTCGCTGCCCCGGCAAAGGGGGGGTGCGGCATCCCCGGCGCACCCCCGTCGTACTAGGCGGACATCAGCAGCCGCCGTCCGCGCCTGGCCGCCGCCAGCGCCTCCGGCGTGAGAACCGGACGCGGCACCACGATCCCGCAGTCCGTGCAGACCGGGCCCGACGAGGGTTCATGGGCCAGGTCGTACTTCCAGATCAGCCGCCCCCCGCTGCACGCCGGGCACTCCGAGCCCGGTTCGCGCTCCAGCGCGGAGATCAGCCGGCGCAGCACCTCGCCCAGGGGTTCCTGCGGGTGGACCCGGGGGTCGTCGCACCAGGCGACTCCGAAACCGCCCCAGGTCAGCCGGTGCCAGTCGTCCACGCTGCCCGGCCTGCGCAGTCCGTCGTGCTTTTCCTTCTTGCGCCGCTCGGCGAACTCGACCTCGTAGGCCAGCCAGACCGAACGCGCCTCCTCCAGCTCCTCCAACGCGGCCACGAGCCGCGCCGGGTCGGGCGAGCGGTCCTCGGGACCGAATCCCGCCCGGGAGCACAAGTGGTCCCAGGTCGCCCTGTGCCCGTAAGGAGCGAACCGCTCCAGGCACTTACGCAGCGAGTAGCGCCGCAGCGCGAGATCGCACCGCGGATCGCGCACCTGTCTCGCCAGACTCCGGAAACCGGCCATCGCCCTGCACCTCCGTCACATCTGCACCTGTACTTCGGTCACTTCGGCGTTGCCGCACGGACTTCGTGCGACGTTGACGAATAGACGTATCGACAAGCGATTCGGCTCCATCCGATTTCCGACGGCCTCCAAAGCGAGTCCTGGTGACTCGAAAAGTGACGCATGTTCATCTTCAATCCCGGGGATACCGCCGGTAACACTCTCGGCCCACCCTCGTCGGTAGGAGCTGCCATGCCACGGCGTACCCCACGCACCGCGCCAGTCAGACTGAGAACTCCCGGCAGATCTCCCGGGTTCCTGAAGGCCGCATCCGTATGCGCGCTGATTGCCGGACTTTTGTCTCCTCTTTCCCCGGCGGCCGCAGCGCCCCCGGTCGCGGCGGCCGAGGCCGCCGCCGCAAACGACCACTGCGGGAACCAGTGCTCCGACATCCTGCCGCCCGGCCAGAACGGCAACGCCACCCTCGCCCAGATCCTGCTCAACCAGGCCTTCGGCACGCAGCCCGAGCACGCGGAGGACCAGCTCGGCCCGTACGCCAACCTGGCCAAGGGCTACTCCGGCCTCACCAATGCGACGATTCTCAACTTCTTCAACGACGCCTCGTTCGGCGTCCCGTCCGATCAAGTCGCCTCCACCGTCAGTCCCGCAGGGCGCGGTGATGTGACGATCGTCCGCGACAAGAAGACGGGTGTGCCGCACATCACCGGTACCACCAGATACGGCACGGAGTTCGGTGCGGGCTATGCCGCGGCCCAGGACCGGCTGTGGCTGATGGACGTATTCCGCCACGTCGGACGCGGCCAGCTCACCTCCTTCGCGGGCGGCGCGCCCTCCAACCAGGGCCTGGAGCAGCAGTTCTGGCGCAACGCGCCCTACACCGAGGCCGATCTCCAGGCGCAGATCGACAACGCCGTCGCCTCCAACGGCGAACGCGGACAGCTGGCCCTGGCCGACGCCAAGGCCTATCTCGACGGCATCAACGCCTACATCGACGCCTCCGACAGCGGCCGCTACTTCCCCGGCGAGTACGTCCTGACCGGCCACAAGGACTCCGTCACCAACGCCGGCACCATCGAGCACTTCAAGGTGACCGACCTGGTCGCGCTCGGCTCGGTGATCGGCGCCCTGTTCGGCTCCGGGGGCGGCGGCGAGGTCAACAACGCGCTCTCCCTGCTCGCCGCTCAGGAGAAGTACGGCGTGACCGAGGGCACCAAGCTGTGGGAGTCGTTCCGCGAGCGCAACGACCCCGAGGCCGTCGTCACCGTCCACGACAAGAGCTTCCCGTACGCCACCAAGCCCGCCGACCCGCAGGGCGAGGCCCTGCCCGACGCCGGCTCGGTGAACGAGGAACAGCTCGTGTACGACCGTACGGGCAGCGCGTCCGGCGCGGCGGCGTCCGGCGCCACGACCACGGCCGCCCGGACGGCGATGACCTCGGCGAAGCGGGGCATGTCCAACGCCCTCGTGGTCGGCGGCGAGCACACCGCGAGCGGCCACCCGGTCGCCGTCTTCGGACCGCAGACCGGCTACTTCGCACCCCAGCTGCTGCTCCTCCAGGAGATACAGGGACCGGGCATCAGCGCCCGCGGCGCCTCCTTCGCCGGCCTGAGCATGTACGTCGAGCTCGGCCGCGGCCAGGACTACTCGTGGAGCGCCACCACCTCCGGCCAGGACATCATCGACACCTACGCCGTCGAGCTGTGCCAGGACGACTACCACTACCTGTACCGAGGCACCTGCACGGCGATGGAGAAGATCGAGCAGAAGAACTCCTGGAAGCCCACGACCGCCGACAGCACCCCCGCGGGCTCGTACACGATGCGCGTGTGGCGCACGAAGTACGGTCCCGTCACCCACCGGGCGACCGTCGGCGGCAAGAAGGTCGCCTACACCACCCTGCGCTCCTCCTACATGCACGAGGCCGACTCCATCATCGGCTTCCAGATGCTGAACGACCCGGACTACGTCAAGGGCCCCGAGGACTTCCAGAAGGCCGCGCAGCACATCAACTACACGTTCAACTGGTTCTACGCCGACTCCGAGCACACCGCCTACTACAACAGCGGCGACAACCCGGTCCGCGCGAGTGGCGTCGACGCGGAGTTCCCGGTGTGGGCGCAGCCGGCGTACGAGTGGCGCGGCTGGAACCCGGCGACGAACACGGCGACCTACACCCCGCCGTCCGAGCACCCCAACTCCATCGACCAGGACTACTACGTCTCCTGGAACAACAAGCAGGCCAAGGACTACACGACCGCGTCCTGGGGCGACGGCTCGGTGCACCGCGGCAACCTGCTGGAGAACCGGGTGAAGAAGCTGGTCACCGCGGGCGGCGTGACCCGCGCCTCGCTGGTGAAGGCGATGGCCGACGCGGCCCTCGCCGACCTGCGCGCCGAGGACGTCCTGCCGGATCTGCTCAAGGTCGTCAACAGCTCCCCGGTGACCGACACCACGGCGGCCGCGGCCGTGAGCAAGCTCCAGACGTGGCTGTCGGCCGGCGGCAGGCGCACCGAGACGTCAGCCGGCTCGAAGAAGTACGCCGACGCCGACGCGATCCGCATCCTGGACGCCTGGTGGCCGCTGCTGGTGAAGGCCGAGTTCGAACCGGGCCTCGGCAGCGAGCTGTACACGGCGATGACCGCCAACCTGCCTGTCGACGAGTCCCCGTCGGCCGGGCACGGCCCGACCGGCTCGCACGCCGGCAGCTCCTTCCAGTACGGCTGGTGGAGCTACGTCGACAAGGACATCAGGGCCGTGCTCGGTGAGTCCGTACAGGGCCCGCTCGACCGGAAGTACTGCGGCGGCGGCAGTCTCGGCGCCTGCCGGGACCTGCTGATCAGCACCTTGAAGACGGCCGCGGGCCGGACCGCGGCCCAGGTCTACCCGGGCGACGACCAGTGCTCGGCGGGCGACCAGTGGTGCGCCGACTCGATCGTCCAGCGCACCCTGGGCGGCATCAAGCACGGCAGGATCAGCTGGCAGAACCGGCCTACGTACCAGCAGGTCGTGGAGTTCACGTCACACAGGTGACGGTGGGCGGCCGGCGGCGGGGTCAGTGGATGCGCCCCGCCGCCAGCACCAGCCGCGCCAGCTCGGGATGCACGATGTCGCTGTGGGCACCCGCGGGCGGCCCGCCCCGCCGGACCACCGCCGCCGCGTCGACGTTCACGCACCCCGACGCGGGCAGCTTCGCCCGCAGCGCGCCGGCCAGGTCGTACGACTTCGTCCCCGGCACCGCCTGGACCCCGTCGTGCCCCATCGCACCCCACTTGGCCCCCAGCATCCGGCCGATGTCCGGCGCCGCGATCCCGCGCGCGTCCCCGGCCATCCGGGAGGCCAACGGGTACATCGTGGACAGGGCCGAGTCGTGCCGTGAGTGGCAGCACACCAGCGGCCCGTCGATCCGGTTGTGCTGGCCCTCCAGCACCCCGCCCGCGCGGGCGTCGTGCGGCAGCCGGGACGCGAACGCGTAGTGCGAGAAGGCGCCTTGGAGCAGTGTCACGGACTTCACCGACCGCACGCCCTTGGGCAGCGCGCGCAGCGCGAACGACACCAGGCGCGCGCCGAAGCTGTGCCCGACGAGATGCACCCGCAGCTCGGGCGAGCGGGCGGCGAGCTGCCCGACGATCCGGCCGAGTCCGCGCTCGCCGACGGTCCCCGCGCGCCGCTTCATCGCGTAGTACGTCGCCTGCCGCAGCAGCTCGTGCGCGCCCTCCCAAGGGTTCGGCAAGGAGAAGGACGCCACGCCGTCCGGCGCCGAGTCCGGGGCCGGGGCGTCGAGGTGCGTCAGCGCCTGCGCGAAGTCCTCGCACACGGCCGCGGTGGAGTCCGCGAAGAGGTCCGGTGAGTCCTGCGGCACTCCCTCGCACAGCGTGTCCGCCGCGAACAGCGCCTGCGGCCCCGGCGGCACGACGTCCACCAGCAGCCGCACGAGGCGCCCGAACTCCGCCAACTCGGCCTCCTCGCGCGGCTGCTGGTCCAGCAGCCGCGCGATCTGCTCGATCACGGTCGCCCGTCCAGGGAACGTCTCCAGCAGGGCGTGCCGGGTGTCCTTGTCGAGCGCCGGCCGGCGCGGCATCTCGGCGGCCACGGCCCGCGGGAAGTCCGGGATCGGCTCGTCCGAGAACCGCATCGACGGCCAGACCACCCCGACGTACCCGACCCTCGCCTCGGGCACGAGTCCCGGGATCGGCGCGAAGAAGCCGTCGTAGAGGCGGGTCGCGCCCGCGCGGTCGTTGTTCCAGCCGTGCGCGAAGACGATCAGATCACGGACGTCGTGCCGCGCGACTCCGGCGAGCAGCCTGTCCCGCCGGCCCGCGTCCGGGTCCCCGTCCGCGTCGAAGGTCAGCTCCCAGTACGGACTGACGCCCACTGCCGGTTCCGCCATGACAGGCCCCCTCGTCCCCCGTGACAGTGCGATACGGGCGCATCGTCCTGCCGGCGGGCGGGAATGGCCATACGTCGGCACCCCATCCGTGGGCCGCTCATGTGTACAGCAGGTACTCCCGGCGGGTCCGGCGGAACGCCGACAGCTCCTGCTGCCAGTCCGCGACCACCTCGTCCGCGCTCGCGCCCGCGTCGATCAGCGTCCGCACCCGGGTGTTGCCGGTGAGCTTGTCGATCCAGTTGTCCGGGCGCCAGGCGAACCCGCTCCACACCTTCTTGGCGGTCACCAGCAGGGCGATTCCGGTGCGGACGGGGTCGTAGGCGGCGCGGTCGTGGATGTGGATCTGCACCCCGCCGACGGTCTTGCCCTGGAACTTCGAGAACGTCGGCGCGAAGTACGCCTCCCTGAAGTGCACACCGGGCAGCCCGAGTGCCTCCGCCGCCTCGGCCCAGCGCCGGTCGATACCCTCCGCGCCGAGCAGTTCGAAGGGCCGGGTGGTGCCACGGCCCTCGGAGAGGTTCGTGCCCTCGAAGAGACAGGTGCCCGAGTACACCAGGGCCGTGTCCGGGGTGGGCATGTTGGGGCTCGGCGGCACCCAGGGCAGACCCCAGGCGTCGTAGAACGAGGACCGCTTCCAGCCCGACATCCGTACGGTCTCCAGGGGGACCGGGGTGGTCAGGAACTCCCCGTTGAACAGTCGCGCCAGCTCGGCGACCGTCATGCCGTGCGCCTGGGAGACGGGCCTGCGGCCGACGAAGGTGGAGAACTCCATGTGCAGGACCGGTCCCTGCGCGGCGCGGCCGGTCACCGGGTTCGGCCGGTCCAGCACGACGAAGCGCTTGCCGGCGAGTGCGGCCGCCTCCATGCAGTCGAAGAGGGTCCAGATGTAGGTGTAGAAGCGGGCGCCCGCGTCCTGGATGTCGAAGACGACCGTGTCGACGCCGGAGGCGGTGAAGATGTCGGCGAGCGGCTGACCGCTCTTGAGGTACGTGTCGTACACGGGGAGGCCGGTCGCCGGGTCGTCGTAGCGGCCCTCCGAGCCGCCGGCCTGGGCGGTGCCGCGGAAGCCGTGCTCGGGGCCGAAAACGGCCCGCAGGTTCACCCTTTCGTCGGCGTGCATGACGTCCACGATGTGACGGACGGTCCTGGTGACGCCGGTGGGGTTGGTGACGATCCCGACCTTTTGGCCTTCGAGGACCGAGTAGCCGTCGGCCGCGAGTCGCTCGAAGCCGGTCCGTAGGCGCGTGGGGCGCTCCGACGCTGACGCTGCGGAAGGGAGGGATGCTGCTGCCGTTGTCGCTGCGAGTAGGGCTCGTCTGGATAGGCGCATGGGGGGCACGGTATTGCTCCCGCAGGTTGTGGGGAAGGTGCCGGTCCGTCGTGGCTCGTCGCGCCCACGGGGCGGAGCCGCACATCGATACAGCCCCGCGCCCCTTCGGGCGCGACAGCTCCCCTTCCTTGAGACATACCGACCGGTTAGTCTGACGATCGCAGGAGAGCCGCAGTCGAAGGAGACCGATGGTGGAAGCCGTGCAGGGTGCCGGAGTCGTCGTTACCGGGGCTGGGGGTGGCATCGGCGCGGCGCTCGCCCGGCGGTTCGCCGCCGAAGGGGCTCGTGTCGTCGTCAACGACCTCGACGCCGCGAAGGCCGGGGCCGTCGCCGAGGAGATCGGAGGCATCGCGGTTCCCGGCGACGCCTCCGCGATCGTCGACGACGCCCGGGACGCGCTCGGCGGTGCCGTCGACGTCTACTGCGCCAACGCCGGTGTCGCCTTCGGCGGGCCCGAGCTCGACGACCTCGCCGACGAGAAGGCCTGGTCGGCGTCCTGGGACGTCAATGTCATGGCCCACGTCCGTGCCGCCCACGCCCTGCTTCCCGAGTGGCTGGAGCGCGGCAGCGGACGCTTCGTCTCCACCGTCTCCGCCGCCGGCCTGCTCACCATGATCGGCGCCGCGCCCTACGCCGTCACCAAGCACGGCGCCTATGCCTTCGCCGAGTACCTGTCGCTGACCTACCGCCACCGCGGGATCAAGGTGCACGCCATCTGTCCCCAAGGCGTGCGCACCGACATGCTGAACGCCACCGGCAGCGCGGGCGACCTGGTGCTCAAGCCCACCGCCATCGCGCCCGAGGACGTGGCGGACGCCCTCTTCAAGGGGATGGAGGAGGATCGCTTCCTGATCCTGCCGCACCCCGAGGTGGCCGGGTTCTACCAGGCGCGGGCCGGCGACCCCGACCACTGGCTGGCCGGTATGAACCACATCCAGCGGAAGTGGGAGGAGACCCTGTGACCCACTCCGGCTACACCACCAAGCCCTGGCTGGCGCTGCTCAGCGACACCCAGCGCGCCCCGATAACCCCCGACGACTCCCTCGTGCACGCTCTGCGCCGGGTCGCCGAGCGGCATCCCGACCGCCCCTTCCTCGCCTACTTCGACGGCCGTCTGACCTACCGCGAGGTCGACGAGCTCAGCGACTCCGTCGCCGGCCACCTCGCCGCGCGCGGCCTGGAGCGCGGGGAGCGGGTCGCGGTCCTGCTCCAGAACTCCCCGCACTTCGTGCTCGCCGTGCTCGGCGCCTGGAAGGCCGGGGCGGTCGTCGTGCCCGTCAACCCGATGTACAAGTCGGGGGAGGTCACCCACGTCCTGCGGGACGGCGACGTGGCCGCGCTGATCTGCTCCGACCGGGCCTGGGAGACGTATCTGCGCGAGACGGCGGCCGGCTCGCCGGTGCGGATCGTGCTCACCGGGTGCGAGCTGGACTTCCAGACCCGCGGCGACGCGCGCGTGCTGACCTTCGAACGGCTCCCGCAGGCCGCCGACGCCGACGACCTCGCGGCGGTCGCGCGCGACGGGCACAAGGCGCCGCAGGACCGCGACCCCGGCCCGTCCGACATCGCGCTGATCAGCTACACCTCGGGCACCAGCGGCACGCCCAAGGGCGCCACCAACACGCACGGCAACATCATGTACAACGCCGAGCGGCAGCGCACCGGCCTCGCGCTGCCCGAGGCGCCCGTCTACTTCGCGATGGCGCCGCTGTTCCACATCACCGGGATGGTCGCCCAGTTCGCCGCCTGCCTCGACAGCGCCGGACTGCTCGTGCTGGCGTACCGCTTCGAGGCGGGCGTCGTGCTCGACGCGTTCGCCGAGCACGGGCCGCACTACACCGTCGGCCCCTCGACCGCCTTCATGGCGCTGGCCGCCCACCCGGACGTCCGCCGCGAGCACTTCACGTCCTTCGTCAACATCTCCTCCGGCGGCGCCCCGCTGCCGCCCGCCCTGGTGGAGAAGTTCCGGGCCGGCTTCGGGCCGTACATCCGCAACGGCTACGGCCTCACCGAGTGCACCGCCCCCTGCGCCGCCGTGCCGCCCGGCCTGGAGGCCCCAGTCGACCCGGCCTCCGGGACGCTCGCCGTGGGAGTGCCGGGGCCCGAGACGGTCGTACGGATCGTCGACGACCAGGGCGAGGAGGTGCCGTTCGGCGAGCAGGGCGAGATCGTCGTACGGGGGCCGCAGGTCGTCCCCGGCTACTGGCGGCGCCCCGACGCCACCGCCGAGACCTTCCCCGACGGCGAGCTGCGCACCGGCGACATCGGCTTCATGGACGCCGAGGGCTGGCTGTACGTCGTCGACCGCAAGAAGGACATGATCAACGCGTCCGGCTTCAAGGTCTGGCCGCGCGAGGTCGAGGACGTGCTCTACACGCACCCGGCGGTGCGCGAGGCGGCCGTCGTCGGCGTACCCGACGGGTACCGCGGAGAGACCGTCAAGGCGTACATCAGCCTCCGTCCGGGTGCCGAAGCGGACCCCGACGCACTCGCCGCGTACTGCCGGGAGAGACTGGCGGCCTACAAATACCCGCGGCAGGTGGAGGTCCTGCCCGACTTGCCCAAGACGGCAAGTGGGAAGATCCTCCGTCGGGAACTTCGTTCCCGCGCGAACGACGGCTAGACAGCGGTCGGCACCACGGCAGGCGGAACATCTCGGAAGGGCAGGTGGCGGCACAGTGGCCAGGACGACGGACGGAGACGGTACGCCCGTCCCGCAGCGGCTGCTCGCCGCCGCCACCCGGCTCTTCGCGGAGCAGGGCTACGACCGCACCTCGGTGCAGGAGATCGTCGAGGCGGCCGGCGTCACCAAGGGTGCGCTGTACCACTACTTCGGCTCCAAGGACGACCTCCTGCACGAGGTGTACGCGCGCGTGCTGCGCGTCCAGCAGGAGCGGCTCGACTCCTTCGCGGACGCCGACGAGCCGGTCGAGAAGCGGTTGCGGGCCGCGGCGGCGGACGTCGTGGTGACGACCATCGACAACCTCGACGACGCGATGATCTTCTTCCGCTCGATGCACCACCTGAGCCCGGAGAAGAACAAGCAGGTGCGCGCCGAGCGCCGGCGCTACCACGAACGCTTCCGTGCGCTCATCGAGGAGGGCCAGGAAGCGGGCGTCTTCTCCAGGGCGACCCCGGCCGACCTGGTGGTCGACTACCACTTCGGCTCCGTCCACCACCTGTCGACCTGGTACCGCCCCGACGGCCCGATGAGCCCCCAGCAGCTCGCCGACCACCTGGCCGACCTGCTGCTGAGGGCTCTGCGGCCCTAGCCGACGGGTACCTCAGCTCACAGGTACTTCTTCAACTCCCGTCGCGCCAGCGACCGCTGGTGGACCTCGTCAGGACCGTCGGCGATCATCAGGGTGCGCGCCCCGGCGTACAGCTCGGCCAGCGGGAAGTCCTGGCTGACGCCGCCCGCGCCGTGCAGCTGGATCGCGCGGTCGATGATGTCGACGACCGCGCGCGGGGTGGCGATCTTGATGGCCTGGATCTCGGTGTGGGCGCCCCGGTTGCCGACGGTGTCCATCAGCCAGGCCGTCTTCAGCACCAGCAGCCGCAGCTGCTCCACGGTCACCCGCGCGTCGGCGATCCAGTTGTGCACCACGCCCTGCTGGGCCAGCGCCTTGCCGAAGGCCGTGCGGGAGGCCGCCCGGCGGCACATCAGCTCGATCGCCCGCTCGGCCATGCCGATCAGCCGCATGCAGTGGTGGATCCGGCCGGGGCCGAGCCGCGCCTGGGCGATGGCGAAGCCGCCGCCCTCCTCGCCGACGAGGTTGGAAACCGGCACGCGCGCGTGGTCGAAGATCACCTCGGCGTGGCCGCCGTGGGAGTGGTCCTCGTAACCGAATACCTGCATGGCGCGCTTGATCGTGACGCCCGGGGTGTCGCGGGGGACCAGGACCATGGACTGCTGACGGCGGATGTCCTCGCCGTCCGGGTCCGTCTTGCCCATCACGATGAGGATCTTGCAGTCCGGGTTCATCGCCCCGGAGATGTACCACTTGCGGCCGGTGATGACGTACTCGTCGCCGTCCCGCTCTATGCGCGTGGTGATGTTGGTGGCGTCCGAGGAGGCCACCTCCGGCTCGGTCATCGCGAACGCCGAGCGGATCTCACCCACCAGCAGCGGCTCCAGCCACTGCTTCTTCTGCTGCTCGTCGCCGAACTGGGAGAGCACCTCCATGTTCCCGGTGTCGGGCGCCGCGCAGTTCGTGGCCGTCGGTGCCAGGTGCGGGGAACGGCCGGTGATCTCGGCCAGCGGGGCGTACTGGAGGTTGGTGAGACCGGCGCCGTACTCGGCGTCGGGCAGGAAGAGGTTCCACAGGCCCTGCCTGCGGGCCTCGGCCTTGAGCTCCTCCACCACGGCCGGGGTGTCCCAGGGGGACGCCAGCGCGGCCCGCTGCTCCTCCGCGACCGCCTCGGCCGGATAGACGTGCTCGTCCATGAAGGCCAGCAGTTTGGCGCGCAGTTCCTCGGTGCGTGCGTCGAACGCGAAGTCCATGTCCCGTCAGCCTTCCTGGATGCCTTCTTGAAGAGTGGTCAGGCCGTGCTCGATGAAGACCGGGACCAGGTCGCCGATGCGGTCGAAGCCGCGGCCGACCGTCTGGCCCAGCGTGTAGCGGTAGTGGATGCCCTCCAGGATCACGGCGAGCTTGAACCAGGCGAACGCCGTGTACCAGGAGACCGCGGAGACGTCGCGCCCCGAGCGCTCGGCGTACCGCTGGATCAGCTCGGCGGGGGAGGGGTGTCCGGGCGCCTCGGCGGTCGTGGAGACCGGGGAGTGCTTCATGCCCAGCGGCATGCTGTACATCACCAGCAGGCCGAGGTCGGTCAGCGGGTCGCCGAGCGTCGACATCTCCCAGTCGAGGATCGCCTTGATCCGGTCGTCCTCGCCGATCAGGACGTTGTCGAGGCGGTAGTCGCCGTGGATCACCGTCGCCGTGGGGGAGGAGGGCAGCTGCCGGCCCAGCGTGGCGTGCAGCTCGTCGATGCCGGCCAGCTCACGGTTGCGGGAGGCGTCCAGCTGCTTGCCCCAGCGGCGCAGCTGGCGGTCCAGGAACCCCTCGGGGCGGCCGAAGTCCTCAAGCCCCACTGACGCCGGGTCCACCGCGTGCAGCTCGACGAGGGTGTCCACCAGCGACAGCACCGCGCCCCTGGTGCGCTCGGGGCCGAGCGGGGCCAGCTGGTCGGCGGTGCGGTACGGGGTGCCCTCGACGAACTCCATGACGTAGAACGGCGCGCCGAGCACCTCCTCGTCCTCGCACAGCAGCGCCGGCCGCGGCACCGGCACGTCCGTCGGGTACAGGGCGCTGATGACCCGGTGCTCGCGCTTCATGTCGTGCGCGGTGGCGAGGACATGGCCGAGCGGGGGGCGTCGTACGACCCAGTTCGAGGTGCCGTCGGAGACCGCGTAGGTGAGATTGGACCTGCCACCCTCGATCAGCCGGCCGGTCAGCGGACCGTGCGCCAGACCGGGCCGCTCGCGCTCGAGCAGGCCGCGCAGCCGGTCCAGGTCGAGGCCGGGCGGATGGTCGGGGCTCATACGTGGCTCCTAAAGGCAGGTGAACGCGACCTGACTCATGATGCCGACCAGTCGGTATGTCGTCCAGTACAGGAGCCGAACGTGATCGGGGCCACGATAGGCCGACAGCTCCCCGCGTCGGGCGCCTGGGAGCTGTCGTTGGGAAGCTTTTTGGACTCGGCGGGGTGCCTGTGACCTCAGTGGTCGTCCCAGTGGCCGTCGTGCGCGGCGTGCCGGTGGCCGTCGTGGAGGTAGTCGACGTGGTCGCCGTGCAGCACGCTCTCGTGCCCGCAGTCGGCGCCGTGCCGGTGGGTGTGGCCCTCGTGCGCGTTGTGGCCGTCCGTCTCGCACTCGTCCCAGTGCCCGGCGTGCTCGCGGTGCAGATGGCCGTCGTGGGCGTAGTCGGTGTGGTCGCCGTGCGGCACCGCGGTGTGCCCGCAGGAGGGGCCGTGGGCGTGCGCGTGGGAGCGGTGTTCCGTATGGAGGGTGGTCATGGTGCTCACCTTCGGAGGAGCGGGTGATGACGTCGGACAGGCTGCCACGCGAACGCCGCATATCGGGCTATTCGGCTTGCGTGGCGTCCGGTCACCCCGGAGGGTCGAAGCCATGAAGGGGATCAGCTACTCACGCTACGGCGGGCCCGAGACGCTCGCATACGGAGATGTGCGCGACCCGCGCGTCGGGCCCGACTCCGTGCTGGTGAAGGTGCGGGCGGCGGCGGTCAACCCGGTCGACTGGAAGTGCCGCGAGGGCTACCTGGACGGGCTGATCGAGCCGGTCTTCCCGGTGGTCCCCGGATGGGACGTCGCGGGCGTCGTGGTCCAGCCCGGCGCCTCCGTCACGGAGTTCGCCGTCGGCGACGAGGTCATCGGATACGTCCGCGAGGACTTCCTCTCCCGGGGCACCTTCGCCGAGTACGTCGCCGCTCCCGTGCGCACCCTCGCCCGCAAGCCCCGCAACCTCACCTGGGAGGCCGCGGCCGGACTGCCCCTGGTGGGGCTGACGGCGTACCAGGTCCTGACCGGGGTGCTCCAGGTCAAGCGGGACGAGACCGTCCTGGTGCACGCCGCGGCGGGCGGCGTCGGCTCGATCGCCGTCCAGCTGGCCCGCCATCTGGGTGCCCGGGTGATCGGCACGGCGAGCGAGCACAACCACGACTTCGTCCGCGGCCTCGGCGGCGAGCCCGTGGTGTACGGCGAGGGTCTGATGGAACGCGTGCGCGGGCTGGCCCCCGAGGGCGTGAACGTCGCCTTCGACACGGTCGGCGGCGACGCGCTCAAGGCGTCCGCCGATCTGCTGGCCCCCGAGGGCCGCCTGGTGTCGATCGCCGACCCCGACGTCGTGGACTACGGCGGCCGCTACTACTTCGTGCGCCCCGACGCCGCGGACCTGCTGCGGCTGTCCGAGCTGGCTGAGCAGGGCGTGGTGAGCGTCCATGTCTCGGAGACCTTCCCGCTGGAGCGGGCGGCCGACGCCCACCGGCTGAACCAGGAGGGCCGCACCCGGGGCAAGATCGTGGTCACCGTGGACTGGGACACGGAGGAGGCGTCGCCGCCGGACGGGCTGTGGCAGGAGCGCGAGCAGGCGGAATAGCGGGCGAGCGGTCGGGGCAGGGGCTCTCGGTTCAGCGGCGATGCCCCGCAGGCGGCCAGGGTCACCGACGGTTGGGACAGCGGAGGCGACGGCGCTGTACGGGCTGTGGCACGAGCCCGGGCGGACGGAGCAGCGGTCGGGGCGCCGGCGTCGGGGTGCTCTCGGAACAGCAGCGCTGCCTGCCGCGCGGTGCCCTCAGAACAGCAGTGCCGCCCCGCACGCGGCCAGGGCCACCGTGATCAGGACGGTCGCCGTGGCGTGCCGGGGTGCCAGTGCGGCAGGCCGGGGCGACGAGGAGAGGTCCCGGATGCGCCGGTGCGCGAGGGCCAGGAAGCCCAGCCACAGCCCGCAGCACAGGGCGCTTACGAGGCCTCCCGCCACCGAGACCCCGCCGTGCAGCGCGGTCTTCATCGCGAGCACGGCGGCGACCGTGCCGGCCAGCGTCGTACGGCGCCACGCGAGGCGCGTCCGCTCGGGCTGGAGCCCGGGGTCCCGCACCGGCTCCGCCGCCGAGGCGCTCATCCCTCCCACCCGACGAGCACGACGACCACCATCGCCACGGCCACGACGGCGACCACGAGGCTCAGCATCGCCGGGAACCGCGACACCGGCAGGTCCTCACCCCGGCGCATCGCCCGCTCGCAGCGAACCCAGTGATTTACCGCGCGCAGGGAGCACAGCACGCCGGCCGCGAGCAGCGCGAGCGCCAGGCCGACGCGCCAGCCCCAGCGCAGGTCCGGCAGGAACTGGTCGACGGCGAAGCCACCGCCGATGAGGGCGAGCGCGGTACGCAGCCAGGCCAGGAAGGTGCGCTCGTTCGCCAGCGAGAATCGGTAGTCGGGGGTGCCGCCCTCCTGGCGCACCTCCTGCGGCGCGAACCACAGCCGGACGTTTCGCACGAACTCGCTCACATGCCCGACCCTATCCGGGCGCTCCGCCGCGGGCTTCGCCGGATCCGCCCGCCGGGGGTCGGTGCTCAGTGGGCCGCCCGCAGGGCCTTGAGCCGCTCGTACGCGGCCAGCCCGTCCGGCACCCACGCCCAGTCCGTGAGCCGCCGCTCCACCTCGGCCTCGGGCAGGAAGTCGTACCAGGCGACCTCCTCCACCTGAGGGTTCACCGGCAGCTCGCAGCGCACCTCGTACACCGCCGACCACCAGGTCTGCCCGGCACCGTCGTCGTACAGGAACTTGAAGAGAAGTGTCGGCCGGGGCAGCCCGCTCACCCCGAGCTCCTCCTCGGCCTCGCGCAGGGCGGCCTCGTCGTACGACTCGCCCGCGCCGACCACCCCGCCGACGAACATGTCGTACCGCGAGGGGAAGACCAGCTTGGTGGGGGTGCGGCGGTGCACGAACAGGCGGCCCTCGGCGTCCCGTGCCTCGATGAAGACGCAGCGGTGGCGCAGCCCCTTGGCGTAGGCCTCGCCGCGCGGGGACCGTCCGATGACCCGGTCCTGTTCGTCGACGATGTCGAGGATCTCGTCAGCAGAGCTCATGGGGCCATCCAAGCAGGGGCGGCCCGGACGCGTTCAGGGCGTCTGCAGAGCCGGCGTGCGCTTCGGCTGGATGACTCCCGACGGCATCGCCCGGTGCGTGCCGAGCATGATGATGCCGACCACGATCCCGGCGAGTCCGGCCGCCTCCCAGGCCAGCGCGCCCGCGTCGGTGCGCAGCCGGTCGCCGAGGAAGCCGACGCCGCAGAGGATGCCGGCCAGCGGCTGGGCGGCGGTCAGGGCGGGCAGGGACATGCGCAGGGAGGCCGTCTCGAAGGCGCTCTGCACCAGGATCAGCCCGGTCAGACCGAGCGCCACCACGGCGTACGGCTGCCAGCCGGTGAGGACCTCGGCCATGCCGCCCTCGGCGAACCGCTCACCGGTCACCCGGGTCAGGGCGTCCTGCACGCCGTACAGGAGACCGGCCGCGGTCGCCAGCAGGGCGGGGCCCGAGCTGAGACGGGAGCGCTTGGCGTACGCGGTGAGAAGCAGGGCCACGCCGACCATGAGGCCGATGATCAGCCAGTGCCGCATGGGGTCGCTGGTGGCTGTGCCGCCGGTCGGCTGGCCGGCCACGATGAAGGCCGTCACACCGCCCGCGAGCAGCGCGAGGCCGGTCCAGCCCTGGCGTCCGAGGGGCTGCTTGGTCTGGCGGCGGGAGAGCATCAGCGCGAACAGCAGGTTCGTCGCGAGCAGGGGTTCCACCAGGGAGATCTCGCCCTGGCCCAGCGCCATCGCGCCCAGGGCCATGCCGACCACCATCAGGCCGATGCCGCCGAGCCAGCGCGGCACCTTCATCAGGTCCAGCAGGATCCGCGGCGAGAGGAAGTCGCTGAGCGGAGCCTTCTGGGCCGCGTTCTGCTGGAGGACGAAACCGAATCCAAGACAGCAAGCGGCGGTCACGGCGAGTATCAGGATCTGGAGCGACACGCTGCGTACCTCGAATCCTGCCGGGCTGGGACGGGGTGCGTTAAGGGCCGACTGTAGCGGCCCCTGGCCCGGCGTGCGCGTTCCACCATCGTGCGATGTCCAAACGGACCTCGCCATGACGTACGCCACACACAACGAACAAATCCGGCATTGTGGACAGGTTGAATGCCGCAACTGCCTCATCAGTAACACTAGTTGACGCGTGTAACGCGTCGACGGCACTTGACGCGCACCCTTGGCGGGGGGTTTGCTGCGAGTGATCGCTTGATGACAGTCCACGATTTGCTCACAACAGGACCCAAGACGGTGTCCCCACCACCTCCTCTGGGCCGCGGCCGAAAGCGCGCTGCCCACGCCTACGACGCGGCCCTCGACGACGCCGAGCTCGCCGCCGCCCGCACCGCCCTCGCCCAGGGCAGGTGGCAGACGGCCCGCTCGCTGCTCGCCCGAACCGGCGACGAGTGGGACCGCAGGGGGCACCGCGTGACCGTCCTCGCCCGGGAGCAGTACTGCGTCCCCTGGACCCGCGACTGGCTGCTCGCCGAGCCCGACTCCGTGGACGCCGCCGTCCTGCTGGCCCTCGCCCAGGTGCAGCGCGCGCTGCGCGGCAAGGAGAAGCCGACCCGCGCCCGTGAGGCCTGCCATGCCGCCGCCGCGCTCGCGCCCGCCGACCCCACGCCCTGGCTGGGCCTGCTCATGCTGGAGAAGGCTCTGGGTGCCGAGCCCGAGGTGCGCCGCCTCTTCGCCGAGGTCCGCGCCCGGTACGCCGACCACCACCACGCCCACCACCTGATGATCGCCCGGCTCGCCGAGCACCAGTCCGGCACCGGCACCGACCCGCTGCACGAGGTCTACGACTTCGCCAACGCGGCCGCGGAACGGGCGCCCGCCGACTCCCCGCTCGCCGTCCTGCCGGTCATCGCCCACGCCGAGCGCTACCGAGTCCTCGCGGCTGCGGGCCACGAACCGCGGGACGCGGCCGCCTCCGGGCACTGGACGGGCCGCCGGGCCCGCCAGGTGATGCGGGCCGCCTTCGACTGGTGGCTGGAGTGGGAGCAGGAGGGCCACCCGCGCCGGCTGATCGACCTGAACTTCCTCGCCCACGCCAAGGTGTGCGAGGGGAGGGGTGCCGAGGCCGCCGCCCTCTTCCACCGCATCGGCGAACACGCCACCCCGTCGCCGTGGTCCTACCCCGACCGCGATCCGTACCCCGCCTTCCGCACCGCCCGCGACACCGCGCTCGGCACGGCCTAGGGCTCGCGGGGAGCCGCTCGACATCGCCCGACCAAGACGCACCGCCCCGACGAACACGCACCGACACCGACCGCACACCAGCGCCCCCGACCCGACGAAGGACGGTCATTCGATGACGACGGGCAGTTCCAGCACGAGCAGAGCCACCGCCGGCGGCGGCATCAGTACGTTCAAGGGACAGGACCGCGCCCTGCGCGCCGACCGGCTGGGCACCACGGGCCTGCTGCTGTCCGTGCTCGCCGCCACCGCTCCCCTCATGGTCGTCGCGGGTGTCATGCCCACGACTTTCGGGGTGATGGGGGTCCTCGGCCAGCCGCTGCTCTTCGTGATCCTCGGCGTCGTCCTCGCCCTGTTCAGCGTCGGGTACGCAGAGATGAGCCGCCACGTCCACAACGCGGGCGCGTTCTACGCCTACATCTCCCGCGGCCTCGGCGGCACCGCCGGCGCGGGCGCCGCGATGGTCGCGCTCGTCGCCTACAACGCGCTCCAGGTCGGCATCTACGGCATCTTCGGCTTCGAGGTCTCCGGGCTGTTCGCCACCTACCTCGACACCGAGATCGCCTGGTGGATACCGGCGCTGCTGGCGGTGCTCGCCGTAGGCGCGCTCGGCTGGCTGAAGATCGACCTCAACGCGCGCGTGCTCGGCGTGCTGCTGATCATCGAGGTCGTCCTCGTGGTCATCTTCGACGTCGCGGCCATCGCCGACCCGGCCAAGGAAGGTCTGTCCCTGCACGCCTTCAACCCGGACACCCTCAGCGGCGCGGGCATCGGCACCGCGCTGTGCTTCTGCGTCGCCGCCTTCCTCGGCTTCGAGCAGGCCCCCGTCTACGCCGAGGAGACCAGCCGCCCGCACGTCCTCGTGCCCCGCGTGATGTTCCTGGCCATCGGCGGCATCGCCGTCTTCTACACGATCAGCTGCTGGGCGTACACCGTCGCCGCGGGCCCCTCGGCGATCGTGGGCACCGCGCAGGACCAGAGCGCCGGGCTGCTGTTCTTCCTCACCGAGGACCTGCTCGGCAACACCTTCACCGACGTGCTGCACGTGCTCTTCGTGACCGGCATGTTCGCGGCGATGCTCAGCTTCCACAACGTCGTCGCCCGCTACGCCTTCGCCATGGGCCGCGAGGGCCTGCTGCCCGCCGCGTTCGGCCGCACCAGCGGCGCGAGCGGCGCCCCCGGCACGGGATCGCTCCTCCAGACCGCGATCTCCCTCGTGGTCGTAGCCGTCTTCGCCCTCACCGACGACAGGCCGACCGGCGACCCGACCGCGCCGGTGCTGCACCTGTTCACCTGGATGGGCAACCTCGGCGCGCTGGGCGTCGCCGCGCTGATGGCCGCCGCGTCGGTCTCCGTCATCGCCTTCTTCGTGCGCCGCGGGGCCGTCACCGCCCAGTTCTGGCGGCTTGCCGCCTCCGGGCTCTCGGTCGTCGGGCTGCTGTTCATCGTCGTCTACACCGTCAAGGACTTCGACGTCCTGATCGGCGCGGGCCCCGACTCCGCCCTCAGCTGGGCGCTGCCCGCCGTCATCGTCCTCGCCCTGGCCGCCGGCGTCGCCCAGGGTCTGCTCCTGCGCTCCCGCGCCCCCGAGCGGCACGCCCGCATCGGGCTCGGCAACGAGGCGTTCCAGCTGGACAAGGCGGCGACGCAGACGCCGTAGCCGCGCGCCCGGCCCGCAGCCGTGTGAGAACCGCGAGCCGCGTAAGAACTGATTACGGAACTCTGACGAGCACCCGCGATCCCTGGCCCCGCCGGGGTCGCGGGTGTTCGAATGAAGAGGTGAACCCCGAACAGCCCGCGCCGCGCGACGAGGAACCGGGCGAGGGGAAGGGCAGGCCGATCGGCCGCCGCGTCCTCCTCGGCACCCTCGGCCTGGGCGTCCTCGGCGTCGTCACCGCGCCCACCCTCCAGCGCGGCCTGGAGTCCTTCCTCGCCGGCGCCTCCGACAAGGACCCCACCGGCCTGACGGACCTGCTGCCCAACGGCGGCGGCTTCCGCTACTACTCCGTGACCTCCTCCGTACCCCGCAAGACCGCCACCACCTACCGCCTCACCGTCGACGGCCTCGTCGACCGCCCCGGGTCCTACACCCTCGCCGACCTGCGCGCCCTGCCGCAGACCCGGCTGGTGCGCGACGTCCAGTGCGTCACCGGCTGGCGGGTCCCCGGCACGCCCTTCGAAGGGGTGCGCCTGTCCCGGCTGCTGGACGCCGCGGGAGTGCGCGAGGGAGCCGGCGCGGTCCGCTTCACCTGTTTCGACGGCGCCTACAGCGAGAGCCTCACCCTCGACCAGGCCCGCCGCGCGGACGTCCTGGTCGCCCTGCGCATGCAGGACAAGGACATCGGCCACGCCCACGGCGGCCCCGCCCGCCTCTATGTCGCCCCCATGTACTTCTACAAGTCCGCCAAGTGGCTCTCCGGCATCACCGTCACCAAGGACGTGAAGCCGGGCTACTGGGAGGAACGGGGCTACGACGTCGACGCCTGGGTCGGCCGCTCGAACGGACGCGACGATGAGCCTACGACTTGACGCCCCCGGCACGGCCACCGGCGTCCGGCGCTTCGGCCGTGCCACGCGCTGGGTGCACCGCACGACGGCCGTGCTGATGGGCGTGTGCGTGGCGACGGCGGCCTGCCTGTACATCCCGCAGTTCGCCGAACTCGTCGGCCGCCGCGAGCTGGTGGTCCGTATCCACGAATGGGCCGGCCTCGCCCTGCCGGTGCCCCTCCTGGCCGGCCTCGCCTCCCGGCTGTTCCGCGCCGACCTGGGCTTCCTCAACCGCTTCGGCCCGCACGACCGCGTCTGGCTGCGGGCTGCCGTGCGGCGCGACAAGCGGCGGTCCGCACGTCCGGCGGGGAAGTTCAACGCCGGGCAGAAGATCTACGCGGCCTGGATCGCCGGTGCGACGCTGGTGATGCTCGGCACCGGCCTGATCATGTGGTTCACGCATCTCACGCCCCTTCAGTGGCGCACCAGCGCGACCTTCGTCCACGACTGGCTGGCTCTCACGATCGGGATCGTTCTCGCCGGCCATATCGGGATGGCGCTGGGGGACCCGGAGGCCCGCCGCGGTATGCGGACCGGCCTGGTCAGCCGGGAGTGGGCCGAGCGGGAGCACCGGCTGTGGCGACCATGACGGGTGCCCAGAGGGACGGGGCGGCTTGTGTGTGCGGGTTCGTTGTGGCTGGTCGCGCAGTTCCCCGCGCCCCTTGGGGGGTGGGTGGACCGTCGGTTGCTTCGTCGGGGGCGTTCGGCTCGGGCAGGGCGACCGTGAAGGCCATCGGCAGCCGGACCTCGGTGCCGCCGTACCGTACCGCCACGTCCACCGGGCCCGGCGCCAGTGCCGGTACGACCACCGACAGCACCCCTCGATCTGTGAGCACCGGTACCTCCCGACCTCCGATGCTCACGCCTCCATCGCTCGCCAGTTCGGCCGGGTCGAAGTACGTGTCCGCCAGCTCGATGCCGATCGTCTCGCCCGGTATCGCCGTTCCGTCTCCGCCCGTGTCCACCCCGGCGATCCGGTAGTCGCAGGCAGGCGGGCCGCCCGACGCGGGCTTCAGCCGCACCGAGGCTCCGGGATGCCGTCGATGGAAGTCGAGCAGCCCGCCGAGCACGGCATGCGCGGCCCGTCCCTTGCAGGAGTCGCCACCGCCCGCCGACGCGGCACCGTCCCTGACCGCCTGCGCCCAGTCGCCGCCCTCGCCCTGCACCGCGAGACACGCGGAGGCCAGGCCCCGCAGCAGGGCACGGTCGGCGTCGGTGGTGAGCCGGGGGACCACGCCGAGGGCGGCCCGGCAGTCGGCGGGGTCGCTCAACAGGTCGTACACGCTCGCCGGGTCGGGGACGCCGTCGGCGTCCGGCGAGGCGGGGCCGGGCGGCAGCCAGCCGGGGACTTCGAGAACCTTCCGGCTCACGGAGGGGCGAGGGGAGGGGCTCGGGGGGTCGCTCGGAGTGCGGCCGACCGGAGGAGCGAGGGGCGTGCCCGTGACCGCGGGTGCGCCGATGTGCCCGTCGGGTCGCTGTTTCGGCGGGACGGAGGAGTTGCCGGCCGGGTCGGTCGGCGGCCTCGCGGCGCCTGCCGTCGGTCCGGCGGTGACGACGGTGCCTCCGCCGCCCCTGCCGTCCGCCGTGCCGCGCCCGTCACCGGTGAAGGCCGCGGCGGCCACCGCCACCGCCCCTACGACCAGCAGCCCCGAGATGCGCATCCCGAGGGAAACCGCCATGACGCCCCCCGTAGTCCTCGCCCCCGGAGGCCGTCACCGCCTTCGAGAGTCTCCTCATCATCGGGTCCGCGGCGCTCCCGGGGAAGGCGCTTCAGCTGATCGGCGGGGCGAGTTCGGGCCCGCACGGATCACGGACCGGGCAACCGGAAGCCGGACCGGTCAGCCTTCGAAGTCCAGCAGCACCTTGCACGACCGGCTTCGGTCGGCCGCCAGTGCGAACGCCTCCTCGGCCCGCCGCACCGGCACCACAGCGCTGACCAGCCCGTCGAAGGAGCCCTCGACGGCCAGCAGTTCCAGCGCCGCGTCGAACTCCGTGTCGAAGCGGAACGCCCCGCGCAGCTCGATCTCCCGGCTCACCACGAGGTTGCCCGCAAACGGACTCTGCCCCGGCGGCAGCATCCCCAGCTGCACCACGACACCGCCCCGCCGCACCAGCCGCAGACAGGTGTCCAGCCCGGCGGCCACCCCGGACGCCTCGATCGCCACGTCCACCTCGGCGGGCCACCCGGCATCGTCCGGCTCGTCGGCCCGTACGACGGTGTCGGCACCGGCGGCACGGGCGTACTCCAGCGCCGCAGGCAGCAGGTCCGTCACCGTCACCCTCGCCGCGCCGGCCGCCTTCGCCGCCGCGACCACCAGACACCCGATGGGCCCGGCGCCGGTGACCAGGACATGCCTGCCGGCCATGTCCCCGGCCCGCCGCACGGCGTGCAGCGCGACGGACAGCGGCTCGGCGAGCGCCGCCCGCCGCAGGTCGAGGCCGGGCGGGAGCGCCCGCAACTGGTCGGCGGGAACGACGACTCGGGCCGCGAATCCGCCCTGTACGTGCGGGAAGCGTGCCGCGCTGCCGAGATAGCGCGTGTCCCGGCAGACGTTGCGCCGCCCGTCCACGCACTCCGGGCAGCGGCCGCAGGGCGTGGCGGGGTGGACCGCGACGGCCGTACCGGAGAGGGGGCCCGACGCCCCGTCGCCGTACGCGACGACCGTCCCGACCACCTCGTGCCCGAGCAGCATCGGCTCCCTGAGCCGGAAGTCGCCGACCCCGCCGTGCCGCCAGTAGTGCAGGTCGGAGCCGCAGACCCCGCCGTACCTGACGGCCACCAGCGCCTGTCCGGGGCCCGGGAGCGGCACCGGGAGTTCCTCGACCCGCAGGTCGCCCTGACCGTGGATCACACAACCGAGCATCCCTCGGGCCTCCTTCACAGCACGCTGGTCATGCCGCCGTCGACGTACAGCACCTGCCCGCCGACGAAGTCCGCGGCCGGGGAGGCGAGGAAGAGCAAGCCGCCCACCAGGTCCTCGGTGCGTCCCCAGCGTCCGGCCGGGGTGCGGCGGCGCACCCAGGCGCTGAACTCCTCGTCCTCGACGAGTGGCCGGGTCAGCTCGGTCTCGATGTAGCCGGGGCCCAGGCCGTTGACCTGGACGCCGTAGGGGCCCCAGTCGGCGCACATGCCCTTGGTGAGCATCTTCAGGGCGCCCTTGGTGGCCGCGTACGGCGCGATGCCGGGGCGGACCACCTCGCTCTGGAGGGAGCAGATGTTCACGATCTTTCCGTGGCCGCGTTCCGTCATCCGGCGGGCCGCCTCCCGGCCCACCAGGAACGCGCTGGTGAGATTGGTGTCCAGGATGCGGTGCCAGTCCGCGTCCCCGAACTCCAGCAGGGGCGCGCGCAGTTGCATTCCCGCGTTGTTGACCAGGATGTCGAGCGGGCCCACCCGCTCCTCGACGTCCGCGATCCCGGCGGCCACCGACGGGCCGTCGGTCACGTCGAACGCGGCCGTGCGGACGTCGCCGGGGAGTTCCCCGGCGGCCTTCGCGAGGCGTTCCGCGTCGCGTCCGTTGAGGACGACCGTGCAGCCGGCCTCGGCCAGACCGCGGGCGAGCGCGAGGCCGATGCCCCGGCTGGAACCGGTGACCAGGGCCGTGCGGCCGCTGATGTCGAAGAGCGGGTGGCTCATGGGCATACCCCTAGATCACGAGCGAGAGCAGCAGGACCAGACCGCCGGCGACCACCGAGATGATCGTCTCCATGACGGACCAGGTCTTGACGGTCTGTCCGACGTTCAGGCCGAAGTACTCCTTCACCAGCCAGAAACCGGCGTCGTTGACATGGCTGAAGAACAGCGAGCCGGCGCCGATGGCGAGGACCAGCAGGGCCGCGTGCGTCGTCGACATGTCGGCCGCGAGCGGGGCGACCAGACCGGCCGCGGAGACCGTGGCCACCGTCGCCGAGCCCGTCGCCAGCCGAATCGCGACCGCGATCAGCCAGGCCAGCAGCAGCGCCGGGATCGACCAGTCCTTGGAGATGTCCAGGACCATCTGGCCGACGCCGGTGTCGATCAGCGTCTGCTTGAAGCCGCCGCCGGCGCCCACGATGAGCAGGATGCCCGCGATGGGGGCGAGGCTCTTCTCGACCAGCGGCGAGATCCGCTCCTTGCTGAAGCCCGCGGGCCTGAGCAGGGTGAAGATGCCGACGAGCACGGAGGCCAGCAGCGCGATCAGCGGCGAGCCGATGACGTCGAAGACCCGCTGGACGGTGTTCTCCGGGTCGTCGACGACTATGTCGACCAGGGCCTTGGAGAGCATCAGGACGACGGGCAGCAGGATGGTCGTGAGCGTGGCGCCGAAGCCGGGCCGCTTCTCCAGGTCCTCCGAGACACGCTGCGGAATCATCCGGTCCGGAGCCGGTACGTCCACCCAGCGGGCCGCGTACCGCGAGAACAGCGGACCGGCGATGATCACCGTCGGGATGGCGATGAGGACGCCGAGCGCCAGCGTCACACCCAGGTTGGCGCCGATCGCGTCGATGGCGACCAGCGGGCCAGGGTGCGGCGGTACCAGACCGTGCATCACCGACAGGCCGGCGAGTGCGGGGATGCCGATGCGCATCAGCGAGTAGTTGCCGCGCTTGGCGACCATCAGCACGACGGGGATCAGCAGTACGACGCCGACCTCGAAGAACAGCGGCAGACCGATCACCGAGGCGATCAGCACCATCGCCCAGGGCATCGAACGGCCGCTCGCCCTGGCGAGGATGGTGTCGACGATCTGGTCGGCGCCGCCGGAGTCGGCGAGCATCTTGCCGAGGATCGCGCCGAGCGCGATCAGCACGCCCACGCCGGCGACGGTGGTGCCGAGACCGGTGGTGAAGCTGACGATGACCTTGTCGAGCGGTGCCCCGGCGAGCGCGCCGAGCACCAGCGAGCCGAGGGTCAGCGACAGGAAGGCGTGGAGCTTGAACTTGGTGATGAGCAGGACGATGACGGCGATGCCCACCAGGACGGCGACACCGAGCTGAGCGTGGCCGGCCGAGGTGATGGGCTCGACGGTGTCCGCTGCCAGCATCTCGACGCTGAGTCTGGTCACGGGGGTTCCCTTGCAGATACGGGGGTTGGGGAGGGGGTGCTGCCGTGGGGGGTGTCCGGCGGCTGCCGGGGGTGTAGCGGGGGTGGTGCGGGTTACGCGGCCGACTCGGGAATCCCGCTCAGCGCTTCGACTGCCCGTTCGGTGATCTCCTCGGGGCTGCCTGCGACATCCACCGCGACCCCGGCCTCGTCGGCCTGGAGCGGCTGGAGCGTGGCGAACTGCGAGTCCAGCAGCGCGGTCGGCATGAAGTGCCCCTGCCGGTGCGCCATCCGGTCCTCGATGAGGGCCCGGTCGCCGCTGAGGTGCACGAACACGACTCCGGGCGCCTCGGCCCGCAGCCGGTCACGGTACGACCGCTTCAGTGCCGAGCAACTGACCACCCCGCCGAGCCCGGCCCGTTCGTGCGCCCAGGTGCCGATGGCGTCGAGCCAGGGCCACCTGTCGTCGTCGTCGAGCGGGACGCCGGCCGACATCTTGGCGATGTTGGCCTGCGGGTGGAAGTCGTCGCCCTCGGCGTAGGGGACGCCGAGCCGGGCGGCGAGCAGGGGACCGATGGTGGTCTTCCCGGTGCCCGCGACGCCCATGACCACGACGACATGGGGGGTACTCATCGCTGCCTCACTGTCTGCTGTCCTCGTCGACACGTGATGTCGACGCCCATGAAACGCATTAGGTACGACGAATTCAAGAGTGTGTGATGTATAAGTCTGACTTTTTAAGATCGTGATCCACCGCGTACGCTGAGTGCATGACCACTCCGGGCCGGGGTCTGCACGGCCATGTACTGGAAACACTCGGCCCCGCGATCACCGCCGGCGAGTACCCGCCGGGCAGCGTCCTGCGCACCGACGAACTGGCGCAGCGCTTCGATGTGTCCCGCTCTGTGATGCGCGAGGCGGTCCGCGTCCTGGAGTCCATGCACCTGGTCGAGTCCCGCCGCCGCGTCGGCGTGACGGTCCGCCAGAAGTCCGAGTGGAACGTCTACGACCCCCAGGTCATCCGCTGGCGGCTGGCCGGCGCCGACCGCCCCCAGCAGCTGCGCTCACTCACGGTCCTGCGCTCGGCGATCGAACCGGCCGCCGCCGGCCTCGCCGCCAAGCACGCCACCGCCGAGCAGTGCGCCGAACTCACCGAGTGCGCCCTCGGCATGGTCGCCCACTCCCGCGGCCACCAGCTGGAGGGCTATCTGATCCACGACGTGGCCTTCCACCGCGTCGTCCTGAACGCCTCCGGCAACGAGATGTTCGCGCGCCTCGGCGACGTCGTGGCCGAGGTCCTCACGGGCCGCACCCACCACGAGATCATGTTCGAGGACCCCGACCCCGCCGCCGTCACCCTCCACGTGCAGGTCGCCGAGGCGATCCGCGCCGGCGACGCCGCCCGAGCGGAACACCTGACCCGCGAGATCACGGTCGGCGCACTCCAGGAGCTGGACATCCTGGCGCCGTGACCCGCGGTGGTCAGTCCAGGAACTCCCCGTCCACGTACACCCAGGCCCCGTCCACCCGCTCGAACCGGCTGCGTTCGTGCAGGGAGCCGCCCCGGTAGGAGGCTCGGAAGGTCACCGTGGCCGTGGTGTGGAACGCCGAGCCGTCCGTCGTGGCGAGGATCTCCAGGCCGGTCCACCGCATGCCGGGATCGAGGTCCAGCCGGGCGGGACGCGTCCGTGGATGCCAGGTGCGCAGCAGGTACGCCGGATCGCCCTTGACGAAGGCGCTGTAGCGCGAGCGCATCAGCGCCTCGGCGGTCGGCGCGGCCGCGGCACCGGAGTGGAAGCGGCCGCAGCACTCGCCGTAGGACGCGGGCAGGCCGCACGGGCAGGAACGCGTGGTCATGCGCGCCATTGTGCTAGCCCGCCGCCCGTGTCTCGGCCCCCGGCAGCGGCGGCAGCGCGGGTCCGTGCAACCACGCCCGCAGCAGCTCGTCCACCGGCTCGCTCGCGAAGCGGGCCACATGGGACGTGAACGCCGCCGTCGTCACCGTGCCGCCCCGGTGCAGCTGACCCCAGCCGCGCAGCATGCGGAAGAAGGCGATGTCGCCCAGCGCGCAGCGCACCGCGTGCAGGGTCAGCCCGCCGCGCTCGTAGAGCCGGTCGTCGAACATCGCCTTGCGGCCCGGGTCGGCCAGCCGCAGGTCCTGCGGCATCGACGACAGCAACCGGTGCGCCGCGGAGGCGAGTTGCTGCGCCGTCCGCCCGCCCGAGCGCTCCGACCACAGCCACTCCGCGTACTTCGCGAGCCCCTCGTTCAGCCAGATGTGCCGCCAGTCCGCGATGGACACGCTGTTGCCGAACCACTGGTGCGCCAGCTCGTGCGCCACCAGCCGCTCCGAACCCCGCGCCCCGTCCACATGGTTGGCGCCGAACAGCGACAACCCCTGTGCCTCGACGGGCACATCGAGTTCCTCCTCGGTCACCACGACCGCGTACTCGTCGAACGGGTACGGCCCGAACAGCTCCTGGAAGACGTCCATCATCTGCGGCTGACGCGCGAAGTCCCGCGAGAAGTCCGCCAGCAGATGCGCCGGGATGTGCCCGTGCTGCGGCACCCCGCCCAGCCCCGGGTCGCCCAGCAGCACCGTCTGGTACTTCCCGATCGACAGCCCGACGAGATAGCTGGACGTCGGCGCGGCCTGCTCGTAGACCCAGGTGGTGGTGCTCGCCTTGGTCGTCCGCGTCAGCAGCCGTCCGCCCGCGACCACCGCGTACGCCGACGGCGTGGTGATCGAGATCTGGTACGACGCCTTGTCGGCCGGCCGGTCGTTGCACGGGTACCACGACGGCGCCCCGATCGGCTGGCTCGCCACCAGCGCCCCGTCCTCCAGCTCCTCCCAACCGACACCGCCCCACGGGCTGTTCACCGGCTTGGGATTGCCCGACCAGTGCACCTCGACCGTGAAGGCGGCCCCGGCCCGGACCGGCTTCGCCGGGCGCACCCGCAGCCTGCCGCCGCGGTGGGTGTAGTGCGGCTGGCGCCCGTCCACCCGGATCCGCCCGATCTTGAAGTCGGCGAGGTTCAGCACGAACTCGGCCAGCGGCGAGCGCCCCGCGATCGCGTTGATACGGGCCGTCCCCGACAGCCGGTTCGGGCCCGGGCGGTAGTCCAGCGCCAGCTCGTACCGGTGCACCCGGTAGCGGGGATCGCCGTGCTCCGGGAAGTACGGGTCCGCGCCCGCCGCCTGCTGAACTGCCACTGCCGTCTGTGCTCCCTGCGCCTTGCCGCTGCCACTCCGTGCCGGTCCACCGCTCTGCGGCCCGGGGCGGGCCGAGCTCAGGGACGCCATGCCTCGATCGGGTTGCCCAGCCAACGGGTGTCGTCAGGGACGGACTCCGCAGCCATGACGAGCGACGCGGGACCCAGAGTCGTGCGGGCCCCGATCGCGCTGCCGGGCAGGACGATCCCGCCAGGACCCAGCGTCGCGCCCTCACGGAGGACCACAGTATCCGTCCGCAAGATCCGGTCGTGGAAGAGGTGTGTCTGGAGCACACAGCCCCGGTTCACGGTCGCGGCGTCCTCCAAGGTCACCAGGTCCGTCTCCGGCAGCCAGTAGCTGTCCACCCACACGCCCTTGCCGATCCGCGCGCCGAGCCCCCGCAGCCACGCCGTCATCACCGGCGTACCCGGTACCGAGCCCGCCAACCACGGCACGGCGAGCACCTCGACGAAGGTGTCGGCAAGCTCGTTGCGCCACACGAAGGACGACCACAGCGGATGCTCCCCGCTGCGGTGCCGCCCCACGAGCAGCCACTTCGCGACGATCGACACCAGGCCGGCGGCGGCACCCGCCGTGAGCAGCACCAGCCCGGACAGCAGCGGCGCCCAGGTGCCCAGCACACACAGCGCGGCGACCGTCAGCACCGCGATGCCCGCCGAGCAGAACACCGGCACGATCCGGCACAGCTCCACCAGACCGCGCGCCCACAGCAGCCGGGCCGGCGGGTCGTACGTCCGGCTCTGGTCGCCGTCGGACGCGGCACGCGGCAGCTTGACCGGCGGCAGCCCCAGATACGAGGTGCCCTTCTTGGCCTTCTTCGGCGTCGCCGACAGCACACCGACCAGCCCGCCGTCCGGCACGGTCCGCCCGGGCCCGGTCATCCCCGAGTTCCCGAGGAACGCCCGCCGCCCGATCTCCGCGCGCCCGATCCGCATCCAGCCGCCCCCGAGCTCGTACGGCGCGGTCAGCGTGTCGTCGGCCAGGAACGCGCCCTCGCCGACCGTCGTCAGACTCGGCAGCGCGAGCACCGTGGAGACCTCGGCGCCCCGCCCGATCCGCATCCCGAGGAGCCGCAGCCACACCGGTGTGGCCAGCCCGGCGTACAGCGGGAACAGGGTGTCGCGGGCCCGGTCCATCAGCTGCGTGACGGTCCAGGCCTGCCAGCCGACCCGGCTGTGCGTGGGATGAGTCCCCTCGCGCAGCCCGAGGCTCAGCAGCCGTACGGAGATCAGGATCAGCAGCGCGTACGCCGCCCCGAAGGCGAGCGTCGCCGGTACGAGGGCCAGCGCGGCGCCTGCCAGGGGCGAGCCCGGCGTGAAGAACACCCGGCCGACGAGGAACGCGGCCGCACCCGCCAGCACGGGCAGCGCGCTCAGCGCGAAGCCGGTCAGGCCGTACATCACGCGCCAGTACGTGCCGCGCCGCGGCCGGTCCTTGGGCCAGTTGCGCTTGGCCTTTCCGAGCTTGATCGCGGGTGCGCCCGCCCAGCGCTGCCCGGTCGGGACCTGCCCGGTCACCGCCGAGCCGGGCGCCACCTCGGCCCGCTTGCCGACCCGGGCACCCGGGAAGAGCATGCTGCGGGTGCCGACGACGGCGTGCGCGCCGACCTTGACCGAGCCGATCTCCAGCCGGTCCCCGTCCAGCCAGTACCCGGACAGGTCCACCTCGGACTCGACCGCGGCGCCGCGCCCCAGCTTCAGCAGCCCGGTGACCGGCGGCAGCGAGTGCAGGTCCACCTCGGGCCCGACCTTGGCGCCCAGCGCCCGCGCGTACCGCTCCAGCCAGGCCCCGGTCAGCGAGGTCGCCCCGCTGAACTCGGCCAGCCGCTCGGCGGTCCACAGCCGCAGATGCACACCGCCACCGCGCGGGTACCGGCCCGGCTTCACGCCCCCCAGCAGCAGCCGTGCCCCGCCGGCGGCCAGTGCGAGCCGCCCCGGCGGGCTGAACAGCGCCACCGCCCCGGCCGCGAGCAGCCACCAGGGCGCGGTCGGCAGCCACCCGTAGGCGGGCAGCAGGTTCCCGAGCGCGGCCAGCACGACCGTCCAGCGCAGGCCGAGCAGCGTGAACAGCGGAACGAGCAGCAAGAGCTGGATCAGCTGCGCACTCCGGGGCACCGGCGCGACGATCCGCTCCGCCCCGTCGTCGTGCGCGGACTCCTCCAGACGCCGCGCCAGCTTGCGCAGCACCGGCTGCTGGTAGATGTCCAGGACGGCCGAGCTCGGATAGCGCGTCCGCAGCCGCGTCGTCAGCTGCGCGGCGGCCAGACTGCCGCCGCCGATCGCGAAGAAGTCGTCGGAGGCACTGGTGACGGGGATACCGAGGACCTCGGTCCACTGCTCCGCCAGCCATGCCTCGGTGCCGTACAGATGCTCCGCAGGACCGCCCGTCTCCAGGCCCTCCAGCGGCCAGGGCAGCGCGCCCCGGTCCACCTTGCCCGAGGTGCGGGTCGGCAGGTCGTCCACCGGCGCCAGCAGCGGCACCAGCGCGGCCGGCAGCTCCGCCCGCAGCTTCTCCACCGCGGTCGCCTGGTCCCAGCCGTCCTGGGTGACGACGTACCCCACGAGAAGCTGGTTGCCGCTGCGGGCGGTCCGCACGGCGGCCGCCGCACCGGCGACACCGGGCAGCGCCTGGAGCGCGGCATCCACCTCGCCGAGCTCGATCCGCCGCCCGCCGAGCTTGATCTGCTCGTCGGCCCGCCCGAGGAAGACCAGCCCCTCCGGCTCCGCCTTGACGAGGTCACCACTGCGGTACGCCCGCTCCCAGCCCAGCGACTCAAGCGGGGCGTACTTCTCCGCGTCCTTCTCGGCATCGAGATACCGGGCGAGACCGATTCCGCCGATCACCAGCTGCCCGCTCGCACCCATCGGCACGGGCTCACCGGCCTCGTCCACGACGGCCAGCTCCCAGCCGTTCAGCGGCAGCCCGATCCGGATCGGTTCCTTGCCGCTCATCAGCGCCGCGCAGGCCACCACGGTCGCCTCGGTGGGCCCGTAGGTGTTCCAGACCTCACGGCCCTCGGTCACCAGCCGCTGTGTCAGCTCGGGCGGGCAGGCCTCACCGCCGAAGATCAGCAGTCGTACGTCGTTGAGGGTCTCCGGCTCCCAGAGCGCGGCGAGCGTGGGCACGGTCGACACGACCGTGATCTCCTGCTCCACCAGCCACGGCCCGAGATCGGCACCGCTCCTGACCTGCGAACGCGGCACCGGCACCAGACAGGCGCCGTACCGCCAGGCCAGCCACATCTCCTCGCAGGACGCGTCGAACGCGACCGACAGGCCCGCCATGACCCGGTCGCCGGGCCCGATCGGCTCCTCGGTGAGGAACAGCGCGGCCTCGGCGTCCACGAACGCGGCGGCACTGCGGTGCGAGACGGCGACGCCCTTCGGCTTCCCCGTCGAGCCGGACGTGAAGATGATCCAGGCGTCGTGTCCTACACCGGGGCGTGCGGCGGGAACGTCACTGCGGGAGTGCACGGTCAGCTCGTGCCCGGCGCCCACGACGGCCCGTACGTCCGCCTCGCCGAACACCAGCTCGGCCCGCTCGTCCGGGTCCTCGGCGTCCACCGGGACATAGGCGGCGCCGGCCGCGAGCACGGCGAGGATCGCGACGTACAGGTCGTTGGTGCCGGACGGCACCCGCACGCCCACCCGGTCCCCGAGCCCGACCCCGGCCGCGCCCAGCGCGCGCCGCAGCCGCTCCACCTCGACCGCCAGCTCCCGGTAGGTCAGGCCGGTCGTGCCGTCGTCCAGCGCCGGCTCGTCCGGGAAGGAGCGCACCGACGCGTCGAAGACGTCGACGAGGGTGCGCGAGGAGGCCGCGGGGCCTCCGGAGAAACGGGCGGTGTCGCCGAACTTCTCGCGGAGTTCTTCGTCGAGCAGACCGAGAGCATCGCTCTCGTGTATCGCTGCCATCCGGTCCTCGCGTCTCGATCCCGGATGCCTCCGGGGCGCTGGCGGGCCCGCAGGTTTGCCTGGGGTTGTCCGGCTCCAGCTCCGTAACAAGCCGGAAATTTTAGTACGACGCTAGGTTCAGGGTCGGGGAACGGCCATTCGGAGCACCCGTTCGAGGCTACTCCGGAGCCCGGCGAACCCACGCTGACCTGGTGATCTTCGATCGAAGGAGACATCGCCCACACAGTGCGTGACAACGCGGTCGACGCAGCGTCCGGATGGCCCATTCCGGGATGCCGGGATCCCCGCGTTCGGCGGGAATGGACTTGAGCCGCGGCGGGTCGCGGCCGGTGTCCCGATGCCGGAGGGCGGATGACGAACCCACCACAGGGAAGTCGCGCGACCAGGATCCTGCGGAGCACGGCCTCGGCGGTACTGATCGTCCTCGCGTGCATTCTGGTCCCTGTCACCGTGATCACGGTGTGGGTGCACGACATCGCCCTCGACACCGACCGCTACGTCAAGACGATGAAGCCGCTCGCCACCGACCGAGACATCGAGGACGCCGTGCGCCACCGGCTCGTCGACGCGGTGGACGTCCGTGTGAACGGCAAGCAGGTCACCTCCGACATCTCCGACTGGCTGAAGTCGCAGGGCCTGCCGCCCCGCGCTGCCGACGCCGTCAAGGCGCTGGCCCCGCAGGTGGACGAGGCCGTGAACGCCGCCGCGGACCGGGTGGCGAAGCGCTTCGTCGAGAGTGACCGGTTCGAGAAGCTGTGGGTCACCGCGAACCGGACCGCCCACTCGGCCGTGGTGCACGCCCTCACGGGCAAGGGCCGCGGGGCCATCGGCGTCGAGGAGGGCACCGTCACCCTCGACGTCGGAACCGCCGTGGAGCAGGTCAAGAAGGACCTGGTGAACGCCGGTATCCAGCCGGCTTCCAAGATCCCGGCCGTCGAGAAACAGGTGGTCCTGTTCAAGTCCGACAAGCTCGACCAGTTCCAGGACGGGGCACGCGCACTGGACCTGGCCGGCTACTGGATGCCGGTGATCACCGTGCTGCTCGGGGCGTTGGGCGTCCTGCTGGCCCGCCGACGCCGCCGCGCCCTGGCGAAGGCGGCCCTCGGAGCGGCCTTCGGCTGTCTCGTCGTGGCCATCGCCCTCGTGGTCGCCCGCCGCTACTACCTGGACCATCTGCCGCCGACGGTCCTGTCCGAGCCGGCCGCCGCGTCCGTCTTCGACACCCTTCTGCGCTTCCTGAAGGTCACCCTGCGGACCGTGATCGTGCTCGGCGTGGTGGTCGCCCTCGGCGCCTACTTCGTCGGCCCCGGGCGGCTGCCGCGCGCTGTGCGCGGCTGGGCCGAGCAGGGCGCGGACACCACGGCCGGATGGGCGGGCTCGCACGGTGTCACCACGGGCCGGGTCGGCACCTGGACCGAGGCCAACCGCAAGTGGCTCACCGTGGGCGTCCTGCTGCTGATCACGCTGGTGTTCGCGCTGTGGAACAACCCCACGGTCCTGACGGTCGTGGTCCTGGTGATCATCCTGCTCGTGGCGCTCGGGGTGATCGCCCTGCTCGCGGCCGACGGCCGCGGCAACGCCGAGGGAACCCCGGAAAAGCAAGAAACCCCTGGTTGACAGGGGTTTCAGCTGGTGTCCGAGGGGGGACTTGAACCCCCACGCCCGATAAAGGGCACTAGCACCTCAAGCTAGCGCGTCTGCCATTCCGCCACCCGGACAAGGTGTCTGTCGTGCGGGGTTTCCCCCGCGGCGACAGAGGAAACATTACCAGGCTTTCGAGGGGTGCCCGATCACCCCCCGTCGCGACGTGAACGGCGTGTGACGGGTCGCGGCCGGTCTTGGGCAGGGCCGTGGTCGGGGGGGAGGATGAGGGGGACCACCAGCAGCGACCGCGCGGAAGGAAGCAGCGTGAGCGACACGGACACGGCCAGGGGCGTCACCGGCGAGGACGAGGTCGTGGACCTCTGCCGCGAGCTGATCCAGATCGACACCAGCAACTACGGCGACCACTCGGGACCCGGAGAGCGCAAGGCGGCCGAGTACGTCGCCGAGAAGCTCGCCGAGGTGGGCCTCGAACCGCAGATCTTCGAGTCGCACCCGGGGCGCGCCTCCACGGTGGCCCGCATCCAGGGCGAGGACCCCTCCAGGCCCGCACTGCTGATCCACGGCCACACCGACGTCGTACCGGCCAACGCCGACGACTGGACCCACCACCCCTTCTCGGGCGAGGTCACCGACGGGTGCGTATGGGGGCGTGGCGCCGTCGACATGAAGGACATGGACGCGATGACCCTGGCGGTCGTCCGTGACCGGCTGCGCAGCGGGCGCAGGCCCCCGCGGGACATCGTCCTCGCGTTCCTCGCCGACGAGGAGGCCGGTGGCAAGTTCGGCGCCCGCTTCCTGGTCGACAAGCACCCGGACCTCTTCGAGGGCGTCACCGAGGCGATCAGCGAGGTGGGCGGCTTCTCGTTCACGGTGAGCGAGCAGCGGCGGCTCTATCTGATCCAGACGGCCGAGAAGGGCATGCACTGGATGAAGCTGACCGTGGCCGGCACCGCCGGGCACGGCTCGATGATCCACCGGGACAACGCGATCACCGAACTGTCGGAGGCGGTCGCGCGCCTGGGCCGGCACAAGTTCCCGGTGCGGGTCACCAAGACCACCCGGGCCTTCCTCGACGAGCTCGGCGACGCCCTCGGCACCGAGCTGGACCCGGAGAACATGGAGGGCACCCTCGCCAAGCTCGGCGGCATCGCCAAGCTCATCGGCGCGACCCTCAGCAACACGGCCAACCCCACCCAGCTCGGCGCCGGCTACAAGGTCAACGTCATCCCCGGCGAGGCCACCGCCCATGTCGACGGCCGCTTCCTGCCCGGCTTCGAGGAGGAGTTCCTCGCCGACCTCGACAAGATCCTCGGCCCCGAGGTCAGGCGCGAGGACGTGCACTCCGACAAGGCAGTCGAGACGAGCTTCGACGGGGCCCTCGTGGACGCCATGCAGTCCGCGCTGGTCGCCGAGGACCCGGCCGCGAAGGCGATCCCCTACATGCTCTCCGGCGGTACGGACGCCAAGTCCTTCGACGACCTCGGAATCCGGGGCTTCGGCTTCGCCCCGCTGAAGCTGCCGCCGGAGCTGGACTTCGCGGGCATGTTCCACGGCGTCGACGAGCGGGTGCCCGTGGACGGGCTGAAATTCGGGGTCCGTGTACTCGACAGGTTCATCGACGCGTCCTGAAGGGGCCCGCCGTTACAACCATCCAGTAATCGTCCAGACGTACTGGCCGTGACTGGCGAGAGTGAACACGCTCATAGGGTCGTAGCCCTATTAGTTCCTCCTCGTTACAGGTGATGCGATCAGCTACTTGAGATCGCATTGCCAACAAGGAGGAATAATGATCAAGAAGGTCGTCGCCGCTGCGGCTGCCACCGGTGGGCTGGTTCTCGCGGGCGCGGGCCTGGCCGTCGCCGACTCGGGTGCCCAGGGTGCCGCGGTGCACTCCCCGGGTGTCCTGTCCGGCAACGTGGTCCAGGTTCCGGTTCACGTCCCCGTGAACGTCTGCGGCAACACGATCTCGGTGATCGGGCTGCTGAACCCCGCCTTCGGCAACACCTGCATCAACAAGTGACGTTGTGCCTCGCCCCGTGATTCGGGGCTGAGCCCGTCGGCCCCGGAGCGCGCGCCATGCGCTCCGGGGCCGACCGGCCTTTCGGACGTCGGTCGAATTCCGACGTCGTCCTTTCGGAACAACGTCGAAGGCAGGTAATCAGCAAATGCGACAGGTCACCCGCAAGGGCCTGATGACCGTGGCGGCCGCGACCGGCGTCATCGCCGCGGCGGGCGGCACGGCCCACGCGACCGGCGCGGGAGCACACGGCTCCAGCGTGAGTTCGCCCGGCGTGCTGTCGGGCAACACTGTGCAGGTACCGGTGGACGTGCCGGTCAACGTCTGCGGCAACACCGTGAACGTCGTCGGCGTGCTCAACCCGGCGGCCGGCAACAAGTGCGCCAACGGGGGCGGCCACGGCGGCTCCAACGGCGGTGGGGGCTCGTCCTCCGACGGCCACGCCAGTGACTCGCCCGGCGTCGGCTCCGGCAACCACGTCGAGGTGCCGGTCCATGTACCGGTCAACGTGTGCGGCAACAGCGTCGACGTCATCGGGATCGGCAACCCCAGCGCGGACAACGACTGCGGCAATGGCGGCGGTCACAACTCGCCGGGCGAGCCGGGCAACCCCGGCAATCCGGGGAACCCCGGTAACCCGGGAGAGCCCGGAAATCCGGGAGAGCCGGGGAATCCGGGAGAGCCGGGGAATCCCGGTAACCCTGGAAATCCCGGTGAGCCCGGTAACCCTGGGAACCCCGGAAACCCGGGCAATCCGGGGAACCCCGGTAACCCGGGGGAGCCGAACCAGCCCGGTACCCCGAGCACGCCGCCCGGAACCGGCGGCGAGACTCCGGACGGTGGCTCCTCGAACCCGAACAAGCCGGGCGCGCACTTCGTCACCCAGCCCCGGGGCGACGCGGAGCTCGCCCAGACCGGCAGTGACCTGCCGCTGGGCCTCGTCCTCCCGGTGGGCGCGGGTGCGCTGCTGGCGGGAGCGGTGCTGTACCGCAAGGCACGGCCGTCGCAGTAGGGCGGCCCGCCAGGAGGCTCTGACCTCCGGTACGAACGGAGCGGGCCCCGCATCGGCGGGGCCCGCTCCATATGTATCCTGTCCGGCGCCCTAGCTCACCACGTGGCCCGCACCTGCCGGATGATCCGGCGGCGCAACCGCACCCTGCGGCTTCCGTCCCGCAGCAGGCTCAGGCGGTCCAACTCCCAGTGTCCGTACTCGGCATGGTCCGTCAACAGGCGTGTCGCGTCCTTGCGGGAGACCCCGCGAGGTACGTACACGTCGACAAATTCGTATTCCGGCATCGCATCTATTGTGCGGGCTGGGGCCCGGTACGGATAGCGTCTGCACTATGTCTGATGCTGTGCAGCCCACCGCTGCCGAGGTACGCGCCGCCGCCGAGGCGGTCAAGACCGCGCTCGACCGCCATCTGGCCGCGGTCGAACGCCGGTCGGGGGAGGACGACCCGGCCGTCTACGAGGCGTTCAACCAGCTGGCCGCGGCCGCCGAGACCTACGACGAGCTGCTCTACGACCGCTACGACGAGGTCACACCCTTCGAGATCCCCGGTACGGAGGACGCTCTGCCGCCGTACACGGGCCCCGAGGAACCGAACGCGCTGAGCGTGCTGATCCGCCGCGACTACGCCGTGGCGGAGCCGCAGCGGCTGCTGGCACAGGCCCAGCGGGTCGAGGCGGCGGACTACGACGAGGGTGCGGACGGCGAGGCCTCCGGCACGGTGCACGGGGCGCTGGGCATCCTGTTCGGCGAGTTCGAGCCGGACGAGATCGCCTCCCGGCACAAGGAGTTCGGCCTGGAGGAGGGTGACTCCACGCTCTGGGTGACCGCGGCGGACGACCAGACCGATCCCGGCGAATGGCTGGAGGCGCCCTTCGAGGGGGTCGACCCGCAGCGGGTGGTCTGCCGCTTCGACGTCAGCACGGTGTTCGACGACGACCTCGACGACGAGGACACGGCCGGCGGCACCCGCAGGCGGCTCACGGCGGACTCCGACGGGGACATCGAGGACGAGCTGGACACCGACCTCGACGAGGACGACCTCGAACCCATGGACGCGGATCGCTGACCCACGGCTGAGGCTGCCCGGGCGGCGGCGGTCACGGAGCCGATGCTTCCGTGACCGCCGCCGTCGCGCGTCGGGCGGCCGGACGTCGTCGCAGCCGGCGCCGGTGCCAGCCGCATGTTGTCGCTGGGACCGGGTTCGCGCCGGTGCCGGCCGCACATCGTCGCCGTCAGCCGGTCTGCGCCGGTGTCAGCCGTCCGCCTACGTTGTCAGCCGTCGGCCGTCAGCCGTCAGCCGTCGGCCGTCGGCCGTCAGCCGTCGGCCGTCAGCCGTCGGCCGTCGGCCGTCGGCCGTCAGCCGTCGGCCGTCGGCCGTCAGCCGTCAGCCGTCGCTGTCAGCCGGCCGTCGGCGGCTGCGGTGCCAGCAGCGCCGGCAGGCGGGTCGTGCGCGGCTTGGCCGGGATCTCGGCGACCGCCCGGGCGAGGGCCTGCTCGACACCGTGGACCACGGACAGATGGCGGTCGGCCCGGCTGAAGGCCGTGTAGACCCACGGGCGGCTCAGAGCCTGGGCCGCGTCACCGGGCAGGACCACGACGACCGCGGGCCAACGGGCGCCCGCCGCCTGGTGGGCGGTCAGCGCCCAGCCGTGCCGCAGCGACTGCTCCACCCGCTCCTTCGGTACGACCACGGCCTCGCCGGCGCAGGACAGATGCAGCCCCTCGGCGTCGGCCTTCACCACCTGGCCCGGCACCGTACGGCCCGGCGCGGGGGAGTACGCGACGCGGTCACCGGGGTCGAACCCGCCGAAGCGCCCGGGGCCCGGGTTGAGCCGTTCCTTGAGCGCGGCGTTGAGCGCGCGGGTGCCGGCCGCGCCGCCGTGGCCCGGCGTGATCACCTGGGTCTGCTCCGCCGGGACACCGATCGCCCGCGGCACCGAGTCCGCGACGAGCTGCACGGTGCGGTGCACGGCCTCGCCCGCGTCCCGCGCCGGCACGATCACGACCTCCTTGCCGGGCGCCTCGACCTGGTTCAGCTCACCGATGCCGACACCGGACACCAGCTCGCCGAGCGGGCCGGGATCCGGCCGGCGCGAGGCGATCTGCGGGCAGATCCGCGCCGCCAGCAGATCGGCGAACACCCGGCCGGGCCCCGCCGACCACAACACCCCGGGATCCCCGGCGAGCACCAGCCGGGCCCCGTCCGGCAGCGACTCCGTGAGCAGCGCGGCCGTCTCGACGTCCAGCTGGGGTGCGTCGAGCAGGACGAGCAGGTCGAGGTCGAACGCCCCGTCCGCGTCCCTGCCAGGCCCCTCGGCGCCGGACAGCAGCCCGGCCACGGTGGCGACGCCGGGCAACTCGGCTCCGGTCCCAGTGGCGTCGCCGGGCAACTCCGCTCCGGTCCCAGCGGAGTCGCCGGGCCCGCTCAGCAGCGCCGAGAAGCGCTCCTTGCCCTGCGGGCCCGCTGTGGCCGCCCAGGCGCGCAGTCCGAGGGCCCGCGCGGCACGCAGCAGCGCCGCCGGTTCGGCGCGGGACGCCTCCCCACCCGTGTGCAGGACCAGGCCGTGGCCCGCGACGGCCCGGACCAGGTCGGCGGCGGAACCCGCGCCGCCCGCCTCCCGCTCCCAGTCCTCGACCGAACCGTCCTGCTTGGGCGCCGAGTTGATCAGGCGGCCCAGTCCGTCGGCGAGGCTCTCCTCCGCGAGGGCGTACCGCTCCAGGCCGACGAGGACACGGACCGGCCGCTCCTCGCCCTCCTCCGCCTCCTCGTCCCGCCGGGCCGAGGCGCCGGGCTCGTCCAGGGCGTCCTGGAAGGCCAACGCCTCACCTTCGGCCAGGGTGTTCTGCACGGCCGTATCGGCGTCCGGCACGCCCCGCTGGGCCAGCGCGGCGGTGAGCGCCGGCAGCTCCAGGGCCGTGTGTCCGGCCAGGGCCGCCTGCTCCAGGAGCCAGACGGTGACCGCGCGGCCGCGCCGCTCGTCGTCCGGTCCGGCCTCCGCGCCGAGCAGCGCCCGCGCGAACCCGTCGGCCTGCTCGGGCCGTACGCCGGCGATACGTAGCAACTGCCAGGGGTCCGCCCGCAGCTGGTCCGCGGCGCCCTCGCCGAGCGCGGCGGCGACCTGCGCGGCCAGCGCCTCCGGGGCGCCGCCCTCGGTCAGCACGGCTCGCACGGACTCCACGGTCTCGGACGCGGGGGCAGCGGGCGCGGCGGACACGGGTGCGGGCTCCGGTCGGCGGGCCGGCTCCGCAGCTGGGCGCCGCGGCGGCTCCGGCTCGCTGAAGACGGTCGCCGTGGGCTTCGCACCGCTCTCCACGGCCCGTACGGCGGCGAGGAGATCGGCGGCCTGCCCGCTGAGCTTGGCCCCGCTGTCGACGGGCGCCGCCCGCTCGGCCCTGCGCCGCGCGATCCGCTCCCGCTCGACCCGCTGGGCGGCGAGCTCGGCCGCGGCCTCCGACTGCTGCGCCGCACCCTCGGAGGCTTCGCCTTCGCCGCCGTCCGACTCGGCTCCGGTGACGTCCTCGCCGTCGGCGGTCGTGCTGTCCGTGCCTTCGCCTCCCGACTCCGAAGCGGCGGCCCCGTCCTGGGCCGCGGCCCCCGGCGTCCCCGGCTCCGAGTTCTCCGTGGTCTCGGGTGGCTCCGTGCTCACAGCGTGCTCCAGTCGTGATCGGGATAGCGGTGCACGGGCGCCGACACGTCGTCGAGCGCCCGGCAGATCTCGTCAGGAAGACTAAGGGCCTCCACTGACAACGCCGCTGTGAGCTGCTGGGCGTTGCGCGCGCCTATCACGGGAGCGGTCACGCCGGGCCGGTCGCGGACCCAGGCGAGGGCGACCTGGAGCGGGGAGACGGCCAGCCCGTCGGCCGCCGTCTGCACGGCGTCCACGATCCGGCTGGCCGTGTCGTCGAGGTACGGCGCGACGAACGGCGCCAGATGCTCCGAGGCGCCGCGCGAGTCGGCCGGTGTCGCGTTGCGGTACTTGCCGGTCAGCACGCCCCGGCCGAGCGGGGACGAGGGAAGCATGCCGATGCCGAGGTCGAGTGCGGCCGGCAGCACCTCACGTTCCACACCGCGCTGGAGCAGCGAGTACTCAAGCTGTGTGCTCGCCAGCCGGGTGCGTGTGCCGGGCGCCGCGAGCTGCCATGTCGCGGCCTTGGCGAGCTGCCAGCCGCAGAAGTTGGAGACACCGGCATAGCGCACCCGACCGCTGCTGACGGCGAGGTCGAGCGCCTGGAGGGTCTCCTCCAGCGGGGTGTACGGGTCGAAGGCGTGGATGTGCCAGACGTCGACGTAGTCCGTGCCGAGCCGGGCCAGTGAGGCGTCCAGCGCGGAGAGCAGATGGCCGCGCGAGCCGTCGAAGCGGCGGTCGGGGTCGGGCACGCTGCCCGCCTTCGTCGAGATGACCAGGTCCCGCCGCGGGATCAGCCCCTCCATCAGCCGTCCGAGCAGATACTCGGCCTCCCCGTCGCCGTACACGTCCGCCGTGTCGACGAGGGTGCCGCCCGCCTCCCAGAACGTCTTCAAGAGGTCCGCGGCGTCGTGCTCGTCGGTGTCCCTGCCCCAGGTGAGGGTGCCGAGCCCGATCCGGGACACGCGCAGGCCGGTGCGGCCGAGATGCCTCTGCTCCATGAACGCCGAGATTACTGGCCAGAACCTGCCATGTGGGGGCCTGTGGATAACCAGTTTTCAGGACCGTCACCAGGGATGGGCGGGGGCAGTCGGGCGACGCCCGCCACATCGGCCTCCCGGTGAGTGGCCCCCCGCGCTAAGGTCTGGCCCACAAGGGACGTTACTGATCGGTAAGGGGATCGGCCATGCAGCTCGGGATCAACCTCGGCTACTGGGGTGCCGGAATGGACGCGGACAATCTCGCCGTCGCGCAGGAGGCCGACCGGCTGGGCTACGCCGTGTGCTGGGCCGCCGAGGCGTACGGGTCGGACGCGGCCACCGTGCTCAGCTGGGTCGCCGCCCAGACCGAGCGCATCGACGTCGGGTCCGCCATCTTCCAGATCCCGGCCCGCCAGCCCGCGATGACCGCGATGACGGCCGCGACCCTCGACTCCCTGTCCGGCGGCCGCTTCCGGCTCGGTCTCGGCGTCTCCGGACCGCAGGTCTCCGAGGGCTGGTACGGCGTCAAGTTCGACAAGCCGCTGGCACGCACGCGTGAGTACGTCGAGATCGTCCGCAAGGCCATGACCCGTGAGCGCCTGACCTACGAAGGTCAGCACTGGACGCTGCCGCTGCCCGGCGGCCCCGGCAAGCCGATCAAGCTGACCGTGCACCCGCAGCGCGAGCACATCCCGCTGTACATCGCCGCCATCGGCCCGAAGAACCTGGAGCAGACCGGCGAGATCGCCGACGGCGCACTGGTGATCTTCCCGTCCGCCGACCACCTGGAGGACACCACCGTCAAGCACCTGCGCGCGGGGCGCGAGAAGGCCGGCAAGAGCCTCGACGGTTTCGACATCTGCCCGACCCTGCCGCTCGCCGTCGGCGACGACAAGGACGTGGCCACGCTCGCCGACACCTTCCGCCCCTACACCGCGCTGTACGTCGGCGGCATGGGCAGCCCCAAGCAGAACTTCTACAACCAGCTCGCCCAGCGCATGGGGTACGAGAAGGAAGCCGCCGAGATCCAGACGAAGTACCTCTCCGGCGACAAGCAGGGCGCCGCGGCCGCCGTACCGCAGGACCTGATCGACAAGACCACGCTGCTCGGCTCCGTCGACCGGATCGCGGACCGGATGAAGGCCTACGCCGCCGCCGGTGTCACCACCCTGTCCCTCGCGCCGGCGGGCTTCACGCTCGACGAGCGGCTCGCCTCCCTGCGCGCCGGCACCGAGGCCCTGGAGCGCGCCGGACTGGCGTGACGCGAGGGCCGTACGGGCCGGGGAAGTTCTGCGGCCGTGGTGGGGGCTCGGGGGTCTTCCCCGCCACGGCCGTCAAGCAGAACAACGCGCGCGTGCCCACCCGGTTACGCCCCCGTCGTGACCCCGATGGTCATTCTTTTGGCGGAGTTGTCCGACTCAGCTGTTGCAGCGGCTCTCTCACCGCATTTGACTCGTTCTTTGCGGAATCCTGCGGCGTCCTGAGAGAGGTGCCCCACGATGCTTTCGGCCAAGAGTCTGTTCCAGGAGATCCTCGACAACGACGATTCCTTCCGGCTGTTCTGCTCGATCGCCGCCAGCGGCGAGTCCCAGGGCGGCTGGGAGAACGCGCGCATCGCCGCGCTCGTGCCCGACAGCGAGCGCGCCATGGCGCCCAAGATCACCCGGCACGGCGCGGACGAGGACAAGCACGGGCGGATCTTCAACGCCCTGCTGAAGAAGCGCGGGCTCGACCCCGTCCCCGTCCCGTCCGAGACCGACTACACGATGCTGCTCGAGAAGCACGGCATCGGCCTCGCCCACGACAAGCTGAAGGCCGACAAGCCGCTCACGGTCGACGACATCATCACCTACCTCGCGCACAGCCGGGTCACCGAGCAGCGCGCCTCGGAACAGATGATCATGCTCCGCAAGTACTTCGCCGACGACCCCGTGATCGGCAAGGCCGTCCGGATGATCTCAAACGACGAGGACAACCACCTCGCCTACACGCACGAGGAACTCCTGCGCTTCGCGGCCGCCGGTCACGGCCGGCGGATCCAGGCCACCCTGCGCGAGTGCGCCCTAGCCGAGATCCGGGTCTACCGGGACGTCAGCCTCGCGGTCATGGACCACATGGGACGCGTCCTCGGCTGGCCCCGGGCCAAGGCCGCCGCGCTCGCCGCCGGCATCCACGCCGTGTACGCCTGGGAGCGGCTCGCGGGCTGGCGGCGCATGGTGTCCCTGGCGATGCCGGAACGCCGCGACGCACTCGGCGGACCCGCCGCCTCGGCACCCGAGTTCGCCTGACCGCTACAACCAGCCCCGGCGTTTGAACAGCCGGTACAACAGCACCTCGACGGCGGCCATGGCCAGGATCAGCACCGGATAGGAACCGGTCCAGTGCAGCTCCGGCATGTGCTCGAAGTTCATGCCGTAGATCCCCGCGATCATCGTGGGGACCGCGGCCATGGCCGCCCACGCGGAGATCTTCCGCATGTCGTCGTTCTGCCGCACGCTCATCTGCGCCAGATGCGCCGACAGGACGTCCGACACCAGCCGGTCCAGGCCCTCCACGGCCTCGTTCACGCGCGTGAGGTGGTCGCTCACGTCACGGAAGAAGGGCTGCGCCTTGTCGTGCACGAACGGCACGCGCGCGCCGATCAGGCCCGTGCCCGCCAGCCGGGACACCGGCTGCGCGAGCGGTCCCGTGGCCCTGCGGAACTCCATGATCTGCCGCTTGAAGGCGTAGATGCGCGAGGCCGTGTGCCGGGAGCCGCCGGCGGTCGGCGAGAACACCTCCGCCTCCAGCTCCGCCAGGTCGGTGCCCAACTCGCCCGCCACCTCGACGTAGTGGTCGACCACCGCGTCCGCGATCGTGTAGAGCACTGCAGTGGGACCGTGCCGCAGCATCTCCGGCTCGTGCTCCAGACGTTCCCGGACGACCCCCAGCGGTGCCTCCTCGCCGTGCCGGACGGTCACCACGAACGAGTCGCCGATGAAGACCATGACCTCGCCGGAGGAGACGATGTCGCTCTTCGGCTCGTAGCCGACCGGCTTCAGGACCATGAACAGCGAGTCGTCGTACACCTCCAGCTTGGGCCGCTGGTGCGCGTTCAGGGCGTCCTCCACGGCCAGCGGATGCAGCCCGAACTCCTCGGTGACCTTGTCGAACTCCGTCTCCGTCGGCTCGTACAGACCGATCCAGACGAACGCGTCGTCCTGAAGACGGCACAGATCCAGGGCGTCGGAGAAGTCCGCGGGCCCCTCCGTCCGGCGCCCGTCCCGGTAGATGGCGCAGTCGACGATCACGGAGCGTATTCTCCCGCCCTCCGCCCCCGGACGCACCCCGTCGTGCGCCTACGCTGGGCGGCATGCCCACGCTGATCCTGGTCCGGCACGGACGTTCCACCGCCAACACCGAGGGAGTGCTCGCCGGGTGGACACCCGGCGTCGCCCTCGACGAGCGCGGGGCCGAGCAGGCCGCCGCACTGCCCGCACGCCTCGCCGCGCTGCCGATCTCCGAGGTCGTCACCAGCCCGCTGCAGCGCTGCCAGGAGACGATCCGGCCGCTGCTGGAGGCCCGGCCCGGACTCACCGCGCACACCGAGGAGCGGATCGGGGAGTGCCACTACGGCGACTGGTCCGGCCGCAAGCTCGCCGACCTCAAGGACGAGCCGCTGATGGAGGTCGTGCAGGCCCATCCGTCGGCGGCGGCGTTCCCCGGCGGCGAGTCGATGCGGGCCATGGCGACCCGGGCCGCGGAGGCGGTACGGGAGTGGAACGCGCGCGTGGAGCGCGATCACGGCGCCGACGCCGTGTACGTGATGTGCTCGCACGGCGACATCATCAAGTCCCTCGTGGCGGACGCACTCGGTCTTCATCTCGACCTCTTCCAGAGGATTTCCGTTGAACCGTGTTCCATCACCGCGATCCGTTACACACGCCTGAGGCCGTTCCTCGTACGTCTCGGGGACACCGGGGACTTCGCGTCCCTCGCCCCGCGCGAGGAACCGCCGGCCGGTGACGCGACGGTAGGGGGCGGCGCGGGCGCACCGTGATCGTCGGGCGCAGTAGGGTGAAGCGGTCGAAGCAGCGTCGCACTCACGAGTCGTCGCACTCACGATTCGCCGTACCCACGATTCCAATGGAGACAGGACGTGTCCCGTCAGGTGTTCCTCTACGACCCCCCGGACCGCTTCGTGGCCGGCACGGTAGGACTGCCCGGACGCCGTACGTTCTTCCTCCAGGCCGTCGCCGGCTCCCGCGTGACCAGCGTGGCCCTGGAGAAGACCCAGGTCGCCGCACTCGCCGAGCGCATGGACGAACTGCTCGACGAGGTCGTACGGCGTAGTGGCGGAAGCGCCTCCGTCCCCGCCATGACGCCCAGCGAGGTCGCCGACACCGGCCCGCTGGACACCCCCATCGAGGAGGAGTTCCGCGTCGGCACCATGGCCCTTGCCTGGGACGGCGAGGAACAGCGCATGATCGTCGAGGCACAGGCCCTCGTGGAGCTCGACGCCGACTCCGAGGAGGACCTCGCCGAGGCCGAGGAGCGGCTGCTCCAGGACGAGGAGAACGGTCCCCCGATGCTGCGGGTCCGGCTCACCGGCGCGCAGGCGAGGGCTTTCGCCAAGCGCGCCCTGGACGTCGTCAACGCCGGGCGGCCGCCGTGTCCGCTGTGCAGCCTCCCGCTCGACCCGGAAGGACACGTATGTCCGCGCCAGAACGGATACCGCCGCGGAGCGTGACCTCGGTGGAACTGCTCACCCGCGGTGAGCTGACGGTGCGCGGACGCATCCGCGAGGCGTCCAACGCCGCCCTGTACTGCACCGTCGCGCACGAGGGCAGTGAGGCCACCTGCGTGTACAAGCCGGTCGCCGGTGAGCGGCCGCTGTGGGACTTCCCCGACGGAACCCTCGCCGGGCGCGAGGTCGCCGCGTACGAGATCTCCGAGGCGACCGGCTGGGGGCTCGTACCGCCCACCGTGCTGCGCGACGGGCCGTACGGCGAGGGCATGTGCCAGCTGTGGATCGACGTGACACCCGAGGCCGAGCTGCTCGCGCTGGTGGACGGCGAGGAACCCGAACCGGGCTGGAAGGCGGTCGCCTTCGCCGAGGTCGGCGACGGGAAGACCGCGCTGCTGGTGCACGCCGACGACGAGCGGCTGCGGCGCCTCGCCGTGCTGGACGCCGTGATCAACAACGCCGACCGCAAGGGCGGCCATCTGCTGCCCACCGAGGACGGCCGGCTCTACGGCATCGATCACGGCGTCACCTTCAACGCCGAGAACAAGCTGCGGACGCTGCTGTGGGGCTGGGCGGGGGAGCCGCTCACCCAGGAGGCCGTCGAGGTCCTCGGGGCCCTGCGGGAAGGGCTGAAGGAGGGCGGCGAGCTGGCCGTACGGCTGGCCGGGCTGATCACCGGCGCCGAGGTGGACGCCACGCGCGCGCGTGTGGACGCCCTGCTCGCCTCCGGCAGGCACCCGGAGCCGAGCGGGGAGTGGCCCGCCATTCCGTGGCCGCCGGTCTAGCCGTCACCCAGGACACGGTTGCGGCCCAGGGCGTGCAGCACAAGGGCCGGTGTCGCGCAAGAACGCCTCCCCGGCCATCCGGCCCGGTCCGGTTCGTGTACGGAACATCCGTCCGGTTAGGCTCATGACATGTATGCCTGGCCCGCTTCTGAGGTCCCCGCCCTGCCCGGTCAGGGCCGCGACCTGAGGATCCACGACACCGCGACCGAGGGTCTCGTCACCCTGGACCCCGGTCCCGTCGCCCGTATCTACGTCTGCGGTATCACGCCGTACGACGCGACCCACATGGGTCACGCGGCGACCTACAACGCGTTCGACCTCGTTCAGCGCGTGTGGCTCGACACCAAGCGGCAGGTCCACTACGTCCAGAACGTCACCGACGTCGACGATCCGCTCCTGGAGCGGGCCCAGCGCGACGACATCGACTGGGTCGCCCTCGCCGAGAAGGAGACCGCCCTCTTCCGCGAGGACATGACCGCGCTGCGCATGCTGCCGCCGCGGCACTACATCGGCGCCGTCGAGGCGATACCCGGGATCGTCCCGCTCGTCGAGCGGCTCCGGGACGCGGGCGCCGCGTACGAACTCGACGGCGACATCTACTTCTCCGTCGAGTCCGACCCGAACTTCGGCAAGGTGTCGAACCTCGACGCCGCAGCCATGCGCCTGCTGTCCGCCGAGCGCGGCGGCGACCCCGAGCGGCCCGGCAAGAAGAACCCTCTCGACCCGATGCTGTGGATGGCCGCCCGTCCGGGCGAGCCCAGCTGGGACGGCGGTTCGCTCGGACAGGGCCGGCCCGGCTGGCACATCGAGTGCGTCGCCATCGCCCTGGACCACCTCGGCATGACCTTCGACGTCCAGGGCGGCGGCTCCGACCTCGCCTTCCCGCACCACGAGATGGGCGCCTCGCACGCCCAGGTGCTGACCGGCGAGTTCCCCATGGCCAAGGCCTACGTCCACGCGGGCATGGTCGGCCTGCACGGCGAGAAGATGTCCAAGTCCAAGGGCAATCTCGTCTTCGTGTCGCAGCTGCGCCGCGACGGCGTCGACCCGGCAGCCATCCGGCTCGCCCTCCTCGCCCACCACTACCGGGCCGACTGGGAGTGGACCGACCAGGTGCTCCAGGACGCCGTGGACCGCCTCGGCCGCTGGCGGGCCGCCGTGTCCCGGCCCGACGGACCGGACGCGGAGGTGCTCGTCGAGGAGATCCGCGAAGCCCTCGCGAACGACCTCGACGCCCCGGCCGCGCTCGCCGCGGTCGACCGCTGGGTGACCCGGCAGGACACCGAGGGCGGCACGGACATCGGCGCCCCCGGCGTCGTGTCGCGAGCCGTCGACGCGCTGCTGGGCGTGGCCCTGTAGCGGACGCCGACACAAAGACCTCGGCACAAGAGAGGGGGCGCTTCCTCCCCGCGGGTGGAAGCGCCCCTTTTCGGTGGCCGGCCGGTTCGGCTACGGCCGGTCAGATCCTGCGGATCTGGATGCTCCGCAGGACCAGCGGCTGGCTGCTGTCCCAGACGCCGACGACCTGGTGGCCGTGTGCGAAGGCCTCCTGGACCTGGCCGTGGATCTGCGGGTTCGGGTTGTTGAAGACCCGGAACACATCGTGGATGCGCAGGAAGATCTGCGACGGCTGCCCGGGCAGCGGCTGGACGATGTCGATGTAGCCGTCCGCGACGCCCGCCTGCGGCGCCTGCTGCACGGCGGCCTGTGTGACCTGCTGCATCAGGTGCAGCACCTGCTGCTCGGACTGCTGTTGCTGCTGCTCGCCCTGGAACGCCTGGCCCTGGACCTGCTGCTGCCCGTAGCCCTGCGGCTGGCCGAGCTGCTGGAGCAAGTGCTGGAACGGCTGCTGCCGGCCGAGCTGCTGGAGCTGCTCCAGCGAGCCGCTCATGCCGTACGCCTGCTGCTGGCCGTAGCCCTGCTGCTGCCCGAAGGGCTGCTGGTACGGCGACGTGCTCGGGTACTGCTGGCCCTGCTGTTGTCCCATGTGACTCATCTGCGGGGTGGTGCTCATACGGGTGTCACCTTCCCTTGATGCGATGGGCTGCGTCAGCCGGTGATGACCAGGCCGACGATCTCGTCGTCCGAGAACCACACTCGGACCTCCGGCCGTCCCCCCGCGAAGGCGGTATGGACCGCCTGGCGGATCTCGGGGGACGGATGGTTCAGGTTCCGCCACTCGCCGGCCACGAACAGCCGGAGCCGGGGCGGAAGTTCGCGCGGATACGGCAGCAACTCGTCCCAGTACCGCTCGGCGAGGCCGGAGCCGACCGCCTGCGGCACCAGATGGGTGACCGCCGCCTTGATGTCGGGCCGGTTGCCGATCCGCTGGGAGGCCGGCCGGCCCGGCGCGTCCTGCTGCGGGGAACCCGTCGCCCGCAGCACCGCACGCGCCTGCTCGGGGGACATCGGCGGCTGCGCGGCGGCCTTCAGCATTCCCTGGAGCGCGGCCAGCGCGCCGACCACCACCGGGGAGGCTGACGACGTACCCGAGAACGTGTCGGTGTACCAGGCGATCTCCTCGGGCCCGCCCTGGAGGTCGCCGGGCCGGTCCCAGAAGCCGCCGGTCGTCGTCACCTCGCGGCCCCAGCCCTGCGCGTCCACCCGGGCGCCGTAGTTGGAGAAGGCGAGCCGGGAGCGGTCCGGGCCGTGATCGCGGCCGTGCGTGCCGGGGGGCGGGGCGCCCGCGCCGACCAGGACCGCCCCCGAGGACGGGTTGGACGGGTTGAACGGGTTGCGCCACGACTCCGGGAACTCGTCGGGGCGGCGCTCGTAGACCGCGTCGTCGAGGGACTCGCCGCCGTTGCCCGCGGCGGCCACGACCAGCACACCCCTGGCGGTGGCGCTGCGGATCGCGGCGTGGTCGTCGGGCCACCATTCGAGTGCGACGTAGCCGCGCTGGTCGTCGCGGTCGGCGAACTCGAACCGGGGTCCCGGGCGGTGCAGTTCGACCAGCACGATGTCGCCGGGGCCGAGCCGCTCGGCCGCCGCGTGGATCGCGGCCGCCGTGCCGATGCCGTGGAAGGAGGCGGCCGCGGTCACCGTCTCCGGCACGATGCCGGTGACGCCGTGGTCGTTGCGGTCGCCGCCGATCACGCCGATCACCGCGGTGCCGTGGTTGCGCCAGGCCAGGTCGGTCAGCGGGGTGCCGACGACGACGCCGGCCAGCTTGCCGGCCAGGTCCTCGTGGCCCAGCTGCCAGGAGCCCTCGACGTCGATCACGGTCACGCCGTGACCGGCGCCGCCCGGCCGCTGCCAGGCCCAGAGCGCGTCCACGCCCTCGGGCGCCGGGCGCAGATAGCCCTGCCGGCCGCTGTAGTCGGGCGTGACCGGCGCGCCCTCCTTCAGGCGCCCGCTGCCCTCGCCCAGGCGCCCGCTGCCCTCGCCGACATGCCCGAGGGAGGCCGGCACCGCGCCCGGTTTCACATACGCCGTGTCGATGCCGGGCAGCGCGGCCATACGGGCCCGCAGCTCCTCGGCGCGGCTCTCCCCGCCGCGCACCCGGTAGAAGAGGGCCAGGTCGGACGTGTCCTGCGTGTCCGTGGTCTGCTGAAGCCGTTCCTCGCTGCCGAACAGCGGCTCCAGCGCGAGCTGTTCGTCACTGAGGAACATGTTGAGAGCCGTCACATCGGCGCCCGCGACCGACCGGACGCCCTCGGCCTGGGCCCGCAGCCGGGCCTCGGGCCGGGCGACGACGATCAGTTCCGGCTCGGCTCCTCGATAGGTGAATCCCGCTCCGTCGGGCCCCGGCCCGGCCGTTCCGGGGCCCTGCGCCGGCTGTCCCTGGTCGGTCATGGTCTGCCGCTCCCTTCGGTCCTGGGGGTTGCCAAGTGCGGGTGGTGCGGCGCGCCTTCGGTGGACAACCAAGCACGCGCGGGCCGGTCCGTCCAGACCATTTTCGCCAACTTGGTTTGGGAACAAGTTGAATTGGGCAACGTGTGCAATCCGTCCGGAAAGAGATGTCACGCCATAATCCGGCCAGCTGCTGTCCAGTCCCTGTCGAGACACCGGCCTCGGCTGCGGAGGCGCCCGGCGTGTGGTGGGGTGGGGGAGTCAGTTGACCGTTGGACCAGCTGTCGGCCGGTCCTCTCAGCGGAAGGACGCACAGTGGCCCCCGAACACCGCTCCTTCGCACCTCACCTCACCCGCCGCGGACTCCTCGCGACGGGCGCCGCGATCGCCGGCGCCGCACTCGTCCCGGCCACCGGCACCCCCGCCGTCGCGGCCGGAAAGCGCCGCCCCCAGGTGCTCCGCCTCCCGAACGGCTTCCGCCCGGAGGGCATCACCATCGGCGGCGGACCGTTCGCCTATCTCGGCTCGCTCGGCGACGGCTCCCTCTACCGCGCCGATCTGCGCACCGGTGAGGGTGCGATCTTCTCGGCCGGACCCGGGACGCCCTCGGTCGGTCTCAAACTCGACCACCGGGGCCGCCTGTTCGTCGCCGGACGCGGCCAGGGCGCCCGTGTGGTGGACGCCCGCAGCGGCGCGATCCTCGCCTCCTACGCCCTGACCTCGGCGACCCCGACCTTCGCCAACGACGTGTTCCTCACCCCGCGCGCGGCCTGGTTCACGGACTCCTTCCAGCCCGCGCTGTACGCCCTGCCGCTCGGCCGGCACGGGCAACTGCCGGACGCGGACGAGGTCGTGACGCTCACCCTGAGCGGCGACTGGAGCCAAGTCGCGGGCGAGGTCGTCAACGCCAACGGCATCACCGCCACGCCGGACGGCTCCGCGCTGCTCGTCGTGCAGTCCGGGGTCGGCGGGCTGCACCGGGTCGACCCGCGCACCGGCGTCACGCAACTCGTCGACCTCGGCGACGCGGCACCGCTCACCAACGGCGACGGCCTGCTGCTGATCGGCCGGACGCTGTACGTCGTGCAGAACCGGCAGAACGCCATCGACGTCTTCAGGCTCGCCGCCGACGGCCGCGGCGGCGTCTTCCAACGCCGCGTCACCGACCCGCTGTTCGACGTGCCGACCACGGTGGCCGCGTACAAGGGGCGCCTCTACCTGCCCAACGCCCGCTTCACCACGACACCGACGCCGGACACGACGTACGACGTGATCTCCGTGCCCGTGTGACGCAGGTGACGGCGATCGCGGAAGAGGGCGGTGCGCAGTCCAGCGCACCGCCCTCTTCCGCGATCGAACGGCCTCAGTCGTCCGACGAGTCCTCGTCGTCCCTGTTGCCCGGCTTCGGAGGCATCGGCGGACGCGTACGGTCCTCGGGCGACGGGCCGCCGTCCCGGCGCCGCAGATACCGCTCGAACTCGCGCGCGATGGCCTCGCCGGAGGCTTCCGGCAGCTCCGCGGTGTCGCGGGCCTCCTCCAGCGTCTGCACGTACTCCGCCACCTCGCTGTCCTCCGCGGCCAGCTGGTCGACGCCGACCTGCCAGGCGCGCGCGTCCTCGGGCAGCTCGCCCAGCGGGATGCGGACGTCGATCAGGTCCTCCAGCCGGTTGAGCAGCGCCAGCGTCGCCTTCGGGTTCGGCGGCTGCGAGACGTAGTGCGGTACGGCGGCCCACAGGCTGACAGCCGGTACGCCCGCGTGCGTGCACGCCTCCTGGAGGACGCCGACGATGCCCGTCGGGCCCTCGTACTTGGTCTCCTCCAGATCCATCCGGCGGGCCAGGTCCGGGTCGGAGGTGGTGCCGCTGATCGGGACCGGACGCGTGTGCGGGGTGTCACCGAGCAGGGCGCCCAGGATGACCACCAGCTCCACGCCCAATTCGTGCGCGAAGCCGAGGAGCTCGTTGCAGAACGAGCGCCAGCGCATGGACGGTTCGATACCTCGGACGAGAACGAGATCACGTGGCTTCTCGCCGCCGACCCGGACCACCGAGAGCCGGGTCGTCGGCCACGTGATCTTGCGGACGCCCCCGTCCATCCACACCGTGGGGCGGTTCACCTGGAAGTCGTAGTAGTCCTCGGCGTCCAGCGCCGCGAAGACCTCGCCCTTCCATTCCCTGTCCAGATGCGCGACCGCGGTGGAGGCGGCGTCGCCGGCGTCGTTCCAGCCCTCGAACGCGGCCACCATGACCGGGTCGATCAGCTCGGGAACCCCCTCGAGCTCGATCACCCAGTGCCTCCTTCCGACGTGCCCTCGCCTGACGAACCAACCTTACGGCGTGCGACGGGGGCGCCCGCAGCCCCCTTGCACGGGGACATGAACGGATCACTGCCCCGTTCGTCCCCCCGAAACACCCCACAGTCATCCGAGCTGTACCCGGGCGGGGGCGGTGGCTGATCAGGGGGGTTCGGCGATCGCGGAGGTCGGGGCCGGGTCGCCCCGCACATGGCCACATCATACGTCGGATGATCGTTCAGAGGTCCGATGGACAGGGCGGGTTCGGGCCGGGCGCGGCAGCCGTGCGCCCTGCCGCCACGCCTCAACGGCCCTGACTCACAGCGTGGAGCGCAGCCACTGTTCCACGCTCGCGATGTGCACCGTCGCCCACGAGCGTGCCGCCTCCGCGTCCCGGTCGCGCAGGGCCGCCAGGATCGCCCGGTGCTCGTGCAGGGTGCGGCTGACCGCGTCCTCCTGGGTCAGGCCGCGCCAGATGCGCGCCCGTGTCGTCGGTCCGGACAGGCCGTCCAGGAGCGAGCACAGCACGGAGTTGCCGGAGCTCTGCACGATGCCCCGGTGGAACTCCAGGTCGCAGGCGACGAGTTCCTCCACCGAGGGGGCGTCGCCCAGCTTCTCCAACTGGGCCGACAGCGCGTCCAGTTGCTGCTCGCTGATCCGGGAAGCGGCCATCGCCGTGGCCGCCGGCTCCAGGATGCGGCGCACGGCGAGGAACTCCAGCACCGTGTCGTCGCGGTGGAAGTCGACGACGAAGCTCAGCGCCTCCAGCAGCAGTTGCGGGTCCAGGCTCGTGACGTAGGTGCCGTCGCCCTGCCGTACGTCCAGGATCCGGATCAGCGACAGGGCGCGCACGGCCTCCCGCAGGGAGTTGCGGGACAGTCCGAGTTCGGCGGCCAGCTCGCTCTCCTTGGGGAGCCGGTCGCCGGGGCGCAGTGCGCCGGAGACGATCATGCCCTTGATCTTCTCGATCGCCTCGTCGGTGACTGCCATGGCCGGCCTCCCTGTCGTTCAGGATGTCGTGATGAGACATCCGACGTATCCCGCCATTATGCGGGCTCCGGCCCGGGGCCCCCGAGCGGCTACCGGCGCGCGTGCGGCCGCTGATCCTCGGCATGGGGCGCCGGCTCAGAGGCCAGTTGCCGCTGGAGCCGCAGATGCCGGAACTCGTAGTACGCCCCCGACTGCCGCAGCACCCCCCGGCGGTGCGCCTCGTCCAGGAACGCCATGAGCCGCCACGGCATACGGCCGGACGCGGCCAGCCAGACCCGGGTGACGGCCAGGCGGCCCCAGGCGCTCAGGGCGAGTGCGGCGGTGCCGACGGGAACCCACAGCTGGGTGCCCGCGTGCATGAACCCGCCCCAGTCGCGGGAGAAGGCCACGACCGGCAGGCAGACGGCCCCGGTGACCAGGGCCGCGACCCCGCCCCGCGCGAAGGCGGCCGTGCGGTCGGTGCGCAGCGAGGACCGGGGGCCCGCCGCTCGCATCACGTCGGACGGCGCGCTCAGGGCGTGATGCACACCGCACACACAGCCGCCGACCACCCCGACCAGGAGGCCCGCCGCCAGGATCGGCGGAAGCAGCCGCCCGGCGACGCCCCACGCGGGCCCCTCGGTGAGCCAGTCACGTCCCCGTGGCGGCAGCGCGTTCCGCATGCCCGCCGCCTCGGCCGTCACCGGGCCGCGCGAGGTGGCCAGGCGCAGGACCACGGCGCCCCGCTGCGAACGGAACTCGGTGCGGGCGGAGACGAAGGCGCGGCACCGCCGACCGGTCAGCAGCGGCACCTCGCAGTTCGGCGGCGTCGTCCCCCTCGGATAGGCCACCGGCCGGGTGCGCTCGGCGGGGTACAGCAGAGTGCCCCGCACCGGCCGCTCGGTGTCCGCGATCCGCACCCCGTGCCGCTCCCGGAACTCCCAGCTCTCGATCCGCCGCCCGTCGAGGTCGTCCCGGGACCCCGATTTGAGGACCGTGACACTCACCGCGACGGTGCCTCCGACGCCCGTCGCGACCAGGCCGATCAGCAGCGTCGCAGCCGTGCCGCGCGCCAGCTCCGCCGCGAAGCGCCGGGTCGTCCGGCCGGGCCGGGCCCGGGGGATGCCGTCCCGCTCGGCCCGCCGGGTGGCGCTCAGCAGCAGCACGACCCCCGCCACCGCGCAGACCGTGCCGATGAGCGCGGTCCAGGGGCTGTCCGCCACCCCGAGCAGCACCCCGCCGACCACCGAGAGACCGCCCACCAGGAGCGCGCCCCCGCAGCCCCGGGCGGCGGCCCGCCCCCGGTGATCGCCCGTCCAGGGCAGGCTCAGCGGCACGGGACGCCTCGGCAGCCCCGCGATGCCGAAGAACAGCGTGAACAACAGCGCGAACAGACAGCCCCCGAACATGTCCGGCAGCCAGCCGTCGGTCACCGCGCCGAAGCGGTAGCCGAAGCGCAGATCGTCCCCGAGCGCGAAGCCCGCCCACAGCACACCCGCGGCCGCCGTGGTGATCGCCAACTGCCGGCGCAGGAAGACGATCCGGCGCACCCGGCCGGCCACCGGCTGCAGCAGGAAGGCCACCCCGAGCGAGTAGCCCAGCGTCTGGCCCACCAGGTTCATCACGAGCGAACCGGCGTCCTCCACCGTGGCCAGGTCCGCCGACGCACGGCTCAGCAGCCCGGGGATCAGCAGCACCGCGGTCGCCGCCATCGCCACCAGCCCAGGCGCGTACACCCGCAGCACCCGCGGCGCCATGGCCTCCAGCTCCCACCACCCCAGGCGCCCGGTCCCGCGTTTCTGCAACTCCCGCGCCAGCGCCCCCAGCCGGCGCCTCGCCTCCACCGCGCCCCCGTCCCCGGCGTCGTGGAACGCCGCCGGCACGAACGCCTCCAGCAGGTGTTCCTCGATCCGCTCGGCGCTCTCGAAACGGGCGTCGTCCAGCAGTTCGGCCGGATCCCGGGACCTGTCGCCGTAGACGGTCCGGGCCAGTGCCACCATCAGCGGCACCGTCAGCACCGCGGCCAGCGGGTGCCCCGGCTCCTCCTCCAGGTAGCGCAGCACCGGCGTCCACACGGTCGCCCGGCGGCCACCGTCGGCGGGCAGGGGCCGGGCCGTGCGCTCCAGATACGCCGCCGACTGCCCTATGTCCAGCGGCAGCAGCTTCACGACCTGGGCGGCCGTGAGGACATCGCCCTCGTCCACGGCCGTCGCCCAGGCCTGCGGACGGCTGGTGAGCAACAGCGGTAGGTCGTCGTCGAGTTCGGCGTTGATCCGCCGTACGGCCTCCCCGTGCACGGCCTGCGGCAGTTCGTCGAAGCCGTCGAGGACGGGCAGCACCAGCCCGGTGTCGAGCAGGGCGCGAGCCAGGGTGCGCCGCCCGTCCGCGAGCGCGGCCAGGGGGCGGTGGTCGGCGGCCAGGCGCTCGGCGATCCAGTCGCGCAGCCCGTTGTGCCCGGGGTCCCAGCCGGCCAGCGGGAAGATCACCGGCACCGCGCCGCCGGGTCGCCGGACGGCCAGCCGGCCCAGGGTGAACCGCAGGGCCAGCACGCTCTTGCCGGAACCGGGGCCGCCGAGGACCACGAGCCGGCGGCCCGGCGCGGCCGCGAACGCGTCCACGATGCCGCCCAGTTGCCGTTCGCCGTCGCGGGGCGCTGGGATCCGCCGGACGTTCTCCGGATGGTCGGCCAGCCGGGGATCCGCCGCGACCCATGGCACGTCCACCGGCTCCGGGTCCTGGAGCCTGCGCAGCCGGAACTCCGCCGCCCACTGCTCCCGTACCGCATCGGCGAGCGCGTCGGCGGCCCGGTGCCGTAACTCCGCGGCCGGCCGGGGCAGGGGATCGGCGTCACCGCGCAGCACGTCGGCTAGGAGTGCGGCGACCGACACGACCGCGCCGATCACGGAGACGAGCACGCTCGCGGCACTCACGTCGTCGATCGTGCGCAGCACGGCCGCCAGCGCCACCAGCGCGGCTCCGCACACCCCGAAGGCCACGCGTCGGCGCAGCCGCGCACTCCGCCATCCGCCACTCATGACCCGACGCTCCCCGTGTCGAACCGAACCCTGTGCAAAGGCACTTTTCTAGCGGCCGTGCGGGGTGCGGATCACCGATTCACCGGTCCGGGGGAGGGGCGCGCGGGAGCAGTCGGAGGGCTGCCGGAAGCTCGGGCCGCCGGCCTCGTGCATCAGTTCCGCACAGACGGAAGGGGCGGCTCCCATCGGCGTGGGGCCGCCCCTTCCGGTGGTGGCCGGCCCCGGTGCGGAAGGGGCCGCCCTCGTACGGTCCGGCGTGGTCAGGGGAGTGGCCGGACCTTGCGCGGCGAGTGGCTCATCCGGCGAAAATCCGCCCGCCGCGCGTGCGAGGTCACTTCTTGTCGAGCAGGTCCTGCACCTTCGCCCGGACGTCGTCCGTCGCAAGGCCGCGGATCGTCAGCGTCGTACGGCGGCGCAGCACGTCGTCCTGCGTCTCGGCCCACTCGTTGTCCCGGGCGTAGACGACCTGCGCCCAGATCTCCGGGGCGTCCGGGTGGACGCGCTCGCCCAGCTCCGGGTTCTCGTTGGCGATGCGGGCGATGTCGAAGGCCAGGGAGCCGTAGTGCGTCGCCAGGTGCTTCGCCGTGTCGGCCGCCATGCGCGGACCCGGCGCCGGGCGGTCGGTGAGCAGCCGGTGGGCGACCGCGCGCGGGTTGGCGATACCCGGCAGCGGCAGCTTCTTCGGCAGGGAGGAGATGGGCTCGAAGTCGTCGCCGAGCGGGTGGCCCGGCAGCGCCTCCAGCTTCTGCATGATCGTGCGGCCGATGTGGCGGAACGTCGTCCACTTGCCGCCGGCGACGGACAGCATGCCGCCGGTGCCCTCGGTCACGACCGTCTCGCGCTTGGCCTTCGCCGTGTCACCGGGGCCGCCGGGCAGCACACGCAGACCCGCGAAGGCGTAGGTGATCAGGTCGCGGTCGAGCTGCTGGTCGCGGATGGAGAACGCGGCCTCGTCGAGTATCTGGGCCGTGTCCTTCTCGGTGACCGCGACGTCCGCCGGGTCGCCCTCGAACTCCTCGTCCGTGGTGCCGAGGAGCAGCATGTCCTCCCAGGGCAGGGCGAAGGTGATGCGGTACTTGTCGATCGGGGTCGCGAGCGCCGCCTTCCAGGGCGCCGTCCGCTTCAGGACCAGGTGCGCGCCCTTGGACAGCCGGATCGACGGGGCGGCGTTCGGGTCCTCCATCTTGCGCAGGTGGTCGACCCAGGGGCCGGTCGCGTTCAGCACGAGACGGGCGTTGACGCCGAACTCGTCACCGGACAGACGGTCCTTGAGGTCCGCGCCGGTCACCCGGCCCTTGGTGAAGCGCAGGCCGGTGACCTCGGCGTGGTTGAGCACGACCGCGCCGGCCTCGACGGCCCCGCGGACCGTCATCAGCGCCATGCGCGCGTCGTTCATCTGGTCGTCGCCGTACACGGCCACGGCCTTGAGGTTGTCGGTGCGCAGCTCGGGCACGTCCTGCGCCGCCTTGGCGGGGGACAGGAGGTGACCGACGCCGTCACCGAAGGCGGAGAGCGCGGAGTAGGCGAAGACGCCCGCTCCGAGCTTCGCGGCGCCGTGCGGCCCGCCCTTGTACACGGGGAGGTAGAACGTGAGCGGGTTCGCCAGGTGGGGGGCCACCTGGCGGGAGACCGCACGGCGCTCGAAGTGGTTCTCCGCCACCAGCTTCACCGCGCCGGTCTGCAGGTAGCGCAGACCGCCGTGGAGCAGCTTGGAGGAGGCGGAGGAGGTGGCGCCGGCGAAGTCGCCGGCGTCGACCAGAGCCACCCTGAGGCCGGACTGCGCGGCGTGCCAGGCGGTGGAGATGCCCAGGATGCCGCCGCCGATCACGAGAAGGTCGTACGACGCCTTGGAGAGCTGCTCCCGGGTCTCGGCTCGGCTCGGGTTGAAGCCGGAGGCCGGGCGCGTACCGAGGGCAGGCACGGACTGCAGGGTGGTCTGACTGGTCATTTCGGGTTCTTACTCCTCATCAGAGTTCGAGGCTGGCGAAGGCTGTCGTCAGCTCTCGTCGTCCTCGATCCAGCCCATGGTCCGCTCGACGGCCTTGAGCCAGTTCTTGTACTCACGGTCGCGGGTCTCCGCGTCCATGCGGGGGGTCCACTCGGCGGCCCGGCGCCAGTTGGCGCGCAGTTCGTCCGTGCTGGACCAGAAGCCGACGGCGAGACCGGCGGCGTAGGCGGCACCGAGGCAGGTGGTCTCGGCGACCATCGGACGCACCACCGGCGCGTCCAGGACATCCGAGAGCTGCTGCATCAGCAGGTTGTTGGCGGTCATGCCGCCGTCGACCTTGAGGGTGGACAGCTCGACACCGGAGTCCTTCGTCATGGCGTCGGCGATCTCCCGCGTCTGCCAGGCGGTGGCCTCCAGGACGGCACGCGCGAGGTGCGCCTTGGTGACGTACCGGGTCAGACCGGCGATCACACCGCGGGCGTCGGAGCGCCAGTGCGGGGCGAACAGACCGGAGAAGGCCGGTACGAAGTAGGCGCCGCCGTTGTCCTCGACCGAGAGCGCGAGCGTCTCGATCTCGGCGGCCGTGGAGATCAGGCCCATCTGGTCCCGCATCCACTGCACCAGCGAACCGGTGACGGCGATCGAGCCCTCGAGGGCGTAGACCGTGTCCTGCTCGCCGATCTTGTAGCCGACGGTGGTCAGCAGACCCGCGTACGAGTTGATGATCTTGTCGCCGGTGTTCATCACCATGAAGGTGCCGGTGCCGTACGTCGACTTGGTCTCGCCCTCGGCGAAACAGGTCTGGCCGAACAGCGCCGCCTGCTGGTCGCCGAGCGCGGAGGCGACCGGGATGCCGCCGAGCAGGTCGCCCAGCTTGCCGCCGGTGATCTCGCCGTAGACCTCCGCGGAGGAGCGGATCTCGGGCAGGATCTGCAGCGGCACGCCGATCGACTCGGCGATCTTGTCGTCCCACTCCATGGTGTGCAGGTTCATCAGCATGGTGCGGGACGCGTTCGTGACGTCGGTGACGTGCTTGCCACCGTTGACACCGCCGGTCAGGTTCCAGATGACCCAGGTGTCCATGGTGCCGAAGAGGATGTCGCCGGCGGCGGCGCGCTCCTGGAGGCCCTCGACGTTGTCCAGCAGCCAGCGGGCCTTGGGACCGGCGAAGTAGGAGGCGAGGGGCAGACCGGTCTCACGGCGGAAACGGTCCTGCCCGACGTTGCGCCCGAGCTCCTTGCAGAGCCCGTCCGTGCGGGTGTCCTGCCAGACGATGGCGTTGTGGACGGGCTCACCGGTGTTCTTGTCCCACAGCACGGTGGTCTCGCGCTGGTTGGTGATGCCGATGGCCTTGATGTCGTCACGGGTGATGCCGGCCTTCTGGATGGCTCCGGCGACGACCTCCTGGACGTTGGTCCAGATCTCGTTGGCGTTGTGCTCGACCCAGCCCGGCTTCGGGAAGATCTGCTCGTGCTCCTTCTGGTCGACGGAGACGATACGGCCGTCGCGGTCGAAGACGATGCAGCGGGACGAGGTCGTGCCCTGGTCGATCGCGGCGATGAAGGGGCCGGCGGTGTGGGCGTCGGTCACAGTTAGCTCCTGGAAGTTCCGTGGTTATGGGGCTTTACGTACGGCGCGCGCTGAGAGTTTCGGTGCATCTCACCCGGATGGGTGAACTCACTGTTCCTAAGCGAAAGCGACGTTGTAGATGCCTGCCGCGATGGCGCCGCCGATGAGCGGACCGACCACGGGGATCCAGGCGTAGCCCCAGTCGGAGCCGCCCTTGTTGGGCAGGGGCAGAAGGGCGTGCACGATGCGCGGACCGAGGTCACGGGCCGGGTTGATCGCGTAGCCGGTCGGGCCGCCGAGCGACAGACCGATCGAGACCACCACGAGCGCGGTGATCAGGGCGCCCAGGGTGCCCAGGCCCTTGCCACTGTCGTTCAGGCCCTGGGTCAGGACCGCGAGCACGAGCACGATGGTGCCGATGATCTCCGTGAGGAGGTTCTGCACCGCGTTCCGGATCTCAGGACCGGTGGAGAAGATGCCCAGGACCGGGCCCGCGCCCTTCTCCTGGGCCTCCACGGCCTTGGCGGCCGTGGCCTGTGCGCCCGGACCGCCGACGATCTCCTTGTCGGTGAGGTGGGCGTGGAACTGCCCGTAGTAGGCGACCCAGACCAGAGCGGCACCGATCATGGCGCCGAGGAGCTGACCGGCGAAGTACGTCGGAACGTTGCTCCAGTCGTTGTCCTTGATCGCCAGGGCGACCGTCACGGCCGGGTTCAGGTGGGCGCCGGACAGCGGCGCCGAGGTGTAGACCGCCGTGAGCACTGCGAAGCCCCACCCGAAGGTGATTGCGAGCCAGCCGGCGTTGCGAGCCTTGGAGGCCTTCAGCGTGACGGCGGCGCAGACGCCACCGCCGAGCAGGATGAGTATGGCGGTACCGATGGTCTCGCCGATGAAGATGTCGGAGCTGGACACCCGCGACTCCTTTGTCCTTCGTCCAGGGGAAGCCGAACCCCGGGTCCCACCGGTGGTTCGCGTTGCCCTCGGGGGTGAGGGCGATGCCGGCCCTTGGCACTGTCACACTCTAGCGCGTATTGCCGGTAGGTGTTCGACAATGCCGACCGATGGACGGGAGCTTGCCCCGGTGTAAGGCGTGCGTCAAGGGTCCTGTTATCGAATGCTCGATCGTTATCGGATGTGTTGATTTGTCGACACTGGTCGATCCGATGCGTACTGCCGCGTAGGGAACACGGTGAGTTCCCGAAGGGTGGTTCGCCCGGCTGTGTGCGCTTATGTCGAAGACCGGAACGTCCTATGACGTCCCGGTCGGTAACTACTTGTTCGTACGGCGCTCAGAAGCGTCCGGCGCCCAGATCCCGTGACACGGCCCGCGCGCAGTCCCGCACCGCCGCGATCAGCTCGGGACGCAGCTCGCCGTCCCGGCACAGCCGCTCCACGGCGCCGGTGATGCCGACGGCGCCGACCGGCATACGGCGGCGGTCGTGGATGGGGGCGGCCACGGAGGCGACGCCCTCCCAGGTCTCCTCGACATCGGCGGCGTACCCACGCGCGCGTGTCATGTCGAGGATGTGCTCGAAGCCGTCCAGCTCGCACATGGTGCGGTCGGTGAAGGCCTTGCGGTCGGCCTCGATCGCCTCGCTGTGCGCGACCGGGTCGTACGAGGACAGGACCTTGCCGAGCGCCGTGGAGTGCAGCGGCTGCATTGCGCCGATCTCCAGCACCTGCCGGCTGTCGTCGGGGCGGAAGACGTGGTGGACGATCAGCACGCCCTGCTGGTGCAGGACGCCCAGATAGACGCTCTCCCCGCTGGAGCGGGCAAGGTCGTCCGTCCAGACCAGGGCGCGTGCCCGCAGTTCGTGCACGTCCAGATAGGTGGTGCCCAGGCGCAGCAGTTCGGCGCCCAGCTGATAGCGCCCCGACGCCTCGTCCTGCTCGACGAAGCCCTCCGCCTGGAGGGTGCGCAGGATGCCGTGGGCGGTGCCCTTGGCGAGGCCCAGTGAGGAGGCGATGTCCGACAGGCCGAGGCGTCGCTCGCCGCCTGCGAGAAGCCGCAGCATCGCGGCCGCCCGTTCGAGCGACTGGATGTTCCGTGCCATCCCCGTGCTGCCTCCGTCCCCTTCGAGCGTCGACCCTGCGACGTCGCTGCCGCCGTTCGGCAATGTCGAACACTACCGGTCGATGCCGACCTCTCGCTAATGGTCGGCCGGTATCGGTCCGCTTCGGTCACCGCACCCGTGGCCGAAGATCGACCCGGGCATCATGCCCGTCCCGCGTCGTGGACTGCCCGACCACTTCCGCACGGACCCGGCTACGCTGGCGGCGTGCGCCCACAGCGGACCGTTCCGTGCCGGGTGCAAAGCCGACAGCCGTCGCACTCCAGGGAGCCCTTTCATGGCCTCGTTGCCAACGACCCCTTCCGCCGACAGCCGGACCCGCGTGTCCGCACTCCGTGAGGCGCTCGCCACCCGAGTGGTGGTGGCCGACGGAGCGATGGGCACCATGTTGCAGGCCCAGGAACCCACCCTGGAGGACTTTCAGAACCTCGAGGGCTGCAACGAAATCCTGAACGTCACCCGTCCGGACATCGTCCGCTCCGTCCACGAGGCGTACTACGACGCAGGCGTGGACTGCGTGGAGACCAACACCTTCGGCGCCAATTACGCCGCGGCGGCCGAGTACGACATCGCCGACCGGGTGTACGAACTGTCCGAGGCGGGCGCCCGTATCGCCCGCGAGACCGCCGACGCGTTCGGGGCCCGGGACGGCCGCCAGCGCTGGGTCCTCGGCTCCATCGGGCCCGGCACCAAGCTGCCCACGCTCGGCCACATCGGGTACACCACGATCCGCGACGCCTTCCAGCAGAACGCCGAGGGCCTGATCGCGGGCGGCGCCGACGCCCTGATCGTGGAGACCACCCAGGACCTGCTCCAGACCAAGGCTGCCGTGATCGGCGCCCAGCGCGCCCGCGAGATCGCCGGCCTGGACGTGCCGATCATCGTCTCCGTCACCGTCGAGACCACCGGCACCATGCTGCTGGGCTCCGAGATCGGCGCCGCGCTCACCGCGCTGGAGCCGCTCGGCATCGACATGATCGGCATGAACTGCGCCACCGGCCCCGCCGAGATGAGCGAGCACCTGCGCTACCTCTCCCGGCACTCCCGCATCCCGCTGTCGTGCATGCCGAACGCGGGCCTGCCGGTCCTCGGCAAGAACGGCGCCACCTACCCGCTCACCGCCCCGGAGCTCGCCGACGCCCACGAGACCTTCGTACGGGACTACGGCCTCTCCCTGATCGGCGGCTGCTGCGGCACCACCCCCGAGCACCTGCGCCAGCTGGTCCAGCGCGTGCAGGGCGTCACCCCGACCGAGCGCGCCCCGCGCCCCGAGCCCGGTGCCGCCTCCCTCTACCAGACCGTCCCGTTCCGCCAGGACACCTCCTACCTGGCCATCGGCGAGCGCACCAACGCCAACGGCTCCAAGAAGTTCCGCGAGGCCATGCTGGAGGCCCGCTGGGACGACTGCGTGGAGATGGCGCGCGAGCAGATCCGCGAGGGCGCGCACATGCTCGACCTCTGCGTGGACTACGTCGGCCGGGACGGCGTCGCCGACATGGAGGAGCTCGCCGGCCGCTTCGCCACCGCCTCCACCCTGCCGATCGTCCTGGACTCCACCGAGGTGCCGGTCATCCGGGCCGGTCTGGAGAAGCTCGGCGGCCGCGCGGTCATCAACTCCGTGAACTACGAGGACGGCGACGGCCCCGAGTCCCGCTTCGCGAAGGTCACCAAGCTCGCCCAGGAGCACGGCGCCGCCCTGATCGCGCTGACCATCGACGAGGAGGGCCAGGCCCGCACGCCGGAGAAGAAGGTCGAGATCGCCGAACGGCTGATCGAGGACCTGACGGGCAACTGGGGCATCCACGAGTCGGACATCCTCATCGACACCCTGACCTTCACCATCTGTACCGGTCAGGAGGAGTCCCGAAAGGACGGCATCGCCACCATCGAGGCGATCCGCGAACTCAAGCGCCGTCACCCGGACGTCCAGACCACCCTCGGTCTGTCCAACATCTCCTTCGGCCTCAACCCGGCCGCCCGCATCCTGCTGAACTCCGTCTTCCTGGACGAGTGCACCAAGGCGGGCCTGGACTCGGCGATCGTGCACGCCTCGAAGATCCTGCCGATCGCCCGCTTCAGCGAGGAGGAGGTCCAGACCGCCCTCGACCTCATCCACGACCGCCGCAGCGAGGGCTACGACCCCCTGCAGAAGCTGATGCAGCTCTTCGAGGGCGCCACCGCCAAGTCCCTGAAGGCGGGCAAGGCCGAGGAGCTGGCCGCGCTCCCGTTGGAGGAGCGCCTCAAGCGCCGCATCATCGACGGCGAGAAGAACGGCCTGGAGGCCGACCTGGACGCCGCGCTCCAGGACCGCCCCGCCCTCGACATCGTCAACGACACCCTCCTGGACGGCATGAAGGTCGTCGGCGAGCTCTTCGGCTCCGGCCAGATGCAGCTGCCGTTCGTCCTCCAGTCCGCCGAGGTCATGAAGGCCGCCGTCGCCTACCTCGAACCGCACATGGAGAAGACCGACGCCGACGGCAAGGGCACCATCGTGCTGGCCACCGTGCGCGGCGACGTGCACGACATCGGCAAGAACCTCGTGGACATCATCCTGTCCAACAACGGCTACAACGTGGTGAACCTGGGCATCAAGCAGCCCGTCTCCGCGATCCTGGAGGCCGCCGAGGAGCACCGGGCCGACGTCATCGGCATGTCCGGCCTGCTGGTGAAGTCCACGGTGATCATGAAGGAGAACCTGGAGGAGCTCAACCAGCGCGGCCTGGCGGCGGACTACCCCGTCATCCTCGGCGGCGCCGCCCTGACCCGTGCCTACGTCGAGCAGGACCTGCACGAGATCTACGAGGGCGAAGTCCGCTACGCCCGCGACGCGTTCGAGGGCCTGCGCCTGATGGACGCCCTCATCGGCGTCAAGCGCGGCGTGCCCGGCGTCCAGCTGCCCGAGCTCAAGCAGCGCCGCGTACGGACCGCCGCCACCGCGGCCGTGGTGGACGAGCGGCCCGAGGAGGGCCACGTCCGCTCCGACGTCGCCACCGACAACCCGGTCCCCGAGCCGCCCTTCTGGGGCACCCGTGTCATCAAGGGCATCCAGCTCAAGGAGTACGCCTCCTGGCTCGACGAGGGCGCCCTGTTCAAGGGGCAGTGGGGCCTCAAGGAGGTCCGCAGCGGCGAGGGACCGTCGTACCAGGAACTCGTCGAGACCGAGGGCCGCCCGCGGCTGCGCGGTCTGCTCGACAAGCTCCAGACGGAGAACCTCCTCGAAGCGGCCGTCGTCTACGGCTACTTCCCGTGCGTGTCCAAGGACGACGACCTGATCCTGCTCGACGAGCACGGCAACGAGCGCACCCGCTTCACCTTCCCGCGCCAGCGCCGCGGCCGCCGGCTGTGCCTCGCGGACTTCTTCCGTCCGCAGGAGTCCGGCGAGACCGACGTCGTGGGCCTCCAGGTCGTCACCGTGGGCTCCCGCATCGGCGAGGAGACCGCCCGGCTCTTCGAGTCGAACTCCTACCGCGACTACCTCGAACTGCACGGCCTGTCCGTGCAGTTGGCCGAGGCGCTCGCCGAGTACTGGCACGCGCGCGTGCGTTCGGAACTCGGCTTCGCCGGTGAGGACCCGGCCGAGATGGAGGACATGTTCGCGCTGAAGTACCGGGGTGCCCGCTTCTCGCTGGGCTACGGCGCCTGCCCGAACCTGGAGGACCGGTCCAAGATCGCCGATCTGCTCCAGCCGGAGCGCATCGGCGTCCACCTGTCCGAGGAGTTCCAGCTGCACCCCGAGCAGTCCACGGACGCCATCGTGATCCACCACCCGGAGGCGAAGTACTTCAACGCACGGTGAGGCGCCCCGTGCCGCCGCTCCCGGGCCCGCTTCCACGCAGGTCGGAGCGCTCCCCGGCGTGTTTGCGGTGTGCCCCGGGGCACACCGGTTAAACCAGGCGCTCCGGCGGCGCACGTCGTACACTGGACGGTCCACCGCAGGCCGGTTCCCCTAGTGGGAGCCGGCCTGTCCGCCCCTCAAGGAGGTGCGCCAGGATGACCAGTACGGTCCCCGCGCCAGGAACCCTTCCCCAAGCTCTCGGCTCCGCTCGAGCAGGGGACACCCCAATGGCCGATGGTTCGGCTCTTCAGGCTGTTCTCCTCGACATGGACGGCACTCTGGTGGACACGGAGGGCTTCTGGTGGGACGTCGAGGTCGAGATCTTCGCCGGCCTCGGTCACACCCTCGACGACTCCTGGCGCCATGTGGTCGTCGGCGGCCCCATGACCCGCAGCGCCGGCTTCCTGATCGAGGCCACCGGCGCCGACATCGCGCTCGCGGAACTCACGGTGCTGCTCAACCAGGGCTTCGAGGACCGTATCGACCGCGCCCTGCCGCTGATGCCGGGAGCGGCCCGGCTGCTGGCCGAACTGGCCGCCTACGAGATCCCCACGGCCCTGGTCTCCGCCTCGCACCGGCGCATCATCGACCGCGTCCTCACCTCGCTCGGCCCGCAGTACTTCGCGTTGACCGTCGCCGGTGACGAGGTGGAGCGCACCAAGCCGCACCCGGACCCCTACCTGCTCGCCGCGGCCGGACTCGGCGCCGACCCGGCCAGATGCGCGGTCGTCGAGGACACGGCGACCGGCGTCGCCGCGGCGGAGGCCGCCGGCTGCCATGTGGTGGCCGTACCGTCGATCGCCCCCATCGCGCCGGCCGACCGCCGCACCGTGGTGTCCTCCCTCGAAGAGGTCGATCTGGCATTTCTGCGCGGGCTGATGGCCGCCTGACAACGCAAATGCGCCGGACGTTCACCCAGCGTGCAACATCGATAACGCGAGAATTCCACGGGTGAATTCGAACGTGTCGGATGGCTGAATTCCGGTGCCTCCGAAGACCGTTCAGTTTGTGATGTTCAACACTTCAATGGGGGTCGACAGAAGTCGCACGCTGTGCCGTCGACCCCCGGCCGGGGGTGCCGGACGCACCTTTGTGTCCTGATTGATGGACCGGTGCACGAATCCTTCCCCGGTCAGGTTTTCGTTGCGTCCGCGCCCGGTTCCGCTCCGTGATGGATCCTCAACTCCGGTCGCTTCGAACCGTCCTGCGCGCGCGGACTAATCTCATCGCGAGAACATCGAACTTACCCCGTGATCCGCCGCGACACCCCTGCATGCCGGGTACACGGAGTCGACCGCTGGAGAAACCCGAGCATGAACCGCAAGACTTTGGTGCTGCCGGCCGTCATCGGCCTGCTCGTGCCGGTTCTCGCCGCCTGTGGCGGGACCGACAGCGGCAGCGACAATGGCGACGCGATCGTCGTCGGCACCACCGACGCGTTCACTGCCTCGAAGGACGCTCCCGCCCCCCTCGACCCGGCCTTCGCCTACGACGTCGGCACCTGGAACATCCTGCGCCAGACCGTGCAGACCCTGATGATCCAGCCGCGTGGTGAGGGCGAGCCGGTCCCCGAGGCCGCCGAGAGCTGCGGATTCACCGACAGCGGCAACGAGCGCTACGCCTGCACGCTGCGCAAGGACCTGAAGTTCGCGAACGGCGACCCGGTCACCGCCTCGGACGTCAAGTACTCCATCGACCGCGCCCGCGCCCTGAAGGCCGACAGCGGTGTCTTCGCCCTGCTGTCCACGATCGACACCGTCGAGACCCAGGGCGACAACGAAGTCATCTTCCACCTCAAGACCGCGGACGCCACGTTCCCGTTCAAGCTGTCGACCCCGGTCGCCGGCATCGTCGACCCCGACATCTACGACAAGAAGAAGCTGCGCGACGGCTTCGAGCTCGACGGGTCCGGCCCGTACACGCTCAAGGCCGAGGTCGAGGACGACAAGCTGGTCTCCGCCGTGTTCACCAAGAACCCCAATTACCAGGGGAGCCTGAAGGTGAACAACGACAAGGTCGAGCTGCGGAACTTCAAGGACGCCGACGAGATGGGCAGCGCCCTCGACAAGGGCGACATCGACCTGATGACCCGCACCATGTCGCCCGAGCAGATCCAGAAGCTGTCGGCGGACTCCGACGACAAGGTCGACCTCGTCGACATGTCGGGCCTGGAGATCCGCTACCTGGCCTTCAACACCAACGCCCCGACGGTGAAGAGCAAGGCCGTCCGCCAGGCGATGGCCCAGGTCATCGACCGCGGCGAGCTCGTCTCCAAGGTCTACGGCTCGCAGGCCGAGCCGCTGTACTCGCTGGTCCCCGCCAGCATCACGGGCCACTCCAACTCGTTCTTCAACAAGTACGGCGACCCCGACGTCGACAAGGCCAAGTCGATGATGGAGCGGGCCGGCGTCACCACCCCGGTGAAGCTGACCCTGCACTACACGACCGACCACTACGGCTCGGCCACCGAGAAGGAGTTCGAGCTGCTGAAGAAGCAGCTGAACGACAGCGGTCTGTTCGACGTCGACATCAAGGGCACGCCCTGGGCGACGTTCCGCCCCGCCGAGCAGAAGGGCGCGTACGACGTCTACGGCATGGGCTGGTTCCCGGACTTCCCCGACGCCGACAACTACCTCGCGCCGTTCCTCGACAAGGACAACTTCCTCGGCTCGCCGTACGCCAACTCCGCGATCCGCAGCGATCTGATCCCGGAGTCCCGCCGGGTCGCCGACCGGCTGTCCGCCTCCGGCAGCCTGACGGAGATGCAGGACATCGTCGCCAACGACGTGCCGGTGCTGCCGCTGTGGCAGGGCAAGCAGTTCGTCGCCGCGAACGACGCCGTCACGGGCACGGCCTACGTCCTCAACTCCTCCTCGACCCTTCAGCTGTGGGAGCTCGGCCGTGGCGTGAGCGGCTGACGTCTCTCCGAGCCCGGCGCCCCCAACAGGACGCCGGGCCTGGCCCGGGGACCCGGGACGGGTTCCGCACAATCGACGACAAGGCACTCGTAAGTGAACATGCGCAACCAGTGGCCAGTCCTGCCCGTAGTGGCAGGGCTGGCCTCCGGCCTGTTGACCGGCTGTGGCACGGAGACCGGGGGCGCCGGCGGCACCGGCACCTCGGTGGTCATGGGGATGTCGGACGACGTCCTGGCCACGGACCCCGCCTCGGGCTACGACCCCGGTTCCTGGCTGTTGTTCAACAACGTCTTCCAGTCGCTGCTCAGCTTCCCCAAGGGAGCCACGGAACCGCAGCCCGAGGCCGCCGAGGAGTGCGCCTTCTCCGACTCCAAGGCCACGGTCTACGAGTGCACGCTGAAGGACGGCCTGAAGTTCAGCAACGGCGACGAGCTCACCTCGAAGGACGTCAAGTTCTCCTTCGACCGCCTGCTGAAGATCAATGACCCCGACGGCCCCGCGGTCATGTTCCCCACCCTGAGCAAGGTCGAGACGCCGGACGACAAGACGGTCGTCTTCCGGCTCAACTCCTCCGACGCCACCTTCCCGAGCAAGATCGCCTCGGGTGCCGGTTCCATCGTCGACGAGGACCAGTACGACGCCGAGGGCCTGCGCAAGGACGGCCAGGCGGTCGGCTCCGGCCCGTACAAGCTCGACAAGTTCGACGACGACGAGGCCGTCTTCTCGGTCAACGAGAACTACAAGGGCACCGCCGAAGTGCAGAACTCCGGCGTGACGATGAAGTTCTTCCACGGCGACCAGGAAGCCCTGAAGAAGGCCGTCAAGGAGAACGAGGTCGACATCGCCTACCGCGGTCTCACCGCCGGCGACATCACCGACGTCGAGAACTCCGGCGGCGACTCCGGCATAGAGGTCGTCGAGGGCGGCAGCGCCGAGGTCCAGCACCTGGTCTTCAACATGGACGACCCGGTCACCGGCAAGCTCGGCGTGCGCAAGGCCATCGCCTACCTGATCGACCGCGACGCCCTCATCAAGGACGTCTACCAGGGCACGGCCACGCCGCTGTACTCGATCATCCCGGCCGGTATCGGCGGCCACAACACGGCCTTCTTCGACACCTACGGCGCCCGCCCCTCCCGCGCCAAGGCCGCCGCGGCGCTCCAGGACGAGGGCGTGAACGGCAAGGTCAAGTTGACCCTGTGGTCCACCCCGTCGCGCTACGGCCCCGCCACCGACGACGAGTTGAAGGCGATCGCCAAGCAGCTCAACGCCAGCGGCCTGTTCGACGCGGACGTGCAGTCCGTCGCGTTCGACCAGTACGAGAAGGACATCGCCGACGGCAAGTACGGCGTGTACGTGAAGGGCTGGATCCCGGACTACCCGGACGCCGACAACTTCACCGCGCCCTTCTTCGGCAAGGGCAACGTGCTGAGCAACAACTACAGCAACAACGCGATCACCGGCACGCTCATCCCGCGCACCGCGGCCGAGAGCGACCGCGCCGCGACCGAGGACGACTTCGGCCAGCTCCAGGACATCGTCGCCAAGGAGCTGCCCGTCCTGCCGGTCTGGCAGGCCAAGCAGTACGCCGTCGTCCGGGACAACGTCTACGGCCTGGAGTACTGCCTCGACGCGTCCACCGTGTTCCGCTTCTGGGAACTGAGCAAGGGCTGACGGACGGCCGCACGCGGCCCGAACGCACCGAGGGCGCCCCTTCCTTCCGGAAGGGGCGCCCTCTTCGTCGTGACCCGGTCTGCTACTGCGCGCCGGGGCGCACCAGACCGCTCTCGTACGCGTACACCGCGGCCTGCACCCGGTCCCGCAGACCCAGCTTGGTCAGCACGTGACCCACATGGGTCTTCACGGTCGTCTCGCTGACGAACAGGTCGGCGGCGATCTCGGCGTTCGAAAGCCCCCGCGCCACCAGCTTGAGCACCTCCACCTCGCGCTCGGTCAGCGTGTGCAGGGTGTCCGGGACCGGCTCGTCGCCCGAGGGCAGATGCGTGGCGTACTTGTCGAGCAGCCGGCGCGTGATGCTCGGTGCGAGCATCGCCTCACCGGCGGCGACCACCCGGATCGCCTGCACCAGCTCATTGGCCGGGGCGTCCTTCAGCAGGAACCCGCTGGCGCCCGCCTTCAGCGCCTCCACCACGTACTCGTCGAGATCGAAGGTCGTCAGCACCAGCACCTTGGCCGGGCCGTCCCGCCCGGGCCCGGTGATCTGCCGCGTCGCCTCCACCCCGTCCATGCGGGGCATGCGGATGTCCATCAGGACCACGTCGGGCTGCAGGGCCCGCACCTGGTCGAGGGCCTGGAGGCCGTCACCGGCCTCGCCCACGACCGCGATGTCCTGCTCGGCCTCCAGGATCATCCGGAAGCCGGTTCGCAGCAGGGGCTGGTCGTCGACCAGTAGGACGCGGATGGCCACGTGAGTCTCCTTCGCTAGTCCGGCCCCATTCTGCCCTGCGCACCGCCACCGGACTCGCCCGCCCCGACCGGCAACGGATACGGCGGGGGAGTGCCCCCGAATTCCGGGCAGTGGGCCTGGTGATCGCACCAGCCGCACAGCTTCGTCGGCCGGGGCCGCCAGTCGCCCGACTCCGTCGCCTGCCGGATCGCGTCCCACAGTGCGAGCAGCTTGCGCTCGACCCGCTCCAGGTCCGCGAGCACGGGGTCGTACGTCAGCACGTCACCACTGCCGAGGTACACGAGCTGGAGCCGACGCGGGACGACGTTCTTCAGCCGCCAGACCACGAGGGCGTAGAACTTCATCTGGAACAGCGCGCCCTCGGCGTACTCGGGCCGGGGCGCCTTGCCCGTCTTGTAGTCGACGATCCGCACCTCGCCCGTGGGCGCCACGTCGACGCGGTCGATGATCCCGCGCAGCTTCAGGCCCGAGTCCAGCCGGGCCTCGACGAACAGCTCGCGCTCGGCGGGCTCGAGGCGGGTCGGGTCCTCCAGCCCGAACCAGCGCTCGACGAGCTGCTCAGCCTCGCCCAGCCAGGTCGCCAGCCGCTCGCCCTCGGGGTCGTCCGCGAACAGCTCCACGACCTCCGGCCTGCTCTCCCGCAGCCGGTCCCACTGCCCGGGGATCAGCGACTTGGCCCGCGGAGCGGTCCGCTCGGCGGCCGGGGAGTCGAAGAGCCGCTCCAGCACCGCGTGCACGAGCGTCCCCTTGGTCGCCGCCGCACTCGGCTTCTCGGGCAGCCGGTCGATCACCCGGAACCGGTACAGCAGAGGGCACTGCATGAAGTCACTGGCACGGGACGGGGACAGCGAGCTCGGCGGTATCACCGGCAGAGCGGCGACCTCGCCGGCCTCGCCCGCCTCGGCGGCCGCGCCCTCACCCGTCACGCCCTCGCCGGTCGCGACCGCATCCGCCGGACCGTCCGCCCCCGCCGGCTCCTCGTCCGCCACCGGCCCCGTGACCGGTGCCGTCACCGGCGTGACGTCGCTGCCGCTGTCCGCCGCGGCACCCTCCGTGCTCGTCTCCATGACCACAGACCTTACGGCCCACCACTGACAGTGACCCAGCCCGGCTGTTACGGGCGGTACGTCAGGGGAAACTCAGGGGGTGCCGGGGCGGAACGCTTCAGGACGGCCGCATACCATCGACCCGAGACCCTTCCGCCCGGCAGGCGCGGAAGACGCTTGGGCGGAAGACGCTGAGAACGAGGGGACATCGTGGACGAGAGCGGCGGGAGCGGGCAGCCGCGGTCCGGCACCGACGAGTCGACCGAGCGCCGACCAGACCGTACGGCCCCGGCCACCGACCCCACACGCCCCGACCCGACCCCGTCCGACACCGCGCACGCGGACTCCGAGCCCGAGAACGGCACGCAGGGCCCAGAGGGCACGGACGGCGCTGGCGACGCCGGGAACGGCTCCGCCGACCGCCCGGAGGTGCAGGACACCACCCGCCCCGAGGCCCCGCAATCGACCTCCGCTCCCGCCGAGCCCGGCACGGAGGAGGGCGCCGCCTCCGGCGCACACGAGCCCCGGCGCCCGCGCCCCGACGCCCCCACCCCGCACGACCAGCAGGCCACCCCCCATCTCGACCGCACGCTCGCCCACTCCGGCACCACCAAGGGGCGTCCGCCGCAGCGGCCCAAGGATCCCCGGGGCGGGCTGCTGATGGGGCGGCCGTTCGGCGTGCCCGTGTACGTCGCGCCCAGCTGGTTCCTCGTCGCCGCCCTGATCACCTGGGTGTTCGGCGGGCAGCTCGACCGCGTACTGCCCGAGCTCGGCGCCGCCCGCTACCTCGTCTCGCTGTTCTTCGCGGTCGCCTTCTACGCGTCCGTCCTGGTCCACGAACTCGCCCACACGGTCGCCGCCCTGCGCTTCAAGCTCCCGGTCCGGCGCATCCAGCTCCAGTTCTTCGGCGGCGTCTCCGAGATCGAGAAGGAAGCCGAGACCCCCGGCCGGGAGTTCGTGCTCGCCTTCGTCGGCCCCCTGCTCTCCCTGGTCCTCAGCGGCGTCTTCTACGGCGCCATGCAGTTCGTCGAACCCGGCACCGTCCCCGGCGTCCTGCTCGCCGGCCTGATGATCTCCAACCTCATCGTCGCCGCCTTCAACCTGCTGCCCGGCCTGCCCCTCGACGGCGGCCGCATGCTCCGCGCGGTCGTCTGGAAGATCACCGGCAGGCCGATGAGCGGCACCGTCGCCGCCGCCTGGATCGGCCGCGCCCTCGCCGTCTCCGTCCTGGTCGGCCTCCCGTGGCTCACCCAGTCCGGCGCCCTCGGCTCCGACGCCGTCGACAACGTCGGCATGGACACCGTCATGGACGCCCTGCTCGCCGCCATCCTCGCGGCGATCATCTGGACCGGCGCCGGCAACAGCCTGCGCATGGCCAGGCTGCGCGAGCACCTCCCCGAGCTGCGCGCCCGCAACCTGACCCGCCGCGCCGTGCCCGTCGAGACCGACACCCCCCTGTCCGAGGCCCTGCGCCGCGCCAACGCGGCCGGCGCCCGCGCCCTGGTCGTCGTCGACGCCGACGGCAACCCCCTCTCCCTCGTCCGCGAGGCCGCCATCGTCGGCGTACCGGAACACCGCCGCCCCTGGGTCCCCGTCAGTGGTGTCGCCCAGGACCTGACCGACGGCATGCGCGTCTCCGCCGAACTCTCCGGCGAGGAACTCCTCGACGCCCTACGGGCCGCCCCCGCCACCGAGTACCTGGTCGTCGAGGAGACCGGCGAGATCTACGGCGTGCTGTCGGCGGCCGACGTCGAGCGCGCCTTCGTGAAGGCCATGGCCCGCCCGAACTGACGCAGCCCGCTCCCGGGGCCGCTCACCCGTGGTCGGCGGCCCCGGGAAACGCCGGTAGGCTGTTCACATGTCCGAACCGACCGGTGCCGCCCGCCGTCGCGGGCCCTTCAAGGTCGGGGACCAGGTTCAGCTGACCGACCCCAAGGGCCGCCACTACACGTTCACGCTCGAAGCCGGGAAGAACTTCCACACCCACAAGGGTTCCTTCCCGCACGACGAACTGATCGGTGCTCCCGAGGGCAGCGTTGTCCGCACCACCGGGAACGTCGCCTACCTCGCGCTGCGCCCCCTGCTCCCCGACTACGTCCTGTCCATGCCCCGCGGGGCAGCCGTCGTCTATCCCAAGGACGCGGGACAGATCCTCGCCTTCGCCGACATCTTCCCCGGCGCCCGCGTCGTCGAGGCCGGCGTCGGCTCCGGCTCGCTCAGCAGCTTCCTGCTGCGCGCCATCGGCGACCAGGGCATGCTGCACTCCTACGAGCGCCGCGAGGACTTCGCCGACATCGCCCGGCAGAACGTCGAGCGCTACTTCGGCGGCCCCCACCCCGCCTGGCAGCTCACCGTCGGCGACCTCCAGGACAACCTGTCCGACACCGAGGTCGACCGCGTCATCCTCGACATGCTCGCCCCCTGGGAGTGCCTGGAGGCCGTCTCCAAGGCGCTCGTCCCCGGCGGCATCGTCTGCTGCTACGTCGCGACCACCACCCAGCTCGCCCGGACCGTCGAGTCCATCCGCGAGATCGGCTGCTTCAACGAGCCGACCGCCTGGGAGTCGATGATCCGCAACTGGCACATCGAGGGCCTGGCCGTCCGCCCCGACCACCGGATGATCGGACACACCGGCTTCCTCCTCACCGCCCGCCGACTCGCCGACGGAGTGGAGCCGCCCATGCGCCGCCGACGCCCCGCCAAGGGCGCCTACGGCGAGGACTACGAGGGCCCCAACGCCGACGGTGGCACCGGCCGCTGAGCCGGTCCCGTACCGCATCCAACGCACCGGCGCTGTGGTCGAGTTCCCAGGTCAACCCGGGAACTCGACCACAGCGTCTTTCTGTTGACGTGCCCGCGGGAACCGACCGCCTGCCGAGCTCCGCGCGCCCCGCCCGCACCCCCGGCCACCCGACATCCGGCACCGGAACTCCACACCCCCGCCGTTCCGTGACACTGTGACGTGTGGCACGATGCGTGCCACCCACCCCCACCGGCACAGCCCTCACAGGAGACGCTCCTAGTGCAGCAATCCGCCGTCCCGGAACTGGCACACACCCACACCCGGCCCATCCACTGGCTCGCCACCGCCACAGCGGTCGCCGGTGTCGTGGCGTTCTCCTCGGTCCTCCAGCCGGGCGCGGCGACAGCGGCCCAGGCAGCCGGCCCGGAGACGAAGCACGCCGCCGCGGCGGTCACACCCCCCGACCCCGCGCGCATCGACTTCCCGCTCGAATGCGGCCCCGTCAAGGCGGTGGTGGTGAAGAAGGCCAGTGGAGACCTCGACGGCGACGGCAGCCCCGAGACCGTGGCCGTAGTGCACTGCGACTCCCCGATGGGCACCCCGCCCGACGGCGTCTACGTCCTCACGCACGCCAAGGAGACGGCCGCTCCCCGTGTTGTCGCGACCCTCGTCGACCCGAAGGACAGCATCACCGTCAGTGACATCGCCGTCCGTGACGGAGCGGTCGAGGCCGAGCTGCTCGGCTACTCGTCGACCGACGTGCCGCGGTGCTGCCCGGACGTGAAGAAGAGCGCGAAATGGCAGTGGCAGAACGGCTCGTTCGTGCGCTCGACACCCGCCGGTGCCCACAGCGTCTGACCCTCGCCACGGAGAGTTGTGAGAAATCAGACAGTCGTAACACCCCGTGAACGAAAGGTCACTCGGCGTCCGGGCCGAACACCTCGACCTTGTCCGAAACGCGACGCACATGGATGCAGTCGCCCGGGCACTCCTTCGCCGAGTCCACGACATCCGTGAGAAGCGGCAGGGGTACGGGCGTTGTGGCCCCCTTGGCCTGCAAGAGCTCGTCCTCGGAGCTCTTCACATAGGCCAGACCGTCGATGTCCAGCTCGAACACCTCGGGCGCATACTGGGCACAGATGCCGTCGCCGGTACAGAGATCCTGATCGATCCAGACCTCCAGTGCCTCACCCTCGACCCCGGCCGTCCGCTCCACGCTCATCTCTCCTACCGCTCGCTGCGCCGAGCCGAACGGGAATCCGGCCAGCTCTGACGGGTGTTGAACGCTTCGACCCTACCTTCGACTGGGTTCCAATCATGTCCGGTGGGTATTCCCCTGGCGTGAGGGAGAGCGCAAGGGTGAAGATCGGACACACCCCGACCGTCTTTGTGATCTAGGGGTTTCAATCGACACCCACCCAGGTAGGGTCTGGAAGCGTCCAGCTCCCCTTGGAGGAGGTGAGGACCGTGGCAGCCCACGACGACGACATGAACCGCGGCATCCGCCCGGGACGAGGGTCCGACGACCCGGCCGGGCAGATTGCCTACCTTGAGCAGGAGATCGCCGTCCTGCGACGCAAGCTCGCCGACTCTCCGCGACACACGAGGATTCTCGAAGAGCGGATCGTCGAGTTGCAGACGAACCTGGCCGGCGTGTCCGCCCAGAACGAGCGGCTGGCGAACACGCTCCGTGAGGCCCGAGACCAGATCGTGGCCCTCAAGGAAGAGGTCGACCGGCTCGCACAGCCGCCGGCCGGCTTCGGTGTCTTCCTGCAAGCCAATGAGGACGGCACCGCCGACATCTTCACCGGAGGACGCAAACTCCGCGTGAATGTCAGCCCGAGCGTCGAACTCGACGACCTCCGGCGCGGCCAGGAACTGATGCTCAACGAAGCCCTCAACGTGGTCGAGGCCATGGAATTCGAGAGCGTCGGGGACATCGTCACCCTCAAGGAGATCCTCGAGGACGGCGAACGCGCCCTGGTGCTCGGGCACACCGACGAGGAGCGGGTGGTACGGCTCGCCGAGCCGCTGCGCGGCGTGAACATCCGCCCCGGCGACGCCCTGCTGCTCGAACCCCGTTCCGGTTATGTTTACGAGATCGTTCCGAAGAGCGAGGTCGAGGAGCTCGTCCTCGAAGAGGTTCCCGACATCGGCTACGAGCAGATCGGTGGCCTGGGCGGTCAGATCGAGGCCATCCGCGACGCCGTCGAGTTGCCGTACCTCTACCCGGACCTGTTCAAGGAGCACGAACTGCGCCCGCCCAAGGGCGTCCTGCTCTACGGGCCGCCCGGATGCGGAAAGACGCTCATCGCCAAGGCCGTCGCCAACTCGCTGGCGAAGAAGGTCGCCGAAGTCACCGGCGTGGCCGCGGGCAAGAGCTTCTTCCTCAACATCAAGGGTCCGGAGCTGCTGAACAAGTACGTCGGCGAGACCGAGCGGCAGATCCGCCTCGTCTTCCAGCGTGCGCGTGAGAAGGCCTCCGAGGGCACGCCCGTCATCGTCTTCTTCGACGAGATGGAGTCCCTGTTCCGCACCCGTGGCTCCGGTGTCAGCTCGGACGTGGAGAACACCATCGTCCCGCAGCTGCTCGCCGAGATCGACGGTGTGGAGGGCCTGCAGAACGTGGTCGTGATCGGTGCCTCCAACCGGGAGGACATGATCGACCCGGCCATCCTGCGCCCCGGCCGCCTGGACGTGAAGATCAAGATCGAGCGTCCCGACGCCGAGGCCGCCAAGGACATCTTCGGCAAGTACCTCACCCAGCGTCTCCCGCTCCACCCCGAGGACGTCGGCGAGCACAGCGGCGACAAGGCCATGACGGTCCAGAGCATGATCCAGACCGCCGTCGAGCAGATGTACGCCGAATCCGAGGAGAACCGCTTCCTGGAAGTCACCTACGCCAATGGCGACAAAGAAGTCCTCTACTTCAAGGACTTCAATTCAGGTGCCATGATCGAGAACATCGTGGGCCGCGCCAAGAAGATGGCGATCAAGGACTTCCTCGAGCACAAGCAGAAGGGCCTCCGCGTCTCCCACCTGCTCCAGGCATGCGTGGACGAGTTCAAGGAGAACGAGGACCTGCCCAACACCACCAACCCGGACGACTGGGCCCGGATCTCCGGAAAGAAGGGCGAGCGGATCGTCTACATCCGCACCCTGATCACCGGAAAGCAGGGCGCCGACACCGGACGCTCCATCGACACGGTGGCCAACACCGGACAGTACCTGTAAAAACCAGGGCGGCTGCGGGTGCCCTCATCGGGTACCCGCAGCCCACTGTTTTTCCGGCCACAACCGGAACACAAGGCGTGCAAGGCAATGACGCAAATGATCTCCCCACCAGGGCAAAGGCGCTCTAGGCTCTTCCGTACCGCCGAGTCGCGCAGTGCGGGGACGGGCACCGCACACGCAACCGAGCGCCAGCGGTACTTGTGCGGCGCCCACGACCGAGGGTGCCGCCGGGCAAGGAGGGCCGCATGACCGTACGGCGAGTAATGGGCATCGAGACGGAGTACGGGATCTCCGTCCCCGGCCACCCCAACGCCAATGCCATGCTCACCTCATCCCAGATCGTCAATGCCTACGCGGCGGCGATGCACCGGGCCCGCCGGGCCCGCTGGGACTTCGAGGAGGAGAACCCGCTGCGGGACGCGCGGGGATTCGACCTCGCCCGTGAGGCCGCCGACGCCAGCCAGCTCACCGACGAGGACATCGGCCTCGCGAACGTGATCCTCACCAACGGAGCGCGGCTCTACGTCGACCATGCGCACCCCGAGTACAGCTCGCCCGAGGTCACCAATCCGCGCGACGCCGTCCTGTGGGACAAGGCCGGCGAGCGCATCATGGCCGAGGCCGCCGAGCGGGCCGCCCAGCTTCCCGGCGCCCAGCCCATCCACCTCTACAAGAACAACACCGACAACAAGGGCGCCTCCTACGGCACGCACGAGAACTACCTGATGAAGCGGGAGACCGCCTTCTCGGACATCGTGCGCCACCTCACGCCCTTCTTCGTCTCCCGGCAGGTCTTCGCCGGAGCGGGCCGCGTGGGCATCGGTCAGGACGGCCACGAACACGGCTTCCAGCTCAGTCAGCGCGCGGACTACTTCGAGGTCGAGGTAGGGCTCGAGACCACCCTGAAGCGCCCGATCATCAACACCCGCGACGAGCCCCACGCCGACGCGGAGAAGTACCGCCGGCTCCACGTGATCATCGGTGACGCCAACCTCTCCGAGATCTCGACCTACCTCAAGCTGGGCACGACGGCCCTGGTCCTGTCCATGATCGAGGACGGCTTCATCGCGGTGGACCTGGCCGTCGACCAGCCCGTACGCACACTGCACCAGGTCTCGCACGACCCGTCCCTCAAGCGCCTGGTCACCCTCCGCAGCGGCCGGACACTCACCGCGGTGCAGCTCCAGATGGAGTACTACGAGCTGTCCCGCAAATACGTCGAGGAGCGCTTCGGCGCGGACGCCGACGAGCAGACCAAGGACGTCCTGGCCCGCTGGGAGGACACCCTGAACCGGCTCGAACGCGACCCGATGAGCCTCTCGGGCGAGCTCGACTGGGTCGCCAAGCGGGAGCTCATGGAGGGCTACCGCCGCCGCGACGACCTCGACTGGGACGCGGCCAGGCTGCACCTGGTCGACCTCCAGTACGCCGACGTACGCCCCGAGAAGGGCCTCTACAACCGTCTGGTGGCCCGCGGACGCATCAAGCGCCTCCTGGACGAGGAGACCGTGGAGCGGGCGCAGGTGAAGCCTCCGGAGGACACCCGGGCCTACTTCCGGGGCCGCTGCCTGGAGCAATACGCCGACGACGTCGCCGCGGCCTCCTGGGACTCGGTCATCTTCGATCTCCCGGGCCGCGACTCCCTCCAGCGGGTTCCAACCCTCGAACCGCTTCGCGGAACGCGAAATCACGTCAAGGAGCTTCTGGACCGCTGCCGGACCGCAGAAGACCTGGTCAGGGTCCTGTCAGGCAGCTGATCGGCCTCCGGGCCCGCCCGGCCGGGGGTCGGCCGGGCAGGGTGGAAAACCCGGCGTCCGGGAATCATCGAGGTGGCCCCCGTACGTTGGAGAAACTGCGGGGCCGATGTCAGACCCGGCTTGTAGGGTCTGATCATCACCGATCGGCAGGAAAGCCGACCTGCCGAACATGTCGGGCGACACGAGCGGGGTGAGGGATATGGCAACCAAGGACACCGGCGGCGGACAGCAGAAGGCCACGCGCTCCACGGAGGAGGTCGAGGAGCAGGCTGCGGAGACGCAGGCCTCCGAGGACCTCAAGGAGCGCCAGGAGAAGCTGAGCGACGACGTGGACTCGGTTCTGGACGAGATCGACGACGTACTCGAGGAAAATGCCGAGGATTTCGTGCGCTCATTCGTGCAAAAAGGTGGCCAGTAAAGGAATTCTGGCCGCTTTTGCCTTCGGATCGAAGGTCGCGGGGGGTGAGGGTGGCTGGGGATCCGAACGCGAAGCAGTGCAGGGGTTGCAAGCGCGACTTGTCTCTTGAGGCATTCGCACGGGACAAGAACCGGTGTGATGGCCTTCAGGTGAGGTGTCGGGAGTGCGTGGCGGAGTACAGCGCAGCGCACTACCGGCACCGCCGAGAGGCCCTGGGCAAGTCGGTACGGGAGAAGGTGGACGTCCCGGCCGGGCACAAGATCTGTCGGACGTGTGGTGAGGTCAAGCCGCACAGCGAGTGGCATCGCAACGCCAGTGCGTCCGACGGTCTGTCGACACGGTGCAAGGCCTGCCGTGCTGTCCAGGGGCGGCAGGGCCACCTGAAGCGCCAGTACGGCATCACCGAAGCCGATCGCGACGAGTTGGTTGCCTCTCAAGGAGGCGTCTGCTGCATATGTTTGGCAGCTTTGCCTGAGCACGTGGATCACTGCCACGAGACGGGTAGGGTCCGTGGCGTACTGTGCTTCAGCTGCAACGCTGCACTGGGGCAATTCAAGGATCGGCCCGACGTCATAAGGCGGGCTGCTGCTTACGTGGAAGGAATCGCGTGGAAGCCAACACTCGTAGCACCGGGCGTCTACCAGCTGCCTTCCTGACGCCTGGGTCGTCCTCCTTCATGGACTTTCTCTCCGACCACCAGCCGGAGCTGCTGCCCGGCAAGCGTCAACTCCCGCCCACGCAGGGCGTGATCGAGGCGCCGCACGGCACGACCATCGTCGCCGTCACGTTCCCCGGAGGCGTCGTCCTCGCCGGTGACCGCCGCGCCACCATGGGCAACGTCATCGCGCAGCGCGACATCGAGAAGGTGTTCCCCGCCGACGAGTACTCGGCCGTCGGCATCGCCGGTACGGCCGGTCTGGCCGTCGAGATGGTCAAGCTCTTCCAGCTGGAGCTGGAGCACTTCGAGAAGGTCGAGGGCGCCCAGCTGTCGCTGGAGGGCAAGGCGAACCGGCTGTCGACCATGATCCGGTCCAACCTCGGCATGGCCATGCAGGGGCTGGCCGTGGTGCCGCTCTTCGCCGGGTACGACGTGGACCGGGAGAGGGGCCGGATCTTCTCCTACGACGTCACCGGTGGCCGTTCCGAGGAGCACGGCTTCGCCGCCACCGGCTCCGGTTCGATCTTCGCGCGTGGCGCCATGAAGAAGCTCTTCCGTGATGATCTGAGCGAGGCCGACGCCACGACGCTCGTGGTGCAGGCCCTGTACGACGCGGCCGACGACGACTCGGCGACCGGTGGTCCCGATGTCGCCCGCCGGATCTACCCGATCGTCACCGTGATCACCGAGGACGGCTTCCGCCGGCTGGGCGACGACGAGTCCTCCGAGATCGCCCGCTCGATCCTGGAGCGGCGTCTGGAGCAGCCCGACGGCCCGCGGGCCGCGCTGCTGTAGGCGCGGGTTCCGTCTTATCAAGGTGATCCTGTGACTTCGACAGAAAGGGACGGATAACCGGTGTCGACGCCGTTCTATGTCTCACCCCAGCAGGCCATGGCCGACCGGGCGGAGTACGCCCGCAAGGGCATCGCGCGTGGTCGCAGCCTGGTCGTGCTCCAGTACGCCGACGGCATCGTGTTCGTCGGCGAGAACCCGTCCCGTGCGCTGCACAAGTTCAGCGAGATCTACGACCGCATCGGCTTCGCGGCGGCCGGCAAGTACAACGAGTACGAGAACCTGCGGATCGGCGGCGTGCGGTACGCCGACCTCCGTGGTTACACCTATGACCGTGACGACGTGACCGCCCGCGGTCTGGCCAACGTCTACGCCCAGACGCTGGGCACGATCTTCTCCTCCGCGGCCGAGAAGCCGTACGAGGTGGAGCTGGTCGTCGCCGAGGTCGGCGCGACGCCCGAGGGCGACCAGATCTACCGGCTGCCGCACGACGGATCGATCGTGGACGAGCACGGCTCGGTCGCGGTCGGCGGCAACGCGGAACTGATCAGCAACTACCTGGACCAGCGCCATCAGGACGGCATGACCCTCGCCGAGGCGCTGAAGCTGGCCGTGCAGGCACTGTCACGCGAGTCGAACGGCACTCAGCGGGAGATCCCCGCGGAGCGCCTGGAGGTCGCGGTGCTGGACCGTACGCGTCCGCAGTCGCGCAAGTTCAAGCGCATCGTCGGGCGTCAGCTCGACCGGCTCCTCGAGGCCGGCGGAGCGGCCACCGAGGCCGAGAGCGCCGCCGACGACGAGTCCTCCGAGGAGTCCGGCACTTCCGAGGAGTAGCCCGACCCGCTCAACCCCGCCCGTACTGTGCCCCGGCCGACCCTCGGCCGGGGCACAGGGCGTGTCCGGGGGCCGTCAGAAGACGCTGGGCGGCGCTGTGGAGCCTCGTACGACGAGCTGGACCGGAATGTCGCCCTCTTCCGGCTCGCGGCCTTCCAGGACCGCCAGGAGGGCCTGCATACCGCGCTCGCCGAACAGTTCCGCGTCCAGCCGGACGGTGGTGAGTTCGGGGTCGATGGCGGTGGCGAGGGCGAGGTCGTCGAGGCCGGTGACGGAGATGTCGTCGGGGATGCGCAGGCCCAGGCGCCGTACGGCCTTGTAGGCGCCGGCGGCGAGCTTGTCGTCGTCGCAGATGATCGCGGTGGGGCGGGGGCTCCGAGCGGCGAGCGCGGTTTCGGCCGCGGTGCGGGCCGCGTCGATGGAGATGGGGGCGCGCACGGTCCGCAGTGAGGTGCCGGGCGTCCCGGCGAGCCGGGTGGCCAGTTCGTGTGCGCGCACTTCGAACGTCCAGGACGCGATGTCGGCCGCCAGGTGCAGGAAGCGGCGGTGGCCGAGGCCCAGCAGGTGCTCGGTGACCTGACGGACGCCGTCGGCGATGTCCAGGTTCACGGTCGCGCCGCCGAGGCTGCCCGCAGGGTCGCTGTCGAGCATGACGAGGGGCAGCTGGTCGCCGCGGATGGCGGTGAGGGCGTCGGCGGCCATGGAGGAGGCGATGACGCCGTCCAGGGCGGCCTGGGCGGAGGCGAAGGGGTTGCGGGCGGGGCCGATGCCTTCGGGGGAGGGGTAGAGGACCACGCCGAAGCCGTGCCTGGCGGCCACGCGGGCGGCGCCGGTGTAGACGCCGGCGAAGAATTCCGTGGTGAGGGCCGGGACCACCAGGAGTACCGTGCGGGTGTGGCCGAGGCGCAGGTTGCGGGCCGCGAGGTTGGGCCGGTAGCCGAGCTCGCGGGCTGCCTCGCGTACGCGTTCGGCCGTGGCCGCGGAGACGCGGCCGCGCCATTTGTCGCCGAGGACGAGGGAGACCGCGGCCTGGGAGACGCCCGCGGCCTGGGCGACGTCCCGGCTGGTGGGGCGCGTGCTGCCGTTTGCCACCGTCCGCCTACTCCTTCACCTGGACTCGTGAACAGCGCACATGGTACGTATGACGAAGAACGTTATACGTAAAACTTCAGCGGAGGGCGGCGCGGCCGATGACCGGCGCATACGTGGAGATCCTCAGGGCGAGGCATGCCGCCCGGCTGCTCGTCGGCACCCTCATAGGGCGGCTGCCGAACGCCGTCGCCGCGCTCGCGATCCTGCTGTTCGTGCGCGCCGAGGGCGGCTCCTACAGCCTCGCCGGCGCGCTGGCCGCCGTGTACGGCGTCGCCAACGCGATCGGCCAGCCGGTGCTGGGGCGCATCGTGGACCTGCACGGCCAGCCGCGGGTGCAGCTGCCCGCCGCGATCGCCTCGGCGCTGGCGATGGCCGTGTTCGCCTTCGTGGGTATATCCCCGCTGCCGCTCGCCTACGCGGCGGTGGCCGCGGCCGGACTCTTCACGCCGCCCCTGGAGGGCGGTCTGCGGGCCCTGTGGGGCTCGGTCCTGCACAAGGAGGGCCAGGTGCACACCGCGTACGCCATGGACGCGGTGGCCCAGGAAGTCATGTTCACCGTGGGACCGTTGCTGCTGACCCTGTGTGCCTCGCTGTGGTCGGCCCAGGCCGCGCTGCTCGTGCTGAACGTCATCGGGGTGCTGGGCGCCCTGTCGGTGGTCGTGTCGCCGCCCTCGCGCGCGTGGCGCTCGGCACCGCGCGAGGCGCACTGGCTGGGAGCACTGCGCTCGCCGGGCCTGCTGGCGCTGCTCGGGGCCTTCCTGTTCGTCGGCGTGGCCATGGGGTCCATCGCGGTGGCGGCGGTGTCGTACGCGGACGACCACGGCGGCGACGTGGTGTACGGCTGGCTGATGGCGGGGCTGGGGCTGGGTGCCCTGATCGGCGGCACGGCGTACGGGGCGCGGCAGTGGGGCGGCGAGCCGGCGCGGCGACTGCGGGTGCTGGTGGCCCTTCTGGCGGTGTGTTACCTGCCGCTGATGCTGATGCCGGGAGCGGTCGCCATGACCTTCCTCGCGGTGCTCGCCGGGGTGTTCCTGGCGCCGTGCATCGCGTGCGCCTTCGTGCTCGTCGACCGGCACGCGCCGCAGGGCACGGTCACCGAGGCGTTCTCCTGGCTTGTGACCACGTTCACCGTGGGCGCGTCCGTCGGAACGGGCCTCGCGGGGCCGGTGGTCGAGGCCGGCGGGGCCTTCTGGGGGTTCGCCGTGCCGGGTGGCGCGGGGGTGGTGTCATTGCTGGTCCTGCTGGCCACCGGAAGGGTCCTCGCAGCTCCCGGCAGGGGTGCGGTGGTTGCGGCTTCATCGGAAAATGATCCAAACCGTGCCGTCGAACCCCGTTTCAGCTCGGGGGATCGGGCGTAATGTTCAGTCATGGACCGCCGCATTTTCGGGCTGGAGAACGAGTACGGCGTCACATGTACGTTCAGGGGACAGCGCCGCCTGTCTCCCGACGAGGTGGCGCGGTACCTCTTCCGCCGTGTCGTGTCATGGGGCCGCAGCAGCAATGTCTTTCTGCGAAACGGCGCCCGCCTCTATCTCGACGTGGGATCGCATCCGGAATACGCCACACCGGAATGTGACAACGTGACCGAACTGGTCACCCACGACAAAGCGGGCGAGCGCATTCTCGAAGGACTCCTGGTGGACGCCGAACGACGCCTGCACGAGGAGGGAATCGCGGGCGACGTCTACCTCTTCAAGAACAACACCGACTCGGCCGGCAACTCCTACGGTTGCCACGAGAACTATCTCGTGGCGCGCCACGGAGAGTTCTCCCGGCTCGCGGACATCCTCATTCCGTTCCTGGTCACCAGGCAGCTTCTCTGCGGCGCCGGCAAGGTGCTGCAGACCCCGCGGGGCGCGGTGTACTGCGTCAGCCAGCGGGCCGAGCACATCTGGGAGGGCGTCTCCTCGGCGACGACCCGCTCCCGGCCGATCATCAACACGCGCGACGAACCGCACGCGGACGCGGAGCGCTACCGCCGTCTCCACGTCATCGTGGGCGACTCGAACATGTCCGAGACGACCATGCTCCTCAAGGTCGGCGCCACCGACCTGGTGCTGCGCATGATCGAGGCGGGCACCGTGATGCGCGACCTGACCCTGGAGAACCCCATCCGGGCGATCCGCGAGGTCAGCCACGACATCACAGGGCGGCGCAAGGTGCGCCTGGCCAGTGGCCGCGAGGCCTCCGCGCTCGAGGTGCAGCGCGAGTACTACGAGAAGGCCGTGGACTTCTGCGAGCGCCGAGGCATCCGCACCGGCACCGTCGAGCAGGTCCTGGAGCTGTGGGGCCGCACCCTGGACTCGATCGAGTCCGAGGACCTCGACCGCATCGGCACCGAGATCGACTGGGTCATGAAGTACAAGCTCATCGAGCGGTACCGGGCCAAGCACAACATGACCATGTCGCATCCGCGGGTCGCTCAGATAGACCTCGCCTACCACGACATCCACCGGCGTCGTGGCCTCTACTACCTGCTGGAGAAAAAGGGTCAAGCGGCGCGCATCTGCAACGACTTGAAGATCTTCGAAGGCAAGTCCGTCCCGCCGCAGACCACTCGGGCCCGGCTGCGCGGCGATTTCATCCGCAGGGCCCAGGAACAGCGCCGCGACTTCACCGTCGACTGGGTCCACCTCAAGCTCAACGACCAGGCGCAGCGCACCGTCCTGTGCAAGGACCCGTTCCGTTCGGTGGACGACCGGGTGGAGAAACTCATCGCCGGAATGTGAGGCATTCGCTGCGACCGGCCTGACATCGCACAGCGGTCACATCCGGCCGGAACGCAACACGGGCGCCGTACGTTTCCCGTACGGCGCCCTTCTCACGCCGTAGAGTTGCGCGCACGCCATCCACAAGATCGACCGATTACGAGGCCCCCACCGTGCGCCGACGCTCACTTCTCATCGCTGTTCCCGCAGGACTGGTCACGCTCGCCGGATGCGGTGACGACGACGGATCGGACTCCGGACAGGGAAGCGACAGCGCGTCGCCGTCGAACCCGGACGGCTCGGCCGCGCCCTCGCCGAAGATCGTGGACGGTCCGCTGCCGGCGATCACCGCGGGCACGAAGTTCGGCGAGAAGCCCACGGTCGCCAAGGGCGAGGGCGAGCCGTCGAAGGACCTCGCGGTGAAGACGGTCATCGCGGGCAACGGCAAGGTGGTCGCCGAGAACGACTACCTCCAGGCGAACTACCTGGGCCAGATCTGGGCCACGGCCAAGGTCTTCGACAACTCCTACGACCGTAAGACCCCGCTGCTCATCCAGCTCTCCCAGGGCCGCATCATCGACGGCTGGCGGTACGGCCTGGCCGGCAAGAAGGTCGGCAGCCGCGTCGAGATGGCCGTCCCGCCGGACCTGGGTTACGGCAAGGAGGGCAACGCCCAGGCCGGGATCAAGGGCACCGACACGCTGGTGTTCGTGGTCGACATCGAGGACTCCTTCAACTCCAAGAGCTCCGCCAAGGGCAAGACCGTCGCCCAGAACGACGCGGACCTGCCCAAGGCCGGTACCAACACCGACGGCAAGGCCCCCTCCATCGAGATCCCCAAGACGGATCCGCCGAAGAAGCTGGTGGCGAACTACGTCATCGAGGGCGACGGCGACGCGGTGGCCGCCGAGAACACGGTGCTCGTGCAGTACAAGGGCGTGCAGTGGTCCAACGGCAAGGAATTCGACTCGACGTACGCCAACAAGCAGCTGGTGTCGTTCGCGCTCGCACAGGTCGTCAAGGGCTGGTCGCAGGGTCTGACGGGCAAGAAGGTCGGCAGCCGCGTGCTGATCGTCATCCCGCCGGACCTGGGCTACGGCGACAACCCGCCGCAGGGCAGCGGTATCGAGAAGGGCGCCACGCTGGTCTTCACCGTGGACATCCTGGCCAAGATGTGAGTCCGGCGGTCGTGATGAAAGACTGAGTGCGTTGCCTTTCCACAACGAGCATGGAGCGTAAGACGTGAGCATCGACAAGCCCGAGATCGACTTCCCGGGCGGCGAGCCGCCGAAGGACCTGGAGATCAAGGACCTCTGGGAGGGCGACGGCGAGGTTGCGCAGGCGGGCCAGACCGTCACCGTCCACTACGTGGGCGTGGCCTTCAGCACCGGTGAGGAGTTCGACGCCAGCTGGAACCGCGGTACGCCGTTCCGCTTCCCGCTCGGCGGCGGCCGCGTCATCAAGGGCTGGGACCAGGGCGTGCAGGGCATGAAGGTCGGCGGCCGTCGCCAGCTGACCATCCCGGCGCACCTCGCCTACGGCAACCAGAGCCCCACCCCGGCGATCAAGCCCGGCGAGACCCTGATCTTCGTGGTCGACCTGCTCGGCGTCTGATCGTCGCATCCGATCGCCGCCTGTGATCGGCGGACGACCGGAGCCGACAACCTGGGGCCCATGCCTGCGCGGGCATGGGCCTCGGCTTTTGTCACGCCACTGCGGAGCGGTACGGTCATCGCTCGTAAGCACCATAGGGAAGACGAAGGGCGTCGATGGCCATTGCCAAGGCCGAGCGGCTCATGAACCTGGCGCTGTGTCTGCTCGGGACGCGGCGGCCACTGAGCAAGCGTGAGCTGCGTGAGTCCATCGAGGCCTATCTCGAAGCGGGCAGCGACGACTCCTTCAACCGCATGTTCGAGCGCGACAAGGACGATCTGCGCGAACTCGGTCTGGTCATCGAGACCGTGGAGAACCTCGACGGCGAGGTCGGCTACCTGGCCCGCCGCGACAGCAACCGGCTGCCGCCGATCACCCTGGACGCCGAGGAGGCCGCGGCGCTCGGCCTGGCCGCCAAGGTGTGGCAGCAGGCCCGGCTCGCGGGGGCGGCCAGCGGCGCCCTGCAGAAACTGCGCGCCGCGGGACTGCCGGAGGACGTCGACCCGTACGAGGCGCACGGTGCGCTGGAGCCCCGTATCCCCGTGCACGAAGCGGCGTTCGAGCCGCTGATGCTCGCCTGCCGGGACCGCCGGCCGGTCGTCTTCGACTACCGCAAGGCCACCGCCGCCCGCCCCGAGCAGCGCCATGTCGAGCCGTGGGCGCTGGAGTGCTGGCGCGGCCACTGGTATCTGGCGGGCTGGGACCGCGACCGCGGCGCGGAGCGGGTGTTCCGGCTGTCCCGGATCACCGGCAAGGTGCGCAGCCGCAGCGGACGCTTCACCGCCGAGATCCCCGACGTCGTCACCGTGCGGGAGACCGTCGCGAGCTGGGCGGGGGAGAACGCCGACCGCTCCGCGCTGATCCGGCTGCGCACGGACGCCGGGTACCCCCTTCGGGCGAAGGCCACGGCGGTTCGGGAACTCGGCGACGGATGGGACGAGTTGGAGATTCCGTACGGCCACGGGCTGGATGCCTGGCTGGTGGAGTTCGGGCCGGACGTGGTGGTGCTGGAGCCCGCCGAACTGCGGGCCGACGTCGTGGACCGGCTGCGTGCCGTGGCCAAGGGCTGAGGGGGAGCGGAGCGAGACAGTGGCAGGCAAACCGGTCAGGCCCGTCAACGCCATCGACCAGACCCGGCGGATGCTCTCGCTGGTGACGTATCTGAAGGAGCGTCCCGGTGCCCGCGTCGAGGACGTCGCGCGCGCCTTCGGGATCTCCGAGGACGAACTGGTCTCCGACCTCGATGTGCTGCCCATGTGCGGCACCAGCTTCCGCGGCGGCGATCTCCTCGACATCGACACCGACGGCGAGCGCATCTGGTGGCACAACCCCGACGACGTGGCCGAGCCGCTGCGGATCGCCGCCGACGAGGCGACCGCGCTGCTGGTGGCCGCCCGCGCGGTGGCCACACTGCCCGGCCTGCGCGAGAGCGACCGGCAGGCGCTGCTGCGGGCGACCGCCAAGGTGGAGACCGCCTCGGGCGAGGCCGCCGGCGCGAGTGCCCGGCTGTCGGTGACCTTCGAGGCCGAGGGCGGTGTCTTCGCGGACGTCGACCGGGCGATCTCCGAGCGGCGCCGGCTCTGGATCCGCTACTACTCACCGGCCCGCGACGAGGTCACCGAGCGCGAGATCGACCCCATCCGCCTGGTCAGCGTCGGCCACACCTACGTCGAGGCCTGGTGCCGGCGCTCCGAGGCCCGGCGCACCTTCCGCCTCGACCGGGTCGCCGAGATCAAGATCCTCGACGAGCCGTCCGCGCCGCCCGAGGTGGAGCTGCGGGACCTGTCCGAGGGGCTGGTGCAGCCCGCGGCCGAGGACCCGGAGGTCGTCGTGGAGGTCGGTCCGGGCGGGCGCTGGGTCGCCGAGTACTACCCGCACGACAGCGCGGATGAGCTTGCGGACGGCGGGCTGCGTATCACCTTGCGTACCCCCGACCCGGCGTCGCTGCGGCGCCTGGCGCTCCGGCTGGGCCGCGACGGCCGCATCGTGTCGCCGCCCGAGCTGGCCGACAGCGCCCGCCAGGCGGCCCGCGAGGCACTCGCGGCGTACGACGGGGTCGAGGTGCAGGAGTCCCACGGGACGCGTGTGGTTCAGGAGCGGCAGGGCGACAGGCAGGAGCAAGGGCTTTGAGCGAGTCGGCTACGTCCGGGTCCGGTGTGCGGGGAATCACGGTGGCGTCAGCGTTCGCCGGGATGAGAAGCGTGGCTCCGGTGGTGTTCAGGGCCGGCTGCCCGGACTGCCGAGGCCGCTTCGAGCTCGGCGCGAGCGCCCTGCGCCTCGCCATCGGCGCCACCAGCCGTACGACGTTCTACTCCTTCACCTGCCCCGACTGCGGCGTCGCCGTCCGCAAGCCCGCCGGCGAGCGGATCATCGAGCTGCTGACCGGCGGCGGTGTCAGCACCCTGCGGCTGCACTCCACGGTCTAGGACGGTCTAGGCTCGCCCTCATGTTCTGGCCGATGTTCGCGGTAGCTGTGGGTTTCCTGGGTCTCGCCGTCCTCGGTGTGCTCGCCGTGCGGGTCTTCCTGGAGGCTCAGCGACTCGGCCGGCAGGTGACGGACTCGGCACAGCGCATCAGCAGGGCCGCCGAGGACCTGGAGCGGGCGAGCATGAGCGCGGCCCGCGCCGTGGACTCCCTGTAGTCACCCCAAGGAATGGGTGTGAGTGCAGTGCCGCATGCGTTTTGGGCCACTTCGCCCTGTCAACTTGGCATCGGGGAAAGGTACGCTGCTGGTCGCGGGTCGGAGAACGAGGCCCGGACCGCGGACAGGGAGTAGTACGCACGGGGATTGCCTCTCGTTTACCCCTGAGCGTTACGATCGCTGTCAACACGATCGTTCGGACACATGTCCGACCGATCGGACAGCATCCCACCCCAGCCGCCTCGGTGAGAAGGTAAAGACTTATGTTCGGAAGGCTCGGAGCCCCCGAGATCATTCTCATCCTCGTCGTCATCATCCTGCTGTTCGGCGCGAAGAAGCTTCCGGACATGGCGCGCTCGCTCGGCAAGTCCGCCCGGATCCTGAAGAGCGAGGCCAAGGCGATGAAGGACGACAACAAGTCCGCCGCCCCGGCCGACCCGCCGAACAACGCCGGTGACGACCAGCAGCCCCCGGCTCAGCGCATCATCCAGGCCTCCCCCGGTGACGTGACCAGCTCGCGCCCGGTCAACGAGCCGACGGACACCACCAAGCGCTGACGCAGGGCCGGTGACCTCCGGCCCGCCGCACGAGATGGGAACGTGGGTTGCTGAAGTCTGCCCGCAAAGAGGAGAAGGATCCCGAGGGGCGGATGCCCCTCGCGGAACACCTTCGTGAGCTCCGCAACCGGCTCGCGAAGGCGCTGCTCGCGATCGTCATCATCACGATCGTCGCCGCCTTCTTCTATCAGGAGATCATCAACTTCTTCACCAAGCCGGTCCTGGAGTCGGTCGGCTGCCCGAAGTCGTTCGAGGAACTGGCCAAGACGGCGCGCGACGAGAATCCGTGCGCGCAGATCACCATCAACGGCCTGCTCGCGCCGTTCACGCTGGCCCTCAAGGTGTCCCTGATGGCCGGTGTCGTGCTCGCCGCACCGGTCTGGTTGTACCAGCTGTGGGCCTTCGTCGCCCCCGGCCTGCACAAGCACGAGCGGAAGTACGCCTACGCCTTCGTCGGCACCGGCTTCCCGCTCTTCCTCGCCGGCGCCTTCTTCGCCTACAAGGTGCTGCCGAAGACCGCCGACGTGCTGATCGAGTTCACCCCGTTCGGCGTCGACAACCTGCTGCCGCTCGACGATCTGCTCGACCTCGTCACGCGCATGGTGATCGTCTTCGGTCTCTCCTTCGAGCTGCCGCTGCTGCTCGTGATGCTCAACTTCACGGGCGCGATCACCGGCAAGCGCATGCTCGGCTGGTGGCGCGGCATGATCATGGGCATCACCGTGTTCGCGGCGATCGCCACGCCGAGCACCGACCCGCTGACGATGATGGCCCTCGCCGGACCGATCTGGGTCCTGTACTTCGCCGCCGTCACCGTCTCCATGCTCAACGACCGCCGCAGGCGCCGCCGGGATGCCATGGGCCCCGACGACGACGAGGCCTCCGACCTCGATCTGACCCCCGAGGACATCGGTGAGGTCGAGTCCGTCTCCGCGAGCCGGGCGCTGCCCGAACAGGCGACCACGGAGCGGGTCAACGGCTACGACGACGTCACCTGAGAGACGCCTCTCAGCGGGAAGCGGCCGGGACGCCTACGGGGCGCACCCGGCCGCTTCCGCTTCGCGGTCGTGAGCTGCGCGGATCCCGGGTTTGCCGGATGCCGATCCGGATAATGATCGTCCTGTTGTCAGTGGCGCCCGGTACGCTCGAAAGCACGATGACAGAGGACCTCTCACCGGCCGAGCGGTATGCGGCAGCACACAGGCGCGCCGCCGAGCAGGCCACCGCGCTCGCCTCCTTCCGCGAGATGTACGACTTCGGCCTCGACCCCTTCCAGATCGAGGCATGCCAGGCGCTCGAGACGGGGAAGGGCGTGCTGGTGGCCGCGCCCACCGGCTCCGGCAAGACGATCGTCGGCGAGTTCGCCGTCCACCTCGCCCTGATGCAGGGCAAGAAGTGCTTCTACACCACCCCCATCAAGGCGCTCTCGAACCAGAAGTACGCCGACCTGTGCCGCCGTTACGGCAACGGCATGGTCGGCCTGCTGACCGGCGACAACAGCGTCAACCCCGACGCCGCGGTGGTCGTGATGACCACCGAGGTGCTGCGGAACATGCTGTACGCCGGGTCCCAGACCCTCCTCGGCCTCGGCTACGTGGTCATGGACGAGGTGCACTACCTCTCCGACCGCTTCCGCGGCGCAGTATGGGAAGAGGTGATCATTCACCTTCCCGAGTCGGTCACCCTCGTCTCGCTGTCGGCGACCGTGTCCAACGCCGAGGAGTTCGGCGACTGGCTCGACACCGTCCGCGGTGACACCGAGGTCATCGTCTCCGAGCACCGGCCGGTGCCGCTGTTCCAGCACGTGCTCGCCGGACGCCGGATGTACGACCTGTTCGAGGAGGGCGAGGGCAGCAAGAAGGCCGTCAACCCCGACCTCACACGGCTGGCCCGCATGGAGGCGACCCGGCCGTCCTACCAGGACCGCAGACGCGGCCGCGCCATGCGCGAGGCCGACCGGGAGCGCGAGCGCAGACAGCGCTCCCGGGTGTGGACGCCCGGGCGGCCCGAAGTCATCGAACGCCTCGACGCCGAGGGCCTGCTGCCCGCCATCACCTTCATCTTCAGCCGTGCCGCCTGCGAGGCCGCCGTCCAGCAGTGCCTGCACGCGGGGCTGCGGCTGAACGACGACGAGGCCCGGGAGAAGGTGCGTGCCCTCGTCGAGGAGCGCACCGCGTCCATCCCGACGGAGGACCTGCACGTCCTCGGGTATTACGAGTGGCTGGAGGGTCTCGAGCGCGGTATAGCCGCCCACCACGCGGGCATGCTGCCGACCTTCAAGGAGGTCGTCGAGGAGCTGTTCGTCCGCGGCCTGGTCAAGGCCGTGTTCGCCACCGAGACCCTCGCCCTCGGAATCAACATGCCCGCGCGTTCGGTGGTGTTGGAGAAGCTCGTCAAGTGGAACGGCGAGCAGCACGCCGACATCACCCCGGGCGAGTACACCCAGCTGACCGGCCGTGCGGGCCGCCGCGGCATCGATGTCGAGGGACACGCCGTCGTGCTGTGGCAGCGCGGCATGAGCCCGGACCACCTCGCGGGTCTGGCCGGCACGCGCACCTATCCGCTGCGGTCCAGCTTCAAGCCGTCGTACAACATGGCGGTCAACCTCGTCGAGCAGTTCGGGCGGCACCGCTCGCGCGAACTGCTGGAGACGTCCTTCGCGCAGTTCCAGGCCGACAAGTCGGTCGTCGGGATCTCGCGCCAGGTGCAGCGCAACGAGGAGGGGCTGGAGGGCTACAAGGAGTCCATGACCTGCCACCTCGGGAACTTCGAGGAGTACGCGCAGCTGCGCCGCGAACTGAAGGACCGCGAGAACGAGTTGGCCCGCCAGGGCGCGGTGGAGCGCCGCGCGGAGGCCGCCGTCGCGCTGGAGAAGCTCAAGCCGGGCGACGTCATCCATGTGCCGACCGGCAAGTACGCCGGGCTCGCGCTGGTGCTCGACCCGGGTCTGCCGGCCGGCCGTTCCAACGGCCACCGCGGCTTCGAGCACCATGACGGGCCGCGCCCGCTGGTCCTGACCGCCGAGCGGCAGGTCAAGCGGCTGGCGTCGATGGACTTCCCGGTGCCCGTGGAGGCGCTGGAGCGGATGCGCATCCCGAAGTCCTTCAACCCGCGCTCCCCGCAGTCCCGTCGGGACCTGGCGTCCGCGCTGCGCACCAAGGCCGGGCACATCTCACCCGACCGGCACCGCAAGCGGCGCTCCCAGGCCGCGGACGACCGGGAGATCGACCGACTGCGCAAGGCCCTGCGGGCGCACCCCTGCCACGGCTGCAACGACCGTGAGGACCACGCCCGTTGGGCCGAGCGCTACCACCGGCTGCTGCGGGACACCTCGCAGCTGGAGCGCCGTATCGAAGGCCGCACGAACACGATCGCGCGCACCTTCGACCGCATCGTCGCGCTGCTGACCGAGCTGGACTATCTGCGCGGCGACGAGGTGACCGAGCACGGCAAGCGCCTCGCGCGGCTGTACGGCGAACTCGACCTGCTGGCCAGCGAGTGCCTGCGCGAGCGGGTGTGGGAGGGCCTCGGTCCTGCCGAACTGGCCGCCTGTGTCTCGGCGTTGGTGTACGAGGCACGGGTCGGGGACGACGCGATGGCTCCGAAGCTGCCGTCGGGCAAGGCCAAGGCCGCGCTGGGTGAGATGGTGCGGATCTGGGGCCGGCTGGATGCTCTGGAGGAGGACTTCCGGATCACCCAGACCGAGGGCGTCGGGCAGCGTGAACCGGATCTGGGCTTTGCCTGGGCCGCCTATATGTGGGCCAGCGGCAAGGGGCTGGACGAGGTGCTGCGGGAGGCGGAGATGCCGGCCGGGGACTTCGTGCGGTGGTGCAAGCAGGTGATCGATGTGCTGGGTCAGATCTCGGCGGCGTCTCCTTCGGACTCGACCGTGGGGAAGAGCGCGCGTAAGGCTGTTGAGGGGCTGCTGCGAGGGGTTGTCGCCTACTCGTCGGTGGGGTGAGGGGTTTGCCGGCGGGCGCGGGGTTCGTTGTGGCTGGTCGCGCCCGCGCGGCGGGGCCGCATATCGATGCGGCCCCGCGCCCCTAGGCCGTGCACTCGGCGCCTGTCAGGATGATCAGTTGCCGGGTTGCCCGGGTCATCGCCACATAGTGGTCCACCGCTCCTTCGATGCCCTCGCCGAACCTCTCCGGGTTCATGAGGACGACCAGGTCGAATTCCAGGCCCTTGGACAGCTCGGGGGTCAGTGACCGCACCCGGTCCGTCGGGCGGAACGTGGGGTCGCCGATGACGCAGGCGATTCCCTCGGTGTGTTCGGCGAGCCAGGTGTCGAGGATCGAGTCCCGCTCCGAAACCGATCCGTGGACGACGGGGAGCCCTCCGCTGCGGATCGACGTCGGTACATTGGCGTCCGGCAGCGCGGCTCGGATGACAGGTTCGGCCTCCGTCATGATCTCCGCCGGGGTGCGGTAGTTGACGTTGAGGGAGGCCAGTTCGATCCGGTCGAGGCCGATGCGGGCCAGGCGGTCCTGCCAGGACTCCGTGAAACCGTGCCTGGCCTGGGCACGGTCGCCGACGATGGTGAAGCTGCGCGACGGGCAGCGCTGGAGCAGCATCTGCCATTCCGCGTCGGTCAGTTCCTGCGCCTCGTCGACGACGATGTGCGCGAACGGGCCGGCGAGCCGGTCCGGGGCGATGTCGGTCAGCTCGGCCTCGTCGACCAGACTGACCTGGGCGTCCTGGCCGCGCAACATGATCACCAGGCCCTCGCCCTCGTCGCCGTCGGCACCGGAGTTCGCCGTGGCCTCGATGAGGTTGTCGACGACCTGCGTCATCCGCTCGCGCTGGGCGGCGAGGATGCCCGCGTGCCGACGCCTGCGGCGGGCGGCCTCCGGATCGCCGAGCCGTTGCCGTGCCGCGTCCAGCAGCGGCAGGTCGGACACCGTCCACGCCCGGGCGTCCGCGCGCTGGAGCCGCCGCACCTTCTCGCGGTCGAGCCAGGGAGCGCACATCCGCAGATATGCCGGCACCGACCACAGGTCCCCGACCAGGTCGGTCGCCTCCAGCAACGGCCAGGAGCGGTCGAAGGCGCCGCGCAGCTCACGGTTCTGCGACAGGGACCTGCGGATCAGGTCGGGGGAGACCTCGCCGTCGTCGCCGGAGGCGTCCTCCTCGTGCTGCTCGACCAGGATCGTCAGCAGTTCCTCCCAGACCTGGTCGCGGGCCTCGTTGTGCGGCACACCGGGCTCGGCCGCGTCGAACGCCACGGCCCAGTCGCGGGCGGTCAGCCGTACGTCGGACCAGTGGGTCGTGACCGTCATGGTCTCGGTGGGCGGCTCCTCGTAGAAGCGGACGGCCTTCTCGATCGCCCGCACCAGGTCCGCGGACGACTTCAGGCGGGCCACCTCCGGGTCGGGCTCGACGGTCGCCGCGGCCCCCTCGGGGACCAGGTCCCGCAGGATGCAGGTCTGCACGCCCTCCTCGCCGAGGCTCGGCAGGACGTCGGAGACGTAACTCAGATACGGCCGGTGCGGACCGACGAACAGGACGCCGCCCCGGCGCTGGTCGAGCCGTGGGTCGGAGTACAGCAGGTAGGCGGAGCGGTGCAGGGCGACGACGGTCTTGCCCGTGCCGGGGCCGCCGTCGACGACGAGTGCGCCGCGGGATCCGGCGCGGATGATGGCGTCCTGGTCGGCCTGGATCGTGCCGAGCACGTCCCGCATCCTGGGGGAGCGGTCGCCGGCCAGGCTCGCGATGAACGCGGACTGGTCGTCGAGCGCGGCATGCCCGGCGAAGCCGTCCGGGGTGAACACCTCGTCCCAGTAGTCGCTGATCCGGCCCTCGGTCCAGCGGTACCGGCGGCGGCCGGCCAGGCCCATCGGGTTGCCGTGGGTGGCGCCGAAGAACGGCTCGGCCGCGGGGGAGCGCCAGTCGACGAGCAGCCGGCGGCCCGTGCTGTCGGTCAGGCCGAGGCGGCCCACGTAGACCGGCTCGGGGTTGTCCGCGCCGACCATGTGTCCCAGGCACAGGTCAAGGCCGAAGCGGCGCAGGGTGCGCAGACGGGCGCTGAGCCGGTGGATCTCGTTGTCGCGGTCCATCGCCTCCCGGCCGGTGCCACCCGGTTCCTTGCGTGCGGCGGCGAGACGGTCGGACAGCTCGGCGATGGACTGTTCGAGGCACTCGGCGATGGCGGCGAAGTGCCGCTCGTCGGCGGCGACGAGCGCCGGATCGGCCTTGGGGGAGAGGCGTTCGGGCAGGGCGAAGGCACTGGTGGTGAGGGGGTTCAAAGCTATGGCTCCGTAAGTCGCTCGTCGGCGGACCTCGTGTGCGGCGACGCTCCCGGCGCCCGCAGCCACATCACACGCACGCACTGGTATGCCTCCCGTTTCCGCAGGTCGTGGGCCTACGGCCGGAGATTCTGCGGCATGGAGGGGGCCTTGCCGCAAGCCCCCCAGTGCGCTATAAGTTGAGAGTGGCAGGGAGCGGAGAAGCTCCTTGCCCTTGTTGTTTCCGCCGCCCTTTGCGGCTCCCGCCGCGGTCCAGGCGCGCCGCGCCTCTCGTCGGCCTTCGCCGGACCGGCGTCACATCTCCCGCTGATCGCCTGCTGATCGCTCGCTGATCACTTGATCCCGGGTGCGGAACCCGATCTTCACCCCTCACGGCGAGTGACCTTCGAACATTCTCACGCCATTACCGATCGTGTTCGAATGTTATCTGAGCGTATAAATGAGGCTGAGCGTACCGCTGCCGCACACCCCGTTTCAGGTGCTTGCTGAATATGACACAGCGATGATCCGGTCGGACTAAGCTCGCCCGCAGCGCACCGAGTTGAGGTGTAATCGTGCGCTTGTTCCCAAACGCGCAGAAGATTCCGACATACCCATGACGTACCCCGCTGCAAGCTCCCCCTACACCCACCCGATCAGTTTCAGAGGGCCCACATGGTGAGCGTTCAATCCCCGCCCCGACGCCGTGAACTCCCCTACGCACGTGTGCTGTTGCTGCCGGCCATAGTGATGGCCGCGGCGATCGGAGCCGCCGTCGCCCTGGTGGCGGACCCGGCCCGGACGGCCGTCGGTGTGTGCGGTGCCGTGGCCATGCTGCTGGTGCTGGCCTCGGCGGCCGAAGCGGTACGCCGCGGTCGCGCACTGCGGGACACGCGGGCCGAGCACGCCCGTCACACCGCGTATCTGGAACGCCGCGTAGCCGCCCACGGCGAGGAGATGGCCCGCCTCGCCACGGAGATCACGCCCGCCGCGATCTACTCGCTGCGCTGTGGCAATTCACCCCACGAAGTGATTCGAGACCTAGCCGAGCTCGACCCGTCCTACGACCAACTTGCCCCGTCCCAGGTCGAGTTGGTGAAGTCGATGCTCGACATCGTCGACCACGAGGAAGCCCTGCGCGACTCGGCCCAGCGCTCCTTCGTCAACATCGCCCGCCGCGTCCAGTCGATCGTCCACCAACAGGCCGTGGAACTCCGCGAGATGGAGGAGGACCACGGGCGCAACCCCGAGGTCTTCGACGACCTCCTGCGCATCGACCACGGCACCATGCTGATCGGCCGCCTCGCCGACTCCATCTCCGTGCTCGGCGGCGGCCGACCCGGACGCCAGTGGCCCGACCCCGTCCCGCTGTACAGCGTGCTGCGCGGCGCGATGTCCCGGATCCTGGAGTACCGCCGCATCAGCCTGGACTCCATCGTCCAGGTCAACATCGCCGGCATCTCCGTCGAACCGATCATTCACGCGGCGGCCGAACTCCTCGACAACGCCACCCGATACTCGCCGCCGCAGACCAAGGTGCACGTCACCGCGACCGAGGTGCAGACCGGCGTCGCGATCGAGATCGAGGACGCCGGTGTCAGCCTGAGCGAGGAGGCCCGCGCCAGAGTCGAGGGCATGCTCGAACGTGCCAAGCAGGGCACCGACCTCCAGGACCTCGGGGAGTCCCCACGCCTGGGCCTGGCTGTCGTCGGTCGCCTCTGCACGGCCTACAAGATGCAGGTCTCGCTGCGGTCGTCCGCGTACGGCGGCGTCCGCGCCGTCCTCGTCGTGCCGCGCGAGATGATGACCAGCGAGCCCGCGCCCGGACTCGCCCATGGCATCGGAGCGGGGGCGGCGCCCAAGGCCGACGACCCCGATGCGCTCGAAGGTCCCAAGCGCGCTCCCAAGAAGAGGCGCCCGACCAGCCCGAAGATCGCCGCCGCGGCTTCCATGGAGGACGACGTCCCGGTCGTCACCGAATGGACTCCGGGCGGGCTGCCCCAGCGCCGCAGCCGGGTCAAGACCCCGCTCAGCAAGCGCATCGCCGAGCAGGCGGCCATCGAGCAGGCCGAGCGAGAGGGACGGCCGACCATCTGGTCGACGCCCACGTCCGAGCCCGAGCCCGAGCCGATGAAGGACGAGCCTGCGCCTGGAGCCTGGGTCGAGGCGTTCTGGGACGGACTCAAGGACAAGCCCGACCCGCTCACACTCCAACCGCGAACTCAACCGGCCGGCGCCGAGGCCGAAGACGAGGGGGACCTCAAGTGATCCAGCAGCGCGCCAACTTCGACTGGATGCTCAAGGAGCTCCACGACGGCGTACCGGGCATCCAGATGATCGTGGTGCTGTCCGCGGACGGACTGCGCATCGCCCGCTACGGCGGCGACCCGGACACCGCCGACCGAGTCGCCGCGGCCTGCGCCGGACTTCAGAGCCTGGCGAGCGCGGTCGCCTCGGAGATCCCGAAGAGCGACGGCAAGATGAAGATGGTCCTCATCGAGATCAACGGCGGCTATTTCTATCTGATGGCCGCCGGCGCCAACGCCTATCTCGCCGTGCTGTCCGACACGTTCGCCGAACCCGGCCGGATGAGCAACCGCATGTCCGACCTCGTCGCCCGTATCGGCGCCCATCTCACCAGTCCGCCCAGGCGCAACGGCCAGACCGTATGACTCCTCCGCAACGCCGGCGGCGATACCCCAAGGAGCAACCGCCCTCCCCGCCTCCCCCTCCCGGGCCCGGGAAGCAGAAGAACCCCGAGCGGCTCTTCGTGGTGGCCGGGCCGGACGGTGGCGAGCGCGACGGCGACCTCGACCTCGTCGCCCTGATCGTGGCGCGCGCAGACCCCCCGCCTGCCGCGACGCCCGAGCAGTCGGCGTTACTCCGGCTCACCACCACCCCCCTGTCCGTGGCCGAACTCTCGGCCTATCTCAACCTTCCGTTCAGCGTGATCACGGTCCTGCTCACCGACATGCTGGCGGCCGGGCTGGTGACGGCACGCGCCCCGATCGTGCGTCAGACCGTCGCCGACCGTTCAATCCTCGAAGCGGTGATGCATGGACTTCAAAGGCTCTGACACCGTCCCCGGCCCCCGGACCGAGGACCAGTTGCCGCAGACGGCCGAGGCCGCGGTCAAGATCGTGATCGTGGGCGGCTTCGGCGTCGGCAAGACGACGATGGTCGGCTCGGTCAGCGAGATCAGGCCACTGACCACCGAAGAGACGATGACGCAGGCCGGCATCGGCGTCGACGACAACTTCGGCTCGCCGACCAAGACGGCCACGACGGTCGCGATGGACTTCGGCCGTATCAGCATCACCGAGCAACTCGTGCTGTACCTCTTCGGTACTCCCGGCCAGGAGCGCTTCTGGTTCCTGTGGAACGGGTTGTTCGAAGGCGCGCTGGGCGCGGTCGTGCTGGTCGACACTCGCCGCCTCGAGGTCAGCTTCGACGTCATCGGGCGACTCGAGGAGCGCGGGGTGCCCTTCGTGGTGGCCGTCAACACCTTCCCGGACGCGCCTCGTTACCCCGTCTCCGAACTCCGTACGGCGCTCGACGTGTCCGAGGAGATCCCCATCGTGGAATGCGACGTCCGCCGCCGGGCGTCCAGCCGCGACGTCCTGATGACGCTGATGCACTTCCTGCACGCGCTGGCTACGGCGAAGGCGCCTGTGTGAGCCACGTATTGATCGAGCCGTACGGCTGCCTCCCCCCGTCCCGGAGCCGTACGGCCCGCTCATGTCCCATGAGCCGCATACGCGTTGCCTGAGCCGCGCGCATACGACTACCCCTCGGCCTCGGCTTTGTTCAACCGCCCGAACCGGCGGATCTCATTACCTCCTGTACACACTTCAGCTTCGGAGCGACCATCGTGACGCCTGAATCTCACTCCCCGATCGGTACGGACGAGCCCACTGCCGCCCCGCCTCCCGGCTGCCCCGCACATGACATCGGCCCCGGCGGCCTGCGTCGCCTGCACGGTCCCGAGGCAGAGGACCTGGGAGCGGTCTACGAGAAGCTCCGTGCCGAGCACGGCTCCGTGGCGCCCGCGCTGCTGCACCAGGACGTGCCGGTCTGGGTGGTGCTCGGCCACGCCGAGAACCTGCACATGGTGAGCACCCCCTCGCAGTACTGCCGTGACAGCCGGTTGTGGAGCGCCTTGCAGGACGGCACGGTCAAACCCGACCATCCGCTCATGCCGGTCTTCGCCTGGCAGCCCGTCTGCAGCCACGCCGAGGGTGATGAGCACCTGCGGTTGCGCGGCGCCGTAACGGGCGCCATGTCGACCATTGACCATCGGGGCATCCGCCGCCACATCAACCGAGCGACCCAACAGCTCGTCAACAAGTTCTGTGAGCAGGGCAGGGCCGATCTGGTCAGCCAGTTCGCCGAGCACCTTCCCATGGCAGTGATGTGCGAGATCCTCGGCATGCCGGACGAGTACAACGACCGGCTCGTGCAGGCCGCCCGCGACCTGCCCAAGGGCACCGAGACCTCGATCGCCAGCAACGCGTACGTCATGGACGTCCTGATGCGGCTCACCGCCCGCCTCCGAGCCGAACCCCAGGATGACTTCACCAGCCACCTCATCAACCACCCGGCCCGGCTCACCGACGACGAGGTCGGCCAGCACCTGCGCATCGTCCTGATGGCGGCGTACGAGAACACCGCCAACCTGCTCGCCAACGTACTGCGGGTGGTGCTCACCGACCCACGGTTCCGAGCCCAGCTCAAGGGCGGCCAGATGACGGTGCCCCAGGCTGTCGAGCAGTCCCTGTGGGACGAGCCGCCGTTCAGCATCGTCCTGCCGTACATCGCGAAGCAGGACACCGAGCTGGGCACCCAGCGCATCCGCAAGGGCGACGGCCTCCTCTTCGGCATCGCGCCGGGCAACGTCGACCCGCGCGTCCGACCCGACCTCAAGGCCAACATGCAGGGCAACCGCTCCCACCTTGCCTTCGGTGGCGGCCCTCATGAGTGCCCGGGCCAGGACATCGGCCGCGCCATCGCCGACGTCGGCGTCGACGCGCTGCTGACCCGCCTGCCGGACGTCCAACTCGCCTGTGACGAGGACGAGCTGAGCTGGCGCTCATCGGTCTCCAGCCGGCACCTGGTGCAGCTGCCGGTGAAGTTCGCGCCGAAGCCCCAGCAGGGCGTCACAGAGCGGTCCTCCGGCAACCCGGTGCCACCGTGGAGCCGGCCGGTCGGTGCGGTGCCGCCGCAGCCTGGTTCGGAGCACGCCGTTCCGACACCGGCGGCCACGCACGAACCGGTCAGCCGGCCAGGTGTGTTCCGGCGTCTCCTGCGCTGGTGGCGCGGCGACTGAGCCGATCGGCCAACGGGGCTACCCGGCCCACTCGTCGTACGACGACCAGGCCTGTAGCAGGCGCGAGCTGACGAACCTGTGCTCGCGCCCCGTCACCGGATCAGTGAACTCCAGCACCCGCGCCAGCAGTTGGAGCGGGCGTCGGAAGTCACCGTCCGCCACAGGCCCGGTCACCACGGGATAGAGGGGATCGCCGAGGATAGGTACCCCCAGCGTGCTCATGTGCACCCGAAGTTGGTGCGTCTGCCCGGTACTCGGCATCAGCCGGTACCGGGCGAGCCCGTTGTGGTGCTCCAGCAACTCGACCCGGCTGACGGCGTTGGGCTCGCCCTCGACCTCCCGGGCCGCCATCACCCCGCGTTCCTTGACGATCCGGCTGCGCACAGTGCGTGGCAGGTCCAGTGCGGGTTCGTACCGGGCCACGGCCTCGTACTCCTTCGCCACCCGCTTGTCGCGGAACAGTGACTGGTAGGAGCCGCGTTCCTCGGGCCGCACGGTGAACAGCACCAGGCCGGCCGTCAGCCTGTCCAACCGATGCGCCGCGCCCAGCGTCGGGACGCCCAGCTGCCGCCGCAGTCGTGCCAGGGCAGTCTCGGCGACATGGCTGCCGCGTGGTGTGGTGGCAAGGAAGTGTGGCTTGTCGGCCACCACAAGGTGGTCGTCCCGGTAGAGAACGTCGATTGCGAACGGCACCCGCTCCTCATCGGGCAGCTGCCGATGGAACCACACGTACATCCCCGGCACGTAGGCCGTGTCCCGCGTCACCGGGCGCCCCGCGGCGTCCACGATCAGCCCCGCGTCGAGCATCCCGTCGATCGCTCCGGCCCCGGCCGCGAGCCGCGTCACGAGATGATCGCGTACGGTGGCCCACCCGTCCCCGACAGGCAACCGCACCCGCACCGGATCCACCCCGTCGCGCTGCGGCAGGGGAGAGGACGGGGGCGGAGTACGGCGTCTCATCACGATCAAGCGTACGAGAGATTGTTCGGCGGCCGACGCCAGAGACTGCCCCTCATAGCCGGGCAGGATCCCGGCGTCGTCGGTAGCCAGTTTCGGATTGGTCGTCCGGCCTCGCATCCAGGGACCAGCGGCAGTGATCGGCACGATGATCACCCCAACGGGCAGTGAACTCGAAGCACTCGGGGCCGACAGCCGACCGAGTCAGGACCCGAGGACGAGCCTTATACGTCGGCCCTCGGCGGTCCTGTGCTCCACCTGGTACCTGGGCGCGTTTCGGTGCCAGAGGCACAGACCAGTGATCATGAAGTGCACGCAGTCCAGCCACCACCCGATATCGATGTCTGTCCGGCTGCTGCGAAGCCGGCGCTCCACCGACATGAATCGGCTCACGAGCTGATCGTGCCAGTCCAGCAGTCGTGCGCAACTCTGGACCTCGCTCAGGCCCCGGTCCCGCGCGGTGGCCGAGACGAGGTTGGGAAACCCTGCGACCCGGTCCTTGGTGATGCAGTGCAGATCGTTGTCGACGAGGCACAGAGCTGAGATGAGGCGGTAGATCTCGGTGACATCCGGGTCGGCGAAGACTTCTGGCGGCAGTTCTCGCCCCAGGGTGTACTCGATCATGTCGGTGGCGACGTACATCCCCAGTGTGTGCAGGCGAACCGTCAGGTATGTGTCGAGATCGGCTGCCAGTCCCTCGCGACGGAAGAGAATCGCCTCGTCAGCGACGGAGTACTGCCACGCTTCGAACCGAGCGGTGAAGCGTCGGCACCACTGGGGGCTCATGTTCTCGGTCATCTCGCTGCCAAGTGCCAGCCATGGGGTCAGTGTCGGCGTGGCCGACAGTGACTCAGAGCTGAACCCCGTGGTGAGGGCCTTCGAGATCAAGCCGGGATAGCCGTCCTGGGTGCCGATTCCTTCGATGCTGTCCTCGTAGAGGAACCACAGGCCCAGGAACCTGGCATAGAAGGTCAGCCGGTCTTCCGATTGCGCGGTGGGGTTACTTAGCGCGACAGCCTGTCCCAAGTCGCAGGTCTCAGCGTTGCGCCGGTTCTCCGGGTCCGTCAACAGACCGTGCTTGTCCAGCCAGGCCAACGCGGCGCCGTCGAGCTTCTCGGCGAGACCTTCGCGGGCCGGTTTCATCCAGGAGACGGGGTAGCGGATCTCTATGTTCACGGGTTGTTCGTCAAGGGGCATGCGGCACCTTCAACCTGTGCATATGGAGCTGACGACAATCGGCTCGGCAGTGGGCCACCCGCTCCTGAAGCGGCGTCAAATCAGCACGATGGTCCCGCTGTCGTCCGCCTTGAGCTCGTGGCTGCTTGGGCGTGCATCCGGACCTGACAAATCGGCTAACGGGACCTCCCACTCGAAATTATGGCCGACTTCAATCCTATGGTAAGAGCGCGCGTACCCCGCACGGCAGGGCGCACGAATCGGCGCACGCAGCACCACCGCTGGCCGCAGTGTTGAGACGAAGATCGAGCGGACCTGTGTGCCGGCCCGCCAGGGGTGGGATCTGCGCAGATTGCCGTGGATCTGCTGAAGTGCCCTGCGGATCGCGGCCAATACTCATGGTCTGCGGACAAGTCGCCACTCGCGTGCGCGGCCGGCATCGCTTGGTCGCGCTGCCTCAAACGCGATACATCGTGTCTATTGACTCATTGAGTCAGCTCGCGATATGTTCGGCCACGGATATTCGGATGCGAGGTAGAGATCATGGCCCTGAGGCGCCGCAAGCTCAGCAATCCGCTCGCGCTCGCCGTGCTGACGACGCTGTGGCAGAAGCCGATGCATCCGTACGAGATCGCGCAGACCCTGCGGCAGCAGGGCAAGGACGCCAGTACGAAGATCAACTACGGCTCGCTGTACACCGTCGTGCAGAACCTCGAGAAGCATGGATTCGTCGAGGTCACGGACGTGCAGAAGCAGGGAAACCGGCCCGAGCGCACGGTGTACGGGCTCACCGAGGCCGGCCGTGAGGAGATGACCGAGTGGTTGTCGGACCTCATGGCCGTGCCCGCGAAGGAGTACCCGATCTTCGAGACCGCGCTCTCGCTGATGGGCGCGCTGCCGCCCGACGAGGTGGTGCGGCTGCTGGAGGAGCGCGTCAAGGCCCTGGAGGTGCAGGCGGCGAGCGGCCGTGGAGCGCTGGAGAAGCTCTACGAGACGCTGCCGAGGCTCTTCCTGGTCGAGACCGAGTACCAGTTGCACATGGTCGAGGCGCAGGCCGAGTGGGTCCGCGGCTTTCTTGAGGAGATCAGGAAGGGCACCCTGCCCGGCGTCGAGCCGTGGCGGCGGTATCACGAGACGGGGGAGATGCCGCAGGAGTTCACCTAGCAGCTCCAGATACAGGAGTCACCCAGCGACTCCGAGAAAACAGACCCCGGCGGTGCTGTTGCAGCAGCCCCGCCAGGGTCTCGAACCCCGAACCGAGTCCGCCCTGAGGCGCGACCGGGCGATCGAGGTGCGGCACACCCAGGATAGCCCGGCGCTCCTCACGCGGATCGATCACGCATCCGCTCACCAGGAGAGCAGTCGTCATGAGCAGTACCAGCCCAGGCACCCGTGCGCCCGCGGTCGAGGCGCGCCAACTGATCAAGACCTACGGCGAGGTCACCGCACTCAACGGCATGGACATCACCGTCGAGCCCGGCACCGTCTTCGGCCTCCTCGGGCCCAACGGCGCCGGCAAGTCCACGACCGTCAAGATCCTCACCACTCTGGCCCGCCCCGACTCGGGCTCGGCCACCGTCGCCGGCCACGACGTGCTGCGCCACCCTGACCGGGTGCGCCGCGCGATCGGTGTGGTCGCCCAGAGCTCCGGCGCGGACCCGGTCGCCACCGGGCGCGAGAACCTGCAACTGCAGGGCAGGCTGTACGGCTTGGGCCGCGCCGATCTCGGCCGCCGGGTCGCCGAGCTGCTCGACCGCTTCCGGCTCACCGACGCCGCCGACCGCCCCGTCAAGGGGTACTCCGGCGGAATGCGCCGCCGACTCGACGTCGCCCTCGGGCTTGTGCACCGTCCCGAGGTGCTGTTCCTGGACGAGCCCACCACCGGACTCGACCCCGAGACCCGCGCCGCGATGTGGGACGAGATCGGGCGGCTGGCCGTCGAGGACGGCATGACCGTCCTGCTCACCACGCACTATCTGGAGGAGGCCGACCGGCTCGCCGAGCGCATCGCGATCGTCGACCGCGGCCGGATCGTCGTCGCCGGCACCCCGGACGCCCTCAAGGGCGAACTTCGTGGTGACGCCGTCCATGTGGAGCTGCGCCAGTCGGTCGGGGACGCGGGGCGAACGCTCCTCGTCGGTGCGCTCGACGGGCTGCCGGGCGTGCACGAGGTGCTGGTCGACGGGCGCCGCGTCAGCGTGCGGGCCGACGAGGGCGCCGCGGCGATGCCCGCGCTGCTCGCCGCGCTGGAACGCGCCGGGGTCGGAGTCGCCACCGCGACCGTCGCCCGTCCGTCCCTCGACGACGTCTACCTCCGCTACGCGGGCCGCCGTTACGCCGAGGCCGAGGCAGACCGCTCCGAGGACCTCGTCCTCGCCGGGACCGGAGGTGCCCGATGAGCACAGCGATTTCCGCCGGGACGGACCGGAGGTGCCCGATGAGCACAGCGATTTCCGCCGGGACGGACCGGAGGTGCGCGATGACCACCGCGAACCTCGCCGGGACCGGTGGTGCGCGATGAGCGCCGCGATCTCCCAGACCTGGTACATGACGCAGCGTCAACTCATGGTGTTCGTACGGCAGCCTGCCTACGCGGTCATCACCCTGATCCAACCGGTCATCTGGCTCTTCCTGTTCGGCAGTCTCTTCAGGAAGGTCGTCGAGCTCGGCGGCTTCGGCACCACCTCCTACCTCGACTACCTGGTACCGGGCGTCGTCGTGATGAGCGCCCTCAGCTCCAACATGTGGGCCGGGATGACCACGCTGGACGAGATCCAGCGCGGCACCCTCGACCGGTTCCTGACCACCCCGGTCAGCCGGGCCGCGCTGATGAACGGCAACGTCGTCAACAACGGCCTGGTCACCGCCCTCCAGTCGGTCGTCATCGTGCTGCTCGGCCTGCTGGGCGGCGCCGACTACCCGGGCGGCATCGTCGGCATCGCCGTCCTGGTCGTCGCCGCGGTCCTGCTCGGCACGGTCTTCGGGGCGCTGTCCAACGCACTTGGCATGCTGGTGCGGGAGCGTGAGTCGATCATCGGCATCAACACGTTCCTGCTGCTGCCGCTGACCTTCCTCTCCTCCGCCTTCATGGCGCCGTCACAGATGCCGGGCTGGATGCGGCACATCGCCGACTTCAACCCGCTCGACTGGGCCATGGTCGCGGGCCGTTCGGCGATGTCCGACCACCCCGACTGGGGCGACGTCCTCACCCGGGGCGGCGGGCTGCTGGCGCTGGCGGTCGCCGCGGTGTGGCTGTCCATCCGGACGTTCCGCTCCTACCAGCGCTCGGTCTGAGGGCACCAAAAAGGGGCGGCACCCCGCGAGGGTGCCGCCCCTTCCGAACGTCCGATCAGGGCTACGCCGCCGGCGCCGCCCCCTCCTGCTCCGCCTCGATCCGGGCGTTCCAGTCCCGCTTCGACGCCTGCCAGCCGTCCTCGTTGTGGCCGAGGCGCCAGTAGCCGGAGATGGAGAGGTCCTCGCGGGGGATGCCGCGGTCGACGCGCAGCAGTTGGCGCAGCTCCTTCACGAAGTGGGCCTCGCCGTGCACGAACGCGTGCGCCCGGCCCTCGGGGAAGGCGAGCGTGCGCACGGCCTCGACCAGAGCCTCGCCGACCGGCCGCGAGCCGCGGTGCAGCCAGATGACCTCCACGTCGGAGTCGATCTTCTGCTCCTCCTCGGGGCCGGAGATCTCCACGAAGGCGTACGCCGTGGCACCTTCCGGCAGTGACTCCAGGGAGCGGGCGATCGCGGGCAGCGCGCTCTCGTCGCCGACCAGCAGATGCCAGTCGGCGTCCGGGTCGGGGGCGTAGGCGCCGCCGGGGCCCATGAAATGCACGGTCTCGCCCGGCTCGGCGCGCATCGCCCAGGGGCCGGCCAGGCCCTCGTCGCCGTGCAGCACGAAGTCCAGGGTCAGTTCACGATGCTCGGGATCCCAGGCCCGCACGGTGTACGTCCGCGTCACCGGCCACTGCTCGCGCGGCAGCTCCTCGCGGATGCGCTCCAGGTCGAACGGCTCGGGGTAGCTCGCGCCGTCGGGGGAGAACAGCATCTTCACGTAATGGTCCGTGCAGGTGTCGGCCGCGAAATCGGCGAGCCCCTCACCGCCCAGCACCACACGCTGCATGTGCGGGGTCAGCCGTTCGGTACGGATGACCTGCGCGCAGTGGGGCTTCCGCGGCTTGCGGGCAGGGCGTAGCGCCATCACTGGCCTCCCTCGTTCCAAGCTTAGGTTTACCTAAGTTAGCACCTCCGCCTGGCGAATGCCGCTATGAACGTTCATGGATCGGTGCATGTCGCTCATCTACGGAACGAATTCCCCGTGTCACGAGCCCCAAGCGCGCGACCGGGACGCGCTTTCACGCCCCGTCGTCTCACGCCCCCAGCGTCACCAGAAGCCGCTGGAGCGACCCGCCCAGCCCCCAGCGCACCGCCAGCTCGTCAAGGCCCGCCGGATCCCGGGGTGTGCGCGGCAGTGTGGTGTCGACGTCGGGCAGCGGGACGTCCTGCGCGACCCGTACGACCTTCGGGGCGACGGCGACATACGGCCGCGACTCGTCCAGCCGCTTGCGCTGCGAGGGCGTCAGCCTGGCCTTCGGGTCGTCGACCGCCGCCATGATCCCGGCCAGGTCGCCGAACTCGGCCAGCAGCTTCGCGGCCGTCTTCTCGCCGATCCCGGGCACGCCCGGCAGGCCGTCGCTCGGGTCGCCGCGCAGCAGCGCCAGATCGGCGTACCCGCCGCCGTCGACGCCGTACTTCTCGCGCAGCCAGCTCTCGTCGGTGAGCTGGAGGGTGCCGACGCCCTTGAGGGGGTACAGCACCCGCACCCCGCGCTCGTCGTCCACCAGCTGGTACAGGTCGCGGTCGCCGGTGACGATGTCGACCGGGCCCTTCGCGCGTGCCGTGAACGTGCCGATCACGTCGTCCGCCTCGTACCCGGTGACGCCCACGCGCGCGATGCCGAGCGCGTCCAGGACGGCCTCGATGACCGGCACCTGCGGCGACAGCGTGTCCGGTACCTCCTCCTCGTCAGGGCCCACCTCGCGCTCCTCGGCGACCCGGTGCGCCTTGTAGGAGGGGATCAGCTCGACCCGCCACTCGGGCCGCCAGTCGGCGTCCATGCAGGCCACCAGCGCGTCCGGCCGGTGGTCCTTGACCAGGCGGTCGATGAAGTCGAGGAGCCCGCGCACGGCGTTCACCGGGGAACCGTCCGGCGCCTTCACGGAGTCCGGGACGCCGAAGTAGGCGCGGAAGTACAGCGAGGCGGTGTCGAGGAGCATCAGTCGTCCGGTCACGCCACGCATCATGCCGTACGGCACTGACATCGAGCCTTCACGCCGTACGGCGCCGACGTCGAGCCTTCACGCCGTACTGCATCGACGTCGAGCCGTTCGGTGAGCGCCGCGTCGCGCTGCGTACCCACCCTGTGGCCTGGACCACTTGTGCGTTTGTGTGCGGGTAACCAGGGCAGGCGCCAGCCCGGAGCGACGCCCCCTGCGCAACTGTTGCGCCAGTCGCTCCGTTCATCTGCCGTCGAGACAAGAGGTACCCGTGTCATCCAGGCTTGAGGCCGACCATCTGTACAAGGTGTTCGGCAGACGACCGGAGAAGGCCGTCGAGCGGCTCCGCCAGGGAGCCGACCGTGAGGAGCTGCGCGCCGACGGCACCACCGCCGCCGTGATCGACGCCTCCTTCACCGTCGAACCCGGCCAGATCTTCGTCGTCATGGGCCTGTCCGGGTCCGGCAAGTCCACCTTGCTGCGCCTGCTCAACGGGCTCCTCGAGCCGACCGCGGGCCAGGTCCGCTTCGACGGCCGGGACCTGACCGCGATCAGCGACCGCGAGCTGCGCGAGGTCCGCGCCAAGAAGATCAGCATGGTGTTCCAGCACTTCGCGCTGTTCCCGCACCGCAGCGTGCTGGAGAACGCCGCCTACGGCCTCGCCGTCCAGGGCGTGCCCCGCGCCGAGCGCGAGAAGCGCGCCGCCGAGGCCCTTCAGCTGTGCGGCCTTGGCGGCTGGGAGAAGTCCTGGCCCGACGAGCTGTCCGGCGGCATGCAGCAGCGTGTGGGCCTCGCCCGCGCCCTCGCCACCGACGCCGACCTGCTGCTGATGGACGAGTCCTTCAGCGCGCTCGACCCGCTGATCCGCCGCGACATGCAGGACCAGCTGCTCCAGCTCCAGAAGACCCTGAAGAAGACGATCGTCTTCATCACCCACGACCTCAACGAGGCCATGCGCCTCGGCGACCGCATCGCCGTCATGCGCGACGGCCGCATCGTGCAGACCGGCAGCGCCGAGGACATCCTCCTGCGCCCGGCCGACGACTACGTCGCCTCCTTCATCCAGGACGTCGACCGCTCGCGCGTACTGACCGCGGGCGCCCTCATGGACACCTCGGTCACCGCCGACGCCCCGCTGTGCACCTGCGAGACCGCGACCAGCGAGACGTCGTTCGTGGAGCTGTGCGCGATCAGCGCCCGCCTGTCGCACCGCGTGACGGTCGTGGACGAGGAGAACCGGGTCATCGGCGTCGTACCGCGCCAGCGGCTGGTCGGGTTCCTCGGCGACGAGAGCGCCGATCCCTCGCCCTGCGACAACCCGGAGGGGAAGGTGATCGCCCATGCCTAGGCTGCATCTCGGCGACTGGGTCGACTCCGGCGTGGACTGGCTGGTCGCCCACATGGGCTGGCTCTTCGACGCGATCAAGGCGGTCGTGGAGGGCATGTACGACGGCGTCAACGCCGTCCTGACGGCCCCCGAGCCGCTGCTCCTCGCCGGCATCCTCGCCGTGCTGGCCTGGTGGCTGCGCGGTGTGGTCGCGGGCGTCCTCGCCTTCGGCGGGTTCGCGCTGATCGACTCGCTCGAACTGTGGGACCGGGCCATGTCCACGCTCGCCCTCGTCCTGGTCGCCACCGCCATCGCCCTGGTGCTCTCGGTCCCGCTGGGCATCTGGGCGGCCCGCTCCAAGACGGTCAGCGCGACCGTCCGGCCCGTCCTGGACCTGCTCCAGACGATGCCGTCGATGGTGCTGCTGATCCCGGCCATCCTCTTCTTCGGCCTGGGCACCGCCGCCGGTGTCATCGCCACCCTGATCTTCGCGCTCGCCCCCGGCGTCCGCATGACCGAGCTCGGCATCCGCCAGGTCGACGCCGAGCTGGTCGAGGCGGCCGAGGCGTTCGGCACCACACCCCGTGACACCCTGCTGCGCGTCCAGCTGCCGCTCGCCCTGCCGACGATCATGGCGGGCATCAACCAGGTCATCATGCTGAGCCTGTCGATGGTGGTCATCGCCGGCATGGTCGGCACCGGCGGCCTGGGTGGCGCGGTCAACCAGGCCATCGGCCAGCTCGACATCGGCTTCGGCTTCGAGGCGGGCGTCGGCATCGTCGTCCTCGCCATCTACCTGGACCGCATCACGGGCGCGCTCGGCGCGCAGATCTCCCCGCTCGGCCGCCGTGCCGCCGCCAAGGCGCGTGCCGCGGGCGGCATCAAGGTCTGGAACCACCGTCCTCGCCCGGTCGTCGCCGTCGCCGGCGTGGCCGCCCTGGCCCTCGTCGCGGGCGGCATGGGCGTGTTCGGCCCCACCTCCGGCACCGCCGCGGCCTCCGCCACGGACGTCGGCAAGGGCAAGGAGCTCAAGATCGGCTACATCCCGTGGGACGAGGGCATCGCCTCCACGTACCTCTGGAAGGAACTGCTGGAGCGGCGCGGCTTCAAGGTCACCACCAGCCAGTACGCCGCCGGGCCCCTCTACACCGGCCTCGCCACCGGCCAGATCGACTTCGAGACGGACTCCTGGCTGCCCACCACGCACGCCGAGTACTGGAAGAAGTACGGGAAGCAGCTGGAGGACCTCGGCTCCTGGTACGGCCCCACCTCCCTGGAGCTCAGCGTCCCCTCGTACGTCAAGGGCGTGAACTCGCTGGAGGACCTCAAGAACAACGCCTCCAAGTTCAAGGGCAAGATCATCGGCATCGAGCCGAGCGCCGGAATGATGGGCATGCTCAAGGACACGGTCCTCAAGAAGTACGGCCTTGAGGGCACGTACGAGGTCGTCGACGGCTCCACGCCCGCGATGCTCGCCGAGCTCAAGCGCGCGTACGCCAAGAAGGAGCCCGTCCTCGTCACGCTCTGGTCGCCGCACTGGGCGTACAGCGACTACGACCTGACCAAGCTCAAGGACCCCAAGGGCGCCTGGGGCAAGGGCGACGGCGTGCACACGCTGGCCCGCAAGGGCTTCGCGGGGGACAACCCCGAGGTCGGCAAGTGGCTGAAGGACTTCTCCATGACCGAGAAGCAGCTCACGAGCCTGGAGTCGCAGATCACCAAGGCAGGCAAGGGCAAGGAGCAGGACGCGGTGCGCACCTGGCTGAACCGGAACCCGGGCCTGCTGGACAAGTGGGCCCCGGTCGCCGGGTCCCAGGAGAAGAGCCAGGCGGCCGGGTGACCTGACGGGCCCGACCGCCACCCGAGGGGTGGGTCACGCCGTACGTTTTCCCCTCCGTACGGCTGACCCACCCCTCGCGGCATCTCCGCATAGTCACCCGGCATGCTACGAAAAGGATCCGGCCAACCACGCAGCGCTATCCCACCACCTGAGCCGGGCCGTACGAACTCCCTCTGACCGGCACCGACTTCCCGCCGCCGCGCGATCCCCCTCACCGCCTCTTTCCCCAGGCTCGCCCATCGGCGAGGAAGAGGGAAGATGGGAGTGTGCGGACGCATTGAACAGAACAGCGGCGCTCGCGTACTGAGCGGCAGTCAGGGGCGCCACGGGGGCGCCCGGCGGGTCGCACGAGCGGATCGGCTGGCGCGAACCTGTGGGTCGTACCTCACCCGATGTGTCGTCGATGTGACGGCCGCGTGAAACGGTTTGCCGAACATGCGTAGGGTGCAGAGAACTCAACAGAAGGTGTGCGCCGGAAGTCGGGCGCGAGGACAGTGGACCGACGAGCGAAGGAGGGAGCCGGAGCGATGGGCGACCACAAAGAACAGCCCCTTCGGGTGGGCGCGGCCGTACGGCGGCGACGCCGCGCGCTGGACCTCACGCTCGCCGTCGTGGCCGAGCGCAGCGGTCTGTCGGTGCCCTTCCTGAGCCAGGTCGAGAACGACCGGGCGCGCCCCAGCCGAAGCTCCCTGGAGAAGGTCGCCGACGCGCTGCGGACGACCGCCGTCGAACTCCTCGCCGCCGCCGACCCCGCGTGCAGCGTCGACGTCGTGCGGGCCGACACCACCGAACTGGCGCCGGAGCCCCGGACGCGGTCCCTGGTGCGCGGTCACCACCAGATGCACGCCTCGGAGTTCACCGGCGACCATGACGCGGGCCGTGAATTCCAGTACCGCAACGACCAGTTGATGTACGTCGCCGACGGCGCCGTCGAGATCGAGGCCGAGGGCCGCGCCTATCGCCTCGGCCGCGGCGACACCCTCTACCTCACCGGCGGGGTGCGCCACCGCTGGCGCGCGACCGTGCCGGACACCCGTGTGGTCGTCGTCGCGGTGGCGGAGCACATCGAGGCGGTCCGGGACCGGCCGGGACGCTGATGCGCGTCGTCTCCCTGGTGCCGTCCCTGACGGAGGCCGTGGCCGTCTCGGCCCCGGGTGCCCTCGTCGGCGCCACGGACTGGTGCAGCCACCCCGTCGGCCTGGACGTCACCCGCGTCGGCGGCACCAAGAACCCGAAGGTGGACCGGATCGTCGCCCTCGCGCCCGACCTGGTGATCGCCAACGAGGAGGAGAACCGCGCCCCCGACCTCGACGCCCTGCGCACGGCCGGCGTCGAGGTCCTGGTGACCGAGGTGCGGGACGTCCCGCAGGCCTTCCGCGAGCTGGCGCGCGTCCTGGACGCCTGCGGAGTGCCGGCCCGCCCGCGCTGGCTGGAGGAGGCGGAGCGGACCTGGTCGTCACCGCCGGCCCCGGACCGCCGTACGACGGCCGTGGTGCCGATCTGGCGGCGGCCCTGGATGGTGCTGGGCCGCGACACCTTCGCGGGCGACGTCCTGGCCCGCCTCGGCGTGGACCACCTGTATGCGGCCCACGAGGACCGCTACCCGCGCATCCCCCTGCACGACCTGCTCGCGGCGGCCCCGGACGTCGTCGTGCTGCCCGACGAGCCCTACCGCTTCACCGCCGACGACGGCCCGGAGGCGTTCCCCGGCCTGCCCTGCGCGCTCGTCAGCGGACGGCACCTGACGTGGTACGGCCCGTCACTGGCCGAGGCGCCACGAGTACTGTCCGAGGCGCTGCGAGCAGCGCGCCGCTGAGCAGCCCGCGGGCGGTGTGGACGGCTGCCGCGGCCCAGGCCACGACGAGCACGGCGTACAGCCCGACGGCCAGCCCTTCGTAGACCACGAGCCCGGTGTGTCGGGCCAGCGCCGCGGCGCCGGTGACACAGGTGCCGACCGGGAAGGTGAAGGCCCACCAGGTCATCGCGAAGCCCATGCCGTGCCGCCTGGCGCGCACCACATGGGCGGTGGCCAGCCCGAACCACAGCAGCGCGAAGCCCATCACCGGCACGCCGTACAGGACGGCGAGAATCCCGAAGCCCTCGCTGTACGGCGCCGGGACCACCCCCGGGGCGACGTCGGCGAACGCGCCGACGGCGGTGGTGGACTGCCCGAGCGGGCCCAGCACCAGGAACAGGGTCGGGGTGAGCGCGAGGGGCAGCGGACCGCCGGTGATCAGCCGGGCGAAGACCAGCGGCAGCATCAGCAAGGTGGCGAGCAGGCTGAGCCCGAACATCGCGACGCAGGCGAGCAGCAGCGTCTCCCGGGCCTGCCCCGGCGGCAGATGCGGCACCAGCAGCGGCCCGAGCGCGGCGGACACCATCGGCGCGACGAGCGGCAGCAGCCACACGGGCGTGGCCTGCGACGGTTCGATCCGATGGCGTACGGCCATGAGGTACGGGACGGCGACGGAGGCCGCGAGACCGATCGCCGTACCGGCGACGAACAGCACGGCGTCGAGTGCCACCGCCGCCGCGGAGCCGATCCAGTCCCGGCCGACGGCGAGGGCGCCGCCGCCGACCGCGAGCAGCGCCATGGACAGGCAGCCGTAGAAGGGCGCCATGGCCGGGTCGAGGAGGTGGGCGCGGGCCTGGTCGCGGTGGCGGGTCCAGTGCCGGGCGCGGGCGCCGAGCAGAGCGAGCAGCAGGAGGAGGGAGAACACCCAGACCGCTGTGCACAGGGGGCGCAGACCGGGTACCTGGAACGGCAGTCCGGCTCCCGCGGTGGCGACGGCGGCGGTACCCATGACGGCGGAGTACCAGTTGGGTCCGAGGTGACGGACCGTGCCGAGGCGAGGAATGGGCCCGAGGTGACGGGCGACGGTGACCATGTGCTCAGGGTGGTCGCGCCGGTCGCCTCCCACCAGGGAGGTTGCCTCTATGGCGACATAAACTGGGCTTATGACTGAGGCGGCGGAGGGGCAGTTTCGCGCGGGAACCCTGGCGCACCGCGTCCCGGATCTCGGCGGGTTGGAGCTGTTGCTGGCGGTGGCGCGGCTCGGCTCTCTCGGCGGGGCGGCGCGTGAGCTGGGGATCACCCAGCCCGCGGCGAGCAGCCGGATCCGGTCGATGGAGCGTCAGCTCGGGGTGGCCCTGGTGGACCGGTCGCCCCGGGGCTCCCGTCTCACGGACGCCGGTGCGCTGGTGACGGACTGGGCGCGGCGGATCGTGGAGGCGGCGGAGGCGTTCGACGCCGGGGCGCAGGCGTTGCGGGACCGGCGGGACTCGCGGTTGCGGGTGGCGGCGAGCATGACGATCGCGGAGTATCTGCTGCCGGGCTGGCTGCTCGCCCTGCGGGCCCAACGGCCGGACACCGCGGTGTCCCTGCTCGCCGGGAACTCGGCGGCGGTGGCGGAGCGGTTGCTGGCGGACGAGGCGGACCTGGGGTTCGTGGAGGGGCTGACCGTGCCGACGGGGCTGGACTCCGTCGTGATCGCCCACGACAACCTGATCGTGGTGACGGCGCCGGGGCATCTGTGGTCGCGTCGGCGGCGGCCGCTTCAGGGGTCGGAGCTGGCGGCGACTCCGCTGATCCTGCGGGAGAAGGGGTCGGGGACGCGGCAGGTGCTGGACGCGGCGCTGGGGGGTCTGGCGCGGCCGCTGATCGAGTTGTCGTCGACGACCGCGGTGAAGGCCGCGGCGGTGAGCGGGGCGGGGCCGGCGGTGCTCAGTGAACTGGCGGTGGGGGAGGAGCTGTCGATGCGGCGACTGGTCAGCATCCCCCTCGCGGACGTCGCCCTCGCCCGCGACCTCCGGGCGGTATGGCCGACGGGGCACCGGCCGGTGGGTCCTGCGCGCGACCTGCTGGCGCTGACCCGGGGGTAGAAGGCGCCCGTCAGCGGGCGGCGGCCCGCACCAGTGCCTGCATCACCCGCAGGTCCTCGCCCATCTCCGGATGCCACTGCACCCCCAACACCCACTCCGCCGACGGCAGTTCCACCGCCTCGACCGTGCCGTCCGCCGCGTGGGCCGTCGCGATCAGGTCCTCGCCCAGCCGGTCGACGGCCTGGTGGTGGTAGGCCGGTACGGACGTCTCCTCCGGTACCGCGGCGGCGTACAGACTGCCCGGCACCGGCTTCACGGTGTGGCTGCCGAAGGCGCCGACGACCTCCGCGTGCCCGTCGATGTGCTGCTGGAGCGTGCCGCCGAGGGCGACGTTCAGCAGTTGCATGCCCCGGCAGATGCCCAGCAGTGGCACCCCGGCGGCGAGCGCCGCGTCGATCAGGGCCAGCTCCCACGCGTCCCGCTCACGCGCCGGGGGTCCCGTGCGGGGCTCGCGCTCGGCGCCGTAGCGGACCGGCTCGACGTCCGGTCCGCCGGCGATGACCAGCCCGTCCAGCCGGGCCACGGCGGCGGCCGCGTGCTCCGGGTCGTCCGGCGGCAGCATCGCGGCCAGGCCGCCCGCCCGCTGCACCAGCCGGGGATAGCCGACCGGCAGCAGCGCGGCCTCCAGCTCCCACACACCCCAGCGCGCACCTGACTCCAGATAGGTGCTGACCCCGATCAGCGGCCTGGCCACAGCAACTCCCTCAACTCTCGAAACGTCAGTCCCGTGCCAACTCTGCCTCGGCCGCCGCCAGCGCCGCGAACTCCTCCTCCGGAGCCTTGGCCACCAGATGCCTACGGCTGTAGAGGCCGAAGTAGGCGATCGCCACCCCGTACACCACCAGCGCGATCACCGCCGCCGTCACGTCCACCAAGAACGTGGCCACCAGCGCCGCGCACGCAAGGACCAGCGCGACCGAGGAGGTCAGCACCCCGCCCGGCGTGCGGTACGGCCGCTCCAGCTCCGGCTCCCGGCGGCGCAGCACGATGTGCGACAGGGACATCAGGGCGTAGGAGATGGTCGCGCCGAAGACGGCGATGTTCAGCATCCGCGCGCCGTTGCCGGACACCGCGGCCAGCAGGAAGCCGATGGTGCCGGGCACGAGCAGGCCCAGGTAGGGCGCCTTGCGGCGGCTGGTGAGGGACAGGAACCGGGGCAGGTAGCCCGCGCGGGACAGGGCGAACAGCTGCCGCGAGCCGGCGTAGATCAGGGAGAAGAAGGACGCCACCAGGCCCGCCAGGCCCGCGTAGTTCACGATCCGGCTCAGTGTCGTCGCCTCGCCGTCCGGCTGGAGTGCCTCCACCAGCGGGTTGCCCGCCTCCTGGATCGCCGCCGAGCCGCGTGCGCCGGCCGCCGCGAAGAAGGTCACCACTGCCAGCACGACCAGGATGGCCATCGACCAGCGGATCGCCTTCGGCAGCGTACGGGCCGGTTCCTTGGTCTCCTCCGCTGCCAGCGGGACGCCCTCGACGCCCAGGAAGAACCACATGCCGAACGGGAACGCGGCCCAGATGCCGAGCAGACCGAAGGGCAGCCAGGAGTTCGAACCCGCCGCGGAGGTGTCGACCGGGATGTCGTCCAGCGAGCCGATGGAGAAGTCGGGCAGCGCGGCCAGCGCGAACACGACCAGGGCCACGACGGCGATGCCGGTGACCACGAAGCTGAAGCGCAGAGCCTCGCCCACGCCCCAGAGGTGGATGCCGAGGAAGATCGCGAAGCAGACCAGGTACACCGGCCAGCCCGACTCCAGGCCGAACAGGCCCAGCGACTCGACGTAGTCGCCGATGAAGATGACGATCGCGGCGGGCGCGAGGACGTACTCGATGAGGATCGCCGTACCGGTCAGGAACCCGCCCCAGGGGCCGAGGGCGCGGCGGGCGAAGCCGTAGCCGCCGCCCGCCGTCGGCAGGATCGAGGACAGCTCGGCGAGGGCGAAGACCATGCAGGCGTACATGGTGCCCATGAGGACCATGGCGATCGCCAGGCCGCCGAAGCCGCCCTCGGCCAGACCGAAGTTCCAGCCCGAGTAGTCGCCGGAGACGACGTACGCGACGCCGAGTCCGGTCAGCAGCACCCAGCCGGCGCTGCCGCGGCGCAGCGCTCTGCGCTCCAGATAGTCGTCCGCCTCCGGGGCGGCGGGTGGTGTGTTCTTCGATTCCAGGGACATGGCCAACTCCCCACGTGCGGTGGACACCGGGCGTTTCCGGGCACGGTGGGGTGGTCGACCGGGCTCCGGTTCAATGGAATGGATGCATACCTTTGCCGGGTCGGCCGCTCGAACGCAATACCCTTGCGTTAATCGCCGGTAAATCCACCCGCACCGGGGGACCGGGCGCAGCTCAGCCGAGGAAGCCCCGCAACAGTGCCGCCGTGCCCCCGCAGTGCTCGCGCATGATCTCCCGCGCGCACTCCGCGTTGCCCTCGATCACGGCCTCCACCAGAGCCGTGTGCTGGCGCTGCGAGTGCTCCAGGTTGCGCACCAGCAGCGGGATGCAGTCGAGCAGGTCGTTCACGTTCGCGCGCACGGCCGCGTACTGGGCGGTGAGTGTGGGGGAGCCGGACAGCTCGGCCAGGGTCAGGTGCAGCAGGGTGTCCAGCCGTCGGTACTCGGCGAGCGGGGCGTCGTGCGTGCGGGCCAGCGCCTCGCGCAGCCGGTTCGCCTGCTCCTCGGCCAGCCCGTGCGCCGCGCACAGCCCGGCCGCGCCCACCTCCAGCACCTCGCGGAAGCGCAGCGTGTCCTCGACGTCGACGTCCTTCAGGCGGCGGCGCAGCTCCTCCTCGCCGGGGCTGACGGGGCGCGGCAGGACGAACGTGCCGCCGTAGCGGCCGCGCCGCGACTCCACCAGGCCCTGGTCCTGGAGCACCTTCAGCACCTCGCGCAGCGTCACCCGGCTGATCCCCAGCCGGTCGGCCAGCTCGCGCTCCGCGGGCAGCCGTTCGCCGCCCGGCACCAGGCCGAGCCGGACGACCTGGAGGATCTGCTCCAGGGCCTCCTCGAAGCCGTTGCCGGCCCGCACCGGCCGCAGTACCGACGTCAGCCGGTCGTCGTCGGCCCCGGGCGCCCCGTGCTCTTCGGGCGCCCCGTGCTCCGTGCCCGTCTGCGACATATGGCCGGACCCCCTTCCCAATCAATGGTCCTGCGCAATACCTTATGGCTCCCGGCTGACCGAAGTAGCCGAATGGAGGCTCTCCCGTGGCAGACCGCACACCCCCGCTGAGCGTCGAGGAGCTGCACGCCCTCGTCGCCAGTGGTGAGATCGACACTGTCGTCCTCGCGTTCCCCGATATGCAAGGGCGGCTCCAGGGCAAGCGGTTCGCCGCCCGCTTCTTCCTCGACGAGGTCCTCCACCACGGCACCGAGGGCTGCAACTACCTCCTCGCCGTCGACACCGAGATGAACACCGTCGAGGGCTACGCCATGTCGTCCTGGGACCGCGGCTACGGCGACTTCGCCATGCACCCGGACCTGGCCACCCTGCGCCGCGTCCCGTGGAACGCCGGCACGGCCATGCTGATCGCCGACCTCGCCTGGAACGACGGCTCGCCCGTGGTCGCCGCGCCCCGCCAGATCCTGCGCCGCCAGCTGGAACGCCTGGCCGAGCACGGCTACACGGCGAACGTCGGCACCGAGCTGGAGTTCATCGTCTTCAAGGACACCTACGAGCAGGCCTGGGACGCGAACTACCGCGATCTCACCCCGGCCAACCAGTACAACATCGACTACTCGGTGCTCGGCACCGGGCGGATCGAGCCGCTGCTGCGCCGCATCCGCAACGAGATGGCGGGCGCCGGCCTCACCGTCGAGTCCGCCAAGGGCGAGTGCAACCCCGGCCAGCACGAGATCGCCTTCAAGTACGACGACGCCCTGGTCACCTGCGACCAGCACGCGATCTACAAGACCGGCACCAAGGAGATCGCCGCCCAGGAGGGCGTCTCGATCACCTTCATGGCCAAGTACAACGAGCGCGAGGGCAACTCCTGCCACATCCACCTCTCGCTCGCGGACGCCGCCGGCAACAACGCCATGGCCGGGGACGGCGAGGGCGGCATGTCGGACGTCATGCGCCACTTCCTCGCAGGCCAGCTGGCCGCCCTGCGTGATTTCTCCCTGCTGTACGCGCCCAACATCAACTCCTACAAGAGGTTCCAGCCGGGCTCCTTCGCGCCGACCGCCGTCGCCTGGGGATACGACAACCGCACCTGCTCCCTGCGCGTCGTCGGCCACGGCCGCTCGATGCGCTTCGAGAACCGGCTCCCCGGCGGCGACGTCAACCCGCACCTCGCGGTGGCGGGACTGGTGGCCGCCGGCCTGTACGGCATCGAGCAGAAGCTGGAGCTGCCCGAGCCCTGTCCCGGCAACGCCTACGCCGCCGACTTCGAGCACGTCCCCACGACCCTGCGCGAGGCCGCCGAGCTCTGGGAGAACAGCCCGATCGCGAAGGCCGCCTTCGGCGACGAGGTCGTCGCCCACTACCGCAACATGGCCCGCGTCGAACTCGAGGCCTTCGACGCCGCGGTGACCGACTGGGAGCTGCGCCGCTCCTTCGAACGCATGTGAGGCACCTCTTGTCCGACCAGCTCCAGGTACTCAATCCGGCCACCGAAGAGGTCGTCGCCACCGTCCCGGCCGCCACCGCGGCCGACGTGGACGCGGCGGTCGTACGCGCCACGAAGGCGCAGGCGATGTGGTCCGCCCTCGCGCCCGGCGAACGCGCCCGACTGCTGCGCCGGTTCGCCGTCACCGTCGACGAACACCTTGAGGAACTCGCCCGGTTGGAGGTCCGGGAGGCCGGACACACCGTCGGCAACGCCCGCTGGGAGGCGGGCAACGTCCGCGATCTGCTCGACTACGCGGCCGGGGGCGTCGAACGGCTGACGGGACAGCAGATCCCGGTCCCCGGCGGCCTGAACGTCACCATCCTCGAACCGCTCGGCGTCGTGGGCGTCATCGCCCCCTGGAACTTCCCGATGCCGATCGCCGCCTGGGGCACCGCCCCCGCGCTCGCGGCCGGCAACGCGGTCCTCCTCAAGCCCGCCGAGACCACCCCGCTGACGGCACTCCGGCTCGCGGAGCTGGCGCTGGAGGCCGGTCTTCCGGAGGGGGTGTTCCAGGTGCTCCCCGGCCACGGCCCGGTCGCCGGCAACGCCCTCGTCGAGCACCCCGGCGTCGCGAAGATCGTCTTCACCGGTTCGACGGGCGTGGGCAAGCAGGTCCTCGCCAAGGGCTCCGCGCTGCTGAAGCGCGTCACCCTCGAACTCGGCGGCAAGAGCCCCAACATCGTCTTCGCCGACGCCGACCTCGAGGCCGCCGCGGCCGCCGCCCCCATGTCCTTCCTGGACAACTCCGGCCAGGACTGCTGCGCCCGCACCCGCATCCTGGTCCAGCGCTCCGCCTACGACCGGTTCCTGGAGCTGCTGGCCCCAGCGATCGAGGCCGTGACGGTCGGTGACCCGGCCGACGAGACGACCGACATGGGCCCGCTGATCTCCAGGTCCCAGCTGGAACGCGTGCGTTCGTACGTCGACCCGGGCACCGAGGGCATCCGCGGCAAGGCCCCCGAGGGCCCCGGCTTCTGGTTCCCGCCCACGGTCCTCACCGGCGTCGACGCCCGCTCGCGTGTGGCCGTCGAGGAGGTCTTCGGGCCCGTCGCCGTCGTCCTCCCCTTCGAGGACGAGGCGGATGCGGTCGCCCTCGCCAACGCCACCGACTACGGCCTCTCCGGCTCCATCTGGACCCGGGACGTCGGGCGTGCCCTGCGCGTCTCCCAGGCCGTGCGGGCCGGCAACCTGTCCGTCAACTCCCACTCCAGCGTCCGCTACTGGACCCCGTTCGGCGGGTTCAAGCAGTCCGGCATCGGACGCGAGCTGGGTCCGGACGCCCTGACCGCCTTCACCGAAACCAAGAACGTCTTCATCAGCACGGAGGGTCCCGCACAGTGACCGCAGACAACATTTGCCGGCGTCTCGTCGGCCGTACCGCCGTCATCACCGGCGCCGGCAGCGGCATCGGTCTCGCCACCGCCCGCCGGCTCGCCTCCGAGGGTGCCCACGTCGTCTGCGGTGACGTCGACGAACAGCGCGGCAAGGCGGCCGCCGAGGAGGTCGGCGGGACCTTCGTGAAGGTCGACGTCACCGACCCCGAGCAGGTAGAGGCGCTGTTCAAGACGGCGTTCGACACCTACGGCAGCGTCGACATCGCCTTCAACAACGCGGGCATCTCACCGCCCGACGACGACTCCATCCTGGAGACCGGCCTGGAGGCGTGGAAGCGCGTCCAGGAGGTCAACCTCACCTCCGTCTACCTGTGCTGCAAGGCCGCCATCCCCTATATGCGGCAGCAGGGCAGGGGCTCCATCATCAACACGGCGTCGTTCGTGGCGAGGATGGGCGCCGCCACGTCCCAGATCTCCTACACGGCCTCCAAGGGCGGCGTCCTCGCCATGTCCCGGGAGCTGGGCGTGCAGTTCGCCCGCGACGGCATCCGGGTCAACGCCCTGTGCCCGGGACCGGTCAACACCCCGCTGCTGCAGGAGCTGTTCGCCAAGGACCCGGAGCGCGCCGCCCGCCGGCTCGTGCACATCCCGGTCGGCCGTTTCGCCGAGGCCGAGGAGATCGCCGCCGCGGTCGCGTTCCTGGCCAGCGACGACTCGTCCTTCGTGAACGCCACCGACTTCCTGGTCGACGGCGGAATCTCGGGGGCGTACGTCACGCCGCTGTAGGCCGCCCTACAGTTGCCGGAATGAGCGTGACACCCCCGCCCGGCTGGTACCGCGACCCCTCCGCCCCGCACCTGGAGCGCTGGTGGGACGGCACGGCCTGGACCGAGCACCGGCGTGCCCCCGAGGCACCGGCGGCCCCGACGCCGCCGGTGTCCGGCCCGCCGGCGTACGGGTCGCAGCCGACGGTGCCGCTGACGCCGGGGCGGCCGTCGGACGGGGGTGCCTCCGGGAAGGGCCCGAAGGCCGTCGCCCTGATCGCCGCCGGGGCGGTGCTGCTCACGGCGATCGTCACGGGCGTGATCGTCCTCGGCGAGGACGACGGGGGCGGGAAGGCGGAGACCGCGCCGACGCTCGCGACCTCGCAGCCCGTGGACCGCGAGCCGGCCCCGGAAAGCCCGAGCCCGTCCGAGTCCGCCTCCGAGCCCCCCGCCGACGGCCCGGCGGTGGTCACGGACCAGCTCAACGGCATCACCCTGCCGCTGCTCGACGGCTGGGTCAGACCGCGCAACGTCACCGAGGCCGACATCCTCATGACCACGGACGGCACCTACGACTGCCCCGCCGACTTCGGCTTCTGCCGGCACGGCAAGGTCACCTCGCGCACGGCGACCGCGGACGACGGGAGTTCCCCCGAGGCGATCGCCAAGGCCGACATCGGGGAAGCGGCCGACGCCGCCTACGACCGCGACCTCATCGGCCGGCGCCCCTTCGGCGGCATCGAGTCCCACAAGGTCATGGGGTCCGGCCCGGTCTCGGTGGCGGGCCGCGCCGGCTGGTTCGTGCGCTGGCGGGTCACCACCGCCGAGGGACCGGGCGGCTACGTCCAGTCCCTCGCTTTCCCCTCCGGCGTCGGCACCGGGTCACCGGTCGTCGTCCGCTACGTCTTCGACGCGGGCGACGACGGGCCGCCGCTGGCCGACATGGACCGCCTCACCAAGGGAATCCGGTCCACCACGGACTGAGCCGCGGGGCGGCGCTACAGGAACGTGTGGCCCTCGCCCCGGTACGTCGGCACGGTCGCCGTCACCTTGTCCCCCTCGATCAGGTGCAGCGCGTCGAACCGCTCGCACAGCTCGCCGGCCTTGGCGTGCCGGAACCACACCTTGTCGCCGAGCAGCAGATCGTCGGCGGGGGAGCCGAGCAGCGGCGTCTGCACCTCGCCGGGGCCCTCCTGCGGGTCGTAGCGCAGCCCCTCCGGCAGATACGGCACCGGCAGCCGGTCGGGACCCGCCACACCCGAGGCCGGATACCCGCCGCCGAGCACGGTCACCACCCCGACCCCCGGCCGGCGTACGACCGGCTGCGCGAACAGCGCGGCGGGACGCCCGCTGAAGGACGTGTAGTTGTCGAAGAGCCGCGGGACATACAGCCCCGACCCGGCGCCGATCTCGGTCACGGCGTCCTCGGCGGCCGTGAACTGCACACTGCCGGTGCCGCCGCCGTTGACGAACTCCAGGTCCGGCGCCACCGCACGCACGGCCCGCACCACCTCGGCCCGGCGCAGGGCGAGCTCCCGGCGGGCGGTGGCCTGCATCAGCCGTACGGCACGCGACCGCAGCGGGCGCCCCGCCACCGAGTCACCGACGCCGGCGATGTGCCCCTCGTACGCCATGATCCCGACGAGCCGGAACCCCGGCTGCCGGGCGACGGCCCGGGCCATGTCGGCGACCTGGGCGGGGGAGTGCAGGGGCGAGCGCCGGGCACCGACGCGGACCCGTCCGCCCAGCAGTCTCAGGGACGTGTCCAACTCCAGGCAGACCCGCACGACTTCACGGCCGCCGTTGCGGGCGGCGTCGATCAGCCGCAGCTGCGCCGGGTCGTCGATCATCACCGTGACGGCGGCGGCGAGCTTGGGGTCACCGGCCAGCTCCGCGAACCCGGCGTGGTCGGCCGACGGATAGGCGAGCAGGACGTCGTCGAACCCGGAGCGCGCCAGCCACAGCGACTCGGCCAGGGTGAACGACATCAGGCCCGCGAAGCCGTCCTTCGCGAGGACGCGTTCCAGCAGCGCCCGGCAGCGCACGGACTTGCTGGCGACCCGGATCGGCTTGCCGCCGGCCCGGCGGCGCATGTCCTCCGCATTGGCGTCGAAGGCGTCCAGGTCCACGATCGCGAGGGGGGCGTCGAGATGGGCGGTGGCCCGGTCGTAACGGGCCCGGTCGGCGGCGCGCGCAGTCATGAACGAAGCCTGCCAGACGGGATTACCGCAGGGTAGGGGGACGTTCCGGGCAGATCTGTACGGGGTCGCGGACTGGTTCCCGTTCGCGCAGGTTCAACCCGTAGAGTGACGCGCACGCATGTGGGAACGTCCACGGCCGCGTCTCGCGCCGGGATGACGGTCCCTCGGCACGGGTATGCGTGCCTGGTCGGAGGAGTCCGTACCGGGTGGGGCAGACCGGGAACGACAGCGGCGGCCCACGCCCGGGGACGGGCCAGGGGACGAGGAAACGGGGGGTGCATGAGCACGGAAGCGCGTCGCGCCCCCATCCCCCCGCGCCCGTCGACCCCGCCTCCGCCCGCCGTGCCGCCCCTCCCGCCGAGACCCCCGCGTCCGCCGGTCACCGGCGACCCGAGGGGCCAGGACAGGGACGGCGGCGAGGACACGCGAACGGAGGGATCGGTGCCGGGCGGTGTCGACGTGAGCCCGGACCCCAAGGGCGACGGACGCGCTCCCGACCCGACCGGCTCCCGGACACCCGCCCCCTCGGACACTCGCCCCCACCCGGGCGCCCGCATCCCGTCCCCCGGCTCCGGCACCGCCCCACCCCCGCCCCGAGCCTCGGCCCGCTTCCCGGACACCCCACCCGACACGGGCCGCCCGGGCCCGGGAGCGACCCCGAACGCCGGCAGCACGGTCCGCGACCCGGCCGCGGGCGAGTCGCCGAACTCCGAGAACTTCGGCCGCCGTCCATCCATGGGCACGTCACCGAGCGCGGAGAGCTCCGGCCGTCGTCCGGCCGCGGGCGAGTCGCCGAACTCCGAGAACTTCGGCCGTCGTCCATCCATGGGCACGTCGCCGAGCGCCGAGAGCGTCGGCCGTCGTCCGGCCGCGGGCGAGTCGCCGAATTCCGAGAACTTCGGCCGTCGTCCGTCCATGGGCACGTCGCCGAGCGCCGAGAGCGTCGGCCGTCGTCCGGCCGCGGGCGAGTCGCCGAATTCCGAGAACTTCGGCCGTCGTCCGTCCATGGGCACGTCACCGAGCGCCGAGAGCGTCGGCCGACACCCGGCCACGGGCGCCTCCCGTAACTCCGGAAGCTCCGGCCCGGCAGCCCCCGGCGGCACGCCGCCCCGCCCCGCCGACCGTCCCTCGGACCCGCGGCGCCCGGGCGCCCCCGCCGAGACCGCCGCGGAAATGACGTTCCGCCTCCGCCCGATCCCCGCGACGGACCCCACCAACCGCCCATCCGGCAGCCAGGGTTCCCGGCCGGGCACGGCGAGCCCACCCTCGCGTCCGGGCAGCGCCCCGGCCCAGGGTTCCCCCGGCACCGCATCCGGGCCGGGCGCCCCCGCCCGCCCCGCCGCCGCACCGGCGCACGGTTCCCCGGGCGTACCCCCACGAGCGGCCTCCGCTTCCGCGCAAGGTTCCCTCGGCACCCCCCACCACCCCGGCGCCGCCCCCTCCGAGTCCCCCCGGCGTTCCGCCTCCGCGCCGCTGCCGCCCATGCGTCCGCCCGTGCAGGCGCCCCCGGGCGGTGGCGGGTACGGGGCGACCGGCTCCGGCGGAGGCTCGGTCGGTTCGTCGTACTCGGCAGGGGGACATGGGTCCTCCGCACAGTTCTCGCCGGACCCGGCCCTGTCCTGGAGCGCCCCCATGGCGCCCGGTTCGGGGCGGCCCGTCGTGTCGTTCGGGGAGCCCGAGGGGTACGACGAGCAGGCGCGGCCCCGTCCGCTCGGGATGCGGCTCAGGCCCCGGATCGCTGTCGCCGCCGCCTGTGTCGTGCTCGGCGTCGGGCTCATCGGCGGTGCCGTGACCGGGAGTTGGCTGGTCGGGGAACCCGGTGACGGCGGTGCCCGGGACACCTTCGCCGCCGCCGGAAGCCTGTGGCACGGCGTACCCGTCGACCAGCTCTTCCCCCGCACCGTGATCGGGAAGGGCGCCGGCCCCGGCGGAGCCGACCGGATCTGGACGCGGATCGCCGTCGCCCCCGACAGCGGCTGCACGGGCGCCTTCGACCCGCTCCTGCGCAAAGCCCTCGCCCCCGTCGGCTGCCAGCGCCTGCTGCGCGCCACCTACACCGACGCCACCCAGAGCTACGTCACCACCGTCGGCCTGCTGTTCACCGACGCCGACGCCACCGCGATGCGCTCGCTCGACGGCCGCTTCTCCAAGGAGGGCCTGGACCGCCGTACGGACCTCATGCCCCGTCCGTACGCCGCCAAGGGCACGAAGGCCGCCGGCTTCGGCAACGACCAGCGCGCCTCCTGGACCGTCTCGGTGCTGACCGACGCCCCCGTCGTCGTCTACGCCGTCTCCGGCTGGGCCGACCACCGCACCGTCGACGAGCCCCAGCCCGCCGACGAGGCCATGGAGTCCGGCGCCACCACGGCCGTCGCCCAGGCCGGCCTCGGCCACGAGGCAAAGGGCCTCGCCGACCGGATCGAGCGCGCCCTGCGCAAGAACGTCGGCCCGTCCACGGAGCAGTCGTCATGAACCCCGGCACGCACCCCGGCGCGAACCCAGGTGCGCGGACCGGCCTGAACGACGCGGCCCCCGCCACCGTGACCAGTGGTGTGAAGCGCCTCATGACCCGACGCACCGGCCCCCTCGCCGCCCTCCTCGGCGCCTGCCTCGCCCTCCTGCCGCCCACCACCGCGCACGCCGACTCCATACGCGCCCAGCAATGGGCCCTGGAGGCCATGCACACGCAGGAGGCCTGGCAGACCACCAAGGGCAAGGGCGTCACCGTCGCCGTCCTCGACACCGGCGTCGAGGGCGACCACCCCGACCTCGCCGGCAACGTCCTCCAGGGCAAGGACATGGTCGGCTTCGGAGCCGACCGCGGCGACCGCGCCTGGGCCAGGCACGGCACCGCGATGGCCGGCATCATCGCCGGCCACGGACACGGCGCGGACAACGGCGACGGCGTCATGGGCATCGCCCCCGAGGCCAAGATCCTCCCCGTCCGCGTGATCCTGGAGGACGGCGACCCCGCCCGTTCCAAGGCCCGCAGCACCCGCGGCAACGCCCTCGCCGAAGGCATCCGCTGGGCCGCCGACCACGGCGCCGACGTCATCAACCTCTCCCTCGGCGACGACTCCAAGTCCGCCCACCCCGAGGCCGGCGAGGACGAGGCCGTGCAGTACGCCCTGAAGAAGGGCGCCGTCGTCGTCGCCTCGGCCGGCAACGGCGGCGAGAAGGGCGACCACATCTCCTACCCGGCCGCCTACCCCGGCGTCATCGCCGCGACCGCCGTCGACCGCTACGGCACCCGCGCCTCCTTCTCCACCCGCCGCTGGTACGCCACGGTCAGCGCCCCCGGCGACAAGGTCGTCATCGCCGACCCCGACCACAAGTACTACGAGGGCTGGGGCACCAGCGCCGCCGCCGCGTTCGTCTCCGGCGCGGTCGCCCTGGTCAAGGCCGCTCACCCCGGCCTGACCCCGGCCCAGATCAAGAAGCTCCTGGAGGACACGGCCCGCAACGCCCCGGCCGACGGCCGCGACGACTCCCGCGGCTACGGCTTCGTCGACCCGGCAGCCGCGATCAGGAAGGCCGCCGGCATGAAGCCGGAGGACCTGAAGGCGGCGTCGTACGGCGAGGAGTACTTCGGCGCGGGCCCCGACGCGGCGTCCTCGGACGACGACGCGACGAGCTGGACCGCATGGCTGGCGGGCACCGCCGGCGGACTCCTGCTGGTGTCGGCGGTCGTCGTGTGGCGGGGCCGCCGAGGCCGCTTCGGCCGCTAGCCGCCGAGTCCGCCGGTGGCCGGGTCCGCTACGAGGCGGCCGGTGTCATGGCGCCCGGGGCGGTGGACGCGCCCCCACCGGTGAACACCGACACCGCCGCGCGCGCCGCCGCCTCGACCAGCGCGACACCCTGCTGCTTGGTCGAGTTGCCGTCGGAGAGCACCGCCACCAGATAGCCGGTTCCGTCCACCGTCACCCGCCCGATGCTGTTGATGTCCCACAGCCCGGTGGCCGTGCGCGGCAGCCAGCCGTTCTTCAGCGCCCACGCGGAGCCGTCGGCCACGGCCGACACCCCCCATCGCTGGTCGGCCGCGACCTGCCCCATGAGCCCGGTGAGATACGCCCGCGAGGCCGCGCTCAGCTCCGAGTCCGCCGCCCCGAACACCTGCCGCAGCAGAGCGAGTTGATCCGCGGCGGTGGTCTGGGTCAGCCCCCAGTACATGTCGTTCCCGCCGGCGGTGTCCGTGAGCCCGAGGCGCCCGTTCGCCGAGTCCAGCCCCTGCGCCCGCCCGATCGTCCGCCACAGCGCCGAGGCGGCGGTGTTGTCGCTGTACTCGATCATGTCGATGGCGTACGACCGCTCGGCCGCCGTGAGCTCACGCCCCGCGTCCTGTGCCTGGAGCAGCAGCGCGGCCAGGATGTCGACCTTGACGATGCTCGCGGTGTCGAAGCCGCCGTCGCCGTAGGTGGCACTAGCGCCGGAATCCAGGTCCAGCACCGCCACCGACACCGCGGCGCCGTCCTCGACGTGCACCGCCTTCATGGCGTCCGCCAGCAGCGCTTCATGATTCACCGTCGGCTCCGCCACCGGTTCCACAGAGGCCTCCCCACCCGCAGCGGCCGAGATCGACGCCGAGGGCGACGACGTCGCCGCCGACGATACGGCCCGCACCCCGGGGCGCGCCGCCGTGTTCACGTACGCGGTGCCCGCGGCCGTACCGCACACGACGACGACGGTCGCGAGGGCGCCGTGGAGCAGGGGACGGTGTCGGGGCGGACGGTCGCGGCGGGCTCTGGATGACTCCATGCACGCGATCGTCGTGGCTCTGTCTGTGCATGCCGTGAGACGCACGTTAGAGGCGTGTCAGAGATTCGCAGATTCAGGCGACCGGGCGTCACGCGCGGGTTACCGGGGCCGCACAATCGCAGCAGTATCCCCCCGATAGGGTCGTCGACCGTGGCGAACAAGAACATTCCCGACTCCCCCTTCTCCGACGACGACGGCTCCGCCGACCCGAGGCTGAGTGCCGCGCTCGCGGCCTGGGCCGAGGACCGCACCGCCGAGGGCCCGGTTCTGGGCGCGCTCAAGGACGCCCGGCTGCTCGTCCCGGTCGTCGCCGTGCTCGGCGAGGTCGAGGAGGACGAGAACGGGCTGCGCCGCGAGAAGACCAGCGACATGGCCGTCCCCACCCTGAAGGCCGGCGACCGCACCGCCCTGCCCGCCTTCACGTCCACCGAGTCCCTCGCCCGCTGGGACCCGGAGGCCCGCCCCGTCGCCGTACGGCTGCACCAGGCCCTGGAGGCCGCGGCGCACGAGAAGGCGGACACGATCGTGCTGGACATGGCCGGTCCGGTGACCTACGAGCTGACGGGGCGGGCGCTGCTCGCGGCCGCCGAGGGGCGTACGACCACGGATCCGCTGGCCGACCCGGCCGTGCGGGAGGCTGTCCGGGCCGCCGTGTCCGAGGTGCCCGCCGTGCTCAGCGCCCATCTGGGGCCCGGCCAGGCCGACGGCACCCTCGCCCTCGTCCTGGACGCCTCCGCCGCCCCCGCGCAGGCCGCGCGTGCGGTCGCCGAGCGGCTCGCCGCCGCCGAAACACTGAGGGCCCGCCTGGTGCGCGGTCTCGACCTGGCAGTGCTGCCGGCCGGGACGACGCCACCGGGCGAGCCCCTGTACGTACGCGGATGAGCTAGCCGTAGACGGGGCCCGTGTACTTCTCGCCGGGCCCCTGACCGGGCTCGTCCGGGACGATCGACGCCTCGCGGAAGGCCAGCTGGAGCGACTTCAGGCCGTCGCGCAGCGGCGCCGCGTGGAACGAGCTGATCTCGGTCGCGCTGGCGTCCAGCAGTCCGGCGAGGGCGTGCACCAGCTTGCGGGCCTCGTCGAGGTCCTTGAACTTGTCGCCCTCGTCGGTCAGACCGAGCTTCACGGCGGCGGCGCTCATCAGATTCACGGCGACCGTCACGATCACCTCGACCGCCGGGACCTCGGCGATGTCGCGGGTCATGGCGTCGAAGTCGGACGGCTGCTGCGTACTGTCGGTCATCGCTCACTTCTCTTTCAGGGCGCGGAACCCCTTCAGCGTAGTCTCACCGGTCACCGGGAGATCCGCCCCTCCGGTCTCCGAAGCGGAGAGAGCCCTGATGGTGAGGTCGTCCTCCGCTGCCGCTGCCGGGCGGCCGACGGCCAAGGTCGTGTCCGGCAGGGACGGCGGGTTCTCCACCACCCACAGCCGCGCCGGGCTCGACGTCGTGTCCCGCACGGTGCCCCGGTCGGCCCCGGGCACGGTGTCCCACCGGCGCAGATCGACGCTCATTCCCACCCCCACGGCCTTCAGCACCGCCTCCTTGCGGGTCCAGCAGCGGTAGAAGCCGAGCAGCCGCTCCTGCGGCTCGGTGAACCCGTCCAGCCAGGCGGCCTCCGCCGGGGCGAGCGCGTCACGGCCGAGGCCCGGCAGGTCGACCGGCCGGTGCGTCTCGATGTCCACCCCGACGGCGGCCGTGCTCACCGCCAGGGCGCCGTGGCGCTCCGCACGGCTCAGGCTGATCCACAGGGACGTCTCGGGCCACACCACCCGCGGCGGCCCGTGGCCGGGATCCCCGCACCCGGGGCAGGGGTGGTTCCCCAGCACGATGTCGCCGCCCGGCACCCCGAGCAGATCCCCGAGGACCGTCCGCACCACCACCCGGGCCGCCGTGAAGTACGACCCCAGGGGTTCCCGCAGCGTCGCGGCCCGCCGTCGCTCCTCCTCGCCGAGTACGTCATGATGAGGGACGTTCTCGGCGGACCAGAGCCAGATCGACGTGGCCATGCGGCCGACCCTAACCGCCCGGTGAGCGGTCCTTGCAAAATTTGGTACGATGGTTCTCGACCGGTCGGTCATGTACCGACCCACAAGTGGAGGCTCCGAACTCCCACCTGATCGTCCTTCGGGACGGCGGGTCACCCCGGTCAGGCGGCCACCATCGTTCCGTACGGACGATGGAGCCGTCCGAAATCGCGCCCCGCGATCATCGCGGCGGTGCTCCGGTAGTGCTTGGAGCCCCGCCTGTGATCGTCCGGGGCATTTTTTGTGCTTCGGCGCGGTTAGGTCTGTCGAAAAGAGACATACGCGGCTGTCCGCCAGACCGCCGTGTGGTGCTAACCGAGGAGGATCCATCAGCGCCGAGCCCCGCATCAACGACCGGATTCGCGTTCCCGAGGTGCGACTTGTCGGTCCCAGTGGCGAGCAGGTGGGCATCGTCCCGCTGGCCAAGGCACTGGAGCTTGCGCAGGAGTACGACCTGGACCTGGTCGAGGTCGCGGCGAACGCCCGTCCGCCTGTGTGCAAGCTCATGGACTACGGGAAGTTCAAGTACGAGTCGGCCATGAAGGCCCGTGAGGCGCGCAAGAACCAGGCGCACACGGTCATCAAGGAGATGAAGCTCCGGCCGAAGATCGACCCGCACGACTATGACACCAAGAAGGGTCACGTCGTCCGGTTCCTCAAGCAGGGCGACAAGGTCAAGATCACGATCATGTTCCGTGGTCGCGAGCAGTCCCGGCCCGAGCTGGGCTACCGACTGCTGCAGCGGCTCGCGACGGACGTCGAGGACCTCGGGTTCGTGGAGTCGAACCCGAAGCAGGACGGCCGCAACATGATCATGGTTCTCGGTCCGCACAAGAAGAAGACCGAGGCGATGGCCGAGGCCCGCCAGGCGCAGGAAGCCCGCAAGGCAGAAGCGAAGGCCAACCCCGGCAAGTCGCAGAACGCCGCGGAGTCCGAGGTGGCCACGGAGTCCGAGGACGCCGTGGAGACCGAGGCACCTGCCCAGGCTTCCGCCGAGGCGTGATCCCGGGGGACATCCAGTCCCCAGGACGTAATCGATATACGAGCGACGCTCCACCTGTGCCCGGTTTCACGACCGGGCACCGGAGCGCCACCCACGAGGAGAGAACGGCGCTATGCCGAAGAACAAGTCGCACAGCGGTGCCAGCAAGCGCTTCAAGATCACCGGCTCCGGCAAGGTGCTCCGTGAGCGCGCCGGCAAGCGCCACCTGCTCGAGCACAAGTCGTCCCGCGTGACGCGCCGCCTGACCGGCAACGCCGAGATGGCCCCGGGCGACGCCGCGAAGATCAAGAAGCTTCTCGGCAAGTGACGTCGGGCGCGGACCGGATCTCATCGGTCCTCGCGCCTGACCTCCGACCGGGACCCAATCGATACCGGGTCGTGTGAGTCCAACCACGGCCCCGCTACAAGGAGTTAAAAAGTGGCACGCGTCAAGCGGGCAGTCAACGCCCACAAGAAGCGCCGGGCGATCCTCGAAGCCGCCTCCGGCTACCGCGGTCAGCGTTCGCGCCTGTACCGCAAGGCCAAGGAGCAGGTCACCCACTCGCTGGTCTACAACTACAACGACCGCAAGAAGCGCAAGGGTGACTTCCGCCAGCTGTGGATCCAGCGCATCAACGCCGCTGCCCGCGCCAACGGCATCACGTACAACCGCTTCATCCAGGGTCTGAAGGCCGCCAACGTCGAGGTCGACCGCAAGATCCTCGCCGAGCTGGCCGTCAACGACGCGAACGCGTTCGCCGCGCTCGTCGAGGTCGCCCAGAAGGCGCTGCCGAGCGACGTCAACGCCCCGAAGGCGGCGTGACGCTGCGACGGCGCTGAGCCGACGTGACTGAAGGGACCCGCAGGCCGAGAAGGTCTGCGGGTCCTGTTGTTCGTGACTCCCGGAACTCCAAGGTGAAGCCCATGCCCCCCGTCAGCCCCGAGCTGATCTCCCCCCGTTCCCCTCGCGTCTCCGCCGCCCGGCGGCTCGCCAAGCGGAACTTCCGGAGCAAGGAGCGGCTGTTTCTCGCCGAGGGACCGCAGGCCGTGCGGGAGGCGGCGGCCCACGAAGCCACGCTCGTCGAGCTGTTCACCACCGTCGAGGCCGCGGAGCGCTACGCCGACATCGTGGCGGAGGCACGGGCCGCCGGGGCCCGGGTGCACCTCGCCGACGAGCAGGTGATCGCCGACATCTCCACCACCGTCACACCGCAGGGCCTCGTCGGCGTCTGCCGGTTCGTCGACACCCCCTTCGAGGAGATCCTCGCCGCCCGGCCCGGACTCGTCGCCGTGCTCGCGCACGTGCGCGACCCCGGGAACGCCGGGACCGTGCTGCGCTGCGCCGACGCCGCCGGCGCCGAGGCCGTCGTCCTCACCGACGCCTCCGTCGACCTGTACAACCCCAAGGCCGTACGGGCCTCCGTCGGCTCCCTGTTCCACCTGCCCGTCGCCGTCGGGGTGCCCGTCGAGCGGGCCGTTGCCGGACTCCAGGAGGCCGGGGTGCGCATCCTCGCCGCCGACGGAGCCGGGGACCGCGACCTCGACGACGAGCTTGACAAGGGGAGCATGGGCGGGCCGACCGCCTGGGTGTTCGGGAACGAGGCATGGGGGCTCCCGGAGGAGACCCGCGCGCTGGCCGACGCCGTCGTGCGCGTCCCGATCCACGGGAAGGCCGAGAGCCTGAACCTCGCCACCGCCGCCGCCGTATGTCTCTATGCGTCGGCCCGTGCACAGCGCGCCTCCGGAGGGTGCCGCAGCGTCACCGAGAGCTAGTAGGGTGACCAGCTCGGGGGCCCCTCAGCCGTCGTGAGAGGTGGGGTACGGGGATGAGTGTCGGCACGAGCAGCGCACCGGGAGCACAACAGGTGCCGCGGCCGTCCGCGTCCCGGACCGGTGACCCCGCCGGCCTCGGCTTCGACCCCGACGATCTGCCTGACGGCCTCGTCGTCGCCGACGAGCACGGACACGTCATCTGCTTCAACGCCGCCGCCGAGCGCATGACCGCCGTGCGTGCCGCCGACGCCCTCGGGCAGCGCCTGGAGAAGGCCCTGCCAGTGGAGGACCTGGAGGGCCGCCGCTGGTGGCAGCTGACCGATCCCTACGGCGGACTGGCCATCAGGCGACGGCAGCCCGAGCGCAACCTGCTGTTGCCCGGCGGGCGCGAGGTGTTGGTCTCCGCGCGCTACGTCCGCACCGAGCCCACCGGGCCCGTCCACCGCGTCGTCGTCTCGCTGCGCGACACCGAGGCCCGCCGCCGCACCGAGCGCAGCCACGCCGAGCTGATCGCGACCGTCGCCCACGAGCTGCGCTCCCCGCTGACCTCGGTCAAGGGCTTCACCGCCACGCTCCTGGCCAAGTGGGAACGCTTCACCGACGACCAGAAGCGGCTGATGCTGGAGACCGTCGACGCCGACGCCGACCGCGTCACCCGCCTCATCGCGGAGCTGCTCGACATCTCGCGCATCGACAGCGGACGCCTCGAGGTGCGCCGCCAGCCCGTCGACATAGGCGCGGCCGTGGGGCGGCACATCCAGGCGTACGTCGCCGCCGGCCAGGTCGCCGACCGGTTCATGCTGCGCATCGAGCAGCCGCTGCCCGCCCTGTGGGCCGACCCGGACAAGATCGACCAGGTGCTCAGCAACCTCATCGAAAATGCCGTGCGGCACGGCGACGGAACGGTCACCATTGACATCACGGCCACGGAGTCCCCCCGAGAGGGCGAGGACACCGGCACGTCGGTCACCGTGAGCGACGAGGGGCCCGGCATCCCGGAGGAGTCCATGAACCGCGTCTTCACCCGCTTCTGGCGGGGCAGCAAGCGCGGCGGCACCGGCCTCGGGCTCTACATCGTCAAGGGCATCGTCGAGGCCCACGGCGGCACCATCACGGTCGGCCGCGCCCCCGGCGGCGGCGCACAGTTCCGATTTACGTTGCCCGTGGCGGCACCGGCCTTCATGGCCTGAAGCACCACGGGCGCATTCGCATACCCCGACCCCGTTAGACTCGGCCATTGGCACCTTTGCGTCCAAAACCAGAGACGAAGCGTCTCCAGGTCGAGACGGGGCACTCAGCCAGCCAATCGGAAGCACGGGAAGAGATGTCGGCACCGAATAAGTCGTACGACCCTGTAGAGGTCGAGGCCCTGAAACCGGATGAGATCGAGCGGATGCGGGACGAGGCGCTCGCCGCCTTCGCCGCCGCGGACTCCCTCGACGCGCTCCAGGAGGCCAAGGTCGCCCACACCGGCGGCACCTCCCCGCTGGCCCTCGCCAACCGCGAGATCGGCGCCCTGCCCCCGCACGCCAAGGCCGAGGCCGGCAAGCGGGTCGGGCAGGCCCGTGGCGCGGTGAACAAGGCACTCGGCGTCCGCCAGGGCGAGCTGGAGGCCGAGCGCGACCAGCGCGTACTGGTCGAGGAGGCGGTGGACGTCACGCTGCCGTACGACCGCGTCCCGGCCGGCGCCCGCCACCCGCTCACCACGCTCTCGGAGCGCATCGAGGACATCTTCGTGGCCATGGGCTACGAGGTGGCCGAGGGCCCCCAGGTCGAGGCGGAGTGGTTCAACTTCGACGCCCTCAACATCGGCCCGGACCACCCGGCGCGCGGCGAGGCGGACACCTTCTTCGTGCAGGGCCCGGACGGCGGCACCGAGTCCGGTGTCGTGCTGCGCACCCACACCTCGCCGGTGCAGATCCGCTCGCTGCTCAGCCGTGAGCTGCCGGTGTACGTGATCTGTCCCGGCCGCGTGTACCGCACCGACGAGCTGGACGCCACCCACACCCCGGTCTTCCACCAGGTCGAGCTGCTCGCCGTGGACGAGGGCCTCACCATGTCGGACCTCAAGGGCACCCTGGACCACATGGTCCAGTCCCTGTTCGGCGAGGGCATGAAGACCCGGCTGCGGCCGAACTTCTTCCCCTTCACCGAGCCCAGCGCCGAGATGGACATGCTCTGCTACGTCTGCAAGGGCGAGTCCGTGGGCAACCCCGACCGGCCCTGCCGTACCTGCTCCTCCGAAGGCTGGATCGAGCTCGGCGGCTGCGGCATGGTCAACCCGCGGGTCCTCACCGCCTGCGGCGTGGACCCGGAGAAGTACAGCGGCTTCGCCTTCGGGTTCGGCATCGAGCGGATGCTGATGTTCCGCCACAACGTCGAAGACATGCGAGACATGGTCGAGGGTGACGTCCGGTTCACCCGGCCGTTCGGGATGGAGATCTGATGCGGGTCCCGCTTTCTTGGCTGCGGGAGTACGTCGACCTGCCGGCGACGGAGACCGGGCGCGACGTCCAGGCCAAGCTCATTTTCGCCGGTCTCGAGGTCGAGACCGTCGAGCAGCTCGGCGACGGCCTCAAGGGCCCCCTCGTCGTCGGCCAGGTGCTGACCATCGAGGAGCTGACGGAGTTCAAGAAGCCGATCCGCTTCTGCACCGTCGACGTCGGCCACGCCAACGGCACCGGCGAGCCCCAGGAACTCATCTGCGGCGCCCGTAATTTCCAGGTCGGCGACAAGGTCGTCGTGGTCCTCCCGGGCGCCGTGCTGCCCGGCGGCTTCGCGATCAGCGCCCGCAAGACCTACGGCCGCACGTCCCACGGCATGATCTGCTCCAGCAGCGAGCTGGGCATGGGCGACGACGGCACGCACGGCATCATCGTGCTGCCCCCGGAGACCGAGGTCGGCAAGGACGCCATCGAGCTCCTGGAGCTGGTCGACGAGGTCCTGGACATCGCCGTCACCGCCAACCGCGGCGACTGCCTGTCCATCCGCGGCGTCGCCCGCGAGACCGCCATCGGCTACGGCCTGCCGCTGCGCGACCCGGCGCTCCTCGACGTGCCCGGCCCGAACGCCTTCGGCTACCCGGTGCAGGTCTCGGACCCGATGGGCTGCGACCGCTTCACCGCCCGCACGGTGACCGGCCTCAGCCCCGAGGCCCGCTCGCCGATCTGGCTCCAGCGGCGCCTGCAGAAGGTCGGCATGCGCCCGATCTCGCTCGCCGTCGACGTCACCAACTACGTGATGATGGAGCTCGGCCAGCCGCTGCACGCCTACGACCGCAACCTGGTCCAGGGCACCATCGGCGTGCGCCGCGCCGAGGAGGGCGAGAAGCTCGTCACCCTCGACGACGTCGAGCGCAAGCTGCACGCCGAGGACCTCGTCATCACCGACGACCGCGGCCCCATCGGCCTCGCGGGCGTCATGGGCGGCGCCAACACCGAGATCGCCGACCACGAGGACGTCGAGAACGCGTCCACCGCGGTCGTCATCGAGGCCGCCCACTTCGACCAGGTCGCCATCGCGCGTACGGCCCGCCGGCACAAGCTGTCCTCCGAGGCGTCCCGTCGCTTCGAGCGCGGCGTCGACCCGGCTGCCGCCGCCGCGGCCGCCCAGCGCACCGTCGACCTGCTGGTCCTGCTCGCGGGCGGCACCGCCGACGCCGGTGTCACCGAGGTCGTCACGCCGTCCGCGCCGCACACCATCACCGTCCCGGCCAACCACCCGGACAAGGTCGCGGGCGTCGAGTACGGCCGCGAGACCGTCGTACGCCGGCTCCAGCAGATCGGCTGCGACGTCTACGGGCAGGACGAGCTGATCGTCACCGTGCCGTCCTGGCGGCCCGACCTCCTTGAGCCGAACGACCTGGCCGAAGAGGTCATCCGGCTGGAGGGCTACGAGAACCTGCCCTCCACGCTGCCCAAGCCGCCGTCCGGCCGTGGCCTGACCCACCGTCAGCGCCTGCACCGCCGCGTCGGCCGCGCGCTGGCCGGGGCCGGCTATGTCGAGGCGCCGAACTACCCCTTCGTCAGCGAGCAGGTCTTCGACCAGCTCGGCCTGGCCGCGGACGACCCGGCCCGCCGTGTCGTGAAGCTGGTCAACCCGCTCAACGACGAGGAGCCCGCGCTGCGCACGTCGCTGCTGCCGGGTCTGCTCGGCGCGCTGCGGCGCAACGACGGGCGGGGCTCGCACGAGCTGGCGCTCTTCGAGACCGGGCTGATCTTCCTCCCGAACGAGAAGCCGGGCACCGTCGGTCACCTGCCGGTCGACCGCCGTCCGACCGACGAGGAGCTCGCCGCGCTCGACGCCGTGCTGCCCGAGCAGCCGCGGCACGTGGCCGTCGTCCTCGCCGGTGCGCGTGAGCAGGCCGGCTGGTGGGGCGCCGGACGTCCGGCCGACTGGGCCGACGCCATCGAGGCGGCCCGGCTCGTGGCCCGCGAGGCCGGAGCCGAGCTGATCGTGCGCGGCGGCCAGTACGGGCCGTGGCACCCCGGCCGGTGCGCCGAGCTCGCCGTGGCCGTGGACGGCACGGAGACGGTCGTCGGTCACGCGGGCGAGCTGCACCCCCGGGTGCTCAAGGCCCTCGGTCTGCCCGCCCGCACCTGCGCGATGGAGCTGGACCTGGACGCCCTGGAGCAGGTCGGCGACGGCACGCCCCAGGCGCCGAGCATCTCCACGTTCCCGGTGGCCACCCAGGACGTGGCCCTCGTCGTGGACAAGCCGGTGCCGGCCGCCGAGGTGGAGGACGCGCTCCGTGAGGGCGCGGGTGAACTCCTCGAGGCGATCCGCCTGTTCGACGTGTACGTCAACGACGAGCAGCTCGGCGACGGCAAGAAGTCGCTCGCGTACGCGTTGCGCTTCCGCGCGGGTGACCGGACGCTGACGGTTGACGAGGCTTCGGCGGCTCGGGATGCGGCGGTTGCCCTGGCGGGCGAGCGTACGGGTGCCGTGCTGAGGGGCTGATCGCCGCGGGGGACGGTGTCGTCTGCCGGCTGCGGGTTTCGTCGTGGTTGGTCGCGCCCACGCGGCGGAGCCGCATATCGACACAGCCCCGCGCCCCTTGTGGGGGGGCATGCCCCCCCCACACCCCGTCGGCCCGGTGAGGTCACCTCACTCGATGGGGTGACTTCTCGGGATGATCTGGTACTTCCGGACTATCTGCCGACAGAATCGGACCGGCCTTTCGAGGTCGGTCCGTTCTGCTTTGTCAGGGGCTATTGGGGGACCATCGGCATGCTCCGCTTCAAGGCTCGGGTTCCCCGCAAGGTGCTCGCGTTCGGGCTGCCCACCGCCTGGGGAGGGATGGCGATCACCTACAAGCTGACCTGCCCGCTCGCCCAGCAGGACGGCCTCGGTGCGCGGATCGTGACCAGCGCCGTCTTCTTCGCCGTGGGGACCGGGCTGATCCTGCACGTCCGGCGGGCCCTGGTGCGTGAGCTCCGGCAGATGCGCGAGGTCGCCGGTGCCGCGCAGAGCGTGCTGCTGAGGCCATTGCCGCCGCGCATCGACGGGCTGAACGTCGCCGCCGCCCAGCTCTCCGCGGACCGCGGTGCCCGGGTCGGCGGCGACCTGTACGAGGTCATCGCCACCGAGCACGGCGTACGCGCGGTCATGGGTGACGTCCGCGGCCACGGCATCGAAGCCATCGGCACGGTCGCCGCCGTCCTCGGCAGCTTCCGGGAGGCCGTCCACGACGAACCCGATCTGCGCCGGGTGCTGCACCGGCTGGACCGGGCGCTGGCCCGCCATCTGCGCGAGCGGGCACCGGACGAACACCCCGCGGCCGAGGACTTCGTCACCGTGCTGCTCCTGGAGATCGGCCGCGACGGCGAGATCACCGCGCTCAACTGCGGCCATCCCTGGCCGTATCTGCTGAGCGGCACCAGCGTCGAGCCCCTCGCCCGCACCGACCCCCTTCCGCCCCTGGGCCTGTTCCCCCTTCCGACGGAACCGTCCCCGGTGTCCTGCGGCACCCTGTTCCCCGGCGACTCCCTGGTCCTGTACACGGACGGTGTCGAGGACGCGAGGGATGCGAGAGGCCAATTCTTCTCGCTGCAGGCGGCGCTCGCCGGTGTCGTAAGGCAGCACCCGATCACTGCCCAGGCCATCCTGCGCAGCCTGTTCACAGGGGTCCTCCGCCACACAAGGGGCAGGCAGTCGGACGACATGGCGCTACTGGTCCTACGGAACGACCGAGCCCCGATGGAGTGCAACCCCTTAGGGGCGCGGGGAACTGCGCGACCAGCCACAACGAACCCGCAGTCGACCAATTACCTCTAGTGCAACGGCGATCAGTCGCGCTGCCGAGCCGGCGGCGGCCGTCCGCCCCGCCACGGAGTGTCGGGCAGGCAGCTGGGCGGACGGCGCGGAAGCGGGCCGCCGCACTGTACGAGGGGGAGCCGGCGGCCCGGCCGGCCTCTTTGCGAGGCATCTCAGTCAACCGGCAGGAAACTCTCCGCAACAGCGCGCGCACGCTACGGATTCGCGTACTTCGTTCACACCCCGTGTGAACCGGTTCGCACTAGTCTGACGGTCACCGAGGCCACCCGGGGGGCATATATGCAGCCCAACACTCTGCTCGACGCGATCCTGGACGAGGCCGGGATCTCGCACGCGGGGCTGGCAGCACACGTGAACCAGGCGGGGCGGGCGCGTGGGCTCGCGCTGAGATACGAACACACCGCCGTCGCACGGTGGTTGAAGGGGCAGCGGCCCCGCGGTCAGGTGCCCGACCTGATCTGTGAGGTGCTGGCCGGCCGGCTGCACCGTACCGTCACACTCGACGACATCGGTCTCGGCGTCCCCGGTGAGCCCAACTCCGCGCACACCACCACACTGTCCGGCTTCGTCGAGCGGGCCACCGCCCTGTGGCGCTCCGACGAGCAGCAGCGGCCGCACATACTGGGCGCCCCCGCGGTCACCGGCACACCCGCCGTGATGCCGGTGTGGGAGTGGGAGAACCCGCCCGAGGACGTCGACGTCTCACGCGGGGGACGGCACCGGGTCACCTCCGCCGACATCGACATGCTGCGGGCGGCCCGCACCCACTACGAGCAGATGTACCGCAAGGCGGGCGGCATCGCGACCCGCACCCGGATCGTCGGCTTCCTCAACGCCGAGGCCGCCCCGCTGCTGCGCGGCAGCTACACCGACGCCACCGGGCGCCAACTGCACCGGGCCACGGGCGGGCTGGTGGCCATCGCCGGGATCTGCGCCTACGACTCCGACGCGCACGGGCTCGCCCAGCGGTACTTCCATCAGGCGCTGCGGCTGGCGAAGGCCAGTGGGGACCGTGGGCTCGGTGCGTATGTGATCGCGCTGCTGGTCAACCAGGCGCTGTTCATGCGGGAGTTCCGGCAGGCGGTCGCCTTCGCGGAGGCCGCGCTGCGGGCCGCCGGCAAGCACATCACCCCGGCACTCGCCTCCGATCTGTACGCGATGCAGGCGAAGGCGTACGCCCACCTCGGCGACGGCACGAGCGCCCTGTCCTGCATCCGGCGTGCCGAGCAGGCCGCCGAACGCATCCACCGCGGATACGAACCCGACGAAACGGGCTATGTCCAACCCGGCCTCGTCAACGTCCAGGTGGCGGAGGCGCTGCTGAGTCTCGGGGAGCTCGCGGCCGCGGGGGAGCATGCCACGGCCGCCGTCGACAACCCCGCCCACGACCGGGGCCGGGTGCACCGGCTGGCCATGCTCAGCACGATCGAGCTGCGCCAGGGCAACGCCGACAAGGCCGTGGCCACCGCCGTGCAGATGGCCGAGCAGGCGCGGGGAATGGAGTCCCAGCGTCTGCGCGACAGACTCCGGGCGGTACGCGAACACCTGGTGCGCAGCGGTGGCGCGGGCACCTCCGAGGCCGCCGAACTCATCGACGGAGCGCTGCGCGTACCGCTGTAGGCCGGTGCACGCGGGTACTCGAACACCGACACCTCATAGTCCCTGCTGCGATATTGCCACTTACTCGACGGAAGGTGGCAGAACCGTGCAGTGGACGAAACAGAACGAACAAACTGTGTATGAAAACCGCTGGTTCACCGTCAACCTGGCAGACGTGGAGCTGCCCGACGGTCGGCACCTGGACCACTTCCTGATACGGCTGCGGCCGGTGGCCGTGGCCACGGTGGTCAACGAGGCCAATGAAGTGCTCCTCCTGTGGCGCCACCGTTTCATCACCGACAGCTGGGGATGGGAACTCGCGGCGGGCGTCGTCGAGGACGGCGAGGACATCGCCCGGGCGGCCGCCAGGGAACTCGAGGAGGAGACCGGCTGGCGGCCGGGACCTCTGCACCACCTCATGAGCGTGGAGCCCTCCAACGGGCTCACCGACGCCCGGCACCACATCTACTGGGCCGACGAGGGCGAGTACGTCGGGCATCCCGTGGACGACTTCGAGTCGGACCGCAGGGAATGGGTCCCGCTCAAGCTCGTCCCCGACATGGTCGCCCGTGGGGAGGTCCCGGCCGCCAACATGGCGGCCGCGTTACTCCTGCTGCACCATCTCAGGCTCGGCTAGTGCCCAACGGCCTGCCAGATCGCCACGACGAGAGCACCCACGGCGGTGAGGGCGGCGACCGCGGGCAGCGGCCAGCGCGTGTGTTCCAGTGTGTGGATCCGGGTGTTCAGCTCGTCGAGTTCCTTGGCGGTCTCCTCGGTGCGGTGCGTGAGCAGAGTCAGCCCGCCCTCCACGCGGGCGTAGGCGACGTCGAGTCGGCGTCGTAACTCTGCGAGTTCTCCAGATACGACTGGATGCTCGGGATCGGCGGTCACGTGTCCGCTCCTTTCCGTAGTCGTCTCGAATCCCTGGCATGCGCAGGAAAAGTGAACTCGCCTGGTGGACGCATGGGGAGAGTGTGCGAACGGCATATGCGAGCCCGCCGCGCACACGGTGTGTGAATGACGCGGGCCCGGCACCTGTTCGGTGCCGGGCCCGTGTACTTGGCCGGAATCTGACCGACCGTAATCAGCCGTAGGTGTAGAAGCCGGAGCCGGTCTTGCGGCCCAGCCGGCCCGCGTCCACCATGCGCTGTAGCAGCGGGGGCGCGGCGTACAGCGGCTCCTTGAACTCGTCGTACATGCTGTCGGCCACCGAGGCGACCGTGTCCAGGCCGATGAGGTCGGACAGCTTCAGCGGGCCCATGGGGTGGGCACAGCCGAGCTCCATGCCGTTGTCGATGTCCTCGCGGCTGGCGATGCCCGACTCGAACATCCGGATCGCGGAGAGCAGGTACGGGATGAGCAGCGCGTTGACCACGAAGCCGGAGCGGTCCTGGGCGCGGATGGCGTGCTTGCCCAGCAGCTTCTCGGCGAAGGACTGGGCGCGCGCGATCGTGCCCTCGGAGGTGGTGAGCGCCGGGATCAGCTCGACGAGCTTCTGCACCGGGGCCGGGTTGAAGAAGTGCACGCCGATGACCTGGTCCGGGCGCGAGGTGGCGACCGCGAGCTTCACCAGCGGGATCGAGGAGGTGTTGGAGGCGAGGATCGCGTCGGGCCGGGTCACGACCTGGTCAAGGACCTGGAAGATCTCGGTCTTGACCTGCTCGTTCTCCACGACGGCCTCGATCACGAGATCGCGGTCGGCGAACTCGCCGAGGTCGGTGGTGAAGGACAGCCGCGCCTGCGTCTCGTCCCGCTCCGCCTCGCTGAGCTTGCCGCGCTCGGCGGCCTTGTCCAGGGAGTTGAACAGCCGGGTGCGGCCGATCTCCAGGGCCTCGCCGGTGGTCTCGGCGACCTTCACGTCCAGCCCGGCGCGGGCGCACACCTCGGCGATGCCCGCTCCCATCTGGCCGCAGCCCACCACACCGACGCGTGCAATATCTCCGGAGATGCCGGTCACATCGACCCCTTCGCTGATCCACGACTGCGGCAGGTCCGCCGTTGTTCGGCGCCTGCTCCAAACCTGCACGTTACCTTCGGCGGCGCGTGATCGATCGTTCGGGTGCCGCATGAAAGGCTGACGCGGGATCAGGTCCAGAACGTATGGATCCGTCCCGGGGTGGGGCCATTGACCACGGCACACGGAGGTACGAAAAGGATGCGCAACCGGAAGTCATGGCTGTCACGGCGGGCATTCACGGTGACCGCACTGTCGGCACTCGTGGGGTCAGGCGGCGCGATGGCGGCCGGTTCCGCCGTGGCGGACGGAGCCAACCGGAACCGGCGGTGGGCGACCCGCGAGATGCGCGGGGTCTGGGTGGCGACCGTCGCCAACCGGGACTGGCCCTCCAGGCAGGGGCTCAGCGCGGACGAGCAGCGCGCCGAACTGATGGCCCACCTCGACGCGGCCGCGCGCTGCCGGCTGAACACGGTGATCCTCCAGGTGCGGCCGACCGCCGACGCCCTGTGGCCCTCGCCGTACGAGCCGTGGACCCAGGTCCTCACCGGCACCCAGGGCCAGGACCCCGGCTGGGACCCGCTGGGTACGGCCGTGGAGGAGGCTCACGCCCGCGGGCTCCAGCTGCACGCCTGGTGCAACCCTTACCGCATCGCCAACCACACCGACCTCGACCGGCTGGCCGAGACCCACCCCGCCCGCCGGCACCCGCACTGGGTGGTGTCGTACGGCGGCAAGCTCTACTACAACCCGGGGCTGCCCGAGGTCCGGGCCTTCGTGCAGCGGGCCATGCTGGACGCGGTGGCGCGCTACCCCGTCGACGCGGTCCACTTCGACGACTACTTCTACCCCTACCCGGTGGCCGGTCAGAGCTTCGACGACGACGAGGCCTACGACACCTACGGCGGCGGCTTCGAGGCCAGGGCCGACTGGCGGCGGGACAACATCGACAAGCTGATCCTGGAGATGGCGGCCGGCATCAGGGCGATCAGGCCCGCCACGCAGTTCGGCATCAGCCCGTTCGGCGTGTGGCGCAACGCCGCCTCCGACCCGCTGGGCTCCGACACCCGGGGCGGTGTCGAGACGTACGACGACCTGTACGCGGACACCCGCAAGTGGGTGCGCGAGGGCTGGATCGACTACATCTGTCCGCAGCTGTACTGGAACATCGGCTTCGCCGTCGCGGACTACGCCAAGCTCCTGCCGTGGTGGGCCGAGGTCGCGCGGGGGAGCCGGACGCAGCTCTACGTCGGCGAGGCGCTCTACAAGGCCGGGGACGCGGCGCAGCCCGCCGCCTGGCAGGACCCGGCCGAGCTGTCGCGGCACCTCACGCTGGCCGAGGACCACCCGGAGGCACGCGGACACGTCTACTTCGCCGCGAAGGACCTGGCGGCGGACCGGATCGGGGCCATGGCACGGGTGGTCGCCGACCACTACGGGCAGCCGGCGATCGCACCACGCTGATCCGTCGCTCCGGGACTGCGACCGGGCTGCCTCTCGGGGCTACCTCGTCGTCGTCTTCCGGTGACTGTGACGGATCTCGGTGTCGGGGCCGGGGGAGCACAGACCCTCGTGCCCGTCCTCGAAACGGACGCGGTACGGGGGGTTGCCCTCATGACCGAGGACTTCGACGATCTCGCCGACCTTGTCGTGTTGCCCGACCACCCTGCCGTGCTGCACAAGCTGGTCGCCCACGATTGCACGCATCTGTCGGTCCTCCTCACCAGGTGCGGGAGCAGCGGTCCGTGGCCTTGAGTCTACGGCGTGGAGCGGTGGTTGGAAGTGGGTCGTCAGGGCCCGCTCAGCCACGCGCCCGTTGCGTCACGGCGATGCATACGAGTACCGCCGCGGCCGTCAGCGGGGCGGCCACTGTCAGGTGCTCGCCCAGCAGCAGCACCGACCACACCAGTGTGAGCAGGGGCTGGGCCAACTGCAACTGGCTGGCCTTCGGGATGCCGATGGCCGCCATGCCCCGGTACCAGACGACGAGCCCGAGGAACTGCGAGCCCGCCGCGACCCACAGCAGCCCGGTCACACCGTGCCAGGAGAGGTGGACGGCTTCGTGGGACAGGGCCACCGCGGCGGCCGGCACGGTGATCGGCAGGCACAGCACCAGAGCCCAGCCGATCACCTGCCAGCCCGGCATGACCCGGGCCAGTCGGCCGCCCTCGGTGTAGCCGGCGGCGCACACCAGCAGGGCCCCGAAGAGATACAGGTCGGCGGTGGTCAGCGCGCCGCCGCTCTGCTGCACCGTGAAGGCGGCCACCGCGGCGGCGCCCGCGAGCGCCGCCAGCCAGAAGGTCCGCGAGGGGCGGGTGCCGACGCGCAGGGCCGAGAACAGGGCGGTGGTCAGCGGCAGCAGACCGACCACGACGGCCGCGTGCGCGGTGGTCGACGTCTGGAGCGCGAGTGTGGTGAGCAGGGGGAAACCGACGACCACTCCGGCGGCGACCACCGCGAGGCCCGCCCAGTGCCGACGGGCGGGCAGCGGGACGCTCCCCCACGCTCGGCTTCGCTCGCGCGGGGGGACCCCCACCGCGAGCAGACAACCGCCCGCGATGAGCGCGGCGAGCACACTGCGCACGGCGACCAGGGACCAGGGACCGAAGCTCTCCAGCCCCCACGCGGTGGCCGGGAAGGTGAGGGAGAAGGCCGCGACACCGAGGGCGGCCTGGAGCGTGCCGCCGAGGGCCGCGCGCGCCGAAGCGGCCTGCCTGACGGGGGCGACCGAGGCCGGGGCGACAGGGGCGGCCGGGGTGGCGGATGTGGCCGTGGTGGCCGGGGCCGGCTCGGCGGTGACTGCTATCGAGGTCGGGTCGGTAGCGCTATTCTTGGTCCTCATGCAAGAGCGTAGCAGTGTCAGTGAACTGGCGAATCAGCTGCGACGGGAACTCAACCGCTACTCTCCGGGTGGAAAGCTCCCGTCGAGCCGTGCGCTCGTCGAGCGGTTCCGGGTGAGCCCGGTGACCGTCTCCCGCGCCCTCGCCCAGCTGGCGGCCGAGGGCCTGGTGGTCACCCGCCCCGGGGCCGGGGCGTTCCGCGCCGAGCCGCACACACACGTGGACCCCGCCGGGGACACCTCCTGGCAGGAGGTCACCCTCAGCGCGGAAGGCGGGCCGGAGCTGGTCCCGCGCTCGGTGGACGCCTCGGGGGTGCTCGTCTCGCTCGCCGCTCCGCCGCCCGGCGTGATCGAGTTCAACGGCGGCTATCTGCACCAGTCCTTGCAGCCGGAGCGGGCGATGGCCGCCGCGCTGTCGCGGGCCGGGCGGCGGCCCGGAGCATGGGGGAGGCCGCCCATGGAGGGGCTGCCGGAGCTGCGGGAGTGGTTCGCGCGCAGCATCGGCGGGGCGGGCGGCGCCGTCACGGCGGCCGAGGTGCTGATCACCGCGGGCGGTCAGTCGGCGCTGACCACGGCGCTGAAGGCGCTGGCACCGCCCGGCGCGCCGGTGCTGGTGGAGTCGCCGACCTATCCGGGCATGCTCGCGATCGCCCGCGGTGCCGGTCTGCGTCCGGTCCCCGTCCCGGTCGACGCGGACGGGGTGCGCCCTTCGCTGCTCGCCGACGCGTTCCGGGCGACCGGCGCCCGCGTCTTCGTCTGCCAGCCGCTGTTCCAGAACCCGACCGGCGCGATGCTCGCCCCTGACAGGCGCGGCGAGGTGCTGCGCATCGCGCGCGACGCAGGTGCCTTCGTCGTCGAGGACGACTTCGTACGCCGGCTGGTGCACGAGGACGCGGGTCCGCTGCCGCGTCCGCTGGCCGCCGACGACCCGGACGGCGTCGTCGTGCACGTCTGTTCGCTGACCAAGGCGACCTCGCCGAGCTTCCGGGTGAGCGCGCTCGCCGCCCGCGGCCCCGTGCTGGAGCGGCTGCGCGCGATCCAGGTCGTCGACTCCTTCTTCGTGCCGCGTCCCTTGCAGGAAGCGGCCGTGGAGTTGGTCGGCTCGCCCGCCTGGCCCCGTCATCTGCGGTCGATCTCCGCCGAGTTGAAGACCCGCCGCGACACCATGACGGCCGCGCTGTGTCTGGACCTGCCCGAACTCGCCCTCCCGCACGTCCCGTCCGGCGGCTACCACCTGTGGCTCCGCCTTCCTGACGGCACTGGGGGCACCTCCCGGGCTTTCGGCCCTGGGGGAGAGTCGGCGCTGACTGCCGCGGCCCTGCGTGCGGGCGTCGCCGTCACGCCGGGGCGTCCGTACTTCAGCGCGGAGCCGTCGGCCGGTCATCTGCGGTTGAGCTTCGCGGCCGTCGCGGGGCTGGGGGAGATCGCGGAGGGGGTGCGGCGGTTGCGGGCGGCTTGCGACGAAGTGCTTTAGCGCTCCGCTGGGGGCCGGGGGGGGTGTGTGTCGTGCGTCTGCGGCGCCGTCGTGGCTGGTCGCGCAGTTCCCCGCGCCCCTTGGGGGGGTTGGTGGCGGCCGGCGACAACCGCAACCCGGAGGGTGGTCGTGGCGGTCGGCGGCAACCGCTCCCCGGAGGGTGGTCGTGGCGGTCGGCGGCAACCGCTCCCCGGAGGGTGGTCATGGAGGTCGGCGGCAACCGCTCCCCGGAGGGTGGTCATGGCGGCCGGTGAAAATCGGTCGACGTTCGTGCCTTCCTCCTGCGAATCTCGCCGCATGACCGACACCCCGAGCCTCGCCGAGGGCTATGAGATCTCTGTCGACCCGGACCGTATCGACCGGGAGCGGGTCCATCGGTGGCTGTCCACCGATGCGTACTGGGCGCTCGGGCGGGCGAGGGAGAAGCAGGATCGGGCGATCGACGGGTCGCTGAACTTCGGGGTGTACGAGTCGGTCTCGGGGGATCAGGTGGCGTATGCCCGGATCATCACCGACCGGGCGACTTTCGCGTGGCTGTGCGATGTGTATGTGGACCCGTCGGTGCGCGGCAAGGGCATCGGATCGGCGCTCGTGGGGGAGGTGCGGGAGCACCTGCGGCCGTACGGGCTCCGGCGCATCCTGCTCGCCACTCACGACGCGCACGGGGTCTACGCGAAGCTCGGTTTCGCGCCGCTGGAGAACCCGGACCAGTGGATGGCGCTCTACTTCTGACCGCTCGGAGCGCCGTCCCCGTCGGCGGTGCTCCGGACGGGCGTACTTGAAGTTTCCATCTGCTCGTTTTCCAGCCACTTGTCCGCCTGATCCTGACCCCGCAGTAAGCCTTCGTCCACCCTCGGTGACGTCGGCACAACCACTCTTGACCTGGTCACTTCGGCGTCACACCATCACCGCATGTCACTTCGGGTCACGTTCGTCGCCGCCGCGCGCAGCTCCTCGCTGCTCGCGGAGCGCTTCCAGGACGACCGGCCGCTGGACCAGGCCGGCTGGGACGAGGTGCAGAGCGTCGCGCACGGCCTGCTGCCGCTGGCCGCGGCCGAGCTGCGCTACTGCTCGCCGACCCCGCGCAGCCGCGCGACCGGCGACGCCCTGGGCTACGCCCCGCTGGTGCAACTCGCCCTGCGCGACTGTGACATGGGCCGCTGGCAGGGGCTCACGCTCGGCGAGGCGATGGCCCGCGAGCCGGACGCGGTGGACGCCTGGCTGGCCGACCCGCGCGCCACTCCGCACGGAGGCGAATCGCTGCTCGGGTTCATCGGACGCGTCGGAAACTGGCTCGACACCCGGCCCGTGGACGACGGCGATCGTATCGTCGCCGTGGCCGAACCGTCGGTGATCCGCGCCGCCCTGGTCTACGTGCTGAAGGCGCCGCCGTCGACGTACTGGAACATCGACGTGCGTCCGCTGTCGGCGACCACGGTCACCGGTCGCGCGGGGCGCTGGCACCTCCGCTTCGACGCGGGGTCCGGTCAGCGCTCGCGTGCGTAGTCGGTGGTGAGGACCAGCTCCTTGGCCGGTCCGCGCACCCGCCACACCGACCGCCAGTGGTCCGCGTCCCGGACGGTGAACTCGCCCCGGTAGAGGTCGGCCGAGCAGGGGTGATCGGCGACATGGCGGCCGGAGGACAGGTCCAGGTCGTGGAACGGGCGACCGTCGGCGAAGCGCACGTCCGCCGTCCCCGGTGAACTCCCCGGCAGGAAGCGCAGCGTCCGCTCGGCGGGCCGCGGCACGCCCCGCCACACGAACGTGCCGGACTCGCGGTGCAGCAGCCCCCGCGGCAGCCCTCGCGCCAGGCCCTGCGGCAGCCCTTGCGGTGCCCCCTGCGGCAGCCCGAGCGGCGGCTCCACGTCCTCCAGCGGCTCGAAGATCGTCGTACCGGAGAACTCGCCCTCGTCCCCGCTCGCGAGGTCCCGCACCGCCCGCTCGGCGCGCCAGCCTCCGGCCAGATACGCCAGTGCGTCCGGTACCGGCCAGAGCTCGCCCATCCGTTCCACCCTCCCGACCCGCCCGGCTCGTCCGACAACTTTCGAAACCGTGCGAATCGTTGACGCCTCCGAATTCCCCTCCCTATCTTGCCGTTCGAAGTGTTGATCAGTGTCTGATATTTCGAACATCGAGCCGCGGAGTATCCATGTCACGCATCCGCCGGAGATACGGCACGGCCGCCACCGCCCTCCTGGTCGCGGCCGGCCTCGTCCCCACCGCCACCGCGCACGCCGAGGACGTCACCGACTACAGGATCACCGTCGACCCGGCCGCCAAGGGCGCCGCCATCGACGACACGATGTACGGCGTCTTCTTCGAGGACATCAACCGGGCCGCGGACGGCGGTCTGTACGCGGAGCTCGTGCAGAACCGGTCCTTCGAGTACTCCCCGGACGACAACCGGTCGTACACGCCCCTCACCTCCTGGACCGTCGAAGGCACCGGCGAGGTCGTGAACGACTCCGGCCGACTGAACGAGCGCAACCGCAACTACCTCTCCCTGGGTGCCGGTTCGTCCGTCACGAACGCGGGCTACAACACCGGGATCCGGGTCGAGCAGGGCAAGCGGTACGACTTCTCGGTGTGGGCCCGCGCCGGCAGCCGCAGCACGCTCACGGTCGCCCTGAAGGACGCCGCCGGCGCGCTGGCGACCGCCCGCCAGGTGGCCGTCAAGGGTGGCTGGGCCAAGTACAGGGCCACGTTCACCGCGACCCGCACCAGCAACCGCGGCCGTCTTGCCGTCGCGGCGACCGACGCGGCGGCCCTCGACATGGTGTCGCTCTTCCCGCGCGACACCTATCGGAACCAGCAGAACGGCCTGCGCAAGGACCTCGCCGAGAAGATCGCCGCCCTGCACCCGGGGTTCGTGCGCTTCCCGGGCGGCTGCCTGGTCAACACCGGCTCCATGGAGGACTACAGCGCGGCCTCCGGCTGGCAGCGCAAGCGCTCCTACCAGTGGAAGGACACCGTCGGTCCGGTCGAGGAACGCGCCACCAACGCCAACTTCTGGGGCTACAACCAGAGTTACGGCCTCGGCTACTACGAGTACTTCCGCTTCTCCGAGGACATCGGCGCCATGCCGCTGCCCGTCGTCCCGGCCCTGGTGACCGGCTGCGGCCAGAACAGGGCCGTCGACGACGAGGCGCTGCTCAAGAGGCACATCCAGGACACTCTCGACCTGATCGAGTTCGCGAACGGCCCGGCGACCTCGAAGTGGGGCAAGGTCCGTGCCGAGATGGGTCACCCGCGGCCCTTCCGCCTCACGCACCTCGAAGTCGGCAACGAGGAGAACCTCCCCGACGAGTTCTTCGACCGCTTCAAGCAGTTCCGCGCCGCCATCGAGGCCGAGTATCCGGACATCACGGTCGTCTCCAACTCCGGCCCGGACGACGCCGGCACCACCTTCGACACCGCCTGGAGGCTCAACCGCGAGGCGAACGTCGAGATGGTCGACGAGCACTACTACAACAGCCCCAACTGGTTCCTCCAGAACAACGACCGCTACGACTCCTACGACCGCGGCGGCCCTAAGGTCTTCCTCGGCGAGTATGCCTCCCAGGGCAACGCCTGGAAGAACGGCCTCTCCGAAGCCGCCTTCATGACCGGCCTGGAGCGCAACGCAGACGTCGTCAAGCTCGCCTCGTACGCCCCGCTGCTCGCCAACGAGGACTACGTCCAGTGGCGTCCTGACCTGGTCTGGTTCAACAACCGCGCCTCCTGGAACTCGGCGAACTACGAGGTCCAGAAGCTGTTCATGAACAACGTCGGCGACCGGGTCGTCCCCTCGAAGGCCACCACCACACCGGACGTCAGCGGCCCGATCACCGGTGCCGTCGGCCTCTCGACCTGGGCGACCAGCGCCGCGTACGACGACGTGAAGGTCACCGCGGCGGACGGGGCCACGCTGCTGAGCGACGACTTCTCCGGTGACGCCTCGAAGTGGACGCACACCGGCGCCGGCAACTGGAGCGTCGAGGACGGCCAGTACGTCCAGACGGACGCGGCGGCGGAGAACACCATGGTCCAGGCCGGCGACCCGTCCTGGCACGACTACGACCTGCATGTGAAGGCCACCAAGAAGTCCGGCAAGGAGGGCTTCCTCGTCGCCTTCGGCGTCAAGGACACCGGCAACTACTACTGGTGGAACCTGGGCGGCTGGAACAACACCCAGTCCGCCGTCGAGCAGGCCGTGGACGGCGGCAAGGGAACGCTGCTCACCAAGGCCGGCTCGATCGAGACGGGCCGCGCCTACGACATCGACGTCAAGGTGCGCGGCCGCCAGGTCACGCTGTACCTCGACGGCCAGGAGTGGGGCGGCTTCACCGACGACAAGCCGGCCGAGCCGTTCCGGCAGGTCGTCACCAAGGACGCCCGGACCGGTGACCTGATCGTCAAGGTCGTCAACGCCCAGCCGGCCGAGGCCCGCACCGCGATCGACCTGGGCGGCGCCAGGGTCGCCTCCACGGCCCGGGTGACCACCCTCGCCGCCGACCAGGACGCGGTGAACACCGAGACGGACGCACCGGTCACCCCGGCGACGTCCACCTTCTCGCGGGTCACGGACAGGTTCACGTACACCTTCCCGGCGAACTCCGTGACGTTCCTGCGGCTCAAGCAGAGGTGACGCGGCGGGTCAGCTGCCGGCGGTCCATCCCGGGACCGTCGGCAGCACCTTCTCGGCGAGCCGCAGCAGGACGGCGCCGTCCGGCACCATGCCGTCGGCGCGCCACAGGGTCACGTCGAAGGAGCCACCGCCGTCCTTCGCGTCCTTGGCCACCATCAGGGACCGCAGCGGGACCCCGGGACCGCTGTCGGCGTCGCCCCCGTCGAGGCGGAAGGCGATCCTGATCGTGCGGTCCGAGTACAGCACCGCCGGCCGGCCCAGCACCGTGCGCTTCTCCGCGTCCCTCAGCAGCGACTCCGACCCCGCCACCGGGAGGTCGTCGTAGGTGGCCGACAGCGTCACGGTGTACGTGTCGAACTCGACCTCGGCGGAGGGCATCGGGATGTCCTTGCCGCCGGAGAGCCCGACGGAGCCGTCGCTGCCGCTCGCGGTCTTCGCGTCCTCGGCCGGCGTGCCCAGGAGCTCGGCGATGTCGGGGCGGAGCAGTGCCTCGCACAGCTGGGCCCCGGTCACCCGCCCGGTCGGTTTCCCGGGCGTCTCGTCCGAGCATGTGGCGGGAGGCGGCCCACCGCTCTCGGACGTCTGCCCGTACGCCCACAAACCCCCGCCGAGCGCCGTCACCATCGCCACGGCCGCGATGGCCTGCCCCCATACGTTCGCGCCCTTTTCGGGCGCGCGGACGCTTTCGGTCATGTCCCCCACCTGTAGTGATCCCCCTGATGTGCGCCCGGGGACACTAGCTCCTGGACATGTCCTGGACAAAGCCGATTTTCTCGGCCCCGCTCTCGGAGCCCCCGTCCCGGCGATCAGTGATTGCATAAAACTGCGGCGAAACGTATAGTCATGCCATCTAGGAGGAGGATTCCATGGCGGTACGTGCGGCGGTGGCCGGAGCGAGCGGGTATGCGGGCGGGGAACTGCTGCGCCTGCTCCTGGCGCACCCCGAGGTCGAGATCGGCGCCCTGACCGGCAACTCGAACGCCGGGCAGCGACTCGGTGCGCTCCAGCCGCACCTGCTGCCGCTCGCCGACCGCGTGCTCCAGGAGACCACGCCCGAGGTGCTGGCCGGGCACGACGTCGTCTTCCTCGCCCTGCCGCACGGGCAGTCCGCGGCCGTCGCCGAGCAGCTCGGCCCGGACGCGCTGGTCGTCGACATGGGCGCCGACTTCCGGCTGAAGGACGCGGGCGACTGGGAGCGGTTCTACGGCTCCCAGCATGCCGGCACCTGGCCGTACGGCCTTCCCGAGCTGCCGGGTGCCCGCGCTGCGCTGGAGGGGTCCAAGCGCATCGCGGTGCCCGGTTGTTACCCGACCGCCGTCTCGCTCGCCCTCTTCCCGGCCTACGCCGCCTCGCTCGCCGAGCCCGAGGCCGTGATCGTCGCCGCCTCCGGCACGTCCGGCGCGGGCAAGGCGCCCAAGCCGCACCTGCTGGGCAGCGAGGTCATGGGGTCCATGACGCCGTACGGCGTCGGCGGCGGTCACCGGCACACGCCCGAGATGATCCAGAACCTCAGCGCGGCGGCGGGGGAGCGGGTCTCCGTCTCCTTCACGCCGACCCTCGCGCCCATGCCCCGCGGCATCCTCGCCACGTGCAGCGCGCAGGCCAAGGACGGCGTCACCGCCGAGTCGGTCCGCGCCGCGTACGAGAAGGCGTTCGCCGACGAGCCCTTCGTCCACCTCCTCCCCGAGGGGCAGTGGCCCGCCACGGCGTCCGTCTACGGTTCGAACGCCGTTCAGGTGCAGGTCGCGTTCGACGCCGCCGCGAACCGCATCATCGCGATCAGCGCCATCGACAACCTCACCAAGGGCACGGCCGGTGGTGCCGTCCAGAGCATGAACATCGCCCTCGGGTTTCACGAGAACACCGGGCTTTCCACGATCGGAGTCGCACCGTGAGTGTCACGGCAGCAAAGGGGTTCCGGGCGGCAGGCATCGCCGCCGGGATCAAGGAGAACGGCAATCCGGACCTGGCCCTCGTGGTCAACGACGGTCCCCGCCGCGCCGCCGCGGGCGTCTTCACCTCCAACCGCGTCAAGGCCGCCCCGGTCCTGTGGTCCGAGCAGGTGCTGAGGAGCGGCCAGATCTCGGCCGTCGTGCTGAACTCCGGCGGCGCCAACGCCTGCACCGGCCCGAAGGGCTTCCAGGACACCCACGCCACCGCCGAGAAGGTCGCCGAAGTGCTCGGCCGCGGCGCGATCGAGGTCGCCGTCTGCTCGACGGGTCTGATCGGCGTCCTGCTCCCGATGGACAAGCTGCTGCCCGGCGTCGAGACCGCGGCCGCTTCCCTGAGCGAGCACGGCGGCGAGAAGGCCGCCATCGCCATCAAGACCACCGACACGGTCCACAAGACGTCCGTCGTCACCAGGGGAGGCTGGACCGTCGGCGGCATGGCCAAGGGCGCGGGCATGCTCGCCCCCGGCCTCGCCACCATGCTGGTCGTGCTCACCACGGACGCGGTCGTCGGGAGCGACGATCTGGACAGGGCGCTGCGGGCCGCGACCCGCACGACCTTCGACCGCGTCGACTCCGACGGCTGCATGTCCACCAACGACACCGTGCTGCTGCTCGCCTCCGGCTCCTCCGAAGTCACCCCGGACCAGGCGGAGTTCGCCGAGGCGGTACGCCAGGTCTGCGACGACCTCGGCCAGCAGCTGATCCGGGACGCCGAGGGCGCGAGCAAGGACATCAAGGTCGAGGTGATCAACGCCGCGACCGAGGACGACGCCGTCGAGGTGGGCCGCTCCATCGCCCGCAACAACCTCCTCAAGTGCGCCATCCACGGCGAGGACCCCAACTGGGGCCGGGTGCTCTCCGCGATCGGGACGACGAAGGCCGCCTTCGAGCCGGAGCAGCTCAACGTCGCCATCAACGGCGTCTGGGTCTGCAAGAACGGCGGCGTCGGCGAGGACCGGGAGAAGGTCGACATGCGCTACCGCGAGGTGCACATCGTCGCCGACCTCGCCGCGGGCTCCGAGACCGCCACGATCTGGACCAACGACCTGACCGCCGACTACGTCCACGAGAACAGCGCCTACTCGTCATGAGCAACGCACCCGCGCGGAAGCACACCGCGCTCCCGAAGGCCCAGATCCTCATCGAGGCGCTGCCCTGGCTGGTCCGGCACAACGGCAAGACCGTCGTCATCAAGTTCGGCGGCAACGCCATGATCGACGAGGAGCTGAAGGCCGCGTTCGCGCAGGACGTGGTGTTCCTGCACCACGCCGGCCTCAAGCCCGTCGTAGTGCACGGCGGCGGCCCGCAGATCAGCGCCGCCCTCGACAAGCACGGCATCGTCAGCGAGTTCAAGGCCGGCCTGCGCGTCACCACCGAGGACGCCATGGACGTCGTACGGATGGTGCTGGCCGGACAGGTGCAGCGCGAGCTCGTCGGCCTGCTCAACCAGCACGGCCCGCTCGCCGTCGGCCTGACCGGCGAGGACGCCCACACCATCACAGCCACCCGCCACCAGCCCGAGATCGACGGCGAACTCGTCGACATCGGACGGGTCGGCGAGATCACCGACATCGACACGGGCGCGATCGAGGCCCTGCTGGCCGACGGCCGTATCCCGGTCGTCTCGTCGATCGCCCGGAGCCAGGACGACGGACATGTCTACAACGTCAATGCTGATACGGCGGCTGCGGCACTCGCTGCCGCGCTGGGCGCCGAAACCCTCATGGTCCTCACGGACGTCGAGGGCCTCTACGAGGACTGGCCCAACAGCGACGAGGTGATCAGCCGCCTCACCGCTTCCCAACTGGAGAAGCTGCTGCCGGAGTTGAGCTCCGGAATGGTGCCGAAGATGGAGGGCTGTCTGCATGCCGTCCGGGGCGGCGTGACCACCGCCCGCGTCATCGACGGCCGGGTCCAGCACTCCATCCTGCTGGAGATCTTCACCGACGAGGGAATCGGCACGATGGTCGTGCCGGACGCGCCAGAGGGGGACGCCGAATGACCGTCAATCAGGAGTACGCCCAGCGGTGGCAGGGCTCGCTGATGAACAACTACGGCACCCCGCGGCTCCCTCTCGTGCGCGGCGAGGGCCTGAAGGTCTGGGACGCCGACGGCAGGCAGTACCTCGACTTCGTCGGCGGCATCGCCACCAACGCGCTCGGCCATGCCCACCCGGCGATCGTCGACGCCGTGAGCAGGCAGATCGCGTCACTCGGCCACATCTCCAACTTCTTCATGGCCGAGCCGACCGTCGCCCTCGCCGAGCGGCTCCTCCAGCTCTTCGGCCGGGACGGCAAGGTCTTCTTCTGCAACTCCGGTGCCGAGGCCAACGAGGCCGCGTTCAAGATCGGCCGGCTGACCGGGCGGACCCACATGGTCGCCACCGACGGCGGCTTCCACGGCCGCACCATGGGCGCTCTCGCACTCACCGGCCAGCCCGCCAAGCAGGACCCGTTCCTGCCGCTGCCGGGCGACGTCACCCACGTGCCCTACAGCGACGCGCAGGCGCTGGCCGCGGCCGTCACCGAGGAGACGGCCCTGGTGATCATCGAACCCATCCAGGGCGAGAACGGCGTCGTGGTCCCGCCGGCCGGCTACCTCAAGGCGGCGCGGGCGATCACCGCCGCCACCGGTGCGCTGCTGGTCCTGGACGAGGTGCAGACCGGCACCGGGCGCACCGGGCACTGGTTCGCCTACCAGGCCAGCGAAGGTGTCCTGCCGGACGTCGTCACCCTCGCCAAGCAGCTCGGCGGTGGGCTGCCGCTGGGCGCGACGGTCGCGTTCGGCCGGGCGGCGGAGCTGCTCCAGCCCGGTCACCACGGGACGACCTTCGGGGGAAACCCCGTCGCGTGCGCCGCGGGTCTGGCCGTGCTGGACACCATCGCGAACGAGGGGTTGCTGGAGAACGTCAAGCAGCAGAGCGAGAAGTTGCGCGACGGAATCGACGCTCTCGATCACCGGTTGATCGATTATGTCCGGGGTGCGGGCCTGCTCCTGGGTATCGTGCTCACCGAGCCGCTCGCCGCCAAGGTGCAGCAGGTGGCTCAGGACGCCGGATTCCTGGTGAACGCGCCCGCCCCCGATGTCGTACGGCTCATGCCGCCCCTGAACCTCGGGGACGACGAAGTGGAGGCGCTTCTTCAGGCCCTTCCCGGCATCCTGGACGGGGCCGACACGGCCGACGGGGACGCATGATCCGGAGAATGGGACGACGATGAGTCAGGCGCAGGACCACGAGCACAACGGGGTCGCAGGGCCTGCCGTACCGCAGACCCGCACCGCCCGCCACCGCCGGATCGTCGACATCCTCAACCGGATGCCGGTGCGGTCGCAGAGCCAGCTGGCGAAGCTGCTCGCCGACGACGGGCTGAGCGTCACTCAGGCGACGCTCTCCCGGGACCTCGACGAGCTGAACGCCGTGAAGATCCGCAACAACGACGGCGACCTCATCTACGCGGTGCCGAGCGAGGGGGGTTTCAGGACCCCCCGTGCGCCGCTGGGGGAGTCGGCGAAGGAGGAGCGGATGCGGCGGCTGTCGCAGGAGCTGCTGATCTCCGCGGAGGCCTCGGCGAATCTCGTGGTCCTGCGCACCCCTCCGGGGGCCGCGCAGTTCCTGGCCTCGTCCATCGACCAGGCCGAGCTGCACGACATTCTGGGGACGATCGCCGGTGACGACACGTTGCTGCTGATCAGCCGGAACCCCACGGGGGGTCAGGCTCTCGCCGATCATTTGTTGAGGCTGGCTCAGAACGGGCACTGAGCGGGGTGGTGGCAGGTGCGCCGCCGACTCCGGGCTGCGTTGTGCCCGGTCGCGCAGTTCCCCGCGCCCCTGGGTAGGGGCGGTCACCCGAGTCGAGCCGCCAAGCCCCCCGTGCACCGCACCTCGTCGCCCGCCGTGATCAGCAGGGCCTCCACGTCCGGGAGGGACTCCAGCCAGGTCAGGCCCTCGCGTGAACCCATCGCGAAGGCTGCTGTCGCCCAGCAGTCCGCCCAGGTGAGTCGAGGGGCCACCACCGTCACGGCCACCAGGTCCGTCACCGCGGAGCGGCCCGTGCGCGGGTCGACTATGTGGGCGCCGCGCTCCGCCGTGCCGGAGGTGGCCACCGCCAGTTCGTTCAGCCCGGCGGCGGAGATCACCGCTGCCAGGCCGCCGGGGCGAAGCGGGTCGGACACGCCCACACGCCAAGGGCGTTGAGGGCCCGGTGTGCCCAGGAGCTGGACGTCGCCGCCGCCGTTGACGCTGACGCCGGTCACGCCCGGGACGTCCGCCAGGCGGCGTGCCGCACGCTCGACCGACCAGCCCTTGACGATGCCGGTCGGGTCGAAACGGCCCTCGTAGGTCGTGCTGAACCAGCCTTCGCTGAGCCGCTCCGCCTCGGCGCCCAGGTCCAGGACCTCGGTCACCTCCGGGTCGCACTCGTCGATGGTCAGCTCCCCGCGCGCCAGCCGGCAGATCTGGCTGCCGTCGCGGTACGTGCTGAACACCTCGTCGACCCGGTGCAGCCCCGCGACCGCCTCCTCCAGCGCCGACCGCACTGCATCGGGATCCCCGCCGCGGATGTCGAAGGAGACGACCGTCCCCATGACCTCCTCCGCCCGACGTACCGCGGCGGGAGCCTGTGTCGGTTCCGCCACCGTGTCAGCCACCGGCCTGGTCCAGCGCCGACTGGAGCGACTCCTTGTAGCCGGCGCTGGTGTACGTGGCCCCGGAGACCGCGTCGATGTCGGCACTGCCGGCGGTCACGGCCGCCTGGTTGAGCTTCGGCACGGCGTTCGCGGTGATCCGGTCGCTCTGCCCGCCCTTGGGCGCCTGCACCGTCTCGGCCTGGGTGATCTTCCCGCCGCTGACCGTGATCCGGACCTGGACCGCGCCGTACTGGGTCTGCGCGACGCTGCCGGTGACGGTCTTGGCCTGCGCGGCGCCCGAACCTTGCGAGCCGGAGCCCTCGGAGCCGGAGCCCTGCGAACCCGAGCCCTGTGAAGAGCCGCCGGCCGCCTTCGCCTTGTCGATCGCGGACTGGAGGGACTCCTTGTAGCCGGCGCTCGTGTAGGTGGCCCCGGACACCGCGTCGATGTCGGCGCCCTGCGCGGCGACGACCGCCTGGTTCAGCTTCGGCACGGCGTTCGCGGTGATCCGGTCGCTCTGCCCGCCCTTGGGCGCCTGCACCGCCTCGGCCCGGGTGATCTTCCCGTTGCTCACGGTCAACCGCACCTGCACGGCGCCGTACTGCGTCTGCGCCGCCTCACCGGTGACCGTGCCGGACCCGGCCGCCTGGGCGCCGCCCTGGGCCGAGGCGGCCGGCGGTGCGCCGACGCCGGCCGCCTGCGCGGAACCCGGGTCGGACGCCGGCTTCAGCGACAGCAGCAGCACGATCCCGGACACGGTGGCCGCTCCGGCCAGCACGACTCGCCGGATGGGGTGACTCTTCCTCATGGCTTCTACAGCTCCTGAAGTCTTGAAGTCCCGTCGCTCACATCTCGAACGACTCGTGATGGATGCGGCGGGCAGGCACACCCGCGTCGCGCAGTGCTTCGTAGACGGACTGTGCGAAGCCGGTCGGCCCGCACATGAACACGTCGTGCTTGTCGATGTCGGGGAGCTTCTGCTGCAACCGCTCCGCCGAGATGTCGGGCCGCTCGCCGTCGGGGCTGTTGACCGCGTACATCAGCCGGGCGCCGCGCTCGTCGGCGATCTTCGCCAGCTCGTCCCACAGCGCCAGGTCCTGGGTGCTGTTGGCCCGGTAGAGCAGCGTGATGTCGCCGGACGCGCCCGGCAGCGTCTCGAACAGGGCCCGCATCGGTGTGATGCCGACGCCGCCCGCCACCAGCAGTACCTTGCCCCGGCTGCGGCGCTGGGCGGTCATGGCGCCGTACGGACCCTCCGCCCACACCTTGGTGCCGGGCTTCAGATCCCGCAGGCGGGAGGTGTGGTCGCCGATCGCCTTCACGGTGATCCGCAGCATGTCGGGGCGCGGCGCCGCCGACAGGGAGTACGGGTGGGAGCTGAACCGCATGCCCGGCGCCTTGAACCGCCAGCGGAAGAACTGCCCCGCCTCCGCGCCCATCCGATGCAGCTTGCGCCCCCCGATCAGCACCGACACGATGCCCGGCGTCTCCTCGATGACCGCCTCGACGTACATCCGGTGCCGCAGGTTCAGACGGATCGGGGTGATCACCCGGTACCAGAGCACGGCCGCGGTCACCGCCCCGTACAGCCCGTACCAGAAGGTCTTCGCGGTGGGCTCGACGGCGAACTCGTTGCCGGTGGTGATCTGGTGCCAGAACGTCAGGAACACCGCGGCGTACGTCAGCAGGTGCACGTGGTACCAGGTGTCGTACGGGATCCGGCGGCGGATGCCCCCGATCGAGATGAGCGCGATGAAGAACAGCAGACCGGTGCCGATGGCCGCCTTGCCCATGTCAGGCAGGGTGTTGATCGAGTCGATCGTCTGCTGGACGATGCCGCCGAGCGTCTTCCCGGCCTGGAGCGCGTAGCCCCACATGATCAGGAAGACGTGCGCGATGACCAGGCAGACCGTGTAGCGGCCGCTCATCGCGTGCCAGCGCGCGACCCGGTCCGAGCCCACCCGCCGCTCCAGCGCGGGCACCCGCGCCATCTGGAGCACCACGAGCGCCATCAGGTAACCCGCGAGCAGACCGGTGATCCGGCCCGCGGCGATGATCTTGGCGGTGTTGTCCGCGAGGGACGGGGTGTTGTCCCACCACAGCCACAGCACGGCGGCGGCGCCCGCCCATAGGGCGATCACCAGCGGAACGGCCGGGGAGCGGCGCGGTCGGATGCGGCGCATCGTCTGGCGTCGGGCGGCACGGCCGCCCGCGATCGTGGTGGTCACGGTTCCTCCGGGGACGGGAGCAAGGGGGGTGGCGTGGTCCCTTGGCCCTGAGATACGTGCGGGGAGGTCCGTGTGTTCAGCGGTGGTTGTTCGGTGGTGGTGGCTCTGTGCCGGTCAGTACCGGGTGATCGCCGTGGCGCCGCCCGCCGTGCCGATCGCGATGTGCGGTCGGCGCTTCGGCTCGGCCCACTTCAGGATCCGCCGCATCGCGTCCCGCGACACCGACACACAACCGGCCGTCGCTCCGCGCCCCTTCACATGGAGGAAGATCCCGGCGCCGCGTCCCTTCACCGGACGGTCGTAGTTGAAGCCGATGACGAGCGCGTGCGCGTACGGCGCCCCGTAGGAGATCAGGTGCTCGGACTCGGCCGCCCGGCAGTCACGGGACCGCGGCTCGCTCCACCGGTTGTAGGCACGGGAGTCGTTGTCCTGGCACCACCAGGACCCCTGGTGCACACGGCGGTACCTGTACGTCGTCCCGCGCGGCGCCTTCTCGATGCCGAAGGCGTACGGCAGCCCGTACAGCCCCGTCGGTGTCGTGTTCGTGCCCTGCCTGCGCTTCGTCCCCCGGACCAGCCCCTTCGCGCCGAACCGGGCCGACGCCGAACCGGCCTTCACCCAGCGCCCGCCGGCCCGGTTCCACCAGGTCACCGTCCCCGACGTCGAGCCGGCCCGCGGTGCGACGGCGGTGATCAGCTGGCTGCCGCCGCCGGTGTCGGCCATGCGCGCGGGCAGCGGCCGGGGCGGGCCCTCACCCGGCGCGGCGCCGAGCACGAGGAGGGACGCGGAAGCGAGGGCGACGACACCGGGGCGCATGGCTCAGAAGCTAGACGGAGGCAGCGGCAACGGCACGCCGGGTAGGCCATCTAGGCTGGTCGCGATGTAGTCCTTCTTGGCGAAGTACGCGCTGAGCGACTCGTCGTCCTCCCGCGCGAACCGCTTGCCGTGCAGATCGCGGTCCTCGTCGTACGTCATCAGGGGGACCGCGTACCCGCAGGAGTCGCGGATGTGATCGGCCCGCACCAGGATGATCGCGCGCAGCCCGTGCAGCGACGGGTCGATGTCGGGGAAGTGCCCGAGCAGTTCCTTGAACCGGGGGTCGTCGCGGAAGACCGCCTCGCCCCGGCCGTGCACCCGCACGATGTTGGGCGGGCCCTGGAAGGCGCACCACATGAGGGTGATCCGGCCGTTCTCCCGCAGATGCGCGATGGTCTCGGCGTTGGAGCCTGCGAAGTCGAGGTAGGCCAGCGTCAGTTCGTCGAGGATGACGAACGAGCCCTTGAGGCCCTTGGGGGAGAGATTGACCGTGCCGTCGGCGGACAGCGGAGCCGTCGCGGTGAAGAAGAGCGGCTGCTCCTCGATGAACGTGCGCAGCCGGCCGTCTATGCGTTCATAAGTTTTTCCCACGTCAACCGAGTATGGACCGGGATCGTTCGCCTGTCTAAGGAATTCCGGGGTCCGGTTGACCCGTCCGTGGCCGCCCCGGCCGGCGTTCAGCGGGGCGGCCACAGCGCCTGTCACGTCACTTGGTGAGCGTGCAGGCGGCCAGGGAGTTCAGGCCCTGCGGCTTCGCCGCCGTACGGCCGATGGAGATGGCGATGCGGTCGATCGCGGCCACTCGCTTGTCCTTGAGGGGGCCGAGGATGGCGTTCTGGACGAAGTTCGGCCCGCCCTGTCCGACGGTGTCGACCAGTCGCTTGTCGGCCTCCTGGATCTGGGTGTCGAGCAGCGCGAGGTTGCGGTCGACCTCGGCCCGCGCGGTCGCGGGAACGGCGGGGAGCTTCGACCTCACGTCCGGGCAGGAGATGGTGCCGACGGCGTTGGTGTTGCCCGAGTTGCCGGCATTCCCGCTGGTGCCGGTGTTGCCGCCGGCCTGCTTGGTCGGCGTCGCCTTCGGGGTTGCCGCGGTTGCGTTCCCGCCCGTGTTGAGCGTGCACGGTGCCAGCGCCTCCAGGCCCTGCGGTCTGGCGGCCGTGCGGCCGATGGCCGTCGCCATGCGGTTGACCGTCGCCACCCGCTTGTCCTTGAGGGGGCCGAGGATGGCGTTCTGGACGAAGTTCGGCCCGCCCTGTCCGACGGTGTCGACCAGTCGCTTGTCGGCCTCCCGGATCTGGGTGTCGAGCAGCGCGAGGTTGCGGTCGACCTCGGCCCGCGCGGTCGCGGGAACGGCGGGGAGCTTCGACCTCACGTCCGGGCACGAGATGGTGCCGGGCCCGGCGAGCGTGCGGGCGTTCGTACCACCGTTCCGGGACGTCTCCCCGGCGAGGGCGAACCCGGCGATGACCGTGCCGGACAGCGCCACCGCGGCGGCGCCGCCGATGAACGCGACGCGACGCTTGTTGTACTTCGGAAGAGCCCTGGACATGCGGATGCCTCACTCGGGTTCGGGGGTGTCGTCGGTTGCGAACGCGGCGCCTGCGTTCGGCGAGAAGTACGGGTAAGCGGTTTCTCGCGTTCAAAGAGCGCACCGGAATTTCCACCGCACCCGACCCGAATTGACGAATCATGCAGCACTCTGCATACTCATGCATGTCAATGCATGGTGAGCGTGCTGAGTGCGCACTAGCCTGACGACCGCCTCCCCGTTTCACGCCACGGGGAGGCGGTGCCACACCCAGACCTCCCGAGGAGCGCAGCGAGTGAGCAGCAACAGCGGTGACGTACGGCTCTGGGGCGGCCGTTTCGCCGACGGTCCCGCCGAGGCCCTGGCCAAGCTGTCCGCGTCCGTCCACTTCGACTGGCGGCTGGCGCCGTACGACATCGCCGGTTCCCGCGCGCACGCGCGCGTGCTGCACAAGGCGGGGCTCCTCACCCAGGACGAACTGACCCGGATGATCGAGGGCCTCGACCGGCTGGAAGCGGACGTGGCCTCCGGCGAGTTCGTCGGCACGATCGCCGACGAGGACGTCCACACCGCCCTGGAGCGGGGCCTGCTGGAGCGCCTCGGCCCGGACCTCGGCGGCAAGCTGCGCGCGGGCCGGTCCCGCAACGACCAGGTCGCGACCCTCTTCCGGATGTACCTCCGGGACCACGCCCGTATCGTCGGCGGCCTGATCGCCGACCTCCAGGACGCACTCGTCGGCCTCGCGGAGGCCCACCCGGACGTGGCCATGCCCGGCCGCACCCACCTGCAGCACGCCCAGCCGGTGCTCTTCGCCCACCACGTCCTCGCGCATGTGCAGTCGCTGTCCCGGGACGCCGAGCGGCTGCGGCAGTGGGACGAGCGCACGGCCGTCTCGCCGTACGGCTCGGGTGCCCTCGCCGGCTCCTCCCTCGGTCTGGACCCGGAGGCGGTGGCGAAGGACCTCGGCTTCGAGCACGGGTCGGCCGCCAACTCGATCGACGGCACGGCCTCGCGTGACTTCGTCGCGGAGTTCGCCTTCATCACCGCGATGATCGGCGTGAACCTCTCCCGGATCGCCGAGGAGGTCATCATCTGGAACACGAAGGAGTTCTCCTTCGTGACCCTGCACGACGCGTTCTCGACGGGCTCGTCGATCATGCCGCAGAAGAAGAACCCGGACATCGCGGAGCTGGCGCGCGGCAAGTCCGGGCGGCTGATCGGCAACCTGACGGGCCTCATGGCCACGCTCAAGGCGCTGCCCCTCGCCTACAACCGTGACCTCCAGGAGGACAAGGAGCCGGTCTTCGACTCCTGCGACCAGCTGGAGGTCCTGCTCCCCGCCTTCACCGGCATGATGGCGACCCTCACCGTCAACCGCGAGCGCATGGAGGAACTGGCCCCGGCAGGCTTCTCCCTCGCCACCGACATCGCCGAGTGGCTGGTCAAGCAGGGCGTCCCCTTCCGGGTCGCCCACGAGGTCGCCGGCGAGTGCGTGAAGGTCGCCGAGGCCGAGGGCAAGGAACTGGACGGCCTGACGGACGAGCAGTTCGCGAAGATCTCCGCCCACCTGACGCCGGAGGTGCGCACGGTCCTCAACGTGCCGGGTGCCCTGGCCTCCAGGAACGGCCGCGGCGGCACGGCGCCGAGCGCGGTGGCGGTCCAGCTGGCCGAGGTGAAGCAGGACGTGGCGGCCCAGCACGAGTGGGCGGCGGCCAAGAAGCAGGGCTGAGGGCGACGCCGCCACGCGAACCGCGCTCCGATTGCCAGGGGCATCGCGGGGTACGTTGATCGGAATCCGGTACCGGAGCCGACCGAACGGAGCCCGCGATGCCCTTCGCCCGACTGGCGACAGCAACCACCCCGACCTGCCACATCGGGCTCGGCCTCGCCGCGGTGGGCCGCCCCGGCTATATCAACCTCGGCCGGGAGACCGACCTCGGGGACGACCGCAGCGTCGAATCGCTGCGCACCCGAACCCACGAACTCCTCGACGCCGCCTACGCCCAGGGCGTCCGCTACTTCGACGTCGCCCGTTCCTACGGCCGCTCGGAGGAGTTCCTCGCCGACTGGCTCAATGCCCGCCCCGCGTTCGACGACATCGTCGTGGGCAGCAAATGGGGCTACACCTACACCGCGGACTGGACGACCGACGCCGACAAGCACGAGGTCAAGGACCACGGTCTTACGACGTACGAGCGTCAGCGCGCCGAGTCCGCCGAACTCCTCGGCGACCGCCTCGACCTCTACCAGATCCACTCGGTGACCCCGGACAGCCCCGCCCTCACCGACAAGGACCTCCACGCGAGGCTCGCCGAAGCGGCGGCGGCCGGTCTCACCGTCGGCTTCTCCACCAGCGGCCCCGCCCAGGCTGACGCCATCCGTGCCGCCCTCGCGGTGACGGTCGACGGCGAGCCCCTCTTCCGTACCGTCCAGTCGACGTACAACGCCCTGGAGACCTCGGCCGCCCCCGCGCTCGCCGAGGCGCACGACGCCGGGCTCACCGTGATCGTCAAGGAGGGCATGGCCAACGGGCGGCTCGCGGACCCGTACGCGCCTGACGCGCTGAAGGCCGTGGCCGAGGAGGTCTCCCTGGGCTGCGACGCCGTCGCGCTCGCCCTGATCCTGCGCGAGCCCTGGGCCGGCGTGGTCCTCTCCGGTGCCGCGACGACCGTCCAGCTCGTGTCCAACCTGCACGCCGCCGCCGTGGACCTCGACGAGGCCCAGCTGGAGCGGCTCGCCGCTCTGGCCGAGGAGCCGGGCGCGTACTGGGAGCGGCGCGGGCAGCTGCCCTGGCACTGACGTAGAACCCCGTTGATCAGCGGCTATGAGTCACGCATGCCCAATGTGAGACATCAATGTCTCACATGCGCTACTCTTGTCTCATGGCCGTCGATCGTGATCATGTGCTGCGCACCGCCGCGGCCCTGCTGACCCGCAAAGCCACCGCGACCATGGACGAGGTCGCCAAGGCCGCCGGGATCAGCCGCGCCACCCTGCACCGGCACTTCGCCGGGCGTGACGCGCTGGTGCGGGCCCTGGAGTCGCTCGGCATCGCCGAGTGCGAGTCCGCGCTGGACGCCGCCCGCCCGGACGAGGGGCCGGCCCGGGACGCCGTGCACCGACTGGTCCGCGAGATCGAGCCCTCGGCCGGACTGCTCGCCTTCCTCTACACGGAGAACCAGCTGTTCGAGGGCGAGGAGCAGAACGCGGGCTGGGCGCGGATCGACGAACGCATCGCCGCGCTCTTCCGACGCGGCCAGCAGAGCGGCGAGTTCCGCATCGACCTCAGCGCGGTCTGGCTCACCGAGGCGCTCTACGGCCTGCTCGGCTCCGGAGCCTGGGCGGTCGCCGAGGGCAGGGTCGCCCGCAACGACTTCACGCACATGATCGTCGAGCTGCTGCTCGGCGGCGCACTACGTCACCCCGCACAACCGAGAGAGGAATCATGACCAGCACCGTGCAGACGGCGAACCCGACCGAGGCGGTGACGAAGCGCCCCGGCCGTTGGCTGGCGCTGTCCGTCCTCGTGCTCGCCGTGCTGCTGGTGGCCGTCGACGCGACCGTCCTCGGCCTTGCGACGCCCTACATCAGCGAGGACCTGAAGCCCTCCGGCACCCAGCTCCTGTGGATAGGCGACGTCTACTCCTTCGTGATCGCCGGTCTGCTCGTCTCCATGGGCAGCCTCGGTGACCGCATCGGCCGTAAGCGGATCCTGCTCGTCGGCGCCACGGCGTTCGGCGCGATATCCGTGTTCAACGCGTATGCGACGACCCCGGAGATGATGATCGTCGCCCGGGCCCTGCTCGGTGTCGCCGGCGCGACCCTGATGCCGGCGACCCTCGCCCTGATCCGCAACCTCTTCCACGACCCGCGCGAGCGCAGCCTCGCCATCGGCATCTGGGGCGCGACCGCGTCCGCGGGTACCGCCGTCGGCCCGATCGTCGGCGGCTTCCTGCTCGAACACTTCTGGTGGGGCTCGGTCTTCCTGATCAACCTGCCGGTGATGGTGGTCCTGGTCCTCGTCGGCATCAAGCTGCTGCCCGAGTCCCGCAACCCGAGCCCCGGACCGTGGGACCTGATCAGCGTCGTTCTGTCGCTCGTCGGCATGATCGCCGTCGTGTACGCCGTCAAGGAGGCGGCGACCCACGGCTTCACCTCGGTCACGCTGGCCGCGGGCCTGCTGGGCGCGGCCGCGCTGTACGGCTTCGTACGCCGCCAGCTCACCCTGCCGGCCCCGCTGCTGGACATGCGGCTGTTCCGCAGGCGCGGCTTCAGCGGCGCGGTCCTGGCCGACCTGCTGACCATCCTCGGCCTGTCCGGCCTGGTCTTCTTCCTCTCCCAGTTCCTGCAACTCGTGCAGGGCAGGGGTCCGTTGGAGGCGGGCCTCGCCGAACTGCCGGCCGCGATCGGCGCGGTCGTGGCCGGTCTGATCGCCGGTCGTGTGGCCCGCCGCTTCTCGGTACGGGCCGTGGTCTCCGGCGGTCTCGCGGCGATCGGCCTCGCCCTGGCCGTGCTCACCGTGATCGACCGCTCCACGGGCTACCCGCTGCTCGGCACCGCCCTCCTGGTCGTCGGCGTCGGCGCCGGCTTCTCCTTCACGGTGACGTCCGACGTGATCCTCTCCTCCGTACCGAAGGAGCAGGCGGGCGCGGCCTCCGCGGTGTCGGAGACGGCGTACGAGCTGGGCGCGGCGCTCGGCATCGCGGTGCTCGGCTCGATCGTGACCGGCGTCTACCGGGACTTCACCGGCCCGGCGGGCACCCCGCCCGAGGCCCACGAGTCCCTCGGCGGCGCGGTGGAGGCGGCGGCGGGCATGCCGGCCCAGACGTCCGAGGCGATGCTCGACGCGGCCCGCACCTCATTCGTCGACGGCCTGGCGATCGCGGCGGGCGCGGGCGCGGCAGTCCTGCTGGCAGCAGCGGTGGCGGCCTGGTTCCTCCTCAGGGGCCAGCGCCTGGAGAACACCGCGTCGTAGCGAAGTACACGAACGGCGGGCCGCCAAAGGGGCGGCCCGCCGTAGTGACGCCCCATAGGGGCGCGGGGCTGTAACGATGTGCGGCTCCGCCGCATGGGCGCGGCAAGCGCCCCATAGGGGCGCGGGGAACTGCGCGACAAGCCACGACAGCCCCGCAGACGACCGACGGCCGAAAGCCCCACGAACCCCCCGGCCCAACCGGCGGAGCTACGCCGCCTCTTTGGCCTTGCTCGCGTACATGTCCACGTACTCCTGCCCCGACAGCCGCATGACCTCCGCCATCACGGAGTCGGTCACCGCCCGCAGCACGTACCGGTCCCGGTCCATGCCCTCGTACCGGGAGAACTCCATGGCCTCGCCGAACCGCACGGTCACCTTGCGCGGCCGCGGCATGCCCGCCCCGCCCGGCTGGATCTTGTCCGTGCCGATCATGGCGAAGGGCACCACCGGCGCGCCGGTCATCAGCGTCAGCCGGGCGATGCCGGTACGGCCCCGGTAGAGCCGCCCGTCGGGGGAGCGCGTGCCCTCGGGGTAGATGCCGAAGACCTTGCCCTCCTCCAGGATCCGGCGCCCCGTCATCAGCGCCGCCACACCGCCCCGGCCGCCGTCCCGGTCCACCGGGATCATGCCGACGCCGGTGAAGAACCAGGCCATCAGGCGGCCCTTGAAGCCCTTGCCGGTGACGTACTCGTCCTTGCCGATGAACAGCACCTGACGGTCGCAGACCAGCGGAAGGATCATCGAGTCGATGAAGGTGAGGTGGTTTCCGGCCAGGATGACCGGGCCGTCGCCCGGAATGTGCTCGGCGCCCTCCACCTGCGGGCGGAACATCAGGCGCATGATCGGTCCGAGCACTGCCTTGATGAGCGCGAAGCGGGACAACGGGCCCTCCGGTGTCAAGGGATTCGTAGATGTCTGTGCAGGTGAGGACGATACTCGCGGTCCAGGGGGTACCGCACATCGGGTGGGCCGACTTCACCGAGGTCTTACTCGCCGTTGACGCACTTTTACCTGCGGTGACGCGAGGCCGACCCTCCGTAACACGGGCGCAACGTGTGACGGACATCGCTCACGGGCACCCTGTGCGGGTGCCCCGCGGGTCCGCGTCGAATCCGACGCGTCGTCACCTCGCCTTTCTCATGCGACATCCGGAGTCCCCCGCGAGTTACGCCCCAGGTCTCCCCCCTGTCATGGACGCGCACCTACGATCGGCCCGCATCGACGAGGAGAAGGCAGGAAGGGCGCTCATGGGAACCCAGGAGAACGAGCAGACGGCGGTAACCGGACGGCGGAAGCTTCTCGGCGCGGCCGTGCTCGGCGCGGGCAGCGCGGTCCTCGGGCTGTCCGGTACGGCGAAGGCCGCGGAGACCCGGCACGGTGGTGGTGGCGGTGGAGTGAAGAGCCTGCCGAAGCCGACGATCATCGGCCACCGGGGCGCCAGCGGCTACCGGCCCGAGCACACCCTCGGCTCCTACCAGCTGGCCCTCGACATGGGCGCGGACATCGTCGAGGCGGGCGACCTGGTGCCCACCAGGGACGGCCATCTGGTCTGCCGGCACGAGCCGGAGATCGGCGGCACGACCGACGTCGCGGACCACCCCGAGTTCGCCGACCGCAGGAAGACGAAGTCCCTCGACGGCGTCGCCACGACCGGCTGGTTCACCGAGGACTTCACGCTCGCCGAGCTGAAGACCCTGCGCGCGACCGAGCGCATCCCGGTCAACCGCCCGCACAACACCCTCTACAACGGCCGCTGGGAGATCCCCACCTTCGAGGAGGTCCTGCGCTGGCAGGACGAGCAGACCCGCAAACGCGGCAAGCAGGTCTGGATCTACCCCGAGCTCAAGCACCCCACCTACTTCCGCAAGCAGGGCCTCGCCCTGGAGGAGCGGGTCGCCAAGGTGCTGCACAAGTACGGCCGCGACAGGCGGAACTCGCCGGTCATCCTCCAGTCCTTCGAACCGACCAGCATCCAGCGCCTGAACAAGCTGGTCGACAACCCGCTGGTGGTCCTGCTCTCCGGCGCGACCTCCCGCCCCTGGGACTTCGTCGAGACGGGCGACCCGCGCACCGTCGCCGACCTGGTCAAGCCGGCCGGCCTCAGGGAGATCGCCTCCTACGCCCAGGGCATCGGCCCCACCCTGGACCTGGTCATCCCGAAGGACGCGGCCGGCAACCTCACCACGCCCACCACGCTGGTGGCGGACGCGCACAAGGTCGGGCTGATCCTGCACCCCTACACGATGCGCAACGAGAACCCCTTCCTGCCCGCGAACTTTCGCAAGGGCACCGACGCGGACGCCTACGGCGACGTCTTCGGCGCCTACCGGACGTACTTCGCGACCGGTATCGACGGTGTCTTCACCGACAACCCCGACACCGGCCTGCTGGCCCGCGAGGACTTCGTCAACGGCTGAGCCTCCCGCCCCGATTGGGGTGACCGCCGGCCGCCCGGGCAACCTCCGCCCGGGCGGCCGCGTCGTGCCGGATATGAGGGACGACCTGGTTTCCGCCCTGCGCCCGCTGCTCGTCGCGGAGGCCCGTGCCGAGGCACCCGCCTCCGGAGCGGAGCCGGGCGACCTGGAACAGGCGGTCTGGCTCCGCCTCCTGGAACGCCTCGACTCCGACGGCCCGCCCGCCGATCCGCACCGCTGGCTGCGCAGCGCCGTCCGCTTCGAGGCCCGCCGCAGCCGCCGTACGACGCGGCGCGAGCGGCCGTACGAGAGCGAGCCCGCCGCCGACACCGATCGCGACGACCCCGAGCACCTCGCCCTGGCCGCCGCCCGGCACCGGGCCCTGCGCGACGCGGTCCGCCGGCTGCCCGGCCGCTGCCCCCGTCTCATGGAGGCGCTGCTCTCGCCGAACGACCTGACATACCGGGAAATCGCGGGGGAGTTGGGTATCTCACAGGGCAGTCTCGGCCCGGAACGTTCCAGATGCCTGGGATGTCTGCGCCGATTGCTCACGCCGGAGGTTGCGGCCCGCAGTGCGCGGGGATAGGAGTGGGGGACAACAGGCGATCAGGTGAGCGGGAGGCGTGCGCACATGGGCATGAGCGTGACCATCTCTGCGGCGACCGAGCGGGACGCGGAGCAGATCTTCAGGTTGCAGTACCTGTGCTTCCAGAGCGAAGCGGCGCTGTATGGCAACTACCGCATCGACCCGCTCGTCCAAACCCTGGACTCGGTCCGTGCCGAGGTGACCGGGGACTGCGTCTTCGTGGCACGGCTCGGCGAAGAGGTGGTCGGCTCGGTGCGCGGCAGCGTCACCGCGGACGGCGCCGCCGCCATCGGCAAGCTCATCGTTCACCCCCGCCTCCAGGGCCACGGCATCGGCGCCAGGCTGCTGCGCGCGGCGGAGGCGGCCCTGACCGAGCAGCGCGGCGCCAAGCGGTTCCGCCTGGAGGCCGGCCACCGCAGCGAGGGCAACCTCCGCCTGTACCGCAAGGTCGGCTACGAGGCGGTGGGCACGTCCAAGGGCGCGGACGGCGTCCCGATGATCGTCCTGGAGAAGCAGGCCGGGGTATACGCGACAACAGCGTGACTGCGACGCCCTGTCTTAGGGGCGCGGGGAACTGCGCGACAAGCCACGACGAGCGGTGGGCCGCCTGAGAACCTCAGGCGGCAGCCTCGTGAGGCGCACGCCTGCGCAGCCAAAACAGCGCGGTCACGGGCAAGAGCACCGGAATGAACAAGTACCCCATGCCGAAGTCCGACCACACGGTCGCATCGGGGAACGCCGACGGCTCGACCAACGTCCACGTGCCGATCGTCAGTACGCCCAGCAACTCCGCGGCGCAGCACACCAGCGCAGCCCTGCGGGCCTTCTCCCCACCCCTGACGAGCGTGTACGTGATGAACCCGTACACGATGCCCGCCACCGCCGACAGCGAATAGGCGAGCGGCGCCCGGTCGAACTCCGTCGCGATCTGGTACGCCGACCGCGACACGGCCCCGACGACCATCACGCCGTACAGCCACACCAGCAGCACCCCGGGCCCGCTGATCAGCCGCGTCGGCCTGTCCTCGCTCACGGCCACCTCAGCCTCCCCAGATGTCATAGAGCCGTACCTCCAGCACGGCCAGCACCACACCGCCGGCGGCGACCGTCACCGAACCCCACTTGGACCGCTCGGCCAGCGACATGAAGCCGGCGGCGGGCACACACGCGAACGACCCCAGCAGATACGCCACGAAGATCGTCGTGCCCTGCTCCGGCTTCTCGCCCCGCGCCAGCTGCACGATCCCGACCACCAGCTGCACCAGGGCCAGCAGCGTCACCACGGCCATCCCGATGAAGTGCCAGTCCTTGGTGGGCTGGTCACGGTAGGCCGCCCAGCCGCACCAGGCGGCGAGCAACAGCGCGGCGACCCCGGTCACCAGCGTCAGGGCATCAAACATGCGGCGAGCCTATTACGGCCCAAAAGACCTGATGCGGCCGCCCCCGGACGGCACCGTAGGGTCGGGGGCATGAAGATCCGTGCACATGCCCTCCTTTTCGACAACGACGGCACTCTCGTCTCCTCCCTCGCCTCCGTGGACCGCTGCTGGGCGCGGTGGGCCGAGGAGTACGGGATCACGGAGGAGTTCGGCCGGGTCGAGCTGCACGGACGTCCGGCCGTCGAGATAGTCGCCGAACTGCTGCCCGCCGACGTCGTGCCTCAGGCCCTGGCACGCATCGAGGCGATGGAGGTCGAGGACGTGCCGAACGACGGCGTGCAACTGCTGCCCGGCACCAAGGCATTCCTCGACTCCCTGCCCGCCGACCGCTGGGCCGTGGTCACCTCCGCCACCCGCCGCCTCGCCGAGGCCCGGCTCGACGCCGTCGGCATCCTCCCCAAGACGATGATCACCGCCGACGACATCACCCGCGGCAAGCCCGACCCCGAGCCCTACCTCCTCGCCGCCCGTGAACTGGGCGTCGACCCGGCCGACTGCGTCGTCTTCGAGGACGCCCCCGCCGGTCTCGCGGCCGGTCGCGCCGCCGGCATGACCACCGTGGCGTTGACCACAACCCACCAGGCCGACGAGGTCGACGCCGACCTCGTCGTGAAGGACCTGTCGGCCCTGTCCGCGCTGGTCAGCGACGGGCGAGTGGAGATCTCCGTCCGCGACTGAGGACTGTCCACCGCTGTCCGCAATGCGGACAGCGGTTCTTGGTCAACGCAATACGTCTGATTTACTGATCGCATGACCACGACGAGCTGCCGCACCACTGCGACCGAGGCGACCATGACGCCCGGTGCTCGTTGTATGTGTCGAATGCGCGCCTTCTAGAGGGCCCCCGCACCACTCCTGAGCCTCGCGCCCCGAAGCGAGCCGCCGTGGCACGTCCGTACGCCTGACGCCGTACGAGACCGAGTTGCCCGCGCATGACTTCCCTCCCGTACCAGGGCACACCCACGCCCGCGTACTCGACAGTGACGGAACCCCCTGTGATCACGACATCAGGCCTGACCAAGGTCTATCGCTCACGCGGCCGCGAGGTCACCGCCCTCGACGGCGTCGATCTGCACGTCCGCGAAGGCGAGGTGTACGGCGTCATCGGCCAGTCCGGCGCCGGCAAGTCCTCGCTCATCCGCTGCGTCAACCTGCTGGAGCGCCCCACCTCCGGCACGGTGACCGTCGCCGGACAGGACCTCACCGCCCTCGCCGGACGCGGCCCCCGGGCCGGCAAGGAACTGCGGCAGGCGCGCAGCCGTATCGGCATGGTCTTCCAGCACTTCAACCTGCTGTCCTCCCGGACGGTCCAGGACAACGTCGAGCTGCCGCTCGAGATCCTCGGCAGGTCGGGCAAGGAGCGCTCCCGCAAGGCGCTCGAACTCCTCGACCTCGTGGGCCTCGCGGACAAGGCCAAGGCCTACCCCGCCCAGCTCTCCGGCGGTCAGAAGCAGCGCGTCGGCATCGCCCGCGCCCTCGCCGGCGACCCCAAGGTGCTGCTCTCCGACGAGGCCACCAGTGCCCTCGACCCGGAGACCACCCGCTCCATCCTCCAGCTGCTGCGCGACCTGAACCGGCAGCTGGGCCTGACCGTCCTGCTCATCACCCACGAGATGGACGTCGTGAAGTCGATCTGCGACTCGGCCGCGCTGATGGAGAACGGCCGCGTCGTCGAGTCAGGCACCGTCAGCGAGCTGCTCGCGACGCCCGGCTCCGAGCTGGCCTCGGCGCTCTTCCCGGTCGCCGGTGAAGCCTCCGCGGACGACCGCACCGTCGTCGACGTCACCTTCCACGGCGAGGCCGCCACCCAGCCGGTCATCTCCCAGCTCGCGCGGACCTACAACATCGACATCTCCATCCTCGGCGCCGCCATCGACACCGTCGGCGGCCTCCAGGTCGGCCGGATGCGCATCGAACTGCCCGGCCGCTACGAGGACAACGTCGTGCCGATCGGCTTCCTGCGCGAGCAGGGCCTCCAGATCGACGTACTGGGCCAGGAGCCCGTTCTGCTGAAGGAAGGTGCCAAGTGACCTGGTCCGAGATGCAGCCCCTGCTGGAGCAGGCGTGTTGGGACACCCTCTACATGGTCGGCTGGTCCACCCTCATCGCCGTGGTCGGCGGCCTGCCGCTCGGCATCCTGCTGGTCCTCACCGACCGGGGCGGCCTGCTCCAGAACGTCCTCGCCAACAAGGTCATCGGGCAGATCGTGAACGTCGCCCGGTCGATGCCGTTCATCATCCTGATGGTCGCGCTGATGAGCTTCACGCGCTGGGTCACCGGGACGACCATCGGCCGTGAGGCCGCCATCGTGCCGCTCGCCATCGGCGCCATCCCGTTCTTCGCGCGCCTGGTCGAGACGGCCGTCCGTGAGGTGGACGGCGGGCTCGTCGAGGCCGTGCAGTCGATGGGCGGGAACACCTGGACCGTGGTGCGCAAGGTCCTCGTGCCCGAGTCCCTGCCGTCCGTCATCGCCAGCACCACGACCACGATCGTCGCCCTCATCGGCTACTCCGCCATGGCCGGCACGGTCGGCGCGGGCGGCCTCGGCGACATCGCCATCCGCTACGGCTTCCAGCGCTTCGAGACCGAGCTGATGTGGATCACCGTCGCGATCCTCGCCGTCGTCATCTCCCTCATCCAGTCCGCCGGCGACTACGCGGCCCGCTCCCTGCACCGCCGCGGCGGCCAGTCGGGCCCGGCGCCGAAGCTGCGGCTGCTGAAGGCATCCACGGCCACCGGCAAGACCGTCTGAGCTCCCCAGATCTCCCCGTAACACCACCACGGGGTCGCACCACCATAAGGAAAGGCACTTTTCGTGCGTAACACCGCCAAGATCACCACTGCCGTCCTCGCCGCCGGAGCCCTCACCCTCGGGCTCAGCGCCTGCGGCTCGGACGAGGACTCCGGCTCCGACGCGAGCGCCCCGCTGAAGGTCGCCGCCACGCCCACCCCGCAGGGCGAGATCCTTACCTACATCAAGGACAACCTCGCGAAGAAGGCCGGCCTCGAACTCGAGGTCAAGGAGTTCACCGACTACGTGACGCCGAACACGGCCGTCCAGCAGGGTGAGGTCGACGCCAACTACTTCCAGCACCAGCCGTACCTGGACGACTTCAACAAGAAGAACGGCACCGACATCGTCGCCGTGCCGAACGCCACGGTGCACCTGGAGCCGCTCGGCGTGTACTCCCAGGGCGTCAAGAAGCTGGCGGACCTGAAGAAGGGCGCCACCGTCGCCCTGCCGAACGACACCACCAACGAGGCCCGCGCGCTGAAGCTGCTCGAGGCCAACGGTGTCATCAAGCTCAAGGCAGGCGTCGGCTACGCGGCGACCCCGAAGGACATCGCCTCCAACCCGAAGGACCTTCAGTTCAAGGAGCTGGAGGCGGCCCAGCTGCCGCGCTCCCTCAGCGACGTCGACGCCGCCGTCATCAACGGCAACTACGCGCTCGAGGCCGACCTCAGCCCGGCCAAGGACGCCATCGCCGCCGAGTCGCCCAAGGACAACCCGTACGGCAACTTCCTCGCCGTGAAGAAGGGCAACGAGGACGACCCGCGCGTCGAGAAGCTCGCCAAGCTGCTGACCTCGCCCGAGGTGAAGAAGTTCATCGAGGACAAGTACGACGGTGCGGTCGTCGCGGCGTTCTAAGAGGTCAAGCGTTATCTGACGGTGCGTTTACCGCGTATCGCCACGCACGGGGTCCACTCCTTCACTTGGTGTGGACCCCGTGGTGCAGTTCAGTGCTTTCATGCTGCATGCTGGGCAGTTCAGCAGGCCTTGAACGTTCGTCGAAGGTTACGGAGCGTCGCATGACTAGCACCTTCCCCAACATCTCCATCAGCACGGAGCGGTTGGTGCTGCGTCCCCTCGACGAGGACGACGTGCCCGCGCTGGCCGAGATGATGAACGACGAACAGGTCGGCGCCTGGACCGACGTCCCGCAGCCCTTCACCGAGGAGGGCGCCCGCACCTGGATCGCCGACTACGCCCCGACGGAACGCGAGTCCGGCCGCGGACTCGACCTCGCCGTCACCGAGTTCCTCACCCAGCGCCTGGTCGGCGTCGTCCAGCTGACGAAGACGAACTGGCATGTGCGTGCCACCGAGTTGTCGTACATCGTCGCCCCCTGGGCCCGCGGCGAGGGGTACGCCTCCGAGGCCGCGCTCGCCACCGCGCAATGGCTGTTCACCGACCAGAAGTTCGAGCGCATCGAGCTGCGCACGGCCGCCGACAACACCGCCTCCCAGCAGGTCGCCCAGAAGATCGGCTGCATCAGCGAGGGAGTCCTGCGCAACGCGTGCATAGCGCACGTCCGCACGGACGACGGCACCTGGGCCGACGTACGCACCGACTTCATCGTGTGGAGCCTCCTGCCGGAGGACCTCGACGGCGCCGGTGAGCAACTGGCCGACAGTGGCGGCTTCACGTCGTTCGGCGAGTGGAACTGACGAAAAACGAACCCGTCGGCGGGGTCGGTGCCGAGCCGCTGACCAGGTACCCTCACGGAGCCTGCCCCTCGGGCTGCCCTGCAACGACCTGCGCAAACCCTGGAGACTGACGACGATGGCCGACCGCGTCACGGTGATCGGCTGGGACGGCTCGCCGCTGACCGCCGCGGCCCGCTCAGCCCTCGGCGCCGCCACGCTCGTGGCCGGTGCCGCCCACCACCTGGCGCTCCCCGAGGTGCCGCCCAACGCCGAGCGCATCCGCCTCGGCAGCGTCTCCCTCGCCGCCCGCCGCATCGCGGGCCACCGCGGCACCGCGGTCGTACTGGCCGACGGCGACCCCGCCTTCTTCGGCGTCGTACGAACCCTGCGCGCGCCCGAGTTCGGCCTGGAGGTCGAGGTCGTCCCCGCCGTTTCCTCGGTCGCCGCCGCCTTCGCCCGCGCCGGCATGCCCTGGGACGACGCACAAGTGGTCGTCGCACACCGGCGCACCCTGCGACGCGCGGTGAATGTGTGCCGCGCCCACACCAAGGTCGCCGTCCTCACCTCACCCGGCGCCGGCCCCGCCGAACTCGGGCTGCTCCTGGAGGGCGTCCACCGAACCTTCGTGATCTGCGAGGAACTGGGCACCGAGCGGGAACAGGTCACCGTCGTCACCTCCGACAAGGCCGCCGACCACACCTGGCGCGACCCGAACGTCGTCATCGTCATCGGCGGCCACGCCGGCACCGCGGAGGCCGGGGAGTGGATCGCCGGCCGCGACCCGAGCGCCGGCCCGCGCGGCTGGACACTGCCCGCCGAGTCCTACGGCGGTCTCATGAGCGAGAGCGAACTCGAACCGCTGCGCGCCGCCCAACTCGCCCGCCTCGGCCCGCGCGTCGGCGACCTCGTGTGGGACATCGGCTGTGCCAGCGGTGCCTTCGCCACCGAGGCCGCCCGGGCCGGCGCCGCCGTCATCGCCGTCGACCGCGACCCGCAGGCATGCACCCGCACCGAGGCCAACGCACGCGCGTTCGGCGTCCAGCTCCAGATCGTCAACGGCACCGCCCCGCACGTCCTGGAGAACCTCCCCGAGCCGGACGTCGTCCGCGTCGGGGGCGGGGGAGCGGCCGTCGTATCCGCCGTCGCCGACCGGCGCCCGCAGCGCATCGTCACGCACGCCGCGACCCGCGACGACGCCGAACTCATCGGCCGCGGCCTCTCCGAACACGGCTACGACGTCGAGTGCTCCCTCCTCCAGTCCGTCGAACTCGACACCCGGGCCTGGACGGAGCGCGAGCGCAGCGTCGCCTTCCTGCTCACCGGGCAGTTGGGACCGCGCCCGACGCCTCGCTGAGCAACGCCGGTCGGGCGACGGGCGGACACCGCCCGATCGCACGGTGTGACCGTCCACCCTCCCCGTGATCCTGTTGTCGTACCGCGCGCGGTAGGCTGGCCGATCGTTGTACCGCACTCGGTCGCCCGGCTATTCGTCGGTCAATGTCCGGAAAAACATGCCCCGTTTGGGGTGGGTGTGGTACGGCGAAACCGGAGGACGCGCAACGTGGCGCAGTCCACATCGGCCTGTCGCGGATCAAGCTGTCGCGACGGACGAATGACCACGACAATGCCACTCAATGGCTTTGTCGCCTTTTTGGGACGGGTCGTTCGTGCCGCTGGGCAAGCACGCTCGTTCTTCACTGCGGGGGCGGTCGGTGCGCCGTTCCCGGTGAGCTGGTCGTATAAGCACTAACCGATGGGCGAGGGGTACGCATGACCGACACCGGCCAGGTCCCGGGCGAGGGACTGCCGGAGAGCGCAGGCACGGTGGAGCAGCCGGGCGCCCCCGCGGCGCACGGTACGTACACCTACCTCTCCGAGACCACCGCCGAGGACGAAGACCTCCTGCTGCCCGGCACCCAGGGTGCCTGGGGCAACGAGGTCGCCCCACCCATGCCGGAGCCGGTCGTCGAGGCACTGCACGAGCCGGGCGCGCACGAGATGTCCGGCCGCGACAGCGGCTCGGTCGACCTCAGTGCCGTCCGCCTCCCGGGTCCGACGGCTCCCACGTCGCCGATCCCGCCGATCACCCCGCGGCGCCCCCTGCACCTCGGCCCGCCCATCCCGGACGCCTCCGCGAGCCCGGTCCGCTCCCTCGCCGACCGCGGCGCCGTCGGCGCACCTGTCCGCCAGGCCGGCCCGGTCCCGGTGAGCCCCGAGTACCTCGACCCCACGGTCCCGCAGCCGGCGGCACCCTGGGGCGCCGCCGCCCAGCCTCCGGCCCCCGGGCCGTCGAGCATGGAGGCGTCGGCTGCCGAAACGGTTATGCCCACGGAGCAGCCTGTCGGAGTGGCGCAGGCGGCCGTGGCTCGGGTGGCCGGGTCCGCTCCGCAGGAGGGTGTGTACGCGGGGCAGGAGCCGGCTGTTGTTGCTGCTGCCGGTGTCGCGCCGGTTGCCGAGGCGGTGCCCGGTCACGACGCTGCGCAGGGGCCCGGGGCCTCGGGTGCGGCGGAGGTCAACGGGGCTGTTGCGGGTGCCGCCGAGGGTGTGGGAATGGTGCCCGCTGTCGCCGGTGACTCGGTCACCGGTGGGGGCGAGGCCGCTGACGCCGCGCCGGTGAACGTGGCCGTGCCGACTGCTGGGCCCGTGCCCGGCGGGGACGGTGGCCAGGAGGTTCCGGGCGTCGGTGAGGCGTCGGAGGGTGACGCTGAGACCGGACCGGGTCCGGTCGGTGCCGAGGGCGCCGAGGTCGCTGGGGTTGTCGAGGTTCCGGAGGCTGCCGAGCCTCTCGTGGCCGCTGAAGCGCCGGCCGGCGAGGCCGTTCCGGTCGCTGAGGCCGCGCAGGTCGCTGACGGCTCCGTGCCTGAAGCTGCCCAGCCTTCCGAGGCGCCCGCGGCCCAGGCCGGCGACGTGATCGCCGATGCGGGCCAGGTGGCCGAAGGCACCGCCGGGGATGTCGCTCAGGTTGCCGAGGCCGCCGCGGCTGACGCTGCCCAGGTTGCCGGGGCCCATGCCGCTGAGGTCGGTCACATGGCCGGGGCCCATGCCGCTGAGGTCGGTCACATGGCCGAGGCCCAAGCCGCTGAGGCCGGTCACATGGCCGACGCTCCCGCCTCCCAGGGCCGGCCGCTTCCCGAGGCTGCGGCTCCCGACGCCGCACAGGTTCCAGGTGCTCCCACTGCCGGCGCCGCACAGGTTCCCGGGGCCCCCGAGGGTGCCCAGGCCCCCGACGCCGTAGCCTCCGCCTCCGCCGAGGCCCCCGCACAGATGATTGCCGAGTCCCACGCCCCGCAGCCCGTCCTCGCTCCGGAGGCCGTTCTGCCACCTGAGGGAGCACTGCCGCCCGAGGCCGCTCAGTTCCCGGAAGCCGCGCAGTTCCCCGAAGCCGCACAGGCTCCCGAAGCGGCTCAGCACCCCGAGGCCGCCCAAGCCCTCCCGGACGCCTCTCAGGCCCGCCAGCTCGTGGACGCCGAGCACGTCGCTGCGGCCCCGCAGCCGGCCGACGCCGTCGCCGCGCCCACCGACGGCACCCCCGCGGCCGTAGCCCCCGAAGCGATCCCGCAGCCCACGGACGCGGATCAACCCGCCCAGCAGGACGTACCCGCCGTTCCGGCCGAGCTGCCCGCCCAGGAGCCGCAGCAGGCATCGGCCCCCGAGGCCGTCCTGGCCGCCGATCTCGCATCGGCCCCGGAGGTCGTCCCGGACGCCAATCTCGCGCCGGCTCCCGAGGTCGTCCCGGACGCCGGCCTCGCGCCTGCACCCGAGGCCCTCCCGGACGCCACCCCTGCACAGGCTCCCGGAGCCGTCCCCGCGCAGGCCCAGCAGAACCCCACGCAGGACGGAGTTCCGGTGAACGCCGACGCCGACCCCGCCGCCCAGGCCACGGACGCGAGCGCGCCCGCCGCCGACGCGGAAGCCCCCGTAGCGGATCCCGCGGCTGAGGCCGACCCGACGGCCCTCGCGGCCCCGGCACCCGACGCCGCTCTGTCGGCTCCGCTCCCGGATGTCCCGCAGACCCCGGACGGCGAACCGGCCGCAGCCTCCCAGCCGACCGCCGCGGTGCCGCAGCCCCTCGCCGCCGCAACCGTCGGCCCGGACACGACCGAGCCCCCCGCGACCCCGGCCGAGACCTCCGAGTCGTTCGTCGCCGAGCCCGCGGGCCCCCAGCTCCGGTCCCAGCCCCACCCCGCGCAACTCGCCGAGGACCCGGCCCGACCGGGCGTCGAGCCCACGGCGTCCGCCGAGGCCGAGCCCGTCACGGTGCTGCCGAGCGGCATCCCGCAGGAGTCCGCGCCCGGCCGGCCGCTGGGCCGGTTCGTGCCGGTCGAGGGCTCGGTGCCGACCACCCCGCACCTCGCCCCGACCCCGCCGCAGCCGATCGTGCTGCCGGTGGCGGAGGGGACCGGCCCCGCCGCCACGGTGCCCGCACCCCGGGACGGCGAACCCGAACTCGTACAGCACGCCGACGACCTGGACACCCGGGCCGCCGATCAGGAAGACCAGGAAGAGCAGGCGGAAGAGAGCACGGCCGTGGTCGAGGAAACACGACAGCCCACCGGTCCGGCGGCGCCCGCCTACGACGACGCCGAACGCGCGGCCGTCCTCAAGGTCATGCGCGAGCGCCGCGACATCCGCAACGGCTTCCGCAGCGACCCGATCCCGCACGAGGTCCTGCTCCGGGTCCTGGAGGCCGCCCACACCGCGCCCTCCGTCGGCCACTCCCAGCCCTGGGACTTCGTCGTCATCCGCTCCGCGGACACCCGGCGCACCATGCACGAGCTGGCGATGCGTCAGCGCGACGCCTACGCCAAGTCCCTTCCCAAGGGCCGGGCCAAGCAGTTCAAGGAACTGAAGATCGAGGCCATCCTCGACACCCCGGTGAACATCGTCGTCACCGCCGACCCGACCCGCGGCGGCCGCCACACCCTCGGCCGGCACACCCAGCCGCAGATGGCCCCGTACTCCGCGGCGCTCGCCGTCGAGAACCTCTGGCTCGCCGCGCGCGCCGAGGGCCTCGGCGTCGGCTGGGTCAGCTTCTTCGACGAGCGCGAGATGGTCCGCGCGCTGGGGCTGCCCGAGCACCTGGAGGTCATCGCCTACCTGTGCGTCGGGTACGTCGACGAGTTCCCGGACGAGCCCGAGCTGCTCCAGGCCGGCTGGTCCAAGCGCCGCCCGCTGTCGTGGGTCGTCCACGAGGAGACGTACGGCCGTCGCGCCCTGCCCGGCGAGGAGCCGCACGACCTGCTCGCCGAGACCGTCGCCCAGATCCGCCCGCTGGACGCCAAGGCGCTCGGCGAGGCCTGGGAGCGGCAGAAGCGGATGACGAAGCCGGCGGGCGCGCTCGGCATGCTGGAGATCATCTCCGCGCAGTTGTCCGGGCTCTCGCGCCAGTGCCCGCCGCCCATCCCGGAGCCCGCGGCCGTCGCGATCTTCGCCGGTGACCACGGCGTGCACGCCCAGGGCGTCACCCCCTGGCCCCAGGAGGTGACGGCCCAGATGGTCGCCAACTTCCTCGGCGGCGGCGCGGTCTGCAACGCCTTCGCAGGGCAGGTGGGCGCCGAGGTGTGCGTCGTCGACGTCGGCGTCGCGGCCGACCTCCCGGCCACCCCTGGCCTGCTGCCCCGCAAGGTCCGCGCGGGCACCTCGGACATGACGACCGGCCCCGCGATGACCCGCGAGGAGGCCAAGCAGGCCATCGAGGTCGGCATCGAGACCGCCCGCGACCTGGTGGCGGCCGGCAACAAGGCGCTGCTGACCGGCGAGATGGGCATCGCCAACACGACCGCGTCGGCCGCCCTGATCTCCGTCTTCACGGGCGCGGACGCCGCCGAGGTCACCGGCCGCGGCACCGGCATCAACGACGAGACGCTGGCCCGCAAGACCGAGGTCGTGCGCCGCGCGATCGAGGTCCACCAGCCCGACCCGGCCGACCCCATCGGCGTCCTCGCCGCGATCGGCGGTTTCGAGCACGCCGCGCTCGTCGGCCTCCTGCTGGGCGGCGCGTCGCTGCGTACGCCGGTGATCCTCGACGGCGTCAGCGCCGGTGCCGCCGCCCTGGTGGCCCGCGCGATCGCCCCCGAGGTCCTCGCGGCCTGCATCGCGGGCCACCGCAGCGCCGAGCCCGGTCACGTGGCCGCCCTGAACAAGCTGGGCCTGCGCCCGCTGGTCGACCTCGACCTCCGCCTCGGCGAGGGCACGGGCGCCCTCCTCGCCCTCCCGCTGGTGCAGAGCACGGCGCGGGCGATGCACGAGGTGGCGACGTTCGACTCGGCCGGGGTCACCGAGAAGTAGCCGCGTGACTGGGGACCCGGGGAGTGCACCCCGGGTCCCCAGTCACGTCGCCGTCCGCGCCCAGCCACCGGACACCCGCACCGTCAGAACCGCCCGCAGCATAAAATCCGCACGTCAGGGCATCGCACCGCCGCCGCAAAAGGGAGCCGCACCCTCATGGCCGAAAATCCCGCCTACCCCGTAGGCCTCCGCCTCACCGGCCGCCGGGTCGTCGTCCTCGGCGGCGGCCAGGTGGCCCAGCGCCGCCTCCCGGCCCTGGTCGCGGCGGGCGCCGACATCCTCCTGGTGTCCCCCGAGGCGACCCCGTCGGTCGAGGCGATGGTGGACGCGGGCGAGGTCACCTGGCACCGGCGCCGCTACGAGGACGGCGACCTCGCCGACGCCTGGTACGCCCTGATCGCCACCAGCGACCACGAGGCCAACACCGCCGCCTCCGCCGAGGCCGAGCGCCACCGCGTGTGGTGCGTCCGCTCCGACGACGCCGACGCGGCCACCGCGTGGACCCCGGCCACCGGCCACAGCGAGGGCGTCACGGTCGCCGTCCTCACCACCGACGCACGCGGCCGCGACCCCCGCCACACCGCCGCCATCCGCGACGCCGTCGTCGAGGGCCTGCGTGACGGCACCCTCGTCGCCCCGCACCACCGCACCCGCACGCCCGGCGTCGCCCTCGTCGGCGGCGGCCCCGGCGACCCGGACCTGATCACCGTGCGCGGCCGCCGTCTGCTCGCCGAGGCCGACGTCGTCATCACCGACCACCTGGGCCCGCGCGACCTGCTCGCCGAACTGCCGCCCAGCGTCGAGGTGATCGACGCGGCGAAGCTGCCGTACGGCCGTTTCATGGCCCAGGAGGCCATCAACAACGCGCTGATCGAGCACGCCAAGCAGGGCAAGTCCGTGGTCCGCCTCAAGGGCGGCGACCCCTTCGTCTACGGCCGTGGCATGGAGGAGGTCAACGCGCTCGCCGAGGCCGGCGTCCCGTGCACGGTCGTGCCCGGCATCTCCAGCTCCATCTCGGTCCCGGGCGCCGCCGGCATCCCGGTCACCCACCGGGGCGTCGCCCATGAGTTCACCGTGGTCAGCGGCCACATCGCCCCCGACGACGAGCGTTCCCTGGTCGACTGGCCGTCGCTCGCCAAGCTGACCGGCACACTGGTCATCCTCATGGGCGTCGGCACCATCGGGAAGGTCGCCGAGACCCTCGTCGCGCACGGCAAGTCCCCCGACACCCCCGTCGCCCTGGTCCAGGAGGGCACGACGGCCGCCCAGCGCCGCGTCGACGCGACCCTCGCGACGGCGAGCCAGGCGGTGCTCGACCACGAAGTGAAGCCGCCGGCGGTCATCGTCATCGGCGAGGTCGTGAAGGTCGGACCGACCCCTTCCGCGTAACCGCGGGTAACCCAACCCGTCCCGAACCGTTGGCACCGCACCCAGGACAAGGCAGTATCACTCTGTGGCCGATCTCATCACCGTCGATGACCCCACCGACCCGCGCCTGCGCGACTACACGGGCCTGACCGACGTCGAACTGCGCCGCAAGCGCGAACCGGCCGAGGGCCTGTTCATCGCCGAGGGCGAAAAGGTCATCAGACGGGCGAAGGAAGCCGGCTACGAGATGCGGTCGATGCTGCTGTCGGCCAAGTGGGTCGACGTCATGCGCGACGTCATCGACGAGCTCCCGGCCCCGGTGTACGCGGTCAGCCCGGAGCTCGCCGAGCAGGTCACCGGCTATCACGTGCACCGCGGAGCGCTCGCCTCCATGCAGCGCAAGCCGCTGCCGACGGCGACCGAACTGCTCCAGACCGCCCGCCGCGTGGTGGTCATGGAGTCGGTCAACGACCACACCAACATCGGTGCCATCTTCCGCTCCGCGGCCGCCCTCGGCATGGACGCGGTCCTGCTCTCGCCGGACTGCGCCGACCCGCTGTACCGCCGTAGCGTCAAGGTCTCCATGGGCGCGGTCTTCTCCGTGCCGTACGCCCGCCTCGACACCTGGCCCAAGGGCCTCGAATCCGTCCGCGAGGCCGGCTTCACCCTGCTCGCCCTCACCCCCGACGAGAAGGCCAAGACCCTCGACGAGGCCGCCCCGCACCGCATGGACCGGGTCGCGCTGATGCTCGGCGCCGAGGGTGACGGCCTCTCCACCCAGGCCCTGGTCGCCGCCGACGAGTGGGTCCGCATCCCGATGGCCCACGGAGTCGACTCCCTCAACGTCGGCGCGGCGGCCGCGGTCGCCTTCTACGCGGTGGCCACCGGCCGCCCCCGGCTCTAGGACCTGCGCACATGAGCCGGGGTGAGGCCATCGTCGCGGTCCTGCTGCGCGCCGACCGCGTCCTCGCGATCCGCCGCGGCCCGGCCGTCGCACGCCCCGGCTACTGGCAGCCCGTCAGCGGCAGGATCGAGCCGGGTGAGACCCAGCGGGACGCAGTCGCCCGGGAGGTCCACGAGGAGGTCGGCCTCACCGTCGTACCCCTGGCCAAGGTCTGGGAGTCGGAGACCGACGACGGCACCTTCCGCCTGCACTGGTGGACGGCGCGGGCCGAGACCGGCGACGTGGTGCCCGACCCCGACGAGGTCGCAGAGGCCCGCTGGGTCACACCGCGGGAGTTCCTGTCCCTGACCCCGGTCTTCGAGGGCGACCGGGAGTTCTTCGAACGGATCCTGCCCCCGCTCCTCTGACACCGCGCACCCCGGGAAAGACCCCTGCGGGCGCCTACTCCGGAATCTCGAACGTCGAGTCGTACCGCTCGGACATCGTTTCCTGATCCAGCGGCTCGAAGTCCGAGTCCACCTGCTCCTGCTTCGGACGTACGACGTCCCCGTCGCCGTCCCCGCCGAGCCCGCGGTCCGGCCCCTGGCAGCCCTGGGCCGCCGCGATGCCGAGCGCCACGAGCAGCGTCACCACGACGAACACGAACAGCCGCTGCCGGAGCAGCTGGGGGTTGGCGGGCCGCAGCCCCGTCCCCGTGTTCCGGGGAGCGGGCCGTCCGTTGCCGCCGCGCGGGGCGGGCCGGTTGCCGTTGGGGGAGCGGGGCGAGGTGCGCGGACCCGGCATCGGACGGCCCCCGGGGCGGCCCGACGCCGTACCGCTCTGCGGACCGCCGGCACCGCGCTGCGGCGGGGCCGTGTCACGGGCGGGACCGGGGACACGCGGACCGCCGTTGCCCCGCGGCATACCGGTGCCGCGCGTCGGGGGAGTGCCCTGAGCGCGCCGCTGGGCACGCTGCTGATCGGCGTAGGTGTCGGCGAGCCGCCCCGTCGGCCGGTCCGACTCCGGGGAACGCTGGGCAGGCGGGCGTACGTCCGCGAACCCCTGCGCCTCCCGGGCCGCGATCTCCTTCAGCCGCAGCGACAGCTGAAGGGTGCTCGGCCGGTCCTCCGGATCCTTCGCCAGACAGGCCCGCACCAGCGGGGCCAGCGCGTCCGGCACGCCGTGCAGCTGCGCCTCCTCGTGCACGACGCGGTACAGCATCACCTCGGAACTGCCGTGCCCGAAGGGCGAGTCACCCATCGACGCGTACGCCAGCGTGGCGCCCAGCGAGAAGACGTCCGTGGCCGGGGTGACGGCGGCGCCGCGCACCTGCTCGGGGGCGAGGAAGCCCGGCGAGCCGACCGCCGTGCCGACGTGGGTGAGGGTCGAGGCCCCCGTGGCCCAGGCGATGCCGAAGTCGATGATCCTCGGCCCCTTGGGGGACAGCAGGATGTTGGACGGCTTCAGATCCCGGTGCACGACACCGGCCTCGTGGACGGCGACCAGCCCCTCGCTCAGGGCGGCCCCGACGGCGGCGACCTCCGCGGCGCCCAGCGCGCCCTCGTCGGCGACCTTGTCGTGCAGGGAGGGACCGGGCACGTACTGCGTGGCGAACCAGGGGCGCTCGGCCTCGAGATCGGCGGCCACCAGCCGGGCCGTGCAGCCACCGCGGATCCGCCGCGCCGCCGAGACCTCACGAGCGAAGCGCGAGCGGAACTCCTGATCCTCCGCCAGATCGGGCCGGATCACCTTGAGCGCGACCCGCTGCCCCTTCTTGTCGGAGCCCAGGTAGACGACGCCCATGCCGCCCGCGCCGAGCCGTCTGTGAAGCCTGAACGAGCCGACGACGCGCGGGTCCTCGCGCCTCAGGCGCATCATCGCCATGTTCATCCCCGCTGCCCGGTCCGTCTGACGAGCCACAGCTTACGTTTCCGCGGGCCGCCGTGCGCAGAGGCCGCGCCCTCTCGGCCCGACGGATTGTCAGTGGTGGGTGGGAGACTTGAAGGGTGGTCAGAGGGTGGACGAACAGGGCGACTTAGCAGCGAAGGCACCCCCAACCACCCGTGACGAAAGGGGGATTGGGCCCGTGAAGGGTGATCGCGTGGAGATAGTCGTGGACGCCGGGGACACGACGCGCACGTACGAGGTGGTGGCGAGCAGGGCGGGCCGCAGGGTGGAGACGGCGGTGCGTCGAGGTGTCGTGGAAGTGAGCGAAGTCACCCGGTGGGGGTCCCCCCACGCCGTTTAGGCAGTGGGGGAGGGTCCGTGGTGCGTACGGCGCGCTTCATGGCGAACCGGTCCTCGCGCTGGTCGAGCAGCCGATCCCGCGGGAGGACAGCTCGGAGCGGAGCCATGAGAAAGCGGGGCACACCGGGCGTCCCCTCGGGGATGACCCCGAGACCTAGGACCTCGTCTCCACCCAGGGGAGTACTCCGCAGGTCATGGCTCATCCTCCGGGAGGCCCGCCAATCGGTACGAGGGCATGACGTGCCGGGGCGGCCACGCGCCTAGATTTGAGGTCAAGCGGCGGGTGCAGCACTCGTCCCCCGAGGTCAGACACCCGCCGCTGCCAACGACAACTGACACAGGTCAGGAGAGGGACCATGGCCCAGACGGCACCGCGGACAGTGATCCGCATGCAGGAGCGCACATGGCTGCGCCCCCGTCGCCAGGGCCGCCGCCACCCCCTGGTGGCGACGCTCATGGCCCTTCCCCTGGCGGCCCTGCTCCTCCTCGTCTTCGACGGCTGGGAGACAGTGGCCACACAGGCGTCGTCCGTGGGCGTGATGCTGGGGCGCTGAGCGGCGACCCCAGGCCCGGAAGAGCGGTCCGGGCGGGGACATCCACCCATGAAACCCCGTGGGGACGGGGGTGCGGCGGACGGCAAAAATGCCGGCGCAGCTGGGGAGCTGCGCCGGCATTGCTTTTCCCTGAAACCGACGGGGGCGTTTGAGCACGGCCCGCATCATCGAGCCCCCGGTGGTCAGCCTCAGGGCTCCCTGTCCAGGCCGGCCCGCATCATCCAGTCCGCCTGGTCCCCAGGCTCAGGGCCCCTTCCAGACGCCGCCCCGTATCATCCAGCCCGTCCGGCGTTTGAGGACGAGGCCCGTTCAGGGCCGAAGCGGGGTCTGGGGGCGGCAGCCCCCGGTCACGGCCCCATGGACGCCGAGCACGCCGAGCGCCGAGCACAAAGACTGCCCCGGCGCCCAGCGACCCGGCTCAGCCAACCCGCGCACAAGGGACCCCGTGACCTCCACCCCGCTCCTGCCCGACCTCACCGCGCAAGCGATAGCCGCGGCTCACTCACGCACGTCCGCCTGTCCCTGCGGAGCAACCGCCACCCTCGCCGAGCGCCCCGACGCAACCGTCGTCCGGCACGCCGGCACCGTCGCCAAGGCCCACGCCCCGGACATGGACGTCACCGACCTGACGTCTCGCATGGCGGCAGCCACCCGACTCCCCGAGATACTCCTGCCCCCGCTCACCCCCATACCCGTCGACCTCCACGACCGGCCCGTGAGCTTCTGGCCGTACGGCACCCCGGTCGACCCTGAAGACCCGGACGCGGCCCCCTGGGAAGCCGTCGCCACCCTGCTCGCCCGTCTCCACCGCACCCCCGCCCCCGTCCCGCTCCCGCCCATGCGCGGCCCCGCCAAGGCAGCCCTCGCCCTGTCCCGCCTTCGCGCGACCACCGACGGCACCCTCGTCACCCCCGTCCTCCGCGCCTGGGGCACCCTCCCCGCCTGGGCCCGCGACGAGGCTCCCCAGCCGGACGGCACCACCCTCTGCCACGGCGACCTCCACCTCGGCCAGCTCGTCCGGCACCCGGCCCCGGACGGCCCCTGGCGGCTCATAGACGTCGACGACCTCGGCGTAGGAGTACCGGCCTGGGACCTGGCCCGCCCGGCCGCCTGGTTCGCGTGCGGCCTGCTCCCGCCCGACGAATGGCACCGGTTCCTCACCGCCTACCGCGCCGCCGGCGGCCCGGCCGTGCCCGCCATCGGCGACCCCTGGCCCGCGCTGGACGTCCCCGCCCGCGCCCTCACCGTGCAGACGGCCGCCCGCGCGATCACCAAGGCCACCGCCGAGGGGCGCCGCCCGGACGAGATCGAGCAGGCCCTGATCGACACCTGTGACCGAATGGCGTCCGTCCCCCCGGAGTTGGTCCGAGAAGAGGCGAAGTAGGGTGCAACCGACCGCAGCCGGACAGAGTCTGTCCTGGCGATACACGAAGCAGGACCGACCGGCGAGGAGTTGAGCCGAGCATGCAGTGTCCGAAATGCCATGCGCCGATGCATACGTACAACCGCAATGGTGTCCAGATCGAGCAGTGCAGTGGCTGCCGCGGGATCTTTCTCGACTACGGCGAGCTGGAGGCGCTGACCCGCCTGGAGTCCCAGTACGCCCAGCCCGCCCCGCCGCCCCCGGCCGCCCCGCAGGCCTACCCGGCCCCCGCCCCGCAGGCCCCCGCCTGGGGCGCCCCGCACGGTGGCCACCACGGCGGTCACTACGGCCACAAGCGCCACAAGAGCTTCGGCCACATGCTGTTCTCCAGCTGAGCCGCACGAGGCCACGAAGAAGCCCCCGGTCGTCTGACCGGGGGCTTCGGGGTGTGGACGATACTGGGATTGAACCAGTGACCTCTTCCGTGTCAGGGAAGCGCTCTCCCGCTGAGCTAATCGTCCTCGGGGCCGTGATCGACGATCGATCCGAAGATCACGGATTGCTGCGTGCGCGATACTGGGATTGAACCAGTGACCTCTTCCGTGTCAGGGAAGCGCTCTCCCGCTGAGCTAATCGCGCGGGGGATCCGAAGATCCAGTGGACGATACTGGGATTGAACCAGTGACCTCTTCCGTGTCAGGGAAGCGCTCTCCCGCTGAGCTAATCGTCCTTGGAGGTGGAGACGGGATTTGAACCCGTGTAGACGGCTTTGCAGGCCGTTGCCTCGCCTCTCGGCCACTCCACCAGGAGTGTAGGGGTTCGGGATGATCCCCTGTTCCTTCGAGCGGACGACGAGGCTCGAACTCGCGACCTCAACCTTGGCAAGGTTGCGCTCTACCAACTGAGCTACGTCCGCTTGTCGTTTCGTTCCGCTCCCGCGGCCCGGCGACGTGTTGAACTCTAGCGGATTCCGGGGCCAGCACAAAAACGCGTTTGTGCAGCGTGCTGCGCTTCACCTGCTCAGGGACCCGACGGAGCTCCCCGAGGGGACATGGCCAGGTCACCCGCAGGACACCGGCCATAGACTCGACTGCGTGCTCGACCTCCCTCCCCTCGCCCGCTTCGGCGACCGCGTCGCCACCGGCCTCCTCGATGTCACCAGCGACCCCGCGGCCCTGGACTCCAGTGGTTTCTGGGCCGTCTGTGCCGACTTCGAGGGCGGTCTGACCTGCGCCCGCTTCCGGGACGTACGCGAGGAGGCCGTGCCCGCCCCGGTGCCGGGGGAGTGGCCGGGCCCCACCGCCGATGACTGGACGTCGTCCCTCGATCGCGCCGCGTACACGGCGGGCGTGCGGCGGATCCGTGAGTACATCGCGGCCGGCGAGGTCTATCAGGCGAATCTGTGCCGGGTGCTGAGCGCGCCGATTGGGGCGGGCGCCGATGTGGACGCCCTGACCGCCCTGTTGGCCCTCGGCAACCCCGCACCGTATGCAGGAACGATCCGGCTGCCGGGGCACGGCGTCGAGATAGCCACCGCCTCTCCCGAACTCTTCCTGCGTCGCGACGGGCGTGTCGTCGAGTCCGGGCCGATCAAGGGCACCGGGCGTACCGAGGCGGACCTGCTGGAGAAGGACTTCGCCGAGAACGTGATGATCGTGGACCTCGTGCGCAACGACATCGGCCGGGTGTGCGCCACCGGGACCGTGACCGTCCCCGATCTGTGCGCCGTGGAGAAGCACCCCGGCCTTGTGCACCTGGTGTCCACCGTGCGCGGTGAACTGCGGGCCGGCGCCCGCTGGCCGGAGCTGCTCGGCGCCGCGTTCCCGCCCGGCTCGGTCACCGGCGCGCCCAAGTCGAGCGCGCTGCGGATCATCGACGAGCTGGAGACGGCGCCCCGCGGGCCGTACTGCGGCGGCATCGGGTGGGTCGACGCCGACCGGGGTGTCGGCGAGCTGGCCGTCGGTATCCGTACCTTCTGGATCGACCGGGACGACGGAATGCTGCGTTTCGGAACCGGCGCGGGGATCACCTGGGGATCGGATCCCGAGGGGGAGTGGCGGGAGACCGAGCTGAAGGCGTCCCGGCTGCTCGCGGTAGCGTCGGGGGCGTACGAGGTGAGTGGAGAGGGACTGCAATCGTGAGGATCTGGCTCGACGGCGGGCTCCAGGACAGCGAGTCCGCCCGTGTCTCCGTATTCGACCACGGGCTGACCGTGGGCGACGGCATCTTCGAGACCGTGAAGGCGGTGGACGGCCGTCCGTTCGCACTGACCCGGCATCTCGACAGGCTGACCCGCTCGGCACTCGGTCTGGGCCTGCCCGAGCCCGACCACGACGAGGTCCGCCGCGCCTGCGCCGCCGTCCTGGAGGCCAACCCGATGCCGCTCGGCCGGATGCGCATCACCTACACGGGCGGCCACGGCCCCCTCGGCTCCGACCGCGGCGACCAGGGCCCGACCCTCGTCGTCGCCCTCGGCGAGACCACCCGCCGGCCCGACTCCACGGCCGTGATCACGGTCCCCTGGACCCGTAACGAACGCGGCGCCCTCACCGGCCTGAAGACCACCTCGTACGCCGAGAACGTGATCGCTCTCGCCCGCGCCCATGAACGCGGCGCGAGTGAAGCCCTGTTCGCGAACACCGTCGGCCGACTCTGCGAGGGCACCGGCTCGAACGTCTTCGTCGTCCTGGACGGCGAGATCCACACCCCGCCGGTCGCCTCGGGCTGCCTCGCGGGCATCACGCGCGCGCTCACCGTCGAGTGGACCGGCGCCAGGGAGACCGACCTGCCGTTGGACGCGCTGGAGCGGGCCGAGGAGGTCTTCCTCACCTCCACCCTGCGGGACGTGCAGGCCGTGCACCGCGTCGACGACCGCGAACTGCCGGGCGCACCGGGCCCGGTGACCGCCAAGGCCATGCGGATCTTCGAGGAGCGGTCCGGCGACGACCTGGATCCCTGAGGACCGGAAAATGAGCTGCCGTGGCTCGGCAGGGTGGGTAGAACACCCCTGATGACCACGACCCTGCGGCCGACCGAGCCGCTTCAGTACAACGCTGACGGGACGCGCTCGCGCCGCTACCAGGTGTGCGTGAACAGCCGTCCCGTCGGCGGGATACGACTTGCCACGCACGCCGAGTACGGCCCGACCGTGGCCTGCGTCTCCGAGCTGCGCATCGAGGAACCGGACCGCGGGCGCGGCCGTGCCACGGTGGCCGCGCTGGCCGCCGAGGAGGTCCTGCGCGGCTGGGGCTGCAGGCGCGTCGAGGCGTCCGTGCCGGGCGGCGCCGACGTCGCGCTCCGGCTCGCCCGGGCCCTCGGGTACGTCGTGCGCAGCCGCAACATGACCAAGCGGCTGAACGGCACCCCGCCCGTACTCCCCGCCGGCAGCGTGCCCCGGCCCATGACCGAGGCCGAGTTCGGCCCCTGGCTGGCCTATGAGCGCGAGGAGTTCGCCCGCAGCCTGATCGCGAGCGGGGTGCCCGCCGCCGACGCCCACAAGAAGGCGGACGACGGGCACAAGAGGTTCCTGCCGGACGGGCTCGCCACCGAGAACACCCTGATCAGTGTGCTGGAGCACGAGGGCGACCCGGTGGGCAAGCTGTGGCTCGGCCTGTGGCCCGACACCGCGTACGTCCTCGATGTCGAGGCCGACCAGCGCTTCCGCGGACGTGGCCACGGCCGGGCCCTCATGCTGCTGGCCGAGGCGCAGGCCGCCGCCGGCGGCAAGGACCGCGTCGGCCTGCACGTCTTCGCCGGCAACGCGCCGGCGGAGCGGCTGTACGAGTCGCTGGGCTATGAGACGACCGCGTACAACCTGGGCAAGGACCTGCTGTAGCGCCGGGAGCCGGGGCTCGGCGCCGGGGCCTAGGCCCCGGTCCCGTCCGCCAGCAGTCGGTCCGCGATCTCCTCGATGCGGGCGCGCAGGCCCTCCTGGCTCTTGCCGCCGTCGAGGCGCTCGCCGTCGATCACATAGGTCGGGGTGCCGGTCACGCCGATCGCCTTGCCCTCGGCCTGGTCGGCGTCGACGATCAGGATGTGCCGGCCGTCGATCAGGGCGATGTCGAACTCCTCGGCGTCCAGACCGAGTTCCCGGGCCATCTCGACGAGGAAGGGCTCTCCCTTGCGGTCCAGCTCCTCGACCCGGCCGAGCACGGCCTCGACGTACTCCCAGCCCTTGCCCTGCTCCAGCGCCTCCTCGGCGGCCTGCGCGGCGGCGAAGGCGTGCTTGTGCTTCTCCAGCGGGAAGTGCCGCAGCCGCAGCTCCAGCCGGTCGCCGTAGCGGGCGCGCAGGGCACGGAGATCGTCCAGGGCGCTGCGGCAGTCGGGGCACTGGAGCTCGCACCACACGTCGAGGACGGGGGCGGCGGGACGGTCGGGGGAGGAGTCGCTCATGGCCCCAGTCTCCCAGCCCCGGCCCGCACGACCCAATCCGACCTGGGGCTTCGACGCGGGCCGGTCCGGGTGTCGCGACCCGACCGGCACCTGCGGAGGAGGCGACCCGGAGATGTCCCTGATGTCGGGCCCAGGCATGGCCGGGCGGGGCCGTAACGGTGCAGGATGGAAGGACGAAGTGCCCTGTCCCGACCCGGCATGCCTGGAGGCCCGGATGATTGCCGAGACCGTTTGTTCAGCCGTCGCCGCGGCCGGCCTGGGCATCGCGGCGGTCACGGCGTACCGCAAGCGTTTCCTAGCGGCCACGCGCATCGCCGCCTACTCCCTCGTGCCCCTCGGTCTGGTGATGACCGGAGTCGTCGAGTGGCTCGCGGACACCGCGTTCAGTCCGACGGCCTGGGCGGGCTTCGGAGTCCTCGGAGTCGCCTGGGTGCTGTTCATGACCACCCGGGCGGTGGAGCGCCGCCGCGGCAGTACACGCAAGGAACGCAAGGAGGCCCGTGCCGCCGCGCGGCGCGACGCGGTGGCCCCGGCGGCGTCGGCGCCGTCGCTCGGCGCGGGCTCCCGTCAGCCGACCCGGCCCGCGACCGCGCCCAAGGCGGAGGGCGGGGACGACTTCAGCGACATCGAGGCCATCCTCAAGAAGCACGGCATATGACCCCTGCACAGGGGCTGAAACGACACAGTGGGTCGTGCCGCGGCCGTAAGTGATCAAGACTCGAAGCGGACATCACGGAATCCAGCGAACTCCCGCTCATTCCGGGCGTGTTGATCGCGCGGTGACATGGATCTACGTCATCATCGCCGCGAGATGCTGGACACGACACAGAGCGAGGCCACTCCGTCTCAGGACGAGCCTCGTGGGTGCCTCTTCGCCCTTTCCCAGCCACCGCTGATGATCTTCCTTGCGGTGATCGGGTGTCTGCTCCTCATGGCTGCGCTGCACGACCTGCTGCTGCTCTGAGCCGTACCCGCGGCCCCCGGCGCCACCCGCCGGGGTCCGCGTCGACACACATCTCGTGCCGGGCGGGCAGCCGCTCAGCCGGCCGCTTCCTTGCGGCGCGCACGGTAGGCGGCCACATGCAGACGGTTCCCGCAGGTTCGGCTGTCGCAGTAACGCCGGGACCGGTTGCGGGAGAGGTCCACGAACGCGTGCCGGCAGTCGGGCGCCTCGCAGCGGCGCAGCCGCTCCTCCTCGCCGGCGACCACGAAGAACGCCAGGGCCATGCCGCAGTCCGCCGCGAGATGGTCGGCGACGGAGGCGCCGGGGGCGAAGTAGTGCACATGCCAGTCGTAGCCGTCGTGGTCGGTGAGCCGCGGGGTGGTGCCCGCGGCGGCGACCAGCTCGTTGATCAGGCTCGCGGCGCTCCGGGGGTCCGGCGCCGCGAAGATCGCGGCGAACCGTGCGCGCACCTTGCGCACCGCCGACAGATCGAACTCCGAGAGGACCCCGACATCGCTGATTTCGTGCTTTCCTACGAAATCTTCCAGGGCGGCGACATCCGGCAGCCCGTCCGACGTCCCGTCCTCCGGCACGGTGTTCACCAGATCCACCACGGCATCGAGTGCACACCGGGTGTCATGGGTGATCAGCACGTTTCGCTCCCTGGCCTGGTGGTCGGGCGGGGTGCCCGCCGATGCTGGCCGATGGTAGTGGCTCACGGAGCCCCCACACGGGCCGCGCCCGTGCGCGGCTTCCGATTACAACGCCACAGCGGCGCCGACGGTTCCCGCCGGAGCGGACCTCGTCCGCCTCAGGCGCCTCTCCCGCCCCGTGAGCGCCTCTGCCCCACACGCACACCAGCGCCGCCCCCGCGGAGCGGAGACGGCGCTGCTGCGTGCCGTATGCGGTTGTCTTGGCCCGAGCCGTCTCCCCGAGTCGACGGCGCCGGGCGGCTTATGGGGACCTCGCCCTAACTTTCCGCCAGGATGTGTGACAGCTCCTGATCGAGGTCGAAATGCCGATGCTCCGTACCGGGAGGCACGGCGGCATCCGTCCGCTTCAGGAACGACTCCAGGGCACGCGCAGGCGCCTCGAGCAGCGCCTCGCCCTCAGGAGAGCTCAGGGCGATGCAGACGACGCCCTGACCATGACTGCGCGACGGCCAGACACGGACGTCGCCGGTGCCGGTGGGCCGATGCAGCCCCTCCGCAAGGAGGTCACGGGCGAACACCCACTCGACGGTCTCTTCGGCTCCGGTGTGGAAGGTGGCGTGCACGGCGTAGGGGTCGGCCGTGTCGTACCGCAGGCCTGCGGGGACAGGCAGGGAGGACTCGCTCGACACAACGAGGCGCAGGTGCAGCTCGCAGCTGACCGTGGTGTTCATAAGCGCCAGGGCCTTTCGCTCAGTGTGCGCTCGGGGATTCGCACGTCGGCGAAATCGACATGCCACCTACGGTGCCGTTGTAAACCCCTCTGAGTGTTTTGCGTGTCTTTACGTAACTCTTCCGGCCGAGAACCTGTTCGCGAGGTACGCCCATTCCGGTGACTGGTTTCGGTCCGGTAGGGTTTGGCCGTATGAATACGGGGAGTGACGAGCCGGGCGATGTTGCCACGGCTGCAGACGGGACCGAAGTGGACGGAGCGAAGGACGACGGCGAGCAGGGTTTGGGCTCGCGGGCGCCGGAGTTCATCAAGGCGCGCCGTGTGCTGCACCTGAGCTGGCAGGTGGGCGTCTTCATCATCGGTCTCGCGATAGTAGGCGCCGGCATCGTCATGCTGCCGCTGCCGGGCCCCGGCTGGGTCGTGATCTTCGGAGGCATGGCGGTCTGGGCGACCGAGTTCGTCTGGGCCCAGCTGGTGCTGCGCTGGACCAAGCGCAAGGTCACCGAGGCGGCCCAGAAGGCGCTCGACCCGAAGGTGCGCCGTCGCAACATCATCCTGACGTCGATCGGCCTCGTGATCATCGGCGTGCTCGTCGGGATCTACCTCTGGAAGTTCGGCATCGTCATGCCCTGGAAGATCAAGGACCAGTGATCCGCGAGGGGGGTGCGGACGTCGTCCGGTGCGCGTTCGCGCTGGTCACGCGCACCCCCTGACATGGGGTAATGTTCTTCCTGCGTCCGGGCGATTAGCTCAGTGGGAGAGCGCTTCGTTCACACCGAAGAGGTCACTGGTTCGAACCCAGTATCGCCCACCCGGATCCGACGGCCCGTCTGCGACAGAGCAGGCGGGCCGTCGGCGTTCGTGCGTCAAAGGTATTCCCGGCGCGTCGGCGTCCGGCGCCTCCGAAGTCGTCGAGAGCCTTGGCGCCGTCGGTCGAGAGGCATTCGCCTGCCGCACACCGCCCGCCGTTCGGTCCGCCGACCGCGCGCCCCTCACCTGCGGCATCGCACCGTCTGCCCGGCCCGCCCGACCTCGCGCGCCGCCAACTCGGCCGCCGGGTCCGCAAGAAATTCCTGTCCGAGTCATTGACGCACCCCGGGGCCCTCCGTAACTTGTGCCAGCAAGCGCTTACTTGAAACGATTCATGCAGGCGGCGACGACGCTGCGGAGGGGGCCCGACTGTGGGAACCAACAGGAATGTCGACAGGCGCACGATCCTGAAGGCGGCCGGTGCCACGGCCGCCACGATCGGGCTCGCCTCGACCACGGCGTGCGGGGGCGACGGGGGTGCCTCCGCCGACGGGACGGTGACGATCCGTTACGCATGGTGGGGTGCCGAGGACCGCGCCGAACGGATCAACAAGACCATCGCGCTCTTCGAGAAGAAGTACCCGAAGATCAAGGTCAAGACGGACTTTCAGCCGTACACCGACTTCTGGAAGAAGTTCAACACCCAGGCTTCCGGGGGGAATCCGCCGGACGTGTTCCAGAATGCGATTGGATTCCTGCGTAAATACGACGCGAAGAATGTGCTGCTCGATCTGAGCGAGCAGGTCGAGGCCGGCAACCTCTCCATGGACGGCTTCCGCGCGGGCCTGGACAAGTTCGGTGAGATCGACGGCAAGCTCCTCGGTGTCCCGGTCGGCTCCAACTCCATGGCGCTGGTCATCGACAAGCCCGTCTACACCAAGGCCGGCGTCAAGCCGGAACAGGGCTGGACCTGGGACGACTTCGACGCGGCGATGAAGCGGATCCGCGACAGGACCGGCCGCGCGGGCGACAGCGGCATGTACGGGGTCATGTACCTCTACGACCTCTACCTCCGTCAGAACGGCAAGGCGTTCTTCACCGAGGACGGACTCGGCTTCACCGAGTCGGATCTGACGGACTGGTGGACCAAGGCCGAGAAGGGCGTCGAGGCGGGCGTCTACGCCGACGCCAAGAAGGTCGCCCAGATCAAGCCCAAGTCGGCGGTCTCCGCCGAGCTCGCCGGTGGCGAGTTCACCTGGGACAACTTCACCGTTCGCTACACCTCCGAGGGCAAGAGCGAGTACGGCCTCGCGCCGATCCCGACGACGGACGGCAAGAAGACCGGCCAGTACCTCGGCTCCCTGATGCTCAGCGCCTCCAAGCGCACCCAGCACCCCAAGGAGGTCGCCCAGTTCATCGACTTCATGGTCCACGAGCCCGAGGTCGCCAAGATCATGGGGTACGACCGGGGCGTGCCCGCCACCCAGGCCCAGTTCGACGCCTTCCAGCCGACGGACGAGGTCAACAAGGGGATCGCCGCCTACGAGACCTCTCTCGTCGAGGCGGGCGTCCTGGAGCCGATCACCCCGCACCCGAACGGCGCGGACATCTGTGAGGCCGCGTTCCTGCGCATCGCCGAGGAACTCGCGCTCGGCAAGCGCTCGGTCGACGAGGCCGTCAAGCAGTTCTTCACCGAGTCGAAGACGGCTCTCGTCGTCTGATGGGGATGACCGTGACACACGCCCCTGCGACGGAAGACCTGACCAAGGTCGCCGAGCCGCGGCACGGACCGGTGAAGCCCGAGCGACCCGCCGCCCTCAAGCGGCGGGTCCGCCGGGAGAACCTGGCCGGCTACCTCTTCATGTCCCCCTGGATCGCCGGGTTCCTGCTGCTCACCGCGGGCCCGATGATCGCCTCGCTCTACTTCGCCTTCACCGACTACAACCTCTTCGACGCACCCAAGTGGATCGGCCTCGACAACTTCTCCGAGATGTTCGGCGATCCCCGCTGGCGCCACTCGGTGCAGGTCACACTCTGGTACGTCGTCGTCGGCACGCCCCTGAAGCTGCTCGCGGCGCTCGGCGTGGCCCTGCTCCTCGCGCAGAAGCGGCGCGGCCAGGCCTTCTACCGGGCCGCCTTCTACGCCCCGTCGTTGATCGGCGCGAGCGTCTCCGTGGCCATCGTCTGGAAGGCGATCTTCTCGGACGACGCGATCGTCGACCGTACGCAGAAGATCTTCGGGATCGACGTCGGCGGCTGGACCGGTGACCCGGACCTGATCATCTACAGCCTGGTGGCGCTCACGGTCTGGCAGTTCGGTGCCCCGATGGTCATCTTCCTCGCGGGCCTCAAGCAGGTCCCGCGCGAGCTGTACGAGGCCGCCGAGGTCGACGGGGCCGGCCGGCTCCGGCGGTTCTGGAACATCACGCTGCCGATGATCTCCCCCGTCCTCTTCTTCAACGTCCTGCTGGAGACCATCCACTCCTTCCAGATCTTCAGCTCGGCGTACATCGTCGGCGGCGGCGCCGGAGGCAACGCCTGCGGTCCGGCCGACGGCTCGATGGTCTACACCTGCTACCTCTACGTCCAGGGCTTCGAGAACAGCCGTATGGGTCTGGCCTCCGCCATGGCCTGGATGCTGCTCGTCGCGGTCGCCCTGGTCACGGCGGTGCTGTTCTGGTCCCAGCGGCGCTGGGTGCACTACGAGGAGAGCGCCTGATGAGCACCACCGGTATCCCGACCTCGCGCGCCGCGGCGCTGCGCCGCAGGCTGCCCGGCTCCGTCGCCTGGCACATCGGCTCCCTGCTGGTCCTGGCCGTGATCCTCTACCCGGTGATCTGGGTCGTCGGCGGCTCGTTCAAGAAGAGCGAGGACATCGTCGGCAGCCTGGACCTGTTGCCGGGCGAGCCGGTCCTGTCCAACTACACGAGCCTCGCCGACGGCATCGCCGACATCTCCATCTCCACCTTCTTCTTCAACTCGCTCTTCCTCGCGGTCGGCTCGGTGATCGGGATCGTGGTGTCCTGCTCGCTGACCGCCTACGCCTTCGCGAGGATCAGGTTCGCCGGGCGGAATCTGCTCTTCACGCTGATGATCGGCACGCTCCTGCTGCCGTATCACGTGCTGCTGATCCCCCAGTACGTGCTGTTCCGCAACATGGAGATGATCAACACCTACACCCCGCTGCTGCTGGGCAAGTACCTCGCCACGGAGGCGTTCTTCGTCTTCCTGATGGTGCAGTTCATGCGGAACCTGCCGAAGGAGCTCGACGAGGCGGCCCGCCTGGACGGCTGCGGGCACCTCAGGATCTACTGGTCGATCATGCTGCCGCTGTGCCGGCCGGCGCTCATCACCAGCGCGATCTTCACCTTCATCAACGCCTGGAACGACTTCATGGGGCCGCTGATCTACCTCAACGAGCCCGACAAGTACACCGTCTCCCTCGGTCTGAAGATGTTCGTCGACCAGGAGGGCCTGGCGAACTACGGCGGCATGATCGCCATGTCCCTCGTCGCCCTGCTGCCGGTGCTCGCCTTCTTCCTCGCCTTCCAGCGGTATCTGATCGACGGTATGGCGACCTCCGGACTGAAGGGCTGAGGCGGTCACGATGGCCCGAGCGCGCACGAAGGCACGTACGGCGGCCGGCGGGGAGTCCGTCCTCGCCGAGCGGTTCGGCCTGTTCGCCGAGTGTCTGCTCACCGGGGTGTGGATCGCCGTGGCCTCCCTCGGCGTGGTGACCTACCCGGCCGCCTTCGCCGCCGGGGCCCGGCACCTGCACCGCCGGATCGCCCATGAGAGCGGGGGCCTCAGGGAGTTCGCCGCGGACTTCCGGGTGGCCGTGCGCGGCGGCTGGGCCGTCGGAGTCGCCGGGTGGGCCGTGGCCGCCGCGGTCTGGGTCGACGTCCAGGCCGCGCGCGCCGGGATTCCCGGTGGGCCGCTCGTCGGGGCGATCGGCGTGCTCGCGCTGATCGGGGCCGGCGTGGCGCTGCTGCGGGCGGCGGCCGTCTGGACTCCGGACGCCGGCTGGCGGGCACTGCTCGCGGGCGCCGGACGACGGACCGTGCTCGACCCCGCCGGGTCCTTCCTGGTCGTCGGCGGACTCGCCGTCGTGGCCGCGTCCGCCTGGTTCTCAGCGCCGTTGGCGGTGCCCGTACTGGGGGCCGTCACGGCGGCGGCCGTCGCCGTGGAGGAACGGTACCGGTACCGCTGAGCTGCGGTGTCCCCGCCGTACGAAGGCCGGCGCGCATCAACAAGGTCGGCGCTCCCGGGCGCCGCACCTCTCTCTGTCATGCCCCTGACCATCCCCTGCACGCGCACGGAAAGGAAAGGCCATGTCCCCCATCCCCCGCAGGTCCCTTCTCAAGGCGGCCGCGGTCGCCGGAGCCGCCGCACAGTTCAGCTGGGCGCTAGGGGCGAAGGGCGCGCAGGCCGCGCCCGGAGCCGAGGCCGCCGAACCGGAGCCCGTGACCCTGGACTGGCTGGAGGACGGCGGCCTGGGCGCCGCGCCCGGCTCCACCGTCGGTGTGCCCTGGCCGAAGGGCACGTACCAGGAGGACCAGACGTTCGCGCTCACGGACGCCGACGGCAAGGCCGTCCCTGTGCAGTCGTGGCCGATCGCCTACTGGCCCGACGGGTCCCTCAAGTGGACGGCGCACGCGGTCGGCTCGGGCGACGGCAAGCTCACCCTCACCGCGGGGGAGCCCGCCGCCCCCGCCAAGAAGGTCACCGTCGACAGGAGCGGCGGCACCATCGACGTCTCTACCGGCGTCATCACCGCGAGGATCGCCAAGTCGGGCGCGACCCTCGTCAAGTCGGTCACCCGCGGCTCCACGGAGATCGCCAGGAACGGACGGCTCGTGCTGATCCGCCAGCCCGAGATCGAGGACGAGGACCAGGGCGCGGTCAGGACGGAGCGTTTCGAGGGCGCGATCTCCGAGGTCACCGTCGAACAGGACGGACCGGTCCGCGCGGTCGTCCGGATCGACGGCAAGCACCGCAAGGGCAGCCGCAGCTGGCTCCCCTTCTCCATCCGGCTCTACTTCTACGCGGGCGCCGACTCCTTCCGCATGGTGCACACCATCACCTTCGACGGCACGCAGGAACCGGGCAGGGCGAGCGGCGACTTCATCCGCGGCATCGGTGTGCGCTTCACGGTGCCGATGCGGGACCAGTCCTACGACCGCCACATCCGCGTCGGCGGCGAGGGCACCGGCATGCTCCGCGAGGCCGTGAAGGGCATCACCGGACTGCGGCGCGACCCGGGGGCGACCGTACAGGCGGCGCAGTTCGCGGGGGAGAAGCTGCCCGACCCGGCGACCTGGGACCAGCGCGTCACCACCCGCCTCCAGTACATCCCCGAGTGGGGCGACTACACCCTCTCCCAGCTCTCCGCCGACGGCTTCAGCCTGCGCAAGCGGACCAAGAAGGGGTACGGCTGGATCGGCGCCGGCGGTGGGCGACGGGCCTCCGGGTTCGCCTACGTCGGCGGTGTCAGTGGCGGACTCTCGCTCGGGCTGCGGGACTTCTGGGAGAAGTACCCCGCCCAGCTCGACATCCGCGACGCCCACACCGACGCGGCCGAGGTCACCATGTGGCTCTGGTCGCCCGAGGCCCAGCCCATGGACCTGCGCTTCTACCACGACGGCATGGGCCAGGACACCTACCCCGAACAGCTCGAGGGCCTCAACATCACCTACGAGGACTACGAGCCGGAGTTCGGCACGCCCTACGGCATCGCCCGTACCTCGGAGCTGCTGTTCTGGGCCAACGAGTCGACGCCCGCGCCGGCGGCCCTGGCCCGCCAGATCGAGGCCGTACGGGTGCTGCCGCAGCTCGCCGCGCCGCCGAAGCAGCTCATCAGGGCCAAGGTCTTCGGACCGGGGCTCTACTCCGAGCCGGACCGCTCCACACCCGCGAAGGCGAAGATCGAGGACCACCTCGACTTCCTCTTCACCTACTACAAGGACCAGGTGGAGCAGCGCCGTTGGTACGGCTTCTGGGACTACGGCGACATCATGCACACCTACGACACCGTCAGACACCAGTGGCGGTACGACATCGGCGGCTACGCCTGGGACAACTCCGAGCTCTCGCCCGACCTCTGGCTCTGGTTCGCCTATCTGCGCTCCGGCCGCGCGGACATCTTCCGCTTCGCCGAGGCGATGACCCGGCACACCGGCGAGGTCGACGTCTACCACCTCGGCGAATGGGCCGGCCTCGGCACCCGGCACGGCGTCCAGCACTACGCCGACAGCGCCAAGCAGCAGCGGATCGCCAACACGACGTACCGCCGCTACTACTACTTCCTCACCGCGGACGAACGTGTCGGCGACCTCATGCACGCCAACGTCGACTCCGACGAGACCTTCCTCGTCCTGGACCCGATCCGCAAGATCCGCACCGAGCCGTACACCCCGGACCGGCACGCGCTGTCGATCGGCTTCGGCACGGACTGGAGCGGACTCGTCTCGGCGTGGCTGACCGAGTGGGAGCGCAAGGGCCCCAAGTGGGAGAAGGCCAAGGCGCGGGTGCTGTCGACGATGGAGACCATCGCCGCGCAGCCGAACGGGTTCGTACAGGGCAGCGGGCTGTACGACCTCGACACGGGCAGGTTCGCGATCGCGGCGGAGCCGGTGGTCGGGGTCTCGCACCTGTCCGCCGTCTTCGGGCTCAACGAACTGTGCGCCGAGCTCATCGACCTCGTCGACATGCCGGAGTTCGACGAGGCGTACTTCGACTACTGCCGGTACTTCAACGCCACGAAGGCGGAGCAGGCGGCGCGGTACGGGTCCAACTTCGGGTCGCTGCTGCTGTTCCAGGGACACTCGCGGCTGGACGCGTACGCGGCCGTGCGGACGGGGGACGCGAAGCTGGCCGCCCGTGCGTGGGAGAAGTTCTACAACTCCGACGGGTACAAGGAGTCGGCGCCCTGGAAGACGGAGGCGCTGAGTGGGCCGACTGCCTTGGTTCCGGGGAGTGAGGCCGCTTGGGTGTCGACGAACGACACGGCGTTGTACGGGCTTGCGGCCATCGAGAACCTGGCGCTGCTCGGGGACAGAATGCCGTGACGGTTCGTGGGGAACTGCGGGACCGCTGTGGCTGGTCGCGCAGTTCCCCGCGCCCCTACAGGGGCGTTTCAGTGCATGTTGCCCAGGAAGTCCCGCATCTTTCGGGCGTCCCTGAGGCGTTGCTCGTACGTCGCTCCGATGGCCAGCAGGAGGAGGCCGGCCAGGGCCGGCGGTACCCAGCGGGGGAGTGCGTCGGTCACCTGGGCGATGTACGGGGCGAGTTCGTGCAGGGCGTCCAGGGCCAGTACCGCGCCGCCGAGCATGAGCGGTGCCTGGAGGTGGTGGCGGGCGCCGAGCAGGGTGACCGCCAGGGCCGCGAGGCCCAGCAGCAGGGGGCGCGTCCACTGCGGGTCGCCCCAGGCCGCGAGGAGGCTCGGCACGAGGGTGGCGGCGAGACCGGGGCCGTACGCCGTCCAGGACGAGGTCTGCGGATCGCGCCGCCTGCGCAGGGCGCCGACCAGCAGCGCCGGGACGGTGACCGGCAGGGTGTACGCCTCGGGCGTCCCGACGTCCCAGGCCGCCAGGCGCACCCACGTGGCCAGCACGAACAGTGCGGCGGAGGCGTAGGCCACGGACCGGCGTTCCGGGCGGACGGCGACACCGGCGGTGATCACACCGCACAGCGCCAGCACCAGGGCCAGCATCGGCAGGTCGGCCGGGGCCGCCGCCAGCGCGACGGCGAGCAGCGCGGCGAGCGCGCCCGTCACCTCGACCGGCACCGTCGCCCGCGCGTCACCGAGCCGTGCCGCGAGCAGAGCCGCCGCCACCGGGACCACCAGGACCAGCAGGGCGACGTACTGCGACTGCCAGCCGGCCGCGGCTCCCGCGGCACACGCCAGTCCGGCGGCGTACGCGAGCCCGGCCGGTGCCGTGACCGGAGCGAGGTGCGTCCTCCAGGAGGCCGCCGCGAAGAGAGCTGTCAGCACGGCGAGCACGGTGAGGGTCGCGGCCTCGGTGGTGAGCGAGAGGAAGGCGACGGGAAGGGAGGTGAGGAGGGCGAGGACTGCCGCCGTCGTGCGCGGGGTGGGGAAACCGATGGGAGCGGCCGTAACGGCTGCGGGCTCTTCCGCGGAGGTGGTCGTGGGTTCCTCCGTGGAGGTCGCCGACGGCTCCTCCGTCGTCCCCGGCCGCTCGGACGGCCGTATCCACGCGGCCGCCGCGAGGGCGCCCGCCGTGGTGATCGCGAGGGCCACCAGGCCCACGGCGTAGGGGAGTTCGAGCACGGCGGGCAGGACCAGCGCCGTCGCCCACGCCAGGACCAGCGCTCCGGTCAGGGCCCGGGTCCGCCACGCGGCGTCGCGTGCCGCCAGGAGCAGTACGACGGCGACGATCGCCAGGACGACCGGCACCGTCTCCGTGTCCGGCGGCCACGGAGCGTCGACCGCCACGGCCTGCCGCACATCGCCGGGCGCCCCGGACCACACCTGCTGCGCCCAGGCGACCGGACCCACCAGCGCGAGCGCCACCAACGGCAACGTCCACAGCAGGGCCAGTCCCTGTACGGCGGCGGAGGCCCGGGTGAGCCCGTCGCGCAGCGTCTGCGGCAGCCGGTCCGCCCGGATCGCCGCCAGCAGGGCGATCCCGCACAACAGATACACCGGAACCGTCCACGCCTCCGGCAGCACGGGGCGGGCGGTGCCGCCGAGCGCGGCGACCGTGAGGAGGCCGGCGGCGACGGAGAGGCCGAGCGCCTGCTTCGCGGCGGCCTCCTGCCACGCCGCCGTGACCGCGATGCCCGCGGCCAAGAGGAGGAGCGCCGCCGCACGGGCGGCGGCGCTCGGGCCGGTGGCCGTCCAGGACAGCCAGCCGGCGGCCCACACGCCCCAGGCGCCCATGCCGTACGCGCCGATCACCGCGGTGATCCGCACGGACCCGGCAGGCCCCCGGAGCGCCACACCCGCGTCGAACCCGGCCGTCACCAGTACGGCGGCCGTGATCCCGGACAGGCTCGCGTCGGCCGCCACCGCCCACAGGGTGAGCGGGAGTTGGGCGGCGAGCAGAGCGGCGGGCAGGGGCAGACGCAGCTCGGAGGTGCGCGGCAGCAGGCCGTACGCCGTCCACAGGGCCGCCAGCACCGCCGAAGCGGCGGCGAGGTAACCCGTGGCGTCCACGTCGGCCAGCCCGACCTCGTGCAGCGCGTAGGCGTCGAGCACCGTCAGCACGAGCCCGAGGCCCGCCACCGACTCGGCCGTCGACCGCAGCCCGCGCCTCAGCAGCGGCACCGGCGCGGCGAGCACCGCCACGGTGACCGCGCCGAGCACCAGGGCCCGCCCGGCGATCCCCATGTGCCCCCAGCTGACCAGCGTGAACGCCATCGCGGCGATCGTGAGCAGGACACCGCCCAGCACGAGCAGGACGTTCTGGACCCGGGGCGCCGAGGCCTCGGAGCGGGGTGGGGCGAGAGGCGCCGCAGCGGTCCGGGGCGCCGCCGCTTGCAGCGCGGTGACCAGCCAGGCTCGGCGGTGCAGCAACTGGGCCCGGCGGGCGTCCAGTTGGCGCAGCTCGAGGTCGAGGAGCCGCAACTCCTCGGCCGGGGGCGGAAAGTGCGTCATGCCAGGAGTGTGGTCCGCGTCACGCCAGAGGGCATGAGTGCGCATACTCAGTCCGTACTCAGATACGGCGGAAACGCCCTGGCGGGGGCAGACTCGGCCCATGGACTGGAGCCACTACCGCTTCCGCACCCTGTGGGCCCTGCCCGCGCCGCCCGCCGCCGTCTACGACGCCCTCGAACGGGCCGAGGACTACCCCGGCTGGTGGCCCCAGGTGCGCGAGGTGACCCGGACCGACGACACCAGCGGCGTGATCACGATCCGTTCCGTCCTGCCGTACACCATGACCTTCACCGCGCGCGAAGTGCTCCGGGACCGCGCGGCCGGAGTGCTGGAGGTCGCCATGAGCGGCGACATCGACGGCTGGGCGCGCTGGACCGTCACTCCGCGCGGCGGCGGGAGCCTGGCTCGCTACGAGCAGGTCGTCGACGTGAACAAGCCGTTGCTGCGGCGGTTCGCGGTGCCCGGGAGGCCCCTCTTCCGTGCCAACCACTGGCTGATGATGCGCTCCGGACGGCGCGGTCTCACGGCCCACCTGGCCGGAGGTCATCAAGCGGTTTGAAGGAAACGCGCGGGGACCTGTATTGTTCAGTGCGTTCCCGGGCGATTAGCTCAGTGGGAGAGCGCTTCGTTCACACCGAAGAGGTCACTGGTTCGAACCCAGTATCGCCCACCGGGAAGAGGCCGGTCCGCAGCAGCGGACCGGCTTTTTTCGTTGTGGTGGCGAACCCTCTTTTGTGGTGGCGGACCCTCCTTCCTCATGCCGCCGCCGCCGGCAGGTCCGGGCGCAGTGGCCACGCCGGGTCCACCGCCTCGTCGTTGCCGCTGCGGGCGAACCACGCCTGGAGGCCGCGCGCCTGCGCCGCGTGCCACACCGCCTGGAGCGTGTGCAGCTCCGCGGGGGACAGCCGCTCCAGCCGGGCCGCGAAACGCCGCCCCACGGCCCGTACCACCTCCAGTGACGCCAGTGCGTCGGCCGCCGCCTCGTGCGCGCCGTCCAGCGTGACGCCGTAGTGCTCGCACAGGTCCGTCAGGGTGCGACGGCCCTTGCGGTAGCGGTCCAGGTGTTTGTCGAGGACACGCGGGTCGAGCACCAGCATCGGAGTCGTCTCGAACCAGTGGTCCAGCGACGACGCGCGATGGCGGCGCAACTCGCGGTCCAGCAACGTCAGATCGAACGGTGCGTTCATCACCACGATCGGCCGGTTCACCGCGGCCTGCGCCGCCAGTTCCGCGGCTATCTCATGCATCACCGGCGCCGGCCAGCGGCCGTTGCGCTGCAGATGCTCATCCGTCAGTCCGTGCACCGCCGTCGCCGCCTCCGGCACCGGCACGCCCGGGTTGACCAGCCACCGGATCACCCGGGGCCGGGCGCCCGGGGCGTCCTGGACGACGACGGCCGCCGAGACGATCCGGTCGGTCTCGACGTCCACGCCTGTTGTCTCCGTGTCGAATGCCGCCAGCGGGCCCTCATACCAGCACGCCATATCCACACAACCCCTCGTTCACCCACGGCAGCTGACGTACCGTCTTCTGCCCGTTTGGTGATACCCGGGCCGTTTGCGACGTACGCCGGAAGGACACAACAGGAGTGCGGGTCTTTGCAGTTCAGCGGCCCGGTACGGGGATTCACCTTGCGTGGAAGGCTGTTGGTCATGGCGATAGCGCAGCCCGAGCGGGGCGGGCTGCTGCCCGAACGCACGGGCCCCCATCGCGGTTCACTCGCCACCACCGCCTGCATGGAGACATTGCAGGTGGGCTATCTGCACGCCGTCGCCGCGGCGTCGGGATGCTCGCTGTCCCAGCCATTTCCGGACAACGGCATCGACTGGCACGTCAGCCACAGCGCGCCCGGCCACACGGTCGACGACGAGGTCACCATCAAGGTGCAGCTCAAGGCGACCTATCAGCTCGCGCCGAACCCGCCCGGCCGCTTCTTCTCCTTCACGCTCGACAACGACCATCTGGCGAAGCTCGCCCGGACCCCGGTCTCGGTGCACAAGATCCTGGTCGTGATGATCGTCCCGCGGTCGCAGGAACAGTGGCTGCGCGCCGGTCACGACCGCCTCGACCTGCGGCACTGCTGCTACTGGGTCAACCTGGCCGGGCACCCGATCACCGGGCGGCGCCGCACCACCGTGCGGATACCGACCTCACGCATCTTCGACGACCGGGCGCTCTGCGAGATCATGACGCGGGTCGGGACGGGAGGCAGACCATGACGCACCGCCCCCTGGAGGAGCCGATACGACCAGCGAGGCCGCACCCGGCCGACGCGTCCTGGGAGCGTCCCCCCGAGCCCGGCGAGGTCGACCCCGCCGTCCTCAGCGCCCTGCTGCACCGGCACGGCTGGCAGCGGCGCGGGGGAGCGGCCGGACGCTACGGCCGCTGGACCCCGCCCGGCCCGGGCGGCAACGGCACCAGCCTGCTCGTCCCCGAGTCCCGCGCCTTCCCCGACAGCGACGACCTGCTCGGCGAGGCGCTCATCGCCCTGTCCCGCAGTGGCACGCCCTCCGCGCGCGAGGTGCTGGTCGGACTCGCCGTGCCCAGCGACGAGGTGCGCTGGTGGCGGGACGCGCCGAGCGGGCCGGCCGGAGCCGCGCCCTGGACGGTCGAGGAGGAACTGCGCACCGCCGCCCGCCAGATGCTGCTCGCCGCGGCTCTCGCCACCCGCGCCCGGGCCGGCTACTACGGCGCCCGGCACCGCCGCTCGGCCGCCGCCATGCTGGAGAGCGTCCTCGTCGGCTCCGGCGGTCACCACCTCGCCGCCTTCGTGCCGGTCGGGGCGGCCCGACCGCTCGCCGTCCGCCTCCACCAGGCCCTCTACGCCGCCCGCGAGGCCATCGACTACCAGCGGGCCACCGGCGGCATGGACGCCTTTGACGGTGCCGTCGAGGCGGGGGTCAGCAGGGAGCTCACGGAAGCGCTGGTGATGCTGGTGCGCGGCACCGAGGGCGCGCGCATCGCCGTCGACTGGTCGCCCGCGGCCGGGGTGCCCGCGGACTGCGCGGCCGGCGTCGAGCCCGTCGAATTCTCGCCGGGCGACCTGCCCGTGCTGCGCGAGGCCGGCGCCCGCTATCTGCGCGAGGAGCCGTCCGTGCCGGTCAGGATCACGGGGACCGTCGTCCGTATGCGCAGGTCGGGGCCGCGCGGCGAGGGCACCGTACGGCTGCGCGTCATCGCGGGCGTCGAGGTGCCGCACGTCCGGCTGACCCTGGACGAGGAGGCGTACCGCATCGCGGGCCACGCCCACCTCGTCGGCCTCCCCGTCCGCGTACACGGGCGGCTGGAGAGCCGCGGCGGCTTCCGCAAGATCACCGACGCCTCCGGGGTCGTACCGGTCCAGGTGGACGAGGCCGAGCGGGACCGGTTGATGAAGTCGCTCCAGGAGGATCTGGACTTCTTCGAGGAGGCGTGCGGCGGCGAGGACGCCGGGGACTGAAGGCGGCCTGAACCGGTCGACGCGGGGTTCGGCAGCGCCGGAAAGGGGCGCGGGGAACTGCGCGAGACCAGCCACGACGGCGCCGCAGACGACGACCGACCCATCACGGCCCTCCCAGCGGAGCGCACCGTTTCGCGGTCGGCCGTCCGAGGTCGGTACGATCGCGTAATGCGCGCGCTCCTGGTATGGCGCCGCATTCCACCTTCAGTCAGGAGAGACCGGTGTCAGACGTCCGTGTGATCATCCAACGCGATTCCGAGCGGGAAGAGCGCGTGGTGACAACGGGGACTACGGCCGCCGACCTCTTCGCCGGCGAGCGCTCGATCATCGCCGCGCGCGTGGGCGGCGAGCTCAAGGACCTGTCGTACGTCCTCGCCGACGGCGAGGAGGTCGAGGGCGTCGAGATCTCCTCCGAGGACGGTCTGGGCATCCTGCGGCACTCCACCGCGCACGTGATGGCGCAGGCCGTGCAGGAGCTGTTCCCCGAGGCCAAGCTGGGCATCGGCCCGCCCGTCAAGGACGGCTTCTACTACGACTTCGACGTCGAGAAGCCGTTCACGCCCGAGGATCTCAAGGCCATCGAGAAGAAGATGCAGGAGATCCAGAAGCGCGGGCAGAAGTTCGCCCGCCGCGTCGTCACCGACGAGGCCGCCCGCGAGGAGCTCGCCGCCGAGCCCTACAAGCTGGAGCTGATCGGCCTCAAGGGCTCCGCCTCCTCCGACGACGGCGCGGACGTCGAGGTCGGCGCCGGTGAGCTGACGATCTACGACAACCTCGACGCGAAGACCGGCGACCTGTGCTGGAAGGACCTCTGCCGCGGTCCCCACCTGCCGTCGACCCGCGCGATCCCGGCGTTCAAGCTGATGCGCAACGCCGCCGCCTACTGGCGCGGCAGCGAGAAGAACCCGATGCTCCAGCGCATCTACGGCACCGCCTGGCCGTCCAAGGACGAGCTGAAGGGGTACCTCGACTTCCTCGCCGAGGCCGAGAAGCGCGACCACCGCAAGCTGGGCAACGAGCTCGACCTGTTCTCCATCCCGGAGCAGATCGGCTCCGGCCTCGCCGTCTTCCACCCCAAGGGCGGCATCATCCGCCGGGTCATGGAGGACTACTCGCGCCGCCGGCACGAGGAGGAGGGCTACGAGTTCGTCTACACCCCGCACGCCACGAAGGGGAAGCTCTTCGAGACGTCCGGGCACCTGGACTGGTACGCCGAGGGCATGTACCCGCCCATGCAGCTCGACGAGGGCGTGGACTACTACCTCAAGCCCATGAACTGCCCGATGCACAACCTGATCTTCGACGCGCGCGGCCGCTCCTACCGTGAACTGCCGCTGCGCCTCTTCGAGTTCGGCACCGTGTACCGGTACGAGAAGTCGGGCGTCGTGCACGGCCTGACCCGAGCGCGTGGCTTCACGCAGGACGACGCGCACATCTACTGCACCCGTGAGCAGATGTCGGAGGAGCTCGACAAGACCCTCACCTTCGTCCTCGGCCTGCTGCGCGACTACGGCCTGACCGACTTCTACCTGGAGCTGTCCACCAAGGACCCGGAGAAGTTCGTCGGCTCCGACGAGGTCTGGGAGGAGGCCACGGAGACGCTCCGCCAGGTCGCCGAGAAGCAGGGTCTGCCCCTGGTCCCGGACCCGGGCGGCGCCGCCTTCTACGGCCCGAAGATCTCCGTCCAGACCAAGGACGCCATCGGCCGCACCTGGCAGATGTCGACCATCCAGCTCGACTTCAACCTGCCGGAGCGCTTCGACCTGGAGTACACCTCCGCGGACGGCTCCAAGCAGCGCCCGGTCATGATCCACCGCGCGCTGTTCGGCTCCATCGAGCGGTTCTTCGCGGTGCTCCTGGAGCACTACGCGGGCGCCTTCCCGGCGTGGCTGGCCCCGGTCCAGGCGATCGGCATCCCGATCGGCGACGGGCACGTGGACTACCTGGAGAAGTTCGCCGCGGCCGCCAAGAAGAAGGGGCTGCGCGTCGAGGTCGACTCCTCCTCGGACCGGATGCAGAAGAAGATCCGCAACGCCCAGAAGCAGAAGGTGCCCTTCATGGTCATCGCGGGCGACGAGGACATGGCCAACAACGCCGTCTCCTTCCGCTTCCGCGACGGCTCGCAGGAGAACGGCATCCCGTTCGACGAGGCCATCGCGAAGATCGCGCAGGTCGTCGAGGAGCGGGCGCAGATCTGATCCGGCCGGACACGGTCACGAAGCCCCCGGGAAGCTCAGCTCTCCGGGGGCTTCGTGTCGCTCTCGCGGGAGAAGATCTGCAGCAGCCATGAGGAGAAGGAGCCCGTCACCGCGCCGAGCAGGGCCAGCCCGCCGGCCATCATCACGGTCGCGATCGTTCGGCCACGCCTGGTCACCGGGGTGATGTCGCCGTATCCGACCGTGGTGAGGGTCGCCGCGGCCCACCACAGCGCGTCCCCGAAGGTCTTCATGGTGGCGTCGGGCGCTCCGCGTTCGGCCTGGTAGACCGCCAGGGAGCCGGCGAAGCCCAGCAGCAGGGTGGCCAGGCTCGCGTAGGCGATCACGCGGGCGTGCAGCGAGATCCGGGGCTGCCCCTGCCGGCGCTGGATCACGTCGTAGAGCGGCACGATCCGCAGCGGCCGCAGGAGCGGCAGGATGACCACGACCGTGTGCAGGAAGTGGGTCCTGGCGAAGTGCAGGAAGCGCCCCCCGAAGAGCCGCCAGCGCACGATGTAGTCCACGGCGAACATCACCCAGAGCGCGATGTTCGTGTAGACGCACACGTCCCTCCAGAAGGACGGCATGTCCACGGCGAGCACACGGGCGGCATAGGCGCCCAGGAAGAGCAGCGATGCCAGGAACAGCGGGATCTCGGTGCGCTGCTCCCAGCGGGAGTAGGGGCTGTCGTCGTCCACCGGCTCAGCTTGGACGGTGCCTGCCCTCCCGTCGCCCCGGCGACACGCCGCGGATGGACGAAGCAATATGCTTCACGCATGACGAGTGAGCCGGAGCAGCAGTGGGGAGTGGGGATCCAGGACGCGTTCCAGCGCCTGTGGACGCCCCATCGGATGGCCTACATCCAGGGTGAGAACAAGCCGACCGGTCCCGGTGCCGACGACGGCTGCCCCTTCTGCTCCATCCCGGCCAAGTCCGACGAGGACGGCCTGGTCGTCAAGCGCGGGGAGCAGGTGTACGCGGTTCTCAACCTGTACCCCTACAACGGCGGCCACCTGATGGTCGTCCCCTACCGTCACGTCGCCGACTACACCGACCTGACCGAGCCGGAGACCATCGAGCTGGCCGCGCTCACCAAGCAGGCGATGACGGCCCTGCGCACCGCCTCGGGCGCCCACGGCTTCAACATCGGCATGAACCAGGGCACGGTCGCCGGCGCCGGCATCGCGGCCCATCTGCACCAGCACATCGTCCCGCGCTGGGGCGGCGACACGAACTTCATGCCGGTCGTCGGCCACACGCGGGTACTGCCGCAGCTCCTGGCGGACACGAGGAAGATGCTGGCGGAGGTCTGGCCGACGGCCTGACCAATGAGCCCGTCCGGCGTTTGAGGACGAGGCCGTTCAGGCCGAAGGGGGGTCTGGGGCGCAGCCCTCAGGGCACGGTCACCCAGACCCACCCGACGCGGCCGGACCGGCGGAGCCTTACGCGTCGTACAGGTCCGCCTTCCGCGGCGACGGATCCTGCACCGCGGTGCTCAGGAACGACGACCTCGCACCGAACTTCTCGGTGTCCACGCCGTTCTCGGCCAGCACCTTGATCGCCGCGGCATGCACCACCCGCAGCACCGGAGTGGCCGCGCGCAGCGCGTCGTCCGCCATGAAGCGGTGCCGCCACGGCTGGTCCGCCCACGCGTGCCGCACCCCGAACGGCTCGGGCAGCCCGATCGTCCCGCCCAGCCAGTTCAGCAGCGGCGGATACCAGGAGATCGGGGCCCGCACCGCCAGCCGTACCACCTCGTCGGTGTTGACCAGCGGAAGCTTCACCTTGCGGGTCTCCCACGGCTTGAACGACTTGGTGACCTCCTTGGTCGGCGCCTCGGGCTTCTCCTGGAAGAGCCCGTTCACCGGACCGAGGGCGTGCCCGGTCACCTCGATGCGCAGCGTCTCGTGCAGCACGGTCACCGTGATCAGCATCGTGATGATCAACTGGCCGTCCCACAGCGTCCACTGGACGCCCAGATAGTGCCGGTCGCCGCTGCCGAACTGCTGCTTGTTGCAGATGTCCTGAATGGCGTGCGACTTGACCTGGTACGCCTCGACGTCCGTGCCCTCCGGCCGGGACACGGCCTTGGCGCCCTCGGCGATCGGCGTGACGACCCAGTGCCGTATCGAAGGCTTCGGGAAACCGCCGGTGTTCAGCGGGCCGCGCTCCAGCATGCGCAGCTGGTCGTGGATCGCGCGGATCACGTCCCAGCTGCGGAAGGGATGGATCTCGCGGGTGGAGTCGGCGGCCACCAGGTCCTCGGCGAGCTGCCAGCTGCCCCAGCGCGTGCCCATGCCCAGTATTCCCTTGGGCCCGGCGTAGAACACGGAGTTGGACTGCTGCTCGGCGCTCAGCTTGGCCAGGGACTGGCGCAGCTGCTCGGCCTGGGTCTCGGTCGGGCTGGTCGGCACCGCCTCCGGCACCTTCGCGCCGACGCTGCTGCCGGCCAGCAGGCTGTCCCACCGCTCCCGCAGATCCCGCGCGGTGCGCTCGCAGACCTGCTTCGCCCAGAACCAGCCGACGACCGGCATGAGCACGCAGGCTCGCGCGTACCAGGCCCAGAAGCCGGTGAACGGCATCTTCAGCAGGAAGAGCACGGCGAACGCGCCCGCCGCGACGAGCAGCACGGAGGCGAGCGCGCCGCCCCGCTTCGCGTCCCGCTTGACGATGGTGGTGCGCAGCGTGAAGACCAGCAGCCACAGCAGCAGCCCGGGCAGGAACAGCACGCCGCAGACGACCATGATGCCGCTCAGCATCCGGTCGCGGGTCTTGCGGATGTTGTTGGCGGCCAGCGCGTGCTCGACCACTACCTGCGGCTCGGTGCCGAAGGACTGGATCAGCGGCTTGCGGCCGCTGCCGAGCATGCGGTCGACCACGGCCCGCGAGTAGGCCTCACCCAGGTTGGGCCGGAAGATCTTGGCCCACTTCCGGCCGGCCTTGACGTCGGTCTTGTGCCATTCGTTGTCGGCCTTCTTGATGTCCTCGTACGGGTTGTCCCGATAGGCCGCCGAGGCCAGCGCGAACGTCGCCGTCTGCCCCTCGCCGGCCGTGCGAGGCACCTGCGGACCGAAGATGTCCGCGTAACCGCCCTGAACGGTCATTCCCGCCCCCAGTCGCCGCACTGTCGCTTCTGCGGCCTTCCCGACTTCCGTACCGCGCACACCTGTTGATCAATGATCAGAGTATCCCCAGCCACCGACAACCGTCGGCGGACGGCCGAAGCCGCCCGCCGACGCGGAGGGGAGTCGCCGGTGTACGCCCGGCGCCAACTGCTAGGCGTCGCGCGCCTCTTCACGGATCCTTTCCGCTATCTGCTGCGGCATCGGCTCGTGCCGCGCGTACGAACGGTTGAAGCGCGCGGTGCCGTGCGAGAGCGACCGCAGGTCGACCGAGTACCGGCCGATCTCGATCTCGGGCACCTCGGCCTTGATGACGGTGCGGTTGCCGCTGGTCTGCTCGGTGCCGAGGACACGGCCGCGCCGCCCGGACAGGTCGCTCATCACGGCACCGACGTAGTCGTCGCCGACGAGCACGGACACCTCGGCCACCGGCTCCAGCAGATGGATCCTCGCGTCCCCCGCGGCCTCCCGCAGCGCCAGCGCGCCCGCCGTCTGGAACGCGGCGTCGGAGGAGTCCACCGAGTGCGCCTTGCCGTCCAGCAGCGTGACCCGGACGTCGACGAGCGGATGGCCCGCCGCGACGCCTCTGGCCGCCTGGGCCCGGATGCCCTTCTCCACCGACGGGATGAACTGCCGCGGCACCGCGCCGCCGACCACCTTGTCCACGAACTCGATGCCCGAGCCGCCCGGCAGCGGCTCCACCTCGATCTCGCAGATCGCGTACTGCCCGTGGCCGCCGGACTGCTTCACATGCCGGCCGCGGCCCGCCGACCGGTCGGCGAAGGTCTCGCGCAGGGAGACCTTGTGCGGCACGAGGTCGACCTGCACGCCGTAGCGGCTGCGCAGCCGTTCCAGGGCGACGTCCGCGTGCGCCTCGCCCAGGCACCACAGCACCACCTGGTGGGTGGACTGGTTCTGCTCCAGACGCATGGTCGGGTCCTCGGCGACCAGCCGCGACAGGCCCTGCGACAGCTTGTCCTCGTCCGCCTTGCTGTGCGCCTCGATGGCCAGCGGCAGCAGCGGATCCGGCATCTGCCAGGGCTCCATCAGCAGCGGATCGTCCTTGGCCGACAGGGTGTCGCCGGTCTCCGCGCGGCTCAGCTTCGCCACACACGCCAGGTCCCCGGCGATGCAGTGGCTGAGCTGGCGCTGCTGCTTGCCGAACGGGGCCGACAGGGCGCCGATCCGCTCGTCGACGTCGTGGTCCTCGTGCCCGCGGTCCTCCAGGCCGTGCCCGGAGACGTGCACGGTCTCGTCGGGGCGCAGGGTGCCGGAGAAGACCCGGACCAGCGAGACCCGGCCGACGTACGGGTCGGACGCGGTCTTCACGACCTCCGCGACCAGGGGGCCGTCCGGATCGCACAGCTTCAGCTCGCGCGGCTTGCCGTCCACCGTGGTCACCCGGGGCGCCTCGCGCTCCAGCGGGGTCGGGAAGCCCCGCGTGATCAGCTCCAGCACCTCGACTGTGCCGAGGCCCTGCCGGGCACCTTCGGCGGCGGGCGCGGCGGCCAGCACGGGGAAGAACGTGCCGCGCGCGACGGCCCGCTCCAGGTCCTCGATGAGTGTCCTGACGTCGACCTGCTCGCCGCCGAGATAGCGGTCCATGAGGGTCTCGTCCTCGCTCTCGGCGATGATCCCCTCGATCAGCCGGTTGCGGGCCTCGTCGATCTCGGGCAGCTGGTCCTCGCCCGGCTCGGACTCCTTGCGCTCCCCGGAGGAGTACTCGAACAGCTTCTGGGACAGCAGCCCGATCAGACCGGTCACGGGCGCGTGCCCGTCGGGACCCTGCGGGCCGTGCAGCGGCAGATACAGCGGGAGCACCGCGTCGGGGTCGTCGCCGCCGAAGGCCTCCGCGCAGATCCGCGTCATCTCCTCGTAGTCGGCCCGCGCGGCCTCCAGGTGCGTGACGACGATCGCGCGCGGCATGCCGACGGCCGCGCACTCCTCCCACACCATGCGCGTCGAGCCGTCCACGCCGTCCGAGGCCGAGACGACGAAAAGGGCCGCGTCCGCCGCTCGCAGACCGGCCCTGAGTTCCCCGACGAAGTCGGCGTATCCGGGGGTGTCCAGAAGGTTGATCTTGATGCCGTCCCAGTCGACCGGCACCAGGGAGAGCTGTACCGAGCGTTGCTGCCGGTGTTCGATCTCGTCGTAGTCCGAGACCGTGCCGCCGTCCTCGACGCGGCCCGCCCGGTTCACCGCCCCCGCCGTCAGCGCGAGGGCTTCCACCAACGTGGTCTTGCCCGATCCGGAGTGGCCGACCAGCACCACATTCCGTACGGACGCGGGTTGGTCGGCCGCCGTAGCCCTGCCGGCGGCCCCAGGGTGTGCGTTCGCCTTGTCGCCCATGATCCTGCCTCCCGTGCACGGTGAGGTCACTGTGGGCGCGGACATCAGCATCCTCCCCCGGGCTCCGCCCGGGAGGTGCCCCGGCGGTGGCGGCTTCGATGACGCCCGCGGTCCTTCGAGCTTTCCACTCCCGTCACGGTGCGTCCATACGGGGGACGGGATCCTGCCATCCGGCACCGGTGGACCGGCGCCGCCGGCGGCCTGTACGAGTGCCCGGCGGTCGCACGCACGCGCGCGTGGCTACGATGGGCCAGCCGGTGGCCAGTGGGGCCGCGGCGTCACACCGACCCTCGGGAAGGCCATGCTGAACAAGTACGCGCGTGCATTCTTCACGCGTGTCCTCACACCGTTCGCCGCGTTTCTGATCCGGCGGGGCGTCAGCCCCGACACCGTGACGCTCATCGGCACGGCCGGTGTGGTCGCGGGCGCGCTGGTCTTCTACCCCATGGGCGAGTTCTTCTGGGGCACGGTCGTGATCACGCTCTTCGTGTTCTCCGACCTCGTCGACGGCAACATGGCCCGGCAGCTCGGCCGCTCCAGTCGCTGGGGTGCCTTCCTGGACTCCACGCTCGACCGGGTCGCCGACGCCGCGATCTTCGGCGGCTTCATCCTCTGGTACGCCGGTGACGGCGACGACCTCGTGCTGTGCGCCGTCTCGATCTTCTGCCTCGCCAGCGGCCAGGTGGTGTCGTACACCAAGGCGCGCGGCGAGTCGATCGGCCTGCCGGTCGCCGTCAACGGCCTGGTCGAGCGTGCCGAGCGGCTGGTGATCTCGCTGGTCGCGGCCGGTCTCGCGGGCCTGCACAAGTTCGGCGTGCCCGGCATCCAGTACCTGCTGCCCGTCGCCCTGTGGATCGTCGCCGTCGGTAGCCTGGCGACGCTGATCCAGCGCGTCGTCACGGTCCGCCGCGAGTCCGCCGAGGCGGAGGCAGAGGCCGCCGCGGCCGCGCCGGAGAAGCCGCAGAACGCCTCCCACGGGAGCGAGGCCGCCAAGTGAGTGCCCGGGACCGGCTCACGGACGCGCTGTACGGACTCGGCTGGGGCACCGTCAAGAAGCTCCCCGAGCCGGTCGCCGTACGGCTCGGCCGTACCATCGCCGACCTCGCCTGGAAGCAGCGCGGCAAGGGCGTCAAGCGGCTGGAGAGCAACTACGCGCGCGTGGTGCCCGACGCGAGCCCGGAGCGCCTCGCGGAACTCTCGCGCGCCGGCATGCGCTCCTACCTGCGCTACTGGATGGAGTCCTTCCGGCTGCCCGCCTGGAGCCCCGAGCGCATAAAGAACGGCTTCGACCCCAAGGACGTCCACCACCTCACCGACGGCCTGGCCTCCGACCAGGGCGTCATCCTCGCCCTGCCGCACCTGGGCAACTGGGACCTCGCGGGCGCCTGGGTCACCACCAAGCTGGAGACGCCGTTCACGACGGTCGCCGAGCGGCTCAAGCCCGAGACGCTCTACGACCGCTTCGTCGCCTACCGCGAGGGCCTCGGCATGGAGGTCCTGCCGCACAGCGGCGGCACCGCCTTCGGCACACTGGCCCGCAGACTGCGCGACGGCGGCCTGGTCTGCCTGGTCTCCGACCGCGACCTTTCCGCCTCCGGCGTCGAGGTGGACTTCTTCGGCGCCACGGCCCGGATGCCGGCCGGTCCCGCGCTGCTCGCCCAGCAGACCGGGGCGCTGCTGCTCCCCGTGACGCTCTGGTACGACGACTCACCCGTCATGCAGGGCCGGGTGCATCCCCCGATCGAGGTACCCGAGTCAGGTACCCGGGCCGAGAAGACGTCTGTCATGACACAGGCGCTGGCCGATGCCTTCGCCTCGGGGATCGCGGAACATCCGGAGGACTGGCACATGCTCCAGCGCTTGTGGCTCGACGACCTTGAACCACGACCATCGGCCGCCGGCGCCCGGGACGGGGAACGTCCGTGAGGATCGGCATCGTCTGCCCCTACTCCTGGGACGTCCCCGGTGGCGTCCAGTTCCACATCCGCGACCTCGCCGAGTACTTCATCCGGCTCGGCCACGAGGTGTCGGTCCTCGCCCCCGCCGACGACGACACCCCGCTCCCGCCCTACGTCGTCTCCGCGGGCCGCGCCGTCCCGGTGCCGTACAACGGCTCGGTCGCGCGCCTGAACTTCGGGTTCCTCTCGGCCGCCCGGGTGCGCCGCTGGCTGCACGACGGCCGGTTCGACGTCATCCACATCCACGAGCCGACGTCACCGTCCCTCGGCCTGCTGGCGTGCTGGGCCGCGCAGGGCCCGATCGTGGCGACCTTCCACACCTCCAACCCGCGCTCCCGGGCCATGATCGCCGCGTACGCCATCCTCCAGGCGGCCCTGGAGAAGATCAGCGCCCGGATCGCGGTCAGCGAGTACGCCCGCCGCACGCTGGTGGAGCACCTCGGCGGCGACGCGGTCGTCATCCCCAACGGCGTCGACGTCGACTTCTTCGCCAAGGCCGAGCCCAACCCCGAGTGGCAGGGCGACACGATCGGCTTCATCGGCCGCATCGACGAGCCCCGCAAGGGCCTGCCCGTCCTGATGCGGGCCCTGCCGAAGATCCTCGCCGCCCGCCCGCAGACCCGGCTCCTGGTGGCCGGCCGGGGCGACGAGAAGGAGGCGGTGGAGTCCCTGCCCGCCGAACTGCGCTCCCGCGTCGAGTTCCTCGGCATGGTCAGCGACGAGGACAAGGCCCGCTTCCTGCGCAGCGTCGACCTGTACGTCGCCCCCAACACCGGCGGCGAGAGCTTCGGGATCATCCTGGTCGAGGCTTTGTCGGCCGGCGCCCCGGTCCTCGCCTCCGACCTCGACGCCTTCGCCCAGGTCCTGGACCAGGGCGCGGCCGGCGAACTCTTCGCCAACGAGGACGCCGATGCCCTTGCCGAGGCCGCCGTACGCCTCCTGGAGGACCCGGTCCGCCGGGCCGAGCTCCAGGAGCGGGGCAGCGCACACGTCCGCCGCTTCGACTGGTCGACGGTCGGCGCGGACATCCTGTCCGTGTACGAGACGGTGACCGCGGGCGCGGCGGCGGTGGCGGCCGACGACCGCCCCTCAGGCAGCGGGAGCGGGCTGCGGGCCCGGCTGGGGCTGGCGCGGGACTGACCGCCGAAGTGCCGGGTGAGCCGGCCGTCCGGGGCACGGGCGGGCCGAGCGGTTCACCCGGCGGGGCACCCCCGTAGGCTTTCCGCCCGTGACGGCAACTCTCATCTGGATCCTCGTCGCCCTCGTGGCGATCGGCCTCTACCTGAGCTGGACCGCGGGGCGCCTCGACCGCCTGCACGCCAGGATCGACGCGGCGCGTGCCGCACTCGACGCGCAGTTGTTGCGCCGGGCTTCCGTGGCCCAGGAACTGGCCACCTCCGGCGTGCTCGACCCGGCCGCGTCCATCGTCCTCTACGAGGCCGCGCACGCCGCCCGGCAGGCCGAGGAGGAACAGCGGGAGGTCTCCGAGAGCGAGCTCACCCAGGCGCTGCGCGCCGTGTTCGCCGAACCCCAGCAGGTGGAGGCCGTACGGGAGGCGCCCGGGGGAGAGGAAGCGGCCCGTGAGCTGACCGAGGCGGTGCGCCGGGTACCGATGGCCCGGCGGTTCCACAACGACGCCGTACGGGCGGCCAGGGCGCTGCGCCGGCACCGCAAGGTGCGCTGGTTCCGGCTGGCCGGACACGCGCCGTTCCCGATGGCGTTCGAGATGGACGACGAACCACCCACGGCACTGGTCGAGCGGGCCGCCTGACCGGCGCGAACACCGCGAGGGCCGGCAAAACGATCCACCGGCTTGTCATTGGCCCTTGCTGTGGCCTGGTCCGTTCCCGTTTCCTCAGTGCTTGCAGTAACCCTCTTTCACCGTGTGAGGTCACCCGTGTCCAACTCCGAAAACCAGACCCCCGAGATCGGCACCGCCCGTGTGAAGCGCGGCATGGCCGAGCAGCTCAAGGGTGGCGTGATCATGGACGTCGTCACGCCGGAGCAGGCGAAGATCGCCGAGGACGCGGGCGCCGTCGCCGTGATGGCCCTGGAGCGGGTCCCGGCCGACATCCGCAAGGACGGCGGCGTGGCCCGGATGTCCGACCCGGACATGATCGAAGGCATCATCGAGGCCGTCTCGATCCCCGTCATGGCCAAGTCCCGCATCGGCCACTTCGTCGAGGCCCAGGTCCTGCAGTCCCTCGGCGTCGACTACATCGACGAGTCCGAGGTCCTCACCCCGGCCGACGAGGTCAACCACTCCGACAAGTGGTCCTTCACGACCCCCTTCGTCTGCGGCGCCACCAACCTCGGTGAGGCCCTGCGCCGGATCGCCGAGGGCGCGGCCATGATCCGTTCCAAGGGCGAGGCCGGCACCGGCAACGTCGTCGAGGCGGTCCGCCACCTGCGCCAGATCAAGAACGAGATCGCCAAGCTGCGCGGCTTCGACAACCACGAGCTGTACGCCGCCGCCAAGGAGCTGCGCGCCCCGTACGAGCTCGTCAAGGAGGTCGCCGAGCTCGGCAAGCTGCCGGTCGTGCTGTTCTCCGCCGGCGGTGTCGCCACCCCGGCCGACGCCGCTCTGATGCGCCAGCTCGGCGCCGAGGGCGTCTTCGTCGGCTCCGGCATCTTCAAGTCCGGCGACCCGGCCAAGCGCGCCGCCGCCATCGTGAAGGCCACGACCTTCTACGACGACCCGAAGATCATCGCGGACGCGTCCCGCAACCTCGGCGAGGCCATGGTCGGCATCAACTGCGACACCCTCCCCGAGACCGAGCGCTACGCCAACCGCGGCTGGTAAGGCGCTGCGTCCCATGAGCAACACCCCCGTCATAGGCGTCCTGGCCCTCCAGGGCGACGTACGGGAGCACCTCATCGCCCTGGCCGCGGTAGACGCCGTGGCCAGGCCGGTGCGGCGCCCCGAGGAACTTGCCGAGATCGACGGTCTCGTCATCCCCGGCGGCGAGTCCACGACCATCTCCAAGCTGGCCGTCCTGTTCGGCGTGATGGACCCGCTGCGCGCACGCGTGCGTGACGGTCTCCCCGTCTACGGCACCTGCGCCGGCATGATCATGCTCGCCGACAAGATCCTCGACCCGCGCTCGGGTCAGGAGACGATCGGCGGCATCGACATGATCGTGCGCCGCAACGCCTTCGGCCGCCAGAACGAGTCCTTCGAAGCCGCACTCGACGTGAAGGGCATCGCGGGCGATCCTGTGGAGGGCGTCTTCATCCGCGCCCCCTGGGTCGAGTCCGTCGGCGCCGAGGCCGAGGTCCTCGCCGAGCACGAGGGCCACATCGTCGCGGTCCGCCAGGGCAACGCGCTGGCCACGTCGTTCCACCCGGAACTGACCGGCGACCACCGCGTGCACGGTCTGTTCGCCGACATGGTGCGCGCGAACCGGACAGCGGAGTCCTTGTAGGATCTCTGGGGTTCGTTCATAGATGGGTTACGCGAAGGAGACAGGCAGATGTCCGGCCACTCTAAATGGGCCACGACGAAGCACAAGAAGGCCGTGATCGACGCCAAGCGCGGCAAGCTCTTCGCGAAGCTGATCAAGAACATCGAGGTCGCGGCGCGTATGGGCGGCGTCGACATCGAGGGGAACCCGACTCTCTACGACGCCATCCAGAAGGCGAAGAAGCAGTCGGTCCCGAACAAGAACATCGACTCCGCGGTCAAGCGCGGCGGCGGTCTCGAGGCCGGTGGCGCCGACTACGAGACGATCATGTACGAGGGTTACGGCCCGAACGGTGTCGCGGTGCTCATCGAGTGCCTCACCGACAACCGCAACCGCGCCGCCTCCGACGTGCGCGTCGCCATGACCCGCAACGGCGGCAACATGGCCGACCCCGGCTCGGTGTCGTACATGTTCAGCCGCAAGGGCGTCATCATCGTCCCCAAGGGCGAGCTGAGCGAGGACGACGTCCTCACCGCGGTCCTCGACGCGGGCGCCGAGGAGGTCAACGACCTCGGTGAGTCCTTCGAGGTGCTCAGCGAGGCCACCGACCTGGTCGCGGTCCGCACCGCCCTCCAGGAGGCCGGCATCGACTACGACTCCGCGGACTCCAATTTCGTGCCGTCCGTCCAGGTCGAGCTGGACGAGGAGGGCGCCAAGAAGATCTTCAAGCTGATCGACGCGCTCGAGGACAGCGACGACGTGCAGAACGTCTTCGCCAACTTCGACGTCAGCGACGAGATCATGGAGAAGGTCGACGCGTAACGCGGTCGCGAGCTGCACGGACTCAACGGGCCGACGGGGCATCCCCGTCGGCCCGTCGCTTTGTCGGGAGTTGCTGACCGGCGTTGTCGGTGGCACCGGATAGCCTGCACAAACAGGCGATCGAAGGAGGGGGCGCGGGGTGCGCGTACTGGGGGTGGACCCGGGGCTGACGCGATGCGGTGTCGGTGTGGTCGAAGGCGTCGCCGGACGCCCGCTCACCATGCTCGGCGTCGGTGTCGTACGGACGCCCGCGGACGCCGAGTTGGGCCACCGCCTCGTCGCCGTCGAGCAGGGCATCGAGATGTGGCTGGACGAGCACCAGCCCGAATTCGTCGCCGTGGAGCGGGTGTTCAGCCAGCACAACGTCCGCACCGTGATGGGCACCGCCCAGGCCAGCGCCGTCGCCATGCTCTGCGCCGCCCGCCGCGGCATCCCCGTCGCCCTGCACACCCCCAGCGAGGTCAAGGCCGCCGTGACCGGCTCGGGCCGCGCCGACAAGGCACAGGTCGGCGCCATGGTCACCCGCCTGCTGCGGCTCAGCGCCCCGCCCAAACCGGCCGACGCCGCCGACGCCCTCGCACTCGCCATCTGTCACATCTGGCGGGCCCCCGCGCAGAACCGACTCCAGCAGGCCGTCGCCCTGCACTCCGCCAAGGCTCCCTCGAAAGGCCGTCTCGCATGATCGCGTCTCTCAGCGGCCCGGTCGCCGCGCTCGCCCCCGACTCCGCGGTGGTGGAGGTCGGCGGGATCGGCATCGCCGTCCAGTGCACGCCGAACACCCTCTCGGGCCTGCGGATGGGCCAGCAGACCAAGCTGGCCACCTCCCTCGTCGTCCGTGAGGACTCACTCACCCTGTACGGCTTCGCCGACGACGACGAGCGTCAGACCTTCGAGCTGCTCCAGACCGCGAGCGGCGTCGGCCCCCGCCTGGCCCAGGCCATGCTGGCCGTGCACTCGCCCGACGCCCTGCGCAGAGCGGTGGCCACCGCCGACGAGAAGTCGCTCACCGCCGTACCCGGCATCGGCAAGAAGGGCGCCCAGAAGCTGCTCCTGGAACTGAAGGACCGCCTGGGCGAGCCCATCGGCGCGCCCGCCGTCGGCGCCCCGGTCAGCCAGGGCTGGCGCGACCAGTTGCACGCGGCCCTGATCGGTCTGGGGTACGCGACCCGCGAGGCCGACGAGGCGGTGACCGCCGTGACACCGCAGGCCGAGGCCGCCGAGGGCACGCCCCAGGTGGGACAGCTGCTGAAGGCCGCCCTTCAGACCCTGAACAGAGCGCGCTGACCGGGTGGCGCCGCGGGACGGCCCGAAAGTGCCGCTCCCGACGACGCCCCGCCCGTCGCCCGACCCCCGGCCGCACCCCTGCCGTCCGGCGCTTTCATCGCTAGGAGAACCGCAGTGAACTGGGACGACACCACCGACACCCCCGCCGCCGAGCGGCTCGTCGGTTCGTCCGCCGACCGTGAGGACCAGGCCGTCGAGGCCGCGCTGCGCCCGAAGGACCTGGGCGAGTTCATCGGCCAGGAGAAGGTCCGCGAACAGCTGGACCTGGTCCTGCGCGCCGCACGCGCGCGTGGCGCCACCGCCGACCACGTGCTGCTCTCCGGCGCCCCCGGCCTGGGCAAGACCACCCTCTCGATGATCATCGCGGCCGAGATGGGCGCCCCCATCCGCATCACCAGCGGGCCCGCCATCCAGCACGCCGGCGACCTCGCCGCGATCCTCTCCTCCCTCCAGGAGGGCGAGGTCCTCTTCCTCGACGAGATCCACCGCATGTCCCGGCCCGCCGAGGAGATGCTGTACATGGCGATGGAGGACTTCCGCGTCGACGTGATCGTCGGCAAGGGCCCGGGCGCCACCGCCATCCCGCTGGAGCTGCCCCCGTTCACCCTGGTCGGGGCCACCACCCGGGCCGGTCTGCTGCCGCCGCCGCTGCGTGATCGCTTCGGCTTCACCGCGCACATGGAGTTCTACGAGCCCGCCGAGCTGGAGCGAGTCATCCACCGCTCGGCGAACCTCCTCGACGTCGAGATCGAGGCCGACGGCGCCGCCGAGATCGCCGGCCGCTCCCGTGGCACCCCCCGTATCGCCAACCGCCTGCTGCGCCGCGTACGCGACTACGCCCAGGTCAAGGCGGACGGGATCATCACCCGGGACATCGCCGGAGCAGCCCTCGCCGTGTACGAGGTCGACGCCCGCGGCCTCGACCGGCTGGACCGCGGTGTCCTGGAGGCCCTGCTCAAGCTGTTCGGCGGCGGCCCGGTCGGCCTGTCCACGCTCGCTGTCGCGGTGGGGGAGGAGCGTGAGACCGTGGAGGAGGTCGCCGAACCCTTCCTCGTACGGGAGGGCCTGCTCGCCCGGACCCCGCGCGGACGCGTCGCGACGCCTGCCGCATGGGCGCACCTCGGACTGACCCCGCCGCGCTCGTCAGCTGCGGGAAACGGACAACAGGACCTCTTCGGGGCGTGATGGGGCGGTGACGGCGAGCTTGGTGGCCGGAGTAGGAACCCCGGTGCCATGCTGAGCGTTGTTCCATGCGCGGAGACTCGCTTAGACTCCGCCGATGCCGCCTTTGTCGGCGGCATACAATCCCCCAACCATCAGGCCGCTCACCATCGCGGTCGTGTGAAGGAAGTTCCGACCCGTGAGTCTCGTGACCCTCCTCCCGTTCATCGTGCTCATCGGGGCCATGTTCCTGATGACCCGGTCTGCGAAGAAGAAGCAGCAGCAGGCCGCCGACATGCGGAACCAGATGCAGCCCGGATCCGGTGTCCGCACCATCGGTGGCATGTACGGCACCGTCAAGGAGGTCAGCGACGACACCGTCCTCCTTGACGCCGGCCCGGGCGTGGAGCTTCTCTTCGCCAAGAACGCGATCGGTGCCGTCCTCTCCGACGACGAGTACAACCGGATCGTGCACGGCATCGAGCACGACCTGAAGTCCGACGTCGTGCCGGACGACGCCTCCTCCCTCACCGAGACCGACGAGCCCGACGCTGCCGCCGCCTCCGACGAGAAGGCCGTCGACCTCGGCAAGGAGGACGAGAACGACGAGGCCGAGGAGCCGTCCGACGCCTCCGTCGCCGCCGACGCGAAGTCGGACGACGAGCCGAAGAAGACCGACGGCGGCGACTCCGACGCGAAGTAGCCATGTTCCGGGGCGCGCGGGCCACGCCTGCGCGCCCCCGGGCATGCCGACTTCGCACGGGATCCCGACACCATGTCATGGCCGCCAGCCCGTCGATCCGGAGTGAGGCGGCCCGAGAGGGAGTACGAGAAGGTGGCAGCACCTAAGAAGGGCCGGAGCGCGAGCGCCCAGAGCAAGCCAGGGCGCTCGCTGGCCCTCATCCTGATCGCCATCGCGGCGCTCACCGGAGGGATGTTCGCCTCGGGGCACACCACTCCGCGACTCGGTATCGACCTGGCAGGCGGCACGAGCATCACGCTTCGCGCGGTCGCCGAGCCCGGCCAGGAATCCGCGATCAACAAGACCAACATGGACACCGCGGTCGACATCATGGAGCGCCGTGTCAATGGTCTGGGTGTCTCGGAGGCCGAGGTACAGACCCAGGGCGATCGCAACATCATCGTCAACATCCCCAAGGGCACCAACTCCAAGGAAGCCCGGGACCAGGTCGGCACCACCGCCAAGCTCTACTTCCGTCCGGTGATCGCCACCGAGGTCGCCGGCGCCGCCGCGACGCCGACCCCCTCGCCGAGCGCCTCCTCCAGCGCGTCGGGCAGCTCCGGCGACGAGGCGACGGACAAGTCGACCCCCTCCGGCACGCCGTCGGCCAGCTCCACCACCCAGGGCCGGGCGGTCACCGACGCCCTGAAGGCCGACTCCACGCCGTCCCCGAGCGCCACTCCCAGCGGTGACGGCGCGGGAAGCAAGCTCGAAGCGCAGTACGCCGCGCTCGACTGCACCAAGAAGTCGGCCCGCGCCAAGGCGGGCGACGGCGCCAGGCCCACCGACTACACGGTCGCCTGCGGTCAGAACTCGTCCGGGCAGTGGCAGAAGTACATCCTCGGCCCCGCCGAGGTCGACGGCACCGACGTCGACAAGGCCCAGGCCGTCCTGAACACGCAGACCGGCGCCGGCTGGACCGTGACCATGGACTTCACGAACGGCGGCAGCAAGAAGTTCGCCGCCATCACCGGCAAGCTGGCCAAGAACCAGTCCCCGCAGAACCAGTTCGCGATCGTCCTGGACGGCGAGGTCGTCTCCGACCCCTTCGTCCGCCAGGCCCTGACGGGCGGCAACGCCGAGATCTCCGGCAACTTCAACCAGGAGTCGGCCCAGGCCCTCGCCAACATGCTGTCGTACGGCGCCCTGCCGCTGACCTTCCAGGAGGACAGCGTCACCACGGTGACCGCCGCGCTCGGCGGTGAGCAGCTGCACGCCGGTCTGATCGCCGGTGCGATCGGCCTCGGCCTGGTCGTGATCTACCTGCTGATCTACTACCGCGGCCTGTCGGTGATCGCCCTGCTGTCGCTGCTGGTCTCCGCGGCCCTGACCTACACGCTGATGGCGCTGCTCGGCCCGGCCATCGGCTTCGCGCTGAACCTGCCGGCCGTCTGCGGAGCGATCGTCGCCATCGGCATCACAGCGGACTCGTTCATCGTGTACTTCGAACGCGTCCGGGACGAGATCCGCGAGGGCCGCTCGCTGCGCCCCGCGGTCGAGCGGGCCTGGCCGCGTGCCCGGCGCACCATCCTGGTCTCCGACTTCGTGTCGTTCCTCGCCGCCGCGGTGCTCTTCATCGTCACCGTCGGCAAGGTCCAGGGCTTCGCGTTCACGCTCGGCCTGACCACCCTGCTCGACGTGGTCGTCGTGTTCCTGTTCACCAAGCCGCTGCTGACGATCCTGGCCCGCACCAAGTTCTTCGGGAACGGCCACCCGTGGTCCGGTCTCGATCCCAAGCGACTGGGCGCCAAGCCGCCGCTGCGCCGCACCCGCCGTCCCGCCAGCCCTGCCGCGGGCCCTGTCGACCCGAAGGAGGCGTGAGATGTCGAAGCTCGGCAACCTCGGCGCCCGACTGCACCGTGGCGAGGTCGGCTACGACTTCGTCGGCAACCGCAAGATCTGGTACGGCCTCTCCATCCTGATCACCATCACGGCCATCGTCGGCCTGGCGGTGCGCGGCCTGAACATGGGCATCGAGTTCCAGGGCGGAGCCGTCTTCAACACCCCGAAGACCAGCGTCTCGGTCGCGCAGGCCCAGGAGTACGCGGAAGAGGCCTCCGGCCACGACGCGATCGTCCAGAAGCTCGGCAGCGGCGACGACGCCAAGCTGCGCATCCAGGTCTCGGGCATCGACACCAACCAGGCCGACAAGGTCTCGGCCGAGCTGGCCGAGAAGCTGGGCGTCAACGAGAACGACGTCACCGGCGAACTGGTCGGCCCCAGCTGGGGTGAGCAGATCGCCAACAAGGCCTGGCAGGGCCTGGGGATCTTCCTGGTCCTCGTGGTGATCTATCTGGCGATCGCGTTCGAGTGGCGCATGGCACTCGCCGCCTTCGTCGCGCTGATCCACGACATCACCATCACGGTCGGCATCTACGCCCTCGTCGGCTTCGAGGTCACGCCCGGCACCGTGATCGGCCTGCTGACGATCCTCGGTTATTCGCTCTACGACACTGTCGTCGTCTTCGACAGCCTCAAGGAGCAGACGAAGGACATCACCAAGCAGACCCGCTGGACCTACAGCGACGTCGCCAACCGCTCGATCAACAGCACCCTGGTCCGCTCGATCAACACCACGGTGGTCGCGCTGCTGCCGGTGGCGGGCCTGCTGTTCATCGGTGGCGGCTTCCTCGGCGCCGGCATGCTCAACGACATCTCGCTGTCGCTGTTCGTCGGTCTCGCCGCCGGTGCGTACTCCTCGATCTTCATCGCCACGCCGCTCGTCGCCGACCTCAAGGAGCGCGAGCCGCAGATGAAGGCCCTGAAGAAGCGCGTGCTGGCCAAGCGGGCCCAGGGCGCCGCACAGGGCGAGGCCCCGGAGCCGCAGGTCGCCGACGAGTACTACGACGACGAGCCGGAGGACGCCGCCCCCGCGGTCGTCGGCCCCCGCAACCAGCCCTCGTCCCGTAACCGGGGTCGTGGCCGTCCTTCGGGGAAGCGCCGATGACCGGCATCCAGGAGCTCCTGCTCAGCCGTATCCGTGACGTGGCGGACTACCCGGAGCCGGGTGTGATGTTCAAGGACATCACACCGCTCCTGGCGGACCCGGCGGCGTTCACGGCGCTCACCGACGCGCTGGCGGAGATCGTCGTGAGCACCGCCGCCACGAAGATCGTCGGCCTGGAGGCCCGCGGCTTCATCCTCGGGGCGCCGGTCGCAGTCCGCGCGGGCGTCGGCTTCATCCCCGTACGCAAGGCGGGCAAGCTCCCCGGGGCGACCCTCAGCCAGGCGTACGACCTGGAGTACGGCTCCGCGGAGATCGAGGTGCACGCCGAGGACCTGGCCGCGGGCGACCGCGTCCTGGTCGTCGACGACGTCCTGGCGACGGGCGGCACCGCCGAGGCCTCGATCCGGCTGATCCGCCGGGCCGGCGCCGACGTGGCGGGCCTCGCCGTCCTGATGGAGCTGGGCTTCCTCGGCGGCCGTGCCCGCCTGGAGCCGGCCCTGTCCGGAGCCCCGCTGGAGTCGCTGCTCACGGTCTGAGCGACCACCCCGTTCCACCGCGCGTATGCCGTGCGCCCGAAGTCCAGGGCGCACGGCATACGCGTATCCGGGGCGAGGACGCACACACGCCCCCAGGCGCTACGGCGTGCACGCCCGCCCGTGAGGTCACCCCCGCACCCCATGGCTCAAAACAAACGCCGCGAGCCTCGAACGGGCCTCCACGACGGCGTACGCAAACCTCACGTCAGCCCCAGGCAACGCACACGCCACCGCCAGGACACGGGCCGAAAGGCATGGAGGAATCCGGCGGCAGCCCCTTGTGTTTCTCCGGTAGACGGCCCTCACATCGGCCTGAAGGCGATCCTGCGGCCCAGGATCGCTACCATGGGGTCTCCGGAGCCTGACCGGGGGACCCGGATCGCGCACGAGGAGTCCTCTTGCCAGACGAGGCCCAGCACCTGACCGCCGCCAAGCCCGAGTCCGCCTCGGCATCGGCGGCCAAGCCCGCGCCGAACGCGCCGCACGCGAAGAACGACTCGCGCGGGACGGTCGAGCATGCCCAGTCCGCGCCCGTCGACAAGCCGGCAGAACCGCCTCGTCCCAAGCCCGCCTCGTCGACGCCGGCGGTGCGCCCGAACACCGGCCAGCCCGCCCGCAGCGGCTCCTCCAACCGCGTCCGGGCCCGTCTCGCCCGCCTCGGCGTCCAGCGCTCCAACCCGTACAACCCGGTGCTGGAGCCGCTGCTGCGCATAGTCCGCAGCAACGACCCGAAGATCGAGACCGCCACGCTCCGCCAGATCGAGAAGGCGTACCAGGTCGCCGAGCGCTGGCACCGCGGCCAGAAGCGCAAGAGCGGCGACCCCTACATCACGCACCCGCTGGCGGTCACCACCATCCTCGCCGAGCTGGGGATGGATCCGGCCACCCTGATGGCGGGCCTGCTGCACGACACCGTCGAGGACACCGAGTACGGCCTCGACCAGCTCCGCCGCGACTTCGGCGACTCCGTCGCCCTGCTCGTCGACGGCGTCACCAAGCTGGACAAGGTCAAGTTCGGCGAGGCCGCGCAGGCCGAGACCGTGCGCAAGATGGTCGTAGCCATGGCCAAGGACCCCCGCGTCCTGGTCATCAAGCTCGCCGACCGCCTGCACAACATGCGCACCATGCGTTACCTCAAGCGCGAGAAGCAGGAGAAGAAGGCGCGCGAGACGCTGGAGATCTACGCGCCCCTCGCTCATCGCCTCGGCATGAACACCATCAAGTGGGAGCTGGAGGACCTCGCCTTCGCGATCCTCTACCCCAAGATGTACGACGAGATCGTACGGCTGGTGGCCGAGCGGGCACCGAAGCGTGACGAGTATCTGGCCATAGTGACCGACGAGGTCCAGCAGGACCTGCGCGCGGCCCGCATCAAGGCGACCGTCACCGGCCGTCCGAAGCACTACTACAGCGTCTACCAGAAGATGATCGTCCGCGGCCGCGACTTCGCGGAGATCTACGACCTGGTGGGCATCCGCGTCCTCGTCGACACGGTCCGTGACTGCTACGCCGCCCTCGGCACCGTGCACGCGCGATGGAACCCGGTCCCGGGCCGGTTCAAGGACTACATCGCGATGCCCAAGTTCAACATGTACCAGTCGCTGCACACGACGGTCATCGGCCCCAACGGCAAGCCGGTCGAACTCCAGATCCGCACGTTCGACATGCACCGCCGCGCCGAGTACGGCATCGCCGCGCACTGGAAGTACAAGCAGGAGGCCGTCGCCGGCGCCTCCAAGGTGCGTTCGGACGCACCGAAGAGCACCGGCAAGGACGACCATCTCAACGACATGGCGTGGCTGCGCCAGTTGCTGGACTGGCAGAAGGAGACCGAGGATCCCGGCGAGTTCCTGGAGTCCCTGCGCTTCGACCTGTCGCGCAACGAGGTCTTCGTCTTCACCCCCAAGGGCGACGTCATAGCGCTGCCGGCCGGTGCCACACCCGTGGACTTCTCCTACGCGGTGCACACCGAGGTGGGCCACCGCACCATAGGAGCCCGTGTCAACGGACGCCTCGTGCCGCTGGAATCGACCCTGGACAACGGCGACCTCGTGGAGGTCTTCACCTCCAAGGCGGCCGGGGCCGGACCGTCCCGGGACTGGCTGAACTTCGTGAAGTCGCCGCGCGCCCGCAACAAGATCCGGGCCTGGTTCTCCAAGGAGCGCCGCGACGAGGCCATCGAGCAGGGCAAGGACGCCATCGTCCGCGCGATGCGCAAGCAGAACCTGCCGATCCAGCGCATCCTGACCGGCGACTCGCTCGTCACGCTCGCCCACGAGATGCGCTATGCCGACATCTCGGCGCTGTACGCGGCGATCGGCGAGGGCCATGTCTCCGCACAGAACATCGTGCAGAAGCTGGTCCAGGCGCTCGGCGGCGAGGAAGCGGCAACGGAGGAGATCGACGAGTCGGTCCCGCCGACTCGCAGCCGCAGCCGCAAGCGCCGCTCCAGCGCCGACCCGGGCGTCATCGTCAAGGGCGTCGAGGACGTGTGGGTCAAGCTGGCCCGCTGTTGTACGCCCGTACCCGGCGACCCGATCATCGGCTTCGTCACGCGTGGTAGTGGTGTATCGGTTCACCGCAGCGACTGCGTCAACGTGGAGTCACTGTCCCGCGAGCCCGAGCGCATCCTCGAGGTCGAGTGGGCGCCCACGCAGTCCTCGGTCTTCCTGGTCGCCATCCAGGTCGAGGCCCTGGACCGCTCCCGGCTCCTGTCGGACGTCACCCGCGTGCTCTCCGACCAGCACGTCAACATCCTCTCCGCGGCCGTCCAGACCTCCCGCGACCGCGTCGCCACCTCCCGCTTCACCTTCGAGATGGGCGACCCGAAACACCTCGGCCACGTCCTGAAGGCGGTCAGGGGAGTGGAGGGCGTGTACGACGTCTACCGCGTGACGTCGGCGCGCAGCCGCTCGTAGCAGCGCTGTGGGACCAGACACGAGAAGGGCCCCGTACGTGACGTACGGGGCCCTTCTCGTCGTACCGGTGTCGGCTGCGGTCAGCCGCCGAACTCCTGGAGGCCCTTCAGGGCCTGGTCCAGCAGGGCCTGGCGGCCCTCCAGCTCGCGCTCCAGCTTGTCGGCCTTCGCGTTGTTGCCCTGGGCGCGGGCCTGGTCGATCTGGCCCCTCAGCTTGTCCACGGCGGCCTGGAGCTGGCCGGTCAGCCCCTCGGCACGCGCGCGTGCCTCCGGGTTGGTCCGGCGCCACTCGGACTCCTCGGCATCCTGGAGGGCCCGCTCGACGGCGTGCATCCGGCCCTCGACCTTCGGCCGGGCGTCCCGCGGCACATGGCCGATGGCCTCCCAGCGCTCGTTGATCGAGCGGAAGGCGGCACGCGCGCCCTTCAGGTCGCCGATCGGCAGGAGCTTCTCGGCCTCGCCGGCCAGCTCCTCCTTCAGCTTCAGGTTCTCCGCCTGCTCGGCGTCCCGCTCCGCGAAGACCGAGCTGCGGGCCGCGAAGAAGATGTCCTGGGCACCGCGGAAGCGGTTCCACAGGTCGTCCTCGTGCTCGCGCTGGGCACGGCCCGCGGCCTTCCACTCCGACATCAGCTCGCGGTAGCGCGCGGCCGTCGGACCCCAGTCCGTCGACCCGGACAGCGCCTCGGCCTCGGAGACCAGCCGCTCCTTGGTCTTGCGGGCCTCCTCGCGCTGCGCGTCCAACTGCGCGAAGTGCGCCTTGCGACGCTTGGAGAACGCCGAGCGGGCGTGCGAGAAGCGGTGCCACAGCTCGTCGTCGGACTTGCGGTCAAGGCGCGGCAGACCCTTCCAGGTGTCCACCAGGGCCCGCAGGCGCTCACCGGCGGCCCGCCACTGGTCGGACTGCGCCAGCTCCTCGGCCTCGACGACCAGCGCCTCCTTGGAGTGACGCGCCTCGTCGGACTGCTTGGCCCGCTGCTGCTTGCGCTCCTCGCGCCGCTTGTCGACCGTCTCGACCAGCTTGTCCAGGCGGGTCCGCAGGGCGGCCAGGTCACCGACCACGTGATGGGCGTCGACCTGCTCACGGATGTGGTCGATCGCGGTCTGGGCGTCCTTCGCCGACAGGTCGGTGGTCTTCACTCGCTTCTCGAGGAGGCCGATCTCGACAACCAGGCCCTCGTACTTGCGCTCGAAATAGGCCAGCGCCTCTTCAGGAGTGCCTGCCTGCCAAGAGCCGACAACCTGCTCGCCGTCGGCCGTACGCACGTACACGGTCCCCGTCTCGTCGACGCGGCCCCACGGGTCGCTGCTCACAGCGCCTCCTCCACATGATGCCTGCGAGGGGCTTCTGTTCCCCCGGGCATCGTCCACAGTTTCGTCACGGCCAACATAGGCGACCGGCGGGTTGCCTGTCCGCATCCCGCGCGACCGAAATTTCGCACTTGGCGGTCAGGATTTCGTGACCGTCGCCTTGTTGATCACGACCGTCGCGTTCGGTGCGCCGTCGCCCTGGCCGGTGCTCTCACCCGCGTCGGCAATCTTCTTGAGTACCTTCATGCCGGATTCGGAAACGGTGCCGAACGGTGTGTAGCTGGGCGGAAGCTGACTGTCCTGGTACACGAGGAAGAACTGGCTGCCGCCGGTGTGCTTCTGGCCGGTGTTCGCCATGGCCACCGTGCCCGCCGGATAGATGTTGTCCTTCAGGCTTTTGTCCTTCAGGTTCTCGTCCGGAATGGTGTAGCCGGGACCGCCCGTGCCGACGCCCGTCGGGTCGCCGCACTGGAGCACGTAGATGCCGTTGGTGGTGAGCCGGTGGCACTTGGAGTGGTCGAAGTAGCGCTTGCCGGCCAGGAACTCGAACGAGTTCACCGTGTGCGGCGCCGCCGACGCCTTCAGGTCGATGTCTATGTCACCGCAAGTCGTGGCGAGCTTCATCGTGTACTTCGCCGACTTGTCGACGGTCAGCTCCGGCTCCTTCTTCCAGGTCGCCGTCCTGACCTTGCCCTCGGCGGGCTTGTCGCACGGGTCCGGGGCCTTGCTGGTCGGGGTCGCGCTCGGCGTGACCTCGGCGCCCGCGTTCTCCTTGCCGTCGTCCCCCTTGAGGACGCCCGTCGTGTACAGCGCGAGGCTGCCGATGACGACCACTCCGAGCACCGACGCGATCACCGAGTTGCGCATGCGCGCCTTGCGTCGGGCGGACGTACGCCGCTGCTGCTGCCGCAAGAACTTCTCCCGGGCGAGCTGACGCCGCCGCTGTTCCTGGCTGACCACGGGGTTCTCTCCTCATGCGTCGTAAGTGTCGACCGGTACGCGTGTGTTCATTGAGCCGACCGCCTGCGTGTGCCCCGTACCGTATATGGGTTCGCTGAGGAATCGGCAGCGCCGGTAGGCTCTGACGTCAGGCGGAGTCCGCCGACAAACCACACGTGTCGACACAAACGAAGGACGATCGTGCTCATTGCCGGGTTCCCCGCCGGGGCCTGGGGGACGAACTGTTATCTCGTCGCCCCCGCCGCCGGTGAGGAGTGCGTGATCATCGACCCGGGCCACGAAGCGGCCCCCGGAGTCGAGGAAGCACTGAAGAAGCATCGGCTCAAGCCTGTCGCCGTCGTCCTCACCCACGGCCACCTCGACCACGTCGCCTCGGTCGTTCCCGTGTGCGGCGCGCACGACGTGCCGGCCTGGATCCACCCCGACGACCGGTACATGATGAGCGACCCCGAGAAGGCGCTCGGCCGCTCCATCGGCATGCAGCTCATGGGCGAACTGACCATCGGGGAGCCGGACGACGTCAAGGAGCTGACCGACGGCGCCCGGCTGGAGCTGGCCGGCCTGGAACTCACGGTCGCCCACGCGCCGGGCCATACCAAGGGGTCGGTGACCTTCGGCATGCCCGAGGCGGCGGACATCCCGCCGATCCTGTTCTCGGGCGACCTGCTGTTCGCCGGCTCCATCGGACGCACCGACCTGCCCGGCGGTGACATGGCCGAGATCCTCGACTCGCTGGCACGCGTGTGCCTGCCGCTCGACGACTCGACCGTGGTCCTGTCCGGCCACGGCCCCCAGACGACCATCGGCCGAGAGCGCGCCACCAACCCGTATCTGCGGCAGGTGGCCGCCGGCCCGGGAGCCCAGGAAGCTCCCCGACGAGGAATGTGACGAGACCTTCCGTGAGCACCTTCAAGGCCCCCAAGGGCACGTACGACCTGATCCCGCCGGAGAGCGCCAAGTACCTGGCGGTCCGTGAGGCGATCGCCGCGCCCCTGCGCAACTCCGGCTACGGCTACATCGAGACGCCCGGCTTCGAGAGCGTCGAGCTGTTCGCGCGCGGCGTCGGTGAGTCCACCGACATCGTGACCAAGGAGATGTACGCCTTCGAGACCAAGGGCGGCGACAGGCTCGCCCTGCGCCCCGAGGGCACGGCGTCGGTCCTGCGCGCGGCGCTGGAGGCCAACCTGCACAAGGCCGGCAACCTCCCGGTCAAGCTCTGGTACTCGGGCTCCTACTACCGCTACGAGCGCCCCCAGAAGGGCCGCTACAGGCACTTCTCCCAGGTCGGAGCCGAGGCGATCGGCGCCGAGGACCCGGCCCTTGACGCCGAGCTGATCATCCTGGCCGACCAGGCCTACCGCTCGCTCGGCCTCAGCGACTTCCGGATCCTGCTGAACAGCCTGGGCGACAAGGAGTGCCGCCCGGTGTACCGCGCGGCCCTCCAGGACTTCCTGCGCGGCCTCGACCTGGACGAGGACACCCGGCGCCGTATCGACATCAACCCGCTGCGCGTCCTCGACGACAAGCGCGAGTCGGTGCAGCAGCAGCTCACCGGTGCCCCGCTCCTGCGCGACTACCTGTGCGACGCCTGCAAGGCGTACCACGAGGAGGTCCGCGAGCTGATCACCGCGGCGGGCGTCTCCTACGAGGACGACCCGAAGCTGGTGCGCGGCCTGGACTACTACACGCGTACGACCTTCGAGTTCGTCCACGACGGTCTGGGCTCCCAGTCCGCGGTGGGCGGCGGCGGCCGCTACGACGGGCTGTCCGAGATGATCGGCGGCCCCGCGCTGCCGTCCGTCGGCTGGGCCCTCGGCGTCGACCGCACGGTCCTGGCGCTGGAGGCGGAGGGCGTGGAGCTCGAACTGCCCTCGGCCACCAGCGTGTTCGCGGTACCGCTCGGCGAGGAGGCCCGCCGGGTCCTGTTCGCCAAGGTCACCGAGCTGCGCAAGGTCGGCATCGCGGCCGACTTCTCCTACGGCGCCAAGGGCCTCAAGGGCGCCATGAAGAACGCCAACCGCAGCGGCGCCCGCTACACCGTCGTGGCCGGCGAACGCGACCTCGCCGAGGGCGTCGTCCAGCTCAAGGACATGGAGTCCGGCGAGCAGTCGGCGATCGGCGTCAACGAGATCGTGGCCGAGCTGGAAGCCCGATTGGGCTGATTCCGTTCACAGGGCGGGGACCGCACGGTCCCCGCCCTGTGACGCTCCGTCCGTGTCTTGAACTGAGCGCCTTTACCGGATTGCACGTATTTCCTTATACGCAGCGAACGGTGGGCACGCCTGCGTGTACGGCACAATGTGCCGTGTCCGGAGAAACTCCAAGTCTCAAGTGACGGAATCGGCGTGATGAGCAAGACGACAGTCAAAGACGTCTCCACCGAGCCCGAGTCGGAGCCTGCGGAGGCGGCACCGCGGTCGGTGGGCGGCAGCCGTGCCCTCGCCCTGATGCTGGTGATCACCGGCGCGGCGGGACTCCTTGCCGCGTGGGTCATCACGATCGACAAGTTCAAGCTGCTCGAGGCCAAGGTCGAGGGCAAGACCTTCACCCCCGGGTGCAGCCTGAACCCCGTCGTCTCCTGCGGCAGCGTCATGGAGAGCAAGCAGGCCGCCGCCTTCGGGTTCCCCAACCCGATGCTCGGCCTCGTCGCGTACGGCATCGTCATCTGCGTCGGCATGAGCCTGCTCGGCCGCGCCCGCTTCCCGCGCTGGTACTGGCTCACCTTCAACGCCGGCACCCTCTTCGGCGTGGTCTTCTGCGCCTGGCTGATGTACCAGTCGCTGTACAACATCAACGCGCTGTGCCTGTGGTGCTCGCTGGCCTGGGTCGCGACGATCATCATGTTCTGGTACGTGACCTCGTTCAACGTCCGAAACGGCTTCCTGCCCGCACCGAACTGGCTCAAGAGTTTCTTCGGCGAGTTCACCTGGGTCATGCCCGTGCTGCACATCGGCATCATCGGCATGCTGATCCTGACCCGCTGGTGGGACTTCTGGACCAGCTGAGCCCCCTGCCGGGGGCCGGGCGGGATTGTCAGTGCGGTGATTTAGGGTTTCCAGCGTGGAGCCCGACCTGTTCACCGCCGCCGCCGAAGACCGCCAGGAGAAGGACCCAGCCGGCAGTCCCCTGGCCGTGCGCATGCGCCCGCGCACCCTGGACGAGGTGGTGGGCCAGCAGCACCTGCTGAAACCGGGCTCGCCGCTGCGCCGACTCGTGGGCGAGTCCGGCGGCCCCGCCGGACCGTCCTCGGTGATCCTCTGGGGCCCGCCCGGTACCGGCAAGACCACCCTGGCCTACGTCGTCTCCAAGGCCACCAACAAGCGCTTCGTCGAACTCTCCGCGATCACCGCCGGCGTCAAGGAGGTCCGCGCGGTCATCGAAGGCGCCCGCCGCGCCACCGGCGGCTACGGCAAGGAGACCGTCCTCTTCCTCGACGAGATCCACCGCTTCAGCAAGGCCCAGCAGGACTCCCTCCTCCCGGCGGTCGAGAACCGCTGGGTGACCCTGATCGCGGCGACCACCGAGAACCCGTACTTCTCGGTCATCTCCCCCCTGCTGTCCCGCTCCCTCCTGCTCACCCTCGAACCCCTCACCGACGACGACGTCAGGGGTCTGCTGCGCAGGGCGCTGAGCGACGAGCGCGGCCTGAAGGACTCCGTCGGCCTCCCCGAGGACACCGAGGGGCACCTGCTGCGGATCGCCGGCGGCGACGCCCGCCGCGCCCTGACGGCCCTGGAGGCCGCCGCGGGAGCGGCCCTGGACCAGGACGAGAGCGAGATCAGCCTCCAGACGCTGGAGCAGACCGTCGACCGCGCCGCCGTGAAGTACGACCGCGACGGCGACCAGCACTACGACGTGGCCAGCGCCCTCATCAAGTCCATCCGAGGCTCCGACGTCGACGCCGCCCTGCACTACCTGGCCCGGATGATCGAGGCCGGCGAGGACCCCCGCTTCATCGCCCGCCGCCTGATGATCTCCGCCAGCGAGGACATCGGCCTCGCCGACCCGAACGCCCTGCCGATCGCGGTCGCCGCCGCCCAGGCCGTCGCCATGATCGGCTTCCCCGAGGCCGCCCTCACCCTCAGCCACGCCACCATCGCCCTCGCCCTGGCCCCCAAGTCCAACTCCGCAACGACGGCGATCGGCGCCGCGATGGACGACGTACGCAAGGGAATGGCGGGCCCGGTGCCCCCGCACCTGCGCGACGGGCACTACAAGGGCGCCGCCAAGCTGGGGCACGCCCAGGGGTACGTGTATCCGCACGACCTGACCGAGGGCATCGCCGAGCAGCAGTACGCCCCGGACGCCCTCAAGGACCGCGAGTACTACACGCCGACCAGGCACGGCGCCGAGGCGCGGTACGCGGACGCTGTCGAATGGACCAGGCAGCACCTCGGTCGCAAGCGGTCCTGAGCACCCTGTAAACTCGCTCGGAGTGCTGTGTCCCGTGCAGTCAGAACGGGACGGTCAGCCGGAACCCCCAGTGGGTTCCAGGAGCGTCGCGCACCGTTCGAATGGTGTCGCGGGCAGCCCACCACCTTCACGGTAGGTGGGCCACTCGCGTGCTGCACGTATGTGCCCAGACCAGGGGAGCGGCTGCCCACCCCGTCCACCAGGACGAGGAGGGTTTCCCCGGCTGCGGATGCGACCTCCGTCAACACCCTGACAAGCCGAACACTGAGAAATGAGAGATTGTGGCGAACCAGTCCCGCCCCAAGGTCAAGAAGTCGCGTGCCCTCGGCATCGCGCTGACCCCGAAGGCCGTCAAGTACTTCGAGGCCCGTCCCTACCCCCCGGGTGAGCACGGCCGTGGCCGCAAGCAGAACTCGGACTACAAGGTCCGTCTGCTCGAGAAGCAGCGTCTGCGTGCGCAGTACGACGTGTCCGAGCGCCAGCTCGTCCGCGCCTACGAGCGTGCCTCCAAGGTTCAGGGCAAGACCGGTGAGGCCCTGATCATCGAGCTCGAGCGTCGTCTCGACGCCCTGGTCCTGCGTTCGGGCATCGCCCGCACCATCTACCAGGCCCGTCAGATGGTCGTTCACGGCCACATCGAGGTCAACGGCCAGAAGGTCGACAAGCCGTCGTTCCGCGTCCGTCCCGACGACGTCGTGATGGTCCGCGAGCGCAGCCGCGAGAAGACCCTCTTCTCGATCGCCCGTGAGGGCGGCTTCGCCCCCGAGGGCGAGACCCCGCGCTACCTCCAGGTGAACCTCAAGGCCCTGGCGTTCCGCCTGGACCGTGAGCCGAACCGCAAGGAGATCCCGGTGATCTGCGACGAGCAGCTCGTCGTCGAGTACTACGCCCGTTGATCCTTCAGCGGTCGTAGGACACCTGCGCCTCAGCCCGTCGTCTCCCCGCCCTTGCGGGTGGGGGAGGCGGCGGGCTTTCGCATGTCCGGGGCCGCCTTGGCCGGCCGGACCGATCCCCGGGGCGCAGGCAGCGCCTCCGCCTGTCGCCGCCCGAGCGCCCGCTGCACCGCCTCCTCACGGCCGAGCGCCGCGCCCTGCCGTACGCACTCCTCGTACGGCTCGTCGCCGAGCCGCTCCCGCGCCGCCGTCTCGCACAGCTCGTGCGGCGCGTTGAAACTGGCCGAGCCGAACAGCGGCAGTCCGACCGACGGCCACATCCCCGCCGCCGCGCCCTGGAGCACCGCGGCCTCCGCCGAGTCGCCCTCCGCCCCCGTGACCAGGGCCAGCAGCTCCACGGCCAGCACCGAGCCGAGCAGGTCACGGAAGGAATGCGCGTTGCCGAGGCACTCGGTCAGCAGGCTGCGGGCGCCGGACAGATCGCCGTCGGCCCAGGCCGCGTACGCCAGGACGTACAGCGCGTACGAGCGCGCCCAGCGCTCGCCGTGGTCCTCGCACACCTGCCGGACGTCCTCGCACAACCGCACCGCGTCCGGCAGATCGCCCCGGAACGCCCGCGCCATCGCCAGCTCGATCTGGCCCATCAGCACATTGCTGTTGAGCTCGCCGATCTCCTGATAGCGGGCCAGCGCCGAGCTCAGCAGCGTCTCCGCACGCTCCATGTCGTCCGACAGCAGCGCCAGACAGCCCGTGCGGTGCTCGGCGTACGCCACCGCCGTGGGGTCGGCGGCACGTTCCGCCTCCTCCCGGCACTCCAGCAGCGTCCCGAGCGCGGGCACCGAGTCGCCCTGGAGGATCGCCACATAGCCGAGCACCCACAGAGCCTTCAGCCGGGACCGCTCATGACCGCTGTCCAGCGCCACCGCCTGCTCCAGCCAGTGCCGCCCCTCCGAGAGCCGGCCGCAGCCGACCCAGTAGAACCACAGGGAGCCCGCGAGGTAGTGCCCCAGATGCGCCTCGTCCGGCTCGCTCAGGCAGTACCCCAGGGCGCAGCGCAGATTCGGCAGCTCCGCCTCGACACGGGCGGCCACCTCGTCCTGCCGCGGCGAGAACCACTCCAGCTCGCACCAGGTCGTCAGGCCCAGGTACCAGTCGCGGTGCCGGCGCCGCAGCCGGGCCGCGTCCCCGGTGGCCTCCAGCCAGTCGGCGCCGTAGGCCCGGATCGTGTCCAGCATGCGGTAGCGCACACCGGACCCGCTCTCCTCGCGTGCGACCACGGACTGCGCGAGGAGCTGCGAGAGCACGTCGAACACGTCGTCGGAGTGCAGACCCTGGCCGCCGCACACGTACTCGACCGCCTCCAGGTCGAACCGGCCCGCGAACACCGACAGCCGCGCCCACAGCAACCGCTCCTCGGGTGTGCACAGTTCATGGCTCCAGCCGACCGCCGTACGCAGCGTCCGATGGCGGGACGGAGGACCCCCGGGGATCGGGCGGGAGTGCGCTGGAGCGTCCGGCGCGCCGTCGGTCAGCAGCCGGAACCGGTCGTCCAGCCGCTCCAGCAGCTGCCCCGGCGACAGCATCGGCAGCCGCCCCGCGGCCAGCTCGATCGCTAGCGGGATCCCGTCCAGACGACGGCACAGCTCCCTTACGTCGGCGTCGTCCCGTACGGCCAGCCCGTGCTGTGCCGCCCGCTCCACGAACAGCCGCACGGCCTCGCCATCGCCAAGCGGTGCCAGCGGAAGGAGCTGCTCGCCCGCGACGCCCAGCGGCCTGCGGCCCACCGCGAGCACCCGCAGCCCCGGCACCCGGCGCAGCAGATCCGTCACCAGCTCCGCGCAGGCGTCCAGCAGGTGCTCGAATCCGTCCAGGATCAGCAGCAGTTCACGGCCGCCCAGACGGTCCAGCAGCGTCTCGCGCGGCAGCCGCGTCGTGTGGTCCGTCAGGCCCAGGGCCTCCACGACCGCGTAGTCGAGGAACTCCGGATCCCGAACCGGCTCCAGCTCCACGTGCCACACGCCGTCGCCGGGCGCGCAAGCCGAGGCCGCGCGCGCCGCCAGCCGTGACTTGCCGACGCCGCAGGCACCGGTCACCGTCACCAGCCGAGCTGCGCCGAGGGCCTCGGCCAGGGCGGCCAGTTCGGCCGAGCGGCCCACGAACGTGCTGAGTTCCAGGGGCAGATCGACGGATTCGGGCAAGTGGGGGCGCTGTTGATCCCGCATGGAATACGGAGCGTACTGAAGCGTGTTCGGTCCGTACAATCGCTTCTCGCGACCCGGCCCCGCGCGGGCGGTAATCCGGTGCGGATCGGCGCCCCCGGCGCGATAGGCTCGGTGCACGACTTTTTCGATGTAGACCGATGTAGAGGCACGTTTCAGGGAGCGGGTGCACACAGTGTCCGGTGGAGAGGTTGCCGGGATCCTGGTGGCCGTCTTCTGGGCGATTCTGGTCTCCTTCCTCGCCGTCGCCCTGGCGAGGCTGGCCCAGACGCTCAAGGCGACCACCAAACTCGTCGCGGACGTGACCGACCAGGCAGTCCCGCTCCTGGCAGACGCCTCCTCGGCGGTGCGCTCCGCGCAGACCCAGATCGACCGGGTCGACGCGATCGCCTCGGACGTCCAGGAGGTCACGTCGAACGCCTCCGCGCTGTCGACCACCGTGGCCTCCACCTTCGGCGGCCCCCTGGTCAAGGTCGCGGCCTTCGGCTACGGCGTGCGCCGGGCCCTCGGCGGCCGCAAGCAGGAGGACGTGCCCGCGAAGTCGCCCCGGCGTACCGTGATCGTGGGCCGGACGGTCCCCACCGCACGCCGCAAGCGGAAGTAAGGACTGAGACCGAGCGATGTTCCGCCGTACGTTCTGGTTCAGCACGGGTGTCGCCGCCGGTGTCTGGGCCACCACCAAGGTCAACCGCAAGCTCAAGCAGCTGACCCCGGAGAGCCTCGCCGCGACCGCGGCGAACAAGGCCCTGGAGACCGGTCAGCGCCTGAAGGACCGCGCGGTGGGATTCGCGCTCGACGTCCGCGACAACATGGCCCAGCGGGAGGCCGAGCTGGAGGACGCGCTCGGGATCCAGGACAACCCCGAACTCCCCGCGCCCCGGCGGTACACCGCCATCGAGAACAACCGCAGCAACCCGAAGTACGTCGACAACCAGACGTACTCGTACAACCGGAATGAGGACCACTGATGGAGTCGGCCGAGATTCGCCGCCGCTGGCTGAGCTTCTTCGAGGAGCGCGGGCACACCGTCGTCCCTTCGGCGTCGCTCATCGCGGACGACCCGACTCTGCTCCTCGTCCCCGCCGGCATGGTGCCCTTCAAGCCCTACTTCCTGGGTGAGGTCAAGCCGCCGTTCGACCGTGCCACCAGCGTGCAGAAGTGCGTGCGCACGCCGGACATCGAAGAGGTCGGCAAGACCACCCGGCACGGCACGTTCTTCCAGATGTGCGGCAACTTCTCCTTCGGCGACTACTTCAAGGAAGGCGCCATCAAGTACGCCTGGGAGCTGCTCACCAGCCCCCAGGACAAGGGTGGTTACGGTCTGGAGCCGGAGAAGCTCTGGATCACCGTCTACAAGGACGACGACGAGGCCGAGCGCATCTGGCACGACGTCGTCGGCGTGCCGAAGGAGCGCATCCAGCGCCTCGGCATGAAGGACAACTACTGGTCCATGGGCGTCCCCGGCCCCTGCGGCCCCTGTTCCGAGATCAACTACGACCGCGGCCCCGAGTTCGGCGTCGAGGGCGGCCCCGCCGTCAACGACGAGCGGTACGTGGAGATCTGGAACCTCGTCTTCATGCAGTACGAGCGGGGCGAGGGCATCGGCAAGGACAACTTCGAGATCCTCGGCGAGCTCCCCAGCAAGAACATCGACACGGGCCTCGGCCTCGAGCGACTCGCCATGATTCTGCAGGGCGTGCAGAACATGTACGAGATCGACACCTCCATGGCCGTCATCGACAAGGCCACCGAGCTGACCGGTGTCGCCTATGGCGACGCCCACGGCTCGGACGTCTCCCTGCGCGTGGTCACCGACCACATGCGTACGTCCGTGATGCTCATCGGCGACGGCGTCACCCCTGGCAACGAGGGCCGCGGCTACGTGCTGCGCCGCATCATGCGCCGCGCCATCCGCAACATGCGCCTGCTCGGCGCCACCGGCCCGGTCGTCAAGGACCTCATCGACGTCGTCATCGGCATGATGGGCCGGCAGTACCCCGAGCTCATCACCGACCGCGAGCGCATCGAGAAGGTCGCCCTCGCCGAGGAGAACGCCTTCCTCAAGACGCTGAAGGCCGGCACCAACATCCTCGACACGGCCGTCTCCGACACCAAGGCCACGGGCTCCACCGTGCTGGCCGGCGACAAGGCCTTCCTGCTCCACGACACCTGGGGCTTCCCGATCGACCTCACCCTGGAGATGGCCGCCGAGCAGGGCCTCTCCGTGGACGAGGACGGCTTCCGGCGCCTGATGAAGGAGCAGCGGGAGCGCGCCAAGGCCGACGCCCAGGCCAAGAAGACCGGCCACGCCGGCGCCGGCGCCTACCGGGAGATCGCCGACAAGACCGGCGAGACCGACTTCATCGGCTACGGCGACACCGAGGGCGAGTCCACCGTCGTCGGCATCCTCGTCGACGGCGCCTCCTCCCCGGCCGCCACCGAGGGCGACGAGGTCGAGATCGTCCTCGACCGCACCCCGTTCTACGCCGAGGGCGGCGGTCAGATCGGTGACACCGGCCGCATCAAGGTCGACACCGGTGCCGTGATCGAGATCCGCGACTGCCAGAAGCCGGTCCCGGGCGTCTACGTCCACAAGGGCGTCGTCCAGGTCGGCGAGGTCACCGTCGGCGCCAAGGCCCACGCCTCGATCGACTCGCGTCGCCGCACGGCCATCGCCCGCGCCCACTCGGCCACCCACCTCACCCACCAGGCCCTGCGCGACGCCCTCGGCCCGACGGCCGCCCAGGCCGGTTCCGAGAACCAGCCCGGCCGCTTCCGCTTCGACTTCGGTTCGCCCTCCGCCGTCCCGACGGCCGTGATGACCGACGTCGAGCAGAAGATCAACGAGGTGCTCGCCCGCGACCTCGACGTGCACGCCGAGGTCATGGGCATCGACGAGGCCAAGAAGCAGGGCGCCATCGCCGAGTTCGGCGAGAAGTACGGCGAGCGCGTGCGCGTCGTGACCATCGGCGACTTCTCCAAGGAGCTGTGCGGCGGCACGCACGTGCACAACACCGCCCAGCTCGGCCTGGTCAAGCTGCTGGGCGAGTCGTCCATCGGCTCGGGCGTGCGCCGTATCGAGGCCCTGGTCGGTGTGGACGCCTACAACTTCCTCGCCCGTGAGCACACGGTGGTCGCCCAGCTCCAGGAGCTGATCAAGGGCCGTCCGGAGGAGCTCCCGGAGAAGGTCTCCGCCATGCTCGGCAAGCTGAAGGACGCCGAGAAGGAGATCGAGAAGTTCCGCGCCGAGAAGGTGCTCCAGGCCGCCGCCGGTCTCGCCGAGTCGGCCAAGGACGTGCGCGGCATCGCCGTCGTCACCGGCCAGGTCCCGGACGGCACCACGCCGGACGACCTGCGCAAGCTGGTCCTCGACGTGCGCGGCCGTATCCAGGGCGGACGTGCCGCCGTGGTCGCCCTGTTCACCGTCAACAACGGCAAGCCGCTGACGGTCATCGCCACCAACGACGCCGCCCGTGACCGTGGCCTCAAGGCCGGTGACCTGGTCCGTACCGCCGCCAAGACCCTCGGCGGCGGCGGTGGCGGCAAGCCGGACGTCGCCCAGGGCGGCGGCCAGAACCCGGCCGCCATCGGCGACGCCGTCGACGCCGTCGAGCGGCTCGTGACGGAAACGGCCAAGTGAGCGAAGACACACACGCGAGTGGCGACGGCCGGGGCATGCGCCGCGGCCGTCGTCTCGCGATCGACGTGGGCGACGCCCGTATCGGCGTCGCCTCGTGCGACCCCGACGGGATCCTCGCCACCCCGGTGGAGACGGTCCCGGGCCGGGACGTTCCCGCAGCTCACCGCCGCCTGAAGCAGCTCGTCGAGGAGTACGAGCCGCTTGAGGTCGTCGTCGGCCTGCCCCGCTCCCTGAAGGGCGGCGAGGGCCCGGCCGCGGTCAAGGTCCGCGGCTTCGCGCAGGAACTGGCGCGCATGATCGCGCCCGTACCGGTCAGGCTCGTGGACGAGCGGATGACGACCGTGACGGCCAGTCAGGGACTGCGCGCCTCGGGCGTGAAGTCGAAGAAGGGCCGCGCCGTGATCGACCAGGCAGCTGCCGTGATCATCTTGCAGCAGGCGCTCGAATCCGAACGGGTGTCAGGTAAAGCTCCGGGCGAGAGCGTCGAAGTGGTTATCTGATCGCGATACGGTAACGTTCCGCGCGATGCGCCGGTGTTCGAACAGCTGGCGCACAAAGAGAGGCGGGACGGAAGCCGGATCTGCAGCAGCCGGGCGACCGCCGCCTCGCGGCTCTAGGGGATCGATGACTGAGTATGGCCGGGGCCAAGGCTCCGAACCGTGGCATCCGGAGGACCCGTTGTACGGGGACGGCGGATGGGAAGGCCAGCAGGCCCACACGGGCCAGCAGGCTGCCTACGGCGGCCAGCAGCACTATCCGCAGCAGCCGCAGCAGCAGCACTACGACGAGTGGGGCCACGGCCAGCAGGACGCGTACGGTCAGCAGCAGTACCAGCAGCAGGGTCAGGCGCAGCAGTACCCGCACCAGTACGACCAGCAGCAGTACCCCGGACATCAGCAGCAGCCGCAGCAGTCGTACGACAACAACGGCTGGGCCACCGGCCCCCATCAGCACGCCCAGTACCCCAACCACCCGGACCCCTACGGGCAGCAGGCCGCGGCGTACGGCGGTGAGCAGGCCGACTACTACGGCACTCCCGACGCCTATCCGCCGCCGGAGCCGCCGAGCCGGCGGCAGGCCGAGCCCGAGCCGCCGCAGACCGACTGGGATCCCGGCCCCGACCAGGGCGAACACGCCTTCTTCGCGGGCGGCGACGATGACGACGACTCCGACGACGACTCGGGGGACGGCCGCGGGGAGCGCCGGTCCCGGGGCGGCAAACCCAAGAAGCGGCGCAGTGGGTGCGCCTGTCTGGTGGTGTCCCTCGTCTTCGCGGGCGGTGTGGGCGGAGTCGGATATTTCGGATACCAGTTTTACCAGGATCGTTTCGGCTCGGCGCCGGACTTCGCCGGGGACGGCACGGGCGAGACCGTCACCGTGGAGATCCCCAAGGGCGCCCTCGGCAACGAGATCGGCCAGCGGCTCAAGCAGGCCGGTGTCGTCAAGAGTGTCGACGCGTTCGTCGCCGCCCAGTCGCAGAATCCCGACGGGAAGTCGATCCAGGCCGGCGCCTATCTCCTGCACAAGGAAATGTCCGCCGAGAGCGCCGTCGAGATGATGCTCGACCCGAAGAGCCAGAACAATGTCCTGGTAAAGCCGGGCGAGCGGAATGTGACCGTCTACAAGGCGATCGACGAACAGCTGGACCTTTCGGCCGGCACCACGAAGAAATTCGCCGAGAAGGATTTCAAGAGCCTCGGACTGCCGAGTTGGGCGAACGACAACAGCGAGATCAAGGATCCGCTGGAAGGATTCCTCTACCCGGGCACCTATCCCGCCGCCAAGGGCATGAAGCCGGAGACGGTCCTGAAGGACATGGTGTCCCGGGCCGCGAGCAAGTACAAGTCGCTCGACCTCGAGGCCAAGGCCAAGGCGCTCAAGCTGGACAGCCCGTTGCAGGTCATCACGGTCGCCAGCCTCGTCCAGGCCGAGGGCAAGACCGACGACGACTACCGCAAGATGGCGGAGGTCGTCTACAACCGCCTCGACCGCGCGAACCCCGAGACCTACGGACTGCTGCAGTTCGACTCGACCTTCAACTACCTGAAGGGCGAGAGCAACATCAATATCAGCGAAGACGAGATCAACAGCAATCAGGACCCGTACAACACGTATACGCAGAAGGGTCTTCCGCCCGGACCGATCGGCAATCCCGGCGACGGTGCGCTCAAGGGGACGCTGAATCCGACCGATCAGGGCTGGTACTACTTCGTCGCGGTCGACGGCGTGAGCAAGACCGAATTCGCCAAGACGCACGACGATTTCCAGAAGCTCAAGGACAAGTTCAATGAGAGCTCGGGCAACTGACGCCCGCCGGGCCGCCGTACTCGGCAAGCCCATCGCCCACTCCCTCTCCCCGGTGCTGCACCGCGCCGCCTACGAGGCACTCGGGCTCGTGGACTGGTCGTACGACCGGTTCGAGGTCGACGAGGCGGCGCTGCCCGGGTTCGTCTCGGAACTCGGCCCCAAGTGGGCGGGGTTGTCCCTGACCATGCCGCTCAAGCGGGCGATCATCCCGCTGCTCGACGGGATCAGCGAGACGGCGGCCTCGGTGGAGGCCGTCAACACCGTCGTCCGTACCGAGGACGGGCGGCTCGTCGGCGACAACACAGACATCCCCGGCATGGTCGCCGCGCTGCGCGAACACGGCGTCGACCAGGTCGAGTCGGCAGCGATCCTCGGCGCCGGCGCCACGGCCTCCTCCGCGCTGGCGGCACTCGCGCGCGTCTGCACCGGCGAGGTCGTGGCGTACGTGCGCAGCGAGGCCCGCGCCGCGGAGATGCGGCAGTGGGGCGAGCGGCTCGACGTCGACGTCCGCACGGCCGACTGGGCGGAGGCGGACCGGGCACTGCACGCGCCGCTGGTGATCGCGACCACCCCCGCCGGTACGACGGACGCCCTCGCGGCCGCCGTACCTGAGCGCCCCGCCACCCTGTTCGACGTGCTCTACGACCCCTGGCCCACCTCCCTCGCGGCGCGCTGGTCCATGTTCGGCGGAGCCGTCGTCAGCGGACTCGACCTGCTCGTGCACCAGGCGGTGCTGCAGGTCGAGCAGATGACCGGCCGGGTTCCGGCGCCCCTGGAGGCCATGCGAAAAGCGGGCGAGCGGGCTCTCGCGAACCGCTAAGATCCGCTGAGTTCCGCAGGGGGCGGAGAGGATCTAGGGGGAGTAGAAGCAGTGTCCACTGGTGTGCCGCTGGCGTCCGGCAAGAGCGAAATATTCGAGATCGTCCTGCAATTCATGCCGGACTGGGTGCAGATTCCGGTGCTCGTCCTGGTGATCCTGCTCGTCGTCGGATCCTGGGTCTTCAAGATCAAGCGCAAGATCGACCGGCGTCGCGCCGCACGTCAGGCGCAGGCCGTGCCGACCGCCCAGCCGGGGCACCGGCACGGGCAGGGCCGCGGCGCCGACTACCTGGGCCCGTACGCCCCGCAGCAGCAGGCACAGCCGCAGCCGGCGCAGCCCAGCGGCGCCGACTTCCTCGGTGCGTACGCCCCGCAGCAGCCGCAGGGCAACACCCCGGCCTGATCGCCGCCCGTGGTCCGGCACCGTCCATTTTCCGTCCGCCTGGTGGACCGGCGGCCGGGGACCGGTGCCGGACGTGGGAGGATCGAAGGTGGCGGGCCGGGGCCGCGCACCTGGTCGCGCCGTCGACGTACGCGAGGACACGTGTACGCAGGGCAGTACCAGGGCGCGAGCACTGAGGAGCACCGTTGAGCAGGTTGCGCTGGCTGACCGCGGGGGAATCCCACGGTCCCGCACTCGTGGCGACGCTGGAGGGTCTTCCCGCCGGCGTGCCGATCACCACGGAGATGGTGGCGGACCACCTGGCCCGGCGCCGGCTCGGTTATGGACGCGGTGCGCGGATGAAGTTCGAGCGCGACGAGATCACCTTCATCGGCGGCGTCCGGCACGGCCTCACCCTCGGCTCCCCGGTGGCGATCATGGTGGGCAACACCGAGTGGCCCAAGTGGGACCAGGTCATGGCCGCCGACCCGGTCGACCCGGAGATCCTCGCCGGCCTCGCCCGCAACGCCCCGCTGACCCGCCCGCGCCCCGGCCACGCCGACCTCGCGGGCATGCAGAAGTACGGCTTCGACGAGGCCCGGCCGATCCTGGAGCGCGCCTCCGCGCGTGAGACCGCGGCCCGTGTCGCCCTCGGCGCCGTCGCCCGGTCGTACCTGAAGGAGACGGCCGGCATCGAGATCGTCAGCCACGTCGTCGAGCTGTGCTCCGTGAAGGCCCCGCAGGGTGTGTACCCGACGCCGGCCGACGTCGAGAAGCTGGACGCCGACCCGCTGCGCTGCCTCGACGCGGACACCTCGAAGGCGATGGTCGCGGAGGTCGACCAGGCCCACAAGGACGGCGACACCCTCGGCGGTGTGGTCGAGGTGCTCGCCTACGGCGTCCCCGTGGGCCTCGGCTCGCACGTGCACTGGGACCGCAAGCTGGACGCCCGCCTCGCCGGCGCCCTCATGGGCATCCAGGCGATCAAGGGCGTCGAACTCGGCGACGGCTTCGAACTGGCCCGGGTGCCGGGTTCCAAGGCGCACGACGAGATCGTGAACACCCCGGAGGGCATCCGGCGCGTGTCCGGCCGCGCCGGCGGCACCGAGGGCGGCCTCAGTACCGGTGAGCTGCTGCGGGTGCGCGCCGCGATGAAGCCGATCGCGACCGTGCCCCGGGCCCTGCAGACGGTCGACGTCACGACCGGCGAGGCCACGCAGGCCCACCACCAGCGCTCCGACGTCTCCGCGGTCCCGGCCGCCGGCATCGTCGCCGAGGCCATGGTGGCGCTCGTCCTCGCGGACGCGGTCGCGGAGAAGTTCGGCGGCGACTCGGTGACCGAGACCCGCCGCAACGTCGTGTCGTACCTCGACAACCTCGCGATCCGATGAGCGCAGCGCCTGTGGTGGTGCTGATCGGGCCGATGGGCGTGGGCAAGTCCACGGTCGGACAGCTGCTCGCCGAGCGCCTCGGCGTGGGTTACCGGGACACCGACGACGACATCGTGGCCGAGCAGGGCCGGACCATCGCGGAGATCTTCGTCGACGAGGGCGAGCCGGTCTTCCGAGCGATCGAGAAGCAGGCCGTGCAGCGGGCGCTGACCGAGCACGACGGCGTCCTGGCGCTGGGCGGCGGCTCGATCCTGGACGAGGACACGCGCGCGCTGCTGCTCGGGCAGCGGGTCGTCTACCTCTCGATGGACGTCGAGGAGGCGGTCAAGCGCACCGGCCTGAACGCCGCCCGCCCGCTGCTCGCGGTCAATCCGCGCAAGCAGTGGCGCGAGCTGATGGAGGCCCGCCGCCATCTGTACGAGTCGGTGGCCACGGCGGTCGTCGCCACCGACGGTCGTACGCCCGAAGAGGTGACTCAAGCCGCCCTGGACGCACTGGAGTTGAAGGACGCATGACTGAGGCAGTGACGCGGATCCAGGTCGGCGGTACCGCGGGCAGCGAGCCGTACGAGGTCCTGGTGGGCCGTCAGCTCCTGGGCGAGCTCGGCGGGTTGATCGGGGCGCGGGCCAAGCGGGTCGCCGTGATCCACCCGGAGGCGCTGGCCGAGACCGGCGAGGCGCTGCGGGCCGATCTGGCCGAGCAGGGCTTCGATGCGGTCGCCATCCAGGTGCCGAACGCCGAGGAGGCCAAGACCGCCGAGGTCGCGGCTTACTGCTGGAAGGCCCTCGGGCAGTCCGGGTTCACCCGCTCCGACGCGATCGTCGGCGTCGGCGGCGGCGCGACCACCGACCTCGCCGGGTTCGTGGCCGCGACCTGGCTGCGCGGGGTGCGCTGGATCGCGGTCCCCACCACCGTGCTGGCCATGGTGGACGCGGCCGTCGGCGGCAAGACCGGCATCAACACCGCCGAGGGCAAGAACCTCGTGGGTGCCTTCCACCCGCCGGCCGGCGTGCTGTGCGACCTGGCCGCGCTGGACTCCCTGCCCGTCAACGACTACGTCTCCGGTCTCGCGGAGATCATCAAGGCCGGTTTCATCGCCGACCCGGCGATCCTGGAGCTGATCGAGGCCGACCCCGAGGCCGCGCGCACCCCGGCCGGCCCGCACACCGCCGAGCTGATCGAGCGCTCGATCCGGGTCAAGGCCGAGGTCGTCTCGTCGGACCTCAAGGAGTCGGGCCTGCGGGAGATCCTCAACTACGGCCATACGCTCGGCCACGCGATCGAGAAGAACGAGCGCTACAAGTGGCGGCACGGCGCCGCGGTCGCCGTCGGTATGCACTTCGCCGCCGAACTGGGCCGTCTCGCCGGGCGGTTGGACGACGCGACGGCTGACCGGCACCGCACGATCCTCGAATCGGTGGGCCTGCCGCTCACCTACCGATACGACCAGTGGCCCAAGCTGCTCCAGACGATGAAGGTCGACAAGAAGTCCCGCGGCGACCTGCTGCGCTTCATCGTCCTGGACGGTCTGGCCAAGCCCACCGTCCTGGAGGGACCGGACCCGGCCGTGCTGCTCGCCGCGTACGGCGAAGTCGGCCAGTAAGTCCACCGAATCACCGTTCCGTCCGATTCGCCTGTGGCGATGGGCACTTCAGACCGCCACCGGCCGTTCACCAAACGGCGGCCGGGGGCGGTACCGTTCGGTAGGGGGCGGGCCGCGAGCCCGCTGCCAGCGCCAATGGCCATGGAAGACGAGACGGAGTGGCACCGGATGCAGCATGCAGTGGGTTCTCCGCTGCCGCCGCCCCATCAGCCGGGGCACGGGTGGACACCGGCCGCACACGACCCGGGTGCGCATCACCCGGGTGGGCACCCGGGGCCCGCCGCGCACCAGGGTCAGGTCCCGCATCAGGGGCCTGCCGCGCATCAGGGGCCTGCTCCCCACCAGGGATCCGCGCCGGTGCCTCCGCCGCCTCCGGCGCAGGGCTTCGCACCTCCCGGACCGGTCCCGCACACGCCCCACCACGTCCAGGCCCCGCAGGCCCCCGAGACCACGGGCCATGTACCGCTGCCGCCCGGCGGCCCCGTCGGCATGCCGAGTGCCCCGCCCGCCGCCTCGGTACCCGACACGTCGACCACGACCATCGCGGTGCTGCTCATCGGCCCGGCCGGAGCCGGCAAGACGAGCGTCGCCAAGTACTGGGCGGACCACCGCCGGGTCCCCACGGCCCACATCAGCCTCGACGACGTGCGCGAATGGGTCCGCTCGGGCTTCGCCGACCCCCAGTCCGGGTGGAACGACAACTCCGAGGCCCAGTACCGTCTGGCCCGCCGCACCTGCGGCTTCGCCGCGCGGAACTTCCTGGCCAACGGCATTTCCTGCATCCTCGACGACGCGGTCTTCCCCGACCGCCCGGTGGTCGGCCTCGGCGGCTGGAAGCGTCACGTCGGTCCGGGGCTGCTGCCGGTGGTGCTGCTGCCCGGCCTGGAGATCGTCCTGGAGCGCAACGCCGAACGCGCGGGCAACCGCCGCCTCACCGACGAGGAGGTCGCCCGGATCCACGGCCGTATGGCGGGCTGGTACGGCTCGGGGCTGCCGATCATCGACAACTCCCAGCTCGACGTCCCGCAGACGGCCCGGGTCCTGGACGACGTACTGGCCCGCTCGATCGCGAGCCCGCCGAGCTGGTAGCCAACGCGATCGGGCCGCCCTGAAGGGGCGCGGGGAACTGCGCGAGCAACCCCCACCCACCCGCACACGGCACCCGGCCTCAGGTGGCACCCCCTCGTCCGAACGGCTCCCTCCCAACCGGCACAAACCGGACGAGCCTCCTACGCTCGTGTCATGTCAGAGGTGTACGCCGCCCGCCGAACCCGCCTACGGGAACGCTGCCAAGCCAGCGGCAGCGCCTCCGCGCTGATCTCCCGCCCCGCGAACGTCCGCTACCTCGCGGGCGCAGCCCCGCAGGACTCCGTGCTGCTCATCGGCAAGAACGAGGACCTGCTCGTGTGCGTCGGCCCACCCGGCGACCGCCCCGCCGAGGGCCGCCCCGACGAGGCCCTGCGGACGCACATCCTTCCCGGCGCCGGCGGTGACCCCGCGGTCGCCGCGGCCGACCTCGCCGCCGGACAGGGCGGCGACTCCCTCGCCGTGGAGGAACACCACCTCACCGTCGCCCGGCACCGGGCGATGCGCTCCGTCGTGCCCCGGCTGCGCCTGACCGACCTCGGCGGCGCGGTCGAACAGCTCCGCGTCGTGAAGGACGAGGAGGAGATCTCCTGCCTGCGCATCGGCGCCGAGATCGCCGACCAGGCCCTCGGTGAGCTCCTCGAATCCATCCTCGTCGGCCGCACCGAGCGCCATCTCGCCCTCGAACTCGAACGCCGCCTCGTGGATCACGGTGCCGACGGACCCGCCTTCCCGACCGCCGTCGCCACCGGCCCGAACTCCGGCCGACGCGCGCACCGGCCCACCGACCGCCGGGTCGAGGAGGGCGATTTCCTCTCCGTCTGCCTGGGGGCGACGTACCGCGGCTACCGCTGCGAGATCGGCCGTACCTTCGTCATCGGCACGTCCCCCGCCGACTGGCAGATCGATCTGTACGACCTGGTCTTCGCAGCCCAGCGGGCCGGACGGGAGATGCTGGCACCCGGCGCCGCCTACCGTGACGTGGACCGTGCCGCGCGCCAGGTGCTGGACTCCGCGGGGTACGCGGTGGGCCTTCCGGCGCTGACGGGGCACGGTGTGGGACTCGAAATCGACGAGGACCCGCAGTTGGCTCCCGCGGCCATGGGTAAACTGGACGCTTGCGTGCCGGTCACCGTCGAACCGGGGGTCCACCTCCCGGGCCGGGGCGGCGTCCGGATCGATGACACGCTCGTCGTCCGCCCCGAGGCGGACGGCGGACCCGAGCTACTCACCATCACGACCAAGGAGCTGCTCGCGCTCTAGCGACCCCAGGGAAGTCCAGGCACGTCCCCACGCCGCCCGGCACGCACTCTCGCCGCACCGGCCGAAGGCCCTAGTAGCTCCGCTACGAGGACCTCCACCCGGCACACCGAGAGCACGCACCGAACGACGCGGGAACGCACCCGCACTTCCCCGGCGCCGCTCGGAGTGCGTGCGCCGGGGTCGTCCACGTCAGTCCAGGAGATTCCGCAACCGTGGCTTCCACGAACGACCTCAAGAACGGCATGGTGCTCAAGCTCGACGGCGGCCAGCTGTGGTCCGTCGTCGAGTTCCAGCACGTCAAGCCCGGCAAGGGCCCGGCCTTCGTGCGCACCAAGCTCAAGAACGTGCTCTCCGGGAAGGTCGTCGACAAGACCTTCAACGCCGGCGTGAAGGTCGAGACGGCCACCGTCGACAAGCGCGACATGCAGTTCTCGTACATGGACGGCGAGTACTTCGTCTTCATGGACATGGAGACCTACGACCAGCTCATGGTCGACCGGAAGGCCGTCGGCGACGCCGCGAACTTCCTGATCGAGGGCTTCATGGCCACCGTCGCCCAGCACGAGGGCGAGGTGCTCTTCGTCGAGCTGCCGGCCGCCGTCGAGCTGGTCATCCAGGAGACCGAGCCGGGCGTCCAGGGCGACCGCTCCACCGGTGGCACCAAGCCCGCCACCCTGGAGACCGGTCACCAGATCCAGGTCCCGCTCTTCATCACCACCGGTGAGAAGATCAAGGTCGACACCCGCACGAGCGACTACCTCGGCCGGGTGAACAGCTAAATTGGCTGCCCGCAACACGGCCCGCAAGCGCGCCTTCCAGATCCTCTTCGAGGGGGACCAGCGCGGAGCGGACGTCCTGACGGTCCTCGCGGACTGGATCCGGCTCTCCCGGACCGACACCCGGCAGCCGCCGGTCAGCGAGTACACGATGCAGCTCGTCGAGGGCTACGCGCAGCACGCGAGGCGCATCGACGAACTGATCGCGCAGTACGCCGTCGGCTGGACGCTGGACCGGATGCCGGTCGTGGACCGCAACATCCTCCGCCTCGGCGCGTACGAGCTGATCTGGGTCGACGAGACCCCGGACGCCGTCGTGCTGGACGAGATGGTGCAGCTGGCGAAGGAGTTCTCCACGGACGAGTCGCCCTCGTTCGTCAACGGCCTCCTCGGCCGTTTCAAGGACCTCAAGCCCTCGCTGCGCCGCGAAGAGGCGTAAGGGCTCGACGAAGACGCGGGAGGGCCCCCCGCGGGGGCGGCGGGCCCTCCCGCGTCTTCTTGTGCCTCCGGGGCTTCCAACGGCGGCAGAAAGCCGCCGGGGTGGCCGCAACCCAATCGGTTTCGGCCACCCCGGCGGTACGTTTCTGCTCAGACGTGGCGGGCTCAGCCCTCGTCGGCGTGGGAGACCGCGCGACGCGCGTCCGCGTCCAGCACGCCCCAGCTGATCAGCTGCTCGGTGAGGACCGAGGGGGACTGGTCGTAGATGACGGCGAGTGTGCGCAGGTCGTCCTGGCGGATCGAGAGCACCTTGCCGTTGTAGTCACCGCGCTGCGACTGGATGGTCGCGGCATAGCGCTGCAGCGGACCCGCCTTCTCGGCCGGCACATGAGCCAGCCGCTCCAGGTCCAGGACCAGCTTCGGCGGCGGCTCGGCGGCCCCGCCCGGCGTGGTGCCCGGCAGCAGCTCCTGAACCGGAACGCCGTAGAAATCCGCCAACTCGGCGAGGCGCTGCACGGTCACGGCGCGGTCACCGCGCTCGTACGAACCGACCACGACGGCCTTCCAGCGTCCCTGGGACTTCTCCTCGACACCGTGGAGGGAAAGGCCCTGCTGGGTGCGGATGGCCCGGAGTTTGGCCCCGAGCTGTTTGGCGTATTCGCTGGACATATAGCTCCCCGGACACTGTGTCGACGCGGTCTGGCTTGGGTTCCATGCCGCGCGGTTGGTAACTCACTGTGAGGTTACGCAGCGTTACTCTGGCCCGTCAAGCCGAATGGTCCACACCGACGCTTCCGTGCTATCGGTGGCCGATTGGGCCAAGGGGGTGATGAGGCGCCCTCCGGCGGCCTGCTAACGTGTATGGCGCAAACCAGACGTCCTTTAAGGTCCGTCCCGTGAGGCGGAGAAGGAGGTCCTTTTCGTATGGACAGGCAGCAGGACTCGCAAGCGTCCGACGCCAGGCCCGTTCTCGAAGGCCCTGACATCGCGCGGGTGTTGACCCGCATCGCCCACGAGATCGTCGAGCGCGCCAAGGGCGCCGACGACGTGGTGCTCCTCGGGATTCCCACCCGAGGCGTCTTCCTCGCCCAGCGGCTCGCCGCCAAGCTCGAGGAGATCACCGAGCGCAAGATGCCGGTCGGCTCGCTCGACATCACGATGTACCGCGACGACCTGCGCATGCACCCGCCGCGTGCGCTCGCCCGCACCGAGATCCCCGGTGACGGCATCGACGGCCGCCTCGTCATCCTCGTCGACGACGTCCTGTTCTCCGGCCGCACCATCCGCGCCGCGCTCGACGCCCTCAACGACATCGGCCGTCCGCGCGCGGTCCAGCTCGCGGTCCTCGTCGACCGGGGCCACCGCGAACTGCCCATCCGCGCCGACTACGTCGGCAAGAACATCCCCACGTCGCTGCGGGAGACGGTCAAGGTCCAGCTCGCCGAGGAGGACGGTCGCGACACCGTGCTGCTCGGTGCCAAGCAGACCTCCCAGTAGCGCCTGAGGCGTACGCCGCTGTCGTACGTCCGCTCAGTGCGCCCTCGCGCGCACCCGTCTGCCCTGATTCTCCCGATTGAACTGCCTTACGGAGCCTGACAGATGCAGCGTCATCTCATCTCGGCCGCCGACCTCACCCGCGACGACGCCGTCCTGATCCTCGACACCGCCGAGGAGATGGCCCGGGTCGCCGACCGGCCGATCAAGAAGTTGCCGACCCTGCGCGGCCGCACCGTCGTGAACCTCTTCTTCGAGGACTCCACGCGCACCCGCATCTCCTTCGAGGCCGCCGAGAAGCGGCTGTCCGCGGACGTCATCAACTTCACCGCCAAGGGATCGAGCGTCTCCAAGGGCGAGTCCCTGAAGGACACCGCCCAGACCCTGGAGGCCATGGGCGTCGACGCCGTGGTCATCCGGCACGGCGCCTCCGGAGCGCCGTACCGCCTCGCCAACTCCGGCTGGATCGACGCGGCCGTCATCAACGCCGGCGACGGCACCCACCAGCACCCCACGCAGGCCCTCCTGGACGCCTTCACGATGCGCCGCCGGCTCGTCGGCCGGGACGCCGGGCTCGGCCAGGACCTCGACGGCCGGCGCATCACGATCGTCGGCGACGTGCTGCACAGCCGCGTCGCCCGCTCCAACGTCGACCTGCTGCACACCCTCGGCGCCGAGGTCACCCTGGTCGCCCCGCCCACCCTGGTGCCGGTCGGCGTCGAGACCTGGCCCTGCGAGGTGTCGTACGACCTCGACAGCACCCTTCCGAAGTCCGACGCGGTGATGATGCTGCGCGTGCAGCGCGAGCGGATGAACGCCGCGTTCTTCCCGACCGAGCGCGAGTACTCGCGGCGCTACGGCCTCGACGGCGACCGCATGGCGAAGATGCCCGAGCACGCCATCGTGATGCACCCCGGCCCGATGGTCCGCGGCATGGAGATCACCGCCGAGGTCGCCGACTCTGAGCGCTGCACCGCCATCGAGCAGGTCGCAAACGGAGTCTCCATCCGGATGGCCGTTCTCTACCTGCTGCTGGGCGGGAACGAACCGGCCGCCGCCCACACCCGTACCGAGGAGAAGTAAGACCATGAGCAAGATCCTGATCCGTGGTGCGAAGGTGCTCGGCGGCGAGCCGCAGGACGTGCTGATCGACGGCGGGACCATCGCCGCGGTGGGCACCGCCCTGAGCGACGAGGGCGCCCAGGTCGTCGAGGCGGCCGGCAAGGTCCTCCTGCCGGGCCTGGTCGACCTCCACACCCATCTGCGCGAGCCGGGCCGCGAGGACTCCGAGACCGTGCTGACCGGCACCCGCGCGGCGGCCTCCGGCGGCTTCACGGCCGTGTTCGCCATGGCCAACACCTTCCCGGTCGCCGACACCGCCGGCGTGGTCGAGCAGGTCTACAGGCTCGGCCAGGAGCACGGCTACTGCGACGTGCAGCCCATCGGGGCCGTCACCGTCGGCCTGGAGGGGCGCAAGCTCGCCGAGCTGGGCGCCATGCACGAGTCGGCCGCCGGCGTCACCGTCTTCTCCGACGACGGCAAGTGCGTCGACGACGCCGTGATCATGCGCCGCGCGCTGGAGTACGTGAAGGCCTTCGGTGGGGTCGTCGCCCAGCACGCGCAGGAGCCGCGGCTGACCGAGGGCGCCCAGATGAACGAGGGCGTCGTCTCCGCCGAGCTGGGTCTCGGCGGCTGGCCCGCGGTGGCCGAAGAATCGATCATCGCCCGGGATGTCCTGCTCGCCGAGCACGTCGGCTCCCGCGTTCACATCTGCCACCTGTCGACCGCCGGGTCCGTCGAGATCGTCCGCTGGGCCAAGTCCCGCGGCATCGACGTCACCGCCGAGGTCACCCCGCACCACCTGCTCCTCACCGACGAGATGGTGCGCACCTACAACCCGGTCTACAAGGTGAACCCGCCGCTGCGCACCGAGCGTGACGTGATGGCGCTGCGCGAGGCGCTCGCCGACGGCACGATCGACATCGTCGCCACCGACCACGCCCCGCACCCGCACGAGGACAAGGACTGCGAGTGGGCCGCGGCCGCCATGGGGATGGTCGGCCTGGAGACCGCGCTGTCGGTGGTGCAGGCGACCATGGTGGACACCGGGCTCCTGACCTGGGCCGGGGTCGCCGAGCGCATGTCCGTCAAGCCCGCGCAGATCGGGCAGGCCGGCGGGCACGGCCGTCCCGTCTCGGCTGGTGAGCCCGCCAACCTCACGCTCGTCGACACGGAATACCGTGGGTCCGTGGACCCCGCGGGCTTCGCCTCGCGCAGCCGCAACACCCCGTACGAGGGACGTGAGCTGCCGGGCCGTGTGACGCACACGTGGCTCCGGGGCAAGGCCACGCTCGTCGACGGGAAGCTCACGTGACACCTGCAACTCTGCTCGCCGCCGGACTCGCCGCCGAAAAGAAGTCGGCCGAGGTCACCGACTGGGCCGCCCGCGTGGGCTGGCTCGTCGGACTCGCCCTCTTCGTCGCGCTCGTCTACTGGCTGATGCGCGAGGGCTGGAAATGGCGCGGCACGCTCCAGGGCGACCTGCCCGAGCTGCCCAGCGCGCCGGACGACCCCGGCCCGGCGAGACTGAGCATGAGCGGCCGCTATCACGGCTCGACCACCGCAGGTCAGTGGCTCGACCGCATCGTGGCGCACGGCCTGGGCACCCGCAGCCGGGTCGAGCTCACCCTGACGGACGCGGGACTGGACGTCGTACGCCCCGGCGCGACCGACTTCTTCGTCCCCGCCGCGCAGCTGCGCGAGGCCCGGCTCGACAAGGGCATCGCCGGCAAGGTCCTGACCGAGGGCGGACTGCTCGTGGTGACCTGGGCGCACGGCGAGCGGCTGATCGACTCCGGATTCCGCTCGGACCACGCGGCCGAGCACAACGAGTGGGTCGACGCCATTAACTCCATGATCGACAACTCCAAGATCGACAACAACAGCACGGAAGGCGCCGAACGATGACGACCTCCACAAGGGGAGCCGGCAAGGTTCCCGCGGTACTCGTCCTGGAGGACGGCCGGATGTTCCGCGGCCGCGCCTACGGGGCCGTGGGGGTGACCTTCGGCGAGGCCGTGTTCTCCACCGGCATGACCGGCTACCAGGAGACCCTCACCGACCCGTCGTACCACCGCCAGGTCGTCGTGATGACCGCCCCGCACGTCGGCAACACCGGCGTCAACGACGAGGACCCGGAGAGCAAGCAGATCTGGGTCGCCGGCTACGTCGTGCGCGACCCCGCGCGCGTGCCCTCCAACTGGCGCGCCAAGCGCTCGCTGGACGAGGAGCTGCGCCGCCAGGGCGTCGTCGGAATCTCCGGCATCGACACCCGCGCCCTCACCCGCCACCTGCGCGAGCTCGGCGCCATGCGCGTCGGCATCTTCTCCGGCAACGCCCTGCCCGACGAGGGCACCATGCTCGCCGAGGTCCGCCAGGCTCCCGAGATGAAGGGCGCCGACCTCTCCGCCGAGGTGGCCACCAAGGAGGCGTACGTCGTCCCGGCGATCGGCGAGAAGAAGTTCACCGTCGCCGCCGTCGACCTCGGCATCAAGGGCATGACCCCGCACCGCATGGCCGAGCGCGGCATCGAGGTGCACGTGCTGCCCGCCACGGCCACCGCCGACGACGTCTACGCCGTGAACCCCGACGGCGTGTTCTTCTCCAACGGCCCCGGCGACCCGGCCACCGCCGACCACCCGGTCTCCGTCATGCAGGCGGTCCTGGAGCGCGGCACCCCGCTGTTCGGCATCTGCTTCGGCAACCAGATCCTCGGCCGCGCCCTCGGCTTCGGCACCTACAAGCTGAAGTACGGCCACCGCGGCATCAACCAGCCGGTCCAGGACCGCACGACCGGCAAGGTCGAGGTCACCGCGCACAACCACGGCTTCGCCGTGGACGCGCCGACCGACAAGGTCTCCGAGACCCCCTACGGCCGTGCCGAGGTCTCCCACGTCTGCCTCAACGACAACGTGGTGGAGGGACTCCACCTCCTCGACAAGCCGGCCTTCAGCGTCCAGTACCACCCCGAAGCGGCAGCGGGCCCGCACGACGCCGCCTACCTGTTCGACCGCTTCGTATCCCTGATGGAGGGCCAGCGTGCCTAAGCGCACCGATATCCAGTCCGTCCTGGTCATCGGCTCCGGCCCGATCGTCATCGGCCAGGCCGCCGAGTTCGACTACTCCGGCACGCAGGCCTGCCGGGTCCTGAAGTCCGAGGGCCTGCGCGTCATCCTCGTGAACTCCAACCCGGCGACGATCATGACCGACCCGGAGATCGCCGACGCCACCTACGTCGAGCCGATCACCCCGGAGTTCGTCGAGAAGATCATCGCCAAGGAGCGGCCCGACACGCTGCTGCCCACCCTGGGCGGCCAGACGGCCCTCAACACCGCGATCTCGCTGCACGAGGCGGGCACGCTGGAGAAGTACGGCGTCGAGCTGATCGGCGCCAACGTCGAGGCCATCAACAAGGGCGAGGACCGCGACCTCTTCAAGGACGTCGTCGAGGCGGTCCGCGGCAAGATCGGGCACGGCGAGTCCGCCCGCTCGGTGATCTGCCACTCGATGGAGGACGTCCTCGCGGGTGTCGAGACCCTCGGCGGCTACCCGGTCGTGGTGCGCCCGTCCTTCACCATGGGCGGCGCCGGCTCCGGCTTCGCGCACGACGAGGAGGAGCTGCGCCGCATCGCCGGCCAGGGCCTCACGCTCTCCCCGACCACCGAGGTGCTCCTGGAGGAGTCCATCCTCGGCTGGAAGGAGTACGAGCTGGAGCTGATGCGCGACAAGCACGACAACGTCGTGGTCGTCTGCTCCATCGAGAACTTCGACCCGATGGGCGTGCACACCGGCGACTCCATCACGGTCGCGCCGGCGATGACCCTCACCGACCGCGAGTACCAGGTGCTGCGTGACGTCGGTATCGCGATCATCCGCGAGGTCGGCGTCGACACCGGCGGCTGCAACATCCAGTTCGCGGTGAACCCCGAGGACGGTCGCGTGATCGTCATCGAGATGAACCCGCGCGTGTCGCGCTCCTCGGCCCTCGCCTCCAAGGCGACCGGCTTCCCCATCGCCAAGATCGCGGCCAAGCTCGCCGTCGGCTACACCCTCGACGAGATCCCGAACGACATCACGCAGGAGACCCCGGCCTCCTTCGAGCCCACGCTCGACTACGTGGTCGTCAAGGCCCCGCGGTTCGCCTTCGAGAAGTTCCCGCAGGCCGACTCCACCCTCACCACCACCATGAAGTCGGTCGGCGAGGCCATGGCCATCGGCCGCAACTTCACCGAGGCATTCCAGAAGGCGCTGCGCTCGCTGGAGAAGAAGGGCAGCCAGTTCACCTTCGTGGGCGAGCCCGGCGACAAGGTCGAGCTGCTGCGCGAGGCCGTCCGCCCCACCGACGGCCGTATCAACGCCGTCATGCAGGCCATCCGCGCGGGCGCCACCCAGGAGGAGGTCTTCGAGTACACGAAGATCGACCCCTGGTTCGTCGACCAGCTCTTCCTGATCAAGGAGATCGCCGACGAGATCGCCGAGGCCGCGAAGCTCACCCCCGAGCTGCTCGCCGAGGCCAAGCGGCACGGCTTCTCCGACCAGCAGATCGGCGAGATCCGCGGCCTGCGCGAGGACGTCGTGCGCGAGGTGCGGCACGCGCTGGGCATCCGCCCGGTCTACAAGACGGTCGACACCTGCGCCGCCGAGTTCGCCGCGAGGACGCCGTACTTCTACTCCTCCTACGACGAGGAGACCGAGGTCGCGCCGCGCGAGAAGCCGGCCGTCATCATCCTGGGCTCCGGCCCCAACCGCATCGGCCAGGGCATCGAGTTCGACTACTCCTGCGTCCACGCCTCCTTCGCGCTGAGCGACGCCGGGTACGAGACCGTGATGGTCAACTGCAACCCCGAGACCGTCTCCACGGACTACGACACCTCCGACCGCCTGTACTTCGAGCCGCTGACGCTGGAGGACGTGCTGGAGATCGTCCACGCGGAGCAGCAGGCCGGGCCGGTGGCGGGCGTCGTCGTGCAGCTCGGCGGTCAGACCCCGCTGGGCCTGTCGCAGGCCCTGAAGGACAACGGCGTGCCGATCGTCGGCACCTCGCCTGAGGCCATCCACGCCGCCGAGGACCGGGGCGCCTTCGGCCGCGTCCTCGCCGAGGCGGGCCTGCCGGCCCCCAAGCACGGCACCGCGACCACCTTCGCGGGCGCCAAGGCCATCGCGGACGAGATCGGCTACCCGGTCCTGGTGCGGCCGTCGTACGTCCTCGGCGGGCGCGGCATGGAGATCGTCTACGACGAGACCCGGCTGGAGTCCTACATCGCCGAGTCGACCGAGATCAGCCCCTCGCGGCCGGTCCTCGTCGACCGGTTCCTGGACGACGCCATCGAGATCGACGTCGACGCGCTCTACGACGGCCATGAGCTGTACCTCGGCGGCGTCATGGAGCACATCGAGGAGGCCGGCATCCACTCCGGCGACTCGGCGTGCGCCCTGCCCCCGATCACGCTCGGCGGCTTCGACATCAAGCGCCTGCGGGCCTCCACGGAGGCCATCGCCAAGGGCGTCGGCGTACGCGGCCTCATTAACATCCAGTTCGCGATGGCCGGCGACATCCTGTACGTCCTGGAGGCCAACCCGCGCGCCTCCCGCACCGTCCCCTTCACCTCGAAGGCGACCGCGGTGCCGCTGGCGAAGGCCGCCGCCCGGATCTCGCTGGGCGCGACCATCGCCGAACTGCGCACGGAAGGGATCCTTCCGGCGACCGGCGACGGCGGCGAACTCCCGCTCGACGCGCCGATCTCCGTCAAGGAGGCCGTCATGCCGTGGTCGCGCTTCCGCGACATCCACGGCCGCGGCGTCGACACCATCCTCGGCCCGGAGATGCGCTCCACCGGCGAGGTCATGGGCATCGACTCCGTCTTCGGCACGGCGTACGCCAAGTCGCAGGCGGGCGCCTACGGCCCGCTGCCCACCAAGGGCCGCGCGTTCATCTCGGTCGCCAACCGCGACAAGCGCTCGATGATCTTCCCGGCGCGTGAGCTGGTCGCCCACGGCTTCGAGCTGATGGCCACCTCCGGCACCGCCGAGGTCCTCAAGCGCAACGGCATCAACGCCACCGTCGTGCGCAAGCAGTCCGAGGGCGAGGGCCCGAACGGCGAGAAGACCATCGTCCAGCTCATCCACGACGGCGAGGTCGACCTCATCGTCAACACCCCGTACGGCACCGGCGGCCGCCTCGACGGCTACGACATCCGTACGGCGGCCGTGGCGCGGTCCGTGCCCTGCCTGACGACGGTCCAGGCGCTCGCCGCCGCCGTCCAGGGCATCGACGCCCTCAACCACGGCGATGTGGGCGTGCGTTCCCTCCAGGAACACGCCGAGCATCTGACCGCGGCCCGCGACTAGCAGCCCTGAGGGGGACACCGGAAACGGTGTCCCCCTCTTCATGAGGCTCACCGAGGCTTCGAAGAGGACAACACGATGTACAAGCTTTTCTTCCGTCTGGTCTTCAAACGGATGGACCCGGAGCAGGCCCATCACCTGGCGTTCCGCTGGATCCGGCTCGCCGCCCGCATCCCCGTGCTGCGCACCTTCGTCGCGGCCGCCCTCGCGCCCCGCCACAAGGAGCTGCGCACCGAGGCCTTCGGGCTGCGCATGCACGGCCCCTTCGGGCTCGCCGCCGGCTTCGACAAGAACGCCGTCGCGATCGACGGGATGTCGATGCTGGGCTTCGACCACGTCGAGATCGGCACCGTGACCGGCGAGGCACAGCCGGGCAACCCCAAGAAGCGGCTGTTCAGGCTCGTGCAGGACCGCGCGCTCATCAACCGCATGGGCTTCAACAACGAGGGCTCGCTGGCCGTGGCGGCCCGCCTGGCCTCCCGTACGCCCGTCTTCAGGACCGTCGTCGGCGTCAACATCGGCAAGACCAAGGTCGTCCCGGAGGCCGAGGCCGCCGCCGACTACGTGAAGTCGACCGAGCGGCTCGCGCCGTACGCCGACTACCTGGTCGTGAACGTCTCCTCGCCCAACACGCCCGGCCTGCGCAACCTCCAGGCCACGGAGTCCCTGCGGCCGCTCCTGAGCGCCGTCCGCGAGGCCGCCGACCGCACGGTGCCCGGCCGCCGGGTGCCGCTGCTCGTGAAGATCGCGCCGGACCTCGCCGACGAGGACGTCGACGCCGTCGCCGACCTGGCCGTCGAGCTGGGCCTGGACGGGATCATCGCCACGAACACCACCATCGCGCGCGAGGGACTCGGGCTGAAGTCGGACCCCACCCTCGTGAAGGAGACCGGCGGCCTGTCCGGAGCACCCCTCAAGGCGCGCTCCCTGGAGGTCCTGCGGCGCCTGTACGCGCGCGTGGGCGACCGGATCACCCTGGTGGGCGTCGGCGGCGTCGAGAACGCCGAGGACGCCTGGCAGCGCATCCTCGCCGGTGCCACGCTCGTGCAGGGATACAGCGCGTTCATCTACGAGGGGCCCTTCTGGGGCCGTGCCATCCACAAGGGGCTCGCCGCGCGCCTGCGCAACAGCCCGTACGCCACCCTCGCCGACGCGGTCGGCGCCGACGTAAGGAAGCCGGCATGAGCTCTCTCGAACCCTTCGGCGCACGTCTGCGCCGTGCCATGGACGAGCGCGGCCCCCTGTGCGTCGGGATCGACCCGCACGCCTCCCTGCTGTCCGAGTGGGGCCTGAACGACGACGTGGCGGGCCTGGAGCGGTTCAGCCGCACGGTCGTGGAGGCGATGGCCGACCGGGTCGCCGTGCTCAAGCCGCAGAGCGCGTTCTTCGAGCGCTTCGGGTCGCGCGGCGTCGCCGTCCTGGAGAAGTCGGTCGAGGAGGCGCGCGCGGCCGGGGCGCTGGTGGTGATGGACGCCAAGCGCGGCGACATCGGCTCGACCATGGCCGCGTACGCCGAGACCTTCCTGCGCAAGGACTCGCCGCTGTTCTCCGACGCGCTGACCGTCTCGCCGTACCTCGGCTACGGATCGCTCTCGCCGGCCATCGCGCTGGCCCGGGAGAGCGGCGCCGGGCTGTTCGTGCTCGCGCTGACGTCGAACCCGGAGGGCGGCGAGGTCCAGCACGCGGTCCGCGCGGACGGCCGCACCGTCGGCGCGACGATGCTGGCGCACCTGGCGGCCGAGAACGAGGGCGAGCAGCCGATGGGGTCCTTCGGCGCGGTCGTCGGGGCCACGCTCGGCGACCTGTCGTCCTACGACCTCTCGATCAATGGTCCGATCCTCGCGCCCGGCATCGGGGCCCAGGGCGCCACGGCGGCGGATCTTCCGCACGTCTTCGGCGCCGCTGCGCGCAATGTCGTCCCGAACGTCAGCCGGGGCGTTCTGCGGCACGGGCCGGACGTCGTCGCGCTGCGTGAGTCCGCGTCACGCTTCGCCGATGAGATCGCGCACGCCGTATCGGGCGTCTGACCGCCGGCAGAGGTGTTCGAGCCGGTCGCGGGGGTCCTCCGATGAGTGGCCCGCGGCCGACTTGAGTCTGGATACATCCTCAAATCCAGGGCATTATGTCCTAAATGTCCGGCCTGACGGAGGCTGACCAGGACTTTTCCGCTGTTCTCGCTGACTCTGGCGGACTTGGCCGCTAGTCTCCGACGAGTGAGGGAGCCTCCCACGCCCTTCAGGCAGTGGGGGAGTGCGGGCAGCGTGTTGCTCGTGGCTCCCCAGGTGTGGGGCGACTAGGTTCCTCACCGGTCCGTATCCGACAGTTCGACATCCGAGGTGACGTAGGCGTGGCTCTTCCGCCCCTTACCCCTGAACAGCGCGCAGCCGCGCTCGAAAAGGCCGCCGCGGCTCGCCGGGAGCGGGCCGAGGTCAAGAATCGACTCAAGCACTCCGGCGCCTCCCTGCACGAGGTCATCAAGCAGGGCCAGGAGAACGACGTCATCGGCAAGATGAAGGTCTCCGCGCTGCTTGAGTCCCTGCCGGGCGTGGGCAAGGTCCGCGCCAAGCAGATCATGGAGCGACTCGGCATCTCCGAGAGCCGCCGCGTGCGCGGTCTCGGCTCGAACCAGATCGCCTCCCTGGAGCGTGAGTTCGGCAGCACCGGCTCCTGAGCCGGCGCTCTTGAGACAGGGAGTCCCGGGCACTCCGGGATTGCTGGAATAATCGCTGCATGAGTGAACGTCCGCGGCTGACCGTGCTCTCCGGCCCCTCAGGGGTCGGCAAGAGCACGGTCGTCGCCCATATGCGCAAGGAACACCCCGAGGTCTGGCTCTCGGTGTCGGCGACGACCCGCAAGCCCCGCCCCGGCGAGAAGCACGGTGTCCACTACTTCTTCGTCACCGACGACGAGATGGACAAGCTGATCGCCAACGGTGAGCTGCTGGAGTGGGCGGAGTTCGCCGGCAACCGCTACGGCACGCCGCGTGCGGCCGTGCTGGAGCGGCTGGAGGCGGGTGAGCCCGTCCTGCTGGAGATCGACCTCCAGGGGGCGCGGCAGGTCCGTGAGTCCATGGCCGAGGCTCAGCTGGTGTTCCTGGCTCCTCCCTCCTGGGAGGAGCTCGTGCGCAGACTCACCGGGCGTGGCACCGAGGCGCCCGAGGTGATCGAACGCCGGCTGGACGCGGCGAAGGTCGAGCTGGCGGCCGAGCCGGAGTTCGACACCACCCTGGTCAACACCTCCGTCGAGGACGTGGCGCGCGAGCTGCTAGCCTTGGTGGACGTTGTGTGATCGTGACTGTGTGGTCATGACTGTTCGGTCCTGACCGATTCAGCCAGGCCTGATCATGCGCACTGAATCTTTCCCATCCATCGGAAGGTAGAGCGTGTCCTCTTCCATCTCCGCGCCCGAGGGCATCATCAACCCGCCGATCGACGAGCTCCTCGAGGCCACCGACTCGAAGTACAGCCTCGTGATCTACGCGGCCAAGCGGGCCCGCCAGATCAACGCGTACTACTCGCAGCTCGGCGAGGGCCTCCTCGAGTACGTCGGTCCGCTCGTCGACACCCACGTCCACGAGAAGCCGCTCTCGATCGCCCTGCGCGAGATCAACGCGGGTCTGCTGACGTCCGAGGCCGTCGAAGGCCCGGCGCAGTAAAAGGCTCGGCGCAGTAAGTAGTATTTTCAGCTTTGAGCTGGCTTTTCCACAGGCCCGGCAGCAGCGACTGTCGGGCCTGTGGTCTGCTCGGGGTGCGGGGACGGTCCCGCCCGTGATGCAGCATGGAGTCATCGGTCAACGAGTGGGGAGGCCCGGTGGACAAGCCGAAGGTCGTTCTGGGGGTCAGCGGCGGCATCGCCGCGTACAAGGCCTGTGAGCTGCTGCGCAGGCTCACCGAGTCGGGGCACGACGTCCGCGTCGTCCCCACGGCCTCCGCCCTGCACTTCGTCGGTGCCGCCACCTGGTCCGCCCTCTCCGGCAACCCCGTCTCGACGGAGGTCTGGGACGACGTCCACGAGGTCCCGCACGTCCGCATCGGCCAGCACGCCGACCTGGTGATCGTCGCCCCGGCCACGGCCGACACCCTCGCCAAGGCCGCGCACGGCCTCGCCGACGACCTGCTGACCAACACCCTGCTCACCGCCCGCTGCCCGGTGGTCTTCGCACCCGCCATGCACACCGAGATGTGGGAGCACGCGGCCACCCAGGAGAACGTGGCGACGCTGCGCCGACGCGGCGCGATCGTCATCGAGCCCGCCGTCGGCCGGCTCACCGGCGTGGACACCGGCAAGGGCCGGCTGCCCGACCCGGCCGAGATCTTCGAGGTCTGCCGCCGGGTGCTGGCCCGCGGCGTCACCGAGCCCGACCTCAAGGGACGGCACGTCGTCGTCAGCGCCGGCGGCACCCGCGAGCCCCTCGACCCGGTCCGCTTCCTCGGCAACCGCTCCTCCGGCAAGCAGGGCTACGCCCTCGCCCGCACCGCCGCCGCCCGGGGCGCCCGCGTCACGCTGATCTCGGCGAACGCGGGACTGCCCGAGCCCGCCGGCGTGGACGTCGTGCCGGTCGGCACGGCCGTGCAGCTGCGGGAGGCGGTCCTCAAGGCGGCCTCGGACGCCGACGCGGTGGTGATGGCGGCCGCGGTCGCCGACTTCCGCCCCGCGACCTACGCCGCCGGAAAGATCAAGAAGAAGGACGGGGAGGATCCGGAACCCATCGTTCTGGTGCGTAATCCGGACATCCTCGCGGAGATCTCCGCCGACCGTGCCCGCCCCGGCCAGGTGATCGTCGGCTTCGCCGCCGAGACGGACAATGTGCTGGCCAACGGCCGTAAGAAGCTGGAACGCAAGGGGTGCGACCTCCTCGTGGTGAACGAGGTGGGGGAGCGCAAGACGTTCGGCTCGGAGGAGAACGAGGCGGTCGTCCTGGGCGCCGACGGCAGCGAGACCCCGGTCCCGTACGGACCCAAGGAGGCCCTGGCCGAAACGGTGTGGGACCTGGTGGCGCGACGGCTCGGGTGAATTGTTTGATGCGCCCGGGCTTCTCTCGTGCCTTCCTTGATTCCGGTGTGGCGTGCCTGGTCAAGGGGGTGTGACATTGGGCAGAATGCCCGTGCCGCAGGTCACAGCCCTCCCGAGAGGCGAGACAGGGGGTCCGTGACCGAGCACGACAGATAAACTGTCCTCGGACGACGCCGGGCGCAGCTCCCGACCGTCCGCCAATGATCAGCCAGCAGCCGCTGCAACCACAGGGAGCGTTGTGTCCCGTCGCCTGTTCACCTCGGAGTCCGTGACCGAGGGTCACCCCGACAAGATCGCTGACCAGATCAGCGACACCATTCTCGACGCGCTTCTGCGCGAGGACCCGTCCTCCCGGGTCGCTGTCGAGACCCTGATCACCACCGGGCTCGTGCATGTGGCCGGAGAGGTCACGACCAAGACGTACGCGGACATCGCGACGCTGGTCCGCAACAAGATCCTCGAGATCGGCTACGACTCCTCCAAGAAGGGCTTCGACGGCGCCTCCTGCGGAGTCTCCGTCTCGATCGGCTCGCAGTCGCCCGACATCGCGCAGGGCGTGGACACGGCGTACGAGTCCCGGGTCGAGGGCGACGAGGACGAGCTCGACCGTCAGGGTGCCGGTGACCAGGGCCTGATGTTCGGCTACGCCACGGACGAGACGCCGACGCTGATGCCGCTGCCGATCTTCCTGGCGCACCGCCTGTCCAAGCGCCTCTCCGAGGTCCGCAAGAACGGCACCATTCCCTACCTGCGCCCGGACGGCAAGACGCAGGTCACCATCGAGTACGACGGTGACAAGGCGGTCCGTCTGGACACCGTGGTCGTCTCCTCGCAGCACGCGAGCGACATCGACCTCGACTCGCTTCTCGCGCCCGACATCCGCGAGTTCGTGGTCGAGCCGGAGCTCAAGGCCCTCCTCGACGAGGGCATCAAGCTGGACACCGAGAACTACCGCCTCCTGGTCAACCCCACCGGTCGCTTCGAGATCGGCGGTCCGATGGGTGACGCGGGCCTGACCGGCCGGAAGATCATCATCGACACCTACGGCGGCATGGCCCGGCACGGCGGCGGTGCCTTCTCCGGCAAGGACCCGTCCAAGGTCGACCGTTCGGCGGCGTACGCGATGCGCTGGGTCGCCAAGAACGTCGTAGCGGCCGGTCTGGCCGCCCGCTGCGAGGTCCAGGTGGCGTACGCGATCGGCAAGGCCGAGCCGGTGGGCCTGTTCGTCGAGACCTTCGGCACCCACAAGATCGAGCCCGAGAAGATCGAGAAGGCGATCGACGAGGTCTTCGACCTCCGCCCGGCCGCGATCATCCGCGACCTCGACCTGCTGCGCCCGATCTACGCCCAGACGGCGGCCTACGGCCACTTCGGCCGTGAGCTGCCGGAGTTCACCTGGGAGCGGACGGACCGCGTGGAGGCGCTGAAGAAGGCTGCGGGGCTGTAAGCCCGGCTCCACGGTTCGTACGAGGCCCGGCCCCTTCGGGGGCCGGGCCTCGGCGTCTCTCAGTCGGCCCTACGGCCGGCTGCTGTCGTCTTCCTGAGCCGGGCCGGCACCGTTCATATGCGCGGCTGCCTGAAAACCGGCGAAGCGGCGCCGAATCTCCTCGGCCGCCACTGTGTCGCGCGGGGCGATCGCGCAGGCGACCTGTTCCGCGATCAGCACGGCCTCTTGCTCCCCCGGGCTGAATCCGACCTTCCGGAAGAAGTCGGAGAAGAGGTCCGCTGCGGTGGTCATGTGCCGGAACGGGGCCTCGTGAGCCGGCAGTGGCCCGTCCGGCTCCGGGGGAGGAGGAAAGGCCTCCGGGACCAGGTATCGGAAGGGTTCGTCGACCTCCCTGTCGTTCGCGGCGGAGGAGAGCCGCGCCAGGAGGCCGATGTCCTTGACGGTCTTCTCGACCTGGTCGTCGTTCCTCGCCAGCCACCACACGACCGCGCTGCCCGTACTCGTGAGCACGTCGTTGCCCAGGTACTCGCGCTTGTTCTGCTCGTACTTGCGCTGGTGTTCCCACAGCGCCTCGTCCTTGCGGATCGCAGCCAACCTGTCCAGCCGTTCCTGGTCCTCGTCCGTGAGGGTCAGCTCGACCTCCAGGGCCATCGCGTGCAGGTGGCCGTCTCGGTCCGGCTCCATGACGCCGAGCGCAGCGTTGAGCTGATGCTGGACGAGCGAGCTTCTGAAGGGGTCCATGTCCGCGGTGATGCGGCCTGCGCGGGCGAGGACAGCCTCCACTGCCAGCGCCCCCGGGTTGATCAACTGCTCGCTCGCCATGGGATCGGCGGGGATCCAGCGCACCCGGGCGGAGAACAGGAAGTCGTAGTCGGCCTCGCGGCTGGACAGCGGGACCTGGCTCACGTATCGCTCCTGGCGTTCCACGGCCGGGGGAGCCGGCTGCTCGATGAGGGAGCCGGGTGGGAACGGGTCGCGTTTGCGTGCGCGGATCGCCGAGTACGTCGCGAGTGACCAGGCCGCCAGGAGCACGGCGATCGTGCCCAGCCACATCCACAGCGGCCAGTGCAGCGTCAGCCCGAGGATAAGGACGATCAGGGCGCTGATCAGGCTGAGGAACGCCGAGACGGTCTTCTGGCCGGAGCTCATGACGGAGACACCTCCAGGTCGGGCGCCACACGCGTGAAGCGGGCGCGCTGTGCGTTGTTGATCGAATTCAGTAGGCGGGAGGCGAGCTCGGGCGAGACGCTCCGACGGGCGTCGGCGTAGATGCGGCTGAGCACCGGATAGCTCGTGTCGGAGGCATCCACCAGGATGCTCAGGGTCGCTTCGGCGAGGTCGTCGTCGTGGTCAGCAGTGGTCAGCCAACGCGTGGTGCAGACGGCCCAGCGGCCCGGATCCAGCAGGTTGAAGGCCATGCGCCAGCACACGGTGAGCCATTCCCGCGTAGGTGCGGCCAGGCGGAAGTTGCCGGGAAGATCCGTCAGATGGAGAAACAGGTCTGCGTCGGCGCGGTGGTGCCGCTCGGACTGCGTCGCCAGCCTGGCGAGCAGACGGCGCTGAAGCCGTACGTCCTCGTTCACATGGGCGAGGAGAGCCTCGCGGGCGACCGTACTCGGGTGAGGCTCGTTGCGGGCGAGGTGGTGGAGGCGTACGAGCGCGGGTTCGGGATGGTGGATCGACATCACCTTGGCGCAGACCTCGACCAGAACTTCGCGCAGGTGCTTGGACGGTCGACCGGTGCTCCAGTGGTAGATCGCCGACCGGAACCTGGTGTTCAAACGCTCATCCTCGATGCCGTGCTGGAGGAGCTGGGCGGCGGCCCGCACCTCGGTCCCGCGGTGGGCCGAGTCGAGCGTCCAGCGCTCGACGAGTTTGGTGAGCCGTTCGAACTCGTGCGTGCTCAGACACAGGTCGGTGAACCGTGCGACAGCCTTCGCCGAGTCCGACTCGTCGAGCCCTCGCACCTTCAGGGCCTTGGTCAGCCAATTGCAGAGTGGTTCACGGACATCGGGCAGGTCGTTCCAGAAGAGGCGACGCGTGGCTTCGGCGAAGCCGGGTTCGGTGAAGTGGACCCGCGCGTCCGGGCCTGCCTTGGCGCCGACCGTCTCCAGCCGCAGTGAGAGCTGCTTGTGCTCCAGGAGCGGGCGCTCGTCGTGGGTGGATCCCGCCTCTTCGACCAGGAGATTCGTGGCGCGGTGCACTGCCTCGGCGCGTGCGCCCTCCAGCATCGCCGTCGTGAGAAACAGTGCGCGCTGTCTGCCTTTGCGCAGTCGGCGTACGGCGTCGGCGACATCGCGGGTGCGGTCCGTCTGGGCGGCGAGGGCGGCCTCGCACCAGGTGGCGAAGTCCCCGGGGCCCCGAGCGGCGGTGCCGATGCGCTCGGCCAGCCGGGCCAGGTCGCGCATAGGTGGCCCGCTGTTCAGATATGTGCGCAGGGCGGGAGGTGCCAGGTCGCGGACGTTTTCGTGTACTCCGGCGAGCGATAGGTGCCTGTTGACGGCCTCCCACTCATCGGGGCGGCCGATCTCCCTGCGGAACTGCGTGAACTGAGGCGAGAGCCTTTCCTCGAACCGGCCTGGCAGCACGAGCGCGAGGAATGCGTGTCTGCGCAGGACCTCATACCGGAATCCGGAGAGTTCATCGTGTACGGCACGCCAGGTCCGCTCGTCTGTGGCGGACAGGTCGAGCAGCATCCGGTCGCGTTCATCGATGAGGTCGGGGGACAGCCACGGGCCGGCGCACACCTCGGGTGCCTCCGGCGTGAGCTCGTGGTAAGTGCCGCCGTCGCGCGGGAGTTCGCACAGCAGGACCCGGGCAGCCGAGGCGCTCCCGCTGCCTGGTGTCCCGTGGAGGATGACGGTGTGCTCTTCAGTCAGGACGTCGAACGCCTCACCCATGCCGACGGGACGTGCGAATTCCTGCTGCAGCCGCCTGAGTTGATCGTCGGCGACTCGCCGGGGCGTGGCGCGAGGAGTGTTGAGGAGAGGCTCGGATCCGAAGTAGTTGTTGCTGACGTTGTAGTTGTAGGTGTCCCCGTTCCGGTCGCTCACCGTTCGTCGTCCTCCTCGGGACGGGAACGCCCGAAGCTCTGCCGGACACCGCCTTCGTTGCCGCCCTGGAAATAGTTGCCACCATCACCCATACGTACGTTGCTGGGGCCGATGTGGACGGGACCGTGGGCCTCTCGGACGGTGTTGACCTCGCCGTTGACCGTGCCCTGTACGGCGGTGCCATGGACGCCGCCGGCGATGTTGTACGTCGGCGAGGAGGAGTCCTGCTCCGCGGGAGCCTCCCTGTCGGCAGCGGCGAGTTCCGGTACGAGCCTGGCCAGGTTGTCCCCGATCTGCATGAGGTCGTACTCCTTGTTCTGGTGGTCGTAGCGCAGGCTCTGGCAGTCGGCGATTTTCCTCAGCGGGGGAGGGAGTTCGTCCTTGGTGGGACGTTCGGTCCTGCGGCCGAGCAGCACAGGGATGACCCGGATGTCGCAGAGGAAGGCTTCCTGGATCTCCCTGCCGACCCAGTCGCCGTCGCTGCGCAGCGCCTCGTGTCCGATCCAGCCGGGCCCGATCAGAGCCAGCAGGACGCCGCTGCGTCGCACGCTGTGGATCAGATGGCCGTCGAAGGGCGTGCCGGGCGGGATCGACTTGCTGGCGTAGTAGATCCGATCCCTGCCGAACCGTGCGGACAAGGCTCCGTCGAGGGTGGCGGCGGCCTGTTCTCCGTCACCGGTGCGGTAGTTGATGAAGACGTCGGGCATGGCAGATCGGCCTCTCTTCCGGAAAGGGCACAAGGAGTGAACGCGGGTTCCGCCGCTAGGGAGCGGGGGTGAGGACGGCCGTGAGGCGCGGTGAGACGGCCAGATACGACCGGTTGCGCGGATGGCGGGAGAGAGTCCGTGACAGTCGGCGCAAGTCCGTCGTGACGGTCGCGGAGGACACGGTCGTGGCGAGCGGCAGCAACTGCTCGGTGAGCTCGCAGGCGTGGTCGATCTCCCCGGCCCGCGCGTGTGCGAGGGCACGCCGGACGCCGTAGCGGACCTGGGTCCGCCAGGCGTCGACGGGCAGTCGTGCGCACTCACGGTCGAGGATCTCGGCAGCAGCCCGTGGCCTGCCGAGGTCGACCAGGCACCAGCCCGTGATCATGGAGACGGGGTCGTTGAGGTGGATCGTGCCGAGCACCGGACCGCCGGAGGACGGCCCCGGGTCCCGGGCGAGAAGCGAGCGCGCTCGGTCCAGGCCGCGCATGCAGGCGTCGTAGTCTCCGGCGAGCGCATGGCCCTGAGCCTCGCGCTGTGCGGCCAGGCCCCGGACACGCGGAGGCAGCCGGTCCGAGCGGGCGCCCTCGGCCAGGGCGATGGTGTCGTCGGCCTCGCCGCGGTAGTACGTGATCAGCGCGCGGCGCACCAGTGCGTACGACGCCAGGTCACGATCACCACTGGCGGCGGCCAGGTCCACGGCGTGTGCCGTCCAGCGCAACGCCGCGTCCTCGTCGTCGGCCTCCTGCGACAGCCAGCCCGTGAACTCGGCGAAACGCGCCGCCAGAGCGAGCAGTTCACGGCCGGTCCGGGAACCCGTCCGTTCCGCGAGTGCGCGCAGCGCCCGTGTCTGCTCGGCGACCACCGGAAGCACGGCGGCCGGAGGTGACACCTGGCCGAGTCGACGGTACTGAGCCAGGAGCGTCCGGTAGGCGTCCACCAGCGGTTCGCCGTGGGCCTCGGTGCCGCTCACCGGCGGGCCTGCCGATACGGACGCCGGTGGCGTCATGTCATCGCCCGGCCCGAGCGGGAGGATCGCTGCGGCTCCCACGGCGATCACCTGGCGACGCGAAGGCGGAGCCGGGGGTCCCGGAGGCGTTTTGTCCATGAGGTGCTCGGCTCCTGTTGTCCCGGAGGCGACGTGAGCACGCTTTGAGGGCCGGGCGGCGGCCCTCGGCGGCCGCGTGGAGACCAGGGAGGCCAGCGCACCGTCTGCGTCGAGCGTGGCGTCACACAGCCGCGCCAGTTCGGGCGAGGGGCGCTTCTGTCCCGTCTCGATCTTGCTGAGTTGTCCCTTGCTGTAGTGCACCGATGACGCGAGTTGCGCCAGTGTGAGTCCGGCCGCGATGCGCAGGCGCCGCAGCTCGGCGCCGAACGCAGGTGGCTGCTCCAGCACCTGTCTCCCCCCTTGGGCCGACGTCCCCGGTCTCTCGGGCCGCCCGGTCCCCACAGCGTCGGCTCGGTGAGCGACTCGGGCAAGGCGGGCGCCGGAGTTTCCCGTTTCCAGTTCTGATACCGGGCTGGAGGGCCGCGGCAAGCATGGCTCGAAGCGGGCGGCCGGAACGATCACGGAAATGGCTGGCAAGCCGTGCTTGCGGATTCGTACGCTGATGGTCTCCCGGTGCGAGGGTTGCGGCTGCTTCTGTGGAGCGGGCCCTTGGGGTGCGCGGTGAAACTGAGAGTTTGTGTGCCGCTGCCGAGGTGATCTCGGGAGGTTCGAGCCGGGGCGTCCGGTGCGAAGGCGACGGGTACTTCGGGGCTGTGTCCCCCGCGGGTTCGAATCCCGCCGTCGGCCGGGGTGGGTCCGGTGGCGTGGCCGAGTGGTCCAAGGCAGAGTGCGGTCCGTCGCCGGTCGGGAACTCGGGCGGGCGTCGGTTGTCAGTGGCGTTTGGTAAGAATGCAAGCGTGAGCAGCGAGAACGGGACTGAGGGCGGCGGCGCCGAGGGGGCGTCGCCCGAGCAGCTCGCGCTCATCCGGGAGACTGTGCGGCAGGCCAGGACACCGCGGGCCAAGCCCAGGACCTGGCGGGGGGCCAAGCTCGCCGAGCGATTGCCGGTGGCGCGGGTGCTGGTCGACAAGGGCGTACTGCATCTCGACCGGTACTTCGACTACGCCGTGCCGGAGGAGCTGGACGCGGACGCACAGCCCGGGGTGCGGGTGCGGGTGCGGTTCGGGGCCGGGCGGCATCGGGTGCGCGAGGGGCGGCGCGAGGGCGGCGGGCTCATCGACGGGTTCCTCGTCGAGCGGGTCGCCGAGTCCGACTACTCGGGTCCGCTGGCGGCGCTCGCCCAGGTCGTCTCGCCCGAGCGGGTCCTGAGCGAGGAGCTGTTGGGGCTCGCGCGAGCCGTCGCCGACCGGTACGCCGGTGGGCTGGCCGATGTGATTCAGCTGGCCGTGCCGCCGCGCAGCGCGCGGGCCGAGCAGCGGCCCTCACCGGAGCCGCTTCCGCCGCCCGGCAAGCCCGAGGCGGGGTCCTGGGGGCGCTATGAGCGCGGGCCCGGCTTCCTGGACGCGCTCGCTTCCGGGGGCGCGCCGCGTGCCGTGTGGAACGCCTTGCCCGGACCTGAGTGGAGCGAGGAACTGGCCCGCGCCGTCGTCGCCACGTTGGCCTCCGGGCGGGGAGCGCTCGTCGTGCTGCCCGACGGGAGGGCCGTGGCGCGGGTCGACGCCGCCCTGACCTCGCTGATGGGCGAGGGACGGCATGCGGTGCTCACCGCCGACGCCGGGCCCGAGAAGCGGTACCGGGAGTGGCTCGCGGTGCGGCGGGGGAGTGTGCGCGCGGTCGTGGGGACACGTGCCGCCATGTTCGCGCCCGTGCAGGACCTGGGCCTTGTAGCCCTGTGGGACGACGGCGACGACAGCCACAGCGAGCAGCACGCCCCGCAGCCCCACGCGCGCGAAGTGCTGCTGCTCCGGGCGGCCCAGGACAAGTGCGGCTTCCTGCTGGGGAGTTGGAGCTGCACCGTCGAGGCCGCGCAACTCGTGGAGAGCGGCTGGGCCCGGCCGTTGGTCGCCGGGCGGGAGCAGGTGCGGGGCGCGGCTCCGCTCGTACGGACCGTCGGGGACGGTGATCTCGCGCGGGACGAGGCCGCCCGCGCCGCCCGGTTGCCCACGCTCGCCTGGCAGGCGGTGCGGGAAGGACTGCGGCACGGGCCGGTGCTCGTGCAGGTGCCCCGGCGCGGCTACGTGCCCCGGATGGCGTGCGCCAACTGCCGTGCGCCCGCCCGGTGCCGGCACTGCTCCGGGCCGCTGGAGGCGCAGGGTTCCGGGGCCGATCTGAAGTGCGGGTGGTGCGGGCGCGACGAGGGTGCCTGGCACTGCCCGGAATGCGGCGGCTTCCGGCTGCGCGCCCAGGTGGTGGGGGCGCGTCGGACCGCCGAGGAGCTGGGGCGGGCCTTTCCCGCCGTTCCGGTGCGGACGTCCGGGCGTGAGCATGTCCTGGACACCGTGCCGGGCACGCCCGCGCTGGTCGTGAGCACACCGGGCGCCGAGCCCGTCGCCGAGGGCGGCTATGCCGCGGCGCTGCTGCTGGACGGCTGGGCCATGCTCGGACGGCCCGATCTGCGGGCGGGGGAGGACGCGCTGGGCCGTTGGATCGCGGCGGCCTCGCTGGTACGGCCGCAGGGCGCCGGGGGGACGGTGGTCGTCGTCGCCGAGCCCACGCTGCGGCCCGTACAGGCGTTGGTGCGGTGGGACCCCGTCGGGCACGCCGTGCGCGAGCTCGGCGAGCGGGCCGAGCTGGGGTTTCCGCCGGTGTCCCGGATGGCCGCGGTGTCCGGGCCCGGGGAGGCGGTCGCCGAGTTCCTCCGTACGGCCGAGCTGCCGCGGGACGCCGAGGTGTTGGGGCCGGTGCCGGTTGCCGTCACGGCGGTGGGGCGACCTCGTCGGGTGGGCGGGCCGCCGCCGGGGGAGCAGTGGGACCGGGCGTTGATCCGGGTGCCGCCGGGGAGCGGGGCCGCGTTGGCCGCCGCGCTGAAGGCCGCGCAGGCGGCTCGGATGGCGCGGGGCGCGAACGAGGTCGCGGTGCGGGTTCGGATTGATCCGCCTGATATCGGGTGAGGGTGGAGGCGGTGCCTCCTGTGCCGGGTGAGGGTGGAGGCGGTGCCTGCTGTACCCGGTGAGGGCGGAGGCATCGCCTCTTGCGCCTGGCGGCGACCGACATGCGCCTCAAGGCCAAGCAGCGGGGCCCCGTGCCCGCCCCCGGACAAAACTCTGCCCTCCTGGGTGCGCTCCAGGAGGGCAGAGTGCTGGGGGTCAGCCGTTGCGCGGGCCCGGGAACGCGGTGGGCCTGGCCTCGTCGCGCAGGCCGGGGCTGCCTGCCGTCGGCTGTGTCGGCATCGAGCGGGCCGCGGGGACCGTAGGCACCGGCGGGAGGGCCGTGGAGACGTTGACCGTCCGGGTGCCCGACGGTTCGGACGTGCGCTCGGCCTCGGCCGCTGCCTGGGTGGCGGCGCGGCGCGCGCCGTAGCGACGGTGGACCGCCTGCTTGGTGACGCCGAGGGCGGAACCCACCGCGTCCCAGGAGAAGCCGAGCGAGCGGTCGAAGTCCACGGCTGCCGTGACCAGGGTTTCGACGCTGTCCCGCAGCTCCTGGGCGAGACGGACCGTCGGGGCGGGCGCGCGTCCGTAGACGACGAAGCCCGTGGAGGGACCGGAGCGGCGCGGGCGGTAGACATTGCCCAGTTGCGCGGTGAGCGTGCGCAGTGCGTCCACCTGCCGGCGGACCCGCTCGATGTCCCGCACCAGCAAGTGCAGGCTGGCCCGAGCCTGGGCGTCGTGGGTTGCGTGGTCGGCCATGAACAAGCCTCTCGAACCGGCGATGAAAGGAGAGGGCCGCGCGTACGGCGGTTGCGGCCCGTTGTGGTCAACTCTTTCTTGACCAACGCGGGAGTGCTCCGCGGGTCACGCAATAGGGGCGTGTGGGCATATGCCCACGCCCCTGGGTGGTGTGTACGTCCAGACCTTCGGCCTCGGACGACTCCCATAGACTTGTGCGTTGCCCAACCGATCCCCACCGATCCCCACCGATCCCGACCGATCTCAACCGATCCCGACCGAGAGGCCCGTGCCCACCCATGAAGCTTGTCTTCGCCGGTACCCCCGAGGTCGCCGTTCCCGCTCTGGACGCTCTGATCGCCTCCGGGCGGCACGACGTGGCCGCCGTCGTCACCCGGCCCGACGCGCCCGCCGGCCGTGGGCGCAGGCTGGTGGCGAGCCCGGTGGCCGAGCGGGCCGAGGAGGCCGGGATCGAGGTGCTCAAGCCGGCCAAGCCGCGCGATCCCGAGTTCCTGGAGCGGCTGCGGGAGATCGCGCCGGACTGCTGCCCCGTCGTCGCCTACGGCGCCCTGCTGCCCCGCGTCGCCCTCGACGTGCCGGCCCACGGCTGGGTCAACCTGCACTTCTCGCTGCTGCCCGCCTGGCGCGGGGCGGCGCCCGTGCAGCACTCCATCATGGCCGGCGACGAGATCACCGGGGCCTCCACGTTCCTCATCGAGGAGGGGCTCGACTCCGGGCCCGTCTACGGCACCGTCACCGAGGCGATCCGGTCCACCGACACCAGCGGCGACCTCCTCACCCGGCTCGCCTTCGCGGGCGCCGGGCTGCTGTCCGCGACCATGGACGGGATCGAGGAGGGCACGCTGAAGGCCGTACCGCAGCCGGCCGACGGCATCACTCTCGCTCCCAAGGTCAACGTCGAGGACGCGCACATCGACTGGAGCGCCCCCTCGCTGCGGGTCGACCGGCTGGTGCGCGGTTGCACCCCCGCGCCGGGCGCCTGGACCACCTTCCGCGGCGAGCGGCTCAAGCTCATCCAGGTGCAGCCGGTGCCGGGGCGGGACGACCTCGCCCCCGGTGCGCTCTCCGTGGCCAAGAACAACGTGTACGTCGGGACCGGGTCGTACGCCGTCGAGCTGCTGTGGGTGCAGGCGCAGGGCAAGAAGCCGATGCGCGCCGCCGACTGGGCGCGGGGTGTGCGGATCGGCGACGGGGAGAGCGTCGGGGCTTGACCGGCCGTCCGTCGGGCCGACCCTGCGACGTAGGCTGGTCGTACATCTCATCCAGTAATCCGGAGCACCTTTTCGTGAGCGACACCTCCCGTCGGCCCCGCAAACCCGGCAAGCCCTACCGACGGCCCAAGAAGGACCCCGTCCGCGTCCTCGCCTTCGAAGCGCTGCGCGCGGTGGACGAGCGGGACGCGTACGCCAACCTCGTTCTGCCGCCGCTGCTGCGGAAGGCGCGCGAGAAGGGCGACTTCGACGGGCGGGACGCCGCGCTCGCCACCGAGCTGGTGTACGGGACGCTGCGGCGGCAGGGGACGTACGACGCGATCATCGCCGCGTGTGTGGACCGGCCGTTGCGCGAGGTCGACCCGCCGGTGCTGGATGTGCTGAGCCTGGGTGCGCATCAGCTGCTGGGGACGCGGATTCCCACGCATGCCGCGGTGTCGGCGTCCGTCGAACTCGCCCGGGTCGTGCTCGGCGACGGGCGCGCGAAGTTCGTCAACGCCGTGCTGCGGAAGGTCGCGCAGGACGATCTGGACGGGTGGATCCAGCGGGTCGCGCCGCCGTACGACGACGATCCCGAGGAGCATCTCGCCGTCGTGCATTCGCATCCGCGATGGGTCGTCTCCGCGCTGTGGGACTCGCTCGGCGGCGGGCGCGCCGGGATCGAGCGGCTGCTGGAGGCCGACAACGAGCGGCCCGAGGTGACGCTGGTCGCGCGGCCCGGGCGGGCCACGACCGAGGAACTGCTCGGCGAGGAGGCCGCGGTGGCGGGGCGCTGGTCGCCGTACGCCGTGCGGTTGGCCGAGGGCGGGGAGCCGGGGGCCATCGAGGCAGTGCGCGAAGGGCGTGCGGGGGTGCAGGACGAGGGCAGTCAGCTCGTCGCGCTCGCGCTCGCCAACGCGCCGCTCGACGGGCCCGACGAGAAGTGGCTGGACGGGTGTGCCGGGCCCGGCGGGAAGGCCGCGCTCCTCGCGGCGCTCGCCGCCGAGCGCGGGGCGATGCTGTTGGCGTCCGAGAAGCAGCCGCACCGGGCCGGGCTGGTGGCGAAGGCCCTGCACGGCAATCCGGGGCCTTACCAGGTCATCGCCGCCGACGGGACGCGGCCGCCGTGGCGGGCCGGGATTTTCGACCGGGCACTGGTGGACGTGCCGTGCACCGGGCTCGGGGCACTGCGGCGCCGGCCGGAGGCGCGCTGGCGGCGCCGGCCGGAGGACCTGGACGGGTTCGCCCCGCTCCAGCGGGAGCTGCTGCGCGGCGCGATCGACTCCGTGCGGGTGGGGGGCGTCGTCGGGTACGCGACCTGCTCGCCGCATCTTGCCGAGACGCGGGCGGTGGTCGACGACGTACTGAAGCAGCGGGCCGACGTCGAGTTGATCGACGCGCGGGAGCTGCTGCCGGGCGTGCCGGAGCTGGGGGAGGGGCCCGATGTGCAGTTGTGGCCTCATGTGCACGGGACGGACGCGATGTATCTGGCGTTGATGCGGAAGGTCGGCTGAAGGCGGGGGCGGAGCCGTAGCTCGCCGCATGCTCCGTCAGCCACCCCGCTGCGTTGCACGCTCCGTCAGCCACCCCGCTGACCGACCCTCGTCTCCGCCCCCGTGACCGCCGCCGGATCCCCGTCCTCCCGTGACAATCTGTGTGGCCACCACACCTTCTTGCCCACGTCCAGGAACAGGGACGTCACCAGGACCGAGCGCACGATGAAGGTGTCCAGGAGCACGCCCAGCGCGACCGTGAAGCCGATCTCGGCGAAGGCGACCATCGGGAGGGTGCCCAGGGCGGCGAAGGTGCCGGCGAGGACCAGGCCGGCGGAGGTGATGACCGCGCCGGTGGCGGCCAAGCCCGTGATGACGCCCTTGCGGGTGCCCTGGTGGGCGGCCTCCTCGCGGATGCGGGTGGTCAGGAAGATGTTGTAGTCGATGCCCAGCGCCACCAGGAACACGAAGACGAACAGCGGGAAGTCGGTCGACTCGCCGGCGTAGTCGAAGATGTGGCGGAAGGCCAGCGCGCTGATGCCGAGCGCCGCGGTGAAGGACAGGATCACCGTCCCGATCAGCAGCAGCGGGGCGATCAGGGCCCGCAGCAGGGCGGCCAGGATCAGCATCACCACGACCAGGACCAGCGGGATGATCAGGATGTTGTCGTGGGTCGTCGCCTCGTCCGCGTCGAGCAGGGCCGCCGTGCCGCCGCCCACCTGGGCGTCGGCGTCCGGCACCGCGTGGACGGCGTCCCGTACCCGTTCGACCGTCTGCTTCGCGGCCTCGCTGTCGGACGGGGCGGTCATCGTCGCCTCGAACAGCACCTTGCCCTCGAAGAACGGTTTCGTGCCCGGCGGCAGGCCGAGGGACTCGGGGACGACACCCGGGGTGTCGGCGACGGCGCGGCCCACCTCGCGGGCCTGGGCCTGGTTGCTGACGATGACCAGGGGGTCGCCGCTGCCGGCCGGGAAGTACTCCTCCGAGATCTCCTGTCCGGTGATCGACTCCGGTTTGTCGGTGAAGGCGTCGGCGTTGCTCAGCCCCTCGGCGCGCAGTTGGAGCAGGCCCAGGGAGCAGACCGCGAGGACCGCTGCCGTGATGGCCCAGGTTGTCCGGGGGCGGCGGGCGATGTTGCGGCCCATGCGGGCCCAGACGCCGCGCTCGTGCGGGTTCTCCGCGCCGATGTGCGGGATCACCGGCCAGAAGATCCAGCGGCCGAAGATGACGAGCAGCGCGGGGAAGAGGGTCACCATCGCCAGCAGGCCCACCGCCACACCGATCGCGGCGACCGGGCCGAGACCGCTCGTCGAGTTCATCTCCGCCGCGAGCAGCACCAGCATGCTCAGGACGACGGTCGCGCCGGAGGCCAGTACCGCGGGGCCCGCGCGGTGCAGCGCGAGGGCCATCGCCTCGTGACGGTCCTCGTGATGGCGGAGTTCTTCCCGATATCGGGCGACGAGCAGCAGCGCGTAGTCGGTGCCCGCGCCGAAGACGAGGACCGTCAGGATCCCCGCGCTCTGGCCGTTGACCGTGAGACCGCCGTGCTCGGCCAGGAGATAGATGATGGCCTGCGCGGTGAACAGGGCGACGATCACGGCGACCAGGGGGACCAGGAGCAGGGTCGGGCTGCGGTAGGTGATCAGCAGCATGACGATGACGACCGCCATCGCCGACAGCAGAAGCGTGGAGTCGATGCCCTCGAACGCCTCGGCGAAGTCCGCCGAGGTGCCGCCCGGCCCCGTGATGTACACGGCCAGGCCGCCGCTGCTCGTCCCGACGATGTCCCGGATGGAGTCGACGGCGGGTGCGATACGGTCCCAGCCCTGCTCGTCCATCGTGATCGGGACCTGGACCTGCGCGGCGCGCGGGTCGATCTCCCGTTCGAAGACGGGCCCGCGGGTCTCGTCGCCCCGGATGCCGTGGGCGGTCAGCTGCTTGAGCTGGGCCACGTCCTCGGTGATCGCGGCCCGGTCCTGGGCCGTGAGGCCACTGTCACGGGCGTAGATGACGACCGCCGGGATCTGCTCCGGCCTGAAGTCCTCCGAGATCTGGAGGACTTGGGTGGATTCCGCTGACCCGGGCAGCCAGGACGCCGCGTCGTTGTCCTGCGCGTCGCTCAGCTTCTGGGCGAGCGGCGCCGTCACGAACAGCACCACCAGCCACAGGGCCAGCACCACCCACTTGGCGCGTCGTCCGCAGACCAGATGGGCTATGCCCTGCTGTCCCGAACCCGTCCGCCGGTTCTTGTCCCGGGTCTCCGTCATGGTCACCCCCGCAGCCGTACAGCGATCCGGCCGGCGGCCCAGCATGGCACGCACGGCCCGGCCACAACATCCGATGAACGTCTTAGGTCTGGACCGGCGCGAACATTCGTGCCCGGACATGGCAGGCTTGGGTCATGGCCGCGCAGATCAACCCCAGCATCCTGTCCGCCGACTTCGCCCGCCTCGCGGACGAGGCGAAGGCGGTCGAGGGAGCCGACTACCTCCACGTCGACGTCATGGACAACCATTTCGTCCCGAACCTCACGCTCGGCGTGCCGGTCGTAGAGTCCCTGGCCCGTGCGACGGACACCCCGCTGGACTGCCATCTGATGATCGAGGCCCCCGATCGGTGGGCGCCCCAGTACGTGGAAGCGGGGGCCTCCTCCGTCACCTTCCATGTCGAGGCCGCCGCCGCCCCCGTGCGACTGGCCCGCGAGATCAGGGCCAAGGGCGCCCGCGCCTCCATGGCGCTGAAGCCGGCGACGCCCATCGAGCCGTACGAGGATCTGCTGCCCGAACTCGACATGCTGCTGATCATGACGGTCGAGCCGGGCTTCGGTGGTCAGGCGTTTCTCGACATCATGCTTCCGAAGATTCGCCGCACCCGCGAGTTGATCAGCAAGCACGGCCTCGACCTGTGGCTCCAGGTCGACGGCGGTGTCTCGGCCACCACCATCGAGCGGTGCGCGGAGGCGGGCGCGGACGTCTTCGTCGCCGGTTCGGCGGTGTACGGGGCGGACGACCCCGCCGCGGCGGTCCGCGCGTTGCGCGCTCAGGCGGAGGACGCGACGAAGTCCGCCGCCTGGGCATGCGACCACTGAGCCAAGGGAACGTGAACGGCGCCCATCAGGGCGGATCAAGAGCGCCGGATCTGCAAGGATGAACGGCGAATCCAGAGTGTGAACAGCAGTGAGGAGATCGCCGTGTCGGGTATGTCGGCGGGCCGGTCAGCCATGCGGATGGGACCCGCTGAGCTGGTGCAGGCGGCGGCCATGGCCCGCCGCTTCTACCTCGAGGGGAAATCCAAGATCCAGATCGCCGAGGAGTTCGGCGTCAGCCGCTTCAAGGTGGCCCGGGTCCTGGAGACCGCTCTCGAACGGGATCTGGTGCGTATCGAGATCCGGGTGCCGGCCGAGCTGGACGCCGAGCGCTCCGACGCGCTGCGCGCCCGCTACGGCCTGCGGCACGCGGTCGTGGTCGAGTCCCCGGCCGACGCCGAGGAGACGCCCGACCCGGAGAACCTGGGAGAAGTGGCCGCCGACCTGCTCGGCGAGCTGGTGAACGAGGGTGACGTGCTGGGCCTGGCCTGGGGCCGGTCCACCATCCACATGGCCGCGGCCCTGGACCGGCTGCCGCCGTGCACGGTGGTGCAGCTGACGGGTGTCTACGACGCCGGGACCGCCGAGCGCGGTTCGGTCGAGGCGGTCCGCCGGGCGGCCCAGGTGTCGGGCGGTGACGCCCACCCCATCTACGCGCCGATGCTGCTGCCGGACGCGGCCACCGCGGCGGCACTGCGCCACCAGACGGGCATCGCCCGGGCCTTCGAGTACTTCGACAAGGTCACCGTCGCCTGCGTCTCCATCGGCTCCTGGGAGCCGGGCATCTCGACGGTGCACGACATGCTCAGCGACGAGGAGCGCGCGCACTACGCCTCGCTCGGCGTCGCCGCCGAGATGTCCGCGCACCTCTTCGACGCCGAGGGCCGACGCGTGGGGCGGGACCTCGGCGAGCGCTGCATCACCGTCAAGGCCGACCAGCTCCGTCGTATCCCGGAGGTCGTCGCGATCGCGGGCGGGGCGCGCAAGGCGGCCGCGATCGACGCGGTGCTGCGGTCCGGGCTCGTCACCAGCCTGGTGACGGACACATCGGCGGCGGACGTGTTGATGGCAGCGGGTCCGACACCGAAGCCGGCGCTCAACAGGGTGGATCCGGACGGGAACTGACGGAACATCAGGAGGGGGTGGCCGCGGCCGCCCCCTCCTTCGTGTACGACCACCACGAATCGACGACCACTACGACGGGGCGGTACCGGCATGACGGAGCTCGTGGTCACGCTCGACCTGGACGGGGTCACGGACAAGGCGGGCCTGATGGACCGCTGCGCCCGTGATCTGCGGCTGCCCGACTGGTTCGGGCGCAACTGGGACGCGCTGGCCGACTCCCTCTCCGACCGCACGGTGTGGCCGGAAAGCGCCGCCGAGCAGGGGATGCGGATCGTCGTACGGAACTGGCGGCCGTACGCGAAGGCCCGGCCCGACGAGTGGGAGACCGCTCAGGAGGTGTTCGCCGAGGCGGTGGACCGCACGTCGGCGCTCTCCGTGCTGCTCGCCCTTGGAGGATCCTCCCAGGGAGCCTCTGACCTGCTCGTATGAAGCAACCGTGCATCGCAATCCGGTCAGCATGGGACAATGAAGTACGTGCTCTTCCCCCTGGCTGACCTGTCCGGGGGCCACCTCTGATCGACTGGGATGTGCAGCACGTGCGTTTCCTCAATGACATCCAGCCCCCGTACGACCTGACGTACGACGACGTCTTCATGGTCCCGAGCCGTAGCGCGGTCGGTTCGCGGCAGGGGGTGGACCTCAGCGCCCCGGACGGCACGGGCACCACGATCCCGCTGGTCGTCGCCAACATGACCGCCATCGCCGGCCGCCGTATGGCCGAGACGATGGCCCGGCGCGGCGGCCTGGTCGTCATCCCGCAGGACATCCCGATCGAGGTCGTCACCGAGGTCGTCGGCTGGGTCAAGAGCCGGCACCACGTCCTCGACACGCCGATCGTGCTGGCCCCGCACCAGACCGTCGCCGACGCGCTGGCCCTGCTGCCCAAGCGGGCCCACAACGCCGGCGTGGTCGTCGACGAGAACCAGCGGCCGGTCGGCGTGGTCACCGACGAGGACCTCTCCGGCGTGGACCGCTTCACGCAGCTCGAAGTCGTCATGTCCCGCGACCTGCTGCTCCTGGACGCCGGAATCGACCCCCGTGAGGCCTTCAACAAGCTCGACGGCCACAACCGGCGCTACGCCCCGGCCGTGGACTCCGAGGGCCGTCTCGCGGGCATCCTGACCCGTAAGGGCGCCCTGCGCGCCACGCTGTACACGCCCGCCTTGGACGCCGACGGCAAGCTGCGCATTGCGGCCGCCGTCGGGATCAACGGCGACGTGGCGGGCAAGGCCAAGCAGCTGCTCGACGCGGGCGTCGACACCCTCGTCATCGACACGGCGCACGGCCACCAGGAGTCGATGATCGCCGCCATCCGGACCGTGCGGGCGCTCGACCCGCAGGTGCCGATCGTCGCGGGCAACATCGTCGCCGCCGAGGGTGTGCGGGACCTGATCGAGGCCGGTGCCGACATCATCAAGGTCGGTGTCGGACCGGGCGCGATGTGCACCACCCGCATGATGACCGGCGTCGGCCGGCCGCAGTTCTCCGCGGTGCTGGAGTGCGCGGCCGAGGCGAAGAAGTACGGCAAGCACGTGTGGGCCGACGGCGGTGTCCGGCACCCGCGTGACGTCGCCATGGCGCTCGCCGCCGGCGCGTCCAACGTGATGATCGGGTCCTGGTTCGCGGGGACGTACGAGTCGCCGGGCGACCTCCAGCAGGACGCCGGCGGGCGGCTCTACAAGGAGTCCTTCGGCATGGCCTCCGCGCGTGCCGTGCGCAACCGTACGTCCGAGGAGTCGTCCTACGACCGTGCCCGCAAGGCGCTGTTCGAGGAGGGCATCTCCACCTCCCGTATGTTCCTCGACCCGGCCCGGCCCGGCGTGGAGGACCTGATCGACTCGATCATCGCGGGCGTGCGGTCGTCCTGCACCTACGCGGGTGCCGGCTCCCTGGAGGAGTTCGCCGAGAAGGCCGTCGTCGGCATCCAGAGCGCCGCCGGCTACGCCGAGGGCAAGCCGCTGCACGCCAGCTGGAGCTGACGCTCAGTCAAGACCGGCTCGCCCAGTAGCTCGGGTCCTGCTGTGTTCGGGCGACTGCGGGTGCTTGGGGGCCGTTCGCGCAGTTCCCCGCGCCCCTTCAGGGGGGTGCGGCGAACGCACCTTCAGGGGCGCGGGGAACTGCGCGACAAGCCACCGGCCACCCGCGCCTTGCAACGGTCGAAAGCCCCCCTGCAACGAACACCCACCCAGCCGCCAGACACGCAATGATCATGCGGGCACACGCAAGGTTGCTGCATTTCACCAGCAACGTCTCTCGCCCTAGGCTGTCGCCTCGTACGTGGCGTGGCAGGGACCCCGCTCGGTGGGTCCCTGTCGCCAGGGGTGCCGCTGGTCCCTGTCGCCCTGAACGGCAGCGATAAGGAGCCAGCGCGTGCTCGACCAAGGCGCACCCCCGCAGTCCCCAGGCCAGAAAGCCGCCCCCGCGTCCCCGGGCGTCGGCGCGCGCCTGATGCGTCGCAAGCCCGTGGAACACCTGGTCGCAGAGGGTGGCCAGGGCGACGGAGGGTCCCTGCGACGCTCCCTCGGCCTGTGGCAGCTCACCATGATCAGCATCGGTGCCACACTCGGCACCGGCATTTTCGTCGTCCTCGGCGACGCCGTCCCGGAGGCCGGTCCCGCGGTCACCCTGGCCTTCGTGATCGCCGGTCTCACGGCGCTGTTCTCGGCCCTGTCCTACGCCGAGCTGGCCGGCAGCATCCCGGTCGCGGGCTCCTCCTACTCGTATGCGTACGCAACGATGGGTGAGCTCGTCGCCTGGGTCTGCGGCTGGTGTCTGGTGCTGGAGTACGGCGTCTCGGTGGCCGCCGTCGCCGTCGGCTGGGGCGAGTACCTCAACGAGCTGCTCGACGGGACGATAGGCGTCACCATCCCGTCCGTGCTGTCCTCCGCGCCCGGCGAGGGCGGGATCATCAACCTGCCCGCGCTGATCGTCGTGATGCTGGCGATGGTGTTCCTGCTCGGCGGCGTCCGCGAGTCCGCCCGCGCCAACACGATCATGGTCGCCGTCAAGATCGTCGCGCTGGTGCTGTTCTGCGCGGTCGGTTTCATGGGCTTCAAGTCCGGCAACTACGAGGACTTCATGCCGCTCGGCATGGCCGGTGTGAGCGCCGCGGGCGCCACCCTGTTCTTCTCCTACATCGGCTTCGACGCCGCCTCCACCGCCGGTGAGGAGGCCAAGGACCCCAAGCGTGACCTGCCGAAGGCGATCATGCTCTCGCTGATCATCGTGACCGCGCTGTACGTCCTCGTCGCGGGTGTCGCCGTCGGCGCCTGGAACTGGACCAAGTTCGAGGGCTCCGAGGCCTCCCTCGCCGCGATCATGAACGACGTCAGCGGCCAGTCCTACTGGGGCACGCTGCTCGCCCTCGGCGCCGTCATCTCCATCGCGAGCGTGGTCCTGACCGTGCTCTACGGCCAGACCCGCATCCTCTTCGCCATGTCCCGTGACGGCCTGGTGCCCAAGGCGCTCGGCAAGGTCCACGCGAAGACCGGCGCGCCGCGCCTCAACACCGTCATCGTGTCCGTGTTCTGCGGCGCCCTCGCGGCCCTCATCCCGCTGGGCAAGCTCGTCGACGCCACCAGCATCGGCACGCTGTTCGCCTTCGCGCTGGTCAACATCGCGGTGATCGTGCTGCGCGTGAAGCGGCCGGAGCTCGAGCGCACGTTCAGGGTGCCGTTCGGGCCGGTGCTGCCGGTGCTGGGCTTCCTGTTCTGCGCGTACAACATGTTCAGCCTCGACACCGTCACCTGGGTGGTCTTCGGGTGCTGGATGGCCGCCGGTCTCGTGTTCTACTTCCTGTACGGCTACCGCCGTTCCCGTCTTGCCACATCAGAAGTGAAGTGAACCACCCGCAGTGCTGAACGATCTCGACGAACGCATCGTGCACGCCCTCGCCGAGGACGCCCGCCGCTCCTACGCGGACATCGGGCAACTCGTCGGCCTGTCCGCGCCCGCCGTGAAACGGCGCGTGGACCGGCTGCGTGCCACCGGAGCCATCACCGGGTTCACCGTGCGGGTGGATCCGTCGGCCCTCGGCTGGGAGACCGAAGGGTTCGTCGAGATCTACTGCCGGCACAACACCTCGCCGGAGACGATTCGGCGGGGGCTCGAGCGGTATCAGGAGGTTGTGGCCGCGTCCACCGTCACCGGTGAGGCGGATGCGGTGGTGCAGGTCTTCGCCTCTGACATGCGGCATTTCGAGCGGGTGCTCGAGCGGATCGCCGGGGAGCCGTTCGTGGAGCGGACCAAGTCGGTGCTGGTGCTGTCGCCCTTGTTGCGCCGGTTCTCTTCCGGGTCGCCTACGTAGCGCTCCGCGGGGAGGCCGGGTTTCATCCGCGGGCCGGTGGGGGCTGGTCGCGCAGTTCCCCGCGCCCCTACAGGAAGTTCCTGCGGACCTTCTTCAGCATGTGCCGGACGACCAGTGCGTGGGCGCCCGTGCCGATGACGAGCCCTCGGTAGACGGTGCCCGCCCGGCCCGGGAACCTCGCCCGGGTCTCCGCCCGCAGGCGGGTGTGGCCCTGGGGCGTCTCCACCAGGTGGAAGAGCAGCGCGTACGTCGAGAACGGGTGGCGGCCGACGTATGCCAGCTCCTGGCCCGGGATCGACACCGCCGCCTTGAACCCGCGGGAGCCGTCCATCAGGGCGGTCAGCTCTTGCCAGACGGCGTCGGTGTCCGCCTCGACGAGTGTCGCGTGCTCGTCGACGAACGGCAGGGCGGGGATCTCGGTGGCGTCCATGGGGGAAGTCTCGCCCGCCCTGCCACGCCGCTGCGTCCTCCCGCAGGCGGACCCGCACAGCCGTTTGGCGGAGGACGTCAGTCGGCCGTCTTTCTCGCCAGGGCGTTGTTGTCGATCGAGTTGTGGACGCTGAAGCTCACCGCGTCCGAGCGGTAGCGGTCGTCCGACCACTCCACCGGGCGGCCCTCGCGGGTCGTCGTCACGCGCCGTACCCGCAGCAGCGGGCTCGTGCGGCGGAGGCCCAGCAACTCGGCGTCCTGGGCGCCCGCTGACACCGCGTCGATGACGTGCTCGCCGTAGGCGAAGACCAACCCCGTGTCCTCGTACAGGCGTTGGGTGACCGACGCGCAGTCGGGCTCTATGGACTCGACGGCCGGTGAGATCCAGTCCGCGTAGACCGTGCGCTCCACAAGCACCGGCTCGCCATCCAGGCCGCGCACCCGCAGGACGTGCAACACCGGGGTGCCGGCGGACAGTTGGAGGCGTACCGCGTCCTCCTTCGTCGCCGGGCGGTACTCCTGCGAGACCACGTGGCCGGTCGCCTCCCGGCCCATCGCGTTCGCCCACTGGGCGAAGCTGCGCAGCTCCGCGAAGCTCTGGCTGCGGCGGCTGGCCAGGACCACCCGGCGGGCGCCCTGGCGCGAGCCGATGAGGCCCTCGGCGGTCAGTGCCGCGACGGCCTGGCGGACCGTGCCGCGCGAGACGCCGTACCGGGCCGCGAGGTCCGTCTCGGCGGGCAGCAGCGAGCCGACCGTGTACTCCTCGCGGTCGATCGCCCGACGCAGCTCGTCGGCGATCTCCTCGTGTCGCGCCGTCATGCTTCCCCTCTGAGTCCGTTGCTGTGCACAGCGTGACCAGCGTAATCGAGATCGTCCAGCACTCCGTTTCTGAGGGGAGTGTGCACAAATTCAGGGCAGAGGCTTTCGCCAGTGTTTACGAACGTGTCACCATCGGCGGGCCTACTGGGGCCAACTTGTTCAGACAAGTTTGAGATCTTTCCTTGGGCAAGATCCTCCTGCACCCTCGCGCGTCCCCTGGAGAAACCGTGTCCACGTCCCTGCCGAGTACAGCCCTGCCGAGAAACGCCGCCCTCGGCGGTGCCCTCGCCGTCGTCGCCGCACTCGCCCTGAGCGCCTGTGGCGCCGCCCCCGACAACGCGTCCACCGCCGCCGACGGCAAGAGCGCCGCCACCGCCACCTCCGCCGCCGACCTCGGCGGGATGGACAAGCTGGTCGCGGCGGCCAAGAAGGAGGGCACGCTGCACGCCATGGCGCTGCCCCGCGACTGGGCCAACTACGGTGCCCTCATCGACGGCTTCCAGAAGAAGTACGGCATCAAGATCGAGGTCGAGAACCCCGACGGGTCCAGCCAGGACGAGATCAACGCCGTGACCTCGCGCAAGGGGCAGGACCGCGCCCCCGACGTGCTCGACCTCGGCAGCTCCTTCGCGATCAGCGCCGCCCAGCAGGGGCTGCTCGCGCCGTACAAGGTCGAGACCTTCGCCGACATCCCCGAGGGCCAGAAGGACACGCAGGCCCGCTGGTACAACGACTACGGCGGCTACATCTCCATAGGCTGCGACGCGAAGCGGGTCAAGGAGTGCCCGAAGACCTTCGCCGACCTGCTGAAGCCGCAGTACAAGGGCCAGGTCGCCCTCAACGGCAACCCCACCAAGTCCGGCTCCGCCTTCGGCGGCGTCTACGCGGCGGCGCTCGCGAGCGGCGGCTCCTTCGACGACATCCAGCCCGGCCTGGACTTCTTCGGCAAGCTGAAGAAGAACGGCAACTACACGCCCGTCGAGTCGACGCCGGCCACCGTCGAGAAGGGCGAGACGCCCATCAGCATCGACTGGGACTACCTCAACGCCGGCTACGCCGAGGAGTTCAAGTCCAAGGGCGTCGACTGGCAGGTGTCGGTGCCGAGCGACGGCAAGTTCTCGCAGTACTACTCCCAGGCCGTCAACAAGGACGCCCCGCATCCCGCGGCCGCCCGCCTGTGGCAGGAGTACCTCTACAGCACCGAGGGCCAGAACCTGTGGCTCAAGGGCTTCGCCCGCCCGGTGCTGATGCCCGCCATGGACAAGGCCGGCACCCTCGACAAGACGGCCGCGGCCAAGCTGCCCGAGGTCTCCGGGACGCCCGCCTTCCCGACCGAGGACCAGCAGAACAAGGCCAAGACGGTTCTCGGCCAGGGCTGGGCGAAGGCCGTCTCCGGATGACGACCACCCTCACCCGGGTCGACACGGCGACCGCCGCTCCGCTGAAGCGGCGGCGCCGTGCCGTCGGCGGCTGGCTCGCCGTCCTCCCGCTCCTCGTCTTCACCGCGCTGGCCTTCGGCCTCCCCGCCCTGGCCATGCTGAACGGCGCCTTCACCGCCAAGGACCCGGCCACGGCCGCGACCTCGTACACCGCCGACAACCTGACGAACTCGCTGCAGGGCGCCTACCTCACGGCCCTGCTCGGCAGCGTCAAACTGTCCGCGGTCTCCGCCGCGCTCGGCACCCTGTTCGGGCTGCCGCTCGCCCAGGCCGTGGTGACCTCCCGCTTCCGCGCGCTGCGCGAGGCCGTGCTCACCGCCTCCGGGGTGCTCGCGAACTTCGGCGGCGTCCCGCTGGCCTTCGCCTTCGTCGCCACGCTCGGCAACGCCGGTGTGCTGACCCGGCACCTGGGCCTGAGCGACAAGGGCTGGGACCTGTACAGCTTCTGGGGCCTGGTCCTGGTCTACCTGTACTTCCTGATCCCGCTGATGGTCCTCACCATCACCCCCGCCCTGGAGGGCCTGCGCTCCCAGTGGCGCGAGGCGGCGCAGAACAACGGCGCGACGACCGCGCAGTACTGGCGGCACGTGGCCCTGCCCGTCCTGCTGCCCACGCTCCTCGGCGGCTTCGTCCTGCTCTTCGGCAGCGCCTTCGCCGCGTATGCCACGGCCGCCGCCATGGTGGGCAGCTCGATCCCGCTGGTCACACTCCAGATCGCCGACGCGCTCTCCGGGAACGTCCTGGTCGGGCAGGAGAACGTGGCGCTCGCCCTCAGCCTCGACATGGTCCTGGTCGCCGGCCTGGTGATGGCCGTGTATCTGCCCCTGCAACGACGGAGCGCCCGATGGCTCGCCTGAACCTGTGGCGGTGGGGCGTGCTCGGCCTCGCCGGCCTGTACTTCCTGGTGCCGCTGGCCGCGTCCGTCGTATTCACCGTCGATGTGCCCGGGCAGGGACTCACCTTCGACGCGTACACGCAGATCTTCTCCACCGAGGGCTTCGTCTCCAGCCTGCTGCTCTCGCTGGAGCTGGCCCTCGCCACCATCGTCGTCGTCCTGCTGCTGATGGTGCCCGCCATGGTCGCCCTGCGGCTCGGCGCGCCCCGGCTGCGGCCGGTCGTCGAGGTGGTTTGCTCGCTGCCGCTGGTCGTGCCGCCCATCGCGTTCGTCGCCGGCATCGGCACGGTGCTGAAGTGGGGGCCCGAGCACCTGTCGCGCACGCCGCTGTTCCAGACGTTCGTCGCGATCCAGAACCCGGACTTCCCCGTGGTGCTGGTCCTGGCCTACGTCGTGATGGCGCTGCCGTTCGTGTACCGGGCCCTGGACGCCGGACTGCGCGCCATCGACGTACGCACCCTGGTGGAGGCCGCCCGCAGCTGCGGTGCCGGCTGGCCGCAGGCGCTGGTCCGGGCCGTGCTGCCCAACCTCCGCGGCGCCCTGCTCAACGCCTCCTTCCTCACCCTCGCCCTCGTGCTCGGCGAGTTCACGGTCGCGCAGCTGCTGGGCTTCCAGCCCTTCGCCGTGTGGATCGTGAACGTCAGCGGCTCGCAGGCCCAGCTGTCGGTCGCCGTGTCCGTGCTGAGCCTGCTCGTGACCTGGGTGCTCCTTCTCGTGATGGCCGGCTTCGGCGGCCGTACCCGTTCCGACTCCCGGGGATGATCATGACCGTGCTAGAAAAGACAGCCGAAGCGACGGCCGTGCAGGCCGCCACCGTCGAATTCCGCGGCCTGCGCCGGGAGTTCGGGTCCACCGTCGCCCTCGACGGACTCGACCTCACCGTCGAACCCGGCGAACTGCTCGCCCTGCTCGGCCCGTCCGGCTGCGGCAAGACCACCGCCCTGCGCATGCTCGCCGGGTTCGAACACCCCGACTCCGGGCAGGTGCTGGTGGACGGCGAGGACGTCACCGCCATCCCCGCGCACCGCCGTGACGCCGGCATGGTCTTCCAGTCGTACAGCCTCTTCCCGCATCTGAGCGCCCTCGACAACGTGGCCTTCGGGCTGCGCATGCGCAAGGTGCGCACCGCCGAACGGCGGGCCCGCGCCGCCGAGTTGCTGGAGCTGGTCGGCCTCGCCGACAAGGGCGAGCGCTACCCGCACGAGCTCTCCGGCGGCCAGCAGCAGCGCATCGCCCTGGCCCGCGCGCTCGCCCTGCGCCCGCGGGTCCTGCTCCTCGACGAGCCGCTCTCCGCACTGGACGCCAAGGTCCGCCTGACGCTGCGCGAGGAGATCCGGCGGCTGCAGCGGGAGCTCGGCATCACCACCCTGTTCGTCACCCACGACCAGGAGGAGGCCCTGTCCATGGCCGACCGGGTCGCCGTCATGCGCTCCGGGCGGCTCGAACAGTGCGCCGAGCCCGCCGAGTTGTACGGCCGGCCCGCGACCGCCTTCGTCGCCGAGTTCGTCGGCACCATGAGCCGGATCCCGGGCACGCTCGTCGACGGCGATGTCGAGGTGCTGGGCCGGCGGCTGCCCGTCGACGGCGACGCACCCCGGATGTCCGAGGTCGACGTGCTGGTGCGGCCGGAGGCCGTGGCCGTGCGCGCCGACGACGCCTCCGAGGCGCGCGTGGTCGCCACCGCGTTCCTCGGCGCCACCACCCGGCTGACCGTACGGCTCGCCGACGGCACCGAGGTGAAGGCCGACCTGCCCGCCCATGAGACGGCCGCGCTCGGCGCGGGCGCCGCGGTGAGCGTGTCGCTGCCCGAGCGGCCCGTACTGGTGGCCGAACGCAGCCGCTGACCCCCGTACGACCCACCTGATCCCCCCACGCAAGAAAGAGACAACCGTGACTCGACTCCCGCTCCAGGCCGTCCTGTTCGACATGGACGGCACGCTCGTCGACACCGAGCGACTGTGGTGGGAGGCGGTGGAGCAGGTCGCCGGCCGGGCCCTGACCGAGGCGGACGAGGCCGAGGTGCTCGGCCGGCCCGTCGAGCACACCGCCGACTGGCTGGCCGCGGCCACCGGCGCGCCGGCCGCCGAACTTGCCGACGCGCTGCACCGCGAGTTCGCCGACCGGGTCCGCGCCGGCATCGTCCCGCGCCCCGGCGCCCTCGACCTGCTCGACGCCCTCGCCCGCGACGGCGTCCCCACGGCCCTGGTCACGGCGTCTCCCCGGGCCGTCGCCGACACCGTCCTCGAAGCCCTCGGCGCGAGCCGCTTCGCGGTCTCCGTCACCGCCGACGACACCGACCGCACCAAGCCCGCCCCCGACCCCTACCTCGCCGCTTGCCGCGCCCTCGGCGTCGACCCGGCGGCCTGCGTCGCCGTCGAGGACACCCGTACCGGCGTCAGCTCCGCCGAGGCGGCCGGTTGCACGGTGCTCGCGGTGCCCTCGCTCGCACCGATCGAGCCGGCCCCCGGCCGGACCGTCCTGCCCAGCCTGGAGGGTGTCACCACGCAGCGGCTGCGCACCCTGCCGACCGCCGCCGCGCCCTCGCACGAGCTGCGCGTCATGAGCTGGAACCTCTGGCACGGCGGCACCAAGGTCCATGACCACCTCGCCAAGCAGCTCAAGGTCATCGCCGAGACCGGCGTCGACGTGGTCGGCCTCCAGGAGACCAACGGCACCGCCGCCGAGGACCTCGCCGACGCCCTCGGCTGGTACCACCACCGGGCCGGCGAGAACCTCGGCGTCATCAGCCGCCATCCGATCACGGCCCGATTCGGCGACCCGGCCGTCGGCTTCTACGGCGCGGCCGGCGTCCGGGTCCGGGCGGGCGAGCGCGAGGTCGACATCTGGACGGCCCACCTCGACTACACGCCCTACGGCCCCTACGAGTCCGCCTTCGACGGGCTCCCGGCCGCCGAGCTCGTCGCCCATGAACAGGTGCGGCTCGCACAGATGCGGGACGCCCTGCACCGGATCGAGGAGAGCGCCGCCCCCGGCGTGCCCGTCGTCCTCGTCGGCGACTTCAACAGCCCCTCCCACCTCGACCGCCCGGACGTCGAGTGGCCGGTGACGAAGGCGGCGGAGGAGGCGGGCCTGCGCGACTCCTACCGGGAGGCCCACCCCGACCCCGCCGCCCACCCCGGCCACACCTGGTCGCCGATCCACGCCCTGCACGAGGACGGCAGCGGCCGCCCGGAGCCGCAGGACCGGATCGACTTCGTGCTGCACCGGGGCCTGCGCGTGCTGCACTCCCAGACCTGCGTCAGCGGCACACCGCGCCCGTGGCCGGACGTGGAGCACAACGAGTGGCCGTCCGACCACGCCGCCGTGATCACCACATTCTCCCTGCGCGAATGAGCCACGGGCGCCTACCATCGGTGCCATGACCTGGCGACATTGATCCACCAGCCGTGCCTCCCGAGGGCCGCCTCGGACGCCGTACCCCCGGTGTCCGAAACGTCCCTGCGGGAAGGCCTCATGACACTCTCACCTGCGCGTGTGCCCGCCACCGGTGTCCGGCGGCTGACGACCACGCTGTACGGCTACTCGTTCCTCGACGACTTCGTCCTGCTCTACCCGGTGTACGCGCTGCTGTTCGCCGACACCGGCATGTCGCTCTGGCAGATCTCCTCCCTGTTCGCCCTGTGGTCGATCACCGGTGTGCTCCTGGAGGTGCCCTCCGGTGCCTGGGCCGACGCCGTGTCGCGGCGCCGGCTGCTGTGGATCGGCCCGCTGCTCACCGCCGCCGGCTTCGTCCTGTGGGTGGCCGTCCCGTCGTACTGGGCCTTCGCGGCCGGCTTCGTCCTGTGGGGCGCCGGCGGGGCGCTCGGCTCCGGTGCCCTGGAGGCGCTGGTCTACGACGAACTGGACCGGCTGGGCGCTGCCGACCGGTACGCCGGCGTCATGGGCCGGTCCCGGGCCGCGCGGCTGCTGGGCACCGTGTCCTCCATCGGCCTCGCCGGGCCCGTCCTCGCCCGCGGGGGCTACGCGGCGGTCGGTGCCGCCAGCTTCGTCGCCTGTGTGCTGACCGCCGCCGTCGCGACCCGCTTCCCCGAGCACCGGGTGCGGCCCGGGACCGGCGACGACGGCTGGGCGAAGACCCTGCGGACCGGACTCGCCGAGGTCCGCGGGGACCGTACGGTGCGCGGCGCCCTGCTGCTGGTCCCCGCCGTCGCCGCGGTGTGGGGCGCGCTCGACGAGTACACCCCGCTGCTGGTCCGCGACCTCGGCGTCGCCGAGGCGACCGTGCCGTACCTGATCATGCTGATCTGGGCAGGCGTCACCCTGGGCAGCCTCCTGACCGGACCGGCCGAACGCCTCGGCACGACCGGGCTCGCGGCGCTCCTCGCGGCCAGTGCCCTCGCCCTGGCCGTCGGCGCCGCGGCCCGGTCCCTGGCCGGTATCGCGCTGGTCGGCCTCGCCTTCGCCGGGTTCCAGCTGGCCGAGGTGCTCGCCGACGTCCGGCTCCAGCACCGCATCGACGAGTCGCGCCGGGCCACGCTCACCTCCGTGGCGAGCCTGGGCACCGAGCTCGCCACGGTCGTCACCTTCGGCGTGTACGCGCTGCTCGGCACCGAGGCGGCGCACAGCACCGTCTTCGCCGTGCTGGCGGTGCCCTATCTGGTGACGGCGCTGGCGCTCGCTAGAAGTCGGGCCGCCACGGCACGACCGTGAAGTCGCCCGTCCCCTTCCTGACCTTCTCGAAGGGGGCGGAGCCCACGCACTTGGGCAGCTCCTTCGTCTCGACGGGGCTGCCCGTGGAGGCCCAGCTGTAGCCGAGCCGGTCACGGCGGCCGACGTCATGGACGGTGATGCCGACCCGCTTGCCCTCGGCGCCCGGCAGGTCGGAGTCGGTGATCACACCGGAGACGACGGCCACCTTCCCGCCGGTGACCAGGCAGTCGACCTTCGCCTTCGCCCGGGCGCCCTCGCCGTCCAGGTAGTGGCTCCACTCGAAGGTGCCGGTCGCCTTCATCGGGTCGGCGTTGTCCTTCGCCGCCAGATGGGCGTCGAAGGAGAACGTGATGTCGTCCCCGGCCGAGCGGTACAGCTTGGCGGTGCCGGTGAGCGCGGCTGCCTCCCGCTGCCGCGGCGCGTCGTCGGACGCGGTGGCGGCGGCGGAGGCCGCCGTGGCGCAGAGCAGCAGTGCGGAGCCGAGCACGACGATCTTCGTACGGTGGTTCATCGCGGTCCTTTCCCCAGGTCAAGCGGTCGGTCCCCACTCTCCCGGTGCCGTGCCGGTGCCACATCGCGCCGGGGGCGGGACCCGGTCTCCGCCGCTCGGCGGGGGAGTCGCCGGGCCCTGCGCCCCGGGGACGAGCGGAACTACGCCCGAGGTCGCGCAACGAATCGCCGCCGACCCCGCGGCGCACGCAACAAACCGCTCACCGGCGCGCAACGGCTCCTTCTTGTCCGGCCTGGTCAGCCGCCCGTACCGTCTACATGGCCCCCACAATCACCCTTTCGCCCCGGTGAGGACACGCATGCGCACCGCCCTGCTCCAGAGCTCCGGCCGTCCCGGCTCGACCGTCGAGAACCTCAAGGTCCTCGACGACGCCGCGGACCGTGCCGCCGCCGCGGGCGCCGGGCTGCTGGTGGCGCCGGAGATGTTCCTCACCGGCTACGCGATCGGCGACGACATCGCCCGTCTCGCCGAGCCCGCCGACGGCGACTGCGCGGACGCGGTCGCCGAGATCGCCGGCCGGCACGGCCTGGCCGTCGTCTACGGCTACCCGGAGCGCGAGGGCGACGTCGTCTTCAACTCCGCCCAGCTGATCTCCGCCGACGGCACCCGACTGGCGAACTACCGCAAGACCCATCTCTTCGGCTGCTTCGAGCGCGACCACTTCACGCCGGGCGACCGGCAGATCGTCCAGGCCGAACTCCACGGCGTCCGGGTCGGCATCCTGATCTGCTACGACGTCGAGTTCCCGGAGAACGTCCGGGCCCACGCCCTCGCCGGCACCGACCTGCTCGTCGTGCCGACGGCGCAGATGCACCCGTTCCAGTTCGTCGCCGAGTCGATGATCCCGGTGCGGGCCTTCGAGAACCAGATGTACGTCGCCTACGTCAACCGGGTCGGCCGGGAAGGGGAGTTCGAGTTCGTCGGCCTCTCCACGCTCGCCGGCCCCGACGGAGTCGCCCGCACCCGGGCCGGCCACGCCGAGGAACTCGTCCTCGCCGACGTCGACCCCTCCTTCGTCGCCGCTTCCCGCGAGGCGAACCCGTATCTGAAGGACCGCCGCCCCGGCCTCTACGGATCGCTCGTCTGAATTCCCCCGCTTCCCCCGCTTCCCCCCCCCTGACGCAGTCGCAAGGAGTCCGTACCCCATGACGTCCATGGTGCCCAACGCCGTCGAGCACACCGACGAGCAGCAGCAGCCGCCGATCACCATGTTCGGCCCGGACTTCCCTTACGCCTACGACGACTTCCTCGCCCACCCGGCGGGGCTCGGCCAGATACCGGCGACCGGGCACGGCACCGAGATCGCGGTCATCGGCGGCGGCCTGTCCGGCATCATCGCCGCCTACGAGCTGATGAAGATGGGCCTGAAGCCGGTCGTGTACGAGGCCGACGAGATCGGCGGCCGGCTGCGCACCGTCGGCTTCGACGGCCCCAGCACCGAGGGCCTGACGGCCGAGATGGGCGCGATGCGCTTCCCGCCGTCCTCCACGGCGCTCCAGCACTACATCGACCTGGTGGGCCTGAAGACCAGCCCGTTCCCCAACCCCCTCGCCGAGGCCACGCCCTCCACCGTCGTCGACCTCAAGGGCGAGTCGCACTACGCCGAGACGATCGACGACCTGCCGCAGGTCTACCGCGACGTCGCCGAGGCGTGGAACAAGTGCCTCGAAGAGGGCGCCGACTTCTCCGACATGAACCGGGCCATGCGCGAGCGGGACGTGCCGCGCATCCGCGAGATCTGGGCGAAGCTCGTCGAGAAGCTCGACAACCAGACCTTCTACGGCTTCCTCTGCGACTCCGAGGCCTTCAAGTCCTTCCGGCACCGTGAGATCTTCGGCCAGGTCGGCTTCGGCACCGGCGGCTGGGACACCGACTTCCCGAACTCCATCCTGGAGATCCTGCGCGTCGTCTACACCGAGGCCGACGACCACCACCGCGGCATCGTCGGCGGCTCCCAGCAGCTGCCGGTGCGCCTGTGGGAGCGCGAGCCGGAGAAGATCGTCCACTGGTCCTACGGCACCTCGCTGGCGTCCCTGCACGAGAACGGCGCGCCCCGCCCGGCCGTGACCCGGCTGTACCGCGCCGCCGGCAACCGGATCACCGTGACCGACGCCGACGGCGACATCCGCACCTACCCGGCGGCGATCTTCACCGCCCAGTCCTGGATGCTGCTGTCGAAGATCGCCTGCGACGACTCGCTCTTCCCGATCGACCACTGGACGGCGATCGAGCGCACCCACTACATGGAGTCCTCGAAGCTGTTCGTCCCCGTCGACCGGCCGTTCTGGCTGGACAAGGACGAGGAGACCGGGCGTGACGTGATGTCGATGACACTCACCGACCGGATGACGCGCGGGACCTACCTCCTGGACGACGGACCGGACAAGCCCGCCGTGATCTGCCTGTCGTACACCTGGTGCGACGACAGCCTGAAGTGGCTGCCGCTGTCCGCGAACGAGCGGATGGAGGTCATGCTGAAGTCGCTCGGCGAGATCTACCCGAAGGTCGACATCAGGAAGCACATCATCGGCAACCCGGTGACCGTCTCCTGGGAGAACGAGCCCTACTTCATGGGCGCGTTCAAGGCCAACCTGCCCGGCCACTACCGCTACCAGCGCCGCCTGTTCACGCACTTCATGCAGGACCGGCTGCCCGAGGACAAGCGGGGCATCTTCCTCGCAGGCGACGACATCTCCTGGACGGCCGGCTGGGCCGAGGGCGCGGTCCAGACCGCGCTGAACGCGGTCTGGGGCGTCATGCACCACCTCGGCGGGTCGACGGACGCGGTCAACCCGGGTCCGGGCGACGTCTACGACGAGATCGCGCCGGTCGAGCTGCCCGAGGACTGACCCCGGGCAGGGCCGTCAGAGTCCGGCGGCCCGCACGGCCTCATACACCTCGGCGGCGACGTCCTTGAGTTCCTGGGCGTCGCGCGCGAGGCCCTGGAGCTCGAAGAAGAACTCGTCGAGCCCGTCCGCGGCGTGCGCGGCCAGATCCTCCACGATCTGGTCGGCGCTGCCCTGGAACGCGGCGCGGTCGGCGCCGTCGTACGCCTTCGCGCTGTACTGGGCGTTGATCCGGACCACGGCCTGGATCGGCTCGGTGCGTCCGCGCTCGGCCGCGAGGTCCTGCAACTGCCGCCACTGCGAGGTGAGTTGCTCGGCGCCCATGGCGATCGGCATCCAGCCGTCGAGGCGGTCGACGAGCCGGGTCATCGCCTTCTTGCTGTTGGTGGGCACCAGGATCGGGATCGGCCGGGCGGGCTTGGGCGCCACCACGGCCGAGGCGACCTTGGAGTGCGGTCCGTCGTAGGACACCGGGTCCGGACCCCACACGGCCCGGCACACCTCGATCATCTCGTCGAGGACCTTGCCGCGCTCCTCGAACGGCGCCACGCCCGCCGCCGCGTACTCGTCGAGCGACCAGCCGGTGCCGAATCCCGCCACGACCCGGCCGCCGCTCGCCGCGTCCAGCGTGGCGAGCGCCTTGGCCAGCTGGAACGGGTTGTGCAGCGGTGCCACCAGGATGCTGGTGCCGAGCCGGGCCCGCTCGGTCGCGGACACCGCCAGGGTCAGCGTGACCAGGGGGTCCGGGACGCCCCGGTACATGTCGGGCCACGCCAGCCCCTCGATGCCGTACAGGCCCTGGGTCTGGGGCTCGGGGAACAGGGCCCGCTCGTAGACCCAGAAGCTCTCGTAGCCGATCCGCTCGGCGGTGCGCGCGACGTCCGGTACGTCACGGCCGATGTCGTACTGCTGTGCTTGAGGGAGGCTGAGCCCCAGCCGAAGGGCCATCCGTACGCTCCTTTGCGTCGGTCCGTCACAGATCGGTTCGGGTCCGTCACTGACGGTTCAATCGTCAACTTAACCCGGGTACCCGCGTGGGTCAGGTGTACCGCGCGGTGTGGCCGAGATCAGTCCGCCAGTGGCGTGAGCAGCATGCGTCCCGCGAACCCCACCGCTGCGTCGAGCCGCTCGGTGAACTCCTCGGCGAGCTCCGGGTACCCGCGCAGCGCCCACAGCGCCCGGGCCGACGACCAGGTGGCGTCCCGCGCGCGCTCCAGGCTCCAGGAGCCGAGCAGATGAGTGATCGGGTCGGCGATCTGGAGCAGATCGGGACCCGGCATCAGATCTTCGCGGATGCGCTCCTCCAGCGAGACGAGGAGATCACCCACACGATCGAACTCGTCCTCCAGCTCGACGGGTTCGCAGCCGAGGCTACGACAGGCGTCCACCACCGCGAGCGCCAGATCGTGGCCGATGTGCGCATTGATGCCGGCGAGCGCGAACTGCAACGGCCGTACGCCCGGATGGCGCCGCATCTGGAACAGGGGCCGCCAGCACGCGGGCGGGCGCCGCTCGTCCTCGGCCGACTCCACCGCCGCGAGATAGCGCTCCGTGAACCGCACGTCCAGCGTGATCGCCGCCCGCGTGTCCGGGAACCGGCCGCCGTCGATGTGCCGGTCGACCTCCTCCGTGACGGCGAGGTAGACGCGGTTGAAGACGGCGACACCGTCGCGTTCGGGGAGCATCGCTGCAAGGGAGCGCATACGGGAGATGACCGCGTCCACGGCTGTGGTGAATTGTTCGCATTGCGCCATGGGGGCAATGTCCCAGCTTTAGGGTGGCCGCAGTGTCGGCGGGCCCGGCGCTTCCCCAGAACGGGGGACGCGCTCGCTGTGGGGGAGGGGGAGCAGGACCGTGCCAGGCTCACGCGCCCAGCGACTGGCCGCACGCCGTGCCGAGCGCCGCAGGGGCGTCAGGCGGAGCGTCATGGTGGTGGCGGCCTCGGTCGTGGTCGCCGTCGGCGCGGTCACCGGAATGGTCTCCGCGCTCGACGACCGCGGAGGCTCCGACGAGGCCGGGCCGCCCCGGGTCACGCGCTCGCCGAGCCTGGATTCCCTGCCACTCCTGCCGTCCGCGTCGCCGTCGGCCACGAGGTCCCCTTCGCCGACCTCAGCCTCGCCCACCCGGACGCGGGAGAAGGCCACCCCCACGCCCTCGCCCACACGGGCCGAGAGGAGGCAGAGCACGGCCGTGGTCTCCAGCCGCCTGTACCGCCACCCCGACTCCCAGGTCCTCGAATGGGTCCGCGACAACCCCGCCGACCCGCGCCACGCCGTCATCGAGTCCCGGATCGCCGCCCAGCCGGCCGCGGTGTGGTTCGCGGACTTCACGCCGGACATCATCACCGCCCGGGTCCGCGCGGTCACCTCGGGCGGTTCGGCGCTCGGGCGCGTCCCGGTGGTCGTGCCGTACGCGATACCGGACCGCGACTGCGGCGGGTACTCCGAGGGCGGGGCGCCCGGCCTCGACGCCTACGACGCCTGGATCGACCGGTTCGCCGCCGGGCTCGGCTCCGGCGACGTCATCGTCGTCCTGGAGCCCGACTCCGTCGCCCAGGCCGACTGCCTCTCGGAGCGCGCCCGCGCCGACCGCTTCGCCTCCCTCGCCCGTGCGGGCCGCGTCATGAAGGCCGCCAACCCCAGGGCCCGCGTCTACTACGACGCCGGGCACTCCGGCTGGAACGCGCCCGCCAGGCAGGCGGATTGGCTGCGGCAGGCCGGCGCCGCCTCGACCGCCTCCTCCGACGGCGTCTTCAGCAATGTCTCCAACTTCCGCGCCACGTCCGCCGAGATCGCCTACGACCGGCAGGTCCTCGACGCCCTCGACGGTCCCGCGAGCCTGGGTGCCGTCATCGACACCAGCCGCAACGGCGCCGGTGCCCCGGCGGACGGGGAGTGGTGCGATCCGTCGGGCCGCAAGCTGGGCCGGGCGCCGACCCTCGCGACGGGCGAGTCCCGGATCGACGCCTACCTGTGGGTGAAGCTCCCGGGGGAGTCGGACGGGTGCAAGGGCAGGCCGGGCACGTTCACCGCGTCGTACGCCTACGAGCTGGCGCGCTGAGTGCCCTCGCCGGTGCCGCGCTCCTCGTCGTAGGACGACGTCCCCTCGTCGAGGAGCGGCTCCTGGGTCTTGAGGTGGGCCGGGGCGAACGCCCGCAGTGTGTGGTAGCCGGTGATGACCACCAGCGTGCCCAGCGCGATGCCGCTCAGCTCGAAGGTGTCGGTGAACTCCATGGTGACGTTGCCGACGCCGATGATGATGCCCGCGGCGGCCGGCACCAGGTTCAGCGGATTGCGCAGGTCCACCTCGGCGTTGATCCAGATCTGCGCGCCGAGCAGGCCGATCATGCCGTAGAGGATGACCGTGATGCCGCCGAGGACGCCGCCCGGGATCGCGGCCACGATCGCGCCGAACTTGGGGCAGACGCCGAAGAGCAGCGCGAAGCCGGCGGCGGCCCAGTAGGCGGCGGTGGAGTAGACGCGGGTCGCCGCCATCACGCCGATGTTCTCGGAGTACGTGGTGTTGGGCGGGCCGCCCACCGCGGTGGAGAGCACCGAGGCGGCGCCGTCCGCGGAGATCGCGGTGCCCAGCTTGCTGTCGAGGTTGTCGCCGGTCATCTCGCCGACCGCCTTGACGTGTCCGGCGTTCTCGGCGACCAGGGCGATGACGACGGGCAGCGCTACGAGGATCGCCGACCACTGGAAGGACGGGCCGTGCAGATCGGGCAGGCCGATCCAGTCGGCCCTGCCGACGCCGGAGAGGTCCAGGCGCCAGTGGTCGGTGACCTTGCCGCTCGCGTCGGCCGAGTGGATCCGGCCGAAGATCCGGTCGAAGGCCCAGGAGATGCCGTAGCCGAGGACCAGGCCCAGGAAGATCGCGATCCGGGACCAGAAACCGCGCAGGCAGACCACGGCCAGACCGGTGAACAGCATCACCAGCAGCGCCGTCCACTGGTCCTGCGGCCAGTACGTGGAGGCCGTCACCGGCGCCAGGTTGAAGCCGATCAGCATCACCACCGCGCCGGTGACGATCGGCGGCATGGTGGCGTGGATGATCCGCGCCCCGAACCGCTGCACGGCGAGGCCCACCAGGAACAGCACCGCGCCGACGACCAGGACCGCGCCGGTCACGACCGCGCTGGAGCCCCCGTCGGCCCGGATGACCGCCGCGACGCCGACGAAGGACAGCGAGCAGCCGAGGTAGCTGGGCACCCGGCCGCGCGTGGCCAGCAGGAAGATCACCGTCGCGACGCCCGACATCATGATCGCCAGGTTGGGGTCGAGCCCCATCAGGACCGGCGCCACGAACGACGCGCCGAACATCGCCACCACGTGCTGGGCGCCGAGTCCGACCGTGCGGGGCCAGGTCAGGCGTTCGTCGGGCCGGACGACCGCTCCGGGCGCCGGGGTGCGTCCGTCGCCGCCGTGCAGTTTCCAGCGGACGCCGAGATCCATGGTGCGGTTTCGCTTTCGTCGTGCGGGTGGGTCCGGACCATTGTCAGGGACACCGGAGGCGGCGCCGACCCGGGCCCATCAGGGATGCTGAGCGTCCGCTTAGGATGGTGGGAGTCAACTCGTACGTCCCAGGAGTCCCGCACGTGACCGCCGAAGCCCCGACAGCGCCCGCCCTTTCCTACGGCCGGCTCATCCCCGTGACCGTCCACTTCGACGACCTGGACGCGCTCGGGCTGCTGCACAACGCCCGCTACCCGCTGATGGTCGAGCGGGCCTGGACCGAACTGTGGCAGGAGCACGGCTTCCGCTTCGAGGGCGACTGGGTCGCCGCCGGCGACGCCTGCAACGCGGTCAAGGAACTGCGGATCGGCTACGAGGCGCCGGTCACCAAGCCCGGCGTCTACGCCGTCCACCTCTGGCTGGAGCGGCTCGGCAACACCGGGCTGACGTACGGATTCCGGTTCTGCTCGGCCGACGGCTCGGTGACCTACGCCCACGGCACCAGGGTCCTGGTCCGGCTGGACGCCGGGACACTGCGCCCGGCGCCGTGGAGCGAGGGATTCAGGGCCGCGGGTCGGGAACTGCTGCGTCCGGCCGGCTGACCTTCGGGCGCTCACGGTCACCCGCGCGCAGGACGCGCGCGAACACCACGAGCCCGAAGGACAGCACCGTGACCAGGCAGAACGACACCACCAGGCTGGTCGCCTGGGCGATACCGCCGATCGCGCTCGGGGCGACGAGCCCCGAGGTGTAGGTGATCGTCGCGACACCGGCGATGGCCAGCGAGGGGTTCGGGCCGCTGCGGCCCGCCGCCGCGAAGCACAGCGGCACGACCACCGCGATGCCGAGCCCCAGCAGCGCGAACCCGGCCATCGCAAGGACCGGCTGGTCCGACACGATGATGAGCAGCCCGCCGAGCGTGGCGAGGACACCGCTGAACCGGACCGTGCGCACGGAGCCGTAGCGGTCCACCACCTTGTCGCCGACGAGCCGGGCGATCGCCATGGTGAGCGTGAACCCGGTCGTGCAGGCCGCCGCGAGACCCGCCGAGGTGTCCAGCTGGTCCCGCAGATAGACCGCCGACCAGTCCAGGCTCGCGCCCTCCGCGAACACCGCGCAGAACCCGACCGCGCCGATGAGCAGCGCCGACTTGGGCGGCAGCGCGAACCGGGGCGGCGGCTCCTCGTCCTCGGCCGGCTGGAGGTCGAGCACCCACTGGCAGGCCGCCACGCCGAGAAGCGTGAGCGTCACCGCCGCGAGCGCGTGGTGCAGCCGGGCGTCCGAGCCGAGGTGCGCCGCGAGTGTGCCGGCCGCCGAGCCGATCAGGGCGCCCGCGCTCCACATGCCGTGCAGGCCCGACATGATCGACCGGCCCAGCCGGGTCTCGACCTCGACGCCGAGCGCGTTCATCGCCACGTCCGCCATGCCCGCCGTGGCGCCGTAGACGAACAGCGCCAGACACAGGGTCAGCAGGTTGGGGGCGAGCGAGGGCAGGATGAGCGCCAGCGTCCACAGGGCGATCAGCCCGCGCAGGGCGTTCCGGGCGCCGAAGCGGTGCGAGATGCTCCCCGCCAGCGGCATCGCGACGGAGGCGCCGAGCGCGGGGAAGGCGAGCGCGATGCCCAACTGGCCGGCGCTGACGCCGGCATGGTCCTGGATCCACGGCACGCGCGTCGCGAACGAGCCGGTGACGGCGCCGTGCACGGCGAAGACGGCGGCCACGGCGTACCGGGCGCGCCTCACTTCGCGCAGGTCGTAGACCATCCCACCCATTGTGCGACCCCTCCCGGTCTTCGTTTCGTGCTGAGCCCGGCGTAAACTATCAGGAACCCTGCCTGATAGATAGAGTGCCTTCGCCGCCGCTCACCAGTGTTCTCGCGGCCACCCGGTGCCGTGCCCCGCACGGCCCAGCCGATCTGGAAGGATCCCGGCATGCCCGCATCCCCGAGCACCGCCCGGGCCATCAACGACCGGCTCGCCCTCCGACTGCTCCAGCAGCAGGGCTCGTTGACGGCAGGACAGCTCAAGCAGCTGACCGGACTGTCCCGGCCGACCGTGGCCGACCTCGTCGAGCGCCTGACCGACGCCGGCCTGATAGCGGTCGTCGGCGAGGCCGGCGAGCAGCGCCGCGGCCCGAACGCCAAGCTGTACGGCATCGTCGCCGACCGTGCCCACCTCGCGGCCCTGGACGTCCGTACCGAAGGCGTCTCGGTGATCGTGTCCGACCTGGTCGGGACCGTGCTCGCCGAGGCGTCGGCGCCGATCGGCGGTGACGCCGGGACCGGGCCCGCGGTGGAGCAGGCGGTGGCGCTGGTGGAGCGGGTCCTGAAGGAGGCCGGGGCGGACCGGCTCCATACGGTGGGGATAGGCGCACCGGGCCTGATCGACCCGGCGAGCGGCGAACTGCGTGACTCCACCGGCCTGCCCGAATGGCACCGCAGCCTGGTCGCGGCCCTCCAGGAACGGCTGCCCGAGGCCCGCGTCATCGTCGAGAACGAGACCAACCTCGCCGCCCTCGCCGAACAGCGCGACGGAGTCGCCGCCGACCGGGACACCTACGTCCTGCTGTGGCTCGGCCACGGCACCGGCGCGGCCGTCGTCCTCGACGGGGCGCTGCGCCGCGGCGCCTCCGGCGGCACCGGCGAGATCGGCTTCCTGCCGGTGCCCGGTACGACCGGGCTGCCGTCGGCGGTGGACTGCGAGGGCGGGTTCCACTCGCTCGCGGGGTCGGCGGCGATCGTGGAACTGGCGAGGTCGTTCGGCCTGCTGGTCGAGGACGCGTCCGCGCCCGAGCCGCTGGCCGCGGGGGTGGTGGCGAGGGCCGCCGCGCTGGTGGCCGGGAACACGGAGGCCGCGGACGGCCCGCCGGACCGCGACACGCAGCCCGCCTCCGCCGACCGTTTCCTGGACACCCTCGCCGACCACCTGGCCGTGGGCGCCGCATCCGTCGTCGCCATCCTCGACCCCGGCTGTGTGGTCCTCGGCGGTGAGGTCGGGCAGGCCGGGGGAGAGGTGCTCGCCACGCGGGTGGAGGAGCGGGTCCGGCGGATGTCACCGCTCGCGACCGTTGTCCGACCCAGCGGCCTGGGCGGCGCCGCCGTCCTGCGCGGCGCACTGCTCACCGCCCGCGACGCGGCACAGAACGAACTCTTCGCACCGCCGGACCGCTGACGTTCGCGGGGGAGCCAGGCCGGTCGGCGGTCGAGGGATCTGAGCCGGTCGACGGTGGAGGGGCGCGAGCCGGTCGGCGGCCGAGAGGCCCGGGCCGGCGGGCGCGGTCGAAGGATCCGGGCCGGTCAGCGGTCCAGAGGGCGTCCCGGGCATCGCTCAGACGTCCCGCCCGCCCCCGACCTGTCGCCGCTCAGACGTCCCGCCCGCCCCCGACCTGTCGCCGCTCAGACGTCCCGCCCGCCCCCGACCCGTCGTCCCAGGTACTCCTCGAACGTCCCCTTGCCCACCGCGTGCTCCGGTGCCAGCAGTCCGCCCGAGCGCATGCCCCGGTACGCCTTCCCCCACAGCGGCACCTTCACGACGAGCCGCTTGCGGCCCGTGGCCCGGAGGTATGCCCGGGCCAGCGAATCGAAGGTCCGCACCTCGGGTCCGCCCATGTCCGCGACCCGCCCGGCGGGAGCCGCCACGGCCAGCTCGGCCAGCCGGTCCGCGACCTCCGCGACCTCGACGGGCTGGTCCTTCACCCCGGCCGGGACCAGCATCACCGGCACTTTGGCCAGGCCCGCGAGCACCCGCAGCACCAGGTCGTGGAACTGGGTCGCGCGCAGCACGGTCCAGCCCAGCCCCGACGCCTCGACCATCCGCTCCACGCCGAGCTTGGACTTGTAGTAGCCGAGCGGCACCAGGTCCACGCCGACGATCGAGATGTACACCAGATGCCGTACCCCGGCCTTCTTCGCGGCCTCGATCAGCCGCGCCGCCGCCTCCTGGTCGCCGCCGCTCTGCGAACTCGCGCAGTGGACGACCGTGTCCACGCCCGCCATCGCGGTGTCCAGTCCGGGACCGCCCTTGCGCAGGTCGACGGCGTACGGCTGGGTGCTTCGGCTGAGCACCCGCACCTCGTGCCCGCCCCCGCGCAGCCGCTCGGTGACGTGCCGGCCGAGCGTTCCGGTCCCGCCGGTCACCAGGATCGTGGTCATCGTGTTCAGCCCTCTCGGACGGCGGGCACTCCCGAGCGGAGCACCCCTCGTCAGCTGGGACCGAATGACCCCCGCGAGATGTGACAGTCGCTATGCCCGAGCCAGCTGACGGCGTACGAAGTCCAGCTTGTCCGGATTCATCATGGCCCACGCGTGCCCGACCAGCTCGTCGCGCACGTCGAGCACCACCACCGACATGAGCGAGTTCCCCGCCCACGCGGCGAGCGCGGGCGAGCCGTTGATCTCGATCGCCGTCAGCTCCACGCCGGCCATGAAGGTCCGCGTCGCACCCGCCAGGAAGCGGAACACCTTGTCGCGGCCCTCGATCGGCCGCAGCGCCGCCCTGACCCTGCCGCCCCCGTCGCTCTCCCAGACGACGTCGGCCGCCAGCAGCTTCTCCAGCCCGCCGAGGTCTCCGTCGCGGGCCGCCGTGAGGAACGACCTGACCAGCTCCTCCTGCCGCTCGGGAGTCGACTCGAACCGCGGCCGCCGCTCGTTCACCCGCTGCACCGCCCGCCGGTACAGCTGCCGGCAATTGGCCTCGGTCAGCTCCAGCACCTCGGCGATCTCCCGGTGGCCGTACGCGAAAGCCTCCCGCAGTACATAGACCGCCCGCTCGGTCGGCGTGAGCCGCTCCAGGAGCACGAGCATCGCCAGCGACACGGCGTCCCGCTGCTCGGCGGACTCCAGCGGCCCCAGCGTGCCGTCCGAGGTGATCACGGGTTCCGGCAGCCAGGGCCCGACGTACTGCTCACGCCGGGCCCGCGCCGAAGTCAGCCGGGTGAGACAGAGGTTGGTGACGACCCTGGCGAGCCAGGCCGCCGGATGCTCGATGGCGCCACGGTCCGCGCCGCTGAAGCGCAGATACGCGTCCTGGACGGTGTCCTCGGCCTCGTGGGCGGAGCCCAGCATCCGATACGCCAGACCGAACAGCCTGGGACGGTGGGTCTCGAACTCGTCGGCGCGGGCGGTCGTCATGCCCTCACCCTGTCAGAGCCGCCGAGGGGGCCGCCGAGGGGCACATTGGGAGACCCGGCGGCGGGCAAGGGCCGTCGACACCGCCGCCGGGCCGTCTGCGGGGGCTCCACTGGAAGAGGGGTCCGAGGACGGGGAGGTTCCCGCACAGTAAAGAGGACTAGACCACAGCGTCAATAGGTATGGACCAATCTCAAGGGCATTTCCTCGCAAGGGAGTTGAGGCCCTGGTCGGACGCTGTGGAAGTCCAGCGAAGGCGCCTGTGAGCCACCCCACACCCTTCGCCCGTATGGACACCGATCAGGCGTGGCACACTGGCCCTGTACCAGAAGCAGCGCACTCCGGGGTCGGTGAAAGTCCGAACCGGCGGTTACAGTCCGCGACCCGGTCGCCTCCAGCGGCCGGTTGACCAGGTGAAATTCCTGGACCGACGGTTAAAGTCCGGATGGGAGGCAGTGCGCGGCGGGCGGGCATTCGTGCGCGCCGCCGTACCGGTTCGTCCATGAGGCGAGCCCTGTCCGGCGTCGCCCCCGGTGTCCCTGCTCGTACATTCTGTCGTCATCGACAGCCCCGGAGTCCGTGCCCCAATGAGGCAGGGAGGACCCGGGAAGTGTTCACCGGAATCGTCGAAGAGCTGGGCGAGATCACCGCCGTCGAGACCCTCGACGACGCCTGTCGCTTCCGACTGCGCGGCCCCGTCGTCACCGACGGCGCGAAGCACGGCGACTCCATCGCCGTCAACGGCGTGTGCCTGACGGTCGTCGACCACGAGGGCGACGAATTCACCGCCGACGTCATGGCCGAGACCCTCGACCGCTCCAGCCTGGGCGTCCTCGCCGTCGGCTCGCGGGTCAACCTGGAGCGCCCCACCGCCGTGGGCGCCCGCCTCGGCGGGCACATCGTGCAGGGCCACGTCGACGGCACCGCCGAGGTGCTGGAGCGCAAGCCCTCCGAGAACTGGGAGATCGTCAAGATCTCGCTCCCCGCGGCCCTCTCCCGCTACGTGGTCGAGAAGGGCTCCATCACCGTCGACGGCATCAGCCTCACCGTCGTCGACGCCGGACCCGACTACTTCACCGTGAGCCTCATCCCCACCACCCTCGCGCTGACCACGCTCGGCCTCAAGCAGCCCGGCGACCCGGTCAACCTGGAGGTCGACGTGATCGCCAAGTACGTCGAGCGGATGCTGGGCGACCGGGCCTCCTCCGAAGGGGCGACGGCGAAGTGAACTCGCTGAACTCCGAGGCCTTCGTCCTGTTCGGCCAGCACATCCTCTGGTCGGACATGATCGGCAACCTCTTCGGCCTCGCCGCCCTCGCCCTCGGCTGGCGGCGCTCCATATGGACCTGGCCCGTGCAGTTCCTCGCCGGCCTGATCCTGTTCGGGGCGTTCTTCGGCCACCTGACCGGCAGCGCCGGCAAGCAGGCGGTCGTGATGGTGGTCGCCCTCTACGGCTGGTGGCAGTGGCAGCGCAGCAAGGGACGGACCGAGGACGGCGGCGACGGCCACATCAGCGTCCGGTTCGCCACCTGGCGCGAGCGCGCGGCTATGGTCGCGGCGGCCGCCGCCGGCACCGTCGCGGTGGCGCTGCTCTTCAAGGCGTACCCGAACCTGTCCTGGGACCCCTGGCCCGACGCCTACATCTTCGTCGGCACCATCGTCGCCATGTACGCCCAGGCACGCGGCATGGTCGAGTTCTGGTTCGCCTGGCTGCTCGTCGACCTGGTCGGCGTCCCCCTGAACTTCGCCAACGGCTACGCCTTCTCCGGCTTCGTCTACGTCATCTACGGCGCACTCGTCCTGTGGGGCATGCGCGACTGGTGGCTGCGCTCCCGCAACGACGCGCGGCCCGTCCTGGAAGGAGCGCCGGCATGACCACGGCACCGCCCCTGTACCGCACCGAGGACATCGAGGACCTGACCCTCGACCCGGTCGAGCGAGCCATCGCCGACATCGCGGCCGGCCGCCCGGTCGTGGTCGTCGACGACGAGGACCGGGAGAACGAGGGCGACCTCGTCATCGCCGCCGAGCACGCGACCCCCGAGATCGTCGCCTTCATGATGAGCGAGTGCCGCGGCCTGATCTGCGCCCCCATGGAGCCGGACGAGCTGGAGCGGCTGGAGCTCCCGCAGATGGTCCAGGACAACACCGAGTCGATGAAGACCGCGTTCACCGTCTCCGTGGACGCCTCCGCCGCGCACGGCGTGACCACCGGCATCTCGGCCTCCGACCGCTCGACCACGCTCCAGCTCCTGGCGAGCGGCAAGGCGCAGCCGTCGGACCTCGTCCGCCCCGGCCACATCTTCCCGCTGCGCGCCCGCCCCGGCGGCGTCCTCGTGCGCAACGGCCACACCGAGGCCGCCGTCGACCTCGCCCGCCTCGCGGGCCTGCGCCCGGCCGGCGCCATCGTCGAGATCGCCGGCGAGGACGGCGAGATGCTGCGGCTGCCCGAGCTGATCCCGTTCGCCCGCAAGCACGGCCTGACGATCATCTCCATCGAGGACCTGATCACCTACCTGCGCGACGCCGAGCGCCCGAAGCAGGTGGAGCGGGTTCCGGCCGAGCGCGAGTCGTTCCCGGCCGAGTCCACCGTCCGCCGCGAGGCCGAGGTCCATCTCCCCACCGCCCACGGCACCTTCACCGCGTACGGCTACCGCTCCACCGTCGACGGCGTCGAGCACGTCGCCCTCGTCCACGGCGAGCTCGGCGACGGCGAGGACGTCGTGGTCCGCATCCACTCCGAGTGCCTGACCGGCGACGTCTTCCACTCCCTGCGCTGCGACTGCGGCCCCCAGCTGGAGTCGGCGCTGGAACGCATCCAGGACGAGGGCCGCGGAGTCGTCGTCTACCTGCGCGGACACGAGGGCCGGGGAATCGGTCTGATGTCCAAGCTGCGTGCCTACGAACTCCAGGAGCGCGGCCGCGACACCCTCGACGCCAACCTCGAACTCGGCCTGCCCGCGGACGCCCGTGACTACGGCGCCGGCGCGCGGATCCTGGCCGACCTGGGCGTGCACAGCGTGCGCCTGCTGACCAACAACCCCGACAAGTCCGACGCGCTGCGCGGCCACGGCATCGAGGTCACCGAGCGCGAGCCGATGCCCGTGCAGGCGGGCGAGCACAACCTGACCTACCTGCGCACCAAGCGGGACCGGATGGGCCACGACCTGCCCTGGCTGGACACGGCCCCCGTGTCCGCGGCCCCCCTGTCCACCTGCACCAACCAGTAACAGCACACCGAGGAGACTCAAGAACGTGAGCGGCAAGGGCGCACCGGAGCTGTCCGTACGCAATGTGGGCGACCTGCGGGTCGCGGTCATCGCGGCACAGTGGCACGAGAAGGTGATGGACGGACTGGTGGACGGCGCGCTGCGCGCCCTGCACGACCTGGGCATCGACGAGCCGACCCTCCTGCGGGTCCCCGGCAGCTGGGAGCTCCCGGTGGTCGCCAAGGTCCTCGCGGGCCGCGGCTACGACGCGATCGTCGCCCTCGGGGTCGTCATCCGCGGCGGCACCCCCCACTTCGAGTACGTGTGCCAGGGCGTGACCCAGGGCCTCACCCAGGTCTCCGTCGAGACCGGCGTCCCCATCGGCTTCGGCGTCCTGACCTGCGACACCGAGGAGCAGGCCCTGGACCGGGCCGGCATCGAGGGCTCCAACGAGGACAAGGGACACGAGGCGGTGACCGCCGCCGTGGCCACGGCGGCGACCCTCCGCTCAGTATCTGAACCCTGGCGCTGACGAAAGGCGTATGTGGCATAGGCTGAGCGTCACCATGTCCAAGAAGACGTTCGAGGAGCTCTTCACCGAGCTCCAGCACAAGGCCGCCCACGGCGATCCCGCCACCTCCCGTACCGCCGAACTCGTCGACAAGGGCGTCCACGCCATCGGCAAGAAGGTCGTCGAGGAAGCCGCCGAGGTCTGGATGGCCGCCGAGTACGAGGGCAAGGAAGCCGCCGCCGAGGAGATCTCGCAGCTGCTGTACCACGTCCAGGTGATGATGGTCGCCCGCGGCATCTCCCTGGACGACGTGTACGCCCACCTCTGAGCACCAGCAACCCAGCACACCGTAAGAGCGAACGAAGGAAGCCGACCTCATGCTGCGCATCGCCGTCCCCAACAAGGGTTCCCTGTCCGGCCCTGCGGCGGAGATGCTGCATGAGGCCGGCTACCAGCAGCGGCGCGAGTCCAAGGAACTGCGGATCGTCGACCCGGTCAACGACGTCGAGTTCTTCTACCTCCGCCCCCGCGACATCGCCATCTACGTCGCCTCAGGCCAGCTCGACATCGGCATCACCGGCCGTGACCTGCTGATCGACTCCGACGCCTACGCCGAGGAGATCCTGCCGCTCGGCTTCGCCCGCTCCACCTTCCGCTTCGCCACCAAGCCCGGCACCGTCGGCGACGACCTGGCGGACCTCAAGGGCAAGACGGTCGCCACCTCCTACGAGGGCATCGTCGCCAAGCACCTCTCCGACAACGGCATCGACGCCTCCGTCGTCCACCTCGACGGCGCCGTCGAGACCGCGATCCAGCTCGGTGTCGCCCAGGTCATCGCGGACGTCGTGGAGACCGGCACCTCGCTGCGCAACGCCGGCCTGGAGGTCGTCGGCGAGCCGATCATGAAGTCCGAGGCCGTCGTCATCCGCCGCATCGGCGCGGACGCCGAGGAGGCCGCCGAGTCGAAGGTCCAGCAGTTCCTGCGCCGCCTCCAAGGCGTCCTGGTCGCCCGGACCTACGTGATGATGGACTACGACTGCCGCGTCGAGCAGCTGGAGAAGGCCGTCGCCCTCACCCCGGGCCTGGAGTCGCCGACCGTGTCCCCGCTACACAACGAGGGCTGGGTCGCCGTCCGCGCGATGGTCCCGGCCAAGGAAGCCCAGCGCATCATGGACGACCTGTACGACATCGGCGCCCGGGCCATCCTGACCACGGCCATCCACGCCTGCCGCCTGTAGCGAACGCCGCCTGTAGAGAACTCAGAGATGTCCGAACTGCCTGCTCTTCCCGTCACGTTCCGACCCGGCCGCACCCGGGCCGTCCTGCTCACCGCGGGCGCCGCGATCTTCGTCGTCATCACGGCCGTCGCGCTGCTCCTGGAGAAGCTCGGCCCGGGGGAGCGCCTCAGCTTCGTCCTCACCGGCGCGCTCATGTTCGGCGTGCTGGCGATGCTGGCGCGCGTGAAGGTCGTCGCCGACGAGTCCGGTGTCACCGTGGTGAACATCGCCACCCGGCGCCGGCTGGACTGGGCCGAGATCCTTCAGGTGAACCTCCGTCCGGGCGACCCCTGGGTGTTCCTGAACCTCAGCGACGGCACCAGCCTGCCCGCGCTCGGCATCCAGCCGGGCATCGCCAAGCAGCACGCCATCGCGGACGCGCGCGCTCTGCGGGCGCTCGCCGAGGCCCATGGCATCAAGGAGCCCGAGGACCGTGAGGGCTGACTCGGCGGCGTTCACCCTGCCGTAAATCGCGATGTCTTGATTAATCTGTTGGCGGAGGCGTTTTCGTGACGCCTCCGCCACTGATGTGCCCGACGGTCTTCAGAGGCCCCCTGCTACCCGAGGAGTGATTCCCTCCAGCGATGGACGGATCGTCCTGTAGTACCTGCGCCGCCCCCAGCCGACATACCGGGGCGGCCGCGTCATGAGCATCCCCCTGCTGCTTCTCGCAGCCGCGTTCCTCCTGATCCTCGCCAACGGCTTCTTCGTGGCCGCCGAGTTCGGCCTGGTCACGGTCGAGGCGACGGACGCCGAGAAGGCCGCCGCCGAGGGCGACCGCCGGGCCCACCGGGTCGTCGAGTCGCTCAAGGAACTGTCCTTCCAGCTCTCCGGCACCCAGCTCGGCATCACCATCACCTCCCTCGTCGTCGGCATGCTGGCCGAACCGGCGCTCGCCGAGCTGCTGGGCGGCCCGTTCACCGCGATCGGCATCCCCGAGGGCGCGGTGTCCGGTGTGGCCGTGGTCGTCGGCATGCTGCTGGCCTCGGCCGTGCAGATGGTGATCGGCGAGCTCGTGCCCAAGAACTGGGCCGTGTCCCGGCCGATGCAGGTCGCGCGTTTCGTCGCCGGCCCGCAGCACGTCTTCGCACGCCTGTTCCGCCCGGTGATCGCCGCGCTGAACGCCGTCGCGAACCGTCTCGTGCGCGCGCTGGGCATCGAGCCCGCCGAGGAACTGGCCTCCGCCCGCACCCCAGGCGAACTCGTCTCGCTGGCCCGGCACTCCGCCCAGGCCGGCGCCCTGGAACAGGACACGGCGGACCTCTTCGTACGGACCCTGTCGCTCGCTGAGCTCACCGCGCAGCACGTCATGACCCCGCGTGTGAAGGTCAGCGCGCTCCAGTCGTCCGCGACCGCCGAGGACGTGGTCAACCTCACCCGCGCCACCGGTCTGTCCCGCTTCCCGGTCTACCGGGAGAGGATCGACGAGATCGTCGGCATGGTCCATCTGAAGGACGCGCTCGCGGTCCGTTCGAGTGAGCGGCTGCGCACCCCCGTCGGCCGTATCGCCCGCCCGGCGCTGCTCGTCCCCGAGACCCTGCCCGTCCAGCCCCTGCTGGCCCAGCTGCGCAGCGAGCAGCCCATCGCCGTGGTCGTCGACGAGTACGGCGGCACGGCCGGCGTGGTCACGCTGGAGGACATCGTCGAGGAGATCGTCGGCGAGGTCCGCGACGAGCACGACGGTCAGGACCTGCCCGAACTCGCCGCCGCCCCGGCGGAGGACGGCCGTCCCGCCTGGGACGCCGACGGCAGCTGCCGGGTCGACATCCTCCAGCGCATAGGCCTCGACGTGCCCGAGGGGCCGTACGAGACCGTCGCCGGGCTCGTCGCCGACCTGCTCGGACGCATCCCGGCAGTCGGCGACCGGGCGGAGCTGCCGGGCTGGCGGCTGTCGGTGCGCCGGGTCGGCCACTTCCGCGCCGAGCGTGTGCGCCTGGTGCGGACCGGGTCCGTGGTGGAGGTCGCCCGATGAGCGTCCTCCAACTCGTCTTCGCCGGGCTGCTCGTGCTCGCCAACGGCTTCTTCGTCGGCGCCGAGTTCGCCCTGGTCTCGGTGCGCCGCAGCCAGATCGAACCGCTGGGCACGGCACGTGCCCGCCAGGTCCTGTACGGCCTGGAGCGGCTGCCGCAGATGATGGCGGCGGCGCAGTTCGGTATCACCGTCTGCTCGCTGACACTCGGCGCGGTCGCCGAGCCGACCGTGGCGCATCTGCTGGAGCCGGTGTTCGAGTGGGCCCATCTGCCGGACAGCATGATCCACCCGCTCACCTATGTCATCGCGCTCGCCGCGGTGGTCTTCTTCCACCTGGTCATCGGCGAGATGGTGCCGAAGAACCTGGCCATGGCGGCTCCCGAGAAGGTCGCGCTGTGGCTCAGCCCCGGCCTGGTGTGGTTCGCCCGCTTCTGCAAGCCGATCACCGTCGCCCTCGGCGCGGTCGCACAGGCCATCCTGCGGCTGTTCCGCGTCGAGCCGAAGGACGAGATCGAGGCGGTCTTCACCAGCGAGCAGCTGAACCGGCTCGTCGAGGACTCCGGCCAGGCGGGCCTGCTCGACCCCGAGGAGCAGGAGCGCCTGGAGGACGCCCTGGAGCTGGGCTCCCGCCCGGTGACGGACGTTCTCCTCGGGCGCGAGTCCCTGGTGACCGTCAGCCCGTCGGTCACCCCGGGCCAGATCGTCGCGCTCACCGCCCGCACCGGGTACTCCCGCTTCCCGATCGCGGCGGAGAACGGCGCCTTCATGGGCTATCTGCACGTGAAGGACGTACTGGACCTGGAGGAGTCGGAGCGCGCGGTGCCGCAGCAGGTGTGGCGCCCGATGACGACCCTGCGCTCGGAACTGCCGCTGGACGACGCCCTGACGGTGATGCGCCGCGCCGCGACGCACCTCGCCCAGGTGGCCGACGCCTCCGGTCGGGTCCTCGGCCTGGTCGCGCTGGAGGACGTACTGGAGCTCCTGGTGGGCGAGGTACGCGACCCGGCACATCGCGAGCTGCCCGAGGTGCGGGTCACGGGGCCGCGGGTGAACAGCGGGGAGCCGGAAGAGGCACTGGCCGGCTGACCCGGACACGGGGCCGCGGGATCCGTCACATGGCCGACGGATCCTGCGGGCCCCGGCCCGACAGCACTTCGCCGTATGCCTGCATCAGATCCGGCAGCCGGAGCGTGGACAGCTCGTCGCGGGTCAGCGCACCCGGGTAGGTCGTCAGCCGCAGATCCCGGTACGCACAGCTCTTCTCGTACAGCGTCCGCAGGAACCGTCCGTTGCCCAGCTCGTCGATCCACCCCTGGTCGACCACGTGCCCGGCGATCGACCGCAGCTCATCCAGCGCCTCCTCGTCCCACACGTCGCCGTTCTCCGCGGCGAGGACCTCACCGATCGAGGTGAGTTCGAGGGGGCGGTAGGAGGGGAAGTCGACGCGGGTCGTGAAGCGGGACGAAAGGCCGGGGTTCGCGGCCAGCAGCCGGTCCATGCCCTCGGGGTAGCCGGCGAGGATCACGACCAGGTGGTCCCGGTTGTCCTCCGCCCGCTTCAGCAGCACTTGCAGGGCCTCGTCGCCGTAGGCGTCGCCCTTGCCGTAGCCGGTGTTGGAGAGGGAGTAGGCCTCGTCCACGAAGAGGACCCCGCCGAGCGCGGAGTCGATGAGTTCATTGGCCTTCACGGCCGTCTGGCCCAGATACTCGCCGACCAGGTCGGCCCGCTGGGCCTCCACGAGATGGTCGCCGCCGAGCAGTCCGAGGGCGTAGAAGACGCGGCCCAGGATGCGCGCGACCGTGGTCTTGCCGGTGCCCGAGGGGCCGGAGAAGACGAAGTGCCGTTTCGGCGGCTGCACCGGCAGCCCCTGCCCGGTGCGCAGCCGGGCCATGTTCAGCTGGGCGGACAGCGCCTTGACCTGGCGCTTGACGGGCTCAAGCCCCACCATGCGCTCGAGTTCGGCGAGCGCCTCCTCGAGTAACCCGGGGTCGGTCGGCCCGGCCGGCAGCGGCTGCGAGGACACCGCGGTCTTCTCGCGCACCGCCGGATCCACCACCGAAGGCAGCGGGCCCGTCGGCAGGTCGGGGTCCGACAGCTTCAGGTCCCGTCCCTCGGTGCCGAAGAGCGGGTCGAGGCCGTCGGCCATGTCCTGCCCGAAGCCGGTGAGCGTGATGGCCGCGAGGTCGGTGGGGTCGTCGAACCCGTCGCCCTCGGCGATGGCCGCGAGCCGGGCCGAGGTGTCCATGAAGGCGGGGTCCACGCGGTGCACGGCGCGGTAGAGGGGGAGGGCGGCGGCGGAGCGGCCCGTGCCCTCGTGCGCCCGGGCCAGCCAGTAGCGCAGTTCCTTGCGCTGCGGCTGCTCGCTGCGGCACCGCATCAGCGCGGCCGACAGCAGGGGTTCGGCCTGCCCGTACATCTCCAGGCGCACCCGAGCCATGCCGCCGAACAGGCCCGCCTCGATGCCGAGCATCGGATCGTCGAGCAGCGGTTCGGTGTGCCGGACGAGCTGCTCCCAGTCCTTCACCAGATAGGCGCGGCAGGCGTGCAGGAAACGGACCTGGTGGTCGGTGTCCACGGGCGGTAGCCCGGCGAGCGCCCGGTCCAGCTCCGGGACGTGCCGGCCGTCCAGCCAGTGCGAGGCGTGCGCCAGCAGCAGGTCCCGCGGGCTCTCCAGCACCGGCTGCACCCACCAGCCCAGCCAGTACCAGGAGTTGAGCGTGCGGCGGTGCCGGGCGCGCTGCTCCCCGAAGCGGTCCCGGTGCCGGAACATCCGCAGCAGCGCGGTCGTCGTGTCGACGCGCAGCGCGTGCAGCCCGAGCCAGCCGTCGGCCATCCCGGGATCGATCCGCACCGCGGTGCGGAACTCCTCCTCCGCCTGTGGATACGCCCCCATGGTGTAGGCATCCACACCTCGCAGCCAGGCGAGGTCGGCCGGGGCCTCGGGGCCCTGCGTGCCGAAGTCCATCACGTCCCCCACAAACCGTGCCCCCGTCGGTTGGCAGGCCGCCGGCCGTCGGCCGCCTTGATCAGGTTGATCGAACCGCCTTACCGCGGACCGGAGTTGCAGCGGTGCGCAGAGCGGCCGTCCGAAGCTCGCACCGAGGGCATCGTACCTGCGAGGGCATGGCGCGCCCCAGGGTGCCGCACCGGCCGTTTGGCGAGGTGGGACCAGATCGGGGGGAGTACGGACGGTGACCGAGAGTGAGTAAATCACGCCGCTCGGCGCCCGAAAAATGGAGTCAGGGCAGAACGAAGCCCCCGATCACGGGGGAACAACCGGGGGCTTCGCGACTGCGGGCGGTCTCGATTGACCGCACATTCAGAACGTAAGTCCTGTACGGCCCCCGGGTCAAGCCGAGTTGAAGCACTCCGGGAACTTGTCCGGAGGCACTCTTCACAAGTTCAGCACATTGCCGATGGGTCGTCACCGTGCGTGATGAACTGGTCCGGTCCAAGGGTCCCGGCAGGCCCAGGAATCACCTCATATCCCTTCCCGCACTGCCGAATCAGAGCGTCGGCGAACGGCCGCGAAGGGTCCTCGGCGAAGTGACTCAGCTCCGCCCTGACCCACCCCTCCCAGAACTCCCGCTGCTCCTCCCCGTCCCGCGAGCGACCCCGCGTCCACGACTCCTCGTGCGGCACGTCCATCCACAGCAGCCGGGCGAGGTGCGGGCGCAGGGCGCGGCGGCCCGCGCCGACGCCCTCGACGACGATCACCGGCGCGGGCGGCAGCGCGACCGGCGCGCCGAACTGGCGGGCCCGCCAGTCGTAGGGCGTGTAGTGGGCGGTCCGGCCCTCGGCGAGCGGTGCGATCACCTGGGTCAGCAGGCGCTCCGTCCACGCGAACAGCTCGTCGTGGCTGGCGACGTCGTCGAGATGCAGCACCGGGGCGTCGTCCAGCTCCCGGGCCAACTGCCCGGCGAACGTGGACTTTCCGGAGCCGGCGTGCCCGTCGACGCCGACGAGGCGGACGGGTCCGCAGGACGGGGGGAGGCGGCGCAGCCGCGCGGCGAGCTCGTGAATCGTTTTTCCTGAAAGCTGGTCGGGGTTGGGCATATTTCGTTGGAACATTCTAGTAGTGGGTGAAAGCGGATGCTGCGGCGGGATGAGAAAACGTGTCGCTTTGAACTAGACGGCCGCTGTCCGCAATGCCGCCGAAAAACTCCGGCCACCACAGTGAAATCCGCGTTCCGCTTGAGGTCCACGCTGAGTAAGGTGCCAGGTGCGCAACTGTGAGGTGACGTAACGGGGATGGGCTGGGACACATGGCCGCGGGGTTATTCGAAGGGCAGTATGTCTGGCATCCGGCGGCCGACGACCGTGTGCTGGCCAGCGTATGCGTCGATGTCCGGGCCGGCCGTTATCTCAGCTCCCGCGACGCCCTGGCCGAAACCCGCGGTGACTTCGCCCTGCGCGCCCACCGCTCTCTCGTGCTCGCCTCGGAGGCCGCCGACTCCGACCTCGTCGAGCGCTGGCTGACCGAGGAGCCGGGCCCCGAGGCCGCCCTGATGTGGGCGCGGGTCGCCGTGCTGCGGGCATTGCGCGCGGCCGACGCCCGCGACCCGCGAACCGAGGCGCTGGAGCGGATAGCGCTGGCCGCCTGCGAGCGGGCCACGACGGGCGACCCGGGCGATCCCACGCCCTGGGTGGCCAAGCTCGCCATGGCCCGGCTGCACCGGCTGCGCGACCAGGCGCCGCGCGGGCTGCTCACCGCCCCGCCCGGACCGTGGCGGCTGTTCGCGCACGTGCTGTCCCTCGACCCCTGGCACCGCGAGGCCCACCACCGCTTTCTGGCCTGCTTCTTCCCCCGCTACGGCGGCTCCGTGACGGGCGCCTGGGACGTCGCCGCCTTCCTCGGGCAGCGAGCCCCCGTCGACTCGCCGCTGCGGCTGCTCCCGCTGGTCGCCCTGGTCGAGTGCTACGACCCCACCCAGCTGCTCGCCGACCGCGTCTGGGAGCAGCCGCAGTGGCGTTCGACGGCGCTGGACATCCACCAGAGCTGGCTGCCCGTGGTGGCCGGCTACCCCTTCACTCCGGTCCTCGACCTGGCCTACCTCGCGCATGCCCTGGTCATGGCCCGGTGCGAGGCGCAGGCACGCCTCGTCTTCACGGCGATGGGTCCCTACGCCTCGCGCATGCCCTGGTCCGTCTTCGGCGACCCGGCCGAGCAGCTGTCCCGGGCGCGCCGCGCCTGTGGGCTGCCCGTGCCGGCCGCCTGACGTGCCACCACCCCCCACCGAGAGAAAGGTCCGGCCCGTGTCACACCGGATATCCGCCCCGCGCGCCCGAGCGCGCGGTGGAGCGGATCCGCACGCGCTCGACGACGACGCCACACTGCATGCGATGGGTTATCCGAGAAAACTCACGCGGCGCTTTCAGGCGTTCGACAATTTCGCCATCTCATTCACCATCATCAACATCATCTCGGGTATCTTCTCGGGTTTCGGATTCGGTCTGAACGCGGGCGGCCCGAGCATTCTCGTCTTCGGCTGGATAGGCGTCTCCGTCATGGTGCTCTTCGTGGGAGCAGCGATGGCGGAAGTGGCTTCCGCCTATCCGACGAGCGGCGCGCTGTATTTCTCCGCCGGCAAACTCGCCAAACGCCACAAGGGTGCCTGGTCCTGGTACACCGGATGGCTGAACTTCGTGGGCCAGGTCGGCGGTACGGCCGCCACCGGGTATGCCGCCGCCACCTTCATCCAGGCCTTCATCACCCTCCAGTGGCCCTCGTACGAGCCGACCGGCCACCGCACGGTGCTGATCACGGCCCTGATCATCGTGCTCCAGGGGCTCGCGAACACCTACACCGTCCAGCTGGTCGCCGTACTGAACAGGATCTCCGTCTGGTGGCTCCTGTGCGGACTCGTGGTCATCGTGACGGCACTCATAGTCATTCCGGATCACCATCAACCGGCCTCGTATGTCACGCATTTCGCGAACAACACCGGTTTCACTAGCGGCCTTTACGGCGGCATGCTCGGACTGCTCGTCACCAGCTGGACCTTCACGGGCTTCGACGGCAGCTTCCACATGTCCGAGGAAACGGTCCGTGCCACCGTCAACGCACCGAGGGGGATCACGCGGGCGATCGCATACTCGGCAATCGCCGGACTGCTGCTGATGCTGGCACTGGTCTACAGCATTCGTGACTACGACCGGGTCGCGGGCGCCGACGCACCACCCGTGCAGATTCTGATCGACGGCCTCGGACTCGGCGGCGCGAAGGCACTGCTGTTGATCGTGATCGGCGCCATGCTCTTCTGCGGACTCGCCAATCTCACCAGCAACACCCGGCAGATCTTCGCCTTCTCCCGGGACGGGGCGATGCCGGGCTCGCGCTGGTGGCACTCGGTCTCGCCGCGCACCCGCACCCCCGTCAAGGCGGTGTGGCTGGCGGTCGGCTGCTCGCTGACGCTGGTGGTGCCGGGCTGGTGGTCGCACACGGCGTTCACGGCCATCGTCAGCGTCAACGTCGTCGGGCTCTTCCTCGCCTACGCCGTCCCGATCCTGCTCAGGCTGCGGCTCGGCGACGAGTTCCAGCCGGGGCCCTGGCACCTCGGCCGCTGGGGCCGCCCGGTCGGGATCGTCGCGGTGACCTGGATCCTGGTCAGCAGCGTCCTGTTCATGCTGCCGCAGGCCTCGCCGGTCACCGTCGACTCGTTCAATTACGCGCCGGTCGCCCTGGCCGCGGTCCTGGCCGTGGCCACGGTCTGGTGGTTCACCAGCGCCCGACGCCGCTTCCACGGCCCGGTCAGCTACGGCCGGCCCGACGAGGTGGCGGCCATGGACCTGGTCTGACGAACCGTCATCGGCCCCTGGTGCGCACTGCCACGGCGGTGCGCGTCGGGGGCCTTGTCGCTCATCTCGCGCTGTTCGCAAGGGGATTGGGGCTTCAGGTCTTGGTCCGTTCACGCCAATGGTCGATACCAATATTCGTAGCCACGCCAGGGACCGAAGTGCTGGCAGAGGCTGCCTCCGGCGTTCATAGTTGGCGGACAGCCGTGCACAGGATCCGCCCGACTCGGACACCTGGGGGTCATCCGCCCATGAGCAGAGCCGAACAGCCGTCCCGCAGAACCGTCCTCGCCGCCGCGGTCGCCGCGGCCGTCGCGGGCGGCACGGGCCCGGCCGCCGCCGACAGCGGCGCCGAGGCCGCCGCCGAGTCCCCGCCCTCCGCCGACGCCCAGGTCCGCACCGTCGACAACCGCGCCTGGACCACGTACCGCGACTGGCGCTGCGGCACCGCCCAGGGCACTCGGGCCCTGTCCGGCCGCCGCCCCGGCATCGTGATCACCGCGCCCGCCGGCACCGTCGACTACACCGACCCCCACACCGGCCGGACCGCGAGCTGGGAGTACGCGACCTGGACCTCCCCGGTCCATCGGCTCGGCGTGCCCGCGACCGAGGCGATCGCCTCCTGGAACGCGCACACCCCCGAGGGCACCTGGCTCCAGATCGAACTGGAGGGCACGTACTCCGACGGTACGGCCACCCCCTGGTACGTCCTCGGCCGCTGGGCCGCCGGCGACCAGGACATCCGCCGGACCTCGGTCGACGACCAGAGCGACGGCAGGAGCAGCATCTGGACGGACACGTTCGCGATCGACGACCCGGCGACCGGGCTGCGGCTGACGGCGTACCGGCTGCGGCTGACCCTCTACCGCAGGCCCGGCACCCGGCTCACCCCCAAGGTCTGGCGGGTCGGCGCGATGGGCTCCGACGTCCCCGACCGCTTCACCGTCCCGGCCTCCACCCCCGGCCTCGCGCAGGAACTGCTGGTCCCGCGGTACTCGCAGGAGACCCACGTCGGCCAGTACCCGGAGTACGACAACGGCGGCGAGGCCTGGTGCAGCCCCACCTCCTCGCAGATGATCGTCGAGTACTGGGGCGGCCGGCTCACCCCGGAGCAGACGTCCTGGGTCGACCCGGCCTTCGCCGACCCGCAGGTCTGCCACGCGGCCCGGTTCACCTACGACTACCAGTACGAGGGCTGCGGGAACTGGCCCTTCAACGCGGCCTACGCCGCCACCTTCGACGACCTCCAGGGCGTCGTCACCCGGCTCGGCTCGCTCACCGACCTGGAGACGCTCATCGCGGCCGGCATCCCGGCCATAACGTCCCAGTCCTTCCTGAAGGAGGAGCTGACCGGGGCGGGGTACGGCACCGCCGGCCATCTGATGACGGTCGTCGGCTTCACCGCGGACGGCGACGTGATCGCCAACGACCCGAACTCGGCCGACAACGAGGCGGTGCGGCGCGTCTACAAGCGGCGCGAGTGGGAGAACATCTGGCTGCGGACCAAGCGGTACAACGCCAGCGGCAAGGTCGTCTCCGGCACCGGCGGCGTCTGCTATCTCTACTTCCCCGCGTGCCCGAACCCGCGCCAGCGCGCGGCGCTCGCCGCGGTGGGCGTCCTGTGAGCAAGGTCTCCGCCGCATAAGCCGTTTCCGATGGCAAGGTGGGCATATGACCGCGCACTCAGCCACCGCCACCCGGGCCCGCACCGGCGGCCCCAAGGGGGACGGCCCGAAGATCCTCGAGCACGTCCTGGGCTGGACCCTTGTCGTGGTTGTCGCGATGCTCGTCACTCAGCTCGGGCTGTTGTGAGCTGACCCACACAGAAACGTTTGTGTGGACATATCCCGACCCTGTTGTTCACGTGCCGGTCGGAGTCGTTCAGACTCGAACGGGCGGCTGGTGGAGGTCTGGCATACTGCCGATGTCCCGCAGCCCGTTGAACAACAGGGTCTAAATTGAATATTAGTCAACAGCGCGACGCGGCCCGTCCCCGGGCACGCGGCACCGAACGCTCGGTGGCGCGCCGTGCCGAACTCATCGCCATCGGGCGGAAGCTGTTCGCCGACACGTCGTACGACGCGCTCTCCATGGACGACATCGCACGCCAGGCCCATGTCGCCAAGGGGCTCATCTACTACTACTTCCAGTCCAAGCGCGGCTACTACCTGGCCATCATCCAGGACTCCGTCGCCGACCTGGTCACCTACGCGGCCAGCGGCGTCGAGCTGAACGCGGTCGACCGGGTCCACCGCACCATCGACAGCTATCTGCGCTACGCCGAGCACAACCAGGCCGCCTACCGCACCATCGTCAGCGGCGGCGTCGGCTTCGACACCGAGGTGCACGCCATCCGGGACGGCGTGCGCGAGGCGATCGTCGCGACCCTCGCCGAGGGGGCGTACGGCCGGACCGACATCGCCCCGATCGCCCGCATGGGCCTGCTCGCCTGGGTGTGCAGTGTGGAGGGCGCCACCCTCGACTGGATAGACCGCCCCGAGCTGCCCCGGGACACCATGCGCGAGCTGCTGGTGAAGATGCTCGGCGGCGCCATGCGCTCCATCGAGGAGCTCGACCCGGACTACCGGGCCCCGGAGCCGGCCCGCCGGGAGGACTGACCCCGGGCGTGCGCATGGGGCGGAGGTCTCGTGGTCCCCCGCCCCAAGCCCCCCGTGGGACCGGCTAGTTGATGGACTTGATCAGCTCACCGTTCGCCGTGTCCCCGCTCAGCTCCCAGAAGAAGGTCCCGCCCAGCCCCTGCTGGTTCTTGTAGGTCATCTTGCTCGCGATGGTCCCCGGGGTGTCGTAACTCCACCAGTTGCTGCCGCACTTGGCGTATGCGGTGCCGCCCACCGTCCCGGTCGCCGGGCACTTGGTCTTGAGGACCTTGTAGTCCTCGATGCCCGCCTCGTAGGTGCCGGCCGCCGCCCCGGTCGCCGTGCCGCCGGGTGCCGACTGCGTGACGCCGGTCCAGCCGCGGCCGTAGAAGCCGATGCCGAGCAGCAGCTTGGACGACGGGACGCCGAGGCCCTTGAGCTTGGCGATGGTCGCCGAGGTGTGGAAGTTGGCCTTCGGGATGCCGGAGTAGGAGTTCAGCGCCGAATGCGGAGCCGTGGGACCGGTCGCGTCCCAGGCACCGAAGAAGTCGTACGTCATCGGGTTGTACCAGTCGACGTACTGCGCCGCGCCCGCGTAGTTCGCCGCGTCGATCTTGCCGCCGCTGGTGGCGTCGGCCGTGATTGCCGCGGTGACGAGGTTGCCCGAGCCGAACTTGGCACGCACCGCCGACATCAGGTTCTTGAAGGCCTCGCGGCCGCTGGTGTCACAGGTGGCGCCGCACGCGTTCGGGTACTCCCAGTCGATGTCGATGCCGTCGAAGACATCCGCCCACTTGGAGTTCTCGACCAGGTCGTAGCAGGACTGGGCGAACGCGGCCGGGTTGCGGGCCGCCTCGCCGAAGCCGGTCGACCAGGTCCAGCCGCCGAAGGACCACAGGACCTTCAGGCCCGGGTGCTTCTTCTTGAGCTCGCGCAGCTGGTTGAAGTTGCCGCGCAGCGGCTGGTCCCAGGTGTCGGCGACGCCGTCCACCGACTCGGCGGCGGTGTAGGTGCGTTCGGTGGCGGCGTAGGAGTCGCCCATCGCGCACTTGCCGCCGGTGACGTTGCCGAAGGCGTAGTTGATGTGGGTCAGCTTGGCCGCCGAGCCCGAGGTCTCGATGTTCTTGACGTAGTACTTGCGGTCGTAGGTGCCCCATTCCGTGAAGTAGCCGACGACCTTGGAGCCGGCGGCCAGTTTCGGTGCGGAGTCGGGTTCGGCGGTGGCCGTGCCGGCGCCGGCGAGCAGTCCGACGCCGAGGACGGCCGCGCATGCGGCGGACACGAGCGCCCGAAGCCGGGTGCGCGGGCGGTGCGAAAGGTGCATCGGGTGTCTCCTCGTGGGGGAGAGGGGAGCAAGTGCCGATTGGCATGAACGCGATGATGCGTTGATCCGTCACGGTAGGAGGACTAGACCAGTACGTCAATGGTTCGGACCAATTTTGGAAGCGTTGATGACGTGTCGGACACTTCTTGAAGTGAGCGGTCGTTAACTGGTGACTCGATGCCTCCGATCGGGCATACTCACAGCGCACAGCCGCTGGTCAGCAGCTTCCGAGACCCGGGAATGCGAGCATCGGCCCGGCACCAGTGAGACCCGGCGGAGCCGCCCCACCCAAGGCGTACGTCCGCCGACGTGCCCGACAGGGAGGATCGTCGACATGCCCGACCGCGCCCCGCAGCCGGTGGACCGTCAACTGCCCACGGACGAGGCCCGGGATCTGATCTCGCTCGTCCGCGACATCGCGCAGCGCGAGATCGCCCCGAAGGCGGCCGAGGAGGAGGACGCCGGACGCTTCCCGCGCGAGGTCTTCACCCTGCTCTCCGAATCCGGACTGCTCGGCCTGCCGTACGACTCCGAGTACGGCGGCGGCGACCAGCCGTACGAGGTCTACCTCCAAGTCCTCGAAGAGCTCGCCGCGGTCCGCCTCACCGTCGGCCTCGGCGTCAGCGTGCACACCCTGGCCTCCTACGCGCTCGCCACCTACGGCAGCAAGCAGCAGCAGGTCGAGCACCTCCCCGCGATGCTCGGCGGCGGGCTTCTCGGCGCGTACTGCCTCTCCGAGCCGGCCTCCGGGTCCGACGCGGCCTCGCTGCGGACGAAGGCCGTGCGCGACGGCGAGGGCTGGGTCATCACCGGCACCAAGGCGTGGATCACCCACGGCGGCATCGCCGACTTCTACACCGTCATGGCCCGCACCGGCGAGGACGGCCCGCGCGGGATCAGCGCGTTCCTGGTGCCCGCCGACGCCGCCGGGCTGAGCGCCGCGGCGCCCGAGAAGAAGATGGGCATGAAGGGATCGCCCACCGCCCAGGTCCACTTCGACGGCGTCCGGGTCGGCGACGAGCGGCGCATCGGCGAGGAGGGCCAGGGCTTCGCCATCGCCCTCTCCGCGCTCGACTCCGGCCGGCTCGGCATCGCGGCCTGCGCGATCGGCGTCGCCCAGGCGGCGCTCGACGAGGCGGTGACCTACGCGACCGAGCGCCGGCAGTTCGGCAAGCCGATCGCCGACTTCCAGGGCCTGCGCTTCATGCTCGCCGACATGGCCACCCAGATCGAGGCGGGCCGGGCGCTGTACCTGGCGGCGGCGCGGCTGCGGGACGCGGGCAGGCCGTTCGCCAAGCAGGCGGCGATGGCCAAGCTGCACTGCACCGACACGGCGATGAAGGTCACCACCGACGCCGTCCAGGTCCTCGGCGGGTACGGCTACACCGCGGACTTCCCGGCCGAGCGCTACATGCGCGAGGCCAAGGTGCTCCAGATCGTCGAGGGCACCAACCAGATTCAGCGGATGGTCATCGCCCGTCACCTAGCTGGTCCCGAGGGACGCTGAACTGGCCGTGCTTGACCGTGGGCGCCGCGAGCCGGATCCACTCCGGGTCGTGGTGCCCGGGCAGGGTACGGCCACGGTCCGCCCACATCCGCATCAGGTCGCGGTAGATCGGCGGATCCTGCTGCTGCGGGGGCGCCGGCGGCTGAAGCGTTCCTGCGGGCCGGGGAACGAAGACGCGGCGCTGGGGCCCGGTCCCGTAGTAGGTGTGGGGCATACCCGGGCAACGCGGAGGTGGCGGGACAAGTCACCGTCGGTCGGAATCGGGCGTGAGTTCACCCCCGTCCGGTTCCCTCTCTGGTCACCCGAGGCTGTCTGACGTACCGTCAGCGCAGCCCGCGTCCAGGGAGGTTCGCCATGACCGAGGACGACCGCCCGGTACCGCTCGACGAGTACCCGGTGCACCAGGTGCCGCTGTCCATGAAGCACGTCGCGACCGGCGACCGGAACGCCTACGACCGCTGCATCTTCCACGTCCTCGACCATCAGGGGCGTGCGCTGCTGATCCTCGGGCTCGGGGTGTACCCGAACGCCGGGGTGATCGACGCCTACGCCACCCTGCGGGTGGGGGACACCCTGCACGCCGTACGCGCCTCGGACGCGCTCGGCGAGGACCGTATGCGGCTCGCCGTCGGGCCGCTGCGGATCGAGGTCGAGGAGCCGCTGCGCCGGCTGCGCCTCGTCGGGGACGACGACTCGCTGTCGTACGACTTGACCTGGACCGCAGGCTTCCCGGCCCTGTGGGAACCCCATCACGTCCAGCGCCGCGGCGACCGGCTCACCCTCGAAGGGCGCCGGTTCGTGCAGGCGGGGAGCGTGTCGGGGGTGATCCGCGCCGGGGGTGAGGAGTTCCGGGTCACCGAGGCCGGGTGGACCGGCACCCGGGACCGCAGCTGGGGTGTGCGGCCCATACCGGGGGAGGACGGCGGGCGTCTCGCCGAGGAGCACCCGACGGAGGGCTTCCACTGGATCTGGTGCCCGGTCCGCTTCGAGGACCGGTTCCTGATGGTGATCCTCCAGGAGGACGCCGACGGGCACCGCTCGCTGAACGAGGCGACGCTGGTCCGCCCCGGCCGGCGCGACACCCAACTCGGCTGGCCCCAGGCCGAGATCACCTACCGCCCGGGCACCCGCCACCCCGAACGCGCCGTCGTCCACCTCGGCGACCTGCGCAAGCCGCAGGAGCTGGAGGTGGAGATCCTCACCTCCTCCGCGCTCGCCGTCGGCGCCGGCTATCCACCCGCCGACGACTGGCAGCACGGCACCTGGCGCGGCCGAGGCTGGACCGACCGGCGCACCTACGACCTCACCCAACCCCACCCACTGGCGGCGTACGGCGTCACCGACCACGCCGCGCGCTTCCGGCTGGACGGCCTGACCGGTCACGGCATCTTCGAGCACGGCTCGTTCGGGCGGCACGACCCGAGCGGCTTCGCGGACTTCAAGTCGGTCGCACCCTAGGGGGTTCTGCGTCATGGCAGCCACGGCACCGCGCCCGCGCACCAGCACCCGCGACCCGCAGGAGATCACCCGCCGCCTCAACGCCTGGCTCCGCACCCGGCTGCCCGGCGCCGAGGCGGTCGGCGTCACCGTCCCCGAGTCGAACGGCCTGTCCAGCGAGACCCTGCTCTTCGGGATCCGGCACCCGCAGGCGCCCGTGCGCGCGTGCGCTTTGCGGCTCGCGGCCGACCCGGCGGCGTACACCGTCTTCCCGGTGTACGACATGCCGCGCCAGTACCGGACGATGCGCGTCGTCGCCGAGCACACGGATCTTCCCGTGCCCAGGGTGCTGTGGCTGGAGGAGGATCCCGGTCCGCTGGGGGCGCCGTTCTTCGTCATGGAGCGCGTCGCGGGACGCGTGCCGCCGGACGTCATGCCGTACACCTACGAGGGCAACTGGCTGCACGCGGCGAGCGACGAGGAGCGCGAGCGGCTGGAGGCGGCCTCGATCGGCCTGCTGGCCCGGCTGCACGACCAAGTGCCGAAGCGGGAGGCGGAGTTCCTCGCCCTGCCGGGTGAGGGGGACTCCCTGCGACGGCACGTGACGGCCCAACGCGCCTACTACGAATGGGTGGTTGACGGACTCGCCCGCTCACCGCTCATCGAGGACGCGTTCGCACGCCTGGAGGACCTCTGGCCGCGCGATCCGGGCACACCCGTGCTCAACTGGGGCGACGCGCGCATCGGCAACGTCGTCTACGACGGGTTCGCCCCGGCGGCCGTACTGGACTGGGAGATGGCGGCCCTCGCCCCGCGCGAGGTCGACCTCGGCTGGACCGTCTATCTGCACCGCTTCTTCCAGGACCTCACGGTCGCCTTCGGACAGCCCGGACTGCCGGACTTCCTGCGCCGCGACCGCGTCGAGGCCCGCTACGCGGACCTCACCGGCCACACCCCCCGCGACATGGAGTTCTACACGCTGTACGCCGCCCTGCGGCACGGCGTCGTCATGCTGCGCATCGCCTACCGCCAGGCCCACTTCGGCGAAGTGGCAGTCCCGGCGGACCCGGACACACTGATCCTGCACCACGGCAGCCTGCGAGCCATGGTGCAGGGCAGCTACTGGAATTGAGCGAGGCGCGGACGAACGACGAACGCGCTCAGGCGGCCTGGCGCCGCATGACCGGGACCCTGATGGGGCGTGAGCCCGGGCCGCCGACGTGCGAGAAGGGCTGCGTCCGCCAGTCCAGCCCCTGAGGGAGCGTCAACAGCAGGGCGGTGTCCTGCTCCTGCGGTTCGTCCGACTCGTCGGCGGAGCGGGCCTCGGCGGCCCGGCGGCCCGTGCCGGCGCAGACCGTGAGGCCGAAGGGGTTCCAAGGCGAGGCACACAGCGCGTGCTCCGGCAGGACCTCCTCGTCCGCCAGCAGGGCGATGGGCTGCGCGCAGTCCGGGCAGATCACCCGGTACATCTCGAAGGTGTCGTACGCGTCGAGTTCGTCGTCCTCCAGGGCGTCGGGTTCGACACCCTCCGGAGCGGGCTCGACGACCAGCTGCTGCCGCTTGGGCGTGGTGCGACCAGGGCGCTTAAGACTCTGCATGGGATTCTCCCCCTCGGGCTGGGCCGTGACGGCACTGCGGCCTCGACCACAGCAAGCACTTCCCGCCTCGTCTCGGCATTAATCACGGGGGCATCACGGAGCCTGTTCGGGGCCTGTGGCCTTCGTCACATGCCGCTCGCAGGTGCCCGAGGCGGCCGGTTTGTCCCTCAGGCGGCTCACAGCCGGTCGCGCACCACATCACAAACCGGGCATGACCTGGTCTGCTGAGGTATCCGAGGAGATCAGCCGCACTGTAGGTTCTTGCGCCATGGAGGAGCTGGACCGACAAATCGTGCAGCTGCTCGTCAAGGACGGGCGGATGAGCTACACCGACCTGGGCAAGGCCACCGGCCTGTCCACGTCGGCCGTGCACCAGCGGGTGCGCCGGCTGGAACAGCGCGGCGTCATCCGCGGCTATGCCGCGGTCGTCGACCCGGAGGCCGTGGGGCTGCCCATGACGGCCTTCATCTCGGTGAAACCGTTCGATCCCAGCGCCCCCGACGACATAGCGGACCGGCTCGCCGGTGTGCCCGAGATCGAGGCGTGCCACAGCGTGGCGGGCGACGAGAACTACATCCTCAAGGTGCGGGTGGCCACGCCGCACGAGCTGGAGGAGCTGCTGGCCCGGGTGCGGTCGCTGGCGGGGGTGTCCACGCGGACGACGGTCGTCCTGTCGACGCCGTACGAGGCGAGGCCGCCGAAGGTCTGATCGCCGTTCGGGCGGTGGTTGTTCTTCGGCTGCGGGCCGTCCTGGGCTGGTCGCGCAGTTCCCCGCGCCCCTGCCGGCGTTGCCGGAGACCCCGGTCGAGAGGCTGCCGGCGGAGGCGCGAGACTGTTCCCCATGAGTGACACCGCCGCCCGCCCGAAGACCGTTCTCCTGCGCCGGGGAGAAGTCCACAGTCCCGCCGACCCCTTCGCCACCGCGATGGTCGTGGAGCGTGGACAGGTCGCCTGGGTCGGGTCCGAGGGAGCCGCCGACGCCTTCGCGGGCGGCGTGGACGAGGTCGTCGACCTGGACGGCGCCCTGGTCACCCCCGCGTTCACCGACGCGCATGTGCACACCACCGCCACGGGCCTCGCCCTGACCGGCCTCGACCTGTCCGGCGCCCCGTCCCTGGAGGCCGCGCTCGCCCTCGTACGGGACTTCGCCGCCGCCCGCCCGGACGATCGCGTCCTGCTCGGCCACGGCTGGGACGCCGCCCGCTGGCCCGGTGGCCGCCCGCCGACGCGCGCCGAGCTCGACGCCGCCACCGGCGGCCGTCCGCTGTACCTGTCCCGCATCGACGTCCACTCCGCCGTCGTCACCACGGCCCTGCTGGACATGACGCCGGGGGACCTCGGCGTCATGGACGGCCCGCTCGTCGCCGACGCCCACCACGCGGTCCGCGCGACCGCGCTGGCCTCCATCACCCCGGCCCAGCGCGTCGAGGCCCAGCGGGCCGCCCTGGCGCACGCCGCCTCCCTCGGTATCGGCACGGTCCACGAGTGCGGCGGCCCGGACATCTCCTCCGAGGACGACTTCACCGGCCTGCTCCGGCTCGCCGGCGAGGAGCCGGGGCCGCGGGTCGTCGGCTACTGGGCCGAGCAGAACCTCGCCAAGGCGCGTGAGCTGGGCGCGCTCGGCGCCGCCGGTGACCTCTTCGTCGACGGCGCCCTCGGCTCGCACACGGCCTGTCTGCACCAGTCGTACGCCGACGCCGGCCACACCGGGACCGCCTACCTGGACGCGGCCGCCGTCGCCGCCCATGTCGCCGCCTGCACCGAGGCGGGCCTCCAGGCGGGCTTCCACGCCATCGGCGACGCCGCCGTGACCGCCGTCGTGGAGGGCGTGCGCGCGGCCGCCGAGAAGGTCGGCCTGGCCCGTGTACGCGCCGCCCGGCACCGGGTCGAGCACGCCGAGATGCTCACCCCCGAGACCATCGCCGCCTTCGCCGAACTGGGCCTGACGGCCTCGGTGCAGCCCGCCTTCGACGCGCTGTGGGGCGGCGAGGAGGGCATGTACGTCCAGCGCCTCGGCGCCGAGCGCGCCCGCTCCCTGAACCCCTTCGCGGCCCTGCTGCGCGCGGGCGTCCCGCTCGCCTTCGGCTCCGACAGCCCCGTCACGCCCCTCGACCCCTGGGGCACGGTCCGCGCGGCCGCGTTCCATCACACGCCGGAGCACCGGGTGTCGGTTCGCGCCGCGTTCACGGCGCACACGCGCGGCGGCTGGCGGGCGATCGGGCGCGACGACGCGGGCGTCCTGATGCCGGGCGCACCCGCCGACTACGCCGTGTGGCGCACCGACGAACTGGTGGTCCAGGCCCCCGACGACCGGGTCGCGCGCTGGTCCACCGACCCCCGCTCCGGCACTCCCGGCCTGCCCGACCTCACCCCGGGCCGTGACCTGCCGGTCTGCCTGCGCACGGTGGTGGGCGGACGAACGGTCTTCGTACGGCCGGGCGAGTGATCTCCCGGGGTGGCGCGAACCCGATCATCGCGCGCCGCCCCGTCGCGCGACCTGCGTATCCTCTGCGCTGACCAGCGAAGGGGTCGAAAAACCGCAGGTCAAGCGGCTGTTGACAGGCGGAGGTCCGAGGCCGGTAGGTTCGGCGGAGTCCACCACCGGACACCCGACCGGGCAACCGCGGAACTTCCGGGAGCCCGTCGCAACGCCGCTGGGTCAGGGACGGTGCCGCACCGGGCACCGCCACTGGGAGCCAGGCTCAGCGCTCGCGCGGCGACGACGGAACTTTCCGGCCGGTCGGGGAGGTGTGACCCGGATGGGGCCCGGGCGCTCAGTAGACAACGGCTTTCGGTCGACCCGCAGCCAGCGGGTCCCAGGTCGGCCCGAAGGGCGCCGGGCCCCCATCCGCAGCGTGCGTGCACCGGAGCGCGGGCCGCATGAAACCCGCACTTACCCGGCTCTTGCGGAATCGACACCGCCATACGAACGTGCTGTCACGTCAGCGCAGGCCGCGACCACTATGGTTGTCCTCTGCGTAGAGATGAAGGGGCAGCAGTGAACGACGGCGACGGGACCCTCGCGGCACAGGACCGGGGGAAGCGGTTCGGTCCGCTCGGCACGGCGTTGGTGATCATTCCGACCTACAACGAGGCGGAGAACATCAAGAGCATCGTCGGCCGGGTCCGCAAGGCGGTGCCGGACGCGCATGTCCTGGTGGCCGACGACAACAGCCCCGACGGCACCGGCAAGCTCGCGGACGAGCTGGCCGCCGAGGACGACCACGTCCAGGTCCTGCACCGCAAGGGCAAGGAGGGCCTCGGCGCGGCCTACCTCGCGGGCTTCCGCTGGGGCATCGAGCACGACTACGGCGTCCTGATCGAGATGGACGCCGACGGCTCCCACCAGCCCGAGGAACTGCCCCGCCTGCTGACCGCCCTGAAGGGCGCCGACCTCGTGCTCGGCTCCCGCTGGGTGCCCGGCGGACGGGTCGTGAACTGGCCCAAGTCCCGGGAGTTCATCTCCCGCGGCGGCAGCCTGTACTCCCGTGTCGCCCTGGACCTGCCGCTGCGCGACATCACCGGCGGCTACCGAGCCTTCCGCCGCGAGACGCTTCAGGGCCTCGGCCTGGACGACGTGGCCTCCCAGGGCTACTGCTTCCAGGTCGACCTCGCCCGCCGGGCGGTCAAGGCCGGCTACCACGTGGTCGAGGTGCCGATCACCTTCGTCGAGCGGGAGCTCGGTGACTCCAAGATGAGCCGCGACATCCTGGTCGAGGCGCTGTGGCGGGTCACCACGTGGGGAGCGCAGGAGCGGGTCGGCAAACTGCTGGGCCGCCCCAAGCCGGCCGTGTCGTCGCAGCCTGGGTCTCGGCCGCAGTCGCAGCCCGAGCAGCCTCCGCAGTCACAGTCGTAGGGCCCGAAGGACGGGCCGTGTCCCGGCGTCGGTGAAAGCCGCGCCGGGCGGCATCCCGTGACCGCCCCGTACGCGCTCGACGTCCGTTTATCCCGCTCTGAGCCGTGCCCAGGCACACTGGACGCATGACGACTGGCGCACCGACCCCGACGTACCCCGCCCGGCCGCGGCGCTCCCGGCTTCGCACCTTCCTGCCGCTGGGCATCGCCGCGTGGCTGGTGCTGGAGATCTGGCTGCTGACCGTGGTCGCCGACGCGATCGGCGGGCTCGCGGTGTTCCTGCTGCTGGTCGCCGGTCTGGTGCTCGGCTCGGTGGTGATCAAGCGGGCGGGCCGGCGCGCGTTCCAGGCGCTGAACGAGGCGCTCCAGCGCGGCGGCACCCCGGCCGACGGCGGTGGCAACGGTCTGATGATGCTGGGCGGCCTGCTGATCATGCTGCCGGGTCTGATCTCGGACGCGCTGGGCCTGATCCTGCTGATACCGCCGGTCCAGAAGGTGCTCAGCGCTTACGCCGAGCGGACCTTCGACCGGAAGCTCCGTGAGGCGACCGCCGGTTCGTTCGGTGACGCCTTCCAACAGGCCCGTATTCACCGCCCCGACGGCAAGGTCGTGCAGGGTGAGGTCATCCGGGACGAGCCGGGGGATGCCCCGCAGGAGCCGCGGCCGCCGCTGACCGGCTGAACCACCCGACGACGGGACTGGCCCGGGCGCTCAGCGCTCAGGCCAGTCATCCGTACCCGGCTCGGGGCCCTTCGCCTGCACCCGGCACGGGCACTCGCCCCGGCCCGGAAATGGGCACACGAAACCGCGGGCGCCGTACGTCTTGAAGACGTACGGCGCCCGCGGTTGTACGCGTTACCTGGTATGTCCAAGCCGCGCTGGGACTACGCGGACTTGCGGCTGTCCCGGGGGTGAACTGCGATGTTCATCGCCCCGGAGCGCAGCACCGCAAGACGTTCCTCGAGGACCTCTTCGAGTTCCTCGCGGGTACGCCGCTCCATCAGCATGTCCCAATGTGTACGCGCGGGCTTGGCCTTCTTCTCTTCAGGGCCGTCGCCGTCCACGAGGAGTGCCTGGGCCCCGCAGACCTTGCACTCCCACTCCGGCGGGATCTCCGCCTCGACCGAGAAGGGCATCTCGAACCGGTGCCCCTTCTCGCATGCGTACTCCACGGCCTGGCGCGGGGCCAGGTCGATGCCGCGGTCCGTCTCGTAGCTGGTCACCACGAGGCGCGTGCCGCGAAGAGCTCGCTCACTCATGAATCGTGCCTCCCGGGCTTGTCGCCCACAGGACAGGTGTCGCTGTCGTCGTCATCCGGTCAACGTCCGGTCGGCGGTAAAGATTCCCGTTCCGCGTCGCGTTCCGAGTCCTGCGTCGCCGTCGTAGCCGCAGCCTTGCTGACCAATGTCGTACCCACCGGCGCCCGGTTTGTCACATCTGCTAGCAGATGTAACCCAGCGTTTCGGCATCTTTGACGCGCAGTAACGGTACGCCTGGCAGGCCAAACGCGTACACTACCGCCCTTTCACTCGGAACGCTAAATCGTTGTCGGCACCGGATTGCCCGCGTCGCCGATGGCCCTGCGCACCGGCACCCTCGCCAGCAGGACGAACCCGATGATGAAGAAGGCCACCAGGGAGATGATCGCGTCCCGGTAGCTTCCGGTCAGCTGATAGGTGAGCCCGAACAGCAGGGGGCCCAGCCAGCTCATACCGCGGTCGCTGAGTTCGTATGCCGAGAAGTACTCGGCTTCCTTCCCCGGCGGGACGAGATGCGAGAACAGGGAGCGGGACAGCGCCTGGCTGCCGCCGAGGACCAGCCCGATGCCGGCCGCGAGGACGAAGAACCAGACCGGCGCCCCGGCCGGCAGGAAGTATCCGGCCGCCAGTGTCACCGTCCAAGCGACGAGCGAGCCGAGGATCGTCCGCTTGGCTCCGTAGATCCGGGCCAGCCGTCCCATCCCCAGCGCGCCCGCCACCGCCAGCAGCTGGACCAGCAGGACGGCGCCGATGAGCGTGGACTGCCCGAGGCCCAGCTCCTCGGAGCCGTAGATCGACGCCTGTGAGATCACGGTCTGGATGCCGTCGTTGTAGATCAGATAGGCCAGCAGGAAGGCGAGGGTCAGCGGGTGGCGGCGCATGTCGCGGATCGTCGCCGCGAGCTGCCGGAAGCCCATCGCCCCGCCCGCCCGCTTGGCCCCTTGGTCGCTGCCGGAGCGGCGGTCGCGCAGTCGCCGTAGCGGGATGAGTGCCCAGGCGCCCCACCACAGGCCGGCCGAGGCCAGGCAGATGCGGACGGCGGTGCTCTCCGAGACGCCGAAGGAGTCGTGCGCCAGGTACAGGACCAGGTTCACGATCAGCATCAGTGAGCCCGACGCGTAGCCGAAGGCCCAGCCCCGGGAGGAGACCGCGTCGCGTTCCTCGGGCGGGGCGATCTGCGGGAGGTAGGCGTTGTAGAGCATCATCGCGACCGACTGCGCCGCGTTCGCCACGACCAGCAGGAATCCGCCGAGCAGATAGCGGTCGCCGTCCAGGAGGAACATGGCCGTGGTGGCGGCCGCCCCCGTGTAGGCGGCGGCCGCGAGCAGGGGCTTCTTGCGGCCGGTGCGGTCGGCGGCCGCGCCCACCAGCGGCATCACCAGGACGGCCACGATGACCGACAGGGACACCGAGTAGGCGAAGAAGGAGCCCGCGCGCACGGGTATGCCCAGGGGGTGGACGAACCCGTCCGCGTCCGCCGCCTCCTCGGCGACCGACGTCAGGTAGGGGCCCAGGAAGACGGTGAGCACGCTCGTCGAGTAGACGGAGCACGCCCAGTCGTAGAAGTACCAGCCGCGCTGTTCGCGCCGCCGTCCCGCGGCCTCGTCGGCCGACTCGGTTCGCACGGTGTCGGTGCCCACCCGTGCCCTCGCTTCCCCGTGATGATCCCGCGCGAGGGCGGAGTCGCGGACCGGGTCAGACCCAGACGCCCCGGTCCTCCATGACCTTGCGCAACGTGTCGATGTGATCGGTCATGATGCCATCGACTCCCAGGTCCAGGAGCCGGTGCATCGCATCGGGATCATTGATGGTCCACACGTGCACCTGGAGCCCGCGCGCATGGGCGGTCCGCACGAAGCGGTGGTCCACCACCTGGATGCCGGACTGCGCCTCGGGCACCTGGGCGGCGACCGCCGAACCGCGCAGGGCGGCCGGCACTCCCCAGGAGCGCAGCCGCAGGTTGAGGACGCCGCGGGTGCCGTAGGACGTGGCGAGGCGAGGGCCCGCCAGACGCTGGGCGCGGACGACGCGGGCCTCGGAGAAGGAGCCGACGCAGATGCGGTCCCAGGCGTTGGTGCGCTCGATGAGCTCCAGGAAGGGGTGAAGCGTGGGTTCCGCCTTGAGGTCGACGTTCCAGCGGACGTCGGGGAAGGTCTCCAGCAGCTCCTCGAAGAGCGGCACCGGCTCCTTGCCGGCCACGCGCGCCTGTCGCACGTCGTCCCAGAGCAGGTCGGAGATCCGGCCCGCCCCGTCCGTCACCCGGTCCAGGGTCGAGTCGTGGAAGGCGACGAGCCGGCCGTCGCGCGTGGTGTGGACGTCGGTCTCGATGTACCGGTAGCCCGCTTCCACCGCGCGCCGGAACTGGAACTCGGTGTTCTCCAGGCCGTCCGCCGCCCCGCCCCGGTGGGCGAAGGGGATCGGGCCGGGGTGGTCGAGGTAGGGGTGGCGTATCCGCGTGGTGCTCACGGACGCAGTATCGCTCCCCGGGGTTGCCCGGTGGCAACGACCGTGCTGCCGTCGGATGCCGTGGGGACGGCGAACACCCGCAGGAAGAGCTGGGCCAGTGGGCCGATCGACAGCGCGTACAGGAGGGTGCCGATGCCTACGGTGCCGCCCAGGGCGAAGCCGGTCACCACGACCGCGATCTCGACGGCGGTGCGCATCAGGCGGATCGAGCGGCCGGTGCGCCGGTGCAGGCCGGTCATCAGGCCGTCCCGGGGGCCGGGGCCGAACCGGGCGGCGATGTACAGGCCGGTGGCCGCGCCGTTGAGCAGGATGCCGGCCACGAGGAGCGGGATCCGCACGGCCAGGGAGTGCGCCTCGGGGAGCAGGGCGAGGGCGCCGTCCATGGCGACGCCGACCACGAAGACATTGGAGACGGTGCCCAGGCCCGGGCGCTGGCGCAGCGGGATCCACAGGAGCAGCACCGCCGCGCCGACGATGATCGAGAGGACGCCGATCGTGAGGCCGGTGAGCTCGGCGAGGCCCTGGTGCAGCACGTTCCAGGGCTCCAGGCCGAGGCCCGCCTCGACCAGCATGGCCGAGCTCACGCCGTACAGCGTGAGCCCGATGTAGAGCTGTGACAGCCGTCGTGCGAGATGCCCCTGCGTGAGCCGCTGTGTGACATGCCCCTGCGTGGACAAGACGTGCCCCCTGTGTGGTGGTAGTGGCCTGATGCATGACACCATGTGGCTTGGGATGTAACGCCATCCATGGCCAATTCGGAGAAGGTGGACTGGAAATCATGGCGCAGTGGACTTCCGCGGTGGGCCCCGCGCAACTCGCCCGACTCCTCACCTCCCAGCAGGATCGCCCCGCGGGGCCGGGCAGCAAACGTCCGCCCGCGTACCGGGCGCTGGCCGACGGCATCCGGCTGCTCGTCCTGGAGGGCCGCGTTCCGGTCGCCGCGCGGCTGCCCGCCGAGCGGGAGCTCGCCCTCGCGCTGTCCGTGAGCCGTACGACCGTCGCCGCCGCCTACGAGGCGCTGCGCAGCGAGGGGTTCCTGGAGTCGCGGCGCGGGGCCGGCAGCTGGACCGCCGTACCGGCCGGGAACCCGCTGCCCGCGCGAGGCCTCGAACCGCTGCCGCCCGAGGCGCTCGGCTCGATCATCGACCTGGGCTGCGCGGCGCTCCCCGCGCCCGAGCCGTGGCTGACCCGTGCCGTCCAGGGCGCCCTGGAGGAGCTGCCGCCCTACGCCCACACTCACGGCGACTACCCGGCCGGGCTGCCCGCGCTGCGGTCGATGATCGCCGAGCGGTACACCGAGCGCGGCATCCCGACCATGCCCGAGCAGATCATGGTGACGACCGGGGCGATGGGCGCGATCGACGCCATCTGTCATCTGTTCGCCGGTCGCGGTGAGCGGATCGCGGTCGAGTCGCCGTCGTACGCGAACATCCTCCAGCTGATGCGGGAGGCGGGGGCGCGGCTGGTGCCCGTGGCCATGGCCGAGGGGCTGTCCGGCTGGGACATGGACCGCTGGCGCCAGGTGCTGCGGGAGGCCGCGCCGCGGATCGCCTATGTCGTCGCCGACTTCCACAACCCGACCGGAGCGCTGGCCGACGAGGACCAGCGGCGCCGCCTTGTCGACACGGCCCGCTCGGCCGGGACGGTGCTGGTCGCCGACGAGACGATGAGCGAGCTGTGGCTCGACCCGGGCCTCGAAATGCCGCGGCCCGTCTGCGCCTTCGACCCCGCCGGGTCGACCGTGATCACCGTCGGGTCGGCCAGCAAGGCCTTCTGGGCTGGGATGCGGATCGGCTGGGTGCGGGCGGCTCCGGACGTGATCCGCAGCCTCGTGGCCGCGCGCGCCTACGCCGATCTGGGTACGCCCGTCCTCGAGCAGCTCGCCGTGAACTGGCTGTTCGGCACCGGAGGTTGGGAGCAGGCCGTGGACGTGCGGCGCGGGCAGGCCCGGGAGAACCGGGACGCTCTGGTCGCCGCGGTCCGCCGCGAGCTGCCCGAGTGGGAGTTCGAGGTGCCCGCCGGCGGGCTCACGCTCTGGGTCCGCACCGGGGGCCTGTCCGGGTCGCGGCTCGCGGAGGTGGGGGAGCGGGTCGGGGTGCGGGTGCCGTCCGGGCCCCGGTTCGGGGTGGACGGCGCCTTCGAGGGGTATGTGCGGCTGCCGTTCACCGTCGGGGGCGCGGTGGCCGAGGAGGCCGCGGTCAGGCTGGCCGCGGCGGCCCGGCTGGTGGAGAGCGGCGCCAGCGGGGTGAGCGGAGCGGCGGAGTCGGTGCGGCCGTTCGTCGCCTGAGCGAGGAGCGGGCCCACGCCTGTCGGTGCGGTCCTGGGTCAGAACCGCCGGCGGTCCGTCAGGTCGTCTCCGCCACCACGGCCTCCGCGGGGACCGGCTCCGGCTCCGGTTCGTCCTTCTCCAGGTACGTCAGCCGCTCCGCCTCCACCGGCGTCGTCCGCTCCGGCAGCAGCTCCAGCACCGCCTGACGGTGGGCGTCGCTCGTCGCGTCGTCGTAGGGGTCAGGGGTCGCCGGGACCTGTAGGCGGTGGACGGGGCCGGTGCCCAGGCGGGCGTAGCCGCGGCCCGGCGGGACGTCGGCGACCGGCGTGGTGTGCGGAGGGGCGCCCAGGACGGACTCCAGTTGCCCGGCCGTCGCGGGGCCGAGCACGACACGCGCGCGTGTGTGCTGCCGTACCGCGTCGGACAGGGCGTCCACGGTGTCCCACTGCTCGGCCACGACCACCGTGACGTTCGCCGCGCGGCCGTGCCGCAGGGGCACCTGGAGCAGGGAGAGCGGGTCCTTGCGGTCGTCCGCCGCGGCGAGGTGGGTGAACGCGGTCGGGCGGTCCAGCAGCAGCCACAGCGGGCGCTTGGTGTCCTCCGGCGGTGGGTTCCCCGCCTGCCGGGCACGGTTCACGGCGATCAGGCGCCGCTCCGTCTCCGTCGCGGCCCACTCCATGCTGGCCAGCGCCCCGGCCAGCCCGCACTCGACGGCCAGCACGCCGTCCCGTCCGGTCAGGCAGGCGTACTCGCCTGTACTGCCGCCCTCCACGATGACGACGTCGCCGTACTGCAGGGCCTGGAGCGCGATGGAGCGCAGCAGGGTCGAGGTGCCGGTGCCCGGCTGGCCGACGACCAGCAGGTGCGGCTCCGTCGAGCGGATGCCGGTGCGCCAGACGACCGGCGGCACGTCGAGCTGCCGGGCGCCATGGGTCAGGGGGAGCGTGCGCTGGACGCCGCTGGGGTCGGTGAAGCCGAGGACGGTCTCGCCCGGGGTCGTGACGAACCGCTGGGCGGCGATGTCGGTGGGCAGCGGGGCGAGGACGGTGACCGTGAGTTCGTTGCCCTCCTCGTCCCAGTCGAAGTGGTACTCCCGGCCGCGGCCGGACTTCGTCGTCAGCAGATGCTCGATCCGCGCGCGGGCCTGCGCCTCGCCGTCGGTGAAGTAGGCCGGGTAGCGCACGAGGAGCCGTCCTACGCGCCCGGTGCCGTCGAACTCGAACTCGGGGAAGGCCTTCTCCCACTCCCCGCCGTGGGTGTACAGCGGGGCCGGGTCGTCGGCCGCGGAGAAGTACGGGACCAGAGCCTCGTACAGCGCCCGCAGGCGTTCCAGCTGGGACTCGTCGGGGCCGTCGGGCTCCGTCGGCTTACGGTCCCGGCCCTGCCAGGCTGCCGCCGCCATCACGGTGATGACGGCGAGCAGCGGGCCGTACGGCACGAGCGCCACGACCAGGATCACCGAGGCCACCAGGAACAGCAGCGGTCCGCGCTTGTCCTTGGGGGTCTCGGCCCATCTGCGCCGCCCGGCCGTGGCCAGCCGGCGCAGACCACGGGTGATCGTGATCAGTGGATGGAGGACGTCAGAGGCACTGTCGCCGGCCGTCCGGGCCAGCTCCCGGCTTCGGGCGAACTGCGCGCGGGCCAGATCGCGGCTCCGGGCGATCTGCGCGCTGCCTGTGCTCAGGATGCGGGGGAGGGGGCGGCGGGCCACTGCTGTCTCCTACAGGTGCGTACGGGCGGGGGTGGGCGGCGTCAGAACTGGATGCCGCCCAGGAGGCTCGCGAGACTCTCACCGCCGGCCTTGATGCTCGGGGCGATCGCCGTGCTTGCCAGATAGAAGCCGAACAGGGCCGAGATCAGGGCGTGCGACGCCTTCAGCCCGTCCTTGCGGAAGAAGATGAAGACGACGATGCCCAGCAGAACGACGCCTGAGATGGAGAGGATCATGTGAGTGCTCCTGGTTTGGTGGGGACAGTCACCATGAGTACTTCCAGGCTCACAGGATGTATCCATACGATAAAAGGTGCAACTGGGTGAAATTCGGCAGATTTCCCCCTGTTGGCGGAGTGTCCTTGTGCGGATGAGCTTGGGTGATGCGTCCGGCTGTGTCTGCGATGATCTTTGCCTCGGGCGTACCGGGTCATGTGCCGCGCTAGCCAGTACGCTGGCGAATCACTCGTACGGCCGAGCACCGCTCGCCGGCCGTACCGCTGCTCCCCGCGGCAGCGAGCAGTTCCCCGCAGTCCCCGTGTACGTAGTGAGAGGCGGTCCGGCCGATGACTGATGCCCCCGACCCCGAGGTCGTGGAGCTGGCGACCAAGATCTTCGATCTGGCCCGGCAGGGGCAGACCGAGGCGCTCGTGGCGTACGTCGACGCCGGCGTTCCGGCCAACCTCACCAACGACCGCGGCGACTCCCTCGTGATGCTCGCCGCCTATCACGGCCACGCGGACGCGGTGCGCGCCCTGCTCGCCCGGGGCGCCGAGGCGAACCGCGTCAACGACCGAGGCCAGACGCCACTCGCCGGTGCCGTCTTCAAGGGCGAGACGGAAGTGATCAAGGCTCTTCTGGAGGGCGGCGCCGACCCGGCCGAGGGCACTCCCTCGGCCGTGGACACCGCCCGTATGTTCGCCAAGACGGAGCTGCTCGAACTGTTCGGCGCTCACTGAGCGGAACGCTCTGAGCAGCCAAGACACGGAAAACGGGGGAGGCGGTACAGGGCCGCCGAAATTTCGGTCGCGGCGGATGTAAGTGCCGAGTCATCATGACGTCGTGATTCACGGACGCGATGGCTGGGCAGGTGTTGCCGCACCGCGCGGACCGTGATCGGTCCGCATGGGCCACCGACGAGAGGCAGAGGAAGATGGTCTACAGCAAGCAGGAAACGGCGGGCGCCCCGACGTGTTGTCACGCGGCCAGGTGAAGCAAGAACCCCGGTTGCGTCGACGCTTGATGTGAGGCTGTTTCCCATGTTCGAACCGGTCATAGCGCCCAGCGGAACGCTGCTCGGCCTGCTCCAGCGGGGTCGCGGCGACGGCACGCTGCACGCGCTCACCGCCCCGCGGGCCGAGGCGCTCGCGGCTCTGAACCACTGTGTGCTGCGGGATCCCCGCCACGACTGGCAGGTGGAGAACCGCTCCCTGTACTACGCCCGTCTCTACCTCGACCTCAGCGGCGAGCTCGACGAGATCGAGGCGCACCTCTTCGACGTCGAGGACGTCCTCGACGGCGAGGAGTCACGCACGGGCCTGGCCCTCGCCGTCCTCGGCCACCTGGCGTCCTACGGCAGGCGGGACGCCCTGGAACTGCTGCGCAGGTACGCCGCCTCGGGCTCCAACTGGGCCTGGGCGCTGGACGAACTCGCGCTCAGGGACGACGACACCGGTCTGCGCGCCCTCGCCGCACCCGTGCTCGCGCGCTTCTCCGCCGACCCCGAGGGCGAGGCCGAGCTGGCCGTCGCCGTACGGGACGCCTTCGAGCCACGGCCGTGGCGGCTGTGGGCCGAGGATCCGCGCGAGTCCATCGCCACGCGTGTGCGTGCCGCTCGGGAGGCCGGCTGTTTCGACCGCTGGCAACGCCAGATGCGACCTACCGGGCCCCGTCCGGGGTGGAGCGTGCAGGCGGTCTTCGAGTGGGCCCAGCAGGGCATGGAGCGCGGTGCCGCACTCCATGTGCCCGCCGCGCGGTGCCTCATGGCAGTCGCCGGGCCCGAGGACCGGCCCGAGATCGTCGCCGCCGCCAAGGACGGCACCGACGGGGCCCGCTGCACCGCCCTGCGCTACCTCGCCGACAGCAACGACCCGGACGCCCTCGACCTGATCGAGGCGGCCGTCGTCACCGGTACATCCGCCGTGGTGGACGCCGCCGTCGACGCCTTCGAGCGGATGCGCAGCGTCGCCGCCGTCGACCGGGCGCGCGGCTGGGCCCGACGGCCCGATCCGCTCGGTGCCGCCGCCGGACGCATGCTCGCCTGCCGGGGCGGAGCCGAGGACAAGGACCTCGTCCTCGCCGCCCTGCGCGAGGCCGTACGCGGCGAAGGCCCCGACGCCCCGACGCTGTGGACCCTCGTCGACGGCACCGGACGGCTCGGCATCGCCTGCGCCGCCCCCGTCCTGCGCCACATCTACCGCGAGACCGCCTCGTCCCATCTGCGCGGCCGCACCGCCCGTGCCCTCGCCGCCACCGATCCCTCCTTCCCGTCCGGGTTCGCCGTCGAATGCCTGTGGGACTGCGAGGAGACCACCCGCGAGATCGCCGCCCGGCACGCCGAGACCGGGGACACGCGCGTCGTCGAGCGCCTGCGCCGACTCGCCGCCGACCCGGCCGAGGAGGCCGAGGTCCAGACCGCCGTACGCAGCCGGATCGGGCCGGACACGAGCACCGGCTGACATGTGCTCACCCTGTGAATCTCGCGGAGATCCGCCCGCCGGGTGAACGCGGGATGACCGGCGGGTCAGACACGCGTGGACGTGATCTGACCCGCTCGGGTGCGCAGCGGAACGCTCATGGGACGTTTGTCGTTCGGAAAGATCCACTTTGACGCGGCCACGTCCAGCACGGCGACAACACCGGTATGCGTGTCGTCATCGTGACCGAATCCTTTCCCCCCGATGTGAACGGCGTGGCCCACTGCGCGCTCCAGACCGCCCGACACCTCGTCGATCGCGGTCACGCGCCCCTCGTCGTCGCACCGGCTCCCGCTCCCGGGAACAAGGCAGCCGCCTCCATGGCGCCCTGCCCCGTCGTCCATGTCCCCTCCCTCCCGCTCCCCGGCTATCCCCAGGTCAGGGTCGCGCTCCCCAGCCGGCGCCTCGCCGCCGCGCTGATCCAGCACCGGCCCGACGTCGTGCACCTGGCCAGCCCCTTCGTCCTCGGCGTGCGCGGCATGGCCGCCGCCGCCCGGCTCGGCATCCCCGCCGTCGCCGTCTACCAGACCGACCTGGCCGGATACGCCCGCACCTACATGGGCGCCGGCGAGGCCGCCGCCTGGCGGCGCATACGGTCCGTCCACTCCGCCGCCGACCTCACCCTCGTCCCCTCCAGCGCCTCCATGAACGATCTGGAGGCCCACGGAGTGCCCCGGCTCAAGCTGTGGGCACGCGGCGTGGACACCGCCCGCTTCCGCCCCGAGCTCCGCGACGAGAAGCTGCGCCGCGAACTCGCCCCGAACGGCGAGGTCATCGTCGGCTACGTCGGGCGGCTCGCCCCGGAGAAGCACATCGAGCTGCTCTCCGGCGTGTGCGGCCTGGCCGGTGTCAAGGTCGTCATCGTCGGTGACGGGCCGAGCCAGCCCGCGCTCGCCGAGGCGCTGCCCGGCGCGGTCTTCCTGGGCCGCCGCGGCGGTGACGACCTCGCCCGGATCTTCGCCTCGTTCGACGTCTTCGCCCACACGGGCCCCTTCGAGACCTTCTGCCAGACCGTGCAGGAGGCCATGGCCAGCGGAGTGCCGGTCGTCGCGCCCGCCGCGGGCGGTCCGCTCGACCTGGTCGACCACGGCCGCACCGGCCTGCTGGTGCCGCCGCGGGACGCCGACGCCGTACGGGACGCCGTGCGGAGCCTCGTCGCCGACCCGGCGCTGCGGACCGCTTACGGCGCCGCCGGACACGCCACGGTCGACGGCCGCACCTGGGCCGCCATCGGCGACCAGCTGATCGGCCACTACGCCGATGTGCTCGCCGCGCGCCGGGCGGTGGTGGCGGCATGAGCGGCCTGCGGATCGTCCGGCTCGCGAACTTCGTCGCACCCGCCTCCGGGGGGCTGCGCACCGCCCTGCGCGAGCTGGGCAAGGGCTTCAAGCTGGCGGGCCACGACCCCGTCCTGATCGTGCCCGGTGACAAGTACAGCGACTGCGAGACCGAGCAGGGCCGCGTGATCACCCTGCCCGGCCCGATGCTGCCCGGCACCGGCGGCTACCGCGTGCTCATCGACAAGCGGCGGGTCGCGTCCCTCCTGGAGGGACTCGCCCCCGACCGCCTCGAGGTCTCCGACCGCACCACGCTGCGCTGGACCGGCAAGTGGGCCCGCCGCGCCCGGGTGCCCGCCGTGATGGTCTCCCACGAGACCGCCGACGGCGTGCTGCGGACCTGGGGCCTGTCGGAGAACATGTCCCGGCGGGCCGCCGACGCCCTCAACGTCCGTACCGCCCACACGTACTCGAGGGTCGTGTGCACCACCGAGTTCGCCGAGCGGGAGTTCGTGCGGATCGGCGCCCGCAACGTCGTACGGGCACCGCTGGGCGTCGACCTGATGAACCGGCGCCCCACCCTGCGCGACGCCGCGCTGCGCGCCACCCACGCGCGGGCGGACGAGACGCTGCTGGTGATGTGCTCCCGGCTCTCCGTGGAGAAGCGGCCCGGCACCGCCCTCGACGCCCTGGAGTCGCTGCGCCGGCGCGGAGTGCGCGCCGTGCTCGTGGTGGCGGGCAACGGCCCGCTGCGGGCGGGGCTGGAGAAGCGGGCGCAGGAGCGCGACCTGCCGGTCACCTTCCTCGGACACGTCGCAGACCGCAGTCTGCTCGGCGCGCTCCAGGCCTCCGCCGACGTGGCCATGGCCCCCGGGCCCGCCGAGACCTTCGGGCTCGCGGCGCTGGAGGCCATGGCCTGCGGCACGCCCGTCGTGGCGAGCGCGTCGTCCGCGCTGCCGGAGGTGATCGGTTCCGCCGGGGCCACCGCCGCGGACAACGGGGAGGCCTTCGCGGACGCCGTCGAGATGATCCTCGACCGTCCCGAGCGCGAGCGCCGGGAGGCGGCACGCGCGCGTGCGGAGTGCTTCGGCTGGGGCACGGCGGTGGACGCCTTCCTCACCGCGCACGACGCGGCCCTGCCGGCGCGTCCCTTCGTGCGTGCGGAGGGCGCGGCATGAGACCGCTCCGTTACGTCGCCCTCGGGGACTCGCTGACCGAGGGGGTGGGCGATCCCGTGGGGAACGGGTGGCGCGGCTGGGCCGCGCTGCTCGCCGGCGGGCTGGCCGAACCGTCCGCCGAGTTCACCAACCTCGCGGTCAGCGGGGCCCAGACGCGGGACGTGCTGGAGACCCAGCTGCCGGCGGCGCTGGAGCTGCGGCCGGACGTCGCGTCCGTCCTGGTGGGCGTCAACGACACCCTGCGCAGCACCTTCGACATCGAGAAGATCGCCGAGCGCCTCGACAGGGTCTACGAGTCCTTCACCCGTCAGGGCACGGCCGTGCTCACCGCCTGCCTGCCCGACCCGGGCACGATGCTGGGTCTGCCGGGGGTGCTGGGCAATCCACTGGCCCGCAGGCAGCGAGCCGTCAACACGGTCGTCCACACGCTGTCCGAGCGGTACGGGGCGGTGCATCTGCACGCCGTCGACGACCCCTGGATCATGGACCGCGCGATGTGGAGCTCGGACCGGCTGCACCCCGGGGAGCGGGGGCACCGGCAGATCGCCCTGCGCTTCCACGCGATGCTGAGGCACCGGGGCATCGGGACGGAGGCGGCGCCCGCGGCCGAGCCCGAGTTCCCGCCGCCCACCAAGTCGGCGAGCCTGCTGTGGCTGGCGACCGCGGGTACCGCCTGGGTGATCCGGCGCTGCAACGACCTGCTGCCGCAGCTGGTGCGCCTCGCCGCCGTCGAGATGCGGCACCGTGCGAGGGGCACGAGCGACCGGCTCGATGTGCGGGCGGCGCTCTCGGTGTCACGGGCCCTGGCGGGGTTGTCGGTGCCGGGGCCCGTCGGGTTGGCCGAGGAGCGGTTGATGGCGGAGCCGATGGGGTTGGCCGAGGAGCGGTTGGTGACGGAGCCGATGGGGTTGGCCGAGCAGCGGTTGGTGACGGAGCCGATGGGGTTGGCCGAGCAGCGGTTGATGGCGGAGCCGATGGGGTCGGCCGAGCGGCGGCTGGTGACGGAGTCCATGGGGCTGCCCGAGCACCCGCCCCTGCCGGAGGGGCTGTCCGTGTCCGACCCTCGGCTGGTCCCCGAGCACCGGCCCGTGCCCGACGGGCTGACCGTGCCCGTGCCCGGACAGCGGTCGGTCCCGGAGCCGCAGCCCGAACCGGAGGCGGCATAGCGGGGTGCGGGGCAGGGCGAGGCGGACCCCGGTCGTCAGCGGCGGCGTACGGACACGAACCGGACCGGTGTGCCCGGTACGGCCTGTGCGGCGGCCGGGAGGTCGGCCGTGCGGACGACGGCGATCACCGGGTAGCCGCCGGTCGTCGGGTGGTCGGCCAGGAACACGACCGGCCTGCCGTCGGGCGGGACCTGGACCGCACCCAGGACCACGCCCTCGCTGGGGAGTTCACGCGTGAGCGCCCGTTCCAGGGCGGGCCCCTCGGTGCGCAGTCCGATGCGGTTGCTCGCGGCGGAGACGCGGTACACGCGGGAGGCGAAGGCGCGCACTGCCGCCGCCGTGAACCAGTCCTCGCGCGGGCCCGGCGTCACGCGCAGCACCAGCTCGGTCGGGGGCGCCGGCTGCGGAGCGACGTCCACGCGTGCGTGCGGCCGTGTCGGTGAGCCCAGCGGCAGTACCGCGCCGTCCGTGAGCGGCGGTGGGCCGAGACCGGACAGCAGGTCGGTGGAGCGGCTGCCGAGGACCGGCTCGACGGCGACACCGCCGGAGACGCCCACATAGCCGCGTACGCCCGAAAGGGCCGCGCCGACGTCCAGGAGCGCACCCGCGGGCACATGCACCGGGGCGCCCCAGGCGACCGGGCGTCCGTCCACCGTTACCCGGCAGGGCGCGCCGGCGACCGCCACGGTGACTGCCGAACGGGGCCGCAGCGTGCAGCCGTTGAGCGTGGTCTCCAGGACCGCCGCCTCGGGCGGGTTGCCGACCAGCCGGTTGACCAGCGCCGCCGCGGGGGCGTCCAGCGCACCGGAGCGCGGCACGCCGAGATGGGCGTGCCCGGGACGGCCGAGGTCCTGCACGGTGGTGAGCGCCCCGGCGCGTACGACGGACAGCGCGTGGTCGCTCATGAGCTCCCCACGGGAACGAAGCGCACGCGCGTGCCCGGCGACAGCAGCGCCGCAGGCACCCGCGTGTGGTCCCACAGCACGGTGTCGGTGCTGCCGATCAGCTGCCAGCCGCCCGGCGACGAGCGCGGGTACACGCCCGTGTACGGACCCGCGAGCGCCACCGCACCGGCGGGCACGGCGGTGCGCGGAGTGGCCCGGCGCGGCACGTCGTAGCGCGACGGCAGACCGGTGAGATAGCCGAAGCCTGGTGCGAAACCGCAGAAGGCGACGCTGAATTCGGTGTCCGCGTGGATCCGCGCGACCTCCTCGCGGGACACGCCCCAGTGCGCGGCCACGTCGGCGAGGTCCGGGCCGTCGTAGCGCACCGGCAGTTCGACGGTCTCACGCGCGGGTGGGGGAGCGGGCGGCACCTCGGAGGTGGTCAGTTCGGTGGCGAGGCGGGCCGGGTCGGTGAGACCGTCGAGCAGGACCGTCCGGGCCGCGGGGACGATCTCGCGGACCGAGAGCGCGCCCTCGGCGCGGCGCCGCAGCAGCTCCGTGTGCAGCGCCCGGGCCTCCTCGCCCGAGGACACCTCGACGAGCAGTGCGTCGTCACCGACGGGCAGCACCCTCATGCGAAGGCCTCCACCCGGATCCCCGACTCCTCCAGCCGCGCCCGCACCCGGCGGGCCAGCTCGACGGCGCCGGGGGTGTCCCCGTGCAGGCACAGGGAACGCGCGCGTACCTCCACCGGAGCCCCGGAGCGGGCGGTGACCGTGCCCGAACGGGCCAGGCCCACCGAGCGCTCCACGACGGCCTCGGGGTCGGTGACCACGGCACCGTCCTGGCCGCGCGGCACGAGAGTGCCCCGCTCGGTGTACGCGCGGTCCGCGAACGCCTCCGTGACGGCCGGGAGCCCGGCCTTGGCGGCCAGCTCCAGCACCCGGGAGCCGGGCAGGCCGAGCACGGGCAGCGTGGCGTCCGCCAGGAGCACGCCGTCGACGACCGCGCCGGCCTGCTCCTCGTCGTGCACGACGCGGTTGTAGAGCGCGCCGTGCGGCTTGACGTACGACACGCGCGTGCCCGCCGCTCGCGCGAAGACCTCCAGGGCGCCGATCTGGTAGGCCACTTCGGCCGTCAGCTCGGCGGGCGGCACGTCCATCGCGCGCCGCCCGAACCCCGCCAGGTCCCGGTAGGAGACCTGGGCGCCGATCCGCACCCCGCGCTCGGCCGCCTGCTCGCACACCCGCCGCATGGTGGCCGCGTCCCCGGCGTGGAAGCCGCAGGCCACGTTGGCGCTGGTGACGACGGACAGCAGCCGTTCGTCGTCGGTGAGCTGCCAGCGGCCGAAGCCCTCGCCGAGGTCGGCGTTGAGATCGATCGAGGTCATGAGTTCCGTCGTTTCCTCAGTCCGGTGTTCAGACGACGATGCGGTACTGCTCGTCGCGGGCATCGGTCAGGAACATCTGGCCCGGTGCGTGGGTGATGGCGAACGGCGGGCGCGAGGCCATCACGGCGGCCTGCGGGGTCACTCCGCAGGCCCAGAACATCGGGATGTCGTCCGGCTCCGGGACCACCGGGTCGCCGAAGTCGGGCCGGTCGAGGTCCGTGATGCCGAGCGCCGACGGGTCGCCGCAGTGCACGGGGCCGCCGTGCACCGCGGGCAGGAGACCCGTCTCGCGCAGGGCCGCCGCCACGTGCTGCGGCGGCACCGGGCGCATGGACACCACCATCGGGCCGTGCAGCCGTCCCGCCGGCCGGCACTGCCGACTGGTGACGTACATCGGGACGTTGCGGCCCTGTTCGACATGGCGGATCGGGACGCCCGCCCCGGCCAGCGCCGACTCGAAGGTGAAGCTGCACCCGATCAGGAACGACACCAGGTCGCCCCGCCAGTGCGCCCGTACGTCCGTCGGCTCGTCCACCAACTCGCCGTCCCGCCACACCCGGTAGCGCGGCAGATCGGTGCGCAGGTCGGCGCCCTGCGCGAGGACGGTGGTCCAGGAACCGGCGTCGGTGACGTCGAGCACCGGGCAGGGCTTGGGGTTGCGCTGGCAGAACAGCAGCATGTCGTACGCCCAGTCGGCGGGCACCGAGATCAGATTGACCTGCGTGTGCCCCGCCGCGACCCCGGCCGTGGGGCCCGCGAGCCCGTCCCGGAAGCGTGCGCGGGCGGTCGCGGGGCTCCACGCGCGTGCGTGCTCGTCGACCGCGGTGACGGGCTGGTCCGCCGTCGCGACGGTGAGCGGACGGTCCTCCGTGCGGTTCACGCCAGCTCCTTCCCACGCGTCTCCGGCAGTCCGAGCAGAGCCAGCGCCGCGATGCCGTAGCCGATCGCGCCGAAGACCAGCGCACCGCCCACACCCCAGCTGTCGGCGAGGAAGCCGACCGTGGTGGGGAAGACGGCGCCCACCGCGCGGCCGGTGTTGTACGTGAAGCCCTGTCCCGTGCCGCGCACCGCCGTCGGGTACAGCTCGCTCAGGTACGAGCCGAAGCCGCTGAAGATCGCCGACATGCAGAACCCGAGCGGGAAACCGAGTATCAGGAGCAGGGTGTTGGCGCCGCTCGGGATGTTCGCGTACGCCAGGATGCAGACCGCCGACAGCAACGCGAACAGCCAGATGTTGCGCCGGCGGCCCAGCCGGTCGGTGAGGTAACCGCCGGTCAGATAGCCGAGGAAGGCGCCCGAGATCAGGAACGTCAGATAGCCGCCGGTGCCGACGACCGACAGCTCGCGCTCGGTCTTCAGATAGGTCGGCACCCAGGTCGCCAGGGTGTAGTAGCCGCCCTGCACACCGGTCGAGAGCAGCCCCGCGAAGATCGTCGTACGCAGCAGTCCGGGCTTGAAGATCGCCGTGAAGTTGCCCTTGTCGGTGCTCCGTTCACGCACGGCCACGGCCTCGGGGGCGTCGTGCACCCGGCGCCGCATCCAGATGACGAGCAGCGCGGGCAGGGCGCCGGTCCAGAACATCACGCGCCAGGCCAGGTCGTCGTCGGCGAAGGTGAAGACGACGGTGTACATGATCGCGGCCAGCGCCCAGCCGACGGCCCATGAGCTCTGGATCGCGCCGAGGGTGCGGCCGCGGTGCTTGGCGCTCGCGTATTCGGCGACCAGGATCGCGCCGACCGCCCACTCGCCGCCGAAGCCGAGGCCCTGGAGGGCCCGGAAGACCAGCAGGGTCTCGTAGTTGGGCGCGAAACCGCAGGCGACGGTGAAGACCGCGTAGGTGATCACGGTGATCATCAGCGCCTTGACCCGGCCGATCCGGTCGGCCAGTACGCCGGCGAGGGCGCCGCCGATCGCGGAGACGACGAGCGTGACCGTGGTGAAGAGGCCGGTCTGGCCGCTGTCCAGGCCGAAGTACGCCGCCAGCGCCACCATGCTCAGCGGCAGCGTGAAGTAGTCGTAGGAATCCAGGGCATACCCGCCGAATGCGCCCGCGAAGGCGCGGCGGCCGCGCGGCCCGAGAGCGCGCAGCCAGCCGAACGCGCCGTCGTCGTCGGCGCGTTCGTCAGCGGTGGGGTGGGTCAGGGCCTGCGGTGGAGGGGTCGTGCTCATGGGCACCTCGCAGAGAGGGGACGGAGGGTGCATGGGGGGTGAGCCGTGCCGGTGCGAAGTACCGTAGAGGATTGTTCAACGATCCCTCAATACCCATGTTGGTTCGTTCTTGTGGTCTGCGATTGAATTCCGGCATGGACGAGCACCTGACCTCACTGTCCGAGGACCGCGCGCTCCTCGGCCGTACGAGCACCGCGGAGCGGGTCTCCGACATCCTCAGGAGTCGTATCGCCGAAGGGTTCTTCCCACCCGGCACCCGGCTGTCGGAGGACAGCATCGGCGGCGCGCTCGGCGTCTCCCGCAACACCCTGCGCGAGGCGTTCCGGCTGCTCACCCATGAACGGCTGCTCGTGCACGAGCTGAACCGCGGGGTCTTCGTCCGGGTCCTGACAGTCGAGGACGTCGAGGACATCTACCGCACCCGCGGCCTTGTCGAGTGCGCCGTCGTGCGTGGTCTCGGTGAGCCGCCGTACGGCCTGGACCCGCTCGCCGGAGCGGTCGAGGAGGGACTCGGGGCGGCTCGTGAAGGTGACTGGAAAGGTGTGGGTACGGCCAATATCCACTTCCACCGCGAACTGGTCGCCCTCGCCGGCAGCGCCCGCACCGACGAGCTGATGCGCAGCGTCTTCGCCGAGCTCCGGCTCGCCTTCCACGTGGTGGACGACCCCAAGCGCCTGCACGAGCCCTACCTCGCACGCAACCGGCAGATCCTCCAGGCCCTGGAAGCGGGCGACAAGGGCGGGGCGGAGAAGCTGCTCGCGGTCTATCTGGAGGACTCGTTGGAGCGGGTCGTAGAGGTCTACCGACGCCGGGTGTCGAGCGCCCCGTAAGAGGCACGGGGAACCGCGCGAGCGACCACGGGCGCCCCGCACACGAAAACGAACCGATTCTCGGCTCAACCGGCGGAGTGCTGTCGTTTGGTTCGTTGTCAGACCGAGGACCTAGTCTGTGCACCGTGACTTCGCCTGCATCGACGGACCGTGTTCCGCCCCAGCTCAGCGCGGGGCCGCGCCCTGCTCCGGGCCCGGCCGCCGACGAGGGGCTGGCGCGGCGGCTGCGCGCGCTCGCCTGCACCGCGCCGCTGCACGACCTCGACACGCGCAAGGCCAACCTCGCCGGCGAGTACTCGGTGTACGGCATGGCCGAGGTGGCACTCGCCGCCATCGACCTGGTCACCCTCAACATGGACTTCGACACCGGCGCCGACCACGACCAGATAGTCGCCCGCCTCATCCCCCGCATCGCCGCCCAGGCCCCGCGCCGCCCCGTCGCCGAGCACGAGCGGGTGGCCCGCTGGGTCCTGGAGAACCTGATCAACGTCGGCAGCGTGGACCGCGGCTTCCGGGCCGTGTACGGCACGTTCGCGCCGGACGGCAGCTATGTCCGCCGTGACTACGACTTCAAGCTGATCGAGGAGGTCCCGGGGCCGGGCGGCACCGTGTACCTCCGGACGACCGACGAGGCGGTCAACGTCCTGGTCGGCGCCCTCGACACCGACGTCACCAGCGCGCAGATCGCCGCCGAGGTCAAGCTCGAGGTGCTGATCAACCGCGGTCGCCTCGCCGACGCCCAGCTCGCCGCCGAGCAGGCCCGCTACCGCACCGTGCAGTACTCCGAGACGCTCCGCCGCGCCCTGGACGCGACCCGGCGCAACGTCCGGGCGGTCGACTGGCTGAACTCCGTCCCCGACATGATCGCCGAGGCCCTCGACCACGTCGCCGACCGGTACCGCCACGAGAACGCGATCCTCACCAACATCCGCAAGGCACGCGACGAGACCGAGGACGCGGAGCACAAGCGCCGCGCGGCCGAGCTCGTCGACATCGTCAAGGACTGCATCCGACGGCACACCCAGCTGCAGTCCCGCCTGCTGGAGGCCGGCCCCCTCTTCCGCGCCGAACAGGACCGGCAGGCCTTCGCGACGCCCATGACCACATCGGGGATCGACCTCTATGGCCACCTGGTCTCACCGGTGCTCCCGCTGCCGCTGGAGCAGGCGGTCCGGGTCACGGACGCCTACTTCGCGCGCGGGACGGGGCTGCGTACGCCGGTGTCGGTCCGGGTGGCCGATCTCGTCGACATACTGCTGACGCCGCCCGTGGAGCGGGAGCATCTGGGCGCCGAGATGCCCGAGCCCGACCTCATCGCGACGCCGGACGACAGCCGGTTCAGCGAGGAGCAGCTCGCCGCCGCCATGGAGCTGCTGGACCTGCCGTCCGACGCGCCGCGCCGGCTGTCGGGGCTGCTGGCGCAGGCTCGTCGCCAGGACCCCGACCTGCCCTATCTCGTCGCTCTGCTGGCGGTTCACGCCGCCAGTCCGCCGGTCGGCACGGCCTATCGGCAGGGTGAGGAGAAGCTGCTGTTCGCCGTGGACGACGGGACCGAGCTGGACGACCCCGAGTTCGGCGGCGCCGACCTCATCGTCGGCACGGCCCTGCTGGACGCCGTGGGGATGGCGGCCGGCAGAACGGAAGCAGCATGAGCCGCTTCGAGCACCGCACGAACGACCAGCACCACCACACCGAGGAGCCGAAACCGTGACCGAGCACGTCGATCGGAGTGAACCGGAGGCCGCCGCCCCGTCGGCGACCGCCGCCGTCACCCCCGCCGACGCCGCCGACGCGGCGCGGCTCGTCGCCTTCGGGCTCCAGCCCAAGCTGCAGCCCGCGCGCGACCAGGAGTACACCGATCTGCTGCGCCGGTACCGCGAGGACCCGCCGTTCGCGCGGCTCGCGGACGCCGTGGCCGCGGGGCTCGGGCTGGTCGTGCTGGAGGTGTCCCCGCGCGCGGGGATGGCGGTGACCGCCGCGGAGGACTCCGTGTTCGCCGTCCGCATGGGCGACTACGCGCGTCGTACGTCCGCCGACGGCAGCGACCGTTTCCTGCACGGGCTGGCCCATCTCGCCGTGGCCGCCATGGCGTTCCCGCGGCCCGAGGACCTCGCCGACGACGGCTACATCGGACGCGTCACCGTCAACGGCGTCGACGCCTTCGTCCGGCAGGCATGCCGTCGCCTTGAGGAGCGGGCCGACGAGCAGGGGGAGAACACCGACCCCGCCACGGACGCGCCCGGCCTGGAGGCCGCCTGGCGGATCTGGGTGAGACGCAGCGCGACGGGCGCCACCAAGGACGCGCGTCGGCTCGCCGGCTCCACCACCGGCATCGTCGGCAAGGCCGCGGCCTTCCTCACCGACTCCGGGTTCCTCCAGCGGACCGGCGACGAGAACGGCGGCACCTATCGGACCACCGCTCGTTACCAGCTCCAGGTGCGGGACATGGCCGGCAGCGCCGCCATGGCCGAGCTGCTGGAGCTGGGCGTGGTCCCGGTCACCGACGGCACCGCGACCCTGCTGCCCGCGGAGGAGACGGACGACCTGGAGCTGGTGGCCGACGCCGGGCTGCCGTTCCACTCGGCCGGAGCCTCCTGAGGCCCACCGAAGCTGCTGGGCTTCCCCGAACTTCCCCGATCTGCCGAAGACTTACGAGAGTCCGCCATGTACGAGCTGTCCCGGGTCCGTCTCTACTCCATCGGACCGGCCGGTGCACGCTACGCCGACACCGTGCTTGACCTGCGCGGCGTGGGCGAGCCGGTGCCCGACCCCGCGCCCACGCAGGCGGAGTTCTTCGAGGAGGAGCCCGTCGGCCCGCCGCGCCGGCCCGCCCCGGCAGGCGTGCTCTTCCTGGAGAACGGCGGCGGCAAGTCGGTCCTGCTCAAGCTGATCTTCTCCGTGATGCTGCCGGGCCACCGAAACACCCTGGGCGGCGCCAGCTCCGGCGTTCTGCGGAAGTTCCTGCTCGCCGACGACTGCGGGCACGTCGCCCTGGAATGGCAGCACACGCTCACCGGCGAGTGCGTCGTGGTCGGCAAGGTGAGCGAGTGGCGCGGACGCCAGGTCTCCAACGACCCGCGGAAGTTCGCCGAGGCCTGGTACTCCTTCCGGCCCGGCCCCGGGCTGTCCCTGGACAACCTGCCCGTCGCCGAGTCCACCGCCGTACGGGCACCCGTCGAGGGCCAGTCCGGCGCGCAGGGCCGCCGCCGCACCATGAAGGGCTTCCGGGACGCGATCACGGAGGCGGGCAAGGCGTATCCGCATCTGGAGGTGCACTGGGAGGAGATCCACGACCGCTGGATCGAGCACCTCGGCGACCTCGGCCTCGACCCCGAACTCTTCCGCTACCAGCGCGAGATGAACGCCGACGAGGGTGAGGCGGCCGGCCTCTTCGCGGTCAAGAAGGACTCCGACTTCACCGACCTGCTGCTGCGGGCAGTGACCGACACGCGCGACACCGACGGCCTCGCCGACCTGGTCGGCGGCTTCGGCAACAAGCTGGGCCGGCGTGCCGAGCTGATCGCCGAGCGGGACTTCACCGCCGGGTCCGTCGATCTGCTAGGGCGGATCGTCGAGGCCGCCGAGACACGCTCACGCGCGCGTGACATCCACGCCGGCGCCGAGCGGCGCACCCGGACCCTGGCCCGGCGGCTGTCCGCGCGGGGCGTCCAGGAGCGGGTGCGGGCCGCCGACCTCGCCCAGCGGGTCACCGCCGCCGCGTACGCCGTCACCCATGCCGAGGCGGCCCGTGAGCGCAGCGCGCTGATCGCCGCCGAACTCGCCTACCGGCACGCCTCATTGGCGCTCGCCGCGGCCGAGAAGTCCGCGGCCGCCCAGAAGCGCGAGCTCGCCGACGCCCGCACCCTGCACTCCGCCTGGCAGGCCGCCGAGGCCGTCCTGCGGCACCGGGCCGCCTCCGACCGTGTCGCACGCGTTGCCGCCGCGATCCAGGAGGCCGAGCGGGACGCGGCCCCCGCGCTGGCCGCCCGCGCCAAGGCCGCCGTCGATCTCGTACGGGCCCTGCACGCCGCGGCGGAGAGCGCCGAGGCCCTCGCCAACGAGGGCGAGGAGCGCTCCGCCGCCCTCCAGGAGGTCGGCGAGTCCGCCTACGCGGACTCCACCGCCGCCGCCACCGACGCGCAGCGCGCCCGCAGCGAGGTCGGGCATCTCCGGCAGCGCCTGACCGAGGTCGAGCAGGAGACCGCCGAGGCCGTCCGCGCTGGCTGGCTCGACGACAGCGCGCCCGACGCCGACCCGGCCCGCGCCGCCCTCGCGGCGAGCGACGCCGAGAAGAGCGCCGTCGCCGCCTGGGACACGGCCCGCGAGGCCTCCCGGCGTGCTTCGGAGCACGCGCGCGAAGCGGCCTCGACCGAGTCCCGCGCGGAACTGACGGCGGCCCGCGCGGCGGACGCCGCGACGGCGGCGGACCGTGCCTACGACGCCGAGCGACGGCTCGCCGAGGGGCTTGCGGCCGAGGAACGGCTGGCCGAGTTGCTCAGCCTGACCGGTGAGTCGGGTGTGAAGCGCGGTCCGGTGCCCGCACCTCGCAACGGTGACGACGGCAACGACACCCCGGCCGCTGTCAGCGCCCTCACCCCCGAGGAGCTGGACCGGTTCGCCGGCGAACTGCGTGAGCTGCTCGACGACGCCGTCTCCGCCGCCGAGCGTCAGCTCTTCGAACTGCGTACGGCAGCCGCGGACGACGCCCGGATCCTGGGCGCGCTGGGCGACGGCGGGCTGCTGCCGCCCGGTCCCGACGTGCTGGCGACCGTGGAGTTCCTCGGCGAGCAGGGCATCCCGGCGCTGCCCGGCTGGCGCTACCTCGCCCAGGCCGTCGACCCCACCGACCACGCACGCGTGCTGGCCGCCCGGCCCGAGCTGGTCGACGGCGTGATCATCACCGACCCGGCCACGCACGCGCGCGCCCGCGAGGTGCTGGGCGATGCGGCCCTGCTGCCCCGGTCCGCGGTCGCGGTGGGCACGGCCGCCGCCCTGCTCGCCCCGACTCCGGCCGGCGACGCCTCGGACGGCGACGTCTTCCTCGTACCTCCGAACCCGGCCATGCACGACGAGTTCGCCGCCGACGAGGAGCGCCAGGCGCTGCGCGCGCGGGTGACCGAGCGGGACGAGGAGATCCGCGGCCTCGCCGCACGGCTCGGCAAGGACCGTGAGCTCGCGGCCCGGCTCGCCTCGTGGCGGACCGGCTGCCCCGACGGACGGCTGGTGGAGCTGGCGCAGACGGCCGGGGAGGCGCGCGCGTTCGCCGACGAGTCCGAGGCCGAGCTCGCCGAGGCACGGACGGTGCGGGCCGAGGCCGACGAAGCCGCCGCCGAGGCGGCCCAGGTCCGCGACGAGCGGCAGGAGACCGCGCAGAAGGCCCGGCGCTCCGCCGACGCCCTGGCGGGGCTGGCGTTCCGGCTGCGCGAGCGGGCCGGCTGGCAGGTCAAGGTGCGCGAACTCGCCGACGAGGCAGTCGAGTCCGAGGCCCGCGCCCAGACCTGCCTGGAGCGTGCCCGCGCCGCCGACGAGGACCGCCGCGCCGCCCAGCGCGCGGCCGACGACGCGCGCCGCACCGCGCGAGCCCTGCGCGCCGAGCGCTCGGAGATCGCGGGCGCCCCCGACGACGTACCCGACACGGACACGGACACCGACGCGCCGAAGACGTCCCTGCCCGCGCTGCGCGAGGCGTACCGGGCCGCGTCCCAGGTGTACGAGAAGGTCGGCGTCGGCGCCGACCTGCGCGCTGAGCAGGCCCGCGCGGAGAGCGACGAGAGCGCGGCGCGCGCGGAGCTGGACCGGCTGAGCAACAAGGTCCGCACCCGTGCCGAGCAACTCCTGCAGTCGCCGGACGGCTCCGACGGACCCTCCAGGCAGGCCGCCTCCGCGCGCGCCGAGGAGCTGGTCCAGCTCCTGGAGACCCGCATGTCCAGCGCCAGCGAACAGCTCGGCCGGCTGCGCGGCGAGGCCGAGCGGCACGCCCCCGAGGACGGTGAGGCGCACACCGAGCTGTCCGAGGAACTCCAGCCGCGCGCCGCCGACCACGCACAGGCCCTGCTGCGCACCGCGACGACCGAACTCGCCTCCCGCACCGAAGCATTGACGCAGGCCCGTGAGGCGCACGCCGAGCTCCTCGAAGCCCACCGCGGCGCCGAGGACGCGGCCGGTGGCTTCGACGAGATCGCCGCGATGCTGCGCGACCTCTTGCGCGAGCACACCTCCGAGGAGGAGCAGGACGAGCCGGAGGCCTACCCCGGCAGCCCCGAGGAGGCCCGGCACTCCGCCGCCGAGGCCCGCCGGTCGCTGCGCGGCTGCGCCGCCGACCTGTCCGCCGCCGAGGCCGCCGTGCGCGAGGCGAGCGACGTGCTCGTACGACACGCCAACTCCACCCGCTACGAGCAGGTCCGCACCCCCGCCCGTCAGCAGATCCGCGAACTGCCCGCCGCCGCGCTGCCCGAGCACGCGCAGAAGTGGGCGGACGCCTTCGCGCCCCGACTCCGGGTGCTCACCGACGAGTTGGCGCAGCTGGAGCGCAACCGCGACTCGATCGTCGACCGACTGCGCGGCCTGGTCGAGTCGGCGCTGGCCACCCTGCGGTCCGCCCAGCGTCTGTCCCGGCTGCCCGAAGGGCTCGGCGAGTGGTCCGGACAGGAGTTCCTGCGCATCCGCTTCGAGGAGCCGGACCAGGCCACCCTCACCGAACGGCTGGGCGAGGTCGTCGACGAGGCGACCCGCGCGGCCGTGAAGAAGAACTCCGACCTGCGACGCGACGGAATGTCGCTGCTTCTGAGGGGAGTTGCCGCGGCGCTCCAGCCCAAGGGCATCGCCGTCGAGATCCTCAAGCCGGACGCCGTACTGCGCGCCGAGCGCGTGCCCGTCGGACAGATGGGCGACGTGTTCTCGGGCGGTCAGCTGCTCACGGCCGCCATCGCCCTGTACTGCACGATGGCCGCGCTCCGCAGCAACGACCGGGGCCGGGACAAGCACCGGCACGCGGGCACGCTCTTCCTCGACAACCCCATCGGGCGCGCCAACGCGACCTACCTGCTGGAGCTTCAGCGCGCGGTGTCCGACGCGCTCGGCGTCCAGCTCCTCTACACCACCGGCCTGTTCGACACGACCGCGCTCGCCGAGTTCCCGCTGGTCATCCGCCTGCGCAACGACGCCGACCTGCGGGCGGGCCTGAAGTACATCAGTGTCGAGGAGCACCTCCGCCCGGGGCTTCCCCAGCAGCCCCAGGCGGGGGAGGCGGTGCACAGCGAGATCACGGCGACCCGGATGTTCAAGCGCCCGGCGGCACCCGCGACACCGTGACGTGAGCGGACGGTGAACTGAGCGGCGGGGCCGCTCAGTCCGCCGCCGACGTGACGACGGGACCGTCGCCGGGTGCGGCCTGCTTCGCCGTGCCCTCCAGGCTGTGCTCGGCGAGGACGCCCGTCCGGTGGCGCTGGACGAACCAGTAGTAGGCGAAGCCGCCGCCCGCGATGACGGCGACGAACAGCACCGCTCCCCAGCGCAGATACCAGTGGTACGGAGCCGCCGCGTTGTAGACCGCGGCGCGCGGCCAGATCAGGTTCGACGTCATGCCCGCGCCCCACACCACGGCGACGATGTTGACCAGCAGCCCCCAACGCCCCAGCGAGAACTTCCCGTCCCCCGCCGGCTGCCACCTGCCCCGCAGCCGCGCCACCAGCATCGGCGTCGTGACACCGAGGTAGGCGAGGTAGATCATGATGATGCCGATGCTGGTGACGACGGTGAAGATCTGCGGCTGGCGGATGTTCACCACCAGGATCGACAGCGCCAGGATTCCGATGATCACGGTCGGCAGCACCGGCGTCTGGAACCGCGGGCTGACCTTCGCCAGGCGCGAGGACGCCGGCAGGTTGTTGTCGCGGGCCATCGCGAACGCCAGCCGGATCGCCGCCGTATGGACCGCGAGCGCGCACACCGTGACCGCGATCAGCACGCACCACAGCATCGCCTTGCCGGCCGTGGGACCGAGCACGTCGAGCACGACGTACTGAAGCCCGTCCGTCGACAGCTTCTCGCCCTTCAGGCTGGAGACGCTCATCAGCGCCAGCAGCAGGATCAGACCGCCCAGGACGAACGAGGCAACGATGGCGCGGATGATGGCTCGTGGCGCGTTGCGGGACGGGTCCAGGCACTCCTCGCCGAGGGAGGACGCCGTGTCGAAGCCGTACATCACATACGCCGACGCCAGCGAGGCGACCAGGAACGCCCCCAGATATCCCGTGCCGTAGTCCGCCCCGGTCCCGTTCGTCTCCAGAACGACCTGGGGGCCACGCGTGATGTGTACGGCGAACAGCACGATCAGTACGACGGTGGCTATCAACTCGATGAATACACCCGCCGTGTTGATCCTCGCCATCAGCTTCACGCCGAAGGCGTTCACCAGCGTGGTGAACAGGATCAGCACCGCGGCCAGGACGACCGCGTTGGTGGCCACGTCGTACTTGCCGGTGCCGTCCCCGACGATCTGGAACGCCGAGGAGATCTGGGGGAGCGTCAACTGGTAGGCCAGCGCTACGGCGGAGATCGACACGATGGACGCGACCAGCATCATCCAGCCGGCGAGCCAGCCCAGATGCGGGTTGCCTATCTTCTTCGACCAGTTGTAGACCGAGCCCGCCACCGGATAGCGGGCGGCCAGCTCCGCGAAGCACAGGGCGACCATGAACTGGCCGATGAACACCATCGGCCATGACCACCAGTAGGCGGGACCGCCGCTGCCGTATCCGAAGTAGAACAGCTGGAATGTGCCGGTCAGGATCGAGATGTAGCTGATCCCGGCGGCGAAGGTGTGGAAGTTGCCGAGGGTGCGCTTGAGTTCGGGTCTGTAGCCGAACTCGGCGAGCTCGGTGTCGTCATGACCGTGGGAACCGGCTGGTTGCTCCGTTGTCGACATGAGCGGACTCCTCATGGGCCGAAGTGGGGGAGGGAGCGGCTCGGGCGGCTGCGTGGATCAAGGACAGTGTCAGTGCGGCAGGACAGTGTCAATGAGACGAGCCGGGTCGAACAGGCCGATGGGATGCTCGGTGGCACCCGTCAGTGCGAGGTCGGCGAGGATCTCCCCGACGACGGGCACGAACTTGAATCCGTGCCCGGAGAACCCACAGGCCACCGTCACCGACTCCGGGTGCGCCGGGTGCCGTGCGATCACGAAGTGCTCGTCGGCCGTGTTGGAGAACATGCAGGTCACGCCCTTGAGGAGGGTGCCCGGCAAGTCCGGGACGCAGCCGGACAGATGGTCCGCCATGGCCCGGATCTCGTCCTCGTGGACGGTCCGGTCGATCGTCTCCGGCGTCGTGACCTCCCCCTTGTGGAAGAAGGCGACCTTGGCTCCGGCGTCCGATCCGTCGATGGCCGGGAAGCCATATACATGAACTCCGGCCGAGTTCTCCCAGATGTAGACGGGGTGGTTCTCGGGGAGGAACGGATCCGTGCCCCGCTTCGGCTGGAACCAGTACATGACCTGCCGCTCGATGGAGAACGGCACCCGCAGATCGGCCAGCAGCTGCGGTGCCCACGCGCCCGGACAGATCACCAACTGCTCCGCCGTGTAGGTGTTCTCGGCCGTGTGCACCCGCACGCCGTCCCGGTACGGTTCCCAGCGCGTCATCGGCTCGTCGAAGTGCAGGTCGGCACCCTGCCGGGTGGCCAACTGGAGATGCGCGGCAACCGTGTTCTCCGGCCGCAGGAAACCGGCCCTCCTCTCGTACAGCGCCACCTCGTCGTCCTTCGGCGCGAGCGTCGGGAAGCGGCGGCGGATCTCCTTCGCGTCGAGCATCTCGTGCGGCAGATCCCACTCCCGCGCCGAACCCAGCGAGCCGGCGACGGTGCGTGAATCGGGCTGGCCGAGCATCACACCACCGCAGAGGGTGGCGATGTCCCTTCCCGTGGCCCGCTCCAGGTCGTCGTACAACTCGTAGGCGCGCAGCAGGAGCGGGACGTACGCCGAGTCCTCGAAGTACGACTGCCGGGTGATCCGTGAGCCGCCGTGGCTGGAGCCGCGGTCGTGCACGGGGCCGAACTTCTCCAGCCCCAGCACCCGGGCGCCGCGCGCGGACAAATGGTGGGCGGCCGAGCTACCCATGCCGCCGAGGCCGATGACGATCACGTCGTAGGTGGGGGACACGGGAGGCTCCTGTCGGCGGATGCGGATCGTCTCCGGACCGACCTGGAGCCGAGAAGTGCCACTTCGGCGAGTGCCTCTCCCGCACCTTCGACGACGGTGACCGGGGCCTTGCGGCCATCAGCAACCGTACGACGTGCCCCAACAGATGGGAGAGGGCACCGGCCGTCCCAGCGCGGACCGGCTCTGCGACCGCGGTCCGATCCGACCGTACTCAGGAGTGCGACAACCGCCCGGTCCTGCCCCGCCGGCCTATTCGCTCCTGCGCGCGCTCGGCCTCCCGCGCCAGCTGCCGGGCTCGGCGCCGCTCGCGTCGCAGGGAGCGCGCCGTGCTGCTCGGTGCCGAAACCACGCCGTTGCGCTGGTTCCAGACCTGGCGGGTCACCCAGACGTCGAGGGCGCCCCAGGTGGCCACCACGGTGCTGACGACACTGCTGATCACCATCGGGAACGCCAGCCACGACCCCGCCAGCGTGCACAGGAAGGCGACCATCGCCTGTATCAGCGTCAACGCGATGATCAGTACGGCCCGCACCGCCGACCTGCGCACCGGATCCGGCATTCGGCGCCGCGGCGCGGGCTCCTCCACCCACAACGGCCGGTACCCCGACCAGCCCCCGGGCGTCCGGTCGCCGTCGGCCGCCACGTCAGCGTCGTCCCCGTCCGCCGTCAACACGCGTGTGCCCTCCGGAATCTCACGGCTCACCGTCTCCGTGCGCCCGCTCGCCGGAATGTCGCGATCCAGCGCTTCGGGGCCACGCCGCGCCCTCTCATGCGTCGTGATGCCGTCCTCAAGCGCCTCACGCCGCTCCGCCGTGCCCATCACCGTGTCACTCCCCACCGCCAGCAGACCCCTTGCCCGGGTCCGGAGACCCGGCTCCCCAGTGGCTGCCCGGCTTGCGCTGTTTTACGCCGCCCAGGGGCAGGATGCGGCTCCTGTGGCCCATTCCGCCCCCATTTCCCGTACAGAAGGACGAACGGCGCGGCCCGAAGATTCCCGGGAATGATAAAAATCCGGCCAACTGGCCAGAGAAACCGGCTGGTTCCCTCCCTCGGGGTGCCACGGGATGGCGGTAGGCAATCTCCCGTAATGAACGGACAACTCCACATGTCTCGTCGCCGGTACGGAAGTTCAGGTTCCGGACCGCTCTTCGAGTTACCTGTGCGTCGGTAGTAGGCTCGCGCCGACTGTTGACGCACAGGTGTGCCCCCTGCCCGGTGGGGGGTTTGAGCTGGGGGAGGCCATGCGCTTTCGCGGGAAGTCGATCCGCCGGAAGATGGTGGCGCTGCTTCTCGTGCCGCTGGTGTCCCTGACCGCTATCTGGGGTTTCGCCACGGTGCTCACGGGGCGAGGTGTGGCCCAGCTGTTCACGGTGTCGTCCCTCGTCGAGAAGATCGGTTACTCCACCGAGGACGCCGTGCGCGTCCTCCAGCAGGAGCGCCGTCAGGCGCTCGTCTATCTCGCCGACCCGCGGGCCTCGGACGCACTGACGGCGCTGCGCGTCACCCGGCGCTCCACCGATGCCGCCGTGTCCGAGATCCGCAGGAACGCCAAGGACCCCGACGTCCGTGACGGGATGGACGAGGGCGACGAGGAACGCCTCACCGCGGTCCTGGACGCCTTCGACGGCATCAACGCCCTGCGCCGCAGCGTCGAGGACGGCACGGTGACCCGCGCCCAGGCCCTCTATCTCTACAACCGACTCGTCGACCCCTGCTACGCACTGCTGGGTGCCCTCGACGGCGTCGACAGTGTCGCGATGGACAAGCAGGCACGCGCCCTGCTCAACGTCACCCGCGCCCGTGAGCTCCTCTCCCGCGAGGACGCGCTGCTCAGCTCCGCCCTCGTGGTCGGCAAGCTCACCCGCGAGGAGATCCGCGACGTCTCCGACCTCGTGGCCCAGCGCACCGTCATGTACGACGTCAGCCTCACCGACCTGCCGTCGTCGGAGCGCGAGCGCTTCGAACGCTTCTGGAAGAACGCCTCCACCGCCCCGCTGCGCGTCGCCGAACAGGCCGTCATCTTCGGCCAGCCGGGCCGGCCCAGCATCGTCGAGGCCAAGAGCTGGGACACCGCCGCCGGCAGCGTCCTCGAAGAGCTCAGCAAGCTCAACGACGAGGCGGGCACCCGCTATCAGGAGCGCGTCCAGCCGGTCGCGATGGGCGTCATCGTCAAGGCCGCCATCGCCGGCGTCCTCGGTCTGCTCGCGCTGCTGTTCTCGCTCGTCCTGTCGGTACGGATCGGCCGCAGCCTCATCCGCGACCTGCGGCAGCTCCGTCTGGAGGCCCACGAGGCGTCCGGCGTGCGCCTGCCCAGCGTGATGCGCCGCCTCTCCGCCGGCGAACAGGTCGACGTCGAGACCGAGGTCCCGCGCCTGGAGTACGACAAGAACGAGATCGGCGAGGTCGGCCAGGCCCTCAACACCCTCCAGCGAGCCGCCGTCGAGGCCGCCGTCAAGCAGGCCGAACTGCGTGCCGGCGTCTCCGAGGTCTTCGTCAACCTCGCCCGCCGCAGCCAGGTCCTCCTGCACAAACAGCTCACCCTCCTCGACACCATGGAACGCCGGACCGAGGACACCGACGAACTCGCCGACCTGTTCCGCCTGGACCACCTCACCACCCGTATGCGCCGTCACGCCGAGGGCCTGGTGATCCTCTCCGGCGCCGCCCCCTCCCGGCAGTGGCGCAAGCCCGTCCAGCTCATGGACGTCGTGCGTGCCGCAGTCGCCGAGGTCGAGGACTACGAGCGCATCGAGGTGCGCCGACTGCCCCGTGTCGCCGTCACCGGCCCGGCCGTCGCGGACATAACCCACCTCGTCGCCGAACTCCTCGAGAACGCAACGGTGTTCTCCCCGCCGCACACCGCCGTCCAGGTTCTGGGCGAGCGTGTCGCCAACGGCTTCACCCTGGAGATTCACGACCGCGGCCTGGGCATGGCCGCCGAGGCCCTCCTCGACGCCAACCTCCGGCTCGCCGAGACGCCCGAGTTCGAACTGTCCGACACCGATCGGCTCGGTCTCTTCGTGGTCAGCCGTCTCGCCCAGCGCCAGAACGTCCGCGTCTCTCTCCAGCCGTCGCCGTACGGCGGCACCACCGCCGTCGTCTTCATCCCCGACGCGCTGCTCACCGACGACGTGCCCGACACCAACGGCATCGGCTTCCGTCTCGACCGGCCCGCCCCGTCCAAGGAAGCGGAGCTGGAGGAGGCGCGCCGCGCGGCCCTCTCCCAGGTACCGGTCCGCGTGCCCGGCCTGCCCACCTCGCTCCTGGACGGCCCGGTCGAGCTGGAAGCCCCCGTCGACCTCGACGCGCTCGGCGGCTTCCCGGACCATCTCGACGACGAGGACGGCGATCGCGGCGGCCTGTTCCGCCCGCGCCGAGCCCTCGGCCCCACGGAGACCGAGACGACCGGCTCGCCCGGCGAGCAGCACCCGGCCTCCGGCATCCCCGGCGGCCCGGAGCAGACCGGCCCCGAAGCCGACATGAGCGCCCCGGTGCCGCTGCCCCGCCGCAGCACACCCAAGCTGGTCAGCTCACACGGGCGCCCCGTCACGGAGCAGCGCTCCCGGCGTGAGAAGGCCGACCCGGAGCCCCCGGCGAGCCCGAGCCGACCGCAGCCGAACGGCCTCGCACCGCTACCGACCCGGCGCCGCGGCACCGGGCCCCAGGGCGGCGCGGCCGACGGGCACGACCACGGCCAGGAGCACCCCGGCATCCCGTCCGCCGGCGCCCGGGACCGCGGTGAGCAGCCGGCGCGGGATCGTGGTGAGCGGCCGGAGCCACCAGCACTGCCCAGGCGCACCCACCGCCCCGCCATCGCGTCCGGCGGCACCGACGACTCCGCACCCGACCCGGTCGGCGCGCAACCGCCGACCGGCTCCGGAGCGGGCGCGCTGCCCCGACGCGTACGGCAGGCCAACCTGGCTCCCCAGCTCAGGCAGGGCCCCGCGCGGCGCACCGAGGACAAGCCGGAGCCCGTGGAACGGGACGCGGACGAGGTACGGAGCCGAATGGCCTCACTCCAACGCGGCTGGCAGCGCGGCCGCACGGAGAACGCCGCGGGCGACGACGCCCAAAGCGGCACAGCACCACAACGAACGACTAAGGGGGACGGTCGATGACCGCACCAGAGGCGACCGGCCACACCGCGACGAATCAGTCGGGGGAGCTCAACTGGCTCCTCGACGACCTGGTGGACCGTGTCGCCAGCATCCGCAAGGCCCTCGTGCTCTCCGGCGACGGCCTGCCCACGGGTGTGTCCAAGGACCTGACCCGTGAGGACAGCGAGCACCTGGCCGCCGTCGCGTCCGGGTTCCACAGTCTCGCCAAGGGCGTGGGCCGCCACTTCGAGGCGGGCAGCGTCCGGCAGACGGTCGTCGAGCTGGACGAAGCCTTCCTGTTCGTGACGGCGGCCGGCGACGGCAGCTGTCTCGCCGTGCTCTCGGACGCCGACTCCGACGTCGGCCAGGTCGCGTACGAGATGACGCTCCTCGTCAAGCGGGTCGGCGTACATCTGGCCTCCACTCCGCGCACCGATCTGACCTCGGGCGGGTAGTGGGATGGCATGAGCGCTGACGGTCAGGGAAGAAGCCACTGGTTCGACGACGAGGCAGGACCGGTCGTCCGTCCGTACGCCATGACGCGCGGCCGCACCACCAGTGCGGCCCAGCACCGCCTCGACCTGATCGCGGTGGTCGTCGCGGAAGCGCACGCGGACGACCCGGACGCCGACTCGACACTGTCCCCGGAACACGTGGACATCGTCGAGCTGTGCCGTGACGCCCCGCAGTCCGTCGCGGAACTCTCCGCCGAACTCGATCTGCCCATCGGAGTCGTGCGGGTTCTCGTCGGTGACCTGGTGGACGGGGAATTCGTCCATGTGAACCGGCCCGTACCGCCTGCCGAGCTGGTGGACGAGAGTATTCTGCGCGACGTGATCAACGGCCTGCGGGCGCTGTGAGCGGCGCGGAAGCGGGGTAGTGACGTGACAGGCTGGCAGTTCTGGGTCGACCGTGGCGGCACCTTCACGGACATCGTCGCGCGACGCCCGGACGGCCGCCTGCTGACGCACAAGCTCCTGTCGGAGAACCCGGCGCGCTACTCCGACGCGGCCGTGGCGGGCGTACGAGAGCTGCTGGACAGCTCCCCGGACCCCATCGAGGCCGTCCGCATGGGCACGACGGTCGCCACGAACGCGCTCCTTGAGCGCAAGGGCGAGCGGACCCTGCTGGTGGTCACCCGCGGTTTCCGCGACGCCCTGCGCATCGCCTACCAGAACCGCCCCCGCATCTTCGCCCGCCGCATCGAGCTGCCCGAGCTGCTGTACGAGCGGGTCGTCGAGGTCGACGAGCGCATCGCCGCCGACGGCACCGTCCTGCGCACCCCCGACCTGGACGCCCTCGCCGGTCCTCTCCAGGAGGCGTACGACGACGGGATCCGCGCGGTCGCCGTGGTCTGCATGCACAGCCACCTCCATCCAGCCCACGAGCAGGCCGTCGGCCGACTCGCCGGCCGCGTCGGCTTCCCGCAGATCTCGCTGTCCAGCGAGGTCAGCCCCCTGATGAAACTCGTCCCGCGCGGGGACACCGCAGTCGTCGACGCCTACCTCTCGCCCGTGCTGCGCCGCTATGTCCAGCACGTCGCTGACCAGCTCGAAGACGTGCGGCTGATGTTCATGCAGTCGAACGGCGGTCTCGCCGAAGCCGGGCAGTTCCGCGGCAAGGACGCCATTCTCTCCGGACCCGCCGGCGGCATCGTCGGCATGGCCCGCATGTCGCAGCTCGCCGGGTTCGACCGGGTCATCGGCTTCGACATGGGAGGCACCTCCACCGACGTCTCGCACTTCGCGGGCGACTACGAACGCGTCTTCACCACCCAGATCGCCGGAGTCCGGCTGCGCGCCCCCATGCTGGACATCCACACCGTCGCGGCCGGCGGCGGCTCGGTGCTCCACTTCGACGGCTCCCGCTACCGAGTAGGGCCGGACTCGGCGGGCGCGGACCCCGGGCCCGCCTGCTACCGGGGCGGCGGACCGCTCGCCGTGACCGACGCCAACGTCATGCTCGGCCGCATCCAACCCGCGCACTTCCCGCAGGTGTTCGGCCCCGACGGCGACCAGCCCCTCGACGACGCCCTCGTCCGCGACCGCTTCACCGCCCTCGCGCGCGAGATCCGCGAGCGGACGGGGGACGACCGCACCCCCGAGCAGGTGGCCGAGGGCTACCTTCAGATCGCCGTCGCCAACATCGCCAACGCCGTGAAGCGGATCTCCGTCCAGAAGGGCCACGACGTCACCCGCTACGCCCTCACCACCTTCGGTGGCGCGGGCGGACAGCACGCGTGCATGGTCGCCGACTCGCTCGGCATCCGCACCGTCCTCGTGCCGCCCATGGCCGGCGTGCTCTCCGCGCTCGGCATCGGGCTCGCCGACACGACGGCCATGCGCGAACAGTCCGTGGAAGTCCCCCTCGATGCCGCGTCGATGCCCGGCGTCCTGAAGACCGCGGACGACCTCGAATCCGCCGCCCGCTCCGAACTCCTCGACGAGGACGTCCCCGAGGACCGCGTCAGGATCACCCGACGCGCCCAACTCCGCTACGACGGCACCGACACCACCCTCACCGTCGAACTCACCGAGCCCGACACGATGCGGCGCGCCTTCGAAGAACGTCATCGCGCCACGTACTCCTTCACGCTCGACCGCCCGATCGTCGTCGAAGCCCTCTCCGTCGAAGCCACCGGCATCACCGAACCCCCCGATCTCTCCGCTCTCGCCCCATACGAGGCCGCCCCCGAGGACAGCCCGGCCGCACCCCGGACCGTCCGCCTCCACACCGGCGGCACCCGGCGCGAAGTACCCCTCCACCGCCGTGAGTTCCTCCCTCCCGGCGAAACCGTCACCGGCCCGGCGATCATCACCGAGGCCAGCGCGACGACCGTCGTGGACGACGGCTGGCAAGCCGTGGCGACCGACGACGGGCATCTGGTCATGGAACGCGTGGCGATTACGGAGAGTTCCGATCTCGGCACGAAAGCGGACCCGGTTCTGCTCGAGGTCTTCAACAACCTCTTCATGTCCATCGCCGAACAGATGGGCGCCCGCCTCGAATCCACGGCCCAGTCCGTCAATATCAAGGAGCGCCTGGACTTCTCGTGCGCGCTCTTCGACCCGGACGGGAATCTGGTGGCCAACGCCCCGCACATCCCCGTCCACCTGGGCTCGATGGGCACGAGCGTCAAGGAGGTCATCCGGCGCCGCGGCTCCGCAATGCGCCCGGGCGACACCTACGCGGTCAACGACCCGTACCACGGCGGCACCCATCTCCCCGACGTCACCGTGATCACACCGGTCTTCGACACGGGCGGTACGGCGAACACGGAGAGTGAGACACGGATCCTCTTCTACGTCGCCGCACGCGGCCACCACGCCGAGATCGGCGGCATCGCGCCCGGCTCCATGCCCGCGAACAGCAGCAGCATCGAGGAGGAGGGAATCCTCTTCGACAACTGGCTGCTCGCCGAGAACGGCCGCTTCCGCGAGAAGGAGACCCTCCGCCTGCTCACCGAGGCGCGATACCCCTCCCGCAACCCCAGGACCAACCTCGCCGACCTGCGCGCCCAGATCGCGGCCAACCAGAAGGGCGTCGACGAAGTCGCCCGAATGATCGAGAACTTCGGCCTCGACGTCGTCCAGGCCTATATGCGGCACGTCCAGGACAACGCCGAGGAAGCGGTCCGCCGCGTCATCGACGCCCTCGACGACGGCGAGTACGCCTACGAGACCGACTCCGGCGCGGTCATCCGGGTCCGCGTGCGCGTGGACCGCGCCGCCCGCACCGCCACCGTCGACTTCACCGGCACCTCACCGCAGCTCGCCACCAACTTCAACGCGCCCTTCTCGGTCGTCAACGCGGCGGTCCTGTACGTCTTCCGCACCCTGGTCGCCGACGACATCCCGCTCAACGACGGCTGTCTGCGACCCCTCGACATCATCGTGCCGCCCGGTTCCATGCTCGCCCCCGAGCCCCCGGCCGCGGTCGTCGCGGGCAACGTGGAGACCTCCCAGGCCATCACCGGCGCCCTCTACGCAGCCCTCGGCGTCCAGGCCGAAGGCTCCGGCACCATGAACAACGTCACCTTCGGCAACGAACGCCACCAGTACTACGAGACCGTGGCCTCCGGATCAGGCGCGGGCGACGGCTTCCCCGGCGCGCCCGTCGTCCAGACCCATATGACCAACTCACGGCTCACCGATCCCGAAGTGCTGGAATGGCGACTGCCCGTCCAACTCGACGAGTTCGCGCTCCGGCACGGAAGCGGCGGCGCCGGTCGGTGGCACGGCGGGGACGGCGCCGTACGCCGCCTGCGGTTCCACGAGCCCATGACCGTCTCCACGCTGTCCCAGCACCGCCGCGTCCCGCCCTACGGCATGGCCGGCGGCGAGCCCGGCGCACTGGGAGCCAACCGTGTCGAGCACGCGGACGGCACGGTCACCGCACTCGCCGGCAGCGACTCCGCGGACGTCGGCCCCGGCGACGTACTCGTCATCGAAACCCCCGGCGGCGGAGGCTACGGCCCACCGTCGCGCGACCCCCATCAAGCAGGAGAAGAGATCGATGATCTTCGGGCGTTCTGAGCGCGGGAAGCCTCCGGTCGAGCCCGTCACGCTCAAGATCCTGGTGGCCGGCGGCTTCGGCGTGGGCAAGACCACCCTCGTCGGCGCGGTCAGCGAGATCAGGCCGCTGCGCACTGAGGAACTGCTCACCGAGGCCGGACGTCCGGTCGACGACACGAGCGGTGTCGAGGCCAAACGCACCACCACGGTGGCCATGGACTTCGGCCGCATCACCCTGCGCGAGGACCTGGTCCTGTACCTCTTCGGCACGCCCGGCCAGGAGCGGTTCTGGTTCATGTGGGACGAGCTGTCGGAGGGTGCCCTCGGCGCCATCGTCCTGGCCGACACGAGGCGCCTGGAGGACTCCTTCGCCGGCATCGACTACTTCGAGCGGCGCGGCATACCCTTCCTCGTCGGCGTCAACTGCTTCGAGGGCGCCGACCGTTACCCCGCCGACGACATCCGGCAGGCCCTCGATCTCGACCCCGACGTACCGCTGGTGCTGTGCGACGCCCGCGACCGGGAGTCCGTCAAGGAGATCCTCATCGGTGTCGTCCAGCACGCGATGGCCTTCCAGGCGAGCCACCGGCAGACCGTGACGACCTGAACCCCGCTCACGGACACGGCCCGTACCCCCGCCGACCGGGGTACGGGCCGTGGGCCAGGGGCACACGCGCGTGGCTCACGTCGGACGCACGCACGCGTGTGCCGCTCTCGGCGCCTGCCTCAGCTCTGGCCGTCCTCCTCCCAGCCGAAGCTCTTCTCCACCGCCTTGCGCCAGTTGTGGTACTCGCGGTCACGCACCTCGGCGGTCATCGTGGGCGTCCACTCGGCGTCCTTCGCCCAGTGCGCCTTGAGCTCGTCCAGGTCGTTCCACACGCCCGTGGCCAGCCCGGCCGCGTACGCGGCGCCCAGACACGTCGTCTCGGAGATCTTGGGCCGGATCACCGGCACGCCGAGTACGTCGGCCTGGTGCTGCATGAGGAGGTTGTTCTTCGTCATGCCACCGTCGACCTTCAGGGTCGTGATCTCGACGCCGGAGTCCTGGTACATGGCGTCCACGACCTCGCGCGTCTGCCAGCTCGTCGCCTCCAGCACCGCGCGGGCGAGGTGCGCCTTGGTGACGTAGCGCGTCAGACCGGTGACGACGCCGCGCGCGTCCGAGCGCCAGTACGGAGCGAACAGGCCGGAGAAGGCGGGCACGATGTACGCGCCGCCGTTGTCCTCGACGCTCTCCGCGAGGGGCTCGATCTCGTCGGCGGTGCGGATGATGCCGAGCTGGTCGCGGAACCATTGGACGAGCGCGCCCGTTATGGCTATCGCACCCTCCAGGCAGTACACCGGCGCCTCGTCGCCGATCTTGTAGCCCATCGTCGTCAGCAGCCCGCTCTTCGACGGCACCGGCCGGTTGCCCGTGTTGAGCAGCAGGAAGCTACCGGTGCCGTAGGTGTTCTTCGCGGTGCCGACGTCGTAGCAGGCCTGACCGAATATGGCCGCCTGCTGGTCGCCCAGGGCCGAGGCGACCGGGACCCCGGCCAGCTGGCCGACGGCGGTGCCGTACACCTCGGCGGAGGACCTGATCTCCGGCAGGATGGCCTCGGGCACGTTCATGGCGGACAGGATCGAGGAGTCCCACTGGAGGGTCCCCAGGTTCATCAGCATGGTGCGCCCGGCGTTCGTCACATCGGTGACGTGGCGCCCGCCGTCCGTGCCGCCGGTGAGGTTCCAGATGAGCCAGGAGTCGATGGTGCCGAAGGCGATCTCGCCGCGCTCGGCGCGATCCCGCAGGCCGGGCACGTTGTCCAGCAGCCAGGCAGCCTTGGGGCCGGAGAAGTAGCTGGCCAGCGGCAGACCGGTCTGCTCGCGGAACCGGTCCTGGCCGTCCGAGCCGCCGAGCTGGTTGCACAGTGCCGCGGTGCGGGTGTCCTGCCACACGATCGCGTTGTGCACCGGCTTGCCGGTCGCGCGGTCCCACAGGACCGTCGTCTCGCGCTGGTTGGTGATGCCGAGCGCGCTGAGCTGGTCGGTGCGCAGTCCCGCCTTGGCGATCGCCCCGGCGACCACCGCCTGCACCTTGGACCAGATCTCCGTGGCGTCGTGCTCCACCCAGCCGGGCTTGGGGAAGATCTGGCGGTGCTCGCGCTGGTCGACGGCCACGATGGCGCCGTCCTGGTTGAAGATGATGCAGCGGCTCGAGGTCGTGCCCTGGTCGATTGCGGCGACGAACTTGTCCGTCATGACGTCCCCTTCGTCGGATCCTTCAGAACGCTGCGTTGTAGATGACCCCGCCCAGCACCCCGCCGATCAGCGGTCCCGCGACCGGGATCCACGAGTAACTCCAGTCCGAGCCGCCCTTGTTGGGAATCGGGAGCAGGGCGTGGATGATGCGGGGGCCCAGGTCACGGGCCGGGTTGATGGCGTACCCCGTGGGACCGCCGAGCGACAGACCGATGCCGACCACCAGGAACGAGACGATCAGGATCCCCGTGCCCGACAGGGCGAGGCCCTTGGTCAGGCCGAACGCCAGGATCGGCAGCACCAGCGCGATCGTCGCGATGATCTCGGTGATCAGGTTCGCGACGGGATTTCGGATGGCGGGCGCGGTGGAGAAGATCCCGAGCGTCGGCTGGGCGATCTTCTCGTCGCGGTTGGCCTGGAACTGCGCGAAGTAGACCAGCCAGCACAGCACCGCGCCGAGCATCGCGCCGACCATCTGGCCGGCGATGTAGATGCCGACCTTGTCCCAGACCCCCGTGTCGATGGCGATCCCGATCGTCACGGCCGGGTTGAGGTGTCCGCCGGACAGCGGGGCCGCGGTGTACGCGCCGGCCATGACGCCGAAACCCCAGCCGAAGGCGATGACGATCCAGCCACCGTCCTTTGCCTTGGAGTAGTTCAGTAGGACTGCGGCTACGACGCCGGCCCCGAAGAGGATCAGGATCGCGGTGCCGATGACCTCACCGAGGAAAATGTCTCCGTTGCTCATGGCTGCTCCTAGGCCCTGGCCGGGACGATCGGCCCCGGTTCTTCGTGCGGGGTGCGTTTCCCATGGCGACTTCAGACGAAGGCAGGGAGGGTCCCGAGCCCCGCCCGGCGTCCGTGACGAGCGTGCCGTCGCAGCCGAATCGCCCGTGGGGGAGGGCCTTTGCACAGGCGGAACCGCGCGGCGCAGTGCGTGGATACGCCGAGAATGTACGGCGATGTCGGCTGACACCGGGAAGTGTTCACCGGTGTCAAAGGGGCGTCAAGGTCGCTGACGCCAACGGTTCGGGGTGTGCCGACGGCTCACGGGCCCACGCCTTCCGCGCTCCGGGCACGCCCACTCGGAAGTGAGACGGGACAGGGACGGGACTCTAGGCCCCGCCGGGGCCGGCAGGCGGGCCAGTTCCTGCTGGACTCGACAAGGGTCGAAGGCCATTGCTGTTGCCTTGCTGTTGCCTTGCTGTGCTGAGGCCCACGGGTGCCTTTCGGCCACCGCTGACCTCGTGGGGAAAGCGTCTCACCCCCTGCCGGGCTCCGCCACCGCGCAACCGGCTGCAGGCGCCGCTTCCGCTCCGCGCAGGATTTCGTGCCCCGGCAGTCCCGCGCGCCCCAGGACCCAGCTCGCCCCCGGCAACGACTTCGCGGCCTTCTTCAGCGGCGCCAGACAGGAGGCGGCCTGCCGATGGTCCGTCACGCTCCCGGGTTCGCACAGGACCGTGGCCAGGGACAGTGTGATGGCGCGTCCTCCCGCCGACCATGGCGCGTCCAGCACCGAGGCGGCCAGTGGATTCAGCCCCTCCGGATCCGCGAGCACCAGGAAGTCGTCCCCGCCGATGTGGCCGACGCGGGTGCTGTCCGTCGCCACGTGCTGAAGCGCCCGTCCGACCGACCTGATCAGCTCGTCGCCGGCCGCGAACCCGGCCCCGTCGTTGACCTGCTTGAAGTGGTCCACGTCCAGCCAGCTCAGCGCGAATCTCCGCCCGTCCGCGATCCGCCGGTCCACCTCACCGGTGATCGCGTCGGATCCCGGCAGCCGCGTCAGCGGGTTGAGCCTTGCAGCCTCCTCCACCCGGTTCTCGGCGAGCGCCCGCACGAGGTCCGCGAGCCGTACGACGCCGACGCACCGGCCGAACCGGTCGACCACGGCGACGTCGTCCGAGGTGCGGTCCCGCCCGCCGTCGGCGACCACGTCCAGTACCTCCCACGCCGTGGCGTCGACGCCCACCGTGCGCGGCGGATCACCGAGCTTGGCCGCGGGCCGGTCGGCGTACAGGGCATGGCCGTAGCGGCCCAACATCGACAGCAGGAAGCGGGAGCGATGCACCGACCGCACCGGGACGCCGTACATGTCCACCAGCAGCACCCCGGACACGTCCGGGGAGCCGGTCAGCAGCGCCCGCACCTGCCCGGCCGACGCCGTGGCGGGCAGCAGTGCCGCCGGCCGCACGAACTCGCGTACCGAGGGCCCGGAACGAGGCGTCACCGCCAGTCCGTTCGAGCGTGGCGGAACGTATACCTCCGCCGCGGGCAGCCGGGCCGGCGGGGCGAACAGCTCGCCCTGGGCCAGCTGCGCACCCGCCTCTCGCGCCGCCGCGCACTGGAGCTCCGTCTCCACCCCCTCGACGCACACGAGCGCTCCCAGCTGCTCGCACAGCGCCCGCATCGAACCGATTGCCGCCGGCCGCCCCAGCAGGGACGCGTCCAGTTTCACCAGCTCCGGCGACATGTCGGTGAGCAGCCGCAGCGGGACGTCGCCGTCGCCGACGCCGTCCGCGCTGATCCGGAACCCCTGGTCCCGCAGCGCGCCGACCGCCTCCAGGAGCGCCTGCTGGGGCACGTGCGTGTACGGCGGACCGATGTCGATCGTCACCTCCCACGGCAGCCGCCCCGCGGCGCGGACGGCGTCGTGCAGCGGCGTCAGTCCACCGAGGTCGCCGAGGGTGGCGGCGAACACGTTGACGTACAGGGGGAGCAGAGTCTCCTTGCGAGCCGCCGCGCGGAACGCCAGCACGGCGAGCTGGCCGTCGAGTTCGGGATCGCGGCGCGCCTCGGCCAGGACGTCGCCGGTCTCCGGGCGGGCCAGTATCTCCAGCCCCGCGACCCCGCCCGTCGTCAGATTGACCACCGGCTGGAAGGCGAAGCGGAGAGTATCCGTCCAGGAGTGCACGGGAGCATGATTGCGCCGCTGGAGTCCGCCCGAGCCCAGTTCATGAGACGTTCACGCAGGATTCCGGCCCGCTCACGCTGCGTAGACAAATGCTGATCGCCAGGGCGCGAGCGGGGCCGATGCGACGCCGGTACGACCACCCGCGCGGGCATGGTCCACAGCCGACGCACCCTGCTCTCAGCGCACCGCGACCACCGCCGACCCGTGCCCGAAGAGCCCCTGGTTCGCGGCGATGCCCACCCGAGCACCGGCGACCTGGCGGTCACCCGCGGCGCCCCTCAACTGCCATGTCAGCTCGCATACTTGGGCGATGGCCTGGGCCGGGACGGCCTCGCCGAAGGAGGCCAGGCCGCCGCTCGCGTTCACGGGTATGCGTCCGCCCAGCGCCGTCGTGCCCTCTCTCAGCAGCTTCGCGGCCTCTCCCTCGCCGCACAGCCCGAGGTCCTCGTACCACTGCAACTCCAGCGCGGTGGAAAGGTCGTAGACCTCCGCGAAGGACAGGTCCTCGGGCCCGACTCCCGCCTCCTCGTAGGCCGCGCGGGCGATCGACTCCCTGAACGTCCCGGCCGCCGGCTGTACCGCCGCCGCGGAGTCCGTCGCGATGTCGGGCAGGTCCAAGACGGTGTTGGGGTAGCGCGGCGTCACCGTGGAGACGGCCCGGATCCGCACCGGATCGGCGACTCCGTGCCGACGCGCGAAGTCCATTCCGGACAGCACGAGCGCCGCACCCCCGTCCGACGTCGCGCAGATGTCGAGCAGCCGCAGCGGATCGGCCACCACGGCCGAGGCGGCGACCTCGTCGGCGGTGACCGCCTTTCGGTAGCGGGCGTTGGGGTTGAGCGCGCCCAGTGCGGAATTCTTCACCTTGACCTGCGCGAAGTCCTCGGGGGTGTCCCCGTGCACCGCCATCCGCCGACGCGCGTACAGCCCGAAGTAAGTGGGGTTCGTCGCACCGAGGACACGGAACCGCAGCCAGTCCGGATCGTCGGGACGGTCGCCGCCCGCCGGCCGGAAGAAGCCCTTGGGGGCCGCGTCGGCGCCCACCACGAGCACCACGTCCGCGAGCCCCGAAAGTATCTGCGCCCGCGCGGTGTTGACCGCCTGCGCCCCCGAAGCGCACGCCGCGTACACGCTCGCGACCCGGGCACCCTGCCAGCCGAGCGCCTTCGCGAACGTGCCTCCGGCCACGTATCCCGGATAACCGCCCCGCACGGTGTCCGCGCCGACGATCGACCCGATGTCCCGCCACTCCAGGCCCGCGTCGGCCAGCGCCGCGCGTGCCGCTGCCACGCCGTACTCGACGAAGTTCCGCCCCCACTTGCCCCACGGATGCATGCCCGCGCCTAGCACCGCCACATCGTCCGTCATGCCGTCACCCCCGTCGGCCGCCACTGCCAGGTCGTCCAGGTCGTCTCCGCGTCCTCATGGAGCACTCCAGGAACGACCTCCACCTCCATGCCCACCGTCAGATCGGCGACGGTGACCCCGGGAGCCGCCTGTCCCAGCACCACGAGGCGCTCGGATTCCAGCTCCACAGCGATCAACGTGTACGGCTCCCACGGAAGTTCCGGATCGGTCACATAGGGTGACGGAGGTCGGTACCGGCTGTCCGTGAAGGACCAGACGCGCCCCCGCCTCGACAGCGCGACTTCCTCCAGTTCACCGCCGTGGCAGGCCGGGTTGCGGCAATTGCTGTCCTCCCGAGGGAAGAACAGCGACGTACACGCAGAGCAACGAGTGCCGATCAGCCGGAAGTCCTCTCCATCACCGGCGAACCACCCGGCGACCACAGGCGTACGCGTGCGTGGCATATACCCTCCCGGCGAAGCGATCTGACGGATCGTCAGAAGTGTGCCACGGCCGGCCGGACAACGGCAGGGCGCCGGATGCGCCCTTCGGAAGGAAGCGCACCCGATCGCTTCCCCGGCGGACCGGACACCTGATAGATGCAGGAGACATGACACGACTCTCGACCTTGGCGAGGCGACTGACCGTCACACTCGCCACGCTCCTCGCCGTAACCGCCGCACCCGCGACCGCCCAGGCGAAGCCCGCGAACGACAAGGCCCCGAAGGATTTCGTGGCGCTGAGAACCGTGGACCCGACAATCATCCAGGAGATGCGGTACTTCACCCCGCACAACTTCGTCGGCGAACGCATCGACGGCTACCGGCAGCCCCTGTGCATCCTCACCCGGCCCGCAGCCCAAGCGCTCCACCAGGCCCAGCTGCGACTCCTGCGTCAGGGCTACTCGCTCAAGGTGTACGACTGCTACCGCCCGCAGCGCGCCGTGGACCACTTCGTGCGCTGGGCCGAGGACCTCGACGACCAGACCATGAAGGGCGAGTTCTACCCGGACGTCGACAAGACCCGGCTGTTCCTCGACGGCTACATCGCGGAGAAGTCCGGCCACAGCCGCGGCTCCACCATGGACCTCACCATCGTCAGGCTGCCGGCCAGGCCGACCCGGCCGTACCTACCCGGCGAGCCCCTGGTGCCCTGCTACGCACCCAAGGCCGAGCGGTTCCCGGACAACTCCGTCGACATGGGCACCGGATTCGACTGCTTCGACACCCTCTCCCACACCCTCGACCCGCGCATCCAGGGCGAACAGCGCGCCAACCGGCTGCTCCTCAAAAGCACCCTGGAGGCCCTCGGATTCGTGAACCTCGCCGAGGAGTGGTGGCACTACACGTACAAGCCGGAGCTCTACCCGGACACCTACTTCGACTTCCCCGTGTCCTCGAAATCCCTCACGACGCACTAGTGACCGGCCCCCGGAAGACGCCCTTCCGCCCATCGGATACAGTCCGCCGCGTGTCCGAAACTCAAGCCTCCGTTCCCAACTCCGCAGCGGACTCCCACTGTTCGACCTGCGGCGCGCCCTACGGAGAGGGCGTCTCCGGCTGGCCGCGCACCTGCCCGGTGTGCGGCGCCGTGGCCTACCGCAACCCGCTGCCGGTGGCCATCGCCCTCCAGCCCGTGTACGACACGCAGGGCACCGCCCTGGTCGTCGTCACCCGCACCATCGCTCCCGCGCGCGGGGGCATCGCCCTGCCGGGCGGCTACATCGACGACCGCGAGGACTGGCGGCACGCCGTCGTCCGCGAACTCGGCGAGGAGACCGGCATCGACGCGGCCGGCCGCGACGTACGCCTCGTCGACGCGATGAGCTCTCCGGACGGCCACCTGCTGCTGTTCGGCCTCCTCCCGGAGCGGCCCGCCGACCGTCTGCCGGCGTCGGCCGCCACGGACGAGACCGAGGGCTGGCACCTCCTGCGCAGGCCGGAGGAGCTCGCCTTCCCACTGCACACGCTGGCCGTACGGGCCTTCTTCGAGGGCCGCTACATCTGAGCCGCACCCTCGCCGGGCCCGCGTACACGCACCGGACGGGGTGACGGGATCATGCCGTCCTCGTGCTCCAGCTCGACGACCACACGGTCGCCGTCCCAGCGGGTGACGTAGCGCTCGATCTCCGGCTCGTCCCAGCCGTCACCCGCGTCCGGCACCACCAGCCCGCCCCCGGCCCGTCCGCGGGCGGGCGCCCACACCTCCAGTTCCAGCCCGCCGTCGTCCCCACGCACGGGGACGACGGCGCCCGAGCGCGCGAGCACCGGGATCCGTGACATGGGCGCGTCGACCAGAACCTGACCTGGGCCTCTGTACGCCCGTCCTGTCGCCGTGTCGTACCAACGTCCCCGCGGCAACTGGACGGCACGCCGGACCGCCCCCGGATCCAGCACCGGCGCCACCAACAGATCGTCGCCGAGCAGAAACGCATCCTCGCAGCCGCGCAGCATGCGGTCCTCGGGCGCCGACCACCACACGGGACGCACATAGGGCGCCCCCGTGCGCCGGGCCAGATGCGCCAGCGTCATGAAGTACGGCAGCAGCCTCCGACGCTCGACGAGCGCCACGCGCGCGTGCTCCAGAATCTCGGGGCCGAACTCCCACGGCTCCCTGCGGCCCGCCCGCAGACTCGCGTGCGTACGGAACAGCGGCAGATACGCCGCCAACTGGAACCACCGCAGATACAGCTCCGGCGACGGACTCCCGTCGAACCCGCCCACGTCCGGCCCCGAATACGGCACCCCGCACAACCCGAGCCCCAAGACCAGCGACAGGGATGCCCGCAGCCCGGGCCAGCCCGTGGCCACGTCCCCGGACCAGCTGCCGCCGTAGCGCTGCATGCCGGCCCAGCCGGAGCGCGAGAAGACGAAGGGGCGCTCCCCGGGAGCCAGTTCACGCAGCCCCTCGTAGCCCGCCCTGGCCATGCACAGGCCATAGACGTTGTGCGCCTCCCGGTGGTCACCGCCCCGCCCCTCCAGGGAGTGCCTGGCCGAACGCGCCAGCGTCGACTCCCCGAACGCGGTGAACGAAGTCGGCTCGTTCATGTCATGCCAGAAACCCGCGAACCCCTGAGCCAGCCGCTCCTCGTACAGCCCGCCCCACCACTGCCGCACGCGCGCGTGCGTGAAGTCGGGGAAGACCGCATCCCCGGGCCACGCCACACCTTGCGCGACCTCGCCCGAGGCGTCCCGCACGAACACGTCCAGGGCTGTCCCGCTGTCGTACACGGCGTTGCCCGGCTCGGCCTTGACCGCCGGGTCCACGATCGACACCAGACGGATCCCGTCCCGCCGCAAGTCCTCGGCGAGCTGGGGCAGCTTGGGAAAGCCCTCATGGTCGACGGTGAACACCTGGTGCTCGTCGTAGTGGTCGATGTCCAGATGGACCGCGTCCAGCGGCAGATCCCGCTCCTGGTAGCCCGCAACGATCCGCCGCACCTCCTGCTCGCTGCCGAATCCCCACCGCGCGTGATGGTGCCCCAGCGCCCACGCGGGCGGCAGCACCGCCGGGCCGGTCAGGGAGGCCCACACGAGCAGCACGCGCGCGGGAGTGCCCACCATCACCCAGCACCGCAGGGGACCGCCGTCCATCCGCAGCTCGCTGGTCCCCGCCCGGTCATGCCCGGAACCGGCGCCCTCCTCGCCCTCCCGCAGCGTCACGGTGCCGTCCCACGAGGTGTCGTGGAACACCAGATGCGTGGCGGCGTCGGCCACGACCAGCTGCACCGGCATGGTGATGTACAGCGGGTCGTCACCGGGACCGAACGAACGCCCGGGATCGGTGTTCCACAGCGAGTACGTGCCATCCCTGAGCCGAGGTCCCGAGGCCCGCCCCCCGAGCCCGAAGAACCGCGCGTCCGCCGCCACCTCGGAGCGCTGCATCCAGCGCGCCGACCCACCCGCCACGGGCTCCCACCAGCGCGGCGGCAGATCGCGGCGCAGCGTCACACCACCCGGCGTCTGCACCTCCACGGCGCCGTGCCGCGAGATGACCACCGTCACCCGCTCCGCCACGACCCGCCAGCCACCGTCCTTGTCGGGCTCCAGGACCGCCCGGGGATCCGGTTCCGGACGCCGACCCGCCAGCGCGTACGACGGCTCCGGAGCCGACCCGTCCCAGCCCCAGAAGACAGCCCCGTTCACCGTCACGGTCACTTGCAGCTCGGACCGGCTGAACCGGATCACACCGCCGCCCGGACCGGGCCGCACGTCCTGGACGGGCCCGGGCACACGGGCGCGCTCGGCACCCCGGGGCGGCAGCCCCACGGCGTCCGCGCGCTTCCTGCGCCACGCCGCTCGTACGGTACGCAACCCCTGGGCCGCCCCCACAGAACCGACCACCTTCATCGAACGCACCAGGTCACGACCGTCCATGCTGCTCAGCCTGCCATTCGCCGCCCCACACGCGTGCGCCGTTCAACTGCCGTTCACCTGTGACGGGACCACATCTTCACGACACGGACTATGTGGGGCGGACCCTGGTGCAGAAGTCGATCACATGGCATCGTCCGTGTCATCCGCGTCACGCGCACACCCCCGCCGTGCGTGGAGGACGCACACGACGCGCACAGTTTCCCGGGAGCCGCTCCATGTCGATCGTGAACCCCCAGCCGCTGTGGCAGCCAGACCCGCAGCGCATCGCCCGAGCACAGGTCACCCAGTTCCAGGCCTGGGCCGCCGAGAACCACGGCGCCCCCGCCGAGGGCGGCTACGCGGCGCTGCACCGCTGGTCGGTCGACGAACTGGAAACTTTCTGGAAAGCCGTCACGGAATGGTTCGACGTACGCTTCTCCACCCCCTACGCGCGCGTGCTCGGCGACCGCTCGATGCCCGGCGCCCAGTGGTTCCCCGGCGCGACCCTCAACTACGCCGAGCACGCACTGCGCGCGGCAGCGACCCGCGCGGACGAACCCGCACTCCTGCACGTCGACGAATCCCACGAGCCCCGCCCGGTCACCTGGTCCGATCTGCGCCGCCAGGTCGGCTCCCTGGCCGCCGAGCTGCGCGCCCTCGGCGTACGCCCCGGAGACCGCGTCAGCGGCTACCTCCCCAACGTCCCGCAGGCAGTGGTCGCCCTCCTCGCCACGGCCGCCGTCGGCGGCGTATGGACCTCCTGCGCCCCCGACTTCGGCGCCCGCAGCGTCCTCGACCGCTTCCAGCAGGTCGAACCGGTCGTGCTGTTCACCGTCGACGGCTACCGCTACGGCGGCAAGGAACACGACCGCCGCGAGACCGTCGCCGAACTCCGCCGGGAACTGCCGACCCTGCGAGCGGTCGTGCACATTCCGATCCTCGGCACCGAGGCTCCCGAGGGCGCCCTGGAATGGTCGGCCCTCACAGCCGCCGACGAGGAACCCGTCTTCGAACAGGTCCCCTTCGACCACCCCCTCTGGGTGCTCTACTCCTCCGGCACGACCGGCCTCCCCAAAGCCATCGTCCAGTCCCAGGGCGGCATCCTCGTAGAGCACCTCAAACAACTCGGCCTGCACTGCGACCTGGGCCCCGAGGACCGTTTCTTCTGGTACACCTCGACCGGCTGGATGATGTGGAACTTCCTCGTCTCCGGCCTGCTCACCGGCACCACGATCGTCCTCTACGACGGCAGCCCCGGCTATCCCGACACCGGCGCCCAGTGGCGCATCGCCGAACGCACGGGAGCCACCCTCTACGGCACCTCGGCGGCCTACGTCATGGCCTGCCGCAAGGCCGACGTGCACCCGGGACGCGACTTCGACCTCTCCAAGGTGCAATGCGTCGCCACCACCGGCTCACCACTGCCGCCCGACGGCTTCCGCTGGCTGCACGACGAAGTCCGCGACGACCTCTGGATCGCCTCCGTCAGCGGCGGCACGGACGTGTGCTCCTGCTTCGCGGGAGCCGTCCCCACCCTGCCCGTACACATCGGTGAGCTCCAGGCCGCCGGCCTCGGCACCGACCTCCAGTCCTGGGACCCCAGCGGCAAGCCCCTCATCGACGAGGTGGGCGAGCTCGTGGTCACCAACCCCATGCCCTCCATGCCGATCCACTTCTGGAACGACCCCGACGGCAGCCGGTACCACGACAGCTACTTCGACACCTACCCGGGCGTCTGGCGCCACGGTGACTGGATCACCATCACCTCACGCGGCTCCGTCGTCATCCACGGTCGCTCCGACTCCACGCTCAACCGCCAGGGCGTCCGCATGGGGTCCGCCGACATCTACGAAGCCGTGGAGCGCCTCCCCGAGATCAAGGAATCCCTCGTCATCGGCATCGAACAGCCTGACGGCGGCTACTGGATGCCCCTGTTCGTACACCTGGTTCCGGGCGCCTCGCTCGACGAGGCGCTCCTGAAGCGCATCAAGCAGACCATCCGCGAACAGCTCTCGCCGCGCCACGTCCCCGACGAGGTCATCGAGGTCCCCGGCGTCCCTCACACCCTCACGGGCAAGCGCATCGAGGTCCCGGTCAAGCGCCTCCTCCAGGGCACCCCCCTGGACAAGGCGGTCAACCCCGGCTCCATCGACAAACTCGACCTCCTCCACTTCTACGAGGAACTCGCCCGCAAGCGCGCCTGACCGAACCGACACCCGGCCTCGGACCCACCGCACCCCGCGGAGTCCGAGGCCGCCCACACCGAAACCCCCTCCGGCCTGCGCAAATACGAGCACCCCAGCTCTCCTCGCACTTCCCCGCGCCCCGTTGTCAGTGCCGCCGGTTACTGTGAGTGAGCATTGATCGACTGCGTATCAGGGGGAAACATGGCGCACACCGACCACCAGACGATGCGACGCGTCCTGCGCCGCGAGATCGCCGGCACGATCGGCCTGCTGACCGACGAGCACGACTTCCGAGCCATGCGGCGCTACCGCAGCTTCACCTTCGACGACCACAAGATCTACCTGGAACAGATGGAGGCCCTCCTCAGGACCAGGGCCTCCCAGGGCGGCCATACGACGATCGCCCTCTTCGACCCGCAGGAGTACGCCGAGTTCTGCGCCGACGCCGGCCTCGACCCCGACGCTGCGTCGAGCCGCACACGCTTCACCGCCGAACTCGCGACGACCGGACCCACGGTCCCGTACGACGGCCGGCCGCTGTCGGACGTCGTGCCGGCCCTCGTCGACGAAGCCGTCCGACAGGCCACCTGGGAGTACGCGTCCATCCTCCTGGCACGCCTCGGCACCTGCGCCACGTGCGGCGAGGACATCGGCCGTGCCGCCTTCACACGCGCCTCCGACCTCGTCGTACGCATCCTCGACACGGCCCCGCCGGGCAGCCGGCACCTCGTGTGCAGCGTCACCGGAACCCCGGAAACGCTCCTGTCCGTCCTGCACGCCGACGAGGACGACGAGGGCGCCACACACCTCGACGAGGCCGAAGCCCTGGAGTTCACCACCGTTCTCGCCCTGGGCCTCGCCACCCACAGCCCCGGCGGACTCGTGATGCGGACCAGCGCGCCAGGCACGACCGACCGCATCTACGGATGGCGCCTGCGCGGAGACCGACTGGAGCCCCTCACCGCGGGCGAGGTCTTCGACGCCTACTGCACGGACGTCGAATCGGGCGACCTCATCTCACCGGAATCAGGCGTCGACTACTGCGTGCCCCCGGACCTCGGCGGCGGGAGCGACCAGACACCGCTCGGACATCACCACTGAGACATGGAAAGGGGCGCCCCACCCGAAGGTGGAGCGCCCCGCACAACCAACATGCAGCCGTACTGACCCGGACTATTCGCCCGACAGCACCGCCTGAGCGGCGCTGCGCGCCTCTTCGGCGCTGTCCGCCGCGCGCGCTGCGGCAGCCGCGCGCTCACACTGCGCCAGCGTGTACTTCGCCAGCGTCGCACGGACGTAAGGAATGGACGCCGAGCCCATGGACAAGGAGGTGACACCCAGACCGGTCAGCACACAGGCCAGCAGCGGGTCGGACGCGGCCTCACCGCAGACACCACAGCTCTTGCCCTCCGCCTTCGCCGCCTCCGCGGACAGCGCGACCAGGTCGAGCAGCGCGGGCTGCCACGGGTCCTGAAGGCGGGATACCGCACCCACCTGACGGTCCGCGGCGAACGTGTACTGCGCGAGGTCGTTGGTCCCCAAGGACAGGAACTCGACCTCCTGAAGGACCGAGCGCGCCCGCAGCGCGGCGGAGGGGATCTCCACCATCGCCCCGAACTTCGCCCGCAGTCCGGCGTCACGGCACGCGTCCGCGAACGCCTTGGCGTCGGAACGGTCCGCCACCATCGGGGCCATGACCTCGAGGTAGACGGGCAGCCCCTCCGCCGCCTTGGCGAGCGCGGTGAGCTGGGTCCGCAGCACGTCCGGGTGGTCCAGTAGGGTCCGCAGACCACGCACGCCCAGCGCGGGGTTCGGCTCGTCGGCCGGCGTCAGGAAGTCCAGCGGCTTGTCCGCACCCGCGTCCAGGACACGGACGACGACCCGGCCCTCGGGGAAGGCCTCGAGAACCTGCCGATAGGCCTCGACCTGCTTCTCCTCCGACGGCGCCTTCTTGCTGTCGTCGAGGAAGAGGAACTCGGTACGGAACAGACCGACGCCCTCGGCACCCGCCTCGACGGCAGCCGGTACGTCCGCCGGACCGCCGACGTTGGCCAGGAGCGGCACCTTGTGACCGTCGGCGGTGGCACCCGGCCCCGTCGACGCGGCGAGCGCGGCCTTGCGCGCGGCGGCCGCCGCCTCGAGCTCCGCCTTCTTCTCGGCGCTCGGGTTCACGAAGATGTCGCCGGTGCTGCCGTCGACCGCGATGACCGTGCCCTCGGCGAGCTCACCGGCACCCGGCAGCGCGACCACGGCCGGCACCCCGAGCGCCCGCGCCAGGATCGCGCTGTGACTGGTGGGCCCGCCCTCCTCGGTGACAAAGCCGAGAACGAGAGTGGGGTCCAGTAGCGCCGTGTCCGCCGGCGCGAGGTCGCGCGCCACCAGGACATAGGGCTCGTCGCTGTCCGGAACACCCGGCATCGGAACCCCGAGCAGCCGGGCGACGATACGATTCCGCACGTCGTCGAGGTCGGCCACGCGACCGGCAAGGTACTCACCGGCACCGGCCAGCAGCTCGCGGTACGCGGCGAAGGCGTCGTACACAGCCCGCTCGGCCGTGCTTCCGACGGCGATTCGCCGGTCCACGTCCGCCATCAGCTCGGGATCCTGGGCCATCATGGCCTGCGCCTCGAGCACCGCCTGGGCTTCGCCCCCCGCCAGGTTGCCGCGCGCCATCAGGTCGGCTGCCACAGCCTCCACCGCCTTGCGGGCGCGCCCCTGTTCACGCTCCGCGTCCTCGGCCGGAATCTGCTTGGCAGGCGGTTCCAGGACCGCCGTTCCCATGTGCCGAACCTCGCCGATGGCCACACCGTGGCTCACGCCGACGCCTCGCAGCGTTGTCTCCATCTCACCCGTCTCCGATAGTGCGGCGGGTCCCGCCGCCGCGGTGGTTGTGGTCCCTACTCGCCGTCATGAGACGGCATCGAAGTCACTTCCAGGTGAAGAGACTGTCGCCGGCCTTCACATCGCCGCTGTCGCGCAGATCGGAGAGAGCCTCGGCCGTGGCCTCGAGGGCGACGATCGGGCACACAGGGGACTTGCCGGCCGCCTCGACGGCCGCCGGGTCCCAGCGCACGATGCTCTGGCCGCGGGTAACGGTGTCGCCCTTGTTCACGAGCAGCTCGAAGCCCTCGCCGTTGAGCTGCACGGTGTCGATACCGAGGTGGGTGAGGACCCCATGACCCTGGTCGTCCACGACGACGAAGGCATGGGGGTGGAGAGAGACGATGACCCCGTCCACGGGCGAGACGGCCTCGGAGGGCTCACGCACGGGGTCGATCGCGGTGCCCGGGCCGACCATGGCGCCGGAGAAGACGGGATCCGGTACGGACGCAAGTCCGACGGCGCGTCCTGCAAGTGGGGACGTCACGGTGGTCATGGGAAACCTCCCAGGGGTGGAGATCGTTATGGGCCGTCGCTGCCTGTGCCGGACGGCACACTGTTCAGCAGGGTATGTCACATGAAGTGCCGGTTCCGTGCGGGCACTCCAGAGTGGTCTAGACCATACCGCAAATCGATTTGCACGCGCTCCACGGCCACGTGTACAGTCGTACTCCTGCCTGGGGCCGAGCGACGCAGCTAAGCGTTCTTGCCTGGCAGCACCCAAACTTGTCAGATCCTATCTCGGGGTCGCCTTCTGCATGCCCGCAGGACGGTGGTCAGAGGGCCGGAAAAACACTGATAGAGTTTGGAACACCGAAGGGAAGCGCCCGGAGGAAAGCCCGAGAGGGTGAGTACAAAGGAAGCGTCCGTTCCTTGAGAACTCAACAGCGTGCCAAAAATCAACGCCAGATATGTTGATACCCCGTCTCCGACCGTTCGGTTGGGGCGAGGTTCCTTTGAAATAACACAGCGAGGACGCTGTGAACCGGGAGATTATTCCTCTCCTGGTTCCGCTCTCGTGTGTGTGCACCGGATTACCGGTAAACATTCACGGAGAGTTTGATCCTGGCTCAGGACGAACGCTGGCGGCGTGCTTAACACATGCAAGTCGAACGATGAACCACTTCGGTGGGGATTAGTGGCGAACGGGTGAGTAACACGTGGGCAATCTGCCCTTCACTCTGGGACAAGCCCTGGAAACGGGGTCTAATACCGGATAACACTCCTGTCCTCCTGGACGGGGGTTAAAAGCTCCGGCGGTGAAGGATGAGCCCGCGGCCTATCAGCTTGTTGGTGAGGTAATGGCTCACCAAGGCGACGACGGGTAGCCGGCCTGAGAGGGCGACCGGCCACACTGGGACTGAGACACGGCCCAGACTCCTACGGGAGGCAGCAGTGGGGAATATTGCACAATGGGCGAAAGCCTGATGCAGCGACGCCGCGTGAGGGATGACGGCCTTCGGGTTGTAAACCTCTTTCAGCAGGGAAGAAGCGAAAGTGACGGTACCTGCAGAAGAAGCGCCGGCTAACTACGTGCCAGCAGCCGCGGTAATACGTAGGGCGCAAGCGTTGTCCGGAATTATTGGGCGTAAAGAGCTCGTAGGCGGCTTGTCACGTCGGGTGTGAAAGCCCGGGGCTTAACCCCGGGTCTGCATTCGATACGGGCTAGCTAGAGTGTGGTAGGGGAGATCGGAATTCCTGGTGTAGCGGTGAAATGCGCAGATATCAGGAGGAACACCGGTGGCGAAGGCGGATCTCTGGGCCATTACTGACGCTGAGGAGCGAAAGCGTGGGGAGCGAACAGGATTAGATACCCTGGTAGTCCACGCCGTAAACGGTGGGAACTAGGTGTTGGCGACATTCCACGTCGTCGGTGCCGCAGCTAACGCATTAAGTTCCCCGCCTGGGGAGTACGGCCGCAAGGCTAAAACTCAAAGGAATTGACGGGGGCCCGCACAAGCAGCGGAGCATGTGGCTTAATTCGACGCAACGCGAAGAACCTTACCAAGGCTTGACATACACCGGAAACGTCTGGAGACAGGCGCCCCCTTGTGGTCGGTGTACAGGTGGTGCATGGCTGTCGTCAGCTCGTGTCGTGAGATGTTGGGTTAAGTCCCGCAACGAGCGCAACCCTTGTTCTGTGTTGCCAGCATGCCCTTCGGGGTGATGGGGACTCACAGGAGACCGCCGGGGTCAACTCGGAGGAAGGTGGGGACGACGTCAAGTCATCATGCCCCTTATGTCTTGGGCTGCACACGTGCTACAATGGCAGGTACAATGAGCTGCGATACCGTGAGGTGGAGCGAATCTCAAAAAGCCTGTCTCAGTTCGGATTGGGGTCTGCAACTCGACCCCATGAAGTCGGAGTTGCTAGTAATCGCAGATCAGCATTGCTGCGGTGAATACGTTCCCGGGCCTTGTACACACCGCCCGTCACGTCACGAAAGTCGGTAACACCCGAAGCCGGTGGCCCAACCCCTTGTGGGAGGGAGCTGTCGAAGGTGGGACTGGCGATTGGGACGAAGTCGTAACAAGGTAGCCGTACCGGAAGGTGCGGCTGGATCACCTCCTTTCTAAGGAGCACTTCTCACCAACTCCGGTTGGTCAGAGGCCAGTACATCAGCGAATGTCTGATGCTGGTTGCTCATGGGTGGAACGTTGATTATTCGGCACGATCCAGGATGGATCAGGCGCTAGTACTGCCCCTCGGGGCGTGGAACGCTGATCTGGTCAACTGATCGTGCCGGGCACGCTGTTGGGTATCTGAAGGTACGGCCGGTCAGGCTGCCTTCAGGTGCCGGCCCCAGTGAACTCGTGCTTCGGTGCGGGGTGATGGGTGGCTGGTCGTTGTTTGAGAACTGCACAGTGGACGCGAGCATCTGTGGCCAAGTTTTTAAGGGCGCACGGTGGATGCCTTGGCACCAGGAACCGATGAAGGACGTGGGAGGCCACGATAGTCCCCGGGGAGTCGTCAACCAGGCTTTGATCCGGGGGTTTCCGAATGGGGAAACCCGGCAGTCGTCATGGGCTGTCACCCTTGTCTGAACACATAGGGCAAGTGGAGGGAACGCGGGGAAGTGAAACATCTCAGTACCCGCAGGAAGAGAAAACAACCGTGATTCCGGGAGTAGTGGCGAGCGAAACTGGATGAGGCCAAACCGTATACGTGTGAGACCCGGCAGGGGTTGCGTATGCGGGGTTGTGGGATCTCTCTTTTACAGTCTGCCGGCTGTGAGACGAGTCAGAAACCGTTGATGTAGGCGAAGGACATGCGAAAGGTCCGGCGTAGAGGGTAAGACCCCCGTAGTCGAAACGTCAGCGGCTCGTTTGAGAGACACCCAAGTAGCACGGGGCCCGAGAAATCCCGTGTGAATCTGGCGGGACCACCCGCTAAGCCTAAATATTCCCTGGTGACCGATAGCGGATAGTACCGTGAGGGAATGGTGAAAAGTACCCCGGGAGGGGAGTGAAATAGTACCTGAAACCGTGTGCCTACAAGCCGTGGGAGCGTCGGACGTCAAGTTTACTTGATGTCTCGTGACTGCGTGCCTTTTGAAGAATGAGCCTGCGAGTTTGCGGTGTGTTGCGAGGTTAACCCGTGTGGGGAAGCCGTAGCGAAAGCGAGTCCGAATAGGGCGGTATAGTAGCGCGCTCAAGACCCGAAGCGGAGTGATCTAGCCATGGGCAGGTTGAAGCGGAGGTAAGACTTCGTGGAGGACCGAACCCACCAGGGTTGAAAACCTGGGGGATGACCTGTGGTTAGGGGTGAAAGGCCAATCAAACTCCGTGATAGCTGGTTCTCCCCGAAATGCATTTAGGTGCAGCGTCGTGTGTTTCTTGCCGGAGGTAGAGCACTGGATAGGCGATGGGCCCTACCGGGTTACTGACCTTAGCCAAACTCCGAATGCCGGTAAGTGAGAGCGCGGCAGTGAGACTGTGGGGGATAAGCTCCATGGTCGAGAGGGAAACAGCCCAGAGCATCGACTAAGGCCCCTAAGCGTACGCTAAGTGGGAAAGGATGTGGAGTCGCAGAGACAACCAGGAGGTTGGCTTAGAAGCAGCCACCCTTGAAAGAGTGCGTAATAGCTCACTGGTCTAGTGATTCCGCGCCGACAATGTAGCGGGGCTCAAGCGTACCGCCGAAGTCGTGTCATTCATACAACAGGGCCAACGCCCGTATGGATGGGTAGGGGAGCGTCGTGTGCCGGGTGAAGCCGCGCCGGAAGGCAGTGGTGGACGGTTCACGAGTGAGAATGCAGGCATGAGTAGCGATTCACACGTGAGAAACGTGTGCGCCGATTGACTAAGGGTTCCTGGGTCAAGCTGATCTGCCCAGGGTAAGTCGGGACCTAAGGCGAGGCCGACAGGCGTAGTCGATGGATAACCGGTTGATATTCCGGTACCCGCTGTGAAGCGTCAAACATCGAATCCAGTGATGCTAAGCCCGTGAAGCCGCCGGCTGAGTCTTCGGACGAGGTCGGAGTGGTGGAGCCGGTGACCCGAGCTGGTAGTAGGTGAGTGATGGGGTGACGCAGGAAGGTAGTCCATCCCGGGCGGTGGTTGTCCCGGGGTAAGGGTGTAGCCCGAGTGGTAGGCAAATCCGCCACTCATACAGGGTGAGACCTGATGCCGAGCCGATTGTGGTGAAGTGGATGATCCTATGCTGTCGAGAAAAGCCTCTAGCGAGTTTCATGGCGGCCCGTACCCTAAACCGACTCAGGTGGTCAGGTAGAGAATACCGAGGCGTTCGGGTGAACTATGGTTAAGGAACTCGGCAAAATGCCCCCGTAACTTCGGGAGAAGGGGGGCCACGTCTGGTGAGGAGACTTGCTCTCCGAGCTGGGGGTGGCCGCAGAGACCAGCGAGAAGCGACTGTTTACTAAAAACACAGGTCCGTGCGAAGCCGTAAGGCGATGTATACGGACTGACGCCTGCCCGGTGCTGGAACGTTAAGGGGACCGGTTAGCTCAGATTCGTCTGGGCGAAGCTGAGAACTTAAGCGCCAGTAAACGGCGGTGGTAACTATAACCATCCTAAGGTAGCGAAATTCCTTGTCGGGTAAGTTCCGACCTGCACGAATGGCGTAACGACTTCTCGACTGTCTCAACCATAGGCCCGGTGAAATTGCACTACGAGTAAAGATGCTCGTTTCGCGCAGCAGGACGGAAAGACCCCGGGACCTTTACTACAGTTTGATATTGGTGTTCGGTTCGGCTTGTGTAGGATAGCTGGGAGACTGTGAACTCTGGACGCCAGTTCAGGGGGAGTCGTCGTTGAAATACCAGTCTGGTCGTGCTGGATGTCTAACCTGGGTCCGTGATCCGGATCAGGGACAGTGTCTGATGGGTAGTTTAACTGGGGCGGTTGCCTCCTAAAGAGTAACGGAGGCGCCCAAAGGTTCCCTCAGCCTGGTTGGCAATCAGGTGTTGAGTGTAAGTGCACAAGGGAGCTTGACTGTGAGACCGACGGGTCGAGCAGGGACGAAAGTCGGGACTAGTGATCCGGCGGTGGCTTGTGGAAGCGCCGTCGCTCAACGGATAAAAGGTACCCCGGGGATAACAGGCTGATCTTCCCCAAGAGTCCATATCGACGGGATGGTTTGGCACCTCGATGTCGGCTCGTCGCATCCTGGGGCTGGAGTCGGTCCCAAGGGTTGGGCTGTTCGCCCATTAAAGCGGTACGCGAGCTGGGTTTAGAACGTCGTGAGACAGTTCGGTCCCTATCCGCTGCGCGCGCAGGAATATTGAGAAGGGCTGTCCCTAGTACGAGAGGACCGGGACGGACGAACCTCTGGTGTGCCAGTTGTTCTGCCAAGGGCATGGCTGGTTGGCTACGTTCGGGAGGGATAACCGCTGAAAGCATCTAAGCGGGAAGCCTGCTTCGAGATGAGTATTCCCACCCACTTGATGGGGTAAGGCTCCCAGTAGACGACTGGGTTGATAGGCCGGATCTGGAAGCACGGTAACGTGTGGAGGTGACCGGTACTAATAGGCCGAGGGCTTGTCCTCAGTTGCTCGCGTCCACTGTGTTGGTTCTGAAACCACGAACAGCCCCGTATGGCCACATGCGGTGCGGCTGACAGTTTCATAGTGTTTCGGTGGTTATAGCGTGAGGGAAACGCCCGGTTACATTCCGAACCCGGAAGCTAAGCCTTACAGCGCCGATGGTACTGCAGGGGGGACCCTGTGGGAGAGTAGGACGCCGCCGAACTCCTTTTAGAGCTCTGGCTCTTGGGTACTCAGCCCAAGAGCCAGAGCTTTTTTGCGTTGAGGTAGGGTCAGGGGGCATCGTAGGTACGTTTCCCACAGGAGGCCCCCGGGTGGAGGTCCAGGAGACCCGTGTCCAGACAGACCGGGTCCTCACCATCCCCAACATCCTCAGCATGGCGCGGCTGCTTGGCGTGCCGCTGTTCCTGTGGCTGATTCTGAGGCCTGAGTTCGGCGGGCCGAAGAGTGACGGCTGGGCCCTTCTGGTGTTGGCTCTGAGCGGCGTCAGTGACTACCTGGACGGCAAGCTCGCGCGGCGCTGGAACCAGATCAGCAGTCTTGGCCGGCTTCTCGACCCGGCGGCCGACCGGCTCTACATTCTCTCGACTTTGGTCGGTCTCACGTGGCGCGAGATTCTGCCCATCTGGTTGACCGCTGCACTTCTGGCGCGTGAGCTGGTTCTGCTGGTGATGGTGGGCATCCTCAGGCGTCACGGGTATCCGCCGCCGCAGGTGAACTTCCTTGGGAAGGCAGCTACGTTCAACCTGATGTATGCCTTCCCGTTGCTGTTGCTCAGTGACGGAAGTGGATGGATCCCGTCACTCGCTGCTATTTTCGGATGGGCGTTCGCCGGATGGGGTACAACGCTGTACTGGTGGGCAGGAGTTCTCTACGTGGTTCAGGTCCGCCGCCTGGTCCGAGCGGACACCATGGCCGAGTGAACTCGCGGATTGAAGCGGGCGTAGTGGCCCGATGGCCCGCGGTGGAAAAGTGCGGGACAATCTGGACGGGTGAAGTCGGCTAGACCGTCGTCTCTTAGAGGAGGACGCTTCCGACATGAAGGCCGTCGTGATGGCCGGAGGCGAAGGCACGCGCCTTCGCCCCATGACCTCAAGCATGCCCAAGCCGCTCCTGCCGGTGGCCAACCGGCCGATCATGGAGCACGTTCTGAGGCTGCTCAAAAGGCATGGGCTGAATGAGACCGTCGTGACAGTTCAGTTCCTGGCTTCGCTGGTCAAGAACTATTTCGGTGACGGTGAAGAGCTCGGAATGGAGCTCACCTATGCCAACGAGGAGAAGCCACTCGGTACCGCCGGAAGCGTCAAGAACGCCGAAGAGGCGTTGAAGGACGATGCCTTCCTCGTCATTTCCGGCGATGCCCTGACCGACTTCGACCTCACCGAGCTGATCAACTTCCACAAGGAAAAGGGCGCGCTCGTCACCGTCTGTCTGACCCGGGTGCCCAATCCGCTGGAATTCGGTATCACGATCGTCGACGAGGAAGGCAAGGTCGAGCGCTTCCTCGAGAAGCCGACCTGGGGCCAGGTCTTCTCGGACACCGTGAACACCGGTATCTACGTGATGGAGCCAGAGGTTTTCGACTACGTCGAGGCCGACGTACCCGTGGACTGGTCCGGTGATGTCTTCCCGCAGCTGATGAAGGAAGGCAAGCCGATCTATGGCTATATCGCGGAGGGCTACTGGGAGGACGTCGGCACTCACGAGAGCTATGTGAAGGCGCAGGCCGACGTCCTGGAGGGCAAGGTCGACGTCGAGCTCGACGGCTTCGAGATCTCCCCGGGCGTGTGGGTGGCGGAAGGTGCCGAGGTGCATCCCGACGCCGAGCTCCGCGGACCGCTGTACATCGGTGACTACGCCAAGGTCGAAGCCGGTGTGGAAATCCGGGAGCACACCGTCGTCGGCTCGAACGTGGTCGTGAAGAGCGGTGCCTTCCTGCACAAGGCTGTCGTGCACGACAACGTGTACGTCGGGCAGCACAGCAATCTGCGTGGGTGCGTCGTCGGAAAGAACACCGACATCATGCGTGCCGCCCGGATCGAGGACGGCGCGGTCATCGGTGACGAGTGCCTGATCGGTGAGGAATCGATTGTTCAGGGCAACGTCCGGGTCTATCCGTTCAAGACCATCGAGGCCGGCGCCTTCGTCAACACCTCGGTGATCTGGGAGTCAAGAGGCCAGGCGCATCTCTTCGGTGCACGCGGCGTCTCCGGAATCCTGAACGTCGAGATCACGCCGGAACTCGCCGTGCGTCTCGCCGGCGCCTATGCGACAACCCTGAAGAAGGGCTCCACCGTCACCACGGCCCGCGACCACTCCCGTGGTGCCCGGGCGCTCAAGCGGGCGGTCATCTCCGCGCTTCAGGCCAGCGCCATCGACGTACGAGACCTGGAGAACGTACCGCTGCCCGTGGCACGGCAGCAGACCGCGCGGGGCAGTGCCGGCGGGATCATGATCCGGACGACACCTGGTGTGCCGGACTCCGTGGACATCATGTTCTTCGACGGGCAGGGGGCGGACCTGTCCCAGGCCAGTCAGCGGAAGCTGGACCGGGTCTTCGCCAGGCAGGAGTACCGGCGTGCGTTCCCTGGCGAGATCGGGGACCTGCACTTCCCGGCCAGCGTGTTCGACTCGTACACCGGGTCGCTGCTGCGGAATGTCGACACGACGGGGATCGCGGATTCCGGGCTCAAGGTCGTCGTCGACGCGTCGAACGGTAGCGCTGGGCTCGTGCTGCCCAGTCTGCTCGGCAAGCTGGGTGTGGATTCGCTGACCATTAACCCCGGTCTCGACGAGTCCAGGCCCACCGAGTCGGCGGATACGCGGCGGTCGGGGCTGGTGCGCCTCGGCGAGATCGTGGCGTCCGCGCGGGCCGCGTTCGGAGTGCGGTTCGACCCGGTCGGCGAGCGGCTTTCGCTGGTCGACGAGAAGGGGCGGATCGTCGAGGACGACCGTGCCCTGCTGGTCATGCTCGACCTGGTGGCCGCCGAGCGGCGCAGCGGGCGTGTGGCGCTGCCGGTGACCACCACGAGGATCGCCGAGCAGGTGGCGGCGTATCACGGCACTCAGGTGGAGTGGACGACGACCTCGCCCGATGACCTGACCCGGGTCGGCCGTGACGACACGACGATCTTCGGCGGGGACGGCAGGGGCGGGTTCATCGTCCCGGAGTTCAGCAGCGTCTTCGACGGCACGGCGGCCTTCGTACGGCTGATCGGGCTGGTGGCGCGGACGCAGCTCACGCTGAGCCAGATCGACGCGCGGATTCCGCGGGCGCATGTCATCAAGCGCGATCTTGCGACCCCCTGGGCCGTCAAGGGGCTCGTCATGCGGCGGGTCGTCGAGGAAGCCGGAGATCGCTTTGTCGACACGACCGACGGAGTGCGGGTCGTGGAGACCGACGGGCGGTGGGTGATGGTGCTGCCGGACCCGGCGGAGGCGGTCACCCATCTGTGGGCCGAGGGGCCGGACGACGCGTCCGCCCAGGAGCTGCTCGACGAGTGGTCCGCGGTCGTGGACAGCGCGGGCCGATAAGGCAAGACGCACACGCGCGTGCCGGACAGGTGTCCCCGAAAGGGGGCCTGTCCGGCATGCCGGTGGGGCCATTCGGAGGTAGCGGCCGCGACGTGCGACGATGTGCGGCATGCCGCAGCCGCCCCCCGTTCGGAGCACATCCACGCCCCCTGCGCGCCCGGACGCGTCCATGTCGCTGCTCAACAACGTCATGGATCACAGCCTCGATGACGGATACGCCGAGGCCGCCGCACGCAAGAAGGCCGCGGGTGACGGGGGACTGCCCAAGACGCTGAGGGCGAAGCTGGGGCTCGCCGCCGGTCTGGTGCTCGCGGCGCTCGTGGTGACGGTGGGAGCGGCGCAGGCGCGCGTGGCGGCTCCGGTGGTGGCCAAGGAGCGCGAGGAGCTGATCGACCGCATCGACCGGGAGACGGCGACGGCGGACAAGCTGGAGGAGACCGTCGACGACCTGCGCGCCGACGTGAGCGCGCGGCAGCGTGAAGCCCTGAAGACGGTCGGCGGCGACCAGGCGGAGCTCGTGGGTATCCTCGCGGGCTCGGTCGAGGTGCACGGCCCCGGCGTGAAACTGGTCGTGAACGACGCCAAGGAAGCGGGCACGGACGGCGACGGCGACGCGCGGGGGTCGTCCGGGTTCTCCGACACCGGCCGCGTGCGCGACCGCGACATGCAGCGGGTGGTCAACGGGCTGTGGGAGTCGGGCGCGGAAGCCGTCTCGATCAACGGACAGCGGCTGACCGCCCTGTCGGCGATCAGGGCAGCGGGTGACGCAATACTGGTCGACAACAAGCCACTGGTTCCGCCGTACACGGTGCTGGCGGTGGGCGACGGGGAACGGCTGAGCACCAGGTTCCAGGACAGTGCCGACGGGCTGTACCTGCACGCCTTGCAGGAGAACTTCGGCATCCGGACCAGCATTTCCGTGCAGGGAGACCTGCGGCTGCCCGCCGCCCCGAGCGTGATCGTACGTACAGCACAGCCGAACACCGAGAAAACCGAGAAGGGCACATCGTGATCGCCGTACTGGGCCTCGTCGTCGGAGTCGTGGCCGGATTGTTGGTCCGGCCGGAGGTTCCGGCAGTCGTCGAGCCTTATCTGCCGATCGCCGTCGTGGCGGCTCTGGACGCCGTCTTCGGGGGTCTGCGGGCCATGCTCGACGGCATCTTCGACGACAAGGTCTTCGTCGTGTCGTTCCTGTCCAACGTGGTCGTGGCCGCGCTGATCGTGTTCCTGGGCGACAAGTTGGGCGTCGGTGCCCAGCTGTCCACGGGGGTCGTCGTGGTTCTCGGCATCCGGATCTTCTCCAACGCCGCGGCCATTCGCCGGCACGTGTTCCGGGCGTGAGGCCGATGAGCAACCAGGAACAGACCCCGGAGAACAGGCTGCGCAAGGAGCTGCCCGAAGAGGTGGCGGCTGGTGCGGGTGAGGCTCCCGAGGCCCCTGAGGGCCCGGAGACGCCCGAGGAGCAGGGGAACCGGCAAACCGGGCTGACCGGTCGGCAGCGGCTCGCGCAGGGGCTGTGGCCGCCCCGTGTGACCCGTGCCCAACTCATCGTCGCCCTGCTGCTGTTCGGCCTCGGGTTCGGTCTGGCCGTCCAGGTGGCGTCGAACAGTGACAGCGACAGCGCCCTGCGCGGCGCACGTCAGGAAGATCTCGTTCGCATTCTCGATGAACTGGACGACCGTACTCAGCGTCTAGAGGACGAGAAGCAAGGTCTCGAGAAGCAGCGGGACGAACTGGAGAACAGTTCGAACCAGGCCGAGGAGGCCCGCAGGCAGACGGTCGAGAAGGAGAGGCAACTCGGCATTCTGGCGGGCACGGTGGCCGCTCAGGGACCCGGCATCACGATGACCATCGACGACACGAAGGGGACGGTCGAGGCGGACATGCTGCTCGACGCGATCCAGGAGTTGCGCGCGGCCGGCGCGGAGGCGATCCAGGTGAACGGCGTACGCGTCGTCGCCGGGACCTACCTGACCGATGCCGGCAACAGCGTGAGCGTCGACGGGAACAAGATCAACGCGCCCTATCGTTTCAAGGTCATCGGCAAGCCGCAGGACCTCGAACCGGCGCTCAACATCCCTGGAGGCGTGGTGCAGACCCTCGAGAAGGAGCAGGCCACCGTGACGATCGAGCGGTCGGACAAGATCGTTGTGGACGCCTTGCGAGCGGCGAAGCGGCCTGACTACGCTCGGTCGTCCTCCCAGTGAACCGGGGGTGCATGGGGGACATCGGGGGAGGGCATGAGGTTGCGGGGGGTCGGCGCACCGATTGGGTGGTGCGTGGTGGAAACTGTCTGGTGGAGACGGACGTTGTGAGGATGTCTGAGTCGGCCAGAGAGAGCAGTCAGGGTTCGTCCTGCCCCACGGGCGGGTCTGTTTCGGTCAAGGGGAATCGCCCGTGAAGTTGTTTGCGAAGTTGTTCGGCAAGAGCGCGCGAGAGGGCAGCGACAACGCGACCGCTCGTCACCGCGCACAGGGGGACGACGAGGGCCAGCGCCCGCTGTTCAGGGATCAGGTGCCTGGGCCGGGCGGTGACATTTCCGGAGGTCAGGGCGCGCCGTCAGTTGACCCTGGCCAGTCCGGCGACATAGGTTTCGGGCAACCGTCAACCTCAAGTACGGGTGGAGGGTTTTCCCCGATGTCGGCCCTGGTGTGTACGAGGTGCGGTAACCGCAACGCGGAGAACAGCCGCTTCTGTTCCAACTGCGGTGCTCCGCTGCGAAGCGGCGCGACGCCCGAGCGACCGTCCGAGACGACCTCCACGATCTCCATCTCCGGTATCGAGGCCTACGACGCCGAGACCACCGGTCAGACGCAGATCCCGGCGCTGTCGCCCGAGGCACAGGCCGCTGTCGACGCGCTGCCGCTGGGCTCCGCGCTTCTGGTGGTGCGCCGTGGGCCGAACTCCGGCAGCCGCTTCCTCCTGGACGGCGACCTGACCACGGCCGGTCGTCACCCGCAGAGCGACATCTTCCTGGACGACGTGACGGTCTCGCGTCGGCACGTGGAGTTCCGTCGCGCCCAGGACGGCTCGTTCACGGTGGCCGACGTCGGCAGCCTGAACGGAACGTACGTCAACCGCGAGCGGATCGACCAGGTCCCGCTGAACAACGGCGACGAGGTGCAGATCGGCAAGTACCGGCTGGTCTTCTACGCGAGCCAGCGGGGCTACTGACCCTCCCCCGGAGACCGTCCGGGGAGACCCAGGGAAGGTCCATGCTGAAAACACCGAGCGGCGGTGCCGGCCACGGCATCGCCGCCACGGACGGTCGGCTGATGAGCATCGGCACGGTGCTGAACGTGCTGCGCGACGAGTTCCCTGACATCACCATCTCCAAAATCCGTTTCCTGGAGTCGGAAGGGCTCGTCGAGCCGCAGCGAACCCCCTCGGGGTATCGCAAGTTCAGCGCGCAGGACGTCGAGCGGCTCGGTCACGTCCTGCGGATGCAGCGGGACCACTATCTGCCCCTCAAGGTGATCCGGGAGCACCTGGACGCGATGGAGCGCGGAGAGGCGGCACCGCTGCCGACCGTGTGCCGCCAGCGGGACGGCGAAACGGTCCTGGAGCCCGTGGAGGGGCCCACAGCGGCCCGGATCGGGCGGGCCGAGCTGCTGGCCGCCGCCGAGATCGACGAGCGCGAGCTGGCGGAGTGGGAGTCGTACGGCCTGATCGCTCCGCTGCCGGACGGGGTCTACGACGCGGAGGCCGTCACCGTGGCCGCGCTCGTGGCCGAGCTGGGGCGGTTCGGGATCGAGCCCCGGCATCTTCGGGTGATGAAGGCCGCCGCCGATCGTGAGGCCGGGCTCGTGGACCAGGTCGTGGCGCCGCTGAAGCGGCACCGCAACCCCCAGACCAGGGCTCACGCCGAGGCGCGCGCCAAGGAACTGGCGGGTCTCACGGTCAAGCTGCACTCCGCGCTGGTGCAGACGGCTCTCGGGGTACGGCTGCCCTGAGCGGGGCAAGCACAGGAAGGCCGGATCGGCCACCCGTTCTCTGCCCGACTACCCAAACGTCCCGAGCACGGCCTAGGGTTGCTGTGTGAACGAGCTCGATGTCGTAGGTGTCCGGGTCGAAATGCCCTCCAACCAACCGATCGTGCTCCTGCGCGAAGTGGGAGGCGACCGCTACCTCCCCATCTGGATCGGGCCTGGGGAGGCGACGGCCATCGCCTTCGCCCAGCAGGGCATGGCCCCCGCGCGACCGCTGACCCACGACCTGTTCAAGGACGTGCTGGAGGCCGTCGGCCAGGAGCTCACCGAAGTACGCATCACGGATCTGCGTGAGGGCGTCTTCTACGCCGAGCTGGTCTTCGCCAGCGGCGTCGAGGTGAGCGCCCGTCCGTCCGATGCCATAGCGCTCGCCCTGCGCACCGGAACGCCGATCTACGGCAGCGACGGAGTGCTCGACGACGCCGGCATCGCGATCCCGGACGAGCAGGAGGACGAGGTGGAGAAGTTCCGCGAGTTCCTCGACCAGATCTCGCCCGAGGACTTCGGCACCAGCAGCCAGTGAGACGGCGTGGGCGGGGCCGGGCGGACTTGCGGTCCGTGTCGGCTCGGCCCACAGTCGGTTACAGCTCAAATGCCGGCATTTGCCAGTGGCGAGCGAGAGCGTCCCGGGGCCCGCTCGGAAGGCATTCGGCTAGCCTTTCCCCGCGGTGGGGTACGGGAAACCACTCCTAGGGTGATTATCACTCGGCGTGCCGAGTGTGGCGATCGTTGACGCACCCCTGGTGACTGCCTACCGTCGAGAAGGCAGGTCAAGGACGGAGGTCGGCGTGAGAAGCAGCGGCGACGGTACGGCTGGGGGTGCTCCCGGGCGCAGTCTCGGGGCGAGCGGTCCGTACCCGCTTCACAGCAGCGCTGTTCAGGGCGGTGCTGCCGATCACGCTTCGCATCGGCCGACGGCCGTGCCGAGCACCGGCGGAGGGGCGGCGTCCATGGGGTCGGAAGAGATCGGCTACCGCGGTCCGACGGCATGTGCGGCCGCCGGCATCACATACCGCCAACTGGACTACTGGGCGCGCACCGGGCTCGTCGAGCCGAGCGTGCGGCCCGCGTACGGGTCCGGGACGCAGCGGTTGTACAGCTTCCGGGACGTCGTCGTCCTGAAGATCGTCAAGCGCTTCCTCGACACCGGTGTATCGCTTCAGAACATCCGCACCGCCGTGCAGCACCTGCGGGAGCAGGGCTTCAGCGACCTGGAGCGCATGACGCTGATGAGCGACGGCGCGACCGTGTACGAGTGCAGCTCGCCGGACGAGGTGCACGCGCTGCTCCAGGGCGGGCAGGGGATCTTCGGGATCGCCGTGGGTGTGGTGTGGCGGGACGTCGAGAGTGCGTTGTCGCAGCTGCACGGGGAGCGGATCGACACCGGGGAGACGCTTGTCGGGCACAATCCGGCGGACGAGCTGGCTCGGCGGCGTAACCGGGCGGTCTGAGCGGGCTTCGGTCCTGCGTCCGGTGGGCTGTCGGCCCTTGCCGGTGGCCAGTGGCTGCAAACGTGCGGTTGTAGCGGGGCATTGTCAGTGGCGTGAGGCAGCATCGGAGATGTGAGAAACGCGCCCACGATCCTGCATCTCGACATGGATGCCTTCTACGCCTCGGTGGAGCAGGCATCCAAGCCGAGCCTGCGTGGGAAAGCCGTGATCGTGGGCGGGCTCGGGCCGCGTGGAGTCGTCGCCACCGCGTCCTATGAGGCCCGGGTGTTCGGGGTGCACTCGGCGATGCCGATGGCGCAGGCGCGGAGGCTGGCGCCGAACGCCGCGTATCTCGTGCCGCGGTTCGGGATCTACCGCGACATCAGCGAGCAGGTGATGGCGCTGCTGCGGGAGCTGTCGCCGTTGGTGGAGCCGTTGAGCCTGGACGAGGCCTTCGTGGATCTGGAGGCCGGGGGAGCGGCCTGGGACGACTCGTCGGCGCGGCTGGTCGGGGCGAAGCTGCGCGGCGACATACGGGCCGCCACGGGGCTTGCGGGATCGGTGGGGCTGGCCGCGTCCAAGATGCTCGCGAAGATCGCCTCCGAGCAGGCCAAGCCGGACGGGATGGTGCTGATCGAGCCGGGGACCGAGCGGGCGATGCTCGGGCCCATGTCGGTGCGCACCCTGCCGGGGGTGGGGCCGGCGACGGGGGACCATCTGCGGCGGGCCGGGATCCATACGGTCGAGGAGATCGCCGAGGCCGGCGAGGACGAGCTCGTACGGCTGCTGGGAAAAGCCCATGGGCATGCGCTGTACGCGATGGCGCTGGCGCACGACGAGCGGCCCGTGGTGGCCGAGCGGGAGACGAAGTCCGTGTCGGTCGAGGACACGTACGACGTGGACATCCACGACCGGGTGCGGGTCGGGTTCGAGGTGCAGCGGCTGGCCGATCGCTGTGTGCGGCGGTTGCGGGGGGCCGGGCTGTCGGGGCGGACCATCGTGCTGAAGGTACGGCGGTACGACTTCTCGACCCTGACACGGTCCGAGACCTTGCGGGGGCCGACGGATGACCCGGCCGTGGTGCGGGAGGCCGCTGCCCGGCTGCTGGAGTCCGTGGACACGACGGGTGGGGTGCGGCTGTTGGGGGTCGGGGTCAGCGGGCTTGCCGACTACACGCAGGAGGATCTGTTCGCTCAGGCCGCGGGGGAGCTGGGGGAGCAGCAGGCGGTGGAGGGTGGGGAGGACGGCGCGGAGGCTGTGGCCGCGGCCCGGGGGGAGGAGCCGCCGAGTGAGCGGAGATGGCTCGCCGGGCACGATGTGCGGCATGCCGAGTACGGGCATGGGTGGGTGCAGGGGAGTGGGCTCGGGCGGGTGACCGTGCGGTTCGAGACGCCTGGGTCGACGGAGCCGGGGCGGGTGCGGACGTTTCGGGTGGAGGATCCGGGGCTGGAGGCGGTGGAGCCGTTGCCGCTGGTGGAGGAGCGGCCCGGAGGGGGTGGGGGAAGTCGGGGTGCTGCGGGAAGCGGGGGACCTGCCACGTCGGGGGCATCTGAGGGGGCTGTGGTCGGTGGGGTCGGTGGGGTCTGAGCCGGTCAGGGGTGGGGAGTCGTGGGGCCGTTGTTGTTGGGGGGTTCCGAGGGGGCCAGGTTGCCGAAATCGTGGTCGGGGGGAGGGGGCGGGGCCGTTACGTCGAGGCCGTAGTGGTGGTAGAGCTGGAGTTCCTGTTCGGGGGACAGGTGGCGGCCCACTCCGAAGTCGGGGGCGTCCTTGATCAGGGCGCGGTCGAAGGGGATGCGGAGGGTGCCCTCCACCAGCTCGCTGGGCTCCAGGGGGACGAAGGCGTCGCGGGAGAACAGGCCGGTGCGTATCGCCGCCCATTCCGGCACTCCGGTCGCGTCGTCGAGATAGACCTCGTCGATCGTGCCGATCTTGGTGCCGTTGCGGTCGAAAGCCTTGCGGCCGATCAGATTGCGCGGATCGATGTCGGTCTGCACGGGCCCTCCACTTGGTCGCAACTCATCCGTAAGCACTACGAAAAGGCAGAATGGTGAGAGCGGCCACTCGAAGGTCCGTGCGTCGACCTCGCTGGTAGGCTTTCTAACGGCTGCTGACCCCGCGCGGGAGAGTCCTCCGGACAACACCGGAGGCGCCGAAGGAGCAAATCCTCCCCGGAATCTCTCAGGCTCACGTACCGCACGGACGAGGTCACTCTGGAAAGCAGAGCGGGTGTCGACGGCTTCCGCTCTCACCGACGGTGAAAGCCGACGGCCTTCGGGCGGTCCGGTGAAGCTCTCAGGTTGAGATGACAGAGGGGGAGGCCGTCCGGGTACCCGCGCCGTGGTGCCCCTCGAAGGTCGTAAGACCAGGAGGCCTCCGCAATGACCGCCCATCGCATTCCGCTCTCCGAGCTCGAGCAGGGAATCCCCTTCGAGCAGCGTCATATCGGTCCCGATCATGAGGCCCGGGCCAAGATGCTCGCCCAGGTCGGGTACGGCTCCCTCGACGAGCTCACCGCCGCCGCGGTGCCGGACGTGATCAAGAACGCCGACTCCCTGGACCTGCCGGGAGCCCGCACCGAGGCGGAGGTGCTGGCCGAGCTGCGGTCGCTGGCCGACCGCAATCAGGTGCTGGACTCGATGATCGGGCTCGGGTACTACGGGACCTTCACCCCGCCGGTCATCCTGCGGAACGTCATGGAGAACCCCGCCTGGTACACGGCCTACACGCCGTACCAGCCCGAGATCTCCCAGGGCCGTCTCGAGGCCCTGCTGAACTTCCAGACCATGGTCGCCGAGCTGACCGGGCTGCCGACCTCCGGTGCCTCGCTGCTCGACGAGGGGACGGCCGCCGCCGAGGCCATGGCCCTGTCCCGGCGCATGGGCAAGAACAAGAAGGGCCTGTTCCTGGTCGACGCGGACGTGCTTCCGCAGACCATCGCCGTCATCGAGACCCGCGCCGAGCCGACCGGCGTGGAGATCGTCGTCGCCGACCTCAGCGAGGGCATTCCGGCCGAGGTCGCCTCGCGTGAGATCACCGGCGTGCTCCTCCAGTACCCGGGCGCCTCCGGTGTCGTACGGGACATCAAGCCGGTCGTCGACCAGGCGCACGAGCTCGGTGCCCTCGTCACCGTCGCCGCCGACCTGCTCGCGCTGACGCTGCTGAAGTCGCCGGGTGAGCTCGGGGCGGACATCGCGATCGGTACGACGCAGCGGTTCGGCGTGCCGATGGGCTTCGGCGGGCCGCACGCCGGCTACATGGCCGTCCACGAGAAGTTCGCGCGCAGCCTGCCGGGGCGGCTCGTGGGCGTGTCCGTGGACGCCGACGGCAACAAGGCCTACCGGCTGGCGCTCCAGACCCGTGAGCAGCACATCCGTCGTGAGAAGGCGACCAGCAACATCTGTACGGCCCAGGTGCTGCTCGCCGTGATGGCCGGCATGTACGCCGTGTACCACGGGCCCGACGGGCTGCGGAGCATCGCGCGGCGGACCCACCGGTACGCCTCGATCCTTGCTGCGGGCCTCGCGGCCGGCGGTGTCGAGGTCGTGCACGGCTCCTACTTCGACACACTGACCGTGCGGGTGCCCGGGAAGGCCGCCGAGGTCGTCGCCGCCGCCCGGGAGAACGGCGTGAACCTGCGCCTCGTCGACGCCGACCAGGTCTCCGTCGCCTGCGACGAGACCACGCTGCGGGCCCAGCTGGGCGCCGTATGGACGGCGTTCGGGGTCGAGGGCGACATCGAGGCGCTGGACGCGAGCACCGAGGACGCGCTCACCGACGGGGCGCTGCGCACCGACGACTACCTCGCGCACCCCGTCTTCCACCAGTACCGCTCCGAGACGGCGATGCTGCGCTACCTGCGCCGGCTGGCCGACCGGGACTACGCGCTCGACCGCGGCATGATCCCGCTCGGCTCCTGCACGATGAAGCTCAACGCGACCACCGAGATGGAGCCGGTCACCTGGCCGGAGTTCGGGCAGTTGCACCCCTTCGCGCCCGCCGAGCAGGCGCAGGGCTATCTCACGCTCATCCGCGAGCTGGAGGAACGTCTCGCCGAGGTCACCGGCTACGACAAGGTGTCCCTCCAGCCCAACGCCGGCTCGCAGGGTGAGCTGGCCGGTCTGCTCGCCGTGCGCGGGTACCACCGGGCCAACGGCGACGAGCAGCGCACCATCTGCCTCATCCCGTCCTCCGCGCACGGCACGAACGCCGCCAGCGCCGTGATGGCCGGCATGAAGGTCGTCGTCGTGAAGACCGCCGAGGACGGCGAGATCGACGTCGAGGACCTGCGGGCCAAGATCGAGAAGCACCGGGACGAGCTGTCCGTGCTGATGATCACCTACCCGTCGACGCACGGTGTGTTCGAGGAGCACGTCGCCGACATCTGCGCGCAGGTGCACGAGGCCGGCGGGCAGGTCTACGTCGACGGCGCGAACCTCAACGCGCTGGTGGGGCTGGCCAAGCCGGGCCACTTCGGCGGCGACGTCTCGCACCTGAACCTGCACAAGACCTTCTGCATCCCGCACGGCGGCGGCGGTCCGGGCGTCGGCCCGGTCGGTGTGCGCTCGCACCTGGCGCCGTACCTGCCGAACCACCCGCTCCAGCCGGCCGCCGGTCCGGAGACGGGCGTCGGCCCGATCTCGGCGGCGCCGTGGGGTTCCGCGGGGATCCTGCCCATCTCCTGGGCGTACGTCCGCCTCATGGGCGGCGAGGGGCTGAAGCGGGCCACGCAGGTGGCCGTGCTCTCCGCGAACTACGTCGCCAAGCGGCTGGAGCCGCACTACCCGGTGCTCTACACCGGGCCGGGCGGGCTCGTCGCGCACGAGTGCATCATCGATCTGCGCCCGCTGACCAAGGCGACCGGCGTGAGCGTCGACGACGTGGCCAAGCGCCTCATCGACTACGGCTTCCACGCGCCGACGATGTCGTTCCCGGTGGCCGGCACGCTGATGATCGAGCCGACCGAGTCCGAGGACCTGGCCGAGCTCGACCGGTTCTGCGAGGCGATGATCGCCATCCGCGCGGAGATCGAGAAGGTCGGGTCGGAGCAGTGGCCCGCCGAGGACAACCCGCTGCGCAACGCCCCGCACACCGCCGGTGCGCTGGGCGGTGCCTGGGAGCACGCCTACAGCCGTGAGGAGGCCGTGTTCCCGGCCGGGGTGTCGACCGCCGACAAGTACTGGCCGCCGGTGCGCCGCATCGACCAGGCCTTCGGCGACCGGAACCTCGTCTGCTCCTGCCCGCCGCTGGATGCCTACGACGACTGAGCCGCACCGGGCCTGCGCCCACGCGCACAACGCGCACCAGCAGAATGGGCTCCCCTTCGGCCACGCACGGCCGGAGGGGAGCCCTTTCGTGTGTCATGTCTGGCCCGCCGTGCCACCCCGACTTCAGGTGATCCCGGACGCCCTGAGCACCGCCCGCGCCTCGGCGTCGTCGATCTGATGCCGTAGCCGCTCCAGTACGTCGATGCCCTCCAGCAGGGTTCCGCTCGCGCGTGACCGGCGTACGCCTGTGTCCAGCTCGTGCCACAGCAGTGGGTTGGCGAGGAGGACGCGTGGGTCCAGTTCGAGGCGGCGGCCGTCCGCGTCGCGCAGGGTGAGATGTGTGCAGACGTCGCCGTGCTGCCGTACGGTCACCAGCTCGTCCGTGCGCACCGCCTGGCGGCGTACGAGGCCGCGCACCGCGAGCCAGCCCGGCCCGGCGGTCACGCGCTCGGGGAGCAGGATCGTGAACAGCAGGCAGGTCATGACCAGCCACAGCAGGGTGCGCGGCGGAGTCAGGGTGTGGGCGTCCCAGTCGACCAGCAGAGTCATGCCGAAGAAGGTCACGGCGCAGCCCGCGGCGAACCGGGCACTGTTCTGCCAGTGACGGTCACCGGTCGGGGCCGGGCGCGGTCTGCTTCCGTCCACAGTGCTGACGGTAGGGGCCGCCGGCGCAGGTGCGAACGGCGCTGACAGCGCTCTGACGTCTTACGGCTCATCGTTGACGCGATCCTGATGTGGCCGCGGCCGGTTCGGGCCGGTGTGTGCTTCAGCCGGTGTGGACGCGCGGTCGGCGGTCGCGGTCCGGCTCCGCCTCGCGCAGGACCTCTCGGGTGACCGGGGCGACCTCGCCCTGCCCGAAGAGGAAGAAGCGCAGGAAGTTGGCGAACGGGGTGCCCTCGGTCCACTCGAAGTAGATGTGGGGGATGCAGCCGGTCGTGTCGCGGACGTTCAGCAGCAGGGCGGCCAATGCGTTCGGGATGGAGGAGGACTCCAGGGTGAGGACGCGGTAGCGGTTGTGCATGACCTGGCCGCGCACGATCAGGCCGGCCTCGAACTCGGACGGGTCGGTGACCGTGACCTCGACGAAGACGAAGTCCTCCTGCTCCGAGAGGTCGTTGTCGGTGCGGATCTGCTCGATCTTGTCGCGGTACTCGGCCTTGTCCCGGCTGTCGGGCTCGTTGGCGATGAACCGGATCTTGCGGCTCGCCATGTCACGGATGAATCGTTCCGCCATGTCGTCGAGCGTCACGCTCGTGACACGGAGCTCGAAGGCGCGCAGCAGCCGCGACAGCAGGGAGATCAGGATGATGCCGGCGATGAAGCAGGCGCCGATCTTCACGCCGTCGGGGCGCTCGATGACGTTCACGACGGTCGTGTACAGGAACACCACCGAGATGACCGCGAAGCCGACGAACCAGTTGCGCTGACCGGCCTTGCGGGCCGCGATGGTCACGGCGATGGCGGCGGAGCTGATGAGCACCAGCACGCCGGTGGCGTACGCGCCGCCCTGGGCGTCGACGTCGGCGTCGAAGATCCAGGTCACCAGGAAGGCGACCAGGGTGAAGACGATGACCATCGGGCGCACCGCGCGTGCCCAGTGCGGGGCCATGCCGTAGCGGGGCAGGTAGCGCGGCATCAGGTTCAGCAGGCCGGCCATGGCGGAGGCGCCGGCGAACCAGAGTATGGCGATGGTCGAGACGTCGTAGACCGTGCCGAAGGCGTTGCCGAGGTACTCGTGGGCGAGGAACGCGAGCGCACGGCCGTTGGCGCTGCCGCCCGGCTCGAAGTCCTTCTCCGGGATGAGCAGGGTGGTGATGAAGCTCGTCGCGATCAGGAAGCAGCTCATGATCACGGCTGCGGTGGTGAGCAGCTTCTTGGTGTCGCGGATCCGGCCCGCGGGGTTCTCCTCGGTCTCGCGGGGCTCGCCCTTGACGTGCGGCATCACGGCGACGCCGGTCTCGAAGCCCGAGAGGCCGAGCGCGAGCTTGGGGAAGACGATCAGGGCCACGCCGATCATCACGAAGATGTTGCCGTGCTCGGCGGTGAGGGCCGTGGTCCAGTCGGTGACCACGTGCCCCTCGGTGACGACGTGGTACAGGCCGGAGACCACGACGACCGCGTTGAGCACGAGGTAGATGCCCACCAGGGCGACCGCGACCCCGATCGCCTCCAGGAAGCCCTTGAGGAACACCGCGCCGAGCAGCGCGACGAGGGCCAGGGTGATCACCATCTGCTTGTCGTGCAGCGCGCTGTTGAGGTGCGGGTTCTCGACCAGGTGGGTCGAGGCGTCGGCGGCCGACAGGGTGATGGTGATCAGGAAGTCGGTGGCCGCGAAACCCAGCAGGGTCAGGACGAACAGCTTGCCCTTCCAGAAGGTCAGCAGCCGTTCCAGCATGGCGATCGAGCCCTGGCCGTGCGGGCTCTCCTCGGCCACCCGCCGGTAGACGGGCAGTGCGCCCGCGAGAGTGACGATCACGAGCACGATGGTGGCGATGGGCGACAGCAGACCGGCCGCGAGGGCGGCGATGCCGGGCTGGTAGCCGAGCGTCGAGAAGTAGTCGACGCCGGTGAGGCACATGACCCGGTACCAGGGCTGACCCTCGTCCACGGGCTCCTTCTCGGCCTGCGAGTCCTTCGGAGCATGGCCCTTGCCCATGTCGGACAGACCCTCCAGCATCCAGGCGCGCAAGCGGCCGGGTGGAGGGTGTTCGGTGGTGGCCATCGGCCTGCTCCTGACGTGCGGGTCGGCATACGATTCCGGCCATCACACTGACGGCGGCACCAGCGTAAGCAGAGAGTGACGCCCGGGCCCACGGATCCAGGGGCTGTGGGCGTCAAGCTTCCGTTAAGACTGGCCGGGTCGGCGGTGGGCGCGCATCAAGAGGTGTGCTCCGGCACTTGTTCGGGCCTCATTGGGCTGTGTGGGCGGTGAGGGGTGAGGCGAGCGAGGGTGATCACTCAGCGTGACCGCTCAGCGTTGCCGTCGAGGCGAGTGCCAGGGGGTGTCGGTGTCGTGCCCGGCCGGGGCACGCCATTGTCAAGACAGTGTCAACGTCCATGTGAGGGGCGCCAGGGATGCGTCAAGGTTCCTGCCGCGCGGGCCCGCGGAGCGGTTCGCTGAGACCTGATGAACGAAGTACCGCGCGGACGGCTGAAGGTCTACCTCGGGGCGGCCCTGGGCGTGGGCAAGACGTACCGCATGCTCGATGAGGCGCGGCGCCGGGCCGGGCGCGGGGCCGACGTGGTGGTGGCGTTCGCCGAGTGCCATGGACGCCCGCGAACGGCCGCGATGCTCGACGGCCTGGAGGTCGTACTGCCGGCCCGATGCGCCCACCGGGGCGGTGAGTTCGAGGAACTGGACCTCGCCGCGGTGCTCGACCGACGGCCGGAGGTCGCCGTCGTCGACGACCTCGCCCACGGCAACGTCCCCGGCGGCGGGCGCAACGCCAAGCGGTGGCAGGACGTCGAGGCACTGCTCGCCGCGGGCACCGACGTCATCACGGCCGTCGACGTCCAGCATCTGGAGTCCCTCAAGGACGTGGTCGAGAAGATCACCGGGGTGCCGCAGCACGAGACGGTGCCCGACGAGGTCGTACGCCGGACCCCGCAGGTCGAGCTCGTCGACATCCCGCCCGAAGGGCTGCGCCGCCGCATGGCGCACGGCAACATCTGCGCGCCGGAGAGGATCGACGCCGCCCTCGCCAACTACTTCCGGCCCGGGAACCTGACCGCGCTGCGCCAACTGGCGCTGCTGTGGCTGGCCGACCGGGTCGACGAGGCGCTGAACACCTATCGCGCCGAGCACGCGATCGGCGGGGTGTGGGAGACCCGGGAGCGGGTCGTGGTCGCGCTGACCGGCGGTCCGGAGGGCGACACGATCGTCCGGCGGGCCGCCCGCATCGCCGCCCGGTCGGCCGGCGGGGACCTGCTCGCCGTGCACGTCACCCGCAGCGACGGCCTGGCCGCCGGGGCCTCGCACGCCTCGCTGGCCCGTCAGCGCCGGCTCGTGGAGGACTTCGAAGGCCACGACCAGCAGCGGCAGCGCGATCACGATCAGCCAGGCGCCCTCCTCGAACTTGGTCGCGGTGACAACGACGGACAGGACCGGTCCGCGCTGCATAGCCTGGAGTGCTCCTGGGCCGAGTGGGATCCCGGCGTGCCCCTGGTCCGGCTCTCCAGTGAACGGCGTGCGCTGGGCGGCCCCATCGCCGCGTACGTCCGTGACGTCATGGCCTCGGAGCCGGCTGCCCGGGTGACCGTGCTGATCCCGGAGACCGAGCCGGAGCGGCTGTGGCAACGGCTGCTCCAGAACCAGCGGGGAGCCGTCGTCGCGCATGCCGTCCGCAAGGAGACGGACGCCGTGATCTGCCGGTTGAGGTTCCGCTTGTTCTGACCCCGGCGCGCCTGCGACCTGCGGCGATCGGGTCGCCGTAAGAGAACCGTCAAAGGCGTGCAGCGGGCCGTATGGGAGCCGTCAACGGCGCTCGAATCCGGCCACAAAGGCTGTTTCCTCGAATCGTCCCTGTCCGACCGAACCTCATTCAGGAGTCCACGATGGCCGATCTGGCCTTCGTCGTCATCACGATCGCGTCCTTCGCGCTGGTGGCTCTCGTCGCCAAGGGGGTGACGAAGCTGTGACCGCCGAGAACATCGTCGGCCTCGTCGTGGCCGTCGCCCTGCTGGGCTATCTCGTCCTCGCCCTGATCTTCCCGGAGAGGTTCTGAGACAAGGCATGGGTCCCGTACTTGCCGGCGTGCTCCAGTTGCTCGCTCTGATCGCAGCTCTGGCGCTCGCCTACGTCCCGCTCGGCAACTACATGGCCAGGGTCTACTCCTCCGACAAGCACTGGCGCGTCGAGAAGTGGATCTACAAGGGCATCGGTGCCGACCCCGACACCGAGATGCGCTGGACCGCGTACCTGCGCGGCGTCCTCGCCTTCTCCGTCGTCGGTGTCCTGTTCCTCTACCTGCTCCAGCGGCTGCAAGGTGTGCTGTCGGGTTCGCTCGGGTTCAAGTCCATCGACCCGGACCAGGCGTTCAACACCGCCGTGTCGTTCGTGACCAACACCAACTGGCAGTCGTACTACGGCGAGCAGGCCATGGGCCACGTCGTGCAGACCGCCGGCCTTGCCGTGCAGAACTTCGTCTCCGCCGCCGTCGGCATCGCCGTCGCCGTGGCGCTCGTGCGCGGGTTCGCCCGCTCCCGCACCGGTGAGCTGGGCAACTTCTGGGCCGACCTGGTACGTGGTGTCGTTCGCATCCTGGTCCCGATCGCGGCCGTCGCCGCGGTCGTCCTGGTCGCCTGCGGCGCCATCCAGAACTTCTCCGGCATCCATGAGGTCGGTCAGTTCATGGGCGGCCAGCAGCAGTGGAACGGTGGCGCGGTCGCCTCGCAGGAGGCCATCAAGGAGCTGGGCACCAACGGTGGCGGCTACTTCAACGCCAACAGCGCCCACCCGTTCGAGAACCCCACCCCGTTCTCGAACCTGTGGGAGATCTTCCTGATCCTGCTGATCCCGTTCGCGCTGACCCGCACCTTCGGCCTGATGGTCGGCAGCGTGAAGCAGGGCTACGCGATCCTCGCCACCATGGCCACCATCTGGCTCGGCTTCACCGCGCTGATGATGTGGACCGAGTTCGCCCACCACGGCCCGGCGTTCCAGATCGCGGGCGGGGCATACGAGGGCAAAGAGGTCCGCTTCGGCGTCGGCGGCTCGTCGATCTTCGCCGTGGCGACCACGCTCACCTCGACCGGCGCGGTCGACTCCTTCCACTCCTCCTTCACCGGCCTCGGCGGCGGCATCACCATGCTCGGGATGATGCTGGGCGAGATCGCACCCGGCGGCACCGGCTCCGGCCTCTACGGCATGCTGATCATGGCGATCATCGCGGTGTTCATCGCCGGGCTCATGGTCGGCCGCACCCCCGAGTACCTGGGCAAGAAGATCGGCTCCCGCGAGATCAAGCTGGCGGCCTGCTACATCCTGGTCACGCCGGCGCTGGTGCTCGTCTTCACCGCGTTCGCGATGGCCCTGCCCACCCCGGGCAACTCGATGACCAACAGCGGGGCGCACGGCTTCTCCGAGATCCTGTACGCCTACACGTCCGCCTCCAACAACAACGGCTCCGCCTTCGCAGGCCTGAACGCGGACACGCAGTGGTTCAACAGCACGCTGGGCCTGTGCATGCTGTTCGGCCGGTTCGTCCCGATGATCTTCGTGCTGGCCCTGGCCGGCTCGCTCGCCGAGCAGAAGCCGGTCCCGGCCACGGCGGGCACCCTGCGCACCGACAAGCCGCTGTACGCCGGTCTGCTCGTCGGCACGATCATCATCATCACCGGTCTGACGTACTTCCCGGCCCTCGCGCTCGGGCCGCTGGCCGAGGGGCTGGCGTGATGACCACTCGCATACAGAAGCAAGAGGACTCCATGTCCACAGCCACCCCGACCCGGGCGCCGCACAGCGACGTACCCACCGGGCGCAAATCCCCCGAGGGCCGTGTCGGCGCGGGCCTCTTCGACCCGAAGCAGCTTCTCAAGTCGCTGCCGGACGCCCTGCGCAAGCTCGACCCGCGGGTGATGGTCAAGTCTCCCGTGATGTTCGTGGTCCTCGTCGGCTCCGTGCTGACGACGGCCTTCTCCTTCAAGGACCCGGGCGACTGGTTCGGCTGGACCATCAGCGCCTGGCTGTGGCTCACGGTGATCTTCGCCAACCTGGCGGAGGCCGTCGCGGAGGGCCGCGGCAAGGCGCAGGCCGACACGCTGCGCAAGGCCAAGACCGACACGGTGGCCCGCCGGCTCGCCGGTTCCGTCGAAGAGCGGGTACCGGGCACCGAGTTGAAGATCGGGGACCTGGTCGTCTGCGAGGCCGGCGACATCATCCCCGGTGACGGCGACGTCATCGAGGGCGTGGCCTCCGTCGACGAGTCGGCGATCACCGGCGAGTCGGCCCCGGTCATCCGTGAGTCCGGCGGCGACCGCTCGGCCGTCACCGGCGGCACCAAGGTCCTCTCCGACCGAATCGTCATCAAGATCACGACGAAGCCCGGCGAGACCTTCATCGACCGGATGATCAACCTGGTCGAGGGCGCGGCCCGGCAGAAGACGCCGAACGAGATCGCGCTGAACATCCTGCTCGCGTCACTGACGATCGTCTTCCTGCTGGCCTGCGCCACGCTGCCGCCGCTGGCGGACTACGCGGGCACGCATCTGACGATGGTCGTGCTGGTCGCCCTGCTGGTCTGTCTGATCCCGACGACCATCGGCGCCCTGCTCTCCGCGATCGGCATCGCCGGCATGGACCGGCTCGTGCAGCGCAACGTGCTCGCCATGTCCGGCCGCGCGGTCGAGGCCGCCGGTGACGTCTCCACGCTGCTGCTCGACAAGACCGGCACCATCACCCTCGGCAACCGCCGGGCCGCAGAGTTCGTCCCGGTCGCCGGTGTCACCGAGGCCGAGGTCGCGGACACCGCCCAGCTGTCGTCGCTGGCCGACGAGACGCCCGAGGGCCGCTCCGTCGTCGTACTGGCGAAGGAGAGGTACGGCCTGCGCGAGCGGCACCAGGGCGAGCTGGCCGGCGCCGAGTGGATCGCCTTCACCGCGCAGACCCGGATGTCCGGCGTCGACGTCGACGGGCGCAGGATCCGCAAGGGCGCCGCCGGTTCGGTCATGGCCTGGGTGCGGGAGCGGGGCGGCACGGTCGCCGACGACGCGGACCGGATCGCCAACCGCATCTCCGAGGCCGGCGGCACCCCGCTGCTGGTCGCGGTCGAGGACGCCGAGGGCGCCCGGATCCTGGGCGTCGTCCACCTCAAGGACGTCGTCAAGGACGGCATGCGGGAGCGGTTCGAGGAGCTGCGCCGCATGGGCATCAAAACCGTCATGATCACGGGTGACAACCCGCTGACCGCCAAGGCGATCGCCGAGGAGGCTGGCGTCGACGACTTCCTCGCGGAGGCCACTCCCGAGGACAAGATGGCGCTCATCAAGCGGGAGCAGGCCGGCGGCAAGCTGGTCGCGATGACGGGCGACGGCACCAACGACGCCCCGGCGCTCGCGCAGGCCGACGTCGGCGTGGCGATGAACACCGGCACGTCGGCCGCCAAGGAGGCCGGCAACATGGTCGACCTCGACTCCGACCCGACCAAGCTGATCGAGATCGTCGAGATCGGCAAGCAGCTGCTGATCACCCGCGGTGCGCTGACCACGTTCTCCATCGCCAACGACGTCGCGAAGTACTTCGCGATCATCCCGGCGCTGTTCGCGGCCGTCTACCCGGGCCTGGACAAGCTCAACGTCATGGGACTGTCGTCGCCGGACTCCGCGATCCTGTCCGCGGTCGTCTTCAACGCGCTGGTCATCGTCGCGCTGGTGCCGCTGTCCCTGAAGGGCGTGCGGTACCGGCCGGTCAGCGCCGACCGGCTGCTGCGCCGAAACCTGACCATCTACGGTCTGGGCGGCCTGATCGCGCCCTTCATCGGCATCAAGATCATCGACCTGCTCATCTCTCTCATCCCCGGGATCGGTTGATCCATCATGAACAACTCCGTATCGAACACGGCCCGGTTGCTCGGAGCGGGCCTGCGGGCGCTGCTGGTGCTGACCCTGCTCACCGGTGTGATCTATCCGCTGGCCGTCACGGGCGTGGCCCAGGCGCTGTTCAACGACAAGGCGAACGGCTCCGAGGTCAAGTACGACGGCAAGGTCGTCGGCTCCTCGCTGATCGGCCAACAGGGTTACAGCCTCAAGTACTTCCAGTCCCGCCCGGCGAACGGGATGGGCGAGAACTCGGTCAACACCCAGTACAAGCTGATCCTTTCCGGCGCCACGAACCGTTCCGGCGACAACCCCGAACTCATCAAGTGGGTGAAGGAGGCGAAGGCGAAGGTCGTCAAGGACAACTCCGTGCCCGGCTACACCGTCAGGCCCTCCCAGGTCCCCGCCGACGCGGTCACCTCCTCCGGCTCCGCCCTGGACCCGGACATCTCTCCCCAGTACGCCGAGATCCAGGTGCACCGGGTCGCCGAGCGCAACGGCCTGTCCGTCGCGCAGGTGGAGCGGCTCGTCAAGGACCACACCGAGACCCGCATCCTCGGCTTCATCGGCGAGCCACGTGTGAACGTCCTGGAACTCAACGTCGCGCTCAAGGGCCTTGTGGCCAAGGGCTGATGGGGTTGCGCGAAACGAACGGGAGCCGTCGGCCGGAGACATCCGATCCGCCGGCTCCCACAGCCGTGAGGAAAGGCGTACCCCCATGACGAGGGTGCTGGTGGTGGAGGACGACCCGCGGCTGGTGCGGGCCCTCGTGATCAACATGCGGGCACACAGGTACGGCGTGGACGCGGCCCCCGACGGTGCCACGGCGCTCAGACTCGCGGCCGCACGCCGATCTGCATGGCGCAGTTGCGCCGCAAGCTCGAGGCCGACCCCGCGCACCCCCGCCATCTCGTCACCGAACCCGGCATGGGTTACCGCTTCGAAGGGTGAACATGGCACGCGGCAGGCTTCGGATCTACCTCGGTGCGGCACCGGGCGTCGGCAAGACGTACGCGATGCTCTCCGAGGCGCACCGGCGTGTGGAGCGGGGCACCGACTGCGTGGTCGCGTTCGTGGAGCACCACGACCGGCCGCGCACTGAGGTGATGCTGCACGGCCTGGAGCAGATCAGGCGCAAGGAACTGGAGTACCGGGACACCTCCTTCACGGAGATGGACATCGACGCCGTCCTGGCCCGGCGCCCCAAGGTGGTGCTGGTCGACGAGCTGGCCCACACCAACATCCCCGGCTCCCGCAACGCCAAGCGCTGGCAGGACGTCGAGGAGCTCCTCGCGGCCGGCATCGACGTCATATCGACCGTCAACATCCAGCATCTGGAGTCGCTGGGCGACGTCGTGGAGTCGATCACCGGCGTGCGGCAGCAGGAGAGGGTGCCGGACGAGGTGGTGCGCCGGGCCGACCAGATCGAGCTTGTCGACATGTCGCCCCAGGCACTGCGCCGTCGTATGGCGCACGGCAACATCTACAAGCCCGACAAGGTCGACGCGGCGCTCTCGAAGTACTTCCGCCCCGGCAACCTCACCGCGCTGCGGGAGCTGGCGCTGCTGTGGGTGGCGGACCGGGTCGACGGGTACCTCAACGCCTACCGCAGCGAGCACGAGGTCTCGACGATCTGGGGCTCGCGCGAGCGGATCGTCGTGGGGCTGACCGGCGGCCCGGAGGGCCGCACCCTGATCCGCCGGGCCGCACGGCTCGCCGAGAAAGGCGCAGGCGGTGAGGTGCTCGCCGTCTACATAGCCCGCACCGACGGGCTGACCTCGTCCTCGCCCAAGGAACTGGCCGTGCAGCGCGGGCTGGTCGAGGACCTCGGCGGCACCTTCCACCACGTCGTCGGCGACGACATCCCGGCGGCGCTGCTGGCCTTCGCGCGCGGCGTGAACGCCACCCAGATCGTGCTCGGCGTCTCCCGCCGCAAGAGCTGGCAGTACGTCCTCGGACCCGGCGTCGGTGCCACGGTCGCCCGGGAGTCGGGCCCCGACCTCGACGTCCACCTGATCACCCACGACGAGGCGGGCAAGGGGCGCGGCGGACTGCCCGTCGCCCGCAGCGCGCGCCTGGGCCGGGCACGGATCATCCGGGGCTGGCTGGTCGGTGCGCTCGGCCCGGTCGTCCTCACCGTGCTGCTGACGCACGTCGCCCCCGAAGTCGGCCTCGCCAACGACATGTTGCTGTACCTGTCGCTGACCGTGGCGGCGGCACTGCTCGGCGGCCTGCTGCCCGCGCTGGCGTCCGCCGTGGTGGGCTCGCTGCTGCTGAACTGGTTCTTCACCCCGCCCGTCCACACGCTGACCATCGCCGACCCGAAGAACATCGTCGCCATCGCGATCTTCATAGGGGTGGCGGTGTCGGTTGCCTCCGTCGTCGACCTCGCGGCCCGCCGCACCCATCAGGCGGCCCGGCTGCGTGCCGAGTCGGAGATCCTTTCCTTCCTCGCCGGCAACGTGCTGCGCGGCGAGACCAGCCTGGAGGCGCTGCTCCAACGCGTCCGTGAGACCTTCGGCATGGAGTCCGTAGCGCTCCTGGAGCGGGAGAGCGATGTGAACCCGTGGACCTGTGCGGGCAGCGTCGGGCCACGACCCTGCCGGAACCCCGACGACGCGGACGTGGAGGTGCCGGTCGGCGATCACATGGCGCTCGCGCTGACCGGCCGGGTGCTGCCCGCCGAGGACCGCCGCGTCCTCGCCGCCTTCGCCGCGCAGTCGGCCGTCGTACTGGATCGCCAGCGCCTCCGGCACGAGGCCGACCGGGCCAAGGAACTGGCCGAGGGCAACCGCATCCGCACGGCGCTGCTGGCCGCCGTCAGCCACGACCTGCGCACGCCCCTCGCGGGCATCAAGGCGTCGGTCTCCTCCCTGCGGTCGGACGATGTCGCGTGGTCGGAGGAGGACCGGGCCGAACTGCTGGAGGCGATCGAGGAGGGCGCCGACCGGCTCGACCTGCTGGTCGGGAACCTGCTGGACATGTCCCGGCTCCAGACCGGCACGGTCACCCCGCTGATCAGGGAGATCGACCTCGACGAGGTGGTGCCGATGGCGCTGGGCGGGGTGCCGGAGGGCAGCGCGGAGCTGGACGTCCCGGAGACGCTGCCGATGGTCGCCGTGGACAAGGGGCTGCTGGAGCGCGTCGTCGCCAACGTCGTGGAGAACGCCGTCAAGTACAGCCCGGACGACAGCAGGGTCCTGGTGTCCGCCAGCGCCATCGCCGACCGGGTCGAGGTCCGGGTGGTCGACCGCGGGCCCGGCGTCCCGGACGAGGCCAAGGAACGTATCTTCGCCCCCTTCCAGCGTTACGGCGACGCCCCGCGCGGCGCCGGAGTCGGGCTCGGCCTCGCCGTCGCCCGCGGCTTCGCCGAGGCCATGGGCGGCACGATCAGCGCGGAGGACACACCTGGCGGCGGTCTCACGATGGTGCTGAGCCTGCGGGTGGCGCCCGGGGGAGCGGGCGACGACGGTCGCCTCATCGGGCAGACGGCATCCGGATCGCCTTAGCCGCGGCCCGTCACGCCCCTTCCGGTGGCACCGCCTCGCGCGCCAAGTCCCGTACGTCGAGCCGCAGTCGCCAGGCTTTGCGGCGGTGCACGGCTGTCAGCTCCGACTCCAGCGGTGACGGCGGCACCGCGAGCACCGGACAGCTCGCGTGGGCGACGCAGTAACGCGTGACAGAGCGGCAGCACGCCCGGTGCCAGAGGTTGCGGCGCGCGCCAGACGCTGCCACTCCTCGGTCAGCAGGCTCACCCCGGGGCCGTACCGGGCCGTCGGAACCAGACATCACTTGACCGTCCCACATCTTGTCGCGGTTCCTCGTCCCGCAGGGGAGACCCACGGGGGAGAGCCGGGAGGGAGAGCCGCGAGGGAGACCCGCAGGGGTCCCTTCCATGACACCCCTGCCGGGCGCCTCCAGCCACATCGGACGGCCCTTCTTGGCACTCCTCTGACGGCGTCGCCCACGGCCTGCCGGGCCAGGTGTCAGCATCGCGTCAGCGTCAGGCGGAAACCCGTCAGCATCCCGTCATGAGGCGTCCTGACCCCCTGGGCAGCGGGCATAGCGTCAAGAGCAAGCCCCGGCCCGCCTCCCCGCGTCCGGGGCGTCAAACACTCCACGCACGACTACGACTCCGATCCACCTCGGATCTCCCGGAGGCACCCCATGGCAGACCACCTGTCCGACGAAGACCCGGAGCCCTCTGAACGGTTCCCGGCCGGCCCTCTGTTCGTTCCGGTCCGGCCGGGACACGCCGCCTGCGCGGCCCGCCTCTTCCGTACGCCCCTCGGGGACCGCACGGCCGTGGGCTTCACCTCGCAGCGGCAGCTGACCGCCACCCTCGGCCCCGACCAGCCGTGGATCCGGCTCGCCGAACCCGCCCTGCGCTCCCTGACCGCGCCGCTCGGCGTCACCACCGTCACGGTCGACCCGCAGTTCTGCGCCCCGGCCCCGACCGCCCCGGCCCCGACCGCCCCGGCTCTGACCGCCCCGGCCCCGACCGCATCGGCCACCCGGGAACACGCCCCGCACTCCGGCCCCCGTTTCCGTGAGGGCGCCTGGGATCCCCAGGCCGTCGGAGCGCTGCGCGTGACCGGTGCCGCCGCGCTCATCTCCGCGTTGACCATGTGGATCGGCTGAGGGGACCGCACGATGACCACCGTTCACGAACCCGCGGTGACCACCGCGGCCGATGCCCTCTCCGTGTGGCCGGCCTCTGCCGTCGAGCCCCGCGAGGGCGAACTCACCGTCGGCGGCGTGCCGCTGGCCGAGGTCGCCGACCGTTTCGGCACCCCCGTCTACGTCATCGACGAGGACGAGGTCCGCGAGCGCTGCCGTACCTACCGGAACGCCTTCCCCGACGCGGAAGTCCTGTACGCGGCCAAGGCGTTCCTGTGCCGGGCCATGGTCCACTGGATGGCCGAGGAGGGGCTGGGCCTGGACGTCTGCTCGGCCGGTGAGCTGGAGCTCGCGGTCACCACCGGCTTCCCGCCGGAGCGGATCGTCCTGCACGGCAACGCCAAGTCCCCGCGCGACCTCGACACGGCCCTGCGCCTCGGGGTCGGCCGCGTCGTCATCGACAGCCCCTCCGAGATCGCCCGGCTCGCGGCGGCGGTCGGGCCCGACGGCCACCAGAAGGTGATGGTCCGTGTCGTGCCCGGGATCAGCGCCGGCGGCCACGAGAAGATCCGCACCGGCACCGAGGACCAGAAGTTCGGCCTGTCCATCTCGGACGGCTACGCCCAGCACGCCATCGCCCGGATACTGGACCAGCCGCAGCTCGAACTCACCGGCCTGCACTGCCACCTGGGCTCGCAGATCACCAGCGTCAAGCCGTACCTGGCCGCCGTACGCCGCATGGTCGGTCTCATGGCCCGGCTCCACGAGCAGCACGGCCTGGTGCTTCGGGAACTCGACCTGGGCGGCGGTCACGGCATCGCCTACCGCCCCGGCGAACCCGCCCTCGACCTCACCGCGCTGGCCCGCAAGGTCCGCGCGGAACTCACCGAGGCCTGCACGGCGGCCGGGCTCACCGTGCCCCGGCTCGTCATCGAACCGGGGCGGGCCATCGCGGGCCCGGCGGGCATCGCGCTCTACCACGTCCTCTCCGTCAAGCGGACCGGCGCGCACACCTACGTCGCCGTGGACGGCGGCATGAGCGACAACCCGCGCCCCGCGCTGTACGGGGTGCGGTACGCGCCCCGCCTGGTCGGCCGGCACAGCACCGCCGCCCCGGCACCGGTGACCGTGGTGGGCCGGCACTGCGAGGCGGGAGACATCGTCGCCGCCGACGTCGAACTCCCCGACGACATCCGCCCCGGGGACCTGCTCGCCGTCCCGGCGGCCGGCGCCTACCACCTGTCCATGGCCTCCGGCTACAACCTGGTCGGCCGCCCGCCGGTGGTCGCCGTGGACGACGGCCGCGCCCGCCTGCTGATTCGCCGCGAGTCCCTGGAGGACCTCCGCAGCCGCGACGTGGGCCTGTAGCCGAGGCGCGGCGATCCGACCGTTCCGTAATGTTCGTCGGCTGTGCCGAATGTTTCGATTCTCCGGAGGGCTGACTCGGTCACCGACCCTGAGGGCGTGGGTCTCCGACTCTTCAAGCACCGCCTGCGCCGTGGCCGTTGGCGGCAGATTCACCGTGTACAAGGGGTTGCCACCGTTTGGGGGCTGTCTCTAGGGTGCGGCAGCAACGAAGGTTTCTGGATCTAGTTCGAAACTTTCGATCGAGTGGACGGTCGATGACGGACCGTCCCGTACCCAAGGAGCGGATCATGGGCGACCCGGGACTGTCCCGCCGCGGCTTCTTCGCGGCCTCCGCCGCGGCCGGTGTGGGCATGACGGCACTGAGCGGCTGCGGTGGCGACTCGGACGGAGGGTCGTCGGACGGCACGACCACCATCGAGTGGTGGAACATCTCCACCACCGAGCCCACCAAGGGCGTCTGGGCCGCGCTGGCCAAGAAGTTCGAGGCTCAGAACCCCAAGGTCAAGGTGAAGATCGTCCAGCTGGAGAACGACGCCTACAAGTCGAAGATGACGGCGCTGACCGCCTCCGGGAAGCTCCCCGACATCTTCCACACCTGGGGCGGCGGCGTCCTCAAGCAGCAGGTCGACGCCGGACTGGTCGAGGACCTCACCGACCGCACCAAGGACTTCGCCGAGGGCCTGCTGCCGGTCGCGAAGGAGCCGTACCTCCTCGACGAGAAGGTGTACGGCATACCGTTCGACATCGGCATGATCGGCTTCTGGTACAACAAGGCGCTCTTCAAGGACGCGGGCGTCGCGGAACCCCCCACCACCTGGGCCGACTTCCTCGACGCCGTACGCAAGCTGAAGGCGAAGGACATCACCCCGCTCGCCCTCGCGGGCAAGGAGAAGTGGCCCGGCATGTACTACTGGGCCTACCTCTCGATGCGCACCGCCGGCGCCTCCGCCCTCCAGAAGGCATACGACGACCAGGACTTCACCGGCGACCCGTTCGTGCAGGCCGGACAGCACCTCCAGGAGCTCGTCGACCTCCAGCCGTTCCAGAAGGGCTTCCTCGGCGCCGCCTACTCCAGCCCCACCGGCCAGGCCGCGACCGTCGGCAACGGCAAGGCCGCGATGGAGCTCATGGGCCAGTGGGCCCCGGTCGTCCAGGCCGACGCGGGCAAGGGCCTGGGCGATGACCTCGGCTTCTTCCCGTTCCCGGCGGTCCAGGGCGGCAAGGGCACCATCACCGAGGTGTTCGGCGGAGGCGGCGGACACGCCCTGCGCACGGGAGCCCCGCAGGCCGCCGTCGACTTCCTGAAGTTCTTCGCCTCCGAGGCGACGGACGTCGAACTGGTCAAGAAGACCAGCGCCCTCCCGGTCGTCCCGGCCGCCGAGAGCGCCATCTCCGACCCCAACATCAAGGCAGTGCAGGCCCAGTTGAAGGCCGCCACCGGATTCCAGCTGTACCTCGACCAGGCCTACGCCCCGGCCGTCGGCCAGGAGGTCAACGACAGCGTCGGCGCGCTCATCGCCGGGTCCAAGTCCCCGCAGCAGGTCGCCGAGTCGATCACGAAGACCGCGAAGGAAGAGCAGTAGCCGGCGATGACCTCCACGTTCCTGCCGGACAAGCGCACCCGCCCCGGCGTCGAACCCCCGCCCCCGTCCGCGGACCACGCCCGGGCGCGGGCCCGGCGGCGCCTGCTGCACTGGCTCACCGCGGTCGGCTTCCATGTGCCCGCGCTGGTGCTGTTCCTCGTCCTAGTGCTGCTGCCGATGCTGTTCGCGCTGTACGCGGCCTTCTTCCGCTGGGGCGGCTTCGGGATGCCGTCCGACTACATCGGCGGCGACAACTTCACCCGCCTCTTCGAGGACCCCGTCTTCCTCGGGGACCTGTGGCGGTGCCTGGTCCTGGTCGTGCTGTCGCTCGCGATCCAGCTGCCGTTCGCGCTCGCCATGGCCGTCCTGCTCAACCAGAAGCTGCGCGGCCGGGCCTTCTACCGGATGCTGTTCTTCGGGCCGTACGTCCTGTCCGAGGCCATCACCGGCGTCCTGTTCGGCATGATCTTCGCCCCGGACGACGGCCTCGCCGACCAGATCCTCGGCGGCATCGGCCTCGACGGGCTCGGCGGCGAGTGGTTCGCCGACCCGTCGAACGTCATGGCCACCCTCTTCCTGGTCATGACCTGGAAGTACTTCGGCTTCCACATGATGCTCTACCTGGCCGGACTCCAGTCCATCCCCCGGGAGTTGACCGAGGCCGCGCTCATCGACGGCGCGAACGCCTGGCAGCGCTTCCGCAGCGTCACCCTGCCGCTGCTCGCGCCCACCCTCAGGATCAGCGTGTTCCTGTCCGTGATCGGTGCGATCCAGCTCTTCGACCTGGTCTGGGTGACCACCGCGGGCGGTCCCGACCATCACTCCGAGACGATGGCCGTGACCATGTTCCAGTACGGCTTCAAGCGCTACCAGGTCGGCTACGCCAGCGCGATCAGCGTGGTCATGTTCGGCATCAGCCTCGTCTTCGCCCTCGCCTACCAGCGGTTCGTGCTCCGCCGCGATCTCCAGGGAGCCACCACGACGATGCGGGGAGGCGCCAAGTGACGGCCAGGTCCGGCAGGAAGAACCTGCCGACGCATGTGATCCTCGTCGTGGTCGGCGCCGTGATGGCCTTGCCGCTGCTGTACGCCGTGCTGTCCGGCTTCAAGTCCACGGACGAGCTCTCCCGCAACCCGGTCGGGCTGCCGGAGTCCTGGGTGGCCGGCAACTACACGGACATCCTCGGCTCCGGGGACTTCTGGCGGCTGATCGGCAACAGCACCCTGATCGCTGTGGGTACGACCGTCCTGGTCGTGGCCGTCTCCGCGCTGTCGGCGTTCTCCTTCGCGCGCTTCGCCTTCCGCGGGCGGGAGGGCCTGTTCACCCTGTTCACCATGGGGCTGATGTTCCCCTTCGCGGTGGCCGCCCTGCCCCTGTTCCTGCTGCTGCGATCCATGGGCCTGCTGGACAACCCGCTGGGCGTGATCCTTCCGCAGGCCGCCTTCGGGCTGCCGATGACCATCATCATCCTGCGCGGCTTCTTCCGGGAGATCCCCGGCGAGCTGGAGGAGGCGGCCACGCTCGACGGATGCAGCTCGTTCGGGTTCTTCTGGCGGGTGCTGCTGCCCATGGCACGGCCGGCGCTGGGCACCGTCTCGGTCCTCGCCGTCGTCACGAGCTGGAACAACTTCTTCCTGCCGCTGCTGGTCTTCACCGACTCCACGTGGTGGACCATCCCGATCGGCGTCCAGCAGTTCCAGGGCCAGTACTCCGCGGACTACGCCCGCGTCTTCGCCTACCTGGTGCTGGCCATGGTCCCCGCCCTCGCCTTCTACTCGGTCGCCGAACGCCAGCTCGTCGGCGGCCTCACCGCCGGCGCGACCAAGGGATGACGCGCGCGGGCGGACGTACGGCTCACCCACACATCCGAGCAACGTGAGGAGTCGCACCATGCGCAACAACCGTCTCAGACTCATCGGCGCTCTCGCGGCCGTCCTGGTCGCGGCGACCGTCCCGGCCGCTCAGGCCCATGACGACCGGCCGCCCACCCTCGCCGACCTCGCCGAGCGCCACGGCCGCTACTTCGGCAGCGCCACCGACAACCCCGAACTCGTCGACGAGCCGTACACGGCGCTCCTGGGCAGCGAGTTCGACCAGATCACGCCCGGCAACGGCATGAAGTGGTACGCCACCGAACCCCAGCAGGGCGTCTTCGACTTCACCAAGGGCGACGAGATCGTGGCCCTCGCCCGTGCCAACCACCAGAAGGTGCGCGGCCACACCCTCGTCTGGCACAGCCAGCTGCCCGGCTGGCTCACCGGCCGCGAGTGGACGGCGACCGAGCTGCGGGCCGTGCTGAAGAAGCACATCCAGACCGAGGTGCGGCACTACCGCGGCAAGATCTACGCCTGGGACGTCGTAAACGAGGCGTTCAACGAGGACGGCACGTACCGCGAGACGGTCTTCTACAAGACGCTCGGCCCCGGCTACATCGCCGACGCCCTGCGCTGGGCCCACCAGGCCGACCCGAAGGCCAAGCTGTACCTCAACGACTACAACGTCGAGGCGACCGGCCCGAAGAGCGACGCGTACTACGAGCTGGCCAAGGAGCTGAAGGCCCAGGGCGTCCCGTTGCACGGCTTCGGCCTCCAGACCCATCTGGCGCTCCAGTACGGATATCCGGCCACGCTGGAGGACAACCTGCGCCGCTTCGCCCGGCTCGGCCTGGACACGGCGCTCACCGAGGTCGACGTACGGATGCAGCTGCCCGTCACCGAGGAGAAGCTGAAGCGGCAGGCGGACTGGTACCGGGACATGACCGAGGCGTGCCTGGCGGTGCGCCGATGTGTGGGGATCACGGTCTGGGACTACACGGACAAGTACTCCTGGATCCCGGCGTTCTTCCCGGGCGAGGGCGCGGCCCTGCCCTGGGACGAGGAACTGCGGCCCAAGCCCGCCTACTTCGCGTTGCGCGAGGCGCTGAGGTAGGCGACCGCCGCCGTCGTGTCCCGGGCGTCCGTACGAGGGTCGCCCGGGACACACGGTGAACTACCGTGCGTGACCGCCCCCGGACACACGTCGGGGCCGGCTCGCAGTCAGGGTCTGCGACCGGCCCCTGGGAGTACGCCGGGCGTCCGTCGTGCCGCCCGGTGGTGCGGGTCCTCACCGGCGTCGATGGCCGGCGGGGGTACTACGCCGCGGTCATCACCTTGCCGGTGCCCAGCGGACGGTGCGGGGCGATGATCTGGCCGTCGGGCAGGAGCTCACCGGTGTCCTCGAAGAGCAGAACGCCGTTGCACAGCAGGCTCCATCCCTGCTCCGGGTGGTGCGCCACGAGTCGGGCGGATTCCCGGTCGGCGGAGTCGGCTGAAGGGCACGGTGGCTGGTGCTGGCACATGGATGGGATCTCTCGGTCTGTTGTGATCTGTGAGATGGCTGTTTTGTCTGTCTCGCGGCGTGAAGCTTCGTGCATGGCCGCTCCCCCGTTGTGATAAGTCGGTCGGAACCCAGTGTTGCCCCACGGGCGTCAATCCGCAGGGATTTCGCAGCACCGCTTTCTCACAGGTTGATGACGCTTCACCCGCGCGGATGGTTCATCCCAACTGCACTGTCACTTCGGGTGGTTCGCAGTGGTCGGATGGGGCTAGTCCGTATGGGCCGGAGCGCCCACTGGGCTCATTCGAGCGCTTTATTGCTCGTACGAGTTATTCACGGCTCGTACGTGCGTGACTCGTGTTTCCAGTTGTCCGATACGAGCCTAAACCCACCCCGGAAAACACGCGTACCCCGCCACCCGGAATGGGCGGCGGGGTACGCGGGCGCTCGCGCGGGGTGCCGTCAGGCGGGGGAGCCGAGCAGTGGAGGCAGCGGCGGCAGCGGGGCCGGGGTCGCGCGAAGGGTGAGCACCGGGAGCAGTTCGGCGACCCGGTGCGGCACATGGGCCGCGATGCCGGGCGGCGCCGGGGCAAGCGGCACGAGGATGTCCGTTGCGTCCGGATGGCCGGTGGCGCCGTCCGCCGCGCAGTCGCCGTGCAGCCACAGCGCGAGCATGTAGAGGCTCGGGATCGACAGCAGGCGCGGCTGGCAGGGCTGCGCGATCGTCTCCGCCTGGCGCAGGGCCCGTTCGGTCGAGGCGATGTAGGGGCCCTCGAAGAAGTGCGAGAAGGCCCAGCCGTCCGGGGTCAGCCGGGTCTCGGCCGCGGCCACCGCGCGTTCCCCGCACCGGATCAGGAAGCGCCAGCCGGCCAGCCGTGTCGCGGACACACCCGCCGCGGTGATCTCGTCCAGCACGTGGACGGGCAACGGCAGTTCGGGTGTGGCGGGCCCCTGGGCGGCGCGCAGCGAGGGCGTTCGGGCCTCGCGGACAGCGGTGGGTGAGCCGAGTGCGGTGAGGACGGAGCGAAGTGCGGGCGCGGGAGCCGGGGGGACATGCAGCGGCATGGTGGGTCGCCTCTCATTCGACAGGCACAGTGGCGCGAGGGCGGGGCGGGGGCGGACGGCGCTGTCAGCTCACGAGGTCAGAGAGGCGGGGGCCGGGTCAGGGAGCCAAGGGGGATGGGTGAGGCCTGCCGCACGTCACCTGGACGGCAGGACCGGGACCGCGGGCGCCAACCCTCTGCCTTGATTGCGGAGTTTATACGACGAGTGTTCAGACGATGTTTCGTCTAACCGCTTTCGGTGCACCCGGCAAGGAGTCAATCGGCCGCTGATTTGCGGGAATCATCCCGATTCCCGGCGGGTGTGCGGGCGGTGACCTCGAAAAATGTCGCGGGTGCGGACGGCCAATTCTCGTCGGCGTTTTTCACGAGTTCGTGAGCCGTCCGAAACTGCACAGTGCACCATGCCCGCCGAATGTGCCACCGGTCACATCCGACAGAGTAGCGGGCGCAGGGTTCGCGTGGGACGTTATCGATCGCTTCGGCTGGGCACACTCTCACCTGACCCGGGAGACCGGCGGCCGGATCTTCGGCCCGCCCATCCGAGGAGGGACACTTCGATGGGGGAGAAGGTCGTGGCAGGTCGCTTCGATCTGTCCGATCGCCAGCACTACCGCGAGAAGCTGCGGCGGTGCCTGACCGGCCTGGAACGGCTGCTGGCGGAGAAGCGGTTCGACCGCCCCAAGAACCTGATGGGGCTGGAGATCGAATTGAACCTCGCCGGCGCCGACGGCATGCCGAAAATGTTGAATGGGCAGGTACTGGAACGGATCGCGAGCCGCGATTTCCAAACAGAACTCGCCATGTTCAATCTGGAAGTGAACATAGCCCCACACCGATTGCAGGGGCGGGTATTCGACCGGCTGGCGGAGGAACTCCGTACGTCACTGGCATATGCCGACCGAAAAGCGGGCGAGGTCGACGCGGGAATCGTGATGATCGGCATTCTGCCGACGCTCGACCGGGACGACCTGGTCTCCTCGAACCTCTCCGACGTGGACCGCTACGCCCTGCTCAACGATCAGATCGTGGCCGCCCGCGGCGAGGACTTCATGCTCGACATCGACGGCGTCGAGCGTCTGACGTGCACGTCGAAGTCCATCGCCCCCGAGGCCGCCTGCACCTCCGTACAACTGCATCTCCAGGTCACGCCGGGGCGCTTCGCCGACGTCTGGAACGCGGCCCAGGCGGTCGCCGCCGTCCAGGTCGCCATCGGCGCCAACTCGCCCTTCCTGTTCGGGCGTGAGCTGTGGCGCGAGTCGCGTCCGCCGCTGTTCCAGCAGTCCACCGACACCCGCCCGCCCGAGCTCCAGGCCCAGGGCGTGCGACCGCGCACCTGGTTCGGCGAGCGGTGGGTCACCTCGGCGTACGACCTCTTCGAGGAGAACCTGCGCTACTTCCCGGCCCTGCTGCCGATCTGCGACGAAGAGGACCCGCTCGACGTCCTGGACTCCGGCGGGGTCCCGGGGCTCGCCGAACTCGTCCTGCACAACGGCACCGTGTACCGCTGGAACCGGCCCGTCTACGGCATCGCCGACGGAGTCCCGCACCTGCGCGTGGAGAACCGCGTGCTGCCCGCCGGACCGACCGTCACGGACGTCATCGCCAACGCCGCCTTCTACTACGGCGTCGTCCGCGCCCTCGCCGAGGAGTCGCGCCCGGTGTGGACCCGGATGCCCTTCGAGGCGGCGGCCGCGAACTTCGACGCGGCCTGTGAGCACGGCATCGACGCCCGGCTGAACTGGCCCCGGCGCGGACGGTACGGCGGAACGGCCGAGGTCGACGCGGTGAGCCTCGTACGCGACGAACTCCTGCCGCTCGCCGAGGCGGGCCTCGACGCGTGGGGGGTGGAGCCGGCCGACCGGGACCTCTACCTCGGCGTCATCGAGGAGCGCTGCCGCAGGCGCATGAACGGCGCCTCCTGGCAGGCGGCCACGTTCCACCGCGCGCTGGAGGCGGGCATGTCCCGGGACGCGGCGCTGGCCGCCACGACACGCCGCTACCGCGAGCTGATGCACCGCGGGGAGCCGGTGCACACCTGGCCGGTGGGGTTGCCGGCGCCGGTGCCGCTCGGGTGACGGCCGCGGGGGACGGTGCGAGCCGTCCCCGTCGGCGTCAGCCCCGCCGGTCCGGTGACGCGGCGTTCACGATCGCCTTGAGGATCACCGTCTGGATCTGCGCCGGGTCCGTCACCTCGTGGCCCGACCCGCCCGTGGCCGCGGCGATGCGATTGGCCTCCTCGCGGTCGGCGTCGGGGCCGACCGCGATCATGATCAGCGGCACCGGGCGCTGCGGATCGGCGAGCCGCTCCAGGCGTGCGAGGAGGTCGGCGCGCGAGATGCTGCCGGGATCCTCGTTCACGCCGTCGGTGAGGACGACAAGCGCGTTGAACTTGCCCTCGGCGTAGGAGCCGGTCGCGGCCCGGTACGCGGCGAGCGTGGTGTCGTACAGGCCCGTCGCGCCGTCGGGCACCGGCTCCAGGTCGCCGAACGCCGCCGACAGCCGGTCGCGCTGGGAGCCGGCGCCCTCGCGGTCGCCGAGCCGCTGGGTGGGCACACGGACGCGGTAGTCCTTGTCGCCGTCCAGTTTGGTGGAGAAGTCCCAGAGGCCGATCTCGTCCTCGGCCGTGAAGGTGGAGAGCGCCTGGAGCAGGGCCGCCTTGGTCACGTCCATCCGGGACCGCCCGGTGCCCGGCACCGTCTCGGACATCGAGGCGGAGGCGTCCACGACCGTGGTGATCCGCGCGCTCTGCACGGTGATCGTCCACACCCCGAGGGTCTCCTGGAGCGCCACCGCCGAGGCCGGCCGGGCCGGGGCCTTCGTGTACGGCTGTGGGCTGCTGCCACCGGCGCGGGTCACCAGCGCGTCCGACACGTCCTCCTCGGAGGTCCGGAAGCCGTGCCGCTCCAGCAGCCGCAGCTGCCGTGCGTCACGCAGATAGCTCATGAACCGGATCGCGGCCCGGCTCTCGTCGGTGGTCAGCCCGGTCTGGGTGAGCAGGGTGTACGGGTAGTCCAGCCGGGGCGAGCCGTCCTTCGGGTAGAAGAAGTCCAGGCCGTCGGCCTCGCCGTCCGTCGCGGAGTTGTACACGTGCGCCGTCTGCTCGCTGACGACCAGCGCCTGATTGCGCTTCGGGTTGCCCTGCTCGGTGCCCGAGGAGTCACGCGGCAGGGTGTCCAGGACCTGACCGTCGCTGTCGGAGACGCGCTGCGAGAGCGCCTTCATCATCCCCGCGGCCTGCGTGTCCCCGCCCTCGATCCCGGCGGAGGCCGCGCTCAGCCGGGTGAGAGCGAGCAGCCCGGTCGCGCTGCGCGCCGGGTCGGCCGCGCCGAGCCGCAGCGAGTCGTCGCGCAGCGCGGCGCCGGCCAGCTCCAGCCAGGCGTACGACTTCTTCGGCCACCCCAGCGACTTCGCGGCCGTCGGCACCATCGCCACACCCACCGGGGTGGAGGCGACATGGCCGACCGTTGAGACGTCGGCGGTGTCGCCGTCCGTGCTGAGCCGCTCCAGCCACACCTCCGAGTCCGGCACCCACACCTGCGCGCCGGGGTTCTCGCCGGCGAGCAGGGTGTCGGCGACCTTGTACGACTCGCGCGGGCTGACGGTGACCGCGACGCACCGTCCGTCCGAGGTGAGGTCGTCGTCCCGGGCCTGTGCGGCGGCGGTCTCCAGGGCGGGGGCCAGGTCGGGGGAGACGGCCAGGGTCAGCCGCACCGGGTCGTCCTGGCAGGAGGAGCCGAAGGAGAGCAGTCCGCCCCTGACGGCGGCGGCCGTACCGCCGGCGACGGCCAGGACGAGGACCGTGGCGATGGCCACCGTGCGGCGTCGTGCGCGTCGACGGGGGTCGCTGCCGCCCGCCCCATACTGATCGGGCAAGCTGTGACGTCCCATGTCGGTCGTGCCCCTCCCTGTTGCCCTGCTGAACCACACGCCGGATTCCGGCCGTATGGCAGGCAGAGGGGCGGTGCGCCCCGTACGGCGCCCGTCCCCCCAACGGCCTGTCGCGCACGGTCTTCGTAATTGCTTTCGAGACCCTAGCGGGGCGGCGATGAGGATGAGGCGGGATTACTCAACTGGAGGCAGGAGTGCAGGGCGAGGCAGGCCCCGTGGCCGATTCTTTTCCTCATGAGCGGCTCTCGCGACGGATTTTCCGGGATGAGACGCTGCTCGTTCTGGGGCTTTCGCTCGGTGCGAGCGGTGTGTCCGCCCTGATCAGTTTTGTCGGCTCGGTCACCAAACCGGGCGGCCTCAAGGACCAGGCCGCCACCCTCAATGCCTCGGCCGCGCCGGGGCGCCCCTGGCTGGATCTCGCCTGGCAGCTCTTCGGGATCACGACCGCGCTGGTGCCCGTCGCGCTGGTCGCGCACTTCCTGATGCGCGAGGGCCAGAGCCTGCGGACCATCGGCTTCGACCGCACCCGCCCCTGGCCCGACCTCGGTCGCGGGGCGGCTATCGCGGCGGTGATCGGCAGCACCGGGATCGCCTTCTACCTGGCCGCCCGCGGACTCGGCTTCAACCTCACCGTCGTCCCCGAGGCACTGCCCGACGTGTGGTGGAAGTACCCCGTACTGATCCTCTCGGCACTGCAGAACGCGATCCTGGAAGAGGTCATCGTCGTCGGCTACCTGCTGCGCCGCCTGGGCCAGTTGGGCTGGACGCCCGGCACCGCGCTGGTGGCCAGTTCCGTACTGCGCGGCTCGTACCACCTCTACCAGGGCATCGGCGGCTTCATCGGCAACATGGCGATGGGCGTGGTGTTCGTCTACCTGTACCGGCGATGGGGCCGGGTGGGACCGCTGGTCGTGGCGCATTCCCTGCTCGACATAGGAGCATTCGTCGGTTACGCGCTGCTGGCCGGGAAGGTGGACTGGCTGCCGACGGCGTGAGCTGTGCCGCCGGTGTGCCGTCTCATGCCATGGGCTCCTCGCGGTCGGGCTCGGCGGCGTAGGACGTGAGGCGATCGGCGAGCGCGATGACGAGGTCGCGAAGTTCATCGGGGCGCTCGATGACGAACGGCCGGTCGAGGGAGGCGAGTACCGGGGGCAACCAGTCGAGTCGCTCCGCCCGTAGCTCGACGCGCCTCCAGCGCTCCGTCGCGCGGTCCTCGTCGGCCGCGGACTCGTACTCCTCCAGGTTCGCGACGCCGGCGGGAAGGCGGGCGCGGATCTGCTCGACCGTCCCGTGGATCCGCAACGTCACCTCATGCCGGTACTCGGCCGTGGCGAAGCCCGACAGCACGCGCTGTGCCGGACCGGGACCCACGGGCGCTTCGAAGGAGCCGGGCAGGGTCCTCGCGTCGGCGATGCGGTCGAGCCGGAAGGTTCGGTCCTCGCCGATCCGGGCGTCCGTGCCCGTGACGTACCACCGGCCCGAATGGGCGACGATCCCGTACGCGTGCAGCGTGCGTTCGCTGCGCCGTCCGTCGCGGTCGGTGTAGCGGATCGAGACCGGTCGGTGGTGACGCACCGCATCGGCGATCGCGAGCAGGACCCCGGTGTCCGGGGTGTCGAACTCGCCCGGCTGATCGGTGAAGGCGAGAGCTTCCAGGAGTGTGTCGAGCCGGCGGGCGATGTGCTTGGGCAGCACCCGCCGGATCTTCGCCGATGCCGTCTCGTTCGCCGTGCGCTCCGTCGTCGTCAGCCCCGCTCGGCGGCCGGCGACGAGGCCGAGCAGTACGGCCAGCGCCTCGTCTTCGCTGAGCATGAGCGGAGGCAAGCGGTACCCGGGGGCGAGCCGGTACCCGCCGTAGCGGCCGCGCACCGACTCCACGGGCACGTCGAGGTCGATCAGATGGTCCACGTACCGGCGCACGGTGCGGCCTTCGACGCCGAGCCGGTCGGCGAGTTCGGCCACCGTCCGGGTGCCGCCCGACTGCAGCAGTTCCAGGAGTGTCAGCACACGGCCGGTGGGTCGAGCCATGGCCGCAGCCTAACGCGAATACAGGACCGATTCTGTCCCCTATTTCTCCTAGCCTGCGACGTGCACGCCTTCAGAACGGCCAAGGAGATTCCCATGGACTTCGTCTCGATCCGCATCATCACCAGCGACGTGGCGCGCCTCGTCGCCTTCTACGAGCGAGCCACAGGGGCGCCGGCGACGTGGGCCACCGAGGACTTCGCCGAACTCAGAACCGCGGGCGCCACCCTCGCGATCGCCGGCACCCGCACGGTCCCGCTGTTCGCTCCGGGCTCTGCCCGTCCGGCGGACAACCACAGCGTGATCACCGAGTTCCTCGTCGACGACGTGGACCGCGTTCACCGGAACCTGAGCGGCTGGGTCACCGACTTCGTGAACGAGCCCACCACGATGCCCTGGGGCAACCGGTCGCTGCTGTTCCGCGACCCCGACGGCAACCTCGTCAACTTCTTCACCCCCGTCACCCCGGCTGCCATCGAAAAGTTCGCACGCTGACGCCACGCGCTGCCGCTCATGCGGACCCGAGATCCCAGGGCTACGCGATCAGCTCCCCCTCGATGACCGTCACCGCCCGGCCGCTCAGCAGGGTGCGGTCGCCGCGGACCTCCGTGCGGACGCGGCCGGAGCGGCGGGAGGCCTGGAGGCCGGTGAGCCCGGTCCGGCCGAGGCGCTCGGACCAGTAGGGCGCGAGGGCCGTGTGGGCGCTGCCGGTGACCGGGTCCTCGTCGATGCCGACGTTCGGGAAGAAGCAACGGGAGACGAAGTCGTAGCCCCGTTCGGGGTCCTCGGCGCGGGCGGTGGCGATGATGCCGCGCGACGAGTGGGCGCCGAGCGCCTTGAGGTCCGGCGTCAGACCGAGGACCGTCTTCTCGTCGGCGAGTTCGAGGAGTAGGTCGCCGATGTTCGGGCCGGTGTCGAAGGCGGTGAGGGGCTCGGCGCCGAGTGCCTCGGCGACACCCGCCGGGGCCTCGACCCGGGTGAGCGGGGCGGTCGGGAAGTCCAGCGTGATCGACCCGTCCTCGCCGGGCGTGGCGACGAGCACGCCGCTGAGGGTGTCGAACCGCACGGGCCCCTCGTGGGCGCCGGTGCTGTGCAGCACATGGGCCGTGGCGAGCGTGGCGTGCCCGCACATCGTCACCTCGGTGACCGGTGTGAACCACCGCAGCGCCCAGTCGGCCTCGCCGCCCTCGGGCAGCGGGTGAGCGAACGCCGTCTCGGCGTGATTGACCTCCATGGCCACGTTCCGGAGCCAGTCGTCCTCCGGGAACGCGTCGAGAAGGAGCACCCCCGCCGGGTTGCCGGCGAAGGGGCGGTCGGAGAAGGCGTCGACGATTCGAATCCGCATGACGCCGACCGTAGGGGGTGCCCCGACGCGACGGCCAAGGCCAATTCGGGGGTGCTGGACCGATCTCGCGCGCCCCGTGCTCGATCGGTGGGTCAGGTGCTGATGGTGGTGACCGGTTCGACGCCGTACGTCCGGGCGTAGCCGTTCTCGGTGCCGACGAGCAGGTCGACGACCTCGAAGTAGCGGTCCCAGAACGGGGTTTCGCGCAGGGCGTCGATCAGGAGCTGGTACGCGCCGTGGTCGTCCGCCTCCCAGACCCAGACGTCGGTGACGCGCGTGGAGTAGAACTCCGTGTCGTAGAAGCGGGACCGGACACCGGTCGTCCTGGACTTGATCGTGGGGACGACCTGGGTGGTGAAGGCCTCCACCCGTTCCTGGACGGTCAGGGCCAGCCATTCGGGTGTGGTCTTGACGAGCATGAACGCCGTGACCGGCGTCTTGGTTGCCTCGACGGGCATGGGAGTGCCTTTCTCGGAATGTCGGAACAGGGGCCCGGCACATGGGCGCCGGGTCCGGATGACGGCCCGCAGCGGTGTCCGGAGCGGGGTCAGGTGAGCACGGCGGGCTTGAGCACCTGGACGCACCACTGCTCGAAGGTCGTGGGCGAGGAGGACTCGTCGGTGCGGGGCACTCCGGCGTCCAGTCCGTCGTCCTTGGCCCGCTTCATGTCCACGATGCCCTGGACGAACGCCTCGTCGAGGCCGTGGCCGACGAGAGCGGAGTGCAGGTCGTCGTAGGACTGGCGCTCGTAGCGGACGGGCCGTCCGAGCTGCTCGGTCATGATGCGGGCCAGGTCGGCGGGGGACAGGTCCCGCGGTCCCAGGACGGGAACGCTGCCGGCGCCGGTCCAGGTGCGGTCCAGGAGCAGGGCCGCAGCCGCGGCGGCGATGTCGGTGACGGCCACCATCGGCGCCTTGCGGTCCGCGTCGACCAGGTCGGTGAAGACGCCGTTCTCCCGGATCGAGTCGGCCTCCTCCAGGAGGTTCTCGAAGAACGACGGGCAGGCCAGAGCCCGGTGGGCGACACCCGTGGAGGCAACGAGGTCGTCCATCGCGAGGGACGCGGCCACGAGACCGGCGCGATCGGCGACCGGTGTGCCACGGCCGAGGGCGGAGACCCCCACGACGTGGCCGACGCCGTGCGCGGCGAGTGCCTGCGCGGCGGGACGGGTGAAACCGCTGTAGGCGGCCTCCGGGCTCAGGGAGGAGTCCGGGGGAACGAGCCAGAAGACGGCGTCCGCGTCCGCGAAGGCACGGTCGACGACCTCGGGGTCGCCGTGGGAGCCGGTGATCACCTCGACGCGTTCTCGTACTTCGTCGGGGAGCCGTGCCGGATCGCGCACGACCACGCGCAGGCCCTCCTCGGCCGGAGCGGATCGAAGGAGCCGGGAGAGCAGGTGGCTGCCGATGTTCCCGGTGGGTGCGGTGATGACGATCATGAAGACCTCTCGGACGGGGCCGGATCGGAACACCCACATCCTGTGAAGCCGCCGGGCATTGCCACAATGGGAACTTCAGCACCCAATCATTGTCCGAGGTGGAATTATGCAGCTCAACGGCGGTTCGGAGCCGGTTCTCGACGCCAATCTCGCCATCGCGCTGGACGCCCTGCTGGCCGAGGAGAGCGTCACGCGTGCCGCCGCCCGCCTGCACACGTCCCCGGCGGCCATGAGCCGCACCCTCGGCCGCCTCCGGCGCATCCTCGGGGACCCGCTCCTGGTCCGGGCCGGACAGGCGATGGTCCCCACCCCGCGGGCCCTGGCCCTGCGCGAGGAAGCCGCAGCGGTGGTCCGTCGCATCAGGGTGCTGCTCACTCCCGACACCGCGGTCGACCCGGCCACCCTGAACCGCACCTTCACCGTTCAGGCAGCCGACCTGGTCGGCGCGGCGCTGGCCCCCGCACTGCTCGAACGGGCCCGTCAGGAGGCGCCGGGCGTCTCGCTGCGGATGCGGGCCGAGGAACTGGAGGCCGGACCGGCGCTCCGTGACGGCCGGATCGACCTGGAGATCGGGTCCATCGACCATGCCGACCCCGAGACCCACGTCGAGGAACTGGTGTCCCTGCGGATGGTGGCCGCCGTCCGCCCCGGCCACCCCCTCGCCCGGAAGCCCCTGACGCCGGCCAGGCTCGCCGCCGCGGAACATGTCGTGGTGAGCCGCCGTGGCCGTTTCACCGGCCCGCTGGACACCGCACTGGCCGAACACGGCCTGGAACGACGCGTGAGTGCCGTCCTTCCGAGCCACCTGGCCGCGATGACCCTCGCGGCCGTCAGCGACGTCGTCTGCCTCGTCCCCGCGGCATCCGGCGGCGCGGCCCCCTCACCCCTCACGGCCCCCGCCTCCGTCTTCGGCCTGCACCTGCTCGACATCCCCCTGCCCCTGCCGCCCCTGACCATCGGCATGGCCTGGCACCCCCGCCACGTCGCCGACGGCGCCCACCACTGGCTGCGCGCAGCGGTCCGCCAGAGCCTCCGCCCGCCCGGGACCCCGGCCTGACGCCACGGGCGGATCCGGGTCCCCCCTGGACGGTCGGGCTCTTGGCGTGCACGTTCGTCCGAGTTCGGACGAGCCTTGTCATCCGATCGGTTCCGATATATCGTTGACGCATCGCGACAGATCAACGATGGAATGGAGTGATTGCGATGCGTTCCCATGGATTCGAGCGTGGGCATGGTGGACACGGTCATCACGGCGGGCGGGGCGGCTTCGAGCAGCTGCGCGGCGCCTTCGGGCCCTTCGGTCCGGGTGGCGGTGGCCCCGGTTTCGGTGGACCTGGATTCGGCCCCGGCCCCTGGGGGCCGAGGGGTCGAGGAGGGCCTCGAGGGAGGGCGCGGCGCGGTGACGTACGGGCATCGATCCTCGCCCTGCTGAAGGACCGCCCCATGCACGGCTACGAGATGATCCAGGAGATCGCCGAGCGCAGCGGCGGGGCGTGGAAGCCCAGCCCCGGCTCGGTGTACCCCACCCTCCAACTGCTGGAGGACGAGGGCCTGATCGCCAGTGAGACCGAGGGCGGCAAGAAGCTGTTCTCGCTCACCGAGGCAGGCCGCGAGGCGGCCGAGGCCGGCCCCGAGGCGCCCTGGGAGGAAGCCTCCCGCGGTGTCGACTGGGAAGCCCTCGGCGAGATCCGTCAGGCCGGATTCGGACTGATGGAAGCCTTCGGGCAGGTCTGGAAGACGGGCAGCAAGGACCAGCGCGACAAGGCGCTGACCGTCATCAACGACGCCCGCAAGAAGCTGTACCTGATCCTCGCCGACGAGGACTGAGAAGCACCGGCGGCCTCCCCGCCGTAAGCGAAGGCGCCCCGTGGAGCGATCCGCGGGGCGCCTTCCTTCGTGAGGCGTGGGGGCAAGGCCGCTCAGGTCACCAGGCCCGCCAGCTTGCGCAGCGACTCGTCCAGCGCCGCCGTCGCCGAGTCCTTCAGCTTGCCCGCCATCAACGACACCGCCGCGCCCGTGAACTCCCCGTCGATGCGCACCGTCGTCGCGGCGTCGCCGTCCGGGGTGAGGGTGTAGCGCGTGGCCACGGTCACCGCCATCGGGCCCTTGCCGCGGATCGCGAGCACCCGCGCCGGCTCCAGTTCCTCGATGGTCCACTCGACCTCGGCCGGGAACCCCATCAGCTTCATGTTCTCCTGGAAGGTCCCGCCCACTTCGAGGGCCGCGGGGCCGCCACTCGGGAAACTGGTGTGGGTCGCGTTCCACTGGCCGTACGCCGACCAGTCCGTCAGCTGTGCCCAGACCTTCTCGGCCGGCGCCTCGATACGTGCCTCCGCGCTGACTTCGGCCATGCGACCACCCCTTCGTCTCGGGCTACGGTGTCGCGGAACGTAGCCGTGGGGGCCCGAACATTCAATACTGATGAACCGTCAGGAATTGTGGAGGTGCGGTCCCGTTCCGGGCGCGGGCCGCGCGGGCTCAGCTCACGAGCCGTATCACCGCCGCGTCGAACAGGTCCCACGCCCGCGGCAGCGCGCTCTCGTCGTGGCAGTGCCACGCCTCCCAGAACAGGTCGGCGAGCAGGGCGTCCGCCGGGGCGTACACCCGGTAGACGTACTGTCTGCCGTCAACGGCGGACAGCGCCACCAGCCAGCACCTCTCCATGTCCCTGTGGGACGTGGCACGGCGCGCCCCGGTTGCGTGCAGGGCGCTCCGCAAGGCGGCGCGCGCCCCCGACGGCTTTCGGCGTGATCTCATCCGTAAGGAGGAGATTTCGGCCGTCGGAGTCCACTCTGTGTGGGACGCGAAAATGCTTCCCCTCGGCGATGACTCGGCTCGCTGTGGCTGATGGGGTAGGAGACGTGCAACCCCGTATCCCCCGGCAGTCGGCCCAGGAACAGGACTGTCGGCGCCCGGACACCCCGGCGGACGGTGCCAGGCTCAGCGACGAACTGGCAGCGGTGGTCTCCGGTGCCCGTCGCCGGGCGCTCAGGGACGGGGACCGGCAGATCGACTCGGCCCATCTGCTGCACTCGCTCCTGGAACACGACGCGGACGTGTACGCCGTCTTCGGCGAGGGACCCCAGATCGCCCGGCTGCTCGGCTATCTCGTGCAGCGCAGCATCGGCTACGGCCTGCGCTGGCAGGGCGCCGTGGAGGACTCCGGTGCCGTCCCCGTCGTACTGCACGGCGAGGGCTTCTCCCCGCTGGCCGCGAGCGCGATGGAGCAGGCCTGCCGACGTGCCGCCCTGCGCGGCGACATCCGGGCCCGCGGCATCGACCTGCTCGCGGCGATCGTCGTCGACCCCCAGGCCCGCGCCGTCGAGGTGCTCGACCGCGCCGGCGTCGACGCGACCGCCCTGCGCGCCCGCATCGACGGACACCGCGACGAGTACGTCGGCGGTGGCGACACCACCCGCTGACGCGACCGGCGGCCCGCGACCATGACCGGCGATCCACGACCGGCTGGCGCGACCCGAGACCCCGCGCCCCGCGATCCACGACCCCGAAACGCCGGCGGGTTCCGGAACCGGGGTGAGCCGTGCCTATTTCCTCTCCGTCCCGCCCCGCGGACCGTCCATACCGCGAGACAGGTGTCAACGGGGGTGACGCTGCTGTCATCGCCTGTCATCATGTGCCGGTGCGCAAGTCTCAGAGCGGCCAGGTGGGCCGTGGCAAGGGTTTCGGGCTCGGTCTGGCGGTCGTATCCGCGTTCGCCTTCGGGGGTTCCGGCGTCGCGGCCAAGCCGCTGATCGAGGCGGGGCTCGACCCGCTCCACGTGGTGTGGCTGCGGGTGGCCGGCGCCGCGCTGGTCATGCTGCCGCTCGCCGTGCGCCACCGCGGGCTGCTGCGGGAGCGCCCCGCCCTGCTCGCCGGGTTCGGCCTGCTCGGCGTGGCCGGTGTGCAGGCGTTCTACTTCGCCTCGATCTCCCGCATCCCGGTCGGTGTCGCCCTGCTCGTCGAGTACCTCGCGCCCGCCTTGGTCCTCGGCTGGGTGCGGTTCGTCCAGCGGCGGCCGGTGACGCGTGCGGCCGCCGTCGGCGTGATCCTCGCGGTCGGCGGCCTGGCCTGCGTCGTCGAGGTGTGGGCGGGCCTGAGCTTCGACGCCCTCGGACTGCTCCTCGCGCTCGGCGCCGCCTGCTGCCAGGTCGGCTACTTCGTCCTGTCGGACCAGGGCAGCGACTCCGGCGAGCGGGCACCCGACCCGCTCGGCGTCATCGCGTACGGCCTGCTGGTCGGCGCCGCCGTCCTGACCGTCGTGGCCCGCCCCTGGAACATGGACTGGGCGGTCCTCGCGGGCACCGCCGACATGGACGGCACCCCGGTCTCGGCCGGCCTGCTGCTGGCCTGGATCGTGCTCGTCGCCACCATCCTCGCGTACGTCACCGGCGTGGTCTCGGTGCGGCGGCTGTCGCCGCAGGTCGCCGGCGTCGTCGCGTGCCTCGAAGCGGTGGTGGCGACCGTCCTCGCCTGGTTCCTGCTCGGCGAGCACCTGTCGGCGCCGCAGATCGTCGGCGGCGCGGTCGTCCTCGCCGGGGCGTTCATCGCCCAGTCGTCGGCGCCCGCCAAAACCTCGGTCGAACCGGTCGCCAGTGGTGGACCCGAGCGTGAGTTGTCCGCCCGCGGAAACGTCGCCTAGGCTGCGCAATCATGCCTTCGACACTCGTTCTTCCGCCTCCGGCCGCCTGAGGCGGGCCTCCGGAAAAGCCGAGCCTCGGTGCCCGACGGGAACTGAACCCCGCGCACCGCACGGCGCAACGGTGCTGCCCGCGGACGAAGTCCATGGACCCCGCTGAACCGGGCTCCTCCCTGCGCTTCTGCATGTCTGCGGAGAAACACTCGTGTCGAACACACCACTCTCCGGCCTGCCCATCGGGCGAGGCCTCATCTACCTGATCATCGCCGGTGCCGCCTGGGGCACCGCGGGCGCCGCCGCCTCGCTGGTCTACCGGACCAGCGACATGGGGCCGATCGCCCTGTCCTTCTGGCGCTGCGCGGTCGGCTTCGTGCTGCTGCTCGCCGTGCGCCTGCTGCGGCCCCGTCCCCGGCGCACCGTCTCCGAGCCACTCGCCCGCAAGGCGCTGCGGGCCGGGGCCACCGGCATCGGGCTCGCCGTGTTCCAGACGGCCTACTTCGCGGCCGTGGAGGCCACCGGTCTCGCCGTGGGCACGGTCGTCACCCTCGGGGCCGGCCCCGTCTTCATCGCCCTCGGCGCCCGGCTGACGCTGGGGGAGCGGCTCGGTCGCGGCGGTGTCGCGGCGGTGGCCGGCGCGCTCACCGGGCTCGCGGTGCTCGCACTCGGCGGCGAGGGCGCGACCGTACGGCCGTGGGGCGTGTTCCTGGCCCTGGTGGCCGCGGCCGGGTACTCCGTGATGACCCTGCTGACCCGCAAGTGGGGCCGCGACGGAGGGGCGGACGCCGCCGAGACGTCCGTGTGGGCCTTCGCGGTCACCAGCCTGTGCCTGCTGCCGCTCGCCCTCGTCGAGGGGCTGCTGCCGCACACCCCCGAGCCGATCAGGCTCGTCTGGCTGCTGGTGTACATCGCGGCCGTCCCCACGGCTCTGGCGTACGCCCTCTATTTCGCGGGCGCGGCCGCCGTACGGTCGGCCACCGTCTCCGTGATCATGCTGCTGGAGCCGGTCAGTGCCGCGGTGCTGGCCGTCGTCCTGCTCGGCGAGCACCTGACCGCTCCGACCCTCGTCGGCACCCTGCTGATGCTCGGTTCCGTCGCGGGCCTCGCGGTGGCGGAGACCCGCGGGGCGCGGCGGGAGAAGGAGCGGGAGCGCGAACCGATGTCGGCCTGACGCCGAGGGGTCCCGCACCTCACCGGTGCGGGACCCCTTGTCCCCTTGCTTCGGGTACTCCCCTCAAGCGGGGCGCCGCCGCAGCATGTGCTCACGTGCCGCCGCGTCACGCGGCCCGCCGCGCCCGGCCAGATTGCCCGCGATCCGGTCCTGGACCTCCGCCGTCCGTCGGCCCCCGAACTTGAATTTCGCCCGCACGCCGGTGACCTGCAGCCGCAGCCCCCGGATGCCGGACAACAGCCTGCCGTACGGTGCCAGGCCCACCCCCACCTCCGCCGAACCGCCCTCCGGCTGGAAGTGACCGACCTGGCGGTTGAGGAGCTCGGCCTTCCCGGCCGGGTCGTCGACGACACGCGCCCGGCACCGGAGCTGGACCGCCGCGTAGAAGCTGGTCGGTTCGCCGTGCTCGGCAGGCTGCTCCGGACCGGCCTGCCATGGGCCCGGCACGTACACGTAGTCGTCGACCACGCTCAGCACGACCTCGGGGTTCGCCAGCAACGCCGGCCACATCGGGTTGGGTCGCGCCAGATGCGTGACGACCTCGCCGGTCTCGGCGTCGAACGCGAAGTGGAGCGGTTGGACGTGCGGCGGCTCGCCGTCGAGGCCGTTGACCACGAGCTGCCCGAAGTCGTGGTCGTCAAGCCACCGCTGCCACTCGGCGTCGTCGTGGGGCGCGTCCCAGGGGTGGATCAGCATCACAGGTCCGCGAGGTAGCCGGGGACTTCGGTGCCGGGGGCCAGGTCGGGGTCGCTGATCGGCGCGTCGTAGCCCTTGCGCAGCGGGACGACGCCGGCCCAGTGGGCGAGGGCGAGGTCCTCGGGCTCGTCGTTCACACCGCCGGTGCGCAGCTTGGCGGAGACCTCGTTCAGGTCGAGGCGGATCACGGCGGTGGCGGCGAGCTCCTTCTTGTTGGCGGGCCGGGAGTCACGGGACCGGCCCGCCACCACGTGGTCGACGAGCGCGTCGAGGGCGGTGCGCTTCTCCTCCGGGTCCGTCACGTCGTACGCGGTGCCGTGCACCACCACGGACCTGTAGTTGATCGAGTGGTGGAAGGCCGAGCGGGCCAGGATCAGCGCGTCGACATGCGTCACCGTCAGGCACACCGGAAGACCGGGGTCCGCCTGGCCGGTCATGCGCAGCGGGCGCGAGCCGGTGGAGCCGTGGACGTAGAGCGTCTCGCCGACGCGGCCGAACAGCGTGGGCAGCACGACGGGCGCGCCGTCGCGGACGAAGCCGAGGTGGCAGACGTAGGCCTCGTCCAGTATCGAGTGCACCAGTTCCTTGTCGTACGCCGCGCGCTCCGCGGAGCGGGTGGGGACGGTGCGGTCGGTCGGCGTGTAGGCGGCGGCTTGCGACGTCGGTTCCTCGGTCCCCTGCATTGCGCTCTCCATTGCACTAGTACATAATGTGGTTTGTGCTAGAAGGTTATCGGATCGAAGGGCGTCGCGCAGCTGAGATCGCGGCCAGCGTCGAGCGCGCGGTCGGCTCGGGCGACCTGGAGCCCGGCCAACTGCTCCCACCCATGCGGGAGTTGGCGACCGACCTGGGAGTGAACCCCAACACGGTCGCCGCCGCCTATCGCGTCCTGCGCGAGCGCGGAGTGATCGAGACCGCCGGCCGGCGCGGCAGCCGGGTGCGGCCGAGACCCGCCACGACGGGGCGTGAGTCCGTCCGGGTGGACGTGCCCGAGGGCGTCCGGAACGTGGCGAGCGGCAACCCGGACCCCGCTCTGCTGCCGTCCCTGGCGAAGGCGTTCGCGGCCGCTGCCGAGCTCGCCGACCGGGAACCGGTGCTTTACGGCGACGAACCCGTGGAACCGGAGCTGGCGCGCATCGCCCGCGCCCGCCTGGACGCCGACGGGGTACCGGAAGGACCGCTCGCCGTCGCCTCGGGCTCGCTCGACGCCATCGAGCGCGTGCTCGGGGTCCATCTCGAACGGGGGGACACGGTCGCCGTCGAGGACCCCGGCTGGGGCAGCCTGCTCGACCTGATCCCGGCACTCGGCCTGCGCACGGTCCCCGTCGGGGTCGACGACGAGGGGCCACTGCCCGACGACGTACGGCGGGCCCTCGACTCCGGGGCCCGCGCCCTGATCGTGACCGACCGCGTGCAGAACCCCACCGGAGCCGTGGTGAGCTCCACGCGCGCGCGTGCCCTGCGCTCCGTGCTGCGGCAGCACCCGGAGATCCTGCTGATCGAGGACGACCACGGCTACGGCATCGTCGACCTCCCCGTGCACCCGCTCGCCGGCACCACCCGCCACTGGGCCTTCGTCCGCTCGGTCGCCAAGGCGTACGGCCCCGACCTGCGGCTCGCCGTGCTCACCGGGGACGAGGTGACGGTGGACCGGGTGCGCGGCCGGCAGCGCCTCGGCGCCGGCTGGGTCAGCCGGCTGATGCAGCGGGCCGTGGTGCGGCTGTGGAGCGACGGCGCGGTCGACCCGGCGGCGGTGGCGGCGGCCTACGCCGTACGCCGGGACCTGCTGATCCGGGCACTGGCAGAGCATGGCGTCAGGGCCCACGGCCGCAGCGGCCTCAATGTCTGGATCCCGGTCCCCGACGAGACGGGCGCCGTGGCCCGGCTGCTCCACGCCGGTTGGGCGGTGGCCCCCGGGGCCCGCTTCCGCACGAGCTCACCCCCCGGAATCCGCGTCACCACCTCGACCCTCACGGAGGCGGAGGCCGCCCCCTTGGCAGCCGCGGTGGCAACGGCGGTGGGCCCGGGCCCGGCAAGAAGCTACGTCTGATCGGCGGGGACGAAAGCCAACCCCGAAGGGGCGCGGGGAACTGCGCGACCAGCAACATCCGACCCGCAGCCGCCCACGATCCTCGCGCCCCCTCCCGTCAGCCGCTCCGCCGCACCTGGGTGAGCGCCGCACCCGCCAGCACGATCACCGCCCCCACAGGCGTCGTCCAGGCGAGGGACTCACCGAGCACGGCAACCCCCGCGGCCGTGGCGATGACCGGAATGAAGTAGGTGACCATCTGAGCCGTGGTCGGCCCCACTTCCGCGACCAACCCGTACTGAAGCAGCACGGCGAGCCCCGTCCCGAGAGCACCCAGTGCCACGATCGCCAACAGCGGCACGAGAGGGAACGACGTCGGCACGGACGTGAACAACGGCGTGACAACGGCCAGTTGAACCGTCGCCAGCAACAACTGCGCCCCCGTCAACGACAGATGCGACTCCCCGGCCCCGGCCAGCGTCCGCCGGACGTAGATCCAGCCGATCGGATAGCTCAACGACGCCAGCAGCGCCATGGCCGTACCCGTGGCGTCCAGCCCGTGGAAGCCCTGCCAGGCTCCGAGCACCGTCAGCACCCCGATGAACCCGATGCCGAGCCCGGCCACCCGGACCCGCGTCGGCCGGTCCTCCGACAGCGCGACCATCGACAGAGCCATGCCCCACAGCGGCGACGTCGCGTTGCAGATGCCCGCAAGCGTGGACGGGATGGTCAGCTCGGAGTACGCGAACAGGGAGAACGGCAGCGCGTTCAGCAGGAACGCGGCCACCGCCAGATGCCCCCACGTGCGCACCCCGCGCGGCAGCCGCTGCCGCTTCACCGCCATCGCGGCCGCCAGCACCGCCGTACCGAACACCAGCCGCCCCAGCGTGACCTGGAATGGCGCGTACCCGTCGGTGCCGACCTTGATGAGCAGGAAGCTGAAACCCCAGATCAGGGAGAGGGCGGCGAAGCGCAGCCGCCAGTCGAGGCGGCCGCGGGGGCGAGATCGGACGGAGGACGCGGACGCGGGCCCGGCCGCGTCGCGCGAGGCGGTGACGGTGGTCATGGCAGCAACCCTGCCGTCATCAACCTCGTAGCACAATCGAGATTTCGCGCACGATATCTCGTAGCATTGCTTACATGTTGAACCTGGAGCGCCTGCGCACCCTCGACGCCCTCGCCCGGCACGGCTCGGTCAGCGCCGCCGCCGAGGGGCTGCACATCACGACGTCGGCCGTCTCGCAGCAGATGTCGAAGCTGGAGCGGGAGGTCGGCCAGCAGCTCCTGGCCAAGAACGGCCGGGGCGTACGGCTCACCGATGCCGGGCGGCTGCTCGCCGACCACGCGGCCCGCATCCTGTCGCAGGTCGAGCTCGCCCAGGCCGATCTGGAGGCACAGCGCGGTCAGGTGGTCGGCGAGCTGCGGCTGGTCGCCTTCCCGACCGCCCTGCGAGGGCTGTTCCCGGCCGCGCTCACCGCGCTGCGCACCGACCATCCGGCGCTGCGCCTGACGACACGCGAGCTGGAGCCCGAGTACGGGGTCGCCGCAGTGCTGCGGGGCGACGCCGACCTGGCCGTCGTCCTCGACTGGTACAACAAGCCGCTGCCCATGCCGGAAGGGCTCGCCAAGGCGCCGATCCTCGACGACCGCGTGGAGATCGCGATGCCCGAGGGGCACCCGCTCGCCGACCGGAGCGAGGTCGACCTGGCGGACTTCGCGGGCGACGAGTGGGTCGCCTGGCCCGAGGGCGAGTTCTGCCACGAGTGGCTGCTCTACACCCTGCGGACCAAGGGGATCGAGCCGCGGATCGCCCATCGCGCGGAGGAACACCACACCCAACTCGCCCTGGTCGCAGCCGGGTTGGGGGTGTGCGTGGCGCCCAGGCTCGGCCGCGACCCGATGCCGCTGGGCGTGCGGGCCGTGCCGGTGCGCAACCGCGTCCACCGCTACGTCTACGCGGTGTGGCGCGCCGACGCCGACCGCCGCCCGTCGATCCGGGCGGCGGTCCAGGCGCTGCGGACGGCGGCCGAGAAGGTCGGCTGAATCCAGGCCTCCGCCGAGCCGAGCCCGACCCCGTTCGCGTGGAACCCGATCCTCGCTAGGACCCCAGCTTCCGGAAGTCCCAGGACACGATCTTCTCGGGAGTCAGCCGTATCCAGGCGTGCCGGCCGTCGTGCGGCATCTCGTCGAGGCCGAAGTTCTTGCGGGCGAACAGCGTCTCGGGCACGTCGAGTTCGGCGCGCAGCTCGCCCACGCGCGGTGCCTCGCCCACGAAGTCGACGGTGCCGGACAGCTCGACGCCGCGCAGCTGCTCGTACTCCTCACCCGTGTCGATCACGATCGCGACCCGCGGATCGCGCCGCAGGTCCGTCCACCGCTTGCTGCGGACGACCGAGTACAGCCACAGCGAGTCGCCGTCCCAGGCGAACCACAGGGCGCTGACGTGCGGAAAGCCGTCGGCGGACACGGTGGCGACCCGGCAGGTGCGCTGCTCGGTGAGGAACTCGTCCAGCTCACCGGGCGTCATCATGATCTTCCGGCCCCGGCGCTGAGTGACGGTCATACGTCCCCCTCTTCTCTCACGTCGTGCCAGAGGAGAGATCCTCTGACATCACGTCAGAAAAGGATGAGTCGTCTTCCGTCCACGCGCAATGGTGGTTCCGTCCTTGCGCGTTGATGGCTACGCTCGCCGGCCACGCCGCCGTCGGGCACAGGGGGACCCCATGCCGTCGAACGACCGACTCAGCGCAACTCTCGACCCCGCCACCACCGTCCTGCTCACCGTCGAATGCCAGCAAGGCGTCGTCGGACCGGACAGCGCTCTGCCCGAACTCGCCAAGGAGGCACGGGACTCGGGCGTCCTCGCCAACGTCGCCAGGCTGGTGGCCGCGGCCCGCGCGAGCGGCGTCCAGGTGATCCACGCGATCGCCGAACGCCGCCCCGACGGCCGCGGCGCCAACCGCAACGCCCGCCTCTTCCGAGCCGCCGAACGCCTCCCCGTCCAACAGCTGACCGGCACCGACGCGGTACGCGTGGCGGAGCCGATCGAGGTGGCCGAGGAGGACCTCGTCGTACGGCGGCTGCACGGGCTGTCGCCGATCCAGGGCACCGATGTCGACGCGCTGCTGCGCAACCTGGGCTGCCGCACGCTCGTGATCACCGGAGTCTCGGCCAACGTCGCGATCCCCAACGCCGTGTTCGACGCCGTCAACCGCGGCTACACGGCCGTCGTGCCCACGGACGCCATCGCGGGAGTGCCCTCCGACTACACCCCCGCGATGATCAGCCACACCCTCGCACTGGTCGCCACGGTCGCGACCACGGACGAGGTGCTGGGGTGTTTCGCGCGTCCGAGCGGGGCCTGAGCCCGTTCGGTGCCGCCGGTCAGGCCAGCGTGATCGAGTCGCCCGACACGCTGATCTGCTTGGCGGCCAGCGGCTGCGTCGCGGGCCCCTTCTTCACGCTGCCGTCGAGGACGGAGAACTGACTGCCGTGACAGGCGCAGGAGAGGGTGTCCTCCTTCAGGTCCGTCATCGGGCAGTTCTGGTGGGTGCAGATCGTCGAGAAGGCCTTGAAGTCGCCGGCCGCGGGCTGCGACACGACCACCTTCTCGTCGCTGAAGACCTTGCCCGAGCCCTCCGGGATGTCGGCGGTCTTCGCGAGCGCCGCACCTCCCGCGCCGGCGTCGGCCGAGGAGCCGCCGCCCGACTCGGTGGTCGCGCCGCCGCCGGCGGCACCCTGTTCGGTGGAGGAGTCGGACGCCCCGTCGTCCGATCCGCACGCGGTCAGCGCAGCGGCGAGCCCGGCCGCGCCGACCGCCGCCACGACGGTACGGCGGCTCGGTCCCGACACCGGCTGAACGAATTCGCTGGTCATGCTGACGTTCCTTCCCGTCATTCGTGATCTGCCGAGAGGTACGGTCCTTTGGGACCGGCTGTTCAGACGATGTCGAAATCCTGACCCGGTCCGGCCGGGAGATGGGTAAAGCGGAGCTGTCGGTTCACTGTCCGGAGCTGTCGATCCGCTGTCGACGCCGACGCACCGCCGCCCGCCGGGGCCGCCCCCGCCCCCTCCCCGCGCCAGTAACCTGGGGCGATGCTCAAGGAAGTCATCGCGACCCGCTACATCACGCCCCTGCGTGAGGGCGGCTCACTGCCGGGACTCGTCGAAGCCGACGACTTCGGGACGTACGTCATGAAGTTCACCGGCGCGGGACAGGGCCGCAAGACGCTGATCGCCGAGATCGTCGTCGGCGAACTCGCCCGCAGGCTCGGGTTCCGGGTGCCCCGGCTGGTGACCGTCGAGCTCGACCCGGTGCTGGGGCTCGGTGAACCCGACCAGCAGGTGCAGGACCTGCTCAGGTCCAGCGGCGGTACCAACCTCGGGATGGACTTCCTCTCCGGCGCGCTCGGCTTCGACCCCCTCGCCTTCGAGGTGAGCGCCGAGGAGGCCGGCCGGATCGTGTGGTTCGACGCGCTGGTGAACAACGTCGACCGCTCCTGGCGCAACCCCAACCTGCTGATGTGGCGGCGCGACCTGTGGCTCATCGACCACGGCGCCACCATGATCTGGCACCACAACTGGCCCGGCGCACAGGCCTCGGCGGAGCGCGCCTACGACGCCTCCGACCATGCCCTCGCCTCCTTCGCACCCGAAGTGCGCGCCGCCGCCGCCGAGTTGGCGCCGCTGGTCACCGAGGAACTGCTCGCCGAGGTGACCGCCGAGGTCCCGGACGCCTGGCTGGCCGAGGAGCCCGGCTTCGACACCCCGGACGACCTCCGCCGGGCCTACGCGGGACCCCTGCTGGCCCGCGCCGCCGGCATCCACGAGCGCGTCACCGGAATCGAGGAGAGCAAGTGAGCGAGCGACACATTCACATGGCGGGCCATGTGGTCGAGCGCCACATCATCCGGGGCAGCGAGTCGAACGACCGGGACGTCTTCGAGTACGTCCTCCTGCGCGTCGTGCCCCGCGTCGAACGCGGCGAGTGCATCAACGCGGGCGTGCTGGTGTACTGCCGGCCCCAGGGCTACGTCGGTGCCCGCACCCACCTGGACGAGGCGCGGCTGCTCGCCCTCGACCCGGACGCCGACGTGGCCGGCATCCGGGCCGCGCTCGGGGCGGTCGAGCGGGTCTGCGGCGGCAGCGAGGAGGCGGGACAGGCGGCCGGCGACGACGCCGGGCGGCGCTTTCGCTGGCTCATCGCGCCCCGCTCCACGGTCGTGCAGCCGGGCCCCGTGCACACCGGGCTCACCTCGGATCCGGCGGCCGAGGCCGAACGGCTGCTGGAGCTGTTGGTGAAGTGACGGATCAGGTAATGGATCACATGCGCGCGGCCACCGTTGACACCGCGTGCCAGGACTTCTAGCGTCACGTCCATCGAAGGTACTAAGCGGTCGCTCACCGAGGAGAGTCTCTGATGTCCACCACTGATCAGCGGGTCGCCGTAGTCACCGGCGGCGCGCGGGGGATCGGCGCCGCCACCGCCGTACGGCTGGCCGCCGAGGGCCGTGCGGTCGCCGTGATCGACCTCGACGAGGCCGCCTGCAAGGACACCGTGGAGAAGATCACCGCGGCCGGCGGCAAGGCCATCGCGGTCGGCTGCGACGTCTCCGACGAGGCGCAGGTCGAGGCCGCCGTCGCGCGGATCGCCGAGGAGCTCGGTGCCCCGACGATCCTGGTCAACAACGCGGGCGTGCTGCGCGACAACCTGCTGTTCAAGATGAGCGTCGCCGACTGGGACACCGTCATGAACGTCCACCTGCGCGGCGCCTTCCTGATGTCCAAGGCCTGCCAGAAGCACATGGTGGACGCCGGCTTCGGCCGGATCGTCAACCTCTCCTCGTCCTCCGCGCTCGGCAACCGCGGCCAGGTCAACTACTCCGCCGCCAAGGCCGGCCTCCAGGGCTTCACCAAGACCCTCGCCAAGGAGCTCGGCAAGTTCGGCGTCACCGCCAACGCCGTCGCCCCGGGCTTCATCGCCACCGAGATGACCAAGGCCACCGCCGACCGCGTCGGCATGGGCTTCGAGGACTTCAAGGCCGCCGCCGCCACCCAGATCCCCGTGGCCCGCGTGGGCGAGCCCGACGACATCGCCAACGCCATCGCCTTCTTCACGGGCGAGGCGGCCGGGTTCGTCTCCGGCCAGGTGCTGTACGTCGCCGGCGGACCGCTCGACTAGGGCTGAGGGAGACACCGACATGACTGAACTGCCTGCACTCTCCGGCAAGGTCGCCCTGGTCACGGGCGCCAGCCGCGGCATCGGCTACGGCGTCGCCGAGGCGCTCGTCGCGCGCGGCGACCGCGTCGTCATCACCGGCCGGGGCGAGGACGCCCTCAAGGAGGCCGTCGAGCAACTCGGCGCCGAGCGCGCCGTCTACGTGGCCGGCAAGGCACACGACGAGGCCCACCAGGCCGTCGCCGTCGAGCGCGCCATGGAGGCCTTCGGCCGGGTCGACTACCTGGTCAACAACGCCGGTACCAACCCGGTGTTCGGGCCGCTCGCCGACCTCGACCTGAACGTGGCCCGCAAGGTCTTCGAGACCAACGTGATCTCGGCCCTGGGCTTCGCCCAGAAGACCTGGCACGCCTGGCAGAAGGACAACGGCGGCGCGATCGTAAACATCGCCTCCGTCGCCGGCATCGCGCCCTCGCCGTTCATCGCCGCCTACGGCGTCAGCAAGGCCGCGATGATCAACCTCACCCAGCAGATGGCGCACGAGTTCGCGCCCAAGGTGCGGGTCAACGCCATCGCCCCGGCCGTGGTGAAGACCAAGTTCGCCCAGGCCCTGTACGAGGGCCGGGAGGCGGAGGCCGCCGCGTCCTACCCGCTGGGCCGGCTCGGCGTCCCCTCCGACATCGGCGGCGCCGCCGCGTTCCTCACCTCGGACCAGTCCGACTGGGTCACCGGACAGACGCTCGTCGTCGACGGCGGCATCTTCCTCAACGCGGGCGTCGGCTGACCCGCGGGACACGACTTTCGACACCACTCGACACGGGCGCCGCTGGACATCAGCGGCGCCCGTGTCGACGTACCGGAAGATCACTAAACATTGACAACGTAGTCATCTAAATAACGAACAAGTGCACTACGAGACAGGAGGTCCCACGGCCGGAACACTGCGGTATCGTCTGCCGACCCTTGGTATGGCAGATCGAGGAGCGTGCGCGTGTTCAACCGGATCCGACGCCTGCGGCAGGTGGCGGCCATCGCGTCCATATCGTCCCTGGTGGCAGGTTGTGGTGTCCTTTCGTCCGACTCGACGGAGGACCAGGGACCGATCATGGTGGGGACGACGGCAGCCCCCAGCACCCTTGATCCCGCCGCGTCGTGGGACAGCTCCTGGGAACTGTTCCGCAACATTTATCAGACACTGCTGAGCTATCCCTCGGGCGCCAGCGCCCCCGAGCCGGATGCCGCGGAGAGCTGCCGGTTCACCGACAACTCGAACACGAAGTACCAGTGCGAGCTGCGTGAGGGGCTGACCTTCTCCGACGGGCACACGCTCGACGCCAAGGCGGTCAAGTACTCGATCGACCGGATCCGGAAGATCAACGTCAACGGCGGTCCCGCCGGTCTGCTGGGCAGCCTCGAACGCGTCCAGGTGCTGAACGACCGCGAGATCGTCTTCCACCTCAACAAGGCCGACGCGACCTTCCCGTTCGTGCTCGCCACCCCGGCGATGTCGATCGTCGACCCCGAGGACTACCCCGCGGACAAGCTCCGTGAGGACGGCACGATCGTCGGCTCCGGGCCGTACACCCTGTCCTCGTACGACGACGGCAAGACGGCCGAGCTGGTCAAGAACGACAGCTACGACGGCCTCGCCGAGCGCAAGAACAGCGCCGTGACGATCCGGTACTACCAGGACTCGCCCACCATGGTGAGCGCGCTGCGCGACAAGAAGCTCGACGTCGCCTTCCGTGGCCTCGCCGCCGACGACGTCGTCGACATCCAGGCCGACGACGATGACGAGCTCCAGATGATCGAGGGCTCCGGCACCGAGATCAACTACCTGGTGTTCAACCCCAAGGACCCGATGGCCGGCAAGGCCGCGGTCCGCAAGGCCGTCGCCCAGGTCGTCGACCGCCCGGCCATCGCCCACAAGGTCTACAAGGACACCGTCGAGCCGCTGTACTCGATGGTCCCCAAGGGCCTGACGGGACACACCACGGGCTTCTTCGACGACTACGGCGACCCGAGCGCGACCAAGGCCCGCAAGATCCTCACCGAGGCGGGCATCTCGACCCCCGTCAAGCTCAAGTTCTGGTACACCAGCGACCGCTACGGCTCCGCCACCAAGGCGGAGTTCGAGGAGCTGAAGAGCCAGCTGGAGGACTCCGGCCTCTTCGAGATCACTCTGAAGAGCCGTCCCTGGAAGGACTACGTCACCGGCTACCAGAAGGGCGAGTACCCGGTGTTCGGGCGTGGCTGGTTCCCCGACTTCCCGGACGCGGACAACTTCATCGCACCGTTCGTCGGCGAGCAGAACGCGCTCGGCACGCCCTACGTGACCCCCAGGATCACCGAGGACCTGCTGCCCAACTCCCGCGCACAGAGCGACCGGGCCAACGTCGTGAAGGACTTCGAGGACGCCCAGCGCATCCTCGTCGACGACGCGCGGCTGCTGCCGCTGTGGCAGGGCCGCCAGTACGTGGCCGCGAGCGCCGAGATCTCCGGTGCGGAGCGGGCACTGGACCCGTCGACGATCATGATGATGGGCGAGCTGTCCCGCAAGACCAGCTGGTAGGGAGCTCCCTCCGGGGGGTGGCAGACCGTGATGTGCGGTCCACGGGGCGATTGTCAGTGGCCGCCTGTAGGTTCTGATGCCTGGACGCGACCGCTGGTCGTGGACCGCACATCGTCTGCCGTACACCGTGAGGAAGTTGACGTGACCGACATCGCCATGCTGCCCGAGTCCTGGCGCGGGGTTCTGGGCGACGAGCTTCAGCAGCCCTACTTCAAGGAGCTGACGGAGTTCGTCGAGGAGGAGCGGGCGAAGGGTCCCGTCTACCCGCCGCGCGACGAGGTCTTCGCGGCGCTGGACGCGACGCCGTACGACAAGGTGAAGGTCTTGATCCTCGGCCAGGACCCGTACCACGGCGAGGGTCAGGGCCACGGCCTGTGCTTCTCGGTCCGCCCCGGGGTGAAGACGCCGCCCTCGCTGCGCAACATCTACAAGGAGATGCAGGAGGAGCTCGGCCACCCCGTCCCGGACAACGGCTATCTGATGCCGTGGGCCGAGCAGGGCGTCCTGCTGCTCAACGCGGTGCTGACGGTCCGCTCCGGCGAGGCGAACTCGCACAAGGGCAAGGGCTGGGAGAAGTTCACCGACGCGGTGATCAAGGCCGTCGCAGGCCGGCCCGACCCGGCCGTGTTCGTGCTGTGGGGCAACTACGCCCAGAAGAAGCTCCCGCTGATCGACGAGACCCGGCACGTGGTGGTGAAGGGGGCGCACCCCTCGCCGCTGTCGGCGAAGAAGTTCTTCGGGTCCCGCCCGTTCACCCAGATCGACGAGGCGGTGGCTCAGCAGGGCCACGAGCCGATCGACTGGCGCATCCCGAACCTGGGCTGACCGGCCTCCCGCTCGCCGGGCCGGTCGGTCGAGGGGTCGGCCCGGTCCCGTACGGAGCCGCCTGACCGGGAATGCCGGTGGGGGCGGCTAGCGTCGGGTGGGACCAGCCGACGAGGGCCGGAGGACGCGGTGGCGGAGCGACAGGGGCAGACGGCGCCGGACGCGGTGCTGACGCGGATCGGGCAGGTCGTGATGCTCCTGCACGCCGGGGACCGCGAGGAGGCCCGGCGCCGCCTGCTGGACCTGTGGGCGGAGCTCGGCGAGGGCGCCGACCCGCTGCACCGGTGCACGCTGGCCCACTACCTGGCCGACACCCAGGACGACCCCCTGGACGAACTGGCCTGGGATCTACGGGCGTTGGAGGCGGCGGAGGGTGCGGGCGGCGCGGTCGCCGTACGCGCGCTGTATCCCTCGCTGCATCTGAACCTGGCGGCCGACTACGTGAAGCTCGAACGCACGGAGACGGCCATCGCCCATCTGCGACGGGCACGGGGAGCGGCGGGTGTGCTGGGGGACGACAGCTACGGGGACGGCGTGCGGGCGGGGATTCTGAGGCTGGAGGGTCGGCTGGGGGAGGGCGTCTAGCGGGCGTGGGTCCGAGGCCCTCAGCGTCCGTACGTCTTGTCGCAGATCTGCGACTCCGGGCTGTCCGGCCGCCAGCCGCCGTATTTCCTGCCCAACTCGCAGATGTCGCCGTTGCCCCGGACCTCCTCGGGCAGCGACTGCGACAGGTCCGGGACCGGGGCGGCCGGCCGTTCCGGCCCGCGGTCGTCGGAGTGCGGGCGGCCGGGTTCCCGCCGGTCCTGGTGGCGTTCGGGGGAGTGCGTGCGAGGGGGCGGCGTCGGCCGTGCCGGGGGCGTGGGGGACGCGGTGTGTGCGTCGGACGGCGCCGCGTCGGGGCTCCGGGACGGGTCGACGAGGGTCAGGGCCTCGCGGGCCGGCGCCTGCACGACCTTGGGGTCGGTATGGACGCCCGCCCCCGGAACCGGCGGCCGGGACGGCGCCGACGGTGTCCCGGGAGCCGTCGGCTGCTGGACCGTCGTGCAGCCGCCGAGGGCCGAGACGGCCACGGTGACCAGGAGCGTTGCGGTGGTCGTCGTTCGATGCACGCGCGCAACTCTGCTGGGTCGTCCGCCCGTTGGGACAGCGGACAAGCAGAGGTTGGTCCACACGGGTGATCTCCGGCCCCGTACGGACGGCGCGGGCCCGCCCCGGCTGACGTCAGTCGCCGGTCGCGCCGTCGAGGCGCTCGCGGATCAGGTCGGCGTGCCCGTTGTGACGGGCGTACTCCTCGATCATGTGGGTGTAGATCCAGCGCAGGTTGAACTGCTCTCCGCTGCGCCGGCTCCGGCCCTTGGAGAGATCGGCGAGACCGAATCCGGCGGCGTTGCGCCGGGCGATGTCGATCTCGGCCTGCCAGGTGGTGTACGCCTCCTGCCAGGTGTCCGCCTCGGTGAGATGGAACTCGCCGTCCGGGTCCTCCTCCGTGCCGTAGATCGGTCCGGCGTCGTCGGTCATGAGCACCTGACGGAACCAGCCGCGCTCCACCTCCGCCATGTGCCGCACCAGCCCCATCAGGGACAGCTCGGACGGCTCCACGGACGCGGTCCTGAGCTGGGCGTCGGTCAGACCTTCGCACTTCCACGCGAGCGTCTGACGGTGGTAGTCCAGCCAGCCCTCCAGCATCGTGCGCTCGTCGGCGGTGGTCGCGGGCTCGTCGCGTTCTGTCGTCATGCCCGCATCGTCGCTCAACTCACCCTGGCTCACCAGCAGTTTTCGCGGGCTCGGAAGGCTCGTCGAACATCCCGCCGAGCAGTTCCCGCAGCCCCGCCCGCACCTCGTCCAGGCTCGGCGCCTCCGCGTTGAAGGACCCGGCCACACAGTTGAACATCAGCCCGTCCGCCCACGAGACCAGCGACAGCACGTGCCGGGCCGGGGCCGTCGAGCCCAGGGCGGTCACCAGGGCCGAAAGCTGGTCGCGGAAGCGGGCGCCGGTCGCGTCGAAGTAGGCGCGCAGCTCGGGGCGGCGCGTGGCCTCCAGGGCGAGTTCGTAACGGGCGAGGGTCAGTTCGCGGTTGCGGGTCAGGGAGCGGTGCGTGGCCAGTGCCAGCCCGTCGGCCAGCGAGTCCAGGCCGCCGCGCGGGTCCGGCATCTCCTCCAGGGCCAGGACCTTCGCCTCTCGGTCGGCGAGCCTGCGCACGGTCACTTCCAGCAGTGCCTGCCGGGTGCGCGCCACGTTCGACGTCGAGCCCTGCGGCAGCCCGGCCGTCTCGTCGACCGCCCGGTGCGTGAGCCCGCGCATCCCGCGCTCGGCGAGCAGCGCGAGGGCGGTGTCGGCGACGAGATCGGCGCGCGAGGCGCCCGTGGTGCGTTCGGACATGGAGATCAACCTACTCCCCTCACTACGTCTGTAGTACAGTCGGCACATGAAGGCACTACACCTGTAGTTTTCTCAGGAGGACCCATGGCACAGTCCAGGCGGGCCGTCGTCATCGGCGGCGGCATCGGAGGCCTGACCGCGGCGGTCGCACTGCGCGGCAGCGGCTGGGACGTCACCGTGCTGGAGCGCGCGCCGTCCCTGGAACCCGTCGGCGCGGCCATCTCCCTCGCACCGAACTCCCTGCGCGCACTGGACGTCATCGACGTAGGCGACGAGATCCGCGACCTCGCGGCCTGGCAGGGCGACGGAGGCCTGCGCACCCCCTCCGGACGCTGGCTCTCCCGCACGGACGCCGACGCCGTCGCCGCCCGCTTCGGCGGCCCCCTCGTCCTGCTGCACCGCGCCACCCTCATCAACAGCCTCGCCGCAAGGCTCCCGTCCGGGGCCGTCCGCACCGGGGCCGACGCGAGGCTCGCCGACCCGGGCGACGTCGATCGTCCCGCGCGCGTGAGCACCCCGGACGGCGAACTGGAGGCCGACCTCGTGGTGGCCGCCGACGGCATCCGGTCCGCCGTACGGCGGGCGCTGTTCCCGCACCACCCCGGGGCCGTCTACTCCGGGTTCACCACCTGGCGGGTCGTCATCCCCGTGCCCGGCGCGCGGTTCGCCTCGCACGAGACCTGGGGCCGGGGCCGTATCTGGGGCTCGCACCCGCTCAAGGACGGACGGGTCTACGCCTACGCCGCGGCCGTCACGCCCGCCGGAGAGCATGCCCCCGACGACGAGAGGGCCGAACTGCTGCGCCGGTACGGCGACTGGCACGACCCGATCCCCGCGATCCTCGCCGCCGCCCGCCCCGAGGACGTCCTGCGCCACGACGTCCACCACATCGCCGACCCGCTGCCCGCGTTCCACCGCGGCCGGGTCGCCCTGGTCGGGGACGCCGCGCACGCGATGCCGCCGACGCTCGGGCAGGGCGGCAACCAGGCCATCGAGGACGCCGTCGTACTGGCGCACCACGGCGCCGACCTCGCCGGCTACACCGCGGCCCGCCTGCCGCGTACGACCGCCGTCGCACGCCAGGCCGTCCGCGTCGGCCGGCTGAACATGATGACCGGCCGCGCCGGGATCGCCGTACGGAACACGGCGCTGGCCGCGGTGTCGAAGGCCGCGCCGCTGCTGTTCCTGCGGGGCTTCGAGGGCATCGCCGACTGGCGGCCGCCGCAGGCGCCGTATGCTGCCGACAAGACCCGGCAGGCAACCGCCGGCCCGTCCGGCAACAGCTAGAGGAGACAACCCCGTGAAGGTCGGCTGCATCGGACTCGGCGACATCGCGCAGAAGGCATACCTGCCGGTGCTCGGCGGCCTCCCCGGGGTCGAACTGCACCTTCAGACCCGTACGCCCGCGACGCTCGCCCGGGTCGCCGACGGCCTTCACCTGCCCGCCGCGCAGCGCCACGAGGACCTCGACTCACTGCTCGCCCAGGACCTCGACGCCGCGTTCGTGCACGCGCCCACCGGCGCCCACCCGGAGATCGTGACCCGGCTGCTGGAGGCCGGCGTGGCGACGTATGTCGACAAGCCGCTGGCCTATCGGCTGGCGGACTCCGAGCGGCTGGTGGCCCTCGCCGAGCAGCGGAACGTGAGCCTCGCCGTCGGCTTCAACCGGCGCTACGCCCCCGGCTACGCGCAGTGCGCCGATCATCCGCGCGAGCTGATCCTGATGCAGAAGAACCGGATCGGGCTGCCGGAAGAGCCGCGCACGATGATCCTCGACGACTTCATCCACGTCGTGGACACCCTGCGCTTCCTCGCGCCCGGCCCGGTCGACGACGTGACCGTGCGGGCCCGCGTCGTGGACGGGCTGCTGCACCACGTCGTGCTCCAGCTCGCCGGGGACGGCTTCACCGCGCTCGGCGTGATGAACCGGCTCAGCGGCTCGGCCGAGGAGATCCTCGAGGTGTCCGGACAGGACACCAAGCGTCAGGTCCTCAACCTCTCCGAGGTCGTCGACCACAAGGGCCAGCCGACCGTGCGACGGCGCGGGGACTGGGTGCCGGTGGCCCGGCAGCGCGGCATCGAGCAGGTGACGCTCGCCTTCCTCGACGCCGTGCGCGCGGGCAAGGTGCTCAGTGCCCGGGACGCGCTGGCGACCCATGAGCTGTGCGAGCGGGTCGTACGTGCGGTTCAGGAGCGGACCGCCTGAACCGGGGCCGCTGTGTCCGGACGCCCTCGCTCACGCACCACGCGGCCATGATCAGCAGTGCCGCATACACCGGCCAGTCGCCGAAGCGGACGTACGGCGTGACACCGGTGGACAGCGGCACCTCGTAGACCGCGCTCGTGCTCGCGCTCGTCCCCAGCCAGGGCCCTATGCGCTGCCCGCTCGGGCCGTACACGGCGGAGACGCCGGTCAGCGTCGCGTGCACCATCGGCCGGCCGGTCTCTGCGGCGCGCAGCGCGGCCAGCGAGGCATGCTGCTCAGGGGCCCAGCTCTGCTGGAACGTCGACGTCGCCGACTGGGCGACCAGCACCTCGGCACCGTGGTCGGCGAGGTTGCGGCTCATGTCGGAGAACGCGGACTCGAAGCACACCATCGGGCCGATCCGCAGCCCGTGCCCGGCGTCCATCACGACCTGACGCGTGCCGCGCCTGCGGTCCTCGTCGGCCGCCTTGCCCACGGACGTCGCCCAGCCCAGCATCGAGCGCATCGGTATGTACTCCCCGAAGGGGACCAGCCGCATCTTGTCGTAGCGGGCGCCGGTCGGGCCGTCCGGGCCGATGAGGATGGAGCTCTTGTAGATGCCGGGCCTGTCGGAGCGCCGGGCGTCCACGTTGACCAGGATGTTCACCCCGGTCTCCCGCGAGAGCGCCGCGAGCCGCCGGGCGAGGTCGGGACGCTCGCCGAGGTCGAAACCGACGCTGCTCTCGCCCCACACGATCAGGTCGACGTCCTGTCCCGCCAGCTCACGGGTGAGCTGTTCCTCGCGGTCGAAGCGCCGGTCGGGGCCGTCCGTGCCGCCCAGGATGACTCCGGGCTGCACCACGGCGATCCGGACCCGGTCGTGGACGTCGGGGCGCGGGGACCACACCCAGGCGGCCGAGGTGGCCACGGCCGTGGCGGCGAGACCGGCCACCGCGGGGACCCGTGACGTGCGCACCGTCACCAGCACGGCGACCGCGACGTTCACGGTCACCACCAGGAAGCTGATCAGCCACACCCCGCCGACCGAGGCGAGCCGCAGAGCGGGCTCGACCTGCCACTGGCTGGAGCCCAGCACACCCCACGGGCCGCCGAGCCCCTGCCAGGAACGGACGAGCTCGATCATGAGCCATCCGGACGGCAGGACGGCCAGTGCCGCCGCCACCCGGCCGGGGGAGGGCCTGGGCGCGCCCAGGAAACGGCGCACCAGCCAGGCCCAGGGGGCCCACAGCGCGCCGAGCAGGCCGGCGATGACGAACGTGAAGACGTGCAGGTTCGGGAGGAGCCAGTGGTGCATCGCCAGCATGAAGCCGAAGCCGCCCCACCAGCCGTCGCGCAGCGCCCGCTTCCCGGTCGGCGCCGTGCGGATGAGTGCGATCCACGGGACCAGGGCGACGTAGGCGAACCACCACAGCGACGGCTGCGGGAAGGCGAGTACGGGCAGCGCACCCGCGAGGACGGCGGCGGTGGAGCGCCGCCAGGGTGAGGCGAGCCAGTCGCTGATCGTCTCCATGCGGCCTCCCTACCCACCTCGTCGTGCTTCCAGTGTGCTCACAGGCACTGACAGTGGGACAGTGGGCGTCCGCTCAGTCGATCACCGCCGGGGCGGTCCGCTCGGGCAGCCGGCGCCATTTCTCCTGGACGACGACCTCGCGCAGCCGCCAGCCGTCGTCCGTGCGCAGCAGCCCGAAGGCGTACCGGCCGCCGCACACGAAGTCGGGCGCCGCGGAGCCCTCGCCGTCCGCCGCGAACCGCATCGGGTTGACGTAGTCGGCCTGCACCCGGGCCGTGTCGCCGGTGTCCTGCTCCAGGGGCCCGAAGCGGACCCGGCGGTTGACGATGAGGTGCTGGCGCATCGAGAACAACCGCAGGCTCTCCGCGAGCCATGCGGCGATGCTGCCGGCGTCCCCCTCGATGCCGCCGGCCGAGCGGTAGTCCGCGCGCCCGTCGGGGGTGAACAGGCTCCGGTACAGCGACCAGTCGCCGTCGTCCACGGCCACCGCGTAGTCGGTGATCACTTCGTCGACCGCCAACCGATCCCTCAGGGTGGCTAGTTCCACACGCTGCGTCATCGGCTCAGTGTTGGGCATGAGGTGGACGGTTCCAAGAGGGCGGACGGCGATATTCAGTGGATGTGGGCGGGAGGTGGGGCGAGGCTGGTGCCCGTGAGGATCAAGAAGGCTGCTCCGGTCGAGCAATCGGAGCGTGAGCCTGAGCCTGAGCTGTCGGCGTATCAGCAGGCGATGCGGGACCGGCTGCTGGCGGCTCCGGTTGTGCCGGCGCCGGAGCCCTGGCGGCGCGTTGCCTTCGAACCGGTCGGTGGACTCCTCGGGATCGGCTTCGCGTCGCATCCGGACAGCGGCCGTGACCTGGTGATGGTCGTCTCCCACGACGGTCACGGGCTCTTCGACGCCGTCACGGGGGAGAAGATCGCCAGGAATCGGGCCCCCGATCCGGTGGACAGCACGCCCGACGCCGTCGCCGATCTGTCCTGCCCCGGGCTGGGGCCGGTCGCCGGAAGTCGCGTACGCATCGCCGGGCTCTTCGGCGGCGGGCTTCACACCACCACCGAGGACGGCTGGACCCTTGAAGTCGTCGCCCCGGCCTGGCCGAACGAGCGAGTCCTGCTGTCGGGTGACGGCGGGTTGCCCCACCCCGGCCCACACGGTGAGCGGTGGTGGCACATCTTCCACTCGAACCACTCCGAACTCCGGGCAGCCGGTTTCTCACCCTCCGGCCGGACCATCGCCGTGGCGACGAGCAGCGACCTTTCGCTTTGGACGACCGAGGCCCGCTCCCACTGAGAAGGCATGGCGATGGACGAAGACGAGCGCCGGGCCGGGACCGGGCCGCCGATCAAGGCAGCGCGGAGGTCCGGGGCCGGCTGCCTGGAGTGGGAGCCGGTTGCCCGGGGTGGGGTCCGGCTCGCATCGGACGGTCGTCAGTTCAGGCTCTGGGCCCGGCGGCGGCGCACGATGACGAGCATGCCCGCACCCGTGACCACCGCCGCCGCGGCAGCCATGCCCGTGATCGGCAACGCCGAGGACCCGGTCTCTGCCAGATGGCCGCCATTCGCCGCGGTGCCGTCGCCGCCGGTCGATGACACCCCACCGGCCGCTCCGCCAGACACCCCACCGGCCGCTCCGCCGGACGATCCACCGGCCGCTCCGCCGGACGATCCGCCCGAGTCACTGCCCGAGCCACCCGGCGAGCCGGTCGACCCCCCACCCGTGACGTCCAGCGTGATGTCGGCCTTGTCGTTGGACTTGTCGGGGTCGACAGGCCTCGCCTCGGTAGTCAGCGCCACCGAGCCCTTGGTGTGCGCCACCCTCTTGTCGATCTTCAGCTGGAAGGTGTAGGTCTCTCGGCCGTCCTCGTTGAGAGCCCGCTGACTCATACCGCACTCGTACGCATCACCCTTGGCCTTACAGAACCCGGGGGCCTTGACGACCGACGTTCCAGCGGGCGGCGTGACCATGACCCTCGCGGTTCGCTCCCCCACCTTGGCCATGAACCAGGCGGGCCCGGCGTTGGTGAACTCCACCTTCATCGGCACAGTGTCACCGACGCGCCCCTTCAACGCGGCACCCGTCACCTGGTAGTCGGCCGTGTTGACGGAGGTGACGGGCAGGATGACGACTCGCGCGGACCCCTCGCCCCCGGCCTGTCGTTCGACGAGTTCCACCGCCGGTGCGGTCCCTGCCACCGGCGGGTAGCCGTTCTCGTCCACCCCTGGATCGTTTTCGTCGACGCGCAGAAGCAGCTCGTCGTTGAACGCGCGGTCCAGGGCTTTGACTCGAAGTGGCCTCTCGGGCGTGTAGACGACGCCCGGCTCCACCGCATGGTCGAACCCGCACGCCACGGTCCACCTCTCGGGCATCTCGTCGTAGGACCGGACCCGCTGTGCCCGGCAGTTGGAGGGAACCTCCGCGAAATCGAGTCCCCGGGTGACGGCGTAGGTGACCCACACCTTCTCGGAGGCTTGGGTGCCCTTGTTCGCCACGGTGACCGGCAGATCGAAGATGCTCCCCGGTTGCACTCCGTCGATCGGCTCGATGCCTCCGACGACCAGTTCGGGTGCGGTTTCATCGGCGAAGGCGGCGGGAGCTGCGGCCAGCGCGATCAGGCCGGCGGCGCCGAGGGCGGCGACGGCGGTACGGGAGGCGCGACGGCTGTGCGGGGGCATCGGCATGGAGGGAAACCTCTGTCGGAACGCGGGGAAACGGACGGTGTCTTCCGGGAGAACATCGCTGCGATCGCTAGACTCCCGCCGGTCCCGAACAGTTGCACGTCCGGTGCCTCACCCGCCCTGCTGCCGTCAACTCACAGCGCGACCTGGGGAGATCGTCATGCCGGATCAGCTGACCGTCCGCCGCGTACTCGGGGACCAGCCGTTCGCCGAGATCGGCCGGCCCGTGTGGGCGGTGACCGACGAGCGTCACGGCTGTGTCATCGCGGCCGGTGACCTCGGGCACGTCATGTGGCGCGGTACGGGCCACTGGTCGGCCCACCGGATCGGCGTGTACGAGGCCGACACCCTCCGTCCGCGCCACGTCGTCGCCTCCCGCTACTCCGTATGCGCCATCGAGCCCCACCCCGAGCTGCCGCTCGTCGCCGTCGGCACCGGCCGCTACGACGGCTCGTGGGATTTCGAGGGTCAACTGCTCCTGCTGCACCTGGAGACCGGGTGCGTGACGAACCTGCTCAGCAAGAGCCGCCAAGTGCGCCACCTGCGCTGGCTGGAGGACGGCAGGCTCGCGATGCTGCTCTCCCCCGAGGACAAGGACGGCGGCTTCCGCAAGGGCTTCGAGCTGGCTGTCGGGGTGGACGACTGGCTGTCTGCTCCGGCCGGTCTGGTCGACCCCGACGAGGCACGTCATCCGATGGTCGAGAGCGGGCTTCTGTACGACCCCCATGTGCGGGACACCCTCGCGCGGCTGACCGAGGACCGGTGGCGGCGACGGGCGGAGGTGCGGGACCTGGCGGTGCCGAACGACGGCCGGGTGCTCGCCACCGGGCGGCACACGGACCTCGAATGCTGGGACCCGGCGGGCACGCTGAGGTGGACACTTCCCGCCGACGGGGAGGGGAGCGTCCGGGTCGAGGCGGCACCTGACGGCGAGTCGGCGTGGGTGACGTACCAGGGCCACCGGCGCGACGAGGTGACGGGACGACTGGTCAACCGCGCGACCACCGTTCAGCGGATATCGACGACGGACGGCGGTGTGGTGGACAGCCTGGACCTGCCGTCGGCCCCAGCGCTGTGCGCCGCGGACGAAGGCTGGCTCGCCCTGCGCCCGCAAGGGCGCGACCCGCACGCCACGCTGCTGTTCGCCCCGACGCACCAGGAGGCAGCACGCCTCGACCTCGCTCCCAGCGGATCCAACTCCCCGGCGCTGCGCGTCAGACACAGCGCCCGTCTGCTGTACGTGGACGGACCCGGCCCCGACGACTCGCCGTGGATCCACACGATCGATCCTCCCGGCGCCCACGGCCCCGCCACCTTGCGCCCGCTCTTCCCCCTGCGCTGGGACCCGGCGTCCACACTCCAGCCCTGGTACGGCCCCGCCGTCGAGCTGACGGACACCCTCATCCACGCGGGCCGTACGTACGATCCGGGCGCCACCTACGCGGAGGGTCGCGAGGGCACGTACGTCGTGAGCCGCCGGCTGCCGGACGGAGAGGCACGATGGGTGCACCGCACCGACAAGCCGCTCGCCGATCTCGACGGCGACGAGCGGAGGACGTACGTCGTGTATCTCACCGGCGAGGTGGAGATCCTGGACTCGGCGACGGGCGAAGTGCGAGCCCGGCACACCCTGCGCGCACACGGCCACCCGGTCACGCCGTTGTCCGCCGCGTTCAGCGCCGAGCAACAGCGGCTGATCGTGGGGACGGTGGACGGGCGGATCCTGGACTGCTCGGTCCTGGACTGACTGGATCGGCAGAAACCGCCACATCGAGTGGGGGACGAGGTCCTCGCGCATCTGCGGGCTAGTGGTGGCGGCCCAGCGCCCTCAAGCGGGGCTGCCGCAACCGCTGCCCGGCGTCAACTGGGGTTGTCCTTCTCAGGATCCCCTCTTCAAGCGGCTTCGATGACGTCGCCGCGGATGGCGGCGGCCCACTCGACCACCAACAGCTCGTACTCCGCGCGCTCCTGAGCGGACAACGAACCGCCCGCACGCATCCACAGGGCACGAATGGCCTCGTTCACCTCGGTGGCAGACCGCACGGAACCAGGGCCTAAGGAATCGGGGGACATGCCGACAAGCCTAGGGGCAAGAACTGACGGTCCGCTACCGGACGGCTACGCGCAACGTATGTGATTGGTCACGGATTTCGACCGGACCGTCATTACTGACCAGTCAGTCAGCAGGTCCGGGGCTCGAACACGGCCCCGGGGCCTGCCGCTAGGGGCTCGAACAGCGCCCCGGACTGAAGACTCAGGCCATGACCCAGAGCTCAATCCGTCCAGACGATCACACAGTGCCCGTGCCGAGCCGCCCCGTCGTAGAACTCCCGCATCGCCGTGAAGTGGTGGACGAGGTAGGCCCGCACATCACCGTTGAATCCGCGCCCGAACCCACACGCGGCGGCCGCCTCATCGGTGGTGAGCGGCAGATCCGCGAGGACACCGTATAGGTCGACCGAGGCCAGGGCGCGGGCGATGTCCGCGACAGCGGCGGCGGCGAGGAGCTGCGGTGGGGCCTCGAAGCCGTCATAGACCTCGACGTGATCGAGGAAGGCCACGTCCCCGCCCGGGTCCCCGGAGATGGCCCGGTCGAGCAGCGTGATCAGGTCCGCGCCGGCCGCCGCCTCGCGGCAGTACCGGATGAGGCCCCAGATCGCCCAGTCCGTGTCGAGGCGGTCCTCCGGCGGCGGGTCCCAATCGGGCGCCGCCCCCGGCGAATCCGCCGCCGTTGCGCGGCACTGCTCCAGGTATTCGGAGGTGACGCGAGCGAATTGCTGGGTGAGGGCCATCGGCGGTGCCGGGCTCGTCAGCCCGCCGACTCCGCCGCGTGGGGGCTCAGGACGCCTGCCGTCACCAGGGCGATGATGATGATGCCGAGGGCGATGCGGTACCAGACGAACGGCATGAAGCTCTTGGTGGAGATGTACTTCATGAACCAGGCGATGACCGCATAGCCGGTCACGAAGGCGATGATCGTGGCGAAGATCGTCGGGCCCCAGGAGACGTGGTCGCTCTCCATCGCGTCCTTGAGCTCGAAGAGGCCCGAGGCCAGGACCGCCGGGATCGCGAGCAGGAAGGAGTAGCGGGCCGCGGCCTCGCGCTGGTAGCCCATGAAGAGGCCGCCGCTGATGGTCGCGCCGGAGCGCGAGACGCCGGGGATGAGGGCCGCGGACTGGCAGAGGCCGAAGATCAGGCCGTCCTTGACGTTCAGGCTCTCCAGCGACTTGCGCTGCTTGGCCGCGCGGTGCCGCCCGCCCGTCTCGTCACGGGCCGCCAGCCGGTCCGCGATGCCGATGACGATGCCGACGACGATCAGCATCGTCGCGGTGATCCGCAGATCGCGGAAGGGCCCCTCGATCTGGTCCTTGAGCGTCAGACCCAGCACACCGATCGGGATCGAGCCGACGATCACCAGCCAGCCCATCTGGGCGTCGTGGTCCTGCCGCATCTCCTTGTTGGTCAGCGACCGCAGCCACGCCGAGATGATCCGCCCGATGTCCTTGCGGAAGTAGATCAGCACCGCGGCCTCCGTGCCGATCTGAGTGATCGCGGTGAAGGCCGCACCTGGGTCCTCCCAGCCCGAGAACGCCGCGGTCAGCCGCAGGTGCGCGCTGGAGGACACGGGGAGGAACTCGGTCAGCCCCTGGACGAGTCCGAGGATGAGTGATTCGAACCAAGACATGAAAGTAGGGAGTCCAAGTGCTGATTGCGGCAAGGGCGATGAGGGACACGCGTCGGCGGCGCAGTGATCGCGAGTGTCGAGGGGCAGCGTAGCGTCCCGCGATGACAGCTCCGGCACAGGGGCCGGAGCAGGCACTCGCCTCCCGCGCGTAAACCGGTGTTGACCTGCTGCGGGGCCGCCGCTTACGTTGCAGCGAGCGGAAAGCGCTTGCTGCGCCCTTCTCGGATTCCTGCAGCACGCGAAGCCGGTCACCCGTCGTTCGTCGTCCCGGAGGAGTCTGATCACGCCCATGGCAACATCCGAGGCCGCTTCCGGTTCCGGCACGCACCGGCCCCACCCCGCTCCGCTCTCCGGCCGCCGCGTCAGGGTCGCCGTGATCGGCACCGGCGCCATCGCACGCGACTCGCACCTCCCCGCGCTGGTCAGGCTCGCTGAGGAGGGCGAGACGGAGCTCGTCGCCGCCGTCGACATCGACGCGGCCTCGGTGGAGTCGTTCCGTGCCGTCGCGGGCGGAGACCTCCACGGCTACACCGACCTCGACCGGATGCTCCAGGAGCAGCGGCCCGACCTGGTCGTCATCTGCACCCCGCCCACGCTCCACCGCGACCAGACCGTCGCCGCCCTCCGCGCGGGGGCCTGGGTGTGGTGCGAGAAGCCTCCGGTGCCGAGCCTCGCCGACTTCGACGCCGTCCAGGCCGAGGAGGGCCGGGACGGCGGCCCCTACGCCTCGATCGTCTTCCAGCACCGCTTCGGATCCGGTACCCGGCACGTGCGCCGCCTGCTGGCCGAGCGCGCCATGGGCCGCCCGCTGGTCGCGCACTGCCAGACCACCTGGTATCGCGACAGCGCCTACTACGCCGTGCCCTGGCGTGGCCGCTGGGTGACCGAGGGCGGGGGCCCGGCGATGGGCCACGGCATCCATCAGATGGATCTGCTGCTCGACCTGCTCGGACCCTGGAGCGAAGTGCGGGCCATGGCCGGCCGGCTGGTGCACGACGTGGAGACGGAGGACGTCTCGACCGCCCTGGTGCGCTTCGCGAACGGTGCGATGGCGACCGTGGTGAACAGCGTGCTGAGCCCCGACGAGGTCAGCCGCATTCGTATCGACTGCGAACGCGCCACGGTCGAACTGACCCATCTCTACGGTCACCGCAACGACGACTGGCGCATCACCCCGGCCCGTGACGTGCCGGCCGCCGAGGCCGCCACCTGGCAGGACTTCGGTGCGGACGTGCCCAGTTCGCATCTGGAGCAGCTGCGGGAACTGGTCGCGAGCATGCGCGCCGGGCAGCGGCCGCGCAGCAGCGGCGAGGACGGGCGGACGAGCCTTGAGCTGATCGCCGCCCTGTACAAGTCGGCGTTCACGGACGCGACGGTCAGGGCGGGGGAGATCGGCCCCGGCGACCCCTTCCACTCGGCGATGCACGGAGGCGCGCCGGGCTGGGCGCCCGCCCAGGAAGCCCGGCCCGCTGCCGCCGACGAGGAGGCCGCCGCGTGACCGGGCTGCGCATCGTCCACTCCTACGGCGACCGCATCACCGTCACCGACCCGGTCACCGGCGTCGAACTGCTCGCCTACGTCTACCGCGCGGAGGCCGCCTGGGAGGCGCCGAAGCCGTACGTCCACCCGCTGCGGACGCTGGCCGGCGACGTCGTCACCGACTACCGCCCCCACGACCACCGCTGGCACAAGGGCCTGTCGCTGACCGCGTCGCATCTGTCGGGGGCGAACCTGTGGGGCGGCAACAGCTACGTCCACGGCCAGGGGTACCTCGAACTCCCCGAGCGCGTCGGGTCGATGGCGCATGCCGGCTTCGACGAGGTCTCCTCGGCGGACGGCCGGGTCGTCATCGCCGAGCGGCTGACCTGGCATCCGTACGGCGGTGAGCTGTGGGCCGACGAGCGGCGCCGGATCGAGGTGCACGACGTCGAGCCGGAGTCCGGCTCATGGGCCCTGACCTGGACGACCGCCGTGACGAACCGGCGTGCGGAGCCGCTGCGGTTCGGCAGCCCCACGACCGCCGGGCGGGAGATGGCCGGTTACACGGGTCTGTTCTGGCGCGGCCCGCGCGCGTTCCGGGGCGGCCGGATCACCGCCCCGGACGGGGAGGGGCCGGGTTTGATGGGCACGCAGGCGCCCTGGCTCGCGTACTCAGGCGAGCACGACGGCGCCGACGGCCACGCGACCCTCGTCTTCGCGCACGCCCCCGAGAACGACCACGCCGGCGAGCGGGGCGCCCACCCCGCCCACTGGTTCGTACGCGACGAGCCCTTCGCCGGTGTGGCCCCGTCCTGGGCCTTCCACGACGAACTGGAACTCGCGCCCGGCGCCACTCTCACCCGTCGCTATCGGGTCGTCGTGGCCGACGGGGTGTGGGAGCGCCAGGAGATCACCAAGTACCTGGAGACGCATCCCTGGTGAGCGTCGCGGTGGCCGGTCCGGCTGGTCCGACTCATGCCGCCGAAGTCCGGTTCACGCCGCCGAAGGCCCCGCCACCGTCCATCCCGGCACCTGCGGATGGGCGGTGAGGTCCTCGTGGTGGACCGGGTCGCCGCAGGCCCGGCAGGTGACGACCGGGACCAGTTCGTTGCCGCAGACGTGCTCGATCACCATGGGGCGGGCCTCGTCGTGCCGCAGATGGCGGTCGCCCCACGCCATGAGGGTCATCAGAACCGGCTCCAGCTCCAGGCCGGCCTGCGTGGGCCGGTACTCGAAACGCTGAGGGCGCTCGCTGTACGCGCGCTTCGTGAGGATCCCGGCGTCGACTAGGCGGCGCAGCCGGGTGGCCAGGATGTCGCGCGGGGCGCCGATGTTGCGTACGAGCTGGTCGAAGCGGCCGTTGCCCAGGCACACCTCGCGCAGCACGAGCAGGGAGTACTTCTCGCCGACGAGGGCCAGGGCGTCTGCGATGGAACAGGGGCGCGGATCTTTGGTGGCGGCCATGCCGCTCAGTCTAAGGGGCGAGTTCGACTTTCCAACCGTATGGGTTTGATTTTCCAACCCTCCGGCTATGGTGAGTTCGGATTTCCTACTCACCGGTAATCGCGCCGGTCACCACACCGGCCCACGCGCTGATCACCGCCCGGCGGCCAAGGAGGCCCGCACCATGCGTGACGCAGTCATCGTCGAAGCCGTACGCACTCCCATAGGCAAGGGCAAGCCGAACGGCTCCCTCGCGCACGTCCACCCCGTCCAGCTCCTCGCCCATACCCTGCGCACCCTCGTCGAGCGCTCGGGTGTCGACCCGGCGCTGATCGACGACGTCATCGGCGGCACCGTCGACCAGGTCGGCGAGCAGGCCATGAACACCACCCGGTACGCCGCCCTGTCCGCCGGCTTCCCGGAGACCGTCCCGGCGACCACCGTGGACCGCCAGTGCGGTTCCTCCCAGCAGGCCGTGCACTTCGCCGCGCAGGGCGTCATCTCGGGGGCGTACGACATCGTCGTCGCATGCGGCGTCGAGTCGATGAGCCGGGTGCCGATGTGGTCGAACGTGCCGCCCGGCAAGGACCCCTTCGGCCCCGGCATCGCCGAGCGCTACCCGGAGGGACTCGTCCCGCAGGGCATCAGCGCGGAACTGATCTCCGCGAAGTGGTCGATCACCCGCGAGCAGATGGACGAGTTCGCCGTCTCCTCGCACCGGAAGGCGGCCGCCGCCTGGGAGCAGGGCCTGTTCGACGCCGAGGTGGCGCCCCTGGACGGCGTCTCGCGCGACGAGTGCGTACGGCCCGGCAGCACCACCGAGATCCTCGGCGGCCTCAAGCCCGCCTACCACGACCCGGCGTTCGCCGAGCGCTTCCCGCAGATCGAGTGGAACGTCACCGCGGGCAACGCCAGCCCGATCAACGACGGCGCCTCCGCCGTCCTCATCACCTCCGGCGAGACGGCGGCCCGGCTCGGCCTGCGCCCCCTCGCCCGGCTGCACAGCTTCGCCGTCACCGGTTCCGACCCGCTGCTGATGCTCACGGGAGTCATCCCGGCGACAGAGAAGGTGCTCCGCAGGGCATCACTGTCGCTCGGCGACATCGACCTCTTCGAGGTCAACGAGGCGTTCTCCAGCGTCGTGCTGGCCTGGCAGCAGGAGACCGGCGCCGACCTCGCCAAGGTCAATGTGCACGGCGGCGCGATCGCCCTCGGCCACCCGCTCGGTGCGAGCGGCACCCGGCTGACGACGACCCTGGTCCACGCGATGCGCGAGCGCGGCGCCCGCTACGCGCTCCAGACGATGTGCGAGGCGGGCGGCCTCGCCAACGCGATGATCGTCGAGTCGGTCTGACGGCCGGGCCGCCGGGCTGTCGGGAGACCGCTCAGCGACTGCGCAGGTGGTGGCGCTTGCGCCAGGCCACCACCGCGCCCGCGAGCGCCGGCAGCGCGATGGCGGCCACCGCGATCAGGAACACCGGGGACGTGGGCTGCGAGGCCCGTGCGCCGGCGACGACGTACGCGCCGATGTTGGGGATCGAACCGAGCGCCGTGGCCAGCAGGAAGGGCACATACCCCATGCGGGAGACGGCGGCGGCGTAATTTGCGGCCCAGAACGGCACACCGGGGAACAGCCGCACCGCCAGCATCGAGCGGAAACCGTGCCTGCTGAACTGCTTGTCCGCCGCCTTCAGCAACCGCCCGCGCAACAGCGGGCGCAGCGCGTCCTGGCCGAGCATCCGGCCGAGCGCGAAGGAGATCGCGGCACCGATCACGGTGCCGGCCATGGCGGCACCCATGCCCAGAGCCGAGCCGAAGAGCGCGCCCGCCGCCAGGTTCAGCAGCGGCCGCGGCACGAACGCCACGGTGATCAGGCCGTACCCCACGGCGAACAGCACCACCGCGACCGGCCCGCCGACCTGCGGCGGCCAGCCGTCGGCCAGGAGCTTGTGCGGCTCGAAGAGCAGCACGGACGCGGCGGCGGCCGCGAGCAGCACCAGGAGCAGGGACAGCCGCGACCAGGGCGAGAGCAGCGCTCTCCCGCAGCGCGCGGCGAAACCTGCGGCTACGGGCGCCGGCACGGGTGCGGCGACGGCGAGTTCATTGGCGGCGGCCGGCGGCGAAGCGATGGCGGTGCCCCCAGAGCGGGTGGTGGCATCGTCGAGCATTCGGCGACAGTAACCGACGAAGATGATTGATCGCCGTATGGTTCGTCTCATGGGCGTCACAGGTAGAGGAACACTGGAAGTTCCGCGCAGTGCCCTGGCCGACACGGTGCTGGCGCGGCTCGTCCCCGCGTACGCCGAGGCGGCCGACCCGGAACGTGCCGTGGCCATGCGGGCGTACATGAAGGACGTCGCCCCCTTCCTCGGCCTCACGACGCCGGTGCGCCGCGCCCTGACCCGCACCGTTCTCCAGGGCACACCCCGCCCCGACGAGGCCGACTGCGTCGCGGTCGCCCTGCGCTGCTGGGAGCTGCCCGAGCGTGAGTACCACTACTTCGCCGTCGACTATCTGCGCCGGCACGTGGCGCGCTGCTCCTCCGGCCTCCTCCCGGTCGCCCGGCACCTGATCGCGACCGTCTCCTGGTGGGACACCGTCGACCTGCTCGCCGCCCATGTCGTCGGCGGACTCGTCACCGCCGATCCGAAGCTCACGGCCGACATGGACGACTGGATCGCGGACGACGACATGTGGGTCGCGCGTACAGCCCTGCTCCACCAACTGCGCTACAAGGAACGCACCGACACCGACCGCCTCTTCGCCTACTGCCTGCGCCAGTCGGGCCACCCGGACTTCTTCGTCCGCAAGGCGATCGGCTGGTGTCTGCGCGAGTACGCGAAGACCGACCCGGAGGCCGTACGGGACTTCCTGGCACGCGAACGCGACCGGTTCGCGCCGCTGTCGGTGCGGGAGGCACTGAAGAACATCGGGGCGTAGGGCACGAACTCCCCATCCGCGGAAAACCATTCGACGTCGGGCAACACGTCGACGATGATCGACCTCATGTTCCGGCACGCCTTCGTCCTCGCAGCATCCGCAGTCGCGGATGCTCCGAAGGCTGCCGTTCCGGTCCTCCTGGCCGCAGCCGACGGCGCCCGAAGCTGACCCTCTCCGGAACGTCCGGCGGACCCCGCAGGGGGAGGGTCGGCAAGTCCTTGGGGTCCCTCTCTCCTTCGCGGAGACTTCTGCAGAGACTTCGAGGTACAGCCATGTCCAAGACCGCATACGTGCGCACCAAGCCGCATCTCAACATCGGCACCATGGGCCATGTCGACCACGGCAAGACCACCCTGACCGCCGCGATCACCAAGGTCCTCGCCGAGCGCGGTTCCGGCACCTTCGTGCCCTTCGACCGCATCGACCGGGCGCCGGAGGAGGCCGCGCGCGGGATCACCATCAACATCGCGCACGTCGAGTACGAGACCGACACCCGTCATTACGCGCATGTCGACATGCCGGGCCACGCCGACTACGTCAAGAACATGGTCACCGGCGCCGCGCAGCTGGACGGGGCGATCCTCGTCGTGTCCGCGCTCGACGGGATCATGCCGCAGACCGCCGAACACGTCCTGCTCGCCCGGCAGGTGGGCGTCGACCACATCGTCGTCGCCCTCAACAAGGCCGACGCCGGGGACGAGGAGCTCATCGACCTCGTCGAGCTGGAGGTCCGCGACCTGCTCTCGCAGCACGGCTACGGCGGCGACACCGCGCCCGTCGTACGGGTCTCGGGACTGAAGGCGCTGGAGGGGAACCCCCAGTGGACGGCGTCCATCGAGGCGCTGCTCGACGCGGTGGACACCTACGTCCCGATGCCGGAGCGGTACGTGGACGCGCCGTTCCTGCTGTCCGTCGAGAACGTGCTCACGATCACCGGCCGGGGGACCGTGGTCACCGGGGCCGTCGAGCGGGGCACCGTTCGGGTGGGCGACCGGGTCGAAGTGCTCGGCGCCGGGCTGGAGACCGTGGTCACCGGCCTGGAGACCTTCGGCAAGCCGATGGACGACGCGCAGGCCGGGGACAACGTGGCGCTGCTGCTGCGCGGCGTGCCACGGGACGCCGTCCGGCGGGGGCACGTGGTCGCGGCGCCCGGCAGTGTGACGCCGCGGAGCCGGTTCACCGCGCAGGTGTACGTCCTCTCGGCCCGCGAGGGTGGGCGTACGACGCCTGTCGTCACGGGGTACCGGCCGCAGTTCTACATCCGTACGGCGGATGTGGTGGGCGACATCGACCTCGGCGAGGTGGGGGTCGCGCGGCCCGGGGAGACGGTCACGATGACTGTTGAACTGGGGCGCGAGGTTCCCCTGGAGCCAGGGCTCGGGTTCGCCATTCGTGAGGGTGGCCGGACGGTGGGGGCGGGGACCGTGACCGCCGTCCCGTAGGGGGTGGTGCCGGGTGCGTGGGGGACTGCGGGACCGTCGTGGCGGGTCGCGCAGTTCCCCGCGCCCCTGAGGCCGGCACTCTCACCGAGAATGGAGGAGTGAACGACTCGATACCCGTCGCCCGGACCACCGACCACGGCTTCACCAAGCTCATGCCCGACGTCGATCGGAAGCGGGCCTGGTTGCTCACCGTCGACGGGGCGCCTCAGTCGTACGTCGATCTTGACGATCCGGAGTACCTGGAATTCGAGTACACCCGCCGGCTCGGACACGTACTGGACACCGTCGTGGAGGCGGGGCGTGCTCTGGATGTGCTGCATCTCGGCGGCGGGGCGCTGACCCTGCCCCGGTACATCGCGGCTACCCGGCCGGGGTCCCGGCAGGATGTCGTCGAGGCGGATCGGGGGCTGCTGGAGCTGGTCGTCGAGCATCTGCCGCTGCCCGCGGGGGCCGGGATCGCGCTGCACGCCGCCGACGCGCGGGCCTGGCTGGAAGCGGCTCCCGCGGGCTCTGCGGACATCCTCGTCGCCGACGTGTTCGGTGGCTCCCGGGTGCCCGCGCATCTGACGTCCGTCGAGTACGCCCGGCACGCCGCGCGGGCGCTCAGGGGCGACGGGGTCTACCTCGCCAATCTCGCCGATGCCGCCCCGTTCGCCTTCCTGCGCTCCCAACTCGCCAACTTCGCCGCCGTGTTCGAGGAACTCGCCCTGATCGCCGAACCGGGCGTGCTGCGCGGGCGGCGGTTCGGGAACGCGGTGCTGGTGGCAGCGCACCGGCCGCTCGACACGGCGCCCCTCGCCCGGCTCATGGCCGGCGACGCCTTCCCGGCCCGGGTCGAACACGGCGCCGCCCTGCGGCAGTTCATCGGTGGGGCGAGGCCGGTGCGGGACGAGGACGCGGAGCCCTCACCCGAGCCCCCCGACGGCGCTTTCAGCATCGGCTGAGCCGACCCGTTCGCTCGCGGACACGTGCCTGGTACGGCGACGGAGATTGCGCACATCCGGCACGCAGAGCACCGCCGCCGTCACGACGACCACCAGCGCTGCGCAGCCCCACAGCGCCGACGTGCGCCCGAACGCCGTCTCCGCCGGGCCGGCCAGGGCCGTCGCCAGCGGCACCAGGGCGACCGAGCCGAACCAGTCGTAGGCGGCGACCCGGGACAGCTTGTCCTCCGGTATCTCCTGGTGGAGCGCAGTCAACCCGTGCACAGGTGCTACAGGGGCATCAGTTCGCACGTTCGGCCCCGATTGGTACCCGGCACAACATCATTGAGCGTTGCAAAACGGTCTTGACGGATACCTTGCAGTCTCCACCACCTGTGTAGCCTCTTCCATAACCGTGCGAAAACGCGTCATGCTGAGGGCCCGAGTGGTGGGGGTGTCAGCGATGCGACCGTCGCGTCAGGAGCTCATCCGTCGGCGTCGACGGAGCAGTTTCGTCGGCCGCAGCATTGAGCTAGCAGCTTTCCGGGACAACTTGGACCGAGATCCTGAACATGACGCGTTCCAGTACCTGTTTCACGTGCATGGACAAGCTGGTGTGGGAAAGTCGTCGCTGGTGAGGCAATGGGAGATCGTTGCACGCGAACAGGGAGCAGCGACCGCTTATCTTGACGATGACACGCACAGTGTCGTTGAGGCGATGGAAGCGATCAGCGTCCAGTTCGCTCGGCAAGGCATAGTGCTCAAGCGGTTTGATAGACAACTAGCGCTCTATTACCAGCAATGTCATGAGGAAGAAGCGGCCGCCGGCGCGAGGTTAGGAGAAACCGGGAGTGGACCTCTCGATGCGCCGAGAGTCTCCAGCACCATGGCAGCACAGGTCTCATTGGCCGGACTGGGATTGTTGCCGGGGGTGGGGGCTGTAACGGGTGCCATCGATCCACAGCACGTCGCGCGTGGTGCAGACCGGCTACGGACCTCAATCAGCGCGCGGTTCCGCACCCACAGCGATGCCCAGCTGGTTCTGTCACCATTGCGCACACTGACACCGGTCTTTCTAACAGATCTGGCTGACGCAGCGGAGCGGCGTCGCTGGCTGGTGCTGTTTTTCGATGTCATTGAGCAGACCGGCCCCTTGCTGAACGAGTGGTTGCGTGACGTTCTGATAGCTGAGGAGTACGGGGAACTACCCAACAACGTTTTGGCCGTTCTGTCCGGACAGGGCGCCCTCGATGCCCGTTGCTGGAGAGACTACCTAGACCTCATGGCCGAGGTTCCCCTTGACGTCTTCACCGAAGACGAGGCCCGGCGGATGCTGGCCACGCGAGGTGTCGTCAGCGAGGAGGTCGTCCAAGTCGTCCTGCAGTTGACGGGTCGGCTGCCCGTACTGGTCGACACGCTCGCCCAAAATCGTCCCCAGAATGTCAACGAGATCGATGATCCGTCCGACACTGCTGTCGAGCGATTCCTGAAATGGATAAGTGACGTGCAGCAGCGGGACATAGCCTGCTCGTGCTCACTACCTCTGCACCTGGACGAAGACATCTATCGCACGATGGCGCCCGAGACACAAGCTGATCAATACGCCTGGCTGAGGAACCTGCCCTTTGTTGCCGGCTCCCCCGGCCGTTCCCGCTACCACGATGTGGTCCGTGCCTCCATGATCCGCCTGCATCGCACACAGTCCCCCGCACGGTGGCGGCAGCAACAGAACGACCTTGCTGACGTCTACCGCCAGCGCTGTCGAACATGTGAAAGTGCCCTACCCTTCAACGTTTACTGGCGTGACGCTGAGTGGCGGGAGCATAAGCTGCATGAGACGTACCACCGTCTGTGCGCCAGCCCCGCTGAGGCCCTGCCCGACTCACTTCACGAGGTGGTCCTTGCTAGCGAGCAGGGAGTTGCCGTAGTGCGGCGCTGGGCACAGATGCTGCTACAAGCCGGACACGACGCCGATAGTCCAGCGCTCACGGGCTGGGGGCAACGCATCAGCACTGCTTCCGCAGAACCCGAGGATTCCTCCAGCATCATCTGCATTCTCACCAAGCTGATGAGCGCATCAGAACTTCCCACCGAGGGTCGCGCACTTGCCTACACACTCCGGGCTAGCGAGCGCCGGGCCGCGCGACATTACGACGAAGCACTTGATGACTATGCCACATCCTTGGCCTTGGTCCCTGGCCGGTGTCGCGCCTTTTCTGGCATCGGTGAGACCCAACGGTTGGCGGGACGCTATGAGCAGGCCCTTGTTTCGTTCACCCGAGCCCTAGATATCATCCCGGATGATATCGATAGCATTACCCGCCGTGGATTTACCTATCTCCTCATGGGGCGTGAAGAAGAAGCCCTCGCCGACTACAACCGTGCCATCGAGATCAACCCCGAGTATTCCTGGCCGATCGCCAGCCGCGGCGAGACCTACCGTTTCATGAGGCGTTATGACGAGGCACTCATCGACCTCACTCGTGCCCTCGAGCTCAGCCCCAACTACGCGTGGCCCAGGGCAAGTCGTGCTGAGGTCTATTGGCGTCTGGGGCGTAACGAAGCCGCCCTTGCCGACCTTGATCACGTCATCGGGAACGGATCGGACGACGGTTTGCGGTACTTCCGCCGCGGAGACGTTCACCGAGCCATGGGCCGCTTCAGTGACGCACTCGCGGACTTTACCCGCGCTCTCGAACTGAACCCCCAAGAGGCTTGGATTTTATGCAGGCGCGGAGACACGTTTCGATCCATGGGTCACTATGACGATGCGCTTAACGATCTTGCCCGCGCTATTGAGTGCAAACCGGAGAATGGCTGGTTTCATTTGAGATACGCCATCGTGCTCCGGTTGCTGGATCGAGCTGAATCACACCACCATCTACAACGTGCTGCAGATATCTTCTCCCGGAAGGCATCCGTCTCAGGGGCAGGGCTGGTCCACGCACACGGAAACCTTGTGGTCGTCTACTGTGCCACTCAGTCATGGGACAAGGCAGACGAAGAGCTCGAGCGTTTCCTGGCGTGTACTCCGCGTACATCGCGCATCATTGAAGCGCTCAACGACCTAAATGACCTTCAAGAAGCTCTGACCCTCAACTCGTCCCGAATACAGGCCCTTCAAGAACGACTCAACGCGCTGGCGGGACCGACCGCATGACTGCGCGGCCCCAAGCCTGGCAGAGCCGATGGTTGCCCGGGGGAACACCTGAGGGTCATTGTCACCTCCTGCGAGACCGGCTCAGCCATTTGGCTTGGCCGTGCTGATTAGGCAGGACACCTCAGTTCCCCCAAGGCCACACTACCCGTTCGGGTTTTTGATGTCCGAACGGTACTGCTGGTGATACGGCTCAGCAGTACGGAAGTCGTGCCCCGGGGAGGTGTCCGGGACGGCGTGGCCGTAGACCGCGGGCGGTGTGGCTCCTGCGGTACAGCAGGCTTGAGTAGGGCTACATTCGCTGGGGTGTTGCGCGATCGGTCAGCGGACGCGCGCCTTGATGCTGTCCTGTGCGCACCCGCCAAGGGGAGGCTGCGTCCTCGGCCCAGGCCACGGCAGGCGATCCCGTGTTCGCCACAACGGGGTGAACTGCCATGTCCGGGTGGGAAGATGGATGCCTCGTTCAGCATGAGGGGGCGTCAGGGTGAACAGGACTGGGCGTTGGTTGCTCGTCATTGCCGGATGTTTGGCGGTGTTCGGGTTGTGCGTGTTGCTGGGTGATCTGCTGCTGCCGTGGGACCAGTCGACGCGGATCGGGACAGGTGCGGGAGCTGGAGCCGTGATCGCCGGTGTGCTGGGTGCCTGGGCATCGTCATTGATCGGATCCTCGGCTCCGCCACCGCCGTCGACGGCGGGCGGGCCCCCGGTTTCGGGTGAGCGGGCGGTAGCCACGCAAGATAACTCCGGGGTCATCATCACGGGGGACAACGGCACCGTTCAACGATGACAAACGCGCAGACACCGCCCGCCTCAGGTGGTCGTTCGGCTGCCGTAGGCCACAGCTCCGGAGTGATTGCTACCGGCGATCAAGCCCGGATCGAACAGCGGACACTGGTGGTTCCTCCGGATGCGTTGCAGGCAGCCATTGGCGACGAGGAGCTCGCAGGACTGAGCAACCTGCCCGAACCCGATAGCCGGGTGTTCAGGGGCCGCAACGACGCTATTGCCAGTCTGAGAGGGCTGCCGTCGACGGGGACTGGGATCGTGGCGCAGAGCGTGCGCGGCATGGGCGGGGTGGGCAAGACCACCCTCGTCCTCCACCACGCCCACACGTACCTGTCAGCCGGGCATGGGCCAGTGTGGTGGATCGAGGCATCATCGTCCGCCTCTGTTACGGCCGGACTTGCCTCCCTGGCCACGGCGCTGAACCCGGTGCATGCCATGCTGCCGCTGGACGAGGCTGCCGCGTGGGCCGTGACGTGGCTACAAGGCCGCACGGGTTGGCTGCTTGTCTTCGACAACGCCGAAGAACCCGCCGCCCTGCGCTCCTACCTCGGCCGTCTGCGCACAGGTCAAGTGTTGGTCACCACCCGCCGTGACCTCCCCTGGCAAGACCTTGGCACTCCCCTGCGTCTCGACACCCTCAGCCCCGAGGCTTCGCTGGCCGTCCTCCAGGACATCACGGGACGCGATAGCGACGCGGATGCCGGAGCGCTACCTCAACTAGCTGACGAGCTCGGGCACCTGCCTCTGGCCCTGCAGCAGGCCGGCGCCTACCTGGCCCAAACCCGTACGAGCGCGGCCAACTACCTCGCACAGCTGCGCTCCGATCCTGCCGGAGTCCTAGCCGCCACCGCCCCCGGTGATCCACAGCAGCGCACAATCGCCCAGCTCTGGAGCGTCACGCTTAGTGCATTGCTTACCGACGAGCCCAACTCGGTAGACCTGCTGAGAATTCTGGCCTACTGCGCGCCTGAGCCCTTGCCCCGCCGTGTCCTGGCTAACGCCTTGCCTAGACCCCAGGCCGTCGACCACGCCCTGGGCGTACTCGCTGCCTACAGCATGATCACCCTCAGAGAGAGCACCGTCACCGTCCACCGCCTCGTGCAGGCTGTAATCCGCATCAGCACGCCGGAGCCAGTTACGCCGCCACAGCTTGGATTTCTTCGGCGCCACCTACGCCGATCCAGACCTAACACTCCGCCTCACCCGAGCGAATCCGCTCTAGGGCTGCTCCATGCAGCCCTACCTTCCGGCAGGCCCGACGACGTGCGGGACTGGCCGGAATGGCAAGCGTTATTGCCTCATGCGCGAGCCGTGAGTGCCCACGAATACGCCACAGGATTGGCTGAACAACTTGCAACCGTGCTGGGCCAAGCCGGGTTCTACCTGTCGGCCCGAGGAGAGGCCGTCCAAGCTGTAGCGCTGGAGGAGCGGGCGTTGAAGGTCACCGAGGCGGCATTGGGTCCCGACCACCTCGACACCGCCCTCCGCCTGGACAATCTGGCGGGCAGCCTCGGTGATTTGGGGCGTTATATTGAGGCCCTGTCGCTGAGAGAGCGGGCGTTGCAGGTCACTGAGGCCGCAGGGGGCCCCGACCACCCCGACACCGCCACACGTCTGAGCAACCTGGCGACCACCTTCAGCGCATTGGGGCGTCACGCCGAGGCTCTACCCCTGGCCCGGCGGGCGCTGCAAATCAATGAGGCTGAGCTCGGCCCCGACCACCGGGACACCAGTACATGCCTGAGCAATCTGGCGGCCGTATTGAGCGCGTTGGGACGTCATGCTGAGGCCCTGGGGCTGGAAGAGCGGGCGTTGCAGGTCACTGAGGCCGCAGGGGGCCCCGACCACCCCGACACCGCCACACGTCTGAGCAACCTGGCGACCACCTTCAGCGCATTGGGGCGTCACGCCGAGGCTCTACCCCTGGCCCGGCAGGCGTTGCTGGTCACCGAGGCCGCATTGGGTCCCGACCACCCCGACACCGCCCTCCGCCTGAACAATTTGGCGTCTGTGTTCAGTGCATTGGAGCGTCACGCTGAGGCCCTGCCGCTGAAGGAACGAGCGTTGCAGGTCACCGAGGCTGCGCTAGGCCCAGACCACCCCTCCACTGCCACGCGTCTGAGCAACCTGGCGTTCACCTTCGGTGCGTTGGGGCGTCATGCTGAGGCCCTGCCACTGGAGGAGCAAGCGTTGCAGGTCACCGAGGCTGCGCTAGGCCCAGACCACCCCGACACCGCCCTCCGCCTGAATAACCTGGCAACCATGTTCAGTGCGTTGGGGAATCATGCTGAGGCCCTGCCACTGAAGGAGCGGGCGTTGCGGGTCATCGAGGCCGCACTGGGCCCCGACCACCCCGACACCGCCACATGCCTCGACAACCTGGCGACAACCTTCAGTGCGTTGGGGAATCATGCTGAGGCCCTGCCACTGAAGGAGCGGGCGTTGCGGGTCACCGAAGCCGCATTGGGCCCCGACCACCCCGACACCGCAACACGGCTAAACAACCTTGCCTTCACCCTCAGCGAGTTGGGGCGATATGCCCAGGCCCTACCCCTGGCCCACCGGGCGTTCCGGATCAAAGACGCTGCGCTCGGCTCTGATCACCCGGAGACCGCCATATGTTTCGACAACTTCGCCGGTATCCGTGAACGGCTGGACGCCATCACACCTGACGAGCCCGAAGCGCCGACGTAGCCAGCAAGTAAGGGTGAGAGGAGGCTTGACTAAGGTTACATTCAACGTGGTGTTGCGCAGTCATCCAGGAGACGCCGAACACCTCCAGCGTCACGCCCGTCAGGAACATCACCGCGCAGAGCACGGAGATCGGCGCCGGTACCGCCAGCGCGGCGGAGGGAAGGGCGAGTGGGAAGACGCACAGGGTGCCGGCGAGCAGCAGGCGACGCGGCTTCCATCGGGTCATCAGCAGGGCGCCCGCGACGGTGCCCGCTCCGAAGAAACCGAGGGCGAGGCCCCAGGGACCGGCCCCGCCCAGATGGTCCCGGGCGACCAGGGGGCCGTAGACGGCATCGGCGGCGCCCACGACCGCGTTCGCGATGGAGAACTGCACGACGATGCCCCACAGCCACGGCCGCCCGGCGAACTCCCGCCAGCCCTCGCGCAGATCGGCGAGCATCCCGCCGCCCCGCACCCGCTGCGGTATGTGACCGACGTCGAGAAACGCACGCATCGACCCGGCGACCGCGAAGGCCGCCGCGTCCGCCGCCAGCACCCAGCCGGGTCCGATCGCGGCCACCATGGCACCGCCCAGCGCGGCCCCGCCGACCGCCGCGCCCTGCATCGCCATCCGGAACACCGCGAACGCCCGGCTCGCCTGCTCGCCCTCGACCGACGACAGCAACATGCCCTCGGCCGCTGGGCTGAAGAACGCCTGACCCGTGCCGCCGAGGGCGGTGAGCAGCATCATCTGCCACAGCTCGGCCTCCCCGGACAGGATCAGTACGGCGAAGGCGGCCTGCGAGAGGCAGTTCAGGGCGTTGGCCGCGACCATCACCCGGTGCCGGGGGAGGCGGTCAGCGACGGCACCGCCGATCAGCAGGAACAGCACCAGCGGCAGGGTGCGGGCGGCGGCCACCAGGCCCACGTCGCCACCGTCGCCGCCGGCCTCCAGCACCGCGAACGCCGCGGCGATCAGCGCGCCGTGGCTGCCGAGGTTCGTGACGAACGCGGCGGCGGTCAGCAGGCCGTAGTTGCGGCCCGCCCAGGCGGGGCGGCAGGAACGACGGCGTAGGTCGACGGGGGAGGTCACCGGCAGACTATCCCCGCCCCGGCCCCGATCTGCCAAACGGATTGCAGGTCAGAGGCTCGTTGAGGGTCGCTCGGGCCGCCTCCGTGCCGCTCTGCCGAGGGCCGCCGGGCAGCGCTGCGGATACGACGCTCGTCACATCGTGCGCAGCCTGTTCCCAAATTTCTACTCATGGGTAACATGGCCGTCATGAGCGCTGACCAGATGTCCATCGGCGAGATGCTCGCCGCCACCGTGCCCATGGCCCGGACCCTGAACCTCCAGTTCCTGGAGACCACGCCGGACAAGGCCGTGGTGGCTCTGCCGGACCAGAGCGAGTACCACAACCACGTGGGCGGGCCGCACGCCGGCGCGATGTTCACGCTCGGCGAGTCCGCCAGCGGCGCGATCGTGCTGGCCGCGTTCGGTGACCAGCTCTCGCGGGCCGTGCCGCTCGCCGTCAGCGCCGAGATCGCCTACAAGAAGCTCGCCATGGGGGCCGTCACCGCCACCGCGACGCTGGGCCGCCCGGCCGCCGAGGTCGTCGCGGAGCTGGACGCGGGGGAGCGCCCCGAGTTCCCGGTGACGATCGAGATCCAGCGTGGGGACGGTGCCGTCACCGGCGTCATGACCGTCGTGTGGACCCTGCGTCCGAACAGCTGAGTTCCGTCAGTACGGCAGTGAGCAGGGGCCCGCGCGGGCCCCTGTGCTTTTCGTGCTGGGCCGCTCCCTCAGGCCGCGAGCCGCTTTCGTTCGGCCTCGCCGTCGGTCAGGCTCGCCACGAACTTCTTCAGCCAGGCCGTGAACTCCGGCCCCAGATCGGGCCGTTCGCACGCCAGCCGCACCACCGTGCGCAGGTAGTCGGCCTTGTCGCCGGTGTCGTAGCGCAGACCGTCGAACACGACACCCTGGACCGTGCCGCCCGCCGCCAGTTCCTGAAGGGCGTCGGTGAGCTGGATCTCGCCGCCGCGGCCGGGCGGGGTGCTCTCCAGGACGCCGAACACGGCCGGGTCGAGGACATAGCGGCCGATGACGGCGTAGTGGCTCGGCGCGTCCTCGCGTGACGGCTTCTCCACCAGACCGGTGACCCGGACCACCCCGTTCTCGCCGGTCGGTTCGACGGCCGCGCAGCCGTAGAGGTGGATCTGCTCCGGCGGGACCTCCATCAGCGCGATCACGCTGCCCTCGCGGCGGTCGCGCACCTCCAGCATCCGACTCAGCAGGGTCTCGCGCGGGTCGATGAGGTCGTCGCCCAGCAGGACGGCGAACGGCTGGTCGCCGACGTGATGGCGGGCACACAGCACCGCGTGGCCGAGGCCGAGCGGGTCGCCCTGGCGGATGTGGTGGATGTCGGCGAGCCGGGCCGGGTCGCGCACCGCGTCCAGCCGTACGGTGTCACCCTTGGCCGCGAGAGCCTGCTCCAGCTCGAAGGCGTTGTCGAAGTGGTCCTCGATGGCCCGCTTGTGCCGGCCCGTGATCATCAGTACGTCGTCGAGACCGGCCGCCGCGGCCTCCTCGACGACGTACTGGATGGCCGGCTTGTCGACGACCGGCAGCATCTCCTTGGGCGTTGCCTTCGTCGCGGGCAGGAAGCGGGTCCCGAGGCCCGCGGCGGGGATCACGGCCTTGCGGACCGTGCGGACCGTGCGGGGCGAAGCGGGGGCGGGTGTCGTGTGGGGGACGATCATGCCGCCCATGCTGCGGCACCCGGATGAGAGCGGGCCGAGAGAAACCTCGGAGCTTGCTGTGCGGTATGCGGAGTTGAAGATTCCGTGAATCGATGTTCCTTGTGTGCACACAACTTGGCGGTCGGTCCGGTTGTGATTTCGAAAGCCGGTACGGATACCGACGGTAACTCCTTTTGAATTTCTCGCTTTTTGAACGTCGGTCACCGAACTTCTTGTTTCCTGTGCGTAGCTTGTGCGAAAGTGAGCGACCCGATAGCCGGTCAACTGATGGCCGACCTAGGTATGCACCAATCAGGCGCCTGCTTTTCCGAAGGACGTGCAATCCCCGTGCCGTCCTGCGGCTGGGAAGGAAATGGTTCAGTGCAATCCCCCTACCCCCCACGACCGCCGTACCCGCCACGGCCCGGGGCGAGCCCCGGTGAGTCCGACCGCGATCTCGTCGCGAGCCTCGGCGAGAACGGTACGGACTCCCGCGCCGTCGCGCTGCTGATGGCGCGGCACTGGCGTGCGACCCACGACTACGCGGCCATCTGCCTGGCCACCACGGAGAGTTCGGCTCCCATGGTGGCCGCCGCCGCGTTCCAACGCGTGCTGCGCCGACCGGCCCCCGGCGCGCTGCGCCCACAACTCCTCGTCGCCGTACGGGACATGGTGAAGGAGTGGGCGGCCGACGACGGAATTTCCGCCCTGCTGCCGGAACTCGGCAAACCGACCGGCGGCCGCGGGCTGCGTGCCGCGAGGCCCGCGACGCCCGAAAGGCGGCAAATCGCCGAGCGTGCGTTCCGGGCGCTTTCGGGCGCTTCGCAATGCCTCCTCTGGCACACCGAGGTCGAAGCGGAACCGATAACCATACCCGCCGGTCTGCTGGGGGTCGACACAGCCACGGCGTCGGCCGCGCTGGAGGGAGTGCGCGAGCAATTCCGCAGGGGTTGTGTCCGTGCCCACGGCGAACTCGCGCCCAGCCGGGAATGCCGCTACTACAACCGCCTCCTCGATGTCCCCATTCGCCGCGGCGGCGCACTGCTGCCCGATGTCCAGCAGCATCTGATGGAGTGCCGTTACTGCCGGCACGCCGCCGAGCAGCTCAGTCATTTCGAGGGCGGCCTGGGGATACTGCTCGCCGAAACCGTGCTCGGCTGGGGCGCCCGCCGCTACCTCGACTCCCGGCCCGGGCGCGGTGGCTCCTCGGCGTGCGACCATCGCCGGCGGGGCGGACGCCACCGCCCGGAACGCCTCGCCCCACCGCGCGCACGCGGCAGGGCGGTCGCCGTGGGCATCGGTCTGACCTCCCTCGTCCTGCTCGTGACCGTGCTCACCGCCAAGGGCTGGTCCGACGAGAACGGCGTCCCCGACGCACACGCCACCTGGGGCGTGGCCAGCGGCAGGACCGTCGACCCCGGCACCGTGTCCGAGCCCTCGTCCGGCGGCACCCCGTCCGCCGCCTCGGCCGAGGACCCCGTCGAGATCGCCCAGGGCAGGCTCCGCAACCTCGACGGCGGGCTCTGTCTCGACCTCCGCGCCGGCCGGGTCCGAGCCGGAGCGCCGGCCGAACTGACGGAGTGCTCGAACGCCGCGTCCCAGCAGTGGTCGTACCAGGACAACGGCGTGCTGCGCAGCGCCGTCGACCCGACCCTCTGCCTCGACTCCGACGAGGGCAGGGTCGTCCTGGCGAACTGCCTCGCCCACGCCGGCGAGACGCGCTACGACCTCACCGTCCACGGCGAGCTGCTGTTGCGCAGGGCCGAGCGGCTCGCGGTCACGCACGGCAAGGGCGGCAGCGTGATCGTCGCCGAGCGCGACGGCTCCGAGGCCCAGCGCTGGATGCTCGACGGCGGCCTGGCCGACGTCGGCGGAAAGGAGACACGGGACCAGGGCCGCCGGCAGGGCGACGACGAAGGGCGGGGCGACGAGCAGGGTGGCGAACAAGGACGCGGCGGCAAGAAGGGCGGCGAAGAGGGGCGCGGCGACAAGAAGGAACAGGACATCGCGCCCGTCGAGCCCGACCGCGGGTCCCCGCACGACCCCATCCCCGAACCGCCCGGCGCCGGGCCCACGCAGAACGGGCCGGATCCATCGGCCGAGCCCGCGCCGTCGCGGTACGAGACGCGGTACGTCCAGGCGGACTCCGGGGAAGAGGCCATGGTCGACCCGGCCGTCGCGACCCTGCCCGCCCAGGTGACGGACACGGCGTCCACGGCTGTCGGCGCCGCCGCGACGACGCTCGACTCCGCCCTGCCGTAGGCCGAGTCCGGTACCAGGGGCCGCTCCGCCGGGGTGGCCCCTGCCCCGTCCTCGCCTCCTGACGCCATTCGGCCGTTTCTCGTTCACATGATTGACACGAGTCACCGGGGTTCATAGTTTTCCCGCCGCGCCAGTGCAGTCCCATGCTCACCAAGCGGAGGTGGACCGGTGATACGTCGTATGTCCGTCGCACTGTTGGCCCTGGCGGCCGCGCTCGTCACGCCCGTGCCGGCGCAGGCAGCCGGTCCTCCACTCGTCCGCACCGACGCGGGCTGGGTGCGGGGCGAGAACACCCCGGAGGGACGGCAGTTCCTCGGCATCCCCTTCGCGCAGCCACCCGTCGGCGGACTCCGCTGGCGCGAGCCGCGTCCCGTGCGGCCCTGGCAAGGCGCCCGGGGCGCCGGGGACTTCGGCAACAAGTGTGTGCAGAGCGCGAGTTGGGACCCGGGCTACGAGCAGCCGAGCCACACCGAGGACTGCCTCGACCTCAATGTGTACGCCCCGGAGGGCGCCGCCAAGCGTGCGGTCCTGGTCTGGTTCCACGGCGGCGGGCTCACCGCCGGCGCCGGTCAGGACGTCGTCCCCGACACCTTCGCGCGCCAGACCGGCACCGTGGTCGTGACCGCCAACTACCGCCTCGGTGCCATGGGCTTCCTCGCCACCGAGGGCCTCGACGGCGAGGCCCGCGACGGGGTCTCCGGCAACTTCGGCATGCTCGACCAGCAGGCCGCGCTGCGCTGGGTGCGGGCCAACATCGCACGCTTCGGCGGCGACCCGGGCCGCGTCACCATCGCGGGAGAGTCGGCGGGCGGCCGCTCGGTCTGCACCCAGCTCGCCTCACCGACGGCGAAGGGCCTCTTCCGCGCCGGGATCATCCAGAGCGGGGCGTACGGCGACTGCGGTGCCCGCACCCACGGGACGGCCGTTGCCCAGGGTGCCGCCTTCGCGCAGAAGCTCGGCTGCGCCGACCCGGCGGACCTGGCGTGCCTGCGCGCCAAGCCGGCCGCCGAGATCCTGGCCGCGCAGAACGGGTTCGACTGGGCGCCGGTGGCCGGCGGCGCCTTCCTGCCGCGGCAGCCGAAGGAGGCGTTCGAGCGAGGGGCCGCGGCCGGCGTTCCTGTCATGAACGGCGCCAACCAGGACGAGGGCCGGCTGTTCGCCTTCGCCCGGTTCGACCTGAACGGCACCCCGCTCACCGCCGAGCAGTACCCGGCAGTGATGCGCTCGGACTTCGGCGACGAGGCCCTAGCGGCCTACCCGCTGTCGGCCCACCCCTCGCCGACCATCGCCTACGCCACCGCCCAGGGCGACCAGCTCTTCGCCTGCCCGGCGCTCCGCCTCGACGGCACGCTCGCCGGACGCGGCAAGGTCTACGCGTACGAGTTCGCCGACCGCACCTCGCCGCCCTTCGCCTCGCTGCGCGACCTCGGCACCGACTTCGACTTCGGCGCGACCCACGTCAACGAGGTGCAGTACCTCTTCAAGCACTTCGGCCTGCGGACCCCGCTGGACGCCGAGCAGCGGACGCTGGCCCGGCAGATGATCCAGTACTGGGGCTCCTTCGTGCGGGACGGGGTGCCGCGCGCGGCGGGCGAGCCCGCGATGCCCGCCGGGCCCGGCACGGTGCTGGCACTGCGCACCTCGTCCGCCGGCGGGAACGTGCCGAGCGCCACCGTGCACAGTGAGCATCGGTGCAACCTCTGGGACGCCGGGACCGTCACACAGAACGGGTAGGCTTCCCCGGCGCACGCTCGCGTTCGAGCGTGCGCCGGGAACACAGGGTCCAGCACACGAGAGGAAGCGGCGTTGCACGTCCAGGAATGGCTCGAAACGGTGCCCCCGCTGGCGATCTATCTGCTGGTCGGCCTGGTCATCGGCCTGGAGAGCCTGGGCATCCCGCTGCCCGGCGAGATCATCCTGGTCTCCTCGGCGCTGCTCGCCTCGCAGCACGGTGAGATCGACCCCTTCGTGCTGGGCGCCTGCGCCAGCGCGGGAGCGATCATCGGCGACTCCATCGGCTATGCCATCGGCCGCAAGGGCGGCCGACCCCTGCTGGCCTGGCTGGGCTCCAAGTTCCCCAGACACTTCAGCGAGGCCCACATCGCGACGGCCGAGCGGTCCTTCCAGAAGTGGGGCATGTGGGCCGTCTTCTTCGGCCGCTTCGTCGCCCTGTTGCGCATCTTCGCCGGCCCGCTCGCGGGCGTGCTGCGGATGCCGTACTGGAAGTTCCTCATCGCCAACGTCCTCGGCGGCATCGTCTGGGCAGGCGGCACCACGGCCGTCATCTACTACGTCGGAGTGGTGGCCGAGTCCTGGCTGAAGCGCTTCTCGTGGCTGGGCCTGGTAGCGGCGGTCCTGGTCGGCCTGACGTCGATGCTGATCCTCAAGCGCAAGGCGAAGAAGGTCCAGCCGGCCCACCAGGAACCGGAACCGGTCGGCGCCGGGGAGTGACTCGCGCCCCCGAAGGGGCGCGGGGAACTGCGCGATCAGCCCCTGCTCACCCGCAGGCCGCGTACAGGGGCTAGGCCCCGTGCTCTTCCCGGTGCGCCTTCGCCAACTCTGCATACAGCGTGCCGTTCAGCGTCACGCCCTGACGCTCTTCCTCGGTCAGCTCCCGCTTCACCTTCGCAGGCACCCCCGCGACGAGCGACCCGGGCGGCACCTGCATCCCCTGCGGCACCAGAGCCTGGGCGGCGACCAGGGAACCGGCCCCGATCACCGCACCGTTCAGCACGGTCGCGCCCATGCCGATCAGGCAGTCGTCCCCGACGGTCGCCCCGTGCACCACGGCGTTGTGACCGACCGACACCCGCTCCCCGATGCTCACGGGAAAGCCGGGGTCGGCATGGAGCGTGCAGTTGTCCTGGATGTTCGACTGCGCGCCGACGGAGATCCGCTCCACGTCACCGCGCACCACCGCGCCGTACCAGACGCTCGCCCCCGCCTCCAGCGACACGTCCCCGATCACCGACGAGGTGGGCGCCACGAACGCGGCCTCGTCGATCTTCGGTTCCCGGCCCCCGATACCCATGACCAGCGCGCTCTGCGTCATCGCCCTCTCCTGTCACCGACGTGGTAGACGAACCGTACGCCACCCGTTGGGGCGAAGATCACAGCCCCTCGAGGTCATAAGGGCGCCGCGCGCTCAGTACGGTGAGGCGGTGCCCAAGCGCAAGAACACGTTCTCATCCTGGCGACGCCGACTGGCGCAGCGCGCCGTCCACGCGGGCTGGGCCTGGGCGCAGCGGACGGGTTCGGTGACGGCCGAGCACCCCGGCCGCTTCCGCTTCGGCTCGATCGGCGAGGCCACCCGACTGGCCTTCCCGCTGGGCACGGTCTTCGGCGAACCCTGGATCCACCTCGGCTCCCACTGCATCGTCGGCGAGCAGGTGACGCTGACGGCAGGTCTGATGCCCGACCTCGACCTCGGCCCCGAGCCGATCCTGCGCATCGGGAACGGCGTCGTGCTGGGCCGCGGCAGCCATGTCATCGCCGACACCACGGTCACCATCGGCAGCGACTGCTACTTCGGGCCGTACGTCTACGTCACCTCCACGAACCACTCCTACGACGATCCCCACGAGCCCATCGGCAAGCAGTGGCCGCGCATGGAGCCCGTCGAGATCGGCCCCGGGTGCTGGATCGGCACCGGGGCCGTGATCCTGCCGGGCGCCCGGATAGGACGGAACGTCGTCGTGGCGGCCGGCGCGGTGGTCCGCGGCACCGTGCCCGACCACGCCGTCGTCGCGGGGGCGCCCGCCCGGGTCGTACGGCGCTGGACGCCCGACGAGGGCTGGCAGCCGCCGCTGCGCACGCCGGCACCGCAGCCGATACCCGACGGGGTCACCCCGGAGCAGCTCCAGGCGCTGGCCGAGCTGGACGAGGAGACGGTGGCGAAGCTGGCGGAGCTGGACGAGAAGGTCGCGGGGCAGGCCGGGAGCGCGAACGGGCGGCTTGCCGAGGTGGACGCGGAGTCCTGAGTCAGCCGGTCGCCAGCAGCAGCGTGCCGACGAGCGCGAGCCCGGCGCCCGCCGCCTGGACCGCGCGCAGCCGCTCCCGCAGGATGCCGCGTGCGGCCAGGGCGGTCACGACCGGGTAGAGCGAGGCGAGCACGGCGGCCACGGTCACCGGGCCGTGATGCGCGGCGACCACGTAGGTGCCGTTCGCCGCGACGTCGGCGAGACCGACGAAGCCGAGCGCCGGCAGCGCCCGCCAGGGGAATCCGCCCTCGGGGAGGGTCGCGACGCCTCGCCGCGAGGAGGCGTACAGAGCGAGGCCGCCCGCGCCCACGTTCACCACGCGCTGGACGAAGAGCGCCAGGAACAGCCCGGTGGTGGTGGTCGACGCCTCCGCGATCAGCGCGAACACCGTGCCGAAGCCGAACGCCGCGATCAGCGTGAGCAGGATCGCCTGCCGCTGCACGGGCGCGCCGCGCAGCTGCGGCCCGCCCGCCAGCACCACCCCGAGCACGGCGACCGCGATGCCCGCGACCTGCATGAGCCCCGGCCGCTCGCCGAGGAAGAGGCCCACCCCGACCGGGACGGCCACACCCACGGTGCCCAGCGGGGAGACCACGCCCATCGGGCCGAGCGCGAGCGCCTTGTAGAAGCAGATCAGGGCGATCGGGCCCACCACGCCGGCGGCGGCCGCGAACCACAGCTGGTCGCCCGCCTCGCTCCAGGCGCCCGTGAACACCACGATCACGCCGAGCACCACCGCCGCGATCGCCTGAGAGACGACCACCACCGTCAGTGCCGGGGTACGCCGGGTCAGCAGTCCGCCGCCGAAGTCGGCCAGGCCCCAGAGCAGGCTGGTGGCCAGGGCGAAGAGTGCTGTCACGGAGGCCTCGCAGTACAGTTCGGTGCACGATCGGGTGCACCCCACCGTAGTGCAGTCGGGTAAACCCTGTCATCCAGAATATTGGACTCCGCAATTGGACGGAATGTGTCGGACCTCGACCTGCTGACCCAGTCCCTGGCGCGCAACGTCAAACACTGGCGCGCGGTGCGCGGCTTCACGCTGGACGTGCTCGCCGCCCGGGCGGGTGTCAGCCGCGGCATGCTCATCCAGATCGAGCAGGCCCGCACCAACCCCAGCCTCGGCACCGTGATCAAGATCGGTGACGCGCTCGGGGTCAGCATCACCACCCTGCTCGACTACGAGCAGGGGCCCAAGGTCCGGATCGTCCCCGCCGACCAGGTCGTACGCCTGTGGCACACCGACGCGGGCAGCCACAGCCGGCTCCTCGCCGGGACCGAGGCGCCGGGCCCGCTGGAGATGTGGCACTGGCGGGTGATGCCGGGCGAGAGCAGCACCTCGGACCCGCACCCCGTCGGCACCGTCGAGATCGTCCACGTCACGGCCGGCGAACTGACGCTCACCGTCGACGGCACGGACCACCTCGTACCGGCCGGCGCGAGCGCCACCTTCGAGGCCGACGCCCCGCACACGTACGGCAATCAGGGCGACGTCCCCACGGAGTGGATGCTCGCCGTCTCGGTGCCGCCCGCCCGCTGAGACATCGGCCCGACGGGCTCGGCGGTCCTGTTAGCGTGCGCGCATGGACGCACCCATCGGACACTTCGACGAAGCCACCCCCGCCCCGGACTGCCTCGACGAGCTGATCGGCCCGGTCGCCGACGCCGTACGCCACTGGCCCGGCAGCGTCCCCGCCGACCAGATCATCTACGTCGAGACCGATCCGCAGTGGGCCGACACCGCCGTCTTCGTCGAACACTACGGCCGGGAACTGCTCGAACAGTCCGCGAACTGCGTGGTCGTCGCCGGCAAGCGCGGCGGCGAGACGACACTGGCCGCCTGTGTCGTGCTGTCCACCACCCGGGTCGACGTGAACGGCGTCGTACGCCGCCAACTCGGCGCCCGCAAGGCGTCGTTCGCCGCCATGGACACGGCGACCGGCGAGACCGGCATGGAGTACGGCGGCATCACGCCGCTCGGACTGCCCGGCGACTGGCCGGTGCTGGTGGACTCGGCCGTCGTCGACCTGCCCTACGTCCTGGTCGGCAGCGGACGCAGGCGCGGCAAGCTGCTGGTGCCGGGGAAGGCGTTCGCCGAGATTCCTGGTGCCGTCGTCCTGGAAGGGCTCGGCGTCGCGGTCTGATCGCCTCAGGCGGCCGTGGTGTGGTGCGCGAGCGCCAGATGCGGATCCGCCTCGCCCGGCACCGGCGCCGGGTCCGCGTGCACCAGGGCCGCCGTGAGCCGGGGCACGGCGTGCAGCAGGGCGTGTTCAGCCTCGACGGCGATGGCGTGGGCCTCCCGCACCGTCGCCTCGCCGTCCACGACGACCGCCACCTCCGCGCGCAGCCGGTGCCCGATCCAGCGCAGCCGCAGCTCGCCCACCTCGCGCACGCCCGCGACCTCCCGCAGTGCCCGCTCGGCCGCGTCCACCAACGCCGGGTCCACGGCGTCCATCACGCGCCGGAACACCTCGCGCGCCGCGTCCCGCAGCACCAGCACGATGGCCGCCGTGATCGCCAACCCCACGATCGGGTCCGCGAGTTGCCAGCCCAGCGCCGCACCCCCGGCGCTCAACAGGACGGCCAGTGAGGTGAATCCGTCCGTACGGGCGTGCAGACCGTCCGCGACCAGGGCCGCCGAGCCGATGGACCGGCCCACCCGGATCCGGTACCGGGCCACCCACTCGTTCCCCGCGAATCCGACGAGCGCCGCCACGGCCACCGCCGGGATCTGCGCCATGGGCCGCGGGTCGAGCAGCCGGTCGACGGCCGTCCACGCCGCGAAGGCCGCGGACGCGGCGATCGTCAGCACGATGGCGATGCCCGCGAGGTCCTCGGCCCGCCCGTAGCCGTAGGTGAAGCGGCGCGTCGCCGCGCGCCGGCCCAGTACGAAGGCGATACCCAGCGGTACGGCGGTCAGCGCGTCCGCCGTGTTGTGCACCGTGTCGCCGAGCAGCGCCACCGACCCCGAGGCGACGACCACGACCGCCTGCGCGAGAGCCGTCACGCCGAGCACTGCCAGTGACACCCACAGGGCCCGCATGCCACGGGCCGAGGACTCCAGGGCGGAGTCGAGCTTGTCGGCCGTCTCGTGGGAGTGCGGCTTGAGGAGATGGGTGAGGCGGTGGCGGAGTCCGGCGCCGGTGCTGGTGGGGGAGTGCGGGTGCGCGTGGGGAGCGTGAGTGTGGTGGGGGTGGTCGTGGGTGGGGGCAGTGCGGTGCGGGTGGTCGTGCGTGGGGGCAGTGCGGTGCGGGTGGCTGTGCGAGGGGGCAGTGCGGTGCGGGTGGTGGTGCGAAGGGTGTGCGCTGTGCGGGTGCTCTCCGTCGTGCGGGTGCCTGTGCGGGTGCTTCCCGTCGTGCGCGTGCCCATGGTGGTGCTCGTGCTCGTGCCGGTCGCTCACGGGGATGCCCTTCCGGTGCGCGGGAGTGGACGCGGACCGTCCATCACGCCATTATGTGCGTATGAGCGCACGCATGCACCTATCACCTGCGCACGATGCGCATCCGCGCACCCCGGGCGAGGAACAGTTCGCGCTCGCCGCCGAACTTCTCGCCCTGCTCGGCGACCGCACCCGCCTCACGCTGCTGCACGCCCTGACGGCCGGCGAAGCCGACGTCACGACGCTCACGGAAGCGTGCGGCGCGGCCCGCCCCGCCGTCAGCCAGCACCTGGCGCGGCTGCGGCTCGCCGGTCTGGTGAACACGCGCAAGGAGGGGCGCCGGGTGATCTACTCCCTCGGTGACGGCCATCTGCGCCGCCTGGTCGACGAGGCGCTGAACGTGGCCGACCACCGGCTCAGCGACCGGCCGCTGCACGACTGAAGCCGGCGGTCCGTGTCCGGCCCCTCGATGCTCAGCCCTCGGTGTGCCTGCCCAGGTACTGCTCCGCGAAGGCCCTGGCGGCCGTGGGGGAGTCGAAGATGCGGCGGAGGCGGGCGAGGGTGGTGCCCGCGCGGTACGGGTCGCCCGACGACGTGCCGTGGTACACCTCGGAGAGCCAGTGGGAGAACTCCTGGCAGTCCCACACCCGGTTCAGACAGGCCGTTGAATAGCCGTCGAGACCGGTGCCGTCGCCCTTCGTGAGGTGGGCGACGAGGCCGTCGCCGAGCAGGAAGGCGTCGTGCAGGGCGAGGTTCATGCCCTTGGCGGCGATGGGCGCGGTCAGGTGGGCGGCGTCGCCGGCCAGGAAGAGACGGCCGAACACCATGGGCTCGACGACGTAGTTGTGCATGTCGAGGACGCGCTTCTCGATCAGCCGCCCCTCGGTCAGCGGCGGTACGCCGTTCGCGCCGAGCCGCTGCTGCAACTCCGTCCACACCCGGTCCTCCGACCAGTTCTCCGGGTCGTCGCCGGGCGGGCACTCGAGGTAGTAGCGGGTCACCTCGGCGCTGCGCGGCATATGGCCGGCGAACCCGCGCGGATGCATGCCGAACAGGACGCAGTCGGAGGACGGCGGCGCCTGAGCGAGCAGCGCCAGCCAGCCGATGCCGTAGTCGCTGCGGGCGATGTGGGCACGACCGGCGGGCAGCGCAGCGCGCGTGGCACCGCGCGCACCGTCGCAGCCGGCGACGAAGTCGCAGTGCACGACCTGCCGTTGGCCCGTGTCGGGGCAGGTGTACGACACCGAGGGGCGGTCGGTGTCGAGGTCGTGCAGTTCCACGTCCCGGACGCCGAAGCGTATGGCGCCGCCGCGGACGTCCGCGTACTCGCGCACCAGGTCCGTCACCAGCAGCTGCTGTGGATAGACCCAGTGGTGAACCCCCGTCAGCTCGGCGTACTCGAGCCGATAGCGCTCCCCGTCGAACCGGAATTCGCACTCCGTGTGCCGCTGCGCCCGCGCCAGCAGGTTGTCGGCGAGGCCGCGCCGCTCAAGTCCGCGCACCGCCCCCTCCTCGAGAACTCCGGCGCGCGGCCGCTGCTCGATGAACTCGCGCGTCTCGATCTCCAGGACCAGACAGTCGACGGACGCCGCGCGCAGGATGTTGCCGATGGTGAGTCCGGCCGGGCCGGCGCCCACGACGACTACCGGAAAGCGCTGCGCGGGGCTGGAGTTGTGGTGGGGGGAGGTGGAAGTCACCCGAGCATTATGCGGGCGCCGGACCCGGCAGGGGAGGGCTCCCGAGCCGGGCGGGCGGCGCGAGGTCACGGTGCCGCGTGGGTGGCGGTGGGTGTCGGCGCCGCGCCGGTGGAGCGCCGGGGGCCCGGCTAGCCCAGGCGGGGTATCTCGATCGCCGGGCAGCGGTCCATGACCATCTCCAGGCCCGCCGCGCGTGTGCGGTCGTACGCCGCCTCGTCGATGACGTCCAGCTGGAACCACACGGCCTTCGCGCCCTTGGCGACCGCCTCGTCGGCGACCGCGCCCGCGAGTTCGCTGTTCACGAAGACGTCGACGACGTCCACGTCGAACGGGATGTCCGCGAGAGAGGCGTAGCCCTGCTCGCCGTGGACCGTCTCCGCCTTCGGGTGGACGGGCACGATGCGCTTGCCGTAGCGCTGGAGTACGTCGGCGACCCCGTGGGCCGCACGTCGCTGGTTCGACGACAGGCCCACGATCGCCCAGGTGTCGCCCAGCTCGGTGAGGATCTTGCGAACCGCCGCCTCGTCGCCGTACACCACTGGCCTCCTCGTGCTTCCTCGAAGCGTCGTCGTCTGCTGCCGGTCGTCTGCTGCCGGTCGTCCGCCCTGGGCCGTCCGTTCTCGTGAGCCACAACGGACGACTCTCGTGAGCCACAACGGACGACGGGCCACGAGGATTCCCGGCACTCTCGACGCAACGTTCCCGCGGGCCCTTCCGCGTGACGGCTGTCCGGTCGGGCCGGTGCGCAGTACCGTTCCGGCAGTGCGCACCGCAGGGGGTGGCGATGTCCGGGTACGACACGGACGACCAGCGGACTCCCGACCCGACCGACTCCCGCCACGCGGCACGGAAAGCGGGCCGGATGGCTGCGTTCGACCGCGTGTGCGCCTACGCTCGCTCCGTGCTGCGCATCATCGACGCCCGAACCGGCGAACCCGTCGACGCCGCGCCCGCCCGCCGGGGTCTGACCCGCATCGAGGCGCATCCCGGAGGCTTCGACATCACCGCACTGCGGGTGCTGCTGGCCGCGGACCTCCTCGTACGCGCCCTGGAGCTCGGCGGTACCCCGGTCTGGGCGCTGCTCGACGCCGAGCGGGAGCAGGCCGAGCTCAGGACCGGTGCCGCCGCGCTCGGCATCCGCCCCTTCGAGGACGGCCGCGACGCCGCCTCGGGCCTGGGCGAGGCTCAGGTCATCCATGTCGTACGGGAGGGCGGCGCGGAACCCGACGGCGTACGGGTCGCCGTCGCGCCGGCGCACTCGGAGGCGCCCTCCGGGGACGCCGACCCCGCCGCGCTGCGTCTCGCGCTGCTCGCCCGGCGCAGGAGCGTGCCCGTACAGCTGGACGCGGCCGCTCTGGCCGACGCCCAGGACACCGTGGTGCGCTGGCGCCGTGCCGTCGCGGGCTGGGCGCGGCAGCCGTCGCGGCCCATCCCGGACGAGGTGCGCGCGGAGCTGCGCACGGCGTGGGAGGACGACCTCGACCTGCCCGGGGTGCTCGGGGTGCTGCGCTGGGTGGAGAGCGCGCCGGACCTGCCGGACGGCGCCCGCTTCGAGACCTACGCCTACGCCGACCGCCTCCTCGGCCTCGACCTCACCCACGACCTGGGAGCCCTGTCGTGACCGCGCACTTCGGAGCGGGCCCGTTGCGTCGGCTGGTCGTCCTGCGGCACGCCAAGTCGGCCTGGCCGGACGGTGTCGCCGACCACGAAAGGCCCCTCGGCCCGCGCGGCCGGCGGGACGCCCCCGTGGCGGGCCGGATGATCGCCGACGCCGACTGCCTGCCCGACCTCGCCGTCTGCTCCACCGCCGTGCGCACCCGGCAGACCTGGGAACTGGCCTCCGCCGAATGGGGCACACCGCCGCCGGTGCGTCACGACCCGCGCGTCTACGCCGCCGACGTCTCCGAGCTGCTCGCGGTCGTGCACGAGGCGCCGCCCGAGGTCGGGACCCTGCTCCTGATCGGGCACAACCCCGGCCTGGAGGACCTCGTCCTGGAACTCGCCGGGGACGGTCTCGACGACACCCTGGACGAGGTCCGCACGAAGTTCCCCACATCGGCGATCGCCGTCCTCGCCTGGCACGGCACCACCTGGCAGGCGCTCGCCCCCGGCACGGCGCTGCTGACGGGCGTGATGGTGCCGCGCGGCAAGAAGGGGTGAGCCGGCGGCGGGCACGCGTGTGTGCCCGCACCTCCCGCGCGGGCGGCCGCGCACGCTGCGCATAGGCTGGCCGGATGCAGGACGAGTACCGCACAGTCGCCCACGCGGGCGTGCACGAGACCGAGGTCAACCGCTCACGCTTCATCTGTGCGCTCGCCCCGGCGGCCACCGAACAGGAGGCCCAGGACTTCCTCGCCGCCGTCCGCAAGGAGCACGCGGACGCCACCCACAACTGCTGGGCCTACGTCATCGGCGCCGACGCCGCGATCCAGAAGGCGAGCGACGACGGCGAACCGGGCGGCACGGCCGGCGTCCCCATGCTCCAGATGCTGCTGCGCCGCGACATGCGGTACGTCGTCGCCGTCGTCACCCGCTACTACGGCGGCGTCAAGCTCGGCGCGGGCGGACTGATCCGGGCCTACGGCGGAGCGGTCGGCGAGGCCCTGGACACCCTCGGAACGATCACCCGGCGCCGCTTCCGGCTGGCCACCGTCACCGTCGACCACCAGCGCGCCGGCAAGGTGCAGAACGATCTGCGGTCGACCGGGCGCGAGGTGCGGGACGTGCGCTACGCGGAGGAGGTCACCATCGAGATCGGCCTGCCGGACGCCGACGTGGAGGCGTTCCGGGCGTGGCTCGCGGACGTGACGGCGGGGTCGGCCGGGTTCGAGCTCGGGGGAGAGGCGTACGGGGACGCGTGAGGGGGCCCAGGTGTACGAGGACGCGTGAACGGACGCGCCGAGGCTGAAGTGAAATGTCCGTAACGGGCCTATATCTCACCAGTCATGACGGGGCGATACGGGAGTAACCGTCCGTGCTGTCAGACCCGGCCGTTAGTCTCGGGGATCATGAGACTGCTGCACACTTCCGACTGGCATCTCGGCAGGGCGTTCCACCGGGTCAACATGCTCGGCGCCCAGGCCGGATTCATCGGCCACCTCGTCACGACCGTGCGTGAGCGCGGCGTCGACGCGGTGGTCGTGTCGGGAGACGTGTACGACCGCGCGGTGCCGCCGCTCGCGGCGGTCGAGCTGTTCGACGATGCCCTGCACCGCCTCGCCGACCTCGGCGTGCCGACGGTGATGATCTCCGGCAACCACGACTCGGCGCGCCGGCTCGGCGTGGGTGCCGGCCTGATCGGGCGCGCGGGCATCCATCTGCGGACCGACCCTTCGGCGTGCGCCACACCGGTCGTGCTCCGGGACGACTTCGGCGACGTGGCCTTCTACGGCCTGCCCTATCTCGAACCCGCCCTGGTGAAGGACGAGTTCGGCGTGGAGAAGCCCGGCCATGAGGCGGTCCTGGCCGCTGCCATGGACCGCGTGCGCGCCGACCTCGCCACACGCGCGCGTGGCACCCGTTCGGTCGTCCTCGCGCACGCCTTCGTCACCGGCGGCGAGGCCAGCGACAGCGAGCGCGACATCACCGTCGGCGGAGTGGCGGCGGTCCCCGCCGGGGTCTTCGACGGCGTCGACTACGCCGCGCTGGGCCATCTGCACGGCTGCCAGACCATCACCGAGCGCGTCCGCTACTCCGGCTCGCCGCTGCCGTACTCCTTCTCGGAGGCCGACCACCGCAAGAGCATGTGGCTCGTCGACCTGGACGCCGACGGAGCGGTCACGGCCGAGCGCGTCGACTGCCCGGTGCCGCGCGCGCTGGCCAGGATCCGCGGGACGTTGGAGGAACTGCTCGCCGATCCCGGGCTCGCCCGGCACGAGGAGGCGTGGGTCGAGGCGACGCTCACGGACGCGGTGCGCCCGGCCGACCCCATGGCCCGCCTCGCCGAACGCTTCCCGCACACGCTCAGCCTCGCCTTCGCCCCCGAACGGGCACCGGAGGACCCCGAGGTGTCCTACGCCCAGCGGCTCGCGGACCGCAGCGACCAGGAGATCGCGGAGGACTTCGTGGCACATGTGCGCGGTGCCGGGCCCGACGAGCACGAACAGGGCGTACTGCGCGACGCGTTCGACGCGGTGCGGGCCGACGAAGCCGTACGGGAGGTGGCGCGATGAGGCTGCACCGCCTCGACATGACGGCGTTCGGCCCCTTCGGCGGCTCCCAGACCGTCGACTTCGACGCGCTGTCGCTCGCCGGCCTGTTCCTGCTCCACGGCCCCACCGGCGCCGGCAAGACCTCCGTCCTGGACGCCGTCTGCTACGCGCTCTACGGCTCCGTGCCGGGCGCCCGGCAGAGCGGCCAGGGCATGACCCTGCGCAGTGACCACGCCGCGGCCGGCACCCGCACCGAGGTCCGCCTCGAACTGACCGTCGCCGGACGCCGGTTGGAGGTCACCCGGCAGCCGCCCTGGGAGCGCCCGAAGAAGCGCGGCTCGGGCACCACGCTCGACAAGGCACAGACCTGGCTGCGCGAGTACGACGCACAGGCCGGGACCTGGAAGGACCTCAGCCGCTCGCACCAGGAGATCGGCGAGGAGATCACCCAGCTGCTCGGCATGAGCCGCGAGCAGTTCTGCCAGGTGGTGCTGCTGCCCCAGGGCGACTTCGCCCGCTTCCTGCGCGCCGACGCCGAAGCCCGCGGCAAGCTGCTCGGCCGCCTCTTCGACACGCAGCGGTTCGCCGAGGTCGAGAAGCGTCTCGTCGAGCGCCGGCGGGCCGCCGAGGCCCAGGTGCGCGAAGGCGACGCGGCGCTCCTGGCCGACGCGCACCGCATGCAGCAGGCCGCCGGAGAAGCGATGCGGCTGCCCGAACTCACGCCCGGCGAACCGGGCCTCGCCGAGGCCGTCCTGGGAGCGGCGGCAGTCGCCCGCAGCACCGCCCGTGAGCAGCTCACCGTCGCCCACTGCGGCCTCCTGGCCGCCGAGTCCGCCGAGGCCGCGGCCGACCGCGCCCTGGGTGACGTACGCGAAGTGGCCCGGTTGCAGCGCAGGTTCGCCGAGGCGCGGGAGCGGGCCCGGCTGCTGGACGAGCGGGCCGACGCGTACCGCGAGGCGCAGGCGCGCATGGAGCGGTCCCGCAAGGCCGAGATGGTGGCACCCGCACTGGAGCTGCGGGACGCGGCCGACGCGGAGCACCGGCAGGCGGCCACGGCACACTCACGCGCGCGTGCGCTGCTGCCCGGTGCCTTCGGGGACGTACTGCCGGGCGGGGGCGCAGAGGCAGGCTCGCCGGCCGAAGCGGGTGTCACCGGGCTCGCCGCCGCCGCGCGCCGGGTCGCCGAGGAGCTGGGCGGGCTCGAATCGGCCCGCCGCGGCGAACGCCGACTGGCCGAACTCATCGACGAACGCACGCGGTTGGACCGGCAGGAGCGGGCCGACGACGACGTACGGCTCGACGCGGAAGCCTGGCTCGCCGGGTGGGAGGAGACCCGGGTCGGGCTCCAGGCGCGCATCGAGTCCGCGCAGGACGCCGCGAACCGCGCCGACCAGCTGGCCGTGCAGCGCGAGCCCGCGCGGCAGCGGCTCGCCGCCGCGCGGATGCGCGACCAGCTGGCCGGCGACACGGACACGGCCGCCCGGCACGCGGCCGACACCCAGGAGCAGGCCCTCAAGGCCAAGGCGTACTGGCTGGACATCAAGGAACAGCGCCTGAACGGCATCGCCGCCGAACTCGCCGCGCAGCTCCGGGACGGCGAACCCTGCGCCGTCTGCGGGGCCGTCGACCACCCCGCACCGGCCCGCAAGGACGCCGGCCACGTCGACCGGGAGGCGGAGGAGCGCGCACAGGCCGCCCACCAGCAGGCGGAGGAACGGCACGCGGAGGCCGAACGGCGCCTGGGCGTCGTACGGGAAGCCCTGGCCGCGGCCACCGCGGAAGCCGGCGACATGCCGACAAGTCGACTCGCCCGGGCGGCCGACGAGTTGGAGCAGCAGTACACGAAGGCCCGCCGTGACGCCTCCGCGCTGCACTCCGCCCACGAGGAGCTGCGGCGGGCCGAGGCGGAACACGAGCGGCGCACCACCGCCCACCGGCAGGCGGAGGTCCGGGCCGCCTCCCGGGTCGGCCACCGGGAGCGGCTCGACCGTGAGAAGGCCGCCCTGGAGACGGAGTTGGCCGAAGCACGCGGAACCGCCGACAGCGTCACCGCGCGCGCCACGCAACTGGAGCGCCAGGTCGCCCTGCTCACCGAGGCCGCCGACACCGCGCGGGCCGCCGAGGACACCGCCCAGCGCCTCAAGGACGCCGACGCCCGCCTCGCCGACGCCGCCTTCCGCGCCGGCTTCGACACCCCGCAGGCCGCGGCGGCTGCGCTCCTCGCCGACGCCGAGCACCGAGACCTGCAACGACGCCTGGACGCCTGGCAGTCGGAAGAGGCCGCCGTACGCGCGGTGCTCGCCGAGGCCGACACGGCGAACGCCGCCCAGCAGCCGCCCGCCGACCTCATGACCGCCGAGAGCACCGCCTCGGCCGCCGCCCGGCGCACCCGCGACGCCGCCTCCACCCGCGACGCCGCCGCCCGCCGCTGCACGGAACTCGACCGGCTCTCCGCTCGCGCGGCCACCGCCGTACGCCAACTCGCGCCGCTGCGCACGGAGTACGACCGCGTGGCCCGCCTCTCCGCGCTCACCGCGGGCACCTCGGCGGACAACGAACGCAAGATGCGCCTGGAGTCGTACGTGCTGGCGGCCCGCCTGGAACAGGTCGCCGCCGCCGCGACCGTACGGCTCCAACGCATGTCGTCCGGCCGCTACACCCTCGTCCACTCCGACGACCGCACCGGCCGCGGCCGCAGCGGCCTCGGGCTGCACGTCGTCGACGCCTGGACCGGCCGCGAGCGCGACACGGCGACCCTCTCAGGCGGCGAGACCTTCTTCGCCTCCCTCGCCCTCGCCCTCGGCCTCGCGGACGTCGTCACCGACGAGGCCGGCGGCGTCCGCCTCGACACCCTCTTCATCGACGAGGGCTTCGGCAGCCTTGACGACCAGACCCTCGACGAGGTCCTCGACGTCCTCGACTCGCTCCGCGAACGCGACCGCAGCGTCGGCATCGTCAGCCACGTCGCCGACCTGCGACGACGGATCCACGCGCAGCTGGAGGTCGTGAAGGGGAGATCGGGGTCGGTGCTGCGGCAGCAGGGTCACTGACCGAGCGGGCGGCGGGGCAGTGGCGAGGAGTACACGATGCTCGTCGTGACCGAGCCCAGGGTGCCGATCTTGCCGGAGACCTCCTCCAGGTGGCGCATCGAGCGGGCCGCGACCTTGATGACGAAGCAGTCGTCGCCCGTGACGTGGTGGGCCTCGAGGATCTCGGGCGTGGTGGCGACCAGGTCGTGGAAGGGCTTGTAGTTGCCGTTCGGGTAGCGCAGACGCACGAAGGCCAGGATCGGCAGGCCGAGCCGGTCCGGGTCGACCACGGCGGCGTAGCCCTGGATGACGCCCGCCTCCTCCAGCCGCCGTACCCGCTCCGTCACCGCGCTCGGGGACATGGACACGGCACGGGCCAGCTCGGCGAAGCTGGCGCGGCCCTCGCGCTGGAGGACGTCGAGAATGCGCCAGTCGGTGGCGTCCGGGGAAAACGCGGTCATGATGGAGAGATTGCAGGGGAATCACCGGCAGATCAAGGGCACGGCCGGGGATCGCCACTTCAGGGAAGGGCGCGCCGACCATAGTTTTGTGGGCATGACGAACCCCACCGCCACCGCCGCCAACCCCGTCCTGCGCGTCGCGCCCGCCTCGCCCGCCGAGGCCGCCGCTCACTTCCGTGCGAGCCTCGCCTTCCACGCCGACGTGTCCGACGTCGCCGCCGCGCTCGCGGCCGGTGGTGATCCCGGGTTCGTCGTCGTGGACTCCCGCTCCACCGAGTCCTGGGACCAGGGCCACATCCCGGGCGCGATCCACCTGCCGACCGCCCTCATCCCCGAGCAGGCCGAACTGCTCCTCGACAAGTCCGTGCCCGTGGTGACGTACTGCTGGGGCCCCGGCTGCAACGGCGCGACCCGTGCCGCCCTCGCCCTCGCGGAACTCGGCTACCGGGTCAAGGAGATGCTCGGCGGATTCGAGTACTGGGCGCGTGAGGGGTTCGAGTTCGAGACGTGGCAGGGGCGTGAGCGACGTGTGCCCGACCCGTTGACGGCACCGGTCGACGCGGACAACTGCGGCTGCTGAGACGCCAGTTGGACACTGTGGACTTGTGGGGCCGCTGTGCGTGTAGGTTCTGCTGCCATGGTGAGATACGCGGAGCCGGGCACGGTGGAGTGGATCGAGTCGGGCGGCGGCCCCCTGATAGCCGTACCGGAGACTGTGCTGCCGTTCTGGGCCGGTGCCGATGGCGACGAGACGGCCTCGGACTACGACCGGGCCTGCGAGGTCGACGGGTTCGTCGGACTGCTGCCCGTGGGTGACAGCGCGGCGCTGGTCTTCGGTGACGAGCCCGCCTCGACCTCCTATCTGCCCGACCACGGCACCTTCGTACGGTGGTGCGCGGCCGACTCCGAGGCCGAGCTGCTCGCCCGGGTCCCGGCCGCGCTGGCCGTCGCCGACTGGGGGCACGAGGTGCGCTGGAAGGTCCCGGGGACCGTGGTGCTGTTCGACTCGGCCTGGCCGGGACGGGACACGGAACGCACCGAGCATCTGCGGGTCGCCCTGGAGCCGGGCGCGTACGCGGTCCGTGCCGCTCAGGTGCAGCCCGGCCCCGAGACCTGGCTCGGGCTCGTCCAGCTCCGCCGGCTGCCGAACTGACCCGCGAGGGCGGCGGAACAGTCGGCGATGCCCGGGTGTGGCGCAACGGTCGGCAACAGCCGGGTGCACCGCAGCGGCCGGCAATAACCGGGTGCGCCGGAACCGGTCGTTCACCATCATGATCTGCCATGCCGCGATTTCCGCACCCCACGCCCGAAGACCTGCGCCGCGACCCCCTGCCCCTGCGTGGCCGGACCGCTCTGGTCACGGGGGCCAGCAGACGCGCCGGCATCGGCCATGCCGTGGCCCGGCGGCTCGCCGCGTACGGCGCGAGCGTCTATCTGCATCACCATGTGCCGCACGACGACGCCATGCCGTGGGGAGCCGACCGGCCGGAGGAGGTCGTCGCCTCCGTGCGCGAGGCGCTCGGCGATCCCGAGGCGCAGGTCCTCGCAGGGCCCGGTGACCTCTCCGACCCGGCCGCGCCGGCCGAACTGATCGCCACGGCGACCGCCGCGCTCGGCGGACGGCTCGACATCCTGATCGCCAACCACGCGGTCAGTGGCTCCGACGGCACCCTCGACGAGATCGACGCCGCCATGCTCGACACGCACTGGGCGGTCGACACGCGTGCCGTGCTGCTGCTGGTGCAGGCCCATGCCCGGCTGAGGCCGGCCGGGCCCGGCGGCCGCGTGGTGATGATGGCCTCCGGCCAGGACATCGCCGGCGGTATGCCCGGCGAGATCGCCTACGCCCTCCAGAAGGGCGCCCTCGCCTCCGTCACCCGCTCCCTGTCGACCACGCTCGTCGAGCAGGGCATCACCGTGAACACCGTCAATCCCGGGCCCGTGGACACGGACTACCTGTCCGGTGAGGCGTACGAGGCCGTGGCGGCCCGATTCCCCTCCGGCCGCTGGGGCATGCCCGACGACCCCGCCCGCCTCATCGCCTGGCTGACGACGGACGAGGCGGGCTGGATCACCGGTCAGGTCATCGACTCCGAGGGCGGATTCCGGCGCTGATCAGGGCGCGGAGCGCGATGAGCCGGTCCGCGCCCGGGGCGGGCCCGCAGGGGACGCAATACGACGAGCCGGTCCGCGCCCGGGGCGGGCCCGCAGAGCGCGGATCACGATGAGTCGGTCCGCGCCCGGTCATTGCCTCAGAGCGCGGACAGCTCGTCCACCAGGTCGTCCAGGCCCAGCGACCCCTGCGACAGGGCCGCCATGTGCCATGCCTTGAGGTCGAACGCGTCGCCGTGCCGCTCGCGCGCCTTCTCCCGGCCCAGCAGCCAGGCCCGCTCGCCGAGCTTGTAGCCGATGGCCTGGCCCGGGATCGTCAGGTAGCGGGTCAGCTCGCTCTCAACGAAGTCCGCGGGACGGCTGCTGTGCGACCCGAAGAACTCCTGCGCCAGCTCCGGAGTCCAGCGCTCGCCCGGGTGGAAGGAGGAGTCGGCCGGGATCTCCAGTTCCAGGTGCATGCCGATGTCGACGATGACCCGGGCCGCCCGCATCATCTGCGCGTCGAGGTAACCGAGCCGGTGCTCCGGATCGGTCAGGAAGCCGAGCTCGTCCATGAGCCGCTCCGCGTACAGCGCCCAGCCCTCGGCGTTGGCGCTGACCCCGCCGATGGTGGCCTGGTAGCGGGAGAGGTTCCCGGCGACGTACGTCCACTGCGCGAGCTGGAGGTGATGGCCAGGCACGCCCTCGTGGTACCAGGTCGAGACCAGGTCGTAGACCGGGAACCGGGTCTGGCCCATCGTCGGCAGCCAGGTGCGGCCGGGGCGCGAGAAGTCCTCCGAGGGGGCGGTGTAGTACGGGGCCGCCGCGCCGCCGGGCGGGGCGATGCACGACTCCACCTTCCGCACCGGCTCGGCGAGTTCGAAGTGCGTGCCGTCCAGCTTCTCGATCGCCTCGTCCATCAGGCCCTGGAGCCAGTCGCGGACCTCGTCGACCCCCTCGATGTGCTTGCCGTGCTCGTCGAGGTGCGCCAGCGCCACCCACGGCGTCGCGGCACCCGGGAGGACCTTCTCGGCCTCCTTCTTCATCTCGCCGAGCAGGCGGTGGTACTCGGCCCAGCCGTACGCGTACGCCTCGTCCAGGTCCAGGTCGATGCCGTTGAAGTAGCGCGCAAAGCGGGCGTAGCGCTCCCTGCCCACCGTGTTCGCGGCACCCTCGATCGCCGGCGTGTACACGTCGCGCATCCAGTCGCGCAGCTCCACCACGGCCGCCGTCGCGGTGCGGGCGGCCTCGTCCAGCTCGGCGCGCAGCGCCTCGGGGCCGGCCGAGGCGAAGTCCTCGAACCAGCCGTGCCCCTCACCGGTGTCCGACCACTCGGTGAGCTGCTCGACGAAGGTGGCGGTCGGGCGCGGAGCCGCGTACAGCTTGCGTTCCAGGCCGAGTTCGAGGGCCTCGCGGTAACCCGCGTAGGCGGTCGGCACCGCGCGCAGCCGCTCGGCGATCGCCGCCCAGTCCTCGTCGGTCTCGTTCGGCGTGACCGTGAAGATCTCGCGCACCGAGTGCGCGGGCGTCGCCATGTTGCCGACCGCGCGCAGACCCTCCTCGGCGTCGTGCACGGCCAGTTCGGCGGTCAGCCGCTCGCGGAGCAGGCGCGCGCACCGGCGCTCGATGTCACTGTCCGCGCCGGGCCGGCGTTCGGCCTCGTCGAGCCGGGCGAGCGTGTCCCGCCCGAGCTGCGCGAGCGCCTCCTGGCCCGCGGGGGAGAGGTCGGGGAGCTTTCCCGAGCTCTCCTTCACGCCGAGATACGTACCGGTGACCGGGTCGAGGGCGATGAGTTCGTCGACATACGCGTCGGCGACCTCGCGGGGAAGCGGGCTGTTGGTCTCAGACATGCGGTCCATCCTCATACGGCGACCACTGCCGCGTCAGCCCGGTTTCACCGGCCCTTGTACCGAGTCAGCCCGATTTCGCTGAGGGCGTGTTTCCCGGCGCGTCGGTCGGCAGCAGCGGTCCGCAGTCCCACTCCTGGAAGATCAGCCGCGTCTCGACGCGCGCCACCTCCCGCCGGGAGGTGAACTCGTCCAGCACCAGCCGCTGAAGATCGGCCATGTCAGCCACCGCGACATGGACGAGATAGTCGTCCGGCCCGGTGAGATGGAAGACGGTCAGCGACTCCGGCAGCGCCCGGATCCGCTCCACGAACGGCCCCACCAGCTCCCGCCGATGCGGTCTGACCTGCACCGACAGCAGCGCCTGAAGCCCCCGGCCCAACTTGGCCGGGTCCAGCCTGAGCCGGTGGCCGAGAATCACGCCGGAGCGGCGCAGCCGCGTCACCCGGTCCAGACACGTCGAAGGCGCGACCCCGACCTGGGCGGCGAGATCGCGATAAGTGGTCCGGGCGTCGTTCTGCAACAACCGCAGCAGATGCAGATCGACCGGATCCAGTACGACAGATTCGGCCATTGGCCGAACGTAACACGGGATTCGCACACCTGATCCCGGTCACTGTTCACTCTTCCGGCCATGGACCCAGCGATCAGGGAGGCGAACGACCGCATGCCCGGGTACGACGAAGCACGCATCGCGCCGAGAGCACTCGCCACCGAGGCCGTGCACGCCGGCCGTGACGACCTCGCCCGGCAGGGCCTGCACGCCCCGCCGATCGACCTGTCGACCACCTATCCCTCCTACGACAGCCGCGGCGAGGCCGCCCGTATCGACGCCTTCGCCACCACCGGCGCCGAGCCGGACGGCCCGCCCGTCTACGGCCGCCTGGGCAACCCGACCGTCGCCCGCTTCGAGACCGCCCTGGCCCGCCTGGAGGGCACCGAGGCCGCGGTCGCCTTCGCCAGCGGGATGGCGGCCCTGAGCGCGGTGCTTCTCGTACGGGCCTCGATGGGGCTGCGCCATGTCGTCGCCGTACGCCCGCTGTACGGATGCAGCGACCATCTGCTCACCGCCGGTCTGCTCGGCTCCGAGGTGACCTGGACCGACCCGGCCGGCATCGAGGACGCGTTGCGCCCGGACACCGGCCTGGTGATGGTGGAGTCCCCGGCGAACCCGACGCTCGCGGAGCTCGACCTACGGGCAGTCGCCCACGCCTGTGGCTCCGTGCCGCTGCTCGCGGACAACACCTTCGCCACGCCCGTCCTCCAGCGCCCCGCCGAACAGGGCGCCCGCCTCGTGCTGCACAGCGCCACCAAGTACCTCGGCGGGCACGGCGACGTGATGGCGGGCGTGGTGGCCTGCGACGAGGAGTTCGCAGGCCGGCTGCGGCAGGTGCGGTTCGCCACGGGCGGCGTCCTGCATCCGCTGGCCGGCTATCTGCTGCTGCGCGGCCTGTCGACGCTCCCCGTCCGGGTGCGGGCCGCGTCGGCGACCGCCGCCGAACTCGCCGGCCGCCTCGCCGCCGACCCGCGGGTGGCCCGGGTCCACTATCCGCGCATCGGCGGCGCCATGATCGCCTTCGAGGTGCACGGCGATCCGCACGAGATCATCGCCGGCGTCGACCTGATCACCCCCGCCGTCAGCCTCGGCAGCGTCGACACCCTCATCCAGCACCCGGCGTCCATCAGCCACCGCATCGTGGACGCCGACGACCGCCGTGGCGCCGGGGTCAGCGACCGGTTGCTGCGGATGTCGGTGGGCCTGGAGGACGTCGAGGACCTGTGGGCGGACCTGGACGCGGCGCTGGAGCGCGCCGGACGGGGCGCGGGGAACTCCGCGACCGGCCTCAGCGCGCCCGCAGCCACCGTCGAGAACTCCGCGACCGGCCGCACCGCGCCCGCAGTCACCGTCGGGCACTGAGCCTCACGGCGCTCAGGCCTTCCCCCACTCACCCCCGCTCGTGAGCCGCTCCGCGACCGGCTCCTCCCGCGGACCGTCCAGCCGGGCCGTGATGACCAGGGTCCCCTCCTCGATCTGATAGTCGAGGGGGAGGCCCAGGCCGCGCATCGCGGCGACCATCCCGGTGTTGGAGGCCTGCGTCACCGCGTACACACTCGCGCACCCGGCCTCGATCGCCATCGAGACCAACCTGCGCAGCAGCTCCGCGCCGATGCCGCACCGCTGCCACGCGTCCTCGACGAGCAGCGCGACCTCCGTCTCGTCACCGTCCCACAACAGGTGGCCGAGGCCGACGATCCGCCCCGACGCGGTCCCCACGGCGAGGGTGCGGCCGAAGCGGGGGCTCAGCAGGTGCTTCAGATAGCGGTCCGCGTCCCCTATCGGGCCGTGGTACCGCATCCCGAGCGTGCGCGCCGAGCACCGCTCGTGCATCTCCTTCGCGGCCTCCAGATCACCGGTGTCCGCGCGGCGCACGGTGATGTCGCTGCCCTTGGGCAGCGTCAGCACGTCCTGGCTGCGCGGCACGCGCGGGCCGAGCCGGGCGTCCAGTTCCACCAGTGCCCTCGCCCGCGCGAACTCGGTCGGCGTGAACGGCAGATACGGCCGCTCCACAGTGATCACTCCGCCTTCCGGCGCCCGCAGCCGCATCACGGTGTCCTCCAGAGCCCCTTCCACCGGCACCGGCTCCGGTCGCCGGCTGCCCACGGCGGGCACCGCGGGCAGCGACCGGATCGTGCACCGGCCCAGCAACTGCCGCAAAGCCAGCGGCAGTTCCGCCGCGTCCAGGGCGGTGCGCGTCGCCAGGCCCAGCACCCGGGTAGGCGCGTCCACCAGGTCGTGGGCGTCGGCCCGCTCGATCCAGGTGCCGGAACCGCCGGCCACTGCCACCGCGCCGCTGATCTCGTCGGCCGCGAGGGCACCCGGCGAGCGGAGCAGGAACTCGTCCACCGTGCCCTCGGCCAGCGGATGCGTCTGGAGGCTCAGGATGTCGACCCGCAGCCCGGCGAGCGCCGCGCACAGCGCTGCCAGCGAGCCCGGTTCGTCCTTCACCGTCGTCCGCATCCGCCACAGCGCCCCTTCCCGGGACCCCGGCGCGGCCGTCTCCCGCGCCTGCTCCGACGGCCCGGCCCGCTCCTCGGAGCTCGGCCGGGCATCGGTATCGCTCGCCGGAGGCGCGTGACCGTGGCGGCGTGATCGCCATGCGCGCAGGCCCGCGCCGGCGACCAGCAGGGCCGCCGCGGCCAGCAGCACCGGTCCGTCGGGTCCGAACCCGTCGCGGTTCGCGGTGGCCTCGGCCACCGCCACCGCCGTCAGGACGGCGGCGAGTTCGACGGTGTTCCGCCGCCAGTGGTGCACCGGACGTCCGTGTTTCGCACGCGTCACATCAGATATGTCTCGACTCATACACCCACTGTGAAGGAACGGTGTTGCGTGATCACGAACGCATTGTGACCGGGCGGTAAAGAGCCACTATGACGGTTTTGTGACTTATTCAACTGTGTGGGATGCGACGACCCGGTCAGCGGGCCGCCCCGTCAGGCGGCCACGCCCTCCGCCAGCGCGCTGTGCAGCCGCCGGGCCTGCGTCACGAGCCGCGACGAGCCACGGCGCTCCGCCGTCCCCGCCAGATGCGGGAGTTCCTCGCGTGCCCCTGTTCGCTCCGCGCATTCCGCGGCGACGGACAGGAGATCCGCGAGCCCGCGTGCCGGAGCGGGCGTCTCGCCGGTCGCGAGGTCCGCGAGCAGGATCGGCAGCACGTGCCGGAGCACCGACCACACGGTGGCGTTCGCCCCCGTGGCAGCCGCCGTCCGCACCGAATCCACCAGCCGCGACGGCTTCACCGCGCCCCGTCGCACCAACTGCCCCAGATCCGCGCCCAGCCGGTCCGCGTCGAGCTGCCCCCGTGCCGCCAGCACCAACAGCGCGTCCACGGCGGCGAGCCGGTCCTCCGGATGCCGGGCGCCGAGCCCGTACGCCACGCACAGGTGCACCGCCTCACCCGCGGCGCCGTCCGATTCGGCGAGCTGGGGAAGTATCGCCGCCTCTCCCCGCGAGTCGTCGACGGCGACCGTCGAGAGATCGCCCACCATCCTGACCGCCACCAGCTCACGCTGCTCGGGCAGCACGGCGAGCCAGTGCGGCCGCATGCCCTCGCTCCAGTGGTAGCAGTGCCAGCGGTCCTTGAAGACGCTCACGGCCTGCCCCAACGGGCGTATCCCGGGCGGGAAGTCCGTCTGGAGGCCGGCGATCTCGCCGGCCTCGACGAGTATGCGGTTGCCCGAGGTCCGCCGCCGGAACGCCGGCGCCGCGAAACCCCCGGCGCGCAGCCACTCGGCGAGACGCGTCCCCTCCGCCGTGCCGAGCGCGGCGGCACGCTCCGCCGCCGCCTCGGCCTCCGCCCGCTCGGCGCACCGTACCCGCAGCAGCGCCTGCGCGAAGTCGGCCTCCGACACCCGCGCCCCGAGCCGCCGGTACTCGGCGAGACGTGCCACCAGCTCGTCCGGCGCCAGCAGTCCCGTACCCCACGTGGGCGTGGACAGCAGGAACGGCAACGGCTCGGTGCGGATCCGGTACGCCACCTCCCAGAGGCGGGTCTCGAAGGCCCGGGTGAGCGGGCTGTGACCGCATTCGTCGGTGGCGGTCCCGTGCTGGAGGGCGCGATGGAGTGTGTCGGTGCGCACCTTGCCGCGCAGGGTCGCCAGCAGGAGCTCGAGGCCCTGGCCTGGGTTGATCAGACCGTGGTACCGGGTGAAGTAGTCGTCGGCCGTCGACGCGAACCGCGGTTCCGGCTCCGCCCACCAGCGCTGCGCGATGACGGGCTCCAGCGCCTCCAGCAGAGCGTCCGGGGCGCCGTACGCATGACGTACGAGCCCGTCCAGTGCCCGCTCGAACGCCGCGACGTCGCCGTCGGAGACGAGCAACGCCCCGACCTCCTCCGCGACTTCCACCGCCGACTCGGGCGCGGGCGCCAGCCACACCGGCTCCGGCGCGGGCGGCAGCACCTCCTCGTACGCCACCGGCTCCAGGAGCACGGGGGAGCCGCCCAGGCTCTCGGCCGCCCGCTTGCGGAGCGTCGGGATCAACTGGTCGGCTGAAAGCGCGAGTTCCTCCCGGATCTCGGCGGTGTCGGCCTTCTTCACGTGGCGCTCCACGAGCTTGAGCGCCCGCTCCTGCACCTCCGAGTCCGCGTGCCCGAACGCCTGGGCGACGGCGGGCAGCAACTCCCCGGCGGTGCCCGGATCACGGGTGATCGCCTTGCCGAGCAGGACCAACTGGGCGCGCACGAGCTTCTTCTCGGTGCGGAACAGGACGGCGCCCGACATCTCGGCCAGCTGACGTGCGGTCACCTCACCGTCCAGGGCCAGCGAAGCCAGCACCGACTGCGCGTGCGCGGCCACGACGGACGCGGCGTCGGCGGCGAGTGCCAGCCAGTCGGCGATGTGCTCCCGCCGCTCCTCCCGGGTCAGGTCGAGCGCCTGGAGCATGCGCAGGAACACCCGGTGGTCGGCGGCCGGACCGCCCCGCAGCAGCCGGGCCAGACACGCGTCCACGGTCGCCTTCCGGTCCAGCACGCCCTCTGTGGTGAGCTGGGCGATCGCCTCGTTCCAGCTGTTCGGGCCCTCACCGGCGGTCCAGGCCAGACGGCCGCCGATGTCGTTCGTCTCGAACAGCGCCGCCGTCAGCCGGGCGAGGTGCGGGTCCTTGCGAAGCCGGGCCAGGACCGTGTCGCCGCGCTGCCAGACATGGCCGATGTACTCAACCCAGCCGTGGACGTAGGCCTCCGTCGTCGGAACCTGGCAGCCGGAGAGCCGGACCAGCCCCGCCATCAGCTCGTACGGCACCCGGGCGGTCGGCGGACGCTCGGCGATCCGGTGCGCCACATCGCCGAGCCAGGCAGGCGCCCGGTCGCCCAGTACGTCGATCAAGACACCCGGCGACGCCGGCCACCAGCGCATGTCGGCGGCGGCCAGCCAGCTCGCCACACCGGCCGCACCGGTCTGACAGGCGGCTCCCGCAGCATGCAGAGCGGGGTAGGCGCGGCGGGACTCGGAGGTCCACTGGTCCGCCCGCAGCTCCTTGCGCAGCGCCCTCAACTCCGGGAACAAAGCGCGCCGTTCGGCGTCCGTCATTCCGTCCAGGAGACTGACCACCTCGGCCGTCCGTCCCGCCCGCACCGCGTCCATCAGTGAAGTCATCGTGCATCCGCCTCGACTCGTGCCATGTCCCGCTCCGCCCCGGCGTCGCCCCGCCGCACCATCCGTACCGCCAGCGCGTGCTTGCAAGGCCCGCGCCCGCCCCGGTACTTCGCCCACCACAGACAACTGCAGCTGAGCACCCCCGCCTCGTCACGCACCCGGTGCACATGACCGTCCTCGGCCGTCACCGTCCCCAGGGCGCCGTCCAGCGCGACCGCGCCCGCCGCCACCAGCGCCCGCGCCGAGCGCAACCGGGGGTTGTGGCGCTCCACCCGCTCGGCGTCGTACGGCAGCTCCCGGTGGAAGTAGGCCGCCTCCGCAGTGTCGTACCCGACCCGGCCCGACGTGCCGAGGCGGATCAGGGCCGCCCGGACCCGCTCCGGCGTGAGGCCCGAGGCCGACGCCAGGTCGGCGACGTCGACGCGGGGCTCCCACGCGAGGAGCACCGAGATCAGCTCCGCGTCCTCGGCGGCCTCGTCGGTGGCGAGCGCGTCGAGGACACCGCCCTCGCCGGAGAAGCCGCGCGAGGCGTCGGGAGACAGCGTCAGCGTCAGCCGCATGCCCGGCAGGACCACCTCCCAGGCACTCGCCGTCGCGGCTGCGCCGCCGGTGACCGCGGGGCCGTACACCCGAAGGGCCGTGGCATGCCGCAGCACCCGCTGGAGCGCGATCAGCCGCTCCGGACCCGGCAGGCACACCGCGCCGGGCACCGCCCGCGTCGTGGGCCGCAGCGTGTTCCCCGACGGCACCACCCACCGCGGGCCGGCCGAGGCGGTGCGCGCCCCGCCGCGCGGCAGCGCCCGCAGGAACCGCACCGCGTCGGCAGCCGGCAGCTCGGCCCGCAGATCGAAGCCGGCCACCATCACCTGCGCCTCGGCGAAGCCCCGCAGCCAGCGGTCCGGTAGCGGCACCTTCTTCTCCACGACCGGCCCGTCCATCGTGGTCACCGCCAGCTCCTCCGGGCCCACTCGCAGATGCAGCGGGTCGTCCGAGCCGATCCTGGACAGGGCCTCGCGCAACGGGTTGTTGACGTCGACGTTCGTCGTGCCGTGCCCCACCTCGCCGCCGTCCAGGCCCGGCTCCAGCACGTCCAGGCGGGCGTACACCCCGCAGCAGCCGGAGAACGACTCGAAGCGCAGCCGGTCGCCGTTGCCCGTCACCACCGGGTCGAGGGAGGCCCGCAGCTGCTGCTGGTAGTACCGGGCCGCCGCCACGTCGGCCACCGCCAGCAGCCCCGCCGAGGCCACCTGAGGGGACGTCAGAAAGCCCGCGAAGAACTGCGGATGGTCCTTCACTCCCGTGGGTGTCGCACCCCGGGAGGTCTCAAGACCGAGCAGCTGTCCGCCCGCTGCGGACTCCAGCACGGAAGGTCGCCGATAGGCCACGGCCTGCAAAGATCGCGTCATGGAAAAACCGTAGAGGCGGCCACTGACAATCGGCTCTGACCTGCGAAGACGCCCTGTCGGATGGGTGGTTGGCGCACCCGGGCATCAGGGCACCCGGCCCCCGGCCCCCGCGCCCCCGCGCCCCCGACTCCCGACGCACGAGTGCCGCGCACCAGGGGATGACTCAGGTGCGCGGCACTGTCATGAGCGTACGGGAACTACTGGCCGACGCGTCCCGGCTGGAGCACCTGGGTGAACAGCACCGTGCCGTCCTGCTCGCGCAGGCGCACCGTCAGCTCGCCGCTGTGTCCGTCGATGTCGACCTCGCCGAAGAACTGGTAGCCGCCGGCGGGAGAGACGTTCGAGGCGGTCGGCGCCTTCACGAACACCCGCTCCGGGCCGAAGGTGTTGTCGAGGGCGCTGGCCGGGAACGCACCCGCGTTGAGCGGGCCCGACACGAACTCCCAGAACGGCTCGAAGTCCGTGAAGGCCGCCCGCGACGGCTGGTAGTGCTGGGCGGAGGTGTGGTGGACGTCGGCCGTCAGCCACACCGTGCCGGTGATCCGCCGGTGCTTGATGAACCGCAGCAGCTCGGCGATCTGGAGCTCACGGCCGAGCGGGGCACCCGGGTCGCCCTGCGCGACGGCCTCGATGTTCGGCTTGCCGTCGCCGGTGTCCGGCACGACCAGGCCCAGCGGCATGTCGGAGGCGATCACCTTCCACACCGCCCGGGAACGGGACAGCTCGCCCTTGAGCCACTTCAGCTGCTCGGCGCCGAGGATGCCCTGCGCGTCGGTTGTCTGGTCGTCCGTGGAGTTGGCGTTGCGATAGGTGCGCATGTCCAGCACGAACACATCCAGGAGCGGGCCGTGGCGGACCGTGCGGTAGACCCGGCCGTCGGGGCGGCGCAGCGTCGAGATGGGGAAGTACTCCGAGAACGCCTGCCGGGCGCGCGAGGCGAGGACGTCGACGCTCTTCTCCGTGTAGCGGGCGTCGCCGAGGATCTCACCGGGGTACCAGTTGTTGGTCACCTCGTGGTCGTCCCACTGGATGATCGAGGGGACCTGGGCGTTGAACCGCTTCAGGTTGTCGTCGAGCAGGTTGTAGCGGAAGTTGCCGCGGAACTCGGACAGGGTCTCGGCGACCTTGGACTTCTCCTGGGTGGTGATGTTCCGCCAGGTGCTGCCGTCGGGCAGCGCGACGGACGACGTGATCGGCCCGTCGGCGTAGATGTTGTCGCCGCTGCACAGGAAGAAGTCCGGATCCAGCGCGCCCATCGCGTTGTAGATGGTGTAGCCGCCGAAGTCGGGGTTGATGCCCCAGCCCTGGCCGGCCAGGTCGCCGGACCAGAGGAACCTGATGCCGTCGCGGCGCCGTGCCGAGGCGGTGCGGAACCTCCCGGTGACCGGCTCGCCGGTGCGGCGCGGGTCGTCCGGGTCGGCCAGCAGCACACGGTAGTGGATCTGCTCGCCGGACGGCAGGCCGCGCAGCCGGGTCGTGCCGGTGAAGTCGGTGTCCGCGCCGAGCAGCGGGCCGTGCCATCTGCGCGATTTGCGGAACGACTCGGTCGCGGACGTCTCGACGATCATCCGCGCGGGGCGGTCCGAGCGCACCCACACCAGACCCGAGTCGCAGGTCACGTCGCCCGTCTGCACGCCCCACCCCGCCTTGGGGCGGCCCGAGAGGGCGAACGCCGGTGCCGAGCCGAGTGCCGTGGGCAGGGTCAGGGCCGCCGACGCGGCGAGCGAGCCGCGCAGGACGCTGCGGCGGCCCGGGAACGGACGGTGTGACATGGAGGCCTCCAGTGGCGGGATCCGGCCAGTGTGCAGAGCCACAACTACTGGTGCGCCGCAGCGCACACGGAAACCACAAGTGAACAACTGACCGCAAGGGCGGGGGAACCGACCCGGCGGCCGTGTTCAACCCCTGCGTTCCGGCCTCGGTCCCGCCCCGCCGGGCCGGCCGGACCGCCCCCGCGCCCTCGCCTCGTCAGTCCCGCCCCGCCGCGACCGCGCGAGCCATCAGCCGTACGCCGTCCCGGATCCGCGCGGGCGACAGATGGGCGTACCCCAGCACCAGCCGTACGCCCCGCCGCTCGCCCCCGCGCCCGGCACGCGCGTGTGCGTAGTCCGTCAGCGGCCGCACCGCCACTCCGGCCGCGGCCACGCGCGTGAGGAACCGTTCCTCGGGGCCGTACCGCTCCGGCAGCGCGGCGATGACATGCAGCCCCGCGGCGATGCCGGTGACCTCCGCGCCCGGGAAGTGCTCCTCCAGCGCGGCCACGAGGGTGTCGCGGCGCTCCCGGTACGCGCGCTGGCACCGCCGCAGCTGCCGGTCGTAGTCGCCGCGCTCCACGAACCGGGCGAACAACGCCTGATCCAGGGTGGGATGACCGAGGTCCATGGTCCGCTTGCGCTCCACGACGTCCTCCGCCAGCGCCTCCGGTACGAGCAGCCAGCCCAGCCGCAGCCCCGGCGCGAGAGACTTGCTGACCGACCCCGCGTACGCAACGCGCTCCGGATCGAGCCCTTGGAGCGCGCCCACGGGAGCGCGGTCGTAGCGGAAGTCGCCGTCGTAGTCGTCCTCCAGGACGAACCCGTCGACGGACCGCGCCCAGTCGAGGAGTTCGGCGCGGCGGCGGGCGGAGTAGGCGATGCCGGTGGGGAACTGGTGGGCCGGCGTCGTGACGACCGACCGTACGCCCGACTCCCGCAGCGGGCCGACGGCCAGCCCCTCTTCGTCCATGGGCACCGGCACGGTCGCGACGCCCGCTGCGGCGTACAGGGAGTCGTGCTGCGGGCTTCCCGGGTTCTCCACACCGACCTCGCGCATCCCGCGCGCGTGCAGCACGAAACCGAGCACCGTCGTCGCCTGCGACACCCCGGAGACGATCACGATGCGCTCCGGGTCCGCGACGACGCCCCGGCGGCGCGCGAGCAGCTCGGCGAGCGCGGTGCGCAGCCGGGGCAGCCCGCGCGGGTCGGGGTAGCCGAGCTCGTGGTGCGGCAGCTCGGCCAGCACCCCGCGCTGCGCCGCCGCCCACGCGGCACGTGGGAACAGCGACACGTCCGGCGTCCCGGGGACGAAGTCGGCCCGGGACCCCGTGGAGCGCGGCGCGAGGTCACGCGTGCGTGGCCGCGCGGCCCGGACCGCGTCGCCCACCCACGTCCCGGCACCCCGTCCGCTGCGCAGATAGCCCTCCGCCGTCAGCTGCTCGTACGCCTCGGTGATCAGCCCGCGCGAAACCCCGAGGTCGGCGGCCAGATCCCGGCTCGACGGCAGCCGGGTCCCCGGCACCAGCCGTCCCGAGCGCACCGCCTCCCGCAGCGCCGCCTGGAGCGAACGCCCACGCGCGCGTGCCGGCGCCAAGGCGGCCGGCAACAGCAGCTCCCACGCGGGGGACCCGGAGCCCAGGTCCGGGTGAGCCTCCGGTGCGATCGCGGGAGAGCCGGCGTCCAGGTCTTGCTTGGTTTCCGATGCCGTTGCGGGGGACGCGGCGTCCAGGTCTTGCTTGGGATCCGACGCCGTCGTGGGAGGCGCGGCTTCCATGTCCGGATTGGTCTCCGACGCCGTCGCGGGGGACCTGGCGTCCTCCCGGTCCGGATTGGTCTCCGATGCCGTCATGGAAATGGACCTTAATGCGGACCGCGGCGCTTCCTAGCGTCGCTGCCATGAACGCCACCACCACGCGCGGAGCCCTGCTCGCCGCGCTCGCCTGCGTCCTCGTCGGAGGGTCCTTCACCGCCAACAGCCTGCTCGGCGACTACCCCTACGCGGGCGGTCAGTTCCTGCGTTACGGACTCGCGTGCCTGCTGCTCCTGCCGACCGTCGGACCGGGCGCCGGGGCCCGCGTCCGCGCCCTCACACCCCGCCAGTGGTCCCGCCTCGCGCTTCTCGCGGCCCTCGGCATGGTCGGGTTCAACCTCGCCGTCATCGCCGCCGAACGCACCGCCGAACCGGCCGTGCCCGGCGTCTTCGTCGGCTGCGCACCCGTCGTCGTGGCCGTGCTCGTGCCCCTGCTGGAGGGACGCAGGCCCCAACGAGTCGTCCTGAGCGGCGCGTTGCTCGTCGTCGCCGGTGCCTGCACGGTCCAGGGCTGGGGCCGCACCGACGGCACCGGCATCGCCTTCTCGGTGTGCGCGCTGACCGGCGAGGTGGGGTTCGCGGTGCTCGCGGTGCCCGTACTGCGGCCGCTCGGCCCGCGTCTGCTGTCCGCCACCGTGTGCGGCGTCGCGGCCGTCGAGTCCGCGGTGGCCGGGGCGGTGCTCGACGGCGGCGCATGGCTGCGCCGACCCGACGCCACCGAGACCGCGGCCCTGCTGTGGCAGGCGGCGATCGTCACCGTCGTCGGCTTCGTGTGCTGGTACATGGGCATGCAGCGGATCGGCGCCGAACGGGCCACGCTGTTCTCCGGACTCATCCCCGTCGCCGCGGCCTGCACCGCACCCCTCGTCGGCACCGGCTCCTACGGCGTCCCGCAGGCCGTCGGCAGTGCGCTGGTCGGCGCCGGAGTCGCCCTGGGATGCCGTACGCGCCCCTCGCCCCCGCGATACGAGGGGTCGTCTCCCTTGGTGCGTAAACAGGTATGAAAGCCCGTAGGGAAGGAGCCGGAAGAAGTCCGCCCTCGTTTCGCACGCGCATTCCTGGAGCCCTGTGGACGCCAAGAACCGATTCGAGACCAAGACCACCTTCGCATTCTCCCGAATGGAATGGCTGGCCTTTCTGATCGTTTCCCTAGTGCTCGCCTTCCGGCACCTTTCGGAGATCCGCTGGGGCGTGTTCGTGGCGCTTTTCGCGGTGATCGACATCATCGGCTACATCCCCGGTGCGATCGCCCACCGGCGCAGCCCGGACAAGCGCATCGCCCGCGGCTACTACGTGGCCTACAACGTGATGCACAGCCTGGTCACGGCGGGTGTCGTCGCAGGTGCCTGGACCTTGTTCGCCGGGCCGGAATGGGCCCTGCTCGCCCTGCCCATCCATCTCCTGGGGGACCGGGCCCTGTTCGGGAACTCGTTCAAACCCTTCGGTATCGCCTTCGAACCGGAAATCCATCCCGCCTATCGACTCTTCGAGCAGCAGTACCGGATCGCCGCCGCCGAAGAGGCCCGGCGTCAGGAGGAGGGCGCGCATGCCGTCCGTGCTTGACACCCTCACCGAACACAGCGACAACCCCAGTTCCTTTCTCGCCCTGAACAGCGGCAACGAATATTTCCGCGACGGGCCGATCGACGGCGTGTGCGCCTATCGCCGCTCCGGACGCCATGTCCTGCAGTTCGGCGGCCCGTTCACCGCCCCGGAACACCGGGCACGGCTGCTCGACTCCTTCGTGACCCACACCGGACGGCGTCTGGTCGCAGTGCAGCTCCAGCGCGAGGACGCCGAGCTGTACGCAGGGCACGGCTTCACGGTGAACCAGATCGGGGCGTCGTACGCGGTCGACCTGGCCCGGTTCACCCTGCGCGGCTCACGGTTCGTACGGCTGCGGAACAAGATCTCGCGGGCGAGGCGCGCGGGTCTCGAGGTCGCCGAGGTCCAGCCCGGCGACGACTGCGCGGAACTGGACCGGGTGGACGAACCCTGGCTGCGTGAGAAGGGCCGGCACGTCAAGGAACTGCAGTTCCTCGTCGGCCAGCGGACCGGGCCGCTGCAACGCCATCGCCGGCTCTTCGTCGGCCGCATCGCCGGCGAAGCGGTCGGATACATCAACTACTCGCCCGTCTACGGCAGCCGCCCCGGCTGGCTGCACGACCTCAGCCGGCGCAGGCCCGACGCGCCGCCCGGTGTGATGGAGGCGCTCAACGCCACCGTCATGGAACAGCTCGTCGCCGACGGCGCGGCCTGGCTGCACTTCGGCTTCACCCCGTTCACCGGGCTCGACCACGAGCACGAAGTGCCCGGTCACAGCCGGATGTTCGGCCGGTTCGCCCGGCTGCTCGCCGAGCGCGGCAAGGCGATCTACCCCGCCGTGTCCCAGCTCGAGTACAAGGAGAAGTGGGCCCCGCACGCGGTCCTCCCGGAGTACATCGCCTTCCTGGGCAGACCGCGCCTGCCCGCCGTGTGGCAACTCCTGCGCGCCACCAACGCCGTCTGACGCCGCCCGGCACAGCGAGCACGCCCCGCCGTCCGACAACCCGCCGCGTGCGCCGCCGTAGGCCCGAGAGCCCGCCCGTGCCGCCGCGAGCATGAGAGCCCCCCGCGCCGCCGTCAGCCCCCCACCCGCCGCCGTCAGCCCGAAAGCATCCCCCAACCCCCGGAGGACCGCATCCGCATGAGATTTCTCGAGCGTGAACGCACCATCCTGGCCAAGCTGCTGCCCGACCTGGACACCGCCCTGCGCGAGACGCCGCTCATGGAGCTGGAGCGGCCGGGCAGCCCCGGCATCCGGTTCTTCCGGGACAGCGGCGGGCCGGGGCTGCTGGTCCCGGAGAGCCATCAGGGCCGGGGTGCCACGGCGCTGGACGCGGTGCGCGTGCAGCGGGCCATCGGCAGCCGCTCGCCGTCGCTGGCCGTGGCGACGACGATGCACCACTTCTCCATGGCCACGCTCGTCGGTCTCGGCGACCGGGGTGAGGGACAGGGACTTGAGTGGCTGCTGATCGAGGGCGTGGCGGCCGACAACCGCATCATCGCCTCCGGTTTCGCCGAGGGCCGCCGCGGCGCCGGCATCCTGGAGCCGACGATGACCGCCGAGGTCACCGAGGACGGCGTACGCATCAGCGGTGTCAAACGGCCGTGCAGCCTGGCCCGCTCCATGGACGTGCTCACCGCGAGCGTCCTGGTGCCGCGCGAGGACGGACAGGGCGACGAACTCGCGGTCGCCCTCGTGCCCGCCGAGAGCGAGGGCGTCACCGTCAGCGGCTTCTGGTCCAGCGCCTTCCTGGCGGGCGCGGAGAGCGACCAGGTCACGCTCAACGACGTCTTCGTACCACCGGAGTTGCTGCTGCGGACCGCGGCCACCGCCCAAGGCGGCATCGACGAACTCCAGACGGCCGGGCTGATCTGGTTCCAGCTGCTGATGACGGGCAGCTATCTCGGCGCGGCCTCCGCCCTGGTCGAACGGGTGCTGCTGAACGACCGCATCCCCGAGTCCGAACGGGTACGGCTCTTCGTAGAGACCGAGGCGGCGGCCGCCGCGGCCGAGGGCCTCGCCCGCAGCGTCGACGACGGCGACCTCGGCGAGTCCGCGCTCGCCCAGGCGCTCTACGTCCGCTACGGCGTCCAGGACGTCATCGCCCGCGTCGCCCCGCGCGCGGTCGAACTGCTCGGCGGGCTCAGCTTCATGACGTCCGACGAGGTCGGCCAGCTCGCGGCCTGCGCCAACGGCCTCGCCCTGCACCCGCCGTCCCGGGCCAGGATGACCGGCCCGTTCGCCGACTACCTGGCCGACCGGCCGCTCACGATCGCCTGACCGGCGCCGCCACCCACCGACCAGTGCCGGCCGAGACCTGTTGGGGGAGCCCACCCATGCCGAGCGCACCCATGCCGCGACACCTCCCGCGTCCCACCGCCCTGCCCGCCCCGAGTACCGGCGCACGCGACCGTCCGACCCTGCTGCTCACCGGAGGCAGCGGCGTCCTCGGGCGAGCCCTCATCGACGAGCTCGCCGCCGACCACGACCTGCTCTGCCTGGTCCGCAACCGGCCCCTGGGCGACCCGCGGGTACGTGAGCTGCGGGGCGACCTCCTCGCCCCACGCCTCGGCCTGACCCCGCTGGCCTGGCACGAACTCGCCCTTGAGGTCGACGTCGTCCTGCACTCCGCCGCCGAGACCAACTGGCGCATGCGGCCGGCCGACATCGAGCGGACCAACATCCACGGCACCGAGGCCGTGCTCGACCTGGCCGCCCGCGCCGACGCGCCCCTCTACCTGGTCAGCACCGCGTTCGTGGCCAGCGCCCCGAGCGAGGAGGACGCACGGCGCTTCCCAGGAGCCGCCGCCTATCTCGCCTCCAAGACCACGGCCGAGCAACTGGTCCGCAAGGCCGATCTGCCCGGCGCGATCGTGCGCCCCTCCGTCGTCATGGGCGACTCCTCCAGCGGTCGCATCGCCGGCCAGCAGGGTCTTACCAAGACCCTCGGCTCGATGGTCCTGGGGCAGGTGCCGGTGCTGCCGGGCGCGCCGGACGCCCGCGTCGACATGGTCCCGCAGGACTACGTCACCCGAGCCGTCGGCGACCTCGTCCGCGGCGGGGTGAGCAGCGGAGAGTTCTGGCTCACGGCGGGCAAGGAGGCGCCCCGGCTCAGCGAGATCGCCGACATCTGCGCGGAGTTCGCCGTCCGCCGCGGACTGCCCGCACCGCAGCGGCCCCGGCTCATCCCCGTCGAAGCGGTGCACCGGCTGCTGCTGCCCATGCTGGAGGGCACCGCCCTGCCCGAGGCCACGCGCCGCAGGTTCCAGCACTACGCCGAGCTCCTGCTGGTGTTCCAGCGTGAACTCCCCTTCGACACCTCGCTGGGCCGACCGCACTGCGGCACCCGCCTCAGCCACGCCGGCATCCGCGCCGCGCTCGTGCGCAACCTGGAGAGCTGGGCCGACGACCGCCCCGCCCTCCTCACCCGCCACCGCGCCGCCCGCACCGTCACGACCCCGACCGAGGTGGCCTCATGACACGCTCCCCGGACACGACGGCCGTACGGGCAGCGGGAGCGACGCCGCCGCCGACGGCCGTACGCGCGCAGGAGGCCGCCGAACGTGCCGAGGGGGCCACCCCGCCGACGGGGGCCGTGCCGGCGCAGGCATCCGACCCGACCGACCCGGCCCCCCTGACCGACCTCCTCGACCTGTACCTCCGCCACATCGGCTCCGGCCGCGCCGTCATGGGCCGGGTCCTGGGAGGCATGGCCGAGGTGCGGTCCGAAGGCCCATGGATCCACACCGACGACGGCCGCAGGCTCCTCGACTTCGGCGGCTACGGCGTCTTCATCCTCGGCCACCGCCACCCGGCCGTCGTGGCGGCCGTGCACCGGCAGATCGACGCCCATCCACTGGCCAGCCGGGTCTTCCTGGAACCGGTCGCCGCGCGCGCCGCGCAGGCGCTGGCCGCCCACACGCCACCCGGCATGGACTACGTCCACTTCGTCAACTCCGGTGCCGAGGCCACGGAAGCCGCGCTCAAACTGGCCCGCGCGCACGGCCGCAACGCCGTCGTCACCACCCGCAAGGGCTTCCACGGCAAGACGCTCGGCGCCCTCAGCGTCACCGCCAACGCCACCTACCAGACGCCGTTCCAGCCGCTGCTGCCCGACATCGCCCAGGTCGGCTACGGGGACGCCGGCGAGCTGAAGCAGGCGCTGGCCGCCCGCCGCGACAGGGCGTGCGTCATCGTCGAGCCGGTGCAGGGCGAGGGCGGCGTGCACATCCCGGAACCCGGCTACCTCACCGAAGTCGCCGCGCTGTGCCGGGAGTTCGGGGCGCTGCTCGTCGTGGACGAGATCCAGACCGGCATGGGCCGGCTGGGCACCTGGTGGGGCGTGGACGCGGAAGGCGTCCGCCCGGACCTGCTGCTGGCCGGCAAGGGGCTCAGCGGCGGAGTCGTACCGGTCGCCGCGCTGGTCGCCACCGCCGAGGCGTATGCCCCCTTCAGCCGCGACCCCTACCTGCACACCTCCACCTTCGGAGCCTCCCCGATCGCCTGCGCCGCCGCCCTCGCAGCCGTCGAGACCATGGAGCGCGAGGACACCGTGGCCCGCGCGGCGACCCTCGGCGCGCGCATCCTCGCCGGGGTGCGGGACGCCTGTGCGCCGTACCGGGAGATCCTCGTCCGGGACGTGCGCGGACGCGGGCTGCTGATCGGGATCGAGTTCGCCGAGGAACGGGCCGTCGGCGAACTCCTGCTGGAACTCATCACGCGCGGCGTCCTCGTCAACCACTCCCTCAACTCCACCCGGGTGCTGCGCCTGACCCCGCCCGCCGTGGTGGCGGACGACGCGCTCGACCTGTTCTTCACGACCCTCGCCGAGGCCCTGCACACCACGGCCGTCCGTATGGCCGGTTGATCAGGCAACCCCACCCGGGAAGGAACGGAAACCCATGCGTCAAGTGGTCCTGCACGCGATCGCCGACGGCTCGGAACCGGCCGCCGTCTACCACCGCATCACCGACTTCCGCCGCTACCCCGAACTCACCGACACCGTGCGCGAGGTCCGCGTGGACGCGCTTCCCGACGGATCGGTTGTGTCGGACTGGACCGTCTCCTTCCGGGGCGGGCTGATGCGCTGGCGGGAGCGCGACACGTTCGCCCCGGACACGCTCACGCTCACCTTCGAGCAGCTCAGCGGCGACTTCCAGACCTTCGAGGGGAGTTGGCGCTGCGAGCCCTGCGAGGGCGGCACGCTCGTCGTGTTCACCGCCTGCTTCGACCTCGGCATCCCGACCCTGGCGGAGATCCTCGACCCCGTCGCCGAGTCCACCCTGCGGACCAACATCGCCCGCATCCTGGCGGGTCTGGTGGGCGCGGAGGTGATCGATGAGTGCGCCGCCACCGCTCACGGCTGAGTACGCCACCTACCACGACCCCCTGCACGACGACCCCGGCCCCGGCGCCGCCCGCTGTCTCGGCCTCTACGCCAAGCTGGCCGCAGGCGTCACCGTCGTGACCGCGCGCGGCGAGGACGGGCCGCTCGGGATGACGGTGTCCGCCGTGACGTCCCTGTCGGCCCGGCCGCCGCTGCTCCTGGCCTGCCTGCGCGACGGCTCCCGCACCCTCGCCGCCGTCCGGGCCCACGGCGCGTTCGCGGTGCATCTGCTGCGCGAGGAACAGCACGAACTGGCGGGCCGGTTCGCGAACCCGACGGCCCCCGCCGCGGAACGGTTCGCCGGCACGGACATGCGGGAGGTCCTCGGTGTCCCGGTGATCGCGGGCGCGCTGGCCTGGTCGGTGTGCCTGGTGGTGGACGTACGCCGGTACGGCGACCACCACCTGGTCGTCGGACAGGCCGCCGCCGTGCACGTGGGCGGCGGGCGCCCGCTGCTCTGGCACGACCGCCGGTTCCGCTCGCTGCGCGACCTGGTACCGGAGGACACCGGATGACACCGTCGGCGTCCGGCACCCCCGCCTGGGAGCAGCCGGACCTGCCCGCCCGGCCTCCGCTGCACGGCACGGTCACGGCCGACGTGGCAGTGGTCGGGGCCGGTCTGGCGGGCCTCGCCTGCGCCTACCACCTGGCCGAACGCGACCCGGGCCGCGAGATCGTGGTGATCGACGCCGAGGGACCCGCCGCCGGTGCCAGCGGCCGGGGCACGGGTCTGCTGGGCCCGCGCGCGGGGCCCGCGATCGACCGCGCCGTACAGCGTCACGGGCCGTGGGCCGCACGCCGGATGCATCTGGCGAGCGAACGGGCCGTGAAGGAGGTCCTCGACCTGTGCGGGCGGCTCGACGTGCCGTGCGGGCTGCGCCCCGGCGCGCAGATCATGGCGACACGCGCCCCGGCCGGCCTGGCGTCGCTCGGCCGGCGGGCCGGGGCCTACCGTGCGCTGGGCCTGGACGTGCCGGCGCTGTCCGGCGCGCAGGTACGCGCGCGCGTGGGCGTCCCGTACACTGCGGGCCTGCTGCACCGCACCGCCGCCACCCTCGACCCGGCCGCCCTCACCGGCGCCCTCGCCCGTGCCTGCGCCGCCAAGGGCGTGCGGTTCCACGGGCGCAGCCCGCTGCTGGCGGTCCGCGCGGGGGAGCGGGGCGGCTGCGAGCTGGACTTCCCCAACGGCCGGTTGCACGCCGGTCGGGCGGTCCTCGCCGTCAACTCCGCGGCGCCGTCCCTCGGCCTGCCGGTCGGCACGATCGTGCCGCTGGAGGTGTACGCCGTCGCCACCGCGCCCGTGAGCGACGCGGCGTACGAGGAACTCGGCGGGTTCGACGGGTACGCCGTCGTCGACGCCCTGCCGATGGCCCCGTACTTCCGGCCGCTCCCGGACGGCGGGCTGGTGGCCGGCGGCGGCACGGTCACCCTGCCCACCGGACTCGGCACCCCCCGGCTTGTAGCGGCCCGGGAGAAGGCCTGGGCGTGGCTGGGCCGCTGGGTGCGGTCCCTGCACCCCGAGCTGGCCCATCTGCCCGTCACCCACCGCTGGTCCGGCCGCGTCGGCATGACCGGCGACGGGCTGCCGGTGGTAGGTCCCGTCCACGGCCTGCCCGGCGTCTGGTACATCGGCGGCTGCTGCGGCCACGGCCTGGCGATGTCCGTGGCCCACGGAGCACATGTCGCCGCGGCTCTCCTGGGCGACCCGACCCCCGGTGACCCGCTGCCCTGGCACCGTTCCGCCGCCCCGCGCATGCCCGTGCACGGCCCCGCCCGTCCCCTCCTGCGGACCTACCTGGACACCCTCGGCCGCTCCACGCGGCGCACCTGCTGACACCCCGCCCCCCGACACGTTCCACCGACACGGAGGTCCCGCCATGACCCGACGCCCCCTCGGCAGCGACGGCTGCCTGCCGCCGACGCTCCGGATGGGCACCGCGGACGTCGCCTACCACCTGGCCATGCGCGGCAGACCGCTGCCGGTCGCCTTCGTGTTCGGGTTCGGCGGCCGGGCACCGACCCTGGACGCGGTACGCGCGCGCGTGGCCGAACGCGCCCACCGCATCCCGTCGTTGCGCTACCGCATCGAACGGCACCGCCCCGTGTTCCGGCGCGTCGACGGGATCGCCGTGGAGCGCCATGTGCACGAGGTGTGGCTGCCCGAGGACGCCGACGAGGCGGAGGCCGCGCGGCTGATGCTGACCCGGCCCATGAACACGGGCACCCGGCCGCCGTGGGACGTGTGGCTGGTGCACGGCCCGGGCGGCGGCCACAGCCTGTGCTATCGCTCCGACCACGCCGTGCAGGACGGCGTCGGCGCCGCCCACACCGCCCGGGACCTCCTCGACGACCACCCCCAGGGCGGCCCCGCCGCCCACCACGCCTCGTGGCCGACCCGCCGGGGTCTGGTCGAGGCCCTCGGCGACGCCGTGGGCGGCTTCCGCGCCCCCACCGCCAAACCCGCCTTCGACGGGCCGAGCAGCGGCCGCACCACCCTGTGCCGGGCGCACACCCCGCTGGCCAGGCTGCGCGCCATCGGCCGCGCACATGGCGGCACCGTCAACGACGTCTACCTCGCCGCCCTCTCCCACGCCGTGCACACCTGGCACATGAAGGCGACCGGAACACCCCATCCGCCGCTGCCCGTCGCGGTCCCCATGTCGGTCCGGTCGCCGGGGGAGGAGTGCGCCCCCGGCAACCGGATGGTCACCGCCCGGCTCCTGCTGCCCTGTGACGAGCCGTCACCGCGACAGGCCCTCGCCCGGGTGATCGCGGCCACGGCCCAACTGCGCGCGAGGCGCCGCCGCGACGCCGTCCGCCTGCTGCTCGCCGCAACCCCCCGGGCCCTGGGCGCCCGCGTCGGCACCCGCATGGTCAACGGCGACGTCGTCGCCGCACCGGTCAGCAGCGTCAACTTCGGTACCGCGCTCGTCCATCAGGGGGCCGCGTCCCGCAGTGCCGCGGTCTTCGCGGGCGTCGCGGCCGGTATCCGCTGCCTGACGACCCTGACGAGTCAGCACGACACCTCCTGCCTCACGGTCGTGCACGACACCACGCTGGCCACCGCCGACGAACTCCCGGATCTGTGGCTGGCGGCCCTGCTGGAACTGGAGCGCGCGTAGCCGCCGACGGACGCACAGCACAGGAGCCCCGGGCCGCACCGCCCGGGGCTCCTTCGTCGTGCCGGTCACTTCGTCAGCGTGCCCGTGGTCAAGAACGCGCACTTGGCCGCGGCCTCGGTCAGCAGTGGCAGATAGGGGGCGAGCCGCTGGATGACGTACGGCAGCGTGAAGAGATCGGCGACGCCGGCCTCCCAGCCCTGCTCCGCCCACCAGCCCTCGGGGTCCGCGAGCTGCCAGTGCCAGGCGATGCCGGTCGTGGACAGGGCCTCCAGGAAGGGCGCCACGAACGCGGTCGAGGCGGCCTCGGCGTTCACGCACTCCGCACCGAACGTGCTGCCGGGCGCCGAGAGTTGCGTCATCGCGCCGACCACGGACATCACGGCGTCCGGCCGGAGGTGGTACAGAAGCGTCTCGGCCAGCCATGCCGTGGGCCGGCGCGGATCGAAGCCCGCCGCGAGCAGGGCCTCGGCCCAGGACCCGCTCGGGTCGACGCCGACCGTGCTGCGCCGGCCGCAGGTGGGTCGGGTCCCCTCCAGCACGCGGTCCTTGAACTCCAGAACGGCGGGCGCCTCTACCTCGAAGACGTGCACACCGGCCGGCCAGTGCAGCCGGAAGGCACGGGTGTCGAGGCCGGCGCCGAGCAGCACCACCTGGCGGCAGCCCGAGCGGGACGCGGTGACCAGGTACTCGTCGAAGAAGCGGGTACGCACCACGGCCCAGTCGGGCAGCAGCCGTTGCAGCGGCCCGTCACCGGGCGGCCCGCCGGCGAACCGGGCCGCGTGCAGGAATTCCGCGGCCCACGGATCGAGGACGTACGGCGAGTCCCGGCCGCACTCGGCGGCATGCGCGGCGGCCGTCCAGAGCGCCACGCGCGAGAGGCCGTACGACGGTGGGACGCCGTCGGCAAGAGTGCCGTCCGGCACCGAGCCGGGCTGCGGGCTTGCGGACTCGGGCAAGGAGAACCTCCGGTTGGTCAGCGGGTTCACATGAGTGCGGCGGTCACGTCGGTCAGCGGGAGTGGCGGCGGGCGAGCAGGTACGCCAGCGCGCCCAGGGCGACGAGGCCGCCGGAGGGGCGCGTCGGGCGCTGGCCGCCCATCGCGGCGGTGGTACGCGGCTCGTGGACCTGCAACGCGAACTGGCGGTTGGCGATGTCACCGAGCACCCCGCGCATCTGCTCGGGGCTGGTGACGGCGGCGAGCAGCAGCTCCATGGAGTTGCGCGCGAACTGGTGCCGCCCCAGGAACTCGCGGCCCAGCGCGAGGAGGATCTTCGCCACCTCGCCCTGGAACACCTCCGGCAGCGTGATCTCGGGGGCGAGGCAGCGCACCGACCCGTCGAGGTTGGCGAAGGACTTGCCGAGCAGCGAGACCGCCGGCGGCGATCCGATGCCCCGCTTGGTCGCCTTCGCGAGCACGGTCGTGAGGGACACCCCGAAGTTCAGGTCCTCCAGCGACAGATGGGACACCTTGGGCACGAAGGCCGCCATGTCGGCGGTGAACGCGGGCATGTTGGACCACGACGTCACCCGGCCCATCTCGGCCCAGTGGTGCGCGAGCCCGGCGCCGTCGTTCTGTGCCAACGTCATGAACAGCGGCAGCAGTTGCAGACTCGTACGGCGGTCCAGCCGGCCGACCATGCCCCAGTCGATGAGCGTCGCGGGTCCCCCCGGCACGGCGAAGACGTTGCCCGCGTGCGGGTCGGCGTGGAAGACGCGGTGCACGAAGTACCCGTGGTACATGAACCGCAGCAGGTCCTTGCCGATCTCGATGCGCTCGTCGTCGCCGAAGTGGGCGCGGTCGATGTGCCGCACCGACTTCCCCGGGGCCAGCGACTGGACCAGGACCCGGGGGCTCGCGTGCAGCACCCTGGGCACCTCCAGCGTGCGGAAGGACCGCACGTACTGCCGGGCCTCGTCCATGTTGCGGGCCTCGCCGGTGAAGTCCAGCTCCGGCTCCATCGCGTCGAAGACGGAGCCGAGCATCGCCTCGACGTCGATGACCTCGTTGAAGCGCGGCGCGAGTCGGGCCACGATCCGGGCTGCCCGACGCATCAGGGCCATGTCCGCGAGCACGCCCTCACGGATGCCGGGGCGCTGGATCTTGACCACGGCCGGGCGGCCGCCAGGCAGCGTCACCCGGTAGACCTGGGCGAGGGAGGCGGCGCCGAGCGGGGCGACGGTGTCGATGTCGTCGAACCGCAGCTTCCAGTCGGGCCCCAGATCGCCGGCCAGCATGGGTTCGAACGCCGAGAACGGCTGGACGTCCACCTCGTCGTGCAGGTTCTGGAGCTCGTCCCGGATCGACTGCGGCACCATGTCGGGCCGGGTGGAGAGGATCTGACCGAGCTTCACATAGAAGGGGCCGAGGCTCTCCAGAGCGTGCCGCACGGCCTTGGCCCTCCGTTCGTCGGCCGCCGCGCCGCCCTCGGCCGCACCCGCCTGCCCCTGTCTCGTACGTCTGCGCAGCCGCGTGGCCTGCCCGACCTCGTCGGCGACGAGGCTCCCCAGCACCTTGACCACCAGCCGCAGCCGATCCCCGACGACAGAAGCCATCGTGCGTGATCTCCTCAGGTAGAGCGGTTCGCCGAACCGGTCCGGCGACCGGCCCGGCGGATGTACGTGCCGAGCCGGTCCCCGCGAGTCGTGCGGACGTGGGCGCCGTCAGGCCTTGGCCGCCTTGCCGGCCGGGGCCTGAAGCGCCTGGATGAGCTTCGGGATCAGTTCGAGGAGCTGGGCGAGCTGGGCCGGCAGCGCGAGCAGATCGCCCGCACCCTCGGCGGCGTGTCCGACACCGCCCGCCAACTGACCTACACCGCCCGCCAGTTGCCCGATCCCGCCGAGCGCGTTCGCGGCACCGCCGACCGCGGCCAGGGGATTGGCGGCGCCCGCGGCCCCCGCGAGTCCGGAGAGAGCGGCGAGGGGATTGCCGCCCCCCGCGCCGCCTGCCGCCGAGGCGAGCGCGGCAAGCGGGTTCGCGGCGCCCGCACCGGCGGCTCCGGCGAGCGCGGCCAACGGATTTGCCGCCCCGGCCGCGCCCCCGGTCAGCGCCGCCAGCGGATTGCTCGCCGTACCCGTGAGCGCCGCCAGCGGATTCGCGGCGCCCGCGAGCAGCGCGGCGGGGTTGGCGGCGCCGGCCAGGGCCGCCAGGGCGTTCACCGGGATTCCGGCCAGGGCCTCGACGGAGCCGGTGGCGGACGACGACTTCTCGGGCCGGTTGAGAATGTCGTCGAAGGCCTCCTTTCCGCTGTCCGCCATATTGCCCATGAGGTCCTTGAGGATGTCCTGCATGTTTTTGTTGGACATGATCGAGTTTCCCTTCGTTTGATTATCCCGTGGCGTCTTCCATGGCCTTCACGCAGGCCGTTCTGAGGCGTGCCCGCCCTCTGGTGAAAGCAGCCTCGGCTGCCTTGAGGGAGATGTTGTGCATTCGGGCGAATTCCGCCGTGGAAATTCCCTCGGACCGGGCGAGTATTACTTCCTGCTCACGCCCTCTCAGCTGCCGGACCTGGTTGAGCAGCCATTTGCCGAACTCCTCGTCGCAGACGTCCTCCTCGGTCGTCCCGGGGTCGTCCAAGAAGGCCGTCCGTTGTAACAGGCGTCTGCGTCGTTCCAGGTCACGATAGAAATCCGTGCACAGGCGCAACGCCACGGAGGTGAGGAAGGGCCCCAGTCGGCTGCCGTCCAGGGCGGAGTGCGCGGCCGCCCTGGCCAGCGTCTCCTGCACGCAGTCCTCGGCGTCCTGATGGCTCGGGAGTCGTCGTCGGACCAGCCGCATGAGGCGGTCCCGGTGCTGGGATATGTCATCCCAGGAGCATTGGGCGGGCAAGGGGCAGGAGGGATTTCGCGCCATATGGAATGCAGCCCGTAGTCTCTCGTTCGAGCAGGGGGAATGGTGGCCCAATTCAGATTTGGGGCCCAATTTTTTTCCTACCCGAGGTGCCGAGGTGGCAAACCGTAAATCTTTCTTGCGGAATGCGCGGGAATGACTTTCCGCGCACATACCGCTCTTATTTTCGGGAGGGAGTCTCCCGGCGCGTCCAGTCGCGGTTCCAGTTGACCCACATGTCCCGCACGGTCTGCTGCACCAGGGAGGAGCCGCGCCGCACGTCGGTGGTGAGGGCCTGGACCGCCTCCTTGCCGACGAGCCGCGCACCTCCGGTGAAGTACGTCCCCCGCACGTGCTGGGGCGAGCGGAACCTGCCCCACAGCAGGATCCGCATCAGCGGCCAGAGCGTGAACACCCCGGAGGGGCAGCGGTCCTGGGGGTCGAGCGTGCCCCACACCGCCGGGCACAGCCCGCTCTCCCGCAGCAGGTCGAAGATGCGCGTGACTGCCTGATCCTTCGTCAGGTCACCGCTTCCATAGGCGAGTACGACGTCCCGGGCCTGCTCGAAGAGCTGCCCGACCCAGGGATTGTCGACGCCCTGAAGACCCCGATAGGGCGCCGTCTCCAATGCCGAGAACGACGCCGGATCACCCGTTTTCTCGAATGCCACCGCCGCCTGGTTCTGCGCGTTCGTCCCGTACAGCGTGGTGATGGTCCACACCCGGTTCCACGCGTTCCACAACTCGAAGTCGTCGAACGAGACATAACTGCACGAGACCAGGTCGTCGTAGAACCGGAACATGCGCTTGATCCACTGCTCCAGATACCCGAACCGGGCGGTGTCGAAATCGTCCTCGCGCACCGCGTCGATGATCCGGTGGCTCAGCGCGTTGAGTGCCATCACCGTGACCGCGAGCCCGCTGGAGAACAGTGGGTCGATGAAATCGCTGGCGTGCGGCAGCAGGCACCACCGGTCGCCGACCACCGACCGCGACGAGAACTGCGTCCGGTCGGTCGACACGTACGGCCGCACCGCCCGGGCCCCCTCGAACTGCCGAGCCACACTGGGGAACTTGCGGACATGGCGCCAGAACTCCTCCTCCGCGGACACCCCCTCGGGACGCGGATGGCGGTCCAGATCGAGATTGATCCCGACGCTGCACAACTCGCTCGTGCCGGCACTGTGGTTGTCGAACGGAATGACCCAGAACCAGCCGCCCTGGAAGAGATGGTGCAGCGTGCCCTGGCTGAACGGGCTGGGCATCCCGTGCTGTTCGCGCGGCGGCGCGACGGAGTCGAAGGGGCGCACGTTCACCATGTGCGTGAAGATGGTGCGCGAGCGCGTCCGGTACGGCGGCTCCTGCCGCAGCCCCAGCCGCTCCGGCAGCAGCGCGCGCATACCGCCGGCGTCGACGACGTACGACGCCTGGAAGGTGCCCTTCTCCCTGGTGACCAGGGTGACGCCGTCCTCGTCGAACTTCACGTCGTCCACGACGGTGTGGGTGTGGGCGGTCGCGCCGTACGAGACGGCGACATGGAACATGTAGGCGTCGACGTCCTGCCGCAGATAGTGCGAGTCGGGCCCGAGCGGCGGCCCCCAGGTGGGGTACTGGGTGCACTCCTCGGCGCGGGTGGGCTCTCCCTCGCGGTGATAGACGAAACTGAAGTTGCGCTTGACCCCGCAGTTCGACGACACATGGCGGCGCAGGGCCCCGTTGGTCGCGAGGTGCTCGATCTCCGGGACGTCGTAGCGGCGGGCCAGGACCCGCAGGCCGAAAGTGGTCTCGGGGACGGTGGACTCTCCGATGGCGAACCGGGGGTGACCGCTTCCCTCCAGAAGCAGCACCCGCACGCCGTGGCGGGCGAGGATCGCCGCCAGCATCGTCCCTCCGATGCCGCCTCCGACGATGGCGACATCGAAAACACGCTGGTCGTCTTGCACGTCTTCGTCCTTTCGCGACGGGAAATGCGCTGTGCCGAGCCGGTGCCCGGCGGCCGTCAGACCGCCGGTGGGCCCGGCAGTGCCCGGCGCAGCCCGCAGGCGGCCACCCGGGCGGAGAACGACAGGGCGAACCAAGGAGTGGGCGCGAGCGCGGCCAACCGCCCCCGCTCGCCCGGCAGTCGACGGCCACCGCGTCCGGTGATGTCGAGCCAGGCCCCGAAGTGCAGCAGCCGCGTCTCCGGCCCCGCGTGCCGCGCAGGCCGGGGCCGCATGTGCTCACGGACCGCCCGGGTCAGCGCCGCGCGGCGCGCGTCGTCCACCCCGTGCCCGGCCAGGAAGCGGTCGAGCAACGCGGCCGAACGGCCCGGGAATCCGCCCCGCAGCGACGCGCCACCCCCGGTCAGCCCGGAGTCGTGGAACGCCGTCGCGACGAACAGCCCCGCCCGGTCGTAGTGGATCCCGCGGGTGCGCGCGTAGGCGTCGGCCAGCAGGAACGTACGCAGCGAGTGCAGCGCCGTGCGCGGCGGCACGAGGACGTGCAGTTCGCGCAGCGCCGCCGCCACCAGCCGGTCGCCGAGCAGCCCCGACACCGACGGCTCCGCGAGCAGCGGACGCCACGCCCGCGGTGCCGAAGCGGACGGACCGCCCTCGTGCGGACCGGGGTCCCGCACTTCGTGCGGATGCGCGGACATGTCGTGCTGGTGCGCCGAAATGCCGTGCGGGTCGGCGGACATGACGAACTCCTCTCGCATATGCGATGTGCCGGTTGCGCCTGTCTCCTCTCTTTACGCCCGAACCGGGCATCCCCCTGCCCCTGTTCCGCCATCGCCCGGACCTTGGCCGATCTTCGCCCTCGGGCCCTCGAACGCGGATGCGGCGGGCGCGAACCCGGCGAACGAGGGGCAGGGATCCCCGCACTGACCAGCCGCCACCGCGCTCGACAAGGAGCCGCCCGTGAAGGCCAGTACCGCCCACCCCTCCGAAGCCGCAGCCGCCGTCGCCCCGCGCCGAATGCTCCTGGGGTACGGCGCGTTCGTCGCGATACCCGTCGGTGTGACGGCGCTCATCCTCGCCTCGGTCGGCTACACGGGCCCCGCGGGCCACGCGCCCGCCGACTCCGGCGCAGTACCCCTGTACCGGATCCTCGGTGTCCTCGCCCTGGTCACCGCCTGCGCCGCCTGGGCCGGTGCGATGGCCCGGCGCATCGGACAGCCGCGCGTGGTCGGGGAGATCGCCGTCGCGCTGCTGCTCGGCCCCTCGGTGTTCGGCGCGCTCCTGCCGGACGCGCAGCGCCGGCTGCTGCCGCCCGAGGTGTTCCCGTTCCTCAACACCCTCGGCCAACTCGGCGTCACCCTCTTCATGTTCACCGTGGGACGCGAACTCTCGCTGACCGCGCTGCGCCGGGACGGTCTGTCCGCATCAACGCTTATCGGCCATTCCGGCATCGCCATCCCTTTTCTGACCGGTGTGCTCGTCGCCCTGGCCCTGCCGGACGGCTACCGGCCCGACGGGGTGGGCGCCGTGCCGTTCGTGCTCTTCATGGGACTGACCCTGAGCATCACGGCCGTACCCGTGCTGGCCCGGCTGCTCGTCGACGAGGGCAGGCTCAACACCCGGCTCGGCACCCTCGCGATGGCCTCGGCGAGCGTCGCCGACGTCACGGCCTGGTGCCTGCTGGCCCTCGTCCTGGCGATCGCGAGCGGCGGTTCGCTGACGGCCGCGGCCGTGACGGTCGGCTGGGTCGTCCTCTTCGGCCTCGTCGTGTGGTGCGTCGTACGCCCGCTGCTCGTGCGCCTCCTCGGCACGCGGCGCCCCGAGGGCCCGATGGCCGCGGCCCGCACGGCCTCCATCGTCCTCGTGACCGTCCTGCTGTGCGCGCTCGCCACCGAACAGATCGGTGTGCACGCGCTGTTCGGGGCCGTGGCCGCCGGCCTCGTCATGCCGCGCACGGAGGCGGTGGAGCAGATCGCCTGGCGCGTGGAGGGGCTCACCAGTTGGATGCTGCTGCCGTCGTTCTTCATGGCCGTCGGTCTGAGCACCCGGCTCGGCGCGGTGGACGGCGCGATCGGCTGGTTGATCTGCCTTGCTGTGCTGGCCGCCGCGGCGGCGTCCAAGTTCGTCGCCACCGTGGTGCCCGCCCGCCTGCTGCGCTTCTCGTGGCGGGAGTCGGCGCAGCTCGGCGCGATGATGAACTGCCGCGGCCTGACCGAACTGATCATCCTCAACACCGGACTCGCGGCCGGACTGCTCTCGCCCGCCCTGTTCGCCATGCTCGTCGTCATGGCGCTCGCCACCACCGCCATGACGGGACCGCTGCTTCGGCTCATGGACGACTGACCCGGCGTGAGACGAGGAGACCCGCGCGCCGGGCGTGCTCTCCGGCTCCCCGTTCGGCGGAGTTGCCGTACCCGGGGACCGGGCAGCCAGACATCGTGATCACCGTTCTGAATGTGCACGAACGCTGCCTCCCCGCACCCCTGGAGGACGTCGGCGCCCTGATCGACCGCCTGGGCGGCGCGGAGGACCGGCTGTGGCCGCCCGACTGGCCACCGGTGCGCTTCGACGGGCCGCTGGCCGTCGGGGTGGCCGGCGGCCACGGTCCGGTGCGCTATGTGGTGAGCCACTATGTGCCGGGCCACTGGGTGCGCTTCCGGTTCACCGGGCCGCGCGGATTCGACGGCTTCCACGAGTTCAGCGTCGAACCCCTCGGCGACGGGCGCACGGTGCTGCGCAACACCCTCGTCGTGCGCCCGCGCGGTGTGCGCTGGCTGGGCTGGTTGCTGTTCTTCCGGCCGTTGCACGACGCGGCCTTCCGGCACAGCCTGGACTGCGCCGAGCGCTCGCTGACCGGCCAGGTGGCGTGCCCGGTGCAGTGGGGGTGGTACGTCAGCCTGCTGCGCGCCGCGAGCGCCCGCCGGATGCCCCGGCCGGCCGGCCGACGCGGATCAGGGGAGCCGCGGCCGGGACCGTAAGACCGGGAGGACGAAGGAAGGCCGCGCACAGGAAGGACGGACCGCCGTGAGTTTCCCGCAGCCCAGGATCCCCGGCATCAACACCGACGACATCACCACCGACGTCACCGAGGCACCGCACCGGGCGGCCGGACTCGGCCGGGCCGTTGTCGCCGGAGTCGTCGCCACCGTCGACGTGGAGGCGGGGGAGGACGACTGGAACCTGCCGCTGACCGAGGAACATCCGCGCCCGGTGGTGCTCGTGCACGGCACGTTCGGCAACCGCGGCTACACCTGGACCGACGCCACCCCGCTGCTGCGGCGCGCGGGCCACCGCGTCTTCCGCCTCGACTACGGCCGCCATCTGCACCCCGTGCTCTTCGGGCTCGGCGACATCAGGGCGTCGGCACGGCAACTCGCCGAGTTCGTCGAGGAGGTGCTGCGCCGCACCGGCGCCGCCCAGGTGGACCTCGTCGGCTTCTCGCAGGGCGGCATGATGCCCCGCTACTACCTCAACGCCCTCGGGGGCGCCCCCAAGGTGCACAACTTCGTCGGCATCGCCCCGAGCAACCACGGCGTCACCGCCCAGGGCCTGATGAACCTCGCGCGTCAGATCCCCGGCGCCAGGGACCTCGTGGAGCAGGGCGCCGTGGGCACCGTCGTCCCGGCCTGGCCGCAGCTCCAGCACGACCACCCCTTCCAGCGGGAACTCGCCGACCTGGGCGAGACCGCGGAGGGCGTGCGGCACACGGTGATCGCGACGAGCCACGACGACGTGGTCACGCCGTACACCTCGTGCGCGCTCGCCGGGGCCGAGGGCAGCCATGTCAGGAACGTGGTCCTCCAGGACCTCGACCCCGAGGACCGCACCGCGCACGTCGCCATGCCCTACAACCCGACCGTGCTGAAGGCGGTACTGGAAGCCCTGGCCGAGTGACCCCGCGGCCCGCTCAGCGGCTGCCGTCGAGCAACACCCGGGCGACCAGGGCCGGATCGTCGCTCATCGGCACATGGCCGCAGCCGGGCAGGCGCACCAGCCGGGCCCGGGGGATGATCCGCTTCGCCCGGACGCCCTGCCGGGGTATCAGCAGCCGGTCCTTGCTGCCCCACGCCACGGTGACCGGGATCCCCGACACGTCATCGGTGAACTGCACCTCCCGGCCGGAGCGGAGAGTCTCGAAGAAGCCCTCCGCGCGGGCCAGCCCGACCGTCTCGGCGACCACGGACTCGGGCGAACGGCGGCCGGGGCGGGCGTAGATGGTGCTCGTCAGGGTGGCACGGCCGGCCGCGGAGCGGGACAGCCACTCGACGAGCGGCAACGGCATGCGCTCGGCCGTTCGCCGCATCCCGGTCAGGACGGTGAAGGCGTACTGCCGCTCCAGCTGCGACCAGAACCCGGCCGGCGACAGGGCCGTGACCGAGCGCGCGAGGTTCGCGCGGCCCAGGTCCAGGGCCAGCAGACCGCCCAGCGAGTTGCCCGCGACATGCGGCCGCTCCAGCTCCAGGGCCTCGCACAGCGCCCCGAGCACGACGCTCATCGACGCCAGGTCGTGCCCCAGCCCGTCCGGCAGCGCGGGGGACTCACCGCACCCCGGCAGGTCCACGGCGATCACGTCGCGCTCACCCTGGAGGACGGGTACCACCGGGTCCCACACCTGACGGTGGTGGCCGATGCCGTGCAGCAGGAGCAGCGGTTCGCCGGTGCCCACGCGCTCGTAGGCGAGGGTCATGCTCTGCGGGCCGTGCGAGGTCGGGACTTTGAAGGAGACGGTGGCGGACATGCTGCTCCTAGTCGGGGCTCACGGACTGGGCGTCGTGTAGACAGCTTGTCAGCAATTACTACCGACGGGTAGCCCCTGGCGGAGAGCCCTGCCCGCCGCGGCGATTTCGCCTGGACAGGGCCCGGCGGGTGGGCTGGGATGGTGCCGTGACCACCGGAACCGAGACCGACGTCTTCGAAGAGCACCGTCCCGTCCTGCTGGGCGTCGCCTACCGCATGCTCGGCCGAGTCGCCGACGCGGAGGACGTCGTGCAGGAGGCATGGCTGCGCTGGTCGTCCGCCGACCGGTCCGAGGTGCGCGAGCCGCGCGCCTATCTGGTGCGCGTCACCACCCGCCTCGCCATCGACCGGCTGCGCCAGGTCAAGGCGCGCGGCGAGACCTACACCGGCCCCTGGCTGCCGGAGCCGTACGTCACCGACTTCGGGGACGCCGTCCCGGACACCGCCGAGCGAGCCGTCCTCGCCGACTCCGTCTCCCTCGCCGTCCTCGTCGTCCTGGAGTCGCTGTCACCGCTGGAGCGTGCGGTGTTCGTGCTCAGGGAGGCCTTCGGCTACCCGTACGGCGAGATCGCCGTCATGCTCGATCGCGGCGAGCCGGCGGTACGTCAACTCGCCGGACGGGCCCGCAAACACGTCGACGAACGACGCCCCCGCTACGAGGTCGACCCCGCCCAGCGACGCGACCTGACCGAGCGTTTCCTCGCCGCCGCCGCGGAGGGCGACCTGGAGGGGCTCATGTCGCTGCTGGCCCCTGACGTGCGGCTGGTCGGCGACAGCGGCGGCAAGGCGAAGGCCCCGCTGCGGGTCCTGGAGACGGCAGACCACGTTGGCCGCTTCATCGTGGGCGCCGCAAGCAAGGGCGTCGACGAACTGTCCTGGCGCTTCCTGGAGATCAACGGCGGCATCGCGGTGCTGGCCCTGTCCGGCGGCAGGCCCGACTCCGTCTTCCAACTGGACGTCGTGGACGGCCGTGTCCAGGCCGTCTACATCATGCGCAACCCCGACAAGCTGCGGTCGCTGGCCGCCCACTAGAGCGCACCGGCCCGTTCGCCCGCCGAGCCCCCTCGATGCGACGGGGGCTTTGCCGACATGTAACAAATGCCGTTCTGTACGAACGTGCCGTGAACGTTCCCGGGCGTCCCGCACATACGCGGACATGGGATGGAGGATTGGTATTGACCAAGGGTGAGGCCCGCCCTATGGTCGCAGATAAGTGCAACAACCTTTAATAAACAAGGGCGCTAAAACGCCGCCGGGCAACGGCGATTGCGGAGGACAGGGTGGGGACCACGCAACTGGAATCGGTGCCGGAACCGAAGTACTGGCATCTGAGGACCGTGCTCAGCGAGGCACTGGACTCGGAGTTCTCCGTGGGCGAGATCCTGCCCAACGAACGCGACCTGGCGGCCCGCTTCGGCGTCGCCCGGGCCACGCTCCGCCAGGCTCTCGAACAGCTCGAACTGGAAGGCAGGCTCCAGCGCCGCCGCGGTGTCGGTACGACTGTCGCGCCGCCGCGCGTGGGCGTGGCCGTCGGCACCGAGCAGCACGCCTGGCCGGGCGCGGCCGGCGACGTCTGGCAGACCGCGGACTGCGACCTGGCAGTGCCGGCCGCCTCGGTGGCCGACGCCCTGGAGAGCGGCCGGGACGAGCCCGTGCACACCGTGCACCGCTCGCGCGTGACGCACGGTCAGCCCGTCGCCGCCGAACTGCTGTACATCCCCCAGTCGTCGGTGCCCGACCTCTCCGGCATCGACGCGCCGTCCGGTGCGGCACGCGCGCGTGCCGTGCTGCGCGAACTGCACCGGCTGGAGCTGGAAGGCCAGGACAGCGCCGTCGAGCTGGGCTCGGCCCGCGCGGACGACGCCAAGGCGCTGGACCGCCTCCCCGGGGCGCCCGTCCTCGTCGTGACGACCCGCTACATCGCCGCGGGCCGCACGGCCGCGCTCTCCGTCGCCACGTACCGCGCGGACACCTGCCGCCTGACTTTCGGCGACTCCGGCGGCGTGGAGATACACGAGGACCCGCAGCGCCGCGCGTCCTGACGACCGCACAGACCCGAACACGGCCGCGCGCCCCGGACGACGTCCGGGGCGCGCGGCTGTCGTACGGAGCCCGATCATGGAATCGACCGGGCCGGGCCGGTCAGCGGCGGCCCGTCACCGTGCCCTCCACCGCGAAGAGCTGCTCCTCCACATGGTCGAGGGCGAGCCGCAGGGCGCCGGTCGCGACCGCTGCCTCGCCGAGGAGGGAGAGGGCGACGTTCGGGGGGCGCAGGCAGTAGCGGGCAAGTTCGCGCCGCAGGGGCTCCAGCACGCCGTCGAGCCCGGCCGCCCAGCCGCCGACGACGACCAGCTCGGGGTCGAGGGCGAGGACGAGCGCGGCCACGTCGTGGACCAGTCGCTGGATGAAGCGGTCGACGGCAGCGAGGGCCTGCTGGTCGCCCTCGCGGGCCTGGGCGAACACCTCGGCGACGGCGTGCTCGTCCAGCGGCCGCAGGGGTTCGTCCGTGGTCGACAGCAGGGTCTCCGGCGTCGCCTCACGGCCCAGCAGATGCAGCGCGCCGATCTCACCGGCCGCCCCGCCGTACCCCCGGTGCAACTGTCCGCCGATCAGCGACCCGGCACCCGGGCTCAGCCCGGCCAGCACCATCACCACGTCGTCGGACTCGGTCGCGGAACCCTTCCAGTGCTCGGCGACCGCCGCCGCGTTCGCGTCGTTCTCCACCAGGACCGGGCACTTGAAGGACCGGCTCAGCCGCTCGCCGAGCCGCAGCCCGGTCCACTCCGGCAGCGCGGCACCCAGCCGCACGGTGCCGTCCGCGTCCACGATGCCCGGCGTCGCGACTCCCACGGCCCGCAGCGAACCACGGGAGACACCGGCCCGCCGCAGCAGCTCGGCGACGCCCGTGCGTACCCGCTCCAGCCGCTCGTCCGCAGGCGCCGTCTCGTCCACCTCCTTGGCGATGGAGCCCAGCACCCGGCCGTCGAGGTCGGCGAGGAGCGCGGCGACCCGGTGCGCGCCTATCTCCACGCCCAGCAGGTGCCCTGCCTCCGCCCGGAACCGGAACCGCCGCGCGGGCCGCCCCTGACGCCGTACGACACTCTCGTCCGCCGCCTTCTCGACGACGTACCCCGCCTCTATGAGCCCCTCGACCACGCCCTCGACGGTCGGCCGGGACAGTCCGGTCACCCGGGTGATCTCCGTCAGCGTGGCGGCGTCCGTGGCACGCAGGGCGTGCAGCACCACCGCGGAGTTGATCCTTCGCAGCAGCGAGGGATCCCCGCCGGTCAGCTGCCCCAACGTCCGTCCTCCCAGCTCGTGCGCGTGTTGGGCGGATGCTACTCGCCGGTGCGGACCCCGGCGAGTGGTGGGCACCACCTACCTGGCCCCGGCCCGCCCGCGGCCGGGTGGATCACCCCGGTGCCACGAACCCCGACTCGTACGCCGTGATCACCGCCTGCGTGCGATCGCGTGCCCCCAGTTTCGCCAGGACGGCGCTCACATGCGACTTCACCGTCTCCGTCCCGACCACCAGCCGGGCGGCGATCTCCGCGTTCGACAGCCCCCGCGCCATCAGGCGCAGCACCTCGGCCTCCCGCTCGGTCAGCCGGGCCCGCTCCAGCCGCGCGCGTGCCGCCCGGTTCCCGCCGTCGTCGCCGTACTGCGCGGCAAGTTGCCGCACCGAGGCCGGGAACAGCAGCGACTCGCCCTCGGCGACCAGCCGCACCGCGTGCACGATCTCGGCGGGCCGGGCCCGCTTCAGCAGGAAGCCGTCGGCACCGGCGCGCAGCGCTTCGTATACGTACTCGTCGTTCTCGAAGGTGGTGACGACGAGGATCTTCGGCGGCTCGTCCACCGTCCGCAGCACCGCGCGCGTGGCCTCGATCCCGTCCAGCAGCGGCATGCGTACGTCCATGGCCACGACGTCCGGCCGCAGTTGCCGCACCAGCGGAATCACCGCGGCCCCGTCGGCCGCCTCCCCGACGACCTCGATGTCGGGCTGCGCCTCCAACACGGCCCGCAGACCCGCGCGTACGAGGGGTTCGTCGTCGACGAGCAGAACGGTGACCGGCATCCGGTCAGCCTAGATCAACTCACCGGCAGCTCCACATGCACCTGCCAGTCACCCTCGGCGGGACCGGTCAGCGCGTGTCCGCCCAGCAGAGCCGCCCGCTCGCGTATGCCACGCAGGCCGCTGCCCCTGCCGGGCCCGGGTATGTCCGCGGTCAGCGGATTGCGGATGTCGAGGGTGAGCGTGCCGTCCGCGACCCCGATGCGCACCCGTGCCGGCACGGAACCCCCGTGGCGCAGCACATTCGTCAGCGACTCCTGGAGGATGCGGTAGCCCTCCCGGGAGACCGGCCCCGGCACGCTGTCCAACGGTCCCGTCATCTCGACGTCGACCTTGGTGCCGGAGGCCCGCGCGGACTCCAGCAGCCGGTCGGCGTCCGTGAGCGTCGGACGGCTGCCGACCGGCCGCTCGGACTCCCGCAGCACGCCGAGCACCCGCTCAAGGTCCTCCAGGGCGGCCCGGCCGGTGTCCTCGATGGCGGCCAGGGCACGGTCGGTGAAGGCCGGATCACCGACCGCGCGGGCCGCACCCGCCTGCACGACCGCCACGGTCAGCGCATGGCCGATGGAGTCGTGCAGTTCGCGGGCGATGCGTGTGCGTTCCAGGAGCTGTTCGGTGCGTTCCTCCAGGGCGGCGAGGCGCTCGGCCGGGGACGGGCCCAGCAGGCGCAGCGCGAGCGCGGTGACGAGATGTCCCGAGGCCACGACCGTCCCAGCGAGGGCGACCAGCGGCACGGGCACGAGCAGGACGTGCCACCAGGCGTGACCGGTGAGGACGAACAGCCCGCCGTCGGTGTCGTCCCCGCCGAACGGTGCCGCGATCAAGTCCACGATGAAGAACAGCAGTTGAGCGGTGAGGGTCGTGGCCACGCAGCCGAGCACCAGCCGCGCCTCCAGCCACACGACGAGCCGTCCTCGGTCGCCCCAGGAGGCGGACGGTGCGACGACGATGTCCTCGCCGGCCCGGTCGTGCCGTTGACCGGTCAGCAGCAGCCTTGCCTGGAGCCCTTCCACGGTCCGCATCGCGGGCACCAGGCCCGCCGGCGCCAGCAGCGCGCCGGCCACCACCCAGGTCCACCACCCCTCCCGGACGAACAGCAGCATGGCGGGCCACACGACGGCGATGATCAGGTGCAGCAGTCGTGTGTACGTCACCGCCCGGCCGAACGGGCGCAGCAAGCGGACCATTTGGTCATCGTGCCAGCCGCCACTGACAACGGACCTCCCCCGCACGGGGGAGACGATCTCCACCGGCGGGGGAGGGCCCGGACCGGCCCCGACCGCCAGGCTGCTGCCATGACCAGCATCGAGATCCAGGCACTCACCAAGGAGTACGGCACCCGGCGCGCCGTGGACGACCTCACCTGCACCGTCCTCCCCGGCCGCGTGACCGGCTTCCTCGGCCCCAACGGCGCCGGGAAGTCCACCACCATGCGACTCGTCCTCGGCCTCGACCGGCCGACGTCCGGCACCGCCGCCGTCGGCGGCCGGGCCTACGCGACCCTGAAGGAACCCCTGCGCCACGTGGGCGCGTTGCTGGACGCCCAGGCGGCCCACGGTTCGCGCACCGGCCGCGACCATCTGCGTGTCCTGGCGGCGAGCAACCGCATCCCGGACCGCCGGGTCGACGAGGTGCTTCAGGAGACGGGGCTGTCGTCGGTGGCCCGTCGCCGGGTGAAGACGTACTCGCTCGGCATGCGCCAGCGACTCGGGATCGCCGGGGCGCTGCTCGGGGATCCCGAGGTCGTCATGCTCGACGAACCGTCCAACGGCCTGGACCCGGAAGGCATCATCTGGATCCGCGGCCTGCTGCGCCGCCTGGCGGAGGAGGGGCGCACGGTGCTGGTCTCCAGCCACCTCATGAACGAGACCGCGTCCTTCGCCGACCACCTGGTGGTCCTCGGTCGCGGGCGGCTGCTGGCGGACACCCCGATGCGCGAGTTCATCCACGCACGCGTGGAACCCCGCGTCCGCGTCCGCACCCCGGACGCCACCGCGCTCAGGACCGCGCTCGCCCGGCACGGGCACGACGCCGTCCAGCACGAGGACGGGCACTGGATCGTGCGCCACGCACGCGTGGACGACATCGGCCGGCTCGCCTCGGAGGCAGGCGTCCCCCTCCTCGAACTCGCCGCGGAGGAAGCCACCTTGGAACAGGCCTACCTCGATCTGACGGCCGGCGAGACCGAGTTCACCGCACAGCCCCAGGAGGCCTGACCATGGCATTCACGCCCGCACTCCACGCGGAATGGCTCAAGATCCGTACGCTGCGCTCGCTGCCGGGAGCGCTGCTGGCGCTGTTCGCGGTGACCACGGCGTTCGCAGCCCTGGCCGGAGCCGACGGGAGCTCCGACCCCGACTTCGACCCCCTGTTCAGCTCGTTCTTCGGGGTCCTGCCCGGCCAGATCGCCGCCGTCTCGTTCGGCGCGATGGCGGTGTCGTCGGAGTACCACGGGGGCGCCCTCCGGCTGACGCTCGCCGCGGTGCCGCGGCGCGGGCCGTGGTTCGCCGCCAAGACGACGGCCATCGCGGTGCCGGCCCTGCTCGTCGGACTGGTCACCGCCCTCGCGGCACTGGCCGTCGCCCGCGCGGGACTCGGCTCGGCGGCGAACGGACTCACGGCGGCCCAACAGGTGCGAGGCGTTCTCGGCTGCGGCGTCTACCTCATGCTCATGGCCCTGTTCGCGGCCGGTCTCACCGCCGTGCTCCGCAGCGGAGTCGCCACCCTGTCCGTCCTCATCCCGTTCATCCTCGTGGTGTCCTTCGTCGTCGGCGACGCCGTCGGCACCGTGGCCGACTACCTGCCCGACAAGGCCGGCCAGATCGTCCTGCACCAGACCTACGACGGCACCCTCGGACCGTGGTCGGGCCTGGCGGTGACCGCGCTGTGGACGGCTGCCGCGCTGCTGGCGGGGGCCTGGAGCGTGCGACGCCGGGACGCCTGACGGCGCGCCAATTGTCAGTGCCGCCGGGTTTACTGGACCCCATGAACATCGCGCGGCACATCGCCCTCATCGACGAGTTGTGCTCCCGCCCGTTCACGGCGGAGCACAGCACGTACGAGGGCGGCGAGAGCGGGCCGGGGTACCACCTCGCCGTGTTAGAGAGGAGCCACGGCGACTGCGGGACACGGGCGTCGACGGTGGAGCAGTTCGAGAAGTACCGCGACGCACTCCACGAGCCGCTCGCCGCGCGGTGGGGGGAGAAGCCCCCGTGGAACGGCCAGACCACCTTGCTGCGCACCGCGGACGAGGAGATACCCGAGCCCTGGGCCTTGCTCAGCAAACGGGTCCGCGTGGCCTACGTCTGGGAAGCGGTGGGCACGGGCCGTTGGTTGGTGCTGGCTGTCGCCGACCGCGACGAGTCCGACGACGTGGAGCTCATAGCGGTGGCCACGGAGACCGACCCGCCGTGACCACCTGACCTGACCGACCGAGCGCCTCGTCAGGCGTCGTCCGCCGCCACCCGTAGCCGCCCGTATTCCTCCGCCATCGTCGCCGCCGTCCAATGCGCGTTCAGTCCGCTCGGGTTCGGCAGGACCCACACGCGCGTGTCCCCGATCGTCCGCTCCTGCGGACCCACCTGGGCCTTGCGGTCGTCGAAAGCCGCCCGGTAGGCGGTGACCCCGACGACGGCCAGCCAACGCGGCCGCAGCCGGCCCACCTTCGTCGCGAGCAGCCGCCCGCCCTCCCGGTACTCCTCCGCGCCCAGCTCGTCGGCCCGTGCGGTCGCCCGCGCGACGACGTTCGTGATGCCGAGCCCGTACGAGAGCAACTCATCCTGCTCCGACGGCTTCAAGAGCCTCGGCGTGAAGCCGGACAGATGCAGCACCGGCCAGAAGCGGTTGCCGGGGCGGGCGAAGTGATGGCCGGTCGCGGCCGTCATCAGACCCGGGTTGATACCGCAGAACAGCACATGGAGGCCGTCCGCGACGACATCGGGGACGAGTCGGTCACGGGCGGCCGCCAGCTGCTCCTGCGTGAAGCGAGTCATACGGATAGACGGGTCAGAGGATGGCCCCGGGCGTGTAACCGGCGGCCTCCGGGCGCTGCTTCACGATCTCCTCGATCCGGCCGACGACCACGCCGACCTGGTCCGCGGCGGCGCCCGTGAAGGACAGCTTGTCGGCCATCAGCGCGTCCAGCCCTGCACGGTCCAGCGGGATCCGCTCGTCGGCGGCCAGCTTGTCGAGCAGTTCGTTGCGCTCGGCGCCCTGCTCACGCATCGCCAGCGCCGAGGCGACGGCGTTCTCCTTGATCGCCTCGTGCGCGACCTCACGGCCGACGCCCGCGCGCACCGCGCCCATCAGCACCTTGGTGGTGGCGAGGAAGGGGAGGTAGCGGTCCAGCTCGCGCGCCACGACCGCCGGGAACGCACCGAACTCGTCCAGCACGGTCAGGAACGTCTCCAGCAGGCCGTCCAGTGCGAAGAACGCGTCCGGCAGCGCGACACGACGCACCACCGAGCAGGACACGTCGCCCTCGTTCCACTGGTCGCCCGCCAGCTCGCCGGTCATCGAGGCATAGCCGCGCAGGATGACCATCAGGCCGTTCACGCGCTCGCAGGAGCGGGTGTTCATCTTGTGCGGCATCGCGGAGGAACCGACCTGGCCCGGCTTGAAGCCCTCGGTCACCAGCTCGTGCCCGGCCATCAGCCGGATCGTCTTGGCCAGCGAGGACGGCGCCGCCGCCAGCTGCACCAGCGCGGTGACGACCTCGTAGTCCAGCGAGCGCGGGTAGACCTGGCCGACCGAGGTGAAGGCCTGCGAGAAGCCCAGGTGCGCGGCGATCCGGTGCTCCAGCTCCGCCAGCTTCGTCGCGTCGCCTCCGAGGAGGTCGAGCATGTCCTGCGCCGTGCCGACCGGGCCCTTGATGCCGCGCAGCGGGTAGCGGGCAAGCAGCTCCTCGACCCGGCCGTACGCGACCAGCAGCTCGTCGGCGGCGGTCGCGAACCGCTTGCCCAGCGTCGTGGCCTGCGCGGCGACGTTGTGCGAGCGGCCGGCCATGACCAGCTCGCCGTACTCGCCGGCCAGCTTGCCGAGACGCGCCAGCACGGCCACCGTACGGTCGCGCACCAGCTCCAGCGAGAGCCGGACCTGGAGCTGCTCGACGTTCTCCGTGAGGTCGCGGGACGTCATGCCCTTGTGGACGTGCTCGTGCCCGGCGAGGTCGTTGAACTCCTCGATCCGCGCCTTCACGTCGTGCCGCGTGACCTTCTCGCGCTCGGCGATCGAGGCCAGGTCGACGGTGTCGAGGACGCGCTCGTAGTCGGCGATCGCCTCGTCCGGCACCTCGATGCCGAGGTCCTTCTGGGCCCGCAGTACGGCGAGCCAGAGCCGGCGCTCGAGCTTCACCTTCTCCTCGGGGGACCAGAGCGTGGCGAGCTCGGTGGAGGCGTAGCGTCCGGCGAGGACGTTCGGGATGCGGGGCTTGGCGGGCGCAGAAGTCACGTGTACGGAGTTTACCCGGCGTCCTGCGGGCCCCCGACGGAGCGGCCCAGGTCAGCGGTGCTGCCCGTGCGGCCCCTCCCGCCGGTCCGCGAGACGGACGGTATCGGCGCGGGCGATCGGGTGAATTCCCAGTACATCGACGCGTCCCGGTTTCCTGGGGCCTCCACATTTCGTTCATAGTCTGCAAGTCGTGGCGAGTTTGAGCGCGCGGCATCCCGGCTCCTCCCACGACCTAGCCGATCCCGGCATTCGACGCCATCGCGCCCATGGCCGGCGTCGGCTTCCCCATTTCTCCCGAGAGAAAGACGAACGACAATGCGACAGGCTTTGACCAGGGGATTGATCGCGGCTGCCGCCGCGACGAGCGCCCTGTCCCTGTACGGCACAGGCGCGTCCGCGGCCCCATTCGTGCAGGGTTCCGTGGCGAAATCCGCCGCCGCACTGCCGGGCCATTCGGATCCCTGGGACTCGGACGGGCTGAACGAGCAGCTGGACGAGAAAATCGGCAACATGCACGAGAAATTCGGCGAGGCGCAGGACCAATTCCAGGAGGTGCAGAAGAAGCTCGACAACCTGGATCTGCCGCGCCCCACCTCCAGCGAGACCACGTCGGGTCACGGCAACTCCGGCTACGGCACCGACGCGCCGAGCTCCCAGGGCTACGGTTCCGAGAAGCCGACGGACCACGGGTACGGCTACGGCAGCGAGAAGCCGACGGATCACGGTTACGGCTCGGAGAAGCCCAAGGACCACGGGTATGGCTCCGAGAAGCCGACGGACCACGGGTACGGCTACGGCAGCGAGAAGCCGACCGATCACGGTTACGGCTCGGAGAAGCCCAAGGACCACGGGTATGGCTCCGAGAAGCCGACCGACCACGGGTACGGCTACGGCTCCGAGGAGCCCAAGGACCACGGATACGGATCCGAGAAGCCGAGCGACCACGGCTATGGCTACGGCTCCGAGAAGCCCAAGGACCACGGCTACGGCTACGGCTACGACAAGCCGAGCGACCACGGGTACGGGCACGACAAGCCCCGTGACCACGGCTACGGCTATGGCTCCGAGAAGCCCGGCGACCACGGCTACGGGCACGACAAGCCCGGCGACCACGGTTACGGAAACGACCACGGCTACGGGGACGACCACGGCTACGGGGACGACCACGGCTACGGGGACGACCACGAGTGCGGCTACGGAGACGACCACGGCCACGGCTGTGACGGGCCGGACAAGAGGGGGCCGGGCAAGCCGGGCCACCCCCACATGCCCGACACGGGCATCGGCGCCGAGGGCGTCATCGGCGGCATCGCCGCCAGCGGTGCGCTGCTCGTCGCCGGCACCGTCCTGTACCGGCGCAGCCGGGCCACGTCCCGTCAGTCGTAGTACACAGGGCGCGGCGCACGACACGTAGGGGTCGTGCTGTCCGGCGCCTCAGGCAGGCGTAGGCCCGCGATCCTGCGGGCCTACGCCGCCGGACCCTCGTACGGCAGCAGTTCGGGGCGCTTCGCCGGCAGTCCGTCTCCGGAGGAGCGTCCCGTCAGCCGTCGGCCTATCCAGGGCAGCAGGTACTGACGCGCGAACCGTGCGTCGGTGACCCGCCGCGCTATCCAGCCCGGCGGCACGGTGGCCGGCATCGGCGTCCGCCACTCGGTGTCCTCGGGGTCGTAGCCCAGGCGCTGCCACACGGCCTCGGCGACCCGGCGGTGGCCCTCGGCCGTCAGATGCAGCCGGTCCACGTCCCACATGCGGGGGTCGCTGAGCGAGGCGGCGCCGTAGAGGTCGACGACGACCGCGCCGTGCCGCTCGGCCAGCTCTTCGACGCAGACGAACAGCTCCTCCATGCGCGGCCGGAACCGCTCCAGGACCGGGCCCTGTCGACCGGGGCTGCGCATCAGCACCAGTTGCCGGCATGCCGGAGCGAGCTTCTCCACGGCCTCTTCCAGCAGGCCGCGCACCCGCCCCATGTCGCACTTGGGGCGCAGGGTGTCGTTGAGGCCGCCGACGAGGGTGATCACATCGGCGTTCATCGCGGCCGCCACGTCGACCTGCTCCTCGACGATCTGCCCGATCAGCTTCCCGCGCACCGCGAGGTTGGCGTATCGGAACCCGGGGGTGCGGGCGGCCATCCGGCCGGCGAGGAGGTCGGCCCAGCCTCGGTAGGAGCCGTCGGGGAGCAGGTCCGACATGCCCTCGGTGAAGGAGTCGCCGACCGCGACCAGGCTGCTGTATGTGGGGTTCGTGTGCATGGCGACAGGAATGGTATCCCGGCTCCATACCCGCCGGTCGGTCGGGCATGAGCCGGGCACACCATCCCGCCGTCAGGCGCGCTGTCCGAACAGCTTCCGCAGCACGTCCTCCATGGTCACAAGGCCGGACAGGAGCCCGTCGCTGCCCAGCACGGCCGCCACATGCGTCCGGCTTCCCCGCATCGCGGTCAGCACGTCGTCCAGCGGTGTGCTCTCCCGTACCCGGGCGATGGGCCGCATGTCCGCGACCTGGAACGGGACGTCCTGATGGACGGCGTCCAGCGCGTCCTTCACATGCAGATAGCCGACGATACGGCGGCCGTCGTCGACGACCGGGAAGCGGGAGAAGCCCGACTCGGCCGACAGCCGCTCCAACTCCTCCGGCGTCACGCCCACGCGCGCATAGACGACGCGTTCCAGCGGAAGGACCACGTCACGCACGGGCCTGCGGCCCAGCTCCAGGGCGTCGTGCAGCCGCTCCCGCGCACGCTCGTCGATGAGCCCGGCCTCGCCGGAGTCGCGCACCAGGCGTGCCAGTTCCGCGTCCGAGAAGGTCGCCGTGACCTCGTCCTTGGTCTCGACGCGCAGCAGCTTCAGGAGCGTGTTGGCGAAGGCGTTGATCGTGAAGATCACCGGCCGTAGCGCGCGGGCCAGCGTGACCAGCGGCGGTCCGAGCGCCAGGGCGCTGCGCACCGGCTCGGCCAGCGCGATGTTCTTCGGCACCATCTCGCCGAGCAGCATGTGGAGGTAGGTGGCCAGCGCCAGGGCGATCGCGAAGGAGATCGCGCGTCCGGCGCTCTCCGGCACGCCGACCGCGTGGAACACCGGCTCCAGCAGGTGCTCGATCGCCGGTTCGGCGACGACACCCAGCACCAGCGTGCACAGCGTGATGCCGAGCTGTGCGGCCGCCATCAGCGCGGACACGTGCTGCAAGCCCCACAGCACGCTCTTGGCCCGCCGGTCGCCCTGTTCGGCGTACGGCTCGATCTGGGAGCGGCGCACGGAGATCAGCGCGAACTCGGCGCCCACGAAGAAGGCGTTGACGACCAGCGTCAGAAAGCCGATGAACAGCTGTACGGCGGTCATCGCCCGTCCTCCTTCTCACTCGCGGCGGCGTCGTCCAGCGGCGCGTGCAGCAGCACCCGCGCGGCCCGGCGCCCGGCGGCGTCCACGACATCGAGTTGCCAGCCGGCGACCTCGACCCGGTCACCCACGGCGGGGATCCGGCCCAGTTCGCTGGCGACGAGACCGGCCAGGGTCTCGTACGGCCCTTCGGGTGCCCTGAGGCCCACGCGTGCGAGCTGGTCCACCCGGGCGGAGCCGTCGGCCGAGAACAGCGCCCGGCCCCGGTCGTCGCTGCCGGCGGGGGCGAGGTCGGGCGTCTCGTGCGGGTCGTGCTCGTCGCGGACCTCGCCGACGACCTCCTCGACGATGTCCTCAAGGGTGGCGACACCGGCCGTACCGCCGTACTCGTCGATGACGACGGCCATGGTGCGCTTGCCGGACAGCCGGTCGAGGAGCCGGTCGACGGTGAGCGTCTCGGGGACCAGGAGCGGCTCGCGCATCAGCTCGGAGACGGAGACGCGGGGCCGGCGCTCGGCCGGTACCGCGAGGATGTCCTTGATGTGCGCGGTGCCCACGACCGCGTCGAGGCTGCCGCGGTAGACCGGGAACCGGGACAGCCCGGTCGCCCGGGTCGCGTTCGCCACGTCCTCGCAGGTCGCCTGGGCGTCGAGGGCGACGACCTGGACGCGCGGCGTCATCACGTTCTCCGCGGTGAGATCGGCCAGGTTCAGGGTCCGGACGAAGAGCTCGGCGGTGTCCGCCTCCAGGGCGCCCTCCCGGGCGGAGTGCCGCGCGAGGGCGGCCAGCTCCTGGGGGCCGCGAGCCGCCGCCAGCTCCTCGGTGGGCTCCACGCCGAAGCGGCGCACGATGCGGTTCGCCGTGTTGTTCAGGTGCGTGATGAACGGGCGGAAGATCGCGCTGAACCAGCGCTGGGCGTTGCCGACCCGCTTGGCCACGGCCAGCGGGGAGGAGATCGCCCAGTTCTTGGGCACCAGCTCGCCGACGACCATCAGGACGACGGTCGACAGGGCCGTGCCGATCACCAGCGCGATCGAACTCGCCGTCGAGCGGGAGATCCCCATCGACTCCAGCGGGCCGGCGAGCAGCGTGGCGATGGACGGCTCGGCGAGCATGCCGACGACCAGGTTGGTGACGGTGATGCCGAGCTGTGCGCCGGAGAGCTGGAACGTCAGGTTCCGTACGGCCTTCAGGGCGCCGGCCGCGCCCCGCTCGCCGCGCTCCACGGCCCGCTCCAGCTCACCGCGCTCGACGGTGGTCAGCGAGAACTCTGCCGCGACGAAGGCACCGCAGGCGAGCGACAGCAGGATCGCCACCAGAAGGAGGAGCACTTCGGTCATCGGGTCACCTCCGTCCCATGGTCGGACAGGGTGGGGAGGATCGCTCGATGTCTGCTACTGGGAGGCTCGCCCATGGGCGGACGCTCACACCTTTCATTGGAGGACCGAAGTGGTTCACCAATAGTAAAGGATCGGCAAAGCAGTCAGTCCGTGAGCGGCTTCACCCACCGCCGCCAGTGCTCCTCGGGCGTGTACCCGGCCGCGCGCCAGGCATGATGCGCGATCTCGTTCCGCTTCAGCACCATCGCGTCGCCCCGGCGCCCGCCGAGCCTTGTGAACCGCTCCTCCGCCGCTTCGAGCAGCGCCGCACCGATGCCCCGGCGCCGCCGCTCGGGGTGCACCGCCAGCCGGTACAGATGGCACCGCCAGCCGTCGAAGCCCGCGATCACCGTGCCGACCAGCTCACCGGCCAGCTCGGCCAGGATCAGCGCCTCGGGGTCGCGGGCGACCAGCCGTTCCACGCCGTCCCGGTCGTCGCTGATGCTCGTGCCCTCGGCGGCCGTCTTCCAGAAGGCCAGCACGGCGTCGAGGTCGTCGGCCGTCGCGGCCCGTATCCGCAGATCAGTCATGCCGTGATCCCATCACGGGCGGCGGGCCGCGGCGCCGAATTCCGGCATGCGGACGGCTACTTGCCGCGCAGCCTCTCGATCACCGGCGCGAACGCCTCCATGCAGGGCTCCAGCACGGTCAGGTACGAGAACCCGTACCGCTCACGCTGGGCGAGCACCTGCGCGGTGATCTGCTCCAGGGTGCCGATCAGGAGGATGGGCAGTGCCAGCGCCTGTTCGAGCGTGATTTCCGGGACCCGGTCGAGGAGGGGCTGGACCACGGCCTCTCGGTCCTGCGTCACGGTGACCATCTGGAGGAGCAGGTTCAGCTCGGCCGGCTCCGCACGGTCCGCCGCGAACCCGCGGTACCGGGCCACCCGTTCGTCGAGCCGGTCGGCGGTGACGGGGATCAGCCGCCCGGTCGAGCTCTTCGGGTCCGGGTACGCGCCCCCGAACGCCGCGATGTCGGCGTGCTCGGCGGTCAGCCGCATGACCCGGTCGCCGTTGCCCCCGACCAGCAGCGGCACCCGTGGCCGCTGCGCCGGCCGGGGCTCGTACGACTCGGACCCCAGCAGTCGGCCGAGCTCCTCGACGGTGCGCCGCAGATGGTCCACCCGCTCGCCGGGGGTGCCGAAGGGCAGCCCCGCCGAGTCGTGCTCCGCCTGTACGTAGCCCGCGCCCAGCCCGAGTTCCAGCCGCCCGCCGGTCAGGGCGTCGGTCGTCGCCACCTCGCGGGCGAGCAATGTCGGGTTCCACAGGCCCGCGTTCAGCACGAACGTGCCCAGGCGCGGCCGCTGGGTCGCCTCCGCCGCCGCGACCAGGGCCGGGAACGGCGCGGGCATGCCCAGGTGGTCGGGGACCAGGATCACGTCGTAGCCGAGCTCCTCGGCCCGGCGGCACTTGGCCCGCCACTCCTTCGCCGGGGCGGAGGTCATCAGATTGACGCCGAAGCGGAACGGAGGCGGGCTCACCGGGTGCGACACGAACTCTCCTCACCTGCACGGGACTTGAGTGCCTGCCGCGATTCCATCACTCGTGCGCGATGGCCGCCAGCACATTCATGCGCGATGCACGCAGCGCGGGCAGCAGCGCCGCCACGACACCCACCACGGCCGAGCCGATCACCACCGCGACGATCGTGGGCCACGGGATCGCCAGCGCCGTCATGCCCTGCAACGCCAGCACCTGCTGGGTGCACACGCCCCAGACCAGCCCCAGCGCGAGCCCCAGGACCGCGCCGAACACCGCGATCACCACCGACTCCAGCCGGATCATCCGGCGCAGCTGCCGCCTGGCCAGACCGATGGCCCGCAGCAGTCCGATCTCCCGGGTGCGCTCCACCACCGACAGGGCGAGCGTGTTCACGACGCCGAGCACCGCGATGACGATCGCGAGACCGAGCAGGGCGTACACGAGGTAGAGCAGTACGGCGATCTGGTCGTGCACCAGGTCCTTGTAGTCGGCGATGTCGCGGACCTGCACCTGCGGGTACGGGTCGAGTGCCTTCTCCAGGCCGGCCCGCAGGTCGTCCGCGTTCGTGCCGGAGGCGGCGTTGACGTACACGGCCGCGTCCTGCCCGCCCGGCGCGTACTTCTGGAGGGTGGCCAGACCGAAGTAGATCCCGCCCTGGCTGCCGAACCCGTCGGCGGACTCCTGGTCGGTGAGGGCGCCCACCGTCAGCTGGGCCGTGCGGCCGCCCTGGAACTCGACGGGGACGGTGCTGCCGACCCGCACGCCGTGGTCCTCGGCGAAGTCCTTGTCCATCGCGAGGTGTCCGGCGGCGAGCGCGGCCGCGGAGTCCCCCTGGGCATAGGTGATGTTGGCGACCTTGTCGAGCTGCGGCTCGTAGGCCGCGGCGGTCGTCTTCACACGGTCGCCGTCCGGGAGGCGTACGGCGATGGTCGCGAACTGCGAGCGCACGACGAGCCCCACGCCCTCGGTGTCGCGGATCCGCTCGGTGACCTCGCGCGGGAACGGCACGAAGTTGCCGTTCTGCACCACGAAGTCGGCGCCCAGCGTCTTGTCGATCTGCTGGTCGAACGACTTGGTCATCGAGGCGCTGGCCACCGACATCCCGCCGACCAGCGCGAGACCCACCATCAGGGCGGCCGCGGTGGCGCCGGTGCGGCGGGGATTGCGCAGGGCGTTGCGCTGGCTCATCCGGCCGATCGAGCCGAACAGCGCGGGGAAGGCCCCGCCGAGCACCCGGATCACCGGCCGGACGAGCAGCGGTCCCGCGATCACGGTCGCGATCAGCGTCAGGAGCACGCCCAGGCCGAGCAGGGACGCCGCCGACGAGGTCTTCGACGCCGTCGCACAGCCGGCCAGGGCAGCCGCGCCGGCCGCCCCGATCACCGCTCCGAGGATCGCGCGCAGCCTCAGTGGCCGTCCGATCTCGGCGATCTCCGCGTCCGCGAGGGCCGCCATCGGCGAGACGCCGGCCGCGCGCCGGGCCGGGAGGTACGCCGCCACGAAGGTGACGCCCAGGCCGACGACGTACGCGGTCACCGGCGTGCCCCAGCCGACGACCATCTCGTCCGTGCGGATGTTCATGCCCAACAGACCCATCAGCTGGATGAGTCCGACGGCCAGCCCGATACCGGCCGCGAGGCCGGCCGTCGAGCCGACCAGGCCCAGCAGCAGTGCTTCGGTGAGCACCGAGCGGCGCACCTGGCGCCGGTCCGCGCCGAGTGCCCGCAGCAGGCCCAGCTCACGGGTGCGCTGGGCGATCAGCATCGAGAAGGTGTTGACGATGAGGAACACGCCGACGAGGACCGCTACCCCGGCGAAGCCGAGCATCACGTACTTGATGATGTCGAGGAATCCGCCCAGTTGCTCGACGTCCGACTCGGCCTGCTCGTCGGCGGTGCGCAGTTCGTAGGCGCCGCGGTCGCCGCCGAGCGCGTCGGCCACGCGCTGCTTGAGCTCGGGGTCGCTGACGCCGTCGGCGGCGTCCAGCGTGATGCCGGTGGCGCCCTTCGGGTCGCCGATCAGTCTGGTCTGCGCGGTCGGGGTGTCGAAGAAGACCAGCGCCGCACCGGGGTTGGTGGTGGTGAAGGTGACGATGCCGACGACCTCGACCGGGAAGGAGCCCTCCTGCCCGATGACCGTCAGCCGGTCGCCGATCCGTACGTCCTTGTCGTCGGCGGTGTCCGCGTCGATCATCACCTGCCCCTCGCCCTTAGGGGCGTGACCGGAGGTCAGTTCCACGGGGCTGCGCTCGGTCGGGTTCCAGGCGGTGCCGATGGTGGGGGCGCCCGTGGTCGGGCCCACCGACTCGCGCTTCTTGTCGACGACCGTGATGCCCTCCACGTCCACGTCCGCACGGGCCGCGGCGACGCCGGGGACCCTCGCGAGGCGGTCGGCGAGCGAGGCCGGCAGGGTCAGGGTCCGGCCCGAGGGGATCGTCTCGTCGAAGGTCTCCTTCGGAGTGACGGTGACATCGGCGGCGGTCGAGGCGAAGAGCCGGTCGAAGGTACGGCTGACGGTGTCCGAGAAGATCAGGCTGCCCGCGACGAACGCCACGGAGAGGATCACCGCCAGGGCGGACAGCAGCAGCCGGCCCTTGTGCGCGAGGAAGCTCCTGAGTGTCGCCTTGAGCACCGGTCAGCCCTTCTCGGGCGGCTCTGCGGGAGAGGTCTGGTCGCCGCCTGACGGGTTCCCGCCGGCGAACAGGCGCATCCGCTCCAGTACGGCCTCCGCCGTCGGGCGTTCCATCTGGTCCACGATCCGTCCGTCGCCCAGGAACAGCACCAGGTCGGAGTGGGCGGCGGCGCCCGGGTCGTGGGTGACCATCACGACGGTCTGCCCGAGCTGGTCGACGGCCTCGCGCAGGAAGCCGAGGACCTCGAGACCGGCCCGGGAGTCGAGGTTGCCGGTCGGCTCGTCCGCGAAGATCAGCTCCGGCCTGGAAGCGAGCGCGCGGGCGCAGGCGACGCGCTGCTGCTGGCCGCCGGAGAGCTGGGAGGGCCGGTGCTTCAGCCGGTCCCGCAGCCCGAGGGTGTCGATGACCTGGTCCAGCCACTTCTCGTCGGGCTTCTTGCCCGCGATGTCCATGGGCAGCGTGATGTTCTCGGCCGCGTTCAGGGTCGGGATGAGGTTGAACGACTGGAACATGAACCCGATCCGGTCCCGCCGCAGCCGGGTCAGCTCGCGGTCCTTCAGTCCGGTGATCTCGGTGTCGCCCAGCCAGACCTGGCCCGCCGAGACGTTGTCGAGGCCCGCCAGACAGTGCATCAGCGTGGACTTCCCGGAGCCGGACGGGCCCATGACCGCCGTGAAGCGGCCGCGCGCGATGTCGACGTCCACCGCGTCCAGGGCCAGCACCGTCGTCTCACCCGAGCCGTACGCCTTGGTCAGGCCGCGGGCGCGGGCCGCGATCCCGTCCGCCGACGCGGGGCCCGGGACGTACTGGGCAGCTGCTGTGGACAAGACCGCCTCCTACACGGAACGGACGCAACGACACTCATCCCCGCCGAGCGTAATGTGATCCACCACACACCGGGTATCCCTCCGAGGTCCCGGTCGCTCTCCGTCCCAGGTCGGGCCCCCGATATCGGTGTAAGGGGCACCCTCTCGCCGTGCCGTGAAGCCCTTGCCGGTGCTAGCGGAACCGCGCTAGCTTCGAGGTATGGCGAAGACCCAGCTGAACGTGAGAGTGGACGAAGGCACGGCCCGCGCCGCCCGTGAGCGCGCCGTGGCCCGCGGCATGAGCGTCAACCGCTACATCGAGGAACTGGTCAAGCAGGACACCGGCGAGGTCGGCCACACGTTCGTGGAGGCCGCCGCCGACTTCATGAAGCAGTACGAGTCGGTGTTCGCAGAGGAATTCGGCTCGGAACGCGAGGGCCCGCGCGAAGGTCGCCACTGATCCGTTGAACGAACTGAACATCGACCTTGCCTGGCTGCTCATGCTCGCCGAGAAGAGGACGCCGGGGGACCCCCAGGTCACCGACTGGGGAGCCCTCGTCGCGGCCGTCGCACGCCATGACGCCCGGATATTCGACGTCCCGGTCTACGACAGTCCGCACGCCCGAGCCGCGTCCCTGCTCCAACTGCTCGTCCACGTCCCCGCGCTGGAGCGCTCCAACGCCATGTTCGCCTCCGCCGTCGCCTACGCCTACCTGGTCGCCAGCGGCCTGAAGGTGGTCACCTCGCCCGAGCAGGTGCGCGACCTGGCCCGGCTCGTGAAGAGCGGCGAGGCCACCGTGCACGACATCGCGCAGGAGCTGCGGCAGTGGAGCCTGTGACTAATCGCTGAGCGGCGGCCGCCACGCCGTGCCCAGGAAGCAGTACGACGAAGGGAGCGTCGGCCCGTTCTCCGGCATCATCACCTGCCGGTACGGGCCGAGTTCGAAGCCCGCCTCCCGGAGTGCCGCGACCGGATCGCGCGACACATGGCAGCCGCCGCTCACCAGCGGCCACACCGTCCGGTCCAGTGCGCGCTGGGTGAGGAGCATCGCGCGCCCGCCGCCCCGGCCGTGCTCGAAGAACCGCACGACACCACCGGGCCTGAGCACCCGCCGTATCTTACCGAGCGCCCGCGGCACGTCCCGGACGCTGCACATCACCAGCGACAGCACCGCCGCGTCGAAGGCCTCGCTCTTGACCGGCAGGGCCTCCGCCGCCCCCGGCACCACGTCCACCGGCACCTCGGCGCGCTGGGCCGCGTCCACCGCCAACGTGCGCAGCAGGCGCTCGGGTTCGATGGCGACCACCTCCGAGACGGAACTCGGATAGTGGGCGAAGTTCAGACCGTTGCCGGCGCCGATCTCGATCACTCGGCCGGACAGCCCGGTCAGCAGCCGGTCGCGGATGCCGGCCATGCCCATCCGGGTCTCGGCGTTGACGCTGATCCGGGCGTAGCAGCGGGCGAACAGCGGATGGTGCACGGCATCCCGTGCCACCTTGCCGGAACCGGCGGACCGCAGGGCCATGGGGACCTCCCGGGCAGGACACGACTCACCCTGATTGTCCCCACTTACCGGGCCCGCGCACCATCCGCTGTCCGTTCGGGCCGCCGACCGGGCGGCCCCGGGCTCAGCCGATGAAGTCCCGGACCCGCTCGTACACGCCGTGGTCGTTGTTCATGTCGGTGTGCGAGACGCACCCGACCTCGACGTTCGTCGCGCCGCTCAGGATCGCCGTGGTGTCGGGCGTGAGCGCGTCGTCGCAGTTCGACCAGTAGCTGGCGTACGACACGCTGCCCGGGGTCTCGTCGCCGGAGTTCAGCGAGGTCAGGAACGAGCTGCCGGTGTTCATCTCCGCGCAGGAGGTGTACAGCCACGCGCACCACGACGCGGTGGACGTGCCGTGGTTCACGCCGGCCGTCGAGACGAAGTCATCGACGTACGACGTCCCGCCGAGGTTCTTCAGGTAGTAGCGGGCGCTGAGCGTGCCCATCGAGTGGACGACCAGGTCGACCTTAGAGGCGCCCGTGCGGGCGAGCACGTTTCTGATCTCGGTCGCGAGCTGCTGGGCGGTGGTGACGTTCGACTGGGCCCAGTCGTACGACCAGGCGTCCAGCTCACCGGCGGCGTAGCCGTCGGTCCTGAAGTAGCCGGCCCAGTCGTCCCAGCTGCTCGCCGAGCTGCTCAGGCCGTGCACGAAGACGACGGGGTTGTGGGTGGCGGCCTGCGCGGGTGTGGGGGAGAGGGAGAGTGACAGAAGGAGCGTGGTGGCCAGGGCCGTGAGACCCGTAGCGATGCGACGCGGGGTGCGCTGCATGATGCCTCCTGAAACGTGTGGGGTTGCCAGGAGTGTCGAGCCGGGTCTACGCGCGCCGCATCGGTGAAATCGCCGGTCTTTACGATTCAAGTAACCCGCCAGTAACGTCATTTGTGTGGTGACTCCGGTGAACCCCCCACCTCTTGACCGCACTTCGCCACCGCAGCGCACGGACGCGTGGCGCCAACCGGCCGCAGGCCTCTCCGAGGGCGTCCGGGTGCGCGTGCTGCGTGCCGTGTACGGCGATCAGCGCGCCGCCGCCGAGCTTCTCCCGCGCCTCACCGACCGCCAGTTGACCGGCGTCGACCCGCTCCCCACGGAGCCGGCCGAACTGGCCCCGGCCCTGCTGCGCGAACACCGGGCGGAGATACGCGCGTTGCCGGACGACACCCGCCTGCTGCTGCTCCTTGCCGCGGCCGACCAGTACCCGGTCTCCACCGACGCCTTCCTGCGCGCCGTCGTCGCGGCCCGTCTCGACACCCGGTGCCTGGACGCCGCCGAGGCGGCCGGGATCGCGCACGCCGGAGCGGGCGGGGTGGCGTTCCGGGACGCGTGGACGCGGATCGCGGCCTACGAGACCGGCACGCCGGCCGACCGCCGCGACGTCCACCGGCTGCTGGCCCGCGTGCTGCGCGGCGAGGGCGAGACGCCGTCGCGCTCCTGGCACCGGGGTGCAGGCGCGCTCGGCCCCAGCGGGCGGCTGGCCGCGGAACTCTCCGCCGCGGCGGGCAGGGCGGCCGACACCGGGCGCCTGTCGGTGGCGCGGACCCTGGCGGAGCGGGCCGCGGCGCTGTGCCCCGACTCCACCGAACAGCACCGCCTGACGGCCCGAGCGGCCGCCTACGCCTGGCGCTCCGGCGACGGTGACCGAGCACGCCGCCTGGCCTCGACCGCCGCCGACGACGCCCTGAGCGGGGTGCTGGCCCTGCGGACGGGAAACACGACGGAGGCGTTCGACGCCCTGCTGATCGGGGTGGGGGCCGCGGCGCGGACGGCATCGGGTCGGAGTGCCTCACCTCCCGGCGCCCCGCTTTCGGTCGCTCCGTGCGCTAACACTCGGAGCACCTCACACACGGTGACCCCGGCCGATCCGCGCGCCGTGACCCCGGCCGACCCACGCGGCGTGACCCCGGCCATCCCGAGCGCCCTCACCTCAGTCACCCCATTCACCGTCACCCCGCCAACCCCCGCCACCCACCTCCTCGCCCGAGCCACCGAAGCCGCCGTCTACACCGGTGATCTGCGCCGGCTGCGTGAGGCGGCGAGGGTTGCCGGTCGGCTCGGTGTCGTGGTGCCCGGCACTCTGGGCGGGCTGGTGGCCGCGTTCGACGGGCGGTACGCGGATGCGCGTGACCTGCTGAAGTCGGCCGCAGGGCGGTGCGGTCCCGGCGGTGATCCCACCGTCCTGATCCACGCCGCGATCGCCGCCCTGCTTCTCGGCGACCACACCCGCGCGGTCACCGCGACGGTCCGCGCGGCCGCCTCCGCCCGGGCGCGGGGCACCCCGGTCACGGTGCCGCAGGCGATGGAGTTCCGGGCGTACGCCGATTTCTGGACGGGACGTCCGCGGGCCGGTGAGGCCGCCGCGTCGGACGCGTTGTGGCAGGCCCACGCCACCGGTCAGGACAACGGCGCCTGCCACCTCCAGGCCGCCCTCGCCATGTTCGCGGCGCTGACCGGGGACGCCGACGTCTGCCGTGAACGGGCGGCGACCGCACGGTCGTACGCCCTGGCGCGTGGCCTGGGTCTGCCCGCCGCCCTCGCCCAATGGGCGCTCGCGTTCCTCGACCTGAGCAGCGGTCGTTTCGCCGCCGCCGCGGCCCGGCTGCGTGCCCTCGCCGGATTCGGCCCCGGCCACGGCCATCGGGCGATCCGGCACCTGGCAACCCCGCACTACGTGGAGGCGGCCGTCCACACCGGCGACACCCGGATCGCCCGCGTGGCGCACGCCGACTACGAACGCTGGGCCGGCACGGTACTCAGCCCCGACGACCTGGCCCTCAGCGCCCGCTGCCGAGCCCTGCTCGCGCCCGGCGAGGAGGCGGTGGACCACTACCGCACCGCGCTCGACCTGCACTCCCGCGGCACCCGCGACTTCGAACGCGCCCGCACGGAACTGCTGTTCGGCAGCGCACTGCGCCGACTGCGCCGCCGTACGGAGGCACGCGACCGTCTGCACAGCGCGCTGGAGGCGTTCGACTCCTTCGGCGCCCCGCACTGCGCCACTCAGGCCCGCACCGAACTCCGCGCCCTCGGCACCCCGGCGGCCCCGCCCCGCACCGCCCCCGACAGCCCGACCGCCACCCTCACGGCCCAGCAACTCCTGGTCGCCCGCATGGCCGCCGACGGCGCCACCAACCGCGAGATCGCCGCCCGCCTGGCCCTCAGCCCCCGCACCATCGACCACCACCTGCGAGGCGTCTTCACCCGCCTGGGCATCCGCTCCCGCATCGAACTGGTACGCCTCCTCGCCGAGAGCGACGAGCCCGAGTCCGGCTAGCCCTCGGAGAACGCGCGGGCGAACCCGGCGAGATTCCGCGGGCAGGCCCAGACCTCCCGTGTCATCCCGCCGGCGAACCAGTCGTCCGACTCACCGTCGGCGGTCGGGCCGTCGCCGTCGTCATCGGCGCCCCGCTCCGGACGGGCCAGCATCTCCAGCACATACCGGAGGTTGTCCAACTCGTCGTCGTCCGGCATGTCGTCGCACGGATGCTCGTCGTGCTCGCAGTCCGCCTGACCGAGAGCCCGCTCGACGGCGGCCATCGCCTTGAGCACCTGCGCCTCGGCCGCCGGGTCCGGGTGGGCGTAGATCACGTAGGGGCCTATGAGCACCAGCCCGAACGTCCACAGAGCCGAGTCCGGTCCGCCCGCCGCCACGCTCGCCTCGAGGCTTCTCGCGCACGCCAGGACCGTCCCCGGCGTATCGCCGAGGTGGTAGCCCTGCCGGATCTCGTCCCACTCGGTGATCAGGGCGTCCCACTCGGCGGTCGTGGCGGGCGCCGGAGCGGAAGGCGCTTCATCGGCGTGGAGGTCTTCGACCCTGTCCGTGTTCACCATGATCAGAGCATTGCACGCGGCTCTGACAGTCCGGCCTCAGGCCGTCACCCGCCCCCGGAACCCCTCCGCGTCCCACGTCCCGAACAGCCTCGGCGCGAGCCAACCCGGTGCCGCCGTACGGAAGTCGGCGGAAGCCAGCGCCCCGGAGCCTGCCGGGACCGCGCCCAGCAGCGGTGCACCGGCGACCTCCGGCAGGTCCGCGACGTTGCAGCGCGACGCCAGGTCCGCTTCCTCGGGCCAGCTGCCGATCACCACGCCGAGCAGGTCAAGGCCGCGGCGGCGGAGTTCACGTGCCGTCAGTTCCGTCGTGTTCAGGGTGCCCAGGCCCGCCGAGGCGACCACCAGGACCGGCGCCGCCATCAGCTCGGCCGCGTCCGCCAGGGTGCCGCCCGATTCGTCGAAGCGGACGAGGAGACCGCCCGCTCCCTCCACCAGCACCAGGTCGTGCTCGGCGGCCAGCTTGGCGGCGGCCTCCGCGATCTCGTGCGGGCGCACCGCCGCCCGACCGGCCCGACGGGCGGCCGTCGCCGGGGCCAACGGGTCGGGGTAGCGCGCGAGTTCGGCTGTCGTCACCGGGCCCGCGAGGCGCGCGACCTCCTGCGCGTCGCCGTCCTCGTCGGGCCGTACGCCCGTCTGCGCGGCCTTCAGCACGGCCACCGACCGCCCCGCGCCCCGCGCCGCCGCGGCGACCGCGGCGGTCGTGACGGTCTTGCCGACCTCCGTGCCCGTGCCCGTGATCACCAGTACCGGCATGTCAGCCCTCCCGCGCCGCCGCGCACACCGCGCGGGCGATCCGTGCGACGTCCGCGTCGCCCGTGACGTACGGCGGCATCGTGTAGATGAGGTCGCGGAACGGCCGCAGCCACACGCCCTCGCGCACGGCGGCCGCCGTCGCCGCCCGCATGTCCACCTCGTGGTCCAGCTGGACGACCCCGATGGCGCCGAGGACGCGTACGTCCTTCACGCCCGGAAGGTCCGACGCGGGCGCCAGTCCTTCCCGCAGACCCGTCTCGATCCGCTTGACCTCGGCCTGCCAGTCCTGCCCGAGCAGCAGCTCGATCGAGGCGCAGGCCACCGCGGCCGCCAGCGGGTTGCCCATGAAGGTCGGGCCGTGGGCGAGCACCGGCACCTCGCCGCGCGAGATGCCGTCGGCCACACGGGCGGTGCACAGCGTGGCCGCCATCGTCAGATAGCCGCCGGTCAGCGCCTTGCCCACGCACATCACGTCCGGCGTCACCGCCGCGTGGTCCGCCGCGAACAGCGCACCGGAGCGGCCGAACCCGGTGGCGATCTCGTCGAACACCAGCAGCACGTCGTGCGCGTCGCACGCCTCGCGCAGCACCCGCAGATACGCGGGGGAGTGGAACCGCATCCCGCCCGCGCCCTGCACGACCGGCTCGACGACGACCGCCGCCAGTTCGTCGGCGTGCCGCTCGATCAGCGACCGCAGATGCTCGGCGTACGACTCGTCGTACTCGGCCGGCGGCGGGTCCGCGAACACCTGGCGCTGGAGCACGCCGGTCCACAGCTCGTGCATGCCGCCCTCGGGATCGCACACCGACATCGGCTGCCAGGTGTCCCCGTGATAGCCGCCGCGCCAGGTCAGCAGGCGCTGCTTGCCGGGACGGCCCAGCGAACGCCAGTACTGGAGGCACATCTTGACCGCGACCTCGACCGACACGGAACCGGAGTCGGCGAGGAACACATGCTCCAGACCATCCGGAGACATGTCGACAAGGAGCTTCGCCAGGCGTACGGCGGGCTCGTGGGTGAGCCCGCCGAACATCACATGGCTCATCCGCGCCAGCTGCTGCTGCACGGCCTCGTTGAGCACCGGGTGGTTGTAGCCGTGGATCGCCGACCACCAGGACGACATGCCGTCGACCAGTTCACCCGAGCCGTCCGCGAGCTTCAGCCGCACCCCGCTCGCCGACTCCACGACGAGCGGTTCGCTGCGGCCGGGCATGGGGCCGTACGGGTGCCACACATGCCGCCGGTCGAGTTCCAGCAGCTCGGGCACGGTCAGGCCGGGCACGGTGAGCGGGTCAGGCATTGGGCGCGAGGTCCGTTCCGGCGCCCCGGCGGCGTACGGCGACCAGGTCGGTGCGCGGCTCGCCGGCCGGAGCGGCGACGGCACCGGTGGTGGCAGCGGCCGTACCGCACACACCGCCACCTTCGTGCGACCCGCACCCGGCGCTCTCGTGCGACCCGCAGCCCGCGGCCTCGTGCGACCCGCAGCCGCCCCCGGCCGTCTCCGTCCGGTGCTCCGGCAGGGTCACCTGGTCGGTGCCCTCCACCTCGAAGCCGGCGTCGGCGATCATCTCCAGGTCGGCCTTGCCCGCCTGGCCCTCGGTCGTGAGGTAGTCACCGAGGAAGATCGAGTTGGCCAGGTTCAGGGCCAGCGGCTGCATGGTGCGCAGGTGGACCTCGCGGCCACCGGCGATGCGCACCTCGACGTCCGGACAGACGAACCGCACCATCGCCAGGATCCTCAGGCACCGCTGCGGGGTGAGGTTCCACTCCTTGGCCAGCGGGGTGCCCTCGACCGGGATCAGGAAGTTGACCGGCACCGAGTCCGGGTCCAGCTCGCGCAGCGAGTAGACGACGTCGACCAGGTCCTCGTCGCTCTCGCCCATGCCGGCGATGAGACCGGAGCACGCGGACAGCCCGGCCCCGTGCGCCTTCTGCACGGTGTCGACGCGGTCGGCGTAGGTGTGCGTGGTCGTGATGTCCCCGTACGTCCCCTCGGACGTGTTGAGGTTGTGGTTGTACGCGTCGGCGCCCGCGTCGCGCAGCCGCTCCGCCTGGCCGTCGGACAGCAGGCCGAGGCAGGCGCACACCTCGACGCCCTCGTTCTGGTCCTTGATGGCCTTGATGGTCTCGGAGACCCGGTCCACGTCGCGGTCGGTCGGGCCGCGCCCGGACGCCACCAGACACACCCGCTTGGCGCCACCCGCCAATCCGGCGGCGGCAGCCTGGGAGGCCTGGTCCGGCTTGAGCCAGGTGTACTTCAGGATGCCGGTGGTGGAGCCGAGGCGCTGCGAACAGTAGGAGCAGTCCTCGGGGCACAGGCCCGACTTCAGGTTGACCAGATAGTTGAGTTTCACCCGTCGGCCGAACCAGTGCCGGCGCACCTTGCCGGCCGCGGCCACCACATCGAGCAGGTCGTCGTCGGAAGTGGCGAGGACGGCCAAGGCTTCCTCGCGGGTCGGCAGCTCGCGCCGAAGCCCCTTGTCCACCAGCGTGTTCAGCAGGTCCATGGAAGCTGATCCTGACGTACGGAGGGCGTCCGAGCCAAGGTGAGTTTGCACAACCCTGTCGTTTCGATGTGTGGGTATTGCCACACCGTGGGCGGGCCGCCGTACGGCTAGGGTCTGTCCACTGCCTACAAAAGCGACGTCTGTGTACCGCTCACCAAAGCCCCGGAGGAACCATGGCGTTCGGCTGGATCGACGAGCAGGCGGAGCTGCGCCGCCGCGCCGGGCTCGTACGGACCCTGCGCCCCCGGCCCGCCGTATCACCGCTCCTCGATCTCGCGAGCAACGACTATCTGGGCCTGGCCCGCCATTCGGAGGTCACCGAGGGCGCGGCGCGTGCCTCGCGCACCTGGGGCGGCGGCGCGACCGGCTCCCGGCTCGTCACGGGCACGACGCAGCTGCACGCCGAGCTGGAGCGCGAGCTGGCCGACTTCTGCGGCTTCGAGGCGGCGCTGGTCCTCTCGTCGGGCTACGCGGCCAACCTCGCCGCGGTCACCGCGCTGGCGCCGCACGGCTCGCTGATCGTGTCGGACGCCGGCAACCACGCCTCGCTCATCGACGGCTGCCGACTGGCCAGGGGCACCACCCAGGTCGTCCCGCACTCCGAGCCGGAGGCGGTACGCAAGGCCCTGCACACGCACGAGGGCACGGCGGTCGTCGTGTCCGACACCGTCTTCTCCGTCGACGGCGACGCGGCCCCGCTGGCCGAGTACGCCGAGGCGTGCCGGGAGCGCGGCGCCGGGCTACTGGTCGACGACGCCCACGGCCTGGGCGTCCTGGGTGACGGCGGGCGCGGCGCGGCGTGGGCGGCCGGGCTCGCGGGGGCGGACGACGTCGTCGTCACCGTCACGCTGTCCAAGTCCCTCGGCAGCCAGGGCGGCGCCGTCCTCGGCCCCGCGCGGGTGATCGAGCATCTCGTCAACACCGCGCGGACGTTCATCTTCGACACGGGTCTCGCCCCGGCGTCCACGGGCGCGGCCCTGGCGGCGCTCAGGCTGCTGCGCCGTGAACCGGAGCGGGCGGCGCGGGCGGGTGCGGTGGCACGTGAACTCCACGCACGGCTGACCGCCGAGGGTCTGGAGGCGGTACGTCCGGACGCCGCCGTCGTCTCCGTGCGCGCCCCGTCCCCGGAGAAGGCCGTGCGCTGGGCGGCCGAGTGCCGTGCGGCGGGCCTCGCCGTGGGCTGTTTCCGTCCTCCCTCCGTTCCCGACGGCATCTCACGGCTGAGGCTGACCGCCCGCGCGGACCTCTCCGAGGCCGAGATCGAGCGCGCTGTTCGAGTGATCGGCGAGACACGACCATGAGTCGGCGTGACACGGCCCTGCTCGCACATCGGATGGAACTGATCAGAATCGATCAGGGTTGATCTGATCGGTCAGGGTGGTCAGGACTGGAGCGCGGCCGTGAAACCCGCCCAGCTCTCGGGGGAGAAGAGCAGCGCGGGGCCGGCCGGGTCCTTGGAGTCGCGCACCGCGAGCAGCCCGGTCCAGGGACCGGAGTGCGGCCGTGCCGTCTCGACGCAGTTGTTCGCACCGGTGCTGTAGCTGCTGCGCAACCACCGCGCACCTGCCAGTTCGGTGCTGGACATGAGGTTCCGAGGCATTGCTGTCATGGTGCCTCCTTACACACCGCCACCTAGCGCGGCGATGTAATCCAACGATTCCTCGGGCGAAAGGGCGTGGATCCGAAGGGTGTTGAAGGCCTCCGTGTAGGCCTGGAGGTCTTCTTTCCGTTCGAGGTAGAGGCTACTCGTCAAGTGGTCGAGAACAACCACATCCAGATCAGAAGTGCTCGAAAATGAGAAGATAACGAAAGGGCCAGTGATGCCGACATGCTCGCCGGCCCTGAACGGCAGCACCTGAAGGCGGACTTGGGGCAGTCGGGCGGCCTCCATCAGCCGGCTCAGCTGCCGCGCCATCACCTCGGGCCCGCCGATCTCCCGGCGCAGCACCGCCTCGTCCAGCACCGCGCTCAGCTTCAGCGGCGGATCCGCGCGCAGCACGTCCTGCCTGGCCAGCCGCACCGCGACCAGCGCGTCGAGGCGGTCGTCGGTGTCGCCGTCGAGCCCGCCGACGGCGGCCCGGGTCACCGCCCGGGCGTACTCGGGCGTCTGGAGCAGACCGGGTACCACCGACGTCTCCAGCGTGCGCATCGCCCTCGCCTGGGACTCCAGGCTGATGAAGTCCCGGTACGTCGGCGGCAGTACTCCGCGGTACGCGTGCCACCAGTGATGCCGGCCACCGCCCTCGTCGGAGCCCGCCAACACCACCAGCAATTCCCGCAGTTGGGCGTCCTCCACGCCGTAGACGTCGAGCAGTAACCGCACATCGGCCGGTTTCACCCCGCTGGCGCCGGTTTCGATCCGGCTCACCTTGGATTGATGCCAGCCCGCCAGCCGGGCCGCCTCACCGCTGGTGAACCCCGCCCCGGTGCGTAACGCACGCAGTTCCGCGCCCAGTTTCCGGCGGCGTACCGCGGGACCGTGCTGCATGGGCTACTCCTTACTCCAACCGAGCCACCCAAATACGCTCTGCCGTCGCAGAGTTCACCGCTTCGAGCGACAGATATATGCATATCTTGGTGGATCGCCACCCGTGACGGGTGCGGTAATGGCAGTCTGGCGACGAAGCACCAGTCCGGGACCGTACTCGAACCATCCGCTCCGTGTCGGACCACGGTCCCGTGGGAAAGGGACGACGTCGCCATGGCAGATCACCTGGAAGCATCCGTCACTCTGCCGAGCGATCCCGCCTCGGTCTCCGCGGCCCGGGCCTACGTGCTCACCACCCTCACCGAATGGGGCCTGCCACCGGACACGGAAGTGGCCGACACCATCCGCCTGATCGTCTCCGAACTCACCACCAACGCCGTACAGCACACCCTCGGCCAGTCACCCACCTTCACGGTGGACCTCGCGCTGGACCGTGACGAACACCTGCGCATCGGTGTCACCGACAGCCATCCGCGATTCCCCAAGCGGCTGCCGGCCGCCGTGCAGCAGGACAACGGACGCGGCATGGTGATCATCCGCTGGCTGACCGCGGAATGCGGCGGCAAGTTGAGAGTGCGCCCCACCCGCGAGGGCGGCAAGACCGTCTCCATCGAACTGCCGTGGACGGTCCCCGCCGAGCCGGTCGTCGCCGCGGGACCGCAGGAGTCCTGACCCTTCACGGCTGCAGCGGCTGCCCGGAGCGGGCGAACGTGCCGCGCAGCAGAGCCCGGAAGGCGTCCGCGGCGGGAGCCGCCTCGTCGCCGCGATAGGCGACCGAGATCGTACGGCGCAACCGCCCGCCCTCCAGCGCACGCACGCCCACCGGAGCGACCGACGTGCGCGCCACCATCTCCGGTACGACCGCGACCCCGAGCCCCGCACTGGCCAGGGCGCACACCAGCAGGTACCCCGGCGTCGCCACCAGCACCGACGGCATGGCCCCCGCCTCGGTCAGCGCCGCCTCCACACCCCGCCGGGCCGGAGCGTCCGGCGCCATGCTGATCAGCGGCTGCCCGGCCAGCTCGGTCAGCGGCAGCCGCGTGGCGCCGCTGGTCAGCACATGGCCCGGCGCGGACACCAGGACCAGTTCCTCGACGAGGACCGGCTCGACGCCCACGGATGCGGGCAGCGGGGTCGGTTCCGCGGGCTCGTAGGTGTGCGTCAGCGCCAGATCGACCTCGCCCGCCGCCACCGCGGCGACACCGGCCGACGGTTCGTAGTCGGCGACCGTCAGCTCCACGTCCGGATGCGCCCGGCGGAAGGCGCTCAGGGCCGGCGGCAGCAGATGGATGCCGGCCGTCTGGAAGGTGCCGAGGCGCAGGGTGCCGCCGGACAGGCCGGTCAGCCGGGCGAGTTCGTGCCGGGCCCGGTCCAGCTCGTCGAGCACCCGCCGCGCCCGGGCCACCAGAAGCTCGCCCGCACCCGTCAGCCGTGTGCCCCTGTGGTGCCGTACCAGAAGGGCCGTGCCCGCCTCGCGCTCCAGCTTGGCCAGCTGCTGGGAGAGCGCGGGCGTGGTGTACCCCAGCCGTTCGGCGGCGCGGGTGATCGAGCCCGCCTCCGCGACCGCCACCAGGGCGGCGAGCCGGACCGGGTCGTACATGCGGCCCTCCTTCCGCCTCGGTCACGCATCTGCCTTAAGAAGTGCTTTAGGGATTGCCAGAATATTCGAAATACCTACTGAAGGCTGGCGGGCGGCACGCTGGGGTCCATGGACGCTCAGCTCATCGCCTTCACCGGTGTCTCCGCCGGCCTGGTCGCCATGCCCGGGGCCGACTTCACCGTCGTCGTACGCAACGCCCTCGTCTCCCGCCGGGCGGGCATCGCCTGTGCGCTCGGGATCGGGGCGGGGCTGCTGGTGCACGTGACGATGGCGGTCGTCGGCGTGGCGGCGGTCCTGGCCGCCGTACCGGCGCTGTTCCGCGCGCTCCAGGTGGTCGGCGGCGTCTATGTGCTGTACCTGGGCGTGCAGACCCTGCGGCAGCGGCCCACCGAAGTCGTGGACACGCGTGCGGAGTCCACCGCCCGGCCACTGCGGCAGGGCTTCGTGACCAACGCCCTCAACCCGAAGGCGTCCCTCACGTTCCTCAGCGTGCTGCCGCAGTTCGTGCCCGCGGGCGCTCCGGCCCTGCCCCGGACTCTCCTGCTGGCCATGATCGTGCTGGCGATCGCCCTGGTGTGGTTCCAGGTGGTCGCCCTGCTGGTGGACCGGCTCGGCAGATGGCTGCGCCGGCCGCGCGCCGCACGTGCGGTCACGGTCGCCACCGGCGCCGCACTGACGGCCTTCGGCGCGGCCCTGCTCGCGGGTCCGCTGCTCGCCCTGTGAGGCCCCGAGAGCGGTGACGGCGCGTCAGGGTGCCGCCACCGCCCCCGGGCAGGTCACTTGACCCGGCCGTACCAGACGCTCCTGGTCCAGATCTTCTGCAGCTTGACCACGTCCCCGGTCTTCGGGGAGTGCCAGATCTTTCCCTTCCCGGCGTAGATGCCGACGTGGTAGACGTACGACCCCGAGTGGAAGAACACCAGGTCCCCGGCCTTGCGGTTCTTGGCGGAGATGTGGCGGGTCTTGTTGTACTGCTGGGCAGCCGTGCGGGGCAGCTTCTTGCCCGCCTTCTTGAACGAGTAGAGCGTCAGCCCCGAGCAGTCGAACCGGTTCGGGCCCGTGGCGCCCCACCGGTACGGGGAGCCCTTCTTGGAGGCCGCGACCTGAAGTGCCTTCGACGCCGGTGTGGCTGCCTCGGCCTCGGACGTGAAGCCGGGTGCCACTATCGAGCCGCCCACGGCGGCGATGGTGAGGGCCGAAGCCGTACCGGCCCGGACCATGAGCGACGGGACACGATTGAGCGCAGTCATGCGCAACCCTTCGTCAGCCGCCTGAGAAGGATGACCTGTCGGATTCGGGCTGGCGAAGTTGCCCGGCCGCGTTACCGCGGCTTCACCCCAAGGGCTGCTCGGTTCGAACGAACGTCCGCTCCGGCGACCCGTCTTGCTCGGGTCCTCCACTCCTGCCGATCCACTCCTGTCGACCGGTCATCCGGGCGGCGGCAGGACTCGGCGTCCGCCCGGACCGCCCCGCCGCTGTGGCGGGGGCTTGTCGTCAGACAGGGATCTTGACGCACGGATGAGCGAAATACCCAACGGAATCGGGGGTTTGTGGTGTTACTCACCACTCACCCGTTCGGGTGGGTGACCCCCCGTTCGGGTGAGTGTCCAGATGCCCGAGGAGTCCCGGACCAGGGGCGGAGCGCGTGATTCCGTCTGCCGCTCATGCCTGTTGCGCAACCCTGACGGCCGCACGGCAGGAGGGCCGACTACGCCGAAAGGGGGTACGCCGTTCGGTCCGTTTCAACTCCGTTCCGGACGCCTCGTCAATGGGCCGGGGCGCCCGGGATCCGGCTGCAGGGGTCGTCAACTGTCGGAGCGCGGGGGCACCGTGACGCGAGCCGTGCGGCGCTCTCCGTCCAGCACGCGCAACGCACGCGCCAGCGTGGGAGCGTGCAGCTCCGTCTCACCGCGCTGGTGCATCAGCGCCAGCGCGTCCCGCAGCTCGGCCGCCCTGCTCACGAGCGCCTGGGCGGCCCGCAGTCCGCGATAGGTGTCGCCGTGGTGCGCCGGGTTGATCCGGCCGAGCAGGTCCACGACGTCAAGATAACGGTCGATCAACTCGCCCTCCGCCCGCGTCAGCGCGGGCAGCGGCGGCAATTCGGGTGGCAGCACCGGCCGGTCACCGCCCCGTGGGCGGAGCGAGCGTCTCCTTGCGGCTGGGGATGATCCGGTCCACCAGTCCGTACTCCAGCGCCTCTTGGGCGGTCAGGACCTTGTCCCGCTCGATGTCCTCGGCCACCTGCTCACGGGCGCGTCCGGTGTGCCGGGCGAGCATCTCCTCCAGCCGCGCCCGCACCCGCGTCAGCTCGGCGGCCTGGATCGCCAGATCACTGGCCTGCCCCTCGATCGGCTCGGTCAGCGCCGGCTGATGGATCACCACCCGAGCCCCCGGCAGCGCGAACCGCTTGCCCGGAGTGCCCGCCGCCAGCAGCACGGCGCCGCTCGACCCGGCCTGGCCCAGGCAGATCGTCTCCACGTCGCAGGAGACGAACTGCATCGTGTCGTAGATCGCCGACATGGCGCTGAACGAGCCGCCGGGCGAATTGATGTAGAGCGAGATGTCCTGGTCGGGGTCCTTGTGCTCCAGGTACATGAACTGGGCCATCACGTCGTTCGCCGACGTGTCGTCGACCGGTGTGCCGAGAAAGACGATCCGTTCCTCCAGCAGCTTCGAGTACGGATCCTGCGTCCTGAGGCCGGAACTGGTGCGTTCGGTGAACTCGGGCAGTACGTAGCGGGCGGACGGTCGGGTCATGGCTCACGCCTCCCTTGCCGGGGTGCCTGTAAAAAATGTACAGGACGTACATGACGTAATGTGGGGAGCATGGCCTACGAGATTCCGGTGACGCAAGCCAGGGCTGAGCTCGCCGATCTGATCAATCGCGTGGTGTACGGCGGTGAGCGCGTCGTCGTGACGCGTCACGGGAAGCCCCTTGTCGCCCTTGTCTCCGCCTCTGACCTCGAACGACTGGAAAAACTCGGGGAGCCCGCCGACCTCGCCGAGGAGCAGGTGATCACCGCGGTCTCCAGCGTCCGTGAGGTCGCTTCCGCTCCCCGCGAACGGCAGCGCTTCGGCATCGCCGCCGAGCACCGCGGGTCGAGCCCCTCCTAGCACCGGCCGGCACCGGCCCCGGAAACAGCGAGACCGTGCACCCCCGTCCGCTACAGCGGGGGTGCACGGTCGGTTCGGTGTGACCGGGGTCGGTCGCCGTCCCTCGTCGGCCGTCAGCCGACGGTTGCCAGTTCGCGCTCGGGTGCCTGCTCGGTGCTCGCCGCGCGCGCCTTGAGCGCGTTCCCCAGCAGTACGGCGCCCAGGCCCAGCGCGGCCCACCAGGTCAGGGTGAGGGCCGGGCCGATCGCCGCCGAGCCGTCGAAGAAGGACACCGAACGCAGCAGGGTCGTGCCCGCCCCCGGCGGCAGCCACTGGCCGATCGCGCCGACCGGCTCCGGCAGCATCTGCGGCGCCGAGGCCGCCCCGGAGAACGGGTTGCCGATCAGCATGATCGTGGCCGCCGTGATGCCGATACCGGCCGTGCCGACCAGGGCGGCGAGCCCCGCGACGGCCCCGCTCACGGCGAGTGTCGTCAGCGCGAACACTCCGGCCTCCGCCCACCAGTCGCCGGTGAGCACCCCGAGCCAGCTGTGCGCGATCGACGCCGCGACCAGGCCGATCAGGGTGGCGACGCCGACCAGGGCGCCGACGGCGCGGACGCCGCGCAGTCCGAGCAGGGTCACCGCCGCGCCCGCCGCCATGCCGGCCAGGGCGAGCGGCAGGACGCTGGAGGTCAGGCCCGCACCGCGCGGGTCGCTTTCCGGCGCGGGTACCACGTCCACGGTCTTCACCTGGGTGCCCTCGGCGGCGGCCTGCTGCGCCACCGCCTGCTGGAGCAGTTGTGCGACCGCCGGGCTCGCCGCCGACGCGGTCAGCAGCTCCGGGCCCTGGGGGGTCACGACGACGGCGCCGTATACGGTCCGGTCCTCGATGGCCTCGCGGGCGGCGGCCTCGTCGGCGTAGCGGTGGATGTCGAAGGCGCCCTCGTGCCGGCCGAGCTGTTGCTCCACCTGGGCGGTGGCGGCGGCCGGTCCGGCGACGCCCAGCGGCAGGTCGCGCGGGGCGGTGCGGGCGGCAGGCCAGGCGAAGGCCCACAGCGCGAGGGCGGCGAGGAGCGGAACGAGGAGGACGACCGCGATCAGGCGCCGGGACGCGGCGCCCTTCTGCGGTGTAGCGGACCGGGTGGACATGAGGGCTCCTTGGATCTCTAAAAAGAAGGATCGTTCGTTTTTCCTGTGTCATCACCGTGCTCGCAAGAGCCGGTCCTTGTCAAGAAGGAATGTTCGTTTTAGTTTTGGACCATGGCCCGCGTATCCCAGGAACACCTCGACGCCCGCCGCCGGCAGATCCTCGACGGCGCCGCGATCTGCTTCGCCCGCAACGGCTTCCACGCCACGTCCATGCAGGACGTGCTGAAGGAGGTCGACCTGTCGGCGGGGGCCGTCTACCGCTACTTCAGCGGCAAGGAGGAGCTGATCGGCGCGATCGTCGGCGAGGTGCTCGGCTCGGTCCATGAGGCCTTCGAGGAGGCGGCGCGGCAGAGCCCGCCCCCGCCGCCCGACGAACTCGTCGCCGCGGTCCTGGGCCGGACGCTCGCCGCCCGCGAGTCCCTCGTCGTCGACGGCAGGCCCGCCTTCCCGCGGCTCGTCGTCCAGGTCTGGACGGAGACGCTGCGCAACGAGGAGCTCGCGGCCGTCCTGCGCGAGGGCTACCTCTCGGTGCGCGCGGCCTGGGGACGGATCGTCGAGGGCTACCAGAAGGCCGGGATGATGCGCACCGACGTGGAGCCGGACCATGTGGCCCGCACGATGATCGCCGCCGTGCTGGGCTTCATCGCCCAGCAGTCCCTCTTCGGGCCCGCCCCGGTCGAGGTCCTGCGCGACGGACTGCGCGCCCTGACGAGCATGCGGGACGACGACGCCGCGACCGGAGGATCACAGCTTGGTTAACTTGCTCGAAACGCGGTCCAACTAGCCTGCCGAACCAGCCACCAGGCACTTTTGCCCGGTGGCCGCGGCAACCGGACCCCGCACGGTCCGGAGCGAGGACTGTGAGGTGGGACGTGCAACTGACCCCGCACGAGCAAGAGAGGCTGCTCATCCACGTGGCGGCCGACGTCGCCGAGAAGCGCCGGGCCCGCGGGCTGAAGCTGAACCACCCCGAGGCGGTCGCCCTCATCACGTCGCACATACTCGAGGGCGCCCGCGACGGCCGTACGGTCGCCGAGCTCATGTCCTCCGGACGCAAGTTGCTCACCCGCGACGACGTCATGGAGGGCATCCCCGAGATGATCCACGACGTCCAGGTCGAGGCGACCTTCCCCGACGGCACCAAGCTGGTCACCGTCCACGACCCGATCGTCTGAGGGGGCCTCGATGATTCCCGGAGAGATCCTGTTCGCCGACGGCCCGATCGTCTACAACGAAGGCCGTGAGGTCACCCGGCTCACCGTCCTCAACGCAGCCGACCGGCCCGTCCAGGTGGGCTCCCACTACCACTTCGCCGAGGCCAACCCCGGCCTGGACTTCGACCGCGCGGCGGCCCGCGGCAAGCGGCTGAACATCGCGGCCGGCACCGCCGTGCGCTTCGAGCCCGGCATCCCCGTCGACGTCGAACTCGTCCCGCTCACCGGTGCCCGAGTGGTGCCCGGACTGCGCGGGGAGACCGGAGGTGCCCTCGATGCCTGAGATCTCCCGCGCCGCGTACGCCGATCTGTTCGGCCCGACGACCGGTGACCGCATCCGGCTCGCCGACACCGATCTGCTCGTCGAGATCGAGGAGGACCGCTCCGGAGGTCCCGGACTCGCCGGGGACGAGGCCGTGTTCGGCGGCGGCAAGGTCATCCGCGAGTCCATGGGCCAGTCGCGTGCCACGCGCGCGGAGGGCACCCCCGACACGGTCGTCACCGGCGTCGTGATCATCGACCACTGGGGCATCGTCAAGGCCGACGTCGGCATCCGCGACGGCCGGATCACCGGCATCGGCAAGGCGGGCAACCCCGACACGATGGACGGGGTGCACCCGGACCTCGTCATCGGACCCGAGACCGAGATCATCGCCGGCAACGGACGGATCCTCACCGCCGGCGCCATAGACGCGCACGTCCACTTCATCTGCCCCCAGATCGCCGACGAGGCCCTCGCCTCCGGCATCACCACGCTCGTCGGCGGCGGCACCGGACCCGCCGAGGGCTCGAAGGCGACCACGGTGACGCCCGGGCCCTGGCATCTGGCCCGGATGCTGGAGGCGATGGAGCAACACCCCGTCAACTTCGGCCTGTTGGGCAAGGGCAACACCGTCTCCCACGAGGCGATGCTGTCCCAGATCCGCGGTGGCGCCCTCGGTCTGAAACTGCACGAGGACTGGGGCTCCACCCCGGCGGTCATCGACGCCTCGCTGACCGTCGCCGACCGGACCGGCATCCAGGTCGCGATCCACACGGACACGCTCAACGAAGCCGGCTTCGTCGGCGACACGCTCGCCGCCGTCGCCGGCCGCGGCATCCACGCCTACCACACCGAGGGTGCGGGCGGCGGGCACGCGCCGGACATCATGAGCGTCGTCTCCGAGCCGCACGTGCTGCCGAGCTCGACGAACCCGACCCGGCCGTTCACCGTCAACACCGCCGAGGAACACCTCGACATGCTGATGGTGTGCCACCACCTCAACGCGGCCGTGCCCGAGGACCTCGCCTTCGCCGAATCGCGGATCCGGCCGTCGACCATCGGGGCCGAGGACATACTCCACGACCTGGGCGCGATCTCGATCATCTCGTCGGACTCGCAGGCCATGGGACGCGTGGGTGAGGTCGTCATGCGGACCTGGCAGACCGCCCATGTGATGAAGGGGCGGCGCGGCGCGCTGCCGGGAGACGGACGCGCCGACAACCACCGGGTGCGGCGGTACGTGGCCAAGTACACGATCAACCCCGCGCTCGCGCAGGGCCTCGCGCGTGAGATCGGCTCCGTGGAGAGTGGCAAGCTCGCCGACCTGGTGCTGTGGGAACCGGCGTTCTTCGGTGTGAAGCCGCAGCTCGTCATCAAGGGCGGACAGATCGCCTACGCGCAGATGGGCGACGCCAACGCGTCCATCCCGACGCCGCAACCGATCCTGCCCCGGCCGATGTTCGGCGCGATCGGACGGGCGCCGGCCGCGAACTCGGTCAACTTCGTCGCGCCGCTCGCCATCGAGGACGGGCTTCCGGAGCGGCTCGGGCTCGGGAAGAGGTTCGTGGCCATCGAGTCGACGCGTGGGGTCACCAAGGCCGACATGCGGGAGAACGACGCGCGTCCCGACGTACGGATCGACCCCGACAGCTTTGCCGTGCACATCGACGGGGAGCTGGTGGAGGCCACGCCGGCCGCCGAACTCCCCATGGCACAGCGGTACTTCCTCTTCTGACGGCCGGAACTGCGATGACACGAGCAGCACTTCTCGTCCTGGCCGACGGCCGCTTTCCCGCCGGGGGGCACGCGCACTCCGGCGGGGCGGAGGCGGCCGTCAAGGCGGGGCGGATCACCGGGGCCGCGAGCCTGGAGGACTTCTGCCGGGGGCGGCTGCACACGGCCGGGCTTGTCGCGGCCTCGCTGGCGGCGGCGGCCGCGTCCGGGGGTGACGCGGTGGAGCTGGACGCCGCCGCCGACGCCCGTACGCCGTCGCCCGCTCTGCGGCTCGCCGCGCGGAAGTTGGGGCGGCAGTTGATGAGGGCCGCTCGGGCCACCTGGCCCTCGGCGGAGCTGGACGAATTGGCGGGGCGGTTTCCCAAGGGGGCGCATCAGCCCGTCGTACTGGGGGTGGCCGCTCGGGCCGCGGGGCTGGGGGCCGTCGAGGCGGCGTACTGCGCGGCGTACGAGAGTGTGAGCGGGCCGGCGAGTGCCACGGTGCGGTTGCTGAGTCTCGATCCCTTCGATGCCACGGCCGTGCTGGCTCGGTTGGCGCCTGAGATGGATCGGGTGGTGGATCGGGCCGTCGAGGCGGGGCGGGGTGCCGTCGTCGGCGGGGTCGATTCGTTGCCCGCCGCATCGGGGCCCCTGCTGGAGATCGGGGCGGAGGTGCATGCGGCTTGGGCCGTACGGCTGTTCGCCTCGTAGCAGACCCTCCAACACCCGACCGGATCAGTCCTCACCCCACCTCCAACAGAAGGAGCCGCTCATGCACCTCGACCACTCCCACGACGGCCCCTCCGCCGTCGGTGCCGACGCGCGGCGGCCCGACGGGTCGCGGCGGGCGTTGCGTATCGGGCTCGGTGGGCCCGTCGGGTCCGGGAAGACGGCCACCGTCGCCGCGCTCTGCCGGGCGCTGCGCGAGTCGCTGTCGCTTGCCGTCGTCACCAATGACATCTACACGCGGGAGGACGCCGAGTTCCTGCTGCGGGAGGCCGTGCTGCCGCCCGAGCGGATCACCGCCGTGGAGACGGGAGCGTGCCCGCACACCGCGATCCGGGACGACATCTCCGCGAACCTGGAGGCCGTCGAGGACCTGGAGGACGAGGTCGGGCCCCTCGATCTGATCCTCGTCGAGTCGGGTGGCGACAACCTCACCGCCACCTTCTCCAAGGGGCTCGTCGACGCGCAGATCTTCGTGATCGACGTGGCCGGAGGGGACGACATCCCCCGCAAGGGAGGGCCCGGCGTCACCACCGCCGACCTGCTCGTCGTCAACAAGACCGACCTCGCGCCGTACGTGGGCTCCGACCTGGCACGGATGGCGGCCGACGCCAAGGCGCAGCGCGCCGAACTCCCCGTCGTCTTCCAGTCGTTGCGGAGCGAGCCCGGGGTGACGGACGTCGCCGACTGGGTGCGGGAGCGGCTCGCGGCGTGGACCGCATGACGACCGCGACCGGTGGCGTACGGGCGCACGCGCGGATCGTCGCCCGGGACGACGGGCGGGGCGGTACGTCGCTGCCCGTCCTCGACGGCGACGGGCCGCTGGCGCTCAGACGCACCCGGGGCAGCGGCGCCGAGGCGCGGGTGATGCTCGTCGGCGCGATGAGCGGGCCGCTGGGCGGCGACCACTTCACCGTCGAGGCCGGCGTCGAGAGCGGTGCCCGGCTGAAGGTCGGGTCGGCCGCCGCCACGATCGCGCTGCCGGGCCAGGGCAAGAGCGAGGCCCGCTACGACGTACGGCTGACCGTGGCGGACGGCGGCGAACTGCACTGGCTGCCCGAGCAGTTGATCTCCGCCCGGGGCAGCGACCTGCACGTCACGACCCACGTCGACGTCGGTGCGGCCGGGCGGCTCGTGCTGCGTGAGGAGCAGGTGCTCGGGCGGGTGGGGGAGGAGCCCGGACGGCTCGGCAGCCGGATCCGGGTACGAGTCGCGGGGCGCGTGGTGCTCGACCAGGAGCTGGCCTGCGGACCCGGGGCGCCGGGTGGCTGGGACGGGCCCGCCGGCCTCGGCGGCTGCCGGGCCGTCGGGCAACTCGTCGTCGTACGGCCCGAGTTCGGTGCGAATCCGGTGGTGCCCCGGGTGCTGGGGGAGAACGCCGCGGTGCTGCCTCTCGCCGGGCCCGCCGTCCTGGTGACCGCGGTGGCGGCCGACGCCCTGCGGCTGCGCGGGCTGCTCGACGAGGCGCTCGACGCCCTCGCCTGAGCAGCCGCTCGGCCGGCGGCCGCGTCAGCTGATGGGCAGCCTCGGGAACCTGCGCTCCTTCTCCGCCTTGGCCGCCTTCGCCGCCGCCTCCTCCTCGGCCTTGACCACGGCCGCGTACTGATCGACGTACTCCTGCTCGGACAGCGACAGGATGGCGTACATGATCTCGTCGGTGATCGCGCGCAGGATCGCCTTCTCGTTCTCCATGCCTTCGTAGCGGGAGAAGTCGAGGGGCTTGCCGAAGCGGATCTTCACCGGGTGGATGTTGGGGATGACCTTGCCGGGCGGCTGAGCCTCGAACGTGCCGATCATCGCGCAGGGGATCACCGGGACCCCCGCCTTCAGGGCCATCACGGCGACGCCGACCTTGCCCTTGTAGAGGCGGCCGTCGTGCGAGCGGGTGCCTTCGGGGTAGATGCCGAGGAGTTCGTCCTTGCTCAGGACGCCGAGCCCTTCACGGATCGCGGCCTGGCCCGCCTCCTTGCCGGTGCGGTCGACCGGGATCTGGCCGGCGCTGCGGAAGAACGCCGCGGTGAGGCGGCCCCTGATGCCCGGCCCGGTGAAGTACTCCTTCTTCGCCAGGAAGGTGATGCGCCGCTTCAGTATCGCGGGCATCAGGAAGTGGTCGGAGAACGACAGGTGGTTGCCGGCGACGATGGCCGCGCCCGTGGCCGGTACGTGCTCGAGGCCTTCTATTCGCGGCCGGAAGACCAGTCTCAGCAGCGGTCCCAACAATACGTATTTGAGTACGTAGTAGAACAAAGGGGCGCTCCTCACTCGGGGGGATCAGCTCGGGCCGCCGCGTTCTGGCAGGTCAACCAGCGTGCCGTGGGGAGGCCAGTGTAGGCGCAGGGTTGAGCGGCCGGAACCGGGCCGGTCGGGACCGATACCGACTCATGCCGACTTTCCTGACCGGGTGTCAGGGGGCCGGTGGACGGCGTCGTTTGCGGGTGGGGAGGACCGCCTGACCAGCCTGGTCTTTGGTGCGGGTGCGCGGCAACCGGATGGCCGGGTTTGGCGTGATCACGATCGCCGGACGGCAGGTGGTCCGTCGTCGGGGGCGGCCGTCGCCGCTGTCCGCTCCTCACAGCCGCACGATGATCAGGGCCGTGTCGTCGGTCGCGCCGCCCGGCGGCAGCAGCTCCGTCAGGACGGCGTCGGCGAGGTGCTCCGGGTCGGCGGTGCGATGCCGCACGAGCGAGTCGGCGAGGCGCTCAAGCCCGGTGTCGATGTCCTCGTGACGGCGTTCCACCAGGCCGTCCGTGTACAGCGCGAGGGTGGCGCCGCTCGTGTAGGTGGTGACCGCCTGAGGTCTCGGTATGGGGTCGGGCCGGGCGTCCAGCGGCGGGTCGGTGGCCCGGTCGAGGAACTCCACCCGGCCGTCGGGATGGACCAGGACGGGAGGCGGATGGCCCGCGCTGCTGTATGTGACGGTCCGGGCGTCGAAGTCGATGAACGTCGTGGCCACGGTGGCCGATTCGGCGCCGTCGACGACATGGGCGTAGCGCCCCAGCACGTCCAGCGCCTGCGCGGGGCCGTCGGCGACCCGGGAGGTGGCGCTCAGCGCGCTGCGCAGTTGCCCCATCACCCCGGCCGCGCCGAGGCCGTGCCCGACCACGTCGCCCACCGATACGCCGATGCGGTTGCCGCCGACCAGGTCGACCACGTCGTACCAGTCGCCGCACACGTTCAGGGCGCCGACCGCGGGCCGGTAGCGCACGGCGGCCCGGCCGGTGCGCACCTGCCGGCGCGGCGGCAGCATGGCCTCCTGGAGGGCGAGGGCCACCTCGCGCTCGCGAGCGTGGGACTGCCGCAGCCGTTCGTTGACCTCCTGGAGCTCCCGCGCCCGCGTGTACAGCTCCGCCTCCAGCACCCGCGCCCGGCTGTTGCTGCCCGTGCCGCCGCGCAGCCGGATGAGTTCGGTGACCTCCTCCACGCGGTGCACGAGGAGTGCCACCTTCCCGTCGGGGCCGAAGACGGGCGCGTTGACCGGACTCCAGTAGCGCTCCTCCCACTCGCCGGGGTGCAGGGGGTCCTCGACGTCGTAGCGCTGGAGCGCCATCGTGTCGCGCTCGCCGGTCGCCACCACGCGCAGCAGCGACGCCTGGAGGTTGCGCATGCCGGTGGCGGTGGTGTCGTTGGGGTTGTCGGGGAAGACGTCGAAGAGGTACCGGCCCACCAGTTCCTCGCGTGGGCGTCCGGACAGGCGCTGGAAGTCCTCGTTGGCATCGACGTAGACCAGGTCGGGGGTCAGCAGCGCCACCATTCCGGGCAGGCACTGGAAGATCGCCTCGTAGTCGACAGCCGTCTCGTTCATGGCTCCCGCCTCACCACCGGAATCCGTCCAGTTCATCACGCTATACGGCGTATCTATCGATGTACTACATCTGTTCCTATTCGTCAGGTTGGGGCGACTGGTCGAGCAGAGGCTGCTCGGCCCAGATGATCTTCCCCTCGGGAACGAACCGGGTGCCCCAGCGCTGGGTGAACTGGGACACCAGCAGCAGTCCCCGGCCTCCCTCGTCCGTGGTGCGCGGATGGCGCAGGTGCGGGGCGGTCGCGCCGCCGTCGAAGACCTCGCAGACCAGCGCGCGCTCCCTGATCAGGCGCAGCCTGATGGGTCCCGCCGCGTACCGGATCGCGTTCGTGACCAGCTCGCTGACCACCAGCTCAGTGGTGAACGCCAGCTCGTCCAGACCCCACTCCGTCAGCAGCCGGGCGGCCGTCTTACGGGCGTCGGCGACGGCCGCCGGGTCCGCGGGCAGGTCCCAGTCGGCGACCTGCTCGGTGCCGAGCACCCGGGTACGGGCCATCAGCAGCGCCACGTCGTCGTGCGGGCGGTCCGGGACCAGCGCCTCCACCACGGTCCGGCACTGGTGGTCGAGCGAGTCCGTGCGTCCCTCCAGGGCCCGGCGCAACCGCTCCCGGTCCGGCTCCACGGCCCGGTCGCCGTCCTCCCGCGCCAGCAGCCCGTCCGTGTGCAGGGCGAGCGTGCTGCCCGCCGCGAGCGCCAGCTCGACCGACTCGAACGGCGGGCCGCCGACCCCCAGCGGCGCCCCCTGCGGAAGATCCACGAAGGTGACCTCGCCGTCGGGCAGCACCACGGCCGGCGCCGGATGCCCCGCCGCCGCCATCGTGCACTGCCCGTCGACCGGATCGTAGACGACGTACAGGCACGCGGACCCCACCGACTGCGCGACGGCGGCCTCCTCGCTGCTGCTCACCTCGACGCCCTCCTCGCGGGCGGAGCGCGCCACCAGGTCGTCCAGATGGGCCAGTACCTCGTCGGGCGGCAGGTCCAGCGCGGCGAGGGTCCGTACGGCGGTCCGCAGCCGGCCCATCGCCGCGGCCGCGTCGATGCCGTGCCCGGGCACCTCGCCCACCACCAGCGCGACCCGCCCCCCGGACAGCGTGATCAGGTCGTACCAGTCGCCGCCGAGGCCGGTCAGCTCGTCGGCCGGCCGGTAGCAGGCGGCGACCTCCACCGCGTCCTGCTCGGGCAGCCGATGGGGGAGCAGGCTGCGCTGCAGGACCAGCGCGGCGTCGCGCTCGCGGGTGTAGCGGCGGGCGTTGTCGACGCAGACGGCCGCCCGTGAGACCAGGTCCTCCGCCAGCGTCAGATCGTCCTCGTCGAAGGGGTCCCGGCGGCGGTGCCGGAAGAAGGTGGTGACGCCGAGGGTGACACCCCGGCCGCGGATCGGCACGATCATCACGCTCTGGAGCCCCAGCTCCAGGAAGGTCGCAGGCCGGCCCCCGGACGCGTTCGTGGCCCAGTCCCTGGCGAGCGGGTCGAGACGTGCCTGGCGCCAGGGCAGGCCCGTCGCCAGGACCCGCAGCGGCGGGGAGCCGGTGAGATAGGTGGCCGCCTCACCCACGGCGAAGGTCGCCTCCGGCAGGTTCTCGTTCACCGACATCTGCCCGGCCCGGCGCAGTGGGACCACGGCCGTGTCGCCGGGCGGCCCGGCGGCGAGCTCGGCGCCCGCCAGCACCGGTTCCAGCAGGTCCACCGAGACGAAGTCGGCGAACGTCGGGATCGCCACGTCGGCCAGTTCCTGCGCGGTCTGCATGATGTCGAGGCTGCGGCCGATGTGCTCGCCGGCCCGGTCGAGCAGGTCGAGGCGCTGCCGGGCGCGGTACCGCGCGCTGACGTCGACGACGGTGTAGTAGACGCCCATGGGGTGGCCCTGCTCGTCCTCGAGCCGGGTGAACGACATCATGTGCGCCGTCTCCCGGTGCGGCGCGGACCGCACGAGACCCACGTGCTCGTATCCCACCACCGGATCACCGGTCTCCAGCACCCGGCGCATCTGCGCCTCGATGGACCGGGAGTTCAGACCAGGCTGGACGTTGGCCAGCCGCATCCCCAGCCGGTTGCGCGCCGGGCCGCCGCCGAACTGCTCCAGCGCGGCGTTCGACCACACGTACCGCAGATCGGTGTCCACGATCGCCATCCCGACGGGGGACCCGGCGACCATCTGCTCCAGCACCCGCCGGCTCATCGCCCACCCCGGGGCGTCGCCCATCTCGGCGACCAGCACCAGCCAGCGCGACGGGCCGGGCGCCTCCTGGGCCGAGGTCACCCGCACCATCACCCTGACCGGCTCGCCGCCCCTGCGCACCGCGGCCAGCAGTCCCGACCAGTTGCCGTCCGTGCGGCACCGCCGCGCGAGGTCGGGCACGCGCAGGGCGTCCTCGGCCGAGAGCAGGCTCTCGGCCTTCGCGCCGACCACCTCGGCGGCGGAGTACTCCAGCAGCCTCTGCGCGTCCCTGGTCCAGCCCGTCACCCGCCCCTGGGCGTCGAGCAGCAGAGCCGCGGCGTCAGCCACGTCGAACCACTGCCGGGCAACGTCCTGCTCCTCGTATGCGCCCACGGCCGACCTCTCTGTCGCTTAGAGCGGTCTACCACCTCTTGTCCCCATCTTCACCCTTCCGCTCACACCTGCCTCTTTGCGAGGGCCGGGCGTGGCGGTGAGCGGGGTGGGATGCCGGCGGCCCGGCACCCGCGCTCGCGGGAACCGGGCCACCGGGCGGTGGTCCCTCAGCCGAGCACCTTCTCCAGCGCGCTCAGCGCCCCCGTCAGCTCCTCCGGGGTGATCGTGAGCGGGGGAGCGAGGCGGATCGTGGAACCGTGGGTGTCCTTGACCAGCACGCCCTCGCGCATCAGCCGCTCGCTGATCTCACGGCCCGTACCGACCGCCGGGTCGACGTCGACGCCCGCCCACAGGCCGCGCGCCCGGAAGCCGACGACGCCCTTGCCGAGCAGCGCCGACAGACCGCCGCGCAGCACCACGCCGAGCTCGGTGGCCCGGCGCTGGAACTCGCCCGTCTCCAGCAGCTCGACCACGGCCGTGCCGACCGCGGCGGCCAGCGGGTTGCCGCCGAACGTCGAGCCGTGCTCGCCCGGCCGCAGCACCCCGAGCACCTCGCGGCTGCCCACCACCGCCGACACCGGCACGATGCCGCCGCCCAGCGCCTTGCCCAGCAGCAGCACGTCCGGCACGACCGACTCGTGGTCGACGGCGAGCGTACGGCCCGTGCGGCCGAGGCCCGACTGGATCTCGTCCGCGATGAAGAGGCAGCCCTTGCGGGTGGTGAGCTCGCGCACGCCGGCCAGATAGCCCTGGTCCGGGATGAGCACGCCCGCCTCGCCCTGGATGGGCTCCAGCAGCACCGCCGCGGTCGTCTCGTCGATCGCCGCCTCCAGCGCCGGCAGGTCGTTGTACGGCACGACCCGGAAGCCCGGCGTGAACGGGCCGAAGCCCTGCCGCGCGGTCTCGTCCGTCGAGAAGCTGACGATGGTCGTCGTACGGCCGTGGAAGTTGTCCGCCGCCACCACGATCGTCGCCCGGTCGGCCGGGACGCCCTTCACGTCGTACGCCCACTTGCGGGCCACCTTGATGCCGCTCTCCACGGCCTCGGCGCCCGTGTTCATCGGCAGCACCATGTCCTGGCCGGTCAGCGCCGCCAGCCGCTCAGCGAACTCGGCGAGCCGGTCGTTGTGGAAGGCGCGGGACGTCAGCGTCAGCCGGTCGAGCTGGGCGTGCGCGGCCTCGATCAGCGCCGGGTGGCGGTGGCCGAAGTTCAGCGCCGAGTAGCCCGCCAGCATGTCCAGGTAGCGGCGGCCCTCCACATCCTCCACCCAGGTGCCCTCGGCGCGGGAGACGACCACCGGGAGGGGGTGGTAGTTGTGCGCCAGGACCGGTTCCTCGGCGCGGATCAGATCGGCGGACGAGCGGGTCTGCGCGGGCGCGGTCATGAGCGGATCTCCTGAGTGCAGCACTTGATGCCGCCGCCGGCCTTGCGGAACTCCGACAGGTCGACGGGGACGGGGACATAACCGCGCTCGTCCAGCCGGGCGGCCAGCGCCTCGGCCTGGGGCGCGATGAAGACGTGACGGCCGTCGGAGACGGAGTTCAGGCCGAACGCGGAGGCGTCGTCGCGGGTGGCGAGCACCGCGTCCGGGTACAGCCGAGCGAGCACCTCTCGGCTGCCCGGCGAGAAGGCCTCCGGGTAGTAGGCGATGTTGTCGTCGTCGAGGACGAACAGCGCGGTGTCCAGGTGGTAGAAGTACGGATCCACCAGCGTCAGGCTCACGACTGGGTGGCCGAAGAACTCCTGCACCTCCCGGTGGGCGTCCCGGGTGGTGCGGAAACCGGTGCCGGCGAGCACATAGCGGCCCGTCCACACCAGATCGCCCTCGCCCTCGCACACGGACTCGGGCGTGTACACGTCGAAGCCGGCCGTCTTGAACCAAGTCGTGTAGTGCGTGGACTCGGGACGGCGCTCGGGCGCGTGGAAGAGGGAGCCGAAGACACGGCCGCCGACGACGACCGCCGAGTTCGCGGCGAACACCATGTCGGGCAGACCGGCGACCGGCTCCAGCGTGTCGACCTCGTGACCGTGGGCACGGTAGGCACGGATCAGCGACTGCCACTGCTCCCGGGCCAGATCGACGTCGACCTGGATGTCGGGTTGCATCCAGGGGTTGATCGCGTACTGCACGGCGAAATGTCTGGGCTCGCAGACGAGGAAGCGCCGCCGGCGCGGCACACGGGTTTCGGGCACAGAGGGGTTCCTCCGCTTCCTACGGTGTCGATGAGGATTGACACCAAGGTAGAAAGACACGCCGACGCCCGACAAGAAACAAGAATTGCGCGTTCACGCAGGAATGCTGCGAATTTTGCGGTCTCAGCGCACGTCTGCTGCGCGGTTTGCCGGAGCACCGGCTTCCGGCGGGACGGCCTGGGTGGCGCCCGCCTCCGGACTGTCCGGGATCAGGTGCGACAGCACCATCACGCTGATCGTCTTCCGGATGAACGGCTCGACCCGAATCCGCTCCAGCACCTCCTCGAAGTGCTCCACGTCCCGCGCCCGCACATGCAGCAGCGCGTCCGCGCCCCCGGTCACCGTCATCGCCGCGGTGATCTCCGGATGGTTGCGGACCACCTCCGCGAGCCGCCGCGGGGGCGCCGCGCCCTCGCAGTACACCTCGACGTACGCCTCCGTGCGCCAGCCCAGCGCCGACGGCTTGACCGTCGCCGTGAAGCCGGTGATCACGCCGGTCTCGCGCAGCCGGTCCACGCGCCGTTTGACCGCCGTCGCCGACAGCCCGACGCTCGAGCCGATCTCCGCGAAACTCGTCCTGGCGTTCGCCATCAGAGCGGTGATGATCTTCCGGTCGAGTTCGTCGAAGGAGGCAGCGCCGCTGTTCATGAGGGCACTGTAAGCGGCACGGTACCCAGCGCGAACGTCCACGCAGAGCACATGTCCTGGCGTGCCCATTGCTCTTACACTCCCGTTCATGCTGCGCGCCCTGGCTGTCGACGACGAACGCCCCTCGCTGGAGGAGCTGCTCTACCTCCTGAACGCGGACCCGCGCATCGGCAGCGCGGAGGGCGCCGGCGACGCGACCGAGGCGCTGCGGCGCATCAACCGCGCCCTGGAGTCGGGACCCCACGGCCCCGAGTCGATCGACGTCGTCTTCCTCGACATCAACATGCCCGGCCTGGACGGCCTCGACCTGGCCCGCCTGCTCACCGGGCTCGCCAAGCCGCCGCTGGTCGTGTTCGTCACCGCCCACGAGGACTTCGCCGTCCAGGCATTCGACCTCAAGGCAGTCGACTACGTCCTCAAACCGGTGCGCAAGGAACGCCTCGCCGAGGCCGTCCGCCGGGCCGCCGAACTGCGTGACGCCGCCCCCCGAATACCCGTGAGCGAACCCGACCCCGACCACATCCCGGTCGAGCTGGGCGGCGTGACCCGCTTCGTCGCCGTCGAGGACATCACCCATGTCGAGGCCCAGGGCGACTACGCCCGCCTGCACACCGTCAGGGGCAGCCACCTCGTCCGCATCCCGCTGTCGACGCTGGAGGAGCGCTGGCGCTCCCGCGGCTTCGTCCGCATCCACCGCCGCCACCTCGTCGCCCTGCGCCACATCGGCGAACTCCGCCTGGACGCGGGCACCGTCAGCGTCATGGTCGGCGCCGAGGAACTCCAGGTCAGCCGGCGCCACGCGCGCGAGCTCCGGGACCTGCTGATGAGGAGGTCGTAGCCGTGCCCAACCAGGACCCCGCCGAGCGCCGCGTCGTCGTCACCGGCCCGCCCCGCAGCCGCCGCCCCGCCTCCGGCTACTACCGTCCCCGCACCGAGATCGACGAACAGACCACCCTCGGCCACACCTATGTACGGTCGCTGATGCGCACCCAGCTCCGTGCCGGCCTGACCGTGTTCGCCGTCCTCGGCCTGCTCATCGGCCCGCTGCCACTGCTGTTCGCCGCCATGCCGGACGCCCGCGGCCTCGAATGGCTGGTCCTCGGCTTCTGCCTCTACGCCCCGATGGTCCTCCTCGCCCGCTGGTACGTACGACGCGCCGAACGCAACGAACGCGACTTCGTACGCCTCGTCGAAGACCGCTGAGCGCTCCGCTGGGAGGGCCGGGATATGTCGTCGTTCGTCTGCGGGGTCGTCGTGGCTGGTCGCGCAGTTCCCCGCGCCTCTTTCGGGGCGCTGCCGGACCGTGAACTCAAGGAGCGGCCGTGAACTCCGGCTACGCCGTCCCCGCCGTCGCCCTGGTGGTGCTGGCGACCGTCCTCGTCGGTGCCTTCGGACTGCGCATATCGCGTACCACCTCCGACTTCTACGTCGCCTCGCGCACCGTCGGCCCCCGGCTCAACGCGGCCGCCATCAGCGGCGAGTACCTCTCCGCCGCGTCCTTCCTCGGCATCGCGGGCCTCCTGCTCGTGCAGGGACCCGACATGCTCTGGTACCCGGTCGGGTACACCGCCGGGTACCTCGTGCTGCTGCTGTTCGTCGCCGCCCCGCTGCGCCGCTCCGGCGCCTACACCCTGCCCGACTTCGCCGAGGCCCGGCTGTCCTCGCAGGCCGTGCGCCGGCTCGCGGGCGCCTTCGTCGTCGGCACCGGCTGGCTCTATCTGCTGCCCCAACTCCAGGGCGCCGGGCTGACGCTGACCGTGCTGACGGGCGCCCCCGACTCGCTGGGCGGACTGATCGTCGCGGTCGTCGTGGTCGCCATCGTCGCCGCCGGCGGCATGCGCAGCATCACCTTCGTGCAGGCCTTCCAGTACTGGCTCAAACTGACCGCGCTGCTCGTCCCCGCCCTCTTCCTGATCCTTGCCTGGCAGGGCGACGGCGCCCCCCGGCACGCCTTCGACGAACCGGCTACCTTCCGCGAACAGAGCGTCGTCCGAGTCGACGACAGCATCAAGCTGAAGCTCGACCGGCCCCTCGACGTCACCGTGAGCGGCACGATCGACGGCCGCGACCACGAGGAGCGGAAGCTTCAACTCCCCGCCGGCACCCACCACATCGAGGCCGGCACCCGGCTGACCTTCGCCAAGGGCGCCGAGGTCCCCGAACGCGACCGCAGCGCGGGCGGCGGCCTGTCCCCGTCGCAGGCCGAGAGCCGCGGCGAACGCCCGCTGTACGCCACGTACGGACTGATCCTCGCCACCTTCCTCGGCACCATGGGCCTGCCGCACGTCGTCGTCCGCTTCTACACCAGCCCGCACGGCGTCGCCGCCCGCCGCACCACCGTCGCCGTGCTCGGCCTGATCGGCGCCTTCTACCTGCTGCCCCCGGTCTACGGCGCCCTCGGCCGCCTGTACGCCCCCGAACTCACCCTTACCGGAGACGCCGACGCGGCGGCCCTGCTCCTGCCCGACCGCATGATCGGCGGCCTCGGCGGCGACCTCCTCGGCGCGCTGGTCGCGGGCGGCGCCTTCGCCGCGTTCCTGTCCACGGCGTCCGGCCTGACCATGGCCGTCGCAGGCGTGCTCACCCAGGACGTCCTGCCGACCCGCGGCGTACGGCACTTCCGGCTCGGCACGGTCCTCGCCATGGCCGTCCCGCTCGCCGCGAGCGTCCTCGTCGGCGGACTGCCGGTGGCCGACGCGGTGGGCCTCGCCTTCGCGGTGTCGGCGTCCTCGTTCTGCCCGCTGCTCGTCCTCGGTATCTGGTGGCGCCGGCTCACCCCGCCCGGCGCCGCCGCCGGGATGCTGGTCGGCGGCGGCTCCGCGCTGCTCGCCGTCGCCGCGACGATGGCCGGCTTCCCCGGCTCCGGCGCGGCCCACGCACTGCTCGCCTGGCCCGCGCTCTGGTCGGTGCCGCTGGGCTTCCTCACGATGATCCTGGTGTCCCTGGCCACCCCGGGCCGGGTGCCGCCCGGCACGGCGGCGATCCTCGCCCGGTTCCATCTGCCGGAGGAACTGCGGGCGGAGGCGAAGGCATGAAGCACTCCATCGCCGGACGGCGTGAGGTGGTGAAAGCATGAGCGGATTCCTCGCCGGCCTGTGCGTGGCGATCCTGCCGCTGCTCGCCGCCGGCTTCTGGCTCGGCCGCCGCACCGCCCGCCCGCAGAACCTCGGCGACCTCGGCACCCCCGTCGAGCACGCCACCTTCGAGACCCTGCACACCGCCTCCCTCGCCGCACCCCCGCTGCGCGCCGGACTCACCGAGGAGACCGCCCGCAAGTCCGCCCGCCGGCTCCGCTCGCTCCTCGGCACCGACGCGCTCTGCCTGACCGACCACAAGGACGTCCTGGTCTGGGACGGGGTCGGCGGCCATCACCGTACGGAGATCATGGAACTCCTCGCCGGCCCCCTGGAGTCGGGCCGCGGCGAGGCCTTCCCGCTCACCTGCGCCACCCCCGACTGCCCGGTGCGCTGGGCGGTCGTCACCCCGCTCACCGTCGACGACCGCGTCCACGGAGCCCTCGTCGCCTGCGCGCCCCGCGAGTCGGCGGTCCTGGTGCGGGCGGCGGGCGAGGTGGCCCGCTGGGTGTCCGTGCAACTGGAGCTGGCCGACCTCGACCAGTCCCGCACCCGGCTCATCGAGGCCGAGATCAAGGCGCTGCGGGCCCAGATCTCCCCGCACTTCATCTTCAACTCGCTCGCCGTCATCGCCAGCTTCGTGCGCACCGACCCCGAACGCGCCCGCGAACTGCTCCTGGAGTTCGCCGACTTCACCCGCTACTCCTTCCGCAGGCACGGCGACTTCACCACCCTCGCCGACGAACTCCACGCCATCGACCACTACTTGGCGCTGGTCCGGGCCCGCTTCGGCGACCGTCTCTCGGTGACCCTCCAGATCGCCCCCGAGGTGCTGCCGGTCGCCCTGCCCTTCCTCTGTCTCCAGCCGCTGGTGGAGAACGCGGTCAAGCACGGCCTGGAGGGCAAGGCCGACAAGTGCCGGATCCAGATCACCGCACAGGACGCGGGCGCCGAGGCCCTCGTCGTCATCGAGGACGACGGCGCCGGCATGGACCCCGTACTGCTGCGCCGCATCCTCGCGGGGGAGGACAGCCCGTCGGGCGGCATCGGACTGTCGAACGTCGACGACCGGCTCCGCCAGGTCTACGGCGACGACTACGGCCTCGTCATCGAGACCGCCCCGAACGCGGGCATGAAAGTGACCGCCCGGCTGCCGAAGTACCAGCCGGGCGTGCACTCGGCGGGGCGACTCACCCGGGAGTGAGGCTCACGTCGGACGGCTGACCACCATCCCCAGCGTGATGAGCCCCAGCACCACCCACCCGAACCACAGCCAGCCATTGCTCCCGAGCGCCACCGTGTAGGCGGTCACCGCGACGAGGCCGCCGACGGTGAGCACCCCCATCGCCTTCGTAGAACCGTCCGTAGAACCGGGCATCGCAACACCCTCCTAAGGTTCGTCCACCTCCATGGTGCCCCCGTTCTGCCTCCGAACGGTGCACACGACGAAATGGGTGCCGTTCTTCCAGGGCCCGTCGCTCGTCCAGGAACCCGCCGTATGGACGGAAGGATCGAATCCGTAGTCGCGCGGCGGCACCTCGCGGGCGCACGCCGTGTCCGATTCCGTGTGCGCCTCGGCGAGCGTGACGTCGGCGCCCAAACGGGTGAATCCGAGCACCTGCTCGTCGTGCGGCTCCGCACAGGACACCAGCCGGGCGTCCCGGTGCGAGCGGACGTCCAGACAGTCCCGGCGCTGCATGGTCGCCGTGTCCGCGAAGGCCACCCCCGGCCTGCGGTGCCCGCCCAGCGGCCCGTACACCGGCCCGTGCGCCCCCAGCACCACACAGGCCGTACGCCGCCCGGCCGCCTCGAACCCGGCCTCCGTCGGTACGACGGCAAGGCTGCGCACGTCCGCGAGCCGCGCCCGCAGCTCCCGCGTCCGCTCCTCGCACGCCGCCGGCCCGTCCTGCCGTGCCTCGGCGGCGGAAGCGGCCCCCACGAACGCCGTCACCTGCCCGTCGGGCGCCTTCTCCCCGCAACTGGCGTCGAGGCTCAGCCGTGGCGTGCCCTGGAAGGCGGTCCTGCCGGGCCAGTCGGCGAGCACGCAGTCACCGTCCTTCAGCGGCGCCCGCAGACCTACGGTGTTCCCGTACGGCCGTCCCGTGCCGCCGGGGTCCGCTCCCTGGGACGTGGCGTACCAGACGCCGGCTCCCGCGAGCGCCAGCCCGAGCAGGCCGGCGACGACCGCGTGCGCGACGCGGGGACGGGTCCGGTGTCGGTCACCGTCCCCGGTAACCAAGCCCAGCGGTCCACCGGGAGGCTGAGTCGGCGAACCGCCGGGCTTTCCGCTCACCGTGCCGGAGCCTGGGCCCGACTGCGCGCCGGGACGTCCGGACGGGGGACCGAAGCCCTGGACACCACCCGGTCGCCGGGACACCGGCGGGGTGCCGAAGCCCTGGACACCACCCGGTCGCCGGGACGCCGGCGGGGTGCCGAAGCCTGTCGGATCGGGCACGGGCCCCGGCGGCGGCGCACCGCCCCAGTGCGGCTGCGAACCGAGGTCGGTCTGCGTCCGCGCGTACGCGTCGGCCTCCGGCGTGACGATCCGCGAGAGGGCCGCCTCCGCCTCCGCGGCCGGCATGCGCCGCGCCGGGTCCTTCTCCAGCAACCCCCACAGCACGGGCCCCAGCGCCCCGGCCCGCCCCGCCGCCCGGGGCTCCTCCGTGACGACCGCAGTCAGCTCCGCCAGATGCGACTCGCGCTCGAAGGGACCCCGGCCCTCCACGCCTTGGTACAGCGTGCAGCCCAGCGAGAACAGATCGGTCGCCGGTGTGGGCGCCCCGCCGGTGACCCGTTCCGGCGCCAGGTAGCCCGAGGTGCCCACGAGCACCGACGCCAGCGTGTACCGGGTCTCGCCGGCGTCCGGCTGCACCGAGATGCCGTAGTCGGTGAGCAGGACGCGTCCGTACGGCGCCCCGGTGCGGTCCGGCGCCAGCAGGATGTTCGCCGGCTTCACGTCCCGGTGCAGGACGCCCCGCGCGTGTCCGGCGGTCAGCGCGTCCAGCACGGCGAGGCCGACGCGGGCGCACTCCGCGGGCGCCAGAGGGCCGTGCCGGGCTACCAGATCACGCAGGTTCACGGCGCCCTCGACGTACTCCATGACGATCCACGGCAGGCCCTCGTGCTCCAGCACGTCGTGCACGGTCACCACATGCGGATGCCCGCGCAGCCCCGCCGCGTGCCGGGCCTCCGCACGGGCCCGGGCCACCCGTGCCTCGCGCTCGTCGGCCTCGGCCGGGTCCCGGAACACGATCTCCTTGAGCGCGACCTCGCAGGCGAGTCTCCGGTCGTGGGCGAGCCAGACATGGCCCATGCCGCCGCTGCCGAGCCGGTTCAGCAGCAGATAGCGGCCGGCGATGACCCGGCCCACTCCCGACGTCGGTGATCCTGAGGGCATCCGGTGACTCCAGGGTCTGCGGGTGCGCTGAGCGCGCGGTTGCTAGGCGAAGGTGCTCGCGGGGGATGGGGCGCCGGTTCCGGGGTGGCCTGTGGCGGGCCCGCCGGTCCCGGCGTGGCTTGCGACGCGGCTGCCTGCTCCGGGGTGGCTTGCGACGGGGCTGCTCGCCCCGGGTCGGTTTGCGACGGGGCTGCCGGTCGTCTCGGTTCGGCTTGCGGTGGGCCCGCCGGTCCCGGGTGGCGGCGCGCTGCTGGTGACCGTCGGCGGCGAGGTGGTGGTCTGCGTCGGCGGGCCGGACGAGGCCGGGGGCGGCGAAGGGGGTGCCGAGCTCGTCGTGGGGGATTTGGTCGTCGCCGGTGGCGAGGAGCTGGTGGGTGGGTCGGAGGCGGGCGCCGTGGACGACGTGCCCGAGGACGGGGGCCCGCTCGTGGGGCCCGGAGCGGAGCTGCTCGGCCCGGAGCTGCTCGGCCCGGGACTCCCGGAGCCGGAGGGCGGCCCCGACGGCGACGAGCCCGAGGGCGTCGGCGTCGGTGTCGTCGAGGCCGACGGATCCCGCGTCGACGGGGACGACCCCGAGCCGCCCGAACCGCCCGGGCGAGTGGACGTCGTGGTCCCGTCCGACGACCCGTCGGAGCTTCCCCCGGCCACGCTCAGCGTCACGTACTCGCCGAACCGCAGTTCCGTCCCGGCCGGCGGATCCGACGCCGTCACCCGAGCACCGTCCGGCGGCAGCCCGCCGCCCTCGAACGCGACGGCCAGCCCCGTGCCGGCCAGCTCCCGGCTCGCCTGCCCGAAAGTGGCCCCCGCGAGGTCGGGCACCGCGCGGCGCTCGCGTGTGTCGAAGGCGGTGTCCTTCTCGCCGGTGGTGCCGACGGGACGGGTGATGCCCCGGTCCGGCTCATGGACGTCGACGAGGGCGAGCTGCTCCACTTTCCGTGTCGCGGGCCGCACGGCCACCACGGAGGACTTCTCGTAGCCCTTCCACTCCTCGTTCCGGTCGTCGAACTCGACCTTTGTCCGGCTGGTGTCACCGTCGAACGGCCGCAGTGGATTTCCGCACGAACACTTCACCGCGGGAAGTCCCTGCTCGTCGACGAGAATCGCGATTCCCGTCTGGAGCAGCGCGTTGAAGGGGGTCGCCTTTCCCTTTTTGTAGTCGTGGTTCTTCACGAGTGTGTCGTGACGCAGGAGAACCGGAGTGAGTCGATCGAGATATCCGGGAATCTCGGCCGTGGTGATGGAGAGCGCGGTCGCCCACGCCTGCGCTTTGCGGTCATTGGCGGGATCGGTGAGAAACTTCTTGAGCCGTACGACGTCACAGACCGTCGGCTGTTCGGATCCCCCGTACAGACCGGGTGTGTCCCCCTGTTGGAGACCACCGGGTGCCCGCCGCGCCGTGACCTGCGCGTCGTCCCGCCCGAGCCCTTGATTCTCGTCGAAGAAAGGGGCCAGCGAGGGTATTCCCGCGGCCACGGCCTTCACCAGGAACAGCGGTGCACCCCGGTCGCACGCACCGAGCGCCAGAACGAGGACCAAAAGGACGGTGATCCTCCGAATCACCGCTGTTCCGGACCTGTGTACGAAAACGCGAAACGCCATCACCGCTCCCCCTTGCGGTTCCCCCGACGCGCTTCATGCTACTGAAAGGCGAAGCCTTTCGGTTTCGTCAGTTCCCGCGTGCGTTCAATGAGGCCAAATAGGCGTTGTACGCCTCGAGTTCCTTGTCGCCGTCGCGGTCGGCGGCCCGGTCCTTGCGCTTGGCCTGCCGCTGCTCGGAGCCGTACCACTGGAACAGCAGCGCGATCAGCACCAGCACGGACGGAACCTCACTGAACGCCCAGGCGATGCCGCCGGCCGCGTTCTGGTCGGAGAGCGCGTCGATGGCGAGGGAGCCGGGCGGGTTCTTGAACGTCTCGACCATCGGCTCGGACGCCATCATCAACGCGATGCCGAAGAACGCGTGGAACGGCATTCCCGCGAACAGCTCCAGCATCCGCATCAGATAGCCGGGCCGGTGCGGACCGGGATCCACGCCGATGATCGGCCAGAAGAACACCACGCCGACGGCGAGGAAGTGGATCATCATCGCGATGTGCCCCGTCTTCGAGCCCATCAGGAAGTCGAAGAGCGGCGTGAAGTACAGCGCGTAGAGGCTGGCGATGAACAGCGGAATGGTGAACGCCGGGTGCGTGATGATCCGCATGTACCGGCTGTGCAGCAGCGCCAGGAGCCATTCCCGCGGCCCCTTGCGGCCCCGCCCGGCGGGCGGCATCGCGCGCAGCGCCAGCGTGATGGGCGCACCGAGCAGGATCAGGATCGGCGACAGCATGCTGATCACCATGTGCTGCACCATGTGCACGCTGAACATGACCATTCCGTAGTCATTCAGCCCGGTGCACATCACGAGCATCACGGACAGTACTCCGGCGACATAGGAAATGGTCCGCCACACCGACCATGCGTCCCCACGCCGCCGCAGTCGCACGACCCCCCACGCGTAAAGCGCGAGCCCCACAAGACAGGCGACGAGAAAGAACGGGTCAGCGGACCAGGAAAGCCCCCGCCCCAGCGTGAACGGCGGCAGATCCATCATCATGCCGTGCCCGCCGTGATCCATCCTGCGGCTCCTGTTTCGTGGGGGTTGTGCGCCGTCTGTCCCCCACAGACTAGAACTGCCCCCGGCCGACCCAACGACCGGGGGCAGCTACAGCACGCCCCTTACAGCACGCACTCAGCCTCTTCGTACCGATCCTCCGGCACCGTCTTCAGCGTCTCCACGGCCTCGGCCAGGGGCACCATCACGATGTCCGTCCCCTGGAGCGCCGTCATGTGCCCGAACTCCCCCCGGTGCACGGCCTCCACCGCGTGCCACCCGAACCGGGTGGCCAGCACCCGGTCGTACGCCGTGGGCGTCCCACCGCGCTGCACATGCCCGAGGATCACCGGCCGCGCCTCCTTGCCGAGCCGCTCCTCCAGCTCGATCGACAGCTGGCGGGCGATCCCGGCGAACCGCTCGTGGCCGTAGATGTCCTTGCCGCCCTCGTCGAACGCCATGCTCCCGGGCCGGGGCTTGGCCCCCTCCGCCGCGACGACGATCGCGAACCGCTTGCCCGCCTGGAACCGCTCGCCGACGACCCGGGTCAACTCGTCGATGTCGAAGGGCCGTTCCGGTACGACGACGGCGTGCGCGCCGGCCGCCATGCCGGAGTGCAGCGCGATCCAGCCGGTGTGCCGCCCCATGACCTCGACCACCAGCACCCGCTGATGGGACTCGGCGGTGGTCTTGAGCCGGTCCAGCGCCTCGGTCGCCACGGTCACCGCCGTGTCGAAGCCGAAGGTGACGTCGGTGACGGCGATGTCGTTGTCGATGGTCTTGGGCACACCCACCACGGGCAGGCCGCTGTCCGACATCAGGCGGGCCGCCTTGAGCGTGCCCTCACCGCCGATCGGGATGATCGCGTCGAGGCCGAGCTCCTCGACATGGCCCTTGGCCCGCTCCACACCGTCCCGAAGATGGGACGGCTGGACCCGGGAGGAACCGAGAATCGTGCCGCCGCGGGCGAGGATGCCGCCCACCGCGTCGAGGTCGAGCTTGAGGTAGTCGCACTCCAGGAGGCCCTTCCAGCCGTCCCGGAAGCCGATGACCTCGTCGCCGTGGTCGACGACGGCACGGTGCACGACGGACCGGATGACGGCGTTCAGGCCGGGGCAGTCGCCGCCGGACGTGAGGACACCAATGCGCATAGCCCGAAAAACCTTCTCAACGTGGGCCGGGACCGGACCACGCTGTCCGGCTCGAATCCCCGCCACCCTAGCGGCATCAGGGGGCGGGGCCGAACCGTGCGTCCGCCTGCTGGACGACCCCGCTCACCTGTGCGGACGTGCCGTCAGACGGGCTGTCGAGCGACCCGGATCAGGCGGGCTGCTGCGCGGCCGCGATGCGCTCGTTGCGCAGCGCCTCGTACCACCGGTCGTCGGTCGGCGGCAGCGCGTTCACGTCGAGCGCCAGCTTCAGCAGCAGGTCCGCGATCAGCGGGTTGCGGGCGAGCACGGGGCCGTGCATGTACGTACCGAAGACGGTCTCGTTGTACGCGCCCTCCGTGCCGTCGCCCGTGCCGTTGCCGTTGCCGAGGCGGACCTGGGCGAAGGGGCGGGCGGTCGGGCCGAGGTGGGTGACGCCCTGGTGGTTCTCGAAGCCGGTCAGCGGCGGCAGACCGAGGCGCGGGTCGATGTCGGCGAGCACGTCACCGACGCACCGGGCGCCCTCGCCGCGCACGGACACGACGTCGATCAGCCCGAGGCCGGGCTCGCGCTGACCGAGGTCGTTGATGAACTCGTGGCCGAGGATCTGGTAGCCGGCGCAGACGGAGAACACGATGGCGCCGTTCTCCACGGCCCGGTGCAGACCGCCGTCCCGGCGCAGCCGCTCGGCCGCCAGTCGCTGCGGACGGTCCTCACCGCCGCCGATCAGATAGATGTCGCCGGACGTCGGGATCGGCTGGTCGCTGCGCACGTCGAGGCGGGCCACGTCGAGGCCGCGCTGGCGGGCACGGCGCTCCACGACGAGGACGTTGCCCTGGTCGCCGTAGGTGCTGAGCAGGTCCGGGTAGATCCAGACGACCCGCAGTTGGTTGTCGCTCACTTAAGTCCCCTGAAGTCTCTTGGCTCAGTTGCCGACCCGGCGGCGCAGGTCCTGGAACGCGGTGTAGTTGGCGATGACCTCGATCCGGCCCGGCGGGCACTTCTGCACCGCCTGGTCGAGGTTCTCGCACACCTGGAACTGCTGGTTCGCGACCTCCAGGCGCACCGCGAGGTCGAGCCTGCGGTCGCCGATGACGCAGATCGGGTGCCCGGTCAGCCGCGTGTAGTCGACGTCCCACAGCCAGGAGGTGTCGGTGCCGTCGGCGCCGCGCGCGTTGACGGAGAGGATCACCGGGGTCGGCGGCGGGTCGATGAGGGAGAAAGTCTCCAGCCAGCCGGCCGGGTTCTTGGCCAGCAGCAGCCGCAGGTCCCGCCCCTCGAACTGCACGACGTCATAGCGCCCGGCGACGGCCTGCACCTGGTACATGCGCTCCAGCGCGACCTGCGGCGGCACCCCGAACACGGCGGCGACGGCGGCCGAGGAGGTGGCGTTGGCCTTGTTGGCGCGCCCCGGCAGCTGGAGGTTGATCGGCCAGGCCGAGCCGTGCGGGTCCAGGACATGGTCGCCGGAGAGCGCCCAGCTGGGCGTCGGGCGCCGGAAGCCGCACTCGCCGCAGAACCAGTCGTCGCCCGGCCGCTGCATCACACCGCCGCAGGACGGGCACGACCAGGCGTCGTCCTTCCACATCTGCCCGGCGGCGACCCAGATCACATTGGGGGACGACGACGCGGCCCACACGACCAGCGGGTCGTCCGCGTTGGCCACGATCACGGCCTTCGAACCCGTCAGCCCCTCGCGCCAGTTCTCGGCGAGCATCCGGGTCTCGGCGGCCCGGTCCAGCTGGTCGCGCGACAGGTTGAGCAGCGCGATGCACTTGGGGTCCGTGTCCCGGGCGACGCCGGCGAGGTACTTCTCGTCGACCTCGATGACGCCGTAGCGGGCTTCCGAGCCGCCGGCGAGCGCCGAGGTGATGCCCGCGGGCATGTTGGCGCCCAGTGCGTTCGAAACGACCGGCCCGGCGGCCCGCAGGGCCTCCGCGATCAGCCGGGTCGTGGTGGTCTTGCCGTTGGTCGCCGACACCAGAACCACGTCCAGGTTCTGTGCGAGCCTGGCGAGGAGGTCGGGGTCGAGTTTGAGCGCCACCCGGCCGCCGATCACCGAACCGCTGCCGCGCCCTGCGGCGCGCGATGCCGCCGCGACCGCCTTGCCCGCGGTCACGGCGATCTTGGCCCGCGGCGTGAGCGGGTCCGAGTTGCCTGCCATCAGTTCTCGATCCTCCTTGCGTACGCGCCGCGCTTCTGCCCTACGGCAACGTGGTGGTGGTCAGCCTATCGAGATCCATTCGCACTCCCGAATCGCCGTACCCTTGCGGCCATGCGCAACGCCTCCATTCCGGGCACTCACGGACGTGTTCGGCCCCTGACCCTGCTCGGAAACCCCGTTCTGCACACCCCTTGCGAGGAGGTCACCGACTTCGGTCCGGAACTGGCGAGGCTCGTGGACGACTTGTTCGCCACGATGTACGCCGCGCAGGGCGTGGGCCTCGCCGCCAACCAGGTGGGGGAGTCGCTGCGGGTCTTCGTCTACGACTGTCCCGACGACGAGGACGTACGACACCTCGGTCATGTGGTGAACCCTCGGCTGGTGGAGGCGGACGGTGTGGTGATCCGCGGCCCCGAGGGCTGCCTGTCCCTGCCGGGCCTGGAGGCCGGGACCAAGCGGTACGACCACGCGGTGGTCGAGGGTTTCACGATGACCGGGGAGCCGGTGACGATCCACGGGACGGGTTTCTTCGCGCGCTGCCTTCAGCACGAGTGCGACCACTTGGAGGGGAAGGTGTACGCGGACCGCGTCGGCGGATGGCGCCACCGCCGCCTGATGCGCCAGGTGGCGCGAGCTCCTTGGCGCCGGTGACTGCGGTGCCGTCAGGGGTTCAGAACCCCGGACCGCCCATCCTGTCCCCCGCCGCGGCGAGCCGCCCCCACAACAGGTCGGCCAGACTCCGCACCAACTCCGTCCGGGAGCACGGCCGTTCCCCCAGCCACCAGTCCCCGGCGGCATGCATCATTCCGACTATCCCGTGCCCCCACACCCGGGCCAGCTGCTGGCTCCCCGGCCCGAGGTCCAGGCGCTCCTCGATGACGGTCGCCAGTTCCTCGCCCATCGTGCGGAGCAGCGGCATCGAGTGCTTGCCGACGTCGAATCCCTGATCCGCCGTCTGGCCCCCCTCGGTCGGATGCATCAGGAACCGGTACACCTGAGGCCGGGCCTCGATCGCGGCGAGGTAGGTGTCCAGCGTCGCCTCGACCCGCTCACGGCGATCCGCGGGAGCGTCCAGCGCGGCCCGCAGCGAGTCCAGCAGCGCATCGGTGTGACGCTTGGCCAACGCGGCGTAAAGTCCGCTCTTGTCGCCGAAGTGCCGATAGAGAATCGGCTTCGTGATACCCGCCTCGGCCGCGATCGCGTTCATCGAGGCCTGGGGACCGTCGCGCAGCACCACCCTGTCGGCGGCCTCCAGCAGCTCGCGCCGACGGCGGTCGGCGGACCGTTGCTGGTCGGTCCGCTGTGTGGTGTCCATGAGCTCTCCCCACCCGTGCTTATTCGCTGACGCCTGCGCAAACTAACACTCAACCTGCCACAACCATCGAACGGGCTGCCGATCCGGCGTCGCGAGTTGACTTCACCTACTGGCAAGTAACAAACTAGGGTTACCGCAAGTAACAAGCATGCGCCAAGCCATGCACGTACGCCGCTGGAGGGGACATGGCCGAGTTCACCATGGAGCTCAACGACGAACAGAAGGAGGTCCGGGACTGGCTGCACGGTTTCGCAGCCGATGTGATCCGCCCCGCGGCCGCCGAATGGGACGAGCGTGAGGAGACTCCCTGGCCGGTCATCCAGGAAGCCGCGAAGGTCGGCATCTACTCACTCGACTTCTACGCCCAGCAGTACTTCGACCAGACGGGCCTCGGCATCCCGATGGCCATGGAGGAACTGTTCTGGGGCGATGCCGGCATCGCCCTGTCGATCGTCGGCACCGGTCTCGCCGCCGTAGGCGTCCTCGCCAACGGCACCGAGGAGCAGATCGGCACCTGGGTGCCCCAGATGTACGGCGACGCCAACGACGTCAAGCTCGCCGCCTTCTGCTCCTCCGAGCCCGACGCCGGCTCCGACGTGGCCTCGATGCGCACGCGTGCCGTCTACGACGAGGCCAAGGACGAGTGGGTGATCAACGGCACGAAGACCTGGGCGACCAACGGCGGCATCGCCAACGTCCATGTGGTCGTCGCGGTCGTCGACGCCGAGCTCGGCTCCAAGGGCCACGCGTCCTTCATCGTGCCGCCGAACACGCCGGGCCTCTCCCAGGGCCAGAAGTTCAAGAAGCACGGCATCCGGGCCTCGCACACCGCCGAGGTCATCCTGGACAACGTCCGCGTGCCGGGCTCCTGCCTGCTCGGCGGCAAGGCGAAGCTGGACGAGCGGCTGGCGCGGGCCCGCGAGCGGGCCAAGGCCGGTGGCGAGCGGGTGAAGAACGCGGCGATGGCCACGTTCGAGGCATCCCGGCCGGCCGTCGGCGCCATGGCGGTCGGTACCGCCCGTGCCGCGTACGAGGTCGCCCTCGACTACGCGATGACGCGCGAGCAGTTCGGGCGCCCGATCATCGACAACCAGGGCGTGGCCTTCCAGCTGGCGGAGATGCGGACCCAGATCGACGCGGCGCGGCTGCTGGTGTGGCGGGCGTCCTGGATGGCGATCAACGGCAAGCCGTTCACGGCGGCCGAGGGATCGATGTCGAAGCTGTTCGCGAGCGAGACGTCCAAGAAGGTCACCGCTCAGGCCATACAGATCCTGGGCGGCAACGGCTACACGCGGGAGTACCCCGTGGAGCGGATGCACCGCGACAGCGCGATCTACACGATCTTCGAGGGGACGAGCGAGATCCAGCGGCTGGTGATCGCCCGGACGTTGTCGGGTATGTCGATCCGGTAGGCGCCGCAGGGGTTTCTGATGGAGGACGTCGATGACGGACAACCCGCTTGTGCCGCTGATCGCCCGGGGAGAGGCCGGTCTCGGCACCCTCGGAGCGCTCGCGCTCGAACAGAGCCGGGTGATCCCGGCAGACCGTCTCGCCTTCCTCCATCTGGCCCGACGGGCCACGCCCGACGCTCCCGAGTCCGCCGCCTTCTTCACCTTCCTGGCCGAGGGGGAGGTACTGGCGGGGGAGCGCCTTGGGGCTTTCGCGGCGGCGTGCGGTGTGACGCAGGCGCAGTCGGCCGCCTACGAACCCCTCCCGGGCTGCCAGGGATACCCCGCGTACGTGGCCTGGCTGGCCCTGAACGCCGAACCGGCCGAGGCCGTGTTCGCGCTGACGGCCAACTTCGCGGCCTGGGGCGGCTACTGCGCGGCGATCGCCGAGGCCCTGCGCACCCGGTACGGCTTCAAGGATGAGGCCTGCGCCTTCTTCGACTTCTTCGCGGAACCGTCCCCGGAACTGGACCGGCTGGCGCGTGCGGCACTGGAGGCAGGTGGACCGAACGAGCCACGAGCCAACAGGTACGCGCGCTTGCTCCAGTCCTACGAGGACCAGTTCTGGTCGACGCTGAGCGCACTCACCCCTACGGCGTAGTCCCACTGCTGTGGGCGATGCACGCCACGTCGATCCGGTCGGCGAGCTTGGCCAGCTCGATGGTCAGCGCGGCCACCGTGTCCTCGTCGAGCCCCTCCTCCCCGGCCTCGACAAGGTGCAGCCACCGACCACCCACGGTACGCAGCAGCTTGCTCACATCGGCGGCAGCAACCTGCAAGGTCCCCCGGTCATCGACGATCAGCGGCAGAGTAACTTCGCGATTCACACACGGGATCGTAGCTGCGCGGTGCTCACGCACCCTGCCAAACCGTAGTGATGTTGCAGAACTCGCGGATTCCGTGCCCGGACAGCTCACGGCCGAATCCGGACCGCTTCACTCCGCCGAACGGGAACGCCGGATGGGACGCCGTCATCCCATTGACGTACACGCTCCCGGCCTCCAGGTCACGTACGAACCGGTCGACCTCGGCCTCGTCACGGGTCCACACGTTCGAACTCAGTCCGAAGGGCGAGTCGTTCGCGATCAGCACGGCCTCGTCCAGGTCGCTCGCCCGGTACAGCGTGGCGACCGGGCCGAAGGCCTCCTCGCGGTGGATCCGCATCTCGCGGGTGATGTCGGACAGGACGGTGGGCGGGTAGTACCAGCCCGGCAGCTCGGGGCGGCGCAGCCGGTGGCCGCCGCACAGCACGGTCGCCCCGCTGCGCTTGGCGTCGTCGACCAGTTCCTCCAGGTCCGCGCGCCCCTGCTCGCTGGAGAGCGGGCCGACGTCCGTCTCGTCCAGCATCGGGTCGCCGACCACCAGCGCCTTCATGCCCTCGACGAAGCGGTCGGCGAAGGCGTCGTAGACGTCCCTGTGCACGATGAAGCGCTTGGCGGCGATGCAGGACTGCCCGTTGTTCTGCACCCGCGCGGTCACCGCGATCTGCGCGGCGCGGTCGATGTCGGCGGACGGCATGACGACGTAGGGGTCGCTGCCGCCCAGCTCCAGCACCGTCTTCTTGATCATCTCCCCGGCCGTGGAGGCGACCGCGCGGCCCGCGGGCTCGCTGCCGGTCAGCGTCGCGGCCTTCACACGCTCGTCGCGCAGGATGTCGTCGACCTGGCCGGCGCCGATCAGCAGAGTCTGGAAGCAGCCCTCGGTGTAGCCCGCGCGGTGGAACAGGTCCTCGATGTAGAGGGCGGTCTGGGGCACGTTCGAGGAGTGCTTCAGCAGGCCGACATTGCCCGCCATCAGCGCCGGCGCCGCGAAGCGCATCACCTGCCAGAGCGGGAAGTTCCACGGCATGACCGCGAGGACCGGACCGAGCGGGCGGTAGCGCACCCGTACCCGTGAGGCGCCCGAGTCCTTCACGTCGGAGTCGGCCGGTTCCTCGTCGGCGAGCAGGCCCTCGGCGCGTTCGGCGTACCAGCGCATTGCCTTGGCGCACTTCGCGGCCTCCGCGCGGGCCTGCTTGATGGGCTTGCCCATCTCGGTGGTCATGACCCGGGCGATGTCCTCCTGGTCGGCGTCCAGGAGATTCGCGGCCTGGATCAGCAGGCGGCCCCGGTCTACGAAGGTCGTGGTCCGGTACGTGCGGAACGTGGCCTCGGCGAGCTGGAGCCTGCGCTCGATCTCCTCCTCGCCCATGGCCTCGTACGTCTTGAGCGTCTCGCCGTTCGCCGGGTTGACCGTCGCGATGGGCATGACCGACCTCCTGGGAGCGGGCTGTTGCTTCGACCTTCCCGCGCCGCGGTGGCTACCGCAACGCGTGTGGGGCCGCTCAGGCCGAGTGCTCCGCCAGCCGGTCGAGAAACGCGGCCTGGGCCTTGACGACGACCTCGCGCGCCCGGTCGAGGTCCAGCCATTGCACCCGGTCCAGCTCGGGGAACTCCTGGGTACGGCCCGAGCGCGGCGGCCACTCCATCCGGAAGGTGCCGGGGACGACCGTCGCCGGGTCGAGGTCGGCCTCGATCGCCCAGACCGTGACGATCTTGCCGCCCGTCTGTCTGACCTCGCCGAGGGGCAGGGCCTCCCCGTCCGGCGGCGGCAGTCCCAGTTCCTCCTGGAACTCGCGGCGGGCCGCGTCCCAGGCGGGCTCGTCGGGCTCGTACTCGCCCTTGGGGACCGTCCAGGCCCCCGCGTCGCGCTTGGCGAAGAACGGGCCGCCCATATGGCCGAGCAGCACCTCGAGGCCGGCGTCGGTGCGGCGGAACAGCAGCAGCCCGGCGCTGCGCCGCTCGCGGGCCGGCGTCACGGCCGCACCTCCGGGTGGGCGGCCAGCAGGGTGTCCACCGTGTCGGCCTCCTCGGGCCTCTTGTCCTCGCGGTAGCGGACCACGCGGGCGAAGCGGAGGGTTACGCCGGCCGGGTAGCGGGTGGAGCGCTGCAGGCCGTCGTAGGCGATCTCGACGACGAGTTCCGGGCGTACGGTCACCACCCAGTCGTCGCTGCGGACGGCGAGCTCCTGGAGTCGCTCGGTCTGCCAGGCCAGCATCGCGTCGGTCATGCCCTTGAAGGTCTTGCCGAGCATGGCGAAGCCGCCGTCCGCCGTGCGCGCCCCCAGGTGCAGGTTGGAGAGCTTGCCGGTCCTGCGGCCGTGGCCCCATTCGGCGGCCAGCACCACCAGGTCGAGGGTGTGCACGGGCTTGACCTTCAGCCAGGAGGCGCCGCGCCGGCCCGCGCTGTAGGGGGCGTCGAGGGCCTTGACGACCACGCCCTCGTGGCCGCGCTCCAGGGTCTCGGCGAGGAAGCCCTCGGCCAGCGGGAGGTCCTCGGGGCCGGACACCAGCGCACGGCGCACCCGCATCGGCTCGGGGACCAGGCGGGCCAGCTCCGCGTGGCGCTCGGTGAACGGCAGGTCGAGCAGGTCGTGGCCGTCGACGGACAGGGCGTCGAAGAAGACGGGGGAGACGGGGACCTCCGCGGCGGCCGTCGCCACGTCCACGCGGGAGCCGACGCGGCCGGCGGTCTCCTGGAAGGAGCGGGGGCGGCCGGTGTCGTCGAAGGCGATGACCTCGCCGTCCAGGATGAAACGCTCGCCCCTCAACTCCAGAGCGGCGGCAGTCACTTCGGGCAGGCGGTCGGTTATGTCGTCGAGGGTGCGGGTGTAGAGCCGTACCGAGTCGCCGTCGCGGTGGACCTGGACGCGGATGCCGTCGAGCTTCTCCTCGACCGCGCACGCGCCGAGCTTGTCGACCGCCTCCGACACCGCGGACGCGGTGTGCGCCAGCATCGGCAGCACCGGGCGGCCCACGGTGAGCCGGAACCGCTCCAGCGACGCGGGCCCGTCCGCGAGCAGTGCCCGAGCCACGTCCTGGAGGGAACCGGCGAGCATCACGGCCCGCCGCACGTCCGCCGGCGGTGCCTCCGTCGCCCGGGCGAGGCCCTCCACGGCCACGGCGTCCAGGGCGCCCTGCCGCACCTCGCCGGTGATCAGCCCGAAGAGGAAGCGCTGCTCGTCCTCGGTCGCGGCGCCCATCAACTCACCCACCAGCCGGGCTCGTTCGGCCTGCGAGCCGGTGCCGGAGACCTTGCCGAGTTCGGTGAGCCGGGCGTCCACCTCGCGAACGGTGAGGGTCGGCTCGGCGGCCGGCGGGACCGGGCCGCTCAGCACCTTCCAGCCGATGCCGATCCGGCCCTGCGGGAGGCGGCCCGCCAGATACGGGATGACGATCGGTACGTCGTCCGCCTCGGCGTCCCGGAAGAGCTCCGCCAGCAGAGCGATCTTCCGGGAGCGCGCCGAGGTCGCGGCGACCTCCTGGGACACACGGGCCAGCCGGGTCAGCAGCATGCAGCCATGGTGCGACGGGCTCCGCCGGTTTACACCCCGACGAGCTGGTTGTGTTTCGTCTGCGGGCGGGTCGTGGCTGGTCGCGCAGTTCCCCGCGCCCCTTCGGGGCGTTGCCGGACCGCAGATCAATTCGCCAGGCACCTTCAGTGAGAGGTCGCTGCGTCCAGGTCCGCCATCAGCAGTTCTCCGTTGATGAAGGCGCCCGCCCGGTAGCCGCCCGCCGCCGCGTTGATGACCTGCTCCGCGAAGCCCATCGCGTTGCCGGCCGCCCAGACGCCCGGTACGGAGGTCAGGCCCGTCGGGTCGACCACCGGGTAGGAGCCGAAGGGGGTCTCCTGGAACTCGGCACCGAGCTTCTCCAGGAGGCCGGTCTGCGGTACCGCGCGGGGGGCCGTGAAGACGACCTCGCGCGCGTGCACCGTGCCGTCCGCCAGCCGCACCCCCGTCAGCCGATCGCCCTCGATCACCAGCTCGGCCACCTCACCCGGGACCACCTTCACGCCGGCCGCCGCCAGCCTGCGCAGGTCGTCGTCCGAGAGGTCGGACTCGGCGACCTCGTGCAGGAAGAAGGTCACGTCCTTCGACCACTGCGACACCATGAGCGCCTGGTGCACGCTCAGCGGGGTGGTCGCGAGCACACCGAAGGCCCGGTCGCGGACCTCCCAGCCGTGGCAGTACGGGCAGTGCAGCACGTCGTCGCCGAAGCGCTCGGCGACGCCGGGAACGTCGGGCAGCTCGTCCCTGAGGCCGGTGGCGACGACCAGCCGCCGGGCCCGGACGCTGCGGCCGCTCGCCAGCGCCACGGTGAAGTCGCCGTCCCGGGTGACGTCGACCGCGCGGTCCCGGACCAGCTCGACGCCGTACCGCGCGATCTCCTCACGCCCCACGGCCAGGAAGTCCGCGGGCGACATGCCGTCGCGGGACAGGTAGCCGTGCATATGGGCGGCGGGCGCGTTGCGTGGCTCGCCGGCGTCGACGACCAGGGTTCGGCGCCGGGCGCGGCCCAGGACCAGAGCGGCGGACAGGCCGGCCGCGCCGCCTCCGACGACTACGACCTCGTAACTCTCGGTGTGCTTCTCGGTCATGGTGACCACCTCCACCACGACAGTCGCCCCGCGGCGCGGGATTGACAAATCAACTTGCCGATTCTGCAATACAGAGATGAGTACCGACGACGTTCTCGCCGAAGTGGGGCCACGGCTCAGGAGGCTGCGCAAGGACCGGGACGTGACCCTCGCGGCGCTGTCCGAGACGACCGGGATCTCCGTGAGCACCCTGTCCCGGCTGGAGTCCGGCCTGCGCAAGCCCAGCCTGGAGCTGCTGCTGCCGATCGCGCAGGCGCACCAGGTGCCGCTGGACGAACTGGTCGGCGCGCCTCCGGTGGACGATCCGCGCGTGCGCTCCAAGCCGATCGAGCAGCACGGCCGCACCTTCTGGCCGCTCACCCGGCAGCCCGGAGGGCTCCAGGCCTTCAAGATCCTCGCGCCCCCGCGCAACGAGGAGCCGGAACAGCGGACCCACGAGGGCTACGAGTGGCTGTACGTGCTGTCCGGGCGGCTGCGGCTGCTGCTGGGCGAGCACGACCTGGTGCTGGAGCCGGGGGAGGCGGCGGAGTTCGACACCCGGGTGCCGCACTGGTTCGGGTCGACGGGGGAGGGGCCGGTGGAGTGCCTCAGCCTGTTCGGGCCGCAGGGGGAGCGCATGCATGTACGGGCGCGTCCCCGGAAGGCGTGACGGACGCGACTGTTCCCCGGCGGACTGTTCCCTGATCGGCAAGCGACCGCTTAGTATGCGAACCGACCCCGGTCAGACGAAGCAGTCCCCCGTGGAGGCCCCGCATGCAGGCATGGCAAGTGCACGAGAACGGCGAGCCGAGCGAGGTGATGCGTCTCGACGAGATCGACACGCCCACGCCCGGTGACGGCCAGGTCCTGCTGAAGGTGCGCGCCGCGAACATCAACTTCCCGGACGCGCTGCTGTGCCGGGGCCACTACCAGGTCCGGCCGCCGCTGCCGTTCACGCCGGGCGTGGAGATCTGCGGCGAGACCGAGGACGGGCGCCGCGTCATCGCCAACCCGGCCCTGCCCCACGGCGGCTTCGCCGAGTACGCCCTCGCGGACGCCGCCGCCGTCCTGCCCGCACCCGAGTCGCTGGACGACGCCGAGGCCGCCGCCCTGCACATCGGTTACCAGACCGGCTGGTTCGGCCTGCACCGCCGGGCCGGCCTGGAGGCCGGGGAGACCCTGCTCGTCCACGCTGCCGCGGGAGGGGTCGGCAGCGCGGCCGTGCAGCTCGGCAAGGCGGCCGGCGCGCGGGTCATCGGCGTCGTGGGCGGCGCCGACAAGGCGGCCGTGGCGCGGGAGCTCGGCTGCGACGTCGTCGTCGACCGGCGCTCCGAGGACGTCATCGGAGCCGTGAAGGAAGCCACCGGCGGCCGCGGCGCCGACGTCATCTACGACCCCGTCGGCGGCGAGGCGTACGAGCAGTCCGCCAAGGTCGTCGCCTTCGAGGGCCGGATCGTGGTCGTCGGCTTCGCGAGCGGACGGATCCCCAGCCCGGCGCTCAACCACGCCCTGGTGAAGAACTACTCGATCCTCGGCCTGCACTGGGGCCTGTACAACACCAAGAACCCGAAGCTGATCATGCACTGCCACGAGCAGCTCACCGAGCTGGCCGCCCGGGGCGCCATCAAGCCGCTGGTGAGCGAGCGCGTCCCGCTCGGCGGGGCGGCCGCCGCCGTGCAGCGCGTCGCCGACGGCGTCACCACGGGGCGCGTCGCCGTGATCCCGGGACTCACCGAAGGAGGAGCGGCATGACCGACGCCGCCGAACTGCGCCGACGTACGGCCGAGTTGCTGGCCGCGCATCCGCCGGCCACGGCCGACCGCCTGGACTTCCTGCGCGCCCGCTTCGACGCCGGACTCGCTTGGGTGCACTACCCCGAGGGCCTCGGCGGTCTCGGTGCGCCGCGCTCCCTCCAGGCCGTCGTGGACGCGGAGCTGGAGGCCGCCGGCGCACCCGACAACGAGCCGCGGCGCATCGGCATCGGCCTCGGCATGGCCGCGCCGACGATCCTCAAGTACGGCACCGAGGAGCAGAAGCAGCGCTATCTGCGACCCCTGTGGACCGGCGAGGAGGTCTGGTGCCAGCTCTTCAGCGAGCCCGGCGCCGGGTCCGACCTCGCGGCGCTCGGCACGCGCGCGGTCCGGGAGGGCGACCACTGGGTGGTCAACGGGCAGAAGGTGTGGACGTCCAGCGCCCACATCGCCCGCTGGGCCATCCTCATCGCCCGCACCGACCCGGACGTGCCCAAGCACGCCGGCATCACCTACTTCCTGTGCGACATGACCGACCCCGGGGTCGACGTCCGGCCGCTGCGCCAGATCACCGGCGAGGCCGAGTTCAACGAGGTGTTCCTGACCGACGTCCGCATTCCGGACTCCCGGCGCCTCGGCGAGATCGGCGACGGCTGGAAGGTCGCGCAGACCACCCTGAACAACGAACGCGTCGCCATCGGCGGCATGCGGCTGCCCCGCGAGGGCGGCATGATCGGCCCGGTCGCGAAGACCTGGCGCGAGCGGCCGGAACTGCGCACCCACGACCTCCACCAGCGGCTGCTGAAGCTGTGGGTCGAGTCCGAGGTCTCCCGCCTCGCCGCCGAACGGCTCCGCCAGCAGCTCGTCGCCGGCCAGCCCGGCCCCGAGGGCGCCGGCATGAAGCTCGCCTTCGCCCGGCTCAACCAGGAGATCAGCGGCCTGGAGGTCGAACTCCGCGGCGAGGAGGGCCTGTTGTACGACGACTGGACCATGCGCCGCCCTGAGCTCGTGGACTTCACCGGCCGTGACGCCGGCTACCGCTATCTGCGCTCCAAGGGCAACAGCATCGAGGGCGGGACCAGCGAGGTCCTGCTGAACATCGTCGCCGAACGCGTCCTCGGCCTGCCGGCCGAGCCGCGCACCGACAAGGACGTCGCCTGGAAGGACCTGTCCCGATGACCGATCTTCTCTACTCCGAGGAGGAAGAGGCGCTGCGGGCCGCCGTACGGGACCTGCTGAGCGACCACTGCGACGCGCCCGGTGTCATCGCGCGCACCGAGTCGGGCACCCCGCACGACCTGGCGGCGTGGAAGGCCCTCGCCGACGGCATGGGCCTGGCCGGGCTCCTGGTCCCGGAGGACCGGGGCGGCCAGGGTGCCACGCACCGCGAAGCCGCCGTCGTCCTGGAGGAGCTGGGCCGCGCGGTCGCCCCCGTGCCCTACCTGACGAGCGCTGTGGTCGCCACGGAGGCACTGCTGGTCTGCGACGCAGAGGGCGGTCTGCTCGCCGAGCTCGCCTCCGGGCGGCGCATCGGCGCCCTCGCCGTCGCGCTGAACGTCGCCCCCGGCGGCGCCTACAAGGTCGTACGGCATGAGGACGGCGCCCTGCACGGGGAGTTGACGGCCATCGCGGACGCCGCCGTCGCCGATGTGCTGCTGGTGCCCGCGGACGACGGCGGGCTGTACGCGGTCGACGCCGACGCCGTGTCCCTCACCCCGCAGGCGTCCCTGGACCTGACCCGGCCCGTCGCCACGGTCACCCTGGACGGTGCGCCCGGCCGGCTGCTGGGCGACGCCGAGCCCGCCGTACGACGCGCCCTGCGCACCGGCGCCGGACTGCTCGCCTCCGAGCAACTCGGGCTCGCCGAATGGACGTTGACCGAGACGGTCCGGTACCTGAAGGAACGCAAGCAGTTCAACCGTCCCGTCGGCGGCTTCCAGGCGCTCAAGCACCGGCTCGCCCAGCTGTGGCTGGAGGTCGTCAACCTGCGCGCCGCCGCCCGCAACGCCGCCGACGCGCTCTCGTCCGGCGAGGACGTCGATGTGGCGGTCGCCGTCGCACAGGCCTACGCGGCGCCCGTCGCCGTGCACGCCGCCGAGGAGGCCCTCCAGCTGCACGCCGGCATCGGGATGACCTGGGAGCACCCGGTGCATCTGTATCTGAAGCGCGCGAAGGCCGACTCGATCGCCTACGGCACCGCGGGCGCCCACCGCGAGGCACTGGCCGAAACCATCGACCTCCCGGCCCCCTGACGTACACCTGGACAAAGCCCGCGAGAAGCCCGCCCCACCTGGGGCGGGCTTTTTCGTGCGCCCCGCGCGGACGAAGTGAACGAGGGACGGCGGTCCGGCCAACTCCCCGCGAGAGCACTGCTGTTCGGGCCGTTCGGAATCGCATACTCGCAGCGGTTCCATCCGACCCTGTCAGGGAGGCAGAGCATGGCCCTCACCACCCGTCGCAGAGCCCTCACCACCCTCGGCGCCGCCCTCGCGGGCGCGGCCGCCCTGCCCGCCACGCAGGCGCTGGCCGGCGAACGAGGGCACGGCCCGCGCCCGTTGTGGCGGGCCCACGCCCACAACGACTACGAGCACCCGCGCCCCCTGCTCGACGCCCTCGACCACCGCTTCGGCAGCCTCGAGGCCGACATCTACCTCGTCGGCGACCAGCTCCTCGTGGCCCACGACCCCGAGGACCTCGACCCCCGGCGCACCCTGGAGTCCCTCTACCTCGACCCGCTGGCCGCCCGCGTCAAGGCCAACCACGGCTCCGTGTACCGGGGGCACCGCAGGCCGATCCAGCTGCTCATCGACATCAAGACCGAGGGCTCCTCGACGTACCTCGAACTCGACCGGCACCTGGCCCGCCACAAGCACCTGTTCACGACCTACGCCCACGGCCGGGTGTTCCAGGGCCCGGTGACCGCCGTGATCTCCGGCGACCGTGCCGCCCGTGCGCCGATGGAGGCGCAGAAGTTCCGCCGTGCCTTCTACGACGGCCGCCTCGCCGACCTCGGCACCTCCGCGCCCGCCTCCTTCGTCCCGCTGATCAGCGACAACTGGACGCTGAACTTCACCTGGCTCGGCGTGGGCGCCTTCCCGGACGCCGAACGGCGCAAGCTGCGCGGCATCGTGCGGGCGGCGCACTCGCGCGGTCAGAAGGTCCGCTTCTGGGCCACCCCGGACGTGGCGGGCCCCGCGCGCGACGCCCTGTGGGGCGAGCTGCTCGCCGCCGGCGTCGACTTCCTCAACACCGACGACCTCGCCGGTCTGGAGGCGTTCCTCGACGCCCACCGGACGGTCTAGGGCCTGTCCGGCGGATCATGCCGGCGTCGCGGGCTCTGGCCCGCTCGGCTTGGCCGGTCTGCTCTGCGTCTTTCAGCCGCCCTGATCCGCCGGACAGGCCCTGGCGGCGCATCGCGGAACACCACTCGTTCGGCGTACAGGTCAGCCGCACGGACGAACCCTCCGCTACGCCACACTTGCCGCCGAACGCCGTGAAACCGGGCAAGGCGGCGTGGCGGAGGAGGTTGACGATGGCCATTTCCATCTCTGTGGTGCTGCTGCTGTTCATCCTGGCGGTGATCTTCGTACGGAACGGCGGGCTGAAGATCACCCATGCGCTGGTGTGCCTGCTGCTCGGCTTCTACCTGGCCAGCACGAGCATGGCGCCCACCATCAACAGCGGCCTGACGGCCACGGCGGACATCGTGAGCAGTCTCAGACCGTGACCGTCAGGGGCGCCGGTCAGCGGGTCGAGAAGACGCCGATGCCGTTGGGTACGGGGCGTTCCCTGCCGTCGGACGGGTGGTTGCGCACGGACACCGTCGCCGCTCCCGGCTCGCGCGCGACCAGCGTCGAGGAGCCGCCGCCGTCCAGGCTGAAGGCGTCCACCGAGCCCAGGTCCCGCATCACGGAGGCGACCTCCGCGATGGTCAGACCGGTGCGGTACTCGGGCGCGCCGTCCAGCGCGAGCAGCACCAGACGCCGGCCGTGGTCCGCGATGCCCACGGCGGTGCGCACCGCCGAGGCCCGGTCGTCCAGGCCGGGCAGCGGCTGCCCGTCGTCGAGCACCGGATAGCCGCCGAGCGCGAAGAGGTACGGGATCCGGGACGACGACGCCACCAGCCGGTGCCGTACCGACACCGGCTCGCCGGTGAAGAACTTCCGCAGCTGCTGCGCGCCCGCCTCCCGGCCCACGAGCACGGTGGTGCCCGGGGCGATCGGGCCGCTGCCGGGGGCGTCGGCCGTCGACACGACCCGGCCGTGACGGACCGTCACCTCGTAGGTGTCCGTGCTGCACGGGGCCGCCCGGTCGGTGTCCGTGCCGCAGGTGGCGCGCACCCGGGAGACGCTGCCCCACTTGGACGTGAACGCCCCGATGGTGCCCACCGGCAGCGCGTACTGGTTGAGCCCGCCCAGCGGGAGGCGGCCCTCGGGGGTGCGGATGGAGCCGGACAGGCTCAGTCCGTCCATCCGGGCGCGGCGGTCCACGCCCACGCCGAACACGTCCTTGGTGCTCGTGCCGGGCGGCAGCGCGGGACCGAAGCGCTGTCCGTCGGGCACCGCCGCCTTCAGGGCCCGGCCGCTCGCGATCACCGGCCCCACGCTCGCGCCGGTCGCCTCGACGCCGGGGTGCTGGGTCTCGCTGATGTTGAAGAAGTCGCCGTTCACGCCCGCCACCGCACCCTGAGCGGTGGCCTGCTGGGAGACGGTCGTCCGCGCCGCCACCGCACCCGGGTACAGCAGATCGAGCCGGACGCGCGGATCGCGGAGGTCGACGGTGAGGACGTGCGCGTGCGCCGTGCCCTTCGCCGCCGGGATGTCGAACTCCTCGTAGCCGACACCCGGCGCGACCGGAACGGGCTGCTGCGCGGCGCCGGCCGGTGCCGCCCCCACCAGGGCCGCACCGGCCAGCGCGCCGAGTGCCGTGAACAGAGTGAGTGCCGCTCTCGCTGATGCGAATCGTCTCTGACGAAGCGTCACGTATCCCCCCTGAGGTCTCGTCAAATGTCGCAGGACTCAGGGGCAGTGCACCAGACGGCGATGACCGGCCGGGGATCTAGGCGCCGACTACGCGAGAACGGGTGAGGAAACGCACCCCCTCGGGTGCCTCCAGCGAGAAGCCGCTGCCCCGCCCCTCGACCACGTCGACGATCAGCCGGGTGTGGCTCCACACCTCGTACTGACTGCGCGACATCCAGAACGTCACGGGCTCCGCCACCCCCTCGACGTGCAGCTCCGCGAGCAGGACGTCCGAGTTGCCGGTCCGGAACTCGCCCTCCGGGTAGCACATGGGCGCGCTGCCGTCGCAGCAGCCGCCCGACTGGTGGAACATCAGCGGGCCGTGCGTGGCGCGCAGACGGCGCAGCAGCTCGGCGGCCGCGGGGGTGAGTTCGACACGCGGGGTCTCCTCATACATGGAGCAAGGGCAGCACGGGCAACGTTGCGAGAGGGTTGCACCCTTGTGACCACCCTTCTCACCACCCGTTCTGACTAACCTGCACGGGTGACCATCGAGTTGACGCTGCTGACGTCCGTCGCGCACCGGGGCAAGGAGATCACCGCGCCCCGGCTGCGCGGCCTGCTCGCGCTGCTGGCCGGGGAGCCGCGGGCGGGATGCGGCACCGGACGGCTCGTGGCCGGGCTGTGGCCGGACGAGCAGCCGGAGAACCCGACCAAGGCGCTGCAGATCCTGGTCTCCCGGGCCCGCTCCCTGCTGGGCGGCGAGGTCATCGCCGGCACCCCCACCGGCTACCGCATCGCCCTGCGCGAGGATCAGGTCGATGCCTGGGCCGTGCAGCTGCATGTCGCGGCGAGCACGGAGAAGGCGCGGGCCGGCGACCATCACGGCGCGGTCGCCGAGGCCGAGGCCGGGCTCGCCCTGTGGGACGCCGGCCCCGCGCAGGGCGGTCCCCTCGACCCCGTGACGGCCCTGCGCCTCGAACTCAACGCCGCACACACGGCGTTGACCCGACTGCGGGCGCTGTCGCTGGCCCGCTCCGGACGCCGGGAGGAGGCGGTGGGGCCACTGGGCGAGCTGGTGGACGCCCACCCGCTGGACGAGGAACAGCTGCTGGAGCTGATGCGCTGTCAGGCGGCCACCGCCGGAGCGGCCGCAGCGCTGACGTCGTACGACGACCACCGGCGTCGGCTGCGCGACGAGCTCGGTACGGATCCGGGCCCCGCCCTCCAGGAGCTGCACCAGGAACTGCTGCGCGGGCAGGCGCCGGCCGTGCGGCGCGGCGTGCCGCACGAGCCGAATCCGCTGCTCGGGCGGGACGCCGACATCGCCGCCGTGATGCGGCTGATCCACAGCTCCCGGGTCACCTCGATCGTCGGGCCGGGCGGGCTCGGCAAGACCCGTCTCGCCGGTGCCGTCGCCCGGGAGGCCGAGCACCGCGTCGTGCACCTGGTGCCGCTCGCCGGAGTCGGCCGCGACGTGGACGTGGCCGCCGAGGTCGCCTCGGCGCTCGGCGCCGGGGAGGGCCCGCGCGAGGCCGGACCGCTGGCCGGCATCGTCGGCGCCCTCGGTCCCGGGCCCGCGCTGCTCGTCCTGGACAACTGCGAGCAGGTCGTCTCCGGCGTCGCCGACCTCGCACGGGCCCTGGTGTCGATGACCCGGAACGTCAGCGTCCTCACCACCAGCCGCGCCCCGCTCGGACTGTCCTCCGAGGCCGTTCACCCTCTGCCCGAACTGGACGCGCGGACCACCGTCGAGCTGTTCGAACAGCGTGCCCGCGCCGCCCGGCCCGACGCCGAACTGCCCGCCGACGCCGTGGCCGCCCTGTGCCGCCGTCTCGACGGGCTGCCCCTCGCCACCGAGTTGGCCGCCGCCCGGGTGCGCGTGATGTCGGTCGCCGACATCGGGCGCCGCCTTGAGGACCGGTTCGCCCTGCTGCGCGGCGGACCGCGGGACGCCCCCCGGCGGCACCGCACCCTGCACGCCGTCGTCGACTGGAGCTGGAACCTCCTCGAGCCCGACGGGCGAGCCGCCCTGCGCGCCCTGTCGGTCCTCCCCGGCGGCTTCACCACCGAGGCCGCCGCACATCTCACCGGCAGCCACGACGTACTGGATGCGCTGGACGTCCTGGAGGACCTCGTCGACCAGTCCCTGCTCAAGGTCACCGACACCGCGAACGGCGCACGCTTCCGGATGCTGGAGACCGTGCGGGAGTTCGCCGCCGCCCATCGGGAGCGGGCCGGGGAGGAGGACCTGGTCGCGGACCGGTTCACGGGATGGGCGCGGGAGTTCGGGGTCACGCACCACGACGCGCCGTTCGGACCGGAGCCGGTCGCCTCCTGGCAGCTCATCCGTGCCGAGCAGGACAACCTCGTCCAGGCGCTGCGGCTCGCGCTCGCCCGCGACGACGCGGACACGGTCGCCGCCGTGGCCGCCGTACTGAGCTCCCTGTGGACCACCGAGGCCAACTACACGCGGCTGATGGCCCTGGCCGACGACACCGCCCCGCTGCTGGCCCGCCACCGGCCCGCGCCCGCGTACGTCGAGCCGACCCGTACCGCGCTCGCCCTGATGACCGCCACCCTCTTCCTCGCCCACGGAGCCGGTGCCGTGCGCCCGCTGGCCGGCCTGCGCAGGCTTCCCTCCGCGCCGCCCGACAGCCTGGTCCGGGCCGCGTCCACCGTGCTGTGCGCGCTGCCGGAGATCCTCGCCTCCGGTGACCGCAAGCCACTGGAGGCGCTCTGCTCCGGTGACGTGCCCCTGCTCGCGGGCGTCGCCAACTGCGTGGCGAGCTATCTGTGGGAGAGCGAGCACGACCCGGAACGGGCCCTGGAGGCCGCCCGCGGGATGCTCGACGCCTTCGCCGACCGGGACGTCCCGCTGCTGCGGTACTGGCCGCAGGCCCGGATCGGTGAGCTGTGCCTGCGCATGGAGCGCGGCGCGGAGGCGATCGGCCCCATGCGGAGCGCGATGACGGAGCTGGAGCACTTCGGCGAGGGACAGGACCCGGTCGGACTGAGCTGGGGGCTGATGCTCGCCCACCTCCAGAACGGCGACCTCGAAGCGGCCGAGCACTGGCTGGAACACGCCCTGCGGCACCAGCCCGAGGGCATGACCCCGGACGCGTACGCGCCCGACCTGGGCGCCCGCGGCGAGATCGCCCTCGCCCGGGGCGACATCGAGACCGGCCTCGGCCTGTGGCGCCGGGCCGTCGCCCGCATGGAACGCGCGGCGAGTCCCGTCCGTGGCGGTGAACCCCTGCTGGAGGGCTGGCGGCTGGAGTTGCAGGCCGTCGCCCTGACCGCCCACGCCCGGCACGGCCGCACCGACCTCGTGGCACCCCTCGCAGGCGCGCTCCCCGAGCGTCTGACGACCCTGCTGACCCGGCCTTCGATCGCCACACGCCCCACGACGGCCGACCTCCCGGTCCAGGGCGCGCTGCTGCTCGCCCTCGGCACCGCCGACCTGGCCGCCGGGGATCCCGTGCGCGGCGTACGGCTGATCGCGCTGGCGGACGGCTTCCGCTGCCTGCGCAACTTCCAGCCGACGATGTCCTCGGCCCGGGCCCGGCAGGACGCGGAGAACGCCGACCGGGCGGCGCACGCGGACGCGATGGCCGAGTACGCCGGCCTGGCCCCGGACGCGCTGCGCGAGGCCGCGCTCGGGCTGCTGGGGGAGCGGACCGGCTGAGGCTCCGGCCCGGCCGGGCTGCCGGGAACGGGCCGGCTGAGGCTCCGGCCCCACCCGCGTCGGCGCGGTCCGGTTCCGAACGCCCCGCCCATGCCGGCACGCTCAGAGCCGGACCGGCAGGCTCAGCAGGTGGAAGCCGTCGCCGGGCCAGTGGCCGAAGCGGACGTCGGCCCGGTCCACGGCCAGTGCCGGCGGCTGCCGTCGGACGAGCAGTTCGTCGAGGACGACGCCCGTCACGAGCCGGCCCAGCGCCGCGCCGATGCAGTAGTGCGGGCCGTGTCCGAACGCGAGATGGCCGTCGCCGCGCCCGAACTCCCGTGAGATGTCGAGCCGTTCGGGATCGTCGAACGCGGCGGGGTCGTGGTTCGCGCCGAACAGGGCGACCGTCACGGCCTCGCCCTTGCGCAGCGGGGAACCGGCGAACTCGAAGTCCTCGGTGGCGTACAGGGTGGCGCCGATGCGCACCAGAGTGACGTACCGCAGGAGTTCGGGCACGGCGCGGGCCGGCAGCTCAGGCTCGTCGTGCAGCCTCCGGAGCTGCTCGGGGTGGTCGAGCAGGGCGAGCAGGCCGTGGGCGAGGAACAGGGCGGGCGGGGTGATGCCGGTGTTGATGAGCAGGAAGAAGACGGTCACGATCTCGTCGTCGCTCATCCCACCGTCGGCCAGCAGGGCCGAGACCAGGTCGTCGGTGGGCTCGGCGCGGCGGCGGGCCACCAGGTCCCTGGTGTACTCCACGATGCCGGCCAGCCCCTCGGCGATCCGGCTGCCGTCGCCGTACGCGAAGTCCCGGATCCATTCGCACACCCGGTCCTGGTCGGCGGTGTCCACGCCGACCAGCTCGCAGATCACGGCCGTGCTCAGCGGGTACGCGAACTCAGCCAGCAGGTCGGTCTGTTCGCGCCCGGCGAGGCCGGCGATCAGCTCACGGGCGGTCCTCTCCACGAAGGGACGCAGCGCGGAGACACGGCGAGCGGTGAAGGCGCGGGTGAGGGGGTTGCGGCGCCGGGTGTGCTCGTCGCCGTCGAACAGCGCCAGGTGCCCGGACAGGTACTGGAGGTACTCCTCCGGGAAGCCCTCGACGCCCTGGGCCAGCAACTCGGCCTGCGGATCCGGCATGTCGGAGCCGCCGGGGACGGCGGAGCGGTCCCGGATCAGGCGCGGCTCGATGAGCGCGGCCCGCGCGTCCTCGTAGCGGGTGATCAGCCGCACGGGGGTGTCCAGGCCGGGAAGGACCGCGTGAGCGAGGCCGGCGCGCGAGCGCAGTTCGGCGTAGCCGCGGACGGGGTCCTCGACGAGCTCGGGAGTCAGCTGGAGGGAGGTGGCGTCCATGGCGTGTGCCTCTCTGGCTCCGGGGGTGCGTGTGACCAGAGCGTGCGGGCGGCCGCCTTCGGCGCGGTTTCAGGGCGGTTTCAGTGGAGGCGGCTGTCGTTTTCCCCGTGTACGGCGGTGCCCTGAACCGGACCGAGGTGTCGGCGCCGGCTCAGGGCACGGAGAGGGGCCGCTAGCGTCGGCCGTCGCCTACGGTGACGAAGCCCTTGGGACGCGCGCCGGTGAGGTTGTCGTAGACGACGTCACCGGTGGACTTCCGCCAGATCCTGATCCGGAAGGTGTCCGGGGCGTCGGTCGCGGTGACGCGGAAGCCGTACCCGGCGCTGCCGTTCACCTTGCCGGTGCCCTGGTAGACGGCCCGGGACCCGTTGACGACGAGCCAGTCGGAGCCGGTGGAGCGGAACTTCAGCCCTGCCCTGCCGAGATCGAAGTCGGCCTTTCCGGTGGGGACGGAGGCTCCCTTCGGGTAGGCGGCGGCGAAGGCGAAGACCGCCGTGCCGGTCAGGTCCGGCTCGGCGGGGTAGGCGCCGGCCGGCGAGGCGATCACGCCCGTGCCGAGCGCCGGGCCCGCCGTGCGGTCGAGGACGATCAGCTCGGGGAGGGTGACGCTGTCCGAGGCACCGTCGTCGTCCCTGACCGTGACCACCGGGCGGTGGATGCCGGCCTCGGTGTAGGTGTGCGCGGCCCGGCAGGTGCCGCCGCTCACGGTGCCGTCGGCGGGTGGTGTGCCGTCCTTCCAGTCGACACGGCAGGTGTGGGTGTCGCCGGTGCCGGGGTCGGTGAACTCCGCAGTGACCACGGTCCGCCTGCCGACGGACACCGGGGCCGTCGGCCCGCTCGCTCCGGTGATCACGGGCGCGGCGTCGGTGACCTCGACCTCGGCCGAGTCACTGCTGCGGCCGCCGGTCAGCGTGACCGTGTAGGTGCCGTCGTCCGTGCAGCTGAGGGAGGTCCTCGCCGCCCCTGCGTCGGCGAACGAGCAGGGCGCACCCTCCTCGACCGTCCACTGCGGGCTCCCCGCGCCGGAGACGGTGCCGGTCAGGGCGATCCGGTCGCCCTCCCGGCCCGTCGCGTCCGGCCCGGCGTGCACGACGGTGACCGGATCGACGCTCGTGAGAGTGGGCCTGACCTTCTTGATCAGCCCGTCGGCGCCGAACTCCAGCTTGTCCACGGTCGTTTCGCGATGGGTGCCGTCACCGCCGGGGAGCGCGAACCGGTGGTAGGCGATGTACCAGTCGTCGGTGTTCGGGACCTGGACGACCGAGTGATGGCCGGGGCCCTTGATGCCGAGCGACAGGTCCTTCTCCAGGATCACGCCGTGCTTGGTCCACGGGCCGGTGGGGGAGGGGCCGGTGGCGTAGGCGACCCGGTAGTTCTCGTCGCGGGTGTCGTTCTCCGACCACATGAAGTAGTAGGTGCCACCGCGCTTGATCACGAACGAGCCCTCGTTGTAGCCGCTCGGCGTGATGTCCTCGACCTTCGAGGTGTCGAGGGACGTCATGTCCGCGTTGAGCGGCGCGACGTAGGCGTGCCCGTTGCCCCAGTAGAGATACGACTGCCCGTCGTCGTCGGTGAAGACCGCCGGGTCGATCATCTGGCCGCTGAACTCCCCGGCCCTGAGCAGCGGTTGACCGAGCGCGTCCTTGAACGGACCCGTCGGCGAGTCCGACACCGCGACACCGATGTTGGCGTCGGCGCAGAAGTAGAAGTAGTACTTCCCGTCCTTCTCGGCGATCGTCGGGGCCCAGGCCCTGCTGTCCGCCCAGGACACGTCCGGACCCAGGTCGAGAATGACGCCGTGGTCCGTCCAGTGGACCAGGTCGGTGGACGAGTACGCCTTGAACTGCGTGCCGCTCCAGCCCTCGAAGCCGTCGGTCGTCGGGTACAGGTAGAAGGTGTCGCCGAAGCGGACGATGTTCGGGTCGGCGTTGAGACCCGGCAGGACCGGGCTCTTCATCACCAGCGCCGAGACCGTCCAGGTGCGCTTCGTGCCGTCGGAGCCCGTCACCTCGTACGTCACCGGCTCGCTGAAGTCCCGCACGCTGCCGGAGGCCGGGCTGATCGCCGCGCCGCGGGCGAGCGTGAACTCCGGTGCGAGGGAGGTGAGATCGGTGCCCTCCCGCATCGGCAGGGTGATCCTGCCGCCCGCGTTGTCGACGAGCGCGTCGACCTTCAGCGCCGGATGCGTCGCCCTGGCTATGCCGGCTGTGTTGCCGCTGAGCTCCATCACCTCGGCGGCGGTCAGTGCCCGGCCGTAGACGCGGAAGTCGTCGACCTCGCCGCCGAAGTACGGGTCGGCCGAGTACAGGGACCTGCCGATGTAGCCGGTGTGGTCCTTGCTCGCGTCGTACAGCTCGGACGGCTTGATGGTGGTCGTCGTGCGGGCCGCCTCGATGCCGTCGACGTAGAGGACCATCGCGCCGGTCGCGCCGTCCAGGGTGACGGTGACGTGCCGCCACTCGCCGGGCGTGAGCCGCGATCCGGCCGTCAGCTTCGACTCCGCCGACCAACTCGCCTTCGTGATGGCCGAGTAGAGGCTGGAGCCGCCGTTGGAAGGAGTGGCGAACAGATACCTGTCGCTGTCCGGACCGAGCCCGAACAGCCACTGGAAGTTGTTGCCGCCCTTCCACCTGGCGTACGTCGAGACGGTGACGCTGTCGGCGTTCCTCAGCACGCCGTTCGGGATCTTCACGTAGGGGGAGGCCGAGTCGCCGGACATCCTGAACGAGCCGCCCTTCACGCCGGTGCCGAAGTCGGGCGTACGGACGTAGGTGCCGTGCTGGCCGTGACCGCTGGAGTCACGGGCGATGCTGCCGCCCGTCTCGTCGAAGCCGTAGTGCAGAAGCAGGTCGGCGGGGACGTCGGGGCCCGCCTCCGACACCGTGACCTCGGCCCTGACCGGGATCGCGGCGCCGTCCGGCAGGCTGCCGGTCACGGTGAAGGTGCCGGCCTGCGCGTACTTCGACGCGGGGACGTCCTCCCAGGTCACCGCGACCGGGCGCGCGACGCCGTCGGCGTACGTCGCGATGACGGTGGCGGGCAGGACGGGCGCCCGGCCGACGCCGGTGCCCACCTCGACGTCCTCGACGCCCTGAACCAACTGGTCGGGCTGGTAGGCGCGCAGCAGACGGTCGTACTCGGCCTGGGTCACCGGCAGGACCGTGCCGTGACGGGGCCTGGCCGGGAGGTCGTAGCCGGTGGACGGGGTCCAGGTGCCGGAGGCGAGGTCGGTCGTCTCGAACGGGATGTAGCCGCGCCCGCCGAACTCGTCCAGGAACGCGTACCACTTGTCCTCGGTGTTCGACTTGAACACCAGCGGCCCCTCGGCCGCGCTCATCGCGCCCTTGCCGATGCCCTCGGCGACGGCGGTCCAGGACAGGTCCAGCAGGGAGTCGCTCTTCTCCTCGAAGATGAACTTGCTGTTGGGCGTGGAGGAGCTGTTGTTGCGCTCGTCCTTGGAGAGACGGAAGTACGTCCCGTCGTGCCGGATCACCGTCGAGTCGATGACGGAGTAGCCGCGGTCGATCCAGACCCTGGGCTCGCTGAAGGTGTAGAAGTCGCGGGTCGTCGCGTACATCATGCGGTTGTACGTGTCGCCGGAGTGCGCCTCGTCGTCGTACAGTTTCGACGCCCAGAAGACGACGTACTCGCCGCGCTCCGCGTCGTAGAACGCCTCCGGCGCCCAGGTGTTGCCCGCGCTGTCCGGGGAGACCTTCACCAGCCGCTGGTTCGTCCAGTGGACGAGGTCGGTGGACTCCCACACCATGACGGACTTGCTGCCGGTGCGCTGTGCGGCGTCCCAGTCACCGTTGCCGTAGATCCGCAGATCGGTGGCGATCTGGTAGAACTTGTCGCCCTCCGGGGAGCGGATGATGAACGGGTCGCGCAGGCCCTTCTCGCCGAGCGTGGACGTGAGGACCGGCTTGCCGTCGTTCAACTCCCGCCAGCGCAGTGGGTCGTTGCCCTTGCTCAGGGCTGCGTAGAGCTGCTCGCCGTCGGCGGTGCCCTCGCCGGTGAAGTAGCTGAACATGTAGCCCTTGAGGGCCTCGCTCTTCGGCAGTTCGGGCACCTCGGCGGTGAAGACGCGGGTCGTGCTCGCCGTGCCCTTGGTGACGGTGGCGGTCAGTTCGACGGTGGTGGCGCCTTCGCCGTGCGCGGGGCGGTGCGCCACGCCGTCGGCGGAGACGACGTCCGGCTCGGCGGAGGACCAGGTGACGGCGGTGCCGTACGCGCCGGTGGCCGGGAGGGTGAGGTTGCCGCGGACGTCGTCGAGGTTGCGGACGCCGAGCGCCGCGGCCGCCTGTTCGGTCGCCGTCCGGTCGTCGAAGTCGGGGAGCACCGTGACGTCGAATGCCTTGGTGTCGGTCACCGAGCCCTTCCTCAGGGTCGCCGTGAGCGTGACGTGGGCCTCGGGCCGGCCGGCGGCGGGACGGGTCACCTCGCCGGTGTCGGACACGACCGCCGGATCGTCGCTGGCCCAATCGATGAGGGAGCCGCCGGTGGTGCCGGTCCGCGGCAGGTCCAGGTCGGCGACGACCGCGCCGGTGTCACCGAGGCTCAGCGCGGCCTTGTCGTCGGCGACGCCCTGCGTGGCGACGGGGAGGGCGAGTTGCCCGACCTCGGCGGCGCCGAGCGCGCGGTCGTAGACCCGGAAGTCGCGGATGCGGCCCTTGAAGAGCTTGTCGCCGGAGTAGACCGACCTGCCGATGTAGTTGGCGGTGGTGGTGCCGGAGCCGATGGCGCCGGGCGTGATCGTGACGGCCGTGTTCCGCCCGACCTCGACGCCGTCCTCGTACAGCACGCCCGTGGTGCCCGTCTGGGTGTAGGTGAGGTGCTTCCACACCGAGCGGGTCAGGTTGTGGGAGTCGGCGGGCTTCGTGGTCTGCTCGGTCGACCAGTTGCCGGTCGCGATCGACGTCCGCAGGGAGTTGCCGGTGGTGAAGAGGTAGCCGTTGCCGTTGCTGCCGCTGGAGTTGCCGAAGCCGTAGATGAAGTACGGCGTGCTCTGGGCGGAGTCGACCATCACGTCCAGCGAGACGGAGATCGAGTCCATGCCCTTCAACACGTCGTTCGGCACCTTGAGGTAGGTGTCGGAGCCGTTGAAGGCGAGGCCCTGACCGGTGCCCGACCAGTCGGCGGCACCGCTCACCGTCGCGTCCCGGCCGTGGCCCGAGGCGTCGGCGACGGTGCTGCCGGAGACGGCGTCGAGCTGGTACCGCAGAGCGAGACCGTCGGTGATGTCCGCGGCGTCGGCCACTTCGCCGGCTCCGACGGATTCGGTGGCCCGTGCGGTGGGGGCGGGCGCGGCGAGCCCCAGCACCAACGACGCGACGGTCGGCCCGGCGAGCAGGCCCGCCAGACGTCTCGCGCGGACACGGACGCGTGCGATGTACGGCATGTCGAGTTCCCTGCTGACGCATGGCGGGGCCTCGGCCGTGGGCACCTGCCGTTTCGGCTGTGTGACGTCGTGTTGCGAGAGTGTCAAACGGGCCGTGGCACAGCGTCAAGGGTTTTCGAACAATGTCCGACGGGTCGAACGAGAATTTCCGGAGATCGCGGTCCGGGGAGCAAGAGCCCGTGCACAGGCACGAGTTGGGGAAGATCGGCTGCTCCGGTCCGGCGTCAGCGGTCGCGTTTCGAGCGCCGGGACTCCGTCAGTACCGGGAGCAGGGGCAGCAGGGAGAGGACGACGACCAGGGCGACCAGCGGCAGCAGGTAGGCGTCGATGCCGGGGACGGAGGCGCCGAGTGTGTAGCCGGCCAGGACCAGGGCCTGCGACCAGAGCAGACCGCCCACGATCTGCCAGACGGTGAAGGTCCGCACGGGTACACCGAGGGCGCCGGCCGCCGGGTGCAGCACCGTGCGCACCAGCGGGATGAAACGGCCGATCACCAGGGCCTTGCCGTAGCCGTAGCGGGCCAGGAGTTTCTCGGCGCGGGCCGCCGCGTCCCGGACCCGTCGTTTCGAGGTGCGGGCCAGCAGCGCCCGTCCGCCGTGCCGGCCCAGCAGATAGCCGATCTGACCGCCCACCACGGCGCCGACGGCCGCGCACAGCAGCACCTGCCACAGCACCAGCCGAGGCGCCTGGTCGGCGGTCGCCGCGCACAGCACGCCCGCCGGGAAGAGGAGCGTGTCACCGGGCAGGAAGAAGCCGACCACCAGCAGGCCCGACTCCGCGAGGATCACCACGAGGACCCCGAGGGCACCGAAGGTCGCCAGCACCGAGTCGCTGTCCATCGGGTTGACGGCGATCACCGCGATCACCTCCCGGCCGTCCTCGTCCCGCGCCCTGACTCCAGCATCCCGTGCGCGCGGCAGGGCTGCTCGCGCCGCCGCTCAGGCTCGTCCGTGCGCCTCCTGCGTGCGTCTCGACAGGGCGTCGATGACCACCGCGGCGAACAGCACCCCGCCCGTGATCATGAACTGGACGGCGGCGGGCGTGTCGGTGAGGGCCATGCCCGAGGCGATCGACTGGATCACCAGCATCCCGAGCACCGCCGACCACGTCGAACCGCGCCCGCCGAACAGGCTGGTGCCGCCGATGACGGCCGCCGCGATGGCGTTGAGCAGCAGCACCCCCGACCCCGAGGTCTGGCTCACCGAGGTGATGCGCGAGGCCAGGAACAGTCCGCCGATCGCGGCCATGGTGCCGGAGACCGCGAGTACGGCGGTCTGCACCCGCGTCACATGGAGGCTGGCACGCCGGGCCGCCTCGACGCCGCCGCCGAGGGCGTACACCTGGCGTCCGTAGTGCGTGCGGCGCAGCACGATGTCGAGGCCGGCCACCACCACGAGGAAGATCAGCAGGGCGAGCGGCAGACCCTGGAACCGGTTGAGCAGATAGGCGACGGCGAAGGCGATCACCGCGAGCCCGCCCGCGCGCACCCCGATGATCTGGAGCGAGCGATGCGGCATGCCGGCGGCCATCCGGCGTCGCCGGTCCAGGTACGACACCAGGAAGACGAGGCCCGTGGCGAGCGCGGCGAGCCCGTAGGCGACGGCCGCGTCGGTGAAGTAGTAGTTGGTCAGCTTCGCGACGAGCCCGTTCTCGTCGAGGTTGATGGTGCCGCTGCTGCCCAGGATGTAGAGCATCAAGCCGTTCCACGTGAGCAGCCCCGCGAGCGTGACGACGAACGCGGGCACCCGGGTTCTGGCGAAGGAGTAGCCCTGCACCGTGCCCGCGGCCGCGCCGGCCAGCACCCCGATGATCAGGGCGAGCCACTCGGGGACGCCGTTGTTGACGTTCAGCACGGCGAACACGGCCGCCGCGAGCCCGCTGATCGAGCCGACCGAGAGGTCGAGCTCGCCGAGCAGCAGCACGAACACGATGCCGACGGCGATCAGTCCGGTGCCGACGATGTCGACGCTGAGATTGGACAGGTTGCGCGGTGAGAGGAAGTTGGAGTTCAGGGACTGGAAGGTGATCCAGACGACCGCGAGGACGACGACGACCGGGAGCGAGCCCACCTCACCGGCCCGCAGCTTGCGCCGGGCGAAGGCGATCCAGCTCTCCAGGGCCCGCCCGGCGGCGGACCCGCGAGGCGTCTTGCGGGCCTCGGCGCCGGGCGCGTCGGGCGGGGCGGACTCGCCGGTCTCGGCCTGCGGGGTGTCCGCGATGTCGTGCGTCCCTTTCACCACGCCGCCTCCTCATGGGCCGGCCGGCGGGGCGTGCTCTCCGTCGCCCCGGTGATGGAGGAGATGATCTGTTCCTGCGAGACGGTGTTCACGTCGAAGAAGCCGTTGTTGCGGCCGAGCCGCAGCACGATGGCACGGTCCGCGAGCGCCTTGACGTCGCCCATGTTGTGGCTGATCAGCAGGACGCCCACGCCCCGGTCCCGCAGCTCGTCGACCAGGTCGAGGACCTCGGTGGTCTGCTGGAGTCCCAACGCCGCCGTCGGCTCGTCCAGCAGCAGGAGCCGTGGTTCGCCGAGGAGGGAGCGGGCGATGGCGACCGTCTGCCGCTGACCGCTGGACAGGGACACGACGGGCGCCCGAAGCTCGGGGACGCCCCTGGTCAGGCGCTCCAGCAGTTGCGCGGTGCGGCGCTCCATCTCCATCTCGTCGAGGAAGCCGTACCTGCGGATCTCCCGGCCCAGGAACAGATTGCCGACGACGTCGAGGTTCCCGCACAGCGCGAGGTCCTGGAAGACGGTGGCGATCCCGAGGTCCCGGGCGTCGTTGGGGCGCCGGATGTGGACGGGGCGGCCGTCCCAGGCGATGTCGCCCCGGTCCGCGGGCGCGACCCCCGAGATCACCTTGATCAGGGTCGACTTGCCGGCTCCGTTGTCACCCAGCAGCGCGACGACCTGGCCGGCGTGGATCTCCAGCTCGATGTCCATGAGGACCTCGACGGCGCCGTAGCGCTTGCACACGCCGTGCAGGGCCAGCAGGGGAGCGGGCACGGAACACCATCTCCTTCCCGTGGCCCGGACGGCTCCGGGCCGAGGTCAGGTCAACCCGGCCTTCTCGCAGGCGGCGACGAGATCGGGGACGCAGATCTGCCGGACCGTGTACACGCCGTCCTTCACCAGGACGTCTTTTATGTTGCCGACGGTCACGGAGACCGGGGTGAGCATCACCGCCGGAACCGTCTTGCCCTCGCTGGTGCGCACCTTGTCCTTGGCCACCCGGTCCAGGTTCTCCCCGCGGGCCGCGGCCACGGCCATCGCGGCGCCGGCGGCGGCCTCGGGCGGGAAGGGCTTGTAGACGGTCATGTACTGGTCGCCGCGGACGATGCGGCGCACGGCGGCGAGTTCCGCGTCCTGTCCCGTGACCGGGGGCAGCGGGTCCATTTTGTTCGACTTCATTGCGGAGATGCTCCCGGCGGCGAGGCTGTCGTTGGCGGCGTAGACGCCCTGGATGTTGCCGGCGCCGAGGGCGGCGATGGCGCCGGACATGTTCAGGTTGGCGGCCTCGGTCCGCCACTGGATGGTGTCGTACTCCTTGCCGATCTTCACCTGTCCCGACAGCACGGACAGCGCGCCCTCCTTGAACAGCACCGCGTTGGGGTCGCTGGGGTCGCCGTTCATCATCACGATCTCGGCCCCGGGCACCTCGTCGCCCATGGCCTTCAGCAGCGCCCGGCCCTGGAGACGGCCGACCTCCTGGCCGTCGAAGGAGACATGGCCCGCGATCGGGCCCTCGGAGAGGCGGTCGTAGGCGATGACGGGGATGCCGGCCTCCTCCGCCTTGCTGACCGAGGCGGCCAGGGCCCGGGAGTCCACCGCCACCAGCAGGATGGCGTCGACTCCCTCGGAGATCATGGAGTCCATCTGCTGCTGTTGCATCGCGACGTCGCCCTTGGCGTTGCCGTGCTCGATCGTGCACGTGCGGCACAGTTCGTGGATCTTCCTCTCCAGGAACGGCCGGTCCTGGGTCTCCCAGCGGGCCGTGGTCGAGTCCGGCAGCAGCACGCCGATCTTGGGCCCGTTCTCCGTGCCGGAGGCGCTCTGGCCGTCCGTCCCGCAGGCGGCGAGTCCGACGGCCGTGAGGATCGCGATCATGGAGAGGGCCGCGTTGCGTATGGAGGCCTTCATACGGGGGATCTCTCTGCCGAACATGGCGACACCTGGCCTTCTCACATGCCGACCACCTGGTCAGTGTGACACCGGGCGGGGCGATCGGCGAACGCAGCGAGGGCCCCTCGGCGGGCGGCGGACGGGGTGTCCCGGCGGCCGTGCGTGCGACGAGTCCAGGAGCGGCGAGCGAGCAGATATGTCCAGCTCATCCATATATGCGATTCTGGTGTTCGGGCGCCGAGCAGCGCTGGGAGTCGGGGTTGCCCGCGCTCCCTCGACACCTCCGGCAGGGACGGGAGGAAGGTTGCGGACATGCCTCATGACGGCCGTGCCCGGACCGGATTTCCGGTGCCGGAGGCATCCGAGGCCGGCGCCGCAGTCACCGGGTCACCGCCTACGGCGCCGCAGGCCGCCACGAGTGACCGCGCGCTGGTCTTCGCCGGAGCGGCACTGACCGGGCTCTACACGACCGGCGCGGGCGGCGACGAGCTCCAGCTGCTGGAATCGGCCGGCGGTGTCTCCCCCGAGTACCGGCTGCCGCAGCGGCTGTCCATGTCGGGCGGCTCGGCCGCCGCACACGCCTTCCGCACCGACCGGCCCCTCTGGCTCAACGCCGCCGCCCTCGCCTCCTACCCCGAGGGCGCGCCCACGCCGCCGCGGGCCAGGACCGCCTCGCTCGGCGCGCTGCCCCTGGGGTCCGACGGCACACGGCTGGGCTGCCTGGTCGTCGTGGGAGCCTCGGCGGACGGATTCGACGCCGGGCAACAGCGCTTCCTGGAGCGGTACGCCGACGCCGTCGCCTGCGTGCTGCGCACCGAGGAGGGCAGGCCGCCGGGCGCGTCCCCGCTGAGCCACGCGCTGCGCGGGATGCGCGTCGGCTCGTTCGTCCTGGTGCCCGACACCGGTCTGATCGAGGCCGACGAGGCGCTCCTGGAGCTGGTCGGCATCACCCCGGACGACTTCGACGGCAAGGCCGACACCTTGCTCGCGCACGCCCTCCCGGAGGACATCCCGGCGTTGATGTCCGTCCTGGAGCCGTCCCTGCACGCGCTGAGGCGACGGGAGCTGGAGTTCCGCGTCCGCCGCCTGACCGGCGAGGTGCGCTGGCTGAGTCTGAGCTGCCGGGTACTCGCGGGCACCGCCGACGAGCCCGGGCAACTGCTCGGCGTGGTCACGGCGACCCAGGTCAAGAGCCGCGGCGCCGACGACGTGTCCCGGATCCAGTGGCTGACCGCCGCCCTCGACGACGCCGTGACGGTCGGGGACGTCGGACGGGTCGCGCTCACCGCGCTGCGCGAACCCCTCGGCGCGGACCGGGTGGCACTCGCCGACGTACGCGACGACCGTCTGATGGTCACCCTGCTCGATCCGCCGGAGCCCGACGCCTGGCCCGAGTTGTGGCGTGCCCAGTGGCGCTCGGAGTGGCCCGACGCGCCGGTCAGCGCCCTGCCCACCCTCCAACTGGCCCTGCGGGACGGCCGGATGGACCTGTGGCCGGCGGGCACCGCCCTCGAATCCGGCCTCGCGGGCATCGGCCCCGGCGGCCTCGCCGTCCTGCCGCTGCCGGCCAAGGGCAGCGTCGCCGGGGTCTGCGTGGTCGGCTGGGACCGGCCGCACGAGTTCATCCCCGAGGAGCGGTCGCTGCTGACCGCCACCGCGGCGCTGGTCGGACAGGCCCTCAAGCGCGCGCACGCCCATGACGCCGAGCAGGAACTCGCGACGATGCTCCAGCGCAGCCTGCTGCCCCGGCGGCTGCCCGAACTGCCCGGCGGCATCGCCGTCGCCCGCTACCTGCCCGCCCGCCGGGGACTCCAGGTGGGCGGCGACTGGTACGACGTCATCGCACTGTCCGAGGACCGCGTCGCGCTCGTCATCGGCGACGTACAGGGGCACAGCGCCGGAGCCGCGACGATCATGGGGCAGATGCGCACCGCGGTCAGGGCGTACGCGGTGGAGGGCCACCCGCCCGACGTGGTCGTCTCCCACGCCAACCGCCTCCTCGTCGGCATGGAGACCGACCTCTTCGCCACCTGCTGCTACGTCGAACTGGACATGGAGGAGGGCACCACCCTCTTCGTCCGCGCCGGACACCTCTCACCGCTGCTGCGCCATCCCGACGGCGGCACCGAGGAGGTGCAGGTGGAGGGCGGGCCCCCGCTCGGGATCCTCGCCGACGCGGAGTTCCCGCTGACCGCCGTGGCGCTGACGCCGGGCACGGTGCTCGCCCTGGTCACCGACGGTCTGGTCGAGGCAGCCGACCTGCCCCTGGACGCCGGCATGGCACGGACCCGTGCCGCGCTCGCCGGCGCCGATCCCGTGGACCCTGCGCGGATGGCCGACACCCTGCTCGGCGACATCGGCCGGCGCGAGGACGACGTGGCGCTGCTGCTGCTGCGCTACGACGGCATGAGGACCAAGCCGATCCGGGCCGGCTGGGTGGTGTGGCGGCTGCCCGACGCCGTCATGCACGCCCGCCGTTTCACCGCGCGCACCCTGCGCCGCTGGAACGTCCAGGCGGCCGCCGACGCGGTGCTGCTCGTCGTGTCCGAACTGGTCACCAACGCCCTGGTGCACACACAGGGATCGGTACGCCTGGACCTGGTGCTGCGCGGCAACCGGGTCCGGGTCAGCGTGAGCGACTCCTCGCCGCGCGCACCCGCCAAGCCCGTGATCGTGGACTGGGAGTCGACCGGCGGCCGGGGCCTGCTGCTGGTCGAAGCCGTGTCGGACGCCAGCGGCACGGTCCCGGTGGCCGGCGGGAAGCAGGTGTGGAGCGAGATCGCGGTGCCGGCGAACGATCCCGTCACCGCGAACGCGACGTTGTGAACGGAGGGGAGCTGCGATGTGGACTCATGCCCTGCGCGCCGTCGCGGCACTCGTCGCCGGACTGCTGGCGGTGGCCCTGGCGGGCTGCGGCGGGGACGGCGAGGCGGACTCGGACAGCTTCACGGTGGGTCTGCTGCTGCCGAACAAGGTGACCCCCCGCTGGGAGAAATCCGATAAACCGCTGATCGAGCAGCGGCTGAAGGAACTGTGCGACGACTGCGAGATGGTGTACGCCAACGCCGAGAACGACGCGGCGAGACAGCGCCAGCAGATGATCTCCATGATCACCAACGGGGCCGAGGTCCTGATCCTCGACCCGGCCGACAGCAAGGCGCTGCGCTCCTCGATCCAGGAGGCGGACCGCGCGGGCGTCCCGGTCATCGCCTACGACCGGCTCGCCGAGGGTCCGATATCCGGCTTCGTCAGCTTCGACGGCGCGAAGATCGGCAGGATGCAGGGCGAGGCGCTCATGAAGGCCATGGCCGAGCGCGGCAAGGGCAGGACCGTCGTGATGATGAACGGCGACCCGAGCAGCGCCAACGCGGCGTGGTTCCGCGACGGCGCGGTGTCCGCGATGTCGGGCAGGGTCGACATCGCCAGATCCTACGAGACCCAGGGCTGGAGTCCGGAGAGCGCCCACGCCAACATGTCCGCCGCGATCTCCTCGCTCGGGGCGGACCGCATCAGCGGTGTCCTGGCCGCCAACGACGCCATCGCCGCCGGCGTCATCTCGGCCTTCAAGAAGGCCGGCGTCGAGGATCTTCCCCCGATCACCGGCCAGGACACCGACCTGGAGGCCGTGTGGCGCATCCTCAAGGGTGAGCAGTACATGTCGGTGTACAAGCCGTTCGAGAAGGAGGCCGCCGCGGCCGCCGCCATGGCCATCGCGCTGGGGCGGGGCGAGGACGTCCGTGACGTCGCGACGACGCAGATCGACAGCCCCACCGACCAGGACGTCCCGTCCATCCTGCTCACGCCGGTCCCGGTGACGGCCGACGACCTCGGGCGGACCGTCCTCCACGACGGCGTGTTCACCGTGCGGCAGATCTGTCCCCCGACACTGCGCCCGGCCTGCGACCGGCTGGGCCTGACCGACTGAGCCGGCCCCCGGACCCACGGGACTCATGGCCCCCGGCAGACTCACCGGACGCGGTGACGGCTGGTCGCCGCGCCGCGTCGGGCGCAGCATGGGAGGTGAACGACCAAGGGAGGTCGGCCATGAAGACCGGAGCCTCGGAATACGACCGCTGGCTGTACTCGCACACCCCCTCGCAGGCCGAGGGCGAACGCGAGGAGCCGGCCGAGCGCACGGCCATGGAACAGCACCCGGACGTCCCCAGGACCGAGCCGTCCCAGGCCGAGGGCGAGCGAACGGACGACGTCAGGCCCAGGTGACGGCCGTGCCTGACGGGAGTCGGCGCCCAGGTCCGCTCAGGCGCGGCGGCGGGCCCACGCCGGTGCCCAGGTCTCCCCGGCCGGGAGGTCGTGGTGCACCGGGGTGAGGTGCTCGCGCAGTGCGGTGAGCGCCGGGTGCGGGTTGTCGGCGTGCCAGAGCAGGGAGTGCGGGTAGACCGGGGTCGGGTCGCGCAGCGGGATCAGGCGCATCTCGTAGCCGGCCGGCCAGACCAGGGGCGTCTGGGCACCGAGAATGGTCGCCAGCGTCGAGGAGGCCGCGATCGTGTCGATGAGCGCCTCGACGCCGAAGTTGGGGCCGGTCGCCTCGATGGTCAGCCCGAATTCCGCGGCCATCGCCTCGTAGTACGCGGTCCACTCCGTGCCCGGGACGTTGCCCGGCATCCAGATCCGGTGCCCGGCCAGCTGGGCGGGGGTGACGGCGGCCGCACCGGCGAACGGGTGGGCCGGGCCGGTGAACAGGTGCAGCGGCTCGTCGTGGACCGGGTTGATCTCGATGCCGTCGGGGATCTTCTGCCCCGGCATGGTGACGGCCCGGAAGGTCGCGTCGATCGTCCCGTCCCGCAGGGCGGCGATGGCCTCCTCGGCGCCGGGCAGGGTCACCACGTCGAGGGCGATCTCGGGACGGGCGCGGTGGAAGTCGCGCAGCAGACCGGCCAGCGACGCCCGGCGGCCGATCACGTCGACGCGCAGGGCACGGCTGCCGGGCCGCACCGAGGCCCTCGCCCGCTCCTCGGCCTGGAGCAGGGACCGGGCGTGGGCCAGGAAGGCCTGTCCGTCGATGGTGAGCTCGGCGCCGCGCGGCGTGCGGTTCAGCAACCGCACGCCGAGCTCCCGCTCCAGGGCCGCGACGCGCTTGGACACGGCCTGCTGGGTCAGGGACAGATCGATGGCGGCCTTCTGGAACTGACCGGCGTCCGCGACGGCGACGAAGGTGCGTACGGCGTTGAGGTCCACGCCGCCACCCTATTCGGCGGGGCGGGAAGGCCGGTTCCGGGAGCGGGCGGCCCCTGATCCAGTGGTCGTCCACGCCCACCTCGGTGATCCCGGCGTACAGCCGGCTCCACAGGATGCCGCTGGGCGCCTCGGGGTCGAGCCTGGCCGGGAGCCAGTTCCTCCATCTCGTCCAGGAAGACCCGCGCCAACGCGTCCTGGTCCTCCTCCACCGGGTAGGGGTGCCAACAGGCGTTGCCGTAGCGGCAGATGGCCTTCAGGGCGCGGGTGAACACGTCGAGGTCGGGTGCCGGCTCGACGAGTGTGCCCTCGGTCGGGCCCTCCAGATGTGGAGGGGAGCATGGCGGCGGCCGGCAGGGTCTCGTACTCGGCCATGCCGCAGATCCACCACGTCGGCAGGCCGATCTCCCGCAAGCGCCGCCTGCCTTCCGGCACGGTCAGCGTCCACTCGTGCAGAGCGGGCGCGTCGAGTGCCGCGCTCGGCAAGTCCGCCTCGGACAGGGCCTGTTCGTCCTCGACCGTGACCCTCAGGCCGGTCTCCGCGTCCAGCCGAAGCGGGCCGCGCCAGCCGACCACCTCGACGAGTCGGCCACTCGTCAATACATCGGATGAGTCAGAAACTTGGACGGGGTTCGCTGACATGGGCGCCATGGTCAGGCCCGATAAGTGCCCGAAACTCGCCTACCCATGGTGCCGTTGAGGTCATTGACACGTCCGGCAAGCCTGCTAGGTTCCGCGATACACCCGATGTATCGATGATCCGTCAGGTCTGGAGGACAAGGATGACCTCACAGCCGGAGCAACGTTCGAAGGTGGCCCGAAGAGCCGTGCTCGGCACCGCCCTCGGCGGCGCGGCAGCAGCGGCTCTGCCCGGGGCGGCCGGGGCACAGGAGGCCTTACGGGCGGATCCGTCCGCCGCCGACGGCTCGGTGACCCGGGACGGCGGACGCCCGTGGAAGCTCCGCAACACCATGACCGGTGACGACGCGTGGGCCGGTTTCCTGCGCGGCCAGGACCTGCTGTGGACCAGGCTGCCCACCCGCTGGTACGAGGGCCCGTTCCTCGGCGACGGACTGCTCGGCAGCATGATCTACCAGGAGCCGGAGGCTGGCCGGATCCGCTTCACCGTCCAGCACGGCCGGGTCCAGGACCACCGGCCCCGGTTTGGCAGCGGCTGGGGCACCTGCCGGCTGCCCGTCGGGCACCTCACGCTCGATCCCGTCGGCACCGTCACCGCCGTGAACTGGCGACTGAGCCTGTGGAACGCCGAACTCACCGGCACCGTCACCACCACCGTCGGCACGCTCACCCTCTCCGCGCTCGTCCACGACGAGGTCCTGGCCGTGCGCGCGAGCGCCGACGGCGGCGAACGGGTCACCTGGACCTTCCACCCCGAGGAGGCCGTCAGCCCCCGCAAGATCAGCGAGGCCCCGCCCGCCGACTACACCGCCAACCCGCCCTGGACCACACGGACAGCCCCCGACGGCACCGAACAGGTCCTCCAACCTCTCACCGGCGGCGGCCGGACAGTGACCGCGTACCGCCGGGCCGACGACGACCTGCTCCTCTCCGTCGGACACAGCTTCCCCTCCGACACCGCCGCCGAGGCCGACGCCCTGCGCAACCTGCGGCGCGCGACGTCGTACGAAGCCCTGCGGCGACGGCACACGAACTGGTGGCACGCCTTCTACCGCAAGAGCTTCGTCTCCTTCCCCGACCAGCGGCTCCAGAGCTTCCACTGGATCCAGCTCTACAAGGTCGCCTCCGCCAGCCGCGCGGGCGGTCCTGTGATGGCGACCTCCGGCCCCTGGCTGGAGCCCACACCCTGGCCCGCGGTCTGGTGGAACCTCAACGTCCAGCTGGAGTACTGGCTCATCCACGGCTCCAACCACCTGGAACTCGACGCGCTCGCCACCACCCTGCGCCAGAACCAGGAACAACTCGTCGCCAACGTGCCCGCCGCCTACCGCGCCGACAGCTCCGGAGTGGGCCGCAGTTCCGACATGTTCGCCAACCGCGGTGTCGGACAGCCGGGTTCGGGCGCCGAGACCGGCGACCTCACCTGGGCGCTGCACAACGTCTGGCTGTCGTACCGCCACTCCATGGACAAGTCGCTGCTGCGCGACACGGTCTACCCGGTGCTGCGCCGGGCGATCAACTACTACCTGCACTTCCTCACCCCGGGCAGTGACGGCAGGCTGCATCTGCCGAGCACCCTCTCGCCCGAGTACCCCGTCGTGCCGCCGCAGGACACCAACTACGACCTGGCGCTGATCCGCTGGGGCTGCCTGACGCTCATCGAGTCCGCCGAACTCCTCGGCATCCAGGACGTGTCGAAGCCGCGCTGGCAGGAGGTCCTGGCCAAGCTCACCCCGTACCCGGTCGACGCCAACGGCTTCATGATCGGCGCCGACACCCCGTACGCCCAGTCCCACCGGCACTACTCGCACCTGCTGATGGTCTACCCGCTGTACCTCGTCAACTGGGACCGGCCGGAGGACCGCGAGCTGATCACGAAGTCGGTCGAGCACTGGCACTCGCTCACCGGCGCCCATCGCGGCTACAGCTACACCGGTGCCGCCTCCATCTACGCGATGACCGGCGACGGCGACACCGCGATCGGCTATCTGCGCAAGTTCTTCGATCCCACCACCCGCTACCCCTGCCAGGCCAACACCCACTACACCGAGGCCGGTCCGGTCATCGAGACACCGCTGTCCGCCTCGCAGTCCCTGCACGACATGTTCTGCCAGAGCTGGGGCGGCGTGATCCGCGTCTTCCCGGCCGTCCCCACCGACTGGGCGGACGTCACACTGCACGACTTCCGCACCCAGGGCGCCTTCCTGGTCAGCGCCGTCCGCAAGGCGGGGCAGACCCGGTTCGTCCGGATCAGGAGCCTGGCCGGCGAACCGCTCGAACTCCGCCACGGCCTCGAAGGGCGGCTCACCGTCCTCCTCGACGACGGAACCCCCGCCCGCACCCGCGACCTGGGCGACGGCGTCCTCGGCATCGACCTGCCCAAGGGCCGTGAAGTGCTCGTCCACTCCGGAGCCCGCCCCGACCTGACCGTCGCCCCCGTCGCCGTCAGCGCACCGGGCCCGGCCTGGGGACTGCCGTAAAGGCCACACACCTCGGAGGGCTGTCATGGCTGTCTCGATCAGAACGGCGGTCGCCGGGCTCTGCGCAGGGCTGGTGACCGCGCTCCTCACCGGCGCGCCCGTACGGGCGGAACAGCACGAACGGACCTGGGACCTGTCCACGGGGGCACACGCGCCCCGCGCCCGGGTGGCCCTGGACGACACCACGGGCACGCTGAGCTTCGCGGTGTCCCGCGACGGCCGTACGGTCGTCGAGCCGTCCCCCGTCGGCATCGTCACCCAACAGGCCGACCTGTCCAAGGACTTGCGCTTCCTGCACGGCAAGGACCGGACCGTGGACGAGCGTTACCGCACCAGGTCCGGCAAACGACTCGACCGGCGGGTCCGCATGAAGGAGACCCGGCTGTCCTTCGCCACCGCCACGGGCGCCCGCCTCGACCTCGTCGTCCGCGCCTCCGCCGACGGCGTCGCCTACCGGTACGCCCTGCCCGGCGCCTCGGGCGACGTGCTCCGCGAGACCTCCGCGTTCAACCTGCCGGCGGACGCCCCCGCGTGGCTCGGCACCTACCGGGTCGACAACGAGGGCCAGTTCGTGCGGCACACCGCCGCCACCGCACCCACCGGCGAATACTCCGACCAGGCCCTGTTCGAGACCGACGGCGGCTACACCCTGCTCGCCGAGTCCGACCTCACCGGCGCCTACTCCGGCGCCCGACTCGCCCACGACCAGGGCACCGGCACCTACCGCATCAAGCTCGCCGACGACCGGATCGTCACCGACGGCCCGCTCGTCACCCCCTGGCGGGCGATGATCACCGGCGACCTCGCCACCGTCACCCGCTCCACCTTCACCGACGACCTCGCGCCCGCCTCCAGGATCCGCGACGCCTCCTGGATCGAGCCCGGCACCGTGCTGTGGACCTGGCTCGCGGGCGGCAAGGAGGCGGGCCAGAGCCTCGCCGCGCAGAAGGCGTACGTCGACTACGCGGCCGAGCGGAACTGGCCGTACGAGGCCGTCGACGCGGGCTGGTACTACAAGCCAGGCGAATGGGAGACCGTCGACCCCGACTGGCAGACCGACAGCTGGATGCCGGAGCTGGTGCGGTACGCGCGGGCCAAGGGCGTGGGCATCGTCGTCTGGATCCACCAGCGAGAACTGGACACCCCCGAGGAGCGCGACCGGTGGCTCCCCACCCTGGAACGGTGGGGAGTCAGGGGAGTCAAGATCGACTTCATGAACTCCGAGGCGCAGCCCATGCTCCGCTGGTACGACACCGTCCTCGCCGAGACGGCCGCGCACCACCTCATGGTGGACTTCCACGGCTCCACGATCCCGAAGGGCATCCAGCGCACCTGGCCCCACGTCATGACCCTGGAGGGCGTCGCCGGAGAGGAGAAGCGCACCAACACCGCCGCCCATCTGACCACTCTGCCCTTCACCCGCAACGTCATCGGCTCCATGGACTTCACCCCCGGCGCCTTCCACCGCGTAGGGCTGCGCCCCAACTCGGACGCGGCGGAGGTCGGGCTCGCCGTGGCCTACGAGTCCGGGCTCCAGATGTTCGCAGGCACCCCCGAGTCGTACGACCGACGTCCCCTGGCCCGCGGCTACTTCGACCAGATTCCGGCGGCCTGGGACGACACCCGGCTGCTCGCCGGCCGGCCTGGCGAGGAGGCCGTGCTCGCGCGGCGCGGCGGGGACCGCTGGTTCATCGGCGGCGTGTACGCCGGGGCCGCCCGCACCGCCGAGGTGCCGCTGAGCATCGGGGCGGGGCGCTGGCTGGTCGAGACGATCGAGGACGGCACGGACGGACTCGTGCTGCGCCGGCAGGTCCTGAGCGGTGGGGACAGGTTCGCCGTGGACGTCGTCGCGGGCGGCGGCTTCGCCTCGATCGCCTGCCGCTGGCGTCCGGGCGTCACCACCTGTCACCGCGGAAGGCCGGAGTCCCGGCGGGCCGTCCGCGCGACGGTCCGCCAGGGCGAGGGTGACGGCATGACATGGCATGACGTTCATGTGGATGAACATCACTCACGTGGGTGTACATGCCAGGGCCGGTCGTGCAAGGCTCGGTCAACTCCGTTCTCCCGTTGACCAGTTGGAGGTACCGCCATGACTGTTTCCCGGCGAACTGTGCTGGCCACGGCGGCCGGTGCCGCGGCATTAGGGGCGTCCTCGACGCCGGCCGCGGCCGCGGACCCGACCGCCGACCGTGTGCCGGTACCGACCCTGCGCAAGTTCCAGGCCGCGGCCGACTACGCCGTCGACAAGCTCCACGCGGTCGCACCGACCGTGACCGCCTTCCCCGTCGGCACGAAGTTCGAGAAGTGGACCTACTCGCAGAACGGCGACTGGGTCGGCGGATTCTGGCCCGGCACGCTGTGGATGGCCTGGCTGCACAGCGGCGACGACGCCTTCCGCACCTGGGCGCTCGCCTCGGCCGAGAAGCTGGCCCCCCGCCAGAACGACACCGGCACGCACGACCTCGGGTTCCTCTTCTACCCGTCCTGGGTCACCGCCTGGCGGCTGACGGGCGACGGCAAGTGGCGGACCGGTGCCCTGCGGGCGGCCGACTCGCTGATCCAGCGGTACAACCCGCGCGGACGCTTCATCAGAGCCTGGGGCGCCCTGAACGACACCGGAAACGCGGGCCGGGTCATCATCGACACGATGATGAACCTCGACCTGCTGGCCTTCGCGAGCAGCCAGACCGGGGACGCCAAGTACCTGGACATCGCCGTGGCGCACGCGAAGACCGCCCAGCGGGTCTTCCCGCGCCCGGACGGATCGACCCCGCACGTCTACGACTTCGACCCGGCGAGCGGCGCCGCGATCGGCCCGAACACGGTGCAGGGCTACAGCCCCACCTCGTGCTGGTCGCGCGGACAGGCGTGGGGGCTGTACGGCTTCACCACCATGTACCGCCGCACCGGGAACGCCGAGTTCCTCGCCACCGCCCGCAAGCTTGCGGACTACGCCGTGGGGGTGCTCACCCCGGACCACGTCCCCGTGTGGGACTACCGCGCCCCGCAGCAGCCGTACGACATCAAGGACGCCTCCGCCGGCGCGATCATGGCGTGCGGTCTGCTCGATCTCGCCGCGGCCACCGGCCGGCAGTCCTACCGTGACGTGGCGCTGCGGCTGCTGACCGCGCTGGCGGAGACCTGTCTGACGCGGAACTCGGCCCGCGCGGACGCCGTCGTCGCCCGGTGCACGCGCAACCGGCCGAGCGAGGACGGCGTCGAGATCTCCCTGCCGTACGCCGACTACTACCTGCTGGAGGGCATCCTGCGCGTGCTCCGGCCGCAGGACGTCGACCGGGCGATCGACCTGTCCACGGTGTGACGGCTCACGCGGGCCGACCGGCCGGCGCCGGTCAGCCCGCGATCGAGTCCAGCTGTTCCGCCGCCGGGCGCAGGGCCCACAGGTCACCGCCCGGCGGCTCCTCCAGCAGCGGTACGGCCCGCTGCGCCTGCTTGTCCCCGGCGTCGGCGGCGGCATGGACGACGTCGGTCGCCGCGAACCGGTGGAACTCCAGCTCCGGGTGCGGCCAGGCGGCGGCGCCCGTCGCTGCGGGCAGCAGATAGTCCACCGCCTTGAACAGGCTCTGTCCGTCGGGCCCCTGGTAGGCCCACAGGTTCACGCCGACGTGCCGGCCGATGGCCGCGAGCCGGGTGTAGGCGACCAGGTCGAACGTCGAGTAGTGCCAGCTCCTGGTGCGGGCCAGCTCCTGGGGCTGGCTGCCGTCGGCGGCGATCTGCGGCGCGATGCGCTTGGTCCGGGAGTCCAGTACGGTCCGGCGGGCCAGGTCCTTGTCACCGGTCGCGTAGGCGAGGGCGGCGAGCTGCATGTCGTAGAAGGTGCCGTGGTTGTTGGTCGCGGCGGCCTCCTGCTTACCGAAGTCGCTGTTCTTGAGCCAGTCGCGGAAGTCAGTGTTCCACTTGGCCATGGCGGTGCGGTCCTTCGTGCTCCAGCCCGGGGCGCCGGTCTCCAGGAGGGCGATCGCGTCGAGGACGCTGGTGTACGACTGTGAGAAGTCGATGATGCCGATGGCCCGGCCGTCGTACTTGCACGGGATGAACTGGGCGTGGTCCAGGTTCGGGTTCATGCGGGTGGCCGGGTCGAGGAACCAGGTGCGCAGGACCTGCCCCGCCTTCTGCGCGTAGCGCTTGTCGCCGGTGTAGTACCAGGCGAGGGAGAGGTCGTAGGCGGAGTCGAAGGTCTTCTCGACGTCCTGGCGGTCGGTGCCGGTGTCGACCTCGGGGTTGCGCTCGCCGTCGCGCTGCACGTACGGGCAGCCCCAGGGGTTGTCCTGGGTCGGGGTCTTGGAGGGCCACCAGTAGGGGGCCTGGCTGAGGTAGTCGTGAACGTCGCCGCCGGGGGCGGGACGGGGCTTGTCGACGACGGTCCACGGGTCCTGGTTCAGCCACTTGTCGGCACGGGTCGTCAACGCCTGCACCGCGCGCCGGAGTCGGGGGTCGCCGCGATCGAGGCGGACCTTCGTCTGCTGGAGCCGGGCGCCGTCCAGGACGGCCGTGTGCGGGACGCGGGGCGCGTGCCGTGCCTCCGTGCCGGCCGTGGCGACGGGGACGGCGCCCGTCGTGAACGCGGCCAGGGCCACCAGCAGGACGCCCGATCGGGGTTGTGCGCTCATGTCCGCCCTCCATGCTGTGCTCTTCGCGATATTCATGGATATGAACTCAGTTCATATTTGCGTGCGCGCTGAGCGTGAGCATGGCATGGCGGTCGGGGAGGGGAAAGGGGTGTGCGGCGGTTTATTGGTGCGGACCTTCAGGTGGGACTGCCGTCGCCGTGTGTCGCGCTCACCGTCGCCCGAGGATCGAGTTCAGGCCGAACTCGAAGCGCTCGTCGAAGGATTCGGAGGTGAGATGGCCGAGGGTGCGGTGCAGGGCGGGGTGGGTCTCCCCGGAGATCGCGGTCGCCAGGCGGTCGTCCAGCGACTGCTGCTCGGCCGCCTGTTCCTCCTGGGTGAGGCCGAGGGTGAAGTAGATGAGCGTCCATGCGGTCCAGGCCGCCTCGCGCTCGTTCAGCCCGTCGTCCAGGAGTGCGGCGACGAGCGTCTCCGCCAGGTGCAGGGTGTGCGGTTCGGCGGCGTAGGTGCCGACGACGAGCGCGGCGCCGTCGCGGTGGGCCAACAACGCCTGGCGGTAGCGGCGGATCACCTCGGGGGCGCGCAGGGCGGGTGAGTCGGGGAGGTCGTCGAGCGGGATCTCGCCGACGACCGCGTCCGCCATCAGCTCCAGCATTCGGGCCTTGGTCTTCACATGCCACAGCACGGTGTTCATGCGAACGCCGAGCCGGTCGGCTACCGCCCGCGTGGACAGCGCGTCCAGGCCCTTGTCGTCGAGCAGTTCAAGGGCCGCACGGATCACGGTGGCCGGTTCGAGACGGTCGGCCGTTTGCCTCTTGGTCATTGACCTAGTTTACTGCGATCGGACGTTGTTGGTCAGTGACCAAGAAGAGGGGCGATGGAGATACCCATGGAGAAGCTCGGGGAGAAGTCCGCCGGAGAGCGGCATGTCGTCATCGCGGGAGGAGGCCCGGTCGGGCTGTGGCTCGCCGCCGAGCTGCGGCTGGGCGGGATCTCCGTGACCGTCGTGGAGGAGCGAACGGAGATCGACCGGCGCTCCAAGGCGCTCACCGTCCACCCGCGCACCATCGAGATCCTGGCCTCGCGCGGCGCGCACAGGCCGTTCCTCGCCGAGGGACTGACCATCCCCTTCGGTCACTTCGCCATGCTCGACGACCGGCTCGACTTCCGGGAACTGGACACCCCGTTCCCGTACACCCTCTTCCTGCCCCAGGCCCGCACCGAGGAACTCCTCCAGGAGCATGTGCTCGGCCTCGGCGCCACGATCGTGCGCGGGCACCGCGTCACCGGGTTCACCGAGACCGGACGGGCGGTGACCGTCCAGGTGACGGGTCCGGACGGGGCGTACGAGATCGAGGGGGCGTACCTCGTCGGCTGCGACGGCTCCGGCAGCACCGTGCGCACCGCTGCCGGCATCGACTTCCCCGGCACACCGTCCACGGTCCTCGGCCGCCTCGGCGACGTCGTCCTCGACAACCCGCCGCCCTCCGGCTTCAGTTCCTTCACGGACCAAGGCGGCGTGATGATCGCGCCGCTGCCCGACGGGCGCTTCCGCATCGTGGGAGTCGGCCCCGACAGCCTCACGACCGAGTGGCCCGGCGACCTCACGCTGGACGAACTGCGGCGCGGGACGGCTGCCGTCGCGGGCGACGACTTCGGCATGCGCGACCCGTCCTGGCTGTCCCGCTTCGGCAACGCCACCCGGCTCGCCGCCGAGTACCGGCGCGGGCGCGTGCTGCTCGCCGGAGACGCCGCCCACCAGCACTTTCCCACCGGGGGAGTCGGCATGAACGTAGGCATCCAGGACGCGCACAACCTCGGCTGGAAGCTGGCCGCGACACTGAACGGGCGCTCTCCGGAGACCCTGTTGGACACCTACCACGCCGAACGGCACCCGGTCGGTGTCCAGTTGATGGAACACAGCCGAGCCCAGACCGCCCTGATGACCACCTTCACGCCCGAGGGCCTCGACCTGCGCGCCCTGTTCAGCGGCATGCTCGCCACCCAGCCGGCGTTCAACCGGGCCCTCGCCGAACGGCTCACCGGCCTCGCCGTCCGCTACCCCCCGACGGACCCGGCCGCCCATCCCCTCACCGGCACCCGCGCCCCCGACCTCGCCTTCACCGGCACGGACAAGAGCCTGTTCGAGCTCCTCCGCCCCGACGCCCACCTGCTCCTCGACCTCACGCCGGACGGCACACCGGACCGCCCCCGGCAGGGCCTCGCCGTCCACACCGGCCCGCTCGACCGGCCCCCGGCCGCCTGGCGGGAGCTGCGCGCCGCCCTGATCCGCCCCGACGGCCACATCGCCTGGGCCGCCGAACGGGACGACACCGGACAAGGGGTGAACTCCACGCAGGGTTCGCCGTGGCGGAAGATCGTCGAAACCGGATCAGGACAATCACGCGAACGGAACGGTTAAGGGATCCTCACCTCCTGGTGGCTGTGCGGTGAGGGGTGAATGATGGGCGCATGACGTTGGCCGCGCGAGCCTTCGCGCATTTGGCGACATGGCCCGACCTCACCGAGGTGGAACCGAGCTGCGGAACCGGCCGGGCACTGGCCGCAGCCCACCGTGAGATCGCACATTTCCATTCCGACCAGGACCTCGACCTCTGCCTCACGGCACGGGTCATCCGACGGTTCGAGGAACACCTCGAAGCCGCGACGGCGGTCCGGCTGATCCCCGGCTCGCACTGGGTGACGGTGCGCATGGAGGTCGTGGCGGACTTCGACCTGCTGATGACCTTGGTGAGCCTCGCCCTGCGCGCCCACCAGAACCTGCCGCTCCCCGAGCAGGGGTCACGAGCCCCGTGCAATGACCGCCGCAGCGCGGTGGTCGCCCGCCAAGGTTTCGGCGCAGACTGAGATATGGGCCTCAGGGCAGGTCGTACGGGCTTTGGGCAGGGTGCACCGTGGCTGAGACAACACGCGAGGAAGACGCCATCCGCTTGGTGGTGGAACGCCTGAAGAGCGCCTTCGGCGCCACACACAGCCCGGCCGAGGTCGAGGAGGCCGTGGCGATGGCCCACGCGACCTTCGTGGGCCGGCCGGTGCGCGAATTCGTTCCGGTACTCGTCGAGCGAAGGGCCCGGATCATCCTGCACGAATCGGCGGGCTGACCGGACCGGAGAGGCTCGGGGCCTTCGCTACCGGCCCCAGCCGTCCGGCCCGCTGCCGCGCCACTCGATCAGCTCGGACTCGCGGACCCAGTCGTCGTCCACCTCGTCCAGGCCGGCCAGGCGCAGGAACTCGACGATGTCGAGCAGGCCGTACGCCATGCCCACGAACCGGTCGTCGACACGGACCCGTCTCCCGCCGTCCTCGGCGAGTGGGTAGACGACAATCGGATGCGCGCCGGCCATGGCACAAGGGTGCGGTCGACACCGGGCGGGCGCATGCGGAGCGCGAGCCCGTCACACGGGGCTGACGGCGATCGTGCACAGCCGCTTCGTGGCCCTGGTGAGACTCACGTAGAGGTCGCGTTCCCCGCTGCCGCGGGCCGCGACGATCTCCTCCGGGTCGACGACGACCACGGCGTCGAATTCCAGGCCGCGTGCCTGGGACGCCGGTATCAGTTGCGCCCATCGTGTGACCCCGGCGGAGCGCAGCTCGTCGGTCCGGGCGTCGGCGCATATCACCCCGAGCAGTTCACCGGGGTGCTCCGCCGCCTGGGTCCGGAGTTCCGCGGCAAGGCTGGCGGCGACGGTGTCCGGGCGTGCGGCGAGGAGGCGGGGAGCGTCGCCGTGACGGATCGAGCGGCTCGGTGTCCGGCCGGGGGCGATCCGCGCGAGGAGGTCGCCGGTGGTCTCCAGGATCTCCTGCGTGGTGCGGTAGCCGACGGTCAGGGTGTGCAGGTCGAACCGCGGACCGAGACTCGGCCCCAGCGCCTCGGACCAGGTGCGTGCGGTCGAGGCGGGGCCCGCCTGGGCGAAGTCGCCCACCAGCGTCATCGACCTCGCCGGGCACCGGCGGACGATCATCCGCCACTGCATGTCGGTGAGCTCCTGTGCCTCGTCCACGACGACATGCCCGTACGTCCGCCGGGGCGGGCCGTCGACCAGGCTCGCCGCCTCGTCGAGCAGCGGCACGTCCGCGTCGGACCACGGCGCGCCGGGTGCGCGCAGCAGCAGCGCCCGCTCCTCGCCCGTGAGATGCGAGAGGTGCTCGGCCAGCGCGTCCGGGTCCGTGAGCAGTGCCCGTACGACGTCATCGGGCGTCAGCCGTGGCCAGAGAGCCTCCACGGCGAGGTCCACCTGGGCATCGTCCAGGAGACCGGCCCGGACGGCGTCCGCGTCGAACTCGTCCGCCGGTGCGGTGGCCGGCGCGTCGTCGAAGCCGAGGGTGCGCAGGTCGTCCGCCGCGGCACGGTCCAGATCCAGGCCGGTGGCCTCGGAGACCTCGGCGTCGATGCGCTCCAGGGCCTCCACGGCACCGCGCTCCAGGAGGCCGGTGACCGCGTCGATCAGGAGTCCCTTGAAGACCTGGCGAGCGCGATTGTGCCCCAGGCCGGTGGCCACAGCGCCATCCCGAGCCCTCGCGACGTCCACCTCCGGCAGCCGGACCAGTTCCTGCCCCAGCCGTACGGAGAAGTCGCCGGCCGCCGCCTGCCGGCCGGCGACCAGGCGGGCCAGCGCGTCCGCCAGCGCCGAACTGCCCTTCAACCGCGCCACTTCCCACGGCTCGACCGTCAGCGGCTCGGTCCCGGCCAGCTCCTCGCAGGTCGCCAGGACCACGTCGTTCTCGCCGAGCGAGGGCAGCACCTGGGAGACGTAGTCGAGGAAGCGCGCGTTCGGCCCCAGCACCAGGACGCCGCGCTCGGCGATCCGGGCGAACGCGTACAGCACGTACGCCGCCCGGTGCAGGGCAACCACCGTCTTGCCGGTGCCGGGTCCGCCCTGCACCACGGTCACCCCGCGGTGCGGCGAGCGGACGATCGCGTGCTGCTCCGTCTGGAGCGTCGCGACGGCCGTGCGCATCCGCCCGGTCCGCCGAGCCTGAAGGACCTCGGCCAAGGGGTTGTCGTCCAGGACGTCGTCGGGGGTGGCGGGGGAGGCGTCGAGCAGTTCGTCGCTCACCGCGCGGACCGTGCGGTCCTCCAAGCGCAGCTGCCGGCGCCGGCGCAGCCCCATGGGGTGGACCGTCGTCGCCTCGTAGAAGGGCCGCGCCGCCTCAGCCCGCCAGTCGACGAGCAGTGGCAGGTCGAGGCCGTCCATGTGCAGTCCGAGCCGGCCGATGTGCAGGGCGTTCCCCTCCGCACCGTCGATCCGGCCGAAGACCAGCCCGGTCTCGGCCGCCTCCAGCCGGCGGACCTCCCTCGTCCAACGCTCGGCGGCGAGATCGCGCTCGTACACCTCCCGCCCGCTGCCGGCCCTGTCGACCGGTGACTCGAGCACCTCGGTCAGCTCTCTGCGCGCGTCGCCCACGCGTACGTCGAGCAGGTCGTACACGGCGGTCACGTGGTCCTGCTCCGCCTTCACCTGGCGCGCGGCACCGTCGCTGAACTGCGACAACAGGGGGCCTCCTCTCGGTGCGGCTCCCCACTATGCGGTCGGACCGCAGCAAAGGTAAGTCTTGACTTACCTGTGTGCGTCAGCCGCCCAGGGCCGCGACGCGACGGCCGCCGCCGCCTCGGCACCGCCGTCACCCTGACATTTGTCAGGGACCGCCGCCTCACCTCTCTCCCTAGGGTTCGGGTGTCCCCACCGGCCCTCTGCCCAGCCGTCTTCCCCTGCCCGGAAACCGTCAACTCCGAAAGGCACCACATGCGCCGTCTTCTCGCTGCCGCCGCCGCCGCGCTGCTGCTCGTCAGCGGTGCGGCAGGGTCCGCAGCCGCCGCTGCCCCCGGCGGCCGGCCCCTGAGCGCCGCCGCGTCCGTCCAGGTGCCCGCCGGTGTCACCGCGGGAGCAGCCGTCTTCGACCGGCAGACCGGCACCTTCACCGAGCAGCTCAACACGAGCGCCCGCTTCCGGTCCGCCTCCGTCGTGAAGCTGCTGCTGGCGCTGGACTTCCTGTGGAACCGCGGCCCCGACTACACCGTGCCCGCCGCCGACCGGGCCCTGCTGGAGCCGATGCTGCGCAGCAGCGACGACGACGCGGCCAGCCACTACTGGGAGGTGAACGGCGGGTCGGCGATCATCACCCGCATGGTCCGCAATCTCGGCCTGACCGACACGAACCCGCCGCCCGCCGGTTACGAGGGCTACTGGGGCTACGTCTCGCTCTCGGCCCGCGACACCGTGAAGATCTACCGCTACCTCCTGGACACGGCGCCGGCCCCGGTGCGCGACTTCGTGATGGGCAACCTCCGCCAGTCCACGCGATGCGCCGCGGACGACTTCGACCAGCACTTCGGCATCGCGGGGGCGTTCGAGAAGCCGTGGGCGGTGAAGCAGGGCTGGTCGGGTTCCTACGAGAAGGGCACGTGCGGGGCGGGAGGCTCGGAGAGCGCGTCACGCTCCGTGGCTCAGGCCCCGGCCCCGGCTCCCGCCGACGACGTGAACCTGTCCCTGCCCGCGCTGCACAGCACCGGGACCGTGGGCGCCGGCGACCGGTACATAGTCGCCGTGTTCACGCTGCACCCGGCCGGCACGTCGTACGGAAAGGCGTACACGGACATCGGCCGGCTGACCCGCTCCCTGAACCTTCCGGGGGCCGCACGGCCGGCGGGGTGGTGGTACGGCACCTGGAGCGACCACGTGAACGTCCGCCGGGACCCGTCCACGCAGAACGCGCCGATGACCCAACTACCCGCTGGTGTCGAGGTGTTGGTGGGATGCCAGAAGAGGGGGCAGAAGGTGGACGTGCCACCGTACTCCAACGACTGGTGGGCCTATCTGCCCCAGTACGGCGGCTGGATCTCGAACATCTACATCAGCTCGCCCGACAACCGGCTGCCGGACGTCAAGGACTGCTGACCACCGAGGGCCGGTGACCGGCGCGGGGCCGCTTCCTCACCGCTCGTAGGCGGCGAGGAAGCGGAGCACCTTGTCGACGTGCGGCTTCACGCGCTCGGGGACCCCGCGCTCCTCGATGACCGTGCGATCGCTCGTGCGGTAGCCGGCCGCGATCAGTGCGGGGAGGTCCTCGGCCGGCAGATGCTCCTTCTTGAACTGCTGGTCGAGCCAGCACACGTACAGGCTCATCGTGGAGATCGCGTCCGCCGGCGACCGGTAGTCCTTGTCCCCGTCGCCGTCACCGTCCACCGCCCAGGCCCGGAACACCGACGGCGTCCACATGGCGATGCCGTACTCCTCTGCCTCCGGGCGGGCCGCGTTCACGTCGAACCCGCTCTCCGCCTTCACCATCGCGGCGAGCAGCGCGGGTGTGACCTCCGCGTCGGTGCAGCGCCGGGCGGCGTTGACGAACACGGGGCGCAGCGACTCGGGCACGTCGGAGTCCTCCGGGATCTCCCCGGGGGCCACGATGGGCGTCCCGGTGACGGTGGGGGAGGCGCCGCGCCTGAGGTCCTCGTCGCCGTCGCCGCCCCCGAGCAGCGCGAACCCGACCGTGGCGGCGGCCATGACACCGACCAGCGACAATGCGGCGATCGGCAGCCGTCGGCGTCGGCCACGCGTGCCGGAGAGCCGCTGGATCCGGGTCACGAGGCTCGCGGCGGTGTGGGGGAGCCGGGTCGTGTGGTCCGGCGCCAGGCAGTCACCGATGAGCCGGCGCCAGTCGTCGTCGAGTCCGGCGTCGAGCCGCAGCGGTGCGGTGCCGCGGGCGTAGGCCTGGGCGGCGAGCGAGCGGGCGCGTGCGGTGGCGCCGGGGAACGGGTGGATGCCGCCGGTGAGGACCTGGTGGGCGAGGACGCCGAACGCCCAGATGTCGGCGGTCGGCCGCACCAGCGTGCCCTCGGCCCCGGTGCGCTGGGACCACCACTCGGGCGGCAGGTGGTCGAGCGTGCCGAGCGGGGGCAAGTGGGCGTGGGTGCCGTCGAGTTCGGTGGCCAGGCCGAAGTCGGCGAGCCAGACCTCGCCGTCCGTGCCCAGCAGCACATTGGCGGGCTTGAGGTCGCCGTGCACCCAGCCGGCGCCGTGCATATGGGCCAGCCCGGCGGCGACGCCGCGCAGGATCCGCACCGCCTCCGGCGCCGGAGAGCCGCTGTCGGCTGCCTCAAGGACCTGGCGCAGACTGGCCTCGGCGCGGTCCATGACCAGCGCGATCGCCCCGTCCAGCGCGGGCAGGTCCGGCGCCTCGACGGTGCACACGGCCCGGGTCCGCACGAGGTGCGGATGGTCCGCCTCGGCGCTGAACCGCACCTCGCGCGCGACCAGTTCGCCCAGCGCGGCACGCTGACCGGGGGCCAGGGCGCCGGTCGGCAGCACCTTCACCGCGGCCGTCGTACCGTCGGCGACCGCGCGGGCCTCGTACACGGTGCCCCAGCCGCCCGAGCCGATGACCGCCCCCAGTTCCCAGCCGTCGATCCGGAATCCCGCCGGCAGGCGGGGAGTTCCGAGTGGAGTCTGCTCGACGTCCTCCCCGGAGCCTGACGAGCTCACGCGCCGACCTCCTGCGGGACGATCCGCCTGCGGGGCGGCAGCAGTGCGAGATGTTCCTCCCGCACCAGGCCGAAGCGCAGGGCGAGGGAGGCGAGTCGGGCGCGCTTGGCGCCGGTACGGCCGTTGCCGTCCGCTCCGGGTTCGTCGCCGACGTCCAGGCGCAGCTTCGCGAAGGCCAGGTAGTCGATGTGGTAGTTGACGGCCGAGCGGGTCAGACCGCGGCAGCTCTCCAGCGGACGCAGCCGCTCCACGATGTCCCCGACTCCGGGCAGCGCGCTGTCCGACAGATCGCGCAGTCGCGGCTCGCACAGTGCCACGAGGACGAGGAAGTACTTCGCCGTGACGTCGAGCGCGTAGGGGTGCACGGTCTGCTCACCGGCACCGGGCGCGGACCGCTCGTCCAGGTAGGCGTGCTGCGGGGCGAACACCTTGAAGTCGACGGTCCCGTTCAGCGCGGGCAGGACCACCCTGGAGAACTCGAACGGCACTGGCGCACCGAGCCGGCCGGGTGCGACGGTGATGTACTCACCGGCCCCCTCCAGGTTCTCGACGACATAGGCGGAGTCACGGCTGAAGTTCGACAGCCGCCAGTAGTCGTCGGCCGCCTCCAGCCGGCCCGCCCGCCGGGAGATGCCCGGGTCGGGCAGAACGATGGCGACACCCCCGCCGCCTGGCAGCCCCCGCCCGAACTCGGCCACGTCACCCGGCCCCATGTGCAGCAGCTCGGGCTTGCCCCCGCCCCCGATGTCCGGTCCCGACGGACCTGGCGGCTGGACGATGATCGTTTCCATGCCGGTTCTCCCCCGATGTGATCGCCGATGTTCCGCAGCCGGCTCCGGTGGCCGCCTGTCCGGCGAGTGGTGCGTGGACGGGTGCCGCAGCTCCCGTCGACGGCGGATGGTCGGTCCACCCGGGTCGCTGCGACACCGAGAGCATCACCGCTCCCAGCGGTCACCGCAACCTCCTACGCGCGTTCTGGGACCCTGGGATCATCCCGGGTCTGTTGACCTGGGGCTTCGCGAGAGCCTGGGATGCGGTCGAGGAAGCCCGCCTCTCCTGGCGTTCGCCGAGAGTGTCCATGAACTGGCCCTGGGAGAGCGGGAGTTGCGGATTTCGTGAGCATGCGCCCACCCGCTTATGATCTTGGTCGTGATTGCGCAGAACTCTGACAAGATGCCTTCCCGCAAGCAGCGGCTCCAGGAGAAGCAGCGGCGCCAGCTGGCGGTGGTGGACACGGTGGACAAGGCCGAGGTCAAGGTCCGCAAGGCGGAGACCGAACTCGCCGTTGCCGTTGCGGAGGCCGTCCAGGTGTTCGGTGACGAGCGTGCCGCCTCCGAGGGGCTCGACATGCCGGTCGAGGCGGTTCGCCGGTTCGTCGGCATGGCGGCGAGCGAGGCGGACGCGACGGACGACGCCGGTGCTCAGCCCCGGTCGGAGGTGTCCGGGGGAGAGGTCACGACCTTGCGGGCGTAGTCGGCCAGTTGGGTCCGCAGGAGCTCGCGAGGTACGTCCTCCTCGCCGGCCAGACGCTCGACGAGGTCGGCCCGGGTGGCCGCGAGCAGGGCGTGGGCGGTGAAGCCGGGGTGCGGCAGTCCGGGGAGCTGCTCCAGTGCGGACCGGAGCAGGCGGTGCCATCCGTCGTAGTGCCCCGCCTGGTACGGACTGCTGCTCCCGTGCTCCTCCAGGGCCAGCGCGAGGCGGCGGTTGTCGAGCTTGAAGCACAGGACGGCGTCGAGCAGCGCGGGCACGCGCTCCTGCGGCGGGGTGCCGGGCCCGAGGGGTGGCGGCCCCGACGCCACGGCCTCGCGGACCGGTTCGAGCCGTGCCTCGTACAGTGCGCGCAACAGACCCGCGCGGTCGCCGAACGCGCGGAACACGGTCCCCTTGCCGACCCCGGCCGCCGCCGCGATGTCGGCCATCGTGAGGTCCTCCGGGCTCTCGGAGCCGGCGAACAGGGCGTCGGCCGCTTCCAGAACGGCCTGCTGATTGCGGGCGGCATCCTTACGGGCTCTGCGCTCGGGCTCGGGCACGCGGCTTCTCCACTCGTTCGACGGGAAACGGCTCCGATTGAAAAACGGACCCGGAGTCCGTATCGTCGATCGAACCGGACCCGTGGTCCGTATTGTATGAGACGGAGGATACCCATGTCCGCACCCGTATCGATCTCCCCGGCGGAGCTGTACCGCCACAGCCTGCGACTACTGCTCGACAAGGACATCCCCGGCTGGATCGGCCTGTGGGCCGAGGACTGCGTCATGGAGTTCCCCTTCGCACCTCCGGGTTGGCCTCGACGACTGGAGGGGAGGGAGGCGATCGCCGAGTACATGCGGCCCTATCCCGACCACATCGACCTGCACGCCTTCCCCGAGGCCGACCTGCGGATCCACCGGACCGACGACCCGCGGACCGTCGTGGTCGAGATGCGCGGCGTCGGCCGGCTCGTGCAGACCGACCGTCCCTTCGACATGACGTACATCGCCGTCGTGACGGTGGAGGCGGGACGCTTCACCTCCTACCGCGACTACTGGAACCCGCTCGCTGTCCTCGAACCCGGCGTCGACTTCTCGGGGAGCGGCCACTCTTCGGGGGGCAGCCACTCTTCGGGGAGCAGCCGATGACCGCGACCGGCGCCGGCTCCGGCATCGGCACCACGCTCGTGACAGGCGCCACCGGAACCACCGGCAGCCGAACCGCGGCACGGCTGACGGCCGCCGGTCACCCGGTCAGGGCGGCCGGCCGCAAGGCGGCACCCGTGGCCGGAGCCGAGCCGGTCCGCTTCGACTGGTACGACCCCGGCACCCACGCCGCCGCCCTCGACGGCGTCGACCGCGTCTACGTCATCCCGCCCATCGGCGACCCCGACCCCGCCGTCGTCGTCCTGCCCTTCCTGCGCCGGGCCCGTGCGGCCGGAGTGCGGCGCGCGGTGCTGCTCAGCGCCTCGTCGATCCCGGAGGGCGGGCCGGCCGTGGGACAGGTGCACCGGGCGCTGCCGGGCATCTTCGACGAGTGGGCGGTGCTGCGGCCGTCCTGGTTCATGCAGAACTTCACCGGCGACCACCTGCACGCCGCGAGCATCCGCACCGAGGGCCTCATCCGCACGGCCGCCGGCACCGGCCGCGTCGGCTTCGTCGACGCCGACGACATCGCGGCCGTCGCCGTCCACGCCCTGACCGACGACCGCGCCCCCGACACCGACCTCGTCCTCACCGGACCCGAGGCGCTCTCCTACGACGACATCGCCACGGTCATCACCGAGGTCACCGGCCGCCCCGTGGCCCACAGGCCGCTGTCCTACGAGGAGATGCGCGACCGGCTCGGCGCACGGATGCCCGAGGAGTTCGCCGCGATGCTGGCGGGCATGGACCGGGCCGTCGCCGAGGGGGCGGAGGACCGCGTCACCGACTCCGTCCAACGCCTCACCGGCCGTCCGGCGGGCAGCTTCCGTGCCCTGGTGGAACGGGAGTTGCGCCTCCTGGGCTGATCCGGTCCCGCTCAGGAGGCGCCGCTTCAGGAGGCGAGCCGCAGCTCGCGGCCCTGCCAGCGGTCGCGCAGCCAGCGGTCGTGGCTGGCCACGACGATCGCGCCGGGGCCCGTTCCCAAGGCCTCCTCCAGTTCGTCGCACAGGCGCGGGGACAGATGGTTGGTGGGTTCGTCGAGCAGCAGCAACTCAGGTGGCCTGGCCACCAGTAGAGCCAGCGCGAGGCGCCGGCGCTGTCCGACCGAGAGCCGGCCGACCTCCTTGTCCAGGTCCGCCTCGGGCAGCAGACCGAGGGAGCCCAACGGCACCGCCTCGGCGCGTCGAGCGCCCAACACCAGCCCGTACGTCTCCCGCACGGTCCGCTCCGGGAACTCGAAGACGCTGTCCTGGGCGAGCAGTCCCACGGTCAGCCCCTCCCGCCGCCGTGTCTCACCCTCGGGTGTCAACCGGCCGGCGAGTACGGCCAACAGGGTCGACTTGCCGGTCCCGTTGCCCCCGGTGACGAGCAGCCGGTCGGTCGCCGGGATCCGCGTACTGACGGGCGAGAGCCGACCCGGCACCCAGGCACCGTCCAGCGACACCAGAGGGCCGTCCTCCGCCGTCACGGCTGTCGGCGTGGTGAGCCCCGTGCTCCGGAACCGCAGCGGGCTCGGCGGCTCGCGGACCTGGTCGCGTTCCAGGTCCGCCAGCCGGCGGGTGGCGTTGCGCACTCGCCGGGAGATCTGGCTCTGCACCCGGCCGGCCCGGTGGCCGTAGCCCATCTTCTCGTTGTCGCGCGGCGCCCGGTCCGGCGCGACGCGGCGCGCGGTGACCCCGGCCGACACCCGCAGAGCGACCAGTTCCTCCTGCTCCTCGGCCCAGCGCCGCTCCCAGCGCTCCCGCTCCTTGCGCTTCTCCGCCAGATAGGCCGAGTAGTTGCCGCCGTATCGGACCGGGCCGTCGATCGCGGGGTCGAGGTCGATCAGGTCCGTGCACACGGCGTCGAGGAACGTCCGGTCGTGGCTGGCCAGTACGACGACTCCGGGCAGGTCCCGGACCTGTTCCTCGACGAAGGCGGCGGCACCGTCGTCGAGGTGGTTGGTCGGCTCGTCCAGCAGCAGTGCGGAGGGCCTCCGGATCAGGAGCGCGGCCAGTGCCAGCCGGCCGCGCTGCCCGCCGGAGAGCGAGGCGAGCGTCCTGTCGTGCCCGAAGGAGCCGAGACCGAGACCGTCGAGCACGAGCGCGGCGCGCCGGTCCGCGTCCCAGGCCTCCCGGTCCTGGGCCTGTTCGAGCCGGGCGCCGTAGGCGGCGAGCAGCTCCGTGTGCTCGGGCGCGTCCTGTGCGGTCCCCGCGAGCTGTTCGGTGAGGCGGTCCAGCTCGGCGAGGTCGTCCCTCGCCTCGCGCAGCGCGTCGTCCAGTACGTCGGCGATCGTCGAGTCGGCGTCGTACGGCATCTCCTGTTGCAGAAAGCCCAGGTCGGGCGGGCGGGCGACGCTGCCGGCGTCGGGTTCGTCGACTCCCGCGAGCAGACGCAGCAGGGTCGACTTGCCGACGCCGTTCTCGCCGATGAGTCCGATCCGGCGCCCGGAGGCGGCGGTCAGGGAGACGCCGTCGAGCACCCTGCGGCCGTCGAGGTCGCGGACGAGATCGTGTGCGAGCAGGGCAGGTTGAGGCATGATTCGGGTCCGTCCAATGTGATCGGTGCTCGGCCCGCGGGGCGGCAGGCCTCGGACGCGGGCCAGGTCGACACAGCGGCGGATCACATCTCGGGCGCCCCCGTCTCCGTCAACTCGCCGTCGATCAGCCGCAGCCACCGGCCGACCCCGGTCTCGCGCAGGAACCGCTCGTCGTGGCTGACCACCACGAAGGCACCCTGATAGGAGTTCAGCGCACTCTCCAACTGGCCCGCGCCGGCCAGATCCAGGTTGTTCGTCGGCTCGTCCAGGAGCAGCAGATGCGGGGCCGGCTCCGCGCACAGCACACACGCCAGCGTCGCGCGAAGCCGCTCGCCGCCGGAGAGCACCCGGACGGGCAGATGGGCGCCCGCACCCCGGAAGAGGAAGCGGGCGAGCAGGTTCATCCGCTCGGCCTCCGGCCGCCGCGGGGCGAAGGCGGCGAAGTTCTCTGCGACCGTACGGTCGAGGTCCAGCACGTCCAGGCGCTGCGAGAGGTAGGCGATACGGCCGTCGGCGCGCCTGATCTCGCCGCCCCCTACCGGCAGTTCGCCGTTGAGCACCCGCAGCAGCGTGCTCTTCCCGGCGCCGTTGGGACCGGTCAGCGCGATGCGCTCCGGGCCGCGGATCGTCAGGTCGACGCCCTCGCCGGCGAACACGTCCTTGTCGCCGAGCCGGACCCGGAGCCGTTCACCGAGGAACAGGTTGCGTCCGGCGGGCACGTGGGTGTCCGGCAGGTCGAGCGTGATGCGCTGTTCCTCACGCAACGCCCGTCCCGCCTCGTCCAGCCGCGCCTTCGCCTCGCTGACCCGGCCCGCGTGCATCTGGCCCGCCCGGCCCGCGGACTCCTGCGCTCCCCGCTTCATGTTGCCCGCGAAGATGCGGGGCAGACCGGCACTCTTGAGGTTGCGGGCGGCGTTGCTCTGCCGGCGTTCCGCGCGCTCGCGGGCCTGCTGCATCTCCCGCTTCTCCCGCTTCAGCTCCTGCTCGGCGTTGCGGACGTTCTTCTCGGCGACCTCCTGCTCGGCCCGCACGGCCGCCTCGTACTCGGTGAAATTGCCGCCGTAGAAGCGCAGTTCGCTCCCGTCGAGCTCGGCGATACGGTCCATCCGGTCGAGCAGAGCACGGTCGTGGCTGACCAGGATCAGGCACCCGGCGAAGTCGTCCAGCACGTCGTACAGCTTGTGACGGGCGTCGAGGTCGAGGTTGTTGGTGGGTTCGTCGAGCAGGAGTACGTCAGGTCGCTTCAGCAACTGGGCGGCCAGACCGAGGGAGACGACCTGGCCGCCGCTGAGGGTGCCCAGGCCGCGGTCCAGGGAGAGGCCGGTCAGGCCGAGGCGGTCCAGCTGGGCGCGGGTGCGTTCCTCGATGTCCCAGTCGTCGCCGATGGTCGTGAAGTGCTCTTCGGCGACGTCCCCGGACTCCACGGCGTCGATGGCTCGGATGACCGGGGCCACGCCCAGGATCTCGGCGACCGTGAGATCGCCGGTCAGGGGGAGGGTCTGCGGGAGGTGACCGAGTGTGCCGGACACGGCGACCGACCCCGCGCCGGGCCGCAGTTCACCCACGATCAGCTGGAGCAGCGTGCTCTTGCCGGTGCCGTTGGGCGCGACGAGACCCGTACGGCCGGAGCCGACGGTGAAGGACAGATCCTGGAAGACGGGCGTGTCGTCGGGCCAGGCGAAGGACAGCGTGGAGCAGACGACGGAGGCGTCGGGCATGAAGGGTGACCTCGTGTGAAGGAGGGGCGAGCGCTCGGCGCATGGCAGGCGTGACAGCGATGGCATGCGTGATGGCTCTGCCCCGGCGGCAGACAGTGGGAGAGGGGACGACGAAGAGACCACCTTGGCGACGCGTCAGCGCATCAGCCGGTGGCCTGCCGGGTCCGGGTATCACCCGGAGATGTCGTCGTCCACCACCATGTCTGGTCTCCTCGAAGAAGGTCGAAGTCCCTGGCACTGTATACGAGGCCTCAGCACTCCGGCTGGGGGTTGGGCGGTACGGCCGTGCCGGTCGCCCTGTGCGAGGGCTCAGGTGGCCGGACGGCCGAGTTGGACCGGGAGCTGCTGGTGGCCGTTGCTGATGAGTGAGGCCACGGGCTTCAGCTCTGTGGCGGGCACGGCGAGGCGGATGTCGGGGAAGCGCTCGAAGACGTGTTGCAGAGCGCAGGCGACTTCCAGGCGGGCCAGCGGGGCGCCGAGGCAGAAGTGGACGCCGTGGCCGAAGGCCAGGTGGTCCTTGTCGCTGCGGGTGGCGTCGAACGTGTCGGCGTCGGAGTGCCAGTCGGGGTGGCGATTCGCGGCGGCGTAGGAGGCGAGGATGGCGTCGCCGCAGGCGATCGTCCGGCCGTCGGGCAGCGGGATGTCCGAAACGGCGAAGCGCAGGGGGAGGTGTTTGACGGCGGGTTCGTGGCGCAGGGTCTCCTCGACGATGTCGTTCCAGCCGACGGCACCGGCGCGGACGAGCCGGAGCTGGTCCGGGCGGGTCAGCAGCGTGAAGACGCTCTGATCGATGACGTTGACCGTCGTCTCGTACCCGGCACTGATCATCAGCAGAAGCGTGTCTCGAAGCTCCTGCGGGGCGAGGCCGGTGCCGCCGTCCTCGTCGTCCCGGGCGTTGATCAGCAGCGACGTCATGTCGTCACCCGGGTCGTCACGCTTCGCGGCGATCAGCTCGTCCAACTGCCCGTACAGCAGAGCGGTGTTGGCCTGTGCCTCCGCCGGGCTCAGCGTGGTGTCGAAGACACCGTCCACGACCTTCCGGAAGCCTTCGCGGCGCTCCTGCGGCACGCCCATGAGATGGCCGATCACGGCAATGGGGAGGGGGTAGGCCAGGTGCTCGCGAAGGTCCACCACCTCGTCCTCGGGGCGCGCGGCGAGGCGATCGATCAGCTCGATCACCATGCCTTCGACGGCTGCCCTCATCGTGGCAATGCGCCGAGCACTGAAGGCCGGCGCGATCAGGCGACGCAGCCTGCGGTGGTCCGGGCCGTACGCCGTGAACATGTTCTCCACCGCGACCCACAGCGCGAGCGGCCAGCGGGTGACGGCCTCTTGGAAGGCCGGCCAGTGAGCGCGGCCGTCCTTCGACACATCCGGGCTGGTCAGGAGGTGCTTCAGCAGGTCCGGGTCGGTCACCGACCATGCCGTGACACCGAGGATGTCGACCTGGGTTGCCGCACCCTCGGCACGCAGGGACAGGTGTTCGGCGTGCCGGTCGGCGCCGGTGGGGTCGAGGACGATCAGAGGCTGCTCGGGCACGGAGGGCTCCTTGGCAGGCGGGGGATGAGCTGACCGGGGCAACAGGACGCACAGTGTTGTGAGTTCGCGACGGATGGACCCCGACAGTCTTGCCCGCGGCACGAAGGAAGCCGCACCGGCGCGGCGGATTGGGGCTGGAAAGGCTTCACCGATGCCCTGATCCGACTCACCGACGTCCGGGAGGGCCGCGGTTGTTGAGACGCGGGGGAAGCGGCATCCCGAGCGAGGACCGGACGGCGGCCCAACTGACCTGCCCGGTCGGCGGCACACGTGGAAGGGCGTCCGACCAGGGCACCATCGGCCCTGGTCGGACGCCCTTCCGGGGGTGCCTAGAAGAAACCCAGCTTCTGCGGCGCGTACGACACGAGAAGGTTCTTGGTCTGCTGGTAGTGCTCCAGCATCATCTTGTGCGTCTCACGCCCGATGCCCGACCCCTTGTAGCCGCCGAACGCAGCGTGCGCCGGGTACGCGTGGTAGCAGTTCGTCCACACCCGACCCGCCTGGATCGCACGGCCCGCGCGGTACGCGGTGTTGATGTCCCGCGTCCACACGCCCGCCCCGAGGCCGTACAGCGTGTCGTTGGCGATCTTGATGGCGTCGTCGAAGTCGTCGAAGGACGTGACCGAGACGACCGGGCCGAAGATCTCCTCCTGGAAGATCCGCATACGGTTGTCGCCCTCGAAGACGGTCGGCTGGACGTAGTAGCCGCCCTTCAACTCGCCGTCATGATCGATGCGTTCGCCGCCCGTGAGGACTCGGGCGCCCTCCTGCCGGCCGATGTCGAGGTAGGAGAGGATCTTCTCCAGCTGGTCGTTGGAGGCCTGCGCACCGATCATGGTGTCCGTGTCGAGCGGGTGCCCGGTCTTGATCTGCTCGGTCCGCGCGACCGCCGCCTCCATGAACTCGGCGTAGTTGCCCCGCTGGACCAGCGCCCGCGACGGGCACGTGCACACCTCGCCCTGGTTGAGCGCGAACATCGTGAAGCCTTCGAGCGCCTTGTCGCGGAAGTCGTCGTTCGCCGCCCAGACGTCGTCGAAGAAGATGTTCGGGGACTTGCCACCGAGTTCGAGGGTGACCGGGGTGATGTTCTCCGATGCGTACTGCATGATCAACCGGCCGGTCGTGGTCTCCCCGGTGAACGCCACTTTGGCCACCCGGGGGCTCGACGCCAGCGGCTTGCCCGCCTCCACGCCGAAGCCGTTGACGATGTTGAGGACGCCCGGCGGCAGCAGGTCGGAGACCAGGCTCAGCCAGTAGTGGATGGACGCCGGCGTCTGCTCGGCCGGCTTGAGCACGACCGCGTTGCCCGCGGCCAGAGCCGGGGCGAGCTTCCACGTCGCCATCAGGATCGGGAAGTTCCACGGGATGATCTGGGCCACCACGCCCAACGGCTCGTGGAAGTGGTACGCCACCGTGTCGTCGTCGACCTCGCCGAGCGAGCCCTCCTGCGCCCTGATCGCTCCCGCGAAGTAGCGGAAGTGGTCGATGGCCAGCGGAATGTCCGCCGCCAGCGTCTCCCGCACCGGCTTGCCGTTCTCCCAGCTCTCGGCGACCGCCAGTTTCTCCAGGTTCGCCTCCATACGGTCGGCGATCTTCAGCAGGATGTCGGCCCGCTCGGTCACCGACGTCCGGCCCCACGCGGGGGCGGCCGCGTGCGCCGCGTCCAACGCCCGCTCCACGTCCTCCGCCGTGCCCCGCGCGATCTCGGTGAACGGCTGCCCGTTCACCGGCGTCGGGTTCTCGAAGTACTGCCCCCGGATCGGCGGCACGTACTCACCGCCGATGAAGTGGTCGTAGCGCGCCTGGTAGGAGACGATCGCACCTTCGGTGCCGGGCGCCGCGTAACGGGTCATTCTGCTCTGCCTCCCGAAGAAGCGCTGCCCGCCGTTGGGCAGCTCTCGGCGCGAGGCTAGGGACGGCGAGGTTGCAAGTACGTTGCGCGGACCTGGGCTTCCGCCAGGGCCACCGTTCTGCGGTCACCGTTCCGGGCGGGCGGTGCTGTGAGCTCGGACTCCAGCGCTGCCAGCCTCGACCGCACCGCCGACGTCGGACGCACCGCGGCGAGCGCCCGCCATACGTCCAGGTCGTCCTCGCCCCACGGCGCATGCGCCCAGTCCGCCAGCAGATCCGGATCGCGGCGCGCGATCAGCGCCGTACGCAGACCGTCGGCCAGCAGCCGCCTGAGCCGCACCACCGCCGGCGCCTGGGAACCGGGCAGCAGCGGCCCCGCGTACGCGGCGGCCGCGGCCGTGATCGCACTGGTCTCCAGGCGTCGCTCCACGATCGACACATCCGACTCCACCGGCACTGTCAGCCGATACGGTCTCGACCCGAGCAGGCCGGGACCGAGCAGCCGCCGCAGACGCGCCAGCTCGGCTCGCAGCGTCACGGGCGTCACCGACTCGTCCTCGTACAACGCGCACTGCAACTCGTCGCCGGTCAGCCCTTCCGGATGACGGGCCAGCAGCACCAGGATCTCGCTGTGCCGACGACTGAGCCTGACCCTGCGACCGCCGATGAGCAGCGTCGCCTCGTCACGGCCCAGCGCGGACAGCTCGGGTGTGTCCGCGGCGGGCAGCTGCGGCGCGAGCAGCGCGAGATGTGACTCCGCGGCACGCGCCACCGCCTGTACGAACCCCAGGCTGTGCGGATGCGCGAGCCCGTCACCACCGGTGATGTCCACCGCCCCGAGCACCCGCCCGGTCCGCGGATCGTGCACCGGCGCCGCCGCACAGGTCCAGGGCTGCACCCTGCGGATGAAGTGCTCGGCCGCGAACACCTGCACCGGCCGGTCCACGGCGACCGCCGTACCCGGCGCGTTCGTCCCGACCGCGCTCTCCGCCCACCTGGCACCCGGCACGAAGTTCATCCGCCCCGCCCGGCGCCGGGTCGTCGGATGGCCCTCGACCCACAGCAGCCTGCCGTGCTCGTCGCACACCGCGAGCAGATGCTCCCCGTCGGCGGCGAACGTGCCCATCAGCTCCCTGAACAGCGGCATCACCCGCGCCAGCGGATGCTCCGCGCGATACGCGCCGAGATCGCCGTCCGCCAGCTCCACGGACGCCGTCCCGTCCGGACCGACACCGGCCCGCGCGGAGCGCCGCCACGAGTCGGCCACCACGGAACGCACCGGCGTCGGCACGGTGCCCACCTCGGTGAACGTCTCATGCGCACGGCGCAACGTCCGTACGCGCTCGGCGGGATCGACCCCCGGTTCGAGAGCGACCCACGGATCGGTCAAGTCGGCCTCCCCGGCAAGCAATGCGGCTGGGGACATCGTCACTCCCAGTACGCGAACGGACAACCGTTTCGACCGGGGTCACTCGAACGATGAGCGGATCCCTCCGGCGCGACGATGCTTCGCGGGGCCAGTGCCGATGCCGCGGCGGAGCTGTGCCGCGGTCGTGGCGAGGGTGTGCTGCGGCGGTGGCGAGGCTGTGCTGGAGGTCGCGGGAGGCCCGCCGACCGGGCGTGAGCACGGCTCGGCAGCGTCCCGGACGCGGGCTCAGGCCGAGTTGACCAGGCGTATGTAGCGTGACCAGTCCCAGTGCGGCCCCGGATCGGTGTGGTCCGTGCCCGGCACCTCGTAGTGCCCGATGATGTGCCGGCGGTTCTTCGGGATTCCGTACCTGGCGCAGAGAGCCGCCGTGAGCCCGGCCGACTCCTCGTAGAGAGCGTCGGTGAAGTAGTAGGGCCGGTCCACCCAGCCCTCGTGCTCAATGCCGATGCTGCGCGTGTTGTGCTCCCAGTCGCCCGCGTGCCAGGCGATGTCGGCCTCACGGACGCACTGAGCGATGTGCCCGTCGGCCGAGCGCACCACGTAGTGGGCGGACACCTGCTTGGCGGGATTCTGGAAGACGGACAGGGTCTTGGTGAAGGCGGTCTGCGTCACGTGGATGATCACTTGCTCGACGGGATGGCTCGTGGGGCGGTTCGCCGTCGTGTAGTTGGCGGTGCTCGCCGGCTGCCACTCGGCTCCGTGATGGTCGGGTGCCGGAACCTGCGTACCGGATCGCGGGCCGGGCAGCAGGGCGTACGGGACGGCGGCGAGGGCGGTGCCCTGGAGGAAGCGGCGCCGGCTGGGGCGGGGTCGTGCGAGTTCCAAGGAGGGGTTGCCTTTCAGGGGTGAGGTCGGCAGGGAGGTCAGCGCAGGGTCGCCGCCGTCTCCCGCAGTCGCGCATGCACTCCGCGGTGCGTCTCACGACCGGGCAGCCACTGCTTGCGGATCTTGGCCACGCACGTGTAGTTGGTGTCGCACACGTTGGCCAGCGGTGACTCGACGGCCTGCGTCGCGAACTGGTACGCGTCCAGCTCACTGAACCCGTAGTCGCGCACCAGCCACTGCACCAGGTCGAGCTGGGATATCCGGAACGCGTCCTCCAGCGGCCGTGCCGATCCGGTCGAGATGATGTGCGTGTCCGACTCGACGCGCGGCCACGGTGTGGCCAGCCCCTTGAGCAGCTCGACGATCACCACCGTGTTCATCGCGCACTCGACCGCGACCCCGCAGGTCTCGCCCTCTCCCTGGCGGGCGTGCCCGTCGCCGAGGCTGAGCAGCGCACCCTCGACGTTCACCCCGAGATAGCAGGTGACACCCGCTCGCATCTCCGGGGTGTCCATGTTCCCGCCGTGCGCGTCGGGCACCAGCGCGGAGCGCACCTCCAGATTGGCGGGAGCCACCCCTACCGTGCCGTGCATCGGGTCCATGGGCAGCTCGGCCTCGATGTCGCTGTCATGGGCCCGGAACAACGCCGTACGCCGGGTCCGGTCGAGCTGCCAGATCCAGACGGTCTCCGGCAGCGGCGGCTGGAGCGTGGCCGTGGTGTGCGTCGAGGTGAGCGCGCCGAACAGCGGGACCGTCGTCGACGCGGCCCAGTCCCGGGCCGGCTCGATCGAGACGAAGTGCACGGCGACCGTGTCACCCGGCTCCGCTCCCTCGATGTGGAAGGGCCCGGTCTGCGGGTTGAGGTAAGGGAACTCGCATACCTCCGACACCAGATCCTTCTCCGAGCGCACCCGCCCGCCGAAGCAGTCCTCCGTGTACAGGTCCAGGACCGTACCGGGCGCGATGCGCGCCACGGGCGGTGCGCCGCCGAACGTCCAGGCGTACTCGCCGGGCTCGGGTCGCACGGTCAGGATCCGCGGGTCGCTCATCGCTGCACAGCTCCGTTCTGGGGAAGGCCGGTGGGGGAGGGGACGTCGTCGAGATGGACACGGGCGGTCTCGGCTATTCGCCCGGGGTGCCGCCGCATCAGCACGAGCAGCACCACGACCCCGATCGCCATCCACACCCCGACCACCGATCCCGCGTACGACACGGGCGCGCTGAGCTCGGAGACGAAGTCGAAGACGGGCAGGCCCGCCGCTGTCAGGAGCGCCGGCACGAACGCGACGATGCCGAGAACCGGCAGAACCAGATGCCGCACGGGCTTGAGCGCCTCGCGCCTGCGGCGCAGGAAGTAGCCGGCACAGGCGAGGTTGACCACTGTGTACACGCCGATCACGACCGTGACGATCACCGTCGCCAGCAGCAGGAACGCAGTCACCGGGTCGTAGGCGAACCCCAGCCCCAGAACGGCGCCGACCGCGACCGCGGTCTGCACGGCGATTCCCGCCACGGGCGAGCGGTACTTCGGGTGCAGTATCGCCAGGAAGCGGGGCAGCACGCGGATACGGGCCAGGGCGAACGCGGTCCGCGTGGAGACGGTGGCGCACGCATTGGCATTGGCGATGGCCGAGTTGACCACGGCCAGGAACACCAGCACCCAGAACAGTCCGAACGACGCCCGGGCCACGCCTTCCCACGAGGCGGCACCGGACGCGCCGAACTCCTGGAAGCGATCAGGGCCGTAGTACACGCTCATGGCGTAGGTGGTGAGCACGTAGAACAGTCCGATGGCGAGCGCCGAGCCGAGCACCGCGCGGTGCATCGTGCGACGTGGGTCCCGGGTCTCCTCGGCCAGTGGTGCCGCGGCCTCGAATCCGGCGAAGGCGAGCACCGTGTAGACGGACCCGGCGAACACCCCGCTGACGCCCGCGTAGCCCTCGGCGGTGTGCGACGTCCCGAACACCGACAGCGTGTTGTCCCCGCCCGCCTTGCCGATCAGCCAGATGGCGAACACCAGAAGGACGAGCACCTCGAAGATGCCGAGGACGGTGCCGAACCGGGCCGAGGCGCGCACCCCCAAGTACCCGGAGACACCTATGATCCCGGCTCCCGCGAGCGCCCAGGGCCACCACAGGTCCGCCGGATACGAGGACCATTCCTGGTGCAGCGTGCCGGCCGTGGTGAAGCCCAGTTGCAGTAGGAGAAGGGGCGGGACGAGCGCCTCGACGAACACATAGCCCCAGCCCACGAGAAAGCCGATCGCTGGATGCAGGCCTTGTGCCACGTAGGTGGACACCGAGCCCGCGGCCGGCAGCTCGCGTGCAAGCTCCGCGACGCACGACGCCGTGAACAGACATGCCACCAGCGCGATCAGTACCGACAGTGGCAGGCTGCCACCCGCGAACGCCGCGCCCGACGGAATGGACGCCGCGACCGCCGCGGCCGGCGCCATCGCCGTGATGCTCTGGAACAGGACCTCGCGCAGCCCGATCGCGTCACGCCGCAATCCCGTGGTTTCGACTTCCGCCTTGTCCCCCGACATGTGAACCCCCTCATTCACGCCGATGCGCCCCGCGTCGTCGTGACACGACGGCTGCGCCTCGCGTGAATCACGGTACGGCGCTGGCGGGTTGGGCAGAAGAGGGCGCCGGGTTTCCGTGGACAGCCGGGGAATTGTGGATAACTCGCTCACTCACACGAGTGAACTCGGCCTGGACTCGGGCTTGTTCGGCCGTGTCGGGTCGGGCTCGGAGGCCCGCGCGGGCCAGGCGCGCATGCCTCGGCGAGTCAGGGTCGGAGGTCGCGGCGGGGCACCGTAGAAGCCTCGGCGGCCCAGGCTTGCAGGCCGGATGGCCCCAGGCCCGCCAGCCCCGCAGAACCGCCCCCGTCGGTGCGCCCCGCCCTGCGGATCAGGCCCGCTCCGCCACCGCCCCGTCCGTGCGCCCCGCCCTGCGATCAGGCCCGCTCCGCCACCGCCACCGGATCGTCCAGCACCCCGCGCACCACGGAATGAGCAGCCCCCAGCAACGGACCCTCGGGGCCCAGCCGAGACACGGACACCGGACACGCAGGCCCGGCGGTCCGCCGGTCCAACTCGTCCTCCAGCGACGGCAGCAACCAGGGCGCGAGCCCGGCCAGCGCACCGCCGAGCACGACGCTCTCGGGGTCCAGCAGATTGACCGCGCCGGTCAGCGCGATTCCGAGCGCCGTTCCCGCGTCCCGCAAGGCCCGCCGTACGTCCTCGTCGCCCTCCGCGGCACGCGTGGCCAGAAGCCCGACGCGGTCCTCACCCGGCTCCAGCCCGGCCGCACGCAGCACCGCCTCCTCACCGGCGTACTGCTCCAGACATCCGCGTCCCCCGCACGGGCACTCGGGCCCGTACGGCTCGACGGGCACATGGCCCAACTCGCCCGCGAAACCACGCGTTCCACGCAGCAGCCCTCCGTCCACCACGACCGCCGCACCGATGCCGATCTCCGCCGACACGTGCAGGAAGTCTCGCGGGGTGCCGTCGCCGAGCCACAGTTCGGCGAGCGCGCCGAAGTCGGCCTCGTTGCCCACGGTCAGCGGAAAGTCCGTAGGGAGCAGCTCGGCCAGGTCCGTGTCGCGCCAGTCGAGGTTGGGGGCGCGGACGACCGTGCGGGTGTCGCGCGCCACCAGGCCGGGCACGGCGACCGCCAGTCCGGCAGGCCACAGTCCTTCGCGTTCGGCCTCGGCGACGACCTTGCGCACGATCGCGTCGAGCTCCTCGATCACAGGCCCGGCCGCCCGACCCCGGTTCGCGCCGTGCCGTACGGCCCTGGCACGCACCTCACCCCGTAGATCGACCGCGCACACGGCGAGATGGTCGACGCCGATCTCCGCGCCGATCCCGGCCGGACCGTGCCCGCTGACGGCGAGTGCCGAGCCGGGACGGCCCACCCGGCCGGGCCGCTCGGGACCGAGTTCCTCCAGCAGTCCCGAGCGGATCAGTTCGTCGACGAGGGTGGACACCGCCGCACGCGTCAGTCCGATACGGGAGGCGACGGCGGCGCGGGAGAGCGGACCCTCGGCACTGACGGTGTGCATCACACTGGCCAGATTGCGGCGGCGCATGCCCTGCTGCGTGTTGGGCAGCGCGCGCCCGGCGCCGGTCGGGTGGGCCTCGTGCAGCGGTGCGGTCATGCCTCCGTCAGTCCTCAATGAGACTCGGTGCCCCGCTCCAGCAGCGGGGCCGCGTCGGAGAGTACCCCGCTGATCCTGGCCAGCGTCGCCTCGTCCCGCTCCACGGCGTCGAGCACCGGCCCGCGCGTGGTGTTCCAGCGCCGGGCCACCGAGGCCGGATCCTCGCCGGTCAGCAGGCCGGCCGCCTGTGCGGCGGCACCGAGCGCGACCAGTTCCTTCGCCTCGGGGACCTGCACCGGTCGCCCCGACAGCCGTCGTACCGTCTGCTGCCAGGCCGTGCCCCGGGAGCCGCCGCCGATCAGCAGCAGCGGGGCCGAGCGGTCCGCGTCCTCGTCCAGGACCAGGTCGAGTGCGCCGAGCAGGGCGTGCACGGCACCGTCGTAGGCGGCCTGGAGGAGCTGACCGGCGGTCGTGTCGTGGCGCAGGCCGTGCAGGATGCCGGAGGCGTTCGGCAGGTTCGGTGTGCGTTCGCCGTCCAGGTAGGGCAGGAGGGTGAGGCCGGTGGTGGGTTCCACGGCCTCACGGTCGAGGCCCAGCAGGGCCGCGAGCCGGTCGACGGCGAGCGTGCAGTTGAGGGTGCAGGCCAGCGGCAGCCAGTCGCCGTGCGCGTCGGCGAAGCCCGCCACCGTGCCGGTCGGGTCGGCGGGGCGCCGCTTCGCCACGGCGTACACGGTGCCCGACGTGCCCAGGCTCAGCACGGGCGTGCCGGGACGCAGGCCGAGGCCGAGAGCCGCGGCGGCGTTGTCCCCGGTGCCGGGCGCGACGAGGGTGCCCTTGGAGAACGGCAGGTCGTGGCTGTCGCGCACGGTGCCCGCGACCTCGCCGGGCCGGACCACACGGGGCAGCATCGCCGGGTCGAGCCCCACGTGCGCCAGGATCTCCTCGTCGTACGACTCGGTCCCGGACGCCCACCAGCCCGTACCGGAGGCGTCGCCGCGGTCGGTGGTGCCCTGTCCGGTGAGGCGTTCGGTGAGGTAGTCGTGGGGGAGGCGTACGGCCTTGGTGGCGCGGACCGCGTCCGGCTCGTTCTCGGCGAGCCAGGCCCACTTCGTGACCGTGAAGGAGGCGGCAGGAACCGAGCCCGTGCGCTCGGCCCAGAACTTCGCGCCACCCATCTCCTCCGTCAGCCGACGGGCCTGCGGCGCCGAGCGCACGTCGTTCCAGAGCAGCGCCGGGCGTACCGGCTCGCCCCGGTCGTCCAGCGTGACCAGGCCGTGCTGCTGACCGCCGATCGACACCGCGGCGGCCTCGCGCGCGGCGTCGCCGCACTGGTGCAGCGCCTCGCACAGCGCCTCCCACCACTGTCGCGGGTCGCTCTCCCGGCCGGCCCCGGAGGACACGGTGTGCGCTGCCTGGCCGCTCGCGACGACCTGCCCGGTCGAGGCGTCGACGACCAGCGCCTTGGTGGACTGGGTGGACGTGTCCACGCCGACGACGAGCGGACCCTCGGCTGCTGACATCGTGCTCTCCCTTTTTCCGCGGCTCTGCGGGACGTAGCGATCGGGCGACAGGGCGTGGTGACGAAGACATCGAGTGACAAAGACATCTTGTCTCTTCCCAGAGATGCGACCGCATACTAATTTGTAAACGGCCATGACGAAATAGTCGTATGCAGCAAGGAGCCGCGGCATGAACTACCAGCCCACCCCCGAGGACAGGTTCACCTTCGGCCTGTGGACCGTCGGCTGGCAGGGACGGGACCCCTTCGGCGACGCCACCCGCCGCGCCCTCGACCCGGTCGAGACGGTGCAGCGCCTGGCGGAGCTCGGCGCCCACGGCGTCACCTTCCACGACGACGACCTGATCCCCTTCGGGTCCTCCGACACCGAGCGCGAGGCGCACATCAAGCGCTTCCGTGAGGCGCTCGACGCGACCGGCATGACCGTGCCGATGGCCACCACCAACCTCTTCACGCACCCCGTCTTCAAGGACGGCGGATTCACCGCCAACGACCGCGACGTGCGCCGGTACGCCCTGCGCAAGACCATCCGCAACATCGACCTCGCGGCCGAGCTGGGCGCCAGGACGTACGTCGCCTGGGGCGGCCGTGAGGGCGCGGAGTCCGGCGGTGCCAAGGACGTGCGCGCGGCTCTCGACCGCATGAAGGAGGCCTTCGACCTCCTCGGCGAGTACGTCACCTCCCAGGGCTACGACCTGCGCTTCGCCATCGAGCCCAAGCCGAACGAGCCGCGCGGCGACATCCTGCTGCCCACGGTCGGCCACGCCCTTGCGTTCATCGAGCGCCTGGAGCGCCCCGAGCTGTACGGCGTGAACCCCGAGGTCGGCCACGAGCAGATGGCCGGGCTCAACTTCCCGCACGGCATCGCGCAGGCGCTGTGGGCGGGCAAGCTCTTCCACATCGACCTCAACGGCCAGTCCGGCATCAAGTACGACCAGGACCTGCGCTTCGGCGCCGGCGACCTGCGTGCCGCCTTCTGGCTGGTCGACCTGCTGGAGAGCGCCGGCTACGAAGGCCCGCGTCACTTCGACTTCAAGCCGCCGCGCACCGAGGACCTCGACGGCGTGTGGGCCTCGGCCGCGGGCTGCATGCGCAACTACCTCATCCTGAAGGAGCGTGCTGCCGCCTTCCGCGCGGACCCGGAGGTCCAGGAGGCCCTGACCGCCTCGCGGCTGAACGAGCTGGTGCAGCCGACGGCGGCAGACGGCCTCAAGGCGCTCCTCGACGACCGCACCGCTTTCGAGGAGTTCGACGTCGAGGCCGTCGCCGCGCGCGGGATGGCATTCGAGCGCCTCGACCAGCTGGCGATGGACCACCTGCTGGGCGCCCGCGGCTGAGCCCACGCACGCGTGGCCGTCCGCGGCAGGGACGAGATGCGTGCCCGACCGTGTGTGACCGCAGGTCGACAGACCAGGTCACACACGGTGCGGCTCGATGATCGGTTCCTGCGCGGATGCTTCGGAATCATGCGGTCCGGGGCAAGGGCCGGTATTAACTCTCGCATGGGGGTCGCGTCCTGACCCGTACGACGGGACGCTGGTCGGTATGGCCATGCCGCCCTTACCCCCTCAGCCGCCAGGACCGCCGGGTGACACGCCGCCTCATGGCGGCGGCTTCGGACCACCACCTCCCGGCGGCTACGGCCCCCCTCCGGGAGGCGGCGGCCCGCCGTCCTACGGCGATTGGCCGCCTCCCCAACAGCCGGACGGAGGCGGCGGACCAGGGCCCTGGCGCAATCCGCTCGTCATCCTGCTCGCCGTGATCGTGGCCGTCGGAGCCCTCGTGGCCGTCGTCCTGGTGGTCTCGAACAGCGACGACTCGCCCGACGACAAACCACCCGCGGGGAGCAGCACCAGCGGCTCGCCCAAGCCGTCCTTCAGCATCCCGACCGAGCTGCCCAGCAAGCTGCCGAGCGAACTGCCGACGTCACTGCCGTCGGGCTTCCCCACCGACCTCCCGAGCGGCTTCCCGAGCGACCTGCCCAGCGGACTGGAGTCGCTGCTCCCGTCACTGGCGGACGACCTGCCGTAGGGGCACGAAAACTGGCGGGACGAACTGCCGTAGGGCACGAAGGCCGGCGGACGAACTGCCGTAGGGCACGAGGCCGGCGGACGACCTGTCTAAGGGCATGAAGGCCGGCGGACGACCTGTCTCAGGGCATGAAACGGGGAGCGGCACACGCGCGTGCCGCTCCCCGACGGCCACGCACGCGTGCCACTGCGAACCAGGAGCGCCTGAGTCGGCCGTCGCACGGCAGCCTTCAAGCACCGGCCGGTCAGATGCCGCGCGGCAGCCGCACGTAGACCACGGACGTCTCGATGCCGCTGTCGACCAGCCGGCCCTGGGCGTCGAACGCGCCTGTGCCGTCAGTCATCCCGAAGTCGTTGTCGTTGATCAGAGCCAGCGTGTCGTGGTCCACGCGCGCGACGCCCTCGATCTTCCCGGGCACCCCGGCGACCTTGCCCAGGTCGACGACCAGCCGCTTGGACAGTACCGGCACGCCCGAGGCCGCCGGGTCGTCGAGCTGCTCGAGGGACGGGGACGTCGTGTCGTCGTCCCAGTCGCTGCCTAGGATGTCCGCCTTGCGGTCCAGACGCACCAGGTGGAGCCGCGCGGCCTTGTCGGTGCGCTCCTCGACCAGCAGCCGGTTCCCGCCCACGGCCACGACCGAAGAGATCTTCAGCTCGGAGGTGTCGTCCTCGCTCGGGTCCACCACGTTCACCGGGTCGAAGCGGTAAGCGTACTCGGCGGTGACCGCCTGCTTCTTCGGCGAGAAACGCAGCAGCCGCGTGGTGCGCGACGCCTCACCGGCATCCGTGTCCGGCAGCGAGAGCGGGCTCTGCACAGCCATCACCAGGTCACCGCCCGGCAGTTGGGCGAGGCCCTCGAAGCCGCGGTTGATCTTGCGGTGCAGCAGGACGGAGGGCAGCGCCTCCACGACCCGGTAGCCCGCGCCGGTCAGGCCCAGCCCCTTGGGCACGTAGCGCGTGAGGACCTTCCCGCGCGCGGACACGTGCACGAGGGAGGGCCCGTACTCGTCGACGAGCCAGAAGGTCCCGTCGGCGGCCCGCACTATGCCCTCGGTGTCCAGGCCGTTCGGGTTGTAATTCAGAGGCGTCCGCGCGTCATAGCTGTACGGCGCCTCGTCGCGCCCTTCCTGGTTCGACAGCCCGGTGACGGGCTTCCCGGAAGCGGTCGTGACCGGGATCGCGTCGAGCACCTTCACGGTGTCGCCCGTCACCCGGATCTTCACGATCGCCGGGTCGAAGCCGGGCACGGGGAAGGTACGGCGCTTCGTGCCGTCCACCTTGATCTGGCCGTTCGGGCCGCGGTCGGTGACCGTCCAGAACTCGCCCTTGCGGCCTGCGGGGTAGATGTCGCTGCCGATGCCCCCCAGGTCCACGCCCCGGTCGTTGTCCACGCTGCCGGGAAGCAGGCCATTGCTGAACGTGCCGAGCGGGATGTCGCCGAGCGTTGCCGTACCCACGACGTGCGCGTCGCCGTGCCTGTCCCCGGCGCCGGCGGGCCCGGCGGCCACGAGCGCCGCGATCACGGCGAGAGGGACGCCTCCGGCGACGAAACGGCGGGCGCGGCGCCGGTCTGTGGCGTGCGGGGACATTCGGGCCTCCTGAGGACCAAGTTCACTGACAGCGGCCAGGTTTGGAGCCCGCGCGGAACGCCGTACGACCGACAGGTGAACGCGGAACGACGGACACTCGTCGAGCCGATGTCGAGTCCCGGAGTCGAACTGACCTCACAGGCAGACCCGTTCGCACGGGCAAGCCGGCACCGGGGCAGGGGGCAGCCGATCCGCGACCGCCCCCCACCGCCACAGGCAGCCCTAAGCCTGCTCCTCGCCCGCGAGACGCACCGCGGCCAATGCCGTGCCCGGATCCTGCGTCGGACCGCCCGCGGGCGCCCAGCGGCCCCGTTCCTTGCGGTACGGCCACCAGCGCCCGTCCCGGCCGAGACGCAGCTGCCCGGGTGCACCTACGACCGTCCACCTGTTGCCCTTCGCCCGCAGCGTCGGCCGGTCGTCCTCGTCCCAGGCCGACTCCAGCGCGGCACGCGCGCGTGCGAGTGCTTCGCCCTCCACGGTCCACTCCTCGTCGAGCACCGCCATTGCGGCGACACCGCCGATCCGCCAGGCCCGGACGGCCGTCGCCAGCCCCTCCCGGCTGCGCCCAGAACCGTCCACCAGCCGCTCGGCCATGCCCGCGACGGGCGATCCGGCAGCGAGGCGGACCACGTCCCGGTCGAGCCGCAACTCAGTTCCGGTGAGGTGTTGTTCCGGATCGGCCCGCAGCGCTTCCGCGAGCAGACGGTGTGCTTCTACGGCTGTGCAGACAGCCAGGAACTCCAGGGCACCCGGGTCGACGCCGGGTCCCGCGGGTGTGTCGGTGTCCAGGGACGGCGGCGTCCCCGGTTCGGCAGGTAGCTCGGGGAGCGCGGGCAACGGCGGCAGGATGTCGCCCGTCGCATAGGCCTCCGCGGCATCCATGCCCTCCGGCTCGGATCGCGCGGACGCATCGGACAGTTCGGGTCGGCCAGTGGCGGTCGCGGTGCTGCGTGCCTGGAGGTCGTTCAGGAGGTCGCGCTCGCCCCGTCCGCGCATCAGCAGCAGCACGAAGGGGTCCTGGTCCAGCAGTCGCGCCACCTGGTAGCAGAGCGCTGCCGTGTGCGCGCAGTGGTCCCAGGCCCCGCACCCGCACTCCGGCTCCAAGTCGCCCATGCCGGGCAACAGTTCGATGCCCGTGGCTGCCGCGTCCTCCACCAGGTGCGGCGGCATCTCGCGGTCCAGCAGCGCCGCGACGTGCCCGGCCCGCTCCACGGTCATGTCCAGGAAGCGGTCCCACTGGTCGCCGGTCAGCTGCTCAAGCAGCACGTCGGCCCGGTGCGCCGTACGGTCACGCCCCCGCACCAGGGCCGTGATGCGTCCCGGGCGTACCGACACGGCACCGACCGCTCCGGCACGGGCGAGCCTGCGGCCCGCCTTGAGCTGGCCCAGGTCCAGCGCCGTCTCCTCCAGTGCCTTGAGCCAGGCCTGGCCCCACCACGTCAGCGCGAATCCCCTGCCGTGCGCGGGAGGCAGCGCGGCGAAAGTCCGCTCCGAGTCGCCGTCGTACCGAGTCATCGCGTACCCCCTCGCAGTTCCACCAGATCGGCCAGCTCCGCGTCCGTCAGCTCCGTGAGCGCCGACTCGCCGGCCCCGAGCACCGCGTCGGCGAGCTCCCGCTTGCGGCTCAGCATGTCGGCGATGCGGTCCTCGATCGTTCCCTCGGCGATCAGCCGGTGCACCTGCACGGGCCGGGTCTGGCCGATGCGGTACGCGCGGTCGGTGGCCTGCGCCTCGACGGCGGGGTTCCACCAGCGGTCGTAGTGCACGACGTGTTCAGCGCGGGTGAGGTTCAGGCCGGTGCCCGCCGCCTTCAACGACAGCAGGAAGACGGGCACTTCACCGTCCTGGAAGCGCCGCACCAGATTCTCGCGTTCGGTCACGGGCGTGCCGCCGTGCAGGAACTGCGAGTTAATGCCGCGAGCTGCCAGATGCCGTTCGATGAGGCGGCCCATCTGCACGTACTGCGTGAAGATCAACACGCTGGCGTCCTCGGCGAGGATGGTGTCGAGCAGTTCGTCCAGCAGTTCCAGCTTCCCCGAACGGTCGGCGATGCTCGGCCGCTCCTCCTTGAGGTACTGCGCGGGGTGGTTGCAGATCTGCTTCAGGCCCGTCAGGAGCTTCACGATCAGGCCGCGCCGGGCCATGCTGTCCGCTTCGGAGATCTCGGCGAGCGTCTCGCGGACCACCGCCTCGTAGAGGCCCGCCTGTTCCGTGGTGAGGGACACTGCACGGTCGGTCTCCGTCTTCGGCGGGAGTTCCGGCGCGATGCCCGGGTCCGACTTGCGCCGTCGCAGCAGGAAAGGCCGTACGAGCCGCGCGAGCCGTTCCGCGGCGGCCGGGTCCTGCCCGCTCTCGACGGCATGGGCGTAGCGCGCGCGGAAGGTGCCGAGACGGCCCAGCAGACCCGGGGTCGTCCAGTCGAGGATCGCCCACAGTTCGGACAGGTTGTTCTCCACCGGGGTGCCGGTGAGCGCCACCCGTGCGCGTGCGCCGATCGAACGCAGCTCCCGCGCGGTCGACGAGTAGGGGTTCTTCACATGCTGGGCCTCGTCCGCCACGACCATGCCCCACTGCACCTCCGCCAGCCGCCGCGCGTCCAGGCGCATCGTGCCGTACGTGGTGAGCACGAACTCCCCGTCCGCCACCGAGTCCAGGTCGCGTCGAGCCCCGTGGAAGCGGCGCACGCGCGTGCCGGGTGCGAACTTCTCGATCTCGCGCTGCCAGTTGCCCATCAGGGACGTCGGGCAGACCACCAGCGTCGGGCCGGCGGACGAGTCGTCGGACTGCCGGTGCAGGTGCAGCGCGATCAGCGTGATCGTCTTGCCGAGGCCCATGTCGTCGGCCAGACAGCAGCCCAGGCCCAGGGACGTCATCCGGGCCAGCCAGCTCAGGCCGCGCCGCTGATAGTCGCGCAGCGTGGCGGCGAGCGCGGCGGGCTGGCCCACCGGCTCCTGTCCCTCGGGGTCCGCGAGGCGCTCGCGCAGCGCCGCCAGCCAGCCCGTGGCCCGCACCTCGACCTGGCGGCCGTCCAGCTCGGCGGAGCCCGTCAGCGCGGCGCCGAGCGCGTCGATGGGCGTCACCTTGTGATCCTGCTGCGCGCGTGCGCGGCGCACCTCCCGCGGGTCGACCAGAACCCACTGATCGCGCAGCCGGACCACTGGACGGTTGGCCTCCGCCAGCCGGTCCAGCTCCTCGCGCGTGAGCCGCTGGTCGCCCAGTGCGAACCACCAGTTGAAGGTGAGCAGCGCGTCGGCGGACAGGAAGGACGGCGTGTCCGAGGCGAGCCTGCCCGACGTCGACTCGTCGTCCGGCGGACCGATCACCGCGCGGGCGGTCAGTTCGCGTGCCAGCTGCTTGGGCCAGTGCACGTCGACCCCCGCTCCGGCGAGGGCCAACGCGCCTTCCCCCAGGAGGTCGGTCACGTCCTCGTCTGCGAGATCCACGGCGTCCGGTACGGCCGCCGACAGCAGTGGTGTGAGCGAAGCCCAGGCGCGGGCCGCGCGGCGCAGTGCCAGCAGAGCGTCCATCCTCGCGCGCGGGCCGAAGGCGTCGGACCCCGCCCACACATCGGCGGCGTCCGCGACCAGCGTCGGGTCACTCACGCTGTGCACCTGGAGCACCGCCCGGAACGACAGTGCGGCGTCCTCAGGCGTCGCCTCGGCGAGGCCGGGGACCTCGAGGCGCAGGGAAAGCCGTACGCCCGCGTCATGGCCGGCGGCGACGTCGGCGGCCCACGCGCGCAGCGCGGGCGCGTGCTGCGGCTCCCGTGCCGCGTAGGCGGGCCCACCCGTGACCAGCTCGGCCGCGGGGGAGCGGGGGAGCGCGTCGGCGACCGCGTCCAGGAAGGCCCGGAGCAGCCGCTCCGGATCCGGCAGCCTGAGTGGCTCCGTGCCCTCCAGCGGCACGGCGTGCGCCTCGGGCGGCATGGCGGCGGCGAGAGCGCGGACGCGTTCCACGTCCTCAGGGCGCAGAGGACCGACCCGCCAGGCGTCGTGGTCGTTCGGCGAGAGGCCCGGCAACATCAGTCCACGCGCCACGAATTGCAGGGCCAGCACTGTGGCGGAGCCCCAGAAGACGCCCGCTCGGGGCGCCTGTGCTGCGGTACGGGCACGCGCGAGGACGGGCAGGGCGGCACGCACCGGAAGCAGAACGGCCGGCACGCTCACCAGCTCCACACCGTCCTCGCCGTCCTCACGGGGCAGGACGACGTCCAGCTCCCCGACGGAACCGGACGCGACGAGCGGAACCGCGCTGCCGTCGGCCCGCCAGAAGGCGACCCGGCCGGTGCGCGCCGGATCGCCGGGTACGAAAACTGCACTGCAACAGGCCAGTTCGGAGAGCTCGGACGATGTCGCCTCGGGAAGCCTGGGCACAGCTCTGCTGCACTCCTCAAATTTGACTACTCGGATTGGAGTGGTCGAGGGTACATCACTCGGCGGCCCACCCGGCGCCGTGACCATGTGACCTGGGTCATGCTTGTTCCGAGTGGGTACTCCCCCTGTGCGGAGTCCGGAGTGCCTACCGAGCGCAGTCCTGGACGTCGGCCGTCCGGAGAACGGACCGTCGACCGTGCGTCGACCGCGTCCCGGCCGTCCCCGGAGCCCGCGACCAGTAGGGGCCGCACCTCAGGGTCGTCTCAGGGTCGCGACTCGGAACTGCCGGGAGCGCGGACCCGTTTTCAGGACAGAGAGCGGCAGTGGCCGCGAAGGAGGCGACGCACATGTCGAAGAACGCGAAGATCGCCGCGGGGGGTGTGGCGGCCGGTCTCATCCTGCTGATCTGGCTGCCCTGGTGGGCCGCGCTCCTGATCGTCCTGGGAGTCCCGGCCGCCGCCTACCTCACGCTCGACCCGTCACAGCGGCGCAGGCTGCGCCGTGTCTCGCGCAAGGAGCTCGGTCGCTGACGATGACGATCACCTGGCCGCCGGTGCGACAGGGGTGGACAGTGTGCATGAGTTGACGACATCCCCGCTCGCGGGCCTGCCCACGGTGTGGTCCGCGGGCGGGCGCGTGCCTCGCTCCACCCATGAGGCCAGCGCGTCGAACGCCGACCGGTAGCAGGGCAGGATCGGCCGGAGTCGGTCCGGGTAGGTGTCGTACAGGCCGTCGACATGCGTGCCGCCCGTGATCGTGTAGTAGCCGTGCAGCGGGCCGCGCCCCTTTGCGTCGATCATGCGCGCGTACACGTCCGAGTCGGCGGCCTTCGGCAGCAGCGCGTCCAGATCGCCGTGCAGCGTGATCAACGGCCGGCCGATACGCCCGGTCAGAGCGACTCGGGCCACGGCACGGTGGACGGACGCGGGGCGCGACGCGTAGTCGTACCTGGCGTCGGACGCGCACGGCGACAGGATCTGCGCCGGGGTGGTTCCGGCGGTCGGGCCGGGGCAGCCGGGGTCGTAGGCCGGGTCGAACTCCGCGCGGTAGATCTTCTGGGTGACCCCCCAGTAGGCCTGCTCGTGGTACGGCCACAGGAACTCCGAGCCGTGTGCGAAGCCGACCGTGTACAGGTCCTCGTCCCGGGCGGAGCCGAGCATCCGAGCCACCGCCGTGGGCAGAGAGGTGAGCAGGTTGGGGCCGTCCGCGGTCCACAGGGCGCCCTCCCAGTCCACCCCGCCGTCGTACAGCTCGGGATGGTTCTCCAGCTGCCAGCGCGTCAGGTAGCCGCCGTTGGAGATACCGGTCATGTAGGTGCGACGCGGGGCGTGCCCGTAGCGCTGGGCCACCGCCTTGCGGGCGGCACGTGTGAGCTGGGTGGTTCTCGCGTTCCACTCGGCGACCGCGTCACCGGGCCGCATGCCGTCCCGGTAGAAGTCGGCGCCGCTGTTGCCCTTGTCCGTGGCGGCGTAGGCGTAGCCCAGGGCGAGCACCTGGTCGGAGATCGCCGTGTCCGTGGCGTACTGCTTGCGGGTGCCCGGGGCGCCGGTGACGACGAGTCCGCCGTTCCAGCGGTCCGGCAGCCGGATCACGAACTGTGCGTCGTGCTGCCAGCCGTGCGTGGCGTTGAACCGAGAGGAGTCCGGGAAGTAGCCGTCGATCTGGATCCCGGGAACGCCCGTCGGGTTCCGGGTGCCGCGTGCCGTAAGGCCGGCCTGGTCGGCCATGTCGGTGTAGGGGGTGCCGGCCAGTGCGGCCGTCGTCAGATCCGGGAGGCAGGCGCTCTGCTGGAGGGCCGCGCCCGGCACCCGCACCCGGTCCTGACCGGCACAGTGCCGCCCGCCAACTGACGCGGCCGTTGCGGGAGTCGGCCCGCTCAGAGCAGCGGCCAGCAGCGTGGCAGCGACGAACGGAACAGCCCGGGACAGGCGCATGAGGGACTCCTGGCAGAGGGGAGACGGGGCATCGGAAACAGCGCAACCGCGAAAGCTGCCTCATCGTGCGTGTCCGGCTCCGCGCCAGCCATGGGTTGGGCCCACATGGAACGCGACTGTCAGGTGGGGTCTCGGGACAGGGGTGCAGGGGGTCGCGGGACAGGGGGCAGGGGGCGACGGTGTTGGCGGGGCGAGCACGCCGGTGCGTCGCCCCGCGCGTGGAATCAGAGCGGGCGTACGGCCATCTTGTCGAGCGCTTCCAGGAGCCCGGGCAGCTCCGGTCCACGGCCCACGGGCAGGACCTCGCCGGGTTCGTCGTCCAGGAGCACGAACGCGATGTCGTCCGTCCTGGCGACGAGCGACCAGCCAGGGCCGTCCGCGCGCAGGGTCCGTGCGTCGCCCGGTGCGAAGGACGACCGGACGCGGCCGAGGGGCGGCGGGGACTCGACGTAGGCGCGTGCCTCCGCGAGGACTCGCAGGATGCCGCTGTGGCCGCCCTGCTGCTTGGCCTGCCCGCTCTCGCTTGGCTCGCCAGTCTCGCCCTGTTCGGCGTTCGTGGGCTGCTCGTCGGCACCCACGCTTGCGTCCCAGTCCGAGCCCGAACCCGCGCTCGAATCCGAGGTAGAGCGCGAATCCGAGCCCCTGTCCCCGGCCTCGCCGGCGTTCGCCGCACCGGCCGGCGTCGGCCCATCCGCCGACGCCGACGAGTCACCGGACTCCGACGAATCGCCTGCCCCCGACGCACCCCCCGGCGTGGCGAACTCGGTGTCGTCGATCTGTTCCCGCCACGTCGCCCATTGCAGCGCGATCTCGTCGGCGCCCAGGCGTCGCTGGGCCGGGCCCCACACGCTCGTGTCCGGCGGGGTCAGGGCCGGACCGTCCGCGATCTCGGGGTCGGGGTCGTGCGGCGGAGGCACGTTCGGCGCGGCGACGGCCACGGCCAGCGGCCAGCCGGGCAGGGCGGCGACGACCGTACGTTCGTCGGGCGACAGGTCGTACTCCATGCCGCAGTCCCAGGACGCGATGGCGACGGCGACCAGGGAGACGTCGTCGATGACCACGGTCCATCGGGCGCCGTCGCCGTCCTGGCCAAGGACCAGGCCATAGCCGTCGGCGAGCGGCGCCATGCCGAGCGCCGCGCAGGCCTCCGGATAGTCGTCGCCCAGCACGCTCGGGAACTTCGCCGGCGTCAGCAGCACCGCCGTGAGCACGTACAGCGCATCGTCCGCGGCGGCGACGGCCTCTTCGTCCGTCCCGGCCATCCCAGCCTCCCCATCGGTTCGTCCATCGGCGCGCACCCTATTCCGCCCGGAAGCCGCTTGTCACGACTCCCATGCACACCCGGAGCTGCAGTTTTCCGGCCGGACAGGGCGAAACGACCGTGATTTTGCCAACGCCGTCAGGCTGCCGGGAGCCCGAGGAGGGACCGGGCCACGGTCTGCGGTGACTCGTCGCGCTCCCGGGCGAGCGCGATGACGGCACGGCATGCCAGCTCGTTCACCCCGAACGACAGAGCCTCCGGGGACACCCAGCCGGCCGCCTCGTCGATCTGATCCTGGTCGTCCTCCGCACAGGCCGACACATAGACGGCAGCGGCCTCGAACAGATTGTGCGGGTGCCTGTCCTGGCCCGTGTCCGGTTTCGCGCGAAGGGCATGCAGGAATCCCTCCCACGACTTGCGCACCCTGCCCCACATATTGACCACCTTCCCCTCATTGTGGTGCCAACGTAGATCGTTCATCTCATGCTATTCAACGTAGAGTTGGAGTCACGGCGGCATAAGGGGGACGACGCCGTGAAGGGCTCGCAGTGGCTCGAAAGCCGCACGCGGGCGTTCGCCTGGCGGTCACTCCGGGCTCATGCGCTCCCTCGTGCCTCTGCTGCCAGTCGCACGCTCAGCCGTCGAGTGAGGCGATCGTTTCGCGCAGCCAGGTGAGCTCGGCCCGGGACGTGGCCCGAGCGATGGTCAGGAGGCCGCGCCGGAAGGGGTCGTCCAGTTCCTCGGCGGGCAGCGGTCGGTCGCCGTCGTAGAAGAAGCTCGCGGGCTCTTCCAGGAAGGCCAGCCTGCGCCGTAGTACGGCGGACTGGGCGCCCGCGTCCTCCAGGTGCCGCAGGAACGCGAGCACCGTGAACCAGCGGTTCTCGTCGCTGATGTCGCGAGGGTCGGGTTCGGCCAGCCGACGACGCAGGTCCCGGCGGCCGTCCTCGGTCAGCGTCAGTACATGACGCGGGGCGGCCACTGAGCCGGGCTCCGTGGTCCGGGCCAGCAGGCCCGCCTTCTCCAGCCGCTTGATCGCGGGGTACAGCGTGCTCTCGGCGACCGGTTTCACGTGCCCGGTCAGCGCTGCGATGCGTTTGCGCAGCTCGTAGCCGTGGAGCGGGGTGTCGAAGAGGAAGCCGAGGATGGCGAGCTCAAGCATGCCCACATTGTGGACCGGATCCGTTGTACATCCGAGTCCGGGTACAGCGAAACATTTATACCTCGAACCATTGATACATCGGTTCCGATGTATATAGTCGTGTGCCGACCACGACACCAAGGGGGCGCCATGAAGCAGGCAGACTTCGACGGCAAGGGCGGCTGTATCCGTTGGACGGAGTCGCCGGGAGAGGAACCTGCGCGCGTGTACGTGCACGGGCTGGGTTCGGTTTCCTCGGTGTACCACGCCCACATCGCAGCAAGGCCGGAACTGACGGGCCGCCGAAGCCTGTTCGTCGACCTGCCGGGGCACGGCATCAGCGACCGGCCGGCCGACTTCGGCTACACCCTGGAGGATCACGCCGGTGCTCTGGCGGTGGCCCTGGACACGGCAGGGGTGAGCGATGCCGAGCTGATCGCGCACAGCATGGGCGGTTCCGTGGCCATCGTGCTCGCCGGTCGCCGACCCGACCTCGTCTCCCGGCTGGTCCTCACCGAGGCCAATCTCGATGCCTCGCCCCCGCCCGCCGCGGGGAGCGCCTGGATCACGGCCTATGGTGAGGACGACTTCGTCGACGGGGCGTACGCGCGCGTGCTCGAGGCGGTCGGGCCCCTGTGGGCGGCGACCATGAGGCTCGCCGATCCACGCGCCCTGCACCGCAGCGCCGTCGGACTGAGGCGTGGTTCCGTGCCGATCATGCGCGACATCCTCGAAGGGCTGTCGGTGGAACGCGTCTACCTACAGGGCGAGCTCAGCGGTGAACTCCCGGGCAGGGAAGCCCTGGAAGCGGCAGGCGTACGCGTGGTGACCGTGACCGGCGCCGGTCACAACGTCATGTTCGACAACCCTGACGCCTTCACGGCGGCCGTCGCCGGTCAGGCGTGAGTCGTTCCGAGGCCTCCGCCACGGCCGTCGCCGAGGCCCGACCCCGTCACGCCTCCCGTACGGCCAGTGCCAGAAACCGGTCGTCCTCGTCGACGTAGGACGTCATGCGCCACCCCGAACCGGCCAGCAGCGGTCGGAGGTTGGGCTCGGCGCGCAGATCCTCCGGCGTGATCTGGCGGCCCTGGCGTGCCGCGAGCGCCGCCCTGCCGATCGGGTGGAACAGCGCGAGCGTGCCGCCGGGGCGCACCACACGGGCCAGTTCCCGCAAGTTCTCGGCAGGGTTGGGCAGATGCGCGACGAGGCCGGCCGCGAACACCGCGTCGAGGGACTCCGACCGCACCGGCAGGGCGGCCACGTCGGCGAGCAGCAACTGTCCGTCCGCGTCGCGTCCCGCCCGTGCGGCGGCTTCCAGCATGGCCGGCGTCAGATCGGCACCCAGGACTACTCCCGAGGGCCCCACGGCATCCCGCAGCGGCGGCAGGGCACGCCCGGTGCCACAGCCCGCGTCGAGCACCCGAGCCCCCTCGCGCAGCCCGAGCTCGTCCACCGCGGCCGCATAGGCGGGCCCGTCGTCGGGGAACCGGCTGTCCCAGTCGGCGGCGCGGGCGCTGAAGAACTCCTGCACATGTGTGTGGTCGTCGCTCATGCTCCGCATGATCTCTCACCGGCCCGGACGACGCCGCTGTGCGCACGTTCGAGCGTGACGCGGTCGTTCCGGGGCATCTCCGCGCCATATTCCAACAGCTTTCGAAATGCGCCCCCTTCGCGCGCCCTTGCTGGGGCTAGCGTCCCGGGGCCATGGGACACCTGGACCATGCAGCCCTCGGCTGGCTCACCCCCGTGCTGTCGTACGCGATGGCCTGCACCGGCGCCGCGCTCGGCCTGCGTTGCACCGTCCGAGCGCTCGGCGCCACCGGCCGCTCGCGCCGCAACTGGCTCGTCACCGCCGCCTCCGCCATCGGCACCGGCATCTGGACCATGCACTTCGTGGCCATGCTGGGCTTCAGTGTCAGCGGCACCGACATCCGCTACGACGTGCCGCTCACCATCCTGAGCCTGCTCGTCGCCATGCTCGTCGTCTGTGCCGGCGTCTTCGCCGTCGGCTACAGCCGGGACCGCACCCGCGCGCTCTTCCTGGGCGGGCTCACCACCGGGCTCGGCGTCGCGAGCATGCACTACCTGGGCATGGCGGCCGTACGACTCCACGGCGACGTCACCTACGACCCGCTGCTCGTCGGGCTCTCCGTACTGATCGCCGTGGTCGCGGCGACAGCGGCTCTATGGGCTGCGCTCAACATTAAGTCGCCCGTCGCCGTCACCATCGCCTCGTTGATCATGGGCGCCGCGGTCAGCAGCATGCACTACACCGGCATGTTCGCGGTCGGCGTCGACGTCACACCGTCCGACGAGGTCCTGCCCGGGGCCACGGCGATGCAGTTCATCTTCCCCCTCGCCGTCGGCCTCGGGTCCTACCTCTTCCTGACGTCCGCCTTCGTCGCGTTGTCACCCACGAGCGGGGAGCGCGAGGCGTCCGCATCCGCCCAACGGTCAGCCGAGAGCGCCGTCGGCTAGTGCCGGATCAGGACCGGCGAGGGCCCGGGAAGCACGCCCCCGAACCACTTCAGAGCGAGGAGGCCATGCGCACACCCCGTAGGACCACCGCAGCCGGCGCCGAGACGCCGTCCACACCGCCGGTGCGCGGCCGCCGCGCCCACGCCGGACCGCCGGCCGACGAAGAGCCGGAACAGGCCCCTGCCGGACCGCAGGGGGAACCGTCCGGCCCCTCCACCCGCGCGCAGGGCTGGCGAATACGTCCGCGCACCGTCCGCGCCAAGATCATCTGTCTGCTGATGGTGCCCGTGGTTTCGCTGCTGGCCCTGTGGGGCTACGCCACCGTCACCACCGCGCAGAACGTCGCCAGGCTGCGCCAGTTGCAACTGGTCGACTCCGAGATCAGGGCCCCCGTCGCCGACGCCGTGACCGCACTGCAGAGCGAACGCGCGGCCGCCGTGCGCTACGCGACCGACCCGTCCACCGGACGCCGGGACGAGCTGAGGAGACGCGCGCAGGACACGGACAAGACAGTCGCACGGCTGCGGCTCGGCGACCGCGACACCGTCGCCGACAGCGGGGAGTTCCCCGCCGGAGTGGCCGGGCGACTGGAGGTCTTCGTCAGCGGCGCCGAGCAGCTGAATGCCGTACGGAAGGCGGCGCTCGACCGCCGCTCCGGCTGGGCAGAGGTCTACGGGCGGTACACCACGACCATCGCCACCGCGTTCGCGGTCGACGGCGCGCTCACCGGCATCCAGGACGCCGAGCTCGGCTCGGACGCGCGCGTGCTGCTCGAATTCGCCCGCGCGGGCGAGGCTTTGGCCCGGGAGGACGTCCTGCTGGACAGCGCGCACCTCGCCGGACGCTTCGACGAAGAGCGGCTGCGGCTGTTCACCGGCGCCGTCGACATCCGCCGTACGCTCACCGAGTCCGCCGTCGCGGACCTGAGCGGCCCGGAGAGCGCGGCCTGGCAGAGCCTCGCCGCCGGCCGCGACTACGCGACCCTGGCGGCCGTCGAGGACGGTGTCCTAGGGACGGGGACGGGGACGGTCGACGCGGCGACGGACGCCGCCTGGAACAAGGCACACGCACGCGTGCAGGGCGCGATGGGGAGCATCGAGCAGGACGCCGGACGCGATGTCGCCGACCGCGCCGACCCGTTCGCCCGCGGCCTGCTCAGCCCGGCCGGCGCCGCCGTACTCCTCGGCCTGGTCGCCGTGGCGGCCTCGCTCGTGATCTCCGTACGCATCGGCCGCGGCCTCGTCGTCGAGCTGGTGAGCCTGCGCAACAGCGCCCTGGAGATCGCCCGGCGCAAACTTCCCGAGGCGATGCGGAAGCTGCGCGCCGGCGAGGAGATCGACATCCGCGCCGAGGCACCGCCCGGACCGCCCGCCGAGGACGAGGCCGGGCAGGTCGGCGAGGCCCTCGGCACCGTCCACCGAGCCGCCCTCCGAGCCGCGGTGGAGCGCGCCGAGCTCGCCAGCGGCATCTCCGGGGTCTTCGTCAACCTCGCCCGCCGCAGTCAGGTGCTCGTACACCGCCAACTCAGCCTGCTGGACAGCATGGAACGGCGCTCCGACGACCCGAACGAACTCAGCGACCTGTTCCGGCTCGACCACCTCACCACCCGTATGCGACGGCACGCCGAGAGCCTGATCATCCTTTCCGGGGCGGCACCCGGCCGGGCCTGGCGGGTGCCTGTCTCCCTGACCGACGTGGTGCGCGCGGCCGTCTCCGAAGTCGAGGACTACGCGCGCGTGGAGGTACGTCAGCTCCCCGAGACCGCCGTCGTCGGCGCGGCCGTCGCCGACGTCACCCACCTGCTGGCCGAACTCGTCGAGAACGCCGCCCAGTTCTCGCCTCCCCACACACGCGTGCGCATCATCGGCGAGCCCGTCGGCAACGGATACGCCGTCGAGGTCGAGGACCGCGGGCTCGGCATGGGCAAGGAGACCCTGGCGGAGGCCAACCGGCGCATCGAACAGTCCGAGGCACTCGACCTGTTCGACAGCGACCGCCTCGGCCTCTTCGTGGTGAGCAGGCTCGCGGCCCGGCACGGAATCAAGGTGCACCTGCGCACCTCGCCCTACGGCGGGACCACCGCCGTCGTCCTGCTGCCCACCGCCCTGCTGCACAGCGGCCAGGCGGAACGTTCCCCCGACGCGGCGTTGGATGCCCGGCGGCCGGCGGAACCCGAGCACGCGCGTGTGCACGCCCCCGAGCGGCACCAGGAACCCGTCCACGCGGTCGCCGACCGACCGGCGCTGGCGGCTTCCGCGACGGCCGGCACGGCTGCGACGGCCACGCCGGCTGAGACGGAGACCAGGAACCACACCGCACCCCCCGGAGTCACCACCTTGAGACTGCACCGGCCACCACAGGACTCCGAAGCCTCCGACAACCTCCCGCGCCGAGTACGCCAGGCCAACCTCGCCCCTCAGCTGCGCGGGGGACGTTCCGCGGAACAGCAGGGCGCGACCGTCCTCGACGACGACCGGCGCACCCCCGAACTCGTGAGGGACCGCATGGTGGCCTACCTCGACGGCTGGGCGCGCGGCGGTGGCAGGCAGCCCGGCCGCGGCGGCGAACCCGAATCCGCCCCGCGCGGCGACAGCAGCAGTGAAGGAGACCCCGCATGATCCAGGATCCGAGCATGAGAGCCGCGCAGCGGTCCGGTGAACTCGACTGGCTGCTGGACGACTTGGTGCTACGCGTGAGCGAGGTGCGGCACGCCGTGGTGCTGTCCAACGACGGACTCGCCGTCGGCGCGTCCACCGACCTGCGCCGCGAGGACGCCGAGCACCTAGCCGCGGTCGCCTCCGGCTTCCACAGCCTGGCCAAGGGCGCGGGCCGGCACTTCGGCGCCGGCGGGGTCCGCCAGACCATGGTGGAGATGGACGACGCCTTCCTGTTCGTCGCAGCTGCGGGCGACGGGTCCTGCATCGCCGTGCTCAGCGCCGTGACCGCCGACATCGGACTGGTGGCGTACGAGATGGCACGTCTGGTCAAGCGGGTCGGCGAGCATCTCTACACGCCTCCACGAGCCGCCGCGCGACCGCCCGCCGCGCGATGAGCCGGAAGGGCGGTCCGGCGAGATGACCGACGACACGACAGGCGCCCGGCCCGAGCAGGGCAGCCAGTGGTACGACGGCGAGGCAGGGCCCCTGGTCCGCCCGTACGCCATGACGGGCGGACGTACCAGGCCCGGCCCCACCGGGGTGCGTTTCGACCTGATCGCCCTCGTCACGCTGGCCGGCACCGCGAGCGGTACCGACGACACCATGCTCGGGCCGGAACACCGGACCCTCATCGAACTGTGCCGACCCGAGACGCAGTCGGTCGCCGAACTCGCCGCGGGTGCCGACCTTCCCGTGGGCGTCGTCAGGGTGCTCCTCGGTGACCTCATGGAGCGGGGCCGCGTCACCGTCAGCCGCCCGGTACCGCCCGCGCAGCTTCCCGACGAACGGATTCTGCGCGAGGTGATCGAGGGACTGCGAGCGCTGTAGGGGCGATGGCAGGGCCCGGCGGCGGAGATTTCGGAACGAGCCGTTCCAGTGTGACGCCACTCGTGCACCCGTACGGGCATCGAACGGGAACGAGGCGGTCACATCGGGGAAAAAGCGGTCCAACCCTGCGAGAGGCAGGCTCAGTTGTCATGATGCTGACTTCGCACAGCGACGGATCGGCTTCGCACAGCCACGTCGACCGATGCCGGTACTCCCGAGAGAAGTGATCGATGGTCTCCGAGCACTCCGAGGACTACGTGCAATCCGACGCCTCCGACGACGACACGACCGCCCTGGCGCTCAAGATACTTGTGGCCGGCGGATTCGGCGTGGGCAAGACCACCCTGGTGGGCGCGGTCAGTGAGATCAGGCCGCTGCGCACCGAGGAGATGCTCAGCCAGGCCGGTCAGCTGGTGGACGACACCGGCGGCGTGGACCGGAAGGTCACCACGACCGTCGCCATGGACTTCGGGCGCATCACCATCCGCTCAGGTCTGTCGCTGTACCTCTTCGGCACCCCGGGGCAGGACCGCTTCTGGTTCCTGTGGGACGAACTGGCGCAGGGAGCCCTCGGCGCGGTGGTCCTCGCGGACACCCGGCGCCTGGAGGACTGCTTCCCCGCCGTGGACTTCTTCGAGCACCGGCACATCCCGTTCGTCGTGGCCGTCAACTGCTTCTCGGGTGCCCGGACGTACGGCGCCCACGACGTCTCACGCGCCCTCGACCTGGACCGCGGGACCCCGGTCGTGCTCTGTGACGCCCGGGACCGCGACTCGGGGAAGGAGGTGCTCATCCGACTCGTCGAGTACGCCGGGCGGATGCACACCGCCCGGCTGCTCAACTCCGTCGGCTGACCGTTTCGACATGCCTGCGGCGAGGGCCGACCGGCCCTCGCCGCGCAGTCAGTCGGCGACGTCCTGCTCCGCCAGCACCTTGTCGATCGTGACGCGGACGAGGAGTTCCCCCGGCACGCCGTTACGGGCCCCGAACTCCTCGGCGCGCTCCTCACCCATGTAGCGCGCCCCGATGCGGCTCGCCCAGTGCTTCAGCTCGTCGAGGTCCTCGGAGACCCGGGCGCGGCCCTGGATCACCACGAAGGAGTACGGCGGCCGGTCGTCGTCCACGCACAGCGCCACCCGGCCGTCCCGGACCAGATTGCGGCCCTTCACGCTCGAGCTGCCGGTGTTGAACACCAGCTCGTCGCCGTCGAGCACGAACCAGATCGGCGTCACATGCGGACTCCCGTCGGCCCGCACGGTCGACAGTTTCGCGGTGCGCGTGCCGTGCGAGACGAACGCGCGCCATTCCTCATCGGTCATCTTCTTCGCCATGCCCACATCCTCCTTGCCCGAGGGCCGGATCGTCGGGAAGGGTGGCGAAGAGATCCTCCGGTGCAGGGGGAGACATCTACACGGGGAGACCGGATCATGGCGCAGAACCAGGGCCTCGACTGGCTGCTGGAGGATCTGACGAAACGTGTCGACCATGTGCGACACGCGCTGGTGCTGTCGAACGACGGTCTGGTGACCGGTGCGAGTACGGGGCTGCGGCGCGAGGACGCCGAGCACCTCGCCGCCGTCTCGTCCGGGCTGCACAGCCTGGCCAAGGGATCCGGACGGCACTTCGGCGCGGGCAGAGTCCGTCAGACGATGGTCGAGTTCGACGACGCCGTGCTGTTCGTGACCGCGGCCGGCACCGGCAGCTGTCTGTGCGTGCTCAGCGGTGCGGAGGCCGACATCGGCCAGATCGCCTACGAGATGACCTTGCTCGTCAACCGCGTCGGCGAACACCTCGACGTCGAATCCCGACAGCCCGAGCGGGCACCGCTGAAAGACCTCTGACCTGCTGATTCGTTGTCCCCCGCGGAGTTATCCACAGGCCCGCCACGAGATCTGGCGGACAGGCTACGGTTTTGTCACGGCGAGCGCACGGAGCGTGAGCCACTGACTCCACGGGGGAGATCGACCATGTCGGGCAACACTGCCACAGCCACGCACCCGCACGACCTGACCGCCTGCACGCCGAGCCGAGCGGCCAGGGAACTGGGCCTGAAGCGAGGGGAGCTGGAGCTCGCAGTCCAGCTCGGGATCATCCGGACCGTGCCCGACGAGGGAGGCGGAGGCCGACGCGTCCCACGGCCCGAGATCGACCGGGTGAGCTCGGGTGAGGGCTTCCCCGACTCCCTGCTGGACCGAGTGAAGGTCGTCGGCACGACGGAGGGCGCGGACGTCATGGACGTGTCCGCCGGCAGGTTCACGCGCCTCGCCCGCCTGGGCCTGGTGGTGCCGGTGAAGTTCTATCTCAACCGGTACCGGGCCGTGGTGTGGCTGTATCTGGCCGAGGAGTTGAAGCGATTCGCGGCGGACGAGAAGAACACCTCACTGCTGAACGACCGCCGGATGCCCGAAGGGCTGCGCGGCACGCTGGACGCGGGTGTGGACCTGCGCCCGCGCAACTGGCGAGGACGCCACCGCGGCTTCCTGCTGCGCCAGGCCGAGGACCCGTGGGGGAGCGCCGGTGCGCTGGCCGCCTTCCTCGATCCCGTCCAGATCGCGGAGATCGTCCCCGACCCCTACGAACGCTCGCATGTGAACCGCTTCCGCCCGGGCCCACCGGCATCCGGAACCCCGGGTTCGCCGTCGTCGCTCATCGCCGAGAGGATCATGACGGCCGACGACCCGGACGAGATCGTCCTGCTGCGGGCAGACCTGACGGAGGTTCTGGCGCATGCCCGGGCACTGCGACCGGCGCCCCGTCCCAGTGCGGAGCGGACCCCCGCGCCGACGCATCCCGAGCACATCGGATCGCAGAGCCGACCGGAGGAGCCGGAACCGTCCCACGGCCTGCTGAGTTGGTTCCGGCGCAGAACTCCTCGGACTACAACGCCCTGAACAGTCCCTCCTGGACGACGGACACCAACAGGCGTCCCTCCAGGTCGTAGATCCGCCCGCGGGCGAGACCCCGTCCGCCGGTCGCGATCGGAGACTCCTGGTCGTACAGGAACCACTCGTCCGCACGGAACGGCCGGTGGAACCACATGGCGTGGTCCAGCGACGCGATGTCGAAGCTCCGCGGGCCCCACAGTGGTTCGACGGGGATCCGCACGGCGTCCAGGAGGGTCATGTCGCTGGCGTAGGTCAGCGCGCAGGTGTGCACGACCGGGTCGTCCCCCAGCGGCCCGACCGCGCGCATCCACACCGCACTGCGCGGCTCGGCGTCCTTGACGTCCTCCGCGGTCCAGCGAAGCCGGTCGACATAACGGATGTCGAAGGGCTGCCGCCGGGCCATCCGCTCCAACTGCTCCGGAAGCGTGCCCAGATGCTGGCGGATCTCGTCACTGACCGTGGGCAGCGACTCCGGGTCCGGGACCTTCCGGGCCGGCGGCAGCTGGTGCTCGAAGCTCCCCTGTTCAGGCTTGTGAAAGGAGGCGGTGAGATTGAAGATCGTGCGCCCCTGCTGCACGGCGGTGACCCGGCGGGTCGTGAACGACCTGCCGTCCCGCACCCGTTCCACCTGGTACACGATCGGCACGCCAGGCCGCCCCGGCCGCAGGAAGTACGCGTGCAGCGAGTGCACGGGCCGGTCGCCCTCCGTGGTGCGGGCGGCGGCGACCAGCGCCTGGCCGGCCACCTGGCCACCGAAGACCCTTTGCAGGGACTCGTGCGGGCTGCGGCCGCGGAAGATGTTGACCTCGATCTGCTCCAGGTCGAGCAGGTCGACGAGCCTCTCGGCCGGGTTGGTCGTCATGCGTGGAAGTCTCCTGTGCTCACAGCTGGCCTACGTCGGTGACGCGGACCACGGCACGGCCCTCCGCGTCGGAAGCGGTGAGGTCGATCTCCGCGCTGATGCCCCAGTCGTGGTCGCCGTTCGGGTCGTCGAAGATCTGGCGGACCCGCCACAGACGGTTCGCCGGCTCCTCCTCGATCACGAGGAGCTTCGGACCGCGGGCGTCAGGACCGGTGCCGAGGTCTTCGTACTCGTCCCAGTACTTGTCCATCGCCTCGCCCCAGGCGTCGGCGTCCCAGCCTGCGTCGGCGTCCATCTCGCCCAGCTCCTCGACCTGGTCGAGGGCGGCGAGCTCGACACGACGGAACAAGGCGTTGCGGACGAGGACGCGGAAGGCGCGCGCATTGGTCGTGACCGGCTTGACCTCGTCGGCCTTCTCCTGGGCCTCCTCGGCGGTCATCTCCTCCGGGTTGGCGAGCTGTTCCCACTCGTCCAGGAGGCTGGAGTCGACCTGGCGCACCATCTCGCCGAGCCACTCGATCAGGTCCTGGAGGTCCTCGGACTTGAGGTCGTCGGGGATGTTGTGGTCGAGGGTCTTGTAGGCGCTGGCGAGGTAGCGCAGCACGATGCCCTCGGTGCGGGCCAGCTCGTAGACGGACACCAACTCCGTGAAGGACAGCGCCCGTTCGTACATGTCCCGGATCACCGACTTCGGCGACAGCGGGTGGTCGCCGACCCAGGGGTGGCTCTTGCGGTACGTGTTGTACGCGTGGAAGAGCAGCTCCTCCAGGGGCTTCGGGTAGCTGATGTCCTGGAGGCGCTCCATGCGTTCCTCGTACTCGACGCCGTCCGCCTTCATCGCGGCTACGGCCTCGCCCTTCGCCTTGTTCAGCTGGGCGACGAGGATCTGGCGCGGGTCGTCCAGCGTGGACTCGACGACGGACACCATGTCGAGGGCGTACGACGGCGACTCCGGGTCGAGCAGTTCGAACGCGGCCAACGCGAAGGTGGACAGCGGCTGGTTGAGCGCGAAGTCCTGCTGGAGGTCGACGGTGAGGCGGGCGATGCGGCCGGTGGGGTCCGGCTCGTCGAGCTTCTCCACGATGCCGCCGTCCAGCAGCGAGCGGTAGATCGCGATCGCGCGGCGGATGTGTCGCAGCTGCTGTTTGCGGGGCTCGTGGTTGTCCTCCAGCAGGTGCCGCATCGCTTCGAAGGCGTTGCCCGGCCGGGCGATCACCGACAGCAGCATCGTGTGCGTCACCCGGAAGCGGGACGTCAGCGGCTCCGGCTCGGAGGCGATGAGCTTCTCGAAGGTGTTCTCGGTCCAGGCGACGAAGCCCTCGGGTGCCTTCTTGCGGACGACCTTGCGTCGCTTCTTCGGGTCGTCGCCGGCCTTGGCGAGCGCCTTCTCGTTCTCGATGACGTGCTCGGGAGCCTGCGCCACGACGAAGCCCGCCGTGTCGAAGCCCGCCCGCCCGGCACGGCCGGCGATCTGGTGGAACTCACGGGCGCGCAGCGTGCGGACGCGGTTGCCGTCGTACTTGGTGAGGGCCGTGAACAGTACTGTGCGAATGGGGACGTTGACACCCACGCCGAGCGTGTCCGTGCCGCAGATGACCTTCAGCAGACCGGCCTGCGCGAGTTTCTCCACCAGGCGGCGGTACTTCGGCAGCATGCCGGCGTGGTGGACACCGATGCCGTGCCGGACGTAACGGGACAGGTTGCGGCCGAACTTGGTGGTGAAGCGGAAGTTACCGATCAGCTCGGCGATCTGCTCCTTCTCCTCGCGCGAGCACATGTTGATGCTCATCAGCGCCTGCGCCCGCTCCACGGCCTGCGCCTGCGTGAAGTGCACGATGTAGACCGGCGCCTGCTTGGTGTCCAGCAACTCCGTCAGCGTCTCGGTGAGCGGGGTGAACCGGTACTCGTAGGAGAGAGGGACGGGGCGGGTCGCCGAGCGGACCACCGACGTCGGGCGGCCGGTACGGCGGGTGAGGTCCTGCTCGAACATCGAGACGTCGCCGAGCGTGGCCGACATCAGGATGAACTGCGCCTGCGGCAGCTCCAGGATCGGGATCTGCCAGGCCCAGCCCCGGTCGCCCTCGGCGTAGAAGTGGAACTCGTCCATGACGACCTGGCCGACGTCTGCCTGCTTGCCGTCGCGCAGCGCGATCGACGCGAGCACCTCGGCGGTGCAGCAGATCACGGGGGCGTCGGCGTTGACCGACGCGTCGCCGGTGAGCATGCCGACGTTCTCGGTGCCGAAGATCTTGCACAGCTCGAAGAACTTCTCCGACACGAGTGCCTTGATCGGCGCGGTGTAGAAGGTGACCTCGTCCCGGGCCAGCGCGGCGAAGTGCGCGCCCGCCGCGATCATGCTCTTGCCGGAGCCGGTGGGCGTCGACACGATCACGTTCGCGCCGGAGACCACCTCGATCAGCGCCTCCTCCTGGTGGGGATAGAGGGTGAGCCCACGCTCCTCGGCCCACGACTCGAAGGCTTCGTAGAGGGCGTCGGGGTCGGCGGTCGGCGGCAGCTGATCGATGAGGGTCACCTACCCATCTTGCCTGCCCTCCTGCCTCATCGGGGAATCGGCTGCGCGGTCGAAGATCGCGAACGCTACGCTGTGTCGCCGACGACAAGTCAGCGATCCCGGTCAACTGGACAGCGGCACACGAGGAATGGGGCGGGCAACGGCCATGATGGGACCAGCACACTCACTGTCGGGCGCCGCCGCCTGGCTCGGGGTCGGAGCGGCCGCCACCGCGGCCGGGCACGGAATGCCCTGGCCCGTGCTTCTCGCCGGCGCGCTGATCTGCGCCGGAGCCGCACTCGCCCCGGATCTCGACCACAAGGCGGCCACGATCTCGCGGTCCTTCGGCCCGGTGTCGCGCTGGCTGTGCGAGATCGTCGACAAGCTGTCGTACGCCGTCTACAAGGCGACGAAGAAGCAGGGCGATCCGCGTCGTTCCGGTGGGCATCGCACGCTCACCCACACCTGGCTGTGGGCGGTCATGATCGGCGGTGGCACCTCGGCGCTGGCGATCACAGGTGGCCGCTGGGCGGTACTGGCGATCCTCTTCGTGCACATGGTGCTGGCGATCGAGGGTCTGCTGTGGCGGGCGGCCCGGGGCTCCAGCAGCGATGTCCTGGTGTGGCTGCTGGCGGCGACCAGCGCGTGGATCCTCGCGGGTGTGCTGGACAAGCCGGGCAACGGGTCGGACTGGCTGTTCACGGCGCCCGGCCAGGAGTATCTGTGGCTGGGGCTGCCCATCGTGCTGGGCGCGCTGGTGCACGACATCGGGGACGCGCTGACGGTGTCCGGCTGCCCGATCCTGTGGCCGATCCCGGTGGGCCGCAAGCGCTGGTACCCGCTGGGGCCGCCCAAGCCCATGCGGTTCCGGGCCGGCAGCTGGGTCGAGCTCAAGGTGCTGATGCCGGTGTTCATGCTGCTCGGCGGAGTGGGCTGCGCGGCGGCGCTCAACGTGATCTGAGCGGGCGGCGGCGTAGGCGGCACCGTCGCGGTGACCCGCCCGCGCAACCGGACAGCGGCACGCCGGCGACCTCCGGGGCGCTCACCAGCCTCACCCGCCTCACCTGCCTCCCGGCAGTTTCAGCCGGCTTCTCCGGTACCACCGCCGTAGCGCCGCTCGAAGGCGGCGACGCGGCCCTCGGAGTCCACCGTTCTGGCCTTGCCGGTGTAGAAGGGGTGACTCTCCGAGGAGATCTCGACGTCCACGACCGGGTAGGTCGCGCCGTCGTCCCACTCGATGGTCTGGTCGCTGGTCGCGGTGGAACGGGTCAGGAAGGCGTAGCCTGCGGCGCGGTCACGGAAGACGACCGCGTGGTAGTCGGGGTGCTTGTCCTGCTGCATGCGAGCTCCTCGGGTGGCGGGACCGGCGGGGCCGACGGCCTGGGGGCGACGGATGAAGCCGGTGGGGTTGCGGGCGAAGCCGGTGGGGCGGCCACCGCGATCGCGGGGACCACGGGACGGAGCGGGCGGGCGCCGGAGGCTCGGGTGCCACGGGTGCCGCCTTCGTCAACCGGACAGGGAATCCTCGTCGACGATGTGCATGGCGGCCTCCTCGGCGGACGCCGCCGCGCCGTCGATGCCCACGTCCGTCGCGACGAGCGCGCTCTCGTCGTCCTCGTGGGCGCCCTCGTCGGGTGCCACGAGGCGGCCGGAGCGCAGGGCGCCGACCTCGTTGTCGAGGAGTTCTCCGTCCGTGCCCTCGGCGTCGCCCATGCCGTCGCCGTCGGGCGTGGCAAGGTCCGGCATCTCCTCGGCCAGACGTTGGTCGAGGGTCTCGCCCTCGTGGCGTTCGGCGGCCGTGACACCGGAGTGCTCCACGGCCCATGGTCGGTCCGGTGGGGACCAGCCACGGTCCAGGGGGTCGTCGACGCCGTCGTTCTCCAGGGTGTCCTCCGCGTCCAGCAGCCCCGTGTCCTCACGCTGATCGGAAGCGTCGGGCTGGTAGACGTCGTCACCCCATCCCTCGGCGCTGTTCACGGGTACCTCCAGGTGGTGCGGACGGGCCTGAACCCACCGCGGCGAGCGACGGGCCGTCGCGGCGCGGGGCACAGGCCGCACCCGGCGCGAACCGCGAGGTTCCCGGGTGCTCCCCGAACCGGTGCCGCTATCCAGCCTTCCACCCCTTTTCGCCCCGGCGCAACGGCACGGGCAGAGGCGACCACTCCGGATGCATCCGGGCTCGGTCCGTGCGGTCATGCCGGGCGGAGGCGGCGGGGCGAGGTTCAGTCCGCCGGACAAGGATCCCCCGGCTTGGCGAGGGCCGACGCTGCCCACGTCACGGGGACGCCGGCCTCGCTACGACCGCAGCCGACCGACACGGCCAGGTCATGACCGCCGTGTGCGGGGCCACGGCCGCAGCCGACCGATGCTGCCCTGGCCTCATCAGAGCCAGCCCGGCACGACCGCAGCCGACCGACACGGCCCTGGCCACGGCGAACGCCGGCCCGGCACGGCCGCAGCCGGCCGACGCTGCTCAGGTCGTGGCAGACGCCGGCCTGGCTTCGACCGCAGCCGGCCGCGGCAGCGGGACCCGCCGCCTCCACACCGTCCCGGCCACAGCCCGCCAGCACCCACCAGGGCCCCTGCCGCCAGCACCCACCAGCCCCCTGCCGCCATGACCTACCAGGACCCCGACCGAAGCCCGCCGGCTCCGGCACCCCGCCCTCACACCCCGCTCACCCATGCCAGGACCGCCACAGCGCCGCGTACGCACCGTTCGCCGCCACCAGTTCCTCGTGGCTGCCCAGCTCGCTGATCCGGCCGTTCTCCACGACGGCGATGACGTCCGCGTCATGGGCGGTGTGGAGGCGGTGGGCGATGGCGACGACCGTGCGACCGTCGAGGACGCGGGCGAGGGAGCGTTCCAGGTGGCGGGCTGCTCGCGGGTCGAGAAGGGACGTCGCCTCGTCCAGGACCAGCGTGTGCGGGTCGGCCAGCACCAGGCGGGCCAGGGCGATCTGCTGGGCCTGGGCAGGGGTGAGCCCGAAGCCGCCCGAGCCGACCTCGGTGTCGAGGCCGTCGTCGAGCGCACGCGCCCATGCGTCGGCGTCCACCGCGCCCAGTGCCGCCCACAGCTCGGCGTCGGCCGCGTCGGTGCGGGCCAGGAGCAGGTTGTCGCGCAGGGAACCCACGAACACGTGGTGCTCCTGGTTGACCAGGGCGACATGGGAGCGGACGCGCTCGGCGGTCATCCGGGACAGTTCGGCCCCGCCGAGGGTGATCCGGCCGTCGCGGGGCGCGTAGATCCCGGCGAGCAGCCTGCCCAGCGTGGACTTGCCGGCGCCCGAGGGGCCGACCAGGGCCAGCCGGGTGCCGGGCGCGACCTCCAGGGAGACCTTGCGCAGCACGTCCACGCCCTCCAGGTAGCCGAAGTGCACCCGGTCGGCGTGCACGTCACGGCCGGCGGGCGCCAGCTCGGTGTCCCCGGCGTCCGGCTCGATGTCCCGGACCCCGACCAGCCGGGCCAGCGACACCTGGGCCACCTGGAGCTCGTCGTACCAGCGCAGGATCAGGCCCACCGGGTCGACCAGCATCTGCGCGATCAACGCGCCGGTCGTCAGCTGACCGACCCCGATCCAGCCCTGGAGTACGAAGACCCCGCCGATCATGAGGACGGAGGCGAGGACGGTCACATGGGTGACGTTGATGATCGGGAAGAGCACCGACCGCAGCCAGAGCGTGTACCGCTCCCACGCCGTCCACTGCTTGACCCGCAGGTCCGACATCTCGACCCGGCGGGCGCCGAGGCGATGGGCCTCGACGGTGTGCCCGGCGTCCACGGTCTCGGCGAGCGCGGCGGCGACCGAGGCGTACCCGGCGGCCTCCGAGCGGTAGGCGGCGGGCGCCCGCTTGAAGTACCAGCGGCAGCCGATCACCAGCAGCGGCACGGCGAGCAGCACCGCGGCGGCGAGCGGTGGCGCGGTGATGATCAGCCCGCCCAGCAGCAGGGCAGCCCACACCACGCCGATCGCGAGCTGCGGCACGGCCTCGCGCATGGCGTTGGCCAGCCGGTCGATGTCCGTCGTGATCCGGGACAGCAGGTCGCCCGTCCCGGCGCGCTCCAGGACGCCGGGCGGCAGCCCGACCGACCGTACGAGGAAGTCCTCGCGCAGATCGGCCAGCATCCGTTCGCCGAGCATCGCGCCGCGCAGCCGCACCTGTCGTACGAACACGGCCTGTACGACGAGCGCGGCCACGAACAGGCCGACGGTGAGCTCCAGATGGAGTTCGTGCTCGGGGGCTCCGTCCGAGACCCGCTCGACCAGGCCGCCGAGCAGCCAGGGGCCCGCCATCGACGCCAGCACGGCCACCGTGTTGACGGTGACGAGCAGCAGGAAGGCTCGGCGGTGCCGTTGGAACAGCTCCACCACATAGGCGCGTACGGTCGTGGGGGCGCCGACCGGCAGGGTGTTCGCCGTCGTCGGGGCCGCCGGGTCGTACTCCGGTGGCGCAACGCCGATCATGCCGACTCCTCGATCTCTTCCAGTTCCTTGAGTACTTCTTCTTCCTTGAGTACTTCTTCGAGCGACGCCTTGACCGGTCGGTCCCCGGCCGGCCCGTCGCCGCGAGCGGTCTTCGTCTCCGCCGCCTCTTCCTCCGTCTCCCGCGTCACCACGGCCCGGTACCGGGGCTCGGCGTGCACCAGTTCGCGGTGCAGGCCGATCGCCGCGACCTCGCCGTCGTGGATCAGGACGACCCGGTCGGCGCGGTCCAGGAGCAGGGGAGAGGAGGTGAACACCACGGTCGTGCGCCCGGCCCGCAGCTTCCGCACGCCGTGCGCGATGCGGGCCTCCGTGTGGGAGTCGACGGCCGAGGTCGGCTCGTCAAGGACGAGCACGCCCGGATCCGTGATCAGCGACCGCGCGAGCGCGAGGCGCTGGCGCTGCCCGCCGGACAGCGACCGGCCGCGCTCGGTGATCAGGGCGTCCATCGGGTCATCGGCGTCGAGCGAACCCTGGACCAGCGCGGCCAGGACGTCCTCGCACTGTGCGGCCGCCAAAGCGTCCTCGGGGCGGACGTCGCCCGACCTGGGCACGTCGAGCAGTTCGCGCAAGGTGCCGGAGAGCAGTACCGGGTCCTTGTCCTGCACGAGGACGGCCGTACGGGCGTTGTCGAGCGGCAACTCGTCGAGCGGGACGCCGCCGAGCAGCACCGAGGTGCTCTCCTCGGAGGGGTGTCCGCCCAGCCGTTCGGCCAGCCGACCCGCCGCGTCGGGGTCGCCGCACACCACGGCGGTGAGCCGTCCCGTGGGCGCGAGCAGTCCCGTGGCCGGGTCGTACAGATCGCCGGACGGCACCTCCGCCCCGTCCCGCGACCCGCCGGTGTCGGTGGCCCGCTCCAGCGACAGCACGCGGGCGGCGCGCCTGGCCGAGGGCCGGGAGAAGGAGTACGCCATGGCGATCTCCTCGAAGTGCCGCAGCGGGTAGGTGAGGATCATGATCGAGCTGTAGACGGTGACCAGTTCGCCGATGCTCACCTGGCCCCGGCGGGCGAGGTGGACGCCGTACCAGACCACCGCGATCAGCAGCAGGCCCGGCATCAGCACCTGGATCGCGGAGATCAGGGACCACATCCGGGCGCTGCGCACGGCCGCGTGGCGTACCTCCTGGGAGGCGCTGCGGTAGCGGTCGAGGAAGAGCTCCTCGCCGCCGATGCCGCGCAGGACGCGCAGGCCGGCGACGGTGTCGGAGGCGAGCTCGGTGGCGCGGCCCGCCTTCTCGCGCTGGACGTCGGCCCGTCGGGTGGCGCGCGGCAGCAGGGGCAGTACGGCGATCGCCAGTACCGGCAGGCCCACAGCGACGACCGTGCCCAGCTCGGGCTGGTAGACGACGAGGCCGACGCAGACCACGACGATGGTGACGGCCGCCGCGGTGAACCGGGACCATGCCTCGACGAACCAGCCGATCTTCTCGACGTCACCCGTGGAGACGGCCACGACCTCGCCGGCCGCGACGCGCCGGGTCAGGGCGGAGCCCAGTTGCGCGGTCTTGCGGGCCAGTACCTGCTGGACGCGGGCGGCGGCCGTGATCCAGTTGGTGACGGCGGTGCGGTGCAGGAAGGTCTCGCCGATCGCGTTGCCGGCGCAGCACAGGGCGAGGAGGCCGCCCGCGAGAGCGAGCCGGCTGCCGGAACGGTCGACGACGGCCTGCACGGCGACGCCGACGCAGAACGGCAGCGCGGAGACGGAGAGGAAGTGCAACAGTCCCCAGGCCAGGGCCTTGAGCTGGCCGTCCAGCTGGTTCCTGAAGAGCCACCACAGGAATCGGGGACCTGAGCGGGCGTCCGGCACACCCGGGTCGGGGTACGGAAGGTCTTGAATCTGCATGACGTCCCAGTGGCTCGTGTCAGTGAGGGGGGAGGGATGGGGTTGATTGACGGCCGTTGCGCGGAACGGGCAGCGCACGGCGGCAGCAAACCGTGACAGGTTCGCGTCGTGGCGTCGCCGGACGCAAACGGTTTTCCAACGGGCCGCTCAGTTCCGGCCCCCATGCCGGACGCGGTGCGACCATGGAGCGATGCGGAACGGCGGAACATGGCGCGCGACGGTGGCGACTGCGGCACTCGGAACCCTGCTGGCGACGGCGACCCTGACGGCGTGCGGCGGCGCGCGGGACGGGGCGCGGGACGGTGCCGGCAGGGACGTCGGCGACTCGGCGCCCAGCCGATCGGCCGAGACCACCGATCCGACGCGCATCCCGGGCGTCGGCGACCACTGGCAGCGACGCATCCCCGCCGACTCCCGCCAGGTCGTGGCGGTCTACGGCGACGCCGAGGACTCCGCGGACTCCACCGTCGTGCTCTACACGAAGCACGGCACCGACTGGGACCGCGTCCGCGCCTGGCCCGCGCACAACGGCAAGAGGGGCTGGACCACCGACCACCGCGAGGACGACAAGCGCAGCCCCGTCGGTGTGTTCACGCTCAGCGACGCGGGCGGCGTACTGAAGGACCCCGGGGCCAGGCTGCCGTACACCAGGTCGGCGGCCTTCGCGGCGCCGCGCTGGTGGGCCAAGTCGCACTGGCACGACTTCGACTACGTCATCGCCATCGACTACAACCGCGTCAAGGGCACCCCGCCCAACGACCCCACCCGCCCCGAGGGGGACGACCGCGGTGGAAGCATCTGGCTGCACATGGACCACGGCAGTGGCACGTCGGCCTGCGTGAGTCTGTCCGAATCGGGGATGGAGTATCTGCTGCGCACGCTCGATCCGGACCTGCATCCGGTGGTGGTGATGGGGGACAAGGCGCACCTGAAGGCCGCGCGCTGACGGGGAAGGCGTCATTGCGGCGGGTGCCCGACTCCCCGTAGAACACCGCCCATGAAGAGACGGATCGTCATGTCCATGCTCGCGGGGGCAACCCTCCTGGCGAGCACCCTCCTCGGAGCGAGCCCGGCCCCGGCGGCCGAATCCGCCGGACCCGCAGCCGAAGAAGCGGCCCAACCGGCCGACGTCCCCGCCGAGTTCGCCACCGACTGGCACGACCCCATAGCCGCCGCCCCGCCCGTGACCCGGCCCTCCGGCAAGTCCTGCCAAGTCACCGTCGCCGAGGCGCAGTTCCGCGACTTCACCCCGTACAAGGGCACTTACTCGCCCCCCGACGGCTGCGGCGGCCGCTGGAGCAAGGTCGTGCTGCGGATGGACGGCAAGGTCAAGGGACGCCAGTACGACCGGCTCGGCTATTTGCACATCGGCGGGGTCGAGATCTTCCGTACGTCGACTCCGGAGCCGTCGCCCGACGGCATCGAGTGGTCCGTGGAGAAGGACGTCACGCGCTACAGCGACACCTTCCGCGGCGACCGGGACGTCGAGATGCTCATCGGGAACGTCGTCGACGACACGTACACGGGCGTCATCGACGTCAAGGTCACGCTGACGTTCTACGCCGGCCGCCCGGCCGCGAACCCCGACCGCGTCCTGACCCTCCGGGACGGCACGCTGACCACCCCGCGCAACAGCGAACGCATCGTCGCCGAGGTGTATGCCACCGGCTCCGGCGGCGGCTGCGAGGAGTTCTGGTACCTGGCGGCACCCGACGCGGCGCCCTACTCCTGCAAGGCGGCCGGGGGACCGTACCGCGAGGTGCAGATCAAGGTCGACGGTCAACTCGCCGGAATCGCCGCGCCGTTCCCGCATGTGTGGACGGGCGGCTGGTCCAACCCCTTCCTCTGGTACGTCGTTCCGGGGCCGCGTGCATTCGACGTCAAGCCGATCGAGTACGACCTCACGCCCTTCGCCGGCCTGCTCAACGACGGCCGCCCGCACCGCGTCGAGGTCTCCGTCGTCGGCGTCCCCGAGGGGCAGAGCGGCTGGAGCGCACCCGTGAACGTCCTCGTCTGGCAGGACGCCGAGCGCGCGCACGTCACCGGCAAGCTCACCGTGCACCGGGCAGGCGACCTCTCCAACTCCTCGGCGTACACGCCCGGTTCGCAGCACCGGGTGGACACGGAGGGTGGTCACCGGCTGACCGTGGCCGGGTACGTCGACACCTCGCACGGCCGGGTGACGACCACCGTGCGCCGCTCGCTCACCAACGACTCCGCGCACCGCTGGACCGACGGCGAGAATCTGGACGCCCTCGAAGCCACCTGGACGGACGAGCAGTCGGTCACCGTGGACGGACGCGGGCCGGCCCGCACGACCCGCACCCAGCGGACGTACACGATGGAAGGCTCGATCGTCATCGGCTCGGACGACCGGCTGCGCACCGTGCTGACCCTCGGTGACCGTGCCGCCGTCGTGACCACCCAGGACGGCCGGCGGACGCACTGGTCGCGGGTCGACGACACCTACACGGGCGACGCCGCCTGGACGTTGAACGTGCCGCGCGACCAACGGCACGCGGTCGGTACGACGAGCGAGCGCTATCGGGCGTACGGCTCGGACGGCTGCCACGACCGTTCTCTGACGAGCGTGCAGGGAGTGCTCACCGAGGATCGAATCCGCTGCTGAGGCGGGGTGCGTGCGATGCGTCACGCGGGGCGCGATTTACGCGGAAGCAACACGGCGGTCTTGTGCGGGACCAACATCACCCGCAGAGTGATCCGAACGGAATGCGCTTTCCGTATGGCAGAAGTCCCAGCCGTACCAGGGGACTTCTGTGTGCCGCCGTCCCCAAGGAGTGCCCCGTGCCGCCGTCCGTACCGTCCCTGCCGCGACGCGTCGCACGCATACTGCGTACCTCTCTCTTCGCGCAGGTCGCCTGCGCGCTCGTACTCGGAATCGTCGTCGGGAAGCTGTGGCCCGGCTTCGGCGCGGATCTCCAGCCGCTCGGCGACGGTTTCATCCGGCTCATCAAGACGATCATCTCGCCACTGGTGTTCTGTGTGGTCGTCGTCGGCATCGCCAAGGCCGGTGATCTGAAGGCGTTCGGCCGGATCGGGCTCAAGGCCCTGATCTGGTTCGAGGTCGCGAGCACGCTCGCGCTGGTCATCGGCCTCCTCGCCGCCAACGTCGTCCAGCCGGGGTCGGGGATGAACGTCGACCCCGCCACGCTGGACGCCTCGGCGGTCGACGCGAAGACGGGCGGCGGTCATCTGCCGTCGACGACGGAGTTCGTGCTGGAGGCCGTACCCACCTCCTTCATCGGCGCCTTCGCCGAGAACTCCCTCCTCCAGGTCCTCGTCCTGGCCTGCCTGGTGGGCGCGGCGCTCCTGCATATCGGTCACACCAAGGTGCCGCAGGTGCTGCCCGCCATCGAGCAGGCCCAGGAGATCATCTTCGCGATCGTCGGCTTCGTGATGCGGCTGGCCCCGATCGCGGTGTTCGGCGCGATGGCCGTCCTGGTCGGCAACTACGGGCTCGGCGTCATCGAGACCTACGGCAAGCTGATCGTCCTGTGCTACCTGGCCGCCGCCCTGTTCATCGGCCTGCTCGCCCTCGCCCTCAAGGCGGTCACCGGGCTCAGCCTGTGGAAGTTCCTGCGCTACATCCGTGAGGAGATGCTGCTCGCCCTCGGCACCGCGTCCACCGAGTCGGTCCTGCCGCGGGTGATGCAGAAGCTGCGCAAGGCCGGCGCCCGCGACGACGCCGTGGGTCTGGTGCTGCCGACGGGCTACTCCTTCAACCTCGACGGTGCCTCGCTCTACCTCTCCATCGGCACGCTGTTCATCGCCCAGGCCGTGGGCGTGGACCTGAGCCTCGGTCAGCAGATCACCGTCGTCCTGGTGCTGATGCTGACCAGCAAGGGCATGGCGGGCATCCCCGGCTCGGCCTTCCTGGCGCTGTCGGCCACAGCCTCCTCGCTGGGCGCGATCCCGGCCGGTGCCGTCGCCCTGCTGCTCGGCGTGGACCGCATCATGGACTCGATGCGCGTCGTCACCAACCTCCTCGGCAACTGCGTCGCCGTCTTCGCGGTCGCCCGCTGGGAGGGGGCGCTGGACCGGGAGCGGGCCAAGAAGGTCCTCGACGGCGAGCTCCAGGTCGACCTGGAGGACGAGGAGCCGACCGGGCAGCCACAGGAGCTCAAGAAGGAAACGGCCGCCGAGCCCGGCTGAGGCCAGTACGCAGCCGCAGTCTTCGCGAAGGGGTGGCCGCCGCTCCCGCAGCACGGGAGCGGCGGCCACGGCCCTTTCCCGCTCACGGGGCGCTCAGCACCCCCGCTCCCCACCCCCGTCGATCAAGGTATCCAGCAGCTCTCCCAGCACCGCCCGCTGTTCGTCCGTCAGCGGTGCCAGGATCTCCTCGGCTGCCGACCGGCGTGCGCCGTGCAGCTCCCGTAGGGCCTTGCGGCCGTCCTCGGTGAGTTCGATGCGGATCACCCGGCGGTTCGTCGGGTCCGGTGCGCGGCGGACCTTGCCGCTCGCCTCCAGGCCGTCGACCAGTGTCGTCACCGCGCGCGGGACCACTTCGAGGCGTTCGGCGAGGTCGGCCATCCGGGGCGGCGAGTCGTAGTGCGCCAGGGTGCGCAGCAGGCGGGACTGGGCCGGGGTGACACCCAGACCGCACTCATGGAGGTGCCTTTTCTGGATCCGGTGCACCCGGCGGGTGAAGCGCAGCAACTGCTCGGCGAGCGGGCCGTCGGGATCGGAGGTGGTCATGCGGGAACAATATCAGGACCTTGTTCATTGTGAGCATAGGTAACAATGAGCTAAGCTCCGTCAGCGGCCCTGAGGGTCGTCCGTCCGCATCGCCACACCTCCGTAGGAGCCCATGCATCCCGACCACGAGACCGCCTGGACGCCATCCGCCGCCGAGCAGGAACAGCCGCGGCAGGTGCGTCGCATCCTCAGACTCTTCCGTCCCTACCGCGGCCGCCTCGCGGTCGTCGGTCTGCTTGTCGGCGCCTCGTCGCTGGTCGGCGTCGCCACGCCGTTCCTGCTCAAGGCGATCCTCGACGTCGCCATCCCCGAGGGCCGCACCGGCCTGCTCAGCCTGCTCGCGCTCGGCATGATCCTCAGCGCCGTCCTGACCAGCGTCTTCGGCGTGCTCCAGACCCTGATCTCGACGACCGTCGGCCAGCGCGTCATGCACGACCTGCGCACCGCGGTCTACGGCCGCCTCCAGCGCATGTCGCTCGCCTTCTTCACCCGCACCCGCACCGGCGAGGTCCAGTCCCGCATCGCCAACGACATCGGCGGCATGCAGGCGACCGTCACCTCCACGGCGACCTCCCTGGTCTCCAACCTGACCAGTGTGGTCGCCACGATCGTCGCGATGATCGCCCTGGACTGGCGACTGACCGTCGTCTCGCTGCTCCTGCTGCCGGTCTTCGTCTGGATCAGCCGCCGCGTCGGCAACGAACGCAAGAAGATCACCACCCAGCGCCAGAAGCAGATGGCCGCGATGGCCGCCACCGTCACCGAGTCGCTCTCCGTCAGCGGCATCCTGCTGGGCCGCACCATGGGCCGCTCCGACTCGCTGACCAAGGCCTTCGCCGACGAGTCCGAGCAGCTCGTCGACCTCGAGGTGCGGTCGAACATGGCCGGCCGCTGGCGCATGGCCGTCATCACCATGGTCATGGCCGCCATGCCCGCCTTCATCTACTGGACCGCCGGCGTGGTCCTCCAGGTCGGCGGCCCGCAGGTCTCCATCGGCACGATCGTCGCCTTCGTCTCGCTCCAGCAGGGCCTGTTCCGCCCGGCGGTCAGCCTGCTGTCCACCGGCGTCCAGATCCAGACCTCGCTCGCGCTCTTCCAGCGCATCTTCGAGTACCTCGACCTGCCCATCGACATCACCGAGCGCGAGGAGCCCGTCCACCTCGACCGCGTCAAGGGCGAGGTCCGCTTCGAGAACGTCGAGTTCGGCTACGACGGTAAGGGCGGCCCGATCCTCGACGGCATCGACGTCACCGTCCCGGCGGGCGGCAGTCTCGCGGTCGTCGGCCCGACCGGCGCCGGGAAGTCGACCCTCGGCCATCTCGTGCCGCGGCTGTACGACGTGACGGGCGGCCGGGTCACCCTCGACGGCGTGGACGTGCGCGACCTCGACTTCGACACCCTGGCCTGCGCGGTCGGCGTCGTCTCGCAGGAGACGTACCTCTTCCACGCCACGGTCGCCGACAACCTGCGCTTCGCCAAGCCCGACGCCACCGACGAGGAACTGCGCGCGGCGGCGCGGGCGGCCCAGATCCACGACCACATCGCGTCCCTGCCCGACGGCTACGACACCGTCGTCGGCGAGCGCGGCCACCGCTTCTCCGGCGGCGAGAAGCAGCGCCTGGCGATCGCCCGCACCATCCTGCGCGACCCGCCGGTGCTCATCCTCGACGAGGCGACCAGCGCCCTGGACACGCGCACCGAGCACGCCGTCCAGGACGCCATCGACGCCCTGTCCGCCAACCGCACCACGCTCACCATCGCGCACCGGCTGTCCACCATCCGGGGCGCCGACCAGATCGTGGTCCTCGACGCGGGGCAGGTTGCGGAGCGGGGTACGCACGAGGAACTGCTGGAGCGGGACGGGCGCTATGCGGCGCTGGTCAGGCGTGATGCCCAACTTGAGCCCACAGGGTGACGTTATGCCGGGTTTGTGACCATGTGCGGGATACCGTGCCCGCATGTACTTGAACACTCCGCCACGGAGCACGATTCGACTGACGCGCCGGGGACGAATTGCTCTCATCGCCGCCGGCGCCGTCGTGGCCGGCACCGCCGTGGCGGTGCCGCTGTTGGTCATGGGCGAGGAGGAGGCGGCCCGGCCCACCTCGCTGGTGATCCCGGAGGGCTGGCGCGCCGGCCAGGTGTACACGGCCGTCGACAAGGCCCTCGCCCTGCCGTCCGGCACCACGAAGAAGTCCCTCGACAAGCTCGACCTGAAGCTGCCGAACGACGCCGACGGCAACCCCGAGGGCTACCTCTTCCCGGCGACGTACCCGCTGGAGAAGAACGGGAAGAGGGCGACGCCGGATTCGCTGCTGTCGGCCATGGTCGACACCGCCAACCAGAAGTTCGGCGGCGCCCCCATCGCCGCGGGCGCGCAGCGCAACGCCATGAACGTCTATCAGGCGGTCACGATCGCGAGCATCGTCCAGGCCGAGGCCGCCACCAAGGCCGACATGGCCAAGGTGGCCCGGGTCATCTTCAACCGGCTCGAACGCGGCATGCCGCTCCAGATGGACTCCACCGTCAACTACGCCCTGAAGCGCTCCACACTCAGGACGACCGAGGCCGACACCCGGATCGAGAGCCCCTACAACTCGTACCAGCGCATGGGCCTGCCGCCCACGCCGATCGGCAGCCCGGGCGACGAGGCGATGCACGCCGCGATCAGTCCGGCGGCCGGTGACTGGCTGTACTTCGTCACCGTCAAGGCGGGCGACACCCGCTTCACGGCCGACTACACGGAACACCAGCGCAATGTCGCCGAGTTCAACGCCCGGCAGAAGAAGGCGAGCCCGAAGCCCACCGGGTGAGCCGGCGGGACGTCACGCGGATACCGGCCCGGCCGGCCCACCGCCCCGCCGTCCCGGCGAGCCGCGGCCCGCACTGCCCGCCTGACGCCGCGCCCGCACCTCACGCGGCCACCGGCTCCTCGGCCAGCAGCCGCCTGATGTCCCGTACGGCCGCACGGCCGGCCCGGTTGGCGCCGATCGTGCTGGCGGACGGGCCGTAGCCGACGAGGTGGACACGCGGGTCGGCGACCGCGCGCGTCCCCTCCACGCGGATGCCGCCGCCCGGCTCGCGCAGGTGCAGCGGGGCGAGATGGTCGATGACGGCGCGGAAGCCGGTCGCCCACAGGATGACGTCGGCATCCACGCGCTGCCCGTCGCTCCACTCCACCCCGTCCGGTGTGATCCGCTCGAACATGGGGCGGCGGTCCAGGACCCCGTCCGCCAGTCCCTGCCGGACGGCGTCGTTCAGCGGCAGCCCCGTGACCGAGACCACACTCTTCGGCGGCAGGCCCTGCCGGACCCGCTCCTCCACGAGTGCGACCGCCGCCCGGCCCACGTCCTCGGTGAAGGGGCCCTCGCGGAACACCGGCGGACGCCGGGTGACCCACGTCGTGGCCGCCGCGTGGGGCGCGATCTCCAGCAGATGCTGGGTGCCGGAGGCGCCGCCGCCCACGACCACGACCCGCCGGCCCGCGAACGCCTGTGGCCCCGGGTACTGCGCGGTGTGCAGCTGCCGCCCCCGGAACGTCTCCTGGCCGGGGTAGCGCGGCACGAACGGCCGGTCCCAGGTGCCGGTCGCGTTGATCAGGGCACGCGTGGCCCAGGTTCCCGCCGAGGTCTCGACGAGCAGCCGCCCGTCCGGGCCCTCGCGCACGGCACGCACGTCGACGGGCCGCCGCACCCGCAGTTCGAAGGTCCGCTCGTAGGTGTCGAAGTACTCGGCTATGACCTCGGAGGACGGCCGCGCGGGATCCGCGTCGGTCAGTTCCATGCCGGGCAGCGAGTGCATCCCGTGCACCTTGCCGTACGTCAGGGACGGCCACCGGAACTGCCAGGCGCCGCCCGGACCCGGGGAGTGGTCGAGGACGACGAAGTCACGGCCCGGCTCGAAGCCGGTGCGCCGCAGGTGATAGGCGCTGGACAGACCTGCCTGACCAGCGCCTGTGACGACCACGTCGACCGTTTCGACCGCCTCGATGTTGTTCACGCTTCTACGAACCACCTCGGGGGCGTGGATCTTCCCCCGGGGTCTACCTGCGGGTCTGTGTGGTCGACGGCGGCAGGTCGCCGTTGTAGCGCGGGTCCACGAAGTCGCCGAAGTCCACCTTGTTCGGGATGAGCTTCAGCTCGGTGAAGGTGTCGGCGATCTCCTGCTCCGAGGCGATGAGCGGCTTGTCGACCGCGACCGACACCCGGGTGGCGTTGGTGCGCTTCACCGAGGCCAGCGCCACCTCGTAGGGCAGCCCCGTGTCCTTCGCCCACACCTTCGCCCACTCCTCCTGGTGGTCGTACACCCAGGCCGTGGCGCGCCGCAGCCGCTGAAGGTAGTCCTCGATGGCCGCGGCCTTCTTCTTGTCCTGAAGGGCGGAGGGCGCCGCCACCTGGAAGGTCAGCCCGTTGGTGATCCCGTCACCGGTCGTCAGGACCCGGCCCTGCTTCGACACCAGCACCTGCGAGGTGTACGGGTCCCACACCGCCCACGCGTCGACCTTGCCGGCGGTGAACGCGGCCAGCGCGTCCGCCGGTTGCAGATACTTGACCTCGACGTCGCTCAGGCTCAGCCCGGCCTTCCTGAGCGACGCGACGAGCTGGTAGTTGGCCGAGGAGCCCTGCGCCACGGCGATCGACCTGCCCTTGAGCTGCTCAGGTCCGGTCAGCTTCGAGTCGTTCGGCACAAGGATCGCGTCGCCCCTGGACGTGCCCTTGAATGCGGCGACCGCCGTGATCTTCGAGCCGGCGCCCGCCGCGAAGACGGGCGGTGTGTTGCCGACGCCGCCGATGTCCACGGCCTTGGCGTTGACGGCCTCCAACAGGGGCGGGCCGGAGGTGAAGGTCGACCACTTGATCTTGTAGTCGAGGTTCTCGAGCTCTCCGGCGGCGCGCAGGATCGCCTCCGAACCGCCCTTCTGGTCACCCACGTCGAGCGTGAGGGAGCCCTGGCCGTCGGTGTCCGTCGCGGCTGACGAGTTCCCGCCGCAGGCGGTGAGCAGAAGGGCGAGGGGGAGGAGGAGCGCGGCGGGGACGAGGGGTCGTCGCATGGCTGTTCCGTTCCGGGGAGGGTGATCAGGCGGCTTCGGCGGCGGTGTCGACGCCGAGGCGTTCGAGGAGTCCGGCGCGCAGTTCGGCGAAGCGGGGGTCGGCGATGTCGCGGGGACGGTCGAGGTCGATGCGCTGCTCGTGCGCGATCACCCCGTCGTCCATCACGAGAACGCGGTCGGCGAGAAGCACGGCCTCCTCGACGTCGTGCGTGACGAGCAGCACCGCGCAGCCGCGCCGCTGCCACAACTCGCCGACCAGGCGCTGGGCCTTGATCCGGGTGAGCGCGTCGAGCGCGCCGAACGGCTCGTCGAGCAGCAGCAGATCCGGCTCGCGGACCAAAGCCCGTGCCAGCGAGGCGCGTTGTGCCTCACCGCCGGACAGCGTCTTGGGCCAGGCGTCCGTACGGTGGTCCAGGCCGACCTCCTGAAGCGCTCGCTCGGCGACCGCGCGGCCCGGCTTGCCCGGCAGCCCCAGCAGCACGTTGCGCCACACCTTCTTCCACGGCATCAGCCGCGGCGCCTGGAACGCGACGGCCTTGCGACGCGGCACCAGGACGGTGCCCTCGATGTCGCGGTCGAGACCGGCGAGGATCCGCAGCAGGGTGGACTTGCCGCAGCCGCTGCGCCCGAGCAGGGCGACGAACTCACCCGGCTGGACGTCGAGTCGGAGCCGGTCGATGACCGCGCGCCCGTCGAAGGAGCGGGTCAGTCCCGACACGTGCACGGCCTGCGGAACCGCCACGGGACGGCCGGCCTCCGTGGCCTCGGGGCTCACCGGCCGGTGAACGTCGGTCGCCATTGCAGCAGCAGCCTTTCGAGGGAGCGGACGATGAAGTCGGCGAGCAGGCCGAGGAAGGCGTACACGATCAGGCAGACCACGATCACGTCGGTCCGCAGGAAGTCCCGGGCCTGCACCATCAGGAACCCGATGCCGGAATCGGCGTTGACCTGCTCGGCGAAGACGAGCGCGAGCCAGGCGATGCCGAGCGAGTAGCGCAGGCCGGTCAGAGCGCCCGGCAGCGCACCGGGCAGCACGACATGCCGTACGAGCCCCCACCTGGACAGCCCGAGCGACTCCCCGGCCTCGATCAACTGGGTGTCCACGCCCCGGATGCCGGCGTAGACGTTCAGGTACAGCGGGAACGTCACGCCGAGCGTGATGATGGCGATCTTGGGTGCCTCGCCGATGCCGAACCAGATGATGAACAGCGGGATCAGCCCGACGAACGGCACGGTCCGCAGCATCTGCACGGGCGCGTCCACGACGTCCTCGCCGATCCGGAACAGGCCCGAGACCAGGGCGAGTCCGGTCCCCACGAGAGTGCCGAACGCCAGCCCGGCGGCGACGCGCCGGAGGGACGTCCCCATGGCCGAGGTCAGTGAACCGTCGGCGATCATGTCGCCCGCGACCTGGGCGATACGGCCGGGCGAGGCGAGGACGTCGGAGGCCAGCACGCCCGTACCGCTGAGCAGTTGCCACAGGATCAGGAGGAGCACGGGGCCGCTCGTGCGGCGCAGCCAGCGCGGGACGCGGGCGCGGCGGGCGGAGGTGGGGACGAGGGGTTCGAGTTCGGGAGGGGCGGGGGCGCCGGCGTCGGCCTTGACGAGTCTGTCGTCGCGTATATCGGAAATATCCGGCTCGGAGGCGTCGGGCGGGGCATGGCTGATGCTCATGGGTGCTCCACGGGTGGTCGGCGACCGGTGGGGGGCGCGCCCCGGCGTCGCCGTGTCTCACCCGGAGGTCAGGGGTGAGCGCAGAGCGATGCCGCGGATGCGGAGGAGGCGGGGAGGAAGAAGGGCGTCAGCAGCCGCGGCGACACGCGGCGGAGGCCACCCGCAGCAGGTCGATGTGACCGCGCGTGGTGAGCAGGGCTGAACGCAACATGCCGCCGAAAGTAGCCAGATGGCGTGGTCATGGTCAACGGTGTCTCGCGAAGTGGACCTTGCGTATCACCCTCCGGCCCTCTCCCGACGCGTGGAATCCGCCGCATGGGCGAGGATGGAGGGCATGTCAGACGCCTTCACCACCCGAGTTCTGAACGTCGCCTCCGGCTCCTCGGAGCGGGTCGTGGATCTCACCCGCGACTGCGAGGCCTTCCTGCGGGAGGCGGCGGCGGGCCGCGACGGTCTGCTGAACGTCTTCGTGCCGCATGCGACGGCCGGTGTCGCGATCATCGAGACGGGCGCGGGCAGCGACGACGACCTGTTGGCCGCCCTGCACGCCCTCCTGCCGGCCGACGACCGCTGGCAGCACCGCCACGGCAGCCCCGGCCACGGCCGCGACCACGTCCTCCCGGCCCTCGTCCCGCCGCACGCGACGCTGCCCGTCGTGGACGGACGCCTGGAGCTCGGAACCTGGCAGTCGGTGTGCCTCGTGGATACGAACAAGGACAATCCTCGTCGGCAGGTGCGGTTGTCGTTCCTTGCGTGACGGGGGGGCCGACTGTGGTTCTGCAGTCCGGCCGTACCGAACGGAGCGATCGACCGTCATCAGATGTGCATCGATAGATGTGCATCGATCTGCGAGACGCCCGCGGCTGTGCGGACCTGCCGAGCGCGTCGACCCCCTGCATTGGCCAGAAGGCCAAAACGGCCCGCACTGTCTTGGCCGACACGCACACCCCTCCCCACCTCGCCGTTCCGCATCATCAAGGGCCGGAACGGCAGCTGTGAGAGGAGTGGGCGCGTGGACACTGTGCAGACGAGACCGCAAAGACCGGCGGGTGAGGTCGGGACTGCGAGCAGGCTGACGCGGCGGCGGGACGTCGCCGATCTGGTTGCCGAGGCCCGTGGGGGTGAGCTGCGTCGGACGATGGGGCTCACACAGCTCACGCTGCTCAGCGTGGGCGCCACCCTGGGCACCGGAATCTTCGTCGTCCTCGGCCAGGCAGTGCCCGAGGCGGGCCCCGCCGTCGTGGTCTCCTTCGTACTCGCCGGGATCACGGCACTGTTCTCCGCCTTGTCCTACGCCGAGCTGGCGGGCATGATCCCGGGCGCCGGAAGCTCGTACAGCTATGTCTACGCCACACTTGGCGAGCTGGTCGCCTGGGTGTGTGGCTGGTGTCTGGTGCTGGAATACGGCGTCTCGGTCGCCGCCGTCGCGGTGGGCTGGGGACAGTACCTGAACGAACTGCTGGAGCTCACCGTCGGCTGGACGCTGCCCGAGTCGCTGGCCGCCCCGCCCGGCGTCGGCGGCGTGCTGAATGTTCCGGCCGCCGCGATCGTCGTCCTCGCCATGGCGGTGCTGCTGCGGGGGGCCCGCGAGAGCGCCGTCGTCAACACGATCATGGTGGCGGTGAAAGTGGCTGCCCTGGTGCTGTTCTGCGCCGTCGCCCTCACCGCGTTTCGCGCCGGCAACTTCCAGCCTCTGTTCCCGCTCGGCATGGCGGGTGTGAGTGCGGGCGCCGCCTCGCTGTTCTTCTCGTACATCGGCTTCGACGCCGCGTCGACGGCCGGTGAGGAGGCCAAGAACCCGCAGCGTGACCTGCCGCGCGCCATCCTCCTGTCCCTCGGGCTCATCACCGCGCTGTACTGCGCGGTGGCGATCGCGGCGGTCGGCGCGATGCCGTGGCAGAAGTTCGCCGGTACCGAGGCCACCCTCAGCGAGGTGCTGGTCCGCTCGGTCGGCGGCGGCAACCTGTGGCCGATCCTGCTGTCCGTCGGCGCGGTCGTCGCCACCACGAGCGTCGTCCTCGCCGTGCAGTACGGGCAGACCCGCATTCTGTTCTCGATGGCGCGCGACGGGCTGGTGCCGCCACTGTTCGCCAAGGTCCACCCGAAGACCGGGGTACCTCGCGCCAACACGGTCATCGTGTCCGCGTTCGTCATGGTGCTTGCCGCACTGGTGCCGCTGGGCGCGCTCGCGGACGCCACCAGCATCGGCACCCTGTTCGCGTTCGCGTTGGTCAACTGCGCTGTGCTGATCCTGCGCCGGCGCAGCCCCGAAGCGCCGCGCAGCTTCCGGGTACCGCTCGCGCCGGTGACCTGCGTGCTGGGCATGCTGTGCTGCGGTTATGTGATGTGGGGGCTGGGCACCGCCACCTGGGTCGCGTTCGGCCTGTGGATGGCGGTCGGGTTCGCGCTCTACGCGCTCTACGGCATCAAGCACTCCCGGCTGGGCCGGCCCGCTCCGCAGGAGGAGACCGTCGTATGACCGCGCTGAACCCGGCCGGCGACCTGGTGGACCTCACCCGGGCCCTGGTGGACACCCCTTCCGAGAGCGGCGACGAGGCCATTCTCGCCGACGCCGTGGAGTCCGCCCTGCGCGCCTGCGCGCATCTCACGGTCGAACGCATCGGCAACTCCGTCGTGGCCCGCACCGATTCGGGCCGCGCCGAGCGAGTGGTCATCGGCGGTCACCTGGACACCGTCCCGGCAGCCGGCAACCTGCCGTCGCGGCTGGACGGAGAGCTGCTCCACGGGCTCGGCGCGTGCGACATGAAGGGCGGCGTCGCCGTCGCCCTGCGCCTCGCGGCCACCCTCACCGCACCGGTACGCGACGTCACGTACGTCTTCTACGAGTGCGAGGAGGTGTCCGGTGACCGCAATGGCCTGAACCGTATCGCCGGAGAACGACCCGACCTGCTCAAGGCGGACCTCGCGATCCTCATGGAGCCGTCCGGCGCGGGTGTGGAGGCGGGCTGCCAGGGCGTCCTGAACGCGGACATCATGGTTCGCGGCGAGCGCGCGCACACCGCCCGCTCATGGAAGGGCGTGAACGCCGCGCACCGAGCGGCGGCCGTGCTCCAGTGCCTGGACCACCACACGGCCGAGCGGATCCTCATCGACGGCCTGGAGTACCGCGAAGGGCTGAACGCGGTCGCCGTCCGCGCGGGCATCGCCGAGAACGTTGTCCCCGACACGTGCGTGATCACGGTCAACCTGCGCTTCGCGCCCAGCCGTTCGGCCGAGCAGGCCGAGGCGTATCTGCGTGGACTCTTCCCCGAGTACGAGGTCGAGGTCACCGAGGTCGTGCCGGGAGCCCTGCCCGGGCTCGGGCGGGGCCCGATCGCCTCGCTCGTCGAGGTCCTGGGTACGAGCCCCCGGCCCAAGCTGGGCTGGACCGACGTCGCCCGCTTTGCCGCGCTCGGCACGCCCGCGCTCAACTACGGCCCCGGCGACCCGGCTCTCGCGCATACCGCCGGGGAGTACGTGCCCGTGGAGCAGCTGCGGAAGTGCGAGGCCCAGCTCGCGGCCTGGCTGAGCGACTGAACTCCACGGCGGCGCAGTGCGCCAGGTCGGTGGACGGCACGTGCCACCGACCGTCGCGTCCCATGACGCCGACGGGTGAACCCCACCCAGGGCCTGCGGCGGGGGGTTCACCGGTGGGGGCCCCGCAGGCCCCCGAGCGTCCGCAGCTGCAGCCACAGCACCAACCGCTCGTCCGGGTCGTCCAGATCGATGGCGAGGTGCTGCTGAATCTGCCTGAGGCGGTACCGGCAGGTGTTGGGGTGCACTGCGAGCAGCTTCGCCGCCCGCGCCATCTCGCATCCGGCGTCCAGCCAGCACAGTAGGGTCCTGGCGTAGTCGGTGCCCTGCTCGGCGTCGTACTCCTGCACCTTCTGCCAGGCGCCTGCCGTCAAGTCCCTCTGCGATCCGATGAGTTCACGCAGTCGGAGCAGGGTGACCCGGGCACGAACCTCGGCAACGGAAGCGACGTCCTCGTCCGGCCCGAGTACCCGCAGGACGATGTCGGCGTCGTCGCGCGAGCCGCGTACGGCCGCCAGGTCCGCGGCCACGTCGCCCAGTCCGGCCCGTACCGGCACCCGCAGCGCCTGACCGGCGCGCCGCACGATGTCCTCGACGAGCCGCTTGTGCCGCTCCCCGCCGCGCTCACCGACGACCGGCACGAGCGCGTACACCGCCCCGTCCACCAGCACGCACGCGTGCCACCCGTACCGCGCCTGGCACTGGAGCCGTACCAGGTCCAGCAGCCGCAGCGCGGTCTGTTCCCCGTCGGGCGTGGACGCCGCGCCGTCGAGGGCGAAGGCCGCGACACGGACCGGTGAGCCGGGCGCGAGGCCGAGGCGGTGCGCGGCGCCGGCGGCGTCGACGGTCCCGTCGAGGAGACGGCGCAGCAGGTCGCTCGTCAGATGCCGGGACAGTTCCTCGCTCGCCCGTGCCCGCAGCAGGAGCAGGGCGGCCGTGGACGCGCCCCGGATGAGAGCCTCCTCGGCATCGGGGCTGAGCCGCCCGTCGTCGACAGCCCACACCGACCCCAGCGTCTCGCCGCCCGCGCGGATGGCGACAGCGAGCCGCGGCAGTTCGTCACCGTCGAGTGCGGCGAGGCGTACCGGTCCGGGTGCGGCGAACAGGACGCGGTACTGCTCGGTGTTTTCGGGGCTGCTCGGCACCTGGCGGCCCAGGATGCCCTGCCGCCGGGCCTCGTCGACGGTCTGTCCGGGGACGGTGGAGTAGGCCAGGATCCGCTGGCGGGCGTCCTCGACGACGGTCGCGCCGCCCACGGCCCCGGCCACCGCGTTGGCGAGCGCGAACAGGTCCCCGAAGGCGGCCGTGTCGCCCGCCGCGCCGGGCCGGGAACTGCTGGCGGACGCCAGGAGAAGATGGACGTGGTGCCAGGCGGCTTCCTCGTCGATGGCGAGCAGCGCGAGGCCGTGGGCCTTCGCCGCCGCCACCGTGTCGGGCTGCCCGTCCCGGTCCCGGACCACCAGCCCGGCCATCCCGGCCGCCGCGGCATCGCGGGCCAGAGGCCCGATGTCATCTGCTCGCGCCCCGACCGCCAGCAGCAGGGCGCCGGGCGCGCTGCGCGGAAACGGGGCCCCGGCGTCGTACAGAAGGATCTCCGAGACGGGCGCCGTGAGGTCGGCCGGGGCGGCGAGCACGCGGAACATGGGTTCGCCGAGGGTGTCGAGAAGTTCCTCGAAAGTGCATGCGTCCACGGGCGGGGCGGGCTCCTTCGATGAGGGGCGGTCAAACAGGGACGATTGGCGTTTTATCCCGAGGTCGCAACTGAAGGCTTTGGCCGATCGCAATGGAGTTGCGGGACTTCATTGTGCCTGACGCCAATGGGCGACGGCTCGTGGTCTTGGAGACTCAAGGTCATGACACCTGTGACGAACTCCGCCGCCGGGTCCGGTGCGGCGGACGGCATGCCGCCCGGTGAAGCAGCCCGCGTCGCCTGGGAGGGCGTCGCCGAAGGCGCGGCCCGTACCGCCGGGGTCACGGTCAGTACCGTTCACGACGTGGCCGGTATCCGTGCCGTGGCCGACTTCTTCGCCGATGTGTGGCAGATGCCACGCGCCACCCCGCCCTACCCCTCGGAAGTGCTGCACAGCCTGGTGCACGCAGGTGGCGCGGTGCACGCGGCGTACTCGGCCGGGGCGCGGGGCGAACGGCTCGCCGGGGCGGCGGTGGCGGTGTTCGGGCCGCCCGCCGAGCTGGACGTGTACTCGTTCGTGGCTGCGGCGAGCGCGTCCGGCCGTGGTGTCGGCCTCGCGGTCAAGCAGGCGCAGCGGCTGTGGGCCCTGGAACGGGGTGCCACCACGATGCGCTGGACCTTCGACCCGCTGGTCAGCCGCAACGCCCGCTTCAACCTGGTCAAGCTGGGCGCCGTCGGCAGTGAGTACCTGGTCGACTTCTACGGCCCGATGAGCGACGGCGTGAACAGCGGGGACGAGAGCGACCGGCTGACCGTCGCGTGGGACTTGGTGAGCGGAACCGCGCGAAAGGACGACCCGGCCGAGGGCCGCCTCGCCGCCGATGTCGTTCGCCGGGCACCGGACGGGGGCCCGCTCGCCCTGCGCGGCGCCGACAGGCTGTGGTGCCGCGTGCCCGAGGACATTGTCGCGCTCCGCGCCGCTGACCCGGCGCTCGCGCTCGACTGGCGGCACGCTGTGCGCGAAGTCTTCACGGAGACGTACGCCGAGGGCCTGCGCGCGACGGCCATGTCCCGCGACGGCTGGTACCTGCTGACTCGCCCGTCCCCCGATCTCCCATCTGCTTCCGAGGAGCGGAAATGAAGCTCGAACGCGTCGAACTACTCCATGTCGCCATTCCGCTCGTCACCCCGTTCCGTACCTCCTTCGGGACGATGACCACCAAGGACACCTTCCTGCTGCACGTGGTGACCGACGAGGCCGAGGGCTGGTCCGAGTTCGCCGCCGACCCGCAGCCGCTGTACTGCTCGGAGTTCGTCGCCGGCGCCGAGACCGTCATCCGGGACTTCCTGCTGCCCCGCGTCGCCGCCCTGCCCGAGCCGACGACCGCGGCCGTCGCCCCAGCCCTGGCAGCCGTCAAGGGCCACGAACTCGCCAAGGCAGCCCTGGAAACCGCCCTCCTGGACGCCGAACTGCGCGCCTACAGGATGTCCCTCGCGACCTTTCTCGGCTCGGTTCACGAATGGGTGCCCGCCGGCGTCTCGGTCGGCATCAAGGACTCGCTGTCCGAACTGCTCGACGACGTCGAGCGGTACCTCGAAGAGGGCTACCTCCGCATCAAGCTGAAGATCGAACCGGGCTGGGACGTCGAGCCGGTGCGCGCCGTGCGCGACCGCTTCGGTGGCGAGCTCCCGCTCCAGGTCGACGCCAACACCGCCTACACGCTCGCCGATGCCGAGCACCTGCGGAAACTCGACGACTTCGGGCTGCTGCTGATCGAGGAGCCGCTGGAGGAGAACAACCTCCACGCCAATGCCCGGCTCCAGAAGCGTCTGGCCACTCCGGTCTGCCTCGACGAGTCGATCCACTCCGCGCGCGACGCGGCGTCCGCGATCGCGATGGACGCCTGCCGGGTCGTCAACGTCAAGCCGGCCCGCGTCGGCGGCTATCCGGAAGCCCGTCGTATCCACGACGTGGCCGCCGCCCACGGCGTGCCGGTGTGGTGCGGCGGCATGCTGGAGACGGGCATCGGCCGCGCGCCCAACCTGGCGCTCGCCGCCCTCCCGGGCTTCACCCTGCCCGGCGACACCTCCGCCTCCAGCCGCTACTTCGCCGAGGACATCACAGAACCGTTCGTCCTTCAGGACGGCCACCTGCCAGTACCAACTGCCCCGGGCATCGGCGTCGACCCCTTGCCGGACGCGCTTGCCCGGTTCACGACGGGGACTCGGGAGTTGTACGCGGGGCGGAATTGATCAGGCGACGGCCGTGACGGGGCGCAGGGCGGGTCCGTGTGGCTGGCAGCGGTCGCCGAGTGCGATGACGGGGCCAAGACATCCGACCGGCACGCCAACGACCACGCCGTGCGTTTCATTCCGGTCGGCCTCCACATGCACAAGTCCGACGTCGACCGGATGTACTTCTACGCAAGGGCAGCAGGAACATTCCGCTGGTCGTCCAGCTCGTGGGCGGCCGGCTCACGGAGGCGGGCCGCCGCATCGGGCGGTTGCACGGATGGCTCGCGGACACCCGGGTGGCGTAGCCGAAACCGGGGGAGAGAGGCGGCACTTGAAGCACCCGGACCGCGCTGCCGAACCGGGGACCCGTCACGGCCGTGCGTGTTCCCCCAGTGCGCACTGACGCACCAGCTGCGTTTCTTCGACCGGCCGCTCGGCCGGATTCGTATGGCCATGGGCGGCGGGCGCGCAGTGCCCCTGGAGGCGGGAGAGTTCGCCCGCGCAGCGTTGCAGGGCCACCTCCAGCACTTCAGGCATGTTGAGGGTGCCGGTGCCGTCCGGTGGCACGAGCCAGCGCAGGGCGCCCCAGCGGCAGTGCGGGGCGGGAGCGGCGATCCAGGTCCCGGCGCCCAGCAGTCGCACCCCCGTGCCGATCCACACGGTCCGCGGCTCCGGGGGCAGCAGGAAGCCCACATGGCGGCGCCGGGCGTCCAGCAGACAGGGGCCGGGTTCGAGCAACGGCAACTCCTCCAGCAGGTCGGCGACCCGCAGTCCCAGCTGCTCCGGCACGATCAGCACGTCCCAGAACCGTCCGGCCTCCAGCAGCGCGACCCCGGTGCTGCCGTTCTGCCACTCCTGCTTGCAGGCGCCCGGGTCCTCCGACGCCGCTGCCAGCCATTCCATCGAATTCGTCCACTGCGTGAGTGCCATGAGGAGCCTCCCTGTGGTGCGCTGACGCCCGGTTGATGCACTAGTGCACCGGGTGGCGGGTGCCGCGGCCATACGGCGGGAGCTCAATTCCCCGTATGGGGTGAGCGCCCGCGCGCCAAACAGGCAGATAGCAGGGCGTGCGCCCCCATGCCGTCGGAGTACGCCGGAGCCGTTCGAGCGCGCCGGGACCGCCCGGCGCCGCCCACTCCCGCAGCGTCACGGCCCGTACCCGCCGCCCACTCCTCCCGGGGCGCCGCCCGTACGCTGTACGTGCTCGCGTCCCATGCGGCGACCCCGCGGGGCACGTGCCGGGGGCCGGGCGGTCTGTGCGTTGCCTGTGGACGATTGTCACCGTTTTAGGGTGTTTGGTGTGGCGCGCTGGTTCCAGTCGTTTCATAGACCGCCGAGGTTGTGGCCCGCCGCGTCCCGCGGCGTACCCGAGCGGGACCTGGCCGTGCCCACCCGGCTCGCCGCGCTGCGCACCGCACTGGCCAGGATCGGCACCACGCTGGACGAGGGCAAGACCTGCGCGGAGCTGACCCACGAGGCGGTCCGGCAGGTCGGCGGCACGGCTGCCGTGCTGTGGGTCGGCGGCGAGGCCGTGGCCCGGTACGGGACCGTCAAGGGCGACCCCGCGCTGCTGCCGGGCGTCCCGTGGGCCCTGGCCGCGGCGCGGGAGGCGAATGCCCTGGAGGAGGCCGCGTCCGCGATCCCGTACGCCTCCGCCGGCCGGGCCCGACCCGCGCTCTGCGTTCCCCTGGCCACCGACGGACACCCCTACGGCGGGCTGCTGGTCTGCGCCCGCGAGCGGGCACCGTTCACCCCGGCGGAGGCCGAGCTCCTCGGCCTGCTCGCCGAACGCGCCGCCTCCCACATCCGGCACGCCCGCGAGCACGAGCGGGTCAGTGGCATCGTCGGCAACCTCCAGCGCGCCCTGCTCGCCGAGCCCGGCCGTCCGCACCCGAACCTGGACGTCGCCATCCGCTACCTGCCCATCGGGCAGAGCGCCCTGGTCGGCGGCGACTGGTGCGAGACCGTCCGACTGCACTTCGGGCGGACGCTGCTCGTCGTCGGCGACGTCATGGGGCACGGCCTGGAGGCTGCCGTGGACATGACCGCGTACCGCTCCTCGCTGCGCTACATCGCCTCCGCCGACCTGCCCCCGCACCGCGTGCTGCGCCAGCTCGACGACACCGCCAGCGCCGAGGCCGACCGCCGGCCGGCCACCTGTCTGATCGCCCGCGTCGACCCCAACCGGGGCCAGGTCACCCTGGCCAGCGCCGGGCACCTGCCCCCGGCCGTGATCGACGGGCAGGGCCGTACGTCACTGCTGCCGGTGCCGGTCGGCCCGCCGCTGGGCACCGGCCTCGGCGGCTATGAGCCGGCCACCTACCGGCTGGACCCGACCCAGACGCTGGTGCTCTTCACCGACGGCCTCGTCGAGCACCGGGGCGAGGACATCGACCACTCCCTGGACCGGCTGGCCGGCGTCGCCTTCGCGGCCACCGCGGGCGTCGAGGACGTCATCGACACCATGCTCGCCCGGCTCGACGCCCGGCACGCCGAGGACGACGTCGCCGTGCTCGCCGCCCAGCTGCACGACCGCGTCCAGGGCGCCGACGGTCCGGGCACTTGAGCACCGTCGCTCACCAGTCGTCGCCGTCGTACTGCGTGCCCGAGACATACGGGTCGTGTCTGCGTCCCGGCGCCTTGGACGTCGGCGCGGTGGGTGGCAGGCTCGCCTCCAGCAGGGCGTCGCACCACGGGCAGTCGACGGTTTCCTCGGTGTCGTTCCGCTCCACGGGGGCGGCTCCTGTCCTGTTCGAGGGCGGGCGGTGCTCTTCGGGCACGGATGACTCCATACGGGTCATGTCCTCACTCGACTGGGTGGTGGCGAAGGCGTTCGACGTACCACCGGCGTACGCCTCGGCGTTGCTCCGGCATGGACAGCACTGATCCGACGCGGCGCGTCCTCGGCGGCGACGGCGCGCCCAGGTCGTACGTCGTGCCGGCCACCGGCGTCCGGGGCCAGCCGTCGATCTACGCGGCGCTGGTCGCGGAGTGGCGCGCCAAGGGGCGCACCGTTCCCGGGCGCCGTGACATGTCGTGGGACCTTCTCGTGGCCGCGGCCGGCCAAGGGCGGACCGATACCTCCTGGGCCGTCGGCCCGTGCGCCGGGCTGACCCCGGCCATCGGGGCCGGCCCGGCGTCCTACGGGCCCGCCCGGGCGGAGGAGCGCCACCCCGCGACGGCGGAGCGGGACGCCCCCGAGTCGGAGCGCGGGTCCGGCGAGGACCGGCGGGGCCCTCGTGCGGACGGGCAGCCGAGCCCGCCGCCCGAGCGGGTCCCCGCGATCGTCGTTCCCCGGGGCCTTCCCGGGCCGTTGTTCGTGTGGGAGAGCGGCGGTGGGGGACGCGTCGGCGTGGCCGATCCGCTCATGGGCGGCTGACGCCCACCGGGACGGCGAGCGCGCCGCCGGCCTCGCGCAGCGCCAGTCGTACGGCGTCCGGGTCGTACAGAGCGCCGGTTCCGTCGGGCGGCAGCACCCACTCCATCCGCCAGCCGCCGCGATGGTAGGGCGGCGGCACGGCGACCCACGAGCCCCGGCCGGCATGGCGTACTCCGAACCCGGCCCACCCGGTGGCGCCGGCGGGCGGGATGAAGAAGCCGACCCTGCGCGCCCCGCAGTTCATCAGGACCGGGCCGGACGACCGCGGCCGCATGCGTCTGAGGAGATCCAGGGCGCCCAGGCCGAGGCGTTCGGGGACGCTCAGCACGTCCCAGAGGCGGCCGGCCTCCAACAGCACCGCGTCCGCGCCCTGATCCCACTGCCGTAGACACGACCGAGGATCCGCCGCTGCCGCCGCGAGCCACTCCACAGCCTGCTTCCCCATGGCGCGCTGCATGTCCCACTCCCCGCACTCTCGGCTCCGCCGTTCCGCTCAGGGCCCTTCATGCTGGTGGATATTTCTATGCGCCGGAAGGGGTGGCGTGGCCTGGCGTTTGCAGGTGGTTCGTACGACGGTCGCAGGGCTGTTCGGCTCGGGCGGGTCCGCGCCGACGCCCCGGTACCCACGGTGACCTGACGGCATGTCGCCCGTCGCGCCGGTCGTCTGCGTGTAGCTGACGGGTCGACCGATTCAGGCGTTTTACGGTGTATTGATGCGACTCGTGCCTAGATGGGCGCTGCTTTCGTCGGGCTGCGCGCCTGTCGTACTGATCGGTGGGTGGCTCATCGCGGCGCGGCTGGAAGGCCCCGCCTACGACCCCGTCACCCAGACGATCAGCGTCCTGGCGGCCTACGGCGCCGCGGGATTCTGGGTGATGACCACGGCGCTCGCCACCCTGGGCCTCTGCCATCTGGTCACCGCACTGGGGCTGCGGGCGGCCGCCCTTCCCGGGCGGGTGGCGCTGGGCGCCGGGGGAGTGGCGGCGTTCGTGGTGGCCGCGCTCCCACCGCCGAGCAGCGGAGGGTCCCTGCGCCACGGTGCCGTCGCCGGGGTCGGCTTCGCCCTCCTCGCCATGTGGCCGGTGCTGGCCGCCGATCGCCGGGGCACCGGACCCTGGGGGCTCAGACTCGTGCCGTCCATCGCGGCGACCCTGCTCATGCTCGTCAGTGCCGTCTGGTTCATGATCGAGATGCACATCGACGGCGCCGCGGGTGTCGCGGAACGCCTGGTGACCTCGATCCAGTCGCTGTGGCCGTTCGTGGTCGTCGCCTCCTGCCTCCGGTACCGCTACGGCATCGGCCGTTCAGGTGGCAGCCGTTCGAGGTGATCCGCTGTTCGAAGCGGCAGCCGTTCAAGGGGCCCGAATCGGCGGACCAGGTCCGGGAACTCCCCTTCCCCCGGGCCCGACTCCTGTTGCGGTACGCACATCAGGAGGCCCGTGATGAAACAACCCCAGCAGTCCTCTCGCGGGGCGGGCGCGGTGCTGCGCGCACTCGCGCCGCCGCCCGCCCTCTGCGGGTTTCTGCTGCTGCTCGCCCTGATCTTCACGGCGTCGTACGCCGTCGGAGCAGCCTCCGGGCCCGTGGCGCCCGGCATGCACGGGCCGGGGACGAGCGGCAGCGGCGGTTCCGGCGAGGAGGACACCGGCGACATGGGGAACATGGGCGGCACGGACATGCGGCACGGGAGCGGCGGCTGATGGCCACCGAACCGGCACCGCCGATGACCACCACGGACCTGACCGTCGGCGGGATGACCTGCGCGGCCTGTGTGCGGCGGGTGGAGAAGAAGCTCGCCAAGCTGGAAGGCGTGACGGCGACCGTCAATCTCGCCACCGGGCGAGCCAGGGTGAGCCATCCGCCGCACGTACGCCCCGAGGAGCTCGTGGCGACCGTCGAACAGGCCGGATACACGGCCGCCTTGCCCGAGCCGCCGAAGTCCCGTCGGCGCCCGGACGTGCCGGGAGACAGGAATGACGCGGGGCGCGGGGGCGGGCCCGGGGCCGGGTCCGAGGGCGTCCGGTCGGAACGGGAGCGGCTGCTGGTCACCGCGCTGCTCGCGGTGCCGGTGCTCGTGCTGTCGATGGTGCCCGCCTGGCAGTTCCGCAACTGGCAGTGGCTGTGCTTCGTGCTGGCGGCCCCGGTCGCCCTCTGGAGCGCCTGGCCCTTCCATGTGCGTGCCCTGCGCGGGCTGCGCCACTCGACGGCGACGATGGACACGCTGGTCTCCCTCGGTGTCGTGGCGTCCTTCGCCTGGTCGGCGTACGCCCTGTTCCTCGGCGGCGCGGGCGCGCCGGGGATGCGGATGCCGTTCAGCCTGCTGCCCTCCGCCCCGGACGGCGTCGCGCACGTCTACCTCGAAGCGGCGGTCGGCGTGCCCCTGTTCGTGCTGGCCGGCCGGTTCCTGGAGGCGCGGGCACGCCACGGCACCGGTGCGGCACTGCGCTCGCTCGCCCGGCTCGCCGCCAAGGAGGTGTCCGTACGGGAGGACGGCACCGAACGCCTCGTCCCCATCGAGGAGTTGACGGTCGGGCAGAACTTCGTCGTACGCCCCGGGGAGCGGGTCGCGACGGACGGCGAGGTGTCCGAGGGCAACTCCGCCGTGGACCTGTCGCTCGTCACCGGGGAGAGCGATCCCGTCGAGGTCGGGCCCGGCTCACCCGTGGTGGGCGGCGCCGTCAACGCGGGCGGGATGCTGCTGGTGCGGGCCACGGCCGTGGGCGCGGACACCCAACTTGCCCGGATCACCCGCCTGGTGACGGACGCCCAGGCCGGCAAGGCGCGTGCGCAGCGGCTGGCCGACGCGGTCGCCGGGGTGTTCGTGCCCGCGGTGCTGGCGCTCGCCGTCACTGTGCTCGGGTTCTGGCTCGGGGCGGGGGCCGATCCGCAGGCGGCGATCACCGCGTGCGTGGCCGTCCTGGTCGTCGCGTGCCCCTGCGCGCTGGGCCTGGCGACCCCGACCGCGCTGATGGCGGCCACCGGACGCGGCGCGCAGCTCGGCGTCCTGATCCGGGGCCCGCAGGCACTGGAGGGGCTCCAGCACATCGACACCGTCGTCCTCGACAAGACCGGCACCCTCACCTCCGGGCACATGACCGTCGCCCGTGTCACGGCCGTACCCGGCGGGCTCGGCAAGGACGCCGTGCTGCGGCTGGCCGGTGCCGTGGAGCAGGGCTCGGAACATCCGCTGGGCCGCGCCGTCGTCGCCCATGCCCGCAGGGCCCTGCCGGAAGGGGAGGCGCTGCCCGGGGTACGGGACTTCCGCGCCGAGGCCGGCCGGGGCGTGCGCGGCCTCGTCGAGGGGCGCCCGGTCGAGGTGCTCGCGCCGGGCGAGGGGTTGCCCGCGGCGCTGGCGGACGCCCTCCCGGTGGCGGAGGCCGCAGCGCACACGGCAGTCGTCGTCCACGTCGACGGGGTCGCCGAGGCGCTGATCGAGATCGGGGACGTCGTACGGCCCGGCAGCTACCGTGCCGTCGACCGGCTGCGGCGTCTCGGTGTCCACCCGGTGCTCGCCACCGGCGACCGCGAGGCACCGGCCCGAGCCGTAGCCTCCGCCCTCGGCATCGAGGAGGTGCACGCGCGCCGCACACCCGAGGACAAGGCCGACCTCGTACGGCAACTGCGCGGCGAGGGCCGTCGGGTCGCGGTCGTCGGCGACGGCGTCAACGACGCGGCGGCGCTGGCCGGCGCGGACCTCGGCATCGCCATGGGCACCGGCACGGACGTGGCGATCGGGGCCGCCGACGTCACACTGGTGCGCGGTGACATCGAGGCCCTCGGCGACGCGGTCCGCCTCGCCCGACGCACCCTGGGCACGATCCGCGCCAATCTGCTGTGGGCCTTCGGCTACAACCTGGTGACCGTGCCGCTCGCCATGGTCGGCCTGCTCAACCCCATGGTCGCCGCCGTGGCCATGTCGGCGAGTTCCCTGCTCGTGGTCGGCAACAGCCTGCGGCTGCGGGCCTGGCAGCCGGCAGCGGGCCGCCGCGGTGAGCGAGCAGGGGCACGAGGCCGAGCCGGAGCACAGGGCCGCACGCCCGTCGTCGCAGGAGGACGTACCCGATGACCGTGTCCACGGCCGAACGGCCGGCCGACCCCCGGGCCTGGCGCCCGACCCGCCGTCGGATCACCGACGGCCTGCTCGCCGCGCTCGCCCCGATCGCCGCGTGCGGCGTCGCCCTGGGCGGCCTGACCACCTGGGTCGGCGCGGGCAACGCGGGCAGCCCCGCGCGGATCACGGTCACCGACGGGAGGGTCTTCCTGCCGTACGGCGACGTCCGGGACACCGCGGCGTTCTTCCGGATCGCCAACTACGGCGGCTCTGACGACCGGCTGCTGAAGGTGACGTCCTCCGCGGTCCGCGGCGAGGCGACGCTCAGCCGGCACCGCATGGCCGGTGACAACGCGGCGTCCGCGCGGACGGTGGAATCGGCCGGCGTCCCGGCGGGCGGCGGCCTCACCATGTCCCCGTTCGGACTCGATGTCACACTGCGGGCCGATCCGGAGTGGGTGGCGGGCACATATGTGCCGTTCACACTGCACTTCGAGCAGGGCGGGCGGATCGAGGTGCAGGCGAAGGTGGTCCGTCCCGGCGAGGCCGGCTGAGGGTGGCCCGCACCTTCACCTGTCGGCCGGCGTGCGTGCCCGGTTCCCTCCTGCCGATGTGTCCTGTATCACTCTTCTGGGCTTGAGTGCGGGACGGGGGTGTTGTGCGTACCCACCCGTGACGAGTGGGCCCAGGATGCGAGGATGAGGGCCGTCATGACTGCTGGGTGGGGTGTGCGCACGATACGGGCCGCGGTGTTCGCGTCCGTCTGTGTGCTGCTCGCCGCCCTCGGCCACGTACTCATGTCGGGCCGGGCCGTCCCCTGGTGGACGCTGGCCGCCGGTGTCGTCCTCACGGGCGGCGCGGGCTGGTGCCTCGCGGGCCGCGAACGGGGGCTCCCCCTGGTCGTGTCCGTCGTGGTCGCCGCACAGGGCGGGCTGCACTCGGCCTTCGAGTTCGCGCAGTCCTCCACCACCACCGCGCACGACATGGGTTCCATGTCCACGCACGGGGGCTCCATGGATCCCATGTCCATGGACGCCATGAGTTCCATCGGTTCCATGGGTTCCACCGGCTCCATGTCCATGGGGCACATGGGGATGGAACACATGGACATGGGCCACGACATGGGCGTCACATCCTCGTTCGGCATGTTCGCCGCCCACACCCTCGCCGCGCTGCTGTGCGGCCTGTGGCTCGGTCACGGCGAACGCGCCGCGTTCCGCATCCTGCGGGCCGTCGCCGGCTGGCTGGCCGCCCCGCTGCGGCTGTCGCTCGTCCTGCCGACGCCACCGCACCGCCCACGTCTGCGTCCGCGCCGCGGGCGCTCGGACCGGGCGCCGCGGCTGCTGCCGCTCGTCCACACGATCACCTCTCGGGGTCCGCCGGCAGGGATCGCTGTCAGCTGAGACAGCCGGTTCCCCGAGGCACGCGACCGTGCCTCGGGCCGCGGCCGTACCTGCCGTACGGCCGAATCCCTTGCTTCCCCGGACCCGTCCGGCGCGGTGTACCCGTACGTCGCACACCGCCGTGCCCAGGCGCCCGGCGGTGACGCCGTCGTACCCGCCTCCGTGCCGGAGTCCGGACTACCGAGAAGGAACCAGGTGATCACTCCTGCTCTGCCGACCTCGCGCCCGACCCGCGTGAGGCACACGAAGGCGGACGACAAGGCGGACATCAAGGCCGGCAACAAGGTGGAGGCCACCGCCACGGCGGTCTCCCGTGACGAGTCGACGACCGCGTGGGCGCTGGCCGCCGGCGGTGGTGACGCGGACGCGACCGATCGTTTCGTCCGCTCGCTGCACCGCGACGTCGTGCGCTACGTGGCGCATCTGTCCGCCGATCCGCAGGCCGCCGACGACCTGGCACAGGACACGTTCCTGCGGGCGCTCGGCAGCCTGCACCGGTTCGAGGGCCGTTCCTCGGCGCGGGCCTGGCTGCTGTCCATCGCGCGCCGCGCGGTGATCGACAGCCACCGGTACGCGGCCGCCCGGCCCCGGCTGTGCGACACCGACGACTGGACGCTGGTCGCGGAACGCGCCCAGCCGACCGGGCTGCCCGGTTTCGACGACGGCATCGCGCTGCTCGACCTGCTGGACGCGCTGCCCGACGAGCGCCGCGAGGCGTTCGTCCTGACCCAGATGGTGGGCCTGCCCTACGCGGAGGCCGCCGAGATGAGCGACTGTCCCGTCGGGACGGTCCGCTCGCGCGTGGCCCGTGCCCGGGCGACCCTCGTCGAGCTGCTGGCGGCGGCCGAGACCACGGTCACGGACGACGCCCTGGCTCTCGGCGAAGCGCCAGTCGCGGCGCCGGCAGGGGCGGCGCCCGTCGTCGCGCTCGCCGAACCGGCCGTCGTCGCGGCCTGACCCGGAACCCGGTGTCGGATCCCACTCCCGGGAACCGACACCGGGTTCGCCCCGACTACTGGATCGGGCGGCGGAGATCCGCCCCGTGCGACCAGTGGATCAGGGGAGTTCTCGATGCGTTCTCGTGTGGGGCGGGCCATGACGGCCGCGGTGCTCGGCGGCCTGCTGGCGACCGGCTGCGGAAGCGGGAGCGACGAGAAAGCGAGCTCCGCCGCCGGCAAGGGCGACTCCCCGGACCCGGTGACCGTCACCGACTGCGCCGGCGCCGAGACCACCTTCGCCGCGACCCCGAAGCGCATCGTCACCAGCAACGCCTCCAGCCTCGAACTGCTGCTCCGGCTCGGCGCCGGGGACAAGGTCGTCGGCACCGGCTTCCCGCCCGGCAAGGGCACCCTGCCGGACGAACTCGACGCGCAGGCCCGGCAGGTGAAGATCCTCAGCGAGACCGTGATCCCGAAGGAGAAGCTCCTCGGCTCCGGAGCCGACCTGTACATCGACACCTTCGCCTCGATGAACATGGGCGGCGGCATGGGGGACGCGCCGACCGAGGCCGAGTTCAAGGCCGCCGGCATCCAGCACATCTTCCTCAAGTCCACGGCGTGCGCGGCTCAGAGCAAGAGCCCGGTCACCGACCTGTCCGCCGTCGAGGACGACATCACCTCGCTCGGTGCCGTCACCGGCACGAGTACCAGGGCCGCGGAACTCGTCGCCGGGATGAAGGAGAAGGTGGACGCCGTCCAGAAGACGGTCGGCGGCACGCCCGAGCGGAAGCGGCCCACGTACTTCTTCTTCGACTACGACGCCGGCACCAAGCAGCCCATGGCCGTCTGCAACCGCCAGGTCGCCAACGCCGTCATCACGCTGGCCGGGGCACGCAACGTCTTCGCCGACTGCGACGGTGACTACAAGCAGGTCGGCTGGGAGGACGTGATCGCGAAGAACCCGGACTGGATCCAGCTCGCGGTGCGCGACCGGGGCAGCGAGGCCGCCAACGCCAAGGCCTACGACGAGGCCCGCACGTGGCTGGAGACGAACGCCGCGACCAAGGGCCTGAAGGCCGTCGAGGAGGGCCGGTTCCTGCGCATCGGCTCCGAGCGCACCACCATCGCGGGGGTCGCCAACGCCGACACCGTGGAGAAGATCGCGAAGACCCTGTACCCCGGCAAGGTCGGCTGACCGTGCTCGACACCCTGGTGCGCAGGAAGAGCGCGGCGGACCCGCGGGAGCGCCCACGGACGCGCTCCGTGCCCGCCGCGCCGCTGGCGGTCGCTCTCGCCCTGGCGCTGCTCGCCGCACTCACCGCCGCCGTGTCCTGGGGCTCGACGAGCATTCCGGCCGGCGAGGTGTGGGGCGTCGTGCTGCGGCGTCTGTCCGGCGAGGCGCCGCGACCCGGCACCGACGACCTGATCGTGTGGCAACTCCGGGTGCCCCGAGCCCTGTTGGCGGCACTGGTCGGCGCGGGCCTCGGTCTCGTCGGCACGGCCATGCAGGCCCTCGTGCGCAACCCGTTGGCCGACCCGTATTTCCTGGGCATCTCCAACGGGGCCTCCCTCGGAGCGGTCGCCGCGATCGTCCTCGGCCTCGGCACGGGCGGCACGCTCGGGCTCGGACTGTCGGGCGCGGCGTTCGCGGGTGCCCTCGCAACCTTCGCGCTGGTGTGGGCGGTGGCCCGGCGCCGGGGCGGATTCGCGCCGCTGCGGCTGGTGCTGGCGGGTGTGGCGATCGGGCAGTTCCTGTCCGGGTTCACCAGCTATCTGGTGCTCCAGGCGGGTGACGAGCAGCAGACCCACAGCGTGCTGTTCTGGCTCATGGGCAGCCTGAGCGGCGCGAGTTGGCCGCTGCTCGCAGCCCCGGCCGTCGCCGTACCCGTCACCCTGGTGTGGCTCCAGGCGCGCGCCCGGGGCCTCAACGCGCTGATCATGGGCGACGAGACCGCGGCCGGCCTCGGCGTCGACGCCACCCGGCTGCGCCGTGAACTGTTCACCCTCACCAGCCTGTTGACCGGCGTGCTCGTCGCCGTCTCCGGCGCCATCGCCTTCGTCGCGCTCATGGTGCCGCACGCCTGCCGCCTGATCGTCGGCGGTGACCACCGCCGTCTGCTGCCGGTCTCGGCTCTGTTCGGCGCGCTGCTGCTGGTCGTCGTGGACATCGTGTGCCGCGTCGCCATGGATACCCAGGAGCTGCCCGTCGGTGTGGTCACGTCCCTCATCGGGGCACCGGCGCTGCTGTATCTGCTGGACCGGCGCCTGGGGAGCGGCAGTTGAGGAACTCAGGGAGCACGACTTGAGGATCGACATCGAGGACCTGCACGTCGCCTACGACGGCCGTACGGTCGTGGCGGGTGCCCAACTGGTCGCCGCCGAGGGCGAGATCACCGGCCTCGTCGGGCCGAACGGCAGCGGGAAGTCCACACTCCTGCGCAGCGTGTACCGGCACCTGAAGCCGGCCGCCGGCCGGGTCCTGCTGTCCGGCACCGACCTGCGCCGGCTGAGCCCCGTCGAGGCGGCCCGCCATGTCGCGGCCCTCCCGCAGGAGCGGGGCGGCGACTTCGAGCTGACCGTCCGCGAGGTCGTCGCCATGGGCCGTACGCCCTACAAGCGGGCCTTCGCCGGAGAGGACACCACCGATCGGGACGTCGTCGCCCGCGCCCTCGCGGACGTCGGCATGGAGCGGCACACCGGGCGCCGCTTCACGGAACTGTCCGGCGGGGAGCGCCAACGCGTCCTGCTGGCCCGCGCCTTCGCCCAGCAGCCGGACGTCCTGGTCCTGGACGAGCCCACCAATCACCTCGACATCCGGCACCAGGTCGAACTCCTCGCCCTGCTGCGGGCGGGACGCCGGACGACCCTGGTGTCGCTGCACGACCTCAACGCCGCGGCCTCCGTCTGCGACCGGCTGCACGTCCTGCACGACGGCCGGGTGGTCGCCTCCGGCCCGCCCCGCGAGGTGCTGCGGCCGGCTTTGCTGGCCGAGGTGTTCGGTGTACGGGCGACCGTCGTCGACCATCCGCTGACCGGCGACCCGCTGATCGCCTTCGATCACCGGGTCCCCGCGGCAGGCATCGGCGCGCCCTGACGCCGTAGTGCCTGACCGGACTCCGCATTCTTCATATTTCCGGCCAAATCCGGGAACTGGGCCCTCCGAGCCCCCGACCTCTGGAAGTGAGGCCGCCGCACGGCGGGCGGCCAGGAGAGGGAGGGGGCGCGAAGTGAGGGACCGCTGGGTTCTCGTGGCCGTCGCGGGCGCGCTGTCGTTCGTGGCCATGCTCGACATGAACATCGTCAACGTGGCGCTGGCCGACATCTCCACGGGGCTGCACGTGTCCGACGCGACGGCGCAATGGGCGGTGCTGGGTTACCAACTCCCGGTCGTCGCAATGCTGTTGCCGGTCGGCCGTTGGCTGGACGGCGCCGGCACTCGGCCCGCGCTGCTGGCGGCGACCGCCGGCTTCGCGACCTGCGGCGTACTGGCCGCCCTGGCTCCGTGGGCGGTCTGGCTGACAGCGGCCCGCATCGGGCAGGGCGTGTGCGCGGCGGTGCTGTTCGTGCTGATGCCGGTGCTGGTGATCCGGGCCGTGCGCCCGGAAGCACGAGGTCGGGCGATGAGCGTGCCCGCGACGCTCGGCCCCCTCGGCGCCGTGACAGGGCCGGCGGTCGGCGGGCTGCTCCTGGACCACCTCGGCTGGCGCTGGGTCTTCCTGGTCAAGCTCCCGTTCTGCCTGCTGGCCCTTGTCCTGGCCTGGCGGGCGATGCCCGACGACGGCCCGTTGCGCGCGCCGGACCGGCGGTTCCTCGCCGACACACTGCTCGTCGGCGGCGGGTTGGCCGCGTTGCTGCTCGCCCTCACTCTCGGAACCGATCGTCCGCCGTGGGCTCTGCTCGCGCTCGCCTCGCTGATGCCGCTGTGGTGGTGGCTGCGCGGGCCCGGCGGCCGTCCGGTGACCGGAGTGCTGCGGGCGGCGGGGTTGCTCCGGGCGCACGGCGCGGTCCTCGCGCTGGCGGCCGCCTTCGCCGCCATGCACTACGTCGTCGCCCTGCACCTCCAGCGGGACGAGGGGGTCAGCGCCACCACGACCGGCCTGACCGTGCTCGCCTTCCCGCTCGGCATGGGGCTGGCCGGACCGCTCGGAGGCCGGCTCGCGGACCGGTACGGCCTGCGGGCCCTCGCGGTCACCGGTGCCGCAGTCACCGCCGCCGGCCTCCTGCTGCTGATCCCGCTCGGCGACGGCTGGTCCCCGCCGGACGTGGCCTGGCGGCTCGCGCTGGCCGGCTTCGGCATGGGGCTGAACGGCGGCCCGACACAGGCCCTCGTCATGGCCGCGGCCCCGCCGCGGCGCACCGCCACCGTCGGCTCCACGGTCCAGGTCGCCCGCAGCCTCGGCTTCACCCTCGGCCCCGCACTCGCCACCACGGCGTGGGCCCTGGCCGGGACCGGCGACGGCACGCGTGCCGGGCTGATCCTCGCCGCCGTGGCCGCCTGCCTCGCCGTACCCCTGCTCGCGCCGCCCGGCCGACCGGGCGCCCCCGTGCCCGAGCGGGCCACCGACACCGTCCCGAACTGATCCAGGAGTTCCGATGTGCGGAATCACCGGCTGGGCGTCCTTCCACCACGACGCCCGCACCCAGGCCCCGGTCATCGAGGCCATGACCGCCGAACTGTCCCCGCGCGGCCCCGACGCCGGCGGCGTGTGGCTGGGGGAGCGGGCCGCGATCGGCCACCGCCGACTGGCCGTCATCGACCTCGAAGGCGGCGCACAGCCGATGACCGACCGGCCGCACGCGCCCACGGCCGTCCTCAGCTACAGCGGAGAGATCTACAACCACCACGAGTTGCGCACGGAACTCCGCGGCCGCGGCCACCGGTTCCGCACCCGCAGCGACACCGAGGTCGTGCTGCGCGCCTACGAGGAGTGGGGCGACGCCCTCGCCGACCACCTGGACGGCATGTTCGCGTTCGCCGTCTGGGACGAGCACGCCCAGCGGCTGCTCCTCGTCCGTGACCGGCTCGGCGTCAAACCGCTGTTCTGGGCGGCCGTCGACGGGGGCCTGGCCTTCGCCTCCGAACCCAAGGCCCTCTTCCGGCACCCCGAGTTGCGGCCCCGGGTGGACGCGGACGGGCTCCGGGAGGCGTACAGCCTGCTGTTCAACACCGGGCCGACCGTGTGGTCCGGCGTACGGGAGGTGGAGCCCGGCGGCCTGCTCGTCCTGGACCGCGACGGCATCCGCGAACGCCGCTACTGGCAGCTGGAGGCCGGCGCGCACGAGGACGACCGGGACACCACAGTCGAGCGGATCGGCGAGCTGGTCGGCGCGGCCGCCCGCGGTCAGCTGGAGGCCGACGTCCCGCTGTGCAGCCTGCTGTCCGGCGGCATCGACTCCACCGTCCTGACCGCCCTGCTCGCCGACGAACTCCGGCTGCGCGAGGGCCCGGACGCCCGGATCCGCTCCTACGCCGTCGACTACAGCGACCAGGCCGAGCGATTCACCGGCGACGTCCTGCGCACCGGCCACGACACCCCGTACGCGATCGAGGCGGGCGCCTTCATCGGCACCGACCACAGCACGGTCGTACTGGATCCGCGCACCCTGCTCGACCCCGAGCACCGCAGGGCCGTCGTCGTGGCCCGCGACTCACCGATCGGCGTCGGCGACATGGACACCTCGCTGTACCTGCTGTTCGGGGAGATAAGGCGGCACTCCACCGTCGCCCTGTCCGGGGAGGCCGCCGACGAGGTCTTCGGCGGCTACCCCTGGTTCCACGATCCCCGGGCGCTCGCCGCCGACACCTTCCCCTGGCTGCTGGTCACCGGCGACGAGGCCGCCATGCCACTCAACCCCGAACTCGACCTGCGCATCGGCGAGTTCCGCGACGACACCTACCGCACCGCGCTGGCCGCCGTGCCCCACGTCGACGGCGAGAGCCCTGCCGAGCACCGGCAGCGCGAGATGCAGCACCTGTCCCTGACCCGCTGGCTGCGCCAACTCCTGCACCGCAAGGACCGGTTGAGCATGGCCCGGGGGCTGGAGGTCCGCGTCCCGTACTGCGACCACCGGCTCGTCCAGTACGCCTTCGACGTGCCCTGGGCGCTGAAGAGCTTCGACGGCCGGGAGAAGAGCCTGCTGCGCGCCGCCGGCACGGGACTCGCGCCCGACTCCGTGCTGCACCGCCCCAAGAACCACTACCCGGCCACCCACCACCCCGACTACAACCGCGGACTTCAGGACCTGGCCCGTGACGCCCTGTCCGTCGAACAGGTCCGGGCCCTCGCCGACGAGGCCCGCATCAAGCCCTGCCTCGACACCCCGCCCGAACACCTTCAGTGGGGCCACCGCCTCCGCCTCGAACGCGTCGTCGACCTCGCCCTGTGGCTGGACCACCACCGGCCCGAACTCGCCCTCTGAGGAGCGCCACCACCCATGACCGTCCAGGAACCGCAGCCGCTCACCGACCCGGTGCCCCTGATGGGCTGCCCGTACAAGGCCGACCCCTACCCGCTGTACGAGCGGATGCGCGACGCCGGCCCCGTCCACCGGGTCCTCTTCCCCAGCGGCGTGCGGGCCTGGCTCGTCACCGGGTACGACGCCGCCCACGCCGCGCTGAACGACGACCGGCTCGGCAAGAACCACGACCGGGGCAACGACGGCTGGCGCGAGCGCGCCTCGATCATGCCCGAGCCGCAGCACTCCCAGCTCCAGGTCCATCTCCTGCACCAGGACCCGCCGAAGCACACGCACATGCGGCGCCTCGTCACGGACGCGTTCACACCGCGCCGCGTCGAGGCGCTCACACCGCGCTTCCAGGAACTGGCCGACGCACTCGTCGACGCCCTCCCGGAACACGGGCCCGCCGACCTCGTCGCCGGATTCGCCGCCCACTTCCCCTTCCGGGTCCTCGCCGAAGTCATCGGCCTGCCCGGAAAGTTGGCGGCACGCTTCGACCGCGACTGGGGCAAAGTCGTCCAGCCGGTCGGGCCGACGGACCCGGGACGACCCCGGTACGAAGCCCGGCTGCACGGCCTCCAGAGCTACATCGCCGAGGTCGTCGCCCACAAGCGGGAGCACGGGGACGGCGATCTGCTCGGCCGCCTCGTCGCGGCCCGTGACCAGGGCGAACTGTCCCAGGAAGAGCTCGACTCGATCATCTTCCAGCTGCTGGTCGCGGGCCAGGAACCGGTCACCAACCAGATCACCACAGCCCTGATCGCCCTGTTCCGGCACCCCGAACAGCTCGCCCGGCTGCGCGACGACCCCGCCCTGATGCCCCGCGCCGTCGAGGAACTCCTGCGCCACGACAGCGCCTTCGAGCTCACCACCTGGCGCTTCTTCGACCGGGACAGCGACCTGTACGGCACGGAGGTACCGGCCGGGGACTCCGTGATCGTCTCCCTGTGCGCGGCCAACCGCGACCCGCGCCGCTTCCCCGACCCCGACACCCTCGACCTCGACCGCAGCCCCAACCCCCACCTCGCCTTCGGGCACGGCATCCACTTCTGCCCCGGCGCAGCCCTCGCCCGCGCCGAACTCCGCGTCGCCCTCGGCACATTGCTGGCCCGCCTGCCCGGCCTGCACCTCGCCGTCGGGGACGAGGATCTCGACTGGATCCCGGCGGTCCTGGGCCGCGGCACGCACCGCCTGCCCGTGGGCTACGACCGACGGCTGTGACACTCCGGCCCGCCCCCTGACCGACCCTCCTTGACCGACCGCGCCCGGCCGCCCGCCGAGGCGCCATCCCGCCATGCCCGCACCCCGTGGAGGAACGACATGCCGCTGACGACCGCACCGGACACCCTCCCCCGAACCACCGCCGCGAGGATCATGGACCTGCTCCTCGCCCACCACCGCACGACGGACCCCTCCCACGCCACGGCCGAGGCGTTCCCCCATCAACTGCGCCGGATCGCCGACTTTGTCCGTGAGGACGCTCCGATCGTCCTCACGCTGCCCGGCTTCCCCTGCAAGTCGCCCAACCCGGCCAAGACCCTGGGCCACCTCCCGGACATGGGCGAACGGCTCTCCCTCGCCTTTCTCGACGCCCTGTGCGCCGAGATCGAGGAGATCCACGCACCCGGCGCGCACGTCGTCATCTGCTCCGACGGCCATGTCTTCGGCGACCTGATCGGTGTCCCCGACGAGCACATCGACGCCTACGCCGACGAACTGCGCGCCCTGATCCGGGAGTCGGACCTGCGCCGCCTCTCCGTCTTCGACCTGCGCGACGTCCTCGGCGACCTCCCGCACGACACCAAGCGCGCCCACGTCCACGACCGCTACGCCCCCACCCCGGACGCCCTGCGCGCCGAGGTCCGCACCGACGCGCAGACCCTCGCCCTGTACCGGGGCATCACCCGCTTCCTCGTCGAGGACACCACCGGGTTCACCGGCAGCCGCTCCGCCCTGCAACGCGAGTGCCGCAAACGGGCGTACGGCGTCATCCAGCGCAGCCGGGCCTGGGGCCGGCTCATCGCCGATCACCATCCGCGTGCCGTACGCCTGTCGATCCACCCGCAGCCGGTGGGCGCCGCCAAGTTCGGCATCCGGCTGCTCGACGCGCCCGACGTGTGGACGACGCCCTGGCACTCCGTCGCCCTGCGCGAGGCCGACGGCGGCTGGACCCTCATGCCGCACGCCAGGGCGCGACGGCTCGGCCGGCCGGTCCACCGGGACGGCAGACCGAGCCACTTCGAGCGGGTGTGACGGCTCAGCGCCGCCCGGCCACCGTCCGCAGGTACGTGCCGAGCCGGGCGATCGCCGACGGGTTGCGGGGGCTCTCGACCAGGTCGACGTAGTCCAGGACGAAGATCCGCTTGTGTTCGACGGCGGAGACGTTGCGCAACGGCCCGTAGGAGAGCAGGAACTTCTTCTTCTGCTCGGCGCTCACATCGCCGTAGTCGCAGATCACGATGACGTCCGGGTCCCGCTCCACGACGGTCTCCCAGCCCACCGTGGTCCACGAGTCCGCGACGTCGCGCATGACGTTCGTCCCGCCGGCCTCGCTGATGATCTGCTCCGGGGCGGCGAAGCGGCCCGAGGTGAAGGGCTGGTCCTGCCCGCTGTCGTACAGGAACACCTTCGGCCGCGCGGCACCCGTCGGCGCCTTGGCCCGCACCTGGGCGACCTGCTTCCTGAAGTCGGCGATCAGCGCGGCGGCCCGCTTCTCGACGCCGAACAGCTTCCCGAGGTTGGTGAGGTCGGCGTACAGGGCGTCCAGCGGCGCCATGATGCCGCGCGAGCTCTCCGTGCGGCCGTTGCGGCAGGACTCGGTCAGCACGTACGAGGGGATGCCGAGCTTCTTCAGCGCCTCGGGCGTGAAGCCGCCCTCCTCGCGGAAGCCGTAGTTCCAGCCGGCGAAGACGAGGTCGGCGCGGGCGTCGAGGACGTTCTCCTTGGTGAGCTGGTCCTTCGACAGCCACTTCACCTTCTCGTAGCCGCCCTTCCACGGCACGCCCGTCAGATCGCCCTTGTCGTCGGGCATCGCGAATCCGGCCATGCGGTCCTCGAGACCGAGCGCGAACATCAGCTCGGTGATCCCGACGTCGTTGGTGACCACCCGCTCGGGCACCTTGTCGTACGTCACCTTCCGGCCGCAGTTGGTGAGGGTGACCGCGGACGACTTCGCGTCCGCGGGCTTCTCCACCGTGGCCCCGCAGCCGGTCGCGGTGACCGTCGCGGCGAGGCAGAGGGCGGTGGCTAGGAGCTTGCGCATGTGGGTCCTTGGGGGAGGAGGTCGAACAGGAGCTGGACCGCGCCGGTCTCCGGATGCCGTACCGGATGGGCACGAACCCCGAAGACGTCGGCGAGCAGATCGGGTCGCAGGACGTCGTGCGGCGGTCCCGACGCGACGATCCGGCCGCCGGCGACGACGTACAGGACGTCGCAGTGCGCGGCTGCCAGGTTCAGGTCGTGCAGCGCGGCCAGCACGGTCAGGCCGCTGGAGCGCACCAGGGACAGCACGTCCAACTGGTGCGCGATGTCGAGGTGGTTGGTGGGCTCGTCCAGGACGAGCACCTTCGGCTGCTGGGCGAGCGCCCGCGCGATGAGCACGCGCTGCTTCTCGCCCCCGGACAGGGCGAGGAACCCGCGCCCGGCAAGGTGCCCGACGCCGGTGCGCTCCATCGCGGCGGCGCAGATCTCCCTGTCGGAGGCGGCGGTACGGCCCGGGTGCGGCAGCCGCCCCATGGCCACGACCTCGGCGACGGTGAAGTCGAACTCGGCCGACGACTCCTGCGGCAGCGCGGCCAGCACCCGGGCCGTGTCCCTGGGCGGCATGGCGTGCACGTCGTCGCCGTCGAGCCGCACCACGCCCGCGGCCGGCCGCAGCGCCCGGTACACACAGCGCAGCAGCGTCGATTTGCCGCTGCCGTTCGGGCCGACGAGACCGACGAACGCCCCGCTGTCCACGGCGAGTCGGATGTCGTCGACCAGCCGGGACCCGGCCGCCTCGACCGTGACGCCCTCGATGTCGAGCCGCATGGTCACCGGCCTCCGAACGCGTAGCCGCCGCGCCGCATCAGCAGCACGAACGCGGGCACCCCGACGACGGCCGTGATCACGCCGACGGGCAGTTCGGCGGGCGCGAGCAGGAGCCGGGACAGCAGGTCCGCCCACACCAGCAGCACCGCCCCGGCGAGCGGCGCCACGGCCAGCACCCGCCGGTGATCGGCGCCCACCAGCATCCGGACGACGTGCGGCACCATCAGCCCCACGAACCCGATGGCCCCGCTGACCGCGACCACCGTCCCGGTCACGGCGGCGGTGACGAGGAACAACTCCCGGCGCAGCCGGGCGGGTTGGACGCCGAGCGCGGCGGACGTCTCGTCCCCCATGGCGAGCGCGTTGAGCGACTCGGCCCGCAGCCGCAGCCACGCCCACCCGGCCGCCACGGTCACCGCAGCGAGCGGCACCTGGGCCCAGGTCGCGCCGCCCAGGCTCCCGAGCAGCCACATGATCGCCGACCGGGCCGCCTCACCCCGGGCCGCGCCGAACACCATGACGGTGGTGACGGCCTCGAAGCCGTACGCCAGCGCCGTCCCGGTCAGGATCAGCCGCAGCGGGGTGAGCCCGTGCGGAGACCGGGCCATGGCGTACACCAGCGCGGTCGCCGCGAGCGCCGACGCGAAGGCGGACAGGGACAGCGCCCAGACCCCCAGACCCGCGAACACACCCAGCAGGATCACGGCGTTGGCGCCCACCGCGGCGCCGGAGGAGATGCCCAGCACGAACGGATCGGCGAGCGCGTTGCGCACCATCGCCTGCACCGCGACACCGACGGCCGCGAGCCCGGCCCCGACGACCGCGCCGAGCACGACACGCGGCAGCCGGATCTCCCAGACGATGGTGTACGCGGCGGCATCCCGGGCGTCCAGGGTCCCGCCCGTCAGCCCGGCCCCGAGCAGCCGGAAGACGTCCGTCCATCCGATCCCGGCGGCCCCCAGCCCCACGCCGCACACCAGCGACACGAGCAGCAGCAGCGTCAGCCCGAGGACGAGCGGCAGGACGGGAGGACGGGCCGTACCGGATCCCGAACGGGATATCCGTGGCGGACTTCGGTGCACGGGCGGGCGGTCCTTCGCCTGGGGCCGCCTGTGAACATCGAGCAGGAGCCGGCCCGGACGACCGTGCCGGTCGCGCGGGGTCCCCTCTCGCAGTCCGCGGCGAGCAGTCAACGGGTCGCACCAACCACGGGCGATCGGGCTCGCACGACGACCACGGGGGTCCACGCGCACACCGTTGCGGGTCAGCGCCGGATTCTCACCGGACTTCCCCCGCGGAAGGCCCCGGGAGCGTAACAGACAGGGGTGCGGGGCCGGTGGGGCAGGGGCGGGCGCCGGGCGTTGTCAGTGCGCCGTGTTATCCAGGTGGGGATCCGGGAGGTGACCAGATGCTGATCGACACGAACGCACCGCTGGCCCAGGCCGTCACGGAGGCGATCCGGACCGGGAACGCGGCGGCGCTTTCGGACCTGCTGACCGCGCACCCGGGGCTGGCCACGGCCCGGGTGGGCAACATGCGCACGACACGGACCCTGCTGCACATCGCCACCGACTGGCCCGGTCACCTGCCCGACGGGCCCCGGACCGTCGGCGCGCTGGTCGCCGCCGGTGCGGACGTGAACGCCCGATTCACCGGCGCGCACCGCGAGACCCCGCTGCACTGGGCCGCCAGCTGCGACGACGTGCCCGTCCTGGACGCCCTGCTCGACCTCGGCGCGGACATCGAGGCCGACGGCGGCGTCATCGGCGACGGCACACCGCTCGCCGACGCGGTCGCCTTCGGACAGTGGAACTGCGCGCGGCGTCTGCTGGAGCGCGGCGCCCGCACCACCATGTGGCAGGCAGCCGCCCTCGGCGAAGCCGACCGCGTCGCCGCCCGTTTCGCCTCCGACACCGACCGTCCCGGCGCCGAGGACGTCACCGCCGCGCTGTGGTGCGCCTGCCACGGCGGGCAGCAGGGCATCGCCGACTACCTGCTGCGACGGGGCGGTGACGTCAACTGGATCGGTTACGACCGGCTGACCGCACTGGACGCCGCCCACCGCGAGGGTCACCACACGCTCGTGACCTGGCTGCGCGATCAGGGGGCGAAGTCCGCCGAGGAGTCGGTCTGACGCCGGGCCCGGGCCGCGCCTCCGACGTGCGGGCACCCACCGAGGGGTGAAGACTGGGACACGGCGGGGCGGTTCCGTCCTGCCGCGTATCGACACATCGGTACATCAGAACATCGATACATCGACACGAGGTGCGAACGGATCCGCGCACCACGCCCCCGCAGCCCGCCCGGACGTCAGGCGCCGTCATCCGTCCGCGGCTCAGCGTCCTGACACAGGGGAGCCCGGCCATGGGCGGCATCAACGGAACAGCACTGGAAGGTCTGCGCGAGGGGCTGCGGGGACCCGTGATCACGGCGCAGGACCCGGGCTACGACGAGGCACGCGCGCTCTACAACGCCATGATCGACCGGCGTCCCGCGGCCATCGCGCAGTGCGTGGACGTCGCGGACGTACGGACCGTGATCGCCGCCGCCAGGGACACCGGCGTCGAACTCGCGGTGCGCGGCGGCGGCCACAGCGGACCCGGTCTGTGCATGGTCGACGACGCGCTCGTCCTCGACCTTTCCACCATGCGCGGGGTGCGCGTGGACCCGGCCACCGGCACCGCCCAGGTCGCCGGCGGCGCCCAGCTGGGCGACCTCGACCACGCGAGTCACACCTTCGGTCTGGCCGTGCCGACCGGCATCATCTCGATGACGGGCGTCGGCGGCCTCACACTCGGCGGCGGCCACGGCCACCTGACCCGCAGGTACGGCCTCACCATCGACAGCCTGTTGTCAGCCGACGTGGTCCTCGCCGACGGAACCTTCGTCACCGCGACCGAGGACGAGCACCCCGACCTGCTCTGGGCGCTGCGCGGCGGCGGCGGGAACTTCGGCGTCGTCACCTCGTTCACCTTCCGGCTGCACCCGGTCGACACCGTCGGCGTCGCGGCCACCGTGTGGCCGGTCGACGGCACCCCCGAAGTGCTGCGCTGGTACCGGGAGTTCCTGCCCGCCGCGCCACAGGACCTCAACGGCTTCTTCACCCTGTTCACCATCCCGCCGGGACCGCCGTTCCCCGAGTCGATCCACGGGCAGAAGATGTGCGGCGTCATCTGGTGCTACACCGGCGACCTGACGGACGACAGCATGGAACGGGCGCTCGCCCCGGTGACCGAACCGGCGCCGCCCGCCTTCCACTTCGCCACGCCCATGCCCTACCCCGCCCTCCAGGGCATGTTCGACGAGCTGATCCCGAAGGGCTACCAGTGGTACTGGCGCGGCGACTTCTTCGACGGGGTCACCGACGCCTCGATCGACGTCCACCACAAGTACGGCGAGAATCTTCCCAGCGACCTGTCCCTGATGCACCTGTATCCCGTGGACGGCGCCGCCCATCAGCTCGGCGCGGACGACACGGCCTGGGCCTACCGGGACGCCGTCTGGTCCGCGGTGATCGCCGGCGTCGACCCGGATCCCGCCAACGCCGAGGCGATCAAGCAGTGGAGCGTCGACTACTGGACCGATCTGCACCCCTACTCGATGGGCGGTTCCTACATCAACTTCATCGGCGAGGGCGAGAGCACGGACCGCGTCCGCGCGACCTACCGCGGCCACTACGACAGGCTGGCGGCGATCAAGCACACCTACGACCCGGACAACTTCTTCCACGCCAACCAGAACATCCCGCCGGCCACCGGCTGACGTCCGCCGCCCCTTCGTTCACCCGGCGTCGCCGCCTGGGGTAGGGTCCCCACGGGTGTTCGGCTACTCACTGGTAGTGCGCCGGTGCGGGGAGTGTCGGAGGGCGGCAGGGCGATGGAATCGCAGTTGGGCGAGGGTGCGTCCGTGGGCGTCGAGGGCACGCGCCTGGAGGAGTTGGCCCCCGAACCCCTGCTGACCCGCGACTACGAGACACGCCCCTCGCTCGTGTACGAGCGGCTCAGGCAGCAGCACGGCCCCGTCGCACCGGTCGACCTGCTGGGCGTGCCCGCGTGGCTGGTCCTCGGCTACCGCGAGGCCCTGAAGGTCCTCCAGGACGACGGGGGCTGGCCCAAGGGCCTGGAGAACTGGCGGGCCCGCACCGACGGCGAAGTGCCCTCCGACTGGCCGCTCGGACCGTCCCTCGAGGTCAACCACGTACTGATCCAGGGCGGCCCCGGATACGGCTCGCTGCGCACGGCGTGGGACGCGGCGCTCAAGCCGTTCCAGGACCCCGGCCGCCCGCAGGCCAAGCGGCTCAAGGCCGCCGTCACCGCCTACGCCGACGAGTTGATCACCCTCGTCGGACAGGGCGGTGGCACCGGCGTCGCGGACCTGTCCGCGCAGTTCTCCCGGCCACTGCCCCTGATGGTGGCCAGCCATCTGCTGGGCTTCCCCGGGTCGCAGGGCGACGACGCCCTGATGGACATGTGGCGGGTACTGGACGCGGGACCGGACGCCGAGCCCGCCCTGGAACGGCTGCTGGCCACCCTCGCCGAACTGGCCGCCGTGAAGCTGGAGAAGCCCGGCGACGACTTCCCCTCCCACCTGCTCGCCGCACACCCCGGGCTCTCGCTCGACGAGCTGGCCCGCGAGCTGTTCATGCTGCTCGGCATGGTCTCCGACCACGTCGGCATCCTCATGTCCAACACCGTCGTCGAGGTCATCTCGGGTGACGGCGGCGGCGTCCGGGCGAGCCTGTCGGCCGGGATGATCCGGGAGACCATGAACCGGGTCGTCATGCGCAAGCCACCGCTGGTGAACTTCGTCCCGCGCTTCGCCGCCGAGGACACCCCGCTCGGCAACTACACGATCCGCGCGGGCGATCCGGTGTGGGTGTCCGCCGCCGCCGCGCACGCCGACCCGCTGTTCGCCGACCATGTCGCGTCCGGCAGCACGATCAGCACCCGGGCGCACCTGTCCTGGGGCGCGGGCCCCCGTCAGTGCCCGGCCCGGGAGCTCGCCTCGACGGTCGCCGCCGTCGGCGTGGGCCGGCTCTTCGAGCGGTTCTCCGATCTGGAGCTCGCGCTCCCGGCCGATCAACTGCCGTGGCGTTCCTCGCCGTTCATGCGCGGCCTGCGCTCGCTGCCCGTACGGTACGAACTCGTCCCGGGGGCCGCGCCCGGACGGACCCCGGCCCTTCCGCCGGCGCCGGAGCCGGCGGCTGCCGAGCCGGTGCTGCCGGACCGGTCCGCCCGGCAGCGCTCGTCGCTGTGGCGCTATCTCACGGGACTGATCCGCGCAGGCCGCTGACCACGCCCGCGAGCACGGGCCGAGTTGATCGACTGGAGGCCCGTCCGGCACCGGCGTACGGTCGAATGGTGGCGGGATCCGACCACCGAACCCCCGTCCACGGCGCGATGCGATGAGCAACCCGGAGCCGACCCCCGAAGCGCGGCCCACCCCGCAGGAGACGGAGCGGAGTGATGGCCGCGGCAGCGGTATGGCGCTGCTGGTCATCGCCTCCTGTCAGCTGATGGTGGTGCTCGACATCACCATCGTGAACATCGCCCTGCCGGACATCCAGCGCTCCCTCGACTTCTCGACGACCAGCCTGTCCTGGGTGGTGAACGCCTACACGCTCACCTTCGGCGGACTGCTGCTGCTCGGCGGCAGGATGGGCGACATCCTCGGCAGACGACGGGTGTTCGTCTTCGGCGTCCTGCTGTTCGTCCTCGCCTCGCTGCTCGGCGGACTGTCCCAGAACTCCTGGCAACTCCTCGCCGCCCGCGCCCTCCAGGGAGTCGGCGGCGCCATCGCGTCCCCGACCTCCCTCGCCCTGATCAGCACGACGTTCCGCGAGGGACCGGAACGCAACCGGGCGTTCGGGGTGTTCGCCGCGGTCTCCGCGGGCGGCGGCGCGATCGGGCTGCTGATGGGCGGCATCCTGGTCGAGTGGCTGAACTGGCGCTGGGTGCTGTTCGTCAACGTGCCCATCGGGCTGCTCATCGTGCTCGCCACCCCGCGCTACATCCGCGAGTCCGAGCGTCACCCCGGGCACTTCGACATAGCGGGCGCGATGACCTCCACCATCGGCATGGTGCTGCTGGTGTACGGGTTCATCCGGGCCGCGCAGGACGGCTGGCGGGACCCGCTCACCCTGGGCTCGTTCGGGGCCGCCGTCGTCTTCCTGATCCTGTTCGTGCTGGTCGAGCAGCGCTCCAGACAGCCGATCACACCCCTGCACATGTTCGCCGACCGCAACCGTGCGGGCACGTACGGCATCATGCTGAGCCTGGCCGCCGCGATCTTCGGCATGTTCTTCTTCCTCACGCTCTTCGTGCAGGACGTGCTGAACTTCAGCCCGCTCCAGGCCGGTCTCGCCTTCCTCCCGGTGAGCGCGGTGATCGCGGTGGGCGCGGGGCTCGCCTCCCAACTCCTGCCGAAGTACGGGCCCAAGCCGTTCATGGTGACCGGCGCGATCCTGGCCGCCGCGGGGCTGGGCTGGCTGACCCTGACCGACGTCGACTCCACCTACCTCGGCAGCATCCTCGGCCCGATGCTCGTCTTCAGCCTGGGCATGGGCATGGAGTTCGTCTCCCTGACCCTGATGGCGCTGTCCAACGTGACGGTCGCGGAGACCGGCGCCGCCTCCGGGCTGCTCAACGCCACCCAGCAGGTGGGCGGTTCCCTCGGGCTGTCCATCCTGGTCACGACGTTCGGTACGGCCAGCAACAACGAGGCCGACAAACAGATCCCGGCCTTCCTCTCCCAGGCGACCCCGGTGGAACGACTGCGCTTCGAACGCACCGGGCAGCTCCCGGCGCAGTACGCCGACGAGATCCTCACTTCGGGCGTCTCCGCCGCCTTCATCGCGGCCGCGATCTTCACGGCGGTCGCAGCGGTGATCGCCCTGTTCGTCATCCAGGTCCGTCCCTCCGACCTGGAGCGCCTCCGGGGTGGCGGGGTGCCGCCGTCCTGAGGTTCGGACTGGACGTCTTTCGTTGGCACACCCGTCACCCGGCGCTCTTAATGTGCGCGCCATGAGAAGAATCTCGATCATGGTCAGTGCCGCGGTGCTGACCGCCGCCCTCGCGGTCCCCGCGGCGGCCCACCCGGGCGGAGCCGACTTCGGCCGGGCCACTCTGACCGGCTTCGCCTCGCTGCCGGCCGAGACGTTCGTGCCGGGCAGCGAGCCGTCCGGCGCCGCCATCGGCGCGGGCCCTTTCAACGGGATCGCGGCGCCTTTCGCGCACCAGCCGGTGCAGGGCTTCAGCGGTGTCGTGAACCGGCGTGACGGCACCTTCGACGTGCTGTCGGACAACGGCTACGGCAACAAGGGCAACAGCGCCGACTTCCTGCTGCGCGTCCACCGCATCGAGCCCGACCTGCGCGGCGGCACGGTCAAGGTGCTCGGCGGCTTCGACCTGAGCGACCCGGACCGCCATGTGCCGTTCCCGCTGACGCGGGCCGACCGGGTGCTCACCGGCGCCGACTTCGACGTCGAGTCGATCCAGCGGATGCCCGACGGCACGTACTGGATCGGCGACGAGTTCGGCCCCTGGCTGCTGCACTTCTCCGCCAAGGGCCGTCTGCTCCAGGCCCCGATCGCCCTCGATGGCGTGCGGGCGCCGGAGAACCCGTATCTGAACGGCGCCCAGCCGAACATAGCGAGCAGCAAGGGCTTCGAGGGCCTCGTCCGCTCCGTGGACGGCCGTCACCTCTACCCGCTCCTGGAGGGCACGGTCACCGGTGACACCCCCGGTGAACTGCGGTTCAGCGAGTTCGATCTGCGCCGGGGCAAGTACACCGGCAAGCGGTACGTCTACCGCCTGGAGTCGACCGCGAACGCCATCGGCGACGCCATCGCCGTCGACCGGCACCGGTTCCTGGTCATCGAGCGCGACGGCGGGCAGGGCGACACGGCCAAGTTCAAGCGCATCTACCTGGCCGACACCCGCGACCGCGACGGCGACGGCCTGATGGACAAGACCCTGGTCGCAGACCTGCTGGACATCGCGAACCCCAAGGGGCTCGGCGGCTTCGGGGAGACCTTCCGCTTCCCGTTCCAGACGATCGAGGACGTGAACCTCGTCGACGACCGCACGCTCGCGGTCCTCAACGACAACAACTTCCCGTTCTCCTCGGGCCGTACGGCCGGCAAGGCCGACGACAACGAGCTCATCACCATCCGGCTCTCGGCCCCGCTGCACGCGGACAAGCGCGCCTTCCGCTGAAAGCCGTGACACGGCCGGACCGTTCCAGGGGGCGAGCGGTCCGGCCGTCGCATGTGCCCGATGGTGCTCAACTGCCGTCCATACGCCCGGAGTCGCGGCGGCGCAATGTGATGACCTTCACCCCGGTGTGGCCGAAAGTGATGAATTCATTACGCAAGCAGTGCGTAAGGGACGGTAATTCAGACAACGCCACCAGTGGAGGTTTAAAGTGCAACCGTTCACCCTCAAGTACGCGTTTCCCGGCGGGATCGCTCAGGCGGTGACGCCGTACCACTTCGACCCGGCCCGGCAACTGAACATGCTGCCCGACGGCCGCCCCGCCGTCAGTGACCCGGACCTCCTGCTCGCGGTCGGCACGACGACGTCCACCGCCGGGTCCGCGACCCACTTCGACGACTGACGAACCGGCCGCGCATGACGGTTCTGATCCTGACGTCCGAGGAGGACGTGACCGCCGACATGGTGGTGGCGAGACTGTACGCGACGGGGACGCCCGTGCTGCGACTGGACCCCGCCGACCTGCCGGGCAAGGCGGTGCTGGCCGCCGACTACGCCCACGGCGACTTCGACGGTCATCTGTCGGTCAACGGGCATGTGCTCAGCATGGGCGGCCTGCGCTCCATCTGGGTGCGCAGGCCCGGCGAGCCGGCCGCACACGCCGCCAACCCCTCGCCGTGGCTGACCGCCGAGACCCGGCAGGCGCTGTACGGGATGCTCCACTCCGCCGCCGCACGGTGGATGAACCACCCCCGCAACGCCGACCAGGCCCGGCTCAAGCCCTGGCAGCTGAGGGTCGCCCACGTGAGCGGCTTCGCGGTGCCGCCGACCGTCTTCACCACGGCACCCCGCCTGGCACGGGAGTTCGTCGAGGAACACCGGGAGGTGGTGGTGAAGTCCGCTTCGGGTCCGCCGCCCGGCGACCCCGTGCTGACCCTGCCCACCACCCTGATCGGCCCCGACGCGGACTTCACCGCCGTCGCGGCCGGGCCCGCGCTGCTCCAGCGGTATGTGCACAAGCGCGCCGACATCCGGCTGACCTGCGTCGGCAACCGGCTGTTCGCCGCGCGCAAGACGGCCGAACCCGGCCAGGTCGACGGCCGCTACGGCGAGACCGGGCACGCCTGGGAGCCGGTTCCGGTCCCCGACCGCATCGGCAAGTCGGTGCACGAGTACGTCACCCTCGCCGGACTGGCGTACGCCGCCTTCGACTTCGCTGAGGACGGGGACGGCATCTGGTGGTTCCTGGAGTGCAACCAGGGCGGCCAGTTCGGCTTCGTGGAGCTGGAGACCGGGCAGCCGATCGCGGAGGAGGTCGCCCTGTGGCTGTCCCAGCGCAGGTCGGACCGCCGCGCCGGCGAAGGCCGTTGAGTCCCTGGACTACGTTGAGGAGCACCGGTCCGACGTGCGCCCGGCAGCCCGCCGCGGGCCATGGGCGCACCGGGACCGACGCACCGGCGGACCACGGGAGGAACGCGATGACCACGCGGCGGACGATCGCGCCGGAAGAACTCGGCACGCTGGACCTGGCCGATCCGCGGCTGCACGCCGAGACCGACCTGTCGGCGGTGTGGCGCCACCTGCGACGGCGCCGGCCGGTCCACCTGAACCCCGCCACCGACACCGCCCGCGCCTTCTGGGTGGTGACCCGGCACGCCGACGTCACCGCCGTCTACCGCGACAGCGCCCGCTTCACCTCCGAGGGCGGCAACGTCCTGGAGACCCTGCTCGCCGGCGGCGACACCGCGGCCGGGCGCATGCTCCCCGTCACCGACGGGGAGAAGCACGCCGGACTGCGCCGTGTGCTGATGTCGGCGTTCTCGCCGAGGGCGCTTGAGCCGATCGTCGCGAGTGTGCGGCGCACGGTGAAGCGGCTGCTGGAGGAGGCGCTGGACACGGGCGGCTGCGACTTCGCCGCCGACGTGGCGGCCCGCATACCCCTCGCCGCGATCTGCGACCTGCTGGGCGTGCCCGACCACGACCGGACCCATGTGCTGAGCCTGACCTCCGCCGCACTGGGCTCGCACGACGCAGACAGCACACCGGCGGACGCCTGGATCGCCAGGAACGAGATCCTGCTCTACTTCGCCGAACTCGCCCGCGACCGGCGCGAGGGCGGACACTCGGACGTCATCGCCCTGCTCGCCGGCAGCGAGGTGAACGGACTGCCGCTCGACGACGACGAGATCATGCTGAACTGCTACAGCCTGATCCTCGGCGGCGACGAGACGGCGCGGCTGTCCATGGTCGGCGCCGCCCTCGCCCTGCTGGAGCACCCCGGCCAGTGGCAGGCCCTCAAACGCGGCGACGCTCCCATCGGCACCGCCGTCGAGGAGATCCTGCGCTGGACGACGCCGGCACTGCACGCCGGGCGCACCGCGACCACCGACACCGAGATCGGCGGCCACCCGGTGCGGGCCGGCGACATCGTCACCGTCTGGAACGCCTCCGCCAACCACGACGAGCTGGCCTTCGACGTCCCGGGCGAGCTGCGGCTGGACCGCACCCCCAACAAGCACGTCACCTTCGCCTACGGCCCCCACTTCTGCCTCGGCGCCCATCTCGCCCGCGCGGAGCTCGGTGCCGTACTGGCCGGGCTGCGCGACCTCGTCGCGGAGATGGAGCAGACGGGTCCCGCGAGGCCCGTCCACTCCAACTTCCTCAGCGGCTTCGGCGCCCTGCCGCTCACGCTCAAGGCCGCCTGAACATCCGCTTCCAGTAGCGGACGGCCGTCGTACACCTCCGAGATGGCCGCCCTCGACACAGCCGTGCACGAGGTCGACGTGCTGCGCCGGCTGCTGGAGCTCGCGCGGGAAATACCCAAGGGCGGATCCCACGGGGGACACAGCACCACCCCGCCTCGACGAGACGGGGTGGTGGCGGTGTGGTGGCCGGGGCGGCCTACGGCTCAGGCGGGCCGTATCGCACTGTGGATCGCGGCCTCTCCGGCGTACTGGATCGACTCCTCGCGTATGAGTACTCCGGGTCCCGGGGCGTGGATCATCATGCCGTTCCCGGAGTAGATCCCGACGTGCCCGGCGTGGAAGAGGACCAGGTCACCGAGTTCGAGCCGGGTCAGGTCGACACCCTGTCCCGCCGTCGCCTGCTCCGGGGCCGTGCGCGGGAGCGTGATGCCGGCGGCCCTCCAGGCGGCCTGGGTGAGACCCGGACCGTCGAACGCCTCGGGGCCGGTCGTGCCCCAGACGCAGGGCTTGCCCACCTGGGCGCGGGCGAACTCCAGGGCCCGGGTGGCGCGGGTGTCGTGCGATGCCGTCGATGTGAGGGCGGTGGTGGCGGTGGCCGCCGTGACGTCCGCCGGAGCGGGCGACGGCGCGACCGTGAGGGTGCCGAGATACGGGTCCGTGATGGTGTCCGGGGCAGCGGTCTGCGGCGTGGCCGTGGTGACGGTTCCGAGGTACGGGTCCGTGACGGTGGCCGGTGTCGCGGCTGTGGTCAGGGTGCCGAGGTAGGGGTCCGTGACGGTGGTCGTGAGGGAGTCGGTCGCCGGGGCGGCCGGCGGCCGGGCCGAAGCGCCTGGCGGGACGGTGGTGAGGTCGGCGGCCGACTGCGCTTGCAGGGCCTGCCACCGGTCCTCCGCGGAGGGCTGGGCCTGCGTGGTGCCCCAGGTGCCGGAGGCGGGCAGCGCTGCGATCGCCGCAGGGGCGGCGCTCTGTACCGTGGCGTACCTGGACAGCAGCTCGCGGGCCCGGTCGAGCTTGCGCCGGTTCTGCTCCTTGGTCGTCCGCAGCGAGTCCCGCGTCTGCGGATCGGCAGCGGCGTCGACGGCCGGGACGGCTGCGGAAGCCGTGCCGGTCCCCGCCGGCAGGGCGAGGACGGCCGGCATGACCTGGGTGGCCCGGAGGTCCGCCGAGGTCGAGGGCGCGGCCGGGAGAGCGGCGACGGGACCGGCGGTCAGCTCGGCGAGCGGAGCCGCCCCGGTGCCGCGACCGGACGTCAACTCCCTTGCCGGCGCGGCCGGCAGCGCGAGCGGCGCGCGCCCCGTCGACTCACGTGCCGGGGAGAGGTCCTGCATCGCACGCGCGGGCCTGCGCTCGACGGGACGGTCCGGCGTCCGGTCGCGGGGCAGGGCGGCCGGCACGGTCGGACCGAGCTTTGCGCGCGCCGCATCGAACCACTGCCGGCTGACGTTGTCCAGCGCGGGGTCGCTGTGATTGCCCTCGCTCGCCCGGATCCCGGCGCTCCCCGGCCCGGGGCCCCGCTTGCGCGGCCCGGTCGACGAGGCGCGGGTGGCGTTGAAGGTTCCCGAGTCGGTCTCGGCCCGGTCGTACAGGGAGGTGATCCGGCGGCTGACTTCCTCACGGCTGGGTGCCTCGTCCGAGGACGAGGGAGCGGCGCCCGCCGTCTGGCCGAGCAGCGCCACCGAGGTGAGGGCCGCCGACGCGAGTGCGGAGTTGCGCATGCCGGGCAGGCTGAGAGCCCCCGGCCGCGCGGTGCCTTCCGGCGCCATGGGCGACGTACTCCTTCCGTAAACCGCCTACCGAGTTAGCTGACGGGTTCGGGCGGTTCGCTCCGGAAGGTGTGCCCTACGGCCTGTGCCCCGAAGGGCAGTCGGCCGATTCACCCCAAGTTCGGTTGGGTCCCCGGCTCCGGTGAACCTCTTTGAGCGCACCGGACTCGGCGGAGGCCGCGCGTCCCGGCGGGGTTCGCCGGAGGTCGTCGTGCGGCCTGATCCGTAACCTAGCCAACTTGTGCGCCTCCCGTGAAGGTTGAGGCGTTAAATGTCCGATACGTATTTGTGACCTACGACGCTTGTGAGGAGCGGCGGCCCAGTTCACTTCGCGGTGCGTCGGTGCCGCCACGCTTCGTAGTGATCCAGCACCGTCTGCTCGATCGGGCGGTAGCCGATGCCCAGTTCGTTCACGCTGCGGCTGTTGTCGACGCGGAACCGGATGCCGAGGTGTTTTCGGATGTAATCCTGCGTCAGGCCGAAGGCGGGGCCGAGGATCCGTACCGGCCAGTGCGGGAGCGCGGTGCGCGGTAGCCGGAGGTCGCGGGGGTGGCGGGTCCGCAGGATGCGGGACATCTCGTGGAACGACGTCATGGTCTCGGCGGCGACGATGTAGCGGCCCTCGGCGTCCGGGTTCTCGGCGGCCGCGATGTGCGCGTCGGCCACATCACGCACGTCCGCCGTGGTGAAGCTGAAGTCCGGGGCGCCGTAGAAGAAGTAGCCCTTGAACAGCTCCTGGAGCAGGAACAGGCTGCCCGACTCGGAAGCCGGTGTCAGGGAAGGGCCCAGGATCAGGCCGGGGTTGACCGACACCAGGCGCCAGCGGGCCTGGGCCGACTCCGCGTCCCGGGCGGCGCGCTCCGCGACCGTCTTGGCGTAGTGGTACGGGTTGTTCTCCACCGTGCTGGTGGTGTTGAAGTACCGCTCCGAGAGCACCCCGTCGTCCATCTTCAGGACGTCCGCGTAGTCCCCGAAGATCGTGCCCACGGTGGAGGTGAGCACGAGCCGCTCGACCGTGGGCGTCCGCTCGACGGCCGCCAGCACATTGCGGGTGCCGAGCAGGGCCGGGTCCACCATCTCCCGTCGGCCGTCCTTGATCTTCTCCGGCATGCGGAACGGCGACGCCACATGGAACACCGTCCGGCAGCCGGTCATCGCCTCGTCGAAGGCGCCCTCGGTCAACAGGTCCGCCTCGAACAGGGACAGCCGGCCGGGGTGCGCGTCCTGCATCTCCCGCAGCGGCCGCACCTTGGCCGTCGCGGCCGTGCTGCGCACGGTGGCGTGGACGCTGTGACCGCGCTCCAGGAGCCGGTGCACCAGATGACTGCCGACGAACCCGCTGCCGCCGGTCACCAACACGGCTGCCGAACCGTCCGAGCCCACGCCCTCACCCCTCACGTCCCGCGGTCGGGGGTCACCTTATGGCGCCCCGTCACCGGCGCGGCGGACACGGTGCGTATCCGGGTGGGCGCGGTAAGGGGCGGCCCCTGGAGGCGAGGTTGACGGGCCGGATCGCGTCACCCCCGGAAAACCGGCCAAGGAGGGATGTGTGCGACTCGGGGAGGTCGCACGTACGTGCGACCAGCCGAACGGCGGGAGCGAGGGGCCTCCGGCGTGCGCCGGACCCCGGTCGGCGTCCCGTCGCGGGACCCGCTGTGCAGGATCTGTGAACCACCTGGCCGGGGCGCGCAGGCATGGTGTGCGGATGCCGGGAGGCCGCCTTCACCAAACCCCCTCGTGCGGTGGCCGGAAGGTGCCTTGTTCCGTCAACTTCCCACGCATCAAGGTGGATTGAGCACTTGAGCATCAGGAGTCACAAGCGCATTGCTTGGCCCGGACGGCCGACAAGTCCGGGGTCTGACGGGGGAACTGATGCGGTGTGCGCAGCCGTCGCCGTCGACCCGCGGGGGCCGATCGCGCACCCGTCCGGCACGACTCCCTCTGCCATCTCTTGGTGCCTTCGTCCCGGTGCCCGAGACAGGGATAAGAAGGAGGGGGAATGCCGATGAGCGCGGTGAGCGCCGCAAGGCCGACGTATCCCGGCGTCTACGTCGAAGAGCTTCCCAGCAGCACCCGTACGATCTCGACCCTGACCACGTCCGTGACCGCCTTTGTGGGCCACACCCGACGAGGTCCGCTCAACGAGCCGGTACGCGTCACCAGCTTCACGGAGTTCGAGCGCCGCTTCGGCGGTCTGAGCGCACAGAGCGCCGTCGGCTACGCGGTCCACCAGTTCTTCGGCAACGGCGGCACCGTGGCGGTGATCGTCCGAGTCGCCAAGGCGGGCAGCGGCAAGGCCGCCTGCGTCACCCTCAAGTCCACAGAGGGCCACAGCGAGGGCCCGGTCCTCGAAGTGCACGCCAAGGAGCCCGGCGTCTGGGGCAACGGCCTGCGCGTCGCCGTCGACCACGACACCCCGTGCCCCGACGAAACCTTCAACCTGAGGGTCTACGACGCCAAGGGCGACGCCCGCGAGAGCTTCACCGGCCTGTCCATGGACACAGGCCACGGCCGCTACGCGCAGACCGTGATCAACGCCGGCTCCAAGCTGATCCGCGGCGAGGTCGTCGGCGAGGGCCGCCCCGACCCGTCCGGCACCGTCTCCAAGCCCTTCGGCGACGAACTCCCGAACCTCGCCGTCGACCTGACGGTCAAGATCGGCGAGGTGGAGCGCGAGTTCACGCTCTACGACCCCGACTGCGACGGCGAAGCCCCGTGCAGCGTGGCCGAGTTGGCGCTGCTCCTCGAGCGCAAGCTGCGCGCCCTGCCCGACGCGCCCGGCAAGCACGCCTTCGCCGGCGCCGAGGTCACCGCCTTCGGCCGCCGTGTCCAGGTCGTCGCGGGCTCCACCGACCCCGAGGACGTCGTCCGCTTCCTCGGCGAGTGCGCCAACGACCTCGGCCTGGAGGCCTCCGTCAATCCTCCGGTCTTCCCGCTGGAGGGCGGCGAGGACGGCGAGGCACCGGGACCGCGCGACCTGATCGGCTCCGAGGGCGACAAGACCGGCATCCAGGCGCTGCGCGGCGTCGCCGACGTCAACCTGCTGGCGCTGCCCGAGCTCGCGGCGTACGAGAAGACCGAGGACGCCCTCACCGTCATCTCGGCCGCCCAGCGGCTGTGCGCCGAGCGCCGGATCTTCCTGCTCGTCGACGCGCCCAGCACCTGGGTCGGCGTCGACAGCGCACGTGCCGGGCTCGCCGCCTTCGACGCCGTGCGCGGCAACCACGCGGGCCTGTACTTCCCGCACCTCCAGCTCACCGACCCGCTCACAGGCCGGCTGCGGTCCTTCCCGCCGTCCGGCGCGGTCGCCGGCGTCATCGCCCGGACCGACTCCGAGCGCGGCGTGTGGAAGGCCCCGGCCGGCACCGAGGCGCGGCTCGCGGGCGTGCACTCGCTGACCGTCAACCTGACCGACCGCGAGACCGGCCTGCTCAACCCGCTCGGCGTCAACTGCCTGCGGACCTTCCCGGTCAACGGCCCGGTCGTCTGGGGCGCGCGCACCCTGGAGGGCTCCGACGCGCTCGACAGCGAGTGGAAGTACGTGCCGGTGCGCAGGCTCGCGCTGCACGTCGAGGAGAGCCTCCAGCGCGGCCTGCAGTGGGTCGTGTTCGAGCCCAACGACGAGAACCTGTGGCAGCAGATCCGGCTCGCCGCCTCCTCGTACCTGCACACCCTCTTCCGTCAGGGCGCCTTCAAGGGCGGCACCCCGCGCGAGGCGTACTTCGTCAAGTGCGACGGCGACACGACGACCGCCGAGGACATCGAGAACGGCATCGTCAACGTCCTAGTCGGCATCGCACCGGTCCGGCCGGCGGAGTTCGTGATCGTCAAAATCCAGCAGACGTCCGGGCAGTTCGCGCTCTAGGCGCGGGGAATCGTGGAGAACTGAAGGAATCCGATGGCTGAGTTCACGGTCAACGCGCATCGCTTCGACCCCTACAAGAACTTCAAGTTCCTGGTCCTGTGGGACGGTCGCACGGTCGCCGGCATCAGCAAGATCAGTCCGCTGAAGCGGACCACGGAAGTCGTCAAGCACCGGCACGGAGGCGACCCGTCGTCGCCCCGCAAGTCGCCGGGCCGCTCCGAGTTCGAGGGCATCACCCTGGAGCGCGGCGTCACCCACGACCCCGAGTTCGACCGCTGGGCCAACAAGGTCTGGCAGGTCGGCGCGGGCCTCGGCTCCGAGGTGTCCCTCGCGGACTTCCGCAAGGACATCGTCATCCAGGTCCTCAACGAGGCCGGCCAGGTCGCCGTCTCGCACAAGCTGTACCGGACCTGGCCGAGCGAGTACCAGGTCCTCGGCGAGCTGGACGCCAACGCCAACGCGGTGGCCATCCAGTCGCTGAAGCTCGAGTGCGAGGGCTGGGAGCGGGACTACGAGGTGCCCGAGCCGGAGGAGCCGTCGTTCCTCAACCCCGCTTGACCGGCGGGTAGTCGAGGGGGGACGAGATGGCGATCACCGGGGCGGCCGAACTGCTGGCCACCTGGGAGGCGGGCCTCGCCGAGGCGCCGACGGGGCGCGCCCTGCTGCTGCACCGCACGGCACGCCCGGACGTCGACGCGACGGCCCTGCCGGTGCTGCCGGTGGGGGAGCGCGAGGCCGACCTGTTCGCGCTGCGCCGCGCCCTGTTCGGGGAGCGGATGCAGGTGCGGCTGGGCTGCGCCGCCTGCGGCGCGGACATGGAGTTCGACCTTGACGCAGGGGAGTTCGCCCGCTCGCCGATCGGGCCGGACGCCTCGATCGTGCGGGTCGAACAGGACGGCTGGGACGTGCGGTTCCGGCTGCCCGGGGTCGCCGACCTGACGGCCGCGGCCCGCTCCGCCGACCCACGCGCCGCCCTGCTCGCGCGCTGCCTCGTCTCGGCGGCCCGCGACGGGGCGGACGTGGCCGCGGGTGAGCTGCCCGCCCCGGTGCAGCGCCGGATCGCCGAGGCCGTGGAGGCCGCCGACCCGGGGGCCGACGTGACGCTCAACATCGCCTGCCCCGAATGCGGGGCGGCGACCCGGGCCGAGCTGGACATCGCCTCCTACCTGTGGACCGAACTGGACGCCTGGGCAAGGGACCTGCTGCTCGACGTCCATCTGCTCGCCACGTCGTACGGCTGGAGCGAGCCGGAGATCCTGGCGCTCAGCCCGCTGCGGCGCCGCTACTACCTGGAGCTGTGTGCGGATGTCTGACGCCGACGGGGCGCCGGTGCCCGACTTCCTCGACCGGCTGATCGCCCGGCACACCCCGGCCGCCACCGGTCCTCGCCCGGACGTGGTGCGGGTACGCCCCCGGCTGCCCGGCCCGTTCGAGCGGGTCGAGGCGGTACGGAGCGCCGCGCCGGAGGAGGACGAGGGCTCCGGCCTGCTGTGGCCCTCCACCACACCGGCGGCCGTCCGACCCGGGGAAGCGCCGCGCCCGGCAGCACCCGCGGCCCGGACGCACACGGAACGGGAGCGGACGGTCGTACACACCGAACGCGCCCCGGCCGACCCGGCACCGCGGCCCGCCGCCCGGGCCCTGCCCGACACGCCGCTGCTGCGTCCCGTCGCACCGGTCGCACCCGGCTCCCGGCCGGCACCCGACGCCGCGCGGGCGCCGGGCCGGGGCCGTCCGGAGCGGGGCTCCGCCCGGAGCGCGGCGGCCGTACCCATCCCCCCGGGTACGGACGCCGCTTCCCCCGCCGCCGTGTCCACCCCACCGCGGCCCGGCGCCGCGGACACGGCGGCGGCACGCGACGCCGTAAGGCAGGCCGCCGCCCGGCGTCCCGGGCGGGCGCCCGAGCAGGTCGTGCAGGTGCAGATCGGGCGGCTGGAGGTGACGGCGGGACCGTCGCCGGCCGGCGACGCACGGCAGCGGACGCCGTCGGCGGGGCGCCAGGGCGCGACCCTGAGCCTTGCCGACTACCTGGCACGAGGGCGGGAGTGACATGGAACCGCTTCGACAGGACCAGGGCATGCGGCGCGGCCGGGAGACCGAAGGCACGCGGCGCGGCCGGCAGGACGACGTGACGGACCGAGGAACCGAGGAACCGACGCCATGAGCAACGCTCTCGCCATCGCCCATGTCACCCAGGCCCTCGCCCTGCTGCTCGCGTCCAACGTGGGCCCGGAGTTCGACGAGGCCGTGAAGGTGGAACCGCACAAGCCACCTACGGAACCGCCGGACTACCCCACCATCAACGTCTTCCTGTACCAGGTCACCCCCAACACCTCGCTGCGCAACAACGACCTGCCGACCCGGGCGTCCGACGGCACGCTGGTGAAACGGCCGGCGGCCGCGCTGGACCTGCACTACGTCATCAGCGCGTACGGCGACGAGACGACCCTGGTCGGACAGCGGTTGATCGGCTCCGTCGTGCGGACCCTGCACGAGATCCCGGTGCTGCCGAAGGACGTCATCGAGGAGACCGGTCATCTCCCGCACCTGGTGGGCAGCGACCTCGCGGAGGCGACCCAGCGGGTGCGCCTCACGCCCACGGTGATGGACATCGACGAGACGTCGAAGTTGTGGGGGATGCTCCACCAGACGCCTTACGCGCTGTCCGTGGTCTACCAGGCCACCCTGATCCTCATCGACGGCCGGGAGCAGCCGGTGCCGGCCAAGCCGGTCGAGCGGCCGGAGGTACGGGTGCTGCCGTTCGGGGCGCCGGGGGCACCGGTTCCGCCCGGGACGGGGACTGATGACGGCACGTCAGTCAATGGCTCGGCGATCGGGGCGGCTGACGCCCGGCAGGGGCAGGCGCCCGGCGAGGCCGTCGCCAAGGACGCGGCCAAGGGCAAGGCGCCCGCGAAGACGGCGGCGACGGCACCGGCCAGGAGCGCGGCGACGCCACCGGTCAGGACCGCCGCGTCGGCACCGGCCAAGACGCCCGCGAAGGCACCCGCCAAGGCCCCCGCACGCGGGCGCAAGGCGGCCACCACCCGGACCGGCAGATCCGGCAAGGCGGGTGGCGCGGCGCCGGACGGCGGAGCCGAAGGCACCGAGAACTGACACGGCATGGGAACGACGGGGGCAGGTGAGGGCATGGGGACGAACGAGCCGGGCACGGCGGCCACTTCGCGTACGACGGGCGGCCACGACGTGGGCGCGAACCTGATCGAGGAGATCCGCCGCGTCCTCGCCCGCGTCGACGCCCACGCCCAGGCCGCCGACGTCGGCGAGGCAGCAGTCCCGGAGACCACCGCGAGCCCGACGCCCCCGGCGGCACCGGGCACCGCCCCGCTCGACGCCCTCGTCACCTGCTTCGGGCTCACCTCCTTCGAACGCGACGTGATCCTCCTCGCCGCCGCCGACGAACTCGACCCCACGACCGCCGCGCGTTGTGCCGCCGCCTGCGGTGACCCGCAACGGGCCCACCCGACGTTCTCGCTCGCCCTTGCCGCCCTCGCGGACCCGCACTGGAGCGCGCTCACACCCGTCGCCCCGCTGCGGCGCTGGAGGATCGCGGAACTGGACGACGAGTCCCGGCTGACGACCTCCCGCCTTCGCCTGGACGAGCGGATCCTGCACTTCCTGCTGGGCTCGCCCTACCTCGACGCCCGTCTGCACGGCCGCCTGCGCCGCACCTCGGTGCCGGAGCAACTGCCGCCGTCGTACGACCTGGCCGCGAGCCGCGTCGCCGAGGGCTGGACGACCGGGGCGAGCCCCGACGCGCCGCTGCTCGTCGAGGTGACCGGCGGTGACCTGCGCAGCCGCGCCGAGATAGCCGCCGCGGCGGCCGCCCGCTCCGGGCTCGGCCTGTACGCGATGGGCGCCGAGGACATGCCCACCGACCCCGCCGAACGCGACCGGCTGGCACGGCTCTGGCAGCGCGAGGCGATCCTGCTGCCGTCCGCGCTGCTCCTCGAGGTCGGCGACCTGGACCGCGACCAGCGGGCGGCGACGGAGGCGTTCCTCGCCGGAGCGGCCGTACCGGTCGTCGTGTCCAGCGAGGACCCGCTGCGCACGGACCGCCCGCACGGCGCCCGGGTGGCGGTACCGCGCCTCGACGACGAGGAGCAGGTGGAGCTGTGGGGCCGGGCGATGCATCCGATCGCCGACCTGGACGACATCGAACTCCGCTCCCTGGTCGCCCAGTTCCAGCTCCCGCCGCACGTCATCAGGTCCGCCGCCGCGACCGTACGCCGCCGGCTGCCCTACGAGGACCTCGACGCCGCCCAACTCGCCTGGCGGGCGGGTCTGGAGGAGGCCCGGATCGGCATGGACGAGCTGGGCCGCCGTATCGAACCGCAGGCGGCCTGGGGCGACCTGGTCCTCCACGACCGGCAGACCGGCGTCCTGCGGGAGATCGTCGCCCATGTCCGCCAGCGCGCGACCGTCCACCAGGAATGGGGGTTCGCCGGCACCCTGCGGCGCGGCCTCGGCGTCACGGCCCTCTTCGCGGGCGGCTCCGGCACCGGCAAGACGCTGGCCGCGGAGGTCATGGCGAAGGAACTCGGCCTGGACCTCTTCATCGTCGACCTCTCCCAGGTCGTCAGCAAGTACATCGGCGAGACGGAGAAGAACCTCCGCCGGGTCTTCGACGCCGCCGAACGCGGCGGCGCGCTGCTGCTGTTCGACGAGGCCGACGCACTGTTCGGCAAGCGCAGCGAGGTCAAGGACAGCCACGACCGGTACGCCAACCTGGAGGTCAGCTACCTCCTGATGCGGATGGAGTCCTACCGCGGCCTCGCCATCCTCACCACCAACATGAAGAAGGCCCTCGACACGGCCTTCCTGCGCCGCATCCGCTTCGTCGTCGACTTCCCCTTCCCCGCCGAGCACGAGCGCGCCGAGATCTGGCGCCGGGTGCTGCCCTCGCAGGCCCCGGTCAAGGGCATCGACGCGGACCTGCTCGCCCAGCTCACCGTCGCGGGCGGCTCGATCCGCAACATCGCGCTGTCCGGGGCGTTCCTGGCGGCCGAGGAGGGCGACCGCCTCCAGATGCGCCACATGCTGGCGGCGGCCCGCACGGAGTACCAGAAGCTGGAGCGCTCGCTGACTCCGGGGGAGGTGCGGGGATGGGTGTGAACGGCTCGCAGCGCGACGAGCCGCGGGGGATTCGAGTCGAGCCGCGGGAAATCCCAGTCCAGCCTCGGGCGATCCGCGTCGAGATCGGCGAACTCGCCCTGAACGGCTTCGCCGTGGATCCGGAACGGGTGTCGGTCGCCTTCGAACGCGAGCTGACAAGGCTGATCGAGGCCCACGGAGTTCCGCTCGCGGCGAGCGGCGCCGTCGCCGTCGACGTCCTGACCGACCTCCCGCCGCTGCCCGCCGGCCTGACCGCCCGCCGCCTCGGCCAGGAACTGGCCCGCGTGGTGCACGAAGGGCTCAGCGGCCACGGGGAGGTGACCCGATGAGCTCCCGGACCCAGGACGGCCACGCCGAACAGTCCGCGGAACAGCGCCGCCGCAAGCGCCAGGAGCGCGCGGCCAAGTCCCGCACGCCGGAACCGAAGGACATCGTCAGCGGCGCGGGCCAGCCGCTGGACCCCGGGGTACGCCGGGAGCTGGAGGAACGCCTCGGCCACGACCTGAGCCGCGTCCGCCTGCACACGGGTCGCGACGCGGGGCAGCTGACCGAACTGCTGGGCGCGGACGCGGTGGCCGTGGGCCAGGACGTCTTCTTCGCGGAGGGCACCTTCAAGCCGGGCACGGACGAGGGACGTCGCCTCCTCGCCCACGAACTCCTGCACACCGTGCAGAACCCGCACGGTCTCGGCACGCTGCGCGCGGGTCGCGAACCGGGGGCGGTGAGTCTGCCGCAGCAGGCGATCGAGCGGGAGGCGGAGGCAGCGGCGCGGGACGTCGTCCGTGAGCCGGAGGCCGGGCCGGAGACGGCGGACGTCGAGCAGGACCAGGCGACGCCCGGGTGGCTGCGGTACGCCACGGTGGACGCGGACCGGAACCGGGCCGAGGCGATGGACCCGGCGACGCTCGTCGACCGGATCGCGAACGGGGTGGTGCGTTCCCTGCGCGGCGACCCCGAGGACCTGTCCCACCGCACCCGCAAGCAACTCGCGCGACTGCCCGAGCAGTTGCTCGACGGCGTACTCGTCCGGCTCGAGAACCGGCTGCTCGCCCCCGAGCACGACCGGGTGCTCGACTTCGTCGACGAGGTCGAGGCGTACGACGACCACGCCGAAGCCCTGGAACGCAACGCGCACGATGCACCCCAGGTCGAGCCGGACGTCGCGGAAGAGGTGCGCACCGAGCGCGAGGAGGAGTGGCGGGCCGCGCAGGAGCGCAAGACGGAGGAAGAGCGCCCTGCGCTCGCGCCGGGGCCGGAGAAGGAGCAGGCCGACGAGGAGGGGGCGGCCGGCAGCACTCCGCGCAACGGTGGTACGGCGGAGCACGGGACGACTCCGGAAGGAGGCGGTGCGCCGCGGGGGCCGCAGTCGCCCGGCGCGGGATCTGCGGGATCTGTGGGGTCGGCGGGGGCCTCGCGGTCCGCTGGGGCGGAGGCCGGGAAGAGCGGGTCGGCCGGGTCCGCATCTCCTGGGGGCCAGTCCTCGTCCGGTTCGGCCTCCGAGGGGAAGTCGCAGGGCGGTGGGCAGAAACCCCAGGCCGCGGCAGGGGGCAAGGCGAAAACCGGCAAGGACGGCGCCGGCAAGGAAGCCACCGAACGGAAGGAGACGCCCGCCGCGAGCAAGGAGGAGTCCGCGGCGAGGAACCGCGCGGGCGCGGCCGAGGCGATGGTGGCGGGCCGGCAGCTCAGGCAGCAGGACAAGCGGGGCCAGGACCAGCCCAAGAGCTCGCCGACCACCTCCGGCAAGGACACCCAGCTCGCGGGCAGGTCCAGCACGCTGGAAGGGAAGCGGAACCAGGACGTCGAGGGTCTGGAGGAGGAGACGGAGGACGGCTCCGTCGGCTCTGGGGGCGACTCGGAGGTCGAGGTCGGCGGCGCGGAGCCGAGCGCCTGGGACGTCAAGCTCCAGCCCGAGGACTTCCTGCCGACGCAGGACCTCGACACCTCCGGTGTGCCGACGGCGGACGAGTCGGACCCGTCGTCGTCCGCCACCCCGTCCGTCCCGTCCTTCGCGACGCCCCCGCCGACCAGGGCCGACGAGGTGCAGGCACAGCGGGACGCGGAGGACGCCGAGGACGAGGCGGCGGAGGCTGAGCCCGAGGAGGAGACCCTGGCCGAGGACACCGGTTCGTCGTCGGCGCCGGAGACAGAGGGCGGGCCGCGGGGCGACGGCGGTTTCGGCGGCCTCGCCCTGGAACAGGCCGCGGCACCGCCCGTGACGAGTGCGGCGAACCGGGACCCGAAGGCGGGCGACGACCCCAAGGTCGGGGCGGTCGCGGCGCAGACGACGGTTCAGGAGGCGCCCGGCAAGGCGGGCGCGAAGTCCGAGGGCGGCAGTGAGGCCAAGGAGCCGGCGGCCAAGGAGGAGAAGGGCACGGCGGCGGCCGGTGACAAGGCCGCGGCAGCGCCGGAGAAGGAGTCGCAGCAGGCCACGGGCGGCAGGTCAGCGCCGACCGAGGCCGGGGCTGGAGCGGGCGCGAAGGAGTCGGCGAGCGGTGCGGGCTCGGAGGCCGCACAGGACACGGCCGGTGCCGCTGGAGGCACGAGCAGCGCCGGTGGCACCGGTGGCGTCGGCGGCCCTGGTGTGCCCGGTGGCACCGCAGGCGCCCCGGAGGCCGCCCCGTCCGGCGGTACGACCGAGGAGAGCGCGCCGGAGTCCGGTGCTCGTGCAGCGGCTCCGGCGACGCGTACGCAGACCCCGGCTGCGGCGCCCAAGTCGGCACCGGCCGCCCAGGAGTCCGTTCCGGCACCTGCGCCGAGGACAGCTCCCGAGGAGAAGGGCGCACCGGAGAGCGCGCCCGCGCCCAAGGCGGCACCGTCCGGCGGATCCTCGGGCTCCGGTGGCGGAGGCGGTGGGGCTGCCGCCCCCGCCCGCGGAAAGGGCAAGAAGGACTCCGGCCCGGCGCCGAACCTCTCGGGCCTCTCCCCGGAGGCGGGCCTGTCCACGGCTTCGAAACTCAAGCCGCACAAGGCACTTCAGGCCATGGGCGGCGTGGGCGGCGCCGTGGGCCGAACGGTCGGCGACGAACACCAGACGCTCGCCTCCGCACCGCCGTCCATGCAGCGACCCGCGGGCGCGCCTCGCACGCTCGAAGGCAAGCCGAAGACGGACGCCCCGGCCGAGTACGCGCAGGATCCGGCCCAGCAGGCCAAGGAACCGGACCAGGAGAACGCCGAGGTAACCGGGGAGAAGGAGCCCGAAGGCCAGATCGAGGCGGAGAAGGCCGAGGAGCCGGGCGGCTGGGACACCTTCAAGATGGCCCTGGGCTTCATCGGCGGCAAGATCGTGAACGGGGTCGCGAGCCTCTTCGGCGCCGACGAACCCGTGGTGGACCCGCAGGAGCTGGCTGCGAAGTTCGCCGGTCTGCCGACGAAGGACGAGGCGCTGAAGCAGGCCCAGGCGGGTAACGCGCCGGGCGTCGAGATGCAGGGTGGCGCCGAGCAGGCGTCCGGTGAACAGGGCAGCAACGTCGACGCCAAGGGTCAGGAGACCATGGGGACGGCGCAGGACGACGCCGGCCGCGGGATGGGCGAGGACCAGGTCTATCCCAACGCTCCCAAGGAGCACATGGCCGCGAAGATCCCCGGGCAGGGGAGCGGCGGCGAGGGAGCCGGGGTCGAGGCCGCGGGTGCGACCGGAGCCGTACCGCCCGAGGCCGCCTCCGAGGTGGCGGAGCACGAGCGCGGGCCGCAGTTCCAGGCCGCGTTCAGCGAGGGCCACAAGGGCATGTCCGAGGGGCGGCAGGCCAAGGACCGTGACTTCCGCGACTCGCAGGCCAAGCACAAGCAGCAGGTTGACGCCGAGATCGCGGCCAACACCGAGACGCAGGCGGGCGAGCGCGAGAAGGCGATGGCCGACGTCACCGCCCAGCGCGAGGGCTGGCGCACGGAGCAGGACAAGGAACTCAAGAGCCTCGGCGACAAGAAGACCGACCGGCAGGAAAAGGTACGCCAGGACGTCAAGGACGAGGAAAAGAAGACAGACGACAAAGTCGACACCGAGAAGGAGGGCAGCGACAAGAAGATCAAGGAAAGGGCCGACAACGCCGAGAAGGACGCGGACCGGCAGAAGAACAACGCTGCCCAGGAATCGGGCAACTGGCTCTCGAAGGCCTTCGACTGGCTGAAACAGAAGGTCATCGAGATCAAGAACGCGATCGTCAGGGTCATCCGCGAGGCGCGTGACGCGGTCATCACCTTCATTCGCGACTTCAAGAAGAACGTCGAAGGATGGATCAACGCTGCCCGCAAGAGCATCGTCGACGCGATCAAGAACCTGATCAAGGATCTGATCGAGTTCGCGATCTCGATGGTGCGGGCGGTCATCGATCTGGCGAAGCGCATCCGGAACCTGATCACCTCGCTGATCAATGCGGCGATCGCACTGGTCAACAGGCTCGCCACCGCACTCAAGCAGGCCATCAGCGATCTGCTGGACTCCATCGGCAAACTGCTGAGCAGCATCCTGGAGATCCTCAAGAAAGCCCTGCTGGACGTCGTCAAGGCCGTAGTGGACGCGGTGAAGGCGGTCCTGGACTTCGCCGCCGGACTGCTGAACGCCCTCGGCGAGTTCATGCTCATCGCGGTCGACTTCCTGTCCGACCCGGGCGGTTGGCTGAGCGGTGCGAAGAACTCCGCGGTGGACGGCGCGAAGAACCATCTCTTCCGTGAGGTCAAGGCGGCCGTCAAGGAATGGTTCCAGTCCAAGATCGAGGAGATCATCGGCGTTCCGAGGGCCATCCTCGACAAACTGATCAAGGGCGGCATCACCCTCGAACAGATCGTCAAGGAAACCTGGGACGCCATCGTCCCCCAACTTCCCTTCATCATCGGTGAGATCGTCATCACCAAGGTCATCGCCAAGCTGATCCCGGGCGCCGGCTGGGTGATGGCCGTCATCGACGCCATCAAGACGGCCATCGGCGCACTCGGCGAGATCCTGCGCGCGATGGGCGCGGTCCTCAACTGGCTCAAGGCCGTCCGCAGCGGCGCCGCGGGCATCCTCTTCGCGAAGGCGGTCGCGGCGGGCATCGTGGCCCTTCTGGAGCTGGCCTACGAGGCACTGCTGAGCGGAATCGGCAAGTACGTCGCGAAGGTGGGCCGACGCTTCAGGGGCATGGCCGAGAGGCTGGGTCGAGGCAAGAACGGCAAGGGCGACGGCAAGAAGCCCGCGGCGGGCGGCACCGACGACAAGGGCGGCAGGCGGGACGACAGGACATCGACGGACGACAAGCCGGAAACCGGGGCACCGACGGTGCGCCCGACCTCAGTCCTCCCGAAGCCGGGCAGGGGCCCGGGGTCGGTCACCAAGCCCAAGGCGAAGCCCGGTCCGAAGGCCGACCCGAAGAAGCCGTCCACGAAGACGCCGGGAACGGACACGGCTGCGGGCCCGGGCAGGCCCGGCCGGCCGAAGAGCGAGAGCCAGGGCGACAAGCCGGACACCCGTCCGACCCCTGCCCCGAAGCCGAGGAAGCCGAAGCCGGAACCCAAGCCGGACACGAAGCCGCAGGACGCGGACGGCAGGGCCCCGCACAAGCCAGGTGACGACAAGGACTCGCCAGGGACTTCGAAGCCGCAGGACGACAGCAGGAGCGCCGACAAGCCCAGGGAGCAGGAGCCGAACCGGCCCAAGGACGACGGCAAGGACACTCCGGGCAAGCCCAAGGGCGACAAGGGCGATCCGGGCAGGACCAAGCCCGACACAGCCTCGGATGGCGTGAAGCCCAGGCCGAAGGACGACAGGAACGCGCCCGGAAAACCGAAGCCGACGCAGAAGCCCGACAAGGACGGCCCGGGTGCGCCCAAGCGGAAGCCGGATCGGCATGGTCCTGGCAAGACCAAGCCCGACAAGAGCGGTCCGGGCCGGCCCAAGTCCAGGCCGGACAAGGACAGGCAGAAGAAGGACGAGAACTCGGAGCAGTCGAAGAACGACCGACTCCGCAAGATCGTCGCTCGGATTCGGCCCATCATCAACGCGAAGTTGGACCGCGGGATCGCGCAGGATGACCATCAAGCCATGCGTGAACGGCTACGTACCCACTATCGACTTACAGCTCTCAGCAAGTCGAACGATCAGAACTTCGGCATCACGGCACGCCTGAACCCGAGCCAACCTGTCACCAACGGATACACCGGCAGCACGGACCGCATCGATTACCGAAGGCCCCCGGGAGAGACCGCACCTGCTCTGCCACCCACGAAACTTCCACCGTTCACGAATGGCCCTGTGAAGGCGCCGAGTTTTAAGGCGCACCACATTCATGAACCCCTTAAGAGGGGGACGGAAGCGGAAGATGCGCTGGACGCTCTGCCCGTGGGGTGGGAGATGGTGGCCGACGAGCGCGGCCCGGATGGAAAGCCGTACAGCGCGGGCGGCAAATGGGTACGCATGCACCTGCTTCCTGCCCCGCTGGGAGGCGACGCAACAACCTCCAACCTGGTTCCCGCACGCGGGGCGCAAAACAAAGAAGCCGCCATTGCCGTGGAACATCCTGCAGCCCGGGCTCTTGGTAAGGAGGTGCGGAAATCAAAGTGGAAGGGGAAGCTCAACAACATGATTTGGTACGACGTCAACGTCTCCTACTACAGTGATGATAAGTTCCCCGGATTTCCGAGCTCCATAAAGGTCATGTGGGGTGGATACAGCTATACCGGCAGCCACTGGAAGCGGGATCCGGCCACAGTGACCTGGCCGCGCAATTTCATGCCGCCACCTGAGGAGCATGACTATGCGCCACATACCGCTGATGTGAATCGCGATGACGTGCATGCCCTCCGGAGGGCGACGGGCATCAGTATGTACTTCGCTGAGCGAATAGTGGGTCTGCGAAAAACCAGGACGTTCGACAACATGACGGCTTTGGCGAAGGCCCTCAAGAAGGATGAACACCTCTACTCCGGCGAAAAGGATGAGACGCTTACCGGGGGCAGTCACAAGAATAAGACGGAAGCCATCAGGAGGCTCAGGAGGGCCGCCAAGAACAAATGGCTGACCTTCTAGGTGATCGTGAGGAAATACGGAATGCAGAACTTGACGGACTGGGAGCAGGAATGGTCCCGAATTCAGGAGGAGCTTCGGCAGAATTCCGGGGTGCGCGTACTTCGGGACACCCAGGGGCCGCTGCTCCTGGATGCCGTTCCGCCTGTTCCTGGAAGCGCGGGGGAGGACGTAATCCTCGAACCATCCATCTATGAGCGGTCCGTTCGGTTCTCCGAAATCGGAAGCCAGTGGCAGACCGTAGATCCTTACCCGGCAGTCACCGGTGAATTCTTCCTCACTCCTCTTTCCAAGGCTGTGCGTGAGAACTCGCCCGGCTTCGATGACTCTCTCTACTCGGACGAGGAGCGGCGCATCGGAGCGGAGCTTCACGTCATTGATGATGCCCCGTTCACGGGAGCCGGTTCATTCGGCGCCATCCGAATTCAGCCTGGAGTGATGACTCCCGAGATCTGGTTTTCTGATCACGTGCGAGGAATGTGGCTGATGGATATCGACTACGGCACCTATATGGAAAACCTCCGCCTTACCAGGGGTGCGTTCGGCTGGCAGCATCTCTTCACCGAGGCGCCGCTCGACGACTGGGATTTCGAGCGGACCGCTGATCGGATCGCGAGAATGCTGGATGTCCTGCCGCAGGTGTTTCCGGATTACGACTACACGCCCTTGCAGGAGCGCGGGGAAGAGCGGCTGTGACTCACCTCGGCACGCACGATTTCACGCACATTCGGACCGAAGTACGGCGAAGGGAGGTGACGCCACGCCAATGAGCAACTCAGACGTTCCACGCATGCAGCAATTCGCCCTCATTGACGGAGACTTGGGATGGCGGCACCCCAGCACTGAAGATGTGCTGCCCACAATCCTTCCTGCCTGGAGGTCTCCGAACCTCACCCATCGCATGGAGGCCAGGCCGTGACCCGCTACGCCGACATCCCCAAACCCATCCGCTCCGGAATAGTCGTCGTCAACCCCGACACCGGCACCCCGCAGCGCATCATCGTCCTGCAGTTCAACCCGGACACCCTGGAGCGCAGCGTCTCCCCGCAATCCGCCGGGGACAGTGGAGACGCCGGTGGCGGCGGGACCGGCAGCGGGGACCGTAACGAGGCTCTCCGGCTCAAGGGCCCCGCCCAGGAGACCTGGAAGTTCACCGCTGAGATCGACGCCACCGATCAGTTCGAAGTTGCCGCGCCCGATGGGATTCATCCGCAGCTCGCCACGCTCGAAATGCTGGTGCAGCCGACCACCGCGCAGCTGCGTGCGGCGATGAAGCTGTCCCAGAAGGGGGCCATCGAGATCAGTCCGATCGAGATGCCGCTGACGTTGTTCACCTGGGGGAGCAAGCGGGTCATGCCCGTGCGGCTGACCGAGCTGTCAGTCAACGAGTCCGCCTTCGACGTGAATCTCAACCCCATCCGTGCCTCCCTCAGCATCGGCATGAAGATCCTCACCGTCAGCGATCTCCCCGCCGGCCACCGCGGAGCGGACCTGTACATGGCGCACCTCGCTCAGAAGGAGCGGCTCGCGGCGGCCGCGCGCGGTGGTGGCCTCGGTTCGCTCGGGCTCGGTGGCGGCCTCGGAACCAACGTCGTGATCGGAAGGGGCTGAGGAGACACCCATGGCCGAGACAGAGCCCTACGAGAACGCCCTCGACGCGATACCGGGCGCCCATCCCTACCCCCGCACCAGCCGCTACCACGACGCCGAGATCGGGATTCACCGGCAGCCCGACGGGACCGAGGTGCGGTACACCAAGCGCCGCCTGCTGCCCCCGCTCGACCCGACCGGCCCGGACAGCGACCTCACCCAGCCGCACACCGTCGGCGCCGGCGAGCGTCCCGACCTGCTCGCGCAGCGGTACTTCGGTGACCCCTCCCAGTGGTGGCAGATCGCCGACGCCAACCCCGTACTCGACCCACGCGAGTTGACCGACGAGGCGGGCCGCGTCATCGACATCCCGCTCGCCGGCGGGTTCCCCGGCGGCAGGGGAGACCGGCGTGTTTGATCTGCCCGTGGGGCAGGGCCCCGTCCACATCACGCTCCTGATGGGGCCCAAGCTCGCCCGGCCCGTCCCGGCCGAGGTGACCGAGGCCCTGCTGTCCGCCCAGATCACCGCCACCGCCGGGGAGCGGAGCGGGTTTCAGCTCGCCTTCGACCTCACCAAGAACGGGCTCATCAGCCGACGGCTGCTCCCCGAAGGGTTCTTCGATCCGAAGACGCGTCTTGTCGTCACCGTTTCCGTCAAGGGCACCTCGGACGTGCTCTTCGACGGTCTCGTCGTACGGCACGAGGTCGGCGCCAGCAACCAGCCCGGCCACTCCACCCTCACCGTCACCGGCGAGGACCTGACCCTCCTCATGGACCTGGAGGAGCGCACCGCGCGGTACCCGAACCTGCCGCCCTCCGAGCGCGTCCTCGCCATCCTGCGCCGCTACTCCGACTACGGCATCCGGCCCGACGTCTACACCGAGAAGGTCGCCCAACCCCCGCACCAGGACCTCCGCGTGCACTACCAGACCGGCACCGACCTGCAGTACGTCACCGAGCTCGCGCGGGCCAACGGCTACACCTTCTACCTCGAACCCGGACCCAACCCCGGCCAGTCGAGCGCCCGCTGGGGACCCGAGGTCCGCCTCGGGATCCGCCAGCACGCCCTCAACGTCAACATGGACGCCAACTCCACCGTGGACCAGCTGACGTTCGCCTACGACGGCACCGCACGCGAAGAACCGCAGGCCCGCTGGCAGAACCCCGAGACCCGGCAGTCGGACCTGCTCCCGCAGCCGGCCATCAGCCCGCTGCGCCCGCCCCTCGGCAGGCGGCCCACCCCGGCCCTCAAACGCAGGACGCTCTCCGGCACCGCCAAGCAGCAGCGCGAACAGGCCGAGGCCGAACTCCTCGCCCGTGCCGCCGTGTCCGCCGACGTCGTCTCCGGCTCCGGCTCGCTCGACGTCATCCGGCACGGCTACATCCTCCAGCCCCGCCAGCTCGTCGGCGTACGCGGCTCGGGGCGGGCGTACGACGGCGACTACTTCGTCAAGTCCGTCACGCACAACCTCCGTCCGGGCTCGTACCAGCAGAACTTCACCCTCTCCAGGGAGGGCCTCGAAGCGCGCAGCGACTACGTCCGGCCATGACACAAGAAGCACAGCACGCACTCACGACCCATCGACCAGGAGCAACTCCACCATGGCGGCACCCAGCAATCGCTACCTCGGCAAGTTCCGCGGCCGGGTCGTCAGCAACGACGACCCGCTGCGCATCGGCCGTATCACCGTCGAGGTCCCGGACGTCCTCGGCAACGAGCCGTCCACCTGGGCGCTGCCCTGCCTGCCGTTCACCGGCCCTGAGTCGGGGCAGTTCGTGGTGCCGCCGCCGGGCGCGGGCGTGTGGGTGGAGTTCGAGCAGGGGGATCCGAGCTTCCCGGTGTGGACCGGGTGCTGGTACGGCGCGGCCGAGGAACTGCCGCCCGACGCACGACGGGAGCTTCAGGGCAACTCACCGAACAAGCCCGTCGTCGTGCAGACGCCCCAGGCGCACAAGCTCGTCATGAACGACACCGCCGGCGCCGAGCAGGGAATCCTGCTCCAGGCCCAGGGCGGCGCGTACATCCGTATCACCAGGGAGGCCGTGGTCATCTCGACCGGCGCGGGCGCCGAGATCCTGCTGCGCGGCAACGAAGTGACCATCAACGAGGGCCAGTTGACCGTGCTCTCCAAGCGATGACAAAGACGGGGGAACAGAAGAGATGTCCGGGAGTCTGCTCGACGCCGACGCCGTGATCGGCTGTCCGCACGGCGGTCGCGTCGCGCCCGCCACCACCGCCTCCGGCGGCGTACGCCTCGCGGGCGCCGCCGTCGCCACCGCCGCCCACAGCTACGTCGTCACGGGCTGCCCGCACACCGTCGACGGCGTGCCCGCACCGTGCGTGACGGCCCGCTGGACCGCCGACGGCAGCGGCGTCACCGTCGACGGCCGGCCCGTGCTGCTCGACACCTCCGCGGCCCAGTGTTTCAGCGCGGCCCTGGTGCCACAGGGCCCACCCGTACTCCAGGCCGCGCAGCGAAAGGTCACCGTCCGATGAGCCGCCACCCGAGCGGGCGCCCCCGCAGCGACATCGCGTTCCCGTTCCGCGCCGACCGCCGCGGCCGTACCGCGCACGCCACCCGCGGCGAGCACGTCCACGACCTCATCGAGCAGCTGCTGTTCACCAGCCCCGGCGAGCGCGTGATGCGGCCCGACTTCGGCTGCGGACTCCTCGACCTGGTCTTCGCGCCGACCAGCCCGGAACTCATCAGCACCCTCGAACTCTCCGTCCAGGCCTCCCTCCAGCGCTGGCTCGGCGACCTCATCGACGTGGAGGCCCTCGACGTGATCAGCGAGGACAACGTCGTCCGTGTGTATCTGTCGTACGTCGTGCGCGCCGACGGCGCCCGGCGCGACGACGTCTTCGAAGGGAGGGCCGCGGCATGACCGGGACGACCACCACCCCCTCCCGCCGGGCCAAGGTCCGGGCCGCCCAACTCAACGGCGTCGACGCCGTCGAGGTCTCCGACGACGGCCTGCTGCTCACCGTCAGCTTCCTCGGGAAGGCGCCGCACGGCCTCGGCCCCGAGAACGTCCGCATCGACGGCGGCCGCCGCATCACCGGCATCACCGCCGTGGACGTCAGCGTGGAGCGCGAGGAGGACCCCGAGCTCGACGACCGGCTCTACGTCACCCTCGACCGCGCCGGCGACACCTCCCGCTACCGGCTCTCCCTCGTCGAGACCGACCCGTACGGACGGCCCGGGACGCAGCCGTACCGCGGCTTCGACCAGCGCTACCACAGCGCGACCTTCGCCTTCCGGCCCGACTGCCCGACCCCCTTCGACTGCAAGGAGGACGGGCACGACGCCCCGGAGTTCCCGGCCACGCCCGTCATCGACTACACCGCCCGCGACTACGACACCATCCGCAAGCTGCTCCTCGACCGGCTCGCGCTGACCACGCCCGACTGGGTCGAACGCAACCCCGCCGACCTGGGTGTCACCCTCGTCGAGCTGCTCGCGTACACCGGTGACCAGATCAGCCACCAGCAGGACGCGGTCGCCACCGAGGCCTACCTCGACACCGCACGGCGGCGCGTCTCCGTGCAGCGGCACGTACGGCTCATCGACTACGCGATGCACGACGGCTGCACCGCCCGCGCGTACGTCGCCGTCGAGACCGCGGGCGACCACACGCTCGCCCCGGGCACCTTCCGCTTCGCCTCCGTCGACGTGCGCACCCTCGACCCGCACGACCGCCCCGAGCCCGGCACCGTCATCGACGAGACCGACCTCGGCGACCTCGACGAGCGCGGCTCGGTGGAGGTCTTCGAACCCGTCGTCACCGAGGACCCGCTGGAGCTGCGCGCCGCGCACAACGCGATCCGGCTGTGGACATGGGGCGGCGAGGTCTGCACCCTGCCCAAGGGCGCCACCTCCGCCACCCTGCGCGACGAATGGGTCGACCAGGAGACCTGCCGGGACCGCCGGCTCCACCTGCGGCCGGGCGACCTGCTCGTCCTGGAGGAGGTCAAGGGGCCGCGCACCGGCACCCCGGGCGACGCCGACCCGAGCCACCGGCAGGCCGTCCGCCTCACCTCCGTCACCCCGGCCGTGGACCGCATCGAGGACCAGCCGGTCCTGGAGATCACCTGGGTCGCCGAGGACGCCCTGCGCTTCCCGCTCTGCCTCACCACGCGCGGCGGCCGCGACTGCCTGCCGGTCGAGGACGTGTCCCTCGCCCGCGGCAACGTCGTCCTCGTCGACCACGGCCGTACGCTCCACGGGCTCCCCGAGACGTTCACCGTCCCGCAGGTCCCCGCCGAGGTCGCCCCCTGCGACGGGCCCGCCTTCGGCTGCCACGACCGCGAGGAGGGCAACGCGCCCGCCCGGCTCGTCAACTCCCTCACGGACAGGACGGAGTCGGGCGACGCACTGACGCCCGACGACATCCGCGAACTCTTCGAGGTCGTCGGAGAGGCCGCGACCAACCGTGCCGGACTCGGCCTGGAGCGCGCCGGCCAGCGCCACGAACGCGTCGTGCCCGGTACGGCGTACGCCCAGGCCGCCGCCCTGCGCACGCTGCTCGCCCAGTCCGTGTACCCGGCCATCCGGCCCCGTTTCCGCCCGGTCCTCGGACGGGCGCCCGTCACCCAGGCGGTGCCGTTCCCCGAGCCGGCCACCGTCGCCGCAGGGCAGGCCGCGCGGATCGGCGCGATCCCGGGGCGGGTGCGGCAGCGGCTCGTCGAGCTGTGGCGCAGCGCCCGCGACCGGGACGGCCTCGCCGACGAGGAGATCGCCGAGCTCACGGTGATCTACGGACTGCGGATCCTGGAGCGCATCGAGCTGCGCCGGCATCCCGTCCGGGCCCTGCGCGAACTGCTGTTCCGCAGTGACCAGTTGCTCGACGCCAAGCTGCGCCGCATCGAGGTCCTCACGGCCCGTGCCCGCGCCGGCACCGTCCTCGACGGGCACATCGCCTGGGAGATCGCCCACAGCTGGGGTCCCTCCTACGCGGCCGGGCTGCACCCCGAGGAGCCGGTGCTGCGGGGCTCCGCGACCGCCGCGCTCGGGCAGGACCCGCGTCGCGCCCTGCCCGCCGTACGCCTGCACGCGGGCGACGACGAGACCTGGGAACCGCGCCGCGACCTGCTCGACAGCGGCCTGCGTGACCGGCACTTCGTCGGCGAACTGGAGGACGACGGCCGGCTCGCCCTGCGCTTCGGCGACGGACGCCACGGCGCCGGGCCCACGCCGGGATCACGGCTCGCCGCGCACTACCGCCTCGGCGGCGGCATCGCCGGGAACGTCGGCGCGGAGGCCATCAACCACTTGGTCGTCCAGTCCGACTGCACGCCCCCGCCGGCCGCCGTGGTCCGCAACCCGCTGCCCGCCGTCGGCGGCACGGAACCCGAACCCGTCGAACAGGTACGCCAGTTGGCCCCGCTCGACCTGCGCCGCACCCGGCTGCGCGCGGTGACCGCCGAGGACTACGCGGCCCTCGCCGGCGCCCTGCCCGGCGTCCAGCGCGCGGCGGCCGAGCTCCGGTGGACCGGCAGCGTCCAGGAGGCACACATAGCGGTCGACGCGCAGGGCACCGGCACCCCGTCCGCCGACCTGCTGGCGTCGGTCGAGCAGGCCCTGGAGCCGTACCGGCGTATCGGTCACGACCTCGTCGTCGGCGCCGCGCGGCTCGTCCCGCTGGACATCGCGCTCACCGTCTGCGCCGCGCCCGGCCACCAGCACGGGCAGATCCTGGCCGAGCTGTACCGCGTACTCGGCAGCGGTGTGCTCGGTGGCGGAATGCGGGGCTTCTTCCACCCGGACGCGCTGACCTTCGGCGAGCCGGTGCGGCTGAGCCGGCTGGTCGCCGTCGCGGCCGCCGTGCCCGGCGTGGAGAGCGTCCAGGTCACCCGGCTGCGCAGGCTGTTCGAACCGGACCGAGGAGAGAAGGAGGACGGCGTGCTGCGGCTCGGCCCGCTGGAGATCGCCACCTGCGACAACGACCCGGACCGGCCGGAGAACGGCCGGCTGGCGATATCCCTGGGAGGTGCGCGATGACCGAGGTCCCGATCACGGACGACTGCGGCTGCGGCGGCGCCTGCCGCGGCGGCCACGACGAGCGTCTCGCCCCGGCCGCCGTGCACAACCCGCCCGGCCGCACCGCGCTCGACTACCGCGTCGGCGAGTACGGCTCCTTCCGCGCGGCCCTGCTCGACCGGCTCGCCTCACCCGCGTACCCGGCCCTCCAGGGCCTCACCGTGCGCACCCCCGACGACCCGGCGATCGGCCTGCTCGAAGCCACCGCCGTCCTGGGCGACCTGCTCACCTTCCACTCCGAGCGGATCGCCGACGAGGCCTACATCCGTACGGCCGACGAGCACCGCTCCCTGGTCCTGCTCGGCCGCCTCGTCGGCCACCGCCCGCGGCCCGGCGTCGCCGCCGCCACGCACCTGGCGTACACCCTGGAGCGCGACCCGCGCGCCGAGGCGCTGCCGGTGCTGATCCCGCGCGGCGCCCGCAGCCACAGCGTGCCGGCCTCGGCCGACGAGCAGTCACTGACCTTCGAGACCAGCCGTGACCTGACGGCACGCTGGGACTGGAACGAGCTCAAAGTGCGCCGCAGGCGCCCCTCCCTCGTCACTCCCGCGGACCTGGAGCGCCGATCGGAGCTCTTCGTCGAGGGCACGGCCAACTCGCTCCAGACCGGCGACCAGCTTCTCTTCGTCTTCGGCGAACAAGCGGGTGGCGAGCGTAAGTTGTTGCCGGTCGCCAAGGCACGGGTCGACCGGGAGGACGAGATCACGGCGATCTCCCTGCCGAAGTCGGCGCCGCCGACGCTGAGGGAACTCGTCGACGAGGTACGGCGCTGGACCGCCGCGCCGGTTGCGCCGGGGGAGCCGGGCGACGAACCTCCCACGCCCGAGGTGCCCAGCCCCCGGCCGGTCAGCCGGCTGATCGAGGACTTCGAGGACCAGGTGCTCGCGCCGCTGCGGGGAGATCTGGACGGGATCAGGAGTCCTGAGCGGCTGGCTGCGCGGCTTGCGGAGCCGGTGGCGCGTCTCGGTGAGGCTCAGGTGTTGGCCGAGCCGTACGAGGATGTTGCCGCCTGGTTCGAGCAGTTGGAGGCGGTGCTTGCGGAACTTGCTGAGCGTGCTTTGGAGTTGGCACCTGCGCAGAGTGATTCGTCCGCAGCGCCGCGGGGGCTTGTCGAGCAGTTCCCCGCGCCCCCAAAAGATTCGCGTGCCGCTGCTTTTGAAGCGCTCGGCGCTGTACTTCCCGCCCTGCGGGCCGCCGCTCCCGCCCCGCGCGGCGGTACCGGTTCCCAGCGACCCGGTACCGACACCGCCCGGCTGCTCTCCGCCCTCAACCCCTCCCTCGACGCCCTGTACCCGGCCTGGCGCACCGCCGCCGCCCCCAGGGCCCCCCAACTCCTCCGCGAACTGCTCGCCATGCGGGTCACCGCCGCCCCCTTCGGCGCCACGGCCCCGCTCAAGCCCGTCCAGGACGACCGCGGGCGGGTCATCCGTACCGCCGACTGGCCCCTCACCGGTGCCGTCCTCGCGAGCATGCGCGTCGTGTACGACACGTCGGGGCGGACGCCGGTCCGTGCCGAGTTCCAGTACGTCGAGGGCAGCAGCTCCGACCAGCGTGCGGAGAACCTGCCCGTCGCCCAGCCGCTGACCTTCCCGCTCGGCTCGGGCCAGGTCGAGCTGTCCGTGCGCTCCGGTCAGGACCGCGACCTGAACTGGCTGAACCGGCGCCCCACCGACTCCCAGGACCCCGGCGTCACGGCGCGCTTCCAGTCGGGTCTGCCCCAGCGCACCTTCTTCGTGTCCCGGCCGGACGACGAGGGTCTGGTCCACGTCGGTGTCCACAACGGCACCTCCGTGCAGGTCCCGCTGCGGCCGGGCGCGAACGAGCAGATCACGCACGGCGAGTACGAGATCAGCCTCAAGTACACGGTGGGCACGACCGAGCCCAACGTCGAGGTCGTGATCGCCAGCAAGCCTGAGCCGCTCAACCGTCGCGTCCTCCAGCTGGACACGGTCCACACCGGCATCACGGTCGGCAGCTGGGTCGCGATCCGGCGCCCCGCGAAGGGCGCCCAGGACGGCATCCCCGGCGACGCCAAGCTCGCGTTCGTCACCACCCAGGTGGTCTCGGCTCGTACGGCGGCGTACTCCAACTACGGCATCACCGGGCGCGGCACCGAACTCACCCTCGCCGACCCCTGGCTGGACGAGTTCGACGTACTGCTCTCGCACATCCGCGACACCACGGTGCACGCGGCCGGCGAGCCGCTGCGCCTCGCCGACGAACCGCTCGGCGAGGACGTGCACGGCAACGAGATCGAACTCGCCGAGCTGTACGACGGGTTGCGGCCCGGCCGCACGCTCATGGTGAGCGGAGAGCGCAGCGACATCCCGGGCACGGCCGGCGTGAAGGCCACCGAGGTCGTCGTCATCGCCGCCGCGGACCCGGCCGTCGACCCGCAACTGCCCGGCGACCATGTCCACACCCGCCTCACCCTGACCGCCGATCTCGCTCACCGCTACCGCCGCGAGACGGTCAAGGTCCTCGGCAACGTCGTCGAGGCCACCCACGGCGAGAGCCGCGAGGAGGCCATCGGCAGCGGCGACTCGGACCGGGTGAACCAGACGTTCGCGCTCTGGCAGTCCCCGCTGACCTGGCTCGCCGACGACAACCCCCTCGGCGCCACACCGGTGCTGGAGATCCGGGTCGACGGCGTCCTGTGGCACGAGGTCGACAGCCTCGCCGGACGCGGCCCCGGCGAGCGGGTTTTCATCACCGGCTCCACCGCCGACGGCCGTACGACCGTGACCTTCGGCGACGGGATCAACGGTGCCCGGCTGCCCTCCGGGCACGAGAACATCCGCGCCCGCTACCGCTTCGGCACGGGCAGGGCGGCCAACGTCGCCGCCGACCGCGTCACCCAGCCCCTCACCCGGCCGCTCGGCGTCACCCAGGTGACCAACCCGCGCCCGGCGAAGGGCGGAGCGGACGCCGACGGCCCCGGTCTGACCCGCCGGACGATCCCGCTCGCCGTATCCGCACTGGACCGGCTGGTCTCCGAGTCCGACTACGAGGACTTCGCCCGCTCCCGCGCAGGCATCGGCCGGGCCGCCGTGCGCGAACTCTTCGACGGGCGACGGCGGGTGCTGCACGTGACGGTCGCGGGTACGGACGACGTCCCGATCGACGGCGACTCGGACACGCTGCGCGCGCTGCGTGGCGCCCTGACCGAGTACGGGGACCTGAACCTCCCCGTCCGGGTGGACGTACGTGAACTCGTGCTGTTGCTCGTCGCCGCCAAGGTGAAGGTCGCCCCCGATCACGCGTGGGAGTTCGTGGAGCCGCGACTGCGACAGGCGCTGCTCGCCCGACTCGGCTACGAGGGACGGGAGTTGGGCAGGCCCGCCCGGCTCTCCGACGTCCTCGCCACCGCCCACTCGGTGCCCGGTGTCGACTACATGGACGTCGACGTCTTCACCGGCGTCCCCGCGTCCGCCACGCCCGAGGAGCTGGCCGGAATCCTCACCGATCCCGGCCCGCCCAAGGCATCGGTCCCGGCGCACCCGGCGACGTACGACGAGCGGACCCACACGGTCCGCGCCGCGAACGGCGAGACGCTCTCCGAGATCTGCGCCAGGTACGGCGTCGCGCTCGCCGAACTCCTGCGCCTGAACCCCGACATCACCGACACCCGGCGCCTGGCGAAGGGCCGTTCGGTGTTCGTCTTCCGCGGCATCCGCCCGGCCCGGCTCGCGATGCTGTCGCCGAAGGCCGCGGACACCCTGATTCTGACGGAGGTCAAGTGATGTCCCCGGACGTCGAACTGGAGACGGCTTCCCCGGCGGCCACGTCCAGGGAACCCGACGGTCTCGCCGCGCTCCTGCCCCGCTGGCACCTGTTGCGCGACGCCGAGGAGGGCGAACCGCTGCGCGCGCTGCTCGCGGTGATCGCCGAGCAGCTCGACCGGGTCCGTGACGGTGTCGAGCAGGGCTACGAGGACCTGTTCGTGGAGACGGCGGCGCCCTGGGTGCTGCCGTACCTCGGCGACCTGGTCGGCTATCGCACCCTGCCCGGCTACGAGCGGGTCCTGACGGCCGGCCTGCACGAGGGTGGCCGCGCCGCCCTCGCCGAGGCGGTCGCCCCGCGCGCCGACGTGGCCGCCACCGTCGCCAACCGCCGCCGCAAGGGCACCCTCCACCTCCTGGAGGAACTCTCCGACCAGGTCACCGGCTGGCCCGCCCGCGCCGTCGAGCTGTCCCGGCAGGTGGCTCACACCCAGCCGGTGAAGCTGCACGGCGACACGGGCGTCCACCGGGGCACCCGCGGTCGGCTCCTCGACCTGCGCGACAACTCCGCGCTGGATCTGGCCGGTGGCCCCTTCGGCGCCTCGGCCCGCACGGCCGACGTCCGCCGCGCCGACTCCCGTCACCGGCAGGGTGGCTGGACCCCGGCGGGCGTGGCGCTGTTCGTCTGGCGGCTGAAGGCGCACTCGCTGACCCAGTCCCCGGCGTACTGCATCGACCGCGCCCGCAACCTGTACACCTTCTCGATCCTGGGCAACGACACCCCGCTGGTCACCAAGCCGTTCCCGGAGCCGTCGCCCACGCACATCGCGACCATCGACAACGTCCCGGCGTTCGTCACCCGCCGCCAACTGCACGACCGGCTCACCGACTACTACGGCCCCGGCAAGAGCCTCGTCATCCGGCGCGACGGCGAGGACCAGCCCGTACCGCCCTCCGACATCGTGGTCGCCGACCTGTCCGACTGGCGCTACCGGCCCAGGCGCGGACAGGTCGCCGTCGACCCGGAACTCGGGCGGATCGCGTTCGGGGCGAGGTCGGCGCCCCGGCAGGGCGTGTGGGTGGACTACCACCACGCGTTCGGCGCGGACATGGGCGGCGGCGAGTACGACCGCCCCGACCGCGAGCCGCGACCCGAGGCCGACGTCTACCGGGTCGGGCCCGGACAGCGCTTCCGGCAGATCATGGACGCCTACCGGGCCTGGCAGCACGACCGGCGCGCCGACCGGACCGGCCCCGACGGCATCATCGAGATCACGCACAGCGGCGCCTACCAGGAGCAGCTGGACTTCGACCTCGACCCCGGCGACCGCCTGGAGGTCCGCGCGGCCGAGGGCACCCGCCCGGTGATCCGTCTGCTCGACTGGTACAGCAACCGGCCCGACGCCCTCAACATCCGCGCGGTGTCCGAGGACTGCGCCCCGCACGAGCGGCCCCGCATCGTCCTCGACGGTCTGCTGGTCGCCGGCCGCGGCATCAACGTCACCGGCCCCATGGGCGCAGTCGTCGTGCGGCACTCCACGCTCGTGCCCGGCTGGTCGCTGGAGCCCGAGTGCGACCCGCACTCGCCCGAGGAACCCAGCATCGTCCTGGAGCGCACCACCGCGTGCCTCCAGATCGAGCACAGCATCCTCGGCACCATCGAGGTCATCGGCGACGAGGTGAGCGAGGACCCCCTCGGCATCCACCTGCGCGACAGCATCCTCGACGCCACCGGCCCCGGCCGCGAGGCCCTCTCGGCGCCGGACTGCCGCCACGCCCACGCGGTGCTGCACCTGCACCGCACCACGGTCATCGGCGAGATCTTCACCCACGCCGTGGAGATCGCCGAGAACTCGATCCTCACCGGCCGCCTCCACGTGGCCCGGCGCGGCATCGGCTGCATCCGGTACTCGTACGTGCCGCCGGGGTCGCGCACCCCGCGCCGGTTCCGCTGCCGGCCGGACCTCGCCGGGCCCGAACAGGCCGGTCGTGCAAGGCCGTTGTTCACCTCCGAGCGCTACGGGACGCCCTGGTACGGGCTGTTGGCCGACCGGTCTGCCGAGGAGATCCGGCGCGGCTCGGACGACGGCGCCGAGATGGGGGCCTTCCACGACCTGTACCGGCCGCAGCGCGAGGACGGCCTCAGGGCGCGGCTCGCGGAGTACACCCCGGCGGGTACCGACGCCGGGATCTTCTTCGTGACGTGAGGCGGGACATGAGCCAAGACATGCGCGCCGCCGCCGTAAGCCCCACCCGCACTTTCCTGAACCAGGGGGACCCCCTTCATGCATGCTGATCTCTCCCGCCTCACGTTCCGCCCGCAGCGGCGGTACTCGGCGGTCATCGCCCAGCAGGGCCGCGTCCAGCTCGACGCCGACATCAACGAGCAGACCGCGATCCAGCTGCACCAGGCCCGCACTCTCGCCGCCGACCTGATCGGCCGGCACGGCGGACCGCGCGACGCCGCCGGCTTCAAGATCGACTACATCGGCGGCAAGCACGACATCGACACGCTCCACATCCACGGCGGCCGGTACTACGTCGACGGCATCCTGCTCGACGCGACCCGCCCGGCGCCCGGCGTGCCGGTCCCGGACGAGGACGCCGAGGACCAGGAGACCGCGGCACCGCCCGCGTACTGGACCTACTGGGACCAGCCCGACGGCTTCCGCGACCCGGAGAAGCCCGGCGACCGGCTGCCGTCGCCCGCGCAGACACCGTTCGTGGTCTACCTGAGCGTGTGGGAGCGCGCCGTCTCCGCCGCCGAGGACCCCGCCCTGCGCGAGGTCGCCCTCGGAGCCGCGATGCCGGACACCGCGGCCCGCGTGAAGGTCGTCTGGCAGGTGCTGCCGCTGTCGCTGGCCGCGCTGGAGATCGAGGACGGCGACCCGTCCAAGGAGGTCGTGCGGGCCGCCTTCGACAAGTGGGCGCAGAAGCAGGCCGCACCGAGCGCGCGCCTGGCCGCCCGCAGCGAGCGGCCCGACCACGCCGACGAGGACCCCTGCCTGGTCAAGCCGGACGCCCGCTACCGCGGCCAGGAGAACCAGCTGTACCGCGTGGAGGTGCACGCGGGCGGCGAGGCGAAGGACGCCACCTTCAAGTGGTCCCGCGAGAACGGCTCGGTGGTCTTCCCCGTCGACGAACTCGACGGCACATGGGTGCAGCTGGCCTCCCTCGGCCACGACGACAAGCTGGACCTGGACGTCGGCGACCACGTCGAACTCGTGGACACCGCCTACGCCTCCCGCCTCGAGCCCCTGCCCCTGCTGCGGGTCGAGGAGCTGGACCTGCCGGGCCGCCGCGTCCGCCTCAGCGCAGAGCCCGACCCGTCCGTCGGCCGGCTGTCGCACCTCAACCCGTTCCTGCGCCGCTGGGACCACCACGACGGACCGCGGCGGAAGGGCCGTACGACCGCCCTGAAGGGCGGGGCCGTCCCCGTCGCGGAGGGGGAGTGGCTGCCGCTGGAGGACGGGGTCGAGGTGTACTTCGCCAAGGGTGCCGCGTACCGCACGGGCGACCACTGGATCGTCCCCGCCCGCACCGCCACCGGCGGCGTCGAGTGGCCCTCGGACGCGGCCCGGCGTCCCCTGCTCCAGGGTCCCTCCGGCATCGCGCGCGGCTTCGCGCCGCTCGCGCTGGTCAAGGGCGAGGGCGGCACCGTGGACCTGCGCCTGGCGTTCAACCCGCTGGCCAGCAGTATTCCGGCGGCGGACGAGGCGACGCTCGCGGCCGAGGAACAGGCCCGCCGCGAGGAGCAACTGGCGGAGGACCCGTCCGGCGGGAGGTCGCAGACCACGGCCGATGCGGAGGCCGCGGCGGAAGGAGACGAGTGATGGCGAAGCCCCTGAGCGCGTCCAAGCTGGTGGAGATCCTTCGCAAGGAGGGCCTCACGGTCCACGAGGTCCGCAGCTGGCGCACCCACAACCGCAACAGCAAGGGCCCCTGGGGCCCGGTGAACGGCGTGATGATCCACCACACCGTCACCAAGGGCACCGAGAACTCGGTGAGCATCTGCTACAACGGCTACTCCGGCCTGCCCGGCCCGCTGTGCCACGGCGTCATCGACAAGCAGGGCCACATCCACCTCGTCGGCAACGGCCGCGCCAACCACGCCGGCCTCGGCGACAGCGACGTCCTGCGCGCCGTGATCAACGAGTCCAGGCTGCCGCACGACAACGAGGCCGACACCGACGGCAACGCCCACTTCTACGGGTTCGAGTGCGTCAACCTCGGCGACGGCAAGGACCCCTGGCCCGAGGCGCAGAAGGAGGCCATCGAGAAGGTCTCCGCCGCCATCTGCCGCCACCACGGCTGGAGCGAGCGCTCCGTGATCGGGCACAAGGAGTGGCAGCCCGGCAAGCAGGACCCGCGCGGCTTCACCATGGACGGCATGCGCAAGCGGATCGCGCAGCGCCTCAAGGGCGGGGGAGGGGGAGCGCCCGAGCCGGACCCGAAGCCCGCTCCCAAGCCCAGGCTGGAGCCCTTCCCGGGCAGCGGCTTCTTCCACATCGGGCAGAAGTCCCCGATCATCACCGCGATGGGCCGTCGCCTGGTCGCCGAGGGCTGCGGGCGCTACGAGGAGGGCCCGGGCCCGGAGTGGACCGAGGCCGACCGCCGCTCCTACACCGCCTGGCAGCACAAGCTCGGCTTCAAGGGCAAGGACGCGGACGGCATCCCCGGCAAGGTCAGCTGGGACCGGCTGAAGGTGCCCAACGTGTGACGGTCGCGTGCGTGCGCAGGAACGGCCCAGGTACCCCGCGGGGGTGTCCTGGGCCGTTTTCGTGCCTCGAAGGGCCTCTCGAAGGGTCTTGCTCCCCTGGCGGAAACACGTCACACTGAATACCGAACGAATGGTCGGTTGGGAAGCGGGAATCGATGACGACTTCACACTCCGCCGAGGCGCCTGCCGACGAGGGGCTCCAGGAGCACTTCGACGCGACGATCTCGCGTGACCAGCGGATCGAGCCGCGGGACTGGATGCCCGAGGGCTACCGGAAGACGCTGATCCGGCAGATCGCGCAGCACGCCCACTCGGAGATCATCGGCATGCAGCCCGAGGGCGAGTGGATCACCCGCGCCCCGTCGCTGCGGCGCAAGGCCATCCTGTTCGCCAAGGTCCAGGACGAGGCCGGGCACGGGCTGTATCTGTACTCGGCGGCGGAGACCCTGGGCGCCGACCGCGCCGACCTGACCGACCGGCTGATCGAGGGCCGCCAGAAGTACTCGTCGATCTTCAACTACCCGACCATGAGCTTCGCCGACGTCGGAGTGATCGGCTGGTTCGTGGACGGCGCCGCGATCTGCAACCAGGTCCCGCTGTGCCGCAGCTCCTACGGGCCGTACGCACGCGCGATGGTGCGGATCTGCAAGGAGGAGTCGTTCCACCAGCGGCAGGGCTACGAGCTGCTGATGACGATGATGCGCGGCACCGAGGGCCAGCGGGAGATGGTGCAGGACGCCGTGGACCGCTGGTGGTGGCCGTCGCTGATGATGTTCGGCCCGCCCGACGACGCCTCGCCCAACTCGGCGCAGTCGATGGCCTGGAAGATCAAGCGGCACAGCAACGACGAACTGCGTCAGCGCTTCGTCGACATGACCGTCCCGCAGGCCGAGAAGCTCGGCGTCACCCTGCCCGACGCGGAACTGCGCTGGAACGCCGAGCGCGGCCACCACGACTTCGGCACCCCCGACTGGTCGGAGCTGATGCAGGTCATCAAGGGCGACGGACCCTGCAACGCCCAGCGGGTGGAACGGCGCAGGAGCGCCCATGAAGAGGGCGCCTGGGTGCGGGAGGCGGCTACCGCCCACGCCGCCAAGCGCGTGGAGAAGGGAGCGGCGGCATGAGCGCCGACAAGAAGGACTGGCCGCTGTACGAGGTGTTCGTACGGGGCAAGCGCGGGCTGAACCACGTCCACGTGGGCTCGCTGCACGCCGCCGACGACCGTATGGCGCTCACCCACGCCCGTGACCTGTACACCCGCCGCAACGAGGGCGTCAGTATCTGGGTCGTGCGCTCCGAGCACATCGCCGCCTCCACGCGCGACGAGAAGGACCCCTTCTTCGCGCCCAGCGCAGACAAGGTCTACCGCCACCCGACGTTCTACGACATCCCCGACGACGTCCCGCACATCTGAAGGAGAGGGCATGAGTGACGACCACGTCTACATGACCCTCGCCGAGGGACACGAGGACGACACCCGCTGGGCCTACGGCACCGGCTTCGAGGACCCGCTGCACGGCGTGGACACCACCGTCCCCGAGGGCATCGACGCCGCCGCACTGGCCGCCGTCTGCGTCGCGCTGGCCGACGACGCGCTGGTCTCGGCCCAGCGCCTCGCGGAGTGGATCACCCGCGCGCCCGAGCTGGAGGAGGAGGTGGCGCTCGCCAACATCGGCCTCGACCTGCTCGGCCAGGCCCGCCTGCTGTACTCCCGCGCCGGCCAGGCCGACGGCACCGGCCGCGACGAGGATGCCTACGCCTACTTCCGCGACGCCGCCGACTTCCGCAACGTACGCCTGGCCGAACTGCCCTGCGGCGACTTCGCGTTCTCGATCGTGCGGCTGCTGGTGCTGTCCAGCTGGCGCCTCGCCCACTTCGAGCGGCTGGCCTCCCACCCCGACCCCGTGCTCGCGGCCATCGCCGCGAAGGGCGTCAAGGAGCTGGCCTACCACCGGCAGTACGCCGCGGAGTGGGCCGTACGCCTCGGCGACGGCACGGAGGAGTCCCACCGCCGGATGCGCCGGGCCCAGGAGCAGGTCGCCCCCTACATCGGGGAGCTGTTCACGGCCTACGACGTGCGCGACGAGGTGGTCGCGGACATCCGCCAGGTCACCGCGGCGGCCGGACTGCCCATGCCGGTGTACCGTCCGCTGCCCGGCGCCGGCCGCGACGGCGAGCACACCGAGCATCTCGCCCCGCTGCTCGCCGAGTTGCAGGGCGTCGCCCGCGCCCACCCGGAGGCGACATGGTGACGACCCTGCTCGACGCCCGCCGCGCCCGGCACATCGCCGCGACCGTGCCGGACCCCGAGCTGCCCATGCTCACCCTGGCCGACCTGGGCGTCCTGCGGGACGTGGCGCTGACCGAGGACGGCACGGTGGTTGCGAGCCTCACCCCGACCTACTCCGGCTGCCCGGCCATGGCCGAGATGCGGGCGGACGTCGCGGCGCGGCTGCGAGACGCGGGGTACGCGCGCGTGGAGATCCGTACGGTCCTCGATCCGCCGTGGACCAGCGACTGGATCACCCCGGCCGGCCGCCGCAAGCTCACCGAGCACGGCATCGCCCCGCCCGGCCCCGCTCCGCGCGGCGGCCCCGTCGCGCTCGTGCTGTCGCCCACCCGGCACGCGGTGACCTGCCCGCGCTGCGGCTCGGGGGACACCGAGGAGACCTCCCGCTTCGCGGCCACCTCCTGCAAGGCGCTGTGGCGCTGCCGGGCCTGCCGCGAGCCGTTCGAGTACGTCAAGGAGATCTGAATGGAAGGCGTCACCGAAGCACGGACGGCCGCCGGTCCGCGCCCGCGCATCCGCCGCCGTCCGGCCTTCCACCGGCTGCGCGTGGCCGCGGTCCAGCCACTGTGCGCGGACGCGGTCGCCGTCGGCTTCGACATCCCGGCGGAACTGGCCGAGGAGTTCGCCTTCGAACCGGGCCAGTCGCTGACGCTGCGGCGCGAGATCGACGGGCGCGACGAACGACGTTCGTACTCGATCTGCTCGCCGGTGGGTTCGAGCCCCCGCATCGGCGTGCGGGTCGTGCCCGGCGGGCTGTTCTCGTCCTGGCTGGTCGAGGACGTACGCCCCGGCGACACCGTCGAGGTCATGGCGCCCACCGGCGCCTTCACTCCCGACCTGAGCACACCCGGCCACCACGTGCTGATCGCCGCGGGCTCCGGTATCACGCCCATGATGTCCATCGCCGAGTCCGTGCTGGCCGCCGACTCCCGCTCGACGGTCACCCTGTTCTACGGCAACCGCCGCAGCGACACGGTGATGTTCGCCGACGACCTCGCCGACCTGAAGGACCTGCACCCGACCCGGTTCCAGCTCGCCCACGTGCTCTCCCGCGAGCCCCGCGAGGCCGAGGTGCTCTCCGGCCGGATCGACGCCGAGCGGCTCGCGACCCTCGTCGAGGCGCTGGTCGACGTGACCACCGCCGATCACTGGTGGCTGTGCGGACCGCACGGCATGGTCCGGGACGCGCAGAGCGTGCTGGCGGACCTCGGAGTGCCCGGCGAGCGGGTGCACCAGGAGCTGTTCTTCGCCGACGACGAGCCCGTGCGGGAGGTGCACCACGAGGAGGCGGGGCCGCAAGGGCCCGTCAGTCAGGTCACCATCACCCTCGACGGCCGCTCCACGACCGCGGCCCTGTCGAGGGAGCGCAGCATCCTCGACGGAGCCCAACGCACCCGTCCGGACCTGCCGTTCGCCTGCAAGGGCGGCGTCTGCGGCACCTGCCGGGCCCTGGTCACCGACGGCAAGGCGGACATGCGGCGCAACTTCGCGCTGGAGCCGGCCGAGGTCGACGCGGGCTATGTGCTGACCTGCCAGTCGTACCCGGTGTCCGAGACACTGACGGTCGACTACGACAGCTGAGCCGTCGGGAAGAGTTGAGTGGCGAGGAAAGCGAAAGGACTATTTCAAGAAGGATTTGAGAAGGAAGTCCCTTCATGGCCTCGCCACGGCCGACTCTAACAGTCACTCCGGGATCAGGTCGCGCAGATTTTCGGGCACGACGATCCGCGACCCGGGGTGCAGCCCCTCGGGCCGCTGAAGGCCGATGTAGGTGACCGGTCCCTCCGGGATCGTGCCGCCGTCCCAGACGGTCGTCGTCGTGGCGTCCATCAGGCCCGTCAGGTAGCGCACCGTCAACTGCTCGCGCTCCACGATGCCGCGCAGCAGCGTCGCCACCGACACCCGGTTGCCCTCGACCCGGTTGGCCGCCGGCGCCCCCCTCAGGTACAGGTGCAGCCACTTGGCACGCCACCGCCCGTCGGATCCGCGCCGGAACGCGAGCGGCAGCGCGACCCGGCCCGGTCCGCGAAGCCCGGACTTCATGCGCACGGTACGCGGCTCGAACGGGCGGCCCCGCTGCTCCGCGTCCCGCAGCATGAACCCGAAGAACGACTCGTCGACCTCCTCGAAGCCCTCCCCGGCGAAGATGTTGACCTGCGGGACGATGTACTCCCCGCGCACGGCGCCGAGGCGCAGGTCGATGAACTCCGAGGCGCCGTCGGGTGCTTCGGTGATGTCACCGGAGTGCTCGCCCTCGAGGTCCTTGAGGTTGGTGTACGCCAGCCAGCAGACCGTCGCGAAGTCGGCGTCCAGCATCAGCGCCGACAGGTCGTAGTCGGTGCGGTGGGCGGCCTGCTTCCAGTACACGAAGAAGCGCAGCAGCTCACCGTCCACGAGCGACACCGAACCGCGGGGCAGCACGCCGAGCCCCGCCGGGGCCGCCCTGCCGCTGAGCGGCAGCGCGACGTCCAGGGCGTCCGGGTCGATCAGCAGATGGCCCGGGTCCGGCAGCCGACGGCGCAACTCCTCGTCCAGTACGGCGATCAGCCGCTCCCGCTCGGGCGGCAGCACCGGCGGACGCTCGTCCTCGGTGACCCAGGCCCGGCCGAGCCGGTTCACGAACACGCGGGTCTCGCCCGTGTCCTGCGCGCGGTTGGCCAGGTGCTCGCGGACGGACAGCAGGACCCGCCCGGAGACATCGCCCACGACCTCCTCGGCGGCGGCCACCACCGAGTCCCGCTCCTCCTGGTCGAGCGCCATGCGCAACAGCCGGTCCAGCGCGCGGAAGAGCTTGCCCGGCGCGGACTTCAGCACCTTCGCCGCGCCGGTGACGTCGTGCATGCCGAGCAGTTCCTCGACCCGGCTGTCGAAGGAGGGCGCCCGCTTCTCCCCGCGCGCGACCGCGAACACGTCGGAGGCGTGCGGCCACCGCGGGTACTCGTGCGGGTGCAGCCGCTCGCCCAGCCGCTTCCACGCCTCGCGATGGGCGCGGACGTCCGCGAGCTTGTCCGGCGAGGCCGCGACCACCGAGTCCAGGCCCGCAAGCAGGGCGCGGCGCAGCGGCCGCGACAGCTTCCGGAACCGGGTCGGTCCGACCAGGGTCACATCGCCGTCCGACAACGCGCAGGCCAGCCGCAGCACATCGGTGACCGTGTCCAGCAGCGGCTGCGCACCGGCCCGCAGCCGGGCCCGGTTGAGCACGGCACGGTTCTCCCGGACCGGGATCGACTCGGGCTGCGGCCCGTCCACGCACACCCGGGCCAGCTTGTCGAGGTCACCCAGCGCCTCCTCGCCCAGCGGCGTGCTGCTGCCCGCCAACGCCAGGTACAGGGCGCCGACTTCCTCGTCCGGGTCGCCGCCGAGGTGCAGGACCGTGATCCGGTCGCCGGCCGCCGCGATCAGCTCGTCGTGGTGGCCGAGCATCTCGGCGTACGTGTGCTGATAGCGGCCGTACGACGGCAGGGTCAGCAGGTCGACGACCCCTTCGCCCAACTGCTCCAGGACGCTGTCCCGCGCCTCGTCGTCGGCGAGTGCCCCGGCGATGCAGCGCATCCAGAAGTCGTACGTGTCCGGCACGTTGGCCGGGAAGTCGACGAAGTAGACGTTGTGCGCCACATGGTCGCCGACCATCTCGCGCACGGTGCCCAGCGTCCGCACGGCGGTGTCGACGACCACGCCCTCGCCGAGCCCCGACAGTCGCTCCAGCAGCTCGGCCGATAGCTTGAAGCCCACGGACATCAGCGCGGCGTCGAACTGCCGCGCCGCGACGGCGCCTTCATCGGCCGGGCCGGTGGGACGGGGGAGACGAAGGGTGTGCCGGACGACCAGGGGTTCGAGGCGGTGGACCATGCCGGGATGATCCCAGACCCGTACGAGCGTTCGCATGCGGGTTTTTGCGCCCGAACCCCTCGATCTCACCTGGCAGACGCGCCAGAAGTGCGGGTATTCGCCGGGTATCGTTCCCGGCCCGGCCGGGCATCGTTAGGTGGCGGGGAACGAGGGTGAGAGGGGAACCATGCCGTCATCCAAGCCGTCGTCCATACGGTCGGCCGGTGCGCTGCCGCAGCCGGTGCTCAGTCAGCCGGCACCCGTCGCGGTGTTCCTTGTGGTCACGATCGAACCCGGGGGCGAGAGCGCGGTACGCGACCTGCTGTCCGGGCTCGCGGGTCTGGTACGAGCCGTCGGCTTCCCCAGCCCGGACGGAGGGCTGTGCTGCGTGGCCGGCGTCGGATCCTCGGCCTGGGACCGGCTCTTCGAGGGCCCGCGTCCCCGACAGCTGCATTCCTTCGAGGAGTTGGAGGGCCCACGGCACCGGGCCGTGGCCACCCCGGGCGATCTGCTCTTCCACATCCGCGCCGCCCGCACGGATCTGTGCTTCGCCCTGTCGGCGGAGATCATGAAGCGGCTGCGCGGCGCGGTCACCGTCCAGGACGAGGTACTGGCCTTCGCCTACTTCGACTCCCGCAATCTCCTCGGCTTCGTCGACGGCACCGAGAACCCGGTCGGCCCGGCCGCGGCCGAGGCGGCGATCGTCGGTGACGAGGATCCCGCCTTCCTCGGCGGCAGCTACGCGATCGTGCAGAAGTACGTGCACGACGTCGACGCCTGGGAGGCCCTCGCCGTGGAGGCCCAGGAGAAGGTGATCGGGCGCTCCAAGCTGACCAACATCGAGCTCGACGTGCCCGGCTCCCACATCGACGTGAACACGGTCACCGGTCCGGACGGGGAGGAGCTGGAGATACTGCGGGGCGCCATGCCGTTCGGCAGGCCCGGCCACGGTGAGTTCGGTACGTACTTCATCGCCTACGCCCGGACCCCCGACATCCCGGAGGCCATGCTCCGCAACATGTTCGTGGGCGGCCCCGAATCGGGCCCGGACCCGATCCTCGACTACTCGCAGGCCGTCACCGGGACCCTGTTCTTCTGCCCGTCGGCCACCTTCCTGGAGGCGGTCCTGGAGGAAGCCGACACGCACTGACCTGCCGGGACGGCCCGGCCGGGATCAGGGCTGCTGCGCCTCGCGCTCGGCGTTCCGCTTCTTGATCCGGGCCGTCTCCTTGCGGACCTCGGCCTGAGTGGCGCGCTCCTTGGCCAGCCACTCGGGCTGCTCCTGCTTCAGCGCCTCGATCTGCTCGGTGGTCAGGGGCTCGGTGACACCGCCGCGGGCCAGGCCCGCGATGGAGACGCCGAGCTTCGCCGCGACCACCGGGCGGGGGTGCGGGCCGTCGCGTCGCAGGTCGAGCAGCCACTGCGGAGGGTCGGCCTGGAGGGTGTTCAGCTCCGCGCGCGTGACGACCCCCTCCCGGAACTCGGCGGGGGTGGCCTCGAGGTACACACCCAGCTTCTTCGCCGCGGTCGCGGGCTTCATGGTCTGGGTGCTTTGGTGCGACGTCATGGTCTCAAGGGTATCGAGTGCGTGAACGCCCGCCGACCACGCCCGTCTGCCGCGCCCGGTAACCTGGCCAGGTGACAGGCTCGGAAGCACCCCCGCCCACCCCGCAGGCAGCGCCGGCGTTCCGGCTCGCGTACGTCCCGGGCGTGACCCCCGCGAAGTGGGTGCGGGTCTGGCAGGAGCGCTTCCCCGACGTACCCCTCGGCCTCCAGGCGGTGACCGCGGCCGAGGCGTCCGACCTGCTCCGGGAGGGCGGGGCCGACGCCGGTTTCGTACGGCTTCCGGTGGACCGTACGTTCTTCAGCGCGATCCCCCTCTACACCGAGACCACGGTCGTCGTCGTCCCCAAGGACCACGTGATCGCGGCGGTCGAGGAGGTCACCACCGAGGACCTGGCCGACGAGGTCGTCTTCCACCCCCTCGACGACGTCCTCGACTGGGAGCGGCCACCGGGGGAGCCCGCCTTCGAGCGGCCCGCGACCACCGCGGACGCCGTCGAGCTGGTCGCGGCGAACGTCGGTCTGCTCGTCGTCCCCCAGTCGCTGGCCCGCCTCCACCACCGCAAGGACCTCACCTACCGGACGCTGGTCGACGCCCCCCAGTCGAGCGTCGCCCTGTCCTGGCCGGAGGAGGCGACCACCGACCTCGTCGAGGACTTCATCGGCGTCGTCCGCGGCCGCACGGTCAACAGCACCCGGGGCCGTACGACGTCCCAGAGCCCGTCCGCCCCGGAGCAGCCGAAGCGCAAACGCCCGGACGCAGGCGGCAGCGCACGTCGGCAGTCGGGCACCGGCCGACGGGGCGGTTCTGCGGGCGGCAAGGGTGCCAAGGGAACCAAGAGCACCGGCCGGGGCAAGCCCCGCCGCAGGTCGTAGCGGGGTTCACTTCGGCGGCAGACCCGCCGCGAAGGCACGCCCCTCCTCGATCCAGGCCCCGAGCACGTCGTCCTCCGTGAGAGCGTCACCGGCGATCAGGATCCAGCCCTTCATGGGCCGGCCCGTCATGTCGAAGATCCGCGTGCCGGGCCTGGCCAGGGCGGCATCGGTGCCGTCCGGACCGACACGGACCATCAGGTCGTCGCCGCTCACGCCGACGGCCATGTTCCCGTGTGCCAGGAACGCGATACCGCCGAACATCCGCTTCTCGGTGATCTCCGGCCGGCCCCCGAGCCGCTCCCGGATCCGCTGGGCGAGCCCTTCGTCGTACGCCATGACGCCCTCAATCGATGGGTGATGTGAGCCCGTGCTCCGGATGGCTCCGCCTCCAGGATCCCCGCACCGGCCGCCGGGCGCGCGGCGCGGGGATCCCGTCGGGCGCGCGGCGGCTCAGGGGGCGTACGTGGCCTGCTGGGCCGTACGGATGACCGTCTGCCCGTCGGCCTGGCCGAGCAGGCCCGCGCTCGCCCAGGCGTTCACCGTGGACCGCACCCGTGAGACCAGCGCGCCCTTGCCGGTGAAGGGGGCCCCGGCCCAGATCTCGTCCAGCAGGGTGGTGCCGTCGGGCTTTGCGGGGTTGGTCACGCCGGAGTCGGAGTCGCCGAGGATCACCCGGGGTTCCGAACGCCGGAAGTAGGCGTGGGTGGGATCCTCCGTGCCTTCGAAGAAGGGGGCGAACTCGGTGCCGCCGAGGGTGAAGTGGAGCGGTTTGCCGGAGACCGGGGTGAGCGAGGGCAGCAGGTCGCCGGAGAGGCCGGCGTTGCGGTAGAGGCCCAACTGGAGGTAGCTCGTCGTGGAGTTGCGGCCGACGAGGTTGATCGGGCCGTAGAAGAGCGATTGCAGGGACCGGTCGTCGAGGGCCTTCTCGACTCGGAGGCGGAACGGCATGGAGATCTTCACCGTGTCGCCGCTGCGCCAGGTCCGCGACACCGTGAAGTAGCTCCCCGGCACCGGAGTGCCGCTCACCGCAGCGCCGTTGACCGTCACCCGGAATCCGGCGGTCGCCCACGACGGCACCCGCAGCCGCAGGGCGAGGTCCGAGCCGGCGCCGCCGAAGGTGAGCGTGGTGCCCTGCTCGCGGGGGAAGGACGTGGTCTGGGTGACCGTCACGCCCTTTTCGGCCCAGGTCAGTTGGGACGGGCTGTACAGATTGACGTACAGGGCATTGCCGTCGGCGGCCTTGAAGTACACCGAGTCCTGGTACTTGGTGGCGCTCTCCATGCCCGTGCCCTCGCAGCAGGTCGTGCCCTGCTTGGGCGTGTAGTCGCGCACATGGCCCGGCGTGAGCCCGATGAAGTACGTGACCAGCGGCTTCTCGGCGTCGGCCTTGTCCTGCTTGGAGCCGAGGACCTGGTTGTACAGGGCCCGCTCGTAGTAGTCCATGTACTGCGGCCGCTGCTCGTGGAAGAACAGGGCCCGGCTCAGCTTCAGCATGTTGTACGCGCAGCACGTCTCCGCGTCGGTGTCGCTGATCGTGCCCGCGATCACGCCGCGCGCCTTCCAGAACTCGGCGGTGCTGGTGCCGCCGATGCCGTACATGCGATGCGGTACGACCATGCCCCAGAAGTTGCGGGCGGCGTCGAGATAGCGGGCCTCGCCGGTTGCGTCGTACAGCCGCAGGTACCCGGTGAAGATCGGTATGTGCTGGTTGGCGTGCAGCCCGTCGAGGATGTCGGTGTCCGCGGCGCAGTTGTCGATGAGCCGGTCGAGGTCGAACAGCCGTGCCAGCGCGAGGTGTTCGGCCTTCCCGGTGATCGAGTGCAGATCGCAGACCGCCTCCACGATCCCGCCGAACTCACCGCTGGAGAACAGCCCCCACATGCGCTGGAGCGTGGCCTCCGGCAGCTTGGACAGGCGTGAGTACATCCAGTCGCAGATGCCGGACGCGAGATCGAGGGCCCGTGCGTCCTCGGTGGCGAGGTAGGCGTCCAGCACGCCCCGGAGGATCTTGTGCGCGGTGTAGTACGGCGCCCACACCTTGGTGTAGTCGCTGGTGGTCCTCGACTCCAGGTCGATGAACTGCGTCTCCGGATACGCCGCCAGGAACCCGGGGTGGCTGGGGCCGCCCCAGGTCCGGCGCAGGGCGGCGGCGGCCAGGCCGCGTCCGGATGCGTCCGCGAACGTCCCGCCCGAGGTCTCGTCGAAGGCGTACGACGCCAGGTCGCCGCGCCCGGCGGACACATCTGCCGCCCGCGCGCCCTGCAACTCGGTGATCTCGGCGGCGCTCAGGGCGCGCGACCAGACGTTGAACTCGTCGTAGGCGCCCGCGAAGACGGGGTCGGCGGCGAAGTTGGAGCGGCCGAGCCAGTTGTTGGCGAGGGTGCCGAGCGCGGCCGGGGTGAGGGTCATCGCCGTGTTCCGGGCCACGGCGGACCCGTTGACGTACAGCGTTCCGGTGCCGCCGCCGATGGTGACGGCGAGGTGGCTCCACCGGCCGAGCGGCAGTGCGGCGGTGCCGTCGAGGCTCTGCTCGCCGCCGGGCCCGCCGGTCGTGACGGCGAAGCGCGGCACACCGTTCGCGTTGCGGGCGGCCAGGTACAGATACCGGGTGTTGTTGTCGCCGAAGTCGAAGACCCGCGCCCAGTTCGCGTCGTGCGTGGGCTTCACCCAGGCGGACAGGGTGATCGCCGGGGCGCCCCCGAGGACGGCGGCGGGGAGATCGACGTACTGGTAGGAGCCGCGGACGTTCTCGGCGGCCGTGCCGAACCTGCCGGCGACGCTCAGCACGGCAGGGTCCGCGCGCAGCGCGGCCCGTACCTCGGTCAGCGCCCCGATCATGGTGCCGATCCGGTCGGTGAACACCTGCTCGCCGGTACCGGCGCAGGCCTGCGCCAGCATGGTCAGGAAATGCCCGGTGTAGTGCCCGCGCAGATTGCCGTTGGCCTCGCCGTCCAGCCCCTCCCAGCCGCCGGGCGCGACGGCGCCGCCCGTGGCGAGGCCGGCGTTGGCCCGGAACACCTGGAGCAGCCGGTTCACGTCGTAGCCCCGGGCGTGATCGAGCATCAACTGCCGCTTGTCGGCGAAGAGTCCGGGCCGCAGGGCCACGTCGTCCAGGGCGAACGGCTGCACGGACCAGGCGGTCGGAACGGCGGTCACGGCCTGCGCCTCCTGAACGGCGGCCGCTGCCCGGCCGGTTGCCGTGTGGCTGATCGCGGGGGCCGCCGCGGCGAGCGCGGCGGTCCGGAGAAGGAATCTTCTGGAGAGGGGCGGTGCCATGGGTGCTCCTCCACGCAGGGGTCGTCATGTTCGTGATTACGAACAGTGTGCGAAAGGTCGACCAGACGCTATGCGTGGGGTGAGGAGGCGTCAACGGTGCCGACGTGATTGGCACTCGGGTACTGGACCCGCGCGATGAACTCGGGCACCGGGCCGGCGAGATCGAGGAGACGGAGGTCCGGACCGCGGGCCGTACGGCCTAGTGATCGTGCGTCAGGACGAAGTCCAGCGCCGCGCTCACGTTCACCAGGCCCGCTCCGGTGGCCTCGTCCGGGCCCCGGCGGGCCGGGATGTCGAAGGCGTTCTTGCCGGTGGTGACATCGGTGGCGGTCATGGCCAGCGCTTCGGCGATCTGATCCGGCTGAAGCCCGGGCCGGGCCTCGAGGAGCAGTGCAGCCGCTCCCGCGATCTGCGGTGCCGCCGCCGACGAGCCGGAGAACAGCGCCCAGCCGTCGTCGCGCGCCGTCCCGTCGCCCTCCGCGCTCTCGTCGACGTCGATCGAGCAGCCCGGCGGGATCGGCAGCATCAGGTACTGGGCCAGCGGCGCCAGCCCGACGAGCCCGGAGACCGTGGGGACGACGACACCGGCGAACCAGGGGCTGGCGTAGCCGCTGGTGTAGTCCGACGCGCGCAACCTGCCCTGCGGATCGGAGAACACCCCGCCGGCCGACAGCACCCCTGGCACCTGCGGCTCGATCGAGAAGTGACCGTTGCCCGCGGCGAACACGACGACGATGCCCTGCTCCACCGCGTCCAGGATCTCCAGCGTCCACACCCGGTCGGTCTGCGCCAGCGGTCCGTCCTCCGGGAAACCGACCTGCCCGCCCCAGGAGTTGGTCAGGACCTGCGGCCGCTCCGCCTTCGCCCTCATGAAGCCGGCCGTGGCGGCGGTGAGCTTGCCGTTGGGGCCGCTCGCCCGGTACGGGAGGAGGCGGGCGCCGGGTGCCACGGCGAAGATGTTCGCCGACTCGCCCGTGCCGTGCCCCACCGGGTCCTCGTCGGGACGTGTCCCCGGGGCGACCGCCACGGTCGGGGTGACGTCGTAGCCGTGCCTCGTGAAGTAGGCGTGCGGCGCCTGCCCGGTGTCCACCATGGCGACCCGTACGCCACGTCCCACGTGCCCCCGCTCGTGCGCGGGCGTCGCGTTGAGCAGCCGGGACACGTCGTCGGGCAGTGTGAGATGGAAGCTCGCGACCAAGGGAGGCCGCGCTGTCGCCGGGAGCAGGCGCATCGGCACGCGCGGCTCCTCCAGCGCTACGGCCTCGATGCTCGGCTCACCGGGTGCGGTCCCGATGCCGAGGGCGCCCGGCTGGCGGTCGCCGACGATGTCGAGATGCGTCACGGCACGCCGCCGGCCCATCTCGACCCGCTGCTCGACCTCGTAGCTCACGATCCGGCCCGTGGTCAGCTGCTCGAACGCCGCCGGTGTCCCGGCCACGGCGAAGCCCAGCATGCTCTCGGCCGTCACGGTCAGACCGGCCTGCCGGGCGTGCTCCTCGGCCCGTTCCCTGACGTCCGGCTCGGCGTGGAACGGCAGCGCGGACGTGGGGTTCGCCGCCTCGGTCATCGGCACCCCGCCCTGCGACCGCGCCGACACATAGCCATACACGGTGTCCGGGACGTTCTGCTCGTAACTGGGGGTTCTCGTGGTCATGGGTCCCTCCGGAAGGTGGGCGCCCGGACACACATGTCACGGCAGCTGGTCACGCGCGCCGAGCGCGCCTGCCTCTCAATCGTCCCATCGGTGGCCAAAAGTGGCAAAAGGCGCTATGGGGCGGTCCAGTTGGAGGGAGTCCGCCCGGCTCGGTCGCCCGACGGGCGACGCGGCGGGCGACGCGGCGGTCAGTCGGAGTTCGCCGCCCGCACGAGCCAGTCGTACGCCGCCCGTGCCGTGAACTCCGCCTGTCCGCCCCGCACCAGCAGCCCGGCCGTCGCGAACTCCGGTGCGTCCGCCTGCGCGGCCACGTACGGGACCGCGATGCACCGCATACCGGCCGCGTGCGCCGCGGCGGCACCCGGGGCCGCGTCCTCCACGACCACACAGTCGGCGGGATCGGCACCCAGCCGGGCGGCCGCCTCCAGGAAGACGTCGGGGGCGGGCTTGCCGTGGGCGACCTCGTCGGCCGAGACGACCGTGCGCAGCTGGGCGTCCAGGCCCGTGCCGGCCAGGATCGCCGTGATGGCCTCGAACGACGAACCCGACGCCACGGCCATCGGGACCCCCTCGGTCGCGAGCAGCTCCACGAACTTGCGCATCTCCGGGTACGCGCGCGTGGCGGCGCGCGCGAGCTCCAGATAGCGGCGGTTCTTCGCGGCGAGGAGTTCCTCGACGGAGGCGCGCAGGCCGTACTCCCGCTTCCAGAGCGTGACCGTCTCCAGGGTGCTGATCCCGACGTAGCGCTCGTGGTCGGCCCACGTGAAGTCGGGCACCCCGTGCTCGGCCAGGACCTGACGGCCCGCCTCGAAGTAGTTGGGCTCGCTGTCCACGAGGGTTCCGTCGAGATCGAAGACGACCGACATGCCGCTGAGTCCGCTCATGGGCCCAGGATGTCAAAGGTCATTTCCGCGCGGCCGTCCGCCCGATCGACTCCACCAGCGGCAGCAGCCGCTGGGTGACGCGCTCGCGCAGGGCCACCTCGGAGCGGGTGCGGACCACGCCGGGCAGGCTGATCAGCTTCTGGATCACGTCCTCCAGGTGGGCGTTGTCGCGGGCCACCACCCGGGTCAGCAGATCCCCGCCGCCCGTGATCGAGAACGCCTCGACGATCTCCGGTACGGCGGCGAGTGCGTCGCCGACGTCGTCGAGATGGCCCTGCGTGACCTCGATGTGCACGAACGCCAGCACCGGATGGCCGAGCGCGGCCGGCGAGAGCGTCGGCCCCGTGCCGGTGATCACGCCGTCCCGCTCCAGCCGGTCGAGCCGGGCCTGGAGCGTGCCGCGGGCGACGCCGAGGATGCGGGCGTACTCACGCACGCTGGTGCGCGGCTGCTCCAGCAGCAGCCGCAGGATGCGGGTGTCGAGCTCGTCCACGGCCATGATGTCCCGGTCCTCCAAGCATGTGGTCCGTTGGTCCGCTGATGGACGCGCCGGGACCGATATTCCTGTACCAATGGCACAGCATAGAGGATGTCACTTGAGCCAGTCTCCGCATGGATGCTGCAATGGACCGGTCGATGGCGCTGCGGATCCCCGCGGCGCCTTTTTCATGCAGATGCGAAGGGGCGGTATTCAGTGCTGAAGAGGGTGTTCGTGGCGCCGGACCCGGGGCGTGCGCGGCTGCGCTTCGCCGTGCGGGCCGTCCTCGGCATCGGACTCGCGGTCGTCGTCTGCCAACTGGCCGGACATTCCCTCGTCGGCGCCGTCACCGGTGGCCTCGCCGCGCTCCTCGCCCTGTTCACCGTCACCGACACCACGGTCCGCGGGCAGGCGGTCACCACCGCGCTGCTGCCGCTCGTCGGCCTGCCCGTCCTCGCGGCGGCGGCCGAGCTGCACGACCACCCCGTCGCCCGCGACCTCGCCTTCCTCGCCGTCGTCGGCGTCGGCGTCTACGCCCGCCGCTGGGGGCCGCGCGGACACAGCCTGGGCGTGTTCGCGTTCATGACCTTCTTCGTGGCGCAGTTCCTGCACGCCACCCCCGGGCAGCTGCCCGAGCTCTACGCCGCCGTCCTGCTCTCCCTGCTCACCGCGGCCGCGGTGCGGTTCGGGCTGTGGTGCTACGAGCGACGGATGCCCCCGGCGCCCGTACCCGCACCGCCGGGCGGCGGCGGACTGGCCCGCGTCACCACGCGCCAGGCGATCCAGGCCACCGCGGGCGCGGGTTTCGCCCTGATCGTGGGACAGCTGGTGTCCGGGCAGCGCTGGTACTGGGCGGTCGGCGCCACCTGGTGGATCTTCGTCAACACCACCTCGCGCGGCGAGACCCTGGTCCGCGGCTTCCGCCGGGTCCTCGGCACGCTGATCGGCATCGGCCTCGGCCTGCTCGTCGCCGTCCCGCTGCACGGGGCGCCGGTACCCACGGCCGCGCTGCTCGCCGTCTGCGTCTTCGGGATCTTCTACACAGCCGCCGTCTCCTACACCTGGATGATGCTCAGCGTCACCCTGCTCGCAGAGCTCCTCTACGGCCTTCTCGGCGTCCTGGAGCCCGGCCTGCTGGCGCTGCGGCTCGCCGAGACCGGCGTCGGTGCGATCGGTGCCGTACTGGCCGTGCTGTTCGTGCTGCCCGTCACCACGCACGCCATCACCGACGCCTGGGTCCAGCGCGCCCTGCGCTGCGTCCACGCGGCCACCGCCGAGGCCGCGGCGCGCCTCGCGGGGGACGAGAGTGCCGACCCGGCCTCCCGGGTCGCCGAACTGGAACAGCTGCTGGGCCGCGTACGGCTCTCCCTGGCCCCGCTCGTGCACCCGCTGAACCCGATGCCGGCCCGCAAGCGGCGCGCCCGGCGGGTGCTGGCCCTGCTCGACGACTGCGCCCGGGAGATCCGCGGCCTGGCCGCCGTCGCAGCCGACCCCGTGGCCTCGCACGACGCCCGGCTGGCCGCCGCGTGCTGGCGGGTCGAGGCCGCGGTGGAGGCGCTGACCGGCGGTACGGACCTCGGGGTTCCCGCGGACCGGCCGGCGGCTGCGGAGCCTGCGCTGGCGCATCTGCACGGTCTGGAGCGGGCCCTGGTCGAACTTGCGCAGCCGTTGCGGGCGCCGTCGGGTTCTCCGCTGGTCGCTCCGCGGGTTTAGCCGGAATCGGTGAGTGTGCGTCTGCGGGCGCGTCGTGGGCGGTCGGGTGTCTGCGGGTGCGTCGTGGCTGGTCGCGCAGTTCCCCGCGCCCCCTTCGGGGCGCTGACCTGACCGGCGCTGCCCCGAGCTTGGTCTAGACCGATGGTGATCCGCTGCTACCGTCGGGCCCGACGGCACTCGACCGGAAGGGGACTGCGGTGGCAGACGTCGGCAGGCGGGGCAGGCGGGCCTACATCGGGTCGTTCACGGCGGCCGGAGGTCATGGCATCACCACGGCGTCCGTGGCCGCGGACAACGGCGCGCTGACCGTCCAGAGCGGGGTGCGGGACGTGCCCGACCCCGCGTACCTGGCCCTGTCGCCCGCCGGCGACACGCTCTACGCGGCCAGCGAGACGGCCGACGGCACGGTGGTCGCGTACCGAGTGACCGGCGCCAAGCCCGAGCTCCTCGGCTCGCCGGTCCCGGTGGCCGGCAACGGCCCCACGCACCTCAGCGTCTTCGACGGTCACGTCCTGACCGCCAACTACGGCTCCGGCAGCGTCACCGCCGTGCCCGTCCGCTCCGACGGCACCCTCGCGGACTCCCCGCCCATCGTGCTGCGGCACACCGGCTCCGGCCCCCACGCACCGCGCCAGCAGGCACCGCACGCCCACCAGGTGCAGCCCGACCCGAGCGGCCGCTGGGCCGTCAGCGTCGACCTGGGCACCGACTCGGTGCGGGTGTGCACCCTGACCGACGGCACGCTCGAAGTGCACCGGGAGATCGCCCTGCGTCCCGGTTCCGGCCCGCGCCACCTGGCCTTCCACCCGCACGGCCGGTATGCGTACGTAGTCAACGAACTCACGCCGACCGTCACCGTCTGCCACTGGGACGCCGACGACGGCACGCTGAAGCCGCTCACGGAGGTGCCCGTGCTGCCTGGCGCCCCGGCCGGCGACGCCTACCCGTCGGGGATCGTGGCCTCGCCCGACGGCCGCTTCGTATGGACCGCCACCCGCGGCGAGGACGTGCTGTCCACGTTCGCAGTCGAGGACGAGGACCTGCGGCTGGTCGGCACGGTGCCCTGCGCAGGGCACTGGCCACGCGCGCTGACCGAGGCCGACGGGTTCCTGTACGTCGCGAACGAGCGCTCCGGCGACGTGTCCTGGTTCGTCCTGGACCCCGACCGGGGACTCCCGCGCTACGAGGGCTCCATCGAGGTGCCCGCGGCATCCTGCGTGGTCCTCGGACCCGACCCCGCCGTGTGACCGGACGCCGAAGGGCCCGTCCCCGGTGCGGGGCGGGCCCTTCGGCGTTACGGCTGTTGACGTGCGCGTCAGCGCACCGACGTGCCCTGCGGCTGCGGCGGGGCGATGCCCAGCGCCGTCGTGTACATCGACAGGGCCAGCTTGCCGATCGCCGGGTACGCGCCGAGCGACTCGGCGGCGGAGCAGCCCGCCTCCTGCGCGGCCTCCGCGATCAGGCTCGGGTCGATCTCCGGCCCTATCAGGTACGGCGCCAGCGCCAGCTGCTGCGAGCCCGAGGACCGCAGCTGCTCGGCGACGGCCGTGATCGAGCCCTCCTGGTCCAGGGCGGCCGCCATCACCGGCACGGCCAGCCGCGCGGCGAGCAGCATGCCGGTGATCCCGGCCGCCTGCACGGCCTCCTCGCCGCCGACGGACGCCAGGATGATGCCGTCCGCGGCCGTGGCCACGGTGAACAGGCGGGCGCGGTCGGCGCGGGCCAGCCCGGCCTCCGACAGGCGCACGTGCAGCGCCTCGGCGAGCAGCGGGTGCGGGCCGAGCACATCGGTCAGGTCGGCCGCGACACGGCTGTCCATCACGGCCTGGCGGATGACACGCAGCAGCGCGCTGTCCGGGCCGGCGAGCAGCGGCACGACGACGGCGACGGGGCCCTCGGGCTCCTTGGCCTCCACACCGGCGGCGAGCGCCTGCTCATAGCGGGCGGTGCGCTGCTCGGCGGCATGCACCAGCACCGACTGGAGCGTGGGGAACTCCGCGTCATCACCGTCGACGTACCCGATGCGGGCGTCGAGGCCGGGGAGCTCGGAGCGGGCGATGCTCACGACCTCCTCGGCGAGGCCGCGGGTGGCGGCGCTAGGCGTGCCCGGCACCGCGAGAACAAGCGAGGGCGCACCCTCGGGAGCCGCCAACGGCTCGGGTCGGCGGTGCCGCCCGGGCTGACGAGGTCGCGGCATTCGTACTGGCAGGCCGGACGCGGGCCCAGTGGGGGAGCTCATGGCGACGCATGTTACTGGCTTCTTGGGCTCCCCTGTTCGGGGAGGGTGCAGGTGAGCGGTATCCGTCCGCTTTTGTCTGATTGAGTTACCTGCGGTGTGGAAGTGGGCGACGTAGCAGGATCAGTCCCCTTTTTCGGTCACCACGCAGAGCATCGCCTCGTCACTGGGCAGAGTCAGCCGATCCGTCGCCAGGTCGGTCGCGATGCGCACCGACCCCTGCAGCGGATCCCCGTCGGCCGGCACCCGCCGTGCCTGCGGCAGCCGCTTCGACAACTCCTCGTCCAGGGGTGCGACAAGAGGGGCGCCCATGTTCAACAGACCACCGGTGACCGTGACTTGGGGATCCCCGGTGGCGGGGCAGACCGCGGCCGCGGAGTCCGCCATGTGCCGTGCTGCGGCCCGCAGGATGCCCGCGGCGACCGGATCGCCGTCGGCGCAGCCGGCCACTTCGGGAGCGAAGGAGGCGAGGACGGCGGGGCGGTCCGGGCGCGGGTAGAGCTTGCCGGGCAACCCGCGCGCCGGGCCGAACATCCTTTCCGCGCGGGCGAGAAGGGCCGGCGATCCGTCGGGCCGTCCGTCGTGCGCACGCATCGCCGCCTCGAGCCCGGCCCGCCCGATCCAGGCACCGCCGCCGCAGTCCCCGAGCAGATGACCCCAGCCGTCCGCACGGCGCCAGCGCTTCAGGTCGGTGCCGATCGCGATGAGTCCCGTGCCCGCCGCCACGACCGCACCCGGCCGAGCCCCGAGGGCACCCACGTACGCGGTGACGGCATCGGCGACCAGGGCGACCCGCCTGGTGCCGAACTCGCGCTCCAGAGCGCCCGGCAGTTCGGCACGCAGCCCGTCGCCCAGGCTGGCGAGCCCGGCGGCCCCCACGGAGACCGCGCCCGGCGCCGCGATGTCAGACTCGGCCACCGCCGCCCGCACCATGGGCACGAGCTGTTCCATGAAGTGCCCGGCGTCGATGCCCCGTTCGCCGGTGCGAACGGGCTCACGCGACTCGCGCCGGGCCAGCACCCCACGGCCGACCTCGCCGACGACGATCCGCATGCCGGATCCGCCGGAGTCGACCGCGATGAACCCGGCACCGCCGGTCACGGCAGGCGCCAGTCCACGGGCCGGCCGCCCTGGCCGACCAGGAGGTCGTTGGCGCGGCTGAACGGACGGGAGCCGAAGAAGCCGCGGTCGGCCGACATGGGGGAGGGGTGGGCGGACTCCACCGACGGCAGACTGCCCAGCAGCGGGCGGAGGTTACGGGCGTCGCGGCCCCAGAGGATGGAGACCAGCGGCTTGCCGCGCGCGGCGAGTGCGCGTATGGCCTGCTCGGTGACCTCCTCCCAGCCCTTGCCGCGATGGGCGGCCGGTTTGCGCGGGGCCGTGGTGAGCGCCCTGTTGAGCAGCAGCACACCCTGCTCGGTCCACGGCGTCAGATCACCGTTGGACGGCTGCGGCAGCCCCAGGTCCGTGTTGAGCTCCCGGTAGATGTTGATGAGGCTGCCCGGCAGCGGACGTACGTCGGAGGCCACCGAGAAGGACAGGCCGACGGCATGTCCCGGGGTGGGGTACGGGTCCTGTCCGACGATCAGGACCCGTACGTCGTCGAAGGGCTGCTGGAAGGCCCGCAGGACGTTCGGCCCGGCCGGCAGATAGGTGCGTCCCGCGGCGATCTCCGCGCGCAGGAAGTCGCCCATCGCGGCGATCCGTTCGGCTACGGGTTCCAGAGCCTTCGCCCAGCCCGCTTCGACGATTTCATGCAAGGGTCGTGGTGCCACGGGCGTCACCCTACTGCCGTAAGGGCAGCGTTGATCAACCAGTGGCCAAGGCCGGGCCGTAAGCCGCCACGGCTCATGCGATCACCGCGGCCCTGACACACAGCACGTCCGGCAGGTGGGAGGCCAGCTGTCGCCAGCTGTCGCCGTCGTCCGCGGAGGCGAACACCTCGCCGTTGCGGTTGCCGAAGTAGACGCCCGCCGGGTCCGCGTCGTCCGTGCACATCGCGTCGCGCAGCACCGTGCCGTAGTGGTCCTCCTGCGGCAGGCCCGCCGACAGTGGCTCCCAGCTCTTGCCCGCGTCCGCCGTACGGAAGACGCGGCAGCGGCGGTCGGCGGGGACGCGGTCGGCGTCGGCGTTGATCGGGAAGACGTACGCCGTCTCGCCGCGGTGCGGGTGGGCGGCCGCCGCGAAGCCGAACGTGGACGGCAGGCCCTCGCCGATGTCGGTCCAGTTGGCGCCCGCGTCGTCGCTGCGGTACACACCCCAGTGGTTCTGGAGATACAGCCGGTCCGCGTCCGCCGAGTCCTGTGCGATCTTGTGCACGCACTGGCCGAACTCCGGGTTCGGATCCGGCAGGAACACCGCGGAGACACCCGAGTTGGACGGCGCCCAGCTCGCGCCGCCGTCGGCGGTCCTGAACACCCCGGCGGTCGACACGGCGACCGTCACGGCCTTCGGGTCGCGCCGGTCGGTGATCACGGTGTGCAGGCCCTCACCGCCGCCGCCCGGCACCCACTTCGACCGGGTGGGGTGCTCCCACAGCGGGCGGACCAGTTCGAAGGTCTCGCCGCGGTCCGCCGAGCGGTACAGCGCCGCCGGTTCCGTGCCCGCGTACACCACGTCCGGCTCGGCGGCCGCCGGGTGCAGCTGCCACACCCGCTCCAGGGAGGCGTCGGTGTCCTTGGGGAACTTCACGGCCGGCCGGGCCGGTTCGGTCCAGGTGCGGCCAAGGTCGTCGGAGTGGAACACGGACGGGCCCCAGTGCGCGCTGTCGCCGCCGGCCAGCAGCCGCGGGCGCTCGCTGCGGGTGTCGATCGCGACCGAGTACACGGCCTGGGCGTTGAAGTAGGGACTCTCGTCGAACTCCCAGGTGTCACCTCGCCTGCGCCCGATGAACAGGCCCTTGCGTGTCCCCACGGCGAGCAATACCTCGGTCATGCCGATCACCTCCGCGACGCCTTTGTCTCAGACACGGGCCAGTCTGCACCCAGGCACTGACAGTCACCTCTGGAAACGGCGACGCCGCAGGTCAGCGCGGCGATGATAGCTCCCGGCCGCACTGTGCGGGCGCGTTTGGCGAAGACGCCGGCGAGGGCCGCGTGACCCGTGCCACCGTCGAGTCGGGTAGGTGCCGTGAGCATCCGCCTGCCGGCTCCCGTATGGGAGGGAGGTCGGTAGGGCATGTTCGTGCGCTCATGAGGAGGAAGCCTTCGATGGCGTTCCGTGGTCCGCAGGTGTGGCTGTGGCGTTGGCGGCGCAATCCGCTCAGGCGCCGGGCCGACGCGGTGGAGGCCTGGGTGCTGCTCGCCGCCTGGGTGGTCACCGTCCTCGCCGGAGTGCTCGCGGGCCTGGCGACGGCCGGCACGGTGGAGCAGGGCATGGCCAGGGAACGCGTCGAGTGGCGGCCCTCGGTGGCCCTGCTCACCGAACAGGCGCCGGGCCCGGCCGACTCGCGCCCCGCCACCTCCAGCAGCGAGCAGGTGTGGGCGAAGGTCCGCTGGAGCGCGCGCGACGGCTCCGCGCACACCGGGCAGGCCCGCGTCCAGCCCGGCAGTGGCGTCGGTACACCCGTCACCGTCTGGACCGATCCGCAGGGCCGCCTGGTGACGAGACCCGCCACCCCCTCCGAGGCCCGCACCCGGGCCACCCTGGTCGGCGGCATCGCGGGCGTCTGCGCCGCATGCGTCCCCTTCGTCGCGGGCCGGGCCCTCCGCAGCCGGCTGGAGAGCCGGCGAATCGACCAGTGGGGCTACGAATGGGCGCGGTTCGGCCCGTTGTGGGGCGGGCGGACCAGGGGGTGACGGGCGGGCGCACGCCCCTGCCTGGACCTCATCCCTGGGCCGGCAGGGCCCGCTCCAGAATCCCGTCGACGTCGGCCGAGTCGGGCAGCGTCCCGAACGCGTGCCCCCAGTCGCCGCCGAGCCGGGTCGCGCAGAACGCGTCGGCGACCGCCGCGGGGGCGTGCCGGACCAGCAGGGACGCCTGGAGGGCCAGTGCCATCTGCTCGACCAGACGGCGGGCACCCGCCTCCGAACCCGAGGCCAGCATGTCCTTCAGACGGACGACGGCCGAGTCGAGCCGGGCGTCCGCGCCGCGCGCCGAGCTGAGTTCGGCGAAGAGGGCGTCGGCGGTGCCCTGCTCCCGGCCCAACGCCCGCAGGACGTCGAGGGCGTTGACGTTCCCCGAGCCCTCCCAGATCGACAGCAGGGGAGCCTCGCGGTAGTGGCGGGGCATGCCGGAGTCCTCGACGTAGCCGTTGCCGCCCAGGCACTCCAGGGCCTCCGCGGTGAACGCCGGACCCCGCTTGGTGACCCAGTACTTGCCGACGGCCGTCGCGATCCGGCGGAACGCCGTCTCGGTCCCGTCCGCGTCGGCGCCGCGCACCACCCGGTCGGCCGCTCCGGCCAGCCGTAGCGTGAGCGTGGTGGCCGCCTCGGACTCCAGCGCCAGGTCGGCCAGGACGTTGCGCATCAGGGGCTGGTCGACCAGCCGGGCGCCGAACGCGCTGCGGTGCCGGACATGGTGCCCCGCCTCGACGAGCGTCTTGCGCATCAGCGTCGCCGACGACATCACGCAGTCCAGCCGCGTGCAGTTGACCATCTCGATGATCGTCTTCACGCCCCGCCCCTCGGGCCCGACCAGCCAGGCGACGGTGCCGTCGAACTCCGGCTCGGAGGAGGCGTTGGAGCGGTTGCCCAGCTTGTCCTTCAGGCGCTGGATGCGGAAGGTGTTGCGGCTGCCGTCGGGCAGGACGCGCGGCACGAGGAAGCACGACAGACCCCCTGGCGCCTGGGCCAGGACGAGGAAGACGTCGCACATGGGCGCCGAGGTGAACCACTTGTGGCCGCGCAGCGTGTACACGCCGGGCTCGGCGGTCGGCCACGCCGTGGTCGTGTTCGTACGGACGTCGGAGCCGCCCTGCTTCTCGGTCATCCCCATGCCCGCGAGCAGGCCCCGCTTCTCGGTCGGTACTCGCAGCCCCGGGTCGTACTCCCGGCTGGTCAGCAGCGGTTCGTAGACCTTCGCGAGCTCGGGCTGCCGGCGCAGCACGGGGACGGCGGCGTACGTCATCGACGTCGGACAGCCGTGCCCGGCCTCGGTGTGTCCCCACACCATCCCGCCGGCGGTACGGGCGACATGGGCGCCGGGCCGCTCGTCCGCCCAGGGCGCCGCCGCGAGGCCCTCGCCGACCGCGACCCGCATCAGATGGTGCCAGCTCGGATGGAACTCGACCTCGTCGACGCGATGCCCGTACCGGTCGTGCGTGCGCAGCTCGGGCTCGTGCCGGTTGGCCTGCTCACCCCACTCCTGCGCCTGGGCGCTCCCGGCCCGCAGACCGAGCCGCCGGACGTCCTCCTCGGCCCACCCGGCACCCTCCCGGCGCAGCCCTTCCAGCAGGGCCGTGTCCTGCGCCGCGTCGTACGGCGCCAGGGGCGGGGGCTGGTTGGTGACGTCGTGCGTGGCGTACTGCCCGGACTGCTCCTGCGCGAGTATCGAGACCATACCGTCAGTGTTGCACCATTGCTGCGGTTGCAGCAATCCTGTAATACGCCGAGTCGGCACGTAAGGTACCTGGCCATGCCGAACTACGCCTCCCCGCAGGCCGACGAGGTGGAACTGCGTCCGCTGTCCGCCCGCTCGGTCGTCCTCAGCCTGCTGCTGGGTCTGCATCCGCCGGAGCTGCCGGTGAAGGACCTGGTGAGCGCGGTGGAGCCGTTCGGGATCGCGGGATCGACCCTGCGGGCGGCGCTCAGCCGGATGACGGCGGCCGGTGACCTGCGGCGCGCGGACACCGTCTACGGTCTCAGTGACCGGCTGCTGCAACGCCAGCGGCGCCAGGACGACGCCGTCCATCCCGGGACCCGGCCCTGGGGCGGCGACTGGGAGATGGTCGTGGTCACCGCCACGGGGCGGGGCGCCGCCCAACGCGCCGAACTGCGCACCGAGCTGACCCGCCTGCGGCTCGCCGAACTCCGCGAGGGCGTCTGGCTGCGGCCGGCCAACCTGCGCCGCGCCCTGCCGGCCGGCCTCGACCAGGTGGCCCAGCGCTACACGGCCCGCCCCGAGCGCCCGCCGCTCGCACTGGCCGCGAGTCTGTGGCCGCTGGACGCCTGGGCCGGCACGGGACACGCCCTGCTCGCCCATGTCGCCCGCGCGCGGCAGCCGTCGGACCGCTTCACCGCCTTCGCGGCTGTCGTACGCCATCTGCTCGCCGACCCGGTACTGCCCGGCGAACTCCTCCCGCCCGACTGGCCCGGCGCGGGACTGCGGGACGCGTATGCCGACTACCGGCGGGAGTTGGCACGGGACGTACGCGCGCGTGAGGGCCGCTGACCGATCGGAGAGGCACGCGCGTACCCACCGGACAGGCACGCGCGTGCCGGTCCCGAACGACACGGCGGCCGCCCGAAGCGCCGGGCGGGAGCGCTTCGGACGGCCGCTTTCGCCGTGGGGGACTACCTCCTGACGCGGGCTACCTGTAGGTGATGTCCGAGCTGGAGTACAGGCAGTTCGTGCTGTCGGGGCCCGTACCGACGGCCGTGTTGTTGTTGTACTTCTGGCACGGGACGACCTTGCGGCCGGAGTCGTTGAGGATCGTGATGCCGCGCAGCGTCGCCACGTCGCCCCGGTTGACGTTGATGCCGACGAGGCGGGCCGTGGACCCCGTGCCGGTCACCTCGATGTTGCTGAGGTTGACCTTGCGCGTGTACTGCGTGGAGCAGTCGCCGCACGAGCGGTACAGCGTCTTGAACTCGCTGACCGCGAAGTTGGAGACGTTCAGGGTGCCGGGCCCGTTGTGCTGGAAGACCTTGTCGGCGGCCTTCCTGGCGCCGCCGCCGGTCACGGTGTAGGTGGAGCCGCCGCGGAAGGTGGCGGCGTCCTCGCCGACGTCCTCCCACCACACGTTCTGGAGGGTGCAGTTGCCCTCGCAGTGGATGCCGTCGGCGCCGGGCGCGCCGATGATGACGTTCTTCAGCGTCGCGCCGGCCGCGAGTTCGAAGATCGGGTCCTGGCCCTCCTCCTGCCCGTCGCCGGCCAGGTCGCCGCTGCCGTAGTACCGGACCATGCCGCCGTCCCGGACGCCGGACACCTTGATGGTCGAGCTCACCGGCTGGCTGCCGGAGGCCGACGGCCAGGTCGCGGCGCTCGCCGGCGGAGCACCCAGTGTCGTGATCATGACAGATGAGAGGCCGAGTGCGGCCAGGCCGCCGGTCAGCGCGCGCCGCCGGGCGCGCGGCTTTGCTGGTGAAGTCATGTCCCGATGCCTTCTTCCGGTTGGGGGTGGTCAGTGCTTCGTTCGGGGGAGGTCAGAGCTTTCCTGCGCCCGCGCCGCCCGTCACCGAGGCGGCAACGGTGGACGCGGACTCCGCGGTGCAGCCGTAGGGCGGCGAGGTGAAGGCGTTCGACGTGGAGAGGGTGACCGCCGTCACCGGTGCGGTTCTTTGCGGGCGTGCACGTGGGGGGATGGTTCGCATGCGGATGCGTCCCTTCGGGGAGTATCGACACGATCGGGTACGTGAACGATGTGCATCAAGCAGAACGCCGTGCGCGGGCAGGGTGGCCATGTGGGGGTGTTGCGGAGCGGCTCGGTCACACTGCTGAACGGAACGTATGGGGTAAGCGCTTTCTGGTCAACGCTTTGCGCGGAAGGATTCAGCCAGTTCTGATACGGGCGAGGGTGGCGGTAAGGGCTATCTGACCGATGCCGTGGGAGCGCTTCCATGATGAGCGTGTTCATGCCACGATGCACTCGCGTGCCTGCCCGATGGCTCGCATGCTTTTCACGTGAGAGGACGTCCACGAGCCGCGATCAGAAGGGACAGGGACGTGCCCACCCCCCACCGCACGACCGTGAGACGACAGCTCCTGGCGCTGTTCGCCGCCCTCCTGCCGCTGCTCGCGGCACTGCTCGTCGCAGCCCCGGCGGCCGGCGCCCGCACCGAGGCGGCCGACGCCGTCCCGGCCGCGACGCTCACCGAGGTCGCCGACTTCGGCACCAACCCCAGCAACCTGCGGATGTACGTGTACGTGCCGGAGAACGTGGCCGCGAAGCCCGCGGTCCTGGTGGCCGTGCACTGGTGCACCGGCTCCGGCCCGGACATGTACAACGGCACCGAGTACGACACCCTCGCCGACCGGTACGGCTTCGTCGTGCTGTACCCGTCCGTCACCCGCAGCAGCAAGTGCTTCGACGTCTCCTCGCCGCAGGCGCTCAGGCGCGACGGCGGCAGCGACCCGGTCGGCATCAGGTCCATGGTCGACTGGGCCACGCGCACCTACGACGCCGACACCGGCCGTGTCTTCGTCACCGGCATCTCCTCCGGCGCGATGATGACCAACGTCCTGCTCGGCGACTACCCCGACGTGTTCGCCGCCGGCGCCGCCTTCGCGGGCGTTCCCTTCGGCTGCTTCGCCACCACCGACGGCTCCGAGTGGAACAGCGCGTGCGCCCAGGGCACGGTCACCCGCACCGCGCAGCAGTGGGGCGACACCGCCCGCGCCGCGTACCCCGGCTACACCGGTCCCCGCCCCCGAATGCAGCTCTGGCACGGCACCGAGGACGACGTCCTGCGCTACCCCAACTTCGGGGAGATGATCAAGCAGTGGACCAACGTCCACGGCGTCGGCCAGACCCCGGCCACCACGGACTCGCCCCAGTCCGGCTGGACCCGCACCCGCTACGGCGGCACCGGTGACCGTGCCCCCGTCGAGGCGATCAGCCTCCAGGGCGTCGGCCACAACCTCTACGGCTACGGAATGGCCGCCAAGGTCCTCGCCTTCTTCGGCCTCGACAGCGGAGGCCCCACCCCGCAGCCCCAGCCCGGCGCCTGCAAGGCCGGCGTCACGACCAACACCTGGAACACCGGCCTCACCGCCTCCGTGACCCTGACCAACACGAGCTCCACGTCCGTCAACGGCTGGCGGCTCGGCTTCACCCTGCCCACCGGCCAGACGATCACCAACGGCTGGGGAGCCACCTACGCCCCGTCCTCCGGCGCGGTGACGGCGACGAACGCTTCGTACAACGCGACCCTCGCGCCCGGTGCGAGCGTCAGCATCGGCTACCAGGCGAGCCACACCGGCAACAGCGCGGCGCCGGGCGCCTTCACGCTCAATGGAACGGCCTGTACGGCCGGGTGATGGGCGCGGTCGGGGGCGAGCCGGCGCCCCCGCCGTTCGGACGGGTGACATTCCGTTTTGCGGGAACCCGGCGGCACGCAGGCGATGTAGATCGAGGACTCCGCTGAGGGCGCGCCATGGCTCTGTCACTGATCACACGTCCGACGGCCGCCGCGGCCGGGCTGGTCGCGGCCGGACCGAGACTGCTCGCGAGAGGAGCCGCCCCCGCGGTGGGAATCACCGCGGGGGCGGTGACCGCGACGGCCCGGGCGGGGGTCCGGAGCGCCGACAGCGCGGCCCGTGTCGTACGGGTCGCCCGCAGCACGCTCGCCATGCACCAGCACCCCTGGCGATCCGGCGCCCGGGCCCACCTCGCACTGCGGCCCGAGGCGCCGGAACGCGTACGACGGCTGGGCGGCACGGAACACGCGGCACGCAAGGTCGCCGAGTCTCTGGCGGAGCGGCCCGACGTGGCGCTGGCGTACTGGGACGGCGGGCTGTGCCGGCTGGTGATCACCGCCGTGGAGGACTCGGCCGGCGACCGGGTGCTCAAGAGGGCGACCGAGCTCGCCGCCCAGCACGGTCTGGCCCCGACGGGCGAGGCCGTGGACGAGGTCCCCCACCCGGCCGACCCCGCCGGAGTGCGGGCCGCCGCGGCGACGCTCGCCGCCGACGGGATCGGGATCGCGGCCGCGTTCGCCGGGTACTTCCTGCGCCTGCCCGCCTCACCCCAGTCGGTGACAGCGCTGGTGACGCTGCTCCGCGAGAACCCCGCCTTCCGCGACTGGCTGCGCGCGCGGATCGGCCGCTCCCGCATGGACCTCGCACTGGCCGTGGCGCACGCGGCCGCGCACGGCGCCGGACGCACCCCGACCGCCCTGGTGCTGGACGGCGCGCTGCGCTCGCTCCAGCTGGCGGAGACGGTGGCGCGGGCCACCGCCTTCGACAAGGTCCACGACGACGTCTGCGCGCCCGAGCGGTCCAGCGTCGCGGGCACCGGCTTCCCGCGCCCGCCGCTGCGCACCTCCCCGGCGCAGGAGTACGCCGCGCACGCCGAGGCCGGCAGCCTGGTGGGCGCCGCGGCCATGCTGCTGGTCAAGCACGACGGCACCGAGGCCGCAGAGGCGGTGCTCGCGGGCGCACCCAAGGCCGCGCGCTACGGGCCCGCCGCCTTCCACGCCGTACTGGCCTCGGCGCTGTCCCGCACCGGCGTCCTGGTCCGGGACAGCGAGCGGCTGCGGCAGCTGGAGATGGCCGACACGGTCGTGCTGCATCCGAGCGCGCTGCGGACCGAGGGCGCCGGCGCCGACCCGTGGGCCGAGGCCGTGCTGGACGCGGCCCGGCGTGCGGGGCTGCGGGTCGTCATGGTGGACGACCCGGCGCTGGCCGACTTCACGAGCCTCGCCGACCAGGTGGTGCGCGACGGACGGCCGCTGCGCGAGGTGGTCGAAGAGCTGCGCGGCGACAGCGGCGCCGTCGTCACGGTCGCCCGGCCCGGCGCGGACGACGAGGACGTGCACGACGGACTGCTCGCCGGCGACGTGGCCGTCGCCCTCACCGACCGCGACGGCGCCCTCGTCTGGAGCGCCGACGTGCTCGCCCCGCACGGCCCCGCCGATGTGTGGCGCCTGCTGCGCGCGGTCCCGGCCGCGCGCAAGGTCGGCCGCAGGTCGCAGACCCTGGCCCGGTCCGGAGCCGCGCTGTCGGGGCTGCTGGTGGCCATCGGCAAGTCCCGGCGTGGCCGTCGTACGCCGTGGTCGGGCCTGCGTCATACGCCGGTCGACGCGAGCGCGGCCTGGTCTCTGCTCGCCGGCACGCGCGCGGCCGTCGGCGTGGCCCTCGCCCGCGCCCCGCACCCCAGGCCAAGGGTGGCCTGGCACGAACTGGAGCACCGGGAGGTCCGCGCACGGCTGGCGGACGAGTCGGGCCCCGGGCCGACCCTGCCCGAGCGGGTCACCGACGGCACGCGCGAGGCGGTCCGGACGATGGCCCGCAAGCGTGTGTTCGCCCCGGTGAGCGGGCCGCTCAGGCTCGCCGGTGCCGTGCGCGACGAACTCGACGATCCCCTCACCCCCGTACTGGCCGTCGGCTCGGCCGCCGAGGCCATCCTCGGCTCGGTCCTGGACGCCCTGCTGGTCATCGGCGCGCTCGACCTGAACGCACTGGTCGGCGGCGTCCAGCGGATGCGCGCCGAGCGGGCGCTGTCCTGGCTGCTGGCCAAGCAGAAGCGCAAGGCGCGCGTCACCGCCGAGGACACGCGGTCCCGGCCGCACCTGGTGGATGCCGCGAAGCTCAGCCCCGGCGATGTGATCGAGCTCCGGGTCGACGACGTGGTGCCCGCCGACGCCCGCATCGTGGGGGAGGACGGTCTGGAGGTGGACGAGTCCGCGCTGACGGGGGAGTCCCTGCCGGCCGACAAGGACGTCGATCCGACGCCGGACGCCGCGGTCCCGGACCGCCGCTGCATGGTGTTCGAGGGCACGACCGTGGTGGCCGGGCACGCCCGCGCGGTAGTGGTGGACACCGGGGACCACACGGAGGCCGCGCGCGCCGTCGCCCTCGCCGCCCGCCGGCCACCGTCCGCCGGAGTGCAGGCCAGGCTGCGCGAACTCACCGACAAGGCACTGCCGTTGACGCTCGCGGGCGGGGCCGGGGTGACCGCCCTCTCGCTGCTGCGCGGCACCCCGATCCGACGTGCGGTGAGCGGCGGGGTCGCGGTGGCCGTGGCCGCCGTGCCGGAGGGGCTGCCGCTGGTGGCGACCGTCGCGCAGCTCGCCGCCGCCCGTCGGCTCAGCAGCCGCGGCGTGCTCGTCCGGGCACCGCGCACCCTGGAGGCGCTCGGCAGGATGGACACCGTCTGCTTCGACAAGACCGGCACGCTCACCGAGAACCGGCTGCGCCTGGTGCGGGTGACCGAGGCCGACGGCACGGTCCGCGGACCGGACGAGAAGGCGGCCGACGACACCCTGAGGGCCGCGGCACGGGCCTGCCCTCGCCTTGCCGTCGGCACTGACTGGCCGGTGCACGCCACCGACGAGGCCGTCCTGGACGCGGCGGCGCCCGACCCCGACTGGACCCAGAGCGAGGGCCTGTCCTTCGAGGCGGGGCGCGGCTATGCCGCCGCGGTCGGCCGGACACCGGACGGCGCCCCGCTGCTCGTCGTCAAGGGCGCCCCCGAGACGGTGCTGCCCGCCTGCCCCGGCGTGCCCCCGTCGGCATCCGGGAGAGCACAGGAGCTGGCCGGCGACGGACTGCGCGTCCTGGCGGTCGCCCACCGCACCCTCGACCCGTCCGAAGACCCGGCGGAGGTCCTCGAACAGCCTCTGGGGGAGCTGGAGTTCACCGGCCTGCTCGCTCTCGCCGACGTACCGCGAGAGACCTCCACCGCCCTGGTCCGGGGCCTGCGCGAGGCAGGCGTACGGCCCGTCATGCTGACCGGCGACCACCCGCGGACCGCCCGGGCGATCGCCGCCGAACTGGGCTGGCCCGCTGACACCGGCGTCGTCACGGGCGACGAACTGGCCTCCGCGGACCGGGAAGGGCGCATCCGGATGCTCCGTGACGTGGGTGTCGTGGCCAGGGTCGCGCCCGAGCAGAAACTCCAGGTGGTCGAGTCGCTGCGGGACGCCGGGCGGGTCGTCGCCATGGTCGGCGACGGAGCCAACGACGCCGCGGCCATCCGCGCCGCCGACATCGGCGTGGGCATCAGCGCCCGCGGCTCGGCGGCCGCCCGCAACGCCGCCGACCTCGTGCTCACCGACGGGGATCTGACGGTCCTCATCGACTCGGTCGCCGAGGGCCGGGCCCTGTGGCACAGCGTCGCCGACGCCATCGCCATCCTGATCGGCGGCAACGCGGGCGAGGTCGGCTTCGGCCTGCTCGGCACACTCCTGTCGGGCGAGGCGCCCCTGTCCACCCGTCAGATGCTGCTGGTGAACCTCTTCACGGACCTGTTCCCGGCGATGGCGGTGGCGGTCACGCCGAAGGAGGCGGACACGGTGGCCGCCGGGGAGGCGAACGCAGGACCTTCGACCGGCCCCGCCGGCTCGGACGGCACCGAACTCCTCGGCGCCCCGTTGATCCGCAAGATCAGGCACCGGGCCCTCACCACCGCCCTGGGCGGCACGGCGGCCTGGCTGTTCGGTCGCTTCACCCCGGGCACCGCCCGGCGCTCCACCACGATGGCGCTGTGCGCGGTGGTCGGCACCCAGCTCGCCCAGACGCTGGCCGACCGCAAGGACAGCCCGCTGGTCCGCGTCACCGCACTCGGTTCCGCGGCCGTCCTCGTCGTCCTGGTCGAGACACCCGGGGTCAGCCGTGTCTTCGGCTGCACACCGCTCGGCCCGGTCGCCTGGGCCGGTGTGGCCGTGTCGATCGCCGTCGCCGCGGCGGGCGGGCGCGCGGTGCCGTACCTGGATCGGCTCGTCCTGCGGCAGGCGCCGGCCCGGGGTGACCCGTAGCCGCACGGCGGTCAGGTCACCCCAGTGCGTCCGCGGTCAGACGGACCGGTGGTACTGGTCCGGCACGTGCACGTCCCCGCCCAGCTCCCGGGCCGCGTGCCGGGCCCACGACGGGTTGCGCAGCAGCTCCCTGCCGAGGAGGACGGCGTCGGCCTCGTCGTTCGCGACGATCTTCTCGGCCTGCTCGGCCTCGGTGATCAGGCCCACGGCGGCGACCGGCAGCGATGTCTCGGCCTTCACGCGCGCCGCGAACGGCACCTGGTAGCCGGGGCCGACCGGGATGTGGACGCCGGAGGCGTTGCCGCCGGTCGAGACGTCCAGCAGGTCGATGCCGTGGGCCTTCAGGTCGGCGGCGAAGCGGACGGTGTCGTCGGCGGTCCAGCCGTCCTTCTCCAGCCAGTCGGTCGCGGAGATACGGAAGAACAGCGGCTTGTCCTGCGGCCACACCGCGCGCACGGCGTCCACGACCTGGAGGGCGAAGCGGGTGCGGTTCTCGTACGAGCCGCCGTACTCGTCGGTGCGGTGGTTGGAGTGCGGGGACAGGAACTCGTTGATCAGATAGCCGTGCGCGCCATGGATCTCGGCGATCTCGAACCCGGCGGCGAGAGCGCGGCGCGCGGCGTCCGCGAACCGGCCCACGACCTCCTGGATCCCGTCGACCGTCAGCTCCGTCGGCACCGGGTGACCGTCGGCGAACGGGATCGCGCTCGGCGCCACCGGCTGCCAGCCGTAGGAGTCCGGCCCGACCGGCGCGCCGCCCTTCCAGGGCCGGTCCGTCGACGCCTTGCGGCCGGCATGGGCAAGCTGGATCGCCGGCACGGTGCCCTGCGACACCAGGAAGCGCGTGATCCGGCGGAACGCCTCGACCTGCGTGTCGTTCCAGATGCCCAGGTCCCAGGGGGAGATCCGGCCCTCAGGGCTCACGCCGGTCGCCTCGACGACGATCAGGCCCGTGCCGCCGGCCGCGCGGGCGCCGTAGTGCGCGAAGTGCCAGTCGTTGGGGGCGCCCGTGTCGGGGCCCTCCGGTGCGGCCGAGTACTGGCACATCGGGGGCATCCACACCCGGTTCGGGATCGTCACTTCACGCAGGGCGTAGGGCTCGAAGAGCGCGCTCACGGCGGACTCCATTCGTCGCTGGGGACCAGTCGTCTGCTCGTACGATAGGCATCGTAGTACGGCAGATGTCAAACTACGAGAGGTCTCGTACAATGGCAGAGTCCGTCGGCAAGGTGGGCCGGCCGAGGAACCCGACGAAGTGGAGCCGCCGTGACCAGCGCCGCTGTCAGCAGCCGAGACCTCCCGCACCCGGAGCGTGAGGAGATCCGTCTCGAGGGCGTGCTGCACGCGCTGTCCGACCCGCTGCGGCTGTACATCGTGCGGGAGCTCGCCGCCGTCGGCGACGAGCTCTCCTGTTCGCACTTCGACCTGCCGGTCACCAAGTCCACCACCACGCACCACTTCCGGGTGCTGCGCGAGAGCGGGGTGATCCGGCAGATCTACCGGGGCACCGCCAAGATGAACGGCCTGCGCAAGGACGACCTAGACGGCCTTTTCCCGGGACTGCTCGACGCCCTTCTCGACGCCGCCTCCCGACAGGCCGCCCGGCTCGGGGGCGTCTGAACCGGCCTTCGCGGGCAGGTGGTTGAAGAGCAGGTTCAGTACGATCGCCGTCAGGCAGCCCGCGCTGATGCCGCTGTTCATCACCGTCTGGAACCAGTCGGGGAACTTCTCGTAGATCGCCGGCACCCCGACCGGCAGCATGCCCATGGCCACCGAGACGGCCACCACCGTCAGGTTGTTGTTGCCCCTGAAATCGACCCCGGCCAGGGTCCTGAGCCCGCTCGCGGCGACAGTCCCGAACATCACCAGACCCGCACCGCCCAGCACCGGTGCCGGTATCGCCGCCACCACCGCGCCCAGCTTGGGCAGCAGGCCGAGCAGGACCAGGATGCCGCCCGCGGTCGCCACCACCCAGCGGCTGCGCACCCGGGTCATGCCGACCAGACCCACGTTCTGCGCGTACGCCGTGTACGGGAAGGTGTTGAAGACGCCGCCCAGCACCGTCGACAGGCCGTCGGCGCGCAGGCCGTCCGCCAGGGAGCGCGGCTCGACCTTGCGGTCGGTCATCTCGCCGACCGCGATCAGGTCGCCGGTCGTCTCGGTCATCGTCACCAGCGCCACCACCAGCATCGACGCGATCGCCGAGAACTCGAAGGTGGGCGCCCCGAAGTGGAACGGCGTGCTGATCCCGAGCCAGTCCGCCTCGCCCACGCCGCCGAAGTCGGTGAAGCCGAACGGCACGGCCACCGCGAGTCCGACGACGATGCCGATCAGTACGGCGATCCGGCTGAGGGACACCGGCGCGAACCGCTGCACACCGAGCACCACGGCGAGCACGAAGGCGGCCAGCGCGACGTTCCTCGGCTCCCCGAAGTCCGCCGAACCGGCGCCGCCCGCAGCCCAGTTGCCCGCGACCGGCAGCAGGGAGAGGCCGATGATCAGGATCACGGTGCCGGTCACCAGGGGCGGGAAGAAGCGCAGCAGCCTGCCGAAGACCGGGGCCAGCAGCATGATCGCCAGTCCCGCGACGATCACGGAGCCGTAGATCGCCGGGAGTCCGCCGCCCGTGGTGCCGATCAGCACCATCGGGGAGACGGCTGCGAACGTGCAGCCCTGCATGATGGGCAGTCGCACGCCGAAACGCCAGAAACCGACGCACTGGATCAGCGTCGCGATACCGCACACCAACAGGTCGGCGGTGATCAGATACGCCAGGTCGGCGGGCGGCAGTTTCATGGCGCCGCCGACGATGAGGGGAACGGCGACGGCACCGGCGTACATGGCGAGGACGTGCTGGAGGCCGAAAGCGGCGAGTTGCCGGGCGGGTGGGACCTCGTCGACGGGGTGTGCGGTTGTCATACGCGGACCGTAGACTCCTTTGACAGTTTGTTGATTTCGAGTGTGTTGCTTGCTCGTTCCCAGTGCGGGTCGTGGCCGGCCGCTCGCCCCTGAGCGTCTAATGGGCGCTGCCGTGCACGGCGTTCATCAGCGACTGCCAGTCGGGCAGCTTCACCACGCCCCTGCCGAGCGACGCCCCCAGCTGCGCCTCGGCTCGCTCGATCGACTGCCAGCCGGGCCACTCGACGGGCTCGACACCGTCGGCGCGCAGCGCGGTGAGCGGATCGCCGGGCAGCTCGCGTCGGGCGAGCGCGGCGGCGTCCTCCAGCAGCGACGTCACCGTCTCCTTGGCGCACGGCCGGTTGGTGCCGATGACGCCGGTCGGGCCCCGCTTGATCCAGCCGGCCACGTACTCGCCCGGCGCCACGGCGCCCTCGCGCAGCACCCGCCCGCCGAGATGCGGCACCGTGCCGCTCGCCGCGTCGAAGGGCAGGCCCTCCAGGGGGACTCCGCGATAGCCCACCGAACGCAGCACCAACTGGGCCGCGATGTCCTCGTACCGGCCCGTGCCCGTCACCCCGCCCTGCCCGTCGGGCACCGTGCGTTCGAAGCGCACCGCGCCCACGCGCCCGGCCTCGGCCAGGAGTTCGACGGGGCGCAGGAAGAAGCGCAGCCGGATCCGGTGGCGGGCGCCGCGCGGCGGGGCCTCGGCCCAGCCGCGCAGCACCGCGACGTTGCGGCGCTGCGGCGCGGGCAGTCCGGAGGGGTCGGCGTACGCCGGGTCCAGCTCCAACTCCCGTGGATCCACGGTCACTTCGGTGTCCGGGAGCGAACCCAGCTCCCGCAGCTCCTTGGTGGTGAAGCGGGCCTGCGAGGGGCCGCGGCGGCCGACCATGGCGATGTCCGTGACACGGCTCGCGGCGAGCGCGGTGAGCGCGCCCTGCGGAATGTCGGTGGGGCTCAGTTCGGTCGCGCCGCGGGCCAGCATCCGGGTGACGTCCACCGCGACGTTCCCGACGCCGATGACCACGGCGGAGCTCGCGCCGGCCACGAAGCCGTCCTGGTCGGGGGAACCGTTCGGCTCGTGCTCCGGGAAGTCCGGGTGGCCGCTGTACCAGGACACGAACTCCGTCGCCGACCAGCTGCCCGGCAGCTCCTCGCCCGGAATCCCGAGGTGCCGGTCGGTGGCGGCGCCCACGCAGTACACCACCGCGTGGTACAGCTCGCGCAGCCGCGCCCCGGGCACCCCGTCCGGGCCGATCCGGACGCCGCCGAGGAACCGCACCCGCTCGTGCTCCAGGACCGTGCGCAGGTTGTTCTGGAGGGACTTGATCTTCTCGTGGTCCGGCGCCACGCCGTAGCGCACCAGGCCGTACGGGCAGGGCAGCCGGTCCAGGACGTCGACGCACACGTCGTTGTCCAGCTGTACGAGGCTCTGGGCGGTGTAGCACCCGCTGGGCCCGGAGCCGACGACGGCGACACGAAGCACGGCGGAACTCCTTGTCCGGGGATCGTCAGGAGTCGCTCTCGGGTCCAGCATCGCACCGCTGCCGCTCCGCTGACAGGGTGCTGTGCGCCGTACAGGACGCGTGTTCGTTCGTATGGAGTGTGATCATGCGGTTACGTTGCGTGTGTGCTGGAAGCATCCTTTCTTAATCTGTCCGATCGCCCCGCGGCGGACGGAGCCGTGTCGGTGTGGCCCGCATGGAAAGTGCGGGACGGTGGCGGCGCCACTGTGTGGTTCGGCGTCCGGCTGGAGTTCGGTGACGGTGCGAGGGTCGACGCGGTGGCCGTGGTGTCCGAGGGGTGCGTCTCCATCGAGGACGTGCGCGCCGAGCCGGCGCTCTCCCTCGACGACCTGACGGCGCTCGCCGACTGGATCGAGGGGCCGCTCTCCGAGGCGTGCGGCATCGGGACCGGGCCGGACACCGACGGAGGTGAGGACGGCGAGGATGCCGAGGGCGGCGGGGGCGCCGGGGCCGGGCGGGTCCGGTCGGGCTGGCCGCGCGGTGTCGAGGGGCAGTGGCTGATCGCACAGAAGTACCGCGCGGCGCAGCAGGCGGGCGCCGACCCCGTGCTCGCGGTGATGAGCGCGACCGGGCACAGCCGCCGCAGATCGCTCCGGCTCATCGGGCAGGCGCGCGACGCGGGATTCCTGACCCCGCGCCGCGCCCGCCGCTGAACGCGTGCCCCCCGCCCGCCGCTGACCGCGGTCTGGGCGCCGGCACCGCGGCTGCGGCGGCGAGGTGCCGGAGCCGGAGCCGTCAGAACATGTCCCGCATCCGGGTGATCTCGCTCGCCTGCTGAGCGATCACCTCGTCCGCCATCTCCTCGACCCGGATGTTGTTCCCCTGCCCCTTCACATCGGTGGCCATGGTGATCGCCCCCTCGTGATGGGTGATCATCAACGTGAGGAAGAGCTGGTCGAACGCCTTCCCGCGCGCGGCGCGCAACTTCTCCAGCTGTGCCTCGGTCGCCATGCCGGGCATCGAGCCGTGGTCGTGGCCGTCGCCGTGCTCGGCCTTGCCGTGGGTCTTGAGCCAGCCCTGCATGGCGGCGATCTCGGGCTTCTGCGCGGCGGCGATCCGCTCGGCGAGCTTCGTCACCTTCGTCGACTCGGCGCGGTCCGGGGCGAGTTCGGTCATCTCAAGGGCCTGGGTGTGGTGCGCGATCATCATGCGTGCGTACGAGACGTCCGCGGAGTTGGGGGAGTCGTCCTCGGCGCGCTGCCGCTCGGCCTCCTCGGCGGACAGCATCCGGTTCGACTCACCGGGCTTGCCCGGCACGATCACCGAAGGACCGCTGCGCGCGGGCGACTTGGCGTCGGAGTCGTCGCAGCCGCCGAGCACCAGCACGGCGAGGGCCGCCAGCACGGTCGGTCCTGACATGACGTGCGACGCGCGGCGGGTCGGCTGCCTTGTTACATGTTCATTGCCCCCTGTTGATATGTGCATGACCGTGACGATACTCGTTCGTGTGTGAACCGTTCCAGTGCGAACGGAACAAGGGAGGAAACAGTGATCCTGTTCAGCAGACCCCCAACACGCCGCAGACGCCTGGGAGTTGCCACCGCCGCCGCCGGGCTCCTGGCCGCACTGCTCACCGCGCAGCCGGCCCTCGCGACCCCCGACCCGGGGGACGGCCCCGTCGCGGAGCAGGAGGTCTCCGAGCGCACCCGCGCCCAGGTGCGCGAGTCGCTGGCGGACGGTGAGATACCGGGCCAGAACGAGATCGTCCACTCCGACAACATCGAGCACCTGGCGTCCGTCCCCAAGGACGCGCTCCAGGGCACCAATTCCGATCTCGCCTTCCAGGGCCGATACGCCTTCGCGGGCAACTACGACGGCTTCCGCGTCTTCGACATCAGCAACCCGGCAGCGCCGACGACGGTCGCCCAGGTCCTGTGTCCCGGCTCGCAGAACGACATCTCCGTCTCCGGGAACCTGCTGTTCCTGTCCACCGACTCCTCTCGCAGCGACAGCAGTTGCAACAGCACGACCCAGCCCGTGACCGAGAAGTCCTCGTGGGAGGGCATGAAGGTCTTCGACATCAGCGACAAGCGGAACCCCAAGTACGTCGCCGCCGTCGAGACCGCCTGCGGATCCCACACCCACACGCTGGTGCCCGAGCGCCGCAACGTCTACGTCTACGTCTCCTCCTACTCGCCGGACGCCTCCTACCCGGACTGCCAGCCGCCGCACGACGGCATCTCCGTGATCAAGGTGCCGCGCCACGCGCCCGAGAAAGCGGCCGTGGTGAACTTCCCGGTGCTCTTCCCCGGTGAGGGCCCGGACGGCGGCGGCAACCCCGGCCCGCCCGGCGGCGTCCGCAAGACCACCGGCTGCCACGACATCACCGTGCTGCCCTCGAAGGACCTGGCCGCGGGCGCCTGCATGGGCGACGGCATCCTGATGTCCATCGCGGACCCGGAACACCCGAAGGTCATCGACCAGGTCAGGGACGACGTGAACTTCGCGTTCTGGCACTCGGCGACCTTCAACCAGAAGGCGAACAAGGTCGTCTTCACCGACGAGCTGGGCGGCGGCAGCGCGGCCACCTGCAACGCGGAGATCGGCCCGGACCGCGGCGCCGACGGCATCTACGACATCGTCGGCAAGGGCGACAAGCGCAAGCTGGTCTTCCGCAGCTACTTCAAGATCCCCCGCCACCAGGCCGCCACCGAGAACTGCGTCGCCCACAACGGCTCGCTGATCCCGGTCAAGGGCAAGGACATCATGGTCCAGGGCTGGTACCAGGGCGGCATCTCCGTCTGGGACTTCACCGACTCGCGCAACCCCGAGGAGATCGCCTACTTCGACCGCGGCCCGCTCACCACGGACGTCCTCAGGTCGGCCGGCTCCTGGTCGGCGTACTACTACAACGGCTACATCTACTCCAACGAGCTCGCGAGGGGCTTCGACGTCCTGAAGCTCAACGACCGGCGTACCGCTCCGGCCCGTGGGGTGCACCTGCGCGAACTCAACGTCCAGACCCAGCCGGACTACTTCGACTGAGCGGACGGATCCGGCCGGCCCTCCGGGCAGTCGGGTGGGGACCCGGTCGCGAAGTACCGTGACAGATCCATGTCGCAGATCCCGCCGGACACGGCCTCCGCGTCCGGCGGGACGCCCTGCTCCCGGTCGAGCCGGTAACGCTTGAACAGCTCCGCCCGCAGCACCGGCACCGGCATCGGCACCCCCGGCACCAGCGCCGCGTACACCGCGCCCATGAGCAGGGCGCGCAGCATCGGGTAGTCGGTGTCCGGGTCCGCCGAGCCGTGCCCTACGCAGACCTCCCGCAGCAGCTCGGCCAGCCGCCGCTGTTCCGGGCACTGCATGAAGCCCTCGGCCTGAAGGATCCCCGCCATGTGCTGGCGCATCAGCACGGGCCGGTCCCGGGCCAGGCCCAGGATCGCGTCGATCGCCCTGGCCATCCGCTCCCGGCCGTCGTCGGTGCGCGGCTCGCGCTCCAGCGCCTCCTCCAGCGTGCGGTACATCAGCCGGTGCACCGCGGACTGCACCAGCTGGCGCTTGCCGGGGAAGTAGTACGACACCAGTCCGCGCGCCGATCCCGCACGGTCCGCGATGTCGCCCAGCGTGGTCGCGTCGTAGCCGTGCTCGCCGACCAACTCCACCGCCGCCTGGAGAAGCCGCTCCCGGGATCGCCGCCGCAGCTCTTCATTGACCGAGGCGCTGCGCGGGGACATGCTGTAACTCCTGCGTTGACTGGCTGCCAGCCAACTATACTCAACGCGTCCGGCCCGGCCTCGATGACGCCAGGTCGGGGTTGCTGTCTGCCCCGGGCGACGCGGGGGATCGTCCGGGGCGGGCTCAGCCCGGGGTGATGGTCGCCGGAGGCTACTTGTTCAGTGGCGGTTCTGCGGATCGACGCCGTTCGCCCGCACCCCGGCTCGCACCAGATCCAGCACCGGCCGCAGCCCGTCCGGCCGCTCGGCAGCCGGCAGATGATCCACGAAGTGCACCGCGCAGCCCAGCGCCGCCGCGCCGCCGTCGGCCCGCCGGTCGTCGCCGACCATGACGACGTCGCGCGGATCCACGTCGAGCGTCGCGCAGGCCGTCCGGAACAGTCGGGGGTCGGGCTTCTGGACGCCGTGCTCGTACGACAGCACGTAGGTGTCCACGAAGGGGTCCAGGCCGTGCTCGCGGAACACCGGGCGGATGTCCCAGCCGATGTTGCTGACCACGCCCACCCCGATGCCGCGCTCACGCAGCGCCCGCAGCACCTCGGGGGTGTCGGGATACGGCACCCAGGCGGCCGGGGACATGTGGCGGTCGTACAGCAGGTCGTGCAGCCGGTCATCGGGGAGCGGCACATGCCGGGAGAGTCCGGTGTAGGCCGCGCGGTGCAGTTCCGCGCTCTTGTCGCGCACTCCCCAGACGCTCGCGACGTCCTCGGGCAGGTAGGAGGGACCGCTGCCGCCCGGCAGCGCCCCCATCGTCTCCAGCGCCTGCGCCGCATCGGCCAACTCGGCCTCGGCGAGCTCCACTCCTGCCTCGGCGATCACTCCCTGCAGCCAGGACTCGGTGGACTCGACACGGAAGAGGGTTCCGGAGAAATCGAACAAAACTGCGGTCATGATGGGATCCTACGGGGCCGTGCACCGGCCGCGCGGGAAGATCGACGCCCCCGGCGCAACGCGCCGCCGGTGCACGCGTGACACCTCCGGTGTGTGTCCGACGCCTATGGCGCACCGTGTCGCCGGTGCGCGCTCAGCCCCGCCTGTGGGTGTGCACCCGTACCGCCACGGCCACGACCAACGCGCCCAGGAGCCAGCCGCCGACGACGTCCGTGGCCCAGTGGACGCCGAGCCAGATCCGGGTCAGGCCGACGCCGGCCACGGAGATCACGCCCACGGCGACGGCCGTACGCCACAGGGTGCCGCGGACGCCGTACCGGTGCAGGAGCCACAGCAGGAGGCCGCAGACGACCGTCGCCGTCATGGCGTGGCCGGAGGGGTAGGCGGCGTAGTGGGCGGAGTCGACAGGGTCCGGCCAGACCGGGCGGGGGCGGTCGACCACGGCCTTCAGGAACTGCTGGAACAGTGTGGCGAGCAGACATGTGGCCAGCAGCCATAGCGCCGTCCAGCGGGCGGCTCTGCGCCACACGAGCCAGATCGCGACCGCGAAGGTCAGTATGCGCATCGTCCATGGATCCCAGACCCAGTCCGTCAGGATGCGGAACGCCTGGGTGACGCCGGGCTCGTCCACCGCCCAGCGGTGCGTGGTGTCCGCGATGTCGTTGTCCACGGTCATCAGCGGGTACCAGCGCACGGCGACCAGGGCGAGCAGCAGCGCCGAGCACAGCGCCAGGGCACCGGCCCAGCGGGAGGTGCTGCGCTCGGCCGGTGGGCGGGGCGGGGACTCGACGGACTGGGTGTGCATACTGCGATCCTCGCCGACCGATGGGGCCGGAGGCCAATGCCGGGGGCGGGTTTGCGTCGCCCGCCACAGGAGAACCGGGCCGTGGCCCGGAGCAACATCGGCTGACGGGTACCCGGCGGGGAGCGGGCTATCCCGAGGAGGGCGCGGGCAGCCGCCTCCTGTGCTTGCGTCCCGGGACGGGGCAGTCCCCGGTGCCGGTGCCGGTGCCGGTGCCGGTGCCGGTGCCCGGGCAGGGGCTGCGGCAGCCGCCCCGTGCGGGTGTTCCGGCACGACGGCGCCCGCCGTGCCGCCCACCGCCTCGGCTACCCCAGCGCCCGCAGCCCCGGTACGACCGCCACGATCACCGGCACCGCCGGGACGAGGGCGGCCGCTGCCGTCAGGCGCAGGCGTCGGCCCGCCGTGAGGCGGTCCGGGGGAGTGAGCAGCCGGTTCACGCGCTGCGGCACCTGCGTGTGCGCGGTCGGGCAGGGGCCGAACACGCCCCGGTCCTCGTTGAGTTCGACCAGGGCGAGGGCGGTGGTCAGCCGGCCGAACCGGCGGGAGGCCATGTCGTCGGCGGCGAGTTCGACCAGACGGTGCATCTCGTCGCGGAACGCGGCGAACACCGGCACCTGCGGAAACCCGCCTGCCAGCGCCCCCGAACAGTGCAGCAGCCAGTCGTGCCGGGCCTGCGCGTGGCCCTGCTCGTGGGCCAGTACGGCGTCCAGCTGCCGTCCCTTGAGACGGCGCAGCGCGGCCGTCGTGATGACGAGTCGCGGCGCCGTGCCGGGCAGCCACCAGGCATCCGGCCGCTCGCCCTCCAGGATCACCAGACGGTCGTTCCCGGTCTCCTCACCCGGCAACAGCGGTGCACGCACGAGGAGTTCGACCCTGCGCTGCCGGCGCCTGGCACGCGCGCGCGACACCTCGCGCGCCAGCATGGCCCCGGTCCACAGCCCGCCGCACGCTAGCGTCACCGCGGTCGTCGCCGCCCAGGAACCGCCTACTCCGAGCGCGTACGCCTCGACGACGGCACTCGGCGCCGGCGCGAAGACATGACCACGCACCGCCTGCCACGCGGCCGCCGCGCTGAGCGTCATCGACAGTGCGCAGCACAGCAGTACGGCCGCGACCACGCACTGCCACACCCACAGCGCGACCACCGGTTCTCGGTCCGGCCAGTCCGCCCGCGCGAGCAGCCGCGGGGCGAGGACGGCGGTCAGGGCGCCGAGCAGCAACAGTGCCGCGGGGACCATCATGGGAAGCACCCTATGAGCGCCGAATCGCTCAGGGGTACGGACACCCGCGCCAAAGTGACGCAGACCACGGACAAGTACGGTCCGAGCCCCCGTGTCAAAGAGTCGGCCATGTCAAAGAGCCGGCCGTGTCGAAGAGTCGGCGCCACGGGCGTTCATAGCCCCGTCCCCTGGCGCGATCCCGTGTCACAGCGTCAGCAGCATCGCCACCATCGCGATCCCCATCGACAGCCGGCAGGCCCGCGCCAGCTCCGGTCGGTCGCCCCACCCGGCGCCCCCGCCGGCGCCGGCGGCGACCGGCACCAGCCGGATCCCGGAGAGCAGCACATAGCCCGTGAAGTACACGAGCAGCACGCCCGTCACGTACGGCACGCCTGAACCGCCGTGGTGGCCCGGCGACACCGCCATCGCGATCGCCATGTAGACCATCGCCGAGGCCCCCACCATGTGGTGCAGATGGTGCCCGCCGGCCCGGGCGGACCACAGGGCGTGCAGGGCGGCCGCGCCGAACACGGCGGCGTAGGCGGGCCAGGCCCACGACGGCGGTGTGAACACCGCGGCGGGTACCGCCATCGCGGCCATGCCGAACCCCATCAGTGCCTCGCCGCCCGCGGTGCGGCGCTGTTCCTCGACGTGACTGCGCATCCGCAGCAGGCAGTAGACCCCGGTCGCCGCACACAGCGCGACCAGCAGCCAGCCGGGCGAAGCCGGTCCGTGCACGCGCACCTCCCCGCTCGACGGTGTCGGACAGTGCGTCGATGCCCCGGCCGTGCGGCGCGCACGCAAGCGCAAGGGTGTACGCGGGGAGCATTCGACGGAGCGCGGCAGGTCACACCATGGGCCCGCTCGGCGTCCGATGTGCTTTACGAGTAAAACACTTGCTAAGGTGATGGTCATGAGCAGTCGTCTCCCGCTCGCCGGAGTGCTGCGCCTCGGCCGGCCCTCCGACATCTGGTTCAAGCCCGCCCTGAGCGTGGTAGCCGCCGTCGCCCCGCCCAACCTCGCCCTCCTCGTGCTGGGCCGCCTGGACCTGGCCATGTACACGATGGCCGGGTCGCTCTGCGCGCTCTACGCCCACAACCGTCCCTACGCCGCCCGGGCCCGTGCCCTGGCATGGGTGATCCTCGGCATGCTCGGCGGTCTCGCGACCGCCCTGCTCACGGCCTCCCTGACGCGCAGCGCCCTCGTCCTGGTCGCTGTCGGCGCGGTGCTGGCGGCCGTGCAGAAGGTGTTGTGCGACGCGACCCGCGTCGGCCCGCCCGGCAACGTCGTCCTCACCTTCATCAGCTCCGCCGCCCTGTTCGTCCCGCAGTCACCGGACCGGATCCCGGTCCACCTCGGGCTGGCCGCGGCGGCCGGCGCCTGGGCATGGCTCGTCGGCATGGCCCCCGGTCTCCTGCGCCCGCACGGCCCCGAGCGCCGGGCCACCGCGGCAGCCCTGAACGCCGCCGCGGCGCACGCCGAGGCCCATGGCACCGGACAGGACACCACCGCGACCCACACCGCCACCGTCACCGCCGTACAGGCCGCCCGGCAGGCACTGCGCTCCACGGACGCCACCCCGTCCTCCACCGCCCCCGAGACCCACCGCGCCCTCGAACGGCTCATGGTCCGTGCCGAGGTCGCCCTCGCCGCGCCCTCCGACGCCGACCCCGCGCCACTGCGCGACTGGGCCCGCCAGGTGCGCGGCAACCGGCCCGTGCCCGAGGTCCCGCACCTCACCGGCGTCGACTCCGAACTCGCCCCGCGCCCCGGCCCGTTGTGGCACCGCGTGCGCCCCCTGGCCCCGCTTGCCCTGCGCACCGCCCTCGGCTGCGCCCTCGCCGGCTACGCCTCCCTGGCCCTCGGCATCGGCCGCCCCTACTGGGCCCTGGTCACCGCCGCGTCCCTGTACCAGGCCGACCTCGCCCTCACCTGGGGCCGCGGCGTCCAGCGCGTCGTCGGCAACCTCCTCGGCGTCCTCTTCTTCGCCGCGCTGGTGCCCCTCGCCCACACCGGCGAGGTCGCCCTGGTCCTGTGCTGTCTCGCCCTCAACTTCGGCGCCGAGGCGCTCATCGGCCGCAACTACTGGCTCGGCAGCGTCTGCGTGACCCCGATGGCGCTCCTGATCACCGAGTTCGGCGGGTTCCAGCAGCCCGGCCCGCTGATCGCCGAGCGGGTCGTGGACACCCTGGTCGGCGCGCTCGTCGGACTCGCCGCCGCCGTCGTGGTGCCGCACCGGAAGCGGGTCGTGCGTGCCGAGCGCGCCGGACCACGTACGCTCGCCGCTACGGGTAGTAGCCGAGGACGGCACCCGGACCAGCGCACGGGCAACACGACGGAGGGCGTACGGCCATGACGGCGACCAGCGGCGGGCCGACCGGGACGAGACGCGACACGGTGGCCGCCGTGGTCCGGCAGTGGCAGAGCGTCCACCCCGACCTCGACACCGCGCCCATGGAGATCATCGGCCGGATCAACCGCTGCGCCGCCCTCCTCCAGCAGGCCGAGGACGCCCCCCTGCGCCGCGCGGGCCTCAGCCGCCCCGAGTTCGACCTGCTCGGCGCGCTGCGCCGCACCGGCCACGAACTGACGCCCAGCGAACTCGCCCGCGAGACCTTCTCCTCGGGCGCCGCCGTCACCAAGCGCCTCAAGCAGCTGACCGAACGGGGCCTGGTCGAGCGCCGCGGCGACACCCGCGACCGGCGCGTGGCCCACCTCCGCCTCACCGACGAGGGCCGGGATCTCGTCGACGGCGTCCTGCCGGAGCAACTCGCCTACGAGACCTCCGTACTGTCCGAGCTGGACTCCGAGGGACGCGGCGAACTCGCCTCCTTGCTGGGCGAGTTGCTCGGCCGGCTGGAGGGCCGACTGGGCGCGTTGCGTGCCTGAACCGGGTATCAGGGCTGCGGCGGCTCGTGGTAGACACCGAACACCGCGCCTTGCGGGTCCCGCAGCATGGCCAGGCCCCGCCCGTTGGGCATCGACGTCGGCTCCATGAGCACCGTGCCGCCCGCCCGCGCCGCGTCCTCGGCCGTCGCCCCGACGTCCACCACGGCGAAGTACGGCAGCCAGTGCGCCGGCACCTCGTGCGGGAACCTGTCGTCCATGTCCATCATTCCGCCGAAGTCGTCACCGGCGATGCCCCACTGCGTGTAGTGCTCCGAGGCGTTCACGGTCCAGCCGAACACCGTCGTGTAGAACTCGACGGCCCGCTCGGGCGCCCGCGTCATCAGCTCCACCCAGCCCAGCGCGCCGGGCGCGTTGAGGAGCCCCGCACCGGGGAAGGACCGCGCCTGCCACAGCTGGAACACCGCTCCCGTGGGGTCCACGGCCACCGCGAAGCGGCCCACCTCGAACACGTCCATCGGGCCCACCAGCACCGTGCCGCCTGCCTGCGTGACCTGCTCGGCGGCCGCGTCGGCGTCCGGCACCGCGAACGACACGTTCCACGCCACCGGCTGCCCCTCCTGGTACAGCGGGGTCAGCGCGGCCACCGCCGCGTCCCCGAGATGCGCCACCGTGTAGCCGCCCGCCTCCTGACGGGGATCGGTCTCGGCCCGCCAGCCGAACAGCCCCTCGTAGAACTGCTTGGCCCCGGCCAGATCACTCGTGCCGAGCTCGGTCCAGCAGGGCCCGCCGGTCACCGGCTTGTCGAGTTTCATGGCGTTCCTCCCGCGACGAAGACCCCCTCCAGCACGCTAAGCCCCGCCCCGGACCCCGGCCATCCGGCGACAACGGACCCGCACCGGCAGGCCCTGGAGCCCCGCCCTAGATTCCGGGGCGGTAGCGGATCGGATGGTCCGCCGGTACCTCCACCAGCACGATCGGCGTCCCGTCCGGGTCCGCGATCCACATCTCGATCAGCCCCCAGGGCTCCTTCACCGGAGGCCGTACGATCCCGACGCCCTTCGCCACCAGCTCCTCGTGCGCGGCGGCCACGTCCGGGACCTGCATCCACAGCCGGACTGCCGGGGACGGCGGCGTCTCGGAGCGTCCGGAGACCTCCAGGAAGCCGCCGCCGAGGAAGTAGACGGTGCCGCGCTCGGGGCCGGTGCCGAACTCGCGGTAGACGGCGAGGCCGAGCTGCTCGCCGTAGAAGACACGGGACCGTTCGGGATCGGTGGGCCGCAGCAGGGTCCGGCCGCTCAGTACGTGCACCATGCAGCGGGAGCCTAGCGGCGCGTTAGGCTCAGCGGTGCCCGAGCCGCGCCCGTGAAGGGGAGAACCGCACCATGGACACCGCCGCGCCCGACGCCTCCGCCGGACTCGTCTTCCGCGAAGCCACCGACACCGACGTCGACACGCTGGTCGTGCTGATCGAGTCCGCCTACCGCGGGGACTCCAGCCGGGCCGGGTGGACCACCGAGGCGGACATCCTCGAAGGCCAGCGGACCGACCCGGAGGGCGTGCTGGCGGTCATCAAGTCGCCCGACAGCAGGCTGCTGACCGTCGAGCGGGACGGGCGGGTCGTCGCCTGCTGCCAGCTCGAACACCGAGGAACCCACGCCTACTTCGGGATGTTCGCCGTCAGCCCGGCACTCCAGGGCGCCGGCCTCGGCAAGGTGATCATCGCGGAGGCGGAGCGGCAGGCCCGCGAGACCTGGGGCGCCACCGAGATGCACATGACCGTGATCTCCGTACGCGACGACCTGATCGCCTGGTACGAGCGGCGCGGCTACCGCCGTACGGGCCGGATGACCCCGTTCCCGTACGGCGACGAGCGCTTCGGCATCCCGCAGCGCGCGGACCTCCAGTTCGAGCTGCTGGTCAAGGCGCTGGCGTGACGCTCACGCGGTGAAGCGGCCGGTGCGTTTGATCTCCGGATAGTCGGTCGTCGCGCCGTCCAGCTCCAGGGCCCGTACGAGACGCAGGTGGTCCTGGGTGTTCACCACCCAGCCGATGATCCGCAGGTCCGCCTTGCGGGCGCGCTCCACGACCTCCAGGGTGAGCCGGCGGATGTTCAGGCAGACCGTCGCGGCGCCGGCCGCCACGGCGCGGTCCACGATGTCGGTGCCGTAGCGGCTGGCGATCAGGGCGGTGCGTACCCCGGGCACCAGGCGGGCGATCTCGGCGACGGCCTCGTCGTGGAACGAGGACACCTCGACGCGCGGTGCCAGGTCCCGGTCCTTCATCACCTCGGCGAGCGCCCGGGCCGCGGCCACGTCCTTGATCTCGGCCTGGAGGGGTGACCTCACGGCCTCCAGGACCTCCTCGAAGACCGGTACGCGCTCGCCGCGGCCCGCGTCCAGGGCGCGCAGTTCGGCGAGGGTCTTGTCGGCGATCGGGCCGGTTCCGTCGGTCGTGCGGTCCACATCGGTGTCGTGCATGACGACGAGGGCGCCGTCCTTGCTGAGGTGGAGGTCCAGTTCGATGACATCGAGGCCGGCCTGCTGGGCGGCGACGAAGGAACGGAGGGTGTTCTCGGGTTCGACACCCATGACTCCGCGGTGACCGATGGTAAGGAAGTTCAAGGTTCAACTCGCTTCCGTCGACGGCGGCGGGGGAGCTCGCGCGAACCGGAGCGGACTGTTCGCGTGGGCCGAGCCGCAGCCTAGTGGCCTGTGCGCGTGATGAACCCCACGTGTACGCAGGGTTTGCGGCCGGGGGCATGCCGTGCCTGGTTCGCACCCCTATGGGCAGTCACCCTGGCGTGGGCGAGTCCTCCGGGGATTGACCGGATCTCGTGGGTGGACTCCGCGTATGCCCGCTGGAGGCACCTCTAATCGCCGACGAGACATCCAACAGGAAAAAGTTCGGTGACCTTGGGTGTGCGCAGGATAATTTCCCGGGCTTCCTCTTGCTGGGAGGAACCCCGTATGCATACGGTGTGCTTACGCGAGGTTCTCCCGTGGAGGATGGGACATGACGGAAATTCTTGTGCAGGCGGCTTCGGAGGAGCAGGTTCCTCCCATGACCAGGGTGGTTGAGCACCCGGCGTGGCCGGTGCTCAAGGATGCCGTGGAGCTGATCCGGCCATGGCAGTCCAAGGACGGGTCGATCGACTTCGAGGCCGAGGGCGCGCCCGCGCGGTCCGACGCCGAGGCGGCCGTACGGCGTGTCGTGACGGCCGTCGAGGAGCTGAGCCCGCTGCTGCCGCACGACGCGGCCTACCACGCGGCCCTCGTGAAGGATCTCGGCCGCTGGGCCGAGGGCGGCTTCGAGGTGCCCGACTTCCTCGACTCGCTGCTGGCCTTCCAGCCCGCCGCGAGCCGCGCGGACGGCCTCCAGCACCTGGTCGTCTTCGCGATGTACACGCAGAACGGCAACCCCGACCGCAACCTCGAGGCGGTCGTCCTGCGCATGGTCTGGCCGGACTGGCTGGCCGAGCTGGAGCGCACCCGCTACGACAACCCGCTGTTCTGCGGCATCAAGTTCGAGGACTTCACGGCCGGGTACGACACCAACTCCGCTGTCCTCTTCCCGGAGACGATCGCCGTGCGCGAGGCGCCCGAGCGCTTCAGCTGGGGCGGCATCTTCTGCGACCGTGAGGCCGCCCGCTTCCGCCGCGTCACCGACGCCGCCGTCGACATCCTCGGCCTCGACCTGCCCGAGGACATCGCCGCGATGGTCCACGACCAGCGGCGCACCGAAGAGGCGTTCGTCCTGTGGGACATGGTCCACGACCGCACCCACAGCCACGGTGACCTGCCGTTCGACCCGTTCATGATCAAGCAGCGCCAGCCGTTCTGGATGTACGGCCTGGAGGAGCTGCGCTGTGACCTCACCGCCTTCAAGGAGGCCGTGAAGCTGCAGGCCGACGGCGTCCCGCAGGCCCGTGACGTGCAGTACGCCGTGCTGTTCGACCGTATGTTCCGCTTCCCGGTCACCGGCGAGCGCGTGCGCAACTACGACGGCCTCGGCGGCCAGCTGCTCTTCGCCTACCTGCACAAGCACGATGTCGTCCGCTGGACCGACAACAAGCTGCACATCGACTGGGACCGCGCCCCGCAGGTCACCAACCAGCTGTGCGCCGACATCGAGAAGCTCTACCGCGACGGCATCGACCGCCCGAAGCTCGTGCACTGGTTCGCCGGCTACGAGCTCGTCTCCACCTACCTCTCCCCGCACCCGGGGTCCCGCTGGGCAAAGGGTCCGGACGCCCTGGACCTGACCCAGCCGCCGCGCAAGCTCGTCGATGACGTGCTTCCGGACGAGTTTCCGCTGAGCATGTTCTATGAGGCCCTCTCCAAGAAGCTGAAGAACGTGATCGCCTCCACCAAGGGCATCACGGCGGAGAGCGCCGAGCGAGTCGCCGCGTGAGCGACAGCGGCACCGAGAACACGGCTCAGCAGGAGGCGAAGAAGATGGCGGGGAACGGAGCTCTCAGCGGTGCGGTGATCGCGGTGGCCGGCGCGGGCGGACCCGCCGGCCGGGCGGCACTGCGGCGACTCGCGGAAGCGGGCGCCACCGTGGTCGGCGCGGACAACGACCCCGAGCGACTGGCGGAGGCAGTGGACGCGGCGCGTTACGCCTCCGGCGGCGCGGCGGTCACCGGCGAGACGGTCGACCTGCTCGACCTGGATTCCACCCGTGACTGGGCACTGCGCACCGAGAAGGAGTTCGGCCGCGTCGACGGCCTGGTCCATCTCGTCGGCGGCTGGCGCGGCAGCGAGACCTTCATCAAGACCAGCCTCGACGACTGGGACTTCCTGGAGCTGCTGCTCATCCGCACCGTGCAGCACACCTCGCTCGCCTTCTTCGAGCCCCTCCAGCGCAGCGAGCGCGGCCGGTATCTGCTGATCAGCGCCGCCGGCGCCTCGAAGCCGACCGCCGGGAACGCCTCGTACGCCGCCGCCAAGGCCGCCGCCGAGGCGTGGACGCTCGCGCTGGCCGACGCCTTCCGCAAGGCCGGGGGCGCCGAGGACCTGACGTCCGCGGCTGCCATCCTGGTGGTGAAGGCGCTGGTGCACGACGCGATGCGCGCCGACCGCCCCAACGCGAAGTTCGCGGGCTTCACGGACGTCAGGGACCTGGCCGAGGCCGTCGTCGGCGTCTGGGACAAGTCCGCCGCCGAAGTGAACGGAAACCGCCTGTGGCTGACCGAGAAGCCGTGAACCCTCCGAAGACCGACGCCCGGCGTCACCACGACCCGGACGTCCGCGGCTTCGCCAGTGACAACTACGCCGGCGCCCACCCGGAGGTGCTCGCCGCCCTGGCCCTGGCCAACGGCGGGCACCAGGTGGCGTACGGCGAGGACGACTACACCGAGAACCTCCAGCGGATCGTGCGCAGCCACTTCGGCGCCACCGCCGAGGCGTTCCCGGTGTTCAACGGCACCGGCGCCAACGTCGTCGCGCTCCAGGCGGTCACCGACCGCTGGGGCGCGGTGATCTGCGCCGAGAGCGCGCACATCCACGTCGACGAGGGCGGCGCCCCGGAGCGCATGGGCGGCCTCAAGCTGCTCACCGTGCCCACCCCCGACGGCAAGCTCACCCCCGAGCTGATCGACCGGCAGGCGTACGGCTGGGACGACGAGCACCGGGCGATGCCCCAGGTCGTCTCGATCACCCAGAGCACCGAGCTGGGCACCCTCTACACCCCGGACGAGATCCGCGCGATCTGCGACCACGCCCATGCGCACGGCATGAAGGTGCACCTGGACGGCTCCCGGATAGCCAACGCCGCCGCCTCGCTGAACGTCCCCATGCGGACGTTCACCAACGCGGTCGGCGTCGACATCCTTTCCCTCGGCGGCACCAAGAACGGCGCCCTGTTCGGTGAGGCGGTCGTCGTCCTCAACCAGGACGCCGTCAGCCACATGAAGCACCTGCGCAAGCTGTCCATGCAGCTCGCCTCCAAGATGCGCTTCGTGTCGGTGCAGTTGGAGGCCCTGCTCGCCAAGGACCTGTGGCTGCGCAACGCCCGGCACGCCAACGAGATGGCCCAGCGCCTCGCTGAGGGCGTGCGCGCCGTGCACGGTGTGGAGATCCTCTACCCGGTGCAGGCCAACGGTGTGTTCGCCAAGCTTCCCCATGACGTGAGCGAGCGCCTGCAGAAGCGGTTCCGCTTCTACTTCTGGGACGAGGCGGCCGGCGTCGTGCGCTGGATGTGCGCGTTCGACACGACCGAGGACGACGTGGACGCGTTCGTGGCGGCGCTCAAGGAGGAGATGGCGCGCTAGCGCCCGTCGCCCGTCAGTTGACCACGATCTGCGCGCGGTTGTTGCGCAGGTTCGGGTCGAACTTGCTGACGGGCAGCTCCGCTTCGTCGTCGAGGATCTCGACGGTGGTGCGCGCGCCGCGCACCACCTCGTCGATCCTCAACTGCACCTCCACCTTGTGGGACGCCCCGTCGCGCAGGTAGATCGGCGTCCAGCAGGAGTACGTCGTCACGGGCTCCCCCTCCTCGGACGGCGGCAGTGACGTGCACTCATCATCCGGCAGACCCACGATGGTCGTGCCCTCGGGTGCCTGGAACCGCACCACCGCCACGGGCGAGCCCGCACCCAGCGACGCCACCCATGCCGGGCCCCGGTTCTGCACGGTGACGGAGGCGGTCACGGTGTCGCCGGCCGCCCCGCGCACCCTGCTGCCGGTGAGCTTCAGATCGGCGGTGTTCCTGGCGTCGAGGATGACGGTCCGGTAGTTGTCCAGCAGATCGATGTCGTCGTCCCCGGCGGCGGCCGGTGCCGCCGCCGCGGGGCGCAGATCCAGCTCGGGCCCCGTTCCCGGGGTCCAGGTGTCCTCGCCGCGGGCCTCTTCCAGCGCCTGGTCCGAGTACGGCAGCACGGAGTGGTCGAACCGCTCGTACAGCGCCCTGCGCTCCACGCGCAGATCGGTCGTCAGCCCGTACCGCTCGCCCGGAGCCACCGCCTCGTCCAGCACGCAGAGCGCGGACTCGCCGGTCGGGTGCTGCCGGTACTCGCAGTTGGAGTACCGCTCCTTGAAGCGCAGTCCGTACGACGCGTTGACCCACAGCAGCGTCCGCTGCACGGTGCGGCTGCCGGTGTTGCCGACCGTCGCGCTCACCCGGGTGTTCGTGCCGGGCCTGAGGTCCCGCTGGTACTCGGCCTGGCTCAGACCGAGGTCCGGACCGTCGGCCAGGCTGACCCGGGTCTCCGCGGGGAACGACGTCAGCTCGCCGGCGCTCGCGGTGTAGCGCACGTACCCGGAGGCGGCGAGGTCCGCGTCCGGCAGGGCGGTCAGACCCAGCTCGGCCGCCGTCACGAGGTCCGTTCCCGCCGGCATCCCCGGGTAGTCGCAGACCGCCTTCACCGCGGACTCAGGCGCGCAGTTCGAGGGCCACGACACCCGCGCGAAGGAGGCGACCTCGCTCGCGTCCACGGTCAGCCGGCCGGGCCCGACCTCGTTCTCGGTGTTGTCGTGGCCGACGCGCACCGTGAGCGAGCGCTCGGCCGTGCCGCTCGGGCCGTGCACCGGGAGCACCGACTCCGACGGTACGTCGATCCACAGCTGGTCGGAGTCGGCGTACACGGGCCCGGCCCCGACCGCGGCAAGGGCGCAGCCGGCGAGCGCGGCTCCGAGCAGACGATGCTTCATGGATTCCCCCTGGTCGATGAGAACGCCGACGAACTCGTCGGTGACCGGTGACCGGTCGCTGACGCAGACCGGCGGTGCGGGGGAGGGGTTGTAACAAGGCGCAAGGGTTGCGGCGATGGTCGGCCGTTCTGCCGCGACTGCATAGATATGCGTATAGCCGCAATTAAATTGACGCTCGACTCGACTGCCGCCTACTCTCTCCTCTCATGCAGATGATCCAGGAAACCGCAGATCTCTCCGCCTACTTGGCCGCCGACGAGGTGATCGACCATCATCATCCGCTCGTGCGTGAGACGGCTGCCGGGCTCGCCGCCGGGGTGGCCAACTCGTATGAATATGCGCGAGCGGCTTTCGAGTTCGTCCGCGACACCATTCCGCACTCGCAGGACTCCGGCGACCTCCGGGTCACCTGGCGCGCCTCCGACGTCCTGGAGCAGGGGACCGGCATCTGCTACGCCAAGGCCCACGCGCTCGCCGCGCTGCTGCGGGCCGAGGACATCCCGACGGCGCTGTGCTATCAGAAGTTCGAGGTGCTGCACGGCCTGGTCGCCGTGCGGTTCAACGGGGCCTGGCATCGGCAGGACCCTCGGGGCAACAAGCCGGGCGTGGACGCGCAGTTCTCGCTCGACGGGGAGCGGCTGGCCTTCGTGACCGACCCCGAGTTCAATGAGCTGGACTATCCAGTCCTGTATGCTGCACCGCATCCGGTGGTTCTCGATGTCCTCAAGGCCGCCCCCGACCGGCCGCACCTGTGGCGGACACTCCCCACCGCACTCTGATCCCCGGGAGAAGGCGGACGATGACCCTCACGCTGACCGTGTCCGACGAGGTGCGCGCGCTCGTGCCCGGCTTCACGCACATCGCCGTCGAGGCGCACGGGCTGGTCAACGGCCCGAGCACGGAGGCCAGTTCCGCGCTCCTCGACGACGCGACCCGCCGCCTGGCCGTACGTCTGGCCGGGCGCGCACCGCACGAAGACCCGCACATGGCGGCCTGGCGGGAGGCGTACACGGCGTTCGGGTCGAAGCCCTCGCGCACCCGCAACTCGGCGGAGGCACTGGCCAAGCGGGCGCTGTCGGAGGCGGGCCTGCCCCGGATCAATCTCCTGGTGGACGTCTACAACGCCATCAGCGTCGCCCATCTCGTCCCCGTGGGCGGCGAGGACATCGACCGCATCGAGGGCGGTATGCGCCTGGTGCGCGCCACCGGCGAGGAGGACTTCGTCACCGTCGCGGGCGGGGAGCAGGTCATCGAGCACCCGGACGCGGGCGAGATCGTGTGGCGCGACGAAGCGGGCGTCACCTGCCGCCGCTGGAACTGGCGCCAGGGCCCGCGCACCCGTCTCACCGAGGAGACGGTGACCGGAATCTTCCTGCTGGAGAGCCTCACGCCGATGCCCGTCGCCGACGTCGAGACCGCGGCGGAGGAACTCGCCGACCTGCTGCAGAAGTTCAGCCCGGACGCACGGATCGAGGTCCGCCCGCCGTCGCAGGGCGCCTGACGGCTCACAGGCTCGGTCACGCCCGGCGTACGAAGTTCACCTCACGCCGGGCCCAGGCCCGCAGGACGCCGTGGAACGCGCCTGGGACAGGGAGATCGGGGAGGTGGGTGCCGTCGTTGCCGTACCGAGTTAGAACGTACGCGGCCAGCTGAGTCAGCGGGCCGAGTTCCGGGACGATTCTTTCGACGGAGGGTTCACGGCTGGCTTCAAGGGAGGCCAGAAGCATCACTGCGGCCCCGAGATAGCCCTCGGGGGTGAGCTCGGGCAGTCGCTGCCCTTCCCGTGCCGCGAGGGATTCGCCAATGGTGATCAAGAAGGCGGACACGTCGTCGGCGCGATCTGTCCAGGGCGGCTCGGGGTTACGGACGAGCCAGGCGCCGGCCGCCGTGCAGTCCCGGACAGTCGTCTCGAACAAGGGCCGGCACCCTTCGGTACCCAGAAGCAGGACGAACACACAGCGGGAGGCGTAGGGATACCAGGCTCCAGGCCCGAAGATTCCCATCTGCCAGCCTTGCCAGAGCGACCCGAAATCCAGTTCGCAGCGCTGGAAGCAATCTCCGAGGTCGGTAAGGCCATTGCCGAGGCAGACGTCCATCAGGCCCGTGTGATCGGGTGCGATCGCCAGGAATTCCACGGCGTGGCGGGCGATCATCAGCTTGGAGAACTCCTCCCAGTGCGCATGAGCCGGAGAGGAATAGGCGCCCTGGAACGCGTACCCGGCGTAGCCCGCCAGGAGCAGCGCGGCGCGGCGGCGAGTGGGATCGTCCGACCTCACAGCCTCGTCGATGGCATGGCTGATTTCATCCGTGACGACGTCGCGGCAGTCCCAGCTGCTGCGCAGCAGCGCGGCCAGCGGAGCACTGCACTCCGTCGCCGGATCTCCGAGCATCAGGTGCTCGACTGTCGCTCGGGCAAGCCGTCGTACCGTGCGGGGTGGCGGATCCACGCAGGTCAGGCAGCGTGCGAGAAATGCGAGCAGGTTTCCGCGGCTGGCCACCGACCTGCGGCGACGGTCGCTCAGCAACGTCGTGAAGACACGCGCGGCTCCCGCGTCTGTTGTGCGGTCCTTTATCTGCACCGCCAGCTGGCCCACGACGTCCCACTCCTGGCGGGTCACTCTCGGCGCCAGACGCCGTGCGAGCACCTCCGGGGTATCACTCGTGCTCGCGAGTTGCGCGGCGGCGAAGTACTCCAGGAAGGTTCGGTGCGTGAAGGTGTAGAGACTCTCCCCCTGCGCGTCGGTGCCGACATCACTGAACACCCAGGCGCGTCCTCGGCAGAACCCGACGAACTGCTGCGCGGCCGCTCTTGCTTCGGTCCGGTCCTCGAAGCCGCGTTCGTCCAGGAAGTCCATGACGCGGTCGACAATTTCGCGCTCCGCCACCGCTGCAGCGTCGCCGCGCCGAGTCAGCAGCCAGAAGGCGAGGTGTCGCAGGGCAGGTTCGACCAGGCGCGCCATCGAGAGTTCCACATGGATCCTGCGCCGGACGTCCCACTTGCGGAACAGCAGGGAGGCGCACTGCTCGTACACCTCGGGGCGATTGCGCGGAAGGGAACTCGTGCCCCGGTAGAGGATGCACATCAGCGCAAGCATCAACGGATTGGCACACAGGTCCGGCAATCCGGAGCTCTCGGTGAGGAAGGACGACGCGCTGCGACGAGCGTCCTCCGGAGTCACTTCCTCCTGCGCGAACCACTTCTCGACGTACTCCTGGCTCTGCTCCGTATCGAACGGCCCGAGCTGGAAGCACTCGAAGAGACGGTCGTCGAGACGCGCCTCGTCGTATCCGACCGCGCGGGACGTCACCAGGACGGGAGCCAGGGGGTACTGGACGCAGAAGAGCTCGACTATCTCGGTCATCTCGCGTCGCCGGGTGGTGTCCACCAACTCGTCGAGGCCGTCGAAGACCACGACAGCCCCTCCGCTCAGCAGGAGCCGGTCGACGGCACCCGGTGGTGCCGGGCACTGGTAGTACGTCTCCAGACGGTACTCGATGTGATCGACCACCGACCGCCGGCCTTGGTCCGCGAGCGCGAATTCGCGTAGGACGACGAGGAACGGAACCCGCGCCCCGGGGTCGGAGGCCTGCCGGTGCAGCAGGACCTGGCAGGCGGTCGACTTGCCGCAGCCGGGGTCGCCGAGCAGGACCGTCCGGTCGAGTGCGCGCTGCAGATCCGTCAGGTCGAGCGAGGCCCCGTCATCCTGCGCGGCCCGGTTCTCGAGGAGTGCGGTGATGCCGGGGCTCACGTACAGGTCCCCGATCGGCACGCGCCGGCGGCGCTCGAAATCGGGGGGTTCCAGGGCCCTGTGGGCGAATGCGGCCTGCCGACGGTAGGTGGAGACGAACGCCTGCTCAGCCGCCAGGCAGCTCGAGTCCCGTAAGGACAGGGCGCGCGTGTGGCGTTCGATGGCCCCGAGGACGGCGACGACACGGGCCGAGAACGCCTCCTGACGGATCCGGTCGAGCAGCGTCGAATCTGTTGCACTCAACTGCCCGACGAACCCGGCGATTTCGAGATCGCAGTGATCGAAGAAGTCCTCCGCGAGGGTGCCCGCAGCCACTTCGGGAGCATCGATTCCGGCTTGTGCGAACACCGGGTCCAGCGCGGCGTGGGCGCATGAGGCGTACGCCTCGCGCAGCTTGGTGATCACGGCTTCCGGGGCGTCGGTGAGACGGGACGCCATCAGCTCATGCAGCAGTGCCTGGCTGTCATCGTGGCGGAAGAAGTCCCGCACTGCATCGGAGGGGACACCGTCCGGCAGCGTGGGGCCAGCGCCTTGGGAGGGTTCGAGAGCGTAGGTGTCGAACCAACGGAGCAGAGCGACTTCGGTGGCTTCCCCGCCTGCGGTCTCACGCCTGAACCAGCGCGCGGTACTGACGACGGCCTCGACGATCACTCCGGCCGCGACCTCGGCAAGCACGCAGCTCGGGCCCCCTTTCCCGGGCGCGGGCCCGGTACGGGGACCGTAGCCACGGGTCGACCGGGCGTCCAGACCGCGAAAGCGTGAGGCGGTTCGGAGGCGGTGCGAGCGGCGGCGCGGCTCTTGGGCGTCAGCGTGCCTCGGCCGCGCGGACCTGCTCCGGTGTGGGGGCCGTGCCGCCCAGGTGGGCCGGCATCCACCAGGTGTCCGTGGCGTCCTTCGGGCGGACGGGATAGGCGCGCTGGGCGGCCTCGAGGAGTTCCTGGACGCGCTCGCGCAGCTGGCGGGTGATGGCGCCGGCGTACTTGTCCTTGGAGGCTTCGATCGCCTCGCCGACCCGGATCGTGATCGGGGTGTGGCTGCGCTTGAAGTTGCGCGGATGGCCCTTGGTCCACAGGCGCTGGGTGCCCCAGACGGCCATCGGGATCAGCGGGACGCCCGCCTCCTGGGCCAGCCGGGCGGCGCCCGACTTGAAGCTCTTCAGCGTGAACGACTGCGAGATCGTGGCCTCCGGGAAGACCCCGACGATCTCGCCGGAGCGCAGCGAGTCCAACGCGTGGGCGTAGGCCGCCTCACCCTGCTCGCGGTCCACCGGGATGTGCTTCATGCCGCGCATCAGCGGACCGGAGATCCGGTGCCGGAACACCGACTCCTTCGCCATGAAGCGCACGAGTCTCTTCTGGGGCAGAGCGGCCAGGCCGTTGAAGACGAAGTCCAGGTAGCTGATGTGGTTGCTCACCAGCACGGCGCCGCCCGAGCGCGGAATGTTCTCCGACCCCTTGCAGTCGATCTTGAGGTCCCACGCCTTGAACAGGGTCTGGGCGAAACCGACGACGGGACGGTAGACAAGCTCTGCCATGGACGGGGTGGACCCTTCCTTCTCTGCCTGGGAAGGAGGCTCCCAGAGGCTCCCGGTTGGGGAAAGTTACGCAGCCGTAGGTTTACGGCTTGTCGCAGATCGTGCCCCAAGAACGCCCGAGGGCCAAGCCCAAGTGCCGGGGAACGGCGAGATCCTCGTCACGTCGCCCCTTGATCCACCTCGGATTTTGGCGTTGCCTTTACCCGGCGCGCACCGTCAGTCGCCGCAGGAGCAGATACATCTCGCACCCCAGGCAGTAGCCGAAGCCGGCGTTGAGGAACGCGGCCGCGAGCGCGGCCCCGGTGGCGGCCAGTCCCAGCCAGTCCGGACCGAAGGTGTAACCGACCAGCCCGAGCCCCGCGAAGACCAGTCCCACGGCCTGCGCGAACCGCGGCGGCTCCGGCGCCTCGAACTCCGTCGGCGGCCCGATCCGGGGCCGTACGGCCGTACGGAAGAGCCAGCCGTACGGCGAACGGCCCACCCCGCCGGCCGCGCCCAGTGCGAACGCCAGCGTCTGCCAGGCCAGCAGCCAGGCGCTCCCGGTGACCAGAACGACCGCCAGCACGACGGTCGTCACGGCCGCCCCGAAGCGCGGCCCCCTCACATCGATGTCCATGAATCAAGCATTCCGCAATGGAAAGGCTTCCGGGGAGTCGGGAATCTTTGCAGTCTCGTGAACGCTTGAGCAGGGTGATGACCGGAATCGTGGTGTGCGTGGTGGTGCTCGCGGCGGCGAGCGCCTACGGGGTGCTGCATCGGCGGCGGAGCGGGAGAGTAAGGGTGCGCGGGCGCGACGACGGAAAGCGGCTCGGCGCGGCCGAGTTGGGCGGGGAGCTCGGCGAGCGCGCCACCCTCGTGCAGTTCTCCAGCGCCTTCTGCGCGCCATGCCGGGCCACCCGGCGCGTCCTCGGCGAGATCGCCGGCATGGTCCCGGGCGTGACCCACGTCGAGCTCGACGCCGAGGACAATCTGGACCTCGTACGCCGGCTCGACATCCTCAAGACCCCGACCGTGCTGGTCCTCGACGCCGACGGCCACGTGGTGCGGCGGGCCACCGGACAGCCCCGCAAGGCGGACGTGATCGCCGCTCTGGGGGAGGCGGTCTGAGGGGGTGTGACATGGAGAGGAGCCCGAGGGTGAGTCATCTCCCACATACCGGAACGTACTTGACTGTGCGCACCACGTATCGTCAGCCTGACCTTATGCCTGAGGAACTCCTTCTCTTCGGACGGGTCCATGTCGATCTGGCCCGTACCGCGAGCGCGTGCTGTCCGAGCCGTTGAACGGCCACCGATCCGCACGCCTCCCCTCGCAGAAGGACAACTCCATGACGGTCGTCCCCGGCCTCGGTACCCCTCGGCTCGCCTCTCCCGATCTGCTCCGCTCCGTCTTCCGGCGGCATGCCGCCGGGGTGGCGGTGATCACCGCCCGCGGTGCGTCGGGCCCGGTCGGCTTCACCGCCACGTCCCTCACCTCGGTCTCCGCCGAGCCCCCGATGCTCTCCTTCGGCGTCGGCACCGGCGCCTCCAGCTGGCCGGCGATATCCGAGACGGCACACGTCGGCGTCCACATACTCGGCGAGCATCAGCAGGATCTGGCCGCCACCTTCGCCCGCAGCGGCGCCGACCGCTTCGGCCCCGCCACGGCCTGGCGCGAGGGCCCCGAGGGCGTTCCCCTCCTGGACGACGTGCCGGCCTGGATGGTGTGCCGGGTCGCGGCGCGTGTGCCGGCCGGCGATCACCGCATCGTGCTGGCCGAGGTCGTCCTCGGCGACCCCGGTGGTCCGGGGCGTCCGCTGGTCTACCACCAGGGCCGGTTCAACGGCCTGCGTGACTGACCTCACCGAACCGATGTGACCGACCCCGCCTTCCGAGGTTCTGCGAAGCCGTCGGTTTCCGATTACGCTGCGTTGCAAAGGTCACAGTTCAAAGCGCTTGCTTAGCGGGAACGAACTGGGTGTACTGACGAGTAATATTTCGCTCGGAGCGCGGGTCGCCCCGATCGGGATCAGCCGCTTGGGGCGCCTATGCTGCCTGCAAGTAGGCAGCAGAGAAATGTCGACGCAGTAGGAGAGCCGGCGTGAGCTTGAGGATCGTTGTCACTGTGAAGTACGTGCCCGACGCCACTGGCGACCGGCACTTCGCCGATGACCTGACCGTCGACCGGGACGACGTGGACGGTCTGCTCTCCGAGCTCGACGAGTACGCGGTCGAGCAGGCGCTGCAGATCTCCGAGAACTCCGACGACGACGTCGAGGTCACCGTCCTGACGGTGGGCCCCGAGGACGCCAAGGACGCCCTGCGCAAGGCGCTGTCCATGGGTGCCGACAAGGCGATCCACGTCGAGGACGACGACCTGCACGGCACCGACGCCCTGGGCACCTCGCTGGTGCTGGCGAAGGCGATCGAGAAGGCCGGCTACGACCTGGTGATCTCCGGCATGGCCTCCACCGACGGCACCATGGGCGTCGTTCCGGCCCTGCTGGCCGAGCGCCTGGGCGTCCCGCAGGTCACCCTGCTGTCCGAGGTCTCCGTCGAGGACGGCACCGTCAAGGGCCGCCGGGACGGCGACGCCGCCTCCGAGCAGCTCGAGGCGTCCCTGCCGGCCGTCGTGTCGGTCACCGACCAGTCGGGCGAGGCGCGCTACCCGTCCTTCAAGGGCATCATGGCCGCCAAGAAGAAGCCGGTCGAGTCCTGGGACCTCTCCGACCTGGAGCTGGAGGCCGAGGAGGTCGGCCTGGAGGGTGCCTGGACCGCGGTCGAGTCCGCGACCGAGCGTCCGGCCCGCACCGCCGGCACGATCGTCAAGGACGAGGGCGAGGGCGGCAAGCAGCTCGCCGAGTTCCTCGCGGGCCAGAAGTTCATCTGAGCCCGCCTTCGCTGACCGCCCCTCAACTTCGTTACGCAGGAGAGCAATCCCATGGCTGAAGTCCTCGTCTACGTCGATCACGTGGACGGTGCCGTCCGCAAGCCCACTCTGGAGCTGCTGACCCTGGCCCGCCGCGTCGGCGAGCCCGTCGCCGTCGCGCTGGGCAACGGCGCCGCCGACACCGCCGCCACGCTCGCCGAGCACGGCGCGGTCAAGGTCCTCACCCACGAGGCCGCCGAGTACGCCGACTACCTGGTCGTCCCGAAGGTCGACGCCCTCCAGGCCGCCGTCGAGGCCGTCTCCCCGGCCGCCGTGCTGGTGCCGTCCTCCGCCGAGGGCAAGGAGATCGCCGCGCGTCTGGCGCTGCGCATCGGCTCCGGCATCATCACCGACGCCGTCGACCTCGAGGCCGGCGACGAGGGTCCGGTGGCCACCCAGTCGGTGTTCGCCGCGTCCTTCACCACCAAGTCCCGGGTCTCCAAGGGCACCCCGGTCATCACGGTCAAGCCGAACTCGGCCGCCGTGGAGGCCGCCCCCGCCGCCGGTGCGGTCGAGGCCCTCTCGGTGACCTTCTCCGCCCAGGCCACCGGCACCAAGGTGACCGCGCGCACGCCGCGTGAGTCGACCGGGCGTCCGGAGCTCACCGAGGCCGCGATCGTGGTCTCTGGTGGCCGTGGCGTCAACGGCGCCGAGAACTTCTCGATCATCGAGGCGCTGGCCGACTCCCTCGGTGCGGCCGTCGGTGCCTCGCGTGCCGCCGTGGACGCGGGCTGGTACCCGCACACCAACCAGGTCGGCCAGACCGGCAAGTCCGTCTCGCCGCAGCTGTACATCGCCTCCGGCATCTCCGGCGCGATCCAGCACCGGGCCGGTATGCAGACCTCGAAGACGATCGTGGCGATCAACAAGGACGCCGAGGCCCCGATCTTCGAGCTGGTCGACTACGGCGTCGTCGGTGACCTCTTCGACGTCGTCCCGGCCCTGACCGAGGAGATCAAGACCCGCAAGGGCTGATCCCGAACAGGCGCACCGAGGCCCCCGTGACCGTCATGACGGTCACGGGGGCCTCGCCTCATCCCAGGCTCAGGGACGCCTGCACCGGCAGATGGTCGCTCGGGAACTGGCCGTCGGCGGAGAAGGTGTTGATCGACGCCCGGTGCGCGGTGACGCCCGGCGTGGTGAGGATCCAGTCGATGCGGTCGCCGTTCGGCGTGAGCGGCTTGTACCCGTGGAAGGTGCCGTACAGATCGCCGCGTTCGCGCGCGGTGTCCCAGGTGTCGACGAGACCGGCGCCGAGCAGTGTGTCGTACGCCGGGTTCTTGTGGGCGGCGACATTGAAGTCCCCGGTCACCACGACCGGCAGCGAGCGGTCGAACCCGGCGATCCGCTCCGCGATGAGCGCGGCGCTGCGCTCGCGCGCGTACTGGCTCACATGGTCGAAGTGCGTGTTGAGGGCGTAGAACTCCCGCCCGCCGTCGGTCGGATCGCGGAAGCGGACCCAGGTGACCATGCGGGCGAAGGCGGCGCCCCAGGTGTTGGAGCCGATCACGTCCGGGGTGTCGGAGAGCCAGAAGTGGTCGTACTCGGTCGGGCGCAGACGGTGGGAGTCGTAGAAGATCGCCATCGACTCGTCGCGGCTGCCGTGCAGCCGGCCGGTGCCCACCCAGTCGTAACGCGGGCCGAGGTCGGCGTCGATGTCGAGCAGTTGCGAGAAGATCCCCTCCTGGGTGCCGAGGACGTGCGGGGCCTCGCTGCGCAGCAGGTCGCGCATCACCGGTCTGCGCACGGTCCAGCTGTTGGGCTCCACGGTGCTCGCGAAGCGCAGGTTGAAGGACATGACCCGGAGCTGCCGGCGGGGCGGGCGCTCGCCCGCAGAGGCGGCGGACGTCGGCAGTGCTGTACTGGAGAGGGGTGCGGTGACCGCGGCGGCCAGTGCGGCTTTCAGACCCAGACGGCGCGTGACTCGGCTGTGGTTCGGCACTTCGTGCTCCTTCGGTGGGAACGGCCGGACGAGTCGTGCGGGGCGTGCGTATGGAAGTGTGATACCGCGTCCTGAGATGGGCGTGAACATGGCGAGATGGCGGGGTGACTCCCCGTGGACATGGTGTTGACCATCCGGAAGGTCCCCAGATAACTTCATTCTACGGATTGTTGATTCCGTAGAGCGGAAAACAGGAGGGTGTGGGAATGGGTCAGGGCCAGCAGGAGAACGTGGCGACGAGCCTCGCGGGCGCCGTCAGCGAGGAGATCAGCGCCTCCCTCGCGCCGGTCGACGCCGAGCTGGAGCGCCGCTACCCCGGCGACCCCGGCACCCGTCAGCCCGTCCACACCGTCTATGTACCCGGCGACGTCTTCGCCGCCGACACCATCCGTTCCTGGGGCGACCAGGCCCTCGCGGCCCTCGACGAACACGCCCCCGACGCCGCCTCCTTCGCCGCCGTGCTCGGCCTGTCCGACGAACTCGCCGAACCGGTGTACTCCCGGGTCCGCGCCAAGCTGGAGCGCGAGCCCATCGAGGACCTGCGCGTCGACTTCGAGGACGGCTACGGCCCCCGCGCCGACGCCGAGGAGGACGAGACGGCCGCCCGCGCGGCGCGCCTGATCGCCGAGGCGTACGAGAACGGCACCGCGGCCCCGTACATGGGCATCCGCATGAAGTGCATGGAGGCGCCGGTACGCGACCGCGGCATCCGCACCCTCGACATCTTCCTCACCGGCCTCATGGAGGCCGGCGGCCTGCCCGGCGGACTGGTCCTCACGCTGCCCAAGGTGACCTACCCCGAGCAGGTCACCGCCATGGTCCGGCTCCTCGAGGCCTTCGAGAAGGCCCACCGGCTCGACCCGGGCCGGATCGGCTTCGAGATCCAGATCGAGACCAGCCAGTCCATCCTCGCCGCCGACGGCACCGCGAGCGTCGCCCGTATGATCCAGGCCGCCGAGGGCCGCGCCACGGGCCTGCACTACGGCACCTTCGACTACAGCGCCTGCCTCGGCGTCTCCGCCGCCTACCAGGCCAGCGACCACCCGGCCGCCGACCACGCCAAGGCGATCATGCAGGTCGCGGCCGCCGGCACCGGCGTGCGCGTCTCGGACGGCTCCACCAACGTCCTCCCGGTCGGCCCGACGGCGAAGGTCCACGACGCCTGGCGCCTGCACTACGGCCTCACCCGCCGCGCCCTGGCCCGCGCCTACTACCAGGGCTGGGACATGCACCCCGGCCACATCCCCACCCGCTACGCGGCCGTGTTCGCCTTCTACCGTGAAGGTTTTGAGCAGGCTGCGGCCCGCCTCGCCCGCTACGCCAACCGGGCCGGCGGCGACGTCATGGACGAGCCCGCGACCGCGAAGGCCCTGGGCGGGTACCTGCTGCGCGGCCTGGACTGCGGCGCTCTCGACATCGGCGAGGTCGCCCGGCTGACCGGACTGACCCGTGCCGATCTGGAGGGATTTGCGGCACCGCGACGCGGTGACCTCACGGTCTCCACCAAGTAGCGGGCCGGTCACACCGGCCGGTGCCGTCACCCGGGCCCCGTACTCTGTACGGACGCAACGACGGTCCACAGGAACGGGGCAACGGTGTCTTCGGGGGAGAACGGACAGGCGGACGAGACCGGCCGGCTGCTCGCGGGGCGCTACCGCGTCGTCGCCCAACTCGGGCGCGGCGGCATGGGCGTTGTCTGGCGGGCCGTCGACGAGGTCCTGGGCCGCGAGGTCGCCGTCAAGGAACTGCGCACCTACTCGGACGCGGACGGACCCGAACTCGCGGATCTGCGGCTGCGAATGCAGCGCGAGGCCCGCGCTGCGGCCCGGGTCCGGCACCCGGGCGTGGTGGCCGTCCACGACGTCACCGAGGTCGACGGACGCCCGCTCATCGTCATGGAACTGGTCGACGGCCCCTCCCTGGAAGCCGTGTTGCGCGAGCGCGGCACGCTGGACCCGCGGGAGGCGGCCGGGATCGGCGCCAAGGTCATGGACGCGCTGGCCGCCGCCCACCGGGCCGGCGTCCTGCACCGTGACGTCAAGCCCGGCAACATCCTGCTCGAAGCCTCCGGGCGGGTCGTCCTCACCGACTTCGGCATCGCCACGATGGACGACCCGGGCGACGGCTCGGCCACCCATCTGACCCGCACCGGCCATCTCGTCGGTTCCCTGGACTACCTTGCCCCCGAGCGCGCGCAGGGCGCCGAACCGGGCGCGTCCTCGGACGTCTGGGCGCTCGGCGCCACGCTGTACGCGGCCGTGGAGGGCTCCGCCCCCTTCCGTCGTACGTCGACCTTCTCCACCCTCACCGCGATCGTCACCGAACCCCTGCCGGAGCCCGCCAACGCGGGCCCGCTCGGCCCCGTCCTCCAGCGGCTGATGGACAAGCGGCCCGAATCCCGGCCCGAGGCCGACGAGGCCCGCGGTCTCCTCCAGGCGGTCGCGGACTCCGGCGACGACGCGCCGACGACCACACTGCGAGGGCCCGCGGACACCGGACCCGGCGAGACGGAGCGCAGCGTCCCGGCGGTGCCGCCCGGCTTCGGCCCCACGTCGCCGGTGAGCCAGACCGGGCCGGGAGCAGTCGGTCCCGGCCCGACGCCCGCCGGACAGCCGTACGGCACCCAGGGCAGCGACACTCCCGTACAGGGCGTGCCCGCGTCGAACCTCCCCGGGGCACCGGTCTTCGGAGCACCGGCACAGCACGCCCAGGGACCGGCGACCCCCGGCCAGGGCACCCCGCCGCCACCCGCCTTCGGCACCGCCGGCCATCCCGACCCGGGCGCTCCCGTACAGGCCGGGCAGCCCCAGGTGTCTCCGTACGGCTACGGGAGCCCGGTCCCGCCCCAGGACGCGGACGCCACCGGCCCGATGGTCACCTCCTCCGGTACGCCCGCCCGCCGCAAGGGCCGTGCCCTGCTCGCCGCCGTGGCCGTCACCGTCGTCCTCGTGGCGGCCGGCGTGACCGTCGCCCTGGTGAACAACGGGGACGACGCCAGGAACGAGGCGAACGACAAGTCGTCGGTCGCCGCGGCGGAGGGCACGGCCGCCCCGGCGAGCGGCAGCCCCGACGCCGACCGCTCGGGCGACTCCGGGCTGACCGAGAAGGACGAGAAGTCGCCCGACGCGACCAAGTCCCCGAGCCGATCGGCGGACACCGAGCCCTCCGACCGGCCCGGCAGCGCCTCCCCGACCAAGACCTCGGGCGGGGGCGGCACCGACGGCGGCAGCACTGGCGGTGGTTCCGGCGACGGCGGCACCACGGGCGGTGGCGGAACGACCGGCGGCGGTGGCACGACCGGCGGGGGAGGGGGCGGCAGCACACCGACCCCGTCCTGCTTCTCCATCGGCGGCGGCAAGTACAACTGCAAGGTCTGGAAGCAGGCCAAGTCGTACACGGCCGGAGGCGCCGAGGCCGGCGTCCTCAACGCGGGCACCAACTACTTCTACTGCCAGCAGAACCTGGGCCGACGCGAGACCTACGGCGAGTGGACCAACGTCTGGTGGGCCAAGACCGACGACGACAGCGGCAACACCGGCGTCTTCGTCAGCGACGTCTACATCGAGGGCGGCAACAACGACGAACCGGTGCCCGGACTGCCGGTCTGCTGAGGTCGGTCCGGCCGAACCCGGAGGTACCCCTCCAGCCCGGAGGCCGTCACCAGCTTCTCCTCCGCGAACAGCCGGGTGCCCCGCTCGCACAGCCCCGCGTCGGCACGCGCCCGCGCGCAGAACTCCTCCGGCGTGCCCCCGAACAGATCCCTCAACCGGGGCGAGCCCACCAGGAGTTCGGTGAGCAGCGCGCGCTCGCCGGGGTGGGTGCGCGGCGCGTCGGTGCCGTCGTGCAGGACGCCATGGCGGTTGACGTAAGCGAAGGCGCCCGCAAGGACGGTGCCGTCCGCCACCTCGACCCGCACGTCGGGCGCGGGAAGCCACGCGCGGCCGTAGTGACCCCTTACCGCCGGCACGCCCTCGCTCGCGTCGATCACGGCGAGCTGCTCGTCGTCGAGCCAGGTCAGGAACAACTCCCGTACCTGCCCCGGAGCTCGGAACGGCGACGCGGACACGTACCCCATGCGGCTCACGTGCGCGGACACTCCGACGTCGAGCCCGGTCACCCGCGCCTTCACGAGCGGCAGCGGCGAGACGATGCCGAACGCGTCCATCTTGCGCCGCAGTTGGCCGGGACACGCATTGGAGCCGACCGCGAGGACGGGCACGCGGTCGTCGTGCACCAGGCGGTCCAGGGGCAGCAGCCGGTCCCCGTCGAGGAGCCCGGAGTCCGACGGCCAGGCGCCCGGGTAGAGCAGCGGATGATCGCGCGGCGCGTCCGCCAGGCCGAGTGCCCTGAGGCTGCGGTCGTCGTCCACGGGCCGATCGGTCCTCTCAGTTCGCCGGCGGCAGTTCGCCCGAGCCACGGGTGATCAGCCGCGTCGGCAGCTCGATCCGCTCCGGGGTGACCAGGGTGCCGTCCAGCTGGCGGAACAGCCGCTCGGCGGCGGTACGGCCGAGGGCCGCGGCGTCCTGGGCGACGACCGTGACGCCCGGCTGGAGCAGATCGGCGAGCTCGATGTCGTCGAATCCCACCAGGGCGACGGGGCGGGGCTGCTCGGCGAGGACCCGGATCACGGTGACCGTCACACGGTTGTTGCCCGTGAAGATCGCGGTGACGGGGGAGGGGCCGCTGAGCATCTCCTCGGCCGCCCGGCGCACCCGCTCCGGGTCGGTGACACCGAGGGACATCCAGGCGTCCTCCACCGGTATGCCCGCGTCCTCCATGGCGGCCCGGTAGCCGCGCAGTCGCTCCGCGGCCGTGTGGATGCGGGGCATGTCACCGATGAAGCCGATCCGGCGGTGGCCGTGCGCGATGAGGTGGGCGACGCCGTCGCGGGCCCCGCCCCGGTTGTCGGCCAGGACGCAGTCGGCGTCGATGTTCCCCGCCGGACGGTCGACGAACACCGTGGCGACACCGGCCTTGAGCTCGGGCTCCAGATAGCGGTGGTCGTCACCGGCCGGAATGATCACCAGCCCGTCCACCCGCCGCGCGCACAGGGCCAGCGCCAGCTCCTGCTCGCGGTCCGGGTCCTCGGCGCTGGATCCGTTGATCAGCAGGGCCCCGTGCGCCCGGGCGACCTCCTCGACCGCGCGGCTCAGCGGGCCGTAGAAGGGGTCCGCGAGATCCTCCAGGACCAGGCCGATGCTCGCGGTGCGGCCCTTGCGCAGCACCCGCGCGCTGTCGTTGCGGCGGAAGCCCAGGGCGTCGATGGCCTCCTGGACGCGGCGCTCCGTCTCCGGGGTGACACCGGGCTCACCGTTGACCACGCGCGAGACGGTCTTCAGACCGACTCCGGCACGCGCGGCGACGTCCTTCATGGTGGGACGGTTGCCGTAGCGGTTCTCGGGCGCGCGGTCGGATCGGCGGATGGTCTCGGGCACGATGCGCTGTCCTGTCCTGTCGTCGTCCACGGGGGATGCGTCGTCCATGGGTTTGTATGAGGATGTGGCGTCGAGCATAGAGCCTGGACAACGTTGTCAGATCCAGGAGACACTGTCCACCGCAATCTCCGGCCTGCGTCCCCACCGCGAGACCGGCTCTTCCAATCCCCGTGGCAGACGGGGAATTCCGAATGGTTGACGGGGAGAACTGACACTGATGCACACCGACCTCGTGGCTGCGCTCGACATCGGCGGCACCAAGATCGCCGGAGCGCTGGTGGACGGCCACGGCACGATCGTGGCCCGGGCCCAGCGTGCCACGCCGGCGCGGGAGGACGGCGAGACGGTGATGCGGGCCGTCGAGGAGGTCGTCGGCGAACTCACCGTGTCGCCCCTCTGGGGGCACGCCACGGCCCTCGGTATCGGCAGCGCGGGCCCGGTGGACGCCTCCGCGGGCACCGTGAGCCCGGTGAACGTGCCCGGCTGGCGCGACTACCCCTTGGTCCGGCGAGTCCGCGAGGCGGCGGGCGGCCTGCCCGTCGAGCTGATCGGCGACGGGGTGGCCATCACGGCGGCCGAGCACTGGCAGGGAGCGGCGCGGGGACACGACAACGCGCTGTGCATGGTCGTCTCCACAGGCGTCGGCGGCGGCCTCGTCCTGAACGGCCGGCTGCACTCCGGCCCCACGGGCAACGCGGGCCACATCGGCCACATCAGCGTCGATCTGGACGGTGATCTGTGCCCGTGCGGGTCGCGCGGCTGCGTGGAGCGCATCGCGAGCGGCCCCAACATCGCCCGCCGGGCGATCGAGAACGGCTGGCTCCCCGGCCCGGACGGCGACACGTCCGCCGCCGCGGTGGCCGCCGCCGCCCAGGACGGCGATCCGGTCGCCGTGGCCTCCTTCGAGCGCGCCGCGAAGGCCCTGGCCGCCGGGATCGCGGCCACCGCGACCCTGGTCGAGATCGACATCGCGGTGATCGGCGGCGGAGTCGGCAAGGCGGGCGACGTTCTCTTCACCCCGCTTCGCAAGGCCCTGAGCGACTACGCCACCCTGTCCTTCGTCCAGCGCCTCACGATCGTCCCCGCACAGATGGGCACGGACGCGGGCCTGGTGGGCGCCGCGGCGGCCGCGCTCGCCCGGAAGGCGGACGCGGCGGCGGGCGTTTGAGGGCGGAACGTTCACTCACCGCCGCGAGGACTGAGGCTGCGGGCTGTGGGGGCTGGTCGCGCAGTTCCCCGCGCCCCTAAAGGCAGGAGGTTGCAGGGGGCCTGAGCCGAGACGTGACCGTGGGCGTCACAACCGTTGCGCAGTTCCCCGCGCCCCCAAAAGGCAGGGGGGTTACGGGGAGCCTGTGTCGCGATGTGACCGTGGGCGTCGCCTCCGTTGCGCAGTTCCCCGCGCCCCCAAAAGGCAGGGGTTACGGGGAGCCTGTGCCGAGATGTGACCGTGGGCGTCGCCGCCGTTGCGCAGTTCCCCGCGCCCCTAAGGCGTTCCAGTCGCCCACGGCGGTAAGGGGACGTGCCGGGGGGTGTCCGCCCGCAGCGGCGGGCGTCAAGACACAGCACCCTTCTGATGCTGAGCAACCGCCCGACCGAGGACGGAGACCCCCCGGCACGGCCCCGACCCACCCACCAGCAGTAGGCGCTAGGCGAACCCCCACTCAGCAGCAACAGGCCGCCGCAGGCACACCCACCCCCTTGCTCAGCAACTCAACCGAGCCTCGGCCCAGTCCCCGTGGTCCGACGTGATCCCGTCGCCGCCGTCCGTGGCGACCAGCCGGACGACCTGGGCGCCGGTCACGTCGGCCGTGATCGGCTGGGCCGACATCGCATTGGTGAGCACCCCGGACGAGCCCGCCTTGACGCCATCCGCCCAGATCTCGAACGCCACGGTGCCGTCCGCACCCTCCTCGTCGTCCACACCGACCCGCGCGGTCACCGCCTCGCACGCACCGCCGACGTAGTACTCGACGGCACTCTCGGCATGAACCCCCAGCCCCGCCCCGTACACGACACCACCGATGGTGATCGGATTCCCGTCACCGGCGTCACTCTCACCGTTGCTGGTGTTGCGCTCGACAGGCCCCCACCCGTTGGTCGCCGACAGCCAGGCGAGGTCACCGAGCCCGGACGTACCCGAAGGCGGCGGCGCGACCACGGTCGCACTCAGCGGCAGCACGCTGTCCACACGGACACCCGTCGGCGAGCGATAACTCGCCTTGAACGTCAAGCCGTACGACCCCACAGGCGTCCCCGCAGGCGCCTTGACCGCCCACTTGGTGCGCAGGGACCGACCGGTCGGGAGCGAGGGCGACGAGGTCGGCGAAGCCGCCTTGACGGACCAGCCCTCAGGCCCGGTCAGCGCGACGGACACACGCTTGGCGGCCGTACGCCCGAGATCCGTGACCGTCGAGGTCAGCGCGACCGCCCGCCCCGCCTCGACCAACGTACCGCCCTCCAGCCCGAGTTCAACGGCAGGCGGATGCTGCGCCCACCGCCCGTCGGCCTGCACTCGCACCAGAACCGTGCCGTGCGCGGGCACGGTCGCGGAGATCGTGCCCGCGGTGTTGTAGCTGCGGTGCTGCCACAGGTCACGCATCGTGTACGCGTCCGCGGCAGGCAGCCCGACCGCCGCCGCGCTCGTGGTGATGCGCTGAGCGCTGCCGGACTCGTTGAACAGCGCCACCGCACGGCTCCCGTCCCGCATCTCCTTCGCGACGACCCACCGTCCGCCCGCCGAGGAGACGACGGCCCCCTGCTTGCCCAGCGGGTCCTGATCCACCGCGATGACCTCACGGTTGCCGAGGATCTCGAAGGTCTCCTCGGAGGCCGACCGCAGATCGGAGCCGATGAGCAGCGGCGCCGCCATGACGGCCCACATCGAGAAGTGCGACCGGTACTCGGTGTCCGTCATGCCGCCGTTGCCGACCTCCAGCATGTCGGGGTCGTTCCAGCGGCCGGGCCCGGCGTGCGGCGCGAGCGGCAGGTTCTGCTTGAGGATCGACAGCATCGAGCCCCAGTTGTCGCTGATGTCCCCGGTGGTGCGCCACAGCTGGCCGACGTCGGCGGCCCATTCCCACGGCTTGTTCTCGCCCCATTCGCAGATGCTGTAGACGATCGGCCGCCCGGTCGCCGCGAGCGCGTCGCGCATGGTCGTGTAGCGCTGCTTGGCGTCCACACCCTGGTTGTTGCAGTTGTCGTACTTGAGGTAGTCCACACCCCAGTCCGCGAACTGCTGGGCGTCGCTGTACTCATGGCCGAGCGCGCCGGGGAACCCGGCCGTGTTGCAGGTCTTGGTGCCCGCGCTCGTGTAGATGCCGAGCTTCAGGCCCTTGGCGTGCACATAGTCCGCGACCGCCTTGATCCCGCCGGGGAAGCGGACCGGGTCGGGCACGAGCTTGCCGTTCGCGTCCCTGCTGGGCAGGGCCCAGCAGTCGTCGAGGTTGACGTACTCGTAGCCGGCGTCCTTCAGGCCCCTCTCGACGAATATGTCCGCGATCCCCTTGACCATGGCCTCGTTGAAGTCGGCCCGGCAGTGGGTGGAGTTCCAGTTGTTGAAGCCCATGGGCGGGGTGAGCGCGAGCCCGGCGTCCGCGGCGCCCAGCGCGTCCGCGCCGGGTGCAGCGGTCGGTGCCGCGACCGCCGCGGGGACGGCCGGCCCCGTCGCGCACAACACCCCCGCCGCGAGCGCGCCGACGAGCCTTCTCCGGGTTGTGCGGGTGTGAAGGTGACGCATCGTCACGTTCCTCCGTACCTGCGAGAGCGGGATGACGCGATGACACCGGAGTTCCGTCATGCACGCGTCATAGTTCGCTCACGGTAGAACCTGTCGGAGTGTGTTGGAAAGTGGTGTGTCGCGGAACCTGTGTGGCTGGCGCGTTTTCGATGCTGTGCTTTTTGAACATGTTCAACATTCTGCGATAGGCTCGCTCCCACACCGAGGGGGAGCCGATGAAGATAGTGATTCCCGGAGGAACCGGGCAGGTGGGCACGATCCTCGACCGTGCACTGAGCGCGGCGGGCCATGAGGTCGTCGTCCTGACCAGGCGGCCCGCAAACGAGCGCGAGGTCGCGTGGGACGGGCGGACATGGGGCCCTTGGACCGAGGAGATCGACGGCAGCGACGTCGTGATCAACCTCGCCGGGCGCAGCGTCAGCTGCCGCTACACCCCGGCCAATCTGCGAGCCATGATGGATTCGCGGGTGCACTCCACGGAAATCGTCGGCGAGGCGATCGCCGCTGCCGCCCGGCCGCCCGGGGTCTGGCTCCAGATGAGCACGGCCACGGTCTACGCCCACCGCTTCGACGCCCCGAACGACGAGGCGACCGGCGTCATCGGCGGCAGTGAGCCCGATGTGCCGGACTACTGGTCCTACAGCGTCGAGATCGCCAGGGCCTGGGAGAGGGCGCAGGAGGTGGCCGACACGCCGCACACCCGCAAGGTCGCCCTGCGCTCCGCCATGGTCATGAGCCCTGATCGCGGCGGCGTCTTCGACGTCCTGCTGAGGCTCGCGCGGCTGGGGCTCGGCGGCCCGGTCGCGGGCGGCGGGCAGTACGTCTCCTGGATCCACGACCGGGACTTCGTGCGCGCGGTCGAGTTCCTGATCGAGCGGGACGACCTGCGCGGACCGGTGAACCTCGCCGCCCCCCGGCCGCTGCCACAGCGTGCCTTCATGCGGGAGCTGCGCTCGGCCTGGGGCGTCCCCGTGGGTCTGCCCGCGACGAGGGCGATGGCCGAGCTCGGCGCGTTCGCCCTGCGCACGGACACCGAGCTCCTGCTGAAGAGCCGGCGCGTCGTCCCCGGCCGGCTGCTCGCCGAGGGATTCGACTTCGCGTACGCAGACTGGCCGGAAGCGGCCGGTGATCTCGTACGGCGGCGGCGCGGCGACCGGGACCGGGCCGGGGCCGAGGGCGCGCTGGTGTCCGGTTCGTCCTGAGGTGGGGCGTGACTCCATGGCCGTTTCACAGTTGAACCGGTCATGAAGAAGCGCAGCATGCTCGCCATTGCCTCCCTGGCCACCGGATTCGTCGTCGCGGCGGTCACTCCGTCCCACTCGGTCGAGAACTCCGGCACCTCCGGCACCGGGTCCCCTTCGGCCGGACTGCCCGGCACCACCGGTGGTCAGATCAAGGCCGCCGGCCTGGACATGACCGGCAAGAAGCTCGGCGGCCTCGGCACCACCGGTACGACCAAGCTCGCCGGGGTCAACGTGGACCAGGCGCTGGACACCTTCGGCAAGGCGATCAACCGCGAGACGGACCGGGCCGTGAACAACGCCCCGCACGGAAAGTCCGGAAAGAAGGGCTGACGAGCCCGCCGACCCGACCGCACGGCGCCGCTGCCCCGCATCCGAGGGGGGCTCCGGCGCCGTTGTCATGCGCCCTCTACGAGAGCTGGTTTCCGTGGCAGGGTGGAGCGGGCAAGCCACAGGGGGCCAAACAGAAGAGGGGGAAACGTGATCGTTTGGATCAACGGCGCTTTCGGTGCGGGGAAGACCACCGCCGCACGGGAACTGATCGAGCTGATCCCGAACAGCACGCTCTTCGACCCCGAGGTCATCGGCGGAGCACTCACCCACCTGCTCCCGCCCAAACACCTCACCGAGGTCGGTGACTTCCAGGACATGCCGATCTGGCGCCGTCTCGTGATCGACACGGCAGCCGCGCTGCACGCCGAGCTCGGCGGGACCCTCGTGGTCCCGATGACGCTGCTGCGCCAGGAGTACCGCGACGAGATCTTCGGCGGCCTCGCCGCCCGCCGCATCACCGTCCAGCATGTGCTCCTCACCCCGGCGGAAACGATCCTGCGGGAGCGAATAGCGGGGCGGGAGGTCCCGCCGGAGCTGCCCGACGGCGAGATACGGATCCGGCGGTGGTCGTACGACCACATAGAGCCGTATCGCACCGCGCTCGGCTCCTGGCTCACCGCCGACGCCTACCCGGTCGACAACAGCCGTCTGACGCCGTACGAGACCGCTGTCCGGATCGCCGAAGCGGTCGGTGACGGGACCGTTCCGGTCTGCGACATCGTGCAGACGCCCGAGCCCACCGCCGAGACCCTCGCCGCGGGCGTCCTCCTCTTCGACGAGCAGGATCGGGTGCTGCTCGTCGATCCCACGTACAAGCCCGGCTGGGAGTTCCCCGGTGGTGTCGTCGAGCGCGGCGAGGCACCCGCGCGGGCGGGCATGCGTGAGGTCGCCGAGGAGACGGGGATACGGCTCGACGACGTACCGCGCCTCCTGGTCGTCGACTGGGAGCGGCCCATGCCTCCGGGCTACGGCGGCCTGCGGCTGCTCTTCGACGGCGGACGGCTCGACTCCGAGGAGGCCGGGCGTCTGCTGCTGCCGGGACCCGAGCTGCGCGACTGGCGCTTCGTCACCGAGGAGGAGGCCGCCGAACTGCTGCCGCCGGTGCGCTACGAGCGGCTGCGCTGGGCGCTCAGGGCACGTGAACGCGGGGCCGCGCTCTACCTGGAGGCGGGCATTCCGCAGCCTTCCTGAGCGAGCCGCAGCTCCGCGTCGGGGAACGGGGTCAGCCTGCTCTCGTGCTGGAGCTGCCGGGCGAAGTCGCCCATGACGGCTGCGAGCGGCGCGTAGCGCTCGATGATGTCGGCGGCGGTCCGCGGGATCCCCCGGGCCGGCTCGCCGTCGGCGCAGGCACGCACGAAGGCCTCGCGGCCGTCCGGGTCATGGCCGTACAGGGCGGTCGCGAGCCAGTTCACGTAGTGGAAGGCGGTGTACACGCGGTCGTAGTCCCGGTGCCGCTCGAAGAAGTCCCGTTCCTGCGGGGTGAGCGGGAAGCGGGCGGAGAGGGAGAGGCCGTAGTCGGCGAGGTAGAGCCGTTGCCCGTCGGTGAGGAAGTTGTGGAAGTGGGCGTCGAAGTGCAGCAGGCGCTCCTCCCGCAGGAAGCCGGTGACGGCCGTCAGTTCCTTCTCCACGAAGGCGCACGCGGCGTCGGCGTCGTCCGTGCGCACCCTGGCGTCCAGCCAGTCGCTCAGGGTGTACGGCACGTACTCCAGGAACAGCACCAGGCTCGCCGACGCCGTCCGCAGCCCCGCCAGCCGCTCACGCACCTGCGGGCCGCCGCCCCAGTAGGCGACGGCCCGTTCCAGGTCGGCGAGCAACTCGTGGGGCGGTTGCGGTGTGTCGGGCAGGACCCGCCAGTGGTGAGTGAGCGGGAAGCCCTGGAACCGGCCGGCCAGTACCCAGTTGGTGGTCATCGTGTGCACGGCGAGTTCACGCCAGGCACCGAACCCCGGGCTGCCGATCCCGTAGTGGAAGTAGGCGGGCAGGCCCAGCAGGTTCGCCGTGGAGCGGACGTTCTCCGGCCGCAGCTCGACGTCGGTGAGCGGCACCCGCTTCACGAACACCCGTCCGCCGTCCACCTCGACCAGCGCCGAACGCCCGCCGATCCCGGTGCCGAGCGGTGTGCCCGACTCCACGAGAGCGGCGAGTTCACGGTCGGAGAGCAGCGCGAGCGACGTGGCGATGTCGGCGTGGGCGGCGAGGCGTTCGGTGCGGGTCACGCACCCATCCTCACCGCCGCGCCCCTCAACTCGCCGCGTAATTCCGCAGGAACAGCGCCTCGGCGACCGACAGCCGCTCCAGCTCCTGCGGCGACACGCTCTCGTTCACGGCGTGGATCTGCGCCTCCGGCTCGCTCAGGCCGATCAGGAGGATTTCCGCGTCCGGGTACAGCGCGGCGAGGGTGTTGCAGAGCGGGATCGAGCCGCCCTGGCCGGCGTACTGCATCTCCTGGCCGGGGTACGCCACCGCCATCGCGTCGGCCATCGCCTGGTACGCCGGGCTGCTGGTGTCGGCGCGGAACGGCTGGCCCTGGCCGGTCTGCTCGGTGCGCACCCGGGCACCCCACGGCGTGTGGTTCTCCAGGTGGGCCTGGAGCAGCTTGGTCGCGTCGGCCGCGTCCACACCCGGCGGCACCCGCAGGCTCAGCAGGGCACGCGCGCTCGACTGCACCGACGGGGTGGCGCCGACGACCGGCGGGCAGTCGATGCCGAGGACCGTGACGGCCGGGCGGGCCCAGATGCGGTCGGCGACCGTGCCGGAGCCGAGCAGCTCGACGCCGTCGAGGACCTTGGCGTCGTCGCGGAACTGCTGCTCGTCGTACTGGAGCCCCTGCCACGACGACTCGCCGGTCAGCCCGTCCACCGTCGTCGAACCGTCCTCGGCGCGCAGCGAGTCCAGTACGCGGATCAGCGCGCCGAGCGCGTCCGGCGCGGCCCCGCCGAACTGGCCGGAGTGCAGGTTGCCTTCGAGGGTGTCGATCTGCACGCGCACCGAGGTCATGCCCCGCAGGGTCGAGGTGACCGTGGGCAGCCCGACGCGGAAGTTGCCCGCGTCGCCGATCACGATGGTGTCGGCGGCCAGCAGGTCGGGGTGCTGCTCGGCGTAGCGCTCCAGACCGCCGGTGCCCATCTCCTCCGAACCCTCGGCGATCACCTTCAGGTGTACCGGCACGCCGTCGTTCGCCTTGAGCGCGCGCAGCGCCAGCAGGTGCATGATCAGGCCGCCCTTGCAGTCGGCGGCCCCGCGCCCGTACCAGCGGCCGTCGCGCTCGGTCAGCTCGAAGGGCGGGGTGCTCCAGGCGGCCTCGTCCAGCGGGGGCTGCACGTCGTAGTGGGCGTACAGCAGGACCGTCTTCGCGCCCTCGGGCCCGGGCAGGTAGCCGTACACCGACTGCGTGCCGTCGGGGGTGTCCAGCAGGGCGACGTCCTCGAAGCCCTCCGCGCGCAGCGCGTCGGCGACCCAGCGGGCGGCGCCCTCGCTCTCGCTCTTCGGGAACTGGTCGAAGTCCGCCACCGACTTGAACGCCACCAGTTCGGTGAGCTCCGCCCGCGCCCTGGGCATCAGCGAGGCGACGGTCTCGGCGACCGGATTCGACGACATGGGCACGCTCCTTGTGGGTGCGACGTTGTACGTGTGAGTGCTGTGATCCTCCCACAGCGGCCTGCGACGATGCCCGCCGTAGGATGCGGAGGGACAGCAGCAGGCGGCGGCTTGATCGGGAGCAGTAGACCATCGTGAGCAGCGAGAACTCTTCGGCGGACGACGTGCAGCAGGTGTGGGACGTCGTCGTGGTGGGTGCGGGACCGGCGGGGGCCTCGGCCGCGTACGCGGCGGCGGTCGCCGGGCGGCGCGTACTGATGCTGGAGAAGGCCGAGCTGCCGCGCTACAAGACATGCGGCGGCGGCATCATCGGCCCCTCCCGGGACTCGTTGCCGCCCGGCTTCGAGCTGCCCTTGCGGGACCGGGTGCACGCGGTGACGTTCTCGAACAACGGCCGCTTCACCCGCACCCGCCGCTCCAAGCAGATGCTGTTCGGCCTGATCAACCGGCCCGAGTTCGACCAGCAACTCGTCGAGCACGCGCAGAAGGCGGGCGCCGAGGTGCGCACCGGCGTCACCGTCCAGCGCGTCGAACAGCACGGCTCGGCGGTGCCGGACCGGCGCTCCGTCGCCGTCGTCCTCCAGGGCGGCGAGACGCTGCTCGCGCGGGCCGTGGTAGGCGCGGACGGCAGCGCGAGCCGCATAGGAGCGCATGTCGGGGTGAAGCTCGACCAGGTCGATCTCGGTCTCGAGGCGGAGATCCCGGTGCCGGATACGGTCGCCGAGGACTGGAAGGGCCGGGTCCTCATCGACTGGGGGCCGATCCCCGGGAGTTACGGCTGGGTGTTCCCCAAGGGCGACACGCTCACGGTCGGTGTCATCTCGGCGCGCGGCGAAGGCGCCGCGACCAAGCGGTACTTGGAGGAGTTCATCGGACGGCTCGGCCTCGCCGGCTTCGAACCGAGCATCTCCTCCGGGCATCTGACCCGCTGCCGGGCGGACGACTCCCCGCTCTCGCGCGGGCGGGTGCTGGTGTGCGGTGACGCGGCGGGACTGCTGGAGCCGTGGACACGCGAGGGCATCTCGTTCGCGCTGCGGTCGGGGCGGCTCGCGGGGGAGTGGGCGGTGCGGATCGCCGAGGCGCACGACGCCGTGGACGCCCGGCGCCAGGCTCTGAACTACGCCTTCGCGATCAAGGCGGGACTCGGCGTCGAGATGAGCGTCGGCAAGCGGCTGCTGACGGTGTTCGAGCGACGCCCCGGGCTCTTCCACGCGGCGCTGACCGGTCTGCGGCCGGCCTGGAAGGCGTTCATGGACATCACCCGCGGCTCGACGTCGCTGGGCGAGCTGGTCCGCAACCACCCCATGGCCCAGCGCGCTCTGACCGCGATGGACCGCCGCCAGGCACCGGCGGCCGACGAGGCGACCTCCTGACGGAGACCCCGGCGCGGCAGGGACGCCGGCTCACTTCCGGACGGTGATCCGGAAGACGGGGTGGTCGGGGGCGCAGGCGGTGATCTCCTCGTCGGAGGACTTCGCGGTGACGCCCTGGAAGTACTGGTTGACCTCCCAGCCCCACTTCTCCAGATAGGTCCGCAGGAGCGGGAGCTTCTCCGAGTCGGGAAGCTCCACCGCCGTGAACTCGCGGACCTTGCGGCCGACCCGCAGCTCCCCGCCCCCGGCGGCACGCATGTTGCGCACCCACTGCGAGTGGCCGCGGGCCGAGACGAGGTACTGCCCGTCTTCGTGGACGTGCGGGTTGACCGGGATGCGCTGCATCCTGCCGCTCTTGCGACCGGGCACCGACATCTCCGCCGTGCCCGCGATGCTGAGCCCGTGCCGGGCCAGCCAGCCGATGACGCTGTTGAGGCGGACGGTCAGCGGACTGCCCTTGAGGTAGTACGGCGACGACATGGAGACTCCCGTAGGACGATTTGAGAGAGCACTGCTCTCGCTTGAGAGCAGTGTGCACGAGATTGGCGATCCAAAGCAAGAGCAGTGCTCTCGATTGTGCGCACTGCTCCGTCTTTCGTGGGAGACTGCCTCACATGAGCAGCACCGCACAGGGCGCCCGCGCCCGCGCCAGGATGGAAGTCACCGCGGCCATCAAGGACGAGGCCCGCAGACAGCTCGCCGCCGAGGGCGCCGCCAAGCTGTCGCTGCGCGCCGTGGCCCGCGAACTCGGCATGGTCTCCTCCGCGCTCTACCGCTACTTCCCCAGCCGGGACGACCTGCTGACCGCTCTCATCATCGACGCCTACGACTCCCTCGGCGAGAGCGCGGAGGCCGCGCACGCCAAGGTCGCGGACGCCGGACCCGTCCAGCGCTGGTCGGCGGTGGCGGACGCCGTACGCGCCTGGGCGCTGCGCAGTCCGCACGAGTACGCGCTGATCTACGGGTCGCCCGTGCCGGGATACATCGCCCCCGACACCACGGTCCCGCCCGCCTCCCGCGTCGGCCTCCTCCTCATCGGCATCCTCCGCGACGCCCACCGGCGCGATGCCCTCGCCGAGCCGCCGCTCCTGCCCGCCGAACTGCGCACCGAGGCCGAACGGATGACGGCCGACCTGGCCCCCGACCTCCCCCCTGCGACGGTCGTCGCCCTCGTCGCGGCCTGGGCACAGCTCTACGGGCTCGTCGGGTTCGAGCTGTTCGGGCAGTTCAACCGGGTCGTCGAGGACAGGGAGCCGTTCTTCCGCCACGCCGTGGTCCGGCTCGCTCACGGAGTGGGCCTGGAGTGAGCCGCAGGGCCCGGCCCGAGGGGCACCGCCTGCGGAAGTCGGGGGTGGGGGACGTACTTCGCGGGGAGTACGCGTGATCACCACGCGCGGGTGACGCCGCCGGGCGGTCGGCGCGTCTAGCGTGGCGGGCATGGACGAGCAGCAGGCACGCCGCGGCGGCGGACCGCCGATGTGGTGGCGGCACGGCCCGCCGTGGTGGAACCGGTGGGAGGACGGCGAGGAGCGCGTCCAGCGCTGGCCCTGGCGCTCCACCCTGCTCATCACGTTCTTCGTGATGGTCGGCTCCAACTACGCGGCCCGCGGCCAGCACGACCGCGAGGACCTCGACCCTCTCGCCCGCGTCCTGCTGCTCGTCGCCGGCGGACTGCTGCTGTGGCGCAAGCGCCACCCCGTGGCCGTCGCGTTCGGCACGACCGCCGCCGCCATGGTCTACCTCGGCGCCGGATACCCCTACGGACCGGTCTTCCTGACCGTCGCCGTGGCCTGCTTCAACGCCATCGTCATGGGGCACCGCAAGGCCGCCTGGACGGCGGTCGGAGCGCTCTGGGCAGCCCATGTACTGGTGGCCCACTGGCTCTACGAGTGGCTGCCGCCCTCCGGCGACCGGGCCGCACCCTGGGGCCAGGAGGGCGTGATCGCCGCCTGGGTCGCGGCGATCGTGGCGGTGTCGGAGCTGGCCAGGACCAGACGCGAGCAGTGGGTGAAGGAGCGCGCCGAACGGGCGCAGGCGGCCCGGCGGCGGGCCGACGAGGAACGGCTGCGCATCGCACGCGAACTGCACGACGTCCTCGCGCACAGCATCTCCGTGATCAACGTCCAGGCGGGCGTCGGCCTCGCGCTGCTCGACACCGACCCCGAACAGGCACGCTCGGCACTGACCACCATCAAGGCCAAGAGCAAGGAGGCCCTCGGCGAGGTCCGCCAGGTCCTCGACACGCTGCGCACCCCCGGCGACGCCCCGCGCGCACCCGCCCCCGGTCTCGACCGGCTGCCCGAACTGGTCCGGCAGGCCGCGAGCGCCGGCCTCACCGTCGACATCGAGGGCGAGCCGCCCCGCCTCGCGCCCGGCACCGACCTCGCCGCCTTCCGGATCGTGCAGGAAGCCCTCACCAACGTCGTACGCCACTCCGGATCACGGCACGCGCGGGTGCGCCTCGATCACGGCGACGGCGCGACACTGCGGCTGCGCATCGACGACGACGGACCCGCGACCGGCGCCGACGCGGGCGGCAGCGGCAACGGGTTGGCCGGAATGCGGGAGCGGGCGGCCGCGCTCGGTGGCACGATCGAGGCGGGCGCGCGCGACGACGGAGGGTTCCGGGTGCTCGCCGTACTGCCGCTGAAGGCACCCGCCGAGACGAAGGAGGACCGGTGATCCGCGTACTGCTCGCCGACGACCAGTCACTGGTGCGGGCCGGCTTCCGGGCGCTGCTCGACGCCCAGCCCGACATCGAGGTGGCCGGCGAGGCCGCCGACGGCGAGGAGGCACTGCGCAAGGTGCGCGAACTGCGGCCCGACGTCGTCCTGATGGACATCCGCATGCCGCTCCTCGACGGACTCGCCGCGACCCGCCGGATCACCGACGACGACGCCCTCGCGGGAGTGAAGGTGGTCATGCTCACCACCTTCGAACTCGACGAGTACGTCTTCGAGGCGATTCGCTCGGGCGCCTCCGGCTTCCTGGTCAAGGACACCGAACCGGACGAACTCCTGCGTGCCGTACGGGCCGTGGTCGAGGGCGACGCGCTGCTGTCGCCAGGCGTGACCCGCCGCCTGATCGCCGAGTTCGCCGCCCGCTCCAAGGAGCCCGCGGCCGCCGGCACCCTCACCGAACTCACCGAGCGCGAGCGGGAGGTGATGGCGCTGGTCGGCATCGGCCTGTCCAACGAGGAGATCGCCCGCCGCCTGGTGGTCAGCCCGCTCACCGCGAAGACCCACGTCAGCCGAACCATGGTGAAGCTCGGCGCCCGCGACCGTGCCCAACTCGTGGTGCTGGCCTACGAGTCGGGGTTGGTGCGGCCCGGCTGGTTGGGCTGAGACTCCCGGCGGAACCGCGTCAGGACGCTGACGACCCGGGCGAAGAACAGCACGACCGAGACCGTGGTGCCGACGCCGAAGAGTGTGCCGCGGGTGCCCTTCGACAGGTCGAAGACGTACGCCGGCCCGACGATCGCCGCGAACAGCAGCGCCGCCGCGAACGCCGCGCTGAACAGCGCGTACCCGATCTCGACGGTGATCGCGTCCCGCTCGGCCTGACCGCGCCGTCCCCCGTAACTCTCCATCCCTCGAGTCAAACAGGGGTGTGCCCGGCGGAGCAAGCGGCTCCGCCGGGCACACATGGGAGGCGTTCGCCTAGTCGCGGACCGCCACGCGCTCCGCCTCCGCCTCCGCCTCCTCGGCGGTGGACTTGGCGACCACGACGGTCCGCTGCTCGCGGCGGGTGCGCAGTCCGGTGAGGGCGATCAGCAGCCCCACGACCGCGATCCCGGTGATGACGACCAGAGCGGGCAGATAGCTGTCCAGCGCGGCCTGCGGGGACGCCGGCTCCTTCGGCGCGTTCGCGGTCAGGACCGCCGTCACCACGGCCAGGAACAGCGCGCCGCCCACCTGCACCGAGGTGTTGAGCAGACCCGAGACCATGCCCTGCTCGTGCTCGTCGACGCCGTTGGTGGCCTGGACGTTGAGCGACGGGAAGGTCAGCGCGAAGGCGGAGCCGACCAGCAGCATCGTCGGCAGGATCACCGCCGCGTAGAGCGGGTCGAGGTCGATGCGCAGGAACAGCAGATAGCCCGCGACCATCAGGGCGAAGCCGACCGCGATCAGCCGGGCGGTGCCGAACCGGTCGATGACCGCACCGACCTTCGTCGCCGACAGCGCCACGAGCGCACCCGCCGGCAGGAAGGCCAGTGCCGTGTGCAGCGCCGACCAGCCGAGCAGCTGCTGCATGTACAAGGTCACCAGGAACTGGAAGCCGATGTAGCTGCCGACGAACGTCAACGCGCCCAGCTGCGCCCGCACCTGCGCCCCGGAGCGCAGCACGCCCAGCCGGATCAGCGGGCTCGGGCTGCGCCGCTCGACGAGGACGAAGGCGGTGAGCAGGACGGCGACCGCGACGAAGGACAGGATCGTGCGGGCCGATCCCCAGCCGGCCTCGGGGGCCTGTACGACGGTGAACACGAGCAGCAGCATCGAGGCGGTGCCGAGGACGGCGCCGGGGATGTCGTAGCCGCCCTCCGCCCTCTCGCGTTCGCTGCGCGGCAGCAGCTTCAGGCCGACGGCCAGGGCGATCAGCGCGATGGGCGCGGGCAGCAGCATGGTCAGACGCCAACTGGCCTCGGTGAGCAGGCCGGAGAAGACGAGGCCCATCGAGTAGCCGGTGGCGCCGCAGGTGGTGTAGATCGACAGGGCGCGGTTGCGCACCGGGCCCTCGGCGAAGGTCGTGGTGATGATGGACAGGCCCGCCGGTGCCGTGAACGCCGCTGCCAGGCCCTTGATGAAGCGGCTGGCGATCAGCAGCGGACCCGAGTCGACGAGACCGCCGAGCAGCGAGGCCAGCGCGAAGACGCCCAGGGCCACCAGGAACACCTGGCGCCGGCCCAGCAGATCGGCGGTGCGTCCGCCGAGGAGGAGCAGGCCGCCGTAGCCCAGGATGTAGCCGCTGACGATCCATTGCAGGGTCGAGGTCGAAAGGCCCAGGTCGGCGCCGATGGACGGCAGGGCGACGCCCACCATCGACACGTCCAGCGCGTCCAGGAACATCGCGGCGCACAGCACCAGCAGGGTGCCCCACAGCCGGGGCGTCCAGCGGGCCGTGGAGGGCGCGGCCGCCGGGGAGTTGAGCGGAGAGGTCATGCCGAGGACACTACATGCGCATGCATGAGATGCAAACGCATTTAATGCGAGTGCAATGATCGCGGAATTCTGCTACGGTGCGCCCATGGCGGCGAAGAAGGCCGAGCAGGCGCTCGTGGACCAGTGGCGGGACATCCTGGCGCTGCATGCGCGCACCCAGTGCGAACTCGATCGCGCACTGCATCAACACGGCCTGTGCGCAAGTGACTTCGAGGTCCTGGACGTGCTGGCCGGCGGCTCGGGGCGCGGCGGTTCGTCACTGCGGGTGCAGGAGATCTCCGAGCGTGTCCATCTCAGTCAGAGCGCGCTGTCCCGGCTGATCGCCCGGCTGGAGAAGGACGGCCTCGTGGAGCGCTGCATGTGCCAGCAGGACCGGCGCGGCGTGGTGGTGGCCCTCACGGCGAGGGGGCGGGCGCTGCACGGCGAGGTGCTGCCGCTGCAGCGCGCGGTGCTGACCAGGATGCTGACGAACTGACCGGCGCACGGGCCGGGTTCGGCGTCAGATGACGGCGGAGTTCTCCCGCCACAGCGTGCCGATGGAGACGTCGCCGCTCACCTGCGGGAAGGGCACCCGGTTCCACAGCGACAGGTAGAGCAGGTCGGCCGGCCCGGAGATCTCGCAGTCGGCCGGGGCGGTGCCGCCGCGCTCGGTCACGGGCGGCTCCTGCGACAGCCGTACGGTCCACTCGGCGTCGTCCGTGTCGGTCGCCCGCACCCGCAGCACCCGGGGTTCGGCGCTGCGGACGCGGCTCCTGGACCGGGCGTGGAAGCCGCGCAGCAACTCGTCGACGCCGTCCGCGGCGAAGCCGGTCTCGATCCCGTCCGGGGTGCCGCCGCGCGCCGACTGGGCGTCGAAGCGGTGGATCGTCGTCTCGTGCGCCTGCCTGCGGGCCCAGAACGCGAGCGGTGACGGGGCGGGCAGGAAGTGCCAGCACTCCACGTCGGCGGGGGCGCCCGCGAGCGTGTCGACCAGGTGGCGGTGGCCCTCCCGGAACCAGGTGAGCAGCTCCGTCCCGTCGAGGTCGGGCGGGCCGCCGTACGGCTGGTAGGAGGTGTGTCCCTCGGCCACGAACGCCGCCGCCCAGCGGTGCACCGTCCCGGTGTGCCGCACCAGGTCCCGCACCAGCCACTGCGGGCAGGTCGGCACCTTGGCGTCCGTGCCCGCCTCCTCGGCTGCCGCGGCCAGCAGCAGGCCCTCACGGTCCAGTGTGCGCACGAAGTCGGCTGTCTCCATGGGGAGAGTGTGCCGGACGGAGGGGGCTCCACGGGAGACGGGTCTCTGCGCATCGACGTAAGACTTTCGTCATCACGCCGCGTGTACACGGCGGGCTCCGGGTTCCGTTGAATGGACGGCGACGGACAACTACCGGAGAGCGAGACGGGTATGGGGCGCGTGCGGAAGGCGCTGTGGGGGCCGCTGGGGCTCGGGGTGCTGGTGCTGGTCCTCGTCGCGGGCGGCCTCGGGCTGTACTGGTTCCAGCCGTGGAAGCTGTGGCAGGACACAACCGTGGAGGAGGCCCTGCCTGCCGCGGTGGGGACCGCCGCACCGGCCACTTCGGCACCGGGACCGAGGACGTTGGCGGGCGGTGAGCTGATCAGCCATGAGCACGCGACCTCGGGCTCGGCAAGACTCCTGCGGCTGGCCGACGGCTCCCATGTCCTGCGGCTGGAGAACCTCGACACCAGCAACGGGCCGGACCTGCGGGTCTGGCTGACGGACGCGCCGGTGAAGGAGGGCGTGGGCGGCTGGCGCGTGTTCGACGACGGCGCGCACATCAGCCTCGGCCGGCTCAAGGGCAACAAGGGCAGCCAGAACTATGCCGTGCCGAAGGACGTCGACCTGTCCCGGTACAGCAGCGTCAGCATCTGGTGCGACCGCTTCGACGTGTCTTTCGGGGCCGCGGAACTCGCCCGGGTGTGAGGACGCTCAGGACGAGGCCGGGAACAGGCAGAACTCGTTGTCCTCGGGGTCGGCCAGCACCCAGTGGTCCTTGTGGCGGGTCCGCACGGTCGCGCCGAGCGCGGTGAGCCGGGCGATCTCGGCCTCCGGGTCGGCGGAGACCAGGTCCAGGTGCAGACGGTTCTTGCCGCGCTTGGGCTCCGGGACGAGCTGACACCACAGGCGGGGGCCGCCGCCGACGGGTTCGACCAGCACGGTGGGGTCGTCCTCCGGGCCGGCGATCCCCCGGGCCCGCAGCCGGGCGAGCTCGGCGTCGTCGTACGGGGCGACGGCGTAACCGTCGAGGGCGGCGGCCCAGAAACGAGCGGTGGCGGCCGGACGGGCACAGTCGATGACGATGTCGTGGAGTCGTGCCATCCGGTCATCATCCGCGGCGCGGGCGGGACCGACAATGCGCCGGGACCGACAATGCGCCGGGACCCACAATGCGCCGGGCCCGCAACGCGCCTTCGAGCAGGGTCAGTTCGGCACCGCGCGCCGGGTGGCGACCCCGATGAGTGTGGCGATGGCCGCGAGTACGGCGACGCTGGTCAGCGCGACGGGCAGGGAGAGCCAGTCCGCCATGAAGCCGATGGCGGGCGGGCCGAGGAGCATGCCGCCGTAGCCGAAGGTCGAGGCCGTGGCGACGCCGCTCGGGCCTGCGAGGGTGCCCGCGCGTTCGACGGCCACGGGGAAGAGGTTGGCCAGGCCGAGGCCGGTCACCGCGAAGCCGAGCAGCGCGGCCCACAGGCTCGGCGCGAGGGAGCCCAGCAGCATCCCGGCCGCGGCGGTGGCGCCGCCCGCGACGACGGTACGGCCGTGACCGAGCCGTTCGAGCAGGGCCGTACCGCTGAGCCGGCCGATGGTCATGGCCAGCGCGAAACAGGTGTAGCCGAGGGCGGCGACACCGGACGAGGCGTCGAGGTCCTGTTCGAGGTGCAGGGCGCCCCAGTCGGCCATGGCGCCCTCGCCGTAGGCCGTGCACCCGGCGATCAGGCCGAAGACGATCACCAGGCCACGGGTTCTGCCCCGCGGGCGGCGCGAGGCCTCGGGCGCGGAGGGTGCGGAGGGTGCGGAGGGTGCGGGGGTCGGGGCGGACGGTGGCTCGTGGCGCAGCAGCGTCGGGGCGGCCACCGCCGTCACGAGCAGTCCGACGACGGCGAGGCCCGCGAGGTGCAGGGTGGGGGAGAGGGCCCCCGCGACCAGTCCGCCGAGGCCCGCGCCGACCATGCCGCCCAGGCTGAAGGCCGCGTGGAAGCTGGGCATGATCGGCCGGCGCAGGGCGGTGACCAGGTCCACGGCCGCGCTGTTGAAGGCGACGTTGATGCCGCCGTAGGCCGCTCCGAAGATCAGCAGGACGGCACCGAGGGCGAGCACCGAGTGGGTCAGCGGGGGCAGGGCCACGCTGAGGGAGAGCAGCACGGCGCACACGACCGTGACCTGGTGGCTGCCGTAGCGGCGGCAGAGCCGGCCGGTCAGCGTCATGGTGAGGACGGCGCCGGCGGAGACGCCGAGGAGGGCGAGGCCCAGGTCACCGGCGGAGGCGCCGGTCTGGTGCTTGATGGCGGGGATCCGGACGACCCAGCCGGCGAAGAGGAAGCCGTCCAGGGCGAAGAAGGCGGTGATGGCTGTACGCAGGCGGGTCAGGTCGCGGCTGGTGCCCGGCACGACATTGTGCTGACGGGCTTTGTTTATTTGCGGCACAAACTCAGGCTAGGTGGGTGCGAGACGGGCGGCAAGGGGGATCTGACGTGGGCCGGAACACTGGACGGGGCACCGCAGGCTCGCTCACCCGACCGGGCCGACGTCGTCCCCTGACTGTCCCGGTGCCGTCCGAAGTGCCACTCTGGGACGAGAGGTATCCGCCGAGGGGACTCGGGAGGGCACGATGGGACGTGACGTTCCGGCCCTGGTGTTCACGCGGGAGGATCGCCGCCGGTACCGGGACAAGATGCACACCTGCCTCGACGTGCTGGCGCAGATGCTGCGCGAGTCGACCTTCGTGAGCGAGCGGCCGCAGGTCGGGCTGGAGATCGAGCTCAACCTGGTCGACGCCGACGGGCGACCGGCGATGCGCAACACCGACGTCCTGCGGGCCATCGCGGATCCCGCCTGGTCGAGCGAGCTGGGCCGCTTCAACCTGGAGATCAACATCCCGCCGCGCGAGCTGACGACCGGCGGGCCCGGGGCGTGGGAGCAGGCCATCCGCGAGGCGCTCAACCACGCCGAGGAACGTGCCTCCGCCGTGGGCGCGCACCTGATCATGGTCGGCATCCTGCCGACGCTGGGCGAGACCGACGTGGACGAGACGGCCCTGTCCGGCGATCCGCGCTACCGGCTGCTCAACGAGCAGATCTTCGCCGCACGGGGCGAGGACCTCCGGATCACCGTCGACGGGGTGGAGCGCCTGTCGACGTACGCCGACACCATCACCCCCGAGGCCGCCTGCACCAGCACGCAGTACCACCTCCAGGTCTCGCCGCGGGAGTTCGCCGACTACTGGAACGCCGCCCAGGCCGTCGCCGGCGTACAGATCGCCCTCGCGGCGAACTCGCCGTACCTCTTCGGCAAGGAGCTGTGGCGCGAGACGCGCATCCCGCTGTTCGAGCAGGCCACGGACACCCGACCGGTGGAGATCAAGGCGCAGGGCGTACGGCCCCGGGTGTGGTTCGGGGAGCGCTGGATCACCAGCGTCTTCGACCTCTTCGAGGAGAACGTGCGCTACTTCCCGGCCCTCCTGCCGCTGTGCGACGACGAGGACCCGCAGGAGGCGCACGACCGCGGCGACGCGCCGCAGCTGGGCGAACTGACCCTGCACAACGGCACGATCTACCGCTGGAACCGCCCTGTCTACGCCGTCACCGACAGCGGCCCCCATCTGCGCATCGAGAACCGGGTCCTGCCCGCCGGCCCCACCGTCGCGGACACCATCGCCAACGGCGCCTTCTACTACGGCCTCACGCGCGCCCTGGTCGACGACGACCGGCCGGTCTGGACCCGGATGTCCTTCTCGGTGGCCGAGGAGAACCTCCACACCGCCGCCCGCGACGGCATCGACGCCCGCCTGTACTGGCCCGGCATGGGCGAGGTGCCGGTCACGGAGCTGGTGTTGCGGCGCCTGCTGGCCCAGGCCCACCGGGGCCTGGAACTCGCCGGCATGGACGCGGCCTGGCGCGAACCCCTGCTCGGCATCATCGAGCAGCGCTGCGTCACCGCCCGCAACGGGGCCCTGTGGCAGGCGGAGACGGTCCACCACCTGGAGAAGGCCGGCACCGACCGGGACGAGGCGTTGCGGCGGATGACCCGGACGTACATGGAGTACATGCATCTGAACGCGGCCGCCCACACCTGGCCGGTCGACTGACCGGAGCCGCTGTCACCGGACGCCGGCACCCCGCCATTCCGCAGCGGCCGTCAGCGGTACGGACACCGGCGGCTGTACCGAGGTCGTCAGCTCGATGCGGCGGCCCTCGGACGCCGAGCGCAGGAGCGCGGTCATCGTCTCCAGTACATGCAGGGCGAGTTCGCCGCTCGCGCGGGGTGCTCGCCGCGGGCCGGCGGTGACGAAGTCCAGCAGGCCGACGCCACGGGCGCCGTCGACGTAGCCCGCCGAGACCGGCTGTGTGCGCCACTGGGTGTCGCCGAGTGCGAAGAGCCGGACCTCGCCGTCGAAGCGGTTCGGGTCGGGCACCGCGAGCGTGCCCTTCTCGCCGTGCACCTCGATCGGTGTGGCGGTCGTGGCCACGCCGTCGAAGCTGGTCGTGATCGTCGTCAGCGTCCCGCCGACGTGCTCCAGCACGCCGCTGACGTGTGTCTCGACCTCGACCGGGATCCGCTCGCCCGCGCGCGGACCGGAGCCGATGACGCGCTCGTCGCGCAGCCGGCCGACCGCCCCCGTCACGGCTCGCACAGGGCCCAGCAGATGGACCAGGGACGCGAGATAGTACGGCCCCATGTCCAGCAGTGGGCCGCCGCCTGCGGTGTAGTAGAAGTCGGGGTGCGGATGCCAGCGTTCGTGGCCCGGCGTGACCATCACCGCCGACGCGAACTGGGGGCGCCCGATGGTCCCCGCGGCCACGGCCGCCCGCGCGGTCTGGATGCCGGTGCCCAGGACGGTGTCCGGCGCGCAGCCCACGGTGACGCCCGCCTTCGCGGCTGCCTCCAACACGGCGTGCGCGTCGGCGAGTTCGGCGGTCAGCGGCTTCTCCCCGTACACGTTCTTGCCGTGGCCGATCGCGCGCAGGGCGATCTCGGCGTGCGCCGCGGGGACGGTGAGGTTGAGGACCGTGTCCACGTCCGGGCTGCTCAGCAGCTCCTCGACGCCCATGGCCCGGGCGCCGGGCACTTCCGTCGCGACGGCGGCCGAGCGGGAGGCGTCGAGGTCGGCCACGGCCGTGACGCGTACCGCGGGGTGGCCGACGAGGGTGTCCAGGTAGGCGCGCGAGATGACGCCGAGTCCTACGATGCCGATGCGGTGCGCGCCGCCCACAGCATGCCCCTCTCGATGACGGTGCGGACTGCGGGGTGTTCCAGTACGTCGAGGCTGTGCCCCGGGGTCGTCACGACGACGCGTCCGGCGCCCCAACGACGGGTCCACACCGCCGGCGAGGTGACCGGGCGGTGCCAGGGGTGCCACGGCCGGACCGGATGGGTCGTCGTGGCGAGCACGTCGATCAGGTCGTCGTGGAGCACCCAGTACTGCTCGGTGTCCAGCTCGAAGTCCTCGATGCCGGCGGTGACGGGGTGTTCGCGGCCGAGCTCGGTGATGTTCACGCTGTGCGGCAGATAGTTGTCCTCCTGGCCGCCCCGGCGCTCGCACGGCTCCTTGCCCGGATGGGTCGCGAACTGCCCGCCCACCAGATGGAGATAGTCGGACGAGGCCCGGAACGAGTCGGCGATCCCGCCGTGCCAGCCCGTGAAGCCGGTGCCCGCGACGACCGCCCCGCTCAGCCCTGCCAGTTGCTCGGCGGTGATCTGCGACATCGTCACGCACTGCACGACGAGGTCGGTTCCGGCCATCGCGTCGGCGTCGGCGTAGACGTCGGTGGACTCCTCGATACGGACGGCGTACCCGTTGGCGCGCAGGAAGGGCAGGAACAGTTCCGTCGCCCGGACCGGCTGATGCCCCTCCCATCCGCCGCGGACCACCAGGGCGTTCTTGCGCGTCATCTCGTCCCTTCACGGGGCGTCGCACGCCCCCGTCGCCAGACAGCCCCCTCACTATGTGCCGACCGCGCACACAGGGGAAAGGCCAACGGGGCGACGCGAAAGTTTCGCCCCCGGAGAGCCCCGGAAGGGTCGCGGCAGAGCCCCGGAAGAGCCCCGGACGGGTCGCGGCATGCCCCGGAAGAGCCCAGGTGCAGCCCCGGGAGAGCCCATGTGCAGCCCCGGCAGAGCCCCGGCCGGACCCCCGAAAGAGCCGGGAAGGGCCCAGGCTCGTCCCTTGAAGTCCTCGCCTACTGCGGTGGGTTGCCGTGCTTGCGGTAGGGAAGATCGGCGTGCTTCGAGCGCAGCATGTCCAGGGTGCGCACCAGCGTCCCGCGGGTCTCGGCGGGGTCGATGACGTCGTCGACGAGGCCGCGTTCGGCCGCGTAGTACGGGTGGATCAGCTCGGCTGCGTACTCCTTGACCAGCGTGGCGCGGACGGCCTGCGGATCGTCGGCCTCGGCGATCCGCCGGCGGAAGATCACGTCGGCCGCGGCCTCCGCGCCCATCACGGCGATCTCGTTCGTCGGCCAGGCATAGGTCACGTCGGAGCCGATCGACTGCGAGTCCATCACGATGTACGCCCCGCCATAGGCCTTGCGCAGGACGACGGAGACACGCGGCACGGTGGCGTTGCAGTAGGCGTACAGCAGCTTCGCGCCGTGCCGGACGATACCGCCGTGCTCCTGGGCGACGCCGGGGAGGAACCCGGGGACGTCCACCAGGGTGACCAGCGGGATGCTGAACGCGTCGCACATCTGGACGAAGCGGGCCGCCTTCTCGCTGGCCCGGGTGTCCAGCACCCCGGCGAGCCGGGCGGGTTGGTTGCCGACGACGCCGACGACATGGCCGTCCAGCCGGGCCAGTCCCACCACGACATTGGTCGCCCAGTGCTCGTGCACCTCGAAGAACTCGCCCTCGTCGACCAGTTCCCCGATCACCGCACGCATGTCGTAGGCGCGGTTGCCGTCCGCGGGGACCAGGTCCAGCAGGGCCGTGCCCGCCCGGTCGGGAGGGTCGGTGCACGGCACCCGCGGCGGCTGCTCGCGGTTGTTGGCGGGGAGCAGGGACAGCAGATACCGCACCTCCTCGAGGCAGGTCTCCTCGTCGTCGTAGGCGAAGTGGCACACGCCGCTCGTCCCCGCGTGCACGTCCGCGCCGCCCAGCCCGTCGTGGCCGATCTCCTCGCCGGTCACCGCCTTGACCACGTCCGGGCCGGTGACGAACACCTGGGAGGTGTCCCGCACCATGAACACGAAGTCCGTCAGCGCCGGGCTGTACGCGGCGCCGCCGGCGCACGGGCCCAGCATCACGCTGATCTGCGGAATCACCCCGGAGGCCCGGGTGTTGCGCAGGAAGATGCCGCCGTACCCGGCGAGCGCGGTGACGCCCTCCTGGATGCGGGCGCCGGCACCGTCGTTGAGCGAGACGAGCGGGGCCCCGGCGGCGAGCGCCATGTCCATCAGCTTGTGGATCTTCTGCGCGTGGGCCTCGCCGAGGGCGCCGCCGAAGACGCGGAAGTCATGGGCGTAGACGAAGACCGTCCGGCCGTGGACCGAGCCCCAGCCGGTGATCACGCCGTCGGTGTACGGGCGCTTGTTCTCCAGCCCGAAGCCCTGTGCCCGGTGCCGCCGCAGTTGCTCCGTCTCGTGGAACGTCCCGGCGTCCAGCAGCAGTTCGATCCGCTCACGTGCCGTCAGCTTCCCCTTGGCGTGCTGAGCCGCGGTCGCCTTCTCGCTCGGTCCGCGCCGCACCCGCTCACGCAACTCGCGTAATTCCGCGGTCCGGCCGCGGGAGTCCGCCCGCATTTGGTTCCCCCGTCCTCGGAAGCTCCGGGCGGTCCGTCCGGCCCCGGCCCGCGCATCCGCTCCCATCGACTCTAACTCGCCGTCAAAGATTGCACATCCCTTGACTGGGAATGTAACTCTGTGCGAGCGTGGAATCGCAGCTGATCGCCATGCCCCTGGGGAAGGACGCACATGTCGGACCACGGCCGCACGGACCCGGTTCTCGACTGCCCGGCCGACGAGACGCCGGACGGCGAGGAACTCATCACCGCGGCGATGCGGTGGCACTTCAGCCCGGAGACCGGCTCTCCGTTCTGGCTCGAGCGGGCGGGCAAGCTCGACTTCGACCCGCTCAGGGACGTCAAGAGCTTCGCCGACCTGAGCCTGTTCCCCAACCTCGTCAACGAACTGCGTGACGTGCGCGTCGAGGAGCTGATCCCGCGCGGCCTCACATTGCCTGACGACCTGTACGGCGTCTACGAGAGCGGCGGTACCACCGGCGCCCCCAAGCGCGTCGTCTGCACGACCGACTGGATGGAGCGCTGGCTCGCCTTCAGCCAGCGCCACCTGGACGCCCGCGGCTGCCCGCGGGGCGTCAACTGGCTGGCCCTGATGCCCGACGGCCCGCACATCTTCGGCGCCGCGCTGCGCGAGGGCGCCAGGCGCAGCGGCGGCATCCTCTTCACGGTCGACATGGACCCGCGCTGGGTGAAGAAGGCCATCGCGGAGGGCCGCGCCGAGGACGCCGCACGCTACGCCGACCACCTGGTCACACAGGCCGGGTTCCTGCTGGAGACCCAGGACGTCGGCGTACTGATCACGACCCCGCCGCTGCTCCAGCGGCTCGCGCAGGACGAGCGGCTGGTCGCGCTGATCAACCAGAAGGTGCGTCACATCCAGTGGGGCGGCGCCCACATGGACGCCGACACCCGCCACCTGTTCCGCACCGAGGTCTTCCCGGGCATCCAGCTCCAGGGCGCCTACGGCAGCACGATGATCCTCGGCGGCTCGCTGGAGCGCATCGAACCGGCCGGCCAGGACCGGTGCGTCTTCGACCCCTTCGCGCCCTACATCACCTTCTCCGTCATCGACCCCGCGACCGGTGAGCACGTCCCTTACGGCGAGCGCGGCCAGGTCGTCATGAACCACATCAGCAAGGCCATGCTGCTGCCCAACAACCTCGAACGCGACACCGCCGTGCGCATCCGGCCGCCCGAGGGGCAGATGGGCGACTCGGTCGCCGACGTCAGCCCGGTGGCCACCTTCGACGACCAGGCCGTCATCGAAGGGGTCTACTGATGCCCGGACCGGCCACCGCGGCCACGGGAGCGGCCTTACGGGACGCGGGCGAGGAGCTCCTCCAGCTCGACGCGTTCGGCGCCAACGGCCCTTACCGAGCCCGCAATCGCCTGACCGTGCCCGACGTGACCGGGGAGCCGCTCGCCGAACTGAGCATCGTGCCGCCGCTGTTCGTGCACCGCGCCCTCGCCGCACTGCGGTCGGCCGATCCGCTGCCGCCCGGCGAGCGTGCCGCCGCACTGGAGCGGGCCGGCCGGCTGTTCGCCTCCGGCACCGTCGGCGGACTGGACCCGGACACCTACCGCGAGCTGGTCAGCCGCTGTTCCGGTCTGCCCTTCCCCGTCGTCCGCGCCGCGACCGGCATCGTCGCCGACGCGGCTGCCCAGGCCGCGGGCACGGTGCTCCAGGCCCGGCCCCAGGCCGCCGTCGGCGACTGGCGCGACTCCGCGACCCGGGCCGGCGCCGCGGTGTGGACCCGGCGCGGGAACGTCTTCGCCGTGCACGCCGCGGGCAACCACCCCGGGGTGCACGCCCTGTGGCTGGAAGCCCTAGCCCTTGGCTACCGGGTCGTCGTACGGCCCTCGCGGCGCGAGCCGTTCACGCCGCACCGCCTGGTCGCCGCCCTGCGCGAGGCGGGCTTCGGCGCCGACCACATCGCGCTGACCCCGACCGACCACACAGTCGCCGACACGGTCGTCGCGGGTGCGGACCTCGCGCTCGTCTACGGCGGCGACGACGTGGTGCGCAAGTACGCCGGGCACAGCACCGTGCTGCCCCAAGGGCCCGGCCGGGCCAAGATCCTGGTGACCGGCGGAGACTGGCGAGCCCACCTGGACACCATCGTCGACTCGGTAGCGGACGAGGGCGGCACCGCCTGCGTCAACGCCACCGCCGTTCTCGTCGAGGGCGGACCCGACCAGGCGGCCGCCGTCGCCGACGCGCTCGCCGAGAGGCTGGCGGCCATCCCGAGCCTGCCGCCGCGGCACCCCGAGGCCGTCCTGCCCGTCCAGCCCCTGGCCGCCGCCCGCGCCATCGAGGGATACCTGCTGCGCAGCGCCGGCGGTGCCACGGCCCATCTGGGCGGCGACGGAGTCGTGGACGACCTGGGCGACGGCAGCGCCGTACTGCGCCCGGCCGTGTTCCGGCTCGACCGCGCCGACGCCCCGCAGACCGGCGTCGAACTGGGCTTCCCCTGCGTATGGGTGGCGCCCTGGAGCCGCGTCGACGGGATCGCGCCGCTGCGCGACTCGCTCGTCGTCACCGCGATCACCGACGACGAACGGCTCCTGGAGCAGCTCGTCGACGAGCCGACCATCAGCAACGTCCACGTCGGTGACCACCCGACGTACTGGATGCGACCGGGCCTCCCGCACGACCGGTACCTCGCGGAATTCCTCATGCGCACCAAGACCGTCATCCGGGACTGACCCGCCGAACAGCGCACACCAGGGGGCGACATGGCACTGAACCACGACTTCATCGGCCGCACCCACGGACCGAGCGAGGTCTACGAAGTCAGCCGGGAGAAGATCCGCGACTACGCGATCGCCACCGGCGACACCCATCCGGTCTACCTCGACCCCGAGGCGGCACGGGCGCTCGGCCATCCGGACGTGATCGCGCCGCCCTCCTTCGCCGTCATGCTCTTCTTCCGCTTCGGCGGCTGGCCGCTGTACGACCCGGAGTTCGGCAAACGGAAGGAACCGGTGTGCGTGCACCGGGCCCAACGGGTCGAACACCAAAGGCCGATCGGGCCGGGCGACCGGCTCGTGCAGACCACGACCGTGGACGACATGAGCGTGATGGGCGAACACGAGCAGTGGGTGATGACCCATCGGATCAGCACGGTGGACGGCGAGCACGTGTGCACCGTCGTCAACACGATCCTCTCCCGCGGCACGGCGGACCTGCCCCGGCAGGCCCCGGCCCCGGCGTTGCAGCCCCAGGAGGCGTGACATGGCAGCCAAGGTCGCCCACGACGACATCGAGGTCGGCACCGAGATACCCGCGCAGGACATCACCGTGCGGCGGGTCGACCTGCTCCGCTACTGCGGCGCCTGCTCCGACTTCACCGCCACCCACTGGAACGAACGGATCGCCAAGGCCGTCGGCCTGCCCGACGTGATCGCCCACGGCACCTACACCATCGCCACCGCCGTACGGGTCGTCACCGACTGGGCGGGAGACCCCTCGGCCCTCGTCGAGTACAGCGTCCGCCGCTTCACCCGGCCGGTCGTCGTGCCCGACGACGACGCCGGCGCGACCGTGCGCATCACCGGCGTCGTCGAGCGGAAGCTGGCCGACCGCCGGGCCGTGATCCGCCTGCGCGCCCGCTTCGAGGGGCAGGAGGTGATGTCCGGGGCGCGAGCCGTCGTACGGCTCGCCTGAGCCCGCACCGCGCACCGCCCGGGCCCCGGCCGGTGCCGCGTCAGACAGGGGGCCGCCCGACGCGGCGGCTGATGCGACAGAAGGAGCACAGACATGACCAGCACCGACATCGCCGCGGAGCGCGAGAACCAGATCAAGGAGCTCGTGGCCGACATCCTCGAACTCGAACCCGACGAGATGACCCGCACCAGCCGCTTCAAGGAGGACCACGAGGCCGACTCCCTGCTCGCGATCGAGATACTCGCCTCCCTGGAGAAGCGGTTCAAGATCACCATCGCCCAGCAGGAACTCGCCCGCATGGTGAACCTGGAGGGCGTGTACGAGGTGGTGGCCGAGGCCGCCGCGGCCCGGCAGTAGGCGGCGGCGTGTCGTCGACCATGACACCGCGGCGCGTCGTCGTCACCGGCCTCGGCGCAGTGACCAGCATCGGGATCGGCGCCGACGAGTTCCTCACGGGCCTGCGCGCCGGACGCAGCGGGGCCGGCCCCATCACCTCCTTCGACGCGAGCGGCTTCGACCACTCCCGGGCGTGCGAGATCACCGAGTTCGACGCCGCCCGCTTCGTCACCCGGCTGCCGCTGCGCGAGTACGGCCGGGCGAGCCACTTCGCCGCCGCGGCCGCCCGGATGGCCGTCGCGGACGCCGCCCTCCCGGTCGAGGACCTGCGCGCCGTGCGCTCGCTGGTCTCCGTCGGCACCACCGACGGCGAGTCCCGCGACCTCGACGGACTGACCCGGCAGGAGGTGGAACTCGGGCCGCGGCGGATGGACCCGGTCGTGGCCCGCCGGGTCCCGGCCGGCCGGCTCTCGGTCGCCGCCGCCCGGGAGTTGGGGCTGGTCGACGTGGAGGCGGTGACGCTGCCGACCGCCTGTGCGGCCGGCAACTACGCCATCGGCTACGGCTATGACGCCGTGCGCACCGGGGAGTTCGAGTTCGCGCTGTGCGGCGGGGCGGACGCCGTCTGCCTGAAGACCTTCGCCGGCTTCTACCGCCTGGGCACCATCGCCCCCGAGCGCTGCCAGCCCTTCGACCGCGACCGCAAGGGCATCCTCACCGGCGAGGGCGCCGGGATGATGCTGCTGGAGAGCCTGGACTCGGCCCTCGCACGGGGCGCGCGCATCCACGCCGAGGTGCTGGGCTACGGCCTGAACTGCGACGCCGACCATCCGGTCGCGCCCAACGAGGACAGCTTCGCCCGCTGTGTGCGCCTCGCCCACGACAACGCGGGCGTCACCGCCGACGACGTCGACCTGATCTCCGCGCACGGCACGGGCACCAAGGCCAACGACGTCAGCGAGGCCCGCGCGATCCGGCAGGTCTTCGGCGGCACACCGCCGCGCATGGTCTCCATCAAGTCGATGATCGGCCACACCATGGGCGCGGCCAGCGCCCTCGCCGCGATCGCCTGCACCCTCGCCCTGCGCGAGGGCTTCATCCCGCCGACGATCAACCACGTGGAGACCGACCCCGAGTGCGACATCGACTGCGTGCCCAACCGCGCGATCGAAGCCGACCTCAGGGTCGTGCAGAACAACGCGCTGGCCTTCGGCGGCAACAACGCCGTCCTGATCCTCGGCCGCTACGAGCCCGACGTCGCCGAGGCGCGCCGGGCGCAGAGGGGAGCGGCATGAACAGCCTTACGCGGCAAGGAGGTTGCCGATGAGCGCCACGGGACCGGTCATCTCGGCCTGGTCGGCGGTGTCCGCGTTCGGCGTCGGACGGGAGGTGTTCGGGGCGGGAGTACGGGCGAAGCGGCAGGCCGTCACCGCGCTCGACCCCGAGCGCTGGGCCGCGCCCACCGACCGGGCCTGCCTCGTACCCGGCGGCGAGCCACGCGAGTTGCTGGGTCGCAAGGGCACCCGCTCCATGGACCGGGTCACCGCCCTCGCCGTCGCCGCGGTGGGCAGGCTCCTGGACGACGGCGAGGGCGCGCGCATCCCGGGCCTCGACGAGGACACCGGCCTCGTCCTCGGCACCTCGAACGGCAGCGTGGGCAGCATCATGAGCTTCACCCGCGACTCGCTCACCCAGGACCGGCCCTACCTGGTCGACCCCGCCCGCTTCCCGAACACCGTCATGAACTGCGCGGCGGGACAGTCGGCGATCCGGCACGGCCTGCGCGGCCCCAACGTCACCATCGCCGGCGGCCGGGCCTCGGCCCTGCTCGCCCTCAACCACGCCCAGCGGCTCCAGCGTTGCGGCCACGCCCGCACCGTCGTGTGCGGCGCGGCCGAGGAGTTCTCCGCGGAACGCGCCTGGCTGGACTGGCACGCCCGCGGCGAGCACCTACCGGCGGAACCCGACGAGGCACCGCTGACCGGCGAGGGTTGCGCGGTCCTGCTGCTGGAGGCGGGCACCGAAGCAGGCGCCGGCCGGACGCCCCTCGCCGAGGTGGCGGCAGTCGAGATCGCGCTGCCGGCCGACGAGAAGGACGCGGGACCCGTGCTCGCCGACTGTGTGCGCCGCGCCCTCCTGCGGGCCGACCTGACGCCGGCGGATCTGTGGGCCCTCGCCCCTGCGGACGCCCCCGGACCCTACGGCGACCGGGAACGCACCGCGCTCGCCGAGGTGCTGGGCGGCCACGACCCGCTCCGGCTGTCCTGCACCGGCCTGCTCGGAGACACCGGCGCCGCCTCCGCCGCCTTCCAGATCGCCGCCCTCCTGGCGAGCGCCGAGGACGATCCGGCGGCGGCCGGGCGCGCGGCCCTGGTCACCACCGCCGACCCCGACGGCGTCATCGGCTGCGCCGTGCTGCGCCTCGCCTGACCGCCCCCGACCGACACCGAGAGGATCACCCCATGGACCACGACCGGCGGCCCGTCGCCCTGGTCACCGGCGGCTCCCGCGGCATCGGCCGCGCCGTCGTACGCCAACTCGCCCGGGACGGACACGACGTGGCGTTCTGCTACCGCACCCGCTCCGACGCGGCCCGGGAGGTCGAGAAGGAGGCCGAAGAACTCGGCGCCCGGGTCCTGTCCCGCCCCGTCGACGTGACCGACCCCGACGACGTCAGGGCCCTGGTCCGGGACGTCGAGGAGGAGCTGGGGCCCGTCGAGGTGCTGGTCACCTCGGCCGGCGTCACCCGGGACAACCCGGTCGTGACCATGACCGACGACGACTGGCGTCAGGTGCTGCGGATCAACCTCGACGGCACCTTCACCGCCTGCCACGCCGTGATCATGGGGATGATGAAGCGCCGTCGCGGCGTCGTGATCACCCTGTCCTCGGTCTCGGGCGTCTACGGCAACCCCCGCCAGGCCAACTACTCCGCCTCCAAGGCCGGGATCATCGGCTTCACCCGCGCGCTCGCCAAGGAGGTGGGTGGATTCGGAGTCCGGGCGAACGTCGTCGCACCTGGATTCATCGACACCGACATGACGGCGGTGCTGCGCGAGCGCGAACACCAACGGGCCGTCGACAGCGTGCCGTTGGGCCGGTTCGGCACAGTGCGGGAAGTGGCGGACCTGGTCGGCTTCCTGGCCTCGGACCGGGCCTCGTACATCACCGGAGCCGTCGTCCAGGTCGACGGCGGGATCACCATCTAGCGTCCGACACGTCCGAGGAGGCCGCCATGGCGCGCGCACCGCGTCGTCCCCGTATCTACTTCTCCTTCCGCAGCCCGTACTCCTGGCTGGCCTTCCACGACCTCACCACCGGCCGACCGGACGTCGTGGAGGCCGCGGAGTGGCGGCCGTTCTGGGAGCCCGACGCGCACAGCGAGAAGCTGCTCACCGAGGCGGGCGGCCGCTTCCCCTACACGCCGATGTCGCGCGAGAAGCACCTGTACATGCTCGGTGACGTACGGCGGCTGGCCGCCCGGCGCGGACTCGCGGTCACCTGGCCGCAGGACGTCGCGCCCTGGTGGGAGGCGTCCCACCTCGCCTATGTGGTGGCGGCGGCACAGGGGCGGGGACTCGCCTTCATCGACCGCGTCCACCGTGCCCGGTGGCAGGAGAACCTGGACATCTCCGACCGCGGGACCGTCGGGCGACTGGCCGCCGAAGTCGGCGTCGACCCGGACGCCGCCGAACACGCCGCCGACGACGAGCACATACGCGCCGAGGGCGTCCGCGCACTCCTCGACATCCACCGCGACGACGTCTTCGGCGTCCCGTTCTTCATGCACCGCCGCCAGAAGTTCTGGGGCGTCGACCGACTCGCGGACTTCCTCGCGCTGCTGGGGGAGGCGGGAGAGGGCGTCACGACGGACGTGCCCGCCCCGCCGACGTCGATCGCGGCGCATGAAGCCCGCTCCAGCGACCTGGGACACGCGGGCGGCTGCGGCTGATCAGGCCGGCACCAGCGCCGGACTCACCCGCACCACCGCGATCCCCCGGTCGCTCCGCCCCAGCCGGAACCGCACCTTGTCGTGCAGCACGGTGCCGGAGACGGCCTTGCCGTCCACCTGGGGCTCGCCGGGGAACAGCGTGAACGTCCAGCCGCCACCGACCTCGCAGTCCGGGAGCTCGCTCCCGGACTGAAGCACGCGGGCGCCCCAGATCTGGCGCACCATCAACTCCCGGGTGTCGACGCCGTCCACCGTGAAGGTGGCGGCGTCCGCCGCCGTGATGTCGTCGAAGCTGCCGAAGTGGAGCCCGGTCGGGCCGGTCACGGTGGCCACCGGCGTCCAGTCGGTGCCCGGCGGCACCGCCAGCCTGCCCGCCGGAAGGGCGCGGTCGACCACATCGACCGCGCCCTTGCCGGTCTTGCCCGTCTGGTCGGCGCGCATCGCCGGATCGACCGCGCCACGGGTGTCGAGCTTGTCGGGATCGGGCACCAGCAGGACGCCGAAGACCGTCTCGTCGGCGAACCGGGCACCCTTGAAGTGCTCACGCAGTGCCTCGACGGCATGCTCCGCGCGGCCCCACTGGGAGGCGTCGACGGTGCGCTTCAGATACGCGGCGGTCGGGAGCGGAAGACCCGCCCGCTCGACGCCCTGCCGTACGGAGTCACAGGTGTTCCATCCCGATTCGGCCAACAGCTTGATCTGCTCGCTGGCAAACAATGCCACCTCCGGTCGGCATGTCGCGGTTGCGGCGGCCGCGGTGCGCGGCCGGGATCGGGCCCACGCCCCAAGCTAGCCGATGCGATCGCCGAGCGAACGGGCCACGGGAGTCCCCGGTGCGGGCGTGTCGGCGGCCGGCAGCGGCAGTGCGCGCAGCGTGGCCTCCGCCTTGACCAGCATCTCGTCGTACTCGGCGAGCGGCTGCGAGTCGAGCACGATCGCCCCGCCGGCGCCCACGCTCAACTCCTCCCGCCACCGTACGGCCGTACGGATCACGATGTTGAGATCCGCCGTGCCGGAGTAGCCGATGAAGCCGAGGGCGCCCGAGTAGATCCCGCGGGCCTGATCCTCCAGTGAGTCGATGATCTCCATGGTGCGCAGCTTGGGCGCACCGGTCATCGACCCGCCGGGGAAGCACGCCTTGACGCAGTCGATGGCGCTCGCGTCCCGGCGCAGTGTGCCGCGCACGGTGGACACCAGCTGATGCACGGTCGTGTACGACTCGGTCGCCATGAACGCGGGCACATGCACGCTGCCGACCCGGCAGATCCGGCCGAGGTCGTTGCGCAGCAGGTCGACGATCATCAGGTTCTCGGCGCGGGTCTTGGGGTCGCCGGGCAGGGAGGCGCGCAGGGCCTCGTCGAGCGCGGGGTCCGGATTGCGGCGGGTCGTTCCCTTGATCGGCTTGCTCTCCACGGTCCGGTCCCGGTCGATCCGCAGGAAACGCTCCGGCGAGGAGCAGAACACGGACAGCTCGCCGAGGCGCAGCAGTGCCGCGTACGGCGCCGGGTTCAGGCTGCGCAGCCTGCGGTAGTAGGCCAGATCGTCGACCGGGGCCGGCAGCCGCAGGCTGTTGGTCAGGCATATCTCGTAGCTCTCCCCGGCGCGCAACTGCCGCTGGGAGGCGGCGATGTCGGCCAGGTACTGCTCGCGGGGCCGGGCCAGCCATCGGGTGACGTCCGGGTCGGCCGCGGTCGGGACCGGCCGCGCGGCCACGGCGTCGGGGAGGGTACGCAGCACCGCGGCCGTGCGGTCCAGCCACTCCTCGGCGTGGGCGGCGTCCGACGGTTCGGCGAGGGCGACCAGATAGGTGCACCCCTCCAGGTGGTCGACGGCCAGGAAGCGGTGCGCCCGCAGCCACATCGCGTCCGGCGCCGGGGCCCGGTGGGCGTTCCTGTCGGCGCCCGTGTCGGCCTTCAACTCGTAGCCGAAATAGCCGACATAGCCGCCCGAGAGGTCGAAGGGCAGGTCCTCGGTGCCGGTGACCTCGCGGTGCAGCCGGCCGTCCAGGACGTCGAAGATCGTGCCGTGCTCCAGGTACGGGATGCCGCCCGAGGGTTCGACGATCACGGACGCGTCGCCGACGCGGTAGGTGAGCACCTCGCCGTCGGGGCCGTCGGCGTCGCCCATGAAGGAGAAGCGGGACAGACCCGGCTCCACATGGGCGCTGTCGAGCCAGAACGCGCGGCTGCTGTCGCCGTGCAGGGCGGTGAACGCCGACTCCGCGTCCACGGCCCGCTCCAGGCACCGCACATGGGCGCGCAGGGCGGGTTCCGGGGACGGGCCGGCGGCCGCCGGAGTCGCGGGCTGTCGGTCCGGTCCGGCGGTACGCGACGGCGGGACTCGCCGTCCGGGGCGGCCCGCCAGCGCCAGTCGGCGGAAGTTCGCCATCAGTTCGGCGCCGTACTCGGTGGAGATCGACTCGGGGTGGAACTGCACGCCCCAGCGCGGCAGTTCACGATGGCGCAGCCCCATGATCACGCCGTCCTCGGCTCGTGCGGTCACCTCGAGCTGCGGCGGCAGCGGCTCGGCGACGCACAGCGAGTGGTAGCGCACGGCGGTGAAGCGGTCGGGCAGACCGGCGAAGACGTCGGTGCCGTCGTGCTCGACCGTCGTGAGGTGGCCGTGGCGGGGCTCGGGCGCGCCGACCACCCGCGCGCCCGCGAGCAGTCCGATGCCCTGGTGCCCGAGGCAGACCCCGAGGACGGGCAGTCCGGGGTGCTCCAGCAGCGCGCGCGAATGCCCGAAGTCCCGTTGTCCCGTCGGATGCCCGGGACCCGGTGAGATCACCGCCGCGTCGAACGCGTCGACGTCCAGCCGACTCCAGGCCGGGTCGTCGTTGGGCACGACCGTCGGCTCCTGGCCGTAGGTCTCTGCCAGCAGCTGGAAGAGGTTGTAGGTGTAGGAGTCGTGGTTGTCGATCAGCAGTGTGCGCATGGCCCCTTCAGAGGGTCGGAACGGTCGCCGGTGGTGGGTGCGGGTGCCGCCGAGGGTCGGACGTGGGTCAGGGCGGGGGCGGCCGGTCAGCCGACGGAGACGGTCGACCAGTCGAAGGGCAGCTCGTCCAGGACGTCCATCTCGCGGCACAGCCGGTGCAGTCCGCCGAAGTCCTGCAGCAGCCGCTTGCGCGCGGCCGACGCGGCCACGTCCTGGAGCATCCGACGCCCGCCCGGCACGTCCGTCAGCTCGACGATCCGGTGCCAGGTCGTGTAGTCGTTCGCCGCGAACGCCTCCATGCCGTCGGCGAGCGAGGCGAGGAAGAACCGCCGGTGCTCGGGCGTCAGATGGGCGTAGGCGGCCTTGGCGATCTCGGCCGCGATCGAGGAGTGGCAGTACTCGTCGCGGTTGTGGAGGTCGGCGGTGACGCGGTTGATGGGCTGGACGGCGTCGTCGTCGGCGACGAGATCGAGGTAGGCGTTGATGGAGATCTCGGCGACCGTCGTGTAGGCGAGCTGGTCCAGTCGGCGCAGGGCCGGTGTCGCCGCGGCCGCCAGGCGTTCCTCGTGCCTGCGGGCCTTGTGGCCGAGCGGCAGCGCGCTGTCGGGCATGGCCCAGCCGCGCCGACGGCGGGTCACCGCACTGGCGTTGAGGTGCATCAGGGTGTGGTACTGCTCGTCCACCATGGCCTGGGTCACGGCCACCGTCATGGACTCGCCGAGCCCGGTCTCGAACGCGTCGGCGGCCATCAGGGCGAAGCCGGGATTGACCACCCGCTGCTCGATGTCCTGGATGTTCTTGTTGAACGCGATCCAGCCCCAGGCGCGCAGTCGCGCCTTCGTCCCGTCGTCCAGCGCGAGATAGGTGGGGTGGTCCCGGAACGGCAGCAGGCTGTCCGGGCAGTCGGGCCGGTCAGGCTCGAACAGGTCGTCCAGGTCGGGTTCCTGGCGTTTGACCGCGGCGCGCCGATGCCAGTTGCCGGACAAACGGCTGATCACGGCGCTCTCCACGGGGTGCGTGGGGTCGTGGTCCGGTAATCCGGGAGGGGCGCCGCCGAGGCCCTGGTGGTCGCCCGATCGTTCGCCTGAAGAATCAATACTCATGCATACATTGTATGGGTCTATACTCTGGATGGAAGCCCCCTCGGCTCGATGAGCCGCTCCGCAGGACTCGATGACGGACCGTCGGACGGATGACCTCGCATGTGGCTGACCCAGATCCTGGACCGCAACCGCCGTCGGCGTGCCGGACGCACCGCCCTGGTGGACGACCGGCGCGACGTGACATGGAGCGAGCTGTCCGAGCGCGTGGACACCCTCGCGGGCGGGCTGCTCGCACAGGGCCTCGGACCGGGCGACCGGGTCCTGCTGCCGGCCCCGGAGCGGATCGAGGTGTTCGAGGCGTACTTCGCCCTGGCCCGGATCGGCGCCGTCGCCGTACCGGTCGACCCGGCCGGCCCCGCGCAGGAGACGGCCGCCGTCGCCCGGCGAACCGGCGCGGTGGCCGTCCTTGCCGACCTCGCGAGCCACACCTGGGCCCACGACCTCGCCGTACCGGTCGCCCTGGACCTCGCCGGCATGTCCGGCCTCCCGCCGTACCGGGGCTCCTGGCCGCAGGTGCGTCCCGACGACCCGGTCGCGATCATGCACACCTCGGCGACCACCGGCCGGGCCCGCGCGGTGGTCTGGGACCACCGGAGCCTGATGCAGGTCTGCCTCGCCTGGCTCGCGGCGGCCGGACCGGCCGAGGAGGCGACGCTCGTCAACTGCGCCCCGCTGTTCCACTCCAGCGTCGCCATGTCGTTCACGTACCTGGCGGGCGGCGCCGGCGTCGTCCTGCCGCCCGCGTCGGCACCGCACCGCACGCTGGACGCGGTGACCCGGCACAGGGCCACCCACCTCTGGCTCGACCCCGAGACCCTGCGGCACCTGCTCCAGGCGTCCCGCTCGCGGCCGCACGACACCGGAAGCCTCCAGGAGATCGTGTACGGCGGCGCCCCGCTGCCCTGGGAGGTCTACCGCGACGCCGCCCGCACCTTCGGCTGCGCCTTCCGGCAGGCGTACGGCGCCGCCGAGGCCGGCGGACACTTCGCCATGCTCGCCCCGCACGAGCACCCGGACCCGCACACGCCGCCCGACCGCCACCCCGCCCTCGGCGCGGGCCGGCCCCTGCCCGGCGTCGACGTGCGGATCCGCCGTCCCGACGGCACCGAGGCGGCACCGGGGGAGTACGGCGAGATCTCTGTGCGCAGCGACAGCCTGATGCGTGGCTACTGGGCCGACCCGCAGGCCACCGCCGAGGCGACTCGCGGCGGTTGGCTGCACACCGGCGATCTGGGCCGGGCCGACGCAGCCGGCCGCCTCACGCTCGTGGGCCGGCAGACCGATGTGATCACCACCGGCGGGCAGGACGTGCACCCGGCGGAGATCGAGCGGGTGCTGCTCTCGCACGACGGAGTCGCCGACACGGCCGTCGTGGGCAGGCCCGACGCGGCACACGGTGAAGTGCCCATCGCCTATGTGGTGCCCGCCCCGTCGGCCCGACCCACCCCCGACGAACTCACCCGGCTCATCACGGCGGAACTTGCCGGCCACCACCGGCCCGCCCTGATCACCTTCCTGGACACCCTGCCGCGCAACCGCTCCGGCAAGATCCTCAAGACGATCCTCCGGGACATGGCGGACGGACGCCCCTGACATGGCGACCACGCCGGCTTTCGACGCGTACGAGACGGAGGACGACGCCCCATGCGGGAGTTGACGGTGACCTCGCTGCACGGCCGCGCCCCCTGGCATCCGGCACGCTGGCGCGGACTGCCGGCCGGCCAACCGCCCGGCTGGCCGTACGACGACCGGCTGCGGCAGGCGCACGCCCAACTCGCGGCGCGTGCCGCGCTGGTGACCGCGGAGGAGGTGCTGACGCTACGGCGCCGGCTCGCCGAAGTGGCGTACGGCCGCGGCATGGTGATCCAGATGGGGGACTGCGCCGAGCCCTTCGCTCCGGCGACCCCGGCCGGCATCGGCCGTACCCTGGAGCTGTTCCGGGACGTCTCCCGGGTCGTCGGGGAACGGCTCGCGCTGCCGGTGCTCACCGTCGGCCGGATCGCCGGGCAGTTCGCCAAGCCCCGCTCCTCGCCGACCGAGGAGGTCGACGGGGTCCGGATGCCCGCCTTCCGCGGCTTCCTCGTCAACGACATGGCACCTGACGCCACCGCGCGCCGCCCCGATCCACGCCGGATGCTCTGGGGCTACGAGCACGCCGCGCGCACCCTGTTCCTGCTGCGCCGCGCCGCCGACGAGGGCCTGCCCATGCGCGGGCACTGGGGCGACGGCCTGCCCGCGCTGTGGACCAGCCACGAGTCCCTCGTCCTGGACTACGAGGAGCCGCTGACCCGATGGGACGCCGAGGCGCAGGGCTGGGTACTGACCTCGACCCACCTGCCCTGGACGGGGGAGCGGACCCGCCACCCCGACGGCGCCCATGTGCGCTTCCTCGCCGGGCTGTTGAACCCGGTCGGCTGCAAGGTCGGCCCGGAAATGTCACCGGATGAGGTCGTACGCCTCGCCGCCACCCTCGACCCCGAACGCCGGCCCGGCAGGCTGGTCCTGATCTCCAGGATGGGCGCGGACCGGATCGAGGACCGCCTGACGCCGCTGGTCGAAGCGGTCCGTGCCGCCGGGCACGCGGCCGTGTGGCTGTGCGACCCGATGCACGGCAACACCGTCCGGGCCGCCACCGGCCACAAGACGCGGCACATGCGGGCGGTGGTCGCCGAGAGCGAGGCGTTCGTGCGGGCGGTCTGCCGCGGCGGCGCCCGGCCCGGCGGCCTGCATCTGGAGAGCACCGCCGAGCCCGTGACCGAATGCGTCGGGGGCCGTTGCGGGATCTCCGAGAATGATCTGCCGTTTGCCTACCGCAGTGCATGCGACCCCAGGCTGAATGCCGATCAGACCATGGAAACAGCGGAGCGTTTCGCCGAACAGTTGGCGAGAATCTGACTTCCTGTTCCTCGGGCATTGCCACGCCTCCGCTCACCATTCCTTCACCCGATCGTCACTTCCCGGGCAAGTGCCAAGTCGGCCTGTGTCGCGTCGCCCACACCGGGGCGGATCGCCCGGGGGAGTGCGGCGGTATGGAGTACGCTTGTGCGGGGATCGCTGTCGTCAATTGTTTCCAGTTGGACGGCAGTTGCTCCATAACGGGGATGATGGGGGCGTGCATGGCCGTACGAAACCCGGTCAATCAAGATTCGATCGAGCCTCGCGACGCAAGTCACCGGAAACGACCGCCGGACACCGAGGCCAACGACAGTGAAACGACAGAGACCCGCCGGATATTAGCCCGCGCCGGGGTGCGGTCCGGTCAACGAATTCTGGATATCGGCGCGTTGCTGCGGCAGCGGGGTATGACGGATCTGGAAACGAAGGAGTTCCAGGTCGTCGGGGTACGAGAAGCGGCCGGTACGGCGGCGCGGCCGCACCCGGTGCCGGTCGCCCCGGACCTCGACTTCACCGTGGCGCATCTGGACGAGCTCGACCTGCCCGTCGCCTCGTTCGACGTGGTCGTGGCCCTCGACTTCTGGCCCTCGACACCCCTCGCGGTCGCCGCGCGCGGCTGGCGGCGCGTCCTGGAGCCCGAGGAGGGGACCGTGATCGTCACCGGGACCGACCTGCCCGGCGTCCATCGCGCGTCACGGCAGTGGACGAGCGCGCTGACGGCGGCCGGCTTCACGGTTGAAGCGGTGGCGAAGGCGCCCGCCGACTCCCGGCACTACGCGGCACTGGCGAGCGCGGTCCGACTCGGCGGGGAAGGACTGCGGGCGGCACTGGGTCCGGGAACGGCCGAATCGTATGCGGCGCACGTTCAGCGATTGCACGGCAGTACCCGACACGAGTCGGCCGAATGCTTCGAGATCGTGGCCCGGAGCGCGGTTTTTCGGTCACATCCCTAGCGCCGGATCCCGACGTCGGTCCGCTGGCGAGCGGATGTGGTCCTGTGCAATGATTGCGCGTACCTTTACGAGTACATTAGGTAGTTGTACCGTTGTTGGTTGCCGCGAGCTGCTCCTCCGGCGTCAGGAGGGTAGTAGCGATGAGTCAGAGCGCATCGGAACGACAGGCCACCCAGACAGAGCAGGGTGCCTGGAACAAGCTCGCCGCCTTCCACACCCAGGTCTCCGAACTGGTCGAGAAGGCCCTTCAGGACCGGTTCGGCCTGTCGCTCAGCGAGTACACCGCACTGGAGGCGCTCGCCGGGATCTCCGGCAGCGGTCGGCCGGGGCTGCGGATGCAGGCGCTGGCCGAGGCGGTCGGCATGAACCAGAGCTCCGTCAGCCGCCTGGTCACCCGTCTGGAGCGACAGGTTCTCGTCGAGCGCATTCACTACGAGAAGGACCGGCGTGGCGTATTCACCGCCATCACCGCGTCCGGCCGGGAGACTCTGGAAGCCGCCGTTCCGGTCTATCTCCAGACGCTCGCCGCCGCCTTCGACCGGGCGAACGCCGATCCGGACCTGCGGGAAATGGTGAAGCGCATCGGCAGTTGACCTGCCGTTTGAATTCAGGCGCGTCCGAAACCTCCGGCCCGCCTTCGCCGTGTGTGTTCGGCCGAATTTCCGTGCCCGTGTCACCGACCTTCTGCGGCCTTCTCCCTCCGCCACTAGTATTTCCAAGCGATGTGAATGAGCCGTCGGGCACTCCTGTGCCCATGGCCACCTGCACAGTTCTCTACGGGAGTTGGTCGCATGACCACGGCAGAAATCGTCGAGCGGTACTACGACGCCTGGATCAACCGTGACGGAGACATGAGCGAGGTTCCACTCGCCGACGACTTCGTCTTCGTCGGTCCGGTCGGCAACTTTGATTCCGCCGACGGCTTCCGCGCGATGGCCGGGCAATTCGGCCCGGCCGCCACCGATTTCACCGTCCGCCACCGATTCATCGACGGGGACCGGGCCTGCGCCTTCGTTTCCTGGAACCTCGCCGCCGTACCCGGCACCATGACCGCCGCCGAACTGCTCGAAGTCCGCGACGGCGCCCTCGTCCGCGCCGAGGTGATCTACGACGCGGAGGAACTCCGCAGGGCCGCGGCGGCCGGCCGCGTCTGACCGCCGTCGCCCACCGGGCGTCGGAGAGGGACCAGATCCAGCCTCGCTCCCACGCCCGGTCCGCGGCCGCACGGCGCGTCGGCGCCCCCGGCTTGGACATGGCAGCGGAGAGACAGTTCCGGACAGGGCCGGGAGCCAGACGGACCTCGGCGGCGCGCAGCCCGTCCGTGGGTGGCATCTCCGGGTCGAGCACGGCGATGTCGGGCCGATGTTCGCAGGCCGGCCCCACCGCATCGGTGGAGGCGGCCGCCTCGGCGACCACCGGGAGGGCCAGGACGCACGCGGTCGTACCCGGCACGGTCCACCAGATGTAGCGACGCAGGCCCGTCAGCCCCGCCGCCGCTTGCTCGATCGACCCCGCACCGCACACGACGGCGGACGGCCCGCACCCGGCCGTCGGGCTCAAACGGCGCCGGCCGACCGTGCTGGCCGTTGGCGTCGGCGTGCTCAACGTGGCCACGTCCGGCTCGCAGGAGCTGGCCGACGCGGTCGGCGGCTGCGGGGAGTCGGTTCCGCTGTTGCGCCCTGGTCTACCTGATGGTGAATCAGCTCGGGAGCCCCCCCTCGGTTCATCTGGCCGGTGCTCGGAGCGAGCCTGGTGGCCGTGTTGGGCCCCGCCGCGCGGGACACCGTGGTCCCGGGACAAGGTCGTCTCGCGCACGTTCGCCGAGTCGTGCGGCGTGATCGACGTACTCGTCGCCGCCCAACTGCTGTTTCTGGCCCAGCCGGGGGCGAAGAACGGCCGAGAAACGTCGCCGCGGGGCCCGTGACCGGGTCCCGCGCCGTACGTTGCCACCAGTGGTCTCTGCCGTTCGATCCGCCAACTCCGCGCACTGGGGGCTCACTTGGACACCGAAGACACTTCCGGCGCCCTCCCATACGGCCCGCTCTCCCGCCGCAGATTCCTCCAGGCCACCGCCACGGCCACCGCGCTCACCACCGTCGGCACACCGGCCGTGGCCGCCGCCTCCGGAACGACCACCCTCTCCTTCACCGCCGCCACGGGCGGCTCCGCCACCCTCGCCCCCTCCGGTGACCGGCTCGTCGCCGAGGTCCAGAACGTGCTGTGGTCCGTTCCCCGGCAGGGCGGCACCGCCGTACCGCTCACCTCGCCCGGCCTCGAACCCACCCGCCCGCAGTTCTCGCCCGACGGCAGCCGGCTCGTCGTCTGCGCCTATCGGGGCGGCGGCTTCCACCTCTGGACGCTGCGCCCCGACGGCTCCGGACTGAAGCAGCTCACCGACGGGCCCTGGGACGACCGCGGCCCGGCCTGGTCGCCGGACGGCACCCGGATCGCGTTCGCCTCCGAGCGCGGCGGCGACACCGTGACCGGAGCCCCGTACCGCATCTGGGTCGTGGACGCGCGCACCGGCGGGCTGACCCGCCTGACCGGACGCTCGGGTCAGCAGGGCCCGGGGCAGGACGCCCGCTGGGAGGACTTCGATCCGGCGTGGTCGCCCGACGGCGAGCGGGTCCTCTTCGTGCGGGCCGGCGTCACCACCACGGGCACCCTGCGCGCGACCACGATCGCGTCGGTCGCCGCCGACGGCTCGGGCCCGGTCACCACCGAACACAACGACGACTCGGGCGCCCAGCTCATGACCCCAGCCGTCTCCCCGGCCGGACGCCTGGCGTACCTGCGGACCACCGCCTCACCCGCCGCGTCCTGCACCCTCGTCGTGGACCGCGAAACGGTCGCCGTACAAGGCGACGTTCTGCCCGCGCCGCCGCGCTGGACGGACGGCGAGCGGTTGCTCCTCACGGTCGACGGCCGCTTCCGCCTGGTCGACCCGGACTCGCCGGGCGACGGCGAGGAGATCCCGTTCACCGCCGCGCTGCCCGTGGACCGGCCCCGCTACCGCGGCAAGACGTACGACTTCGAGGCCACCGGCACCCGACCCGTCCGCGCGCTGCACCTGCCCGCCCTGTCACCGGACGGCCGCAGCGTCGCCTTCGCCGCGCTCAACGCCCTGTGGACCACCGGGACGACGGGCGGCCGCAAGCCCCGCAAGGTGCTGCAAGTGCCCGCCACCCGCTACGTGCTGGCGCCGGTCTGGACGCCCGACGGCACGGGGCTGGTGTACGCCGACGACCGCGACGGCCTGTTCGCCGTACGGCGCCGCGACCTCGGCTCGGGGGAGGAGACGGTGCTCGCCGGGGGCGGCCGTGTCTTCCCCGCGCTGGCGCCCGACGGGACACGGCTGGCGTGCCTGGACATGTCCGGCAACCTCGTGGTGCGCGACCTGCCCGACGGCGCCGAACGGGTTCTCGCCGCACCGCTCGGCGCGGGCGGGCTGCCCGGCCGGCCCAGCTGGTCGCCCGACGGCCGGTACGTCGCCCTGTGCGACCGCAACCGTCTCAACCAGCGCTTTCGCGAGGGCTACAACCTCATCCGCGTCGTCGACACGACCACCGGCGCCGCCGCCCTGCACGCCCTCGCCCCGCACACCTCGCTCTCCGACCGCTACGACTCCGGACCCGTCTGGTCCCCGGACGGCCGCTCGATGGCCGTCGTCGTGGAGTCGGCACTGTGGCTGCTGCCGGTCCGGGGCGACGGCACCCCGGACGGCGACCCGCGCCGCCTCACCTCCGAACCCGCCGACCACCCGTCCTGGTCCGCCGACGCCCGCACCCTGCTCTACCTCTCCGCGGGCCGCCTGCGCCTGCTCGACCTCGGCAGCGGCAGGACCCGTACGGTCCGCGTCCCGCTGGACCACCGCCGGCCGCGCCCGGCCGACACCGTCGTGCACGCGGGCCGCTTCTGGGACGGCACCGGTGAACAGGTCCGCGAGGACATCGACGTCGTGGTCCGTGACGGACGCATCGCCGAGGTGTCCCCGCACCGCGCCGGCCGCCCGGCCGCACGCGGTGTCGACGCGAGCGACCGCACCGTGATCCCGGGACTGTGGGACGCGCACACCCACCCCTGGCAGACCACGTACGGCGGCAGGCAGACCGCGCTGCAACTCGCGTACGGCATCACGACGGCCGTCTCGCTGGGCGGCTTCGCCTACGAGCAGGCCCGCATCCGGGAGGCCGTCGCCGCCGGTGAGCTCGCCGGACCCCGGCTGCTGGCCACCGGTGAACTCCTCGACGGGCCGCGCGTCGCCTACAGCATGGGCCGCGCCCACCGCACCCGCGAGGGCCTGCACCGCACGCTGGCCCGGGCCGAGGCGCTGGACTGGGACTTCGTGAAGACGTACGTCCGCGCCCCGGGCTGGGTGATGAAGGAGGCCGCGGACTTCGGACACGAGCGGCTCGGGGTGCGCAGCGGCAGCCATCTGTGCACGCCCGGTGTGCAGGTGGGGCAGGACCTGACCACGCACTTGCAGGCCACCCAGCGGCTGGAGTTCGGGCACGCGACCTCCGCGACCGGGCGTGCCTTCCAGGACGTGCGGGAGATCTACACCGCCGCCGGCTTCCACCTCGTCGCCACCCCGTTCACGGCACTGGTCCTCCTCGGGGCCGACCCCGCCCTCGCGGACGACCCGCGGGTCACCGCGCTCATGCCGCCGTGGGACACCGCGCTCGTCCGGGAGCAGGCGGGGCAACCGCCCACCGCCGCCCAACTGGCCACCCTGGGAAGGGAGATGGACGTCTACCGGGGGATCCTCGCCGGCGGCGGGCTGATCGCGCTGGGCACGGACCAGCCGCTCGTCCCGGTCGGACTCCATCTCCACCTGGCCCTGCGCGCCCTGCACCGCGCGGGCCTCTCACCCGCCGAGGCACTGCGCACCGCGACCCTGCTGCCCGCCCGGGTCTTCGGCGCCGACGCCGACCTCGGCACGCTTCAGGAGGGCAAGCTGGCCGACCTCACGGTCGTCGACGGCGACCCGTTCACCGACTTCGCCACGCTGATCCGAACGGCGGCGGTCCTGCGGGGCGGCGTCCTGTTCGAGCAGTCGGACCTGGTCGGCGACTTCGGTACCGACGCCGGGCGACATGTGAAGGAGAAGTGGCTGGAGGTGAGCCGTCGGATGCGCCGCGAGGGGTGCTGCGACCTGTGAGCGGGGCAGTCGGCGTACACATTTCCTGAGACATCTGCGCAGGAGTATCACTCAGGCTGCACACAGCCTGTCGAAAGCCTCGTTAGCGTTCTGGCCGTTCGATCCCGAGTGCGAACACGACCAGGCCGCGGCCTACCAGGGCCGATGGCGCAGTCAAGCCAGAAAGACCGCAGATGGACTACTGCTCCTCGTGCCGGCGGCATCTCAACGGGGCCCTCGTGTGCCCCGGGTGCGGTGCCTACGCCCCGGACATCGCTCCCTCCGCGGCAGGGGGTCCCGCCGCGTCGGCAGCGCCGGGCGCCGCGACGGCGTGGGGGAGTCCCCCGGTCGACGACTGGTACGACGGCTACTTCCGCGACGAGACGGTGCCGGCCGAGCCGGAGACGACCACGGCGTACGACCCGGCCGACGACATGGACGGCGCCGAAGGCGCGCCCGTCTCCCCGCAGGGCCGGGCGGCCCGGCGTCGTCAGCGGGCCCGCTGGAAGAAGAACCAGCGCCGGGCCGTGGTCGCGACCGCCGTGGCCCTGATGGGCGGCGGACTGACCGTCGCGTCGATGAACCAGGGGTCCGGCGACAAGGCCCAGGCGGCCACCGCGCCGCAGCGGCCCGAGGCGGCGCTCCCGGAGCAGCACACGGAACTCGCCCGCCCGGCATCCACCCCGCCGGACACCCACAAGGCCCCGCGCACCGACACGCCCACCTCGAAGCCGTCCCCGACGGACGTGGCCCGGGAGCCCTTGACCACGTCGCACGCCACCCGGCAGTTCACCCGACCGGACGCCGCCGCCACCCCGAGCGCGACGGCGACCACGGTCCCGCAGACGCAGACCGTCGCCCCGCCCTCCGGCGGAAACACGGACGACAGCGGCGGCTCGTCCGCCGACCAGCAGACACCGGCCCCGGCCCCGACCGACGGCGCGGACTCCGGAGCCTCCCAGGCGCCGAGCAACCCGGCACCGGAGGAGACCACGCCGGAGCAGCTCTGCGTGCTCAACCTCCTCTGCCTCGGCTGACACACACCCGGCACCGCCACGGCGTACCCCACCTGAGATCACCGTCACCCTCCCGCATCGCCACACGACCCCGTGGATGCGGTCATGCTGGAAGAAGCCGGACACCGTCACGCGGCGGAGTCCGGCACCGGCAGAGCAGGACGTCGTACTCAGGAAGGAACTCCCCATGGTCGAGCAGGACGAGCGATTCGATGTCGTGGTCCTCGGTGCCGGTCCCGGCGGCTACGTGGCCGCCATCCGCGCCGCCCAGCTGGGCAAGCGGGTCGCGGTCGTGGAGGAGAAGTACTGGGGCGGCGTCTGTCTGAACGTGGGTTGCATCCCCAGCAAGGCACTGCTGCGCAACGCCGAACTGGCGCACATCTTCACCCGCGAGGCGAAGACCTTCGGCATCCAGGTGGACGGGCAGGTCTCCTTCGACTACGGCGAGGCGTTCCGCCGCAGCCGCAAGGTCGCCGACGGCCGGGTCAAGGGCGTCCACTACCTGATGAAGAAGAACAAGATCACCGAGATCGACGGCCGCGGCACCTTCCTCGACCCGCACACCCTCCAGGTGGCCGGCTACGACGGTGAAACCCGCACCATCGGCTTCGACCACTGCATCATCGCCGCAGGCGCCACGCCCAAGCTGCTGCCCGGCACCCGGCGCAGCGCCCGCGTGGTGACCTATGAGGAGCAGATCCTCGCCGAGGAACTGCCGCGGTCGATCATCATCGCCGGCGCCGGCGCGATCGGCCTCGAGTTCGCCTACGTCCTGCACAACTACGGCGTGAAGGTCACCATCGTCGAGTTCCTGGACCGCATGGCGCCGCTGGAGGACGCCGAGGTCTCCGCCGAACTCGCCAAGCAGTACCGCCGGTTGGGCATCGACGTGCTGACCTCCACCCGGGTCGACACCGTCGACGAGTCGGGCGAGCTGGTGCGCGTCACCGTCACCGCCAACGACGGCACCCAGCAGGTCCTGGAGGCCGACAAGGTGCTCCAGGCGATCGGCTTCGCACCGAACGTCTCCGGGTACGGCCTGGAGAACACCGGCGTGCAGGTCACCGAGCGCGGTGCGATCGACGTCGACGGCCGCTGCCGCACCTCCGTCCCGCACCTGTTCGCCATCGGCGACGTGACGGCGAAGCTGATGCTGGCGCACGCCGCCGAGGCGATGGGCATCGTCGCCGCCGAGACCATCGCGGACGCCGAGACGATGGAGCTCGACTACGTGATGATCCCGCGGGCCACCTACTGCCAGCCGCAGATCGCCAGCTTCGGCTGGACCGAGGCGCAGGCCCGCGAGCGGGGCTTCGACGTGAAGGTGGCGAAGTTCCCGTTCACCGCGAACGGCAAGTCGCACGGCCTCGGCGACGCGACCGGCTTCGTGAAGCTGATCAGCGACGCCAAGTACGGCGAACTCCTCGGCGGCCACCTCATCGGCCCGGACGTCACCGAACTGCTGCCCGAACTGACCCTGGCCCAGCAGTGGGACCTCACCGTCCACGAGGTCGCCCGCAACGTCCACGCCCACCCCACCCTCGGCGAGGCGGTCAAGGAAGCGGTGCACGGCCTGGCCGGACACATGATCAACTTCTAGCGCCCGGTACCGAGTTCGGCGTTCAGCCGTCGAGCCAGTAGCGGGGCGCCGCCCAGGCCAGCGCGTAGCCGAGGCTGTTCACCGACCAGTGCAGGGCCATCGGTGCGAGCAGGCTGCCTGAGCGGCGGCGCAGCTCGCACAGCACCACCCCGGCGAGGGCCGTGGCGACGATCGCCACGGCCACCGTCGGCGCCACGCCCGCCGGACCGTCGCCGAAGACCGAGCCCACGGCGGCGTTGGAGCGGTTGATGCCCCGCGCCGGCATCAGATGCCACACCCCGAACAGCAGCGACGACAGGCCCGTCGCCCACGCCGTTCCGTGCCGGCGCCGGATCATGGCCCACAGCACACCGCGGAAGGCGGTCTCCTCCAGCAGCACCGTCCCGAAGGGCACCCGTACCAGCGCCCCGAACAGCATCCGCTCCAGGGACAGATCCGCGGCCCGCGCGTCCCGGAACGCGTCCCGCCCGGCCGGCAGGGCGAGCAGGATCAGCAGGACCAGCAGGACGATCGCCACCAGGACGGGCGCCCACCGCAGCCCCCGGCGCACCCCCTCCGGGTCGAGCCCCAGGTCGGCCCGGGTGAGTCCGTCCCAGCGGGCGATCAGCAGCAGCACGGCCGTCGCGGTCACGCAGATGAGCACGTACATGGCGGGGCTCCGCGCGAGCCAGTTGTTCAACAGGTTCGCGGCGGCGAGCACGGCGACAGCACAGGTAATCCTCATCCGGGTCCCAGCATCCCCCGGCGCCCTCGTCCCGGCCCGCCGGTCCGGGCCCCGTCCGCGGGCGTGTCGGCCCCCTGCGGGCGTTCAGCCCAGCTTTCGGCAGTACAGCGCGTCGGGCGTACGCGACGACCCGACCCGGCCGGTGTAGGCGATCCCGGCGGCGTACTCGTCGTCCGCGCACTGGCCTTTGTAGCGGCCGTACGCGAAGTCGCCGCCCTTGGCGGCCGCCCCCCGGTTGTCACCCCGGTCGAACCAGACCGTACGGCCGCCGGTGCCGAGCTTCCCGGCCGGGGCGACGGCGCACAGTGCGGCTGAGACGGCCGCGCCTCGGACGCTGTACCCGATGAGGAACTGCCCGTCCGCGCACTGGAGTTTGGTGTACCCGGACGCCCAGTCGCCGCCGGGGCGGACGTGCCGTTCGTCGACGACCACCTCGTGGCCGCCGGCCGGGGCCCCCAGTGCGCCGGCCGTCACGTCCGAGCACAGTCCCCGGTTGCCGGTGTGGGCGAGCCCGATCAGCCGCTGCCCGTCGGGGCAGACGGACTTGCGGGCGCCGGAGTCCCAGTCGGGCAGGGCCCGCATCCGCCTCGACTGCACGAAGTCGCCGTGGTCGGGGCTGAGCATGGACCACTCGGTGACCGGCGCCACCGGGCCGGTGCGGCCGCCGGCCTCGATGAGCCGCGTCCAGGCGGCGGCGCGCCAGTCGTCACCGTCGTACAGGCCCATCCGCCGGCCCGCGGCGTCCCAGTGCAGCAGTGCCCAGCCGTTGCCCTGACGGTTGTCGTGCCAGCCGACGAGCGGCCAGTAGGCGAAGTCGGCGTCGGTGCGAATGAGTTGGTCCACGAAGTTCTCGAACCAGGCGCGTGGCTTCTGACCGGTCTCGGCGCGGCCCCCGACGCCGAACTCGCTGATCCAGACGGGGGCGGTGAAGTGCTGGTCCTGCTCGGCGGAGACGAAGAACGCCTGGCGGTTGAGCACGGCGACGAGTTCGGAGGGGCTCAGGTCGCGGTAGCGGGGGTCGCTGGTCTCGCCCGTTCCGGTGGCGCCGCTGTGGTTGGGGCCCGTGTAGTCGTAGAAGTGGGCCGAGTACACGAGCTTGCCCGAGTCGACGAGCGTGTGCGACAGACGGCGGGCGGGCTCCAGGGTGGGGCGCTCGTGTGCGAAGCCGTCGACGGGGATGCCCGTCCAGTTGATGCCCTCTACGACGATCAGCAGATTAGGGTTGGCCTCGGTCAGGATGCGGTCGCCGACGCGCTGCGAGGCGGCGAACCAGTCGTGGTCGTCGCCGAGGCCCCAGTTGGGGTCGTCCCAGATGTTCCGGCGCACCTCGTTGTACAGGTCGGCGCCGACGACGCGCGGGTTGTCCTTGTAGCGGCGGGCCATGAACAGCCAGTCGTCCTCCCAGACGGCGGTGGACCGGCTCGCGTTCCAGCGTTCGTTGCCGTCGACCCCGCAACACCAACGGGTGGTGTTCGTATGGTTGTTGAGGATCATCGCGAGACCGGCCGCCGTGAGCTCGCGCACCACCACGTCGTACACCTCGAGCGGGGTCTTTCCGCGCAGCGCGGGGTTGGCGGCGACGGAGTCGTCCGTGACGGGGCGGCTGTCGTGGACCATCTCGTTGGAGAACGGCAGCCGGATGCTGTTGATCCCGATCTCACGGAAGCCCGCGATGATCTCGGCCATCGGGGCCCGGTCCAGGCCGAGCGGTATCCGGCCGGAGTTCTCGCCGGCGTGGTGGTTGGCGTCGTCCTCGGCATCGCCCGAGCCGTTCCAAGTCCCGCTGGCGCCGTGCCAGTTGCCCGAACGCAGCTTGAAGCGGTCACCGTCCGCGTCGACGATCCAGCGGCCCCGGGTGCTGAGCGGCGGTGTCCAGTCCTCGGCGGGGAGGACGGGGGCGGCCGTGGCGGACAGCTCGGACGCGGCACGCGGCTCGACCGCAGCCGCTGGAAGGGACGTCAGGGGAACCAGGAGAAGTACGGCGGCGAGGGTGGCTCTCACCAAGGATCCGCGCACGGTCACCATCCCTGTGGTCTTGTCATGACTGCGTCACGAACTCGGGCTACTCCACGGTAATGCACGAACGGCCTCCACACACCGAGATGTTCGACAGGTCGAAGACGTTGCCTCCACGGCGCCGACCGCCGCGCAGGCTCCCGCTCCGTCGCCCCGCCCCTGTGGCGCCTCGGCGCGCCCCCTGCGCATCCTCGTAGTTACCTGCGTCCCCAGGGAGGCACGATCCTCATGCCGGCCAAGAACCTCACCGTGAACCGCGCGGCCCTCGGTCATCGCCTGGCCTACGCCCTGCGCCACCCCGACCGGGTGCCCCGCCATCTGGCGCGCTCGGCCCGCGACATGTGGCTGCGCCGCCGCCACCCCGACCATGTCTCCTACTACCGCGCCGTGATGCGCTCCGACACCCGGGCCGACCCGGACGCGGCCGTCGGCAGCCACAACCGGGAGCGGTGGCTGGCGCTCGGGGAGATGCAGTTCGACTACCTCGTCGGCCACGGCCTGCGCCCCGCGCACCGGATGCTGGAGATCGGCTGCGGCAACCTGCGCGGCGGCTGGCGGTTCATCCGGCACCTGGAGCCCGGTCACTACTACGGCGTCGACATCTCGCCCGACATCCTCTTCGCCGCGCAGGACACCGTAGTGACGATGGGTCTCCAGCAACGGCTGCCCACGCTCACCCCGGTGCGCGACCTGACGCTGCGGTTCCTGCCCGAGGCCCACTTCGACGTCGTGCACGCGCACAGCGTCTTCTCGCACTCGCCGCTGCCCGTCATCGAGGAGTGCCTGGCCAACGTCGGGCGGGTGCTGGCGCCGGGCGGCTGGTTCGACTTCACCTTCGACCGCACGGAGGGCGCGGAGCACCAGGTCCTGCGGGAGGACTTCTACTACCGCACCGAGACCCTCACAGCGCTCGCCGAGCGACACGGGCTGCGGGCCCGCTTCATGACGGACTGGGAGGAACTCCCGCACGGCCAGTCGAAGATCCGCGTCACGCAGCCGAGTTGAGCCGACTCCCCGTCGGCGGCCCACTTGTGACCCGTCAGTAGGTCATTTGTCCCGGACTCTTGACTCGTCATGCGCCAGTGGCCATCCTCGTCGCACATATTGCGAGGTCATGACAACCCGACCCCGCTCTCCCGCCGACCGAGGGACGTGGGCTGTGACCACTGCCGGACGCCCGTATCGCCGACGCAAGAACGTCACCGTGGTGTCGCTCCTCCTGCTCGTGCTGTCCATCGCGCTCGGACCCACCCCGAGCTCGGCGGCCGGCGCCAACTGGTGGGATCCGAGCGCACGACCCGCGCCGGACTCCCAGATCAACGTCACGGGGGAGCCCTTCACCGGCACCAACGCCAAGGGCGAGGTCCGCGGCTTCGTCGACGCGCACGACCACATCTTCGCCAACGAAGCCTTCGGCGGCCGTCTGATCTGCGGGAAGCCGTTCTCCGAGCAGGGTGTCGCCGACGCCCTCAAGGACTGTCCCGAGCACTACCCGGACGGCTCACTCGCGATCTTCGACTTCATCACCAACGGCGGCGACGGCAAGCACGACCCGGTCGGCTGGCCCACCTTCAAGGACTGGCCCGCCCACGACTCGCTGACCCACCAGCAGAACTACTACACCTGGGTCGAGCGGGCCTGGCGCGGCGGCCAGCGCGTCCTGGTCAACGACCTCGTCACCAACGGCGTGATCTGCTCGGTGTACTTCTTCAAGGACCGCAGCTGCGACGAGATGACCTCGATCCGGCTCCAGGCCAAGCTGACGTACGACATGCAGGCCTTCATCGACAAGCAGTACGGCGGCACCGGTAAGGGCTGGTTCCGGATCGTCACCGACAGCGCGCAGGCCCGCCAGGTCATCGAGCAGGGCAAGCTGGCGGTCATCCTCGGCGTGGAGACCTCCGAACCCTTCGGCTGCAAGCAGATCCTCGACATCGCGCAGTGCAGCAAGGAGGACATCGACAAGGGTCTGGACGAGCTGTACTCGCTGGGCGTGCGCAGCATGTTCCTGTGCCACAAGTTCGACAACGCCCTGTGCGGCGTCCGCTTCGACTCGGGCGGGCTCGGCACGGCCATCAACGTCGGCCAGTTCCTGTCGACCGGCACCTTCTGGAAGACCGAGACGTGCAAGGGCCCGCAGCACGACAACCCGATCGGCAACGCCACGGCGGCCGAGGCCGAGAAGGAACTCCCGGCGGGCGTGGACGTCCCCTCGTACAACGCGGATGCCCAGTGCAACGTCAGGGGGCTCACCGATCTCGGTGAGTACGCCGTACGGGGCATGATGAAACGCAAGATGATGCTCGAGGTCGACCACATGAGCGTCAAGGCCACCGGCCGCGTCCTCGACATCTTCGAGTCCGCGTCCTACCCCGGCGTGCTGTCCTCGCACAGCTGGATGGACATGGACTGGACCGAGCGGGTCTACGGCCTCGGCGGCTTCATCGCCCAGTACATGCACGGCTCCGAGGGCTTCATCTCGGAGGCCAAGCGCACGGAGACGCTGCGTGACAAGTACGGCGTCGGCTACGGCTACGGCACCGACATGAACGGCGTCGGCGGCTGGCCGGGACCGCGCGGCGCGGACGCCCCGAACAAGGTCACGTACCCCTTCAAGAGCGTCGACGGCGGCTCCGTCATCGACCGCCAGACCACCGGTCAGCGCACCTGGGACCTCAACACCGACGGCGCGGCCCACTACGGCCTCGTCCCGGACTGGATCGAGGACATCCGGCGCGTCGGCGGCCAGGACGTGGTCGACGACCTCTTCCGGGGCGCCGAGTCCTACCTCGACACCTGGGCGGCCTCCGAGGGCCACGAGGCCGGGGTGAACCTTGCGCGGGGTGCGAGCACATCGGCCAGCTCTTCCGAGTGGAGCCTGTTCACGAGCTACCAGCCGGGCCGGGCCGTCGACGGCGACGGCGGCACCCGCTGGGCCAGCGACTGGAGCAACGACCAGTGGTTCCAGGTCGACCTCGGCTCCACCCGCCTGGTCAAACGGGTGACCCTCGACTGGGAGCGCGCGTACGGTAAGGCCTACCGCATCGAGCTCTCCACGGACGGCGTGAACTGGCGGACCGCCTGGTCCACGACCGCCGGCGACGGCGGCCTGGACACGGCCAGGTTCACCGCCACCCCGGCCAGGTACGTACGTATCCACGGCCAGGAGCGCGGCACCGACTGGGGTTACTCCCTCTACGAGGTCGGCGTCCACAGCAGCTGATACCCACGAGAGGGACTCCATGGCACGGTTGCCGTCCGCCGAGCGGCGGCGACAGCTCACCGAAGCGGCGATCAGGGCGATGGCCCGGGACGGCGTCCCCAGGACGACCACCCGGTCCATCGCCGCCGAGGCGGGCGTCTCGCTGAGCGTCTTCCACTACTGCTTCGACTCCAAGCAGGAGCTGATCGAGTCCGTCATCACCACCATCACCGGGCACTACGTGTCGCTGGTGAAGGAGGCACTGCGGCCCCGGAGCACCCTTGAGGAGACCGTCCGGGCGGGGTTCCAGGCGTACTGGGACCACGTCCGGGCACACCCGGACGAGCACATGCTCACCTACGAACTCGCCCAGTACGCCCTGCGCCAGCCCGGCTTCGAACATCTGGCGCGACGGCAGTACGAGCTGTACGCCGAGACCTACGCCGACCTCATCGACCAGTTGGGCCGGACGATGGGCCTGCGCCTGCGCGTCCCCGCCCCCGTGCTGGCCCGCTACCTCGCCGCGATGACCGACGGGCTGACCCTGAACTATCTGGTGCTCGGCGACGAGGGGGCCTGGAACGACATCCTCGACACCGTGACCTCGCACATCACGGGGCTGGTGAGCGAGCCGTGACCGTGGTCACGCCCGCACGACCACAGCCCTTTCTTCGCCCGGCTTGTCCGGATCCCTGCGGAACAGCCAGCGCATCTCCGGCTCCATCACACCGCGCAGGGCCCGCCGGACGGGTGCTGTGCACAGCACCGTCACTACCGAGGCCGCCACGAGGGTGACGGCGACCGCACCGAGCGGCCGGTGGATCCAGGCGGGGTCGTACCAGCCCCAGTACTTGGCGCCCTGCGCGACGAAGCCGTGCAGCAGATAGCCGTAGAGCGTGCCCGTGCCCAGCGCCGTGCACCACATCCGCCGCCCGGGCACCCAGGAGAGGAAGCAGGCCACCAGCACCAGCGAGCAGACGAACAGGACCGGCGTCATCACCACCCCGTACCACTGCGGCGCCCCCAGCTCCTCCGCGCTGTCGCGGTGGTAGAACCAGCTGCCGGTCATCCGAGGCACAGCCCAGTACGCCACTAGGAAAGCACCGGCGAACACGGGTACGGCCACGATCCGCACCGCCCGGCGCCGCACCATCCGGAAGTGTTCGGGCTTCAGGGACAGCCCCAGCACGAAGTACGGCAGGAACTGAAGGGCGCGCTGGAGGTCCAGGTCGTTGCCGATGTCCGGCGAGAGGGTGGCCAGCATCGCCACGGTCAGCGCGAGCGGCAGCGGCAGCCGCACCCGCCGCCACAGCGGGGTCGTCAGCCGCCACAGGAACAGCGCCACCAGGAACCACGTCAGATACAGCGGATCCAGCAGGCTGATCGGCCGGTCCGGTTCCTGATCCGTCCACCGGGTGAACAGGGTGTACGCCGTCTCGAACACGACGTACGGCACGATCAGGCCGGTGACCAGGCGCTTCAGCTGATTCGGGCGGCCCTCGAAGGTTCGGGAGAAATAGCCCGAGATGATGATGAACGCCGGCATGTGGAACGCGTACACCAGCATGTACACGGCGGACACGGTCCGGCTGCCGTCGCGCAGCGGTTCCCACGCGTGCCCCACCGCCACCAGGACGATCGCCGCGTACTTGGCGTTGTCGAAGAAGGCGTCCCGGGACTTCGAAGGCGCAGGTGAGGGCGCTGCGACGCGATCGGGGGCAGTGACTGTGGCGACGGGCTGGTGCATCCCACGCGTCTCACCACTTCGGGGAGCGGCAAACCTCCGCGGGTGAACACGGAGTCCCGAGCGGCGCGGCGGGTGGACATAGGGCCGTCAGGGTGTGCTCGTAACCCGTGTGATCGCTTCGAATGGTGCGTCCGAAAATCATGACTGACGGTGGATCACGTCAAGGCCTGGCTCCAGTGGTGATGAAGCGTCAGCCGCCCAGGCCGTGACGGAAGGATCTACCTATGCGCTCTGTTCGCATGCTGCTCGCCACCGCGACGGCCACGGCCGCGCTGGCGATCGCACCCGCCGCCTACGCCGTCACCATGGGTGACTGGGACCCGGCGGAGAGCTCCCAAAGCAAGGAGCACGACAAGTCCGAAGAGACCGAGGCCCCCGGCAAGTCCGAGGAGCACGGCAAGTCGGAGGAGCACGGCAAGTCCGAGGAGCACGGCAAGTCCGAGGAGCACGGCAAGTCCGAGGAGCACGGCAAGTCGGAGGAGCACGGCAAGTCCGAGGAGCACAGTAAGTGGGAGGACCACGAGGAGGAGGGCAAGCACGACGGACCGAGTGGCGGGATCCACACGGGTGGCGGAGCGCTGGCCGCCGTGACCAACGGCGACGACTGGGGCGGCGACAAGGACCCGAAGCACGACCCGGACAGCTACCGCAGCAAGGAGGGCGGCCCCGAGAAGAGCTGGGGCGGCGGCGAGGAGGACCACGGGAAGGACTCCTGGAAGGGCGACGAGGAGGACTCCTGGGGCGGTGAGAACGACGAGGAGTCCGGTCGCTCCGGGCACGACAAGCCGCACGGCGGGATGCACACGGGCGGCGGCGGCCTCGCCTCGTCGGGTGTGACCGCCGGTGGGCTCGCCGCGCTCGCGGTCGCCGGTACCGGTATGTACGTCGTGCGCCGCAAGAAGGCCTCCGGAACCGCGGCCTGACCATGCCCGATGACATAGCCGCTGTGGCCGCCGCGCGTGCGCCGCGCGTCGCGGCGGCCCCTTCGGTCGTCCCCTTCTCCTTTGTGTTCGCTGCCGTGCCCGAGTGAGGTGGTGCCCGATGCCCGCCGGCCGTCCCTCTTCCCCCGACACCGATCCGGCCCCGCCCGACCCCGCCGGCTCCGCCACCTCGCGGCGGATAAGACGGGTGGCCATGGCGACGTTCTGGAGCGCGGTCGCCGTGACGGTCCTCGCGGTCACCCTGAGCGGTGGCGAGGACGCGGCGTCCGAGGGGCACGGCGTACCGCGCGCGGCCTCGACCGAACGGTCCACCCGCGGCGAGGGTGAGGCGCAGGCTCCCAAGCGGCACAGGGTGACCTCCCCGGACTCACGCCCCGTGGGCAAGCACCTGCCCCGTGCCCGGCCGCTCAGGCTTCTCATCCCCAAGATCTCGGTCAACGCGCCCTTCACCGACCTCGCCATCGGCCGGGCCGGCCGGCTGGAACCCCCGCCGGCCGACAACACCAACCTCGTCGGCTGGTACGCCAAGGGGGCTTCCCCCGGTGAGCCGGGCACGTCGATCATCGCCGGGCACGTGGACACGGCCACGTCGGCCGCGGTCTTCGCCAACCTCAGCGGGCTGGCGAAGGGTGACCGCTTCCAGGTGGTGCGCTCCGACGGGCGCAGCGCGTCCTTCGAGGTCGACAGCCTGGAGACCTTCGACAAGGACACCTTCCCCAGCGACCGCGTCTACGCCGACACCCCCCGCGCCCAGGTCCGCCTCATCACCTGCGCCGGCGACTACGACCGTCAGGTCAAGGACTACACGGCGAACCTGGTGGTGTTCGCCCACCTGGTCTGACCCACGGACCACGCCTCAGCACTGCGGGAGCTGCGACTTCCACGAGTTCGGGATCGCCGCACTCTGCGCTGACCTCGTGTCTTACAGTGACTGCGACCAGTTCCGGAGTCGAACCTGTGAGGTAGTCGCCAACCATGCCGACCGAGACGTTTGAGTTTCAGGTAGAGGCCCGTCAGTTGCTCCAGCTGATGATCCACTCGGTCTACTCGAACAAGGATGTCTTCCTGCGCGAGCTTGTCTCCAACGCCTCCGACGCGCTGGACAAGCTGCGCCTGGAGAAGCTGCGGGACGACGCGCTCGACGCCGATGTGTCCGACCTGCACATCGAGATCGACATCGACAAGGACGAACGGACCCTCACGGTCCGGGACAACGGCATCGGGATGTCGTACGAGGAGGTCGGACGGCTCATCGGAACCATCGCCAACTCGGGCACGGCCACCTTCCTGAAGGAGCTCAAGGAGGCCAAGGACGAGGGCGGGGCCGAGGGGCTCATCGGCCAGTTCGGCGTCGGCTTCTACTCCGGCTTCATGGCGGCGGACGAGATGACGCTGGTGACCCGGCGCGCCGGCGAGTCCCAGGGCACCCGATGGACGTCGCGCGGCGAGGCCACGTACACGCTGGAGACCGTCGAAGACGTGCCGCAGGGCACCTCCGTGACCCTCCACCTCAAGCCCGCCGACCCCGAGAACCAGCTCCACGACTACACCTCGCCCTGGAAGATCAGGGAGATCGTCAAGAAGTACTCGGACTTCATCACCTGGCCGATCCGGATGGACCAGGAGCCGGGCGGGACCGAGGGCGACGACGCCGAGACGCCCGAGCCCGAGACGCTGAACTCCATGAAGGCCCTGTGGGCGCGCTCGCGCGAGGAGGTGTCCGACGACGAGTACCACGAGCTGTACAAGCACATCAGCCACGACTGGCGCGAGCCGCTGGAGACGATCCGCCTCCAGGCGGAGGGCACCTTCGAGTACCAGGCCCTGCTCTTCGTCCCCTCGCACGCCCCGCACGACCTGTTCACTCGGGAGTACAAGCGCGGCGTCCAGCTCTATGTGAAGCGCGTCTTCATCATGGACGACTGCGAGGCGCTGCTGCCGCCCTACCTGCGCTTCGTGAAGGGCGTCGTCGACGCCGCCGACCTGTCGCTCAACGTCTCCCGCGAGATCCTCCAGCAGGACCGGCACATCCGGATGATGCAGCGCCGGCTGACCAAGAAGGTGCTGTCCACGGTCAAGGAGATGATGACCAAGGAGGCGGAACGCTACGGCACGTTCTGGCGGGAGTTCGGCACGGTCCTCAAGGAGGGCCTGGTCACCGACTCCGAGAACAGCGACGCCATTCTCGCCGTCGCCTCCTTCGCGAGCACGCACGCCGACGACGAGCCGACCACGCTCAACCAGTACGTGGAGCGGATGAAGGACGGCCAGGACGACATCTTCTACATCACCGGCGAGTCCCGGCAGAGCATCGAGAACTCCCCGCACATGGAGGCGTTCCGGGACAAGGGCATCGAGGTCCTGCTCCTGACCGACCCCGTCGACGAGGTGTGGGTCGACACCGTGGGCGAGTACCAGGGCAAGCGGCTGCGGTCCGTCGCCAAGGGCGAGATCGACCTCGACGCCGAGGGCGACGAGAAGGCCGAGGGAGAGCGGGCCAAGCAGGCCGAGGAGTACGCCGGACTGCTCGGCTGGATGGGGGAGCAGCTCGGCGAGGACATCAAGGAGGTGCGCCTGTCGACGCGGCTCACCGTCTCCCCGGCCTGTGTCGTCTCGGACGCGCACGACCTGACGCCGGCCCTGGAGAACATGTACCGGGCCATGGGCCAGGAAGTGCCGGCCACCAAGCGGATCCTGGAGCTCAACCCCGAGCACCTGCTGGTGAAGGGCCTGAACCAGGCGTACAAGGAGCGCGAGGACCGCTCGGGGCTCGTCGAGTCCGCCGAGCTGCTGCACACACTCGCGGTGCTCGCCGAGGGCGGCCAGCCGAAGGATCCGGCGCGCTTCGTGAAGCTGGTCGCGGACCGTCTGGAGCGCACTCTCTAGCCGGCCCGTGCCCCATGTGGCCGTGAGCGCGGGCCGTTGTCAGTGGCCCGCGCTACGTTCCTTGGTGTCGGCTTCCGGCCCCACGCATGGAGGAACCATGGCCTCGCGTCTCAACCCCTACATCACCTTCGCCGGCGACGCCCGTCAGGCGCTGGAGTTCTACAAGGAGGTCTTCGGCGGCACGCTGAACCTCAACACGTACGCCGAGTTCGGCCAGAAGGACGGCCCGCTGGCCGACAAGATCATGCACGGCATGCTGGAGGCCCCGAACGGCTTCACCCTGATGTGCGCCGACACCCCGACGGACGACCACAAGCCGGGTAACAACATCTCGGTGAGTCTGAGCGGTGACGACGACGCCGAGCTGCGCGGCTACTGGGAGAAGCTGTCGGACGGCGCCCACGTGACCGTTCCGCTGGAGAAGCAGATGTGGGGCGACGTCTTCGGTATGTGTACGGACCGCTTCGGAATCACCTGGATGGTCAACATCGCCGGGCAGGGCGGCTGAGCGGGCCGAGAGCCCTACTTCGGCAGCCAGGCGCTCAGGGCGTGGACCAGGCGGTCGAGCGCGGGCTCCTCGGCGGACAGGTCCGTCCTGACGGTGCGTCCGCCGAACCGCAGCGTGTACTGGAACAGATCCGCGGCCTGCATGTTCTTCGTGAAGTCGGAGACGTCGTCCAGCGCCGGGTCGCCGAGCAGTGTGCGCAGCTCGGTGAATTGCGCCGCGCTGGTCCGGCGCACCGCACGCTCACCCTTGTCGGTGGTGTGCACGCTGCCGTCGCCCCGCAGGGCCACCTCTTTCTGCACGCCCGCGAATCCGCCGGTGACCTCCATGGTCACCAGCAGCTGATCCGGCCCGGTGACGGGGACCGGCGACGGACGGGGGGACCCCGAGGGCGGCGTCGCGGGAGTCGGCGACTCGGGAGCCGAGGGCGATGCGGGAGCCGAGGGCGATGCGGCGGTCGGAGTGCCGGCCGCCACGTCCGTCCGCTCCGCCCCGGACGCGCCCTGCTCGGAAGCGCAGCCGGCCAGTCCCAGCAGCCCGGCCACCATCACAACCGCCATCCGCCTACCGAACACGACAACCCCATCCGTGGATCGCGTCGACTGAAGTGTCCCCATCGACTGTCCCTATCACGGAACAGGCCGTTGCGGGCCGAGCCGCCACCCGCGCGCCGGGCACCGGTGATTTTCGGCCCACCTGTTGACGTACCGCCCAGCAGTGCAGGTACGGGGCGTAAACCACTGGATGCCGGGAAAGGAGCTATACGGCAAACCGCGGGGAGTGGTCGTCAGCGCCCGGAGTGTCGGGCCCGAAGCGCTGGGGAGGGCCGGGCATGGGCGGGCAGCCCTTGTATCTCGAACCGCGGCTGGCATCACGGCTGCGCTCCTTGGTGCACTCCCCGGAACTGCTGCACACCCTCACCGACGCCCTCGGGTCGCCGCTGAACGTGCTCGTCCCCGACCAACTCGCGGACAATCTGGCGCGGTTCCGCTCGGTGTACGGCACCCACCACCTCTCCGGCCAGGTGTTCCTCGCCCACAAGGCCAACCGCTCCAGCGCCCTGCTGCGCAGGCTCGCCGCCACGGACGCCGGCGTGGACGTCGCCTCGCTGGGGGAGTTGCAGCACGCCCTGGGCGCCGGGCTCACGCCCGACCGGATCACGGCGACCGGGCCGAAGAACCCGGAGTTCCTGTGGCTGGCGGCCCGCACCTCGGTCACCGTCAGCCTCGACACGCGAGACGAACTGGAACAACTCGCCACGCTGGTCCGGGGGCACGCCCTGCCCCGCACCCGTGTCCTGCTGCGGCTGTCGGGCTTCGAGGCGTCAGGCGTACGGGTACTGACCCGGCGCAGCCGATTCGGCACCGCCGTACGGGAGACGGCCCCGCTGCTGGAGGCCGTCGAACGGCATGCCGACGCGCTGGACATGGTCGGGGTGGCGTACCACCTGGACACGACGAGCCTGGGTGAGAAAGCGCTGGCGCTGGAGGGCTGTCTGCGGGTGCTGGAGGAGTGCCGCAGCCGTGGGCTCAGGCCCCGGGCCGTCGACATCGGCGGCGGCTTCGGCGTGAACTACCTTGCCGGCGGCGGCCAGTGGGAGCGGTACACGACCGCGCTCACCGAGGCCGTCATGGGCATCCGCCCGCCCCTGACCCACGGCGGCCACGGCTACGGACTGCGCAACGAGGCCGGCACCCTGCGCGGCGCGCTCGGCCTGTACCCCGCCCACCGTCCGGTGGCAGCGGCCGGCTACCTCGACGAACTCCTCCGCCTGCCGGCCGCCTCCCTCGGCGGCCGGACCCTGGCCGCCCTGCTCCTGGAACACCTCTACGACCTGCACGTCGAACCGGGCCGCGCGCTGCTCGACCAGTGCGGACTGACCCTGACGAAGGTGCTGGAGGTGCGTGACGACGAGGCCGGCGGCCCCCTGCACATACGCCTGGCGGCGAAGGCCGACGACGTCGCGCTGGAGGACCACGGCGTGCTGATGGACCCGGTCGTCGTCCCACGGCATCCGATGAACGCCGGCCGCACGGCAACCGGCACGGACACCGGACCCGGCACGGACATCGGACCTGGCACGGACATCGGACCCGGCCCCACGACCGGCTCGGGAACGGAAACCGAGCCGGTCGCCGCCCATCTCTTCGGCAACCTGTGTCTGGAGGCCGACCTGATCACCCGCCGCACCGTCTTCCTGCCCCACCGCCCCGCCCCCGGCGACCTGTTGGCCTTCGCCAACACGGCCGGCTACTGCATGGACTTCCACACCACCCGTGCCCAGCACCAGCCCGCCGCGCGCAAGGTCGCCGCCTGGCAGGAGGGCGACAGATGGCGCTGGTGCCTGGACGACCAGTACTGGCCGACCACACCCGTGGGGGGAGCTCAGTGAGGTACGACAGCATCACCGACGCCATCGGCAACACACCGCTGGTGCGCATCGACCCGGCCGTGCACGGCCTGAGCCGCATCGACCTGTACGCCAAGCTGGAACTGCTCAACCCCTTCGGTTCGGTGAAGGACCGGGCCGCCTGGCACATGGCCCGGCCGCACCTGTCCGCCGCCGCGCCGGAGCAGGGCGGCCAGGTCGTGGAGCTGTCGAGCGGCAACACCGCCAAGGCCCTCGCCGTCCTTGCGGGCATGCACGGCCGGACCTTCCGAAGCGTCACCAACCGGATGCGCATCCCGGAGATCAAGGACCTGCTCCTGCTGCTGGGCGCGGAGATCGAGGAACTGCCCGGCCAGAGCGAGTGTCTCGACCCGACCGCCACCGACGACCCGCTCACCCAGTTCCACCGCGCGCTCTCCGAGCCCGGCAGCACCTTTGTGCACACCGACCAGTACTTCAACCCGCGCAACAGCGAGGCCCACTTCACCGGCACCGGACCGGAGATCGTGAAGGACCTCGACGGCCGGGCGCCGGACTGGTTCATCGCCTGCGTGGGGACCGCCGGTTCGTCCACCGGAGTCGCCCGAGCCCTGCGCGAACACGACCCCGCGGTACGGGTCGTCGGCCTGGTCGCCGCCAAGTCCGACTTCGTCCCCGGCATCCGCACCATCGACGAGGCGCACGAGGTGGGCCTGTTCGACCCCGGCACCTACGACACGATCGAGTCGGTCAGCGCCGACGAGGCGATCGAGGGCATGCTGACCCTCAACCGCCGCTGCGGCATCCTCGCCGGACCCACCGGAGGCGCCGCCTACTTCGGCGCCACACGGCAACTCAAGGCCATCGACGCTGAACTGACGGAGCGGCAGACCGCCGTGTTCATCGTCTGCGACCGCGTCGAGAGCTACCTCAGCTACGTCCGCCGGCGGCGCCCCGACCTCTTCGGCCGCCCGCGTCGCGGCAACTCCCCGGCCGACCTGACCGACGCCGAGGTCCGTACGGCACCGGCCCTCGGCGTCACCGACGCCCGGGCGTGGATCGCCACCGGGGAACCCCTCGTCGTGGACCTGCGGGGCCCCCACGCCTACGCCGCCCTGCACATCGACGGCTCGGTCAACATCGTCGACGAGCTCTTCGAGGAACTCCTGCACGGCGGGCTGCCGTTCAGCCACAACCGCCCGGTCCTGCTGGCCTGCCCGGTCGGCGAGAAGTCCGCCCGCTACGCCGCTCTGCTGACCCGGATGGGACACCCCGACGTGCGCAGCCTCACCGGCGGCATCATCGCCTGGCGCGACGCGGGCGCACCCCTCGTACGGGACTGATCCGATGACCGTATCCAAAACGGACGGCCAAGTCCCCGCAGCAGTGCAGGAGTTGGCCGAGTGGCAGCGTGCCCTGCGCGCCCAGTTCCCGATCATCACCGCACACCCGGAACTGGCCTACCTCGACAGCGCCGCCACCGCCCAGAAACCACAGGCCGTGCTGGACGCCGTGCACACCTACCTCACCACCACCAACGCCAACGCCGGACGCGGCACCTACACCTGGGCCAACCGGACCACCGCCCTGGTCGAGGGGGCCCGCGACCGGGTCAAACTCTTCCTCGCCGACCCGGCACCGGAGCGCTCGAGCGTGCACTTCACCAGCGGAACCACCGAGGGCCTGCGCGGCGTCGCCCGGGACTGGCTGCCCCGGCTGCTCACCGACGGGGACGAGATCGTCGTACCCGTCGCCGACCACGAGGCGAACATCGCCCCCTGGCTGGAGGCCCAGCGCGAACTGGCCGGGCAGGGCGTGCACATCCGCGTGCGGCCGATGCCGTACCAGGCGGCGTCCGGCGACTACGACCACACCGCGCTCGCCGAACTGGCCGGCCCGCGCACCCGGTTCGTGGCCGTCAGCCACGTCCACCACGTGTACGGCGCCGACATGAACGTGCACCGCATCCGCCGCGCGGTCGGCCCGGACGCCGTGATCTGCCTCGACGCCGCCCAGAGCGTCGGCCATCTGCCCGTGTCGGTGGCCGATCTCGACGTCGACTTCGTCCTGTTCTCCGGCCACAAGGCGATGGCACTTCCAGGCACCGGCGTCGTCTGGGCCCGCCGGGCCCGCGGACCGGAGTTCGCGCCGGGCGGCTGGGCGGGCACCCCCAACACCGTCGGCATCGCCTCCCTGACGGCGGCCCTGGACTGGCTGGACGCCGCGGGCACCGACCGGATCGAGCGCTGGACCGTCGCCCTCGCCGCGCGGCTCACCGAGGGGCTGCGCCGTCTCGACGCCTACGAGATCCTCGGCTGCCAGGCCAGCCTGGCAGCCGACTCGCCCGTGCAGCGGCGCCAGGGCATCGTCACCCTGCGCCATCACACCATCGACTCCTCGGACCTCGGCTTCATCCTCTTCAGCCACGGCTTCATGGTCCGCTCCGACCAGCACTGCCAGGGCGGCGCGGGGGAGAAGACGGGCTCCGTGCGCGTGAGCCTGCACGTCCACAACACCGCCGAGGAGGTGGACCGGCTGCTGACCGTCCTTGCCTCCCTCGGGTGAAGTGACGCCGCCCGGCGTAATGGGAACCGTTTCCACCTGTAGTGTCGCGCCGACGGGGTGAGTCGGATGCGAGACGGCGAGGTGGCACGACCGGATGGGGCTGAGCCTGGCGACGGCGGAGCGATGGGTGCACCGCTGGGAACTCCAGCAGCAGCGGTACGCCGTGGACCGCGAGGAGCGCTTCACTGTGATCGCCGATGTCGTCGAGCAGTCCGTGTCGGGCCGGCCCGCCCGGCCGCTCGTCGTCGACCTCGGCTGCGGCCCCGGCTCGCTGGCGGCCCGGCTGGCGCGGCGCCTGCCGTACGCGGACATCGTGGGCGTGGACATGGACCCGCTGCTCCTCGAACTCGCCCGCACCCACCACGCGGACGCCGCCCGCTATGTCGACGCGGTCATCGGCGAGGAGGGCTGGACCCGTGCCCTGTGCCTGGACCGCCCGCTGGACGCCGCCGTGTCGACGACGGCCCTGCACTACCTCGGCCCGGACGCCCTGTACCGCCTCTACCGGCAGCTCGCGGCACTGCTGCGGCCCGGCGGCGTCCTCGTCAACGGCGATCACTTCCCGCACGACGACATCGCGCTCGCAGCCCTCGCCGGATGCGTCGGCCGCCGCCACGCCGAGCGCCGGCACGCCCTGGCCCACGAGGACTGGGACTCCTGGTGGACGGCCGTCGCGAAGGACCCCGAACTGACCGACCTGCTCGCCGAGCGCCGGCGCAGGCAGCCGGCCGGCGGGGCCGGCTGTGCGGCACACCTGTCGGCCTCCGCACAGGAACGGCTGCTGCGGCGGGCGGGTTTCGGGCACGTCGGCACGGTCTGGCAGTACGGCGACAGTCAGGTCCTCGTCGCGATCCGCTGACCGGCCGTCGCTCCCTGGTCACCAAGCACTGCTAAAGGATTCATCAGGCACCTTGACAGCGTGCGTACTGTTTCGCGACGTTTGAGCCTCGCCACAAAGTTTGACATGGGGGACACGGTGGCGACGCGCTGAAAAGCGTGACTTGGGGGGCATTTGGGGGGAGCGGTCGCCATGCGATCCACGAGCGCCATCACGATTCACAGACCCGAGGAGCTGAGCGAGCAGCTGCGCCGGGCGTGGCACCGGGCGATGGAGGAATCGCCCGACTACGCCAACCCTTTCCTGGCACCGGAGTTCGCGCTCGGGGTCGGCAGGTACCGAAAAGGGGCGCACGTGGCCGTCCTGCACCAGGGCGGGGAGGCCGTCGGCTTCTTCCCGTACGAGCGCAACGCCTACGGCGTCGGCCGGGCCATCGGCCTCGGACTGTCCGACTGCCAGGCCCTGGTGCACCGGCCCGGAGTCACCTGGGACACCCGCGAACTGCTGAAGGTGTGCGGGCTGTCCGTGTTCGAGTTCGATCATCTCGTCGAGGAACAGCAGCCGTTCGGCCCGTACGTCACGGGCACGTTCGCCTCGCCCGTCCTCGACCTGAAACCCGGTGAGGGCGGCTACCCGGAGTGGCTGCGCGCCACGTACCCGGGGCTGGCCAAGACGACGCTGAAGAAGGAGCGCCGCCTGGGACGCGACGCGGGCGAGGTGCGGTTCGTCTACGACGAGCGCGATCCGCGCGTGCTGCGCACCCTCATGCGGTGGAAGTCCGCCCAGTACCGCAGAACCGGGCGGATGGACCGCTTCTCCAGACCCTGGATCGTCGACCTCGTCGACCACCTCTTCCAGGTCCGCGAGGACCACTTCACCGGCATCCTGTCCGTCGTGTACGCCGGCGACCGGCCGGTCGCCGCGCACTTCGGGCCGAGATCGCGCTCGGTGTTCGCGGCCTGGTTCACGGCGTACGACCCCGAGTTCGGCTACTACTCACCCGGACTGATGATGCATCTGCGGCTGGCTCAGGCCGCGGGCCGGGACGGCGTGACGCTCATGGACTTCGGGCGCGGGGAGAAGGAGTACAAGGACTGGCTGAAGACCCGTGAGCTGCGGGTGGCGGAGGGGTTCGCGGTGCGACCGCACCCGGTGGCGACGGCCCACCGGATGTGGCGCAGACCGGTGCGCGGACTGCGCAACACGGTCCTGGCCCATCCCCGGCTGCGCGAGCCCGCCGACCGGCTGCTGAAGACCGTCGGCACGCTGCGTACCTCCGGCCCGGCCCGGCCGCCGGGCGCGGGAGCCCGCTGAACCGGACGGCGACCCGCTTTCGTCACGCGCGCACACCGGCGCCGTGACCGTGGCCCCGCACGGCCTCGCGTCCCTCGCACGCCCGCCTCGAACGGCGTTCGAGTGTGCGCACCGCCCGCTCCGGGCGACCCTTCGTCGGACCCTTCCACGGAAGAGGTGACCATGCCGTACGGATCGCGGCTCGCCGCGATGATGACACGGCGCATCGGACGCGAATGCGTCTACACGCCCTCGGCCCGACTGGCCCTGTACCTGGCGCTGCGGCGCTGGTGCCGGCCGGGCGGACGGGTGCTGATGTCCCCGGTGAACGACGACGTGATCCTCTTCGTCGTCCTCGCCGCCGGACTGCGCCCGGTCCAAGCCCCCGTGTCCCAGTGGGACGGCAACATCGACCCGGCCGCCGTACCGGATTCCACCTGGCGCGACATCGACGCGGTCCTGACCACCAACCTGTACGGCCTGCCCGACCGCGTCGTCGAACTGCGCCGCCGCTGCGACCAGTTGGGGATCCCCCTGATCGAGGACGTGGCGCACGCGATCGGCACGCACGTGGACGGGCGGCCGATCGGCACCTTCGGGACGGCCGCGGCGTTCAGCCTGTCCAAGCACGTCGCCGCGATGGCGGGCGGCTTCCTCGCCGTCGACGGCACCCGCGCCCGCCGGGAGCTGGAGCTGCTGCGCGACGACCTGCTCACCCCGCGCCGGTTGCGTGACGACCTCGCCACCACCCTGCGCCCGCTGGCCCGCTCCACCGTGCGGACCCTCCGGCTGGTGCGCCCGGCCTGGCGCACCATGCAGCGCCTCGGCCTGCTCGAACGCGACGACTTCCGCATGGCCCTGCACGCGCCCCGCCTCGCCGGCAGCGCCCGCCACGCGCCCAGCCTGGCCGCCTACGAGCCCTGGGTCCGCGTCGACCTGCACGGCTTCCGCTCCCGTCACGGCGCCCTGGTGCGCGGACAGCTGGAGCTGCGGATGGCACTGCTCGACGGCGACCTGGCCCGCCGCAGGGCCGGCGTCTCGCTGCTGTCCGGCACCACCTGGGCCACCCCGGCGCTGCGCGAGCGGACCTCGCAGGAGGGTCCGCCCTCCCTGTTCCGGGTCCCGCTCCTGGTCCACGACCGCGACGCCCTAGTGGAACGCCTGGTCGACCACGGCGTCGTCGCGGGCTACATCTACGACCCGCCGCTCGACGACTACGCCGGAGCCGAGTTCGTCGAACCGTCCCCGTCCCCCGCGGCCGCCCGCTGGTTCGCCTCCCACACCCTGCCGGCCGACCCGCTCGTGGCCCGCAGGATCATCGGTGCGCTGACGAAGGAGAAGGCGACCCCGGCGCACCCGCCGATGACGGCCCAGCTGCCCGAACCCGACCCCGACCCGACGACCACTCCGCCCACGCCCCTGGGCCAGTAGCGCGGCGACACGGTCGGCCCGGCCGGGCTCGTCCGGCCGGGCCTCCCGTGCCTACCCTGGAGGCGTGGCACGGTCCAACGACGAGGTGGCCGCACTGCTCCAGGAGTACGCGGACCTGATCTCGATCACCGGCGGAGACGCGTTCAGGACGCGTACCTACGAGAAGGCGGCCCGAGCGATCGGCGGCTATCACGCCGACGTGTCCACACTCGACGTGAAAGCCCTCAAGGAGATCCCGAACGTCGGCAAGTCGATCGCCGAGAAGGTCGTCGAGTACTTCGCCACCGGCAGCGTGTCCGCCGTCGAGGAACTGCGCGCGAAGATCCCCGCCGGCGTCCGGCAGCTCACCGCCATCCCCACGCTCGGCCCGAAGAAGGCCCTGGTCCTGTACGAGGAACTCGGCATCTCCACCACCGAGGAGCTCGCGGGCGCCATCCACGAGGAGCGGCTGCGCGACCTGAAGGGCTTCGGGCCCAAGACCGAGGAGAACATCCTGCACGGCATCGACCTGCTCCGGTCCTCCGGCGACCGGGTCCTGATCGATGTCGCGATGAGCCTCGCCGAGGACATCGTCGCCGGGATGTCGCAGGTCGACGGGGTCGAACGGTGCGCCTACGCCGGATCGCTGCGCCGCGCCCGCGAGACCGTCGGCGACATCGACATCCTGGTCGCGGCGAAGCAGGCGGCAGGCATCATGCGGGCCTTCACCGAACTGCCGTACGTCTCCGAGGTCATCGCGCACGGACAGAAGAAGACCTCGGTCCGCACCACCAAAGGACTCCAGGTCGACCTGCGTGTCGTGCCGCCGGACTCCTGGGGCGCGGCCATGCAGTACTTCACCGGGTCCAAGGCGCACAACATCCGCACCCGGGAGATGGCCGTCCACCAGAAGCTCAAGCTGTCCGAGTACGGACTCTTCGACACCGAGACCGGAGAGAGGATCGTCTCCAGGACCGAGGAGGACGTCTACGCCCGCCTCGGCCTGCCGTGGATCCCGCCCACCCTGCGCGAGGACCGGGGCGAGGTCGAGGCCGGGCTGCGCGGCGAGCTGCCCGAGCTGATCCAGGAGAAGGACATCCGCGGCGATCTGCACACCCACACCGACCTGACCGACGGACTCGCCCCGCTGGAGGAGATGGTCGCCGCGGCCGCCGAGCGCGGCTACGCCTACTACGCGGTCACCGACCACGGCCCCGACATGGCCATGCAGCGCATGACCGACGAACGGATCCTCGCCCAGCGCGAACGCGTCCGCGAACTCGACGAGGAGTACGGCAGGCGCGGCAAGCGCGGCGGCATGCGGGTGCTGCACGGCGCCGAGCTGAACATCGGCCCCGACGGCGAGGTGGACTGGCCCGCCGAGTTCCTCGCCGGCTTCGACCTGTGCGTGGCGTCGGTGCACTCGCACTTCAACCAGGACCGCGAGGCGCTGACCCGGCGCATCGTCCGGGCCTGCGAGAACCCGCACGTCCACATCATCGGCCACCCCACCACCCGCCTCATCGGCAAGCGCCCCGCCATCGACGTCGACCTCGACGCGGTGTTCGCCGCCTGCGCCCGCACCGGCACCGCCCTGGAGATCAACTCCCATCCGGACCGGCTCGACCTGCGCGACGAGGACATCCTGCGGGCCAGGCGGCACGGCGTGAAGTTCGCCGTCGACAGCGACGCCCATGCCGTCGTCCACCTGGCCAACCTGCGCTACGGCGTGGGCACGGCGCAGCGCGGCTGGCTCACCAAGGACGACGTGATCAACGCCTGGCCGCTGACCCGGCTGCGCCGATTCCTCGCCAAGGGGTGAACCCGGCGGGGACCTACACGAAGGGCGTGCCCGGGTCGAGACCCGACAGGACCCGGCCGTGGATCTCCAGGTTGGTGGCGGGGTTGACGAACGAGTGCAGGTTCAGCGCGTGCGCGTCCCGCACGGTCCGTTGGATCGGCACGTCCCGGTGCAGCGACGACGCCCCAGAGGCCGAGGCGAGCAGATCGACGGCCTCCTTGCACAGCCGCGCCACATAGCCGCTCTGCGCCCGGATCCTCGTCCGCTCCTCGGGTGTGTACGGCTCGCCGGACTCGGCCCGGGACTCGATGACGGAGACGAAGTCGGCGGTCAGCAGCTCGGCGCAGGAGATCTTCATGGCCGCCTCGGCCGCCTGGAGATGGGTGACCGTCGCCTCGTTCTGCCGCTGATGGAAGGTGTAGGTGATGCCCCGTCGGCGGCTGCGCTCGGTGAACTCCGCCAGGGCCGAGCGGGCCAGACCGAGCGCGTTGGGCGCGGTCCAGGCGCAGAACATCAGCAGGACGGGCATCCGGTAGAACGGGTCGTCGGCGTTGGCCTTCGACGGGAACTCGCCCGCGAGCAACGGCCCGACCGGCAGGACCCGGTGCGCCGGGACGACCACGTCGCGTGCGACGACACTGTTGCTGCCGCTGCCCGCAAGACCCGACACGTACCAGTCGTCGAGGATCTCCAGCTCGGCCATCGGCACCGCGGTCCACAGCGTCTCGGGCGGCCCCTCGCCGGACTCCGGCTCCACCCGGACCGTCAGCAGATGCCAGTCGGCGTCGTGGCAGCCGGTGGCGAAGCCCGACGTGCCGTTGACGAGGTAGCCGCCGTCCGTCCGGACCGCCGTCGCGTCGGGGATGAGCGTGCCGCCGACCTTCACGTCGGGGCCGGTGAAGATCTCGTCCTGCGCCTCGTCGGGGAAGAGCGCCGCGATGTAGGAGCAGCCCGCCTGGATCACGGTCTTGAACGCGGTCGAGCCGCACGACTCGGCGATCGCGGCGATCGTGTCGACCTGGGTGCGCGGCCGGCTCTGGTAACCGCCGTACCGCCGCGGGACGTTCATCCGGTGGACCCCGGCGTCCGTCAGTGCCGCGGCGACCTCGGGCACCACCCGCCGCTCCTGCTCGGTACGCGGGGCGTGCTCGCGCACGAGCGGCCCCAGCGCCCGTACACGTGCGACTAAATCGGTGTCGGTACCAGTTGCTGCCATGGGTGACCTCCCGGGCACGACGGGTCATCACGGTGACGCGGATGCCGCACCCTGTCAACGCCGCGTCGCGGAAGCAGAGTTGACCTGTCCTGTGGCTCCCGGCCCTCGACGATCTTCGCCCGTTTGAGTGAGCGCCGGACAGGGGAGCGTGCGGAACGTGGGCCGCGCCGAACGGGTTCGGCTTCACTCCCGTCGCCGCAGAGGGGTTGTCCTTACATTCCGTCCCTGCCTAGGGTCGCCCTCGAAGTGCAAGCGCTTTCTGAAGCGGGCTGTCCACCGGCCGTCCGAGGAGATACCGCATGTCCCCAAGTCCCGCCCGCCGCCGCGTCGCCGTGATCGGCACCGGCGCCATCGTCAGCGGCAGCCACCTCCCCGCGCTGAGATCCCACGCCGACCGGGCGGAGCTGGTCGCCGCCGTCGACGTGGACCGGGCGAGGCTGGCGGCCTTCCGCGAACTCGCGGGCGACGGCGTCACCGGGTACACCTCGACCGACGAGATGCTGGACGCCGTACGCCCCGACCTCGTCCTCATCGGCACCCCGCCGTCCCTGCACCGGGAGCAGACGGTCGCCGCGCTCAAGGCGGGCGCCTGGGTGCTGTGCGAGAAGCCGCTGTGCCTGTCGCTCGCCGAGTACGACGACATCGCCGCGGCCGAGGCGGCGTCCGGCGCCTACGCGTCGGTGGTCTTCCAGCACCGGTACGGCTCCGGTGCCGTGCATGCCCGTGAGCTGATCGCGAGCGGTGAGCTGGGCGCCCCGCTGGTCGCGCACTGCCAGACGACCTGGCACCGGGACGCCGCTTACTACGCGGTGCCGTGGCGCGGACGGTGGGCCACCGAGGGCGGCGGGCCGACGATGGGGCACGGCATCCACCAGTTCGACCTGCTGCTCCTTCTGCTCGGCCCCTGGGCGGAGATACGCGCCATGGCGACGCGGCTGGTCCACGACACCGAGAGCGAGGACGTCTCCACCGCCCTCGTACGGTTCGAGAGCGGCGCCCTCGCCACCGTCGTCAACAGCGTCCTTTCCCCGCACGAGGTCAGCCGCATCCGCGTCGACTGCGCGGACGCGACGGTCGAGCTCACCCACCTCTACGGCCACCGCAACGACGACTGGGTCTACACCCCGGCCCCGCACGTGCCCTCCGAACGGGCCGCCGCCTGGCGTACCCCCGCGGCGGACGTGCCCAGCTCGCACACGGCACAGCTGGGCGCTCTCCTGGACGCCCACGACAACGGTGTCCGGCCCCCCGGCAGCGGTCCGGACGCCCGGGCCACCCTCGACTTCGCCGCGGCCCTGTACAAGGCCGCGTTCACGGGTCTGCCGGTGCACGCGGGCGAGATCGCGCCCGGCGACCCGTTCTACCCGGCCATGCACGGAGACCACCCCCACTGGGCCCCCAAGGAGCGCGCATGAGCATCCGCGTCACCCACGCGCACGGCGACCACATCGCGGTGACGGCGGCGAACGGCACCGAGATCCTCCGTTACGTCTACCGCCCCGACCCGGAGGCCTTCGAGTCCCGCAAGCCCTACGCCCACCCCGTGCGCACCCTCGCCGGGCACACCGTGACCGGGTACCGGCCCAGCGACCACCGCTGGCACAAGGGCCTCCAGATGACGGCGAGCCATCTGTCCGGCCAGAACTTCTGGGGCGGCAACTGCTATGTGCACGGCCAGGGTTATCTCGCCCTGCCCGAACGGGTCGGCTCCATGCGGCACGACGGGTTCCCCCAGCTCACCGTCGAGGACGACCGGCTCGCCCTCACCGAGGAACTCACCTGGATCGAGAACGGCGGCGCGGAGTGGGCGCGTGAGGTGCGCGGACTGACCGTGCACTCGGTGGACGAGGCGGCCGGCGCCTGGGCGCTGGACTGGTCGATCCGGCTCACCAACACACATGACCGGCCGCTGCGGTTCGGGTCCCCGACCACCGAGGGCCGGGAGATGGCCGGCTACACGGGACTCCAGTGGCGCGGGCCGCGCGACTTCACCGGCGGGAGCGCCTTCGCGCCGGACTCCGACGCGGACGCAGAGAAGCTGATGGGCAGTCAGGGGCCCTGGCTTGCCTTCACCACCGAGCACGACGACGTCGACGGGCACTCCACGCTCGTGTTCGCGCACGCGCCCGAGAACCTGGAGGCCCTGCACGAGTCGCACTGGTTCGTGCGCGCGGAGCCCATCCCCACGGTGGCTTTCTCCTGGGCGTTCTTCGAGGAGTTCGAGCTGCCGCCGGGGGAGTCCTTCGCCTACCGGTACCGCGTCGTCTTCGCCGACGGGGCGTGGGACCGGGAACGGGTGGCCGCCCACCTGGAGGGAATGCCGTGGTGAGGCCTGGAGGGGAAGCCGTGGCGAAGCCCGGAGGGAAAGCCGTGCTGAAGCCCGGAGGGGAAGCCGTGGGGAAGCCGCACCTGCCGCGTCCGCTGCCGGGTGCCGTCGGCCTGTCCCACCTCAGCGCCTACGACTGGGAGGCCGCGGACGGCGTGTGCGGCGGCAGCCCGCATCTGCATCTGGTGTGCACCGAGGCGTACGTCGTCACCGGCGGCCGGGGCGCCGTCCAGACACTCAGCCCCGACGGCTACCGGGACATCCCCCTGGAGCCGGGCTCCGTCGCCTGGTTCACACCCGGCACTGTGCACCGCATGGTGCAGGGCGGCGACCTGCGGATCACCGTGCTGATGCAGAACAGCGGCCTGCCCGAGGCCGGGGACGCCGTCTTCACCTTCCCGCCCGAAGTCCTCGCCGATCCCGAGAAGTACGCGGCCGCCGCCGTACTCCCGCCCGGCACGGGCCCGGAGACCGCCGACGCCGCCCGGCGTCGCAGGGACCTCGCCGTCGAGGGCTACCTGGTCCTGCGCGAGGCGCTGGTCGCAGGGGACAACGGCCCGTACCTGGAGTTCCAGCGCTCCGCGGCCCGCCTCGTGCGTGCCAAGGTGCCCGACTGGCGGGAGCTGTGGCGGGCCGGCGCGCGGGCGGCGGCCGAGCGCACGGGCGCCCAGCTCGACGCGCTGGCGGCCGGCGAGCCGGCGTATCTCGGCGACGCGACCGCGTACGAGGCCGGGCCCACCAGGCTCGGCGGGTTCGGGATGTGCGGCCGCCGGGACGAGTACAACCTGCCGGGGACGACGCTGCCGTACGGCGGCGAATAGCACCGCTTGCTCAAGGGGGGGCACAGGGGGGCCGTCAAGAAGAGCCCGAGGAGAAGAGAGGTGACCTCGGCATGCCCGGACACAGGACAAAGGGGTTCTGCGCTTCGGCCGCGGCACTGGCGCTCTGCGCGATGCTGGCGGGCTGCTCAGGATCCGGGGAGTCGGTCGGCGGCGGCAAGGTCGTGCTGCGCTACACGTGGTGGGGCAACCCCGACCGCGCGGAGCGCACCGAGCAGGCCCTCGCCCTGTTCGAGAAACAGCACCCCGGCATCCAGGTGCAGACGTCGTTCTCGGCCTACGACGCCTACAAACAGAAGCTCGCCACCCAGGCCGCGGGCGGCGACGCCCCCGACGTGATGCAGCTCGACTACCGCCAGATCGACCAGTACGCCTCCGGTGGGGTCCTGCTCGACCTCGGCGAGCAGAAGGCCGTACTGCGCACCGGCGAGATCGACACGGGCCTGCTCGCCACCGGCCGGCTGGACGGCACGCAGTACGCCGTCCCGCAGGGCCGCGGCACCGAGACGATCGCCTACGACGTCGAGGGATGGAAGGCGACCGGCGTTCCGCTCCCGGACCGGAGCTGGACCTGGAGGGAATGGGCCGACACCATGCGGGCCCTGGCGGAGAGGACCGGCAAACCCGGCGCCACCGACCCCGGCCAGAGCGAGGACTGCTTCGAGGTCTGGCTGCGCGGCCGGGGCAAGTCCCTCTACACCGAGGACGGCAGGCTCGGCTTCACCGCCGACGACCTGACCCGCTGGTGGACCTTCACCGACGAGCTGCGGCGCGAGGGCGTCGTCTCGCCGGCCGAGCAGACCACCCAGCTCGACGGCTCCGTCGAGAACACCCCGCTCGGCCGCGGCGAGTCCCTGACGGACGCCAACTGGGACGCGCCGGCCAGCGGTTACCTCGCCCTCATACCGGGCGGGATCGCGCTCGCGCCGATGCCCTCCGGCGAGGACGGCACACCCGGCCAGTACTTCAAGCCGTCGATGTTCCTCGGCGTCGGCGCCGACACCGGGCACCCGAAGGAGGCGGCACGGCTCGTCGACTTCCTCATCAACGACGAGCAGGCGGCGAAGATCCTCGGTGCCACCCGCGGCATCCCCGTCAACGACTCGGTCCGCAAGGAGATCGAGCCGCAGCTCACCGATTTCGACGAGACGGTCGCCGCCTACCAGGCATCCCTGGAGGGCACCCTCAACACCCCGCCGCAGGCCCCGCCGTCCGGCGACAACGCCCTGCAGACCACCTTCCAACGCGACTACGACCAGGTGTCGTACGAGCGCATGTCGCCCCGCGAGGCGGCCGAGAACTACGTCACCGAGGCGAAGGCGGAGCTGCGGTCATGACCACCACCCTCATCCCCGCAGGGGCGAAGACCGCGGTGACCCCGAAGCGCCGGCGCGAACGGCAGGGCCCCGCCTGGGTGTTCCTGTCCCCATGGGTGCTCGGCGCGGTCGTCCTGACCCTGCTGCCGATGGCCGTGTCGCTGTACCTGTCCTTCACCGACTACGACCTGTTCAACCCGCCGCGCTGGGTGGGCCTGCGCAACTACGTCCAGATGTTCACCGAGGACCCGCGTTACTGGCGGTCGGTGACGACCACCCTGACGTACGTCGTCATCGCCGTGCCGCTGCAGCTCGCACTCGCCCTCGTCGTCGCGCTGGCCCTGAAGTCCATGAAGCGCGGAAAGGCCTTCTACCGGTCCGCGTTCTACGCCCCCTCGCTGCTGGGGGCGTCGATGTCGATCGCGCTGGTCTGGCGCGCGATCTTCAACGACGGCGGCACCGTGGACAATCTGTTCGGCACCGGCGGCTGGGTGAACCGGCCCGGCTGGGCACTCATCGCCGTGGCGCTGCTGACGGTGTGGCAGTTCGGGGCGCCCATGGTCATCTTCCTCGCCGGACTCCAGCAGATCCCGGCCGTGCTGTACGAGGCGGCGGCCGTCGACGGGGCCGGGAAATGGCGGCAGTTCCTGTCCGTCACCGTCCCCATGCTGTCCCCGGTCCTGTTCTTCAACCTGGTGCTCCAGACCATCCAGGCGTTCCAGGTCTTCACGCCGGCCTTCGCGATCGGCGCCGGCAAGGGCGGCCCCGCGGACTCGACGCTCGTCTACACGCTCTACCTCTACGACCGCGGCTTCGTCGCCTCCCACATGGGCTACGCCTCCGCCATGGCCTGGGTGCTGCTGATCGTGATCGGCGCTGTCACGGCGGTGCTGTTCCGGACCTCGCGCTCCTGGGTCTTCTACACCTCCGAGGGGGACCGATGACCGCGACCGCACTCACCCGCAAGCCCGTCCGCCGGGGCCGGATCGCCCTGCACCTCGGCTGCCTCGCCGCCCTGCTGGTGATGCTGTATCCGCTGGCCTGGCTGCTGGCCACCTCGCTCAAGCCGGCCGACGAGGTCATCGCGAGCCTCGACCTGCTGCCCGGCCGGCTGGAGTGGTCCAACTACTCAACCGCTCTGGACGGCGTCAACGAAGTCCCCATCTGGCGGCTGCTGGGCAACTCGCTGCTCATCGCGGGCGGCGCCGTCCTCGGCAACGTCGTCAGCTGCTCCCTCGCCGCCTACGCCTTCGCGCGACTGAGGTTCCGCTTCCGCGGGCCGTTGTTCGCGTTCATGATCGCCACGATCATGCTGCCGCACCACGCGGTGCTGATCCCGCAGTACATCATCTTCAACCAGCTCGGTCTGGTGAACACGTATTGGCCGCTGATCCTGCCGAAGTTCCTGGCCACGGAGGCGTTCTTCGTGTTCCTGATCGTGCAGTTCATGCGGGGTCTGCCGCGCGAGCTGGAGGAGGCCGCCCGCATCGACGGCTGCGGCCCGTTCCGCAGCTTCTTCCAGGTGGTGCTGCCGCTGACCCGGCCCGCGCTGATCACCACGGCGATCTTCACCTTCATCTGGACGTGGAACGACTTCTTCACCCAGCTCATCTACCTCTTCGACCCGGACAAGTTCACGCTCACGCTCGCCCTGCGCTCGTTCGTCGACGCCTCCAGCACCTCGGCGTTCGGCCCGATGTTCGCCCTGTCGGTGATCGCGCTCCTGCCGATCGTGCTGTTCTTCCTCGCCTTCCAGAGGTTCCTGGTGGAGGGCATGGCCGGCTCCGGACTGAAGGGGTGAGTGGGATGCCTGCACGCGAGGCGGGCGAGGTGTTCGGCCCGCGCATGACCCTGTTCGCCGACGTGCTGAGCGTCGGCCTCGCAACCGCCGTGGCCTGTCTGCCCCTGCTGACCGCCCCCGCCGCGCTGTCGACCGCCTGCGCGGTGCTGCGCGGCGCCCGGGAGGACCGTCCCGCCACCGCCGGGCGGTACTTCGTGCTGCTACGACGACGGCTGCGCACCGGCGACTTCGTGGTGGGCGCCCTCGCGGCGGCGGGCGTCCTGCTGCTGGCCGCGGATCTGGCGCTGGCCCGGGCGGGACTGCCGGGCGGGTCGGCCTTCGCGGTGATCGCCGCCTGCATCGGGGCGTGCGCCATGGTGGCGGGCCTGCGTGCCTGCGCCCGCCCCGAGTCGCTCACCGACTGGCGGACCGCCCTGCGCCGGGCCGGCCGTGACTGCGTAGGGGACTTGGGCGGCAGCGGCCTGGTGCTGCTCGCGGTGGCCACCGCGGCCCTGTGCGCCTGGATGCTGGTGCCGCTCGCGTTCCTCGCCCCGGGTCCGCTGGCCCTGGCGCTGACCGCCGTGGACGTACGGAGGGACGTCGAATTCATCCCCTGATCTCCTCGCATGTCCAAGAGTTAATGGGCAATTGAGGCGCATGCGGTGTGAAAGAGCCGTTCAGGTGTCAATCATCTTGTCATGAACCTGCGGCCCGACGGGCGGGTCGCAGCCTCATGGAGGTGTGGAATGCACCGCAGACTCGCCACCGGTCTTGCCGCCTCAGCCCTCTCCCTCGTGACCGTCGTCGCCACCGCGGCGGCCGCCGACGCCGCACCCGCCGACAAGCCCCAGGTCCTGTCCAGTTGGACCCAGACCAGCGCGTCCAGCTACAACGCCTGGGTCGCCGCCCGCAACAACCAGTCCGCCTGGTCCGCCTACGGGTTCGACTGGTCCACCGACTACTGCTCCTCCTCGCCCGACAACCCCTTCGGCTTCCCCTTCTCCACGTCCTGCGCCCGCCACGACTTCGGCTACCGCAACTACAAGGCCATCGGCGCCTTCGACGCCAACAAGTCCCGTCTGGACAGCGCCTTCTACGAGGACCTCAAGCGTGTGTGCGCGAACTACAGCGGTGCGTCGAAGACCGCGTGCAACAGCACGGCCTGGACGTACTACCAGGCCGTGAAGGCCTTCGGCTGACGAACGAAGAGAAGGGGGCGCCGCTCGTGCGGCGCCCCCTTCCCTCGGTGCGGAGTCGTCAGTTCGCGGCCCGGAACGAGCGCAGCCGCAGGGAGTTGCCGACCACGAACACCGAGGAGAAGGCCATGGCCGCCCCGGCGATCATCGGGTTGAGCAGACCGGCCGCGGCGAGCGGCAGGGCGGCGACGTTGTAGGCGAAGGCCCAGAACAGGTTCGACCGGATGGTGCCGAGCGTCCTGCGGGAGAGCCGGATCGCGTCGGCGGCCACGCGCAGGTCGCCGCGGACCAGGGTGAGGTCGCCGGCCTCGATCGCCGCGTCCGTCCCCGTGCCCATCGCCAGCCCCAGGTCCGCCTGGGCCAGGGCGGCCGCGTCGTTGACGCCGTCGCCGACCATCGCGACCGAACGGCCCTCGCCCTGGAGGCGCTTGACGACATCGGCCTTGTCCTGCGGCAGCACCTCGGCGATGACGTCCTCGGGCGCGATGCCGACCTCGCGGGCGACGGACCGGGCGACGGCGTCGTTGTCGCCGGTCAGCAGGAGCGGGGTGAGACCGAGGGCGCGCAGCCGCCGGATCGCCTCCGGGCTGGTCTCCTTCACCGCGTCGGCGACCTCCAGCACGGCCCGCGCCTCACCGTCCCAGGCCACCGCGATGGCGGTACGACCGGCCGCCTCGGCATCGGACTTGGCCTGCCGCAGGGCTTCGGGCAGCTCCATCGCCCACTCTGCAAGCAGCCGCTCCCGGCCCACCAGCACCGCGTGTCCGTCGACGATGCCCTGCACTCCGAGTCCGGGCACGTTGGCGAAGTCCTCGGGCGTGGGCAGCGAACCCAGTTTCTCCAGTGCCCCGTCGGCCACGGCACGGGCGATCGGGTGCTCGGATGCGTGCTCCAACGCGCCCGCGAGCCGCAGGACTTCGGCCTCGTCCGTGTGGTCTGCGGTGTGCACGGCGAGCAGGGTCATGCGCCCGGTGGTCACGGTGCCCGTCTTGTCGAGGACGATGGTGTCGACCTTGCGCGTGGACTCCAGCACCTCCGGGCCCTTGATCAGGATCCCGAGCTGTGCGCCCCGCCCGGTGCCCACCATCAGCGCGGTCGGCGTGGCCAGGCCCAGGGCGCACGGGCAGGCGATGATGAGGACGGCGACCCCGGCGGTGAACGCCGCTGCCGGACCGGCGCCGTTGCCGAGCCAGAAGCCCAGAGTGGCCAGCGCGAGTGCGATCACGATCGGCACGAACACGGCGGAGATCCGGTCGGCGAGCCGCTGGGCCGCGGCCTTGCCGTTCTGCGCGTCCTCCACCAGCTTCGCCATGCGGGCGAGCTGGGTGTCGGCACCGACCCGGGTCGCCTCGACGACGAGCCGTCCGCCCGCGTTGATCGTCGCCCCGGTGACCGGGTCGCCCTGCGCGACCTCCACCGGCACGGACTCGCCGGTGAGCATGGAGGCGTCCACCGCCGACGAGCCCTCGACGACCGTGCCGTCGGTGGCGATCTTCTCGCCGGGACGTACGAGGAAGCGGTCGCCGACCTTCAACTCCGAGACGGGTACGGTCCGTTCGCTCCCGTTGTCGCCGAGTACGGTGACGTCCTTGGCGCCCAGCTCCAGCAGTGCCTTCAGCGCCGCCCCCGCCTTGCGCTTGGAGCGGGCCTCGAAGTAGCGCCCGGCGAGGATGAACGCGACGACTCCGGCGGCCGCCTCCAGGTAGATGTTCCCGGAGCCGTCACCGCGGGCGATGGTCAGCTCGAAGGGGTGGGTCATGCCCGGCTCGCCCGCCGTGCCGAGGAACAGCGCCCACAGGGACCACAGGAACGCGGCGACGGTGCCGACCGAGATCAGCGTGTCCATGGTGGCCGCGCCGTGCCGCAGATTGGTGAACGCGGCCTTGTGGAAGGGCCATCCGGCGTACACCACGACGGGCGCCGCCAGCGTCAGCGACAGCCACTGCCAGTACTCGAACTGGAGCGCCGGGACCATGGCCATCGCGACGACGGGCACGGCAAGCGTCACGGCGGTGATCAACCGTTGCCGCAGCGGGCGCAGTTCGTCGTCCCCGCCGGTTTCCTCGGGGGCGTCCTGGACGGGTGGCGCCGGCTCCCGCGCGGTGTAACCGGTCGCCTCGACGGTGGCGATCAGGTCCGGCACGGAGACGTCACCGCCGTAGCTGACCTTCGCCTTCTCGGTGGCGTAGTTGACCGTGGCGGTGACGCCGTCCATGCGGTTGAGCTTCTTCTCGATGCGGGCCGCGCACGAGGCGCAGGTCATGCCGCCGATGGCGAGTTCTACCTCGGTCGTGGGGTCGGACGCGGTGGTGGTCATCGATGCTCCTCGTGCGGGGTGGGGCGGAGCCCCGGGGCCGGGCTCGCGGGCGGGGTGCGGGTCAGGCCACGCGGCCGGTCAGCTCGTAACCGGCGTCGTCGACCACCTCGCCTATCAGGGCGTCGTCGGGCTCGGTGGTGCTGGAGACGGTGACCTGCCCGGTCGCGAGATCGACATCGACCCCGGTGACGCCGTCCAGCTCGCCGATGACCTTGGTGAGGGTGGCCTTGCAGTGGGCGCAGCTCATGCCGGAGACGGCGTAGGTGGTGGTGGACATGGGTTCCTCCTGGGATACGTGGTCGAGGTCGACCTTGATACGGGGTGGGGGTATCCTTGCCGGAGTCCATGTATACCCCTAGGGGGTAGTCCGCGCAAGCTTGGATCGGGGTTGACTTGGTACCCCCCAGGGGTATCGTGAGGTGCATCGAAGGACCGTATCGAAGGATCAGACCCGTAGGAGACCGCCATGCATGCCGGACTGAGGATCACCGCGTTCGCCGCCGCACTGGCCGCGACCTTCGGCACCGCCTACGGCGTGGGCAAGGGTGTCGACCCCGTCGTGGAGGACCCCGCGCCCGCCCGTCACGAGAGCCATGGCGAGGCGAAGCCGGACGCGGGCGGTCACGGCGGGCACGAGACGGCGCCGGCCGGCGGACTCCAGATCTCGGAGGGCGGCTACACCCTGGACCTGCGGACCCCGACCGTCACCGCCGGGAAGCGCACCGAGCTGAGCTTCGCCATCCGTGACAGTGCCGGTCGCGCGGTCACCGCCTACCAGCGCGAACACGAGAAGGAACTGCACCTCATCGTCGCCTCACGCGACCTGGTCACCTACCGCCACCTGCACCCCACCCGCGCCGCCGACGGCACCTGGAGCATCCCCGTCGAACTGCCCCGCGCGGGCGGCTACCGCGTCTTCGCCGACTTCACCCCGGCGAAGAAGGGCGCGGAGAACCTCACCCTCGGCGCGGACCTGGCCGCCGCCGGCTCCTTCGAGCCGCAGCGGATGCCCGCACCGAACAGCACCGCGAGGATCCACGGCTACGAGGTCCGCCTCGACGGCGGCCTGCGCCCGGGCAAGGCGGGCGAACTCAAGCTGAACGTCTCCCGTGACGGCCGCCCGGTGAAGAACCTCCAGCCCTACCTCGGCGCCTACGGCCACCTGGTGGCCCTGCGCTCCGGCGACCACGCCTACGTCCACGTCCACCCCAACGGCGAACCCGGCGACGGCAGCACGAGGCCCGGCCCGCAGATCTCGTTCACGGCCACGGCGCCGAGCAGCGGCACCTACCGTCTGTTCCTCGACTTCAAGCACGAGGGCAAGGTCCACACCGCGGAGTTCACCGTCCGCGCGGGTGCGGCCACGACCGCCACGGAGGCGCCCGCGCACGACGAGGGGACCGGGGAACACGGCCACTGAGAACTCGCGCCCGGCCCGCCGGGCGGTCCCCGGCGGGCCGGGTCAGACCGCTTCCGCCGCGGGCGCGACGAGGCCGAAGACCGTCACCACCCGGTCCGTGGACGTCACCGCCCCGCACGTGTCCGCCACCCACTCCAGCGCGAAGCCGTGGCTCCCGGCCGACGCGTCGGCGACGGCGTCCGCGACGACGAACGGCTCCAGGTCCTGGACCCAGGCGTCCGCGGCGGTCATCAGCACCCCGACCCGGGCGAACAGCCCCGCGATCACGACCTGGTCCCGCCGCAGGTCGCGCAACCGGCCCTCCAGCCGGGTCCGGGCGAACGCGCTGTGCTTGCGGGCCGTGAGCACCGCGTCGCCGGTGCGTGGCTCGACCTGCTCGGCGAACGCCTCGCCGTCCCGGTCGTCCGGCACCCCAGGTGACCGGGCCGGAGACCGCCGTACGTAGGTGGCGGGTCCGCGCTCCCCGGCCGGAACCGAATGGATGACGGGCACGCCCGCGGCATGTGCCGCGTTCACCAACCGGGCCGCGTTGGCGAGGAGTTCGGCGACCGGGGCGCCCTCCTCCGCCAGGACACGTACGAAGCGTCTTTGCAGGTTGAGGACCACGAGCGCCGCACGTTCCGGATCGAGGGTCCACCCCGTGGTGTCGTCGGGCAGCATCGCGGGGGTCGGCATCACGTACGGGAAGATCGAGCCAGGCGTCATCTCGGGTTGCCCTCCGGGCGAGTTGGGGAACCCTATTTAGGTTAGCCTCACCTAAGTTCGATGTCTGCTCGATAACCGGCGCGAACCCGCCTCATCCGAGAGCGCGATCCAGGTTGAACGCGGCACTGATCAGGGACAGATGCGTGAACGCCTGCGGGAAGTTGCCCTGTTGCTCGCCGGTGTGGCTGATCTCCTCGGCGTACAGGCCCAGATGGTTGGCGTACGTCAGCATCTTCTCGAAGGCGAGGCGCGCCTCGTCGACCCGGCCGGCCCGTACCATCGCCTCGACGTACCAGAACGAGCAGATGGAGAACGTGCCCTCGTCGCCGCGCAGTCCGTCGGGGCTCGCCTCCGGGTCGTAGCGGTAGACCAGCGAGTCGGACACCAGATCCTCGGTGAGGGCGTCGAGGGTGGACAGCCACTTCGGGTCGGTCGGCGCGATGAACTTCGCCATCGGCATCATCAGCACCGCCGCGTCCAGTACGTCGCTGTCCTCGCACTGGACGAAGGCCTGGCGCGTCTCGGACCAGCCCCGGCTCATGATCCGCCGGTAGATCCTGTCCCGGCACTCCTGCCAGCGCGGCAGCTCGGCGGGCAGGCCGCGGCGGTTGGCCATGCGGATGCCCCGCTCGATCGCGACCCAGCACATCAGCCGCGAGTACAGGAAGTTCTTGCGACCGCCGCGGGTCTCCCAGACGCCCTCGTCGGGCTGGTCCCAGTTCTCGCAGACCCAGTCCACCAGCGCGCACACGTTGTCCCACTGGTCGCTGGAGATGGGTTGCGCCCACTTGTCGTACAGGTAGATCGAGTCGATCAGCGCACCGTAGATGTCGAGCTGGAGCTGGTCGGAGGCCGCGTTGCCGACCCGCACCGGGGCGGAGCCGAGATGGCCCTCCAGATGGTCGAGTTCACGCTCGGGCAGATCGGTGCGGCCGTCGATGCCGTACATGATCTGCAACGGTCCCGCGGGCGAGCCGTCGCCACGGCTCACGTGATCGGTCAGGAACCGCATGAAGGCCTCGGCCTCTGTCGTGAAGCCCAGCCGCAGCATCGCGTACACGCAGAAGGCGGCGTCGCGCACCCACATGTACCGGTAGTCCCAGTTGCGTTCGCCGCCGACCTGCTCGGGCAGGCTCGTCGTCGGCGCCGCCACGATGGCGCCGGTGGGCGCATAGGTGAGCAGCTTCAGGGTCAGCGCCGAGCGGTGCACCATCTCCCGCCAGCGGCCCCGGTACTTGGAGGCGGACAGCCAGCGCCGCCAGTACGCCACCGTGCTGTTGAACTGCATCTCGGCCTCGGTCCGGGCGCACCGCTTCAGCGCGAGCGCCCCGCCGACCTGGTCGAGCGCCAGCACGGCCGACTCGCCCTGGGAGAGCTTGAAGTCGGCGTACACATCCGGGCCGTCGATCTCCAGCGGCACGGTGGAGGTCAGGCCGAGGGCCAGCTCCTCCGACTCGAAGACCGCCACCTCGCCGTCCATGCGGACGGTGTGCGTCCGGGTGCCGTAGTCGAAGCGGGGCGCGACCCGGGTACGGAACGGGATCGACCCGCGCACGCACACCACACGCCGGATCAGCCGGTGCCGCTCGACCTCTGCCGGTTCGCCGTCGACCGGCATGAAGTCCTGCACCTCGCCGACGCCGTCCTCGGTGAAGAACCTGGTGATCAGGACGTTCGTGTCGGGGAAGTAGAACTGCTTGGTCCGGGCCGGCACGGAGGCCGCCAGCTCGAAGCAGCCGCCCCGCTCGGCGTCCAGGATCGCCGCGAACACGCTGGGCGCGTCGAAGGACGGGCAGCAGTACCAGTCGATCGTGCCGTCGATGCCCACCAGGGCCACGCTGCGCAGGTCGCCGATCAGGCCGTGATCGGCGATCGGCACGTACCGCGACGCCCCCGGTGCGCCCGTCTCGATCGGAGTAGTGCTCATCGCAGCCTCCCTGGCCCGCCATGCGCCTCGCTCCCAGCGTAGGTGGAATCGGCCGGGGGAGGGGCGGGGCGGCGGGATCCCGGGGCTCAGACGGCGATGACCCGCAGGCCCGCCTCCTCGAAGCGGCGAAGGGTCTCCGGGTCGGCCGCCGTGTCCGTGACCAGCGTGTCCACCGCTTCGGTCGCGCAGATCCGGGCGAAGGCGCGCCGGCCCAGCTTGCTGGAGTCCGCGGCCACGATCACCCGCTCGGCGCGCTCGCACAGCAGCCGGTTGATCGCGGCCTCCGCCTCGTCGTGCGCGGCGGCGCCGTGCGCGCTGTCGAAGGCGACGACACCGAGCACCGCCACGTCGATCGTGATCTGGCCCAGGATGCCGTCCGCGAGCGGCCCGATGAGCTCGTACGACTGCGGACGCGCGACCCCGCCGGTGACCACGATCTTGAACTGGGGGCGCACGGCCAGCTCATTGGCGATGTTGAGGGCGTTCGTGACGACGGTCAGCGCGGGCGAGCCCGACGTCAGGTCGCTGCGCACGGCCAGGGCGCGGGCCACCTCCGTGGTCGTCGTGCCGCCGGTCAGTCCGACGGCCTCGCCGGGCGCGATCAGGTCGGCCACCGCCTTGGCGACGCGCTGCTTCTCGGAGGCGTGCCGGGCGGTCTTGTAGCGCAGCGGCAGCTCGTACGACACTCCGTGCACCACCGCGCCGCCCCGGGTGCGCACGAGCATCTGCTGCTCGGCCAGCTGGTCGAAGTCGCGGCGGATGGTGGCGGACGACACCGCCAGCTCGGCGGCCGCCTCCTCGACGTCCAGCCGGCCCCGCTCGACGAGCAGCTCCAGCAGCGCCTTCCAGCGGGCGTCGCGCGACATCGAGCCTCCATTTCTCGGCATTCCTCGACCTGGCGGCGACCCTATCCCACCCCCGAAACCATCCAGTGCTTGATTCTGCTCGAAAGCTCGCTATATCTTGCAAGAAAAAGCATGAAGGTTCATGGAAGCCAGCTCGCGAAGCCAGTTCGCGGAAAGCCAGGAGGACGGCGGCATGACGCATGTCGAGGACGAGCTCAACAGTCAGCCCGAGTGCTGGGCACGCGCCGCGGGCGAGGCCGCCGGCCTCGGCGGGGCGCTGCCGGAGCCGGGGGAGCGGGTCGCGATCGTCGGCTGCGGGACGTCGTACTTCATGGCACAGGCGTTCGCGGCCCTGCGCGAAGGCACGGGCCAGGGCGAGACCGACGCCTTCGCCGCGTCGGAGTTCCCGGCCGGGCGGACGTACGACCGAGTCCTCGCCCTGACCCGGTCCGGCACCACCACCGAAGTCCTGCACCTGCTGGCGGGGTTGGAGGGGCACACGCCCACCACGGCGATCACCGCCGACCCGGACACACCCGTGATGGCGGCCGCCGACGAGATCGTCGTGCTCGACTACGCCGACGAACGGTCCGTCGTGCAGACCCGCTTCGCCACCACCGCCCTCACCCTGCTCCGCGCCCACCTCGGCCTGCACCCCGACGCCGCGGTGACCGACGCGCGCACCGCACTCGCCGCCGACCTGCCCGAAGGGCTCGTGGAATGCGGCCAGTTCACCTTCCTCGGCCGTGGCTGGACCGTGGGGCTGGCGAACGAGGCCGGGCTGAAGATGCGCGAGGCGTCCCTGTCCTGGACCGAGGCCTACCCGGCCATGGAGTACCGGCACGGCCCGATCAGCATCACCACCACCGGCACCGCCACCTGGATGTTCGGCGAGGCACCCGAAGGGCTCGCGGAACAGGTGCGCGCCACCGGGGGACTGTGGATCGAGGGCCGTCTCGACCCGCTCGCCGAACTGGTCCGCGCCCAGCGGCTCGCCGTCGCCGTAGCCGCCGCCCGCGGCCTCGACCCGGACCGGCCGCGCCACCTCACCCGGTCCGTGATCCTCGCCCCCTGACACGCCCCGGTACGGAAGCAGGAGAAAGGACAGGCCGTGCCCCTCACGACCACCGGCGAGCTCATCACGCGTGCCGCCGCAGCCCGTTCAGCCGTCGCCGCGTTCAACGTCATCACACTGGAGCACGTCGAGGCCGTCATCGCCGGTGCGGAGTCGGCCGGTTCACCCGTCGTCCTCCAGGTCAGCGAGAACGCCGTCAAGTTCCGCTACGGACGGCTGCTGCCGCTGGCCCGCGCGGCCGTCGCCGCCGCCGAACGCGCCGACGTCCCCGTCGCGCTGCACCTCGACCACGTCCAGAGCGACGACCTGCTGCGCCAGGCCCCGGACGCCGGGTTCAGCTCGGTGATGTACGACGCGGCCCGCCTGCCGTACCTGGACAACCTCGCCGCCACGAAGGCGGCCGTCGACTGGGCCCACGCCCAAGGGCTGTGGATCGAGGCCGAGCTGGGACGCCTCGGCGGCAAGAACGGCGAGCCGCCCCTGGACGCCCACGCCCCCGGAGCCCGCACCGACCCCGTCGAGGCGCACGCCTTCGTCGCCGACTCCGGCGTCGACGCCCTGGCCGTCGCCGTCGGCAGCTCGCACGCCATGACCACCCGAACCGCCACCCTCGACCACGAACTCCTCAAGCACCTCGCCGCCGCCCTGGACGTCCCCCTCGTCCTGCACGGCTCCTCCGGCGTCCCCGACGGCGAACTGGCCGCGGCCGTGGCGGGCGGCATCGCCAAGGTCAACGTCGGCACGGCCCTCAACATCGCCATGACGAGCGCGATCCGCGACTTCCTCGCCGCCCACCCGGAGGCGGTCGACTCACGCAAGTACCTGAGCGTGGGCCGGGAGGCGATGGTACGTGCGGTGGCCGACATCATCGGGGTGCTGGAGGCACACTGACCCGGGCAGCGGCGGCTAGCGCTTGACGGCTCGCAGCACCACGAACTTCGGGTCCCCGGCGACCAGTTCACTGTTCCCGAACAGCCGCCGCAGCTTCACGTGGTAACCGAGATGCCGGTTGCCGATCACCCACAGCTCGCCGCCCGGCCGGAGCGCGCGCTTGGCGCCCGTGAACATGCGCCAGGCCGTGGCGTCCGTCGTCGCCTGGTGCGAGTGGAACGGCGGATTGTTCAGGACGAGGTCGACAGTGCCGGCCGGCACCCCCGCCATCCCGTCGCCCACCCGGAACTCGGCGTGCCCGGGCACCCCGTTGGCCCGGTACGTCGCCTCCGCCGAGGCCACGGCCTGGAACGACTCGTCCACGAACAGCACCTCGGCCTCCGGGTTGGCCAACCCGACCGCCGTACCGACGATGCCGTTGCCGCACCCGAGGTCCACCACCCGCTGCGCGCCCTTGCCGTCCGGCAGATGCCCCAGGAAGAACCGCGTCCCGATGTCGAGCCGGTCGGCGCAGAAGACGCCCGCGTGATTGACGACCGTGCCCTGCGAGACGGCGCCGATGCCGTCGGGGAGCGTGTAGGCGTACGGCCACGGGTTGGCGGCCCGCTCCTGGGCCGGCTCGGGTGTGCTGAAGATCAGCCGGGCCTTCCGCTCCGCGAGCGAGGTGCGGGTCGGGCCGAGGACCCGTTCGAACAGCTGGAGCGTAGAGGTGTGGATCTCCTTCACCATGCCCGTGCCGACCACCACCGTGCCCTCGTGCACCGCGGGCGCCAGCCTCAGCAGCTGGTCCTCCAGCAACGCCAGGCTCTTCGGCACCCGCACCAGCAGGACGTCGATGCGGTCCGGCGGCGCGTCCTGCGTGGTGAGCAGCCGGACCGTGCCGGGTTCGACGCCGTGTCGGGCGAGGTTGGCGCGGGTGGCCTCCTGCGTCAGGTACGAGTCCGTGATCTGCGTCGGCCGGTGCGCGGCGAGCGCCGTGACCAGGGCGCCCCAGCGGTCACCCACGACCACGACCGTGCCGGACAGCGGGATCTCCTGCTCCGCCAGGTGCCTGAGGAGGTACTCGTCGGAGGCGTCCCAGGCGCGCAGCCGCTCGCGCGGGTCCTCGGGGAAACGGGTCAGCGCCAGGTCGCCCCAGGGCGTCGTCATACGGTCGTTCATCGTGCCTCCAGGCTAGCCGAGCCGCAGCTCACGGCCGGTGGGGAGGCAGGGCCGGTGGGGGAGGATGGAAGGCATGGACGCCGAGCTGTTCCCCCGGGAGCGTACGGAGGTGGCGCCGGGCGCGGTGCATCTGCCGGACTGGCTGGACCCGCCTGCCCAGCGCGAGCTGCTGAAAGCCTGCCGTGACTGGTCCCGCCCACCGGCCGGCCTGCGCACGGTCCGCACCCCCGGCGGCGGCACCATGACCGCCCGGCAGGTGTGCCTGGGCTGGCACTGGTACCCGTACGCCTACGCCCGCACGGTCGTCGACGGCGACGGCAGCCCCGTGAAGCCGTTCCCCGACTGGCTCGGCGAGCTGGGCCGCCGCGCGGTGCGGGACACCCTGGGCGAGCCGCACTCGGCGGCCTACGACATCGCGCTGATCAACTTCTACGGCGCCGACGCCCGCATGGGCATGCACCGCGACAGCGACGAGAAGTCGCACGCGCCGGTCGTGTCCCTGAGCCTCGGCGACACCTGCGTCTTCCGCTTCGGCAACACCGAGACCCGGACCCGGCCCTACACGGACGTCGAGCTGCGCAGCGGCGACCTGTTCGTGTTCGGCGGCCCCGCCAGGCTCGCCCACCACGGCGTACCGAAGGTGTACCCGGACACCGCACCGCCGGAGTTGGGGCTGACCGGGCGTCTGAACATCACGCTGAGGGTGAGCGGGCTGTAGGCCGTCACGCTCGCGGATCATGGGAGACTCGCCCTCATGAGCGGCAACGCGGACCCCCGGCCGGCGGGGGAAGGGACCACCTCGAGGACGCGGTTGGACCGGGGGCGCGGTGCGCTCGGGCCCGCGTTGGAGCTCGTGCACACCGGGCGCGCGCCCACGCGTGCCGTCCTCACCGCCGAGCTCGGGGTGACCCGGGCCACGGCCGGCGCGGTCGCCGCCGAGCTGGAGGCGCTCGGGCTCATCCGGGTCGACGCCCGGCCCGCCGCGGCGGCCGGTTCCCAGGGGCGGCCCTCGCACCGGCTGTCGGTCGCCGAGGACGGGCCCGTCGTCCTCGCCGCACAGGTCCACGCCGACGGGTTCCGCGCGGCGCTGGTCGGCCTCGGCGGACGTATCGTCGCCACCGCGCCCGGCTGCGAGGCCGTGGACGCCGATCCGGCCAAGGTGCTCGGCTCGGTCGTCGAGGCGGGCTCCGAACTGCTGCGCACGACCGGGCGGCGCTGTGTCGGCGCCGGACTCGCCGTACCGTCCGCCGTCGCCGAACCCGACGGTCTCGCGCTCAACCCGCTGCACCTGGCCTGGCCCGTGGGCGCGCCGGTGCGCCGGATCTTCGCGGAGTGCGTGCGCGCGGCCGGGATCACCGGTCCGGCGTTCACCGGCAACGACGTCAACCTCGCCGCGCTCGCCGAGCACCGGCACGGCGCGGGGCGCGGTGCGCGCGACCTGCTGTGCGTGGCCACCGGGCACCGGGGCGTCGGCGGGGCGCTCGTACTGGACGGCCGTCTGCACACCGGCAGTTCGGGCCTGGCCCTGGAGGTCGGGCACCTCACCGTGAACCCCGAGGGCAGACCCTGCCACTGCGGCAGCCGCGGCTGCCTCGACGTCGAGGCCGATCCGCTGGCCTTCCTCACGGCGGCGGGGCGGGAGCCGGGCCCCGAGGTCTCGCTGCTCCAGCAGTCCAAGGACCTGATCGGCAACCACTACGACGACCCCACGATCCGCACGGCCACCGAGGCCCTCATCGACCGCCTCGGCCTGGGCCTGGCCGGTCTGGTGAACATCCTCAACCCGGACCGCATCATCCTCGGCGGTCTGCACCGCACCCTCCTGGACGCCGACCCCGAACGCCTGCGGGCCGTCGTCGCCGACCGCAGCCTGTGGGGCCAGAGCGGCAGCGTCCCGATCCTCGCGTGCACCCTCGACCACAACAGCCTGGTCGGAGCGGCCGAGTTGGCGTGGCAGCCGGTGCTGGACGATCCGCTCGGGGCACTGACCTAGCCGGCCTTCGGCGGACCGGGTTCGTGGCGGCCGTCTCCGCCTTCAACGGCGCCCCGGACGACCGCCCCGCCCTCGGTCGGCGTGCCGTCCCGAGTAGGCTCGGGACATGCGGATCTCCGTTTCCTCGGACATGGACAAGCCGGTGGCGCGCTCGCTCGTCGCCGAACTGCGCGAGCGTGGTCATGAGGTGGTGACCTACGGCGCACTGAGCCCGGGCTCCGACCCGCAATGGGCCGCCTGTTCCGAGGCGGCCGCCCGCGAGGTGGCCGCCGGTACCGCGGACCAGGCCGTCGTGTGCTGCTGGACCGGCACGGGCGCCTCGATCGCCGCGAACAAGGTGCCGGGTGTACGGGCCGCCCTGTGCACGGACGCCTACACGGCGGACGGCGCCCGCCGCTGGAACGACGCCAACGTGCTGGCCCTCGGTCTGCGGCTGACGTCCGAGCCGCTGCTCAGGGAGATCCTCGACGCCTGGTTCGCCGCCGAGGCCGGCACGGACGCCGACGACCGGGAGAACGTCGCCCGCATCGAGCGACTGGACCTCGGCCGGGCGTAGCGCGCCGCAGCGAGCGACTGGACCTCGGCCGGGCCTGAAGCACCGCTCATCCCTCCGCCCGCACCTCCGGTACCCCGAGGTCCTCGTACAGCCGGTGACGCTGGTCGGGGCCGAGCGTGCCGCACACCGCGGCGAGCGCGCGGTCCGCCTGCCCGTGCGGGGCGGCCGCCATGACATCGCGCACGATCGCGACCCTGGGCGCGGGCGGCAGGGCGGGCAGCATCCTGCGGAGGTCCGTGAGGGCCTGCTCGGGGGTGCGCGAGGCACGGAAGGCGGCCATCACAGCGCCCAGTTCCTCGGCGCCGGCGTACTGCCACAGGGCCGGCATCGCGACCGTCTCCTCGGCGTGCAGATGGGCGAGGTAGGCGCTGATCACCTCGTTGAGTGCCAGGTACAGCGCGTGCTGGGCCTCCGGCAGGTCCTCGGCCGGGGTGCCGGTGAGGGTGCGCGCCCGCTCGTCCAGCGCGACGAAGGCCGCGTCGAGGCGCACATGCTCGGCCTCCAGCGCGTCCGCCGCCTCAGGGGCCCGCTCCCGGAGCAACTGGTGGATGAAGGTGTCCTCGTGGTCGGCGTGCTCACGCAGTTCCCGCGTCATCGCGAGGCACCGGGCCGCCTGCTCGGCGGCGGCACCGCTGTGGGACACGTCCGCGGCGCCGAGCTCGGTGGCGAGTGCGAACAGTCGCGCGCGCTGCCCCATGTGAACATTCCGGTAGAGGTCGATCTTGGGCATGGCCTGTCCTTGGGATGGCTGTTCCAGTAACGCGACAACACGTTGCTAGACTGACAATGTGTTGTCAAGAGTGGTCGAGAGATGGTCGAGAGAGGAGTGGCGATGTCGGACGAGACTGCCCTGCTGATCGCGGATGTGCTCGAGGCGGCCGGGGCCCTGCGCCGCCTGGGCGATGAAACCGCCGGTGCGGAGGGGCTCACACAGGCCCGATGGCAGGTCCTGAGCGTCGTGTCCGAGGAGCCGCTCACCATCCCCCAGGCCGCACGCCGCCTCGGCGTGAGCCGCCAGAACATCCAGCGGGTCGCCAACGATCTCGTCTCGCTCGGGCTCGCCGCCTACCGGGACAACCCGGATCACCGCGGCTCGCCGCACCTGACGATGACGCCGCCCGGCGAGGACACGCTCGCCCGCCTCACCGACAGAGCCACGAAGACGCACCGCACCCTCTTCGCGGCCATTCCCGACGAGGAGATCCGCGCCACCCGCGCCTCGCTGCGCCGCCTGCTGACCGAACTGGACCGGCACGAAGGAGCCCCCGGCAAGCGGTAGGCCCACATTCAGGGGGAGGTCTCAGGAGCGCCGCGGCCTCGGCACGAGTTCACCGCCGCAGTTCGGGCAGACGCTGCGCATCGCCTCGGCGCACTGGACGCAGAAGGTGCACTCGTAGGAGCAGATGCGGGCGGGGGCGTCCGGCGGCAGCTGCGCGATCTCGCAGCGCTCGCATCGTTCGCGCATCTCCAGCGCCATGACCTCGCCCTTCGTCGTCCGTGACGGCACCGGGCAGGACCGTCATGTCCCATCCTCCGCACGCCGTGCGCTGGTGAAAGCGGGCGGAGGGTCAGAGACCGATGCGATCGGGTCAGGGCCGGCCGGCGGCGAACGCCCCGCCGGACGTCACCGCCAATCAGCGGTGAAAGCTCGACCCGGGTTGTCGACGAGCACGCGCTCCACCAGCTCCTCGCCCAGCGCCGACGCGATCCGCGGCCGTAGCCTGCGCAACAGATACGGCATCCCGGGACCCCCGTCGACCGACCGCGCCCCGGCGACGACGGTGTCCCCGCCCAGCAGCAGCCGGTGCCCGAACCCGGCCTCGGCCAGCGCCAGCACCGCGTCCGGCATCCGCCAGTCGGTGGCGTGATGGGCGCGCGAGGGCCCGTCGAAGGCGAGCCAGCAGCCCGACGCGGCGGCCTCGCGGTGCACCACGAGGTCGGGTGAGCGGTTGAGATGGCCGAGGATCACCCGCTGCGGCGGAACCCCCAGCTCACCGCACAGCAGGTCCAGTACGTCGAGCGCGCCGGTCCCGGCCTCCAGGTGCACGGCGATCGGCGCGTCCGTCGCGTGGTGGGCCTCGGCCGCGGCTGTCATCGTCCAGCGGGCGTGCGTGTCGAGGGCGTGGAAGCCGCCGGCGACCTTGACGAGCCCGGCGCGCACTCCCGAGGTCCCGATGCCCACGGTCAGCTCGGACACGAAGACGTCGGCAAGCTTCCCGCGCACTTCGTCGAGCAACTCCGGGGTGTAGTGCGCTGCTTGGTGCAACCCCGTCGCACAGACCAGATGCACGCCGGCGGCCCGCGACAGCGGCGGCAGATCGGCGGCCCGGCGCCCCATGCCGTACGGCGTCCACTGCACCACCGCCGAACCGCCGGCCGCGCGGAACGCGTCCAGCTCGGCACGTGCGGCGGAGGCGTCGTTGAGCTCCTGGCCGGGCAGTTGCGGGCTGCTCAGGAAGAGGTGGTCGTGCGCGTCGCACACGCCGAGCTCCTCGGGCCGCAGGTCGCCGAGGACCGTACGGACCGCGCTCACCACTGCCTGCCCCGAGGCAGCGCACCGCGTCCCGGCGACGACAGATGCAGCACCTGGTACACCTCGCCCTCGGCCTTGGGCGTGTCGTGCTCCCAGACCGAGAAGTGGACCACCTCCCAGGCGTGCGTGTCGACGACGGCCGCCGCCAGCACGGCGCCGTCCCGTTCCGCCAGCCGCGCGGTCTCGTCCACGGCCTCCGCGACGACTCCGGCCAACTCCACGCCCTCCGGTACCGGTTGACGCCGACGCACGGCGAACGCCGCGGGGGAGTGCGCCGCGCCGCCCTCCTCGTACGCGAGCCCCGTCCACTGCCGCACCCGCGGCCGCCCGAAGTCGTTCACGGGCCCCTGGAATGCGCCGCCCCACAAGAAAGTGTTCATGCCCTCCACGGTGTTCCAGAGATAGAACGGCCCGTACTGGTTCACCGCCGACCCGCGCACCCCGCGCTCACGCAGCAGATACGCCTTGACGCCGAGCCCGTCCCAGTCGTCCAGCAGATGCCCGACGCGGGCGACACGGGAGCGGATGACGTCCATGTCGTAGTCGGCGGGCAGGGTGAACTCGTACTGCATGGCGTGCATGCCAAGTCCCTTCTCAGGACGGGGAGTCGGACTTCCTCACGAAGCGCGGGTGGTCTCGCGCGGGGCGAGCAGCGACAGCAGCCCTCCGACGCCCGCGTCGAAGGCGGCGGATGAACCGGACGCGCGGGCCAGGACATAACCTCCCTGCACGGTCGCGACGATGGTCGCCGCGATCGACTCGCCGTCGAGGCCGGTCGCGAACTGCCCCTGCTCCTTGCCCTCCTCGACGATCCCGGCCAGCCGCTCCCGCAGCCAGTCCAGCGTCTCGTCGACGGGCGCCCGCAGTTCGTCGCTGGCGATCACGTCCGGGTCCATCGTCAGCCGCCCGACCGGACAGCCGCGCAGCACATCCCGCTCGCGCCGCAGATACGCCTCGATGCGCTCGTACGGCGTGCCCGGCCCGTCGAGTACTCCCGCGGCGGTAGCCCGCATCTCCTCGGCGGTCCGCCGGATCGCGGCCAGCGCGAGATCGGGCTTGCCCTTGAAGTGGTGGTACATGCTGCCCTGCCCGGCACCCGAGCGCTCCAGGATGGCCTTGGGGCTGGTGCCCACATAGCCGCGCTCCCACAACAGCTCGCGGGTGGACTCGATCAGTCGGTCCGAGGTGCTCATACCGGCACTGTACATACTAGTAGTTACAGAAGTCGAGGCCGGAAGCGCCCCGGACGAGCGCCTCCGGAGCAGTGGAACCGGCCTCCAGTACTCCCCGCGAGGTACACGCAGTGCCGCTGGCCGTACGACGACCCAGGCCCCCTCCCGGCGGGAGTCTCGAGACATCACCGAACGACCCCACCGAACCGACTCGGGAGATGACTCGAGATGCAGACCCTGGCTCACTTCGCGGACGGCGGCCCCGGGCCGTGGATTCTCCTCTTCCCGCTGATCTGGGCGGCCGTCGTGGTCGGCGGCATCACGCTGCTGCGCCGCACGGTGTGGCGCGGACGCCGCGGCCCCTGGCGCGCCCCGGAGGTCGACGACAACTCGCCCATCGCCGTGCTCGGCCACCGCTTCGCCTCCGGCGAGATCGACGAGGACGAGTACTGGCGCCGACTGTCCGTCCTGGACGAGCAGTTCGGCCGCAGGGGCAAGGGCGGTGCGGCATGACCGCCACGACCGCCACCACGATCACACCGACGGCCGCCCGCGTGGTCGACGCCGTGAAGGTGTACGGCAGCGGCGACACCGGCGTGCGGGCCCTGGACGGGGTGAGCGTCGACTTCCCGGTCGGCCGCTTCACCGCGATCATGGGGCCCTCGGGCTCCGGCAAGTCCACGCTGATGCACTGCGCGGCCGGCCTCGACACGCTCACCTCGGGCACCGCCCACATCGGCGACACCGAGCTGAGCAGCCTCGACGACCGGCGCCTCACCCTCCTGCGCCGGGACCGTGTCGGCTTCGTCTTCCAGTCCTTCAACCTGGTGCCGACGTTGACCGTCGCGGAGAACATCACGCTGCCGCTCGACCTCGCGGGCGGCGACGGCGACCCCGAGTGGATCAGCGCCCTCATCGACGTCGTCGGCCTGCGCGACCGGCTCCACCACCGCCCCTCCGAACTCTCCGGCGGCCAGCAGCAACGCGTCGCCGTCGCCCGGGCCTTCGCCGGACGGCCCGACGTCGTCTTCGCCGACGAGCCGACCGGCAACCTCGACTCCCGCTCCGGCGGCGAGGTCCTCGGCCTGCTCGGCCGCGCGGTGCGCCAGACCGCCCGCACGGTCGTCATGGTCACGCACGACCCGGTGGCCGCCGCCCACGCCGACGAGGTCGTCTTCCTCGCCGACGGACGCCTGGTGGACCGTATGGAAGCACCGACCGCCGACAAGGTCCTGGACCGCATGAAAGCCTTCGAGGTGCCGTCATGAACGCCTCCGTCCGCCTCAGCGCGTCCTCCCTGCGCGCCCACAAGCGGCGTTTCGCCGGGACGTTCCTCGCGGTGTTCCTCGGCGTGGCGTTCCTCGCCGGCACCCTCGTCATGGGCGACACGCTGCGCGCCAGCTTCGACACCATGTTCGGCAACGCCACCAGCGGCACCGACGCCGTCGTGCGCAGCGCCGACGCCATCACCACACCCGGCGAGAGCGAGGGCGTACGCGAACCGGTCGCCACCGACCTCGTCGGCACGATCGAGAAGGTCCCCGGCGTCGCGGCCGCAGCGCCCAACATCCAGGGCGCCGGCCAGCTCATCGGCAAGAACGGCGACCCCATCGGCGGCCAGGGCCCGCCCACCCTCGCCGGCAACTGGATCACCGACCCGGAGCTCAACGCCTACCGACTCGCAGAGGGCCACGCCCCGCGCGGTCCCGGCGAGGTCGTCATCGACCGTGGCACCGCCGAGCGTGGCGACCTGAACATCGGCGACACGACCACCCTGCGCACGCCCGACCCCGTCAAGGTGACCGTCGTCGGCCTCGCGACCTTCGGCGGCGAGGACGGCATGGCCCAGGTGACCTTCACCGGCATGACCCGGGCCGACGCGGAGAAGTACCTCACGGCCGCGCCCGGCGAGGCGGCGACCATCCAGGTGCGGGCCGGCCCCGGCGTCGGCCAGCAGGAGCTCGTCGACGCGCTGACTCCCGTGCTCCCCAAGGGAGTCGAGGCCATCACCGGCCAGGAGTCGGCCGAGGAGAACACCGACATGATCTCCAGCCAGTTCCTGTCGGTCTTCACGACCTTGCTGCTGGTGTTCTCCGGCGTCGCGCTGCTCGTCGCGACCTTCTCCATCCACAACACCTTCGCGATCGTCGTCGCCCAGCGCACCCGCGAGAACGCCCTGTTGCGGGCCCTGGGCGCCTCACGCCGTCAGGTCACCGTCTCCACCCTCGTCGAGGCGAGCGCCGTGGCCATCGTCGCGTCGGCGGCCGGTCTCGCGGGCGGCATCGGCATCGCGGCCGGACTCCAGGCGCTGTTCCCTGCGATCGGATTCCCCTTCCCCGAAGGCGACTTGGTGATCAGCGCCCTCTCCATGGCCCTGCCACTGGCCGTCGGCGTCGTGGTCTGCCTCGGTTCCGCCCTGCTGCCCGCGCTACGCGCCGGCCGCACCGCGCCGCTCGCCGCGCTGCGCGAGACGGCCGTCGACACCTCCGGCGCCTCCCGCACCCGTGCCGTCACCGGCCTGGCGCTGATCGCCCTCGCGCTCGGCGTGACACTCACCGGCGTCCTGGCGTCCCCGTCCATCTGGCTCGCGGCCACCGGCGCGGTCCTCGCCCTGATCGCCTTCGTGGTGCTCGGCCCGGTCGCCTCCAGCACGGCCGTACGCGTCCTCGGCGGCCCCCTGGACCGACTGCGCGGCGTCACCGGCGGACTCGCCCGGCGCAACGCCCTGCGCAGCCCCAAGCGCACGGCCGCCACCGCCAGCGCCCTGATGATCGGCGTGGCCGTGGTGTCGCTGTTCACCGTGTTCGGTGCCTCCCTGAAGGCGACCATGGACCAGACCGTGGCCCGCTCCTTCGCGGGTGACGTGGCCATCAGCACCCCGTCGTTCGGCGCGGGCGGCAGCGGCCTGAGCCCGCGCCTCGCCGACGCGGTCCAGCGGCTGCCCGAGGTGGACACGGCCGTCGGACTCGGCCGCGGTGTCGCCGAAGTCGACGGCAAGGGACGGGCGCTGACGGTCACCGACCCGGTCGCCCTGGAGCGCACCTTCGACCTCGGCGAGATCCGGGGCTCCATGAACGGCCTCGGCACCGAGGGCATCGCCATCACCGAGAACGAGGCCGACAAGCAGCACCTGAGGACCGGCGACAAGGCCCGGCTCACCTTCACCGACGGCCGAACGCAGACCTTCACGGTCCGCGCGGTCTACGGCAGGTCCGAACTCGCCGGCGACTACGTCATCACCCGCGACGCCTGGGCCCCGCACCGCACCCAGGACGCCGACACGCTGGTCGCCGTCTCCTTCAAGGACGGCGTAGGCACGGACGACGGCAAGGCTGCGGTCCAGAAGGCCGCGGCACAGTACGGCAACCCGGAGGTGCAGACCCGCGACGAGTACGCGCAGTCCGCGGCAGGCGGCATCGACATGATGCTGACACTCGTCTACGCGCTGCTCGCCCTCGCGGTGCTCATCGCGCTCCTCGGCATCGCCAACACACTCACCCTCGCGATCCACGAGCGCACCCGCGAACTGGGCCTGCTGCGGGCCGTCGGCCAGACCCGCTCGCAACTGCGTGCCATGGTGCGCTGGGAGTCGATCCTGGTCGCGGCCTTCGGCACGGTCGGCGGCCTCGCCCTCGGAGCCTTCCTCGGCTGGGTCCTGGTCGAGGCGTCGGACGGCGCGTCCGACAGCGCCTTCGCCTTCGCGATGCCGCCCCTGCAACTCACGGTGGTGGCCCTGGTCGGACTCACCGCAGGGGCGCTGGCGGGCCTGCGCCCGGCGCGCCGCGCGGCACGACTGGACGTACTGCGGGCCATCGCCACGGAGTGACACGCGCGTGCCCCACGCACAAAGGGGCGTGGCAGGGCCTTCGGGGCCGGCGGCCTGTTCACGGCCGCCGGCCCCGAAGGCCCACCCGTCGAAGCCCCCTCACCGCCCGATCAGCCGGCAACGGCCGATCGGGCGGGAGCGTGTTCGGGCCGGCTCAGGTCGACGCGCTGTCCGACCTCCGCGAACCGCCGCGCGGGCGTCTCCACGGTCACGGTCGTCGTCCGCTGTGGAGGGCGCGCGGGCGTGGCCCGTACCGCCGCCACGGGCGCCGGCAGCGAGAACCACACGATCTTGCCCGACTCGTCGGGCCGCACACCCCAGCTCTCGCTGACCGCGGCCACCATCGCCAGGCCGCGACCGCAGGTGGCGAGCGCGTCGGCGCCCGCGGCCTCCGCCACGACCGGCAGACGGGGGTCGCAGTCGCGCACCGAGACCGTGAGCCGGTCGAGCAGGAGCTCGATCTCCACGGTGCACGTCTTGTCGGGCTGCGCGTGCTGGTGGACGTTGGTCAACAGCTCGGTCACACCGAGCGCGGCGCGGTCTATCAAGGGGTCCAGATGCCAGTAGCGCAACTGCGCAGAGACGATTCTGCGGACCTGGCCGATCCGCGACGGCAGGGCTTGGAGCTCCACCGTGCAGTGCCTGCTTGGGTAGCTGATCACGGCTGCGACTCCCCGACTGAAGAGGTCCGGAAGAACACGGAGTACGGATCCAGCAGGGTGCTTGAAGAAAACGGCCGCCTGCTGTCATGGCCGGCGGGCTGGTTCGCAGCGTTGTCGCCGGTAAACCCAGAGTGACGTGAGACCAGAGTGACGCAGGAGTTGCGAGACCGCAACTCGCCGTGACTCAGCCCTTACGCCCCGCAGCCTTCCGTACGGCCTCGATGAACCGGCGCGCCGCGGGCGGACCGGGCTCGCCCGGCGCGGGGTCGTGATCGCCCAACGTCAGTGAGTAGCGGTTGCCGTTGAGGTCGGCGAGCGCCCGGTCGTCCGCGGCGAACCAGGGCTTGGACGCCCGCACCGCCTGTACCGGCGCGCTGTCGATCTCGCTGCCGTAGCTGGTGAGCAGTTGCAGCCTGCCGTCGCTTATCCGCACCTGTCCGGCCCGGGTCAGGGAGCGCAGTCGCTTCCCGATCCGCACGCCCGTGGCCCTGAACTCCGGCTCAGCCATGCCCCGCCCCTTAGCGCGTGTCGGTGTGCCGGTCCGTCCCGCGTGGGCCGTGGCCGGCTCCGGTCGTGATCCAGTGTGCCCCCCGTCCGGGAACGCTGTCCCGTCCGGTGCAGTCTGCCCGCGGACCGCGTCGAGCACCAGTACGCACGTCATGCCTGGACCGGGCCGTTCGGAGCACTCGCGCGAATGCGCCCCCGAAGGCCCGGTGAGACATCGGTCCAGGGATGCCTTTGAGGCTCTCAAAGGTGTGTTTATGCAGGTGAGAAGCGTGCGGAAGATGTCTATGCTCGAAGCGACGGCGGCGCGAGCCGGCGCTGCCGCACAGCTTGAGGAGCACCGCCGTGAGCACCGTCCAGCAGACCCCGTCCGGCGTGACCCTCGACGTCGACCACACCGACGCCGCCTACCGTGTCTGGCTGAAAGATGCCGTGCGCAAGGTCCAGGCCGACGCCAACCGTTCGGCCGACACGCACCTGTTGCGCTTCCCGCTGCCGGAGCAGTGGGGCATCGACCTGTACCTCAAGGACGAGTCGACGCACCCGACCGGAAGCCTCAAACACCGGCTAGCCCGCTCGCTGTTCCTGTACGGGCTGTGCAATGGCTGGATCCGGCCGGGCCGCCCGGTGATCGAGGCGTCCAGCGGTTCGACGGCCGTCTCCGAGGCGTACTTCGCGAAGCTGATCGGCGTGCCCTTCATCGCGGTCATGCCCCGCACGACCAGCGCCGAGAAGTGCCGCCTCATCGAGTTCCACGGCGGACAGTGCCACTTCGTGGACGACTCACGGAAGATGTACGAGGAGTCCGCCCGCCTCGCGGTGGAGACCGGCGGCCACTACATGGACCAGTTCACCTACGCCGAACGGGCAACGGACTGGCGCGGCAACAACAACATCGCCGAGTCCATCTTCCGCCAGCTCCGGCTGGAACGGTTCCCGGAGCCCGCGTGGATCGTCGCCACCGCCGGCACCGGCGGTACCTCCGCGACCCTCGCCCGGTACGTCCACTACATGCAGTACGACACCCGGATCTGTGTCGCCGATCCGGAGAACTCCTGTTTTTTCGAGGGCTGGACCAACGGCGATCCGGACGTCACCTGCGACTGCGGCTCCCGCATCGAGGGCATCGGCCGCCCGCGCATGGAGCCCAGCTTCGTGCCCGGCGCGATCGACCGGATGATGAAGGTCCCGGACGCGGCGAGCGTGGCCGCCGTCCGCGCCCTGGAGCAGGCCATCGGCCGCAAGGCGGGCGGCTCCACCGGCACCGGCCTGTGGAGCGCCCTGAAGATCGTCGCCGAGATGGTCGCCGAGGGACGCCGGGGGAGCGTGGTGACCCTGCTCTGCGACCCGGGCGACCGCTACCTCGACAAGTACTACTCCGACGCGTGGCTGACCGAACAGGGCCTGGACATCGCCCCGTACGCGACGGCCATCGAACAACTGCTGCAGACGGGCGTCTGGCCCGAGTGACAGAAGTTTGGGCGGTCTGATCCAACTGCCTTCGGCAACGCCCTGAGCGCCCTCGGCGCAACTGCCCACGGCCCGGCAACGCCCTCAGGGGCGCGGGGAACTGCGCGACCGGCCACGACGGCCCCGCAGACGACCGACGACCTCTCCCGGCTCCCCTAGCGGAGCGACAGGCGCCGGTCCAGCGCACCCACCGCGCTGCGGAACGTCCGCCCCAGCCCCGGCTTCGCAAGCCCGAAAGCGAACCGGAACGGCGCAGTACCGTCCACGGCGAACGTCCACTGCACACGCGTGCCCGTCCCCGCCGGAGCGAGCCGCCATTCCTCCACCATCGCCCGCGCTCCCGGCGCGTTCGTGAGGTCGACGCGATAGGCGTACACCTCGGGGCTCTTCGCCGCGAGTATCGTCTCCTCGAAGCGCGTGCCGCCCTTGAGCCGCACCTCGCGCCGGGCCCCGTCATCCAGCGGGCGGGCCAGCGTCACCGCCGAGAACCAGTCCGGCCAGCCCGGCACATCCTCGGCGAGCGCCCGGTACACCGTCTCCGGCGAAGCCGAGATCTCCCGCGCGAAGACATGCCGCACCGGCGCGCGCCCCACGAAGTCGATCCCCACCTCACGCAGCAGGTGTGCCATGGATGTACCCCCCTGTGCCGACAGTGCTCCGGGCAGCGCCACCCTAGCTGGCACCCCGTCAGATGTCTGCACCCTCATCGGGCTCACCGGCCACCACCAGCCGCCGCAGGTGCTCCGAGACCTCCGAGCGCGCCGCGCTCTCCAGCCCGGCGTCCGTCACCAGCGTGTCGACCTGCTCCAGCGCCGCGAACGAACTCAGCCCCACCACACCCCACTTGGTGTGGTCGGCGACGACCACGACCCGCCGCGCCGACTGCACGAGGCGCCGGTTGGTCTCGGCCTCCGCGAGGTTGGGCGTGGACAGGCCGGCCTCGACCGATATGCCGTGCACACCGAGGAACAGCACGTCGAAGTGGAGCGCCGCGATCGCCTGGTCGGCCACCGGGCCCACCAGCGAGTCGGACGGGGTACGCACCCCGCCGGTCAGCACGACCGTGGCCGCGCCCTGCCGGGGGCCCGTCGTGCGCTGCGCGGCGTGGAACACATCGGCCACCCGCACCGAGTTGGTGACCACGGTCAGGTCGGGAACGTCGACCAGCTGATGCGCCAGTGCGAAAGTCGTCGTACCGCCCGACAGCGCGATCGCGCTGCCCGGCGCGACCAACTCGGCCGCCGCCCGCGCGATGTCCTCCTTGGCCGTCAGCTCCAGACCCGACTTGGCCTCGAAGCCCGGCTCGTGCGTGCTGGCCTCGACCACCGGGACCGCACCGCCGTGCACCTTCTCCAGCACGCCCTGCCGGGCGAGCGCGTCGAGATCGCGGCGCACCGTCATGTCCGACACGCCGAGCTTGCGGGTCAGCTCGTTGACGCGGACCCCGCCTCGCCGCCGGACCTCGTCCAGGATCAGGGCGCGCCGCTGCTCCGCGAGGAGGTTCTGATTCTCGCTCACGTACGCTCCGGTCCTTTCGCCGCTGCCGTCCGACATCCCTGCGCACCCCCTCCGACAAGGACATTCTCGCGCCTTCCGGGGCGCGGGACGACCCATCCTCGCACGGTAGGGCAAGGGTCGCGCCACTGGCCGTCCCGACGCGCGCATGTCACTTCGGCATCTCCCGTTCCCCTGTCCTTCACACGGAACGGGGAGATTCCGTGACGAGAGGTGTGAGGGGCCGCTCAGATGGAGATCCTTGTGCCCGCACGGACAGAAGCCGACGGCTCGTCACGGGGGAAGTGCGAAGAGTGGAACGTGCGCCGGAACGCGCCGCCATGACCAGGGCGGACGCGACCACGAAGGAGCCCGCGGACCAGGGCACGAGCGCCGCGAGCGGGGGAGCCGCGCTGGAACTCCTGGTCCACGGCGTCGGTGGCACCACGCCGCAGGAGATGCTCGACGACCCGCGAACCGTGCGGATCACCGGCGACGACACGGCCGCCGTCTTCCGCCGCGCCGACGACGTCGACGCCGAGGACCGGCCGGACGACCAGCGGGAACTGCCCGTCCCCGAGGCCTACGTCTGGTGCAACCTCACCTCCGGCAACAGCGCCCGCGCCCTGTGGCTGTTACTGCTGCCGTTCATGGTGGTCAACCTCGCCCACTGGATGCGCCCCGCCACCCGTGACCGCACACGGACGGTGCGTCTGTACGGCCTGCTCGTACGCCTCGCCGGGCTGACGCTGACCGTGCTGCTCGTCGCGGCCGCGTGCGAGGTCGCCCTCGACCTCGTGGCCTGGCAGTGCGCGGGCACACGCGCGTGCGCCGAGCGGCACAGCTGGCTGGGCTTCCTGTCGCCCACGGTCTCGGACGGCGGCTGGTGGAGCGACCCCGGCCGCAGGCTCGCCCTCGCGGCCGTGGTGCCCGCCGGGCTGACCGGCCTGCTGTGGTACCTCTCCCGCCGCACCTGGAGCGCGTACGAGTCCCAGCAGCCGATGACCCGCGAGGCCGAGCCCGACGAGGAGTCCGGCGGCACCTCGCTGGGCCGCCCCGGCTTCTGGTACGGCCGCCGTCTGGTCGCCCGGCTGCGCGCCGCGCACACCGCCGCGGGACTGCTCACCGTCGCCGCGGCGGTCGCTTCCGCGGCGGCCCGCCACGACCGCCGCTCCGGCGGCCCCGCGCTCCTCGACACACTCGGCTGGGCCCTGGACGCGGCGATCGTCGCCTGCGCGGCCGCCGCGGTCTGGGTGGTCTGCCGCCGCGGCCGCAGCGAGAACCGCCTCGACCGGGAACTCGACGAGCACCTCGTACGACGGCTGCCCCTTGCCGCCCTCGTCCTGCTGGCGCTCGCCCTGGTGTACGCCGGATGGGACCGGCCGGGCTGGACGTCGACCGGCCGCCTCCCGGGCGACCCCACCTTCGGCGCCATCGCCTTCTTCCAAGGGCTGCTGGTCATCGTCCTCGCCGTGGTCGCGCACGTCCTGCACCGCACACGGCCCGACCCGCGCGCCGCGATGCGCGGCCTCGGCGGACCGGCCGTGGCGATGCTGGCCTGCGCCCTCGGCGGAGTCATGTCCGGCGGGGTCGCCCAGCGGGTCGCGGACTGGCTGGACGGCACCGGCGCGTCCATAGTCGGCCCGCCTGTCCTGCTGACCTGGCAGGCGTCCGTGATCCCGCCGCTGCTCGTCCTCCTGCTGCTGCTCTGCGGCGGGCTCGGATGGCGGGCCTGGCGGCTGCGCCGCACCGAGCTCGGCAACGTCGAGGTCGACTACGTCGGAGAACCCCGCGACACGGCCCGCACCCGCCGCATCGCGACCACGCGCGCGATGGCGACGCTCACCGACCGTGCCCCCCTCGTCGTCGCCGTCACGTCCACGGCGACCCTGCTCCTCGGCGCCGGCGCCCTGGTCGGCGCTCTGACCACGGACAAGACACCGAGCGAGGCCGCGGGCGGCACGTACGCCTTCGTGCACGGCGGCGCCGAGACCGCGCAGGCGCTCGGCTCCTGGCTGATCGGCTTCGGCTTCATACTGTTCGTCACCTGGGGCAGGCGCGCCTACAAGGACGCCTCGGCGCGGCGCACCATCGGCATCCTCTGGGACGTCGGCACATTCTGGCCGCGCGCCGCACACCCCTTCGCGCCGCCCTGTTACGCCGAGCGGGCGGTGCCCGACCTGACCTGGCGGATGGCGACCTGGACCCGCGCCGGGGAAGGCCGCCGCCTCGTCATCTCCGGGCACTCCCAGGGCAGCGTGCTCGCGGCCGCCGCGGCCTGGCAGCTCACACCCGCCGACCGCAAGCGGGTCGCGCTCCTGACCTACGGCTCTCCGCTGGAGCGTCTGTACGGCCGCTGGTTCCCGGCCCACTTCGGCCAGGACGCGCTCACCCAGCTGCACGACGAGGTCGACTGCTGGCGCAACCTGTACCGGCCCACCGACCCCATCGGCGGCCCCGTACGACTGCCCGGCGACTGCGGCCCAGCCGTGGACCGCGAGGCCCTCAAGGACCCGCTGGCGTACGGCCGTACCCCCGAACATCCGCTGCCGGCGCCCATCCTCGGCCACGGCGACTACCAGGCGGACCCGGCGTTCGCGGAGGAACGGGAACTGCTGCTGGCGCGGCTCAGGCCGGAGCTGCCGGCCCAGCGACCGCAGGGCGAGGACTGAGCGTTGTCGTCAGGGCAGCTCGGGGAGATCGTCGGAGTAGAGCAGCGTCAGGTCGTCCGTGCTGGGCTCCTCCAGCTGGGCGACCCGGCTCGCGTGCCGTTCCACCATCGCCTCGAAGGTCTGGCGCGCCGTGCGGCCGTTGCCGAACGCGGGGCCCTTGGGGATCGCCGTGAAGTACTTCTGCAGGGCCTCCGAGAGCCCCGGACCGAGCCGGTACTCGTGCTCCTCGGCCTGCTGTTCCACGATCCGCAGCAGCTCCTCGGGGCCGTAGTCGCTGAAGGTGATGGTCCGTGAGAAGCGGGACGCCACACCGGGATTGACCGACAGGAAGCGCTCCATCTCGGCGGTGTAGCCGGCCACGATCACCACGACCGCGTCCCGGTGGTCCTCCATCAGCTTCACCAGCGTGTCGATGGCCTCCTTGCCGAAGTCCCGGCCCGAGTCCTCCGGCGACAGCGCGTACGCCTCGTCGATGAACAGCACACCGCCGCGCGCCTTGTCGAAGGCCTCCTGCGTGCGGATCGCGGTGGAGCCGATGTGCTCGCCGACCAGGTCGACGCGGGACACCTCGATCAGGTGGCCCTTCTCCAGGACGCCGAGGGAGGCGAGGATCTCGCCGTAGAGGCGGGCGACCGTCGTCTTGCCGGTACCGGGGGAGCCGGTGAAGACCAGATGGCGCTTGACGGACGCCGCCTTGAGACCGGCCTGCTGACGACGCCGGCCCACCTCGATCATGTCGGTGAGGGCGCGCACCTCGCGCTTGACGCTGTCCAGGCCCACCAGGGCGTCCAGTTCACCGAGGACGGCCTTGGAGGTCCGCGTCGGCTGCTCGGCCTCGGCGGCGGCGATCAGCGGCTCCTGCTCGGTGGTGCGCTGGCCGGGGATGGCGCCGAGGAGGCCGGTGGACTGGTTGGCCGTCTGCACGACGGGCTCCGGCGCCGGAGCCGGCTGCCTGAGGCCCGCGCTCTCGTCGCTGGTGCAGTCCTCCACGTCCGGGCCCGCCCCGGACGCTGCGTCCGGGCCGCCGTCCGCGAACTCGTAACCGCCGCGCGCACACCGCTCCGTACGGCACTTCCGCAGCGTCGTACGGCAGCCGTCGATCACATGGAAGCCGTAGCCGGCGCTGCCCCTGACCCGGCAGTTCAGGAACGTGCCGCGGCCGCCCGCGGAGACGTAGAACCCGGCTTCTGCGGGGGACTCGACCGTGCAGCGCTCGATAGTGGGGTCGGCACCCTTGGTGACGATCACGCCGGTCTGCGTGCCGTCCACGGTGCAGTTGTTGAGGGTGCCGCCGCTGCCGTGGTCGCGGAACCAGGCGCCGGTCGCCGCGTCCCGGATCCGGCAGTCGTCGAGCTGCGCGGTCGCCCCGTCGCTCACCGACACGGCCGTGTTGCGCACCTGCGAAAGGTCACTGTCGACGACGTCCGCGCGCGAGCCGCGGTCGAGGACGAACAGCGCGTCCGGCACGTCGTGCACCCGGCACGAGTCCAGGACGGCGGTCGCACCGTCGCTGACCCACACCGCCGGGTAGTCGCCCGTGCTGTCGAAGATCTCGCACTGGTTCGCGTCCACGCGCGTGCCCGGATCCCACACCGACAGGCCGTTGCGCCCGAACTGACGCACCGTCGTGCGGGTCAGCGTCAGCACGGAGCGGGAGCGCAGGTCGACCGCGTTCTCCGGGATGTCGTGGATACGGCAGTCCGCCAGCGTCAGCACCGCGTCGGTGTCGAGGGTGACACCGTCGGCCGTGGTCCGGTGCACATCGCAGTCGGTGAGATGGGCGGTGGCCCGTCCGGTGACCTGGACACCCGAGCCCCGGACCTCGTAGACCTCGCAACCGACTGCTTCCAGGGCGGAGTTCTCGCCGGTCGCCGTCAGCCCCGAGCCGGATGCGTGGTGCACCCGGCAGCGCTCCAGGCGGGGGTGGCCCCCGCCACGCACGGCGATGCCCGCCTGCCCGGCCGCGACGACCTCGCACTCCTCGAACACACCGCCCCCGCCGTCGAGTACGGCGATGCCGATGCCCGCGGGGTTGTCGACGGTGCAGCGCCGCACGGTCGGCCGCGCACCACCGCGCACCTCGATCCCCGCAGCGGACCGCGTGACGATCCGAACGTCCGTCAGCTCCGGCGTGCCCTCCTCGACGAGCAGCGCGGGCGCCGCCGCGTCCTGGCCCTCCACGTGCAGGTCCTGGACCACCGCCGAGGCACGCACCGTCAGCGGCACACCGTCCACGGGTGCGATGCGCACCGAGCCGGGGGAGCCCTCGGGGCCGCGCAGGGTCACCGCCCGCTGGACGACGAGGTTCTCCCGGTAGGTGCCGGGCGCGACGGTGAGGACGTCACCGTCGGCCGCGGCCTCCAGGGCGGCGGCGAGCGACGCGTACTCACCCGTGCGGCGCCGCCACCGCGATGTGCCGGTGTGCGTCACCTGGACCGTGCCCTGTGCCATGGCGTTGACGTGCCCCCACCTCGTAGTACGCGGGTTCTGCTGCCGAAGAGTACGGCCGGTCCACCGTAGCGTGCGCGCGGGCGGTGGGTTGACCAGAGCCGGAAGGCCGTCAACTGCCGGTGCCGGTCCGCCCCCAGTCCGGCCCTGCTTTGTCCCAGGCCTGGTCCCAACGGTCGTACCGGAGACGGACCATGCGCCACACGATCAGCCGTCTGACGCCCTCGATGAGCCCGGCCGCCAGCAGGGCCGCGCCGACCCCGGCGATCACGGCGTGCGTCGCCGCCGTCGCGGCGTCCAGCGGGCGGGCCACGGTTCGGCCCTGCCGGTCCGTCCACATCCGGAAGCGGTCGCCCGGCTCGGGTCTGTCGAGGCTCGTCATCACCCGGCCCTGGTGCAGGGTGCCGTCCGGTGCGGTCCAGTCGGCCAGGACCCGGGTGCGCTTGTCCCGCCCGGTGGCCGACTCGGGGTCCACGTCCAGCGAGGAGCCTGGCACCCTGCGGACCACCGTCGCCGTCACCAGGTGCCGGGACGCGCGCTGTTCACGTACGGAACTCTGCAAGGCGCCCTGGGCCAGGCCGCCGACGAAGGAGCCCACCAAGGGCGTCACGACCAGGATCAGCAGCAGGGCCGCGAGAGCGACCCAGGCCTCGGCCAGATCGGTCGCCCGACGCAGCGGATTGTGCCGCCAACGCCAGAGTCCGCTGATCGCCCGCATCGCCGGCCACCCCCTTCCCGCCTCCGTGATAACCCGTGGCGGAGCCGTTCACCCGGGGGCCCCGCCGAAGAGAGAGCGAAATCACCTGAGTCGGGCCCTCTCAGGAAGTTCTCACAAAAGGCCCAACGCATGGACCCCGGGCCGTGGTTCCCGCCCGGTCGACGTCGCGGGGATCTTCCTCAATCGAGGATGGTGACGGTATCGCCGACCCGGATCGTGCCGCGGTTCAGGGGCACCAGATTCTGGCCGAACACCAGCTTGCCGCCGATGCGGCGATGTCTGCCGAGCGTGAGCAGGGGCTCCCTGCCGCGCTCGGCGGTGCCCTGGTCGGTGGTCGTCACGACGCAGCGCCCGCACATCTTGGGCACGCGGAAGGCGACCTCGCCGATGGAGAGGCGCGACCAGTCGTCCTCGGCCCAGGCTGCGGTGCCCGACACGACGACGTTCGGCCGGAAACGGTTCATGGGCAGTGGGCCCTCGTGCGCGTGGTCACCCTGCGCGATCAGGGAATTGAGAGCGTCGAGCGAGGCCGTCGAGGTGAGCAGCAGGGGATAGCCGTCGGCGAAGCTGACCGTCTCACCCGGCAGGGCGTACTCCGGGTCGACGGGCCGGCACGTGCCGGGATGGGGCATGTGGACGAGGCGCACATCGGCGCCGAGATAGGTGCTGCACCAGGCATGCACGGCGTCGTCCTCGGCGAGGACCGCGTCGACCTTGTCGCGGAAGATCTCCACGGGAACGGTGCCGACCCTGCTCGGCACGGGCACGCTCAGCGGCTCCATGCCGGGCGCGCTCAGCAGAACGCCGCCGCCGGGCAGCAGCCCGGCGGCGGCCAGCGCCAGACGCGGTTGCTGGCGCTGCGTAACGACCTTTCCCCCGACGTCGATCAGCATCCAGCGTCGATCTCCGGCCGGCCCCCAGGGCTCCACGACGGCTTCCCGGAGCGCTGTGCCCCGGAACGCCTTGACCGGATGAACGTGAACCGACTGCAGCTGTGCGTGCCCCATGGAGCCATCGTGCCAGGTGGCACCGACAGCCCCGTGGGGAGCGGATCAGTAGCCGCGGTACTGCTGGTTGTTGTACGGGTCCTGATAGGGAGCCGGGGCGGGACGCGGAGCCGCGGGGCGCATCGCCTCGTAACCCATGCCGCCGGGGGCCACCGGCCGTGGCTGCTGAGCCTGCTGCGGACCCGGGTAGCCGCGCGGGGCCGCCTGCTGCGGGATGTAGGCCGCGGGCGCCTGCTGGAGCGGAGCCGGCTGCTGCGCCTGCGGATAACCGTAGGAGGGCTGGGACGGTGCCGCCGGGAGGGCGGGCAGTGCCGACGGCAGGGCAGGCAGGTTGCTGCCCGGCATGTCGTACGCGGCGGGGACCCGGATCGGGGCGATCTGCGGGGTGCCCCGCTCGGCGACGAGCCTGTCGTAGATCGGGGTGTCCGGGAAGGAGGCGGAGTAGTAGCCGCCGCCATAGGTGGAGCGGGGGGAGGTCATGGCACATAAGGTAAGCCCACGATGTGCTGGTTGGGGAGACCGATAAGAGGGTTGTTTTATGTGTCCGCAGTGACGCCGGATCCCCAATGCGAGCGAACTTGGCAAAAAGGGACGCCAATCCGCGCTCGGATCGTGTAAATGCCGAGTCCGGGCGGGTTACCGGGGGTTGACCACGGGTGTTTCCACGCCCCTCGTGGGACTTCGATGTCGCGCGGAATAGGTTGACCCTGTACAAGAACCCAATGAGCTGCCGGGACATGCCTGGCGCCGTGAGCCGGTGATGGGGGCGGACATGTCAATGCCGAAGGGATCGAATGTTCCGGTGCCGACGACGGCACTGCGGGTCGAATTGGGCTGGCGCTCCGGACCGGGAGTACCCGACGCGGACGCCTCCGCACTGTTGCTCGTCGGCGGAAAGGTCCGCTCCGACGCCGACTTCGTCTTCTACAACCAGCCCGCGCACTCCTCCGGCGCGGTCCGGCACGAGGGCAAGAGGGACGCCGGCGGGCAGGTGACCGACAGCATTCACGTCGACCTCGCGCGCGTGGAGCCCGCCATCGAGACCGTCATCCTCGCCGCCTCCGCGGACGGCGGCTCGTTCGGCCGGGTGCCCGGCCTCTACATCGAGGTCAAGGACGCGGCCCAGGGGACCGTCGTCGCCCGCTTCGACAGCACCGGCGCCGACGTCGAAACCGCTTTCGTCCTCGGCGAGTTCTACCGCCGTCAGGGCGCCTGGAAGTTCCGCGCCGTCGGCCAGGGCTACAGCAGCGGCCTGGAGGGCCTGGCCACCGACTACGGCATCACGGTCGACGAACCCCAGCAGGCGGCACCCACGGCAGCGCCGGCCGCACCGCCGACCCCCACGATGGCCCCGCCTCCGCCCGCCATGCCGCCGGTCCCCCCGCCCACGCCCCAGTCGGCGCCGGTCAGTCTGAGCAAGGTCACACTCACCAAGGCGGCCCCCGCGGTCTCGCTGACCAAGCAGGGCGGCACCTCGGGCGCCATGCGCGTGAACCTCAACTGGCAGGTGCGCAAGCAGTTCTCGGGCTGGGCGAGCAAGCTGGGCCGCCCCGTCGCCATGCACAATGACCTCGACCTCGACCTGTGCGCCCTGTACGAGCTGACCGACGGCAGCAAGGGCGTGATCCAGTCCCTCGGCAACGCCTACGGCGCCCTGCACCAGCCCCCGTACATCCACCTCGACGGCGACGACCGCACCGGTGCCGTGGCCGGCGGCGAGAACCTCACCGTCAACCTCGACCAGCAGCGCGCCTTCCGCCGCATCCTGGTCTTCGTCACCATCTACCAGGGCGCGCGCTCCTTCGCCGACCTGCACGCCACGGTCACCCTCACACCGCAGCACGGCGCCCCGATCGACTTCTCCCTCGACGAGTGCACGGTCCCCTCCACGGTGTGCGCCCTCGCCCTGATCACCAACACCGGCGACGACCTGATCGTCCAGCGCGAGGCCCGCTACCTGGTCCCCGAGCGCGGCGTCAGCCCGCAGCGCACGGTCGACTACGCCTACGGCTGGGGCATGAACTGGACCCCCGGCCGCAAGTAGTCACCCCTCCTCGGGCAGCGCGTCCGGACGTGCGTAGGTGCGGCCCTTCCAGGCCGCACCGCGCCCCCTGTAGTGCTGCACCGCGGAATCGACCGTCATCAGGAGATAGAGGAACGCGGTGAACGGCAGCAGGGGAGCGAGCCACAGCGGCTGCCCGTAGTAACGGAGCATCGGGACGTACGTCCCCGTCATCACAACCCACGCCAGACCGCCGCAGACCGCCGTCGCCGTGTCCCCGCCCGCCAGACCCACGACGAGCGCCGCGGGCGGCACCAGATACACCAGCGCGAGCCCGGCGACCGTCCCGGCCAGCACCACCGGATTGTGCCTGAGCTGCGCGTACGCGCTCCGCGACACCATCCGCCACAGGTCACCGAGCCGCGGATACGGCCGCACGCTGTCCACCCGCTCGGCCAGCCCCAGCCAGATGTGGCCGCCACCGCCCTTGACGGCCCGCGCGAGCGCCACGTCGTCGATGACGGCATGCCGGATGGCGTCCGGGATCCGCGCCCGTTCCGCAGCCTCGGCCCGCAGCAGGACACAGCCACCCGCGGCGGCCGCAGTCCGAGACCCCTTCCTACCGATCCGACGGAACGGATAGAGCTGCGCGAAGAAGTACACGAAGGCAGGCACGACCAGCCGCTCCCACAGGCTCTCCACCCGCAGCCGCGCCATCTGTGAGACCGCGTCGAAGCCACCGGAGCGCGCTGCCGCGACCAGCTCGCGCAGGCTGTCGGGCGCGTGCGCGATGTCGGCGTCCGTAAGAAGGAGGTACTCGGGGTCATGCGCGCGTGCCAGGCCGATGCCGTGCCGCACCGCCCACAGCTTGCCCGTCCAGCCCGCGGGCGGCTCGCCGGGGGAGTCCACCGTCAGCGGCAGCCCTCCATGGCGGCGCGCGAGCTCACGCGCCAGCTCCCCGGTGCCGTCCGAACTGCCGTCGTCGATCAGGAAGATCTCGGCCCGCCCCGGGTAGTCCTGGGCGAGCAGCGACGGCAGGCTCAGCGCGAGCACCGCGGCCTCGTCGCGCGCCGGCACGACGACGCAGACAGACGGCCACTCGTCCGGCCGGGTCCGCTGCGGGAGCCTGACATCCGTACGCCAGAAAAAGCCCTGACAGAGCAGCAGCCACAGCCAGGCGGCGAGTGATCCGGCGGCGGTCCACGCGAAGGCGCTCACCCGCGCAGTCTGCCCCACGGGAGCGGCCCGCAAGGGCCCATCGTCTATCGTGGCCGGGTGAAGATCGCGCTGATGGACTCCGGAATCGGCTTGCTCGCGGCCACCGCCGCGGTACGGCGGCTGCGACCCGACGCAGATCTCGTGCTCTCACTCGACCCTGACGGCATGCCCTGGGGTCCCAGGACTCCCGAAGACCTCACCCGGCGCGCCGTGGCCGTCGCCGACGCCGCCGCGGCGCACCGGCCCGACGCCCTGATCATCGGCTGCAACACCGCGACCGTGCACGCGCTGCCCACCCTCCGCGCGCGCCTCGAACCCGCCATACCGGTCGTCGGCACCGTCCCGGCCATCAAGCCGGCCGCGGCCGGCGGCGGCCCCGTCGCGATCTGGGCCACCCCCGCCACCACCGGCAGCCCCTACCAGCGCGGGCTGATCAACGACTTCGCCGACGGCGTGACCGTCACCGAAGTGCCCTGCTTCGGACTCGCCGAGGCGGTCGAGCACGCGGACGAGTCGGCGATCGACGCCGCCGTCACCGCGGCCGCCGCCCTCACCCCGCTGGACGTGACGACCGTAGTCCTGGGCTGCACCCACTACGAACTCGTCGCCGAGCGCATCCGCGCCGCCGTCCAGCGCCCCGACTTCCCGCCGCTCGTACTGCACGGCTCCGCAGGAGCGGTCGCCGCGCAGGCCCTCCGTCGGCTCGGCGAGCAGCCCGCCCCCGGGGCGGAGGCGAAGGGCACCTTGACCGTGCTGCTGAGCGGCCGCGAGGGCAAGCTCCCCGAGCCCGCCCTGGCCTACGCGGAGGGTCGCCTTCTCCACGCGGTCAGCCCCGCGCAGTGACCGACGATCACCGCCCGCGGACATGAGCCGGCGGACGTGACGGACGGCGCGGATCCGCTGTGCTCCGGTCGGCGGAGTCACCCTGGGCCACGAGGTACCAACGCAGCGAATCCTGAGTAACCTCATAGCCATGAGGGACCACCCCCACGGCAGGAAGCCGCATCCTGATGTGTGGACCGGGCGCGCGACCAACCGGGTCCAGTGGTTGCTGGCGCTCGTTGGCGCCGCCTGTATGGCGCTCGGAGTCGAGCTGGCCGTCGACTCGCCGTGGACCGGCGGTGTCGCCCCCCTCGTCATGGCCGTCGTGGGCTGTATCGCCGCCGGACTGCTGGTTCTCTTCGGCACCCTGGCGTTCGTGCACGTGGCCCTGAAGGTCGACCAGGAGTGCCTCGAGGTGCGCTGCGGCCACATCGGTGTGCCGCGCCGCCGTATCCCCTTGTCCGAGGTCGTCGGCGCCGAGTTCGTTCCACTGGTCACTCCGCGCCACTGGGGTGGCTGGGGTTACCGGTGGCGTCCCGAGAAGGGCACCGCCGTTGTCGTAAGGCGGGGTGAGGGCCTGGTACTGCGGTTGGGTGACGGCCACACGTTCACCGTCACCGTGGATGACGCGGAGGCGGCGGTGGGGGTCATCGAGGAACGCTTGCGGACTCGGAAGGTCGGCACGGTTCACTGAGCTGGGGCTGGCTGCCGGGCGGGGATCGGCGTTGGCGTTTCACTGGGCTGGTTGCTGGTTGCTGGTTGCTGGTCGCCGGTCGGTGCCCCGCGGTTGCTCGTCGGGCACTGCTTGCCGCGGGTGAGGGTGGCTGCTGGGCCCATGTGTGCGGACAACACAGCGGTCCGCGGGGGCATGGCCATGGGCAACGGCGCCGTACGCCAGGTCATGGAGCCAGTTGGTCGCCACGCGTGCGTACGTCGTCCTCGCGCTGCGTCGACTCGACGGCGATCGGGCGTGCTGTAGCCAGCCCCGCCAGCAGGCCCGCTCCCACGGACACCGTGGTGAAGCTGAGCGCATTGCCGACCGCGGCGATGCCTGCCAGCGCGGTGAGTGCCGCACCCGCGGTGAGGGCTACGGGGGTGGGGCGGGCGGTGCGCCACAGAGCGAACAGCATCCAGCAGAAGGCCGCCGCCAGCAGCAGTACGCCGACGACTCCCTGTTCCGCAGCCTGCTGCAAAGGTGCCGAGTGCGGCTTGCCGTCGGACAACAGCGTCCCGGTCGCCGTCGAACTGAGCTCGCCGAAGCGGCCAGGACCCACACCCAGGGCGAGGTCCTCGCGCGCCAGGTGCAGCGCGTCCTGCCACAGCTGGATCCGGTGCCCGGTCAGCTGACCCTGAAGCCAGGTCAGCAGACCGCCGGGCACCACGTTCCCGGCGACCGCCCAGATCAGGCCGGTGACCGAGGCCGCCGCCAGGGCCAGCCCCGCGATGCCCACGCCGCGGTGGCGGAGGTGGCCGGCCGCGAGCGAGCACACCAGGACGGCGGAACAGGTGACGAAGCCGCTGGTCGAGCCCAGGACTGCCGCGGTCACCGTGATCCCACCGGCGAGCAGACGCAGGGCCAGGCGCAGCAGTGGCGCCGAGGCGGACCAAGCGGCGCAGCAGGCAGCGCCGGTCGCGAGCGTCAGCACCGCGGCGGTGGCTCCCGCGTGGCCCAGCGGCGTGACGAGTTGCGGGCCGGGCGACAGATGGGGAACGGTCAGCGTCAGGCCCACTCCGGCCAGAGCCGCGGCGCAGGGTACGGCCACCGGAAGCAGCGCCCCGCCGATCCGGCCCGCGGCATAGCCGGCCGCCACGGCGAGGATCGCGAGCAGCACACCCTCGGGGCGGCCGTCGTGCATGGCAGCGGAGATCAGCGCCCAGGCGGCGCAGGCTCCCAGCACCACGACGCCCGCCGCATCAGAAACGTTTCGTCTGTCGCCGTCCTCTTGCGGACCTGCCGAGGACGTCATTCTTGCGACACCCACCCCGCCCCCCGAAACCGGTCCCCCGACCTGTGACGGAGCCTCGGCCAGCCGGACCTGACCGGCCGGTACGAATGAGGCTCCGGCATACCGTAACGGCTTATGGCCGGTTTGTGGACGTGTCGTGCAGGAACGGTGCGGCGTGGGATCTCGCCGTGCGGCGATTCGAGGTCGCAATCAGTGCCCTCGGCCGTGTGTCGTGGGCCCCGCCCGTGAGACGGACCGCGCTGTCCGTGCCAAGGTCAACCGCCGTACACTCCCGGAGTGACCGTCACCGCAACCTCCGTGGACGAGTCGGACCAGCTCGACCCGCAGACCGCGCCCGTCTCGCGCGCGGCACGACTCGTGCGCCTGGTTCCGGCCCTCGCCGCTGCGCTCTCCGGAGTGCTGCTCTACGTCAGCTTCCCGCCGCGCACCCTGTGGTGGCTGGCCCTGCCCGCCTTCGCCGTCTTCGGCTGGGTACTGCGAGGGCGTAGCTGGAAGGCGGGCCTCGGCCTCGGCTATCTCTTCGGCCTCGGCTTCCTGCTGCCACTGCTGGTGTGGACCGGTGTGGAGGTCGGCCCGGGACCCTGGCTGGCGCTCGTCGTGATCGAAGCGGTCTTCGTCGCGCTGGTGGGCGCGGGAGTCGCCGCGGTGTCGAAGCTGCCGGGCTGGCCGGTGTGGGCGGCGGCGCTCTGGATCGCCGGAGAGGCGGCACGCGCGCGTGCGCCGTTCAACGGCTTCCCCTGGGGCAAGATCGCATTCGGCCAGGCCGACGGTGTCTTTCTGCCGCTCGCGGCCCTGGGCGGCACACCGGTGCTGGGCTTCGCGGTCGTCCTGTGCGGCTTCGGTCTCTACGAGGTCGTACGCCTGGCCGTGGAGCGGCGGCGCACCCGGGCCGTGCAGCGGTCCGCCGCGGCCGTGGCCCTGCTCAGCGTCGCCGTGCCCGTAGTGGGTGCCGTGGCCGCGCGGCCACTGGTCAGCGACAAGGCCGAGGACGGCACCGCGACCGTCGCCGTCATCCAGGGCAACGTGCCGCGCGCGGGACTCGACTTCAACGCCCAGCGACGGGCCGTACTCGACTACCACGCGCGCGAGACCGAGCGCCTGGCCGCCGAGGTCAAGGCGGGCAAGGTCGAACAGCCCGACTTCGTGCTGTGGCCCGAGAACTCCTCCGACATCGACCCCTTCGCCAACGCCGACGCCCGCGCCGTCATCAACAAGGCCGCCAAGGCGATCGGCGCGCCGATCTCGGTGGGCGGCGTGGTCGAGCGGGACGGCAAGCTGCTCAACGAGCAGATCCTGTGGGACCCCGAGAAGGGCCCCGTCGACACCTATGACAAGCGGCAGATCCAGCCGTTCGGCGAGTACCTGCCGCTACGGTCGCTCGTCGGGGCGATCAACGAGAACTGGACCTCGATGGTCCGCCAGGACTTCAGCCGCGGCAGCGAGCCGGGCGTGTTCACCATGGACGGCGCCAAGGTCGGTCTCGTCACCTGCTATGAAGCCGCCTTCGACTGGGCGGTCCGCTCCGAGGTCGTGGACGGTGCGCAGATGATCTCCGTGCCGAGCAACAACGCCACCTTCGACCGCAGCGAGATGACCTACCAGCAGCTCGCCATGTCCCGCGTCCGCGCCGTCGAGCACAGCCGGACGGTCACCGTCCCGGTGACCAGCGGCGTCAGCGCGATCATCATGCCGGACGGCAGGATCACACAGCGGACCGGCATGTTCGTGGCCGACTCCCTCGTCCAGAAGGTCCCGCTGCGCTCCAGCGAGACCCCTGCCACCCGGCTCGGCATCCTGCCGGAGATCGCCCTGGTGCTGATCGCAGCGGGCGGCCTCGGCTGGGCGATCGGTGCCGGGATGCGCGCACGGCGGGCCGCGGACGCGTAGCCGCAAGAGGACGCGTAGCCGAAAGGCGGCGGTCGCGTCCGTCGCGTGGACCGCCTGCCGGTCGTGCTGGTAGCAAGCCCGCGAAACCAACCGGGGGCGCCGTCACCGGCCCGTTAGGGTCGGGGACATGGCTACTCCTGACTTCATTCGTACGATCCGTGCCGCCGCTGGTCACCAACTGCTGTGGCTTCCCGGGATCAGCGCCGTCGTCTTCGACGACGAGGGACGGGTCCTGCTGGGGCAGCGCGCGGACAACCACAAGTGGACGGTGATCAACGGCATCCCCGACCCCGGCGAGCAGCCCGCGGCCTGCGCGGTGCGGGAGGTGTACGAGGAGACGGGCGTCCGGTGCGTCCCCGAGCGGGTCGTGCTCGTTCGGTCCAGCGGTGAGGTCACCTATCCCAACGGCGACATGTGCCAGTTCATGGACATCACCTTCCGCTGCCGTGCCGTCGGCGGCGAGGCACGGGTGAACGACGACGAGTCGGTCGAGGTCGGCTGGTACGAGGTGGACTCGCTGCCCGAGATGGAGGAGCGCCAGCTATTTCGGATCAAGCAGGCACTGGCCGATGAACCCACGTGGTTCGAGCCTATGAGTACGGACTGAAGTATGGGTTGCGACCATATGTGGCCTGGCAGGGGCGCTGCCTAGGGTCGAACCATGACCCCGCCCAACACCCTCCCGGCTCAAGGCTCGCCCTTGCCCTCCCCGCTCGACCTCGGCGGCCGTACCGCCCTTGTCACCGGAGCTGCCGGTGGCATCGGCCGCGCCTGTGCGCTACGGCTCGCGGCCGCAGGGGCCAAGGTCAGAGCGGTCGACCGGGATGCCGCCGGTCTGGAGGAGCTCGCCGAGCAGGCCCGCGGGCTCGCCGGCGCCGTCGAACCCCATGTCCTGGATCTGACCGACCTGGACGCCGCGGAGCTCGCCGCCGCCGGCACCGACGTCCTGGTGAACAACGCCGGGTTGCAGTTGGTGCGCCCCATCGAGGAGTTCCCGCCCGACGTCTTCCACACGGTTCTCACCGTGATGCTGGAGGCGCCGTTCCGGCTCATCCGTGGAGCCCTGCCCCATATGTATGGGCAGGGCTGGGGCCGGATCGTCAATGTGTCCTCCGTACATGGGCTGCGGGCCTCGGCATTCAAGGCGGCCTATGTGGCCGCCAAACACGGCCTTGAGGGACTCTCCAAGACCGCGGCCCTGGAGGGCGCACCACATGGCGTCACCTCGAACTGTGTGAACCCCGCCTATGTGCGCACTCCACTAGTCGAGAAGCAGATCGCCGACCAGGCCACAGCGCACGGCATCCCCGAGGAGCGAGTGGTGTCCGAGGTGATGTTGCAGGACAGCGCGGTCAAGCGGCTCATCGAACCGGAGGAGGTCGCCGAAGCCGTGGCGTATCTGTGCAGCCCGCACGCTTCCTTCGTGTCCGGTACCTCGCTCGTGCTCGACGGTGGCTGGACCGCGCACTGACCGGCAGGGGCCGGCGGAAATCCGAGTTATCCACAGGGCTGACGGGGTGGCGGTGCGATGAGCAATCCTGTCGGTATGCCCCGCGATCACATGCACCCCGACCAGCGTTCACCGGCCGCCGCCGGAGCGCCCCTGAGCAGCGCCGAGACACCGTTCCTTGAGCTGCTGGCCAGGGGCGCGTCCGCCGACGCCTATGAACAGCCGGTGCTGCTGGCCCGTGCCGAGGGCAGATCCACCGAATGGATCGTCGCCCTCGAACAGGCCAAGCTGCTCGCGCTGCGCGTCCGCTCCGAGCTGGAGGGACGCCGCAGACGCGAGGCTGAGCTGTCGGCCCTCTTCGAGACGGCCCACGACCTGGCCGGCCTGCGGGACCTGGACGCCGTGCTCCAGGCGATCGTGCAGCGCGCCCGGTCCCTGCTCGGTACGGACGTGGCGTATCTCAGCCTGAACGACCCGGCGCGGGGCGACACCTACATGCGGGTGACCGAGGGCTCGGTCGCCGCCCGCTTCCAGCAGCTCCGGCTCGGCATGGGGGAGGGCCTGGGCGGACTCGTCGCGCAGACGGCCCGCCCCTATGTCACCGACGACTACTTCAAGGACGACCGCTTCCAGCACACCCTCACCATCGACGCCGGTGTGCGTGACGAGGGGCTGGTCGCCATCCTCGGGGTGCCGCTGACGCTGGGCCACCATGTCATCGGGGTCCTCTTCGCGGCGGACCGGCGCGCCCGGGTCTTCGAGCGCGAGCAGATCGCGTTGCTCGGCTCCTTCGCCGCTCTCGCAGCGGCCGCCCTCGACACCGCGAACCTGCTCACCGAGACCCGCTCGGCCCTCGCCGACCTGGAACGGGCCAACGAGATCATCCGGGACCGCAGCGGAGTCATCGAACGCGCCTCGGACGTGCACGACCGGCTCGCCCAGCTCGTGCTGCATGGCGGTGGGGTGCACGACGTGGCCGCAGCCGTCTCCCAAGTCCTCGACGGCACGGTCGAGTTCACGGAGGCGGCCGCCACACCCGCCAGAGCTCTGGAGGCGGCCCGAGCGGAGGGCCACGCGGTACGGCACGGCGACGACTGGATCGCAGCCGTGGTCGCAGGGGGTGAACTCCTCGGCGCGCTGGTCCTGCGCGGCCACCCCGGCCTCGACCCCGTGGACCAGAGCACGCTGGAACGAGCCGCGACCGTCACCTCTCTCCTCCTGCTCGCCCGACGTTCCGCTGCCGAGGCCGAACAGCGGGTCCGGGGCGAACTGCTGGACGACCTCCTCGACGCCCGCGACCGCGACCCGCGGCTGCTGCGCGAGCGTGCGGCGCGGCTGTACGCCGACCTCGACGCAACCCACGTCGTCCTCGCCGCCCGCCTCGACGTCACGTCGGCCGACGCCGACCAGGAGGCGTCCGCCCGCAGACGCCTGTGGTCCGCCGCGTCCCACCTCGCCGCGACCCGGCACGGCCTGGCCGCCGCCCGCGACGGCGGCACGGTACTGGTCCTGCCCCTCGAAGGAGGGGACACCGCCACCGCCGTGGCCCGCCGAACGGCGCGCCACCTGGGAACGGCTGTCCAGGAGTCGGTCACCGTCGGTGCCTCCGCTCCGGTGGAGGCACCTGCCGCCCACCCCGAGGCCGTGGCCGCCGCCTACGACGAGAGCCGGCGCTGCCTCGACGCGCTACGGCTGCTGGGCCGCTCCGGCGACGGCGCCGCTGCCGAGGACTTCGGGTTCCTGGGGCTGCTGCTGGCCGGCGACCGGGACATCGCAGGCTTCGTCGACCGTACGATCGGCCAGGTCGTCGCCTACGACGAACGACGCGGTACCGACCTCCTGCAAACCCTCGACGCGTACTTCGCCTGCGGTATGAGCCCGGCCCGCACCAAGGACGACCTGCACGTCCACGTGAACACGGTCGCGCAGCGCCTGGAGCGGGTCGGCCGTCTCCTCGGGGCGGACTGGCAGAGCCCGGCGAGGGTCCTGGAGATCCAACTGGCCCTGCGTCTGCACCGGTTGTCGGCACCGACACAGCGCTGACCCCCGTACGCACGGGGCGTACGGGGGCCGATTCCCACGGCTTCACAGGCGAACCGTCAGACGGTGTGAGCGTCGGCAGCCCGGGCCGCCTTGGGCTCCGCACCTGCCGAGCGCTCCACGTCGGCCAGGTCCCGGTGACGGGTCTCCTTGGCGACACCGACCGCGATGAGCGTCAGGACGGCCGCGCTGATGACGTAGAGGGCGATCGGGGTGGAATTGCCGTACGCGTCCAGCAGCGCGGTGGCGATGAGCGGGGCCGGGGCGCCCGCCGCGACCGAGGCGAACTGGGCGCCGATCGAAGCACCGGAGTAGCGCATCCGCGTCGCGAACATCTCGGAGAAGAAGGCGGCCTGGGGCGCGTACATGGCGCCGTGCAGTACGAGTCCCACGGTCACGGCGAGGAGCAGGTTGCCGAAGCCGCCCGTGTCGATGAGCGAGAAGAACGGGAACATCCAAAGCCCCACTCCGGCAGCACCCAGCAGATAGACGGGACGGCGACCGATCCGGTCCGACAGGGCGCCCCAGCCCGGGATGACCGCGAAGTGGACGGCCGAGGCGATGAGGACCGCGTTGAGCGCCGTCTGCTTGGAGACGCCGGCCGACGTGGTGGCGTACACGAGGATGAACGCGGTGATGACGTAGTAGCTGATGTTCTCCGCCATACGCGCGCCCATCGCCACCAGAACATCACGCCAGTGGTGCCGCATCACGGAGACGAGCGGCAACTTCTCGGCCCCGGCGTCGGCGTCGGCCGCACGCGCCGACTTGCGTGCCTCGGCATGCGCCAACGCCTGCTTGAAGACTGGCGATTCATCGACAGACAGACGAATCCACAAACCGACGATCACCAGCACACCGGAGAGCAGGAACGGTATCCGCCAGCCCCAGCTACCAAACGCACTATCCGACAGCACGGCCGTGAGCAGCGACAACACACCGGTCGCGAGCAACTGACCCGCCGGCGCACCCGTCTGCGGCCACGAGGCCCAGAACCCGCGCCGCCGAGCGTCCCCGTGCTCCGACACCAGCAGCACGGCCCCACCCCACTCACCACCGAGAGCGAAGCCCTGCACCAGCCGCAGCACGGTCAGCAACACCGGCGCCGCGGAGCCGATGGTCGCGTGCGTCGGCAACAGTCCGATCGCGAAGGTGGCCCCACCCATCAGCAGCAGGCTCAACACCAACAGCTTCTTACGCCCGAGCCGGTCCCCGTAATGCCCGAACACGAGCGCACCGATCGGCCGCGCGGCGAACCCGACGGCGTAGGTCAGGAACGACAGCAAGGTGCCGACCAGGGGATCGGAGTCCGGAAAGAACAGCTTGTTGAAGACGAGTGCGGCGGCCGATCCGTAGAGGAAGAAGTCGTACCACTCGATGGTGGTGCCGATGAGGCTGGCGGCGACGATGCGCTTGAGGTTGCCGGGTGGTGGGGGAGCGGTGGTTGCGGAGGCCATGTACGCCACTTCCTCGTGTGCGGTGGGGACGGGTAGGTGTCGGCACACCGTAGAAACACGCAGGTGAGGCGCACATGTGGTGGGACAACATAGTTTGGGGCCGGTGTGTGCGTGTCGCGCCTATGCCAGGTCTAGGAGGTCCGTCTTGTGGGCTTGGCTGGTGGCGTAAGGCGCCATGTCTGTGTTGCGCGGTTCGGGTTGGTTCGGTGGTGCGGGCTGACTCCCTGCTGGTTTGGTGTCGGCTACGCTGCGTTGCACTCGGTCATCGGGCGGGTCGGACCTCACAGGGTGACGCGAATGGCGCTTCCACGCTCCCGCTCGATGGGTCAGGGATCCGAGCAGCCTCGCTGAGCAGCGCGGCAGGCTCGTACGGCACGCGCTGAACGCACCGGAATGACCGATCGGGCCGGCCGGCCCGAGAAGACGTGCTGAACCCCAGCTGCCCAAGCACCCAGCCGTATCGTCACTTGCTGTCGCTGATGCTGCGGAACCCCGAGCGTGCCCGGCATCGACCACGACCGGCGAGTCGTAGGCACCTCGTACATCCACGAACACCCCGCGTCCCCTGTTCGATGCTCCGACCGAGACTCGGCCAGTGTGGCCGCCTGGTGGAGATCCACGAGACCCTCCTCGCCCCGCTTCACCGAAGCCGAACGTGGAGGCCTGGCTTGGTGAGTTGGAAGGATTTGGAGTCAGCCTTGCCGGAGTCCAGGACACATCGAAAGGGGGTGCCAGGGACGAAGGTGTCGACTGGGCGGACTGTGTCGAACGGCCCATCCCGTGTGTGCGGGTGGGCCAAGATGGCCAGTTATGAGACGCGGGGGGCGTGGCCGGGGGCCGCAACGTGTGGGCAGTGTGTATCTGCTTCTGTGGGTGCTCGGGCCGGCCGCGTCGCTCGGGCTGGCCCGGCGTTTTGACCTCGGTGTGGCCGCAACACTCGTGTCCGTGCTGGTGGGATTGGCGCCGGGATACCTGGCCTGGCACTCGTTTCGCGCTGACCGGGCCGAGGCTGACCCTGTCGATCTGGACAGAGTGGTGGCCGAGTTGGCGGTCGCGGTCAAGAACCAGTGGGACAGTGAGGCAGCCGTGCGCCGGGTCAACGACCCCTACCCGCTGCCGGTCTCCTGGCGGGCCGCCGACAACAGACTCACTGAGCCGTGGGCACTGCTGACGGACCTCGCCCGCTCCTGGCCCGGTGGACCACCCGGCGATCCAGCCCTTTGGCCGCCTGACGCAACAGGGCTGGCGGGACGGGATGCAGAGGTCGGTCAGGTGTTCTCCGAGCGGGTTCCCACCCGGCGTCTGGTGATCCTTGGCGAACCCGGCTCCGGCAAGAGCGTCCTGCTGATCAGGTTGTTGCAGGACCTCATCGCCCGCCGCACCGACGACGCGCCCGTGCCGGTGCTGTTCTCCCTGGCGTCCTGGGATCCCCACCAGCCCTTGAAAGCATGGATGGCCGATCAACTGCGGCGTACTCACCCCGGCTTGGCCACTGCTGCTCCGTGTTCGGTCACAGTGACGGACACCGCCAGAAGTGAGCCCACCGATCTGGCGGTCTACCTTCTCAGCGCGGGCCTCATCGTGCCTCTGCTCGACGGCTTCGACGAATTGCCGCCCGCCGTGCACGCCACCGCACTCGACATGCTCAACCGGGCACTGCCCGCCAGACAGCCGCTGGTCCTGACCAGCCGCACCGATCCATACCTCACCGCCCTGACCCGGTCGGGCACAGTCGTCCGCCTCAACGGTGCCGCCGCCATCCAGCTCCTTCCGCTTGATGCCCAGGCCGCCGCCGACTATCTGCGCCGGGACGCTGGCGGCCCACACACACCTGCCGCCCAGCGGTGGAGCTCCGTGATCACCCACTTGGGCACCAATAGCCCGGTCGGCCAGGCCCTTGAAACCCCGCTGGGTCTGTTCCTGGCCCGTGGAATCCACAACCCCCGGCCCGGCACACCCGCCGGATCCCCGCCGGCACCACATCCTGACGAACTGTGTGAGACGACCGTCTATCCCGACCACACCACCATCAGCACCCATCTCTTCGAGGCGTTCATCCCCGCCGCCTACACGCCCCACCAGGCCCAACCACCACGCTGGACGGCCGAACAAGCCCACACCACCTTCGTCTTTCTCGCCCGGTTCCTGCAGAACCAGTGCGCCGGCAGCCCCGACCTCGCCTGGTGGGAGCTCCCCAGAGCGGTCCCTGGTCACATCCGCCGTCTCGTGTTCGGGCTGGTGATCGGACTCACGGGCGGAGTCGCGGCCGGGATCGACGCCCGGATCGAGATCGGACTCGACGTCGGGCTCGCGTTCGGGATCGATGTCGGACTCTCGCTCGGGCTGGTTGTCGGGTTCGTGGTCGGAATCGTGTTCGCGGTCGTGGTCGGGAGATCGGATGCTGCTACGCCAGCCATCAGGCTTCGTCTGTCGTGGTCCAAGCTCGCCCTCGGGCTCGTGACCGGGCTCGTGGCCGGACTCGCGGTCGGACTTGTGGTGGGGCTCACGGGCGGACTCGCGGTCGGGCTCACGGTAGCCGCGGTCGGGCTGGTGCTCGGGCTTCAGGCCGATGCTCCCGACCTGGCTGCGAGCGCCGGGCCGGACACGCTCATCGCTCTGGACCGCCGCACTTTCCTCATGCTCGTGCTTGCATTCGGTCTCGCGGTCGGGATCGTGGGAGGTCTCCCGGGCGCACCCCTCGCCGGGCTCGCGGTCGGGCTGTCCAAGACGGTCTGGGGGGACTTCATCTTGGCCCGCGCCTACCTGGCGATGCGTCACAACACCCCGTGGAACCTGATGGCCTTTCTGCAGGATGCGCACGAAGGCCGCGGAGTGCTGCGTCAGGTCGGGGCGGTGTATCAGTTCCGGCACATCGACCTGCAACGCCACCTCGCCCAGCAACAGAATTGCACTCGGGCCCAGCGGACAATCGCGCCGCCGGGCTCGCGCTGACTGACCCGGCCGACAGCCCGACTCGGCCTTGGCGCAAGTACGGCTGCGTACTGCCACCCGGCTATGTCCGTGGTCATGGGTGCCCCTGAGCTCGTTCCCTCCCCTTGCCACCTCGACTTGAGATGAGGCCACCGCTGGTCCTTGGGCGGCGACTGCGAGGCTGCGGATTCTCAGGCAGGCGAGGTGGCTGGAGAGCCGGGAGCGACTGATACCGAACCGGTCCACCAACTCGGCCAGATGATAAGGGCGTTCATGCAGCATGAGCAGGAGTCGGAAGCGAGTCGGATCGGCCAGGGTGCGTCCGAAGCGCGCGAGTGTCTCGGCCTCGGTGGCGGGGACGAGCACCATTTGGTGGTACAGGGATCCCTGAACGAGTGCATGGGCCGGCGATGGTCCCCGGCTCTCGTGGCGCCGTGGACCATCGCTTGAGCAGGGCTACCTGGGCGCGGAGTCGCGCTCGCTGAGCAGTGGCGGGGTCTTCGACCGGGTTCGTTCGGTGGCGCTGTCCAGCGCTTCGGTCTCGTCGATGAGTGTTTCCGTGTTGCTCATGTCGCGGTCAGGCCGCCCGTGCAGGAGGCTCCTGGCTCAGGAGTCTGGGCGCCCTGGACGTACTTGGTCAGGAACTGCTCGATGCGCGGTTCGGATGCGTTGTCCACGGTGAGCTGGCGGCCCCAGGCAGAGAGCGTGATGGTCTCGGACTGGTCCTTGGCGGGGCTCATCAGGGTGTACGGGGTGCTGGAGACCTTGTCGCCGAGCTTCTTTATGTCGGCGTCGGTGGCCTTGTCGTTGTACGTGATCCAGACCGCCCCGTGTTCGAGCGAGTGGACGGCGTTCTCGTTCGCGATCGGCTTGGTGTAGACGGTCCCGTCGCAGGTCATCCATGCCTGGTGGTGATCGCCGCCGACGGGCGGGTTCATCGGGTACTTCACCACGCCCTGAACGTGGTTCTGGGTGAGCTTCTTCTTGTCCCAGGTCTTCTCGCCCGCGACAGGCTTCTTCGCCGCAGCGGACTTCTGTTCGTCCTTCTCGTTGGCGCTGTTGAGGGCATAGGCGCCCCAGCCGGCCAGGCCGGCCACGATGATCGTGCTGAGCGTGATGGTGACTATGCGGTTGCGGCGCTCGCGGGCTCTTTCGGCCCGGCGCATCTCCTCGATGCGGGCCTTGCGCGACAGGGCTGCGGCCTTCTTGCTCGTCCTGCTCATGACGTGGGTGTCCTTCCTCCCGCCGTACGGCGGTGGATGCGGGGAGTCGACGTGTCCATCGGCGCGTCCGCCCGCGTGAGCGCACGGCGTCGAGGCATCCGTCTAGGTCCGCTGCACCTGGAGGACGTGGAGATCGGGGGCCGCCCCCGCCGGCAAGGCGCGAGCGAGGTGGGCCGATGTGCAGGACGGCCTCGGGAGGTGCGGCATCCGGGGCAGAAGTGCCACCGGTGCATGGGTGGGCGCGGCGAGGATCATCCGCACGTGGTGTACCGCTGGAGCGCAGCACGTGCCACCGGCGGGACAGTCGCCCGGGTGCGCGGCCGGCACGGCATGATGGTCGGTCGGGTCGCCCGTCGGTACCTGTGTGCCGGAAACGCTCGTCACGGCAGCGATGCGCTCGCCGTCGCCGCCATGGGCCACGGACCCCAGGCACACGACCAGCGCAGTGAGCAGGACGGCCAGGGCAGCGCTGAGGGCCGCGGCAGGCGTGATCCTCCACGAACCGCGGGTTGTGGGCTGCGCCAACTGTGCCCGGCTCATCACGGGAGATGTTAAGCGGTTCCTGTGGGCGATGTGGCTGGAGGGCACAACTGGGCAGTGCCCTGCGGTGCTTTCGCGTGGATGGCGACCTCCTGGGCACAGCGACCGGGCGTACCCGCCCGCGTCTGCTAAGTGCCTTAGTAATAAGCTCGCCCGGACGGCCCTAAGTGGCGTCTCGTCCCCAGCTCCAGCCCGCTCCGGAGGACATACGTGAGCCAAGGCATATCCGACGTCGTCTCCAGTGGTCCGCTGCTGCTGGTGGCGCCACTCGCGCTGCTCGCGGGCGGGGTGTCGTTCTTCTCGCCGTGCAGCCTGCCGCTGGTGCCCGGCTACATCTCGTACGCCACCGGCGTTTCAGCGGCCGACGCGCAGGCGGGCAGGGAAGGCCGGGGACGGATGGTCGCTGGGACGGCCTTGTTCATCCTCGGCTTCTCCGCCCTCTTTGCCGGCTATGGCGCGGCACTGGGGTACGCGGGAAACCGGCTGTTGGAACACCAGGACCTGATCACACGGGTCCTCGGGGCGCTGACGATCCTGTTCGGCCTGGTATTCCTCGGCGCCTTCGAGCGCATCCCTCTGGCCGGCCGCACCTTCCGTATCAGCTATCACCCGCGTGCCGGGCTGGCCGGGGCTCCGCTGCTGGGCGTGATGTTCGGTCTGGGTTGGACCCCATGCATCGGCCCCACCCTCGCTGCGGTGATGAGCCTTTCCTTCACCACAGGCGGTGCCGGCCGCGGCGCCCTGCTCGCCTTCGTCTACAGCATCGGTCTCGGGCTGCCGTTTCTCGTCGCAGCCCTGGGCTTCCGCCGCGCACTGCGGGTCTTCGGGTTCGCACGCCGCAATGCCCGAGGTGTCATGCGCTTCGGCGGCGCGATGCTGGTGGTCGTCGGAATTCTCCAGGTCGGTGGCGCGTGGACCTACCTGACCGGGTTGCTGCGCTACTGGGTCGCTGCTTTCCAGCCCGTGCTTTGAATTCCGGAACACCCAAAACCAGGGCCTCGGCGCCGGCTTGTCTTCCACGCCGAGGCCTCCCGGACCACTCAAGGACGGGACGCGGCGAAGAACGGCATGGAGTCCACCGGGACGATCTCGATGTTCTTGCCGGTGCGGGGAGCGTGGATGGCCTTGCCGTCGCCGACGTACATCCCGTTGTGCTGGGTGTCGTTGTACCAGTAGATGATGTCGCCGGGCTGCATGTCCGACCTGGACACCTTCCGGCCCGCGTCGTACATCTCCTTGACGGTACGGGGCAGAGAGACGCCGGCCGTGCGCCAGGAGGCGCCGACGAGTCCCGAGCAGTCGTAGGAGTTGGGGCCGGTAGAGCCCCACTCGTACGGCTTGCCGAGCTGAGCGTAGGCGAAGTCGAGTGCGGTCTTGGCGCGTCCACTGGCCGGGCCGTTGTAGGTCGCGGCGGAGTCGCTGACGCCTGCGGCAGCGTCGTCCCGCTCCTGGGCGGCCGCCATACTGGCGCGCTGGGCCGCAGTGAGGCTGTTGAGGAGCTTGCGCGCCTTGGTGAGCTTGGCCTGGACCTCGTCCTTCTTCTCCTTGGCCCTGGTGCGCGCCTCTTGGAGAGCCTCCAGCCGCTCAGCGGCGCCCGCACGTTCCTGGGCGAGTTCCCGCTGCTTGCCCTGAAGGGCCCGCAGAGCGTTGGCCTGCCGTTCGCTCGTGCGGCCGATTGCCTCGGCCTTCTCCAGGTAGTCGTCGGGGTCGCTTGCGAGGAACAGCTGCACGCTCGGATCGATTCCACCGCTGCGGTACTGCTCCGCCGCCAACGGTCCCAACCTGTCGCGCAGTTCGTTGAATTCCTGCTGCTTGCGGGCCAGCCGGTCCTGGGCGCCGTCGACCTCCCGCTGAAGCTTCTTCTGCTCGGCGAGGACGCCGTTGTACTCCTCGGTGGGGCCCGTGGCTTCCTCGTAGAGCTGCTCCACCTGCTTGCGGACCTCGTCCACCGTTGGCTTCGGAGCCGCCTGACTCTGGGTCGGCAGGAGGCTGACTGCGCCCGCGATGCCGCCGAGGGTGGCTATCCGGGCACGGCTGGGCGGCTTCGGTCGACGGTGGGTTCCCATGCTAGGGGTGACTCCTCTTGGGCGTCCGGGGACCGGGGGAGGGCCTGTGGTCGTCGGATCGGAGCCCTCGACATCGGCCTGGTAAGCGCGTTAGAACTTAGTACCTTAGTAGCGAGGGTCGCAAGTGACGCCTGGTAACGGTGGTTTGAACAGGATCTGATCAGGCGACGAGAGGAGGGCACGCGACGAGCAGCGGTAGCAGCGGAACCACTGCGGCCACGGTGGCCACCGTCCCCCAGAACGCGGGGTGAGGGGCCTGACGAGGACCGAGCACTCGCTGAAGGCGGATCAACACCGCGGGCCCGCCTGCCGCGAACGCCCCCTTCGGCGTGCGAGCCGTCGCCATCTCGTACATCGCCGTCGCCAGAGCCTCACTGGAGTGGCGGCGCAGGGCTCGGTCATCGGCGACCATCTCCAGCAGGAGCGCGGTCTGGTCCCGACCGTGACGGGCCAGCGGCAGCAGGCGGAACACCGAGTGGAACGCCTGAGCGGCGGCCAGGGCGAGATGGTGACGCCCCACGATGTGGCCCCGCTCGTGCTCCAGCACGGCGGCGAGCTGTTCCGGCGTCAGTTCACGCACGGCCGCGTCACTGATCACCACGCGTGGCCGGCGGCCGGGCAGGCAGTACGCGGCGGGGAGGTCGTACGGCAGGACCGTGGCGCGCAACTTCGCTGAGTGGTGGCCAACCAGGTCCACTGCCTCACGGTGCCGTGTCCGCGCGCGACGCGCGCGGACGACATGGGTAGCGAAGCTCGCGATGAGGGCGATCCCGATGGTGGCCGGCAGAGCCACGGCGAGCCGGTCCGCCGTCGCGCGGTCGGGTTCGCCGGGGCCCACGTGCAGTCCACAGGAGTGGAGCAGGCCCACCAGCCCCGCGTGCAGATGCTCGGTCGGCATGGCCAGGTTGTACGCCGCGAGCGCGGCCCCGATCGCGAACGCGACCATCAGCGCTTGCCACACCGCAGCCGCCAGGGCGGGAGCCCGGTGCGGCCAGGCCGCACGCAGGAGCAGGCGCGGTGCTACGACACCCACGGCGGCCGTGTACCCGACCAGGAAGGGGGCGGCGTTCACGTCTTCGCCTGTCGTCCCACGTTCCGCAGGGCCCTCCGCAGAGCGGCCACCTCGTCCTCGGACATGTTCTCGACGAAGTGGACGAGCGCGGCTGAGCGGTCCTTGCTCTCTCCCAGGCCGTCCTCCATCAATGCGGCGGCATACGCCTCGCGGGTGCGGACCGGCGTATACAACCATGCCCGCCCGCGCTGCTGCTTGCCCCGCAGCAGCCAGCCCTTGGTGTAGAGGATGTTGGTGACGGTCATCACCGTCGTATAGGCGATGGGACGCGTCTCGTTGAGGTCGTCGACGACCTCGCGCACCGTCGCCGGACGATTCCACGTCCAGAGACGATCCATGATCTCTGCTTCGAGATCCCCCAGCCGCCGCATGGCCCAGACTCCCTCTCACCACGAATACGCAAGGCCATAGTAGATACTCGTGCCCCTGCTCTCGCCAGTCGCGGGGGTCGAACCGGTGCCACGACCTTCGTGGTCGGGTTCGTGTCGGAATCCGGGTTGGAGTTGGGGTCTGAGACCTCGCCGACGATCAGGTCGACGCGCTGGACCTCCGGGTGGTCGCCGTAGCCACCCCGAGCCTCACCGTTGAGCGGGCCGGCCTGGTGGCCGGGGGCACCCTCGAAGCCGACGTGGATGTCCGTTGCGGCGGTGTTGCCGTTGAGGAACTCGCTCGGGGTGTCCTGACCTTGGACGCCAGGCCGGTGGCCGAGCGGGAGGCGTGGTGCGCGATCACCAGCGGCTTCTGCCGCATGTCGTCCTTCGCGGCCTTACAGAACTCGACCGCGGCATCCATCGTCACCGCACGTGTGAATGCGGCCCCCGACACGCCCGCTTTCGACACTCCCCGGCGTGCCCTGCGCCGTTCGGTCGCCGTCGAGGCAGTGCTATGTGCCGTCGTCCTGGTGATCACCACGATGCTCACCGGAACCCAGCCGAGCCGAGCCGAGCCGCCGTGGAGAGTGCCATGGCTTCCCTTCGCAGCCCCCGAACTCCGTTTCAGCCTCACGCGGCGTGCCCGAGGGGTGGGCCCGGTGGGTGCGAAACTCGCCGACCGGCGCGGCTACTGGACCGCTGACCGTCTGCGACTCCCGCTACGCGGTACGTGGACCCTGCGTGTCACGGTGCGGCTGATGACGTCGATGAGGCCACCGTCACCGTCACCGTCACCAAGGACGTGACCATCAGGCCCTCGCCGGCCTGACGTTCACACGCAAAGGGCGGGTTCCACCGGGCGCGCCCCCGGCGGAACCCGCCACTTCCGTACCTGGTGGATCAGGCTGCCAGCGTGGAGACCTGGCTGTCAGCAGGCTTCGGTTCGAGGACGCGTTCGGCCAGGAAGCCGAACAGCAGCCCGAACGACGACCACAGCACAGCCTGAACGCCGATGGATGCCATGCGGAACTCCCACAGGTCGGTGGCCGGGAAGCCCTTGGGAGTGTTCTCGCCCGACGGCAGAACGACCATCGCGACCGCCACTACCGCGACGAAGGCGAGGCCGGCGGCGATGGACGCGTTCCAGTTCCCCCAGGCCGGCGCGAGCCTTCGACCCAGCAGGACGGCGGCGATGCCCAGCAGCACGCTGAGGGCGATCATCAGAACGAACAGGATGGTGCGCTTGTCGAGGGTGTCGGGGTTGCCGACCGCGGGCGGGTTGGCCGGGTACTTCAGAATCGGCACGAGGTAGACGAGGAGGAACCCGGCGATGGCGGTCAGCCCGGCGGTGGCCCGAGCTCCGAACCGGCCTATCCGACCCAGCGTGAAGCAGAAGGCAAGGGCAACGATGCCGCCGATGGCAACACCGAAAACAAGGACTCCCGTGGCGAGTCCGGCCGTTGACTGCACGGAACGGCTGACGAGTTCCTCGCCGCCGTGCTCATGGGAGTTGGCACTCTCGAACGCGATGGCCGCGTCCACGGGGCCTTCCCCGACCAGGTAGGCGAAGACGAAAGCGAGCACGCCCGCGGCGACGCCGGCGAGCATGCCGCGCACCAGCAAGGTGCGTACGGTGACGGAGTTCATGGAAGGGCGCTCCGTCAGTGGCAGGGGAAGCCGAGGAGGTGGCGGGCGTCGTGCACCCACTCGTGCACGCCCTCACCGGAGACCACGGCCGTGGCGCCCTGCTCGGCGCCGACGAAGTACAGCAGGACCAGCATCAGAACGCCGAAGAAGACGGCCCACGGGACGATTGCCCGTAGCGGCAGCGGCGTGAGGATCTGGGTGGTGGGGGTGGGGGCAGCGGTGGACTGCGCCATGGCGAGACCTCCTCGGGAACATCGCGTCCCGCATCGTGTGGAGCACTCGACGACAGCGTTGGGTCTGACTCACCACCCCTTGCCTGGTTGGCTGGGTGGCACACAGTGGCGCGACCGTGCCGGGCTTGCACCGGCTTCCGTGGCGCTGTCGTCCTTGTCGCCCCAGATGGTAGGGGCAATACGAACTTCGGCCAACATGGCGTATGCCACCTACGATGTTCTGCCCCCGCCCGTCGTGTCTGTGGGGCGAGAAGGAATCCGCCCCACAGACACGCCCGGCGGGTCAGTTCGGCGACGAGGCTGCGCGCCGCTTCACCAGCCACCAGCCACCAGGCACCGCGGCCCGCGACGAACAGCGCCACGATCACTCCGCCGATGATCAGGCCGCTGGAGTCACTGTCGTCTTACTCGGCGGCCTTGGCTTCGGTGCCGGAGCCCGCGGCCACGACGTCCGACTCGGTGGCCGTCGGGGCCGGACTCGGCGTATCGCGTTCCGCCGGGCCGGCGCTCGGGCTGGGGCTCAGGGCTTTGTCGGCCTGTCCTTCGCGTCCGGTCACGTGATCACACGGCACGGTCCCCCGACATTCCCTACCGGTTGGCACCGGTCCCGGAAACGGTCGTACGACGCCAACTGGTCAGGTGCATGCGCCGAGAGCCTCGGCCAGCAGCTCCGGCGTTCGGGTGCAGAGGTAGAGATAGGGCGTTGAGTCGTCGGGGTCCACGACCTCGACGCGCACCGCGGTCGGGACGAAGCTGCGCATCACCATGAATGCCCGCAGATCGGCCCTGTACGTCCGCCACGCCCGCGCCTCCTCGCCTCTGAGGACCTCCGGCTGCCCCAGTGCGGTCAGCGGGATGCGGGCGTCCGCCACGAACAGCGTGCCCTGGGTGACCCGGATACGCGTCGAGCCTTGCGAGCTGACGTACATCCCGGCCAGACAGGTGCCGATGGTCAGGCCGATGAATGCGGCGATCGGCCCGTAGGGAAAGAAGACCAGTGCCAGGGACAGGCCGAAGAGAACAGCGATGGCCCACCAGGTCTTAGGAGGGGTCAGACGCTCGTCGTAGCGGAGCCGACTGGGGGATGTCACGGGCTTTCACCTCGTCGTGTACGGCAGATTGGGTGGCGTTGTTCACAGGGGCAGGAAGGTGCTGGCGCGGGGGTGGTGGGCCAGGGGCGCGCCGGTGTCGATCTCGTCGGCGATGAACATCGCCCGCGGCCGGTGGTATCGCGCGAGGCCGCCCAGGTGCAGGGTGTGTGCCGCCGCTCGGGCGCGGAAGACACGTGCCTGGTCGATCAGGTACTGCATGGCGTGGTCTCCCCGCTCGCTTCAATCGGCCAGTTCGGCGTCGAGGATTGCCTTGAACTCCTCGTAGGAGCCGGGGTTGTCGATTCGTTCTCCGTCGAGGAAGAAGGTCGGGGTGCCCTCGACGCCGAGGCCGAGGCCGTCGCGCTGGTCGGCCTCGACTCTCCGGGCGACCTGCGGATCGGTGAGGTCGGCGTCGAAACGGTCCATGTCGAGGCCGAGTTCTTCGGCGTAGCCGCGGAAGACGGACTCCTTCGACTCCTGGGCCTCGCCCCAGTCCTTCTGGGTCGTGAAGAGCTTGGCGTACATCTCCTCGAACCGGCCCTGGCGAGCCGCGGCTTCGGCGGTGCGGGCGGCGAGCTCGCCGTTGCGGTGGCCTGGCATCGGGAAGTAGCGGGCCACGAAGGTGACACGGTCGCCGTACTTCTCGCGCAGTTGCTCCACGGCCGGGAAGTACGCGCCACATGCCTCGCATTCGAAGTCGAGGAACTCGACGAGCGTGAGTTCGCTCTGCTTCGGCTCGGTCAGTCGGTGGCTGGACTCGCGGACGGGCAGGGCCTTGGCGGCCGGCTGGACGGAGCGGCCGCCGCCGTTCCGATCCTCGGGGGAGAACAGCAGGTACGAGCCGAAGGCGGCGGCGAATCCGGCCACGAGCACGGCAGCGACGATCAGGTTCTTCTTCAGCTTGCTCATGATTCCTCGGGGGTGCGGGTGGGGCGCCGGTCGCGGGCGTGGAGTCCGGCGAGATAGGCGTTGTAGGCGGCGAGCGGGTCGTTGTGGTCGCCGCGGTCGATCTGCCGGTCGATGCGGCGGGCCTCGCGCTGGTCGGAGCGGACCCACTGGATGGCCAGGATGATCGTGGTGATGAGGACGGGGATGTCTCCGGTGGCCCAGGCGATGGCGCCGGCGTCGTACTGATCGTCCATCGCCCGCTCCACCCACGGCCGGTCCAGCAGCGACCACCAGCCCTCGCCGATCAGCGCGGTGGAGCTCATCAGGGAAATGCTGAACCAGGAGTGGAAGGGCATCGTGAGGATCAGCGCGAAGAGCCGGCCCAGGTGCGGCGGCCGGCGCGGGCCGGGATCGATCCCGATGATCACCCAGAAGAACAGCAGCCCCACCGCGAGGAAGTGCACAAGCATGAACATGTGCCCGAGGTGGCTGCGCATCAAAGTCTCGAACAGCGAGGTGTAGTAGACGGCGAAGGCGCTGCCGATGAACAGCACGCTCGCCACCACAGGGTGGGAGACGACCTTGACGTAGCGGCTGTGCAGCAGCTTCATCAGCAACTCGCGCGGCCCGTCGGGCTCGCCCCTGGGCGCGGCGGGCAGAGCGCGCAGTGCGAGAGTGGCCGGGGCACCGAGCACCAGCAGGATCGGCACCGTCATCGCCAGGATCATGTGCTGGCCCATGTGCACGCTGAACAGCACCTTGCCGTACACGTTGAGTCCGCTCATGGTGGCCAGGACGGTCACCGCGAGCCCCGCGAGCCACGAGACCGTACGCCCGACCGGCCATTTGTCGCCCCGTGCGCGCAACTTTCGTACGCCCGCCAGGTACAGCAGCGCCGCGGCGGCCGTACCGAAGGCGAACAGCGGGTCGAAGTGCCACTGGGTGAACAGCGGCGTCCACGGGAAGTCGCCGAGCGGGGGCGGCATGGCGAAGCCGAGCAGTTCCTCGGCGGGAGAGAGCTCTGCGTCACCGGCGCCGGGTGCCGGGGTGCGTGCGAGGCCGACGGCAAGACCCGTGGCGGCAGCCATGAGCAGCAGTTCACCGGCCGCCAGGCGGACGAAGGCGCGCCGACTTCCGTCGTCGAGGGCGGGCAGGGTGCGCCGCCGATGCCACCAGCCGATGCCACCGAGTACGGTCAGCGCCGCCGTCTTGGCGAGCACCATCAGCCCGTACCGGCTGGTGAACACCTCGTTCACCGACGGCAGCCGGACCGCGGCGTTGACGATCCCGCTGGCCGCGACCGCGATCAGTGCCCAGCCGGCGAGCGGGCTGAAACGCCTGGCCGCGGTCGCCGCATCCGACTCCTGGCGCGAGGCGGCAACGAGGACGAAGATCAGCCCGCCCACCCAGACGGCCACACCCACGAGATGCAGGGCGAGACTGGTGACCGCCGCGTCATGGTTGCCTGCCGCCGAGGAGTGCCCGCTGAACGCGGGCGGCAGGATCCCCGCGAGCCCGATGAGCAGAGCCAGGCGCGCCCACCACGCGGTGCCGATCCCCACACAAAGGGTCGCCACGACTCCTGCGGCCGCTGCCATCAGGGCGTACGAACGGCCCTGGGCATCGGTGGCGACGAAGTCGGCCACCACGGCGGCGGACGCCACCTCGCCCACCGGCTGGGCGAACAGATCCGACAGGGTGAAGAGGAGCGTCGCGACCGACGTGGCGGCCCACAGAGCTGCCCCGACTGCGGCCCATGTGAGATACCGCAGCTGGGTCGGGCTGAGCCTTCTGCCACCCGGCAGCAGCACGGCGACGAGCAACAGCGCGCCGATGGTCGCTACGGCGGACACGTCCGCGGCCATCCGGGCCAGCGGCAGGCCCCAGGTCGTGAGCGCCCCGGCGTCCGGGATGCCGGGCACTCGAACAGCCGCGCCGCCACCGGCCCACACGGCGACCGCCGTCACCGAGACCGCGACACCGAACGAGGCGGCCAGTACGAGGGGCAGCCGGGGAAGCCACCGGCGTTCGGCCGTGATCTCAGTCGCCATGACCGGCTCGCCTCCGCCGTGCCACGTACGCGCCTACGGCCGCCGCGGTCATGGCCAGCGCACCGCCGCCGACGAGGGCGAGGGGGGTCGTGCCGGACGACTTCCCGTCGTGGGCGGCGGCTGTCCGAGCCGTACCGGCAGCGGGCGAGGGCCGTGCGTCGGCGCGTTGATCCGCTCGCGGCGAAGGGCTCGGACTGTCAGCCGCCTTGACCGTGAATGTGTATGAACCGGACACCGGGTGGCCATCGGCGGAGACCACCCGGTAGCCCACGGTGTAGCGCCCGGCCGGTGATCGGGTTTCGAGCGGCAGGGTGACCGTCCTGCCCTGGACCTCCGGTACACCGGTGGCGGCCGACTTGCCGTCAGGGCCGGAGACGGCGAGTTTGGCGTACTTCTGCGTCATCTCGTCGCTGAAGGTCAGCGTGAGCCGCGGGGGCAGTCCGGCGAGCGTCGCCTTGGCGGCGGGACTGCCGGCGTCGAGTTCGGTGTGTGCCGCGGCCTGCGGAGTGGCGACGGCCAGGATCGTCAGAGCAGCTGCGACGGGTACGGCGATGCGGCGTGACGCCACGAAGGCAGCACGCCGAGCAAAGGCATTCATGATGCGGGACTCTCTTCCCCGGCGATGTGCTGCGCCGGGACGAAAGGGGACCGGCCCGCGCGACGGTCACCTTGGCGCCGCCCCGATCAGGGCAGGCAGAGACCGCCGATCAGCGTCGGCCGGAGAAGGGCAACGGGGCTCTGCCCGGCCCGCGGGGGTGCCCTGCCCTCGTTCAGGCGCGCCACCAGCGCAGACATGAGCGGTGCGGTGCTCTGCGGCATCGCCGTTCGTGGCCCCGTGGCGTGCCCGCCGCGAAGCAGCGGCAACAGCGAGAGCAGCAGTCGTCGTACGACCGTGAGCAGAGACCTGCTGTGCCACAACAGCCGCTCGGTCAGGCCCAGCAGGCGCGCCGCCAGCAGCAGCATGACCAGATGCCCGGCGAGCGGTCCACCCACCGGGGGTCCGGCGACCACGTCGTGCTCCACCAGCCGGGACAGCCCATATGCGGAAGCGCCCTGCTCCGTCACCGCCGCGCACGCCCCGGGCAACGAGTAGGCGGCGTGGTAGGCCAGCTGTGCGACCGCCAGCACGGCCAGCACCTGCTTGTCCGTCAACCGCCGCCGGGTCAGCACGACCGCCCCCGGAACCGCGACCGCGGCCATGCCGCCCGTGATGATCCACCGGGGGGCGTGGCACTGCGCCAGTACGTGACCGGCCAGTGGCAGCAGCACGCAGAGCACCGCCAACACGCTCGCCCGCAGCCCCCGCAGCACGCCGGACGCCGGAGGGGCGGCTCTCCGCGGACGGTGCGTGCTCATCAGGGTTCAGGCCTTCGAGAGTCCGCCCGGGATCGGACGGGGGAGTTGACACAGGAGGACCGGACCGGCTGCCGGCCCCGCGCAGGAAGCGTACCGACCCGCTCGCCCGAGGGCCCACGACAGGGTGGCACTCGCTGACGGCGGCATTGGGTCATCCTCCGGGAAGCGATGCATTTACGCAGGTCAGAGGCATGCTATTCAACATGACAACGGTCACCGATGCAGCCTTTGGCGAATCGCTTCGGTGTGCGTTTCACTGCGAGCAGGACATCCGTTGATGCGAGGGGGAGACGTCAGCATGAGCCGTCACGGCCATGAGCACGGCCCGGGCCATGAGCACGGTCCGGGAGGACACGCGGGACACTCCCATGGCGTCTCGGCGGACGCCGACCGCCGCTGGCTGGCCATCGCCCTGACGCTCATCACCGCGTTCATGGCGATCGAGGTCGTGATCGGCGTCATCGCCCGGTCGCTGGCCCTGATCTCGGATGCGGCACACATGCTCACCGACGCCGCCTCGATCGTGCTGGCGCTCATCGCGATGCGGCTGGCCGCCCGCCCCGCCAAGGGCGGCTACACCTACGGCCTCAAGCGCGCGGAGATTCTCTCCGCCCAGGCCAACGGACTGAGCCTGCTCCTGCTCGGTGCCTGGCTGGCGTACGAAGCCGTGCTCCGCCTGATCGACCCGCCCGAGGTCGAGGGTGGCCTGATGCTCGCCACCGCTCTCGCCGGCATCGTCGTGAACGTGGCCGCGACCTGGTGCATCTCCAAGGCCAACCGCACTTCCCTCAACGTCGAGGGTGCCTACCAGCACGTCCTGAACGACCTGTTCGCCTTCATCGGCACCGCGATCGCCGGCCTGATCGTCGTCCTCACCGGCTTCGCCCGCGCGGACGCCATCGCCACTCTGGTGGTCGTCGCTCTCATGTTCAAGGCCGGCTACGGCTTGCTGCGTGACTCCGGCCGGATCTTCCTGGAAGCCGCTCCGGCCGACATCGACCCCGACGTGCTCGGCGACAAGCTCGTTGCCCAGCCCGCCGTCGTCGAGGTCCACGACCTGCACGTCTGGCAGATCACCTCCGGTCAGGCCGCCCTCTCCGCGCACATCCTGGTCGAGACCGGCGGCGACTGCCACGCCGTGCGTCGCGACCTCGAAGAACTTCTGAGTGATGCCTACGGCATCACTCACACCACCCTCCAGGTCGACCACACGCCGTTCCCAGTGCTGCAGCTCGCCCTGCCCGGCAACCGCGATCTGCTGACTTCCGATGCGAACGGCCACTGCGAGGAAGCGCACGGTCCCGTTCACCGCGACGAACCACACGACCACTGAGCATCCGTCAGTACAGGATTTCCTGAATCCAGGAATCCCTGTACCGTTATTCTCGTGCTGACAATCGCCTCCGAGATCGACGCCCTGGCGCGCTTCGGCCGCGCCCTCGCCGACCCGATCCGCTGTCGAGTCCTGCTCGTTCTGCGCAAGGCGCCCGCGTATCCGGCCGATCTCGCCGAGCAACTCGACATCTCCCGCACCCGGCTCTCCAACCACCTCGCCTGCCTGCGCGACTGCGGCATCGTCGTCGCAGTCCCCGAAGGTCGCCGCACACGCTACGAGCTGGCCGACGCCCGCCTCGGGCACGCCCTGGACGACCTGCGCGGCGCGGTCCTCGCAGTCGAAGCCGACCGCACCTGCGCGGAGGCCGACGAGAAGGGGTGCTGCTGATGACGGCCATATCCCTCGGCCCCACACCCGACCGCCGCACCCAACTGGCCCGGCGCATACGTCTGCTCGTCGCAGCCACCATCACCTACAACGTCGTCGAAGCGGTCGTCGCCATCACCGCCGGCACCCTCGCCTCCTCCGCCGCCCTGGTCGGCTTCGGCCTGGACTCGGTCATCGAGGTGTCCTCCGCGGCAGCCGTTGCCTGGCAGTTCTCCGCAACCGACCATGCGGTGCGCGAAGCCCGCGAGAAGACCGCACTGCGCATCATCGCCCTGTCGTTCTTCGCCCTCGCCGTCTACGTCGGTGTCGACTCCGTGCGCGCACTGGCCGGCACCGGCGAAGCCCAGCACTCCACACCCGGCATCGTCCTTGCCGCGCTCTCCCTGGCCGTCATGCCGTTCCTGTCGGCGGCTCAGCGCCGCGCCGGCCGTGAACTCGGCTCCGCATCCGCGGTGGCCGACTCCAAACAGACCCTGCTGTGCACCTACCTGTCGGCCGTCCTCCTGGTCGGCCTGCTCGCCAACTCCCTCCTCGGCTGGAGCTGGGCCGACCCGATCGCCGCCCTGGTCATCGCCGCCGTCGCGGTGAAGGAGGGGCGCGAGGCGTGGCGCGGGGACAGCTGCTGTGCCGTCCCGATCGGGAGGATCGCCGCAGAGAAGGCACGGAGCGACGCCGGCGGCTGCACGCCGGGCTGCGCCTGCCGCACGCCGGCCAACGAGTAGGGCGGCGGACACCAGATGGCTTGGCCGGGCCCGAACCGCACTCGCGCTCCTCTCGACTACGCGCAGGCGCGGTAGCAGATACGAGGCCATGGCCGTCGGGTCACGCTGAGCCTGGCCGTGCGTGTGACGGCGTCGATGCGCATCCGTACTCGAACCCGGCGCAGGCGGCCTCATCGCCCGTCGCGCCAGTGCTCGAAGCGCGGCTCGGACGTGAACTCCATGCTGTACGAGGGGAGTTCCTCGGAGAGCAGTCTGCGCAGGAACTCGACCATGCCGCAGGGGACGACCTCACAGGTCTGCGAGCCGTGGCGGGCGAAGAGCAGGACGGGCCACTTGTCGGGGTCCGGATCGCTGGTCTGCCAGCACAGCATGTCCGCGTGGGAGGTGTATCCCCAGGCCAGGATGTGTTCCGGGTCCAGGTCGAGCCCCTGCTGGGCGGCGCCCTCTTCCTCCCAGGCCAGACGGGCGTTGCCCGTCTCGTCCTCGAAGTCGTCAGGGGAGTGCTCGTAGGCCCCGGTGGGAAACGGGCCGAGGATGCCGATCTCGCCGGCCTCCTCCTGCGTGCTGATCCCGCCCACGCCGTACGCGGCCATGAAGCCCATGTAGTCCCGGGGGAACCCGGTACCCCACCGCGCCTTGGCCGCCTCCCAGTCGATGTCCTCTCCCGCGCCGGGAGGTGGAGACAGCAGCTTCCGCAGCGCTGCCATGCCCGTTGGTTCTTCCATGTCGGTTCCGCCCTTCGAGCAGGTCTGCTGGAGGCCATCGATGCGTTCTGCGCGGAGCTCGGCGAGCTCGGTATGACGCCGAAAGGCGGGTGAGTGCCGATCGCCACGCACCTCAACCGCAAGGTATCGCGAGGGTTCTGGCAACACCTCTCCTGCCGACCCTCGCCCATTCCCATGGACGTCCGAGCCCTCGCAGGGAACGGATCGACACGCGCCACGGCCGCGTCGTCAGCCGGATCGGCTACGGCACCATGCGGCTGGCCGACGGACCGGACGCACCCGGCGGCGTCTCCGCACCGATCTGGACCCCTCCTGTCGATCGCGACGCGGCGATCGCCCTGCTGCGCGAGGCTGTCGAACTCGGCGTGAATCTCGTCGACACCGCCGACGCCTACGCGCTCGGCGCGGGCGAGGAACTGGTCGCCGAAGCACTGCATCCGTACGGGGACGCGGTCGCCGTATCCACGAAGGTTGGCGTCACCCGGCCCTCACCCACCGAGTGGGTGCCGCTCGGACACCCCTCCTACCTGCGTCAGCAGGCCGAGTTGAGCCTGCGCCGCCTGCGCACGGACCGGATCGACCTGCTGCATCTGCACCGTCTTGACCCCGCCTACCCCGTCGCCGACCAGGTGGGCGCGCTGGCACAGCTGCAGCAGGAGGGGAAGGTCCGGCACATCGGCCTGTCCGAGGTGACCGTCGAGCAGTTGGAGGAAGCGCGGCGCACCGCCCCGATCGCCGCCGTGCAGAATCTGTACAACCTGGCGGCCCGCGAACACGAGGACGTCGTCGACCACACGGCGGCGCACGGCATCGCCTTCCTGCCGTTCTTCCCCGTCGCCATGGGCGGCCACGCCGGCCTCGACAGCCCTGTTGGCGCCGTGGCCGCGGAGCTCGGCATCACCCCGGCGCAAGCGGCACTGGCCTGGCTCCTGCGGCGTTCACCCAATCTGGTCCCGATCCCGGGAACGGGCTCGGCAGCTCATCTCGCCGAGAACATGGGGGCGTTGGGGGTGGAGATGAGTGCCGACCAGTTCCAGAGACTTGCCGAGATGGTTTGACGGGCGTGGCGTTCGGACGGCCATGGCCCAGAGGACGCTGCTTGCTGCGAAGCCGACCCTTCTCACTTGGCCGGAACCGTGTCTCTCAATAGGCATGCGACACATTGACCGCACAGTGCCACCGCGGTTGCATGCTTGTGGCCCTTCGGTGGGGAACCGGGGAGCAGGGCTATGTCGTTGCTTTAGGGGGGAAAGTGCGGGGGAACGTGAATTGGAGCGCCGTCAGACGTGTACGGGCCGTCTTGGGCGCCACGGTCTTGGTCTGTGCGGTCACGGCGGTGCTACCTGGAGCCGCTTCGGCCGAGCCCACGACCGTGGCGGGCGCAGCGAGCGACAGCGGTGCCGGAGTCGAACGGATCAGTGTCGCGACCGACGGCACCCAGGGCGACGGCGACTCCGCGGGCGCCACGATCACGAGCGACGGTCGGCGTATCGCTTTCTCGTCGTCGGCGAAGAACCTCACACCCGCCACCCCGGCGACAGGGGAGAGGGTGTTCGTCCGCGACCAGCGGACGAGTCAGACCACGCTGATGAGCACCCTCACCTCCCCGAGTCAGCGCCCGGTGATCAGCGCTGACGGGCAATACGTCGCCCTGTGGGGGCTGTTGTTCAGAGACACGAAGACATTCCTGTCCCAGGTCAGCTCGGGGAGCACGATCGGCATCAACTGCCCGGGCCTCAGCTGCAGCCAGCCATCCCTGAGCGCGGACGGCCGCTACATCGCCCAGGCCGCCACCTTCAACCGACCGCCGTCCCGGCAGCGCGTCGAGGTAAGGGACTGGCGCGCCGACACCGCGCAGACCGTCGCCGAGTTCGGCCACACCGTGTCTGCGCGGCCGTCCATCAGCGGCGACGGCCGCTTCGTCGCCTACCAGGACGGCCAGGCGGAGGACGTCTTCGTGTGGGACCGGACCGACGGCGCCTCCGCGGGCCCGATCGAGGGCTCGTCCAAGGCGGCGACACTCGTCCAGCTCAGCAAGGACGGCCGTAAGGTCGTCTACCTCTCGGGCTCCGACACCTACGTCCACGACGTGAGCTCGGGCACCGACCAACTGGTGCCGAACGTGCGGGGCGTGGCCATCGATCCCACCGGACGCTATCTGCTGTACACCCCACTCGACACGAGCGGACCGTCGCTCACGCTGCGCGACCTGGAGACAGGCAGCGACGAGATCGTCTCGAACCGGCCCGCCTCGGCCGGGACCGACGCGGTCAGCGCCGGCGGACGCGATGTGGTCTTCCACTCCACGGCCGACGACATCGTGCCCGGCGACACCAACGGCAAGTCGGACGTGTTCCTACGCCGCTTCTACTGATCGCCCGGTCGCCACGCTCTCCGCCCTGCACAAGCGGGGCTGGATCTGGTCAGGGTGAGCCTCACAGGTCGACGCGGCAGTCCTGAGTACTGGAGGCGTGGCTGTGGTGCCTTCGGCGAACAACTCTCGATGAGGCGGCGGGACGGATCCGCTCCGCCGGCCGTCACCAGTCGGCAGTGGCCCGTGGATTGACCTCGCAGCGAGCGATCTGGTCCACGTGCCCCGTGCCGATACCGGCAACGGCGACCCGGTCGGTTGCGGTGTCCTTCGCGGGCACCGGCACCTGAGCGGTGTGGGTGATCATGGTGGAGCCGTGAGCGTCCTTGAAGGTCATCTTCATGGTGAAGACGGCGTCGCGTTCGTTCGGATTCCTGACTTCGACCGTCGCGTACGGGTCGTCCAAGCTCGCGCAGCTGATGAGTACCGCGGTGCCGTCCTTCAAGGGCTTGGCAGGTTCGCTGGAGGGGGACGCGGTGGGCGTGGGACTGTGGGTGGGCTGCGAGCGGTGCGTATCGCCGCTGCCGCCACTGGCACCCGTCCCGGGGTCCTGCGCATCGCCCCTGGATGAACTCGCATCGCCGCGGCTTCCGTGACCACAACCCGACGAGAACCCGATCAGGGCCAGCACGACCATCGCCGACACCGCTGTGAATCTGAGCCTGCGCCCCCGCATGTACATGCCGCCACTCTACCCACGGGCCTCCCACCTGCCCCGACGGCCGTCCGGCGGCGACCCGTTGCGCCTGCGCGATCCGCTCGGCGGTCGCGGCCGAGGTGGCCGGGCCCTTCAGCCACCGCTCGCTGCCGGCCAGGTGACCGGCACCTCGGTAGCCGGTGGCAGTGCCGCTCACGGGCCGCTCATGGGGTGAGGGCGATGCGGCCCTCGGTTGTGTGGTTCGAAACGGACCGTGCCTACCACCCGGTACGCGCCGAGCTGTCGGGCGATGCCGGGGAAGGCGGCGGCCAGCCCGCCCAGCGCGCCGTGGATGAGGACGCTTTCCCCTGCGGACATGCTGATGGCGCGGGTGAGCGCGATGTGGGCCATGAGCGCGTTGGGGACGACGGCGACCGCGAGGGCGGGATCGATGTCGTAGTCCTGCGTCGACACGACCCGCGCCTTGTCGCTGACGTACACGGACGCGTAGCCGCCTGCCCCGTGGGCGGACAGCGACACCACCTTCTCGCCGACGGTGAAGCCGGTGACGCCCTCACCGAGTGCGCGCACGGTGCCGGCGACCTCAAGGCCGGGAACGTACGGCGGCTGCGGCAGCCCGGGGGCGTCCTTGAACAGGCCCTGCCGTATGTAGACGTCGATGAGTCCGACGGCGGCATGGGTGACGTCGATCGCGATCTGACCGGGCCCAGGAGTGGGATCCGGCAGGTCGGTGACGGTGAGCACGCTCGGTGCGCCGAACCGCCTCGAACTGGCCGAACGGGGATGGGGACAGTGGCGGGACGCGATCAAGGGCGAGGTCGCCGGTCGTACTGGGCTCGGGCCCGCACAGACCGCTGCGGTTGTCGGCGAGACCTTGGTCGCACTGCCGGTCTTCTGTGACCTGTTGACCCATGTTGCGTTGCACCTCGAAGGCGACGTCGACATCGAACGGGCCCGCCGGTACAAGACCAACGCCTTCGCCGCGCACGACGAGATCGCCACCGTGCTGGATCGCGCGAGCACCATGACGCTCGACCAGATCGGCAATCTGCTGGCCGTGGCGATCACGCTGGCCTCCGGCTTCTGGCAGGTGTCCCACCCCACGCTCGCGGCGCTCTACGAACAGGAGCCGCAATGGGGTCACGTCGCCCTCGACTTCGCCCCACGGCTCAACCGCGCGCTCAAAGCGTTCGCCATTGGATTCGCCGAGACGATCGCCCCGGACGGCGGGGTTTAGACGGCCAGATCCCCGGCCTTCCCGAACCCGGTCCCACGCCGGTCCCTCTTGATGGTCCGCTCGGTCTGACCACCCCGCCCAGACCGAGCGGACAGGTCGGTCACGCGAAGCTTGGCCGCGCGGAGACCATTACGCGGAGGAGTGGGGGCGGTTCTGGTCGCGCCAGGCCCGGGGCGAGAGTCCGTATGCCTGTTTGAACACCTTGCTGAAGTGGGTCGCGTCCACGAAGCCCCACCTTCGTCCAATCGCCGCGATGGTCCGCAGCCGGGCGTTCGGGCCCGCCAGCTCTCGCCTGCATTCCGCCAGGCGGTGGGTACGGATCCAGTCCCCCAGGCTGATACCGGACCTGGACAGCACAGCGTAGAGATGACGTACGGAGATCCCGTGTGCGGCGGCGATCCGTGCCGCCGACAGATCGGGGTCAGCCAGGTGTGCCCGGACGTACTGAGTGATCCGCAGGCTGAGTGTTGCCTCCAACGGCTCTTTGGCAAGGCCGGAGTTGCCGTACTGGGACGTCAGGACGGCGCGGAGGAGCTCGACGCTGGGCTCCACGACGGCGTCCGCGTGCACGCCCTGGTGCAACTCGTCGCTGACGGCCAGTTGGGAGAAGTAGGTGAAGGCGAGACGCGCAATGGGGTTGTCGGTTCCCAGGGTGACTGAGCTGGTGTCTCGCAGCAGCCGGTCGGGGAGCGCGAGCGCCGCGCGGGGGAAGCGCAGGAAGTGGTGGTCGACTCCCTCGTCGAAGAGGAGTGTGTAGGGAGCGATCGATTCGTAGACGGCAAATTCCCCCGGTCCCAGCACACACTCGCGGCCGTTCTGCACCACCAGGCTGGTGCCCGTCATCTGTAAGCCGAGGAAGACGGCACGCTCCTCGTCCTCCCGGGCCAGCCGTTCCGTCCGACGGATCGTGACCGCGGTGGCCCGCGCCGAGCAGATCCTGAGGGGTCCGACGGTGCCGAGCCCGATACGAACGGAGAGGTCCTCAACCGGAGGACGGTGATCGATGTCGACCGCCACGACGGATTCCCACACGGCGTGCCGGACCACTTCCTCCCGATCGCGCGGCGGTATGAACGCGGTGTCCAGAACCGGGCTCACGAGGCAGACCCTCGTTGGCATCGGTCACAGAGCCGGCCAGGCAGTAACTCAGCCCGTTCCCCCACAAGCCACCCCTCGACACGGACGGTTCGCGCCGTCATTTTGGCGGGATCGTCTCTCGCTGCGCAACGGCTTCGACGGGCACATGTTCGACGGGCGCACGTAGGACCCTCACCTGATGCGGCGCCAGCTATGGGCGATGCACTACCGACACAGTTCCCTGCACGGATGACAAAGTCCGAGGCCCCTGATGACTCTAACGTCCCTGGGTGAGGCCGTCATTGAGACGACATCACCGACCAGGAGGGTTGCATCGTGCAACGTGTGTCCACGAGGCTCCGCATGCGGATCAGCGTGTTGGGGGCTTGGGCTTTCCTCTTCGCCGCAGGCCTTACGGCCAGCCCGATGATGACTGCGCCCGCCCATGCCGCCTACGGTCCGTGCAACACGACGGTGAAGCGCACCGATGGGTTGGGCAGCGGCGGCGTCCCTGGCAATCACTACACAATTCCCGCGCGCACCAATAACGGTCTGAGCTGTTATATGCAGTATCAGACGGGCAGTTCAAACGCCGTGACGGCGCTGCAGAGAGCCATCCTTTACTGCTACAGCGGCACCTACGCCGCCAATCGGATCAGCGCCACCGGAGGGGCGGACGGGAGCTACGGAGACGGCACGGTGGATGCCGTTCGGTGGCTCCAAGCCAATCGCCTCGGGGTGAGCGACGACGGCGTCTACGGGCCGGCGACCCGTGAACAGATGCGGTGGCCGTTGTACACCGAGGGCGGTACCTATATCGCTTGCTTCAACCCGCCCTTCTAGTCAACACAACGTCTGTCGACGTCGACCTCTGTGGCGGAGGCGCGCGCCCGGCTGGTGTGCCTGGCGAGCCGGGCGCTGGTGGCCAAGGAGATCGCTGACGGCGTGGTCGCAGAGGTCGAGCAGGAGTGGGAGGCGCACCTCGGCAAGCGCCGCATGAAGCAGTTGAGGGAAGCCCTGACTTTGCTTCGGGAGATCACCGACCCCTGGAGCTAGGGCGGTTCCTGGCGATCCTTGACGTCAGACCCCCCCGGGGCTTTGGCGTCAGATCGCCCAGGGAGGGGCTGTGTGGCAGGTGCTCCCGAGGGTGCGCCGCTCCACCGTTGGGAGGCCCCGGCTACTGGCCTGGGTCGAAGGACCCCTCGTTTGCCTCGGGATGCCGGGGGCGGTCACCAGGGCCTTGGTGCGCGGTGCCCGGTGGCCGCCACGCGGCCTGTCAGTGCCGCGCGGTGCCGTGATAGCGCTGGGCCAGCCGTGCGAGTGCGACCGCTCCGAGCAGCAGGCCGAAGTCTCGCAGTGCGATGTCGTAGTAGTCGGGGATCGTCAGCAGGTTGACGATGATCCCTGCGAGCCAGCCGGCCACCAGCCAGCCCCCGAAGCGGGGGGCCGCCGCGACGACCAGTCCGGCGATGATCTCGATGACGCCGACGGTGTACATGGCGTCCTGCGCGCTGCCCGGGACCACGTCGTTGATCCACGGGGCGAGGTAGCCCGGCCAGTCGGTGAGCAGGTTTGCGAATTTGTCGAGTCCGAACAGCACGGGCGCGACGGTGAACCCGACGCGGAGGATCCAGAAGGCCTGGTAGCCGGGGTCGGTGGTGATGGCCTGCCGTGCGGTGACGGGTGTGGCGGTTGAGGGTGCGGGTGCAGGTGCGGACGACATGACGCCCTCCTTCTATGAACAACGTCTCTTGTCGATAGAAGCTCATCCCGTTTCTTTAGTCAATGGGGGTTGGTTTTACACTGGTGTTCGTGGACCACTCGAAGGAAGCACCCCGCGACGATCTCTCCGCCGTAGCGGCGCTGGACGAGCCGACGCGCCGCCGGCTGTACGAGCACGTGGCGCGCAGTTCCGGCGCCGTGGGCCGGGACGACGCGGCCGCGGCGCTGGGACTGGCCCGGCAGACCGCGGCGTTCCACCTGGACCGCCTGGCCGACGAAGGGCTGCTGGACGTCGTCTATGAGCGGCGCAGCGGGCGAACCGGACCGGGGGCCGGGCGGCCGGCCAAGCTGTACCGCCGCTCCGAGCGGGAAGTCGGCGTCAGCGTGCCCGCGCGGCAGTACGAGATGGCCGGGCAACTGCTGGCCGAGGCCGTGGAGGAGTCCGACAACACCGGCGAACCGGTCCGCCCGGTGCTGTACCGCAAGGCGGCCGAGCTGGGCGAGCGGCTGGGCGGCGAGGCCATGACGGGCGTCATCGACCTACTGGAGCGGTACGGCTTCGAGCCGCGCCGCGAGGGGGACACCGTCGTCCTCGGGAACTGCCCCTTCCACCTGCTGGCGCGCAAGCACGTCGAAACGGTGTGCGGGATGAACCTTCACCTGCTGCGCGGAGCGCTCGCCACCTCGGGCGACACCGCCTACCAGGCATGCCTGGCGCCGGCTCCCAGTCGCTGTTGTGTGGTGCTGGAGCCGGCTCCCTGAGGCTTCTGCGTGGGACGGGCCGACCGTCAGGGCAGGGGAGTACCCCCGGTGGCATCGAGGATCTCCGCCGTGATGAAGCCGGCCCTTGGCGAGGCAAGGGAAACGTACGCGGGTGGCATCTCGGCGGGTTGGGCGGGTCGGCCGAGCGGTGCCTGCGAGGGGTTTGCTCCTGCCGCGGTGAGGAGTTCGGCGGTCTCGGGGTGGGGGCCGTTGTTCGCCCAGTCCAGGGGCGACCACCCCGATCCGTGGTCTTCACGAAGGTTCGGATCGGCTCCGTGGGCCAAGAGTTCACGCACTGTCTCGGTGTGTCCCCAGCACGCGGCTGCGCACAACGGTGTCCCCTCCGAGCCGGCTCCCCTGCTTTCAGCGTCGGGGGAGGCACCCGCCTCCATGAGCAAGCGTGCAACCTCGGCTTCTCCCTGTACGGATGCCAGGTACAGCGGGGTGGTGCCGTCGCTGTTCCCTCGCTCGGGGCTTGCTCCGATCTTCAGAAGCGCCTTCACGCGTGCAAGGTCGGCTGCCAGAGTTGCCTCAAAGAGATCATGGGAGAGCTTCTTCTGTCGCCGCTGCTTCATGCTCGGCGAGGCTAGTGATCGTCGACGCGATGTCGCCAGTCAAATCAACTCGTCAAGGCTCGCGACCAGCGCGGCCTTCGGCCCCGTGGGTACCGATGCCGTGTGGACTCCGGCCGATAGGGGGCACACGGGAGGGGACGGCGGGACGGGACGGGACGCGGTGCGCAGGGGCGTGCCGGGTTGCCGGGGGGCGTCCGACCGAGCTTGGAGGCGTGAGGTGGAAGGGCCGAAGGACGCGAGGGCCGTCCGGAGAGAGACTGCTCCGGCCGCGTCCGCCGCGTTGTCCCAGGCGCTTGAAGCCATAGGTGCCGGGGCCTACGTCGTGGACGAGCGGGGCTGCATCATCGCGGTCAACGCCCGCGCCGAGGACGTGCTCGCCAGGTCCGCCGAGGAACTCCTCGGCCACGACGCGCACGACCTGCTGCACCGCGGCCCCCAGGGCCAGCCGCTGCCGCGGAGCCAGTGCGCCATGCGGCAGGCGTTCCACGCCGGCCGCCCCGCCCAGGCCGACGAGGACTACTTCGCGCTTGCCGACGGCACCGTGCTGCCCATCTCCTGGCTGATCACGCCGTACGACACCGGCGACCACGAAGCCTGCACCCTGGTCGTCTTCCACACCCGCGAGGACGGGCGGCAGACGGGCTCGCGACCGGCGCCGCCGGAGTCCGCACTGTCCGAGCTGGAGCGGCTGGCCCTGCTGGCGGAGGCCACCGCACAGCTGACCTCCACGCTCGACATCGAGGACGCGATGCAACGGCTGACCAACCTCGTGGTGCCCCGGCTCGCGGACTGGGTGATCGTCGACCTGCTCACCGAGCGGGACGAGGTCTGGCGCGCCGTCGTCGTCCACGCGGACGGCGAGGCGCTCACGCACCACGAGGACCTCCAGGGGCCGATGCCGCCGGTGCTCGAGGAGTCCCCGATGCCGTTGTCCCGGGCCCTGCGAGGAGTTGCCTCCACGGTGACCGGACCCGAGACCTACCATCGCGTGCCGGACTCCGGCATCGCGGTCGAGCAGCGCCGCCTGTTCGACACGACCCGAATGCACTCGGCGGCCATCGCACCCATCCGCGGCACGCGCGAGATGCTGGGTGCCCTGACCCTGGGCCGCGCCGAGGATCCGGTGTCCTTCACCACCGCCGACCTTTCGCTCGTCGAGGACATCGCGCGCCGCGCCGGCCTCGCCCTGGACAACGCTCGCCTCTACCAGCGTCAGCGCAAGGTCGCCGAGACCATGCAGAATCATCTGCTGCCGCAGATGCCGGGCGTCCCGGGCCTGCAGATGACGGCCCGCTACCTGCCCGCCCCCGACGCCTCGCAGGTGGGCGGCGACTGGTACGACGCCTTCCCCCTGTCCGACGGAGCGACCGCGCTGGCCATCGGAGACGTCGTCGGCCACGACCTGGAGGCGGCGGCCGGCATGGCGCAGGTGCGCAACATGCTGCGCGCCTACGCCTGGGCGCAGCACGAACCACCCAGCCGGATCGTGGAACGGCTCGACGAGGCGATGGAGCACATCACCGACGTCGACATGGCCACCATGATCTACGCCCGGATCGAAGTGCTGGACGACGGCCACTGGCAGCTGTCCTGGACCAACGCCGGCCACCCTCCGCCGCTGTTGATCAGCCGGGACGGCGTGGCCCGCTATCTCGACGCCGGACATGGCGTCGCCCTGGGCACGGGACTGCGCACGTCGCGACCGGACGCCGAAGTGGTGCTGCGGCCCGGATCCACCCTGGTGCTGTACACCGACGGCCTCGTCGAGGACCCCGGCCGCATCATCGACGTGGGCCTGAACCGTCTGCGCCGGCACGCGGCCGCCCTCGTGCACCGCCCCCTCACGGCCTTCGCCGACCAGGTCCTGCACCGCGTCCGCCCCACCGACAACGACGACGACGTGGCCCTGCTCGCCCTGCGCGCCCCCGCCTGAACCGTCCGACCCGATGTGGGGCCGCGCCAGAACTGCTTCGGTCACAGCGTCGCGCTCACCTCGCCGATCGCCGTGTCCAGGATCGACAGGCCGAGGGCCAGTTCGTCCTCGGTCGCCGTGAGTGGAGGCGCGATGCGGAAGACGCCGCCCATGCCGGGGAGTTGGACGATGTTCATGTGCAGGCCGAGTTCGAGGCAACGGCGGGTGACCTGGGCGCCCAGCTTGTCGGAGCTCTGCTTGGTCTCGCGGTCGACGACGAGCTCCAGGCCGGCGAGCAGCCCGCGGCCGCGGATGTCGCCGATGACCTCGTGGCGGGTGGCCATGTCCTCCAGGCCGGCGCGCAGGAAGGTGCCGAGCCTCCGGGCGCGTTCGTCCAGGCGGTCCCTGGTCAGTACGTCGAGAACGGTGTTGCCCACGGCGGCCACCAGCGGGTCGGAGACATGTGTGGTGAAGAAGAGGAAGCCGCGGTCGTACGCCTCCTGCTCGATCTCGGCGCTGGTGAGGACGGCCGCCAGGGGCAGGCCCGCGCCGAGGGTCTTGGAGAGGGTGAGGATGTCGGGGACGATGCCGTCACGTTCGAAGGCGTACCAGGTGCCGGTGCGGCACAGGCCGGTCTGGGCCTCGTCGAGGATCAGGAGCATGCCGCGCTCGCGGCACTTGCGCCGGAGGGCCGCGAAGTAGCCGGGCGGCGGTTCGATGATGCCGCCGGAGCTGAGGATCGGCTCGACGAGGCAGGCGGCGAGGCTGCCGGTGGACTGGGCGTCGATGAGGTCGAAGGCGAAGTCCAGCTGGCGGCGCCAGTCGAGCTCACCGTCGGGCGTGGTGAAGTCGGGGCGGTAGGGGTTGGGGACGGGGATCGCGAAGTTGCCGGGGGCGGACGGACCGTAGCCCTTGCGGCCCGTGCTGTACGTGGCGGACGCGGCGGCCTGGGTCATGCCGTGCCAGGACCGGGCGAACGACACGATCTCGTGCTTGCCGGTGACGAGCTTGGCCATCCGGATCGCGGCCTCGTTCGACTCGGCACCGGTGGTCAGGAGCAGCGCCTTGTCCAAGGGCGCGGGCAGCGTCCCGGCGAGGCGCCGGGCCAGGTCGACGACGGGGCGGCTGAGCATGCCGCTGTAGAGGTGGTCGAGGGTGGCGACCTGGCGCTGGACGGTCTCCACGATCGCCGGGTGCGAGTGCCCGAGGATCGCGCTCATCTGGCCGGACGTGAAGTCGAGGATCTTCCGGCCGTCCTCGGTGTACACGAAGCTGCCGGCGGCGCGCTCGATGATCTCGCGGGTGAACCCGCCTCCGTAGCGGACGAGGTGCCGGTCCGCATCGGACCAGAACGTGGACTCAGGGGCCGTAGGGACAGCGGATGTGGAGGTCTCAGCAGCCATGACTCCGACGGTAGGACTGCGGCGAGCGCCACGTCCATCACACAATTCCGGCTGTGCTGTTCGGAAAAGCCGCACAATAATGAGGCGGGTGATGAATCCCTGGAGGCTGCGGCTGCTCACTCAGCTGGACACGCTGGGTACGGTCCGGGCGGTGGCCCAGGCCGCCAATCTGAGCCCGTCGAGTGTGTCGCAGCAGCTCGCGGTGCTCGAGACCGAGACGGGCACTCAGCTGCTGGAACGCACGGGGCGCCGGGTACGGCTGACCTCGGCCGGGCTGATCCTGGCGCGACGCGCGCGGGCGATCCTCGATCACATGGACACCGTGGAGGCGGAGCTGCGCGGGTTCGGCGAGGAGCCGTCGGGTCTGGTGCGGCTCGGGGCGTTCCAGAGCGTGGTGCACACGATGGCCGTACCGGCCGTGACACGCCTGTCCCGCGAGTATCCCCACCTCGACGTCCAGCTCCTGGAGTTGGAGCCGCACGAGAGTGTGCCGGCGTTGCGGGTCGGCGACGCGGACCTCGTGATCACGACCACGGACTTCGCCGAACTGCCCCTTGGCCCGGACCTCGACCTCCTGCCACTGGCGACGGATCCGATCCTGCTGGTGCTGCCGCCGGACCACCCGGCCGCCGGGCGCGAGCCCGCGGACCTGACCGCGTTCGCCGATGAACCCTGGGCCTTCGACATCCCCCAGTCGTACATGGCGAATCTCGCGCTACGGCTGTGCCGACAGGCGCGGTTCGAGCCTCGTGTGGTCGCCCGGTTCAGCAACTACATGCTGACCTTGGAGCTTGTCGAGGCCGGCCATGCGGTCGCACTGCTTCCGGGCCTGGCCGTCGACGCCGGCCGCTTTCGCGTCGTCACCCGGGAGCTGACCAGCCCGGTGACCCGTACGATCACGGCCGCGATCCGCAGGGGTGTGCCGCCTCGCGCGGCGGTGCGTGTGGTGCTCGACGCGCTGCGCCCGCCTGCGACCGGGGACGTGTGATCAGCGGTATGCATCGCCTGAGGCCGACGACCACAGTCGACCTCGCTGTCGGGAAGGCGGGGACGAGGGCCCCGTCGCGACGGGGGATTCCGCGACGGGGCCTGGTTTGAGTCTCGCAGGGGTGCGCCGCTGTCCACAGTGGAGTTTCTTCCACCATTTGACGGGACGCCGCTGTTCGGGTCGGGGTTCTGACCCGCGCGGCGCGTACACGCGGGGCCGGCCCGGGTGTGGCGCAGGATGCCGGGTATGGTTCCCGGTTTCCTTGCCCGGGCGGTCGAACTGCTGTTGGGCCGTCAGGGGCGTTCGCTGCATTTCAAGGCGGCCGGAGCCGCGACGGTCGTCCTCCTGTTCGTGATCCTGGTGGGTTCGGGCCTCGTGGTGGCGGCCGAGCGCGGAGCGCCCGGGGCGAAGCTGACCTCGTATCCGCTCGCGTTGTGGTGGTCGGTGGAGACCGCCACGACGGTCGGCTACGGCGACTTCTATCCGGTGACGTTGTGGGGGCGTCTGATCGCCGTCGTGGTGATGGTCGTCGGGATCACGGCCTATGGCATGGTCACCGCGGCCCTGGCCACCTGGTTCGTGGGACGGGACCAGGAACGCCGACACCACCGCCTGCATCAGGCGGAGCAGGCGGTGGAGCAGACGTACGAGGAAATGACCCACGCCGTGCACGAGCGTTTCGATCGCATCGAGCAAATGCTGGAGGGCGGCAGGACGCAGTGACAGCGATCGTCGCGCGGTGTTCGCAGGGGCGTTCTCCCTTCCCGACCGCCACCCGAGCCGGTTAGCGCCTCGGGCCCGCCACGGCATAGGCAGCCGTGCCGGCGGCTGCCAAGGCCAGCGCCGTCCAGGTTCCCACCGCCGTACCGGGCGGCAGCATCATCCAAGTCGCCACCTGCATCGGCGCACTCGTCGCGGGCGGCGCGAAGAACGAGAACGCCAGCCAGGTGAACGGCAGGGTCCATGCGTACTGGCCGCCCGCCACAGCCGCGCCCAGGGCTGCAAGCCCCATCAGGCCCGTGCTGTCCCGGACGATGAACGCGGCGGTGGCCATGTCCGCGCCCACTGTCTGCACGGTCAGCAGCACAACACCGACGATCGCGCCGGCGAGCAGCACGTGGGCCGCCCTGCGAGGCACCCAGCGGATCGCGGCCGTCCGGTCCAGCTCGGCGTCCTGGCCGCTGAGCCCGATCGATGCAGCCATCGCCCCCGTGGCGAGGACCAGCACGGGCAGCCGCGGATCGGCGGACCCCTCGCTGCCGCCCGGGGCGAGTGCCCACACCGTCACCGCACTGATCAGCACCGCGGCGAGCGACGCGGGGGCCTGGCGAGAACGCGCGTACAGCGTCAGCCATCTCACCTGGAAGCACCACCGGACAGGACATCGAAGGCATCGCCGCCCTCGCAGGAGAGCGCAGCGGCGTGCATCGCGTCGATGCGTGCGCGCTGTTCGGCCCGGGGGAGTGCCTTGAGCTTCTTCCACACCGGGCGGGCCAGGGCGATCTGGTCGGCCGCGGAGTGAGGGGAGCCGACGAGCGGCTGCAGGTCGCCGAGGATCCAGCTCGCCGCGATGCTCTGTGCGGCGGCGTCATTGAGCGTGCCGCTCCAGCCGACGAAGGAGCACCCCGGCACCATGCCCTCGGCGATCAAGGCCCGGGTCAGGTCCTCGCCCTTCGCGGCGTCGATGATGCCGTCGTCGAAGTCGAGGAGCACTGTTTCGCGGGACCACCGGGGAGTGGCTCCGTGCGGCAGCACCGTCGTGTTCTCCCGGACCGAGGTCGGCGCATCGTCGCCCAGGGCGCCGTGCAGCAGACGTAGCGCCTCGTTGCCCCGCCCCGCCAGGTCGGCCAGTCGTGACTGCTGTGTCTTCGTCACGCACACATGGCCGTCGCACACCAACTCCGCTGCGGCTGTGTCTACGACATACATGTGGCGTGGGTCGGAGGGGAGGACGAGCAGGGCGATCACCGCACCCGCCATGACGGGCGTAAGGGCGATCAGGCGGGTGCGGGCGGTCGCGGCGACCAGCAGCGCGAAGCCGGTCGCGGCCATGCCGAGCAGCCAGATCGTCTGCCCGACGTGGACGGATGTGGAGAGCGTCAGGAGTGCGTTGCGTACCTCTTCCACCGTCGGTGAGAGCAGCGAGATCCGGTTCGGCTCCGTGCTCGGGAACCCTGTCGCCGAGTCCGTCTGTGTCCGGCCCAGTGACGAGTGCATGAGGATCGTGAACACGAAGGCGGCCATGGCCAGTGAGGGCGGGGTGAGCACGGACGGCAGAGCTCGCCCCGCTCCCATGCCCAGCACGGCTCCCGCGATCAGGAAAAGGGCACCCACCAGTGAGATCGGCAGCCATCCGAGGTGTGTGTACTCGGTGTTGGCGATCACCTGGACCGCACCCACGAGGACCAGCAGTCCAAAGGCCGAGGCCAGCGTGAACGCCGTCGTGCCCGCCAGCGCGGCCGCGCGGTGCCGGGCGGGGCGCGGCGTGCTCGTGAGCAGCTCGGACATCTTCGAGCGGTGGTCGCGCAGGCCCTGCAGCGTCCCGAGCCCCACGGCGACGGGCCACAGGTAGAACAGCAGGGCGCGGGTCCACATGGCCATCGGCGTCCACTGGGCCGTCCACGCCGTGGTGCCCCTCCACCACGCGGCGTTCAGGAGGTACAGGAACCCGAGAGCCGTCGTCAGGACCACCGCGCCGGCCCATGGAGCGACTGAACGCTTCAGTTCGATGCGCAGGATGCGGGCGTTCACCAGGAGCCCCTTCCCTGCTGGGGGTTGAGCAGCATGGCCGAGTAGCCGCGCTCCAGCGGGGTGTCGCCCTCGTGCTCCGGGCCGCCCACCGAGGCCAGTTCGTCCGGCGGGCCCTGGAAGACCAGCCGGCCCTCGGCGAAGAGCACCACGTCGGTGCAGGCGGCGGCCACGTCCTCCACCAGGTGGGTCGAGACGACCACGCAGGTGTCCGTACCCAACTCCTGGAGCAGCTCGCGGAAGCGCAGCCGCTGGGCCGGGTCGAGGCCCACCGTCGGTTCGTCCAGCAGCAGGACCGTCGGGTCGTTGACGATCGCCTGGGCGATGCCGACCCGCCGGACCATGCCGCCCGACAGGGCCTTCATCCTCTCGTCGGCGCGGTCCGCCATCCCCACCCGCTCCACGGCCCGCTGCACCGCCGCCGGGATGTCCGCCTTCGGAACCTCCTTCAGCCAGGCCATGTACTCGACGAACTCGCGCACCGTGAAGCGCCTGTAGTAGCCGAACTCCTGCGGCAGATACCCGATTCGACGGCGCAGCGCACGGTGCTCGCCCCTGCCGCTCACGGACTCGCCGAGCATCTCCAGGGTGCCCTCGGTGGGGCGCAGCACGGTGGCCAGCGTCCGGATGAGGGTGGTCTTGCCGGCGCCGTTGGGGCCGAGGAGTCCATGGACGCCGGTCCCCAGCGCGAGGTCGAGGCCGTCGACGGCCATCCGGTTCCTGCCGACCCTGACCTTCAGCCCGGTGGCCTGGATCTCCCAGGCGTAGGCCGTCGGTGCGATATCGGCCGCGCTCACCGCGGACGTCATGTGGTGTTCCCTTCTAGTGGTCATCGATGGGCTCCCAGCACGGAGTAGGAGCCTCTGCGGGCGATCACGACAGCGATGCCGAGCGCGAGGATCAGCCCCCATGCGGGCAGGCCGTTCGTCTGCAGGGCGAAGGTCGTCCGGCTGGTGGCCAGGGTCGGCGCCACGACGACGGCGGCCCACACACCCGCCAGTACGACGGCGGCACGGGTCACGCCCACGACGCTGCCGAGCGCCAGCGTCGTCACCGTGAAGGCCAGACAGGGCAACAGCCACTGCGCCACCATCACCCCGGTCACCCATCCGCCCACCAGCAACGCGGGGACGACCACTCCGAGTACGGACGCGGTGCGCCGCAGCACCAGATAGAGCCCGGCCCTGGGCACCGAGGCCGTCAGTTCGTACGCCGGATCCAAGCCGCGCGACCAGGACGCCGCGACACCGAGCACCGGCAGGACCGGCGCGAACAGCAGCACCAGCGACACCTGGCCGGAGTCGGTGCCGGTGCCGACCAGGTCGAGCAGCAGGGCCAGCAGCGTCACGCCCACGACCATCGCAAGCCACGGCATCATCGTGGGCGTCATCCATCTCGCCAGCCGCGCCGACCAGCGCCGCCGACGCGGCATCGTGGCGGTCACCGCCAACTGGGGTTCCAGGCCGGACCACACGGTGTCGACCAGCGATGCCACCGCGGGGGCCTCGGCCCCGACGACCGCCGACAGCCGGTCGCGGCACACCCGGCACGCCTCCAGATGGGCCTCCACGGCCCACACCTCGTCGGCCGGGAGACTCGCGTCGCCGCGCGCGTAACCCTCGATGATCCGCGTCGACGCATGTTCCACGCTCATGCCAGCGCCCTCCGCATCGCGCTCCGGGCCCGGCGGGCACGGGTCTTGACCGTGCCTTCGGGCAGTCCGAGCAGGACCGCGGTCTCCCGGACCGACAGCCCGTCGAGCACCATGGCCTGCAGTACCTGTCTCAACTCCGGTGCGAGGCACCGCAGCGCGTCCCCGAGATCACCGCCGACGGTCGCGGCGAGCGCCTCCTCCTCGGCGGCGGGCGCCGCGCCGGGCGGAGCGGCGGCCGGCGGCGGCTCCGCGTGGTGGGCCCTGCGCCGGAACGCGTCGACGAGACGGCGCGCCGCGATCGTCCACAGCCAACCGGTGGCCGTCCCGCCGACCGCGGCCCCGGCGAACGCGCCCGCCGCCCGCCACACCGCCAAGTAGGTCTCCTGCATGACCTCGGCGACGATCTGCTCGTCCCCGCACCGGCGGCGCAGCCGCACCGCCATCCACGGCGACGTGCGCCGGTACAACTCCTCGAACGCGGCACGATCGCCTCTTGCCACCAGCCGGACGAGACGCTCCTCGTCCAGCTCGTGCAGCGTTGCTCTGACTGATCTCACACCCGCTAGACGCCCGGGCCGCGCCGCAGGTTTTCCCCTGCACGTGATCCGCGCCACACCTCCGTGGCAAGGTTGCCGGGAGTCATCCCTCCGGATCGGTCCAGGGTCAGCCCCGGGCCACCGCGAGCCTCTCACCGGCCTCATAGATCATGTACGGGACGCCGCCGGTGGAGAAGAACTGCCACACCGGCAGCTCGAAGGGGATACGAGTTCCCGCCCGTCGGCGGTGACGAGCGTGAGGAGCCGGGTCGGGGCTCCTTCTCGCAGATGCGCGAGTGCTCCTGAGATCGGGAGCGGCGCGTGTGGCACACAGGTTCGTCTTTTAATCTCTTTCTTGAGATGTGTGATGCCGTGGGTGTCCACGTGAGGAGGCGGTGGTGTTCGGAAGGGGCACTGGGTTGCTCGCGGGGGCCGTGGTCGTGGCTTTCATCGTGCTTGTCGGCCCAAGCACGCCAAGCGATGGTCTCTTCGGCGGGTCACCGCCGCCCGACGCCGTTCGGGATGCCGTACCGAACCGGGTCATGACGTGGAACATCTGCAATCCCTGCGACGTGAGCAACGAGGACCGGGCGGCGGACATCGCCAGGTATGCGCCGCAGGTCATCGGCATGCAAGAGACGTGCGTGCGTGATGTCGAGAAGATCCGCAACTCTCTGCAGCGTCGCTACGGGCTCGTCTACCACGTCGAGTACGGGACGGTTCTGCAGAGTTGGGGCCGCTGCGGGGGAGTGCCGTGGAACCCCGGGGGTTTCGGTCAGGCGATTCTCTCGATCGCGCCGATGAAGGACCACGTCAACGTGGAATACCCCGACGGCGGATCCGAGGACCGCGGATACATGGCAGTCACCACGACTGTCGGCGGAAAGTCGACTCGCGTCTTCAACACGCATCTCGCCCACCGCCGCCAGGAGGAGTTCCGGGCCGAGCAGATCGGCGTACTCACCGCCGAGGTCCGCAAGTACGACAGGGCGATCGTTCTCGGCGATTTCAATGCCGTGCCGGAATCCCCCGAACTCACGAAGATGTGGGCCTTGGCCTCGGATGCCGATCCCGGGTGCGGCCCCTCGGCCACCGGTGTCTGTGAGGTGACCACCGACTGGCAGAGCAAGTTCGACTACGTCTTCCTGCGGGGCTTCGTGCCGCTCGAGCAGCATGTGAATCCGAGCGAGAATTCGGACCATCACCTGGTGCGCACCGACCTCAAGCCGACTTAGAGCAGCCGGCACAGGAGGTGCTGCCGGGCGTCGCGAAATCGGTCGACAGGTGCAGCCGCGAACCACTGTGATGGTTGCGACTACCCGTCGCACGGAGCGGGTCGACAAAGGGAGTTGCTCTTGGTAGCCGGGAGTGCCGCAGACCTGCGCCCTCGGATCGACGAGGCACTGGTCAGGCGTCTGGTCGATACGCAGTTCCCGCAGTGGGCCGGGCTGCCCCTGAAGCTGCTCGACCCGGCCGGCTCGGACCATGTGATCTACCGGTTGGGCGAGGAGCTGGCCGTCCGGCTGCCCCGCCATGCCGGAGCCATAGGGCAGGCCAGGAAGGAATTCCGGTGGCTGCCCCGCCTCGCCCCGCACGTTCCCCTGGCCGTCCCGGTACCGGTGGGGGCCGGTGACCCCGACTTCGGCTATCCATGGCCGTGGGCGGTGTCCCGCTGGCTGGACGGCGAGGTGGCCACCGTCGACACACTGGGCGACTCCTCCGGCGCCGCGGTCGAACTGGCCCAATTCCTCGCCGCCCTGCAGCGGTTCGCGCCCGAGGACATCCCCGCCGTCGACGTCGGCGACGACCTCACCGGCCGGCCGTTGTCCGACCGGGACCGCGCGACGCGGCTGGCCATCGCCGAGGTCGACGGGGTGTTCGACACGACAGCGATGGCCGAACTGTGGAACGCGGCGTTGGATGCGCCCGGTTGGGACCAAGCTCCGGTGTGGTTCCACGGCGACTTCCACACCGGCAACCTGCTGACCTCCGACGGCCGCCTCAGCGCCGTCATCGACTTCGGCGGGCTCGGCAAGGGCGACCCGGCCTGCGACCTGATGATCGCCTTCACCCTGATGTCGGCCGCCGGCCGAGCCGCCTTCCGCGATGTGCTCGGCGTGGACGACGACACCTGGATGCGGGGCCGCGGCTGGGCCCTGGCCACCGGCCTGAACGCCTACACCTCCTACGCCGCGGTCAACCCCCGGGTCGCCGCGCAGACCACTCGGCAGATCACCCAAGCCCTCATCGGCTGACAACAGCCACGCAGTGAGTGGAGTTGTCGGTGGGTGTTGCGGCGGCGGGCGAGCGGCAGCGGCTCCTGGCGTCGGCCGCCATCAGGTGTCCGGCCCGGCCGGTCGTTCAGGAGGATGTGGTCCAACGCGGCGCGGTTTCCGCCCACTTGGATTCCCACTCGGCCATGTTGCGCCGGTTCAGGACGTGGGCTGCGGCGCCGTAGGCGGCGATACCGGCGAGGGCGACCGTCAGGAAGGCGAGGAGGGCCCAGCCCATGGCGCGGCTGCGGATCTGTTCCGCGGTCATGGGCGGTTCGGTGAGCGCTCCCTCCATGTCGACCCATACCTCGACCCTGCTGTCCTCCGTGAGCCCGGGCAGCACGTCGGTCGGTGCGGTACGGATCGTGCCCTGTGGGTCGGTGAAGCGGACCGTGGCCGGGTAGCGCGTCTTCTTCGCCTCCTCCGAGCCGGGTTCGGGATGGCGCGGAGCGTCGTGCGTGAGTACGGCCGTGGTGAGGTGCCGGGTCTTGCGCTGGTCGGCGGCTGTCGTGACGTAGTGCCGGTAGGCCGTGTCACCGATGGTGAACATGGCGATCAGGCCGAGGAACGGTGCGAGGAGCAGCAGGGCGAGGGCGATCCAGCCCTGGAGGCGGTCGGACCTCCGGCGCAGTGGGTTGTGCCGCCACAGCCAGAGCGACAGGGGGTGCACCCACGGGTGCCGGGGGTCGGAAGGCGGGGGTGGCTGCGCGGGCGGGATCGTGCCGGACACGGATTTCTCCTTCCGCGGGACGGGAACGGGACGGGGCCGCGACGCCGGAATGGGTGCCACGGCCGGTGGAGCGGCACCGGCCGTGGCAGTCGGGGACGGGGCTAATGGGAGTGCGGGCCGGTGCCCCGTCCGGGCGGATGTGCGGACCTCGTCGAAGGGTGCGCGTGGGCGGACTGGAGGATCTTCGCGGCGCCGCGGATCGCGGCGGTGTGCGGTGCCGGGACGGCTCGCAGGGGCGCGTGCAGGCTGCCGGTGAGCCGGTACGTGAGGTCGGGACGCAACGCCCCGCCGCCCGCCAGGAGGGCACCCCGGCACAGGGCGTCGGCGGTCACGGACGTGCGGTCCTGCCGGAGCATCGAGGTGATCATCGTCGTAACGGCTTCGACGACCTCCGCCGAGGTGCCGGGCGCGGAGATGTCGGTCGTGCCCACCGCCGTGCGCCGGGCGTCGAAGACCATGCCCTCGGCGAGGAGGACCACCTCGGTGAGGTGGGCGCCGATGTCCACCACGAGCAGCGGCCGGGAGAGGTCCGCGTCCGCGGCCAGCGCTATGGCACGCGCGGTGGGGACCGTCAGCACCGTGCGCGGACGCAGCACCTCCACTGCCGTACGGGCCCGTTCCCGGTAGGTGGGCCCGTCCAGGACCGGCGTGGTGACCACCACCAGCGGCCGGGTGAGGCGGGGCAGACGGTGACCGAGCAGCCGGTCGAGCATCCGGGACGTACCCGGAACGTCGACGATGGCGCCCCGCTGTATCGGATACACCGCCCCGGCGCCCGGGAACGTGATCGTGGGTACGTCGAGGATCATGCCGCGGCCGGCGATCCAGGCGCGGGTACGCGCGCTGCCCATGTCGAGGGCGAGGCCGCAGCACTGCCGGCACATCGGCCAGGGCCGGTGCCGGTGGTTGGAGGAAGAGCCGGTGCGAGGGCGCGGGACCAGCGTCATCGGCCGGCCTCGCGCACCTGCTGGCACCGGGCGCAGTAGCGGGCCTGCGGCACGATCGTCAGGCGCTCGCGGTCGATGGCCCGCCGGCACAGATGGCAGGCGCCGTAACTGCCGTCGGCCATGCGCTGCAGCGCCGCCTCCACGTCGGCGAGCACCATGCGCGCGGACGCGGCGAGCTTGACGTGCACCTCGGCCTGCGCCGCGGAACGGCGGCCGAGCAGCTCCTCGGCGCGTGGCGCCGCGGCGATCTGGCGCAGCTGGTCCTGACGGAACAGGCGCTGTTCGTGCAGGTTTTCCCGGAGCGCGGCAAGGTCCTCGGGCGACAGGTGCATGGCACGGTCGCCGACGGTCTGGTGGTTCACCACTTCACCCCTTTTGAGCAGGGCAGGAGAGGAAGTCGGTCAGGGCGGCTCTGAGTTGCATCAGAGCCGATCGGAGCCGACCGGGGTCGATCAGAACGAGTCGGTGGAGACGGGGGAGTCGCCGGTCACGTGGCGGCGCGGCGCTGGCAGGGGACGCAGTACCGGGTGTACGGGAGGATCTCCAGGCGCTCGGCGGGGACGGGCTTGGAGCAGCCAAGGCAGGCGCCGTAGGAGCCGTCGTCGATGCGGGCGAACGCCTCGTTGATCTCCTTGAGGACCCGCTGGATCGCCTCGGCCTGCGTCGACAGCAGATGGTCGTCCGCGCTCTGGCCCGTCTCGCTGAGGGCCTGCAACTGCGCCAGCCGGCTGTTGCGGGCGTGTTCCAGGCGCTGCCGGGCCTCATGAGCGGTGAGCCGACCGGGACGGGGGTCGACGATCTCGGCCCGGGGCGTCCGAGCAGCGTCGGGTGCCTGAGGGGTCTCGGACGGGGAGGAGGTGTCGAGGGGCACGACGAGTCCTTTCTCAGCAGGTGACGGGCGCAGCAACGGCCGCCCGGTTCGTCGGACCGCGGGCTTCCGTGGAGACCGCGGGTCCTCGCCGAACCGGGCGGCCCTGGCACCTTCGACTCTGCTCCGTACGGCGTCGGAATCCCATCGGGCGCAGGCCCCATTCGCCCGGGACCGCGATGACCACACGCCGCCCGGCCTGGACGGCGTATGGGTACCCCATGACCGGGGAAATGGGGACCGGGCCCCATCGACCGCGCGCGTGGGGCAGGGCAGGCTGGTGCGGGGTCGATGAGGCCTGTTCGAGTCCCGGCCCGGTCAGATCCGATCGGATCCGGTCAGGCCCCCGATCGGACCCGGATACCGCGGTTCACGCGCAGGGGGTGCGATGACTGTGAGCCGAGCTGGTTAGGGTCGGGTCGTAGAAGGAGGAAACACCCCGTGTCGTTGTTCTGGCGGATCTTCGGGCTCAACGCCGTGGTCCTGGGCATCGCCACGGCGCTGCTGCTGTGGGCGCCGGTGACCGTCTCCGTGCCGGTGCTGCTGACCGAGGCGATGATCCTGGTCGGCGGCCTGGCCGTCATGCTCGTCGCCAACGGCACCCTGCTGCGCTGGGGCCTGGCCCCGCTGGACCGGCTGACCCGCCTCATGACCACCGTCGACCTGCTGCGCCCCGGTCAGCGGCTCCCCGTGCCCGGCGCCGCCGGCAGCGAGGTGGCCGAACTGATCCGCACCTTCAACGCCATGCTCGACCGGCTGGAGCACGAGCGCGCCACGTCCAGCGCCCGGGCGCTGCTGGCCCAGGAGGCGGAACGCCGCCGTATCGCCCAGGAACTGCACGACGAGGTCGGCCAGAGCATGACCGCGATCCTGCTGGTGCTCAAGCGCGCTGCGGACGACGCCCCCGAGCCGCTGCGCGAGGACCTCCAGCAGGCCCAGGAGATCACCCGGGAGAGCCTGGACGAGGTGCGGCGTCTGGTAAGGCGTCTGCGCCCCGGTGTCCTGGAGGACCTCGGCCTGGTCAGCGCGCTGACCTCGCTCTCGCAGGACTTCGCCACCCACACCGGACTGCGAGTCGTACGGCGCCTCGACAGCGATCTGCCCGCCCTCGACCACGAGAGCGAGCTCGTCCTGTACCGGGTGGCTCAGGAGAGTCTGACCAACGCCGCCCGGCACGCGGACGCCCGCCGGGTCGAGGTGAGCCTGCACGGCGCCGACCAGGCGGTGGTCCTGGAGATCGCCGACGACGGCCGCGGCATCGAGGCCGCCTGCGAGGGGGCCGGGATCCGCGGGATGCGGGAGCGGGCGCTGCTCGCCGGCGCGACCCTGGACATCACCTCCACACCCGGCACCGGCACCCGGATCCGGCTCACCGCACCCGTCCCCAGGAAGCAGCGCTGACCATGCACGACCCGATGCCTCCCGAACCCACCTCGGCCTCGACGCCGGCGCCCGCCGGCCCGGCGCCGATCCGCATCCTCCTCGCCGACGACCACGCGCTCGTGCGCCGCGGTGTACGCCTCATCCTCGACCGGGAACCCGACCTTCAGGTCGTCGCCGAGGCCGGGGACGGAGCGGAGGCCGTCGAGGAGGCGCGCAAGCAGGACATCGACCTGGCCATCCTCGACATCGCCATGCCACGCATGACCGGCCTCCAGGCCACCCGCGAGTTGAGCGCGCTCAAGCCGGACCTGCGCATCCTGATGCTGACGATGCACGACAACGAGCAGTACCTGTTCCAGGCGCTCAAGGCCGGGGCCTGCGGCTACGTGCTGAAGTCGGTGGCCGACCGTGACCTCGTCGCCGCCTGCCGGGCCGCGATGCGCAACGAGCCGTTCCTCTACCCCGGCGCGGTCACGGCCCTGATCCGCAACTACCTGGATCGCGTCCGGCACGGCGAGGAGGACGCCGAACGTCTCCTCACGCCCCGCGAGGAGGAGGTCCTCAAGCTCGTCGCAGAGGGCCACTCCTCCAAGGAGATCGCCGAGATGCTGTTCATCAGCGTCAAGACCGTGCATCGCCATCGCGCCAATCTTCTGCACAAACTAGGTCTGCGCGACCGGCTGGAACTGACCCGGTACGCCATCCGTTCCGGTCTTATCGAACCCTGACACCGTTTCAGGGACCGACGTCAAGGATCCGAACACGTCCAGAGAGGGATGGTGCATGCGCCCGGCATCCCGCGCCATCCCGATTTCCGGGCAGCGGAGTTCGGCCGCGGTGCATCGGCTCACCGGAACGCTCGGCGTCCTCCTCGCCGTCCTGCTCGCGTTGGTCCCCGCCCACACCGCGCACCCCATCGACGGGCCGAAGCACGACCGGGCCGCCACGGCCACGAGCGCCCAACTCGCCGACCACGGACCCCGCGCGGACAGCCCGTGCGCCGCCGGCTGCGCGACACAGCCCAGAACCCGGCACGACCCGCTCGGCGAGCGCCCCGGCCTGCCGGATCACCACGCCACCGACCCGGGCGAAGCCGCTGCCGGCCGCCCTGCCGTCGGCTCACGCACTCCCGCGGTACCCACGCACGCACTCGCCTGCCCCGGCCGATCCGCACACGACCGCGGCAGGGCCCCTCCGGCGCCCACCGGCAACTGAAGCAACCCATCACCCTTTACCTCGTCACGGCAACGCGAGCCCGCGGTCCGCCGTTGCCTGCCGCTGCCTGCCGCTGCCGCTGCCGCTGCCGCTGCCGTGACGTGCCTGCCGGAGGCCTGTGTTGAAACGCCGGAAGAACTCCCTGCGCGCGCGTGCGCTGCTCGCCCTCACCGTGATCGCCGCATCGCTGGCCATCGCCCTCACGACACCCGTCCGCCTAGGACTCGACCTGCGAGGCGGCACCCAGATCACCCTCGAAACCCGCTCCACCGCCACCACCGAAGCCGACCGCGAGGCCACCGACCGCACCATGGAAGTGCTGCGGGGCCGCATCGACGCGCTCGGCGTAGCCGAACCGACCCTCGTCCGCTCCGGCGACCACCGCATCCTCGTCGAACTGCCGGGCGTACAGGACCCGAAGAAGGCCGCCGACGTCCTGGGCCGCACCGCCCAGCTCACGGTCCACCCGGTCCTCGGCACTGCCGAGATCCCCGACGGCACCACCGGTCCGGGGCCGGCCGACCCGGCCAAGGAGCAGACCCTGCCGGACGAGTCCGGGCAGCCCTTGCGGCTCAAGGCCGCCGCCCTCACCGGACAGGACGTCAAGGGTGCCGACGCCCGCTTCGACCCACAGAGCGGCGCCGGCTGGCACGTCTCCATCGACTTCACCGGCGACGGCCGCGACGCGTGGGCGGACGTGACCGCACAGGCCGCCTGCCACCCGGCGGGGGACCCGCAGCGCCGGGTCGCCATCGTCCTCGACAACAAGATCATCTCTTCGCCGCAGGTCGACCCGTCCGTCGGCTGCGGTACGGGCATCCCTGGCGGCACGACCCAGATCACCGGCTCCTTCGACGACGCCGAGGCCCGCGAACTCGCGCTGCTCATCTCCGGTGGCGCCCTGCCCGTACCGGTCGAGACCGTCGAACAGCGCACCGTCGGCGCCACCCTCGGCGAGGCGGCCATCGAGGCCGCGGCCTGGGCCGCCGTCATCGGCACCACCCTGACCGCGCTGTTCATCATCGCCGTCTACCGGCTCATGGGCCTGCTCGCGACCGCCGCCCTGCTCTGCTACGGCCTGATCTCCTACGCCGCCCTGGCCGCGCTCGGCGCCACCCTGACCCTGCCCGGGCTCGCCGGGTTCGTCCTGGCCATCGGCATGGCCGTGGACGCCAACGTCCTGGTCTTCGAACGGGCCCGTGAGGAGTACGCCGCCCGCAGCCGCCCCAGCCCGCGGTCGGCCCTGACGGCGGGATTCCGCGGCGCGCTCAGCGCGATCGCCGACTCCAACATCACCACACTCGTCGCCGCCGGCCTCCTGTTCGCCCTCGCCTCCGGCCCGGTCCGCGGCTTCGGCGTCACCCTCGGCATCGGTGTCCTCGCCTCCATGATCAGCGCCCTGGTCATCACGCGGGTACTGGCCGAGTACGCGGCCGGACGGCCTGCGGTCCGCCGACGCCCGCGCCTCACCGGCATCGCCGACACCGGACGGGTACGGGACGGACTGCTGCGCCGTAACCCGTTCCTGATGCGTCGTCCCCGCCGCTGGCTGGCCGTGTCGGGAGCGCTGCTCGTCATGGCCGTCTCGGGCGTCCTGGTGCGCGGCCTCGACCTCGGCATCGACTTCACCGGCGGCCGGCTCATCGAGTACTCCACGACCAAGGCCGTCGACCCCGACCGCGCACGCGAAGCCCTCACCGAGGCCGGGTTCCCCCGCGCGGTCGTACAGTCGTCCGGCGACACCGCCCTCACCGTGCGCACCGCGAACCTGACCAACACCGAGGCGGTCACCGTCAGCGACACCATCGGCGGACTCGGCGGTGAGACGAAGAAGGTCCGTGACGAGCTGATCGGCCCCAGCCTGGGCGACGAACTGCGCCGCAACGCGGTCATCGCCCTCGGTCTCGCCCTGGGCGCCCAGCTGCTCTACCTGGCGGTCCGGTTCCGCTGGAGGTACGCGACCGCGGCCGTCGGCGCGCTCGTGCACGACGTGGTGATCCTCGTCGGCGTCTTCGCCTGGCTGGGCAAGCCGATCGACGGGGTCTTCCTGGCCGCCCTGCTGACCGTCATCGGCTACTCGGTCAACGACTCGGTCGTCCTCTTCGACCGCATCCGCGAACTCCTCGCCCGCGACCGCACGACACCGTCGTCCCGCCTGACGAACCAGGCGATCCTCCAGACCCTGCCCCGCACGGTCAACACCGGCATGGGAGCCGCCATCATCCTCACCGCCCTCGCCGTCCTCGCCGACGACACCCTCACCGACTTCGCCCTCGCCCTGCTCATCGGCCTGGCGGTCGGCACGTACTCCTCCGTCTTCACCGCGGCCCCGCTCACCCTCAGCCTGAATCCGCCGGCCCGGCGGCGCCGACAGCAGGAAGCGGGCTGACACCTCGTCGCACACAGGAACCCGCGCCCCGGCATCTCGGGCGCGGGTTCGCGTCGTTCGCCTCGCGGGATGCCCAGCGGCCCCATAGAGTCGCGGTGCCGCCACGACAGGACGGGCGGCGCGGCTCCTCGCATGCCCAAGGGGCGGTTCCCCACAGACCCGGCGGACGGCCTGCGGATGAGCCGCGGGCACGCTGCGGCTCAAGCGATCGAGGAGTGCTCATGGCAGGACGGTTTGAGGCGACGTTCGAGGTCGATCGACCTGTCGAGGCGGTGTTCGACTACCTCGCCGACGGACGCAACGACCCGCAGTTCAGCCCCCGCGTGCTCAAGATCGAGCGGGTCCCCGACTCCCCGACCGCCGTGGGCACGGTCTTCCGCAGCTCGGTCAAGGACGCCGGGATGAAGACGGCCAGGGAGTTCCGCATCACCGAACTCCAGGCCCCCACGAAGATTCGCTGGGCCGAGGTGTCGAAGAACATCGTCACGGCCAGTGAGGGCGGTTACGACCTGGAACCGCTCGGCGAGGGCAGGACCCAGGTCCGTATCCACAACGTTCTGGAAGGCCACGGCATCGGCAAGCTTCTCGTCGGCCTGGCGCTCTCCGCCGCCCGCAAGGACGCTCCGGGCTTCGGCACGCGGATCAGGGCGGCGGCAGAAGCGGCGATTCCGTCGCGTTGACCCGACCCGGACGGTGAGGGAGGACAGCCCCGCCCTCACCGGCTCGGGGATCCGGTCACGTCACTGCCGGCCGGACCACGCCAGGCTGTCCACCAGCATGGTCAGGGGCGACTTCGGGACGGCTGCGCCGCTCCCGTTGTCGGTCTGCCTCCAGGTCGTGCCCGAGTCCGTGCTGTTCGAGCCCTTGGTGTCGTTGACTCCCTGGAAGATGCCGAAGTCGACGGGCCCGTCGTCGGCGGAGGCGGGGACGGCGGCCATGAGGAGAGCCGCTCCGGCGAGTGCCGCGGCAGTGATGATCTTCATGCCGGGCTCAACGACGAGACGGGCGACAGGATGTTCGGTACGGCCCTTTTGGCGGAGCGTCGAAACCGGCCGGCAGGGCCTCGGAACGTCTCCTCGGAGAGCTCGGTCGCCACGAACTCGGTGAGGCCCGGAGGCGATGCCGGGTGGCGCACGTCCGGGCGGCGAGCGAGGCCGCGAACGCCGACATCAGGATCAGGGTGATCAGCCGGCGCGGCTGCCAGGAACGGCCACCCCATGGCACCGCGGCGCCCGCACCGACGCCGACCACCGTCCCGCACCTCTGATCCGTCCGGCCGGGTTCCGCCATAGGGGTCCAATGTGGCCGATTGACGTCGTTCCCTGATTGTCGAGGACATGCCACCCTTGCGCTCGTCTGTCCACGGCCGCTCATGGATCCCGCCGCGAGGAGTCGGCGGGAGGCGGTCGCGGGCCACAGGGGGAACGACATGCTGCGAAGAACGAGAACCGCGATCGGACTGGCAGTGACCGCGCTGGTGGTCGCGCTCTCGGCCCCGGCGGTGCAGGCGGACACGGCTGCCCCGACGGGGCCCTCGTCCGACCGCGCCGGGGCGGACAACGCCGTCTACGTGGTCCAACCGCGCTCCGACGGCACCACCTACACCGCCATCTACGAACCCGCCCCGGGCGTCACGGCCGACGAACTGCGCAGCACGCTGCGCAGGCAGGGCGTCCGCGGCGTACAGGACGAGAACAGCGCGCTCGGCATCGGCATCGCCGGCTGCTCGCCCATCGTCGGCACCGCCTCCGCCTGGTGCGGCCACAAGTGGGCCTACGGCCCCTTCAACGACCCGCAGGTGTACTTCCTCGACCACAGCGGCGACTCGTGGCCCGTGACCGACGCCCGGGTCGACTGGTACCAGGCCCCCGGCATCGACGCCTACTACCGCTGGCACACCGCCGGTTGCCCAGGGGGCGGGCGGCACTGCGTGCACGTGTACAGCGGCAACTACGGCACCGCCTGGTACGGCCTGACCGAGGCGTCCACGTCGGGCGGCTACTTCGTCGACGGCAGCGTCACGGTCAAGCTCAACGACCAGGTCACCCCGAACACCTACGCGGCCCGGCGCAGCGTCGCCTGCCACGAGATGGGCCACGCCCTCGGACTCGACCACAACGGATCCACCAACAGCTGCCTTTCCGTACCGGAGTTCCCGCAGCACCCGTCGTCGGACGACTTCGCCGTACTGAACCAGCTGTACCCGAAGCCCGGCACCTGACGGTCCTGGGTCGCGGTCGTCTCGGATGCGGTGAGCTGCTCCGTCAGCGAGTCCGTGTCCGAGGCGCACCCGCCCGTGTGGACGCGGGCGTCCTACTGTGGGGGATCGCTCGTGACCCGATCAGCAAGGAGCGTCCGGCCGTGAACGTCGAAATACCCTCGCACGTGAGCGACTTGGCCACCGGGCTCGGCGCCGGCGTCCCCTACGCCCTGAAGGTGCTGGCCGGTCGACTGGCCGACGACCCGGACATGGGACGGCCGTCGGGGCTGCCCGGCATCCTCACGGTGATGGTCGACGGCGACGTCTTCGAGGACTGCCCCGACCTGGCCGTCGGCTACATCCGCGAGCCCGAGAGGGTCGTGATCCGGCATGTCGCCCCGGCCTCCTTCGTCGAGCCGGAAGCGGACGCCGGGGAACCGGAGCGAGAGCCGGAGCCGGCCGCCGATCCCGCCCTCACCGCGGTCACGGTCCGGGAGGTCGCCGACGCCTGGCACCGCGTCACCCGCCTGCTCCAGCACCACGCCCCCGACTCCTACGCCGCGCTCCGGCCCGGAGCGCGGCCTGCCGCCGTCGCCACCGTGGAGGACGAACTCGGCATCCGGATACCCGTCGAGCTGAGCGCCCTGTGGTTGTTGACCGCGGGTGACGACGGAGTCGAAGGCTCGGGGTGCCTTCCGGGCAATGGAGCCCTGATGACCTTGGACGCCGTGGTCGAGGTCCACCGGCAGCGGATGGACTCCCAGGCCCGGCACGAGGCCGCCCGCGCAGACCGCCCCGAGTGCGAGCCGGGCACCGTATGGAAGGTGACCTGGATCCCGGTCGTCACCCGCGGCCCGTCCGACCCCACCTCGGGCCTGTACCTGGACGCCGAGACCGGCTACCTGGGCCGCTGGTCCCGCTACAACGATGATGTCGTCGAGGAGCTCGACACACTCGTCACGTACTTGGAAGAGGCCGCCGACATGCTCGAAGCCCCGTCCCTGGCCGCTCGGGACAAGCCCGGCCTGGTCGATGGGGCGCTGGTGTGGCTGAGCGGCATCGATCCCGGGCGGGAATCCCGGTGGCGGCCGCTGGCTCGGTGACGGCGAGCGGGCGGCGCCTGCCCGGGCCCCCTCCCGGTACCCGACCGCCTACCCCGGCTGGGTGGCGATCTGGATCAGGTTTCCGCAGGTGTCGTCGAAGACGGCCGTGGTGACGGGGCCCATCTCCAGGGGCTCCTGGGTGAAGCGGACGCCGTGGGCGCGCAGCCGCTCGTACTCCGCGTTGACGTCCTCGACCGCGAACTGGGCCAGTGGGATGCCGTCCTGGACGAGGGTGTCGCGGTAGGTCCGGGCGATCGGGTGACCGACGGGCTCCAGCAGGAGTTCCGTGCCGCCGGGCTCTTCGGGGGAGACGACGGTGAGCCACCGGTCCTTCTCGCCCACGGGAACGTCGTGCTTCTTCACGAAGCCGAGGATCTCCGTGTAGAAGTGCAGGGCCTTGGCCTGGTCGTCGACGAAGACGCTGGTCAGATGGATCTTCATGAGGTGCTCTTCTCCGGTCCGGATGTCTCGGGGACGTGCCACCGTTCGGTGATCCGCCGCAGCGGGGCCGTATTCAGGTCGTGGAACTTGTAGCGGCCCTCCCGCCTGGTCTCGACGAGCCCTGCGGCCTCCAGCACGGCGAGGTGCTGGGAGACTCCCTGGCGGGAAATGGCCAGCTGGTGCTTCATGGCCAGTCGCGAGCAGATCTCGAACAGTGTCTGTCCGGATTTCTCCGTGAGCTCGTCGAGGATGGTGCGACGGGTGGCGTCGGCCAGGGCTTTGAAGAGGTCATCGGCCACGACTCCAGCATAGGCAAGCCGTCGCTTGCCTATCAAGTCGGGATGCGCCGGGCCCGCGACCGGGGTGTGTGTCCGCCCGGCTCGCCGATAGCCTGCGTCATCATGACGCGCGCCTGGTTCCTGCCCCTGCTGCTCGTCGTCGGCGGCTCGGCCGTGGCGACCGCGCTGTTCCTCGACGGCAGCCCCGGCGCGGCCGCCGCGCTCCTGCTGGTGTTCGTGCTGCTCGCCGGAGTCAATTCGCCGTTGATCTTCCCGAGGTCGATCGGTGCCCTGGAGGCGCAGCGCCGCAGCGCTGCCGACGGGCGGCCGATCGTCTACTGGCGCCCGGGCTGCCCGTACTGCATGCGCCTGCGCGTCCGGCTGGGCCGCGACGCCCGTCGGGCGCACTGGGTCGACATCTGGCGCGACCCGGCCGGCGCGGCAGCGGTACGGGCCGTCAACGACGGCAATGAGACCGTGCCGACGGTGGTCGTGGCGGGGCAGCCGCACACCAACCCTGATCCGGAATGGGCGCGGGAGCATCTCTTCCCCTCCGCCTGATCATCTGTAGCGAAGCCCTTGACATGCGTCCGGGGCTCGGGCTTCCTTGAGTTCGTTGCGCATTACGCAGATGTTGTGTAATTCGCAACTCGCGTGCGGTGTGGCACCCGCCCGGCCCGCAACCCCTACACCCCGGAGCAGCGCCTCACATGACTCGTAAGGCACCTGATGAGGACCCCGGCGACGCCCGTCTGAGGGTCGGTTCTCCGAAGGGGTACGCCGCCGGGCTTCCCGCGGTCACCTCCTCGCTGCGGCATGCCGGTGAGCAGATGGGCGTGCGGCGCAGTCTGCTCACGTTGCTCCGGGTCAATCAGAAGGAGGGCTTCGACTGCCCGGGGTGTGCCTGGCCGGAGCCCGAGCATCGGCATCGGGCGGAGTTCTGCGAGAACGGCGCCAAGGCCGTGGCCGAGGAGGCCACCGTCCGCCGGGTCACCGCGGACTTCTTCGCCGAGCACACGCTGGAGGATCTGCTCCCGCGCAGCGACTACTGGCTCGGGCAGCAGGGGCGGCTCACGCGTCCCATGTACCGCCCGGCCGGCAGTGACCGCTATCGGCCGATCTCCTGGGGCGACGCGTTCGACGTCGTCGCCCGTGAGCTACGCGCTCTTGATCACCCTGATCAAGCCGCCTTCTACACCTCCGGACGGGCGAGCAACGAGGCCGCGTTCCTCTACCAGCTGTTCGTGCGGGGCTTCGGCACCAACAACCTGCCCGACTGCTCCAACATGTGCCACGAGTCCAGCGGTTCGGCCCTGACGGAGACCATCGGGATCGGCAAGGGCAGCGTCACCCTGGAGGACCTCCACGAGGCCGACCTCGTCCTCGTGGTCGGCCAGAACCCCGGCACCAACCACCCCCGCATGCTCTCCGCCCTGGAGACGGCCAAGCGGCGGGGCGCCCGTGTCGTCGCGGTCAACCCGCTGCCCGAGGCAGGGCTGCTGCGGTTCAAGAACCCCCAGCGGCCCTCCGGCGTCCTCGGCGGCGGCACCCGGTTGGCCGACCAGTTCCTCCAGATCAGACTGGGCGGCGACCAGGCCCTGTTCCAGGCCTTCAACCGCCTGCTGCTGGAGGCGGAGGACGAGGCCCCCGGCACCTGCTTGGACACCGCCTTCATCGAGCGGCACACACACGGCTTCGAGGAGTTCGCCGAACACGCCCGCAAGGCGTCGTGGGACGAGATCCTGGCCGCCACCGGCCTGCCCGAGGAGGAGATCCGGGAGGCGTTCCGCCGCGTGCTGGACGCCGAGAAGATCGTCGTCTGCTGGGCGATGGGACTCACCCAGCACAAGCACTCCGTGCCCACCATCCGCGAGGTCGTCAACTTCCTTCTCCTGCGCGGCAACATCGGCCGCCCCGGTGCCGGCCTCTGCCCGGTGCGCGGCCATTCCAACGTGCAGGGCGACCGCACCATGGGCATCTACGAGAAGCCCGACGACGCCTTCCTGGACGCGCTCGGCACCGAGTTCGCCTTCACGCCCCCGCGCCGCCACGGACACGACGCCGTGGACAGCATCCGCGCCATGCGCGACGGCGACGTACGGGTCTTCGTCGCGCTCGGCGGCAACTTCGTCGCCGCGGCACCCGACACCGACCTGACCGAGCAGGCGCTGCGCCGCTGCCGCCTCACCGTCCAGATCTCGACCAAGCTCAACCGGTCCCATGTCATCGCGGGCGAACAGGCCCTCATCCTGCCCTGCCTCGGCCGCACCGAGGCCGACCTGCGGCCCGGCGGGCCCCAACTGGTCACGGTCGAGGACTCCATGGGCATGGTGCACCTCTCCCGGGGCCGGCTCGCGCCCGCGTCCGAGGAACTGCTCAGCGAGGTCGCGATCATCAGCCGTATGGCACGCGCCACCCTCGGGGAGAGCGGCCCGCTGGTGCCTTGGGAGGAGTTCGAGTCGGACTACGACCGCATCCGGGACCGCATCGAACGCGTCATCCCCGGCTTCGAGGACTTCAACGCCCGGGTCCGGGAGCCGGGCGGCTTCGCACTGCCCCATCCGCCCCGCGACGAGCGCCGGTTCACGACCGCGACCGGATTCGCCAACTTCACCGCCAACGCGCTGGAGTACCCGGAGGTCCCGCCGGGGCGGCTGCTGCTCCAGACGCTGCGCTCGCACGACCAGTACAACACCACGATCTACGGGCTCGACGACCGCTATCGCGGCATCCAACAGGGTCGACGCGTGCTTTTCCTGCACCCCGATGATCTTCGCGAACGCGGCTTCGCCGAAGGGGACATGGTCGACATCGTCAGCGAGTTCGGCGACGGCGTGGAACGCAGGGCACCCGCCTTCTGGACCGTGGCCTACTCGACCCCGCGAGGGTGCTGCGCCGCCTACTTCCCTGAGACCAACGTCCTGGTGCCGCTCGACTCCACGGCCGCCGTCAGCAACACCCCCACCTCGAAGTCCGTCGTCGTCAGGCTGGAGCCGAGCTCCACGGGCGCGTAGCCCGCGAAAGCCAGGAAGACGGCCGCGCGTACACCTCTGCACGCGGCACACACCGGCGTCTCCGCTCCCCGGCCCCGCCGGTCCTTCGGCATGCTCCGAGCCGAAATCGCCCAGCCGCGTGAACCCCTGTCTCCCTCCTTGACCGCCGCCCGGCCCTCCAGGATGCTGTGTTGCGGCACATGAGATGAGTGCCGTAATGAGCAACATCTGATTCTGAGTCTCGATCAGCCGAGGAGTGGCCATGACGCACCAGGTCCGTGCTGTCGTCGCGCGGGGCAAGGGCGCCCCCGTCAGCCTGGAGACGATCATCGTGCCCGACCCGGGACCGGGTGAGGCGCTGGTCAAGATCGAGGCCTGCGGGGTCTGCCACACCGATCTGCACTACCGCGAGGGCGGCATCAACGACGACTTCCCCTTCCTGCTCGGCCACGAGGCCGCGGGCGTCGTGGAGTCGGTGGGGGAGGGCGTCACCGACGTCGCCCCCGGTGACTTCGTCATCCTCAACTGGCGTGCCGTGTGCGGGAACTGCCGGGCATGTCGGCGCGGACGCCCCTGGTACTGCTTCAGCACCCACAACGCCAAGCAGAAGATGACGCTGACCGACGGCACGGAGCTGGCGCCGGCGCTCGGCATCGGCGCTTTCGCGGAGAAGACGCTGGTCGCGGCCGGACAGTGCACGAAGGTCGACCGGACCGCGTCGGCCGCGGCCGCCGGGCTGCTGGGCTGCGGCGTGATGGCAGGCATCGGCGCCGCGATCAACACCGGCAACGTCGGCCGGGGCGACTCGGTCGCCGTCATCGGATGCGGCGGTGTGGGCGCCGCCGCCATCGCCGGATCGAACCTGGCCGGCGCGGCGAAGGTCATCGCGGTGGACATCGACGACCGCAAGCTGGACACCGCCAGGAAGCTCGGCGCGACCCACACCGTCAATTCCAAGGACACCGACGCCGTCGAGGCGATCCGCGAGCTGACCGGCGGTTTCGGCGCCGACGTCGTGATCGAGGCCGTCGGCCGCCCCGAGACGTACAAGCAGGCCTTCTACGCCCGCGACCTCGCCGGCACCGTCGTCCTGGTCGGTGTGCCGACCCCGGAGATGAAGCTCGAACTGCCGCTGCTCGACGTCTTCGGCCGCGGTGGCGCGCTGAAGTCCTCCTGGTACGGCGACTGCCTGCCGAGCAGGGACTTCCCCATGCTCATCGACCTCTACCTCCAGGGCCGTCTGGACCTCGACGCCTTCGTCACGGAGACCATCGCGCTGGACGACGTGGAGAAGGCCTTCGAGCGGATGCACCACGGTGACGTGCTGCGCTCGGTGGTGGTCCTCTGATGGCCGGCGCCCGCGTCGAGCACCTCGTCACCTCGGGGACGTTCTCCCTGGACGGCGGCACCTGGGACGTCGACAACAACGTGTGGATCGTCGGCGACGACCACGAGGTGATCGTCATCGACGCGGCGCACGACGCCGACGCCATCGCCACGGCCGTCGGCGGCCGGCGGCTGACGGCCATCGTGTGCACCCACGCCCACAACGACCACATCGACGCGGCGCCCGAACTCGCCGCCCGCACGGGCGCCCCGGTCCTGCTCCACCCGGACGACCTGCCGCTGTGGAAGCAGACCCATCCCGACCGGGCGCCGGACGCCGAGCTCACCGACGGCCGGGTCATCGCCGTGGCCGGCATCGAGCTGACCGTGCTGCACACGCCCGGCCACGCTCCGGGCGCGGTCTGTCTGCACGCGCCGCGCCTGGGGGCGCTGTTCAGCGGCGACACGCTGTTCTGCGGTGGGCCGGGCGCGACCGGGAGGTCGTACAGCCACTTCCCGACCATCATCGAGTCGATCCGGGACCGGCTGCTGACGCTGCCCGGGGAGACCGTCGTGCACACCGGACACGGCGATACGACCACCGTCGCGGCCGAGGCCCCGCATCTCGAGGAGTGGATCGACCGCGGGTTCTGAGTGCCTGAACAGGGCTTCGTGAGGCGTCCGTTCCGCTTGTTTGCGCAGGTGGACCGGGCGTTTCGCGCTGCCCGGAGGCCGTTCGGCGGGCCGGTGCGAACGAGCCGTTTTGACGCCTTGACAACGCTTCTGAGCGGCCCGCAGACTGACGTTGCGCTTACCGCAATCCGTTTCGCTATACGCACCCGAGGTGTCATGATGATTCCCGCGTGCCGTCTCGCGGATCTCCCGCGAGGCGAGGCCCACCGGCTCGACATCGATCCGCCGGTCTCGGTGTTCCACACCGACGATGGAGAGCTCTTCGCCATCGACGACACCTGCACCCACCAGGACGCGTCGCTCGCCGACGGCTGGCTGGAGGGCTGCGAGGTGGAATGCCCGCTGCATGCTTCGAAGTTCGACCTGAGGACCGGCGCGGTCGACGCCCCGCCGGCGAAGCTTCCGGTCCGGACGCACGAGGTCGTCGTCGACGAGGACGGCATGATCCACGTCCGGCTCTCCACCGAGGCCCCCAACCTGCCGCCCTGCATCGCCGCGCGGCTCGCCGGAGGTCCCGCGTGAGGACAGTCGCCGTGGTCGGCGCCTCCCTCGCCGGCCTGTCGGCGGCGCGCTCACTGCGCAAGCAGGGCTACGACGGGCGGCTGGTCGTCATCGGGGACGAGCTCCACCGCCCCTACGACCGGCCCCCGCTGTCCAAGGAGTTCCTCGCCGGCACCCTCGGCGAACCGGAGCTCGCGCTGGAGTCGGACGACGAGGACCTGCGAGCCGAGTGGCTGCTCGGCACCCGGGCCGTCGCGCTCGACCATGCGGAGCGCACCCTCCGGCTCGCCGACGGACGCCAGGTCCGCGCCGACGGCTTCGTCATCGCGACCGGTGCCGCGGCCCGCACCCTCCCCGGCTCCGCGGGCCTGGCCGGGGTGCACACCCTGCGCACCCTGGACGACGCCCGCGCCCTGCGCGACGAACTGGCCCTGGGCGGAAGGCTGGCGGTGATCGGCGGCGGCTTCATCGGAGCCGAGGTCGCCTCCACCGCCCGCGCCCTCGGGCTGGCGGTCACCGTCGTGGAGGCGGCCCCCGCACCGCTCGCCGGACCCCTCGGCGAGGCGATGGGCGCCGTCGTCTCCGCCCTCCACGCGGACCACGGCGTGGCCCTGTTGTGCGGGGTGGGCGTCAAGGGGCTGAGCGGCGAGAGGCGGGTGGACGCCGTCCTGCTGGAGGACGGCCGCACCGTCCCCGCCGACATCGTCGTCGTCGGGGTGGGCGCCCGTCCGAACGTCGAGTGGCTGGAAGGCTCCGGCGTCGTCCTCGACAACGGCGTCAAGTGCGGCGCGGACGGCCGCACCAGCCTGGCCGGCGTGGTCGCCGTCGGCGACTGTGCCAACTGGTACGACCCGCGCGCCGGCCTGCACCGCCGCGTCGAGCACTGGACCGGCGCGCGTGAGCGTCCCGACGCCGCGATCGCCGCACTGCTGGCGGGCGGCGCCGTGGAACCGGGTGTGCCTCGGCCGCCGTACTTCTGGTCCGACCAGTACGGCGTGAAGATCCAGTTCGCCGGTCACGCGGCCGGCGCCGACAGCGTCACCATCGAGGACGGCACCCCGGACGAGCGCAATGTCCTGGCCGTCTACCGGCGGTCCGGCATCCCGGTCGCCGTGCTCGGAATGAACCAGCCGAGGCTGTTCACGCGCTGGCGCAAGCACCTGGCCGCTCCGCTGTGAGCACCCAGATGGGTTGTTGTCTTTCCGCGGCGCCGTTGTGGCTGCTCGCGCAGTTCCCCGCGCCCCTGAGGGGCGCTCCCCGACGTCCTCCGAGGAGTGCACCGTGACCTCGACCGGCCTGCCGGACAGCCTGATCGCCACCCTCCCCGGCACCTCCTACACGGATCCGGGGATCTTCGCCCAGGAGCAGGAGCACATATTCGAGACCATGTGGTTCTGCGTCGCGCGCGCCTCGGAGCTGGCGAAGCCCGGGGCCTTCCGCACCGTCGAAGTGGGCCGCGAGAGCATCCTCGTCGCCCGGGCCAGGGACAACGGCATCCGTGCCTGGTTCAACGTGTGCCGGCATCGCGGGGCCAGGATCTGCACGGAGGAGGCCGGCGAGGTCAAGCGGGCCTTCCAGTGCCCGTACCACGCCTGGACGTACGACCTGAACGGCAAGCTCGTGGCCGCCCCCAACCTCACCAAGATGCCCGACGTCGGGCGCACCGAGTACGGGCTGGTGAGCGTGGCCGTGCGGGAGTGGCTCGGATATGTGTGGGTGTGCCTCGCGGAGAACCCGCCGTCCTTCGAGGAGGACGTCATGGGCGAGGTCGTCTCCCGCCTCGGCGACGTCGAGTCCATCGAGCACTACGACATCGACCACCTTCAGGTGGGCCGTCGTATCACCTACGACGTGAAGGCCAACTGGAAGCTCATCATCGAGAACTTCATGGAGTGCTACCACTGCGCCACGATCCATCCCGAGCTGACCGAGGTGCTGCCGGAGTTCGCGGACGGCTACGCCGCTCAGTACTACGTGGGGCATGGCGCCGAGTTCGGCGAGGACGTGCAGGGCTTTACCGTCGACGGCTCCGAGGGCCTGGACCGCATCCCCGGGGTCGGCGAGGAGCAGGACCGCCGCTACTACGCGATCACCGTCAGGCCCCAGGTGTTCATCAACCTCGTCCCGGACCACGTCATCTTCCACCGGATGTACCCGGTGTCCGTGGACCGCACGATCGTGGAGTGCGACTGGCTCTACCTGCCGCATGTCGTCGAGAGCGGCAAGGACGTCAGCCGGTCCGTGGAGCTCTTCGACCGGGTCAACCGCCAGGACTTCGAGGCATGCGAAAGGACCCAGCCCGGCATGGGGTCGCGCATGTACGCCAAAGGTGGCGTGCTGGTGCCCAGTGAGCACCACATCGGTGCGTTCCACGACTGGGTGAACGAGCGCCTCGGCGCTCCCCTGTCGTAGCCGGGCGGATCAGCCCAGGAAGCCCATCCGGTGGCTGATCTCCTCGGCGCCCTTGAGCAGCACCGGGGAGAGCTCGTGCATACGGTCCTCGGTGAGCCGGTAGGCGGGGCCGGAGGCGCTCAGCGCGGCGATGACGTCGCCGTCGCGGTTGCGGACCGGAGCGGCCATCGCGTGCAGGCCGATCTCCAGCTCCTCCAGGGTGATGGAGTACTTGCGCTCGCGCGTCTCAGCGAGGTTCTTCTCCAGCTTCGTCTTCGCGGTGATGGTGCGCGCCGTGACCTTCTTCAGGCCGGTCTCCGACAGCAGCGCCGTCCGCTCCTTGGTCGGCAGGTACGCCAGCAGGATCTTGCCGCTCGACGTGGCGTGCAGGGGGGTCAGCTGGCCGACCCAGTTGTGGGCGGTGATGGCTCCGGGACCGCGCACCTGGTACAGGTTGATCGCGTACTGCTCCTGCATCACGGCGATGTTGACCGTCTCGCCGAGCTCCTCGGCCAGGCGCTCGCAGATCGGGCGGCCCTGCTGGGTGATGTCGATACGGCCGGTGACCGCGCCGGCCAGGCGGACGATGCCGAAGCCGAGCCGGTACTTGCCCCGCTCGCCGGCCTGTTCCACGAGGCCACGCGACTCCAGGGCGCCGAGCAGACGAAACGCGGTGGACTTGTGGACGTCGATCTCGGCCGCGACCTCGCTCACGCCCGCTTCGCCACGCTGGGCGAGGATCTCCAGCACGCTGATCGCCCGGTCCACCGACTGGACGCCGCCGGCCTGCGAATTCGACGTTTCTGTGTCATGGCTGTAGTTGCTCACAGTGAAACTATACGCGTAGTAAACAACATGGCCGCAAGTAACCGGGTCGCAACAAAGACGTTCGAAGTTGCGTTGTTCGCAACCTGGTGCGTATAGCGGGACCGGTCTAGCATGCCACGCGTATCGACGGCGCAAGCGAGACGAGGCACCATGGCTTCCCTGCAATACGACTTCGTCATCGTCGGTGGCGGCTCGGCCGGCAGCGCACTGGCGAACCGGCTCTCGGCGGACCCCGCGAACCGGGTGCTCGTGCTGGAGGCGGGCCGGTCGGACTATCCGTGGGACGTCTTCATCCACATGCCCGCGGCGCTGACCTACCCCATCGGCAGCCGGTTCTACGACTGGAAGTACGAGTCCGAGCCCGAGCCCCACATGGGCGGCCGGCGCGTCTACCACGCCCGCGGCAAGGTGCTCGGTGGCTCCTCCAGCATCAACGGCATGATCTTCCAGCGCGGCAACCCCATGGACTACGAGCGCTGGGCCGCCGACCCCGGCATGGAGACCTGGGACTACGCGCACTGCCTGCCGTACTTCCGGCGGATGGAGAACTGCCTCGCCGCCGACCCCGACGACGAGTTCCGCGGCCACGACGGCCCCCTCGTGCTCGAACGCGGCCCCGCCTCCAACCCCCTCTTCGGCGCCTTCCTCAAGGCCACCGAGGAAGCCGGATACGCCCCCACCGACGACGTCAACGGCTACCGGCAGGAAGGCTTCGCAAAGTTCGACCGCAACGTCCACCGCGGACGCCGGCTGTCGGCCTCGAAGGCGTACCTCAAGCCCGTCCGCAAGCGCCCCAACCTCACGGTCAAGACGCGTGCCCTGGTCACCCGAGTCCTGTTCGAGGGCAAGCAGGCCGTCGGCGTCGAATACCAGCGCGGCAAGGGCGCCCCGCAGCAGGTCCGTGCCAAGGAGATCATCCTCTGCGGCGGCGCGATCAACTCCCCGCAGTTGCTGCAGCTTTCCGGCGTCGGCAACGCGGAGGAACTGCGTGCCCTCGGCATCGACGTCGTGCACGACCTGCCGGGCGTCGGCGAGAACATGCAGGACCACCTCGAGGTCTATATCCAGTACGCCTGCAAGCAGCCCGTCTCCATGCAGCCGTACCTGGCGAAGTGGCGCGCCCCCTTCATCGGCCTGCAGTGGCTGTTCCGGAAGGGCCCGGCCGCGACGAACCACTTCGAGGCCGGCGGCTTCGCCCGCAGCAACGAGGACGTCGACTACCCCAACCTGATGTTCCACTTCCTGCCGATCGCGGTCCGCTACGACGGCTCCGTGCCCGCGGGCGGACACGGCTACCAGGTCCACGTGGGCCCCATGTACTCCGACGCCATCGGCTCCGTGAAGATCAAGAGCAAGGACCCGCGCGAGCACCCGGCCCTGCGCTTCAACTACCTCTCCACCGAGCAGGACCGCCGCGAGTGGGTCGAGGCGATCCGGGTGGCCCGCAAGCTCCTCAACCAGCCCGCGCTCGCCGCCTATAACGACGGGGAGGTCTCGCCCGGACCGTCCGTCGAGACGGACGAGGAGATCCTCGCCTGGGTCGCCAAGGACGGCGAGACCGCTCTGCACCCGTCCTGCACCTGCAAGATGGGCACCGACGAGATGTCCGTCGTCGACCCCACCAGCATGCGGGTGCACGGCGTGGAGGGCCTCAGGGTCGTCGACGCGTCGGTGATGCCGTACGTCACCAACGGCAACATCTACGCCCCGGTGATGATGGTCGCCGAGAAGGCGGCCGACCTGATCCTCGGCAAGGAGCCGCTCGCCCCGTCGAAGGCCGCGTACTACCGCCACCGGGACGCGCAGAAGCAGGCGGAGCGCTAGTTGGCCGCCGCGGGACTGAGGGCGCTGCTGGAATGCGTCCGCTACGAGGTGCTGCCCGCGAGGGCGACCGAGGACAAGGTCCTCGCCCATGTGCCGCGCGACGTCGTCGTCACCGTGACGGCGTCGCCGGTCAAGGGCCTGGAACCCACCCTCGACCTCGCCGTACGCCTCGCCACGCACGGCTACCGGGTCGTCCCGCACGTGCCGGCCCGGCTGCTGCGCGACGACCTGCACCTTAAGGAGGTCGCGGGCCGGCTCGGCGAGGTGGGCATCGACGACGTCTTCGTCCCGGCGGGCGACGCCGACCCGCCGGCCGGGGCCTACGAGGGCGCCCTGCCGGTGCTGCGCAGGCTGACCGAGCTGGGCAGGCCCTTCGCCCGCGTCGGTGTCACCGGCTACCCGGAGAGCCATCCCCTCATCCACGACGACGTCACCGTCCAGGCCATGTGGGACAAGCGCGAGCACGCCACGTACATCGTGAGCAACCTCTGCTTCGACCCGCGGGTGCTGGGGGAGTGGATCGGCCGGATACGCCACCGGGACATCGCCCTGCCGCTGTACGTGGGGGTGGCCGGGCCGGTGCAGCGGGCGAAGCTGCTGGCCATGGCAACGAAGATCGGGGTGGGGGAGTCGACGCGCTTCCTGACGAAGCACCCCTCGTGGTTCCTGAGGTTCGCGACGCCCGGTGGGTATGCACCCGAGAGGCTCCTGACCCGCGCCGAGGGGGCACTGACCGTCCCCTCGGCCACAGTGGCGGGCCTGCATCTGTTCACCTTCAACCAGATCGCCGAGACCGAGCGATGGCGCCGCGCCCTGCTGGACCGCCTCGGCGACTGAACCGGGAGAGGCATGGCGGCCGACAGCGACTGGCAACTGACCCGAACCTTCAGCAGTACGTCCGGTGCCGTCCGCTGGGACCGGCTGGGCCCGCCCGGCGGGCCACCGGTCGTCCTGCTGCACGGCACGCCCTTCTCCTCCTACGTCTGGCGTGCCGTCGCCCGCTCGCTCGCCCGCGAGTACGACGTCCACGTCTGGGACATGCCCGGCTACGGCAGCTCCGAGAAGGCCGAGGGCCAGGACGTGTCCCTGGCCGCCCAGGGCCGCGTCCTCGGCGAACTGCTGGCCCACTGGGAGCTCACGGAGCCGCTGGTCGTCGCCCATGACTTCGGTGGCGCCGTGGCTCTGCGGGCCCATCTGCTGCACGGTGCCCGCTACCGGGCCCTCGCCCTGGTCGACCCGGTCGCCCTGGCCCCTTGGGGCTCCCCGTTCTTCCGGCTCGTCGGCGCCCACGCCGACGTCTTCGAACGGTTGCCGCCCGCACTGCACGGCGCCCTGGTGCGCGAGTACGTCGCCTCCGCGAGCAGCCCGGGCCTGCGCCCCGACGTCCTCGACCGGCTCGTCGAGCCCTGGCTGGACGACACCGGCCAGGCCGCCTTCTACCGGCAGATCGCCCAGGCGGACCAGCGCTGCACCGACGAGATCCAGGGCCGCTACGGCGGGATCGGCACCCCCACGCTGATCTGCTGGGGCGAGGACGACACCTGGATCCCGATCGCGAAGGGGCGCGAGCTCGCCGCTCTCGTCCCGGGCGCGCGGTTCGAACCGATCGCCGGCGCGGGACACCTCGTCCAGGAGGACGCCCCCGCGCAGCTCACGGCAGCCCTGCTCGGCTTCCTCCAGCGGCACCGGTGACAGGGCGGACGGGACGCGGGGGCCGTATACGACGAGGGCGGGACCGGATACCCCGGTCCCGCCCCTCGCCGCGTCCGCTCAGCGGAAGACCACCGTGCGGTTGCCGTCCACCATCACGCGGCTCTCGCTGTGCCACTTCACCGCGTGCGCGAGCACCTGCGCCTCGACGTCCCGCCCGACGGTGACGAGCTCGCCCGGGTCGAGCGAGTGGTCCACGCGGACCACGTCCTGCTCGATGATCTGCCCCTCGTCCAGATCCGGCGTCACATAGTGCGCTGTGGCGCCGACCAGCTTCACGCCGCGGGTGTACGCCTGCTCGTAGGGGCGGGCGCCCTTGAAGCTGGGCAGGAAGGAATGGTGGATGTTGATCGCGCGGCCCTCCAACTGCTTGCACAGGTCGTCGGAGAGGATCTGCATGTAGCGGGCAAGTACCACCAGGTCGACGTCCAGTTCGCGCACCAGCTCCAGCAGCCGTGCCTCCGCCTCCGCCTTGGTGTCCTTGGTGACCGGGACGTGGTGGAAGGGGATGCCGTACGTCTCGGCGAGTCCCTCGAAGTCCCGGTGGTTGGAGACGATCGCCGGGATCTCGATGTTGAGCGCGCCGGTGCGCCGGCGGAACAGCAGGTCGTTCAGGCAGTGCCCGAACCTGGACACCATGATCAGGGTCCGGGTCGGGGTGGCGGCGTCGGTCATGGTCCAGGTGATGCCGTGGGCCTGGGCGACGGGGCCGAACCGGTAACGCAGGTTTTCCAGATCGACGTTCGGATCCGAAACGTCGAAGTGAACCCTCATGAAGAAACGGTCCTGGAGCCGGTCGTCGAACTGCTGGCTTTCCAGGATGTTGCCGGAGTTCCTGACGAGAAAGCCGCTCACTGCGTGGACCAGTCCGGCGCTGTCCGGGCAGGAGAGAGTAAGGACGTACTCACGGCCGGGTTGCGGTCGAGGGGACATGTGCGGCCTCCGTCGGTGCGCATTGCACAACATGGTGAGCGATACGCAACATGGTCGGGTCGCCACCCCTCCCGGTCAAGGGTGGGGAGGGCAAGTGATCGCATGACTGAATCGTCATCGGCGAACCCCTTGACGGCTGTCTGGACATTCGCCAGGGTGTTCCACCACAAGCAATCGGGTGCATGATGCGCAACGAATTTCTGTCGAAAGGCTCGGCGCGTGGCAGACCTGTATGTGGATGGCGAATGGCGGGATCCGGTGGCCGGCGGAAGCCGGGAGATCCGGTGTCCCGCTGACGGCACGCTCTCGGCGACCGTCTCCGAGGCGACCCGCCCCGACACCGAGGCCGCGATCGCCGCCGCCCGCCGTGCCTTCGACGCGGGGCACTGGCCGAACACCCCCGAACGGGAGCGCGGCGCGCTGCTGCTGCGCACCGCCGACATCCTCGAACGCGATGCGAAGGACTTCGCCCGTGCCGAGTCCCTGGACACCGGCAAGCGTGTGGTGGAGAGTGAGTACGACATCGCCGACGTCGTCTCCTGCCTCCGCCACTATGGCGGCCTCGGCGGAACCGAGGCCGGCAGGGTCATCGACACCGGCCGTGACGACGCCGTAAGTCGCGTCGTTTACGAGCCGGTTGGGGTGTGCGGCCTGATCACCCCGTGGAACTACCCACTGTTGCAGGCCAGTTGGAAGGTCGCCCCGGCGCTCCTGGCCGGGAACACCATCGTCCTCAAACCGAGCGAGCTGACCCCCTCCACCTCCGTCCTGCTGATGAGGGCGCTGGAGGAGGCCGGGGTCCCGGCGGGCGTCGCCAATCTCGTCCTGGGCGCGGGACCCGAAGCGGGCGCGCCGCTGTCCGAGGACCCCCGTGTCGACATGGTCTCTTTCACCGGCGGCCTCGACACCGGCAGACGCATCATGGCCACCGCCGCGTCGACCGTGAAGAAGGTCGCCCTCGAACTCGGCGGCAAGAACCCCAACGTCGTCTTCGCCGACGCGGACTTCGAGACGGCCGTCGACTTCGCCCTCACCGCGGTCTTCCTGCACTCGGGCCAGGTCTGCTCGGCAGGCGCCCGGCTGATCGTCGAGGACTCCCTGCACGACCGCTTCGTCGACGAGGTCGTCCGCCGGGCCCGGCAGATCCGCCTCGGCGGCCCCTTCGACCCCGACGCCGAGACCGGGGCGCTGATCTCCGCACAGCACCTGGCGAAGGTCGAGGCCTACGTCGCCTCCGGGCTCGCCGAGGGCGCCGTGCTGCGCTGCGGCGGCACGCGGCCCGACGACCCCGCGCTGGGACGCGGCCACTACTACCTCCCCACCGTGCTCGACGAGTGCCGGCAGGACATGAGTGTCGTCCACGAGGAGTCCTTCGGGCCCGTGCTCACCGTGGAGCGCTTCACCGACGAGGACGACGCCGTACGCATCGCCAACGACACCGAGTACGGACTCGCCGGAGCCGTGTGGACCCAGGACGCGGGCAGGGCCCAGCGGGTCGCCCGGCGGCTGCGCCACGGCACGGTGTGGATCAACGACTACCACCCCTACGTGCCGCAAGCGGAATGGGGTGGCTTCGGGCACTCGGGCGTGGGCCGGGAGCTGGGCCCGACCGGCCTGAACGAGTACCGAGAGCCCAAACACATCTGGCAGAACATCCAACCCCGGCCGCAGCACTGGTTCCGCGGCTGAACGCCGAAATGAGGTCGAACGTGACCACTCAGACCGAGGTGCCGCAGCGGCGCGGCACGCCCCAGGACTCGGGCTCCACCCCGGTCATCTCCGTGCGCAGGCTGTGGAAGGTGTTCGGGCCGAAGGCCGACCAGGTGCCGGACTCCGAGGAGTTGTGCGGCCTCACCCGCCGCGAGCTCATGGACCGCACGGGATGCACCGCCGCCGTACGTGACGTCCACTTCGACGTCTCGCCCGGCGAGGTCTTCGTCGTCATGGGCCTGTCGGGCTCCGGCAAGTCCACCCTGGTGCGATGTCTCACCCGGCTGATCGAACCCACCGCGGGCGAGATCGTCTTCGAGGGCGAGGACATCCGCCAGGCCGACGCGGCACGCCTGCGCGATCTGCGGCGAAGCAAGTTCTCCATGGTCTTCCAGCACTTCGGTCTGCTGCCCCACCGCCGCGTCGTCGAGAACGTGGCGTTCGGTCTGGAGATCCGGGGCATGAGCAGGGCCGAGCGCACCAAGCGCGCCCAGGAGGTCGTCGAACTCGTCGGCCTCGCGGGCTACGAGAACTCCTACCCCGACCAGCTCTCCGGCGGCATGCAGCAACGCGTGGGCCTGGCCCGGGCGTTGGCCGGCGACCCCGACGTGCTCTTCTTCGACGAACCGTTCTCGGCGCTCGACCCGCTGATCCGGCGCGACATGCAGAACGAGGTCATCCGACTGCACCACGAGGTCGGCAAGACCATGGTGTTCATCACCCACGACCTCTCCGAGGCCCTCAAGCTGGGCGACCGCATCCTCATCATGCGCGACGGCAAGATGGTCCAGTGCGGCACCGGCGACGAACTCGTCGGCGCCCCCGCGGACGACTACGTCCGCGAGTTCGTCAAGGACGTCCCGCGCGGCGACGTGCTGACCCTGCGCTGGATCATGCGCCCGCCGGCCGACGGCGACGCCCTCGACGGCCCCGAACTCGGCCCGGACGTCGTCGTACGGGAAGCCACCCGGGCCGCGCTGGCGGCCGACAAACCGGTCAAGGTCGTCGAGGACGGCAAGCTGCTCGGCATCGTCGGCGACGAGGAGATCCTCGCGGTGGTCGCCGGGACGGAAGGCGGCGCGTGATGACCGTCGCGATGGAGAAACCGGAGAAGACGGCACCCGTGGAGGAGCCGCCCGCTCCGGCCGTGACCGGACGCAGGATCAGCCGGTCCATGGCGGTCGGCGCGATCCTCGTGCTCTGGCTGGTGCTGTTCGCCGTACTGCGCGGAAAGCACACCCTGACCCTCGCGGCGGCCGACCTCACCGATCTGCACCGCTGGTTCAACGACGTCAACGACTCGATCGGCGCGGACCGCAACTCCAACCCGCTCTTCCTCTACTTCTTCAACGAGATCCGCTTCGTCATCGACTCCCTGGTGACCTTCGTGCAGGAGCTGATCTCGCAGCCGGGCGTCGGCCGTCCCGTCCCGCAGATCGGCTGGCTCGGTGTCGTCGGCATCGTCGGCTACGTCTCCTGGGCCGTGGGCAACTGGCGGGTCGCGCTGCTGGCGGTGGCCGGCTTCACCTTCCTCGGGCTCCAGGGCCTGTGGCAGGAGAGCATGGACACGCTCGCGCTGACCGTGTCCGCCGTCTTCGTGGCGCTGCTGTTCGCGATCCCGCTCGGGGTCTGGGCGGGGCTGTCCGACCGGTTCAACCGGATCATGACGCCCTTCCTGGACTTCATGCAGACGATGCCGACCTTCGTCTACCTGGCCCCGCTGACCCTGTTCTTCCTCATCGGCCCGGCCTCCGCCACCATCGCCACGCTCATCTACGCGGCGCCGCCCGCGATCCGGATCACCGCACACGCCATCCGCTCCGTGCCGACGACCACGGTCGAGGCGGCCGACTCGCTGGGCGCCACCCGCCGGCAGGCGCTGACGAAGGTGCTGCTGCCGATGTCCAAGCGGACCGTCGTCATGGGCGTCAACCAGACCATCATGGCCGCCCTGGCCATGGTGACCATCGCCGCCCTGATCGACGCGCCCGGCCTCGGCAAGACCGTCGTCCAGGCCCTCCAGTCGCTCGACGTGGGCACCGCCTTCAACGCCGGTCTCGCGATCGTCGTCATGGCCATCGTGCTCGACCGCGTCACCACCGCCGCGAGCGGCCGCGAAGAGGCGGCCCGGAACTCGAAGAACCGTTTCCTGACGTGGCGTCGCCCCCTGCTCGGCGCGGGAGCGGCAGCCGCCGCGGTCCTCGTCTACCTCTCGCACACCTATGTGTGGGCGGCGGAGTTCCCCGGCGAGGGAGGCGTGGGCAGCGCCATCTCCAGCGGCGCGGACAGCGTGACGACCTGGGCGCAGGACAACCTGTCCGGGCTCACCAACGCCTTCCGCGACGCCATCACCAACGGTCTGCTCAACCCCTTCCAGACGCTCCTCACCGACTCCCCGTGGTGGCTCGTCGGCGCGGCCCTGATCGCGCTCGCCGTGGTCCTCGGGGGCTGGCGCGCGGGCATCACCACGGCCGTCTGCGTGGGCCTGCTCGTCGGCACCGGCGTCTGGTCCGACAGCATGACGACGCTGGCGTCGACCGTCGTCGCCACGGTCCTGGTGATGCTGCTCGGCATCGCCTTCGGCGTGTGGATGGGACGCAGCGCGCTGGTCGACCGGCTGCTGCGGCCCAGCCTGGACGCGGCACAGGTCATGCCGCCGTTCGTGTATCTCGTACCGTTCCTCGCGCTGTTCGGCGCGACCCGCTTCACGGCGATCGTCGCCGCCGTCGTCTACGCGGCCCCCGTCGCCATGAAGATCATCGCGGACGGGGTCCGGAACGTGCCCGCCACCACCGTGGAGGCGGCCAACGCGGCCGGGTGCAACACCTGGCAGATCATCACCAAGGTCCAGCTGCCGATGGCGCGCAGCGCCCTCACGCTCGCGACCAACCAGGGCCTGATCTACGTCCTCTCGATGGTCGTGGTCGGCGGTCTGGTGGGCGCGGGCGCCCTCGGCTACGACGTCGTGGCCGGTTTCTCGCAGGGCCAGCTGTACGGGAAGGGGCTCGCCGCGGGGCTCGCCATCGTCCTTCTCGGCGTCATGTTCGACCGGATCACTCAGGCAGCGGCTCGCCGCACCAGCGCATAAGGAGCACCACACCATGGCAAGACACTGGCGAGCCGGCGCGGCCGGACTGGCCGTCCTCGGCCTCACCCTCACCGCCTGCGGCGGTGCGAAGGTCGGCGACGACTCCGCGGGGTCCGGCGGCTCGGGCGACTCCGGCAAGTGCGGCACCTTCAACCTCGCGGTCAACCCGTGGGTCGGCTACGAGGCCAACGCGGCCGTCGTCGCGTACGTCGCGGAACACGACCTCGGCTGCAAGGTCAACTCCAAGGACCTCAAGGAGGAGATCGCCTGGCAGGGCTTCGGGACGGGCGAGGTCGACGCCGTCATCGAGAACTGGGGCCACGACGACCTGAAGAAGAAGTACATCACCGACCAGAAGACGGCCCTGGACGCCGGCCCGACCGGCAACAAGGGGCTCATCGGCTGGTACGTACCGCCGTGGCTGGCCAAGGCGCACCCCGACATCACCGACTGGAACAACCTCGACAAGTACGCGGCCGAGTTCAAGACCTCCGAGTCGGGCGGGAAGGGCCAGCTGCTCGACGGCGACCCGTCGTTCGTCACCAACGACGAGGCGCTGGTGAAGAACCTGAAGCTGGACTTCAAGGTGGTGTACGCGGGCAGTGAGACCGCCCTCATCCAGGCCTTCCGCAAGGCGGAGAAGAACAAGGAATGGGTGATCGGCTACTTCTACGAGCCGCAGTGGTTCATGTCCGAGGTGCCGCTCGTCAAAGTCAAGCTGCCCGAGTACAAGGACGGTTGCGACGCCGACGCGGAGAAGGTCGACTGCGACTACCCCGTATACGAACTGGACAAGATCGTCAGCGCGAAGTTCGCCAAGTCCGGCAGCCCGGCCTATGACCTGGTGAAGAACTTCACCTGGACGAACGACGACCAGAACGTCGTGGCGAAGTACATAGCCGTCGACAAGATGGCCCCCGAGGCGGCGGCCAAGAAGTGGGTCGAGGCCAACCGCGACAAGGTGGAGGCCTGGATCAAGTAGGCCCTTCACGGATGCCCGGTGGGTGGTGCGAGCGGACGCGCACCACCCACCGGGCATTGCTGTTTTCCGGGCCGTTCCCCGACGTCAGCGGACCTCTTGACACCCACCTGCACGGCAGGCACATTGAGTTGCGCAACCTGAGTCATGTTGCGCAGAAAGCAACTCAACCGGAGGTGCGGCGATGGCGGGACCCCGAGTGGTCATCATCGGAGCGGGAGTCGTCGGTGCGGCGCTCGCGGACGAGATCTCCGCGCGCGGCTGGACCGAAGTGACCGTGGTCGACCAGGGTCCGCTCCCCGCCACCGGGGGCTCCAGCTCGCACGCCCCGGGCCTGGTCTTCCAGACGAACTCCTCCAAGACCATGACCGAACTGGCCCGCTACACCGTCGAGAAGTTCTGCTCCCTCGACGTCGACGGCAAGCCCTGCTTCCTCCAGGTCGGCGGCCTCGAAGTGGCCACCAGCCCCGAGCGCCTCACGGAACTGCACCGCCGCCACGGCTGGATCACGGCCTGGGGCATCGAGTCCCGGCTGCTCACTCCCGACGAGTGCGTCGAGCAACACCCCCTGGTCGACCGCGACAAGGTCCTCGGCGGCCTCCTCGTCCCGACGGACGGCCTCGCCAAGGCGGTCCTCGCCGTCGAGGCCCAGATCCGCCGGGCCACCGAGCGCGGAGTGCGCTTCCTCGCCCGCCACGAGGTCCTCGACGTGCTGAAGGCCGACGGCGAGGTGACCGGCGTCCTGACCGACCAGGGCGAGATCCCCGCCGACATCGTCGTGTGCTGCGCCGGCATCTGGGGCCCGAAGATCGCCCGCATGGCCGGCATGAACCTCCCGCTCACACCGCTCGCCCACCAGCTCGCCTGGACCGGCCCCGTCCCGGCCCTCGCCGGGCAGACGCAGGAGGCGGTCCGCCCGATCCTGCGCCACCAGGACGCCGACCTCTACTACCGCGACCGCTTCGACGGCATCGGCATCGGCTACTACGGCCACCGCCCGATGCCCATCACCGCCGACGAGATCCTCTCCGTGGACGAGGCCGACGAGATGCCGTCCGTCCTGAAGTTCACCGAGGAGGACTTCGAGCCCGCCTGGTCCGAGACCCAGTCCCTCCTCCCCGCGACCCGCGAGGCGAAGGTCGAGGAGGGCATCAACGGCCTGTTCTCCTTCACCACCGATAACTTCCCCCTCGTCGGGGAGTCCCCGGACGTCAAGGGCTTCTGGGTCGCCGAGGCCGTCTGGGTCACCCACTCCGCGGGCGTGGGCCGGGCGCTGGCCGAGTGGCTGGTCGACGGCCACTGCTCGTCGTTCGACCTGCACGAGTGCGACGTCAACCGCTTCGAGCCGCACCAGCTGTCCCCGGAGTACGTCCTGGCCCGCGACTGCCAGAACTTCGTCGAGGTCTACGACATCCTCCACCCCCTCCAGCCCTCCGGCGCCCCGCGCCCGATCCGCACCAGCCCCTTCCACCCCCGCCAGCAGGAGCACGGCGCCTTCTTCCTGGAGGCGAACGGCTGGGAGCGACCGCACTGGTACGAGGCCAACGCGACTCTGGTCGAGGGCCGCAACATCCCGACCCCCAACGACTGGGCCGCGCAGTTCTGGTCGCCCATCGTCGGCGCCGAGGCACAGGCCACCCGCGAGACCGTCGCCCTGTACGACATGACGGCCCTCAAGCGCCTGGAGGTGAGCGGCCCCGGCTCCGCAGACCTCCTGGAGCGCCTGTGCACCGGCAAGGTCGCCAAGTCGGTCGGCTCGGTCACCTACACGCTCCTCCTGGACCACGACGGCGGCATCCGCAGCGACATCACCGTCGCCCGCCTCGGCCGCGATCTCTTCCAAATCGGCGCCAACGGCAACCTCGACCTCGACTGGTTCACCCGGCACCTCCCCGCCGACGGCACCGTCCAGGTCCGCGACATCACGCCGGGCACCTGCTGCATCGGCCTGTGGGGCCCGCTCGCCCGCAAGGTCCTCCAGCCCCTGACGGACGAGGACTTCACCAACGACGGCCTGAAGTACTTCCGCGCCAAGCGGGCCTACATCGGCAGCGTCCCGGTGACGGCGATGCGGCTGAGCTACGTCGGCGAACTCGGCTGGGAGCTCTACACCACCGCCGACCAGGGCCTGAAACTCTGGGACACCCTCTGGCGGGCCGCGGAGCCCCTCGGCGGTGTCATCGCCGGCCGCGGCGCCTTCAACAGCCTCCGCCTGGAGAAGGGCTACCGCTCCTTCGGCACCGACATGACCTACGAGCACGACCCCTACGAGGCCGGCGTCGGCTTCGCCGTCAAGCTCGACAAGGACGACTTCATCGGCAAGGAGGCACTGGAGCGCCGCAAGGCCGACGTGCGGCGCAGGCTGACCTGCCTCACCATCGACGACCCATGGTCGGTCGTCCTGGGCAAGGAGCCGGTGTACGACGGCGAGCAGGCCGTCGGGTACGTCACGAGCGCCTCGTACGGCTACACGATCGGCAAGGGGATCGCCTACGCGTGGCTGCCGGCGGAACTCGCCGTTCCCGGCCGGACCGTGCACATCGGCTATTTCGACCGGCGCGTCGAGGCGGTCGTCGCTCAGGAGCCGTTGTTCGATCCGACGATGTCCCGCCTTCGTGGCTGAGTTGCGGCGACCGGCTGCGGGTGCGTCGTGGCTGGTCGCGCAGTTCCCCGCGCCCCTGAGGAAGCTGCAGTTCCCCCATACGAAGGAGTGCCCCCGGTGACCGCACAGCTCCTCGACGGCAAGGCCACCGCCGCCGTCATCCGTGGTGAACTCGCCGAGCGCGTGGCCAAGTTGACCGCCAGCGGCGGACGACCGCCGGGACTCGGCACCGTCCTCGTCGGTGACGACCCCGGCAGTCACGCCTACGTCGGCGGCAAGCACCGCGACTGCGCCCAGGTCGGCATCGCGTCCATCCGCCGGGACCTGCCCGCCGACGCCTCGCAGCAGCAGGTCGAGGACACGATCGACGAACTCAACGCCGACCCGGACTGCACCGGCTACATCGTCCAACTGCCGCTCCCCGCCCACCTGGACGCGGGCGCCGTACTGGAACGCATGGACCCGGCGAAGGACGCCGACGGCCTGCACCCCGTCAACCTCGGCCGTCTCGTGCTGGGCGAGGAGGCGCCGCTGCCGTGCACCCCGCGCGGCATCGTCGAACTCCTGCGCCGCTACGACGTGCCGATCGCCGGAGCGCGGGTGTGCGTGATCGGCCGGGGCATCACCGTCGGCCGACCCCTCGGACTGCTGCTGACCCGCCGCTCCGAGAACGCCACGGTCACCCTGTGCCACACCGGCACCAAGGGCCTCGCCTGGCATGTACGCGAGGCGGACATCGTCGTCGCTGCCGCCGGCTCGCCCGGACTGATCACCGCCGACATGCTCCGCCCCGGTGCGGCCGTCCTGGACGTCGGCATCACCCGCACCGACAGCGGCCTGGTCGGCGACATCCATCCGGGCGCGAACCAGGTCGCCGGACGGGTCGCGCCGATGCCCGGCGGAGTGGGACCCATGACCCGGGCCATGCTGCTCGCCAACGTCGTCGAGGCTGCCGAGAGGAACGCGAACACCGTATGAACCTGTCCCTTCCAGCGGACGGAGCCCTCCGATGAGCCCCCGCACCCCCGGCGCCGAACTCCCCGACCACCCCGACTTCCTGTGGCGCAACCCCGAGCCCAGGCGGTCGTACGACGTCATCGTCGTCGGCGGCGGCGGACACGGCCTGGCCACCGCCCACTACCTCGCCAGGAACCACGGCATCACCAACGTCGCCGTGCTGGAGAAGGGCTGGCTCGCGGGCGGCAACATGGCCCGCAACACCACGATCATCCGCTCCAACTACCTGTGGGACGAGAGCGCCGGCATCTACGAGCACGCCCTCAAGCTGTGGGAGGGACTGGCGGAGGAGCTCGACTACCCGATCCTCTTCTCCCAGCGCGGCGTGCTGAACCTGGCGCACAGCCTCCAGGACGTCCGCGACAGCGTCCGCCGCGTCGAGGCGAACCGCCTCAACGGCGTGGACGCGGAGTGGCTGGACGCGGACGGCGTCAAGGAAGTCTGCCCGATCGTCAACATCTCCCCGGACGTGCGCTACCCGGTCCTGGGCGCCACCTACCAGCCCCGCGCGGGCATCGCCAAGCACGACTACGTCGCCTGGGGCCTGGCCCGCTCGGCCGACGCGGCCGGTATCGACATCATCCAGAACTGCGAGGTCACGGGCCTGGACGTGGTCGGCGGCAGGGTCGTCGGAGTGCAGACGAACCTGGGCCCCATCGCGGCCGGCAAGGTGGCGCTGTGCTCGGCGGGCCACACCTCCGTCCTCGCCGCGATGGCCGGCATCGAACTCCCGCTCCAGAGCCACCCGTTGCAGGCCCTGGTCTCGGAGCTCCTGGAGCCCGTCCACCCCACGGTCGTGATGTCCAACGCGGTCCACGTGTACGTGAGCCAGGCCCACAAGGGCGAGCTGGTCATGGGCGCCGGCATCGACGCGTACAACTCGTACACCCAGCGCGGCGCCTTCCACATCATCGAGGAACAGATGTCGGCGGCCCTGGAGCTCTTCCCCGTCTTCGCGCGCGCCCACGTCCTGCGCACCTGGGGCGGCATCGTCGACGTCAGCCCCGACGCCTCACCGATCATCGGCCTGACCCCCGTCGACAACCTCTACCTCAACTGCGGCTGGGGGACCGGCGGTTTCAAGGCCACCCCGGGCGTCGGCTGGGTCTACGCCCACACCATCGCCAACGACACCCCGCACGCCCTGAACGCCCCCTTCTCGCTCGACCGTTTCACCACCGGCGCGCTCGTCGACGAGCACGGCGCGGCCGCTGTGGCCCACTAGGACCACTGGAAGCTCTGGGAGCCGATCCATGCTGCTCATCCCCTGCCCGTGGTGCGGGCCCCGCGACGAGGCCGAGTTCCACTACGGCGGCCAGGCCCATGTGCCGTACCCGCAGGACCCCGCGTCCCTCTCCGACGAGGAGTGGGCCCGGTACCTCTTCTTCCGCGACAACACCAAGGGCCCCTTCGCCGAACGCTGGAGCCACGCGTCGGGCTGCCGGCGCTGGTTCAACGCGGTACGGGACACGTCGACGAACGAGATCCTGACGGTGTACAGGACGGGAGAGGAACGCCCGGCGACACCCGGGCCGAGGCCAGTCTTCTCAGCCCGTCCGGCGTTTGAGGACGAGGCCGTTCAGGCCGAAGCGGGGTCCGGGGGCGCAGCCCCCGGCGGGGTGGAAGGGGCGGAGCCCCTTCAGGACGGGACGGGCAGAGGCGGCGGGGGCGCACCCTTCCGCCACCCCACCCGCGGCCGAATCCGCCGCGACGAGCCCCTCACCTTCACCTTCGACGGCACCGAATACCAAGGCTTCCGAGGCGACACCCTCGCCTCCGCCCTTCTCGCGGGCGGCGTCATCCAGGCAGGCACCAGCATCAAGCTGGGCCGCCCCCGCGGCATCTTCTCCGCCGGCGTCGAAGAACCCAACGCGGTCGTCCAGATCGAGGAACCCTTCCCGGAGCCCATGCTCCCCGCGACGACCGTCGAGCTGTACGACGGCCTGGTCGCGAGCAGCCTGACCGGCCAGGGCCGCCTCGCCACCGGACCGGACCCGGCCCGCTACGACGCCGTGCACGCCCACTGCGACCTGCTGATCGTGGGCGCGGGCCCGGCCGGACTCGCGGCGGCGGCCGCGGCAGCCCGCAGCGGCGCCCGCGTCATACTCGCCGACGACCAGCCGGAGCCCGGCGGCAGCATGCTGGGCACCGGCGAACACCTCGACTGGGTGGACGAGGTCACCGGCCGGCTCGCCGCGGCCCCCGAGGTCCGCGTCCTGTCCCGCACCACCGTCTTCGGCCACTACGACGACAACCACCTCCTCGCCGTCGAACGCCGCACCAACCACCTGGGCGCCGACGCCCCCTCGGACGTCGCCCGCGAACGCGTGTGGCGTATCCGGGCCCGCCGGGTCGTCCTGGCCACCGGCGCCCACGAACGCTCGCTCGCCTTCGCGGACAACGACCGCCCCGGAGTGATGCTGGCCGCCTCGGCCCGTACGTACCTCAACCGGTACGGAGTCCTGCCCGGCCGCCACGCGGTCGTCCTCACCACCAACGACAGCGCCTACGCGGCGGCCCTGGACCTCGCCGCGGCGGGCCTCTCCGTCACGGCCGTCGTCGACACCCGGCCCGAACCGGGGGAGTGGGCCGAGCGCGCGAGGGCCGCCGGCATCGAGGTGCTGGCCGGTCACGCCGTCACCGGCACCGCGGGCGAGGCACGCCTCAGCGCAGTGACCGTCGCCCCTTACGGGGAGTCCGCGGGACAGCGGGAGTTCGCCGCCGACCTGCTGCTGGTCTCCGGCGGCTGGAACCCGGTGGTGCATCTGTTCAGCCAGTCCGGCGGCAGGCTCCGCCACGACGAGGCGCTGGGCTCCTTCGTCCCCGACAGCGCACGGCAGGCGGTCGAGGTCGCCGGCGCCGCGAGCGGCGCGGCGGACCTGGCCGCGGTCCTGGCACAGGGCGCGGCGGCGGGAGCCCGAGCCGTCGAGGCCGAGGGCTACGCACCCGCGGCACCCCGTCTCCCGGCACCGGCCGCACAGCCCCGGCGGACCCCGCCCATGCACGTGTACACCCTGCCGGGCGCGGCGGGCGCCCCGCGCTTCGTCGACCTCCAGCGCGACGTCACCGTCGACGACCTGGCCCGCGCCACCGGCGCCGGCCTGCGCTCGGTCGAGCACACCAAGCGCTACACCACGGCCGGCACCGCCAACGACCAGGGCAGGACCTCCGGCGTGCTGGCCGGCGGCGTTGTCGCCGAACTGCTCGGCGTGGACGTCTCGGAACTCGGCACGACCACGTTCCGCCCGCCGTACATCCCGGTCTCCTTCGCCGCACTCGCCGGCCGCGACCGCGGCGCGCTCAGCGATCCGGTCCGCACGACCGCCCTGCACGAGTGGCATGCCGCGCACGGAGCCCTGTTCGAGAACGTCGGCCAGTGGAAGCGCCCCTGGTACTACCCGCTGGCCGGCGAGGACATGGAGGCCGCCGTACTGCGCGAGTGCCGGGCGACCCGCGAGAGCGTGGGCTTCATGGACGCCTCCACGCTCGGCAAGATCGATGTGCAGGGCCCGGACGCGGCCGTCCTCCTCGACCGGCTCTACACCAACATGATGAGCACCCTGAAGGTCGGCATGATCCGCTACGGCGTCATGTGCCGCCCCGACGGCATGGTCTTCGACGACGGCACCGTCATCCGCGTCGCCCAGGACCGCTTCCTGGTCACCACCACGACGGGCAACGCGGCCGCCGTACTGGACTGGATGGAGGAGTGGCACCAGACCGAGTGGCCCGAGCTGAGGGTCCACTGCACGTCCGTGACCGAGCAGTGGGCCACGGTCGCCCTGGTCGGCCCGAGGTCCCGGGAGGTGCTCGGCTCGCTGGCGCCCGAACTGGCCGTCGCCAACGACGACTTCCCGTTCATGGCCTGGCGCGAGGCGACCGTCGCCGGGATCGCGGCCCGGGTCTGCCGGATCAGCTTCTCCGGCGAACTCGCCTACGAGATCAATGTGTCACCGTGGCAGGCCCTCGCCCTGTGGGAGGCCGTGTACGAGGCCGGCGCCCCGTACGGCATCACCCCGTACGGCACCGAGACCATGCACGTCCTGCGGGCCGAGAAGGGCTACCCGATCATCGGCCAGGACACCGACGGCACCGTCACCCCCCAGGACCTCGGCATGAGCTGGGTGGTGTCGAAGAAGAAGCCCGACTTCATCGGCAAGCGGTCATACGCCCGGGCCGACACCGCCCGCCCCGACCGCAAACACCTGGTCGGCCTCCTCCCGGAGGACCCGGGCACCTTCCTCCCGGAGGGCACCCACCTGATCGCCGACGGTGTGCTGCTGACACCGCCGGTCCCCATGCTCGGCCATGTCACGTCCAGCTACCGCAGCGCGGCGCTCGGCCGGACCTTCGCGCTCGCCCTGGTCAAGGGCGGCCGTGACCGCATCGGCGAGCGGCTCTTCGCCCCCGTCGGCGACCGGCTGGTCCCGGTGACCGTCGCAAGTCCCGTCCTCTACGACCCCGAGGGAGCCCGCCGCGATGGCTGACAACGCCCTGACCGTCCCGCTCCGCAGCCCCCTGTCGCAGGCCACGGACCGCCTGGCCGCCGCGACCCGCACCTCCGAGGGCGCTGTCCGGCTGGCCGAACTCCCCTTCCTCGCCCAGGTCAACGTCCGGCTCGACGCCAAGGGAGCGGCGTTCGAGGCCGTCGGCCTCGCACTGGACCTCCAGCTCCCGCTCCAGCCCAACACGGTCGTCCGCACGGGCGAGTTGACCGCGCTGTGGCTCGGCCCGGACGAATGGCTGCTGATCGGACCGCCGGGCGGTGAAGGCGAGCTGGAGAGCCGGATCCGGGAGGCGGCCGGGGACGAGCCGGTCTCGGTCACCGACGTCTCCGCACAGCGCACCACCCTGCTGGTGACCGGCCCCCGCGCCCGTGACCTGCTGGCCCACGGCTGTCCCCTGGACCTGCACCCGCGGTCCTTCGGCTCCGGGCGCTGCGCCCAGACGACGCTGGGCCGCACCCAGGTCGTCCTGGTCGCCCGGGACGAACCCAGGGCCGGGTTCTGGATCCTGGTCCGCTCGTCGTTCGCCGGCTATCTGGCGGACTGGCTGCTCGACGCGGCCACGGAATACGTCTGAGCGACGTCACACCGCCGCCTGTGGGAGCCCCGACCCGAGGGGCTCCCACAGGCGGCGCGTGCTCAGCCCAGGTGGCCCATCCGGTGGCTGATCTCCTCCGCGCCCTTGACCAGCGCGGGCGCGAACCCGTGGATGCGCTCCTCGGTGAAGCGGTACGCGGGGCCCGAGGCGCTCAGGGCGGCGATGACCTCGCCGTCGCGTGCCCGGATGGGCGCAGCCACGGCGTGCAGCCCGATCTCCAACTCCTCCAGGGTCACCGCGTACCCGCGCTCGCGCGCCTCCGCGAGGTTCTGCTCCAGCTTCGTCCTCGCGGTCAGGGTGTGCGGGGTCAGCTTCCGAAGCCCCGACGCCGAGAGCACCTCGGCGCGTTCCTCCGCCGTCAGGTGGGCCAGCAGGATCTTGCCGCTGGACGTGGCGTGCACCGGCGTGAGCTGGCCGACCCAGTTGTGGGTGCCGACCGCGCCCGGGCCGCGTACCTGATACAGGTTGACCGCGTAGTGCTCCTGGAGGACGGCGATGTTGACGGTCTCGCCGATCTCCTCGCTGAGCCGCTCGCACACCTGCCGGCCCTGCTGGGTGACGTCGAGGCGGCCGGTCACCGCACCCGCCAGACGTACGATCCCGAAGCCCAGCCGGTACTTGCCCCGCTCGGCCGACTGCTCGACCAGGCCACGGGCCTCCAGTGCCCCGAGCAGCCGGAACGCGGTCGACTTGTGGACGTCGATCTCGGCGGCCACCTCACTGACACCCGCCTCGCCACGCTGGGCGAGGATCTCCAGGACGCTGACGGCACGGTCGACGGACTGCACGCCGCTCACCGCGGAGCCCGCTGTTGCGCCCTCTGCCGCGTAGTTGCTCATGGCGCAACTATACGCGGCTGTGTCCATGGATCCCGGGGCGACTTCGGAACGCGAGTGTGGGCCGCCGGCGGTGCGTGGACCGGGCTGCCCGCATGCTCGCACGGGCCATGACCTCAGCGGAAGACGACCGTGCAGCTCCCGTTGACCAGCACCCGGCTCTCGCAGTGCCATCCGACGGCGCGGGCGAGCACCTGCGCCTCGACGTCGCGGCCGATGGTGACCAGGTCGTCGGGGTCGCGCGAGTGGTCCACGCGGACGACGTCCTGCTCGATGATCGGCCCTTCGTCCAGGTCGGACGTGACGTAGTGCGCCGTGGCGCCGACGAGCTTGACGCCGCGCCGATGCGCCTGGACGTAGGGGCGGGCGCCCTTGAAGCTGGGCAGGAAGGAGTGGTGGATGTTGATGGCCCGGCCGTCGAGTTGCTTGCACAGGTCGTCGGAGAGGATCTGCATGTAGCGGGCAAGTACCACCAGGTCGACGTCCAGTTCGCGCACCAGCTCCAGCAGCCGTGCCTCCGCCTCCGCCTTGGTGTCCTTGGTGACCGGGACGTGGTGGAACGGGATGCCGTAACTCCGCGCCAGCGGTTCGAAGTCCCGGTGGTTGGAGACGATCGCCGGGATCTCGATGTTGAGCGCCCCGGTGGACCTGCGGAACAGCAGGTCGTTCAGGCAGTGCCCGAACCTGGAGACCATGATCAGGGTGCGGGTCGGCGTCGAGGCGTCGTGCAGCCGCCAGTCGATCCTGTACGCCTGGGCTACCGCGCCGAATCCGGTGCGCAGGTCCTCCAGTGAGATGCCGGGGTCCGAGACGTCGAAGTGCACCCGCATGAAGAAGCGGTCCTGGAGCCGGTCGTCGAACTGGCGGCTCTCCAGGATGTTGCCGGAGTGGTGCACGAGGTAGGTCGCCACGGCGTGGACGAGGCCGGCCTGGTCGGGACACGAGAGCGTGAGGACGAACTCGCGGCCGGGCAGCGGTCGAGGAGACATTCCATCCTCCGTCGTGTGATGCATATGGCGCAACGCTGTGAATGATGCGCAACATGCTCCACCGGGGCGACTGGGCGGTCAAGGGGGTGTGCCGCGCGAACCGGGGTCTCGATCGGCCGGTCCCGGTGGCGGCTCAAGTCGGATCGGCCGGGCTCTTGACAGTGAGTGTCCGCGAGGAGACAGTTTGGTCCGTCGTTGCTCATAGCGAAAATAGTTGCAGAATACGCAACGCACCCTCATCGGCGTGACTCCCAGGAGATGGACCCATGGCCTCTTCGCGCACGTCCCACGACGTCATCGTCGTCGGCCTGGGCGGGATGGGCAGCGCGGCCGCCTACCACCTCGCCGCCCGCGGCCGGCGAGTGCTCGGCCTGGAACGCTTCGGCCCGGCCCACAACCTCGGCTCCAGCCACGGCGGCTCCCGCATCTACCGCCAGGCCTACTTCGAGGACCCGGCATACGTACCCCTGCTGCTGCGCGCCCACGAACTCTGGGAGAAACTCGCCGCCGACTCCGGGCGTGAGGTCTTCACCGAGACCGGCGGCCTGATGATCGGCCGCGAGAACAGCGCCGCGTTCGCCGGCACCCTGCGCAGCGCCCATGAATGGGGCCTGGACCACGAGGTTCTGGGCGCCGCCGACATCAGGCGCCGCTTCCCCACCTTCAACCCGGCGTCCGAGGACGTCGCCTTCTACGAGCGCAGGGCCGGCATCGCCCTGCCGGAGGCGACCGTCACCGCCCACCTGGATCTGGCGAGGGCCCACGGCGCCGAACTGCACTTCGCGGAGACGGTCCTCGGCTGGGAGGCCGACGGGCCGGGCGGCAGGGCCAGGGTGGTCACCGACCGCGGCGCCTACACCGCCGACCGGCTCGTCATCGCCCCCGGGGCGTGGGCGCCGACGCTCCTGTCCGGCCTCGGGGTGAGCGTGTCCGTGGAACGCCAGGTCATGTACTGGTTCCAACCCGTCGGCGGCACCCGTCCGTTCAGGCCGGACCGGCACCCCGTCTACATCTGGGAGGACCCCGACGGCACCCAGATCTACGGCTTCCCCTCCCTCGACGGCCCCGAGGGCGGCGCCAAGGTCGCCTTCTTCCGCAAGGGCGTCCCCAGCGACCCCGACACCCTCGACCGGCGGATCCACCGGGACGAGATCGCCGCCATGGCCGACCATCTGCGTCCGCGCATCCCCACCCTGCCCGGACGCTTCCTCAAGGCCGCGGCCTGCATGTACGCCAACACCCCGGACGAGCACTTCGTCCTGGCCCGGCATCCCGAGCATCCCCAGGTCACCGTGGCCTGCGGATTCTCCGGCCACGGCTTCAAGTTCGTGCCCGTGGTCGGCGAGATCCTCGCCGACCTGGCCACCGAGGGCACCACCGAGCACCCCATCGCCCTGTTCGACCCCCGACGTGCGCGCGTCTGATCCGTCCGGCCCCGCCGACCCTTCCGAGGTGATTCCGTTGACCACGACCAGCCTGCCCCCGAGCCTGATCGCCACGCTGCCGGGCGAGCACTACACCGACCCCGAGGTCTTCGCCCTGGAACAGGAGCGGATCTTCGAGACGATGTGGTTCTGCGTGGCCCGCGCCGGGGAGCTGGACCGGCCGGGCAGCTTCCGCACCTACCAGGTCGGCAGGGAGAGCGTGCTGGTCAGCCGCGCCAGGGACGGCTCGGTCAAGGCCTTCCTGAACATCTGCCGGCACCGCGGCGCCAAGCTGTGCACGGAGGAGTCCGGCGAGGTCAAGCGGGCCTTCCAATGCCCGTACCACGCCTGGACCTACGGCCTCGACGGCAAGCTGGTCGCCGCGCCCAACCTGACGTCGATGCCGGACATCGACCGGACCGCGTACGGACTGGTCAAGGTGCACGTCCGGGAGTGGCTCGGATATGTGTGGGTGTGCCTCGCGGAGGACCCGCCGTCCTTCGAGGAGGACGTCATGGGCGAGGTCGTCTCCCGCCTCGGCGATGTCGAGTCGATCGACCGCTACGACATCGACCACCTTCAGGTGGGCCGCCGTATCACCTACGACGTGAAGGCCAACTGGAAGCTCATCATCGAGAACTTCATGGAGTGCTACCACTGCGCCACGATCCACCCCGAACTGACCGAGGTGCTGCCGGAGTTCGCGGACGGCTACGCCGCCCAGTACTACGTCGGTCACGGCGCCGAGTTCGGCGAGGACGTGCAGGGCTTCACCGTCGACGGCTCCGAGGGCCTGGACCGCATACCCGGCGTCGCCGACGACCAGGACCGCCGCTACTACGCGATCACCGTCAAGCCCCAGGTGTTCATCAACCTCGTCCCGGACCACGTCATCTTCCACCGGATGTACCCGATGGCCCACGACCGTACGGTCGTCGAGTGCGACTGGCTCTATCTCCCGCACGTGGTGGAGAGCGGCAAGGACGTGGAGCGGTCGGTGGAGCTGTTCCACCGGGTGAACCAGCAGGACTTCGACGCCTGTGAGCGCACCCAGCCGGGGATGAGCTCCCGGGCCTACGCCAAGGGCGGCGTCCTCGTCCCCAGCGAGCACCACATCGGCGAGTTCCACACCTGGGTGCAAGGAAGGCTCGACGCCGACCCGCCGTCTGACCCCCGGCCGAGGCCGTGACCTGCGGTCATCCCGTCCATAGGTGGTTGCGGACCGCGCAACCCTGTGCGCTATTGCGCACTGATGCGGCACATCCCTTGACAGCGCCTCGGCGCTGCCGAAACCATGTTGCGCATAACGAGCCCAGTTGTGCCATCTGAGACAGTGTTCGATCCGGAGGTTCAACATGATCACCGTCGTCGGAGCGTCGCTGGCCGGCCTGAGCACGGTCCGCGCGCTGCGCACAGAGGGCTACGACGGCGGCATCGTCGTCGTGGGGGAGGAGCGCCACACCCCCTACGACCGCCCGCCGCTGTCCAAGGACTTCCTCAAGGGCGCCATCGACGCGGGAGCACTCGCACTCGGCGACGCCGACGAGTACGCCGACCTCGATGTGGAGTGGCTGCTCGGGGAGCGCGCGGTACGACTCGACCCCGCGACCCGGTCCGTCGTCCTGGCCGGCGGACGGCAACTGCGCTCCGACGGCGTCGTCGTCGCGACCGGCGCCAGCCCTCGCACGCTCCCCGGCACGGACGGGCTGACCGGGGTCCACACCCTGCGCACCCTGGACGACGCCGAGGCACTGCGCGCCGAACTGCTCGGCGGCTCGCCCAGGGTCGTCGTCATCGGCGCCGGGTTCATCGGCGCCGAAGTGGCGTCCACCGCCCGCCTCCTAGGGCTCGACGTGACGATCGTCGAGGCGCTCGACATTCCGTTGGAACGCCAACTGGGCCGGGGGATGGGGCTGATCTGCTCCTCCCTCCACGGCGACCACGGGGTCCGCCTGCTGTGCGGTACCGGCGTGGCGGGACTCGTCGGCACGGGCCGGGTCACGGGCGTACGCCTGGCGGACGGACGCCTGCTGCCCGCCGACGTCGTCGTGGTCGGGGTCGGCGTGCGGCCCAACACCGACTGGCTCGCCGGCTCCGGTGTCCGGGTCGACGACGGCGTGGTGTGCGACAGCGGCTGCTCGACCGACGTTCCCGGCGTGGTCGCCGTCGGTGACGTGGCGCGCTGCCCCAACCCGTTCACCGGACGGCACGCCCGCATCGAGCACTGGAGCAACGCCACCGAACAGGCGCGGACCGCCGCCCGCACCCTCCTGACCGGGGTGCCGGCGCCCGCCCCGTCGACCGCGCCCTACTTCTGGTCCGACCAGTACCGGGTGCGCATCCAGGTCGCAGGGTACGTCGCCCCGGGCGCCGAGCCCGAGGTCGTCGAAGGCGATGTCGACAGCCGTACGTTCACCGCGCTCTACCGGCGCGAGGGCACCCCCGTCGCCGTGCTCTCGCTCAACCAGCCGAAGTTCTTCAACCGCCTCCGCCGCACCCTCGTCCCCGCGGCCGCGGCCGTCGTGTAGGCGTGCCGTCCGCCGACGCCTGCGCCGCCCACCGCGCCCACACCCAAGGAGAGCGCCGATGACCCTTCTCAACCAACCCCTGCATGAGCTGGATCCGGCGATCGCGGCGGCTCTGGATGCCGAGCTGGAGCGTCAGCAGTCGACGCTGGAGATGATCGCGTCGGAGAACTTCGCTCCGGTCGCGGTCATGGAGGCGCAGGGCTCGGTCGCCACGAACAAGTACGCCGAGGGCTACCCCGGCCGGCGTTACTACGGCGGCTGTGAGCACGTCGATGTCGCCGAGCAGATCGCGATCGACCGGGTCAAGGAGCTGTTCGGCGCCGAGTACGCCAACGTGCAGCCGCACTCGGGTGCCTCCGCGAACCAGGCGGCGCTGTTCGCGATCGCCCAGCCCGGCGACACGATCCTGGGCCTGGACCTCGCGCACGGCGGCCACCTCACCCACGGCATGCGCCTGAACTTCTCCGGCAAGCAGTTCAACGTGGTCGCCTACCACGTCGAGACCGACAGCGGCCTGGTCGACATGGCCGAGGTCGAGCGCCTGGCGAAGGAGCACCGCCCGAAGGTGATCATCGCCGGGTGGTCGGCGTATCCGCGCCAGCTCGACTTCGCCGCGTTCCGCCGGATCGCGGACGAGGTCGGCGCCTACCTGTGGGTCGACATGGCGCACTTCGCGGGCCTGGTCGCGGCCGGTCTGCATCCCAACCCGGTCCCGCACGCCGACGTGGTGACCTCCACCACCCACAAGACCCTCGGCGGCCCGCGCGGCGGGATCATCCTGGCCCGCAGCAAGGAGTTCGCCAAGAAGCTGAACTCCGCGGTCTTCCCCGGTTTCCAGGGCGGCCCGCTGGAGCACGTGATCGCCGCGAAGGCGGTGTCCTTCAAGGTGGCCGCGTCCGAGGAGTTCAAGGAGCGCCAGCAGCGCACCATCGAGGGTGCCCGCATCCTGGCGGAGCGGCTGACCGCGCCGGACGCCCGCGAGGCGGGTGTGAACGTGCTGTCCGGCGGCACCGACGTGCACCTGATCCTGGTCGACCTGCGCGCCTCCGACCTCGACGGGCAGCAGGCCGAGGACCGCCTCCACGAGGTCGGTATCACCGTCAACCGCAACGCCGTGCCCGACGACCCGCGCCCGCCGATGGTCACCTCCGGCCTGCGGATCGGCACCCCGGCCCTGGCCACCCGCGGCTTCACGGCTGAGGACTTCACCGAGGTCGCCGACGTGATCGCCGAGACCCTCAAGCCCGCCTACGACGCCGACGCGCTCAAGGCCCGGGTCAAGGCACTCGCCGACAAGCACCCGCTCTACCCCGGCCTCTGACGGACCACTTCCCACAGGGGCGTGCCCGTCACCGACCGGCACGCCCCGCCCCTCCCACGGAGTACGGCGTGGCAATCAGCGTCTTCGACCTGTTCTCGATCGGCATCGGCCCCTCCAGTTCGCACACCGTCGGCCCGATGCGTGCCGCCGGGATGTTCGTGACCCGGCTCAAGCAGGACGGCGTGCTCGCCCAGACCACCGCCGTACGGGCCGAGTTGTTCGGCTCCCTCGGCGCCACCGGCCACGGCACCCCCAAGGCGGTCCTGCTCGGCCTGGAGGGCAACGAGCCGCACACCGTCGACGTCGCCGAGGCCGACCTCGACGTCGAGCGGATCCGGACCACCGGACGCATCCGCCTCCTCGGCGCCGAGATCGGCCCGGCCCACGAGATCGACTTCGACGTCCCTACCCAACTGGTCCTGCACCGCAGGCGTTCGCTGCCGTACCACGCCAACGGCATGACCCTCTTCGCGTACGACACCGACGGCCTGCCCCTGTCGGAGAGGACGTACTACTCGGTGGGCGGTGGCTTCGTCGTCGACGAGGACGCGGTCGGCGCGGACCGCATCAAGCTCGACGAGACGGTGCTGCCCCACCCGTTCCGCACCGGCGACGAACTGCTGCGGCTCGCCCGTGAGACGGGTCTGTCCATCTCGTCGCTGATGCTGGAGAACGAGCGGGCCTGGCGCACCGAGTCGGAGATCCGTGAGGGCCTGCTGGAGATCTGGCGAGTGATGGATGCCTGTGTCGCAAGGGGGCTGGGCCGCGAGGGCATTCTCCCCGGCGGCCTGAAGGTCCGTCGGCGCGCGGCCGCGGCGGCCCGGGCACTGCGTGGCGAGGGTGATGCGAGAGGCCGCGCGATGGAGTGGGTGACCCTCTACGCGATGGCCGTGAACGAGGAGAACGCCGCCGGCGGCCGGGTGGTCACCGCCCCGACGAACGGTGCGGCCGGCATCATCCCCGCCGTACTGCGCTACTACCTCGACTTCGTGCCGGGCGCCGACGAGGACGGCGTGGTCCGCTTCCTGCTCGCCGCGGGCGCGATCGGCATGCTCTTCAAGGAGAACGCCTCCATCTCCGGCGCCGAGGTCGGCTGCCAGGGCGAGGTCGGCTCCGCCTGCTCCATGGCGGCCGGCGCGCTCGCCGAGGTGCTCGGCTGCAGCCCCGAACAGGTCGAGAACGCCGCCGAGATCGGCATGGAACACAACCTCGGCCTCACCTGCGACCCCGTCGGCGGCCTCGTCCAGATCCCCTGCATCGAGCGCAACGGCATGGCCGCGGTGAAGGCGGTAACGGCCGCCCGCATGGCGATGCGCGGCGACGGCCGGCACCACGTCTCCCTCGACAAGGTCATCAAGACCATGAAGGAGACAGGCGCCGACATGAAGGTCAAGTACAAGGAGACCGCGCGCGGAGGGCTGGCGGTCAACGTCATCGAGTGCTGAGGCGCGGGCGCGCCGAGCGGAACGACGTCGACGAGCAGGACCGTTCACGAACAGGACCAGGAGCGAGGACATGGGACGGGTCACCGAGCGACGGCGCGTGCTGCGGATCCGCGACGGCGCGACGAGTACGCGCCCGGACACCCTGGTCGCGGAGGAGCCGTTGGAGATCCGCCTGAACGGCAAGCCACTCGCCATCACCATGCGCACCCCTGGCGACGACTTCGCGCTGGCCGCCGGCTTCCTGGTGAGCGAGGGCGTACTCGTACGGGCCGAGGAGGTGGCGAACATCGTGTACTGCGCGGGCGCCACGTCGGACGGCGCGAACACGTACAACGTCGTCGACGTGCGACTCGCCCCCGGTGTGCCGCTGCCCGACATCACGCTCGAACGCAATGTGTACACGACGTCCTCGTGCGGCCTGTGCGGCAAGGCCGGTCTGGACGCCGTACGCACCGCGGCACGCGTCCCGATCGCCGACAAGCCCCAACTCCGTGTCACGCCCGAACTGCTGGCTGCCCTGCCCGACCGACTGCGCTCGGAGCAACGGGTGTTCGACCGAACCGGGGGTCTCCACGCGGCCGGACTGTTCTCCCCGGACGGCGAACTCATGGACCTACGAGAGGACGTCGGCCGCCACAACGCCGTCGACAAGGTGATCGGACGTGCGCTCCGGTCCGGCCGGCTACCGCTGTCCCGCAGCATGCTGCTCGTGTCCGGACGGGCGTCCTTCGAGCTGGCGCAGAAGGCGGTGATGGCGGGCATACCCCTGCTGGCGGCGGTCTCGGCGCCGTCCTCCCTCGCCGTTGACCTGGCGGCGGAGACCGGCCTCACCCTCGTCGGCTTCCTGCGCGGCGGTTCCATGAACGTGTACGCGGGGGAGGAGCGCCTGGACCTGCGAGGACGCCAGGACCTGCGAACCGGCGCCGAGCCCGCGGTTCCGGCGAGGTGAGCGACACATGACCCGACTCAAGGGGTGGCGCCCCGGCCGGGACGCCACCAGGAGGATCCCCAGCCTCCTCGGCCCGCCCCGCTCACCGACGCCCGCTCCTCCCCGCCCCCGCCGCGTCGCGATGCTCAGCGTGCACACCTCACCGTTGCACCAGCCCGGCACCGGAGACGCCGGCGGCATGAACGTCTACATCGTCGAACTCGCCAAGCGGCTCGCCGCCATCGACATCGAGGTGGAGATCTTCACCCGGGCCACCTCCGCCGCGCTCCCGCCCTGCGTAGAACTCGCGCCGGGGGTCCTGGTACGGCACGTCGCCGCCGGACCGTACGAGGGACTGGCCAAGGAGAACCTGCCCGCGCAACTGTGCGCCTTCACGCACGGCGTCATGCGCATGTGGGCCGACCACCGCCCCGACCACTACGACCTGGTCCACTCCCACTACTGGCTCTCCGGCCACGTCGGCCGCCTCGCCTCGCACCGCTGGGGAGTGCCCCTCGTCCACACCATGCACACCATGGCCAAGGTCAAGAACGCGTCCCTGGCCGACGGCGACACCCCCGAGCCCGCGTCACGAGTGTCCGGCGAGACCCAAGTCGTGGAGTCCGCGGACCGGTTGATCGCGAACACCGCCAAGGAAGCGGCCGAACTGCTCCACCACTACGACGCCGATCCTCACCGGGTCGCGGTAGTCCACCCCGGCGTCAACCTGGACCGCTTCCGCCCGGACGCCTGCACCGCCGATTCGGGCGTCGAGGCAGGCCGGATGGCGGCACGCGCCCGCCTCGGACTACCCGGGGACGCCCTCATACCGCTGTTCGTGGGCCGCATACAGCCGTTGAAGGCCCCCGATGTCCTGCTGCGGGCCGTGGCCCGGCTGTTGGAGGAACGGCCGGGGCTTCGTGAGCGGATCGTGGTGCCGGTCGTGGGCGGACCGAGCGGCAGCGGACTGACCGAGCCGGAAGCACTCCAGAAGCTGGCGGCCTGCCTGGGCATCTCGGACGTCGTACAGTTCCACCCGCCGGTCACCCAGGACCACCTCACCGACTGGTACCGAGCGGCCTCCGTCCTGGTGATGCCCTCCTACAGCGAGTCCTTCGGCCTGGTCGCCGTCGAGGCACAGGCCTGCGGCACCCCGGTGATCGCAGCCAAGGTCGGCGGCCTGCCGGTGGCGGTACGCGACGGCGTCAGCGGCGTACTGATCCCAGGCCATCGACCATCGGACTACGCAGGGGCGTTGTCCGACTTCGCGGACACCCCGACCCGCGCGACTCGAATGGCCGAGGCGGCAGTCGTCCACGCCCGCTCCTTCGGCTGGAACTCCGCAGCGGCGGCGACGGCGGAGGTGTACACGGCGGCCCTGCACGACCGCCGACCCCTCAAGGGGCGACTTGCCCACGTGGTGTAGTCACATCCGGAAGGGGGCCTTGCATGCCGAGTCCAGTCCCGCCAGAACAACCGGTGGTTCACGGCTCTCTTGATCGTCTTCCGGGCGGCGCCTAGGCTTTCGGGCCCATGGAGATGGGGGAACCGGACCGTGAGCGGCGGGTGCGGCACTACGGACCGGTCAGGCGTCGTGCAGCCGCGGGTCTGCTGGTCGGGGCGGGGCTGGCCGTCCTGGGCACGGTGTTCGTCGTACTGCCGGGGGTGGTGGTCGACCACGATCTCGCCGGAGCGAGCGTCGCCGCGCAGGATCGGCTGAAGGCGGTGAACGATGTCCGCACGACGCTTCTGCAAGTGGTCGGCGGCCTGGTCGTGCTCTTCGGTGCGTACGCCACCTGGCGACAACTGAGGGTGAGCCAGGACGGGTTGCGCGCCACCCAGGAGGGCTATGTCACCGACCGGTTCAGCCGGGCCGTCGACCAACTCGGCAGTGACAAGCTGGATGTGCGCATCGGCGGGTTGCACGCGCTGTGGCGGATCGCGGAGCAGTCCGCCCGCGACCGGGAGGCCATCCTCTCCATCCAGGCCGCTACCTGCGAACACACCTGCCCTGGCCGCCCGCCGGGCCGGACCGGTATCGGTGGACGTCCGGCACCCCCGTGCCTTCCCGCCGTGGCATCCTCACCTTCCGCCCGGTCAGCAGCGACGAGGAAGCCATCGACCTGCTTGCGCGCATCCTTCCGGGCACGCTGGATGCCTACAGCCGGGCCGACGTCGCCCGTTCCTCGGCCGGCGACCACGCACGCGTGCAGTACCACGACGAACTGCTGAGCTATCCCAGCCCGCGCGAATGGTGGCGGATCGGCGTCCGCCCGGACGGCGAACCGATCGGCCTGGTCGTTCCGGCGCGGAGCCCGAACGGCTTCGTGATCGCCTACCTCGGCGTGATCGACGGCCACCGCGGCCAGGGCTTCGTCAACGACCTGCTCGCCGAAGGCACCCACCTGCTGGCTGCCCAGGGCGCCGAACGCGTCACCGCGGACACCGATCTGGGAAACCAGCCGATGGCCCGGGCATTCGAGCGTGCCGGGTACGACAACTTCGCCGGGCGCATCGATATGCGCTGGGACTGATCGGCGGCCACCTCCTGCCTCTCGCCTCTTGGCCCTGTCCTTCGAGCGAGCGCACGACGCGGCCACGCGCACCATCGAGCGGGCCCGGCAGGCCGGATCCCTGCGGCCCGACTTCACCGGCGAGGACCTGGTCTTCGTCTTCGCCACCAACTCCGTGCTGTCCAGGGCCGTCAGGGACAACGCCCCCGACGGCTGGCGCCGGGGCGTCGCCTTCACCCTCGACGGCCTGCGCACCGGGGCCGCCCACCCGCTGCCGACCGCCCCGCTGACTCCGCAGCAGGTCTACGGGGTGATGGGGAACATCGCCGGCGCGTGACCGCCGGAGACGTCGTACTCCCGGCCGCCCGGGTCGCCCGAATCCGCGTGCCGGACGTGGCCGTTCAGCCGGACCGTGTCGGGATGCGCAGGCTCACCTCGTACCCGCCGTCGGCCGTGGGGCCGGAGTCGAAGGTGCCGCCGAGGAGCTCGGCACGTTCCCTGAGGCCGATCAGGCCCTGCCGGGATCCGGGCAGGGGCAGTGAGGGCCGGGCGGGCGGGGCGTTGGTGACGGTCACGCCGAAGGCGTCGCCGTCGTCGGCGTGCCGAAGCCGGACGACCGCGGTGGCGCCGGGCGCGTGTTTGCGGACGTTGGTGAGGGCCTCCTGCACGGTGCGGTAGATCGTGCGCTGCGCGGTGGTGCTGACGTCGGGAGGCAGTTCGCCGGTCAGCTCGGCCTCGATGCCGCTGGTCGTGACGAGTTTGTGCAGGTCGGCAAGGGTGGGCTGCGGGGTGAGCTCGGTGGCCCGGCCGCCGGAGGCGCGCAGCAGCGTGACCATGTGCCGCAGCTCGTCGAGGGTGTCGACGCTGAGGGAGCGGATCGTGCGGGCGCCCTCCTTGAAGTCCGGGTCCTTCGCGGCGACTTGGAGAGCGCCGGCCTGTACGGCGATCAGGCTGACCTGGTGCGAGACGACGTCGTGCATCTCGCGGGCGAGCTGGGCGCGCTCGCGGGCGAGGACGGCCTGGGAGTGCAGCAGCCGCTCGTGTTCGCGGGCCTCCTCGATCTCCTCCAGGCGCCGGGCCAAGTCCCGGCGGGCCTGGACGAGTTGCCCGAGCAGGACGGGCGCGGCGGCAGTGGCGAGCGTGTAGAAGAAGTAGACCAGGGTCCAGGTGCGGTCGTGCGAGCTGAGGTCGTCCAACGGCCACGGGGTGGCGGAGGCGACCGCGAACAGCACGGCGCAGACGACGAGCAGCCTGCGGTCGCGGGACCGTTCCGCCAGGGTGAACAGGGCGGCGAACGGGGCGAACACGATGTCCAGCATCAGGCTGGCGGGCAGGGTCAGCAGGAACACCGGCAGCGGGAAGCGCCGCCGCGCCAGCAGGGCGGCGCAGGCCAGCGCGGCCATCGCCTGTGCGAGCCGGTCCGCGTCCTCCAGGCTGACCAGGACGTCCACGACGGCGACCGCGACGACCACGAGGTCGACGAGCGGGTCGGGGATCCGCGCCCACCACGCCCTGGCCGCGGTCATCGCCCGGACCCCGAGGGCCGCTGCCCGTCGTCGAGCAGTCCGGCCCGCTGGGCCAGCAGCGCCGCCTGCACCCTGCCGCCGACCCGCAACTTGGTGAGGATGGCGCTGACGTGGTCCTTGACGGTGCCCGCGCTCAGATGGATACGGGTGCCGATGTCGGCGTTGGACAGGCCCTCCGCGATCAGCACGAGCACCTCGCGCTCGCGGTCGGTGAGCCTGCCGACGCGCGCGGCGTCCTCGTCGCCGAGGGCAGCGGCGCCCGGATGGCTCTGCCAGACGGCTCGGGACGCCTTCGGCGACATCACGACCCCGCCGGCGGCCAAGGTGCGTACGAGCTGGGCGAGTTGGTCGGGCTCGGTGTCCTTGAGGAGGAAGCCGGCCGCGCCGGAGCGCAACGCGGTGAGGATGTACTCGTCGGCGTCGAAAGTCGTCAGCATCGCCACCACCGGCGGCTCGGTGAGCGCACGCAGCCGCCCCAGCACGGTCAGCCCGTCCACGTCCGGCATCCGGATGTCCAGCAGCACGACATCGGGAGCCACCCGCCTTACGGTGTCGACCGCCTCGGCGCCCGCCGTGGTCGCGACGACCTCGATGTCGTCGGCCGCGCTCAGGATCAGCTCGAAGCCGGAGCGCACCAACGCCTCGTCGTCCACCACCATGACCCGGATCACGTGCGCTCCGCCTCGTCGTCGTTGTGCGTACGTCTCAGGCCGCACGTCGATGTTGATTGTCACCGCTTCGAAGGTAGAGCGGGAAACGCCAGGTGAGACGGCCCGCCGGGACACTCCCGCCACCCGGGGGGTGGCTTCCCGCCGTACGGGGGAGTCGCCGCGACAGGCCGACGGGGCCGTTCCGGCAGTCGAACCGCCCGGCCCCTGCCCGGCGGGCACCAGACCCCCGGTCGGCGGGGGCGGACCGGACAGTCGCCGGATACTCCGCGCGCGGGCAGATCGCCAACGTGGAGGCATGACCCAGAACGCAGACGACTCGGCGCTCGCGGCGCCGGCCGCCACCCGTCCCGGGACGCCGTCCCTGGACACGCCCACCTGGGCCGAGCGGCGCCCATCGTCCTCCACCGGCCGCCTGATCGGCGTGGACCTGGCCCGGGGGCTCGCGGTGTTCGGCATGTTCGCGGCCCACGTCGGCCCGGACCCGTCCCAGGGCGGCTTCACCGGGAACCTCATGGAGCTGGCGCACGGCCGGGCCTCCGCGCTGTTCGCCTTCCTCGCCGGCTTCTCGATCATGCTGATGACGGGCCGCCGTACCCCGAAGACGGGCCGGGCGGGCCGGCAGGCGGTCGCCAAGGTCGTGATCCGAGCCCTCGTCCTGCTCGCGCTGGGCACCGCGCTGACCATGACCGGCACACCGGTCGAGGTGATCCTCGCCTTCTACGGCCTGTACTTCCTGCTGGTCCTGCCGCTGTACCGGCTCGGCGCCCGCCCGCTGGCGCTCATCGCAGCCGCCGGCGCGCTGGTGCTGCCACAGGTCCTGTACGTCGTCCAGCACGCGCTGCCCGCCGAGGGCGTCGACGGCATCTGGGCCTGGCCGGCGGACGCCGACGGCCTCGTCTCGCTGTTGCTCACGGGCAGTTACCCGGTCCTGACCTGGATCCCCTTCGTCGTCGCCGGCATGGCCGTGGCCCGTCTGGACCTCGCCGCCACCGCCGTCCGCGTGCGTCTCGCGATCGCCGGTGTCACGCTCGCCGTGATCGGCCACGCCGGCTCCTGGCTGGCCCTGCACCTGACCCCCGGTGCCATGTCCCGGCTCGGCGAGGCCAGTTGGGGCGGTGGCGACGCGGTCGCGTCCGCGTGGTGGTCCGACATCTGGGGCTACCCCGACGGCACCACCCCGGTCGGGCTGCTGGTCGCCTCGCCGCACAGCGAGACGACCCTGTCGATCGTCGCCAACACCGGGGTGGCGACGGCGGTCCTGGCGGGCTGCCTCGCCGCCGTGGACGCCTTCCCCCGCTTCCGCCGACTCGCCCGCCCGGTGATCGCCGTCGGGTCGATGTCCCTGACCGCCTACGTCCTCCACATAGCCGGCATCCGCCTCCTCGGCCCGGAGGAACTGCCCGGACCCGCCCTCCACGTACTGCTCGTATTCATCGTGGCCGTGACCGTCTTCGCCACCCTCTGGTCCCGGCAATTCCGCCGCGGCCCCCTGGAGTGGCTGCTCGGCAAGGCCACCAAGCCCGCCGAGCTGGTCCGCTGACCCACCGCCCGGCGGCCACAGGAGCTCCCGTGACCGCCGGGGCGGGACGCCTCTGCCATCCATCGGCACATCCGACGGCTATAGGTCGAAAACATTCGCTGGACCGAATGCAGGGACCCGTCGGACCCTGAATCCGTGTCCGACAACCGACCCTCCCCGCACCCCCTGCCCTGGCTCGCGCGGCCCGCCGCCCGCACCTGGCGCTGCGCACCCGCACCCACCGAGGTGCGCGCCTTCCACGCCGCCCTGCCCGGCTACTCACCCACCCGGCTCGTCGAACTACCGTCCATCGCGGATGAGTTGGGAGTCGGCCGCGTCTTCGTCAAGGACGAGTCGCGCCGTCTGGGACTGCCCGCGTTTAAGGTGCTGGGCGCCTCCTGGGCCATTCACCGCGTCCTCGCCGAGCACCCTGAGAGCGCCGGGGGCGTCGAAGCGCCCGGCCACCTCACCCTGATCGCCGCCACCGACGGCAACCACGGCCGGGCCGTCGCCCAGATGGCACGGCTGCTCGGGCAGCGCGCCCACATCTTCGTCCCGCGGGGCGTGCACCCGCGCGCGGTGGCGGCCATCGCCGCCGAACAGGCGCAGGTCACCGAGGTCGCCGGCCCCTACGACGAGGCCGTACACCATGCCACCGAGGCGGCCGGCGCGCCGCACACCGTCCTCGTCCAGGACACCGGCTGGCCCGGCTACGAGCGGATCCCGGGCTGGATCGTCGAGGGTTACGCCACTCTCTGCGCCGAGATCGACGAACAGCTCGCCGCCCACGCGGTCACCTCGGGCCCCGACCTCGTCGCCGTGCCCGTCGGCGTGGGTTCGCTCGCCCAGGCAGTCGTCACCCACTACCGCAGCCGCCCCTCCGGCCGGGCACCCGCGCTGCTGTCGGTGGAGCCGGCGAACGCGGCCTGCGTCCTGCGCAGCCTCGCCCTCGGCGAACCCGTCAGCGTCACCACCGGCCACACCCTCATGGCCGGTCTGAACTGCGGCACTCCGTCCGGCCTCGCCTGGCCCCATCTGCACGGCGGGCTGGACGCCGCGGTCGCCGTCACCGACGCCGACAGCATCCGAGCCGCCGACCGCCTCGCCGGCCTAGGTGTCTCCTCGGGCCCCTGCGGAGCCGCCACGCTCGCCGGCACACGCGCGGCACTGACCGGAACGGGGCGCGAAGAACGTCGTACGGCACTGGGGCTGGACGCGAACTCCGTGGTCGTCCTGCTCAGCACCGAGGGCACGGACGCCAACCCGCATGCCACCGCGGCTCACTGAGCCCGAGCCCAGCCCCACCACCCTTCTTTCCGAGACCGGGAGACCGCATGACAAGCCCCGCCCCCGACACGATCACCGTCGACGCCGACCGCCTGTGGCGGTCGCTGATGGACCTCGCCGAGATCGGCGCCTACGACGACGAGCGCACCGGACTGCGCGGCGTGAACCGCCTGGCACTCACCGACGCGGACGCGGCCGGGCGGCGCCAGGTCATCGCCTGGATGGAAGAGGCCGGACTGGCCGTCCGCGTCGACCGGATGGGCAACATCTACGGTCGTCGCGAAGGCACCGACCCGACTGCCGCACCCGTCCTCACCGGCTCGCACATCGACAGCGTCGCCACCGCCGGCGCCTTCGACGGCTGCCTAGGTGTCCTCGGCGGCATCGAGGTCCTGCGGACGCTCGACGAGCGCGGCATCGTCACCCGCCGCCCCATCGAGGTCGGCGTCTTCACCGAGGAGGAGGGCGTCCGCTTCGGCACCGACATGCTGGGGAGCGCGGTCGCCGCCGGCCGCCTGACACTCGGGTACGCCCACGGCCTGACCGACCGTAACGGCCGCATCCTCGGCGACGAGTTGGCCCGCACCGGCTTCGACGGACCCGCCGACGTACGCCTCGACCCGCCGTACGCCTACGTCGAGTGCCACATCGAACAGGGCCCCGTCCTCGCGGAGAACGGCGTCGGGATCGGTGTCGTCACGGGTGTCCAGGGCATCTCCTGGCAGGAGATCACCGTCCATGGCCGTGCCGCCCACGCCGGCACCACCCCGACGAATCTGCGGGCCGACGCCGGTCTCGCCGCCGCCGAGATCATCGTCCGGCTGCGGGCCATGGCCGACTCCGGCGAGTACGGCGAACTACGGGCAACCGTTGGGCACTTGACCGTCCACCCGGACCTGACCAACATCGTCCCGGCCCGCGCCGAGCTGACCGTCGACCTGCGCAACCCCGACGACGCCGCCATGGCCCGCGCCGAGGAGGACCTGGCCGCTTTCCTCCGCGAACTGGAGGACGCCCGGCCGGGACTCACGCTGACCACGCGGCGGATGGCCGCGACCGCGTACGTGCCCTTCGACGAGACGGTGCGGAAGGTCATCGCCGGGGCCGCCGACGACCACGGCCTGGCGCACATCTCCCTGCTCTCCGGCGCAGGCCACGACGCCCAGGAGATCGCGGCGCTCTGTCCCACCGCCATGATCTTCGTCCGCGGCGAGTACGACGGCATCAGCCACAACCCCCGCGAGTACTCCACGCCCGAGGCGTGCGCCCGCGGCGTGGACGTCCTGGCGACGACCCTGCTGCGCCTGGCCGACCAGGACTGACGGCACACGGCACACGGCACACCCCAAGCCCCCTTCGGAAGGCGCTCATGTCCCCACAACCCTCGTCCATCGCGGCCGTTCCCGATCCGTCCGGCGCTGACCCCGGCGGCCTCCTGGCCCGGTTGATCGCCATCGACTCCGTCAACCCCGACCTCGTGGCCGGCGGGACGGGGGAGACCGCCGTCGCCGAGCTCTGCGGCACCTGGCTGGCCGCGCGCGGCTTCGAGATCCACCGCCTGGAACGGCGGCCCGGCCGGCCCTCGATCGTCGCGGTCGCGCGCGGCACCGGCGGCGGCCGCTCCCTGATGCTCAACGGCCGGCGCCGATCCCGCGATTCAGCCCCCGAGCACGGGCAGGACGAGCCCGCAGCGGACCGGCTTCGCGTGCTTGGGATCGAGGGCGTTGCTCACGAGTTGGGCGGCGTTGGTGTCGTAGGCGAGGGACAGATGCTCGGAGTAGTCCTCCTTGCAGATCCGCTGGATCAGGATGTTGCGCACCTTCGCGCCAGGACCGGCGGTCAGGAAGGTGTTGCGGTACGGGGTGGCGAACTCGTCGTACCGGGTGACGATCACGGTGTAGTGGACGCCGGGCTGGGTGTCCCCGTCCTTGTCGAGCTTCCGGTTCATCTCGGAGCCGACCATCTGGTCCGAGAACGCCTGACCGACGACGGCGGACACGGCCGGGTCGAGACCGAGCTGCGTCGTCAGCGTGCCGATGCCGGAGACGTTCCCGCCGTGGTTGGGAGGAGCCAGGGCGACAAGTCGACGCACCTTGTTCCGCTTCGGGTGTCCCGGGTTCGTGCCGCCTTCGAACCGCAGATACCAGCGGGGCGTCGGACCGCCGCCCTGGGAGTGCCCGACGATGTCGACCTGGCGGGCGCCGGTGGCCTTCAGGACGCGGTCGACGTAGCGCGCGACCTGCCGGGCGGCGGCCGGGATGGGGCCCGTGGCCTGGAACGGACTGCCGGGAGGTCCTCCGTAGTTGGGGGCGAAGACGCAGTAGCCCTGTCGCTTCAGCCAGGGCGACAGCATGCTCCAGTTGTTGAAGGCGTTCGCCGCGGACCCGTGGAGCAGCACCACCGGGCGGGGGTGCTTGCGCGAGGGACGGCAACTCCAGTCGTTGGACCCGGCCGGAGGGGCTTCCGGGTGGAGGAGGCCCCCGGCCAACGCCGCGGTGACGTCGAGGACCTGCCCCAGCGGACGGGGCGGCGTCGGGGTGTCGGATGTCGCCGCCTCGCCGTGGGCACCGACGGTCAGCGACAGGGCGAGGCCCGCGCAGACCGCGGCCCATCGGGCGCGCCGCCGGTTCGACCGGCTCCGGGAATCCATCCGATGCGACATCGGGCCACTCCTCGTCTCGTAGCCGGCCGAGCGCCGACGCGAAGATGATCGAGGAGCGGATCCGATGCCCACCCACCAGCCGCTCGCGGCACCTCATATGGAGCAGACCGCTTTCATCCGTCCAGCCCACGCAGGATCGGGAAGGGGCTGTCTCAGGTCGGTACCTCCAGCCACAACGTCCGGATCCCGGGAGCGTCGCGCCCCTCGACGCCCTGTGCGAGCAGGGTCAGGCCCGGCCAGCCCGGGGGTATCCAGAGCGTGTCGGGATCCCCGCCGGAGAAGGCGGGCCGGTCGCCGGTCCAGACGCGGCCGACGCACTCACCGCCGGCCCAACCCGTGACCCGTACCTGGGTGGCGTCCAGCCGGACCAGGTAACCCTCGGGGGAGGGTGGCAGGTCGATGTCGAGCCACGTCTCCTCGCCCGGCTTCAGCGTCAGTGGGAGCCGTACCGACTCCGCGGGCCCGGACCGCGCGGCGAACCCTGCGAGCAGCTCGTCGTTCTGCGCCCCGCACGACCAGTCCCTCACGGCCTCCAGCGTGAGCAGTTCGGCGCGCAGGCCCGGGGCGCTCGGGTGGTGGGGCAGGGTGACCGCGACCCGGTGGGTGCCGGCCGGCAGCAGTACCCAGGGATTCTCGGTGTGGACGGCCTCCGGTTCGCCGCCGTCCACGCTCACCCGGAGCGGCTCGATCACACCGTGCAGGTGCAGCGCCGACGGGGTGGGGGAGTGGACCGTTCGGCCGTAGGTGACCGGCTCCGCGACGCGTGTGCTGCTCCAGCCGCCGAGCACCCGGGTGGGCGCGGGGTTCCCGGCCCAGTGCCCGTCCACGGTCCACAGCGCCGACACATCCGTCGTCCCCCTCACCTTCCAGAGAGTGCCCAGGCCGCGCAGCGCACCCATCCGCAGCGCTGGCAGCCGGGCGTCGTCGAAGTTGGCGTGGCCCCAGATCTCCACCACGGCCTCGATGGCGACGCCGCCCGTCACATCACCGACTTCGATGCGCCGGGCCGCGCCGAACCCCGCGATCGCCGGGTGCGTCCGGCCCCCGACCGACAGGTCGACGATGTCCGCCGCTCCGGTGAGCAGCAGCTCGTCCACGCCGGTCAGGTCCGTGGTGGTGCGGTAGGCGCCCCGGCCCCGGTACACCCCGAGCGACTCCAGGGTCGGCGGCAGCGTGTGCCGACCGGCCGGTTCCTCGGGGGGCGCGTCGAACCGCCGCCGCACCTCGCGCACCGCCGTCGGCGCGGACTCGGCGGGCGGGCGCGGGGCGTCGCTCACCCGCACCGTGCCGTCGGCATCCACCGATCGGAGCCGCGCGGCCTCCGCGGACGGCAGCACGACGACCGTCACGCCTGTCACGGTCACCCGCTCGGACACCGGAACCTCGGCCCGCGTGCCGTCCAGTACGACGGTGACCGGGACGTCCGACGAGAACACCAGCACCCCGTCCGTCGCCGCGACGAGATCCGCCGACGCGAGGGTCAGGGTCGCGTCGATGCCCCAGGCCCCGAGCGGTACGTCCAACGCCATCAAGGGACACGATCCCGGCGCCACCGCGACCGGCACGTCCCCGACGATCGCCGTGCCCGGGTCCGCCCCGAGATGCGGTACGGCCACCAGCCGGCCGCCCTCGGGGAAGGCGAGCGCGGCGGACACCGCGCTGGTCGGGAAGTCGCACCCCGGTCGATCGTCCGGCAACACCGGTTCGGCCAGGGCGAGTTGGGCACCCCACGTGTCGAGTACCCGTGCCAGCACCTGCGCCTCGGCGTACTCCGGCCGCCGTGCGCCGGTCGACGTGACGAAACCGCCGAAGTCGTAGCCGTGGCTCATGAAGTTGCCGGGCCGTCCCCAGTTCCCGGTCGACGGCGTGTACCCGAAGTTCCAGCCGGACGACTGGAGATACGGCGCGATCAGCTTGGCACCGCTCGCCAGCAGCCGCCGCAGCGTGCGGTGGCGCCGGTTGGTCTCGGTGATCAGCAGCGGCACCCCGCGCTCCGCGACCAGGCCGGCGTACCGGCGCACCTCGGCCTCGATGTCGGGGGAGTCGTCGTCCGGGTAGAAGTTGCAGGCCGGCACCACACCGTCGACGTCCCCGGTGGCGCCCGCGAGGTCACCCTGGCCGGAGCAGGCGATCAACGGGACCGTGATGCCGTGCCCGAGTGCGGCGTCCCGCAGGGCGCCCACATAGCCCGCGCGGTCCTCGCAGTCGAAGAAGTCCAGCTCGTTCTCCAACTGCACCATGACGACGGGGCCGTTCGCCGGGTACTGCCGCTCGGCCAGCAGCGGCAGCACCTGGTCGAACCACCCGGTGACCCGCTCCAGATACCGGGGCTCGTTCTGACGGACCCTCAACTCCGGATCGAGGCCCAGCCAGGCGGGCAGGGCGCCGCCGTCCCACTCGGAGCAGATGTACGGGCCCGGCCGAGCGATGACGTACAGACCCGTCTCGTGCGCCAGGTCCAGGAACGCGGCCACGTCCCGTCGGCCCTCGAAGGACCAGTGGCCGGGGGCCGACTCGTGGAAGTTCCACGGCAGATATACGTCGACGCAGGTGTACCCCGAGGCCCGCACCTGTTCCAGCCGCTCGCGCCACTGCTCCCGGGGCAGCCGGAAGTAGAACAGCGAGGCGCACAGCAGGGTGCGCGGGCTGCCGTCGATCCACACGCCCCGGCCGTCGACGCGGACGGCTTCGATGGTCTCCGTACGGTTCACTTCACTCCCGCGCTTCCGCCGCTGATGTCCATTTCGTAGAGGTACTTCTGGCCGAGGTAGTAGACGACGATCATCGGCACCGCGAGCAGGATCGAACCGACCATGACCAGGTTCCAGGGCGGCGCCTGCATCGCCTGCGAGGTACTGGTGATGTACTGCACGCCCAGGGCCAGCGGCATCTTCGACTCGTCGTTCAGATAGATCAGGGGCCCCATGAAGTCGCCCCAGGTGTGGGTGAGCGTGAAGATGCCGATGGCGATCAGCACCGGCCTGAGCATCGGGAACATGATCCGCCGGTAGATGCCGAAGAAGCCCAGGCCGTCCACCATCGCGGCCTCGTCGAGCTGGCTGGGCAGCCGGGAGACGAACTGGCGGACCAGGAAGATGTTGAAGGCGTTGGAGGAGAAGTTCGGCACGATCAGCGGCAGGAAGGTGTTCACCCAGCCCAGATCCCGGAACAGGATGAACTGGGGGATCATCGTGATCTGCGTCGGGATCATCATCGTCGCGAGGACGACCAGAAACATCGTGCTCTTGCCCGGGGCCCGCAGCCGGGCGAAGGCGTAGCCGACGAGGCCGCTGGAGAGCACCTGCCCGGCGACCGAGAACAGCGAGATGATCACCGAGTTGATCAGGAAGGTGCCCATCGGCAGCTCGGTGCCGAACACCCGGGAGAAGTTCTCCCAGTGGAACTCGCGCGGGACGATCGTGAACGTGTTGGCGTTCACCGTCGCATCACTGGACAGTGCGATCGACCCGACGAACACCAGGGGCGTCGACAGGATCGCCGCCACGACGATCAGCGTTCCGTAGGTGAACGGGGTGGCGCGGAACGCCCGTACGGCAGAGGTCTCCCGCCGCTCTCGGCGCCCGCGCACCGATGTCGCCACGGTGGCCATCACTTCACCTCGGTTTCGTAGAACACCCAGCGCCGGGTGGTGCGGAACGCGATCACCGTGAACACCAGGATCACGGCGAACAGCAGCCATGAGATCGCCGACGCGTACCCCATGTGGTAGAAGCCGAAGGCCTGGTCGAACAGGAGCGGCACCATCGTCTGCGCCGAGTCGTACGCTCCGCGGTTGCTCTTCGGGGTCAGGATGTACACCTGCGCGAACACCTGGAACGCGTTGATCAGCCCCATGATCAGGTTGAAGAAGATGATCGGCGTCAGATGCGGCAGCGTGATGCTCCAGAACTGCCGCACCGAGTTCGCCCCGTCGACCTCCGCGGCCTCGTACAGCTCACGCGGGATGCCCTTCATCGCCGCGAGCAGCAGCACGGTCGCACTGCCCGCTCCCCACGCCGACATCAGGATCAGCGCCGGCTTCACCCAGGGGCCGTCGATCAGCCATGCCGGGCCCGAGACGCCGAAGAGTCCGAGGAAGTCGTTGACCGGGCCGGACGGCGCCAGCACCATCTTGAAGATCATCGCCGTGGCGACCAGCGGAACCAGCGTCGGCAGATAGATCAGCGTGCGGAACAACTTGCGGGCGCGCACCTGCTTGTTCAGCAGGTTCGCCAGCCACAGGCCGAGCACCAGACCGAGCGGGACCGAGACCGCGGCGTAGTAGAAGGTGTTCCACAGCGCCTTCCAGAACACCGGATCGTCGGTCAGGAGCGTGACGTAGTTCTGGAGGCCGACCCACTCCGGCGGGGTGAAGGAGTCCCAGTCGGTGAGCGAGTAGTAGATCGAAGCGATCATCGGGCCGAGCAGGAAGACCAGGAAGCCGATCACCCACGGCGAGACGAACAGATAGAAGGACAGCGCCTCACGGCGCCGCCTCCCGGAGAGTTTCGGCTTCTTCTCAGACGCGGCCTTGTCCGCGACCACCGGTGCGGTCGGCGGGGTCGGGGCCGTCGTGGTCGCCATCGCCCGTCATCCCGCGGACTTGATGAGGGACTCCAGGTTCTTCTGGAGCGCGGTGAGCGCCTTCTTGGCGCTGCGCTCCTTGCCGAGCCAGAAGTCGGCGAGCCCGCTCTCGATAGCCGCCTGCATCTCGTTCCACTCGGGTATGAACGGCGCCCGGAAGACGAACTCGCTCGACTTGGCGAACACCCCCATGTCCACCTGGGTCTTCATCCACGCGGGCTTGAGGAACGCGTCGCTCTTCTGCACCTCCAGGTTGGCCGGTACGTCCTCGCCGGAGGAGATGATCACCTGCTGCGCCTCGGGCGAGGTGAGGAAGTCGATCGCCTTGAACGCGTTGTCGGCCTGCTTGGAGCTGCGCGAGACGGCCAGACCGCTGCCGAACGCCGACACCGCCTGCTTCTTCCCGCGCCACAGCGGTGCGATGTCCCAGGCGAACTTCGTCTCCGTCAGACCCGCGATCGCCCAGAACCCGGTGGCGTTGACGGCGACCTTCTGGTTGGCGAACGCCTGGTCGCCGCCGATGTCGGCGCCCATGTCGGCGTAGTCCTTCGCGCTGGGCACGACCTTGTGCTTGAAGACCAGGTCGCCGGCCCATTGCAGGGCCTCGATCGCCTCGTCGCTGTCCACCGCGGGCCTGCCGTCGGCGTCGATGATGGCGCCGCCGTTCTGGTACACGAAGCTCCACCACTGCGGCCACCAGCCGGCACCGCCGTAGCCCCACTGCCGGCCCGGTACGGTCAGCTCCTTGAAGGCGGAGAGCGCGTCGTCCCAGGTCCACTCGGCGCTGGGCGCCTTGATGCCCTTCTTCTCGAACAGCTCCTTGTTGTAGTAGACGATCATCGCGCCGGAGCGGTCCGGGATCGCGTACAGCTCGTCCTCGTACGTGTAGATGGACCCGACCGAACCGAAGCGCTGCCCGGCGTCGAGCCCCGCCTTCCCGGCCAGGTCGTCCAGGGGCAGCAACTGGTTCTTGCCGGCGTACGTGTTGACGCTCTCGGCGACCTGCATGATGTCCGGTCCGTTGCCGCCGGCGATCATCGTCTGGACCTTCTGCGGGTACGAGTCGCTCGGGATGAGCTGGAGCTTGACCTTCAGCTCCGGGTACTTCTTCACCAGCAGGTCGATGCGGGCCTGGTACGCCTTGCGGTCCGTGTCACCGCCCCACACCGTCATCACGAGCGGACCGGCGGCGGAACCGCTGCTGGAGGAGCCGCAAGCGGTGAGGGTCACGACACCGGCCGCGACCCCGAGACCGAGGAAGCCGCGGCGGGACACCTGAAGCCTGTCAACTGGCATGGCACTACCCCTCGTTGAAGTGCGCGAACGCGCAGGGATCAGCTCTCGGCAGCCCGGGCCCGGCTTCGAGTGACGGTTAAAATAACCCTCGTAAAATCTCGCTACAAGCCCTTGTTTCGTATGAGTTTCAACTGGCACCAGCCCCACACGCCCCAAGTGCCGGGCACTTCCCAAGATTTTCCGGGCGGGTCCGGGAACTCACCGGGGTCCTCGGCCGACTTCTGTGGAGAGGCGGCTCTGCCCGCGCTCGTCCGCAGTCATCACGTCGTCGGCACAAGGGAGTCGTACGTGTCCCGCTCCACTCTGATCCGCAGTCTGCGCCGCACCGGCGTGCTCACCTCGGTCGCCCTCGCGCTGGCCGTCGCCACCGCGGGGCCGGCGGCGGCCCATGCGGAGGTGGAGGCCGAGGGCGCGCGGGCCCTCGACCAGAACGTCGAGCTGACCTTCGCCGCCGAGTCGGAGTCGGGCACGGCCGGGATCAGCAAGCTGGAGGTGATCCTGCCCGAGGGGATCGTCCCGCAGGACCTCACCTACGAAGAGGGCCCCAAGGGCTGGAAGTTCACCCCCACGGCCCGGGGCTACACGGTGTCCGGGCCGAAGCTGGCCGTCGGCGAGGACGTCGAGTACGTCCTGACCGTACGGCAGTTGCCGGACGCCAAGGAGGTGGTCTTCAAGACCCTCCAGACCTACAGCGACGGCAAGGTCGACCGCTGGATCGAGCTGGAGGAGGAGTCAGAGGGGGACGGCCACGGCCACGGTCACCCCGCGCCCCGGCTGGCGCTGAAGGCGGCCGCGCCCGGCGCCGAGTCGGTGAGCCCGACTCCCACGGAGGAACCGACGACCGCCGCCCCGTCGTCGACCGCGGCCTCGGAGGAGCCCGCCGCCCAGGGCTCCTCCGGGAAGCCCGTCGCGGAGGACACGAAGGACGACGACGGCATGTCCGTCGCCGTGCCTGTCGGCATCGCGGCGGCCGTGGTGCTGCTCGGCGGCGGCGCCTGGTGGCTGCGGAAGCGGCGCGGCGGCGCTGCCTGACGATCCCTTCGGCCCTGTTGGGTCGCTGACGGACGTCCCTGGCCCGGGCGTGTCGCCGACGGACGATCCGCGACACGCCCGGCGTCATCTCAGATGACCCCCAGGTCGAGCATGGTGTCGGCCACCCTGACGAAGCCCGCGATGTTGGCGCCGACGACGTAGTTGCCCGGGGCGCCGTACTCCTCGGCGGTCGCGCGGCAGGTGGTGTGGATGCCGGCCATGATGGCCGCGAGCCGCCGGTCGGTGTCCTCGAAGGTCCACGAGTCGCGGCCGGCGTTCTGACGCATCTCCAGCGCCGAGGTGGCGACACCGCCGGCGTTGGCCGCCTTGCCCGGGCCGAAGGCGATGCCCGCGTCCTGGAACAGTCGTACGGCCTGCGGTGTGGTGGGCATGTTGGCGCCCTCGGCCACGGCCACCACCCCAGCGGCCAGCAGGGACCGCGCCGCGCTCTCGTCCAGTTCGTTCTGGGTGGCGCAGGGCAGCGCGACCGAGCACGGCACGTCCCAGACGGAACCGCCCTCGACGTAGCGGGCCCGGCTCACCGTCTGCGTGTACTCCTTGATCCGGCCGCGCCGGACCTCCTTGATCTCCTTGACCAGCTCCACGTCGATGCCCGCCTCGTCGACCACATAGCCGCCGGAGTCCGACATCGCGACGACCCTCGCGCCGAGCTGGTGCGCCTTCTGGGCGGCGTACATGGCGACGTTGCCGGAGCCGGATATGACGATCCGCCGGCCGTCGAGGTCCTGGCCGCGTTCGGCGAGCATCTCGGAGACGAAGTAGACGGTGCCGTATCCGGTCGCCTCGGTCCGTACGTGGGAACCGCCCCAGCCGAGGCCCTTGCCGGTGAGGACACCGGACTCGTAGCGGTTGGTGATGCGCTTGTACTGGCCGAAGAGATAGCCGATCTCGCGGGTGCCGACCCCGATGTCACCGGCCGGGACGTCCGTGTGCTCGCCGAGGTGGCGGTGCAGCTCCGTCATGAAGGACTGGCAGAACCGCATGATCTCGCCGTCCGAGCGGCCCTTGGGGTCGAAGTCGGCGCCGCCCTTGCCGCCGCCGATGGGAAGCCCGGTCAGTGCGTTCTTGAAGATCTGCTCGAAGCCGAGGAACTTCACGATGCCGAGGTTCACCGACGGGTGGAAGCGCAGCCCGCCCTTGTACGGCCCGAGCGCGGAGTTGAACTCCACGCGAAAGCCCCGGTTGACCCTGACCTTGCCGGCGTCGTCGACCCACGGCACACGGAAGAGCAGCTGCCGCTCCGGCTCGCACAGCCGCTCCAGGATGTGGTGCCCGGCGTACCCGGGGTGACGGGCGAGCACCGGCTCCAGCGATTCCAGCACCTCGCGCGCGGCCTGGTGGAACTCGGACTGTGCGGGGTCCCTGGCCTGGACGGCCGCGTAGACCTCGGCGGTCAGGCGCAGGTCCGCGGGCGGCGTGTGCTGGATCGTCATGGACGTACCTCCTTGTACGACGGTGCACGCGAATGTACGGGAGATCGCGGGGCCGGTACTCAGCGGGCGGCGGGGCCACCGCTGATCGCGTCCTCGGCGTCGTGGCCGTAGATCCAGCCGTTGCGCAACAGCGGGTCCGAGTCGGCTAGGGCGGCGTCACGGCTGCGCTGCTCGGGCCCGTCGGGCAGGTGGTTGATGTCGCCGCGGGCGTGACTGACCCGCTGGAGCCGGGTGGTGCGCTCGACGCGTGCGACTTCGTAGCGCCGAAGGGCCTGTTCAGGGCCGTCGGCGGACGTGGCCAGGCAGTGGGCCAGTACGGCGGCGTCCTCGATCGACTGCGCCGCGCCCTGGGCGAAGAAGGGGAACATCGGATGCGCGGCGTCGCCGAGGAGGGTGATCCCGCCCAGGCCCCACCGCGGCAGCGGCTCCCGGTCCAGCAGCGCCCAGCGTCCGGGGGCGCCGCCCGCGGTGACGAGGTCGGTCACCCGGGGGTCCCAGCCGACGAACTCGGCACGCAGTTCCTCGACGGTGGCCGTCGCGCTCCACGACTCGTCGGTGAAGTCCCCGGCAGGGGCGACCGCGACGACGTTGACCGCGTCACCGCCGGCGATCGGGTAGTGCACGAAGTGCCGGCCGGGCCCGAGCCAGAGGGTCTGGGCGGGGCGCAGGGCGAAGTCGGGTGCCGCGTGGGCGGGCACGACGGTGCGGAACGCGCAGAGGCCGGAGTACCGCGCCGGCGCCGCCTCGGCCACCGCGTCGCGAACGACGGAGTGCACACCGTCGGCGCCGATGACGACCTCGGCCGCGACCACGCTCCCGTCGGCGAACCGCAGCACCGCACCGCCGGGCCCGGCCTTGACGGCGGTACAGCGCCGGCCCAGCCGGACCCACCCGTCGGGCACCGCCGACCTGACCGCGTCGAGCAGGTCCGCCCGGTGGACGGTGTACGTCCGCTCGCCGTAGAGCCGCTCGCACACCCCGTCCAGCCGCTCCACCGACAGCACACGCCCGTCCGCCCACCGGCGGAACTCCCAGGCCCACTTGAGCGGCACGGCCCGCCGGAGAAGCCGTTCCATGACACCGAGGCGACGCAGCAGGCGTACGGCATTGGGGGCCACGAGGATTCCGGCGCCGACCTCGGTGAGGGCGGGTGCCTGCTCGTACACGGTCGCCGACAGTCCCGCGCGGTGCAGGAAGGCGGCGGCGGTCAGCCCGCCGATGCCGCCCCCGACGATGACGATCCGCGGTCCGTGAGCCACCTCCGGCATGAGCCACTCCTGCGCTGCGAGGGAATGAGCGTCCTGGTCACACCTTGAGCCTGCCCCGCCTCTCCGAGGGAGAGGCCCGGCCGACGGTTCACGCCGACCGGGCCCCTCGTGACGGATTTCAACGGCGAGGCGTCACAGGACCGTGAGCAGTGCCCGGCCGGCGGCCCTGCCGTCCCGCAGCGGTCTGAGGGCCAGACGCATCAGGGCGAGCGCGTTGTCGTCGCCGGCGATGCGGTTGGCGCTGAGTCCGGCGCAGGTCCGGCACTGGTGGATGAGCATCCATTCGCCGTCCGGCCGCACGGTGAGGCTCAGTGCCTCCATACGGCCATGGCAGTCCGCGGCGCGATCGCCGGGGACGCGTCGGTCGACGTGCAGGCTGACCAGGCAGTTCGGGCAATGGTTGCGGTGCGCGGTGCCGGGCGCGACGAGGGACACGTCGAGTCGGCAGCCCACGCACCGGAAGTCATTGGCCCGGTGGCCGCCGTTGCCGTGCAGGACGTCCTTGGCGCGCTGTGGACGGTGCCGCGGTTTGCGGTCGCCCGTCCGGGTGCGGCGTGGCATGGCTGGTTCTCCTTTCCGTGGCGGGCGTTCAGAGGGATCCGAACGCTTCGAGAGGAAAGGGAGGCTGCGCCAGCGGGCGTACAGCCATGCGCATCAGGACGAGCTGGTTGTCGTCCGTGCACACCGGATTGGAGGTGAGCTCGCCGCAGCGGACGCAGCGGTGGACGAGCATCCAGTCACCGGTGCGCAGCACCGCGATGGCGATCGGGTTCATCCGCGCGTCGCACTCGGACCGGCCGCCGTCGACCTGGTCGATGACGTGCCGCGAGTGCAGGCAGGACGGGCAGTGGTTGCGCCGGCTGCCGTCAGGGGCCAGGGCCGACACGGTCAGCCCGCACCACACGCAGGTGAAGGTGCCGGTGCCGAGGACGTTGTTGAGGGGGTTGTGCTGGTGAGCGAGGTTGTCGCTGGACACCCGGGTGCTCCTTGCTGAGAGATGTGCGAGGACAGCAAGAGCAGGCCGAGCGGCCTCGGGACGCCCTGAATCGGTCAGGGACGGCTTACGCGGTGCGGCGAGGCGCGCTCGGCGCGGGCCGGGTCATAAACACCTTTTCCATGGGGAGTCGGGGCAAAGCGAGTGAAGTGGGCTCGCTCAAGCCTGCACGCAGGGGCGGGGCGGCGTCCACTGGTTTACACGGAGCCCCATCGGGCAATTTTGACAGGCCCTTGACAAATTTGGCGGCACCCCGCAGCATGCAAGACATCTGCGGATGCCTGCAATTCCCTTTGTTCAAGGCGTAATTTATCCGCACTGCGCATCGCATGTCACAGGGTTCGGCGGCTCCTTCGCCGTGCCCCGCACGGACACACCCCGGCAAGCGCGGCCGGCGCGCGCCTTGCCTGACACCCGCATCGTCAGGAAGGACAACCCCCCATGCTTCGGCGCCCTCGCGCGGGGCTGAGAACGCTCACCGCGCTTGCGCTCCTCCTGTCCGCCGCCGTCACGGCGGGCCCCTCGGCCGCCCCGGCCTCCGCGGCTCCGGCCGCCCTTCCGCCCGCCGACTACCAACAGGTCCAACTCGCCACCGGCGCGGCCGAGTTGGGCGAACCGATGTCCCTGGCCGTACTGCCCGACCGCTCGGTCCTGCACACCGCCCGCGACGGCACGATCCGCCTCACCGACGCCGCCGGCAACACCAAACAGGCCGCCAAGCTGGACGTCTACACCCATGACGAGGAGGGCCTCCAGGGCATCGCCGTCGACCCCTCCTTCACCGCCAACCGGTACGTCTACGTCTACTACTCGCCGAAGCTGAACACCCCGGCCGGCGACGCACCCGTCACCGGCACCGCTGCCGACTTCGAACGCTGGAAGGGACACCTCAACCTGTCCAGGTTCACGCTGCGCGGCGACGGCACCCTGGACCCGGCGAGCGAGAAGGTCGTCCTGGAGGTGCCCAACGACCGCGGCCAGTGCTGCCACGTCGGCGGCGACATGGACTTCGACGCGGCCGGGAACCTGTATCTGACCACCGGCGACGACACCAACCCGTTCGACTCCTCCGGCTACGCGCCGATCGACGAACGCACCGACCGCAACCCGCAGTTCGACGCCCAGCGCAGTTCCGGCAACACCAACGACCTGCGCGGCAAGGTGCTGCGGATCAAGCCGACCGCGGCCGGCGGCTACACCGTCCCCTCGGGCAACCTCTTCGCACCGGGCACCGCGGGCACCCGGCCCGAGATCTACGCGATGGGCTTCCGCAACCCGTTCCGGATGTCCGTCGACCGTCCCACCGGCACGGTCTACCTCGGCGACTACGGCCCCGACGCGGGCGGCACCGACGCGAACCGCGGACCGGGCGGCCAGGTCGAGTTCGACCGCATCACCGCGCCCGGCAACTACGGCTGGCCGTACTGCACCGGCACCAACACCACCGGCGAGACGTACAACGAGTACACCTTCCCCAGCGGCCCCTCCGCAGCGAAGTACGACTGCGCCGGCGGCCCCGCGAACAACTCCTTCCGAAACACCGGGCAGGCCAAGCTGCCACCCGCGAAGCCGAGCTGGATCAAGTACGGCCTGGACGGCTCGCCGCCCGAGTTCGGCGGCGGCTCCGAGTCGCCGATGGGCGGCGAGGTCTACCGGTACGACGCGAACTCGACGTCCACGGTGAAGTTCCCGCAGTCCCTCGACGGCCGCTACTTCGCCGCCGAGTACGGACGCCGCTGGATCAAGGCCGTCGAGGTCAGGAGCGACGGCTCGTACGGCACGATCGAGGACGTCCCCTGGAGCGGCACCCAGGTGATGGACACCGACTTCGGCCCCGACGGGGCGCTGTACGTCCTGGACTACGGCACCGGCAGCAACAACCAGGCCCTGTACCGCATCGAGTACATCGCGGGCAGCAACCGCAACCCCGTCGCCCAGGCGTCCGCCGACCGCACCTCCGGAGCGCTGCCGCTCGCCGTGCGGTTCTCCTCCCAGGGCAGCTCCGATCCCGAGGGCGGGGCACTGACGTACTCCTGGAACTTCGGCGACGGCACCACCTCCACCCAGGCCAACCCCAGCCACACGTACACCACCGCCGGCACCTATCGCCCCACCCTCACGGTCCGCGACCCGCAGGGGCTGACCGGCACCGCGAGCCTGGTGGTCACCGCGGGCAACACCGCGCCGACGGTGACCCTCCAACAGCCGCAGGACGGACAGCCGTTCGCCTTCGGCGACACCGTGCCGTTCAAGGTGCAGGTCAGTGATCCCGAGGACGGCACCGTCGACTGCTCCAAGGTCAAGGTCACCTATCTCCTCGGCCATGACAGCCACACCCACGCCATCACCTCCGGCAACGGCTGCGAGGGCAACCTCACCGTGCCCGCCGACGGCGAACACGACAGCGCCGCCAACCTCTACGGAGTCTTCGACGCCGAGTACACCGACGCCGGCGGCCTGACCACGCACTCCGTGCGCACCCTGCAACCCCGCCACCGGCAGGGCGAGCACTTCGGCGCCCAGTCCGGCATCCAGATCGCCGACCACGCCACCGCCGAGGGCGGCAGGACGGTCGGCTTCACCGACGACGGCGACTGGATCTCGTTCAAGCCGTACGTCCTCGCGGGCGCCACGAAGCTCACCGCCCGGGTGGCCTCAGGCGGAGCGGGCGGCACCCTCCAGGTGCGGGCAGGTTCCGCGACGGGCACGCTGCTCGGCACCGCGACCGTGCCGGTGACCGGCGGCTGGGACACCTTCACCGACGTCACCGCCAACCTATCCGGCGCGCCCGCCGGTACCACCGAGCTGTTCCTGGTGTTCCGCGGCCCGACCGGGCAGGGCAACCTCTTCGACGTCGACGCCTTCACCCTCGGCTCCGGCTCCACCACGACCACGCCGTGGGAGGCGGAGTCGTACAGCTCCGCCGCGGGCGTCCAGTCCGCGGCGCACGGCTCCGCGAGCGGCGGGCTGACGCTGGGCTACATCGACAACGGCGACTGGGCGGGCTACGCCTCCGTCTCCACCGCGGGTGCGACCTCCGCCTCCGCGCGGGTCTCCTCCGCGGGCGCCGGCGGCACGCTCCAGTTCCGCTCCGGCTCGCAGACCGGGCCACTGCTCGGTTCGGTGACCGTGCCGGTGACCGGCGGCTGGGACACCTTCACCACCGTCACCACCACGCTCAACGGCGCCGGAACGGGCCCGCTGTTCCTCACCTTCACCGGAGGCACCGGCAGCCTCTTCGACGTCGACACCTTCACGCTCGCCTCCTCGACACGAAAGGGGCGATGACCATGACCACCCTGATGCGGCTACTGCGCCGCGGCGCGACGGCCCTGGCCCTGGCCGTGCTGGGCGCCCTGCTCACCCCGGCCGGGACGGCGCACGCGGCCTCCTTCGAGGTCCTCGTGTTCTCCAGGACGGCCGGGTTCCGGCACGACGCGATCCCGGCCGGCATCGACACCCTGCGCACCCTCGGCGGGCAGAACGACTTCTCCGTCACCGCCACCGAGGACGCCGGCGCCTTCACGTCCGCGAACCTCGCCGGATACGAGGCGGTGGTGTTCCTCAACACCACGGGCGACGTCCTGAACGCCGCCCAGCAGACCGCGCTCCAGTCCTACGTCGACTCCGGCGGCGGCTACCTGGGCGTGCACGCGGCCGCCGACACCGAGTACGACTGGCCGTACTACGGACAGCTGGTCGGCGCCTGGTTCCAGAGCCATCCCGCGATCCAGCAGGCCACGATCCGCACCGAGGACCGCACCCACCCGGCCACCTCGCACCTCGGCGCGACCTGGACCCGCACGGACGAGTGGTACAACTACCGCGCCAACCCCCGCCCCCGCGTCCACGTCCTGCAGACCCTGGACGAAAGCACCTACAGCGGCGGCTCGATGGGCGCCGACCACCCCATCACCTGGTGCCACCGCCAGGGGCAGGGCCGCTCCTTCTACACCGGGCTCGGCCACACCGTCGAGTCGTACGCCGACCCGGCGTTCCGCTCCCTGCTGCTCGGCGGCGTGCGCTACGCGGCCGGGCAGGCGGCGGCCGACTGCTCCGCCCCGGCCGGCAACGGCCAGGTCGAGGCCGAGGCGTACACCTCCGCCTCCGGCGTGCAGGTCGCCGGGCACGCCCCGGCCAGCGGCGGACAGACGCTGGGCTACATCGACAACGGCGACTGGGCGGGCTACGCCTCCGTCTCCACCGCGGGAGCCAGGACGTTCACGGCGAAGGTGTCCTCGGCTGGAGCGGGCGGCACCATCGAGATCCGCTCGGGCTCGGCCACCGGCACCTTGCTCGGCAGCGTGGCGGTGCCGGTGACCGGAGGCTGGGAGACGTTCACGACCGTCACGACGACCCTGACGGGCTCCGCCTCCGGGCCGCTGTTCCTGAGATTCACCGGCGGCGGGGGAGCCCTGTTCGACGTCGACACCTTCAGTCTCGGCGCCGCGCCCACGGCCGGCGCCCTCTCCGACGACGTGCACCTCTTCTACTACTCCTGGTACGGCAGTCCCGCGGTCAACGGCGGCTGGCGGCACTGGCAGCAGGGCGGCCGCACCCCGCCCGACGACATCGGCGCCGACCTGTACCCGGCCCTCGGCCCGTACGACTCGGGCGAGGCGGGTGCCGTCGCCCGGCACATGGAGTGGGTCGCCCGGTCCGGCGCCGGCGTGATCGTCTACAGCTGGTGGGGCCGGGGAAGTTACGAGGACCGGCTGGTCGGGCGCGTGCTCGACGCGGCGCAGGAGCGGGGCATCGAGGTGGCCTGGCACCTGGAGCCGTACGCGGGCCGCACCGCCGCCTCGACGGTCGCCGACATCGAGTACATCAACAGCACCTACGGCAGCCACCCCGCCTTCCACCGCTCGGCGGAGCACGGCGGCAGAAGCGCGTTCTACGTGTTCCAGAGCCTGGACATCGCCGACTGGACGGCGCTCGACCAGGTCACCGACACGAGCATCGTGCTCGCGCAGACCACCGACACCACGAAGATCGCGCACTTCTCCGGCATGTACACCTACGACGGCATCGCGGGCGCCACGGCGCCGGGCTGGAAGCAGGCCGGCGACCATGCGCGGGCCAACGGCCTGATCTGGGCGCCGTCCGTCGCGCCGGGGTACATCGACGACCGGGCCGTGCCGGGCAACTCCACGCCCACCGTGGAGCGGGCGAACGGCGCGGCCTACGACCGGCAGTGGTCCAACGCCCTGGACCCGGCGATCGGCGGGTCACCGACCTGGGTGTCGGTCACGTCGTTCAACGAGTGGCACGAAGGAAGCTCCATCGAACCCGCCGACTCCACACCGCCCGCCGGTCGCGGCTACCGGACCTACGACGGCGCGTACGGGCAGACGGGGGAGGCGGCACAGACGGCCTACCTGGATCGCACCGCGTACTGGGTGGGCCGGTTCCGGGCGGCGTCGGGAGGCTGACGCCCCGGGCCCAGTAGAAGTGCCCGGCCGGATCCGTCCGGCCGGGCACGTGCGCTCGTCGGCGACCGGCGACCGGCGACCGGCGACCGGCGAACTGCGAGACCGGCTTTCTTCACGTCTTGACGTAAGTGTGCGGACGTTGCTTGGATCACAACTCCCGCTCCATCCCACGCTGTTGGTCCCCCACGTCAGGAGCAGCTGTGAGACGTCCCCTCACCACCTTCGCGGCCGTCGCGGTCACCACCTTGTCCGCACTGGTCGGCACCGGCCAGGCAGCGCACGGCCGGGCCGTGACCGGTACCTACTCGACCGGCGGCACACAGGCATGGCAGCCCCTGCCGACCGTCCGCGTCGGCGACGACTCCGGTGGCCCCGTCGACGCCACCGTGGTCGCCGACCCCGCCGCCACCCGGCAGAAGTACGCGGGCGTCGGCTTCTCCCTGGACGAGACGAGCGTGTCCAACCTCTGGAAGCTCACGCCCGCCGAACGGGAGCGGGCCGTCAGGCTGCTGGTCGACCCCGAACGCGGCGCGGGCCTGGACCGGTTCCGGCTGACGATCGGCAGCCCCGACCTCATCGAGCACCTGCCGTTCTGGTCGCTGGACGACCTCCCCGCCGGTGTCACCGAGGACTTCGGGCTGAAGCACTTCTCCGTCCGGCGGGACATCGACCTGCACATCATCGACACGATCAAGCTCATCCAGCGCTACAACCCCAGGGCCACGTTCTTCGCGTCGGCCTGGAGCGCGCCCGCCTGGATGAAGACCAACAACCGCTTCACCGGCGAGGTCGCGCTCAAGCCCGGCAGCACCACCGAGCACTACCAGGTCGGCAAGCTGCGCGACGACTGCATCGACGTCTTCGCGCGCTACTACGTCAAGTTCGTCCAGGCGTACGCCCGTCACGGCATCCGCGTCGACGCGCTGACCCTGCTGAACGAGCCGGGCATGGACGTCGTCTACCCGGCGATGGACATCAGCGTCGCCCAGCAGCAGAAGCTCGCCCTGGCGATCAAGCGGGAGCTGCGTGCCGCCCGGCTCGACACCCAGCTGTACCTGCACGACTTCAACTTCTGGGACTGGCGCGACCCCAACAGCACGGCAACCAAGAACTACCACCGCGTCTTCGAGGACGCCCCGGACGGCTCGGTGACCGGCGCGCAGGTCCGCGCGGCGGCGGACGGCATCGCCTTCCACCCCTACTGGGGAGACCCCGGCGTGATGCGCGACGCGCGCAAGGAGACCGGGAAGCCGGTCCACGTCACGGAGACCAGCGACCTGGCGCCCTCGACCGTCCTCGACGACTTCCGCCTCGACGCCAGTTCCTACGTCCTGTGGGCACAGACCACGGACCAGGACGGCGGGACCCTGCACTGGACGCCCGCCCGGGACAACGACATCGACTGGGAGCAGGTCGGCGCCACCACCAAGTGGCCGAACCGGCTGGTCAAGGTGAACACCGTCACGAAGGACTTCACCGTCCGCGACGAGCTGTACGGGCTCGGGCAGTTCGCGAGATACCTCGCGCCCGGCGACGTGCGGCTGGAGTCCAGCGCCACGGAGAACGGCGTCGGCAATGTGGTCTACCGCTCGCGCAACGGCGGCTATGTCGCCGTCCTCGGCAACAGCACCGGCTCCGACAGCCGGGTCCGGGTCGTCGTCGGCGGCCAGAAGTTCGTGGTGACCGTGCCGGCCGGCTCCTTCGCCACGTACCGCTGGAAGGGGCAGGACTCCCGGGACTGAGAGCACCGGCGCGTCGCCGACCGCTCATCGCATCCGGGTGGTCTCCAGCAACTCGTGCGCCATCTCCCGCGCGGGCCCTGCGGTGTGGTCGGCGACGCGCCGGAACGTCTCCTGCGCGGGACGGGCCGGCCACTGTGGGGGCAGGTGCCGGGCCGGCAGCCGGGGGTCCGCGCGGATCGTCCAGAGCCACTCGCTGACCAGCCGCAGCCGGGTTCCGATCGGGTCGTCGCCGGCCCCGGCGTCGAGGTGCGCGGTCCAGCGCTTGTCGAAGAGCACGTAGCGCGCGGCGATGCTCTCCAGGTCCCAGGTGTCGCGGATCATCAGCGCGATGTCGGTGGCCACGTCCGCCTGCGCGTGGAAGATCTTGACGTGGGCGGCGAGGCCGAGCTCCTCGACGACGCCGGAGACGTCGATGTTCCCGGGCGCGATCCACAGCCCGCTGTACAGCGCGCCGAACCCGGACCAGGTGAGCCGGGAGCGCAGGTCGTGACGCTGGCGCTTCCAGGAGTCCGGCAGGGAGAAACCGAGCAGGGTCCAGGAGCCGTCCCAGTCGTCGTTGACCGCGCCCTGCCGCCAGATGCGGGTGCGGCCGTCCTGAAGGACGCGCGTGGCCTGCGAGGTCAGCCCGAAGAACATCCTGCGGCCCTCGCGCCGGCGCCGCAGCAGACCCCGGTTGACCATCCGGGTCAGGGTGGAGCGCACGGCCTGCTCGCCGACGCCGACACGGCCGAGCACATCGATGATGCTGCCGGAGTAGACACCCACGTCGCCCTCCTCCAGGACGTGGTTGCCGAAGAAGGCGAGCATGAGCGACTGCGGGCGCGGCTGCGGGCCCTCCGCGGTGTCCTGAGCGTCCAGGATGTCGTCGTCCTCCACGCTGGCAAGGGTACGGCCGCCCGCCGAGGGCGCGACGGGCGGCCGTACGGCTTCATCGGCCGTCGGCCGGGTGGGCGAGGTCGTAGGGGCGCAGGTAGGGGGTGGGGCGGTACGGCACATAGCGGGTCGGCGTGGTCGGATCGGCCTTCGCGGCACGGGAGTTGAGGGAGGCCGCGTCGGTCCTCTCCCACCTGCCCTCGGTGAGGCGGTCCTCCAGGGTGCGCAGGGCGGCGAGCTGCTCGGCGGGGCTGAAGGTGCAGTGGCCGGCGTTGTCGGTGTACGCCTGCCGCAGCAGGGAGGCCGACCCGGCGGCGGTGACGGCCCGCTTCAGGGCGCTCTCCGTCTGGACGGGGACGAGGGCGTCGCCGACGGTGTGGACGGACAGCTGCGGCTTGGTCAGCTCGCCCGTGAACGAGCTCGTGGCGGCCATCCAGGCGACCGCCTTCGGATCGGCGCCGATGCGGGGGGCGCGGTCGAGCGTGGCGAGGTCGGCCCTGAGGGACAGCCCCGCTTTCTCGTACAGCTCGGTCACCTCCTTGCGGACGGAGGACGCGCCGAGGAGCTTCGCGTAGTCGACGCCGGTGTTCCAGGACATGTTGCCGCCCGCGCGGGCCTCGGACTCCTGCCGCCGGTTGAAGGCGGCGACCTTCAGCAGGCCCTTGACGGCCTCGTACTGGTTGGCCTGCTGGGCGTCCAGGTCGGCAGGGGCCGGCCGGGGCTGCGTCGGCTGGTTCCAGACGGGGATGTTGTGCAGGGCGGCGGCCAGCGCGATCCGGGCCCGCCCCTGCGCCGTCGTCTGCGCCGAGTCGACCACGGCGCTCAGTGCGCCGGCCGCGGCGTCGGCGGCCGACTGACTGCCGATGTTCACCAGCGGCACACCGGAGTCAGGCGCGAGGAGCGTCTTGAGGGCGAAGACGGGGTCGAGGGTGTTGTTCCAGTTGGCGACGCCGCCGTGCACCAGACCGCACAGGGAGAGCGAGCCGTCGATCCGCTCCGGATGGCGCTCGGCGATGGCGGTGGTGACCAGCCCGCCGTACGACCGCCCCCAGGCGATGGTGCGGGAGGCCGTGCCGAAGCGGTCGGTGAAGGCGGTGAGCGTGGCGAGCTGGTCGGGCACCGCGTCCGTCACCGCCCAGCCCGTGGTGGCGTACGAGGAGCCGGCGAGGGCGTAACCCCGCTTCAGGAGCAGGGCCTTCGTGGCGTCGTCCGGGGCGTCCTGGGCGGGGTTGGCCGGGCCGGACGTATAGCCGTGGCTGAACAGCAGGACAGTGCCGTTCCATCGGGCGGGCACGTCCATCAAGTACGTGGCGCCGGAGGGGAGTCGACCGTCCACGTGGGTGGTGTCCCCGGTGGCGGCGGCCGCCGAGGTGGGCAGGGCGCCGGCGGCGAGCAGGAGGGCCGCCGCGAAGGCCGTGCGGCTGGCGGTCGTCATGCGGTGATCTCCTCCGGGCGGGCGGTGGCGGGGCGTTCGGGGGCGGCGCCGGACAGGGACGTACGGCTCGTCTCGCGCACGAACCACACGGTCAGCGCGGTGATGAGGGAGCCGCCGCACAGCAGCAGCGCCACCGGCGTGCCGTTGCCGCTGCCGGCGACCAGACTGCCGGCGATCATGGGCGAGAAGCCGGCGCCGATGAGGGTGGCGCCCTGGTATCCGAGGGAGGCGCCGGTGTAGCGCACCCGCGTGCCGAACATCTCGGTGAGCAGGGCGCCCAGCGGGCCGTACATGGCGGACTGGGCGATGCCGTGGCCGATGACGACGGCGAGGATCAGCGCGCCCGGCGACTTCGAGTCGATCAGCGCGAGGACGGGGAAGGCGGTGGCCGCCGACAGGACGGCTCCGGTGAGGACGACCGGGCGGCGGCCCACCCGGTCGGAGAGCGCGGAGGCGCAGGGCAGCACCACGAGGGCGACGGCGGCGGAGACGGTCAGCGCGGTGAGCACCTGCGGGCGGGCGTAGCCGATGCCGGTGGCGTACGCGATGAGGTAACTGGTCAGCAGCGACTGGGCGGTGAACGCGCCGATGCCGACGCAGCAGGCCAGCAGCAGCGGCCGGGGACGTCGCAGCACGTCGAGGATCGGCAGCCGGGACTCGGCGCGGTCCTTCTTCACCTCGGCGAACAGCGGGCTCTCGACCACCTTCAGCCGGACGAACAGGCCCACGCCCAGCAGCACCACGCTCAGCAGGAACGGCACACGCCAGCCCCAGGCCGTGAACTGGTCCCTGGGCATGGCGACCACGAGGGTGACGACGAGCGAGGACAGCAGGGAGCCGAGCGGTGCTCCCATCTGCGTGAAGCTGGACCACAGCCCGCGGCGCCGCTCCCCGGCGTGCTCCACGACCATCAGCGTGGCGCCGCCCCACTCGCCGCCGATGGCGATGCCCTGGAGGACCCGCAGGGCGATCAGCAGGACCGGCGCCCAGACGCCGACCGTGTCGTACGTCGGCAGCAGGCCGATGAGGAAGCTGGCGCCGCCCATCAGGCCCATGGTGAGCAGCAGCATCGACTTGCGGCCGAGCCGGTCGCCGAAGTGCCCGAAGACGATCCCGCCGAGCGGGCGGGCGACATAGCCGGCGGCGAAGGTGCCGAACGCGGCGATGGTGCCGACGGCGGGATCGGCACCCGGGAAGAACAGCTCGCCGAAGACCAGCGCGGCGACGGTGCCGTAGACGAGGAAGTCGTAGAACTCGACGGCCGTGCCCAGCAGCCCGGACAGCGCGACTCTGCGCAGCTGCCGGGTTCGCTCGGAGGGCGTGGACGGCGACGGTGATGCGACGGGGGACGAAGGCATCGCGGTCTCCCTTGACCGGGGGAAGGACACCGCGAAAGTAGGCGCTGTAGTGACTGTCGTCAATAAAGTGCACAACATCGACTGGGTCGGAGGCGTCAGGTCCCGGGCTGCGGGCGGACCGTGAGGATCTGCTGCGCCTGACCGACCGGACCGTCGACGTCGTGCAGGACCGTGCTGGTCAGGCCCTGGCCGGTCGGGCCGAAGGTGACGGTCGTGTCCAGTCCGGTCCAGGTGCCGTGCGGTTGGCGGTGCAGGTGGACGGTCAGGTCGACGTTGGGGAACATCCACGCGCCGGGCGGCTGCCGTACGGCGATGCCGTTGGCGGTGTCGACGAGGGCGAGGTATGACGCGAGCGGGCTGACGGGGACGCCGGCCACCAGCTCCAGGGGCGTGGAGATCCAGGCGGTGGTGCGACCGGGGCGGGGCGGTGCCACCGGGCGCACGTCGAGGGAGGCGATGTAGCCGCCGGACCAGACCTCGGTCATCGGCCACGGGTCGAGCGCCTCGGGCGGGGTGAGGCGGTCGGCGGGGCCGCCCGCGACCTCGGCGGTGTCGAGCCGGGCCAGATACCAGGCGCGCGCCCGCACCACCGGACGGTCCGCGATCCGCACGACCGCTTCGAGGAGTTGGATGGTCCGCCCGGGACGGACGGTCTCCACCTCGATCTCGCACTCGTCGAGCGCGAGCCGGCCGAGGATGTCGTAGCTGATCCGGGCGAGGACGAGCCCGTCGTCCGGGGCGCCGGCGCGGTGGCGGTCGAGGGCGTGCACGACCAGCCCACCCAGCGGGCTGAAGTGCTGCTCGTCGCGGTGCCAGGCGCCGCTCGCGTGCGATGTCGGCTTGAAGCGGCGGTCGTCCATGGCTTCGAAGTAGCTTTCGGGGGTCAACGGACGGTTCTCCCAGGGGTGTTCGGCGGACGGTGCGCGGGTTCGGTCAGAGGGCGTTGAGCAGGACGACATAGACGGCCGTGCCCGCCCCGACGCTCAGGATGGTGCGGCGGCCGAAGGCCAGATGGGCGCCGATGGTCACCGCGACGGCGAGCAGCGCGTACCCCGTTCCGTGCGGGTCTGTCGTGATCGTGCCGTGCAGCGCGGTCACCGCGAGGACGGCGAGGATGCCCACCGGCATCCACACCGCCAGCCGCCGCACCACGGCCGACTCGCGCAGCCGCCCGAGCACGGCGAAGGGCACGGCGCGCAGGGCGAGCGTGATGCCGAAGACGATCGCCAGCACAGCGAGGAGATACGGGGTGCTAGGCATGCGCGGCCTCCTGGGCGGTGTCGCGGGCGGTGAGAAGGTGACGGACCAGAAGCAGGCAGACGAACAGCAGCAGCGCCGTGAACATGGCCATGCCCGGCGTGACGACGAGGGCGACGGCGGCGCTCGCGCCCGCGAGCAGCAGGGACGGCAGCTCCTTGCGCGAGCGGAACGCGTCCAGGGTGAGCACCGTGAACAGCGCGCACAGCGCGAACTCCAGGCCCTTGACCGGTGCGGGCAGGACCGAGCCGAGCGCGACGCCGACCAGACCGCCGCCCACCCAGTACGCCTCGCACGCGATCTGCATGGCCAGCAGTCGGGGTGCCGAGCGCTCGTGCTCGGGCAGGGCCGCGTTGACCGCGTACACCTCGTCGATCATCGCGTAGACGGCGTACGCCTTCGCCACCGGGTGCCGGACCAGGTGCAGCGGGAAGGAGAACGCGTAGAACACGTGCCGGAAGTTGACCACCAGAACCGTCAGCGCGACCGCCGCGAGCGGGGTGACGGTGGCCACCATGCCCACGAGCAGCAGCTCCAGGGAGCCGGCGAACGCGGCGAGGGAGAGCGCGGGCGCCAGCCACCAGGGCAGTCCGGCCTGGACGATCAGCAGGCCGAGGGCGATACCGAGGGGGAAGATGCCGAGGCCGGCCGAGAAGGAGTCGCGTATGCCCCGGGATATGTGTTCCGTTCGTTCCACTGCTCCATCGTCCCGCAGAAGCCGCGACATGTGGTTGCGAAGATTGCCCGGATCGGTGCTCGCAGAGCAATAATATTTACGTGGACGCGATCGACGAAGCAATCATTGCCGAGCTGGAGCGGGACGGACGGCTGACCAACGTGGAGCTGGCCCAGCGGGTCGGGCTGACCACGGGGCCGTGTCTGCGCCGGGTCCAGCGGCTGGAGGCCGACGGCGTCATCCGCGGCTACCGCGCCGTGATCGACCCGGCGTCGGTGGGCCGCTCCTTCGAGGTCCTGATCGACCTCGGCCTCGAATCGCAGGACGCGGAGACGGTCGAGCACTTCGAGCGGACCCTGGCCGAGGCCGAGGAGGTGCTCGAGCTGCGTCGGATGTTCGGCAGCCCCGACTACTTCGTGCGGGTGGCCGTCGCCGACCTGCCCGCGTACGAGGCGTTCCTCAGCGGGCGGGTCATGACGATCCCCCGGATCAAGAACGTGACCTCGCACTTCACGATGAAGACCATCAAGCCCGCCCCGTAGGGCTGACGATCAGGCCCGCCCCGTAGGACTCAGGGCGCCGCATCCCGCGGACGCGTGGTGGCGAAGCGCCTGCGGTACTCGGTCGGGGTGGTGCCCAGGTGGCGGGCGAACGCGCGGCGCAGGGTCTCGTCGCTGCCGAGCCCGCTGTGCCGGGCCGCCGAGGTGACGCTGTGCCCGTCGAGCAGGAGCTGCTGCGCGCGGTCGAGCCGGACGCGCTCCACCCAGCGGGCGGGCGTCGTGTTCAGCTCGCTGCGGAACAGCCGGGCCAGGTGCCGGGTGCTGACCGCCGCCGACGCGGCCATCGCGGCCAGGCCGTGGTCGGCGCCCGGATCCGCGAGCACGGACGCGGTGAGCGAGGCCAGCAGGTCGCTGCGGGCCGGCGGGGTCGACAGGGCCGTGGAGAACTGCGACTGTCCGCCCGGACGTTGCATGAAGACGACCAGTTCGCGGGCGGCCTCCCGGGCCACGTCCGCCCCGTGGTCGTCCTCGACCAGCGCGAGGGTCAGATCGATGCCCGCGCTGATGCCGGCCGAGGTGAGATAGCGGCCGTCCCGCACGTGCAGCGCGTCCGGCTCGACACGCACCCGGGGATGCCGGCGGGCGAGCGTCTTGGCGTGCCGCCAGTGCGTGGTCGCCCTGCGGCCGTCGAGCAGCCCCAGTTCGGCCAGTACGAAGGCGCCGCTGCACACGGACGCGACCCGCTCCGCCCGCCCGGCGAGCTCGGCGGCCGCCGTCAGCAGGTCCTCGCCGGGAGGCCGTTCGGCGAGCGCGTCGGCCCCGGCGACGACGAGCGTGTCGACCGGCCCCACGGCGGTCGCGGCCACGGTCCTGGCCAGCGCCACGCCCGAGGAGGTCGTGACGTCGCCGCCGTACGGGGAGACGAGCACCGGCGCGTAGGGGTGGCCGAGCCGCCCCGCCTGGTGCAGCACCTCCAGGGGACCACTGGCGTCGAGCAGCGTCACCCCGTCGAACACCAGGAGGGCCACGCGATGGGTCATGTCCGGATCTGTGGGTCGTACGTCAGGAAGGACATGGCGCCAGCATAGTCCGGCGGACGACATTGAAGGAGGTCACCGACCGGGCGGACCGGTCGGGCGAGAAGAGGAAGGCCGTCATCATGGGCGAGACCATCGCGGGCGTACGGATCCCGGACAGCGCACTGGCAAGGGAGGCCACCGAACTCGTACGGGACGTCGCGGCGCCCCTGCTGTTCGACCACTCCCGGCGGGTCTTCCTGTTCGGGTCGCTGCGCGGGCTGGAGGCGGGGCTCGTGTTCGACCCCGAACTGCTCTACGTGGGCGCGATGTTCCACGACCTCGGCCTGACCGAGCGCTACCGGCGCACCGACCAGCGGTTCGAGATCGACGGTGCCGACGAGGCCCGCCGCTTCCTGCACGCCCACGGCGTCACCGGCGAGCCGGCCGACCGGGTCTGGACGGCCGTAGCCCTGCACACCACCCCGGAGATCCCCCTCCACATGGCACCCGAGGTCGCGCTGGTCACCCGCGGCGTGGAACTGGACGTCCTCGGCGTCGGCTACCACGCCGTCTCCGACGAGCAGCGCGCCGCCGTGGTCGCGGCCCACCCCCGCCCCGACTTCAAGAACCGGATCCTCGCCGCGTTCACCGAGGGCATCCAGGACCGCCCCGAAACCACCTTCGGCAACGTCAAGGCGGACGTACTGGCCCATTTCGTACCCGACTTCGTGCCCGGAGACTTCGTGGAGGTCATCAAGAACTCCGACTGGCCCGAGTAATTCGGGGGAGCGGAAAGGGCATTCGGTTCATATCCCTACGTTCCGCTGTGCCAAGTCCCTGTGGATGTGACGTTCTCCATTGCGCCGCCGCGCCGGCCTCGTGAGGCTCTCGGGGAACAAGCGTCCGAAGAACCGTGCGAAGAACTGTTATCCGCGGTTCACCGAGCGATCTCCCAGGTATCGGACAGCATCGTTCGGCGTCGAGGACAGGGAAGTTTTTTGATGAGTACAGAGCCCACGAGGGATCTCGCGGCACTGGTGACGGCCGCCCGCAGTGGCGACCCGGAAGCTCAGGACGCCCTGGTCAGCGCATACCTCCCGCTGGTCTACAACGTCGTGGGGAGGGCTCTGAACGGCTCGGTCGACGTCGACGACGTGGTGCAGGAGACGATGCTGCGCGCCCTCGACGCGCTCGGCGGGCTGCGCACCGCGGAGAGCTTCCGCTCCTGGCTCGTGGCGATCGCGATGAACCAGGTCCGGGCCCACTGGCACGACCGCCAGGCGGCCCCGGGCGGCGTGGAGGAGGCCGAGGAGCTGGCGGATCCGGGCGCCGACTTCGTGGATCTGACCATGGTCCGGCTCCAGTTGTCCGGCCAGCGCCAGGAGACGGCACGCGCCACCCGCTGGCTCGAGCCCGACGACCGCGGGCTGCTGTCGCTGTGGTGGCTGGAGTGCGCCGGTCAGCTGACCCGGGCCGAGGTGGCCGCCGCCCTGGAACTGCCGCCGCAGCACACGGCGGTCCGGGTGCAGCGGATGAAGGCGCAACTGGAGGCGGCCCGGGTGGTCGTGCGGGCGCTTGACGCGCGTCCGCGCTGCGAGGAACTGCACGGTCTGCTCGCGTCCTGGGACGGCCGGCCCTCGGCGCTGTGGCGCAAGCGAATAGCCCGGCATGCCCGGGGATGTGTGCGTTGTTCCGGTCTGTGGAGCGGGCTGATGCCCGCCGAAGGGCTTCTGGCCGGCCTCGCGTTGGTCGCCGCGGCGCCCGCGCTGCTGGATCGGGTGCTGTCCGCCGCGGGCGGTATGGCCCCGGTCGGCTCGGCCTCCGCGGTAAACGCCTCCGGGGGGCACGCCGGAGCGGGGCACCGGGCCGCGCGCGGCCGGGCTGTCTCCCGCGGCGAGGCCCGCCGCCGTCGGCGCAACCGGCGTCGGGCCGTCGGAGGTGCCGTCGTCGCGGCCTGTGTGGCGGGCGGTGGGTTCTGGTACTTCGACTCGGACCCCGGAACCGGCACGGAGGAGGCGACGGCGGCCGCCAGTGCCGGCGCCCCGGTCGCGGAACTCTCGGAGTCCGGTCCCGTGGAGACCTCGGAGCCGCCGTCCAAGTCGCCGTCGCCGTCCGCCTCGCCCTCGAAGAAGGCGACCCCCTCCAAATCGCCCAAACCGACCAAGAAGGCGACGCCGACTCCCCGCCCGACCCCGAAGCCGACACGGACCGCTTCCAGCACGCCCCAGCCGCAGTCGGCCCCGACGGACACCGTCGGACAGGTCGTCGCGCTGGTGAACAAGGAGCGGGCGAACGCCGGCTGCGGTCCGCTGGAGGAGGACTCCCTGCTGAACAAGTCGGCGCAGGGCCACTCCGACGACATGGCCGCCCGCGACTTCTTCGACCACACCAACCCGGACGGCGCCGACCCCGGCCAGCGCATCACGGCGGCCGGTTACCGCTGGTCCACCTACGGCGAGAACATCGCGATGGGCCAGCAGACCCCGGCTGCCGTGATGGAGTCCTGGATGAACAGCCCCGGCCACAAGGCCAACATCCTCAACTGCTCGTTCAAGGACATCGGCGTCGGCATCCACAACGGGCCCGGCGGCCCCTGGTGGACGCAGAACTTCGGCGCCAAGCTGTAGGAACCGCCGGGTGCCCCTCGTCCCGGCGCCGGGCACCCGTCACAGCATGACGTGCTTGACCTGCGTGTAGTCGAGCAGACCGGTCAGGGAGAGGTCGCTGCCGTAGCCGGAGTGGCGTACGCCGCCGTGCGGCATCTCCGACACCGTCGTGCCGTGGGTGTTGACCCAGACGATGCCGGTCCGCAGCGCACGGGTCGCACGCATGGCACGGTCGTGGTCGCGGGTCCAGACGCTCGCGGCGAGCCCCTGGGGCACGTCGTTGGCCAGCCGGACGGCCTCCGCCTCGTCGGCGAACGGCTGGACGGTGACGACCGGCCCGAACACCTCGCCCTGCACGATCTCGTCCCCCTGCCGCACCCCGGCGACCACCGTGGCCCGGTGGAAGTAGCCGGGCCGGTCCAGCCCCGAGCCGCCGGTGACGACCTCGGCGTGCTCCGGAAGCCGTTCCAACAGACCCTGTACGGAAGCGAGTTGGGCGGCGTTCGCGAGCGGCCCGAAGTCGGCCCGCTCGTCGTCCGGGCCGCCGGGCAGTTGCCGGGCGGCCCGGCCGGCGAAGCGGTCCAGGAAGGTGTCGTGGACGCGACGGTCGACCAGGATCCTGGTCGCGGCCGTACAGTCCTGGCCCGCGTTGTAGAAGGACAGCGACGACAACTGCTCGACCGCGTCGTCGAGATCGGCGTCCGCGTGGATCAACACCGGCGCGTTGCCGCCGAGCTCGAGGTGCAGCCGCTTCAGGTCGGCGGCTGCCGCGGCGGCGATCTCCTGCCCCGCCCGGATGCTTCCGGTGACGGCCACCAGCCGGACATGCCGGTGCCCGACCAGAGCACGCCCGGTGTCGCGGTCGCCGCACACCACGTTCAGCACACCGGGCGGCAGATGCTCGGCGGCCAGCCGGGCCAGCAGCACGGCCGACGAAGGCGTGGTGTCGGACGGCTTCAGGACGACCGTGTTGCCGGCGGCGAGCGCGGGCGCGATCTTCCAAACGGCCATCATCAGCGGGTAGTTCCAGGGCGTGATCTGGGCGCAGACGCCGACCGGCTCGCGCCGCAGCACGGAGGTACGGCCCGGCGTGTACTCGGCGGCCGCCGAGCCCGGCAGGTTCCGGGCGGCTCCCGCGAAGTAGCGCAACACGTCCACGATCGCGGGGAGTTCGTCGCCCAGGAACAAGGCACGCGGCTTGCCCGTGTCGGCCACCTCGGCGTCCGCGACCGCGGTGGCCTCCCGCTCCAGGGCGTCTGCGATCCGCAGAAGTGCCGTCTGCCGCTGCCCCGGAGTCGTCGCCGACCAGCTCTCGAAGGCCTCTTCGGCGGCCCGGCAAGCCGCGTCCACGTCCTCGGGGCCGGACCGCGGGGCCGTGCCGTGGGAGAGCCCGGTGGCCGGGTCGATCAACGCCGCGGTGGCGCCGGACGCGGCCGGCACCTCCTTGCCGCCGATGTGGTTGGGACGGTCGGTGTCAGCCACGGCGCAGCGCCTCCTCGGCGGCGCCGCGGCCGGTGCGGACGGCGCCCTCCATGTATCCCGCGACCCACTGGTCGGAGCCGCAGACGTAGAACGGCGGTTCATGGGTGCCGTGCAGCGGCCCGACGGCCATGACCTCGCCCGGCGGCCACTGGGTGACATAGCCCTGCGTCCACCTGTCGGTGCCCCACAGCCGCAGATGGCAGGCGGTCGGCCGCAGCGCCTCCTCACCGAACATGCCGGCCATCTCGGCGAGCAGCTCGGGGGTGCGCAGCTGGGGCGGGGTGCCGAGCAGGACGCCGTACCGCTCGGGCGGGATCAGCGCCGACAGGACGCCCTCGTTCTGCGGCCAGGTGCTGCCGAGTACTCCCTCCGCCTCGGACAGGCCGTTCAGTCCGGACTCCCGCCAGAAGGGCCGGTCGTAGACGGCGGCGAACTTCCCGGCCGTGGCGTGGCGTTGCCGGTGCAGGGAGGCGAGCCGCTCCTCGCTCACCCCGCTGACGGCGACGTCCCGCAGCGGGCCGACAGGCAGGGCGCTCACCACGGCACCGGCGGTCAGGACCTCGCCGGAGACCAGGCGCACGGTGCAGCGCCCGGGGCGGACGTCCAGCGCGGCGACGGGCGAACCCAGCCGGATGCGGGGGCCCAGCACACGGCCCAGGACCTCGGCGAGCGTCGCCGAACCCTCCGCGAGCCGCAGGCCCTCCCAGTCCTCGTAGTCGTAGTCACCCGTGCCCGAGCCGGGGACCGCCGCGCTCTTGCGCAGCGCGGCGAGCAGGGAGATCCGTTCGTACGAGCCGCCCGCCAGGGCGAGTTGACCGATGTCCCACAGCCGGACCACGGCCGGTCCGGCCTCCCGGGAGCGCAGCCAGTCGGCCACGGAGAGCCGGTCCAGGGCGGCCGCCTCCGGATGCGACCAGGGGTCGTCAGGGTCGACGCCGGCGGCGAGGGCGGAGAACTCCTTGCTCAGGCGCGAGTGCAGGGCCGCGTCCCCGGGGCCGAACCAGTGCGGAGGTTCACCGGCCGAGAGTCCCTCCGGGGTCGCGCGGGTCATACGGCCCGGCTCCTGGACATAGCTGGGAACCAACGCCAGGCCCAGTTCCCTGGCGAGCCGGAGATAGGCGGTGTGCCCGTGGCCGACGACCTCACCGCCCAGCTGGACGGTGCGGCCGTCGGGTGTGCGGGTCTGCTCGACCCGGCCGCCGACGCGGTCCCGGGCCTCCAGGACGAGCACGTCGGTGCCGGCGGAGGCCAGGTCCCGGGCGGCGGCCAGCCCGGCGAGACCGGCGCCGAGCACGATCACGTCGTGATGCATGGGTTTCGCTTTCTCGTGTCAGGGGCGCTCAGGCCAGGACCAGGCAGTGCTCGGGCCGCCATCCGAACTCCACCGTCTCGCCACCGCTCCAGCGGTCCTCCATGCGGGCCCGGGCCGTGTTCTGCTCCAGCACCGACAGCGTCACGCCCGGGGCGAGCTCGATGAGATAGGTCGTGGTCGGGCCGCTGTAGACGGTCTCGCGGAGCACGCCGCTCAGCTTCGACATGCCCGGTTCGAAGTCCGACAGCCAGATCTTCTCGGGGCGCACCGACACACTCACGGGGGTGCCGTCCGCGATGCCCGAACGGGCGCCGACGGGCAGGGCGGGACCCTTCTCCAGAGCCACCTCTCCGTCCCGGTAGGTACCGGTCATCAGGTTGGAGGTGCCCATGAACGAGGCCACGAAGCTGGTGCCGGGGTGCTCGTAGATGTCCTCCGGGGTGCCGCACTGCTCGATGCGCCCCTTGTTCATCACCGCGATCCGGTCGGACATCGTCAGCGCCTCGTCCTGGTCGTGCGTGACGAAGACGAAGGTGATGCCGACCTCGCGCTGGATCTGCTTCAGCTCCACCTGCATCTGCCGGCGCAGCTTCAGATCGAGGGCGGCGAGCGGCTCGTCGAGGAGCAGTACGGCGGGCCGGTTGACCAGTGCGCGGGCGAGGGCGACGCGCTGACGCTGACCCCCGGACAGGGTGCGGGGCTTGCGGTCGGCGAGGCCGGCGAGCTGGACAAGCTCCAGCATCTCGCCGACCCGCTGCCGTATCTCGGCCTTGGCGACGCCGCTGCGCTTGAGGCCGAAGCCGACGTTGTCGGCGACGCTCAGATGGTCGAACAGGGCGTAGCTCTGGAAGACGGTGTTGACGTTGCGCTTGTTCGGCGGCAGGTCGGTCACGTCCTCGCCGGCCAGCAGCACCGCACCCTCGCTGGGGTCGCTGAAGCCGCCGATCATGCGCAGGGTCGTGGTCTTGCCGCAGCCGGAGGGGCCCAGCAGGGAGAAGAAGTGACCGGCCTCGATGTCGAGGTCCAGGCGGTGCACGGCGTAGGAATCGGCGTACTGCTTGGAGACACCGTCGAGCCGGACGGCGGGGGTCGCGTCCATGGGGATCACTCTCCGGAGAGGATGTCGAGGCCGCCGCGGCGGCCGAAGAGGCGCGGGATGAACAGGGCCAGGGCGATCAGGGCGATGGATCCCGCGAGCATGAGCGTGCCGACCGCGTTGATGGTGGGCTGCACCCCGAAGCGGATCGCCGAGTAGATCCGCACCGACAGGGGCTGGGGGTCGACGCCGGTGGTGAAGTAGGCCAGCACGAAGTCGTCGAAGACCAGCGCGAAGATCAGTACGGCGCTCGCCAGCACGGCGGGCAGCAGTGCAGGCAGGGTCACCAGCCGCACCGCCTGCCACCGGGTGGCACCGAGATCCATCGCGGCCTCCTCCACCTCCGGGTTCAGCGCGGCGACCCGGGAGCGCAGGATGACGGTGACGTAGGAGATGGAGAAGGTGATCTCGGCGAGCATCACCGTGCCGGTGGACAGGGGGACGCCCAGGCCCTTGAACAGCAGCATCGACGCCACGCCCGTGACGATCTCCGGCGTGATCAGCGGCACCAGCATGACCAGTCCGGCCAGGGAGCCGAGCCGGGTGCGGCAGCGGACCAGGCCGACGGCGAGCGCGACCCCGAGGAGCACCGAGCCGGCCATCGCCACCAGGGAGATGCGCAGGCTGGTGCCGAGGGAGGCGATGAGCACGTCGTCGTGGACGAAGGCGCGGTACCAGCGCAGGCTGAACCCGTCGAACACGGTCAGGGACTTCTGGGAGTTGAAGGAGAACAGCGCCACGACCGCGATGGGCAGGTAGAGCAGCGCGAAGAACAGTCCGGTGACCGCGATCAGGACACGAGGCCTGCGGTGGGAGCGCCGACGCTTTCGCACCGGGGCGGACGTGCCGGCCGGAGCGGCGGTGGAGGGGGTGCTGACCAGGGTCATCGCAGTGCCTCCGCCTCGTCCTTGCGGGTGCGCCGGAGGTAGCCGAGCATCCCGATCAGCAGGACCAGCATGAGGAGCATGGTCAGCGCCGAGCCGAGCGGCCAGTTCTGGCCCTGGAAGAACTTGTCCTGGATGAGGTTGCCGATCATGATCTGGTCCGGGCCTCCCATGAGCTGTGCGCTGACGAAGTCGCCCATCGCGGGCAGGAAGACCAGGACGAGCCCGGCCGCCGCGCCCTGCCGGGTGGCGGGCAGGGTCACGAAGAAGAAGGTGCGGACCGGGCCGCCGTACAGATCGCGGCCGGCCTCGATGAGGGAGACGTCGAGGCGTTCCAGGGCCGCGTACAGCGGGATGATCATGAAGACGACGAAGCCGTAGACCAGTCCCGCGACCACGCCGAAACCGCTGTTGAGGATCTTCGTGCCCGAGTCGGCCAGACCGACCGCGCGCAGGGCCCGCAGCACCGGCCCGTCGTCGGAGAGGACCACCGACCAGCCGTACATCCGCACCAGGTAGTTGGCGAAGAACGGCACCACGATCGCGGCGATCAGCGCGTGCTTGTACCGGCCGCCGTACAGGGCGATCGTGTACGCCACCGGGTAGGCGATCAGCAGACAGATCACGCAGGTCAGCAGGGCGTAGCCGAGGGAGCGCGCCAGGACCTCGGTGTAGGCGGGGTCGGCGAGGGCGCGCACGCCGGCCAGGTCGAAGCCGAAGCGCGGGTTGCCGAGCTCGTCGGTGGTGCCGACCGCGAGGACGGCGACGAGGATCAGCGAGGCGATCAGGAAGCCGGTCATCCACAGGGTGCCCGGCAGCATGAACCAGAGCCACATCCGGTTGCCGGAGGTGTCCCGGCGGCGGGCGCGCGAGGGGCGGAGCAGTGCCATGTCTCAGCCCGCCTTCACATGGGTCCAGGCGGTGTCGCGGGCGTCCTCCGCCGCGCGGCCGCCGTTGCGGAAGAACACGTCGGCCTTCAGGTCGTCCTGGGTGACCAGGCACTCGGGGAAGGGCTCGACCAGGTCGGCGTAGGTCTTCTCGGTGCCCGCGACCGGCATCGGGTAGCCGATGTACTCGATGTTCTTCTTCACGTTCTCCGGCCGGAGCATGTAGTCGATGAACAGCATCGCCGTGCCGGGGTGCGGGGCGTTCCAGGGGATGGCGTAGCAGTCGGAGTTGATCGGCGTGCCCTCCTTCGGGGCCTGGAACCCGAACACGGACGGATCCTCGGCCTGGTTGAGCATGGCGGCCATGTCGCCGCTCCACGCCTGCTGGATCAGCGCGTTGCCGTTGAGGAGGTTGTTGTAGCTGTCGCTGGAGAAGCCGCGCAGCCGGGGCCGCAGGGTGCCCAGCAGGGAGGTGATGCGGTCGAGGTCGCCGGGGTCTCCGGTGCTGACGTCGAGGCCGAGCGCGAGTGCGCCCATGCCGAGCACCTCGTCACGGTCGTCCAGCAGGAACACCTTGCCCTTGGCCCGGTCGCTCCACAGGTCCCGCCAGGAGTCGGTGAGCTCACCGATCCTGTCGCGCCGCCAGCCGATGCCGGTCTTGTACGCGGTGAAGGGGACGGTGTGCGCGGAACCGGGGTCGTACCAAGGGTCCGCGAAGTAGTCGTACGTCCCGAATATGGCCTGGGTGTTGGCGAGCCGGGAGTGGTCGATACGGCGCAGCCGGCCGCCCCGGACCAGCCGCTGGGCCCATTTGGCCGAGGGAAAGATGACGTCGTAGCGGTTGCCCGCGTTGAGCTTGGCGACCATGCCTTCCATCGAGTCGAAGTTCGACTGGACGACCTTGACGCCGTACTCCTTCTCGAAGCCCTTGAACACGGCCGGGTCGACGTAGTCGGCCCAGTTGAAGTAGACGAGATCGCCGTCGACGCGCGCCTCGACCGGGGCGAGCCGGTCGGCGTCGGGTTTCTTGGCGGGCATGAACCCGCAGCCGCCGGCCGCTGCGGCCAGCAGGCCGCCGGCGCCCGCCCGCAGCAAGGCGCGTCGGGTCGGCGGTGGTACCTCGGGGGACATGAACGTCCTCTCCGTCGAGGAACGGCACAACTCCAGGGCGGGACCGGCTGGTCGGCTCGCTTCGGGCCCTGATTCCGAAGGGAAGACCGGTCTGAGGGGGTGCGTGCGCGGCTCAGAGGGCGCGGGATAAGGCCGTGGCCGACGGTAGGCGTACGGCGGAGCGCCGGGGCGAGGTGGGCGGGGGCGTCACCGTGCGTCCCCGTCCAGGTCCTGCCGGACGCGGCGGGCGAACCAGCCGACGGCGGCCTCGCGCTGCGACAGCGGCCCCGGCTCGAATCCGGGGGTCCGCATCCCGGCCTGCACGCGCTCCACCAGCTCGGCGTCCTCGTCGTTGGTCTCCCAGCCGATGTGGATGTTGAGCCGCCGGGCCAGCCTGGTGCGGATGCCCTCGCCGGTCTTCGTGTAGAAGGCACCGGGGATCGCCGCCCGGTCCTGGGCGGTGGGCAGGGCGGTCCACGCGAGCACGTGGTCAGGGTAGAAGTCGATGAGAGTGTTCGGGTAGATCACGGCGTACCGCCACACCCGCCGGTCCTCCTCGACCAGCCCCGGCATCGGCGTCGCGAGGCGCTGGTAGAGCCGCTCGGTCCAGTTCGAGGAGGGCTTGTCGCGCAGGGGTGACTCGAACAGGACGTAGTTCTCCTGCACGTCCACCGTGTACGCGGCGTAGTCGAGCAGTCGCATGAGCGCGGGGTGGGCGACCGGGACGTGGTAGCCCTCCAGATAGTTGTCGACGATCACCTTCCAGTTGGCGTTCTGCTCCTCGCCGCCCTTCAGGTCGTGGATCCGGTGCCTGCCGACCGGCACCAGGCCGGGCCCGGCATAGCGTCCGACGGCCTCGGCGAGCCCGGCGCAGCTCTCGGCGAGCGGGGTCGCCTCCACGTCCAGGTTGACGAAGACGAAGCCGAGGAAGGACTCCACGTTGACCGGGTGCAGCCCGAGCTTCGGCTTGTCCAGGCAGGGGATGCGGCGGGCCTCGGGGGCGCCGACCAGGCGTCCGTCCAGCTTGTAGGTCCAGCCGTGGTACGGACAGCGGATCGCCTTGCCGGACGGCTCGGGGCCGGCGACCAGCCGGGTGCCGCGGTGCCGGCACACATTGAGGTGGGCGGCGAGGCCGCCGTCCTCGGTGCGGACGACCAGCACCTCCCGGCCGGCGGCGGTGGCGGTCAGCCGCGCGCCCGGTCCGGGGAGGTCGGACTCGTGGCAGACGAGCTGCCAGGACTTGGCGAAGATACGGTCGGTCTCGGCCTGGGCGATGGCCGGATCCGTGTAGTAGCGGGCCGCCAGCGCCTCTCCGGGATGCTCCGGGGGCGGCTGCGGCGGGGCAGGGGAGACGGGCTCCGCCGGCCGGGTCGTCGAGGGGTTCATGGGGTCCTCCTCCGCGCCGCTGCGGCGGCGATGGGCGGTGAGGGATGGGCCGGGACAGGGGCAGGTACGGCTTCAGGACCTGCCGAGATCCGGCTGACTGATTGGTTAGTCAGAGTGGGACCGGAGTGGGAACAAGTCAAGACTTGTGGGCTGACTAATTAGTTAGTTAGTCTCGTGGCAGACGGATGGACCTGGCCCGCAGACGGTTGCCCAGGCGCCCTCCGCAAGCCCGCGGGCCTCAGGTCCGCGCCACGTCGGGGGTCCGGATCCGGACACCCACCACAGCTCCCCGCCTCGCGTCACGGCAGCGGAGCATCCCCGTCCCACGTCATGGCCGCGCCGCCCCCGTCCCCGGACCACCGGAGACGGAGCGAACCCGGAGGCACGCATGAGCGCTCGCCGCAGTCTCGTCTGGCTCGGCCTCACGCCGGAGCCCGAACAGGAGCTGCCCGCAGCGGTGGCCGCCCTGCGGTCCCCGTCCGCCGGCCGTCCGCCGTCGGCCCTCGTCGCCGCCGAGCGGCACCGCGTCGAGCGGCTGGTCCTGCGCGGCACACAGCGCGGCTGGCTGCGCTATCTGCGCGAGGTCACCGACCTGGTCGTCCGGGCGGCCGGATCGCGGACCACCGACCCGAAGGCGGCCCTGCTCGCCGGCGAGGTCGTCCTCGACCACCACCGCATGCTGATCGGCCTGCCCGGAGCCGGCTACGACAGCACCGCCCTGCAGCGACACGAACTGGAACGGGCACTGGCACGGCTGCGGGAACGCCCCGAACCCGCACTCGTCGGTCCCTCCGAGCCCTGGAGCGCCATATGACCGGCGTGTTCTCCCTCCTCCCCGAAGGACGGGCCGGCCTCCTCCTGGCGCCGTCCGCCCCCGGCGGCGAGGGCATCGACGGATACCTCGCCGCCGGCGGCTACGCACCGCTGGTCGCGCCCGACCGGCTGCTCGACCGGATCGCCGCCGCGGGGCTGCGCGGCCGGGGCGGGGCCGGTTTCCCCGCCGCCGTCAAACTCCGTACCGTCCGCGACACACCGGGCCCACGCGTCGTCGTCGCCAACGGCGAGGAGGGCGAGCCGGGATCAGTGAAGGACCGCTGGCTGCTGCGGCACCGTCCGCACGTCGTCCTCGACGGACTGCGGCTGGCCGCGGCCGTCACCGGCGCCGAGCACGGCTACGTGTACCTCTCGGACGCCGCCGCCGAGCGGGCCGTGCGTGAGGCGCTCGCCGAAAGCTCCCCCGAGCTGCGCATCGACGTCGTACGGACGGAGCACACCTACGTCGCCGGAGAGGAGAGCGCCGTCGTACGGCGCATCGACGGCGGTCCGGCGCTGCCCACGGCCAAGCCCCCGCGCCCGTTCGAGAGCGGAGTCGGCGGCGCTCCCACCCTGGTCGCCAACGTGGAGACGCTGGCCCGCGTCGCCCTGATGTACTCGCGCCCCGACGAGGCGGACGCCGTCGCGGCGAGCCATCTCGTGACCCTCTCCGGCGGCGCCGACGGTGCCGCGCTCGTGGAGACGGCCGCCGGTACGCATCTCAAGGTCCTCGCCGACGTGTGCGGGCACGGCAGGGCCGGGGCGGTCCTGCTGGGCGGAATGTTCGGCGGGCTGCACGGCGAGGGCTGGTCCGACCTGCCGCTCGACCACGACGGCCTCAAAGCGGCCGGAGGCGCCCTCGGCTGCGGCGCGCTGCACTTCCTGCACCCGGAGGACTGCCCGGTCGCCGTGGCCGTGGAGGCCGCCGCCTACCTCGGGGCCCAGAGCACCCGGCAGTGCGGGGTGTGCCTCTCCGGCACCGGCGCGATGGCCAAGGCCCTCCAGGCCGTCGCCCGCGGAGAGGCGAACTTCGACACGGTCGCCAAGCTCCACCGCTGGTCGCAGCAACTGCCCGGCCGCGGGGCCTGCGGACTGCTGGACGCCGCCGCCCGCGTCGTCGCCACCCTCCTCGGCCACTTCACCGACGTGGTCGACGCCCACGCCCGCTCCGCCTGCCCCGTCTGCGCGAGCACGGCACCCGAGGACGGGCGCCGCTTCACCGTGCCGGTGCCCTGAGCCGCATCCGCGTCTCTCCGGGCCCCTCCCCACCCCAGACCTCACCGCGCCGAGCCGCGCCGAAAGGACCGCACCATGAAACTGCTGCTGGACTCCACCCGCTGCCAGGGCTACGGCCTCTGCCAGGAACCCGCACCCGAGCTGATCGACCTCGACGAATGGGGCTACGCGCAGCTGCGCGTGACCGAAGTGCCGCCCGGCGAGCGGGAAGCCGCCGAGGCCGCCGTCGCCGCCTGCCCCAACTCCGCGCTGCGGCTGGTGAAGTGACATGGGACGCGACCTCTCGGCCCTCTTCGACCCCGTATCCGTCGCCGTCGTCGGAGCCAGCGACGACCCGGCCAAGTACGGCCACGCCATCGCGGCCCAGGCCGTCCGCGCGGGCGGCCGCCGGCCCGTCCACCTGGTCAACCGGCGCGGCGGCACCGTCCTCGGCCGCACCGCCGCGCCCAGCCTGAGCGCGGTCGGCGAACCCGTCGACCTGGCGGTGGTCTCCGTGCCCGCCGCCGGTTTCGAGGACGCCGTCGACGAGGCCCTGCGGTGCGGCGCCCGGGCGATCGTCGCGATCACCGCGGGCTTCGCCGAGACCGGCGACGCCGGACGCGCCAGACAGGAGGCCGTCGCCGAACGGGTGCGCGCCGCCGGGGCGGTGATGGTCGGGCCCAACTGCCTCGGCCTGGCCGACAACACCACCGACCTGTTCCTGGCCTCCGACACCTTCACCCCCGGCGGCGTCGCGCTGCTGAGCCAGAGCGGCAACCTCGCCCTCGAACTGCAGCTCCGCTTCCGCCCGCACGGCCTCGGCTTCTCCCGGTTCGTCTCGCTCGGCAACCAGGCCGACGTCACCCTCGTCGACCTGCTCGCCGACTGCGCCCGGCACGACGGCACCCGGGCCATCGCCGTGTACGCCGAGGACTTCGGCGACGGACGCGCCTTCGCCGAGGCGGCCGCCGACGCAGGGAAACCCGTGGTGCTGCTCACCGCCGGCCGCGGGGACGCCTCCGCTCGCAGCGCCCAGTCGCACACCGGGGCGCTGACCACCTCGGCCGACGTGGTGGCCGCCGCCTGCCGGGACGCCGGCGTGGAACTGGTCGCCACCCCGCGCGAACTCACCGTCGTCCTCGCCGCGCTGCACGGCGGACGCCGGGCCGCGGACCGCCGGGTCGCCGTACTCACCGACGGCGGAGGGCACGGCGTCATAGCCGCCGACGCCGTCGAGGCGGCCGGGCTGACCGTGCCCGAACTGCGCGAGCCGACACGGGAGCTGCTGCGCGAAGCGCTGTGGGAGCAGTCGGCCGTAGCCAACCCGGTGGACCTCGCCGGAATGGGCGAGCAGGACCCCGGCTCCTACGCGGAGACCATTGCCGCGCTGCTGGCCGCCGAGGAGGCCGACGCCGTACTGATGACCGGCTACTTCGGCGGCTACGCGGCCGCCGAGGGCGGACTGGGCGGAGGCGGCACGGCGCTCGCGGAGGGGGAACAGGCCGCCGCCCGCCTCATCGCCGCCCGGCACCGGGCCATCGCCAAACCCCTGGTCGCGCAGTCGATGTACCCCGACTCGCCCAGCTGCCGCACGCTCGCCGCCGCCGGTGTGCCGGTCTTCGGCGCCACCGAGGACGCCGCCCGCGCACTCGCCGCCACCGCACCCCGCGCACCGCACACCGGCGTGACACCCCTGCCCAGCCCCGCGACCCCACTGCGGGAGACCGGTTACCTGGAGACCCGCAGAGCCCTCGAAGAAGCCGGACTCGCCTTCCCCGCCGCCCGCGAGATCCACGACGAGGCCGAACTGCTCGCCGCCGCAGGGGAGTTCAGCGGTCCGTACGTCCTCAAGGCCCTGCATCTGCTGCACAAGTCCGACGCCGGGGGAGTGGCCCTGGGCCTCGCCGGGCCCGACGAACTGCTCGCCGCCTTCCGGGAGATGCACGCCCGGCTCGGCGCCCCCTCCTACTCCGTGGAGGCCATGGCCGACCTCACCGACGGCATCGAGCTGATCGTCGGTGTCAACCGCGACCCGCGCTTCGGCCCGGTCGCCATGGTGGGCCTCGGCGGAGTGCTCGCCGAGGCACTGCACGACATCGCCTTCACCCTCGCCCCGGTCCCCGCCGACCGCGCCCTGCATCTGCTGCGCGGGCTGCGCACCGCCGCCCTGCTCGACGGGGTCCGCGGCCGGCCGGCCGTCGACGTCGAGGCCGCGGCGCGGGCCGTCGAGACCATCACCGCGTTCGCCGCCGCCCACCCCGAGATCGCCGAGATCGAGGTCAACCCCCTTCTCGTACGCCCCGACGGAGTCCTCGCCCTCGACTCCCGCGCCGTACTCGCCTGACCGAGCCGCACCCGCCCGACCGACCCCGGAAGAGGTCCCCATGGACATGCGCTACACCCCCGAGCAGGCCGACCTGAAGCGTCGAGCCGCCGAGTACGCCCGGCTGCTGATGCGGTACGAGGACCAGTCCGAGCAGGCCGGCGGACCCCTGCCGCAGGAGCTCGTCACCGAACTGACCCGCGCCGCGATGGACGCCGGGGTCTACGCCATCAACATGCCCGCCGAGTGGGGCGGGGCGGGCCTGAGCCTGCTCGACCAGGTCATCGTCGAGGAGGAGTTCGGCAAGGTCACCAACTGCCTGTGGGACATCCCCTGGCGGCCCGCCAACGTCCTCGCCTACGGCGACGAGCGGCAGCGCGAGAAGTACCTGCTGCCGGTGATCCGCGCCGAGAGGTTCGACGCGTTCGCCGTCACCGAGCCGGGCGCCGGCTCCGACCCGTCCTCCGGCACCTCCACGGCCACCCGCACCGACGGCGGCTGGCTGCTCAACGGCGAGAAGTGGTTCGTCACCTGCGGGGACATCGCCGACTTCCTGCTGGTGCAGGCGGACGCCGGGCCGGAGAAGCTGCCCACGCTGTTCTTCGTCGACAAGGCCGCGGCCGGCGTCGAGATGACCCGCGTGCCGCACTTCATGCACTCCGCCGTCAACGGGCACCCCGAGTTCACCTTCACCGACGTCTTCGTCGCCGACGAGGACGTGCTCGGCGGCGTCGGCAACGGCTACGAGCTGACCAAGGAATGGTTCACCGACGAACGCCTGATGATCGCCGCCCGCACCGTCGGCGCCGCCGAGCGGGCCCTCCAGCTCGCCCGGGACTGGGCCGTCGAGCGCGAGCAGTTCGGGGCGCCCATCGCCTCGTACCAGCTGATCCAGGGCATGCTCGCCGACTGCGCCGTGGACATCGCCGTCAACCGTGCCTACACCCACCAGGTCGCCTGGGAGGCCGACCAGCCCGGCACCGACCGCAAGACCCTGCACGCCAAGGCCTCCACCGCCAAGCTCGCCGCAAGCGAGGCCGCAGGGCGGGTCGCCGACCGGTGCCTCCAGATCTTCGGCGGCCGCGGCTACGACCGCACCTACCCCGTCGAGCGCATGTACCGCGAGCTGCGCGTCGACCGGATCTGGGAGGGCACCTCCGAGATCCAGCGGCTGATCATCGCCAACGAGCTCATCAAGCGCGGCACCCGCGCCCTGGCCCTGCCCACCCACTGAACCCGTCTCCCCGACACCGGACAGCGAGGACTTCCATGGACTTCCGTCTCACCCCGCGCCAGGCCCAGCTCAAGGCCGAGGCCCGTGCCCTCACCGACTTCATCGCCGGCTACGAGAACCAGTGCGAGGAGGAGAACGGCCTGCCCGCCGACGCGCACGCCAAGGTCCGTGACGCCGTGCTGGACGCCGGACTCCAGGCCGTCAACATGCCCGCCGAATGGGGCGGCGCCGGCCTCACCATCGCCGAACAGGTCACCGTGCAGGAGGAGTTGGGGCGGCTCACCGGCGCCCTGTGGGACATGGTGTGGCGCCCCGCGAACGCACTGCGGTTCTGCACCCCTGAGCAGCGCGAACGCTTCCTCGTCCCGGTGATCAAGGGCGAGCGGCGCGACTGCTACGCCGTCACCGAGCCCGGCGCCGGCTCCGACCCGCAGAACCTCGCCACCACCGCCACCAGGAACGACGCGGGTTGGGTGCTCAACGGCGAGAAGTGGTTCGTGACCGTCGGCGACCACGCCGACTTCATGATCGTGCTCGCCGCGGCCGGCCCGGAGCGTGCGCCCACCCTCTTCCTCGTCGACAAGGACACCCCCGGCATCGAGATGACGCGCGTCCCGCGCTGGATGCACACCTTCGTCTACGAGCACCCCGAGTTCACCTTCACCGATGTGCAGGTGGGCGACGACGCCGTGCTCGGCGCCATCGGCGAGGGCTACGACATCACCCGCTCCTGGTTCACCGAGGAGCGACTGATGATCGCCGCCCGCACCGTCGGCGCCGCCGAGCGGGCGCTGGAACTCTCCCGGGACTGGGCCGTGGAGCGGGAGCAGTTCGGGGCGCCGATCTCCTCGTACCAGCTGATCCAGGGCATGCTCGCGGACTGCGCCGTGGACATCGCCGTCAACCGTGCCTACACCCACCAGGTCGCCTGGGAGATCGACCACTCCGCGGCCGAGGACCGCAAGACGCTGCACGCCAAGGCCGCCATCGCCAAGCTCTCGGCGAGCGAGGCGTCCGGCCGGGTGGTCGACCGGTGCCTCCAGATCCACGGCGGCCGGGGCTACGACCGCGCCTACGCCGTCGAACGGCTCTACCGCGAGCTGCGCGTGGACCGGATCTGGGAGGGCACCTCCGAGATCCAGCGGCTGATCATCGCGGGCGAGCTCATCAAGCGTGGGTCGGGGGTCCTGGACCTGCCGGTCGCATGACGCGTGCCGAAACGGACGAGAGAGGGAGAGACATGACCGAGATCCGGCGCGTCGGGGTGGTGGGCTGCGGTCTGATGGGCGCGGGCATCGCCGAGGTGTGCGCACGGGCCGACGTGCCGGTCACGGTCGTGGAGCGCGACGCGGAGGCCGCCCGCGCGGGCCGCCTCCGCGTCCTGCGCTCGCTCGACCGGGCCGCCGCGAACGGCAGGATCGACGCCGCGCGACGCGACAGGGCCGCGGACCTGATCACCGTCGTCGACGACATCGAGGCCCTGCACGAGCACGACCTCGTGATCGAGGCGGTCGCCGAGGACGAACGCCTCAAGGTCGACGTGTTCACCCGCCTCGACTCCGTCGTCACCGACGACCGCACCATCCTCGCGACCAACACCTCGTCCATCCCGGTCATCAGGCTCGCCGCCGCCACGACCCGCCCGGACCGTGTCGTCGGCGTGCACTTCTTCAACCCCGTGCCGGTCCTGCGGCTCGTCGAACTCGTGCCGTCGCTGCTCACCTCGCCCGCCACCGCTCAGCGGGCCGAGGAGTTCGTGACCGGCACGCTCGGCAAGGAGGTCGTCCGCACCCGGGACAAGGCCGGGTTCGTCGTCAACGCGCTGCTCGTGCCCTATCTCCTGGCCGCCATCCGCATGGTGGAGTCGGGCAGCGCGACCGTCGAGGACGTCGACCGCGGCATGGTCCTGGGCTGCGCGCACCCGCTCGGCCCGCTGGCGCTGACCGACCTCATCGGCCTCGACACCACCCGGGCCATCGCCGAGTCGCTGTACGCCGAGTTCCGTGAGCCCCAGTACTCGCCGCCCCCGCTGCTGTCGCGGATGGTGGAGGCCGGCCTGCTGGGACGGAAGTCCGGGCGCGGCTTCCACGCGTACGACGGACAACCGGGTCGTGAGGCACCGGTACCCGCGGGGCGCCCGTGAGAGAAGATGGTCATGGCGAACGACGACCGAACGAGGGGAGCCGCACGGTGGCCACCAAGGTGCGCACGGCAGACACACGCGAGCGCATCCTGACCGCGGCGTGCGAGGTCATCGCCGACATCGGCTTCGAGAAGATCCGCATGCGCATGGTCGCCGAGCGGGCCGGGGTGTCGACGGCGTTGCTGCACTACCACTTCGACACCCGCGAGAAGTTGTTCACCGAGGCGATGACGCACTCCTTCGCCAGCACCGCCCTCGACGTCGACCGCGACGCGGGGACGGCGCCGGCGGCGGTCATCCTGGCCCGCATCGTGCGCAACCTGCTGCCCACCGACCCCGAACTCCACCAGGACTGGCGGCTGTGGCAGGAACTGTGGGTGCGGGCCCTGCGGGACGAGACGACCCGGGTCTTCGCCGTCGACCTGTACGCCCAACTGCACGGCTGGGTGTCCGACGCGATACGCCGCGGCATCGCCTCCGGCGAGTTCACACCGGCCGACGTCGACGACCTCAGCACCCTCGTGCTGTCCCTCAGCGACGGCTACGGCATCCGGCTGATGCTGCGCGACCCGACGGTCACCCTCGACTCGGCGCTCGCGTCCATCTGGCGCCACGTGGCCGGCGCGCTGGGCCTGCCGGCCGCCGTGCCCAAGGACTGACGCCCGGCCGAGCTGGGTACGCGTGCCCGGCACAGGTGAGTACGGCTACTCAGGCCACCGGGCGCGGCCCGGGGCATCGTGGGGAACCGATCACGACCTCAGGGGGTTCGACATGGCCGGTTCTCAGCGCTCCTTCGTCCAGGTGACGCGCCACCACCTGGTCAATCCGGCGGCCCTGGCCTATCTCGCGCTGGTGGTCGCCGTCCTGGTCCGGACGGGCGTGGACGCCCTGTTCGTCGAGCACCAGGACGCGAGCCTCGCCGGGATATGGGCCTTCGTCGTCACCGGGCCGACGTCCTGGCTGTTCCTGATGCTGCCGGGCGGGCTGCCGTGGGCCGGTGTCGTCGTCGGCGCCCTGTTCCAGGCGGCGGTGCTCGGCGCCGCGTACCACCGGCTCTCGGGCCGTCTGCACCACCACCGCACCCGCCCGAACGGCGCGTGACGCCTCAGACGCCGGGATCGGCCGGCTCCGGCGACAGGGGCTGCTCGGTCCAGATGGTCTTGCTGTTGCGGCCGTAGCGGGTGCCCCAGCGCTCGGAGAGCTGGGCCACCAGGAACAGGCCGCGGCCGCCCTCGTCGGTGCTGCGTGCCTGGCGCAGATGCGGCGAGGTGCTGCTGGAGTCGGAGACCTCGCAGATGAGATGGCCGTTGCGGATCAGCCGCAGCACCACCGGCCCGCCGGCGTACCGGTAGGCGTTCGTGACCAGCTCGCTCACGATCAGCTCGGTGGTGAAGGCCAGCTCCTCCAGCCCCCATTCCGTCAGCCGCTCCGTCACCAGCGCCCGGGCCCGGCCGGCCGCCGTGGGCTCGGCGGGCAGCTCCCAGGTGGCCACGTCCTCGGCCGCCAGCACCCGCGTCCGGCCCAGCAGCAGCGTGACGTCGTCGGCCGGCCGGTCCGGCAGCATCACGTCCTCCACCGCCTTGCACGTGTGCTCCAGCGACCGCGCCGGACCGGTCAGTGTGTCGTGCAGCAGCGTCAGCCCCTGGTCGATGTCGCGGTCACCGGCCAGCAGCAGGCCGTCGCTGTACAGGGCGATCAGGCTGCCCTCCGCCAGTTCGAGCTCGGCCGTCTCGTACGGCAGCCCGCCCAGGCCGAGCGGCAGTCCGGCGGGGACGTCGAGCGGACACAACCGGCCGTCGGGCCCCAGGAGCGTCGGCGGCGGATGGCCCGCGCGGGCCACGGCGCAGTGCCGGGAGACCGGGTCGTAGATCGCGTACACGCAGGTCGCGCCCATGATCTGCGGGGTGGTGTCCTCGGCCTGCCGCTGTTCGGTGGCCAGCTGGTCCACCAGGTCGTCCAGCCGGGCCAGGACCTCGTCCGGGGCCAGGTCGAGGTGCGCGAGGGTCCGCACGGCGGCGCGCAGCCGGCCCATCGTCGCCGAGGCGTGCATGCCGTGGCCCACCACGTCGCCGACCACCAGCGCGACCCGCAGCCCCGACAGCGGGATGACGTCGAACCAGTCGCCGCCGACCCCGGTGGAGGCCTGCGCGGGCAGATAGCGGTGGGCTGTCTCCAGCGCCGGGTGCGCGGGCACCTCGCCCGGCAGCAGGCTGCGCTGGAGGGCCTCGGCGGCGTTGTGCTGCTGCGTGTAGCGGCGGGCGTTGTCGATGCAGACCGCGGCCCTGGCGGCGAACTCCACCGCCAGGGTCAGATCGTCCTCCTCGAACGGCTCCGGCTGCTTGGAGCGCCACAGACAGACCAGCCCGAGGACCACACCGCGCGCGGCCAGCGGCACCACCATCAGGGAGTGGACCCCCATCGCCAGCGCCCGCGCGGCCCGCTCCGGCTCGGCGTCGAACCATCCGGAGTTGTCCTCCAGCACGGGCAGCAGGACGGGACGCCGCTCGGCCAGGCACTTCGTCGGAGCGGTCCGCTCGGGGAAGAAGAACAGATGGCCCTCCGGATACATCACCTCCGTCGCCTCCGCCCGGATGCTGCGGGCCGCCATCCTGCGCAGCGGGCCCAAGGAGTCCGGGGCCGGCTCCTCACCCCGGGGCACCGGTTCCAGCAGATCCACCGAGACGGCGTCGGCGAGCTCGGGAACCGCGGCCTCGGCCAGCTCCCGTGCGGTCGTGGCCACGTCCAGGGTCCTGCCGATCCGGGTGCCGGCCTCGTTGAGCAGCGCGAGCCGCCGCCGGGCCCGATGGCGTTCGGTGACGTCCTCGACGATCTCGGTGACGCCCAGCACCCGCCCGGAGGGGTCCTGCATCCGGAACGCCGAGATGGAGATCACCAGCTCCCGGTGGGGGTCGTGCAGCAGCCGCGCGTGCTGCTCGGCGAAGATCACCGGCTGGCCCGTCTCCAGGACCGACCGCAGCTTGGCCTCGGCCCGGTCCGCGTCGGGGCCGAACAGGAACTCGCCGGCCCGCCGCCCGCGGTACGCCTTCGGCGGCAGCCCGCCGAACCGCGCGATCGCCCGGTTCACCCGCAGCACGCGCAGGTCCGGGCCGAGCACCACGACCCCCACCGGGGACCGGCGGAACAGGCCGTCAAGCACCGACCGGTCGATCTCCCACTGGGCGATGTCCTCGGCGAGCGAGCCGATGAGGAGCCACTCGTCGCTGGAGTCCAGCCGACGCACCCGCCGGGCCCGGAACCCCACGAACACGCGGTGCCCCGCACGGTTGCGCACCGGCAGCAGCCCGAACCAGCCGCCCCCGCGCCGGCACGCGACGGTCGCCCGGGCGATCACGGCCTCGTCCCCGTCGGCGACCAGGACCGCGCGCACCGGCCGGCCCAGCACCTCGTCGGGCTCGTAGCCGAGGAGCGCGGTGGCCTGATCGCTCCACGCGACGACGTGTCCGCGGTCGTCCAGCACCGCCGACGCGGATCGGTGGACCGAGAAAGGATCCTCCGGGCTCTCACTGAGCGACGTCGGGGATGTGTCGTGCATCGCCCACCCATCTCGCGCCGTTCCCGGGGCCCGCGGTGCGTCGCCCCGGCCGGTCCTGCGGTCGCGCATGCTCGGATTCGTAGCGGCTCACTCCCAGTATCGGCCGTACGGGCACAGCGCGCTTCGTCGCCGCGGCCGGGGCGCCCACTCGGAGGACGCCCGCGACCGGCCCGTGACCCGGTTCATCGGGGCAGCGCCCGGGCGAGAAGCACCGCCACGTCGTCATCCGCCACCTCGGGCATCAGATGGGCCAACAGGTCGTCGCAGACCCGGTCCAGGGGATGCTCCGGATGCCGCAGCTCCCGCGCCAGGCGGAGCATGCCCTGGTCGAGATCGGTGCCGCGGGCCTCGATCAGACCGTCGGTGTAGATCACCAGGAGGCTGTGCGGCGCCAGGACCACCTCCTGCACTTCGCCGTCCTGCCCGCCCACCCCCAGCGGCGGCCCCGCGGGCCCGTCCAGGAAGGCGACCGCCCCGAGCGCGTCCGCGACCACGGGAGGCGGGTGTCCCGCCCTGGCGATCACACAGCTGCCGTCGGTGGGATCGTGCACGGCGTACAGGCAGGTCGCCATCTCGTTGTCGCCCAGATCCGCCACGGTGGCGTCCAGGGACCTCAGCACTTGGTCGGGCGGCGTGTTCCGGCGCGCCAGGGTCCGTACGGCGGTGCGCAGCTGGCCCATGACCGCCGCCGCGTGGATGCCGTGCCCCATCACGTCCCCGATCACCAGCGCGGTCCGGCCGTCCGGCAGGGCGATCGCGTCGAACCAGTCGCCGCCGACCTCGTGGTCACCGGCCGGCAGATAGCGGGCGGTCAGCTCCAGTCCGCCGACGGCGGGCAGGGACGGGTTCATCAGGCTGCGCTGGAGGGTGAGCGCCGCGTCGCGCTCCCGGCTGTACATGCGCGCGTTGTCGATGTTCAGCGCCGCCCGGGCCACCAGCTCGTCGATCAGCAGGGTGTCCTGGTCGTCGAAGGGCTCGTGGCCCCGGGTACGGGTCACCACCACGGCGCCGAGCACCGTGCCCCGGGCCACCATCGGGATCAGCCGGGCCGCTCTCACCCGGGCGCGCAGGTACTCGCGCAGCGTGTCGGCGTCGGGGCCGGGGATCAGCGGGCCGATGTCGGACAGGTACAGGTTCATCGGCCGGCCCTCGCTGATCACCTGCTCGTACACCGACCCGGGCGGGACCTGGAGTGTCCTGCCGACCGAGAGGTGATCGGCCGGCGCGGCCGGATCCGTGAAGGACGCCGCGGCCCGCCGCACCACGCCGTGCGCCGACGCGGCGGTCTCGTCCGGGGCGACCGCCTCCTCCAGCAGCTGGACGTCGGCGGAGTCCGCGAGCCGGGGCACCAGGACCCGGACCACCTCCTGCGCCGTCTGCGTCAGATCCAGCGTGGAGCCCATCTGCGTGCCCGCCTCCGCCAGCAGCGTCAGGCGCCGCCGCGCCCGCTCCGCCTCCAGATGGGCCCGCTGCTCCTGCGTGACGTCGATCAGCGAGGCGATCACGCCCACCCGCTGCCCGGCACCGCCGAGCAGGGGAGCGTAGGAGCAGGACCACGTCCGCTGCCGTTTCGGGTCCGCCGAGGCGCTGGTGTACCGGTAGTCCACCACCGCCTCGCCCCGGTCGAGGACCCGCCGCATCACCGACTCCAGCGCCTCGGTGCCGGCGGCGATCTCGGTCACGCGTCTGCCGATGTGCTCGGCCACCGGGACGCGGTCCATCCGGGCCAGCGCCTCGTTGACCCGCAGGAACCGCAGGTCCGGGCCGAGCATGGCCAGGCCGATCGGGGACTGGGCGAACAGTCCCTCCAGGGCCGCCAGCGCGTCCCGCATCCGCTCCACCGCCGACGTCTCCGCGGCGATGGCCAGCAGACCCGGCCGCCCCCGGGAATCGGCGAACGGGCAGTGCCACAACTCCATGTCGACGAGGGTCCCGTCGCGATGCCGGACCGGCAGCCGCGCGACCACCGCCGCGCCCGTCCGCACCGACCGGGCAAGACGGTCCGCCAGCTCGTGGTTCTTCTCGGGCACCAGCACACGTTTGGCGTCCTGCCCCACCATCTGCTCCGGCGTGTGCCCGAGCAGGTCCTGCGCGGCCAGCGACCACTGCACCAGACGCCCGTCGCCGTCGACCACCCACAGGGCGAGCGGGAGCAGGTCCTCGAACACGCCCGCGTGTCCCGCCGCGGCCGTCAGCCGCGCCGGCCATTCGTCGATCGCGTCGTGCGTGTTGGCATCGCGGTGTATCGCGCCGACCATCAGGGCACCTCGCTTACACCACCCTCGATCACACAGAAGGCTCACAGACAGCGTAGGCCCGTCCGGTCACCTGGGTACCCGTGGTGACCGGACCGGGCGTCCGCCGATCGGCGAGTGGCCCGGCTCACATGGCGTTATGGGGGAGCCGCCGACACCATGGGTGTCCGTCTCCGGCAGGCTGAAGGGATCAAGAATGTTCCGCAAGGTGCTGGTCGCCAACCGCGGTGAGATCGCGATTCGCGCTTTCCGCGCAGGCTACGAGCTGGGTGCGCGCACCGTCGCCGTCTTCCCGCACGAGGACCGCAACTCCCTGCACCGGCTGAAGGCCGACGAGGCGTACGAGATCGGCCAACCGGGACACCCGGTGCGGGCCTACCTCTCCGTGGAGGAGATCGTCCGTGCGGCGCGCCGGGCCGGAGCGGACGCCGTCTATCCGGGCTACGGATTCCTGTCCGAGAACCCCGATCTGGCGAGGGCCTGCGAAGAGGCGGGCATCACCTTCGTCGGACCGAGCGCCGACATCCTGGAGCTGACCGGCAACAAGGCCCGCGCCGTGGCCGCCGCGCGCGAGGCGGGTGTCCCGGTGCTCGGATCGTCGGCGCCGTCCAACGACGTGGACGAGCTCGTCGCCGCCGCCGACGCCATCGGCTTCCCCGTGTTCGTCAAGGCCGTCGCGGGCGGCGGCGGTCGCGGCATGCGCCGCGTCGAGGAACCCGCGCAGCTGCGCGAGTCCATCGAGGCGGCGTCCCGCGAGGCGGCGTCCGCGTTCGGCGACGCCACGGTGTTCCTGGAGAAGGCAGTCGTCGAGCCCCGCCACATCGAGGTGCAGATCCTCGCCGACGGCGAAGGCAACGTCATCCACCTCTTCGAGCGGGACTGCTCGGTGCAGCGCCGCCACCAGAAGGTCATCGAGCTGGCGCCCGCGCCGAACCTCGACCCGGAGCTCCGCGACCGGATCTGCGCCGACGCAGTGAGCTTCGCCCGGCAGATCGGCTACCGCAACGCCGGCACCGTGGAGTTCCTGCTCGACCGCGAAGGCAACCACGTCTTCATCGAGATGAACCCGCGCATCCAGGTCGAGCACACAGTGACCGAGGAGGTCACCGACGTCGACCTCGTGCAGTCGCAGCTGCGCATCGCCGCCGGCGAGACCCTGGCCGACCTCGGCCTCGCCCAGGACACCGTCAGGCTGCGCGGCGCGGCCCTCCAGTGCCGTATCACCACCGAGGACCCGGCCAACGGCTTCCGCCCGGACACCGGCCGGATCAGCGCCTACCGCTCACCGGGCGGCTCGGGCATCCGGCTCGACGGCGGAACCACCCACGCCGGCACGGAGATCAGCGCGCACTTCGACTCGATGCTGGTCAAACTCACCTGCCGGGGCCGGGACTTCGGTGCCGCCGTGGGTCGCGCCCGGCGCGCCGTCGCAGAGTTCCGCATCCGCGGTGTGGCAACCAACATCCCCTTCCTGCAAGCGGTCCTCGACGACCCCGACTTCCAGGCCGGCCGGGTCACCACGTCGTTCATCGAGCAGCGCCCGCACCTGCTGACGGCCCGTCACTCCGCCGACCGCGGCACCAAGCTGCTGACCTACCTGGCCGACGTCACCGTCAACAAGCCGCACGGCGAACGGCCCGAACTGCTCGACCCGTTGACCAAGGTGCCCGCGCTGCCCGCCGGTGAGCCGCCCGCCGGGACCCGGCAGAAGCTCGCCGAACTCGGCCCGGAGGGCTTCGCGAGCTGGCTGCGCGCCTCGCCGACCATCGGCGTCACCGACACCACGTTCCGCGACGCCCACCAGTCGCTGCTCGCCACCCGGGTGCGCACCAAGGACATGCTCGCCGTCGCCCCCGTGGTGGCGCGGACCCTGCCCCAGCTGCTGTCCCTGGAGTGCTGGGGCGGCGCGACCTACGACGTCGCCCTGCGCTTCCTCGCCGAGGACCCGTGGGAGCGCCTCGCGGCCCTGCGGGAGGCCGCGCCGAACATCTGCCTCCAGATGCTGCTGCGCGGCCGCAACACCGTCGGCTACACGCCGTACCCCACCGAGGTGACCGACGCGTTCGTGCAGGAGGCGGCGGCCACCGGCATCGACATCTTCCGCATCTTCGACGCCCTCAACGACGTCGACCAGATGCGGCCCGCGATCGAGGCGGTACGGGAGACCGGCACCGGCGTCGCGGAGGTCGCCCTGTGCTACACCTCCGACCTGTCCGACCCGGCGGAGCGCCTGTACACCCTGGACTACTACCTGCGCCTGGCCGAGCGGATCGTCGACGCCGGCGCCCATGTCATCGCCGTGAAGGACATGGCGGGCCTGCTGCGGGCACCGGCCGCGGCGAAGCTGGTGTCCGCGCTGCGCCGGGAGTTCGACCTGCCGGTCCATGTGCACACCCACGACACCGCGGGCGGTCAGCTCGCCACCTACCTGGCCGCGATCCAGGCCGGCGCCGACGCGGTGGACGGGGCCGTGGCGTCCATGGCGGGCACCACCTCGCAGCCGTCGCTGTCGGCGATCGTCGCCGCGACCGACCACTCCGAGCGCCCCACCGGCCTCGACCTCCAGGCCGTCGGCGACCTGGAGCCGTACTGGGAGAGCGTCCGCAAGGTCTACGCCCCCTTCGAGGCGGGCCTGGCCTCGCCGACCGGCCGTGTCTACCACCACGAGATCCCCGGCGGTCAGCTCTCCAACCTGCGCACCCAGGCGGTCGCGCTCGGCCTCGGCGACCGGTTCGAGGAGATCGAGGCGATGTACGCCGCCGCCGACCGGATGCTGGGCCGGCTGGTGAAGGTCACGCCCTCGTCGAAGGTCGTGGGCGACCTCGCCCTGCACCTGGTGGGCGCCGGTGTGTCCCCGGCGGACTTCGAGCAGGACCCCGACAGGTTCGACATCCCCGACTCCGTCATCGGCTTCCTGCGCGGCGAGCTCGGCACCCCGCCCGGCGGCTGGCCCGAGCCGTTCCGCAGCAAGGCGCTGCGGGGCCGGGCCGAGGCCAAGCCCGTGCAGGAACTGAGCACCGACGACCGCGAAGGGCTGGCGAAGGACCGGCGCGGCACCCTCAACCGGCTGCTGTTCCCCGCCCCGACGCGTGAGTTCGAGACGCACCGGGACAGCTTCGGCGACACCAGCGTGCTGGACAGCAAGGACTTCTTCTACGGGCTGCGCCCGGGCAAGGAGTACGCCGTCGACCTCGAACGCGGGGTGCGGCTGCTGATCGAGCTGCAGGCCGTCGGCGACGCGGACGAGCGCGGCATGCGCACCGTGATGTCCACCCTGAACGGCCAGCTGCGGCCGATCCAGGTCCGTGACCGGGCCGCCGCCTCGGACGTCCCCGTGACGGAGAAGGCGGACCGGAGCAACACCGGGCACGTGGCGGCGCCGTTCGCGGGCGTGGTGACCCTGACGGTCGCCGAGGGCGACGAGGTGGCGGCCGGTGAGACGGTGGCCACCATCGAGGCGATGAAGATGGAGGCCTCGATCACCGCCGCGAAGGCCGGCACGGTCGCCAGGCTCGCCATCAACCGCATCCAGCAGGTCGAGGGCGGCGACCTGCTCGTCGAACTGGCCTGAGCCGAGACCCGGCCACGCCCCGCGCAGGGAACGCGTCTGCGCGGGGCGCGGCCGGGCTCACCGGGTCGGGCGTCAGGCACGGACACTGACCGTATGACCCCGACTCCCGCGGAACCGCACACCGTCCCCGCCGAACTCCGCCCCTACCTCCAGGAGGTCGTCCGCCGCGCGCGGGCCGTGTGCGGACCTCGTCTGGTGAGCGTCGTCGCGGTCGGCTCCGTCGCGCTCGGCGACTACCGGCACGGGCGCAGCGACACCGACGTCACGGTCGTCGTGGACGTGCCCCTCCCCGGGGCGACGCTGTCCGACCTCGCCGCCGCACTCACGCACCCCGCGCTGCCCTGCCCCGCGACGGGACTGGAACTCGTGGTCTACGACGAGGAGTTCGCGGCCCGTCCGTCCGGCGAGGGCGGCTATCTGATGGACCTCAACACCGGGCCCCTGCTGCCGAGCCGCGTCAGCTTCGACCCGGCCGAGTCGCCCGCGTTCTGGTACGTCATCGACCGCTCCGTCGCCTATCGGTCGGGGCTGCCGCTGTACGGCCGCCCGCCGCGCGAGGTCATCGCCGAGCCCGGACGCGCCGACCTGCTCACCGCCCTGCGCGCCTCGGTCCGCGAGCACAGCGCCGCCGAGGGACATCTCGCGGACAACCGGGTCCTCAACGGCTGCCGCTCGGTGAACTTCTGCCGCACCGGCCGCTGGCAGGCCAAGCGCCGGGCGGCCCAGGCGGTCGCCGCGTCCGAGGAACGCTTCCGCCCGCTCATCACCGCCGCGCTGCGCAGCTACGAACGCCCCCGCACCGACGCGACCGCACTGCCCGTCACCGACGTCCGGACCTTCCTGACGTGGGTCGCCGAACGTGTCGACGCCGCCTGCGCGGCCGGGCGGCCGGTGCGCGAGTGACCGTGGCCCCGGTGGGCCGGCGGCTCAGCTCCAGCCGAACCGGCGGTCCACCACCGCCGCGAACTCCTCCAGGGTCAGCATCTCGTCCCCGTTCTGGTCGGCGGCGTCGAACAGCGCGGAGGACGCTTCCTCGTCCCCCAAGCCCCAGATCGGCAGATCTCCCGACGCGGCCAGCGACGGCCCCTTCGTCCGCAGGGCGATGATCACCTCAGCGCGCGTCAGGGTCCCGTTGTGGTCGAGGTCGAGCGCCTCGAACAGCTTCCGGGCCTTGTCACTCATCGTGTCACCTTCGTTCCCGTCGGCAGGCCGACCTGCCACCCCGTTACCAGACAAGAACGCGATTCCGCCCCTTCAGGTTCCCTCTCGACCCCGGCGAGTGCGAGCGATCAGCCACATCAGATACGGCGCCCCGACCGCGGCCGTCAGCACACCCACGGGCAGCTCGACCGGCGCGAACAGCCGACGGGCCAGCAGATCCGCGACGATCACGATCGTGGCGCCGGTCAGGGCCGAAGACAGCAGCGGGATCTGCGCGGTACGGGTCAGCCGATGGGCGATCTGCGGGGCGAGCAGCGCCACGAAGTCGACCGGTCCCGCGGCACCGGTCGCCACGGACGCCGGCACCACGCCGAGCGCGATCAGCCCCAGCCGCACGGGACCGAGCCGCACCCCCAGCGCGGTCGCCGTGCTGTCGTCCAGGGAGACCATCCGCTGGGCGTACGCGGCCCACACCAGCACCGGCACCAGCACCGCGAGCACCAGCGCGAGCGGCGCGGCCTGGTCGTAGCCCCGGCCGTTGAGCGAACCCGTCAGCCACACCTTGGCCTGCTGGGCGACCAGGTAGTCGCCCTTGGTGAGGAACAGCCGGGTCAGCGAACCCAGCGCGATGGACACCCCGATACCGACGAGCACGAAGCGCGTCGCGTGCAGGCCGCCCCGCCAGGCGAAGACGTACACGAGCGCGGCAGCGGCTAGCCCGCCCACGACCGAGACGTACGGCAGGACGGTGTACGAGGTGAGCCCGAACGTCATCGCGGTCACCGTCGCCGCACCCGCGCCGTGCGTGACGCCGATGACGTCCGGACTGGCGAGGGAGTTGCGCGCGACGGTCTGCACGAGCGCGCCCGAGACACCGAACGCGGCACCCACCAGCAGCCCCGTCACCAGCCGGGGCAGCCGCAGCGTGCCCACGACCAGTTCGTCGGGGCTCGGCTGCCCGAGCAGCACATGGACGACCTCGGCCGGGGAGACGTACGACTCGCCGACGCACAGCGACACCACGGCCGTCACCGCTAGGACGGCGGCCAGCAGGGCCGCCACGGCACAGGCCCGGCGGTGCAGCAGGAAGCTGCCGTCGCCGAGGCGGACGACGGTGTACCCGGCCGGGCGCGGCCGCCGGACGGCGGGTGGGGTTCGCTCCAGGGGCTGTGTCATGCAGGCACCGTCGCCTTCCTCCGTACCAGCGCGACCAGGAACGGCACGCCGAGCAGCGCGGTCATCACCGCCACCGGCACCTCCGAAGGCGCGAAGACGACCCGGCCGAGCACGTCCGACACCAGGATCACCGTGGGGCCGAGCAGCGCCGACAGCGCCAGCACCCAGCGGTGGTCGGAACCCACCAGCGCCCGCGCGATGTGCGGCACGGCCAGCCCGACGAACGCGATCGGACCGGCCGTGGCGACCGCGACGCCGGTCAGCACGGTCGCCGCGAGCGCGCCGACGGCCCGCACCAGCGCGACCCGGTGACCCAGCCCCCGGGCCACGTCGTCGCCGAGCGCCAGGGCGTCAAGACCCCGGGCCACGACGGCCACCAGAAGCAGGCCCACCAGTAGGAACGGCCAGGTCCGCGCGACGACTTCGCCGTCCCGGCCGCCGATCGAACCGACGTCCCAGAAGCGGAACTCGTCCAGGGCGCGGGCGTCGGTCGTGACGATCGCGGAGACCACGGAGGCGATGAACGCGTTCATCGCGGCCCCGGCCAGCGCAAGCTTGACCGGCGAGGCGCCCCCGCGGCCGCTGCCCGCCACCGCGTACGCGGCCACCGCCGCGAGCCCCGCCCCGGCGAACGCGAACCACACGTATCCGGCGGGCGTGTGCACCCCGAGGAACGCGATGGCGCAGACGACGCCCAGCGCGGCGCCCTGGCTGACGCCGAGGACGCCGGGCTCGGCGATCGGGTTGCGGGTGATGCCCTGCATGACCACGCCGGCCACCGCGAGGGCCAGGCCGACCATCACGCCGATGACCGTGCGGGGGACCCGCAGCGCGCGCACGACCTGCGCGTCGTCGCCGGTGCCGCCGCGCAGCAGGGCGTCGTACACCTCGGTCGGGGCGATCTGCCGGCTGCCCAGGGCGAGGCTGAGCAGGACGGCGAGGAACAGCAGGAGCATGCCCGCGACCGTCCAGGCGATACGGCGCCGGGTGGCACGGGACATGCGGTTCCTCTTGCTGGTTCTCGGGCGGCGCGGCCTGCCGGTTGTCGGAGGTACGGCAAGGCGGTGCGCTCGGGCGAACGGTGCGGCTACTTGGTGAGGTGCTTCTCCAGGTCCGCGAGGACCTGGTCCGCCGCGGTGACGCCGAGGCCCAGGTACCAGGTCTCGTCCGGGACGTCGTAGGCGTGCCCGGCCTTGACCGCCTTGAGGTTCTTCCACAGCGGGTTGCCCTGCGCCCGGGACTTGTCGGTGGCCTTCGCGTCGCCGTACACACCGGTGAAGATGTAGTCGGCGTCGGCCTGGTCGATGTTCTCGGCGCTGACCTCGGCGGCCAGGTCCTCGATGTCCTGGTTCTTGGGCCGCGGGATACCGGCGTCCTTGAGGATGGTGCCGATGAACGAGGCGTTGGCGTAGAGCCGGATCACCCCGTCGGGCAGGTAACGCACCATCGACACGGTCGGCTTGTCGGCGCCGAGCTTTGTGTCGAGTTCCTTGACCTTCGTGTCGTACGCGGTCAGCTTCGCCTTCGCCTCGGCGGTCCTGTCCAGGGCCGCGGCGTTCAGGAGGTAGTTCTCCTTCCAGGTGAAGCCGGGGCGGATGGAGAAGACGGTGGGCGCGATCTTCGACAGCTCGTCGTACTTGTCCGCGGCGCGCAGCCGGCTGCCGAGGATCAGGTCCGGCTTGAGAGCGGCGATCGCCTCCAGGTTGAGGTTGTTGATCGTGCCGATGTTCGCCGGGTTCCCGGCGTCCTTCTTCAGGTAGGACGGCAGCTCGGGGGAGCCCTCCGTCGGCGCGAGGCCGACCGGCTCGATCCCGAGCGAGACGACGTTGTCGAGCTCGCCGACGTCCAGGACCACGACCCGCTCGGGCCGGGACTCGATGACCGTCTCGCCCATGGCGTGCTCGATGGTGCGCGGCCACTGGCCCGGCTTGGCGTCGGTGCCCATCTCGGCCGTCTTCTGCGCGGCCGACGCGAAGTCCTTGCCGCCCTTGGCCACGTCCTTCTTGTCGCCCGCGGCCGCGGAACCCGCGTTGTCCGAGCCGTCGTCGGAACCGCCGCAGGCCGCGAGGGACAGCGCCGCGGCGACGGCGAGAGCGATGGCGGCCGGGCCGCGACGCCGGTGAAGCATGACAGGGCTCCCTTTTGGTGCACATGGGTCGGCCGTTAGGCCAGCCTCACCTTATCCGGATCTTCGATGGGCCCTACATGCGAGTCTGTGTGGTTCCTGTCACGGCCGTGTGATGCGGGTGTACGCGTCCTCGGGGCGGGCCGGTGGGCCCGACGCCGAGGACGCACCGCGCGTGGGGGTGGGTCAGGCAACCGAGCAGGCCGAGTCGTTCAGGGTGAAGGCCGTGGGGCCGGGGTTCGTCCCGCCCTTCGTGGCGGTGAAGCCCAGCGTCACCGAGCCCGTCGGGGCGATCGTCGCCGTGTACGACGCGGCGGCGACACTCACCTCCGCGCCGCTCTGTGTCGGCGTGCCGCCCCACAGGTTGCTGACGCGCTGGCTGTCCGGGAAGGTCCAGCGCAGCGTCCAGCCGCTGATCGCGGAGGTGCCGGTGTTGCGGATGACGATCTCGCCCTGGAAGCCGCCCGGCCACTCGTTGGTGACCCGGTAGGAGACACCGCACGTGGCCGCCGAACCGCCGGAGGCCGTGGTGACCGCCACCGTGCCGGAGCGCGGTGACCGGTTGCCGGCGGCGTCGCGCGCGTAGACAGCGAAGGTGTAGGAGGTGGCGGGGGCGAGCCCGGTGACCGTGGTGGAGGTGCCGGCCGTCGTGGTGGCGGCGGTCTCCGAGGTGCCGCTGACACGGACGACGTCGTAGCCGGTGACACCGGTCGCGTCGGTGGCGGCGGACCAGTTCAGGGTGACGGACGAGGACGTCACGGCGGAGGCGGTCGGGGTTCCGGGTGCGGTCGGGGGAGTGGTGTCGCCGCCGGCGGAGGAGTAGACGGCGGCCTCCTCTGAGGTGGCGGCGATGCCGTTCGCACCGTTGAAGATCCGCTGCCCCCACGAGGTCAGTTGGTTCGGGTCGAAGTTCGTGACCATGTCCAGGTACTCGACCCCGCCGCCGTTGCCGCTCCACGACCAGCCGAGGTAGCCGAGCCCCAACTGCCGGGTGGCGGCCAGAATGGTGTCCTCGTCGGGGTCGCCGTCCGAGTGGTTGTGTCCGAACTCGCCCACGACGATGGGGAGTTTCGCCGTGACGAAGCGGTTCAGATAGTCGCTGATCTCGGCGGCGGTGTCGAACACGCCGTACATGTGGATGGAGAAGACCGTGTTGGCGTCCGGGTCGGCCGCGAACACCGAGGCGGCGTTGTCGCGCATCGTGAACGCCCAGTCCTGACCCCAGTTGGGCGCGTCGACCATGATGGTGTGCCGGAAACCGGCCGACCGCAGCTTCTGGACGGCCGCCTTGGTGTCGGCCGTCCACGCCGTGTAGTTAGTGTTCCCGTACGGCTCGTTGCCGATGTTGACGATGACGTAGTCCTCCTGGCCGGTCAGTGCGCTCTGCACGCCGATCCAGTAGTCGGCGGCACGCGAGAGCGTCACGGCACCGCTCTGTTCGCCGTAGCCGGTGGTGTCGTGGACCTCCAGGACGCAGATGAGCCGGTTCTGTTTGCACTGGGCGACGACGTTCGACACGTCAGCGGCGTCGTTGCGGGTCCAGCGGTCACCGCTGGAGAGGACCACCCGTACCGTGTTGGCGCCCTTGGCCTTGATGTGTGCGAGGGAGCTGACGCGGTCCGGATACCAGGTGTGGGCGTGGTTGACGCCGCGCATGACGAAGTCGTTCCCGTTCGACTCCAGCAACCGCCCGTTGACGACACGGAAGCCCGGCGGCGCCGCATGGGCGGGGGAGCCGAGGGCGAGCAGCGGGAGCAGCAGCCCCAGAAGAGCGGCGACGGTGGCGAGCCGTGGGACGGCCGGGGTGCGGGATCTCATGGCGGCTCCAGGGGAAGGCATGGGATGAGTGGCTGAAGTTCCCTTTCCAGACGTTCATGGGAGCGCTCCCATCACCCATCAAGCCATCGTTGTCATTGACGCGTCAAGAGGTTCGGCGGCGATACGGGGCGGGAGGGGGCTGTACTGAGATGCTGTCGGTGCGAACACCGTCCGTTCGAGGAGGCGCCATGCCCGAGTCGTCCGTCCTTGCCGCGCTGGTGTCCGGACTGCGTGGTGGATCGATCGAAGTCGTCGATCTGACGTCGCCCTTGTCATCGTCGACTCCGGTGATCCAACTGCCGCCCCAGTTCGGCCAGACCGCCGTTTTCGAGCTGGAGGAGATCAGCCGGTACGACGACCGCGGCCCTGCCTGGTACTGGAACAACTTCCGCAGCGGCGAGCACACCGGCACCCACTTCGACGCCCCGAACCACTGGGTCACCGGCAAGGACCTCGCCGACGTCGCCTCGGTGCCCGCGCGCGATCTGATCGCGCCCGCCGCCGTGCTGGACTTCACCGCCGAGGCCGCCGAGAACCCCGACTTCCTGGTCGAGATCGACCACGTGAAGGCATGGGAGGCCGAGAACGGCCCCTTGCCGGACGGCGGTTGGCTGCTGCTGCGCACCGGTTGGGACGCCCGCTCGCACTCCCAGGAGGCGTTCCTCAACGCCGACGAGAACGGCCCGCACACCCCGGGGCTGTCGCCGGAATGCGCCCGCTGGGTCGCCGAGGAGTCGCCCGTCCTGGGCCTGGGTGTCGAGACGGTGGGCACGGACGCGGGGGCCGCGCACTCCTTCGACCCCGCCTTTCCCTGCCACTCCTATCTGATGGGCAGCGACAAGTACGGCCTGACGCAGTTGCAGAACCTGGCCGCGCTGCCGCCGACCGGCGCAGTCGTCGTCGCGGGGCCCCTGCCGATCGTCACCGGCTCCGGTGCCCCCGCGCGCGTGCTGGCCCTGGTGGAGCGCGCATGAAGGTCTCGGAAGCGGTCGGCCGGGCGCTGTGCGCGGCCGGCGTCGACCAGGTCTTCGGGGTCGTCGGGTCGGGCAACTTCCATGTCACCAACGCGATGATCGCGGCGGGCGCGCGGTTCGTCGCCGCACGCCATGAGGGCGGCGCGGCCACGATGGCTGACGCGTACGCCCGGACCAGCGGCGAGGTCGCGGTGGTCAGCGTCCATCAGGGGCCGGGCCTGACGAACGCGATGACCGGCATCGCGGAGGCGGCGAAGAGCCGTACCCCGCTGATCGTGCTGGCGGCCGAGGTGACCGAACCCAGGTCCAACTTCCATGTCGACCAAGAGGCGTTGGCCCGTGCGGTGGGGGCGGCCGCGGTGCGGGTGACGTCGGCCGAGGAGGCCGTCGAGCAGACGTGCGCGGCGGTCCGGCTGGCGGTGTGGGAGCGGCGCACCGTCCTGCTCAACCTCCCTCTTCCGGTACAGGCGTCGGAGATCCCCGAAGGTGCCCTGGCGCAGGCGGTGCCGCCCACGCCGAAGGCCGCCGTCGAGCCGGACGCGGCGGAGGTCGCGGCCCTCGCCGAGCTGCTGGGGCGGTCCCGGCGCCCGGTGTTCGTGGCGGGCCGCGGGGCGCGGGAGCCGGGCGGCGGGGAGGCCCTGGCGGCGCTCGCCGAGCGGTACGGCGCGCTGCTCGCGACGTCGGCCGTGGCCCGCGGGCTCTTCCACGGCGACGCGTGGTCCCTGGACGTCTCCGGAGGTTTCGCCTCGCCGCTCGCCGTCGAGCTGATCCAGGGCGCCGACCTCATCGTCGGCTGGGGCTGCGCGCTGAACATGTGGACCATGCGGCACGGCCATCTCATCGGCGCCGACGCCACCGTCGTCCAGGTCGACGACGACCCGTCGGCGCTCGGCTTGCACCGGCCGGTCCACCTCGGCGTCACCGGCGACGTCCGCCTCACCGCGCGCCGCGTGTACGAGACGGGCGGCGAACCGCGTGAGGGCTACCGGACCCCACAGGCCGCGGCGGCCCTCGCGGCACGGCTGCGCTGGCACGACGTCCCGTACGAGGACACCGGCACGCGTGAGCGGATCGACCCGAGGACGCTGGGCATCGCACTCGACGAGATCCTGCCCGCCGAGCGGGTGGTCGGCGTCGACTCGGGCAACTTCATGGGCTATCCGACGATGTACCTGTCGGTGCCGGACGAGAAGGGCTTCTGCTTCACGCAGGCATTCCAGTCGATCGGGCTGGGTCTCGCGACCACGATCGGGGCCGCGCTGGCCCGGCCGGACCGGTTGCCGGTGGCCGCGCTCGGGGACGGCGGCGCCCTGATGAGCGCCGTCGAACTCGACACCGTCCGCCGGCTCGGGCTGCCCATGGTGGTCGTGGTGTACGACGACGAGGCCTACGGCGCCGAGGTGCACCACTTCGGACCCGACGGGCACCAGCTCGACACCGTGCGCTTCCCGCCGACGGACATCGCGGCCGTGGGGCGGGGCTACGGCTTCGAGGCGGTGACCGTGCGGACGCGGGCCGATCTCAAGGCCGTGGCGGACTGGGTCGCCGGGCCGCGGAGCGCTCCGCTGCTGATCGACGCCAAGGTGGTGGCCGATCAGGGGGCGTGGTGGCTGGAGGAGGCGTTCCGGGGCCATTGAGCGCCTCGCCGGGAGCGCCGAGTGGGGTGTTGGTCTCCGTCTGCGGCGCCGTCGTGGCTGATCGCGCAGTTCCCCGCGCCCCTTTCGGGGCGCTGTCGAGCCGGCTGCCCGGTGGCACTCGCGCGCGCTGCCGGGCAGCCGGACCGGATCAGACCGCCGGTGCCGGATAGGTCGGGTACTCGACCCCGGAGACGTGCTGGACGACCCGGATGACCTGGCAGGAGTAGCCGAACTCGTTGTCGTACCAGAGGTAGAGGATCGCGTTGTCGCCCTCCACCTTCAGCGCGCCGGCGTCCACGATGGAGGCGTGGCGGGAGCCGATGAAGTCGCTGGAGACCGCGTCGGGCGCCGTGATGAAGTCGATCTGGCGGCGCAGCGGCGAGGTCAGCGACACGTCGCGCAGGTAGTCGAGGACCTCCTCGCGGTTCGTCTCGCGCTTCAGCTGGAGGTTGAGGATCGCGATGGAGACGTCCGGGACCGGGACACGGATCGAGCTGCCGGTGATCCGGGCCTTGAGGTCGGGCAGCGCCTTGGCGACGGCCGAGGCGGCGCCGGTCTCGGTGATGACCATGTTCAGCGGCGCGCTGCGGCCACGGCGCTCGGACTTGTGGTAGTTGTCCAGCAGGTTCTGGTCATTGGTGAAGGAGTGGACGGTCTCCACGTGACCGCGCTCCACACCGAACTCGTCGTCCATCGCCTTCAGCGGCGGGACTATGGCGTTCGTGGTGCAGGAGGCGCAGGACAGGATCTGCTCGTCCGGCTTCAGGGTGTCGTGGTTGACGCCGTGCACGATGTTCGGGACGTCGCCCTTGCCCGGCGCGGTCAGGACGACCTTGTCGATGCCGGGGCGCAGGTGGCCCGACAGGCCCTCGCGGTCGCGCCACTTGCCCGTGTTGTCGATGAGGATGGCGTTCTTGATGCCGTACGCCGTGTAGTCGACCTCGCTGGGGTCGTTGGCGTAGATCACCTTGATCGCGTTGCCGTTGGCGTTGATCGTGCTGTTGGCCTCGTCGACCGTGATCGTGCCCTGGAACTGGCCGTGGATGGAGTCACGGCGCAGCAGCGAGGCACGCTTGACGATGTCCTGATCGCCGCCGCCGCGCACGACGATGGCCCGCAGCCGCAGACCGTTGCCGGAGCCGGACTTCTCGATCAGCAGCCGGGCCACGAGGCGGCCGATGCGGCCGAAGCCGTACAGGACGACGTCACGGCCCTCGCCGCGCTCGATCTTGTTGGCGCCGGTGGCACCCGCGACGGCCTCGGCGGTGAACGCCTCCACCGTCAGACCGCGGTCGTCGGCCTTGTAGGTGGCGGCCAGCATGCCGATGTCGATCTGCGACGGGCCGAGGTCCAGCTCCGTGAGGGCCTTCAGGAACGGCAGCGTCTCGGTGACCGAGAGCTCCTCACCCGCGATCTGCCGGGCGAACCGGTGGGTCTTCAGGATGCTGACCACCGACTTGTTCACCAAGGAGCGGCTGTGGAGGAGGACGGTCACGTCCCGCTCCCGGTGCAGCTTCCCAATGATCGGGATCATCGACTCCGCGATTTCCTCGCGGTTCTTCCAGTTGGTGAACGAGTCGTCGTTGACAGTCACGGGCCTATCTTTCGAGCTAGGAGGCGCTCATATGCTAACCGCAGGTTCCGATGAGCGTTCAAAGGGGGGTCTGTGTGCCAGGAGAGTGTGTGCTATTGCTGGTATTCATCCCTTTTGTTCGGCTCGTGCGCTGTAGGCGCGGAGGAGGAGTGAACGGGTGGAGCTGGAGCTACGGCATCTGCGTGTGCTGTGTGCCATCGCCGACGCGGGGAGCGTCGGCCGGGCCGCGGCCGAGCTCGGCTATTCGCAGCCCGCGATGAGCACCCAACTCCGGCGCATCGAGCGGTACTTCGGCGAGTCGATCTTCGAGCGCGGCTCGACGGGTGTGCGGTTGACCCCGTACGGCTTCGAGGTCGTCGCCCAGGCGCGCGACGTCCTCGCCCGCGCGGACGCGATCGGACGCCGTCCGGCCGCCGGCGCGGCGTCCGAGCGCCGGCCCCTGCGGGTGGCCGCGACCAATTCGCCGATGCTGGCCGGCATGGTGTCGGGCCTGCGCTCCCGGCTGCCGGACGTCTCCCTCGCGGTGAGCAGTGTCTACGCCTCGTCGCGGATCGTCGAGCTGCTGGAGGACGGGGTGGTGGACGCGGCCATCGCCGCCGACTACCCCGGCCGGGAGCTGGAGCACTCCGACACGGTGGCCCATCGCGGCATCGTCACCGAGCCGACGTTCGTGGCCCTGCCGTCCCGGCATCCGCTCGCCCAGCGCACCCAGATCGCGCTCGCCGACCTCGCCGACGAGGCCTGGTTCCTGACACCCGACGACGGCGCCGGATGGCCGGGCGTCTTCTACACGGCCTGCGCGGCGGCCGGGTTCACACCCGCGACCGTCCATGAATTCCTCGGCGACCAGCAGCAGTTGCAGGGGATGATCGCCGACGGGCTCGGCGTGGCCGTGGTGCAGCCGACGATGCGACCCCTCCCGCACGTGGTCGTCAAGCCGCTCGCCGGAACGCCGCTGTGGTGCCGGTACGTGCTGGCCTGGCGGCGCGCGGCCGTCGCCGAGGAACTGGTCGACGCCCTCTTCCAGTCCGCCGCCGACGCGCACCGCCAACTCGTCGCACAGTCACCGCACTTGAGGACCTGGGCCGCACGTATGTGGAGCGTGCCCGGGGCCTAGCCGCCGCTCGCCGCTGACCTCCGCGCGTTATGGCCCCTCGGCGCCATGTGCTATGTCACACACCATTGTTGGTGCCGCACGGCGTTGAGACAGTGCCTCACGCGCCTCAGCACCCCACTCCGAGGCGCATCCGTCCGTGGAGGAATCCAGATGCGCTACCGCTTCGTGCTGCCCAGACGCATGATCACGGCACTCGCCGCCTGCGTCACCGTCTGCGGCTTACTGTCGACGCCGGCACTCGCGAACCCCGCGCCCCGAGCCGACGCCGTCCCGGTCACCTCCCGGGACACGGCACAGCCGCCGCCGACCGGCCCGACGGTGGACACCGCCGCCCGTCCCGCCGTACAGGACCGGCCGCTGAACCGCACCCAGCTGCCGCCGCTGCCGCCGTCGCACGTCCCGACCCGGCCGAGCCCGGAGCCCGGCCTCAAGGCGGCATCGTGCACTCCCGGCGACTTCGGCGGCAGGACCGGAGCCGCACTCGTCGCGTTCGTGAAGGCGTCGACCACGGACTGCGTCAACACCCTCTTCGCGGTCACCGGTGCCGACGCGCGCGCCGTCTTCCGCGAGGCCCGGATGGTCACGGTCGCCGAGGCGTTCACCCGCGCGGCACGGACCTACAACGGCGACAACTCCGCCGGCGTCTGGCAACTCGTGCTGTTCCTGCGGGCCGGCTACTACGTGCAGTTCAACCACCCGGACGACGTCGGCCCGTACGGCGCCGCCCTGAGCCGCAACACCACCCGCGGCCTGGACGCGTTCTTCGCCCGCCCGCACTCCGCGGACGTCACGGACGCGAACGGCGACGTACTGGGCGAGATCGTGATCCTCACCGACAGCGCCGACCAGCAGGCCCGCTATCTCCGGGTCTACCAGCGGATACTCAAGGGCTACGACCGCTCCTACGACGCCATCCACAGCATGCTCGCGGCCGTCAACTCCGTGTACACCCCGCTCTGGCGCGGCAACTGGAACACGGACTACGTCACGGCGGTCACCGCCGACCCGTCCGTCGTCCGCACCCTGCACACCTTCGCCCTCGACCATCTCGACCTGCTGGGCACCGACCGCGCGTACCTCGCCTCCAACGCCGGTATGAACGTGGCCCGTTACGTCGAGCACCCGGCCCTGCGGAGCACGGTGCGGCCCCGGGCCAAGCACCTTCTCGACACGACCCGCATCACCGGCCCCACCGCCGGGCTCTGGGTGGCCGTGGCAACCCAGGCCGACTCCTACGACCGCGCCAACTGCGCCTACTACGGCATCTGCGACCTGCCCGGACGGCTGATGCGCGCGGCCCTGCCGACCACCCACGGCTGCGACGCCACCCGCACCGTCCGGGCCCAGTCGCTCACCTCCGCCGACCTCGACGCGGCATGCGCGAGCGTGCTGAGCCAGGACGCCTACGTCCACGACCTCGTCCGGGACGGCGGGCCGATACCCGGCCAGTACCTCTCGACCCTGGATCTCTTCGTCTTCGCGAGCCGGGAGGACTACCGGACCTACGCCGGGGCGATCTTCGGCATCAGCACGGACAACGGCGGCATGACCCTGATCGGCGACCCGGCCGACCCCGCGAACAAGCCGTACGCGGTGATGTACCAGAAGAGCCAGGACACCGGGCACGCCGCCCGGATCTGGAACCTCAACCACGAGTACACGCACTACCTCGACGCCCGCCACAACATGAAGGGCGACTTCGCCGAGCAGACGTCGGTGCCGGACGTGTGGTGGATCGAGGGCGTCGCCGAGTACGTGTCCTACGGCTACCGCGACATCACCTACGACCAGGCGGTCACGGAGGCCGGCAGGCACACCTACCGGCTGAGCACGCTGTTCCAGAACACGTACACCAACAGCGACGTGACCCGCACGTATCCGTGGGGCTACCTCGCGGTCCGCTACATGTTCGAGAAGCACCCGGACGACATCCAGCGGATGCTCGCCCGCTTCCGCGGCGGCGACTACGCGGGCGGTCACGCCGTCTACGCCACCGACATCGGCACCCGCTACGACGCCGACTTCGACCGGTGGCTGACGGAGTGCGCCGCCGGTGCGTGTGCGGCGGCGCCGGTCGTGGTCGGGGCGTCCGGGGGTTCCGGACGTTGATCCCCGGACGGGCATCCGCCTGAGGTCCCGGCCTGCGCCCCGCGTGGAGGGGCGTGGGCCGGGACGTTTCGCGCGGGAGCCGGGGCATTCCGTGCAAGGGCCGGGGCCCGGCTCGTCCCGCCCGGAGCTTCACAGGTGAGGCGGTTGTGGGCGTTGCGTGTCGAAGCGCCGCCAGGATCTTCCGGAACGCGTGCGGGCCGTGCACAGTCAGGAGCCGCCGAGCACGGCCGCACGCCACGTCGCCGGGAGGTCAGCCGATGGGAACCCACCACCGCTCCGAGCGGCCGGACACCGCGCCCGGCGCCGACCCCGACGGCTTCAGCCGACGCCGCTTCCTCGGGTACGTGATCGCCGCCTCGACGCTCACCGTCGCCGCACCCCTGGGCGAGGCGGCCCTGGCGCCCGACGAGGCCGCCGCGGCGGTCCCCTCGCTGCCCGGCCCCGCCGAGCTCTACGACCTCAACGACATGCTCACCCACGCCGCCCTGCCCACGGCGAACCTCATCACCATCCGGCTCGACAGCGACGGCACGGCCTCCTTCGCCCTGCCGCGGGCCGAGGTCGGCCAGGGCATCACCACCTCCAGCGCGATGCTGGTCGCCGAGGAACTCGACCTGCCGCTGGAGAAGATCCACGTCGCCCTCGCCGACGCACGGCCCGAGCTGCTGTTCAACCAGCTCACCGGCGGCTCGAACACCACCATCTCCACCTACACCCCGATCCGCGTCGCGGCGGCCGTGGCCCGGGGCCGCCTGCTCGAAGCCGCCGCGCTCGAACTGGGGGAGGCCGTCGGCGCCCTGAGGGCGAAGGCGGGCGTCATCACCTCCACCGTCACCGGCAGGAGCCTCGGCTACGGCGAACTCGCCGCGAAGGCCGCCTCGGTAGCCACCGGCCAGGTCGCCGTCACCCTGAAGGAACCCGCCGACTTCAAGGTGATCGGCACCGCCCGGCGACGCATCGACGCGCCGGCCGCGGTCACCGGCCGCAAGAAGTTCGCCATGGACGTGCAGGTGCCGGACGCGCTGCCGACGATGGTGTGCCGACCGCCGACGATCAACGGCACCGTCCGCTCGGTGCGGAACCTGGACGCGGTGCGGGCCATGCCCGGCATCACCGACGTCGTCCGCGTGTCGACCGGCGTCGCCGTGCGCGGGCGTACGTTCGGACAGTGCATCGACGCGGTACGGGCCCTCCAGGTGGACTGGGGCCCCGGAACCGCCGAGGACGCCTCCGACGACAGCATCCGCGCGAAGCTGCGCAAGGCCGAACTCCCGCTGCCCGGCATCGACCTGCTGACCAGGTCGGTCGACGCCCGATTCACCTTCCACTTCGCCAGCAACAGCGCCCTGGAGACCAACTGCGCCGTCGCCGACGTGCGCGAGGACTCCGCCGAGATCTGGGCCAGCCTCAAAGCGCCGATCGTCGCCCAGGAGGAGATCGCGCTCAGGCTCGGACTGCCCGTGCACGCGGTCAAGGTCCATGTGACGGAGGGCGGCGGCTCCTTCGGCCGCAAGCTGTTCCACGACGCCGCCGGCGAGGCCGCCGAGGTCTCGCGGGCCATGGGCAAGCCGGTCAAGCTGATGTGGCACCGCACCGACGACTTCCGGCAGGGCCGCACGCACCCCATGTCCACCTCACGCGTGCGCGCCACCTACGCGCTCGGGCAGGTGCTCACCTACGACCAGCGCCACACCTCCGTGGCCACCGACTTCGGCCACGGCGTAGGCGAGATCATCACCGCCGAGGCCAGCCGCCTGCCCGTCGGCGACCTCACCTTCTCCGAGACGATCTTCACGCTCACCCAGCAGACCCCCTACGACTTCGGCGTCGTCACCCAGCTGCTCAGCGAGACCGACAAGGGCTTCAACACCGGCTCCATGCGCAACATCTACTCGCCCAACGTGCGCTGCGCGCAGGAACTGGTGGTGGACGAGCTGGCCAGGCGCATGGGCAAGGACCCCTACCGGTTCCGCCGCTCCTTCCTCAAGGACGAACGGGCCCGTGCCGTCCTCGACAAGGTCGCCGAGGCGGGGGAGTGGGGCCGCGCCATGCCGGCCGGGACGGCGCAGGGCATCGCGCTGCACCCCGAGTACCACGCGTACGTCGCGGTCCTCGCCGAGATCGACTGCCGCCCGGAGACCACCGGACGCGAGATCCCCGACGCGTACACCGGCCCGCGCGTGACGAAGGTCGTGTGCGCCGTCGACGTGGGCCTGGCGGTGAACCCGCGCGGCCTTCAGGCCCAGATGATGGGCGGCATCATGGACGGCATCGCGATCACGCTCAGCTCAGGACTGCACCTCGACAACGGGCGTTTCCTGGAGGGCAGTTGGGACAACTACTTCTACACCCGGCAGTGGAACACCCCGCCGGAGCTGGAGATCGTAGTGATGCCGCCGACCACCGACACCCCGGGCGGCGCGGGGGAGCTGGCCGTCGCGGGCGCGATGGCGGCCGTGGCCTGCGCCTACGGACGCGCGACGGGCACGATGCCGACGACCTTCCCCCTCAACCACCAGGAACCGCTCGGCTTCGAACCGCTGCCCACCACCCCGCCGATCCCCGCGTCCCCGACCGACGGCCTGAGCCGCGCCTTCTAGGAGTTCCCGTGCCCGAACACACCTTCATCCTCAACGGTGAGTCCGTGACCGTGGACATCGAGGACGACGTACGGCTGCTGTGGGTGCTGCGGGACGTCCTCGGCGTCACGGGACCGAAGTACGGCTGCGGCCTCGGTGTCTGCCAGGCCTGCACGAGCCACATCAACGGCAAGGCGTTCAACCCCTGTTCGGTGCCGGTGAAGGACCTGCGCCCCACCGACGAGGTCACCACCATCGAGGGCCTGCCCGCCACGGTCGGCAGCGAACTGCACCCGATGCAGGAGGCCTGGCTGGAGTTCGACGTCGCCCAGTGCGGCTACTGCCAGCCCGGCCAGATCATGACCGCCGTCGCCAAGGTCCGCCAGGCCCGCGAGGAGGGCCGCGAGATCAGCGAGGCCGACCTCGACGAGATCCGCAACGTCTGCCGCTGCGGGACGTACCACCGCATCCGGGAGGCGATCGTGGCAGGCGCGAAGAAGTACTGAACGTGCCCCCGCCACCGCGCGGGGGCACGGGGGTTCAGCAGGTGGGCCGCTGCGCGTGAGCCGGGTCCAGGGCGTTGAACACCAGCCGCGTGGCCAGGTCGTTGTAGCTGATGCCGATGTGGTCGGTGAACTCGGCGGGGCACACATCCTGGAGCTTGACGTTGCTGACGTTGGGCGCCGCGTCCAGATACGCCGAGGTGTACGGGGTGACGACCTCGTCGTACCGGGTGGTGATCACCGTGTAGGTGACGCCCGGGTCGGTCTCGCCGCCGGAGTTCAGGTCCTTGAGGAAGTCAGAGCCGATGAGCTGCTGGCTGCACGCCTTGCAGCCCGCTCCGAGGACCGCGTTGCCGCCGGGGATCACCAGGGCGAGCAGGCCGAGGCCCGAGAACGTGGTGCCGTGGTTGGACGGGGTCAGGGCGACGAGCTTGTCGACCTTCGCCGCGCCCCCGAGGTTCTTGATGTAGTACCGCGGCATCATGCCGCCCTGCGAGTGCCCGACGAGGTCGACCTTCGCGGCGCCGGTGGCGGCCCGGACCCGGTCGACGAAGTCCGCCAGCTCACGGGCCGAGGCGGCCATGTCCTCGGTGCCGAGCAGCGGGCCGGAGCCGCCGCCGTGGTTGAGGGCGAAGACGCAGTACCCGGCCTCCTTGAGCCGTGGGGAGAGCGCCGCCCAGTTGTCGTAGCGGTTCTCCATGGTGCCGTGCACGAGGACGACGGGACGCGGGTGCGCGGCGCTGGGCCGGCAGGCGAAGTCGTTGGCGCCGGAGGGCACGGCCGTCGGGTGGGCGAGGGAGTACGCGAACGCCGACGCGAAGTCGTCCTTGGGCGGGCCGACCGGATCGGACGCCGCCACCGGCGCGGTGTCGCTCGCCTCCGGCGCCGCGTGGGACCGGTCGACGCCGACCACGCCGATACAGGCGGCCGCCGTGAGCGCGGCCAGGGACGTGGTCAGCAGGCGTCGCCGTGGGGTGCGTCGCAGTCTGCGGGTGCGCATGTGGGGCTCCTCTGACTGGTCGTGGGGGAGCGCCGGCGGATCCGTGGGCCCTGGCCGCAAGGGGATCGGTCAGGACTGGGTGAAGCCTTGTCACAAGAGCGAGACACGGAAGCTACTGGCGCGTAACGTCGGATCAACACTCGCGTCGCCCGCGGGAGCCGACCAGGAGAGCCGCGGAGGGAGACGAGAAAGATGTCAGGGGCGTGACACCTTTCCCGAGCTGTGCCTCACGGGGCGCAGCTTCCGCGCGCGCCACCGCCGGTCACCACCGGCGAGCGCGCCGCGCGCCCGCCACCCCTCACCCGCCGCCCGGGACGGAGCCACCGCGATGACGGCACAGGCCGAGACGTTCACGCGTCAGCCCTGGCACGAGCTGCCCCCGGTGCTCGCCGCGCTGATCCGATCCAGGACCGAGCAGATCGTCGCCGACATGACCCGGGCGATCCGCGACGAGGTGCCCGCCTACCGTCGGCCGCTCGACTCCGCCGTCGGCCGCGACCTGACCGAGTCGATCCGCCGGGCCGTGCTGCAGTTCGTGGAGCTGATCGAGCACCCCGACAGCGCCCAGGACCACCATCTCGACCACTTCCGGCACCTCGGGCGCGTCGAGTTCCTGAACGGCCGGACGACGGACGCCCTCCAGGCCGCGTTCCGCGTCGGGGCGCGGGTCGGCAGCAGGCGCTACGCCGAGTTCGTGCAGGAGGCCACGCTGCCGCCCGCGACCGTCCTGACCCTGCACGAGGCAGTGCTGGTCCACATCAACGCGCTGTCCAATGAGTCGGTGAAAGGTTTCCTCGCTGCTCAGTTGCGGTCGGAGGGCGAGGTGAAGCGGGCCCGCCGGGCGCTGGTGGAGCGGCTGCTGGAGCCGCCGCGAGGGCAGGAGCGGGCAGCCCTGGGACCGCTGGCCGAGCGGGCCCGGTGGGCGCTGCCGGGTGCCGTCGCGTCCGTGATCGTGCGGTCGGCGGGGCGCTTCTCCGTGCCCGGAGCGGACGGTGAACTGCTCTCCGTCGGCCGGGGCAGCGACCTCGTGCTGATCGTGCCCGAGCCGGAGACGAGCGGGCTGATCGACCGGGTGCGGGAGGCTGCCCGGGGCCGTGTCGCCGTCGTGGGCCCGGCGGTGCCCCCGCACGAGACATGGCTGTCCCTGCAGTGCGCCCGCCTCGCCGTCGACCGGCGCGCCGAACTGCCCACCGACGGTGCCTTCCTGCGCGTCGACGACGAGCTGTCCGAGCTCTACCTCCTGCGCGGCGCCCCCATCGGGCAGTTGCTCGGCCGCCGTGTGCTGGGCGTCTTCGCGGACCTGCCCCGGGGGCGGGCCGCCCGGCTTGCCGAGACCCTGGACGCGCTGCTGATGTCCTGGGGGCGTACGGCCCCCGAGGTCGCCCAGGCCCTGGGCATCCATCCGCAGACGGCCCGCAAACGCCTGCGCCAGCTGGAGGAAGTGTTCGGCGACCGGCTCGGCGACCCCCGCTTCCGGTTCGAGGCCCTGCTGGCACTGCGCACCCACGCGCTGCGGGCCGGCACCGGGTGAGACGCCGGACGTCACCAGTCGCGGGCGATCTCCAGCAAGTGGTCGCGGACCAGGGCGAGATGAGGGTTGCCGGAGGAGCCCGGGCGCTGGGCGAGGAAGGCGGTGTTGATGGGCGGATCGTCCGGGTCGTGCAGCGGGACGAGCGCGCCCGAGGCCAGTTCGGCCGAGCACAGATAGCGGGGCAGCACGCTGAACCCCGTACCGCCCGCCACCGCCGCCTTGACCGCGTTCAGGTCCGGCATCGTGACCGCCGGGTGGCGCACCAGACGCCTGCCGAAGACATGCCGCCAGTAGCGGCGCACGATCGGCACGTCCTCGGCGTAGGCGACCAGCGGCACCCCGTGCAGCGCGGCGGGACCGTCCGCCGCGAGCCGCGCCGCACCGCCGATGCGCTCCGCCCAGGCCGGTGCCGTGACCAGCACGAACTCCTCGTCCGCCAGCGGCACCGACGCCAGGGCGCGACCGCGTGGCCGGTAGGTCGACAGCACCAGGTCGTAGCGGCCGGCCCGCAGCTCCTCCAGGAGGGGTTCCGTCAGGCCCGGCGTGATGCGCAGCCGTACGCCCCGGTCGACCAGCGGCGCGAGCGCCGGCATGACGCGGTGGGTCAGCAGCTCGGCCGGGCCGGCGAGGTGCACGGGTTCCGCCGGGTGCACGTCCGCCGGGCCGCCCGGCCCCGTGACCGCGGCGAGGGCGTCCAGCGGATCCACGACCCGGGAGGCGAGCTCGTCGGCGTACGGGCCGGGGGCCACGCCGCGCGCCAGACGCTGGAACAGCTCCCGGTCCAGCTGCCGCTCCAGCGTGCGGATCTGCGTGGTGACCGTCGGCTGGGACAGACCCAGCAGCCGGGCGCCGGCGGTGAAGGAACCGGTGCGGTAGACGGCGAGGAACGTGCGCAGCAGGTTCAGGTCCACCGGCGCCGCGCCCGCAGACTGCCGGACTTCCTCCTCCTCATTGGAATCCCTATGTCTCATATGGATGAGCCTATTGGATTCCAATGGGTGCCGGTGCGTACGGTCGGGGACATCGACGTCCTGACGATCTGCACGCACGGCGTCAGGACCTCCAGGAACCCCCTCGCGAAAGAGCCCCCTCATGTCGAAGATCCTGTTCGTGATGACCGGCGCCGACCAGTGGACCCTGGCCGACGGCACCAAGCACCCCACCGGCTTCTGGGCCGAGGAGGCCGCCGCGCCCTACGAGGCGTTCAAGGCCGCCGGTCACGATGTCGTCGTGGCCACGCCCGGCGGTGTCGTACCGCCCGTCGACAAGGGCAGCCTCGCGGCCGAGGTCAACGGCGGTCAGGAGAACGCCGACCGGATCGCCGCCCTGCTCGAGTCGATGACCGAGCTGCGGGAGCCGGTGCGGCTGGCGGACGTGGACCTCGACGACTACGCCGCCGTGTTCTACCCCGGCGGTCACGGCCCGATGGAGGACCTCGCGGTCGACGCCGAATCCGGCCGACTGCTGACCCTCGCCCTGGACTCCGGCAAGCCGCTCGGCGTCGTCTGCCACGGCCCGGCCGCGCTGCTGGCCGCCACCGGCGGTGACGGCGCCAACACGTTCGCCGGGTACCGGGTGGCCGCGTTCACCAACACCGAGGAGACCCTGGGCGGCCTCGCCGACAAGGCCGAGTGGCTGCTCCAGGACCGGCTCACCGAGGCCGGTGTGCAGGTCCAGGTGGGCGAGCCGTGGGTGCCGAACGTGGTCGTCGACCGCAACCTCGTCACCGGCCAGAACCCCGCCTCCTCCGCCCCGCTCGCCGTCGAACTGCTGAAGAAGCTGGGCTGAACCATGGCCGCCGACCGGCTCGACGAGGTCCTCGACGCGGCGTACGACTGCCTCACGCGGTACGGCGCGCGGCGCACCACCATGGACGACATCGCCACGACGATGGGCGTGTCCCGGTCGGCCGTCTACCAGTACGTCCGCGGCAAGGACGACGCCTTCCGGCAGCTCTCCGCGCGCCTGCACAGCCAGGCGCTGCGGCGGGCCCGGGAGGCGGCCACGGCCGAGGACGCCTCGTACGCCGCGCGCGTGCACGGCGTCCTCGCCGTCAAGCTCGACCTGGTCCGGCGGCTCACCGGGGACTCCCCGCACACCGCCGAACTCCTCGACGACAAGGCCCGGTTGTGCGGCGACCTCTGCGGCACCTTCACGGCCGGGCTGCGGCAGCTGCTGGTCGCCCTGTTCACCGCGGCCGGGACGACCTCCGCGGCCGGGCCCGAGGACGCCGCGGACGTCTGCCTCGCCCTGGTCGCCGGCCTTGAGGTCACTCCCGACGGCGAGCGGCTGCTCGGGCCCGCCACGGACGCGCTGCTGACGGGCCTGCTCGACGCGTCCGCCGAGCCCGGCTGGGCGGCATCCGTCGAGTCCGGCCGGGCCGCGTCCGTCGAGTCCGGCCGGGCCGAGTCCGCCTTCCCCGGCGGGGTGCGCGGTGCGACGATGCCGGGGTGATCACACCACCGGATCAACCCGACGGCAGAGCCCCGGACCGAAAGCTCCGCGTGGAGACCCACGGCCTCGACGTGATCGCCGACACCGAACGCAAGGGCACGCCACGCACCCTCTTCTGGCCCTGGTTCGGCGCCAACGTCTCGATCCTGGGCCTCAGTTACGGTGCCTTCGCGCTCGGCTTCGGCATCTCCTTCTGGCAGGCGCTGGCCGCGGGAGTCGTCGGAATCGTCTTCTCCTTCCTGCTGTGCGGGTTCGTGGCCGTGGCCGGGAAGCGCGGCTCCGCGCCCACGATGGTGCTCGGCCGTGCCGCGTACGGCGTGCGCGGCAACCGGCTGCCGTCGGTGATCTCCTGGATCCTCACCGTCGGCTGGGAAACGGTCCTGTGCGCCCTCGCGACCATGGCCACCGCGACCGTGTTCGGCCGGCTCGGCTGGGGCGGCGGCACCGGGACGAAGGTCGTCGCGCTCGTCCTGGTCGGAGCGCTGACCGTCGTGGTCGGCGTGATGGGCTTCGACCTGATCATGCGGCTCCAGACCGTGATCACCGTGGTGACGGGCGTGCTGACCGTCATCTACATCGCCCTGGTCGCCGACCGCATCCACTGGTCCGCCGTCAGCGCCGTACCGGCGGGCTCCGCCCAGGAGTTCATCGGCGCGCTCGTCTTCATGATGACCGGGTTCGGACTCGGCTGGGTCAACGCGGCCGCCGACTACTCCCGATACCTGCCGCGCACCGCGTCGAGCCGAGGCGTGATCGGCTGGACCACGTTCGGCGCGTCCTTGGCACCGCTGCTCCTCCTGGTCTTCGGCCTGCTGCTGGCGGGCTCCTCGGCCGACCTCGCGGAGGCCGTCGCGGCCGACCCCATCGGCGCATTGACGACGATCCTGCCGACCTGGTTCCTCGTCCCCTTCGCGCTCGTCGCCGTCCTCGGCCTCGTGGGCGGCGCGGTCCTCGACATCTACTCGTCCGGCCTGGCCCTGCTGTCGGCGGGCCTGCGCGTACCGCGCTACGTGGCCGCGCTGTTCGACGGTGTCCTGATGATCGTCGGCTCGATCTACATCGTGTTCGTCGCCGACGACTTCCTCGGCCCGTTCATGGGCTTCCTCACCACGCTCGGCGTCCCCGTCGCCGCCTGGTGCGGCATCATGCTCGCCGACCTGGCCCTGCGCCACCGCGACTACGACGAACCCGACCTCTACCGCCCCACCGGCCGCTACGGCGACGTACCGCTCACCCCCCTCCTCCTGACCCTCACCGCCACCGCCCTCGGCTGGGGCCTGGTCACCAACTCCACAGCAGCCTGGCTTGACTGGCAGGGCTACCTCCTCCACCCCCTCGGCCTCGGAGGCAGGTCCGGCCCCTGGGCCTACGCCAACCTCGGCGTCCTGACAGCCCTCGCCGTCACCTTCCTCGGCACACTGACCCTGCACCGAGACCGAGTCCACGAACAGGAGAAACAGACCCCGAGCCCGGCTACGGACGAAGGCGCACCCCTGTGAGGACGGCATGAGCCACCCACCCCGAGTGGCGCTCCTCGGCGGGGGCTTCTCCACCGACGAGGACGGACTCCTGGACGACTGGGTGCTGGCACAGGCGCGTACACACCGTCCCAAGGTGTGCTTCCTGCCCACCGCCAGCGGGGACGCCCCCGGATACGCCGAGAAGTTCCTCACCGCGTTCCGCGACCGCTCCGACTGCGAGCCCTCCGTCCTGCACCTGTTCGACAGAAAGCTCGACGACGCCGCCCTGCGCACCTTCGTGCTCGCCCAGGACGTCGTCTATGTGGGCGGCGGCAACACCGCCAACCTGCTCGCGGTCTGGCGGGTGCACGGCGTGGACCGGCTGCTGCGCGAGGCCTACGACGGCGGAACCCTGATGTGCGGCATCAGCGCGGGCGCCAACTGCTGGGCGCAGAGCTCGCACACGGACTCCTTCGGCCCGCTCACCCACCTGCCGGACGGCCTGGGTCTGCTGCCGGGTTCGGTGTGCCCGCACTACGACAGCGAACCCGGGCGGCGAGATTCCTACCGGTCGGCCGTGGCGACCGGCGTCCTGCCCGCCGGATGGGCCCTCGACGACGGCACCGGCGCCCTCTTCACGAACGGCCGGCTGACGGCGACCGTGTCCCGGGCGCCGGGTGCGCATGTGTACCGGGTGGTGAGCGACGGAGCCGGCGAGGCAGACGAACGAACCCTGCCGTGCCGGGAGTTGCGCCGGGGCACGTGCGCCGGCGGTCGGTGACCCTGACCACTACGGCTCCGACGTCTCCGACTCCAGCGACGTGCGGGTCGGGCTGCCGTAGGCGCCCGATTCGTCGTTGAGGATGACGCGGGTGAGTTGGTAGGTGCGGACCGCGCTTTCGAGTTGGCGGTCGAAGTCGCCGTCCGCTTCTTCGGAGTAGAGGCCGATCTGGCGCAGGCGAAGCTGGAGTTCGACGACCTCCGGTCCCTGGTCGCCGCGGTGGAGGACCGGGGGTTGTCCCTCCGCGTCGGTGGGGTCGGGGGCTGTGCTGGGGGTGGGGCCCGTGCCGGATGGGGGAGTGGCGGGGGTGGAGGAGGTCGCGGTCGGGGTTGGGGAGTTGGTGCCTGAGGGTGTGCTGGGGGAGGAACTCGAGCTGGTGGACGGTGATGTGGAGGGTACGGCTGCCGTGGACTGGCCCTCCGGGGACGTGCCGTCCTCGGTGGTCGCGTCCGGGACGGGTGCGCGGACGTCGTCGGACACGGCCCCGTCGCGGGAGGGGCTTTCGTAGGTGAACAGTCCGCCGAGGAAGGCGCCCGTCAGCAGGACGGCCAGGGTGGCGCCCGCTCCGGTGAGGAGGAGGGCGCGGTTTCTGCGGCGGGGGGTTGTGCGGGTGCCGGTGTCGGGGAGCCCTGCCTCGGAGGCGGGTTCCTGCACCGAGAGCGGGAGGATTGCGGCGGGCGCCGCCGTCAAGTCTCCGGGCCCTTGCGGAGGTTCGGCCCCTTCTCCGTCCGTCGTGGCATCGTTGTCGAGTTCCACGAACGGTCGTATCCGCACCGGATCGAAGTCCTCCGCGGCCGCCCGCTCCGCCGCGCGCGCGTCCCGACGGGCGTCGGAGGCGCGGCGGGCGCAGGAGCAGTCGGGGGTTCCGTCGGACGCCCGGGGCGTGCCGCACTCCGGGCAGACGGGATCGTTCGGTTCACTCACGTAAGGGACCCTCTCCGTGCAGGATCCAGAGTTTAGGCATAAGTTCAACACTCAATCTCCATGACCCCGGAGGTTGACGGAACCAGCACTTCCGGGCTGACCGAAAGCAGTCGCAGCGGCCCCGGTCGAGGGTCAGGCGGAGCGGCGCGGTGGCGTGCCCGTGGTCGGTCGGCCGAGGTGCGTGGTGAACCAGTCGCGGGCCAGTTCGGCGACGGTCGTGAGGGTGCCGGGTTCCTCGAAGAGATGCGTGGCGCCCGGCACGACGGCGATCCGGTGCTCGCAGTGCATCCGGTCGGCGGCCAGGCGGTTGAGGCTCAGCACCTGCGTGTCCCGGCTGCCGACGATGAGCAGCGTGGGTGCCCGCAACCGGGCCAGCGCCGCCGGCGTGGCCAGATCTGGGCGGCCGCCACGTGAGACGACCGAGCGGACGTCGGAGCCGGACAGCGCGGCCGCCTCCAGCGCCGCGGCGGCGCCGGTGCTGGCCCCGAAGTAGGCGACGGGCAGGCCGGTTTCCTCCCGCAGCCACACCGACGCGGCATGCAGTCGCCGGGCGAGCAGCAGGATGTCGAAGACGTTGTGCCGGTCGTGCGCCTCGCCGTCGGTCAGGAGGTCCAGCAGCAGCGTGGCCAGCCCCGCGCGGTTGAGGGCCGTGGCGACGTACTGATTGCGTGGGCTGTGCCGGCTGCTGCCGCTGCCGTGCGCGAAGGCGACCGCCGTGGCGGCCCCGTCCGGCACGACCAGCCGGGCACCCACCCGGGCGCCGGCGGCCGGGATCAGCACCTCGCGGTCCGACGGCGACGAGACCACGGCGGGGGAGGGGAAGCCGGGCTCGGCGGCCCGTGCGAGCAGCGCTCTGACCTCGGCGTCCGGGACCTGGCCGAAGTGCCGGTACCAGGCACCCACCGAGCCGAGGATCCGGTGCGTCTGGGGGCAGATCACCTCGTCCGCCACCTGCCGCAGCCGGGCCACACTGTGCGTCGGCCCCACCGGCACCGCGAGCACGACCCGGGCCGCCCCCTGACCTCGTACGACCCGGCAGGCGGCCTCGGCCGTCGCCCCGGTCGCCAGCCCGTCGTCGACCACCAGCGCGGTACGCCCGGTCACCGGCAAAGGCTCCCGCCCCTGCCGATAGCCACGCACCCGCCGCTCCAGCTCCGCCCGCTCGGCCGCCTCCACCGCCTCCAGCTCGGCGGAGGCCAGCCCGGCCTCGCTGATCACATCGCGGTTGAGGACACGCACCCCGTGCTCGCCGACGGCCCCGAACCCCCACTCCGGCTGTCCGGGCACACCCAGCTTCCGCACCACCAGGACATCCAGCGGGGCGTCGAGCCGCCGGGCCACCTCCGCCGCCACCGGCACCCCACCGCGCGGCAGACCCAGCACCACCACGTCCCGGCCGCGCAGCTCATCGAGCTTCTCGGCCAGCAGCCGTCCGGCCGCACTGCGGTCGTCGTAACGCATACGTGCCTCCCGTGCCCGCGAGGACGGGAGCTGTCCCTTCCCTTCAGGCTACGACTGTTCGCGGGAGGCTTCGGCACTTGGCGGTTTCGGGCCGGTACCCCGAGGCGGTTGCCGTGTTCAATCACTCGTACCGCGTCACGCAACACGGCACGAGACGGACGGCCCCACGCGTCAGGAGGCATCGTGATCGCCGCTCCCGAGCCCGGACCGACCGAACGCGACATCGTCGAACGTGCCGTGCACCTGCGGCCCGTGCTGCGAGTTCGCCCTGCCCGTCTTCTACCGGGTGGTCACCGAGATCGCCCGCGGCTGCCCCTCCACCGGCTGGGCCCTCTCGCTCACCGCCGCCCACGTCCTCCAGGTCGCGACGCTCTTCGAGGAGCGGGCGCAGGACGAGATCTTCGGAGCCGACGGCGACTTCCGGGCCGCGTCCACGGTCGCGCCCATCGGCATCGCCCGGCCGCCGCTCGTCCGCCGGGTCGGCTGTGATCGCCTCGGGCTGCCGTCCGGCCACATTCCGTTGATCCCCTGACCTGCGGAGATCGAATGCCCTGACCTTTGGACAACTATAGGAATGCTCCAGTCCGGATCGGGTACGCGAGCAGGGCCGCGCCGGGGCCGAGCATCCCGCGACCATGCCCCGGGCGGAACGCACTGCCGTCGCTGACAGGGGATCTGCCATGGACACACCCGCGAACGACTACAACGCCACACCGGCCCGGCGGGCGCTGGACGCGCTGGCCGACAACACCGAGGACAAGGCGGCGCTGGACACGCTCGCGAGCAGCGACGTCCTCGTCCCGGTGCCCGACGACGTGGGCGAGCAGGACGCCATCGACCCCGAGGCCGTGGCACTTCCGGTGATCGAGCGGCCGGGCGGCGAGCCGGTCGTCCCCGTCTTCACCTCCGAGCCCGCGATGGCCGAGCTGCTGCCCTACATCTCGCGCTACCGCCTGGTACCGCTGGGCGCACTGGCCTCGCAGTGGCCGGCCGATGATCTGGCCCTGACCATCGACGCCGGTTCCGCACACCCGCTGACCCTGACGTCGGAGGGCGTACGGACGCTGCTGGCGCGACCGTAGAGCGACAGAGCCATCCGCGAAGGGGATGAGCGGCGACAGGGTGCCGTCCATCCCCTTCGCGCGCTCCCCACCCCGTTCCTCATGGCCGGATTTCCCCCGGGCAGCCGTGGCTCCGGGAGCCGCCGCGGTCACGGGCCGCCTCGCGGACAATGGGAAAGGTCGGCCGGAACTGCTCCCCGCCGCAGGGTGGTTCGGCCGTACGGAGAGGGAAGATCCCCCGGGAGGGCCGACGCGAAAGAGTGGGGGTCGTCTTGAGGGTCGTCCTGCTCGGCACCGCCGCCTCAGGCGGGTTCCCGCGCTGGAACTGCGCCTGCGTGCGGTGCGACGCCGCCCGCGACGGCAAACTGCCCGCCCGCGGCCCGGAGTGCGCCGCCGTCACCGGGAACTCCCGCGACTGGTGGCTGCTGAACGCCTCGCCGGACATCCGCGCCCAGCTCACCGCCGCGCCCGCCCTGTGGCCCGGCCCCCGGCACACCCCCGTGCGTGGCGTGCTGCTGACCGATGGGGAGCCCGATCATGTGGCGGGTCTCGCCGTACTGCGCGACGCCGCGCGGCTGAAGACCTACGCGGCCCCACCCGTACTGGCCGCCCTCGCCCCGGCACGGGCGGGCCTGGACCGTCACGCCCCGTGGGAGTGGGCGGACAGCCTCACCGAGGGCGGATTCGTGCTGGCCGGCGGGCTCGTCGTCACGGCACATCCGGTCCCGGGGAAACCACCGGCGTACGTGCCGGGCCGCTCCTCGGACCGCCGCTGGGTGACGGTGTACCGCATCGAGGACCTGGTCACCGGGCGAGTCCTCGTCTACGCACCCCGCGTGAGCGCCTGGTCCGCGCTGCTGGAGGACCTGGTCGCGGACGCGGACGGCGTCGTCCTGGACGGCACGCACTTCGCGGCCGACGAGACGGGCGACACCGGGCGCCACCTGCCCGTCTCAGGACCGACCGGCAGCCTCACCGCCCTGGCCCGCCACCCTGGGATCCGCCGGATCTACACCCACCTGGCCGACTCCAACCCCCTGCTCGACCCGGCGTCGACGGCCCGCGCCCAGATCTCGGAGACGGGGGTGGAAGTCCTACCGGACGGGACCGAGTTCGCGCTCTAGACACCGCTCACGGCATCGCCGTCAGGGGCGCGGGGAACTGCGCGACAGGCCACGACGGCGCCGCACCGGAAAGACGACCGGTCGCGGCACCACATTCAGCGGCTCAGCGTGCGCGCCAGCGCACCCCGCTGCAACGGCAGAACCGCGGCGTGCAGGTCACGGCCCTTTCGGGTGAGGGTGACGTACACACCGCGCCGGTCCTCCGCGCAGACGGAACGCTCCAGCAGCCCGTCCTTCTCCAGCCGGCCGATGAGCCGGGACAGGGCGCTCTGGCTGAGGTGGACCCGCCCGACGAGGTTCTGCACCCGGCACTGCTCGCCCTGCACGGGCGTCGCCGCCGCGAGGATGTCGAGCACCTCGAAGTCGCTCGCGCCCAGTCCGTGCGGGTGCAGCACGCGGTCGATCTCGCACATCGTGCGCGCGTGCACGGACAGGATGTCCCGCCACCGCTCCTCGAGCCCCGCTTCGGCCGTCTTCACTGCCATACCCGCACCGTAACACCGATCCGGCCATTTGTTGAGCGTGCAACTAGTGCGTGTGCAAGCGGGGCTCCGACGGGTGGGGCGCAGGGTCAGCCGGTCGGGTCCTGGAGCAGCCCGACGAGGTTGCCGTCCCCGTCCTTCACGGACGCGATCAGCCTGCCGCCCCCGACGTCGTGGACGTCCTGGAGCGACTCGGCGCCGGCCTCCAGCAGGGCCGCGTACGACGCCCTGATGTCGGCCACGTGCCAGTAGGGGACCGGGCCGGTCATGCCCTTGGCGTGCCCGTTGGGGTCCAGACCGACGTCCTGCCCGGCGTCCTTGTAGCCGACGTAGTACGGCTCGTCCGCGTAGGGCTCCGTGCCCAGCAGGGCGCCGAACAGGGCCTTTGCCCGGGCGAGGTCCTTGACGGGATAGATGATCGTGTTGATTCCGGCGGTCATGACGTCCTCCTCGGTGAAGCGGGGCCGGCGCGTCTCGCCGGTGCTCTCACGCTAGGCCGGGGGACCGGGTCATGACTTCTCGAATCCTGACCGTTCCCCGTCCGCCGTTCGCGCCGCTACGGCCGATCACGTCGACTGCCGCGTCACCAGCTCCGTCGGCAGTATCACCGCCGCCGGGTCCTCGCCGCCGATCTGCGCGAGCAGCAGCCGCACCATCTCGGCGCTGATCCGGTCGTAGGGCTGGCGGATCGTGGTCAGGGCGGGGGTGGCCTCCGTCGCCGCCGCGGAGTCGTCGAAGCCGCCCACCGACACGTCCTCGGGCACCCGTCGGCCCGCCCGGCGCAGCGCCGCCAGAGCGCCCTGTGCCATCAGGTCGGACGCCACGAACAGGGCATCGAGGTCGGGGGCCCGCGCAAGCAGCTGATCGGCGCCCGCCTCGCCACTGGCCCGGCTGTAGTCGCCGGAGGTGATGAGCCGCTCGTCGATCTCGACGCCCGCCTCCGTCAGCACCTCCTGGTAGCCGGCGAGACGGTCGACACCGCCCGGGGTGTCCAGCGGACCGCTGACCACGCCGATCCGGCGGCGGCCCAGCGACAGCAGATGCCGCACCATGTCACGGGCGCCGTCCCGGTCGTCGGCCGCCACATAGCTCACCTTGGACCCGAGCCCCATCGGCTTGCCGCACTGCACGAGGGGGACGCCCGCCTCGCGCAGCTCCTCGGCGACCCGGTCCCCGGAGTGGCTGGAGACCAGCAGCACCCCGTCGACATGACCGGCGGTGATGTACCGCGTGATGCGCCGGCGTTCGTCCTTGGTGCCCGCCAGCATCAGCAGCAGCGGGATGTCGTGCGCGGCGAGCGCCTGGGTGCAGCCGCTCAGCAGGACGTTGAAGTTGGGGTCCTCGAAGAACCGCTCCTGCGGCTCGGTCAGCAGGAAGCCGACCGAGTCCGAGCGACCCGTGATCAGCGAGCGGGCGTGCCTGTTGACGACGTAACCCGTCCTGTGGATCGCCGCGTTGACCGCCTCCTGGGCGGCGGGGCTGACGTAGTGGCCGCCGTTGAGCACCCGCGAGACGGTGCCGCGTGACACTCCGGCCTCGCGCGCCACGTCATGGATCGTCGGCGGTCTGCGTCGGCCCCCCGTGTTGCTCATGGTCATGACTTTACGGCCCCGGAGAGCAGATCCAGACTCCAGAACCGCTGGATGACCAGGAACAGCGCTACCAGCGGCAGCACCGCGAGGAACGCCCCGGTGATCACCAGCGTGTACAGCGCCGGGGTGTTGGCGCCCTGTTCGAGCAGCGTGTACAGACCCAGCGTGATCGGGAACCGCTCGTCGTCGCTGAGCATGATGTACGGCAGCAGGAAGTTGTTCCAGATCGCCACGAACTGGAACAGGAACACCGTCACCATGCCGGGCACCATCATCGGCAGCGCGACCCGCGTGAAGATCCGCCACTCGCTCGCCCCGTCCATCCGGCCCGCCTCGACCACGTCGGCCGGCACGGCGGCCGCCGCGTAGATCCGTGAGAGGTAGACGCCGTACGGCGACAGGATCTGCGGCAGCAGCACCGACAGGTAGGAGTCCGTCAGGTCGGCCTTGGCGAGCAGCAGGTACTGCGGGACGGCGAGGATGACCGGCGGCATCAGCACGCCCGCCAGCAGCACGTTGAACATCGCCTCGCGGCCCCGGAAGCGGTAGATCGCCAGCGCGTACCCGCTGAACGCCGAGACGACCGTCGACAGCAGGGCACCGAGACCGGCGTACAGGGCGGAGTTGCCCATCCACTGCCAGTACACCCCGTCCCGATAGGCGCTCAGGTCCGCGAAGTTGTCCGCGAAGCCCGTGCCCGGCAGGAAGGTGAACGTGGAGAACAGTTCGCTGCCGGACTTGGTCGCCGCGATCACCACCCAGGCGACGGGCAGCAGGCAGTACAGCGCGCCGAGCAGCAGCGTGACCGTGGGGATCAGCGCGATCCGGCGGCGCAGTGGCGGCCGGCTCCGGTCGGTGCCGGGCGCGGCGTCCGCGGCCGTGTCGGCCTTGCCGACGGCGAGGGAGCTCATCGGGATGCCTCCTGCTTGTTACGACGGTTCGCGGCCCGCAGGAAGCCGAACGACAGCAGCAGCGTGGCCAGGGCGATGATCGTGGCCTGCGCGGCCGCCGCGTAGATGTCGCCCTTGCCGAAGGCGTCCTGGTACACCTTCATCAGCGGACTCCAGGTCGTGGACACGGAGTTGGTGAGCGGCTTCAGGGTGGTCGGCTCGTTGAACACCTGGAGCGTGGCGATGATCGAGAAGAAGAAGGTCAGCACCAGCGAGGGCGCCACCATCGGGATCTTGATCCGCAGCGCGATCTGGAGCGGCGTCGCACCGTCCAGCCGCGCCGCCTCGTGCACCTCGGTCGGGATCGCCTGGAGCGAGGTGTAGATGACGATCATGTTGAAGCCGGTGCCGCCCCACACCGCGATGTTCGACAGGGCGAGATACAGCGGCCCGCCGTCGAGCAGGTCGGGCTGCGGCAGGCCCAGCTTCTCCAGCACGAAGTAGAAGGGGCTCACGTCCGGCAGGTACAGAAAGCCCCACAGCAGCGCCGCCACTACGCCGGGGATGGCGTACGGCAGGAAGATCGCGAGCCGGGTGACGGGCGCGAGCCGCACCTTCTCGGAGTCCAGCATCAGCGCGAACAGCAGGGCGAGGCCCAGCATCACCGGCACCACGATGCAGCCGTAGCCGAGCACACGCAGCGCGCCGGCGACCAGTTCGCTGTCGGTGAGGGCGTCGGTGTAGTTCTCCAGCCCGGCCCAGACCTCCTTGCGGGCGCCCGACCCGAGGCCCAGTCCGGAGACCTTCACCTTGCGGAAGCTGAGCCAGACCGCGTAGCCGATGGGCAGGGCGAAGAAGAGGAGGAACAGGATCGCGGCGGGAAAGAGGAAGGCATACGGGGCCCCCTTCACCCCGTACGCCTTCCGGCTCGTGCTGGTCACTCGGAGACCTCGAAGCCCTGCTTCTCGAGGTCGGCGACCGTGTCGTCCTGCATGGTCGTCAGGGCGGCGCCGAAGTCCGACTTGTCCTTGGCGGCCTTGCCGAAGGCGTCCTTGAAGGTCGTGTAGGCGACGTTCACGTTCGGGCCCCACGCGGACGGGGCGGTGGTCTTCGCGATCTCGGCGGCCTTGGTGTAGAAGTCCGACTGGTTCGAGAAGTAGTCCGGCGGGGTCGCGAAGGCGCCGCTGGTCTGGGCGTTCGTGGCGGCCGGGTAGATGCCGCTCTCCTTGGCCAGTGCCTGGAGAGCGTCGCCGTCGGTGTTGAGCCAGGCGGCGAACTTCGCGGCGGCCGACTTGTGCCCGGAGTCGGTGGTGACCGCGGTGGAGGAACCGCCCCAGCTGCCGGTCACGTTGTCGGACCCGGACCACTGGGGGAGCGGGGCCATGGCCCACTTGCCCTTGGTGTCGGGCGCGGCCGTGGTCAGCGTGCCCGGCGCCCACACGGCTGAGACCCACGCGATCTGCTTGCCGGTGTTGAGGGCCTTGTTCCAGGCCGGGGTGTACATCGGCTGGTTGTCGACGGCGCCCTCCTTGACGAGGTCGCCCCAGAACCCCGCGACCTTCTGGGTGGCGGCGTCGTCGATGCCGACGTTCCACTTGTCGCCGGAGGTCGTCCACCACTTGGCGCCGGCCTGCTGGGCGAGGCCCGCGAAGAGTCCGGAGTCGTTGGCGGAGAAGGTGGTCAGGTCCGTGTCCGGTGCCTTCTTCTTGAGCGCACGGGCCGTCTCGGCGAACTCCTCCCAGGTGGTCGGGACCGTCAGGCCGTACTTCTTGAAGAGGTCCTCGCGGTAGTAGAACATCATCGGCCCGATGTCCTGCGGGACCGCGTACACCGCGTCCGTGCCCAGGGTCGTCTGCTGCCAGACACCGTCGGCGAACCTGCCCTTGGCGTCGCCGACGTCGCCCGCTATGTCCGCGACGGCGTCATTGCTGACCAGCGTCGGCAGCGCCTGGTACTCGGCCTGGACCAGGTCGGGGGCCTTGCCGGCCTTGTGCGCGGTGAGGATCTTGGTGATCAGCGTGTCGCCGGACGCCTGCTTCTTCACCGTGACCGTGATCCGGTCCTTCTTTCCCGGGCCCTTGTTCCACAGGTCGACGACCTTGTCCATGCCGGGCGTCCAGGTCCAGTACGTCAGCGAGACAGGGCCGGACTCGGCCTCGCTGTCCTCGGAGCCGCAAGCGGTGAGGGCGGTGGCGCCGAGGGTGGCGGCGACGCAGGTGGCAGCACTTCTCAGGACGAGCCGTCGGCGCTTCGTGATGGGCATGGATCTCTCCCCTGACCTGGGGTCTCCGCCCGCTGCGAAGACCTGCCATGCTTCTGTGAGCGTTCACAGTAGAGAAACATCCCGGACACTTGTCAATGGTTGTTGCTGTGCGGTTATGTTGGGCTCGCATCGCCGATCGAGTGTGTGCACGTTCCCAAATGATCGATTAATCGGGAGAGATCCATGCCGGAGACCAACCCCAGGGGCCTCACCGGGCTCGCCTTCGGTGGGGACTACAACCCCGAGCAGTGGCCGCAGGACGTCTGGCAGGAGGACGTACGGCTGATGCGGGAGGCCGGCGTCACGATGGTGAGCGTCGGGATCTTCTCCTGGGCCCTGCTGGAGCCCTCACCGGGTGTGTACGACTTCGGCTGGCTGGACCGCGTGTTCGACCTGCTGCACGAGCACGGCATCCGCGTCGACCTGGGCACCCCCACCGTCTGCCCGCCGGTCTGGTTCTACCGCGCCCACCCCGAGGCCCTGCCCGTCACACCGGACGGCGTACGCCTGGAGTTCGGCTCGCGCGCCGCCGTCTGCCACAGCAACGGCGACTACCGCACGGCCGCCGCGACCATCACCACCAAGCTCGCCGAACGCTACGGCGACCACCCGGCACTGGCGATGTGGCACGTGCACAACGAGTACGGCGTCCCCGTCTCGGCCTGCTACTGCGACTCCTGCGCCGCGCACTTCCGCCGCTGGCTGGAGGCGACGTACGAGACGGTCGACGCGGTCAACGAGGCCTGGGGCACCGCCTTCTGGGGCCAGCGCTACGGCGACTTCGAGCAGATCAACCCGCCGCGCACGACGCCGACGGCCGTCAACCCGGCCCAGGCGCTGGACTACAAGCGGTTCGCCGACGTCACCATGCGCGAGAACTTCGTCATGGAGCGGGACATCCTGCACCGGCTCTCGCCGGGCGTCCCGGTCACCACCAACTTCATGACGGCGCTCAGCCAGTGCGACTCCGTCGACTACTGGGCCTGGGGCCGCGAGGTCGACATCGTCACCAACGACCACTACCTGATCACCGACGGCCGCCGCACCCACGTCAACCTCGCCATGGCCGCCGACCTGACCCGTTCGGTGGCTGGAGGAGCGCCCTGGCTCCTCCTTGAGCACTCCACCTCCGGCGTCAACTGGCAGCCCCGCAACCCCGCCAAGGCCCCCGGCGAGATGGCCCGCAACTCCCTCGCCCATGTGGCGCGCGGCTCCGAGGGAGCCATGTTCTTCCAGTGGCGGCAGTCCCGGCGCGGCGCGGAGAAGTTCCACTCCGCGATGCTCCCGCACGGCGGCACCGACACCCGCGTATGGCGTGAGGTCGTCGAACTCGGCGCCGCTGTCGACTCGTTGAGCAACGTGCGCGGCACCCGGACACAGGCCGACGTGGCGATGCTGTGGGACTGGCACTCCTGGTGGGCGCAGAACCTCGACTGGCGCCCGAGCGAGGACCACGACCCGCGCGAGCGCGCCGACGCCTTCTACGAGGCGCTCTACGACCGCCACCTCACCGTCGACTTCGCCCACCCGGAAGCCGACTTGTCGAGATATCCCCTTGTAGTCGTGCCCGCCCTGTACCTGATGACGGAGGCGGCCGGGCACAACCTCAGGGAGTACGTCGAGGCGGGCGGCACCCTCGTCGTGTCGTACTTCTCCGGCATCGTCGACGAGCACGACGCCGTGCACGAGGGCGCCTGTCCCGGGCCGCTGCGGGACGTCCTCGGCCTCACGGTCGAGGAGTTCTCGCCCCTGCTCAGGGACCAGCTGGTCCGCATCACCGGCCCCGACGGCTCCGAGCTCAGCGGCGACGTGTGGACGGAGTTCGTCGTGCCGCGTGGCGCCGAGACCGTGTGGACCTACGCCGACGGCCTGACCGCCGGCCACCCCGCCGTCACCCGGCACCGCCTCGGCGAGGGCACCGCCTGGTACGTCTCCACCCGCCTGGGCGCCGACGGCCTCGACGCGCTGCTCGGCCGGTCGATCGAGGACGCGCAGGTCGCGCCGCGTGCCGAACTGCCCCGGGACGTCGAGGTGGTGCGCCGCTCCGGCGAGTCGGGCAGCTACCTGTTCGCCGTGAACCACACCGCGTCGGACGCCAAGGTGCCGCTCGAGGCACCCGGCACCGAGCTGCTGACCGGCGAACGCGCGGCGGGCCGCCTCGAGGTGCCCGCGGGAGCCGTCCGGGTCGTACGACTCGACGGCTGAGCCGACTCCCCTCCGCCCGCGCGTGCCGCGAGCCGCGGGCGGAGGGGCTTCTCGCCGCCGCATCGCACCGGTGCGGCGGCGAGGAACCCCCAACCCATACGTCGAAGGGACGACGGACGAAGATGTTCCATCCCAGACGCACCCTCCGAGCCCTGCTGATACCGCTGGCCGCCGGACTCGCCCTGACCGCCCTGCCCGCGCAGACCGCCTCGGCGGCGAGCACGCTCACCAACGGCGGCTTCGAGTCGGACGGCACCGGAACCGCGACCCCGGCCGGCTGGTCCACCTACTCGGCGGCCGGACAGAACTCCGCCTCCTTCACCGAGGCCGGTGGCCACGGCGGCAGTTACCGCCTGACGCACTGGTCGGCGTCGGCGTACAAGGTGGAGACCTACCAGTACCTGTCGGGGCTGACCAACGGGAACTACAAGCTCACCGCCTGGGTCCGCTCCGGCGGTGGCCAGAACTCGGCGTACCTCGCCCTGAAGAACTGCGGCGGCGCCGAGCAGCGCACCGACCTGCCGGTCTCCACGAGCGGCTGGATCCGGATCGTCGTGCCGGTCAGCGTGACCAACAACCAGTGCACGATCAGCATCAACAGCGATGCGACCGCGGGCAATTGGCTCAACGTCGACGACCTGACCTTCGCCTCCGGCACGGGTGGCACCTCGATCCACGGCGCCGACATCTCCTCCCTCGCCAAGAGCGAGGCCAAGGGCGGAACCTACAGGACCGGTTCGGGCAGCACCGGCGACCCGGTCGCCATCCTCAAGAACGCCGGCATGAACTACGCGCGCCTGAAGGTCTGGGTCAACCCGGCCGACGGTTACAACAACAAGGCACGCGTCCTCGCCACGGCCAAGCGCGTCAAGGACGCCGGCATGAAGCTGCTGGTCGACTTCCACTACTCGGACACCTGGGCCGACCCGGGCGCCCAGAGCAAGCCGGCCGCCTGGTCCGGGCATTCCTACAGCCAGTTGAAGACCGACGTGTACAACCACACGTACGACGTGCTCAACGCGCTGAAGGCACAGGGCACCACCGCCGACATGGTCCAGGTCGGCAACGAGATCAACGGCGGCATGCTGTGGTCCGAGGGCTCCACCGACAACTGGCCGCAGCTCGCAGGGCTGCTCAACTCCGGCTACAACGCCGTCAAGGCGGTCAGCTCGTCCACCACGGTCGCGCTGCACCTCGCCAAGGGCGGTGACCTGTCCGGCACCCGCTGGTGGTTCGACAACGCCGTCGCGAACGGCGTGAAGTTCGACGTCATCGGCCTGTCGTACTACGGCTACTGGCACGGCACGCTGTACGACTTCCAGACCACCCTCGACGACGCCGCCGCCCGCTACGCCAAGCCGGTCTTCGTCGCCGAGACGGCCTACCCGTTCCGCCTGGACAGCGAGGACTCGCACGAGAACATCATCGACACCGCCGCCGAACTGGTCGCCGGCTACCCCGCCACGGTGGCCGGACAGACCAGGTGGATGAACGACGTGGCGAGCATCGTGGAGGCCGTCCCCGGTGGCCGCGGTCTCGGCGTCTTCTACTGGGAGGCGACCTGGACGGCCGTCACCGGCAACGGCTGGGACCCGACCGACGCCGCCTCCGGCAACGGCTGGGAGAACCAGGCCCTGTTCGGCTACGACGACCGCGCACTCTCCTCGACGTCGTGGTTCAGCCACCGTTGAGCGAGTGACCGAAGGGCCCGGTCGCGCTCCCGCGGCCGGGCCCCCGCACGTCCGTCGCGAACAGCCCCGCGCCGTACGGCCGTTCGGTACCGGACAAGGCTCGCGGAGTCCCGGACACGGCGGCGGCAGCTGCGGGACAGTGGGAGCACGTGCCACGACGCGGCCCGACGGAGGGAGACGAGATGCTGAGGACTCCCGCCGGCCGGCGGCGCCTGGAGATCCTGGAGTGGCTCAAGGACCCGGCCGCCCACTTCCCGGACGGATGCCACGGCGACCCCGCCGAGGACGGCGTCACCGCGGACGCGGTGGCCGCGAAGCTCGGCGTACCGCCCCACGTCGCCGAGACCCACCTCGGCCTCCTCGTCGACATCGGCGTGGTGCGCAGCAAGAAGATCCAACAGCACACGCACTACCGACGGGACGAGATACGCATCGCAGAGGTGGCCCGCATGTTCGAGAAGGGCTGGTAGGGCGCGCACCCGGGCGCCCCCCAGGGGCGCGGGGCCGTGTCATTGTGCGGCTCCGCCGCGCGGGCGCGACCAGCCACGCGCAGCCCGCAGCCGAACGACGGCCTACCCCGGCACTCCTAGCGACGCGTCATGCTCGCGCACCGCGATCCGCGCCAGCTTCGTCAGCATCATCCCGTTGCGGATCGCGACGACGTAGTCGACGGGCAGACCGTGCATCCGGGTCCCGGGCCCCCTCAGCGGATGCCAGTCGATGACGAAGAGGGTGTGCTCGCCCCAGGGAATCAGTTGCATGGCGATGCGGGCCGCGCCGAAGGGCTCCGCCCTCGCCTCCAGTTCCAGCCGGCGCCACGGTTCGCTGATGCGGACGACGACGGTGTCGTCGAGGGTCAGACGGCCCATCCCGACCCGGACCCGCAGCCGGGCGCCCACGTCCGGCCAGTCGGGGTCCACGGCGAGGACCTCCTGGGTGCCCGTGACCCACTCCCCGTAGCGGCGGCCGTCGGACAACAGGTTCCAGACCTCCGACGGCGAGCTCAGGATCAGACGGCGATTGCGCGACACGCCGACCACGCTCCTTCACCTCGGCCGCTCAGCGGGCTCTTCGACAGTAGCCGCGCCGCACCTGACGGGCATGCCGAGCCGCGGCCGCCACTCCCCGAGGTGACCCCTCCCAGCGCCCGGAGTTACGCTGTTGACCGGCCGCGATCACCCTCGCGGCGCGGCGGTGGGGCCCGCCGTACCCGAACCGCGGCAGCGCTGCCGCCAACGGTCCCTACTTGCAACCGCGAGGCCCGGATGCCCCGGGCCGCCCAGGCGAGTAGGAGACGTACGCCCATGACAGCCCCCGACACCGACAGCCTGCGCGCACCCGCCGGCACCGCACGCCCCGCGGCCTGGCGGACGCAGACACCCGTTGTCGCGGTGGTCGCGGCCGGCGGAGCCGTCGGCGCCACGGCCCGCTACGCACTCGCCCTGGGGTGGCCGGTCCAGCCGGGCGGTTTCCCCTGGGCGACGTTCTGGACGAATGTCGTCGGCTGCGCCGTGATAGGCGTGTTCATGGTCATCATCACCGAGGTGTCGGCCGCCCACCGCCTGGTCCGTCCCTTCTTCGGCACCGGCGTCCTCGGCGGCTTCACCACCTTCTCGACGTACGCCGTCGACATCCAGAGGCTGGTGGACGACGGCCGTCCGCGCGTCGGACTGGCCTACCTCGCCGCCACCCTCGTCGCCGCACTCACGGCGGTCTGGCTCGCCTCGGCGGCCACCCGTCGCGTCCTGAAGTGGAGGCAGTCATGACCAGGCTGACCGGCCGGGCCCTGCGCCTGACCGTCTTCGTGGGGGAGCACGACACCTGGCACCACAAGCCGCTCTACTCCGAGATCGTGCACCGCGCCCACGCGGCCGGCCTCGCGGGCGCCAGCGTCTTCCACGGCATCGAGGGCTACGGCGCCTCCTCGCTGATCCACACCTCACGACTGCTGTCGCTGAGCGAGGACCTGCCGGTCGCGATCGTGATCGTGGACACCGAGGAGCGGGTGCGCGCCTTCCTGCCGCAGCTCGACGAACTCGTCTCCGAAGGACTCGTCACCATCGACGACTGCGAGGTCATCCGGTACATCGGCCGCGACAGCGAACCGGGCGAATCGGACAGGAAAGGTAAGAAGTAGCCGTGAACTGGCTCCTGGTCGTCGCGGGTGCCGTCGTCGGCGCGCCCCTGCGCTATCTCACCGACCGCGCGGTGCAGTCCCGGCACGACTCCGTGTTCCCCTGGGGCACCTTCCTCGTCAACGCCTGCGGCTGTCTGATCCTCGGGCTGCTCACCGGCGCGGCGGCCTCCGGTGCCGCGAGTTCCCACCTCCAGCTGCTGCTCGGCACCGGGCTGTGCGGCGCCCTGACCACCTACTCGACCTTCTCCTACGAGACCCTGCGGCTGACCGAGACGGGCGCCGGGCTCTACGCCCTCGGCAACGTCGTGGGCAGCGTGGCCGTGGGCCTCGGCGCGGCCTTCCTCGGCGTGTCGCTGGCCGAGGCGGTGTGGTCGTAGGCCGCGACCGGCGGTGTCGATGGCGCGGGAGCCATACCCGCGCCTGGTAGGACAGTGCGCACCAGCTGTCCCGCCGACCCCCGGAACTGGATCACATGAGCGCCATCAGCGTCGGTCAGGCCATCGTCCTCGGAGCCGTCGAGGGGGTGACCGAGTTCCTGCCCGTCTCCTCGACCGGCCATCTGAAGATCGTCGAGGGGCTCATGGGCATCCCCGTGGACGACGACTCGGTCGTCGGGTTCTCGGCCGTCATCCAGGTCGGAGCGATCGCCGCCGTGCTCGTGTACTTCTTCAAGGACATCGTGCGGATCGTGTCCGCGTGGCTGCGCGGGCTGCGCGACAAGGAGGAGCGGTACCACCACGACTACCAGTTCGCCTGGTGGGTGATCTGCGCGACGATCCCGATCGTCGTCGTGGGCCTGGCCGCCAAGCCGCTGATCGAGGGGTCGCTCGCCTCGCTGTGGGTGGTCGCGGGCTCGCTGATCGTGGGCAGCGGTGTGATGTGGGCGGCCGACCGGATGGGCCGGCACAAGCGAGGGGAGGACGACACCTCCTTCAAGGACGCCATGCTCGTCGGCAGCTCCCAGATCCTCGCCCTGCTCTTCCCGGGCTTCTCGCGCTCCGGCGCCACGATGTCGACGGCCCTGATGCTCGACCTCGACCGGGTCGCCGCCACCCGTCTGTCCTTCTTCCTCGGCATTCCGGCGCTGACCGGCGCGGGCATCTACGAGCTGAAGGACGCCCTCGGCACGGGCACGGCGGCGCTGCCGCTGGCCGTCGGCACCCTCGTGTCCTTCGTCGTCGCCTACGCCTCCATCGCCTGGCTGCTGAAGTACGTCGCCAAGCACTCCTTCGACGCCTTCGTGATCTACCGGATCGTGGTCGGGCTGCTGCTGTTCGGGCTGCTCGGCGCGGGCGTCGTCAACAGCTGACCGGCTGTGGATGTGACGCCGGCGACGGACCTCCGGCGTCACATCCGGTGAATCTCTCCTTAGGGGTCCCTTGACATCACCGTCCGCTCACCCGGAATATCTCTCCCGTGAACCTGTCAGACAGCCGGACAGCCGGACAGCCTCCCCGTCGTGTGAGCGCCATGGAGGCGGTGCTGGCGCATCTGCGTGATGCCATCGAGCGCGGCGAGTACGCCGTCGGCGACAAGCTGCCCTCCGAGGCGGAGCTCTGCCGCACCCTGGAGGTCAGCAGGCCCGTCCTGCGCGAGGCCCTGCGGGCCCTGCAGACCATGGGCCTGACCGTCTCCAAGACCGGCAAGGGCACCTTCGTCGTCGCCAGCACCGTCGAGGACCCCACCTTCGGCGACTACTCGGCGAGCGACCTGCTGGAGGTGCGCCGCCACGTCGAGATCCCGGTCGCCGGGTACGCGGCACTGCGCCGCACCCCGGAGAACCTCGACCACCTCGCCCACCTGCTGGACCGCATGGAGCGGGAGACGGACACCACCGCGTGGGTCGCGATGGACACCCTCTTCCACCTGGCCGTGGCCGAGGCCGCCCAGAACCCGGTCTTCCGCCGGGTCATCGAGGAGATCCGAGACGCACTGGCGCGTCAGTCGGCCTTCCTCAACGAGTTGGGCGGTCGCCGCGAGCAGTCCAACCGGGAGCACCGGGCGATCGTCGAGGCGCTGATCGACGGTTCCGAACTCGACGCGACCGACGCCATGGCACACCACCTGGATCGCGTCGAGACGACCCTCACCGACATCGTGCGCCCCGCGCGCACGGACAGCACCACGGAAGGCGGACCCGAGGCGTGAGCGAACAGCACCTCAAAGAAGAGACGCGCCACTCGTCCGGTCACGTAGACGTCGGAGACCACGGCTACAGCAAGTCGCTGAAGGCCCGGCACGTCAACATGATCGCCATCGGCGGTGCCATCGGCACCGGCCTGTTCCTCGGGGCCGGCGGGCGACTCGCCGACGCCGGCCCGTCCCTGTTCATCGCCTACGCGGTCTGCGGCGTATTCGCCTTCCTCGTCGTCCGCGCCCTCGGCGAACTCGTCCTGTACCGGCCCTCCTCCGGCGCCTTCGTGTCGTACGCCCGCGAGTTCATGGGTGAGAAGGGCGCCTATGTCGCCGGCTGGATGTACTTCCTGAACTGGGCCACCACCGGCATCGCCGACATCACCGCGGTGGCCGTCTACACCCACTACTGGGGCATGTTCTCGGACATCCCGCAGTGGGTGATCGCCCTGATCGCGCTCGCGGTCGTCCTCACCGTCAACCTCATATCGGTGAAGATGTTCGGCGAACTGGAGTTCTGGTTCGCCATCATCAAGGTGGGCGCGCTCGTGGCGTTCATGCTGATCGGCATCTTCCTGTTGGCCACCCAGCACCCCATCGACGGCCACGACCCCGGCCCGGCCCTGATCACCGGCAACGGCGGCGTCTTTCCCAACGGCCTGCTGCCGATGCTGCTGATCATCCAGGGTGTGGTGTTCGCCTACGCCTCCGTCGAGCTGGTCGGCGTCGCCGCCGGTGAGACCGAGAACCCCGAGAAGATCATGCCGAAGGCGATCAACTCGATCATGTGGCGCGTCGGACTGTTCTACGTCGGCTCCGTCATCCTGCTCTCGATGCTGCTGCCCTGGTCCTCGTACAAGGCGGGCGAGAGCCCCTTCGTCACCGTGCTCTCGAACATCGGCATCCCGGCGGCCGGCGGCATCATGAACCTCGTCGTGCTCACCGCGGCGATGTCCTCGCTCAACTCCGGCCTGTACTCCACCGGCCGCATCCTGCGCTCCATGGCGGTGAACGGCTCCGCCCCGAAGTTCACCTCGGTGATGAGCCGTAGCCAGGTCCCGTACGGCGGCATCCTGCTGACCAGCGGTATCTGTGTCCTCGGCGTCGGTCTCAACTTCGTCGTCCCCGCCGAGGCGTTCGAGATCGTGCTGAACTTCGCGGCCATCGGCATCCTCGCCACCTGGGGCATGATCATGCTCTGTCACCTGCTCTTCTGGCAGAAGACCCAGAAGGGCGAGCTGACCCGCCCCGGCTACCGACTGCCGGGCTCCCCCTGGACCGAACTCGTGACGCTGGCGTTCCTCGCCTCCGTCCTGGTCCTCATGTATGCCGACGGCGGCGCGGGACGCACCACAGTGCTGTGCCTGCCGCTGATCGTCGCAGCGCTGGTCGCGGGCTGGTACGCCATCCGCAGCCGGGCCGGGCGCACCGCCACCAAGGCCGACGCGTGACAACCGTGTCGGTCGACGACCCCTCATCGACCCACGACAACCAGGCAGCCAGACAGTGATGTACAGCAGCTCCATAGCGGACGCACCCCTTGTCCGCGAACCTCTCCACGCCCCCGTCGCCCACCTCATACGCGGCGGAATGATCGAAGGCATCCACTACGGCTCCGTCGTCGTCCTCGGCGGCGACGGTGACGTCCGGTTCCAGCTCGGTGACATCGAGGCCGCCTTCTACCCCCGCTCGGCGCTGAAGCCGGTCCAGGCCGTCGCCATGGCCCGGGCCGGGCTCCCGCTCGACGGCGAGCTGCTCTCGCTCGCCGCGGCGAGCCACTCCGGCGAGGAACGCCATCTCGCCGGAACCCGGCGCATCCTCGAACTCGCCGGGCTCACCGAGGACCATCTGCGCAACGTCCCGGACATGCCGTTCGACCCCGTCGTCCGGGACGCCTGGGTCCGGGAGGGCCGCGCGCCCTCCCGGCTCGCCCAGAACTGCTCCGGCAAGCACGCGGCCATGCTGTACACCTGTGCGCTCAACGGCTGGTCCCTGGACGACTACCTCGACCCCGGCCACCCGCTCCAGCAGGCCGTCGCCGAGATCGTCGAGGACCTCACCGGTCAGCGGATCGCGCGGGTGACCGTGGACGGGTGCGGTGCGCCGCTGTTCTCCGTCTCGCTGCACGGGCTAGCCCGCGCCGCCGCGCGTATCACCACCGCGGCGCCGGGCACGCCCGAGGCCCGGGTCGCCGACGCGATGCGTGAGCATGCCGAGATGGCCTCCGGCTCCGGCCGGGACGTGGCGGCGCTGATGCGGGCCGTGCCGGGGCTGCTGGCCAAGGACGGCTTCGAGGGCGTGCAGGTCGCCGCGCTGCCGGACGGCCGGGCCGTCGCCGTGAAGATCGCCGACGGGGCGAATCGGGCGCGGGTGCCGGTGGCTGCCGCCGCTCTTGCGTGGGCCGGGGTCGACCCTGAGCTGCTCACCGAGTTTCAGGGTGAGGCGCTTCTGGGGGGCGGGCGAGAGGTCGGGTGTGTGCGGCCCGTTCGTTCGCTGGAGCCGGTTGTTGTTTCGGCCTGTGCCTAAGGATGTGCCGGCCATCGCGACCAGCGGCTGCGGGTCCGTTGTGGCTGGTCGCGCAGTTCCCCGCGCCCCTTTCAGGGGCGCTCTCCCTCTCCTTCCCTGAAAGAAGAACCGTTTCCCCATGAACGCCGTCACCCGCAGCGAGCACGATCTGCTCGGCGACCGTGATGTCCCCGCCGACGCCTACTGGGGTGTCCACACCCTGCGTGCCACCGAGAACTTCGCCATCACCGGCACGCCCATCTCCGCCTACCCGCACCTGATCGACGCGCTCGCGGCCGTCAAGGAGGCCGCCGCCCTCGCCAACGAGGAGCTCGGTCTGCTGGAGCCGAAGAAGGCCGCCGCGATCGTCGCCGCCTGCCGGGAGATCCGCAGCGGCGAACTGCACGACCAGTTCGTCGTCGACGTCATCCAGGGCGGCGCCGGCACCTCGACCAACATGAACGCCAACGAGGTCGTCGCCAACCGGGCGTTGGAGCTGCTGGGCCACGACAAGGGCCAGTACCGGTACCTGCACCCCAACGAGGACGTCAACCTCGGTCAGTCGACCAACGACGTCTACCCGACCGCCGTCAAGATCGCGACGGTGTTCGCGGTGCGCGGGCTGCTCAAGGCGATGGCCGTGCTCCAGGACGCGTTCGCCCGCAAGGCCGTCGAGTTCCGCGACGTGCTGAAGATGGGCCGCACCCAGCTCCAGGACGCGGTGCCGATGACGCTCGGGCAGGAGTTCTCCGCCTACGCCGTCATGCTCGACGAGGACCGCTCCCGGCTCGCCGAGGCGGTCGAGCTGATCCACGAGATCAACCTGGGCGCCACCGCCATCGGCACCGGCCTCAACGCCCCCGCCGGATACGCCGAGGCGGCCCGCCGCCACCTGTCCGAGATCACCGGACTGCCGCTGGTCACCGCCGCCAACCTGGTCGAAGCAACGCAGGACTGCGGCGCGTTCGTCCAGATGTCCGGCGTCCTCAAGCGCATCGCCGTGAAGCTCTCCAAGAGCTGCAACGACCTGCGCCTGCTGTCCTCCGGCCCGCGCGCCGGCCTCGGCGAGATCAACCTGCCGCCGGTGCAGGCCGGTTCGTCGATCATGCCCGGCAAGGTCAACCCGGTGATCCCCGAGGTCGTCAACCAGGTCGCCTTCGAGGTGATCGGCAACGACGTCGCCATCACCATGGCCGCCGAGGCCGGACAGCTCCAGCTCAACGCCTTCGAGCCGGTCATCCTGCACTCCCTCTCCGAGAGCATCACGCACCTGCGCAACGCCTGTGTGACCCTCGCCGAGCGCTGCGTGGCCGGCATCACCGCGAACACCGAAGCGCTGCGCCGGACCGTGGAGAACTCCATCGGCCTGGTCACCGCCCTGAACCCGTACATCGGGTACACGGCCGCGACCGACATCGCCAAGGAAGCCCTCGCGAGCGGCCGGGGCGTGGCCGAACTCGTCCTGGAGAAGGGCCTGTTGCCGGCCGAGACCCTGGCCGACCTGCTGCGCCCGGAGGTCGTCGCGGGCACCGGACAGGCGCTGGCCTGACCAGCGGCAACCCCACCTCGGATGCGCGAAGGGACCGGCCGGGAGGCACAATGGTGATCATGGCAGCGTCGACGTCGTCACTGACCTTCCAGCCGATCCTGGAGCGCATCGCGGAGGAGATCGAGCGGACCCCCGGCCGTGGCCGGCCCGCCGACTACATCCCGGCGCTCGCGGCCTGCGACCCCCGCCGCTTCGGCATGGCCGTCGCCGAACTCGACGGCACGGTGTACGGCGTGGGGGACTGGCGCGAGCCGTTCTCCACGCAGTCCATCACCAAGGTGTTCACCCTCGCGCTCGACCTGGCCCGCGAGGGCGACGAACTCTGGGAACACGTGGGCCGCGAGCCCTCCGGCAACCCCTTCAACTCCCTGATCCAGCTGGAGTACGAGAACGGCATCCCGCGCAACCCGTTCATCAACGCGGGCGCCCTCGTCGTCACCGACCGCCTCCAGACCCGTACCGGGGACGCGGCCGGCGAACTCCTCTCCTTCCTGCGCGCCGAGAGCGGCAACGCGGCCCTGGACTTCGACAAGGACGTCGCCGCCTCCGAGACGGCGAACGGCGACCGGAACGCCGCGCTCGCCCACTTCATGGCGTCCTACGGCAACATCGACAACCCCGTGCCGGCCCTGCTCGACCAGTACTTCCGCCAGTGCTCCGTGCAGGCGTCCTGCGCCGACCTCGCCCTGGCCACGTCGTTCCTGGCCCGCCACGGCGTCCGGGCCGACGGCACCCGCCTGCTCACCCGCAGCCAGGCCAAACAGATCAACGCGGTCATGCTGACCTGCGGCACCTACGACGCGGCGGGCGACTTCGCGTACCGGGTGGGCCTCCCCGGCAAGAGTGGGGTGGGCGGCGGCATCATCGCCGTCGTGCCGGGCCGGTGCACGTTGTGCGTATGGAGTCCGGGTTTGGACGAGCGCGGCAATTCGGTAGCGGGAGTGGCGGCCCTGGACAGATTTACGACATTGACGGGCGTGTCGGTGTTCTAGAGGGGGGCTGCGGAGAGGCGAAAAGGGGCGCGGGGAACTGCGCGACGAGCCCCCACCGCCCCGCACCCTGCACACAACCGCACCAGGCAGACGCTCCCCGGACCCCCCCGCAGTTGATCACGCGCCGGACACATCACGGACCCCCCTCAGAGAGACGGCCGTCAACTGACGGCCACTCGTCGTTGACACGCTGACCGAGTGTTGGCCATGGCTTTCCCCATCGATCTCCGCCGCTGCCAGATACTCGGTCTGGCAGGCACCGCCATACTCGCCCTGGGCGGTGAGACGGCCGGTGCGCTGCCGGTCCGGGAACTCCTGGCCCCCAGCTCGGCACACGCCGCCCTCGGCCTGGTCGGCGTGTACTTCGGCGTCGTCCTGCTGATAGCCGCATGGCTGCTGCTCGGCCGGCTCGTGCGCAGCGCCGATCCGCCGACCCCGCGCGCCCTGCTGCTCGTGCTGGCCGCCTGGGCCACCCCGCTGCTGATCGCGCCGCCGCTGTTCAGCCGGGACGTGTACAGCTACCTGGCCCAAGGAGCCATGGTCGACGCGCACATCGACGTGTACGCATACGGCCCCTCCCACCTCGGCGGCCCCCTCGCCGACGAGGTCGCCCCGCTGTGGCGGCACACGGCGGCCCCCTACGGCCCCGTGTTCATGGGCGTCGCCTCCGTGCTGTCCGGCGCGACCCGCGGCGAAGTGCCCGCCGGACTGTTCGGCATGCGGCTCATAGCGCTGCTCGGCGTGGCGTTGATGGCGGCCGCCCTGCCACGCCTCGCCCGGCACAGCGGAGCCGATCCGGCCGCCGCGCTCTGGCTGGGCGCCCTCAACCCGCTGGTGCTGCTGCACCTGGTGGCGGGCGCCCACAACGACGCCATCATGCTGGGCCTGCTCGGCGCCGGTCTGGTCGCCGCTCTCGGCCGCTGGCCCATCCTGGGCGCCGTCCTCGTCACACTGGCGGCGCTGGTCAAGGCACCAGCCGCGCTCGGCCTCGTCGCCGTCGTACTGCTCCGGATGCGCTCCGGACACCACCCGGCCAGGGCCGTCCTCGCCACGGGAGCCGCGTCCGCCGCCACCACGGTCGCCGCCACGGCCGTGGCGGGCACGGGATACGGCTGGATCGGGGCCCTGGACACCCCGGTCTCCACCCAGAACTGGGCGCTGACCAGCCTGCTCGGCCGGGCCACCGCCTCGCTGCTGGAGAAGACCGGCAGCGATCTGGCACCCCTGGCCGTCCCGGTGTGGCACACCTTCGGACTCGTCCTCACCGGCGTTCTGGTGCTCCTCATATGGTGGCGCTGGCGTCCGCGCCCGGTGTACGCGCTAGGCCTGAGCCTCGCGGCCGTGGCCGCCTTCGGACCGGCGATCCGCCCCTGGTACGCGCTGTGGGGCCTGTTCCTCATAGCGGCCGCCGCACCCAGCACCTCGGTACGGCACCGGGTCGCGGCCCTGACGGGCGTGCTCGCTCTCGCGGTGCTGCCGAGCGGCGGCCCCGCCGACGCCGGCCAGCTGGTGCTGGCGATCTCCGGCGGCGCGCTCGCCGTGGTCGTTCTCTGGCAGGCGCATCTGGCAGCACAGGCCCCGGCGTTGGGACGTACGGCATGAGGCTTCCGCGCACCGACCGCGGCCGGCTGGCACTCGTGCTCGCCCTCGTCGCCGCCGTCGCCGTCTTCACCGCCACCGTGCCGTTGCTGCGCGACTGGTTCGACCTGCGCGTCTACTACGGCACCGTCGACAACTGGGCGCACCACGACGGCCGTATCTACGACTACCGGGTGCCCGGCACCACGTACGGCTTCACCTACCCGCCGTTCGCGGCGGTCGTGATGCTGCCCATGGCGTTGTTGGATCTGCACGTCGCCATCGCGGTGGCGCTGCTGCTCAACCTGGTGGCGCTGGCCTTCGTGCTGCGGGTGCTGGCCGGGCGGGCCTGGCGGCGCTACGGCTGGTACGGAGTCGCGCTGGCCCTGTGCGGGCTGGCCCTGTTCGAGCCGCTGCGGGACACGTTCAGCTTCGGGCAGGTGAACATCCTGCTGCTGGCCCTTGTGCTTCTCGACTGCCGGCTGCTGGCGACGGGCCGGGAGCGGTGGGCGGGTGTCGGCATCGGCCTGGCGGCGGCGATCAAGCTGACGCCGGCGGCGTTCATCGGGCTGTTGCTGGTGGCCCGTCGCTGGCGGGCCGCGGCCGTGGCGACGTCCGTGGCCGCCGCCGCGACGGCGCTGGCGGCGTGGGTGGCGCCGGGCCCCTCGCGCTTCTACTGGACGCACGCGATGTGGGACACCACCCGGGTCGGCCGCCTCGACTACGTCTCGAACCAGTCCCTGCAAGGGATCCTGGCCCGGCTGGACGTGCCGGGCCGGGAGGTCTGGGCGGTCGTCGTCCTGGTCGTCCTCGGGGTGTGGGTGGCGCGCACCCGCCGGGCGGTGGTGGCGGGGGACTGGACGGCGGCGTTCGCCCTCACCGGGCTGACCGCCTGTCTGGTCAGCCCGATCACCTGGGTCCACCACCTGGTGTGGCTGCTGCCGTCCTTCGCCGTCCTCGTCCGCGCCGGCCACCGACGGGTGGCCGCCGCCCTGTACGCCGTGCTGTGCACCAGCGTGGTGTGGCTGTGGTTCGACGACGCGTCCGGCGTCGACGGCTTTCTCGGCAGCAACACCTACGCCTGGATCACCCTCGGCCTGCTGTTCTGGCTGCCGGTCGGTCAGTCCGCCTCCGAGCGCTCGACCCGGCCGCGCGTCACCAGCGACACTGCACCCGCGCCCATCCCCGCGGCACCGGCGATCGCGCAGGCCTCCGCCCAGCCCGGCGCTGCGCCCTCGGGCGTCACCGCCGCCACCACGGGCACCGTGGCGGGCCCCGGCCCGGGTCTGGCCCGCAAGCCGTCGAGCGACCCCACCGGCTCGACCCGGCCGGCCGCGCCGAATCCCCAGTCGAGCAGTTCGCCGGCCTCCTCGTAGACGGCGTGACCGCCGCCCGCCCGGGGGTTGAGCACCGTCACCACGAGGGTGCGACCACCGCGGCGGGCGGCGGCGACGAGGGTGTTGCCCGCCTTGCTGGTGTAGCCGTTCTTGATGCCGATCAGCCCCGGGTACGGGTCCACCCCGTCCGCGCCGGTCAGCAGCCGGTTGGTGTTGCGGATCGGGTAGGCCCAGCCGCCCCCGCCCGGGAACGACGCCACGGCCGTGCCGCAGTACCGCGCGAACTCCGCGTTGCGCAGCCCGGCACGGCCGAACACCGCCAGGTCGTACGCCGAGGACACCTGGCCGGGCGTGTCGTACCCGTCGGGCGACACCACCCGGGTGTCGAGGGCGCCGAGCGAACGCGCCTTGGCCTGCATCCGGGCGGCCGTGGTGCGCCAGCCGCCGTTGAGCGCGGCCAGCACATGCACGGCGTCGTTGCCGGAACTGAGGAACACCCCGCGCCACAGATCGGCGATCCGGTACGTCCGCCCCTCGGCGACCCCGACCATACTGCTGCCGGGCCCGATCCCGGCCAGCTCCTCGTGGCGCACGGTGTGCGGGACGCCGACGGGCAGGGTCGGCAGCAGGGTGAGGGCGAACAGGGTCTTCAGGGTGCTCGCGGGCGGCAGCCTGCGATGCGCGTCGTACGCGGCGAGCACCTCGCCCGAGTCGGCGTCCGCCACCAGCCACGACAGCGCCGAGACGCGTGGGAGCCGGGGCGCCCCGGAGAGCGGATGCACCTGAGTGCCGGACCGGTACAGCAGCGCGGGGCGTGGGATCGCCGCGGCCCGGGGGCCGCCGGGCGGGTCGGGGTCGAGCCCCTCGTGGGCGACCGCGGCGGCGGGCGCGAGCGCCAGCAGTCCGACCGCGCAGAGCACGCTCGCGGACACAAGAGCCCGGGAAGAAAGTCCGATCTTCATACTGCCAAGCTAGGAACGGAGTCGCCCCGGACCGTGCTGCCCGGGCCGGTCGGGGCGCGCGGGCACCCGGACGGGCGATGCCCCGGCCGTCACTCGCCGGGCAGCGTCGGCTGGATCCGCCGAAGAAACGTGGCGTTGTCGGGTGTCTCGCGCAGGCGTTCCAGGAGGGTCTCCAGGTTGGTCTGCCCGTCCCGCGTCTGGAGCGCCCGGCGCAGGCCGCGTACGACGCCCAACTCGGCCGGGGGCAGCAGAAGTTCCTCGCGGCGGGTGCCCGACGGGTTGATGTCGACGGCGGGGAAGACCCGCCGGTGGGCCAGGTCCCGGTTCAGGCGCAGCTCCATGTTGCCCGTGCTCTTGAGCTCCTCGAAGTAGAAGTCGTCGGCGCGGGAGCCGGTCTCCACCAGGGCCGTGGCGAGGATGGTGAGCGAGCCGCCCTCCTCGGCGAGCCGCGCGGCGCCGAAGAACCGCTTCGGCCCGTGCAGTGCCGCGGCGTCGACGCCGCCGCTCAGGGTGCGTCCACCGGAGGCGGCCGCGTTGTTGTGCGCCCGGCACAGCCGGGTCAGGGAGTCGAGCAGGATGACGACGTCCTCGCCCGCCTCGACGAGCCGCTTGGCCCGCTCGATGACGAGCTCGGCCAGCGCGATGTGCTGCTTCGGCGCCTGGTCGAAGGTCGAGGCGTACACCTCGCCGCGCACCGAGCGCCGCATGTCGGTGACTTCCTCGGGGCGCTCGTCGAGGAGCACCACCATCAGCCGGCATTCGGGGTGGTTGCCGGCGACGGCGGCCGCGATCTGCTGGAGGAGGACCGTTTTGCCGGTCTTGGGCGGGGCCACGATCAGGCCGCGCTGGCCCTTGCCCACGGGGGCGATCAGGTCGGTGACCCGGCCGGTCAGCCCCGATGCCCGGTGTTCCAGGCGGATCCGCTCGCGCGGGTGAAGGGGCGTCAGCTCGCCGAAGCGACGGCGGTTCTTGTCGGGGGTGCGGCCGTTGACGCGGGCGACGTCGGTGAGGGTGCGTCCCTCGCCGCGCACGCCGTCGACCAGGTCGCCCTTGCGCAGGCCGTACCGGCGGATCAGCGCGGGGGAGACCGGCAGGTCGCCCGGGGTGGGCAGCAGGTTCTCGGCACGCAGGTGTCCCTTGCCGTTCGCGTCGATGTCGAGCACGCCGGTGACGGCACGGACCGGGGGCTGCTGCCGTACGGGTGGATTTTCGAGAGTGGTGGTCATGGTGGTGGGTCCTTTCACGGACGGAAGGCATGGGACATGCGGAAGGAAGGGAGGTGCCGCGGACTTCGGGAAGGCGGTCGACGCGCCTTCGGGCGGCGGGAAACAGCACCTCGGACATGGCGCTGAGCCGGTCACGAGATGGTGCGGAGAAAGCCAGTACGCGGACCGGCGGATTGAGGTGGAACTGGCACCGGCGCCCTGGACCGGGCGTACACAGGTGCTATCGGGACGGTACCACGGTGGTTCAGCGCGTGGCGAGGAGTCCGTAGAGCAGGGGGATCCGTGGCTCGGGAAGCCGCCACCAGCCGGAGGGCGTGCGCTCCATCCGCGGCCAGCGCTGCCATGGCAGCTCGTCGCTCTCGGTGAGGCGCCGGATGGTCAGTCCTGCCTGCGTCAACGCGCCGAGGACCTCTCCTATTCCGTGCATCCACTCGAAGCTGTCGGTGGCGCCGGCCACGGCGGGCCCGTCCGTGTAGGTGTGCGTGGCGTCGCGGTGCACGGCCCCGTCGCCGCTCAGGTAGTCGTGGCGCAGCAACAGCTCCGGTCCCTCGCCCGGACCGGGCTTGGGGCCGAGGGAGTTGAGCAGCGGGTGGAACTCGACGATGTACAGACGCCCGCCGGGCCGCAGGAGTCGGGCCACCACACCCGCCCAGCGCTCCAGGTCGGGCAGATAGCACAGCGCGCCCTTGCCGGTGTAGACGACGTCGAACTGCCGCCCCTCCAGGGCCGCCACGGCGTCGTAGACGTTCGCCCGCACGTATGTGACGTCCAGCCCCGCCTTCCGGGCGATGCCGTCCGCGGCGGCCACCGAGGCCGCGGAGAAGTCCAGGCCGACGGCGCGTGCCCCGCGCTGCGCGAACGCGAGCGTCTCGGTGCCCAGATGGCACTGGAGATGCAGCACGTCCCGCCCGGCCAGCTCACCGAGGTCGTCCCACTCGAAGGAGGCGAACCAGCGGGCCGGATCGAGGTCCTGGTCGAGGCCGTAGAACCGGCTGGCGACGTGGACGGGTGTGCGGGCGTCCCAGTTCGCCTGGTTGGCCGACATCATCCGCGCGTGCTCGTCGGTGGTCATGGGGACATCCAACCGCGACCGGCCCGCCCGCAGGCGGAGATCGCGCCACGGGGCACCCGGGTGTCGATCCGGGTGCGCCCCTCCACCCGCCGAACGCTACGCGGACCGGAGCCGCGCCTCCTTCTCGATCCGGTCGAACTGCGCGCCCATGGCCTCCGCCAGCGCCTGCGCGCCCGACAGCGGACGGACCATGACCATGAAGTCGTCGATCAGCCCCTCCTCGTTCACCCGGAGGAAGTCGCAGCCGGTGATCTCCCGGTCGCCCACCCGCGCGGTGAAGACCAGCGCGTGATCTCGGCCGTTCGGGTCGTTGATCTCCCGCACGTAGCGGAAGTCCTCGAAGACCCGCACGACACCGCGCAGGATCGCCGCCGTGATCGCCTTGCCGGCATACGGCTTGAACACGACCGGGCTGGTGAAGACGACGTCCTCCGCCAGCAGGGTCTCCATGGCATCGGCGTCGCCCGCCTCGACGGCCTCGCGGAACGCGCGCATCGGATCACCTCATAGTCAATTTGTTGAGTAGGTGCGGATGAGAATAATCACCTGCTGTTACGGTGTCCACATGTCCCTCAAGTACGCCGTCCTGGCCGCCCTGCTGGAGGGCGAGGCCTCGGGTTACGAGCTGTCCAAGGTCTTCGACATCTCGTTCGCCAACTTCTGGCCCGCGACCCCGCAGCAGCTCTACCGGGAGCTGGAGCGCCTGGCGCAGGACGGCCTGGTCGAGGCGCGTTTCGTGCAGCAGGAGCGACGGCCCAACAAGCGGATGTTCACGCTCACGGAGGCCGGACGGGAGGACCTGCGGAGCTTCGCGGCCGAGCCGCCCCGACGGCCCACCGCGATCCGCGACGAGCTCCTGATCAAGCTCCAGGCGATGGACGACCCCGAGACCGCCCGCGCCATGCTCGAGGAGCGCATGACCTGGGCGCGTGGCAAACTCGGCCGCTACGAGCGTGTCCGCGCGCGCATGCTCGACGGCCGGACCGAGGAGGACTACCTGCGCGAGTCCGACCGGGTCGGGCCGTATCTGACGCTGCTGGCCGGGATCTCCTTCGAGGAGCAGATCCTGACCTGGTGCGAGCGGGTTCTCGTCGTCCTGAAGCAGCGCGTGGCGCAGGGGTGAGGTGAGCCGGATGTTCAGCCCCGAAGGCCCCTCCCTGCGTGAACTCACCGTCCAGGCCCTGTCGTCCGTCGAGCGCGGATACGACCTGCTCGCCCCGAAGTTCGACCACACGCCGTTCCGTACGCCCGACTCGGTGCTCGACGCCGTCGCGGCGGCGCTGGCGCGGACCGGACCCTACGACGACGGTCTCGACCTGTGCTGCGGGACGGGCGCCGGCGTCGAGGTGCTGGCCGAGGTGTGCCGGCGCAGCGTCACCGGCGTCGACTTCAGCGCTGGCATGCTCGACGTGGCCCGGCGGCAGGCGCGGGACGCGAAACCGCGTATCGGCTGGGTCCGCGCGGACGCCCGTGCCCTGCCCTTCGCCCCCGCCTTCGACCTGGCGGTGAGCTTCGGGGCGTTCGGGCACTTCCTGCCCCGTGAGCTGCCGGGCCTGTTCGCCCAGGTCCACTCCGTACTGCGGCCCGGCGGCCGCTTCGTCTTCCCCGTCGTGGCCCCGCCCCGGCCCGTGTCGGTCGCCTACTGGATGCTGCTGGGCTTCGACGCGGTGATGCGGGTGCGCAACGCCGTGTGGCGGCCGCCGTTCGTCATGTACTACCGGGCCTTCCGGCTCGGGCAGGTGCGCGCCGAGCTGGCCCGTGCCGGGTTCGAGGTGGAGCTGGAGGCCCTGCCCGAGTTCGGGCGGCAGCGGGACGGGAGCCCGCGGGTGCGGATGGTCGTCGCGCGCCGGCCCGAATCGGACTGACCACGTCATGGTGGACCACGCGTCGCGCGTGCTCAGCCCGCTGCGGGCAGCGTGAACTCGTAGACCAGGGCGTCCTGTTGGGCGTCCACGACGAGGTCGGTGATCTCCAGGGGGCGGGCGTACTGGTCGTGGACGCAGCGGGTGACGCGAACCGTGGACGCTCCCGGGAGCCGGGTGATGGCGTCCCGGTGGTGCAGCGAGAGGCCCGCCCTGCGCATCCAGTCGTAGGCGAGGCGCAGTTGGGCCGAACCGGAGGCCTCCGTGCGGTCGCGGTAGCGGGCCAGTTCCGCCACCTCGGCCAGCGCCACCGCGGAGAACGATGTCACCGCCGTGCGCTGCCCCCGTCCGTCGGCGCCCGTGGACTCGTAACGGTGTACCAGGGTCTCGCGGTGCGGGGCGAGCCCCAGGGCCTCGGCGTGCTCCGGGGAGGGCGTCTCCCAGGCGACGGTGGCGTGGTCGACGGCGCCCCGGCCGGTGGTCCGGGCGCCGACCGGGAAGGTGAGCGAGGCGGCCGTCTCGACCGGCAGGCCCGGCAGCGTGGCGTGGCTGCCGCGCCGGTCGGTGGCCACCAGACCGCTGCGGCGCAGCACTTCCAGCGACTGCCGTACGGTCTCCCTGCTGACCCCGAAATGCTCCGCCAGATGCCGTTCCCCCGGCAGCCGTTCGCCCGGCGGGATCGTCCCGTCGCGCAGCTCGCCGAGGAGCTCGGTGGCGATCCGCCAGTACAGCGGCTGGGCTTCGGTGAGCGGGCGGTCGTGCGGGGTGGTGCGGGCCATGCCGCGCCTCCTGTTGGTGACGTGTTGTAGCCGAGCGGGCTCCTTGCGTCACCAGATCTAAGCAGTGGTCTAAACCAGGGCGGAAGGGCGGTCACTCACTTCGGCTGAAACGGCCCGCGCCGAAGGGCCGTCACAGGGCGTCGTACAGGGCGTCGATCAGCGCCATCTTCCGTGGGTCGTCCGCGATATGAGGCCCCATCCGGTTCATGGTGTACCCCAGCGACACCCCTGCTTCCGGGTCCGAGAGACCGCACGAGCCACCGAAGCCGTCGTGTCCGAAAGCCCTCGGGTTGGGTCCGTAAGAGCCGTTGGGCCCGCTCAGCCACAGACCGAGGCCGATCTCCGTCTCGTGCGCGAACCCGGCGCCCAGCACGAGATCGCGGCAGCCGCCCTGTCCCTCACGCACTCGCTCGGCGGCCTCGGGGGAGAGGGCGCGATGGCCGTCGAAAGTACCGCGCCCCGCGAAGATCCCGTACAGCGCGGCGACCGCCCTCGCGGTGCCGTGCCCGTTCGCGGCGGGGATCTCGGCGGCCCGCCACTCGGGCGAGTTGGCCTGGGCCGCGCCCAGGATCGGGTTGGTCAGCGCGGCGAGCGCCGCCGGCGCCAACTGGCTGAAGATCGCCGCCTGTTCACTGCTCCTGGCGACCGGCGGCTGCACCAGTTCGGCCACCCGCCCGGACTCCTTCTCGGGCAGCCCGATCGTGAAGTCGATCCCGAGCGGCCCGGTCACCTCCCGCTCCAGGAAGGCTCCCGGCAGCAGCCCCGACACCCGCCGCACGACCTCCCCGACCAGGGAGCCGTACGTGAACGCGTGATACCCGGACCGGGTCCCCGGTTCCCACCACGGCTCCATCGCCGCGAGCCGCTGCGTCGTCAGCTCCCAGTCGCAGAGCTGCTCGAAGGAGTGCGGCTCCCGGAGCCCTGACAGGCCGGCGCGGTGGGAGAGCAGATGTCGTACGAGGATCTGCTCCTTGCCGGCGGCGGCGAACTCGGGCCAGTACGTGGCCACCGGTGCGTCGAGGTCGAGCAGGCCCCGGTCGGCGAGGATGTGGGCGCACAGCGCGGTCGGCCCCTTGGACGTCGACCACACGTTGACCAGTGTGTCGCGCTCCCAGGGGCGGCCGCGCTCCGCGTCGGCCCACCCGCCCCACAGGTCCACCACGGTCCGGCCGTCGACGGTGACGGCGACCGCGGCGCCCAGCTCCTCGCGGTCCCGGAAGTTCGCCTCGAACGCCGCCCGCACCGCCGCGAACCGCGGATCGCACTGCCCCTGCACCTGTGCCTCGTGCTCCGCCATCGGCCCACCCCTTGTCGTCCGCCGGAACCTCGGGCCACGACGCCGCGACCCGGGCTCCCTGAACGTACCGACTGGTCGGACTGGACGGAAGGTGCCCGCACGGCCGAAGTCACGCGAAGAAGAGCGAGCCCTCCGGTTCCCGGTGCCCCTCGACCGTGTGCCAGTAGTCGCGGGTCTCGACGGCCAGTCCCGCGGCGTCGAAACGAGCGAAGACGCAGCCGGCCAGCGTGGCCGGCCTGCCGTCCTCGTCGGAGAGGACCCGGAACTCGGCCACGGCCACACCGTCCGCACCGACGACCGGGGCGGAGAAGCGCACGTCGGTCACCCGCTCGGCCGCGAACGACCAGCGCAGATACGCGCCCAGCTCGCCGCGCCCCCGATGCGGCGCGCGGAACGGCATCGAGCGGTGGACGCAGACCTCGGCGTAGAGCTCCAGCAGCGCGTCCACGTCGTGCTCGGCCCAGGCCCGCCGCCAGACGCGCACGAACCGCTCCGCCGCCTCACGAGTCTCCATACGGCGCCCTCAGGCGTGCGAGCGCAGCCAGTCCAGCTTGGCCGCCTCGTGGAACGGGCCGCCGCCCTCGTGGTCGTTGAAGTCGTACACCTCGATGGCCTTCTCGTCGTGGGCCCATGCGTTGAACGCCGCGAAGACGGTGGAGGGCGGGCAGGTCTGGTCCTCCAGCGCCGCCGAGAAGAACGCGGGCGCCCGGCCGCGCGCCGCGAAATGGACGCCGTCGAAGTACGACAGGGTCCGCAGGGCGTCCTCGGTGCGGCCCCGGTGCGTCTTGAGGTAGAGGCCGATCTCGCGGTACGGGTGACGGTCCGTGAGGGTCGCCGCGCGTGGGAAGTCGCACAGGAACGGCACGTCCGGCGCGACCGCCACCAGGTCCGGGACCAGACCGCCGACCGCGATCGTGATGCCGCCGCCCTGGCTCGCGCCGAGCGCGACCGTGCGGGCGGCGTCGGTGAGGGGGTGGGAGCGGGCCGCCTCGACGGCACGCACCGCGTCCGTCAGCACCCGGCGGTAGTAGTAGTTCTCGGGCGCGTCGATGCCCCGCGTCATGAACCCGGGATACGCGGGCGCGGCCCCCACCGGGTCGGGCGTCCCGCCGCCACCGCCCCACGCGCTGCCCTGACCGCGCGTGTCCATCGAGAAGTGCGCCCGGCCCGTGGAGGCCCACAGCAGGTTCTCGTGCGGCAGGCCGCGCCCGCCGCCGTAGCCGATGAACTCCACGACCAGCGGCAACGGCCCGGTCGCCCCGGCCGGCAGCCGCAGCCAGCCCTTCACCGGGTGACCGCCGAACCCGGAGAACGTCACGTCGTACACCTGCACGGTGCTCAGCCCCGTGTCGACCGGCTCGAAGCGCGCGTCCAGCTCGTGCTCACGCGCCTCCTGGAGCGTCTTGGACCAGAACGCGTCGAAGTCCTCGGGCTCGACCGACTCGCTGCGGTACTCGCGCAGTTCGTCGAGCGGAAGGTCGAACAGGGCCATGACGGACCGCCTTTGCGAAGAGTGACTGCGGATGATCACACCGTACGTCGATGATCGGAGGACTCGCCAGATCTACGGCCCGCCGTGCGCCTACGATGGGGCCATGACGTCTGCCGTCGATCCGCCGATCGAGGTCGCGGAACTGCTGGTCAGAGATGCCGAACTGCTCGTCGTGGACAGCGGCTGGGAGATCCCCGGCGGCTGGCTGGCCGTCAGCGATGGTCGGGTGACCGGTGTCGGCCCCGCCGGAAGCGAACCTGAGGCCCGCACGACCGTCCGGGCGTCCGGACGGCTCGTCACCCCGGGCCTGATCAACACGCACCATCACATCTACCAGAACCTCACCCGCTCCTACGCGCCCGCCGTGAACGGCTCGCTGTTCGACTGGCTCACCACCCTCTACCCGATCTGGGCCCGTCTCGACGAGGAGGGCGCGTACGTTTCGGCCTACGTCGGTATGGCCGAACTCCTCATGGGCGGCTGCACCACGTCCTCCGACCACCTCTACGTCCATCCCCGCCCCCGCCTCGTCGACGCCGAGATCCGTGCCGCCCGCGACATCGGCTTCCGCTTCCACGCCACCCGCGGCTCGATGACCCGCTCCGTCGAGGACGGCGGACTGCCGCCGAGGAGCGTCACACAGACGGAGGACGAGGTCCTCGCCGACAGCGAGCGGCTGATCGGGGCGTACCACGACCCCGGGCCGGGCGCGCTGGTACGGGTCGCGCTCGCGCCCTGCTCACCTTTCTCGGTCACCAGGTCGCTGATGACCGCGACCGCCGAACTCGCCGAGCGGCACGACGTACGGCTCCACACCCACCTCGCCGAGGACCACGACGAGGACACCTACTGCCTCGAGACCTACGGCTGTCGTCCCGTCGAGTACTTCGAGGAGACGGGGTGGATGAGCGACCGCAGCTGGGTCGCCCACTGCATCCATGCCGACGACGCCGAGCTGCGCCGCCTCGCGGCTGCCGGCGTCGCCGTCGCGCACTGCCCCAGCTCCAACATGCTCATCGGAGGCGGCACCGCGCGCGTCAGGGAGATGCGCGAACTGGGCCTGCCGGTCGGCATCGGCTGCGACGGCTCCGCCTCGACGGACCACGCCTCGCTCTGGATGGAGACCCGGGCCGCGCTGCTGCTGGGCCGCTACCGCGGCGGCCCCGGCGCGATGACCGCCCGCGACGCCCTCGACATCGCCACCCGCGGCTCGGCCCGCTGCCTGGGCCGGGACGACGAACTGGGTCATCTGCGGCCCGGCGCCTGCGCCGACCTGGTCGTCTGGGACCTGCACGAGGTCGCCCTGGCCGGTGCGCTGAGCGATCCGGTGGAGGCGTGGCTTCGGTGCGGTCCCGCCCGGGCCTGGACGACCGTGGTCGGCGGCCGGATCCTGGTCGACCGCGGTGAACCCCGGCTGGCCGAACTGGCGGAGGCGCTGCGGGCGCACGGCCGGGTGGCACGGGCGATGCAGGGCCGGTCAACCTGACATGGCGCGGCTCCTCATGCCCGGCGGCCCGTCCAGGCCGGTTCGGTGCGGGCCCATGCCTGGTCCCACTCGGAGAGACGGCGACGCATGGAGGCATGCCGCACGACGGTGTGGCCGAAGAGGATCACGGCGACCGCGGCGCCCGTCGTGCAGACGCCGATGGTGACGGTGTTCTGCCAGACCGCCGCGGTGCCCGGGGGAGGGGTCACGCTGTGGCCGCGGGAGTCGAGCCAGACGTCGACCTTCTCACCCGTGCCCGTCCCCGGCGGGACCCGTGCCACGGCCGTGCGAGGGCCCTGCTGCGGATCCGTCCAGCGCACCGTGGCCTTGGCGGTCGGCTGACGTGCGCTCTGTGCGAGGGGAGCGGTGCGCGAGGCCCGCTCGACGACCTCGGCCCGGACGAGACGCAGGTCCTCCCGCTGCTCGCGGACCATGGCCCGGGCGTCGCCATGAGCCCACCAGGCCGCCGCCACCCCGGTCAGGGGCGCGACGACCAGCAGCAGGACCGCCACGGCCACCAGCGTCCACGCTTCCATGACATCCGACCGGCGCCGCAACGGACTCGACCGAAGGCGCCAGCCATGCACCTGGCTTCGCATGGCATCCAGGTACCCCGCACACCGGACAACGTTCCTGACGGATCCGGACGCACATATGGCCCCACGGGGCCTGCTGATCAGCCGAAGCGTTCGATACGGATACGGTCCACGGGCTGTCCCGCCGCAACGAGCAGCCGCGAGGCATGTTCGGCGAACCCGTTGGAGCCGCACACATAGGCCTCCCAGCCACCGGGAGGCTGCTCGGCCAGGAGCGGCGCCACATGTGCGGCGGCCATACGTCCCACCACCACGCCCTCCGGTGCGCTCCGTGTGAACACGGGCGTCGTCTCCGCGCCGTACTCCCGTGCGTAGACGAGCTCCTCGGGGCTGCGCGCCGACACCAGCAGCCGCAGCGGCACATCCAGCCCCCGCGCCCGGTGGTGCCGCACCATCGACATGAGCGGCACGACGCCGGACCCGGCGCCGAGCAGGAGCGCCGGCCGGTCCCCGGGCCAGGCGAAGAAGCCGCTGAGGGGACCGCGCACCTCGACCGTGTCACCCGGCTCGGCCACGGTGTGGAACCAGCCCGAGACCTCACCGCCGTCCACATGGTCCAGGGTGAGCTCGATGTGACCGGAGTCGTCGGGCGCGGACGCGATCGAATAGTGGCGCTGGGCCACATAGCCGTCCCCGGCGGTCAGCCGCAGCATCAGGTGCTGGCCGGGCAGATGGCCCGCCCAGTCGGGCACCGCGAGCCGGAAGGTCGCGGCGTGCGGGGTCTCGCGGCGGATCCCGGTGATCGTCGCCGTCTGCCACAGCGTGGCGGCCTGCTCGCTGACGGCGATCCGGCCGGGCACGGCGAATCGGGTCCGCGGCGCGTACGTGTCGGCTGTCTCAGTCACCGGAGTACCGCTGCTCCTCCCAGGGGTTGCCCCGGGCGTGGTAGCCGTTCCGCTCCCAGAACCCCGGCTCCTCGTGGTCCAGGACACGCAGACCCGCGATCCACTTGGCGCTCTTCCAGAAGTACAGGTGCGGCACCAGCAGCCGCGCCGGACCACCGTGCTCCGGGGTGAGCGGGCGCCCGTCGTACTCCCAGGCGATCCAGGCCCGCCCGCCGGTCACGTCGGCCAGCGGAAGGTTGGCGGTGTAGCCGGTGTGCGAATAGGCGACGACATGTGTGGCCGACACATGGGGCCGGACCACACTGAGAAAGGTGTCCAGCGACACGCCGCCGAACCGCACACCGAACTTCGACCAGCTCGTCACGCAGTGGATGTCGCCCTCGTACACCGACCCCGGCAGCGCGTGCGCCTCGTCCCAGCTCCAGCCGCGCGGCTCCTCCACCAGCCCGTCCACGCGGAACGACCACTCGGCCGGCGTCAGGTCGGGTGTGACCTCGGCGGACAGGACGGGCCAGTCGTCGCCCGCGTCGTACTGGCCGGGCGGCAGGGCTTCGTTGTGGACGCGCGGGCGTCCGGTGAAGCCTCGGGTGACGTTCATGCGGGTGGTGCCTCCAGGCCGGCGTGGGCGACGGCCCGCGGGTCGGGCGTGATCGGTACGTGCTTCGGTGATCGGTACGTGCTTCGTACAACCGTACGCGTTCCGGCGGGGTGGTCCCACGGAGGGCCGGGAAGGGCCCGACGGTCGTGATCGTTGGGGTAATGTGGCCGTCCGGCCGGGGCAGTCCCGGTCCCGCGGAGAACCAGGAGGTGAGACCCATTACCGCTGTGTCAGGTCGGGTGCTCTCACCTCGTATCGGCGCGGACCACCGCCAGTAGGCGGCCGCGAGAGCATCCTTCGGCTTCCGAAAGGCTCTCGGCTTCCATGCCCTCTCTGTCTCCCCCCTCGCCCGCTTCCCCGTCACCTTTGCCGTACGACGCCGTCGTGACCGCGCTCCGGGCCGCCGGCTGTGTCTTCGCCGAGGACGAGGCCCGGCTGATCCTGGCCGCCGCCCGCACCCCGGACGAACTGACCGCCATGGTGGACCGGCGCGTCACGGGCGTGCCGCTCGAACTCGTCGTCGGCTGGGCCGAGTTCCGCGGGCTGCGCATAGCCGTCGAACCCGGGGTCTTCGTGCCCCGCCGCCGTACCGAGTTCCTGGTCGAGCAGGCTGTCGCCGCCGCGCCCGACGCGTCCGTGGTCGTGGACCTGTGCTGCGGCTCCGGTGCGGTCGGCGCGGCCCTGGCCGCCGCCCTCGGCTCACCCGGCCCGGTCGAGCTGCACGCCGCCGACATCGACCCGGCGGCCGTGCGCTGCGCCCGCCGCAACGTGGCCCCCTACGACGGGCGCGTGCACACCGGCGACCTGTTCGAGGCGCTCCCCGACAGCCTGCGCGGACGTGTCGGCATCCTCGCCGCGAACGTGCCGTACGTGCCCTCCGACGAGGTCGGTCTCCTGCCCGCGGAGGCCCGCGACCACGAGCCCCGCGTCGCCCTCGACGGCGGCCCGGACGGTCTGGACGTGCTGCGCAGGGTGGCGGCCGGGGCGCACCAGTGGCTGGCCCCCGGCGGCTGCCTGCTGATCGAGACCAGCGAACGTCAGGCGCCGACGGCCCTGGAGGCCTTCACCGACAGCGGGCTGTCGGCGCGGCTGGTCGTCTCCGAGGAACTGCACGCGAACGTCGTGATCGGCCGCGGCCGGGATCGCTGAAGGGGCAGCTGGGGTGGCCCGCCGACACAGGTCGTGACGGACCGGGGCCGACTCAGGTGGCGGCGGGTCGGTGGGCGGGTTCAGGTCGTGACGGTCGGCCGGGTCGGGGCGTGGCGTGGGCCGGCTCGGGTCGTGATGGTCGGGCCGGGTCGAGGCGGGGCGGGTCGGTGGGCCGGCTCGGGTCGTGAGGGTCGCGCCGGGTCGGTGGGCCGGTTCAGGTCGTGAGGGGCCACCGGGCCACCGGGCCGCCGGGCCACCGAGCCATGGGGCCGCCGTGCCGCCGTGCCGCCGGGTCATCGTGCCGCCGGGCCATCGGGTCGGCTCAGGTCGTTGCGTCGGTGTGCGAAGGGCCGTCCGAATCGCTGTCCGAGGGGCCGGAACCGGGCCCGTCCCAGTGCCGGGGCCCGGGGAACTTGCCGCGCCAGTCACCCGGCCCCCTGTCCCGGTCCTTGCCCTCGCCCTTCCCCTGCTTCCATTGCTCCCGGTTCCCCGCGAGGACACGGTCGGCCGTCCTGGTGTGGTCGTCGGCCCGGGTGCCGACGACGAAGATGTCGTCGCCCTTCTCGAGGTCGCCGGCGCCGGAGCCCTTGTCGCCGTCATGGCGCACGGTGGTGTCCGAGCCGACGGTCCACGTCCACTCGGCGCCGTCCTCGCTCTTCACCGTGACCCGGTCGCCGTCGACCTTCTCGACGGTGCCGCGCTGCCAGATCCGTACGACCCACTTGCCGCTGTCGGGGTCCTTCACGGTCGACTCGCCGTGCACGCCGCCTTCACGGAGGCCGAACCGCATGCCGGGCCCGTGCCGTTCGCCGGGCGTGCCGGGCGACGGCGAGGCGGGCCCGGAGGCCGAGGGGGAGGCGCCGTCCCCGGAGCCCGAGGAGGTCGCGGCGTAGGCGACCGTACCGCCGAGGGTCAGGGCCGCGACCGTGGCCGCCGCGGTGACCGCCTTGGCGCGGCCGGACCGCCGCCGCCACAGTCCGCCCGGCGCCGCCCCGCGCGGGTGCTCCCGTTCCGGATCGTGTGTCACGGCTCGCTCCCTTCGGTCATGGCACCCGGCATCCCCATGCCATGCCTTGCTGTGATTGTGGGATGCGCACCATAAGGAACCAGTAATCAGTTCCTGTGAAAAGGGGCGCCCGCCCCGCGATTCACGAGTACTTTCCGATTCACCCAATCACGCCCTGAAATGGGGCTGTATAAGCGCTGCTTTGGGAAGTCGAAAGCTGCCATACGGGACCAAATCAAGACCTCTGTAAGGAGATTGACCGCGCATCGAGCTGTCGGGTCATCCCGGGTCTTGGAACATTGTCCGCGGTTCCGTCACTGGTGGCGTCACGGGTCCGGGCGGACGGACAAGGCGCGCCGGCTCCGCTCCGGGGCACGGGTTTTCGGCCCGGACCACCCTGAGCGGCGTCCTGCGCACCTTGTGAGGGGCAGTTGCTGCCTGCACGATCGGCGTCGCTCGAACGAAAGCCCGGTCCGGAGCGATCGACCATCCGAAGCGATCGACCAGAGGAGACCCCTGTGACGACCGACCGCATCAGCCTCGGCCCCGAGGCCGCCCGGCAACTCGCGACCACCACGAAGACCACACCGCAGATGCGTGGAGTGACCCCGCGCTATCTGCTGCGCGCCCTTCCCTGGGTCGATGTGGAATCAGGTGTCTATCGCGTCAACCGGCGCCGCACCTACGTCCTCGGCGACGACCGCATCAGCACCCACACCGACGAGGAAGGTCCCCGTGTGATTCCGGGGGACTTACGTGAGATCCCGTACCTCCGCGAGGCCGACGACGCCTCCCTCGGCCAACTCGCCGACGGCTTCACGGAGATGAGTTTCGAGCCCGGTCAGGTGTTGGTGCGGGAGGGCGACACCGCCGAGCACCTGTGGGTGATCGTCCGCGGCCGCGCCGAGAAGCGGACCACCGGCCGCTACGGCGACGAAGCCCTGATCCAGGTCATCGGCGACGGGCAGTACTTCGACCTGGAGTCATGGACCAAGGGCGAGCCCATGCCGTACGCGGTGAAGGCCGTCACCCCGGGCGTCGCGCTGCGTGCCGAGCGTTCGGCGCTCGCCCGGCTCATGGACCGCGACGACACGCTGCGCGGCGCTGTCGACTCGTACACGGCCGGCGACATGCCCGCACCCGGTGCCGAGGCGCCGATCGACCTGAGCGGCGGCCATATGGGCGAGGTCGACCTGCCGAGCACGTATGTCGACTACGAGGACGCGCCGCGCGAGTACCACATGACCCTCGCGCAGACCCGGATGATGGTGCACTCCCGCGTCGCCGACCTCTACAACGGGCCGATGGACCAGACGCGCACGCAGGCCAACCTGACCGTCCAGGCCCTGCGCGAGCGGCAGGAGAACCTGATGCTCAACCACCCCGAGTTCGGGCTCCTCCACAATGTGCCGGCCGGCCAGCGCGTGCAGGCGCGCACGGGTGCCCCCACCCCCGACGACCTCGACGAGCTGCTCGCCAAGGTGTGGAAGCAGCCCGCCTACTTCCTGGCGCACCCCCGGGCCATCGCCGCGTTCGGACGTGAATGTACGCGGCGGGGCGTGCCCCCGGTGACGGACAGCCGGTTCGGCAGCCCCCTGCTGACCTGGCGGGGTGTGCCGCTGCTCCCCTCCGACAAGGTGCCCTGCCCGAACGGCTCCGGCGACGCCGCCGGGACCACCGAGATCCTGCTGATGCGAACAGGCGAGGCGGAGCAGGGCGTCGTGGGACTGCGCCCCGCGGGGGTGCCGGACGAGGTCGAACCCGGCCTGTCCATGCGGAACATGGGCATGGACCAGAAGGGCATCACGTCGTACCTGATGACGGCGTACTTCAACACCGCGGTGCTGGTGGACGACGCCATCGCCGTGCTCCAGAACGTCGAGGTGTCCAAGTACCATGACTACTCCTGACGTCACGGCATGGCCGGCGCAGTCGGCCGCCCCGTCGCCGCCGGTGCGTCAACCCGGCGGTTTCAGCGCCGAGTTGGTCCGGCAGGAATTCCCGATCCTGCACCGCACCGTCAACGGCCGTCCTCTCGTCTGGCTCGACAACGCGGCCACGACCCAGAAGCCGCGCCAGGTCATCGAGGCGCTCGCCGCCTACTACGGCGCCGCCAACTCCAACATCCACCGGGGCGCCCACACCATGGCGCGGGAGGCCACCGAGGCGTACGAGGCGGGCAGGGCGGCCGTCGCCGACTTCCTCGGCGCCGCAGGACCGGAGGACATCGTCTTCGTGCGCGGCACCACGGAGGCCGTCAACCTCGTCGCCCAGAGCTGGGGCCGCGCCAACCTCGGGCCCGGGGACGACATCCTGGTGCCGGTCCTGGAGCACCACTCGGACATCGTCCCCTGGCAGATGGTCGCCAAGCAGACCGGCGCCCGGCTCGTGCCGATTCCCCTCACGAAGGACGGGGAGATCGACCAGGACGCGTACCGCGACCTGCTGTCCTCGCGGACGCAACTCGTCGCGATCAGCCATGCGTCGAACGTCCTCGGCACGGTTCCACCGGTCGGGGAGATGACGGCACTCGCCCACCGCTACAACGCCAAGGTGCTGGTGGACGGTGCCCAGGCGGTGGCCCATTTCCCCGTCGACGTCAGGGAGTTGGACGCGGACTTCTACGCGTTCTCGGGCCACAAGCTGTTCGCGCCGACCGGCATCGGCGCCCTGTACGCGAAGCCGGAACTCCTCGCGGGGATGGCCCCCTGGCAGGGCGGCGGCAACATGATCGAATCCGTGGCGTTCGGGGAGACCACCTTCGCGCCGGTGCCGCACCGGATGGAGGCCGGCACCGGCCACATCGGCGGAGTCGTCGGACTGCTTGCCGCCCTGAACTGGCTGACATCCCTCGACCGTGCGGCTGTCGCGGTCTACGAGGGGGACCTCATGGCGTATGCGCACGAGGCCCTCGCCACCGTTCCCGGGCTGGAGTTGATCGGCTCGGCGCCCGACCGGATCGCGGTGCTCACCTTCACGCTCGCCGGACAGGACCCGGCCGCCGTCGCGGACTGGCTCGACCGGGACGGGATCGCCGTCCGCGCCGGTCACCACTGTGCCCAACCGGCCCTCGCCCACTACGGACTCGATTCGGCGGCACGCGCCTCGCTAGCCCTCTACAACACCTACGGGGAGGTGGATCAGCTCGTCGCCTCACTGCGCAGACTGCAAGAGTCCGCCTGACGGCTCGGGCGGGAACTGACCTCGGTTCGGGACCGTGCGACCGGATACGGCCGCACGGTCCCGAAACCGGTACGTCAGGCGGATCGGATGTCAGGGGAGGGCGCCGCTCAACTCGTCGGCAGCACACGTGCGATGAGCAGTGCCACGTCGTCGGAGTTGTCGGGCCGGTGCAGGGTGCGCAGGAGGAGGTCGCAGCACTCCTCCAGCGGGCGGTAGGGGTCGTCGAGGAGCTCCAGCAGCGCGTCGAGGCGCTCGTCCAGCGGATGTTGACGGGTCTCGACGAGCCCGTCCGTGTAGAAGACCAGCTGGTCGCCGGGTTCGAGATCCACGGCCGTCGTCGAGAAGGCGACACCACCGACGCCCAGCGGCGCCCCCGTGGGCAGTTCGAGGAACTCCGGGTCATGCCCTGGACGGACGCGTGCGGGCGGCAGATGCCCCGCGTTGGCGATCCGGACCTGCCGCAGCTTCGGGTCGTGCACGGCATAGACACAGGTCGCTATGGAGTGGTCGAGGCCCTGCGTGATCTTGTCGAGGTGCTCAAGGAGCCGTGTGGGTTCGAGGTCCAGGGACGCCAGGGTGTTCGTCGCGGTGCGGAGTCGGCCCATGGTCGTGGCGGCGTCGATGCCGCTGCCCATCACATCGCCGACGACGAGCGCCGTCTTGCCGCCGTCCAGCGGTATCACGTCGAACCAGTCCCCGCCGACCTCGGCGGTGGCGCCCGCCGGCTGGTAGCGGGAGGCAACCTCCAGGCCGCCCGTCACCGCGGGGTGGCTGGGCAGCAGGCTGCGCTGGAGGGTCAGGGCGGTGTCGCGGGCGTTCTGGTACCAGCGGGCGTTGTCGATCTGCACCGCCGCACGGGCCGCCAACTCCCGGGCGAGCAGCAGATCGTCGTCGCTGAACGGCAGCGGATTGCCGGTGCGCTTGAGATCGAGGGCGCCCAGCACCTCGCCCCGCGCGATCAGCGGCACCGCCAGATAGGAGTGCACACCCGCGCGGCCCAACTGCACGGCGGCCTCGGGGGAGCGGGCGATGCGCGGCAGGTCCTCATCCCGGACGCGGGCTACCAGCACCGGACTGCCGGTGCGCACGCACTCGGTGACGAGTCGGTCCGGGCCGTAGTGGGCGACCTCTCCCGGCGGATCGGCGGCGTCGAGAGCCTCCGTGGGCCGGTGGGCCTTGACGGCCAGGGCGCGGATCACCGCCGCCTCGGCAGGGCCGAGGCTCCTGCGCCTGCCGTCCACCACCGCTTCCAGGAGGTCGACGGCCGCGATGTCGGCGAGCTCCGGCACGGCGACCTCGGCCAGCTCCCGCGCCGTGCGGTCCAGCTCCAGGGTGGTGCCGATGCGCGCGGAGGCGTCGGCGATGAGATCCAGGCGCCGCCGTGCCGTCGCGGCCTCCAGCGCCGCCTGATGCTGCTCGGTGATGTCGACGGCCATCCCGGCCACGCCGAGCACCGTGCCCGCCGTGTCCTCCAGGCGGTACAGCGAGACGGACCAGAAGTGCTCCCGGTCCGGATCGGCGGGCGTACGGCCCACGATGCGCTGGTTGACGAGGGGCTCACCGGTGCCCAGGACCATGCGCAGGGCCGCCTCGATGCCGTCGGCGTCGACGCCGGGCAGCAGTTCGCGCGGCGTGTGGCCGATGTGGTCCTCGGCGGGGATGCCGTTGAGCCGGGCCAGCGCCGCGTTGACCGAGACGTAGCGCAGATCGGTGTCGAGGACGGCCAGACCGATCGGGGCCTGCGCGATGGTGCGCGTGGACAGGGCGACGTCCCGCTCCACCCGGCGGACCGTGCTCTGGTCGGCGCACAGGCCCAGCGCGTAGATGTCGCCCTGGTCGTCCAGCAGCCGCATGTTGCGGAACTCCACCAGGCGGGTGCCGCCGTCCTTGCGCCTGATCGGGAACGCCCCGGCCCAGCCCTCACCGGTCTCCATGACGTCGGCGAACAGCTTGACGACGAGGTCCACGTACTGCTCGTGGACCATGATCCGGGCGGCGTACTCGCCCAGCGCCTCCTGGGCCGAGTAACCGAACAACTCCTCGGCCTGGGGGCTCCACAGCACGATGCGCCCCTCGACGTCCAGCACGACCGAGGCCACGCCGAGCACGTCGAGCAGCCCGCTCGGACCCACCGGCCCGCGCACCGGCTCCTCGCCCTCGGCGCCGCGCACCGGCGCCTCGTCCTCGGCGCCGCGCACCGGCTCCTCGGCGCCGGGAGGTTCGGCTGGAGACATCCCACGCACCGCCTTCGCCCATCGTCGCGGCACGGCGTTCTCCGGTGCCGACTCCCCTTGTTCTACCGTGTTCAACCGTCTCCGGGCCCCCTCGGTCGCTCACCTCCACCATCCCTCAACACGGCGGTGGTCGTCCCCCGAAGGCGGCGCCGGGGCACGCGACTGTGGCCGATCAGACAGCGGGCGTTCTTCTGCTTGGTCTGTACATGACCACATCACCCCGCCAGACTGTCGCCGACACGCCCCCACCCTCTGAGGAGTCGTTCCCATGGCCCTGCGTGCCCGGCAACGTTGTCATGCGGTTCTCACCGGCCTCGTCGCCTTCGCCTCCGCAGCCGTGCTGTCCTCCGCGGCGCCCGCACAGGCCGCCGACACCTGGACGGAGGTGGGCTCCGACCGTGCCGACCCGCTGACCGAGAGCCAGGGTCTGGCCTCCGTGGAGGTCCCGGCGAACAGTGCCAACCGCTACACCGGCATCGGCACCATCCCCGTCTCGGTCTCCAGCCGCGGCTGGAACCACGTGGGCGACCCGGACGCCTCCTACAACGGCTACTACGTCGAGCCGTACCAGGCGGACTCGGGCACCGCGAAGATGTTCCGGGTGCAGGCGCCGAACGGGGCCTGGTCGGAATACGTGCACACGCTGGGCTCCGGGGAGGCGCTGAACAACTCCTTCGTCGCCATCGCGCCCGCCGGCCAGTGGATGGTCTCGGGCGAGTGGGGCACCATGACCCGCCTGCTGGTCCACCCCACCCCCGGCGTCAACCCGAGCACCTCGCCCTCGGCGAACCTCCCCTGGACCTCCAGCATCCGGCTCGACCACGCCGTACGCGACGTACAGGGCTGCGACTTCCTGGACGCCACGACGCTGCTGTGCTCCTCCGACGACCCGGCGGGCACCCTCTTCGGCATGACCAAGCCGCTGCTCCAGATCGACCTCTCCGCCGAGCCGGGCGGCTCCGACGTGACCGGCCATGTCACGGCCCTGCGCCAGCTCCCGCTGCGCAGCTCCTGCTCGGGCAACTTCGAGACGGAGGGCATCGACTACGACCGCCGCACCGGCACGCTGCGCGTGATCGTCGTCTCGCCGGGCTTCTGCGTGCTGACCGACAGCAAGACGTACAAGTTCACGCGCGGCTGAGACCGACGCGGCGACGGCGCCGCCGGTGACGGGTGCCGGCGGTTCCGGCGGATCCGGACCGGCGGGCTCCGCCGGTAGTGCTCCGGCGTGGGTGGTGCTTTTCTTGGGTTGGGGTCCGGTTCCGCGGCTACCCGTGGCACCGCGACGCGGCCACGAGAGGAGCGATCACGATGGAACGTGAACGACTGCACGAGGAGCCCGTCTCCGTCGAGATCAGCGGATGCAGCAAGGAAGACGCCCGGATCGTGTTCGACGCGCTGTGCACGTGCTTCGAGTCCGACCGGGGCCCCGAGGACGTGCCGCAGCAGCTCCACGAGACGCGCCCGATGGTGTGGCTCGGCACGTTCGAGGTGACCGATACGCAGGAGTGCCCGGCGCCGGCCCGCCTCTCGTCCTCCGTCGAGGCGGACGCACAGGGCGGCTACTGGGCCATCGAACGGCTCCGTACGACGCTGGACTCCCTGTTCACGGTGCACGACCTGGCCTCCGCCTCGGGTGACCAGGAGCGGGAGCTGCACGTGGTGCTGGAGAGCCGCACCGGGCTGTCCTGACCGAGTCCGGCAAGGGCGCGCTCGGTCATGACGGGCCCAGCAGGCCGAGCGCGGCGTGCCGGTAGGCGGCGTGGACGGCGGGCAGGTCCTGAAGACAGGCCCGCTCGTCCACGCCGTGCAGCCCCGCGTACCGCACCCCGAAGCCCGCCGTGGCCGGGATGCCCTCGCCCGCGAGCAGGTTGCCGATGTTCGAAGGACCGGCGGTCCTGGCCCGTACCGTCAGCCCTTCCCGCGCGGCGGCGTCCAGGAGCGCCGCCGCGGGCTGCTCCTCCTCGGCCAGCCGGTACGGCGGCCAGGACGCCACCGGCATGATCACGGTCGGCCGCGGGGCCGGCACCCGCGAATCCAGCTCGCCCACCGCCTCGCGGACCAGGTGTTCGGCGGCGTCGGCGTCGAAGTGGGGCGTCGTGCGGATGTCGACGCCCAGCTCGCACAGGTCGGGCACCACCGAGAAGCCCTGGCCGCCGTGGCAGAACGTCACCGTCAGCTTCGGCGGCAGCGGGAAGTCGCCCTCGGCGCCGGGCAGCTCCGCCTCCTCCAGAAGCCGTACGAGAAGAGCCGCGCGGGAGACGGCGCCGGACGCGGTACTGCGGGACCCCGAGTGGCCCGAGGCTGCGTGCACCGCGATCGTGGCGCGCCACAGCCCGCGCCCGCCCACCACGACCTCGTCGAGCCCCGGGTAGCCGATCATCACGCCGGCCGGACGGACCGTCTCCGGGTGGGCCAGATAGGCGCGGGCACCGCCGAAGCCGCCCGTGTGCTCGTCCACGTCGAGCAGTACCGCGAGCCCGCCGCGCAGGTCGGCGGCCCGGTCGTGCAGTTCGGCCGCGACGGCGCAGAACATCGCCGCGGCGAGTTTGGAGTCGGCGGCGCCCCTGCCGCGCAGCCAGCCGTCGACGACGTCACCGCTGTCCGGCGGGAACGTCCAGGCGCTCTCGTCGCCGTAGGGCGCGGTGTCGACGCAGGCGTCCAGTGCCCACCAGGGGCCGGGCAGGGCGCCCGCGACCTCGATCAGCAGGCCGACGACGGCGCCGTCCTCGCCGTGCAGGCGCCGGTACGGCAGCTCACGTCCGGCGAGCCCGTCCTCCAGGACGCCGAGGACGGGGCCGTAGTCGTCGATCCCGGCGCGGCTGGGGCAGCGGACGAGGCGCTGGGCGAGGGCGATCGTGTCGGCGTGCGGGGTCATGGGGTCACTGTGCCCGAAGCCGGGGGCGGGGGTTGTGTGGCGGCTGCGGGTCGCGGGTGGTTGCTCGCGCAGTTCCCCGCGCCCCCTGAGGGCGTGCGGCGGGCCTACCTCCAGGGGCGCGGGGAACTGCGCGACCAGCCCTCACGCACCCGCAGCCGCCCACTCGGCACACCCGTGAGTGGTCGGTGTCACCCCATCCCGGTTGTGCAACTAGTTGCATAAAGGCTTCCCGGTCCTCTACAACTACGTCAGGCACGACACCGCGCACGGAGGGGCCCCGATGAGCCGTTACCCGCACCTGCTGAGCCCGCTCGACCTGGGCTTCACCACGCTGCCCAACCGCGTCCTCATGGGCTCCATGCACGTCGGCCTGGAGGAAGCCGAGCGCGGCTTCGAGCGCATGGCCGCCTTCTACGCGGAGCGGGCGCGCGGGGGAGTGGGCCTCATCGTCACCGGCGGCATCGCCCCCAACGACGAGGGCCGGCCCTACGAGGGCGGCGCCAAGCTCACCACCGACGCCGAGGCCGAGCAGCACAAGGTCATCACCGAGGCCGTGCACCGCGAGGGCGGCCGGATCGCGATGCAGATCCTGCACTTCGGCCGCTACGCCTACCACCAGGACCTCGTCGCCCCGAGCCCGCTCCAGGCGCCGATCAGCCCCTTCCCGCCGCGCGAACTCACCGACGCCGACGTCGAGCGGACCATCGACGACTACGCCCGCGCCGCCCGCCTCGCCCGGCAGGCCGGCTACGACGGCGTCGAGATCATGGGCTCCGAGGGCTACCTCATCAACGAGTTCATCGCCACCCAGACCAACCACCGCACCGACGGCTGGGGCGGTTCGTACGAGAACCGCATGCGTTTCCCGGTGGAGATCGTGCGGCGGGTGCGCGAGGCCGTCGGCGAGGACTTCATCATCGTCTACCGGCTGTCCATGCTGGACCTCGTCCCCGGCGGCTCCACCCTGGACGAGGTGATCACGCTCGCGAAGGCCGTCGAGGCCGCCGGCGCGACGATCATCAACACCGGCATCGGCTGGCACGAGGCCCGCATCCCGACCATCGCCACCTCCGTGCCCCGCGGCGCCTACACCTGGGTCACCAAGCGCCTGATGGGCGAGGTGTCCGTCCCGCTCGTCACCACCAACCGCATCAACACCCCCGAGCTGGCCGAGGAGTTGCTGGCCGACGGGTGCGCGGACATGGTGTCGATGGCCCGTCCGATGCTCGCCGACGCCGACTTCGTCGCCAAGGCCGCGGCCGGCCGGCCCGAGGCCATCAACACCTGCATCGGCTGCAACCAGGCCTGCCTCGACCACACCTTCAGCGGCAAGATCACTTCCTGCCTGGTCAACCCGCGCGCCTGCCACGAGACCGAGCTGACCCTCTCCGCGACCCGGCTGCGCAAGCGCGTCGCGGTCGTGGGCGCCGGACCCGCCGGGATGGCCTGTGCCGTCAGCGCCGCCGAACGCGGCCACGACGTCACGCTGTTCGACGCCGCGGGCGAGATCGGTGGCCAGCTGAACGTCGCCCGCAAGGTCCCCGGCAAGCAGGAGTTCGACGAGACGCTGCGCTACTTCCGCCACCAACTCGACTGGCAGGGTGTCGACGTACGGCTGAACACCTGGGTGTCCGCCGGTGACCTCGCCGCCTACGACGAGGTGGTCGTCGCCACCGGGGTCACCCCCCGCACCCCGGACATCCCCGGCATCGACCACCCCAGCGTGGTGGGCTACCTCGACGTCCTGCGCGACGACGCTCCCGTCGGCCGGCGCGTCGCCGTCCTCGGCGCGGGCGGCATCGGCTTCGACGTGGCCGAGTTCCTCACCGACGGCGGCGACAAGGCGAGTGAGGACCCCGAGACGTACTTCCGGCACTGGGGCGTCGACATGGACTACACGGGACCCGGCGGCCTCGCCGCCCCCGAGCGCCCCGCCCCGCCGCGCACCGTCTACCTGCTCCAGCGCAAGACCACCAAGGTCGGCGCCGGCCTCGGCAAGACCACCGGCTGGATCCACCGCACCGAGCTCAAGCACCGCGGCGTCACCATGGTCCCGGGCGTGCGCTACGACCGCATCGACGACGCCGGACTGCATGTGACCGCCGGCGAGGAGAGCTCGGTCCTCCCCGTGGACACGATCGTGCTGTGCACCGGCCAGGAGCCGCGCCGCGATCTGTACGAGGAACTGGTCGCGGCCGGACACAACGCGCATCTCATCGGCGGTGCCGACGTGGCCGCGGAACTGGACGCCAAGCGGGCCATCAAGCAGGGCACCGAGCTGGCGGCGGGCCTGTAGGGCGAGCGAGCGCGGTCGCGGGGCGGCCGCCGCACGTCCCTAGGATGACTCCATGTCCCTCCCGCACGCGATCCTCATCGCCCTGCTCGAAAAGCCTTCGTCGGGGCTGGAGCTGACCCGCCGGTTCGACAAGTCGATCGGGTACTTCTGGTCGGCGACGCACCAGCAGATCTATCGCGAGCTGGGAAAACTGGAGGCCGAGGGGTTCATCCGGACACTGCCGGCGCAGCAGCCGGCCCGTGGGCAGAAGAAGAGCTACGAGGTCCTGCCCGCGGGCCGCGCCGAACTGGCCCGCTGGACCGCCGCCTCCCAGGACCCGCGGCCGCACCGCGACACCCTGCTGCTGCGGATGCGCGCCGCGGCCGTCGTCGGGACCGAGGGCGTCGAAGCCGACCTGCGACGCCATCTCGCCCTGCACCAGCGGCAGTTGGCCGAGTACGAGGAGATCGAGAAGCGCGACTTCCCGCCCGGCAAGGACAGCTCGCAGGACCGGCTGCGACACCTGGTGCTGCGAGCGGGCCTCGACCTGGAGACCTTCTGGATCCAGTGGCTCACGCACGCCCTGGACGAGTTCGCCGAACTGCCGGGACACGAGACGGCGTGAGCCACGCGGAGCCCGGCGCCCGGCCGGGCGCCCGCGCGCGGGTCAGAGGCGGTACGGCTTCGACGTCCTGCGGCGCAGGTACCAGGCCGTGCCCGCGACGGCCGTACCCACCAGGACGCCGCCGCCCACCAGCGTGAGCGTGCCGTAGTCCTGGCTGCCGCCGCCCACGCCGCCCATCACACCGCGCGACGGCGAGGCCGTGGCCGTCGCCGAGATCGTGGGCCTGACGCTGGGCGAGACGATGACGGACTGGGTGCCCGCCGTCGTGCCGTCCGAACAGATCACGATCACGGTGTAGGTGCCGGCGCTCACGTTCGACCACGCCGCCGACTGGAGCGCGCTCGTCCCCGACAGGGACACCTGACGCCCCTGCGAGAAGTTCGCCTGGCGGCTGTTGAGCAGCGAGGCGGTACCCCAGCTGCCGTTGACGTTCGTGCAGGCGCGGGTGGTGACCGAGACCGTGGTTCCCGTGGTGCTCACGGAGATGCCCGATTGGGCCTCGGCCGGGCCGGCGGCCACGAGGAAGGAAAGTGCGGAGGCGGCTGCCACGGTAAGGCCCGAGCGGAGGAAGAGCGATGAGTTGCGCATGTGAATGCCCTCCGGCGGCACGGTCGGCGGTACGTCCGTTGCGCCGCCGAGGGTCGGGTACGCCCGTGCTGCCTCAGGGGAAGCCAACGCGCCCCGGGGCGTCGCCGCATGCGGGCGTCGCCCGGACAGGTGATGGGCTGCTGCATCCGGGGGACTTCGGGGCGGGCGGGCCGTGCCCTGGGTTGCGGGACGGCCGTGCCCGCAGCCGTGGGTGCCGACGGACGCTCTCAGCCGCCCTGCGCCCCGGTCGTCACCTTCAGCTCCGTCGAGAAGCCGCCCCAGGTGCCGTCCGGCAGCCTGCCCCGGAGCCGCACCCGGTGGCTCACACCGCGTTCCGGGCCCAGGTAGAAGCTGTACGTGGCCCGCTCGCGCGGCGCGCTCCCGCCGTACACCAGCGAGGTCGCCGTACGGCCGTCTAGCTGGATCTGGTACTCGGTGACGACGCCGTCGGTGCGCGGCGGCACCCAGTTCAGTTCCAGGTAGTAGGCCCCGTCCGAACGATGGGTCGTCCTGGCCTCGAACCCGGTCGGCGCGGTGCCGCGCCCGTCGTCGGTGCCCGGCGTGGTGAGGCGTACGGCCGCCGTCGCCGGCGAGAGGTTGTCGGCGGCGTCCCGGGCGCGGACGGTGAACGAGTAGCGAGTGCCCGGCCGCAGCCCGGTGACGACGGTCGCCGTCTGGTTCCCGCCCACACTGTGGATCTTCGCCTCGCCCTGATAGATGTCGTACGACACCACGTCCCGGTCGTCCGTGGCCGCTGACCACGACAGCTGGACCGCCCGACTGCCGACCGCACGTCCGTCGGCCTTCCCCGGGCGGGTCGGGGCCGACCGGTCGGCGGCGACGGCCTTGGGGGTCGTCGCCCGGACCGTCTTGCTCGGCGGCCCGAGACGCCCGTCCTTGTCGCGGGCCCGCACGGTGAACGCGTAACTGGTGGACGGCTTCAGCATGGTGACATCCACCATGTGCTCGGCACCCGGCACTTCTTTGACCTTGGTGGTGCCCCGATACACCTCGTAGACCTTGATGCCGCGTTCCGTCGAGACCGCGCTCCACATGACATGCACGCTGGTCGCGCTGCCCGCGGCGGCCGTGACACCCGTGGGTGCCCCGGGCAGACGTCCGCCGTCCTCCCCGTCGGCCTCGCCCCAGGCGCAGGAGGAGAGCAGCGCGAGCGCGGCGCAGACGGCGGATACGAGTAGAAGAACGCGTCGCACGACTCTGCCTCCCGGGGGCGGCCTCGCTGCAATGGTCCGGACCAATATGGCGCGGCTGACGCGATCACATCAAGAGGGCGTAGCCGGTGACCGCGTCGATCGCGGGTGACCCACGGGCCGTTGGTGACCCGCCCGAGGGATTACGTATGCTGAAGCTCCTCGCGGCTGAACTCTCCCTGGGGGATGGTGAGTTCATGCCGTCCCGGCGCGGGCCGCTGTCGTCGCTGATCCGGTGCCGGACGCGGGTGGCCGGGGGGCCGGGGTCCATCGCGGGCCCGGGCCCCCGGCCTCTGGTGGAGCGCCGGGGACTCGCCGTCGTGTCGTCGGGGTGTGCACCGTACGGACCCCTGTGGTGGCAGCATGATCCGAACGCCACCACATTGGACTGAGCGTTCGGCGGAGTCCGGCGCGTGTCAGTGTCCCCGGCGAGAGGGTCCCGAATCGTGCGTATACAGGCGTTGACGCTTGCCGCGGCGAGTGCCGCACTGCTTGCCCCCACGACACCACCGCCTGATCCTCCAGACCCCCTGGGCGGGCCGGAGACCCGGATCGAAGCCGCCGTCAGCGCCGCTGACCTGCTGGCGAAGGTGCGTAACTGCACCGCGGTCTCCCAAGGGCGTTATCGCAGCGACAGCGGTACGGCCGCGAACATCCCGGTGTGCGGTCGGGGCGACGCCGTGTTCTGGAAGGCCGACATGGACATCGACTGCGACGGGCAGTCCACCGGCCACTGCAACAGCGCCACCGACCCGTACTTCTCCGGCTCCACGGCCTTCCAGCAGTCCGACGGCCGCTATCTGAGCGCCGAACACCTGCCGTACATCGTCGTGCCCACGCCCAGCGGCATCTGGGACTACCGCGCCCACGGCATCCGCGGCGGCTCGGTCGCGGCCGTCGTGTACGGGGGCCGGGTGCAGTACGCGGTCGTCGGCGACGTCGGCCCGCGCGACATCATCGGCGAGGCCTCGTACGCCACCGCCAAGGCCCTGGGCATCCCGCCCGACCCCCGACGCGGCGGCACGGCCTCCGGCGTCACCTACATCGTCTTCAAGAACTCGCGGGTGAAACCGATCGAGGACGCCGCGGCCGCCGCCACGACCGGGCAGCAACTGGCGAAGAAGTTCGTCGGCGCGAAGTGAGTGAGGCGGGGGTTCGCGCACGGTCGACGAGGCCGCTCGTGCGAACTCGGTAAAACCGACCCCCGCCCGATGGTCCGCTCACGCCCGCCCGATGGTCCGCTCACGCCCGCTCGATGGTCCGCTCACGCCCGCTCGACGGGCCGCTCACGCCCGCTCGATGAGGCGTACCGCGCCCGCTCGGTGAGGTGGCGTCAGACCGCCGCCCAGCCGTCGTCGACCGGCAGGATCGCGCCGTTGATGTTGCTCGCCGCGTCCGAGGCGAGGAACACGATCGCGGCGGCCTGCTCCTCCGGCTGGGCCAGCCGGCCGACGTTCACGAAGTGCGGGCCGAGCGCCGCCGGTCCGTGCGCGTCCTGCGCCGCATCCACCACGATGCCCGTCCGAGTGCCGCCGGGCGCTATCGCGTTCGCGCGGATGCCCTGCTTGCGGTACATCACCGCCAGGGACTTGGTCAGCCCCACCACACCGTGCTTCGACGCGGTGTACGCCGCGCCGGCCGCGCTGCCGCGCAGGCCTGCCTCGGAGGCCGTGTTCACGACGGCACCTCCGCCCGCCCTGAGCATGTGCGGCAGCACCGCGCGGGTGAGCAGGAACGGCGCGGTGAGGTTGACCCGGATGACCCGCTCCCACTCGGCGTCGTCGACGTCCGCCAGCGCCGACATCCGGTCCATGATCCCGGCGTTGTTGACCAGCACGTCCACACCGCCGAAGTGTGTGAGGGCCGTCTCGACGACCCGGTCGACGACGGCCTGCTCGCTCAGGTCCCCGGCCACCGCGACCGCGCTGCCCCCGGACTGCTCGATCTCCTGGACGACCTCCTGCACGCCCTCGGCGTTGAGGTCCGCCGCCACCACCCGGGCACCCTCCCCGGCGAAGGCCAGCGCGGCCGCGCGGCCGATGCCCGAGCCCGCTCCGGTGACGATGACGCTGCGTCCGTCCGGTCCACCGCTCATGAGGATCTCCCGTCCATGGGTCCGAAGGGCGGAACCGAGCTCGCCCAGGACGACACCCTACGACTTAATGTCTCTGAGTGACATAAAGTCGTTGTGTCGGTCGGGGAGAATTCCCGGAGAGCGATCCAGTCCGGCCGGAGGGACACCATGACCGCAGCCCGTGGCAGCACGAGCCGCTCGAAGACCTCGCCCGTCGGCCGACCCGCCGAGCGGCCCATGGGACGGCCGCCGCTCACGGAGGAGCGCAAGGCCGAGATCCGGCTCGAGATCGCGCGGGCCGCCGTGGACCTGTTCGTGACGCAGGGCGTGGCCGCGACGACGGGCGAGCAGATCGGAGCGGCGGTCGGCGTCTCCGCGCGGACCGTGTGGCGCTACTTCCCCAGCAAGGAGAGCTGCGTGAGTCCGCTGTTCTCGGCCGGCATCGACATGATCGCGGACCGTCTGCGGCGCCGGCGCCCGGGGCAACCCCTGGACGAACTCTTCGACTCGGAACTCGCGGACGAGAAGCACGTACTGGCCGGCCCCGACCGAGCAACCGTCGGCGCGCTGGTACGCCTGACCCGCACCGAACCCGGCCTGCGCGCGATCTGGCTCCAGACCTACGACGAGGCCGAACCGGCGTTCGCCCGCGCGCTCGCCGAACGCGCAGGGCTGCCCGCCGACGACCTGCGTCCGACGATCCAGGCGGCGATCTTCAACGCGGCCCTGCGCGCGGCCGTCGAGCACTACGCGTGGCACACCGCGGACACTGACCCCGACCGCGCGACCGCAGAGGCCGAACTGACGGCAACTCTGCGGTCGGCGCTGGGTGTTGCAGCGGAGGGAGTGGCGTAGGGGGAGGGGTGCGCTCGGCGTGGCCTCGGCCGATGACCGCCCTACGTCCCGTCCCCGTACCGCGCGGGCTGCCTCAGACCTTCCGGTACGTGTACGCCTCCGCGGCCGCCGCCTCCACGGCCGCCAGGTCGGCTCCGGTGGACGCCGTGACGACCGCGGCCACCGCGCCCTCGACGAACGGGGCGTCCACCAGGTGGGTGTTGTCCGGGAGTTCGTCGCCCTCGGCGAGCAGCGCCTTCACCGTGAGGACCGCGCTGCCGAGGTCGGTGAGGACCGCGACCCCGGCGCCGCGGTCCACGGAGGCCGCCGCCGCGGCGATGAGTTCGGCGCTGGTGCCGAGCTCGCCGCCCTCGGTGCCGCCCGCCGGAGCCACCGGCACCGCCGTGCCGCCGCCCGCGAGCCCTTGCGCCAGTTCGGCCACCGACGCGGCCACCTGCGCGCTGTGCGAGACCAGCACGATGCCCACCAACGGCTCGCCCTTGTCGTCACTCATCGACGGCCTCCGCGAGTCCCGCGATCAGCAGTGCCGAGGACGTGGCCCCGGGATCCTGGTGACCGATGCTGCGCTCCCCGAGATAGCTCGCACGGCCCTTGCGGGCCTGCAACGGAGTCGTCGCCAGGGCGCCCTCCTCGGCCGCGGCCCGTGCGGCGACGAAACCGTCGCCGAGCGCGTCCACGGCCGGCACCAGAGCGTCGATCATGGTCTTGTCGCCCGGCGCCGCGCCACCGAGCGTCATGACGGCGTCCACGCCCGCCCGCAGCGCCTCGGCGAACTGGGTCTCGCTCACCTCACCGGCGTCCCCGAGCGCCTTGCCGGTCCGGCGCAGCAGCGTGCCGTACAGCGGCCCGGACGCGCCACCGACCGTAGAGATGAGCTGTCGGCCGGCGAGCGTCAGGACCGCGCCCGGCGTCTGCGGGTTCTCCTTCTCCACCGCGGCCGTCACGGCGGTGAAGCCGCGCTGGAGGTTGCTGCCGTGATCGGCGTCCCCGATGGGTGAGTCGAGAGCGGTGAGCCGTTCCGCCTCGCGGTCGACGGAGGCGGCTGTGGCCGTCATCCAACGGCGGAAGAATGCGGCGTCGAGCACTGGATCTCCTTGCGTGACAGGTGTGTTGTGATCGTCCGAACTCGGAACGTCCGGCCTCGGATCGTCCGGCCTCGGATCACATGCCCCACCGCAGCCCGGGTGTGTTCACCGGCGCGTCCCACAGCCGCAGCAGTTCCTCGTCGACCTGGCACAGCGTGACCGAGGCACCGGCCATGTCGAGCGAGGTGACGTAGTTGCCGACCAGGGTGCGGGCGACGGCGACTCCGCGCTCGGCGAGCACCCGCTGGACCTCCGCGTTGAAGCCGTACAGCTCCAACAGCGGTGTCGCGCCCATGCCGTTGACGAGGACGAGGACGGGGTTGCTCGGGGTCATGTCATCCAGGATGGCGCCCACCGAGAAGTCGGCGATCTCGTGCGACGTCATCATCGCCCGCCGCTCCCGGCCGGGTTCGCCGTGGATACCGATGCCCAACTCCAGCTCGCCCGGCGGCAGATCGAAGGTGGGGCTGCCCTTGGCGGGCGTGGTGCAGGCACTGAGGGCGACACCGAAGCTGCGGGAGTTCTCGTTGACCTGGCGGCCGATCGCCGCCACCCGCTCCAGCGGCTGTCCCTCGTCCGCCGCCGCGCCGGCGATCTTCTCCACGAACAGCGTCGCGCCCGTGCCGCGCCGCCCGGCGGTGTAGAGGCTGTCGGTCACGGCCACGTCGTCGTTGACGAGCACCTTGGCGACCTGGATGCCCTCGTCCTCGGCGAGCTCGGCGGCCATGTCGAAGTTGAGGACGTCGCCCGTGTAGTTCTTGACGATGAACAGCACACCGGCCCCGCTGTCCACGGCGGCCGCGGCCCGCGCCATCTGGTCGGGCACCGGAGAGGTGAACACCTCGCCCGGACAGGCCGCCGACAGCATGCCCTGACCCACGAATCCGCCGTGCAGCGGCTCGTGCCCCGAACCGCCGCCGGAGATCAGCGCGACCTTGCCCTCCACGGGGGCGTCCCGCCGTACGATCACCCGGTTGTCCACATCGACGACCAGCTCGGGATGAGCGGCGGCCATCCCGCGCAGCGCGTCCGCGACCACGTTCTCCGCGACGTTGATCAGCATCTTCATGGGTGCCTCCTGGTGATGTGAGCGGCGGCCCTCCGACCTGCGTCTGCCGAGGTCGGAACGGGTGGAGCCGGCTGTCGAGGTGGGCGGTCCCGAGCGGTCGGGGAGGGTCCCGGCGGGAGGGTGCCGGACAGGTGGCCGCCGTGGCGGCGGGACGTCGGGTGTCGGTGGTCGTGGTGGATGTCGTCGATGTCGTCGCCGGAGCCCTGCTGTCCGAAGTATCGCGCTTACGGCAACGAAGGTCACGTGCACGCCCGCCCGGTTGCGGCATGCGGGAGGGCATGGCCCATGATCCGACGCACGGTGCGTGCTCCGCGGCCGACCGCGCCGCGGAGCCCCTCAACTCCGGGACGTCACAATGCTCAGCGCGTTGGCGGCGACGATGGCGCCGATGCCCGCCCACTCCGGCCCGCCCAGGCCCTGACCGAGGCCGACCTGGCCGACCAGGGCCGCGAGGACCGGGTTGACGCTCATGAACAGGCCGAACGCCCGGGGCGGGACGTGCCGCAGGGTGAACAGGTCCGCGAGATACGGCACGGCCGAGGACAGGACCCCGGCGGTGACCGCACAGGCGACGGCGCCGGCCGTGGGCGGATGCCGGACGGCCACGGCGATACCGATCGGCAGGAACATCACGGCCGATACACCGGCCGCGGCAGCCGCGCCCTGCGCCCCGGGCACGCGTCGGCCTACGGTGCGGTTGAGCAGGATGTACGACGCCCAGCAGGCGGCCGCCAGCAGACCCAGGGCCATGCCGAGGTAGTCGGTCGAGGGCTGCGGGCGCATCAGCGTGACGACTCCGGCCGCCGCGATCACCGCGCACCCCACGTCCACACGGCGCCGCGAGGACGCCAGGGCGATGGTGAGCGGGCCGAGGAACTCCAGGGTGACGGCCAGGCCGAGGCCGACGCGCTCGATCGCCGAGTACAGCGAGAGGTTCATGGTGCCGAACACCAGGGCCAGCAGCAGCACCGGCCACCACTGTGCCCAGGTGAACGTCCGCAGCCTCGGCCTGCCGACGGCGATCAGGACCAGGGCGGCGACGTACTGGCGCACGGCGACGACGCCGACCGGGCCGAGCACGGGAAAGGCGAGGGAGCCGATCGCGGCGCCGGTCTGGTTGGACAGACCGCTGCCGACCATCGTGGCCACGCCGGCCAGGCGACCGCCGCCCGGTTCGGAAGTGCCCGGTGCGGAGGTGGCCTGCGGGGTCGCGCGCGTCGGCGCGGCGGGAGCGGGGCGGGTGCGCATACGCCGATCGTGGGACCGGCCCATCCTTGCGCAAAATGCGTTTCCACGACCATCTATACGCTTGAGTCATGGATGTCGAGCTGAAGCAGTTGCGCTGCCTCGTCGCGATCGTCGACGAGGGCACCTTCACCGACGCCGCGATCGCCCTCGGCGTCTCCCAGGCCGCCGTCTCCCGCTCGCTGGCCTCCCTCGAACGTGCTCTGGGCGTCCGGCTGCTGCGGCGCACCTCCCGCGAGGTCACTCCCACCGGAACCGGACTGCGCGTCCTGGCGCACGCCCGCCGCGTGCTCGGCGAGGTGGACGGCCTGGTCAGGGAGGCGACCTCGGGGCACGCCCGGCTGCGCATGGGGTACGCCTGGGCGGCGCTCGGCCGGCACACCCCGGCCTTCCAGCGCCGCTGGGCCGCCGCCCACCCGGGCACCGACCTCCAGCTCGTACGCGCCAACTCCTCCACCGCGGGGCTCGCCGAGGGCGCCTGCGACCTGTCGGTCGTGCGCAGGCCGGTGGACGACCGTAGGTTCGACTCCGCCATCGTGGGACTGGAGCGGCGACTGTGCGCGGTGGCCGCCGACGACCCCCTTGCCAGGCGCCGCTCGGTCCGGCTGGCCGACCTCAGCGGGCGCACCCTCGTCGTCGACCGCCGTACCGGCACCACGACCACCGACCTCTGGCCGCCCGACTCGCGTCCGGCGATCGAGGAGACGCACGACGTCGACGACTGGCTCACGGTGATCTCCACCGGCCGCTGCATCGGCATGACCGCCGAGGCGACGGCCCACCAGTACCCGCGCCCAGGAGTCGTCTACCGGCCGGTCAGGGACGCCGAACCCATCGCCGTACGGCTGGCCTGGTGGCGCGAGGACCCGCATCCCGCCGCGCAGGCGGCGATCGAGCTGCTGACGGCCCTGTACCGGGGCGACTGACACGTCACACACGAGGGCGGGGACCGACACGCACGCGGGGCGGGGCGGGGCGGGGACCGACACGGCACATGGGGGCGGGAAGGGCCCCATCCACTTCTCGCGGATCCTGATTGCGCGGTGCGCGGCCGTGAACCGCTTCCCCGCGCCTGTCCGGGTCCTTCCCGTCACCTCCAGCACACCATGCCGGCGGCGGGTACGCCAGGGCCCGTTCGTCCCTTCATGAGGGCACAAAGGTGACAACATGGGCGGGACGGGTACCCATGAGCGGATCCCGCCCGGCGCGGGTGAACCGTCGAGTGGAGGTGGGGAGGCCGTGCGCCTCGCATTCCATGGTGCCGACGCGGCCGGACGTCCCCCGGACGCCGTAGCCGCGCGACGGCGCCCCGTGCGCCGAGCGCGCCCCGGCCCGCCCCGGCGGTCGTGACCGTGCGGCGGCCCTCCGGCGCAGGCGAATCCCGGGTCAACCCCGACCCTTCCGCGACACCGCTCGCGCCCGTCCTGCGGGATGTGCGTGCCGTCGTCTTCGACACCGACGGGGTGATCACCGACTCGGCGAAGGTGCACGCCGCCGCATGGAAGGTCGCCTTCGACGACTACCTGCGCGCCCATCCGCCCGCCGACCCCGGCCGGCGACAGCCCTTCGACGTGCGGGACGACTATCTGCGCCACGTGGACGGCAAGTCCCGCCTCGACGGAGCCGCCGCCTTCCTCGCCGCGCGCGGCATCGAAACGTCGGAGGAGACGGTCCGGGCCGTCGCGGAGGCCAAGGAGCGCCTCTTCACGGCCCGGCTGCGCGATCAGGTCGTCGACGCCTACCCGGGCACCGTACGGCTGGTGCAGGCACTGCGCGCTGCGGGAGTGCCGCGAGCCGCCGCCTCCGCGTCCCGGCATGCTGGTGAGCTGTTGAGCCGGGCGGGTGTGCTCGATCTGTTCGACGCCCTGGTGGACGGCGGCGAGGCGGCCCGGCTGGGCCTCGCGGGCAAGCCGCGGCCCGACCTGTTCCTGGAGGCGGTGGGCCGGCTGGGAGTGGCCGCCGACCGCGCCGCCGTCGTCGAGGACGCCCTGGCGGGCGTGGAGGCCGGCAGACGCGGCGGATTCGCCCTGGTGATCGGCGTGGACCGGGCCGCCGGGGCCGAGACGGGGGCGCGGCTGCTGCGGCACGGCGCCGACATCGTCGTACGCGACCTCGGAGAACTCTGTGCGGGAGGGGAGCCGAAGTGACCGATCCGGGCAGGGAGGCCGAGGCGATGGATCCGGGCACGGAAGTCGAAGTGGACGGCTGGAGCTGGGAGTACGCCGGCTACACACCCGCCGACGAGCGGCTGCGCGAGTCGCTGTGCACGCTCGGCAACGGCTACTTCGCCACCCGAGGCGCGTTGCCCGAGTGCACCGCCGACGATGTCCACTACCCGGGGACCTATGTGGCCGGCATCTACAACCGGCTGACCTCGGACGTGTCGGGCCGCCAGGTGGAGAACGAGGACATGGTCAACGTCCCGAACTGGCTGCCCCTGCGCTTCCGTATCCCCGGGGGGCCCTGGATCGACCCCGACACGTCCGACGTACTCGAACACCGGCAGATGCTGCTCCTGGCCGAAGGGCTGCTGGAGCGCCGTACGCGCTATGACCTCGGCGACAATCGTGTGTTGACGGTACGGCAGCTTCGCATGGTGCATATGGCCGACCCACATGTGGCCGCCCTCCGTACCGAGTTCACGGTCGATGGGGTCTCCGGCCGGCTGGAGGTGGAGGCCGCACTGGACGGCGGGGTCACCAACTCCGGCGTGGCCCGCTACCGGGACCTCGACGGCCGCCATCTGACCCACATCCACACCGGGACCTCCGCCCCGGACACGGTCTGGCTGCGCTGCCGCACCCGCACCTCGGACGTCCGGATCGGCCTCGCGGCCCGTCTCACCGCCGACGCGCCGGCCGTGGTGCGCCATGAACTGCCGTGTGTCATCCAGCAGTTGACGATCGACCTGGAGCCCGGCCGCACCGTCACCGTCGACAAGACCGTCGCCCTGCACACCTCCCACGACCCGGCGATCAGCGACCCGCTGCACGCCGCCGTCGACCGGGTGGGCCGGTCCCCGGACTTCGACGCGCTCGCCGCGTGGCACCGCGCGGCCTGGGACCAGCTCTGGCGCCGCGCCGAACTCGACGTACCCGGCGAGTCGGGCCGGATCCTGCGCCTGCACCTGTTCCACGTCCTGCAGACCCTCTCCCCGCACACCGCCGACCTCGACGTGGGCGTGCCCGCCCGGGGACTGCACGGCGAGGCCTACCGCGGCCATGTCTTCTGGGACGAGCTGTTCGTGCTGCCCTACCTCAATCTGCACTTCCCGGAGGTCTCCCGCGCGCTGCTCCGCTACCGCCACCGCCGCCTCGAACAGGCCCGCACCACCGCCGCGGCAGCCGGCCACCGGGGCGCGATGTACCCCTGGCAGAGCGGCAGCGACGGGCGCGAGGAGACCCAGCAGCTGCATCTCAACCCGCGCTCGGGACGCTGGCTGGCCGACCACTCCCACCTCCAGCACCATGTGGGATCGGCGATCGCCTACAACGTGTGGCAGTACTGCGAGGCGAGCGGCGACATGGAGTTCCGGCACACCAAAGGGGCCGAGATGCTGTTGCAGATCGCCCGCTTCTGGGGCGACAAGGCCGTCCACGACGACGCCATGGGGCGCTACCGCATCAAGGGCGTCGTCGGCCCCGACGAGTACCACGAGGCGTACCCGGACGCCGACGGGCCCGGCCTGGACGACAACGCCTACACCAACGTCACGGCGACCTGGGTGCTCGCCCGCACCCTGGAACTGCTGGACACCCTGCCCGAGCCCCGCCGGCGCGAACTCTCCGAACGCACCGGCCTGACCTCCGGCGAACTCGAACTCTGGGAGGACGTGTCGCACACGCTGCACGTGCCCTTCCACGACGACGTCATCAGCCAGTTCGAGGGCTACGGCGAGCTGTCCGAACTCGACTGGCACGGCTACCGGGGCCGGTACGGCGACATCCGGCGGCTGGACCGGATCCTGGAGGCGGAGGGCGACACCGTCAACCGCTACAAGGCCTCCAAACAGGCCGACGTCCTCATGCTCGGCTATCTCTTCGCACCGGCCGAACTGGGGGGTCTGTTCCGCCGGTTGGGCCACCGGCTGGAAGAGGACATGTGGCGGCGCACCGTCGACTACTACATGCACCGCACCAGCCACGGCTCCACCCTCAGCGGCCTCGTCCACGGCTGGGTGCTGGCCCGCTGCCGGCGCAGCGAGGCGTGGAAGTTCGTCCAGGAGGCCCTCCAGGGCGACATCGCCGACGTCCAGGGCGGCACCACCGGCGAGGGCATCCACCTGGGCGCCATGGCGGGCACCCTCGACCTCGTGCAGCGCGGGCTGACCGGTCTGGAGACCCGGGGCGGTGCCCTGTGGCTCGACCCCGTGCCGATGCCCGAGCTGTCCACCTACGGCTTCGCCCTGCGCTACCAGCACAACTGGGGCGTACGGCTCCGTCTGGAGCGCGGCCTGCTGGAGATCGAGGTCCCCTCCTCCGACGCCTCACCCATCGACGTACGCCTCCCGGACCGGGAGGTGTCCCTCCAGCCGGGGGAGAAGGGTCGGCTGGTGCTGCCGGACTGAGGGGGCGGGCCGGGAGCGCCGACGCGCCAGGTGGGCCCCGCCTGCTGCCGCCGTCGCTCTCCCGGCCGGTCTCGTTCAGGCGGCCCGGGCCGGTGCGGAATGCCGCGGGTGGGGGGAGGCTGGGAGGACGGCGGTCGACGGGCATGGCCGGAGCGGCCGCCACGCGGAACGGCCTGACGGCGTGGCGGTCGGCGGGCTCGGCCGGAGCGGCCGCCGCGCGGAACGGCCGTACGGCGCTTCCGGGATCCCGGCGCGCCCCGGTGCCGGCCCGCGCGGGCCGCCCGGCGTCCGCGGACTGCCCGGAAAGGGGAACGCGATGGTCGGCCCGGTTGTCGTAGGGGTGGACGGCTCGTCGTCGAGCATGGCGGCCGTGGAGGTCGCGGCGCGCGAGGCCGGGCTCCGGGGCGTGGGGCTGCGGCTCGTGCACGCCTTCGGCCGGCCCGGCGCGCACATCCCGCCCGGCGGACGGCCCTGGGAACCCAGCAGCGCCGCCGGGCTGCGCGAGCTGATCGACGGCACGCTCACCAGGGCCCAGCAGCGGGCGCACGAGACCGGGCCCGGCGTCGACATCACCCGCGAGGTCGTCGTCGGAGAACCCATCACGGTGCTGGAGATCGAGTCGCGCACCGCGTCCCTCGCCGTCGTCGGCAGCCGGGGTCTGAGCCGGTTCGGCGCGCTGATGCTCGGCTCCACCGCGGGACACATGGCCGCCCACGCCGCCTGCCCGGTGCTCGTGGTGCGCCGCAGGCCCAACCCGGCCGGGCCCGTCCTCCTGGCCGTCGACGGCTCGCCCGCGGCGCGCGGCGCGGTCGAGTACGCCTTCGCCCACGCTTCCCTGCACGGCGTACGGCTGGAGGCGCTGCACGCCTGGAGCGTGCGGAACGAGCGCGCGTACGGCGCCCCCGCCGACCCGCCCTTCGTGACGTACGACGAGGACCGGCTGCGTGACGAGGAGGAGCGGGTGCTCGCCGAGGCGCTGGGCGGGCTGGGCGACCTGTACCCCGACGTCGAAGTGGTCCGCAGGCTGGTGCGCGGACGGGTGCGGCACTCCCTCATCGAGGCCAGTGCGGACGCCGGTCTCGTGGTGGTCGGGGCGCGCGGGCGGGGCGGCTTCGCCGGGCTGCTCCTGGGCTCGGTCAGCCAGGCGGTGCTCCACCACGCCGAGTGCCCGGTGGCCGTGGTGCGGACCGAGGGGACGTGAGGCTCAGAGATTCGCCGCGTGGTCGGGGACGTAGTTCTGGAGCTCGCGCGGCGGTCGACGGTAGCCGGTCGACTCCGGACGTTCGGGGAGTTCCAGGACCGGAGGGGGCACGTCCTGGTACGGCACCGACCCCAGCAGATGGGCGATCATGTTCAGCCGCGCCCGGCGCTTGTCGTCGCTCTCGACGACGTACCAGGGCGCCTCGCGCACGTCGGTGTGCACCAGCATCTCGTCCTTGGCCCGCGAGTAGTCCTCCCAGTGGGTGATGGACTGAAGGTCCATCGGGGACAGCTTCCAGCGGCGCAGGGGGTCCTCCAGCCGACGGCGGAAACGCTCCTGCTGCTCCTCGTCGCTCACCGAGAACCAGTACTTGCGCAGCAGGATCCCGTCCTCCACCAGCATTCGCTCGAAGATGGGGCACTGGCGCAGGAAGAGCTGGTACTCCTCCTTGGTGCAGAACCCCATGACGTTCTCGACGCCGGCCCGGTTGTACCAGCTGCGGTCGAACAGAACGATCTCCCCGGCGGCCGGCAGATGCTCGACGTACCGCTGGAAGTACCACTGGGTGCGCTCGCGCTCGGTCGGCTTGGGCAGGGCCGCGATCCGGGCGACGCGCGGGTTGAGGTGCTCCGTGACGCGCTTGATGGTGCCGCCCTTGCCGGCCGCGTCCCGCCCCTCGAAGATCACGACCAGCCGAGCGCCCGCCGCGCGCACCCACTCCTGAAGCCGCACCAACTCCGTCTGGAGACGCAGCAGTTCCTTCTCGTACTGCTTGCGGGGCAGCTTCTCCGCCTTGCCGTCGCTCATGCCGCCTCCCGCATCGTCCCCGAACACTCGAACACCCGAACAGCATCGAACAGCACCGTACTGACCGTCGACGCGTGCCGCACCCCGGACAACCGATCACGACCGCACATGGGCGGACGACCGGCGGCCGGGCAGGATGGGCTCATGGACGGTGCCGATCCACACATCCACGTCGACCGACGTGTGTCCCAGTACGACGCCCGGGTGCGCAATCTGCTGGCCGGTACGTTCGGCCTGGTCGGTGACCTGCCGGAGACGGTCACCACCGGCTGTGGGCTGCGGGTGCCGTACGCGATGACCTCCGCACGGCCGGAGAGCGTCACCTGTCTGACCTGCCGCGAGCACGGCCACGACCAGCACGTCCGCCTCGCCGAGCAGATCGAGCGGCTGGGTGCGATGCCGGGCGCCGTCGTCACGGGGGCGGAGGCGGGCCGGGCGGCGGAGCACCATCGCGACCTCGCGCGGAGGTTTGCGCAGGGCGGGTGAAGCGCGGGCCCCGAAGAACCCGGGTTTGGCCCCATCCCCTCCGGCTACCCGGCCCGTGTGACGACGACGACATCCCAGCAACAGCTCGTCCAGTTCCTGGAGGACCGCTTCACCTGCGCCCAGGCCTGCACCGACTGCGCCCGGGCCTGTGCCCTGCGCGCGAGCCTGGTGGATCCGGACGGGACCGGGGAGATGGAAGTCCTGCGGCGCAAGGGCATCATGTGCGCGGAGGTCTGCGACGCGACCTGCCATGTGCTGTCCGAGCAGAACCTCCTCGACGAGGCCGCGATCCGCGCCCAGCTGGAGTGGTGCCGCTCCGTGTGCGTCGAATGCGCGCACGCTTTCGACGCGTTTCCCGGCGGCGCGGAGACGGCCGAGGCGTGCCGCAGGTGCGCGAAGGCGTGTACCGAGTTCATGGGGACCCTTGCCTGACCGTTCCCAATTTCTGGAACACGTTCTACGGTGTGCGCCGTCAGGACCGCCCTTGGGGAGCCTGGAGGCGCCGTGCATCTGGAATACACACCCGAGCAGCAGCGGCTGCGCAGCGAACTGCGCGACTACTTCGCCGAACTGGTGCCGGACCTCGCACAGACCCGCTTCACCGACCCGGCAGCGCAGAAGCGCCACTACCGCAGCACGATCCGCCGGCTCGGCGGTGACGGCTGGCTCGGGGTGGGCTGGCCCAAGGAGTACGGCGGGCGCGGCCTGACCACCATCGAACAGTTCATCTTCTTCGACGAGGCCGCCCAGGCGGGCGTACCGCTACCCCTGATGGCGCTCAACACCGTCGGCCCGACGATCATGCAGTACGGCACGGACGAGCAGAAGTCGTACTTCCTGCCGAAGATCCTCTCCGGCGAGATCGACTTCGCGATCGGCTACAGCGAGCCCGAGGCGGGCACCGACCTGGCGTCCCTGAAGACGCGCGCGGTACGCGACGGCGACGAATACGTCGTCAACGGCCAGAAGATCTGGACCACCAACGGCGACACGGCCGACTGGGTCTGGCTCGCGACCCGCACCGACCCGGACGCCCCGCCCCACAAGGGCATCACCATGCTCCTCGTCCCCACCACCGACCCCGGCTACTCCTGCACCCTCATCAACACCCTCGCCTCGCACGACACCACCGCCAGCTACTACGAGAACATCCGCGTCCCCGTCTCCCGCCGCGTCGGCGCCGAGAACCAGGGCTGGCGACTGATCACCAACCAGCTCAACCACGAGCGCGTCACCCTCGCCGCCCACGGCACCATGGCCATCCGCGCCCTGCACGACGTCCAGCGCTGGGCCATGGAGACCAAGCTCGCCGACGGCCGCCGGGTGATCGACCTGCCCTGGGTGCGCCGCCGCCTCGCGCAGACCCACGCGAAGCTCGACGCGCTCAAGCTCCTCAACTGGCAGATGGTCAGCGCCGTCCAGGACGGCACGCTCACCCCGCAGGACGCCTCCGCGGTCAAGGTCTACGGCTCCGAGGCCCGCCGCGACGCCTACGCCTGGCTGATGGAGATCGTCGCCGCACCGGGAGCCCTGAAGGAGGGCTCGGCGGGCGCCGTCCTCCACGGCGAACTGGAACGCGGCTACCGCTCCGCCGTGATCTTCACCTTCGGCGGCGGCAACAACGAGATCCAGCGCGAGATCATCTCGTGGATCGGTCTGGGGATGCCGCGGGTCCGGCGTTAGCCTTCGGGCATGGGCGATCCCGGGCTGTTCACCCCGAACTCGGTCACCTGGCAGATGCACGCCGACCCCATGATGTGGGTCGCCGGGATCCGCGCGCTGTATCTCCAGGCACTGCACCCGCGCGCGGTGCGCGGCGTCATGCAGAACTCCGACTTCCGGCACGACGCCTGGGGTCGGCTGCTGCGCACCGCGAACTTCGTCGGGACGATCACGTACGGCACCACCGAGGCCGCCGAGAAGGCCGGCGCGCGCGTGCGGAGGATCCACAGCATGCTGAGCGCCACCGACCCGGACACGGCAGAGCGCTACGGCGTCGACGAACCCGAACTGCTGCTGTGGGTGCACTGCGCGGAGATCGACTCCTACCTCCAGGTCGGACGCCGCTCCGGCTTCCGTCTCACCGACGCCGACGCCGACCGGTACATAGCCGAACAGCGTGCGAGTGCCCGCCTGGTGGGCCTCGACCCCGACGCCGTACCGGCGAACCGGGCGCAGCTGGCGGCGTACTTCGAGCAGGTGCGCCCCGAGCTGGCGTGCGGACCCGAGGCACGCGCTGTGGACGACTTCCTGCTCCGCCCGCCGACGCACCCCCTGCTCGTCCCGGCGCGCGAGGTGCTGTGGCGGCGCGTGGCGAATCTGGCGTACGCCGCCCTGCCGCCATACGCCCACGAGCTGTACGGCAGACCGGCCCCGGAACCCGCCACCGTCACCCGCCAGTTGCGTGCCACGGGCACCCTGCTGCGCTGCATTCCCGCACGTCTGCGCTGGCAACTCCCGCCCAAACACATCCTGCGCGCCATGGCACGGCTCGGTCCCGGCTCGCGCCCGGCACCGTACAAACTCGGACGACAGCTCGCCATACTGGACGAGTCGGGGGAGGGCGGGCGGACCAGCACGGGGGGCGAGCGCGGTAGATGGGGGACAGCAGGCTGATCCAGGGCCGGTACCGGCTGCTCGATCCGATCGGGCGCGGCGGCATGGGCGAGGTGTGGCGTGCGCGCGACGAGTCGCTGGGCCGGCATGTCGCCGTGAAGTGCCTCAAACCGCTCGGACCCCACCACGACCAGTCCTTCACCCGTGTACTGCGGGAGCGGTTCCGCCGCGAGGCCCGGGTGGCCGCGGCCCTCCAGCACCGCGGCGTCACCGTCGTCCACGACTTCGGCGAGTCCGACGGCATACTGTTCCTGGTCATGGAGCTGCTGCAGGGCCGCAACCTCAGCCAGCTCCTGGAGGACAACAGGCACCATCCGCTGCCCGTCCCGGACGTCGTCGAGATCGCCGACCAGGTCGCCGCCGCCCTCGCCTACACGCACCAGCAGGGCATCGTGCACCGCGATCTGAAGCCGGCGAACATCATGCGGCTCGCCGACGGCACGGTGAAGATCTGCGACTTCGGCATAGCGCGTCTCGCCCACGACATCGGCTTCACCTCCCGGCTGACCGGCACCGGCATCGCGATGGGCACCCCGCACTACATGTCGCCGGAACAGATCGGCGGCGAGGACGTGGACCAGCGCAGCGACCTGTACTCGCTCGGGTGCGTGCTGTACGAGATCGCCACCGGAGTGCCGCCGTTCGACCTCGACGACCCGTGGGCGATCCTCGTCGGCCACCGCGACACCCCGCCCCGCCCGCCGCGCAGCCACCGCGCCGAGCTGCCCGAGTTCTTCGAGCAGGTCATCCTGGACCTGCTGGCCAAGCGCCCCGAGGAACGTCCGCACGACGGGCGGGAGTTGGGCCGCCGGATCGGTCTGGGCCGTACGACACCCGCGTACGTGCCGACCGTGGTGACCCCGCAGCCCGCCCTCAGGGCCCCGGAGCCCGTCACCCGCGAGCCCCGGCTGCCGTCCTGGACCCGCGGTATGACCACCGGCCACAAGGCCACCGGCGCCGGACTGCGGACCACACCCCCGGACGCCGGGGCCGGGCTCACCGGCGAGTGGATCCCCCGGCCCACGACCGGCGGGCCCGCGGAGACCGCCGTGCCCGAGGGGCGGCCCGCCCCGTCCGCGGCGACGCTCGCCGCGCTCGCCGGGAGGCACAACGCCGGGCTGAGCCTCGGCCGGCTGGGGCGCTGGACCGAGGCGGGCGAGGTGCACCGGGCCGTCGCCGCCGAGCGCGAGCACCTCCTCGGCCCCGACCACCCGGACACCCTCGCCAGTCGCTACGAGGTCGCCTTCACCCTCAGCCGCACCGGCCGCGCCGCCGACGCCCTGCGCGAGTACAAGCACGTCGCCCGCGCCCGCAGCCTCGCGCTCGGCCCGGACCATCCCGAGACCCTCGCCGCGCGACAAGAAATGGCGTACGTACTGGGCCAGTTGGGGCGGCACTTCGACGCCCACCAGGTCTATACGTCGGTGCTCGCGGCGCGCGAGCGGACCATGGGCGCCGATCACCCCGACACGCTGCGCTGCCGCCACAACCTCGCCTTCAGCCTCAGCAGACTCGGGCGCCTGGAGGACTCGTACCGCATGGCCGACGAGGTCGCCGCCGCTCGCGCCCGCATCCTCGGCCCGCACCACCCCGACACCCTGGTAACCCGATACGAAGTCGCCTACGCACTTGGCCAGTTGGGGCGCTGGGCGGAGGCGCTCCAGACCTACCGTGAGGTCGCCGCGGCCCGCGCCCAGGCACTCGGCCCCGACCACCCCGACACCCTCGCCGCCCGCTACGAGGTCGGCATCAGCCTCGGCCGTCTCGGACTCAGCGCGGAGGCGTTCCGCCTCTACCGCGAACTCGTCGACGACCGCACCCGCGTCCACGGCCCCGCCCACCCCGAGACCCTGCGCGCCCGCCACGGCCTCGGCGTCAACCTCGGCCGTCTCGGGCACTGGGAGGAGGCCCTCGCCGAGTCCCGCGACGTGTGCGCGATCCGGGAACGGGTGCTGGGCCCCGACCACCCCGACACCCTGGTCAGCCGCCGCGAGGTCGCCGTGAGCCTCGGCTGGCTCGGCCGCTGGCCTGACGCGCTCACCGAGTACCGCAGGGTGGCTGCCGCCCGCGAACACGTCCTCGGCCCCGACCACCCGGACACCCTCGCCAGCCGCAACGACGAGGCCCACTGCCTCGAACAGCTCGGCCGCGGCGCGGAGGCGGTCGAGCTGTACCGCAGGGTGGCGGTACTGAGGCAGCAGCGGGCGACCGGCGGGCAGTGACCGACGCCCGGTCGTCCCACCTATGGCCGACCTAGATCATCGCGTGTTACCAAGAACCATGCCTGCACACGAGGGAACCCGCGCACACGGTACGTACGACGTCGTCATCGTAGGCGGCGGCCACAACGGCCTGGTCGCCGCCGCCTACCTGGCCCGGGCCGGGCGGTCCGTGCTGGTGCTGGAGCGGCTGGACCACACCGGCGGCGCCGCCGTGTCCACGCGGCCGTTCGCCGGTGTCGACGCACGGCTGTCCCGCTACTCGTACCTGGTCAGCCTGCTGCCCGACAAGATCGTGCGGGACCTCGGCCTGACCTTCCGGGTGAGCAAGCGCGACGTCTCCTCGTACACCCCCGTGGAACGGGCGGGGCGCCCGACGGGACTGCTGGTGGGCGGCGGCGAGGCCCGCACCCGGGAGGCGTTCGCCCGCCTCACCGGCGGCGAGCGCGAGTACGCGGCATGGCAGCGCTTCTACGGCATGACCGGCGAGGTCGCCCGGCGGGTGTTCCCGACGCTCACCGAACCCCTGCCGAGCCGCGAGGAACTGCGCCGCCGGGTGGACGACGAGGAGGCCTGGCGGCTGCTCTTCGAGGAGCCCGTCGGCGTCGCGATCGAGGAGCGGTTCACGGACGACCTGGTGCGGGGCGTGGTCCTCACGGACGCCCTGATCGGCACCTTCGCCGACGCCCACGACACCTCGCTGAAGCAGAACCGTTGCTTCCTCTACCACGTGATCGGCGGCGGCACCGGTGACTGGGACGTCCCCGTCGGCGGCATGGGCGCCCTCACCGACGCCCTGGCCACGGCGGCGCGCGAGGCGGGCGCGGTCATCGTCACCGGGCACGAGGCGGTACGGATCGACACGGACGGCCGTAACGCCGAGGTCACCTACCGCACGGCGGACGGCGAGGGGGTCGCCGCCGCCGGCCACGTCCTGGTCAACGCCTCCCCGCAGGCACTGGCCGCCCTCACCGGCGACACGCCGCCCACCCCCGCCGAGGGCGCCCAGCTCAAGGTGAACATGCTGCTCAAGCGGCTGCCCCGGCTGCGCGACAGGTCCGTCGACCCGCGCGAGGCCTTCGCCGGCACCTTCCACATCGCCGAGGGCTACGACCAGCTGGCCGGCGCCCACGCCCAGGCCGCCGCCGGTGAACTCCCCGCCGCGCCGCCGTCCGAGATCTACTGCCACTCGCTCACGGACCCGACGATCCTCGGCCCCGACCTCGTCGAACAGGGCTACCAGACCCTCACCCTGTTCGGCCTGCACACACCGGCCCGGCTCTTCGCGCGCGACAACGACGCCGTACGCGAGGAACTGCTGAAGTCGACGCTGGCCCAGCTCGACGCCCACCTCGCCGAACCGATCGCCGACTGCCTGGCGACGGACGAGGAGGGCCGCCCGTGCATCGAGGCGAAGACCCCGCTGGACCTGGACCACGACCTGCGGCTGCCCGGCGGGAACATCTTCCACCGGGACCTGTCCTGGCCGTACGCCCAGGAGGGCACCGGCCGCTGGGGCGTGGAGACCCGCCACGCGAACGTGCTGCTGTGCGGGGCGGGCGCGGTGCGCGGCGGAGGGGTGAGCGGGGTGCCGGGCCACAACGCGGCCATGGCGGTGCTGGAGAGCGGCGACTAGGCGGGGGAGCCGTTTTCCCCTGGACGGCGGTTGGGCGTGGGTGCTGCTTTCCCTTGGACGGCGATTGGGCGTGGGAGCCGTTTTCCTTTGGACGGCGATTGGGGGCGTGTGCCGCTGTCCACCTCGACGCCGGCTAGGCGCGCGTGCCGCCGTCCACCTGGAGGATCACGCCGGTGACGTAGGAGGCGCGGTCGCTCAGGAGCCACGCGGCGGCCTGGGCGATCTCCTCCGGGGCGGCGGCCCGGCCCAGCGGGTTCTGCGCGGTGATCCGGTCGATGATGCCGGGGGAGTGGGTCTCCCACTGGTCGACCATGTCGGTGAGGGTGAGCCCGGGGGCGATGGCGTTCACGCGGATGCCCTCACGGCCGTACGTGGCCGCGGCCGAGGCGGTCAGGCTGTTCACGGCCCGCTTCATCGCGCCGTACACCGGCAGCTCGGGGTTTGCCGCCAGGCTTCCGACGCTGGAGTTGTTGACGATCGCCCCGCGTCCGGCGGTCGCGCGGATCGCGGCGATCTCCGCCTTCATCGCCAGCCACGGTCCCCTGAGGTTGACGGTGGCGACGCGGTCGAACTCGGCGTCCGAGAGCTGGTCCATCGGGCCGGGCGGCTGGATCGTCGCACCATTGTTGAAGGCGACGTCCAGCCGCCCGTAAAGCTCCACGGCCCGGTCGACGGCGGCCCGGACACTGTCGGCGTCGGCCAGGTCGCACAGCACGTGGTCCGCGGTGCCGCCGGCCGTCCGGATCTCCTCGGCGACCGCCTTGAGCTGCGCCTCGGTACGGGCCGCGAGCAGCACCCGGGCCCCTTCCCGGGCGAACAGCCGAGCGGCGGCAGCACCGATGCCCCGGCCCGCACCGGTGACGAACGCGACCTTGCCGGAGAGCAGGCCGGCCGCGGTGACGGGTGTGTCATCGAGACCGGTCGAGATGTCGGGTGTGTTGGTCATGCCGGTCGAGATGTCAGGTGTGGTGTTCATGCCGTCGAGCCTGCGACCGGCCGCGAGGCACAGCCAGGCACCGGCGGTACCTGGCTGGGCGCCCGGCGTCGCGCGCACACTGGAGATGTGGACCGAAGAGAACTGGCGGACTTCCTCCGCAGCCGCCGGGAGCGCATCGCCCCCGCCGACGTGGGGCTGCCGGCCGGCTCGCGCAGGCGTACGCCGGGTCTGCGCCGCGAGGAGGTGGCGCAGCTGGCTTTCATCTCGACCGAGTACTACACCCGCCTTGAACAGGCCCGCGCCCCGCACCCCTCCCGCGAGGTGCTGGCCCAGCTGGCCCGCGCCCTACGCCTGTCCGACGCCGAGCGAACCCATCTCCACCACCTCGCCGGGGCCCCGCCGGGACCGCCGCCGGGACCGACGCGCGAGGTCCGCCAGAGCATCGTCGACCTGCTGCACCGGCTCCCGAACGCCGCGGCGACGGTGATCTCGGCGACGTTCGAGATCATCGCCTGGAACGACCTCGCGGCCGCCCTGATGGAGGACTTCTACGCCCTGCCGCGCGCCGACCGGAACCTCGTCCGGCGCGCCTTCCTCGGCCCGCACCGGGACGGACGCAGGCTCTACGGCGTCTCGGACGTGACCGAGTTCGCGCGCAACTCGGCGCAGCAGCTGCGCGCCGCCGCAGCCCGCTATCCGGACGACCCGGAACTGAAAGGGCTGATCCGCGAACTCCTCGACGGCAGCGCGGATTTCGCCCGGCTGTGGGCGGCCCACGACGTGGCGCCCGCTCCCACGCTCGTCAAGACCTTCGACCACCCCGTCGTCGGCCCCGTCACCGTCAACTGCGACGTCCTCGACCTCGCCGACCGCGACCAGCGGGTCGTCATCTACACCGCCACGCCCGGGACGCCGTCGGAGGAGGCGCTACGGCTGCTGTCCGTCCTCGGCACGCAACGCCTCGACGTCCCCGGCTGAACCCTCAGTCCGCCGACGCGGCCCAGCCGCTCGCGCTGATCCGCGCCGCGTCGGCCGGCCTGGCGTCGTCGAACAGGACGGTGTCAGCCGCCTCGACGCGCACGCCGTCGAGGTATGCGCCCCGGCCCACGTACAGCCGGTCGGTGGTGTACCGGCAGCGGATACCCAGCTGCCGGTGCGCGGGGAGTTCCGCCGTGAGCCGGTGCCACACACGGCCGGACCAGCCGGTGACGGTGCCGGCCGGACGGGGCTGCGGCTCCCCGCCGTGGCGGGTCGTGGTGAAGGGCAGCGGCCGCCAGGTGGTCCCGCCGTCCGTCGTCGCCTCCAGCGCGAGCACGTCGGCCTGGGGTTCGGTGTCCCACCACAGGGCGCAGCACAGCGCGGCGTCGCCGGACGACGTGTCGAGCGCGGGGAGCGCGAGGGTCGCGGTCGTGTCCGCCGCCATGCCCGAGAACCATGCCGTACGGCCGTGGCGTGGGCGAACCGCGACCGCGCGCGCCATGTTGTTCGCGGCCGCCACCCGGGGGGCCGATCCGGAGCGCCAACTTCGCACCGGATGCACCGAGTTGCCGAGGACGACGAGGAAGGAGTCGGTCGTCGGGTCGAGCACCAGCGAGGTGCCGGTGAACCCGGTGTGTCCCGCGGTGCGCGGGGTGGCCATCGCGCCCATGTACCAGTGCTGGTAGAGCTCGAAGCCGAGACCGTGCTCGTCGCCGGGGAAGGCGGTGTTGAAGTCGGTGAACATCAGCTCCACCGATTCCGGCTCCAGGATGCGGGATCGGCCGTAGGCGCCGCCGTTGAGCAGCGTCCGGCCGAGGACCGCGAGATCCCACGCGTTCGAGAACACGCCGGCGTGGCCCGCGACCCCGCCGAGGCTGAAGGCGTTCTCGTCGTGCACCTCGCCCCATACGAGCCCACGATCCAGGCCGGACCAGGGGGCGCGGGCGTCCTCGGTGGCCGCGATCCCGGGTCTCCAGGCGGCTGGCGGGTTGTAGCGGGTGCGGCGCATCCCGAGCGGGCCGGTGATCTCGTCGCGGAGGAGGACGTCGAGCGCCCGGCCGGTGATCTTCTCCAGGACCAGCTGGAGCGAGATCAGGTTCAGATCCGAGTAGAGGTACTTGGTGCCCGGCGGGTTCAGCGGCGCCTCGTTCCAGATGAGTTCGAGTTTTCCCTCGTACGTCGGCGCGCTGTACAGCGGGATCCAGGCGCGGAACCCCGAGGTGTGGGTGAGGAGCTGACGGAGCGTGATGTCCTGCTTGCCCGCGCGGCCGAAGTCGGGCAGGTAGGAGGCGACGGTGGCCTCCAGGCCGAGGGCGCCGCGCTCGATCTGCTGCACGGCGAGGATGGAGGTGAACAGCTTGGAGACCGAGGCCAGGTCGAAGACGGTGTCCTCGGCCATCGGAAGCTGCTGGTCGGCCGGGAACTCGACGCCGGTGTCGGTCTTCTCGTCGTACGACCGATAGCGCACCGCCATGCCGATCGGCTCGTGCAGCGCCACCGTGCCGCCGCGGCCGGCGAGCAGCACGGCGCCCGCGTACCAGGGGTGCTTGGGGGAGGGGCCCAGGAACGCCTCGGCGTCGGTGACGAGCCGGCGCAGGTGGTCGGGGAGGAGGCCCGCCCGTTCGGGTGAGCCGTGGCGCAGTGTGGTGCGGTGACGCGAGGAGGCGGTGGCCGCCGCCGCGGGTCCGGCGGGGAAGGGTGCGATGGCCAGGGCGCCGCCCAGAGCCACAGCCGTCCTGCCCAGTTGACGCCGGGTCAGTCTGTTGCCGCCTTCGGTCATCGAGGTTCCTCCCGCCGCTCCGCCTGAAAGTATCTTTCCGGGATCACCTTGCGTGGTGAAACTTTCGTGTCAGGCGTGGGCGGTGTCAACGGTGCGTTCACCACAAGAGATCTGACGGTGTATCAGAAAAGGCCTTCCGTCGTCCGGAGGACTGCGGCATCCTGCGCCCATGCAGACGGAGCTGAGCAAGAAACTGGGAGTCGAGCACGCCATTTTCGGCTTCACGCCGTTCCCCGCCGTCGCCGCGGCCATCAGCCGGGCCGGCGGCTTCGGAGTGCTCGGCGCGGTCCGCTACACAGCCCCGGACGACCTCAAACGCGACCTCGACTGGGTCGAGGCACATGTCGACGGCCGGCCCTACGGCCTGGACGTCGTCATGCCGGCGAAGAAGGTCGAGGGCGTCACCGAGGCCGACGTCGAGGCGATGATCCCGGAAGGGCACCGGCAGTTCATCAGAGACACCCTCGCCAAGTACGGCGTGCCCGAACTGGCCGAGGGAGAGGCCGCCGGCTGGCGGATCACCGGCTGGATGGAGCAGGTCGCCCGAGGCCAGCTCGACGTCGCCTTCGACTACCCGATCAAGCTTCTCGCCAACGCCCTCGGCTCACCGCCCGCGGACGTCGTGGAACGCGCCCACGACCGCGGTGTACTCGTCGCCGCCCTCGCGGGCAGCGCCCGGCACGCCCGCAAGCACCAGGAGGCGGGCATCGACATCGTCGTCGCCCAGGGCTACGAGGCGGGCGGCCACACCGGGGAGATCGCCTCCATGGTGCTCACCCCGGAGGTCGTCGAGGCGGTCGACCCGCTGCCCGTACTCGCGGCCGGCGGCATCGGCAGCGGACAACAGGTGGCTGCCGCCTTCAGTCTCGGCGCTCAAGGTGTGTGGCTGGGCTCCATGTGGCTGACCACCACGGAAGCGGACCTGCACTCGACCGCGCTGACCGCCAAGCTGCTCGCCGCAGGCTCCGGCGACACCGTCCGCTCCCGCGCCCTGACCGGGAAGCCCGCACGCCAGCTGCGCACCGAGTGGACCGACGCCTGGGACGACCCGGACGGGCCCGGCACCCTCCCCATGCCCCTCCAGGGACTGCTCGTCGCCGAGGCCGTCTCCCGCATCCAGAAGTACGAGGTCGAGCCCCTGCTCGGCACACCCGTCGGACAGATCGTGGGCCGGATGAACAGCGAACGCAGCGTCCAGGCCGTCTTCGACGATCTCACCCGCGGCTTCGAGCAGGCCGTCGACCGCATCAACCGCATCGCCGGAAGGAGCGGCCAGTGACCAGCACCCCCGCGGCAGACGCCGTGAGCACCCCGCCCGTCGGCTTCTGGGCCCAGGCCACCGCCGACCCCGACCGCGAGGTCCTCGTCGCCCCCGACGGCGAGCGGTGGACCGCCGGGCGCCTGCACGCCGCCACCAACCGTCTCGTCCACGGCCTGCGCGCGGCCGGCCTGCGACGCGGCGACGCCTTCGCGGTCGTCCTCCCCAACGGAGTCGAGTTCTTCACCGCGTACCTGGCCGCCTCCCAGGCAGGCTTCTACCTGGTCCCCGTGAACCACCACTTCGTCGGCCCCGAGATCGCCTGGATCGTCGCCGACTCCGGTGCCAAGGTGCTCATCACCCACGAGCGTTTCGCCGGTCCGGTCCGAGAGGCCGCCGACGAGGCCGGACTCCCGGCCACCCACCGCTACGCCGTCGGCCAGGTCGAGGGCTTCCGCCCCTACGCCGAACTCCTCCACGGACAGCCGGACTCGGCGCCCGAGGACCGCACGCTCGGCTGGGTCATGAACTACACGTCCGGCACCACCGGCCGCCCCCGGGGCATCCGCCGCCCGCTGCCCGGCAAGCCACCCGAGGAGGCGTACCTGGGCGGCTTCCTCGGCATCTTCGGCATCAAGCCGTTCGACGACAACGTGCACCTCGTCTGCTCGCCGCTCTACCACACCGCCGTGCTCCAGTTCGCGGGCGCGTCCCTCCACATAGGGCACGGGCTGGTGCTGATGGACAAGTGGACACCCGAGGAGATGCTGCGTGTCATCGACACACACAAGTGCACGCACACCCATATGGTCCCGACCCAGTTCCACCGCCTGCTGGCCTTGCCCGAAGGCATACGGACCCGCTACGACGTCACCTCCATGCGGCACGCCATCCACGGTGCGGCCCCCTGCCCGGACCATGTGAAGCGGGCGATGCTGGACTGGTGGGGCCCCTGTGTGGAGGAGTACTACGCCGCCAGCGAGGGCGGCGGTGCCTTCGCGACCGCCGAGGACTGGCTGAAGAAGCCAGGCACGGTGGGAAAGGCATGGCCCATCAGCGAACTCGCGATCTTCGACGACGACGGCAACCGGCTCTCACCCGGTGAACTCGGCACCGTCTACCTCAAGATGAACACCGGTGGCTTCGCCTACCACAAGGACGAGACCAAGACGAAGAAGAACCGCATCGGCGACTTCTTCACCGTCGGCGACCTCGGCTACCTCGACGAGGACGGGTATCTCTTCCTCCGCGACCGCAAGATCGACATGATCATCTCCGGCGGGGTCAACATCTACCCCGCCGAGATCGAGTCCGCCCTGCTGGCCCACCCGGCCGTCGCCGACGCCGCCGCCTTCGGCATCCCGCACGACGACTGGGGCGAGGAGGTCAAGGCCGTCGTCGAAGCGGCCCCGGGCCACGAGCCGGGTCCCGCCCTGGCCGCCACGATCCTCGACCACTGCGCCGGCCGGCTCGCCGGCTACAAGCGCCCCAAGAGCGTCGACTTCATCACCGAGATGCCACGAGACCCCAACGGCAAGCTGTACAAACGGCGGCTGCGGGACCCGTACTGGGAGGGGCGTACGCGGGCCGTCTGACCGCGGCCGCGGGGCGATCGCGGGTCACGTCCGAGGGTGCGGGAAGGTCTTCAACGCCCGGGCGAGGCCCGCCGCGTCGGTGCCGATCTTGCGATACACGCTGGACAGCAGTTGCCGTACGCCCTGTTCGGTGAGGCGCAGTTCCTTCGCGATGACCGCCTCCTGGCGGCCCTGGACGGTGAGTTCGGCGGTCTGCCGTTCCTGCGCGGTGAGGGTGTCCGTCTGTGCGTAGCGCAGCGGGAGCGGTCGCAGGCCGGCTGCCGAGAGCTCCTGCCTGGCCCGGGCGGCGAGGGCCTCGGCACCGCAGTGAACGGCGCATTCCAGCCCCTGGTAGAGCCGATGGGCGGCCTCCTGCACCTGTCCCTCGCGGGACAGCGCGGCGCCGTGCCCCACGAGCGCGAGCGCCAACTCGTAAGACGCGGGTGAGCGCTCCAGGTGTTCGACGGCCTCGGCGTGCAGTTCGAGCGAGGCTGGACCGCCGGTCACCTCGGCCTCGATGTGGAGCGCATGGCCGATCGCGGAGGCCGCGCCGAAGTCCCGTGCCCGCTTGACGGCGTCCTGGGCGTGGCGGACCGCCCGGTCGGGCGCGCTGTGGGCGAGAGCGGAGGCCAGGTCCAGCTGCCACGGGCACCAGGCCGGGTTGTGCCAGTGCCGTGACTCCAGCCAGTTCCCGACGGCGGACAGCAGCCGTGCCGCCTCGGAGTACCGCTCCTCGGCCAGCAGCAGTTCGGCGTACACCGTGCGGGGATCGGGGAAGATGACGGCGTTCGGGACCACGTCGCCGTAGTGGTACGCGTCGGCGAGCCGACGGGCGTCGACGGTCCGTCCCCGGGCCAGCAGGATCTGGATCATGATGCCGATGGCGAACCACTGGGCGGGTACCGCGCCTTCGACGCGCTCGGCGGTGCGCAGCCCGGCCCTGACCAGTTCCTCCGCCTCGGCGAGGCAGCCGCGACGGTAGCGGATGTAGCCGGAGAGGGTCTGCCCCTGCGCCAGGTGGGAGCCGCGCCACCCCTTGTGCTCGCACTCGGCCATACCGCTGCTGAACAGTTCTTCGGCACGCCACGGCTGGTCGCAGTACATGAAGAGCAGGGCGACCGCGACGGGCACCTCGAAGCCGCGGTTCTCGTCGGTCCAGCTCATTCCACCGTTCAGTGCCTCCTCGGCGTGATCGAGGGCGGTCTGACGCGGTTCGCCGCGCACCAGGGCGTCCCAGGCTCGCAGTCCGAGGATGTAGCGCTCCTCCAGGCCGCGGCGGGGCAGTTTGTCGGCCAGCCGTGCCAGCCGGCGCGAGCGGGCGGACGAGTCGGGCTCGTCGGCGCGGAACGCACTCCATACGAAGTGGTCGGCCTGCATACGCAGTTTGATACGCGCGTTGGGAGCACGTCGTGCCTCGTCGGCGGCCACGGCCGCGGCTTCGGTCAGCCGGTCGGTGTGAGCCAGCGCCTGGGCCAGCCGGTAGACGATGGAGGCACGCAGGTCGGGGTCGATGTCCGGCTGCGTCAGTGCCTCCTGGAGGTGGCAGACGGTGGCGGTGGGCTCGATCAGGAAGGTGGAACCGGCGAGCTCGTGCAGGAGCGCGGCGCGGTCCTCAGCCGGGGGTGGTTCCCGCAGCGCTCGGGTCAGCACACGCCGGGCGGCCTCAGGTGCCCCGGCGCGGAGATACTCACGCGCGGCGGCGCGCAGGACGGAGACAGCTTCGGGCCGGCCGTCGCAGGGCACCTCCAGCAGATGCCGGGCGGCGGCCGTGGGGCCGAACCCGGCCGCCTGGGCGGCGTCGGCGGCCGCGTTGTGCATGCCGACGCGCAGGCCCGGCGGGATGTCGCGGTAGATCGTCGTGGCGATCGACGGGTGGACGAACTCCATGCTGTGCCCGGGCCCGTCGCCGTCCGCGAGGATGCGGGAGTCGCGCAGCTTCCGAGCCGCCTCGGCGGCTTCCTCGCTGCCGACCACCGCGATACCGGCGGCGAGTTCGGCGGAGAAGGACCCGCCCAGTACGGCGGCGGCCCAGGCGAAGCGGACGGTGCTCGGGCCGAGCCGGTGGAGGCGCTCGATCAGTCCGGGGCCCTTGAGCGCCGCGGCGACGTCTCCGACCACATGCAGTTCGTCCTGGGTGCCCCTCAACTGCCGTTCGCGGAGCCTGATGGCCAACTCGACGGTCTCGAACGGGCTGCCGCCGGTGACTGACCAGCACTCGTCGCAGAACTCGTCCTCGGCCGCCTCGCCCACTTCGTTCCTGACGATCCGCGCCACACCGCTCTTGCCGAGCGGCCACAGCGCGTGAGGGCGCTCCTCGTTGCGCTCCACGAGGGTGCGGAAAGAGGTCGCGTCGGGCGGGAGGTCGTCGGGGCGATAGGCGACGACCATCAGGAGCGGGAGGTCGGCGACCCTGGGCGCGAACGAGGCGAGCCAATCGAGGGATTCGGCATCGGCCCAGTGCAGGTCGTCCAGGAGCAGGACGAGCGGTGCGTTCCGCAGCGTCAGGCGGGTCATGACCCAGTCGAGGCCGTCACGCACCCCGGTCGGGTCCGGCGTCCGCGCGGCGTCCGTCGCCTTGAGTCCGAGCGCGGCGCCGACGATGTCGTACCAACTGTCCAGGAAATCCCGGCGCTCCGGTTCGCTCATGCCGGCCAGGGCGGGCTGCATGACCTGGCGTACGACACGGAACGCCAGACCCTGCTCCTTCTCGCCGCCCCTGCCCGACGCGACCGTGAATCCGAGCTCGGTGGCACGGGCCCGCGCCACCGAGAGAAGTGTCGTCTTGCCCAGCCCGGCCTCACCGGTGAAGGCGAGCAACCCGCCCTGTGGCACTCGGGCCACGCCGTCGACGGTGTCGTGCAGGCCCGACAGCGCGGCATCGAGTGCCCGGAGTTCCTGGTCGCGTTCGAGTAGTGGCCGGTGTTTGGTCAGAGGTTGCCGCAGCCCATGGGCCATGTTCGACCGCTTCCTGTCGTTGCTCCCCACCGAACGGGGGCGAGAGTACGCCCTCACGGACGCCCCTTGGTCGGGTTGAAACAGGAGGTCGGCAGGAAAGGGTGAATTCTCCTCGGAGTTGATGCGTTCAGGCTCTCATGGGATAAACTGACCCGTTTTCGCTCGGACTCCAAGCCCCATCGGTGCTGCGGGTGCCGGTCGGGCAGAGACTCAGGGCACCTCGGGCAGAGGCTCAGGGCACCGCGGATGCCGCCGTCGTGTCCGCATACCTCGGCACGGTACGGGACCAGAAGTAGCATCCGCGGATCCAGCCGGCCATGCCCTCCACATAGCCGACCCCGGCCGGGCTCAACTCCGGCCTGATCTCGCCGTAGAGTTCCTCGAACTCGCTGATGGTGCCGTTGATCCGCCGGATGGCCAGCGTGATGGCCGTCGGCAGAGAACACCGGTGTGCGCGTTGATAGGCAAGGGCCAGATTGACCATGCCACCCGTCCGCTGCTCCTTCACCGCGGAGAAGAGATCAGCGATCCATACGGCCGCGTCGGCCGACAGTCGTGCCAGGCGACGCATGGCCGGGTGACGGATCTCCTGCGGCGCCAGCTCGAACGGCTGCTGGGCCTCGCACAGGGGGTGGAACGGCTCGACACCGGCGATGAGGGAACGTATGGACCGGCAAAGGCCGCCCTCCAAGGGGACGGAGTCGGTCTGGCTCACCGCTTCGTACAGCAGACCGTGCACGTACTCCCGGCTGGTCCAGGCCCATCGTTCGGCCTGAGCGGGTGTGCACCGCTCCTGGACCTGCCGATGGAGGTCGGCCAGCGCGGCCCCGAGCAGGGTGTCCGGCGGTTGACCGTCGCGCAGTATCCCGACGCTCTCGCACAGCATGGGCAGCAGTCGGCCGGGCTCGTGCCGGCCGACGTCCTCGGCCCGGTCGTCGAAGACGAACTGGTAGGCGATCTGGTTGGCCATGATCTGGAGCAGGCCGGAATCCATGGCCGGGCTGTTGTAGGCGGCGAGTTCGGCGGGGCGTGTACGGGAGATCATGGCCGCCACTTCCGGTTCATCGGTGAGGCCCCATTTGCTGAGCCATTTCTCGACGCCGGTTGCCGCTCGGGACGCGTGAGGATTGCTCTGGAACGGGAAGGGCATGTAGAGGTTCGCGTCGATCAGCTCCCGCAGATTGACCGCGGTAATTCCGGCCGGAGCGGCGAGCGTGATTTCCTCATGCGTCATGGACATCGTCGCCTCCTGCCGCTCGGGGTTCGTGGACTTCGGTGTTCGGCATTGCCCTGGATACGAGAGCCCCCTCGGGCGGTGGGCCCGCCGGCCGTTGTGACCGCGGTTCGCAGACCATCACCAAATCCCTCGGCCCCAATGACGCCGCGGGGCGGAGCCGTTCGACGTGTCCGGGAAGATGACGAAGACGCCAGTGGCGGGCGATGAACGCGATGGCCACCGTGGCCTCCGTCAGCGCGAATGTCTCGCCGATGCATTTCCGGGTGCCCGCAGCGAACGGAATCATCGCTCCGGGCGGGACGGCCGGAGCCTGCCCCGGCAGCCAGCGGTCGGGGAGGAAGCGGTCGGGCTCGGGGAACGAGGCGGGGTCGTGGTGCAGGAGATACGGGCTGTACAGGACGGTTGCGCCCCGCGGGAGGCGGTGCCCGGCGAGCACCGTGTCCTTGGTGGTGACCCGGGTGAAGAGCCAGCCCGGCGGACGGTGGCGAAGGGTCTCGGTGAGAACGCGCTGGGTGTGGACGAGTCGTGGCAGCTCGTCCGGGCCGGGCGGCCGTCCGTCGGCCAGCACGGCGTCGACCTCGGAGTGGAGGCGGCGTTCGTCCTCGGGATGGCGGGCCAGGAGGTCGAAGGCGGAGGTGAGGCACAGGGCAGTGCTCTCGGCTCCGGCGAACATCAGTGTGAACACCTGGCTGCGGACTTCCCGTTCGGTGATCGCCTCCGCCTCGTCCTTGCTGCGCGCGGCCGTCAGCAGCACTCCCAACAGGTCGTCCCGGTCAGTTCCGGGCTCACCCCGTCGGCGATCGGCGACGGCCGCGTCGACGATGGCGCTCAGACGGGTCGAAGCGTGCCGGAAACGCCGGTTCGCGGGCGTGGGAACCCGGAACAGGGCATCGACCGGCACCACCGTCCGCAGGAACAGGCCGCGCACGATGGTGACGAGGCACCTGTGCATCTCGGCGGCCGTCGCGGCGTCCAGCGAGTCGGAGAACAGGAGGCGGTTGATCACCCGTGCCGACAGCGTCAGCAGCGTCGCGCTGACGTCGACCTCCTGCCCCGCCCGCCACTCGCGGCACAGCGACTCCGCTTCCTCGCCCATCAGCCCCGTCTGGTCGGCGACACGGGCCTTGCGGAAGCCGGGTTGCAGAAGCCTGCGCTGCCGCCGGTGAGCCTGATGACGGCAGGTGCCGACGCCGTCGCCCAAGAGCGTCCGCAGCCTGTCGTAGAGCGGGCCGCCCTTGTCGAAGGTGCGCGCGTCCATGAGGACCTGGTGGACCAGCTCCGGGTGGCAGACCACCCAGGCGCGCACGGGACCCAGGCGCACCTCGACCAGATCCCCGTGCGCGGGTAAGGAATTCAGAAAATCCAGCGGCCGCCGAAACAAAGCGATACCGTGGGATACGGTGGGGAATATGCCTGGCGCAACCCCCACCCTCCAGGCGTGTCCTGCTTCAGGCACGACGTGACTCATTGCAAGCCCCCTGTCTCAATTGCCACGTGAAAGTCGGTGAACGTTCCACCGTGTTGGCGCCTGAGACATGTCCTGCCCAGTTCAATCGGTTTTCGCCTTCGCGAATCCTTTCTGCAGGGGGGCGCACAGAAGCACAGAGAAGCAGAGAAACAATTCGCCTGGGTCACTCTTGTGGCGCCGAAATGCGGTCCCGCCCGTGGGAAGGGGCGGGACCGCATCCCTGTTACCTGCCTTCGCGCACCGACACCACCCTCAACTCGGGTGACGCCAGGATGTCCTTCTCACAGAACCGTGCGGTCACCCACTTCTCACCGGAGAACAACCGGGTCTGGTCGCTGAAGTGGGGCGAGTTCGGGTTCGAGGACTGCGAGTACGTCAGCAGCGTGCGGGCCACCGGGCAGCGGCTGCCGTCCCAGCCCACCGCCTGGATGTGGCTGGAGCCGGTCGTCACCTCCGTGTAGCCGCCCCGTGCCTGGTCCCACACCGGCTCGATCTTGTTCCACACGCCCATCCCCTCCGTGCCGCCGGGCACGGGGATGCGCTGACCGTTCCGTACGACGACCTGGTGCTCACCGAGACGGGAGTCGAGCGCGATGCCCGCGGCGCGGAGCTCGGCGACCGCGTCCGCGAGGGCCGTGGCGAAGCCGGGCGCACCGGTGTTGAGCGTGTTCGGCGTACGCACCGGGTCCGCCGCGGAGAACGGCACCTTCCACCGCTGGGCGGCCGGCACCTTCGCGGACAGCTTCCGCCAGAACCGGTCGAAGAGCAGGGCGCCCCGGCTGCCGGTGTCCATGGTGCGATCCCAGTGCGCGAGCACCGCACACGCCGCGGAGACGTCAACCGCCTTGCCGTCACTGCCCGTCGCCGTGCCACCCGGGAGTGCCACGCACGCCTTCGCGGTGTCCGCCACGGCCAGGTCGGCCGCCGGAACCCGGTTCCTGAACTCCTGGCGCTCCAGGTCCCGGACGGTCAGACCGCCCCGCTCCGCCATCGCCGCCACGTCCTCGATCGCACCGCGGGTGCGCAGTGAACGCTGGGTGCCGATGTTGCCGAAGATCCGCTCGTAACCGCTGAGCGGACGGTCGGCGTTGGCCAGCCACGCACTGTCGTTGGAGTTCTCCGCGTACGGCGCGTCCTTCAGCGTCGGCATGCGCGACGGCCCGAACGTCCCGCGCTGCACGGCGTCCGGATCGCTGCCGAGCGCACAGTCGCCGCGGGAGCCGTCGAGGACCGCCACGCCCGCCGCCGGGTAGGTGACCTTGCCCAGAGCGGTGGAGCACCGTGCCGCCAGGTCGTCGGTGATCCGGGGCAGCACCTGCGACTGCGTGTACAGGGAATGCCCCGAGGAGTCCGCGGCGATCGTGTTCACCCACGGCAGGCCCTGATGCCGCGCGAGCGACGCCAGCACATCGGCCGTGCCGCGCGCCTTGCTGAAGCCCAGCGACGTGTCGCCGAACCGCATGTTGGCCGCGTTGGGGTCGTTCAACGCGTACGCCGTGGTCGTCGTCCAGGACAGCGGGAGATCGCCCCCTTCGGAAGCCACGACGGGGCCGTACCGGGTCCACCACTGGGTACGGGTCACCGGTGCCGCGCCCTTGACCGCGACGGTGACAGTTCGTTTCTTCATCCGCTCCCGTTTGCCGTCGACCAGGTACACGGTTGGGGCGGCCGGATCGAGGGTGAGCTGGTGCAGGCTGAACGGAACACCGGTCGAGACGGTGTGGCTCCACGCCACACGGGAGTTGTAACCGATGGCGATGGTCGGCGACCCGAGCAGAGCCGCACCGGCGACGTCCAGCTCGCCGGGGATCGTCTGCTGCGCCTGCCAGAAGCGGCGCCCGCCGTGCCACGGGTAGTGCGGGTTGCCCAGCAGCAGACCGCGGCCGTTCGCCGTGGTGTCACCCTGGAACGCGACCGCGTTGGACCCCATGTTCGCGTCCGCGGTCCGCTCGCGCACGGCTCCGATCAGCGCCTGGGCGTCCGGTGCGGCCCCGCTGCTGCCGGCGGCGGACCCGGTGGGCGGCTCGGCGGCGGTGATGTCGTCCACGGAGCCGCCCTGACCGCCGAGCACGGCGATGGCGTAGAAGCGTGCGGCCACGTCCTGTGTGGTGATCGGCCGTACCCATGTGGCGCCCCTACATGTGGGGTCGGTGATCCGCTTCTGCGCGAGCCATGTGTTGTACCCGGCCGCGAAGCCCCGCATCAGGTCCTTGACCTGGCGACTGGGCCCGCGCGGCGCCGGTTCGGCGAGCAGCTTCTCCACCGTGCCGGTCTGGCGTACGCCCCGGAAGTACAGGTCACTGGAGAGGTTGCTGGTCGCCGACGAGAGCGCGGAGTCGGCCGCCGCGTCCGGTCCGAAGAAGCGCGAACGCTCGCCGCGCACGGTCACGAACCCGTCCGCGAGCGTGCACACCTGGTCGGCGGCCTGTGCCCAACCGGTGCCGAAGCCGAGTGACTTGTAGTCCCTGCCGACGATGTGCGGAATGCCGTACTCGGTGTAGCGGATCACGGCGGACATGCCGCCGTGCGAGGGATGTTCCTGACGACCGTGCCGTTCGGCCGCGGCGGCCGGCAGCGCCGCCGAGGCCATGAGCAGGGCTGCTGCCCCGGCGGCCAGTCGTCTCACGCGGGTGGTGCGCATCGTGCCTCCCAACGTCATTGAGGGAAGGAGCGGTTGAGCGTACCCACTGGTCTGTCCAACGTGCCCCCGGGGTGCTTGACCCGCCCGGGTGACGGACCGAGGATCATGAGTCATGACGCAGGGACAGGGCAGCACGGTTGACGGGGTGCTGCGGCGCAGCGCGCGGCGGACCCCGGCACGGACCGCGGTGGAGTACGCCGACCGCACATGGACGTACGAGGAACTCGACGAGGCGGTCTCCCGCGCGGCGAGCGTCCTGCTCGACCGGGGACTCGCTCCCGGCGACCGGGTGGGCGCCTACGGCCACAACTCGGACGCCTATCTGATCGCGTTCCTCGCCTGCGCCCGCGCGGGCCTCGTCCACGTCCCGGTCAACCAGAACCTGACCGGCGACGACCTCGCCTACATCGTCGGCCAGTCCGGCAGCTCCCTGGTCCTCGCCGACCCCGGCCTCGCCGGCCGGCTGCCCGGGGACGTCCGTACGCTGCCCCTGCGCGACGCCGACGACTCGCTCCTGGCGCGCCTCGAGTCGGCGCCCGTGTACGACGGGCCCGAGCCGCGCGCCGAGGACCTGGTCCAGCTCCTGTACACGTCCGGCACGACCGCCCTCCCGAAGGGCGCGATGATGACGCACCGCGCCCTGGTCCACGAGTACCTGAGCGCCATCACCGCCCTCGATCTCAGCGCGGGCGACCGCCCGGCGCACTCCCTGCCGCTCTACCACTCGGCGCAGATGCATGTGTTCCTGCTGCCGTACCTCGCGGTCGGCGCCACGAACGTCATCCTCGACGCGCCCGACGGCGACCGGCTCTTCGACCTGATCGAAGCCGGCCGCGTGGACAGCCTGTTCGCCCCGCCCACGGTGTGGATCGCCCTCGCCAACCGCCCCGACTTCGCCGAACGCGACCTCGGCGGCCTGCGCAAGGCGTACTACGGCGCGTCCATCATGCCCGTGCCCGTCCTGGAACGCCTGCGCGAACGGCTCCCGAGGCTCGGCTTCTACAACTGCTTCGGCCAGAGCGAGATCGGTCCCCTCGCCACCGTCCTCGCCCCCGACGAGCACAAGGGCCGCATGGACTCCTGCGGGCGGTCCGTGCTGTTCGTCGACGCGCGCGTGGTCGACGAGGACGGCAAGGACGTCCCCGACGGCACGCCCGGCGAGATCGTCTACCGCTCCCCGCAGCTGTGCGAGGGCTACTGGGACAAGCCCGAGGAGACCGCCGAGGCGTTCCGCGACGGCTGGTTCCGCTCCGGGGACCTCGCGGTGCGGGACGCGCACGGCTACTTCACCATCGTCGACCGGGTGAAGGACGTCATCAACTCCGGCGGCGTACTGGTCGCCTCACGACAGGTCGAGGACGCCCTGTACACCCACGAAGGCGTCGCCGAGGTCGCCGTGATCGGCCTGCCCGACGAGCGGTGGATCGAGGCCGTCACGGCGGTCGTCGTGCCGCGCGGGGAGGTGAGCGAGGCCGCACTCATCGACCACGCGCGCGAGAAGCTCGCCCACTTCAAGGCGCCGAAGCGGGTGGTGTTCGTGGACGAGCTGCCGCGCAACGCGAGCGGGAAGATCCTGAAGCGGGAGCTGCGGGACCGGTTCGCTGGCGAATAGGCGAATAGGCGAATAGGCGAATAGGTGAATAGGCGAATGGGCGAGTCGGCGAGTCGGCGGGCCGGCGGCTAGCGGGGCCGGAGATCCACGATCCGTCGGATCTTGCCCACCGACCGCTCCAGCGACTCGGGTTCGACGATCTCCACGGTGACCGAGACCCCGATGCCGTCCTTCACGGCCGCCGCGATGGACCGCGCGGCGGCGTCCCGGGTCTGCGGGGACGCGTCGGGGCGGGCCTCCGCCCGGACGGTGAGGGCGTCGAGGCGGCCCTCCCGGGTGAGCCGCAGCTGGAAGTGGGGCGCCACGCCCGGCGTGCGGAGCACGATCTCCTCGACCTGGGTGGGGAAGAGATTCACGCCGCGCAGGATGACCATGTCGTCACTGCGCCCGGTGATCTTCTCCATCCGCCGGAACACCCGGGCGGTCCCCGGCAGCAGCCGCGTCAGGTCCCGAGTGCGGTACCGGATGATCGGCATGGCCTCCTTGGTGAGCGAGGTGAACACCAGCTCGCCCTCCTCACCGTCCGGCAGCACCTCACCGGTGATCGGATCCACGATCTCCGGGAAGAAGTGGTCCTCCCACACATGGAGCCCGTCCTTGGTCTCCACACACTCCTGCGCCACACCGGGACCGATCACCTCGGACAGCCCGTATATGTCGACGGCGTCGATCGCGAAACGTTCCTCGATCTCGCTGCGCATCTGCTCGGTCCAGGGCTCGGCACCGAAGATGCCCACGCGCAGCGACGTTCCGCGCGGATCGACGCCCTGGCGCTCGAACTCGTCGAGCAGGGTGAGCATGTACGACGGCGTCACCATGATGATCTCGGGCCGCAGGTCCTGGATCAGCTGGACCTGGCGGGCCGTCATGCCGCCGGATGCGGGGATGACCGTACAGCCCAGTCGCTCGGCACCGTAGTGTGCGCCGAGACCACCGGTGAAGAGCCCATAGCCGTACGCCACATGCACCTTGTCCCCGGGACGTCCGCCCGCGGCCCTGATGGAGCGGGCCACCATGTCGGACCACAGGGAAAGGTCGCCATCGGTGTAGCCGACGACCGTGGGGCGGCCGGTGGTGCCGCTGGAGGCATGGAGGCGGCGGATACGGTCCTGGGGCACGGCGAACATCCCGTACGGGTAGTTCTCGCGCAGGTCGGCCTTGACCGTGAACGGGAAGCGCGCCAGGTCGGCGAGCGAGCGGCAGTCCTCCGGCCGTACGCCTGCCTTGTCGAAGGACTCCCGGTAGAAGGGCACGTTGTCGTAGGCGTGCCGCAGAGACTTCTGCAACCGCTCGAGCTGCAACGCGCGCAGCGCCTCCGGGGCGAGCCGTTCGCCCGAGTCCAGCAGGTCCGTCGCGTCCGCCATGAGGAGCTCTCCCTCGCCAACCGCATCAATCCGGACGACCGATCATTCGGTCTGCGTTGCTCAGGATCAGTAATTCAGGCGATGAATGATCAGGCAAGGGGGCGGGGCGCACTTTCTGCGCCCGGGGCCTGCGGTTATCCGTTGGTCCGTGGAGCCCCATTGCGCCTGCCGGCCGCCGCCGACCAAGATCGACGGTATGCCCACCTTCCATGCCTCCGACGGGACCGAGATCGCCTACCACCTACGGGGCGAGGGCGAACCGCTCGTCGTCCTGCCCGGCGGGCCCATGCGCGCCTCCGCCTACCTGGGCGACCTGGGTGGACTCTCCGCACACCGGCAGCTCGTGCTGCTCGACCTGCGCGGCACAGGGGACTCCGCGGTGCCGGCGGATCCGGCCACATACCGCTGCGATCGCCTGGTGGACGACGTGGAGATGTTGCGCCACCACATGGGGCTGGCCCACATGGATGTGCTCGGGCACTCGGCGGGCGGAAGTCTGGCCATGCTGTACGCCGCCCGGTATCCGGAGCGGGTGGCGAAGCTCACGCTCGTCACCGCGATCCCATGGGCGCTGGGGATGCCGGTCGCGGCGGAAGAGCGGCTGGCCGCTGCCGGATTGAGGGCGGATGAATCGTGGTTTATGGGTGTATTTCCGGCATTTGAGGCATGGCTTGCCGGGTCGGCCGGCTTCGACCCCGTGATCGCACCCTTCTTCTACGGGCGGTGGGACGAAGCGGCGCAGGAACACGACGCACGAGCCGAGTACGAGTTCAACGACGAGGCTGCCGGCATCTACGGCTCCGCCGGCGCCTACGACCCACCCGCGACCCGCTCCGAACTCGCCCGGTTCACCGCCCCGGTGCTCGTGCTCGCCGGTGAACTCGACGGCGGCCCATGCCCCGGGCTCGCCCGTCGTGCCGCTGAGGTCTTCCCGAACGGCGAGTTCGCCGTGCAGCCCGGTGCCGGGCACTATCCGTGGCTCGACGACGCGGACTGGTTCGTGCGGCGGGTCGCCGTGTTCCTGGGCGAGAGCGGGCGAAGGACGGGCTGAGTTCGGCTTTGGTGCCCTGTGGTCGTTAAAGTTTCGTCAAAGACTGCTGGAAGAGACACCTGACTGAGGGGGGACCGCTATGGGTGCTCCGCGCCTGAGCAGTACGCCATTGCCCGGCATCGGAGTCCGCTACGACCTCACCACACGTGAACAGCGCCGCTTGTCCGTGGTCGCCCACCGGGACGGATCGCGGACGCTGAGCGCGTACAGAAAGGACGATCCGGACGCCTGCGCGTTGTCGGTGCGGCTCAGCTCCGCCGAAGCGACCACGCTGATCGACGCGTTGATGCCCGCGCACCACAGCCCCAATCTGCTGTCCACCACCGAGCTGGGCCTCGTCGCCGAGCGCGTCGAGTTGTCCGCCACCTCGCACTGGAACGGACGGCTGCTCGGCGATACCCGGATGCGCACCGAGACGGGCGTGTCCATCGTGGCCGTGCTGCGCCGCGCCGAGGCCATCCCCTCACCGACGCCGGACTTCAGGTTGGCGGGTGGTGACACGCTGATTGTGATCGGGACCCGCGAGGGTGTGGATGCGGCCGCCGAGATACTCGGGCGGGAGTGAGCCGCGATGCACTCCTCCGCGGTTTTCCTCATAGAGTTCGGCGCGATCATCCTCGGCCTGGGCCTGCTCGGCCGGTTCGCCGGACGGTTCCAGTTCTCACCGATACCCCTCTACCTCCTTGCCGGACTCGCCTTCGGCGAGGGCGGACTGCTTCCGCTGGGCGCCAGCGAGGAGTTCGTCGCCATCGGTGCCGAGATCGGCGTGATCCTGCTGTTGCTGATGCTCGGTCTCGAGTACACGGCCAGCGACCTCGTCTCCAATCTCAAGACCCAGTACCCGGCCGGACTCGTCGACGCCGCGCTCAACGCGGTGCCGGGCGCTGTCATGGCGCTGCTGCTCGGCTGGGGCCCGGTGGCCGCGGTCGTACTGGCCGGCGTCACCTGGATCTCGTCCTCCGGTGTCATCGCGAAGGTCCTCGGCGACCTCGGGCGGCTCGGCAATCGAGAGACACCGGTCATCCTGAGCATCCTCGTCCTGGAGGACCTCTCCATGGCGGTCTATCTGCCGATCGTGACCGCCCTCCTGGCGGGCGCCGGCCTCGCGGCGGGCAGCGCCACCCTCGCCATCGCGCTCGGTGTCGCAGGGCTCGTGCTGCTGCTCGCGGTGCGCTACGGCCGGCACATCTCGCGCTTCGTCTCCAGCGACGACCCGGAGAAGCTGCTCCTGGTCGTGCTCGGCCTCACCCTGGTCGTGGCCGGACTCGCCCAGCAGCTCCAGGTGTCGGCCGCCGTCGGCGCGTTCCTCGTCGGCATCGCGCTGTCCGGCGAGGTGGCGGAAGGCGCGCACAACCTGCTGGCACCCCTGCGGGATCTGTTCGCCGCGGTGTTCTTCGTCTTCTTCGGTCTGCACACGGACCCGGCGAGCATCCCGCCGGTGCTGCTGCCCGCGCTCGCGCTGGCCCTCGTCACCGCGTGCACGAAGATCGCCACCGGATACTGGGCCGCCAAGCGCGCCGGAGTCTCGGCCAAGGGCCGCTGGCGGGCGGGTGGAACCCTGGTGGCTCGCGGTGAGTTCTCCATCGTCATCGCGGGACTCGCCGTCACCGCCGGCATCGAGCCGTCGCTCGGCCCGCTGGCCACCGCCTACGTTCTGATCCTGGTGATCGTGGGCCCGCTCACCGCCCGCTACACCGAACCGCTGGCGACCCGCGTCACGCGGTGGCGCACGGGCCGGGCAGCGGCGGCGGTCCCTGCCGCCCCCGAGGGCGGCGAAGCTCCGGCCGAGTCGGCTACGGACGCGGCCGCGGACCCGGCGTACGACGCGGTCGACGGCAGGGACGTGCTCGGCCGGTCCTGAGCGAATCCGCCGACGTCGATCACGTCGAGACGGGACCGAGCGCGTCCGCCCGGGTTCCTCACCACGGCCGGGAGTCGGCGTACTCCCGGCCGTGCGGTCGCCCGCTACTCGACCTCGCGCATCATCTTCTCCATCGAGCCGACCGAGAGCCGGGTCCGGGTGAGCTCGTCCAGGGTCTGCCGCTGTTCTTCGGCCGTGCGGCGCTGCAACACCACCGTGTCCTCCAGGAGCTGCGCGTACTTGGTCGCCAGCTGCTTGTACTGCTCCTCGCGGGCGGCCAGCATCCGGGCCCGCCAGGTGGCGGCGCCCTGCCAGACGATCACGATGAGCAGACTGAAAAATCCGGCCGCGCCCACGGCGCCGACCAGGACGCCCAGTTCGTCGGCTCCGGCGGCCAGCGTCACCACTTCCTCATTCACTTCGCTTCCTCTTTCGCGGTCCGGTCAGCGTCGGTCGCGGTGATCGTCGCGGCCGCCCGGGCTATGACGTGGGGCGTCAACTCGAAGAAGAAGGGGGTGACGTCGAAGTACTTCATCGCCTTGCCGTCCTCCGAGAGCTCGAGCGTGCCGACGACGAGTCCGGCGGCCTCCAGGCGCTGAAGATGCATGTGCAGCAGCGGGCGGCCCATGCCGATCTCACGAGCCAGCGCGCTGACGTAGTTACGGCTCTCCAAGAGCGCCGCGACGATCCGCATGCGGTGCGGATTGCCGAGCGCGGAGAGCACTTTCAGCAACTCGTCGCCCGTCGGTGCCGGAGGCGGGACCTCGGGCATCGCGGCCCCTTTCCGTCGTACCTGTCAGAAAACGCTGACAGTCGCTCCGAGGACCTGTCAAAGATTCCTGACACATATCAGGGCTGAGTCAGGGGGAGGTCCGGGAGAGGTCAGGGGGGAGGCCCGGGAAAACTCAGGGGCAGTTCGGGGATGGCCCCAGGGTGGCTCATGGGGCGGCCGGCTCGGGCGTGGCCCAGCGGGGTGGCTCAGCGGGGTGGCTCAGCGGGGTTGCTCATGTGGTGGCCGGCTCGTGGGATGGCCCAGGGGGTGGCCGGCTCAGGGAGTGGCCGACAGGGCGGCTCGGGCGCGGCCGTCGCACAGACCGGCGACCGGCCTGTCACCACGAGCGGTGATCAGCGATGGCGTCGACGCCTGACCACCACATAACCGGCGGCCAGCGCCAGCGCGCCGACGGCCAGGCCGGCGCCGAGCACCAGCTCGAAGTCCGCGGGCCCGGTGGCACCGCCCAGCCCGCCCCGGACGCCCTGCGTGGGGCGCGGCGAGCTCGTCGGGGGCGGGGTGAATGTGGGAAGCGGCGTGATCGTGGGAAGCGGCGAGACCGTGGGAAACGGTGAATCGATCGTGCTGCGGCGCGGCAGGACCTCGCAGGCGATGCCGTCGTCCCGGCCCTGGTCCTCGTCCAGACGATTGGGGTCGCGCGGGTCGCGGTTGAACTCCGCCTGCGCGTCCTCCTGGAAGACGAAGTCGCGGCAGTCCATGTCGCCCCGGGCGTGAGCCAGGTGCGACGCCGGGCCGGTGACGGCGAGAACGGTGATCGCGGTCGTGCATATCGCGTGGACGCGTCGCTTCACGGGCGTTGCCTCTCGGTCCTGCGGTCTCGACGACTGCCGATCGACAACCGTCAAGGCGACCGTAGGTACGCCACCGGCCCACGAGCGCGCGGTGCTAGGCCGTTCGAGCTCCTCCCGGGGTTCCTCGAACGGCCCAGCCGGCCGCCGCTCAGTCCCCTCGGGGCCCGTACGCGGTCATGAAGCGGTCCCGGAAGCGGTCCATGCCCCAGGTGGGGGCGTTCTCGGCGGGCTTCAGGCCGTCCGTCCAGTTCCAGTCGGCGATCTTGTCGAGGACCTTCGGGTCGCGGGCGACGATCGTCACGGGAACGTCCTTGCTGGTGCTGCCGGCGGTGACGGTGGGGACCGGCTGGTGGTCGCCGAGGAAGACGAGGACCGTGTCGTCGGTGCCGTACCGCTCGACCCACTCGGTGAGGCTGTGCAGCGAGTACTCGATGGCGTGACGGTACTCGGTGCGGACGCGCTCGGGGTCCTTCCAGACCTCCTTGGGGTCGGTGCCCTCCTTCTTGATCTGGTTGAAGATCGAGCCGTCGCCGAGTTCGTCCCAGTCGGTCATGCGGGCGATGGGGGACCAGGGGTTGTGGCTGGAGGCCAGGATGATCTCCGCCATGATCGGGTCGCGGTTCTTCTTGCCGTGCTCAAGACGCTGGAACGCCTCCAGGCTGAACTGGTCGGGCACGGGGGTCCAGCTGAAGTACGGGCCGTTGTATCCCAGGTGCTCGGAGTCGTAGATGTGGTCGAGCGCGAAGAACTTGCCCTCCGGCCAGGCCCGCCGCACGCCCGGCACGATGCCGACCGTCCGCCATGCGCCGGTCTTCCTGAAGTAGCTGCCCAGCGTCGCCCGGTCGCTGGTGGTCAGGCTGCGGTACCGCTGCTGGTTCTTGATCCAGAGGCCGGACAGGAACGTGGAGTGGGCGAGCCAGCTGCCCGCTCCCGTCACCGGCGACTTCAGCCACGCGCTGCGCGACTGGAACCCGGCCGCCTTGAGGGAGTTCGTCCCCTCCTTCAGCACCGAGTCGATCTCCGGCGCCATCGCAGGGTCGTCGATCGCGACGCGGCCGTAGCTCTCGATGAACGTGAACAGCACGTCCTTGCCGCGCAGCCCCGTCAGCAGCTGGTCCGGCGGCGTCTTCGCGAACGCGTCGACCGCGGCCTGCTTCTCGAAGACCCGCCCGTCCTTGAGGCCAGCCTGGACCTGCTCGATCCGGTTGTTCACGAAGTCGGCGTTGCCCTTGGTGGCCAGCGGGACCCCGCCGATCTGGATGCCCAGGGTCATGCAGGTGATCCACGCGGTGCCGAGGATCAGCGTCGTGCGCGTGGCGACGGCCCGATGGCCGACCATCAGGTTCGTCACCCGCACCGTCGCGAGCGTCATCAGGACGAGCACCGCGACGATCAGGACGATCACCCCGACCACCGCGAGCACCTGCCCGGTACGGCCGAAGGACTCCCGGACGAACTCCGCGGCGTCGTCCAGCAGGATCCAGTCCAGGACCAGGTCGAAGGGGCGGGCCAGCACCGAGTAGAAGCCCATGTCGACGAACTTCAGGACGGTGAGCAGACCCAGCAGCGCGCCCGCGGCCACCGACATCAGCCGCCGTGACCGAGGCGGCACCGCCAGCAGCAGGCCCGCGAGCAGGATCCCTTCGGCCGGCAGCCGGAAGAACGCCTCCGGGCCGAGCCGTTCGAGACGGTTCGGCACGAGGAGTGCGAAGAGCACGAGCACGCCGGCCAGTACGGTCGTGCCTATGGTCACGCCGCGTGCGGTACGGGGGTAGCGGCGCCGCCAGCCGAACCAGCCCGGCGGAGGGGAGTCGGAGCGCTCCGCAGGGTCGGCCGCTTCCTCTGTTCCGTCGGCCTTCTCGGTGCCCCCATCCCGCTCGCCGGCAACGGCCTCAGCCGTCCTGGCACCTTGACCCGAAGCCGAATCGGCACCGTGACCCGAAGCCGTCTCGGCACCTTCATCCGATTCCGTTCCGGCCGCTTCGGTTGCCCCGGACGCCTCTCCGGCCACCCCCGCCCCGCCCGTATCGTCCTCCGAATCCGCCCCGCCCTCAGCGGTGTCGAGCGGCTGACGGGAGCGAGTGAAGAGCGACACTCGGCGGTCCTTCCGTGCGGTCTTGCGATGGCATGGCAAACACCGGTCGATGACCGAGCCTGCCACCATCAGTACGTCCGCACGTCACCTTAGGTTCAACCGAACCCGCGGCGGGATTCACCCGTCCCCGGACACCGCCACCTCGCGCGCCCAGCGGTAGTCCGCCTTGCCGCTGGGGGAGCGGCGGATCGAGTCCGCGATCACCAGCTGGCGGGGGATCTTGTACCCCGCGAGATGGGAACGACAGTGCGTCTGGATGTCCGCCAGGGTCGGCCGCACCGCCCCCGTGCGCAACTGCACCACCGCCGCCACGTGGTGTCCCCACTTCGCGTCCGGCACTCCGGCCACCAGCGCGTCGTACACGTCGGGGTGGGACTTGAGCGCCTGCTCGACCTCCTCCGGGTACACCTTCTCGCCGCCGGTGTTGATGCACTGCGAGCCGCGTCCGAGCACGGTGACGATGCCGTCCTCGTCCACCGTGGCCATGTCACCGAGCAGCACCCACCGCTTGCCGTCCTTCCGGAAGAAGGTCTCGGCGGTCTTCCGGGGGTCGTTGTAGTAGCCGAGCGGCACATGGCCGCACTGGGCGACCCGGCCCACCTCGCCCGCGGCGACCGGCTCGTACGTGGCCGGATCGACCACCTGTGTACGGGAGTTGACCCGGATACGGAAGCCGCGCTCAGGCCCTGAGTCCTCGGTCGCCGTACCGTTGAAGCCGGACTCCGAGGAGCCGAAGTTGTTCAGGAGCATCACGTTCGGGACGAGCTCCTGGAACTGCCGGCGCACCGTGTCCGACATGATCGCCCCGGACGAGGACACGCTGAACATCGACGAGCAGTCCGTGCCCTTCATGGGCCCGTTCAGAGCGTCGACCAGCGGTCGCAGCATCGCGTCGCCGACCAGCGAGACGCTGGTGACCTTCTCCTTCTCGATCGTCCGCAGAACTTCCTCCGGCGCGTACTTGCGGTGGATCACGATGCGCTGGCCGAAGTTGAAGCCGATGAAGGCCGTCAGCGTGGACGTGCCGTGCATCAGCGGGGCGGTGGGGAAGAAGGTGATGCCGTCCCCGCCGGCCGCCACGCGCTCGGCGAGTTCCTCCGGCTTCTGCACCGGCTCACCCGTCGGCGCGCCGCCGCCCAGCCCCGAGAAGAACAGGTCCTCCTGGCGCCACATCACGCCCTTGGGCATGCCGGTCGTGCCGCCGGTGTAGATGATGAACTGGTCGTCCCCCGACCGTGCCGGGAACCCCCGCTCGGGCGACGCGGCGGCCTCGGCGTCCGCGAAGGCCACGGCCGGCACGACCGGTGCCTCGGCCGGCACGACCGGTGTCTCGGCCGCCACGACCGGTGCCTCGGCCGCACCCGGAGCCACGGTTCCCACCCGCACCAGGTGCCGCAGCCCGTCCACGCGGGGGAGCGCCGCCGCTACCAGGTCCGTGAACTCCGCCTCGAAGACCAGGGCCACCAGATCGGCGTCCCGGTAGAGGTACACCAACTCCTCTTCCACATAGCGGTAGTTGACGTTGACCGGGACGATCCGCGCCTTGAGGCAGCCCAGCACCGTCTGGAGGTACTCGATGCCGTTGTAGAGATGGAGCCCCAGATGCTCGCCGGGACGTATCCCGCTGTCGAGCAGATGGTGGGCGATCCGGTTGGCCGCCGCGTCCAGCTCCGCATAGGTGAGGCGGCGCTCCGCACCCGAGCCCGGATGATCCACGTACACGAGCGCCTCGCGGTCCGGGACCGCGTCGACGACCGACTCGAACAGGTCGGCAAGGTTGTACTCCACCGTTCCTCCTGCCCTGGCTCTCCACCGGCTGCCGGTCATCAGAGCAAAGCCCGGCACAACTGTGAAGGGTCCGCGCACAAGAAATCTGACTACCTGTCAGAAAACCCTTGAAGTGCCCCGGCGCCTCCTGCAACCTGTTCTCGTTCTTTCAGAGGGGAGACGGGCGATGAGTGGGACGGAACACCTCACCGTGCGGCGCGAAGGCGCCACACTGGTGCTCACGCTCAACAGGCCGGAGGCCAAGAACGCGCTCTCGTTGGCGATGCTCGTCGGTCTGTACGACGGCTGGCTGGAAGCCGACGCGGACGACACGATCCGCTCGGTCGTGTTCACGGGCGCGGGCGGCTCGTTCTGCGCGGGCATGGACCTCAAGGCCCTGGCAGGTCAAGGCATGGAGGGCGAGCGCCACCGGGACCGGCTCAAGGCCGACCCCGATCTGCACTGGAAGGCGATGCTGCGCCACCACCGCCCCCGCAAGCCGGTGATCGCCGCCGTCGAGGGGTACTGCGTCGCCGGCGGCACCGAGATGCTCCAGGGCACCGACATCCGCGTCGCGGGCGAGTCGGCGACCTTCGGGCTCTTCGAAGTGAAGCGCGGCCTGTTCCCGATCGGCGGCTCCACGGTCCGGCTGCAACGGCAGATCCCACGCACCCACGCCATGGAGATGCTGCTCACCGGACGCCCCTACAGCGCCCGTGAGGCCGCCGACATCGGCCTGATCGGGCATGTCGTCCCCGACGGCACGGCACTGGACAAGGCCCTGGAGATCGCCGAACAGATCAACGCCTGCGGTCCGCTGGCCGTCGAGGCCGTCAAGGCGTCCGTGTACGACACCGCCGAGATGACCGAGACCGACGGCCTCGCCGCCGAACTCAAGCGCGGCTGGCCGATCTTCGACACGGCCGACGCCAAGGAAGGCGCCCGCGCCTTCGCGGAGAAGCGGTCACCCGTCTACAAGCGCGCGTAGCGCTGCGCCGGCCCAGGCCGGTTGGAAGCGGCGGGCCGTATGTGGCTGGTCGCGCAGTTCCTCGCGCCCCTTTCGGGGCGCCCCTCTCGCACCCGACCTCCGAAGGAGGCACGCCCTCGATGCCCGAAGTCCTCAAGGCGCCGCTGACCGTCGAGTTCCCCTTCACCCGCTCCGTCGGACCGGTCCAGAGCGCCTTCCTCACCGGCCTGCGCGAACGCGTCGTGCTCGGGGTGCGCACCGGCGACGGACGCACACTCGTCCCGCCCGTCGAGTACGACCCCGTCACCGCCGAGGAGATCCGCGACCTGGTCGAGGTCGCCCCGACGGGCACCGTCACCACGTGGGCCTGGAACCACGCCCCACGCCGCGACCAGCCCCTCGACACCCCCTTCGCCTGGGTCCTGGTACGCCTCGACGGCGCCGACACCGCCCTCCTGCACGCCCTCGACGCCCCCGGGCCCGACGCCGTGCACACCGGCATGCGGGTCCGCGTCCGCTGGGCCGAGGAACGCTCCGGCGCCATCACCGACATCGCCTGCTTCGAGCCGTACGACGACAGCACCGAGGGTGCCGGGGACACTGCTGACCCCTCCGCCCACAGCGGCGAGTTCGCGGACCCGATCACCGGCATCGTCGCCCGCGCCAGGCTCGACTACACCTACTCACCCGGCCGCGCCCAGTCCGCCTACCTCGGTGCCCTGGCCGAACACCGCAACGTCGGCGAACGCTGCCCGTCCTGCCGCAAGGTGTACGTGCCGCCGAGGGGTGCCTGCCCCACATGTGGCCTCGCCACATCGGAACAGGTCGAAGTGGGTCCCCGGGGCACAGTCACCACGTTCTGCATCGTCAACATCAAGGCGAAGAACCTCGACATCGAAGTGCCGTACGTCTACGCCCACATAGCCCTCGACGGCGCCGGCCTGGCCCTGCACGCCCGGATCGGCGGCATCCCCTACGACCAGGTGCGGATGGGCCTGCGGGTCGAACCCGTGTGGACGGCGGACTCCCGCTTCCCCGATCACTACCGGCCCACGGGCGAGCCCGACGCGGACTACGACACCTACAGGGAGCTGCTGTGAACCGCGAGATCGCCGTCGTCGCCTTCGCGCAGACCGACCACCGGCGCACCAGCGAGGAGCTCTCCGAGGTGGAGATGCTCATGCCCGTCCTGCACGAGGTGCTGGCGCAGACCGGCCTGAAGACCGCCGACATCGGCTTCACCTGCTCCGGCTCCAGCGACTACCTCGCCGGGCGCGCCTTCTCCTTCACCCTCGCCCTCGACGGCGTGGGCGCCTGGCCCCCGATCTCCGAGTCGCACGTCGAGATGGACGGCGCCTGGGCGCTGTACGAGGCCTGGACCAAGCTGCTGACCGGGGACGCCGACACCGCGCTCGTCTACTCCTACGGCAAGTCCTCCCCCGGCCCGCTGCGCGACGTCCTCACCCGCCAGCTCGACCCGTACTACGTCGCCCCGCTCTGGCCCGACTCCGTCGCCCTCGCCGCCCTCCAGGCCCAGGCCCTCATCGACGCCGGCGACACCGACGAACCCGCCCTCGCCGCGGTCGCCGCCCGCAGCCGGGCCGACGCCACCGCCAACTCCCATGCCCAGCTGCGCGGTTCGGTGCCGCACGGGGACTACCTCGTACGACCGCTGCGTACCGGCGACTGCCCGCCCATCGGCGACGGAGCCGCCGCCGTCATCCTCGCGGCGGGGGAGCGGGCCCGCGAGTTGTGCGATCGGCCCGCCTGGATCCGCGGCCTGGACCATCGCATCGAGGCCCACGCCCTGGGTGTGCGCGACCTCACCGACTCACCGTCCACCCGCCTGGCCGCCGAGAAGGCCGGCGTGTTCGAACGGCCCGTCGACACCGCCGAGTTGCACGCGCCGTTCACCGCGCAGGAGGTCGTCCTGCGCAAGGCGCTGCGCCTCGGCGACGGCGTGCGCGTCAACCCGTCCGGCGGGGCGCTCGCCGCCAACCCCGTCATGGCGGCCGGCCTCATCCGCATCGGCGAGGCCGCCGCCGGCATCCACCGGGGCGAGTCCGACCGGGCGCTCGCACACGCCACGTCCGGCCCCTGTCTGCAACAGAACCTGGTCGCCGTACTCGAAGGGGATCCGCGATGAGCAAGGAGCCCGTGGCCGTCATAGGCATCGGACAGACCAAGCACGTCGCCGCACGCCGGGACGTGTCGATCGCCGGGCTCGTCCGGGAGGCGGCCCGCAGCGCACTCGACGACGCCGAGCTGAGCTGGGCGGACATCGACGCCGTGGTCATCGGCAAGGCGCCCGACTTCTTCGAGGGCGTGATGATGCCGGAGCTGTACCTCGCCGACGCCCTCGGCGCGGTCGGCAAGCCCATGCTCCGCGTCCACACGGCAGGCTCGGTCGGCGGATCGACGGCACTCGTCGCCGCCAACCTGGTCGCCGCCCGCGTCCACGGCACCGTGCTGACGCTGGCCTTCGAGAAACAGTCCGAGTCCAACGCCATGTGGGGACTGTCCCTGCCCATCCCCTTCCAGCAGCCGCTGCTGGCCGGGGCCGGCGGGTTCTTCGCCCCGCACGTGCGCGCCTACATGCGGCGCAGCGGCGCGCCCGACACGATCGGCTCGCTGGTCGCGTACAAGGACCGGCGCAACGCGCTGAAGAACCCGTACGCCCATCTGCACGAGCACGACATCACCCTGGAGAAGGTCCAGGCGTCCCCCATGCTGTGGGACCCCATCCGCTACTCGGAGACCTGCCCCTCCTCCGACGGGGCCTGCGCGATGGTCCTCACCGACCGGGCCGGAGCCGCCCGCGCGCCCCGGCCGCCCGCGTGGATGCTCGGCGGCGCGATGCGCAGCGAGCCCACCCTCTTCGCCGGCAAGGACGCCGTGTCTCCGCAGGCCGGCAAGGACTGCGCGGCCGACGTGTACCGCCAGGCGGGCATCGCCGACCCGCGCCGGGACATCGACGCCGTCGAGATGTACGTGCCGTTCTCCTGGTACGAGCCCATGTGGCTGGAGAACCTCGGCTTCGCCGCCGAGGGCGAGGGCTGGAAGCTCACCGAGGCCGGGGTGACCGAGCTGGACGGCGATCTGCCCGTCAACATGTCGGGCGGCGTCCTTTCGACCAACCCCATCGGGGCCTCCGGCATGATCCGCTTCGCCGAAGCCGCCCTCCAGGTGCGCGGCCAGGCCGGGGAACACCAGGTGGAAGGGGCACGCAGGGCGCTCGGGCACGCCTACGGCGGAGGGTCGCAGTTCTTCGCGATGTGGCTCGTGGGCGCCGAGCCCCCGGACGCCTGAGCGAGCTCCCGGACGTCCGCGGAGAGGCCTCCGCAAAGGTCCCCCTCACGTGGCCTGTTGGCACCCGGGACCGATCGCTAGGCTGACCCGCGGACGACGCGAATCGGGAGGAGCACGGACGTGGCCGAGAGCACCACCATCCAGCAGCAGCCGTTCACGGGCTGGGACAAGCCGGAACTGGACCTCAGCACCGCCGACTGGCACTCGAGCAGCCGTGGCCTGGGGGATGTCCAGATCGCCTTTGTGGAGGGGTTCATCGCGATGCGCAACAGCGGCCGCCCGGAGAGCCCTTCCCTGATCTTCACACCCGCCGAGTGGGGCGCGTTCGTGTCGGGCGCGCGTGAGGGCGAGTTCGACCTGACCTGACGCGGCGGTGCCGCGAGAGGACCGTGGCGGGATGAGCCGGCGGGCGGTGGCCCCGCACGCCGGCCGCCTTCGGGCCGATCCGGGGGTGTTCCTGCCGTTTTCCCGGACACGCGACCTTGAGAACCCCTGCGGGGCCCACGCCTGAGTCAGGCTGGACCCGGAACCAGGAAGGTCGTACTCCGGAGGCGAGGAATCCATGAGCACCATGCCGGTCGTCGCGGCGGTCGACGGTTCTGACGACAGTCTCGTCGCGCTGGACTGGGCCTTCGAGACCGCACTGCTGCGCGAGGCACCGCTGCGGCTGGTCCACGTGCAGCAGTACGCCGCCTGGGACGGGCCCGGGCCCATGCCGTCCGGGCAGCCGTCCTCCGAGAACGACCCGGTGCTCGACCGGGTGCGCCGGTATCTGGAGGGGCGCGTCGAGCGGCCCGCCACGGAGTACGCGGCCCTCGCGGGAGCGGCCGGCACGGTGCTGCCCGAACTGGGCTCGACCGCCCAGCTGCTGGTCCTGGGCAGCCGGGGCCGCGGCGGCTTCGCCGGCTTGCTGCTCGGCTCCAGCGGGATGATCACCGCGCGGGACGCCGAGTGCCCGGTCGTCGTGGTGCCGAAGCCGGGCCGGAAAGTGGACGACGCCGCGCTGCCGCTCGAGCCGGGTCCGCGGGTCGTCGTCGGACTCCAGGTCGACAGTCCGGACGAGGCCACGCTGGCCTTCGCCTTCGCCGAGGCGGCCCGGCGCGGAGCCCGCGTCCAGGCCGTCGCCGCCTACGCCTGGCCACTGCACCTGTGGTCCGCGGTCGCCGCGGAGGTCGTGCCGCCGCTGGCCGACCAGGATGCCGTCGAGGCTGAGACCCGCACCCTCGCCGAGGGCCTCCTCGCCGCGCATCGCGAACGCCACCCGGACGTCCGCGCCGAGTCCTACGCGGTCCCGGGCGACGCGGCAGGTCACCTCGTCGCCGCCTCCGGGGACGCCGCCCTCGTCGTCGTGGGCCGCCACCGGCGCCGCCTTCTGGCGCCCGCCCGCATGATGGGCTCGGTGACCCAGGCGGTCCTGCTCCACGCCGCCGCCCCGGTGGCGGTGGTACCCCCCGCGCCGGCGGAGGAGTAGGGGGACATGCAGCGGCCAACTCCCGCTGGTCGAAGTACCGGGGCGCACGTCTCCAACGGCTGCCCTCACGTCATGGAACGGGTTCGGCCACGTACCATGGCGACATGTCGTTCCTCCGCCGCCGCAGCGCCACGCCCGCCGGGCCCGACTTCGACGTACTGGCCATGGACCCGGGCGACTGGCCCGGCAACCTGGGCGCCGGGCTGCTGCCCGCCCCCGACGGCAGCTGCCAGGGCGTCTTCCTGCGTTACGACCTCTTCGGCGGCCGCGGTCCGGCGATGATCATCGGCAATCTGCCCGAGGGCTCCCCGGCCCGCGAGGTGGAGCAGGACGAGATCCCGTTCGAGGTCGCGCAGCTGCTGCTGGCGCTGGAGAACGAAGAGGAGGTCACCGTCGTCGGCAGCGAGGACGTGCCGGTGATGCAGGGCGACAACCTCCTGATCGTGCGGCGCCTCAAGCTCTCCGAGAGCCGGATCTCCTGCGTGCAGTTCGACCGCAGCGACAATGTGCTCGTCACCATCGCGGCCTGGGACCGCCCCATCACCGACGACCTGTACGCCCTGCTCAAGCCGCTGCCCGCGGAGCTCTTCCAGCAGGGCTGAATCGTCTCCCCTCGCCTCCCCGGCCGGACCGGCCCCTGTTTGACTTTGTCATGACCCTTGCCGCTGAGTCATCGGATCTCTAGCGTCAGGGGTCATGTCGTATGAGCCGCAAGGGATCACCCGAAGAACGACTCTGAAGGCAGCAGCGGTGGTCGGAGGAGCCGGAGGGCTCGCTCTGGGAGCAGGAGTCGGAGAGGCCAGTGCCGCCGATTCCTCCGATGTGTCGAGCGTGCCGTCCGTGCTCTGGTACGCCGCCCCGGCCGCCGACTGGGAGCGCGAGGCGCTACCCATCGGCAACGGTGCACTCGGTGCCATGGTGTTCGGCACCCTCGCCTCCGAACACCTCCAGTTCAACGAGAAGACCCTGTGGACCGGCGGCCCCGGCTCCGCCCAGGGCTACGACCACGGCAACTGGCGCGCGCCCCGACCCGGCGCGATCACCGCCGTACAGGACGACCTCGACACGGGGACCACCCTCGACCCCGAGTCCGCCGCCGACCGCCTCGGCCAGCCACGGGTCGGCTACGGCGCCCACCAGACCTTCGGCGACCTCCACCTCGACCTGCCCGCCGCACCGGCCACGCCCCCGCCGGACTACCGCAGAGAACTCGACCTCGACAACGCGATCGCCTCCGTCTCCTACACCCACCAAGGCGTGCGCCACCAAAGGGAGTTCTTCGCGTCCTACCCCGATGGCGTGATCGTGGGAAGGCTCGGCGCCGACCGTCCCGGCAGTGTCACCTTCACGTTGCGCCACACCTCGCCCCGCACCGACTTCACCGCCACCGCCGCCGACGGGACCCTGACCGTGCGGGGCGCCCTCGCCGACAACGGGCTGCGCTTCGAGGCACAGGTCCGGGTGTACGCCGAGGGCGGCACCGTGACCTCCGGGGCGGGCGGCACCCTCACCGTGACCGGCGCCGACAGCGCCTGGTTCGTCCTGGCCGCGGGTACGGACTACGCCGACACCTACCCCGACTACCGCGGCCCGGACCCGCACGCCGCCGTCGCCCGAGCCGTGCGACGCGCGGGCCGGAACCACCAGAACCTGCTCGACCGGCACGTCCGCGACCACCGCGCCCTCTTCGCCCGAGTCGCCCTCGACATCGGCCAGTCGCTCCCCGCCGACCTTCCCACGGACCGGCTGCTGTCCACGTACACCGGGGGCACGAGCGCGACGGACCGTGCCCTGGAAGCCCTGTACTTCCAGTACGGCCGCTACCTGCTCATCGCCTCCTCACGCCCCGGTTCCCTGCCCGCCAACCTCCAGGGCTTCTGGAACAACAGCACCACACCCCCGTGGTCGGCCGACTACCACGTCAACATCAACCTCCAGATGAACTACTGGCCCGCCGAGGCCGCGAACCTCGCCGAGACGACGGCGCCCTACGACCGCTTCGTCGAGGCCCTGCGCGCACCCGGACGCCGCAGCGCACAGGAGATGTTCGGCTCGCGCGGCTGGGTCGTGCACAACGAGACCAACCCGTACGGCTTCACCGGCGTGCACGACTGGGCGACCTCGTTCTGGTTCCCCGAGGCGGCCGCCTGGCTCACCCAGCAGATGTACGAGCACTACAGATTCGGCGGCTCCACCGACTACCTGCGCTCCACCGCGTACCCGGTGATGAAGGAGGCCGCCGAGTTCTGGCTCGACAACCTGCGCACCGACCCGCGCGACGGCACCCTCGTCGTCACCCCCAGCTACTCACCCGAGCACGGCGACTTCACGGCCGGCGCCGCCATGTCGCAGCAGATCGTCCACGACCTGTTCACCAGCACCCTCGAAGCCGCCCGCACCCTGGGCGACACGCCCGACTTCCGGCGCCGTGTCGAGGACGCCCTGAAACGGCTCGACCCCGGTCTGCGGATCGGCTCCTGGGGTCAACTCCAAGAGTGGAAACAGGACTTGGACGACCCCGCCGACACCCATCGGCATGTCTCGCACCTGTTCGCCCTCCACCCAGGGCGGCAGATCCAACCCGGCAGCGCATGGGCACGGGCCGCCGAGGTCTCCCTGACCGCACGCGGGGACGGCGGCACCGGCTGGTCCAAGGCCTGGAAGATCAACTTCTGGGCGCGGCTGCGCGACGGCGACCACGCCCACACCATGCTCGGCGAACAGCTCAAGTCCTCGACCCTGCCCAACCTCTGGGACACCCACCCGCCGTTCCAGATCGACGGCAACTTCGGCGCCACGTCCGGTGTCGTGGAGATGCTGCTCCAGAGCCAGCACGACATCATCGAGGTGCTCCCCGCACTGCCCACCGCCTGGCCGTCCGGCTCGGTGCGCGGTCTGCGCGCCCGCGGCGGCGCCACCCTCGACGTCGAGTGGACCGACGGCCGGGCGACCCGCATCGCCCTGAAGGCGTCCCGAACCCGTGAACTCACCGTCCGCAGCGACCTGTTCGGGACCGGACAGCACTCCTTCAGGGCGGTGGCGGGGCGGCACTACACCTGGGAAAGGCAGGACTGACGCCCGCCACAGGACCGATCCGCTAGGAACCCGAAGCCACGAGGTCCACATCCGCAGCCCGCACGAACGCCACCCGGTGGCCGTACTGGATCTCGTAGTACAGGTCCTTGCCGACCACCACCCGGTGCGAAGCCTGGTCGAAGTCCACCGCGTAGAAGTACTCGCCCGGCACCTTGCCGCCCACCGCGTACCGCTGGCCGGCCGGCAAGGTGTACGGCAACGGCGACACCGACTGCACGGGCACGTCCGCCGGATAGGCCGAGGACTCGGGATAGGCGCGTCCGTACACCGGGACACTCGCCATGCCGTCCTTCGGTGTCACCACGTCACCGGACGCGTTCACCGCGGCCGGACTCTCCTTCGTGTTCTTGAACCACGCCTTCTGGCCCAGGTACCAGATCGCCGTCCAGCCACCCTCCTGGCCGGCGACCGCGTACTGCTGCCCGGTCGACACCCGGGAGGACAGGTCGTTGACGCCCTTGGTCGGGGTCGAGCCCAGCCCGGGGTCCTTGATCAGGGGATACGTCTCACCGGGCCCGGAGTACAGCCGCACCGCGCTCGAACCGTGGTCCGCGCAGGCCTGACCTGCGGTCACACAGCCGGTGTACTCGGGCCGGTTGGCCGCGTAGTCGGGGCGGATCGTCACCAGTCCGCCGTTCGGGCCGGCGCTCGGCTCGATGGGCCGGCCGAGCAGCTCGAAGTAGTGCCGCCAGTCCCAGTACGGGCCCGGGTCGGTGTGCATGCCCCTGACGTTCGCCGCCGTCGGGCCCGGCACCGTGTCGTGGCCGAGGATGTGCTGCCGGTCCAGCGGGATGTCGTACTGCTTGGCGAGATACGCCACCAGGCGGGCCGAGGACCGGTACATCGCCTCCGTGTACCAGGCGTCCGGCCGCGCGAGGAAACCCTCGTGCTCCAGACCGATCGACTTCGAGTTGACGTACCAGTTGCCCGCGTGCCAGGCCACATCCTTCGCCTTCACATGCTGGGCGATGTGGCCGTCCGTGGAGCGCAATGTGTATTGCCACGACACATAGGTGGGGTCCTGCACCATGGTGAGGACACCCTCCCAGGCGCCCTCCGTGTCATGGACGACGATGTAGTCGATGTCCTGCGTCGTCGGACGACCGCCCATGTCGTGGTTGCCGTAGTCACCGTCGCCGAACTCCTCGTACGGCGCCGGGATCCACTCGCACGACACCGTGGGCGGGCACTCGGTCTCCCCGGCCTTGAGCGTGCGAAGGCCGGCCCGGCGCAGCTGCCCGGTGTCGGGGGACAGGCCCGGCTGCGCGGCCAGTGCCACCAACTGGCCCCCGTCCGTCTCACGCTCCTGGCCGGCGCGCAGCACGGCGTAGACATCGTTCGCGTACGCCGCCGCCGTCGCGGTGTCGTCGGCACCGGAGAAGCGGGCCACCGCCGCATACCAGTCCGCCGGATCCGAGCTCAGCGGCTCGCCGAGCTCCTTCTGCGCGGCGGCGAGCAGCGCGGCACCGCCGGCCACATTGGCGGCCGGGTCCGTACGCAGCCGCTCCCGGCTCAGCCCGGTCAGCTCGGCCGCCCTGGGCAGCGTCCTGAGGCGGGCCGGGATCTCGGAGCTCTTCGGCAGCTTCGCCTTCGGGGCCAGCGCCTTGCGGGCACCGTCGCCGCGCGCGTCCTCCGCGCCGTCGCCGTGATGCGATCCGGACTCGGCGAGCGCGGTCCGGGCGTCGGTGAGATGCATCGGGCCGTATCCGCCGGTCACGCTGGGCGCTCCGGCATGCGCGTCCCAACGGGACTGGAGGTAGGAGACGCCGAGCAGGACGCTCTGCGGTACGTGGTACCGGGCGGCGGCGGAGGTGAAGGCCGACTGGAGGCCGTGCTCCGAGCCCTGTGAGTCGGACGGGGCCGCGCCGATCAAGGGGAACAGCAGTGTCGCAGCGGCCAAGGCGGTGACGGATCCACGCAATGCAGCCTCCTGGGACGGTCGGGCGCGATGAGCCGTGCGGGGCCGGGCGTGGGTCTGTGGTACCGGCTGTCCGACGATCCGTCAATCATGCCAAGAGCTGCGTGAATTCCCTTGTCAAGCGGGATTCCCGGGAGTTTCGTGCCGCCGGCCCCCTGGCCTGCGGGGCGTCAGAGGCGTACCCCAATGGCTGCGCCCGGGCACACCGAGGGCCCGCTCAGATCTCCATCGTCCGGACACATGAAGGCGGCCCCACACACGAGGGCGCTCGGACGCACGAAAGCGCTCGGACACATGAAAGCGCTCGGACACATGAAGGGAGCCGGACGCACGAAAGCCCGCGGTACGCCTGTCTCCAGGGCGCACCGCGGACCACCGTCCCCGTCAGCGAGTGCCGACCGCCGCACGCACGGCCCGCCGGGCCAGCTGGCAGTCGTCGTGCAGCCGCCGCAGAAGCAGCCGCTGTTCCTCGCCGGACGGCGCAGCACCCGGGTGGGCCACTCCCGATGCCGCCGGGGTCGAGTCGTGCATCGAACGCTGCACGGCCGTCTCGTACGTACGGATCTCGCGGGTCAGCACCAGCATCAGGTTCACCAGGAACGCGTCCCGGGAAGCCGGACCCGCCGACTGCGCGATCTGGCTGATCTGCCGACGTGCCACCGGTGCGTCCCCGAGCACCGCCCACAGCGTCGCCAGGTCGTAGCCCGGCAGGTACCAGCCCGCGTGCTCCCAATCCACCAGCACTGGACCGGCCGGTGAAAGGAGGATGTTCGACAGCAACGCGTCGCCGTGGCAGAACTGGCCCATGCCCTGCCGACCCGCGGTCGCCGCGATGCCGTGCAGCAGCTTCTGGAGATCACCCATGTCCCGGTCGGTGAGCAGCCCCAGCTCGTGGTACCGGGAGATCCGGGCCGCGTAGTCCAGCGGCGCGTCGAACGTGCCCGCCGGCGGCCGCCAGGCGTTCAGCCGGCAGATCGCGCCGAGTGCCGCCTTGATGTCCGCACGCGGCGGCACCTCCGTCGGGTGCCGCTGGAGTGCCGCCACCCGGCCCGGCATCCGCTCGATCACGAGCGTGCAGTTGTCCGGATCCGCCGCGATCAGTCTCGGCACTCGCACCGGGGGGCGGTGCCGGACGAACGAGCGGTATGCCGCTATCTCGTGCCGGATCCGCTCGGCCCAGGCCGGCGAGTGATCGAGTAAACACTTGGCGACGGCCGTGCTGCGCCCGGTCGTGCCGACCATGAGTACGGACCGCCCGCTGCGGCGCAGCACCTGCACCGGCGCGAACTCCGGGCAGATCCGGTGCACCGACGCGATCGCCGTACGCAACTGGGCGCCCTGGGGGCCGGACAAGTCGAGTCTCCCGCTGAGCGGTTGGGTGCCGAGCCCCGCGGCGCGCAGCGGTCGGCCCGCGCCGAGCACGGGGGCGGCCGCCGGCCGCGCGGGGGCGAGGTAGGGGCCGCCACCCGCCGGGCGGGCACGCAGCGACCGGGGTGGGGCGGACACGGAGGACGATGCTGCGTACATGGGAGAAACAGATCCCTTCGTGTGCCTTCGACGTATTGCGCTACCCGGCCCGGTCCCCCGGGTGCACCCTGGGGAGTGCGGCCCGTTGTTCAAAGGCGACCGGGTCGGGGTGGCGCGTTCCTACCTGACACCCGTTGCCCAGTGGCACACCATCTGGCGCACCCTGGCGAACCCTGGCGAATAGTCCCGGGGCAACTCTCACCGGGCTACTGTCAACTCAGCCGAGAACCTGGGGGCTTGACGTGAGCGGAGAACCCAACACCCGCCTGGCGGACCTGTTCGGCCTGGCCGGCTGGTCCAAGGGCGAGCTCGCGAGGCTGGTCAACCGGCAGGCGGCGGCCATGGGCCACCCCCAGCTGTCGACCGACACCTCGCGGGTGCGGCGGTGGATCGACATGGGAGAGATCCCGCGCGATCCGGTGCCGCGGGTGCTGGCCACTCTGTTCACCGAGCGTCTCGGCCGTGTCGTGACCATCGAGGACCTCGGTCTGGTCCGGCACGGGCGTACGGGGAAACGGCAGGACGCCGGGAATGTGGAGCATCCCGACGGTGTGCCGTGGGCGCCCGAGCGAACCGCCGCGGTCCTCACCGAATTCACGGGAATGGACCTCATGCTCAACCGACGCGGCTTGGTGGGCGCGGGTGCCGCGCTCGCCGCGGGATCCGCACTCAGCAGCGCCATGCACGACTGGCTGCACTCCGACCCGGCCCTCAAGGCCGACGCCCCCCAGTTCGACGACCCCCTGCACGCCGACCCCGCCGGGTTCGACCGCTACGAGGCCGCCCCCATCGGGTCGCAGGAGATCGAGGAACTGGAGCGCTCGGTGGAGGTGTTCCGGGCCTGGGACGCGGCCCGCGGCGGCGGGCTGCAACGCAAGGCAGTCGTGGGCCAGCTCAACGAGGTGGGCGGCATGCTCGCCTACCGACACCCCGAACATCTCCAGCGGCGCCTGTGGGGCGTCGCCGCCAACCTCGCCGTCCTCGCGGGCTGGATGTCGCACGACGTCGGCCTGGAGCCCACGGCACAGAAGTACTTCGTCATCGCCGCCCATGCGGCCCGAGAGGGCGGCGACCGGCCGCGCGCCGGGGAGGCGCTCTCCAGAGCGGCTCGCCAGATGGTGCACCTCGGCCGGCCAGACGACGCACTCGACCTCATGAAACTCGCCCAGTCCGGCTCCGGCGACGAGGTGCTGCCGCGCACCAGGGCCATGTTCCACACCATCGAGGCCTGGGCGCAGGCGTCGATGGGCAAGGGCCAGGCCATGCGCCGCACCCTCGGACGCGCGGAGGACCTCTTCGTCTCCGACCGGAGCGACGTGCCCCCGCCGAGCTGGATGCAGACCTTCAAGGACGAGGATCTGTACGGCATGCAGGCCCTGGCCTACCGCACGCTGGCCGAGTACGAGCCGGGCGCTGCCGCACACGCCCAGCACTTCGCGGAGAAGGCCCTTGCCCTGCGCGTCGACGGGCGGGAGCGTTCGAAGATCTTCGACCATCTGTCCATGGCGTCGGCCTGCTTCATCGCGGACGACCCCGAACAGGCCGACCGCTACGCACGACTGGCCCTGATGGCGATGGGATCGAACTCCTCAGGCCGCACCTGGGACCGGCTCCGGCAGATGTACCGGCTCACCGCCGAGTACTCCAGCTACCCGAGGATCCACGAACTGCGGGAGGAGATCCGGATGGCGCTGCCCAAGGCGAAGAGGCCGGGCGGCGAGAGCGCACGGGCGTGACAGCGCACAGTCATAGGGGGACTGTGCGACCGACCGCGGCGCCGATGCCAAGGTTCCTGCGGGGCAGTTCCCTCAGGAGCGTCACCTTCTAGTACGTCACCCTGGCCACGAGCACGCAGGCGTCGCCCTCGCGCTCACTCTCACCGAACTCGTCGACGACCAGTCGTACGCAGTCCTGTGCCGTGTCCGTCTCACCCAGGCGGGGGCCCAGGTCGAGGAGGAGGTTCACGGAGTCCACTGGGTTGTGCCCCGGCACCAGTCCGTCGGTGTGCAGCACCAGCAGGTCGCCCACCTCCAGGGTCTCCTCGGCCTGCGCGTACACGGCACCCGGGGTGGCGCCCAGCAGGACGCCGTCCGGCGCGATCAGCCTGCGCCCCGTCCCGCCGCGGAACAGCAACGGGGCGGGGTGTCCGGCCTGCGCCCAGGTCAGGGTGCGGGTGTCGGGCCGGTAGCGGCAGCAGACGGCGCTACCGAGGGCCGGCTGGACGGTGGCGTCGAGTAACTGGTTCAGCCAGGACATCAGTTGGCCCGGCTGGGTGCCGGCCATCGCCATGCCGCGTACGGCGCCCAGCAGGGCCGCCATGCCGGAGGCCACGGCCACGCCGTGTCCGGTGAGGTCGCCGACGCTCAACAGCGTCTCGCCGTCGGCCAGTTCGAGTGCGTCGTACCAGTCGCCGCCGATCATCGCGCTCGTCGACGACCGGAGGCAGCGGGCCGCGAGGTCCAGCGTCTGCGGGCCCTGGTGCGGGAGCCGCAGGGAGCCACGCCACGGCGGCAGCACGGCCTCCTGCAACTCGACCGCCAGCCGGTGCTCGGTGTGCGCCCGGTGGCGCTGGAGCGAGTCACGGGTCTCGCTCACGGCGCGCTGGCTCCGGCGCAGTTCACTGACGTCCCGCAGCACGGCCCACATCGAGGAGGTGCTGCCGTCGGAGTCGAGCACGGGCTCGCCCATCATGTGCACGGTCCGGGCCTCGCCGTCAGGCCGTACGATCCGGAACTCCCCGTCGATGGGCTTGGCGTCGACCAGGCAGTCGGTGACCATCGCCGTGAGCCGGCGCCGGTCCTCGTCGAGCACGACGGACGGCAGCTCGTCGAGGGTGAGCGGCGCGGCGGCGGGGTCGCGGCCCAGGATCTGGAAGAGCTCACCGGACCAACTGGCCTCGTCCGTCAGCAGGTTCCACTCCGCGCTGCCGACCCGGCTGAGCAGCGAGTCGCGCTCGGGCGGGGGAGGGGTGGCCGCCGGGGACGGGAGCGGGCCGTCGCGCAGCTGCCCCAAGTGCTCGTCGAGGTCGTCGAGTTGGTGCAGGGCGAGGTCGCACAGCGCTCGCTGCCACCGCTCCTGCGGGTCGGATCCGTCGCTCTGCGTGTCCCGCCGCACGGCGTCGACATCGCCCTTGAGCCGCCGTGCCTGCGATATGAGCGCATCGACGGAGCCACGACCTGGCGGCTGGGCGGCGGGGCGGTCCGCAGAGAGATGGGGCGGCATGACGCACTCCGATGCGGGGACGGTACGACCAAGGCTGACGGAAGGACCGTTACGACTGTTGCACAGCCCGCGACGCGCTGTAAGGGATTTGGCAACACCTGATTCGGTGGTGCGTCCGGCATATGCCAGAGTCCCTCCGGAGGGCTCGTGCGGTACGAACGGCGTACGTCGCGGATGGGTCCAAGTCGTAGGTGACATACGGGTTTTGATGGTCTGTAGGGACGATCGTACGGCCCTCACGCACATGTTCGACGGTCGCGTGTTCCAGAGGTGGAGCGGCGGGCATGGTGCGGCGGATGACTCCTCGGCGAGGGAGTGATGCAGCTCACAAAATTGGTGCGCTCCTGGGTGTACTGCGGGGGGCGCCTGCGGAGTCGTAAAGACACAGCGGCAAAACCGTCCCGACCGCCGACCGCAGGGGAGACCGCACATGGACATCGCCCTCGAGCAGCCCGCCCGCGCCCGCCTCATCACGGGCGAGGAGCGCGAGGTCCCCGTGCCCGCCACACTGCGGTACGCCTCCACCGACCCGCTGGCGGTGTACATCGACTTCCCGGGCGAGGTCTCCCTCGACGGCCGGGGCGCCACCTGGACCTTCGCCCGCGGTCTGCTGGAGACGGGGCTGCGCGGCCCCGCGGGCGACGGGGACGTGCACATCTGGCCGTGCGGCGACGAGCGGACCGTCGTGGAGCTGCACTCGCCGTACGGCATGGCGCTGCTCCAGTTCGACACCGGCGCGCTGCAACGCTTCCTGCTGCGGACCTACGCGGTGGTCGCGTCCGGCGAGGAGGACCTGGAGGCGGTCGTGGAGCGCGGTCTGAGCGCGCTCTTCGACGGGGTGTGAGACCGGGCGCCGGGTGCCGCGCGAGGAGGCCGGTGAGCTGCTGCCGGCCTCCTCGGCACGTCCGCGTCAGTAACGCAGCACCCCCGCGATCCCGCGGGCCTCGCCGAGGGTGCCGTCCGGCACGAAGCGGACCTCGGCCCCGGTCTCCAGGCACTGCTCGACGATCTCGTCCACGATGTCCTCGCGGGAGTCGAGATCACCGCTCGCGGCCGGGATCAGATGGTCGCCGCCCTCGTCGCGCACCGTCACCCGGTAGTTCTCCTCGACGGCCAGCAGACGTACCCGGCCCTCGCGGGCGCTGCGCCAGACCTCGTCGACGCCGGCCGCGAACGACTTGCGGCCCTGGGCGTTCTCGAGCTCGCGCATGACGGCGCCGGCGCTCTCGCGGGCCTCGGCGGTGATCCGTGGCTCGATCGCCTGCCACACCGCGTCGCGGGTGCCGTGCGCGAGGCCGCCGTGCGGGATGTGCACAGCGATCTTCGTGCTGCCGCCGATCTCGGTCAGCAGGGACAGCGCCGCCTGTTCGCCGGTGACGTAGAGCGGCCGCGGATCGCGCCGCAGGATCGTGCTCATGGCCGAGTCGGCGTCCTTGAGGAAGTGGCGGGTGTCCTCGTCGCGGAACGTGCTCGGCGTGTCCCCGATCTGCTCCCGGCGTTCGGCGTCGAAGTTCTCGGCGCGCCGGGTCAGCGGGAAGCCGCCGAGGCGGGCCTCGGTGATGCGGTCGAGGCTGCCGTTCCACAGGGTGACGCGGTCGGCGGAGACCGACAGCACCCAGTACGGGCGTTCGGCGGCCTGCGCGGAGACCAGGTTGCGGGTGAGGAAGGTGTCCGAGAGCACCACGCGCTCGGGCACGGTGCGGGCGAGCGACCACACCTGGTGCTCACCCGGCGCGGCGAAGATGACCAGGCCGTCCTCGGCGTAGGTGAGATCGACTTCCGCGAGCGCCTGGTCGAGCTGTCGCTCGACGTCCGTGCGCCGCTCGCGGGTGACCGAGGGATCGGCCTCCAGCTGCTTCTTGGCCTCGGCCACGACATTGCGCAGCCGGACCTGGTCCTGGGCCCGATAGGGCTCGCGGGGATGCGTCGGCGTCAGCACGGACACGGCCGGATACGGGCGCGGGCGCCGCAGCTCGGTGAGGGTTGTGGGACTGAGTGCGTGCTCCATAACAGCACGATAGGACCGATTCACCGATCGGGCATTAGGGGCAATCCGATCACCCCGCCCGGGGCCTACTCCCTGTCCTCCTCCGTCCCGCAGGAACTGCCGTCGGCCGGCAGCGTGCCGTACAGCAGGAAGGTGTCGACCTTGGCGTGCACACACTTGGAGGAGGCGTAACCGGTGTGCCCGCCGCCCTTGTTGTCGAGGACCACGGCCGAGGGCCCGAGGCGCCTCGCCGTCTCCACGGTCCAGCGGTACGGCGTCGCGGGGTCCCCGCGGGTGCCCACGAGGAGCATCTTCGAGGTGTCCACGTCCTTCACCTCATCGCGGATGAAGTCCGTGCCCCGGGGGCGGCCGTAGCACATCAGCACCCCGCTGAGCCGGTACGGGCCGAAGACGGGCGACGCCCGGTAGTACTCGGCGCGCAGCCGGTCGAGGTTGTCGACGATCTGCCTGCCGGTGGGCCGGTCCGGGTCGTCCGCGCAGTTGATCGCCATCAGCGCCGCGGGCATGTTGTCGAGGGGGACTTCCTCCTCGTCCACCAGGCCGCCGTCGGGATCGTCGGTCTCCTCGCGCCTCGGGGGCGCGGCCCCGCCGGCCGCGAAGGACTCGATGGCGTGCGTGTCGCCGTCCTCGACCAGGGCCGCCAGGGCCCGCTCGAGGGAGGGCCACAACTCTTCGCTGTACAGCGCCTGTCCGAGCGCGCCGACCAGGTCCTGACCCGTGAACGGATCGCCGAAGGCCGACGGCACCGGGTCCGCGTCCAGCGACTCGACGAGGCGTACGACCTGCTTGCGGGCCTCGCGCGCGTCCTGCCCGAACGGACAGGCGATGTCCTTCACACACCAGTTGATGAACTCGTCCAGCGCCTTCTGCTGCCCCTGCGCGCCCGCCACGCCCTGCTCGGTCAGCGGCTCCGTCAGTGTGTCCACGCCGTCGAGCACCAACCGGCCGACCTTGTCCGGGAACTGGGCCGCGTACACCGCGCCGAGCCGCGTTCCGTACGAGAAACCCAGGTAGTTGAGCTTGTCGTCGCCGAGTGCCGCGCGCATCACGTCCATGTCGCGCGAGGCGTTGACCGTGCCTATGTACGGCAGCACGGGGCCGGAGTGACGGGCGCACACGTCGGCCGCCTTCTGCAACTGGGACAGCACGGCCTGTGGATCACGGCTGAGGTCGGTGCCGTCCTCCGGCAGCTGGATCTGCTCCTGGCCGTCGCCGCAGCTGACCGGGGAGGACCTGCCGACGCCGCGCGGATCGAAGGTCACGACGTCGTAGTTGTCGGTGAGCTCCATGAACTCCTTGCCGCCGGACATGAACTCGGGGATGCCGGGGCCGCCCGGCCCGCCGAAGTTCAGCAGTACCGAGCCCCGCTTGTCGCCCGTGGCCCGATAGCGGGCGAGTGCCAGGTCCAGCGATCCCTTTCGGGGGTGGGCGTAGTCGAGCGGGACGGTGACCTTGCCGCACTGAAGATCCTTGGGCAGTCCCTCTCCCGGGCATTTCGACCAGGTGACCTTCTGCCCGTAGAAGCCGCCCAGGTCGGGATCGGAGTCGGCGGTGTTCGCGGACAGGCCCGTGGCGGACAGGGCGAGACCGACCGCGCAGGTGACCGTGCAGCGTCGCAGCATGGGCCGCGTTGACAGCTTGGCCAGCATGGATGCCTCCAGGACGCCCGTCGCGGACCGGGAAACGGCGTCCTCGATCACGATAAGCGGGCCCCGGAAGGGACGCCTCCCGGGATGCGGGGGCGTCCGGGCGGTCGTACCCTGCGCCCCTTGTGTTCCTATCGGGCGTTTTTGCCGCTAGTTCGACAAACGTGACACTCGATGGGGTGAAAGGCAGATAAGCCATAACTCCAATGGTTCGCCCGCGTTTTATCCGATGCGGGCGAGTGCTCGTGAACAAGTCTGGAAGGCAGGGAACCTATGAGACGGGTTACCCGAAACGGTGTGATCGCCTTCGCCTCTGCCGGGGCGATGGCTGTGACGGTGCCGGCATTCGCCGATTCCGCGGCGGACGGTGCCGCGACCGACTCGCCGGGGCTGCTCGCCGGCAACACCATCCAGGTCCCGGTGCACGTGCCGGTGAACGTGTGCGGGAACACCGTGAACGTGGTGGGGCTGCTGAACCCCACCGCCGGCAACAAGTGCGTCAACGAGGACGGTGGGCACAAGACCAAGGCACCCTCGCCCTCGGGCGGCGGCGGGGCCTCGGCCCAGGGAAGCGGAAAGGATTCACCCGGTGTCGTGTCCGGGAACCTCGTGGAACTGCCGGTCCACGTCCCAGTGAACGTCTCCGGCAACAGCGTGAACGTGGTCGGCGTCGGCAACGCGGCGGTGGACAACGAGTCGGTGAACACCTCCGTCCCGCCGCGCACCACCAAGCCCGCTCCGAAGCCGGCCACGGAGCCCAGGTCGCATCCGCCGAGGTCGGTGCCGCCCGCGCACGTGCCGCACGCGCCCGAGGCGACGCTGGCCTACACCGGAGCGGACCACACCGCCCCCACCGTGGCGGGCGCCGCGGCCCTCGTCCTGGGCGGGGCCGTCCTGTACCGCCGCTTCCGCCCGAGGTCGATGCGCTGACCTGCGCCGCGTCGCGGTACGGCAGGCCCCACCGGGCACACGAGCGGTGGGGCCTTTGTCGTACGCGGGCAAGAGGTCGCGTGCGACGGCGGGCGCTCGCGGCCGTGCGAACTGTTGCCCGGCAGGTCCCCCGAGGGGTGCCGCAACGGCTTGATCATGCCGTGACGCCCTCCCCGGAGATCCGCGAGGATGCTGCGTACGCGGATGATCACCGCGCGTACCCACCCCCCACGGAACGGAGCGCATCCATGGCCTCTCCGGCCCCCGAAGACCTCGTCATCACCCTGGCCGGCCCGGACGACTGGCCGGTCGTCCGCGGCTGGGCCGTCGACGAGGGCTGGAACCCGGGAGTATCGGACAGCGCGGCCTTCTTCGCGCAGGATCCCGAGGGCTTCTTCATCGGCCGGATCGACGGCGAGCCCGTCTCGGCGATCTCCGTCGTCAACTACGGCTCCGACTACGCCTTCCTCGGCTGGTACCTGGTCCGCCCCGACGCCCGCGGCCACGGCTACGGGCTCACCACCTGGAAGACGGCGCTGGCGCACGCCGAGAACCGCACGGTGGGCCTCGACGGGGTCGTCGCGCAGCAGGACAACTACCGCCGCTCCGGCTTCGAGCTCGCCCATCGCACCTTCCGGTACACCGGCACCGCACCCGCTCGCACGACCCCGGCGGACGTGCGGGCGGTGCGGCCGGAGGACGTCGAGGACATCACCAAGTACGACGCGACCTGCACGCCGGCCGACCGGCCCGGCTTCCTCGCGCACTGGCTCACCGGCCCCGGACACCACGCCGTCGTACGCCGCGCCGGAGACCGCGTCACCGGATACGGCGTGATCCGCCCCGGCCACGACTGCCCGCGCATCGGTCCCCTCTTCGCCGACACCCCCGAGGACGCACGCGCCGTCTTCGACGCCCTGATCGCGGAGGCGGCCGGCGGCCAGGTCGCGATCGACGTGCCGGAGACCAACCCGGCGGGCGTCGCCCTCGCGGAGGAGGCCGGCTTCACGCCCTCCTTCGAGACGGCCCGCATGTACACGGGTCCGGTACGGCCGTACGCCCGGGAGCGCGTCTTCGGCGTCACCACGCTGGAACTCGGCTAGCGGGCTCCCGTCGGTGCTCGGGTCGAGGGCGTCCGCCTCAGCCCGTGCGCCGGTGGAACCGGAAGTGCAGTGCGCGGATGTCCTCCGTCAGCTCGGGCACGGGGCCGTCCACGGCCACGCCCGGCGCGACCTCCTGGATCGACAGCGTCCGCACCGGCGGGGCCGGCACCCCCAACTCGCCCAGCCATTCGCCGAGTTGCTGCGACGAGGCGACGTACACGATGCGTCCCAGGCCCACCCACGCGTGCGCGGCCGAGCACATCGGGCAGTGCTCGCCGGAGGTGTAAACCGTCGCGGCCGCACGCTCCTCGGGCGACATGTGGGCCGCGGACCACCGCGCGAGTTCGAACTCGGGGTGCCGGGTGTGGTCGCCCGAGGCCACCCGGTTGTGGTCCTCGGCGAGCACCTTTCCGTCCGCCCCCACCAGAACCGAACCGAACGGCTCGTCCCCGGTCTCCAGCGCCTCTGCCGCGAGCTCGACGCAGCGACGCAGGTGCGGCAGTTCGGTGTCCTTCACGACCATGGCTTCCGGCCCTCCAAGCGGCACGACTTCTCCCTGCGCCTTCCATGGTCGCCCACGCCGGGCCGGAAGGAGAGGCGGGGCCGTCCGATCCGGAAAGGTCTTGCCGCGGCGGCGGCGCGGTGCTGGAGTGGCCTCATGGATCATGCCGCGGTACTCGCCCTGTTCGACCGGGACATGCGTGAAGGCGCACAACCGGACGGCCCCGACGCACGCGTCGAACGGGTGGGCCGCATCGTCCGCCAGGTGTCGTCCGAGCACGGCTGGAACGGCGTCGTGTGGTCCGACCTGGACGCGGCCGGCGCCGACGCGGCGATCGCCGAACAGATCGCCCACTTCTCCGGACTCGGCCGCGAGTTCGAGTGGAAGCTCTACGGCCACGACCTCCCGGTGGACCTCGGTCAGCGGCTCAGGGCCGCCGGCTTCGTGGGCCGGCCCGAGGAGACCCTGATGATCGGGGAGGTCGCCGACCTGAATCTGGACGCCGAGCCACCGGAAGGCATCCGCATACTGCCGGTGACCGACAGTGCCGGCGTCGACCTCGTCGCCCAGGTCCACGAGAAGGCGTTCGGCACCGACGGCTCCCGGCTCAGGCATCAGTTGCTCGCCCGGCTCACGGCCGACGCGGACACCGTGGTCGCGGTCGTCGCCCTGGCCGGTGACACCCCGGTGAGCGCGGCCCGGATGGAGCTGGTGCCGGGCACGCGGTTCGCCGGGCTGTGGGGCGGCGGGACCGTCGAGGACTGGCGGGGCCGCGGCATCTACCGTGCGCTGGTCGCCCACCGTGCCCGTGCCGCCGTGGACCGCGGCTACCGGTATCTCCAGGTCGACGCCATGAGCAGCAGCCGTCCCATCCTGGAGAGGCTGGGCTTCGAACCGCTGACGACCACGACGCCGTACGTCCACACGCCGTAGGGCCGATCGCCACGGTCCGTGACCTGCTGCGACGGCTCGCTTCGTGACGTGATGACGGTCGCACCCGGTCCGGATGTCACATCCGGGCCCCGCCGGTTCGTCGCAAGGTCATGACGACGAACCACAGCGACGACAGGAGCACCGGCCGGGCGATCCTCCTCGCGGGCGCCGGCGGCGTCCTCGGCCGGCACATCACCCGTGCCCTGACCGAGGCGGGCCACGAGGTCACCGGTCTCGGCCGCGGCGCACGCAACGACATCCGGGCCGACCTGATGGACCGGGACGCTCTGCTGCGCGCCGTCGACGGACACCGCTTCGACACGGTGATCCACGCGGCGACCGTGCTGAGCAAGCCGCCCATGCGCCACCGCGACATGCACGCCACCAACGCGCTGCGCACCGACGGAACCGCCCACCTCGTCGAGGCCGCGCGGGCCACCGGTGCCCGGCGTCTCGTGGCCGAGTCGATGGTCTTCGGATACGGCTACGGCGACCACGGCGACCATGTGCTCACCGAGGACGATCTCTTCGGGCCGAGCGGCCGTTCCCCGGAGCGGGAACGGCACATCGAGGCGATGCGTGTGAAGGAACGACTCACCCTCGAAACCCCGGGGCTTGACGGCATCGCCCTGCGCTTCGGACTCTTCTACGGCCCCGGCGGCACCGACGCGCTCCTGCCCATGCTGCGCAAACGGCAACTGCCCTTGCCCGCAGACCACGGCCGGGTCCTGCCCTGGATCGAGCTCACCGACGCGGCCCGTGCGGTGGCCGCCGCCGTCGAACGCGGGCGGCCCGGCCAGGCGTACAACATCGCCGACCGGACGCCGATGGGGTGCGGGAGCCATGTCCGGTGCGTGGCCGAGGAGTTCGGGCTGCCGAAGCCGATGACCGTACCGCTGTGGCTGATGCGGCCCATGTCGTACGCGCACACGGTGATGTCGGCGACGCTGCGGGTGTCCACGGCGAAGGCCGAGCGGGAACTCGGCTGGACGCCGGTCCATCCGGCGGCCCGCGACGGCCTGGCCGCGATGCGGGCCGCCGGGGCGGTCGCCTGACGTGGGGGGTGCCGTGCGGAGCCGGGCGCCGTGGAGCCCGTGTCGCCGGCGCGGCGCCCGCTCGTTCTCCCGGTGTGGTGTCAGCGGCGTGCCTTCGCCCGGTCCAGTGCCGCCACGCCGATCGCGGCGAGGCCGATCTGGATGAGCCACTCGATCCAGTCGACTCCGTCGGTGTCGGCCACGTCCAGGCCGGCCGCGAGTGCCGAGCCCAGCAGCGCGGCCACGATGCCGACGAGGATCGTCCACAGGACACCGATGCGCTGCCGACCCGGAACGACGAGCCGGCCGAGCACACCGATGACGATGCCGATCACGATGGCACTGATGATGCCCGAGATCTCCATTTCGCCCCTCTTCCTCCTGTCCCCGCAGTAATGCGAGTTCCCCGTGGAGAGAGGGACAGTCCGTTCCGCTTCAGCCGGCGGTAGGTGTCCGACCGGTCGCCGCCGAGGGGACGTCCACGGTCCAGCCCGTCGCCGCCACCACCTCCGCGGCGATGTCGATCACCGTGCGGCCGTCCGTCGGTACGCGCCGCACGTCATCGGGTGCGTGTTCGTCCAGGAGCCGGGCCTTGCGCCGGCTGCCGCGCATCTCGTGCTCCAGCTCGGAGCCCAGCTCACGCCCGGTCAGGCGCTGTGCGGCCGTCTCGTCGGTCGCGGTCAGCAGCACCCGCACGAGCCGTACGTCGTCCCCCATGGCGCGGCGGAACATGGGCGCCGCCATGTCGAGCACGCTCGTGGTGTTGGTGTAGACGAGCCGCCGGTAACCGAGCTCGGTGTAGTTCGCCCACACCGCGGCCAGGTTCCGTGCCGTGATGTCCGAGCGGTGCGCGTCGGCCGGCGGCGCCGGATGAACGGCCCCCATGAAGTCGCCGTCGATCACCGCGTGCGCGACCCGCGCGGCCCGCAGCCGGGCCGAGACCTCCCAGCCGACCGTGGTCTTCCCGACCCCGGCCCGCCCCCCGATCAGTAGTACCTCGGCGTGATCCATACCGGCAGCGTGCCCGGGTGCGGGCTTGCTTCGCGAGTGGTTTTGTGGGCAGATGATCGTCTGATCGGCGGAGGTGCGAATGACGGAGCGGGTGCTCGGCGGCGGAGCCGTCAACGAGGTCGTGCGGGTCGGGACCACGGTGCGGCGTCCACCGCACGAACGGTCGGGCTATGTGCGGGAGTTGCTGGCGCTCTTCGAGTCACGGGAGTGGGCGGGCGCCCCGCCCTACATCGGGACGGACAAGCAGGGGCGGGAGGTGTTCGGCTACCTGGAGGGGCGGGCGGCCGTCACCGCCGAGGAGCGGGCCGTGGCCCGCACGGACACCGCGCTCGTGCGGGTGGCCCGACTCGTGCGCGCCGTCCACGACATGACGCACGGAACCGCACTGGCCGGCGACCGGGACGTCGTGTGCCACAACGACCTCGCCCCGAAGAACACGGTCTACACGGTCGAGGACGGCGAATGGTGGCCGACCGCCCTCGTCGACTGGGACCTGGCCGCACCCGGCGAGCGGGTGCACGACCTCGCGCACGTGTGCTGGCAGTACCTGGATCTCGGGCCGCGTGTCACGGATGTGCCCGAGGCGGCCCGGCGGATCGCCCTCGTACGTGACGCGTACGGTCCGTGCGACGGCGGCGAGGACCTCGTGGACACGATCCTGTGGTGGCAGGACCGCTGCCGGCAGGGCATCGAGGCGGGTGCGCAGCGCGGTGAGCCGGCCATGGTGGCGCTGCGGCAGCGCGGCGTCCTGGTCGAGGTGCGCGACGCCTATGCCTGGACGGCCGAACACCGGGGCGCGCTGGGGGCGTTGCTGCGCTGACGCGGCGCACGGGCGCGGGCTCTAGGCCGCGTCGCCCCAGGACGCCAGTCTGCCGTCCGGGTGGAGAGCGACGTGCAGTCCGTCGTTCTCGCCGTACGCGGCTCGGCCGTCGGCGACGAGTGTGTCGAGCCGCTTGCCGCCCGCGTAGACGTCAGCCTCGTAGTGGTCGGCCGTCAGCCGGTAGATCCTGGCCGTCGTCGACCCGTCCGCCAGCGTCGACGTGCCGATCAGGACGCGCTCGGCGGCCGGCTCGGGCTTCGGCTCGGCACGCTCGACCCAGGACGAGACCCGGCCGTCCGGGCGGAGCGTGACGTGCAGCCCGTTGTGCTGGGCGTGCGTGGGCATGCCCTGGGTGTACAAGGTGCCGTACTTCGCTCCCTCGGCCCAGATCTCCGCCTCGTAGCGGTCCTTGCCGGTCCTGTAGACCTTGGCCCGGCCGGCCTCGTCCGCGAGCTTCACCGTCGTCACGTACACGCGCTTTGCCTTGGTGGGCTGGGACATGGACGGGATGTGCGCGGGGGCGGCGAGCGCGCCGGCGGCCGAGATGCCGAGTGCCGTGGTGACACCGGCGGCGACGAGGGCGGTGCGCAGGGTGCGGGAAGCACGCATCAGGGAGTCGTTTCCTTCGGTGGGGTTCGTTCCGACGCGTTCGAAGCTACGGACCGTCCATCAAGGGACCCCATACGTCATGTAACAGCCATTCGACACATGCTTCTCAGAGCGGGCAAAACTCTTCGATTGACATGCAGGTGATTGCCTGCATAACGTTGAGTGTGCGATCAGAGAGCGACCCCGCGATGGACAAGGTCTTCAAGGCGCTGGCCGACGACACGCGCAGACGGCTCCTGGACCGGCTGCACGAGGACAACGGCCAGACGCTGGGCGAGCTGTGCGCGCGCATCGCCATGACTCGTCAGTCGGTGACCCAGCACCTGGGCGTCCTGGAGGCCGCCAATCTGGTCAGCACGGTGTGGCGGGGGCGGGAGAAGCTGCACTACCTCAATCCGGTCCCGCTCCACGAGATCCAGGAGCGGTGGATCGACAAGTTCGAGAGCCCGCGCCTGCGCGTGCTCGGGGCCGTGAAACGACGAGCCGAGGAAGCCATGACCGACAAGCCCACATTCGTCTACGTCACCTACATCGAGAGCACACCCGAGAAGGTCTGGGACGCCCTCACCGACGCCGACCTGACCGCCGCCTACTGGGGACACAGCAATGTCTCGGACTGGCGGCCCGGTTCCCGCTGGGAGCATGTCCGCACCGACGGCTCGGGCATCGCCGACGTGGTCGGCACCGTCGTGGAGAGCGAGCGTCCGACCCGGCTGGTCACCACCTGGGCGGCGCCGGACGAGGAGGGGCAGCAGGACAGGCACTCCCGGGTCACCTTCGACATCCGGCAGCACGCCGAGATCGTCCGGCTCACCGTGACCCACGAGGACCTCGCGGACGAGAGCGAGCGTGCCGACGTGTCCTCCGGCTGGCCGGCGGTGCTGTCCAACCTCAAGTCGCTGCTGGAGACCGGCCACGTCCTGCCGCAGGAGCCGTGGCTGATGCCGGCGCACTGAGCGCGCCGAAGGCCGAGAACGTGAGAAGGCCGGTCCGCGAGTGCGGTCCGGCCTTCGTGTCTGACTCTCCCGTGCGCGGCTACGGCCTCGGAGTGCTCTTTGCCGCCGCGCCGGCGCACATCAGCCCCAGGAGCACGGCCAGCGCGCCGATGATGATGTTGTTCACTATGACACCGGTGTCCGGGCTGTCACCAACCACCCACGGCGCGATGATCATCCAGACGCCGATCGCGCAGCAGGCCCAGCTGAGGCCGTACATGCGTTCCGGGGCCCGGGTGAACCCGAGGGCCAGCAGGCCGATCGCTATCCCCACGATCAGGTTGTGGGTCACGAGCGGTGGCTGGCTCGCCGTGTAGTGGAGTATCCAGGGGGATACGGCGCAGTACAGACCGAGCAGGAACACCGGTCCGTCCAAGAGCGTCACATCACGACCGCCGAGCATGCGGGCATAGCGCTCCCGCATCTCCGACACATCGGGGTGGCTGGATATGTCACCTCTGGTGGGCGAGACGTTGGCCATGACTCGTCTCCTTTGACTCGCAGGCCTGACCGCTACTGGTGCGGTGTGCGGTAAGCGCCGCCTCAGCCCATTCTGCGCTTATTTCTTCCTTATGTGTAGTGGTGAGAGGGCTGCGGAAGGCTGTGCCTCGCACCTGATCGCAGGAAGTTCCCCCACCGGCCAATCCGGCCCGCCCGCAGCTTCGGATTACGCGGGACAAGCCGATCGCAGCGGGTGGGAGGAGCAACGATGGCGCCAGCGTCACGGCCGGAGGATGCGGCGGGGGGCGGGTCCGGTGCGCGTCGGCGTACGGCCGTCGTGGGCAGCGGGATCGCGGGACTGACCGCGGCACATGTGCTGGCCCGCGCCCATCACGTCACGCTGTACGAGGCCGACGACCGGCTCGGCGGGCACGCCCACACCCATGAACTGACGTCGAGTGACGGCACCGTCCACCGGGTCGACTCCGGCTTCATCGTGCACAACCGGCGCACCTACCCGCAGTTGCTGCGGCTCTTCGGCGAACTCGACGTCGGCACACGGGAGTCGGAGATGAGCATGTCCGTGCGGTGCGAGGGCTGCGGCCTGGAGTACGCGGGTGCCCGCGGCCCCGCCGGACTGCTGGCCCGGCCCCGCGACGCCCTGCGCGGCACCTATCTGCGGATGCTCGCCGAGGTCCCCGCCTTCCACCGCGCGGCCCGCCGGCTCCTCGCCCGCCAGGCCGGGGACACCTTCACCCTCGGCGAGTTCCTGGACCGGGAGGGCTTCTCGCCCTATTTCCGCAGCCACTTCATGACACCCCTCGTCTCCGCGGTCTGGTCCTGCGACGCCGCGACCGCCGGACGCTACCCCGCCGCCTACCTGTTCCGCTTCCTCGACCACCACGGCATGCTCTCGATCGGCGGCTCACCCCAGTGGCGCACGGTGACCGGCGGCTCGCGGACCTACGTCGACCGGATCTCCGAGCGCCTCCAGCAGGTGCGCACCGGCGCCCCCGTACACGCCGTGCGCCGGCACGCCGACGGGGCCGACGTCACCACACGCGACGGCACCACCGACTCGTACGACTCCGTCGTGATCGCCGTACACCCCGACCAGGCCCTCACCCTCCTCGCCGACGCCTCCCCGGCGGAGAAGGAGGTGCTGGGGGCCTTCCGTTACTCGCGCAACGCCACGCTCCTGCACACCGACACGACACTGCTGCCGCGTGCCCGTGCGGCCCGCGCGTCGTGGAACTACCTGATGCCCTCGTGCCGGGCACCCGCCGACCGGGTCCGCGTCAGCTACGACATGAACCGCCTCCAGGGACTCGACACCCCCGAGACGTACGTGGTCACCCTCGGCGGCGAGGACCGCGTCGACCCGGCCCGGATCCGGGCCCGCATGGTCTACGAACACCCCGTCTACACACCCGAGTCGGTCGCCGCACAGCAGCGGCTGCCCGAACTGGACACCCCCGTCACCGCGTTCGCCGGCGCCTACCACGGCTGGGGCTTCCACGAGGACGGCTGCCGCTCCGGAGCGACGGCCGCCGCGGCACTGGGGGTGCGATGGTGACGGCGACCCCGGCCCTGTACTCCTGCGCGATCACGCATGTGCGTACGACGCCCACCCGGTACGGGCTGCGGCACCGCACCTACATGTGGCTGATCGACCCCGACCGGCCGCCTCGACTCCCGTACGCGGTACGTGCGTTGGCACGCTTCGACCCGCGCGACCACTTCGACGGCACACAGTCCTCCATCCGGGCCGGGCTCGACAAGTACCTCGCCGACCGTGGTGTCGACCTGCGCGGCGGACGCGTCGTCATGCTCACCCACGCGCGCGTCTTCGGGTACGTCTTCAACCCCCTCACCCTCTACTGGTGCCACGACCCCGACGGCCGGCCGCGCTGCGTGGTCGCCGAGGTCCACAACACGTACGGCGAACGGCACTGCTACCTCCTCCGCCCGGACGCGGAGGACGTCGCGTACACCGGCAAGGAGTTCTACGTCTCGCCGTTCTTCCCCGTCGACGGCCGCTACCGCATGCGTGTTCCGGCGCCCGACCGCCGGCTCGACCTCACCGTGCGCCTGGACCGTGCGGGCGGCCGGCCCTTCACCGCAACCGTTCGCGGCCTGCGCCGGGAAGTGACGACGGGCGCGCTGCTCCGGCTGGCGCTGCGTCACCCGTGGTCCACGGCCGCGGTGTCGGCGGCCATCCGGATGCACGGCATCCGCCTGTACCTGCGGGGACTGCCCGTCCAGCCCCGCCCCCGCCACCGGACTCCGGAGAATGTGAAATGAGAGCCGCCGAGCCCCGCTCCGCCGCCGAGCAGGGGGACGCCCCCACGGGCGACCTCGACGCCGAACAGAGCAGCGCCGACGCCGACGCGGAACGCCCTGGCGCCACGCCCGCCGCCACCACCCGACTCGACGCCCCGGCCCCTCCCACCGCCACCTGGCCCCGGACCGCGCTGACCCGGACCGTGGTGCGCCGGGCCCTGCGCGAGCTGCCCCTGCAAGCCCGCTTCGCCGGAACGCGCAGTGTCGGCAAAGGCGGGCCCCTGCTGGACGTCCACGATCCGGACGCCTTCCACCGACGCATCGGATCCCAGGGGCTGATCGGGTTCGGCGAGTCCTACATGGCGGGGGAGTGGGACGCCCCCGACCCGGTCGGCGTACTCACCGTGCTGGCAGCCCACGCGGCCGAACTGGTCCCGGCCCCGTTGCAGCGCCTGCGCGGCCTGTGGGCCCTGCGCCAGCCGCCGAGCCGCCGCAACACACCCGATCACGCCCGGGACAACATCAGCCACCACTACGACCTGTCCAACGAACTGTTCGCCCTCTTCCTGGACGACACCCTCACCTACTCCTCGGCGCTCTTCCGCGGCTTCCCCGCCCACTGGGACCTGCTCGCCGCCGCCCAGCACCGCAAGATCGACCGGCTGCTCGACCTCGCCGAGGTCGGCGACGGCACCCGACTGCTGGAGATCGGCACCGGCTGGGGCGAACTGGCGATCCGGGCCGCGGCCCGTGGCGCGCACGTCACCTCGCTGACCCTGTCCCGGGAACAGCGCGACCTGGCCCGTGAGCGGGTCCGCGAGGTGGGCCTGAGTGACCGGGTCGCGATAGAGCTGTGCGACTACCGGGAAGCACTCGGCACCTACGACGCCGTGGTGAGCGTCGAGATGCTGGAGGCGGTCGGCGAGGAGTTCTGGCCGGTGTACTTCCGCACCCTGGACGAGCGACTCGTGCCCGGCGGACGTGCCGCGTTCCAGGTCATCACCATGCCGCACGAGCGGATGCTGGCCAGCCGGAACACCCACACCTGGATCCAGAAGTACATCTTCCCCGGCGGCCTGCTGCCCTCCGTGAAGGCCATCGAACGGACCGTCCGGGACCACACCCGGCTCGCCGTCACCCGCCGCGAGGGCTTCGGCGCGCACTACGCCGAGACGCTGCGCCTGTGGCGCGAACGGTTCACCGAGCGGGCGGACGAGGTGGCCGGCCTCGGCTTCGACGAGACCTTCCGGCGCATGTGGACCTTCTACCTGGCCTACTCCGAGGCCGGTTTCCGCTCCGGCTACCTCGACGTCCAGCAGTACCTGTGCACGAAGGAGGACCTCGCCCGATGACCACCGCCGGAACCGACCGAGACGAGCTGACCCCCCGAACGGACCGGCCGCGCCCCGCCCCGGGCGACCGGCCGGGTGTCGCCCACCGGCTCGCCGCCCTGGCCGGAGAAGCGCTCGGCGGCCCGCTGCCGGTGCGGCTGCGCGCCTGGGACGGCAGCGAGGCCGGCCCGGCCGACGGACCGGTGGCCGTCGTACGCTCACGGCGCGCCCTGCGACGACTGCTGTGGGCACCCGGCGAACTGGGCCTGGCCCAGGCGTACGTGACCGGTGACCTCGACGTCGAGGGCGACCTGGCGAAGGCGCTGCGCATCATGTGGGCGGCGGCCCGGGACCACGGCTCGCACGCCCCACGGCTCACCCTCGCCGGCCGGGCCCGGGCGGTCGGCACGGCCGTACGGCTGGGTGCCGTCGGTCCCCGCCCGGCCGCGCCGCCGTCCCAGGCACGCCTGCGCGGCCGTCTGCACAGCAAGTCCCGCGACCGGGACGCCATCAGTCATCACTACGACCTGTCCAACGACTTCTACCGGCTCCTCCTCGACGACACCATGGCCTACTCCTGCGGCTACTGGGCGAGCGACGACCCCGGCTTCGGTCCCGCCGACGCCCAGCGGGCCAAGCTGGAGCTGATCTGCCGCAAGCTGGCCGTCGTGCCCGGCTCCCGGCTCCTCGACATCGGCTGCGGCTGGGGCTCCCTCACGCTGCACGCGGCCGAACGGCACCAGGCGCAGGTCACCGCCGTCACTCTGGCCGCCGAGCAGGCCGCGTACGTACGGGAACAGGTGCGCGAACGCCGCCTGGAACACCGGGTCGAGGTGGTGTGCCAGGACTACCGGGACATCACGGGCGGCGACTACGACGCGGTCGCCACCGTCGAGATGGGCGAGCACGTCGGCGACGCCGAGTACCCGGCCTTCGCCGCCGCCCTGCACCGGCTCGTCCGACCCCAGGGGCGCGTGCTGGTGCAGCAGATGTCGCGCGCGGGCACCGCACCGGGCGGCGGCGCCTTCATCGAGGCGTACATCGCCCCCGACATGCACATGCGACCGCTCGGCGACACCGCCGGGCTCCTGGAGCGCGCCGGGCTGGAGGTGCGGCACGTCGAATCGCTGCGCGAGCACTACGTGCGCACGGTCGCGGCATGGCGGCGCACCCTGGAGGAACGCTGGGACGACGTCGTACGGATGACCGGCGAGGAGACGGCACGCGTATGGCGGCTGTACCTGGCCGGCGGGGCACTCGCCTTCGAGGAGGGGCGTATGGGTGTCGACCAGATCCTGAGCGTTCGCCCGACCCCGCGCGGCGGCAGTGGCATGCCGCTGTCGCCGGAGCACTGGTACTCGGGGCTGGACCGGTCGTGAACGGCCTCGACTGGGGCGCCTTCGCCCTCAACCTGCTCTGGGCCGCGGCCGCCGTCCTCGCCGTCATGCTGGCCACCTTCGCCGTCGCCGTACGCCGAGGCGTCCACCGCGTGGTCGACATCGCCTGGGGCGTCGCGTTCAGCGCGGTCGCCGTCGTGACCTTCGTGGCGTCGGCCGGGGAGGGGGACCTGGGGCGCCGGGTCCTGGTCACCGCCCTGACGGTGGTGTGGGGGCTGCGGCTCGCCGTCCACATCGCCCGCCGGGGGCACGGCGACGGCGAGGACCCGCGCTACGACGCCCTGCTGGCCAAGGCGCCCGGGAACCGCGACCTGTACGCGCTGCGCGTCGTGTACCTGCTCCAGGGCGCACTGGTGCTGCTCGTGTCGCTCCCGGTCCAGGCCGCCCAGTACGTACCGGCGGACATGACGGCCTTCGCCTGGGCCGGCACGGCGCTCTGGGCGGTGGGCGTGTTCTTCGAAGCCGTCGGGGACGCCCAGCTGGCCGGCTTCAAGGCGGATCCCGCCCACCGCGGCAGGATCATGGACCGGGGGCTGTGGCGCTACACCCGGCACCCCAACTACTTCGGGGACTTCTGCGTCTGGTGGGGGCTGTTCCTGATCGCCTGCGACTCGGGCGCTGCGGCCCTGGTGTCCGTCGTCTCCCCGCTGGTGATGACCTTCCTGCTCGTCCGCGGGAGCGGGAAGCCGCTGCTGGAGCGGCACATGAGCGGACGTCCGGGATACGCCGAGTACGTCGCCCGTACGAGCGGGTTCTTCCCTTGGCCGCCGCGTCGCCGTGCATGACGGACCGCCCGCGACGACCGGCGTGTCAGGTCGGGAAGTCCATCACGGCGACCGGTGGCGAGGTGGGTTCCGCCGAGCCGCCCGCCGGCTCCACCGTGATGCCCATGCCGTACGCCCCGTCCAGGGCGCCCTGGAGCAGCACCGACTGGTCGGCGCGGCGCGGGTCCATCAGGCCGGCGGGCCGCATGGTGCCGTGGTCGTCGAACCACAGCTGGTAGACCTTGCCGCGCGGCGGCTCCGCCATGCCGGAACTGACGAACACGGCCTTGTCCAGGCTCCGGGACACCACCACAGCACCGGTCGCACCGCCCGCCAGCCGGGCCGTACCGGTGCGCGCGTCGGGGGCGGTGAGCACGGCGGCCAGCTCGTCGGCGCTCGCCCGTGCCTGGCGGGCCTCGGCCCGCGCGTTCCCGGCACGATCGTGCTGCCACACGGCGACGCCGCCCAGCCCGGCGGCGGCGACACAGGCGGCCAGCGCCCACCGGGACGACCGGCGCGCCCGCGTCCCGAACCGGCCGGCGCGGGCGATGGAGGCCGACACCGGCCTCTCCTGCCGTACGGCGGCTATGCGGTGCAGTACCTGCTCCCGCATCTCCGGCGGCAGCGGCCCGGCCGTCGCGAGGCCGAGCCTCGCCGCGGTCGCGGTGAACTCGGCGACCTCCTGCGCGCAGGCCTCGCAGTCCGCGAGATGCCGCTCGAAGGCGGCCCGCTCGTCGTGGGGGAGGGCGTGCAGGGCGTAGGCGCCGGACAGCGTGTGCAGATCGGCGGTGATCACACGGTCACCCCCAGACAGTCACGCAGCCGGACGAGGCCGTCGCGCAGCCGCGTCTTGACGGTGCCGAGCGGCAGCGCGAGCGTCTCGGCGACCTGGCGGTACGTCAGCCCCCGGTAGTACGCGAGCGTGACGGCCTGCTTCTGGACGTCCGTGAGGGTCCGCAGACAGCGCCGCACCTGCTCCCTCTCCAGACGTGCCTCGACCTGCTCGGTCACTTGGTCGTACTCGGGCAACCGGTCAAGCAGCGCGGCCTTGTGCTCCCGCGCCGCGGCGGCCTCCACTGACCGCACCCGGTCCACCGCCCGCCGGTGCGCCAGCGTGAGGATCCAGTTCACGGGGGTGCCGCGGTCCGGCCGGTACCGGGGAGCCGTCCGCCACACCTCCACCAGCACTTCCTGGGCCACCTCCTCCGACTGGGCCCGGTCGCGCAACACGCTGCGGACCACCCCGTGGACGGGGCTCGCCACGGAGTCGTACAGCGCGGCGAACGCGTCCTGGTCGCCCAGGGCCACGCGCTGCACCAGTTCCGCCAGATCGGGCTGCGACGACGGGTTCGGGCCGATGTACACGGCTTCTTTCACGGGGGGTCCTCCGGGAGTGGGACATGTCCGAGGCGGTGGCCTGCCCGGCCGCCGGTTCGGCGGTCGGGCCGAACGACGCAGCGGCGGCCGGCGGACGTGCGACGGCAGGCCCGCCCCCGAGGAGCGCCGATTCTCCCCGGGGGCGAGCGGGGGAGCGGGGCCTGCTCCCCGGGTGCGGCGCGAGGGGATGCGCCGCTCGATATGGCTTTGTGTTGTCGTGCGCGCCGCCGGCGTGCCGGCGTGCCGTTCAGACCTGGACGTCCTCCCGCAGACGGTGGTGCAGCCGGTGCAGGCCGCGCCGGGCGTGGCTCTTGACCGTCCCCAGGGGCCAGCCGGTGCGTTCGGCGATCTGGGTCTGGGTGAGGTCCTCGTAGAAGGTCAGCCGCAGCACCCGCTGCTGGGCGTCCGGCAGCCCGGCGAGCGCGTCGCGGACGACCACCCGGTCCAGGGCGGCCTCCGCGAACCGGTCGCTGCCGACCAGGTCGGGGGAGAGGCGGGTGCCGGCCGAGGCGACGAGGTCACTGCGCCGCGTCCGTGCGGACAGGGCGTCGGCGATCTTGCGCCGGGTGATGCCCGAGATCCAGCCGGCGACCGTGCCGCGCTCGGGCCGGTAGCCCTGCCGGCCCCGCCACACGCCGAGGAAGACCTGCTGGGTGACGTCCTCCGCCTCCCGCGCGTCGCCGAGTGCCCGCCAGGCGAGCGTGTGCACCAGGGGCGACCAGCGCCGGTACAGGGCGGCCAGACACGCCTCGTCGCCCGAGACCAGGCCACGCTCCAGCTCTTCCTCGCCGGTCGGTGCCGGGCGCTGATCGGCGTACTCGGCAGCCGAGCGGGCCGGGGGCACGGCGCTCGGAGGCGGTGTCATGTCGGTGGCTCCTCTCCTGAGGGACGGCTCGGTGCTGCGGTCCGTTCGCGACGGACGGATCAGGTCCTCGGGTCGGTCGGGGGGACCTCCGCCGGTCCGGCCGCGCTGCGTAACGCCATCGTGTGATCCGGGGCGGGAGGACAACAACACGCATCGGTTGTGCGTCGTATCGTCGGGACCATGGAGAAGACGGCGAGCGAGGCGGACGTCGAGACCGGGCCCCGGCCGGAGACGGCCTCCCGGGAGGCGGGCGCGGGTCTCACGACCGGTGCGCTGGCCCGCCGGCTCGGGGTGTCGCCCACCACGCTGCGTTCCTGGGACCGCCGCTACGGCATCGGGCCGGAGGTCCGCGGCGAGGGCCGGCACCGGCGGTGGACGCCGCGGGACGTCGCCGTGCTGGAGGCGATGTGCCGGCTGACGTCCGCCGGAGTACCGCCCGCGGAGGCCGCCCGCACCGCGAGCCGGGGAGCGGACGATGCCGTCGCGCTCGCGGACGACGCCGAGGCCGCGCCGACGGGCGGCGCCCGGTCCCGTGCGAGCGGCACGCTGCCGCTGGGCGATGTGCGTCAGGAGTGCCGTGGGCTCGCCCGGGCCGCCGTGCGGCTCGACGCGCCCGCCGTGGAGCAGCAGTTGGCCTCGGCGGTGGACGACCACGGCATCGTCGTCGCCTGGCAGGAGGTGATGGTGCCGACGCTGCACGCGGTGGGCCGCAAGTGGGCCTCCTCCGGCGACCGTTACGTCGAGGTGGAACACCTGCTGTCCTGGCACGTCTCCAGCGCGCTGCGCCGGTGCACCCGCCCCCTGGGGACACCGGGCCCGGCCCACGCTCCCGGACCCGTGCTGCTGGCCTGCGTGCCGGGCGAGCAGCACAGCCTGCCGCTGGAGGCACTCAACGCCGGGTTGTGCGAACTGGGCCTGCCCACGCGGATGTTCGGCGGCGCCGTCCCCGTGGAGGCGCTCACGGCCGCGGTGACCCGGATCGGTCCGGCGGTCGTGGTGCTGTGGGCCCAGACCCGGTCGGCCGCGAGCCTGCCGCTGGCCCAGCACATCGCGGGCGCGCAGTGGGGCGTGCGCGGTGCACGCGGCCGGCCCGTGGTGATGCTGGGCGGCCCCGGCTGGCTGGGCCGCCCCGGGCCGGGGATGCTGCGGCCCACCAGCCTGAAGGAGGCGCTGGACGTGCTCTCGGGGCTGTACTCGCAAGGGACGCCCGCGGGTTCCTCGTGACCCGGGGGCAGGGGGAGGTCATCTCCCACGGGCCTGCTTGAAGCGGGCCAGCCCGTCCGACAGGTCGATGATCGGGTCCGGGTAGTCCAGCGCGGCACGCTCACCGTCGGGCAGCCGCCACGGCTCGTGCACGCTACGTCCCTCGATCCCCGCCAACTCCGGTACCCAGCGCCGGACATAGCCGCCGTCGGGGTCGTAGCGCTTGGCCTGCGTGACCGGGTTGAGGACACGGTTGGGCCGGGTGTCGGTGCCCGTCCCGGCGACCCACTGCCAGTTCAGCTGGTTGTTGGCGACATCGCCGTCGACCAGCAGATCGAGGAAGTGCCGGGCGCCGATGCGCCAGTCGACGTACAGGGTCTTGGCCAGGAAGCTCGCCGTCAGCAGGCGGCCGCGGTTGTGCATCCAGCCCTCGTGCCGCAGCTGGCGCATCGCGGCGTCGACGACGGGGTAGCCGGTGCGGCCCTCCTTCCACGCCTCGATGTCGGCACGCGCCTCCCGCTCTGAGCGCCAACGGTCGTGCCGGGGGCGGTAGTCGGCGCCGCCCGCGTCCGGCCGTGCGGCGAGGACCTGCCGGTGGAAGTCGCGCCATGCGAGCTGCCGTACGAAGGCGTCGGCACCCGGCCCGCCGGCCCGCCGCGCGCGGTGGACCAGCTCGACGGGGGACAGGGTGCCGAAGTGCAGATGCGGGGAGAGGTGGGAGGTGGCGTCGCCGGCGAGATCGTCGTGGCGCTCCTCGTAGGCGGACACCGGGCCGCGCAGCCACGCGGTGAGCCGTTTGCGGCCCTCCTGCTCGCCTCCCGCGGCGAGCCCCTCCGACATGCCCCGCACAGCGTCTCGGGAGGGCAGCGGCTCGGAGCCGACGCCGTCCGGGACCCGTACCTGGCGCGGCGCGCCCAGCGCGTCCCGCACCAGCTCGTCGGACCAGCGGCGGAAGTACGGCGTGAAGACGGCGAAGTGGTCCGAGCCGGCCGGGGTCACCGCCCCCGGGGCGACGGCGGTGGTCACGGTGTCGTGGACGTGCAGCCGTACCCCTTCCGCCTCCAGGGCCCGCCGCAGCTGCTCCTCGCGCCGCTGGGCGTGGGCGCTGACGTCGGACGCCATGTGCACCTCGTCGGCGTCCGCCTCCGTGACCACCTTGCAGACCTGGTCCACGAGGTCGCCCACGCGCACGACGAGCCGGCCGCCCCGCTCGCGCAGCCCGGCGTCCAGGTCACGCAGACAGTCGGCGAGGAAGGCCAGCCGGTTCGGTACGGCGAACCCGGCGCCGTCCACCGCCCGGTCCCGCACGAACAGCGGGACCGTCAGCTCGGTGCCGTCGAGGGCGGCGCGCAGCGGCGGGTGGTCGTACAGCCGCAGATCGGCGGTGAACAGGACGACCGAGATGCTCATGTCGGGTGCTCCGTGGAGTCGGGGAGGTGATCCGCTGCCCGGTCTACGCGGTCGGCGGGGGCGGGAAGGTCAGGGAACGCGGGCGCCGTCAGGCGCGGGGACGGATGCGCTCGCCGCGGCCCGGGCGATGTTGCGGGCCATGCCGCCGAACACGATCGCGTGGAAGGGGGAGACGCTCCACCAGTACGCCTGGCCGAGCAGCCCGTGCGGATGGAACAGGGCGCGCTGCCGGTACCGGGTGCGGCCGTCCCCGTCGGTGAGGACCCGCATCTCCAGCCAGGCCAGCCCCGGCAGCCGCATCTCGGCGCGCAGCCGCAGCAGCCGGCCGGGCTCGATCGCCTCGACCCGCCAGAAGTCCAGCGAGTCGCCGACCCGCAGCCGGGACGCGTCGCGGCGTCCCCGGCGCAGTCCCACCCCACCGACCAGCCGGTCGAGCCAGCCGCGCACCGCCCACGCGAGCGGGAAGGAGTACCAGCCGTTCTCGCCGCCGATCCCCTCGATCACCCGCCACAGCGCCCCGGGCGAGGCGTCGACCCGGCGCTCCCGGTCGTCGCTGTACAGGCTTCCGCCCGCCCAGTCGGGGTCGGTCGGCAGGGGGTCGCTCGGGGCGCCGGGCACGGACGCCGACGACCAGCGGGTCGTCACCCGCGCGTCCCGAACCCGCCGCAGGGCCAGCCGTACGGCCTCGTCGAAGCCGATCGGATGCCCCGGCGGGTCGGGGACGTGTTCGGCGATGTCGTGCTCGGCGCACACCACCTCGTGCCGCAGCGACTCGGTGAGCGGGCGCGCGATCGAGGAGGGGACCGGGGTGACCAGGCCGACCCAGAGGCTGGACAGGCCGGGGGTGAGCATCGGCACGGTGAGGATGACCCGGCGCGGCAGCCCGGCGACCGCCGCGTAGCGGACCATCATCTCCCGGTACGTCAGCACGTCCGGCCCGCCGATGTCGAAGGTCCGGTCGACTTCCTCGGGCATCCGGGCGCTGCCCACGAGGGCGCGCAGCACGTCCCGGACGGCCACTGGCTGGATACGGGTGTGCACCCAGCCGGGAGTGACCATCACCGGCAGGCGTTCGGTCAGATAGCGCAGCATCTCGAAGGAGGCCGAGCCCGAGCCGAGGATGACGGCCGCCCGCAGGACGGTCGTCGGCACCCCGGAGTCCAGCAGGATCCGGCCGACCTCGGCCCGCGAGCGCAGATGCGGGGAGAGCTCCCGCTCGGGCACGCCCGCGGGGGTGAGACCACCGAGGTAGACGATCCGCCGTACGCCCGCGGCCCGTGCCTGCTCGGCGAAGATCCGCGCGGCCCTGCGGTCGGTCTCCTCGAAGTCCTTCCCGGTGCCCAGGGCGTGCACCAGGTAGTACGCCACGTCGACGCCCTCCAGCGCCCGGCGGACGGACGCGGCGTCGGTGACGTCGCCGCGCACCACCTCGGCCTCCTTCGCCCAGGGGTGATCACGCAGCCGGTCGGGGGAGCGGGCCAGGCAGCGCACCCGGAACCCGGCGTCCAGCAGCTCGGGCACGAGGCGCCCGCCGATGTATCCCGTGGCGCCGGTCACCAGGCACCGCGGTCCCTCACGCTCCTCGTCCTGCTCCATCTGGCATCGGTCCTCACGTGTCGGAACCCCCTGGTGATCACTTCCCCGCCCGGGGCGGTTTCGGATGCGGCCACCGTCGGGCGAGGGAACGGCGGCGGGTCTATAGGGTGATCGCGTGGGCACAGCGAACGACGGGCAACAGCGTGCGGCGGGACCGGAGTCCGGCGCGGACGGGACGCCGACCGACCTGTACTCCTTCGCGGTGCGGCTGCGGCGCATGAACGGAGAGATCAACCGTCTGGTCCATGGCTTCGCGGCCGAGCACGGTCTGCACCCCACGGACATCCAGGCCCTCGCGGCGATCATGGACGCGGACGAACCGATGACCCCCGGCCGCCTGCGGCAGCACCTCGGCCTCACCTCGGGGGCGGTCACGGCGTGCGTGGACCGCCTGGAGCGGGCGGGGCACATCCGCAGGGTCCGGGAGAGCGCCGACCGCCGGGTCGTCCATCTGCACTACGCCCCCGACGCGCGGTCCGCGGCCCGGTCCTACTTCCGTCCGCTCGCCGCGGCGACGGAGGCCGCCCGCGCACGGTTCAGCGAGGCGGAGCTGGCCGTGGTGCTGCGCTTCCTCACCGCGATGAACGAGGAACTCGGCACGGTCGGGCCGGGCGCCCGCTGAATTCGCCGGCCCGCGGGTGCATCCGACCCCCGGGCGGCCACGGAAGAACGGGTGTCGTCTACGATCACGGACAGCAAATATCTCAATGATTGAGATTGTTTGTTGTTGAGGTATCTGCCGTCCCGGGCAGCCCTCCCGCCGTACGAACAGCTCTGGAGACCGATGTCCTCCCCCATCCGACGCGCCCGTGTGCTCGTCCCCCTGCTCCTGCTGGTCGGCTGGCTCGTCGCCGGAGGTGTCCTCGGCCCCTACGCCGGACGTCTCGGCGAGGTCGCGACAAACGACCAGGCCGCGTTCCTGCCGCGCAGCGCCGAGTCGACCGAAGTCATAGCGCAGCAGCGCGCGTTCCGGCAGGACGAGACCCTGCCCGTGATCGTCGTCTGGACCGGCGAGGAAGGCACCGGGACCACCGAACGGCGGACCGCCGCCACCCAGGCCCTCGCCTCCCTCACCGGCTCGCCCGGAGTCGCCGGCGAGGTCTCACCGGCGATCCCCTCCGAGGACGGACAGGCGCTGGAGGCCGTGGTCCCGCTGCGCCCCGACCTCGGCGACGAACTCGCCGGCACCTTGGACCGCGTCCGGGCCGCCGCCGAGCGCGTCCCGGGCGCCACGGTCCAGCTCGCGGGTCCCGCCGCCACCCAGGCCGACTTGTCCGAAGCCTTCGCCGGCATCGACGGGCTGCTCCTCGCGGTCGCGCTGGCCGTCGTCCTGGTCATCCTGCTGCTCGTCTACCGCAGCCTGCTGCTGCCCCTGGTGATCATCGTCGGCTCGGTCTTCGCCCTCGGCGTGGCCTGCGCCGTGGTGTACGTCCTGGCCGACCACGACGTCGTCCGCGTCGACGGGCAGGTGCAGGGCATCCTCTCGATCCTCGTGATCGGCGCGGCCACCGACTACGCCCTGCTGCTCACGGCCCGCTACCGCGAGGAACTCGCCCGGCGTGCCGACCGGTTCACCGCCATGGCGGCCGCGCTGCGGCAGTCCTGGGCGGCGATCACCGCCAGCGCCGCCACCGTCGCGCTCGGACTGCTCGCCCTGCTGCTCAGCGACCTCACCAACAACCGCGCCCTCGGCCCGGTCGGCGCCATCGGCATCGCCTGCGCCGTCCTGACCTCGCTGACCTTCCTGCCCGCCACGCTCGTCCTCCTCGGCCGCGCCGCCTACTGGCCCGCACGGCCGCGCCCCGTGGACGTGGACCGGGAAGGCATCTGGCACCGGGTCGCCGCCCTGGTCGACCGGGCGCCGCGCAAGGTGTGGGCGGTCACCCTCGCCGTCCTGCTGGCCGGCGCCGCCTGCGCGCCCCTCCTCACCTCCGAGGGAGTCCCGCTCGACGAGACCTTCGTCAACGACGCGCCCTCGGTCGCCGCGCAGCAGACCCTGAGCCGGCACTTCCCGGCCGGTTCCGGCAACCCAGCCGTGGTCGTCGCCGACGCCGGCCGGCTCACCGACGTCGTCCGCGCGGCCGAGGACACCGAGGGCGTCGCCTCCGCCGCCGCGGCCGGCGCCTCTGGCCGGCCCGGCGACGAACCCCTCGTCGTCGACGGCCGGGTGCGCCTCGACGTCACCCTCACCTCCGCCCCCGACAGCGACGCCGCCAAGGACACCGTCGCCCGACTGCGGGCCGCCGTGCACGACGTGCCGGACGCCGACGCCCTCGTCGGCGGCTACACGGCCCAGCAGTACGACACCCTGCACACCGCCCGGGACGACCGCGCCGTCATCGTCCCCGTGGTCCTCGCGATCATCCTGGTCATCCTGATCGCGCTGCTGCGCTCGCTCCTGCTGCCGGTGCTGCTGGTGGTGACCGTGGCGCTCAACTTCCTCACCACACTGGGCGTCTCGGCGCTGGTGTTCCGTCATGTCCTCGGCTTCGAGGGGACCGACGCGTCGGTGCCGCTGTACGGGTTCGTGTTCCTCGTCGCCCTCGGGGTCGACTACAACATCTTCCTCATGTCCCGGGTACGGGAGGAGACGCTGCGGCACGGGCCCGCGCAGGGCATCTCCCGCGGCCTCGTCAGCACCGGCGGGGTCATCACCTCCGCCGGTGTGGTGCTCGCCGCCACCTTCGCCGCCCTCGGCGTCATCCCGCTGGCGTTCCTCGTGCAGATCGCCTTCATCGTCGCCTTCGGCGTCCTGCTCGACACCCTCGTCGTGCGGTCGCTGCTGGTGCCCGCGCTGGTGCGGGACATCGGGCCGCGCGTGTGGTGGCCGACGTCCGTCGGAGAAAACACGAAGGGGTGAACATGCTCACGCCGAAGGCGGGCAGGCGGAGTGTACGAGGCAATTACTCGGCCCACGAGGCGAAGTCCGATTCTGGAGGTGTCTGCCGGTATGGGCGCGAAGGTGTTGGAGCGGTTTCCCGCGGGTGCTCCGCGCGGATCGTGGCCGGCGGAGGAGTACGCGGCCGAACGCCGCGCCCATGGTGAAGCGGCGACCGTCGTGATGGACCTGAAGGCGGACGCCTTCCTCGTCGTCGTCCCCACGCGCGAAGAGGACTGAGCGGGCCTCCGCACGCCGGGCGGGATCAGGGCCCGCCCGGCGCGCGGTCCTTCGGCGGCCTCAGGAGGCGTCCGCCACGAGTGCCTCCAGATGGGCCGCGCGCGACCGTGCGGTCTGCCCCTGCACCAGCAGGAACAGGGCCTCCCGGGCCAGGCGTTGCGCCGTGCCGGTCAGCGACAGCGACCGGCCGCCCCCGGCCACCACCGCAGCGGTGGTGGCCGTACGCATCAGCTCGGCCGCCCGGATGCGCAGCGCCAGGCGCTCCGCCAGATGCTCGCCCGCGGCCGACCGGTCGGCCAAGTCGTAGGCACCACGGCGCACTTCCTCCAGCCGGGTGCGCAGCGGCCCGGCGGTCCCCTCGTCGAGGAGGGCCAGCGCCGCCTCGGTCACCCCGAACACTGCCGGGGACGCCTCGACCGTCTTCGCGCGGTCCGTGCGGGCCCACTCCTCGTACGGCTTCCGCAGCGCCACCGAGTCCTGTGGCAGCCACAGCCCGTCCAGCTCCAGCGACACCGTGCGGGACGCGGTGAGCGCCGCGAGCCGCATCGGCTCCGAGGCCCGGAGCCCCGGCTGCTCCCTGGCCCCGGTGAACGCGAACACCACCTCGCCGCCCTCCGTGACACCCGCGAGCAGCATCACGTCGTTCAGACCCCAGCCGGTGTACCAGGGCACCCTCCCGTCGAACCGCCACCCGTCGCCCTCCCGGGTGACCCGCACCGGCATGCGCGGATAGGACCGCAGATGGGCGTACGCCACCCCCGACAGCAGCTCGCCGCGGGCCAGCGGACCCAGCAGCCGTTCCCGCACCGGCCCCTCGCACCCGGTCAGTGTCGCGACCGGCGTGTGGTGCTGCGTCTGCACGAACCAGGTCGAGCAGCAGGCCCCGGCCAGGATCTCCCCGGTGCGCCGGGCCACCGCCGCGGGGGCCGCCCACCCGCCGTACGACTCTGGCGCGCTCACCCCGAGCAGTCCCGAGTTCCTGATCGCGTCGATGTGACTGGTCGGCACGCCCTCCTGGTCGACGCGTTCGGCCAGTGGGGCGAGCAGGTCGTGGGCGAGACGGTGGGCGCGGCCGACGAGGGGATGGTCTTTCGTGGTCATGGACGAAATTCTTCCGGCGCGGTCGTGCGAGGTGTCGATTCGGAGGTGTGTCGTTCGTGTAGGAGGTGAGAGAACACGACGACGCCCGAGGAGGCCGTCATGAAGTACTACCTGCTCAATGTGATGCAGCCGGTGGGGGAGCGCCCGGCGCCCGAGGTGCTCGCCGGGATCGAGAAGAACCTCGACGCCCTCAACCGCGAGCTGCGTGAGGCGGGCGCCTGGGTGTTCGCCGGCGGACTGCACGGCCCGGAGTCCTCCACCGTGCTGCGGCCCCGCGACGGCGACGTCCTGATCACCGACGGCCCCTACGCCGAGGGCAAGGAGATGCTCGGCGGCATCAGCCTCATCAAGGCGCCCGACCTGGACGCGGCTCTGGAGTGGGGCCGCAGGCTGGCCCTGGCGACGACGCTGCCGATCGAGGTGCGGCCGTTCATGGGCGAGGCCGGGGACCACGAAGCCGGCGCCTGATGACGCACCCCGACGTCGAGGCGGTCTTCCGCGCGGAGTACGGCCGCGCGGTCGCCGTCCTCGTACGCGCACTCGGCGACATCGACCTCGCCGAGGAAGCGGTGCAGGACGCGTTCACCACGGCCCTGCGGCGCTGGCCGGAGACCGGAGTGCCGCCGAGCCCGGCCGGCTGGATCATCACCACCGCCCGCAACCGTGCCGTCGACCGGCTGCGCCGCGAGGCCGGCCGGGGCGAACGCCACGCCCAGGCGGCCCTGTTGCACGCCCCCGACGCACCGCGCGAGGAGGGTCCCGTGCGCGACGAACGGCTCCGGCTCGTCTTCACCTGCTGCCACCCCGCCCTCGCCGTCCAGGCGCGGGTCGCCCTGACCCTGCGCCTGCTCGGCGGGCTCACCACCGCGCAGATCGCGCGGGCCTTCCTGGTGCCCGAGCCGACGATGGCCCAGCGCCTGGTGCGGGCCAAGGCGAAGATCCGCAACGCCGGCATCCCCTACCGCGTGCCGCGCGACGCCGACCTGCCCGACCGGCTCACCGGAGTCCTGGCCGTCATCTACCTGATCTTCAACCAGGGGTACGAGGGTGAGGCGGCCCTGTGCGCGGAGGCCGTACGGCTCGGCCGTCTCCTCGCCGAGCTCATGCCGGACGAGCCCGAGGTCGCCGGACTGCTCGCGCTGATGCTCCTCGTCGAGTCGCGCCGAGGCGCCCGGCAGGACGAGCATCGCGAACTCGTGCCCTTGCCGGAACAGGACCGGGGACTGTGGGACCGGGACCTGATCGCCGAGGGACAGTCGCTCGTCCGCCGCTGTCTGCGCCTCGGCCGTCCGGGGCCGTACCAGATCCAGGCCGCGATCCAGGCCGTGCACAGCGACGCCCCGCGCGGACGGGACACGGACTGGGGACAGATCCGGCAGCTCTACGACCAGCTCATGGCCGTCGCGCCGAGCCCCGTCGTGGCTCTCAACCGGGCGGTCGCCGTCGCCGAGACCGAAGGCCCGGCCCGCGCCCTCGGCCTCGTGGACGCGCTGGACCTCGACGGCTACCACGTCCTGCACGCCGTCCGCGCCGACCTGCTGCGCCGCCTGGGCCGCGCCACCGAAGCAGTGCGCGAGTACGAGAGAGCCGTCGAGCTCTCCGAGAACCCTGCCGAGCGCGCGTACCTCGAACGCCGGCGCCGCGAACTCGTCCGCACCTGATACCGGCAAGGCGGTGGCGAATGTGTCTCCACCGCCGAAGAAGGTGCAGGTCAGCGGCCGGGTGAAGGGTACTCAGGTGGCGCAATGATTCAGCAACACCACTGCGCCGACACCGTCGGTATGGTCACCGCATGCCAGCCGAACGAACCCGCGAGCACACCGCGCCGCTCGCCGCCGCCCGTCGCCGGCGGCTGCGTGCGGACCGTGCGCGCCAGCTCGCGGACCTGCTGCGGCACCTGGTCCTGACCGGAGGATTTCCCAGCGGCGCACTGCCCCACGAGGACGTGCTCGCCGCCGACTACCAGGTCTCGCGCAACACCGTCCGGCACGCACTCGACCTGCTGCGCGCCGAACAGCTCGTCGAACGGCTGCCCGGCGTCGGCACCGTCGTCGTCGCCGAGAAGTACCCGCACGGCCTCGACCGGCTCATGGGACTCGCGGAAACCCTGCGGGAACACGGCCGGGTCACCAACGAGGTACGCACCATGGGACCCGTCGCCGCGCCCGCACCCGTGGCCGAGCGACTGCGGCTGCCCACCGGCACCGACGTGCTCTACATCGAGCGGCTGCGCCGGCTGAACGGGCTGCCGCTCTCCCTCGACCTCACCTATCTGCCCCTGGACATCGGCGGCGAGCTGCTCGGCGCCGACCTGGAGAACACCGACGTCTTCCGGCTGCTGGAGCAGATCACCGGGCAGGCACTCGGGCACGCCGAGATCACCCTGGAGGCCGTCAACGCCGACGCGCACTCCGCCACCGTGCTCCAGGCGCCGCGCGGCACCGCCGTACTCATGCTGGAGCGCCTCACCCACCTGTGCGACGGCAGGCCCGTGGACCTGGAGTTCATCCGGTTCCGCGGCGACCGGATCGCGATGAGCGGGCTGCTGCGCCGCACCGTGTGAACCGGCCGCGGCCCCACCGGGCCCGTCAACCCGCGCGACGAGCGCGGACCTTCCCTCACCCGTAGCAGGACCTCACTGGAGACAGCCATGCCCTTGGTGCCCCAGCGGGCCGACGTGCCCGTGACCGTCGACGAGTCGAAGTGCATCGACGGCTGCACGCTCTGCGTCGACATGTGTCCGTTGGACTCCCTGGCGATCAACCCCGACAGCGGCAAGGCGTACATGCACGTCGACGAGTGCTGGTACTGCGGCCCCTGCGCCGCCCGCTGCCCCACGGGGGCCGTCACGGTCAACATGCCCTACCTGCTTCGGTGAAAGGCGCACCTCGATGAACTCCCCGGCCCGCAAGAAGCGCACGACGACCGCCGCCCTGCTCACGGCCGCCCTCCTCGGCACCCTCGTCACCGGCTGCGGCGGCGACGCGTCCGCCGGCGACGCCACCCACGTCACCGTCACCGTCGGTTACCAGTCCAAGACCATCAACACGGTCACCGCCGGCACCCTGCTGCGCTCCCTCGGCTACTTCGAACGCGAACTCAAAGCCCAGGGCAAGCGCGACGGCATCACCTACAAGGTCGAGTGGCAGGACTACGCCACGGGCGCGCCCATCACCGCGCAGATGACCGCCGGGAAGATCGACATCGGGTCCATGGGCGACTTCCCGCTGCTCATCAACGCAGCCCGCGGCAAGCAGCTGAACCGTCCCACCCGGCTCGTCTCGGTCACCGGCTACAACCTGCGCGGCGCCCTCAACACCGTGGTCACGGCGCCGCAGTCGAAGCTCGGCTCGCTCAAGGACCTCAAGGGCAGGACCGTCTCCACCAGCGTCGGATCGGCGGCCGACGGGACCCTCGTACGGGCCCTCCAGGAAGCCGGGCTGGACCCGAACGAGGACATCCGCAAGCTCAACCAGCAGCCGTCGGTGGGTGCTTCGGCGCTCCAGGCAGGCAGCGCCGACGCGCTCTCGCAGTTCGTGGCCTGGCCCGGACTGCTCGCCTTCCAGGGCAGGGCGAAGGCCCTGTACGACGGTGCCGAGCTGAACCTGCCGACCTTCCACGGCGTGACGGTCCGCCAGGACTTCGCCGAGCAGCGGCCGAAGGTGCTCGACGCCTTCCTCGCGGCCCAGATCGACGCCACGCGATACCTGAACGACCACCCCGTGCAGGCCGCGGAGAAGGTCGCCGAGGCCACCGGCCTGCCGCCCGAGGTCGTCTACCTGTACAACGGCAGCGGCGGCATCGCCACGTTCGACCCGGCCGTCAGGCCCGAGCTCGTCGCCGCGCTGAAGAAGGACGTCCCCGTGCTGCGGTCGGCGAAGCTCGTGGGCGACGTCGACGTGGACTCGTTCGTCGACGACAGCGCGATCAAGCGGGTGTACGGCGGCGGGTACGCCGAGCACCTCGCCACCACGCCGGACCCCTCACACAGCGAGGTCTGGCTCAAGGGCGAGGACCGCACCCGGGCCTTCGACTCGCCCTCCGCGCTGCTGAAGTTCGTCGCGGGCCACGAGGACCAGGTGCGGGCCGCCTACGTCCCGGACACCACGACCGGCACCCGCTGGTACGCCGACAAGGCCGTCTGGGTGCGGTACGGCAAGGAGCTGAGCCCCTTCGTCACCGCGTCCGCGGCCCGCGCCTACGCCCAGGCCCACCCCGGCGCCCGTACCGTCTCCTACTCCGCCGCACTGGAGCAGGCGTCATGAGCGTGCTGACCGCTCCGGCGAGGAAAGCCTCGCCGGAGCCGGCACCCGCCCGGCGCACACACCGTCTCCGGCCCGTCGTACGCGCCCTGTCGCTGCTCGCGGCGCTCGGGCTGTGGCAGCTGCTCACCACGCTCGACGTCCAACTGTGGCTGCGCTTCGACCAGTTCCCGTCCGTCACCGACGTGGCCGGGAAATTCGGGGAGCGGCTCGGCGACGGCGCGTACTGGCAGGACGTGACGGACAGTCTGCGCCGGATCGTCACCGGCTTCCTGCTCGCGGCCGGGCTCGGTGTCGCGGCGGGCGTCGCCGTCGGACGCTCCCGCTGGGCCGCGGACCTGATCGGACCGGTCCTCGAGGTGCTGCGGCCGGTGCCGGCCATCGCGCTGGTCCCCGTGGCGATCCTGCTCTTCCCCAGCAACGAGCAGGGGATCGTCTTCATCACCTTCACCGCCGCGTTCTTCCCGGTGCTGGTCGCCACCCGGCACGCGGTGCGCGCGCTCGCCCCGGTGTGGGAGGAGGCGGTGCTCACCATGGGCGGCGGACGGTGGCGGGTGCTCGCCTCCGTGGTGCTGCCCGGCGCGCTGCCTGGGATCTTCGGCGGTCTGTCGGTCGGGATCGGCGTCTCGTGGATCTGTGTGATCTCCGCGGAGATGATCTCCGGCGAGTACGGCATCGGCTACCGCACCTGGCAGGACTACACCGTCATCGACTACGCGGGCGTCTTCACCGGCATCGTCAGCATCGGCCTGCTGGGCTGGCTGACGTCCACCCTGGTTGAGCTCCTGGGACGCAGGCTGACGCACTGGCTGCCGCGACGTGAGGGGAAGGCCGGGTCATGAGCACGGAAACGGACATCGCGACCACCGCGCCGCCGGTCGACCGGCCCGCCCCCGGGGCACGGCTCGGCCTGACCGGAGCGCGGCTCGGGCGGCCCGGCGCCGCCGTACTGCACGACCTGGACCTCGAAGCGGCCCCGGGCGAGATCCTGACCGTCGTCGGCCCGTCCGGGTGCGGCAAGTCGACCCTGCTGCGGACCCTGGCCGGACTGCTGCCCGCGCTGGCCGGACAAGTCGTCCAGGACGGGCGGCCCGTCACCGGGCCGGGCGCCGACCGGGCGCTGATCTTCCAGGAGGACGCCCTGCTGCCGTGGCGCACGGCCCGCGCCAACGTCGAACTGCCCCTCGCCATCAGGGGACTGGGCCGCGGCGAACGTACCGCCAGGGCGCAGGAGTGGCTCGACCGGGTCGGACTCACCGGCCTGGAACGGCAGTTGCCGCATCGGCTCTCCGGCGGGCAGCGTCAACGGGTCCAGCTCGCCCGGGCGCTCGCCGGGCAGCCGCGCGCCGTGCTCATGGACGAGCCCTTCGGCGCGCTCGACGCCCAGACCCGGGCCGGGATGCAGCAGCTGCTGGTGGAGGCCCTGCACGGCACCGGCGCCACGGTCGTCTTCGTCACGCACGACGTGGACGAGGCGCTGTTCCTCGGCGACCGCGTCGCGCTGCTCGGATCGGGCGGCCTCACCGGGGTCCGTACCGTGCCGCGGCCCCGCGACCGCGACGCCCGCGATGACCCCGCGACCGTGGCGCTGCGCCGCGAGGTTCTGGATTCCCTCGGCGCCAGGACGCTCTGACGATCGCCCAACAGCTCGGGTCCTCGGGTCCGTCGGCGGCTGCGGGTCCGTGAGGCCCCTTCGCGCAGTTCCCCGCGCCCCTGAGTCGGCCTGACGGCCGTCGACTCAGGCGCGGGGGGAACTGCGCGGCCAGCCACACACGGCCCGCCGGCCGACAACCGGACCCCGATCCGTCAGGCAGATCAGGACCCGTCCGCCACGCCCCGGCAGGGCCGCCCTCCCGCCCTCCCGCAAGCTCGAAAGGCCACCCACCATGACCCCGGCCCCCCTGACCCGGATCCCCGCCCTCGACTCGGCCGAGGAGCTGAGCTGTGACGTCCTGGTGATCGGCGGCGGCACCGCCGGCACCATGGCCGCGCTGACCGCCGCCGGGCGCGGCGCCTCCGTGCTGCTGCTGGAGAAGGCCCACGTACGGCACTCCGGAGCGCTGGCCATGGGTATGGACGGCGTCAACAACGCCGTCATCCCCGGCCGTGCCGAACCCGACGACTACGTCGCCGAGATCACCCGCGCCAACGACGGCATCGTCGACCAGTCGACGGTCCGTCAGACCGCCGTCCGCGGCTTCGAGATGGTCCGGCGGCTGGAGTCGTACGGGGTGAAGTTCGAGAAGGACGAGCACGGTGAGTACGCGGTCCGCCAGGTGCACCGCTCGGGGTCGTACGTGCTGCCGATGCCCGAGGGCAAGGACGTGAAGAAGGTCCTCTACCGGCAGCTGCGCAGACGGGAGAACCGTGAGCGGATCCGGATCGAGAACCGGCTGATGCCGGTGCGCGTCCTGACCGCCGGCGGAAAGGCCGTCGGCGCCGCCGCCTTCAACACCCGCACCGGCGCCTTCGTGACCGTGCGCGCCGGCGCCGTGATCCTCGCGACCGGCGCCTGCGGCCGCCTCGGGCTGCCCGCGAGCGGCTATCTGTACGGCACGTACGAGAACCCGACGAACGCGGGCGACGGCTACGCCATGGCCTACCACGCGGGCGCCGAGCTCACCGGCATCGAGTGCTTCCAGATCAACCCGCTCATCAAGGACTACAACGGCCCGGCCTGCGCCTACGTCGCCAACCCGTTCGGCGGCTACCAGGTCAACCGGCACGGGCAGCGGTTCGTCGACTCCGACTACTGGTCGGGGCAGATGATGGCGGAGTTCGCCGCCGAGGTCGCCTCCGACCGCGGCCCGGTCTACCTCAAGCTCAGCCATCTGCCGGAGGAGTCGGTCGCGGCGCTGGAGTCCATCCTCCACTCCACCGAACGCCCCACCCGCGGCACCTTCCACGCCGGACGCGGCCACGACTACCGCACCCACGACGTGGAGATGCACATCTCCGAGATCGGCCTGTGCGGCGGCCACTCCGCCTCCGGAGTCCGGGTCGACGACCACGCCCGTACGACCGTGCCCCGCCTGTACGCGGCCGGCGACCTGGCCTGCGTACCGCACAACTACATGATCGGCGCGTTCGTCTTCGGTGACCTCGCGGGCGAGGACGCCGCTCAGTACAGCGCCTACGAGGGTGAGTTGCCGCGTGAGCAGCTGGCCGAGGCACACGAGCTCATCTACCGGCCGCTGCGCAACCCCGCCGGCCCTCCGCAGCCCCAGGTCGAGTACAAGCTGCGCCGATTCGTCAACGACTACGTCGCCCCGCCCAAGAGCGGTGCCCGGCTCTCCCTGGCGCTGGAGCACTTCGAGCGGATGCGGGACGAGATCGCGGGCATGGGGGCGAGCACGCCCCACGAGCTGATGAGGTGCGCGGAGGTGTCGTTCATCCGCGACTGCGCGGAGATGGCGGCCCGGTCCTCCCTCGCCCGCACCGAGTCCCGCTGGGGCCTCTACCACGAGCGGCTCGACCACCCTCGGCGGGACGACACGGACTGGCTGCACCACCTCGACCTGCGCAAGGGCCCGACCGGCGCCATGGAGTTCACGGCCCGCCCCGTCGAGCCCTACCTCGTCCCCGTGTCCGAGTTCACTCCCACCGGCGGCGCGGCCCGGGACCTGGGTGAGGTGCACGCGCTGCCCACGGCGACGGCGGGAGGCGCGGAGGTGCCCCCTGCGGTGCCCACCGTCGCCGTCTCCGTCCCCGGTACGACCCACGGCACCTCCGCACCCTCCCGGGAACGTCTCCTCGAACTCGTCGCGCTCACCGAGGAGGAACCCGACCTCCAGGCCCTGGAGCCCTATCTGAAGGACCCGGACCCCGCCGTACGACTCGGCGCCGTGGCGGCACTGACCGAGACGGCCCCCGCGGGAGCGGGCCCCGCGCTGGCCCACGCGCTGCTCGACGGCGACGGCGAGGTACGGGCCGCGGCCGCCGCCTCGCTGCGTGAGCTGGCCGAAGTCCTGTCGGCCGAGCCGGAGTTGAGGGCGCCCCTGCTGTCCGCGCTCGCGGCGGCGGACCCGACGGCACGGGCCGCCGCCCTGGACGTGCTGCGGGCTCTGCGCCTCGGGGACGCGGCACTGTTCGCCGGGCACACGGCCGACCCGGACATCGAGGTGCGCCTGGCCGCCGTACGCGCCCTGGTGTCGGTGGACGCGGCCGACGCCCTGACCGAGGCGGCCGGGGACGCCGCGCGTGAGGTACGGGTCGCCGTCGCACGCGGATTCGCCGCGCTGGCCCCGCACTTCACGCGGGCGGACCACGGCACGCCGACCGCCGTGCAACGCCTGATCCGGGACCCGGACGTCCTGGTGCGTGCCGCCGCCCTGGAGACCCTCGGCGTCCTCGGCTGCCCGGAGGAGCTCCTCGCCATCGTGACGGCGGCACTCGAAGACCCGGCCTGGCAGGTCCGCGCGGGTGCCGCGAAGGCTTTCGGCGGGGCGGCGCCGGCGGGTGCGGTGCCCGCGCTCGCCGGGCTGTTGAGCGACACCGACGCCGACGTGCGCAAGGCCGCGGTGCTCGGTCTGCTGCGGCACTCCGCGCACGACGACGCCCGCGCGGCGCTGGCCGGTGCGGTCGACGACCCCGACGCCGATGTGCGCGCGTACGCGGGGCGGGCGATGCGGTGATCCGACCCTGACTCCTCGACTCCCGGCGCGGCAGGGCGGGTTGCTTGGTCTATACCTTTTCTGGTCTACACCCTTGACTGGTACATACCAAAGCGGTTGAGTGTGTCACCACACCCCCCACCACGGCCGCCCCCACGCCGTGACCGACTCCGTCGGTGCGTGCGCACGAGGTGCCGATTTCCCCCGGCCCTCGTCCGGGTGCGGCCGTGCTCCGCAAAGGAGTTGAACCTGTGAAGAGGCGCCGTATCGCCGCACTTGTCTCCTCACTGGCCCTGGGCAGCGCAGCGCTGCTGCTCCAGCCGGCCCCGAGTGCGTCCGCCGCCGGCTTCGTGGTCAGCGAGGCCCAGTTCAACCAGATGTTCCCGAACCGGAATCCCTTCTATACGTACAGCGGCCTGACCGCCGCGCTGAGCGCCTACCCGGGCTTCGCGAACACGGGCAGCGACACCGTGAAGAAGCAGGAGGCCGCGGCCTTCCTCGCCAACGTCAACCACGAGACCGGCGGTCTGGTCCACATCGTCGAGCAGAACACCGCCAACTACCCCCACTACTGCGACCGGAGCCAGCCCTACGGCTGCCCCGCCGGCCAGGACGCGTACTACGGCCGCGGTCCGATCCAGCTCAGCTGGAACTTCAACTACAAGGCCGCGGGCGACGCCCTCGGCATCGACCTGCTCAACAACCCCTGGCGCGTCCAGAACGAGTCGGCCGTCGCCTGGAAGACCGGCCTGTGGTACTGGAACACACAGACCGGCCCCGGCACCATGACCCCCCACAACGCCATGGTGAACCAGGCCGGCTTCGGCCAGACCATCCGCTCCATCAACGGCTCCCTGGAGTGCGACGGCAAGAACCCGGCGCAGGTGCAGAGCCGCGTCGACGCCTACAACCGGTTCACCTCGGTCCTCGGCGTCTCCCCGGGCGGCAACCTCTACTGCTGACGCCCCGAGTGCCCGAGGCGTGTGCGAGACTCCGCCGATGACCTCGGAAACGATCAACGCGGACGCCGCGGGCACCTGGAAACTCGGCGACCTGTCCGTGAGCCGCGTCGGCTTCGGCGCGATGCGGCTCACCGGCAGCGCCGCCTTCCACCACGGGACGCCGAGCGACCGTGAGCGCTCGATCGCCGTACTGCGCAAGGCGATCGACCTCGGCGTCGACCACATCGACACGGCGGCCTTCTACTTCTCCGCCACCCGCTCCGCCAACGAACTGATCAACACCGCACTGGCGCCGTACCCCGACGACCTGGTCATCGCCACCAAGGTCGGGCCCTTCCGCGGCTACGACGGGGAGTGGGGCACCTCGGCCCGCCCCGACCAACTGCGCGGCCACGTCGAGGAGAACCTGCGCCAGCTCGGCCGCGACCACTTGGACGTCGTCTACCTGCGCCGCATGCGGCAGGACTCCATCGCCGAGCACTTCGGCGCGCTGGCCGAACTTCGCGAGGCGGGCCTGATCCGGCACCTCGGCATCTCCGCCGTGCAGCCGCGCCATCTCGCCGAGGCGCAGGCCATCGCGCCCGTGGTGAGCGTGCAGAATCGGTACGCCCTCGACCGGCCCGACCCCGAGGCCGACGAACTGCTGCGCCTGTGCGGCGAGCAGGGCATCGCGTTCGTGCCGTTCTACGCGGTGGCCGGGGGCGCGGGGGAGCAGGGCGCGACCGCCGCCCACGACGACGAGGTGCACACCGTGGCACGGTCGCACGGCGCGAGCCCCGCCCAGGTGCGCCTCGCCTGGACACTGCACCGAGGCCCGCACGTCCTCGCCATCCCGGGCACCGGCAACCCCGGCCACCTGAGCGAGAACGTGGCGGCGGGAGCCCTCCGCCTGACCGCCGAAGAGGCGGCCCGGCTCGACGCGGCGCGAGAACACACCGGTTGAGCCGGACCGCCCCGATCGCTCAGCCCGCGTACCCGGTCACCGGGTAGTGGTCCGACAGGTTCGTGTACGTGTAGTCGGTGCCCCAGCTAGTCACCGTCCAGGGCGCGCTCTGCTCCTTGACGACCTCGTTCTTCCAGACCGTGGGACGGGCATGGCCCGCGCGGTGCAGGACGTGGTCCAGGTCCTCGCGCGGGTCGTCGGGGTAGCGGTCGCGGGCTATGGAGTTCTCCGCCGTGTCGAACGAGTACGGATGCCCGGTGCGCGCGTCGGCGCCCACCAGGCCGGCGTCGGCGAGCATCGAGGCGTACTCCGGCGTGCGCGAGTCGACGTTCAGGTCACCGGCGAGGATCACCTGCTCGTTCGCCGGGATGTTCTTGCCGTCCAGGAACGCGTCGATCGTCCTGAACTGCCGGCTGCGCATGGCCGCCGCCTCGCCCGCGCCGCAGCCCGGGTCCGTCGACTGGGCGTGCGTGCCGACGACGTGCACCTTGGTGCCGTTCACGTTCAGCACGACGTACGCGAAGCCCTTGTTGGACCACCAGTCCGCGCCGCACGCGTCCTTGTAGACCCACTGTTCCTTGCGCAGGATCGGCCACTTGCTGAGGACCGTGACCCCGCCGTCCTCCGGCGTGGTCGCCGAATAGGCGCCGCCGGTGGCGTCCCAGCCGCTCTTGGTGCGCCCGACCACCGGGGTCTGGTACGGGTAGCGGCCGGCGAGCGAGCTCTTCAGCGCGTCCGAGGAGGAGTTGTCGAACGCCTCCTGGAGCACGACGACGTCGTTCCCCTGCACGAACGGCGCCCTGGCGATCTCCGCAGCCCGGTGGTCCTGGCCCCAGTTCGGGTACAGGGTCTTGCTGAACAGGAAGACGTTGTACGTCAGCACCTTGAGCGGCGGCGTCTGCTCGGCGGCGGACGCGGCGGGCGCCGAGCCGACCAGGCCGGCGGTGGCGAGCGAGAGCGCGAGCACGGCCGAGCCCTGTGCACGGCGATGTGCGAAGAGCGTCACTGGATCTCCCTGTGATCGAAGGGGGGTTGAGTGGCGCCGCACATCAAACCATCAGGGATTACCCTCAGGTAACACCCGTGCAGGCATTGAATGTCGCGGGGGAGTACGCGTCGGAACTTGTTCAGACAAGCCAGATTCCGTTTCGCATCAGATGCCGCTGCGGCAGCTCGCGCACCTCGTGCCAGGCCTGCACCGCGTGCGGCCGGACCCGGTAGTAGGCGTACGTGGCGGAGTCGCCGCGCGGGTCCCAGCCGGTCTTCACGCGGAACGCCTCGGCCGCCCCGGCCGGCACCTGCTCGCGGGTGTGGACCTCGACCTCGCCGTCGATGAGGACGACGTCACGCGTGTCACCGAAGGCCAGCCGGGTCCGGCGGCCGGCGGCGAGGTTGCGGCCCGTGGGGTTGCCCGGACGGGTGGCCAGCCAGAGCGCCTCGCCGTCCCAGACGAACCACAGCGCGACCAGACAGGGCACCCCGTCGCCGTCCGCCGACGCCACCCAGATGTCCGTCTCCCGTTCCAGCCGGTCGAGAACGTCCTGCTTGCGGCGCTCGGGGCTGCGGGGTCCATCCATGATCGTCATGCCGGGAACGCTAGCGATCGGCCGCGTGCCGCGCCTCGGGCGAGAGGCTTAGGACCGAGGTCTCGGTGGTGACTGGCGCCGCGAACGTTTTACGTATAACCTCTCCCGTCTATCGAACCTCCCGGAAGGCCCCGATGAGACGCATCGCCCTGGTCACCCTCGTCGTCGACGACTACGACGAGGCGATCCGCTTCTACACCGAAGCCCTCGGCTTCCGGCTCGTGGAGGACACCCCGCGCCCGGACGGCTCCCGCTGGGTCGTCGTCCAGCCCGGCGACCACGGCACCGCGCTGGTGCTGGCCCGGGCCAAGGGGGACGGGCAGCGCTCCCGGATCGGCGACCAGACCGGCGGGCGGGTCGGGTTCTTCCTGCACACCGACGACTTCGCCCGCGACCACGCCCGGATGCTCGCCGCCGGCGTGACCTTCCTGGAGGAGCCGCGCCACGAGCCGTACGGTTCGGTCGCCGTCTTCCAGGACCTGTACGGCAACCGCTGGGACCTGCTCCAGCCCGCCGACTGATCCCTCTTCGCTCCTCCCGCCGCTTCGAACCGCCCCGCTCAAGGAAAGACCGCACCATGACCGCTACGCGCGTAGACGCCGATGTGATCCGCCGCCTCCCCAAGGCCGTCCTGCACGACCACCTCGACGGCGGCCTGCGCCCCGCCACCGTGGTGGAGCTCGCGGCCGAGGTCGGCCACACCCTGCCCACCACCGACCCGGACGAGCTCGCCGCCTGGTACTTCGAGGCCGCGAACTCCGGCGACCTGGTCCGCTACATAGCCACCTTCGAGCACACCCTCGCCGTGATGCAGACCCGCGAGGGCCTGCTGCGCACCGCCGAGGAGTACGTCCTCGACCTGGCCGCGGACGGTGTCGTGTACGGCGAGGTGCGCTACGCGCCCGAGCTGAACACCAACGGCGGGCTGACCGTCCCCGAGGTCGTCGAGACCGTCCAGGAGGGCCTCGCCGCCGGTATGGCGAAGGCCGCCGCCGCGGGCACCCCGGTGCGCGTGGGCACCCTGCTGTGCGGGATGCGGATGTTCGACCGGGTGCGCGAGGCGGCCGACGCGGCCGTGGCCTTCCGGGACGCCGGGGTCGTCGGCTTCGACATCGCCGGTGCCGAGGCCGGGTTCCCCGCCGCCGACCACCGGGACGCCTTCGAGCACCTGCGCCGCGAGAACGTGCCGTTCACCATCCACGCCGGTGAGGCCGACGGCCTGTCGAGCATCCACCAGGCCCTGCAGATCTGCGGCGCCCAGCGCATCGGGCACGGTGTCCGCATCACCGACGACATCGTCGACGGCAAGCTCGGCCGCCTCGCGAGCTGGGTGCGCGACCGCCGTGTCGCCCTGGAGATGTGCCCGACGTCCAACCTCCAGACCGGCGCCGCCACGTCCATCGCCGAGCACCCGATCACCGCGCTGAGGGACCTGGGCTTCCGGGTCACCCTCAACACCGACAACCGTCTGGTGTCGGGGACGACGATGACCCGCGAGATGTCGCTGCTGGTCGAGGAGGCCGGCTGGACGGTCGAGGACCTGCGCACGGTCACGCTGAACGCCCTGAAGAGCGCGTTCATCCCGTTCGACGAGCGCAACGCCCTCATCGAGGACGTCGTCCTGCCGGGGTACGCGGCCGCGCTCTGAACCGGCGGTGCCGGGACGGCTGGTGCCGGGCTACGAGCCCAGCACCAGCCCCCGCACATAGGCGGCCTGTCCGACGTGCTGAAGATCGTCGGACAGGACGCTGACCAGCCGCACTCCCAGGGTGACCGGCGGATCCCAGCGCTCGTCCACGACCCGCTCCAGATCCTTGGCGGCGACGTCCCGCAGCCGGTCGAGCGTCCGGGCGTGCACGGCGTCGTAGTAGCCGGTCAGCAGGTCACCGGAGTCGACCTGCACCTTGGCGACCTTCGCCGGGGTGTGGCCGTAGCCGGTGTCGCGGCGGGGCAGGTCGAGGCCGAAGGTCTTCTGCCAGTCCTGCGCCAGCCACACCTGGTCGAGTTCGAAGGCGCCGGCGATGTGATCGTCCTGGATCCGGGTCAGATGCCAGATCAGCCAGGCGACGGAGTTGGCGCCGGGGGCGGGGCGGGCGCCGAGCTGGTCCGGGGCGAGGCCCCCGACGGCGGCGTGGACCTCTTCCCGGATGCGGTTGTACCCGTCGATGAGGATGTCCTTCGCATGCATGGCTCCACCATCGCGCACCCCTCGCTCAGGCGCCTTCCGTTTCCAGCAGCGCCATCAGCGCCCGGGCCGCCGGGCTGGTGGCCTGCGCGGGCGGGAGCAGGGCCACCGTCTGGTAGACCGTCTCGCCCGCGTCCTTCACCGGCAGGGCGGTCAGCGACGGCCGCTTGTGCCGGAAGTGGCGCGGCACGACGGCGACGCCGAGGTCCTCGTCCACCAGGTCCAACAGGCTGTGCACGTCGTTCACCTCCAGGGACACGGTCCGCCGTACGCCCGCCGCGGCGAACACCGCGTCGGTGGCGCGGCGCGGCCCCCAGTCCGGGTGGAAGTCGACGAAGACCTCCCCGCCCAGGTCCTCCGGGGTGACCGCGGCCCCGGCCACGGCCAGCCGGTGGCTCGGATGGCACAGGACCGTCATCGGCTCGCTGGTCAGCGGTACGACCCGCAGCTGGTCGGTGTCCTCCTGAGCCGTCCGCACCGCGAAGGCCAGATCGAGGCGGCCGGCCGCCACCTCCTCCGCCAGCGCCCCCGAGCCCGCCTGCCGAAGACAGATCTCCACGTCCGGGTGCTCCCGCCGGAAGGCCGCGAGCAGCCCGGCCACATGCACCCCGGCGATGCACTGCTCGGACCCGAGCGCCAGCATCCCGCGCAGCACGCCCTGCACCGCGGCCACCGCCTCGTGGGCGGACCGCACCTGTGCCAGGATCCGCTCGGCCTCGCACAGCAGGGCACGGCCGGCCGGGGTGAGCGTCACCCGGCGGGTGGTGCGCACGAACAGCGGGGTCTGCAACTCCCGCTCCAGTGCCCGGATCGAGGCCGAGAGGCCCGACTGGGACACCATCAGACGCTCGGCCGCCCGGGTGAAGTGCTGGTCCTCGGCGACCGCGACGAAGTGCTGGAGGTGGCGCAGTTCCATGATTGAGCAGCCTAGCCGCTGAATCCCATCTGATTTACCTGTTGGACCACTGCCCGCAGGTCGCGACAGCATGGACGCCGACTGGAACACCGGCTCTGCGGAGCCGTCATCCGTGTGCCAACCCCTCTGGAGTCGCGTTGTACACCGCACACACCGACCGTTACGCGGACATGCCCTACCGGCGCACCGGCCGCAGCGGCCTGAAGCTCCCCGCGCTGTCCCTCGGACTGTGGCACAACTTCGGCCCGGACCGCCCGGTGGAGACCCAGCGGGCCATCCTGCGCCGCGCCTTCGACCTCGGCGTCACGCACTTCGACCTGGCCAACAACTACGGCCCGCCGCCCGGCGCCGCCGAGTCGGCGTTCGGCGAGGCCCTGCGGACGGACTTCGCGCCGTACCGGGACGAGATGATCATCTCCACCAAGGCCGGCTATCTGATGTGGCCCGGCCCGTACGGCGAGTGGGGCTCGCGCAAGTACGTGCTGTCCTCGCTCGACCAGAGCCTGAAGCGGATGGGCCTGGACTACGTCGACATCTTCTACTCGCACCGCCCGGACCCGGAGACTCCGCTGGAGGAGACGATGGGCGCCCTGCACTCGGCGGTGCAGCAGGGCAAGGCGCTCTACGTCGGCGTCTCCAACTACTCGCCCGAGCAGACCCGGGAGGCCGCCCGCATCCTGGGCGAGCTGGGGACCCCGCTGCTCATCCACCAGCCCGCCTACTCGATGCTGAACCGCCGCCCGGAGGAGGAGGGACTGCTCGACGCCCTGGACGAGCTCCAGGTCGGCTCCATCGTCTTCTCCCCGCTGGCGCAGGGCCAGCTGACCTCCCGCTACCTCGACGGCATCCCGAAGGACTCGCGGGCCGCGAGCGGCAGCCCGTTCCTGAACGCCGACGCGATCACCGACGAGCTGCTCGGCAAGCTGCGCGCGCTCGACGAGATCGCCAAGTCCCGTGGCCAGACGCTGGCCCAGCTGGCCCTGGCGTGGGTGCTGCGCGGCGGCCGGGTGACCTCCGCGCTGGTCGGCGCGAGCAGTGCGCAGCAGATCGAGGACAGCGTCGCCGCGACCCGCAACCTCGACTTCGACGCGGAGGAGCTGGCGCGGATCGAGGCAGTGCTCAACGGCTGAGCCGTTCGGTCAGACGGACGGTGACGGAGTCGCCCTCCCCCTTCCCGATGGCCTTGCGGACATCGGCCTTGACGGGGAGCTTGTGGGTGCCGTCCCCGAGGGCCATGAACGAACTGCGGAACGGATGTCCGTCGATCGTCCCGCCGATCCTGACCAGTCCGCGGGTGCCGAAGAAGTCGACGGACTCCGGCCACACGACATAGGTCCAACCACCCTTGTTCGGGCTCTTGCGCAGGACGGCGGTGAATTCCGCGTCCACGTGCGTGCTCGTGGTCATGATGTCCTCCGTACCGTGGCGGTCTCTCCTGGCTGCACCGGGAATGACCGCCACGGCGCGTGGAACTCATCGGTCAGGCTCCGGCGGGCACCCGGTCCAGGAAGCCGAGGACCGAGGTGATCCGCCCCTCGGCGTCCAGCGTGATCACATCCGATCCCGCCACCGGGGCGGCCCCGTCGGTTTGGCTCACCAGCTCCCACGAGAAGCGTGCCGTGTCGTGGTGGCCGTCCACCGAGCCGGTGAGCCGGAAGGCGAAGCCGGGGAACTGCTCGTGGGCCGCCGATATCACCGCGGCCAGCTGCGCGTGACCGCGGACGTCCGCGAGGGGGTCGGTGTAGGTGCCGTCCTCGGTCCAGGCCGCGGCGACCGCATTGGTCAACTCCTCTGGCCCGGTGGCGTTCCACGCCTCGAAGTAGCGGGCGACGGCGGTCATGTGGCGATCGGTGTTCGCGGGCATGGGTGATCAGCCTCCATCGAGGTCGTAACTGCTGCTCAGGACCCGGATCCGTCTCGGTGACCCGGTACCGCAACGATGCCCGCCCGCGCGGGAAAGCTCGATTACGCCCGAGGTAATGCCCGCCGGCGATCAAAGCTTGACGTGTCCCCGTCGCATTTCGGCCAACAGGGCCTGTGAATATGCCAGGAGAGTGGCCGGAATTCCGTGGTGACAGTGTTTCAGTAGTGAACATACTCAACTACGTGGGCGCGTCACATGGGGCGACGGCGCCCTCACGCACCGCTCACGAGCCGCACCGAAAGCGAGGTCCGCCGACAGGCGAACACGGCACCACGGGGGAGGCTACGTGCACGACGAGTTCCTTTGCCATGTCACCGCGTACGGCGTCTGCGGCGGGCGGCGTATCGGGGTGCCCCTGGGAACCTACCGGGCACCCACCCTCGCGCTCGCCCTGTGGTGGTTACGCGACCGGGCGTCCTGGATGGCCGAGCGATTAGACCCGCGACCGGAGGCCGAGCACTTCCCGCCCAGCTCGCTCGTCCCGGTCGCCGACACCGTTCCCGACGTCCCCGCCGCCCTGCGCGACTGGTGCGGCGACGTCGTCCGGCAGGAGCTGGTCGCCGACGAGTTGGCTGCCGGCCGACTGGTTCGGATCGCCGTGAGCGACGAGACCACGGAATACGAGCTGCTCGCCGAGTCGGTGGACGCGCTGCGTATGCAGCGGACCCTCCCGGCCCTGGTCGTCCCCGTCGCCTGACCCTCGTACCGAAGTGGTCCCGGCCCGCTGAAGCCCCTCGCCCACGCAGGCGCATACAGGGGCAGATCGATAGAATCCTGGCATGGCGGAGCGTTCGTTCGCACCGACTGCGCCCGTACTCGTCCTGGAGACCGACTCGGGCTCGACCGTGATGACCCCGGGCCGCGACTACCACGTCGGACGCGACCCGCTGAGCGACATCGTCATCGACGACGCCCGCGTCTCCTGGCACCACGCGGTGCTGCGGCCCGAGGCCGACCACTGGACCCTCGCCGACGAGGACAGCACCAACGGCACCTACACCGACGGCCACCGCGTCCAGGAGTGGGACGTGGGCCCCGGCACCGTCATCCGCTTCGGCAACCCTTCCGACGGCCCCCGCGCGACCCTGCTGGACCGCCCCGCCCCGACCCTTGCGCAGGGGCGTCCCTCAGCCGTCTCCATGCCGGCCCGCACCGGAACCTTCCGGCAGCCCACCAACGTCCGCCCGCTGCCCACCCGAACCGTCCGCATCGGCCGAGCCCCCGGCAACGACCTCGTCATCGACGACCTGGTCGTCTCCCGCCACCATGCCGAGCTGCGCGCCCTGCCGGACGGCGGCTACGAGATCGCCGACTTGGGCAGCCACAACGGCACTTACCTGGGCGGCGGCCGGGTCACCGGCACCGCCCCGATCGGCGCCGGCGACATCGTCGGCATCGGCCACTCCGCCTTCTGCCTGATCGGGGACGAGCTCCAGGAGTACGTCGACACCGGCGAGATCTCGCTGGAGGTGCAGGACCTCGCGGTCACCGTCGACCGGGGCGCGAGGACCTTGCTCGACCACGTCTCCTTCCCGGTGGGGGAGAAGTGCCTGCTCGCCGTCGTCGGGCCGAGCGGCGCCGGCAAGTCCACGCTCCTCAACGCCCTCACCGGACAGCGCCCCGCCGACCACGGCACCGTGCTCTACGACGGCCGTGACCTCTACCGCGACTACGCCGAGCTGCGCCAGCGCATCGGCCTGGTCCCGCAGGACGACATCCTGCACGCCCAGCTCACCGTCCGCAGCGCCCTGTCCTACGCCGCCGAGCTGCGCTTCCCCCAGGACACCGCCAAGGCCGAGCGCCGGGCCCGGGTCGACGAGGTCATCCACGAGCTGGGCCTTCAGCAGCGGGCCGGGCAGCCCGTGCACAGCCTCTCCGGCGGGCAGCGCAAGCGCGTCAGCGTCGCCCTTGAACTGCTGACCAAGCCGTCCCTGCTGTTCCTCGACGAGCCGACCTCCGGGCTCGACCCCGGCATGGACCGCTCGGTGATGCACATGCTGCGGGGCCTCGCCGACGACGGGCGCACCGTCATCGTCGTCACCCACAGCGTGCTGAGCCTCGACGTCTGCGACCGGCTCCTCGTCCTCGCGCCCGGCGGACGCATCGCCTACTACGGACCGCCCGAGGAGGCGCTGGCCTACTTCGGCTTCGAGAACTGGCCCGAGGCCTTCGAGGCTTTCGAGCGCGACCAGGACCGGGACTGGGCGGGCGACTACCGCACCTCCCTCTTCCAGCAGCAGTACATCGCCGACGCCACCGCGCAGCCCCGCCGGGCCCGCACCGACCCGGTCGTCGTCGGCCGCCCGCCCAGGCCGCGCGGGCGGGCCGCCCAGCTCGGCACGCTGATCCGCCGCTACTCCGCGGCGCTGGGCGCGGACCGCACCTTCCTGATCATCATGATCGCCCTGCCCTTCGTGATGGGCGCGATGGCCCGCGCCCTGGCGGGCGGCCGGCTGACCCAGGAGACGGCGATGAACGCGCTGCTGATCCTGTGCGTCGGCGGCGTCCTGACCGGCGCGGCCAACGCGGTCCGCGAGCTCGTCAAGGAGCGCGTCATCTACCGGCGCGAGCGCGCGGTCGGCCTGTCCAGATCGGCGTACCTGATGTCCAAGGTGGTGGTCCTCGGGACGATCACCGTGCTCCAGGCCGTCGTGCTGACCCTGGTCGCCCTGCTCGGCGTCGATCTCAACGCCCCCGGCGGTGAGGGCGTGTTGATGCCGCCCCTCGTCGAGATCACCGTCGCCGTGGCCCTGCTGGCCTTCACGGCGATGATGCTCGGCCTGGTCGTCTCCGCGCTGGTGCGCAAGGAGGAGGTGACCATGCCGCTGCTGGTGCTGCTCGCCATCGTGCAGGTCGTCTTCTGCGGCGCCCTGCTCAAGCTGCACGGCGTCCCCGGTCTGGAGCAGCTGTCCTGGCTGGTGCCCTCGCGGTGGGCGCTCGGCGCGATGGCCGGCACCGTCGAACTGTCCCGGATCGTGCCCGGCGACCTGACGGGCGACCCGCTGTTCGAGCACTCGGCCGGGGTGTGGCTGCTCAACATCGCCATGCTCGTCGTGCTGTCGCTGGTCTTCGGCTTCCTCGTCTCCCGGCTGCTGCGCCGACGCGAACCCGTCGTGATGCGGAAGTAGGCGCACGTGATGGCTACCCCCGGCTTCCGGCCCACCCACGTCGTCCCCGGCCGCGGCATGCCCGCCTGGGAGACACCGGACCCCGCCCGGCCCACCGTGCCCCTCGACGCGTACCTGCCGGTCCAGCTCGTCGAACGACGCGGCGACTGGGGGCACATCCTGTGCGCCAACGGCTGGTCGGCCTGGGTCGACGGCCGCTTCCTGGTCGCCGTACCGCAGGACCCGCCCACCGCCGACGACGGCCCGCTGGCCCGCACCGCCGACCCGCGCCCGCTGCTCGCCCGGACCGAGCGGGCACTCTCCGGGTACCGGTCAGCGGTCGAGGACCTGGCGGCAGGCGGCCTGGACGGCGAGTCCTTCCACGGCCGTACGCACGGCGTGCGGGTCGGGGTCGTCGTCGACGGTGAGTCGGCGTGGCTGTACGACGCCGAGCACGGGCGGTGGGTGTACGCGGACGGCACCCGGCTGAGCACCTACGCGACGGAGGACGCGCCCCGCGCCGAAGCGGAGCCCGGCCCCGCCCCGACCCAGGTCGTGACGCCCGATGGCCCGTGACACGAGCCTGTTCTCCGGCCGCCCCTCCGAGCTGATCGGCCGGCAGGTCGCCGGCTACCGCATCGAGCGCGAGATCGGCCGGGGCGGCATGGCGGTGGTCTACCGGGCGCGGGACCTGCGCCTGGAGCGCACCGTCGCGCTGAAGCTGCTCGCCCCCGAGCTCGCCCGCAACGACACCTTCCGCCGCCGCTTCACCCATGAGTCCCGGGCCGCCGCCGCGATCGACCACCCGCACATCGTGCCCGTCTTCGAGGCGGGCGAGACCGACGGCGTCCTGTACATCGCCATGCGCTACGTCGCCGGCAGCGACCTGCGCCACCTCCTGGACCGCGAGGGCCCGCTGCCGCCCGGGACCGCCCTGCGCATCGCCGCCCAGGTCGCCTCCGCCCTCGACGCGGCGCACGAGCACGGGCTGGTCCACCGGGACGTCAAACCCGGCAACATCCTCGTCGCGCGCGGCACCGACAGCGACCACCCCGAGCACGTCTACCTCACCGACTTCGGCCTGACGAAGAAGTCGCTGTCCCTGACCGGCTTCACCACCGTCGGCCAGTTCGTCGGCACCCTCGACTACGTGGCCCCCGAGCAGATCTCCGGCAAGCCCGTCGACGCACGCTGCGACGTCTACGGGTTCGCCTGTGTGGTCTACGAGTGCCTGGCGGGCCATCCGCCGTTCCGTCGCGACGACGACATGGCCCTGCTGTGGGCCCACCAGTACGACGAGCCGCCGCCCCTGACCCAGGCCCGCCCGGACCTCGCCGCGGCGGTCGACGCCGTGTTCGCCGACGCGCTGGCCAAGAGCCCCGACCGGCGGCAGGACTCCTGCCTCGCCTTCGTCGCCGAACTGCGTGCCGCCGTCGCCGGTGGCACCGGGGCGGGACACGCCCCGACGGAGGTGGACCTCCGGGTCGCGGGAGCGCGGGTGGAGCCCGCCGACGCGGGGGAGCCGAGGGGACGTGCCGCCGCACAGCCGTCGAAGGGGTCGAAGGGGCGTGCCACCGCGGAGCCGTCGTCGAAGGAGTCGGCGGGACGGGCCACCGCGGAGCCGTCAAGGGGGTCAGGGCGGTACGAGCCGAAGCCGCCGCCCCGCTGGGCCGAGCCGGTCTTCCGGCGCTGAACGGCGACCCGTTCAGCCCTCGGTCCGCGCCGCGACCTCGCCCCGGTGCCGCAGCGGCCGCGCCAGCAGCCCGCCGAGGAACCCGGTGACCAGCCCCCACAGCAGCGCCAGCCCGAAGGCGCCCCACACCTCGGGCTTCAGGAACAGCTCGCCGGCCAGATCACCGCCGAGGTCGCCGATGCCGAGAACCGACAGGCCGTAGTGCGCGGAGATCCGGCCGACGAGGCAGATCATCAGCACCGTCAGCGCCAGCGCGACCGCCATGTGCACGGCGTGCTGCCAGGCACGGATCCGGGCCGGTGAACGCCGCGCCATCACGAACGCGGCGGCCAGCAGCAGCACCGCGTCCACGACGATCAGCCACCACACCCGCCCGTCCTGCTCGGCGAGCGTCCCGAGGTTCACCTCGGCCACCTCCTTGCCGCGCAGCACCTCGTCCAGCACATGCGGCATGGGCAGCCCGAAGGGCCCGTCCACCCGTCCGTTCCAGGTCGCGCCGAGCCCGATCGTGAGGGCGAACCACACCAGGTTCGGCATCCCGAGCAGGATCACCGCGAACGTCTCGGCCGCGTGCCCGCGCGTCGCCGCGACGACCAGCCCGATCACCACGCCCAGCCCGACGTACACCAGCAACAGCACCACCATGGCGTACGCGGCCGGCCGCACCGACTCCTGGAAGCGCAGCAGCCGCCCCGGCAACGGCGCCCCGCGTGAGACGAGCAGGGCCAGCACCAGCACGCCCGCCAGCCACAGCAGCCCGAAGAACACGGTCGCCACGACGTCCGTGGTGAAGCCGATCTCGGGCGAGATGCCGAACAGGTCACCGAGGTCGCCGAGCACGTCCTGCCCGAGGTCGCTGAGGGACAGGGTGAAGGTCTGGCGGGCGGTGAAGGCCAGCACCAGCAGGGCGACCAGCCACAGTACGGCGATCCGGGCGGCCCACCCCGCCAGCTCCCGGGCACCGGCGACCGCCCGGTGCCGCAGCGGCCACAGGAAACCGGCGGCCAGCACGAGAGCGCCGGTGAGGGTGACGGACAGCGGCATCACGGTCAGCCCGGCATCGGACTCCGCGAGCCCTCCCGCGTTCCCCGTGAGCTCGACCGTGCCGCCCACCGCCGTGACCACGGTCGCCGCGACGACCCGGGGGAAGGCGCCGTCGGGGAGGTCCGTCGCGCCGGCCGCCCACAGGCCGAGCGCCGCGACGACCGCCATCGCGAGCAGCCCGGCCAGCACCACGGCGAGGGCCTGCACCCAGCCGTGGGCGGCCACGGCCGGACGGGAAGGGGGCGCGACACTCACCCTGCCCACGCTAAGCAGCGCCTGCGCGGTGCGCCCGCCGGAAGGTCCGTATGCGTCGGCTTGCGGGCGGCGCGGGATCGGAACACAGAATGGGAGCGTCGCGAATGCCGTAGAAGTCGCATACGCGGAGAAATCGGATCAGGCGTCGCGGGAGCTCCGTACAGCGGAAGTGGTTCCCGCAGCAGGGGACTCGCAGGAGCCCCCCGTCGGGAAGAAGGCTTCGTGAGCGTCGAACCTCCGTCGTCCGACCGGCCCACAGGACCGCCCTCGGGCCCTCTGTCGGGCCCCTCCCAGCCGCCGTCCGGTCCGCCCTCGCAGCCCCCGTCCGGCGGCGGCGGTACGCCGGCGCCCGGCGGCCCCGGACCGCGACGCCCCTGGTGGCAGTCGGCGCCCCGCATCGCGGCACTCACCGCCGTGGCCGTGGCAGGCGTGGTCCTCGCCGTCGTCCTCTCCCGCGGCGACGGCGACGGCGGCACCGGACGGAGCGGCGAGGTCTTCCTCCAGGCCGCGGACAAGCCGGGCCCCGATCCCTTCACGGACTCCACCGCCAACGACAGCTCCGCCCCGCCCGCCACCCCGTCCCCGCCCACCGGGTCGACGTCTTCGAACGAGCTGCGCGGCGTCGAAGGCGGTGCCCCCGGCCTGTACGGCGGCACCCGCAACACCTCCGCCTGCGACGTGGAGAAGCAGGTCGACTACCTCCGCTCGGCCCCGGACAAGAACAAGGCGTTCGCCTCGGTCGCCCGAGTGGAAGCCGCCGACGTCCCCGCCTACCTGCGCTCGCTCACCCCCGTCCAGCTCCGCCTGGACACCCGCGTCACCAACCACGGCTACGTCGACGGAGCCGCCACCAGCTACCAGGCCGTCCTCCAGGCGGGCACCGCGGTCCTGGTCGACGACCGAGGGGAGCCCCGGGTCCGGTGCGCCTGCGGCAATCCGCTGACCCAGCCCGTCCCCCAGCAGGGCACGCTGAAGCGGACCGGCGACTCCTGGCCGTCGTACCGCTCCTCGGACGTCGTGGTCGTGACCCCCTCGCAGACGATCATCAACGTGTTCGTCATCTACGACGCCGCCGGCGACGAGTGGGTCGCCCGCCACCGGGGCGACGACGGCGACAAGGACCGCAGGACCCACCGCCCGGCGAAGCCCACCCCGTCGGTGAGCGCCTCGACGCCGACCACGCCGACCACTGCGGAGACCTCCACGCCCGAGACCGCGACCAGCGAGCCCACCACGAGCGAACCCCCGACCACCGAGCCCGAAACGCCCGACACGTCCACCCCGCCGCCCCCTCCGGAAGAAGACACGACCACCACCTCGCAGTCGGCGCCCACCGAGGCCGCACCCCCGTCCCCGGAGCTGTGACGTACGGCGCCACCTGCACTGTGACTGCGTCGCCGCGCTCTGGGTAACAGGACAGATGCAGCAGCATCCGGCCAGTGCCGGCTTCCGAGAGAGAAACGCATGATCGAGCACGCGGACGGGGCAGTGATTCCTACTGGTTTCGACGTGCCCGTGGAACCACTGAGGCGGGCAGCGCACTACAGCGGTGAACCGGGATGCATCGCCGAGGCGCGGTCCTTCGCCGCGCTGTTCCTCGGCCGGCTCAGGACCGAGTGGTGCGCCGCCATCGGCGCACCCGTCGAGGACAAGGTGCTCCTGGTGGTCAGCGAGCTGGTCACCAACGCCGACCGGCACAGCAACGGCCCGTACATCCTGGACCTGGAGGGCACGGACGACGCGGTGTCGGTCTGCGTGTACGACAGCAGCTCGGCCCTGCCCCGCCGTTACCCCAAGGACCCGGAGCGGGTCGGCCGGCACGGTCTGGAGATAGTCCACGCGCTCGCGGCCGAGGTCGCCGTCGAGCGCGTACCGGTCGGCAAGCGGGTACGGGCGGTGCTGCGCCTCGCCGACGAGTGAGGGGCGCGGCCGGAAATCCGGTGGCGGTCCGGATGCCGACCCCCCATGCTCGCCCGTATGACCGATGTCACGGAGCCTGAGAGGGCGCTGCCCGCGCGCACCTTCGGGTGGTGGGACATGTGGGTCGCCCCCGACGACGACCCCCGCAGCGACGGCGGCTACGTCGGCGAACTCGCGACCCTCGTCGGCTACCTCGGCGACCAGCGGCTGACGTTCGAGATGAAGTGCGCCGACCTGGACGCCGAGGACATGGCCCGCCGCTCGGTCCCCCCGTCCGACCTCTCCCTGCTGGGCCTGCTGCGCCATCTCGCCGGTGTCGAACAGGCCTGGTTCCGCCGTGTCATGGCCGGGCAGGACATCCCCCGGCACTACCGCACCGAGGACGACCCCAACGGCGAGTTCACCGGCGCCGTACCCGACCCCGACGTGGTCGCCGAGGCCTGGGCGACCTGGCGCTCGGAAGTCGCCTTCGCGGAGCACTTCGTGGCCGAGGCACCGAGCCTCGACGTCATCGGCAACGGCGGCGACGAGCCGATCGCCCTGCGCGAACTGCTGGTCCACATGATCGAGGAGTACGCCCGGCACAACGGCCACGCCGACTTCCTGCGCGAGCGGATCGACGGGCGCGTCGGGCAGTAGCCGCGATTTCCCCCAGGGCGGAACGCCGATCCCTTCCCCTCGCGCCCGGCGTTCCTAGGCTGGGAAGGTGAGCGAACAAGCGCCGAACGAAGCCCGCGTCATTCCCCTGCGCCCGCCGGCCGCCCGCCCGCCGGTGGCCCGGCCCTCGGCCACGCGCCCGGGAACCACCCGCCCCGCGTCCGAACGCCCTGCCACCGCCCCGCCGGCGACCGCCCCACCCCGGGCAGCACCCAAGGAACCCCTCTGGCGCGACCTCGTCGGCGACGTCCTGCGCCGTGAGCGCCTCGCGCAGGAGCGGACGCTCAAGGACGTCGCCGACGCCGCCCGGATCTCGATGCCGTACCTCTCGGAGGTGGAGCGCGGCCGCAAGGAGGCCTCCTCGGAGGTCCTCGCGGCCGCGGCCCACGCCCTCGGGCTCGGCCTCGGCGACCTGCTGTCGCTGGCGCAGGGCGAGCTCATCAGGGTCACCAGCCGCCGGGTGCCGGGCGGCAGCCGCGGCAGGACGGGTTCGTCGTACGACGGGCTGTGCCTGGCGGCGTGAGGGACGTGCCGGCGCCTCAGACCCGCACGAGGCGCCGGCTCACCACTTCGTCGGCGAGGCCGTACGCGACGGCCTCCGGTGCGGTGAACACCTTGTCGCGGTCCATGTCCGCGCGCAGCGTCGCGATGTCGTGACGGGTGTGGCGGGCCAGCACCTCCTCGACCTGCGAGCGGATCCGGACCATCTCCTGCGCCTGGAGCGCGAGGTCGGACACCATGCCCCGGCTGCCCCCGGTGGCGGGCTGGCCGAGCAGCACGCGCGCGTGCTCCAGCACGAACCGCCGCCCCGGGTCCCCGCCGGCCAGCAGCACCGCGGCGGTGGAGGCGGCCTGCCCCACGCAGAACGTGGAGATCGGCGCCTGCACGTACGTCATCGTGTCGTAGATCGCCATGAGCGAAGTGAACGAGCCGCCGGGGGAGTTGATGTAGATCGCGATCTCGTTCTCCGGCGCCGAGGACTCCAGGTGCAGGAGCTGGGCGATGACGACGTTGGCGACGCCGTCGTCGATCTCGGTGCCGAGGAAGATGATCCGCTCCGACAGCAGCCGGCTGAACACGTCCGAGGAGCGCTCGCCGTGCGCGGTCCGCTCGATCACGTACGGAATCGTGTAGTTCCCCATGTCACAGCCCCATCCGTCGCTTCGAGGCGGCCGGGCGGACGTCCGCGAGGGACTCCACGACCCGGTCCACCAAGCCGTACTCGGTGGCCTCCTCGGCCGTGAACCAGCGGTCGCGGTCGCCGTCCCGGGAGATGGTCTCCGGGGTCTGACCGGTGTGCTCGGCGGTGATCCGCTCGATGGTCCGCTTGGTGAACTCCAGGTTCTCCGCCTGGATCTCGATGTCCGCGGTCGTGCCGCCGATCCCGGCGGACGGCTGGTGCATCATGATGCGCGCGTTCGGCAGCGTGAACCGCTTGCCCGCGGTGCCCACGCTGAGCAGGAACTGGCCCATGCTGGCCGCGAATCCCATGGCCAGCGTGGCGACGTCGTTCGGGATCAGCCGCATCGTGTCGTAGATCGCGAGCCCCGCGTGCACGGAGCCGCCTGGGCTGTTGATGTACAGGCTGATGTCGGTGCGCGGGTCCTCCGCCGACAGCAGGAGCAGCTGGGCGCAGATCCGGTTCGCGGACGCCTCGGTGACCTCGGTGCCGAGGAACACGATGCGCTGGCCGAGCAGTTGGGCGGCGAGCTGGTCGTCGAACCGCGTCGGCGGGGCGTCGCCCTCCTCGGCACGCGGCGTGAGCGTCGAGAGTGAAGTCATCGGTTCTCCTCGTGGTGATGGATGCCGGTGACTCCACTGTTGACCTCGGACGATGCCGACGGCGGATTTCTCTGCCCTCGGCAGATCAGCTGACGGCAGAGCCCTCCCGCAGCTGCCGGAAGAACGCCCGTACGTCGTCCACCAGCAGATCCGGTTCCTCCATGGCCGCGAAGTGCCCGCCCCGGTCGAACTCGGTCCAGCGCACGAGGTTCTCGGTGCGCCGCGCCTTGTGCCGGAGCGGGATCTGCGGTTCGGCGGGGAAGAGGGCGAGCGCGGTCGGCGCGGCGGACGGCTCGGAGGGCTTCGCCACCCGGCTCCGCGGGTGGGCCCGCTCGTAATAGATGCGGGCGGACGAACCGGCGGTCCCGGTCAGCCAGTACAGCATCACGTTGGTCAGCATCCGGTCCCGGTCGACGGCCTCCTCCGGCAGCTCCTTGGAGTCCGTCCACTCCCTGAACTTCTCGACGATCCAGGCGAGTTGCCCCACCGGCGAGTCGGTGAGCCCGTACGCCAGGGTCTGCGGCCGGGTGGCCTGCTGGTGGTAGTAGCCGATCCCGTCACGCGACCACGCCGCCCACCGGCGCCACGAGGCGAGCGCTTGGTCCCGCTCCTCGGGGCTCAGCGCTTCGAGTTGCTCCGGCGTCGGCTCGGTGGCCGCCTGAGCACCCGGCAGCAGATTGAGGTGCACGCCCATGACACGCTCGGAGTGCGCCCGCCCCAGTTCACGGGAGACGGCCGCGCCCCAGTCGCCGCCCTGTGCGCCGAACCGCTCGTAGCCGAGCCGGCGCATCAGCTCGGCCCAGGCGTCGGCGACCCGGCCCGCCTCCCAGCCCGGCTCCGTCGTCGGCCCGGACAGCCCGAACCCCGGAATGCTCGGCACCACCACGTGGAAGGCGTCCGCCGGATCGCCCCCGTGCGCGGCCGGGTCGGCGAGCGGGCCCACCACGTCGAGGAACTCCACGATCGACCCGGGCCAGCCGTGCGTGATGATCAGCGGCGTGGCGTCCGGCTCGGGCGAGCGGACGTGGGCGAAGTGCACGTTCGCCCCGTCGATCGTGGTCGTGAACTGCGGCCACTCGTTCAGCCGCGCCTCGGCGGCACGCCAGTCGTAGACGTGCCGCCAGTGCCGTACGAGATCGCGCAGATAGTCCGTCGGCACGCCGTACGCCCACCCCGAACCGGGGATCTCGTCGGGCCAGCGGGTGCGGTCGAGTCGGTCGTGGAGATCGTCGAGGTCGCTCTGCGGGATGTCGAGACGGAAGGGCCGGACGCTGTCCTGGGGCGATGACGTCATGCCCGGATGCTAGTTCGTACGGGTGTACCGGCCACCTGAATATGGCGACGCCCCGAGCGATGAGTTTCGCGGCGCGGACCGGTCGACACACATGACAGCGGATCCACGCCCCAGGAGGTACTCATGGCAACCGACGGTTTCACCACGTGTCTCTGGTACGACGGCCAGGCCGAGGAGGCCGCCCACTTCTACGTCTCGGTCTTCAAGAACTCCAGCATCGGCAAGATCGCCCGCTATCCCGAGGGCGCGATGCAGCCCGCCGGAAGCGTGATGACCGTCGAGTTCACGGCCAACGGCCACAAGTTCCTCGGCCTCAACGGCGGCCCCGAGTTCAAGTTCACCGAGGCGACCTCCTTCATGATCTTCTGCGAGAACCAGGAGGAGATCGACCACTACTGGACCAAGCTCACCGAGAACGGCGGCGAGCCCGGCCCCTGCGGCTGGCTCAAGGACCGGTTCGGGGTGTCCTGGCAGGTCGTCCCGGACCGGCTCGACGCGATGATCACCGACCCGGACCCCGCCAAGGCGGCCCGTGTCACCGCGGCGTTCATGGCGATGCACAAGTTCGACATCGCCGCCCTGGAGAAGGCCTACGCCGGGGAGTGAGCCCCGCCCCGCTACGGGTTCTCGCGGATCACCCGGGTGATCTCCAGGGCGATCCGCAGGATCCCGGGCGAGCGGACCGGGCACGGCTTCGGCGTCGAGGTCGTGGGCGCCAGACAGAAGTGCAGGTAGTCGTCGTCGCGATGCAGGGCCGTGCGGTCCCGGCCCGGCTGGGTGCAGTACTCGTCGTGCGCGTGCTCGTACGCGGTGCACGGCAGGTACTGGACCCAGGAGTAGCGGGCCCCGGCCCCGCTCACCGCCCTGCCCGCGTCGGCGACCAGTTCCCCGGAGGCGGCGGCCCGCTCCTCGTACAGGGCGTTGACGCGCCGGACCCGGTCCGGAGTGATCGGGTCCGGGCCCTGGAGCACCCACACGATCCGCGCGTCCCCGGCGCCGGCGATCTGGTCGGCGAGCCGCTTCATGTCGGCCGCGTACCGCTCGAAGTAGCGCTCCGGGGAGGCGTCATGGGTGATGCCGTCCATGCACGGCGTGTAGCCCCAGGCGTTGCCCCAGAACTGGAGCACCACGAAGTCCGGCCGCAGCCGGCGCACCAGTGCGGCCGCCTTGTCCCCGTCCGGCACGAGAGAGCGCCGGCCCGTGCCCTGAAGGTAGTCGCACAGGGTGGTGCCCGAGTAAGGCGCGCTCGTGTACGTCGCCCGCAGTTCCCCGCGTAACTCCTGGCCGAGCACCTTCTGCGCCTCCATCGCGAGCGAGTCGCCGAGGTACAGCACGCTCGGTGCCTTCGCCGGAGCGGCACTCGGCGACGCCGAGGCCGGCGCGCGCTGCTGTGTGGTGACCGAAGCCCGCGGCACCTCCGGAGGCGGCGCGGCCTCCGCCCCGGACGACGGATCCCCGCACCCATCGAGCAGCACGGCTGCCAGCAGCACCCCCACGATCCACGGCTTGCGCATACGGCGACTCCCGCCCCGGACACCGAAAACGGCTCCCCAGGCAAGCACGGCCGGGCCCAAGGGGGAAGACACGCGTCGGCCACGGAACACCCGTGGCCGACGCGCGTCCGGTCGTCGCTCAGACGCGGTCCGCCGCGATCAGCAGATACTGGAAACTGCCGTTGCGGTACGCGTCGATGAACGTGTCCTCGATCCCGGTCACCAGGTGATCCGCCTCGCGCCGCAACTCCCAGTAGGGGATGGCCGCCTCCGTCAGATCCTCCACATGGACCGGTACGAGGCGGTTGCGGGCCATCGCGCGGAAGTACTCCGAGCGCGGGTGGATGTCGCAGATGTAGTGGGCGTTGATGAGGGACACCTCGCGCGAGGCGCGCCCGTAGGTGTCGTTGTAGCAGCCGGTGATCACCACGTAGCGGCCGCCGCGGCGCAGCAGCCGGGCGTGCTCGGCGAACAGCAGGTCGAGCTCGACGTACATGGTGGACTCGTTGTTCCAGGACGCCGCGTACGCCCCGGACTCCAGCCCGGTGTCCAGCATGTTGCGGTGGTGGTAGCGCACCCGGCCGTCGATGCCCCGCTTGCGGGCCTGCGCGTTCGCGAACTCGGCCTGCTTCTCGGAGATGGTGACGCCGTCGGCGTGGCAGCCGTAGCGCAGATTGGCCACCACACTGCCGCCGCCGCGCCCGCAGCCGGCGTCGAAGACGCGGTCGGCGGGGGACAGCGGACCGAGGCTCGCGGCGAGCAGCTCCGCCTGGGCGTGCTCCAGCCGGTGCAGTTCGGCGGTGACGCGCTCACGGCGCAGTTCGGGATCGGGTTCGTCGAGCACGGAGCGGTCGGCGTTCCCGATGCCGTAGTGGTGGTGGTACAGGTCGTCGAGCTTTCCGAGTTCGAGGTTGACCGGGTTCTCCTCGGCGTTCCAGTAGTCCGCGACGCGGTTCTGGTACGTGGACTGGGTCGGCACCGACTTGGCCTTGGTGCCGGCTTCGGGGGCGATGGTCAACTGTGACTCCTCGTGCTGGTGCATGTGACGTTCTGTCATGAGATGGCGCTTTACCAGTAGTTGGGCAGGTGGTAGCGGTGCGTGTTGGTGGCGTGCCACTCGTGGTTCCCGGCCACCCAGTCGTCCAGGCCCCGGGCGTAGCGCTCGACGAGCGGCGAGGTGGCGGCGAGCACCGCGGACTCCTCCTCGAACGCCGCCATGATCTGGTTGTGGATCTCGACCGCCTTCAGATAGGCGGCCTTGAGCCCGCAGCGCTCGTTGGCCGCGACGACCTGCGGCAGGTTCAGATGGGTGGGGTCGCTCGCCAGTTCCTTGGTGAAGGAGTACAGGTCGTTGACGATCGTGGTGGCGTTGCAGGCGAGCGCGGTGATCCGCTGGATCTCCGGGCGGGCGTACAGCGCCTCGGGCAGTTCGTAGCCGTCGATGGCGTCGACGATCGACAGACAGGGCCGGAAGTTGTTGAACTGCCGCATCACCAGGTACTCCCACACCCGGGGGACGTACCGCGTCTCGCTCCAGGCCGCCTCGGCGAGGTAGCCCATGTGCAGCCGGGCGAGGTCGTGCACGAGCCGGTCGGTCTGACTCGGCGTCGCGACGGCCGCGTAGTCCTTCAGCGCCCAGTGGTACGACCGCAGCGGACCGTCCGCCTGCATGCCGTGCGCCCACTCCTCCTGGAACCCGGGCGTGGCGTGGAACGGATCCAGCGCCGACTGGGCCATGATCAACCGCCCGCCCAGGCCGCTGCGGGTCGCGCCCCTGCCCTCGTCCTCCTCGCAGTAGCAGCTGTCGACGATGTTCTCCGCCAGCAGCAGCTTCCCGGCCGCCGTCAGCCGGTCCAGGTCGGCGCCGGCCGGATGCTGGAGCACCACGGCCCGCCCGAACTGGAAGCCCGAGAAGTCCCCCGACCAGGCCGGCGGGAACAGGTCGAGACGGCGGGCCCACTCCTCCAGCCTGCGGTCGACCTCCGTGACCTTCTCCGGGTCCGCCGGCCCCACCTGCCGGTGGTGCAGCCCCGGGATCGCGCCGCCGCGCCGCGACTGAAGACTCCGGGCGAGGTTCGGCGGCCCGGGCAGGGACCAGGTGGAGGCGGTCGTACTCATCGCGTTCTCCGCGGGCTCACTCAGCGGTCCGGCCGATCTGGGCGTTCTCGAGGATCCCGACCGCGTCGGGCACGAGGATCGCCATCGAGTAGTAGGCGGTGACGAGATAGCGGATGATCGAGTTGGCGTCGATCCCCATGAACCGCACGTTCAGGCCCGGCTGGTACTCCTCCGGGATCCCGGTCTGGTACAGCCCGATGGCGCCCTGGTCGCCCTCGCCGGTACGCAGCGCGATGATGCTGCTGGTGTGCTGCGCACTGATCGGGATCTTGTTGCAGGGGAAGATCGGGACACCGCGCCAGGCGGGGATCTCGTGCCCGTCGACATTCGCCGTACCCGGCACCAGACCGCGCCGGTTGCACTGCCGGAAGAACGCCGAGATCGCCTTCGGATGGGCGACGAACAGCTTGGTCTTGCGGCGCATCGACAGCAGCTCGTCCATGTCGTCCGGCGTCGGCGGCCCGGTGAAGGTGCTGATCCGCTGCCCGTAGTCGGCGCTGTGCAACAGCCCGAAGTCCCGGTTGTTGACCAGCTCCCACTCCTGGCGTTCGCGGATCTCCTCGATGGTCAGCCTCAGTTGCTGCTCGGTCTGGTCCATCGGGTTGTTGAACAGGTCGGCGACCCTCGTGTGCACCCGCAGCACGGTCTGGGTGAGCGACAACTCGTACTCGCGCGGGGCGAGGTCGTAGTCGACGTAGCCGCCGCCGATGGTCGGCTCGCCGACATGGCCGGCCTGCACCGGCACATCGGCCTCGCCCTTGCGGTTCATGGGCAGTTGCTGGCGCTCGGCGTACGCCGACAGGTGCTCCGCGAGCGACGGTGCCCGGTCGGTGAGCTCCTGGACCACCGTCCAGGGCAGCACCATCAGCACGCCCGCGGTCTCGGCGCGCACCGAGCTCAGCCACAGCGGGTCGGGCTGGCCGATGGCCTCGTCGCCGATCTGGTCGCCGCCGGTGACGATGCCGACGATCTCCTCCTCGCCGTACTTGCCCTCGGTGAAGCGGGTGAAGCGGCCGTGCACGACGAGGAAGGCCTCGTGGACCGGCTGCCCGGCCTCGACGAGCACCTGGCCGGCCCGGATCTCGCGCACCCGGAACCGGCTCGCGATCTCCTTCAGGACCTCCGTGTCGGAGTAGCCCCGCAGGACGGGCAGTTCGGTGAGCGTCTGCGGGATGACCTTGATGTCGTCGGCGCCGTTCTGCTCGAACTGCACCCGGCCGCGGCCGACACGCAGTTGCAGACGCCGGTTGACCCGGTAGGTGCCGCCCTTGACGTCGACCCACGGAAGCATCTTCAGCAGCCATCGCGAGGAGATGGCCTGCATCTGGGGTTCGGACTTGGTGGTCGTGGCGAGCTGGCGTGCCGCCTGGGTGCTGAGACTGGTCAGTGGTCCGTCGGTGGTGGGGGCGGGGTCGTCGGCGGCGGGGCCGGCGGCGCTCTCGGATACGGACACGTGATCCCTTCCTGGAGGGCGAACGGGAGTGAACGATGTGGTCGGTGACGACGGCAGCCTCTGGACGCGAATACGGCTGCCTCGTGACACGGATGGGCCGTACGCGTCGCAGGGACAAGCCAAACAGCGGGGGCGGTTCGCCCGGTACGGCGTGAAGGGGGCGGTTTCGTACACCTGGGTGGTGTAAACCCTTTGTTGAAGCGGAGTGATCACATCCGAGTGCTCCCACGCCGGGAAGGAACGCGCCCCGAAGGGGCGCGTGGAATTGCGCGACCAGCCACAATGGCGCCGCAGACGACAAGCCGCACACCTTGCGGAGCGTTGCGTCTCAGGACAGGTCGTTCACCAGCACGGCGGCCCCGTCGAACCGGCCCGCTTCGAGATCGCGCAGCGCCTCGTCCGCCCGCGACAGCGGATACGCGTGCGTCGTCGCGTGCACGGAGTGCTCCGCGGCCAGCGCCAGGAACTCACGGGCGTCCTCGCGCGTGTTGGAGGTGACGCTGCGCACCTGCTTCTCGTAGAAGAGCTCGCTCTCGTAGCGCAGCACCGGGATGTCGCTGAGGTGGATCCCGGCGACCGCAAGCGTCCCGCCCCGGTCCAGGGCCCGCAGCGCGACCGGGACCAGCTCGCCGGCGGGCGCGAACAGGATGGCGCTGTCCAGCGGCTCCGGCGGCATCGCCTGCGCGTCCCCGGCCGAGGCGGCACCCAGATCCAGCGCCAGCCGCCGTGCGTCGGCGCCGCGCGTGAGGACGTGCACCGTGGCGCCCTTGGCGAGCGCGACCTGCGCGCACAGATGAGCGCTGCCCCCGAAGCCGTACAGTCCGAGCCGCCCGCCCGGCGGCAGCGCCGAGCGGCGCAGCGCGCGGTACCCGATGATCCCGGCGCACAACAGCGGCGCGAGTGAGATGTCGTCCAGGGCGCCGGGCAGCCGGTGGGCGAACGCGGCCGGCACGGTCGTGTACTCGGCGTATCCGCCGTCGGCGTCCCAGCCCGTGTAGGCGGAGGCCGGGCACAGGTTCTCCGCCCCGCGCAGGCAGTAGCCGCAGGTGCCGTCGGTCCGCCGCAGCCAGGCCACGCCGACCCGCTCCCCGACCTCGAAGCCGGTCACCGCGGCGCCGAGGCCCGCTACCACCCCGACGACCTGGTGCCCGGGAGTCACGCCGGGCCGGTGCACCGGCAGATCGCCCTCGGTGACATGCAGATCGGTACGGCACACCCCGCACGTCCGCACCCGCACCAGCAGCGCGTCGTCCCCGGGCACCGGAACCGGCTTCTCCACCAGCCGCAGCGGCCCCGTCCCGACCGGCCCCGGCGCGAGAACCGACCATGCCCGCATCGTCGCGCCCGCCATACCGAGTCCCGTCCGCCGTCCGGCCGCTCTTCCCTCCAGTCTGGAACGGAACCGGGCATTCGGCGCGCGACCCGACGGCCCGGTGACTAGCGTAAGAATCCGGACAACTCACCGAGCCGGGAGAGGGCCGCAGTCATGGCCGCGAAACCTGAAGGAACCCCCATCTGGGCCGACGCGATGTTCAGCGACATCGAGGGAGCCAAGAACTTCTACGGCGACGTCCTCGGCTGGACGTTCGGCGAGTCCTCGTCGGAGTACGGCAACTACACACAGGCCTACGCGAACGAGAAGGCGGCCGCGGCGGTCGTGCCGCCCATGCCCGGCCAGGAGGGCCAGTCGCAGTGGTGCCTCTACTTCGCCACCTCCGATGCCGACGCCACCGCCGCCAGGATCCGTGAGAACGGCGGCGAGATCCTGATGGAGCCGATGGCGGTCGGCGACTTCGGCAGCATGTGCCTGGCCCGCGAACCCGGCGGCGCCGTCTTCGGGCTGTGGCAGCCCGGCACGCACGAGGGCTTCGAGGCTCCGATGGAGGAGCCGGGCGCCTACTGCTGGGGCGAGGTCTTCACACGCGAGCGCGACAAGCCGGACACGTTCTTCCCGGCGGTCTTCGGGTACGGCGCGAAACAGATGGAGGACGACGCGGTCGACTTCCGGATCTACTCGATCGGCGAGGACATGGTTCTCGGCCGGATGGTGATGACCGAGGAGTTCCCGCCCGAGGTCCCCTCCTACATCAACGTCTACTTCACGGTCGAGAACTGCGACGACGCCGTGGCCCGCGCCACCAAGCAGGGCGCCGTGCTCCGCTTCGGCCCGATGACCTCGCCGTTCGGCAGGTTCGCCGCGCTCAGCGACCCGCAGGGCGCCAACTTCTCGGTGATCGACGTCACCACGACCGAGGGCGAGATGCCGAAGACGACCGACGTCACGTGATCGGCGGCTGACCACGACCGGGCAGGACCGATCGGCGATCGCACCCGCGACCGGCCGGCCCGCTGGCCCATGGCATGATCGGGCGCATGCTTGAACGTGTTGTGGCCGCGTGCGACGGGGCTTCCAAGGGAAACCCGGGGCCGGCGGGCTGGGCGTGGGTCGTCGCCGACGAGTCGGAGACCCCGGCCCGCTGGGAGGCGGGGCCGCTCGGCAAGGCCACCAACAACGTCGCGGAACTGACCGCGCTGGAACGGCTCCTCACGGCGATCGACCCGGGCGTGCCGCTGGAGATCCGCATGGACTCGCAGTACGCCATGAAGGCCGTCACCACCTGGCTGCCGGGCTGGAAGCGCAACGGCTGGAAGACGTCCGCGGGCAAGCCCGTCGCCAACCAGGACCTGGTCGTGCGCATCGACGAGCTGCTCGACGGCCGCAAGGTCGAGTTCCGTTACGTTCCCGCCCACCAGGTCGACGGCGACCCGCTCAACGACTTCGCCGACCGCGCCGCCAGCCAGGCCGCCACCGTGCAGGAGTCCGCGGGCAGCGAACTCGGCTCGCCGCAGCCGCCGCCCTCCCCGGACACCCCGCAGACCAAGGCACCGCGCCGCAAGGCTGCCGCTGCCCGGAAGAGCGGCAGCTCCTCGCGGACCATCAAGGCCAAGTTTCCCGGTCGCTGCCTCTGCGGCCGCGGCTACGCGGCGGGCGAGCAGATCGCCAAGAACGCGCAGGGCTGGGGCCACCCGGAGTGCCGCACCGCCGACGCCTGACCGGCCGGCCCGGCGGGGCTCAGGCCGCGTCGAAGGTGTAGTGCGCGGTGTGGTCCAGCAGATCGGCGGGGCGCACGTCGTTCCACGGCTTCATCGTGTCGCCCAGATCGACCACGTTCGGCGTCCCGGCGGTCGGCAGGTAGCCGGAGCCGGGGTGGCGCCGCTGCCAGTCCGCCCACAGCTTGTCGATGTAGGCGTGGTGCAGCCAGAACACCGGGTCGTTGGGCGACGCGCCGGTGGCCATCTGCCCGCCGACCCATACATGGACCCGGTTGTGCAGATTGACCCCGCGCCAGCCTTCGAGGTGATTGCGGAAGCCGTCCGAGGCGCTGTTCCAGGGCGCCATGTCGTACGTGGGCATGGCCAGCACGGACTCCACCTCGGCCGGGGTCGGCAGGTCCCGTACGGCAGTGCCGAGCGAACGGCGCAGGAACGTACGCCCGTCGACACGCACCTTGATCGGCCAGTTCCCGCCGGCCGCCGCGAACGGCCCGTCCAGCACCTGTCCGTCGCGGCTTCGCCCGGTGCCGCCCATGAAGTCGGGCGCCCACAGCGAGGACCGTATCGAGCGGTCGGTGCTCCAGTCCCAGTACGGCAGCGCGACCGAGGCGTCCACCTCCTGCAACGCACGCTCGAACTCGAGCAGGAATCTGCGGTGCCAGGGCAGGAACGACGGTGACCGGTGGCCGGTGCGCTCGCCGTTGTCGGTGTCGCCGACGATGAAGGCGTTGTGGGTCGTGACGAAGGAGTCGTAGCGGCCGTTGCGCTTCAACTCCAGAAGGGCGGCGACGAATCGGCGCTTCTCGTCGGCGGTCAGGACGGCCTGGTTCTTGCGGACGGTCATGGTTGCGGGTGCTCCAGAGTGCGGGTACGGCGGTTCAGTTGGCGGGGAAGGGCAGCAGGGCCGCGCCCTGGAGCTCGTCCACGGCGGCGCGGGCGGCGGCCCGCGGGGTGGGCACCGGGTCGTAGTGGCTGACGACGCTGATCCAGCTGCCGTCGGCGTTGCGCATCACATGCAGCTCGACGTCGTCGACGAACACGGCGTAACCGCCGCCGTGATGCTGGTGGGCGCCGCCCGAGGCGGGCCGGCCCTGTATCCGGCGGCCCTTGTAGACCTCGTCGAAGGGCGCAGGGGAGTGCTGGTCGTGCTCCTGGTGGCCGGTGTGCTCGGGGTGCCGGCTCTGTCCGGAGGCGGACGCGGCGGGGGCGTTGAGCGTCTGGACGAGGGCACCGACGCCGGCGGCGGTGGCGAGGGCGGCCGTGGCGGTGAGCGCGCGACGACGGCTGAGTTCCGGCATACGGATCTCCTGGGTGGGTTCGATGGTGCGTTCGGGTGCTGACTCCGCATACCTATCGGGCCCCATGAGAGCGGGAGAAATCGGTCGCGAGTGGTTGGCTTCGATCCGGACAAGTGGCTACATGTCGTGCAAGCTTGAACAGAGATGATCTTGCTGCGAGTGGTCTCCCCGCATACCCGGAACGGGTAATTCCTTCTCTCGGGAGCAGTGTTCCCGGTGGTCCTTGGCGGGCGGATGCGGCGCCAGTGGTGTGTCTCACCCGCTGAAACTGGCGCGATCCGGAACGTCACGGAAAGTGCCGCGACCCCTGCTACCCTGCGGATCCGAATTGGCCGTATTGGGGAACTTTCTAGGGGTATGTGTGAAGGTCGCCTGTGTCGGTGGCGGGCCCGCCGGTCTCTATCTCTCGATCCTGCTGAAGCTGCGGGACCCGTCCCACGACATCACCGTCCACGAACGCAACGCGGAGGGCACCACCTACGGCTGGGGAGTGACGTACTGGCGCGGACTGCTCGACCAACTGCGCGCCCATGACCTCGAGACGGCTCGCGCGGTCGAGGCGAGCTCGGTCCGCTGGAACGCGGGCGTGGCCCACGTACGGGACCTGACGACCCGTCGGCCCGGCGACGAGGGGCACGGCATCGGCCGCCACCGGCTGCTGGAGATCCTCGCCGAACGCGCCCGCTCGCTCGGCGTACGCCTGGAGTTCGGGAGCGCGGTCAGCCCGGACGACGTGCCCGCCGCCGACCTCGTCGTCGCGGGCGACGGCGTCCACAGCGCCCTGCGCGCCCGCCACGCCGACCACTTCGGCACCCGGATCGACAGCGGCCGCAACCGCTACCTCTGGCTCGGCACCAGCAAGGCCTTCGACGCCTTCACCTTCGCCTTCGTCGAGACCGACCACGGCTGGATCTGGTGCTACGGCTACGGCTTCGGCCCCGAAGCCGGCACCTGCGTCGTCGAGTGCGCCCCGGAGACATGGACCGGCCTCGGCCTCGACAGGGCGCCCGAGGCCGACGGACTGGCCCTGCTGGAGAAGCTCTTCGCCCAGATCCTCGACGGCCACCCGCTCATCGGCCGCCCGTCCGCCGACGGCAGCGCGCCGTGGCTGACCTTCCGCACCGTCACCAACCGCACCTGGCACCGCGGCAACGTCGTCCTGATCGGCGACGCCGCCCACACCACCCACTACTCCATCGGCGCCGGTACGACCCTCGCCCTGGAGGACGCCATCGCCCTGGCCGGCGCGCTGCACGAGCGGCCCGCCCTGCCGGAGGCGCTCGCCCACTACGAACGGGAGCGCAGGGCGGCCCTGTTGTCCCTCCAGAGCGCCGCCCGGCACAGCGCCCTGTGGTACGAGAACCTGCCCCGCTACATCGACCTGCCGCCGCAGCAGATGTTCGCCCTGCTCGGCCAGCGCCACTCGCCCCTGCTGCCCTACGTGCCGCCCCAGCTGTACTACCGGATCGACAGGGCGGCCGGGCAGCTGGAGGCGCTGCGCCGCCTCAAGCGCTGGCTCGGACCGAAGGTCGCGCGCACCGTGCAGAGCAGGGCGGCCCGCAGGTAGCCGCGCGCTGCGCGAACAACCGGTCCCAGAAGGCGTTCCCGAGAACCCGGTGGGGGTCGAGCCGCTCCAGCACCCCGGCGGCCCGCCCCCACCCCTCCTCCCCGAAGCTGCCCGGCGCGGCGGACTCCAGCACCCCGCCGTCGCGCCACGCGGCGTCGTCCGTGCAGGCACAGCCCTTCGACCACTCGACGCACGGCCCAAGCCGGGAGCGCCCCGACAGCAACCGCTTGCCCGTCGAGCCGATTCGCCCCTGTGAGTGAAGGCTTCACAGGATGCGGCAGCGGCGGGGCCCGCTCCGCGCTCGCGGCCGGCGAATGACACACTGACGCCATGGACGAGCGTGTAATCGGTAGGTCGGGTCAGCGGGCATCCGTCGTGGGACTCGGTACGTGGCAGCTGGGCGCCGACTGGGGAGACGTCGACGACCAGCAAGCCCTTGCGGTGCTGGACGCGGCGGTCGAGTCTGGGGTGACCTTCTTCGACACGGCCGACGTGTACGGCGACGGGCGCAGCGAGCAGACCATCGCCGGCTTCCTGCGGGCCAGGCCCGAGCTGGACATCTTCGTGGCGACCAAGATGGGCCGCCGCGTGGACCAGATCCCCGAGAACTACGTCCTCGACAACTTCCGTGCCTGGAACGACCGTTCGCGGCGCAACCTCGGCGTGGACCGCCTCGACCTGGTCCAGCTGCACTGCCCGCCGACGCCCGTCTACTCCACGGACGAGGTGTTCGACGCCCTGGACACGCTGGTCGAGGAGGAGCGCATCGCCCGGTACGGCGTCAGCGTGGAGACCTGCGCCGAGGCGCTGACCGCCATCGCCCGGCCCGGGGTGGCCAGCGTGCAGATCATCCTCAACGCGTTCCGCATGAAGCCCCTGCTGGAGGTGCTGCCCGCCGCCCGGGAGGCGGGCGTCGGCATCATCGCCCGCGTCCCGCTGGCCTCCGGCCTGCTGTCCGGCAAGTACACCAAGGACACCGTCTTCCCCGCGAACGACCACCGCACCTACAACAGGCACGGCGAGTCCTTCGACCAGGGCGAGACCTTCTCCGGCGTCGACTACGACTCCGGCGTGGAGGCGGCCGTCGAGTTCGCCGGCCTCGCCCCGGAGGGGTACACACCGGCCCAGCTGGCGCTGCGCTGGATCATCCAGCAGCCCGGCGTGACCACCGTCATCCCGGGCGCCCGTTCGCCCGAGCAGGCCCGTGCCAACGCGGCCGCCGCCGCGCTGCCGGAGCTGTCCGCGGACACGCTCACCGCGATCGGCGACCTCTACGACCGGCGGATCAAGGACCAGGTGGAAAACCGCTGGTAGACGCGTAGCGCGCGGGGAGCGGCGGCTTGGCCGCTCCCGGACCCCGCCGTTTGAGTCCGATGCGGCGGGGTTACCTGTAGCGCATGGCCGAACAGGAAAGACGGACGGGACGCGACGAAAGCGAGGAAGAGCGAGCCGACCGCATGTGGGGCGAGCTCCTCCAAGAGGTCCGGGTGACCCAGATGGGCGTCCAGATCCTGTTCGGCTTCCTGCTCACCGTCGTGTTCACGAACAAGTACGACAGCCTCGCCGACACCGACCAGACGATCTACATCGTCACGGTGGTGCTGGGCGCCGCCGCCACCGGCGCGCTGATCGGCCCGGTGTCGCTGCACCGCCTGGTGGCCGGGCGGCGCATCAAGCCGCAGGCGGTGTCGTGGGCGTCCCGGATGACCTTCGTCGGTCTGATTCTGCTGCTGGGCACCATGACGGGCTCGCTGCTGCTGATCCTGCGGGTCGCCACCCACGACGACTTCGTGCCCTGGGTGGTCGCGGGCGTCGTCGCCTGGTACCTGGTGTGCTGGTTCGTGCTGCCGCTGTGGGCGCGCCGCCGCACCGCGGAGTGAGCGGCGGCGCCCCGGCGACCGGGTGCGGCTACAGCGCCTGCGCGCTGCCTCCGTGCGCCCCGCGCAGCGCCGAGATGCAGGTGGAGATGGCCTGCTGGAGTTCCTCCAGCTGCTGGACCATGTCGTCCTCCGCGAACTCCTGCACGTCGTCGAAGGTCAGCTCCTCGAAGACCTTCGTCGCCCGCTGGAGACTGTTGTAGAACTTCGTCCGCCGCTCCTGGACCCGCAGCTCGGGGTCGGCCTCCACGGCCTCGACGACGAGGGATTTCATGGTGTCGTAGGCGTCGGTGGCCCACTCGCCGGTGTCCTCGTCGTCCTCCAGCTCGTCGATGAGCGACAGATGCCGCTCGGCCTCCTGGCGCAGGTCCACGGGCGCGTCGACGGTCTGCCCGGCCGGCGTCTTGATCTGACCCGACTCGGCGATCTGACGGACATAGCCGATGCGGTCGGCCGACCGGCTCTCGGTGGCGACGGCCTTCTTCAGGTCGTCGGTGCGTACGACGTCGCGCGCCAGCTCGGCCTGAAGCTCCGGGTCCTCGCGCACCCGGTCCAGGAGCGCCTGGCGGGCCGCGCGGGCGGTGGAGGGGTCGGCGAGGATCGCCGCACGCAGCGCGGTGGGGTTCTCGGCGACCTCCAGGGCCTTGGTCGGGCGGATGCCCTCGGCCTCGGCCGCCTCGGAGATGGCGGTGCCGCGCTCGGACGTGGCGCTGTTGCGGGAGACGTAGTAGCCGAGCCACACGTCCGCGTCCGGCAGTTCGACCTCCTGGCCCGGCGCGAGCGCCTCGAACTGCGGGACGAGACCGTCGTCGGCCGCGCGGTCCCAGGCCTTGTAGTAGCGCATGACGCGATCGGCTGAGCAGCCCGCGAGCTCGGCGAACTCCTTCGCGGACACCTTCGGCGTCTCGTCGGCGCCCTGCCCGCCGGGCCGGACGCTGCGCGCCACCATCAGGCCGAAGGCCCAGCCCCCGGTCCGCGCGTAGACCCCGAACTCACGCGCGTCCCGCGCGACGAGGTCGGACAGCGGGGCCGGGGATGCGGAGGACGTCTCGGGTGGGACGAACGCCAGTGTCACGGGTGACTCTCCTGTTGCGAGCTGCTCGGAAGGCGAAAAGTGCAGACCGGCAGCCTATGGCACCCGCGCACGTCGCCCGGGCGCGGTGGTGTGCCCACGGTCAGCCGAGGGCGTCCCGCAGCGCCGGCAGCAGCGTGTTCTCCGCCCAGTCGAGATAGGGCAGCTGCGACTCGCCTCCGATCTGTACCAGCGCGATCTCGGTGAACCCGGCCTCCGCGTACGGGCGTACGGCCTTGACGAAGGCGTCCGGGTCGTCGCCGCACGGGATCGACTCGGCGACGTCGTCCTCGGTGACGAACCGGGTCGCCGCCTCGAACGAGTCCGGGTGCGGCAGCTCCGAGTTGACCTTCCAGCCGCCGCCGAACCAGCGGAACTGGGAGTGGGCGCGCTCGAGGGCGGCGTGCGGGTCGGGGTCGTGGCACACCGGCAACTGACCCACGCGCGGCTTGCCCTCGCCGCCGTGCCGGTCGAACGCCTCCAGCAGGTCCGCCTTCGGTTCCGTGGCGATCACGAGATCGCCGAGCCGGCCCGCCAGCTCGCAGGACTGCCGGCCGGACACGGCGACACCGATGGGCGGCGGCTCGTCCGGCAGGTCCCACAGCCGGGCGGACTCCACGTCGAAGTGCGTGCCGCGGTGGTTCACATGCCCGCCCCCGAAGAGCGCCCGGATGATCTCCACCGCCTCTTCGAGCATCTCGTGCCGTACGTCCACCGACGGCCAACCGCCGCCCACGACATGCTCGTTGAGGTTCTCGCCGGAGCCCAGCCCCAGCCGGAACCGGCCCTCGGACAGCAACTGCATCGTGGCCGCCTTCTGCGCCACGACCGCCGGGTGGTAGCGGACCGTCGGGCAGGTCACAAAGGTCATCAGCGGGATCCGCCGCGTCGCCTGCGCCGCCGCGCCCAGCACGCTCCAGACGTACGGCGAGTGACCCTGCGAACGCAGCCACGGAAAGTAGTGGTCCGAGGCCACGGAGAAGTCAAAACCGGCCTCCTCGGCGCGGACCAGGTGGTTCACCAGGTCACGGGGGCCGGCCTGCTCGGTCATCATCGTGTATCCGATCTTCACCATGTGGCCCGAGTCCCCGGACAGGAGCGTCGAAAACGGGACGGACGGGGCGGGCTCCAGGACCGGAGTGCGAGGACTCCCGGACGACGCCCGGATATCGGGGGAGGATGCACGTATGTCTGCCCGCGAGCTGCCTTCGAGCACCCCCGCCGCCCAGGGCGTCGACGCCGCCGGCGTCCTCGCCTTCCTCGACGCCCTCGACGCCGCCCCCACGATCGAGCCGCACAGCCTGATGATCATGCGGCACGGCCGGCTGGTCGCCTCCGGCTGGTGGGCGCCGTACACCGCCGAACGTCCCCACCTGCTCTACTCGATCAGCAAGAGCTTCACCGCGGCCGCCGCCGGCATCGCCGTCGGCGAGGGACTCATACGGCTCGACGACCCGGTGATCTCGTACTTTCCCGAGCTCGACGCCGACATCACCGACCCGCGCAGCCGCGCCATGCTGGTGCGGCACGTGGCGTCCATGGCCACCGGGCACGAGACCGACACCATCGCCGAGGCGCGCGAACGTGACCTCGAGAACCTCGTGCGCGGCTTCCTCCTGGTGCCACCGCAACAGGACCCAGGCACCGTCTTCGCCTACAACCAGCCCGCGACCTTCACGCTCTCCGCCATCGTGCAGCGCACGAGCGGCCAGTCGCTCACCGAGTATCTGCGCCCGCGCCTGCTGGACCCGCTCGGCATCGGGGAGATCGCGTGGCTGCGTCACCGCAGCGGCCAGGAGCTCGGCTTCAGCGGACTGCACGCCACCACCGACGCCATCGCCCGACTCGGGCAGCTCTATCTGAACGGCGGCGTCTGGGAGGGCGAGCGGCTGCTGCCCGAGTCGTGGGTCGCCGAGGCCACCCGTGTGCAGGTCGCGAACGCCGGTGGGATGCCGGGCGACGACTGGCAGCTGGGCTACGGCTTCAAGTTCTGGATGTCCCGGCACGGCTATCGCGGCGACGGCGCCTTCGGCCAGTTCTGCATCGTGCTGCCCGAGCACGACGCCGTGATCGCGACGACCGCGGACACCTGGGACATGCAGACCGTGCTGAACCTGGTCTGGGAGCACCTGCTGCCCGCGTTCGGACCCGAGCCCCGGACGGGCGGCGAGGCCGCCGACGCGGCCCTCGCACAGCGTCTGGCCGGCCTGGCGTTGCCACCCGCCTCCGGGGAGCCCGCGCCGCCCGAGGGTGCCGAGACCTGGTCCGCCGCCGCGTTCACACCGGACGGCGGTGTCTGCGCACCGCTTCCGAAGCTGACGGCGATCGATCTCGCGCCCGGCGCGGACGGCTGGGCGCTGACGCTCACCGAGGACGGGCACCCGCTGGAGGTGCGGCTCGGGGAGACCGGATGGACCGTCACCGAGGGGCCGGTGCCCACCGCGGTGAGCGGCGGCTGGACCGACGCCGACACCCTCGCCGTCGACGTCGCCTTCCTGGAGACCCCGCACCACCTGGAAGTGACGTGCTCGCTCAAGGACCGCACGTTCACGGCCCGTTGGCGCACGGACCCGCTCCACGCCAGGTCGCTGCGGGCGATGAGCGCCCCTCGCGCATCGGCCTGATCAGTCGCCCGGAACCCGGAAGGTCCGCAGGAACGTGTCCAGGGCCTTCCGGTTCACGGCGTCGTCCCAGTCCTCCTCCGGCGTCGTCCAGCGCAGCGAGTAGCCACGGTGGTCGTCGATGAGGAACCCGCGGCCGAAGGTGCGCGACCGGGTGCCGTCCTTGTCCGAGACCCACTCCATGTCGGCGGCCCGGTAACCCTGGTACGTGGTCGCCTCGATGTCGCCGATCCGCTGGAAATCGCCGCGCTCCTCCAGATCGGGCTGGACGTCGTCACGCCACACGGCGACGGGGTCCGGCCCGAGAGCCTCGCTGTAGGTGATCGCCAGCCTGCGATCGTCGCCCTCGGCGCCGAAGAAGACGCGGTACGCCACGTCCGAGGCCCGGCTGGTGGCCACGGGCTCCCAGCCCTCGGGCAGGGCAATGGAGAAGCCGTCGGGGGACGTGTACGTGCGGAATCCGTCGGGCAGTGCCGTGCCCGAGGGGGAGGTGCTCGGGGATTTCGACCCGGACCCGGACTCCGTCCCCGTCTCCTCCTGGGTGGGGGAGGTGCTGGGCGTGGCGGTGGGGGACTGGCCCGTCGGCGCACCGGCGGAGGCGGACGGGGTGGGCGCCGCACCCGTCGCCGCGGAGTCCGAGTCGTCCTGGGAACCGTTGGTCACCACGAGGACGGCCGCGGCGACGGTGACCACGGCAAGCGCCGTGCCGATGACCATGGCGCGCCTGCCCCAGGTGGGTCCGACGGCGTACCGACCGCGCAGCCGGGGGCGGTGCATGGCCTGCGCGGCCGTCTCGGGGTCGTCGTTGATGACCCGGTCCAGCGCCTCCCGCACCACCGGTCTGCTCAGCCGCTCCCGCGAGTCCTTGCGCAGCAGCCCCTGCACGGCCTGGGTGAGCGGCCCGGCGCGCACCGGGGCGCGCAGCGGAAGGCGGTCGACCCCCTTCAACGTGGTCTCGGGGCGGTCCCGTTCGCGGTACGGCGGACGTCCCTCGACCATCGTGTAGAGGATCGCGCCCAGCGCCCACAGATCGGACGCGGGCCCGATCCGCTCGTCGCGGGCCTGCTCCGGCGAGGCGTACGACGGCGCTGCGACCCGGGGTGCGAGGGTCGCGCCGGCCAGGCCGAAGCCGGTGACCACGACCGACCCGTCGGCGCCCACGAACAACTGGCCCGGGCTGAGCTCGCCGTGCGTGATGCCCGCGACATGCGCGGCCTCCAGCACATCGAGGAGTTCGAGACCGATACGCGCGGCCCGCACGTAGTTGAACGTGCCCTGCTGGGCGAGGAGTTCGCCCAGCGGTGTGCCGTCGATCCATTCGGTGACGATCCACAGGCTGCCGGCTTCCTCGACGGCGTCCAGCACGGTGGCCACCCGGCCAGGGCGCAGCAGCCCTATCCGCTCCGAGGTGCGCAGGATGCGCGAGGTGGCCCGCCGCGCGTCGTCCGGGCCCTGATCGTCGGGTAGTCCGATCTGGGTCAGAAGGCACGCACGTTCGGTTTCCAGGTCCTCGCCGTAGTAACCGACGCGGTTCGTCTCGCGATGTACGACATCGACGAGACGGTACCTTCCGGCAACCAACTCGGATGTGGAGACGCGCGCCTTGACCATGGCCATCCCTCGCTGAACCGCCGGCTCTCATTTCTCACAGGAAGTACGCGAGACGTCATGGGAAGCGTTCAACGAAATCCTCAACTAAAGGGCGCTTCTTTTCATTTGCTTTCTGACGCATGAGTAAGCTGACGAAAAGGCAAGGAAATTGGGCTCGAATGCCTCAGTGAAGTCCGAAATCCGTCGCCCAGCGGAGCACGTCGGCGGTCGACGCGTTGCCTCCGCACACGACCAGCCCGAGCCGGGCGTCGCCCCCGACCCGCTCCAGGACGCGCCGGGCGGCGGGCAGCAGACAGCCCGCGGCCGGCTCGGTCCACACCTTGGCGTGCTCGGCGAGGTCGAGCACACCCCGTACCGCCTCCCGGTCCGGGACCACGAGCACCTCGTCGACCTGGGCGGAAACATGGTCGTACGTCAGCTGCGACACCGTGGGCGCGCTGAGCGTCGACACGATCGACGCGAGCTCCACCGGCACCGGCCCGCCCGCCGCGAGTGCCTGGGACATGGCCTCGGCGCCCTCGGTCTCCACGCCCCAGATCCGCACGTCGGGACGCCGGGCCCGCAGCGCCGCCGCGACTCCGGCGATGAGCCCGCCGCCCCCGACGCTGACGATCACGTCGGTGAGTTCACCGGCGTCGGCGTCCAGCTCCAGACCGACGGTGCCCTGACCGGCGATCACCAGGGGGTCGTCGAAGGGATGGACGAGTGTCAGCCCCTCGTCCCGCAGCCGGGTCACGAGCGAGAAGGCTCCGGCCATGTCGTCGGTGAGCCGGACCGATGCCCCGGCGTCCTCGGCGATCCGCACGGCGTGCGCGGGCGCCGAGCGCGGCATGACCACGGTGGCCTTCACGTCGAGGACGGCGGCGGTCATCGCCAGGGCGATGCCGTGGTTGCCGCCGCTGACCGCCACCACCCCGGCGGCCCGCTGGTCGTCGCTCAGCGACAGCAGCTTCGCCGTCGCCCCGCGGGCCTTGAACGACCCGGTGCGCTGGAGGAGTTCGAGCTTGGCCGTGACCGGGACGCCGAGCAGGGCCGACAGGCCGGGGCTGGGTACGGTCGGGGTGTGTACGACGTGTCCTGCGATGAGGTCGGCCGCGGCTTCGACGTCCGAGATCCCGATCAAGGCAGTCACCTTTCCGGCGCGGGGCGGGGATCCACGCCGCTGGCACCCTGACGCGCGAGACGCCGCCGGTCAAGCCGGTTTCACGGGCGGCGGCGCGTCCCCTGAGAAGATCGCCGCCGCACACGTGGGCCGGGTGCTCACAGATCGCGCCGCACGAGGAAGTCCAGCAGCGAGCGCAGTTCCTCCGCGGGCCCCTCCTGGAGCGGTACGTCCGCCAGGGCCGCCTCCACGGCGGCGGCATGACGCCGTGCCTCCGTGAGCGCGGCGGAGCGGCCGCCCGCCTCCTCGATCAACGCGGCCGCCTCGCCGGGGTCGGCGGCCGACTCCAGCAGCGCGGTGAGCCGGCCGGCGAGGGGCGTGTCGAGGGCGGCCAGCACGGGATACGTCCTCTTGCGCTCCCGCAGATCGCCGTGCACCGGTTTGCCGGTGACGGCGGGGTCGCCCCAGATGCCCAGCAGGTCGTCCACGACCTGGAAGGCGATGCCCAGATGCCGGCCCGCGCGGTCGAGCGCGGCGACGGTCGCGGGCGGCGCCCCGCCGAGCAGGGCGCCGAGTGCCGCGGCGCAGCCCAGCAGGGCGCCCGTCTTGTGCTCGGCCATCGTCCGGTACTCGTCCGGGCGCACCCGCTCCGGACCCGTCCAGGGACGCGTGGTGAACAGCAGGTCGTCCGCCTGCCCGCGCACCAGGTCCTGCAACGCCACGGACAGCAGCCGTACCGCCCGGGGGCCCTCCGGTGCCGCGGCGAGCGTCTCGACGGCCAGCGCGAACAGCGCGTCCCCGGCGAGGACGGCGGGTCCGGTGCCGTAGGCCTTCCACACCGTGGGGCGGCGGCGCCGTGCCTCGTCGCCGTCCATGATGTCGTCGTGCAGCAGGGAGAAGGCGTGCACCAGCTCCACCGCGACCGCCCCGGGCACGGCGGCCCGGCCGGGCGCACCGGCCGCCTCCGCGCCGAGCACGGCGAGTGCCTGCCGCACGCCCTTGCCGCCGGAGGCCGCGGTCGGCGCGCCGCCGACCTCGCACCAGCCGAACGAGTACGCGGCCATCTCGCCGACCCACGGATGGGTCCGCTCCACGGCTTCCCGCAGCGCGGGACGCACCAAGGTCCGGCAGCGGTCGAGGACTTGACCGGCGTCCACCCGGAACCGGACCGTCGAGGCGTTCCGGTGGGCGTCGGCCGGGGCTCGCAGCGCCGGGGAAGAGGCGGTCATCGGGCGCCCACCGCCTCCGCGCCCGCGTCGACGCCGAACTCCCGCTGCGCGCGTCCGACCATCTCCCGCGCGTGCCGCAGCCCGATCCGCTCCAACACGTCGGCCAGCTCGGCCAGTTCGGCGGCCGTCTCCGCACGGTCGCGTCCCAGCTGGGCCCGCGACTTCGCCAGCCCCAGCCGGGACAGCGCCTCCCCGCGGGGCTCGCTCATCGCCCGGAACTCCGACAGCGCCTGCTCGTACATGGCCCGCGCCTCGGTGTAACGCCCGGCGCGGTAGAGGACGTTGCCGCGCATCTTGTGGTTGTAGGCCAGCGCGCTGGAGAGTTTCATCGCGCGGCATGTGGTCTCCGCCTCGGACAGCAGGGCCAGCGCCCGGTCCACGTCGCCGTCGCGCACGGAGACGACGTCGGCGAGCCCGCGCAGTGCCCAGGCGTGGCCGCGGCGGTCCTCGGCGCCCGCGGCGATCTCGGCAGCCTCCTCGAAGAGGGAGTACGCGGTGTCGTACGAGCCGGTGTTGCGGTGGATCTGCGCGATGCCCTCCAGCGCCCACACGGTGTGCCGGGCCTCGCCGCGCCGCCGTGCCTCGGCCAGCAACTGCTCGTGCAGCCGGTGGACGGCCTCGTAGTCGCCCTGGATACGGCCGGTCTCCGCGAGCCCGGCCAGTGAATAGCCGCGCACGACGATGTCGCCGCCGCGCTCGCCGAGGTCCGCCGCGAGCTGGAGGAGCCGCCGGGCCAGCGGGAACGCACCGCGCTGACGGGCGAGCGTGCCGCCGCTCCACAACGCCCAGGCCATCGCCCCCCAGTCGTCGGCCTCCCGGGCGGCGCGGTAGCTCGCCTTCCAGGCGCGCTCGGCGTCGCCGATCTGCCCCAGCCTGCGGTGTGCCTCGGCGACCGCGAGCCCCGAGCGGGCCGCCTCGCCGTGCTGTCCGGACCGCTCGGCCGCTCTCAACTGCTCGGTGCCGGCGGCCAGAACGTCGGTGAGAGACGCGTTCACGGACAGAGTGGTCAGGGCGCCCTGGTACTCCGGGGCGAATGCCTTGCCGTACATCGATGCCTTTCGATCGATATACACGCAGTGTCTACTCGAAGTGTATACATGGTGCGTATACGTCGACGGTATACATGGCGTGTATAGAGCGTTGAGAACCGGCCCTGGCCACATGCTCGGCCAGGGCTTCACCTGTTGTCGATCAAGACGTCGGCAGGGCGGAGTGGGTTGCTCGTGAGGCGCAGATCACCTCGGGGGACGCTTCAGTGCTGCTGCGGCTTCTGGGGTGTCGCCTCGCTCGGCCGTACGACGACATAGCCCTGACCTTGCAGCATCAGCTGTACGGCCTCGCCGGAACCGCCGCGCAGCATCGAGCCGAGGGACTGCGAGCGGTGCAGCGAGGTCTGGAGCCCGGCCGTCCAGCCGACCACCGCGTCGGTGTCGACGTACACCGGGTATTGCTGCGAGACCGGAATGACCAGCGGGTTGCCGTCGCAGATCAGGCCCAGCCTGCCCTGACCGGTGAAGACGCTGTTGAACAGACCGCCGCCGGTGATGCCGGCGCCCTTCACCGTCGCTATCCGGTACGACAACGAGGCGTCGAAACACAGCACGTTGCGGCCGTTGACCGTGAACTCGTCGCCGGGGTCGACGTCGACGATGAAGCAGTTCTGCGCCTCGTGCGCGAACCAGGCCTCGCCCTGTCCGCGCACCGCCATCAGCGGCAGCCCCTCCCCGGTCACGGCCCGCTTGAGCATGCCGCCCACGCCCTGGCCCTTGCGCTCGAACTGGAGGTTGCCGCGGTAGGCGACCATGGCGCCCTGGCGGGCGTGCATCTCGCCGTTCACCGCGTACTTGATGCACTTGGCGTTCTCGATCGTCATGCCCGGCGCCGTGGCCGGCTGGACCATGTGCTCGCTGGAAAAGAGGTCACCCTTCATGCGGGCATCGTGTCCCGGACGGCATCGTTCCGCCTAGGTCGCGGCGTGTCGCGGCCCTGATCCGTCAGCCGCCGAAGAGTTGTGTCCAGTATGTGCCCGCCGGGCCGCCGCCCGCGAAGCCGATGCCCATGTGCGTGAAGTCGCGCTTGAGGATGTTGGCGCGGTGTCCCGGGCTGTTCATCCATCCCTCCACGACCTCGGCGGGGGAGCGCTGACCGCATGCGATGTTCTCGCCGATCGCGCGCATCCGGGAGCCCGCCGCGGCCGCCCGGTCCCACGGTTGGGTCCCCTCGGGCGAGGTGTGGGAGTAGAAGGCGCGGGCCGCCATGTCGGCGCTGTAGGACTGCGCGGCCACGGTCAGCGTGGGATCGGCGGCCAGCGGGCGCAGCCCGGCCCTCGCCCGCTCCCGGTTGGTCAGGTCGACGACCTCGGCCGCGGTACGGGGCAGATCACCCGGGGCGAGCGGTCTGGCCCACAGCGCCGTCCAGAATGTGTCGCCGGAGCGGCCGCCGCTGACCGACGCCACGGCGGCATGCGTGAAGGCGGCGTCTTGCAGGGTGCGGCGAGCGCCTTCGGTGCGCAGGCAGTACGCGACGAACTCGGCCGGGGTGCGCGGACCGGAGACCAGGTGCTCGCCGACGGTGATGTACGTGTACCCGGTGGCCGTGATGCGCTGGTACACGGAGACACCGTCGCCGCCCTCGACACCGAGCCGGCCCGACGCGGCCATCGCGGAGGCGTGCGCCCGCGCGGCGGAGGCGAGCCGGGCGTCGGGGGCGACGGGCGGCGAACCGACGTCGGCCCGGGCGGAGTTGGCGAGGCCGAGGAAGCCGTCCGGATCGGGGGAGGGGAAGTCCGGGACGGTCAGGCCGGCCAGCGTCTGCATCGTGGAGCGTGCCGTGGGCATCGGCGGAGCGCCGGGCACGGTAGGGACGGTCGTCAGCCCGGCGGGCGAGGGCGTGGCGTCCTCGATCACGTCCACCCCGAAGTCGCGCGCGAGCCCCGCCAGTCCGTCCGCGTACCCCTGCCCGAGAGCCCGCAGCTTCCACCCGCCGCCACGCCGGTAGACCTCGGCGAGCAGCAGCACGGTCTCCGGCCCCGGGCGTGGCGGGGCGAACCGGGCGATCGGGCGGCCGCCCGGGTCGGTGACCTGGAGCACCGGCGCGGGCAGCCGGCCCAGGGGAGTGCCGGGGTCGGCCGGGCTGACGACCACCGTGACCCGGGTCGCCCCGGAGCGCAGCCGCGGCGGGTCGACGGTCAGGGTGTCGCCGTGCAGGCGGGCGCCCGGCGCGGACGGCTGGTTGTAGAACACGAAGTCGGCGTCGCCCCGCACCTTGCCACTGTCGTCGGTGACGAGGGCGGACACGTCGAAGGGGCCGGGCACCCGGACGGTCACGCCGCCGCCCGGGAGGGGCAGATTGCCCCCGGGGACCAACTCGCTCATCGGGCCGTCCTGGTGGGTGGTTCGGGATCCGGTGCGGATGTCCGGAGAACGCGCGCCGGATCCCGGGGGTTCCCACCTGACGTGCGGGTCGGTCCTACTCGTCGAAGCTCAACGTGTTGTCCGGCGCGATGTCGTCGTGCCGCTCGACGGGCGTGGCTGCGGGCCGCGCCTTCTTCGACGGCTTGCCGCAGAACGCGGACTCCAGCGTGCGCAGCATCGTGTTGTGCAGCGTGCCGTTGTTGGAGGCGGTGGCGACCGCGGCGAGGCTGCGCTTGCCGTCCTTGGACGCGAACGCGTAGGAGTAGTAGCCCTGCACGGCGCCCGTGTGGCCGTAGACGGAGACACCGCACGACAGGTCGCGCCGCCGCAGCCCCAGCCCGTACGCCGTGGTGCTGCCCGCCGGCACCCAGCGCTGCATCTGCGCCAGCTGCGTCCTGGAGGTCAGCCGGCCGCCGAGCAGTGCCGACAGGAAGGTGTTGAGGTCCCGGGTGCTGGAGATGACCGCGCCCGCGCTCTGTGCCCAGGACGCCGTCTGCTCGGTGGCGTCGACGAGTGCCGCGCCCGCGGTGTCCGGAGTGAGATAGCCGCGGGCGTACCGGCCGGGGATCTTCGTGCCGGGGTGCACGTAGAAGGTGTCGGTCAGTGTCAGCGGCTTGATGATCCGGTCGCGGTACTCGGTCGCCACCGGGTGTCCGGTCAGCTTCTCGATGAGCATGCCCGCGACGACGAAGTTGGTGTTGGAGTACGAGTACGCCCCGCCCGGCTTGGTGGTCCGCGGCTTGGCCAGGGAGCGGTTGACCAGCTGACGGTAGGTGAAGACCTTCTTGCGGACCGCCTCGAAGCCGGGAACCGTCCGCGCGAACATGTCGTTGGTGTAGTCGTACAGGCCGCTGCGGTGGCTGAGCACATGACGCACCGTGATGCTCTTGTCGGGCAGCAACCCCGGCAGATAGCGGTCGACCGGGGCGTCGAGCGTCAGCTTCTTCTCCTCGGCCAGTTGCAGCAGGACGACCGCCGAGAAGACCTTGGTGATGCTGCCGATGCGGAACCGGTCGGAGTTGCTGAGAGCCCGTCCGGTCTTCCGGTCGGCCACGCCGACGGCCGCCCAGTGGACCGTGTCGTGGTCCTCCAGACGCGCCATCGCGCCGGGCGCGCCGTTGCGCTGCGCCGTGCGCAGGACGTTCCACAGGCCCGTGACGTCCGGGGCCGGGGCGCCGGCCCTCGTGGTGCCGGGCTCCAGGGGCGTGGCATGCGCGGGGACCACCATGAGCGACACGAGGGCCGCCGTCACCGCCGTACCTCTGACCACCGCTGCTGAGACCATGCGGGTTCCTCCCGATTCCTTCGATGTGCTGCCGATACCGATGTGCTGCCGATACGAGAACGATCATCTGCGTGCGGGGCAACCTTCTCGCATCCCGTCACATCGCCACAGACGACGCACAGTTGGACATACCTCGATCACCGGGTAGGAGCCCTCGAACGGCCGGATCCGGAGTCCTCGAACGAATCCTGCTTCTTTTATTGACGACGGAAAATAAGGGCTCTAGGTTCCGGTCATGTCCTCGATCCACCACGCCGAGACGTTTCCGGCCAACACGCCGGCCGCCTCGCAGATCTTCACCACCGTCCTCAGCCATGGGCCCCTCACCCGTCTGGAGGTGGCCCGGCGGGCAGGACTGTCCCCGGCCGCCGTCACCAAGGCGGTACGGCCCCTGATAGAGGCCGGCTACCTGGTGGAGGACCTGGACGAGACCGCCCGCCCCGCGCTCGGCCGCCCCGCCAACCCGGTACGGGTCGACGGGGGACGAGCACTGTTCATCGGGCTGAAAGTGACCGGCGACGCGGTCATCGGCGTGCTCACCGACCTGTGCTGCCGCATCCGCGTGGCCCGCCACGCCCCGCTCCCGGACCGGGAGCCGGGGAGCGTACTGGCCTCGGTCGCCGAGCTCACGGGCACCCTCCTCGCGGAGGCCGGCGACCTCGGCGTCCCCGTCCTCGGCCTCGGCATCGCCGTCTCCGGAGACGTGGAGCGCGGCGCCGGAGTCGTCCGGTACTCGCCGTTCCTGGAGTGGCGGGACGTCCCCCTCGCCGAACTCGCGGCCGCCACCACCGGGTTGCCGGTCACCGTCGACAACGACGTACGGGCCCTCACCGTCGCCGAGCAGTGGTTCGGCGCCGGAGTCGGCTTGTCCGACTTCGCCGTGGTGACCGTCGGCGCCGGCATCGGCTGCGGCCTCGTGGTGCACGGCCGGGTCGTCGCCGGGGCGCACGGCGTGGCCGGGGAGATCGGGCATGTGACCGTCGACCCGGCCGGCCCGCCCTGCCACTGCGGCAACCGCGGCTGCGTGGAGGCGATCGCCGGGGACGCCGCGATCGTCCGGCGGATCCGCGACAGCACCGGTGTCGAGGTCGCCGACACCGCCGAGGCCGCGGCGCTCGCCCACCAGGGGAACGCCGGAGCCCGTGAGGCCTACGCCCGCGCGGGCGAGGCGATCGGCCGGGGCATCGCCACCGTGGCCAACCTGCTCGGACCCGAGCGGGTGATCATCTCCGGCGAGGGCCTCGCCGCCTACGACCTGTTCGCCGAACAGATCCGCGACGCGTTCGCCGCGGCCGCGTTCGGCACCGCCGCCCAGTGCGACGTACAGACCCGCCCACTGCCCTTCGAGGAGTGGGCGCGCGGGGCCGCGGCCACCGCCATCCAGTCCTTCATCCGAGCCGACGACCAGCGCCAGTACCGCTGAACCAACCCCTGGAGGCACGACCCATGAGGTCATCCTCGTACTCCGTCATGCCCGCACGCGCCCTGAGAGCCCTGGTGGTCCTCGCCCTCACCGCCGGTGTCACCGCGGCCGTCCCCGCCGCGCAGGCCGACACCACCACGCCCCCGGCCGCCACGGCCGGCACCGAAGTGGCCGCCAAGCCCTACATGGGCTGGACCAGCTGGACCATGCAGTCGTCGAAGTACCCGGGCCTCAACCCGAAGGGCGACTACAGCTACCTGTCCGAGGCCAACGTCATCAAGCAGACCGACGCCATGGCCGCCAAGCTGAAGAAGTACGGCTACGAGTACGTCAACATAGACGCCGGCTGGTGGATGGACTGGTCCTGGAAGTCGCAGTTCGACGAGTACGGCCGGCAGAAGGCCGACCCGGTCCGCTTCCCCAGCGGCATGAAGGCCGTCGCCGACCGCATCCACTCCAAGGGCCTCAAGGCCGGCATCTACCTCCCGGTCGGCCTGGAGAAGGGGGCGTACAACGACGGCAAGAACCCGATCTGGAACGCCGAGGGCTGCACCACCGGCGACATCGTCTACGACGACCTGCGCACCACCAACGGCTGGGACAGCGCCTACAAGATCGACTTCTCGGATCCCTGCGCGCAGAAGTACATCGACTCCCAGGCGCAGATGTTCGCCGACTGGGGCTACGACTTCCTGAAGCTCGACGGCGTCGGCCCCGGCTCGTTCAAGAACGGCGACAACTACAACAACGTCGCCGACGTCGCCGCCTGGCAGAAGGCCATCAGGACCGCCGGCCGCCCGATCCACCTGGAACTGTCCTGGTCCCTGGACTACGGGCACGTCGCGGACTGGAAGAAGTACTCCAACGGCTGGCGCATCGACACCGACGTCGAGTGCTACTGCAACACGCTGGTCACCTGGGAGAACTCGGTCGACGACCGCTGGGACGACGCCCCCGCCTGGACCGACCACGCGGGCCCCGGCGGCTGGAACGACCTCGACTCCCTCAACGTCGGCAACGGAGAGATGGACGGCCTCACCAAGGCCGAACGGCAGAGCTACGCCACCCTCTGGGCCATCGCCAAGTCCCCGCTGTTCACCGGTGACGACATCACCAAGCTCGACTCCTACGGCCTGTCGCTGCTGACCAACCGCGAGGTCATCGCGATCAACCAGAGCAGCGCCCCGCCCGCCGAGCCCGTCACCGCCTCCGACCCGCAGCAGGTGTGGGCCGCGAAGAACCCCGACGGCACCTACACCGTGGCACTGTTCAACCTCTCCGACGCACCCGCCTCGGTGACCGCGAACTGGCAGACCCTCGGCTTCAAGGGCAAGGCCGCCGTGCGCGACGTGTGGAACAAGGAGGGCCTCGGCACCTACACCGACAAGATCACCCAGGCCCTGCCGGCCCACGGCTCCCGCCTGTTCACCGTCACCCCGCGCGGCACCGACCTCGCCTGGACCGCGTACGAGGCCGAAGCCGGCTCCAACACCCTGAGCGGCAACGCCTCCGTGGCCGACTGCTCCGCCTGCTCCGGCGGCAAGAAGGTCGGCAACCTGTACGTCGGCGGCAAGGTCACCGTCAACGACGTGGTGGTGGCCAAGGCCGGCACCTACCAGATCAAGGTCGCCTACGTCAGCGGTGACGCCCGCTCGGTCCTCGTCTCCGCGGGCGACGGCGGCGCCACCTCGCACAAGCTGCCCTCCACCGGTGACTGGGGGACCGTCAACAGCGTCTACGTGCCGGTGAAGCTCAAGGCCGGGACCAACACCGTCGTCTTCGACAGCGGCACCGGCTACGCGCCGGACATCGACCGGATCGACGTACCGAAGTCCCTCTGATCTCCCCCCGTCGGGGCCCCGGGCGCCGGCCCCGGCCCGGACGACCCCGGAGCCGCACATGGACACCAGCCCGAACGAGCCGAGCAGAAGAACCGTCCTCTCCCTCGCCACCACCGCGGGCCTCACCGCCGCCCTCGGCACGCTGCCCGCCTTCACCGCCACCGCCGCACCCGCCCGCCCCGCCGAAGTCCCGCTGCCCGCCGACGCCGCTCGCCACCAGCTGTGGTGGCAGGCCCCCGGCGACGAGGGCTCGCTCATCGAACAGGGCCTGCCCGTCGGCAACGGCCGCATCGGCGCCCTCGCGAGCAACGACCCCGGCCGCGAACTCCTCCTGATCACCGACGCCACCATGTGGACCGGCGGCCTCAACGACACCCTCGACCAGGACGGCCAGTTCCCCTACGGCCGCTCCGACTTCGGCTCGTTCACCCTGCTGGCCAAGCTCACCGTCGACATCCCCGACCACGACCTCGGCGGCGTGAGCGGCTACCGCCGCACCCTCGACCTCGCCCAGGGCCTGGTCACCAGCTCCTACGTCCGCTCCGGCGTCACCTACCGGCGCGAGATGTACGCCAGCCGGCCCGACGACGTCATCGTCCTGCGCTTCACCCAGAGCGGCGGCGGCCGCTACACCGGCAGCATCACCCTCACCGGCACCCACGGCGAACACCCCACCGCCGCCGAGTCCTTCGCCGCGACCCTCCCCAATGGCCTGCGCTACGGTGCCGCGGTCAAGGCCCGGGGCACCGGCGGCAAGGTCACCGTCGACGGCACGCGCATCGACTTCACCGGCTGCAAGGACCTCACCGTCGTCGTCACCGCCGGGACCAACTACGCGCCGGACGCACGCTCCGGCTTCCGCGACCCCTCGCTCGACCCCGAGCGACTCGCCCGTACGAAGGTCCGCGCCGCCGTCGCCGAGTCCGCCGACGCCCTGCGGCGCACCCATGTCGCCGACTACCGCACCCTGTACGGACGATTCGGCCTCTCCCTCGGCACCTCCTCCGCCGAGCAGCGCGAACTGGACACCTGGGAACGTCTGCACGCCCGCAGCCGCGACCCCGAGCCCGACCCCGAGCTGGAAGCGGCCTACCTGCAGTTCGGCCGCTACCTGATGATCTGCGGCTCCCGCGGCAGCCTCCCGCTGGGCCTCCAGGGCCTGTGGCTGGACGGCAACGACCCGGACTGGATGGGCGACTACCACACCGACATCAACATCCAGATGAACTACTGGATGGCCGACCGCACGGGCCTGTCGCCGTGCTTCGACGCCTTCACCGACTACTGCGTCGCCCAGCTCCCGTCCTGGAACGACCTCACCCGCCGCCTCTACAACGACCCGCGCAACCGATACCGCAACTCCAGCGGCAAGAACGCCGGCTGGGCCGTCGCCTTCTCCACCAACCCCTACGGCGGCAGCGGCTGGTGGTGGCACCCGGCGGGCAACGCCTGGCTCTGCACCACCCTGTGGGAGCACTACGAGTACACCGGATCGCGCGAGTACCTCGAGAAGATCTACCCGCTCCTCAAGGGCGCCTGCGAGTTCTGGGAGGCGCGGCTCCTCACCATCACCCTCCCCGGCACCTCGAAGGAGGTGCTCGTCGACGACAGCGACTGGTCCCCGGAACACGGCCCGCAGGACGCCAAGGGCATCACCTATGCTCAGGAAGTCGTGTGGACACTGTTCGGGAACTACTGCACCGCGGCCGCCGAACTCCGGCGGGACGCCGGTTTCGCGGACACCGTCGCATCGCTGCGCAGGAAGCTGTATCTGCCGCAGGTCAGCCCGACCACCGGCTGGCTGGAGGAGTGGATGTCGCCGGACAACCTGGGTGAGACCACGCACCGCCACCTGTCCCCGCTGATCAACCTGTTCCCGGGCGACCGCATCCGCCCCGACGGCTCCACCCCGGCCGACCTCGTCACCGGCGCCACCGCGCTGCTCACCGCACGCGGCATGGAGAGCTTCGGCTGGGCCAACGCCTGGCGCAGCCTGTGCTGGGCCCGCCTCAAGAACGCCGACAAGGCCTACCAGCTCATCGTCAACAACCTCCGCCCCTCCACCGACGGCAGCAACGGCACGGCCTTCAACCTCTTCGACATCTACGAGGTGGAACGCGGCCGGGGCATCTTCCAGATCGACGCCAACTTCGGCACCCCCGCGGCCATGGTGGAGATGCTGCTGTACTCCCGGCCCGGACACGTCGAACTCCTCCCGGCCCTCCCGGACGCCTGGGCCGCATCGGGCTTCGTCGAGGGCGTCCCAGTGCGCGGCGGCTTCGAGGTCGACCTGCGCTGGCGGGACGGCAAGCCGACCGAGGCGCGGATCCGCAGCGTCGGCGGCCGCACCACGACGGTCGCCCACGGCAAGGATTCCCGCACTGTCTCGCTGCGCCCCGGCGCGTCCGTCACCCTGAAGGACTTCGCCCGGTGAGATCCAAACTGCCCCTGGCCGCCGTCCTGTTGACGCTCGTCGCCTGCCAGTCCGCGCCCGCCGAGGCGACCGGCGGCCCGAGCGGCGTCGTCACCTGGGCGGCCGGCGCGGACCGGATGGGCGACGGCGTGGCCGGCCGCAGCTACCGGCTCGTCGTGCACACCAGCGTCGGCGGCACCGGCGTCCGGGTCCGGCTGTCCAACGCCTTCGGGGACCGGCCGATCACCTTCGACAGCGCCTACGCGGGCCTCCAGAAGCAGGGCGCCGAACTGCGGCCGGGCACCAACCGGCGTCTCGCCTTCGGCGGCGAGCGCACCGTCACCGTGCCGGCCGGCGCCACCGTGTGGAGCGACCCGCTGCCCGGGAAGCTGCCCACGGCGTCCAACCTCGCAGTCAGCCTGCACAGCCCCGACGCGGCCGGCCCGGCGAGCGGGCACTGGATGGCGATGCAGACGTCGTACGCCACACAGGGGGACCACACCGCCGAGGACAGCGGCACCCCTTGGACCATCCCGACCGGATCCTGGTTCTACCTCGACGCCGTCTCCGTGCAGGCCCCCAAGGGCACCGGCGCCGTGGTCGCCCTCGGCGACTCCATCACCGACGGCTGGCAGTCCACCTCCGAGCTGAACCGCCGCTGGCCCGACTACCTCGCCCGTCGGCTCCAGAAGACGGACACCGCGGTCAAGGGCGTCGCCAACGAGGGGATCTCCGGGAACAAGGTCCTCGCGGACGGCGCCGGCCAGAGCTCCCTGAACCGGCTGGAGCGGGACGTGCTGTCCCAGCCGGGCGTGCGGACCGTGTTCCTCTTCCAGGGCGTCAACGACATCAAGGCCCACACGGGCGTCACGGCCGACGACCTCATCGAGGGCTACCGCGAGATCGTCGACCGGGCGCACGCGGCCGGCAAGTGTGTCGTCGGCGCGACCGTCGGCCCGTTCAAGGGCTGGCAGGAATGGGACCAGGCCGGCGAGGCAGTACGCCAGGAGGTCAACGCCTTCATCCGCGGCAGCGGCGAGTTCGACGCCGTCACCGACTTCGACCGCATCCTGCGCAGCCCCTACGACCGGGAGAGGATGCTGCCCGCCCTCGACGGCGGCGACCACATACACCCCAACGACAAGGGCATGCAGGCGATGGCCGACGCCGTCGACCTGACCGCCCTCGACTGCGACCCCACCGGCTGATCCGCGTGACGGCGGGTCAGCCCACCGTCTCCTCACGGGTGATCAGCCCCTCGCGATAGGCGATCGCCACCGCCTCCGTACGGCTCGCGGCGCCCAGCTTGGCGAGGATGTTGGAGACATGGACGCTCGCCGTCTTGCCGGTGATGTACAGCTCCTCGCCGATCTGCCGATTACTGCGGCCGACGGCGAGGAGCCGCAGGACGTCCTGCTCACGGGCCGTGAGCGGCGAGGAACCGTCGGCATGGGCCTCCGCCAGACGACCGCGGCGGATCAGCGCGTCCACCCGCTCCAGCAGCGGTGTCGCACCGAGCCGCACCGCCGTATCCCGGGTAGCCCTGGCCTCGGCACCCGCTGCCTCACGGTCGTCCGCCACCAGCAGGGCCTCGGCGTGGCGCAGCCTGCACCTGGCCCGCTCGTAGTCGTCGCCGTAGTCGAACGCGGCCACCGCCTTCGCCCACGCCTGCGCATCCGGCCCGCTCACGGCCCGCGTCCACTCCGCCTCCGCACGTGCCAGCCAAGCCATGCCCTCCGGGCCCTGCGGCACGCCGACCTCGCCGCGCACGGCCGCCGTCCGCGCCTGCCCGACCAGTTCGGTCGCGGTGTCCGCCCAGCGCCGGGCACCCTCCGCGTCACCGGTCAGGCGCAGTGCGGCGGCCCGGTCGGCAACCGCGGACAGGGCGAGGGCGGCCAACCGGACCGTGACGTCGGGCGGCCTGCCCACGTCGTCGGTGAGAGCCGCGACGGCGGTCCCCATCCGCTCCACCGCTTCCTCCGCGTCCCCGCGCAGCGCGGCGGCGTCCGTCAGCGCGATCCCCGCGACGAGCGTGCCCATCCAGTCGAACGGCCCCTCCAGCAGGGTGCCGGCCTGTTCGACGGCGCGGAGATCGCCGCGCGCGAGGGCGACGTACAGCGCCGGACCGGCCGTGAAGCCGCCCGCCGCGGGCAGGACCTCGGCGTCGGCCGACGCCACGCTCAGGCACTCGTCCCAGCGGCCCAGCGCGTACAGCACCAGCAGTCGCAGGTACCGCATCTCCAGCGGATACGGCGACGACAGCAACCCCGCACGCCGGGCCCGGTCCAGGCCCTCCGCCAGCCACGGCAGGCACTCCTGAAGCTCACCGGACTCGAAGCAGCCGACGGCGAGGTTGAACAGAGCCCGCATCTCCACCGGCGCGTTCCCGGACGCCCTCGCCAACTCCCGGGCCTCCCGCAGCCGTTCCCGCCCCAGCGGGGTGCGCCGGCCGCCGCCCTCCAGCGCGGCCAGCGAGATCAGCAGGTCCGCCTGGGCGTCCGGCACCCGCAACTGCTCGGCGGTGCGCAGCGCCTCGTGGGCGATCCGCAGCGCGGTCTCGTCCTCACCGACCTGACGTGCGGCCATGACATGCGTGGCCGCCGCCCACACCCACGTCCGTGACGGGGGCTCCGCCGGGATCAGGGCGAGCGCCTCACTGCTGTAGGCGTAGGCCGCCGAAAGGCTGTCCACGCCGAGCAGATTGCCGGCGAGGGTGTAGCGGACCCGGGCGGCGAGTTCGGCGTCGGTGTCCTGGCCGACGCCCGCGAGCGCGGAACGGGTCAGGGAGACCGCCCGGTGCGACTCACCGGCGTGCGCGGCCGCGGCCGAGGCGCGCAGCGTGAGGGTCACCCGGTCGTTGCCCTCGCCCGAGGGCCGAGCCGCCGGCTCCACCGACGACCACAGGTCGAGGGCGGTCTCCAGATGCCGCAGCTCCTCGGCCGGCGCGCCGACCCGGTGTGCGTGGGAGGCGGCCTCCAGCGAGGCGGCGAGGGCCTCGGCCAGGTCGTGGCTCTCCCGGTAGTGGTGGGCGCGCTCCGCCGCCGTCTCCTCCGGCCGGCCGCGTCCCGCGAGCAGCCGGGCGAACGCGCCGTGCAGCCGGGCCCGTTCGCCGGGCAGCAGATCGGCGTACACCGCCTCACGGGCCAGCGCGTGCCGGAACGCGTACGTGTCGCCCGCGCCCGGCACCAGCAACTGCCGGCCCACGGCCTCGCGCAGCGCGGACTCCAGCTCGTCCTCCGGTATCCCCACGGCACCCCGCAGCAGGTCGTGCTCGACACGACGCCCGGCGACCGCGGCCGTACGCAGCACCTGCTGGGCGGTGTCGGAGAGCTGCTCGAACCGGATCAGGAGGACGTCGGCCAGCCCGCTGGGCACCCCGCCCGCCTCCGTGTCCGTGGCGGCGACCAGTTCCTCGGCGTAGAACGCGTTGCCCTCGGCCCGCTCCACGATCCGGCGCACGGTGGTGTCGGGGAGCGGCTGTTCCTGCACGGCCCGCACCAGCCGTGCCACCTCGGAGTCGGCCATGGGCCGCAGTTCGAGACGCTCGACCGCGGGGAGCCGTACCAGCTCGGCGAGCAGCGGCCGCAGCGGATGGCGGCGGTGCAGGTCGTCCGCGCGGTAGGACGCGAACACCGCCAGCCGGTGTCCGGGCGCCCCACCGGCCGCCCGCTGGAGGATGCCCCGGCTCAGCAGGAACCGCAGCAGGTCCCGCGACGACTGGTCGGCCCAGTGCAGGTCCTCAAGGACGAGCAGCACCGGCGCGATCTCCGAGAGGTCGGCCAGCAGTCCGGCGATGCCCTCGAACAGCCGCAGCCGGTCGCTCACGGCGTCCGTGCCGCCGCCCAGCAACCGGCCCACGACCGGATGTCCGTCGAGGACACCCGCGAACCGCTCGTCACCCGCGAGCACCCCGAGGACCTCGGTGAACGGCAGATACGGCAGCCCGACATCGCCCAGGTCGACACAGTGCCCGGTCAGGACGATCATCCCGTCGGCGGCGGCCCGCCCCGAGACCTCGTCGAGCACCCGGGTCTTGCCGACCCCGGCATCCCCGGCGACCAGCACGGCCCGGGCATCCCCGCCCCGGGCACGCTCCAGCATTCCGGAGAGCCGGGCGAATTCGTCGTCCCGGCCGATGAGCGGGGTACTGAAGGAGGCTTGCGACACGAAAACATCCTGCCACTTGCCACCGACAGAACCCGTGGGGATTCAGGGGCGCCCCGAGCGGTCAGGCACGCAACGTCTTCGCCCAGTCCGCCGGCACCCGCCCCGCCGGCCCCGGCGTCGGCTGGTCCGCGGGATGGCTCGCCGGGGGAGCGAGCTCGGGCCCCGACTCGAACATCTCGTTGGTGTCGTAGTTCCAGTACCAGGCCTCGCCCGGCTCGAAGCTCTGCACCAACGGATGCCCGGTGTCCCGGAAATGCGCCGTCGCGTGCTTCGCGGGGGAGCTGTCGCAGCAGCCCACGTGCCCGCACTGCGCACACCGCCGCAGGTGGAACCACCATCCGCCGGCCTCGTCGCACTCGGTACAGCCGCTGCCGCTCGGCGCCGCGCCGGGATCGATGCCGTTCGCGCTGGTCATGAAGCCTCCTCGGACGTGAACGGAAGGAGCACCTGGAAACGTGTGTCGCCCGGCTCGGACTCCACCTGGATCGTGCCGTGGTGCTTGTTGGTCACGATCCGCCAGGAGATGTCGAGGCCGAGCCCGGTGCCCTCGCCCACGGGCTTGGTCGTGAAGAAGGGGTCGAAGATCCGCCCCCGGTTCTCCGCCGGGATCCCCACCCCCGTGTCGCGGAACTCCACCAGCAGCCGGTCGTGGTCCGACGCGGTGCGCACGGTCAGCGTCCCTTCACCGCCCGCGCTGTTGATCGCCGAGACCGCGTTGTCGATCAGGTTCGTCCACACCTGGTTGAGCTCCGCCGGGTACGCCGGGACCTTCGGCAGTGTGCGGTCGTAGTCCTTGACGACGTCGATGCGCTGCCCGATCTTGCCCGACAGCATCAGCAGGGTGCTGTCGAGGAGTTCGTGGACGTCGGCGTTCTGGAAGGGGGCGCGGTCCAGCTGGGAGTACTGCTTGGCCGCGTCGACGAGGTGCGAGATGCGCGTGGTCGAGTCGTTGATCTCGTCCATCAACAGCTCTGTCTCGACCGTGTAGTTGAGCCAGCCGATCGCGTTCGGCAGGATCTCGCCGTCCACCCCCGCCGCGACCTGGTCCAGCCAGTCCACGTCGATGCCGGCCTGTACGAAGGTGGGCGCGATCCGCCAGCCCTCCGGGATGTCGTGGTCGTCGAGCCAGTCGGTGACCGCGTCCTCCCGGTCGGCGGCCTCCAGCGGACTGAGCGTCGGCGCCTTGGCGACCCGCTCGGCGGTGCGTTCCTGGAGGTCGATGAGGTTCGCCATCACCTCGGGCGAGTACGAACCCTGGGCGATGATCGCCAGCTTGTGCCGCATCTTGCCGACCCGCTCGCGCAGTGTCGCGGTCGCGCGTACGGCCGCCGCGGCGGGGTTGTTGAGCTCGTGCGTGAGCCCGGCGGACAACGAGCCCAGCGCCAGCAGCCGTTCGCGCTGCCCGATGGCCTGCTGGGTGCTCTTCGAACCGAAGAACAGGCCCTCCAGCAGATGCACCGCCATCGGGAACCACTCCTGCATGATGTCCGCGAACGTGTCCGCGGGCAGCACGAAGAACCGCGTCGGCTCGGTGACGCGCATGGAGTTGTTGTAGACCTGCCGCACCCGGTCGCCCAGGTACGCCTGCATGGACCCGGCGTACACCCCGCGCTGGGACGTCCGGGTCACCTCCACGTCGTCCCCGCCGACCTTGCGGTACAGCACGACCGTGCCTTCGATCATCACGTAGAAGCAGGTGGCGGGGTCACCCTCGGTGTACACGGGCCCGGGCTCGAACCGCTCCACCCGGCCCTCGCTGCACAGCCTTCCGAGCTGCTCGGGCGTCAGCTTCTCGAACAGGAACAGCGAGCCGATCTCGGTGGGCTGGCACGGCACCGACTGCCCGCTCATGACTGCTCCAGATAACGGTGGACGAGCATCACTGCCATGGCTCCCTCTCCGACGGCGGACGCGACACGCTTGGCGGACTCGGAGCGCGCGTCGCCCGCCACGAACACGCCGGGGACGTTGGTCTCCAGGTGGTACGGCGGCCGGTCCAGCTCCCAGCCGGACGGCGGCCGCCCGTCTGCGGTGAGGTCGGGCCCGGCCAGGATGAACCCGCGCTCGTCCCGCAGCACCGTCGCGTCCAGCCAGTCGGTCAGTGGGGCCGCGCCGATGAACACGAACATCCACTGGGCGTCGACGCTCTCGGTCTGCCCGCTGTCCATGTCGCGCAGCGTGAGCTGTTCCAGGTGGCCCGAGCCGTGCGCGGACTCCACGACGGTCCTGGGGCGCACCGAGATGTTCGGAGACTCCTCGATCTGCTGGATCAGGTAGTGCGACATGGACGCCGACAGCGACGCCCCGCGCACCAGCAGCGTCACGGACTTCGCGCCCCGCGACAGATACATAGCCGCCTGCCCCGCGGAGTTGGCGCCGCCGACGATGTACACGTCCTGGCCCTGGCACGCGGGTGCCTCGGTGAGCGCCGACCCGTAGTACACGCCGCAGCCGGTGAGGTCCTCGCAGCCCGGCGCCTGCAGCTGCCGGTAGGACACGCCGGTCGCCAGGATGACGCTGTGCGCGGCGACCGCCGACCCGTCGGAGAACCGTACGATCCGGGCGGCGCCGCTGACCTCCAGTCCCGTCACCTCGCGCGCGGTGAGGATCTCGGCGCCGAACTTGGCGGCCTGCCGCCGGGCCCGGTCGGTGAGCTGGGCGCCCGACACGCCGTCCGGGAAGCCGAGGTAGTTCTCGATGCGGGAGCTCTGCCCGGCCTGCCCGCCGGTCGCCGACCGCTCCACCAGCACCGTCCGCAGGCCCTCCGACGCCCCGTACACGGCCGCGCCGAGCCCGGCGGGTCCGCCGCCGATGACGACCAGGTCGTAGAAGTCGGCGGTCGGTGTCGTGGCCAGCCCGACCCTGGCCGCCAGCTCGGGTGCCTCCGGCGCCACCAGGGGCGTCCCGTCGGGCGTGACCACCAGCGGCAGCCGCTGTCCGTCGTGCCCCGCGGCGGCCAGCAGCCGCTGTCCCTCGGGCTCCTCGGCGGAGTACCAGCGGTAGGGCACCTGGTTGCGGGCCAGGAACTCGCGCACCTCGGAGGAGCGCGCCGACCAGCGGTGTCCCACCACCTTGGTGCTGGGCACCGGCCGGTAGTCGCTGCGCCGCCAGGCCTCCAGCAGGTCGTCCAGGACCGGGTAGAGCTTCTCCTCCGGCGGGTCCCACGGCTTGAGGAGGTAGTGGTCGAGGTCGACGACGTTGATCGCGTCGATCGCCGCGCTGGTGTCCGCGTACGCGGTCAGCAGCACCCGCCGCGCACCGGGGTACACGTCCAGGGCCTGTTCCAGGAACTCGATGCCGTTCATCTGCGGCATGCGGTAGTCGGCCAGGATCACCGCGACGAGGTCGCCGCGGAGCTTCAGCTCGCGCAGCGCCTCCAGCGCGGACTCGCCGGACTCCGCGCGCACGATCCGGTGCGACTCGCCGTAGCGCCGCCGCAGATCGCGGGCGACCGCCCGGGAGACTCCCGGGTCGTCGTCCACGGTCAGGATGACGGTCCGCGCTGCTTCGGCGGCCTGTGTCATACGTCTCCCACCCCGAGAGTCCGGTGTCAGGGCACGGTTTCCCCGTCGTCACCGGCCCGGTCCTGCCCATCGTATGTTCGATCGCCCCGCTCCGCGCGGGTATGCCGGACCCTGCCGGTGTCAGCCTCGGGGCGGCCCCGGGCGGCCCTGGGCGGCCCCGGGCGGCCCGGACCACCGGCGTCTCGGGGCTACGGGGTCGTAGTGAAGACTGGGCTCACGGATGTGACCGTGACACGAGGAGGCAGCCGGAATGACGCGCCCGATCACCGCTGGGGTGGACGGATCGGAGGAGAGCCTCGCCGGGCTGGCCTGGGCCGCCCGCGAAGCCGTCCGCCGGGGGCTCCCCCTGAGGGTGGTGCACGCCTGGCGGTTCCAGCCGCACGACGCGATCGACGCGGGGGAGGACACCCAGGCCCAGTGGGTGCGCGACGGACTGGCCGAGGTGGCGAGGGGCGTCGCCGAGCGGCACCCGGGCCTGGAGGTGACCATCGACGTCGTCGAGGGCCCGCCCGCCGAGACGCTGATCGCCGCCGCGAGCGAGTCCGAGATGCTCGTGCTGGGGTCGCGCGGCCACGGCCGGGTCGTCGGGTTCCTGCTGGGTTCCGTCGGACAGCAGGTGATCTCCGGGGCCGCCCGGCCCGTGGTGCGGGTACGGGCCGGTGACGAGCCGTCCGGCGAGGCCGCGGGGCGCGAGATCGTCGTGGGGCAGCAGGGCGACCCGGAGGACAGTGCCGCGGCCCTGGGGTTCGCCTTCGAGGCGGCCGCGGCGCGCGGCGCGACCGTGCGCGCCGTCCGGGCCTGGACGCTGCCGCCGCTGTTCGCCTACAGCCCGGCCTCCCTGAAGATGCTCGACGAGGCCGGCGGACTCGAGCCGCACGAGAAGGAGTCCCTGGGCGAGGCGCTGCGACCGTGGCGGGAGCGCTACCCCGATGTCCCCGTCGTCGAGCACGTGGAGATGGGCAGCGGCGGACAGGTGCTGCTGTCGGTGTCGGGGCGGGCCCAGTTGATGGTCGTGGGGCGCCGCGTGCACCGTACGGCCGTGGGTGCCCGGATCGGTTCGGTGGCGCACGGCATGCTGCACCTCGCGGACTGCCCGGTGGCCGTGGTCCCGCACGACTGAGTCAGTCGGACACGGTCGGCCGCAGCGTCTCCCTGGCTGTGGGCAGGATGTTGCTGATGTAGTCCTCGACGGCCGTGTCCAGGCCGATGTCGTGCTGCGCGTGCTCGGACAGGTACCAGCGGTGTTCGAGCAGCTCGTGGTAGATCTCGGCCGGGTCCATGGACCCGCGCAGGTCCAGCGGGACCGCCCGCACGGTGGGCCGGAAGACATCCCGCACCCAGCGGTGCGCGAGTACCTCGGGGCGGGCGCCGAGAGGGTCGCCCGGGGCGTAGTCGTCCTGGGTGGCCATCCAGCTCTCCAGGTCGTTCAGCAGCCGCCGGGCCTGGTTCTCCTCCGTGTCCAGGCCCGTCAGTCGCAGCAGCTGGCGCTGGTGGTGGCCGGCGTCGACGACCTTGGGCACGAAGGTGACCGTGTCGCCGTGCGTCGCGTGCTCGATCTGCATCTCGGCCACGTCGAAGCCGAGGTCGTTCAGGCGGCGTATCCGGCGTTCTATGTAGTGGTACTTGCCCGCCGGATAGACGGAGGTGCGGGTCAGCTCCTGCCACAGGCCCTGGTAGCGGGCGCAGATCTCGGTGCCGAACTCGATGGGGTCGACGGAGGGGTGCAGGGCCCCGGACGCCTCCAGGTCCAGCAGCTCGCCGCTGATGTTGACCCGGGCGAGGTCCAGGTCGTAGTCGCGCTGGCCGTCGCTGAGCTGGGCGTGCAGATCGCCGGTCTCGGCGTCCACCAGGTAGGCCGCGTAGGCGCCCGCGTCGCGCCGGAACAGCGTGTTGGACAGTGAGCAGTCGCCCCACGCGAACCCGGCGAGGTGGAGGCGCACAAGGAGCACGGCCAGCGCGTCCATCAGCCGGTGCATGGTCGCCGGGCGCATCGTCGTCTCGAACATCGAGCGGTACGGCTGCGAGCCGCGCAGATGCCGGGTGACCAGCACCGACTCCAGCGGGGCACCGGCCGCGTCGAGGCGCCCGGTGACCACGGCGAGCGGGTCGACCGCGGGGATGCCGAGCCGGTCCAGGTCGCGCAGCAGCTCGTACTCGCGCAGGGCCGGGCGCTCGGCGAGTTCCTTGACGGCGATCACCTCGTCGCCGGCCCGGGCGTAGCGCACGATGTGCCGGGAGATGCCGCGCGGCAGCGGTACCAGGACCTCCTCCGGCCACTCCTCAAGCGGCAGCTGCCACGGCAGCTCCAGCAGGAGGGCGGGGTGCTCCGGATTCGTCGCGCTGATCTGGAGTGCCATGGGCCGTTCGTCCTCGCCTCGCGGTGATCGTCACCTCACCCTAGACGGCGCGCTCCCTGGCCTGAAGAGCGGCTTCCCGCACCGGGCCCCGGTGCAACGGTCCGTGGCCGGGCAGCAGTACGTCGCCGTTGAGCCCTTCGAACACCGCCAGCGAGGCCACGGCCCGGGTCCGCTCGTGGTGGAACATGTCCGGCAGCAGCTGCGGGCCCTTGATCCGCGAGGTGGGGTGCCCGCTCACCAGGGCGTCACCCGCGATCACCGCACCGGCGTCCGGGAGGTGGAAGGCGCAGTGGCCGTCGGTGTGGCCGGGCGTGTGCACCGGTACGGGGCGGCCGGGCAGGTCCAGCGGACCCGCCGACGGGAATGCCTCGGGGGAGGTCACCGGGACGTGCGCGGTGCCGCCGGAGCGGATGGCGTGGATCGCCCAGGGCAGCACACCCGGCCGCCAGCCGTTGCGCAGGACCGTCCCGACGTTCACCTGGTGCAGGAAATCCCGGCGGGCGTGCGGCACTTCGGCCTCGTGGAGGTGGATCGGCGTGCCGTAAGTGGTGCGCAGGTACTCGGCGTTGCCCAGATGGTCGGTGTGCGCGTGGGTGATCAGCACGGCCGCGACCGCCTCCGGTGCGCTGCCGATCTCCGTGAGTGAGGCGAGCAGCTTGGCCCGGTCGCCGGGGTACCCGGTGTCGATCAGCGTGACCGCGTCCCCCTCGGACAGGATCACCCAGTTGGTGTTGCTGCCGTGTACGAGATAGGTGCCGTCCGCGACTTGCTGCACATCTGCCCGCATGATCGTCCCGCGTGGTGAGGTCCGTGCCCGACGGACACAGCAAAGCAGATCAACGGGCCGGTGTGACCGGCGGGTCCGGAGGCTGGACAGGAAGGACGACCGGCGGTTCGGAACGCATTCCGAACAGCGACCGCACCGGCCGCGTCCGCCGCACCACACCCTCGTACAGCACCAGGATCACCGCCAGCGAACCGGCCACGATCGCCGCGTACTCGACCACGATCGGCGCCGACCAGCCCACCACGCCATAGGCGAGGGCGACCACGACCGGCTGGTGCAGCACGTACACCGGCAGCGCGGCGATCCCGAGGTACGCCATCACGTGGGAGGGCGGCCGGATCTCGCGCGGCCGGTCCAGCAGCCCGAGGATGGCCACCACCCAGCACCAGCCCGCCGCCCCGAACAGCGCCCGGGTCACCAGCGCGAACGGACTCCACTCGGTGAACGGGTCGTCCAGTGCCATGAATCCGGGCGCGGTCCCCGCGAACAGGGCGAGCCCCGCCACACCCGTCGGCACCGCGAGCCGGCGCAGGGCGCCGCGGACACGGTCGTCGTCGGCGAGGGCGTACCCGAAGAGGAAGAACACCAGGTAGGCCCATCTGTTCCAGCCCGCGAAGCCCTCCTCCATGCCGAGGAACGCGTTGATGGCGGCGAGCGGCAGGGTGAGCAGCAGGAGAAGCGCCGGGCGTCGCTCGGCCGCCCGCCCCACCCGCTGCGACCGGTCGGCCAGCGGTGCCGCGACCGGGGCGAGCAGCAGGCTGAAGGTCAGCAGGAGCACGACGAACCACAGATGGCCCGTCTCGAAGTACTCCCCGTCGAGGACGAAGGGGAAGTCGGCCGCGTCCGGACGGACGGTGAGGAAGCGGGGCCAGAAACGCCAGTAGGACTCGTGGTAACCGGGGTCGGCCGCCCGCAGTCGCAGCCACTGGGGGAGAGGGCACAGCACGAGTGTCGCGACGACCAGCGGAACGCCCAGGCGCAGCAGGCGTTCCCGGGCGAACCGGCCCACTCCGCGCCGGCGGATCGAGTACCGGGAGCCGAGCCCGGCGACGAGGAACAGCATGGGCATCGCCCAGACGACCCCGAACCCGACGAAGACGGTGACGGCCTCGCTCGTCTGCGAGTTCTTGACGTAGAAGTCGTCGTCCGGCGAGAAGACGAGGGCCGAGTGGAAGAAGACCAGGCCGAGGACGACGAGCACCCGCAGCGCGTCGAGTTCGGTGCGCCGGGGAGCGGTGGCCGGGACCTGCGTCTGCGCGCTCATCCGCACAGTGTGCGGGCGGGGCGGGGCCGCGCCCAGAGGAAGGGCTGCCTCCGGCACCGTCCGCCGGAGGCAGCCCCCGCGTGCACCCGAAGCGGCCGCCTCTCCGCCTCAGTGCACGCCGTGCGGGCGGAACTGCACGCTGATGCGCGGTCCCGCGGCGCGGGTGGTCTTGGGTATCGAGTGCTCCCAGGTCCGCTGGCAGGAGCCGCCCATCACGATGAGGTCGCCGTGCCCCAGCGGACGCCGTACCGTCTCGCCGCCGCCGTGCATCGGGCGCAGCAGCAGATCCCGAGGCGCGCCCACCGAAAGGATCGCGACCATGGTGTCCTCGCGTGCGCCCCGCCCGATGCGGTCCCCGTGCCAGGCCACGCTGTCGCGGCCGTCGCGGTAGTGGCAGAGCCCGGCCGTGGTGAACGGCTCGCCCAGCTCCTCGGCGTAGTGCGCGGACAGCGCGTCGCGCGCCTCCGTGAGGACGGGGTGCGGCAGGGCGTCGTCGACACCGTAGAAGGCGAGCAGTCGCGGTACGTCGACGACGTGGTCGTACATCGTGCGCCGCTCGGCACGCCACGGCACCTCGGACGCCAGCTGTTCGAACAGCGTGTCCGCGCCGCTGAGCCAGCCCGGCAGTACGTCGATCCAGGCGCCATGGGCGAGCCGCGTACGGCGGGTCCCGGTGAGGGAGCCGAGCCGCAGCTCGTCGGTCTGGTCGAACAGGGAGCCCTGGAGGTGCGTGGCCATGCGTCCAGCGTACCCCTGAAATCGAAAATCTGTTCCCCTAGATGTTCCGGCGAGACGGCGTCGCGGGCCGACTTTCCGACGGACCCTTTGGATACACAGATGTATCGGATACATTCGCGTATCGAACGGAGGTCCGGCCATGACGGTGGAGGAAACGACCCGACGCGTCACGAGGCGCCGCGTCCGCACGCGGGCCAATCTGCTCGACGCCGCGTTCGCCGTGTTCGCCGCCAAGGGGTTCGGGCGGGTCTCCATCGAGGAGGTCTGCGAGGCCGCCGGCTACAGCAGGGGCGCCTTCTACTCCAACTTCGACAGCCTGGACGAGCTGTTCTTCGCCCTCTACCGGGAACGCGCGGACCTGATCGCCGACCAGGTCGCCGGGGCGCTCGCCCTCGACGGGCCGGGCCTGGACGTGCCCGCCGCCGTGGACCGGGTGACCGAGGTGCTGCTCCTGGACCGCGACTGGCTGCTGGTCAAGACCGACTTCCTGGTGCACGCCGCACGTGACCCGGTCGTCGCGCGGACCCTGCTGGAACACCGCGCCCGACTGCGCGGCGCGATCGCCGAACGGCTCGCCCGCGCGGGAGGCCGCACCGCGCTGCCCGCGGTGCTCGGCGACATCGACGGCGCCGCGCACGCCGTGGTCGCCGCGTACGACGGCGTCACCACCCAACTGCTGCTGGACAGGGACGTCGAGCACGCCCGCCGCTGGCTGGGGCGACTGCTCACCGCACTGCTCACCGACGGCAGCGGCGACAGCACGGCATAGCCACAGCCGGACCACCGAAGAGCCCGATCGCCGGACGACCCGGCCATCGAGCGGCTCCACCATCGATCAGCGCCACCACGTGTACCGAACAGAGGAAGGGACGGTCGCCATGGATGCCGACGTCATCGTCGTCGGAGCGGGACTCGCGGGCCTCGTCGCCGCGAGCGAACTGACCAGCCGGGGCCGCAGGGTCGCGCTGGTCGACCAGGAGAACGCCGCCAACCTCGGCGGGCAGGCGTTCTGGTCCTTCGGCGGGCTGTTCCTCGTGGACTCCCCGGAGCAGCGGCGGCTCGGCATCAAGGACTCCTTCGACCTGGCCTGGAACGACTGGCAGGGCAGCGCCGGGTTCGACCGGGTCGACGACGAGGACTCCTGGGCGGTGCGCTGGGCGCGCGCGTACGTCGAGTTCGCGGCCGGCGAGAAGCGGTCCTGGCTGGAGACCCACGGCATCAAGTTCCTGCCCACGGTCGGCTGGGCCGAGCGCGGCGACCTGCGCGCCGACGGCCACGGCAACTCCGTGCCGCGGTTCCACATCGCCTGGGGCACCGGCACGGGCGTCGTGGAGCCCTTCGTGCGGTACGCAAAGGAGGCCGCCCGGGACGGACTGCTGACCTTCTACCACCGGTACCGGGTCGACGAGCTGGTCATCGAGGACGGCACGGCCCGCGGTGTGCGCGGAACGGTGCTGGCCGACGACAATTCGCCCCGCGGTGTCGCCTCCAACCGCGACGGCGTCGGCGAGTTCGAGCTGACCGCACAGGCCGTCGTCGTCACCACCGGCGGCATCGGCGCCAACCACGACATAGTCCGGCGCCACTGGCCCGACCGGCTCGGCACCCCGCCCACCGAGATGGTCACCGGCGTCCCCGCCTACGTCGACGGGCGCATGCTCGACATCAGCGCACAGGCGGGTGTACGGCTCGTCAACCGCGACCGCATGTGGCACTACACCGAGGGCCTGCAGAACTGGGACCCGATCTGGCCCGGCCACGGCATCCGTATCCTGCCCGGGCCGTCGTCCATGTGGTTCGACGCCCTCGGCCGCCGGCTGCCCGACCCGTGCCTGCCCGGATACGACACCCTCGGCACCCTCAAGCACCTGCGCACCGACGCCGACATCGCCGGCTACGACCACTCCTGGTTCATCCTCTCCCAGAAGATCATCGAGAAGGAGTTCGCGCTGTCGGGCTCCGAGCAGAACCCCGACATCACCGCCAAGGACCGCGCCGGATTCCTGAAGGAGCGGGTGCTCGGCAAGGGCGCCCCGGGGCCGGTGGCGGCCTTCCTGCGCAACGGGGCGGACTTCGTGACCGCACCCACCCTGGAGCAGCTGGTCGAGAAGATGAACCAGCTGACGGACAAGGCGCTCCTCGACGCGGAGACCGTCCGGCGCCAGATCGAGGCCCGCGACCTCCAGATCGCCAACCCGTACAGCAAGGACTCCCAGGTACAGGGCATCCGCAACGCCCGCCGCTACATCGGCGACCGCCTCGGCCGGGTCGCCACCCCGCACCGCATCCTCGACCCGGCGGCCGGCCCCCTCATCGGCGTCAAGCTGCACATCCTGACCCGCAAGACCCTCGGCGGCATCCAGACCGACCTCGACTCGCGCGCGCTCGGCGCCGACGGGACGCCGATCGAGGGCCTGTACGCGGCCGGCGAGGTCGCCGGTTTCGGCGGCGGGGGCGTCCACGGCTACAACGCCCTGGAGGGCACCTTCCTCGGCGGCTGCCTCTTCTCGGGCCGCACGGCGGGCCGGGCGGCGGCACGGCAGACGGCCTGACGATGAGCGCGACGGCCTGACGGCGAGCGCGGCAGACGGCCTGACGGCTCGATGGCCCGACGGCGGCCCGCGGCCCGTCTCCTCGGTCAGGAGAGGAGACGGGCCAGCACGGCGGCGTGACTCCGCTCGGGAGACTTGGACGCGGTCAGCAGCGTCACCGCGCCCCTGCCCGCCAACTCCCGGACATGATCGAGGAGTTCGGCCGCATCGGGCGCGTCCAGCTCCGCCTCGTACCGGTCGGCGAACTCCTCGTAGGACCCCTCGCCCGCGTGGTACCAGCGCCGCAGCTCGGTGGACGGGGTGAGCCCCTTGGGCCACTCGTCCACATGGGCCGCGTCCTTCGACAGGCCGCGCGGCCACAGCCGGTCGACCAGGACGCGTACCCCGTCCCCGGGCTCGGGTGCTTCGTAGACGCGGCGGATGCGAACGCTCATGACCGGGCCTTTCCGGTGCTACTCCTCGCGGGCTGCCGTGCGAGTTCTCGGGCGGAACGGGGCACTCGTCGAACACCTGACGAGTTCCTCACAAGTGTCGGTCAAGGTCGAGGCATGATCACGCACAAGCCCCGTGTCGCACTGCTCGCCGCCTCCCTGCTGCTCACCGGCTGCGGCGGCGGTGCCATGGCGACGCCGGACCACGAACCCGCCGCCACCAGGCCCACGACCGCCACGCCGATGCCCGACGTCGCCCTGGAGGTCGCTCCGCAGCAACTGCCCGGACTGGGCCCCAAGACCTGGGCCGAGGTGCCGGCCGAGGCCAGGCAGGCAGTCGTCGTGACCGGTGAGGGCCGTGACTCGGCGAAGTCGGAGGTCGTGCTGTACGAGCGCAGCGACATCGGCTGGGAGGCCGGCGCCCGATGGCCCGCGCACAACGCCCTGCGCGGCTGGACCGACCACCACCGGGCCGGTGACCTGCGCTCACCCGTCGGCGTCTACACGCTCACGGACGCCGGTGGCCTGCTCCGCGACCCCGGGACCAGGCTGCCGTACGACCACGGCGTCGGCTTCACCGCGAACGGCACCGGCTTCGAGGGCGAGCCCCTCGCGGGCTCCTTCGACTACGTCATCGCCATCAACTACAACCGCAGGCCGGGCACCACACCCCTGGACTGGACCCGCCCGCTCGGCGCCGGACGCGGCGGCGGCATATGGCTCCACGTCGACCACGGCGGCCCCACCCAGGGCTGCGTCAGCATCTCCCGCGAGCACATGCGGGAACTGCTCAGGGCACTGCACCCCGACCGGGACCCGGTCGTCGTCATGGGCGACGCCGAGTCGCTGGCCCGCTGAGTCCGCCCACGACCGCTGCCGAGTCCACCCACCACCGCTTAGGATCCGCCGCGTGTGCGCACATGTGCTGGTCGCCGAGGACGACGAGATGCAGGCCGAACTCATACGCCGCTCCCTGCTGTCGGAGGGGCACACCGCCACCGTGGTCCACGACGGGTCGGCCGCCCTGGACGCCGCCCGGCGGCTGCGGCCCGACCTCGTCGTGCTGGACCTGATGCTGCCGGTGATCGACGGCTTCGGGGTGTGCCGGGTGCTGCGCCGGGACGACGACATCCCGGTGCTGATGCTGACGGCCCGGTCGGCGGAGGACGACGTCCTGCTCGGCCTCGAACTCGGCGCCGACGACTACATGACCAAGCCGTACAGCCCACGCGAGCTCATGGCCCGCATCCGCACCGTGCTGCGCCGCAGCGGACGCACCGCCGGGCGGCGGGAGGACCCCGTCGTACGGGCCGCCGGGATCGCCGTCGACCCCGAGCGGCACGAGGTGCGGTGCGACGGGGCGGCGGTGGAGTGCACGCCGGCCGAGTTCGAGATCCTGCTGGCCATGGTCGCCGAACCCGAACGGGTCTTCTCCCGGCGGCAGTTGCTGGAGTGCACCCGGGGCACCGACCGGGCGTCCACCGAGCGGGCCGTCGACGTCCACATCATGAACCTGCGCCGCAAGATCGAGGCCGACCCGCGCAGCCCCGCACGGCTGCTGACCGTGTTCGGTGTCGGCTACAAGCTCAGCGGCGGCCGCGGATGACCCGGCGGATACCGCTGCGCAAGCGCCTGCTGGTCCGGCTGCTGATCACCTCGGTGCTGATCGCCGTGTGCTCGGTGGCGGCCACGGCCTGGCTCGCGGTCGAGACCACCACCCGGGCGCTGCGGGAGGAACAGGGGCAGGTCATCGCCGAGGACATGGACGTCCTCGCGCGCCTCAGCGGCTACGCCGCCACCCACCCCGACTGGCGGGGCGTGGAGAAGACGGTCCGCGAGCTGTCCGCACGCACCGGACGCCGTATCGCCCTCACCACCACGGACCGTACGGCCATCGCCGACTCGGCCCCGGCCGGCACCTCCCTGCCGCCGCGCGCCGCCGCCACCGTCGACCCCCTGCACATCGACACCTACACCGAGCGCGGAGCGCAGCGTGCCGGGGTCGACCCCCGGGTCGTGGGCCCGTACCGGGTGACCGACCAGGAGCGGGCCAAGCTGGAGAAGCTCGCCGACACACGGCAGCGGTGCTTCGCCCGCAACGGGTACGAGGCCGTCGTCGTGCAGACGCCGAGCGGCCGGCCGGTCGTCACCGACCACGACGGGCCGGTCGCGAGCGGGGTCGTGCCCGACGAGTGCGCCGACGGCCTGCTCAACACCACGACGCCGACCGAGAACAAGGCCCTGTCCGACCTGTCGGATCGGGCCAGGAAGTGTCTTGACCGGCGCGGACTGAACCCCGGTTCGCAGCCGTTCGTCACGGTCGACGTGACCGAGAAGCGGCTCGGCACCCGCTATCTCCTGGGGAAGACCAAAGGGACCGACGACCGTACGGCGGTGCGGGAGGCGGACCGCTGCGTCGACGAGGCACGCCGCGCCCAACTCGATCCCTACGTCGCCCCCGTGGCCGAGCTGTTCCTGGGCGGCGGCGACACGACCGCCGTGCGCTTCGACATGTCCCCGGCCAACAAGGCCAAGGTCGTCGGTGCCGCCGGACTCGTGCTCGCGGTCACCGTGGCCGTGACCGCAGTGGTCGCCACCCGGCTCGTGAGGCCGCTGCGGGCACTGACCGAGGCCGCCCAGCAGCCGCCCGAACTGCATGCGCGGGTGCCCGTCACCACCCGCGACGAGACCGGCATCCTCGCCGCCGCCTTCAACGAACTCGCCGAACGCCGCGAGCGGCTGGAGGTCCAGCGCAAGGCGATGGTCAGCGATGTCGCCCACGAGCTGCGCACCCCGCTCACCAACATCCGCGGCTGGCTGGAGGTCACCCGCGACGGCGTCGTCGACCCGGACCCCGCGCTGCTCGCCTCCCTGCACGAGGAGGCCCTCGTGCTCCAGCGCGTCATCGACGACCTCCAGGACCTCGCCGCCGCCGACGCCGGCACGCTGCGCCTGCACCGCGAGCCCGTCCGTGTCGACGAACTCCTCGACCAGGTCGCCGCCGCCCACCGCGTCGCCGCCGACACGGCCGGCGTCGCCCTGCGCACCACGGCGGACGGCACCCCCTGGCTGGATGCCGACCCTGTCCGGATGCGCCAGGCACTCGGCAACCTGGTCTCCAACGCCCTGCGCCACACACCGGCCGGCGGCACCGTCACCCTCGGCGCCCGCCGCGACGGCAGTGACGTCGTCCTCGACGTCACCGACACGGGGACCGGCATCGCCGCCGAGGACCTGCCGTACGTCTTCGACCGGTTCTGGCGTGCCGAGAAGTCCCGCAGCCGGCGTACGGGAGGCAGCGGGCTCGGCCTGTCGATCGTCCGGCACCTGGTCGCCGCGCACGGGGGTACGGCCGGGGCGGCGAGCGAGCCGGGCGCCGGATCCGTGTTCAGTCTGCGGCTGCCGGCCGCGGCCCCGCCCTCGTGAGGGTGGTGGCCGCGGGCCGTGCCGACGGGTCCGTCATCCGGCCCGTTGGCGCAGCGCCCGTCGCTCCGCCTCGCTCGTGCCGCCCCATATCCCGATGAACTGGTCCATGTCGAGTGCCCAGCGCAGACACTGGTCCCGGACCGGGCAGCGCCGGCAGACGGCCTTCGCCTGCTCGGTCTGCAACACGGTCGGACCGGACGTGCCGATCGGGTAGAAGAGGTCGGGGTCCTCATGGCGGCAGGCGGCGTGGCCTCGCCAGTCGTCCATCAAAGTCACCTGCGATCGTCGAACGTGCCCTCGGTGGATGCATTTACTCGCTTTCGAGTCGCCTGTCGATGCGCAAGTGAAACCCGTTCGGACACCGGCGAATCCGGTCACTGTTCCCGCATGCCCCAGGGGGAGCCGTACTCGGTCAGCAGATCCAGGAAGGGCCGGGCCGGGAAGGCCTCCGGGCCGAGCACGCCGGCGCCCGACCAGACGCCGCCGGCGAGGAGTTCGAGGGCGACGACGGGGTTGACGGCCGTCTGCCACACCACGGCCTGCGAGCCGTACTCCTTCATGGACCACTGGTTGTCGACCACGTGGTACAGGTACACCTCACGCGGCTTTCCGTCCTTGGCGCCCCGCACCCAGGTGCCCGCGCAGGTCTTGCCGTGCATCCGCTCGCCCAGCGTCGCCGGGTCCGGCAGACACGCGGCCACGACGTCCCGGGGCGAGACCCGCACCGGCCCGTCGGCGCTCGGCACGGTCACCGGCTCGGTACGGTCCAGGCCCAGCAGGTGCAGCGTCTTCAGGGTGCTGATGAACTCCTCGCCCAGGCCGTACTTGAACGTCACCCGCCGCGCGTCGACCCAGCGCGGCATCAGGAGCACCTCCTCGTGCTCCACGTTCACGCACTCGACCGGGCCGATGCCCTCGGGGAAGTCGAACACCTCGGGTTCGCTGAACGGCTCGGTGGTGAACCAGCCGCGGGCGTCCTCGTAGACGACCGGCGGGTTGAGGCACTCCTCGATCGTGGTCCAGATGCTGAAGGACGGCGCGAAGTCGTAGCCGTCGACGGTGAGGTTCGCGCCGTCGCGGACGCCGAGCTCCTCGATCTCGTCGAAGAGCTCGTCGGCGGCGTACCGGGCGAACACGTCGGACAGACCGGGCTCCACGCCCATGCCGACCAGCGCCAGCGCGCCCGCCTTCTCCCAGTCGGCAGCCTGCTCGAACTGGGCGTCGCCCAGCTTGACGCCGCACTCCTCGTACGGCCGCTCCGGATGCGGGTGCGACAGCGACATCGCCATGTCGACATAGGTGGCCCCGGCGGTGCGCGCGGACTGGAACAGCGGCATCACGAAACGCGGGTCGGTGGCGTTGAGGAGCACGTCGCACGCGTGCCGCTCAAGCAGCGCCGTGACCGCCGCCTCGTCGCTCGCGTCCACGCGCTCGGCGACGAACCGGGCGTCGCCGCCGAGGGCCGCCACGGCCGCCTCGGCACGCGCGAGGTCGTAGTCGGCGACGACCATCGCCTCGAAGAACGGACGGCGGGCCGCGATCCGGGTGATGGCGGTACCCACCCCGCCGGCACCCACGAGCAGTACACGCATGACAAGACTCCCTCGGCTCAAGGTCTACGACGTGATGGGGCCCCGCGCCAGATACAACGCCCGCCGCTCACATAAGGTCAATGGCGTTGGCATAAGGCGCAGAGGTCGGCGTGAGCGGCACCAGGACGGAGAGCATCGTGCCCAAACCGGTCGTCCCGGAGGAGAAGCGGCGCCGTAGGCGTCCCACGAAAAGCGGCACAGTGCTGTCCGAGCGGCTGATCGTCGAGACGGCGCTGCGGATGCTGCGCGAGCACGGCAGCGCCGGTCTCACCGCCCGCCGCCTCGGTCTGGCCCTCGACGCCGACCCGAGCACGCTGTACCGGTACTTCCGCGGCATGGACGAGCTGACCCTCGCGATCGGCGACGCGCTGATGGGACAGGCGCTTCAGGGCTGGACGCCGTCGGGGGAGTGGCGCGAGGACCTGCGTGCCGTCGGGCTGCGCATCCACGCGGCCTACGTCGCCCACCCGCAGGCCGCGGTGCTGACGACCAGCCGCGTCACCGGGCGGGCGAACGAACTCGCCGCCGACGAGACGGTGCTTGACGTTCTGCGCACGGCGGGATTCCCGCTGCCGGACACCGTGCGCATCTATCACGCGTTCATCGACCAGACCCTGGCTTTCGCCGCGCTGGACGCCGCGTCCCTCGCTCTGCCGAGTGCGGCGCTACGGGCGGACGAGGACATGTGGCGCTCGACCTACGCGCGGTTGCCGCGGGCCACGCATCCCCGGATCGCCGAGGCGGCACCGTTGCTGGCGGCGCGGATGGTGAACAGCGCGTATCCGACGGCGCTGGAGATGCTGTTGGACAGTGCGGCCGTCCAGTTGGAGGCGACGTAGTGCTCCTCGGGGGTGCCGCGATCTGTCGTCAAGGGGCTGCGGCGTCGTCGCGGCTGGTCGCGCAGTTCCCCGCGCCCCTTTGGGGCACTAGCGGCGCAGTGTCCCGGAGGCCGCTGCCGTCACCGCCTCCGTCACCGCCACCAGCGCCGGCGAGTCCAGCTTCCACTGCTGCCAGTACAGCGGGACGTCGACCGGGCGGTCCGGGGCGAGCTGCACCAGGCGGCCGTCCGCCAGGTACGGCTCCGCCTGTGTCTCGGGGATCAGGCCCCAGCCCAGTCCGGCGACCACGGACGCCAGGAAGCCCTCCGAGGTCGGTACGTGGTGCCGTACGGCGCTCGCGCCGGTGCGGGAATGCAGCAGCCTGCGGACGAACGCGTCCTGGAGATCGTCGCTGCGGTCGAAGGCCATCACCGGCGCCCGCACCAGCGCTTCCCGCAGTGACCCGCCGAGGTGCCGCTCGGCGAACTCCGGGCTCGCCGCGGCCAGATACCGCATCCGGCCCAGCGACCGCACGGAACAGCCCGCCACCGCGTCCGGCGAGGACGTCACCGCCGCCATCACCAGCCCCTCGCGCAGCAGCGTCGCCGTCCGGCTCTCGTCCTCCCGGCGCAACTCGAAACAGAGCCGCGGCTCCTGCGGCACGCGCGTGAGGACCCCCAGGAACCAGGTCGCCAGGGAGTCGGCGTTGACCGCGACCGACACCCGCGTCGCCTCCCCGGCACCGCTCAGCCCCAGCTCGGCCCGCGCGTCGCGCTCCAGACGGGCCAGCTGACGGGCGAACCGGACGACGACCTCGCCCGACTCGGTCGGCCGCACCGGCTTCGTGCGCACCAGCAGCACCCGCCCCGTGCGCTGCTCCAGCGCCTTCACCCGCTGGCTGACCGCCGACGGCGTCACGTGCAGCGCCGCGGCGGCCGCGTCGAAGGTGCCCTCGTCCACCACCGCGAGCAGCGTCCGCACCTGGTCGAGGGGAAGCTCGGTCAGCTCGGTCTTCACGAGCGCTAAGGATACGTAAGAATCTTTAGCTGTACGTCAAGAGATCGTCTCCCTAGCGTGAAGGGCATGACAAACGCCTTGACCACCGCGGCCGCCGGATTCGGCACCGGCCTCTCCCTGATCGTCGCCATCGGCGCGCAGAACGCCTTCGTCCTGCGCCAGGGGATCCGCCGCGACGCCGTCCTCGCCGTCATCGGCATCTGCGCCCTGTCCGACGCGCTCCTGATCACCCTGGGAGTGGCCGGCGTCGGCGCGGTGGTCGTGGCCTGGCCCGGGGTGCTGACGGTGGTCGCCTGGGTCGGCGGACTGTTCCTCCTCGGCTACGGCGCGCTCGCCGCTCGCCGGGTCTTCAAGCCCGGCGGCGCCCTGCTGACCGACGGCGACGCGGCGGGGTCACGGCGGCGGGCGGTGCTGACCTGCCTCGCGATGACCTGGCTCAACCCGCACGTCTACCTCGACACCGTCTTCCTGCTCGGCACGGTCGCAGCCGACCGCGGCCCGCTGCGCTGGACGTTCGGCCTCGGCGCCGCGTTCGCCAGCCTGGTCTGGTTCGCCGCGCTCGGCTTCGGTGCTCGGCTGCTGAGCCGCCACCTCGCCAAGCCGGTGGCCTGGCGGGTGCTGGACGGACTGGTCGCCGCGACGATGATCGCCCTCGGCGCGAGCCTCATCGCGGGCGCGTGAGGTGTCCGAAACCTGAGACCACCCATCCCAGATGCTTGACCGGTGGTGCCATAGTGATCCCTGGTTCCCGATAGGTGTAACGAGCAACCAGGATGTCCGTGGACGCGAGCGAGCGCAGTACCGAAGAAGAGCGGACGGCGGCGGCCCCGCAGGAACAGGTCGCCGCCCGGCGCGGCTGGCGCCGCTGGGCGATGGACACCCGCCCGCTGCGCCGCCCGGCCTTCCGCCGGCTGTGGTCCTCGACCATCGTCACGGCCGTCGGCAGCCAGCTCACCGCGGTCGCCGTGCCCAAGCAGATCTACGACATCACCGGCTCCTCGGCGTGGGTCGGCGCCGCGAGCCTCGCCGGACTGCTGCCGTTGGTGGTGTTCGCGCTGTGGGGCGGCGCCATCGCCGACAGCGTGGACCGCCGCAAGCTGCTCCTCGTCACCAACACCGGCATAGCCGTCACCTCGCTGCTGTTCTGGCTCCAGGCCGTCACCGGCATGGAGTCGGTGGTGGCGCTGATGGTGCTGCTCGCCGTGCAGCAGGCGTTCTGGGGGATCAACTCCCCGGCCCGCAACGCCTCGATCGCGCGCCTGGTGCCGGCCGACGAACTGCCCGCGGCCAACGCCCTCGGCTCGACCGTCATGCAGACCGGTCAGGTCATGGGGCCGCTGCTGGCCGGCGTGCTCATCCCCGTGATCGGCCTGGCCGAGCTGTATCTCATCGACGCGCTGGCCCTGTGCGTGACGGTGTGGGCGGTCTTCAAGCTGCCCGCGCTGCCGCCCCTGAAGGCCGCCGCCGAACGCCGCGCGGGCATACGGGAGATCGTGGCGGGCTTCCGCTACATCGCCCTGCACAAGGTGCTGTTGCTGTCCTTCCTTGCCGACATCATCGCGATGGTCTTCGGCATGCCCCGCGCCCTCTTCCCCCAACTGGCCGGCCAGACCTACGGGTCGTACGGCGAAGGGCTCGCCCTCGGCCTGCTGTTCGCCGCGATCCCGATCGGCGCGGTGGTCGGGGGGCTGTTCTCCGGCACCTTCTCAAGGGCCCGCCGGCACGGCTGGATGGTGATCGGCGCGGTCGTCGCGTGGGGCGCGGCCATCACCGCCTTCGGGCTCAGCGGCAGCCTGTGGCTCGCGGTGGTGTTCCTGGCCCTCGCCGGGGTCGCCGACATGGTCTCGATGGTCTTCCGCGGGGCGATCCTGCTGTCCGCCGCCAGCGACGAGATGCGCGGCCGGATGCAGGGTGTGTTCACGGTCGTCGTGGCGGGTGGCCCGCGCCTCGCCGACGTCCTGCACGGCACGGCGGGCTCGGCCTTCGGACCCCGCGCGGCAACCGTGGGTGGCGGCCTGCTGGTCGTCGTACTCATGCTGAGCCTGGCCGCCGCGCTGCCTGCCCTGCGCCGCTACCGCGTCTGACGCTCAGAGCACACTGCGCCGGTGCTGTCCGTACTGCTCCATCAGCTTGCCCCGGGTCATCTCCAGCCGGTGCGCGAGGATTTCGGCGACGTGCCGCACCAGCGACAGCCCGAGCTGCGTGTCCTCCTCGCACAGCCGCAGCACCGCCTCCGCCTCGAACTCGTAGGCGCGCACCGGGCTGAACGCCTCCGCGCCGAAGTCCCACTGGTACGGCGGGAACAGCCAGGACCAGCCGAGGAGATCACCGGCGCCGAGACTCGCGACGGTGACCCGCTGGAGGGACGTGACGCGCTGGTCGAGGGAGACGGCGCCCGAGCGGATGACCCAGAAGCGGTCGGCCGTGCCGCGCGCCTCGAAGATCCGGGCGTCCTCCGGGAAGGAGACCTCCCGGGCCAGCGACATAAGGCGCTGGCGCTGCGGCGGTGGAAGGGAGGTGAGCAGTTTGATCGCTTTGGTCATGACACAGGGCTCCTCGCCGAGGACTGAGGTTCCGGTGCTTCCCTGCGTCCATTTCAGCCCGTGCGGCCGCGCTGAGCACCTCGGCGGAGAGCGGTTTCCGCCGCAGGTCGCGGGGCCGGGTCATTGAGGGCATGAAAAAGCCCTGGCTGGACGGGGGAAGCCAGCCAGGGCCGTATGCGGGGTTCGCGGGGGATTTGTTCGATCGACCCCGTGACCACGTATGGATGAACCGTAAACCATCTTGGTGGATTCCGCGCAACCGAGACCGGGTCGGGTGACCTGTTTCACTCGGGCCCGGTTTTCAGCCCTGTTCGGAGCGTCTGCCAGGGGTCAGGATCTCGTCCAGCACCACGATCACCGTCTCGTACGCAAGCGTCCGGACGGCGGCGTCGCGAGCCCCTTCGGGGTCCGTCGACCTCAGTTGCTCGCTCCGCATCCGCCAGGATCGCTCCTCCTGCCGGGCGCTGGCCCGGGCTCGGTGCATCCGTCGCAGCAGTTCGTCTGAGTCCACGACATCGGTCATGACAACCGCGTACCCGGGAATCGCCCCGATGTGCGGTCCCGTGTCGTCCGGGTCATCCCTCAGATGCCTTCACGGGTACCCCCAGTGGCCGGGCCAGGCCCGTCACGCCCTCGTCGAGGCGTTGCAGATGCCGCAGGACACGGTCGGTGATCCGGCCGTAGCGCGGGACGCCCGGGGTGCTCGGGCCGAGGAGCGAGGCGATGCTCGGGCCGGTCTCGATCTCGGCGGTGGAGTGCTCGTCACCGACGTGGGCGCTGATCGCCTCCAGGTTGTGCTCGATACGCCCGGCGGCCCGGCGCAGCCGTGGGTCGGCCGCGATGGAGGGGTGGGTGGGCAGCAGCTCGGCGGTCGCCGCCAGCGAACGCGCGTGGAAAGCGCACGTCTCCAGCAGCGCGACGACATAGCGGGCGGTCTCCCGGCGGGCCCGCAGCGGCGTGACCGGATGAGTGAGCGGCTTGGTGGCGGCGCGCAGGTCGGCCAGCGCCTGGTCGAGCTCGCGCGCCTCGTCGAGCAGTTCCTTGGGCGGTTCGCCGCTGAGCTGGTCCACGGCGCTGCGGGTGACGTCGCCGAGCCGCTCCAGCACGGTCGCGAGCAGCTCGTTCGTCCGGCGGTCCGTCTGCACCGGCAGCACGAACGCCGCCGCGATCACCCCGCAGGCCGCGCCGAGCGCCGTCTCCTCGATACGCAGCACCAGCACCGACAGGCTGTAGGTGTGCAGCAGGGTGTAGAGCAGGCCCAGCGCCGCGGTGACGAAGAAGGACACCGCCGTGTAGGACAGCGGTGCCGAGTAGAACATCGCGAACACGAACAGCAGCACCAGCGCGAACGCCGTCCAGGTGTTGTGCCCGACCGCGCCGGCCAGCACGATCCCGGCCAGGACGCCGAGGACGGTGCCCAGCAGCCTGCGGTAGCCCTTGACCAGGATCTCGCCCGTGGACGCGGTGTTGAGGAACACGATCCAGCAGGTCAGCACCGCCCAGTACCAGCGGTCGCGGGACAGCAGCTCGCCGCCGACGATGGCCAGCGTCGACCCCACGGCGACCTGCACCGCGGCACGTGTCGTGGGCCGCGCCAGGCCCGTCGCCTCCTCGGCCGGGGTCTCCTCTTCGGCGTCGAGCACCGCGTCCTCGGCGTCCAGTTCCTCGCGCGAGCGGGCGGTCGCCGGGCTGTCGTCCGTCTCGTCCCGGGCCCCGCCGAGCGCGATCCGCAGGCCCAGGACCGCACGGGCGGCCTCGCCGACGGCCCGGAACACGTCCTGCACGGCCGGTGACGCGACCGGCAGGTTCTCCTCGTCGCGGTAGCCGAGGAGCCGGTTGCGCAGCTGTGCGACCGAGGGACCGGCGGCCTGTTCGACCGGGCGCAGCACGAGCACACGCAGCGCCACCAGGTCTCTGCGCAGTGTCTCGGTCGCCTCGTCCTTCACCGGCTGCCGCCCGCCCGACGGGATGGGAGCGCCCGGCAGATGCATGGCGAGCGTGTCCACGCGCTCGGCGCCGCGCGCCCGCAGCAGCGACAGCCCCAGCCGCTCGGCGGCGATCTCGGCGTCCGCGACACGCCGTTGGACGAGCGCGGCCACCCGCTCGTCGGCGGTCCCGCCCTCCAGCCGGCCCTGGATCAGCAGAGCCGTCTCGTGCAGCCGTGCGGTGCCCTCGCGCACCTGCTCCAGGGCCCGGTCGGCCTCCTCGGGGCCGGCGTCCAGCAGATCGTGCTGGGCGGACAGCAACTGGGCCAGCCGGGCGCGGAACGCCTCGCGCAGCCGCTCCAGCACGCCGGTCGGCGTCTCCGGGACCAGCACGAACCGCACCAGCGCGCCGCACCCGAACGCCACGGCGACCGCGCGGAACAGTTCCGGCAGCTCACCGACGGAGGCGCCGACGAACAGGGACACGAAGTAGATCTGGAAGCCGATCAGCCCCAGCGCGGTGCCCCGGTCGCCGAACCGGCGGCCGTAGACGGCACAGAAGATGAGCGCGACGAAGACCAGGTCGCCCGCCACGACTCTGCTGTGCAGGGCCGCCGCCAACGTCATGGAGGCAAACGCCACCGGCAGGCCCAGTGCGAGCGTGATCGCCTGCTGCCCGCGCTGCTTCTCCCGGATGGCGAAGGTCGAGACCATCGCCGCCAGCGCCCCCGCCACCAGATGCGTGACGTCGGTGCCGAGCAGCGCGAGCACGGCGACCGCGAGGGCGATCGAGCCCGCCGTGCGCAGCCCGGCCGTCAGTCTCAGCAGACCCGGGTCCGAGGCCGCGACACGGTCGCGCAACCGTACCCGGGCCGGCCCTCCCACTGCCCTCACGCCGCCGTACTCACTCCCGCTCTCTCCCCGCTCACACCGCGCACCGCGGCCCGGCCGGCACCGTCACGTCACTCGGCCGAACCGTCGGCCGCACCCTTCCCCTCGACCTGCGCCCGCACCTGCTCAGGCGTCAGATACGCGTGGACGAACTCGAAGTCCTTCATCTTGGCGGGGGTGCGGGACTGGAATCCGGTCCGCACGAAGTCGTCGCCGGCGACCGCGTTGAGCAGCCAGTTCGTCATGACGCGGGTCTTGGCGACGTTGGTGCGCAGCGCCGACCAGTGATATCCGCGGGCCACGGCCATCGCGGGCAGGCCCTTCAGCTCCACGCCGAGCGGTTTGGAGACGGCGTCGCGGCCGCCGAGGTCGACGACCAGTCCGAGGTCCTTGTGCCGGTACGGCCGAAGCGGCTGGTCGCGCAGGGCCGCGATGACGTTGTCGGCGACGACCTTGCCCTGGCGCATCGCGTGCTGCGCGGTGGGCGGGCAGACCGCGCCCTCCTCGTCCTTGGCCACGTCGGGCACCGCGGCGGCGTCGCCGAGCGCGAACACACCGTCGTTCCCGGGCAGGTTCATCTCGGCGGTGACCGCGAGCCTGCCGCGGACCGTCTCCGCGCCCAGCGTGGAGATCAGCGGGCTGGCGACGACACCGGCGGTCCAGATCAGCGTGCGGGTGGGGATCACCCGGCCGTCGGTGAAGGTGACCTCCTCGGGGCCCGCCTTCGCGATGGACACGCCCAGCGAGATCTCGATGCCGCGCTTGCGCAGGATCTCCTGCGCGTCGGTGCCGAGTTTCTCGCCGAGTTCGGGCATCAGCCGCGGCGCGATGTCGATCAGATGCCACTTGATCAGGTGCGGATCGAGCCGCGGATAGCGTTTGACCGCGTTGTGGGTGAGCATCTGCAGGCACGCGGCGGTCTCGGTGCCGGCGTACCCGCCGCCGACCACCACGAACTGGAGCCGCGCCGCCCGCTCGTCCGGATCCTGGCTCGCGTCGGCGAGGTCCAGCTGCGAGATGACGTGGTCGCGCAGATAGGCGGCCTCGGCGAGGGTCTTCATGCCGTAGGCGTTGTCGGTCAGTCCCGGGATGTCGAAGGTCCGGGTGATGCTGCCGGGGGCCAGCACGATGTAGTCGTACGGCTCGTTGTGGAGCTTGTCGGTGATGGTGCGCACGACGCACACCTTCGAGGCGAGGTCCACGCCGATGGCGCCGCCCGGGATGATCCGGGTGCGGTACCTGCGGCTGCGGCGCAGGGACACGGCGATCGACTGGGGGGTGAGGACGCCGGAGGCGACCTGTGGCAGCAGCGGCAGGTAGAGCTGGTAGGAAGACGGCGTCACCAAAGTGATCTCGGCTTCGTCCGGGGAGAGTTTGCGTTCCAATCGGCGAACGCATCCGACTCCGGCGAAGCCTGCGCCAACCACCAGGATCCTGGGTCGTGTCACGGTGATCATCCCTTCTGCGGCTCCAGGCGGTCTGCCTCGACGACGTTCGCCTGCCCCTGGATCGCGGCTTCGCACGCCTAGATCCCACCGCGCCACCGGTCGTTCCGCCAGCCGGGTGCGGCAGGCAGATGAACCCGTCGTGAGCCACCTTGCCCCAACCTGCGCGGGGGCACACCGGTTCGGAAGTGAAAGACATGTCCGCGCGATCTCTTGACGAGTCATTGGTCCGAACCTAACTTCCGTAATGCTCATCCATATAAGGGACCGCAGTTCATGTATCTGAACACTTGAAGTGTGGTCACCCCCCCACATCCGACAGGAGGCAGGATGCGCCCGACCCTGCGCACCCTCACCGTGAGCACGGCACTCTGCGCCACGTCGCTGCTCGCCGCACCGCACGCGTTCGCCGAAGTCGAGCCCGGGGGCTGGCAGTCGGTGTCACCCACCTACACCGAGCAGGAGCGGGGCTGCGGTCAGATCGACGGCCTGACGTTCCGGCTCACCTGCTCCACGGCCAGCGGCGACCAACGGGCTGAACGACGCTATGCCACCTACACCGGCGGAACGCGCCAGTTCGAGGGCTACTTCCGCATCACCAGCCTCAGTGGCACCCGGATCAGCCTCAAGCAGACCTTCCACGAGTCCGGCTCCGGCCCGTACTTCATGCTCGCCGTCGAACGCGGCGGCAGGCTCTACGCAGTCCACGGCGGCACCACGCTCTCCAACGCCGGAACCGTCGGCGCGACCGTCCGCGTCAACACCGTCCACCAGGTCGGCGCCGAGCACCGCACGTACATCAACGGCTCGCTGAAGCACACCTACGCGAGCCCCGGCGGCAGCTTCTACGACAAGTTCGGCGCCTACCGCACCAACAGCGGCAACGGGACGGCCACCGTGGAGTGGAGCAACGTCCGCTTCTGGCGCAAGTAGCGGCCGCCCGTATGCGAGGAAAGGCGCGTATCGCGGTGCCGGCAGCGCTGATCCTGGCGCTGCCGGCCTGCTCGGCCGAGCCGGAACAGCCGCTGCGGGCAGCCCTCACCACGCCCACCGACATCGACCTGACCTGGCGGGACGACCGGCCCGGGATCGCGGGGCACGTCCTGGAGTTCGCGACCGAAGAGGACGGACCGTACACGGTCCTGCAGTACCTCGCGCCCCAGGTGACCGACTACCGCCACCCCGACCTGATGCCCCGCACCACCTTCCACTACCGGCTGACCTCCTACCGGGGCCCCACCGCCCGGCCGCACCTGACCGAGCGGCCGGACGGCATCCGCCTCACCTGGACCGACGACTCCCCGGCCGAGGACGGCTACCTCCTGGAGATCCGCAAGAAGGACGGCGAGGGCTACGACCCCGTCGCCGTCCTCGACCCCGACACCGAGGCCACCGACTTCGTCCCCCTGCCCGACGAGAAGCACGCCACCTACCGCGTCCGCGCCTTCGTCCTCGGGGAGCGGTCGAACGTCGTGCGGCTGACGACGGGTGAATGAGACGAACGGACACTCAGCCGAAGACGTTGTCCGTGTCGTCCCAGTGCGCGAACTCGTCCGACAGCTGCTCCCGCGGCGCGCGCGAGCGGGCCTGGTACATCGCGTCGATCTGGAGCGCGTAGTGCCGCACGATCGCGTCCCGCCGCAGCTTCATCGACGGCGTCAGCAGACCGCTGGCCACGTCGAACGGCTCCGCCAGCACCCGGAACACCCGGATCGACTCCGGGCGCGACACCGCGCTGTTGGCGGCGGCCACGGCCCGGGCGACCTCCTCGCGCAGCGCGTTCTCCTCACGCGCCTCCCGGATCCGCGAGTCGCTGCGCACGGCGAGGGAGTCGCGCCAGTAGGCCAGGAAGTCGGGGTCCAGAGTGATCAGGGCCCCGACGCAGGGCTGGTTGTCACCCACGACCACCGCCTGGTGGACCAGCGGATGCATCCTCAGCCGCTGCTCCAGGAGCGCCGGCGAGACACTCTTGCCGCTGCTCGTGACGATGACGTCCTTCTTGCGCCCCGTGATGGTCAGATAGCCGTCGGAGTCCAGCCGCCCCAGATCCCCGGTCGCCAGCCAGCCGCCGCGCAGCGCCGCCCGTGTCGAGGCGTCGTCGTTGACATAGCCCTGGAACACCGACGCCCCGCGCACCAGGATCTCCCCGTCGTCGGCCACCCGGATGTCCACACCCGGCAGTGCCTGCCCGACCGACCCCGACATCTCCCGGCCGAGCGGCTGGGCGGTGACACCGCCGCTGGTCTCGGTGAGCCCGTACCCGTCGTTCACGTAGATGCCGACGCCCTCGTAGAAGAGGGAGAGCTCGCGGTTGAAGGAGGAGCCGCCGGACGTCCCGAGCATGACCCGGCCGCCCAGCGCGCTGCGGAACTTGCGGTACACCGTCCGTTCGTACAGTGCGTGTTGCAGCCGAAGATCGAAACCGGGTCCAGGGCCGCCGCCCAGCCGCTGCCGTTCCAGGGCCGCCGCGAAGTCCCGAGCGGTGTCCGCGGCCCGCTCGAACAGGGCACCCCGGCCCGCCTGCTGGGCCACGCGCAGGGCGTTCTTGTAGATCTTCTCGAAGATCGACGGCACGGCACAGAAATAGGTGGGTCTGAAACTGCGCAGGGCGGCCGAAAGGGCTTCCTCGCGCAGGTCGGGCTCGTGGCCCATCATCATGCCGCCGCGGATGCACAGGGTCTGGAGCAGCAGGCCGTACACATGGGAGAAAGGCAGGAAGGCGAGGACGGACGCCTGGCCGCCCGGTGGTACCACCTTGTGGCCCCAGCCCGCGAGCAGCGTGTCGCAGGGGGTCGCCAGATTCCGGTGACTGAGGGCGCAGCCCAGGGGATGTCCCGTCGTGCCGGACGTGTAGGCGACGACCGAGGTGGAGTCCGGCAGGACGATGCGGCGCAGCGACTCGACCGTGGTGAACGGGACGAACTCACCGCGCTCCGCGAGCTGCGCGAGCCCTCCCGCGTCCAGCTGCCAGACGTGCCGCAGCCGCGGCAGCGATCCGCACACGGAGCCGACCGTCATGACCGCCTGCTCGTCCTCGACGACGACGCCCACGCACTCGGCGTCCCGCAGGATCCACTCGACCTGGTCGCGCGACGCCGTCGGATAGATCGGGACCACCTCGGCGCCGACCGTCCACAGCGCGTAGCTGAGCACCGTCCACTCGTACCGGGTGCGCGCCATGATGGCCACGCGGTGGCCCGGCGAGATGCCGGACGCGACCAGGCCCTTGGCGAGATCGGCCACCTCGTCGCGCAGTTCCACGGCCGTCACCTCCTCCCACACGGTGGAGGAGGGATCGGGACGGCGCGCGAGCATCGGCAATGTCGGATTGACGGCCGCCGTCTCGAAGACGCTGTCTGCGAGCCCGCCGGTCATGGGCGTGACGCTGGGGGGAGCGAGGCCGAGGTCGCGCATGTGCACTGCTCCAGATGTGTACCGGGTGTGACGTCACCGATGAGTTCCGTTATCGGCGCTGCCCGAATCTAGCCCAGCCTGGACCGGATGGTGTCGGGAACGGAGAACTCCGGCGTCACATCCGTTCAGGCAGCAGCCACACCGTGGCCAGCGGAGGCAGCGTGAGGCTGATGTGCCCGTCCTCCGGCTTGACCGGACCGGGGTTGGTGACGTCGCTCCCGCCGTAGCGCGCGGCGTCGGTGTTGAGGGCCTCGTGCCACGCGATCACCGAATCCGGCACCGCGAGCCGGTAGTCGTGACGGACCACGGGGGAGAAGTTGCTGACGGCGAGCATCGGCGTGCCGTCGGCACCGAACCGCAGGAAGGCGAAGACGTTGTCGTCGCCGGCGTCCCCGAGCACCCACCGGAACCCGCCAGGGTCGGTGTCCCGCTCCCACAGGGCCGGCGTCGCCCGGTAGCGCGCGTTCAGATCCGCGACCAGATCCCGCACGCCCTCGTGGTCGCCGGCCGACGCGTACCCGGGATCGAGCAGCCACCACTCCGGACCATGTGCCTCCGACCACTCGGCGCCCTGTGCGAACTCCTGCCCCATGAAGAGCAGTTGTTTGCCCGGGTGCGCCCACATGAAGCCCAGATATGCGCGGTGGTTGGCGCGACGCTGCCACCAGTCGCCCGGCATCTTGGACACCAGAGCCTGCTTGCCGTGCACGACCTCGTCGTGGGAGATGGGCAGCACGTAGTTCTCGCTGTACGCGTACACCATCGAGAACGTCATCTCGTTGTGGTGGTACTTGCGGTGCACCGGCTCCTTGGAGATGTACTGGAGCGAGTCGTGCATCCAGCCCATGTTCCACTTCAGCCCGAAGCCGAGCCCGCCGCTGTCGGTCGGCCGGGTCACCCCGCCCCAGGCGGTCGACTCCTCCGCGATCGTGACGACCCCGGGGTTGCGCCGGTACACCGTCGCGTTCATCTCCTGGAGGAACGCCATCGCGGCCAGGTCCTCACGCCCGCCGAACTCGTTCGGCGTCCACTGGCCGGAGTCCCGCGAGTAGTCGAGGTAGAGCATGGAGGCGACGGCGTCCACCCGCAGCCCGTCGATGTGGAACTCCTCGCACCAGTACGTCGCGTTCGCGACGAGGAAGTTGCGCACTTCGGTGCGCGCGTAGTCGAACTCGTACGTCCCCCAGTCGGGATGCTCGGCCCGCCGCGAGTCCCCGGGCTCGTACAGCGGCTCCCCGTCGAACCGGCTCAGCGCCCAGTCGTCCTTCGGGAAGTGCGCCGGCACCCAGTCCACGATCACCCCGATGCCGGCCCGGTGCAGGGCGTCGACCAGGTACTTGAAGTCGTCGGGCGTACCCAGCCGCGAGGTCGGCGCGTAGAAGCCGGTGACCTGGTAGCCCCAGGAACCGGCGAACGGATGCTGCGCGACCGGCATGAACTCGACGTGCGTGAAGCCCAGGTAGTCGACGTACGCGGGCAGTTGCTCGGCGAGTTCGCGGTACGTCAGCCCCGGCCGCCAGGACGGCAGGTGCACCTCGTACACCGAGAAGGGGGCCTGGTGCACCGGCACGTCGCCCCGGTGCGCCATCCACTGCTCGTCGCCCCACTCGTAGTGCGAGGCGTGCACGATCGACGCCGTGTCCGGCGGGACCTCCGCACGGCGTGCCATCGGGTCCGCCTTGAGGAAGCGGTGGCCGTGCCGGGAGGTGATCTCGAACTTGTACCGGGTGCCCTCGCCGATGCCGGGCAGGAACAGCTCCCACACCCCGGACGCACCGAGCGACCGCATCGGGAACGCCGTCCCGTCCCAGCAGGTGAAGTCCCCGGCGACCCGCACTCCCCGCGCGTTCGGCGCCCACACCGTGAAGCGGGTGCCGGCCACGCCCTGATGGGTCATGGGTTCGGCGCCGAGCGCCTTCCACAGCTCCTCGTGCCTGCCCTCGCGGATGAGGTGCAGGTCGAACTCGCCGAGGGCGGGCAGGAAGCGGTACGGGTCGTGGAACTCCCGCTCGTCCGACCCGTCCTCGGCGTAGGACACCAGCAGCGTGTACGCGGGGACCGCGTCCAGCGCGAGTACGGCGGAGAACAGACCGCCGCCCTCCGAGACCAGCGCGGTGCGCTCGCCGTCGACCACGACGCTCACCGCACGCGCGAACGGGCGCAGCGCCCGGAACGCGATCCCGCCGGGGACGGGACGGGCCCCGAGCAGCGCGTGCGGATCGTGGTGGGCGCCCGACAACAGGCGCTCACGCTCGGCCGGATCGAGGGCGGGCGCGGTGGCGAGCCGGCCGGGTCCGGCCGACTCGGGCCGCGAGGTCTCGTGCAGGGCCATGGGGGTCAGGCTCCTCTCACGGCGAGGCGTTCGATCGCCGCCATCGGTACGGGCAACCAGTCGGGTCGGTGCCGGGCCTCGTACAGCACCTCGTACACGGCGCGGTCGGTCTCGTAGGCACGGAGCAGCCCGTGCTTCGTGCGCGGGTCCCAGCCGGCGCGGGCGGCGTAGCCCGCGCAGAAGGCCTCCCGGCAGCGGCGCGCCCACTCCGGCCGCCACGGCCGGCGCTGGCGGGCGGCGTAGTCGAAGGAGCGCAGCATGCCGGCGATGTCCCGCACCGGGGAGTGCACACCCCGCCGCTCGGCCAGCGGGCGGGACGGCTCGCCCTCGAAGTCGATGACGAACCACTCCCGGCCGGCCCGCAGCACCTGACCGAGGTGCAGGTCGCCGTGGATGCGCTGGGCCGGCGGCCCGGGATCGCAGGCGGCGAGGGTGCCGAAGGCGGTGCGCAGCCCGGGGACATGGGGCTGGAGCGCGGGGACGAAGTGCGCTGCGAGCTCCAGGCGTTCGGTCATCGCCGCGGCCGTCCTGCTGTTCTCGGCGTGCGCCCGGGAGGGGAACGCCGACGCCAGCGCCAGGTGCACGTCCGCCGTCGCCTGACCCAGCTGACGGGCCTCCGCGGTGAAGTCGTCACCCGAGGCCAGCGCGCCGAGCGCCAGCGTCCAGCCGTCGGAGGCGTCCCGCAGGAACGGCTGGAGCACGCCGAGCGTCGCCTCCCACGGGTGCGTCGTACGGAACCAGGCCACCGGAGCCGGTACCCGACCGCAGCCCTCCTGGGCCAGCGCGCCGGACAGCTCCAGGTCGGGATTGACGCCGGGCTGGATGCGCCGGAACAGCTTCAGGATGAACGCCTCGCCGTACACCAGCGAGGAGTTGGACTGCTCGGCGTCCAGCAGCCGCGGCACGAGCCCGGCCGGCACCGGCACCGACGGGTCGCCCTCGAAGCGCAGCGGGCCCGCCGTGCCGGGGTGCCGCAGCCGGTCCAGCAGCAGCTGGGCGCAGCGGGGGTCCTGAAGCGCGTCGAAGACCGTCAGACCGGCGAGCGGACCTTCCTCCGCCCGGCCGATGAGCGCCTTCCCGAGGCGTGGCGACAGATGCTGACGTACGCCGATCAGCAGCTGGTAGCAGTCGCCGGCCGGGGGTGCGCCGCCGGGCGACGGCACCGCCGAGTGACCGGCGTGCACCAGCAGATGCAGACAGCCCGGGAACAGCTCCGTCATCGACAGCAGCGCGAGGTCGGTGACGGGCCGGTCCTTGCCCGCGAACCAGCGCTGGCGTGGCAGCCACTCGCGCAGCAGCCCGGCCAGCGAGGCCATCGGGCTCGCGTCGACGGTACGGGTGGGTCGGGGAGATGCGGTCTTCTGCATGGTGACGCGTCCTTTCCTCGGCACACGCTCGAAGCTCACGCTCAAAGTCGTCTGCCGATGCGGGATGCGACTCGGGTGAGCCGGAACCAGTAGAAGCCGTGGCCCCCGAGGGTCAGCAGATACGGCAGTTCGCCGATGGCCGGGAATCGGACCCCGCCGAACAGCTCGACCGGGTGGCGTCCGCTGAACTCGCGAAGGTCGAGCTCGGTGGGCTGTGCGAAGCGGGCGAAGTTGTGGACGCACAGCACCAGGTCGTCCTCGTACTCGCGCAGGAAGGCGAGGACCGCCGGGTTCGACGACTGGAGTTCGGTGTAGGTGCCGAGGCCGAACGCCGGGTTCTGCTTGCGGATCTCGATCATGCGGCGGGTCCAGTGCAGCAGCGACGACGGCGACGCCATGGACGCCTCGACGTTCGTCACCTGGTAGCCGTAGACCGGGTCCATGATCGTCGGCAGGCAGAGCCGTCCGGGGTCACAGGTGGAGAAGCCGGCGTTGCGGTCCGGGGTCCACTGCATGGGGGTGCGGACGGCGTCGCGGTCGCCGAGCCAGATGTTGTCGCCCATGCCGATCTCGTCGCCGTAATAGAGGATCGGGCTGCCCGGCAGGGACAGCAGCAGGGCCGTGAAGAGTTCGATCGAGTGACGGTCGTTGTCCAGGAGCGGGGCGAGACGCCTGCGGATGCCGATGTTGGCGCGCATGCGGGGGTCCTTGGCGTACTCCGCCCACATGTAGTCGCGTTCCTCGTCGGTGACCATTTCGAGGGTCAGCTCGTCGTGGTTGCGCAGGAAGATGCCCCACTGGCAGCCGGACGGGATGGCCGGCGTCTTGGCGAGGATTTCCGAGACCGGGTACCTCGACTCCCTCCGCACCGCCATGAAGATGCGCGGCATGACCGGGAAATGGAAAGCCATGTGGCATTCGTCGCCGCCGTTGCCGTAGTCGCCGAAGTAGTCGACTACGTCCTCCGGCCACTGATTGGCCTCCGCCAGCAGCACCGTGTCCGGATACATCGCGTCGATCTCGCGGCGAACACGCTTGAGGAATGCGTGGGTGGCGGGAAGGTTCTCGCAGTTCGTGCCCTCTTCCGAGTACAGGTAGGGCACGGCGTCGAGCCGGAAGCCGTCGATCCCCAGGTCCAGCCAGAAGCGGAGGGCGGCCAGGATCTCTTCCTGTACGGCCGGGTTCTCGTAGTTGAGGTCGGGCTGGTGGGAGAAGAAGCGGTGGAAGAAGTACTGCTTGCGGACCGGGTCGAAGGTCCAGTTGGAGGCTTCGGTGTCGACGAAGATGATGCGGGCGTCGGAGTAGGCCTTGTCGTCGTCCGCCCACATGTAGTAGTCGCCGTAGGGGCCGTCGGGGTCTTTTCTGGATTCCTGGAACCACGGGTGCTGGTCGCTGGTGTGGTTCATGACGAAGTCGATGATGACCCGCATGCCGCGCTGGTGGGCGGCGTCGGCGAATTCGACGAAGTCGGCGAGGTCGCCGAATTCGGGCAGCACGGCGGTGTAGTCGGAGACGTCGTAGCCGCCGTCGCGGAGGGGCGATTTGAAGAAGGGCGGCAGCCACAGGCAGTCGACGCCGAGCCATTGCAGGTAGTCGAGTTTGGCGGTCAGGCCCTTGAGGTCGCCGACGCCGTCGCCGTTGCTGTCCTGGAAGGAGCGGACCAGGACCTCGTAGAAGACGGCGCGTTTGAACCAGTCGGGGTCACGATCCCTGGCAGGGGTGTCCTCGAAGGTGTCCTGAACGGGCTCGTTGACGGTCATGGGGCTCAGGACCCTCCGATCTGCGGTGGCGAAGCCTGGACGTGGAAAACGTGCGCGGGCGCCGTGCCGGGTTCGAGGCGTACGTAGTTGGTCCGGCCCCAGCGGTAGCTCTCGCCCGTCAGTTCGTCGTGCACGGACAGGGAGGCGTCCCAGTCCAGGCCGAGTTGCGGCATGTCCAACGAGACCGTGGCTTCCTGGGTGTGGTGCGGATCAAGGTTCGCGACCACCAGGACCGTGTCCGGACCGGTGCGCTTGCTGTACGCGATCAGCGAGTCGTTGTCGGTCCGGTGGAAGCGGAGATTGCGCAGCCGGTGGAGCGCGGGGTGGCACCTGCGAATGGCGTTGAGGCGGGTGATCAGGGGTGTGATGGTGCGGCCTTCGCGTTCGGCGGCGGCCCAGTCGCGGGGGCGTAGCTGGTACTTCTCGGAGTCGAGGTACTCCTCGCTGCCCTTGCGCAGTGCGGTGTTCTCGCACAGTTCGTAGCCGCTGTAGATGCCCCAGCTTGGGGAGAGCGTCGCGGCGAGGACGGCCCGCAGCTCGAAGGCGGGCCGGCCGCCCTGCTGGAGGAACTCGTGCAGGATGTCGGGGGTGTTGGCGAAGAAGTTCGGCCGCATGTAGGCGGCCGCCTCCCCCGACAGCTCGGTCAGGTACTCGGTGAGTTCCTGCTTGGTGTTGCGCCAGGTGAAGTACGTGTACGACTGCTGGAAGCCGATCTGGGCCAGGGTGTGCATCATCGCCGGCCGGGTGAACGCCTCCGCCAGGAAGATCACGTCCGGGTCGGTGCGGCCCACGTCCGCGATCACCTTCTGCCAGAACACGACCGGCTTGGTGTGCGGGTTGTCGACCCGGAAGATCCGCACCCCGTGGTCCATCCAGTGCCGCAGCACCCGCAGCGTCTCGGCGATCAGACCGTCCATGTCCGCGTCGAACGCGATGGGGTAGATGTCCTGATACTTCTTCGGCGGGTTCTCCGCATAGGCGATCGTGCCGTCCGGGCGGTGGTGGAACCACTCCGGATGCTTGTCCACCCAGGGGTGATCCGGCGAGCACTGCAGGGCGAAGTCGAGCGCGACCTCCAGACCGAGTTCGCCGGCCCGGGCGACGAACCGGTCGAAGTCCTCGATCGTGCCGAGGCCGGGGTGGACGGCGTCGTGGCCGCCCTCGGGCGAACCGATCGCCCACGGCACGCCGACGTCGTCGACGCCTGCGGACAGGGTGTTGTTGGGGCCCTTGCGGAAGGTCGTGCCGATCGGGTGGATCGGTGGCAGGTAGACGACGTCGAAGCCCATCGCCGCGATCCCCGGCAACCGTCCGGCCGCGGACTCGAAAGTGCCGTGCGCACGCTCGGCGGTGCCTTCGGAACGCGGGAAGAACTCGTACCAGGACCCGTACAGGGCCCGCTCCCGCTCCACCAGCAGCGGCAGCGGATCCGACGCGGTCACCAGATCCCGCAACGGATAGCGCCCCAACACGGCATCGACGTTCGCCGCGAACGCCGCCGCGAGCCGTGACACGGGCGGCAGTGAGTCGTCGCGCAGCGCCTCCGAGGCGGCCAGCACGGCCGCCCGCTCCGACTCGTCGGGCACTCCGGCGGCGGCACGCTCGTACAGCTCGCCGCCCTCCTCCAGGACCAGCCCGACGTCGATGCCGGCCGGCACCTTGATCCGGGCGGTGCGGCGCCACGTGGCCACCGGATCGCTCCAGGCCTCCACATGGAACGTCCAGCGGCCCACCGCGGACGGCGTCACCTTGGCGCCCCAGCGGTCCATGCCGGGGGCCAGTTCGTGCATCGGTGTCCAGGGGCCGGGGCGGCCGTCCGGGTCGGTGAGTACGACATTGGCGGCCACGGAGTCGTGGCCCTCGCGGAACACGGTGGCGGTGACCTCGAAGGTCTCGCCCACGACTGCCTTCGCCGGGTGCCTGCCGCACTCCACGGCCGGTCGTACGTCCCGTACCGGGATACGGCCGATGGTCCCGATGCCGGCACCGGCTTTGCTCTTGGTCCTGCCCATGGTTCACCTCCACCGCGCTCAAGGCCGGGCACAGGGCCCGGCCGGGGGTTCGATCTTCGCCGGAAGCCGGCTACCTCCCGGCATGGAAACGCCGCCGACGTGATCTCAGCGGTCCTCTCCGGGCGGAGACGCTCGCCGTACGGGGCCGTTCGTTCTGCTCCAGGAGATAGTCGGCCGGGGTGATCCGCAGATAGCGCTCTGCGGCGTCCACGGCCTCGCGCGCGCAGCGCTTCCCCATCAGCACACAGAGGGTGTAACCGGTGTCCTCGAAGGTGGCGCGCACCATGAGGTCGGCCGGGGCCGCGAGCATGGCTCGTTCCCAGGCCCGGTATCGCCGAAGTTGCCGGGCGACTTCGGCTTTGGCCGGTAGCAGCATTGGCCCCGTTCACCTTCCGGGCTCGATGAGCGTTTCCCGACCGTCGGGCGGAAACCCGTGCGCGCATACGCACGGGTTCCGTTACGGGCATCGAGGTCTTCACACATGGTGCACGGTTGACGACGCAGCGTCCTGTTGGATCTTCAACTACCTCAGGAGTGCGCTCCTGTTGCACGAATGGCGTACCGCCCCCACCCTGGAGTGACTCAGAAGCGATCAGTGCTCACGCTCCGTAATCGGGGCCCCGCCCCGCAGGGGCGAGGAGAGCGGGAGCTTTCGCGGTGAGGAGGTAAACGGTGAAGACCGCAGTGCCCTGCTACTACCACCTCGACGTGGAAGTCAGCCCCGAACGGGTGGGTCAGGTCAGCCGAATTCTGGCCGCCCACCTCAGGTACTGGGACCTGGAGACGCTTGTCGAGCCCGTCCGCCACGGCGCGGAGATGCTGCTCAGGGTCATCGACGAGCACGCTACGGACAAGAACATCTCGATCGAGATGTGGTGGAACGGCCAGCACCTCATCACGGCCGTCGGCGACAACGACCGCGCCCTGCGCCCGGACCACGAGCTGCGCGCCTGCCTGAGGCACATCGCCCTGACGAGTGACGGCTGGGGCTGCTGCGCCACCGAGTCCGGCAGCAAGGTCATCTGGTTCTCGCAGCGCGCCCGCGCCGGCGAACGCGCCCCGCTCGTACCGGCCGCCCCCGCGCCCAGTCTGCGCGAGGCGCGCCGCGTCCCCCGCGACGTGCCCGCCACGGCCGTCGCGCACGCGGCGGACATCCGGGACGGCGTCCTAGAGGAGGCCCGGTGACCGCGAGACGGCGCCGTGACGACAGGAGCCGAGGGGTGTCCGCCTGGAGCGGGCACCCCTACCCGCTGGGAGCCGCGTACGACGGCCGGGGCACCAACTTCGCCATGTTCAGCGAGGTCGCCGAACGCGTCGAACTCGTCCTCGTCGACGACAAGGGCCGGCACAGCGCGGTCCCGCTGACCGAGATCGACGGCTTCGTCTGGCACGGCTATCTGCCCGACGTCGGCCCGGGGCAGCGCTACGGCTACCGGGTGCACGGCCCCTGGGACCCGGGCCTCGGCCACCGCTGCAATCCGGCGAAGCTGCTGCTCGACCCGTACAGCCGGGCCGTGGACGGCCAGGTCGACAACCATGCCTCCCTCTTCGAGCGGACCCCGGGCGCCCCGACCCCGGCGGACAGCGCCGGGCACACCATGCTCGGCGTGGTCACCGAGCCGTACTTCGACTGGGGCGACGACAGGCCGCCGAGACGGCCGTACGCCGACACCGTCATCTACGAGGCCCACGTACGGGGCCTGACCCGCAGTCACCCCGACGTCCCGCCCGAGCTGCGCGGCACCTACGCCGGGCTGGCGCACCCCGCGATCGTCGAGCACCTCACGTCCCTCGGCGTGACCGCCGTCGAACTGATGCCGGTGCACCAGTACGTCCAGGACGGCGTACTGCAGAGCCGCGGTCTGTCCAACTACTGGGGCTACAACACGATCGGCTTCTTCGCGCCGCACAACACCTACGCCGCCCGCGGCACCCGCGGCCGGCAGGTCGACGAGTTCAAGTCGATGGTGAAGGCGCTGCACGCGGCCGGTCTCGAAGTGATCCTGGACGTGGTCTACAACCACACCGCCGAGGGCAACGAGCGCGGCCCGACGCTGTCCTTCCGGGGCATCGACAACGCCTCGTACTACCGCCTGGTGGACGGCGACTGGGCGCACTACTACGACACCACCGGCACCGGCAACAGCCTGCTGATGCGGCACCCCTACGTGCTCCAGCTGATCATGGACTCGCTGCGCTACTGGGTCACCGAGATGCATGTCGACGGCTTCCGCTTCGACCTCGCGGCGACCCTGGCCCGGCAGTTCCACGAGGTGGACCGGCTCTCCGCGTTCTTCGACCTGATCCAGCAGGACCCGGTGATCAGCCGGGTCAAGCTGATCGCCGAGCCCTGGGACGTGGGGGAGGGCGGCTACCAGGTGGGCAACTTCCCGCAGCTGTGGTCGGAGTGGAACGGCAAGTACCGGGACGCCGTACGGGACTTCTGGCGGGCCGAGCCCGGTTCGCTCGGCGAGTTCGCCTCCCGGCTGACCGGCTCCTCGGACCTGTACGCGCACAGCGGGCGCCGCCCGCGCGCCAGCGTGAACTTCGTCACCGCGCACGACGGATTCACGCTGCGCGACCTCGTCTCGTACAACGACAAGCACAATGAGGCCAACGGCGAGAACAACCGGGACGGCGAGAGCCACAACCGGTCCTGGAACTGCGGTGCCGAAGGCGAGACCAGCGACCCGGCCGTGCTCGGGCTGCGCGCCCGTCAGCAGCGCAACTTCCTCGCCACTCTGCTGCTGTCCCAGGGCATCCCGATGCTCTGCCACGGCGACGAACTCGGCCGCACCCAGCGCGGCAACAACAACGCCTACTGTCAGGACAACGAGGTCTCCTGGGTCGACTGGCGGCTCACCGACGACCAGCGTGCCCTCGCCGACTTCACCCGGCACGTCATCGGCCTGCGCGCCGCCCACCCCGTGCTGCGCCGCCGCCGCTTCTTCCAGGGGGAGACCCCGACCCACCCCGACCAGCCGCTGCCCGACCTGGTGTGGCTGCTGCCCGACGGCCGCGAGATGACACCGGACGACTGGCGCCGCTCGGACGCGCACGCGGTCGCCGCCTTCCTCAACGGCGACGCGATCGCCGAGCCCGACTCGTGCGGGCGGCCGGTCGTGGACGACTCGTTCCTGATGCTGCTGAACAGCTACTGGGAGCCGATGGAGTTCCAGCTCCCGGACGAGACGTACGGCGAACGCTGGACGACACTGATCGACACGTCGGAGCAGCAGAGCCCCCCGGACGAGGTGGAGCACAAGGCGGGCACGGCAGTGCTCATCGAGCGCCGCAGCCTGGTTCTCCTGTCCCGACCCTCGCGCCGACGCCCCTGAGCGTCACCTCTCACGGCGCGAGGTCACCGTGAACTGCGCCCCGTCCGGATCCCGCAGCACCGCCTCGTCACTGCCCTTCGTCAGCACGCTGCCCCCGTTCAGCTCCGCGTCCCGCGCGCACTCCGCGACATCCTCGACCGCGAAGTGGACCTGCCAATGGGGACGGATCGTCGGGTCGGGCGCGGACCCGACCGCCCCCGACTCGATGCGCGCCACCGCGTCACCGCCGCTGCGCAGCACGACCTCGCCGCCCTCGTAGTGCACCTCGCAGTACCCCGGCCCCTCGGTGGCCCAGTCGAGCACCTCGCCGTAGAACAGGGCAGCGTCGAACGCGTCACGTGTGTGCAGGCGGATGAACGTCGGCGCGGCCCGCCGCCACGTCTCCCAGTTGGAGATGAGCTCGCCCTCCCAGATGCCGAACGTCGCCCCGTCGCGGTCCGCGAGCAGCGCGGCCCGTCCGGGCGGCAGGGAGAGCGGCCCCACGGCCGCGGTTCCGCCGCGTTCCTGGACCCGGGCGACCGCATCGTCCGCGCTCGGCACGGCGAAATACGGGGTCCAGGCCACGGCCATCTGCCACATCGAGGCGACCGCGGCGATCCCGGCCACCGGGACGTTCTGCACCAGCGCGACCCGGAACCGGTCGCCCAGCTTGGCCGGCCGCCAGCGCCACCCGAGCACGGCCGTGTAGAACACCTCGGTGGCCTCCAGGTCACGGCTGGTCAGGCTCACCCAGCAGGGTGCGCCGAACACGGAGTGTGTGGACACGACATCGGCCGTGCTCCCGGGGGTCTTCGTATTGTTCATGTCAGTCGCGTCCTGGTCTCGCCCCACCGGCGGCCACCGGTGTGCTCCCAGTGTCCGGCCGGAACCGCTGCCGGGCCTGTCGAGTACCCCCGGCGGAGTGCCGAAACGGCCGATGTCCGTCCACGCGTTCACTGGCACCCGACCGGCGAAGAGACGACGATGGATGCGTGGCACCGGTACCGAGCGAGCCCGCCGACGAGACCGACCGGATCCTTGAACTGGAAGAGGAAGTCGACCAGCTCAAGGCAGCGGTGGTCTCGCACGCCGTCGTGGACCAGGCGATCGGCATGGTCGTCGCGCTGGGCCGGGTGGCGCCGGACGAGGGATGGGCGGTGCTGAAGGAGGTCTCCCAGCACACGAACATCAAGCTCCGCCGGGTCGCGGAACTGATTCTCGTCTGGGGCAGGGAGGGCGAGATGCCGCCCGAGATCCGCTTCGAGCTCGAAGAAGCCCTGGAGCGTCACGGCCCGACGCAGATCCCGGGGGCGGGGTAGGACTACGGCTCACCGCGCTTCGGTCATCAGCTCCTCACGCAGATGGGCGAAGCAGCCGCTGAGCAGCCGGGACACGTGCATCTGTGAGATTCCGAGCTGGCAGGCGATGCGGCTCTGCGTCATCCCGCGGAAGAACCGGAGATAGAGGATCGTCCGCTCGCGCTCCGGGAGCCGTTGCAGACACGGCTTGACGGAGACACGGTCGATGACGATTTCGTACGCGGGATCGGGACCGCCGATCGCGTCCCCCAGCGCATAGCCGTCCGTCCCGGGCATCTCCGCCTCCAGCGAGAGCGCGGAGAAGCAGTCCAGAGCTTCCATCCCGGTGCGGACCTCGTCCTCGCTCAGCTGGGCGTGCTCCGCTATCTCGGCAACCGTGGGGGCCCGCCCCGGGGTCTGCTGCGACAGCTCCTTGGAGGAGCTGCGCACCCGGTTGCGCAGGTCCTGGACCCGGCGCGGCACATGCAAGGTCCACATGTGGTCGCGGAAGTGCCGCTTGATCTCACCGGTGATGGTGGGTACCGCATACGCTTCGAAGGCATGGCCGCGGTCCGGGTCGTAGTGGTCGACGGCCTTCACCAGGCCCAGGGCGGCCACCTGGTACAGATCCTCCAGGTTCTCGCCACGACCCTTGAACCGGACGGCGATCCGCTCGGCCATGGGCAACCAGGCCTGGATCAGTTCGTCCTTGAGAACCTTGCGCTCCGGCCCTTCGGGGAGTCCCACGAGCCGTGCGAACGCCTCCGCGGTGTCGGGGGCGTCGTCGTGCGGGTGCTGCTTCGTTCTGGTGGCGGCACACATCCGTGCGCACCTCCCTCAGCAGGTGCTGGCTGGACAGCCATGGGAGGCGCGCGCTCGGACCTCGTGGAGGACACCCAGGGGCCTGTTGGCCGGCTCCCACGGAAGTGCCTCCTGTCCGAAGCACATATGGCTGTATTCCCGTCCAACCAGAACCTGAAACACATTTCGTGAATGCCACTACGTGTTACGGCCGGGTGACTGTATGTCCGCGCGGCCTTGACCCTTCCTTGGTTCATTACCTCTGTTACAGAGGTAACGTCGAAGGCGTGGAACAGGAGACCTTCCCCGAGGACCTCGCCGACGCGCTCGTCGGCGTCCAGCGGCTGGTCCGCCGCAGACTGCGCCGGGAGATGCCCGCCCCGCCGCTGCGCACCGCCGAGGTGGAGCTGCTCCGGCTGGTCGTGGAGCGGCCCGGCATCGGGATCTCGGAGGCGGCCAAGGAGCTGTACCTGGCGGGCAATTCGGTGTCGACGCTGGTCAATCAGCTGGCCCGGCAGGGCTGTCTGGCCCGCGAGACCGACCCGGCCGACCGGCGGGCCGCCCGGCTGCTGCCCACCCCGGCGGCCGAGGCCCGGCTCGGCGAATGGCGCAGACGCCGCTCGGACCTCGTACGGCGTCAGGTGTCCCGGCTCGACGAGGCGGACCGCGAGACGCTGCTCGCGGCGATCCCGGCGCTGCGCAGACTGGCCGACAACCTGCGTGCGGAGGCGGAGCGACCATGACACGACACACCGCCGACGCCGTGGCCTGCACCGGGCTCGCATATGCATTCGCGGACACCAACGCGGTGGACGGACTCGACCTGACCGTGCGCGAGGGCGAGGTCTTCGGGCTGCTCGGACCCAACGGTGCCGGGAAGACCACGGCGATCCGCTGCATGACCACCCTCCTGCCGGTGCCCGCGGGCATGGTCCGGGTCTTCGGGCACGACGCCGCGGACGACCGTATGGCCGTACGCCGGCTGCTCGGCTACGTCCCGCAGCAGCTGTCCGCCGACGCCGGCCTGACCGGCCGCGAGAACGTCGCCCTGTTCGCCCGCGTCTTCGACGTGCCCCGCCGCGAGCGCGCCGCACGGGTCGGCCAGGCCCTCGCCGCCGTCGGCCTCACCGACGCCGCCGACCGGCTCGCCGGCACCTACTCCGGCGGTATGGTCCGCCGGCTCGAACTCGCCCAGGCCCTGGTCAGCGCGCCCCGCCTGCTGATCCTCGACGAACCCACCATCGGCCTCGACCCGATCGCCCGCACCGGCGTGTGGGAGCACATCGGTGCCGTCCGCGCCGCCACCGGCATGACGGTCCTGGTCACCACCCACTACATGGACGAGGCCGACCAGTACTGCGACCGGGTCGGCCTCATGCACCACGGCCGCATCCGAGCCCTCGGCACCCCCACCGAACTGCGCCAGGGCCTCTCCGAACGCCGAGGTGCCCGGGCGACGGACCCGCTGCCCACGCTGGAGGACGTCTTCCGCGACATCGCCGGCAGCGGGCTCGACGAGAGTTCAGGAGACTTCCGCGATGTCCGAAGCACCCGCCGCACCGCCCGCCGTGTCGGCTGACCGGGCCCACCCCGACGGCATCGACCTGCTGCTGCGGCCACCCGCGCCCCGCGCCGGCTGGCGGGTGCTGCCCGCCCGGGTCGTCGCCATGTGCGCCGTCGAACTCCAGAAGCTGCGCCACGACCGCACCGAGCTCTACACCCGCGCGGTCCAGCCCGCCCTCTGGCTGCTGATCTTCGGCCAGACCTTCACCCGCATCAAGGCGATCCCCACCGGCGGCATCCCCTACGTCGACTACCTGGCGCCCGGCATCATCGCCCAGTCCGCGATGTTCATCGCCATCTTCTACGGCATCCAGATCATCTGGGAGCGGGACGCCGGCGTCCTCAACAAGCTGCTGGTCACCCCGACCCCGCGCTCGGCCCTCATCACCGGCAAGGCGTTCGCCGCCGGGGTGAAGGCACTGATCCAGGCCGTCGTCGTGATCGTCATCGCCGCGCTGCTCGGCGTCGCGCTGACCTGGAACCCGCTGAAGCTGCTCGGCGTCGCCGTGGCCGTCGTCCTCGGCTCCGCCTTCTTCGCCTGTCTGTCGATGACCATCGCCGGCATCGTCCTCAGCCGCGACCGGCTGATGGGCTTCGGGCAGGCCATCACGATGCCGCTGTTCTTCGGCTCCAACGCCCTCTACCCGCTGTCGGTGATGCCGGGCTGGCTCCAGGCCGTCAGCAAGGCCAACCCGCTCAGCTACCAGGTCGACGCCCTGCGCGGCCTGCTCATCGGCAGCCCCGCCCACCTCGCGCTCGACTTCGCCGTTCTGCTCGTGGCCGCCGCGCTCGGCATCACGGCGGCCTCCTCGCTGCTGGGCCGGCTGGCTCGCTGATGCCGGCGGGAAACGAGGTGTGCGGAACGTGATGTGCGGCACGTGGGTGGCCACCCGGGCACGGCCCGGAGAGGGATTCCTCCAGCCCACGGCTTGATCGGTGATCAAGGGGGCGAATGGGCTGGCCACAGCGCATTCTGCTCATTTGACAGTGCACTGAGCGCAAAGATAGGAAGCAGCTCTCTGGGTCGAGAGGTGGATTGTGTACGAGCCGAACGTGGTCGGGGACTGGCACGAGTACGACGAGCATGCCGGTCTGCGTGTCCGCGTCCACCGCCTGGAGGCCGCCGAGCCGCCGCGAGGACGCGACGACGCCGCCGAGGGGCTGACGTACTTCAGGCTCAGGGTCACCGTCGAGAACCGCGGCGAGCGGCATCTCGGCATCCACCTCGAGGACGGCCAGATCGACGTGCGGATCGGCAGCGACGGCGAGGCCGCGTTCATCGACTGGCGCAACTCGCAGTTCATCGAGGGCTTCGACGTCTACCCGCTGCGCCGCGCCACCGCCGTGCTCTACGCGGCCGGCCCCGAGGCGAGCCTGAGCCAGGTCGATGTGCAGATCCAGCTGCGGGTCGAGGAGGAGTGGGCGGAACGCCGGCTGTGGACCGGCGGCGTCGGCCTCCAGGAGGGCTGCGCCGGCGCGCACGCCGCCGCCCTGCGTGACGGCCTCGCGCTCCAGGTCAGCAACTTCCTGCGGGACCAGGCCGAGGAGGGCACCGCCTGACGCGGGCGAGCCCTCCCGGCCCCGTGGTTCAGTGCGGGATGCCGTCGATGATCTCGCGGGCGCCCTCACGCAGCAGCGCCACCGCGACCGACGTGCCCAGCGTCGCGGGATCCAGCCGGCCGGCCCACTCGTGGGCGTTCAGCCGCGTCTTCCCGTCCGGGGTGAACACACAGGCCCGCAGCGACAGTTCGCCACCGCGGTCCACGCGCGCGTACCCGGCGATCGGGCTGTTGCAGTGGCCCTGGAGGACATGCAGGAACATGCGCTCGGCGGTGGCCTCCCGGTAGGTGTCCGGGTCGCCGAGACCGCTGACGAGGTCGATCAGCTCGGAGTCGCCCTCCCGGCACTGGAGCGCGAGGATGCCCGCGCCGATCGGCGGCATCATCACCTCGGGGGAGAGGATCTCGCTGATCACGTCGGTGCGGCCGATGCGCTCCAGGCCGGCCACCGCGAGCAGCAGCGCGTCCGCCTCGCCGGCCGCGAGCTTCTCCAGCCGCCGGTTGGCGTTGCCGCGGAACGGCACGCACTCCAGGTGCGGGTGGGTGGCGGCCAGCTGCGCGACGCGGCGCACCGAAGAGGTGCCGATCCGGGTCCCGGCGGGCAGCTCGTCCAGCGTGAGCCCACCGGGGTGGATCAGCGCGTCACGGACGTCGTCCCGCTTCAGGAACGCGGCGAACGTCGTCCCCGCGGGCAGCGGCCGGTCGGCCGGGATGTCCTTGACGCAGTGCACGGCGAGATCGGCCTCGCCCACCAGCAGGGCGGCGTCCACCTCCTTGGTGAAGGCGCCCTTGCCCTCGACCTGGGACAGGTCGCCCATCCACTTGTCACCGGTCGTCCTCACCGGCACGACCTCGGTGCGGACACCGGGGTGCAGGACCGCCAACTCGGCGCGGACACGCTCCACTTGGGCGAGCGCCATGGGCGAGTCGCGGGAGACGATACGGATCAGTTCAGGGACGGACATGCCGCCACGATAGACCTTCACAAGTCCGCGCTCGTACGCCACCGCCCTATTCCCGCGCCGCGCCGCGCCCGGGCGGGCCGGGTCTGTACCATCAGCGCCGCCGCCGTGCACAACCCTCCCGCCAGGAACGTGCCGCGCACCCCGACCACCGGCAGCAGCGCGCCCCCGAGCAGGGCGCCGGCGGCGATGCCCACGTTGTAGGCGGCCGAGTTCGCCGCGAGGGCGGTCTCGGTGCGGCCCGGCGCGACCCTCAGCACCTGGGTCTGCGTCGCCATGAAGACCGTCGAGACCGACGCGCCCAGCACCATGATCAGCAGCACGCTCGCCACCGGCACGTGGCCCGTCGCCCACAGCCCGAGCAGCGCCACCGTCTGCGCCGCCACCGGCACGGTCAGCGTCGCCCGCGGGAAGCTGTCCAGGAGCGGCCCGGCCACCGCGACGCCCGCCAGCGCCGCCCCGCCGAACGCGAACAGCACCGAACTCACCGCGCTCGCCCCGAACCCGCTCACCTCGTCGAGGAACGCGACGACATACGTGAACCCGGCGAAGGCACCGGTCACCGACAGGGCCGTCACCGCAAGGACGACGCGGAACCCGCGCCGGTCGGGGGCGGCGCCGTACGCGGCATGACCGTCCTGCGGGCGCGACGTCGGCAGCAGCGCGGCGATCGTCACCAGCGAGACGAGCGCGAGCACCCCGAGCAGTACGAAGGGCATGCGCCAGCCGGTGTGCCCGCCCAGCCACGTCCCCGCGGGCACGCCGGCCACCGTGGCCAGGGAACCGCCGACGGACAGCATCCCGATCACCCGCCCCCGGCGCTCGGGCGGGAACAGGCCGACCGCGACCGGCCCCATCACCGACCAGAACACCGCCTGCGCAAGGGCCGTCACCACCCGGGCCGCCAGCAGCACCCCGTACGACACGCCACCCAGTGCCGACACCCAGCTCGCCACGGCGAGCAGCCCGAGGATCCCCGCGAGCAGATACCGGCGCGGCACCGACCGGGTGACCCGGGCGAGCGGCAGTGAGGCGAGGGCCACGGTCAGGCCGTACCCGGTGACCAGTGCGCCGACGGCGGCGAGCGACACCCGCAGATCGTCCGCCATCAGCGCGAGCAGCCCGACCGGCAGATTCTCCGTGGTGTTGAAGGTGAACGCCGCCAGCATCAGCGCCGCGACGACGGCGGCGCGCCGCCACGGAGCCGGACGTGTGCCGCCCATCGAACCGCCTTTCCCGCGGGGGAGTCGAGGGGCCAGAGTGCGAGGCCGCGGCCGGCGCGCTCTACTCTTTCGGTCCAGGACGAATCGCCGCTCACGACGGGGGTCGCATGCCGCTCGCCCTGCACCTCGGCACCGACGACCTGACGCGCTGCCGGTTCGCGATCTCGCCGCTGTGCCAGACCCACGAGGCGCTGCGGATGCTGCGCCGGCCCACCCGGCACGGCTACCATCGAAGCTGGCTGCGCCGGATGCGCCGTACGCTCGCCGGCCTGGATCTCGCACCCCTGTGGCTGTTCGTCCCACCCGTCGGCGGCTACACCCCCGACTTCCTGGGCGCGCCCCCGCCGGAGCCGTACCCGTCCTTCGACGACGAACTGGCCCGGATGCGCGCCACCGACCCGGCGCCGGCCCATGCGGAGATGGCCCGCTCCCTGGCCTGCGTCCCCGGACTCGCCGAGTCACCACAGGGGCGTGCCGCGCTGGACGACCCCGCCGCCACCGTGCGGCGCCTGGCAGATCTCACCGAACGGGCCTGGCACGCGCTGCTCGCCCCGGACTGGGCACGGCACCGTGCCGTACTGGAGGCGGACATCGCGCATCGCTCGCGCCGGGCGGCCGACGGCGGACTCGACGCGCTGCTCACCGGCCTGCACCCGGCCGTCGACTGGACCGACCACACCCTCACCCTGCGCCGCTACGAGGAACTGGCCGACGCCCAGCGCCCGGACGGCAGGGGAGTGCTGCTCATGCCGAGCGTGTTCGTGTGGCCGGACGTGGTCAGCGGCTTCGCCCGGCCCTGGCAGCCGACGGTCATCTACCCCGCCCGTGGCATGGGCCGCCTGCACGACGCCCTGCCGCCGCGTCCGCCGCGGGCACTCGCCCGGCTGCTCGGCCACCAGCGCGCGGCCGTCCTCGCGGGTCTCACCGCGCCCTGCTCGACCACGGAGCTGGCCCGCCGTCACGCACTGGCCCCGTCGACCGTGTCGGCCCACCTGTCCACGCTGCGGGAGGCCGGCCTGCTGGAGTCCCGGCGTCAGGGCCACTACGTCCTGTACGCACGAACGCCCCTGGGCGACGCCCTCGTGGAGGGGGACGTCGGCCCGGGGGCGCGCTGACCGTGGAGCGCCGGACGGATCAGGCGTTCGGGTCGAAGGAGATGCCGGACGGCTTCGCCGATGCCAGGTGGGACGCGAAGCTGCCGTCCTTCAGGCCGAAGTTGGCGCTGCCGAAGTTGTACGCGACGAGCTTGTCGCGCACGCCCGCCGGGTAGCCGTTCCAGCCGACCAGCGGCGGGTACTGCCAGGTGCCCTTGTGGTTCTCCGGCGGCTCGTCATTGGAGTTCGCCAGCCGGAAGCAGTGCGTGCTGATGCCGTCCTTGTGGTAGACGATCTTGGCGTGCGTGCCGTCGAAGCGCACCGAGGACGCGGCGTGCACCGTGAACGAGCCGTGGTTGGACGTCGAGACGTACTGCACCGCGTTGTTCTGCACCCACACCACGACGTGCTCCCAGTCGTGCCGGTGTCCGCCGATGCTGCTGCCCGCGAGCGCCTGGTCCTTCTCGAAGTACAGGCCGTAGATGTACGCGCACCAGCCGTTGTTGCACTTGTAGCGCGAGTAGCTGTTGGTGTTGTCGAGGTCCGAGGCGTCACGGCACTGGCCGTTGAGCGCTCCGGTCGGGTTGAGGCCGCCGTTGACGGTGCCGTCCGGGCCGATGGCCGGGGTGGAGTAGCACCCGTCGGTGTCGTAGTCGAAGGCCGGCTGGAACGTCCGCTCGGCCGCCTCGGCGTTGCCCGGCAGGGCCCCGGGCGGCGCGGCGAAGGCGACGCTGGGGAAAGCGATGACAAGTGCGGCAGCACCGGCGAGCCCGGTGAGCCACCTCTTGCTGTGCGTGCGGAACGACTGTGACGCCACTGCGTCCTCCTCCTGGAACGGCGCAGCCCAACGGCTATGGGGGGATGGGGAGTTCAGCATCCCGGCGTTTCACATCCGTGCCAAGAGGCACGGGCGTACCGCTGGTAACGATCAGCACAACAATTGGCGCCCGGGACAGGCGCCTTGGCGGGCGTGAAGGCCCGTCAGACGCCGTCCTCGGGCAGCCAGGCCGCCGACTTCTCCGGCGTCAGGTCCGGCCGCAGCCGCAGCCAGGACGGCTGGCGCAGCATGCCGGAGCGGGTACGGACGCTGTAGCGCACCTCGCCGACCAGCCGCGGCAGCACCCAGTGCGCGCCCGCCACCCGGGGCACCGGATCGAAGGGGCACCCGTCCGTCGCGAGGGCCCCCAGCAGTCCGGCGAGCTCCGTCCGCTCGGCCTCGCTCCAGCCGGTGCCGACGCCGCCGACGTACCGCAGCCGGCGGTCGGCCGCGAACTGCCCGACCAGCAGCGCGCCCGGCAGACCGGTGAGCCGGCCCTTGCCGGGCAGCCAGCCGCCCACGACGACGTCCTCGCTGTGCATGTTGCGGATCTTGACCCAGGCGCGGGAGCGCACCCCGGGCTCGTACAGCGAGTCCAGCCGCTTGCACACCAGCCCCTCCAGGCCGTGCTCCCGGGTGGCAGCCAGTGCCTCCGCCCCGTGCCCCACCACGGCACCGGGGGTCGACCAGTACGGCCCGTTCAGGTCGAGGTCCTCCAGCCGCCCGCGCCGCCGCGAGTAGGGGACCTTCAGCAGGGAGCGGTCCGCCAGGTGCATCACGTCGAACAGCACCAGATGCGCGGGTGTCTGCGCGGCCATCCGGGCGGCCCGCGCGGGCGAGTGCGCCAGCCCCATCCGCGACTGGAGCAACTGGAAATCGGCGCGCCCCTGTTCGTCCAGGGCCAGGATCTCCCCGTCCAGCACGGCGGACGTGGTGCCGAGCGCGTCGCCCAGCGCCCGCAGCTCGGGGTAGGCGGCCGTGATGTCCTCGCCGGAGCGGGCGCGCAGCAGCAGGGTGCCGTCACCCGCCAGATAGACCACCGCGCGCTGGCCGTCCTGCTTGGTCTCGTAGGCCCAGCGCGCGTCCTGGGAGGTGGGCGGGAGTTTGCCGGAAGTGGCGAGCATGGGTGGGATCAGCGGCAGGCTCACGGGTCAGTTCTCGACACGCCCGCCCGCCGCCACGCGCACCGGCCGCCGATTTCCCCTGAACGGCCGTCGGGGCGTCACTCGCCCCCGTGCGGCGGAACGGCCCGTACCAGGCCCGACTGATAGGCCATGACGACGAGTTGGGCACGGTCGCGGGCACCCAGCTTCGTCATGGCGCGGTGCACATGGGTGCGTACGGTCAGCGGGCTCACGTACAGCTTCCCGGCGATCTCCTCGTTGGAGTGCCCCTCGGCCACCCACGCCATGACCTCCCGCTCGCGGGCGGTGAGGGCGGACAGGTGCTCCGGAGCGGCCGACTGGGCGCTCTCGGCGGGGGAGGACAGGAACCGGGTGATCAGGGTGCGGGTCGCGGTGGCGGACAGCAGGGACTCGCCGGCCGCCACCGTGCGGATGCCGGCGAGCAGCACGTCCGCCGTCACGTCCTTGCCGAGGAAGCCGCTCGCCCCGGCCCGCAGCGCCTGCGCGACGTACTCGTCGATCTCGAACGTGGTCAGGATCAGCACCCGCACCGCCGTGAGGTCCGGGTCGGCGCAGATCGCGGAGGTGGCGGCGAGCCCGTCGGTGCCGGGCATGCGGATGTCCATCAGGACCAGGTCGGGGCGGTGGAGCCGGGCGAGCTCCAGGGCCTCGGTGCCGTCCGTGGCCTCGCCGACCACCTCCATGTCCGCGCAGGAGTCGATCAGGATCCGGAAGGTGGCCCGCAGCAGGGCCTGGTCGTCGGCGAGCAGTACACGGATGGTCATGGATGGTGCTTCTTCCGGCTCCGGATCATGGGTCCGCCCCCAGCCTCGCCGTATCGGCCCGGCACGTCGTCGTCCGTCTGCCGACATTCACCCCTACTCGGAACGCAGTACGTTCCGCCGCCCACGTCATCCCCGAGCAGGACGGCCCGCGGCCCGGCACTCACCACACGCACGGCAGCTCCACCTCGATCACCGTAGGCCCCCGACCGGACTCGACACCCGCACGGTGATGAAGAGGTACATCCCGAAGGCCATCGCGGCCGCGACCAGGAGATGGACCGTCGCGCGCCCGGGGGCACGAGCACCCGGGCAACAGGTGCAGCCCGCTCCACCATGCCCACGCCCCGGCTCACGTCCTGTTCAATCAATTGACTTAGATTGTACGGAGGTGAAACCGCGGCGGCTCGAGGGACTGGCCGCCGAGGTGCGGTGCGCAGTCCCGGTGCGGTGGTGAATCATGGCAGGCAGGACACTGCGGGAGGAACAGGCGGGCGCGACCCGGGAGCTGCTCCTGACCGCGGCCGAGCGGCTCTTCGCCGAACACGGGGTGTACGCCGTGTCCAACCGTCAGGTCAGCGAGGCCGCCGGGCAGGGCAACAACACCGCGGTCGGCTACCACTTCGGCACCAAGACCGACCTCGTCCGCGCCATCGTCCGCCGGCACTCGACGCGCATCGAGGAGATCCGCGCCCGGCTGGTCGCCGACCTGACCGACCCGGACGAGGTGCGCGGCTGGGTGGACTGCCTGGTCCGGCCCTCCCTCGAACACCTCGCCGCGCTCGGCAGCCCCACCTGGTACGCGCGGTTCTGCGCCCAGGTCGTCGCCGACCCCGCGCTGCACCGGATCATGGTCGAGGAGGCCCTCACCTCTCCGTCCCTGCAGACGATCATCGACGGCCTCAACCGGTGCCTGCCCGACCTCCCGGCCGAGGTCCGCGCCGAACGCGGCGAGATGGTCCGCCATCTGATCGTCCACGTGGCCGCCGAGCGCGAACGCGCCCTCGCCGAGCACACCCCGACGCCCAGGGCGACCTGGGACGACGCCGCGACGGGCCTCACCGACGCCGTCGTCGGCATGTGGCTGGCGCCCGTGACGCCGGGCGCACGACCGTGAAATCGACCTTCGGCGGACGGGGCAGGTTATGAACACCGGTTCGGCGGCGCCCCCAAGGGACGCGGGGAACCGCGCGACCGGCCCCCACCGGCCCGCAGACGATGAACGCCCCGTCGCGGCACCGCCGGCGGAGCGCCTGGCACGCGGCGCCGGCCAGCACGTCCTGGTCGTCGCCGGCGACCCCGACATCGCCGAACTCCTCACCACCACACTGGAGTTGGCCGGCTACCGGATCAGTCTCACCGGCACCGGCGCCGAGGCCGTCGCACGCGTCGTCGAGCGGCGCTTCGACCTGGTCGTCTTCGACACCGACGTACCGGACCAGGGAGACTTCGACCGGGAGCGCCGGCCCGAACTGCCGTACCGCCCGCCCGTCCTGCTGCTCACCGAGTGCGAGTCCCTGGGCCGGCTCGTGCCCGAACTCGGCCCGGGGACACGGGACTACGTGACCAAGCCTTTCCGGATCGCCGAGGTCCTCGCCCGGATCCAGGTCCTGCTGCGCGTCGCCCGCCCCGGCCGGCCCAGGGGTAATCCACTGCACCACGGCGACCTCGTCCTGGACGACACCGTCTGCCGGGCGCGACGGGGGACACGGGTGCTCGACCTGACGCCCGCGGAGTACCGGCTGCTGCGCCATCTCCTGGTCAACAGGCACTGCGTGCTGTCGAAGGAGCAGATCGGCCGCCACGTCTGGGGCGACCACCGCGGCGACAACGCCATCGAGCAGCTGGTCTCCCGGTTGCGCCGCAAGGTGGACCGGGACGACCCGGCACTGATCCACACCCGCCGCGGCTTCGGCTACTGGCTGGGCGGATCCGACGCCGCTGTCTGAGAGCAGGCGGCGATCGTGTGATCCGGGCCACGTCAGCCCCTTGTCAGGAAACTGACCGGAAGGCGTCAGCCCCCTCTGTTTGCATGTGCTCATCGACGCCCCCCCACAGCAGAGGTGAACCATGGCCGACACCCTCACCGGTCGCACGTCCGAGGCACCGGACGCCGTTCCCGAGTTCCCCATGCCCAGGCAGTCCCGCTGCCCCTTCGACCCGCCGCCCGCGCTGAAGGACCTTCAGCGGGAGGGCCCGCTCGCCAAGGTGCGGCTGTGGGACGGCAGCGAGTCATGGCTCGTGACCCGGTACGCCGAGCAGCGCGCCCTGCTGGGCGACCCGCGCGTCAGCGCCGACACCGACCGGCCGGGCTACCCGACCAAAGCCAGTCCCGAGGCCGGCGAGGGCAAGCTCAGCTTCATCATGATGGACGACCCGGAGCACGCCCGGCTGCGCCGGATGGTCACCGCGCCGTTCGCCGTGAAGAAGGTCGAGGCGCTGCGCCCCGCCGTGCAGCGCATCGTGGACGGCCTGATCGACGACATGCTGGCCGGCCCCGCCCCGGTCGACCTCGTGGACGCGTTCGCCCTGCCGATCCCTTCACTGGTCATCTGCGAACTGCTGGGCGTGCCCTACGAGGAGCACGACTTCTTCCAGGAACACACCAGGACCATGGTCCGTACGACCGCCACGCCCGAGGAGCGCGGCGCGGCGAGCCGTGAGGTCGCCGGCTACCTCGCCGGAGTCGTGGGCAGGCGGATCGCCGAGCCGAAGGACGATCTGCTGTCGAGCATCGCGGGCCGCGTCACCGCCGGCGAACTCACCCACCTGCAGGCGACGGAGATGGCTCTGCTCCTGTTGATCGCCGGCCACGAGACCACCGCGAACATGATCGCCCTCGGCACCCTGGCCCTCCTCCAGCACCCCGACCAACTCGCCCTCCTGCGCGAGTCCGAAGACCCGGGACTCGTCGCCTCCGCGGTCGAGGAACTCCTGCGCTACCTGCACATCACCCACCTCGGCCGGCGCCGGGCGGTGACCGAGGACATCGAGATCGCCGGCCGGCTGATCAAGGCCGGCGAGGGCGTCATCATGGTCAACGAGATCGGCAACCGTGACCCCGAGGTCTTCGCCGACCCCGACCGCCTCGACATCACCCGCGACGCCCGCCGCCACGTCGCCTTCGGCTTCGGCGTCCACCAGTGCCTGGGCCAGCCACTGGCCCGCATGGAACTCCAGGTCGTCTACGGCACCCTCTACAAGCGCATCCCGACGCTGAGGCTCGCCGGCGACCTGCGGGACGTCCGCTTCAAGACCGACGCGTTCATCTACGGCGTCCACGAACTGCCCGTCTCCTGGTGACCGTTCCTCGCCCGCGCACCACGAACCACACCCACGTCCGAGGAAAGGAAACCGAATCATGAAGGTGGAGCTGGAGGCCGACAAGTGCGTCGCGTCCGGGCAGTGCGTGCTCGCCGCGATGGACGTGTTCGACCAGGACGACGACGGCATCGCGGTCCTGCTCGACGAGCGGCCCGCCGACGCACACCTGGACGGCGTCCGGGAAGCCGTGGCGCTCTGCCCGGCAGCCGCGATCCGGCTGGTCGACCAGTGAGGCGGATCGTCGTCGTGGGTGCCTCGGCCGCCGGACTCGCGGCGGCCGAGACGCTCCGCCGTGAGGGCCACGACGGCACTCTCACCCTCGTCGGCGACGAACCGCTCGCGCCCTACGACCGCCCTCCCCTGTCGAAGCAGTTGCTGGCCGGCGAGTGGGAACCCGGGCGGCTGGACCTGCGCACCCCTGACGACCTCGCCGGACTCGACCTCGACCTGCGGCTCGGCGTTCCCGCGACGAGCCTGCGTCTCGCCGATGCCGAGGTGGACCTGGGCGACGGCTCCGCGGTGCCGTACGACGGCCTGATCATCGCCACCGGGGTGCGTCCGCGCCGGCTGCCCGGGGCGGGCGGGCATGTGCTGCGCACCCTGGACGACGCGGTGCGGCTGCGGGACCGGCTGGCGCCGGGCAGGAGACTCGTCGTGGTCGGCGCCGGGTTCCTCGGGGCCGAGGCCGCCGCCGTGGCCCGACGGCTGGGCTGCGAGGTGACGCTCCTCGAACCCGCCCCCGTGCCGCTCGCCCATGCCGTCGGCGCGCGGGTCGGCGAGATGCTGGCGGACGCCCATCGGGAACGGGGCGTGGATCTGCGTTGCGGAGTCACCGTGACCGAGGTGACCGGGCACGGGGTGCGGCTGGCCGACGGTGAACTCGTCGCGGCCGACGAGGTGTTGACCGCCGTCGGCGCACTGCCCAACACCGACTGGCTGGCCGACAGCGGGCTCACCGTCGGCGACGGCGTCGTCTGCGACCAGTACTGCGAGGCCGCACGCGATGTCTATGCCGCCGGGGACGTCGCCCGCTGGTTCAACCCGCTGTTCGGCCGCTCGATGCGGATCGAGCACCGCACCAACGCCGCCGAGCAGGGCATGGCCGCCGCCCGCAACCTGCTGCGCCCCGAGGCGCGCAAGCCGTTCGCGCCGGTGCCGTATTTCTGGTCCGACCAGTACGACATGAAGATCCAGGCGTACGGGTATCTGCGCGGGCACGACGAAGTGGCCGTGGTGGAGGGCGATGTGGCCGAGCGCCGGTTCGTCGCCGTGTACCGCACCGGGGACCGGGTTTCCGGGGCGCTCGCGGTGGGGGTGCCGCCGAGGCAGCTCCGCCTGTGGCGCCAGGCCATCGTCACGGGGATGAGGTGGCGGGAGGCGGTGCAGATCGATGCGGTCGCAAATTAATTGAGTTACGCAATGAGATGGTAAAGTGGAATGCATGTCCACCACACCGCTCCCCGAACTCCCCGAAAGCCCCGCGGCCTCGGAAGTGGTCGAGATCGAGCGTGCGCTCACCCGGATCACCTATCTGAGTACGCGTGCCCGGCAGCACGAGCGGCTGATGGCCCTGGCCGGGGTGCCGCTGGACCGGGCGGCCGTGGCGCTGCTGCGTCAGGTCGCCGACTCGGAGCCGTTGCGGCCGGGGGAGTTGGCCGCGCGGTTGGGTGTGGAGGCCTCGCATGTCACGCGTACGGTGCAGCAGTTGCAGAGGACCGGGTACGTCACCCGTGTTCCGGATCCTGAGGACCGACGGGCCCAGCGGATCGAGCTGACCGAGTCCGGGCGCCGGGCCGTCGTCCGGGTTCGGGACGCGGGGGCCCGCGGTATGCAGCTGGCGTTGGCCGACTGGACGCCGGAGGAGCTGCGGCAGTTGGCCACGCTCTTTCATCGCATGGTCGACGACTTTCTGGCGCATGCGATCGACGACGACGGCGAGCAGCAGTCGGCTGGGGCCGTCTGACGTGTCGTGGGTCGTGTGCGGCGCCGCCGTGGCTGGTCGCGCGGTTCCCCGCGCCCCTGGGGGGTTGTCGAGCTGTTGGTGACCTTGCTCGGCTCGTGGTGGTTCGGTCCGGGCGGGGTCGGCTCCCGTAGGCCCGTCAGGAGTAGTCGGCCCAGTGCGGGCAGGGCTATGAGTGGGATCAGTGCCGTGCGAAGCGATGTGGTGTCGGCCAAGGCGCCGATCGCCGGGGCCGCGAGGCCGCCCACGCTCACGGCCAGGCCCAGCGTGACGCCGCTCGCGGTGCCGATCCGGCGGGGGAGGTAGTCCTGGCCCAGTGTGACGTGCAGTGAGAACGGGACGTACAGGCCGGCCGACGTGAGCGCGACGAACAGGTACACCGCCGGGCCCGGCACGAGGACGACCCCGGCGACCGCGAGGACGGACAGCGTGTACGCGCGGCGGACGACCGTGAGGCGCCCGTAGCGCTCGGCGAGCCGGCCCCCGGCAACCGTGCCGACGGCCCCGCCCGCGTAGAGCACGAACAGCGCGGTCGTGCCGGCCACGTCCCCGCCGCCGGTCCGCTGACGGACGTACAGCGAGACGAACGCGCTCAGGCCGACGAACACGATCGAGCGGCACACGATGGCGCCCGACAGCCGTAGGAACGACCGCCAGTCGTCCGTCCCGGAAGCCTCGGCCCTTGACGTGACCGCGGCGCGACTCCCTGTCGAGCGCACCGCAGCCGCGCACAGGGCCGCGCCCGCGATCGCCGGGACGAGCAGCAGGGGAGAGGCGTCCAGTCCGCCGGTGGCGACCACCGCCGCCACCAGGAGCGGTGCCAGGGCGAAGCCGACGTTGCCGCCGAGGGAGAACCAGCCCATGGCCGTATGGCTGCCCCGGGACGCGGCGCGGGCCGAGCGGGCCGCCTCCGGGTGGTACGCCGCGACCCCGATCCCGGATACGGCCACCACCGCCAGCGTGAGCGCGTAGGAGTCCGTGACGCCGCTCAGCGCGACTCCGGCACCGCCTGTCAGCGCGCTCAACGGCAGCAGCCAGGGCATCGGACGGCGGTCGGTGAGCGCCCCGAACAGCGGCTGCACCACCGACGACAGCAGGGAGGCGGCGAGTACGACGCCCGAGGCGGCGGCATAGCTGTAGGCCCGCTCGGCGACGAAGAAGGGGACGAGGGCGGCGACGGCGCCCTGGTACACGTCCACACAGGCATGGCCCAGGGACATCAGCGTGATGGCTCGATTGCGTTTCTCGGACACCCTGCGATCTTCGCCGTGCCCGCTCCTGGCCCGCTTCCGATAATCTGCCGAAGTGTGTCGAACATCCGCCACACACCGACCGCGCCCACCCGCGCCAAGGTCCTCAGCGCCGGGGAACGCATCGACGCGCATCGGCACGACGACCACCAGATCGTCTACGCGGGCTCCGGCGTCCTGGCCGTCACGACCGACGCCGGCACCTGGTTCGCGCCGGGCAACCGTGCCATCTGGGTACCCGCCGGCACCGCGCACGCCCACCGTGCCCACGGCCACCTCGACCTGTACCTGGTCGGCCTGCCCTCCGACGACAACCCGCTCGGCCTGGACGCCCCCACCGTCCTCGCGGTCGGCCCGCTGCTGCGCGAGCTGATCCTCGCCTACACCCGCGACCCCGACGACGACAGCCCGGAGCGCCGACGCCTGCTCGCCGTCCTGCGCGACCAGCTGCGCGCCTCGCCCCAGCAGCCCCTGCGGCTGCCCACCCCGACGGATCCGCGCCTGGCCGCCGTCTGCGCACTCGTCCACGCAGACCCCGCCGACCCGCGCACCCTCGCCGCACTGGGCGCCGCGACCGGGGCCGGCGAACGCACCCTCAGCCGGCTCTTCCGCCACGAGTTCGGCATGACCTTCCCGCAATGGCGCACCCAGTCACGCCTCTACCACGCACTGCGGCTGCTCGCCGAGGACACACCCGTCACCACCGTCGCCCACCGCTGCGGCTGGTCCTCCGCCAGCGCCTTCATCGACGTCTTCCGCCGCTCCTTCGGATACACGCCCGGAACGCACAACCGCCGCGCGTAGCAGGGCCGATGAGCGGACAGGGCGGATGGCGAACGGAGACCTACCCTCCGGTAGCATCCGGCGGCAGGCCATCCAAGGAGGATCCGTGCCCCGGTCCCAACGCTCACCCCTGCTGCTCGCCGGCCTGCTGGCCACGGCAGGGGTCGCCCACTTCGCCGTCCCCCGCCAGTTCGACGCCCTCGTGCCGCGCTCCCTGCCCGGGTCGCCCCGGTCATGGACGTACGCCAGTGGCGTCGCCGAGCTCGCGCTCGCTGCCGGACTGGCACTGCCGCGCACCCGCAAGCCCGCCGCGCTCGCCGCCGCGGCCTTCTTCGTCGGGGTGTTCCCGGCGAACGTGAAGATGGCCGTCGACTGGCGCGACCGCCCCGCGCAGGAGAAGGCCGTCGCCTTCGGACGGCTGCCGTTGCAGATCCCGCTCGTGCTGTGGGCACGCGGCGTCGCCAGGAACGCGGAGGGACAGGCATGAGCGCACAGCTGAAGGTCGGCGACAAGGTCGAGGACTTCGCCCTGCCGGACGAGACCGGCACCGAGCGCAGCCTCGACGAGTTGCTCGCCGAGGGCCCGGTGGTGCTCTTCTTCTACCCGGCCGCCCTCACCGCCGGCTGTACCGCGGAGGCCTGCCACTTCCGTGATCTCGCCGCCGAGTTCGCCGCGGTCGGTGCCCGGCCCGTGGGCATCAGCGGGGACGCCGTCGAACGGCAGCAGGAGTTCGCCTCCCGCCACACTCTCGGCATGCCGCTGCTGTCCGACGCGGACGGCGCGGTCCGGGAGCGGTTCGGGGTGACGCGCGGGTTCTCGCTGGCCCCCACCAAGAGGGTCACCTTCGTCATCGGGCAGGACCGCACGGTCCTGGAGGTCGTGCGCAGCGAACTGCGGATGAACACCCACGCCGACCGGGCCCTCGCCGTACTGCGCAAGTGACCGCACAGTCACACGCGGTGGGCGCCGGCGTCTGAGCGGTACGGCTCAGGCGCCGGGCGGCGCGGTTGATGCGGTCCGGCGGAGGACTCATGCTGGACGACATGGAGCGCGTCTCCGCCGCGGCGATCCTCGATGCCCAGGGTGTGGTGAAGGGGTGGAGCGAAGGTGCCCGGCGGCTGACCGGCCACACCGCCGAGGAGGTCGTGGGGCGGCCCGCTCGGGACCTGCTCGCCGAGGAACCGGCGCCCCAGGCCGTGGCCGCGCTCACCGGCCGAGTCGTCCTGCGCCACCGCGACGGCTCACAGGTGCCCCTGACCGTGCGCGCACACCCCGTGCTCGGCGCGGACGGCACCGCCGACGGCTTCATGATCACCGGTGAACCGCCGGAGGCACGGGAGCCGGACCTGGGGCAGGAGGCCTTCCAGCAGGCGTCCATGTCGATGTCGGTCTTCGACACCGAGCAGCGCTACCTCCGGCTCAACGACGTCGCCTGCCAGGTCATGGGCGTCTCCGAGGACGTCCTGATCGGCCGGCACTTCCCGGAGACCGTGGAGGACGCCCGGCACAGCCGCGGTTTCCACTGGCATCTGCGCCAGGTCGCCGAGACGGGCAGACCGGTCCGCTACGAGAGCTTCACCGGCGCCCCGGCCCTGAACCGGGACCACGCCTGGAGCATCGAGATGTGGCCGGTGCGGGACGCCGCCGGTGACATCGTGGGCACGGCGCTCGCGGCGTTCGACAGCTCCGACCAGTACTGGGCGCGGGAGCGGCTGGCCCTGCTGAACGAGGCCGCCGCCGCGATCGGCACGACCCTCGACGTCGTGCGCACCGCCGAGGAGATGGTCGGGATCGTCGTGCCCCGGTTCGCCGACTTCGCCAGCGTGGACCTCTTCGACTGGGTCCTGGACGCGGAGGAGCCCCCGGCGCTCACCGGCACCGACATCGCCCTGCGCCGGGTCGCCCACGGCTCCGGCACCGAGGGCACCCCGGAGGCGGCCGTCCACCTGGGCGAGGTGGACGTCTACCCGCCGTTCTCACCGCCGGCCCGCGCGATCCTGGAAGGCCGCGTGATCCAGAGCCAGGCCGGCGAGCCCGCGTTCATGCGGTGGATCGCGGAACGCAACGCCCGCGGCCCGGCCGGCCGGCGGCACCGCGTCGGCGCCCACTCGATGATGGCGGTGCCGCTGCGGGCCCGCGGCACCACGCTGGGCGTCGCCGTGGCCGTCCGCATCAGACAGCCGGACGACTACGGCCCCGACGACACCGTCTTCGCGGAGGAACTCGCGAGCCGGGCCGCCGTATGCATCGACAACGCCCGCCGCTTCGCCCGCGAACGCACCACCGCGCTGGCCCTCCAGCACAACCTGCTGCCCCGGGGACTGCCCGGACAGGCGGCCGTCGAGGTGGCCCACCGCTACCGGCCGTCCGGATCGCAGGCCGGCATCGGCGGCGACTGGTTCGACGTGATCCCGCTGTCCGGCACCCGGGTCGCCCTCGTCGTCGGCGACGTCGTCGGGCACGGCATCCCCTCGTCGGCCACCATGGGCCGCCTGTGCACGGCCGTACGCACCCTCGCCGACGTGGACCTGCCCCCGGACGAGCTCCTCACCCACCTCGACGACCTGGTCACCCATCTCGCCGGGGACGACTCCGACGAGGTCGCCGAGCTGGGCGCCACCTGCCTGTACTCCGTCTACGACCCCGTCACCCGCCGCCTCAGCCTGGCCGCCGCGGGCCATCCGCCGCCGGCCGTCGTCCTGCCCGACGGCACCGCGCAGGTCATCGAGATGAACGCCGGTCCGCCCCTCGGGGTCGGCGGACTGCCCTTCGAGGCCATGGAGGTCGAACTGCCGGAGGGCGCCCTGGTCGCCCTGTACACCGACGGTCTCATCGAGGACCGCGACCGGGACATCGACCACGCCACCGCCGAACTCTGCCGGGCCCTGACCGCGCCCGCCGAGACCCTCGACGCGCTGTGCGACGGCGTGCTCAAGGCCGTCCTGCCGGAGGACCCAGGCGACGACGTGGCCCTGCTGCTGGCCCGCACCCGGGCCCTGGGCGCCGACCGCATCGCCACCTGGGACGTACCGCCGGACCCCGAGCACGTGGCGACCACCCGGCAGGCGGCCACGGACCAGCTGACCGCGTGGGGGATGGACGAGGCGGCCTTCGTCACCGAACTCGTCGTCAGCGAACTCGTCACCAACGCCATCCGGTACGGCGCACCGCCCATCCAGCTCCGGCTGATCCGCGACCGCACCCTCATCTGCGAGGTGTCCGACGGCAGTTCGACCTCGCCGCATCTGCGCCGGGCCCACGCCTACGACGAGGGCGGCCGCGGACTGCTGCTCGTCGCGCAGCTCACCAAGCGCTGGGGCAGCCGGCAGACCGGCAGCGGCAAGACGATCTGGGCCGAACAGCCGCTGCCGTCGATCTGATCACGTCGCTCAGAATTCCTCGTGCACCTCGGGGTCGCCGCCGAGCCGCCGGTGTGCGCGGTCGGCGACGGCCGCCATCTGCGTGGCGTCGAGCTCGAAGCCGAAGATGTCGAGGTTCGCGCGCTGCCGTTCCCGGTCGGCCGACTTGGGGATGGGCAGGGCGCCCAGCTGGGTGTGCCAGCGCAGGACGACCTGGCCGGGCGTCACCTTGAGGGTCTCGGCGATGCCCCGGACGACCGGGTCGTCGAGGAGGTCGGTGCCGCGCCCCAGCGGGCTCCAGCTCTCGGTGACGATGCCCTTGCCCTCGTGGAAGGCACGCAGCTCGTCCTGAGGGAACAACGGGTGCAGCTCGATCTGGTTCACGGACGGCAGGACGCCCGTCTCCCGCTCCAGCCGCTCGATGTGCTCGGGCGTGAAGTTCGAGACGCCGATCGACCGGACCAGGCCGCTCTCGCGGAGCTCGATCATGGCCCGCCAGGAGTCGACGTACTTGTCGACCCGGGGGAGCGGCCAGTGGATCAGATACAGGTCGACGTAGGCGACGTCCAGGCGGCGCCGGGACTCCTCGAAGGAGGCGAGGGTCTGCTCGTAGCCGTGGTGCCGGCCCGGGAGCTTCGTCGTCACCACCACCTCCTCGCGCGGAACCCCGCTCGCGGCGATGCCCCGGCCGACGCCCGTCTCGTTGCGGTAGTTCGTCGCGGTGTCGACGAGGCGGTATCCCAGATCCAGGGCGTCGGCCACCGCCTGTTCCGCCTGGGCGTCGTCCATCGGCCAGGTGCCCAGGCCGATGGCGGGGATCTCCGTACCGTCGTTGAGCGTGTGCAGCGGAATGCTGATCACTGTCGGACCTTCCCTCGACTGTGCCGTACACCCAGCGTCACGGATAGGGTGAGGATTGATCAACCGGACGGGTGGGGGATGAGGGCGGGCGACGGGATGGGCGGCACCGAGGAGAAGCAGGCGACGGGATCCGGGCGTCCGACGTCACGGGACGTCGCCCGCCTCGCCGGGGTGTCGCACACGGCCGTCTCCTTCGTCTTCAACGGCCGCGCCGAGGGCAATCTCTCGCCCGCCACCCAGGAGCGGATCCGCCGTGCCGCCGCCGAGCTCGGCTACCGGCCCGACCCGGTCGCCCGCGGCCTGCGCCGCCGCCGTACGGCGGTGATCGGCCTGGTCACCGACGAGATCGCCTCCTCGCCGTTCGCGGGACGGCTGCTGCGCGGCGCCATGGAGACAGCCTGGGACAGCGAGCACCTCGTGCTGACCATCGACTCGGGCGGCGACCCGGCCAAGGAGGACGCGGCCGTCGCCGAGCTCCTCGACCGGCGTGTGGACGGCATCATCTACGCCGCCATGTCGCTGCGCCGGGTCCGCGTCCCCGAGGGCCTGCACCGCACCCACTCCGTCCTCGCGAACTGCCTGCCCGAGGACGACTCGCTGCCCGCCGTCATCCCCGCCGAGCGCGCGGGCGGCCGTACGGCGGCCCGGCTGCTGCTGGACGCGGGGCACCGCCGGGTCGCCATGGTCGGCGGCCAGGACGACCTCGCCTCCGTCGACCGCCTGCGCGGCTTCCGCGACGCACTGCGCGCCGAGGGGATCAGCGTGCCCAAGGAGTGGGTCGTGCGCACCGGCGGCGAGATCTCCGGCGGGTACGAGGGCGCGACGCGCGTCCTGGACGGCGTCCCCGCCGACCGGCGCCCCACCGGGCTCTTCTGCTACAACGACCGGGTCGCGGCGGGCGTCCTGCACGCCGCGACCCGGCTCGGCATCACCGTCCCCGGCGAGCTTTCGGTGGTCGGCTACGACGACCAGGAACACATGGCCGCTTTCCTCACCCCGCCGCTGACCAGCGTCGCCCTGCCGCACCGGGCGATGGGCGACGCCGCAGCCCGCCTGGTCCTCGACGCCATCGACACGGGCCGGACGCCGCCCGCGACGGTACGGCGTCTGGCCTGTCCGGTGATCAGCCGTGCGTCGGTGGGACCAGCTCCCAGCCGGTGACCGTGGCCCCGGCACCGGTCACGAGCAGCTCGGCCACGTCGTCCGGCCGCCGGTAGACCCGCTCGGTGACCATCGCCCGGTCGCCCACGAACAGCTCGAACAGCGAGCCGTCCACGAGGATCCGCACCTCGTTCGCCGGCGCCCGCACCACGATCGGCCCCGCACCCTCGGACCCGCCGCGCGGCCAGCCGCCCCGGTCGAGCGTCACCGTGCCCTCGTCCGGGTCCAGCAGCACCGTCAGCTCGGCACCCGAGGCGGACCGCAGCAGCCGCACGCCGGTGCGGCCGGACGCGGTCACCGTCAGGTCGTACGCCTCCGGCAGCTCGGCACGCCGACCCGCGGCTGTCACGAACGGCACGTCGGCACGCAGCAGTTCGAGCTCCGGCGCCGGCACGACCAGCAGGGAACCGTCGGCACGCACGTCCACCACGCGCGGCGCGGTCAGGACCCCGGCCCACCCCGCCCGGTCGACCTCGGCCTGCTCCCGGGCCTCCCAGGACCAGCCCCACAGCAACGCCCGGTCGGGCTCCTGGAGCACGGCGGGCGCGTAGAAGTCACGGCCGTGGTCCAGCCTCCCTCCGGCACGCGCCTCGAAGCGCAACCCGTCGTCGTCCGAAGGGGTCAGACTGCCCGTCAGATACCCGGTGCTGCTGGGGTTTCCGTCCCACAGCGACAGCACCAGGACCCACGTGCCGTCCGCCGTGCGCAGCAGTTGCGGGCACTCCCAGCCCACCGCCCCGTCGCCGAGGGCGTGCGCGGCCACCGGGTCGTCGCCGTCGAGCAGCACCCCCGCGAACCGCCAGTCGGTGAGGTCGTCGCAGTCGTACAGCAGCACCGACGGCGTGCCGTCCGCGTGCCCCGCGCCGACCAGGGCCCAGCGCCGACCGCCGCTGCGGAACACGAACGGGTCGCGGAACATCACCACGTCCAGGCCGTCCGGCGGGCCCGTCACCACCGGCGTGGGCCGGGGCCGCCAGTCGGTGAGCGTCTCGTCCTCAGGCATCAGCGCCCGCGCGAGACAGATCGAGCCGAGGCCCGTGTGGTGCCGGTCGACGCCGGTGTAGACGGCCGTCGGCACACCGTCGTCGTCGACCACACAGCCCGACCAGCAGCCCTCCTCGTCGGGGCCGCCCGGTGTCGGGGTCAGCGCGATCGGATGGTGTTCCCAGTGGACCAGGTCGGCGCTGGAGACATGCCCCCAGTGGACGTTGGCGTGCACGGGGGCGTCGGGATTGTGCTGGTAGAAGAGGTGGTGGCGGCCCCGCCAACGGAAGGGACCGTTAGGGTCGTTGATCCAGTTGGCGGGGGGACGGACCCGGAAGCGCGGGGCGCCGGGATCCGTGCACTGAGCTGCGAGGCTCAACGGTTGACTCCTGCGGACGTGATGCCCTCGCGGAGAGGGCGCTGACCGACGACGAACACGGCGACGGCGGGGATCATGGACAGCACGACACCGGCGAGCACCACCGAGATGGAGCCGGTACCGAGGTTGCCCTGGAGCGAGACCAGGCCCAGCGGCAACGTGTAGTTCTGGGCCGAGGTCTCCAGGATCAGTGGGCGGAAGAACTCGTTCCAGTGGTAGTTGAAGGCCAGCACGCCGACGATCGCGAGACCGGGCGCGGCCAGCGGGGCGTACACGGACCGGAAGATCCGCCAGGGCCCGCAGCCGTCCAGCATCGCCGCCTCGCCCAGGTCCTTGGGCATGCCCAGGAAGTACTGGCGCATCAGGAAGGTCCCGAACGCGGTCGGGAAGGCCGGGACGATCAGACCGAGCAGGGTGTCGGTCAGGCCCATCGACTTCAGCACCAGGAACACCGGCACGATCGTGACCTGGAGCGGCACCATCATGGTCGCTAGGACCAGCCCGAACAGCGGCTTCTTGAACCGGAACTCCAGGCGCGCGAAGGCGTACCCTGCGAGCCCGGCCGTGATCATCTGGCCCACCGCGATCAGCGCCGTCACCAGCGTCGAGTTGAGTGCCAGCAGCCAGACGTCGATCTGGTCGAAGACCCCGCTGTACGCCTCGGCTGACGGGCTCGTCGGGATGAGGCGCGGCGGCAGGTCGAACGCCTCGGCCGGGGTGCGCAGGGACGTGGAGACGGTCCAGATGACCGGGCCCAGCGTCAGCAGCGCGCACACCGCGAGGCCGGCGATCCGGGCCCACGGCGCGAGGGAGTGCCGGGTTCGGCTGAGGGAGAGAGTCGCTTGGCTCATGAGAAGGTCACCGGCTCACTGGTAGTGGACGAAACGCCGGCTGAGCCGGAACTGGAGGGCGGTGACCGCCATGATCAGTACGAACAGCAGCACACCCACGGCCGAGGCCGCACCGAAGCGCAGCTGCTCGAACGCGCTCTCGTAGATGACCATCACGACGGTGCGGGTGGCGTCGCCGGGACCGCCGTTGGTGAGGACGTAGGGCTGCTCGAAGACCTGGAGCGCGTTGATGATGCCGACCACCGACGCGACCAGCAGGGTGGGCGACAACAGCGGCAGGGTGATGCCGAGGTGCTTGCGCAGCCCGGTCGCGCCGTCCAGGGCGGCGGCCTCGTGGATCTCCTTGGGGATGTTGTTGAGGCCGCCGACGAACAGCAGGAACGAGAACCCGAACTGCTGCCAGACGTAGACCAGGATCACCGTGGCCATCGCCGCGTTCTCCGACGTCAGCCAGGGCACCGGGGCGACCCCGACCAGCCCGAGCAGCCAGTTCACGACCCCGAAGTCCTGGTTGAACAGGTACTTCATCACCACCGAGATCGACGCCGCGGACAGCACCAGCGGGAAGAAGAACGCCGACCGGAACACCGACCGCAGCCACACCGGCATCCGCCCGTTCACCGCAAGGGCCAGCACGAGGGCGATCACCAGTTGCAGCGCGACCGCGAGCACCATGAACACCAGCGTGTTGCCGAAGGACACCAGCACGGTCGAATCGGTGAAGACCTCACGGTAGTTGGCCGCGCCGGCGAAGCTCGGATCGTCGATGACGTTCCAGTGGAACAGGCTCAGCACCACCGAGCCGATGATCGGGACGACCGTGAAGACGACGATGCCGACGATCGTCGGCGCGAGGAACAGCGTGGCCAGCAGGCGGGTGCCGCGGTCGCGGGCGGAGCGACGGGGCGCCGGGGCCGGTGGCGCGGCCGGCGGCTGCGGCCGTACGGCCGGGATCTGGGTGTTCGTCATACGTCACGCTCCATGGCCTTCTCCAGATCGCCCTGCATCCGGCGCAGCGCGGGACCCACCGAACGCCGGGACGCCAGAGCCGTACCGGTGTGCTTGAGCAGCACCTGCTCGACCTCGGCGACCTGCGGCGGCGCGGGGATCGGCCCGGTGTCGGGGAACTTGTCGAGGGTGTCGTAGAAGACCGGCCAGTGCTCCGGGCCCGTCTCCCGGTAGCGCTGCGCGGTGAGCATCGAGCGGCGTGCCGGGGTGGTCTGGTTGGTGGAGAACAGTCGCGTCAGGGTGTCCCTGCGGGCGGCGTACTTGATGAACTCCCAGGCCTCCTCCTGCCGCTTCGAGGTGCGCAACAGCGCGTAGCCTGCGGCGCCGAACTGCATGCGCTGGGTGCGCCAGCGCGGGAAGTACTGCACGTCGAAGGCGTTCCCCTTCATCCCGGCCAGGTGCAGTCCGCCCGCCCAGAAGCCGCCCGCGGGCGTGACGCCGACCCGGCCGGTGGAGAACACGCCGATCAGGTTCTGCCCGTTGCCGCCCTCGGGCCGCGTGCACAGGCCCTCCTGGACGAGGGATGCGAGGTAGTCGTACGCCTCCTCCACGCGCTCGTCGGTGGCCTGCGGCGTCGTCCACCGGTAACCGCCCCCGCGGCCCTCCCGCGCGGCGGCCGGGTAGAAGGAGTCCCACAGCCAGTCACCGCCCGGTGCCTTGGACTCGGCCAGCAGATTGGTGTCGTTGGCGAACAGCCACGGCACTACGCCGCCCCACAGGCGGTTGGTCCAGAAGTACGGGGTGAACTGGGAGCCGCTGGCCTGCTTCATGTCCCGCAGCAGCGCGGTGAAGTCGTCGCGGGTCCAGCCGGCGGCGGGGAAGCCGGCGCCCGCCCGCTCCAGCACCTGGTGGTTGAGGTACATGTCGGCCGCGTTGAACTCGACCGGCAGCTGGTACAGGGAGCCCTCGTACATCATCGACTCCACCAGGGAGGGGTGGACGTCGGCGAAGTACTCGCGCAGCTCCTCGGCGTCCCGCTTCACCCAGTCGTCCAGCGGGACTCCGAGGCGCTGCGCGAACAGCTGGACGCCCTCGGTGGCGACGTACACCAGATCGGGGGCCGTGCCCGCCGCGATCTGGGTGAGGATCTTCGCGAAGAAGTCGGACCAGTCGACCGCCTGAACGGCGTTGATCCGCAGCTTGATGTCGGGATGGACCTGCTTGAAGCCCTCGGTGAGCGTGCGGACGGCCTCCGGTCCGTAGGCGGGGCCGAGCGTGGCGACGACGAGCGAGCCGTCGTCGCGGCCGGGGATGTCGGCTCCGGTGAGCCGGTCCCAGCTCGCGGCGGTACCGGCGAGCGCGGCGGCTCCCGCGCCGTAGGCGCCGTACCGCAGCAGAGTGCGGCGGGTGGGATGCGAGTCGGTCATGCAACGGGCCTAACTCGTGTTAGTCGAGTAGTGATGCCCCAGATGATGGGAAGCCCGTCGCGGCCCTGTCAATAGTCCTGAACCACTTGACCTTTAACGAGTTAGGTCGCAAAGTCCTGGTCCACATGAGCCGCCTCCCGACGCCTTCCGCGTCCGACGAGAGGAACGATCTGTGATGCCCGCGATGACCAGGAGAGCCCTGCTCGCCGGCTCGGCCGCGGGGGCCTCGGCCGCGCTGCTGCCGACCGCGTCCCCGGCCGCCGCGAAGCCCCGGAAAGGAGCCGCCGCCTGCGCGAGCTACCGCGCCGCGTACCACTTCACCGTCCCCGACCAGTGGATGAACGACCCTCAGCGCCCGGTCTGGATCGACGGCGAATACCACTACTACTACCTGTACAACCCGGACTATTTCACCGGGGGAACCACCGCGGGCACGGCCTGGCGCCTGGCCACCACGACCGACCTGGTCACCTTCCGGGACCGGGGGATCGCCGTACCGAAGGACACCACCCCCAACGGCGACGTCTGGTCCGGTTCGGCGGTGGTCGACACGGAGAACACCGCGGGCTTCGGCGCGGGCGCGGTGATCGTCGTCGTCACCATGGCACCGGACGAGGTGACACAGGCGCAGTACCTGTACTACTCGACCGACGGCGGCCGCACCTTCCGCAACCACGGCACCGGTCCGGTGCTGCCGAACCCGGGCGTGCGGGACTTCCGCGACCCGAAGGTGATCCGCGACGAGGAGCGCGGCCGGTGGGTGATGACGCTCGCCGAGAACGACAAGGTGGGCTTCTACCACTCCACCGACCTGAAGACCTGGACGTATGTCAGTGGCTTCGTCAAGGGCGGCATCGGCGTCCTGGAGTGCCCGGACCTGTTCCGCATCACCGCCGGCGACGGCACCGTGAAGTGGGTGCTCGGCGTGAGCGCGAACGGCAAGGGGGCCGGGCTGCCCAACACGTACGCCTACTGGACGGGCTCCTTCGACGGCACCGCCTTCACCGCCGACGCCGACGACCCGCAGTGGCTCGACCACGGCTGGGACTGGTACGCCGCCGTCACCTTCGAAAGGCACCGCGGCGACGGTTCCGTCGACCCGTCCGTCCGCTACGCGATGGGCTGGCTGAACAACTGGGACTACGCGAACATCACGCCCACCATCGACTGCGACGGCTTCAACGGCACCGACTCGATCGTCCGGCAGATCACGCTGAAACGCTCCCCCTCCGGGACGTACTACCTGGCCTCACAGCCTCTCGCCGCACTGGACGACCACGTCTCCCGCACGGTGCACCTCGGCGACCTGGAGGTCTCCGGCACCCGGGTGCTCGACCACCAGGGCACCGCCTACGAGGTGACCTGCGAGATCACCTGGGACCAGCTCACCGGCGCCGGCCTCCAACTGCGCCGCTCGGCGGACGGCAGCCGCCACGTCGACGCCGGGATCTACCGCGACTACGCCTTCCTCAACCGCCGCCCCACCATGAACCCCGACGCGTCCGGCCGCTGGCAGGAGAGCCACAGCCCCTTCGACCCGGCCGCCCGCAGAGTGCGGCTGCGCATCCTTGTCGACCGCACGTCCGTCGAGATGTTCGTGGACGACGGCCGCTACACCCACTCCTCGGAGGTCTTCCCGTATCTGATCGACACCGGGCTCGCCCTGTTCACGATCGACGGCACGGCGGTCTTCCGGGACGTGGTGATACGGGAGTTCTCCCTGTGACACGGCACTGACGGCTGCCTGCTGCCGGGTTGCCCCTCCGCCCAGGCCCTGTCGCCACGTCCGCCGAACGCTGTCACGATCTTCCTGGAACCGGCTCGGACCGGAGCCGGCGCGGGCGAGCGACGGAGCGTGCGGATGACGAGGGACAGGGCCACCGCGGACGGGGCGGGGCAGGCCGTGGGGATCGAGGTGCATCCGGTCGCCGGGCACATCGGCGCGGAGATCACGGGCGTCGACCTGGCCGGTGAGCCGGCCGACGCCGTGGTCGCCGCGATCCGGGCGGCGGTGCTGCGCTGGAAGGTCGTGTTCTTCCGGGGGCAGCGGCTGGACCACGCCGGGCATGTCGCGTTCGCGCGGCGGTTCGGGGAGCCGGTCGTCCTGCGCAAGCGAGGCAGCGCGTCCCCGGCGGACTTCCCCGAGATCGAGACGACCGCCGACCGGCTCGAACTGGGCGGGAAGTTCGGCATGGAGCACGACGAATGGCTGCGCCGACGCCGGCACACCCTGCTGCGCGGCTGGCACTGCGACCACGGCGCCCGTATCGACCCGCCCGCCGCGACGATCCTGCGCGCCGAGACCGTACCCCCGTACGGCGGCGACACGACCTGGTCCAACCTGGCGGCCGCCTACGCCGGACTCTCCGGCCCGGTACGGGAGTTCGTGGACGGCCTGCGCGCCGAGCACCGCCTCGGCGTCGGCTATCAGCCCCGGCCCGGCGACGACGCCTACGTCCGTCATCTCCTGGACCGTCAGGTCGCCTCCCTGCATCCGCTGGTGCGCGTCCATCCGGAGACGGGCGAGCGGGTGCTCTACGTCAACGGCTACTACGTCGAGCAGATCGCCGACCTCTCGCGCGCCGAGAGCAGCGCCGTCCTGGAGATGCTGCTGGAGCAGGCGGTACGGCCCGAGTACACGGTCCGCTTCCGCTGGGAGCCCGGCAGCGTGGCCTTCTGGGACAACCGGGCCACCATCCACCTCGCCCCCAGCGACAACGCCCACCTCGACTTCCCCCGGACCATGCACCGCGTCATGCTCACCGGGGACGTACCGGTGGGCGTGGACGGCAAGCCGTCGGAGCCGGTCGTCGGGACCGAGGTGGGGCGCTGGTAGCGGACGTACGCCGGGGGTTCGGACCTCGGGCTCAGCGGGCGAGCAGGTCCCGCAGCGCCTTCGCGATGTCGTCCGGCGCCTCCTCGGCCATGAAGTGACCGCAGGTGACGGTGGCGTGCCGCAGATCCGGCGCCCAGGAGCGCCACAGCCCGGCGGCGTCGAAGCCGAGCGCCGCGCCCCAGTCCTGCTGGAGCACGCCGACCGGCATCCGCAGCGTGCTTCCCGCGTCCCGGTCGACCCGGTCGTGCTCGATGTCGATGCCGGCCGACGCCCGGTAGTCCGCGACGATCGACGGCACCGCCGCACGGCAGGCGGCGAGATAGGCGGCGCGGACGTCGTCCGGGACGGCGGCCCGGTCGGTCGTCCAGATGTCCAGGAAGTGGCCGAAGAAGTCGTCCGGGGCGGCACCGATCATGCGCTCGGGCAGGCCGGGCGGCTGGGCCATCAGATAGAGGTGGAAACCCACGGCGGCGGTGACGCCGTGCATGACCTCCCACATGTCCAGAGTCGGCAGGACGTCGAGACACGCCAGGTGGGTGACAGCGTCGGGATGGTCGAGCCCGGCGCGGAATGCCACCAGGGCGCCGCGGTCGTGCCCGGCCAGGGCGAAGCGCTCGTGCCCCAGTTCACGCGCCAGGGCCACGATGTCCGCGGCCATGGTCCGCTTGGCGTAGACGGAGCCGTCGGTCTCCGCCGGCTTGTCGCTGGCGCCGTAGCCGCGCAGGTCCGGGCAGATCACCGTGTGGTCGATGGCGAGGTCGGCGGCCACGTGCCGCCACATCAGGTGGGTCTGCGGAAAGCCGTGCAGCAGGACGACGGGCGGGCCGGAGCCGCCCACGGCCGTGTGCAGGGACACTCCGGCGGCGACGGGGACGCGGTGATGTTCGAAACCGGGGATGACAGGAGGCACGGCGGCTCCGCTCCTTCCGAGAGGCGGGATCTTGTTCCTCGATCCTCCTCGGCGCCGATGAGCAACGAATGAGCAGCGGCGCTCCGTGCCTGCGCCCCGGCGCTGTCAGTCCCGCTCGGGCTCGGCCGGAGCGCCGGCGCGGCGACGGGTCAGCACCGCACCCACCACGATCACCACACCGATGGCGACCACCTTGGCGGCCTGGTGGACGCCGGTCGCCAGGTTCTCCGGGGTGAGCGGCAGCCATCCGAGCCCCAGCGCCGGAGCGCCGACGGCCCACGCCGCCGCGAGCACCCCGACGACGATCAGTGTCACGGCCCCTCGTGTTCCGAGCCCGGCCCACCAGGGCTCCGAGACGTGGTCCCGCTCGTCGATCCGCTCAACGTCCTTGTCGGCCATGGTCCGTACTCCCGTGAGTGTCGTGGTCACCGTGGAAGACGTGGGTCGAGGACCGGGAGTTCACCGCGCGGCCGACGTGATCGTCACGGCCCGCGGCGACTTATCTTGGAACCTCCACGGATCACCCGTTCCGTCGGTGACCCGTGAGCGTGCCGGCGACGAAGGAGGAGGGTGGTGGCGGACATGAGCCCGGGAGACACGCACCCCGGCCTCGGCGTGCTCGGGCCGGTGACCGCCTGGGACGCGGACGGGAACACGATCGCCCTGAAGGGGCCCAGGCACCGCTCGGTGCTGGCCCGGCTGATCGTCGCCCGGGGCCGCGTCGTGCCCGTAGCCCATCTGGTCGACGACCTCTGGGACGACCCGCCCGCCGATCCCGTGGGCGCCCTGCGCACCTTCGTCGCCGCCCTGCGCCGCGCCCTCGAACCCGACCGCTCGCCCCGCACCCCGGCCCGGCTGCTCGTCACCGAGGGCCCGGGCTACGCCCTGCGCGTCCCCACGGAAGCGGTCGACGCCTGGTGGTTCGAGCGGGCCGTCGCCGACGCCGCCAAGCTGCCGCCCGAGGAGGCGACCGTACGACTGGACGAGGCGCTCGGCCGGTGGCGCGGCCCCGCCTACGCGGAGTTCGCGGAGCAGCCGTGGGCCCGGGCCGACAGCCGCCGCCTGACCGAGCTTCGGCTGCACGCCGTGGAACTGCGGGCCGAGGCGCTGACGTCCCTCGGGGAGGCCGACCGGGCCGCCGCGGACCTCCGAGCGCACGGCGCCGAGCACCCCTGGCGCGAGAACGCCTGGCGCCTGCTCGCCCTGGCCCTGTACCGCACGGGCCGCCAGGCCGACGCGCTGGAGGTACTGCGCGGGGCACGGACGCTGCTCGCCGATCAACTGGGGATCGATCCGGGGCCGGGGCTGCGGGCGCTGGAGGAGGACATTCTTCAGCAGGCCGAGCACCTTGGGAGCGGTGACCGGCCGGCTTGGGCCGGTCGGCCGGGTGAGGCCGGCGGTCGGGCCCGGGGCGGCCAGTCGGGGCAAGCCGACGGTCGTGCCTGGGGCGGCCGGCCGGGGCAAGGCGGAGGTCGTGCCTGGGGCGGCCGGCCGGGGCAAGCCGACGGTCGTGCTCGGGGCGATCACCTTGCCGGCGACGGCGCCTCAGGTCAGGCCGACCGTCTCGGCCAGGCTGACCATGGTGCTCGGACCGCTGCCTCTGGCCAGGCCGACCACGGTGCTCCGACTGCTGCCTCTGGCCAGGCTGACCATGGTGCTCGGACTGCTGCCTCTGGCCAGGCCGACCATGGTGCTCCGACTGCTGCCTCTGGCCAGGCACACCATGGTGCTCGGACCGCTGCCTCTGGCCAGGTCGACCACAGTGCCGGGACCGCCGACCCCGCCCAGCCCGACCGCCGGCCGCCCACCGACCGAACCGCCCGCCCCGGCGAAGCCCCCGCACCGGCCAACCCCGCCGGGCGTGTCTGGGAGCAGGTCGCGGCCGCCTACGACCGCACCGTCGCCCCCGACGCCCGTGCCCGTCTGGAGTCGACCACCGGCCTGCTGCGCAACCTCGCGGTGACCGGCGGCAGTGGGCTGCTGGCCGCCCGCGAGCACCGGGTCGCGGCCGTCGCCGCCGCCGAAGAACTGGGCGACCCCGAACTGACCGCCAGGGTCATCGGCGCCTACGACGTCCCGGCGATCTGGACCCGCCTGGACGACCCGGAGCAGGCGGCACAGGTCGTCGCCGCCGCCGAGCGCACGCTCACCGCCCTGACCGCCCTGTCCTCGACCGCGCACGGACACGCCGCCACCCCTGCCGCCCACGAGGCGGACAAGGCCCGGTTGCTCGCCACGATCGCCCTGGAGTCGCGCGGCACCCGGCTCGCGCGTGGCCCGCAGGCCGCCCGCCAGGCGGAGGAGATCGCACGCCGCCTGGACGATCCCGCCCTGCTGGCGTTCGCCCTCAACGCGGGCTTCATGCAGGCCTTCGACCGCACCGGGCTCGCGCCCCGCCGTGACGGAATCGGCGCCGAACTGGTCGCGCTCTCCGCCCGCCACGGACTGTCCACGTTCGAGACCCTCGGCCACCTCGTCCGTCTCCAGGCCCGCAGCGCCCTCGGGGACTTCACCACGGCCGACCACCACGCGGTCGCCGCCGACGCCCTCGCCGTACGGCACGAACGTCCTCTCGTGGGCGTGTTCACCCGCTGGTACGCCGCACTGAGACTCGACACCACCGGCCGGGCACCGGCGACCGAGGTGGAGGCGGCCTACCGGGACGCGGCCGCCCTGCTGGGCGGAGCCGGCATGCCGGGCCTGGCCCACGGCCTGCTCCCGCTCGCCCTGCTCTGCCTGCGCCTGCGTCGCACCCTGCCCCTGGACTTCGACGACCACACGGACTGGGGCCCCTACGCTCCCTGGGCGCGACCCCTGCTTCTGCTCGACCGGGGCCGTCGCAGCGAGGCGGCCGAGGCGCTGCACGCTACGCCCGAGCCACCGCGCGACCTCCTCCAGGAGGCCCTGTGGTGCCTCACCGGGCAGGCGGCGGTGGCCCTCGGCGACCGGCGGACCATGGCCCGCGCGCATGCCGCCCTCACCCCGGCGGCGAACGAACTGGCGGGTGCGGGCAGCGGGTTGCTCACCCTGGGGCCGGTCGCGGGATACCTGGAGTTGTGCTCCGGCTAGGCCCGGAGCCGTGTTCCGGCTAGACCTGGAGCTGTGTTCCGGCTAGGCCGGGAGCCGTGTTCCGGCTAGACCTGGAGCTGTGTTCCGGCCAGGCCCGGAGCCGTGTTCCGGCCAGACCTGGAGCTGTGTTCCGGCTAGGCCGGGACGTGGGCGTGGACGTGGTCGTTCTCGGGCCCGCGCTGCGCCGCGTACCAGCCGAGGGCGCGCGCCATCGCCTTGTGGAGCGTGTGGGGAAGCAGCGGATCGAGCACCTCCCAGGTGCGGTCGACCATGTCCCGCGCCTCCCCGAGACACACCGTGAGGGCACCGCAGGACATCAACAGCTCGGCGGCGTCCGCGACATCGGCCTCCGAACGGATCCGGAGGGCCCGTTGCAGCCGACGGCGGTCGTGCCCGTTGAGCAGCCCGATGGCGTGCGCCACCGGGTAGGTGACGGTCCCGTTGATCAGGTCCAGGGCCGGCGTACGCACGACGACGCCCTGCCGGTACGCGGCCGGCGTCGCCATGCCGTACAGGTCGGCGACGTCGTCGCTGATCTGGTAGGCGAGCCCGACGTTCTCGAAGTAGTCGCAGATCGCGGCGAGTTGGGCCTCGTCGGCGCCGCCGAGAATGGCGGCGACCTCGGCGGTGCTGCGCACGAGCATGCCGGTCTTGAGGCGGTGGGTGGTGCGGATCTGCTCCAGCAGTGCCGTGGGGTCGCCGGACTCGATGGCCTCGTCGAAGGTGGCGTGATGCCCGGCGAGGTCGAGGGCCTGCCCGGCGTGCGCGGCCCGCATGGCCCGTAGATACAGCTGGTAGACGCGCAGCATGGTGGCCGCGTCGGCCTGGGGCACGCGCTGGAGCAGCGGGTCGAAGGTGTAGTAGCCGAGCGTGCCGGCGGTGATCGCGGCGGCGGTGCCGAACACCTCGTGGACGCAGGGCAGTCCGCGTCGCGTGGTCGAGCCGTCCTGGACGTCGTCGATGACCAGGGCCGAGGTGTGGAGGATCTCGGTGGCGGCGGTGAGCGCCCGGTAGGGCTCGGGGTCGGTGTCCAGCAGACACAGCACGCTGCCCGCGACATACGCACGCCAGGAGCGCCCGGGCATGTTCAGCAGATGCAGCACCGGCGCGGCCAGGGCCTGGTGGAGCCGGGCGTGGGCGGTGGAGTCGAGCCGCGTTCCGTCGTGCGTGCCCGCGAGGAGGTCGACGCCGGCGATGTCCGCCGCGGTCTCCGGATAGACCGCGGCGGCCTCGGCACGGGCGATGCCGTGCCCCCGGCGCATATAGCCCTCGATGTCGTCGATGGTGTTGTTCGGGATGGTCCGCAGCACGGCCTTTCCTTCGGCGGGCAGGCCGTTCATGGTGCCGCACGCGGTCGCCGGGCTCTCCCGGAACGCGCGGCCGACGATGAACGTACGGACCTCGTGCCGGTCCTGCGGAGCGGTGACGTCCAGTCGCAGGTCCAGGTCCGGGACGCTCAGCCGTGCCGCGGTCGGATACGTGTTGAGCGTGGCCAGCGAGGTCCAGTGACGCAGCGGTTCCCAGGACATCTCGTGATGGCTGACGGTGCCGTCGGGGGCGACGGCGGTCGCGCGGGCGGGCACCGCCGAGGCGGCGTCCGGGGACTCGGGGAGGTGCGCGGTCGCGCTGATCTCCCAGCCGTTGTCGAGGTGCAGGCCCGCCCACGTCCAGGTGTGCCCGGCCAGGACCGGTGTCTGCGGGCCGGATTCGTCGCCCGTCTGCCGACCGTGCTGGAACCAGGCCTGGCCCACGACCCGCTGCGTCGCGCCCTCGCCCGAACGCAGGGTGCCCTGCACATCCAGCCGCGGCAGGAACTGCGACGCGAAACCGCCCCCGTCGCCCTCGGCCGCGGCCGGTTTCACCGGCGTCAGCAGCAGCTCGAACCGAGCCCCCTCCCGGAAGGCCAGCCGGAAGCTCCCGTCGTCCTCGCGACGCAGACTCGCCACATCACCCACGCGGAGGTCCAGCCCGTCGGGCGCCTCGGTCACCGGCTCCCGCAGCAGCCGGTCCGGCAGCAGCGGGCCGTGTTCCAGAGCCTCGGACAACGTCCTGCGGACCCGCGGGTCCAGCAGCTCGTCGGAGTCGATGGTGCGGCGGAGCGCCCGCAACGCGGCCGGTGTGATCCAGGTGCCGTAGGACATGCCGCCCGGGCCGTGGTGCAGGACGTACAGGCGGTGGCCGGGACCGGCGTCCGGGTCGCCCGCGTCGCGGTGCCGCAGCAGCCCGACCGCCCAGGTGTGTTCCGCGCCGTCCTCGTCACGCAGATGTCCGGTCAGATACCAGCTCTCGGCGCCGGCCGACGGGTGCGCACCGCCGAAGGGCAGCACGCCGGGGGGTGAGTGCGGTGTCGGGGCAGAGGGCTGCTTCTCGGCGGAAGACGCGGGGGAGATCACCCCCGCACCCTAGAAGCCCGATACCTGCCACTCGGTGACCATTAGCCGGATTCTCGCCTCATCGGATGAACCGGGACACCGATCAGGAGCAACGCCGTGCCCGAGAAGCGGCGCCTGCGCCGCACGGCACCCGCCCGCCCGCCTCGCCGGTGAACCGACGGGCGAAACTCGTCGTCGTACAGATGAATGATCGACACGCTCCCGCCGGGTGCTCGACGCCGGCAGGAGCGCGCCCGCGGGCCCGCGCCCCGTGCGACGAGGAAGGAAGCGCATGCCGACTCCCGGGCCCCGTACCGCCGTCACACTTCTCGACATCCTGCTGCACGCCGCCGAGGACACGCCGGGCCAGGTCGTGGTGCACGTCCGCGGAGACGGCGGCGAGCACACCGTGACCTTCGCCGAGCTGCGCGACGACGCACTGCGCGTGGCGGGCGGCCTGCACGCGGCGGGACTGGAACCCGGCACGCCCGTCCCTCTCCTCGCCGGTCTCGGCGAGGATTTCCAGCCGATGTTCTGGGGAGCGCTCGCGGCGGGTCTCGTGCCCGTGCCGCTGGCTCCGGAAGCGCGGCGCGCCGGCCCCGTGTGGGAGTTCCTCGGCAGGCCCGCGGTCCTGGTGGACGACACCACCGAGGACTTGCTCGCCGAGTTCCCCGGACCGGTGCGGGCGCTGCGGCTGGGCGAGTTGCGCGAGGGCCGCCCGCCGCGCGAGCTGCCCGCACGGGCGCCGCACGACCTGGCGTTCCTCCAGTTCTCCTCCGGCAGCACCGGTGCCCCCAAGGGCGTCGAGCTCACCCACGAGGCGGTCCTCGCCAACCTCGGCCAGATCCGCACCGCCATGGCGATCACGTCCGACGACGTGGTGGCCACCTGGATGCCGTACTTCCACGACATGGGCCTCATCGGCACCCACCTCGTCCCCCTGGCGGCGGGTCTGAAGCAGATACGGCTCGAACCGCTGACCTTCGCCAAGCGCCCGGCCCTGTGGCTGGAGACGGTGGCGCGGCACCGGGCGACCCTGCTGTCCGCGGCGAACTTCGCGCTGGCCCTCGCGGTGCGGCGCATGCCGGACGACGCCTGGGCCGGGCTGGACCTGAGTTCCGTACGTCTGATGCTGGTCGGTGCCGAGCCGATCGCACCGCGTGTATGGCGGGAGTTCACCGCCAGGGCCGGCGCGGCGGGACTGGCCGCCACGGCCATGCTGCCCGTTTACGGCCTGGCCGAGGCCACGCTCGCCGTGACCGTGCCCCCGCTGGGGGAGGTCGCCGCGCCCCTGCTGCTGGACCGCAAGGCGCTCAGCCGAGGGCGTGCCGTCCGTGTACGGCCCGGCCCGGACGCCGTCGAGTTCATGGACGTCGGCCGTCCCGTGCCGGACTGCCAGGTCCGGGTCACGGACGGCGCGGGCGGCCCGCTCGGCGAGGGGCGGGTCGGTCACGTCGAGGTCCGCGGCCCGCAGACGGCACGCGGCTACCACCGCGCTCCCGAGGCGAGCGCGGCCGCGTTCTCCGGGGGCTGGCTGCGCACCGGAGACCTAGGGTTCCTGCACGACGACCGGCTCTGCGTCACCGGCCGCCACAAGGACGTCGTCTTCGCCGGCGGCCGCACCTTCCACGCGCCCGACCTCGAGGAGACCGCCGCCACCACCCCGGGACTGCCGGCGGGGACGGTCGCGGCGATCGGATCCCCCGACCCCGAAACCGGCGGCGACCGGGTCGTCGTGTTCGTGCAGTGGGCACGGCCCGCCCTGGCCGAGGTACTTCCGGTACTGGACGCGGCGGCCACGCGCGTCCGCGAGACGCTGGGCCACGACGACGTACGGGTGCTGCCCCTGCCGCCGGGCGCGTTCCCCCGCACGACGAGCGGCAAGCTGCGCCGAGCGCTGATGCGTGACCGGTTCGAGGCGGGTGCCTATACGGCGGTCGAGGAGCGGTTGGCGGCGGGGCGGGCCGAGGGAGTCGGGGCGGACGGGCAGCGCGGCCGGGGCGGGGAAGCCGGAGTGGACGGGCAGCACGGCCGGGGCGGGGAAGCCGGGCAGCGCGGAGAGTGGCGTGCGCAGTCGTCCGAGCCACGCTCGCGGCGGGACGTCGAGGAGACCATCCGCGGAATCTGGGCACGGGCACTCGGCCTCCCCTCCGCGGACATCGACCGGAACGCCCGCTTCTTCGCCCTCGGAGGCTCCTCGCTCAAGGCGATGGAGGTGCTCGCCGGGATCGAGGACTCCTTCCCGGTGACCGTGGAGCCCCGTGCGCTGCGTGACCACGACACGGTGGCAGGGCTGGCCGACCATGTGCTCTCCCGGCTCGCCGACCTTGACGGAGCATCGGGTCATGCCGCTCCTACGGCGAGGCGCGCCGCGATGCCGTCGAGCGAAGGCGGTGCCGGGCGCGTGCCGCTGGCCGTACTCGGCATGGCCTGTCGCTTCCCCGGAGCGGAAACACCGGAAGCCTTCTGGGAGTTGCTGATCTCCGGCGGCGACACGACGACGGCCGTGCCGGACGACCGTTGGACCGACGAACAGACCGAGAGGCACAGCTTCCACGGCTCCTTCCTCCCCGAACCCGCGGACTTCGACGCCGCCTTCTTCGGGATGGACGACGAGGAGGCCCGCGCCACCGACCCGCAGGCGCGGGTATTCCTGGAGCTGGCCCACGAGGCGCTGGAGCGCGCCGGGTACGCGGGAGCGCGCCGGAACGGCCGTAGGGTCGCCGTCTTCGCCGCCGTGGGCGACAGCGGATACCGCGAGATCCTCGCCGCCACCGCCGACGGCGACCTGACCGCCCATCCCGGCGCCCTCACCGGCAACCTGCCCAACCTGATCGCGGCCCGCCTGTCCCAGGCACTCGACCTCGACGGTCCCGCCCTCGCGGTGGACACCGCCTGTTCCTCCGCGCTCGTGGCACTGCACCTGGCGCGGCGCAGCCTCCAGAACGGTGAGTGCGATGTCGCCGTGGTCGGCGGCGTCCACCTCGCCCTCACCTCGACCGGCCACCGACTGCTCGACCGCGCGGGCGCACTGTCCCCGACGGGCGGCAGCCGTCCCTTCGGCGCCACCGCCGACGGCATCGTGCCCGGCGAGGGCGGCGCGGCCCTCGTCCTCACCCGCCTCGACGACGCCCAGCGAGACGGCGATCCGGTCCTCGCCCTGGTCCGCGGCACGGCCGTCAACAACGACGGCCGCTCCCTCAGCCTGCTCGCCCCCAACCCCCGCACCCAGCGAGAGGTCATCACCCAGGCGTACGCCGAGTGCGGCGTCGACCCCGACGCGGTGACTTACGTCGAGGCGCACGGGACCGGAACCCCGATCGGCGACCCCGTCGAGGCGCAGTCGCTCGGCCACGCGTTCCCGCCCCGCGCGGACGGGCTGCCGCGCCTGCTCGGCTCGGTCAAGGCCAACATCGGGCACCTGCTCAACGCCGCCGGTATGCCGGCCCTCGTCAAGACGGTCCTGTCGCTCCAGCACCGCCAGGTCCCGCCCACCCCGCACACCACCCCCACCGCGTCCTACCTGGAGCGCGTCGCCCCCGGCTTCCAACTCGCCACCGAGCAGCGGGAATGGCAGGCCGCCGGCCCCCTGATCGCAGGCGTCAACGCCTTCGGCTTCGGCGGCACCAACGCCCACGCCGTCCTGGAGGAGGCCCCGGCTCGGCCTGCCACCTCCGGGACCGACTCCGAGGGCCCGCACCTGCTCACGCTGTCGGCCCGCAGCGCCGACGCCCTGCGGGCAGCCGCCGCCGACCTGGCGGCTCATCTACGCAGGCATCCGGGTCTGAGTGCGAGGGACATCTGCGCCACCGTGAACAGCGCGCGCGACGACGGCCGTCACCGCCTCGCCGTGGTCGCCGACGGCGACCTCGCCGACCGCCTCCATGATGCCCTCGCCGACCGGCTCCCCGCTGCCCACGCCGACCGCTACCGCGCCGGTCGCGCCCCGGACTTCACGGTCGCCAGGTCCCGTCCACGGACGGTGTTCCTGCTGCCCGGCCAGGGTGCCCAGCGCCCCGGCCAAGGCCGCGCCCTGTACCGGTCGGCGCCGATGTTCCGGGAGACCATCGACGAGGCGTCGTCGCTGACGGGTCCCGTGCTCGGGCGCTCGCTCGCCGACTGGTGCCTCGATCCCCGCATGGATCCGGAGGAGTTGGCCAGGACCGAGGTCGCTCAGCCGCTGCTCGTGGCGTTCGGGGTGGGTCTGGCACGGCAGTTGGCGCACTGGGGTGTGATCGCGGACGCGGTCGCCGGGCACAGTGTGGGCGAGATCGCGGCGGCCTGTGTCGCCGGGTCGCTGAGCCTCGCCGAGGCGGTCGGGTTCGCGGCGGAACGCGGGCGGTTGGTGGGCGAACTGGCCCGCCCCGGAGCCATGGCCGCGGTACGGGGCGACGAGGACACCGTCGCCGAGTTCCTCGGCTCCGTGAGCGTCGCCGCCGTCAACGGGCCCGGGCAGGTGGTGATATCGGGCACCGAGGACGCCGTCGAGCAAGCCCTCGCGGAGCTGACCCGACGCGGCGTGGCCACGCGCGGACTGCGTGTCTCCCATGCCTTCCACTCACCGCTGCTCGAACCGGTCCTCGACCCGCTGCGGGACGCCGCGAAGGCACTGACGGTCCGGCCGGGAGCCGTACCGCTGCTCAGCACGGTCTCCGGGGAGTGGCGGCCCGGCCTCACCCCCGCGTACTGGCTGGAGCATGCCGTCCGGCCCGTGCGGTTCGGGGCGGCCGTGGAACGGCTTCTCGACGAGGGCTACGACGCCTTCCTCGAACTGGGGCCGGGGAACACCCTGGGCGGGGCGGTCCGTGCGGTCGTCGGGGCGCGGGCCGCCGAGGACGTGGCGGTGCTGTCGACGGGAGTTGCCTCGACGGCAGGGCGTGAGGCGGCAGGGAGTGGGACACGGGCGCTGCTGGAAGCGGCAGGGCGGCTGTGGGCGCGGGGCGGGGACTTGGACCGGACGGCCCTGGCTGCCACGGCAACGAGGGTGCCGGTGCCGACGTACCCCTTCCAGCGAACCCGTCACTGGCCGCGCAGGCCGGGTGTGGAGCCCTTGGTGCGCCGTTTCGACTGGCGGGACGCTCCGCTCACGACTGCCGAAGGGCCGCGGGTCGTACGGCTGTCGGGGGCTGACCGTGCGCTCGGGCGGGCGTTGGCCGAGCGGCTGAGCGAGCGTGGCGTGACCGTATTGCGGGACGACTCCGGGCACCCGGCTACGCCCCCGGACACCTTGGTGTGGCTGAGTGGAGAGGGGAGCGCCGGCAGCGCGCCGCCACTGGACGCGCTGGATGCCGCGAGCAAGGCCGCAGTCACCTCACTGCGCGATGTCCTCGACCTGCTCTCGGGCGGCTGCTCCCGACTGCTGGTGGTCACGGAGGAGGCGTACGCCGCCGGTACGGCGAACCCGGCGCAGGCCCTGCTGCACGGGTTCACGCTGGCACTCCCGGCGGAACACCCTGGGCTCGCCGCCCGCGGCGTCGACCTGACCTCCGGCGACGCGCTCCCCGCCCGGGTCGACGCACTGGAACGGGAGTTGTACTCGGCCCATGAGCCTGGCGCGGAGGCCACCATCGTTTGGCGCTCCGGGCGCAGGCTCATCCGTACGTCGGCCACTGTGGCCGACGCTCCCGCCGCACCCGGCGGACTTCCTCCGGACGGCGCCTACTTGATCACCGGGGGAGCAGGCGGCCTCGGCTCCGCACTCGCACGGGACCTCGCAGGGCGGGGCGCGTGTGAGCTGATCCTGACCGGACGCTCCGAGACCGTTCCCGACGACCTGCTCGCCGATCTCCGTGCCCAGGGCGCGCGTGCCGCCCGGTACCACGCTGCGGACGTGTCCGACGAAGCCGCCGTCGACACCCTGTTCGCGGACCTGCCCCCACTGGACGGCGTCTTCCACGCCGCCGGTACGGTCCGGCCCGGCACCCTCCGCACCAAGTCCGACGCCGAGATCGAGCAGGTGCTCGCCGCGAAGGTGCGTGGCACGGTCCTGCTCGCCGAGGCGCTGCGCCGGCACGGCCAGGAACCGGCCGTGTGCGTCGCCTTCTCCTCCGTCTCCTCGGTCCAGCCCGGACTCGCGGGGGCCCTCGGCGACTACGCGGCCGCCAACGCCTTCCTCGACGCCTTCGCCGCCGCCGAGCGCGCGGCGGGCCGGCCCTGGCAGTCGATCGGGTTCGGGCCCGTCTCCGACGCGGGACTGGCGGCCGGGTCACCGGTCGAGTCGCGCTTGCGTACCCGGGGCCTGAGCCCCATGACCACGCAGGCCGCGATCACGGCACTCCGGACGGCGGTGGCCACGGACGCGGCGCACCTGTCGGTCACCGTGCCGGAGAGGGCTGCGCAGGCTCAACTCCAGTCGATCGCAACCCCCGTAAGCCGAACCGTCCCCGCACCCCACCGTCCGTCCCCCACCCCCCTGCGGGACGAAACCGCCCGGACCCCCACCCCCCTGCGTGGCGAAACCGCCCCGACCGCCACCGCCACCCGCACAACGGCCCTGATACGCAACCTCCTGGCCGATGCCCTGCGTCGCGCGCCCGAGGAGATCGGTGACGACGAGCAGTTCCTCAGCCTCGGCCTGGACTCACTCACCGCCGTCGACCTCGCGCGCCGACTGGAGACGGAACTCGGGCTGCCCCTGCCCGCCACGCTGCTGTTCGAGCACCGGACGGTCGGCGAACTGTCCGCCCACCTCGCCACGCAGACCCCCGACCCGCTCGCGAAGGCCCGGGCGCATCGCCCCCAGCAGGACAACACCCCACGCCCCCTCACCCCCCTCCAACTCGCCTTCCTCACCACCGAGGCCCTCTACGAAGGCGTCACCGCCTACGGCTACATACGCCAGACCATCCGCGGGCCCCTCGACCCCGCCCTCCTCGGCAGAGCCCTGTCCCACCTCGCCGCCCGCCACCCGATGCTGCGCCTGCGCATCACCTCTCACGGCACACCACCGCGCCAGTACACCGCCCCGGCCGAACCGACCGACCGGGCGCCCCGCTGGTACGAGGTGCGGGACCGGACCACCGACAACTCCTCGCCCTTGCCCGACCTCGAACAACGCCTGTACAACCGGCCCTTCGACCTGACCACCGAAGACCCGGCCCGCGCGCTCCTCATCCGCGACAGCCACGAGGCGCACCTCCTGCTCGTCATCCACCACAGCGCGGCGGACGGCTACAGCCTGAAGGTCCTGTGCGAGGAACTCTGGTCGCTCTACACGGCCCTCGCCCAACGCGCCTCGCCTCCCGAACTCCCGGCCCCAAGAACCGAGTTCGTGGACTACGCGGCCCACATCACCGCCGACCGCGAGTCGCCGGCCTTCGCCCGGGACCAGCAGTACTGGCGCGCCCGCATCGCCGAGCACACGACAGCGAACAGGACCCCGGCGCTGCCGTACGACGGCGACCCGGAAGCCGTCCCGGCGCCGCCGCTCACCCACCACCAGTCGACGGTCGACGCATCGCTCACCGCCACGCTGCGGGAGGTGGCGGCCCGGCACGAAATCACCCTTTTCCACCTGCTTCTCGCCGTGTACGGCCGCTGTCTGGCCCGTTGGAGCGGACAGCGTGCCGTCGCCGTGAACGTGGCGCGTGCCCGCCGTGAGGCACCGCTGCCCGGCATCGACCGCCTCGTCGGCCCGCTCGCCGACACCCTGCCGGTATTCGCCACCGTCGACCCCGACGAGTCCGTGACCTTGCTGGCCCGGCGGCTGCGGCACATCTGGCACGAGGCGGAGTCCCACGCGACGCTCACCAGCCCCGACATCGCCGCGCTGCTGCCGGCCACCGGCCCCGCACCCCGCACGGTCGCCCCGGCCGGATTCAGCTTCGCCCGCTTCCCCGTGAGCCACGGCCGCGACTGGCCCGTCACCGTGACCCCGACCGCCGCGGCCACCGCCTCCGCCGCGACCAGGCTGGGACTGCTCTGCTGGGAGTCGGACGAAGCCCTGCACTTCTCCTGGAACCACCCCGCGCGGCTCTTCCGCCCGGAGACCGTCGAACGCCTCGCGGCGGACTACGTACGCGAACTCCGAGTCGCTGCCGAGCAGTCAGCGCCCACACCGGAAAACGGCACCGGTGAAGGTGTCGTCGACCGTCTCTGCGCCCAGTTCCGGGCGACACCGGCGGCGATCGCGGTGAACACCGGCCACGACACCCTCACCTACGCCGAACTCGACACCGCCTCCGCAGCCCTCGCGACCCGACTGCGAGCCGGTGGCGTCCGCCCCGGCGATCTCGTCGGCCTGCTCACCGAACCCGGCGCCGACACCGTCGTGGGCGTGGTCGGCATCCTCCGGGCCGGCGCCGGCTGGGTTCCCCTGGACGCGGCCCATCCCGTGGCCCGGCTCCAGGACCAGGTCAACCGCACCGGCGTCACAGCTGTGGTCTGCCATGCCGCGACAGGCGAGACCGCCGCCCTGCTGAACGGCACGACCGCCGTCACCGCCGACGACCGCTCCCCGGTCACACCACCCACGACCGCACCGCCGCTGCCCGACCCGGACGCCATCGCCTACGTCATCTTCACCTCGGGTTCCACAGGCCGCCCCAAGGCGGTCCCCATCACCCACCGGTCGATGCTCAATTACCTCGACTGGGCCCTGACCACCTTCGGCTACGGCCCCGGCGACCGCCTCGTGCAGACGGCGTCCGTCTGCTTCGACGCCTCCGTACGCCAGTTGCTGGCCCCGCTGCTGGTCGGCGCCACCGTCCACACCGTCTCCCGGGACCTCCTCCGCGACCCCGAGGCACTCCTCGGCCGGCTCGTCGACGACCGCGTCACGGTGTGGAGTTCGGTGCCCACCCTCTGGGAGCGGCTGCTGACCGCCGCCGAGACCCGGGCCGCGCAGGTCGGCACACCGCCGGACCTGTCGGCACTGCGCTGGGTGCACGTCGGCGGCGAGGCACTGCCCGCCACGCATGTACGCCGCTGGTTCGACCTGGTCGACGCGCGCGGGGGCGCGGAGCACAGGATCTCCAACCTGTACGGGCCCACCGAGTCCACCATCAACGCCACCTGCCACATCATCGACACCCGCCCGTCCGACGACGTACGGCAGTTGCCCATCGGCCGCCCCGTGGCCGGCACCGAACTCGCCGTCGTCGACAAGGACGGCCGCCCCTGCGCCGCCGGTGAGACAGGTGAACTGCATATCGCCGGAACCGGACTGACTCCGGGCTACCTCGGTGACCCGCAGCTCACCGCGGCGGCCTTCGTCGAACGCGACGGTCGCCGCTGGTACCGCAGCGGCGACCGGGTCCGGCAGGCCCCGGACGGCGTACTGGAGTTCCTCGGCCGCCTCGACGACCAGGTCAAGGTCCGAGGCCACCGGGTGGAACTCGGCGAGGTCGAGGCCGCGCTGCTCACCCACCCGGACGTCGCCCGCGCCGCCGTACTCCTCGTCGACGGACGACTGATGGCGTACGTCGAGCCCCGCTCCGGCTCCGCCGAGCCGGACACCCGCGCGGTACGCGCCTTCCTGTCCGGCGTCCTGCCGCCGTACATGGTGCCCGGCCGCGTCCGCACGATCCCGGAGATGCCCCTGACCGGCACCGGAAAGATCGACCGCCGGCGACTGGCGGGCGATACGGAAGCCGTGAGCACGATGACGAACGCGGATGGCTCCACCGGGCTTGAAACCGACCGCACCGACGTACCCCCGCGACCCGAGCCGGAACCCCGGTCCTCCTCCACACCGCCCGCCACCGCGACCGAGCGCATCGTGGCGCGCGTCTGGGCGAACCTGCTGGACGTCTCCAGCGTCTCGCGCGAGGACGACTTCTTCGAACTCGGCGGCGACTCCATCCTGGTCCTGGAACTCTTCGCCCGCCTGCGCGAGGAACTCCCCGCGGTCCCGAGGCCGACGACCGTCTACACCCACCGCACACTCGCCGCCCTGGCCGCAGCCCTCGACACCACCACCCCGGAGTCGGCCTCCGTCCCCACCCCGGCAGGGCAGCCCTCGGACCCCTACCCCCTCACCCCTTCCCAACGGGGCTTCCTCCTCGCCGACTCCCTCACCTCCGAGTCCGACTCCGGCTGGCTCGCCAGGTTCCGGCTGAGCGGGCCGCTGCGCCATGACGTCCTCCAGCGGGCCGTCGACGTGCTGATGGCCCGTCATCCGATGCTGCGAACCGTCTTCCCCGCAGGCGTCCGCCCGCCCGTGCAGCAGGAGTTGCCGGACTCCCTGCGCCTGCCCGTCGAGACCGAGACGCTCGCCCACCCCGGCCTGCTGGAGCAGCGGATCGCGAAGGAGGCGGGGCGCCGACTGGAGCCCTGGGCCTGGCCGTTGTTCCGGCTGCGGCTGTTCACCCTGGCGCCGACCGAGCACGTGCTGATCGTCCACGCCCACCACCTCATCGGCGACGGGTTCAGCGCGGCTCTCCTGACCAAGGAGCTGCTCACCGCGTACGACCGTCTCCTGCGCGGTCTGCCGCACGGCCTGCCGCCGATCGAGAGCACTTTCCGCGACCACGTCACCCGGTCCGCCGTACGAGAACGCCCGCGGGGTCCCGAGGCCGACGCCTACCGGCAGCGGCTCCGCGCGCCGTACACGCCGCCCGCACTGCGTCGGCCGACCAACGGGGAGGCGCCCGCCCAACCCGCCTTCCACACCGCGGGCTTCACCCTGGACGCCGCCACCACGACCGCACTGCGCGAACTCGCCCGAGCAGCGCACCGCACCCTGTACGCGCCGCTGCTCACCGCGTACCACCGGGCTCTCGCGGAACTCACCGGGCAACGCGACCTCATGCTCGGGCTCGCCGTCACCGGACGCGAGGACTCCACGGCGGACGCGCACCGGGTCTTCGGACCGTTCGCGGAGGCGGTCGCACTGCGCCCGGCCGTGCCGGCGGGCGAGGGCACCCCCGCCTTCGACGACGACCTGCGGCGGCTGGCCGCCGAGGCGGACCTGGCTCGGGCCGAGGGGCCGAGCGATGTGCGAACCGCTGCCGGGCTGCCGTGCCACGCCCAGTTCTTCTTCACCTTCCTCGACTTCACCTCCCTGGGCAGCGAGGAGGGCGGCGGTCTGTCCCTGCATGCCGACGAGTCCGACACGTCCCTCGCCCCGCCGCCACTGGGCACCGATGTGTTCCTGGCCGTGCGGCCGGTGGCGGAGGGCGAGGGGCTGCGCGTAACCGTGCGGGCCTCGGCGGCCGCACTCACCTCCGGTGAGGTGACCGGGTTCGCCGAGGGGATGCGGAGGCAGTTGCGGGATGCCGTGCGCGGGCCCGGTGGCCGTCGGAGCCCTCGGCTCGACGCCGCGCTCGTCGGGTATCTGCCGGCCCCCCACCATCTCGCCGCCCTGGCCGGACTCCCGCACGACACTCCTGGCCTCGGCCGTGAGCAGATCAGGGAGCTCCTCTTCCCCGATGGTCGTGCTCGTCTGCTGGAGGAGACCGGGACCCCGCTGGGCAACTCCGGCTTCGTCGCGCTCCCGCTCTTCGCCGACGAATTGGCTCCGACGGGCGATCTGGCGGCCCGCACCGCCCGTGCCGTCGAGCACGCCGCCGCGCTGGGCGCCCGCTGCGTCTCACTCGCCGGCATGATCCCGTCCCTGACGGGTTACGGCTACGACGTCGTGCGGGAGACCACCACCGGCGCGGCGATCACCACCGGACACGCGTCCACCACCGTCGCCGTGGTGAAGACCGTCGGCGCCGCGCTCACGGCGGCCGGCCGCGGCCTCGGCGAGGTCTCGCTCGCCGTCGTCGGCTGCGGCTCGATCGGCGTCTCGTCGCTACGGCTGCTGCTTGCGACGGCACCCTGTCCGCCGGCCCGGCTGCTGCTGTGCGACCTGCCCGGCAGCACCGAGCGACTCCAGAGGTTGGCGGCGGAGCTGTCGTCCGAGCATCCGGGTATGCCGGTCGAGGTCGTCGAGTCGGGACAGGCACTGCCCGCCGCGGTCTACGGAGCCGACGTGATCGTCACCGCCGTCAGCGGTGCGACCCGTCTCCTGGACGTCGCCCGGCTGCGCCCCGGCACGACCGTGGTCGACGACTCCTTCCCGCACTGCTTCGACACCACGAGCGCCCTGGACCGGATGGACCGGGACCAGGACGTCCTGGTCGTCGGCGGGGGCCTGTTGTCCCTCGGCACCACACGGACCCGGCTCGCCGAGGACCTGCCGGCGGTCGCGAGCGCGGGCTTCGCACTGCGACCCGGGATCCCGGGCACCCTGGCCTCGTGCCGGCTGGAGTCACTGCTGCACGCCCACCTCGGCGCACCCGGCCGGTCCCCGGGCGACCTGCCCCTGATCCACGGCCTCGTGGACCTGCCCCGCGCTCTCGGGCACTGGGACGCGGCCGAGGCGGCCGGGATCCGGCCCGCCCCGCTGCACCTGCTCGACCGCGTCGTCGGTCTGCCACTCAGGCCGCCGGGGACCGCCGGCCCAGCGCAGGACCCAGCCGGGTCGCGAGGTCGGTGAGGATCTGCACGTAGTCCTCGTGCCCGAAGTCGAATGGCAGCGCGAACGCCACCTCGTCGACCTCGCGGAACGCGGCGTGGGCGTGGAGGCGTTCGGCGATGTCCGCCGAGGTGCCGACGAGGTCCGGCGCGAACAGCAGCCGTGCCGGGCCCTGCGGTGCCGCCGTGCGAGGGGTGCGCTTCGCGGCGTACTCCTCGTACTTGGCACGCTGGGCCGGTGTCGCGGAGTCCGTGGGGATGACGACGAGGCCCTGCGAGACGCGGGCGTCGTCGCCGTCCGGGTGGTGGGCGCGGAAGGCACGGATGTGGGAGAGCTGGATCTCCGCGAAGCCCGGTCCCGCGGCTGTCCCGTCATCAGGTCCTTCGGCCTTGACGACGCTGCTGGTCAGGAAGTTCATCCCGTGCTCGCCGGCCCACCGCGCGGAACGCAGGCTTCCGCCGCCGTACCACATACGGCCGCCCAGCCCGGGTGAGTGCGGCTGCACCCGATCCGAGAACACTTCGAACCCCTCGACCCCGCTGAAGTCCGTGGCCGGCTTCCCCCGCACGAAGTCCAGCAGCCGCCGCGCCCGCTCGTACCCGAAGTCCTCGGTGTCCGCCGTCTCCGCGTACAGGGCCTCCTTGACCCGGTCGTAGTGCATCGGCGGGCCGACGCTCACGCCCGGGTTGAGCCGGCCGCCGGACAGCAGGTCGACCGTCGCCAGGTCCTCCGCCAGCCGGAGCGGGTTCTCCCAGCCGAGCGGGATGACCGCGGTGCCGAGCTCGATCCGGCTGGTGCGCTGCGAGGCCGCCGCCAGGACGGCCACGGGCGAGGAGATGCCGTACTGGAGATGACGGTGACGGACCCAGGCGCTGTCGAAGCCGAGCCGCTCGCCCAGCTCGATGATCTCCAGCGTGGACTCGTGGCCCCGCCGCGGATCCGCCTCGTCGAACAGCCCGATGGTGAGGAAGCCCAGCTTGCGCAAGGGGCGTGAGGTCGGTGGCACGGGCCCTCCATCGTTCGTCGACAGCGTTGATCAAGCCGTACGGCAACTGCCAACGCGCCCGCGACCGGCGCTGTTCCCGTCCCTCCAGGTCAGACCAGGGGGATCGTCACCTCGTCCTCCACCGGCGGGTCCAGTTCCTGCGCGCGGCTGCCGGTGGCGGCGTAGCAGCGCAGCCGCACGGTCTCCGGGGTGACGTCCAGGCGGAGGAACTGCTTGAAGAACGGCGGGCTGTACGTCGCCGAGCTCGGCGAGAACAACGACGTGTAGATCTTGCGCACCGGGAGGCGGAAGCGCGCCGCGCGATCGGGGCGGCGGCCGGCGCCCAGCAACCCGGCCACCAGACGGGTGCGCCAGGTGATGCGGGCCGTCTTCTGCTGGGCACGGGTGAGCGGCATCTCCAGGCGCTCGGCGACCACGGCCGACGCCTCGGCCTCGGTCAGGGTGAAGAAGCGGCGCAGGCGCAGCCGGCGGCCGTACAGCTTGCTGTAGAACGCCAGGGAGTCGCCGCGCAGGGGATAGCAGCGGAAGTCCTTCTCGGTGACGTTCGCGATGTCGACCCGGGGGATGGTGTGCGTGGCGTGCATGAACGCGCCGCCGCCGCCCGAGACCACGTACTGGATCGTGCGGCCGTCCACCTGCACCGGGTAGCGCTGGTAGTTGTGGATGTCGCCGCCTATCGCCGCGACGTAGCGGTGTGCCGGGTCGCGGACGATGTCGTCGACGGTGCCGCCGCCCTCGATCGCGCAGGGGTGGTGTGCGCCGTCCACGTACAGGGGCGAGCCCGTTATGAGGATCTTCGGGCGGGGGCCCTGCGACACCTCGCGCAGCCACGCGCCCTGTTCGGCGTCGAGGGTGCCGAGCAGCCCGGTGTCGATGCCGATGATCCGCACCGGCCCGGCGTCGATCGCCCAGTACGGCCCGGGCTGCACCGCCTGTTGCGCGGCACCCGACCTCAACCGGCGGGCCGCGTCGAGCCGTTGGCCGTCGCCCTTGCGCGGCTTGTGCCACAGCACCTTTTGCAGCCAGGCCTTGCTGAGCACGCGCGGCGAGGGTTCCGGGTCCAGGGGCGGGGCGTCGCCGCAGAAGACGCGCATGAAGGCGCCGAGGTCCTCGTACCAGTCGTGGTTGCCCGGTATCGCGTATATGGGCGCCTGGTAGTCCTGGTAGGGACGGAAGAACTTGGTGCCGTAGTCGTCGGCGCTGCCGACCGGATAGATCACATCGCTGGCGAGGACGGCGAACCTGGTGTCCTGACCCGTCTTCAGGAAGCCCGGCACGACGGAGTACTGAGGGTCGTCGCCCTCGCCGGTGTCGCCGATGACGAGGAACGAGAACCGGTCGGGGTCGTCGCGCCGGATCACCTTGTCGGCGGGCACCCCCGAGGCCGCCCGCTGGGCCACCCAGCGGCTGCGGGTACGGCCCGTGGGATCCCCGAACCAGGACGCCAGCACACCGTTGCGGGCGGCCCACAGCATTCTGGGGTCGAGCCAGGAGATCTTCTCGACCTCGGCGGGCATCAGCCGCTTGTACGTGCCGAGTTCGGTGGCGCCCCAGCCGGCGCCTTCGGCGGTATCGCGAGAGGAGTCAGACACCGGTGCACCGTAACAATGATCTAGAGACTGCCGAGAGGGGGGAGCGGGGACGCGGCGCGTCGGCACGCCCCCGCCCCGCCCCGGTCACCGTCGGCGGGCGTAACTCTCCCGCCTGTGACGGGAAGTCCACGTGGGCGCTTTCAACGCGGGCTCGTGATGCGGCCGTTGAGCCGGTTCGGTCCGCCGGGTCGCTTCCTCGGGAGCGCCCGCGCTGCTGTCGCCCAGGACGAGGAGCGGGTCGAACATCACGACCACACCGGCCAGGACCAGGAAGACGGTCGGCCCCAGCAGCATGGGAAGCAGCAGTGAGGTGGGCGAGTCACCGGCCCACGAGGCGCCGGTCGTGCCGTGCAGATGGACGCTGACGGCCGCCATGCCCGTGTAGTGCATCCCGGAGACCGCCACGCCCATGACGAGGCTGGCCCCGAGGCTGGTGAGGAAGCCGCGGATCGTGACGGCCGCCCACAGCGCGGCGGTCGCGGCGATGATCGCGATCAGGACCGACAGCGCCACGGTGGCCGCGTCGTACTCGACATCCGCGTCGAGGCGCAGCGCCGCCATCCCCAGATAGTGCATGGCCGCCACCCCGAGTCCCGTGACGACGCCCGCGCTGCTCAGCGCCGCCCGCCCGGCGCCCAGATAGCCGACGATGAACACACCGATGCCGACCACGACGATAGCCACGACGAGACTGAGGACGGTGAGTCCCGTGTCGTAGCGGATCCGGGTCTCCTCGACCTGGAAGCCGATCATGGCGATGAAGTGCATCGTCCAGATGCCGGAGCCGATCGCCGCGGCGCCGAGCGCCAGCCAGCCCGGCTTCCACGACTGTCCGCCCACCAGGGACCGCACGATGCAGCGCAGCCCCAACGCCCCTCCCAGGCAAGCCATCAGATAGGCCGCCACCGGGGTCACCGCACCGTAGCGGAACCCGTCAACCGTGCCTTCCATGAAGCCAACTCCCCCCAGAGCCATGGCCAGTTGTGGAGAACAAGGTGTACGGGGCAAGCGAGCCCGAAATCAAGCCTTTACCGCCGGTAGCCGTTGAACTCTGCATCAACATAGGTCGACTCCAGTCACAGAGAGGCCGGATTCGGCCAAATGGTCGCCGGGCGCGGCTCGGCCTCCCCCAGCCACGAGTGGTGTCGGTCCCGCGGATGTGGCACAGATGGAGTGGAGACGGGTGGCGGCACGCGGCAGGCATCGGCGGGAGGGCCCGGACATGGAGGAGCTCGCGATCATCGAGGCACCGTCCGTGCTGGGCCTGCGGCCGTCCGGTGTCCAGGACCTGCCTGCGGCCCTGCTGGAGGCCGGGCTCATCGCGGGTCTGCCGGCGGTACGGGCCGGCCGCGTCGAGCCACCGCCCTACGACCCTGCGCGCGACGCCGACACCGGGGTCCTCAACCCGCACGGCATCGCGGAGTACTCCGTCCGGCTGGCCGACGCCGTCGGTGACGTGCTCGACGGCGGCGGTTTCCCGGTCGTCCTCGGCGGCGACTGCACCGTCCTGCTCGGCAACCTCCTCGCCCTGCGCCGCCGCGGACGCCCCGGGCTGCTGTTCCTCGACGGGCACACCGACTTCTACCAGCCCTCGGCGGAGCCCAACGGCGAGGCGGCCTCGATGGAACTCGCCCTCGCCACGGGACGCGGCCCCCGGCTGCTCACCGACCTGGAGGAGCGCGGGCCCCTGCTGCGGGACGAGGACGTGGTGGCCTTCGGGTTCCGCGACGCGGACGAGTCCGCCGAGGCCGGCATGCAGCCCCTCCCGCCCGGCCTGCACGCCCTCGACCTGGACGAGGTGCGCGCGTCCGGTGCGGCCACCGCGGCACGCCGGGCCGTGGACCGGCTCACCGCGGGCACGAGCACCGGGTTCTGGGTGCACCTCGACGTGGACGTCCTGGACGACGCGATCATGCCCGCCGTCGACTACCGGCAGCCGGGCGGACTGGACTGGCAGGAACTGGCGAGCGTGCTCGGCACGGCCCTGGCTGCTCCCGGCGCCGTCGGACTCGACGTCACGATCTTCAATCCCCGCCTCGACCCCGACGGCACGATCGCCACCCGCCTCGCCGAGTGCCTGCGACGGGCACTGTCGGCGCGCACGAGGACCGAGAACGCGGGACATCGAGGTCGTCGGGCCCCCTGAATTTGCCGAACCGGCAACGAGGCTCGTGACGCCTCTCCCGGCCGACGCAGGATGGCAGGGCCATACGCGCCGCTCATGCGCAGCCCGGGAGGAAACATGCCGCAGCCCGCCCACGCGACGTCGAAGGACGTCACGCACCGTCTGGTCCCCGCTCCCGCCGGGAGGATCCACCTCGCGGAACAGGGAACCGGGCCGCTGGTGCTGCTCGTGCACGGCTTCCCGGAGTGCTGGTACTCCTGGCGCAACCAACTGCCGGCACTCGCGGCGGCCGGATACCGCGCGGTCGCCGTCGACGTACGCGGCTACGGCCGCTCCTCCCGGCCCGAGGCGGTGGAGTCGTACCGGATGCTGGAGCTGGTCGAGGACAACGTCGCCGTCGTGGACGCCCTCGGCGAGCGCGACGCCGTCATCGTGGGGCACGACTGGGGTGCGACGATCGCCGCCACCTCAGCGCTGCTGCGCCCCGACGTGTTCCGCGCCGTCGGGCTGCTGAGCGTCCCGTACACCCCGCCCGGCGGCCCGAAGCCGAGCGAGGTGTTCGCGGGGATGGGCGGCCCGGAGGAGTTCTACGTCTCCTACTTCCAGGAGCCCGGCCGCGCCGAGGCCGAGATCGAGCCCGACGTCCGCGGCTGGCTCGCCGGCTTCTACGCCGCCCTGTCCGCCGACACCATGCCGGGGCCCGGCGCCCCGGACCCGCACTTCGTCACGCCGGGCGGCACACTGCGCGACCGCTTCCCCGCCGACCGTCTGCCCGCCTGGCTCGACGAGTCCGACCTGGACGTCTACGCCGGGGAGTTCGAACGCACCGGCCTGACCGGTGCCCTGAACCGCTACCGGAACATGGACCGGGACTGGGCGGACCTCGCCGGCCACGGCGGTGCCCCGCTCACCCAGCCCTCGCTGTTCCTCGGCGGCGCGCTGGACCCGTCGACCACCTGGCTCGCCGACGCGATCGCGGCCTACCCCACCACCCTGCCCGGCCTCACCTCCTCGCACGTCCTCGACGGCTGCGGCCACTGGCTCCAGCAGGAACGCCCGCAGGAGACCAACCGGCTGCTGACCGAATGGCTCGACTCCCTCTAGCCGGCGAAACGCTCACGCCCCGGCGGGCACCGGCCGCTTGATCAGATACGCGGCGGACGAGGTGACCAGGACTGTCATGCAGGCGATGAACACCAGCCCCGCACCCTCCAGGCCCATCGGGCCGGTCAGCACGCCCACACCGATGACCGGGAGCGAGATGCCGCCGTACGCCACCACGAACAGCGTCGAGATGACGGCCGCACGACGGTCCGCCGGGGACGCCTGCGCCACCGCCGACAGCGCCGCCCGGAACGCCAGACCCTGACCGATCCCGCCGACGACGGCGCTCGCCACCACCAGCGCCAGCAGATCCCACAGCAGCGCTCCCGCCAGCAGCGCCAGCCCGACCAGCAGCAGACCGCAGCCCAGCGGCAACGACCGGCTCACGCCCACCCGGCCGACGGCCAGTTGCCCGGCGGTCGACGCGAAGAACGCCATCGCCACCACGAGCCCGCTCACGGCGTGGTTGCGCTCGTCCAGGGACTCCGCGAGGAAGGCCGGACTGACCGAGGTGAACACACCGAACAGCGCGAAACCCGCGAACGAGGCGGTCGCCGCAGGCCCGAACACCGGCCGCACCTGAGGAGGCAGACTCGGTTTCTGCGGCCGTACCGTCCCGAGCCGCCGCCGCTCCCGGACGGTCTCCGGCAGCCACAGCACGACCACCGCCGAGCAGGCCACCAGGGCGAGATGCACGGCGAACGGCAGATACAGCGGCCACGGGGCGTACTGCGCCAGCACCCCCGCGAGCAGCGGACCGCAGCCCAGCCCGCCCATGTTGGCCGCGGTCGCGACCAGCGTGGCACGGGCGGCGCCGTCGCGCGGGGCCAGCTCCATGACGTACGCCGTGGCGGCCCCGGTGAGCAGACCGGCGGACAGACCCGACAGCAGCCGCCCCGCGTACAGCCAGCCCAGCGAGGTGGCCAGCAGGAAACAGACGGCACTCACCGCCGCGCAGCCCAGAGCCGCGAGGATCACCGGACGCCGGCCGACCGCGTCGGAGGCGTTGCCCGCGAGCAGCAGTACGCCGATGACCGCGAAGGCATAGACGGCGTACACGAGGGTGACCGTCAGCTCGGAGAACCCGAACTTGTCCTGGTAGTGGCCGTAGAGGGGAGTCGGCAGCGTGGTCCCCGCCATGCCCACCGCGAACACCGCCCCGCCGAGCAGACACGCCAACCACGTCCGTCGCACACCGAGGTCCGTGCCCCTGACACCGTCCTGTACCGGCATGGTCAGACGTCGCACTCGTCGGGCAGGTTCGCCATCGAGGTCATCCGGGTTTCTCCCCACGGTCCGGTCGTGCGGGCGGGCGATGCGGGCACCGCTCCAGCTTGCGCCCGCCGCACCGGCACCGCACGTGTTCACCCCGCCGTTCAGGGGGCTTCGGCGGGGGCGTCCGCGTCGAGCGCGGCCGCGCGCAGAGCGGCCGCCACGCGGGCGACCGGCTCGGACGGCGGCCGGGGGAGGCGGGCCAGGACCAGGCGCCGCTGCTCCTGGGGGCCGCCCCGTACCGGGAGTACGCGGACGCCGGGCGGCGCGGCGGAGGCAAGCACGGCGGGTACGGTCGTCAGCCCGCAACCGGCGGCCACGAGCTGAAGCTTGGCCAGCCAGTCACGGGCCGTGTGGGCGATCTCCGGACGCTCGTCCAGACCCGGCCACACCCCCATCGGACGGTCCTCGCCGGAGGGGGAACCGGCGATCCAGCGCTGCCCGCGCAGGTCGGCCACATCGACGAAGTCGCCGCGCGCGAGCGGGTGCGCGGCGGGCACCGCCAGACGCAGGGGACGTTCGCTGAGTGTCCGCAGCGCGAGCGGGGGCGACTCCGTGTCCGGGGCGCGGAACGGCGGCGCCGACCCGAGCAGCGCCAGATCGAGGCTGCCGGCCCGCAGCGCCCGTACCAGCGCCGGAGTGCCGCCCTCGCGGCCCACGACCTCCAGGCCGGGGTGAGTGCGGCGCAGGGCGGCCAGTGCTCTGGGCACCAGCGCGGCGCCCGCACTGGGGAACCAGCCCAGCCGCACGGTCGCGGCCTGGTCGGGCAGCCCGGACAGCTCGCGGGCGGTCGCCTCGATCTCGTCGAGCACGGCCGTCGCCCGGCGCATGACGATCCGGCCCGCCGCCGTCAACCGCACCCCGTCGCGTCGCCGCTCCAGCAACTCCGCGCCCGCGGCCCGCTCGATCGCGGCGATCTGCCGGGACACCGCCGACTGGGTGTATCCGAGCGAACCGGCGGCCGCCGTGAAGGTCCCCTGCTCCGCCACCGCCCGGAACACACGCAGCGCGGTCAGCGACACCTCGGTGAAGTCCATGACGTTCACGCATACCACGCGTGCTCAACTCTCGTTGGACTCATGGACCAGGCGTTCCTAGCGTGGCAGGCATGAACGCTTCACGCATCGCCCTCGTCACCGGCGCCAACCAGGGACTCGGACGCGCTCTCGTCGAAGGACTCGCGGCCCGCATGAGCCCGGACGACCTGGTCCTGCTCACCGGTCGCAGCCCGCGGCGCGTGACCGAGGCCGTCCACGAGGTCACCCGGCTGCCCGGCACGCGCGCCCGCGTCGAGGGCCGGGTCCTGGACGTCACCGACACCGACGCCATCGCCCGCCTCGCCGAGGACCTCCGGGCCCGGCACGGCGGGGTCGACGTCGTCGTCTCCAACGCGGTCGCCCGTCTGCTGCCCGAGGAGTCACAGGCGCAGCGCGCCGACGAGTTCATCGACGTCTCCAACACCGCCACGCACGCCGTACTGCGCTCCTTCGGCCCGGTACTGCGCCCCGGCGCCCGGCTGATCGTCGTGGCCAGCACTCTGGGCACGCTCGGCCACCTCGACCCACGGCTGCACCACCTGTTCGACGGCGCGAGCCTCGACCAGGTCGAGTACGCCGTCGAGTCCTGGCGCGGCGCCGTCCACCGCGGCACCGCCACCGAGGCGGGTTGGCCCCTCTGGCTGAACGTGCCCTCGAAGGTCGCCCAGGTCGCCGCCGTCCGCGCGGTGGCCGCCGAGCGCCGCGACCACGACCTGGCCACCGGCACCCTGATCGCCGCCGTCTGCCCCGGCATGGTCGACACCGCCACCTCACGCCCGTGGTTCAGCGACTTCGGCCATGCCCGCTCCCCGTCCGACGCCGCCCGCCCGGTGCTCGACCTGATTTTCGGTGAACCCGTCGACCCTTCCCGCTACGGCGAGTTGGTCCGCTTCGGCAAGCCCCTCGACTGGTACGACGGCACACCGCCGGTGGAACAGGACCGGCTGCTGACGCCCTGAACGCGTACTCCGGGCGCCCGTCCGGGTCCCTCAGAACGTCCGCTTCAGCAGATCCAGCAGTGCCGCCCAGTGCCGCTCGTCGCCCTCGCGGTCGTACGCGGAGGTGTCGGACTGCGTGTACCCGTGCCCGGCGCCCGGGTAGACCTCGCAGCGGTGCCGTACGCCGGCCTTCGTGAGCGCGTCCTCCAGGCGCTCGATCTGCTCGGTGGGCAGGGACGGGTCCTGGTCCGCGTGGCCGAAGTACAGCTCGGCGGTGATGTGTTCGGCCACCAGGTGCGGGCTGTCCGGGGCCTCCGTCGCAAGGCGCCCGCCGTGGAAGCCGGCCGCAGCCGCGACCCGGTCCGGATAGGTACCGGCCGTGAGGAGCGTCAGCCGGGCGCCCATGCAGTAGCCGGTCAGCGCGACCGGACCGTCGGCCGCCGCCGGGCAGTCGGCCAGCCAGCGCAGATACGCGCCGGCGTCCCGCATCGCCGCCTCGGGCGTCAGCTGCTGCATGACCGGCATGATGTTCTGGAAGATCTCCGGCCGCGCCGCCGGATCGATGAACTCGGGCAGATCGAAGAGCGGGGCGCGCCCGGCCCGGTAGAACACGTTCGGCACGAGCACCGTGTACCCGGCCGCGGCGAGCCGGTCCGCCATCTGCTCGAGTCGCGGCCGCAGACCGAAGGCGTCCATGTAGAGCAGGACCGCAGGACGCGTCCCGCCGTCGGCGGGGTGGGACAGATACGCGTCGGCGATGCCGTCCTCGGTGGGGATGTCGACGGCGGTTCCCTGTACGGAGGTCATGGGGGGTTGCCTCTCTGCGCAGTCCACGGCGAACGGGTCGCCGACCCGGTGGAGCCGGGCCGCGCACATGGTTTCATGCACCATCCAACGGCCCGAGGCGCCCCCTCCCGCTTGGCGACGGCTTTACTCGAACCGGGAGACGTCACCCGCTCCCACGCGCACGATCTCCGCCTCGCCACCCGAGAAGTCGATCACCGTGGTCGGCTCGGTGCCGCACTCCCCGGAGTCGACGACCGCGTCCAGCACATGGTCGAGCCGGTCCTTGATCTCCCAGCCCTGGGTCATCGGCTCCTCCTCGTCCGGCAGCAGCAGCGTGCTGGACAGCAGCGGCTCGCCCAGCTCGCTGAGCAGTGCCTGCGTCACCACGTGGTCGGGGATGCGCACGCCCACCGTCTTCTTCTTCGGGTGCTGGAGCATGCGCGGCACCTCCCTCGTCGCGGGCAGGATGAACGTGTAGCTGCCGGGAGTCGACGCCTTGATCGCGCGGAACACGTCGTTGTCGATCCGCACGAACTGGCCGAGCTGTGCGAAGTCCTGGCACACGAGGGTGAAGTGGTGCCGGTCGTCCAGCCGACGGATCGTGCGGATCCGGTCGATGCCGTCTCGGCTGCCCAGCCGGCAGCCCAGCGCATAGCAGGAGTCCGTCGGATACGCGATGAGCGCACCCGAACGGACGCTGTCCGCGACCTGGGCGATGGTGCGCGGCTGAGGGTTGTCGGGGTGCACATCGAAGTACTTCGCCATTCACCGAGCCTATGCCCTGCACGCCCCCACGGCCGCGCAGGCCCGGTCGGCCATGCGACGTCCGGACGTTCGAGTCGGTGTCCGGGCCCCCCACGTTCACGGATGTGTGAGGTAACGTCCCCGACCGGTACGTCGTGGATGAAGTGCAGGACGAGGTGAAGGCCGAGTGGCTGGCAGAGAGGACGGGAACCGTCGGGCGGGGACGGGGAGCGCCGACGGGTCGGCGTGGGCGCGGGAGTTGCTGGAGCATCTGCGGCCCCATGGACGGGACGTCCGCCGGGTGGTGACCTGGCTCGCCGGTGCCGTGCAGGGCATCGCCTCGCTCCAGGACGACACCGGCAGGCTCCTCGCGGGAACGCGGCCGCCCCTGGACGAGGACCTCGTCGATGCCGTCGCCGCCGGCCGGATCGCCTCGGCCGCCTGGGAGGGGCAGGGCCGTCATCTGCGGCTGGTGCGGGTCACGTACCCCGATCCCTCGGCGGCGGGCGTTCTCGCCGTTTCGCGGGAGACGCCCTTCGACCGGCGGACCTCCGACATCGTCACGCACACCGTCCAGGTCATCGAACTTCTCCTCCAGGCGGACGAGACCACCGCGGCCGGGCTCCGGCTCGAACGGGCCACGTCCGATCTGCGGCTGGCGATCCTGCAACTGCTGATGGTCGAGGACACCGTCTCCGCGCGCCGCGTCGCCGCGGGGCTGTGGCCCGGACTGCTCGACACCGACACCGCCTGCGTCCACGTCGTGGAAGGCACCGTCGAGGAACGCGACCTGGTCGCCGAGGAGTGCATCGACGTGACGGGCGAGCGGGCGCTCGTCGTGCTCTGCCCGGCGGTGGACGAGCATGTGATCGTCGTGACGCCCGGCGAGTCGGAGGCCCGCGACCTGCGGTCACTGATCGGCGGGCGCCCCCGCACCTTCATCGGCGGCAGCGCCCGGCAGAGCCTGGCCAGGACCGCCACCGCGTACGGGCAGGCCGTCAGCGCCCTCGCGGTGGCCCACTTCCGCCCCGACAAGGCGGCCGTCTACGCCGAACGCACCCACCCAGAGCGCCTCATCGACCCGGTGGCCCTGCGCGAGTGGACCGACCGGCTGCTGCGCCCGCTCGACACCCTGCCCCACCACACCCGCGCCGAACTGCTCGCCACCACCCGGCTCGGCCTGGAGTTCACCGCCGTCAACGCCGCCAAGGTCCTCGGCGTCAGCCGCAACACCGTCCGCGCCCGCATGGAACGCGTGGAGACCCTGCTGCGCACCGACTTCGGCAACCTCACGGCCCGAGCCGTCGTCCACCTCGCGCTCAACATCCAGGTCAGCCTGGCGGACACGCAGGCCGGCACCGACAGCCCGGACGACGCCCCCGTCTCGCTGTGCGACCTGCTGTCCGGGCCCGCCATGCGCACCTGGGCACAGGACCTGCTCGCGCACCTCGACCAGGACAGCCGGGACCTGCGCCGCACCCTGCGGACCTGGATCGCCGAGGGCGCCAACGCCGAACGGACGGCGCAGACCCTCGGCGTCCACGCCCAGACCGTCCGCGAGCACGTCCGCAGCGCGGAACCCGTACTCGAACGCCAGCTGCTGGCCGGCGGCAGCGACCTGTACGAGGTCGTGCTCGCCCATCTCGCGCTGGACGACCTGGATCAGCCCGCCCTGCACGGGGCGAAAACGGGCCTTCCGGACTCACTTGTGCACGGGTGAGTGCCACGGGCTCCGCAGTGGGCACCGACGCGATACCCAATGTCTCCGTCGCAGACGTAAGTTCGACTCTCCGCGGGGACACGACCGGAACGGGGGACCGGTCGCGTCCCCGCGCCCTGAAGCGGCCGTCCACACATCAAGGCAGTCATCCGCGCATCGGGCCCGTCAGCCGCGCAGCAGCACCGGGATCTCCTGCCAGCCGAACGCGATGAACGACGGCACCTGACGCAGCTCCTCCTCGCGCACGGCCAGCCGCAGGTGGGGGAAGCGCTCGAAGAGGGCGGGCAGCGCCGTCAGGGCCTCGACACGGGCCAGCGGCGCCCCGATGCACCGGTGCACACCGATCCCGAACGCCAGGTGGTCGTCGGCGCCGCGCGAGGCGTCGAAGGAGTCCGCGTCCGGGCCGTAGTGCGCGGGATCCACCCCCGCGGCCGCGTACGTCGTGATGATGGCGTCCCCGGCCGCGACCGTCACGTCCCCGACCTCGATGTCGCTGACGGCGAACCGCAGCGGCAGCGAGGCGATCGACGGGTGCACCCGCAGCGTCTCGTCGATCACCGCGTCCCAGCCGATCTTGCCGGACCGTACGTCCGCCAGCTGCTCGGGATGGGTCAGCAGGGCCACGACCGCGTTGCCGATGAGATTGACCGTCGTCTCGAACCCGGCGCCGATCACCAGCAGCAGCGTGTACAGCAGCTCCTCGTCGCTGAGCCGGTCGCCGTCCTCGTCGCGCACCCGGATCAGCTCGGTCGTCAGATCGTCCCCGGGGTGCTCGCTGCGGTGGGCGATGAGCGCGGGCAGCACCGTGCCGATCTGCTCCTGCACGAACGCGGCGTGCTCCGGACTCGGGTCGGAGGTGTCCATGATCGCCGCGATGAGGGTGCCGGTCGCCTCCTGCAACTCGTCCGGGACACCGAACAGTTCGCAGATCATCCGCATCGGCAGGGGATGCGCGAACCCGGCCTTGAGATCGACCTCCGCGTCACCCTTGTCGAGCACGTCGAGCAGTTCCCCGGTGATCGCCTCCACGCGCGGACGCATCACCTCCGTGCGCCGCTGGGTGAAGCTCGGCGCGACCAGTTTGCGCAGCCGCGCATGGTCGGTGCCGTACGTCGAGAGCATGTTGACCACGCCGACCCAGCCCAGGATCCAGCCCCAGGAGGGGTGTTCGGCCATCTCGGGCCACAGCCGCCAGTGCTGCCTGGCGTCCTTGCTGACCCGGGGGTCGAGGACGAGTTCCTTGAGGGTGTCGTAGCCCGTGGGCGCCCACACGGGGATGCCGCCCGGCAGGTCCACGGGCACGATCGGGCCGAGGGCGCGCAGCCGGGCGCTCTCGCCGGGGATGTCGGCGCCGAACGGGTCGAGGGCGAAGCGGTCGGTGCGGTCGGACACGGTCACGAAGGGACTCCTGGCTGGTCGGGGGAGCGAGGGCTGAACCGGACGGGCAACGAGGTCAGCGAGCGATGGAACGGGCCGGGTCGCCAGGTCAGCCGCTCCCGGGGCACCACCGGCTCCATGTCGGGCAGCCACTGGGTGAGCCGCTCGATCGCCTCGGTGGCGATGAGCAGCGTGTGCTGCCGCACCGGGCACGCGTGCGGGCCCGCCGACCACGACAGATGCGAGGCGTCCCGGGGATGACGGTCACCGGTGACCTCCCGCTCGGCGAAGTGCGCGAGCGCCCCGTAGGAGACGACGACCGGAACCGCGGCCCTGATCCAGGTGCCGTGGAAGGACACCGGGCCGCGCGCGTAGTGGATGCCGTAGTTGGCGAGCGGGGTCTCGTGGTGCAGCACCTCCACCACCGCGTCCGTCACCGGGCGGGCCCCGCTGGTGAGGGTGGAGTAGTACTGCGCGTTGCCGAGGATGCGGGACAGCGCGTTCGACACCAGGTTGGCCGTCGGCTCGTGCCCGGCGCCCAGGGTCAGGAACACCTGCCAGGTGACCTCCTCCGCCGTGAGCCCCGCGGGGTGGTCGAGGAGCCGGCTCGGCAGGTCGTCGCCCCGTTCCTCGGACTTGGCCGCGATCAGCTCCAGGACGTAGCCGCCGAACTCCGCCTCGCCCTCGGCCGATTCGGCGCCGCCCTCCATCATCTTGCCCAGCGCCACGTCGAGCCGGTCGCTCTGGCTGTCCGGCAGCCCGAAGAGACTGTTGAACACCAGCGCCATCAGCGGCCGGGCGAACTCGCCCACCAGATCGGCCCTGCCCTTCGGCCCGAACCGGCCGACCAGCACCCGCACCGCACGGTGCACCCGGGCCCGCAGATCGTGCGGCTCGATCCGGTCGAAGGTGTCGATCAGCGAGCTGCGGTACCGGACATGGGCGGCCCCGTCGGCGAACAGGGTGTTGGGCCGCCAGCGCATCATCCCGAGCACCGGCGAGTCGTCGGCGACCGTGGCCTCCCACGGCCGTGGGTCGTGCGAGAACGTCTCCGTGTCGTGCAGCAGATCCAGCGCCGCCCGCCGGTCGGTGACGACATAGGCCGGCACACCCGGCGCCAACTCCGCCCAGCCGACCGGGCCCTGGGCGCGCAGGGCGTCGTAGTAGGGATACGGATCCAGTGCGAAGCCGTCCTCCCACAGCCGCACGGGCGCCGAGCGGGCGAAGGTCTGCCGGTCGGGGGAGTGGGTGGTCATCCGGGTCACCGGTCCTCAGGGGCGTGACGTTCGATCAGGTGCTGGACCAGCGCGAGCAGCGCGTCGACGGACGAGTCGGCGTCACGCGCGTCGCACGTCACCATCGGTGTGCCCGCCGCCAGGTCCAGGGCGGCGCGCAGCTGTTCCTCGGTGTGGTGCCGGGGCGCGTCCGGGAAGGCGTTGAAGGCGACCGCGTACGGCAGCCCCGACTCCTCCACCAGCCCCAGCACGTCGAACGACGCGTCGATACGGCGGCTGTCGACCAGGACGAGCGCCCCCAGCGCGCCGTAGGCGATGTCGTCCCACAGCGCCCGGAACCGCTCCTGCCCGGGTGTGCCGAACAGATACAGCACGACTCCGCCGGGCAGGCTGATCCGGCCGAAGTCGACGGCGACCGTGGTCGTCGCCTTGTCCCGCACGCCGGCGAGATCGTCCAGCGGCGCGGACGCCTCGCTGATCGGTTCCTCGGTGTGCAGCGGCCGGATCTCGGAGACGGAACCGATCAGGGTCGTCTTGCCCACCCCGAACGGTCCGGCGACCAGGATCTTGACCAGGTCACGGGCGGTGTCGGGCAGGTGGACGTCCCCGGAGTCACGAGGGACATCGCCGGTGCGGCTAGGTGTGCTTGAGGGCGCGAAGGCCATCGGCCACTCTTTTCAGCAGATCGGGGTCGAAGCGCTCGGCGGGCGGGATCGGCGCGCGGGACGACGCCAGCTCCCGGTCGATGAGCTCGCCCGCGAGAACGCGTACGGCGGACACGGGCAGCCGCAGCAGCGCCGCCGCCTCCACCACCGTGAGCGAACCGTCGTCCAGGGCGTCCAGCAGGGCGAGTTGCGCCGCGGGCAGACCGGCGGGCGTGACCGTGCGGGTGCTGCTGAGCACCGAAAGCCGCTCCAGATGGGGGCGGCTCGACCGGGCCACGCCGCCGGTCGACAGATACGCGGGAACCAGGGGGCGGCCGCCACGGCGGCCGGTCATGCCGACGCGCCGCCGTCGGCACCTCGGGGCGCGGCCGCCATCGCCTTCTCGCCCAGTCGTGCCACCTGCGAGTGGACCCGGTGCGCGAGCATGTCCAGGCGCACCTCCCCGTCCCCGTACGCGGCGACACAGGAGCCGTGGTCCGTCGGCACGATCAGCACATAGCCGTGGTCGGACTCGATCACGACCTGTCGCACCTCGGCCCGCTCCCGGTCGGCGAACGCGGCGGCCGCCGTACGGCACGCGCCCTGCACGGTGCTGGTGATCGCGGCGACCCGCTCGGCCGACGGCTGGGTGAGCGCGTCGGTGTACCCGGTCACCAGGCCGTCCCGCGTGAGCAGCACGGCCGCCACCACATGCGGCACCTCCAGGATCGGTTCGAGCACCCAGGCCGTGTCCCCCGCTTCGCGGCTGGTCATCGAGCCGTTCCCCCTTCATGATCGTGATCGTGGTCGGTCTGGTCGGTGTCGTGCGCGACGGTTTCGTCCGGCGGACGCTCGGCTCGCGCGCGCTCCCGTGCACCGCTCTCCGGCACGGAGGCGTTCGGTTCGTCTGTGCCGGCGTCGTCGCCGGTCGGCTCGCCGGACGCCTTCCGGGCCGCCGCGGTGCCGGCCTGGAGCGCGCCCAGCGCGGCGGCGGCCTGTTCGGGACGGCGCTCGGCGGGTGTCGGCGCCGGCGTGTCGTCGGACGCCGGGGTCGTACGGGTACGGCGGCGTCGGCGCTGCGGGAGAGCACCGGTGTCCCGGGGACCGTGATGGCCGGAGACGGCGTCGGTGGCGTCGTCGTGCTCGGCGCCGTAGCCGTGAGTGTCGGCCGAGCGCTCGGTGGCCGCCGCCCGGGAGGGCGCGGTGGGCGAGGCGGTGGCCGGCTCCGGCCGGGAGTCCCGGGCCGCCTCGGCGGTGGACGTGGAGGACGCGGTCGACGCCGCTTGTCGCGTGTCGCGGGCCTTCTCCTGCTGCGGCACCCGGGGCTCTCCGGTTCCGGGCTTCTCCTCCCGGGCGGTCGGCCGCGTGGAGCGCGGTGCGCTGGCCGCGGGCGGGCGCTCCTCGGAGTCGATGTCGCTGAGCAGGTGACTGTCGACCAGCAGTACGGCCCGCACACCGCCGTACGGCGACGGCGAGGACAGGTCGACGCTCAGGTCGAACTGCCGGGTCAGCTGCCCGATCGCGGCGAGCCCCATGCGCGGCGGATCGCCCAGTTCGGTGAGGAGGATCGGATCGGATCCGGCCACCAGCCGCTGTGCGCGGGCCCGTTCGTCCTGCGTCATGCCGAGGCCCGCGTCGTCCACGGTGACGCAGACGCCGTGATGGACGTGCTCCAGGTTGACCACGACGTCGGTGTCCGGCGCGGAGTGCCGCAGGGCGTTGTCGAGGAGTTCGGCGACGATGATCGCGACCGGCTCCACCGCGTGGGACACGAGCCCGGTGCCCGCGGCGAGGTGGTTGTGGATCCGGATCCGGTGGTAGCCCGCGAGCCGGGCCTGACCGCCGGTCACCGCGTCCACCAGATGCGACTCCTCGCGGGCGAGCCCGACCCAGGCCCCGCACACCACGGCGGCGACCTGCGCGCGCCGCAGCGACTGCTCGTTCTCGTGGTCGAGTTGGAACAGGGTCTGAGTCAACTCGGGGTCGTCGTACTTCTGCTGAAGTCCGCGGAGCGCGTCCTGGAGCCGGTACAGGGCTGCCTGGATCTCGCGGGTCGCCCCGCGCATACCGGCCTGGGCCGCGGCGTCGATCCGCGTGCGCTGTGCGGCCAGTTCCACACGAAGGCCGTTCAACACGTGCTCGAGCGCGGGTCCCAGTGGTGATTCCGCGGTCTGCGGGTGCAGCGGGCCCGGAACGGGGACGTGGAGATGCGTGAGCTGCTGGGCGGCGGCCGGGACCCGCCGGGTCGCCAGATGCTCGATCTCGGCGGTGAACGCCTTGACAGCGCCGTCGAGTTGGCGGCGCAGCGCGTCGATCTCGGCACGCTGGCGCGCCTGTTGTCGCTGTGCGCGCAGCAGCCCGCCGCCCAAGGCGAGAGCGGACAGCATGCCGACGGCGAGACCGCCGGTCGCCAGGTCCGGGAATTCGATCATCGAATGCGTTCCAGAGGTCGGTTCGGGGCAGTCGGGCAGGGCGTGGTCCGAGCGCCGTCGGGCGAGCCGCTCGCAGCACAGTACACACCGTCATCGACTGATCTCGCACGGTCGACGGGTACTTCGCTTCGAAAGTGAAGGGACTCTGCTCACTTCTGCGCGGACTGTCTGAATTGCCTTACGGTAGGCCCGAGTTGACTTGGATCAACGTGTTGGCGGGTGCTCGTCGTGGTTGCCGGGGAGCTGAGAGCGTCGGGGCTCTCGTGCGTATGGAAGTCGTGAAGCGCCCGGAAAGGGGACCCCCGCTGCGCCGACCCGGTTTGGACACGTAGGGTTTACATGCGTTCGACTTGCCGAACAGAGCGAGTTGCTATGGTGCTACTCACCGGTAGCAAGCCGGACGGGGGGATGTCAGGGGTCGGCACGTCGGTGCCGCGACCCCTCGGCGGGTCGTCGAGACGGAGGGTCGGCAAGGGGGCCGGACCGACCGGGACGTCCGCACCCTTCCCGCACCTGGCCCTCGAACTCCAGTTCGTCGCCCATCGATGCAGACAGGTGAGACTCGCAACATGGTTCGATCCCTGGTCGATCTGCTGTCCCAGCACGCCGCCCACCACCCCGACCGAACCGCCTACCGCTACCTCGCGACCGGCGATCACGACGGCGAGATCCAGGAGATCTCCTACGGCCGTCTCGCCGAACGGTCCCGGGCCGTGGCCGCCTGGCTCCAGGAGCGCGGCCTGGCCGGCACCCGCGCGATGCTGCTCTACCCGCCCGGCCTCGACTTCATCTGCGGCTACCTCGGCTGCCTCTCCGCCGGAGTCGTCGCCGTGCCGGGGGTCCCGCCGCAGGGGCGTGCGCAGAACCACCGTGCCCTGACCCGGATGAAGCGGCTCATCGCCGACGCCGACGCCAAGGTGATCCTCGGCGGCCGCGAGGTGATCACCGCCCTCTCCGGTCTCGCGGAGCACCTGCCCGAGCTGGCCGACATCACCTGCGTGGCCACCGAGGACATCCCCGACGCGATGGCCGGCTCGTGGCGCGAGCCCGAACTCGACGCCGACTCCGTCGCGTTCCTCCAGTACACCTCCGGCTCCACCTCCGCCCCGCGCGGCGTGATGGTCACCCACGGGAACCTGCTGGACAACGAGCGGGTCATCACCGAGCGCATGGGCCACACACCGGACGTCATCGCGGAGCGCGGCCACGAGATGTTCGTCAGCTGGCTGCCGGTGTACCACGACATGGGCCTCATAGGGCCGGTCCTCAACACCGTGTACCTCGGCGTGACCGCCACCCTCTTCTCGCCGCTGCACTTCCTCCAGCGGCCCGAGCGATGGCTCACCGCGATCAGCCACTACCGCCCGCACACCAGCGGCGGCCCCAACTTCGCGTACGAACTCTGCCTCAAGCACGCCACGCCCGCGCTCCTCGACGGACTCGACCTCAGCAGCTGGAAGGTGGCCTTCAACGGCGCCGAACCGGTGCGCGCCGCCACCCTGCGGCGCTTCACCGACACCTTCGCGACGGCCGGGTTCCGCCGGGAGTCGCTCTACCCCTGCTACGGCCTCGCCGAAGCCACCCTGATGGTCACCGGCAGCACCGTCCACACCCCGCCCACCCTGCTCCAGGCCCCCGAAACCGGCCCGCACGCAGGCCAGTCCGACGCCGCGGCCGTCAGCTGCGGCCGACCGGGGCCCGAGGTCACCGTCGCCATCGCCGACCCCGAACGGCACGAGGAACTGCCCGAGGGCCGGACCGGCGAGATCTGGGTACGCAGCGCGAGCGTGGCCAAGGGCTACTGGCGCAACGCGCTCGCCACCCGCGAGACCTTCCGCGCCACCCTGGCCGGCCACGACGGCCGCTTCCTGCGCACCGGCGATCTCGGATTCCTGCGCGACGGCGAGCTGTTCGTCACCGGCCGCCTCAAGGACCTCATCGTCATCGACGGTCGCAACCACTACCCGCAGGACCTGGAACTGACCGCGGAGATGGCCCACCCGGCCCTGCGTCCCGGCTGCACCGCGGCGTTCTCCGTCGACGGGAACGACGGCGGTGATTCTGGCAGCGGCGAATCGGGCTCCGGCGAACAGGCCGTCGTCATCGCCGAGATCGCCCCGGACTCGGCCGCCGAGGCGGAGAAGATCATCGACGTCGTCCGCAGCGGCATCGGTGAGGCCCACGGCCTGTCCGTGCGCGATGTCGTCCTGGTCCAGCCGGGCACCATCCCCAAGACCTCCAGCGGCAAGATCCAGCGCCGCGCCTCCCGGGCGGCCTACCTGGGGGGCACACTCGCCGTGATCCCGGAGCCCGCGGTGAGCTGAGACATGCCGATCGCCGTGACCCGGTACCCGCCGTCCGCAGTGACCCGGCACCGGCCACCTGCCGCGACCCGGCACCGGCCACCCGCCGCGACCGGGCACCGACCGGCCGCCATGACCCGGCACCGACCGTCCGCCGGCGGCATCGGCCCGCCCACCGCGGGCCGGCACCGACGGCCCGCCGGCCGCCCGTCGGCGCATCCGCCCTACGGCCACCCCGACGGTCGTGGCGACGCACGATCCGAGCCCCGCCACGGGTGCACGAGCCCCCGGGCCTCACGGCCGCCCCGCCCTTTGCCCGAATCCACGAGGACACCTGTCTAGATGCCTGCGCACGAGTCCCCGAAGCAGTCCACCGAGCCCTCGCTCACCACTCCGGAGGCCGTGCGGGTCTGGCTGGAGTCGGCCGTCGCCGAGGCGGCCGGGCTGGACCTGCCCGCCGTCGACCCCGACCGGCCGATCGCCGAATTCGGTCTGGGATCACGGCAGTTGGTGACCCTGGCGGCCGAGCTGTCCGCGTCGACCGGCCGCACCCTGGACCCGTCCCTCGTGTTCAACCACCCCACCGTCGCGGCACTCGCGGAGGCGGTGTTCGCCGAGCCGTCCGCGCCCGCCCCCACGCCCGCTCCACCCGGCGGGTCGCCCGGGCAGCCCGACGACGACATCGCCATCATCTCCATGGCCTGCCGTCTCCCCGGCGGCGCCGACGACCCCGAGGGACTGTGGCGGCTGCTGGCCGCGGGCGAGGACGCCGTCACCGAGGTCCCGGCGGGCCGTTGGGACACCCAAGGGCTGCACGACCCCGACCCCGAGGCGACCGGCAAGGCGTACTCCCTGCGCGGCGGCTACGTCTCCGGTATCGATCGTTTCGACGCGGCCTTCTTCGGGATCTCGCCGCGCGAGGCCGCCGCCATGGACCCCCAGCAGAGGCTGCTCCTGACGACCGGCTGGGAGGCGATCGAGCGTGCCGGGATCGTCCCGGAGACGCTCAACGGCAGCTCCACCGGCGTCTACATCGGCCTGTACGACAGCGGCTACCTGGCGTCGGCGGCCCTGGACCAGCTCGACGGGCACGTCGGCACCGGCTCCGCGTCCAGCGTGGCGTCGGGCCGTATCGCCTACACCCTCGGCCTCCAGGGCCCCGCGGTCACCGTCGACACCGCCTGCTCGTCCTCCCTCGTCGCCCTGCATCTGGCGGCGCGGGCCCTCGCGGGCGGTGAGTGCGACCTGGCGCTGGCCGGCGGTGCGACGCTGCTGGTGACGCCGCGCGGGCACGTGGAGTTCAGCAGGCTGCGCGGGCTGTCGCCGTCGGGGCGGTGCAGCCCCTTCTCGACGGACGCCGACGGCGTGGTGTGGGCCGAGGGCTGCGGCATCGTGCTGCTGAAGCGGCTGGCGGAAGCGCGCCGCGACGGCGACCGGGTGCTCGCGGTCGTCAAGGGCTCGGCGATCAACCAGGACGGTCGCAGCCAGGGCCTGAGCGCCCCCAACGGCCCCGCCCAGGAACGCGTGTTGCGTGCCTCCCTCGACGCGGCCGGGCTTCAGCCGCACGACATCGACCACATCGAGGCACACGGCACCGGCACCCCGCTCGGCGACCCCATCGAGGGCCGCGCCCTGTCCGCCGTCTTCGGCCCCGGCCGCCCCGCCGAACGTCCTCTCGGCGTCGGCTCCCTCAAGTCCAACATCGGCCACACCCAGGCCGCCGCGGGCATCGCCGGCGTCATCAAGACCGTACTGGCCCTCCAGCACGAGCGGATACCGGCGTCCCTGCACGCCGGCACCCCGACCGAGCGCATCGACTGGGCGCACAGCGGCCTGCGCGTACTGGACGAGGCTCACGCCTGGACGCGGGACCCCGAGCGGGTCCGCCGCGCCGGCGTCAGCGCGTTCGGGATCAGCGGCACCAACGCCCATGTGGTGCTGGAGGAGGCGCCCGAGGAACAGCCCGGAACGCCCGAGGACCAGCCCGGGACGCCGGAGAACAAGCCCCGGACGCCCGCGGACCTCCCCGGCACGACCCTCTTCCCGCTGTCGGCCCGCACCCTGCCCGCACTGCGGTCCCAGGCCGACCGTCTGCTCCGAACCCTCGAACAGCAGCCGGAGCTGCCGCTCCCGGCGGTGGCCGCGACCCTCGCCCACCACCGCACCCACTTCGAGCACCGCGCCGTAGTCCAGGCGGCCGACCGCGGCGAACTGCTCACCGCGCTGCACGCACTCGCCGAGGGTCGTCCCGACCCCGACCGGACCGCCGGGCCCGAACAGAGCGCTCCGACGGGCAAGTTGGCGTTCGTCTTCCCCGGCCAGGGATCCCAGTGGCCGGGCATGGCACGCGATCTGCTCGACCGCGACCCGGTGTTCGCCGACGAACTCGACCGCTGCGACGCCGCCCTGCGCCCGTTCACCGAATGGTCGGTGACGTCCGTGCTGCGCGGCGACACGGGCGCCCCCGGCCTGGACAGGGTCGACGTCGTCCAGCCGGTGCTGTTCGCCGTGATGGTGTCGCTGGCCGCCGTGTGGCGGGCCCGCGGCATCCGCCCGGACGCCGTCATCGGGCACAGTCAGGGCGAGGTCGCCGCCGCGTGCGTCGCCGGTGCCCTCAGCCTCAACGACGCCGCCGCGGTGGTCGCCCTGCGCAGCCAGGCCCTGACGGAACTGTCCGGCACCGGCACCATGGCCGTCGTCGCCCTGCCGCACACCGACGTCGAGGCACAACTCGCCGCCCACGACGGCAGGATCAGCGTCGCAGCCGTCAACAGCGGCCGCTCGACCGTGATCGCCGGTGCCGTGGACGCGGTCGAAGCGCTGCTCGCCGACCTCGACCGGCAGCAGGTCTTCGTCCGCCGCCTCGACGTCGACTACGCCTCCCACAGCACCCAGGTCGAGACCGTCCGCACCACGATCCTCGACGAACTCGACGGCGTCACCACCTACCCCGCGTCCGTCGCCTGGTACTCCACGGTCACGGGCGAACCGGTCACCGAGGAACTCGAAGCCGACTACTGGTACACCAACCTGCGCGAGCCCGTACGCTTCGCGCCGACCGTCGAGCGCATGGTCGCCGACGGCTACCGCTGCTTCGTCGAACTCGCCCCGCACCCGTCGCTGCTCACCGCCCTGCGCACCGTCGACGACGACCTGATCGCCGTCGGATCGCTGCGCCGGGACGAGGACGGCCCCGCCTGCCTGGACCGCGCCGCCGCCGAACTCCACGTCCACGGACGGCGGATCGACTGGCGCCGCACGGTTCCGCCCGCCACCGGGGCCGACCTGCCGACGTACGCCTGGGACGAGCAGCGCCACTGGATCGAGCCCGCGACCTCCGCCACCGCCCCCGGACTCTTCGACCGCGCCGCACACCCTTTGCTCGGCATCCAGCTCCAGTCGGCGGACGAGACCCGCTGGACCTTCCGCAACGAGTGGTCCCCGGCCACCGCCGACTGGCTGCCCGACCACACCGTCTTCGGCCGGACCGTCGTCTCCGGCACCACCCTGATGGAGCTGTGCCGCGCCGCGCTCGCCGTGGCCCGCCCGGACACCGCCGCCGACGTCACCGGCCTGCTCCTCCTGGCCCCCCTCACGCTGCCCGCCACCGGCACGGTAGAGGTGTCCGTCGAGGTGGTCACCGCGGGGACCGCACCGGAGATCACGGTCCACAGCCGCCCCCGCGGACAGGAGGCGACGGACTGGACCCTGCACGCCACGGCCTCCGCCGCCGACCCCGCCGCAACGCCGGACGACCAGCCACCGAGCTGGCCCGAGACGGCCGAACCGGCCTGGCACGACGACACCTACGAGCGCCTGAACGCGCTCGGACTCGGCTACGGCCCCGCCTTCCAGGGCGTACGCCAGGCCACCGCGACCGCCGACGGAACCCTGCTGGCCCGCCTCGCGCTGCCCTCCGTGGCCCGTGACGCCGCCGACCCCTACCCGGTGCACCCGGCGCTCCTCGACGCCGCCCTCCAGGTGGCCGCCGCCTTCGACGCCACCGATCGACGTGTACTGCTGCCGGTCGCCGTGGCCCGCTGTGTCCTGCCGCCCGGCGACGCGACGGACCTCACCGCCTCCGTACGCCGGACGGACAGCGCCGGAACCGACACCACTGACCTCACCCTGGACGTCACCCTCTGGGATGCCGACGGCTTCCCGGCCGGCCGTCTCGAGGGGGTACGCCTGCGGGCCGTCGACCCGGCCGACCTGAACAGCGCCTCGGAGAACGGGCGCCACCTGTACGAGGTGGCGTGGACGGCCGTCGCGGCCGAGGGCACCGCCGGCGCCGACACGGTCGTACGGTTCTGGCCCTCCGCGAGCTCCGAACCAGCGGCCTCGGCACATGAGTTGGCGGCGCAGGGACTCGCCGAACTGCAGACGCTGATCGCCCTCCCGCCGGGTGAGGCTCCGGCGCGCACTCTCTGGGTCACCCGCGGAGCGGTCGCCGCCGCCGACGGGGACATGATTCCGGGGCTCGCCCAGTCGGTGCTGTGGGGCCTGGCCCGCAGCGCCCGCGCCGAGCACCCGGACCTCGGGCTGACTCTGCTCGACCTCGACCTCGACCTCGACCTCGACTTCGACCTCGACGAAGAACCGCCGGTCCTCTCCATGGCAGCGCAGGACGAGCCGGAACTCGCCCTGCGTGCAGGTCAGTTGCTCGCTCCTCGCCTGGTGCGCGCTCGTCCCGCGCCTCCTGAGAGCCCCAGCCGCATTCCCGTCGACGGCACCGTGCTCATCACAGGGGGCCTCGGCGCGGTCGGCCGCCACATCGCCCGCATGCTCGCGGAGAGCGGTGTCACCCGTCTTCTACTGACGTCCCGTCGGGGCGCCGACGACCCCAGAGCGGCCGACGCCGTCGCCGAACTCGCCGCACTCGGCGCTTCGGCCGAGGTCGCCGCGTGCGACGTGGCCGACGCGGCGGCCCTGGCGGACGTACTGGACCGCGTCGGCGACGACGCACCGCTGCGCGGAGTCGTGCACTGTGCCGGGACCCTCGACGACGGCGTGGTCGCCGAGCTGCGCCCCGACCGCCTCGCACACGTGCTGCGCCCCAAGGTCGACGGCGCCGCTCACCTGCACCGGCTCACCGCCGACCGCCCGCTCGACCTGTTCCTGCTGGTCTCCTCCGCGGCGGGCGTCGTCGGCAACGCGGGACAGGCCAACTACGCGGCCGCCAACGTCTTCCTCGACCAGCTGGCCCACCACCGCCGTGCCCTCGGCCTGCCCGCGGTCTCGGTCTCCTTCGGCGCCTGGGCGGGGGAGGGGCTCGCCGCCGAACACGCCGACCTGGAGCGCATGGCCCGCCTCGGACACCGCGCCCTCACCCCCGACCAGGGCCGGGACCTGACCGCGCTGTCCCTGCGCCGTGACGCCGCCCACCTGGTCGCCTGGGCGCTGGACATGCCCCGGCTGCGGGCCGCCGCCCCGTCCGGCGCGCTATGGCGCTCCCTGCTCCCCGCGGCCCAGCCGGCACGCCCCGGCAGGCACACCCTGGCCGACCGGCTGGCCCGGCTGCCGGAAGCCGAACGTGCCGGGCGCGTCCTCGCCCTGGTGCGTGAGGAGGCCGCCCAGGCGCTCGGTCTGCGCTCGGCGGAGTCCGTCCGCCCGGACCAGCCGCTGCGCGACCTCGGTATGGACTCGGTCACGGCCGTCGACCTGCGCAACCGCATCAGCGCCCGCATCGGCACCAAGCTCCCCGCCACTCTGCTTTTCGACCACCCCACGCCGATTCGCCTGGCCGAACACCTGCTGGGCAGCGTGCTGGCGACAGCGGGCAGTCCGAGCCGCAAGGCCGTCCAGGCGACCGTGGCCTCCTCGGACGAGCCGGTGGCACTCGTCGCCATGGCCTGCCGGCTGCCCGGCGGCGTCGACGACCCGGAGGGCCTGTGGCGGCTGGTCGCGGAAGGCCGGGACGCGGTCGGCCCGTTCCCCGCGGCGCGGTGGGACGTCGAGTCGCTGTACGACCCGGACCCGGACGCGCTCGGCAAGTCCTACGCCCGCGAGGGCGGCTTCCTGGACGACATCGAGTCCTTCGACGCCGGCTTCTTCGGCATCACCCCGAAGGAAGCGGCGGCCATGGACCCGCAGCAGCGCCTGCTGCTGGAGACGGCCTGGGAGTCCCTGGAACGCGCCGGGATCGTGCCCGCCGACCTGGCGGGCAGCACGACCGGCGTCTACGTCGGCATGTTCGGCAGCGACTACCTGTCCGGCACCCGACTCGACCAGCTCGACGGATACGTCGGCACCGGCTCCGCCCTCAGCGTGGCCTCGGGGCGGCTCGCCTACACGCTCGGCCTGAACGGGCCCGCCCTCACAGTCGACACCGCCTGCTCGTCGTCGCTGGTCGCCGTCCATCTGGCGGCGCAGGCGCTGCGCGCGGGCGAGTGCGATCTGGCGCTCGCCGGCGGTGTCACGCTGATGGTCACACCGCAGACCTTCGTCGAGTTCAGCCGGTTGCGGGGACTGTCCCCGACCGGGCGCTGCCGCTCCTTCTCGGACGCCGCCGACGGGGCCGTCTGGGCCGAGGGCGCCGGGATGGTCGTACTGAAGCGACTGAGCGAAGCCCGCCGGGACGGCGATCGGGTCCTGGCCGTACTGCGGGGCACCGCCGTCAACCAGGACGGCCGCAGCCAGGGACTGTCCGCGCCGAACGGGCCCGCGCAGGAGCAGGTGATCCGGCGCGCGCTGGACCGCTCCGGGCTGCGGCCCGACGACATCGACTTCGTCGAGGCGCACGGCACGGGCACGACCCTGGGCGACCCGATCGAGGCGAACGCCCTCACCGAGGTCTTCGGAGCCTCGCGGACCGAGGGACGCCCGCTGTATCTCGGCTCGCTGAAGTCCAACGTCGGTCACACCCAGGCCGCTTCGGGCGTGCTCGGACTCATCAAGGTGGTGCAGTCGCTGCAGCACCGGACCCTGCCGCGCACCCTGCACGCCGACACACCCAGCCGGCACGTCGACTGGGCGGACAGCGGACTGCATCTGCTGCGGGAGCAGGTCCCCTGGCCCGCGTCGGCCGAGCGGATCCGGCGTGCGGGCGTCAGCGCGTTCGGGATCAGCGGCACCAACGCGCATGTGATCGTGGAGGAGGCCGAACCCGCGGCCGGATCGCCGGGTACAGAAGTGCCCCTCGGCAAGCACCTGTTCGTCCTGTCCGGCCGGAGCGAGACCGGACTGCGCGGGCAGGCCGCCGCACTGGCACACGCCCTCGCCGACGACCCCGCCGTCGAAGCATCGGACGTCGCCTACACGCTGGCCCGTCACCGCAGCCACTTCGATCGCCGCGCGGCCGTCGTGGCCGAGGACCGGGACGAACTGCGTTCCGTGCTGGGCGAGTTGGCTGCCGGACGCATCCCGCTGCCGCAGCACCGTGAGGAGCAGGCGGGCAAGGTCGCCTTCGTCTACTCCGGACACGGCGGCCAGTGGCCCGGCATGGGGCTCGACCTGATGGGGGAGTCGGAGGCGTTCGGTGAGGAGCTGACGCGGATCGACGAAGCCGTACAGCGGCACGTCGGCTGGTCCGTGCTCAACGCGCTGCGGGCGCCCGAGGAGTTCTCCCCGCTGGAGCGCACCGAGTACCTGCAACCGACCCTGTTCGCCGTGAACGCGGCGCTGACGACCGCGTGGCGCTCGCTCGGCGTCACCCCGGACGCCGTGGTCGGGCACAGCCTGGGCGAGATCGCCGCCGCGTACAGTGCCGGCGCGCTCACCCTGGACGACGCCGTCGCCGTGGTGACCGGCCGTGCCCAGGCTGTCGTACCCGTCGCGGGCAAGGGCGGCATGCTGTCCCTCAACCTGCCGCGTCCCCGGGTGGAGGAACTCCTCGCCCCGTACGCCGGCCGGCTGTTCGTCGCCGCCGTCAACAGCCCCCACTCGACGGCGGTTTCGGGTGACGCCGACGCTCTTGCCGACCTGCGCCGCGGTCTCGACGAGCAGGGCATCGAGGCCCGCTCGCTGTCGACGCCGTTCGCCTCGCACACCCCACTGATGGCCCCGCTGCGCGACGAACTCCTCGACCGACTCTCCGGCGTCCACGGCACCCCGGCCCCCACCCCGATGTACTCGACGGTGCTGGCCGAACCGGTGCCGGGCGATCGCCTGGACCCCGCGTACTGGTACGCCAACCTCGGCGAACCCGTGCGCTTCGCGGACACCGTGCGCCGCATGCTGGACGACGGCTACCGCTACTTCGTCGAACTCAGCCCGCACCCCTCGCTCGGCTCGTCCGTCGAGGCGGTGGCGGCCGACGCCGGAGTCGACGCGGTGAGCATCGGCTCGCTGCGCCGCCACCGGGGCGGCAGCGACGTACTGCTCGGCAGGCTGCGGGAGTTGTACACGGCGGGCCACACCCCCGAGTGGCCGACATTGTTCCCGGCCGGCCGCCGCGTCGACCTGCCGACCTACGCCTTCGCCCGCGAACGGCACTGGCTAGCCCCCGCCCCGGCCACCGCGACCGGTTCCTCCCCGCTCCTGGGTACGCATGTCGAGGCCAGCGACGAGGCCGACCGGCACCTGTTCCAGAGCGAGGTGGACCTGCGCGACAGCCGCTTCGCCTATCTGACCGACCACCGCGTCACCGGCGAGGTCTGGCTGCCCGGCGCCGCCTTCCTCGGCATGGCGCTGGAGGCCGCGTCCGCGGTACAGGACGGCGGTGACGTACGGCTCGCCGACGTCGGGTTCCTCCAGCCGCTGCGCCTGGACGAGTCCCGGCCGACGCGCCTCCAACTGGTCCTGCGCCCAGCCGTCGACGGCGCACGGGACTTCACCATCGCCTCGGCACCGGCCGCCGGCGAACGCTCCGCGACCTGGGAACGCCACGTCACCGGCCGCATCACGACCGGTCCCGCCACCGCCGCAGAGCCGACCGAGCCGCTGTCCACCCTGCGGGAACGCTGCACCGAGCAGGTCGACCTGCCCGCCGTGTACGGCGCGCTCGCGTCCCTCGGCATCGAGTACGGCCCCGCCTTCCGCGGCCTGGAGTCGGGCCACCGCACCCGGTCCACCGGCCTCGCCCGGCTCGCCGACACGCCCGCCGCCGGCCATCTGCTCCACCCGGCCGTCCTCGACGCCGCCTTCCACACGGCCGCGCTGCCCGGCGACGCGCCCCAGGGAAGGGCGTTCGTGCCCGCCGGAGTCGGCCGCCTCCGCCACACGGGGCTGCGCACCACCCCCGTGTGGGTGGCATGCGAGCTGCGGTCCGCGTCCGGAGACGGCGCGACACTCGACCTTCGCCTGTACGACGACAACGACCGACTGATCCTGGAGGCGGAGGAGTTCCGGCTGGCCGCCCTCTCCCCGCTGGACGGAGCGCTCTTCGAGACCCGCTGGCGATCCCGGCCCGTCGCCGACGAACCGCCCGCGCAGGGAAGTTGGCTGATCCTGGCCGACGAGTCCGGCACGGCGGCCGAACTGGTCGAGCGGCTGGGTACCTCAGTGCCGTACGTGATCGCCCGCCGCGGCGAGTCGTTCGCCGCCGAGGGCCCCGGGCACTACGTCCTCGACCCGGCCGACCCGGCCCACCTGGCCCGCCTTCTCGACGAGGCCTTCGCGAGCGAACCGCCCGCGCGGATCGTGCAGATGACAGCCCTGGACGCGCCCGCCGTCGAGGACGACCGCACGGCCGAGGAAGCCGCCCGGCTCTGCTGCCTGAGCACCCTGCACCTGGTACGCACCCTCGCCGACCGCACACAGAGCGCGGCACCCAGGCTCTTCGTCGTCGTACGCGGCAGCCAGGCGGCCGGCGACAGCACGCAGGTGACGCACCCCCAGCAGGCGCTCGGCTGGGGCTTCGGCCTCGCGGTGGCGCAGGAGTACCCGGAGCTCAGGACCACCCTCGTCGACCTCCCGCCGACGGGCGGCGCCGACGCCCTGTGGAACCAGCTCCGGCACGCGGACGACGAACGGCTCGTGGCCCTGCGCGGAACCGAGCGCCTGGTGCCCCGCCTGACCCGCACCCGCCCCGACGACGCCGGACACGGCACGACCTCCCCCGACGGGGCGTACCTGATCACCGGTGGTCTGGGCGGTCTCGGCCGCGTCGTCGCCGAGCGACTGGTCCGCCGGGGCGCCCGACGGCTGGCCCTGATGAGCCGCGGGGCGCCGGACGCCGACGCCCGGGACTGGATCCGGCAGTTCGAGGCGCGGGGCGTGACCGTGCACCTGGCCCGCGCCGATGTCGCCGACCGGGCCGGCCTGACGGCGGCTCTGGACGCGGTACGCCAGGAACTCGGCCCCATCACCGGGGTCGTGCACGCGGCCGGTGTCCTGGACGACGCCACCATCGCCAACCTGACCGACGAGCGCGTTCTGCGCGTCCTCGCCCCCAAGGTCCTGGGCGCCGCCCTGCTCACCGAACTGACCCCGGACGCGGCCGACTTCGTCCTGTTCGCCTCGGCGGCCGGTCTGCTCGGGTCGGCCGGACAGAGCCCGTACTCGGCGGCCAACGCCTTCCTCGACGCCTGGGCACACCATCTGTCCCGCACGGACCGGCGGGCGCTCAGCCTGGACTGGGGTGCCTGGTCGGGCGTCGGCATGGTGTCCGAGTCCGGCGCCCGCGAGGCCGAGACCGCCCGCTCCGGCCTGGTCGCGTTCTCCGCGCAGGACGGCGGCGAGCTCTTCGAGCGGGTGCTCACCACGGCCCGCCGCCAGCTCGCACCGCTCGCCCTGGACTGGGAGATGCTGGCCCTCGATCCCGACGCCGCCCGCACCCGCCCGATCCTGGCCGACCTGGTCACCGTCCCGACCGGCACGCCCGGCACGGACGAACTGGTCAGGAAGGTGTTCGCGGCGACGTCCGACACCGAGCGGACCGCACGCCTGGAGGCATACGTGCGCGCCAGGGTCGGCGAGGTCTCCGGCGGCGCCGTCCAGGTGTCCGCGACCACCGCCCTGAAGGAACTCGGCCTCGACTCCCTCATGCTGGTGCGGCTGCGCAACGCCTTCGCCCGCGAGCTCGGCGTCGAACTCCCGGCGGCCACCGTGTTCTCGGCCGCCGACATCCGCGGCCTGGCACAGGCCCTCGGCACCGCGCTGCCGGAACGGGAGACGGCTGCCGCCGCCGAGCCGGAGCGCGTCACCGAGGTCCCCGACACCGAGACGCACCCCGCCACCCGCGACGTCGTACGACTCCTGCGCAGCGCCCAGCCCGCCATGCCCGACGCGGCCCACGCCGTCGGCCTGGCCGTACGTCTGACCACGCCGACCACCCGCGAGACGCTCACCGGAATCCTCACCCGCCTCACCGCCCGGCACGCGGCCCTGCGCACCGCCATCGTGCCCGCCGCCCAGGGTGGCCGGGAGCTGCGAGTGGACCGCGCCCTGCCGGAGCCGCCGCTGCGCTGGACGGTCGTCCCGGACGGCACCCCGCTCGACGCCGCCGAGGGACTGCGCGAGCTCCTGGAGCCGGCGTTCGACCTCGCCGCCGCGCCGCTGTGGCGATTCGAGCTGCTGGACGGAGGCGAGCGCGGGCAGCTCCTGGTCTACGGCGCCCACCACGCCGTCAGCGACCTCCAGTCGCTGCTGCTGGTGGCCGGCGAGATCGACGCCGAGCTGTCCGGCGCCACGCTCGACGACACGGTCAGCAACCGTGACGTCCGCCTGCTGATCGAGGCCCAGCGGACCGGCGAGCAGGCCGACGCGAGCACCGACGCCGCCGATTGGCGCGCGGCGTTCCAGGGCAGCGCACGCCTCGACCTGACCCTGAGCCGACCGCGCCCGCAGGCCCGGACGTATCGTGCCGGCAGCGTCACCGTGGCGATCCCCGACGGGCTCATGAACCGCATCTCGGCCGCCGCGAGCCGCCTGGCCGTGACGCCCGCCGCGTTCTGCCTGGGCACCCTGACCGTCCTGCTTGCCAGGAAGCGCGAGCGTGAACGCTTCGTCCTCGCCGTGCCCGTGGACACCCGCATCCACGCCGACGCCTACGACGCGCTGGGCTTCTACGGCGTGCCCGTGCCCTTCCCCGCCGAGGCGGGCGCGGAGGAGCGCGTCGAGGAGGTGCTGCGGCGCACCGACGGCCGACTGGAGAGGGTGCTGGCCAAGGGCGCGATGTTCTCCGACGTGCTGCCGGTGCTGGCCCGCGGGGGCCTGTACCGGCCGAACGCACCGCTGGTGGAGGTGTACTTCAACTACGTCCGCGCCGCCCGCGGGCTCACCGCCCTGGAGGTGCTGCCGGCCGGGACCGGCTACTCCGACCTCGACCTGATGATCACCATGACCCCGGACGCCGGCCGGATCCGCCTCGACCACAACCTCGACATCCTGGACGGGGCGACGGCCACCGCGCTGGGCGAGGAACTGCTGCGTCTGCTCGCGGAGACGGCGGAGGACCCGTCGGGCCCCGTGCGCACGGCACCGACCCCCGCCGTGAGCCACTCACTCGCCCTCGCCGCCACCTTCGCCCTCGGCAACCTGCCGCTGATGTGCGAGACGGCGGTCGACGCCTCGGCGGACGACGGCAGCGTCACGACCGTCGCCGAGGCGCCGTACCACCACGTCCTGCCCGCCCTGCGCGACCCGTCCGGAGTCTTCGCCGACCCGGCCACGACCACGGGCGTCGTCCTGCTGCGGGCGACGGACCTGCAACGCTTCGGCCCGCTCGACGACCCGCTGTTGGCCGAACTGCGCACCGCCTACCTCGCCGCACTGCGCGCGGTCGCCGAGAACACCCGCAAACCGCTGATCGTCGGCTTTCTGCCCGCAGTTCGGACGGAGGACCGGCTCAGCCGTTGGGAACAGGAGGTCGCCGCCGAGCTGGCCGACGTGCCCGGCATCGCCGTCGTCGGCCCCGACGAGTGGACCCGGCACCATCCCGTCGAGGAACCCTTCGACGAGCGCACCGAAGCCATGGCCCACCTCCCGTTCACCCCGCCCTTCCAGGCGGCCGTCGCCCTCCGCCTCGCCGAGCTCGTCCGGGCCGTACGACGCCCCGCACCGAAGGTGATCGCCGTCGACGGCGACGAGACCCTGTGGGGCGGCGTGGCCGGCGAGATCGGCCCGGACGCCGTGGACCTGACCGGCCCGCGGGCCCTGCTGGCACGCCGGCTGCTCCAGTGGCGCACGGCGGGCGCGCTGCTGGTACTGGTCAGCAACAACGACGAGGACACCGTCCGCGCCGTACTCGACCGCCCGGACAGCCTGCTGAAGGCGGAGCACTTCAGCGTGCTCTCGGCCGCCTGGGGTCCGAAGCCGACCCGCCTCGCCGAGGCGGCGCACACGCTCAACCTCGGCCTGGACAGCTTCCTCTTCCTCGATGACAACCCGGCCGAGATCGCCAAGATGCGTGCCGCACTGCCGCAGGTGCTGTCGGTGACCTGCCCGGCGGCCGGCGAACTGCCCGCGTTCCTCGGCAGGTTGTGGCCGCTGGTGCCCGCCGCGGCGACGGCCGAGGACGCGCTGCGGGCGCGGTTCTACGCACAGGAACGCGAGCGGGACATCGTCCGCGAGCAGGCCGGCTTCGAGGAGTTCCTGGCCCAGCTGGAACTGGAGGTCGACGTCCGGGCCCTGTCCGACGCCGACGTGCAGCGGGCCGAGCAACTCGTGCGCCGCACCAACCAGTTCACCCTGCGCGCCCGCTCCGCCGACGGCGGCGACGTCGCCCGCTGGCGCGAACACGGCGAGGTCTGGACGGCGTCGGCCCGCGACCGCTTCGGCGACTACGGCCAGATCGGCCTGCTCGCCGTGCGCCGCGAGGGCGACCAGCTCGACGTCCTGGCCTGGCTGATGAGCTGTCGAGCACTCGGCCGGGGCGTCGAGGAACGCCTGCTGCAGTGGCTCGCCGACCGGGCCGACGAACTGCACTGCACCAAGATCCGGCTGACGGCGGAGCGCACCCCGCGCAACACCCCGGCCCGCCGCGTGATTTCGGCACTGGGCGGCGGCGATCAGGACGACGACCACCTGGAGACGGTGGTCACGCCGGAGTACCTGAGGACGTTCCGCTCGTGGCGGCGGCAATGACGGTCCCGGTATCCGCGGACCACGGCGACGAAAGGGCAAGGCAACACGGTGAAGGGCTCTCATGCGTGAGGTGAACGAGAACGCGTCGGCGACCGCCGACCAGCGGGCGACCGCGGAGGCGATCGAACGGGGCGGCGTCGGTCTGACGGTGTCGGACCTGCTGGCCAGGGTCACGGGAGCAGGGGAGGCACCGACGCGGTCGGCCGAGGTTGCCGGCTCGACCGAGGCGCTCGTGGGGTCGCGCGAGGTCACCCGCTCGGCCGAGGCGCCCGTCGGTTCGGCCGGAACGCCTCCCAGGGGCGAGCAGCCCGAGAGGCCGGATGCCGCGGCCCTTTCGACGCCCGACCACCCCGTGGTCCCGAGCGTGCCCTCCCCGGCCCGGCAACACGACCTGGGCGAACTCGCCGCCGCCATCGCGACCGTCGCCGGCCGCTACGTGCCCGCCGGGCAACTGGCCCCCGACGCCGACTTCTTCGACGCCGGAGGCACCTCCGTGAGCGCCGTGGAGCTGGTCTCCGCGCTGGAGGACGAGCTCGGTGTGGCGGTCGACCTGGACGAGGTGTTCGCCGATGCCCGGCCGGTCGCCCTGGCCAGGCACCGGCTGTCCGGTACGGCAGCGCCGATCGCCGTACCGGAAACGCCCGTTCCCGCCGCGCTGCCCGCAGTGGTCCGCCCCGCGCAGGTCGGCGCCCCGTCCGACGCCACGGCCCGCCCCGAGGACCTCGGCCAGATCCTGGCCGACCTGGCGCTCGCCGACCGCCTCCCCTTCGTCGCCTCGCCCGAGCCGCTGCCGCCCAGCCGCATCCTGCTGACCGGAGCCACCGGCTTCCTCGGCAGCCATATGCTCCTGGACCTGCTGCGCCACAGCGACGCGCACGTCTACTGCCTGGTCCGGGCCGCCGACGAGGAGGCGGCCGTGGCCCGGCTCGGCGAAGCGCTCAAGAGCTACGCGCTGCCGTGGTCCTCGGAGGTCCGCCGCCGCGTCACCGTGCTCCCCGGCGACATCCGCCAACCCCACCTGGGCCTGTCCGACGAGGTCTGGAACACCCTCACCCACGAACTCGACAGCGTCGTGTCCGTCGCCGCCGCCGTGGACTTCCTGCGGGGCTACCAGTCACTGCGCACCAGCAACGTCCTCGGCGCCCTCACCCTGGCCGAACTCGCCGCGACCGGACGCCCCAAGCCGCTGCACCACATCTCCTCCATCGCCGTGTTCAACGAGGTCGGCATCCCCTCCATGGGCGAGGACGACCCCCTCGCCCACATCGACCGCCTCATCGCGGGCTACGACCAGACCAAGTGGGCCGCCGAGGTCGCCCTGCGCCGCGCCCGCGACCACGGTCTGATCGTCACGGCGATGCGCCCCGGCGGCATCGGCGGCCACACCAGGACCGGCGCCTACAACGCCCAGGACCTCAGCTCCGGCCTCATCTCGGCCTTCGGGCGCTTCCGTACAGTCCCCGCCTTCCGCTACCTCAACGCCGCCCCCGTCGACTGGGTCAGCCGCGTCGCGGTCGCCGTCGTGTGCGAGCCGGACGCCTGGGGCTTCGACTACAACCTCACCGGCGTCCCCAACACCCTCGACGACGTCGTAAGGGACATGGCGTTCGGCGGCATGCACGTGCGCGTGCAGGACTGGGACGAGTGGCGGGTCGACGCCCTGGCCCGTCTGGAGGCCGACCCGATTCCCGAACTGAACTTCCTCAGCCGTGTGTTGCAGAGCCCCACCGCGCTGAAGCTGTGCGAGGCCACCCTCAAGGGCCCGGCCGCCGTCGCCGACCGCACCGACGCCCTCGTCGAGGCACTCGGTCTGCCGCCCGCCGTCCGCTACGACGCCCGCGCCCAGCTGAAGACGTTCGAGCGGCTCGCCGGCGACGGCCTGGCCCGCCTCCCGCACAAGGACGACCAGCCCTACCTGTGGTTCACCGAGACCACCCGGGGCGGCGTCGGCCCCGTCGACGGCAGCCCCGACACTCCCTGCTCGATGTCCCTCACCCTCTCCATCGCGAGCATGCACCAGCTCGTGACCGACCGCCGCGTCGACGTTCGCGGCGAGGTCACCTGCCCGGCCCTGCACCCCGAGCCGCTGACCGTGGCACGCGGCGACATCTGGATCCGCCCCGAGGAGGGCATCCCGCAGCGCCACGGCCTGCGCCATCAACTCCTTCGATATCGACTGGAGTTGACGGACTCCGACGGCGGCCGCTGGTGGCTGGAGGGCCACAAGTACGCGCGGGCCCGCCGTGACGTCTGGCGCCAGACCCGCGCCCTGACCGTGGAGATCGGCCGCGAGGGGGAACCGGCGAGCCTGGCCGGGGAGGTCGTCGTCCCCGCGGACTCCTACGTACGGGACCAGATCGACGGCATCAAGGTCGACCCGCGCCTGACCGGCCAGGAGAAGCGCGCCGCCAAGCTCACCTGGCTCGCCTGGTTCGGCCTGGAGATGGGCCGCGGACTGGTCGGCCCCTTCGCCCGTGCCGCCGCCGACCTGCTCGACCTGCGCCGCACCCAGACCCCCACGGAGCAGCACCGATGATCTTCCGCACGACGAACCCCAGGGCCACCCGGCCCGCCCTGCGCAAGGTCAGGTCCACCACCGCCCTGCGCCCGCTGCGCCACCGGCTCGACCCGGCGAAGGTCGAGGAGATCCCGTTCCGCGCGAGCGACGGCGTACGCCTCGGCCTGACCCGTGTCGACCCCGGCGACCGCGACCGCCCCGCCGTCCTGCTCCTGCACGGGCACACCGCCTCGGCCGACATGTTCCTGCTGCCCGAGACCCGCAATCTGGTCGACGTACTCCTCGACGACGGCTACGAACCCTGGCTGCTCGACTGGCGCGGCAGCTGCCGGCTGCCGTACAACGAGACCGGCGGCCGCTACACCTACGACGACGTCGCCCTCTACGACATCCCCGAGGCCGTCGCCCACATCCGCGCCCGCATCGGCGACCGCCCCCTGTTCGTGGTCGCCCACTGCATCGGCTCCCTCACCCTCTCCCTGAGCATGACGGCGGGGCTGGTGCCCGGCCTCGCGGGCGTGGTGTCCCAGGGCGTCTTCCTCACGCCGAAGCTCGCGGGCCGCACCTCCCTGAGCATGACCCTGGCCGGGGAACTGCTGAAGTCCCGCATCGACCACATCCCCGTCGACTTCCGCAAGGTCGGCCTGTGGTCGAGGTACACCCCGCTGTTCGCGCTGGCCTCCCGCAAGGCGAGCTGCCCGGACCCCACCTGCCAGATCCTGCACAACTCGGCCTGGGGAACCGGCGCCTCCCTCTTCGTCCACGAGCACCTGACCGACACCACCCACGGCAGGCTCGCCGAACTCCTCGGCCCCGCCCCGCTGTGGATCCTGCCGCACCTGCGCCGCATCGAACTGGCCCGCACCGTCGTCCGCTGGCACGACACCGACCACCGCTACCGGGCGCTGCCGCAGAACGCCCTGGACGCGGCGGCCCGTATCGACACCCCCGTGCTGCTCCTGGCCGGCAGCGAGAACGGCCTGTGGCTCGACTCCCAGAAGCTGTGCCACGACGTCCTCGCCCGCCGCCGGCCCGAGCTGGACGTCACGTACACCGAGATCCCCGGCTACGGCCACCTGGACACGTTCCTCGGCAGGGGAGCGGCGCTCGACGTGTTCGGTCACATCCTCGATTTCCTGGGCGAACGGCGATGACGGCGGCCCGGTCGGCCGGATACCGTACCGGTCAGTAACCAAAACGCATTCCAGGAGGCCACCCATGCCGCAGCTCGAAGTCGACGGCGCGACGCTGACGTACGACGACGAGGGCCCCCGCGACGGCGAGGGTGTGCCCCTGGTGTTCGTCCACGGCTGGACGGCCGACCGGCACCGCTGGGACCACCAGATGACCCACTTCGCCGAGAAGCGGCGGGTCGTCCGGCTCGACCTGCGCGGACACGGCGAGAGCACCGGCGCCGGAGCGCGCCGGGTCGACGACCTGGCCCGGGATGTCCTCGCCCTCCTCGACCACCTGAAGATCGAGCGGTTCGCGATCGTCGGGCACTCGATGGGCGGCATGATCGCCCAGACCATCGCGCTCGCCCACCCCGAGCGGGTCGAGCGCATGGTGCTGGTGAACTCCATAGGGAAGATGGCCTACAACCGCGGCCGCGCCCTGCTGATGGCCGCCTCGACGCTCGTCCCCTTCAAGCTGTTCGTCGCCACCAACATCCAGCGCGCCTTCGCCCCCGGCTACCCGCGTGAGGAGATCCGCGAGTACATCCGCGCCTCCGCCGGCACGCCCCGCGAGGTCGTCATGACGCTCTACGGCGCCATGCGCGCCTTCGACGTCCTGGACAGGGTCGGCGAGATACAGGTGCCGACCCTCATGGTGCACGGCTACCACGACATCCAGCTGCCCCTCGCCCAGATGCTGCGCATGGCCAAGGCCTATCCGGACGCGGTGGTCCGCGTCCTGGACGCCGGTCACGAACTGCCCGTGGAGAAGCCCGCCGAACTGACGACGGCACTCGACCGCTTCCTCATCGAGCACGCGTAGGCGGAAGGCCGGGGCGATCGGGCCCCGGCCCGTTCATGCGCCTTATTTAAGTGTTGCCTTATATAAGTGGAGGCTGGCATAGTGAGGGCCGTGCACGCTTTCGATGTGCTGGGTGATCCGGTACGGCGCCGGATATTGGAGCTGCTCGCCTCGGGTGAGCAGGCATCGGGCGACATCAGTGCCGTGATCCAGGACGAGTTCGGGATCTCTCAGCCCGCCGTGTCGCAGCACCTGAAGGTGCTGCGCGAGAGCGGCTTCGCGTCCGTGCGGGCGGAGGGCACGCGACGGCTGTACGCCGTCGACGCCGAGCCGCTGCGGGAGGTGGACGCGTGGCTGGAGAGATTCCGCGGTTTCTGGGAGCAACGGCTCGACGCCCTCGGAACGGAACTCGCGCGAGGCAAGCGCGAACGCAGACTGAGAAGGGAAGCGAACGAGGATGAGTGAGATCGTCGACGAGTTGAACCGCCTGCACCGGCAGGTCGGGGTACGGCAGGTCGACGCGGGCGAGGCCCGCACGGTGCTGCTGCGGCGCACCTACGACGCCGACCTCGCCGACGTGTGGGACGCGGTGACGTCCCCGGAGCGGATCAGCCGCTGGTTCCTGCCCGTCAGCGGGGAGTTCAAGGTCGGCGGACGCTATCAGCTGGAGGGCAACGCCGGTGGCGAGATCCTCGAGTGCCAGGAGCCGGACCGGCTGCGGGTGAGCTGGCTGTACGGGCCCGACCCGGGCTTCAGTGAGGTCGAGGTGCGCCTCACGCCGGACGGCGACGAGCGGACCGTGCTGGAGCTGGAGCATGTGGCCGTGGTGCCGGAGGGCTTCTGGGGGCAGTTCGGCCCGGGCGCGGTCGGCGTCGGCTGGGACCTCGGTCTCCTGGGGCTCGCCATGCATCTCGCCGGCGGCGGGATGAGCAAGGAGGAGAGCGAGGCCTGGCAGATCTCGGACGAGGGGAAGGCGTACGCGACGCGCTCCGGCGAGCTGTGGGGCGAGGCCTACGCGGCCTCGGGCGAGGACGAGCGAACAGTGGCGACGACCACCGCGGCGACGATCGCGTTCTACACGGGGACGGCCGCCGAGGGCGGCGGCGATCAGTCGTAGTAGCCGTCGAAACTTTCGAACCCTGCGCAACGGTTACTGGACAGGTCTTCTTGAGCCAATCGTGCTTTGCGGATGTGGCGTCTGTTGACGATGGAGACCGGCGCTCCTAGGGTCTGCCGCGAAATTCGGAAATGACTCCGAAACTTTCGACCTCGAAGAAGGGGACGAGATGGTGACCCGCACATCCATCGATCCGCCTCCCGAGCGCCGGCCCCGGCGCTCGCGCGTCCGCACCGCACTGGCCCTCGGCCTGGCCGGCCTGCTCGGAGCGGCCGGCGTCGGCGCCCTCACCGGCACCGCGCAGGCCGCGAGCACCCTCGGCGCGGCGGCAGCCGAGAAGGGCCGCTACTTCGGCGCCGCCGTCGCCGCGAACCACCTGGGGGAGAGCGCGTACGTCTCGACGCTCAACACCGAGTTCAACTCGGTGACCCCGGAGAACGAGATGAAGTGGGACGCCACCGAGGGCACCCGCGGCACCTTCACCTTCGGCTCCGCCGACCAGGTCGTGAACCACGCCCAGGGCCGGGGCATGAAGGTCCGCGGCCACACCCTGGTCTGGCACTCGCAGTTACCGGGCTGGGTCGCGGGACTCGCCACCGCCGACCTCAGATCGGCGATGAACAACCACATCACCCAGGTCATGCAGCACTACAAGGGCAAGATCCACTCCTGGGACGTCGTCAACGAGGCCTTCCAGGACGGCGGCAGCGGTGCGCGGCGCAGCTCGCCCTTCCAGGACAAGCTCGGCAACGGCTTCATCGAGGAGGCGTTCCGTACCGCCCGGGCCGCCGACCCGGCCGCCAAGCTCTGCTACAACGACTACAACACCGACGGCGTCAACGCGAAGAGCAATGCCGTCTACAACCTGGTCAGGGACTTCAGGTCCCGTGGCGTGCCGATCGACTGCGTCGGATTCCAGTCCCACTTCAACAGCGCCTCGCCGGTCCCCTCCGACTACCAGGCCAACCTCCAGCGCTTCGCCGACCTCGGCGTGGACGTGCAGATCACCGAGCTGGACATCGAGGGGTCGGGCACCGCACAGGCGAACAGCTACACCAATGTGGTGCGCGCCTGTCTGGCCGTCTCGCGCTGCACCGGCATCACCGTCTGGGGCGTCACCGACAAGTACTCCTGGCGCGCGAGCGGAACGCCCCTGCTGTTCGACGGCAACTACGCCAAGAAGCCGGCGTACACAGCGACGCTGACCGCTCTCGGCGGCTCCTCCTCCGGTGGCGGTACACCCGGCGCCGCGTGCACGGCGACCTACAGCAAGGCCGAGGAGTGGAGTGACCGCTTCAACGGCAAGGTGACCATCACCGCGGGGAGTTCGGCGATCAGCGCCTGGAGCGTGAATGTCAAGGTGACCTCCCCGCAGAAGGTCTCCACGACCTGGAACGGCACGCCCAGCTGGGACAGCAGCGGCAACGTCATGACGATGAAGCCGAACGGCAACGGCAGCCTGGCCGCCGGAGCTTCCACCAGCTTCGGCTTCACCGTCATGAAGAACGGCAGCAGCGCCGCCCCGGCGATCGGCGCCTGCACGGCGTCCTGACCGGCACCGGGTGGTTCGGGTCCGGCGCGGGCGCCCGCGCCGGACCGCAGGGTGTCGCTCAGCCGACGCGCAGGGTCCGCTTGGCGAGCTCGTACGCCGGCAGCATCGCCCGGTGCTCGTCGGTGTCCATCCCGCCGAGGTGGATGACGACGGGCCCCCGCTCGGTGGTGACGGCCACCGCGGACTCTTCCTTCGTCTCTTCCAGAAGCTCGCTCGTGACGAGGTACTTGACCTCCGCGCCGGACGAACCGCCCGCCTCGAAGGTGCTGTATTTCGCCTTGCTCGCGCCGTTCTCCGCCGCCACGAACTCCTTCAGGACGGCGCGTGCGTCGTCGTCACCGGGCTTGCCGGTCCAGACGCGCAGGAAGCCGATGTTCCCCGCCGGCTTGGCGTCGACCTCGCAGGCGGCCGTGACCGGGCCCTGGTGCAGGAGCGCGTCGGCGACTTCCTGGGCCAGCTCGCTGTCGGGCTCTGCCGAGGCGTCACCGCCGTCGGTCCCCGTGTCGATGGCCTCCGCCTCCCAGTCCTTCGCGATGTCGAAGGTGACGGGAAGCGGGCACGCCGACCCGGCCGCGCCGATCGTGCCCCCGCTCTTCACCGCCGTATCGCTCGCGTCCGCCGTCGCGTCGGCCGACGCCGAAGCGCTCGCCGACGTACGCGCGTCGTCCTGCGCCGCCCCCGAACAGCCCGTCAGTACTCCGGTCAGCAAAGCCACCTGGGCCAGCCGACGCCGTACGGATCCCGCCCCCACCAGCATTTTTTGTTGCTCCCCTCCCGATCTTGCTCAGGCGGCACACAGTATCCGAGACCACCGACAGGGCCGGTCGTGACCCTGCGGCATCATGAGGTGATGACCTCGCTGACCTTCGAGCGCCACTGCGACGAGATCGTCTCCCAGACCGAACGGCTCACGGCCCATGTGCGCGGCGCGGACCTGACCGCCCCGGTGGTCACCTGCCCCGGCTGGAATCTGGGGCAGTTGCTGCGGCACGTGGGCGGCGACCACCGCTGGGCGGAGGAGATCGTGCGGACCCGGGCCACCGGTCCCGTCCCCGACGACCTGGCCAACGACCTCGGCGCGTACACCGACGAGGACGCCGCCGTCCTGGTCCCGTGGCTCACCGAGGGCGCGGAACGGCTCAGTGCCGCCCTCCGCGCCGCCGGTCCCGACGCCCTGGCGTGGAACCCCTCGGCGGACCGGTCGGCGCCGGTGGCGTTCTGGGCGCGGCGCATGACGTACGAGACCGTCGTGCACAGGGCCGATGCTGCCCTCGCCGCCGGTGCCCGGTTCGACCTCGACGGCGAACTCGCCGTCGAGGCGGTGGAGGAATGGCTGGAGTACTCCGTCTTCCCCGAGGCGTTCGAGCCCCGGCCGGACCTGCCCGATCTGCTGGGCCCCGGCCGTATGCTCCACTTCGACGCGACCGACGCCGGTGAATGGGTCGTCGACCTCACCGGCGAGCGGCCCGCCTGGCGCACCGGGGCCGACGGGGCGGCCGCGACCGCACGCGGTCCGGTGACCGACCTCCTGCTGTATTTCTACAAGCGGCCGGCGCCCGCGGTGGAGACGAAGGGCGACACCGCGCTGCTCGACCTCTGGCGGACTCGCGCGGGCTTCTGGCTGGAGGCGCCGGAGGCGTGAGCCGGCCGGTGGCCCGTCCGCCACCTCGACCGCCGGACGCCCGAGTCAGCCGGCGGCCCGCGTGACCACCTTGATGTTGAAGGCGTGGGCGCCCAGACCGTTCGCGATGCCCATGAAGAGCAGCGCGAAGTGCTCCTGCCCCCGTGCGGTGGTGATGCCCCCGATGTCCAGCTGGGACGACTCGGGCCAGCCGAGGTCGGTGAGCAGCCGGCCGGTGATCCGCTTGGCCTCGGCGTCGTCGCCGGACAGGAAGACGGTGCTCGGGCCGTCCAGGCCGTCCGGGGCGATCATGACGGTGGAGTCCATCGTGCACAGCGTCTTGACGACGGGGGTCAGGGGGAACGCCGCCTGGATCAGTTCCGCGAGGCTGCTGTTGGGGTGCGTGAGCTCGGTGTAGTCGTCGGTGAGACCGACCCCGATGTCGATCAGAGGCTTGCCGGCCAGCGCCGACGTGCCGATGGCCTGCAGAAGTTCCACCGAGGCCGTCCCCGGGGTGGCGTTGACGAGTACTTCCGCGTGAGCGGCCGTCGCGCTCAAGTCGGCGACCGGCAGCCCGAGTTCGGTCCGTTCCTCCGGCTTGCGCGAGCCGAGCAGCACGTCGTGCCCCGCGGCTCGCCAGCCCTGGGCCAGTGCTCGTGCGACGTTGCCGGTGCCAAGGAGTCCCATACGCATGGCTCGACGCTAGGCGGGGGCGCGGGGCCCGCGAATCGGGCCGCGGGCCCAGGTGGCTCGGCACCAAGGTCGTAGTCCTGAGGTCCCGGTTCCCGGCGGTTTGCCGAACCGGCAAGGCCGTTTGTCGGTTTCCGCGGCGTCCCGCAGGCTTCTTCGCAGTGGACCCGACGGACCCCGCGCCCGTGCGGTCCCGCCACGACACCTGCGCATCGGGAGGCGACATGACCGAGACCCACCCCTTGAAGGCCGACGAGTTCTGGGAGGCCCGTTACCGCGACGGCGGCCGGCTGTGGAGCGGCCGGCCCAACAAGCTGCTCGTCCGCGAAGCCTCCGACCTGGCCCCGGGCAGCGCCCTCGACCTCGGCTGCGGCGAAGGGGCCGACGCGGTGTGGCTCGCCTCGCGCGGCTGGCGGGTCACCGGCGTCGACATCTCCCGCACGGCGCTGGAGCGGGCCGCCGGGCACGCCGTCGAGGCCGGGGTGGGGGAACGTGCCGGATGGGAACGCCATGTGCTGGGCGAGACGTTCCCCGAGGGCTCGTTCGATCTGGTGAACGCGCAGTTCCTCCAGTCGCCGGTCGAGTTCGACCAGCGGACCGTCCTGCGGCAGGCGGCGCAGGCCGTCGCGCCGGGCGGCACCCTGCTGATCGTCATGCACGCCGGCTGGCCGTCCTGGCAGAGCGAGCCGCCCTTCGAGGCACAGTTCCCGACCCTGGACGGCGTACTCGACGAACTCGCCCTGCCGGAGACCGACTGGACCGTGGAGACGGTCGAGGCCGTGCGCAGCGTGAGCGTGTCGCCCGAGGGCGTGGAGGGCTTCCGGGACGACAACGTCTGGCGCGCTCGCCGGGCTCACACCTCCCGCACCTGACGGCCGGCCCATGACGCGGACGAGCGCCGCCGCGCGGACTGGGATCCGCGCGGCGGTGGTTCTCGTGGGGCCGGATCAGGGACGGCTCGTCAGGTAGCCGCCCATGGTGGTGAAGTACTCGGTCGCACCCAACTCCCGCCCGTCCTCGGTGCGGACACGCGTGATCGCCAGACCATGATTGCGGCCGGTACGGGCGTCGGCGCCGGCGACGATCACCACGCCGTCGCCCTCGCGGTAGAAGATCCGGCCGGGCGTGCCGCCGTAGAGGCCCTGGGAGACCTCGGCCGCCAGTACTTCGAGCCGCCTGCCCTTGTGGAAGGTGAACGCGCTCGGGTACGGCTCGGACTGGGCGCGGATCAGGCGCTGGAGGTCCTCCGCCGGCCAGGTCCAGTCGATGCGGCTGTCCTCGATGGACCGCTTGTGGAAGAAGCTGGCCTTCGACCGGTCCTGCTTGGTGAACTCCGTCTGTCCCGCGGCGATGAGGCCGAGCGCGCCGATGGTGACCGGGGCGATGAGGTCGACGGTCTTGTGGAACAGGTCGGTTGCCGTGTCCGTCGGGCCGACCGGCACCGCCTCCTGCCGGACGATGTCACCCGCGTCGAGTTCGTCGTTCATCATGTGCGCGGTGACGCCCACTTCGGGTTCGCCGTTGATCAGGGCCCAGATCAGGGGCGAGAAGCCGGCGTACTTCGGCAGCAGCGAGTCGTGCACGTTCAGCGTGCCGTGGCGCGGGAGGTCGAAGATGCGCGGCGGGATCCAGGTCCGCCAGTTGTTGGCCACGATGATGTCCGGATCGGCCTCCTTGAGGCGCTCGAACAGCTCGTCGTCGTCAGGGCGGTTGCGGATCACCACCGGGACGCGGTGCTCCTCGGCGAGGTCGGCGACGGAGTCGCTCCAGATCTTCTCGTAGGCGTGCTCGCTCCTGGGGTGCGTGACGACCAGGACCACGTCGAGTTCGGAGTCCAGGAGGGCTTGAAGGGTGCGATGCCCCCAGGTCTGGTAGCCGAACATGACGACCCGCATGGGCTTCCTCCTCAAAGCAGGGACTGACCGAGAGAAGTAAAGCAAGGCTTGCCTTAGTGCACAACGGGCCCATGCGGGCTCGCAGTTGAAGTGGCGGTCCTCGGAGCCGGGCCTATCGACAGCTCCACAGGATTAGCTTAGGCTCACCTAAGTTCCCGGTTCGCCGCTCTGTCAGCGTGCCCGCTCCTCGTACTTTCCCGCGCCTGACAGGCGACTGCCCCGCACGATGGGAGAGACATGTCACGGGTTCTTCCTGGTGACGCAACATCGGTTCACGACCTCATTGGCATCGGTTTCGGACCGTCCAATGTCGCCATGGCGATCGCGCTCAGCGAGCACAACGCACAGGCCCTGCAGCACGAGGTGATCACGGCTCGGTTCTTCGAGCAGCAGCCCTCCTTCGGCTGGCACCGCGGCATGCTCATCGACGACGCGACCATGCAGGTGTCCTTCCTCAAGGACCTGGTGACGCTTCGGAACCCGGCCAGCGATTTCAGCTTCCTCTGCTACCTGAAGAGCAAGGGACGCCTGATCGACTTCATCAACCACAAGAACCTGTTCCCGCTGCGGGTGGAGTTCCACGACTACTTCGAGTGGGCCGCGGCCAAGGTCGAGGACATGGTCTCCTACGGCCACGAGGTCGTCGGCGTCGCACCCGTCGTCCGTGACGGGACCGTGGAGTACCTGGAGGTGACGGTCCGTTCGGGCGAGGGTCTGGTCGTCCACCGGGCCCGCAACCTCGTCATCGGAACCGGGCTGCGTCCGCTCATGCCGGAAGGGGTGGAACGGGGGGAACGCGTCTGGCACAACTCCGAATTACTCGCGAAGGTCGACGAGTTGGAGGGTGTGTCACCCTCCCGTTTCGTCGTCGTGGGCGCCGGGCAGAGCGCCGCGGAGAACGTGGCCTACCTGCACCGCCGCTTCCCCGAGGCCGAGATCTGCGCGGTCTTCTCCCGCTACGGATACAGCCCCGCCGACGACAGCAGCTTCGCCAACCGGATCTTCGACCCCGGGGCGGTCGACGAGTACTTCGCGGCCCCCGAGAGCGTCAAGCGCCGGCTGATGGACTACCACGGCAACACGAACTACTCCGTGGTGGACATCGATCTCATCGACGACCTGTACCGGCAGATGTACCAGGAGAAGGTCCTCGGCAACGAGCGGCTCCGCTTCCTGAACGTGTCCCGCCTCACCGACGTCAAGGAGACGCCGGACAAGGTCCGCGCCACCGTGACCTCACTCGTCACCGGCGACGAGACACCCCTCGACGCTGACGTGGTCGTCTTCGCGACCGGCTACAGCCCAGCCGACCCCCTCGGCCTCCTCGGTGAGGTCGCCGACCACTGCCTGCGCGACGACGAGGGCCGCGTCCGCGTCGAGCGCGACTACCGCATCGCGACCGACCTCGATCTGCGCTGCGGCATCTACCTCCAGGGCGGCACGGAGCACACCCACGGCATCACGTCGTCCCTGCTCTCCAACACCTCCATCAGGGTCGGCGAGATCCTGGACTCGCTCCTGGACCGTGGCCGCAAGTCCGCCTCCGACGAGGCCCGGACGGTCGTTGACGGAACCGGCAGCACCGCCCGCTAGTCCGCGATCAAAGGGATAACGTACGTCCACATGGGCACGACTGCACTGGAACGCCCCACGTCCAGGGGCACAACACAGGCCCGTCGGCGGCGGGTTGTGGGTTTGAGCACGCTGGTGGTGCTCCTCGTGATCGCGGGAGCGGTGTCGTTGGCTGTCGGTGCGCGCGCGTTGAGTCCTGCCGACGTGTGGCACGGCCTGTTCGCGGCGCCGGACTCCGACCAACGGCTCACCGAGATCAGGCTCATCGTGCAGACGGTGCGCGTTCCCCGGACGGTGCTCGCGATCGTCGCGGGCATCGCCCTGGGCGTCGGCGGGGCACTGATCCAGGGGTACACGCGCAACCCGATCGCCGACACGGGCCTGCTGGGGGTGAACACCGGTGCCTCGTTCGCGGTGGTGGCGGCGATCGCCCTGTTCGGGTTCGACGACCCGTTCCAGTACGTCTGGTTCGCCTTCCTCGGGGCCGCGGCCGCCGGTGTCGTCGTGTTCGGGCTGGCGAGCATCGGCAGGGGTGCCGGCAATCCGTTGACCCTCGCGCTGGCCGGGCAGGGGGTCGCGGTGTTCCTCGCGGCGATGACGACCGCGGTCGCCCTCGGGGACAAGGAGTCGCTGAACGCGCTGCGGTTCTGGAACGCGGGATCCGTCGCCGGTGTCGGCTTCGACGTCATCTGGCCGGTGACCGGGTTCATCGTCGTCGGGCTGATGCTGGCGGTCACCACGCTGCCCGCCATCAACCTCCTCAACCTGGGCGACGACGTGGCGCGGGGGCTGGGCGTGAACATCGCGCTGAGCCGGACCGTGGGAATCGCCGCCATCACCCTGCTGGCGGGAGCGGCGACGGCGGCGTGCGGCCCCATCGCGTTCCTCGGACTCATGGTCGCCCATGTGGCCCGCTATCTGACCGGACCGGACTATCGCTGGCTGGTGCCGTACGCCGGTCTGCTCGGAGCCGTCATCCTGCTGGCCTGTGACATCGTGGGCCGCCTGGTGGTGCGACCGGGCGAGTTGGACGCGGGAGTCCTCGTGGCTCTCCTGGGCGCCCCCTTCTTCGCGGTTCTGGTGTGGCGCGGAAAGTTCAAGAGCGCATGAGCGGCAAGGACTTGAGGGCGAGCGGGCCGGGCACGCAGCCGGACGGGGCGGAGATGCGGCCGAACCTTCAGGACACGAGGCCGGCGACGACGCCCGGCGTACGCCTTGGGACCGTGTCGTTCGTCTGGCGCCCCTGGAACGTGCTCATCACCGTGCTGCTGGCCGCCGCGGCCTTCCTGGTGTTCTGCCTGTCCATCGGCATCGGGGACTTCCCCATCGGCCTGGACCAGGTGATCGCCACGCTTCTCGGCCGGGGCGAGCAGGTCGACGAGTTCGTCATCATGGACCTGCGGATGCCGCGTGCCCTGGCCGGACTCGTCGTCGGGATCGCGCTGGGCGTGTCCGGGGCGATCACACAGTCCGTCGCCCGCAACCCGCTGGCCAGTCCCGACATCCTCGGGATCACCGGGGGCGCCAGCGCGGTCGCGGTGTTCCTGGTGACCGTGTCCGGTGGGACCGCCGCGGCGGTCGTCAACGCCGTGGGCCTCTCCGCGGCCGCGCTCGCGGGCGGGCTCGGCACCGGACTCCTGGTGTACTTCCTGGCCTGGCGGCGCGGGATCGACGGCTTCCGGCTCATCCTCATCGGCATCTCGGTGAGCGCCGTGATGGAGGCGATCACCACCTGGCTGCTGGCCACGGCCGACATCAGGGACGTGGCCCGGGCCCAGGCGTGGTTGGTCGGTTCGCTGGACGGCCGGTCGTGGGACGAGGTCCGGGTGGCGATCTGGGGAACGCTCGTCCTCCTGGTCGTGGTCGGTGGTGTCTCCTTCCAGTTCAAACCGCTGCACCTCGGCGACGACGTCGCCGCGGGCCTGGGCGTGCGGTACACGAGGGTGCGGGCCGTGTTGTTGCTGTGCGCGGTCCTGCTGGCCGGCGTGGCGGTGAGCGCCGCGGGTCCGGTCCCGTTCGTCGCGCTGGTGGCGCCGCAGGTCGCCATGCGACTGGTGAGATGCCCGACGCCGCCGATCGTGGCGTCCGGCGTGGTGGGCGCCCTGCTGCTGATCGGCGCGGACCTGGTCGCGCGCACGGCACTGCCGATCGGCCTCCCGGTCGGCGTGGTCACCGCCGCGATCGGCGGTCCCTTCCTTGTCCATCTGCTGGTGCGTGCCAACCTCAGACAGTCGGAGCAAGGGTGAACAAGCCTGAACGGAGGGGGACCCTGTGGGGGCTCAGCACACTGTGACCGAGGTCGCCTCGGCGGTCGACGCGACACGGCTGGCGGCCGACGGCGTCAGCGTCGGGTACGGCGCCCGGACGGTCATCGAGGATCTGGACGTGGCGATCCCGTCCGGGGTCGTCACCACGATCATCGGGCCCAACGGCTGCGGGAAGTCCACCCTGTTGCGGACACTGTCGCGGCTGCTCAAGCCGACCAGGGGGACGGTCGTCCTGGACGGTGACGACATCGGCAGGCTCAGGACCAGGGACGTCGCGAAGAAGCTGGGCCTGCTGCCGCAGGCGCCGGTCGCGCCGGATGGGCTGACGGTGGCCGACCTGGTGGCCAGGGGACGCCATCCGCACCAGAGTTGGCTGCGGCAGTGGTCGTCGGACGACGCCGCCGTCGTGGAGCGCGCGCTGGCCATGACCGGGGTCTCCGACCTGGGCGACCGCCCGGTCGACTCGCTGTCCGGCGGACAGCGTCAACGCGTCTGGATCTCCATGACGTTGGCCCAGGGCACCGACCTGCTGCTGCTGGACGAACCGACCACCTATCTCGACCTCGCGCACGCGATCGACGTGCTCGATCTGGTGGACGACCTGCACGAGTCGGGGTGCACGGTGGTCATGGTGCTCCACGACCTCAACCTGGCCACGCGCTACAGCGACAACCTCGTGGTGATGAAGGAGGGTTCGATCCTGGCGCAGGGTCACCCGCGTGACGTGATCACCGCCGAACTGCTGCACGAGGCGTTCGGACTGCGCGCCATGGTGATCGACGATCCGGTGGGGGACCGGCCCTTGATCGTGCCGATCGGTCGTGCACACGTTCAACTCCCTTAGACCGTATTGAAGTTGGAGAAGTTAGGCTAGGCTTACCTCATCCGCTCGCGCTAAGGTTTGCCTGCCCTTAGACGGGGGTGCAGTGGAAAGCACGAAAGCAAGGGGAATGCGGATGCTCCTCACCCGAACGACGCGTATGAAGCCCTGGCGGCGGACGGCGGCCGTCCTGTCCGCCGCAACCGTCAGCGTCGCCCTCCTCGCGGGATGCGGTTCCGACTCGTCCGACTCCTCGGACGACGCGGGCAACAACGACTCGACAGCGGCCGCCGGCGTATTCCCGGTCACGGTGGAGCACGCATTCGGATCCACGAAGATCACCAAGACCCCCGAACGGGTCGTCACCGTCGGCTACACCGACGACCAGACCGTCCTCGCGTTCGGCATCAAGCCCGTCGGCATGACCGACCAGTACCCGAACCCCGCGGGCCAGAGCCCCGACATCAACACCCAGTGGCCCTGGACGAAGGACAAGTGGGGCGACACCAAGCCCGAGGTCATCATGAAGAACGGTGACTCCGGCCCCAACTTCGAGAAGATCGCCGCCCTGCGCCCCGACCTGATCATCGCCGTCTACTCCGAGGTCGACCAGGCCGCCTACGACAAGCTCTCCAAGATCGCTCCGACGGTGGGCCGTACCAAGACGGAGAAGGAGCCGTTCAGCGCGCCCTGGCAGGACAACGCACTCCAGATCTCCAAGGCTCTCGGCAAGGCCGACGAGGGCGAGAAGATGATCGCGGACGTGCAGGACCAGCTCGACACGGCCAAGAAGGCACACCCCGAGTTCGGCAAGGAGACCGCGGTCGCGCTGTCCTGGTACGAGAACTCGGTGGCGCCGTTCACCTCCACCGACGTACGCGGACGGCTGGTGTCGGGCATCGGCTTCAAGTACCAGACCGAGATCGACAAGGCCGCCGGCGGCAGCTTCTACACCAAGCTGTCGCCCGAGCGCATCGACCTGGTCGACGTCGACCGCGTCTTCGTCATCAACGACAAGGCGGACACGGAGGCGCTGAAGAAGTTCAAGCTGTTCACCAACCTGGACGCGGTGAAGAACGGGAAGGTGTCGTACCTGCTGGACAGTGAGGGTCCGGCGGTCGGCGCGGCCATCTCGCAGGGCACGCTGCTCTCCATGCCGTACGCGATCGACGAGCTCGTCAAGTCGGTCGGTTAGGTGTGAGCAGCACCGACACGCGCGTCGCCCCGGCGACCCTGCGCACGGCGACCGGACGCGAGGCCACCCGATGGGTCGTGGCGCACTGCCGCGAAGTGCCCTGGCTGACGGTCGCCACCGTGCTCACCACGGTGGCGGGGGCGGCGCTCCAAGTCCTCCCCCTGCTCCTGCTCGGCCGTGTCGTCGACGGTGTGGTCGAGGGCGAGGCACGCTCCATCCTGGTCACGATCGGGGCGTTGATGGTGGCCGCCGCACTGCTCGGCGCGGCGGCCACCGCGGTGTCGACGTACCTGATCGGGCGCCTGGGCGCGGACCTGCTCGCACGGCTGCGCGAGGGCGCCGTCCGCGCGGTGCTCGGGATGCCGAGCGCACGGATCGAGCAGGTCGGCCGGGGAGACGTGCTCTCCCGGGTCGGCGACGACGTGGCCGTCATCTCCAAAGGCATCCGGACGGCCATCCCCACGGTGTTCTCGGCGGGCGTTCTCGTCGTCATCGCCACGGTCGGCATGTTCGGCCTGGACTGGCGGCTCGGACTGGCCGGAGCGGGCGCACTGCCCGCCTACGCGCTGGCCCTGCGCTGGTACCTGCCCCGGTCCGCCCCGCTCTACCAGCAGCAGCGGGCCGCTCAGGCCGACCGTGCGCAGGCACTCATCAGCGGTCTGAACGGCATCGACACGGTCCGGGCGTACCGCCTGGAGGGCGCCTTCCGCGCGAAGGTGACCGAGGAGTCGTGGCGGGTGCGCGACCTCGGTATCGAGGTGTTCCGGTTCTTCGGCCGCTTCGTCGGCCGGGAGAACCGCGCCGAGTTCATCGGACTGACCCTGATCCTCCTGGTCGGATACGCCCTGTTGGAGACCGACGCCGCCACCCTGGGCGAGGTCTCGGCGGCCCCGCTGTTGTTCCACCGGCTGTTCGTCCCGCTCGGCGCCATCATGTTCACCTTCGACGAGGCACAGAAGTCGGGCGCGAGCCTGACCCGCCTGGTCGGGGTGCTGGAGGAGCCCACGGAGGGCCGGCTGGTGGGTGACACGGCCGTCGAGGCGGCCGGCGCCGGAGCGTACCCGGTGACGGTGGAGGGGCTGACGTTCCGCTATCCCGGCGGCGAGGAGCCGGTCCTGCGGGACGTGAGCCTGAGCATCCCGGCCGGCGGCTCGCTCGCACTGGTGGGGGCGACAGGCGCCGGGAAGACGACCCTGGCCGGGCTGATCGCGGGCATAGGGACCCCGCAGGCCGGGTCGGTGCGGATCGGCTCGACCGACCTCGCCGGACTGGACGAGGCCGGGGCACGGGCCCTGGTGAGCATCCTTACGCAGGAGACGCACGTGTTCTCCGGGCCGCTCGCCGACGACCTGCGCCTGGCCGCGCCGGCCGCGACCGACGCCGAGCTGATGGACGCGCTGCGCACCGTCGGCGCCGAAGGGTGGGTCGAGGCGCTGCCGGACGGAGTGCAGACGCCGGTCGGCGAGGGCGGTGAGCGCCTGGACGTCACCAAGGTCGCGCAGATCGCCCTGGCCCGCCTGGTGCTCGCCGGGTCACCGGTCGTGGTGCTCGACGAGTCCACGGCGGAGGCGGGCAGCGAAGGCGCCGCCGAACTGGAGCGGGCCGTGCTGGCCGCATGCTCGGGCCGCACCACGCTGTTCGTGGCGCACCGGCTGACCCAGGCGATGGCGGCCGACCGGATCGCCGTGCTGGACGCCGGACGCGTCGTGGAACAGGGCACGCACGACGAACTGGTGGCTCTGGGCGGCCGGTACGCACGACTGTGGCGCGCCTGGCGAGAGGGCAGTTGAGCAACCCCTGATCCGAGTTGGGCCGACTTTCGTACGGTGGAAGGAACGCGGAGTCTTCGATGATCGAACCGAGCGCTCGTCACGTACTGCTGTCCCCCGAGCAACTGGCCGCCGTACGCCGGCGAATCGGCGACCATTCCGACCGGACGATCGTCGAGGCGTGCGCGATCGCGCTCTCGTACTGGGCGACGGGTCTCGGCCCTGACGGCATCGACCTCACCCCTGGCACCCTCTTCACCGAAGTCCTCGGCTGGGTGGACAACGGAGGTGACGGGCCCGGCGGCTGGGCGGTCGGCACGGACGGTCCGACCATCTCCGTCCCGGACGGAGTCGTCCCCGCCGAAGCCCAGCTGGCGCTGGACGACCTGGCCGACTTCCCTGACCGCCCCATCGGGACCATCGCAGCGACCACCGTGGCGGCGAGGCTCGAAGCCCTGGCCGGGTGGAACGACACCCGGGCCGACCGGGTCCGTCCGACCATCGTGGAGATGTTCCTCGGGCAGGCCCGGAACAGGCCGGACGCCATCGCGATCGTCGACGAGCGCCGCGCGCTGACCTACCGCCAGGCAGCCGAGCTGTCCGGCCAGTTGGCCCACCGCCTGATCGAACGCGGGCTGACCGCCGAACAGGTCGTCGGCATCTCCCTGCCCCGCTCCGCCGAGATGGTGATCGGGCTGCTCGGCGTACTCCGGGCGGGCTGCGCCTTCGTGCCGCTCGATCCGCAGTGGCCCGCCGCACGCCGGGCTGTCGTCATCGAGGACGCCCGGGTCAGGGCGCAGCTCAACGAGACGGGGGAGCACGCCCCGGACGAACCGGAGGCCGTGGCGGTCGACCTGGACGACTGGCGGTTCGGCTCCCACCCCACCGACGGGCCCGAGGTCGCGGTTCCCGGCGAGGCCCTGGCCTACGTGATCTTCACGTCGGGGTCTACCGGGCGGCCGAAGGGGGCGATGATCCGGCACGAGGCGATCAGCGAACGCCTGCTCTGGCAGGTCGACGAGATCCTGGGTTTCGGCCACGACGACGCCTCGCTGTTCAAGGCTCCGCTGTCCTTCGACATCTCCATCAACGAGATCTTCCTGCCGCTGGTGAGCGGCGCCCGGCTCGTCGTGCTGCGACCCGGCGGCGAACGCGACCCGCAGCACCTGCTGAGCGTGATCGCCGAGCAGCGCGTCACCTTCACGTACCTGGTGTCGTCCATGCTGGACGTGCTGCTGGAGATGGCCGGCGACTCCGGGCTGCTGGACAGCCTGCGGCACGTGTGGTGCGGGGGCGAGGTGCTGACCCCGGAACTGTACGAGCGGTTCCGCACCAGGCTCGACATCCCCATGTACCACGGCTACGGCCCCGCCGAGACGACGATCGGCGTCTCGCACGTCATCTACCGGGGAGCCGCGGAACGGCTGTCGACATCGATCGGCAAGGCCAACCCCAACACCCAGCTGTACGTCCTGGACGACGAGTTGCGCCCGGTCCCGGTCGGCGTCGGCGGTGAGCTCTACGTGGGCGGCTTCCTGCTCGGACGCGGGTACGTCGGCGCACCCGGCCTGACGGCCTCCCGGTTCGTCGCCAACCCCTTCGCCGCCGACGGCTCCCGGCTCTACCGCACCGGTGACCTCGCCCGGTACGCCCCCGACGGGTCGCTGGACTTCCTCGGCAGGGCCGACAACCAGATCAAGATCCGCGGCATGCGGCTGGAGACGGAGGACGTCGAGGTCGGCCTCGCGGAGCACCCCCGCGTGCGGCACACCTGCGTCGTGGCCAAGAAGAACACGGCGGGCGGCACCTACCTCGTGGGGTACGTCATCCCGGCCGCCGGGAGCGAGGACCTGCGAGCCGACGAGGTCAGAGCCTGGGCCGGCGAGCACATGGTCGAGTACATGGTGCCCGCCCACATCGTCGTCATGAGCGAGTTCCCGCTCACCGCCAACGGCAAGCTCGACCGCAACGCCCTGCCCGAACCCACCACGGACACAGGCGGGCTGACCCGGCCCACGACCGAGAACGAGCGAGCGGTGTGCGCCGCTGTCGCGACCGTGCTGCGGCTCGAAGAGGTCGGTGTCGACCAGGACTTCTTCCAGCTCGGCGGGGACAGCATCCTCGCGATCTCGCTGCTGAGCGCGCTGCGCGACGCCGGCCTCTACGTCACGGCACGCCAGATCTTCACCAACAGCACAGTGGGGACGCTGGCGGCGGTCGCGAGCCGTGACGACGTCACCGCGGTGGACCACCGTGATGTCGCGACCGGGACGGTGGTGGGCTCGCCCATCGTGCAGTGGCTCGGCGAGACCACGGACGCGATCGACGGCTTCGTCCAGTCGGTCGTACTGAACACACCGGCGGACCTGACCGCCGGCACCCTGGACACCGTCCTCACCGCCCTGGTCCGGCGGCACGACATGCTCCGCGCCGAGCTGGTGCGCGGCGACCGCTGGAGCTTCCGCATACCCGAGGCCGACCGGGCCACCGCTTCCTGGCAGGAGAGCGACCGGCCGCTCGACGAGTGCGTCGCGCTCGCCACCGCCGGACTCGACCCGACCGGCGGCGTGATGCTGCGGGCCGTCTGGCGCGGCGCGGCACGGCAGCTGGTCCTGGTCGCACACCACGTGGTGATCGACGGCGTGTCCTGGCGGGTCCTGATGGAGGACCTGCTCACGGCATGGCGTCAGATCACCGCGGGCACGCCGATCGAACTCCCTCCGGTGGGCACGTCGTTCCGGCGCTGGACGCAGCTGCTGGAGCGCGCGGCGTTCGACGCGGACAGTTCCTACTACCGGCGTGAGCTGCCGGGCAAGGACGAGCAGATCGGCAGGCGCCCCCTGTCCGAGGCCGACACCGTCGCAACTGAGCGGCTGCACACGGTGTCGGCGGCCCCCGATGTCACGGCCGCGCTGCTGGGCGAGATCCCCGCGAAGTTCCACGCGGGCGTCAACGACGTCCTGCTGACCGCGCTCGCCGTCGCCCTCGCCCGATGGCGTCGCGACCTCGGCCAGGCGCAGACCTTCGCGCACATCGAACTCGAAGGCCACGGCCGCGAGGGACAGTTCGTGACGGGCACGGCCGGCTTCGAGCCCGAACTGTCGCGAACCGTGGGCTGGTTCACCACCCTGTTCCCGGTGACCGTGGACCCCGGCACGGCGGCCGACTTCACAGCCCCCGAGTACCTGACAGCCGCGCTGAAGGCGGTCAAGGAGGACCTCGCCGACGTACCGGACAACGGCGTCTCCTACGGTGCCCTTCGCCACCTCGCCCAGAGCGAGTTCGGCGCGCCCGCACCGCAGGTCCTCTTCAACTACCTGGGCCGATTCGACGCGGGAACCTCCGGAGACTGGCAACTGGCAAGCACCACAGGCCAGTTGGGTGAGAAGCGCGACCCGGGGATGCGGCTGCCGCGGCCCCTGGAGTTCAACGCCATCGCCGAACCGGGCACCGGCGGCGAGTACGAACTCGTCACCACCATCTCCTGGCCCGACGGCATGTTCACCGACGGGGACATCGCGACCCTCGGCGAGTACTTCCGTACGGCCCTCAACGGCCTGGCCCTGCTCGACGAGGGCGGGCACTCGCCCAGCGACTTCGCCCTGGTCCCGCTCACCCAGACCGACGTCGACGAACTGGACGGTCCGGCACTGGCGGACATCCTGCCGCTGACCCCGTTGCAGGAAGGCCTGTACTTCCACTCGGTCTTCGACGACGACTCCGCGGGCGCCTACGTCGAACAGCAACTCCTGACGCTCGAGGGCGAGGTCGACGCCGAGCGGCTCGCGGCGGCGGCCACCCGTCTGCTCGCGCTGTACCCGAACCTGGCCGCCCGGTTCGTGGCTCTCGCCGACGGCCGTGTGGTCTCCGTCCTGGACCGCGGTGTCGAAGCGCCCTTCACCACCCTGGACCGCCCCGGAATCACCGACGCCGAGATACGCGAGTACGCCGAGGACGACCGCCTCGCCGGGTTCGACCTGGCCACCGGCCCGCTCATGCGGTACACGCTCATCCGCGCAGGATCCGGCCGTGACGTCCTGGTGCAGACCGTGCATCACATCATCGCCGACGGCTGGTCGGTGCCACCGATGCTCCGTGCGCTGCTGGCCGAGTACCACGCGCCCGGAACCGTGTACCCCGTCGGCGGCTTCCCGGACTACGTCAGCTGGCTCGCCGGACGGGACGGCGAAGAGAGCGACCGCGTCTGGCACGAGCAACTCGCCCAGCTGCCCGGCCCCTCGCTGGTCGCCGCGGAGCACACGCCGTCCGATCGGTTCACCGACATCGCCTCGGAGCCGGACGGCGACATCGACGCCGCCGCCCGCGCGGCCGGGGTACCGCTGAGCGTGGCCGTGCACAGCGCCTGGGCCGTGACGCTCGGCGGCATCCTGCACAGCACGGACGTGGTGTTCGGCTCGACCGTGTCCGGCCGCGACGCCGACGTACCCGGCATCCAGGACATGGTGGGTCTGTTCATCAACACCATTCCGGTGCGGACCCGTTGGAGCGGCACTACGACGGCGGGCGAGCTGCTCGCCTCGGTGCGCGAGCACCAGAGCGCGGTGCTGCCGCACCAGCATGTCTCGCTGGCGAGGATCGGCCGCCAGGCCGGCTCCGGCTCCCTGTTCGACACCCTGGTGGTGTTCGACGTAGCCACCGACGTGGAGGCGCTGCGACGGGCCGGCGACACCCTCGTCATCACCGACATCGTGAACGAGGGCGCCCCTCACTACCCGTTGACGCTGGTGGTGGAGCGTGCGCTCGACGGACGTCCGCGCTTCAACCTGATCTACGACGGCGAGTTGTTGCGGGAGGCGACCGCCCGGGCGATCCTGCGCACGTTCTCCTCGACGCTCACCGGCCTGCTCACCCGGCCGGACGCCCAGGTCGACGACCTCGCACCGGAGAGCGACCGGCTTCCCGCGCGGATCGCTCCGACGACCCTGGGCGGACTGTTCGACGCCGCCACGCAGCGCGACCCGGCGGCCACCGCGGTCACGCAGTGCGATCTGGACGGCGGCGCCCGGTCCCTGAGCTACGGCGAACTGGCCGAGACGAAGGACCGACTGGCCTCGGCCCTGCGTGCGGCCGGGGTCGGGCCGGGCAAGCGGGTCGCCGTCGCCGTCCCGCGCTCCGTCGAACAGGTCGTCGCTCTGGTCGCGATCGTCAGCGCGGGCGGGGCGTATGTGCCGCTGGACCTGGCGTACCCCGACGAACGGCTGGAGTACATCCTCGCCGACGCCGCCCCCCAGGTCGTCCTCGTGGCACCCGACCAGCGCGATCGCTTCACGGAACTGCTGGCCGCGGCAGGCGTGTCGGCCCGGGTCCTCGTACAGGGGGACGAGCTGCCGGCGGGGGACTGCGCGGCGCCCGAGGTGAGCGTGCACGATCCCGCCTACGTCATCTACACGTCCGGATCGACCGGCCGGCCCAAGGGCGTCGTCGTCCCGCACTCCAGTGTGGTCACGCTGCTCGCCAACACTCAGCCCGACATGGACTTCGGCCCGCACGACGTATGGGTCCAGTTCCACTCCTTCTCCTTCGACTTCGCGGTCTGGGAGCTGTGGGGCGCGCTGGCGTACGGCGGCGAGCTGCTGGTGCCGGAGTACGGGCTGACCCGCTCCCCGGTCGACTTCCACCGGCTGGTCCGGGAGCGCGGGGTGAGCGTGCTCAACCAGACCCCGTCGGCCTTCTACCAGTTCATCGAGGCCGACCGGCACGCCGGCGAGGCGCTCCCCGCCCTGCGCCGGATCATCTTCGGGGGCGAGGCGCTGGAACTCGGCAGACTGCGCGGGTGGGTCGAGCGGCACGGCACCGCGTCGCCGGAGCTGGTCAACATGTACGGCATCACGGAGACCACCGTCCACGTCACCCATCGGGTGCTCACCGACGAGGACTTCGAGCTCGGCGACGAGGCCAGCCCCATCGGCGGCGCCATCCCAGGTCTGGTCACCCACCTGCTCGACGACCGGCTCCGCCCCGTGCCGCCGGGCCGGGTGGGTGCCATCTATGTCGCCGGCGACCAGGTGTCGCGCGGCTATCTGGGCAGGCCGGGGCTGACGGCCTCCCGGTTCGTGGCGAACCCGTTCGCGGGGGACGGCTCCCGCATGTACCACACGGGCGACCTCGCCCGCCGCACGCTGGACGGTGAGTTGGAGTTCACCGGACGAGCCGACGATCAGATCCAACTCAAGGGATTCCGCGTCGAGTTGGGCGAAGTGGAGTCGGCCGTCAGGGAGCTCGCCGGCGTGATCGACGTGGCCGTCACCGTGGCGGAGGGCGCCGACCACCTGGTCGCGCACGTCGTGGGCAGGGTGCCGGAGGACTTCACCGAGTCGCTGTCCAGGAAGCTGCCCGCGCACATGGTGCCGGGGCGGGTACTGCCGGTCGACGCGCTTCCGTTGACGGTCAACGGCAAGCTCGACCGCAAGGCGCTGGCGAAGCGCTCCGCGGAGACCGCCACCGCACCGGCATCGTCGTCCGCCGGTGCTGCGTCCCGGCCGGTCGCGCAGCCCCCCGCGCCCCTTCACGGACCAGGCAGCGAGTCCGCGCTCGCCATGCTCGTCGCCATATTCACCGAGACCCTGCCCGGCACCGAAGTGGACGCCGACACAGACTTCTTCCGCGCCGGAGGCGACAGCATCGTCGCCATCACCGTCATCAACCGGGCCAGAGCACTCGGCATGGCGATCGCACCCCGGGACGTGTTCCTGCTCAGGACCCCTCGCGCGCTCGCCGGGCACCTCGCGACGAGCGCCCCGCAGGCCGTCGTACCCACCTCCGACCGTCGCGCTGACGGCCCGCTGATACCGACGCCGATCATCCTGCGCCAGCGCCAACTGGGCGGATCCCTCACCCGGTTCGCCCAGGCAAGAACGCTGCCGACCCCCGAGGCCGCCCGCCTCGCCGACGTCGAACGGGCCGCGAACGCCGTCGTCGCCGCCCACCCCGCCCTCCGGCTCCGCCTGCGCATCGAGCACGGCGTATGGGCCCTGCGCACCGAACCCCACCGCGACGTCACCGTCGCACGCCCGGCCACCCCCGATCCCACTGCGGCGGCGAACGAGGCCGCCGGACGCCTCGACCCCGAGTCCGGCGAGGTCATCGCGTTCGCATGGCTGGAGCCGACCCGGACCCTGGTCGTCACCGTGCACCACCTCGCCGTCGACTCGGTGTCCTGGCTGATCCTCCTGGACGATCTCGCCGCCGCCCTGCGCGGGGAGCCCCTGGCGCCGCCGACCACCTCCTACGCCGAGTACGCCGAGGCGCTGGCGCTGAACGCACCCCGAGCGATCGACGGCCTCCCGCACTGGATCACCACGCTCGGGGCGCCCCCGCTGCTGCCCGCCGTCGAGGGACTGCGGGAGACCACGGTCGTCCTCACGCCCGAGGTCAGCGACCGTGTGACCCGCACCGCGCCCGCCGCGCTCGGCGTCGGCCTCACCGAGTTGCTGTGCGGCGCTCTGCGCACGGCACTGACCCGTATCCAGCGGACGCCCACCGACCTCACGATCGAACTGGAGCGGCACGGCCGGGTCCCGGCCCTCGAACACCACGACTACACGCGCACCGTCGGCTGGTTCACCGCCATCGCGCCCGTACGGCTCACGGCGCACACCGACCCGGTGGCGGCGGCCCGTGAGCTCGCGGAGCGCCAGCCGGACGAGCGCGCGCACGTCGCCTACGGACAGCTCCGCTACCTCGACCCGCAGACGGCCCCCCTGCTCACCGCCCGCCCGCAGGTGCTGTTCAACTACCTCGGCCGGGGCAGCGAGCACCAGGCGCTGCGCATCGCGGGCGGCGACCAGGGCAGCCCGTACGCCGTCGAGGTCAACGCCTGGCTCGACGAGGGGACCGGAAGCCTGCACGCGGCCTTCACCCTCGCCGCGGGCGTCCCCGACGAGATCACCGAGCACTGGCTCGCCGCGGTGCACGGCGTGGCGGACGCCTCCGCGACGGCCGAGCGCACGGCTCCGGTCACCCCGCTCCAGCGCGGCCTGTACTTCCAGGCACAGATGGCGGGTTCGGCCGGACACTACGTCGCGCAGAGCTGGTTCACCTTCGACCGGCGTCTGGACACCGGTGCACTGGCCGAGGCGATGGCCCACGTGATCGCCCGGCACCCGGTCGTGGGCGCCGGCTTCACCACCGACGACGACGGCAACCCCGTCCAGACGCTGGCGGAGGGCCGCCGCGTGGGGGTCCGTACGATCGCCCTGTCCACGGAGTCGGAGGTCGAGGCCCTGCGTGCCCGCGACCGCGACACGGGGTTCGACCCGGGCGAGCCGCCCTTGATCCGGATGACCGTGGTGCGACTGCCCGACGACCGGGACGGCCTGCTGCTCAGCTATCACCTGCTGCTGTGGGACGGCTGGTCCCGCGAGATCGTGCTGAGGGACCTGTTCGACGCCTATCGGGCGGTCCTCGCGGGCACGTTGCCGGCGCCCACCCCGGCCGTGCCGAGTTTCGAGGACCACGCCCGGGCGCTGGACGCCAAGGACGCCGCCGTATCGGAACGCTTCTGGGCCGAGCAACTCGCCGGACTGCCCGGTCCGACGCTGCTCGCCGGACCGGCCCCTGCCCTCTCGGACGCCCTGCCGCGCGCTCTGGTGCACACGCTGTCGGCCGAGCAGTCGGACCTGCTGCGCGAGGCCGCCAAGGTGCACGGCGTCACGCTGAACTCGGTGCTGACCGGCGGGTTCGGCCTGCTGCTGGGCGGCCGCACGGGCCGTAGCGACGCCGTGTTCGGCGTGACGGTCTCCGGCCGCGAGGGCGAGGGGCTGTCCGACATCGTCGGCGTGCTGCTGAACACCGTACCCATGTGGACGCGGGCCCGGCCGGACGACACGGTCCGGGACTACCTGTCGGCCGTACAGGCGGCCAGGGTCGAGGCGATGGAGCACGAGCACCTGGGGCTCGGCGAGATCCAGCGGGCCAGCGGGCACGACATGCTGTTCGACAACCTGTTCGTCCTCCAGAACTTCCTGGACATGGACGCGTTCGCCGAGATCAACGCCCGGCACGGCATCACCTCGGTGAAGGCCGACGACTCCACCCACTATCCGTTCACCTGGGTCGTCACGCCCGGAGACCGGCTCACGGTCAAGCTGGAGTACCGCGACGAGGACGACGACAACGCCCGCCGTCTCCTCGACGACTACCTGCGCGTACTCGAAGACCTGGCCCGGGCGACGGGACCGGTCGGGGCGTTGCCGGGGCCGGGGCCGGAGCCCGCGTCGGGCGAACGCTCGGACGTCGGGACGGACACCGTCGTCGACCGGTTCGACCAGGCCGCGGACCGCGACCCGCAGCGGCTGGCACTGGTCGCCCACGGCTCGACCCTGACCTTCGCCGAACTGCGGGACCGCAGCCGTGCGGTGGCCGGGGTACTCGCCGCGCGCGGTATCGGCCCCGAGACCACCGTGGGCCTCGCGATCCCGCGCTCCCTCGACTGGGTCGCGGCGCTGTTCGCCGTCCTGCGCGTCGGCGCCGCGTACGTGCCGCTGGAGCTGGACCACCCCGACGAGCGGATCGCCGCGATCGTCGAGGACGCCCGCCCGGACGTGATCCTCACGGTGAGCGCCGTATCTCCCCGACTGACGGGCGAGCTGATCGAGCTGGACCGCCCCCTGCCGGACGCGGAGCCGTATCGGACGTTCGCACCGGACGACCCCGACCGGCTGCGGCACCCCGCGTACACGATCTACACCTCCGGCTCGACCGGGAAGCCCAAGGGCGTCGTGACCGAGTACGCCGGGCTCACCAACATGCTGATCAACCACCGGCGCCGGATCTTCGAACCGGTCCTGGCCGAGCACGGCCACCGGGTCTTCCGGATCGCCCACACCGTGTCGTTCGCTTTCGACATGTCATGGGAGGAGCTGCTGTGGCTCGCCGACGGGCACGAAGTGCACATCTGTGACGAGGAGTTGCGCCGTGACGCGCCCCGTCTGGTCGAGTACTGCCTGGAGCACGGCATCGACGTCATCAACGTGACTCCGACCTACGCCCAGCAACTGGTCGCCGAGGGCCTGCTGGACGACCCCGACCGGCGTCCGCCGCTGGTGCTCCTCGGCGGCGAGGCCGTCACGCCCACGCTGTGGCAGCGGCTCGCGGAGACCGAGGGGACGGTCGGCTACAACCTGTACGGACCCACCGAGTACACCATCAACACCCTGGGCGTCGGCACCTTCGAGTGCGAGGACCCCGTGGTGGGCGTGGCCATCGACAACACCGACGTGTACGTGCTGGACCCGTGGCTGCGCCCCCTCCCGGACGGCGTCCCCGGCGAGCTGTACGTCTCGGGCATCGGCATCGCGCGCGGCTACCTCGGGCAGCCGGCGCAGACCGCGCACCGCTTCGTCGCGTGCCCCTTCGGCGAACCCGGCGAGCGCATGTACCGCACCGGGGACCTGGTGCTGCGGCGACCCGACGGCAACCTGATGTACCTCGGCCGCACCGACCAGCAGGTCAAGATCCGGGGGCACCGGGTCGAACTCGGCGAGGTCGAGGCCGTGTTCGCGGCGCACCCGGCGGTGCGATTCGTCGCCGCGGTCGCCCAGCCCGATCCGCAGGTCGACGGGGCGTACCGGCTGGCCGCCTACCTCGTGCTGGACGGCGCGGACCTGGCGGCGGTGGCCGCCGAGGTGGGTGCAGGGCTGCCGGACTTCCTGCGGCCGACGCACTACGCCCAGGTCGACAGCATCCCGCTCACCGTGAACGGGAAGGCTGACACGAAGGCACTGCCGGAGGCCAAGCCCCTCGGCGCGCTGACCACGGCGGGAGAGCGCGGGCCCGAGACCGGGACCGAGACCGTGGTCTGCGAGTTCTTCGCCGAGGCACTGGACCTGGACGACGACGAGGTGAGCGCGGTGAGCGACTTCGTGTCCCTGGGAGGACACTCCATGCTGGCGGTACGTCTCATCGGCCTGCTCCGCCGGGAGTACGGTCCGGTGATCACGATCCGAGACCTGTTCACCCTGCGCACCCCGGAAGCGATTGCCCACCACCTCGATGACAACTCCTGACACGCGGCGGCCCCGACCCGCCTCCGACATCCTCCGGACCGCCCTGCGCCGCAACCGCGGCGCCATGATCTGGGGCACCGTCCTCATGGGCCTGTACCAGGCGGGCGAGACCGCGTTCCCGATCGCCCTCGGCCTGATCGTCGAGCACACGATGCGGGACCGGAGCCTCGGCTCGCTCGGCCTGTCCATCGCCGCGCTCGCCGTGATCATCACGACCGTCTCGCTGTCGTGGCGGTTCGGAATGCGCATCCTCCAGAAGGCCAACACGACCGAGGCGCACCGCTGGCGGGTGAAGGTGGCCGCCTGCGGACTTCAGCCGGTGGCCAGGGACGTCGACCTCAAGTCCGGCGAGATCCTGACCATCGCCACCGAGGACGCCGACCAGACCGCCGACATCATCGAGGTGGTGCCGCTGCTGATCAGCTCACTGGTCGCGGTGGTCGTCGCGGCGGTCGCGCTGGGCCTCGCCGACATCCGGCTCGGCCTGCTGGTGATCGTGGGAACGGCCGCGATCATGTCGGTGCTGAGCGTGCTGTCCAAGCGGATCGGGTCCAGTACCCAGGAACAGCAGGCCCGGGTGGCGCGGGCGGGTGCCAAGGTGGCCGACCTGATCACCGGTCTGCGCCCGCTGCACGGCTTCGGCGGCAACCACGCCGCGTTCCGCTCCTACCGCGAGGTCAGCACGGAGGCGAAGCTCCAGGCCGTCACCGTCGCCAAGGTCAACGGCGCCTACGCGGGCGCCGCGCTGGCCCTGAACGCGGTCCTGGCCGGCGCCGTGACCCTGACGGCCGGCTGGCTGGCCTTCGACGGGCAGATCAACATCGGCGAACTCGTCATGGCCGTGGGCCTGGCGCAGTTCATCATGGAACCGCTCAGGCTGTTCTCGGAGATGCCGAAGTACGTGATGATCGCGCGGGCCTCGGCGGAGCGGATGGCGCTGGTCCTGACCGCGCCGCCGGTCACCACGCCGGGTTCGGAACACCCGGCCGCGGGCGGGAACCTGGAGATCGACTGCGTCCGGTACGGGACATTGCGGGACCTGAAGTTCACGGTGGCCGCCGGGGAGTTCGTCGCGATCGCCGCCTACCAGCCGCGCGCGGCGGCCGACCTCGCGTCGGTCCTGGCGGCGAACGTGCCGCCCGACGCGTACGAGGGCGCGGTGCGGGTCGCCGGGCAGGAACTCGGGGAACTGCCGGTGGCGGCGGTCCGCGCGCACATGCTGGTGAACCCGTACGACGGCGAGATCTTCGCCGGCACGCTCCGCACGAACATCGACCCCTCGGGCACCAGCCGGATCGTCCCCGAAGCCGTCGAGGCGTCCATGCTGACGGACGTCGTCGCCCTCCACCGGGACGGACTCGACTACGGTGTCCGCGACCGAGGCGCCAACCTGTCGGGCGGGCAACGCCAACGCCTCTCCCTGGCAAGGGCGTTGGCCGCCGACAGCGAGATCCTGGTGCTGCACGATCCGACGACAGCCGTCGACGCGGTCACCGAACAGCTCATCGCGCGCAATGTGGCGAAGCTGCGCCGGGGCCGCACCACCGTCGTGCTCACCAGCAGCCCGGCCCTCCTGGACGTCGCCGACCGGGTCCTCGTCCTAGACGAAGGGGTCGTCACGGCCGAGGACACCCATCGGAACCTGCTGGCCGACGACGCGGACTACTGTCTGGCCGTGGCCCGGTGACGGGCTGGCCGAGGGCCCAGGCGACATCCCTGAGCAGGGCGTGCCGCCAGCCCGCCCGGTCGTGGCCGGCGGCCGAGCGCGAGACCCGTACGGTCGCACCGGCCTGTTCGGTGAGGAGCTCGGTCCGTTCGCAGTGGGGGAGCATCCGTGTCTCGTGCTCCCCGACGTCGAACGCGATGCGAAGGCCGGACAGCTCCGGGCGCTCCCGCAGACGCGCGGCGATGCTGCCGCCGACCGGACCGCTCATGGGGTCCGCCAGGTCCATGGCCTCGGGCGTCCACCAGAAGGACCCCGACTGGCAGGCGACCCGGGACACCAGTTCCGGGAACCGAAGGGCCGCGTACAGCGCGCTGAGCCCGCCGAGGCTCTGCCCCGCGACCACCAGCCGGCCGAGGTCGGCGGGTACGCCGGACTCCGCCACCAGCGGCAGCAGTTCGTCCCGGACCGCCTCCCACAGTTCGGGCCGGCACGTGAACTCGGCCGCCCTGTCCTTGGCCGGAAGGAAGACGAGGGTCACCGGGGGCATGTCGCCGGCGGCGACGGCCGAGTCGAAGGCGGTCATGGCCGGGTGCAGGTACAGCCAGTCGTCGCCGTCGAGGAGCAGCACCACCGGACCGCCGCCGCCCGCTGGGTGGACCCGTACGGTACGCCGCCCGCCGAGCCGTTCACTTGCCCAGCGGACCCGGGTGCGGGGGAGGGGCAGTACGACATCGGTGCCGGGGCCGACGACGGGCCAGTGCGGCTGGGGCGGGGCGTCCGGCGTCGCGGCGATCGAGCGGTCACCGCCCGCGCCCATCGGGTTGAGCGGGTCGGCGTGTGTCGCGTCGCCCACGAGGAACCGGTAGGTCACCCGCAGCCGCGCGGGCATGCGGACCTCGGCGTACCAGCAGTCCGTGTCGCCCCATCGGTTCAGGGGCACCGGCCCCGACCAGCTCTCGAAGTCGATGCTCGCCGCGGATCCCCGCCACAGGAACAGGGTTGCCCAGCCGCCGCCCTCGACAGGGACGGACACGGGCGCCTCTGCCGTCGCCCAGAACTCCTCCGTGCCGGGCTCGCCGGGCATCCCGAACCCGGCGAAGGCGTTCTCCGTGTCGGCCGTGACCGGGCGCATGAACGTCTCCTTGTGAGAGGGGAGCGGCGAAGGCTAAGCTCCTGTCAATTAGGCCAGGCTAACCTAATGTTGACGTTCCGAGGAGGCACTCGGCATGAGCACCAATCCCTTCGACGACAACGAAGGCCGCTTCCTGGTCCTGGTGAACGACGAGGGCCAGCACTCTCTTTGGCCGTCCTTCGCCAAGGTGCCCGGAGGCTGGACGACCGTCTTCGACGAGAACACCCGAGAGGCGTGCCTGGAGTACATCGAGTCCCACTGGACCGACCTGCGTCCCCGGTCCCTCTCGGCCTAGGCGGGCAGGTTCACCTCGCCCAGCACCTCGCGCGCGACGTCCAGCGCGGCGGCCCGGTCGGCCGGCACCAGCCCGATGCGGGTGCGCCGGTCGAGCAGGTCCGCCTCGTCCAGGGCGCCCTCGTGGCGTACGGCCCACAGGAGTTCGGCGCCGGTGACGGGATGGCCCGCCAGCACGGGTTCGGCGAGACGGGGGTCTTCCGCGCCGAGCGCGTGGACGGCCGGAGCCTCGGTGCCGTATCGCTGGACCAGCCGGCGCGGCGCGCGCAGCGAGCCGAGAGTGTTCGGTGAGGCGGCGCCGACGAGGGGCAGCGAGGCGGTGGGGGACGGGCCGGCCGTGAGCCGGTGCGTGGCGACGGCGGCGTCGACGGCGTCCTCGGCCATGCGCCGATAAGTGGTGAGCTTGCCGCCGACCACCGTGGTCACGCCCTCCGACGAGGTGAGGACCGCGTGCCGACGGGAGATGTCGGAGGTCCGCGGCGCCCCGGAACCGGCCGTCGGCGCGGTGTCGAGCAGGGGGCGCAGACCGGCGAACGCGCCGACGACGTCATCGCGCCGGACCGGGACGTCCAGGACCGAGCCGAGGACGTCCAGCAGAAAGCCGATGTCGGTCTCGGGGACCTCGGGCACGTCCGGGACGTCACCCTCGACGGGCTCGTCGGTGAGGCCCACGTAGACCCGGCCGTCGCCCTGCGGCAGGACGAGGACGAAACGGTTGGTCTCCCCGGGGACCGGCACGTGCAGCCCCGCGGGCAGCGGGCCGAGGTGGTCGGAACGCAGCACGAGGTGGGTGCCGCGCGAGGGGCGGATCCGGATGCCGTCGACCAGGCCGTCCGCCCAGACGCCGGACGCGTTGATCACGGCGCGGGCCCTGATCTCGCCCTCCCCGCCGGTGAGTTCGTCGCGGACGCGGGCGCCGGACGCGGTGAGTTCCAGTGCCCTGACGCGGGTGAGGATCCGGGCGCCGCGTGCTGCGGCGGTGCGGGCGATCGCCGTCACCAGCCGGGCGTCGTCGGTGAGCCGGCCGTCCCAGGACAGCAGACCGCCGCGCAGGCCCTGGGTGCGCAGGGCGGGGGCGAGGTGCCGGGTCTCCACCGTGGACAGACGGCGCGGGGCCGGCAGGGTGGCGCGGGCCGTGCGGGCCGCCAGACGCAGGGCGTCACCGGCCCGGAACCCGGCCCAGGCAAGGGTGGACTGGGCGCGGGAGACCAACGGCGTCAACGGCAGCACGAAGGGCTGGGCCCGCACCAGATGCGGAGCCGTGCGCTCCATCAGCACCCCGCGCTCGACCGCGCTCTCGTGGGCCACGTCGAGCTGGGCGGAGGCGAGGTAGCGCAGCCCGCCGTGGATCAGCTTGCTGCTGAAGCGCGAGGTGCCGAAGGCCAGGTCATGGGCGTCGACGGCGGCCACCGAAAGGCCCCGGGCGGCGGCGTCCAGGGCGACCCCGGCGCCTGTCGCGCCCAGGCCGACCACCAGGACGTCCACGACCGGACCGCCGACGGTCTCGGTGAGTTCGCGCGAGCGCCGCGCGGCGGACAGCGACGATCCGGGAACCGGGTCAGTGGCAGGGGTCATGGCGTGAGGGTCCTCTCCAGGATGCTGCGCAGTTCCGCCAGGAAGGCGTCGCTGCTCAGGTCGGCGTCGTCCTCGTCGGTCATGGTCCGCAGGGACAGGGTGAAGGACTGGACGATCAGCAGCAGGGACCGCGCCTGCCGCTCCACATGCTCCGCGCGCACCGAGCCGTCGGCGTGGCCCTCCCGTACGGCGTCCGCGAGCAGGGCGAGCAGCGCCATCTGGCTCGCGCCCCGGCGGTCGAGGACGTAGGGCAGGAGCAGTTCGGGATCGACGTCCACGATCTTCTGGAAGAGCGGGTGGGCGCGGAAGGTCCGCACCCCGGCCACCAGCCCCTCGACGATCAGGCCGCGGGTGTCCGTGCCGGGCCGCCGTTCGGGCATGGCCCCCGTGGCGACGGCGACCCACTCGCGGGTCATCAAGTCGCCCACCAGGGAGCGCACATCGGGCCAGCGCCGGTACAGCGTCATCCGGGAGACGCCCGCGCGGCGGGCCACGTCGGTCAGTGTCGTACGGCGGACCCCGACGGCGAGGACACAGTCGCGCACCGCGTCGAGCACCGCGTCGCTGTCCGAGTGGTTGTGACGAATAGGCGTCATGTGTCACAGTGTAACGCCTGCGGAGCCGTCCGGGACACGGCATCGCTCGAAATCGACCGGTGAGGACGACAGTCATGGACATGCTGTGGAGCGGCTGGGGCGACCCGGCCAAGGCGGTGCCGCTGCCCGAGACCGTGATCGGCCTGCTGCGCGATCTGCTCGGAGTCAAGCCGCGCACCGCCGGGCCGGTCACCCTGGAGGACATCGCCGTACCCCGGCCGGGACTCGAACCCGCCGCGCACCAGGCCCTGTCCGCCGCGGTCGGCGGCGAGGAGCACGTCCGCACCGACGCCGAGACCCGCATCCGGCACACCCGCGGCAAGTCCACCCCCGACCTGCTGCGCATCCGCGACGGCGAGGTCGACGACGTCCCCGCGGCCGTCGTCCTGCCCGCCGGCCACGACGACGTCCTCGCCGTTCTGAGCGCCTGCGCCGAACACGGCCTGGCCGTGGTCCCGTTCGGAGGCGGCACCTCCGTGGTCGGCGGCCTCGCCCCCTCCCGGCGCGGCGCCTTCGTCGCCCTGGACCTGCGCCGCATGGACGCGCTGCTCGCCGTCGACCCGGTCTCCCGCACGGCCACCCTGCAACCCGGACTGCGCGGGCCGCAGGCGGAGGCGCTGCTGGCCGAACACGGCTTCACCCTCGGCCACTTCCCCCAGTCCTTCGAGTGGGCGAGCATCGGCGGATTCGCCGCCGCCCGCTCCAGCGGCCAGGCGTCCGCCGGATACGGCCGCTTCGACGAGATGGTCCTCGGTCTGACCGTCGCCACCCCCGAGGGCACCATCGACACCGGCCGGGCACCGCGCTCGGCGGCCGGCCCCGACCTGCGCCAGCTGCTGCTCGGCTCGGAGGGCGCCTTCGGCGTCATCACCTCCGTGACCGTGCGGATCCGCCCCGTCCCGCAGGCCCGTGTGTACGAGGGCTGGCGCTTCGCCTCCTTCGAGGAGGGCGCCGCGGCGCTGCGCCGTCTCGCCCAGGACGGACCTCGTCCGACGGTGCTGCGGCTGTCCGACGAGACCGAGACCCTGATCGGCCTCGCCCAGCCCGACGCCATCGGCGGCTCCGACGCCGCGCAGCAGTCCGCGGGCTGCATGGCGATCGCCGGGTACGAGGGCACGGACGAGGACGTCGCGTACCGCAGCGAGCACGCCGCGGCCGTTCTGCGCGACGGCGGCGGCACCCCGCTCGGCGAGGAACCCGGCGAGCGCTGGGCGCACGGCCGGTACTCCGCCCCATACCTGCGGGACTCCCTGCTGGACGCCGGGGCGTTCGTCGAGACCCTGGAGACCGCGACCTTCTGGTCACGCGTCCCCGAGCTGTACGCGTCCGTCCGCGACGCCCTCACGACGACGCTCACCGAGGCCGGCACCCCGCCGCTGGTCATGTGCCACATCTCCCACGTCTACGAGAACGGCGCCTCGCTGTACTTCACCGTCGTCTCGGCGCAGGGCGAGGACGCGGTCGCACACTGGGAGAAGGCCAAGCACGCCGCCAACGAGGCGATCCTCGGCGCGGGCGGCACCATCAGCCACCATCACGGCGTCGGCACCGACCACCGCGACTGGTACGTCCGTGAGGCGGGCCCCCTGGGCATCGAGGCGCTGCGTGCCGTCAAGCGGCGGCTGGACCCGGCGGGGCTGCTCAACCCCGGCGTCCTCCTGCCGCTCGACTGAACCTGGCCGCCCCGCCCGCGCCCGGCGCTTGACACGCCTGTTCCACTGGGCCGGTCACACCCCGCACCACCCGCCCACCTCTCACCCGCCCCCGGCCCGCCTCCGGCAGCTCCCTCCCGTCGGCCCGAAAGGCACACCGATGCGACAGTTCACCGCCATCGTCAACCCCACGGCGGGCGGATCCGCCTCCGCGGCCGCTCTGCTGGAAGTGGCCCGGCCGCTGCGGGAGGCCGGGGCCGACCTGGAGACCCAGTACAGCCGCAGCCTGGCCCACGCCCGGGAGCTGGCCAGGGATGCCGGAGAGCGGGGGCGGGTGGTGCTCGCCGTCGGCGGCGACGGAATGGCAGGCGGCATCGGCGGTGCCCTCAGCGGCACCGACATGGTGCTGGGCCTCGTCCCGGCCGGCCGCGGCAACGACTTCGCGCGGGCCCTCGAACTGCCCACCGACCCGGCGGCGCTCGCCGAGGTGCTGCTCCACCACGAGCCCCGGAAGGTCGACACCATAGAGGTCGAGTCGGCCGTGCACGACCGCACGGCGGTCCTGGGCAGCGTGTACGCCGGAGTCGACGCGCTCGCCAACCGCCACGCCAACAACGCCACCCTGCTGCGCGGCGCCGCCTCCTACTACGCGGGCGGACTGCGCGCCGTCACAACCTGGCGCGCCGCGCGCTTCCGGGTCACCGTCGACGGTCAGGAGCACCTGCACATCGGCTACACGGTCGTGGCCGCCAACTCCGGCTACTACGGCTCGGGACGGCTCATCGCGCCCGACGCCCGTGTGGACGACGGCCTGCTGGAGGTCGTGATGATCCGCGAGGCCCCGCGCCGGCTGTTCTTCGCCCTGATGAACGACCTCAAGACGGGCGCCCACGTCCACCGCCCCCAGGTCGAGATACTGCGCGGCAAGGAGATACGCATCTCGGCCGACCGCGAGGTGCCCTACGGCGCGGACGGCGAGGTCGAGGCTAACCTCCCGGTCACGCTCCGTGTCCTGCCGGGAGCACTGCGGGTCCTGTGCTGAGCCTCCGGCGAGGCGTCATCCGCCGTCCAAGGGCATCCGCTGCCGCGTCGCCTTGAGCTGTTCGGTGGCCGCATCGCGATCGGCCTCGTCGTGGATGAGCAGGGCGAGCAGTGCGGCCACGGGCAGCCCGGCCTCGGCGGGGTGGCGCAGCAGCTTGCCCGGTTCGATCCGGTAGATGTTGGTCCGCCCCTCGCGGACGTGGGACAGGTAGCCGTCCCCCTCCAGCTCCGCAATGATCTTCTGGACGGCTCGTTCGGTGAGCCGGCAGTGCGCCGCGATATGTCGGATCCGGACGTCGGGGTTGTCTGCGATCGCCGCCAGTACGCGCGCGTGGTTGGTCAGAAATGTCCATCCGGTATGCGGCTCAGGGACTCCGTCCATGTGCCAACAGTACGGCTCGGGGTTCACGTATACAAATACACGCACTGAATTTCATGTATCTGTTGACGTGTTCGAAAGTTCGGGTCACCCTGGTGCGGAGACGGGGAGCATTTGAGGAGAGGCGGACATGTCCGAGCTCACGTCCTCTGTGCCCGGCCCTGACGGCGACCGGGTCAGTGTGGAGGTACGCGGTGAACTCGACCTCGACACCAGCGAGCGGCTGCGCGGTGCCCTCCGCGAAGCCCTGCGCCGCTCGGTACGAGGCGTCGATCTGGACCTGAAGGGCGTCACGTTCTGCGACTGTGCGGCCCTGAACGTCCTGCTCGCGCTACGCCTGCGTGCGCTCAAGCAGGGCAAGACGGTTGTGATCAGTGCCAGTGGTGCGGCCGTCGACCGACTGCTCGACCTGACCCGGACGCGGGAGCTGTTCGCCGGTCCGGGTGCCGACGACGAGGGCGTGCCGGCCGCTGGGTTGCGCGAGGTGGCGGAGGTCTCCGAGGACTTCGTGGAGGACCTGCGGATCGAGGTCGCCCAGCTGCGGCGGGCGATGCAGACCCGGCCCACCATCGACCTGGCCCGCGGCATCCTCATGGCCTCCTTCGGCCTGAGCTCCGAGGACGCCTGGACGGTGCTGGTCGAGGCATCCCAGAACACCAACACGAAACTGCACACCCTGGCCGGCGACCTGGTCACCGCCGTGAAGGGCGCACCCCTGCCGGAGACGGTCCGGGAGCAACTGTCGTCCGCCGTCGCCAAGGTCGGCTCCACCCGACCCGTGGCCGGAGCGTCGCGGTTGCGCTGACCTGCGGCGCGACGGCAGGGTTCGGGGTGTGCCTACCTTGCTGATCGTCCATCACACCCCCTCGCCCAACTGCCAGGCCATGCTCGAAGCCGTCGTCTCCGGTGCGACCGCGCCCGAGATCGAGGGCGTCGACGTCGTGCGGCGGGCGGCCCTGTCGGCCACGGCGTCCGACGTGCTCGACGCCGACGCGTACCTCCTGGGCACCCCCGCGAACCTCGGCTACATCTCGGGCGCCCTCAAGCACTTCTTCGACCAGATCTACTACCCGTGCCTTGACGCGACCCGCGGCCGCCCCTTTGGCTACTACGTGCACGGCGGCAGCGACGTGACCGGCGCCGTGCGGGCCGTCGACGCCATCACGACCGGCCTCGCCTGGCAGCGCGCCGCGCAGCCCGTGAAGGTGACCGGTGAGCCCGGCAAGTCCGACATCGAGGCCTGCTGGGAACTGGGGGCGACGCTCGCCGCCGGACTGATGGACTGAGCAGGGCTTCCCGTCGCTCAGGTTTCGGTTCGAACACCGTTGCTCAGACGAGGTTTACGCGGCTCATAAGATATTTCTGAGAATTCCTGAGGCGGTTGAACACTGCGCCGTCGGCCTCCGTATAGGACCGGGGGATTTTCATGCCCTGACCGACCACGAGGCGTAGGAGTACTTCCTTGGGACGCAGCACGCGAAGACGCCCAACGGGCGCACGGCGCGCGACCTTTGCAGCGGTCGCGCTGATGTTGGGCGGCGGCGGCCTTGTTGGGGCCAACGTCTATGCCTCGGCGACCGAAGACGGCGGAGCCGACTCCGCCGAGACACTGTCCTCCCCGGCCGGCACGATCGACTGCCCGGACGTCGGCGACAAGCTGACGGATGTGCCGGAGGACGCCAAGGAGGACGTCGCGAAGGAGCTGGCCCTCCTGGACCAGCAGATAGCCGACGCCTACCAGCGGTTGACGGAGGCGGCGCAGGCGATCAAGCAGGACCCCGCCTTCGCCGACAACGCGATCATGAAGCCGCTGAAGGAGAAGCGCGGCGCGACGATCGAGCGGATCGCCATCGCCGTGGACCGCACGGGGGACCGGCCCGAGGGCCTGGACGGCCTCGCCGACTGCACCCTGAAGGCCCCCGAGCCCGACAGCGGTGACCAGGCGAACGGCGCCGACGGCGGGGACGGCGCCCAGGACAACGGCGGCGACGACCAGAGCGGCGCCGGCCAGGGCGGCGAACAGCAGGGCGACGGCGGCCAGGACGCCGGCAACGGCGGACAGGCCGGCAATGGCCCCAACGCGGCGGACTACCAGGACATCAAGTCCGTACAGCCCAACGTCCAGAAGCCGGCGCTGTCCTCGGACGCCTCCCGTGGCACCTTCGCCACCAGCTGCGGCGTCAACGAGAACGGCCTGTTCAACTCGGACAACGTCATCGTGGCCCCCGGTGTCTCCAACGGTGCCCACCACTTCCACGACTACATCGGCAACCAGTCCAACGACGCCTTCGCGAGCGACGAGGACCTGGCGAACGCCGAGACCAGCTGTGTGAACCAGGGCGACAAGTCCACGTACTACTGGCCCGTGATCCGTCTCCAGAACGGTTCGCAGGAGCAGGACGCCAACTCGCCCGGCGGCGGCATCGAGGGCAACGCCGGTGAGATCGTCACCCCCAAGGAGGTGACGCTGAACTTCGTGGGCAGCCCGCGCAGCAAGGTCACCGAGATGCCGCGTCTGCTGCGCATCATCACCGGTGACGCCAAGGCCTTCATCAACGGCACCGCGAACGCCAACGCCTCCTGGAGCTGCACCGGCTTCGAGGACCGGCAGCTGAAGGACAAGTACCCGCTGTGCCCGCAGGGCAGTGACGTGGTGCGCACCTTCAAGTTCCAGAGCTGCTGGGACGGGACGAACATCGACAGCGCCAACCACCGCACGCACGTGGCGTTCGCCGCGGCGGACGGCAGCTGCGCGAACGGCTTCAAGGCCATCCCGCAGCTGGTGCAGCGCATCGTCTACGACGTCAAGGCGCCGAGCCTCCAGGACGGCGGCAAGACGACCCCGCTGTTCGCGGTGGACTCCTTCCCGGAGCAGCTGCACAAGCCCGTCACCGACCACGGCGACTTCATCAACGTCTTCGACGAGAAGCTGATGGGCGAGATGGTCGACTGCATCAACGCCGGCCGCAAGTGCGGTGTCGGCGCCGACGAGGGCGACGACCCGGGCCAGGAGGAGCCCACCGAGGAGCCGACCGAGGCACCCACCACGCCGCCGGCCGACGACAAGCCGGAGCCGGGCGACGGAGGCAACGAGCAGACGGACCCGCCGGCGAACGACGACCCGGCGACCGAGGCTCCCGCCACCGAGGACCCGAAGACCGAGAAGCCGGCCACCGAGGCTCCCGCGAACGACGAGCCCGGTGACGACGCGCCCGCCACCGACCCGGCGGACGACGACAAGCCCACCATGTCCAGCACGGTCGCGCCCAAGTCCGACGGGACCCCGTCGGCCGCCGCGGGCGACGACCAGGCGCAGGGCGGCTCCGGCGACGACGAGAACGCGGGAGGCGCCACGGCGCCGACCCAGCCTCCCGCCGAGGACACCGAGGACAGCCTGGGGACCAAGCCCCAGGCGGTCGGCGGCAACCTGGCCGAGACGGGCGCCACCACGCTGTGGCCCGCCGCGGGCGGCGCCGTCCTCCTCATCGGCGGCTTCCTGGTGCTGATGCGCGCCAGGCGCAGCGCCCGATAGAGGTGACAACGCAACAGGGGAACGGCGCCTGAGGCGCTGACATCCCGCGAGGGCCCGGACCGGTTCACCCCGTCCGGGCCCTTCGCGTTCCCCGGCTTCGGGGTGCCACGATGCCGGTCCTGACATCCTGGGCGGCATGGCGACGCTCAACGGAAAGCTCGTTTCCCCCGATGAACTACTGTCCCTGGCCCTGGTCAACGTCGGCCACTTCACGACCATGCGAGTGGAGGAGGACGGCGTTCGCGGCCTGCCGCTCCACATGGAACGCCTCCGGAAGGACTGCCGGGCCGTGTGGGGTGCCGACCTCGACACGGGACGCGTCCGCGGGTTCGTCCGCCACGCCGTGGACGGACGGACGCGGCCGTGCGTGGTCCGCGTGACCGTCTACGACCCCGGGGTCGACATGGCCCACCTCGCGGAGGCGGGGGAACCACAGGTCCTGGTCACCGTGCGCGGTGCCGGCGCGATGCCGCCGGCTCCGCTGCGCGCCAAGAGCATGCCCTACGAGCGGGACCTGCCCGAGGTGAAGCACGTCGGTCTCTTCGGGGCCCTGCACACGCGGCGAAGCGCCCAACTCGCCGGGTTCGACGACGCCTTGTTCATCGGACGCGACGGACTCGTCAGCGAAGGCAGCACCTGGAACGTCGGATTCGTCGACCGGAACGGCACGGTGGTGTGGCCACAGGCGCCTGTCCTGCCCGGAGTCACCATGGCACTGCTCCGGCAGCGCGCCGAACACCGCGTCGCCACCGTCACCCTGGAGCAGGCCAAGGGCATGGCAGCCGCATTCGCCACGAACACCGGCATCGGCGTGCGGACCGTCGTTGCGATCGACGACACCGACTTCCCCACCGAGCACCCCGCGCTGGACCGGCTGCGCGAGAGCTACCTTTCAGTGCCGGGCGAGAGCCTCTAGTCAACGATCGCGCCGCAGGAGATGTTCACGTCCGTCGCGGTGAGCGTGCGGGCCCGGTCCGAGGCGACGAAGGCGGCCACATCCCCGACGTCCGCGAGGGTCGCCGTCCGGCCGAGCTGGGTCGCGTCGACCAGGCCGTCGACGATGACCTCGGCCCCGGGGAACTCCGTGGGCAGGGACTCCGGCACGCCGCCGGACTTCAGGGTCACGACCCGGATGCCGTGCGGGCCCAGCTCGATCGCCCACTGCCGGCGCAGCCCCTCCAGCGCGTCCAGCGCGATCTTGAAGCCGCCGAGGCCGGGCAGGGTCTGCGTGCCGCCGCCACCGAAGGCGAGGATCACTCCCGCGCGGCGCGCGGTCATGTGGCGGGCCGCCGCCCGGGTCGTCAGGAACTGCGACCGCATCGCCGTCACGACGGGCCGGAGGAAGTCCGCCTCGGAGATCTCCATCAGCGGCTTCTGGACGTCGCCGTAGCCGATCGCGTTGAACGAGACGTCGATCCGCCCCGCCCGCGCGGCGACACCGTCGACGAAGGCGTCCACCGCTGCCTCGTCGCCCGCGTCGACCACGGCCGTCTCCGCCTCCCCGCCCGCGGCACGGATCTCCTCGGCGACCTTGTCGAGCGGCGCGGCGGTCCGCCCGGCGAGGAAGACCCGCGCACCCTCACGGGCGAAGGCGCGTGCCGCCGCCCCGCCGATGGAGCCACCCGCGCCGTACACCACCGCGACCTTGTCCCTGAGCAACATGATCGATCTCCGTTCCGATCGGCTGTCGACCGGCCGGCCGCGCGGTGCGGCCCCGGCCCTCTCATCCGATACGTCGGCGCCGGATTCCGTAATTCGACACGCGTGAGCGGATCAGGGTGTGGGGATGCCGGCGGGGCGCGCCGGACGGCCGAGTCGGACCGGGACGCCGGGGGAGTACAGCACGCTGGCCGGGGCGCCGCTCGGCGCCGGCAGTCCGGCCGCCGTGATCAGGTTCTCCTTGCAGGTCAGCAGCTCGGCGCGGTACAGCGGCCACCGGGGGTGGTGGTTGGGCAGGAACGCCAGCGGCTCGGGCCCGCCGAAGAAGGCGTTGTGCATGCCCCAGCGCGCGGTGAGGAAGTGCTCAAGATCGGTGGGCTCCTCGATGCGTTCGCCGGTGCGCACGGTGATGCGGCTGTACGCGCCGCGCGGCCCCGGCCAGCGGCGGGAACTGGTGTAGGTGACGGTGTCGCCGGCCTGCCGGACGGACATCCGGGACCACAGATACGGCAGCCGGAAGCCGGCGCGCCCCATCACGACCGGGATCAGCCGCGAGGCGTCCATCGACCGGAACACGACCCCGCGCCGCCCGTGCTCGTCCACCGAGTACAGCCGCACATTGGTCTCCGGGAAGGTCCCGAGATACGGCACCCCCGGCATCCGCAGCCAGCCCACCCGGTGCATCCGGAAGGCGACCAGCCCGACGTAGGTGACCCCGTCGTGGGTGTCCGCGACGGTGCCCCGCGGCAGCAGCGCCGTCACCACGCCGGGGTCGACCGCCCAGTGGATGAAGGCGAGGTCCAGCCACTCCTGGGTGAGGAGCGGAGTACGTATACGGGCGGGGGCGTCCGGCGTGACGGGCGTGGGTTTCGGCACGACGCCAGGATGACAGAGCCGGCCACGCGCTCCGCGGAACCCCAGGTCAGCGGTAGCGGGCGGTGACGCCGGCGAGGTACCCGCGCAGCATGATCCGGGCCTCGTCGAGCAGCGCCGGATCGCCCTCGGGGTTCCGGCGGAACGCCTCCTGGGCGAGGGCGTCGGCTGCGAGGACCGCGGCATGGCAGGCGTGGGTGAGCGCGTCGTCGTCGCGGGCGAGGTCGAGGGCCAGCAGGATGTGCCGGATGCCGTCCGCCATCCGCCGCTTGTGCTCGCGGTCGGCCGCGCGGATCTGCTCGGTGAGGCTGCTGCCGAACCACAGCGCCCGGAAGCCGTGCTCGGTGCGGTAGATCGCGGCGTAGGTGTCGATCAGCACGCCGACGGGGTCCTCCCACCGCTCGGCCGTCGCCGCCCGGACGAGGTCGGCCATGGTCGTCTCCAGCCGGGCGAAGTAGCCCGCCGCGAGGGCGTCGACGATGGCGTCCCGGTCGGGCAGGTACTGGTACAGCGAACCGACCGAGACCTTCGCCTCCGCCGCGATCCGGGTCGTCGTCAGCGCCTGCGCGCCCTCGCGTATCAGGACGCGCTCGGCGGCCTGGAGGACGCGGGCGAGACGGGCCTTGCTGCGTGCCTGCTGGGGTGTGCGGCGCAGCGGGACCTGCCAGGTGCCGTCGGGATCCGGGGTCGGATCGCCCATGTGCGGCCTCCGAATGTGAACGTGACTTTGTTTCAGCTTTAGGCTAGCGTCGCGCGCATGACAGGCTCAAGCTCGGTGCTGGGTCAGGAGCGCGCCGCCGTGGCCGAGGCGTGCCGTCGGCTGGGTGCGGAGGGCCTGCTCATCGGCACGGCCGGCAACGTCAGCACACGCGTGGACGACCGGGTCGCGATCACCGCCACCGGCGCCGTGCTCGCCGAACTCACCCCGGACCAGGTGACCGTGGTCGACCTCGACGGCACCCTCCTGGCCGGGACCCTCGAACCCACCTCCGAACTCGACCTCCACCTCGGCGTCTACCGCCGCTACGGCACCGGTGCCGTAGTCCACACCCACGCCCCCATGGCGACCGCACTGTCCTGCGTGCTCGACGAACTGCCCTGCATCCACTACCAGTTGCTCTCCCTCGGCGGCTCCGTGCGCGTCGCACCGTACGCCACCTTCGGCACCCCCGAACTCGCCGAGTCCGTCCTGACGGCGCTGGACGGCCGCAGCGCCGCACTGATGGCGAGCCACGGCGCCCTCACCCACGCCCCGACCCTCGGCAAGGCCGTCGAGCACGCGCTGCTGCTGGAGTGGGCGTGCGGTGTCTACCAGCGCGCGGCCGCCCTCGGCACGCCCCGCGTCCTCGACGAGCAACAGCAACTCGCCGTGATCGAGGCCGCGCTCGCCCGGAACTACGGCACCACCCACCCCGTACCACCCGTGCAGGAGGGAAACCGATGAAGGTCGTCACGCTGGGCGTGCATGTGCTGGACGTGCTGGTGCGGCCCGTCGAGGCCATACCCGAGGGCCAGGGCGCCACACTGGTCGAGGACATCAGGATGACCGCCGCCGGCACGGCCGGCGGAACCGCGCTCACCCTCGCCAAGCTCGGCGCCACGGTGTACAGCGCCGGAGCCATCGGGTCGGACCCCACCGGGGACATGCTCGTCCAACTCCTCGGCGCGGCCGGCATCGACACCCGGCACCTGGTCCGCCGCACGGACACCGCCACCTCCGCGAGCGTCCTGCCCATCCGCCCCAACGGCGACCGCCCCTCCCTGCACCTCCTCGGCGCCAACATCACCTACGGCCCCGACGACGTGCCCTGGGACGCCATCGCCGAAGCCGACCACCTGCACCTCGGCGGCCCCGAACTGATCGGCGTCGACACCGCCACGCGCATCCTGTCGCACGCCAAGGAACACGGCGTGACGACCTCGGTGGACCTTCTGGCACCCGGCGTGCTCGGGAGCTTCGAGCAGATCGAGGCCGCCCTGCCGTACGTCGACCACATGCTGCCCAACGAGGACCAGGTACTCGGCTTCACCGGCGAACAGGACCTGATCACGGGCGCGCGGAAGCTCCTGGCCGCCGGGGCCGGCCTGGTCGCCGTCACCCGCGGCGGCGACGGCGCGCTGCTGGTGACCCCGGACGGCACCGAGCAGGTGCCCGCCTTCGCGATCGACGTCGTGGACACCACCGGCTGCGGCGACGCCTTCTCGGCCGGCTTCGTCCGCGGCACGGGCCTGGGCCGGGATCCGCACGCGGCGGCCGTCCTTGGCTGCGCGGCGGCGGCCCTGGTGGCACAGGGGCTCGGCAGCGATCACGGGGACTTCGACCTCGCCGCCGCGGACGCGTTCGCGCAGGAGCACAAGCCGCGCACCTGAGGTGCCGTCAGTCGTCCCGGTGGCTGACGATGTTGAGGACGTTGCCGTCGGGCGCGCGGACCAGGAACCTGCGCAGGCCCCAGGGTTCGTCGGTGAGCGGGTGCACGATCTCGTATCCGTGGCGCAGGGCGTCGGCGTAGGCCGGGTCGACGCCCGCGCCGACGCGGACCGATACGGCGGCGAGCTCGGGCGCGGTGGCGTCGCGGGTCACAAGCTGGATCTGCGCCCGGCCGTCGGGCGACCGGTAGCGGGCGACCCAGCCCATGTCGAAGTCCTCGACGCTCAGTCCGAGATAGCCGGTGTAGAAGTCGCGGGCGGCGGCGATGTCGGGGACGTGGAGGTTGGGCGTGATGCCGGTGGGCTCCATCGTGATTCCTTTCCGGGCCGGTCTGGCGCCCCCGACGCTACGCTTCAGCCGCTCGTCCGGCGTGGACCGGCGCCCGGTCGTCGAACATGCGCCGGCCGGCCCGGCAGCGGCTCAGTTGAGAGCGTCCTCCATGTCCGTCTGCCAGTAGGTGACGCTCAGCGCGCTGTCGTAGTGGACTCCCTTGGCCGGCAGGCCCGGCGCGGCGGCCGGTCCGCCGTCGCTGTTCGGGGTACGGCCCTGGAACCCGACGACGAGCTTGTGGCCGGTGTCCGCGCCCGTGCCGCTGCCGTCGGCCGCGCTGAGCAGGACGCCCGCATAGCCGGACTCGCCCGGCTCCAGCATCGTCACAGCCTGCGGCTGGGTGTCCTCGATCGCCTGGGGCACCCACTGCATCTCGTCGAAGCGGAGCACCGGGTAGTACATCAACGCGCATCGCTTCGAGCCGGTGTTGGTCACGGTGAGCAGCATGTGGTTGAGCGGCCGGGGGACCGGCTGGGCCGTGGTCCTGGTGTTGGACCCGTTGCATATGGTCAGGTTCTGCGGGCCGTCGTCGTCCTTCGCGCCCTGGCCGCCCGAGCCGTTCTGAGCCGACCTGACCGGGTCGGCGGACCCGCCTGACGCCTGCCCCGAACCGCCGTTCACACCGGTCCGCTGCGGCGACTTCTCCGGCGCGGGCTTCGACACGTCCTTGGTCGCGCTCGGCGAACCCGACTGCGCGGCGCCCTCGTCCCGGGTGCCGGAGCCGCTCTGGCAAGCGGTCAGGGCGAGGGCGCTCAGGGCGACGCCGGTGGCGGCGAGGAGGCGGGCGTGACGGAAGGTGCGCATGGCTGATTCCTTGTCGGTGCAAAGGGTTTGGGCGCATCCGCTCGACCGGTTGCCGGGAGCGGCGTGCTTGGATGACCAGAGCTTGATCCGTGTTCCGTCCCGCCCGCCACCCACGGCGGGCGATCAGGGACGCTGGAACGGCTGGAGCATGTCTGACCTGGTGAAACGTCCGTCCCCTGGAACGGGGGAACGGGACATGGGGGGGTGGAGGAACGGTGTCGGAAGGCACTGCGGCGGAAGAATTCGCGGCACTTCTGCGGCAGTTGAAGGAGCGCTCGGGGCTCAGCTACGGAGTCCGTCGAAGTCGGTGGGAGGTTGAGCGGGGAGACCTGGTTGACCCTCGCCGGGCTTCAGCAGTCCCCGGGCAGCCGACCCGGGTCTCAGACGGTGGCGAGGGACACCTCGGTCGACTTGAACAGGACGGTGACGGCGGAGCCCGCCGTCAGCCCCAGTTCACCGACCGCGTCCGCGGTGATCGCGGCCGTCACCTCGCCGCCGTCGACGGAGACCCGCACCGAGGCCATCGCCGCGCCCGTCGCGACCTCGCGCACGGTGCCGGGCAGCCGGTTGCGGATGGACAGGCCCTCCACCGGACCGGTGGCCAGCGCGACCTCCGTCGCCTTGACCAGGGCCTGTACGGCGGAGCCCGCCGCGAGGCCCAGATCCCGGACCGCGTCGACGGTGATGGCGGCGGTGACGTCCTGACCGCCGTCGAGGCGGACCCGGACCGTCGCCATGGCCTCCCCCGGAGTGACGGAGGTGACGGTGCCGGGGATCTGGTTGCGGATGCTCAGGCTCATGGTCGTACGCCTCGCAGGGTGTGGGGGATTTGTCCCCATTAGGGTGCTGTGCGGCCCACGGTAGTCCCGCGGGCGCGCCGCCCGCGGGAACCACGGCGCAACCGCGAGGCGAAGGTGCCGCGGCACCTCGCAGAACCGGGCGCCACCTCTCGGGTCGGGTACGCGTGCGTACCGGGCGCCACCTCTCAGGCCGGGTACGCGTGCGTCTGGGTCGCCTTGACCGTCGCCCACACGGTGGCTCCGGGCCGCAGGTCCAGCTCGGCGGCGGCGATGGTCGTGAGGTCGGCCGCCAGCGGCAGTTGGCCGGTGAGGTCGGCGCGGATCTGGTCCCCGTGCGTCTCCAGGCCGACGACCTCGCAGCGCCAGTGGTTGCGGGCGCTGGAGCCGGCCGGGCGGTCCCGGTGCAGGGTGACAGCACCGGGCGGGAAGGCGACGAAGACCGGGCCGGTGAGGTCCTCGGTGGTCGTGATCGCGGGGCCGCCGTCGACACGGACCGTGTGCCCCTGGGCCTCGCCACGGTAGAGGTTGAGGCCGACCAGATGCGCGATGTAGTCGGTGCGCGGATGACGGGCGATGTCCGACGGCGTGCCCTCCTGGACGACCCGGCCGTCCTCGACGACGACCAGCCGATCGGCGAGCACCATCGCGTCCAGGGGATCGTGCGTGACGAGTACGGCGACCGCCTCGAAGGCGGCCAGGTGGTGGCGGAGCTGGGCGCGGACGTCGAGGCGGGTGCGGGCGTCGAGGGCGGCGAGCGGTTCGTCGAGCAGCAGCAGACGCGGGTGCGTGGCCAGCGCGCGGGCGAGGGCGACACGCTGTGCCTGCCCGCCGGAGAGCTTGCGCGGCTTGCTTCCGGCGTGCGCGCTCAGACCCATGCGCTCCAGCCACTCGGCGGCGCCGGCACGGGCCTCCGCCTTGGTGGCGCCGTGGCAGCGCGGCCCGAAGGCGACATTGTCCAGCGCGGACAGATGCGGGAAGAGCAGATAGTCCTGGAAGACGACCCCGACCGGCCGGGACTCCGGCCGCGTACGCTCCAACTCGGCGCCGTCCAGCCGCAGATGACCGCCGGACAGCGGGACGAGCCCGGCGAGGGCGCGCAGCGCGGTCGTCTTGCCCGCGCCGTTGGGGCCGAGCAGCGCGACCACCTCGCCGGGCGCGACGCTCAGCGGCACGTCCAGGCGGAAGGTGCCACGCTCCACCACCAGGCGGGCGTCCAGTCCCGCACCGGTCCCGGCGGGAGCATCGACCACAGGCTTCTCGGTGTCGGTCATGAGGCGGTCATCCATCGGTCACGCAACCCCGCCAGCACCGCGATCGACACGGCGAGCAGCACCAGGCTGAGGGCGATCGCCGCTTCGGGGTCGTTCTGGAGGGCGAGGTACACGGCGAGCGGCATGGTCTGGGTACGGCCGGGGAAGTTGCCGGCGAAGGTGATCGTGGCGCCGAACTCGCCGAGCGCCCGGGCCCAGGCCAGGACGGCACCGGCGGCGATGCCCGGCGCGATCAGCGGCAGGGTGACCCGGCGGAACGCGGTGAAGCGGGAGGCGCCCAGCGTCGTGGCGGCCTCCTCGTAGCGCGGGTCGGCGGCCCGCAGGGTGCCCTCCACGCTGATGACGAGGAACGGCATGGCGACGAACGCCTCCGCGACCACCACACCCGCCGTCGTGAACGGCAGCGTCACCCCGAACCAGTCGTCCAGCCATCTGCCCACGACGCCGTTGCGGCCGAGTGCCATCAGCAGCGCCACACCGCCGACGACCGGCGGCAGGACGAGAGGCAGCGTGACCAGGGCCCGTACGAGACCGCGCCCGGGGAACTCCACCCGGGCCAGCAGCCAGGCCAGCGGCACCCCGATCACCAGGCTCACCGCGGTCGCCGCCGTCGCGCAGAGCAGGGACAGCTGGAGTGCCTGCCACACCTCGGAGCTGGTCAGCAGGTCGGGCATGCTGCGCCACGGGGCGCGGATCAGCAGGGCGACGAGCGGCAGAACCAGGAAGGCGAGACCGATCAGCGCGGGCACGAGCAGCGGCAGCGGGGCGCCCCCGCGCTCCCCGCGCAGGCGGACGCGGCCGCGCCGCGGACCACCGGTCAGGGTGTCCGCGGCGCCGGCCTTGTCCATGGACGGTCCGGTCACGGCTGGAGGAACCCGGCCTCGGACAGGACCTTCTGGCCCTCGGAGGACTGCACCAGCGCGATGAACGCCTTGGCGGCGTCGCTGTTGTGCGACTCCTTCAGCACGGTGATCGGGTAGTCGTTGATGGCGTCGGCGGACTCGGGGAACTCCACGCCCTCCACCTTGTCACCCGCCGCCTTCACATCGGTCTTGTAGACGACGGCGGCGTCGGCCTCCTTCAGGACCACCTTGTTGAGGGCGGACTTGACGTCCTCCTCGTAGGAGACCGGAGTGAGCTTCAGCTTGCTCGCGGTGATGGCCTTCTCGGCGGCGGCACCGCACGGCACCGTCTTGTCGCACAGCACGACCTTCAGGTCCGACTTGGTGAGGTCCTTGAGGGATGCGATCTTGTCGGGGTTGCCCGGCAGGGTCGCGATCTCCAGCTGGTTGCGCACGAAGGTGGCCGGCGTGCCCGCGGCGTCCCCCGCATCGGTCACGATCTTCATGGTCTTCGGGCTGGCGGAGGCGAACACATCGGCGGGCGCACCGCCGGTGATGCTCGCCGCGAGGGCGTCGCTGCCGCCGAAGCTGAAGGTCACCTTCGTGCCCGGGTGCTCCTTCTCGAACTCCTTGCCCAGCGTCGTGAAGCTCTCCTTCAGCGAGGCCGCGGCGAAGACGGTCACCTCACCGGACAGCTTGTCCGAGGCGGACGCCGACGCGGAAGAGTCCGACGTCTTGGCGGAGTCCGAGTCGGAGGACGAGCAGGCACTCAGGGCCAGCAGGGCGGCGGCGCCTGCGCCGGTCACCTTCAGCATCCGGCGGGTCCGGCGCACGGAACGGGTCATCACGGGTCCACTCCCTCTGGTCCTGACGGACACAGCTACGGTCTTACGACCTTGCTCACGGTCTTACGACGTTGCTCACGGTCTTTCGACCTTGTTCGGTCTTTCGATCTCTACGGCCGCTCGACGACCACGTTGGTCGACTTGATCACGGCGACGGCCGGCACACCGGGCTCCAGGCGAAGGTCCTCGGCCGACTCGCGGCTGACCATCGCCACCACCCGGAACGGTCCGGCCTGGATCTCCACCTGCGCCGACACATCACCGAGGGTCACGTCGGTGACGATGCCGGGGAACCGGTTGCGGGCCGAGGAGCCGGTGGACTCCCGTGCGGCCCGGTGCAACTGCCGGGCGTAGGCGGCGAGGGCCGGGCCGGGGATGATGCGGTGGCCCTGCCCGTCCCGGGCGGCGGTGAGTTTCCCGCCGTCCACCAGACGCCTCACGGTGTCGGCGCTCACGCCGAGTAACGCTGCCGCGTCACCGATCCGGTAGGTGTGCATGCGCTGATGATACTGCCGCAGATGCGAGGGGAAAGTCTCTTGTCGCATTGCATGAGCCGGATCATCCCTGGACTGCCTTGGCATGTGCGTTTGTACGGGACCACTGCTCGGGTACGGTCATCCGGGAGGTGGTAGCCCGTGAGTCAGTCCTTCGCAGCTGCCCGTACGACCGCCGGTCAGGCGGCGGAACTCGTCCTCGCCGGCGATCTGGACAACCCGGCCCGCCTGACGGTGCCCGATCTACGCGGCTGGCCACAGCACCGTGCCGAGGTCGCCTTCGAGTGCGCCACCAGCGGCATCCAGTACCACCGCTTCACCGGGCCGCTCCTGCACGACGTCCTCATGGACGCAGGCCCCGTCTTCGACCCCGCGCGCCGCAAGGACCGGCTGCGCTTCCTGATCGCCGTGCGCGGCACGGACGGCCACCACGCCCTGCTGTCCTGGGCCGAGATCGACCCGGACTTCGGCCGGGCCCCCGTCCTGCTGGCGGTCACCCTCGACGACACCGGGCTCGACCTCGCCGGCTCCCAGCTCGTCCTGCCGCAGGACCGCTGCGGCGCCCGGTACATCAGCGGCATCGAGGCGATCCACGTGGACGGCGGCTACCGTGCCTGGGGCTGACGGGGACCGGCTCACCGATCGGTCACGCCCGCGTCCCGCAGCCCCAGCCACACCCGGTCCCGGGTCAGCGGGACCTCGGTGAAGCGGACGCCGGTCGCGTCGCGCAGGGCGTTGGCGAAGGCGGGGGCGACCGGGTTGAAAGGGCTCTCGCTCATCGACTTGGCGCCCAGGGGCCCGATCGCGTCCGCCGTTTCCATGAAGTGGACCTCGGTGCGCGGGACGTCGGCGAACTGGGGGAGCCGGTAGCGGCGGAACGCGGCCGTCTCGACTTCGCCGCGCGCGTCGACGCGCACGTTCTCGAAGAGCGTGGCCCCGAGGGCCTGGGCGACACCGCCCTCGACCTGGCCCCGGCACTGCATGGGGTTCATGACCTTGCCGGCGTCGGCGGCGTGCACGCTGCGCAGGATGCGGATCTCGCCGGTGCCGGGGTCGACGGCCAGCCTGAACCACTGGGCGTTGAAGGCGACCGAGCGCGGGGTGCCGCCGAAGTGGCCGTCGGCGGCGAACTCGACACCGACGGCGCGGGCCACGACGTACAGCTCCTTGAGGGCCAGTCGCCCACCTGGGTGTGTCACCGCCTCCTCGACCAGCCGGCACTCGGCCCGAGGCACGCGCAGATGGGCGGCGGCGAAATCGAGGAGCATGTCGGCCAGGGCGCGGGAGGCGCGCAGGGTGGCCTTGCCCGCGACGACCGTCCCGGTGGAGGCGAAGGCGCCCGTGTCGTGTCGTACGACGTCCGTGTCGGACTGGCGGACGGCGATCCGGTCTACTGTCGTGGCGAGTTCACCGGCTGCGATCTGCCTGTGCACGGTCGTCGTGCCGTTGCCGAACTCCGCCGTGCCGACCGCCAGATCGAAGCTGCCGTCCGGCAGCAGCGCGGCGCGGGCGTCGGCGATGTGGCCGCCGGGCGGACCGGTCGCGATCATCGCGAGGGCCGTGCCCTCACCCACGAGCCAGCCTTCGGGCGCGGGCGCGCCCCCGGGTTCCGCCTGAGCACGCCGCACGACGGCGAGACACTGGTCCAGGCCGTAGCTGGCGATGTGCAGGTCCTCCTCGTGGCCGCCCGGGGTGAGCATCGGCTCGCCCGGACCGATGATGTTGCGGGCCTTGAACTCCAGCGGATCCAGGCCGAGTCGGCGGGCCACCTCGTCGAAGGCCGACTCGACGGCGAACGTCACCTGCCCGAGGCCGTACCCGCGGAACGCGCCCGCCGGGACGGTGTGCGTGTAGACCGAGTACGCGTCGACCTTCTTGTTCGGGGCGCGGTAGACGGCCATGGACTCGCCGACGCTGTGGAACATCACCGCCGGGCCGTGGTTGCCGTACGCGCCCGTGTTGGCCACGACCCGCAGTCGCAGCGCGGTGAGGGTGCCGTCGCCGCGGGCGCCCACCTTGACGCCGATGGTGAAGGGATGCCGGGTGGTGGCTCCGTGGAACTGTTCGGCCCGTGTGTACTCCAGCTTCACCGGGCGGCGCAGCCTCAGCACCGCCAGCGCCACGATGTCCTCGACGAGCATCTCCTGCTTGCCGCCGAAGCCGCCGCCGACCCGGCCGGCGATCACCCGGACCTTCTCCTCGGGCAGGTCGTACAGGGCGCACAGGGCGCGGCGGGTCAGGAACGGCGTCTGTGAACTGGTGCGCACGGTGAGGCGGTCGTCCTCGTCGAACCAGGCCACCGCGCCGTGCGTCTCCAGGCTGGCATGCTGGACGCGCTGGGTGCGGTACGTGTCCTCGTACACGACGTCGGCCTCGGCGAAGCCCGCCTCCACGTCGCCGATCTCGCCGTGCGCCTCGCCCACGACGTTCGCTTCGGGACGGGCGATCCGGGCCGTCGCGGCGTCCTTGGCGTGGACGACGGGCGCGCCCGGCCGCATGGCCGCCTCGGGGTCGAGGACGGCGGGCAGCACGTCGTACGTCACCTCGATGCGCCGGCAGCCCTCCTCGGCGGCGGCCTCGCTGTCCGCGACGACGGCCGCGACGCGCTGGCCCACGAAGCGGACGGTGTCGTCGAGGACGCGGGTGTCGTCCGGATCCTCCTCGGGGTGCTCGTGGCGGGCCGTGGAGAAGTGCCGTTCGGGCGCGTCCCGGTGAGTGAGAACGGCGTGCACGCCCGGCACGCGCAGGGCCGCGGTCGTGTCGACGGCGACGATGCGGGCGTGCGCGTGCGGGGAGCGCAGGAGCTTCATGTGGAGCAGGCCGGGCACGTCGATGTCGAAGGTGTAGCGGGCCGTGCCGGTGACGACCTGCGGACCGGCGGGAGCGGGGAGGTTACGGCCGACGGACTCGCCCGCGCACGGAGCCTCCACGTGCCTGACCCCGCGTACCGCGTCCTCGATGGCCCGGTACCCGGTGCAGCGGCACAGGTTGCCCTTGAACGCCCGTGGCAGATCCGCGAGTTGGTCGTCGTCCAGGGCGGCCGTCGTCATCAGGTACCCGGCGGTGCAGAATCCGCACTGGAAGCCCTGGGCGTCGAGGAACCGCTGCTGCACGGGATGGAGTTCGCCGTCCGGGGAGGCGAGCCCCTCGACCGTGGTGACCGTACGGCCGTCGGCCCGGAAGGCCGGGTACAGACAGCTGTGGACCGGCTCGCCGTCCACATGGACCGTGCAGGCGCCGCAGTCACCCGCGTCGCAGCCCTTCTTCACACCGAACCAGCCGCGTTCACGCAGATACGTCCGCAGACACTGGCCGGGGCGGGACTCCTCCTCATGGGAACGGCCGTTGACCTCGATCCTCACCGGAGCACCTCCTTGCGGATCTCCTCCGCGTACCGGTACGTCATGTGCCGCCGCCACTCGGGCAGCCCGTGGATGTCGCCGAACCACTCGTCGTCCGCCACGGCGGCGTCGATCGCCGCCCGCAGCGCCCCGGCGGTCGGCGGCAGCGGGAACCACAGCCGGATCGGCCGCACCGTCGACGCGGTCACCGTGACCGCGAGCGACCCGTCGAGCGCGTCCAGCGCACCGATGACCAGCACACCGGAGCGGCCCAGCCCGTACAGCGACGCCTGCCGGAACGCCGTACGGCGGTCGAGGGCGCGGGACGGCAGGGTCACGGACCGCAGCAACTCGCCCTCGGCCAGGTCCTTGCGGCCCGCGCCGGTCACGAAGTCGGCGACGCGCACCCGGCGGCGTACACCGTCCTGGGCGACGAGCAGGCACTCACCGTCGAGAGCGGCGGTCAGGGAGATCATGGGGCCGGCCGGGAGGGCGTTGCACAGATTGCCGCCGACGGTCGCCATGTTCCAGATCTTGAAGGAGGCGAGGAAGGCCCGGCAGCACTGCTCGAACAGCGGCGCCGCCTGCACCGAGAGGCCCTTCGCGAACCGTGAGAGCCGGGCGATGGTGCAGGTCGCGGCGATCTCCAGCGAGCCGTCCGGATGCCGTCGCACCGGTTCCCAGTCGGTCCGGCTCAGGTCCACCAGGCGCCGCAGTCGGGGCTGCGGCTCGGAGAACAGATACGTGCCGCCGCCCAGCCAGGCGTCGCCCGGCCGCCAGGGCGACGGATCCCTGGCGTCGCGTATCTCCACCACCGTGTTCAGGTCCATGGCCGTCAGTGAAGCAACGCGAACCGGCCCGGGACGACTGGTTCCCAACACGGAAACACCGACCCTTCCGGCGGTGATCCTGGAGGATCATCCAAGAGGCATTTCGTTCGATTCATCTTGCATTTACGATGCTGGAGTCCGTATCTGCCTGGTGGATGCGGTTTCGTCGGACGCTCGGCCGGGAGTGGCTGGATTCGGCGGTCGTGACAAGGAGCCGGAGCACATGCACGTCGAACACCTCCTGAGGGACGAGACCCTCGGCCTGCGCCTGCTGTGGGCCGAGGACACACTGCTGGAGCGGGAGATCAGCGGCGTCACCGTCACGGATCTGGAGGACCCCGTGCGCTTCGTGCGGCCGGGAGAAGTCGTGCTCAGCGGACTGGTGTGGTGGACGCCGGACGGCGGGCAGGACAAGGCCGAGCGCTTCGTGGCGGGGCTGCGCGGCGCCGACGCCGCCGTGCTGCTGGCGGGCGAGGAGACGCACGGCGCGGTCCCCGGCGACCTCGTCGAGGCGTGTGTACGGCACGGCATCCCGGTGGCGGCCGTCCCGGCCCATGTGATGTTCCGGGCCGTCACCGACCAGGTGTACTTCCAGCAGTGGGGAGAGCTGAGCCGCCATCACGCGCTGCCCGAGATCGCCCGTGCCCGGCTGAGCCGGCTCGCCGCTCAGGACGCCGGCCCGGAGGCGATGCTCGCCGCCGCCTTCGCCCACCTCGGAAGGACGGCCGCCGCCTACGTCCTCACCGCCACCGGACGCACGGTCGCGGCCACCGAGGGCGCCCGCGCACTGCCCGCCGAGGAGGCCGTCGCGGCGCTGATGGACGGCTCCGGCACGACGATCCCGGTCGACAGCGAGGCCGCCGGCACACCGTACGAGCGCCTGCACCTCTACCTCCCCGACCCGGACGCCGCACCGCCCCGCATGCTGCAAGAGGTCGCCGCGATCCTCGGCCGCGGCCAGGAAGCACGGATCCGGCGCCGCGCCGCCGCCCGCCGGGCTGTGGACGAACTCGGCACACTGCTCGCACGGTCCGGCGCCGAAGCCACCGACGTGGCGGCCGCACTGCGGACCTGCGGCCTGCCGGCCGCAGAAGGCCCCTACCAGGTGATCACCGCCGAAACCGCTGACCGGCGCGAGGGCCTGGCGGAAGGCGCGCTCGCGGAGGCGGTCGCGCACGTGGCCGGGCCGGGACCCGCGGCCGTGGGCCGGCTCGCGGACGGCACGGCCTTCGCGGTCGTCCCCGGCGACTTCCCCGCCGGCTTCGGCGCGGTCTGGCCGCTCGTCGCCGGATGCGAACCGTCCGTGCCGCTGCACGGCGGCGCCGGGTCACCCGCCGCCGGGCCGGAGGGTCTGGCAGGGGCCCTGGCGGAGGCACGCTACGCCCTGGCCTCGGCACGGAGCATCGCGTCGGACGCCTCCCTCCTCACCGACGCCACCGCGTTCACCAGCCTCGACACGCTGCTGACCGGAGTGCCGGCCGAGGTCCGCAACGCGTACAGCCGCACCGTCCTCGGATCCCTCATCGACACCGGAAACACCTCCGCCGCCCCGTTGTTGCACACCCTGCGGACCTTCCTCGCCTGCGACGGCTCCTGGGCCCGCACCGCGGAGGCCCTGCACCTGCACGTCAACACCGTCCACTACCGCATCCAGCGCATCGAGCACTTCACCGGACGCGACCTGTCCCGCCTGGCCGACCGCCTCGACCTGTGGGCGGCCCTGCTGTGCCGGTCGTGACCGGCACAGCCGGTGGGTAGGCCCACCGGAACCCCGGAAGGACCCGCATGCAACTGCGCCAGCTGGAATACCTGGTCGCCCTCGCCCGCGAACGTCATTTCGTCCGCGCGGCCGCCGCCTGCTATGTCTCCCAGCCCTCCCTGTCTGCCGCGATACGGCGGCTGGAACACGAGCTGGGCGTGCCGATCGTGCGCCGCGGCAGACGCTACGAGGGCCTGACCCCGGAGGGCGAGGTGGTGCTGGCCTGGGCACACCGCATGCTCGCCGAACGCGACGCCCTGCGCCAGGAGTTGTCGTCCCTGCGCGACGGCCTCACCGGCACGCTCCGCCTCGGAGTCGTCCCCACCGCGCTGCCCGCCGCCTCCCTCCTGACGACCCCCTTCTGCGAACGCCACTCCCGGGCCGGCGTCAGCATCGAGTCGCTGTCCTCGGCCGACATCACCTACGGGCTCACCGAGTTCGAGCTGGACGCGGCGATGACGTACCTCGACGACGACACGCTCGGCGACCTGCGTCGACTGCCCCTGTACGAGGAGCGGTACATGCTGCTGACACCGTTGGACGGGCCGCTCGCGGGCGCCGGGTCGGCCAGCTGGTCGCAGGCCGCCGCGCTGCCGCTGTGCCTGCTCAACTCCCGTATGCGCAACCGCCGCATCATGGACGAGTGCTTCGCCGCGGACGGCGCCACCGCCGCACCCGCGATCGAGTCGGACACTGTCGCCGGCCTGTACGCGCACCTTCCGCGCGGCCGCTGGTCGAGCGTCATCTCGCATGCCTGGCTGCACATGTTCGGAGTACCGGAGGGGATGCGGGTGGTCCCGCTGGAAGGGCCCGCGCACGGACCGCGCGTGGGGCTCGTGACGGGCCCCGACGAACCGCCCTCCGTCCTGGCCGGAGCCTTGCTGGCGGTGGCGCGGGAGGCCGGCGTACGGGAGGCCCTGGACGCCTTGCTGCGGACGTATCTCGACGCCCACGACCGCTGATAGCCGTCGGCTATACGGGCATAGCGAAGTTCGCTTTGACCAGGGCATTCGACGGCGAGGATCGTGAACCGCACCTTCCCGCAACGCCAGTTGAGGAGCCGCGACATGGCCAAGGTGCTCTGCGTCCTGTACGACGACCCCACCGACGGATACCCGACGACGTACGCCCGCGACGACCTCCCCGCCATCGACCACTACCCCGGCGGCCAGACCACCCCCAGCCCCGAGGCCGTCGACTTCACCCCCGGCCACCTCCTCGGCAGCGTCTCCGGCGAACTCGGCCTGCGCGACTACCTGGAGAAGGCCGGCCACACCCTCGTCGTCACCTCGGACAAGGACGGCGACGGGTCCGTCTTCGACCGCGAGCTGCCCGACGCGGACATCGTCATCTCGCAGCCGTTCTGGCCGGCGTACCTCACCGCGGAGCGGATCGCCGCCGCCAGGAACCTCAAGCTGGCCGTCACCGCGGGCATCGGCTCGGACCACGTCGACCTCGACGCGGCGATCGCGCACGGCGTGACGGTCGCCGAGGTGACGTACTGCAACAGCATCAGCGTCGCCGAACACGTGGTGATGACGACGCTGTCCCTGGTGCGCAACTACCTGCCGTCCCATCAGGTCGTGCTGGACGGCGGCTGGAACATCGCCGACTGCGTGGCCCGCTCCTACGACCTGGAGGGCATGCACGTCGGCACGGTCGCCGCCGGGCGGATCGGCCTCGCGGTGCTGCGCCGCCTCGCGCCCTTCGACGTGAAGCTGCACTACACCGACCGGCACCGGCTGCCGCGCGAGGTGGAGGAGGAGCTGGGGCTCACCTTCCACGCGACGGCCGCCGACATGGTGCCGCACTGCGACGTCGTCACGATCAACGCGCCGCTGCACCCGGAGACGGAGGGCCTGTTCGGTGACAAGCTGCTGGCGACGATGAAGCGCGGCGCGTACCTCATCAACACGGCCCGGGCGAGGATCGTCGATCGTGACGCCGTCGACCGCGCCCTGCGCAGCGGGCAGTTGGCCGGGTACGGGGGCGACGTCTGGTATCCGCAGCCGGCCCCCGCCGATCACCCCTGGCGCACCATGCCGCACCAGGGCATGACCCCGCACATCTCGGGCTCCTCCCTGTCGGCGCAGGCCCGTTACGCGGCCGGCACGCGGGAGATCCTGGAGTCCTGGTTCACCGGCCGCCCCATCCGCGACGAGTACCTGATCGTCGACGGGGGAGCCCTCGCCGGGACCGGCGCCCACTCCTACTCGGTCACCAAGTGACCCGGCGCTCCGTCACCCGGTGACCGGGGAGGTCACCGCCCACCACCCTCACACGCGGTCGATGTGCACGTTCGTCGACTTCACCCGGGCGGTGGCCTCCATCCCGACCTCGAGCCCCAACTCCTCCACGGCCTCCCGTGTCAGCAGCGACACCAGCCGGTGCGGTCCGGCCTGGATCTCCACCTGGGCCGCCACGTCACCCAGCTTGATCGCGGTGACGATGCCCGGGAAGGCGTTGCGGACCGAGGTGTAGGAGGCGTCCTCCTCGCCGCTGCCGCCCTTCGCGAGCTCCACCGAGAAGGCGGCCAGGTCCTTCCCGTCGATGAGGCGTCTGCCGCTCTCGTCGCGATGGGTCGCCACCCGCCCCGCGTCCGCCCACCGCCGCGCGGTGTCCGGACTGACGCCGAGCAGCCGTGCGGCCTGGCCGATCGTGTATGCCTGCATGCAGGCCAAGATAGGTCAGCGGCGGGGCAGGTCGGTGACACACCCCGGCCGACAGCTAGCCGTGCAGTTCGCGGTACGCGACGACCGCCCCCGGATGCAGCGGTACGGACCCGGTCGAGATCAGGCTGCGGGCGTCCAGGAACTGGGTGCCCAGGGCCGAGGTCGGGACGAGGTGGGTGGCGCGGCGGACCAGGACGTCGGTGAGGGCGGCGGCGACGGGGGAGGGCAGATCGGGGCGGCACAGCAGCAGGTTGGCGACGCCGATCGTGGTCACCTCGGGCGTGCCCCGGTACGCGCCGGCCGGCACCGTAACCGCCTCGAGGCCCGGCCCGGAGGGCTCCGTGCCGGCCCGCAGGCGGGGGAGCAGCGAGGCCAGCGGCAGCAGCCGTATGCCGCGCCGGGCGCCGAGCCCGGAGAGCGCGGGCAGCGGCAGGCCGCCCGACACCAGCAGCGCGTCGATCGCCCCGTCCCGCATGGCGCGAACCGCCTGCGGCAGCAGCAGGCGGCGGACCTGGACGTCGGCCCCAGGGGTCAGTCCCGCGGCCCGCAGCAGACGGTCGCCGAGGACGGCGCCGCCGGACGCGGGCGCGCCCAGCGAGACCGTGTGCCCCGCCAGGTCGGCGACCGTACGGATCGGCGCGTCGGCACGCACCGCGAGCTGGAGATAGTTCTCGTACACCCGGCCGATCGACCGCAGCGGGACCGGGCGGCCGAACGGTGCCGACCCGTCGTACGCGGCCCACGCGATGTCGGCCAGGGACAGCGCCACGTCGGCCCGGCGGGCCTGGAGCATGCGGATGTTGTCGACGCTGGCCTCGCTGTGGATCACCTCGCAGGACAGCCGGGGGTAGGCCGCCCGCACCTGGTCGGCGAGGAGCCGGCCGAAGGCCGCGTAGAGGTTGCCGGACTCGCCGGTCGCGATCCGCAGCCTGCCCTCCGGGCCCCGGTCCGTGTGCCGGGCGTCGGCCGTGCCGGCGGCCGCGAGCAGTCCCGTGCAGGCCACGCCGACGGCGGCGCGCAGGACGGTGCGGCGGGTCGGGCCGGTCATTTCGTACGTCCCTTCCCGGCCGACGTCGTCTCCTCGTCGGCGCGCGGGAGTACGACCCTGACCCGCAGGCCGTGCGGCTCGGCCGACGCGAACTCGACGTGACCGCCGCGCCCGGCCACCAACTGCTCGGCGATCGCCAGACCGAGGCCGCTGCCGCGCACGTCACGGTGGCGCTCGGAGCGCCAGAACCGGGTGCCCGCCTGCGGCAGTTCCGCCGTGCCGAGGCCCGGGCCGTCGTCCCGTACCTCGAACACCGCGTGCGGGCCCTCGGTGAAGCAGCGCGTTTCGACGCGGGCGCCGCTCCCGGCGTACTTGATCGCGTTGTCCAGGAGGATGTCGGCGACCTGGGCCAGCTCACCCTCCGTGCAGGCCATGCGGACGACAGCGCCGGGGGCCTGGTCGAGGCGGACCCCCGCCTGTTCGGCGACCGGTTGCCACAGCTGCACCTGGGCCGCGGCGACCCCGGTCGCGTCGCAGCACGCCTCCGGCGCGTCCGTCACGGCCAGCTCGCCGGCGCGGTGCTCGGCGTTCGCCAGGGCGAGCAGATCGTCCAGGAGGTGCTCCATGCGTTCCAGCTCGCCGGTCACGCCCGTGTACGTGCGGGTGGCGGAGTCGGGCAGCCGCAGCTGGAGGGAGTCGATGCGCAGGCGCAGCGCGGCCAGCGGATTGCGCAGCTGGTGGGAGGTGTCGGCGACCAGCCGCCGCTGCTGTTCCAGTGCCGTGGTCACCGCGTCGGCCATGCGGTTGAAGCCGGTGGCCAGCTGCCGCAGCTCGGGCGGCCCGCCGGCCCGGGCGTGCTCGGCCGGCAGCCCCGCCGCGAGCGCGCCGACCGCCCGGTCCAGGTGGTGCAGGGGCCGCACGACCCACCGCGTGGCGGCGCGGGCGAGCAGCACGCAGGCCACCGCGAACAGGCCCGCCCCGGCCAGGACCAGTGCCCAGCGCAGGGCTATGTCGTCCGCGGCGGCCCGCACCGACGCCCGCAGTACCACGGCGCCGGACACCCGGGTGCCGGTGCCCACCGGGCGGGCGAGCAGTCGGTCGCCGCGAGACCAGGGGCGCAGCGTGCCGCCGGGCGAGACGCGCTGGTTGCGCAGCGCCGCGTCGACCAGCCTCGCGACGACCGGGTCCGTGGCGCGCAGACCGCCCGCCTGCACGACTGGCGCGCGACGGGCGTCGACGACCACGACCGCCTCGCCGTACAGGTCGGCATACCGCTTCACCTCGGCCGTCAGCGCCCCGGTGTCGCCGCTCTCGGCGGCCTGCTCGGCCAGCCCGGCGAAGCGGTCGAGGTCACCGGTGCGGGCCGCGACGAGCTGCTCGGTGCGCTGGGTGGCGGTGACACCGAGCAGCGGCACCGCGAAACCGGCCACCGCGAGCACCGCGAAGGCCAGGACGACGGTCAGCACTCGAGTACGCATGGCCCGCTTCAGCCGCCGAACCGGTAGCCGAAGCCGCGGATCGTGGTCAGCACTTCCGGTCGGCCGAGCTTGGCCCGCAGCTGGGTGAGGTGGACGTCGAGGGAGCGGGACACCGAGAGATAGGCGTCGCCCCACACCTCGTCCATCAGTTGCTGGCGGCTGACCGCCGTGCCGGCCCGGCCCGCCAGCGCGGCCAGCACCGCGAACTCCTTCGTGGTCAGCCGCACCTCCGCACCGCCCACCGTCACCCGGCGCGCGTCGAGATCGACCTCGACGTCACCGGCGCGGGCCGTGCGCGGCGCGGGTGCCGCCGGGGTGGTCGGCGTCGCGGCCCGGCGGGTCACGGCCTCGATCCGGGCCAGCAGCTCGGCCAGCCGCACCGGCTTGACCAGGTAGTCGTCGGCGCCCAGCCGCAGGCCGCGCACCACCGACCGTTCGTCGCCCCGCGCGGTGAGGACCACGACCGGAAGGCCGCTCACCGCGCGGAGCTTGCGCAGGACCTCCAGCCCGTCGAGGTCCGGCAGGCCGAGGTCGAGCAACAGCAGGTCGGCCTGGCGGTGGCGGGCGAGTACGTCCTCGCCGCGCCGCACCCGGGTGGGCAGATGACCGTGCTCGTACAGGGCCTCGGTCAGGGCACCGGCCACCCCGTCGTCGTCCTCGGCCAGCAGTACGCGCACGCTCGCCACCCTCCCGGTCAGTCCTTGGCCTCGCTCTCCAGCGGCGATCCGTCCGACGTCTCGCGCATCCGAATGTAGACGAGCAGGGAGACCAGGACGCAGGCGGTGACGTAGTAGAAGTACCAGCTCTCGTGGCCGGCGTCCTTGAACCACAGGGCGACGTACTCGGCGGTCCCGCCGAACAGGGCCACCGTCAGTGCGTAGGGCAGACCGACGCCCAGCGCCCGGATCGACGTCGGGAACAGCTCGGCCTTCACGACCGCGCTGATCGACGTGTACAGGGAGCTGACGGCCAGCGGGCCGACCATGAGCAGGAACGCGTACACGGGATCGCTGGTGTGCGACAGGAGGGTCAGCGAGGGCACCACCACGATCGCCCCCAGCACACCGAACCCGATCAGCATCGGACGCCGCCCGATCCGGTCGGACAGCAGCCCCATGACCGGCTGGAGCAGGACGAACACCAGCAGCGCGAAGAAGTTGATCCAGGCCGCCGTCGGCTTGGCGATGCCGCTGGTGTTGACCATGAACTTCTGCAGGTACGTCGTGTACGTGTAGAAGAACAGCGTGCCGCCCATGGTCAGGCCGACGACGATCAGGCACTGCCGGGGGTACGACAGCAGCATGCGCAGGCTGCCACGAGCCGGACCGGAGCCCTTCTCGCCCTCGGCGGCCACGCGCTCGAAGCTCTCCGACTCGTCCATGCCGCGCCGCAGCCACAGCACGACGATCGCCCCGGCGGCACCGACGACGAAAGCGATCCGCCAGCCCCACGACTCCATCTGCGTGTCGCTGAGCAGCTGCTGCAGGATGATCTGGAGGCCGAGGGCCGTCAGCTGCCCGGCGATGAGGGTGACGTACTGGAAGCTGGAGTAGTAGCCGCGCCGGCCGGGCGAGGCGACCTCCGACATATAGGTGGCCGAGGTCGAGTACTCCCCGCCGACCGACAGCCCTTGCAGCAGCCGCGCGGTCACCAGCAGCACCGGCGCGACGACGCCGATCGTGTCGTAGGACGGTGTCAGCGCCACGATCAGCGAACCGGCCGCCATCAAGGTCACCGACAGCGTCAGCGCCGAGCGCCGCCCCCGCCGGTCGGCGTACCGCCCCAGTACCCAGCCGCCGATCGGCCGCATCAGGAAGCCGACGGCGAACACGGCTGCGGTGTTCAGCAACTGTGCGGTCTGGTCGCCGGACGGGAAGAACGCGGCGGCGAAGTACACGCTGAACGCGGTGTACGCGTACCAGTCGTACCACTCGATCAGATTGCCGATCGAGCCTCGCACGATGTTGCTGACAACCCTGCGTTCGCCCTGACGCGACTTCCGCGTATCCGCGGTCGTGGTCTGTGTGGCCATCGAGAACTCCCTTGTCTGCGGCCCGGAGGCACACAGAGTCGATGGCCCGGCAGCCCCGTTCAACAGCGCGAACGAAGACCTAACAGTCCCTTAGGACGGAGGCCGCGCGAGGGCGTGAACCCCGGCTACTCGCTCTGCCCGTGGTCCACCGTGACGACGATCTTGCCGACCTGGTCGCCCGCCGCCATGTACCGGTGGGCCTCGGCGATCTCCGTGAGGTCGAAGGTGCGGTCGACCACCGGGGTGAACGACCCAGAGGCGAGGCCCGAGTTCACGAACGCGACCGCGCGGCGCAGCCGCTCCGGGTTCGTGGTGATCTCGAAGAGGGTGTAGGTGCTGCTGGACAGCGCCGGGTAGGACCGCGCGTTGGGCAGGGGAGTGGGGCGCGGGTCGAGAGCGCCGTAGACCACGAGGAAACCGCCGGGCGCGATGCCCTGCGCGACGGTCTCCACGCCGGGCCCGGCCACCGGGTCGAACGCCAGGCGCACGCCCTCGCCGCCGGTGATCTCCTTGACGCGGGTGGGGAGGTCCTCCTCGTCGGTGACGATGACGTGGGCCGCGCCGGCGTCCAGGAGGCGCTGCTTCTTGCCGGTGCCGCGGGTGGTCGCGATCGGGATCGCCCCGATGTGCCGGGCGATCTGGATCGCGGCCAGTCCGACGCTGCTGGAGGCCGCGGTGATCAGTACGTGGTCGCCCGGACGCACATGGCCGCTCTCGGCGAGGGGGCCGTACGCGGTGACGTAGGCCATCCATACGGCGGCCGCGCTCACGGGGTCGACCTCGGCGGGGCGGGGCACGACCGCGGAGGCCGGGACGACGACGTGGTCGCCGTAGGTGCCGTAGTCGGTCTGGAGGAACGACGGCACGACCGCCACCGGGTCGCCCTCGGCGAAGACCTCCACGCCCTGGCCGACCGCCTCTACGACGCCCGCCGCCTCGTAGCCGAGCGTGGAGGGGAAGACCGGCTCGTAGAAGTAACTGCCCTCGCGGTACATGAGCTCGGCCCGGTTCAGACCGATCGCGTCGACGCGGATCCGCACCTCACCGGCGCCCGGAGCGCCCGTCTCGGTCTCGCGGAGGGTCAGGACCTCGGGGCCGCCGAGCTTGTCGAACTGTACGAGTCGTGCCATGGCGCATCCGTCCTCGGAGCAGGGGTCGGGGAAGCGCGCCGCGTCGGGCCGGCGCGCACGCCCACCCTGCTACAAACTTCGATGACTGTCAAAGTTTGATTGCCATCGAAGTTAAGTCCTCCGGTCGGCGGAGTCAGGGGGTGCCCGTCGCCGCCTCCGCGACGGCTGCCGCCACTACCGAGGACAGCAGGCCGGGGAACCGCTCCTCCATCTCCTCCGTGCGCAACGTGTTCATCTTGGCCGTCCCCTGGTAGTACTGCCGGATCACTCCGGCCTCGCGCAGCACGTTGAAGTGATGGGTGAGCGTCGAGAGCGACACCGGCGCGTCGAACCTGCCGCAGCTCATGTCCTCGTCCGCCCGGGCGAGCTGGAACACCACCGTGCGCCGGACCGGGTCCACCAGCGCGTCCATGACCTGCTGGAGCGACACCTCGGAGAGGTCGGGATGCTCCACGGTCCGGGCGGCGGTGCGAGGGCGGGCCACGGTGACTCCTCGAGGCGGTGACGGTGCGGTCCGGCCATGGTACGACCGCCGTCGAAGTGGGGGACGTGACCGACCGGGCGCACGGAGCCGCTCCGTCCACGTCCCCTCATCTCAGTGCCTCCGGCCGCCGCGCAGTTCGAGCCGTTCGCCCGGGAAGTGCTCGCGGAAGCTGCGGTCGTGCGAGACCGCCACCACCGCTCCCGGGTAGAGCGCGAGTGCCGCCTCCAGATCCTCTACGAGGTCGAGCGCGAGGTGATTCGTGGGCTCGTCGAGTACGAGGAGGTCGGCGGGCCGGGTCACCAGCGAGGCGATCTGGAGCCGTCGCTGCTGCCCCGCGGACAGTGCCGCGACCGGGACGTGCAGGTCCTCCGCACGGAACAGGCCCAGCGACAGCAGCTCATCGGCGTACTCGTCCGGTAGCCCGGGCCGTCCGGCCGCGAACGCGGCGAGCAGCGGCAGCCGCGTGGAACGGGCCGGGAGCTCCTGTGCCAGGTACCCGATCCGGGCGGGGCGGCGCACCGTGCCGGCGTCCGGTTCGAGGTCACCGGCCAGGACGCGGAGCAGTGTCGTCTTGCCGGCCCCGTTCTCGCCCGTGACCAGCAGCCGCTGTCCTGGTGCGACGGTCAGGGCGCCGTCCAGGCGCAGCCGGGCCCCGACCGCCACGCCGGTGAGCTCGACGAGGGGACGGTCGTGGTCCTGGTCGGCCGGATGCTCGTCACCTGTTGCCGACAGCGCCGCCGTGAAGCGCAGTTGCTGCGGTGGTGCCGCCACCGGGGTGCGTCGCAGGTGAGCCAGCCGTTCGCGCGCCGCGCGCACCTGGCCGCCGAGCTTCGCCTCGTGCGAGCGACGGTGCTTGCCGAAGCCCTGTCGCGGGTCCTTCCCGGTGATGGCCAGTCGCTTCCCGGCGGCGTCCAGGAGTTCCTCGATACGGGCCACCTCCTGGACCCACTCGACGTGGTCCTGCTCGGCGCGCCGCCGGGCGGCCGCCTTCGCGGCGCGGAATCCGGTCCAGCCGTCGCCGTGGCGATGCACGGTGCGCGCGTCTCGGTCGACCTCCAGGATCGCCGTGGCGACACGCTCCAGGAACCCGCGGTCATGGGTGACGGCGACCACCGTGCCGCGGTGTGCGCGCAGGTGGTCCTCCAGCCAGTGCACGGCCGCCGCGTCGAGGTGGTTGGTCGGCTCGTCGAGAAGCAGCAGCTCGGGGGCGGCGGCCAGCACACAGGCGAGCGCGAGCCGGGACTGCTCACCACCGGAGAGCGAGCCGAGCGCACGGTCCCGGGTGATCCCGGCGAGCCCGAGCCCGTGCATGGCGGCCTCGACCCGTACGTCGGCCTCGTAGCCGCCGCGTTCCTCGTACGCGATCAGCAGCTCGCCGTACGCGGCGAGCTCGTCCTCGGACGCCTCGCCGAGACGTTCCTCCGCCGCACGCAACCGCCGCTCCATGTCGCGCAGTTCGGTGAGGGCGAGGTCGACGGCGTCCTGCACGGTGCAGTCCGGGTCGAGGTCGAGGGTCTGGGCGAGGTGGCCGACGCCGCCCGGGAAGCGGACGGTGAGTTCCCCGGCGTCCGGCGCCTCGGCCGCGGCGAGCAGCCGCAGCAGGGTCGACTTGCCGGAGCCGTTCTCGCCGATGACGGCGGCCTTCTCGCCCGGGCGGACGGTGAAGGTGACCTGGTCGAGGACGATCCGGGTGCCGTAGGACTTGGTGACGTCCTTGACGGACAGCTGCGCCACGGCAGCGGGCATGGAGGTGTGGGCGCGTTCGCGCATGTGACTTCCTCTGGGGATGCGAAGGGTCTACGGGCGGCGGAAACGGCGGCGAGGGCCGTGCCCGGACTCAGCGGAAGTAGTAGAAAGTCACGCATCCACCATAGCAAAACGAACCGTCTCGTCTCCAGTGGTATTTCCGGTGGGGGACTGGCCCGCCACCACCCGTTCGCACAAGAGAACCGATAGTGCGGCTCCGGGCGGCGTGAAACGGACGTGGCTGGGGACTTGGCGTAAGAGGCCGGTCGCGGCGGCGTTCCCCTGGGGGCCGGGTCCGGCCAGGCTCCTCTGGTTCAGACCACGAGCCGGGGGAGCCGCTCCTTATTCAGACAGGCTGCCGTGCTCGCAGATCAGCCGGGCGACCTCGCGGAGCTTGATGTTGTTCTCCTGCGAGTAGCGGCGCAGTACGTCGAATGCCTGCTCCTCGCTGAGGTCATGGCTGCCCATGACGATGCCCATGGCTTCGCCGATCATGTGGCGGGTGGCGACGGCGTGCTCCATCTGGGCATGCGTGCGGGCGCTGGAGAAGGCGACCGCGGCATGGGAGGCCAGCAGCCAGCCCGCCAGTTCGCTGGCGTCGGTGAAGGCGCCGGCCTCGCGCGAGTAGATGTTCAGCGCACCGAGATCCTCGTCCTCGGTGTACAGCAGGAAGCCCATCATGCTGCCGATGCCGAGCCGCCGGGCCTCGGGCGCGTAGGAGGGCCACCGCGGCTCCTCCTCGGTGAAGTCAGGGATACGGCGAACCCGCTCGCCATCCTTGGCGCGGGCGGCGTCGAAGCACGGCCCCTCACCCATCTGCTCCTGCAACTTGTCGCTCTCGACGACCAGCTCATGCGTGGGCGCCAGAGTCTGTACCTGCTTGCCGTGCAGCACCAGGATCCCGGCCGCGTGGCACCCCTCCACGAGCTCGACCGCGGAGTGGGTGATCCGTTCCAAGGTCGCGTCGACCGACTCCTGAGCCAGCAGATCCCGCGCCATCGACGCCATCCGCTGCGCGAACAGAGCCCAGTCCATCGCGTACGCCACCCTTCGGCTCGCCTCCGTCGGCCTTGCACCCAGCATGTCACGCACAGCGCGCAGGGGGTCCGGAGACCGGTGGCGAGGCACGTAGCGAGGCGGCTGGGGCCCCAGGGCGCCCCCGCCGCTCCGATAGGTTGCCGTGCGAGGCGCGATCCCCGTCGTCCCCATCGAAGGAAGCCCGATTTGAGCCCCTTGGAAGCGGTCGAGGTTCCCCACTCCCTGGCTTGGTCGTACGCAAGAGCCTTCGGCGACGGGGGGAGGGCCTGGATCGCCGGCCTGCCGGCCCTCGCCGCGGACGTCCTGGACCGCTGGGACCTGCGACGCGACGGCGCGCCCGGCTCCGGGGAGGCCTCGCTGGTGCTGCCGGTGCTGCGCCGGGACGGCACACGCGCGGTGCTGAAGCTCCAGATGCCGAGAGAGGAGACCGCAGCGGCGCTCGTCGGGCTGCGTACCTGGGACGGCGGGGGCATTGTGCGGCTGCTCGACCATGATCCGACGAGCGCGAGCATGCTCCTGGAGCGCCTGGACGCCACCCGCGCGCTGACGTCGATCGAGGACGACGACGTCGCGATGGACATCCTCGCCGAGCTCCAGTCCCGGCTGGTCCGCGTACCGGCGCCACCCGGGCTGCGGGGCCTCGGCGACATCGCCACGGAGATGCTCGAACAGGTCCCCCGGGCCGCCACGACCCTCACCGACCCGGCGGACCGTCGGCTCCTGCTCGACTGGGCGTCGGCCGTGGCCGAACTGGTCGGCGAGCCCGGCGACCGGATGCTGCACTGGGACCTGCACTACGACAACGTCCTCGCCGCCCAACGCGAGCCATGGCTGGCCATCGACCCCGAGCCGCTCGCCGGAGACCCCGGGTTCGACCTGTGGCCGGCTCTGAACAGCAGGTGGGACGAACTGGTCGCGAAGGGCGACACGCTGCGGATCGTCCGGCGCCGCTTCGACCTCCTCACCTCGGTCCTCGACCTCGACCGCGCACGTGCGACCGGCTGGACCCTCGGGCGGCTGCTCCAGAACGCGCTCTGGGACGTCGAGGACGGCGAGAGCGCACTCGACCCGTCCGCCGTGGCGATCTCGGAGGCGCTGCTGAACCGCCTCAAGGGCGGTCGGCTGGACGGGCGGGGGAGCCGCGGGGCGGAGCCAGGCGGGACGAGGGACGCGTGAGGCGACTGTCACTCGATCGGCCGTCCGGGCACGCGAGCGGCGCGGTCATCACCCAGCCTGGCAGGGAGTCACATCCAGACGACCGGCTGGAGGACGAGATGACCACCCTGGACCCGGATCTCAAGGCCGTCACCGACCAGATGAGGATCATCGGCGACGCGGACGGTGACGGTCGGATAGACATCGAGGAATTCCTGGCAGCCCTCAGAGGCATCGGGATCGACAGGGCTCACGCCCAACGGGCGTTCGAGGAAGCCGACAAGGACCGCGACGGGGCCCTCGGGTACGAGGAGGCCGTGACTGCCGCGCGGAAGGCGTTGCAGTAGCGACAGCCCCGGCCAGGTGGCCGTGATCCCGAAGTATGGGGCATTCAGCCCTTACTGTGACCTCGACGTCTTACTCCCGTGAACGAGATGGAGTTGGGGCCGTGGCGTTCGGGGAGCCGGCCGGTGAGGGCGAGCCGGGGCAACGTACCTGGGCCCCGCTGCTGGCGGTCTGCGCCGGATACTTCATGGTGATCCTGGACGTGACGATCATCAACGTCGCCGTCCCGGTGATCGGCCGCGAGTTGTCGGCCTCGCTCACCGGCATCCAGTGGATCACCGACGGCTACACCCTGGTATTCGCCGGGTTCCTGCTGAGTGGCGGCGCACTGGGCGACCGGCTCGGCAACCGCCGCGTCTTCTGCTCGGGCGTAGGCGTGTTCACGGTGTCCTCGGCCGCGTGCGCGCTGGCGCCGAACGCCCCCTTCCTGGTCGCCGCCCGCCTGGTGGAAGGGCTCGGCGCGGCACTGATCGTGCCCGGATCCCTGGCCCTGCTCCAGCAGGCCTACCCGGCACCGGCCGCACGCGCCCGGGCCTTCGGGCTGTGGGGTTCGATGGCGGGCATCGCGGCCTCCGCCGGCCCGCTGCTGGGCGGTCTGCTCGTGACCACGATCGGCTGGCGCTGGGTGTTCCTCATCAACCTCCCGGTCGGCGCGGCCTGCCTCGCACTGACGCTGCGACACGTGTCCCCCTCGCCCCGGCGCGCCACCCGCGCCCTCGACTGGCCGGCCCAGTGCGCGGTCGTCGCGGCGGTGGCCCTCCTCACGGCCTCGCTCAACGAGGCCGGACGGCGGGGCTGGTCCGACCCTGCGGTACTCGTGGGCCTCGGCCTGGCCGTGCTGGCCGCCGCGGCGTTCGCGGTACGCGAGCGACTCGCCCGCGCCCCCGCCCTCCCCCTGGACCTGCTGCACTCACGCGCGATGAGCGGCGGTGCCGTCATCGGCCTGCTGTTCAACTTCGGCTTCTACGGCATGGTCTTCACCGCCAGCCTGGAATTCCAGCACCAGCGCGGCTACAGCGCCCTCCAAACCGGCCTGGCGCTGTTCCCGGCGGTCGCGATGACGATGTTCGCCTCCGTCCTGTCCGGACGGCTGACCCGCCGTACCGGCGACCGTCCGCTGGTGGTCTCCGGCATGCTCCTGGCCGCACTGGGCCTGGCCGGCTGGGCCGCCGCGGGATCCGACCCGGCGTACGCGCTGCTGGTGGCACCGATGATGGCCGCGGGCTTCGGCACGTCCTTCGCGCTGACCGGCTCGACCGCCACCGTGATGGGCGCCGCGCCCCCGGCCTACTCGGGCACCGCCTCCGCCCTGTTCAACACCACCCGCCAGATCGGCAGCGCCACCGGCGTGGCGCTCGGCGGCAGCCTCCTCGCCACGGCCACCGACCACAGCACCGGACTGCGCACCAGCATGGCGATCGGCGCCCTCGCCTACCTCGTCGCCGCGGTCCTCGCATGGCGGTGCGTGCCGCCGAAGCCCCGAACGGCGTAGGGGCGTTGGCGGCGGACGGCCCGTCGGGAAAAGCAGCTGCGGGGATCCCCCGAGGGCGGTTAGCGTTCGGGGTGTTCAGGTGCGCAGGCTGCGGCTACTTCGCCTCTCAAGCGGGTAACGCGGGTTCGAATCCCGCCATCGGCATCACCGGCCGGTGTCGTCCAGCGGCCCAGGACGCCTACAGTGCCGTCGCCGACCTCGATCTCTGAACACCTGTGACGCGAGCCGCCCGCCGCGGAGAACACCGCCGGGCGGCTCGGTCGCGTTCCTTGGGCGATCGATCCCCGCAGTCGTCGTACCCGGGCAACCCGTGGCACCCGGCGGGAACATGACGCCGAATCAGCCGCGAGGCTATACGCTGCGACCCTGTGACCGGAATCGATCTTGTCAACGGGATGGTCGGCGCCGTGTGCGGCATGGTCGTCGCCATCCTGTTCCAACAGCCGCTCCAGGACGCCTGGTTCAGGCTCCGCCGCCGATTCGCCACCAGGGTGCGCAGCCTGACGTACCGTGAGGACGGCTCGCCGCTGTCGACCTGGTCGACGTTCTCGATCGGTCCGCTTCACACCTCCGCCCTCATCGTGGAGGGCGACGGCGAGCAGGCCATCGCACCGGAGTCGGTCCAGGTCCGCGTACTGGACGGCGAGGCGGTCCTGCCCGAGGAGATGGCGCCCTGGCGGGCGGAGATCGAGGCGGCGGAACAGCGGGCCGAGGAGACCGGCACACGCGTCCGCACCTGGAACGGCCCCCGCTACGCCGTCGAGGGCCTGGAGATCTCCCGCACCGCACTCGAGGAGCAGCCGGAGGTGCTCCTGCGGCTGCTCCCCACCGACTACTTCACCTTCCTCGCGGCCCAGCAGCTCGACCGCCGGCTGCCCGACGGGACCACCCCGCGCGGCCGTTACCTCGACCCCGACCGCCCGCTGGACGCCCCCGCCTTCCTGCAGTGCAGCTTCGGGGTGAACATCGCCGTGGTCACGGCCGACCACCTGCTCGTCGTCAGCCGCCGTGCCCACAACGTCCGCTCCGGGCCCGGCCTTTGGGGCTCCTCGGTGAACGAGGGGCTCTCCCGGCACATCGACTCGGCCGGCCGCAGCGCGCCCGACCTCCACGAGGTGGCCCGACGCGGCATGCGCGAGGAACTCTCCCTGGAGCCGCACGAGTACACGCTCACCATGCTCGCCTTCGTCCTGGACGTCGAACGGCGCCAGTGGAGCGCCCACTTCATAGCCCACCTCATGAACCTGCGGGGCGAGACACTGCGCTCCCGTATGTCACGGGGCGTCGCGGACAGGTGGGAGCACCAGAGCATCGAGTACGTCCCGTTCCGCCCGGCGGATGTGGTCCGCTACCTCCTGCGCCCGGACCGCATCCGCCGCTGGGCCGCCGTCAGTCCGGCCCTGTACCACCTGGCCCTGGTCCACACCCACGGCCGCGGCGCCGTGGAACGCGCCGAGGCCCAGGTCGTGCGCCGCCTGAACTGAAGCGTTGGCCGGGCCTGCAACTGGCTGGGTGGCGGTCGCCGTCAGTTCGGCGGTACGACGGTGATGACGACGCCGCCGGTCTTCTGCCCGGTCTCGACGTACCGGTAGGCGTCCGGGATCCGCTCCAGCGGATAGCGCCGGTCGATGACGGGCCTGAAGCCGCCGGCCTCGATCAGCTCCCCGATGTGCCGCACGATCTCCTGACTCTGCCGCGGAATGGGGAACTTCACCTTCCTGCCCCGGAACAGAGGGGTCACGAGCGGCAGGAGCACGTTCTGCCAGCCGGGGCCGAGCTCAGACGACAGATACAGCCCGCCGGGCTTCAGCAGCCGCCTGCACCGGCCGAAGGTGCTCTTGCCGACCGCGTCGAACACGGCGTCGTACCGCTGCTCGTCCTCGGTGAAGTCCTGCACGGAGTAGTCGACGACCCGGTCCGCGCCGAGGCCCTTCACCAGCTCCACGCGGGCCGTGTCGCACACCGCGGTCACGGTGACTCCGTGGTGCTTGAGCAGCTGCACCGCCGCCGAGCCGATGGCGCCGGTCGCGCCGTGGACCAGGACGTCCTGCCCGGCGCGCACTCGGGCGACGCGCAGGAACGCCAGGGCGTAGTGCGCCCCTTCGGTGGCGGGCGCGGCCTCCTCGAACGTCAGCGCGTCGGGCATCGTCGCGACAGCACCGCCCTGCGGAACGGCGAGGTACTCGGCATGGGCGCCGAACTCGCCCTCGTTGTAGCCGAACACCCGGTCGCCGACACCGAACGACGTGACACCGCCGCCGACCGCTTCCACCACCCGCGTACTCGGTCCCGAGCACGAGCCGCCGCGGCCGGGTCAGGCCGGTGAGCGCGCGCATGAAGAACGGCTTGGCCGCACGGTAGGCACAGTCCGTACGGTTCACCGTGGTCGCGTGGACCTTCACGAGTACGTAGTCCGCACCGACCGCCGGCTTCTCCACCTCGGCGACCGTAACCACTTCCGGCGGCCCGTACCGGCTGTGCACCGCTGCCTTCATGGCCGAACCGTAGCGGCAGTGCTCCCTATGCGTCGTCCGGAGAAACCCCTGACCCGGCCCCTGTCTCTCCCCTAGGTGGGCCGGGCGATTCCCGGGAAGTGATGACGGCTGCCAGATCCGCGCCCGCCCGGAGCAGGGCCACGGTGCGTGCGGCGATCCGGTCGAGGCGTTCGCTCAGGATGCGCCGGGTCTCCTCCCGACCGTCCAGCCGGTGGAGCGAATCGACGATCTCGCGCACTGCGGGAATACCGTGTCCGGTGTTGCGCAGGGCTGCGACGATTCGGGCCGCGCGAATGGCCGGGAGGCCGTAGCGGCGCGCTCGCAGGGAGGTCACCCGCTCGGGCACGACGAGTCCCTCCTCCTCCCAGAACCGCAGGGTCGAGGGGCGGACGTTGAGCGCACCGGCGAGCTGCGTGATGGTCATCGCGTCGCCGTCGAGCTCGACCTCGGGCGTCTCCTCGTCCCGGATCGCCCGCAACGCCTGCTGAGCACGCAATGCCTCTTCACGCTCGCGTGCGAGCCGCACATGCAGCTCGCTGATCGCCGAGGCGGCCTCGGCGAGGGGCTGAGTGCGCACTCGGCTGAGCACCTCCCTGGCCGTGACCGGCCCCACGGCGCTCGCGAGCCCTCGATAGGCCGCAAGGGCGTGTACATGGACGGACGCGTAGGTGCGATAGCCATTGGCCGAGCGAGCGGCCGGGGGGATGACTCCCAGCCGCTCCATGTCGCGGACCTGTTGCACCGAGTACCCCGAGGCTCTCGCGACATCGACCGTTCTCAGCGGCACCGGCCGTGCACCGCTCGAAGCCTCGCTCATCGCCGAACCCCACAGAAGCACTTGAAGGTGATGCTTGAACCATGAGTATGGAACAGATCATCGCCGCCGTGCGCGGCTTCGACGGCGCCCTCGTGCTCCTCCCGGGACCGGAAGGCGACTTTCCCGAGCTCGCATGGGGTGACGCGTTCTTCTACCACGCCCCCGACGGCCGGATCCCGCACAACACCCAGCCCTACGGAACCATCGTCACCAAGGACTACCCCGACGACACGGCTTGCGACCTCGACCCTCCGGACCGCTGGCGCGTGAACATCCACGTCGACCGCGCCACGTTCAAGGAGCTCACGGGGGAGGAGCCCCGCGGTACCACCCGCCCCCGCGACTACACCTCCACCGACACCCTCCTGCCACACCCCGTCCACGGCCCCCTGAGCTGGCTCTGTGTCGTCAATCCCGGCGAGCGGACAGCGGACACCGTCGTCCGCCTCCTGCGGGACGCTCACGAGGCGGCTCGTGCACGGGCCGCCCGGCGGCAGGACCTGTGAAGGCTCTTTGTGATCTCAGACCCCGACTCGTCCGGCTCACACCACCCAGGACAAGCCGTCCTCGGTGACCGTGAGTGCGTCGGGGGTGAGGGCGGTGGGGGCGTCGAGGGGACCGCCGTAGAGGGCCTGTTCCTGGAGGGCGTTGCCGGTGCGGAAGGTGTGGGCGACGACCTCGGTGGTGAGGAGGGGGTTGGTTCGGGGCTGTTGGGGTGCCGTCAGGTGGTCCACGGCGGCGTCGAGTTCGGCCGCGGCCGCGCTCCAGTAGGTGCCGAGTCGGCCGGTCGCGCCCACCGCCTCGTCGCCGGAGGCCACCCCGCCGGCCAGTTCGGCGAAGGCGGCGACCTCGTCGATGTCGACCTCGGTGACCTTCTTCGCAGCCCAGAAGTACGAGTCCTCGTTGCGCTCCATGTCGTAGAAGGCGATGAGGAAGTCGTAGAACACTCCGTACTCGCGACGGTAGCGCGCCTCGAACTCCGCGAAGCCGCGTTCCTCCGGGACGCTGCCGTCGAGGGCGGAGTTCACCGCGCGGGCTGCCAGCAGGGCGCCGTACGTCGCCAGGTGTACGCCCGAGGAGAGAACCGGGTCGACGAAGCACGCGGCATCGCCGACCAGGGCCATGCCCGGGGTCCAGAGGGACGTCTTCCAGTAGGAGTAGTCCTTGCGGACGCGTACCCGGTCGTACGGCTGCTCGGTCGCGACCGGCGCGTCAGTGAGGAGCCGTGCGACTTCCGGGCATGCCTTGATCATGTCCTGCCAGGCGGCGCGGGGGTCCTGCTGGACGGCCGCGTAGTGCTCGGGCGAGATCACCGCGCCGACGCTGGTCAGGTCGTCACGCAGCGGGATGTACCAGAGCCAGCCCGCGTCGAACGCGGCGCAGAAGATGTTGCCGCTGTTGGGTTCGGGGAGCCGACGGCCGCCCGCGTAGTAGCCGAACACGGCGAGGTTGCGGAAGAAGTCGGAGTACACGCGCGCTCCGCCGACCTCGCCGTGGAGCCGGCTGGTGTTGCCGGACGCGTCGATCACGTACCGGGCGTGTGCCGTGCGTGTCGTCCCGTCCCGGTCGGTGTACTCGACGCCGTGCACCCGCTCGCCCTCGGTGAGCACGCGGCGTACGGGGCTGCCCTCGCGCACCTCGACGCCGACGCGTTCGGCGTTGCGCAGCAGGATCTCGTCGAAGCGGGACCGCTCCACCTGGAAGGCCGTCGCCGTGGGTTCCGGCAGGCGGGGCGTCATGGCGAAGGAGAACTGCCAGGGCTCGGGGGTGCGGCCCCAGCGCAGGGTCCCGCCCCGCTTGAGGGTGAAGCCCGCCTCGGCGACCTCGTCGGCGACTCCGAGGATCCGGCACAGGCCGTGCACCGTGGCGGGCAACAGCGATTCGCCGATCTGGTACCTGGGGAACGTCTCCCGTTCCAGCAGCAGTACCCGGTGACCGCGCAGGGCCACGGCCGTGGCGGCGGTCGAGCCGGCCGGTCCGCCGCCCACGACGATGAGGTCGTAGTCCGAGGTCATCAAGGGCTCCTGTTCCGAGGGGGGCAGGTGGCGCCCACTTGTCGTCGTACGTGGTCGCCATGTCGTCCGGTGGTTGTCGGCGCGCCGAGTCACCGGCGCACGGCGGTGCCCGTCACCTGGTCAGCCAGGTGCGGATCGCCGCCGCCGTGCTGTCGGCGTCCCTGTTGAGGACGGAGTAGTGGTCGCCCGGCAGGTCCGCGCTGTCGTGCGGCAGGGGCCACTGCGGCCGCCAGTCCCGTTCGGGGTCCGCCTCGCGCATGTGCGAGGTGGGCCGGCCGCGGAGCAGCAGGGTCGGGACCGGCGACGGTTCGGGCTGCCAGTTCTCCAGCACGCGCGCGTAGCCGCCTCCGGCGATCAGCAAGCCGTCGTCCAACTCGTCGACGATGTCGGCCGGAAGGGTTGTGCCCGCGGACATCAGGGCCAGCCCGCGCGGGTCGTCGCGGCGCAGCACGCCCGCGTGGGTGTCGATCAGGACCACGCCGACGGGTGCGTGTCCTGTCTGTGCCAGGTGCCGGGCCACTGCGTGAGCGACCACACCGCCCGCGCAGTAGCCGACGAGGACCGGTGCCTGGTCCGTGGGCAGGGAGCGCACGGCCTCAGCGTGCGCTCGCACCAGCGCGGCCATGCTGTGCGGGACGGCGGCCCGGTCGGTTCCGAACCCCGGGTGCTCCAGCAGGAACAGGTCGCGTTCGCCCTTGAACTGCTCGGCGAGAACGGCGGGGATGCGGTGGAGCGGGGTGAGGTAGTCGGGGATGTAGGCGATCGGCGCGCTGTCGCCTTGAGCCAGCCGCACAGCCGGAGTCGTGTGGTGGGCGTGGTCGCCGTCGGGGATGGTCGGAAGAGCGTAGGAAGCGAGATAGCGCAAGGCCATCGCCTCCAATGGCCCCTTCTCGCGCAGCACTTGGTGGTAGACGGCGCTGAAGCGATACGAAGGTGCGGGGGCGTTGGGCTCGGCCTCCGCGTCGCCGGGGTCGGCCTCGGCTTGCTCCGGCGGGGCGGATCCGTCCCGCACCGGCGGCAGCGCGCCGGCGTCCAGCAGAGCGGCATGGACGTGCGCGGCCAGCTCGGACGGTGCCGGGTACTCCAGCACCACCGTCGGAGCCAGTCGTACGCGCGTGAACGCGCTGATCCGGTTGCGGACCTGTACGGCGGTCAGGGAGTCGAAGCCGAGTTCCGTGAAAGGGCGTTCGGCGGGAAGTGCGGCCGGGTCCGGGAAGCCCAGGACCGCCGCGACCTCGATGCGGATCAGCTCGGCGAGGGCCGTCTCGCGTTCGTGCGGGGCGACCGAGGCGAGCCGCTCGCGCCACGCGCCGGGTGCCTGGGCCACCGCTGCCACCGGCTCCGCCGCTTCGCCCGGGGGCCTGGTCGTCGGCGTCGGCAGCAGGTCCGCCAGGACAGCCGGCACCGCTGAGTCGGCTACCGCCGCCAGGTCCAGCGGGATCGGCACGAGCACCGGCTCCGGGACCCGCATCGCCCTGTCGAGGAGACGGACCCCTTCCGCCTCCGTGATGGACAGGACACCGCCCTCGTTGAGACGTTCCGGTGCGACGCGGGCAGCCATTCCCTCGTCGTCGGCGGTGGTCCATGGGCCCCAGGCCAGTGCCTGGGTCGGCAGTCCGTGCGCGGTTCGGTGCCGCGCGAGTGCGTCCAGGAAGCCGTTCGCAGCCGAGTAGTTCGACTGGCCCGGTCGGCCGAGTACGCCGGCCGCCGACGAGTACAGCACGAAGGCGGACAGGCCGAGGTCCTTCGTCGCCTCGTGCAGGTGCCAGGCGCCTTCCGCCTTCGGCGCGAGCACCTTCGCCAGCCGGTCGGGTGTCATGCCGTCCACCACGCCGTCGTCCACGATCCCGGCGAGGTGGAACACCGCGGTCGGCGAAGGAAGGCAGGACGCCACCAACGCGTCGACCGCCGCACGGTCGCTCACATCGCACGCCACCACCCGCACCTTGGCGGGCAGGTCGGCCGCCCAGTCCGGAACCCGGCCGCTACGACCGGTCAGCACCAGGTGCCTCACCCCGCGCTCGGCGACCAGGTACCGGGTGAGGCTCGCGCCGAGCGCGCCGGTGCCGCCGGTGACGATCACCGTGCCCTCGGGGTCCAGGGCTGGTGGCTCCGCGGTGGGCGGATCCGCGGGGATCAGACGGGGTGCCAGGGGGAGACCCTGACGCAGGGCGACCTGGGGTTCGCCGGTACGAAGTGCCCTCTCCAGTTCCTCGGGCGCGGCCGGGACTCCGCGCCGGTCGACCAGCACGATCCGGCCCGGGTGCTCGGACTGGGCACTGCGCACGAGCCCTGCGACCGCAGCCTCGGCGAGGTCCGGGTCGTCGCCGGTGGCGTTGTGGGTGAGTACCAGAAGACGGCCCGGTCGAGCGTCGGCGGTCCAGTCGCGTACGGCCTCCAGCACCGCCGCCAGAAGCTCGCGGACACGGTCGGGCCGGGTGGCGTCCTCGGGCAGGGCGGCGGCCAGTTGGGCCACGTCGAGCAGCTCGTGCTCCGGGCTCGCGTCGGGCGTCGGCTCGGCGGGCCGCCAGGTGAGGCGGTAGGTCTCGGCAGGTGTGGTGACCGAGGCGGGCATCGCGCGGGTGACCAGGGACTCGACCGCGGCGAGGGGACGGCCGGCCGGGTCGGTCAGGGTGACCCGGAACTCGTCCGGGCCGAGCCGCCGTACGACGGCACGCGCGGCGGACGCACCCGTGGCGTACACCGTCACGCCGGTACAGGCGAGGGGGGCGCGGGGCTCACGCGGTCGGTCGCCCGGTTCCTCGGCCAGGAGCGCGGCGTGCAGAGCCGCGTCGAACAGGGCGGGGTGCAGGGTGTACGAGCTCGCGGTCGCCGTTTCCGCGGGGGACAGCGCCAGTTCGGCGAAGACCTCGCCGTCCCGTCGCCACAGGGCGGTCACCGCGCGGAAGGCCGGGCCGTAGTGGTGGCCGTGTGCCGCGAGACGCGCGTAGTCCACCGGGAGCCGCTCGGCGTTCGGAGGCGGCCAGGCCCCGGGCGGATCGGCCGGCGGTGCCTCGGTCGACCGTGTCTCGGCCAGGGGCGCCTCGGTCTGCCGTGCCTCGGCCAGGGGTGCTTCGGCCGGCGGTGTCTCGGCCGGTGGTGCCTCGCTCAGCGGTGCCTCGGCCAGGGGTGCTTCGGCCGGTGGTGTCTCGGCCGGTGGTGCCTCGGCCGGGGCGGTCGTCGCGGTGGCGTGTCGGGTCCACGGTCCTCCCACTGCGTCGGCCTCGCGGGCCCACACGGTGACCGGTCGCCCGCCTGATTCGTCCGGTGCCCCTGCCACCACCTGCACCCGCACCCGGTCCGTCGCGGAGAGCACCAGCGGCTCGTGGAAGGCCAGTTCCGCCAGCCGTACGGCCCCCGCGGTGCCGGTGGCCCGGCACGCCAGCTCGGCGAAGAGCGTCGCGGGCACCACCACCCGCTCGCCGATCGCATGGTCGGCGAGCCAGGGGTGCTCGGTGGTGGACAGTACGGCGGTGTGCCTGATCCCGGGCCCGTCGGCGTCGGGCTGGGCGTGCCCCATGAGGGGGTGGCCGGACGGGGTCCGGTGCCGGACGGCGTTCAGCCAGTAGCGCTGCCGCTGGAAGGGGTAGGTGGGCAGCGGGCGCCGACGTGCACCGCTGTCGGCGTACACCGACCGCCAGTCCACCGCCACGCCGTGCACATGCAGCGAAGCGAGCGCCTCGAACGCCGTACGCGGGTCGGGGCACGACATGAACACCGCGTCCCTGCCCGGCGCGACGCACTCCTCGGCCGCCACCGAGAGTGAGGTGGCGGGGCCCGCCTCGACGAACGCCGTGACGCCCTCGTCGGCCAACCACTCCACCGCGTCGGCGAATCGAACCGTCTCCCGCGCCTGCCGCACCCAGTGCCCGGGGTCGGCGAGCGCGTCCGGCTCGGGACGCCCCGTCAGCGTGGACACCACCGGAACGGACGGCGGGTGGTAGGTCACCGACTCCGCGACCGCACGGTACTCGGCCAGCATCGGATCCAGCAGCGGCGAGTGGAACGCGTGGCTCACGCGGAGCCGGCGGGAGAGCCGCCCGATGGCGGCGGCGAGCGCGGTCACCGCGTCCTCGTCACCGGAGAGCACGACCGATGTCGGTCCGTTGACCGACGCGACCGCGATCGACGCCGAGACCTCGTCGGGCAACTCGGCCAGTTTGCCGGTCACTTCGGGCAGTGGTGCGCGCACCGCGATCATCGCGCCGTCGGAGGGCAGCGCGGCCATCAACCGGCCTCGGGCCGCCACCAGGCGCACCGCGTCGGCGCGCGAGAACACGCCCGCGACATGCGCGGCGGCCAGCTCACCGATCGAGTGCCCGACCAGGTAGTCCGGCCGCACTCCCCAGTCGGCGAGCAGTGTGTGCAGGGATACCGCGAAGGCGAACAGCGCGGGCTGCGTGTAGTCGGTTCGCTGGAGAAGGGTGTCGTCCGGAGCGTCGATCACCTCCAGCAGGGGGCGGTCGAGGTACGGCGTGAACTCCTCGCACAGTGCGGTGAACGCCGTGTCGAAGACGGGGAAGGCGGCGCGTAGTTCGCGGCCCATTCCGGAGCGCTGGGCGCCCTGACCCGAGCAGAGCAGGGCCGTCCTAGGGCGGGGGAGTGCGGTGCCGCGGAGCACGGACGGGCCGTCGACATCGTTGGCATCGGCGCCGTCGGCCAGGGCTCGCAGTCCGGCGAGCAGGCCCTCGGCATCGGTGGCCAGGACGGCGGCCCGGTGGGACAGCGACGTCCTGGTCGTCGCCAGTGAGTAGCCGGCGTCCAACGCCGTCGATCTGTCGGTCACTTCGGCCAGTGCCGTGGCCAGGGTGCCGGCGTGGGCGCGCAGACCGGCCTCGTCGCTGCCGCTGACCAGCCAGGGGGTGATGGGGAGCCGGGGCGTGGCCGCACCCCGTCCGGCTGTGGAATCGTCGGTCCGGGCGACGTCGTGGAGCGGGGCCTCTTCGGCCGACGGCTCCTCGATGATCACGTGGGCGTTCGTTCCGCCGATGCCGAAGGACGAGATCGCCGCGCGGCGTGGGCCGTCCGGGCGGCGTGGCCATGGCCGGGCCCGGTCGAGCAGGCGTACCGCACCGGCGGTCCAGTCGACATGCGGTGACGGTTCCTCGGCGTGCAGCGAGGCGGGCAGTTCGTCGTGTCGCATCGCCTCGATCATCTTGATCACGCCCGCCACCCCCGCCGCGGCCTGGGTGTGCCCGAGGTTGGACTTGACGGAGCCGAGCCACACCGGGTCGTCCGGGGCGCGGTCCTGCCCGTAGGTGGCCAGCAGGGCGCCGGCCTCGACCGGGTCGCCGAGCGCGGTCCCCGTGCCGTGGCCCTCGACCGCGTCGATGTCTGCCGTATCCAATCCCGCGTCGGCCAGGGCCAGTTGGATGAGGTCCCGCTGTGCCTCGCCGTTGGGGGCGGTGAGGCCGTTCGACGCGCCGTCCGAGTTCACGGCGGAGCCGCGCAGCACGGCCAGCACCGGATGCCCGTTGCGCCGGGCGTCCGACAGCTTCTCCAGCAGTACCAGGCCGACGCCTTCGGCCCACGCTGTGCCGTCCGCTCCAGCCGCGAACGAGCGGCAGCGGCCGTCGGCCGACAGGCCGCGCTGACGGCTGAACGCGATGAACGGCTGCGGACTCGACAGCACCGTCACTCCACCGGCCAGCGCCAGCGTGCACTCCCCGGCCCGCAGCGACTTGGCGGCCAGATCCATCGCGACCAGCGACGACGAGCAGGCCGTGTCCAGGGTCATGGCGGGGCCGCGCAACCCCAGGACGTAGGAGATACGGCCGGACGCCACGCTGCCGGACGAGCCGATGCCGATGTGCGACTCCAGCTCGTGCGCCGGGACCCCGCTGCCGTAGCCCACGTGCATCAGCCCGACGAACACGCCCGTGTCCGTACCGCGCAGCGTCGGTGCCGGGATGCCCGCGCGTTCCAGCGTCTCCCAGGCGACCTCCAGCAGCAGGCGCTGCTGCGGGTCGGTGGCGAGGGCCTCGCGCGGCGACATTCCGAAGAACAGCGGGTCGAAGTCCGCCACGTCGTCGAGGAACCCGCCACGGCGGGTGTACGTCGTGCCGAGCCGGTCGGGGTCGGGATGGTGCAGGGACGCGAGGTCCCAGCCCCGGTCGGTGGGGAAGTCGCCGGTCGCGTCCACTCCGTCGGCCGCCACGCGCCAGAGGTCCTCGGGCGTGGCCACACCGCCCGGGTAGCGGCAGCCGACGGCGACGATCGCCACGGGCTCGGCCTCCGGACCACGCGGCGGAACCGGGGCCGTGCGTACGTCCGTGCCGTGCAGCCGGGTGTCCAGGTAGGCGGCGACTGCGGCCGGGTTGGGGTGGTCCCAGACCAGTGTCGCGGGCAGCCGCAGTCCGGTGCGCAGACTGAGCCGGTGCCACAGCGTCATCGCGTCCATGGAGGTCAGGCCCAGGTCGGCGAACGCGGTGCCGGGGTCGGCGGACGTACCGCGGATCGCCGCGGTCTCCGTGCGCACCAGGTCGGTCAGCGCGGCCCGCCGCTCGCCCGGGGTCCGGCCGGCCGGCCCTTCCAGCGTCGGCTCGGCCGGATGTCCGGCGAGCGCCTCGCGCAGCAGGGCCCGACGCGGCTTGCCCGCGGCGGTCCGCGGCACGGCCGGCGTGAAGAGGACCTCGTCGGGCACCTTGTGCGCGGAGAGCACGGCGGCGCACGCGCGCACCAGCCCCGCCGGGTCGAGCGTCTGCTCCGCCGGGACCACGAACGCCACCGGAACCTCACCCAGCAACGGATGCGCCCGCGCCACCACGGCAGCGTCCCGCACCCCCGGCAGGGCCCGCAGCACCTGCTCGACCTCGGCCGGGTCGACGTTCTCGCCGCCGCGCACGATCCGGTCGTTCAGCCGGCCGGTCACCGTCAGACAGCCGTGCTCGGCGATCCGGCCCAGGTCACCGGTGCGGTACCAGCCGTCGCACAGGGCTTCGGCGGTCTCCTCGGGGCGGTTGTGGTAGCCGAGCATGACGCCGGGGCCGCGTACCCAGATCTCGCCCTCGCGGTCGGCGCTGTCCTGTCCGGTCTCCGGATCGATCAGGCGGACTTCGGTGCCGGGGAGCGGCGTCCCGCTGCTGCCGGGTGTCCGATGGCCGGCCGGTGCCTCCATGGCGATCTTGCCGCAGGTCTCGGTGCTGCCGTAGCCGTCGAGGAGCGGGGCGCCGAACCGCGTCTCGACCTGCTCGCGCAACTCCGCTTCGCTGGGCGCGCCGGCGGTGACACAGAACCGCAGCGAGGGGACCGCGCCCAGGCCCGCGTCGAGCAACTGCCGGTAGGTGAGCGGCACTCCGCCCAGTACGGTCGGCTGGTACTCCTCGACGAGCCGGAGCAGTGCGGCCGGCTCCGGTGCCGCGGTGATCCGCGCGCTCGCGCCGGCCACCGTAGTGCCCAGGACGCACAGCGAGTGGGCGTAGGTGTGCGAGAGCGGCAGCGGCCACAGCACCCGGTCCGTCGCCGAGAGACCGAGTCTTGGCAGGTAGCAGGCGACCGGTGACCACAGCGCGGAGCGCTGGCTGGACACCGCGGCCCGGGAGGTGCCCGAGGTGCCGGACGTGTAGAGCAGCCAGGCCGGTTCGTCCAGGCCGAGATCGTCGGGCGGCGCGGAGGAAGGCCCGGTGGCGAGATCCTCGAACCAAGTGGTGTCCGGCGGCGGGCTCCCGCCCTCGTCCGCGCCGCCCCCGGTCACGACCAGCCGGATCGAGCGGCCCGCCGTCAGCCGGGCGATCCTCGGGAGGTTCCGCCGGTCGGTGACCAGTACCGCCGGATCGCAGTCGGTCAGCAGGTCCGTGAGTTCGGAGTCGGTGCCGCGCGAACTCAGCGGCACGCCGATCGCCGCGGCACGCACGGCGGCGAGGAGCCCTTCGACCAGCTCCACGCTGTTGTCCAGGCAGAACGCGACTCGGGCCCCCCGGCCGACCGACAGCCCTGTCGCCAACCGGGCGGTACGGCGCTCCAGTTCGGCCCAGCTCACTGCCCGCCGGTCATCGGTGAACGCGGGCTTCTCGCCATGCCGTAAGGAGTTCTCGACGAGCAACTCCGCGACCGGCCGGACCTCGAACACTCCTGCCACACCCACCAGTTGTCCCCCTCGCTCGCCCGCCCGCGCCATGTCGGCTCCTTGATCAGCGTACGACGGTGGCGCGGAAGCGCAGTCGGAACGAACGCGGAGCCGGCGGACAAGACCGGTGACATTGCCGGTCCGCTCGTGAGGGCCGGGCCCTGACAGTGGCACGGCCAGCCCTACCGCGACAGAGAGGACGACTCGTCGTGCAGTTCCACACCCCACCCAACACCCACACCGGCTCCCGCACTCACGCCTCCGGCTCCCCCCGGCGCCGTACCGGGCGACTGGTCGGCGCCGCCGCGGCGCTCGCCGCGGTCGTCGGCCTGGGAACCCTGACCAGCCCGGGGGCCCACGCGGCGGACAACCCCTACGAGCGTGGCCCGGCCCCCACCACCTCCAGCATCGAGGCGTCACGCGGCCCGTACGCCGTGTCGCAGACGTCCGTCTCCTCCCTGTCCGTCAGCGGATTCGGCGGCGGCACGATCTACTACCCGACATCCACCAGCGACGGCACCTTCGGCGCCGTGGCCATCTCGCCCGGCTACACGGCCTACGAGTCGTCGATCGCCTGGCTGGGACCGCGACTGGCCTCGCAGGGCTTCGTCGTGTTCACCATCGACACGCTCACCACGCTCGACCAGCCCGACTCCCGCGGCCGCCAACTGCTGGCCGCACTGGACCACCTCACCGAACGCAGCTCGGTCCGCTCCCGCATCGACGCGAGCCGCCTCGGTGTCATGGGCCACTCGATGGGCGGCGGCGGAAGCCTCGAGGCCGCGAAGTCGCGTCCGGCACTCCAGGCGGCGATCCCGCTGACCCCGTGGAACCTCGACAAGACCTGGCCCGAGGTCACCACGCCGACCCTGATCTTCGGAGCCGACGGCGACACCGTCGCCCCGGTCGCCTCCCACGCCGAACCCTTCTACTCCAGCCTGTCCTCCTCGCTGGACCGTGGCTACCTGGAGCTGAACTCCGCGACTCACTTCACGCCCAACTCGTCGAACACGACGATCGCGAAGTACAGCATTTCCTGGCTCAAGCGGTTCATCGACAACGACACCCGCTACGAGCAGTTCCTGTGCCCGCTGCCCCGGCCGAGCCTGACCATCGAGGAGTACCGGGGCAACTGCCCGCACACCTCCTGACAGCCCCGCGCCCCTCCCGTTCGGGGCACCGGCGGCGGACGTGCCCGACACGTCCGCCGCCGGTGCGGCGGCGTTGTGCGGCAGCACGGTCGCGGCAGGCGTCGACTGGGCAGCCGCACAAGCCGTCCCGCGACCGCGCGGTGACAACACGCAGGTGACACCGGTGATTTGGCTGCCGGGCCTCGCGGACGTCAGCCTTCCGGTCCTCGTTACGCGCAAGTAGCGTCCCGGGAATGACCGGAGACCGGAGCAGTGTGCGGACGGCTCCCCGCTTACGGAGCCGCAACGGACGGGACAACGCCCGATCGGCCGCCGCCGACCGTGGCCATGCCGAACTCGCGCGCGGTGGAAGGCAGTTGTTCGACGGGCCGGTGGGCGACGCCCGTGAGTCCCTGCTGCTGGCCGCGTCGCTGTTGGCCGCCGACGCCCCGGAGCGGGCAGAGGCGGCCCACCTGGGCGCGACGGACGCCGCCTGGGCGGCGGGGGACATCGCGGCTTGCCTGAGCACGCTCGACGGCACGGACGCCGGGGCCTGTGGCGGACCGGGCGCACCCGGAGACCCCGGTGGCCGTCAGCAGAGCGGCGTCCGCGGAGCCCTACGGGATCTTGACCGCCCGCAGCCGCCGGACACCGCGGACCACCCCACCGTGCACCCTCACCGGGACGGACTGCCGGACCGGGAGTGGGCCACGGACGCGTTCGTGCGGGACTACCGCGACGGCATGCGCGCGCTGTTGGCCCGTCGGCCGGAGCTCGCCGCCGGGTCCCTGAGGCGCGTGCTTGATCGGGCCCGCACCGACCATCGCCCGGAGCGCCTGCTGCGTGCCGCGTCGGCCGCGCTGCTCCTCGGGGACGTCGGAGCGGCCCGCGCCGCCGGGGCCCGCGCCCTCGCGTCCGCCCGCACCGCGGACAGCGCGGCGTTCGAGGCCCGGGCCCTGGAGTACCTGGCGTACGGCGAACTGCGCGCCGGCCGCCACGCGCAGGCCCGTGCCCACGCCGAGGAGGGCGTGCGGGCCGCGCTGGCGGCAGGGCACCGCAACACCGCGGCGAGCCACCACGCGATGCTCGCCCTCGCGGCCTCGATCGAGGGGGACACCGCCGCGGTCGGGCGACACGCCTCGGCCGCCCTGAGCGTCGCCCGCCGCCACGGACTCGCTCAGGCGGCGACCCTGGCCGAGTGGGCCACCGCCCGCGCCGACCTGGCGCGCGGACGTCCTTTGGAGGCCGCCGACCGGCTCGGTCCGCTCGTAGGGCCCGGCCCCAGACGCGGCCACTTCGCCGTGTGGATGCTCGCCGTGCCCTGCTTCGTGGAGGCCGCGGTACTGGCCGGGCACCCGGAGGGCGCGCGGACGGTCGTCGACGACTTCGCCGTGTGGGCCGCCTTCGGCGCCGACCCTCATGCCCCGGCCCAGCTCGCCCGCTGCCGCGCCCTGCTCTCCTCCGAGGACGACGCCGACGACTTCTACCTGCGAGCCCTCGCCCTGCACGACGAGACGGGCGGCGACTTCGAGCGCGCCCGCACGGAGCTCCTGTACGGCCGGTGGCTGCGCCGGCGACGCCGCCTGCGCGAGGCCCGGCCCCGGCTCGGCGCCGCCCTCGTCGGCTTCGAACGCTGCGGTGCCGGCGCCTGGGCCGAGCAGACGCGCGGCGAGCTGCGCGCCAACGGAGCCGCGCCCGGGAGGGAGGCGGCCGGTGGGCTGTCGCTGCTCACACCGCAGCAGCTGCGCATCGCCCGGCATGTCGCCGAGGGTGCCACCAACCGCGAGGTGGCCCGGCGACTGGCCGTGAGCACCCGCACGATCGACTACCACCTGCGCAACGTCTTCGCCGCCCTCGGCGTCCGCTCCCGCATCGAACTGGCCCGCATCGTCGACCAGGAAGGCCGCTGAGCCACTGCCCTTTCCCGGGCATCGAGTCCCTGCTCGTCCGAGGCGAACGGGAGGGGCCTCGACGCCCCGCGCCCAAGAATGCCGCTGCACACCCCTAGGGACCGACCGGACGGTATGCCATCCTTCGGGGCAGGACGACGAGTCGGGTGGCTGCCGCGGCACGGGCAGCGCGCCTCGTCGGACTCCGCCGAGCCGTCGGACGTCGCTGAGCCGTCGGCCCGGCGGGGTCGGGGCACTGCCGGGAAGCCGAGGTAGGGGGAGGACCGCGATGCATCCAGCCGTACGCACACGCGCGACGAACCGCACCGGGCCGACGCCCGTTCCGCAGCCGCGGACACGACGTATCCGGTCGCTGATCGACGCCGACGCGCTGCGTGCCCTGCACCGGGCGGCCCGCGTACTCATCGACGACCTCCCGGACCTGACCGACCGGCTCGTGGCCGTCCTGCGCGAGCAGGAACCGGCGTACCGGACCGCGCTGGAGAACGACCACGCCGCCACCTGGGAGGAGGTGCACCGCTCCCTGCGGCACAGCGTGACCTCGCTGCTCGATCCGCGCGGCACCCGCGAGGCCGCCCACCGCTGCACCTGGCGCATCGGCGTCACCCGGGCCGAGCAGGGGTTGCCCCTGGACGCCCTGCTGCACGCCTTCAGGATCGGCGGCTCCCTCGTCTGGCAGCGGCTGGTGGAGGAGACCTCCCGCTCGGCTCCCGAGGACATCCGGCTCCTCGTGCACGTCGCCACCGACGTGTGGAACTTCGTCGACGAGCACTGCAGCCTCGTCGCGGACGCCTACCGGCAGGCCGAACGGCAACTTGCCTGGCGGCGCGAGAACCGGGTACGGCTCCTCGCCACCGCTCTCCTCGACGGCGCCAGCCGGATCGCCGACCTGCCCGAGACCGCCGAGGGACTGCGCCTGCCGGAGCACGGCCGGTACGTCGTCGTCGCGGTCGTCGGCGGCCGGCCCCAGGGCCCCACGAGCGTGCGCCCCACTCCCGTACCACCAGGCACGAGCGTCTACTGGCACTCCGGAGTGGAAGTGGACTACGGCATCGTCCTGGTCGGCGACGAGGGCGACGGGGAGGACGACCAGGACCCCGTGGCGGCGCTCGGGCTCACTGCCGACGGCACCTGCGAGGGGCGGATCGGCGTCGGCAGCGCCGTGGCCGGGCTGGCCTCCGTCGGCGACGCCCGGCGCCTGGCCGACCTCGCCCTGAGCATCTGCCCGCCCGACGGCGGCACGGTCCGGCTCACCGAGCACTTGCCCGAAGCCCTCGTGATCTCCTGCCCGGAACTCGGCGCGACCCTCACCGAGCAGGTCCTCGGCCCGCTGCTGCGCCTGGAGCCGGCCGACCGGGACGTACTGCTGGACACCCTTGCCGCCTGGTTCGTCTGCGACGGCTCCGCCCAGCGGGCCGGTGAGCGGCTCTACTGCCACCGCAACACCGTCCTGAACCGACTCCGCCGCTGCGAGCAGCTCACCGGCCGCTCCCTGGCTCGCCCGTTGGACGTCGTGCAGATCAGCCTCGCCCTGACGGCACGCCGACTGCTGCGCGGCTAGGGCCACTCGGGGCGGCTGCCCGCCGTGAGTCTGTGACGGCTGCGCCGGCGTAACCGCCGCGGCCCTCTCCCAGTCGCCCGGTCGACGGAACCGCATGTCCTCGTATGCCGCCAACGGCCCTCCCAGGAGGCCCCGTTGGGCTGAGTCGCCATGCCCGGACACCCTCGCCGCCCCCGCCGTCCCGGCCCGCCCCCCTGCCCTCCGACCGGCGCTTTTCAAGCCACCCCTGGGCACCCGCACAACCCCGGCCCACCCGCATTGGGACCACGCAGCGTCCTCGCCCGAACACCTGTACCGCCCGCCCGCGCCCGTGCTGTCGTGGGCTGCCCTTCCCCCGAAGCCCCGTGCCCGACGGCACGGACCCGAGGAGCCGTGATGCCCGAAGCACCACCGGACGAAGAGGCCGCCCTGTACGTCGAGGGCCTCGACGTGACCTACGGCCGCGCCCTGTCCGCCCTTCGTTCCGTGTCCCTGACCGTCCCGCACGGCGCGATCGTCACCCTGCTCGGCCCCAACGGCGCGGGCAAGACGACCCTGTTGCGGGCGGTGTCGGGCACCCTGCGCCTGCATCGCGGCGCGATCACGGCCGGCCGTATCCGCTACGGCGCCACAGAACTCGACGGACGCGACCCGGTCGCGGCCGTGCGGGCCGGAGTCGTACAAGTCCCCGAGGGGCGCCGGGTCTTCGCCGGCCTCACGGTCGACGAGAACCTCCGCTCCGGCGGCCTCGGCCTCGGCAGGCGCCGCCCCGCCCAGATCGCCGAGGCCCGGGACCGGGTCTTCGCGCTCTTCCCGCGCCTGGCCGAACGCACCGGGCAGGCCGCCGGACTGCTCTCCGGCGGCGAGCAGCAGATGCTCGCCATCGGCCGTGCCCTGATGGCCGCCCCTCGACTGCTTCTGCTCGACGAGCCCTCCCTCGGCCTCGCCCCGCAGATGGTCTACCGGATCGCCGAGGTGATCCGCGAGATCAACACCCAGGGCACCGCCGTCCTCCTGGTCGAGCAGAACGCGGGCATGGCCCTGTCCCTCGCCGACACCGCCCATGTCCTGGAGGTCGGCGAGGTCCGGCTCTCCGGCCCCGCCGACGAACTCGCCCGCACGGACGCCGTACGACGCCTGTACCTCGGAGAAACGACCGAGACGACCGAGACGACCGACACGACCGAGACCGCCGAGACCACCGGCACTACCGAGGGGCAGGGAGCCGCGTGACCGACCGCACCACCGCACCACCCGAACTCGCCGTGACGGACGTGACCGTCCGGTTCGCCGGGCTCACGGCCCTGGACGCCGTGTCCTTCACCGTCGTCCCGGGCACCGTCCACGCGCTCATCGGACCCAACGGAGCGGGCAAGTCCACCTGCTTCAACGTGCTGTCGGGGCTGTGCCGCCCGGCCGCGGGCGCCGTACGCCTCGGGGACGCAGAGCTGACCCGGCTCGCCCCGCACCGCATCGCAGCGCTCGGCGTCGCCCGCACCTTCCAGAACATCGTCACCACCCAGGGCACGGTCGCCGACAACCTGATGCTCGGCCGGCACGCCCTGACCCGGGCCGGGTTCGCCGCCAGCGCGCTGCGTCTGCCGCATGTGCGGCGCGAGCAGCGCGAGCATCTCGCCCGCGCCCGCGAGATCGCCGAACTCACCGGTCTGGCGCGGCACTTCGACAGCCCCGTCGCCCTGCTCTCCTACGGCGACCGCAAGCGCGTCGAGCTCGCCCGCGCCCTGTGCCTGGAACCCCGGGTCCTGCTGCTGGACGAGCCGGTCGCCGGGATGAACGCGGCCGAGCGCGCACGCACCGTCGAGGTCGTGCACGCCGTTCGCGCCGAACTCGGCCTGTCCGTGGTGCTGGTGGAGCACGACATGGGCCTCGTGATGCGGCTCGCCGACGAGGTCACCGTCCTCGACTTCGGCCGCGCCATCGCGCACGGCACCCCGGACGAGGTGCGCCGCGACCCGGAAGTGCTGCGCGCCTACCTCGGCACCGGCGCCGAAGAGGAGGACGCGGCATGACCACCTTCCTGGACAACGTCTTCAACGGACTCGCCCTCGGCGCGGTCTACGCCCTCGTCGCCCTCGGCTTCGTCATCATCTTCAAGGCGTCCGGCGTCATGAACTTCGCGCACGGCTCGCTGCTGCTGCTCGGCGGCTACGTCACCGCTGTATTCCACGACGACCTGGGCTTCGCCGGAGCGCTCGCCGTGTCCGTCCTGGTGACCGCGGCCGTGGCCGGCGCCATGGACCGCTTCCTGCTCCAGGCCGGCGGGGGAGCCGACCCGCACGCCGCCCATGTGCAGACCATCGTCACCATCGGCGTCGACATCGTCATCCTCACCGACCTGTCGCGGCGCATCGGCGGTGACCTGCTCTCGCTCGGCGACCCCTGGGGCGACTCGGTGAGCGGTCTCGGCCCGGTGACCGTCGCCGACAGCCGGATCGCGGCGATCGTGGTGTCCACCGTCGTCATCGCCGCAGTCTTCGCCCTGTTCCGGTACACGAACTGGGGCCTGTCGCTGCGCGCCTCGGCCGAGGACGTGGAAGCGGCCGCCCTGATGGGCGTACGGCTGGTGCGGGTGCGCACCCTCGCCTGGTGCCTGGCCGGAGCGCTGGCCGCGCTGGCGGCGGTGTTCCTCGCCGCGTTCCCCGCGCCCGGCCTGGAACGCACGACAGGGCAGATCGCGCTGAAGGCGTTCCCGGCGGCCATCCTCGGCGGGATGGCGTCACCGCCCGGTGCCCTCGCGGGCAGCCTGCTGATCGGACTCACCGAGGCACTCGTCGCCGGCTACCAGTCCGACCTGCACGTCCTGGGCGAGGGGTTCGGCGACGTCGCGCCCTACGCGGTGATGGTGCTGGTGCTCCTGATTCGGCCCACCGGGCTGTTCGGCGGAAAGGCGGCGGTCCGTGTCTGAACGACTCTCCCGCGCCCGAGCGATCCGTCTGGGCCGGACCTTCGCGGCCGTCGCCGTCCTGTGCGCGCTGCCCTTCTACCTCGACGCGTTCTGGTTGCGCATCGGCCTGTTCTCCATGGCGGCGGCGGTCGGCGCGGTGGGCCTGGGCCTGCTGTCCGGCACCGCCGGCCAACTCTCCCTCGGCCACGCCTTCTTCCTGGCCGTGGGCGCCTACGGCTACGTATGGCTGGCCGGTGAACCCGGACCCGGGCTGCCCACCGTCGTCGCCGCGGTACTCGCGGTGCTGCTGGCCGGTGCGGCCGGCGGGCTGTTCAGTCCCGTCGCCGGCCGGGTGCGTGGCATCTACCTCGGCGTCGCCACCCTGGCCCTGGTCTTCCTCGGGCACCACGTCCTGCTCACCGCGGACTCCGTCACCGGCGGTTTCAACGGCCGCTCGGTGCCACCCCTGGAAGTGGGCGGCTTCTCCTTCTCCGCCGACTCCGAACTCACCCTGCTGGGCGTGCCGTTCGGTGCCGAGGAACGGCTGTGGTACTTGGGCCTCGCGCTGTTCGCGGTCACCTGGTTCACCGCCAGGGGGCTGCTGCGAGGGCGTCCCGGGCGAGCCCTGGTGGCGCTGCGCGACAGCGAGACCGCGGCCGCGGTGATGGGCGTCGACGTCTCCCGCTACCGCTCGGCGGCCTTCGTGGTGTCGTCGATGTACGCGGGCCTGGCCGGCGTACTGCTCGCCCTCTCCTTCCGCCGCGTGGTGCCCGACTACTTCGGCCTCGTGCTGTCCGTCGACTACCTCGCCATGATCGTCATCGGCGGACTCGGATCGGTGGCCGGAGCCACCGTCGGCGCCGTGTTCGTCACGGCACTGCCGCTGCTGATGACCCGTTACGCCGACCAACTCCCGCTGGTGGCCGCCCCCGGCACCACCGACGGCACGGTCGGCCCCACCGAGGCGGCCCGCTACCTCTACGGCGCGTCGATCGTCCTGATCCTCCTCTTCGCCCCCGACGGCCTGCACGGCCTGGTCCGGCGGCTGCGCGCCCGCGTCCGCCGCCCCCGGACGGCACCACCACCCTCGAACGCCACCTCCCCTTCCCAACCGACCGCGCCAGCCGTACGAGCCAAGGAGCCCACCCCGTGAAGCCCTCGCACGACCACACACACCGCGCCGCACCGCGCAGCAGAACGCTCCTGGCCGCGGCACTCGCCGCCCTGCTGCTCGCAGGCACGGGATGCAGCTCCAAGGCCAACTCCTCCGACAGCGCGGGCGACGGCGCCGACGGCGTCAAGACCGGCCCCGGAGTCACCGACAAGACCATCAAGCTCGGCGCCCTCACGGACCTCACCGGCCCGTACGCGACCCTCGGCAAGAGCATCGTGCAGGCGCAGCAGATGTGGGCCGACGAGGTCAACGCCGACGGAGGCATCTGCGACCGGCGCGTGGAGATCGTCGTCAAGGACCACGGCTACGACGTCCAGAAGGCCGTCACCGCCTACGCCGACATCTCCGCGGACGTCGTCGCCCTGCCCCAGGTCATCGGATCGCCCGTGATGGCCGCGCTGCTCGACGACATCGACCGGGACAAGGTGCTGACTTTCCCCCAGGCCTGGGCCGCCTCCCTGCTGGACCGGGAATCCGTACAGGTTCTGGGCACCACCTACGACATCGACATGATCGCCGCCGTCGACTTCCTCACCCGCACCAAGGGCTTGAAGAAGGGCGACAAGGTCGGGCACGTCTACTTCGAGGGCGACTACGGCGCGAACGCGCTGGAGGGCTCAAAGTGGGCCGCGAAGAAGGCAGGCCTGAAGGTCGTCGGCCAGAAGATCAAGGCCACCGACACCGACCTGTCCGCGCAGGTCTCGGCGCTGCGCAAGGAAGACGTCAAGGCGATCCTGATCAGCGCAGGACCGGCCCAGACCGCCTCACTGGTCGGAGTCGCGGCATCCCGCGGTCTGAAGGTCCCCGTCGTCAGCAGCGCCCCCGGCTACGCCCCGCAGCTGATGAAGACCCCGGCCGCGCCCGCCCTCGCCGCCATGCTCAACATCGTCAGCGCCGCCCCGGCCGCCAGCTCCGACCTGCCCGGGGTGCGGAAGATGGTCGCCTCGTACAAGAAGAAGTACCCGGACGCCCTGGTCGACGCCGGAGTTCTCTCCGGCTACAACGCCGCCCAGATCATGGGCGCCGACCTGAAGAAGGCCTGCGAGGGCGGCAGTCTCGCCCGCGAGGACGTCGTCAAGGCGCACCGTGCCCAGTCCAACGTCGACGTCGGCCTCGGCACCGCGCAGAACTTCTCCGACAAGGCGCAGCCGGCCAGCACCTCCACCTACGTGCACAAGCCGGACGCGAAGGCGGTCGGTGCCGCGGTGAACCTGGAGGAGGCCCACACCGCGCCGGGCGTCGAGGAGTACCTCGCCTCCCGCGACAAGTGACCCCGGGGACTCCCTGACGGCACGTCGGCCGGGCCGCGGCAGCATCGCCGTGGCCCGGCACGGTCGCCTCCGGAGTCGGTTCGTTCAGCGGGTCCAGGAGACGGGGCAGGACGCCGACGTCGCCCTCGTGGTCGATGGACGGGTCGCCGGTGGGCCGACGCGAATCAGGCGTGCTCGTCGTCGGTGAGTCCGATGGTGCGGGCGGCGGCGAAGATGCGGGCGCACCGCTGCGTCATGGCCTCCGGCGACTGGTCGGGGTGGTTGATCCACCAGCGGACCAGGGCGGTGCACAGGCCGCGCCACGCGTACTTGAGGGCGTCGGCGTCGAGCGGGTCGCCGGCGCCGGCCGATCGCAGCAGGTCGGCTGTGCCGGTCGCGGCGAGGTCGTCGATGGCGGTGCGGTAGTGCGAGGCGCGGCGGGCTGCGTCGCTGTCGGGCGGCAGCGTGGCGTCGTAGAGCACGAACCAGGCGTCGCGCCGCCCTTCGAGGGCGGTGAACAGGGCCGCCAGGACGCGCAGGGAGGTGGGCGGCGCATCGGCGGCCGGCTCGGCCATCGCGGTGCGGACCGCGCCCAGGAGGCGTTCGCCGACCGGGTCGAGGCAGGCGAGGTAGAGGTCCTGCTTGCTGCCGAAGTACTGGTGCAGCAGCGGCTTGGTGACGCCCACGCGCGTGGCGATGGCGGCCACGGTGGTGGCCTCGTAGCCATGACGGCCGAACTCCTCGGTGGCCGCGGCCAGAACCTGCTGCTCACGCGCGGCTCTCGGCACGCCCTTGGTGCCGGCCTTGGAGGAGTGCGTTGTCATGCCATCGATCTTACCCTACGGTAATTTACCGTAGGGTAAATTCACTGGACCCCGCTGGGAGCACACCCATGCCTGCCACCGCGACCGCGACCGACCCCGGCAACTCCCGCACCCGCTCCTGGTGGGGCTGGGGCTATACGGACGCCCACCCCGACGACGCCGAGTGCGTCGAGATGGGCGCGCTGCTGCCGGGCACCCTCGCCCGGCCGCTGCCGATACCCCGGGTTGCCGACCTCGCCATCGGCGGTCCCGCCGCGACACCCCCGCCCTCCCTCGCGCACCTGGTGACCGCCGATCCCGAGGCCCGCGCCGCCCACGCGATGGGCAAGGCCTACCGCGACGTCATCCGGGCCCTGCGAGGCCGCCCCGGCCGGATCCCCGACCTCGTTGCCCGCCCGACCGACGACCAGGAGGTGGCCGACCTGCTGGACTGGGCCGGCGAGCACCAAGTGGCCGTCGTCCCCTTCGGCGGCGGCTCGTCCGTCGTCGGCGGCGTGGAGTACCGCGGCGAAGCCCACCGGGCCGTGCTGTCCCTCGACCTGACCGCGATGGACCGGGTCCTGGAGATCGACACCGTCAGCCGTTCGGCCCTCATCCAGGCCGGGGCACTCGGTCCCGTACTGGAAGAACAGCTGCGCCCGCACGGCCTGACGCTGCGCCACTTCCCGCAGAGCTTCGAGTTCTCCACCCTCGGCGGCTGGCTTGCGACCCGGGCCGGCGGCCACTACGCCACAGTCCACACCCACATCGACGACTTCGTGCAGTCCCTGCGCGTCGTCACCCCCGCCGGAACCAGCACTTCCTGGCGTCTGCCCGGATCCGGCGCAGGACCCTCGCCCGACCGTCTGTTCCTGGGATCCGAAGGCGCGCTCGGCGTCATCACCAGGGCGTGGATGCGCCTTCAGGAACGCCCCCGGCACAAGGCGTCCGCGTCCGTCGCCTTCACCGACTTCCGGCGTGCGCTCGACGCCGTGCGCACCATCGCCCAGTCCGACCTCGCCCCGGCCAACTGCCGCCTGCTCGACCCCGGCGAGGCGCTGCTCTCCGGCGCCTCGCACGACGGCTCCTCCGTGCTGGTCCTGGGCTTCGAATCCGCGACCGCCCCCGTCGACGACCGTCTCGCGATCGCCCTGGACCTGGCCCGCGCACACGGCGGCACCGGCGAGGCACCGAAGGCGAACGGCGGCGCCCCGGCCGACGCGGCCGTCGGCGCCTGGCGCTCGGCGTTCCTGCGCATGCCCTATCTGCGCGACGGACTGGCCCGTATGGGTGCCGTCGTCGAGACCTTCGAGACGGCCGCCACCTGGGACCGGATCCCCGCCCTGATCGACGCCGTCCGCACCGAGGTCGGCGCCGCCGCCCTGAAGGCCACCGGGCACGCGGCCACCATCAACTGCCGTCTGACCCACGTCTACCCCGACGGCGCCGCCCCCTACTTCACCGTGGCCGTCGCCGGCCGCCCCGGCGACGAAGTCGCCGTCTGGGACGACATCAAGGCCGCCGCGACCGACGTACTGCACCGCCACCGCGCCACCATCACCCACCACCACGCCGTCGGCCGCGACCACCGCCCCGGCTACGACCTCCAGCGCCCGGCCCCCTTCGCCCTGGCACTCCGCGCCACCAAGAACGCCCTTGACCCCCACGGGATCCTCAACCCCGGCGTCCTGATGGACTGACGGCGGGCGAACGGGCGAGTCGGGGCGCGCGGGGCGGATGGTTCCGAGGGAATTCCGCGAGCCGCGATGAGTCCTGGGGCGTTCGGCGGTCGTACTGTCGAACCGTCACCGAGGAGGACGTCCGATGCGCAGAGTGACCTATTCGATGAACGTCTCACTGGACGGCTACATCGTCGGCCCCGACGGCGGGATGGACTGGGGAGCGCCAGACGAGGAGGTCTTCCGCTTCTGGATCGAAGATGTGCGAGAGCTCGGCTTTCACCTGCTGGGACGACGGCTCTACGAGGCGATGCTGTACTGGGAGACGGCCGAACAGGATCCGTCGCTCGACGCCCCGGGGCTGGAGTTCGCCGCGCTCTGGAAAGCGCTCCCCAAGGTGGTGTTCTCCAACACGCTGTCGGCGGTGGAGGGCAATGCCCGCCTGGTGTCCGGCGACGTGGCGAAGGAGATCGAGCGCTTGCGCGCCGAGCCGGGGGAGGGGGACATCGCGATCGGCGGCCCGACTCTCGCCGCCGAGGTGGCCGCCGCGGGGCTGATCGACGAGTACCAGCTCATGGTCTACCCGGTGCTGCTCGGCGGTGGCATTCCGTTCTTCCCCCGGCACGAGAGCCAGGTGGACCTCGAACTCGTCGAGACCCGCAGCTACAACTCGAGAGTCGTCTACCTCCGCTACCGGACGGCCCGCCAGCACACGCCCTAGAGATCATTCAGAAGTCGGCCGAGGACCGGACCCCACGACCGGCCGTGCCCCGGCTGCCTCCGAGCCGTCGGCGCGGCCCCGCAGCGCCTGGTGGACCGACCAGAGGACGGCGACGAAGGGCACGGCCACGACGGCGCCGATGAACCCGGCCGCGATCGCCCCGCCGACGACGGCGAGGGCCACGACGACCGGATGCAGACGCACCGCCCAGCTCATGACGATGGGGTGCAGGAGGTGGCCCTCGATCTGACCGATGATCACGATCAGCGCGACGACGATGAGAGCGGTCACCGGCCCCTTCGTCGCCAGCGCGACGACGGCCGCGACGGCCAGGGCGATGGGTGAGCCGATCAACGGGATGAAGGCGGCCACGAATTCAAGCAGCGCCAGCGGAACGGCAAGGGGGACACGGAGGACGAGCAGGGCGATGCAGACCAGGAACGCGTTGGTCGCCGCGACGAGCAGGATGCCGTGCGTGTATCCGGTGAACGTCCGCCATGCGGCCCGGCCGGCGAGCATGAGGTGCTGCCGCGCCCTCCTGGGCAGCTGATCGCAGATCCACTGCCACTGCCGGTCGCCGGAGTGCGTGAAGAACACGGCGCAGAACAGGGCCAGCGCGATGACCGTCAGCACTTCGAGCAGCCGGCTTGCGCCGCTCACGGCCTCGCTGATGATGGTGGAGCGGTGGCTGGAGAGGAGCTTGCCGATCCGGGACTGGAGGTCGTCGAACGTGTTCGCCGGGAGCCGGAAGGGCGGTTCCTCCAGCTGCCGTTCGATCCGGCCGATACCCGCCACGAACTCCCTCTGGAGCCCTCTTCGCTGACTCGCCACGATCTCGCCCACCAGGGCAAGCCCCCCGAACACGACGGCGATACCGCCGATGACCGCACTCGCCACGGCGAGCGGACGCGGCATCCTGCGGGCGAGGAGCCCGGCCACGGGGCGCAGCACGGTCGTGAGGACCAGACCGAGGAACACGGCGACGGCGACCCGGTGGAACTGCCCGAGCACCGAGAACACGGCACGCACGACGATCGCCACGACGATGATCCGCCATGCGTAGGCGGCAGACGTCCGCAGCCACTCCGGCACGCGCGAATCCGCGCCGCTCGGGCGGCCGACGGACGAGGCGGGCGGATCGGGGGGCGTGGCCATCCTCATGCCCGTACCACCCATCGGCCGCCGGATCGCGGACCCGGCCCGGAATTCGCCCGAAGGCCGGTACCGGCGCCGGGCGGCGGGAGCGTCGGCCGCCTGTCCCCGACTCGGTGGAGTGCCGCCGAGTGGGGGAATGCCGGGCTGCGGGGGTGGCGGGGGCGGTCGACAATCGGGGAGTCGAGGGCGTGTCCGGCCGGCCGCGTCGTGCGGTGGTTCGTCGCCGTGGTGGTGTCGGTCCGAGAGGAACGTGCTCATGGGCGCAGAGGCTTCGCCGGCCGCGCGCAGAGGTGCGTTCATCGCGGTGGCGGTCGCCCTGTTCTGCATCCAGCTCGACTTCTTCGCGCTGAACCTGGCCGTCCCCGGCATCGCCGACGAATTCGGTGTCACCGCCTCGGCGGCCCAGTGGACCCTCTCCGCGTACATGCTCGCCATCGGCTGCTGCTTCATCGTCGGCGGCCGGGTCGGCGACGTCTTCGGACGGCGAGGCGCCCTGCTCGCCGGCACGGCCCTGTTCGCTGCCGGATCGGTCGGCTGCGCGCTCGCGCCGGGGCTGTGGGCGCTCGTCGGCGCGCGGATCGTGCAGGGCGTCGGCGCGGGCTTCGTCTTCCCGGTCTCGGTCGCCGTGATCACCAACGCCTTCCCGGACGAGACCCGGGCCCGAGCGCTGGGAGCGGTGTTCGGCATCGCCAACGTGGGCACGGCCCTGGGACCGTTCGTCGGCGGCGGCTTCACCGAGGGACCCGGCTGGCGCTGGATCTTCTGGCTGCTGGCACCGCTGAGCGTGCTGGCACTGGCCGTCGCGTACGCGTACGTGCCCGACTCCCGGGATCCGACGGCACCGCGCCAGCTCGACCTGATCGGCTGCGCGACCGTCGTATGCGCACTGGCCGCGCTCACACTGGCCGTCGAACGCGGCAGCGCCTGGGGCTGGGACCATGCCCGCACACTCACCCTGCTGGCCCTCTTCGCGGTGGCGGCCGCCCTGTTCGTACGGCGTGAGCTGCGCGCCCGGCATCCGCTCATCGACCTCGGGCTCTTCCGCAACACGCCCTACGTCCTGGTGACCGGCACGGGCACCGTCACCAACATGGGCTACGCGGTCACCGTGTTCGTGTCGACGCTGTACCTCCAGCAGGTGCGGGGCCTGTCTCCGCTGGAGGCGGGCGTGGTGTTCCTGGCCCCCGCCGCGCTGGTGGCGCTCAGCGGGCCGCTCGGCGCGAGGCTCTCCGGGCACCTGCGCCCGGTGTCGGTGATGGCGCTGGCCGGGGCGCTCGCCGGCACGGGCATGATCGTGCTCAGCCTGGTGACGGCCTGGTGGCTGTACGTTCCCGTGTTCGCCTGGTGCGGACTCGGCCTGGGGCTGGGCTGGACGTTCGCCAGCGTGGCCACCCAGCAGGTCGTGTCGCCCGAACGGGCCGGTGAGGCCTCGGGCGTACTGCTCACCTTCCTGGTCACCCTCGGCGGCGTCGCGCTGGCGGCCGCCGCGTCCGCGATCACCGCGATGCTGCCGGAGCGGTCGCCGGACGCCGCCTACGACGCGATCCTGCGCTGCGGAGGTGCGGTGATTCTGGCGGCTTCCGCGGTAGTCCTGGTGGTACGTCATCGGTTCGCGGACGCGGCCGAGATCGGGGAAGCCCCGCCGCCGGGCTCGCCCCGCTCGGCCGGCGCACGGGCCCACGGTGGCGGCGCCGGCTCGCGGCCGTCACACGGCGGGCAGCTGCCGTGATCGGCGGGGTGGAGCGGACCCGGATCCTGCACCGGTCGGTGCGGGTGACCCTCGCCGCGTCCCTCGGCTTCTACACCTTCGTGTACGGGCTCGACGAACCCGTCCTCGCCCTGTACGCACTCTTCGGGCCGATCTCCTTGGGCCTGCTGTCCCCGATCCCCGGATCCGGGCGGCAGCGGGCCGAGGTGATGCTGAAGGCACTGCCCGTGGGACTCGGGCTGGTGACTCTCGGGACCGTGCTCGCGGTGCACACCTGGGCGGCGGTGCTCGGCATGCTCGTCGTGGGCTTCCTCCTCGCCTTCGCGACGATCGCGGGCCCGCGCCCTGCCGGGGCGGCCCCCGGACTCCAGCTCTTCTACATCCTGGCCTGCTTCCCGCCGTACGAACCCGACACGCTGGGCCTGCGGCTGGCAGGGCTCACCTTCGGCGTGGTCGCGCTCGTGCTGTGCGAGCTGTTCGTGCTGCCGACCCCACCTGAGCCGACGTACCGGGCGGCTCTCGCGCAGGCGCTCGCGACGGCGCGCGACACCATCACCGGGGACAACGCCCTCGCACCGGAGGAGCTGCGGGAGGCCGGCGCTCGGCTGCGGCTGTCCAACACCTCGCCCGCGCAGCGTCCCGCCGGCCCGGACCGCGCGGCCCGCGGCCTGGCTCAGGCGGGGTCCGCCGCCCGCCGGCTCCTCGAACAGCTCGCCCATCTGACCGAGATGGGCGAGCTGCGCGAACTCGTGCGGAGCGGAGCGCGGAACGACAGCGTCCGGGAGAGCGGAGAAGGTGACCGGGACACAGCGCTGCGAACGCTGCTGCCGCGCGTGGTGTCCCTCCTCGACGACACCGCCGCCGCCCTGCGCACGGGCAGGGCCGCCCCGGGACCGCAGCGGATGGACGAGGCCATCGACGACTTCCAGCGGATCCGAGCCCGGCAGGCGGCGGGACCCGCCGACGAGGTGCCTCCGGCGGAGGTGCTGCGCAGACAGGCGGCGCTGCTGGCGGTCGCCGAGTCGGTGCGCGCCCTGGAGATCTCCGTGCGGGTCGGCCTCGACGGACGTCGCACTGCGCCCATCGAACCCACGGAGCTGTTCTGGTACACGCACGCGGCCACCGCCCAGCTGTGGCTGCGCCGGATCACCGGCAACATCTCGCTGCGCTCGGTGCAGTTCCACAACGCCCTGCGGATCGCGCTGGCGTTGGCCGCGGCACGACTGGTGGCGGGCTCGCTCGATCTGACGCACGGTTTCTGGGTGCTGCTCGCGGTGCTGACACTGAGCCGGACCACGGTGGAGGAGGCCTGGACGGCCATCCGTCAGGCCGTCACCGGCAACCTCGTGGGCGCCGTCGTCGCGGGCGCCCTGCTCACCGGCCTGGCCCGGCACACCGAGGCGTACGCGGCCATCCTGGCCCCCGCCATGCTGATCGCCTTCGCGCTCGGGCCCCTGCTCGGCATCGCCTGGGCGCAGGGCCTTTTCACGCTGGTCGTGGCCACCGCGTTCGCCCAGATCGCCCCGGCCTCCTGGCGACTGGCCGAGGCCCGGATCGTGGACGTGGTCACCGGCAGCGCCATCGGTCTGCTGTGCGGAATGCTCGCCTGGCCGGCCGGCGCCCGCGCCGAGGTGCGCAGAACCATGGCGGGCCTGCTGTACGAGTGCGGCCCGCTGATCAAGGGCACCGTCGGCATGCTCGCCGCGGTGCCACCGGGCTCCGTCCCGGCCCCGGCCTCGCTCCCCGCGCTGCACCGGCTGCGCCTGGCGGAGTCCGCCTACGCCCAGTTCCGCAGCGAACCCGGCAGCGACGCACACGTACGCGCCGACTGGCACGCCGTACTCCTCACCGCCCACCACATCCTGCTCGGCGCCCAGTGGCTGCCCCGCTTCGACCTGCCCGCCAACACCCTGCCCCCGGACGCCGGCGACCGGGCCAGGGCCGGCGCCGACACGCTCGCCCGGACCACGGACCGACTCGCCGACCTGTGCAGCGGCAGACCGCCCAAGACGGTCGACAAGGCGACTCCACCCGTACGGCCGACCGGGCCGCCGTTGCCGGTCCTGGTCGACCTCGACATGTGGCTGCGCAGCCTGACCGCCCAGCTCACCCGCATCGAGGCCGGGCTTCCCGAGGCGATCCGGCGGCCGGCACGCGGTACGACGGCCGCCGGCACCGCGAGCCCAGGGTCCGGCTCCGGTCCCGACGGGCCCGGGAACTAGGGGCGGCGCCGTGCCAGGCCGACCCCCGCGCCGCGAGCTGCAGGGCCCCACCCTGCGCGGCTGGGTCTGGTGGCTGCCGCTCGTCGCGGTGCTCGTCGACCTGGCCGCCGAGTTCATCGTCAGGGGCCGTGAACCGGTGAGCTTCCTGCTCGTCGCGGTCCCGGCCCTGGCCGCCGCGACGCGCGGCCCGCTGGGCACCGCGATGTCGGCCGTCGTGTGCCTGGGGCTGCAGATGTGGATGGCCGCCCGCCGCCCCGGCCACTTCGACGAACAGCACCACGTCGCCCTGTACGCCGCCACCGCCCTCATCGGCATCGCAAGCGTCGCGCTCGCCGCGCAGCGGGAACGGACCCGGCAACACCTCATCCGCGCCAACTCGGTCGCCGAGGCCATGCAGCGGACCCTGCTGCGCCCGGTGCCGCGAAGACTCGGCCCGGTGCGTGCCGCCGGGTTCTACGAGGCAGGCGAGGGCGGCACCCTCGTCGGCGGGGATCTGTACGACGTGTGCGAGACGCCCTTCGGAGTGCGGGTCATCATCGGCGACGTCCGCGGCAAGGGGCTCGGCGCGGTGCAGACCGTCGCCGCGGTGCTGGGCAGCTTCCGGGTCTCGGCCCACGAATGGCAGAGCCTGAGCGCCCTGGCCGCCCGGCTGGAGCTCAGCATCGCCCGCAACAGCCCGGCGGGCGACGACGGCGACCCCGAACTGTTCGTCACCGCCCTGGTGCTGGAGTTCCCGCCGGAGGGCGGCGAGGTGCGCATCGTCGACCGCGGCCACCCCGCGCCCGTGGCGGTCGGCCCGAACGGCGCCCGACGACTGCCCACGGCACCGGGACTGCCACTCGGGCTGGGCGGTCTCTCGCCGGACGGGGTAGACACGACGGTGCACCTGCTCGGACCGGCGGAGGTGCTCGTCCTGCACACGGACGGGGTGAGCGAGGCGCGTGACGAGGACGGCGTCTTCTACCCCGTCCTCGAACGGCTCGGGCAACGGTTCTCCGGGGAGCGCGCACCCGACCCGGCGACGGTCGTGTCGTTCGTCCGCACCGACGCGGAACGCTGGTCGGCGCAGGCCGACAACGACGACCGTGCCGTCCTCGCCCTGTCGCTGGACGCCGTGAAATCCCGGCGCCGGGACGGACGGGACACCGGCGACGCCAAGGGCGGGTAGCGTCGCCGGCCTCGCCTAGGGCTGTGCGGTCAGCCGGAAGGACTGTGCGGCCGAGTTGTCACAGGGCCGCTGCACCAGCTGCACGCTGTTCGCGGAACTGCCCGTCGTACTGAGGCACTTGCCGCTGTGCCGGGCGACGAAGCGGTAGTTCCCCGATGCCTCCCGCTCGGGGCGCCACTGCTGGTTGCCGCCACCGCCGTAGGCCCACAGCTGCAACGGCGCGTTGTCGGCGGTCGAGACGCCGGTGACGTCGACGACCTGCTGCGGATTGGCCCGGATCGCGATGCGTGAGTAGCCGCTGTCGGTGGGGCGGAACTGGAACTGCTGGGCCAGGGTCTGGTTGCAGGTGTACTGCTGGATCGCGGTGCCGTTGGCCGTGGCCGCGGCCCTTGCGTCGACGCAGGTGCCGTGCGCCGCGTCGGCCAGGGAGTACCAGGCGGTGTCCGAGATCGGGTCGGTGGGTGTGGGAGTGCCGCTCGCGCCGGCGAGCCACTTGAGCCCGTCGATGAGGAACCGGTTCTGGGTGGCGCTGGCGAACGTGGACGACAGCCGGGTGTTGGTCTCGTAGTTCATGGCGTTGTGGCCGAAGTTCGCGTACAGCATCTTGTACTGGGTGTTGGTCCACATGATCGGGTAGTAGCCGCTGTACCAGGACTGGTTGGGGTCGGTGCCGAGCGGGAAGCTCGACGGATCCACCGAGGCCAGGATCTTGATGTTCGGGTTGTTGCGCAGGTCGTTGGACCAGCTGTACCACTCGCTGACCGCCGAGGTGAACGTCGCGGGAAGGCCGGTGGTGGAGGGGTGGGTACGGTCCTCGGTGCGCAGCACCGCGGTCGTCGGGCCCCAGGTGTTGGAACGGAAGTTCCCGCTGCCGAGGAAGTTGTTGTAGTACCAGGGCCAGGAACCGGCGTCGGTCGTGAACGCCGAGACATGGAAGCCCATCCAGCCGCCCCCGGCCCGCACGTACCGCTCGAATCCGGCCCGCTGGGCCGAGCTCTGCGGCGCGTCGTCGAGGAAGAGGACGACCTGGTAGTCGTTCACACCTCCGTTCGCGAGCAGGTCCCAGTTGGTCGTCGCGGTGTAGGTGAAGTTGTTCTGGGCCCCGGTACGCGGAAACCACTCATTGGCTTCTTTCACGAAGTCGATGTGCGCGGCGTCCCAGGTGCCGTTGTAGAAGGCGATGACCTTGAACGGTGCGGCCTGGGGCGCGGCGACGGCACCGGACGCGACGGGCGACGGGGCGACCGCGAGCCCCAGCACCATCGCGAGCCCGGCCAGAATCCGCCCGGCCAGCCGCCTCACGGGTGCCTCACCGAAGTGGCGGCGGAACAGGGGGAGTTGGGCGCGAGGGCTTGAGGTGGGATGTCAGGCATGTCTTCTCCTGTACCGACGAGGCGGCATGTGTGGGGGAGGGGGAAGGCGTGGAGGGCACCGCTGCATCTCATGTGCATGACACGACTTATTTCACTTCATGATTTAAGGAGCGCTCGAAATGCCCTGTCAAGGCTTTGGTATAGGCCAATCCGCAACGAACTTGTTCGTGACGAACATGTTCGTTAGGCTGTGGATGTGTCCGAAGGAAGCACCGCCCCACGCAGCCGCCGCGAGCGGCCCGCCAAGCCGGCCCTCACCTACGAAGGCATCGTCGACACCGCCGTACGCCTGATGAAGTCCGAGGGGCTCCAGCGCGTCACCATGCGGCGGCTGGCTCAGGAGCTCGACACCGGGCCGGCGTCTCTGTACGTGTACGTGGCCAACACGGCGGAACTGCACGCCGCGATCCTGGAAGACCTGCTCGGCGCCGTGGACCGCACGCCGGTCGACGCCGAGGGGGAGTGGACCGACCGGCTCATCGCGGTGCTCGGCTCCTACACCCAGGTGCTGTTCGAGCACCCGAGCCTCGCGCACTCCGCACTGGTCGCCCGTCCCTCGGGCCCCAACTATCTGGCGCTGGTCGAGGCGATCCTCGCGCTCCTGCACGAGGGCGAGGTCCCCGACGCGCAAGCGGCCTGGGGCGCGGACGTCCTGTTGCAAGTGGCGACCGCCACCGCCGCCGAACAGTCCGCCCGGGACCGGAACAGCGCCGCCGAGGACGAGTTCCGGTCCCTCACCACGGCCCTGCGCGGAGCGCCGTCCGAGACACATCCGCGGATCGCCGCGGTGGGCGACGCGCTCGTGTCCGGCACGCCCCAGGAGCGTCTGACGTGGATCTTCCGCTCGGTCATCCAGGGGACCCTGACGACCCCCACACCGGCGGACAGCACCCGTGCCGAAGACAGCCTTCGCGAGCCGCCGGACTCCGGATCCGCCCCGAGCAGGAAGTAGGCCGACCATGACCACCCCCACTCACCACCCCGTTCTCGTCGTCGGCGCCGGTCTCGGCGGCCTGACACTGGCCCGCGTCCTGCACGTCAACGGCCTTGAGGCCGTCGTCCTCGACCTGGAGGCGAGTGCGCACACGCGGCCCCAGGGCGGCATGCTCGACCTGCACGAGGAGACCGGGCAGGCAGCGCTGCGCGTCGCGGGGCTTCATGAACAGTTCAGCGCCAAGGTGCATCCCGGCGGGCAGGCGTTGCGGGTCCTCGACAAGCACGCGAGCGTCCTGCTGGAAGAGGCCGACGACGGTACGGGTGGCCGCCCGGAGATCGACCGCGGAGATCTGCGGGAGATCCTGCTCCGCTCGCTGCCCGGGAACACGATCCGCTGGAACAGCAAGGTCATCGGCGCGCGAGCGCTGGGCGCCGGACGGCACGAGGTGACCCTCGCCGACGGGACCGTCCTCACCACCGACCTGCTCGTCGGCGCGGACGGCGCGTGGTCCCGCGTCCGGCCGTTGCTCTCCACCGCCACCCCCGAGTACAGCGGCATCTCCTTCGTCGAACTCGACCTGCTCGACGCCGATACGCGCCATCCGGAGTGTGCCGAGCTGATCGGCGGCGGAATGTTCTTCGCCCTGGGTGACGACAAGGGCTTCCTCGCACACCGGGAGACGGACGGCAGCCTGCACGTCTACACCGCCCTGCGGGCCGAGGAACACTGGCTGTCCACCGTCGATTTCACCGACCCGGACGCGGTCAGGGCCACCCTGTCCGAGCGCTTCGCCGACTGGGCACCCGGCCTGCGGCGGCTGATCGCCGAATGCGACGGCCCGCCGGTCCCCCGCCTCGTCCACGCACTGCCCATCGGGCACGAGTGGCAGCGCACCCCCGGTGTCACCCTGCTCGGCGACGCGGCGCACCTGATGTCACCCTTCGCCGGTGAGGGCGCCAACCTGGCCATGATCGACGGCGCCGAGCTCGGTCAGGCGCTCGCCGCGCACCCCGGGGACACCGAGCTGGCACTGGCGGTCTACGAGAAGGCGCTCTTTCCCCGCAGCGAGGAGACCGCCCGGCAGTCGGCGGAGGGCCTGGAGACGATCTTCAACGACCGGGCTCCCCAGCCGCTGATCGACATGTTCGCCTCCTTCACGACGGACTGACACAGCATCACGGTGCTTCTTCGTAGCGGGCGGCCATCGCGGCCGCGCGGTTGCGCAGGGCAGTGCGCAACGACTGTGGGGCCAGGGCTTCCGCGTCCGTGCCGAGCTGCCACAGCGCCCATTCGGCGTGCCGCAAGTCCTGGAACGTCACCTCCAGCCGCAGCCGGCCGTCCGCGTCGGGCTCTTCCGCCCGCACGGCGAGCGTGGTGTCCAGCAGTTCCTCCCGCCGCACCGGGTTCATCCGTACCAGCACGGTGATGTGGTCGCCGTCGGAGAGGAACTGCGCAGAGCGTTCCCGCCAGATCCGGTCCAGGTCGACCCGGTCGGGGCGCTGTGCCGCCTCGGGGAGTTCCTCCGCGGCCAACACCCGCGACAACCGGTAGGTGCGGTCCTCGCCTGATCTCGTGGCCAGCAGATAGCCTCGCTCCCGCACGGTGACCAGGCCGATCGGGTCCACCGTGCGCCACTGCGGTGCCTGATCCGTGGCCGCGTAATGGATGCGCAGCTTGTGGCCGGCGAGGACCGCGCGCCTGACCTCGACGATCGCGGTGTCGGCAACCTCCTCGGTGACCAGCCGGCGGGAGAGAAGATCGGTCTCCGGGTCGACGAGGAAACGCCGGGCCGCGTCGCTCGCGGACGCCAGGTGTCCTTCGGGCAGCGCGTCGACCACCTTGCGGATCGCCGAAGCGAGCGCCGGTCGGAGGCCGAACACCTGCTCGCCGCGCCCCGATCGGGCGGTCAGCAGGGCGAGGGTCTCGTCGTGGTTCAGCCCGGTCAGCTCGGTGCGGAAACCGGGCAGCAGAGCGAAGCCGCCGTGCCTGCCGCGTTCGGCATAGACGGGAACGCCGGCCGCGGACAGCACCTCGATGTCACGCAGCACCGTGCGGGTGGACACCTCCAGCTCGCGGGCCAGCGTGTTCGCCGTCAGCCGACCGCGTTGGCGCAACAGCAGCACCAGTGAGACCAGTCGGTCGGCGCGCATGCGAAAACCCTAGAGGAATACGTGACCAAGGGTGTCGTGATTTGTTGCGAGGCTCGTCGACGCGACGTCAAGGCCCGTGGCTACCGGGCCGAGAGACGTGCGCACTCCCGATGAAGTGAATGGAGCCGACGTGGCAGTGGAACGAACAGCGGTCAACCCGGTGACGTGGTCGGTGGACCTGGGATTCAACCAAGGTGAGCTGGTCTCCGGGCACACACGGACCCTGTACATCTCGGGGCAGACCGCGATGAGCCCCGACGGGAAGCCGCAGCATGACGGAGACATCGCCGCGCAGCTGACGCTCGGCATCGACAACCTGGAGGCCGTGCTCGACGAGGCCGGCATGTCCCTCGCGGACCTCGTCCGGCTCAACGTCTACACGACCGACGTCGACCTGCTGTTCCGGCACTACGGCGTGCTGGCGGCGCGGTTGGGGGCCGTCGGAGTGGCTCCGGCCACCACGATGCTCGGGGTGACGCGACTGGCGATCCCCGGCCAGCTGGTCGAGCTGGAGGGCACCGCCGTCGCGTGACGAGACCCTGCCGTCCCGCTGCGCGTGAGCGGCAGGTCTAACCGCCGAGCCGGGTGATCTGGTCCGTTCGCAGAACCCGCGGTCCGGAACCGTCGAGCCGGGCGACGGCGATCATCGCCCGCCCGAGGTGCTCGGTGCTGGTCACGTAGCGGGGCGTCACTCGGCGCAGGAGCGGATACAGCCAGGACGTGAAGCGGTATGCCAGCCGGTACCACCGCGTTGCGGAGGTCTCCCCGTGGACGGGCTGGATCCACCCGGGACGGAAGGCGTAGGCGCGCATGTCCATGGCCATCAGCGCATTCTCCGTCCGGCCCTTCACCCGGGCCCAGAAGACGCGTCCCTGTTCCGTGCTGTCGGTGCCTTCCCCCGAGACGTACACGAAGGTCACGTGCGGATTGTCGGCGGCCACCACCCGGGCCGCCTCCAAGGTGTACTCGTACGTGATCTTCTCGTACTCCTCATGGCTGAGTCCCACGGACGAGACTCCGAGGCAGTAGAAACAGGCGTCCGCCCCTGAGAGCTCTCCTGCGATCGGGGTGAGATCGGAGAAGTCGGCGTGCCGCACCTCGCGAAGCTTCGGCGCGCTCCTGCCGAGCGGCCGACGCCCGACGGCGACGACCTCGGTGACCTCCGGTTCTTCCAGGCATGCGCGCAGAACACCTTGACCGACCATGCCTGATGCCCCGAAGAGAACTACCTTCACCTTGACTCCATCCGGATCGCGTGCGGCGGGGGTGTACCCGGTAAGGCATCCCCGCCGCAGGGTGTCAGGTCGACCAGAGCACCGCGCCGTTCTGGACGATGACCACCTTCGCGTCGGCCCGGAGGACGAGTTGGGCTCCTTCGTGGCCCCAGGTCTGGGAGGCCCAGATGGGGCGGTCCTCGCCGTTGTGGATGACGAGGTTGCCGTCCGGCTGGAAGATCGCCCGGTGGTTCGAGCCGAAGGTCATGGACGCCCAGATGGGGTTGCCGTGCTCGTTGTAGACGACGAGGTTGCCGTCGGTCTGCATGACCATCCGGATGCGGTTCGTCGTCCAGGCCTGGTTGACCTCCAGGACGCTGGTCGCGAAGACGGTCTCGGTGCTCCAGTTCGGCTGCGGGGTCGCCTTCGGCTTCGGCTTGGGCTTTGCCTTCGGCTTCGTCTCCGGTTTGCTGCTCGGGCTGGACTCCGGCGTGGGTACGACGGGCTGAGGTGCGGTGACCTTCGCCGGCGCGCTCTTCGTCGCCTTCGCCTTCTTCGGGGACGGACTGGGCTTCTCGGCCACGTAGTCGTCGAGGGCTGCGGGGGCGGACGTCGGGTTCAGGACCGTGTCGGAGCCCTCCGCGGCCAACCCCTTGGCGGAGTCCGGGGGTCCGTCGTCCTTCGCGCTGCCGGTCAGCAGCAGGGGTATGGCGATCAGCGCGGCGCCGGCTATCGCCGCGCCCGCCAGGATCGGCTTGCGCGGACGTCCGCTGCCGACACCGGTGTCGGTCTTGGTACCGGGCGGCGGAGTCGCCACGGCGGCCGCTACGGCGACGCGCTCCTCGGGCGCCTCGGTGGTCCCGGCTGCCGCTGAGGCAGTGGCTTCCTCGGACCCGGTGGCGGTGGCCTCCCCGGTGCCAGTGGCGGGGGTGGTCACCGTGGCGGCGGTCTCCCCGGTGCCGGTGCCGGTGCCGGTGCCGGTGCCGGTGCCGGACGTGGTCGTGGTGGCGGCGGTCTCCCCGGCCGCGGGGGCAGTCGGCTCCCCGGCCCCCGTGGTGCCGGACTTCGCCCCGGCGGCGCCGGTCTCCGCCGCGGTGTTTCCGGATGCCCCGGTGTTCCCGGTCTCCGCGTCCGGAGCGGAGGCCGCAGCCGGGGTCCGGGCCTGGCTCGGGGCCGGCTCGTCCGGTGCGGCAGGCGTGGGCGGTAATCCGGTCTCCCCTGCGCGGGTGGCGGCCGCCTCCGCGTTCGCGTCGGGGGTGGGGTGCTGGGGGGACATGCGGTACTCCTCCTCGGTGGCGGAGCTGTCGGTTGTGGCCGGGGCCCGTGCAGTGGTCGGCTGGACGAACACCGGGAAGTCCGGCGTGCGTTGGTCGAGCGCCACGCCGGGACGGACCGGTTCGGCCCGGTCACGGTCGTCGAGGTGCACCGACCCGCCGCGGTGGCGGCCGCGAGCCGATCCGACGCCTTCTCGAACTACGAGGTCTTCCCGTACGGGCCAACTTAGCCCGTACCAAGGACGATCGGCCGAGCACCTCCCCCAACTCTCCCGTCGCTTTGTCCACTCACGCCTCGCTGCTCCCGGAAAGTTCCCGACCCGGGCAGCAAACGGGCACGTGGGCGCGCGATTCGGACCCTGCCTGCTCCGCAACGGGCGGTGCTCGTGTGGCATCCTGGGGCTCCCGATCTGATCATCGTCGGCAGGTGCGCAAGCCGCCGGCACCCAAGTGTTCGTACTGACCGAAGAGTTCAGGTGGAGATGCGGCCCGGACAACGGCTAGAGGGCGGGCCCGACATGCCCGACAGCTCCGGGCCGGTCACCGTGGAGTCACCCGGCGCCGACGACACCCGGGCCACCGACACCCCCGAGATACCCGAGGCAGTACGGGACGCCGCCCGCCGGGCGCCCGGCCATTGGATCGGGATGGTGGACCCGGAGTGGACCCAGGACCGTACGCCGCCGGAATGGGCGGTGTTGGGGGAGTGGCAGTCCGACGAGAGCGGGGACGTCGGCGACTACCGTCCCAACCCGGCCTACCGGCCCTCGGCCCGGGCGCTCGGCTGGCCGGAGCCCACCGACCCGGTGGACGCGGCGGCGCAGCGGGCCGCCACCGGCTACGGCTCGGTGGACGAGGCGCTCGCGGCGCTCGCGGAAACGGAGATCACGGTGGTGCGCGGACCGGACGGCGGGCCGCTGACGGCAGCCGGTCTGGACGGGGCGCCGGTGATCCTTTCGTTCACCTCCCCGGCACACGAGTTCATGTCCTCGGCACTTCGCCATGACACCGTCCCGGCACAGGAGTTGGCCCGATCGCTGCGCGGTTCCGGCGCGCAGCTGATGGTCAACGCCGGTGCCGCGGCCCCCCTGCTCGTCCCGGCGGACAGGCTCCTCGACGCCTTGCCCGAACCGGAAGCCGAGCAGGCGCCCGCGGCCCCTTCCGAGGTCCGGACCCACAGCTCTTCCGAACCCTGGCCCCACACCACAGGGAGGACCCCGTGACGCGTCCGGCCCAGCACACCCCCACCTCCGCGCAGACGGAGTCCGGTTCCGCCGGTGAGGAGACGGCCTCGACCGCCACCGTCGCCCAGTCCCAGCCCGAAGTTCAGTCCACGCAGGCGCAGGCGCAGGCGCAGGGCGAGGCCGGCCAGGCGAATTCCCGGGCCGCTCAAGCGAAGCCCGAAGCCGAGGCATCGTCCGCCGCGTCCGGGGCTGCCGGCGAAGGCCGTGCGGCCGAGTCAGGGCCAGAGCCCGAAGCCGAAACCGCCGGCAGCGGCCCGTCCGAGTCCCGAGCCGTCGGCAGCGGCCCGTCCGAGTCCCGAGCCGTCGGCAGCGGCCCGTCCGAGTCCCGAGCCGTCGGCAGCGGCCCGTCCGAGTCCCAAGCCGACGACAGCGGCCGGTCCGAGTCCCGAGCCGCCACCGGCGGCCGGCCCGAAACCGACCCGAACCCCGACCCCGACTCGGAGTCCGACCCGGGCGCCGCCGCGGAGGCCAAGAGCCGCCTGCCCGCGCTCGTGCGGACCATGACCGCGACCGCCATCGACCGGCCGCAGCAGCAGGCCGCACACGTGGGCCGGCCGGGCAAAGCGGTGCTGGCCGGGGCCGCGGTCGCCGGGGCACTGCTCGTGTCGGTGCCGTTTCTCGTGCTCACGGGAGGCGACGACAAGGACGCCAAAGCGGCGCCGGCGGGAGGCACCGTACTCGGTGGCGGTGCGCAGGAGGCGCCGGGCGACTTCGTGGTGACCAAGCCCGACACCGCCACTCCGGACGACGAGAAGAGTTCCGGCAAGCCCGACAAGCCGGTGAAGCAAGCCCCCGGCGGGGGCTTGGCGCAGGGCTCGGGCAAGGAGACGCCGAAGCAGGACGGTGGCGGGAAGGACCAGCCCAAGGGCGACTCGGGCAAGCAGGACGAGCCCGCGAAGTCGGGTGGCGGCAAGACGTCCGGGGGCGGCTCCGCCGACCAGCCCTCGAACCCCGGGTCGGGCGTGACGTTCAGCGCCCCGGTCTCCGTACGCAGCCATCTCTCCGGCCGCTGCCTCGACGTACCGAACGCCGACTTCGGCGACGGCAAGAAACTGTTCGTGTGGGACTGCAACAACGGTGTGGCGCAGAAGTGGCAGTTCGCCTCCGACGGCACCATGCGCATCCAGGGCCTGTGCCTGGACGTGGCCAACGCGAACTACAACGACGGCACTCCGATCCAGATCGCCCGGTGCAGTGGCAACGCCGCCCAGAAGTTCGTCCTGAACGAGCGCCACGACCTGGTCAACACCGTCGTCGGCAAGTGCGTCGACATCAAGGACAACAACACGGGCAACGGCGCCTGGCTGCAACTGTGGACCTGTGCCGGCACCGACAACCAGAAGTGGAGCGTCTGAGCGCGCTCCGGACGCCCTCCGGCCGAGAGCGTCGCTCCCGGCATCCGCCCGCCCCGGCAGCGGGGCATGATGGCACCGTCGGTTCGCCGACACCCGTCCCCGTCAGACCGGGGGCCCAGCTGAAGACGTTGCCCCAGCAAGGAGGTTGGTGCGTGTCGCGCCAGGTACTGACGGTCGGTCCCGGGGACCGGGACCGCTACCGGACGATCGGTGAGGCACTCGCGGCTGCCCGTACAGGGGCGCTGATCAGCGTCCGGCCCGGGACGTACGCGGAGAACCTGGTGATCCACACCAGGGTCACCCTCACGGCCGCCGAGGGCCGGGGCACGGTCGAGATCCGGCCACGTTCGGGCAGCGTTCTCGCCCTGCGCGCCGACGCTGTGATGCTCTCCGAGCTGTCCCTGCGCGGCGGTGACGCGGAGTTGCCCGCCGTGGACGTGCGGCGCGGGCAGGCCGCGCTCGACGGCTGCGAGATCGTCGGCGCCGCCTGGACTGCCGTACTGGCCGGGGGCACCGGCTCCCTCGCGCTGCGGGACTGCCGGGTGAGCAACCCCCAGGGCGCCGGCATCGTCGTCACCTCGACCACGCCCACCACCGTGGAGTCCTGCACGTTCGAGCACCTCGGCACCAGCGGACTCGTCCTCGCCGAACAGGGCGAGGCGCGGCTCCGTGGCTGCACGGTGCGCGCCGCCCGCGGCAACGGCCTGCTCGCCAACGGCGACTCGACGGGCAGCGTCGAGGACTGCGACATCTCCTCCACCGACAAGCCCTCCATCGCCCTGGAGCAGAACTGCTCTCTCACGGTGGTGCGCACCGTCGTGCACGACACCAGCACCGGAGTGCACCTGAGCAGCGCGGGCCGTACGACGCTGGAGGACGTCCGCGTCACCGGCGCCTCCGGCAACGGGATCGCGCTGGCCGGGGGCACCGACCCGGTGCTGCGCCGCTGCCGGGTCTCGCGCACCCGGGGTCACGGCATCCTGGTCACCGACCGCGCGCGCGGTACCTTCGAGGACTGCTGGGTGGACGGCGCGCAGGGCGCGGCTCTCCGGGTCGCGGGGGCCGCCTCCCCGGCGCTGACCGGTCTGACGGTCCGTGACTGCGAGCAGGCGGGGCTGCTGTTGGAGGAGGACTCGGCGCCCGAGCTGGACCGCCTCGAAGTCATCGGCGGGTCGCCCGCGGTCTCGGTGCGCGGCGGCGCGAACCCCCTGCTGCGCCGGGCCCGGCTCGTGGAGCCCTCCGGCGACGGCATTACAGGGGGCAAGGACGCCCGCGGCCGGGCCGAGGACTGCGAGATCGTCCGGCCGAAGGGCGCGGGTGTACGGGTGGGCTCCGGGAGCACCCTCTACCTGGCCGGCGGCGGGGTCTCTGACACCGCCACCAGCGGCCTGGTCGTGGAGGACGGCGGCAACGTCACCGTCCGGGACTTCCGTGTCGAGATATCCGGCGAGGAAGGTGTCGTCGTCGCGGCGGGCGGTGAGCTGACGGCCAACCGCACCACGGTGCACGCCGCACAGGGCCACGGCTTCCTGCTGCGCGAGGGCGCGCTCGCCTCGCTCAGCGGCTGCGAGGTCTCCGGCGGTGCCCAGGACGGCTTCCGGGTGGAGTCCACCGCCCCGGTCTCGCTCGTGAACTGCCTCGCCCGGGAGAACGAGGGCGGCGGCCTCGTGCAGACCACACCCGGCGAACGGCTCGCCGTGGACGGCCTGAAGAGCACCGGCAACGGCAAGCGGGACGCCTGGGGCAGCGGCAGCGCCGAGAACACCGACCCGGCCGGCTCCGGCGCCGCGGACGCGCCCCCGCCGGACCGTGTGGACGGCCCGCTCGGCGCCCTCAACGCGCTGATCGGCCTGGAGAACGTCAAGCAGCAGGTCGGCACCCTGGTCAACCTGACCCAGCTCGCCCAGCGCCGCGAGCAACTCGGCATGTCCGCACCGCCGATGAGCAGACATCTGATCTTCGCAGGACCGCCGGGCACCGGTAAGACCACCGTGGCACGCCTCTACGGGGCGATCCTGGCCGAACTGGGCTCCCTGCGCAGCGGCCACCTCGTGGAGGTCTCCCGTGCCGACCTGGTCGCACAGGTCGTCGGCGGCACCGCGATCAAGACCACCGAGACCTTCCAACGGGCTCTCGGCGGCGTGCTGTTCGTCGACGAGGCGTACACGCTCACCGCGGACAGCGGCAACGGCGGCGCCGACTTCGGCCGCGAGGCGGTGGACACCCTGCTGAAGCTGATGGAGGACCACCGCGACGACGTGGTCGTGGTCGCGGCCGGCTACTCCCGCGAGATGGAGTCCTTCCTCGGCTCCAACCCCGGTCTGGCCTCGCGTTTCTCCCGGACCGTCGAGTTCGAGAACTACTCCGTGCCCGAACTGGTCGCGATCATGGAGAACATGTGCGGCCAGCACCAGTACGAACTGGGCGAGGGCACCGCGGAGGCGCTGGCGGCACACTTCGAGGCGATGCCCCGGGACGCCGGCTTCGGCAACGGCCGTGCCGCACGCGGGGTGTTCGAGGAGATGGTGGACCGGCAGGCCGTACGCCTCGCCTCCCAGGCGCAGGTCGGCGAGCACGATCTACGGCTGCTGCTGCCGGAGGACGTGTCCGCCACCGCCGCCGCGAAGGCCGCCGAGTCCGGCGCGCCTCAGGACGATCCGCTGACCCGCCTCGGCGACATGATCGGCCTGGCCGAGGTCAAGCGCGATGTCGCGGACCTGGTCAACCTCATCACCACCGCCCGCCATCGAGCAGCCGCCGGACTGCCGGTGCCCTCCCTCAGCCACCACCTGGTCTTCACCGGCCCGCCCGGCACCGGCAAGACCACGGTCGCCCGCCTCTACGGCGAGATCCTGACCCAGCTCGGCATCCTGGAACGGGGCCAGTTGGTGGAGGCGGCGCGCGCCGACCTGGTCGGCCGCTACATCGGCCACACCGCCCAGCTCACCCGCGAGGTCTTCGAACGGGCCCGCGGCGGTGTGCTGTTCATCGACGAGGCGTACACCCTCACCCCGCAGGGCGGCGGCGCCGACTTCGGCCAGGAGGCGGTGGACACCCTGCTGAAGCTGATGGAGGACCACCGCGACGAGGTGGTCGTCATCGTCGCCGGCTACACCGGCGAGATGGAGCGCTTCCTCGCCTCCAACCCGGGTCTGTCCTCCCGCTTCCCACGCCGGATCACCTTCGCCGACTACTCCTCCGAGGAACTGGTCACCATCGTGCGCGCACAGGCCGCGAGCATGGGCTACGAGTGCGGACCCGGCACCGGCCCGGTGCTCAAGTCGTACTTCGATGCGCTGCCCCGGGACCGCTCCTTCGGCAACGCGCGGCTCGCCCGGCAGGTGCTCGAATCGATGGTCACCCGCCAGGCGGGGCGGCTCAGTTCGCTGGCCGCGCCCACTCTGGACGACCTGCGCATCCTCGTCCCCGAGGACGTGGCCGCGGCCCCGAAGGCGGCCGGCCTGTGAAGCCTGCCGCCCGCGGGGCCGCCCGTCTGCTGTCCGGCGCCGGCCTCGCCGCCGCACTGCTGCTGCCCACGGCCGTCACGGCTCACACGGCCCCTCACTCGGGGGTGCCGACGGCCGACGGGAAGAAGGGCCAGGAACTTCCGGCGATGCCCTCCGCGCTCGACGCGGACGCCGAGTGCACCGCCGCCTCGCGTGAGAAGGCGAAGAAGCAGGACTGGTCACGCCAGCGCCTCGACCTGGACCGGACGCACGGCCACGGCATCGGCGCCGGGGTGACCGTCGCTCTGATCGACACCGGCGTCGCCCCCGACGCCGACGGCCTCGACGGCCGCGTCACCGCCGACGGCCCGGCAGCCGACGACTGCGTCGGGCACGGCACCTTCCTGGCCGGGCTGATCGCAGGCAGCGGTGCGAGCCTGACCGGAGTCGCACCGGGTGCGCGGATCCTCGCCCTGCGCGGCACGGACACACGCGGTGCAGCGAGCCCGGCACTCGTCGCGGCCGCGGTACGCGAGGCCACCGAAGCCGGGGCCGACGTCATCGCGGTCACGGTCGCCCTGCCGCGCCGGAACACGGAACTGACCCGCGCGGTCGCCGACGCCCGCCGCGCGGGTGCGATCGTGGTCGCAGCGGCCACCCCCGACCCGCCGACGCGGGGCGGCACAGACGAGATCCCCTCCCGCGTCTACTGGCCGGCCGGTGAACCCGGCGTCCTCTCGGTCGCCGACATGCTCCCCGGCGGCCTCCGCCCGGACCGGGCCCTGCCCACCACGGACATCGACCTGGCCGCACCCGGGGCCGGCGTGGTCTCCGGAGGCCCGCGCGGTGACGGCCACTACCTCGGCGCGGGCGCCTCGGTCGCCGCCGCCTACGCCGCCGGTGCCGCCGCGGTGGTTCTCGCGGCCCATCCGGACGACTCGCCCGACGCCGTCACCCACCGCCTGACCGCCACCGCCTACCCCGCGGACATCCCGCAACTGGACGCGTACGCCGCCGTGACCACGGTCCTCGGCGACCCGGGTTCCTCGGCCGGTACCGAGCGCGCAGCGGAGCGCGTCGCCGTCCGTGACACCTCCGACGCCGACGCGGCCACAGACCGGGCCACGCTCTTCGTCATCCTCGGCTCCACCGCCGTACTCACCGTCCTGTGGGCCGCTTTCACGCTGCCCAGGGCCCGCGCCCGTGGCTGGCGCCCGGCGCGGGCCGCGGGCGGGGGATCGACAGAGGACTGACGGTCGGTACGGGAACGACGAAGGCGGGGGTCACCAGGTGACCCCCGCCTCCTTCCTCTGTCTCAGCCTTCCTGTCCGGCGGCCGGCTCCACCAGCGCCGTCTGCATCAGCCGTGCCTTTCGCCGGGCGATGTGCAGGGCCCGGCCCGGCGGCAGGTTGACGGGCTTCGCGTTGCCGAAGAGGCGGCCCTCGGTGGGCGGGCAGGAGAGCAGGATCGCGGGGTTGTTCGCCTCGTCCATGCGGCGGATGAGGGAGTCGCTCAGACCCCGGCCCGCACCCATGGCGCTACGGGCGACGATCACGTGCAGACCCATCTCGAAACCGAGCGTCAGATGCTCGAAGAGCGGCTCGAACGGGCTCTGGAAGGAGTTGCTTGAGACCATGTCGTAGTCGTCGACCAGGATGAACAGACGCGGGCCGGTCCACCAGTCGCACTTGCGCATCCGGGCGGGGGCGATGTCCGCGCCGGGGACACGGGTCTTCATCGCGCGGGCCGCGCCGTCGATCGTCTCCTTGAGGTTGTCCAGGGAGATGACGTGCCCGATGCGGTACTCCTCCGGGATGCCGTCCACCAGCGTGCGCCGGTAGTCCACCGCGATGATCTTCGCCTCGTGCGGGGCGTACCGGGCGGTGATGCCCGCGGTGATCCGGCGCAGCAGGTTGGTCTTGCCGCTCTCCGTGTCGCCGACCACGATCAGGTGCGGGGTGCGGCTGAAGTCGTGCCACACCGGCTCCAGGGCGTCCTGGTCGATGCCGAGCGGAAGTCGCATGCCGCCGCCCTCGGTCTGCTCGGGCGCGGGGAGTTCGGCGAGCGGCAGCCGGTGCGGCAGCATCCGGACCTGCGGGGCGACCGGGCCCGGCCAGTGCTTGGCCACCTCGCCGACCAGGTGGGCGACCCCGTCGCCGAGGTCCTCGAGGGAGCCGCTGCCGTCCAGGCGGGGCAGGCCGGCGAGGAAGTGCATCTTGCTGTCGGCGGTGATGCCGCGGCCACCGCTGCGCGGCACCGAGCGGGCCTTGCGGGTGTCGATCTCCGAGTCCATCGGATCACCCATCCGCAGCTCCAGGCGGGTCGCCGCCTGATCGCGGACCTGCGCGGACAGCTCCACCCAGCGGGTGGTGGTGATGAGCAGATGGATGCCGTAGTTCAGGCCGCGGGCGGCGAGTTCGTTGAACTTCGGGACCAGGTCGTCGTAGTCCTGACGGACCGTCGACCAGCCGTCGACCACCATGAACACGTCGCCGAACGGCTCGTCGGGGAACTCGCCGGCGGCGCGGCGACGGCGGTAGGACTGCATGGAGTCGATGGTGTGGTCGACGAAGAACTGCTCACGGCGGGCGAGCAGCGTCATCACCTCGGCGACGGCCCGGTGCACCCGCTCCGGGTTGAGCCGCGCCGCGACACCGCCGACGTGGGGGAGCGCGGCGAACTGGGAGAGGCCGCCGCCACCGAAGTCGAGGCAGTAGAACTGGATCTCGGCCGGCGTGTGGGTCAGGGCGAGCGCCGCGATCAGGGTGCGGGCGAGGGTGGACTTGCCGCTCTGCGAGCCGCCCGCGATGGCGACATGGCCGCCGGCTCCGGACAGGTCCACGACCAGCGGGTCGCGGCGCTGCTCGAAGGGCTTGTCGACCAGGCCGACCGGCACCCGCAGCCTGCCCGTGCCGGACCAGCCGGCGGCGGTCAGGCCGCGCTCGGCGTCGGCGGCGATGCCGGGCAGCAGCGCGTCCAGCGGGGACGGCTCGTCGAGCGGCGGCAGCCACACCTGGTGGGCGGCGGGACCCGAGTCGCGCAACCGGTCGAGGGCCACGTCGAGCAGGGTCTCCTCGTCGCCGCTCTCCTCGGTCTCCGGCTCCGGGACGGGCGTGGGGTCGAGGGTGCGCGGCACCACCCAGCCGCTGGTCCACGGCACCACCTGGCTGGCCACCCGCGCCTGCACGACCGCGCCGGTGCGCCGCCGGTAGGTGCCGGAGGAGTAGGCGGCACGGAAGCGCGTCAGGTCCTCCACCCCGGACTTGAGATAGCCGCTGCCGGGCTGGGCGGGCAGTTCGTAGGCGTCCGGCACGCCCAGCACACCCCGGCTCTCCATGGCGGAGAACGTACGCAGGCCGACCCGGTACGACAGGTGGCTCTCCAGCTGGTGCATACGGCCCTCGTCGAGGCGCTGCGAGGCCAGCAGCAGATGCACGCCGAGCGAGCGGCCGAGGCGCCCGATCATCACGAACAGATCCATGAACTCGCGGTGCGCGGAGAGGAGTTCGCTGAACTCGTCGACCACCACGAACAGGCTGGGCAGCGGGGTGAGGTCGGCGCCACCGGCGCGGGCTCGCTCGTACTCCAGGGCTGAGGTGTAGTTGCCGGCCGCGCGCAACAGCTCCTGGCGGCGGATGAGTTCGCCGTGCAGGGCGTCCTGCATGCGCTCCACCAGGGCGACTTCATCGGCGAGATTGGTGATGACGGCGGAGGTGTGCGGCAGTTCCTCCAGGCCGAGGAAGGTGGCGCCGCCCTTGAAGTCGACCAGGACGAAGTTCAGGGTCTCCGAGGAGTTCGTCAGGGCGAGACCCAGGACGAGGGTGCGCAGGAGCTCGCTCTTGCCGGAGCCGGTGGCGCCGATGAGCATGCCGTGCGGGCCCATGCCGCCCTGCGCGGACTCCTTGATGTCCAGTTCCACCGGACGGCCGTCCACGCCTACCGCGATCGGCACCCGCAGCCGGGCGGAGCCGGTGTGCCGTGCGAACAGGGCCTTGGTGTCGTGCCGGTGCAGATCGGGGATGCCGAGCAGGGTGGTCAGCTCGACGTCGCTGTCCAGCGGCTGCGCGATGTCGCTGCCGAGGCTGATCCGGCGGGAGGCGAGCAGCCGCGCCAGCGACTCCGCGCCGAGCGGGCCGAGCCGGTCCGGCCGGCCGAGCGGCACCGAGCGCTCCTTGCGGCTGCGGTCGGTGCGCACCAGGTTCACCTGGTCCGGCCCGACGGTCAGCCGCAGCGTGTTGCGGCCGGGCCGCCAGCGCAGCGCGCCGGAGACGTCCAGCACCACGGCGTTGCGATAGCCGTGGCCCTCCCAGCGGTGACCCTCGGGGACGGTGATGCCGTCCAGGACGACGACCGTGTACGGCTCGTCACGGCCCGGGCGGGCATCCGGGTCGAAGCCGGGGCGCTCGGCGAACTCGGCGCCGAGCAGGTCGTCCAGCTCGGTGAGGTCGGCGGTGATCCGGCGGACCTGCCCTGCGCCGTCCTCCTCGTGCGGATGCAGGGCGTGCGGCAGCCACTTGACCCACTCCCAGTCGCCCCGCCGCTCGTCGCTGACGCAGAGTGCGATCCACAGCTCCTCCGGCGCGTGGAACACCGCGAGCTGACCGAGAGCGGCACGCAGCAGAGCGCGTACGGCTTCGTCGTCGGCGCCCTCAGGGGTCCCGGACGACGCGGCGAGCTCCTCGTCCAGTGCCTCCTCGGGGCGCAGCAGAACCCGGGCCGAGGACCGGAGGTAGAGACCGAGAGGCTGCTCGGGGATCGTGGAGTAGGCGCGGATGAAGCGTCGCAGGGCGTGTGCGCAGAGCGGTTCGAGGTCCTCCACCGGGCGGGTGGACACCGGGTTGAGGGTGAGTGCGAGCTGCTGTTCGCCGACCGCGAGCCGGACCTCGCCGAAGTCCTCGTCGGCCGGGCGGCGTTCCCACAGCCGTGAGGTGCGGGCCAGCGAACGCAGGGACGAGGGCTCCGGGTGACGCCAGGCGAGCGCCCGCTGCTGCTCCACGATGGTCGACCTGACCCGCTTGCGGGTCTGCGCCAGATAACGGAGGTAGTCGCGGCGCTCGCCCTTCAGGCGCTGCTTGCGCTCGCTGGAGCGGCGCATCAGCTGGCCCAGCAGCATCGCGCCGGCGGACAGCGCCATCACACCCATCGCCAGGTAGATGAAGACGCCGTTGCCACCGCCCGGGCGCAGGAACATCAGCATCATCGACACCGACATCAGCGCCATCGGCAGATAGGTCCATATCGCCGAGGTGTCGGGCACCGTCTCGGCGAGGACCGGCGGCTCCTGGAGGGTCAATTGCCCTTCGGGCATCTCGGGACCGCGCCTGCGGGCCGGCCGGCGAAACAGCACCACACTCAAGGAACAGAACCTCCGGTTTCACTGGCTTTCCGGCCCGCGCCGAATACCGGGACACCCGGTAGCCGGAAAGACCGCACCGCGCTCATTTTCCGGGGACCCGGGTACGCGGTGAACGCCGGATGAATGTTGTGAGCGGAAAGCAGGGAACGGTCAACTCTCCCACCATTCAACTGCATACCGGACAAGGAGCCCGGTCCCCAGCACGTTCCGGCGAGCGTAGGCAGTAGTCTGCATTCACGTAACGCGACCTGTCCACGCGGGAGAGGTGGTTGCCGGGCTCGCGGGCGTAATTCCCCTGTCCGACCCCCCTGTTCTGGCCCGTGCGGACCTTCCGTACTCTTCGCACTGCCCCGCTCGCGGGGAAGTCCTCCTGCCAAAACCCCCACGGAAGACGAGAGTTCAGCTGATGACCGACAGTGCGGTGGCCGAGCTGTGCCGCCTGACCGTACGTGCGCCGAGCGTCTCCGTCGATCTGGCCGTGCCCGCCGACGTGCCGGTCGCCGATCTGCTGCCCACGCTGCTGCGCTATGTCGGCGAGGAGGCCGAGGAGGCCGGACTCGACCACGCCGGCTGGGTGCTCCAGCGGCTCGGCGACGCCCCGCTCGACGAGGAGACCACCCTCGCGCGGGCCGGGCTCGCCGACGGAGACGTGCTCTATCTGCGCCCGCACACCGAGGCCCTGCCCGAGGCCCGGCTCGACGACCTGGTGGACGGAATAGCCGACACCGCCGGCCGCAGGCTGCACACCTGGCACCCCGAAGCGGCCCGGGGGCTGCTGGTGGGCGCCACGGTGGCGACCGTGGCCACGGCCCTGGTGCTGGTGTTCTGGCCGGGAGCGGCCGGCTCCGGCTCGGTCAGGGCCGCCTGTTCCGCCGTGGCGGGGCTGCTGCTGCTCGCCGGCGCGGGCACCGCCAGCCGCGCGGTCGGCGACCGACTGTCCGCCACCGCGCTCGGCCTGCTGGTCGCGCCCTGCCTGGCGCTCGCCGGCTGGGTGCTGCCCGGCGGTGACCTGACCGGCCCGGACGCGGCGCAGGTCGCGGGCGCCCGGCTGCTCGCGGCGGGCGCGGCCGGTGCCGGCGGCGCCGTCCTCGCGCTGGCCGCCACCGCCGTCGGCGCACCGGCCCTGCTGGGCACCGCGGTCGTGTCGGTGGCCATCGCGATCTCCGGTGCCCTCATCGGCTACACGGACCTGCACGTGCCGGCCGCGGTCGCGCTGGTCGCGACGGTGTTCGTGCTCGCGGCCGGGACCGTGGCACCGTTCGCCTTCAAGCTGGCCGGGATGCGGATGCCCGCCCTGCCCTCCTCCGCGAGCCAGCTCCAGGAAGGCATCGAGCCCTACGCGGGCAGCGACGTCGCCGAGCGCACCGAACTGGCCGGACGCTGGGTGACCGCGCTCTTCGCCGTCACCGGCGTCATCGCCGCGGGCGCCCTGGCCGTCCTCGCCGAACACCCCAACCTGCCCGAGGTACTGACCGCGCTCGCGCTGAGCCTGCTGCTGCTTCTGCACTCCCGGGGGCTGGTCCACATCGGCCAGCGGCTCACCCTCGCGGTGCCCGGGATCTGGGGCCTGCTGCTGCTCGCCCGCAGCTGGGCGGCGGACAGCGACGGCGACGGACGACTGGTGGTCTTCGCGGTGCTGCTCGGAGCGGCCGCCGCGCTGGTGATCGCCGCCTGGACGGTACCCGGCCGCCGCATGCTGCCGTACTGGGGCCGGGCCGCGGAGGTGGCGCACACCGGCATCGCGGTGGCGCTGCTGCCGCTCGCCCTGTGGGTGGCGGGACTCTTCGGCTGGCTGCGCGGCCTGTTCGGCTGAGTACCCCCGCACTCCGGCAAGAGAACGACTAGGAGAGGCCGTGCAGTCCAAACGCGACCAGGTACACGCCCACACCTTCATGATGGGCAGGCTCAGTTCGGGCCTGCTGATGGCCGACCCGGACGCCCCGGAGAGCCCGCTCGGGCGCACCACACGCGGCGTGGTCTTCGGCGTACTGGTCACCGTCCTGGTCGGTGCGGGCGCCACCGTGTACGGCCTGCTGCGCCCCGGCGGGAACGACGCCTGGCGCGAGGACGCGCACCTGGTGGTCAATCGCGACACCGGCGCCCGCTACCTGTGGACCAACACCGACGGCGTGCTGCACCCCGTGCGCAACTACGCCTCCGCGCGGCTGATCGGCGGCTCCGACCTGGAGACCGTGGACGTCTCGACCGCTTCGCTGCGGGACGTCCCGGTGGGCGCCCCGGCAGGCATCCCCGGCGTCCCCGACACCGTGCCCGAGCCCGGCCAACTCGACGACGGCGCCTGGCACATGTGCGTCACCGGCCCGGACGGCGCGCTGCCGGACACCTCCGGTGCCGTGGCGAGCACCGGGGTGGAGAAGCCGGGGGCGACCACCGTGGTGGCCGGTGCGCCGCTGGACGCCGACGGCATCGGCGGCGACCGCGGGGTGCTGGTCAGCGGACCCGACGACACCGAGTACCTGGTGTGGCGCGGCAGCCGGCTCCCCCTGGACCGCGAGTCGGACGCCCGCAACGCCCTCGGCTACGGCTCCGAGCAGCCGATGCCGGTCTCGGCGGCCTTCCTCGACGCGCTGGCCCCCGGCCCAGTCCTGAAGCCGCCCGCGGTGCCGGGACGCGGTGAGGAGGGCCCCGAACTCGGCGGGGAGGCCAGCCGGATCGGCCAGCTGTTCAAGGTCGGCGTCCCCGGCGGCGACAGCACCTACCACCTGCTGCGCAAGGACGGTCTCGTCCCGCTGACCAGGCTCGGCGCCGCCCTGGTGCTGGGCGACCCGGCCACCCAGAAGGACGCCTACCAGGGGCGCTCGCCCGAGGTGCGCACGGTCGGCGCCGACGCGCTGCGCGAACACCGGGCCAAGGACCAGGACACCGGCTCCGCCGAGGAGCTGCCCGACGCACCGCCCGTCCCGCAGTCCGCGCCACGCGGCACCGCGCTCTGCGCACAGGTCGACGGCGGCGAAGGCGGCGTCCGGATCAGGTCGGTGCTGGTACCGCTGACCCGGCTCGCCCCGGTCGCGGTGTCGGAGGGCACCGCCCAGCCGCTGAAGCCCGCCTGCGTCCCCACCGACGCCACGGTGGTCCGGCCCGGCCGGGGCGCCCTGGTCCGGGCCCTCAACGCCAGCGGCGCCGCGCACGCGGGCACGAGCTATCTGGTGGCGGAGAACGGCGTCAAGTACCGCGTCTCCACCAAGAACGCACTGGCCGCGCTCGGATACGAGACCGCCGACATCGCCTCCGTCCCGGCACCGCTCCTCGCTGCCCTCCCGACCGGCGCGGACCTCGACCCGGCCGCCGCCTCGGGCGTCGTCGAGCCCAAGGTGACCGCTCCGCAGTGCGCCCCGGACCCGGAGCGCAAGGCGGGCGAGGCGAGCGCCATTGCCGACAAGGCGGACACCGTACGCTGATCACGGCAAGGGGCGCATTCGGTGCCGATGAAAAGGAAAAGGGCGGGGCCAACAGAAGTATTGAGCCAAAGTAGTTGCCGATGGTGTGAAGTCCGCGGAGTCATCGCGGACGGCACGCGGCGGGAACCTCAAACAAAGCTCAGCTATTTCGGACGAGCCATGCCCGCAGAATCCCCGAGGAAGCGCTTGCAAAGCCGGATACGGCGCTTCGTGACGCCCGTTCGGCTTCCTCCCGTGCCCGCTTTTTGCCCGCCTCGCGTTGCCCGGCGGACGTTGCGCGCAGCGGGCGTCCGGCCGGCCGGAGAGGCTTGTTCATATCGCTGAAACCTTCGCACAACTCCCTTGCCACGCAAGAATTCCGGGGCGAGCTGACCGAAGCTCAAATCTTCCCTGTGCGCGTTGCGCGGAACGCCGGCTTCTCTTTAGCCTCAGCGAGCAACTGTGCGACGAGACAGGGCTGAACGAAGGGAGCGCGACATGGCGGACAGCGCCGCAAGGAAAGCGGACTATGCCAAGGGCTTGGGGGGTGTCTCCTCGCTGGAGTCGGCCCGGAGCCAGGTCGAGAAGATTCAGAACAACGTGGCCGAGATCGCCGCGCGTTCGGGCGTCGGCGGCGACGAGGGCCAGGCCCTGCTGAAGCTCTTCCGCAGCTGGAACGCCGAGGCGCAGAAGGTCGTCATCCAGATCAGCAAGATGGTCGACGCGCTCCAGGAGAACGTGACCTCCGCCAACCGTCTGGCGCAGGAGAACCAGGACCTGACCGAGGTCCTCAACAGCAAGACCAGCCAGGGCGTCTTCGAAGCGCTGAGCTGACCCGACCGGTAGCACCGGCCCCGTCACGGCGAGGCCGGACCCCTTGAGCTTCCCGGGCCGGCGCCCGGCCGTACGAGAGGAGACGTCATGGCCGACGGCATCATCGACGTGCAGTACCCCGTGGTCCGCAACGCCATCGAGGAATTGATGGCGCAGACCCAGCAGATCATCACCACCCTCAACAACCTGGAGGACGAGCTCAAGCCCCTCGTCAACTCCTGGGAGGGTTCCGACCAGGAGACCTACCGTCAGGTCCAGGCGGAGTGGGACCAGGCCACCAAGAACATGGCCCAGCTCCTCGGCGACAACGGCGAGCTGATCCAGACCATCCACGACAACCACTCCCGCGACGAGCGCAAGAGCGCCGACAACTGGGGCGGTGTGCGGGCCCGTTAGGGTCTCGCCGCAACGTCCTCGTCGTCGAGGGTTCGGCGGCGTGGCCCGGCCGTCGTCCGTGAACGGGGCGTCTGCCGGGCCCCCGTGTCCCCGTCCGGCACCAAGCGTCAGGAGTGCGTCCCATGGCCGGTGAGAAGGCCGACGTAAAGCATTTCGACCTCAAGCAGATGGAGAACTTCCGGGACAACGAGGTACAGCCCGTCTACACCGCCGCGAAGAAGCACAAGGAGGAGGGCGACGGGTCCCACATCCGCCCGCTCGGCCACCTCATCGACGGGCACACCACACCGGACAACCTCGCCCAGGACAAGCAACTCCTGCGCATCGGCAGGATGGTGACCGAGCCGCTGGTCTCGGGACCGAAGCTGATCGAGGACATCCGCACCGCGGCCGAGGCCATCGACAAGCTGCTCGGCGACCAGATGGACCTCTTCAAGGAGTTGAAGGAGGCCCTCACCGAGACGATCGAAGAGGCCAACAAGACCAAGGACAAGAACCTCGACGCGATCGACGCCCAGACGCTCCTTCAAACCTTCGACGAGGTCGACACCCTCACCGCCGGCGGCACCGGCGACCCGGACGACGAGTCCTGACCAACTCCGATAGAAAGGGCGCCCGGTGGCCGATCGGTACGATCCCAACTCCGTCGCCAACCTCGACAAGTTCGACAGCGCCGGCGACCCGTCGAGTGACACCTGGGCCACCCTGGTCACCCATATCACCGGCTATCCGGTGCCCGACCGCAACACCATCTTCGACACGCTGCGCTCCGACCACGGAGGCAAGCTGTTCCGGATGGACATCCCCGAGCGCAGCCTCTCCGTACTCGTCAAGGACTCCGGCTTCCTGACGAACAAGGGCGAGGACTACGACATCTGGTTCTTCGACAGCGGCAAGAAGCGCTCCATCATGCAGGCCCGGATCGTCTTCGAGGGCCGTGTGAAGGCGGGCGAGGAGATCATCTTCGCCGGTCCGGGCTCGGACAACGTCCATGACGCGCAGGTCCGTGAGGGCAACGAGTTCACGGACTACAACAAGGACAAGATGAGCACCATCCCGCTCGCCCGGTACATGAACGGGCCGCGGGCGGCACTCCTCGCCCTCCTCGGCGGCAACACCACGGACGCCCGGTTCAGCAACCTCGGCGTGCCCGGGGCCGACGTGGTGGACCTGAAGTCCTTCGACACCACGGGGGAGTCCTTCGACTTCGCCGCCAAGTTCTTCAGGGACCACGCGGTGGTGCTGAAGGACTGGGAGGACCGCTTCGGCCGGGACGACGCCAGCTGGAAGGGCGAGGCCGCGGAGGTCTTCCGCAGCCTGCTGAAGAAGATCCGCGAGAACTACGACAGTTACGTCGAGACCTTCAACGAGAGCCCCGGAGCCGGCGACGGGACCGGCACCGGCGGCACCGTGTACTCCCGCGCCCTGTCGCTGGGCCGCAAGTACCTCGAGGACGCTGCGAACAAGCTGCTGGAGGCGTGGCTCGCCTGGGCCAAGTCCCCGTACTACGACCCCCACCAGGTGCTGCGCTACGTCCTGGACGACCTGGCCCAGTGGGTCGACGCCAACAACGTCGCCAAGACGGACATCAAGTCCTACACCTCCCGCTACACCACGACCGTCAGCCACAGCCCGCAGGCCGGCTTCACCCAGGTGCACCCGGAGTACGGCGACCTCACCGACATCGCGAACTGGGCGAAGGTCGGCGACAAGGCCGTCAAGATCTGGAGTCAGGGCGTCAACGAGTACCTCGGCAAGCCCGCCGCCGAGGTGCAGTCGAACCTGAACAACCACTTCCTCGACCTGGGCGACGACTTCTCCGACAACGTGCCCAAGCCGAAGTCGACCAGCACCGCCTCCGAGGAGTACGAGGAGAAGAAGGCCAAGGAGGAGCAGGAGGAGATCAACCGGCAGAACGAGGAGAACCGCAAGTACCAGGACGAACTGCGCGCGGAGCAGGAGCGGCAGCGCGAGGAGGACCGCAAGTACCAGGACGAGCTCCGCGAGGAGCAGAACCGCCAGCGCGAAGAGGACAAGAAGTACCAGGACGAGCTGCGGGAGGAGCAGAACCGCCAGCGCGAGGAGGACAAGCGCCTCCAGGACGACCTGCGCAACGAGCAGAACCAGCAGCGCGAAGAGGACAAGAAGTACCAGGACGAGCTCCGCGAGGAGCAGCGGCGGGAGCAGGAAGAGGCCAAGCGGCAGGCCGAGGAGCAGGCCAAGGCCATGGAGGAGAGCCTCGGCGGTATCAACAACCCCAACGGCGTCACCGAGCAGAACATCGACGGCCTCGACGACCTGCTGAACCAGAACAACCCGGTCACCGAGAGCCTCGGCGACCTCGGCGACGTGAACGGCCAGGGCGGCGACCAGCAGGCCTTCACGTCCACCCCGCCCCCGGGCATCACGAACCTCGGCAACCTCGGTGCGGTGAACACGGGACCGGGCGGCACGAACAACGCCGCCAACGACGCGGTCACCCAGGACCTGGGGAACCTCGGCGACCTGAACACGGGCGGCGGCTCGGTCAAGACCCCGACCGGTGGCAACACCCAGCTCGACGCCGGCAGGCTCACCACCGACTTCCCGGACGGCAGCAGCACCAGCTTCGACCCGGACAGCGGGGTGCTCACCACCACCCACCCGGACGGCAGCGTCACCACGCAGAACCTGGGCGACGGCACCAGGGTGACCAACCCGGACGGCTCGGTCACGTCCCTCGGCGACGACGGCAAGCTGACGACCACGTTCCCCGACGGCAGCGTCCAGACCGTCGACCCCTCGACGGGGCAGGTCAGCACCACCGACCCCGACGGCACCACGACCACCCAGGACCTCGGCAACCTGGGCGACCTGAACAGCCAGAGCAACAACGCGGACCTGGGCGACCTCGGCGACATCAACTCCGACCTGCCCACCCAGTCGGAGGGCGACCTGGGCGACCTGGGGAACCTCAACACCGACCGCAGCGGCCTCGAGACCCCGACCGGCGGCAGCACCCAGCTCAGCGACGGCGACATCGCGACCGACTTCCGCGACGGCAGCAGGATCAGCTTCGACCCGGACAGCGGTCTGCTCACCAGCACGAACGCGGACGGCAGCACCACGACCACCGACCTCACCCACGGCGCGACGGTGACCAACCCGGACGGCTCGAAGACCAGCCTCGACAACGGCATGCTGACCACGGAGTTCCCCGACGGCAGCAAGCAGGTCATCGACCCGGACACCGGCATCGCCACCGTCACCGACTCGCAGGGCAACAGCGAGCGGATCGACCTGCACGATCTGAACTCGTCCGGCGGCCCGGACACCTCGGACATCCTCGACGGCCTCGGCGATCTGGAGAGCGGCGGCCTCAACGACACCGGCGGCGGCACCTCCACCCAGGACCTGTCGCTCTCCGACCTCGGCGTCGGCGGCGGCGCGGGCGGTGGGGCGTCCGGCGGCGGCGTGGGGGAGAGCTACCGCACCGCGGACAGCTCCGGCGGAACCGGGGCCGCACCCCTCTCGGACGGTGCCGCCGACAGCGCGGGCAGCGCGCTCGCCCCCGCCGCGGCGGCCGGAACCCCCGGTGCGCCAGGCATGCCCGGCAGCCCCGGCATGCCGATGGGCGGCATGGGCGCCGGCGGCATGGGAGCGGGCGGCGACAAGGGCAACGGCGAGCGCGTGCGTGCCGTGCTGGTAGACGCGGCGGAGGAGAGCGAGCGCCGCAACCGGCGTCGGCGCAGCCCGTGGAATCGCCAGGAGGACGACGACACCTTCCTCGCCCCGGCCTCCCGGGTGGCGACCACCGGCGGTGACGCGCCCGAGGAGGAGGCGGAGCCGGGCCGCAACAGGGCGACCAGTTCCGACTACCTGGAGGAGGACGCCGACGTGTGGGGCACCGAAGAGGGCGGCACACCGGCCGTCATCGGACGGTGAGCACCGTACGGCCGCGGCCTGAGCACCGCGCCGAGACGAATCACACCCGGTCCCCGCTTCCGCGGCGGGGGCCTCACCGGGCAAGATCAGCAGGGCAGTTGACGGACCGGCAGGCACGACCGGGCGCACGGACCACACGTCCGGACGCGCGCCGAGACCGACGGGGAAGGCAGGAGAGAGCGTGACGGAACCGCTGGAGAAGCGCCTGGAGAAGGCGATGGCCGAGCTCCAGGCCGCCCAGGAGGCGGTCGCGCGCACCGAACGCGAGCTGCGACAGGCGTCGTTCGCGGTCCTCTCCTCCGACCGCGCGGTCCGCGCCACCGTGGGCCCGCAGGGCGAACTGTCCGGGATCGAGTTCCTGGAGAACAAGTACCGCGACATGTCCCCCCAGGAGCTGGCCGCCAGCGTCCTGGAAGCGGCGAACGCGGCACGCCTGAAGATGAACCGGCATGTGATGAAGGCGATGGCGCCCTTCACGGAACCCAGCAGCGACGTGCCGGAGCTGAAGGGCTTCGAACTGGACTGGGAGCGGATCTTCGGCCCCGAGGTACTGCGCGACGACGACGAGGACACCGCACGCGACGACCGGGCCACCCCCGCCTGGCGGGACGCGCTCGGCGAGGACGGGGAGGACTGATGGGACAGCGCTACTACGTCGACCCGAACCGCATCGAGGCCCTGGCCAGGCAGCTCGAGGAGATCGGCACCCTGGCCAAGGGCATCACCGAGGAGTTCCTCGACGACCTGGCGCCCACGGTCAGCTGGCCCGGCACCGAGGGCGACTTCGCCGAGAAGGCCAAGCCGCAGGAGCAGAAGGAACGGCAGACCACCAAGGAGACGATGATGTCCATCCGCGACGCGGTCGTGGGCATCACCGACGCCACCGTCAGCCAGGTCCGCATGATGAAGGACACCCGCGACCGCAACATCGAGGACGTCGAGCGGGTCAACAACCGCATCGAGACCGATGGGCTGACCGGTGACGGCCCGGGCGGGCATGGGCGTCGCTGACCTCCGCACCGCCGGCCGCTCCCGCACCACGCCGGGAGCGGCCGCTCCGTCCTGCCCGCTCGACTCCCAGGACGGCCCCCGATGAGCATCAAGGCATCGCCCGAGGTCAACGCGATGATCTTCATCCTCACCGGGGAGAAGCTCATCGACGCCGACGAGGACCTCGCCTACGAGAGCCGCCGGCCCTACTCCGGCCTCGGCCGCAAGGTGGACCGGCTGTCCTCGCTGATCGACAAGTCGGTCCACGACATCGCCGAGGTGATGCCGGACGACCTGTCCAAGTCGTACGCCAAGGCGATGGGCATGCTCATCGACGACGGCGGCAAGAACTACCTGCGGGAGTTCGCCGAGCAGCTCGACAAGATCGCCGAGGGCCGGCGCAAGACCTCCATGGACATCATGGAGTCCAAGTGGCAGGTCATCGCCGAGGTCATCCGGCTGCTCATCGAGATCGCCATCTACCTGGCCATGTCCTTCTTCACCGGTGGCGCCTCGGCCAGCCAGATCATGATGGCCAAGCTGCGCAGCCGGTTCCTCATCCTCACCACCCTCACCCACCTGCTCCAGCGGTTGCACCTGGCGCCCTCGCTGACGGAGGCGTTCGCCGAGGCGTTCACCACCTTCGCCGTGCGGCTGGCGATGATGAACTTCGCCCCGAACGGCCGCCGACCCGACGGCTTCGACTGGAACGACATCCTGAAGTCCGCCGCGTTCGGCGCCGCCGCGGGCTTCCTCACCAGCATCTTCGACGACATCGCGAAGAAGATCGTCAAGAGCTGGGACAACAACTTCCTCAAGAACGGGCCCGACCTCGACTTCAAGCCCAACCCCAACCTGAAGAACACCCCGAACCCCGAGTTCAAGAACAACGGCCCCGGTCCCAACCTCAAGCCCGATCCCGACCCCGGGCCCAGCCCGAAGGACAGGCCGGACCCCGTTCCGAACGCGAACGGCCCGAACTCCAACGGCCCGGGGCTCACGAACAACCCGCCGGTGACCTTCCGGAACAACCCGCTCTCCTTCCGGAACAACCCGAACCTGTGGCGCAACAACCAGATCCTGCGCAACAACGCCGACCGGCCGGGCGCACTGGCCGGGCACTACGGGATCAAGGGGACGTCCGACTTCCTGGCCGCCGGCGCCGGCGAGGCACTCGCGGAGATCCTGATCAAGGGCGCTTTCGACGGCGACTGGTCCACCAGCTGGTCCACCTTCGTCGGCGCGGGCATCAGCAGCCAGGTCGAGGCCACGCTCACCGACACCGCCCTCAACAGCGGCGCCGAACTGCGCCACGTCATAGACAAGTTGCGCAACCAGCCGCCCACCGTCTCCGCCGACACCGGTGACACGGGCGGCGACACCAGGGACTCCGACACCAGGAACACCGCCGACCCCTCACGCACCCAGGACGGCGACGGCCCCGACCGCACCGGCGGCCCCTCGAACACGGACCTGACCGGCGGCGCCGGCTCCACGCGTACGTCCACCACGCCCCGTTCCGTGGACAGCCCGCCGCCGTACACGAGCCAGGACCCTCCGCTCTACAGCACCCAGGACCCTCCGCCGTACTCCCCGGGCTCGTTGCCCGCGACTGCCGCCGAGAACGCCCTGTGGCAGCAGGTCCACAACGGCCCGGCCGACGTGCGCGAGCAGGCCCTGCACGACATCGCCGCCCTGCGCGGCACCCAGGCGCCCGGCAACGCGGAGATCGACGTCCGCGACAGCCTGCACGGCAACCTCTCGCAGGTGCCGGAGGTCCGCGTGGTGCCCGCCGGGGACGGCCCGGCGCTCCAGGTCGACGCCGACGAGGTCCGTCGCGCGCTGGACGGCTTCGGCACACCGACGACGGTGGAGGACTCGCTCGGCGGGCTGGGGTCCTCGGAGAGCGACACCACCGGCACGTCGGTTGGGAGTGTCCAGAAGGGTGGCGACGGCAACGGCACTTCGGATGTGATCTCCCCGAACGGTGGCGACGGCAACGGCACTTCGGATGTGATCCTCCCGAACGGTCGTGACGGCTACAGCACTTCGGACGTGACCGTCCAGAACAGCGCGGACGGGACAGCCGAGCAGGAGGCGCCGAGCCAGGTCGGCGGCAACCCTGTCGCGTCCAATGGCTCCCAGCCCGCGCCCGGGACCAACACTGGCGCCCGGCCGGGCGGTGCGGCCACGCCGGGAGGTACCACCCAGACTCCCTCGGGTTCGCAGTCCCAAGGCACCCGCACGCCGGAATCCACGGCGATGCCGGACGGTCCGCAGATCACGCAGGACGGTTCCGCGCAGCCCTCCGTGACCTCGGAAACGTCCTCCGCTCCGGAGACCACGTCCTCCCCGGCGGAGAATTCCTCCGAGAACGTCCCCACCCCGCACACCGACATCACCGACGCTCCGCCGAAGGTGAGCACCACCGGGTCCTACGCCGACACCGGCGACGTAAGCCAGGCGCCACCGCTGACGATCGTCGTCTCGGACGGGGCGATGCCGGGGGAGGGGTCCCCGGAGGCCGCCGACCTGCTGGACCGGGCCGGGGCCGACCGGGTCGTCGTGCTGGGACCGGCGGTCACGCCGGACGGGGCGGGGCGGCCGGTTCGCGCCGCCGTCGAGCTCACGCGGGAGGGACCGGGCGCGCCGGTCCGCGTACGCCCGCTCACCGGCCCTGCGCCGACGCCCGACGACACCACTGCGGCCACGGTCCCGACCGAGACGGCCTTCCCCGGCGCGGACATCCTGCTTCCGCTCGCCGACGCCCTCGGCCCCGCGCCCCGCCCCGCCACCCAGGGCACCGTGACGACCGACGGCGACCCGGTGAGCACCTCCACCGTCGCGCCGCCCAAGAAGGTGCTCACCGAGTCCTCAACACCCCTGCACAGCAACGGAATCACCTCCGATTCCACGGTCTCCACCCTCCCCGCCGCGTCCAAACTCGCCACCCTGTCCCGCCCCTGGACCGAGACGGCCACCGACCTGCACCTGGAGTCGCAACACACCAACGGCACCGGCGGCAACGCGCCCGGCACCGGTGGCGGACGAGGACCCGGCGACGACGGCACCCCGCCCCCACCCGGGACGCAGGACACGAGCACGCCCGCGCTCGCCGTGGCAGTCCCGCCGCAGGGCCGCGTCATCGTGCGGCCGACGGACGCCGTAGACACCGAAGCCACCTCCGGCGACGGCAACACCCCCACCCGTGAGCCGGCGGTCACCACTCTGGACGGCCACTCGGTCCCGCTGGCGCAGTTGCGGCGCTGGGTGCCGGGGTCCGTCGTAAAGCCGCAGCCTGGGCGGGCCGTTCAGACGCTGACCATCTCGCAGAGCCCCGCCGAGGACGGTACGTCGCGTGCCGCGGGCCGTCGGGCGCTGCTCGGCCAGGACACCTTCCGCGGGGTGCGCACCACTTCGGGTCCGACCCCGTCGGCCCCGCCCCGCACGGTGTTCACCGGACCACCGGCCGCCCTCCCCGGGGCCGGCACCGACCAGGGTGCCGACTACTTCGTGGGGCACGGCACGGCGCGTACCGTCACGCTGGGCACCGAGGACGCGGCACGCCCCACCGTCAAGGTCAGCGGTGTGCAGCTCGGCGAGGTGCTCAAGTCCTGGGCGCAGGCCGGCGATCAGCAGCGGCCGCTCGTGCTGTTCTCCTGCGAGACCGGCCGGCAGCCGCTGGTGGCGGGGCTGCCGGTGGCCCAGCACGTGGCGAACCGCACCGGACGGCCCGTGTACGCCCCGACCACCGAGGTCGGCACGGCCCGGGACCGGGACGGCGACGTCCGCGCGGTACTCACCGAGGGCGCGGACGGGCCGGGACGCTGGCGGCTGTTCACCCCGGAGCCCGGCGGCGCCGACCTGGACGCGCTGGCCCGCGACGCCGGTCTGCACACGGGCCCGGAGCCGGCCGACGCCTTCGCCCGGGCCCGTACTCTCCAGCAGATCCGCACCCTGCGCGACGCGCTCGGCCCGGACGCCGAACAGAAGCCGGAGAACCGGGAGTTGCTCGCCGGGCTGGCGTACGTGGACGGTCTGCGCTGGCTCAGTCCGGACACCGCGGCCCGCTACGGCGACGGCCGGATGACGCCGGACCTGCTGCGCCGGATGGTCAGCGACCGGCACGGCGGCACGGTCGATCCGGCGACCGGACCGACGACGGAGCAGTACACCGATTTTCTGCGCGCTGCGGCCGAGTTGCGTTCCACCGCCGGACCCGACACCACACTCGACGACCTGCTGCCCCCGCCGCCGCCCGCGCTCCCGCCGGGCACCCTGGTCTCGCCGGAGGACGTGCGCGGGCTCGGCTACGCGCCGTCTGCGCAGATCACCTGGTCGCTCTCCAGCACCCCGCTGCCGCTGTCCGAGCTGAACCTGAGCGCCGAGGACACCGCCGAACTCGCGCGGCGCAGGCCCGACCTGGCGCCCACGCCGAGCCGCCCGGAGAGCCTCGCCGAGGATCTGACCCTGTTCAGCAAGGACGCCACGACCGCGGACGGCGTGCGGGCGGACGGCCGGAACTTCCGGCGGCTGGACACCCCCGGCGGCGGCAACTGCCTGTTCCGGGCACTGCTCGACAGCGCGCGCAGCCAGGACGTACCGCCGGCTTGGGCCGCGCGCAACGTCGCCGGGCTGCGCGGACTGCTGCGTGACCGGATCACCGGGTCCGAACTGGCCGCCGCGGCGGCCGAGGCCACCCCGGACCCGGTGCTCGCCGTGGTGGACGACCTGCGGATGACCGCGGTCGCAGGGGTGCGGAACCCCGACGCGCAGCGCAGGATCACTCAGCGCTGGAACGGCATCGCGCAGGCCGTCGTCAATGACGGTGACGCCCGGCGGTGGCGGCGCATCCTCCGTGACAGCGGCTATCCGCAACTCGCCGGGATCGCGCCCACCCCCGCAGACGCACGTCGGCTCGGCACCGAGGGACTCATCGCCGCGGCGGCCGAACACGCCGCGCTGTGGGCCTCCCCGTTCGCCGACGTGCTCCCGCAGGCGCTGGCCCACACCCTCGACCTCGATCTGCGCCTCGTCCAGGCCGACCCGCACGCACCGGCCAACGCCCTCGTCACCCCTCTCCATCCCGGCGGCAGCGGCGGCACCCTGCACCTGGCCTACAACGGCACCGACCACTTCGACGCCCTGGTCCCGGCCACCGCCCCGCTCACCCCCGTACCGGACACAGTCACGCCCCTCGCGGACCCGGCCACCGACGAGCCGGAAGGCGACGATCCCTTCGGTGAGTGGCTGCGCGGCATGGGCGGGATCACCGACCTCGACAGCCCCGGCACCGAGATCCCCGACCGGGGCGACCCGGTACCGCTGGAGACGCAGCTCGAAAGGCACCGTCCGGCCCGCCTGCTGACCGGGCCGGACGCCCGGCAGCCGGGCCCGGCACCGCGTACCGTCACCTTCGAGGACGGCAGCCGGCTGCCCACCGTCCTCATCGACCCGGGCGCCGATCCGGATCCGGACGGCGGCGGCCCCGAGGCCCGCACCGACGGCGACCGAAGGGGCCGGCCGACCGGTCTCTTCGCCGGCCCCGGTGTCCTCACCCTGCGCTCGCCCGAGCAGGTCGCCGCGGAGATCCTCGGGCAGCTGCCGAAGAAGCTGCGCGACCAGTTCGACGAGGCGGAACTGCTGCGCCTGCTGACCGACCAGCCCGGCGCCTTCACCGCCCCGCGCGGCGCACGCTTCGTGGGCCGGGAGAAGTCCGGCGTCGGCCACGAGATGACCGTCGAGGCCATCCCGTACCACCGCTGGGAACGCTTCTCCGAACCGAACGGCGGCACCACCCGCGTGGACACCATGCGGCGCGGGCAGGCCGGTACGGGCGGCGGGCGCAGCGTCGGATCCGGACGCCGGATCGCCGGCGCGCTGGGCATGGGCCCGCCGCTCAACTGGCTGCTGAAGATCGGCGTCTCGCTGGGCTGGACCCGCCGCACCGACTACTCCCTCGGCACCCAGGCGTACCACCAGACCGAGCACCGCGCCCACGAGGGCTCGCACCTGCACCTGGACGACGTCCACTACCGGGTCCGGGTGGAGCGCGTCACCGAGGCCCCGAAGACCACGGGCCCGGCCACCGCGCCCGCGACGGCCCCGACTTGGCGGCGCAGCCAGGTGCACACGGCCCGGTTCGCCATGCGGGACGGACTGAGCTGGCGGCTGCCCGACGACCTCACCGTGCCGTTCAACGGACCCCGCCGGGCCCCGGAGACGCTCACCTTCCCGGACGGGACCGAGCCGCGGATGGCCGACACCACCGGACTGCACCTGGTCGACCCGCCGGAGGACATCGCCCTCGCCATCTCCGGTGCCCGGCCCGGCAGTTCGGCGCACCGCACACTGATCTCGTACGTCCGTCCGGGGCGGCTGCTCGGCCTGTTCGGGCGATTCTCCGGGCCGGTCAGCGGGCCGGAGCTGACGCGGGGGAGCGGGCAGCATCCGCTGGGGCACCTGGTCGTGGAACGGTCGATCCCGCACCGGGCCACCCTGGTCGCCGAGTCGGTCAAGGCGGAGCTGCGAGACCTCACCCAGACCACGTACCAGAACGAGCGCGGCCACGTCCGCGACACCCGCTTCGGCGTCCAGATCACCGCCGGTCCCAACTACACCCTCGTCGGCCCGGAGACCGACGTACGCCTCCAGGGCGGGCCGCTCGTCCGCGCGGACCTCAGTTCCGGGCGCGGCCACTACCTCGGCACCGACGCGGCCCGCAAGACCACCGGCCGGCTGCGCAACCACCCGGTCGCGCTCTACCGGGTGGAGCGCACGCTCATGGTGCGCAAGGCCGGCGAACCGGCGTCCGCGGCCCGCCCGGTGCGGGTGGTCAGCCTGGACTGGATCTCCACCCAGGACGCACGCCGACTGGCCGGCTGGGACAGCCGTACGCCCGGACAGACGGGCCCGAACCCGGACGCCGAACCGCCGGTGCCGTGGTACCTCACGCGGGAGGACCCGGTACACCTCAGCGGCCAGGTCCGCGCCGAGGGCTTCCGACCCGACCGCCCGCAGAACCCCGTGCCGACCCAGGGCGAGAACGGACAGCAGAACCCCGTGCCGATCCAGGGGGACAACGCACAGCAGAACCCGTCGCAGAACCAGGACGGGCAGCCCGCCCGGCCTGACCCGCTGCGCGCCTTCGCCGACTCCGTCCTCGACACGCTGCACCGCTCCTACCCGTCGCTGTTCGTGCCGCCGCTGATGCTGCGGTACCCGCGGCTGGCGCGGTTCTGGTACGGCGACGGGCGGATGCGGACCGCGCTGCACAACGACCGGCAGGTCCGCGAGGCGCTCAACCGGCCCAGCCTGGCGCAGAGTCTGGACGACCTGACCACCACCGGCGTGCCGGTCACCCTCACCGAGGACGGCAAGGTGAGCCGCGGCCATCACACGCTGATCCTGCGGGCGAGGCTCACCGACCGACGGTTCGAGACCACCATGAGCGAACGCTCGCTGCGCAACGCGGTGATCGGCACCGAGGTGTCCGGCCAAGGGCAGCAGGCCTCGATCACCCTCTCCGGCGGTGTCGAGCTTGGCATCTCCCCGCGCGACCACGACAAGGTGCCCGAGGCAGGGGTGCCGCGGCAGACCGGCAACGTGTCCGTGGGCGCCCGCTACGCCAAGACCGACCAGAAGGCCACCCGAAGCACGGCCGCTGTCACCCACGACCACCTGATGTTCCAGAACGGCGCCGACCTCTACAGCTACCAGGTGGAACTGGGCGCCTCCTTCGAGGGACACCGCCGCCCGCGCGGCTGGGCCCGGCTCGCCTCGCTCGGCCTCCTCGGCGCCGGCGTCTTCGTCAGCAAGGTCGAGGAGCGCCCGCTGTTCAACCGGGGCAGCGAGACCGTGGGCCGCGTGGAGCTGGCCGTGCCCGCGGCGCACGCCTCCGAACGGCACGCCCCCGCCGACCCACCGCCCACCGGACCCGTACCGGCGCCCGTGCGGCTCTCCGCCGTCGAGGCCGACCAACTCCTCGACGGCACCCGCCCGTTGCCGAGGACGGACCCGGCGAGCCAACGTCTCGTCCGCAGGCTGCTGCGCGCCCCGCACGTGGTGCTCAGCACCGAGGGCGGCGCCCAGCGCCAGCAGCTGGTACAGGACACCGCCGACCGCGCCTCCGGCACCTCCTGGCACGTCAGCGCGCCCGGCGCCCCGGTGCGCAGCGCGCTGCGCCGGGCGATGGCAAACCTTCACGTGGCCGGTCAACTCGGCCAGTACCTGGGCCCGTTCGGCTCCCGCATCACAGGACTCAACGGCGCCGGACCGCTTCAGACCCACTACCTGAAGGCCGCGGTCCGCGGCGAACTGGACAACCTGCGGGTCAAGAGCGACCCGAAGGCGGCCAGCCTCGAGGCGACCATCGGCAACGAGCACCGGGTGGCCGGCAGCGCGAGCACCGTCTCGCGCACCACCCTCGGCGTCCAGGGCGCCGACATGCCGCTCCAGCAGGCACCCGGCGGACCGGCCGTGGTCGGCTCCTACTCGACCGCCCTCCAGTACGCCTGGGGCAAGGGCCGCAGCGTCGCCCAGACCCTCACCCGGGGACGCAACACGACCCTCACCTACGCCGGCCGGATGTACCTGGTGGTCGCCGACGCCGCCGAGACCGTCGCCGTACGGGACCGCTGGACGGCCGCGATGGGCACCGTGGGCACCCGCGTCGGCGCCGGGATCAGCTCCGCCGCCGGACGACTGTCCGAGGGCCTCGGCCGCGCACTCGCCCCGCGCCGGGCCGCCGCCGCGCTCCAACGGGTACGCGACGCCGTGATGTTCCACCTGCCCATGCAGGACGTCATCGAGGCCGGGCTCGCCCCCGACGGCCTCGGCACCGACACCCCGCGCAACCTCGGCCGCGGCTACCGCGTGCCGCCCTTCCTGCGCGGCCGACGCTTCCCCGGCCACCCGAGCGGCCAGCTCGACGCGAGCCATGCCGCCCAGCAGCTCATGGGACGGATGACGAAGATCGGCGTGTCCTCGCACGACCGGGAACAGGTCCTCCAGCGGCTCTCCCCGGACTTCCTGCGCGCCCATCTGCACGAGCTGACGACCGACGGAATGACCCTGCCGGTGCGCTACCGCACCTGGCGCAGCCCGAGCCGGCTGCCGGTCGGCGGCAGCCCCGCACAGGTCCGGTTCAAGCTGACCCCGGTCACCACCACCGTGGAACGGCTGCGCACCGGCTTCGAGCTGGAGGACTACCGCACCACCGCCCGCGACAACTCCGGCAGCTCCTCCCAGGACCGCGGCGCCGATGTCACGCTCGCCACCGGTCAGCGCGCGGCGGAGAGCGGAATCCTCCTCGCCAACCCCTCGCTCCAGGGCACGGCCGCCAAGCAGCGCTCCAGCACCCGGACCGAGACAACCGGCAACACCTCGATGCCGAACATCGCCACCACCCAGGCGCACGCCGAGATCGTCACCAGCTACATCCTGACCGTCACCATGACCGACGCCTCGGGCGAAGCGCTGTCTCCCCGGGCCGTGACGTCGGTCGGCACGCTCAACGAGATCGTCCCGGCCGGCCTGCTCACCCCCACCGATGACGGCACCGACGGCATGCTCACCGAGGAGGACGTGCCCGAACCGGAGCGCGCGGTGCAGATGCTGACCGCCGATCAGGCACGTCCGCAGGGCATCGCCGCCTGGCGGAGCGGAGACGACGGCACCGGTAACGCCGACCCGGACGTGCTGCCCTTCGACGACCGCATCGGCTCCGGCATCCTCGCCGTCGACATCCGGGGCGCGGCCAACGTGCAGGACGCCCTGACCCTCGCCACCGCCCGCGCCGACGGCATGGGCGACAGCGACCTCGGCCGCCGCCACACCGGCAACGTCCTCACCGAACGCGTGCGCATGGCCCGTCTCACCCCGCTCACCGGCCTCGGCACCGCCCCCGCGCAGGCCCAGCAGGAGGCCACCACACAGGTCGGCCTCACCTCCGGCTTCCGCGAGGCCCTCGGCACGAACGGTTCACAGCTCCCCGCCCAGGCGTCCGCCCGCCTCTTCGGCCAGTCCCACACCGCCGACTCCCGCCTCTACGCGAAGATGCACCGCACCGGCGCCCGGCTGCTCGCCGTCGAGAACAAACCGCGTATGGAGGCCATGCAGCGCTCCAAGACCTCCGACGCGCTGGAGGCCGGTATCACCGACAACGTCGAGGGTGTGGTCGGCACCTCGCCGCTCGCGGGCAACAGCAACGCGGGCGTCACCAACCCGGGCGCCTCGGTCCCGATCGGCGGCTCGAACGACGGCACCGGCCTCAAGGGCACCGTCGACACCACCCTCGGCACTCACCTCAAGGTCGTCACCGACCGCAGCATGCTCTTCGCGATCCCGGTGAGCTGGCTGTCCGTGGCCGAAGTGGACCACCACCTCACCGACAGCCGCCCGCTGCACGCGCTCGGCAAGGCGAAACGCGGCCCACGCGCCGCCGAGGCCGAGACCACCGCCCTGGTCTGGCTCCGCGAGGACATCGCCCGCGACTACGGCCTCCTGGACGACACCACCTTCCCCGATGAGGTCGGCGCGGCCTGGGACGCCATGGCCAAGGCGGCCGGCGACCTCGCCGCCGCCGAGAAGGGCTATTACGACGCCCGGGCGAGGGCCCGCGAGACCTGGCTGGACCTGACCGCGGACGAACAGGCCGCACTCGGCGACGACCAGCCCGACCTGCCGACCGTCCTGCCGCAGTCCGTGGCCCAGTCCCCGGCCGTCGCCGCCTGGCAGGCCGCCCGCGAGGAGGTCCGCCGCTGGCAAGGACACACCGATGCCGCCGCCGCGGACCACCACCGGCTGCACCTCGCGGCATCCCGCCTCACCGCCCACCACCAGGGCCGGGCGACGGTCCAGGTGCCCGACCGGGCGCAGGAGTACACCGAGCCGGCCTGGCGCTCCGAGGCACCCGAGCCGTACCGGATCACCGAGGCCACCGACTCCGCCCCGCGCACCCTCACCTCGCCCGACGGCACCACGGTGCGCGAGGTGCACGACATGCCGCACGACGGCGCCTCGTTCTTCCACGCCCTGATCGCCGTCGCCCAGGACCGCGGCCGGCTGCCCCACCTCCTCGGCAGCGACCTCGCGGCCCGGTTCACCGCCGCCCCCGGCGACCCGGCCCTCACCGAACGGGCCGTGCGGGCCGCCCGTAACCGCCTCGCCTGGGAGCTGGGCGAGAACCGCAACGAGGACCTGCTCGACACCCTCGCCCTCGACGCCGCGGACACCTTCACCCAGGACGAACTCGACTTCGCGCAAGTGCGGCTGACCCCCGCCCAGCAGGCCGAGTTCGACGCCTTCGGCCGTCTCCCGCAGACGCTCTGGCCGACCCCCGGGCAACGGGTGGCGCTGGCCACCGCCGCCATGCTCCGGCCGTTCACGAGCGAGCCGCCGCGGAGCAGCGCCGCACAGCCCGCCCCGCCGGACCGCCGCGCCGGCGACCACGGCGGCGCCGACCTGCTGCCCGCCCTCGCCGCCCGGCTCCTCGGCACCCCGGTCACCGTCGTGACCGGCGAGGGCCGCGAGCAGCGCTTCCTCCCGCACGGCACCGACCCGGCCGCCGTAGATCCGGCCGCCGACCCCGTCCTGTTCGCCGCCGGCGGCTACTTCCACGCGGCCCTCCCGCCCGGCACCCCACCCCCGGTCGCCACCCCGCTGCCTGCGCCGGCGACCACTTCCGGCACCGGCACCTCCGACACCGACCTCACCGACACCGCCGCCGCGCACCGCAGTCACACCAACCCGCCCTGGCACCCGCCCGCGGAGAGCACCGGCCCGCGCTACCGTCTCGCCCGCGACGGCGTCCTCACCGCACCGGACGGCGCCACCTACACGCAGGGCACCCCCACCGGCCGCGGCAACGGCTTCTTCGCCGCGCTCACCACCGCCCTGCACCACGCGGCCCGACAGCCCGGCCTGGACCGCCACGAGGCGACACGACTGCGCCTGCGCGCCGACGCACCGCCCGCCCAGCTGATGCGCCTGAACGGCCTGCCCGGCGCCCGCGCCGAACGCGACTCGCTGTTCGCGCCACCGCCCCTCACCGTCCGCCCGGGCGCACTCGCACCGAGCCAGGACGCCCGCGACGGACACCTGCGCCGCCATCTCGCCGAGGCCCCCTGGGGTCCCGGGGCCGACCGAGCGGTGGCCGAGTGGGCCGCCGCCGCGACGGGCACCACCGTCACCCTCGTCGAGGAGAACGGCACCGCCCACACCTACGCCGGCCCGTCCGGTGAATCCGGCCCGCACCTGCGACTCCGCCGCCGCGGCGGCGACTTCGTCCCCCTGGTCCTGCGCACCCCGGCACCCGCCCCGCCCCCGCCGGCCTCCGAGACCGTCCCGTCGCTGTCGGACCAGGACCCGGCCACCGTCCCCCTGCCCCCGTCGCCGACCGGCAGCGACCTCCCGGGCATGCCCGGGGAGGAGGAGGCGTACGACCTCAGCACGCTGTCGGGGGCGGGCGAGACGACGGACGCGGGCGCGGACTCCGACGTCGAGATGGACCTCGACTCCGGTTCCGAGGGCGAGCGGGCGGCCGTAGAGGCGAGCCCGGAGCACGCGTTCGCGGTCGGGTTCGCCGACCTGCTCGACGAGGCCGAGCTGCGGGCCGACGCCCTGCTGGACGTGGTGCGACGCCGCAATGCTCAGCTCGGCGGCTTCCCGGACGTGGCGTTCGACAGCGCGTTCACCGAGCACACCGGCATCGGCGTGCCCGAGGCCCTGGACCAGGTGGAGCAGGCCGGCCGGCTGTCGTCCGAGGAGTACGAGGCGCTGCGGGAGGCACTCGGCCTGGGGATCGGCGTCCCCTTCACGCAGACGAACCCGCCCGGCACGTCCCAGCGGGACCGCGAGGTGACGCTGCGGATGCTGGACCGGGTGGCCCGCCTGGTGAAGGAAGCGCTGCGCAAGTCGGACCGTCAGGCCGACGCCCAGGTCACCCCGCACATCGCCGTCACGGTGCTGCCGGACGGTTCGCTCGGCATCGCCGGCAACACCGGCGCGAAGGCGCTCACCGCCGACGAGGCCGCCTCGGTGGAGCAGGAACTGCGCTGGTTCGTCTCCGGACAGGAGCCCGGCGGTACGCAGCGGGTGCGGGAACTGGAGCAGTGGTCGAGGGACGAGGAGTCCCACCGGCAGTGGTCGGCGCGGATGGAGCAGGAGGAGCGGGACCTCGCCCGGCGGTCCGCCGAACAGGCGGAGCTGCGGACACGGCTGGAGGAGCAGTACGAGACGGGTGAGTGGGACGACACGCTTCAGCAGCAGTGGGACACCCTGCTGGCGGACGAGACGGCCGCCGGGCAGGAGCAGCAGCGACTGACGGAGGAGCGCCGGCGGTGGCGGCGCGACGAGCGGTGGCTGGCGCGCAGGCGGCCCGGTGTCGCACGGGACGTACGGGACCGTACGAAGCTCCGGGCGCTGGCCACCGGCTGGTACCGGCTCTACCACCCGGACTCGCCCGAACTTGACCTCGTCCAGCGGGCATTGGCGCACCCACGCATCCTCAACGTGGCAGGTCGGGACGGCACCCCGGCACCCGGGGCGCACGGCTCGGAGCACGGCGAGCTGACGCTGCTCGGGCACTGGGTCGCGCACTGGGAGAGCAACCCCGGCGACCCGAACGCGCCCCAGACGCTGCCGCTGGGCGGGTTCAAGATGGCCTGCGCCTCGTGCGACCTCGCCTACCAGGCGGTCAACGAGCACATCGGGAGCAGGCTCGGCTACCGGGTGCAGGCGGCCGGCACCCACGGAATGTTCTTCCCCGGCTGGCGCATGCCCCAGTGGATGCGGCAACGGCCGCAACTGGTGCAGCACATCAGGGACAACGCGGAGAACATCGGCGCCTACCTGGACCAGGGCGGCGTACTCCAGGGTGAGCGGACCGAGGGCACGCACGAGCAGAATCCCGCCGGGTCCTCGTCCGAGTACGAGTCCGGCGACGAGGCCATGGACACGGACGCCATGCCCGACTCCCCGGAAGCGGGCACATCGCCGCGACTGCCGCAGACCCTGTCGCCCGGTCCAGACGAGCCCACCGCCACCCCGCCGGTCCCACGAGGCCCGCGCGACAACCGGCCCCGCTTCGTGGTGCGTTCCGGCTTCGACGCCCGCCGCTTCTCGCACGACGGCGAGCCGGTCACCGACCTCACGGTGCGCCTGGCGATCCGCGGACCCGAGGGGCAGGCCGAACATGTGCGCCGCCAACTGGCCGAGGGTGTACGGCAGTTGCTCAACGACCCCGGCCACCGCCTGGCCAACGGCGACCGGCTGCATGTGACCGTCGAGCATGTGGACCCCGCCGACTCGCCCCACCTGACCGTGGACCTGGCGGGCCGGGACCGTGCGATGGACCAGACGACATGGTGGGCGGACGCGTCTCCGGCGCACCTCGTGCACGAACTCACCCATCAGCTGGGCCTGCGTGACGAGTACCGGGACGCCGACTCCCCGCACCGTCCGCACATCCCCGGCAGCCTGCTCGGCGCCCTGGACGAGCAGCCCGAGGACGCCTCGCTCATGGCCGCCGGTCTCCGAGGGCGGCACCTGGCCCTGATGAGCGCCCTGATCGGCGACGTGACGCCGCAGCCGCAGCAGGGAGACCAGACCTGGGAAGCGGCCCGTACGGCCGCCACGCCCGTCCCTCGCGAGTCGGTCTGGGTCGACCCGGTCTCGCTGCCAGGGGCCGGGTCGGTCGAGGAAGGTACCGACGTCCCTACCCGCATGCCGCAGGACGCGACGATCACCCCCTTCAAGTCGGGCAACTACGAGTTCACCAACCTGAAGCACACCAACGAGACCTACCGCGACAAGGCCGTCCGCATCATCGACCTGCTGCGCAAGCACGACACGATCCGGGACTACATCGGGGGCCGCCCCTGCCGGATCACCCTGCACCTGCGCACGACGGAGACCCCGGCCGACGTCACGGACCGCGGCGAGGCCGGGGTCGACATCAACCTCGCGAGCTACTACTTCGAGAAGTACGACATCGGCTACATCATGGGGATGCTGGCCCACGAGATCGGCCTGCACCCCCTCGCCTCCAGGAACACGAACATCCCCGACGAGGAGGAGATGTTCGCGGGCGTGCCGCTGACCGTGCCCGGACTGTCCGACCTGAGGACGCCGCGCACCATGAGCACCGAGGGCGCCGGCCAGGCCGACCACATCATGGCCGCGTTCCCCAGCAGCACCCGGCACGGGATCTACCGCGACATCGTCGTGAGGATGGCGGGCGTGCTGGCCCAGGACGCGCAGGCACGGGAGGAGGGCGCCAAGGCCAAGGACGTCACCGACCTGATCGACACGTACCTCATGGACCTGGCGACCATCGCGGTCACCAACGACCGGCGCAAGGACGCCGCCTGGGAGCCCCGCTACACGGCGAAGGTCTACAACGCCTACAAGGAGATGTTCGTCGCGCAGCTGGCCGACGACAGCCCCGTCCGCCCGCTGCTGCCCGCGGACAAGAGCTGGTACAACGTCACCGGCAACTTCCTCGGCCTGGGCACCAGCTTCACGTTCAACAACCAGGGCGACAGCATCCAGACCGGCACCGCCACCGACGAAGCCCGCCCCCGCCTTCCCCGGTCCGGCACTGAAACGGCACCGAGGCCGACCGGTACGCCACAGCGTCCCCGCGACAACCGGCCCCGCTACGTGGTGCGTTCCGGCTTCGACGCCCGCCGCTTCTCCTACGACGGCGAGCCCGTCACCGACCTCACCGTCCGAGTCGCCCTGCGCGGCACCGACACGCAGGCCGCCCAGGTGTACGACCGGCTCACGGCGGGCGTGCACGAGTTCCTGAACAACCCCGGCCACCGACTCCCCAACGGCGACCGTCTGCACGTCACCGTCGAGCTGGTCCGGCCGACGGACGCCCCGCACCTGACCGTGGACCTCGCCGGACGTGACCGGGCGATGGACCAGACGACATGGTGGACGGACGCCGACCCGGTCCAGCTCGTCCACGAGCTCACCCATCAGCTGGGCCTGCGTGACGAGTACCGGGACGCCGACTCCCCGCACCGTCCGCACATCCCGGGCAGCCTGCTCGGCGCCCTGGACGAGCAGCCCGAGGACGCGTCCCTCATGCCCGCCGGCCTCCGCGGGCGGCACCTGGCCCTCCTCGGCGCGCTCATCGGCCCCGTCACCGCACACCCTCAGCCTGAGGACCAGACCTGGGACGCGGCCCGTATGAGCACCGCACCCGTCACGCGTCAGTCCGTCTGGGTCGACCCGGTGTCCCTGCCCGGGACCGGGCCCGCCGAGACCGGGACCGACGTCCCGGCCCGTATGCCGCAGGACGGCACGCTCACTCCCTTCAAGTCGGGGAACTTCGAGTTCACCAACCTGAAGCACACCAACGAGCGGTACCGCGACAAGGCCGTCCGCATCATCGAACTCCTCGGGGACCACCCGACGATCCGGGACTACATCGGCGGCCGCCCCTGCCGCATCACCCTGCACGTGCGGACCACGGAAACCCCGGCCGACGTACGTGACCTGGGCGACGACGGCGTGCAGATCAACCTCGCGAGCTACTACTTCGAGAAGTACGACATCGGCTACATCATGGGCATGCTGGCCCACGAGATCGGCCTGCACCCGCTCGCCTCCCGGAACAGGGACATCCCCGACGAGGAAGCGATGTTCCGCGGCATTCCGCTCCCGGTGCCGGGCCTGGCGGACCTGAGGACGCCGCGCACCATGAACACCGACAGCGCGGGCCAGGCCGACCACATCATGGCCGCGTTCCCCAGCAGCACCCGGCACGGGATCTACCGCGACATCGTCCTGAAGATGGCCGACATGCTGGCCCAGGCCGCGCGGGCCGGCGTGGAGGGCGCCAAGGCCAAGGACGTCACCGACCTCATCGACTGCTACCTCATGGACGTCGCCTCCATCGCGATCACCAGCGACTACCGCATGAACGCGGCCAAGGAGCCCGGCAACACCGCCAAGGTCTACAACGCCTACAAGGCCCTGCTCGCCCAGCACATGGCCGAGGACAGCCCCGCCCGTCCCCTGCTGCCGGCCGACAAGGGGCTGTTCGGAGTCGTACGGGACTTCGCGCAGCTCGCCACCAGCCTCGCGACGAACAACCGCGGCGACAGCATCCAGCAGCCCATCGCGACGGACGAGGCCCAACCCCGGCTGCCGCGGGGCACGGAGGCGCCGCCGCAGCAGACCCCGCCCACCACACCTCGGTCGCGGGGCTCGCGCGATGGCCGTCCGCGATTCGTGGTGCGGGCCGGCTTCGACGCGAGGCGGTTCTCGTACGAGGGCGAGCCGGTCACCGACCTCACCGTGCGCCTTGCGATCCGAGGTTCGCAGGACCAGGCCGCTCAGGTACGCGACCGCCTCGCGGCCGGCGTGCGTGAGTTCCTGAACGCGCCCGCCTACCGCCTGCCGAACGGGGACCGCCTGCACGTGACCGTCGAGCACGTCGACCCGTCCGACGACCCGCAGCTGACGGTGGACCTGGCGAGCCGGGACCGAGTGATGGACCAGAACACCTGGTGGGCCGATGCCGACCCGATCCAGTTCGTCCACGAACTCACCCATCAGTTGGGCCTGCGCGACGAGTACCGGGACGCGGCATCTCCGCACCGCCCGCACGTCCCGGGCAGCCTGCTGGGCGCTCTGCACGAGTCCCCGGAGGACTCCTCACTTGCCGTAGGCGGCCTCCGCGGCCGGCACCTGGCCCTGCTCGGCGCCCTCATCGGGGACGTCACCCCTGCCCCCGACCGGGACACCGCGCAGACCTGGGACTCGGCCCGTGCCGCGGCCGTACCCGTCCCGCACAAGTCGGTGTGGGTCGACCCGGTCTCCCTGCCCGACCCGGTCTCCCTGCCCGAGTCGGCCGACGCCACGACGGCCGACGGAGTCCCGGCGCGGGTGCAGCAGGACCAGAACGCCCAACCGGCGCCCGCCTACGTGCCGTTCTCCTCGGAGAACTTCGAGTTCACCAATCTCAAGTTCACGGACGACAGGTACCTCGCCAAGGCCGTCCGCATCATGGAGCTGCTGCGCAAGCACGACACGATCCGGGACTACATCGGCGGCCGCACCTGCCGTATCACCCTCCGCGTGCGCACCACCGAGACCCCGGCCGACGTGATCGACCGTGGCACGGACGGTGTGGACATCAACCTTGCGAGCTACTACTTCGAGAAGTACGACATCGGCTACATCATGGGCATGCTGGCCCACGAGATCGGCCTGCACCCGCTCGCCTCCCGGAACACGAACATCCCCGACGAGGAGGAGATGTTCGCGGGAGTCCCGCTCGCCGTACCGGGCCTGACGGACCTGAAGACGCCGCGCACGATGAGTACCGAGGGCGCCGGGCAGGCCGACCACATCATGGCCGCGTTCCCCAGCAGCACCCGGCACGGGATCTACCGCGACATCGTCGTGGCGATGGCACGGATCCTGGCGCAGGACGCGGCGAACGGCGTGCAGAACGCGCAGGCCAGGGACGTCACGGACCTGATCGACTGCTACCTGATGGACCTCGCCTCGATCGCGGTGACCAACGACCACCGGATGCAGGCGGCGACGGAGCCCGGCTACACGGCCAAGGCCTTCAACGCCTACAAGCAAGCGCTCCTCGCCCAGTTGCCTTCCGACTCCCCGCTCCGGGCCCTCCTTCCGTCGGACAAGAGCATGTTCGGCGTGATGAACGACTTCCGTCGCATCGGCACCTACATCGCGATCAACAACCGCGGAGACAGCATCCAGCAGACCGACCCGACCTGATCGCGTCGGCCTTCGTCAGCCGCCCGCGGTGACCTGGTCCAGCGGCAGCCACAGGGTGGTGTTGGTGGCCGGGCCGACGTTCGTCTGGCGTACCCGGGTCAGTTCGGCGTCGGTCAGGGCCCGGTTCCAGACGCGGACCTCGTCGATGCGGCCGGTGAAGAACGCCCGGCTGTCCATCCGCTGGCCGATGTGCACGCCGAACGGTGAGTTGCGGCTGACGGATCCGGCCACGTCGGCCGTGCTGATCGCCCTGCCGTCGATGAACATGGTGAGCCGCCCCCCTCCGCGACGCAGTGCGAGGTGGTGCCACTGGCCGTCGTTGTGCGCGGCGGTGGTGCTGACGGACGCGGACCGCACGGCCGTCGCGCCGCTGCGCACCGTCATCAGTCCGCGCACCCGGTTGTTCTCGGGTTCGCCGCGCAGCCAGAACTGCGGCTGGTTGCCGCCGATGCCGCCCATCCACAGCAGCGGCTGCTCGCCGGTCCGGCTGGTGTAGCGGAACCACAGGGAGGCGGTGAAGCTCTGGGTGCCGAGCTCGAGCTGGTTGCGGAACGGCAGACGTACGGCGTCGTCGGTGCCGTCGAAGGACAGGGCGCCGCCGAACCGGCCGGTCACGGGCGCCGCGCCGCCCAGTACGCTCGCTCGCTGGGCCGACGGGGCACGGTCGGCGGTGGTCGGGTCGGCGCCTCGACGCGGCTTGAGCCACTCCTCGTTGAAGCGGGCGAAGCGGATCTCGTCGCGGGCGTCGACGGTGCCGCCCTCGTACATCAGCCCCACCACGTCGCCGCCGATGTGCACCATGTCGGAGTAGCCCGACCAGTCCTGGGTGACCACGGTGCCGCGGTCCACGCTGTCCCAGGTGCTGCCGCCGTCGTAGGAGGATCGGATCATCATGGTCCGGCGGCGGTCCGGGTCGCCGGGGCAGGACAACAGCAGGCGGCCACCGGCGAGTTGCAGCGTCGAGCCCTGGACCTGGGGGGTGTACAGGCTCGGGAGGGGACGGAACCGGGAGGTGAAGCTGTCCCCGCCGTCCGTGCTGAAGGTCTGGGTGCGGTGGCCCAGATCGGTGCCGTCCTGCTCGCGACCGCTGACCAGGATGGCACCGTCGGTGCGCTCGCTGATGGTGAGTTCGGACGGCTTCTGGTGGAAGGTGCCGTCCGTGGCGATGGGCCAGGTGTCGGTGGCACCGCGGCGCCAGGTGGTGCCGCCGTCGTCGCTGACGATGAGGGCCGCGTGGTTGGCGGAGACCCGACTGCCGTTCCAGGTCTCGGCGTTGACGCCGAAGACCAGCCGGCCGGCGTGGCCGCCGCGGGTGAGCTGGATCCCGTGCACGGGGCCGCTGGCGTACCAGGAGTTCCAGCTCGCGGGCAGGATCTGCGAGCTCAGGTTGCGCGGCCGGGTCCAGGTGCGGCCGTCGTCGTCGCTGTACTGGAGGTGCGGGGTGCGGTTGCACGGGACGGCACAGCTGGAGCCGTCCGGACTCGCCGTGTTGTGTGTCTGCGGCAGCAGGACGCGGCCGGTCTCCCGGTCCACGATCGGTGCCGGGTTGCCGCGGGTGTTGCCGGCGCCGTCGGTGACGACCTGGAGCGGTCCCCAGGTGCGGCCGCCGTCGGTCGAGCGTTTCATCACGATGTCGATGTCGCCGGCGTCACCGCACGTGGCGTGTCGGCCCTCGGCGAAGGCGAGGAGCGTGCCCTGGTTGGTCTGGACGACGGCCGGGATCCGGAAGCACGAGTAGCCGCCGGGATCCTGTGACGCCCTGAAGATCACCCGCTGCTCGAAGAGCGGTACGGCCTTGGCGGGTTGGGCGTGGGCGGGGCCCACGAGGGCCGCCGCGGTCGCCAGGACCACGCCTGCGGCGAGGTCGGCCTTCAGGTGTGCGCGAAGCCTCGACGGCATGAAGCGGCCCTTCGTTGTGCCTCTCGTCTGAACATCCCACGTACCATTTATTAATATTTGGACGTGTTTGACGTAGGTGACACGCCGCAGCATGCGAGTGACGGAACTGTCGGCACGTCATCCGCCACAGGCGGAGCGGATCTTGTAGAAGGTGCTCAGATACCGGGCGTGGTACGACGCACTGGTGATCCGCACGATCGCCTCGTCGGCCGAGCGCAGCGACGACCCGGTGAGGTTGGCGCTCCCCGTGTACACGCGCGGGGTGGTGGCGCCGTTGAAGTCGCCGTCGATCAGCATCTGCTTGTTGTGCGGACGTACGTCGATGCCGGGTCCGTTGGGAATACGGCATCTGCGGTGCTGGATGCCCGCGGCGTTCAGCCGGCTGGTGATCGCGGAGTCGCTGTCGCCGTAGACGATGTCGATCCAGCAACCCCGGCCGCGCAGCTGCGCCAGTTTGTCGGCGACCTGGCGGCGCGAGCCGAAGAAGCTGTGCGTCACGATCCGGATGGCGGTCCGGTGCTGCAGCCCGTCCGCACCGGTGTAGGCACACGTGACCTCGTCGAGCACGTTGACGACGGTGTCCGTGGCCGGGTTGTTGTACGACGCGTCACCGCGCGGGAAGAAGTAGCCGCGGTAGGTCGAGCCGGTCGGTGTGGAGGCGTAGGCGTTGTTGTCGCCGCGTGCGAGCGTGCGCCCGCGCCGGAGCCGGTCGTGGTAGGAGGCGTAGCCGTTGTAGACCGTGGTGTCCGTGAAGGTGACGGCGTCGTTGAAGGACTCGACCTTGTACCAGTCGGAGAGGTTCGACGAGGTCTGGAACACGACCCTCGAATGGCTGGTGCCGTCGTCGAAGGGCCCGATCCGCGAGAACAGGAAGAACTTGTTGTGGTTGTACGCCGGTTGGGGCGGCGCCACGGCCAGGCAGCCGCGCTGGACGTCGTCCACGCCGTCGGCGTCCTCGAACCGGTCGTCGCAGACGACGATCCAGGACCGGGCGTCCGTATTGGTCCCGAGCGCGGACCTGAGGGACCGGAAGGCCGCGTTCGCGAACTCGGCGCCGTCGGGACCGACGTAGGTCGAGTCGTCCACGACGAGTCTGACGTCGACGCCGCGCCGGTGGGCGGCGATCAGCGCGTTCGCGACCTCTTGATCCACGAACTCGTGCATCGCACCGCGGATCTGCGCCCCGGCCGGCGTCGCCTCGATCAGTCGGACCAGCTGAGTGAAGATCGCCTTCTGCTGCGCCGCCGTGCCCAGCGGGTCGTTGAACACGGGCCCGTTGACTACCGGCTTGGTCAGGGCGGCGGCCGGCGTGGCGCCGCCGATGAGAAGCGCGGTGAGCAGGGACAGGACAGTGGCGACGGCGAGGGACGTGGCACGCGCGGGCAGGAAGATCACTGATCGTGCTTTCCGTGCCGCAAACCGCGACTGTCTGATCGTGCGTCAAATTCACACGGACGGCGCACAGGGCCACGCACCGGATCCGGCGGGGCTCCCTCCCGCGCAGAGAGCGCCCTCGTGCGGTGCGTGCTAGCTCCTGGTGACGTCCTTGACGAACACGATCCCGTCGATGGCGCTCAGGTGGGCCGGGTCGAGGGCGGCGTACCCGAACCAGGGGGATACACGGGGCGCGGGCGATGTGTCGCCGAGGGTGGTGGCCAACTGGGCAGGGTCGATCACGGAGTTCTGCTGCGGGAGGGCGTAGAGCATCCCTTCCATGGTGTCCGGCGGGGGAGTGCCGACCCCGCGGTGTCGGATCGTGCCGAGGGCCGTGGCCACGAAGGCGTAGTCCGCGCCGAGTCGGGCGTTCACCAGCGCGCCGGCGCTCCACCACTCCAGCCGGTCTCCGCCCATCCGCATCGAGCTCTTCTCCCGCTGGAGGTGGCCGTTGTGGGCGTGGACGAACACGGGGCCACGGTCGGCGAGGGCGAGGAGGTTCCGGGCCATGATCTGATCCCGCACGCTCACCAGCCGGGTCAGCCGGGCCGGCGAGGTGTCGGCCATCCAGTGGTGGTAGCGCAACAGACCGGTCGCGGTGCGGGCGTACAGGCGGGCCCGTTCCCATTCCTCCGCCGTGGACTCCGCGAGCAGGTGCGGCATCTGCTCCGCCAGCAGTGCCGCCAGATCGTCGGCGAGCACGCGCAGCTCACCGGCCTCCGCCGATCGCCCGGTGGACCGGGAGGGGTCCATCATCGCGGCGGGCTCGGTCCACCGGTCGTCGGCGCCGAGCAGGCGGTCGAGTGTGTCCGCGGTGCAGGGCAGCAGGTTCGTGTCCACCCGGGCGGAGAGGTAGCAGTGGAGTGCGGTGAGGGCCTGCCTGGGGCTCGCTGCCGCCGTGATCTCCAGCGGGCCGTCGAAGCCGGCGAAGCGGAGCTGCTCGGACGCGGGGCGGCCGTCGTTGTAGTCACGCATCCAGCGCACGAGCTCACGGTTGCCCGCGAAGGCGCCCCAGTCGTGGCTGATGCCCTGCGCCATGGTGTCGTCGAGACTGCCGTTGCCCGAGGTGACGTAGTCGTCCACGAGCAGCCCCATCAGACAGTCGCTCTCGATCGCGATCGTCCGGTAGCCCTCCTGTTCGACCAACTGCCGGAAGAGGTCGTTGCGCAGTTCGAGCAGAGCGTCCTCGCCGTGAGTGGGCTCGCCCAGGGCGAGCAGCCGGGGGCGGGTCGGGACGAGCCTCATCACGGAGGCAGCGTCGACCGAATGGGCGGTGTCCTTGATGTCAGTCGCCATGCCTTCAACGGTATCGTTGAACCTTCGTTTGAAACTTTGCCGCGATATCGTCGGACTCATGGGGCAAAACCTTCAAACGAGTAGTCGGCTCCGGCCGGTCGATCTGGCGCGCGGACACGGTCTGTCCACGCAGGCGGTCAGGAACTACGAGGAGGCCGGCATCCTTCCGGCCGCCGCGCGCACGCCCCACGGCTACCGGACCTACACCTCGCTCCACGCGAGGGCTCTGCGCGCGTTCCTCGCCCTGGTGCCCGGGTACGGCCATCGAACGGCGACGTCGATCATGCGGGCCGTGAATGAGGGGCGCGTCGATGAGGCTTTCCAGCTCATCGACGAGAGCCATGTCCAACTGCTCGAAGACCGGCGCACCCTTCAGGCGGTGGAGAGCGCCTTGCGCGACCTGGCGCCCCGGGCGGCGCCCGAATCCGGTGCCGTGTCCGGGGGCGATCGGGCCGCGGTTTCCGGGGCTGATCCGGCCGCGGTGCCCGCGCCGGGCGGCACCTTCATCGGTCCCCTGGCGGAGGCGCTGGGGATCCGGCCGGCGACGCTGCGCAAATGGGAGCGCGCCGGGCTGGTCCGCCCGCGCCGCGACCCGCGGACGGGGTACCGGGTCTATGACGAGGCGGATGTACGGGACGCCCGGCTGGCTCATCAACTCCGGCGGGGCGGCTACCTGTTGGAGCACATCGCCCCGCTGATCACCCAGGTGCGGGCGGCAGGAGGTCTGGAGCCGCTGGAGGCCGCGCTGTCGGACTGGCACGACCGGCTGTCCGCCCGCGGACGGGCGATGCTGACCGGGGCCGCGGAGCTGGAAGCGTACTTGCGGGAGTGCGACTGACGACCGGGAGTGCGACTGACGACCGAGAGCGCGGCTGACGCTCGGGAGTGCGACTGTCGCCCGGGAGTGCGGCTGATGAGCGGGAGTCCGGCTGACTTGAAACAGGCCCTTTGGCCCACGATTCGACCGGTCCAAACCATTGGCAGTCGCATCGGCGGAGCCCGGCAGTCCGGTGAAACGGTGCTTCCGGCTCTCGCCTGGGCGGCTGAGTCCGAGGCGATGCCTGCGGGCGTTCGTGATCCATCGTCGAGCACACGGTCGAGCGGGATTCAGCCGTCCCGACGCACCTGCGCTTTTGCGTCAGGTTCCGCTGCAAGTACACGAAAGTTCCACGGATACATCACTATTTGACGCGACGAATGCGTCGACGACCGGTCTCTGAGGGGGAAGCCGGCGTCACGCGTGGGGGTGCGTCCGCTCGACGGAGCAGTGCTCACCCCTGCCCGGGGAGGGAACAGCACCGCATGAAGCGGACCTTACGCACCACTTTGCTGACGACGGACGCGCTCATAGCCGCCGAACCGGACGCCGACGGACCGCCGTATGCCCGGATAGACCTGACCCGATCCGACCGCTCCGTGTCCGGGTGGACCCCCTGGTGGACCCCGGCCGCCACAGCGCTCACCTTCACCCTGCCGCAGTCCGCGGCATCCTCCACGGCCGCCGCCGCGGGCTCTTCCGCACCGGCCGGCGACCCGGCACCGGACGCCCGTGTGCCCGAGGGCGGGGCCGAGCCCGCCTCTCCCGAGGGGAGCTGACCGGACGTACCGGCAGCGAGGTCCTGGCCGCCCTTTTCGGCGCGTCGGGTCCTGCATCCCTCCCCACACCTCGGCCGTGGAGCACATCAATGCACGTTCATCACGGCGCGCCACGCAATGCCGCCGCGCGCGTCACCCTGCTCACCGAAGGCACCTACCCGCACAGTCACGGGGGTGTGAGCGTCTGGTGCGATCAGCTCGTCACCGGTATGTCCGACATCGAGTTCGACGTCGTCGCCGTCACCGGCACCGGACGGGAACCCACCGTGTGGGACCTTCCCGACCATGTCCGCAGCGTCCTGTCGGTCCCCATGTGGGGCGCCGCTCCCGGGGGCCGCCCACCGCGCGGCCGGTCGCGCAGGCAACTCGCCGACGTCTACGAGCGGTTCCTGACCGCGCTCGTGGACCCCGGCGCCGAGGGCGGCTTCGCACCCGCCCTGTACGCCCTGGCACGCGCCGCGGCGGCCGACGAGCTGAGCCCTTTCCTGCGGGGCCACACGGCTATAGCGATCCTTACCGCCGTATGGAGGCGCCCCGGGCTGGCGGTGCGTGAGGCGCGGCCGACGCTGCACGACGCGCTCACCGCCACCGCCCTGCTCGAACACGCCCTGCGTCCACTGGCCGCGCCGCCACCACAGGACGGCGTCGCGCATGCCGTCAGCGGCGGCGTCGCAGTCCTGCCGGGGCTCGCGGCACGGGAGCGGTACGAGGTTCCGCTCCTCCTCACCGAGCACGGCGTCTACCTGCGCGAGCGCTACCTCGGCTATCGCACCGCGCCGTACCGCTGGCCGGTGAAGGCGCTGGTGCTCGGCTTCTTCCGGCTGCTGGCGGAGGAGAGTTATCGCCAAGCGGCTCTGATCACCCCCGGCAACCGCTACAACCGGCTGTGGGAGGAACAGGGCGGCGCCGACCCGGAGTCCATCCGCACCGTCTACAACGGCGTCGACCCCGCCGCGTTCCCACCGGCCGGACCCGAGCCGGAGGCGCTCACGCTGAGCTGGGCCGGGCGGGTCGACCCGATCAAGGACCTGGAGACCCTGATCCGCGCCTTCGCCCTCGTCCGGCAGCAACTCCCCGACGTACGGCTGCGGTTGTTCGGAGGCACCCCTCGGGGCGGCGAGGCGTACCGGGAACGCTGCGAGGCCCTGGCCGCCGAGCTGGGGCACGGGGACGCCGTGACCTTCGAGGGGCGCGTCGACGACATCAAGGACGCCTACGCGGCGGGGAACGTGGTGATGCTGTCGAGCATCAGCGAAGGCTTCCCGTTCACGCTGATCGAGGCCATGTCGTGCGGCCGGGCGACCGTATCCACCGACGTGGGCGGCGTGCGCGAGGCCGTCGGCGACACCGGGCTCGTGGTGCCGCCGCGCGACCCCGCCGCCATGGCCGCCGCCGCGCTGGCGCTGCTGGGCGATTCCGAGCGGCGCCGCGCCATGGGGGAGGCGGCACGGCTCCGGGTGATCGAACAGTTCACCCTGCGCCAGACCATCGACACGTTCCGCGCCATCTACCACGAACTCGCCATACCAAGGCCCGAGTCGGCTGCCAGAGTCGTGCTGTCGTCCCCGGCGGTCAGCGGCACGGGGAGACTGACCGGATGAGCGGTCCCCTGTCCCTCGAGCCCGGTGGCGTCGAGGCGGACACGCTTGCGCTGCGGCTGGCCGCACCCCGCCCCCGCCGGGCCCCGGACGACGCCATGCCCGCGAAACGGCTGCCCGGGCGAGGGCCCGAGGAGGAGGCGGTCAGCACGCTGGCCGCCGGGCTCGCCGACTCCATAGCGCCCGCCGTCCATCCCTACGAGGTGGCGGCACTGCTGGAGGCGGAGGGCCTGTCCGCCTCGATGATCAAGGAACGGTACGGGCATCCGAACCTCTTCTCGCTGGCGACCGCGCTGTACGAGAGGGTGCCGCGGACGTACCCCGAGCCGCCGCCGGCGACCGACCTCTGGCGGCCCGACACCCTGCGCTGCCTGCTGCGCGGCGCCCTGTTCGCGCTGCCCGCCCTGGCCTACCTGCTCACCGCACCGCTGTGGCCGCTCGTCCGGCACGCTCCCGTGCTGATCGTGGCGGGCATCGCCTCCTGGGCGTGGGGGCAGGCGCTCGGCCACCGCGCGCACCTGCGGCTGGTGGCGGGACGGCGCGAGGCGTCCGGCACCCTGCTGTCCGGGTCCCTGCTGGGTGCCGCGGTCGCCACCTCGCTCGCCGTGCTGCCCGCCGACAGCGCGCTGGCTGTCGGGGCGGCGGCCGCCCAGTCCCTGTACCTGGCGGCGGCGAGTGTGCTGCTGGTCCTGGCCCGGGAACGGCTGCTGCTGGCCGCGCTCAGCCCACTGATCGCCGGTGCCGTGGCCCTGCCCTGGTGGGAGCCGGGGCCGCAACTGCGCGCCGGGCTGCCCCTGTTGGCACTCCTGGCCACATTGCTGGCCGCCTGCCTCGTCCTGAGAGCGGGCCGCTCCGGCCCGGCTGTGTCCGACGCCGCGCGGCCGAGACTGCTCGCGTCCCTGCCGTACGGCCTGTTCGGACTGGCCGCCGCGGTGCTCGTCATGCTGGAGGGGCGCAGGCAGCCGTACATGGTGATCGCCCTGACCCTCAGCATGGGCCCCGCCGAGTGGTTGCTGTACCGCTACCGCGGCTGGTCGGTCGCAGCACTGCGGGCCAGCGCGACCCCGGTCGGGTTCATGCTGCGCTCGGCCGCGGTCCTCGGCCTGTGCCTGTCCGCCTACCTGCTGCTTTTACTGCCGGCCGCCCTGCTCACCGGCTCCGACCCGGCCACACCGCTGCTGCTCGCAGCCGTGCTGTGGACCGCCCTGCTGCTCCAGGCGTTCGGAGTGGCCTGGCCACCCGCCGTGCTCTGCCTCGCCGCCGCCGCGGCAGCAGCCGTGACCCTGCCGGACCTGCCACCACAACCGGCCGTACTGCCCGCCGCCTGCGCCGTCACCGCCGTCTGCCTCACGGCCTGCGCGATACACCGCCTCGGCCGGCCCTCCCCGCACGCCTGACCCCGCGAACACCCTCGAACGGGCCACAAGCCCCACTGGCACGCCTGACCACAGGAGTGACCTCCGGACGGGCCACACCCGTTCGGCTGTCCGACCACGCCCACGACCCCGATGGGACCGCGGACCGGCACCGCTCGGTGCCGGGTCTCCGCCCTGTCAACACCTACGAAAGGACCAAGAGTTGACCTCCGCGCCGCTCGCCGCCGTCACCGGAGCCGAAGGCTTCATCGGCTCGCATCTCACCGAGGCGCTCGTCGCCTCCGGCCACCGCGTCAGGGCCATGGCCCAGTACAACTCGTTCTCCTCCTACGGGTGGCTGGAGACCCTGCCCGACGACGTCCTGGACCAGGTGGAGATCGTCCTCGGCGACGTACGTGACCCGGGCTCGGTGCGCGGCCTGCTCGACGGCGCCGACTGCGCCTACCACCTCGCCGCGCTCATCGCGATCCCGTACTCCTACCAGGCTCCGCACAGCTACGTGGACACCAACGTCACCGGCACGCTCAACATCCTGGAAGCGGTGCGCGCGCTGGAGATCCCGCGCCTGGTGCACACCTCCACCAGCGAGACGTACGGCACCGCACAGACCGTGCCGATCACCGAGGACCACCCCATCAACACGCAGTCGCCGTACGCCGCTTCGAAGGCGGGCGGCGACCGGCTGGCCGACAGCTATCACGCCAGCTTCGGTACGCCCGTGGTGACGCTGCGGCCGTTCAACACCTTCGGCCCGCGCCAGTCGATGCGCGCGGTGATCCCCACCGTGATCGGCCAGGTGGCGGCCGGGCAGCGCACCATCACGCTCGGCGACCTGCGCCCCACCCGGGACTTCACCTTCGTCGAGGACACCGCGAGGGCGTTCCTCGCCGTCGGTACCGCGCCCGCGGACCGGGTGGTGGGCCGCACCTTCAATGCCGGGACCGGAGGCGAGATCTCCGTCGGTGACCTGGTCGCCCTGATCGGCAAGGTCATGGACGCCCCGCTCGACGTCCGCGAGGACTCCGCGCGAATGAGGCCCGCGGCCTCCGAGGTGATGCGGCTCGTCGCCGACGCCACCCGGCTGACCACGGCGACCGGCTGGCGGCCCGGCGGCACGCTGGAGGAAGGGCTCGCGCGCACCGCGCGGTGGTTCACCGACCCGGCCAACCTGGCCCGCTACAAGACCGGCATCTACAACATCTGACCCGACCGGCACGTACCGCAGGAGGTATGCCATGCACGCAGTGATCCTGGCCGGCGGGAAGGGTGTGAGGCTGCGGCCGTACACGACCGCGCTGCCCAAGCCACTGGTCCCCATCGGCGACCAGCACGCGATCCTGGAGATCGTGCTGCGTCAGCTGTCCACGTCCGGCTTCACCCGCTGCACCATCGCCATCGGGCATCTGGGCGAGATCATCCGCGCCTACGTCGGCGACGGGACCCAGTGGGGCCTGAGCGTCGACTACGCCACCGAGGACAGCCCGCTGGGCACCATGGGTCCGCTGCTGAACCTGCGCGACCGGCTGCCCGAGCACTTCCTCGTCATGAACGGCGACGTCCTCACCGACCTCGACTACGCCGACGTGCTGCGCACGCACGAGGCGTCCGGCACGCCCCTGACCATCGCCACGTACGCCCGCAAGGTGCACATCGACTTCGGGGTGCTGACCACCGACGCCAGCCGGGTGGTCGCCTTCACCGAGAAGCCCAGCATCGACTACCGGGTCTCCATGGGCGTCTACGGCGTCTCGCGGACCACCCTCGACCACTACACCCCCGGACTCCCGCTCGGCTTCGACGAGCTGGTGATGGACCTGCTCGCCGCCGAACGGCCCCCGCACGCCTACGAGTTCGACGGGTACTGGCTCGACATCGGCCGTCCCGACGACTACGACCGGGCCAACGCGGAGTTCACCAGCCGCAAGTCGCTCCTGCTCAAGGGGGCCTGAGGAGAACCATGCACATCCTCGTACTCGGCAACACCGGCTACCTGGGCGCACACGTCGCCGGGCACCTGCGTGCCCTGCCGGAGGTGCGTGTCCTCGTCGCCGGCCGCTCGCACGCCGCCGACATCACCGTGGACCTCGCCACCGACCGCCAGCAGGACCTCGCGGCCCTGCTGGCCGAGGCCGCGCCCGACGCCGTCGTCAACTGCGCGGGCGCGACCGGCGGCGACGCCGTCACCCTCGCGGAGGTGAACGCCCGCGGCCCCGCCGTGCTGTGCGCGGCCTTGAGGGTGGCGGCGCCGGGAGCACGCCTGGTCCATCTGGGCTCGGCCGCCGAGTACGGGCCCACCGAACCCGGTGTGCGGGTCACGGAGTCGGCCGCGACCCGGCCGGCCGGCCCGTACGGCGCGACCAAGCTGGCCGGCACGGTGGCGGTCACCGCGTCCGGGCTGGACGCGACGGTGCTCAGGGTGGGGAATCCGGTGGGCGCGGGGGCCCCGCCCACCGGGCTGCCCGGCCGGGTCGCCCGTCTGCTCGCCGACGCCGGACACGACCCGGACGCTGAACTGCGGCTCGGTGACCTGTCCGCCCACCGCGACTTCGTGGACGCCCGCGACGTGGCACGGGCGGCCCGACTGGCGGTCACGGCCGCCGGTCCGCTGCCGCCCGTGCTGAACATCGGCGGCGGCGGCGACGCCCGCCCGGTCCGCGATCTCGTGCGCCTAATGGCGGAGGCGGCCGGTTTCCGAGGCCGGATCATCGAGGCGGGGTCCGGCGGATCCGCCCGGTCCGCGCAGGTGTCGTGGCAGTGCTCGGACGTCACCGCCGCCCGTGACACCCTCGGCTGGACGCCGACCCACACCCTCGACGCGTCGGCGGCAGCGCTCTGGGCCGCCGAGGGGGTACCCGCGCGGTGAGCCTGCTGATCCCGCTGTACGTGCACCCGGCCGAGGACCCGGGCGCCTGGCACCGGCTCATCACCTGCGCCACCCGCACCTACGCCGTCGTACTCAACCCGGCGAACGGGCCGGGCGAGGCTCCGGACCCGGCGTTCGCCACGGCCGCCGAGGCACTGCGCGCGGCGGGAGCCCGGGTGCTGGGCTACCTCGACATGGACTACGGCGTCCGCGACCCGGCACGGATCACGGAGGAACTGCGCCGGCACCAGGAGTGGTACGCCGTCGACGGATGCTTCCTGGACCAGGCTCCGGCGGCCCCGCGGGCACTGCCTGGCTGCCGTCGCCTGGTCCGCTCCGCCCGCGGGCTCGGCGCCTCGACGGTGGTCCTCAACCCGGGAGTCCACCCCGCGCCCGGGTACGCCCGGCTCGCCGATCTGACGGTCACCTTCGAAGGGCCCTGGTCGAGTTACGTGTCGGACTTCAGCCGCCCCGCCTGGACCGAGCGGTTGCCCGCCGAGCGGCTGTGCCACCTGGTCCACGGTGTCCCGGAACCCCTCGTGCCGCTCGCCGTGCGGACGGCGGGGGAGCGGGGCGCGGGTGTGTGCGGGCCGGTGACGGGGGACCTGCCCAACCCCTGGTCGCGGCTGACGCCCGCGCTGGCGGAGGCGGACCGGTGAGGCGGGCGGTCTCGGCCGTTGCGGCCGTGCTGCTCGCCCTGACCGCATGCTCCGAGGGACCCACCCCCGGCAAGGTCGCTGCCAACGGCGCGCGTTGGCAGCCACGCCCCGGAACGGCGTGGCAGTGGCAACTGAGCGGCACGCTCGACCCGTCCGTCGAGGTGCCCGTCTACGACATCGACGGATTCGAGAGCAGCGCCGACGACGTCGCGCGCCTGCACAGGGACGGTCGCAAGGTGATCTGCTACATCAACGTCGGCGCCTGGGAGGACTTCCGCCCCGATCGAGACGACTTCCCCCGCTCCGTCCTCGGCCGGCCCAACGGGTGGCGCGGCGAACGCTGGCTGGACATCCGCCGGTTGGCGATCCTGCGCCCACTCATGGAACGACGCTTCGACATGTGCCGGGACAAGGGCTTCGACGCCGTGGAACCGGACCTGGTCGAGGGCTACGCCAACGACACCGGCTTCCACCTCACCGCCCACGACCAGCTCCGCTACAACCGCATGATCGCCGAGATCGCACACGAACGCGGACTCGCCGTGGGCCTCAAGAACGACCTGGCTCAAATCCCCCGACTGGTCGGCGACTTCGACTTCGCGGTGAACGAGGAGTGCGCCCAGTACGACGAGTGCGAGCTGCTCGAACCGTTCACCGCCGGGGACAAGGCGGTCTTCCACGTGGAGTACGCCGTGCCCACGTCCCGCTTCTGCCGGACCTCCCGCAAGCTGCGTCTGTCGTCGATGCTGAAGAGACTGGAGCTGGACGCCTGGCGGAAGCCGTGCTGACGCCCGGGTGTCAAGAGGCGTCGGATTCCGGCTCGTCAAGGGTGATCGCCCCGGACGGGCAGACCCCGGCGGCCATGCGCGCGGCCGCGCGGTGAGCGGCCGTCGGCTCGGCTTGCAGCAGGAGCACCCGGCCGTCGTCCACGTCCTGGCCGAAGACCTCGGGGGCGGTCAGGGCGCACATCCCGGCGCCGATGCACCGCCCACGGTCGACGCTCACCCGCGCCGCGTTCATGAGCCCTCCCGGTCCCACGTGACCGGGAGGCTCTTCACCCCGTAGATGTCCGCGGTTTCCGGGCGCATAGCGACCTCCTCGGCCGGCACGGCAAGGCGCAAGGTGGGGAACCGGTCGAGGAGCGCGCGGAACGCGACCCGCATCTCGACTCGCGCCAGCTGTTGAGCGAGGTACTCCTGGGTCGCGGTGGGCCCCTCGACCGGCCGACCATGACGGTCAGCCGGGAGGCCGGAAGCAACAGCGGCCTCAGGCAGCCGTCTTGGGGTCGATCCACAGCGCCTCGGAGACGCCGCAGAGCTCGCCCTCCGCCGTGGCCAGTGCCACGCCCATCGTGTGCTTGCGGCCGGACTCCGACACCAGCCAGGCGTACGAGATGTGCGGCTCACCCGCGACGACCGGACGCAGAACCGTGCCCGTCAGGGACGCGGTGACCGCGCCCGCGCGCAGCGTGCCGAGGAAGCGGCCCGCCCAGTGTCCCGGGCAGTCCAGCGCACCCCAGACCAGCTGGGTCGGGAGCAGTCCGTCCGCGTCGGCGAAGGCGTGGGACGGCGTCCAGGCGGAGGCCACCAGGCCGAGATCCGGCACCGGAGTGCCGTGCACCCGCAGACCGCGGTCGGCGCTGCGCAGACCGCAGCCGAAGCAGTCGACCACACCCGACGGCGGCGCCGCCCGGAACCTCTCGGCCGCCGCGTCCGCCTCGTCCCAGGACGGCGCGGCCGGCACCTCGAGCGGCAAGTCGGCGGGCCGCGCGGCGGCGAGGGGCCGCTCGGCCTCGCCCAACTCCACACCCTCGTCGGTCGTTTCGGCGATCCGCACGGGCACCTCGACCGGCACCGGCCCACGGAAGTCCACCCGAACCGTCCGCGCCCCTGACCGCTCCGCCAACACCCCGGCGATATAGCCCCCGAAGGCCACCTCCGGGTAGCCGACGTACAGCTCGGGCACGACGATCGCGTCACTCGTCGTCATGATCCCCACCTCATCACACCCGAGGACCGTGCCGGCGCCGGCCGACCGCACCGGGGTGACCGTGTCAGGCGTCGGCGACCAGGAGGCGATAGCCGACGTCGATGGAGTCGAGGGCGAGCAGGTCGGCGTACCGGTCGTGCCAACGGCCGGTCGCGAGGTCCTCGGCGAGGGTGGCCAGGCCGGGTGCGAGGGCGTCCTCCCCGGTCTGGGCGAGCATGGAGATTCCGGCGCGCACCTGTGCGTCGAGATAGGCGTGCGGGCGGCGCCAGAACGCCGCGCCGAACCCGTCCGTGCAGTCGTGCGGGACGTCGACGGGCACCTGACGCGCCCCGCCGAGCAGAGCCGTCAGCCGGTCGGTCGGGACGGCGCGGGCGTCGTCGAAGGCGGCGGCCTGGGGAAGGTAGTCGCGCACGAGCCAGAACCGCTCGCGGAAGACCTGCTGATCCCAGGTCAGGACGACGACACGGCGGCGCGCGACCCGGCGTAGCTCGGCGATACCGGCTCCGAGGTCGCTCCAGTGATGGACGGTCAGCAACGCCATCACGGTGTCAGCGGCGTTGTCACGCAACGGCAGTTGCTCGGCGACCGCGCACACGGCCGGTGCGGCTCCAGGTGGGCGCTGGCCCAGCATGACGTGGCTGGGCTCGACGGCCAGAACGGTCTGCGACGGTTCGTAGGAGCCGGTGCCCGCCCCCACGTTGATCACGTCCGCGGCCTCGCCGAGCGCCGCGTGGATCTGCGCGGCGATCCGCGGATCCGGCTGCCGGGTCCGGCCGTACGTCGTTCCGAGCGTGTCGTAGATGGCCATGGCTCCGAGTATGAGACGAAGCCGTCGATCGGGGTGGGCCGCCGGGGCCGCACCCCGACCCGGCGCTGTGCCGCGCCGCGAGGCGCGGTCGGCCGCTCAGCCGACGGGCGGCATGTCGGCCGGGGTGGAGTCGAGACCGGGCCGCTTGGCCGCCCAGGCCCCGCGCGTGAAGTCCGGGATCTCGACCGGGCGGCCGTCCCGCGCGAGGGACGCCGCGCTGAGCGGGACCGCCGAGCACCAGGCGGCCGAGTCGTACACGTCGATGTCGGGCACCAGCCCGGCGCGCAGCAGCTGGACGGTGCGCCATTGCAGGACGTAGTCCATGCCGCCGTGGCCGCCGTTGTTCGCGGCGTCGTCACCGACCTTCCGCCACAGCCAGTGGTCGTACTCCTTCTGGTAGTCGGCGAAGTCGCGCCAGGTGTGCCCTGCGTGGTCCGGTTCGAGATAGACGCGCGCGCCGGTCGGGGAGGGCCCGGTGTAGTCCTCGACGATCCCGCGGCTGCCGGCGAGCGTGTTGATCCTGCTGTACGGCCGCGGTGAACTCACGTCGTGCTCGGCCCGGATGACCCTGCCCTTCTCGGTCTCGATCAGGCAGGTGACCAGGTCGCCGTTGATGTACGTCTCCTTCCAGGACGGATGGTCCCGGGGGATGCGGCGCTCGCGGTAGTCGGCGAGCCCCTTCGGCGCGGTCGCTGTCGCGCGCAGGGTGGCCATGCGGTCGCCGCGGTTGACGTCCATGGCCGCCGCGATCGGGGCCAGCCCGTGCATGGGGTAGAAGGACGCGGTGCTGCGGGTGTGCCACAGCCGTCGCCAGGAGTCGGTGTAGTACGTGTCGGAGAAGAGGAGTTCACGCAGGTCGTGGAGGTAGCCGCCGTGGCCGTTGGTGATCTCTCCGAACACACCTGCGTGCGCCATCCGCAGCATGGCCAGTTCGTTGCGGCCGTAGTTGCAGTTCTCGGCGAGGAGCAGGTGCTTGCGGGTGCGCTCGGAGGTGTCGACCAGGTCCCACAGCTCGCGCAGTTCGGTCGCGATCGGGAGCTCCACGACGGCGTGCCTGCCGCTGAGCAACGCCGCTCTGCCGTGCTCGTAGTGGAACTCCCAGGGCGTGGCGACGTACACCAGGTCGATGTCGTCGCGCCGGAGCATCCGGGCGTAGGAGTCGGCCGAGCCGCCGTACTCGGCGGGGCGGGGCTCGCCCTTGCTCACCAGCCGGTCGGCGGCGCGGGTCGCCCGGTCGGCGCGGATGTCGCAGACGGCGGTCACGGTGCAGCCGGGTACGGCCGCCCAGCTCATGACCATGCCGCTGCCGCGGTTGCCGAGGCCGATGACGGCGACGCGGACGGTTCTGTGGACCTCGAAGGGCACGCCGATCATCGACTTCTGTCCGGGACGGCGGCGGGGCACCTGTCCGGTGGCGGCGGACGCGGCCGGCGCCGCGGCGGTCATCCCGGCCGCGAGCGCGCCGGTGGCCACGGCTCCGCCAAGGAGCAGTCGGCGTGAGACAGCGGGTGTTTCGGACATGACGGCAACACTCCTCGGTGGGGTGGCTTGCATCACTGCCGGTGCACTGTCGTGACTGTGGGGGGACGCGGGGACTGTCGGTGCACGACTCTGCGGGCTGTGACACTCGCATGTCAATACGTGCTCGATAGAGAGCTGTTCCGAGCAGTATCGAGCATCACCGGGAGGTGGTCGAGGCGCGGGGACGCCCGTCGGCTGACGACGCGGCAGCGGCCGTGCGCACCCGGCTGCACGACGGCCCCCACGGCCCGCGGAACCACTCGCCGAGAATTGCTGTTCCCTGTCTTGCATTCCTCAAGGTGAGTAGCGTTTCGGTCCATTGGGTGGCCGCTACAAGAAATGGGAGGGTCAACTCGTCACGGATCCTTCGGATGCCTTCAAAGGACACGCATCGCGAGTGCCGGCCACCATCTCGCATCCCCCAAGGGAATCGCGTTGCCCCGAGGGGGAATTCATGGTCGCCCTCGCCGATGTCGCTCCCGGGGCTGTCGCCGCGACTTGAAATGCCAGCAGGCCCGTCGGCAAGGCGTGCCGACGGGCCGACGTGCGGGCGGGGGCTCAGGGCAGGACGACGATCTTGCGGCCCTGGCCGGCGGCGAACTGCTCCAGCGCCTGCGGATACTCCGTCAGCGGCAGCCGGTGGCTGATGAAGACCTGCGGATCGAGCACCCCGGCGGCGAACAGCTCCGCCGCGCGCTCGTAGCTGTGCAGCACCGCCATCGAGCCGGTGATCGTGATCTCCTGGTTGTAGATCCGGTACGGCGAGATCGTGGCCTTCGTCGCATAGTCGGAGACCCCGAACTGGAGGAACGTGCCCGCCTTGGCGACCCGCTCCAGGCCGTCCTGGATCGCGGCGGCGTTCCCGGTCGCGTCCACGACCACGTCCCAGCCGCCACCCGACCGCCGCAACTCATCGGCGGAGAGCCCCACTTGAGAACAGCCGAGCTTCTCCGCCGTCGCCAGCCGCTCCGGGTTGACGTCGACGACGTCAACCGACGCGGCCCCGGTGCGCTTGGCCAGCTCCAGCATCATCAGGCCCATCGTGCCGCTGCCGTAGATCAGCACGTGGGAGCCCAGCCTGCTGTTGAGCACGTCGTAGCCACGGACCGCGCAGGACAGCGGTTCGATCAGGGCCGCGTCCTGGACGTTCACATGGTCGGGCAGCCGTACGCAGTTGGCGACGGGGGCGACGGCGTACTCGGCGGCGCCGCCGGCCACCGTCACACCGATCGCCTGCCACCGGTCGCACAGGTTGTTGCGGCCGACCCGGCAGTAGCGGCACTCGTGGCAGTAGAGCGAGGGGTCGACGGCGACCCGGTCGCCGAGGGCGAGTTCGGTGACCTCGCTGCCGAGGCCCACGACCTCCCCGGCGAACTCGTGGCCCGGCACGACCGGCAGGGTCGGCGCGAACTCGCCCTGGAGGATGTGCAGATCGGTCCCGCAGAGCCCGCAGGCCGCCACGTCGACCACGACCTCGCGCGGCCCGGGGGTGGGGTCGGGCACCGTGGTGACGGTGACCTTGCCGGGTGCTTCGATGACAGCGGCTTTCACTTGACTGCTCCTAGGGACAGCCCTCGGACCAGCTTGTCCTGGGCGGCGAAGCCGGCGATGAGCACCGGCAGGGAGACCAACGTCGCGGCGGCGCACAGCCGGGCCAGGAAGAGGCCCTCGCTGGTGATGAATCCGACCAGGAAGACCGGCGCGGTCGACGCGTTGGTCGCCGTGAGATTGACGGCGAACATGAACTCGTTCCAGCTGAAGATGAAGCAGATCAGCGAGGTCGCGGCGAGCCCGGGCATCGCGACCGGCGCGACGATCCGCAGCAGCACGGTGGGCAGACCCGCGCCGTCCACCTCGGCGGCCTCGAGGATCTCCTTGGGCACCTCGGCCAGGAACGAGCGCATCATCCACACCGCGATCGGCAGATTCATGGCGGTGTAGAGGATGATCAGCGTCCACACGTTGTCCAGCATCCCGGCGTCCTTGACGATCAGGTACACCGGCAGCAGCGCCGCGATGGCGGGCAGGAACTTGGTGGACAGGAAGAAGAACATCACGTCGGTCCACTTCTGGACCGGCTTGATGGACAGCGCGTAGGCCGTCGGCACCGCCAGGACGAGCACCAGGAGCGTCGAGATGACGCTGGCCATGGTCGAGTTCAGCAGGAACGGCGTGATGTCGCGGCTGAACAGCAGCTTGTACTGGTCGAAGGTGACCGGCGCCAGCGGGCTCGGCGGGTTGGTCGCCGCGTCCGCCTCCTGGTGGAAGGAGGTGAGCACCATCCATGCCACCGGCGCGAAGAACGCCAGCGTGGCGAGCCAGGCGACGAAGGTCCACAGTGGGGACAGCCTGGGCGTGCCGCCGTGGTCGTCGCGTCGTCGAAGGGCCTTCTTGAGTCTCGCGCCGGGCGCGGCGACTGCCGCGTGAGTGGTCATCGGGACACCTCCTCGCGGAACAGCGACGCGATGGTGCGCAGCGCGAAGGTCGCGATCACGATCGAGCCGAGCACGACGACCACACCGGCGGCGGCCGCCTGGCCGTACTCGTACTTGCGGAACATGGTCAGGTAGATCTCGTACGGCAGGTTGGTGGTCCGGGAGCCGGGGCCGCCCTGGGTGATCGTGTAGACCGCGTCGAACGTCTGCACGACGTAGATCGTGCCGAGCAGGATGCCCAGTTCGAGGTACTGGCGCAGATGCGGCAGCGTGATGAAGCGGAAGGTCGCCATGGCCGACGCCCCGTCGACCCGTGCTGCCTCCAGCACGTCACCGGGCTGCGCCTGAAGGCCGGCCAGGATGATGAGCATCATGAACGGCGTCCACTGCCAGACCAGCGAGAGGACGACGGCGGGCATCGGGTAGGAGGACACCCAGTCGATCGTGGGGCCGTTCTCCGCGCCGAAGAAGCGGTACACGGCGTTGAGGGTGCCGTTGAGCAGGCCGTAGTCGGGGTTGTAGATGGCGTGCTTCCACAGCAGCGCGGCGGCGACCGGCATGACCAGGAACGGCGCGATGAGCAGCGTCCGCGCCAGACCGCGGCCGATGAACCGGCGGTCGAGCAGCATGGCCAGGCCCAGGCCCAGGAGCACACTGATGAGGACAACCGAGGCGGTGAGTACGACGGTGTTGAGCACCGCCGTGCGCAGCCGCTCGTCGGTGAAGACGAACTTGAAGTTGGACAGGCCGACGAAGTGCCGCTCGCCCGGCTTGAGGACGTTCCACTGGAGCGTGGAGATGACGAGCGTGGCGACGAACGGCAGCTGGGTGACGACGATGGTGAAGACCAGCGCCGGAAGCAGCGGGATGCGGCGCTTCCACTTGCCGGCGCCGCCGGACGGGCGCGGGCGGCTTGGCGGTGGAGCGGTCTTGGGGGGTGCGGTGAGCGTGGTCATGGCGGTTTCCTCTGCCAGTGACGGCCGGGAGACGGGAGAAGGCGGGCCCGGCCGGCCGAGGAGCCGGCCGGGCGATGACGGTCACTGGTAGTTCTTGGCGACTTCCTCGGCGAGCTTCTGGCCGTCGTCGAGTGCCTTGTCCACGCTGGTCTTGCCGGCGATGGCGGCGGAGATCTCCTGCGTGACCTTGGTCCCCAGGTCCTGGAACTCGGGGATGGCCACGTACTGGACACCCACGGTCGGCCTGGGCTGGAGGCCCGGGTTGGCCGGGTCGGCCTGCTCGATGGACTTCAGCGTGATGTCACCGAACGACGCGGCGGCCTTCTGGTACTCCGGGAGCTCGTAGGTGCTGGCCCGCTTGCCGGCCGGGACCCGCGACCAGCCGAGCTTCTCGCCGACCGTCTTCTCGTACTCCTTGCTGGAGGCCCACAGCATGAACTTCGACGCGGCGTCGGCGTTCTTCGTGGTCTTGGGCATGGCCCACGCCCAACTCCACAGCCAGCCACTGCTCTTGGTCTCGGCCGTCGGTGCGTACGCGTAGCCGACCCGGCCGGCGATCTTGCTGGACTTCGGGTCCTCCAGCGACCCGGCCGCGCTGGTCGCGTCGTACCACATGGCGACCTTCTTCTGGCTCATGGCGTTCAGGCACTCGGTGAACCCGGCCTGTGCCGCCCCGGCCTCGCCGTGCCCCCGGACCAGGTCGACGTAGAAGTTCGCGGCCTTCTTGAACTCCGGGGAGTTGACCTGCGCCTTCCAGTCCTTGGTGAACCAGGTGCCGCCGTAGGTGTTCACCACGGTCGTCAGTGACGCGCCGAGTTCGCCCCAGCCGGCCAGACCGCGCAGGCAGATGCCCCGCATGCCCGGTTCCGCGCCGTCCACCTTGGCCGCGATGTCGGCTATCTGCTGCCAGGTCGGACGCTCGGGCACCTTGATGCCCTTCGCCTCCATGACGTCCTTGTTGTACATGAGGAACGAGGACTCGCCGTAGAACGGCAGCGCGTACAGCTTGCCGTCGGAGCCCGACAGGGACGTGACCATGGGCTTGAGCAGGTCGGCCTTGTCGAAGGCGGTGTCCTTGTCGGCGTAGGAGCTGAGTTCGTGCAGCCAGCCGTTCTTCTCCCAGATGGGTACCTCGTAGGCGCCGATGGTGGCGACGTCGTACTGGCCGGCCTGGGTGGCGACGTCCTGGGTGACCTTGTCGCGCAGCTCGTTCTCGGGAAGGACCGTGAAGTTCACCTTGATGCCGGTGTCCTTCGTGAAGGTGTCCTTCGTCAGCTTCGCGATGTCCTCCATCTGCGGGTTGCCGACCATCAGCACGTTGATGCTCTTGCCGCCGCCACCGGAGCTGGAGGAGCCGCCCGCGCCGCTGCACGCGACGAGCAGCGAGCTCGCGGCCGCCGCCGCGGCGAGGACGTGGATCATTCTTCGTGTGCGCATGACTGACTCCAGGAGATGTGTTTCGGGGTGTGCGGAAGCAGGCCCCCGGACGTGCGGGGGTGGAGTGGGGTGCGGGGAGGAACCGCTGGTCAGACCCGGACGACCTCGGGGCCCAGCAGCGAGTAGCGGTGTGCCTCGGAGGCGGAGAGGCCGGCGTCGGTGACGATCGCCTCGAACTCCGTGACGTCGCCGAAGCGGCAGAAGCTCACGGCGCCGAACTTCGTGTGGACGCCGGAGAAGATCCGGCGCCTCGCGGCCCTGAGGACCTGGGATTTGACCTCGCTGACGGCCGGGTCGGGGGTGGTGAGCCCGTACTCGCGGGAGATGCCGTTCGCGCCGACGTACGCCAGGTCGATGACGAGTCCGGCCAGCATCCGCGTCGCCCAGTGGTCGACGGTGGCGAGCGTCCCGCCGCGCACCCGGCCACCGAGCAGGAGCACGGTGATGTTCTCGGCGGAGGCCAGGTCACCCGCCGTGGCCAACGAGGAGGTGACCACGGTCAGTTGACGGTCGCGGGGGAGCGCTGCGGCGATGAGCTGCGGGGTGTAGCCCTCGTCGATGAAGACGGTCTCGGCGTCCCCGAGCAGATCGGCCGCGGCTGCCGCGATCCGGGACTTCTCGGGTACGTGCATGGTGGTGCGGAAGGCGAGCGTCGTCTCGAAGCTGCGGCTCTCCACGGGGTGGGCGCCGCCATGGGTACGGCGGACCAGCCCGTGCCCCTCCAGCAGATTCAGGTCCCGTCGGACGGTCTCCTTCGAAACCCCGAGATCGGCTGCCAGCTCTCCCACATCCACGGATCCGGAACCTCTTGCCCTTTCCAGAATTCCGCGTCTTCGTTCCTCGGCGTCCACGGCGACACCTCCGTTTCACGCGCGGCGCGATGTTCCCGCGCCGGCTGTTTCCCGGAGCCCGTCCCATTCGGCTTCGGTGGCCAAATTTCTACAAGGGGATCACCGGTAGTGAACAGATTCGCCGTAGAGCAGTTCGTGACCGAATGTGCCCGCATTCCAACGTGCGTAATACCGGAATGACGGAGGTAGGGGCTGTACGGCCGGGGCGGTCATAGCCCGTTTCCCGACCGTCGCGTGCCCATTTGGTGCCTGCTTCCCCGACCGGTTTCGGCCAGCCGGTCGGGATCAGCGGCAGTCGTAGGTGAACCGGGTGGTCACGGCGCCGTGGGCGGGCGAGAGGATCCGCAGCTCGGCACGCGCCTCGCGGTGGCCCTCGCCCTGGAAGGTCCACAGCAGATGCAGGCGTGCCTGCTTCTGGCCGCGGACCATCCTTTCCCGCAGCACTCCGGAGGTGGTGCCGTCGCTCCGGGTCCATCGGTACGACAGCGTGCCCGGCCGGCCGTTCGTCGTGACGATGCCGACGACGTCCGCTGTGTCGTCGCACCCCAGAACCGTCGGCTGGGCCGTGACCGCCACGCTCCTGACCTCGACGGCAGGACCGAGGCGCTGCCAGGCGAGGAACGCGAGGACGCAGAGCAGCACCAACGCGGGCAGAGCGTGTCTGCGCAGCCGTCGGCGAGGAGGCGCCGGGGGTACCGGCACGGCGGGGATCGTCCGATGTGTGCGCTCCGCGACGGCGGCGGTCACCCCGGGGCCGAAACGCAGCACGGTGCCTTCGACCCGGTCCGGCGGGGTCGAAGGCCGAGTCTCCGGAACCGTCCGTTCCACGAGCGTCTCGTCCGCCTCCGGACGCTGTATCCAGTGGCTGGCCAGCACGGTTGCGCTGTACTCGGCACCGGCCGAGTCGGGTTCACCGCTCGTCGGGCGGGCGTCTTCGGGGCCGAGCCGCATGGTCGCGGCATGCTCGTCGGAAGCCGCGAGGACCTTCGTCGGCTCCTCCTCGCCGGGCGCGGGAGTGCGATCGTGCTGGGTGGTCATCGGATGTCACACCGCCTGGTCAGAAGCTGCTGAGAGGCACCTCCGTCGGCGGAGCCCGGGTCGGTCGCGGCCTGGACCGTCCAGTAGCAGCCGGCGTTCTGGAAGGTGTGATCGACGGGGATCGAGTACTGCGTGGCGCCGCTGCGCGTGAAGGTCTGCGACGCGCCGTCGGCGGAGCCCGGCAGCCCGGCGACGTTGCCCGTGAACCACGAGACGGTGATGGTGACCGGCCCCGGGCCGTCCGTGGTGACGTTGACGGTCGCGGAGGCGCTCGACGAACCCGTCTGCACGAAGCCCGACACCGCTACGTCCTTCACGGCCGGGGCCGCGGGCGACGGGGGAGAGGCGGTGGTCGGCGTCTCCGTGATCTCCGGGTCCGTAGGGGGTGTCGTCTCCTCCCCTCCGGCGGGTGTGTCGGTGGCCGTGGGGTCCGCGCTGTCGGTTGCCGCCGGCCCGGAGGCCGACTCGCTCGGTGACGACGACGGATCGCCCGACTCACTGGGCGACGGGGACGTGGACGAGGAGGCCGACGCGGTCGGCGCGGTGGTTCCGGCCGGCCCCGAACCGGGCTGCGCGCTGGTGGTGGCCAGGGCCCGATCCGCCCGGTCCGCGGCGGTCCCGGGCGTGAACGGGGCGCCGTAGGTGAGGAGGATCGCGAGGACCACGGCGGCGCCTGACACCAGCATTCCGGGGCGGCCGGGCAGCCACGACCGTGCGGGGGTGAGGGTGTAGCCGGGCTGCGGGCGCAGAACCGTGCGTGCGGTGTCCGTGGTGGTGCTGGGGTTGCCGCGGGCCGAGGGCAGCAGGAGCGGCAGCAGTGCCACCAGCGCGGCGAGCCTGCCGCGGCCGCGTTCCTCCCAGTCGGTCCCGTAGGCGGCGCCCGCGGCGACCTCCAGTTCCCTCACGAACTCCTCGGCCTGCGCGGGCCGTTCCGCCGGGTCCTTGGCCAGACCGCTGCGCACCAGTCCACGTACGGCCTCGGGCGCCTCGTCGGCCGGGATGGGCGCCTCTACGTGCTGGAGCGCCAGCTCGGCGAAGTTCTCGCCCGAGTACGGCTTGCGTCCCGTCAGGCACTCGAAGAACGTGGCCGTGGCCGCGTACACGTCGGCCGCCGGCGAGGCGGGCGCGCCGGTCCACTGCTCCGGGGCCATGTAGGACGGGGTTCCGGCCACACCGGCACTGGTGCCCGAGTCCACCGCGATCCCGAAGTCGACGAGCCTGGACGACCCGTCCGGCGCGACCAGCACGTTCTCCGGCTTGTAGTCGCGGTGCACGACACCGACGCGGTGGGCGTCGGCCAGACCGAGCAGGGATCCTTTGAGGATGACGAGCGCGGCCTCGGGGTCGAGCGGGCCCTGCCGGCTCAGGAGGGTCCGCAGGGAGATCCCGTCCACCAGCTCCATCACGATGGCCGCGCCGTGCGTGCTCTCCACGTACTCGTACAGCCCGGTCACGTACGGGCTCTCCAGCCCGCCGAGCAGCCGCGCCTCCGCCCGGAAGTCGTGCACGAAGCCCGGCCGGGTGCGCAGTGCCTCGCTGAGGTACTTCACCGCGACCGCGACGCCGGTCTCCTCGTGGACGGCCAGTACGACCCGCCCGCTCGCCCCGGAACCGAGTTCGAGCGACTCGCTGTATCCGGGTACTTCCCATGTGCTCATTACGCCCCCCAGGCCGCTTGCCGGCGCGCCGCGGGAGCCTCACCCACTCCGCGGCGACCGGGCCACGCGCTCTGAGACACATTTTCGGTCACGGCGGTTGCGTGGCCAGAGGGATCGTCGAGGCGTACCCCGACCGTGACATCGGCGACGTGATTGTTGCCCGGCTCCCTCACCGCGGCACGAGCCCGCGCCCCGGCGCGGGTGAAGATCCCGTACGTCCGTCGGCCGAAGGGGAACGCGTCGGTACGCCGGTGGGTCTCGTCGATCAGCGCGATGCACCGGTCGTCGAAGACCCCCGGTCGCCCATCCGCAGCGGTCGACCGCCTGCCTACGCTCCGCCCCCGTGGGGTGGCGGTTTTCCCGCATCACTCCGTCCACGGTCACCTGCGTCAGGGGGATGACTTCCCTCGGTGCCGTGAGGTCGGTGGACGGCTCAGGTGTCCTGTTCCGCCGCCCTGCACACCGGGCAGGTCAGCCGCCTGGCCGGGATGTCGTGGATCACTTCACCGGGTTGGGCGGTACCCCGCAGGACCACCGACTCGGAACGCACATGCTCCGGGCAGACAGCGGCTCCGCACACTCGGCAGATGGCCACCGGCTCCGTGGTGCGCCCCTGCTGGGCGCATTCATAGCAGTTCATCTACGTGCCTCCCAGCCGTGCAGCAGAGACAGCACGAGCGTATCTCCGTAGGGCCCGGCTCGCTTGTCGTGAGCGTCGGAGGCCCGCGCGGCGGGCACCGGGCGTGACCGGAACGCGCTCTCCCGGTTCCGGCCCGGAAGCTCACCCCTGCGGGCGCCCTGGGCAGGACAGGGCCGCCGGGGACCGCCACGCTGGGATGGTGCCCGGCTCCGACGCGTCCGCCGGTCGGTGATGCGTGGCCTGTCCATGCCGGTATCCCCGACGCAAGGGAGAGGTATGACCGAGACGGACTCCGACGGGACGAGGAGCAGCCGGCGCTCGCGGCAGGAAGGTCCCGACCCGGCCGCAGCCGACCTGAGGCGCGTCGGTGCGAACCCGGACTTCTGGTACCCGGTCGCGCTGTCCCGGAAGGTACGGCGCGGCCGGGTGATCGCGACCACCTTCGCCGGTGAACGCATCGCGCTCTACCGGGGGAAGAGCGGCACCGTCCATGCCCTGGAGGACCGGTGCGCACATCGACAGGTGCCGCTGAGCATGGGCGTCGTCGAGGGCGAGGCCCTCCGCTGCTGCTACCACGCGTGGGCCTACCGCGGCGATGGCCGAATCTCGCAGATCCCGTACCTGTCCAAGGGCGACGGCCGGCCGCCGCGCGGCGTGCGCGGCTATCCGGTCCGCGAGGCGTACGGCATGGTGTTCGTCTTCCCGGGCGACCCGCAGAAGGCGCCGGACGTCCCACTGCCCCTGCTGCCCGCGTTCGCCTCACCGCAGTACAGGACCATGACGTTCTCCCGAACGGTGCGCTGCCACTACTCGTTCATGCACGAGAACCTCCTCGACATGAACCACCAGTTCCTCCACCGCGGAGTCGTCGGCAAGCTCCACCCCGAACTGCTGGGGTACGAGACTTCCGCGCGGTCGGTGGAGGCCCGCTATCTGTTCACCCACACCGGGGGAAAGCGGAACCGCGGAGCGGGCCTGCTGGCCGCGGAGGGCCTCAGCGGCCGGGACTCCGCGGACGTCATGACGATCCGCACCGAATACCCGTACCAGACACTCGACCTGGTACCGGAGAACGCCGACCACCCGGCCTTCCGGCTCTGGGCGGTGTACGTGCCCGAGGACGCCGAGCAGCGCACCTGCCACGCCTACGGCCTGCTGATGATCGAGAAGCCCGGGATCCCCGGTGCGCTGCACCTGGCCTGGCCGCTCATCCGCCGCTTCACCGAGCGGGTGTTCGCCGAGGACCGCATGGCCGTCGAGGCCGAGCAGCGGGCGTGGGACGAACAGGGCGAGGACCGCAATCACGAGATCTTCCCCCTCATCCTCGACGTCCGCGATGTGCTGCGCAGCAACGGCGTCCCTCTGCGCCCCCGGCCGACCGCGTGCGCGCGCGCCGACGGCGACCTTTCGAAGCCGGCGTCCGACGGCTGTGCGACGGATTGACGCCGGGCCTCCCGATCGCCGTGCTGGCAGGATGGCCGTATGGAACGTGTGCTTGGAATCGGCGGATACTTCGTCAGGGCCGCTGACCCGGCGGCCCTGACCGCGTGGTACCGCGACTGCCTGGGCCTGGACGCCGACGAGCACGGCCTGTGGCGTCCCGAAGCCGGGCCGACGGTGTTCGCGACCTTCGAGTCCGACACCGACTACTTCGGATCCCGCGACCAGCGAACCATGCTCAACTTCCGGGTCCGCGACCTGGACGCGATGCTCGCGCAACTGCGCACCAAGGGAGCGGACGTGTCCGAGGAGACGCAGGACATGGAGGGCGTCGGTCGATTCGGCTGGGTCACCGACCCGGAGGGCAACCGCATCGAACTGTGGCAGCCGGCCTGACTTGCCGGTCACCGCGGGGAACATGCCGCCTATGGAGTAATGGGCCGGTTGGGTCGTACGACTGCGTCACCCTGTGCGGGTTGATCACGGTCGTACCAGGGGACTGTGGGTCCGATGGGCAGCACCGGGACCGGCCACGGGACGACGAAGGGCACGCGCGCATGACCCCCACCACGGCCGTCGAGACCGCCGGACGTCCATGATGGCGGACAGCGCCGAAGGCCCCGAACCGTCGCCCGGAGTCGATCCGACGCTGCGGCTGGACGACCAGCTGGAGCAGATCGCCGAGCAGTTGCGGGAGCTGGCCGTCGCCAAGGACCGGCTCCAGGGACTGCTGGACGCGGTGCTGACGATCAGCCGGGAGATGGATCTGCCCACGGTGCTGCACCGCATCGTCACCACCGCCATGGACCTGGTCGGCGCCCGCTACGGCGCGCTCGGGGTGCTGGACGACTCCGGTGAGCAGCTGGGGCAGTTCATCACGGCGGGGCTGTCGGAGTCGGAGCGCGGCGATCTGTCGGGGATCGAGTTCCCCCGCGGCCGCGGGGTCCTCGGCCACCTGATCCACCACCCCGAACCCCTGCGCGTCGACGAGATCGGCTCCCACTCCGCGTCGGTGGGATTCCCGCCCGGCCACCCGCAGATGCGCACCCTGCTGGGCGTCGCGATCAGCGTCCGCGGCACCATCTACGGAGACCTCTACCTGTCCGAACGCCGCGACGGCCGGCCCTTCGACCGCGACGACGAGGACATCGTCGTCGCCCTGGCCGGCGCCGCCGGCATCGCGATCGAGAACGTCAGACTGTTCGAGCAGGTCCGCGACGGCGCCGAGCACTTCCAGCGGCTTCTGCTGCCCACCCTGCCCGACCTGTCCCCCCTGGCCGCCGCGGCCGTCTACCGCCCCGCCCTCACCCCGGCCCACCTCGGCGGCGACTGGTACGACGCCCTCTGGCTGCCCGACAGCGCGTGCGCCGTCGTGATCGGTGACGTCGTCGGCCACGACATGCGCGCGGCGGCCGCCATGGCCCAGACCCGCAGCATGCTGCGTGCCCTGCTGTTCGACCGCTTCACCCCGCCCAGCAGCGTCCTCACCCAGCTCGACCGCACCCTCAACGCCATCACCGATCTGCCGGTGACCACCGCCTGCCTCGCCCGGATGGAACAGGCTGAGGAGGGCTGGAACCTGCACTGGAGCACGGCCGGTCACCTGCCCCCGCTGATCATCACTCCCGACCGGCACACGGAGTACCTCGACGCCGAGCCCGGCCTGCCGCTCGCGGTCGACACCGAGCAGGACCGTCCCGACCACACCCACCCCGTGCCCGCCGGGACCACCGTGCTGTTCTTCACCGACGGGCTCGTCGAGCACCCCGAGTACCCCATCGACCGCGGCCTGGCCGTGCTCGCCGAACTCGCCGCGGATCACGCCCACTTGCCGCTGGACGACTTCGTTTGCTTCCTCGCCGACCACCGCCCGAGCGACGGCCACGACGACATGGCCCTCCTGGCCCTGCGCACCCCGAGCGACTGACACCGCGCGCCACGCCGCGAGGCGGCCGGACCAATCTGGTCCAACCAGTTGACCAGTCCGGGGAAGCGCCGCCAGGGTGTGTGCATGACAGAGCAGCGCATCCGGCGTGAAGCCGTCTCCGAGCAGTTGTTCACGCTGCTCCGGGACCGCATCCTGAGCGGCGACCTCGCGGCCGGCGTCCCCCTGACCGCCGAGCGTGAACTGGCCGCCGAGTTCGGGGTGAACCGGCACGCGGTACGGGAGGCGGTGAAGCGTCTCCAGCAGGCGAGACTGGTCGAGGTCAGCCACGGCGGACGCACCATGGTGCTCGACTGGCGACGGACCGCGGGCCTCGACCTCGCCCTCCAACTCGCCCACACCGAGCGGCTGTCCACGTCCTACGACCTGCGCCGCGACGTCCTCGAGATGCGGGCCTCCATCGGCGCGGACGCCGCCCGGCTGTGCGCCGCCCGCTGCCCCGACCGGACGGCCGCCGAGATCGTCAGCGCCGCGGCCGCCTACATCAACACCGGACCCGACCTCACCGAGCTCGCCGCGGCCGACGTCACCTGGTGGCGGCTCATCGTCGAGGGCTCCGGGAACATCGCCTACCTACTCGCCTTCAACAGCCTGGTCGGCGAGGGCTTCACCGCCGGCGAGGTACCGACCGAGCTGCGCGCCACCGAACTGCTCGACGTCGCCGGACACATGAAGCTGGCCGCCCTCATCGCCTCACGCGACGAAGAGGGCGCCGAGGCCGCGGCACGCGCACTCTTGGCCCGCAGCGTCCCGGTCACCCCGCACACCCGGGAACCCGAAGGAGGCACGCCGTGATACCCGCCGTCGTCTACGCCATACCCGCCTTCGTCCTGCTGGTCGCCGTGGAGGCACTGTCGTACCGCTTCCTCCCGGACGACGACGAACGCGGCTACGAGGCACGCGACACCGTGACCAGCATGTCGATGGGCGCGGGCAGCCAGGTGATCGCCCTGCCGTGGAAGGCCGTCACGATCGTCGCGTTCGCCGCCCTCTACAGCGTCGCGCCCTGGCAGCTGTCCGCCACGTCGGTGTGGACCTGGGTGCTGCTGTTCTTCGCCGAAGACCTCGCCTACTACGTCTTCCACCGCTCGCACCACCGCGTCCGCGTCCTGTGGGCGAGCCACGTGGTCCACCACTCCAGCGTGCGGTTCAACCTCTCCACCGCGCTGCGGCAGAGCTGGACGCCGATGACCACCCTGCCGTTCTGGCTGCCGCTCGCCCTGCTCGGCATCCCGCCGTGGATGATCCTGCTCCAGCAGTCGGTCAGCCTCATCTACCAGTTCTTCCTGCACACCGAGCGGGTGGACCGCCTGTGGTGGCCGGTCGAGTACGTCTTCAACACGCCCTCGCACCACCGCGTCCACCACGGATCCAACAACGCCTACCTGGACCGCAATTACGGCGGCATCCTCATCGTCTGGGACCGGATCTTCGGCACGTTCCAGGCCGAGGGCGAACGCGTCGAGTACGGCCTCACCAAGAACATCGACACCTACAACCCGCTGCGCGTCGCCTTCCACGAGTACGCGGCCACCTGGCGCGACGTGCGCGGCACCACCCGCTGGCGCGACCGCGCGGGCTACGTCTTCGGCCCGCCGGGCTGGACCCCGGACGTGAGCCGGAGCTGAACAACTGCCGTGTTGTAGCAGGCGGTTGGTCACTTCAGGGTTTTGCTGATGTCGTCCGCGCGGGCCACGAAGCGCATGGTGCGGTCCCTCACCCGGTAGAGGAATGCGCCCGCGTCCTCCTGGGCCTCGAAGAACTCCGAGTCCGGGTCGTAGCTGACCTTGCGGGTGATGCCCTGCCACGAGCGGCGGAGCAGTTCGGAGCGGAGGACGGAGCGGTCGTCGTCGCCGGCGGCGGCCAGGCCGTGGGCGCCGAAGCGGACGGTGTCGTAGGCCTCGGCGGCCCAGGGCGCGGGGGCGGTACCGAAGCGGGCGCGGTGGGCCGAGGTGAACGCCTTGACGCGCGGGTCGGCGACGGCGTCCGTGTAGCCCGTCCCGATGTGCCAGCCGTCCGCCTCCCTCAGGAACCGGGCGCCGAGCACATGCTCGTCCGCGACGCACGGGCCGCGATACCCCGCCTCGCGCAGCTCGCGAGCGAAGGACGCGGCACGGTCGGGGTGGACGCCCGCGAAGAGGACCGCGTCGGCGCGACGGGCGGCGATCTTCCGGGCCGCGGTTGTGAAGTCGCTGTCCGGGGCCACCTCCTCGACCGTGGCATCGCCGTCGAGCTTCTTGTGCACGGTGATGATGCGGACCGTCTGGAGGCTCTCCGCCCCGTCCTTGAGGTCGTGGACGACCTTGGTGTGCGCGGGTTTCACGACCCCGTTGAGATAGCGCAGGATCGCCGGTGGCCCGGCCGTCCTCGTCGAACGCATCAACAGGGTGCTGGTGAGATTGACGCCGTCGAGTTCGCTGGTGTCGGCGCGCGTGATCAGCTGGGCGACCCGAACACGGGCGCAGGCCTCCACCGCCGCCGGGGCGGTCGCATTGGTGCCGGTGCCGATCACGAGGGACACTTCCGGGTCGGCGGCCAGTCGGGCGGCGGCCGCGGCGGCCCCCTTCGCCGTCCCGCCGTCGTCGGCGGTGCGCAGCACGAGATCGAAGACGCGTCCCGCGGCGGCGTTGTGTTCGCTCACCGCCATCTGGGCGCCGCGCTCATGGGCCGTGAACACGCCGTCCGACCGGTCGCCGAGGAGACCGATCACCCGCCGCGGCAACGCCCCGGTCCCGGTCGCGCCGGACGAGGTCGAGCGGCCCCAGCGCCACCAACTGCCCACACCCACCGCGCTCACGCCCAGCACCGCCCCTCCGGCGGCCAGCACCCGGCGCCGAGAAGTCGGTTCCGCCGCCGACACCACGGCGGCCCGCGTCACGGCGTCCGCCCACCCGTCCACCGGCGCCCCGTCGGCGACCGTGCCCTGCGGCACCGGCAGCTCCAGCACCCGCGCCGCGCGAGCCGCCACCAGCGCGGGCAACCCCTCCGGCAGCCAGCCCTGCTCGTCGAACTCGCCGAACAGGGCCAGGAGTTCACCGACCGAGGGCCGCTGCTCCGGATCCTTCGCCAGACACCGCCGTACGATCCCGTCGAGCGCGTCGGGCACCGAGTCCAGGTCGGGGTCCTCGTGCACGGTCCGGTACAGCACCCCGGCCGCGCCGCCGACCCCGAACACCGGTCGGCCCGTGGCCGCGTGAGCGAGGACGCAGCCCAGCGAGAAGACGTCGCTCGCCGGACCCACCGTGCGGCCCCGGGCCTGCTCGGGCGAGAGATAGCCGGGGGAGCCGATGACCGAACCGTCGGCGGTGAGCGCGGTCACGCCGACCGCGCGGGCGATGCCGAAGTCGATCAGGCGCGGCCCGTCCGCCGCGAGCAGGATGTTGGCGGGCTTCACGTCCCGATGGACGAGCCCGCACGCGTGAACTCCCTCCAGGGCCTCCGTCAGAGCGGCGCCCAGACAGAGCAACTGCGCCGTCGGCCATGGCCCGTTGCGGGCGATGGCCTCAGCGAGGGAGGGCCCCGGCACATAGGCGGTGGCCAGCCACGGGGAGCGGGCCTCGGCGTCGGCGGCGAGGACGGGCACGGTCCAGCGGGACCTCAGCCGCGCCGCCAGTTCCGTCTCGCGCCGGAAGCGGGCCCGAAAGCCCGGATCGTCGGCGTGCTCGGACCGGATCGACTTCAGGGCACACCAAGTCCCGTGCGGGGAGCGTGCCAGGTACACCACGCCCATCCCGCCCGCGCCGAGCCGCGCGGCCAACCGGTAGCCGCCGATCACCGACGGGTCGGAAGGCAGCAGCCGATCCATGGCACGACCCCCCTTCCGTCTCCCTTCCCGGCCGCTCAGCTCTGAACATTCCCCGCGTTCTGAAGATCCTGGAGCGACCCCAGCTGACGGAACCGCCCGTCGCGCACCTCGTGCACATAGGTACTGCGCAGCCACCCCGCGCTGCTGCTGTGGAACTGGTGATAGGCACCGAAGGCGTAAGTCCGGTCCATTCCCTGGTACTTGACCTTCGCCAGCCGCTCACCGAGTTCGGCCCGCACCGGCCGGGCACCCGACCGCTTCGGCACCGTGCGGGCGAACTCGCCGAGCAGCATGCGCACCGAGTCGTACGCCTCCGCGGCGAACGGCTCCGGAGCGGCCCCGTAACGCCTGCGCCACGCCGAGGTGAAGTCCCGCGCCGCCTCGGTGCCGAGGGCGGACGGATCGACCGCCGAGTCGACCACGTACCAGCCCTCGCCCGCGGCTCCCGCACGGACCGGGAAGTCCGTGCCGTACAGCAGGTGCTGCATCCAGCGCGGACCCTCGAACCCGGCCGCGGCCAGCTGACGGGCAGCCGCCACGGTCGCGTCCATCGGGCCGAGGTAGGCGAAGGCGGTGACCCCACTGGCGAGCAGCGCGCGTACCGCGTCCGGGCCGTCGCCGGTCTCCTCGGCCACGACCTGGGGCACCACCTGGGCACCGAGCGCGTCCCGCCACTGCTGCACCAGCAGGGTCGCCTGGTCCTGGATGGTCGTGCCGCCGGAGCGGTCCAGGACCACACCGATACGTCCCAGCCGTTTGGTGACCATGGCGTGCAGGGCGATCCAGCCGCCGAGCGCGGTGTGCGCGGCGCCGGTCTGGAAGGACGCGGTGGGTGAGGTCACGAAGTAGTCCTGCTGACCGGTGGTGCTCGACACATGGGTCAGTCCGGCCTGGCCGTAGACCTTCGCGGCGGACCGCATCGGGAGTTCGGTGACCGGTCCGAGGACGGCGACCACGTCCCGGTCCGCGGTGAACCGACGGGCCACGTCCTGGGCGCCGGCCGCGTCGCCCTGATCCCGGCCGACCCGGACCTTCAGGTCGTAGGCGCGCTTCGGGTCGGCGTTGTGCTGGGCGACGGCGAGCCGGGCGGCGCGTTCGCTGACCCGGCTGACCAGCGCCGTGGACTCGGTGACATGCACGCCCAGGACATACACCGGACGAGCCTTGCCGGGCGGCGCCTTGTCGTTGTCGAGGGTCGCGAGCACCGCGGCACCCGCACCTCCCGCGGCGAGCAGCAACGCACCACCGGCCAGCAGCAGTCGGCGGCGGCCGGGGCGCCGGTCCACCGCGTCCTGCGGTTTGTCCTCTGCGGCCGCCGGTGCCGCGGCGGACTCGTCCAGTTCGGTCGGCTCGATGTCGGGCAGCGCGAGGCCCTCGGCGGAACGGGCGGCGATCATACGGGCGACCGCGTCGGGAAGGACCGGGACACCGTCCCGCACGGGCGCCTCGGCGGCCTCGTCCGACTCGCCGCCCTCGGCCAGCAGTCCCCGCAGTTCCACGGCCGTCGGCCGCTCGCCCGGCTCCTTGGACAGGCAACGGGCCACCAGCGCCCGCGAGTCGTCCTCGATGCCGTCGAGCGCGGGCTCGTCGTGGACGGTGCGGTACAGCAGGGCGTCGGGCGTGCCGCTGCCGAAGGGCGGGCGGCCGGTCAGCGCGTACGCCAGGACTCCGCCGAGCGAGAAGACGTCGCTCGCGGCCGTTGCCGGTTCACCCTGGGCCTGCTCGGGGGAGAGGAAGCCGGGACTGCCGACGACCATGCCGGAGGCCGTGAGTGCCGTGTCGTCGTCGGCCCGCGCCACCCCGAAGTCGATCAGCCGGGGGCCGTCGAGGGCCAGCAGTACGTTGCCGGGCTTCACGTCCCGGTGGACCAGCCCGGCCGTGTGCAGGTCCGCCAGGGCGTCGGCCAGCAGCCGGCCCAGGGAACGTGCGGTGGCGACGGGCAGCGGACCGTGCACGGCGACGGCCTCCACGAGCGAGGGACCGGGAACGAACGCGGTCGCAAGCCACGGCTCGGCGGCCTCCGCGTCCGCGCCGAGCACGGGCACCACCCAACGGCTCGTCACCCGCCGGGCCAGCTCGGTCTCGCGTGCGAACCGCGCCCGGAAGTCGGGGTCGTCGGCGCTCTCGCCCCGGATCACCTTGACGGCGGCGAGGGTGCCGTCGTCGTCACGCCCCAGGTACACCACGCCCATGCCGCCCGCGCCGAGCCGCCGCAGCAGGCGGAAGCCGGCGATGCGCGACGGGTCGGTGGGCCTCAGCGGTTCACTCATCGCGAGCCTCCGCGTCGTCGCTGCTGTCCTTGCCCTCGGCGTCGTCGCGTGCCGTGTTCCCGCCGATGCTGTCGATCTCGGCGGCCGTGTAGGCCACGCCCTGCGCCACCTGGGAGGCGATCCGCGTCGCCTCCTCGTCGGTGTGGCCCGCGCCGATACGGTCCGTCGCGGCCACCGTCACCGGGCCGAGCCGGTACTTGAACCAGTCGAAGGGCAGCGCGCCCTTGATGCCGTCGACGAGTAACTCCCCGCTCTCGATGAGGTCGTCGTCGGTGACCCCGTTACGCGCCTCGGAGAACGGATCGGCCCGCGAGTACAGTCCGCGCACCTGCTCGGTCGCGTTCAACCGCTGGTTCGGGCAGCGGAGCGCCTCCTCCAACGACACGGCCATGTCCCGGCGCGCCGCCGTGGTGTCCTTGTGGACGGTGACCGTCATGGACACCTGCACCGGCCCCTTGCCCCCGCTGCCCGGCAGCTCGAATCTCCGGGTGAGACTGGCCAGCGCCGTGTCGGGCAGCGGCTGTCGCTGCCACACGCAGTCCTCGTCGAGTACGGCCCACTCGCCCGGATCACTCTCGTACGGCTGCGCCTTGCGGAAACCGGAACCGAAGTTGTCCGCCCGGGGGGTGAGCCCGCGAACGAACGCGACGGCCTCGGACCGGGTCCGCGGCGCCAGTTCTTCGACCATCGTGTAGGGCTCGTCCTCGGCGGCGGCAGCCGCCGACGGATCCGCACCGTCCGCCGGGGCCGTGGGATCGGCGGCGCCCGCCGAAGCGGAGGAGCCGGCGCCGTCCGAGCCGCTCGTGCCGCGCGCCGAACCTTTCGTCCCTTCGCCGGCGGAACCCCCGTCCGCCCCACTCGTGCACCCGGCCAGCAGCAGTGTCCCCGCCACCGCCGCCACGACCGGTCTCCACTCGGTCATTCCAGCCCCCCACCCGTATGGATGCGCTCCCGCCGTCGAGGCGGTACGTATGGAGGAAGTGTGACGCACGTGAGGCTGCCCCGAACACCAACTCGACTTCTCTGCACCGGACTTGACGCAACGACACGGTCCGGTCGCGGTGATGTTGCCGAGTCGTGACGGCCGGGACGGGGCCGACGGACGGGCGCTTGCCGGACGAGCGCCGGCGGACGCCTGTCGCCGCTCCCGGTGTCCGCCCCTCATCAGGCCCACGCAGGTCGGCGCGTGCCTCCCCGGACAGCCGGACCGAGGGCCCCGCGAGCACTCCGAACAATCACGCCCCGCCCGGCCGCCACCAACCCTGATCTGCCCTTCTCCCTCCCCGTCCCACCCCCGCCGCCACGGCCCGCCGAGCACTCACGGTTGCTTCACAGCCCACCCCGGCCCTAGGGTGAATGCGCTTTCATTCGGGTGTCGGCGCATCGCACGACCAGCACGGAACGGGGGATCGATCATGAAGGGCGCCGCATCGTGAACGCCACACCCACGGTGTACGACGTCGCCGAGCGCTCCGGCGTGTCCATCGCGACCGTGTCCAGGGTGTACCGGAACCCCGACTCCGTACGCGCCGCCACCCGTGAACGCGTCCTGGCCGCGGCCCGGGAACTGGGCTACGTGCCCAGCGGCAACGCCCGCGGCCTCGCCAGCCGCTCCACCGGCGTCCTCGGCCTCTGCTTCCCGGACTACGCCGACCCGGGCACCGCGGACATCGAGGACGACGACGCGGCGATGCTCTACTCCGACCAGATCATCCGGGGCATGGAACGCGCCGCCCGGCGCCACGGCTACGCCCTGCTGATCGCCGCGTCGCTCGAAGGCGGCCCGGAGAGCCTCGTGGCCAAGGTGGCCGGCCGGGTCGACGGCTTCGCGGTGCTCGCCCGGACTGTACCGACCGAGGAGCTGGAAGTGATCTCCCGTCGCCAGCCGGTCGTCATGCTGGCCGGACCGCGCGCGGATCCCTCCCTGGACCACCTCGACCATGTGGAGGTGGCCAACGAGGACGGGCAGTACGAGCTGACCCGGCACCTCCTGAACGATCACGGACTGCGCCGTCTCGCCTACATCGGCGTCGACGAGTCGTCACCGGACGTGGAAGCCCGCTTCCGGGGCTTTCACCGGGCGTGCGCGGAGGCCGCCGTCGACGCCGGAACACAACCCGCGCTGCGCATGCCGATGATGACGCAGGCGGAGGGCGCCCGCGCGGCCGACCTGCTGTGCGAGGCCACCACCGGCGAACGCCCCGAGGCGTTCGTCTTCGCCAACGACCAGATGGCCGTGGGCGCGCTCCAGGCACTCGAACGCCGTGGGGTACGTGTGCCGGACGACATCGCCGTCACCGGCTTCGACGGCATCCCCCTCAGCCGCATCGTGCGCCCGTCCCTGACGACGGTGCGCCAGCCCATGGTGCGACTGGGCGAACAGGCCGCGGAACTCCTGATCGACCGCCTGCGCGGAGAGGCCGGCGCGGACCCGGTGTCCCTGATGCTCCCGGTGAGCCTGGCCCGCCGGGCGAGCTGCGGCTGCGAGGAGGCGGGGCCGGGCACTTTCGGCGCCGTCTGAAAGCCCGGACGGCTTCGCTCCAGCCCTCAGAATGCTGTCGTGGCCGAAGACGAGCAGAGCGACACAGCACCGCGTTCATTCCTGACGTGCGCGACGGAGGTGGCCCGGCTGCTGGGCGTCGAAGACGTCGCCGTGGAGCCGAACGACCGGCATGCCCGGCTCCTCGCCCACGCGGTGCGCAAGCCGCTTCTCGAACGCGCGAGTCTGCCCGAGGAGTTGTTCGCCCCGTTGATGGCGGCATCCGTGTACGACCCGGATCCCAGCTTCTGTCGCTGGTTCGTCGAACCGGCGGTCTACGCATTCGGACGCCGCCGCGCGATGGCGGCACTGGTCGACTACCTACGGACCGGCACGGATGCCGAGCGAGCCGGTGCCGTGCGGGCCTGGTACTGCGCCCATGTGCCTCTGCACGCCGACCGGTCCCCGGCGTACGGATCCGGTGGGGTACGTGATCCCGCGCTGGACGAGGTTCAGGACATCAAGGACGCATGGCTCGAGGCATGGTCTGCACGATCTGCTTGAACGCACCCTCGCATACGCCCAGGCCCATCCCGACCAACACATCCGTCGCTGGGCCGCCGCGGCAGACCACGACGCACCTGAGCCCGTCAGTCCAACAGGGCAGCTGTGAACACCTCGCGGTGAGCCGTCAGCCACCCCTCGATGCGGTCGGCGAGGATCCGCAGTCGCGACGGGGCGTCCGATCCTGCGGGAAAGTGAGCTGCCGCGGAGACGGGATCGAGCATGGGAACCCAGTAGCGGGCGGTCATGGCGACGTCCCACACCGCCCGGCCGGGGGCCGCCCTGTCGAAATCGATTAGGGCTGCGGCACGGCCGTCGCGGAAGACGACGTTCTCCGGGCAGACATCGTTGTGGCACAGCATCGTTCCCCCCTCCGGGTCGGCCAGGGACCGGGGCCACTCGGCGATGGCCGCACTGGCGTCGTGCAGGCGCCGCAGCAGACCGCCCACCGAACTCAACGCGGTCTCGGTCATCACCCAGCGCGGGAACGGCGGAGGATCGCGAACTGCCCCGGTGGCGGTACGGCGGGATCGAAGAGGGCGCAAGCCGTCAGCACCAGCACACGCACACGCGCAGCCGCCGTCGCAGCGTCGAAGTAGGCCAGGACTTCCGCGGCTTCCGGATGGCTGCGGACGTGGGCCCGCACCGACTCGCCGCTGCCGGTGCAGGGGAGCGTCAGGCGTAGCGGGTGATTGCCGAGGGTGGGCACGGTGAGGCGGGCCGCCGCGAACCGGTCGTCCCACGGCAGTGCGAGCGCCCCGACGCCGCCGCCGAAGCTCTCACCGAGCAGGCCGAGCCAGCCGTCGAAGGAGGGCACCAGTGCCAGGAGGGCGGTCGCGGCGCCCCGCAGGCCGGCCACGCAGTCGCCGAGGACATAGGTGTCACGGGATCCGATGCCGTGCAGGACGTGCCCGGCGGGATCGGAAGGGAGGCCCAGGCGCGGGCCGAGTTCCGGGAGCCTCGGCGCCGCCGGCGGGATCGGAAGGGAGATCCGAGCCCAGGCCGAGTTCCAGGGCCCGGCGCCGCCGGCAGGATCGCCGCCGATCCGGGAAGGGGCAGCGGCAGATCGGACCCCGCGTCGGCACGGCCGCCGTACCCGTGCCCGATGACGAAGCCATGGCGGGCGGGGCCGTCGATCGGTAGCACCAGCAAAGCCGCGCGGCGTCCGCCGAGGGTGTCGTAGGAGATCTCCTGGACCAGGCAGCCGTCGCCCGCTTCGAGGAACCGGCCGAGCCGGGGTCGCGGAGGTATGCCGTCGGCGGCTGCCTTGCACCCGCGCCAGAAGGTGTCGAAGTCCGGCGGTGCGTCCGGTGCGCCGATCTTCAGCAGGTTGTCGAGGGTGCGGCCGTGCGTGGGATCGAAGTCGAAAGGGTGGACGGGGAACGGCATGGGGCGACTGTAGGCAATCGCGTCAGGGCTGCCGCCCGATGGGTCGCGCGGAGGCTCGGGCAGCGGCGTCGATCACAGATGCTTTCCATGTGCATTGATCCGTTTTACGTTGCTGTCGCATCGATCGGGAGGGTGCGGTCGCGGTCGAACGGTGCCACGCGGGCCGTCCATCGGGTGTCGCGCTCGTTACCGGAGTGTGACCATGGCCCCTCTTGTCAGGCCCCGAACCGCTGCAAGAGAGTGATGTATGCGCTTACAGACAGCGCATACATCTGCACCAGAGCTCAAGGAGGAGCCCTCCATGAACCGCGCCGCCGCAACCGGGTCGCTCGCCCTCACCCTGGCGTCTGCGCTCACCCTCACCGCCTGTGGCGGCTCGGGTGGTGCGGGCGTGGCAGCCGATGCCAAGCAGACCCTGACCGTCTGGGCCATGGGCACGGAGGGGGAGAAGCTCGGCGACGTCGCCAAGGAGTACGAGAAGACGCACTCCAACATCACCGTGAAGGTCACGCCGATCGGCTGGGACGTCGCCCACCAGAAGCTGGTCGCCGCGGCCGCCGCCGGGAAACTGCCCGACGTGGTGCAGATGGGCGGGACCTACCTGGGCGAGTTCGCCGACATGGGCGTCCTGGAACCGGTCGACACCAAGACCTTCAAGGAGGGCGACTTCTTCCCGGCCGCCTGGCAGCAGGGCTCCTACGACGGCGAGACCTACGGCGTCCCCTGGTACGTCGACACGCGCGTGCTGTTCTACCGCACCGACCTCGCCGACAAGGCCGGCATCAAGAAGGCCCCGGCCACCATGGCCGAACTCCAGAGCGCGGCGCGGGCCTACCAGGAGAAGGCCGGCGCCAAGTGGGGTCTGTCCGTCCAGCCCCGCGGCCTGGACACGGTGCAGAGCTTCTACCCGTTCCTGTTCTCGGCGGGCGGCGCCATCGTCGACGACGACGGCAAGGCCGTGGTGAACTCTCCCTCCGCCGTCAAGGCGCTGGAGAACTACGGCAGCTTCTTCAAGAAGGGCCTCAGCGACAAGGGCGTCCAGCCCGGCTACGACGTGACCAAGGACTTCAACACCGGCTCCGTGGCCATGTTCTTCGGCGGCCCCTGGTTCACCGGCCTGCTCGACGACAACTACCCCGACCTCAAGGGCAAGTGGGCCATAGCCCCCGTACCCGCCGACCAGGCCTCCGTCTCCATGGCCGGCGGCTCCAGCCTCGCCGTCTCCGCCGACAGCGACCACAAGGCCGCGGCGAAGGAGTTCGTCTCCTACCTCACCGACGCCAAGGGACAGGCCGACTGGTTCGAGCGCACCAAGGACCTGCCCGCCAACAAGGCCGCCTGGGAGTCAGGCGACCTCGCCGACGACCCCGCCCTCCAGATCTGGCGCAAGCAGATGGACACCGCCAGGAGCACCCCCTCACAGCCCAAGCTGACCGAGATCACCTCCAAGGTCGACGCGGCCATCGAGTCGGTCACCCAGGGCAAGTCCACCGCGAAGGCCGCCCTGGACAAGGCCCAGTCCGAGATCGAAGGCCTCGTGCAGTAGGAGAGCGTGCCCCTGATGTCCCTCACGACAGGAACGGCCGCCCACGCCGCGGCCGTCGACAAGAGCCCCGAGCCCGGCACGCCCCCGCGCCGCGGCCGCCGCTCCCTGAACAGACACAACCTCACCGGATGGCTGTTCTCCACGCCCTTCCTGGTGCTGTTCGGCCTGTTCATGCTCTTCCCGATCGTCGCGACGCTCCTGATGAGCTTCACCGACTTCGGCGCCCGCCACGTCACCCGCCCCCTGGAGGCGGAGTTCGTCGGCCTGGACAACTACACCAAGCTCTTCCAGGACGACACCTTCCTCAAAGCGCTGTTCAACACCGCCTACTTCGTCGTGGTGGGCGTCCCCGCGACCATCGTCCTCGGGCTCCTCGCGGCGATCCTGCTGAACAACGGCATCGACCGGGCCCGCACGTTCTTCCGGATCGGCTTCTACGCCCCCGTCGTCACGACCATCGTCGCCGTGGCCATCGTCTGGCGGTTCGTGCTCGACCCCTCCGACGGCCTCATCACCTCCCTCGCCTCCGAGGTCGGCCTGAGCGCACCCGACTTCCTGGGCTCGGAGACCTGGGCCATGCCGTCCCTGATCGCGATGGCCGTGTGGCGCAACCTCGGCACGGTCATGGTGCTGTGCATCGCGGGCCTCCAGGCCATCCCCACGGAGGTCCGCGAGGCCGCCCGCCTCGACGGCGCCGGAGCCTGGCAGGAACTGCGCCGCATCACCGTCCCCCTGCTGCGGCCCACCCTGCTCTACGCCACCGTCATCACCTCCATCGGCTACCTCAACGTCTTCGAGGAACCGTTCGTGATGACCCAGGGCGGCCCGTCGGACTCCACCCTGACGGTCTCCCTCGACATGTACCGCGAGGGCTTCAACTTCTTCCACATGGGCTATGCCAGCGCCATGGCGTACGTCCTGTTCGTCGTGATCATGGGCATCACGGTGCTCCAGCTCCGCCTGCTGAAGGACAACACCCGATGACCGCCGAGACAGCCGTGAAGGCACCTCGCCCGCGCCGGACCGGACGCGTGCGCAAGTCGCTGCTCTACACCGTCGCCTCGGTGGGGCTGCTGGTCATGGCCGCCCCGTTCCTGTGGATGGCGCTGTCGGCGTTCAAGACCCGGCAGGACCTCACCGCGAGCCCGCCCGTGTGGATCCCCACGACCTGGACGCTGGACAACTTCAGTGCCCTGCTCGACCAGCTCGACATGCCGCGGTACTTCCTCAACTCGCTGATCGTGGCCGTCCTCGTGACCGCCAGCAACCTGCTGTTCTGCTCGATGCTCGGCTACGCGCTGGCAAAACTCGACTTCTCCGGCCGCTCCAAGGTCTTCGGCCTGGTCCTGGCCGCGCTGATGGTCCCCGGCAACCTCATGATCCTTCCGCTGTACGTGCTGATGAACGGCATGGGCCTGATCGACACCTACGCCGGTCTCGTGCTGCCGTTCGCCGCGGGCGCCTTCGGGGTGTTCCTCATGCGGCAGTTCATGCTCCAGGTCCCCGACGAACTTCTGGAGGCGGCCCGCCTCGACGGGGCGGGGGAGTGGTACATCTTCTGGCGGATCGTGCTGCCCCTGGTCAAGCCGGCCCTCGCCACACTGACGATCTTCGCGTTCCTCGGCTCCTGGAACAACTTCATCTGGCCTCTGATCGCCACCAACGACCCTGACAAGTACACCCTGCCGGTGGCGCTGGCGACCTTCGCCAACGATCCGAACCGGACGGTCGCCGGCGGCAACGGCATGCTGATGGCCGGCTCCCTGCTCGTGGTCCTGCCGGTCCTGCTGGTCTTCGCCGTCCTGCAACGGCACTTCACCCAGGGCATCGCCACCGCCGGCATCAAGTAGCCCCCTCCGCCACCACGTCGCCCACCCCGGCGCTCGCCCTCACCGCCCCGGGGCCGGGCCGCCATGCCCACACCCCCCACCCCCTACCGGAAAGACAGCGACACAAGATGACGCACCGCACCGCCATTCCCTTCCCCGACGGCTTCCTGTGGGGCGCCTCCACCGCCGGCCACCAGATCGAGGGGAACAACGTCAACAGCGACTGGTGGCGCAAGGAGCACGACCCGGCGGCCGGCATCGAGGAGCCCAGCCTGGACGCCTGCGACAGCTACCACCGCTGGGACGAGGACATGGACCTCCTCGCCGAACTCGGCTTCACCGACTACCGCTTCGGCATCGAGTGGTCCCGCATCGAACCGGTCCCCGGCACCTTCTCCCGCGCCGAGATCGCCCACTACCGACGCATGGTCGAAGGCGCCCTCGCCCGCGGACTGCGCCCCATGGTCACCCTGCACCACTTCACCGTCCCGCAGTGGTTCGAGGACCTCGGCGGCTGGACCGCCGACGGCGCCGTCGACCACTTCGTCCGCTACGTCGAGCACTGCGCGCCGATCATCGCCGACGGTGTGCCGTACGTGTGCACCATCAACGAGCCCAACATGATCGCCGTGATGGCCGGTGCCGCGAAGGCCGGCGACCAGGGCTTCCCGCCGGCCGGCCTGCCGACCCCGGACGAGGAGACCACCCACGCGGTCATCGCCGCGCACCACGCGGCCGTGAAGGCCCTGCGCGGCAAGCACCCCGACATCAAGGTCGGCTGGACCGTCGCCAACCAGGTCTACCAGGCACTGCCCGGCGCCGAGCGGGTCACCGCCGACTACCGTCACCCGCGCGAGGACGTCTTCATCGAGGCCGCCCGCGGCGACGACTGGATCGGCGTCCAGTCCTACACCCGCACCAAGATCGGCGCCGACGGCCCGATCCCCGCCCCCGAGGACGCCGAACGCACCCTCACACAGTGGGAGTACTACCCGGCCGCGGTCGGCCACGCGCTGCGCCACACCGCCGACGTCATCGGCGACGACACCCCGCTGATCGTCACCGAGAACGGCATCGCCACCGCCGACGACACCCGCCGCGTCGACTACTACGCCGGCGCCCTCGACGCCGTCGCCGCCTGCCTCGACGACGGCCTCAACGTTCGGGGCTACCTGGCCTGGAGCGCCCTGGACAACTACGAATGGGGCTCCTACCGGCCCACCTTCGGGCTCATCGCGGTCGACCCCGTCACCTTCGCCCGCATGGCCAAGCCCTCCGCGGAATGGCTGGGCAGCCTGGGCCGCGAGCGCACGCTGCCCCGCGCGGGCGCCTGAACCACCAACGGCTGACCCACCACGGACGGGCGAGGGCCGGCCGGCCCCTGACACCGGCCGGCCCCCGCCACACCCCCTCAGCAACTCCTCGGCACGACCCGGCACCACCGCACCACGGCACACGTATCCCGTCCGCCAGCACGAGGGAGCCAGATCAGATGAACCGCCGAAGCTTCCTGACAGCCGCCGCCACCACCGCCGCGGCCGTCACCACCGCGACCCCGCTCACCGCACAGGCCGCCCCCGCGTCCCGCCCCGACTCCGAACGCCGCCTGCTGCGCGAGTGGTTCACCGCGACCCACCGCTCGATGGAGGCCATGACGACCGAACTCGGCCTGGCCGCCGACAAGATCGACGTCAGCGGCAGTGGCACACCGGTGCCCTCCGCGCAGACCTCGCCGACCAACATCGGCTGCGGCCTGTGGTCCACCGTCGCCGCCGCGGGTCTCGGCGTCATCTCCGGGACGACGATGCGCCGCCGCCTCGACCGCGCGCTGAGCGCCGTCGAGCGACTGGAACGCGCCCACGGCTTCTGGTTCAACTGGTACGACGCCCACGACGGCTCCCTGCTGACGACCTGGCCCGAGACGGGCGACCCGATACGTCCCTTCCTCTCCAGCGTCGACAACGCATGGCTGGTGACCGGCCTGCGCATCGCCGCACACGCCGACCCGTCCCTGCGCCCACGCGTCGCCGCACTCCTCGCCGACGCCGACTGGTCGTACTACTACACGCCCTACGACCCGGCGGACCCCGTCGCCGGGCCGGGCCAGCTGCGCGGAGGCTTCTGGCCGGACAAGCCCGGCAAGGGCGAGCCCACCGGCCACCACTACGGCGCCCTCAACACCGAGCCCCGGATGGCCAGTTACCTCGGCATCGCCGACGGCTCGCTGCCCACCGACCACTACTGGCACCTGCTGCGCACCCTGCTCCCGGGGGCGGGCCAGGAACAGCAACCACTGGGCGCGTACGTCGACATCGACGGCGTACGCGTCTGGGAGGGCCACTACACCTACAGAGGCCGCGACCTCGTCCCCACCTGGGGCGGCTCGATGTTCGAGGCGCTGATGGTCCCCCTCTTCGTGCCCGAGGCCGAGTGGTCCCCGCACTCCTGGGGCACCACGCACCAGCGCTACGTCCGCAGCCAGATCGAGCACGGCATGAAGGAGGCGGGATACGGCTACTGGGGCTTCTCCCCGGCCTCCATCCCCGACGGCGGCTACCGCGAGTACGGCGTCGACGCCATCGGCATGCAGGAGGACGGCTACAACTCACTCGGCGTCGTCACCCCGCACGCCAACTTCCTGGCCCTCCCTCAGGCTCCTGCCGAGGCCCTCGCCAACCTCCGCGGCCTCGCCCGCGCCTTCGACGCCTACGACGACCGCTACGGCTTCCGCGACTCGGTCGATGTCACCACGGGCCGCGTGAGCGACTACGTCCTGGCCCTCGACCAGGGCATGATCACCGCGGCCCTGGCCCAGCAGCTGCAGCCCGGCCTCCTCCAGGCCCCCTTCCGCACGGGCGGCTTCACCAGCCGGGTACGACCCCTGCTGCGCAAGGAGCAGTTCTCGATCTGATCCGATCGACTCGTGGGGGCTTACCGGTCGGCTTCCACTGCGGTTGCCACCGGGACCGGCTCCTCGATGACCTCGGGCAGGGCCTGTTCTGCCCAGATGACCTTGCCCTGGGGGGTGTAGCGGGTGCCCCAGCGCTCTGCCATCTGGGAGACCAGGAACAGGCCCCGGCCGCCCTCGTCCGTCGTCGCGGCGTAGCGCAGGTGGGGCGAGGTGCTGCTGCCGTCGGAGACCTCGCAGGTCAGGGTCCGGTCGCGGATCAGCCGTACATGGATCGGCTCGGCGCCGTAGCGGATGGCGTTGGTGATCAGCTCGCTGAGGATGAGTTCCATGGTGAAGCCGAGTTCGGCCAGGCCCCACGCCTCCAGCTTGTCGGACACTGCGTCGCGCATTCCCGCGACCGCCGCCGGGTCCGGCTGGACGTCCCAGTCGGCGATCCGGTCGGCCGGCAGTTGCCGCGTGCGGGCGACGAGCAGCGCGACGTCGTCCTTGGGGCGCTCGGGGAGCAGGCTGTCCAGCACGTACTTGCAGGTCTCCTCCGGCGGGCGCCGGGGGTGGCCGGTCAGCGCGTCGCGCAGCAGGTCCATGCCGACGTCCAGGTCACGCCTGCGGTCCTCGATGAGGCCGTCCGTGTAGAGGACCAGCTGGGTGCCCTCCTCGAGGCACAGCTCCGCGGTCTGGAACGGCATCCCACCGACGCCGAGGGGCGGACCGGCCGGCACGTCCGGGAAGGTGACGGTTCCGTCGGGCCGGACCAGCGCGGGCGCCAGATGCCCGGCACGCGCCATGACGTAGCGGCGCGTCACCGGGTCGTAGATCCCGTACAGGCAGGTCGCGCCCACGACGCCCGAGGCACTCGCCTCCGCCTCGTTCTGGTCGATACGGCCGACCAGGTCGTCCAGGTGGCCCAGCAACTCGTCCGGCGGCAGATCCAGCGCCGAGAAGTTGTGCACCGCGGTCCGCAGCCGGCCCATCGTGGCGGCCGCGTGGAGCCCGTGGCCGACCACGTCGCCGACGGCCAGTGCCACCCGGCTACCCGGCAGGGGAATCACGTCGAACCAGTCCCCGCCCACGCCCGACTGGGCGGGCAGATACCGATAGGCGATGTCCAGGGCGTTCTGCTCGGGCATGGCCTGCGGCAGCAGGCTGCGCTGGAGGGTGACCGCCATCGCGTGCTCGCGGGTGTAGCGGCGGGCGTTGTCGATGCTTATAGCGGCACGGGCCACCAGCTCCTCCGCCAGCGACAGGTCCTCCTCGTCGAAGCTCTCGTGATGGTGGCCGCGCCAGAAGTTGGCCATGCCCAGCACGACGCCCCGGGCCTGAATGGGGGCGGTGATCAGGGAATGGATGCCGTAGTCGATGATCGCCTTGGCGCGCTCCGGGTCCTGCACGCGCCAGGACGTGGCGCTCGGCAGGTTGCTCACCAGCTCGGAGCGTCCGCTGCCGTACCCGCGCGCCTGGGGCGTAGCCGGTTGATAGGCGAACAGCCGGCCCTGTTCGGACAGCGGATGATCGTCCCGGATGCCGCACACGGCCGCGCGTCGCATGTCCGCCGCCGTGGGCGCCGGCTCCTCGCCGTGCAGGACGGCGTCGGCCAGGTCGACGGTGACGAAGTCCGCGAACCGCGGAATGGGCACGCATGCCAATTCGTCGGCGGTGCGCAGCACGTCCAGGGTGGTGCCGACGCGCAGTCCGGCGTCGTACAGCAGCCTCAGCCGCTCCCGTGCGACCTCCGCCCTGCCGGTCACCGCCTGGAGCTCGGTGGAGTCGCGCAGCGTCACCACCGTTCCCTTGGGGCCGCCGTCACGGTCCGTGGGCCGCTGGTTGACCGCGAGGAGCCGTTCTCCGGAGAGGTGCACCTCGTCCGTGGCCTCACGGCCGGAGGCGAGCAGTTCCTTCGTCTCCGGATCGAGGCCCGGCAGATCGGGCACGAGCCGTCCCTCGACGTCGGGCGGCAGCTCCAGCAGCCGTCTGGCCTCGTCGTTCGCCAGCATCAGCCGACCGTCCGGGGCGACGATCAGTACACCTTCCCGTACGGAGTGGAGCACCGTGTCGTGGTGCTCGTACATCAAGGTCATCTCGTCCGGGGCCAGGCTGTGCGTCTGCCGTCGCAGGCGCCTGCCCACCAGTGCCGTCACTCCGGTGGACAGCACGAGGGCCGCGGCCCCGGCGCCCAGGATGATCGGCAGCTGCCGGTCCACCTGGCTCTCGACGTTCTTGACCTTCATCCCGGCCGAGACGAGCGCCACCACCTCGTCGTCGGTGTTCTTGATCGGGACCGTGGCCTGCACCTCACGGCCGAGCGGGCCGTTGACGCTCTCTACGTAGACCTTGCCTGCCAGCGACGGCCCGATCTCGCCCACGAACCGCTTCCCGATCCGGTCCGGCAAGGGGTGCGTGTACCGGATGCCCTCGGTGTTCATGACCACGATGAAGTCGACACCGGCAGCCCTGCGCGCCGCCTCCGTGAGCGGCTGGAGGATCTTGCTCGGGTCCGGGGTCTCCAGGGCCGCCAGGACACCCGGTGAGTGCGCGAACGTCTGGGCCACGGCAGTGGAGCGGTGCCTGGCCTCGGCGCTGGTGTCCCGCTCCGACTGGAGGACGAGGGCAATGACGGCGCAGGTCACCAGCAGCACCACCAGAGCCACCTGGAAGACCAGCACCTGCCCGGCCACGCTTCGCGTGCTCCTGTTGAACAGCCGTTTGACGGATAGGTGCCGAAAACGGGCGAATCGTTTCGCCATGCGACCTTTCTAGCATCGGTGATCCCGGGAGGCCAGGGCCCATTCACCGGATCCTTATCCGGCTGACCTCGGACATCTGTGCCCTCACGCCTGTCTGACCTCGGATCCCGGGGCCAGGTCGTTCGCCCCGGATGCCCGCGCGGGGCCGTTATTTCTCCGCGCTCGATACCTACTTAGGTCGATATGATGCATTTTGTGATCATGTCTGCACGGCACGGGCGCCGTCGCCCCGCCTACAGCGGCCGATGGGAAGCCGCCCGGCTGTCACCCGTGATCCTGGCCGTCCTCATCATCGGCCTGGCGTTCTCCACTCCCAGGGAGATCGCCATCAGCCGCCTGCTGCCGGCCGCGCCCGCCCTGGCCGCCGCGATGTGGCCCGTGTTCCCCACGATCGTGCTGGGGGCATTCTGCTTTCTGGCCATGATCATCCTCAGCTTCTTCTACACCGATCTGGGGACGCAGTACACGGCGGCCGCGATCATCGCCGTCACCCTCGCGGCCGCATACGGCAGCCATGTCCGACTCCAGCGGGAGGAGATCCTCTTCCATGTCCGACTGGTCGCCGACGCGGCCCAGAAAGTGCTGCTGCGCCCGCTCCCGCGCCGTATCGACGACGTCGAGATCGAGTCGCTGTATCTCGCCGCCCAGGAGCAGGCCAGGATCGGCGGCGACTTCTACGAGGCGATCGGCACACCGCACGGGATCAGACTGCTCATAGGCGACGTACGGGGCAAGGGTCTGTCCGCGGTGGGGGCGGCCTCGGCGGTGATCAGCTGCTTCAGGGAGGCCGCGTACGACGAGCCCGACCTCAGAGCGATCATCCATCGCCTGGAGACCACCATCACCCGCCACAGCGCCGCGTTTCCCGCCCATGACCAGCCCGAGCACTTCGCCACCGCCCTCCTCGCCGAGATCCCGCACGGCGGCGGCCGCGTCCGCATTCTCAACTGCGGGCACCCGCCGCCACTGATCGCGCACGGCGGGAAGGTCCGGGTCCTGGAACCCACCGTCGCCTCCGCGCCCCTCAACCTCGCGGCGCTCATCGGCGACCGCTACTGGGTCGACGTCGTCGCCTTCGCCCCGGGGGACCGATTGCTGCTCTACACGGACGGTGTGTCGGAGACCCGGAACCACGACGGCCAGTTCTTCCCGCTGGCGGAATGGATGCGCCGGCAGGACCTTGAGCAGCCGCGCGAGCTGCTCGATCAGCTGCACGGGGACCTGCTCCGGCACAGCGGCGGACGGCTCGACGACGACATCGCGGCACTCGCGCTGAGGTGCGCCGGCGTGCCGGAACGGGGAGCCGTGGGCGTGGAGGGCTGAGAACGGGAGTACCTCCCGAATTCCCTGCCCCACGGCCGGACGGGTGGATAGGGTCCCACTGTGCGTTGATCTTCCGTGCGGCTGCCCTGTGCCGCCGCAGACGGTGCGGGGCGCGTCCCGAAGTACGGGGCCGCCCCCGGTAGCCATGCCTGCCCGTCACTCCCACTCCACCGGAGATCCGCACAGTGACAGCTCAGCCTTTTACCTACGACGCGTTCGTCGAGCTCGCCACCGCTGATCCGGCCGTCGTCGGCCTCGTCCTCAAAGGCTCCCGAGCCCACGAGGGCATGATCACCCGGCACTCGGACCACGACCTGTACGTGATCCTCGCCGACGACGCGACGACCGGTCTCACCCGCTTCGCGGGCCACCGCACCGCGGAACTCGATCTCGTCATCGTCTCCCTCACCGAGTTCCGCGCAGCGGGGATGCCCGGCTTCGAACGCTACGCCCTGGCCCGCGCCCAGGTCGTGCTCGACCGGCTCGACGGAGACATCGCCCGGATCCTCGCCGACAAGGCCCGACTGAGCGCCGAGGAGGCGTCCCGGGACTCCGGCGCCTGGCTCGACGCCTACGCCAACTCCCTCTACCGCTCCATCAAGAACGACCGGGACGGCCACACCCTCGCCGCTCGCCTCGACGCCGCCGACAGCATCGGATCCCTCCTGGAACTGCTCTTCGCTCTCGACCGTCGCCCTCGCCCCTACAACAAGTACCTGACCTGGGAACTCGCCCGACACCCGCTGCCTGGATGGGACACGTACGAACTGCTCCGCGCCCTGGACCGCATCTCGGCAACAGGCAACGTGGACGATCAACGCCGCCTCTTCGCTCTCGTCGAGACGGCGGCCCGGCAGGCAGGACACGGCGAGGTCCTCGACGCGTGGTGCGAGGACCTCGACCTCATACGACCGCGACAGGGCGGTCGCGTACCGACGTGGACATGGCATGGGGACGGTCCCCATGCCATGTGCCGGTGATCAGCGCTGGTGTTCGTCGAGGTCGCTGTCCGGGACCCAGGAGCCGTGGATCCCGGCGGTCACCCGGCGGGGCAGATGGACGGTCGCGATCCGGTCGAGACCCGAGGCGTCGAGGACCAGAAGCTGCGAGGCGTCCTGTTTGAGGTCTGAGACGACGGTGAGCAGGTATCCGTCGTCCTCCCGGGTCGCCGAGGCGGCAGGCACGAAGACGGCCTCGCTGGGCATGCGCGCGTCGCCGATCTGCCGGATGCGACGGGCACCGGTGGTGCGGTCGTACTTGACCAGACCGTAGCCGCCGAGCCCGTTCTCGTCGGGGAAGGAGATGGCGTACTGGTAGCGGTTCTCGACACCCAGGTACGTCTCGTTGAGGGTGGGGAACTCCACCGGCAGGTCGTCGATGATCTGCTCGTCGACGGTCCCCGCGGCCAGGTCGACGACCCATCGCCGGGTGTAGGAGCGGGCGGTCGGCTCGCTCCCGCGCCCCGGCGCGCCGATCCACCAGTTCCAGGAGAGCCGGAAGCCCTCACGGTCCACGGTCGGGCCCTCCAGGACGATGCGCCCCTCGTCGTCCTCGTAGGCGTTGGCGACATGCAGCATGCTGCCCGGTTCGATGGAGAACCAGCGGATGTGCCGGGCTCCGTCGGCCCCGCGGGGCATGACGCCGATACGGGAAGGGTGCTCGTCGCTCCAGCCGTAGGGGATGCCGGAATGGTCGGTCGGGTCGAAGACGACGTTGCCCTCGACGAAGACCACATGACCGCGGGTGACGGCGAAATCGTGCTTGAGGGAGGAGGTCGCCCCGGGGACCTCGGCCTCGTGGACGATCTCGCCCTTGGCGTCGGCGACGTAGTGGATCAGGTACGGCGGCACGGGCGACGAGGCGAAGAAGTGGAGCTCTCCCGTGACCGGGTCCTCCTTGGGATGCGCGGTCATGGCGGTGCGCAGCTTGCCGTTGAAGTCGTAGGCGCCGACGGTCTGAAGGTCGGGGCCGAGCTCGAAGGGAAGGTTGGCCTCGCACAGCGCGAGCAGTCGTCCGGCGTGCTCGATGACGTGGGTGCCGGCGGTGCTGGCCGTCAGGTCCGGCCCGTGCTCGGTCAAGTAGGGGGCGCCGTCCAGGGCGGGGGTGTGCACCCAGCGGTTGCGGTACCACTCGGCACGTCCCTCGCGCAGCCGTATGCCGTGCACCATGCCGCTGCCCTTGAACCAGTGGGTGGGGGTGACGCCGGGCTTGGGATTGTGGCCGTTGCGGAGCAGCCGGCCGGTCAGCTCGGGCGGGAGGGTGCCCTCGACGGTGAGCTCGGTGGCGGTGACCTCGTCGGCGACAGGGGTGAAGTGGCCGCTCAGGTAGGGCTTGTTCGTAGTCATGGCGGAACCTCTTTCGAAGAGTGCGTGCGTGGGACGGGTTGTCAGATGGGTCGCCGGATCGTCAGGCGGACTGTTCGGCGCGCGCCTTGAGGGCGGAGAGCCAGTCGGAAAGGGACGTCTGAAGGGCCTGGCCGAGCTGCTCGGTCGCGGCCTCGACCGGGTCGCCGCTCCAGGACTCCTCGGTGTGCACGGTGACGTGGCCTTCGTTCTGCTCGAACATCCACACGTGGACGCCGGTGATGCCGGCGGCGGGACCGCCCCACGCGATCCGCTCGCCGGGGACCAGTTCGTGCACGGTGGACGTGATGTCCAGTCCGTGGGTACGCCAGCTGAAGGAACTGCCGGGCGCGAGCGGGCCGTTCAGGGTGGCCCGTTCGATGTCCGTGTTCCAGGTGGGCCAGGCGGGGATGTCGGTGTGCAGGTCCCAGACCGTGGCGAGTGGAGCGTCGATCTTGATGCTCAGTCGGACGATGACGGGCGCGGTGTCGTCGATGGTGGTCATGGCTTTGTCTCCTTGGGGTGCGTGGTGGTGGGTTGCGGTTGATCCATCGGCGCGGCCGGTTCAGCCGGTGCGGGTGGTCTGTTCGGTGTGCGGGCCGGCGGCCGGGCTTGCGGGGACGGTTTCGGGCCGGCGCTGCTACGGCGTGTGAGGAGCGGTGCGAGGAGTGCGGTGGCGGCGAGAATCGCGGCCGAGACGGTGAACGCGGCCCGATAGCCCGCCGTGAGCGCCTCCACCTGCGACTCACGGACGGCGGCGCGCGTGGTGACGGAGCCGGCGAGGGTCGCGAGGGCGGCCAGTCCGATCGCGCCGCCCACTTGGCGGGTGGTGTTCACCAGCCCTCCCGCCAGGCCCGCGTCCTGGGCCGGGACGCCTTCCACGGCGAGTCCGGTCAGCTGGACGAAGGCGATGCTCAGGCCGATCCCGACGACGACGCTCGGGCCGAGGACGTCCACGACATAGCTCCCGTCGGCCCTGATCTGTGACAGCCACAGCAGCCCGGCGGCCTCGACGAGCAGGGCTCCGGTCACCGTCGCGGTGGCCCCGAGACGCCGGGACAGATGCGGGGCCAGGGTGGATCCGAGCATGTTGGCCGCGGCGAGCGGGAGTTGACCCGCCCCCGTGGCCAGGGGGCTGGACCCGAGGATCTGCTGCTGGTAGAGCGGCAGGAAGAAGAACAGGGCGATCCATACGGACCCGAGCAGAGCCATCAGGAGGTTGCCCGCGGCGACCCGGCCCACGATGAACAGGCGGGGCGGCATCAGCGCGTTCGGCCGACGGAGCTCGATCACGACGAATGCGGCGAGGAGCGCGGCGGCAGCGGCGAGGGCACCGAGCACCCGGCCGTCCGTCCAGCCCGTGCCGCGTGCGTCGGTCAGTCCCCAGACCAGGCAGGTCAGGGCGAGGGTGACGGTGACGGTGCCCAGCAGGTCGAACCGTCCGGCTCCGCGGCCGGGCGTACGGGGCGTACCGGGAACCAGGCTCGCTACGGCGGCCAGGACGACGACCGTCCCCAGCGCGACGGAGTAGAAGATCCACTCCCAGCCCCATGCCTGGGTGAGGACCCCGCCCAGCAGTACGCCGCCGGCCCCACCCGCGCCGGAGACCGCGCCCCACACCCCGAGCGCTCTGCCGCGTCCGGCGCCGGACGAGAACAGATCCATGACCAGCGCGAGTGCGGCCGGGGCGATCGCGGCGGCACCGAGGCCCTGTACGGCGCGGGCCGCGATGAGAATCTCGGGAGAGGCGGCGGCTCCCGCTGCCGACGAGGCGGCCGCGAACAGCGCGAGGCCGACGGCCAGCACCCGGCGGCGCCCGAGCAGGTCGGCCGCTCGTCCGCCCGCCAGGAGCAGCGCTCCGAACGCGAGGGTGTAGGCGTTGACGACCCAGGTGGTGCCGCTGTCCGACAGACCGACGCCGGCCCGGATCTGCGGCAGCGCGACGTTCACGATCGACGTGGCGAGCATGACGGTGAACTGGGCCGCCGCCAGCACCGCGAGCACTGCGGACCGCCTGGGGGCGGGCGCTGTCCGACCGGGCTGTGTGCGTGGGAGGTTCATGGCGCACAGCCTCATGCGGGCCGGTGTCCACTATCCAGGCCCGTCAGGGGCGATGACTGTCCACTCCTGTCCGCAGCTGTCCACGCGACCCCGGGCCGGGAGCGAGCCCGCGGCCGGCACTATCGCGTGCCGTGCAACTCCTGCTGCCACAGGGCCTCGCAGAGCAGGTCCAGGCCCTGCCGCACATGGCGCCGATAGGTCCCGTACGGCAGCGAGAGGCGGCGGGCGGCGGCCTCCTGGGTGGGCGCACCGGAGAAATAGCCCGCCGTGAGGGCATCACGGGCGCGCACTCCGCGCGGGTCACCGGCGAGATCGTCGACGGCCTGGCGCAGCAAGGCACGCAGCTCCCCGACCGGGTCGGCGAGGTCGGCCGCGAGGCGGGTGCGGGTCAGCGCGCAGGCAGCGAAGGCCGCGGAGTCGCGCCAGTGGGTCAGGGCTTCGCGTACGGCCTGGTCGAACGCGGTGCGCGAGAAGCCCGACGGTCCGGGCGCGGCGGGTGCTTCGGTGGCCGAGATGAAGCGGCCGAGCCAGGCTTCGACCGGCACTTGGCGCCAGTCGACGCAGAACAGCCCGTACGTGTGCTCACCCACGCGTGGGCGCGCACCTGTGTCGTCGAGGGTGCCCTTGACGCGCTCGGCCCAGGTCTCGGCGTCCCTCCAGACCGCGAATCCGTAGGCACGGCCGCGAGCACGAGCGGACTCCGCCTGGGCACGCGAACTGCTCAAGTCGATGACGCGGGAGGGGACTTGATATCGCTCCGGGTAGATGGTGAAGCGGCTGACGCCGATGTGTTCGCCGGGGCCGACCGGCGCGGAGGCGTCCGTGTGCGCCCACGCGGCGGCGACGACGGGGTCGGTGGCGAGGTCCTGCGGATCCGGAGGGGCCGGTAGGGCGAGTCGGGTCGTGAAGGCCACGATCCTGCCCGTGCTGACGAGACGGTAGACGCTGAACGCCTGCGGCTGGCGCTCGGCCCAGTAGCGGACCAGGACCGCCGAGGCAGGGCCCTCGGTCTCCTCCGCCATCCGGAGCACGGCGTCCAGGTCATCGGGGTGCAGAGGGCGGTCGTGCACCTCGTCCTCTCGCGACCAGGTGCGCAGGCGAGCGAGGATCTCCCTCTCCCTGAAGAGGTGGAAGAGGTCGTCGGTGACGGTCCAGACCCGTTCCTCGGGAGCCTCGCGCAGGAGGCGCAGATACTCCTCGGCCAATCGCTGACGCATGTTCGCGAAGGCGTGCGGAGCCCGCCAGCGCAGGTCGGCGGCCAGTGTCTCGCGCGCCGCGTCGTGCGGGTGGAGCCCCCGGTGCGTCGATTCCATGAAGGGCAGGTCCCGCAGCCACGAGAACAGCAGATGGGCGTCCTCCTCGGGCAGCACCGCGGTGAGCAGTTCCTCGGATGTCGAGTGGGCCTGTGCCACCACCTCCAGCGCGCGGCGGTGGGCCGCCGAGGGTACGTCACCGATCAGCCCGGCGAGCAGGGTGCGCAGTACGTCCGCCGACGGGGCCCAGATCGCCTCGCTGCCACAGCCCGCCGATCCCGCGGCCGCAGCGAGGGACAGGGCCAGGGGGTTGCCGGCGGCGAAGCGGAGTACCCGGTCCCGCAGTTCCGGCCGGATCTGCGCCGCGGCGAGCAGGCTGCGGGACTGCTCCTCGGAGAACGGCTGGAGTTCGGTCACGTGCAGGAGCCCGGACCAGGCGGGGTCGGTGGTCCACTGCGGCTGGGGTGTCTGTCGCCCGCCCAGGACGACCAGGGTGCCGTCGGCGGCGCGCGGCAGAAAGTGCTGCCACAACCAGCTCTCCAGCCACTGGCTGTGCTCGAAGGAGTCCACGAACAGCACCGTGCCCGCGACATCGAGGAAAGGCCCGGCCGCGCGCTCGAACTCGGCCGGGTCCCGGCTGACGAAACGGCCGTCGAGCTCCACCGGCAGCCGGCCCGCCGCGCGAGCCCGGTCCGCCATGCACCGCAGCAGCGTCGACTTCCCTATGCCGCCCGGCCCGCACACGTAGAACGCGAACGGTGCCTGTGGATCACCGGCCAACGCCCGCTCGAAGCGCCCGAGTTCCTCGTCCCGGCCGACGAAGGCCCGTGTGCGAGCCCTGCTCAGTCTTTCGCCCACGGACACCATGGCCGCTCCCATCCCCATGTCTCAGCACGTACACGCGCCCGCTCAACTAGAGGGATTACAGCCACGAGAGGTTCGCACGGGATGGCGTTGCGCCGCGGGATGCGTCGGCGTCGTCCGTGTCACCAGGTACGTGTCACTTGACGGTGCCCAGGTTTCCGTCGTCGGGGTGGCCGGTGACCAGGAGGGTGGCCTCCTCGACGCGCTGGAAGCGGCCGTCCGGGGCGAGTTGGGCGAAGAGGTAGACCTCGGTGCGGGAGGTGCGGCCGTTGTGCTGCGTGATGGTGACGGTGTGGCGATCGGCGTAGCGCAGCCCGTCGCGCAGTTCTTCGTGGACCTCTATGTGTCCGCTGCGGACGAGGGAGCGCAGGCGCGTCATGTGCTGTACGAAGGAGGCCCGGTCGCTCCACTCGCCGTTCGTGCGCTGGCGGTAGTCGGGGGCGAAGTGCCGCTCCAGGGCCTCGGCGAGGTCGAGATCCGGGGTGAAGAGCAGGTCGTTGATGGCGCGGGTGATGTCGGTGGGTGTCATTGGTGCTGTTCTCTCCTGATGGGGGGCGGTGCCCGGGGAAGGCTCCACGGAGGCGCCGACGTCAGAGAGGCGCGGGAGCACTTCGCGTCGGGGTGAAATCGATGCAGAGGGAGGCGGGGCCGCGCGTATACAGACCGGTTTCCCGGTAGCGGACCCCGGGCGTGTGGCGGATCTCGTCGAACAGGGAGAGCAGCATCTCCGCGACCGTCTCGATCTCGGCGCGCGCGAAGGCCGCCCCGACGCACTGGTGGAGCCCCGTGCCGAAGGCCAGATGCCGGGCGGCGGCGGTGAAGGAGCGGGTGGTGCCCAGGTCGGCGCGATGGATGTCGAAGGCGTCCGGGGCTGCGAAGGCGGCGGGGTCGCGGTTGGCCGCGCCGATCATGCAGAAGACGGTGGCACCGGCGGGGACGGTGCTGCCGGCGAGCACGACGTCCCGCTCCGTCTGGCGGGGGATGAGCTGGACCGGCGGGGTGTAGCGCAGGGTCTCGGCGATCGCGGCGGGCAGCAGGGCGGGGTCCCGGCGGACCTGCGCCAGCTGCTCCGGGTGGTCGATGAGGTGCTTGAAGAGGAGGGCGAGCGTCTTGTCGGCGGGCTCGACGGCGGCGACAAGGACGTTGATGACCAGCGCGGTCACTTCGCGGTCGCTCATGGCGGTGCCGTCGAACTCGGCGGTGCACAGCTTCGATATCAGGTCCTCGCAGGGCCGGCGCCGGCGCTCCTCGATGACCGGGGCGAGGTGGGCCTCCAGCCGCTCGGCACGGTCCAGGCACCGTCGGCGTTGCTCGGCGGTGAGGTCGATGCCGGTGACGAACTCGGTGACCCCGCCGAGCCAGTCGGCGATCTGCCGCCTGTCCTTCTTGTCCAGGCCGAGGACGTCCAGCGTCACGTCGATGGCGAGTGGCCTGCCGAAGTCGTTCACGAGGTCGATACGCCCCCGGGAGAGGAAGGGCGCGACAAGCTCGGCGGCGTTGGCGTGGATGGCCCGTATCTGCTCCTCCAGCGCCTGCCCGGTGAACCCGCGTACGACGATCTTCCGCTTGGCGGTGTGCTCGGCGCCGGTCATCTGCGCGAGAACCGGCCCCCGCATCACCGGCTCGGCACGCACCTGGAGCATCTCCGTGGTGAACGTGTCGTGGTCGGTCAGCACCCGCTTGACGTCCCGGTGGCGGGAGACGAAGTAGCTGTCGATCGCCGACTCGTAGTGGATCGTGTCCTGCTCCCTCAACCGCGAGAAGTAGCGGTAGGGGTCGGCGGCGAAGTCCTCGGACAGAACGCTGAATCGGGCATTGACCTGGGGCACGGCGGAGAGCTTGTCAGAAATCGGCAGATGAGCGGTAGCGCGTGCTGACGTCGAGTGAGCACGTGGAAACGTGACCGCAGGTCGAGAAGCTGCCGGTGCGGAGCGCTGAGCGGGGGTGCATCCTGAGAAGTGGGCACGTCAGGTCGTCCAGCCGGCTCAGCGACGGCAATAGTCTCAGCGACGGCAATAGCCAAGGAGCAGGTCATGCCATCCCTGCATTTTCATGTGAACTCCTCGATGAGCCCGTCCGAGGTGATGGGGGTGCTGACCAACTTCGGCCCCTCCCGTGTCGAGGAGTGGCCCTCCATCGACGCGGAGCATTTCCAGGTGCACGAGCGGGGAGACACCTGGGCCGAGGTCACCGAGGGTAATGAGAAATCGTGGGAGCGCGCACGCTACGAATGGGACCCCGCGACGAATGAGGTCACCGTCACCACCCACGATTCGAAACCCTTCGGTTCGGGTGGCTGGAACTTCCACATGACACCCACGGACGAAGGCACCCGCGTCGACGTCGATCTCGAACGGCATCCCAGCTCGCTCAAGGCAAAGATGCTGTCTCCGATCATTCCCTTCGCGGGGCCGGTGTTCCGCAAGGCGTTCAGGGAGCCCCTGCACACCACCTAGCCATATCGCCCCTGGTCAGGACAGCAGGGAGCGGCCGATGATCTCCTTCATGATCGCGGTCGTGCCGCCGTAGATGGTCTGGACACGTCCGTCGGTGAACGCCTTCGCTACGCGCTGCTCGGTCATGTAGCCGTATCCGCCGTGCAGTTGGAGACAGCGATCGGCGACCCGCTTCTGGAACTCGGTCGCCACCACTTGGCCATCGACGCGTGCACGGCGTCGAGCTTGCCGTCCTCGTGATCGGCGATGCAGCGGTCCAGGAACGTGCGGGTGACGGCGCACTCGGTCGCCATCTCGGCGATCTCGAACCGGATGCCTGCGCCCGCCAGGGTGACACCTGGGCCGCGCTCCGCCCGGTCGCCCCGACCTGGTGGTCGGCTAGGGCTGTGAGGCGACGTGCCGGTCAGCCGGCCCGTCGGTGCGAGGACGAGGTCCCGGAGGCAGAGATGACGGTGAACCGGCTCGGTCTGGTCGTGCACGGCGGACGTACGGAGGCCGTGGAGGCGAGCCATGTGGTGCGCGCCTGGTGCGAGGAGCACGGCGTACGGTGCGCGGACATCGACGTATGGGACGACGGCGGCCGGCGCAACGCCCGCGACGAGGTCGAAGCCGCGGGTCGCCCCGACCTCATCGTCACCCTGGGCGGAGACGGCACCTTCCTGCGCGGCGCACGGCTGGCCGCCGAGGGTGACGCGCTCGTGCTGGGGGTCGACCTCGGCCGAGTCGGTTTCCTGACCGAGGTACCCGCCGCCGAAGTACGCCTGGCGCTGGACGCGGTGCACGAGAACCGTCTCCACATCGACAGCCGCATGCTGCTCGCCCTGCGCGCCTCCAGACGCCTGGAGGTACCGGCGGACGTCGGGAAGATGATGCGGTACGGCCGCGGTCCCATGCTGCCGGCGCCTCAGGTGCGGCCGGACTGCGAGGTCGACGACGAGTGGGGCATCCCGCTCAACGTCACCGCGCTCAACGACGTGGTGCTGGAGAAACTCTCCAGGGACCGCCAGGTGTCCGTCGGCGTGTACGTGTCCGGCCGGCTCCTGGCCTCCTACTCGGCCGACGCCCTGCTCGTGGCCACCCCGACGGGCTCGACCGCCTACAGCTTCGCCGCCGGCGGCCCGGTCGTCTCACCGCGCGCCGAAGCACTCGTCTTCACACCCGTCGCCCCGCACATGACGTTCAACCGCTCCATCGTCACCGCCCCCGACGAACCCGTCGGGCTGCGCGTCCTCGAACGGTCGGGGCAGGCCGCCGTCAGCATCGACGGCCAGGTGCGGGGAGTGCTCGAACCGGGGGACTGGATCGGGGTGTTCGCCGCACCACGACGCCTGCGGGCCGTCCGGCTCGGGCCAATGGACTTCTACGGCCGTCTGCGTCAGCGCATGAACCTCACGGACGCTCCGGCAGCCGTCGCCGACGGAACTGCCGCGCCCCTGTGGTCCGTCTCGACACCGCCGCCCAGAGACCTCTCACATCTGACCCTGCTCACGGTCCCGGACGGACACTGAAGCCCACGCACGCCTCAATAGCCCTGCTCGATCGCCTTCTCCCGCATCAGCCTTTCCAACTCCTCGTCGGACAGCGGGTGCAGCGTGTCGAGGAGGTGACGCAGGCCGGGTTCATCGAGGTACTGGCTGTTGACCTCGGCCTCCGCGTGGCGGAGAGGGCGGATGAGGGTGATGGCGCGGGTGCCTCCGGGGAGTTCGCGGACCGTACGCATGTCGCCGCGCGTGTCCACCGAGCACGTGACGTCCTTCTGCACCAGCTCGGGGCATTGCGGTGTCGGCGTGAGCTGCGAGCGCATGGTCAGGCCCACATACCCGACCTCGTTCTGCGCGACGGGGCGATAGTCGACGCCGACATGGGCGGGCCCGACCACGACGCGGGAAATCTGCATCCCCGGCGGGGCGGCGCCCACGTACAGCAACTCCGGATGCTCGCGGTACCGCGCGACCTCCGCCGCATGCTGATGCTCCCGCGCCTGCGCCGGGCCGAGAAGACCCCCGTACATCACGCAGGTCGCCAGCGCGGCCCCCGCCCCCAGCCGCACCCACCGGCTCGGCACGAAGAACGCCGCAGCGACGGCGTACGGCACTCCCGTGAGCGCAACGCGTGTGCCGGCGCTCCCGAGGTCGACGTCCGCACTGTAAGCAGCAATGCCGGCCGCGACGCCGACCGTACCGAGGAAGAAGACCAGCACCGCCCAGCCGAGTCGCCCGGCCACGGAGCCGCACAGCGGCACCACCGTCCGCGCCGAAATACCCGCCAAGGCCAACAGCCCCACCGTCAGGGGCGCCCCCAACATGAAGGCCAGCCCCGCAGCCTCGGTCCCACCGCCCCACCCCGTCACCAGCAACCCGAAGCCGAGCACCGGTACCGCGGCCGTCATCGTCGCCCAGACCAGAAGGAGATGAAGAGCCGCCAACGACCCTCTGCCACTCGCGACCCCTGCGTCACCCGCCATGCCCGAAGATTGCCAGCCGGCGTTCAGGCGCACATGAGTTCTCCTACTCAGAACGCCTTCCCTCACCCGTCGGGTCAGTCCGGAACCGCCCCGAGACGACACGCGAGATCGACCGGATCGTCCAATGGGCGTCCCACGGCAGCCGTACGCCTCGGCCCTACCTCGTCCGGTACGCCCGCAGAAAGGTCCGTACTCCCTCGACGACGAGTGGCCGGACGCGGGTGTCCTCCGCCGCGTTCGCGGAGCCGAGTCTGTCCAGTGCGACGCCGAAGGTCAGGGCGATGAACTGGTCGGCGGCTAGGCGGGGGTCGGGGACGTCGAGCAGGCCGGCCTCGGCGAAGGCGGCGAAACGGTCGGCGATCGCCTCGTCCGGGGTGTTGGCCATGGCGTTGTAGCCCCGGTGCGGCAGGTTGCCGGACTCAGCGCGGACCAGTCGTTGCAGCGTGGCGTACTCCGCCGAGCCGAGCATGTCGGTCGCGATGCTCATCGAGAACGTGATCAGGGCGTCCTCGAGGTCGGCGGACTCCGTGACGTCGGTGAGGGTGTCGTCGAGGGTGCGTCGGATCGTGGTGATCAGTGACTGGCCGACGGAGTCGACGACCGCTTGCAGCAGCGTCTGCTTGTCGCCGAAGTAGTCGTAGACCGTCCGCTTGGACACCTCGGCCCGCGCGGCCACCGCGTCGACGCTGGACCGGTCGAAGCCGTCGGCGAGGAACAGTTCCCGGGCCGCCGAGAGGATGGCGGCCCGCTTCACCGTGGAGCCCTCGCGCAGTGTCTTCGTGGTCGGCATGGGCACATCCTAACCGTTCTACACTGCACGGTGTAGTGTAGTAATCGGGATGTCGGCTCGGCGTGTGCCGACCGGCGTCGGAACCTGACGGGAAGGACGTCCATGACCGCAACTCTCGCTCCACCGGTTCGCATCGGCAGGGCCGCTCTCGGGGCCCTCGGCATGCTGGCGGTGGCCACCGGTGCCCTGGAGTCGGTGGTGACACCGACGCTCCCGCTCCTGCAACGCGAACTCGACATGAGCCCCTCCGAAGGGGCGTTGCTCAGCATCGTGCTTCTCATCACCGGCGCGCTCGTCACCCCGGTCGCAGGCAAGTTAGGCGACCGCTACGGCGGAAAACGGATCCTGATCCGGCTGATGGCGGTGGTCTGCGCCGGAGGGCTGGTGTCCGCCCTCGCGCCGAACCTGCCGGTACTGCTGCTCGGTCAGGTACTGCAAGGAGCGATGGTCGGCGCGCTGCCCCTGTCGTTCATCCTGGTGCGCAAACACCTCCCCGCCGGGGAGTCGAAGGTGGCCATCGGGGTCGTCAGCGGGTTGTTCGTCGGCGGCGGGATGGCGGGCACGCTGTCGGCCGGGCCCGTCGCCGAAGGGCTGTCCCGGCACTGGATGTTCGCGCTGCCGACGATCGCGGTCATCGGCTCCACCGCGCTGGTGAACACGCTGATGCCGCATGACCCGCCGGGTCGCTCGGACGACACCGGGGTCGACTGGCCCGGCCTGCTCCTCCTGAGCGGGACACTGGTCACGCTCATGCTCGTGCTGGCCCTGGCGCCCGACGTCGCCTCGCAACCCCTCGTGCTCGGCGCCCTCATCCTGCTTCTGGCCGCCTTCGCCGGCGGATGGATAGCCGTCGAGCGCCACGCGACCTCTCCCATGGTCGATCTGCGCATGCTGGCACGGCCCGCGGTGTGGAAGTCGTGCGTGCTGACCTTCGTCATCTGCGTCGGGACCTCGGTCGCGGTCTATCTTGTCCCACAGCTGTTCGCGGTGCCCTCCGAGGAGTACGGCTTCGGGGCCAGTGCCACCGCGATCGGCTTCTTCCTGCTGCCGGGCGCCGTCGCCGCGTCGCTGGCCGGGCCGATCAGCGGGATCGGGGCGCGGCGCTACGGCTCGCGTGCCGTGGTGACTGCGGGGATCGTCCTCATGGTCACCGCCCTGATCGCCCTGGCAGCCGTGCACACCGAGGTCTGGCACCTCGTCATCGGCAAGGTGATGATCGCCCTCGCCAACGGCCTTTGCGTCACCGCGTTGGTGACCGGCACCGCCACATCCGTCGCGCAGGGCGACACCGGTATCGCCACCAGCCTGGTCCTGGTGACTCGCGTCCTCGGCTACGCCGTGGGTGCCCAGATCAGCGGCGCGATCCTCACCGCCGCCACTCCTACCGGGTCGGACGTCCCTGCCGAATCGGCCTTCGTCACCGGCTTCGCCATAGCCGCCGCCGTCACGGCGCTGTCCCTCCTCGTCACCCGCACCATGAGCAAAGGAGTCAAGGAATGACCCGCACCGGTCTGTTGAGGGACAGCGGCATCACGCCGAGGCGAAGGGTTCTGATATCCGGCGCCAGCATCGCGGGGCCCGCCCTGGCGTTCTGGCTGAACCGCTACGGATTCGACGTCACGGTCGTCGAGAAAGCGGGCGCAATTCGTGGCGGCGGCTATCCCATCGACGTACGCGGCACGGCACTCGACGTCGTCCGGAGGATGGGCATCCTGCCCGAACTGCAGGACGCCCACATCGACCTGCGCCGGCTGACCTTCCTCGACGGGGACGGCAGCGAGGTGGCCTCGGTCGAACCGCACGCCGTGACGGGCGGTGTCGCGGGGCGGGACCTGGAGGTGCGGCGCGGGGATCTGACCAGCGCTCTCCACACGGCCGTACGTGACGACGTGGAGTTCCTTTTCAACGACTCCATCTACACCCTCGACCAGTACGACCACGGGGTCGACGTGACCTTCCACGGGGGCGGCAGAGGGACGTACGACATGGTGGTCGGTGCGGACGGTATCCACTCACGCACCCGCGAACTCCTCTTCGGCCCCGAGCAGCAATTCCACCGTTACCTCGGCTACTGCTTCGCGGTGTTCACCATGCGGAACACCCTTGGGCTCTCCCGCGAGACGGTGATGTGGAACGCCCCCGGCAGAGCCGCGGCACTCTACGCCGTGGGGGACGACGACAGCGTGCACGCCTTCCTGAACTTCGCCCACCCCGAACCGCCGTTCGGCGCCTTCCGGGATCCGGAAGCCCAACGGGACCTGGTCGCCGAGGTGTTCGCAGACGCGGGGTGGGAGGTGCCGGGCATGCTTGCCGCCATGCGCGACGCGGATGACCTGTTCTTCGACGCGGTCAGCCAGATCCGTATGCCCCGCTGGTCCAGCGGCAGGGTCGCGTTGGTGGGCGACGCGGCGTACGCGCCCTCGTTCCTCACCGGACAGGGCTCCAGCCTCGCGCTCGTCGGCGCGTACATGCTCGCCCATTCCCTCGCCGACCGGGACCACGTCGCGGGCTTCGCCGCCTTCGAGGACAGCACCCGTGAGTTCGTGACCATGAACCAGGATCTGGTCGGCGAGGGCGATGCGGCACTCTTCCCGACCACCGCCCAAGCCCTGAAGCAGCGTAACGACATGCTGCGCGATCTCAGCTCCATGCCCGCAGCGGAGGCACGTCCGGCCCACTCGGCCCTCGCACTGCCGGAATTGATGCCCGTGGCGTGAGCTCGGTCATGCGCGCCTGGGACGGGTGTCACTTGTCCTCGGCGCGTGGGGCGGTCGCGGGTAGCTCCACGGTGATGCGGATCCCGCCGGCAGGGCGCGGGGTGAGGGTGAGGGTGCCGTCATGGGCGTGGGTGATGGTCTTCACGATGGCCAGGCCGAGGCCGACGCCCGCGTGGTCGGTGTGGATGCGTTCGGTGCCGCGCCGGAACGGTTCGGTGAGCGTCGAGATCAGCTGTGGGGTGAGCTCTTCGCCCGTGTTCTCGACGGTGAGCACCACGGTCTCGGGGCGGACGCCGGTGGTGACCCGTACGGTGCCCCGCTCGGGCAGGTTGTGGACGATCGCGTTGTGCAGGAGGTTCATGGTCAGTTGCAGCAGCAGCGCTTGCGAGCCGTTCGTGGGCGCGGCGTCGCCGCTGGTCTCGATGGTGATGCCGTGCTTTTCGGCGAGTGGGAGGAGCGTCTCGGTGGCTTCCTCCGCCAGGAGGGAGAGGTCGACGGGTTCGCGGGTGAAGGACCGCTGCTCGGCACGGCTGAGCAGGAGCAGTGCCTCGGTCAGGTCGATCGCCCGGGTGTTCACCGCATGGAGGCGGTCCATCAGCGTGCCGGTGTCGGGATTCGGATCGGCGCGCGCCACGTCGATCAACGACTTCGAGATCGCGAGCGGGGTACGCAATTCGTGAGAGGCGTTGGCCGCGAATCTCTGTTGCTCGGCGACATGCGCTTCGAGCCGCGCGAGCATCGTGTCGAAGGCGTCGGCGAGTTCGCGGAACTCGTCCTTTCGGCCCGGTAGCCGGATTCGGTGGGAGAGCGATCCGTTCGTGGCCACGCGGGTGGCGTCGGTGATACGGCTCAAGGGGGCGAGGACGCGGCCGGCGAGGAACCATCCGCCCAGCAGACCGAAGACCAGCAGAAACGCCATCACGGCAGCGGCCGCGGGGGCGAAGGTGCGCAGAAGGAGTTGACGGTTGGGATTCTCGTAGAGCATTCGCCGGTCCCAGTCGTCCGGGACGTATTCCAGGAGCGACACCCATACGGCGGCGAGCAGCAGGACACCGGCGAGCATGACGAACCCGGCATAGCTGAGGGTGAGTTTGACGCGAACGCTCAACCCGGGCGCCCTATCCACCGTCTGGTCCCTCGTTTCCGGCCTCCGACGGCGTTTGGATGCGGTAGCCGACACCCGGCACCGTGGCGATCAGCCAGGGTTCGCCGAGTCGTTTGCGCAATGCCGAGACCGTGATGCGGACGGCGTTGGTGAACGGGTCGGCGTTCTCGTCCCACGCCCGCTCCAAGAGCTCTTCGGCGCTGACGACACCGCCCTCGGCGGCGACGAGGACTTCCAGTACGGCGAATTGCTTCCTGGTGAGTGCGACGTAGCGGCCGTCCCGGTACACCTCCCTGCGGAACGGGTCGAGCCGCAGACCCGCGATCTCGCGCACAGGCGGCCTGTTGTGAGCGCGTCGGCGGTCGAGTGCCCGGAGCCTGAGCGCGAGCTCGCGGAGTTCGAAGGGTTTCGTGAGGTAGTCGTCGGCGCCCAGCTCGAAACCGGAGGCCTTGTCGTCGAGACGGTCGGCCGCGGTGAGCATGAGGATCGGCATGCCGCTGCCGGAGGCGACGATGCGTTTGGCGACCTCGTCACCGGACGGTCCGGGGATGTCACGGTCGAGGACGGCGATGTCGTATGCGTTGACGCTCAGCAATTCCAACGCGGAGTCGCCGTCGCCCGCGATGTCGGCCGCGATGGCCTCCAGACGTAGGCCGTCGCGGATGGCTTCCGCCAGGTAGGGCTCGTCCTCGACGATCAACACGCGCATGTGATCGATGCTAGGAGGCGGCACGTATCGTCGGCATATCGAAAACCGCATACGTGCCGGCTACACCGCGCTGCCTTGACTGGCAGCATGCCCCGAACCTCACGATTACCAGGAACATCGTCCCGCCGGATCGTCCGGCTGCTCCTCAGGGATCACCAGGCGGTCGCCGAATGCGGGTCCGAGGACGAGGCCGCCCGATGGGTGGCAACCGCGACGACATCTCCCCACGTGGCGGGGGACGAGGTCGACATCGGGCGCTCCGACGCGACGGAGTGGCTGTCCCGGCACGGCGCCGAGTACGGGCTGTGCCAGATCCACCGGAACGAACCCTGGCACTACGAACCGCGCACCGAGGCGATCGAGCACGGCTGCCCGCGTATGTATGCCGACCCCACCCAGGACCCGAGGATGCAGCAGTGACCAAGAGCGAGCGAGGACAGGCGATGACGCGGGTCGAGGCGGGGGAGAGCCGAGGTACGGAGGGTATCCCGGCCCCCGGGTCCGGTACCCGGCGCGCGCGCATCCGCCACTCGGTCCGCGCCCTCTCCCGGCCGGGTCCCTGGAAGCGCGGCCGTGCGCTCGCGGCGATGGCCGTGCTGCTCGGCCTGCTCATGCTGCTGCACGCGCAGATCACTGACCGCGGGGGTCTCGGCAGCCTGGTGGAGAGCTTGCTGCCGTGGTTCGGCGTGTTCGTCCCGGTGCTGCTGGCCGGTGCGCTGTGGCGCCGGTCCGCTTCCGCCGTGGTCGCGCTGCTGCTGCCGGTCGTGGTGTGGCTGAGCCTCTTCGGCGGGCTGCTCGCCGACAAGTCCCGCACGGGCGGTGACCTGACCCTGGTCAGCCACAACGTCGGCGCCGGGAACCCCGACCCGGCCGCCACCGCCCGCGACCTGGCCGCCACCGGGGCGGACGTGCTGGCGCTGGAGGAGATCACCGCGCAGGCCCGAGGCACGTACGAGAAGGAACTGGCGAAGACGTACCCGCATCACACGGTCCTGGGCACGGTCGGGCTGTGGAGCAAGCTGCCGCTGTCCGACACCCGGCCGGTCGACATCCAGCAGGACGTCGGGCCGATGGGAGACGCCAAGTCGGACGACGTGAAGCTGCCGTACAACCGGGCGCTGCGCACCACGGTGGCCACCGACGAAGGCCCCCTGGCGGTGTACGTGGCCCACCTGGGATCCGTACGCGTGATGCCCCGGAACGGCTTCTGGACGGACAGCCGGGACCGCAACGCGACGGCACTCGCGGAGGCGCTGGCCGCCGAGCGCAACGAGCGGGTCGTGCTGCTCGGCGACCTGAACGGCACCGTGGACGACCGCGCGTTCGCCGGCATCACCGCACAGCTGCACTCCGTCCAGGCCGAGGCCGGGGACGGCTTCGGCTTCAGCTGGCCGGCGAAGTTCCCGGTGGCACGGATCGACCAGATCCTGGTCCGCGGTGTGGAGGCGGAGAGCTCCTGGGTGCTGCCGGCCACCGGCAGTGACCACCTGCCGGTGGCGGCGGGAATCAGCTGGTGAAGGCGGCCGTGCGCAGGGGGCGGAGACTGAGGGCCCAGGCGGTCAGGCCGAGTGCTGGTACGCCGAGTAGGTCAGGTAGCCGTGGTCGCCGCCCTCGAAGTACGTCGCCTCGTCGGCGGGGGCGATCGGGAGGCCGGTGCGCAGACGCTCGACCAGGTCGGGATTGGCGATGAAGGCGCGGCCGAAGCTGATGAGGTCGGCTCCCAGGCCGAGCCAGTGGTCCGCGTCGGTCCGGCCGGCCTGCTTGGGGCCCATCGGCAGGACCGGGTTCATCACGAGCGTGCCGGGCCAGATCCGGCGCAGAGCGACGAGCGTCTCTTCGTCGATGGTGGCCTCGAGGTGGATGTACGCCAGACCGAGCCGGGACAGCTCGGTCAGGAGGGCGGCGTAGAGCTCGGCGACGTCGGCCTCCTCGATGCCCCAGAAGGCGCCACCGGGGGAGAGGCGGATCCCGGTCCGGTCCGCGCCGATGGCTTCGGCGGTCGTGGTGACCGCCTCGACTGCGAACCGGATCCGGTTGGTCACGGAGCCGCCGTAACGGTCCGTGCGCAGGTTGGCGTTGGAGGAGAGGAACTGCGAGATGAGATAGCCGTTGGCGCCGTGGAGCTCCACACCGTCGAAGCCGGCGTCCACGGCCCGGCGCGCGGCGTCCGCGTACGAGCGGACGTGCTCGGGCACTTCGGCCGTGTCCAGGGCGCGCGGAGTCGGCGCCGGCTGACGCCCGCTGGGGGTGAACACCTCGCCGACGGCCGCCACGGCCGAGGGGCCGACGGGCTGCATCCCGGTGGTGTCGGGGTGCGACACCCGCCCGCCGTGCATGATCTGGGCGAAGACCCGGCCGCCGTTGGTGTGCACCGCGTCGGTCACCGTCCGCCACGCGGTCACCTGATCGTCGGTGTGCAGGCCCGGGGTGCCCGGGTTGGACTGACCGATCAGGTTCGGCTGCACGCCCTCGGTGACGATCAGGCCGGCAGTGGCCCGCTGGGCGTAATAGCGCGCCATCGAAGGCGTCGCCAGACCGCCGGCCGCGGCCCGGACCCGGGTCATCGGGGCCATCACCACCCGGTTGGGCAGCAGCAGGTCGCCGAGCCGGTAGCCGGTGAAGAGGGTCGTCACGTCGTGTCTCCTTGGTCGGTTCCGCGTGATCCGTCGTGCCCTGATCGGCACACCGGTTACGCTAAAACCTGACACTGACGTCAGAGGCAAGGGTTGTGCCCCGGATCACAGGAGGGAGGGCGGCGGCATGAGAATCGGCGAGCTCGCGGCACGGGCCGGAGTGAGCGTCAGGTCCCTGCGCTACTACGAGGAACAGGGCCTGCTCACCAGCACCCGCAGTGCCAGCGGGCAGCGGCACTACACGGAGGCCCACGTCGAGCGAGTCACCTTTCTCCAGCGCATGTATGCGGCAGGCCTGTCCAGCCGGACCATCGCCGAGCTCCTGCCGTGCGTCGACTCACCGAGCGAGACCACGTCCGATGCCGCGCTGGAACGGATGGCCGAGGAGCGTGAACGGCTCTCCGCGCACATCGAGGAACTTGTCCGTACCCGGGACGCGCTCGACGTCCTGATGGCCACGAATCGGGCCCACCGCGCGGGCCTGAGCCCGACCGTGACAGGCTGAACTCTCCCGTCGGAGCCTCGGCCGAGGCGTCGGCCGGCCGGTCTCTTCACCTCGTTCACCCGCTCGCAAATCGGCTTTCGTGCCCGGCCGAGCGGGAGTTAGTGTTCGCGCAGCGAGTGACTCAAGAGGAGCGAGGACATGGTCGGTCGTCCCGGCACGCGTTGACATTCGAGCCGTAGCGCCCTGTCATCGCGTGCCGCCCATGATGCGCGGCACAGCGAGCCTTCCTTTCCCGCTGCCTGAAACGACCGGTGCAGTGCGTCTTTACGTGCACCGGTTCGCGGGTCTCGTCTTCGCTCATCCGTGGGGTCCCCGTGCCGTTCTCTTCCTCCGCCGTACCCGATTCCGGTGGCTCTGTTCCTTCTGTTCCGTCAGGCCTGTGGCGGGACCGCGATTTCCGCCGACTCTGGCTGGGTCAGACAGCCTCTCAACTGGGCGAGCACGCAAGCCTGGTGGTACTGCCGCTGTTCGCCGTCCTGACGCTCAACGCCGGTGCCGGGCAACTGGGGGCCCTGCGCGCGGTGGGGCAGGCGCCGATCCTGATGCTGTCGCTCTTCGTCGGCGCGTGGGTGGACAGGTGGCGGACCCGCATGGTGATGGTGCTGGCGGACGCCGGTCGAGCTCTCACCCTGGGCGCCGCCGCCGTGGCCGGCCTCCTTGGTGTGCTCGATCTGCCGGCGTTGCTCGTGGTCGCGTTCGTCGTCGGGGCGCTGTCCGTGTTCTTCGACGTGGCGTACCAGGCTTCCCTGGTACGCATGGTGAAGCGCGATCAGTTGGTGCGGGGGAACAGCGCGCTTGAGGGCAGTCGGTCGGCTGCGCAGATCGGTGGTCCCGCCCTTGGCGGCGCGTTGGTGTCCTTGCTGTCGGCGGCGGTTGCAGTCGCTTCGAGCGCGGTGTTCTTCGCGCTGTCATTCCTGTCGATCCGACGGATCGATCACCGCGAACGCATTCCGGCACGCTCGGAAGAGCGACCACCGCGGGTCTGGCGGCAGATCCACGACGGCCTCCGCTTTGTCGTCAGCGACTCCTCGCTGCGGACCGTGTGCCTGGCATCAGCCGCGTTCCAGTTCTCCTTCGCGGCCGTGATGACCGTCTATCTGCTGCACCTGCCAAGGGACCTGCACCTGTCCGGCACAGCCGTTGGGCTGGCACTCGCGGCGACGGGGCCGGGCGCGCTCCTGGGCTCGCTGCTGGCCGCCCGCCTGCCGAACCGCTTCGGACACGGCGCTGTGCTGGTGTCCGCAGCGGCACTCGGCGACGGTGTGTTCCTACTCGTGCCCGCACTGGGCGGGGCGCCGGCGGTGACGGTCCCCGCGCTCATTGCGGTCAACTTCGTCTTCGGGACCTTCAGTCAGCTGGTGAACGTCACGGTCATGGCCATCCGTCAGACGGTCACTCCGGACGGGATGCAAGGCCGCGTGGCCGCGACGATCAACTTCGTCGGCATGGGGCTGACCCCGCTCGGCTCGCTGCTCGGCGGGTTCCTAGCGGAGGTGTGGGGGACACGGGCCGGCCTCCTGGTGACCGCCGCGGGCATGCTTCTGTCACCGGTGCTGATGGCCCTGTCGCCTCTGTCTCACCTGGGCCGAACGCTTCCCGCCCCGTCCGAGACGCCGGCCCAGTCAGCGTGACGACTTCGCCAGATCCGCCAGCCACGGATGCCCGGGGTGCACAAGCTCCAACCATCCACTCAGGGCATCACGGCGTGCCCGGCCCAACAGCGGCAGCACTTCCTCGAAGTCCACCTGGTCCTTGGGGCGTGCTGCCTTGGCCTTGAAGAGCAGTACCAACTCGGGCACCAGATACGGGATCCCGTCCGCGGTCCACTCGATGACCTCGTCGTACGGCAGTCGAATGCTGTCGTCCCGTCGGCAGATCCACGTCCGCCCCTGGTGCGGCTCACGGAACACGTCGAACAGGAACTGACCACTCGCGGGATCTCGGGTCCAGGTCTGATGCGTTGCCGCAAGCACCTCAGCTCCTGCCCCCGCCCAGACTCGACCCGAACCCACCGCGTCGAATACGTACTCGGGGAAGTGGCCCCGAATTTCGGAGAACCCTGCGGCCGGCACGGCGATCTCCAGATCGCTGTGGTGCCGCGACTGCCTGCCGCGGAACAGGTCCAGTGCCCACCCCGCTGCAATGCACCAGGGTGTGCTTGCTCCAACCAACCGCGCAGCGACCTGTTCCGGCCGCCAGGCATCTGCCCACCGGGCGTCCAACTCGTCCGCGTCCAGCACGATGCCGCCGTGCGGCAGTGATTCGGTCATCGGTACAACGTAACCTCGCAGTCCGATTGGGGCGCAGCCCAAGGAGAGAGCCGCCGTCGGACCGGAGGTGGACGAAGACCGGCCCCTAGGCCGTCTCCTCGTCCACCGTGCGTGATGCGGCAGCCGGAGAAGCCGCATCTGGCGTGCGCTGTGAGTCCGGCCGGGGTGGCGCGGTGAGATTGCGGACCTGCGGCGAGAACAGGGCCGCGCATGTGGCCAGGGCGATCACGGCAGCACAGCCAGCCAGTGCCTTCTGGGTGCCGATTGCGTCGGCAACGGGTCCGGCCACGAGCAGCCCGAGCGGGGCGAAGGCCAAGGAGCCGAACCAGTCGTAGGAACTGACGCGGGAAAGGGCCTTCTCGGGGACCTCACGCTGGATGGTCGTGGACCAGAGCACGCCGAAGACGTCCGAGGTGACACCCGAGCTGAACATGGCCACCGCGATCAGCCAGACCGGGGCCGAGGCGGCCAGCAGGGCGATGGGCAGGGCGGCCGGGAGAGTGGCCAGAACCGCGACCAGGATGGGCCTGTTGACCCGGACGCGTGCGGCCAGGCCGGCGCCGGCGATGGTTCCCAGGGCCTGCGCCGCGACGATGACCGACCATGCCGTCGCTCCGCCCAGGTCCTCCTCCGCGACAAGCGGCCCCAGGACGCCGACGTTGGCGTTGAGCGCTGCGACGACAACCGCGTACTGGGCGACGACGACCCACAGCCACTGCCGGGACGTGAACTCCCGCCAGCCCTCCTTCAGATCGTCCCAGCCCGAGGAGCCCTTCGCCGCCCTGCCGGGCACGCGCAGCCGAGTGGTCAGAAACGCGCTGACCACGAAAGACGCGGCGTTGAGGGCCAGTGCCCAACCGGCGCCGATCCACGCGACGGCGACACCGGACAAGGCCAGCCCGAGCAGTAGGGAGCTGTTTGTGCACACCCGCAGCAGCCCGTTGGCTTGTTGGAGCTTGTCCTCCTCAACGACCAGCGGGACGAGGCCGGCCATCGCGGGCGAGAACAGTGCGGTCGCGGTCCCCGCCACGACGGCCAGCACGCACATCAGGATCATCGGCGCGTGACCGGACAGCACGAGGCCGGCCAGCCCGGCGTAGGCGGCGGCCCCCACGATGTCGGCGACGACCATCAGGCGTGCCCGTGACATGCGGTCCGCGATCACCCCGCCGATGAGGATGAACACCAGCTGAGGGAGTGCCTGACAGGCCACCACCAAAGACAGCCGCCCCGGCGTCGCCCCGGGCAGGCCCAGCACGGCGAATGCCAACGCCACGCGGGCAAAACCGTTGCCCAGCACCGAGATGGTCCGAGCCGTAGCGAGCAGAAGAAACTGCTGGTCACTCCACAGGGAGGACCGAACGGGGGTGGTAGACACGGCGACGGACTCTACGGGGCGGCACCGATGCTTCCGTCTTCAATCAGCCATCATCGTTGCCATTACGCTGTCACCGGCGCAGCCACCATTGCACATGACCCGGGGAGATCATGAGCCGACCACTTCTGTTCCTCGACGTGGACGGGCCCCTCAACCCTTACGCGGCCAAGCCGACGAGGCGCCCAGAGGGCTACACCACCCTCCGGGTGCCCCGAGGTAGTGCGGATTCCCAGGACCACTACGAACTCTCCCTCCGCCGGGGACCTTTGCGGGTCTGGCTCAACCCGGCGCAGGGACAGGCTCTGCTGCAGCTCGGCTACGAACTGTGCTGGGCCACCACATGGATGGCTGATGCCAACCGGTGGATCGGCCCGGTGCTCGGTCTACCTGAGCTGCCATTCGTCGACTTCGGCGACCGCTTGTTCCAAGACCGCCCTGACGGAGTTCACTGGAAGACCGCCCCGCTGGTGGAGTACGCCAACGGCCGTTCCTTTGCCTGGGTGGACGACGAACAGAGTGATTCGGACCAGGCGTATGTGACCGCCCACCACCGCGCACCGGGACTTCTGCACCACGTCAACCCAAGGATCGGCCTGCGCGAAGACGACTTCCGGACCCTTGCCGACTTCGCCCGATCATTGGGCAGTGCACAGGCTGCCGGCTGAACTTGTCCTTTGGGGCGCCACGGGTTGCCGGACGGGCCGGAAAGGCTCAGGCCTTTGCGGCCTTGGCGGCGGCCTCCTCCGTCTCGGCCCGGGCCGTCGTCAGTGTGCCGCCCGCGCTCTCGAGGTGGGCCCGGACGAACCACTGGAACTGTTCGAGGTCCCGAAGCTGTTCGATGAGGAGGTCCTCCGTCGCCGGGTCGATCTCACCGACGACCTTGATCGCGGCGCGGACGTCCTCGATGACGCCCGTGTAGACGACGTCCAGCGCGCCGAGGTGAGCGATGGCGTCCTCGCGGCCGATCGAGTAGTCGTCCCAGGTGCGCTCCTTGACCAGGGAGCCCGGTGTGCCCTGCGCGACACCGCCGAGCGCGGCTATGCGCTCGGCCACGTCGTCGGCCATGTCACGCACCCTGTCGACCTGCGGATCGACCATCTGGTGCACGGCGATGAAATGGGGTCCGACGACGTTCCAGTGAATGTGCTTCAACGTGAGGTGGAGGTCGTTCAGCGCGTGCAGCCGCAGGCGGAGGACGTCGATGATCCGGCCGGCCGCCGCTCGCTCGATGCCGGGCACCGTGTACTTGGGGGTGAGGTCCCTCGTCATGTTCGCTACTCCTCTTCCGGTAGTGAAATGAAGTAGGAGTTCAGGTGCCCCTTTTTCGTGATCACAGACCTGTGATCCGGCTCTTGTCGGGTGATCCGGGCACGGTTCTCTAGGCCACCCGGACGCCCACGATGCACGTGTCGTCGTCCGTGTCCGACTTGCTGTAGGTGAGCAGACGGTCCAACTGCTGGTCGAGCGTGGGCGGGACCGTGCGCGCGGCTGCCAGGAGCTGGGTCAGAGACTCCTCCACGGAGCGGTCACGGCGTTCGATCAGGCCGTCCGTGTACATCAGCAAGGTGTCGTCGACGGCCAGTTGGACCTCGTGTTCCTCGTACGTCGCCTCGGGCACGGCACCGATCAGCAGGCCCTTGACCAGGGGCAGGGGCGTCGCCTCGCCGTCGCGCAGCAGGACCGGCGGCAGATGGCCGGCCCTGGCCCAGCGCAGGGTGCGACGCTCGGGGTCGTACAGGCCGCAGACGGCCGTGGCGGTGACGCCGCCGGTCAGATGGTGGGCCACCATGTTGAGCCAGGACAGCAACTGGGCGGGTCGGGCGCCGGTCACGGCGAGGCCGCGCAGCGCGTTGCGCAGGACCACCATGCTGGTGGCCGCGTCGATGCCGTGCCCGGCGACGTCCCCCACGCACAGCAGCACCAGCCGGGACGGCAGTACGACGGCGTCGTACCAGTCGCCGCCGACGAGATGCTGGGTCTCCGCGGGCCGGTAGCGAACCGCCACCTGGAGTCCGGGCGCGTCCAACGGAGCCTGCGCCGGAGGCATGATCGCGTGCTGCAACTGGAGGGTGAGCCGGTTGCGTTCACGGGCCTGCTGCTCGGAGTGGGCGAGCTGGTCCCGTGTCGCGGCGAGCGCGACCTCCGTCCAGTGGTGTGCGGAGATGTCCTGGTAGGCGCCGCGGACGACCAGCAGGCGGCCGTCGGAGTCGAGTTCCGGTTCGGCCACCACGCGGATGTGCCGGGTCACACTGTCGGGCCGTTGCAGCCGGAAGGCCGTGGACGCGGGACTTCGGTGGTGCAGCAGCGTACGCAGGAACCTGCCGATGGCGACCGCGTCGTCCGGGTGGGCATGGGCGGCCAGATCCTCCAACGGGATCGGGCCGCTCGCGGGGGACTTGCCGTAGAGGCCGTAGAGCTGGACGTTCCAGGTGATCTCGCCGGTGAGGAGGTTCTCCTCGAACCCCCCGATGCGGCCGAGGCGTTGGGCGTGCTGCAGCAGGCTCGCCAGCCTTGCCGTCTCGTCCTCCATGCGCCAGATGAGCAGGACGCAGCTGCCGTGCCGGCTGATGTTGATGTCGGCGACCGCCGCCAGCGGGACGTCGTCGACCAGCGTGGTCAGCCGCATGCGGTGGGCGCGGAACGGCTCTCCGGTGGCGTAGACCCGTTCGATCTGCTCGAACAGCTCGCTCTCGCCGGCGGCCATCGGGTACGCCTCCAGGAGCAGCGAGCCGTTGACGACAGCTCGGGGCCGGCCGCTCGGGTCGAGGAAGCGGCCGTTGACGTGCTGGATACGGAAGTCGAGCAGTTCCCCGGCGGGGTCCAGATGCGGAACGAGCACCAGCGTGGGGTCGTGCAGGCTGTCCGCCAGGTCCATCAGCTCGGTGACTTCCGGCAGGACGCCTGGCCGCCAGTCCCCGTCGGGGTGGCGCGGGACGGAGGTTTCCAGCGTGTGCGCGCACAGCTCGGCCAGGGCCTCGACCTGACGGACGATCTGCGGAGGCTGAGGTTCCATCGGAGCGGGCCAGACGATCTCGAGCACGCCGAGGATCCGACCGCCCGTGTCGGCGGGTACGGCCGCCCGGCCGCCGTCGGGATATTGGTGCTGTCCTATGGATGGCAGCCCGGTCTCGGACAGACAGCCGATCCAATGGCCGGTCAGCTCCCCGACCCCGCCCCCGCCCCCGAGCCCGCGGCGCGCCACTGTCGCCACACCCGGTGGCACATACCGCCAGCGTCCCGCTTCCGCGGCCGTGAAACCGGCGCTGCCCGCCAGGGTCAGCGAGCCGTCGCCGCCCAGCGACCAGATGGCCACCGCTTCCGCACCGAGCGGCCGCAGGGCGTGTTCCATCAGGGAGTCGGCTACGGCCTGGGCGTCACGAGCGGCCAGCGCACCGCTCTCGGCGGCCCGCAGCATCAGGGCGTAGGAGTTGTTCCTCAGCGAGGCGGCCGCTTCGCCTCCGCCCGCCGTGTGTTCGAGGAAGCCGGTGGTCACCTCCGACAGCCGGTCACCCGAGGCCTGGTCGATGACCTCGACGGCGAATTCGAGAGGTGACATGCCCGCCTGCTCGGTCAGCTCGGCGAGTTGCCGTGCCGCCTGGGTGGGTCCGCACCCGAGCCGTTCGACGAGGATGCCCTTGGCCAGTTCGATCAGGGCGCGCCCGTCCGCCTCGGTCTGAGCCGCCCGCACCTCACGGCGCAGCCGCTCCACGGTCGCCGCCAGCCTGCCGACGGGGGAGCGCTGCGTGTCGTCGTCGTCCTGTCCGGCCACGTCGATCCCGGCGCGGGCCACGGGCGCCGCGGTGGGCAGCAGTTCGGCGCCCGCCGGAGTACCGGCCGTCTCCGGCGCGGTCGGACGGTGGGGATCGCTCACGGTTGACCTGTTCCTCGGCTGGGACGTCCGAGGACGCCAGGCGGTCGGCTGATACGCACGGCAGCGGGACCGCCCGTCACGTGGTCAGCCAGCGCTGGACGCGGCCGATGAGGTCATTGGTGTCGACGGGCTTGGTGACGTAGTCGTTCGCGCCGGACGCCAGGCTCTTCTCCTGGTCCCCGGGCATGGCCTTGGCGGTGACCGCGATGATCGGCAGGTCCGCGTACTGGGGCATCGAGCGGATCTCCGCGGTTGCGGCGTAACCATCCATCTCCGGCATCATCACGTCCATCAGGACCAGCGCGATGTCCTGGTGGGCGAGCAGCGTCTCGATGCCCTCGCGACCGTTGTTCGCGTGCAGGACGTGGAAGCCCTGCAGCTCCAGTGCCCCGCTGAGGGCGAAGAGGTTGCGCGCGTCGTCGTCGACCACGAGCACCGTACGGCCGAAGAGCGTGTTGTCGACGACCTGAGTGATCGCGCGCTGGGATTCCTCGGTGCGCACCAGTTGGAGCACGTCCCCGGGTTCCTCGGCGGACAGATGCAGCGTGATGCGCTCGCGCAACTCGTCCAGGCTGGAGAGGAAGGCCAGCGGACGGCCCTCCGCCCGTGAGCGCAACGACTGCTCCTGGGCCAGGTCCACGTGATGTCCGGTGTGCACGAGCACGGGCACGCTGGCCAGCGCCGAGTCTCCCTCGATGGCCTGGATCAGGCGCGTTCCCGCGTCGTCGGGCATGCCGAGCTCCAGGACGACGCAGTGGCAGGGTTCGTCGGCCAGGGTGCTCGCCGCCTCCTGTGCCCCGACCGCCGTGATGATGTCGATGCCCGCGAGCGGGTCGTCGGCATCGGGCGCGATGTCCGCGACCGCCCGCTCGGCGACCAGGGTGAGCAGCCCGCGCGTACGGCCTTCGACGACGAGCAGTCTGCGTCGGCGCCGCCCGGGAGCCTTGGCCGGCGGTGCCTCGGACGGTGCGGCCGGCGGGAGCTCGGCGGGGTGCGGCTGCTCCACCGGCTGTGCGCCACTGCCGAGTACGCCCTCGTAGTCGGCGCGGGCCACGGGGAGATACAGCGTGAACGTGCTGCCCTGGCCGGGCGTGCTCCGGACCGTGACGGCACCGCCGAGCAGACGGGCGATCTCCCGGGTGATCGACAGACCGAGACCCGTGCCGCCGTACTTGCGGCTGGTGGTGCCGTCCGCCTGCTGGAACGCTCCGAAGATCGTCTCCAGTTGCTGTTCGGGGATGCCGATACCGGTGTCCTTGACATGGAAGGCGACGATCGGACTGCCGCGGTGGACGCTCATCGGAATCTCGCCGTCCGCGGCGGGTTCGATACGCAGCTCGACGCCGCCCTCCTCGGTGAACTTCAGGGCGTTCGACAGCAGATTGCGCAGCACCTGGCGCAGCCGGGAGCCGTCGGTGAGCAGGTCGAACGGTGTCCCCGGCGCGGTGGCCACCGAGAACTCCAGGCTCTTCTGCGTCGTCATCGGGCGGAACGTCGCCTCGACGTACTCCACCAGCTCGCGCACCTCGACGCACTCGGGAGTGACGTCCATCTTGCCCGCCTCGACCTTCGAGAGGTCGAGGATGTCGTTGATCAGCTGCAGCAGGTCCGAGCCGGCGGAGTGGATGATGCCCGCGTACTCGACCTGCTTCGGGGTGAGGTTGCGCGAGGGGTTCTGCGCCAGCAACTGCGCGAGGATCAGCAGGCTGTTGAGCGGGGTGCGCAGCTCATGGCTCATGTTCGCCAGGAACTCCGACTTGTACTTCGACGCCAGCGCCAGCTCCTGCGCCCTGGTCTCCAACTCCTGCCGTGCCTGCTCGATCTGGAGGTTCTTCGCCTCGATGTCGCGGTTCTGCGAGGCGAGCAGGGAGGCCTTCTCCTCCAGTTCGGCGTTGGAGCGCTGCAGTTCGTCCTGCTGCACCTGCAACTCCGCCGACCGCTCCTGGAGTTCGCCGGTCAGCCGCTGTGATTCCCCGAGCAGCTCGTCGGTGCGCGCGTTGGCCACGATGGTGTTGAGGTTGACGCCGATGGTCGGCATCACCTGGGCCAGGAAGTCCTGGTGGATCTGGGTGAAGCGGGTGACGGAGGCCAGCTCGATGACACCGAGGACCTGGTCCTCGACCACGATGGGCAGGACCACCAACGCGCTGGGAACCGTCTGTCCGAGGCTGGAGGAGATCGTCACATAGCCCGGTGGCAGCTCTTCCACGCTGATGGGCCGACGGTTGCGCGCGGCCTGCCCGACCAGGGAGCGCCCGACCCGGATGCGCTCGGGCCGGGTGGTGTCGTCGGGATAGCCGTACGAGCCCACCAGCCTGAGCTGGGGCTTGCGCGCGGTGTCCTCGGCGGCGTAGAAGGCGCCGTACTGCGCCGAGACCAGCGGCGCGAGCTCGTCCATGATGAGCTCGGCGACCACGGGCAGGTCCCGGTGGCCCTGCATCAGGCCGGAGATCCGGGCGAGGTTGGTCTTGAGCCAGTCCTGTTCCTGGTTGGCCCGGGTGGTCTCCCGCAGCGAGCCCACCATGGAGTTGATGTTGTCCTTGAGCTCGGCGACCTCGCCCGACGCCTCCACGGTGATCGAGCGGGTCAGGTCGCCCTCGGCGACGGCGCTGGCGACCTCGGCGATCGCACGGACCTGGCGGGTGAGGTTCCCGGCCAGTTCGTTGACGTTCTCCGTCAGCCGCTTCCAGGTGCCCTCGACGCCCTCGACCTCCGCCTGCCCACCGAGGCGGCCCTCGCTGCCGACCTCACGTGCGACGCGGGTGACCTCGGCGGCGAAGGACGACAGCTGGTCGACCATCGTGTTGATGGTGGTCTTGAGTTCCAGGATCTCGCCGCGGGCGTCGACGTCGATCTTCTTCGACAGGTCGCCGCCTGCCACCGCCGTCGTCACCAGCGCGATGTTGCGGACCTGGCCGGTGAGGTTGTTGGCCATGGAGTTGACGTTGTCGGTGAGGTCCTTCCACGTGCCCGCCACGTTCGGCACATGTGCCTGACCACCGAGGCGTCCCTCGGTGCCCACCTCGCGGGCGACGCGGGTCACCTCGTCCGCGAACGCGGAGAGTGTGTCGACCATGGTGTTGATGACGTCCGCCAGGGCGGCGACCTCGCCCTTCGCCTCGACCGTGATCTTCTGGGACAGGTCACCGCGGGCGACAGCGGTGGCGACCTTGGCGATCGAGCGGACCTGGCCGGTCAGGTTCGACGCCATCACGTTGACGTTGTCGGTCAGGTCCTTCCAGGTACCGGAGGCGCCACGGACGATCGCCTGACCGCCGAGGTTGCCCTCCGTGCCGACCTCGCGGGCGACGCGGGTGACTTCGTCGGCGAAGGCGGAGAGCTGGTCGACCATCGTGTTGATGGTGGTCTTCAGCTCCAGGATCTCGCCGCGGGCGTCGACGGTGATCTTCTGGGAGAGGTCGCCCTCCGCGACGGCCGTGGCCACCTGGGCCACGTTGCGGACCTGTGCGGTCAGGTTCCCCGCCATGAAGTTCACGGAGTCCGTGAGGTCGCGCCAGGTGCCCTTGACGCCCTTCACGTCCGCCTGCCCGCCGAGGCGGCCTTCGGTGCCGACCTCGCGGGCGACGCGGGTGACTTCGTCGGCGAAGGCGGAGAGCTGGTCGACCATCGTGTTGATGGTGTTCTTGAGCTGGAGGATCTCGCCGCGGGCGTCGACGGTGATCTTCTGGGAGAGATCTCCCTGCGCGACCGCGGTGGTCACCTGGGCGATGTTGCGGACCTGGGAGGTGAGGTTCCCCGCCATGAAGTTGACCGAATCCGTCAGGTCGCGCCACACACCGCCCACGCCGGGCACCTGCGCCTGACCGCCGAGACGTCCCTCGCTGCCGACCTCGCGGGCGACGCGGGTGACTTCGTCGGCGAAGGCGGAGAGCTGGTCGACCATCGTGTTGACGGTCTCCTTGAGCTGAAGGATCTCGCCCCGGGCGGGGACGTCGACCTTCTGCGACAGATCGCCCTTGGCGACCGCCGTCGCCACCTGTGCGATGTCGCGGACCTGGGTGGTCAGGTTGCCCGCCATGGCGTTGACCGAGTCGGTCAGGTCGGCCCAGGTGCCCGAGACGCCCGGCACCTCGGCCTGGCCGCCCAGCGTGCCCTCGGTGCCGACCTCACGCGCCACCCGGGTCACTTCCGAGGTGAACACGGAGAGCTGGTCCACCATGCCGTTGAAGACGGTGGCGATGTCTCCGAGCAGACCCTCGCCGGACGGCAGCCGGGTGCCGAAGTCGCCGTCTCGCACGGCGGTGAGCCCGGCCAGCAGCTGCCGCAGCTCCTGCTCGCCGGAGGCCCCGTCGACGGCCTCGATCGTCTTGCTCGTCATGCGCATCCTCGTTCCGCTCCCCAAGAGCCCTCACACCGAGGACTCGGAACCGCGCCGGGCCTGTGAAGAGCCCACTCACCTGTCACGTTTGTGCTGTTCACGGCTTCGACCTGGTGAGGAAATCTGGTGAAGATTAACTCAGTTGTCGAGCGACAACAAAAGCCTCGGGCAGGGGGCGGAACAGAGCGAAAGGCCGCTGCCCGGAGCGCATGTTCTGAGTGACCGCGGGTACCTGGACAAGTTTGGTGCGGCCATTCTGTACGCCCGCGTACGGGACCAGGAAGGGCGTCCCATCGACGGCCCGGGCACTACTCCGCGGATGAGGAGGCACGGTACGGGGTACTCGTACGGCCCGTCTGGAGGGCCTGGGCCGTGGAACTCACCGAATGGCTGTTGACCGCGGCCGAACGCGGCAACGGTGCCACACGTCTGGACGGTCGCCGGACGGATGGAACTGCCTGGTCGCGCGGCAACCTGGTGCGGCCCCTTGTCCACGGGGCGACGTACTTCCGGGAGCTCCACCGCGCGATCGGAGAGCAGCGCGCAGGGGACCTGCTGCTGTTCACCGACTGGCGCGGGGACCCGGACGAGCGCCTGGACGGCCCGGGCAGCGAGATCGGCCGGGTCCTGGCCGAGGCGGCCGAGCGCGGAGTGATCGTCAAAGGGCTGCTGTGGCGTTCCCACCTGGACCGCTTCCAGTTCAGTGAGGCCGAGAACCGTCATCTCGGTGAGGAGATCGAGGCGGCCGGCGGTGAATGCCTGCTCGACATGCGGGTCCGGCCCGGCGGCTCGCACCACCAGAAACTCGTCGTGCTCCGCCACCCGCACCGCCCCGAGCGCGACGTCGCCTTCGTCGGCGGCATCGACCTCTGCCACAACCGCAACGACGACGCGACGCATCGAGGCGACCGGCAGTCGCTGCGCATCGCCGCCGCCTACGGCCCGCACCCACCCTGGCACGACGTCCAGCTCGCGATCCGCGGACCGGCCGTCGGTGACATCGAGGCAGTGTTCCGCGAACGCTGGGAAGATCCCGCGCCGCTCACCCGCAGCCCTCTCGTCCGCCTGCGGGCACTCGCCCACCGCGAGGACACGGAAGCCGACCGGCTCCCGCCCCAGCCACCCGACCCCTCACCACTTGGCACCCAGACCCTCCAAGTCCTGCGCACCTATCCCAACCGGCTGCTGCGCGGATACGACTTCGCCCCCGACGGCGAGCGCAGCATCGCCCGCGGCTACCGCAAGGCGCTGGGACGGGCCCGTGCCCTGATCTACCTGGAGGACCAGTACCTGTGGTCACCGCACGTGGTGGAGTCCTTCGCCCAGGCGCTCACCGCCCATGACGGCCTGCGCCTCATCGCCGTCATCCCCTCCGTCCCCGAACAGGACGGCCGACTCACCCTGCCGATGAACCTCATCGGCAGGATCACGGCCCTGGAGAGGCTGCGCCGTGCCGGAGGCGGACGCGTCGCGGTGTACGCGCTCGAGAACCACGCCGGCACACCGGTGTACGTCCACGCGAAGGTCTGCGTGATCGACGACGTGTGGGCCTCGGTCGGCTCCGACAACGTCAACCTCCGCTCGTGGACCCACGATTCGGAACTCACCTGCGCGGTGATGGACGAGGCCACGGACCCGCGCGAGCCGCACGACCCGGGCGGCCTCGGGGACGGTGCCCGCGCCTTCGCCAGAGAACTTCGCGTGGAACTCTCGCGTGAACACCTGGACATGGAACCGCCCCCGACTCCGCCCGCGCCCGACCCGCTCTGCGATCCCGCGCGGGCCTTCGACGCCTTCGCGGCGAGCGCCGCCGCACTGGACGCCTGGCACGAGAACGGCCGACACGGCCCGAGACCACCGGGCCGCTTGCGGACGTACGTCCCGCCGAGTCTCTCGCGCACGACCAAGGCGGTCTGCACGCCGCTGCACCGCCTCCTCATCGACCCGGACGGCAGACCCTTCGGACTGCGGCGCCGCAACGGCTTCTGACCGCCCGATACTTTGCGCGGATCAACCCGGGTTCCATCTCCGCCGGCCTCAGGCGAAGGGAGCGGGCGTCGAGTGGCCGGTTGCCGCGGCCGAACGGTTCGTCGACTCAGCGATGCTCTCTCGCCGCTCCTCCTGCCGTCCATATCCGCCCGGCCAGAGTCAGGGCCCGGAGGGTCGCAAGCAGGATCGGGGTGAGGGAGATGGCCAGGCCACCGATGGCGATCGAGTAGAAGCAGAAGGCGGCCACGATCGGTTGCGGGTCCGTATCGCCCGCGGCGAGCCAGCGCAGAGCCATGATGGTGGTGAGCAGCAAACAGGCCGAAACTGTTGCCCACAGCAGCGCGAGACCGGCGAGGAGAGCCGACTCTCGCAGCCTCTTCCACGAGTGCGCCACCCGACCGCCCGTCCGGACGCCCGTGGACTCCCCGCCTAACTCGGCGACATCCCGCTCGATCTGCTCCGTCGCCTCTTGCCACCGGCTGACCAGGCGTTTGGCAACCTGGTGATGCTCCACTGCCCCCACAAGCCAAAGCACCGGAGCAACAGCTGCAACCGTCGTCGCGTAATCCCCAGACATCTTCATGATCACAGTCTGGCCTCGCGGCTCGGGTCGGCGACAGGGCTCCCCAAGAGCGGTCTTCGCCGGCGGCCCGGCCGTGGCCGGTGGTACATGCCGGGCGGCTACCCGATGTTGCGGTACGGCCGCGAACGCCGATGAGTGCGTTGCCGGTCGGGCAGGACTTGGGTTGGCCCAGGCATGGACGATTGGTTCGAAGTGCTGGACGACGCGCACCAGACCCGACCCGATGCCGCGCCGTGCCGCTACTGCGCGTGTCTCCTTGCCGCACGCCCGGCAGAGGACGCCCTGCCCGAAGCAGGGCAGGGCGACGAAGGCAGTGGCCTCGTGGGGTGGTTGCGCCTGTGCATGGTGCTCGTGGCGGCAGTGAGCGTAGGGCTGACGTTGTCCGGAGTGTGGGCGGGCTGAGCCTGCTCTCAGCCCTTCACCGCCCCCGAAGTGAGCCCCTGGACGATGTGGCGGCTGGCGAAGGCGAACAGGAGCATGGTGGGGAGGATCGTGAGGACGGCTGCCGCGGACATCGAGCCCCAGTCGATGTTGAAGCTGGAGATGAAGCCGTTCAGGGCGGTGGGGACGGTCTTGTTGCTGTCGCTGTTCATGAGCGTCACCGACAGGAAGAGCTCGTTCCAGCAGTTGACGAAGTTGAAGATGAACGCGGCGATGATGCCCGGGCGCATCACCGGCAGCAGGACCCGGAACAGCGCCGAGAACCGGGACAGGCCGTCGATCATGGCGGCCTCCTCCAGGGCGTCCGGGATGTTCTCGAAGAAGCCGCGCAGCATCACCGTGCAGAACGGGATGCACACCGCGATGTAGACGAGGATCAGACCGAAGCGGTTGTCGACGAGTTGCAGGTCGGTCATCAGCAGGTACAGCGGTCCCAGCGCGATGAACGACGGGATCATCTGGGTGACCAGCGCGGCCATCAGCAGGGCGGACTTGGTGCGGAACTCGAACCGGGCCAGCACGTACGCCGACAGCATCGAGATCGCGGTGGCCGTCGCGCCGGCCACGGTGGAGACGATGAGGCTGTTGGTGAGGTAGGTCCCGAAGTCGGCCGTGCCGAACAGGCCGCTGTAGTTCTCCAGGGAGAACCGCTCGGGCCAGTAGGCGAGCGGGAACTGGAAGATGTCGCCGGGCGCCTTGAGCGAGGTGACGGTGATCCAGTAGAGGGGGAAGACGGTGAAGAGCAGCCACACGCCGAGGAAGGCGAACTTGACCACCCGGCCGGCCGTGGACTCCTTGCCGATCATCGCCTCGCTCCTTTCTTCTCGCGCGTGGCCATGAGGAAGAACACCGCGAACACCAGCAGCGCGGCCACCACGAGGAGGCCGAGCGCGGAGGCTCTGCCGTAGTCGCCCTGCTGAGTGATCTTGATCATCCAAGTGGTCACGATGTGCGTCTCGTTGTTCGGCCCGCCGCCGGTCATGCCGAAGATCAGGTCGGGGAAGTTGAAGATCCAGATCACCCGCAGCAGCACGGTGAGTGCCAGCGTGGTGCGGATGTACGGGATGGTGATCTGGAAGAGCGTGCGTGCCTTGCTCGCGCCGTCCAGCGCCGCCGCCTCGTAGAGCTCGTCGGGGATCGACTGGAGCGCGGCCAGGATCATGATCGCGAAGAAGGTGACGCCGTACCAGATGTTGGCGATCAGCACGGCCACCATCGCCGTCTTCGGATCCGCCAGCCAGGCGACCGGTTCGTCGATGAGACCGGCCTTCTGGAGCAGGTCGTTGACGACACCGAACTCGCTGTTGAACAGCCAGCGGAAGAGGATGCCGATGAGGAATCCGGAGATCGCCCAGGGGAAGAAGATCAGTGCCTGGTAGAGGCCGCGGAAGCGGAAGTGGCGGCGCAGCCACAGCGCGAGCGCGAAGCCGATGACCAGCTGCGGCACGATCGAACCGAACACCCAGATCGCGCTGTTGCCGAGGACGGTGCCCCAGGCCGGGTCGGCGAAGACGTCGCGGAAGTTCTTCAGCCCGACCCAGGAGGTGTCGGTCAGGTCGGTCAGCTTCCAGTTGCGGAAGGCCATCTGGCCGCCCGCGATCATGGGGTAGTACGTGAAGACCGCCACGAAGACCGCGGCCGGCGCCATGAACGCGGCGATCTGAAGACCGCGCCGGGTGGTGAACTCCCGCCGTCGGCCCCGGCGGGGGAGACCCCGCTTGTGCGAGGTCTCCCCACTGCCCGGCGTCTTCGTCTTCGTCGCTGTTGTGGACGTGACGGACATGTCTACTGCTCCTGCTGCCACTTCTCGGTCCAGTACGCGTCCCAGCCCGCGACCAGCTTCTTGGGCGTGGTCTTGCCGAGGATCAGCTTCTGCACGTCGGCGTCCGCCTTCTGCTGCCACTCGGCCCACCAGGTGACACCGCGCGGCTGGGTCACGACCAGGTACTTGTCGGGCTGCTCGGTCATCGTGACGTAGCTCGACCAGGGGCCGGTCTTGTAGAAGGGGTCGCTGGTCGCCGACTTGAGGATGGGCACCAGGCTGTTCTTCTTGGTGAACGTCGTCGACGCCTCGCCCTGGGAGAGGAACTCGACCAGCTTGACCGCCTCGGCCTTGTGCTTGCTGCCCTTGGCGACACCCCACCCGGCGGTGGCCAGGGGCTGCACGGTCTTGCCGCCGGGCCCGGCCACCAGCGGCGCGGTGCCCCACTGGTCCTTCGAGATGGACTTGGACTCCGAGACCGTGGCGATCACCTCGGGGTCCTGGAGCAGGAAGGCCGTCGAGCCGTTGGAGAACGCCTCGACCATCTCCGGGTAGCCCCAGGCGACCGACGACTTGGGCGAGGCCCGCTTGAAGAGCTCGAGGTAGTTCTCCATGGCGGCCTCCGCCTCGGGGGCGGCGAAGATCGTGCGGCCGTCCTTTAGCTTGAAGCCGTTCGCCGGGTCGACCTGGTCGGCGAGGTAGGCCTCGATGGCGGCGGTGGCGTTGCTGTTGGAGTTGGCGCCGCCGCGGAAGGCGTAGCCGTAGCGCCGCTTCGCCGGGTCGTGGATGGCGGACGCCTGCTCCACCAGTTCCGCCCAGGTGGCCGGCGGCTTGCTGAAGCCCGCCTCCTTGATCAGGTCGGTGCGGTAGAAGAGGCTCAGGCCGTAGAAGCCGTACGGGACGAAGTACGTCTTGCCCTTGGCGTCCTTCGAGGCGTTGACGGCGTTCTCCGTCATCGCCTCCCAGCCCTTCCAGCCGGTGAGGTCCTTCTTCATGTCGTAGAGCCAGCCGTTGTTCGACCAGGGTCCGACGGTGATGTCGCGGACCTCCAGGACGTCCACCCCGCTGCCGGACTGGAGCATCTGCTGGAGCTTCTGGTCGGCCTGCTCGGTGGGCGGGGAGACCAGGTTGACCTTGACCTTGGGGTTCTGCTGCTCGAAGTCGGCTATGAGGTCCTTGAGCAGGTCGGTGCGGGTCGGGTTCGTCAGGCTCTCGACCATGTTGAGGGTGACTGTTCCGCTCGCCCCGGGGCTCATGGTGGAACAGCCGGTCAGAACCATCGCGGCGGCGGTGCCGAGCGCGAGAGCTGCCGTCCTTCTTCTCATTGTGCTGACCTCTTCCTTCAGTTTCCTCGTGCCCACTTGCCGAGGGCGGGGACGCATTCCTCGGCGAAGTACTCGTAGTCGGCGGCGGTGTTGTAGACGTGGGCGGACAGGCGCATGTAGCCGATGCCGTCGAAGCTGGTGAAGGCGGCCTCCACGCCCAGTTCGAGGGCCACCCGGTCGCGCAGGGCGTCGGCCTCGACGCGGTCGGCGGCGAGTCCGTCCGGGAGGCGCACCAGGCGCATGCCGGGGACGGGCATACCGACGTCGACCGCGCTGTCCGCGCCGGTCAGTCCGGTGACCGCGGTGCCGATGACCGATGCGCCGTAGTCGGCCAGGTCGTCCATGTAGCGGCGGGCGGCGGGCCAGCCCCAGGTGCGCTCGATGAAGCCGAGGGACGTCGGCGCGGCCAGGTAGGACGTGGCGTCGATCGTGCCCTGCTGGTCGAAGCGGTCCGGGTAGGGATCGGCCGCGGCCCAGGAGTCGATGAGGGGATACAGCCGCTCGCGCAGCGGGCCGCGGGCGACCAGGGCGGCCGTGCCGCGCGGGGCGCAGCCCCACTTGTGCAGGTTGCCGGTCCAGACGTCGTAGGTCGCGTCGGCGAGCGGCGAGTCGAGCAGACCGGGCGCGTGCGCGCCGTCGACGAGGACGGGGATGCCGCGTCGGCGGGCCTCCGCCCCGATGCGTTCCACCGGCAACCGGCGTGCGGTCGCCGAGGTGATCTGGTCGACGACGACGAGTTCGGTGGCGTCGCCGAGTTCGGCGACCACCGCCTCGTACGCCGCGTCCGTGTCCGCGTCCAGCGGCACGCGGGCGGTACGGACCCGGCCGCCCCAGCGCCGTGCCAGCCGCTCGGCCCCCATCGTCACGGCCCCGTAGCCGTGGTCGGTGACGACGATCTCCCCGCCGGGTCGCAGGGTGAGGGCGGCGTAGACGACACTCGCGCCGGCGCTGGCGTTCGGCACCAGGGCGAGGTCGCCGGCGCTGACGCGCAGGAAGTCGGCGAGCTCGACACGGGCCGCGGCGAGCCGCTGGGGGAGTGCCGGGAACCACACCACGGGTGAGCGTTCCATCTCCACGCGCAGCAGCTCCTGCCGCTCCTGAGCCACCAGCGGAACGGCCCCGAAGGAGCCGTGGTTGAGGTGCTTGAGGGCAGGATCCAGCGACCACGCCCGGTCGGCGGGCCGGCCGTCCGCCAGCAGCAGAGGGCGCGGTGCGGTGGTCACCTCGGTCTCGCTCACAGGTCTCCACATCTGGGCAGGGCGGGTTCACGGAAGGCCGGACTCCGCCAGACACGTTTGATGACTCGGCATCCTGCACCACCTTTCTCGGCGGAAACAAGGGTCGTACAGTGAAAGTCATCAGATGACTTTCGAGTGACACGCATCCGACACATCTGAGACTCGCTACAGTGCTCCGAGGGCGGCGGCATGATTCGCCGGCCCGTCAGGGGAGGAAGAGGGGACGGATGTCCGCAGTCGAGAAGGCGTTCCACGGCCTACGGCACATGATCGGTACGGGACGCCTCGGTCCGGGCGAGCGCATTCCGCCCGAGGGCGAGCTCTGCGAGGAACTGGGCGTCTCGCGCGGGTCGCTGCGCGAGGCCGTACGGATGCTCGCCGCCCTGGGCGTCATCGAGCCGCGGCACGGCTCGGGCACCTACGTCTCACAACTGAGGCCCGAGGACGTGATCGGCAGCCTCTCCCTGACCCTCGAACTCCTGCCGCTCTCGGGCCTGCTGGAGGTCTACGAGATCCGGCGCGTCCTGGAGGCCCATGTGGCCGCCCAGGCGGCGGCGCGCTGCACCCCGGAGAACGTGCGCACGCTCTTCTCGCTCATCGAGGACATGGAGGCGACGAGCGACCCCACCAAGGCCTCCGAACTCGACCACCGCTTCCACGCCGAGATCGCCCGCGTGGGCGGCAACCCCACCCTGGCGACCCTGCTGGCGGTCTTCCGCGCCCGCTCCCGCAAGTACCAGGTCTTCACCCTGCCCGAAGGTCCTGACCTGCGCAGGAAGAGCGACGACGACCATCGCGTCCTGGCCACCGCGATCGCCGACCGCGACCCGGTGGCGGCGGCCGGCGCGGCACAGTCGCATGTCGCTCAGACGGAGCGCTGGTTGCGGGCGTTCATGCCGCCGGTGGAGGAGGCCGACGGATCCGCTCGGGAGGAATCGGCCTAGGACCCAAGCCGTCGGCGGTCGTCCTCGTCCCACTTCCGGGTGTCGCGAGGCTCCACGTACGGCTCCTTCTCGGCGGGGTGACCGCCCGCGACGGCGCGTTGGCGAGCCAGCTCCGCATCGCACTCCAGGCCCAGCAGGATCGCCAGATTCGTGATCCACAGCCAGACCAGGAAGATGATCACGCCCGCGAAGGTGCCGTAGGTCTTGTTGTACGAGCCGAAGTTCGCCGCGTACACCGCGAAGCCGGCCGAGGCAGCCAGCCAGATCACCAGTGCCAGGAAGCTGCCCGGCGTGATCCAACGGAAGCCGCGGACCTTGGCGTTCGGCGTGGCCCAGTAGAGGATCGCGATCATGATCGTGACCAGGAGGACGAGCACCGGCCACTTCGCGATCGACCACACGGTGAGCGCTGTGTCGCCGATACCCAGTGAGGAGCCGACTTCTTGGGCCAGGCCACCGGTGAACACGACGATCACCGCGCTGATGACCGCCATGACCATCAGGGTCACCGTCACACCGACGCGGACCGGCAGCACCTTCCATGCCGGGCGGCCCTCCGGGACGTCGTACACCGCGTTGGCGGTCCTGATGAACGCGGCGACATAGCCGGAGGCCGACCACACGGCGAGGAGCAGACCCACGACGGCCATGACCGACCCGACGCCGGCGTTGCCCTGCATCTGCTGGACGGCGCTGGTGAGCACGTCTCGCGCGGCACCCGGGGCCAGCTTCTGGATGTTGTCCAGCACTCGCTGCGTCGCGGACTCCCCGATGACTCCGAGCAGGGAGATGAGCGCCAGCAGTGCCGGGAACAGCGCCAGGATGCTGTAGTAGGTCAGCGCCGCGGCCCGGTCGGTGAGCTCGTCCTTCTTGAACTCCTTCAAGGTGCCTTTCAGCACCGCGCCCCAGGACCGCTTGGGCAGGTCCGTGGGATTGTCCGGCGCCCGCCGCTCCACCTGTTCGTCCGGGCCGGCCTCGGATGCCCGCCCGGTCTCGGCCGCGCGGTGCCCTCCGCGCCTCTCGTGCCCTTTCAGCATCCGTACCATTCCGCACGAGTAACCGGTTGCGCGTCACCCCACACGTATTCGCAGAGGAGAACGGATGGCAGGGCTTCAGAGCGGATCCGGCGACACGGGAGCGCACGGACCCGCGACCGCACTGCTGACCCGGCGCACCTCGCGTTCGGTACGCGCCGCGGTTCTGTTCCTGCACGGCGGATCCGCCGACAGCCGGGCCAGGTCGCGCTCCTGGCATCCGGCAGCCGTGCGCATGAGGCCCTTCGTCCGTGCCGTCGCCGCGGCGGTGCCGGACGCCGAGGTCCTGCTGGCCGAGGTGCGTTATCGGGTACGGGGCTGGAACGGCCCGGACGCCGATCCGGTCCGCGACACCGAACAGGCGCTGCGGGAGCTGGCCGCACAGGTCGGAGACGTCCCGGTGGTGCTGGTCGGGCACTCCATGGGCGGCCGCGCCGCGCTGCGCGCCGCGGTGGCCCCGGAGGTGCGGGCCGTGCTCGCGCTGGGGCCGTGGTGCCCGGACGGCGAGCCGGTGGAGCAGCTGCGGGACAAGGACGTGGTCGTACTGCACGGCGACCGCGACCGCATCACCGACCCGGCCGCGTCGGAGGCCTTCGTACGCCGGGCCGGTGCGGCCGGCGCGCGGGCTCACCTGGAACTGGTGAAGGGTGGCGATCACGCCATGATCCGCCGCGGACAGTACTGGCATCGCAGCGTCGCCTCTACTGTCGCCGGGCTCCTGGCGGCGGTTCCGCGACCGGGACAGTAGCGGTACGTCGGACCTCGGTCATCACCTTCCGCGCCGTGCAAGGGGGTGTCGTCCGTCCTCACCGGGGGTTTGTCAGCGCGGGCTCGGCAGTCCTGCCTGCTCCGCGTCCGGCCTGCATTCGCGCAGGATGGACGCGATCACGTCGTCGAGTCCGTGCTCGGAGACCTCCGGTGGCAGCATTCCGCTGACTGCCAGGCCGGCGTAACCGTGCAGGGCCGCGAAGATCGGCAGTGCGACGCGCTCCAGCTGTCCCTCCCGCACTTCGCCGCTGCGCTGCCCGTCGCCGATGAGGCCGAGGAGCTGCTCGGACCAGCGGTGGGCACTCGCTCCCAGCTCTTGTGACGCCTGCGGGCTGTGCTTGACGGAGAACATCAGGTCGAGCAGGGCGGCGTTGTCCAGTGCGAACCCGACGTAGGCGCGGGCCGCGGCGTCCAGTCGGTCGCCGAAGGATGCGCCGTCGAGGTTCTGTTGCGAGGCCGTGACGGCCTGCGCGAGCCGCTCGAAACCGGTCAGCGCCAGCGCGTCCAGCAGTGCCTGCTTGGTTTTGAAATGACGGCTGGGAGCGGCGGGGCTGACTCCGATGTCGCGGGCCAGCTCCCGCAGTGACAGTGCCCCGGGCCCCCGCTCGCGCAGGGCCTGCTCGGCGCGCGTGAGCAGGGCGGTCGGCAGGTCTCCGTGGTGGTAGGGGCGGCTCGTCATGCCCTCAGCCTAGCGCCGGGGTGAGCATCGCCCACATTGTTAGCGTTGCATACATTGTTATCGCCGCCTACATTGGAACCCATGGCAAAGAACCGGAACCGCAATCAGAACCCTCAGTCCTGGACCGTCGCCGACATCCCCGACCAGAGGGGCCGCACCGCCGTTGTGACCGGCGCCAACAGTGGACTCGGCCTCGCGACCGTCGAGGCGCTGGCCGGCGCGGGCGCCCACGTCGTTCTTGCCGTCCGGGACACCGGGCGCGGCGAGAGCGCCGCCGCGACCGTCAACGGCAGCGTGGAGGTACGCCGTCTCGACCTGGCCGACCTCGCCTCGGTCCGCGAGTTCGCCGCCGCCTGGGAGGGCGGCCTGGACCTGCTCATCAACAACGCCGGCGTCATGAACATCCCCGAGGCCCGCACCAAGGACGGCTTCGAGATGCAGTTCGGCACCAACCACCTGGGCCACTTCGCCCTGACCAACCTGCTGCTGCCGCACATCACCGACCGTGTGGTGACTCTGTCGTCCACCGGACACAAGGCGCCCGGCAGCCCCCGCATCCGCTTCGACAACCTCGACCTCGCCGGCGAGTACCACCCGATGGCCGCCTACAGCCAGTCCAAGCTCGCCAACCTGCTCTTCACCCTTGAGCTCCAGCGACGGCTCACCGAGGCGGGCTCACCGGTCCGTGCCCTCGCCGCCCACCCCGGTTGGGCCGCCACCAACCTCCAGAGCAACGACGCCAGCCTCCTGCGCGGCATCGCCCTCCGCCTCGGCAACAGGCTCGTCGCCCAGGACAGCCGGGCCGGAGCGCTGCCCACCCTGTACGCCGCCGTCCAGGATCTGCCCGGCGCCGGCTTCGTGGGTCCTGACGGCATGTTCGAAATGCGCGGTGCCCCGACCCTGGTGGGCCGCTCACCGGCAGCGGGCGACCCTGCCGTCGCCCTACACCTGTGGACCGTCTCCGAGGAACTGACCGGAGTCACCTTCCCTGAACCCGCCACCAGTGTCCGCGGCTGAGGGCCTGGACGGATGCGGCCTCTACGGGGCACGCGGCTAGACCGCTCCATGGGCGATCAGGCTGTCGGCGCAGTCGAGGACCGCCTCGCGCGCGGGGCGCGGCTGCCAGCCGAGGAGGGTGCGGGCCTTCTCGGTGCTGTGCCGGTTGCGGCGGCCCAGCGAGGGGGTGATCTCGCGGAGCGAGGGGTCCTTGAACCGGGCGGTGAGGCGGACCGCGAAGTCCGGGATCCGGCGCGTCCTGACTCGACGGCCGCGTTCGCCCAGCCCGTCGCGCAGGATGCGGGCCATGTCGGTCATCCAGAGGAACTCGCCGGTGGCGAGGAAGCGTTGGCCGGCCGCGGCCGATGACGTCATCGCCAGGATGTGCGCATCGACCAGGTCACGGACGTCGACGACCTCAAGGCCGATGCGCGGCGCTCCGGCCATCTGCCCCGAGACCATGCGGGCGATGATCCCGACCGACCCGAGGTTGTCGGGCGTGAGCACGGGGCCGAACACGGCGCCGGGGAGCACGGTCGTCAACTCGGTCGGACCGTCGTAGCCCTCCATGTAGTCCCAGGCGGCGCGCTCCGCGAGGGTCTTGGAGCGGCGGTACGGGATCAGCGTCGGGTCGTCCGGGTCGGTCCACAGGGTCTCGTCGGTGACGCCTTCGGCGGCGTACGACGACGGGCTCGCCGCGTTCGCCGCCGATGTCATCACCACGCGCCGTACGCCGGCCGAGGTCGCCGCCCGCAGCACGCGCAGCGTGCCGTCGCGCGCCGGGGCGATGAGGGCCTGGGGGTCGTCGGAGGCGGCGCCCAGCGGGGAGGCGACGTGCAGGACGAAGTCGACGCCCTTCATCGCCGCGTCCCAGCCGTCGTCCGCCGTGAGGTCGGCGACCGCGAAACTCAGGCGCCCTGCCGGGTCGACCTCGGTGGAGACGGCCTCGGTGACGATCCGCTCGCGCTCCGGGGTGCGCACGGTGGTCCGTACGTCGTATCCGCGGTGCAGCAGCTCGGCGATGCACCATCCGGCGATGTAGCCGCTGCCGCCGGTGACCAATACCGATTCGGGCATGGGAATCCTCCGTGGAATGGGGGTGGGACGAGGCGATGTGCCAGAATGAAACGGAGGGCCCTCCGCTATGTCTCCCAACGTAACGGAGGCCCCTCCGTTTCGCAACCGGCGCAACCGGCGCGGCCGTGTGGCCTACCGGCACGACCGCCCGGCACAACCGAACCGGGACGACCGACCCGGCACGATGACATCGGCATGATTGGATCCCGCACGTGAACCCGCCGCCCGCGAAACCGACCCGGAGAGACGCCCTGGACAACCGGGAGCGGATCCTGGCCGTCGCCCGCGAAGCGCTGTCCGGGTCCGGCTCCACCTCGCTGACGGCGATCGCCAAGCAGGCGGGAGTGGGCATCGGCACCCTCTACCGGCACTTCCCGACGCGGGAGGCGCTGGTCATGGAGCTGTACCGGCACGACATCCAGGGGCTGATCGACCGTGTGCCGGTCTTCCTGGAGCAGAACCCGCCGCTGACGGCGCTCCGCCTCTGGTTCGAGGAGGTCGCCCACTACGGCCGGCTCAAGTTCGGCGTGGCCGAGGTCATTCACGCGGCCACCAAGGGCGGCCTCGACGACGAGTACTACGAGCCGTTCGTCCGCGCCATCGCCCTCCTGCTCGAGGCCGGCACGGCCGACGGCACCCTGAAGCCCGACCTCGACCCGGAGGACGTGCTCCTCCAGCTCAGCGTCCTGTGGCGCATCGACCCGGCCCGAGGTGGCACGGACCGGGCGGCACGCATCCTGACCCTGATCGTGGACGGGCTCCGGACCAGGCAGCCCTGACTCAGTGCGAGGCGGCGGGTGTACCAGTGAGCGCCTCCGCATGGTCGACGCGGCCCTCCAGACGCAGCGAGGGCAGGCGTCGGTCCAGTCGCCGTGGCAGCCACCAGTTGCGCCGGCCGAGCAGGTGCATGGTCGCCGGGACCAGTACGAGGCGGACCACCGTCGCGTCGAGGAGGATGGCGGAGGCCATGCCGACGCCGATCAGTTTGAGGACGACCTCCGTGCTCGGCACGAAGGCGAGGAACACGGCGATCATGATGGCCGCCGCCGCCGTGATGAGCCGGCCCGTGCTCGCAAGCCCGTGGGTGACGGCCCTGGTGTTGTCCTTGTCCCGCAGCCATGACTCCTGCACGCGGCTGAGCAGGAACACCTCGTAGTCCATCGACAGGCCGAACAGCACGGCGAACATGAGGACCGTGACGAACGGCGGCAGGGGAGTCTCGGTGTCGATGCCGATCAGCCGCCCTGCCCAGCCGCCCTCCAGTACGAGGGCGACGACGCCGTAGGCCGCCGCCACCGAGAGCAGGTTCATCAGCGCGGCCTTGAGGGGGATCACGAGGCTCCTGAAGGCGACGAGCAGGAGGAGCATCGACAGCACGATCACCCCGGTGATCAGGTAGGGGATGCGCCGGGCCAGGTCCGCGGTGCTGTCGATCGACCGGGCGCTCGCGCCACCGACGTACACGCGGGCGCCGGTGCCCTCGGTGGCCGTGGGCACGGTGTCGTCCCGAAGACGGTTCACCAGTGTCTGGGTCGCGTCGTCCTGCGGACCCCTCGTGGGCGTGACCGTCAGGATCGCGGTGTCGCGCTCCGGGTTGAGCCGGGCCGGTGTCACGGATGCCACACCCGGCGTGCCGGTCGCCCCGGCCCGCAGGTCGTCCAGGACGGAGTTCGCGCCCTCCGGCAGTCGTACCACCAGGAGGAGCGGGGCGTTCGCCCCGGGTCCGAAGCCCTCGGCGACGGCGTCGTACGCCTGTCGGCTCATGCTGCTCTCCCGGTTGTTGCCCGCGTCCGGGAACCCGAACCGCACGCCCAGGAACGGCGTCGCGAGCGTCAGCATGACCGCCGTTCCGGCCACGGCCGCGGCGATCCGATGGCGCTGGACCAGTCGGCTCCACCGCTCCCACCCCCGGCCGGCGCCGGCGGTCGCAGTGGTGCCGCGCCGCCGGGGGAGCGGTATCCGAAGGCGGTCGATCCGCGCGCCGAGGTAGCCCAGGAGCGCGGGCAGCAGGGTGAGGGCGGCCGCGAGGACGACGAGGACACCGACGATCGCCACGAGTGCCGCGCCCCGCATGTAGGAGAGGCCCATGGCGAACAGGCCCAGCAGGCTGACCACGACCGTGACACCGGCGACGAGCACCGAACGGCCGGCGGTGTCGAGCATGGCGGCGCTCGCGTCCTCGGGATCCAGTCCGCCGGCCCTGGCCTCACGGAACCGCGTCACCATCAACAGCACGTAGTCGATACCGATGCCGATGGCCAGCATGGCGGCCAGTGACGTCGACCAGTCGGGGGCGTCGACGAGCCGGATGACCAGACCCGTCGCCCCGGTGCTGACCGCGAGTCCGGCGAGGGCGATGAGGATGGGCAGCCCGGCGGCGACCACGGACCCGAACGTCAGGAGCAGGATCACCGCGGCGACGCCGAGTCCGATCGCTTCGGAGCCGATGGGACCGCCCTCGGCGAGGACCACGGCCTGCCCGCCGAGGAAGACCCGCACCCCGTCCGCGCTGTGCTCGCGGGCGATGTCCATGAGCCTGGTCGTGTCCTCGACCGGCATCTCGGCCCCGTTGGTCACGTCGAGGCTGACGGAGGTCACCAGATACCTGCCGTCGGCGGAGACCGCACCGGGCGCGGAGTAGGGGTCGTCGACCCGGGTCACGTGCGGCGCCGACCGCAGCTCGTCGAGCATGCCGGACACCCGCCCCCGGACCTCCCGCACGCCCTCGTCGGCCTCCACCACGGCGGTGACGGTCGCCCCCGACTGGCTCGCGAAGCGCTGCTCCAGCAGCTGCTGGGCCTGTTTGGACTCCGATCCGGGTGCCGAGTAGTCGGCGGTGAAGTCGCCCCCGAACGCGCGTGAGAGGGCCAGTACGGCCACCAGGCCGGCCAGCCATGCCAGCAGGACGGTCCCGCGACGGCGATACGAACCTCGGCCGATCCGGCCCAGCAGGCCGTCCGCCGCCCGGGGGCGGCTGTCGGATGTGGTCACGGCATGTCTCCTTCGATGAGTCGTACGGGGCGGCGGCAGTGGTAGACGAGAGCGGGCGGCACGTTGTCCCACACCGTCCGGCCGACGACGACCTCGTCGAACTGGGACCGCAGCGAGCGCATCAGCCGGCGGGCGGGCCCGGTCCATCGGGCGTGGACGTAGGCGAACGTGGTGAAGACGCCGTGGGGCGGCAGTACCGAGATCACGGCGCGCAGTACGTCGCGCTGGTCGCGCGGTGCGAAGGCCGCCCAGGGCAGCCCGCTGACGACGACGTCGGCCGCGCCCATCCCGCGTGCGGCGAGGAGGGGCACGAGATCGCGCGCGTCGGCCCGGGCGACGTCGACGCCGGGATGCGTCAGGGCGAGCTGCCGGGCGAACCGGTCGTTGAGTTCCACCGCGACATGCCGGCCGCGGCCCGCGAGACGTCGCTGGATCGTCGTGGTGAACGCGCCGGTGCCGGGGCCGAGCTCGACCACCACGGGATCGCCGGTGCTGGGCACGGGCGCGGTCACCACCCGGGCAAGGGACCGGCCGCTGGGTGCCAGGGCACCCACGGTCAGCGGACTTCGCATGAACTCCCAGAGGAACGACACCGGCTGAGGCCTCTCTCGTGCACGTGGGTCGGGCGACGGCGACGGGCCGTACGTCCTGCCGGCTTCGGGGAGCCGGGGCGGTCGCCGCCCTTCGAAGCTAGGTCCGCCACGGCGCGGCGATCTTCATCCGCGAAGCCGGATCCGCGGCCGGAAGGAGGAGGTCGGGCGGCCGATGGGAGGGGGTGGTGCCCATGCGGCCGGACGTATGGTGAAGCGGTGAGCGCATTCCAATGGCGCCGTCCCGGACTCGACATGTTGATCGCCGCCGCGGCGGCAGCGGCCGGGGCGGCCAGCATCGTTCTGGGACCGCCCTCGGACCTGCCGTGGGCGACATGGGTGCTGGTCGAGGCCTCGGCACTGACGCTCGGCCTCGCCCGGACCCTGCCGGTGGTCGCGCTAGCCCTGAACGTGGTCCTGGTCGTCGTGACCGACGTGGTCGTGCCCGGCACCAGCCATGTGGCGCCGCTGGTCGCCGCCCTGACCCTCGGCGTCGTGGCGTATCGCTGCGGCACGGTCATCACCGTCGTGTCCTGGGCGGCCACCTTCGCCGCCGTACTCGTCAGCGTGGGCCGCGACGCCGGGGCGCTCCTCGCCGGGGCCGACGGTGCGCTGCGCATCCTGTCCACCGCGATGGCCATCGCCGCACCGGTGGCCTTCGGCCGCTACCTCGCCGCGCTGCGCCAGGCCGCCGCCGTCGCCGAGGCACGTGCCCGGGAAGCGGAGGAACGCCGCCTCGTCGAGACGCGCGCCGCACGCATGACGGAACGCGCCCACCTCGCCGGAGACCTGCACGACCTGGTGGCCCACCACGTGTCCGCCATCGCGCTCACGGCCGGTTCGGCCCAGTACGCCGCCACCCACGCCCCCGACCGGGAACAACGGCTCGACGCGGCCCTCGCGGGGATCACCTCCATTCACGAGAGCGCCCGCCAGGCACTCGTCGACCTGCGCGGCCTGCTCCAGATCCTGCGCGACCCCAGCGCGCCCGACCTCCTCATGGATCCGGAGCAGATGATCACCGACGCAGTCGAACGCAGCCGGACGGCCGGGCTCCACATCGACCTCACCCACGACGAGCGAGTCACCCGGGCGCCCCTCGCCCTGCGCATCACGGCCGCCCGCGTCATGCAGGAGGCGCTCACCAACGCCCTGAAGCACGCCGGACCCGGTTCGAGCGTGGCGGCGTCCGTGGCCGTATCGGACGACCGTCTGCTCATCGACGTCACCAACACCGTCCGACCCGAACCCACCCCCGACCTGCCGCCCTCGGGCCACGGCCTGACCGGGATGCGCGAACGCGTCGAAGTACTCGGCGGGACGCTCGCCGCCGGCCCCAGCGGCAACGGCTGGCAGCTGTCGGCGGCACTGCCCCTGGCGGTGCGGCCGTGATCCGCGTCCTGGTCGCCGACGACCAGGCGCTCGTGCGGGCCGGCGTCACACTGCTGCTGCGCACCGCCGGCGAGGACGTGGTCGGCGAGGCCGCCGACGGGCAGGAGGCCGTGCGACTCGCCGAACGTCTGCGCCCCGACGTGATCCTCATGGACCTGCGCATGCCACGCCTGGACGGCATCGAGGCGACCCGCCGGATCCTCGCCTCGGTGCCGGGCACGCATGTGCTGATGCTGACCACGTTCGACGACGACGCCGAGGTCTACGGTGCGCTGCGCGCCGGCGCCGTGGGGTACCTGCTCAAGGACGGCGCCCCGGACGCGATGATCGACGCCGTGCGCAGGGCGGCCCGCGGCGAGCCCCTGCTCGCTCCCACGGTCCTCGCTCGCGTCCTTGCCCATGCACTCCAGGCCCACCTCGACAGCGCGGAGGGCACCGAGGCCGACCTCGGCTCCGCGCGAGGGGCCACCCTGACTCAGCGCGAGCGTGAGGTACTGGCCCTGGTGGGGGCCGGCCACTCGAACGCGGAGATCGCAGGGGCCCTGCACCTGGGCGTGACCACGGTGAAGTCCCACGTCGGCGCCATCACCCAGAAGCTGCACCTGCGCAACCGGATCCAGGCGGCGGTGGTGGCACATCAACTCGGCCTGGTCGACGACGACTTCCGACCGCTCAGCCCGCACGGCTGAATGGCAGGCGTGCGGAGCGCGCCCGCGCGGTTTCCCCGACGGCCCTCCACCATGAGAGGGGCATCACGCCCTTCGGGACGGACCAGCCGCGCCCGCTGAGGAGGCCGGATCGTGCTTGAGTCGCAGCCCGTGGTCGTGCCGCCGGCCCGAGCTGCCGTGTTCCTCGTGGCCACCGTCGACCCGGGCGGCGAGGACACGGTCAGAGACCTGCTGGAGGACTTCTCGGGCCTGCGCCGCTCGGTGGCCTTCCGGGCCCCCGCCGACGAGCTCACCTGTGTCGTCGGCATCGGGTCGGCAGCCTGGGACCGGCTCTTCGACGGCCCCAGACCGCGCGACCTGCACCCCTTCGCGGCACTGGCCGGCGAACGCCACCAATCTCCGGCCACGCCGGGCGACCTGCTGTTCCATGTGCGGGCCCACCACATGGACCTCTGCTTCGAACTGGCGCGGCTGATCGCGGAGCGGCTGCTCGGCGCCGCCACGATCGTGGACGAGGTGTACGCGTTCAAGTACTTCGACGAGCGGGACCTGCTCGGCTACGTGGACGGCAGCGAGAATCCGGAGGGCGCGTCCGCCGCCGACGCCGTGTTCGTCGGCGACGAGGACCCCGGATTCAGGGGCGGCAGCTATGTGATCGTGCAGAAGTACCTGCACGACCTCACGGCCTGGAACGCCCTGCCCGTCGAGGAGCAGGACCGGGTCATCGGCCGCACCAAGCTGGCCAACGTCGAACTGCCCGACGACACCAAGCCCGCCGACTCCCACGTCGCCCTCAACACCGTCACCGACGAGAACGGCGACGAGCGCAAGATCGTCCGCGAGAACATGCCGTTCGGCACGGTCGGGGAGCAGGAGTTCGGCACCTACTTCATCGGCTACGCCCGGACCCCCGACGTGACCGAGCAGATGCTCAGGCACATGTTCCTCGGCAACGGCCCGGCCACCCACGACCGGATCCTCGACTACTCCACCGCGGTCACCGGCTGCCTCTTCCACGTGCCGACCGTCACCTTCCTCGACGACCTGCCGCCCGCCCCCGGCGCGAAGGACGCGGCGACCGGTTCGCAGTGAATCGGCGGCGGACCCCGCGCATCCCGCATCACGGTGCGTAGCGCCACACAACAGGGGCCGACGCATTCCCCTGCTCCGTTTGCAGGGCTCGGACTGCCGGGTTTTGGTGGAAGGGACCCGTCGATGTCCCAGGAGCTGCCATGTCGATGTCGTCGTTCGGTTTCGGCTCACCGGACCCCTTCAGCGATATGTTGAACCGCTTCTTCGGCATGTCACCCGCATCATCACCACCGGCGGTCCAACGGGTCCCGATCGGACGGCTGTTGACCGAGTCCTCGCAGGAACTGCTCAACCTCGCCGCGCGGCGCGCCATGGAGGACGGTACGTCCGACCTCGACACCGAGCATCTGCTGTGGGCCGCCACGCAGGTCGAACCGGCACGCTCCCTGCTCGCCCGCGCCGAGGTGAACCCCGATGTGCTGGGCGCCGAGATCGCCAAGATCCTTCCCCATGAGTCGGTCGAACCGTCCTCGGAGCCGGGGCTGACCCCGGCGGCCAAGCGCACCCTCGCCGCCGCCTACGCCCGCTCGCAGGCGGCCGGGGTGTCCTACATCGGCCCCGAGCACATGCTCGGCGCTCTGGTCTCGGACGCCGACTCCGGCGCTGCCCGGCTGCTCCAGGCCGAGGGCCAGGACGTCGGACGGCTTGCGGGCGTCACGGAACACGCGGCCCGCACGGAGGCGCAGCCCGCCGACCGCAACCAGCAGCCTGCGACGACACTGGACGAGTTCGGCCGCGACCTCACCGACGAGGCGAAGGCCGGCAGGCTCGACCCGGTGGTCGGCAGGGCCGAGGAGATCGAGGAGACCGTCGAGATCCTCTCCCGGCGCTCCAAGAACAACCCCGTGCTGATCGGCGAGCCCGGAGTGGGCAAGACCGCGATCGTCGAGGGCCTCGCCCAGCGCATCGTCGCAGGTGAGGTACCCGACACCCTCAAGGACAAGAGGGTGGTCGCCCTCGATCTGTCCGGCATGGTCGCGGGCGCGCAGTACCGGGGACAGTTCGAGGAACGGCTGAAGAAGGTCATCGAGGACGTCCAGGCGGCGAGCGGCGACATCATCCTGTTCATCGACGAGCTGCACACGGTCGTGGGCGCGGGTGCCACCGGCGAGAGCTCGATGGACGCGGGAAACATGCTCAAGCCGGCGCTGGCCCGCGGTGAACTCCATGTGGTCGGCGCGACGACCATCGACGAGTACCGCAAGTACGTCGAGAAGGACGCCGCGCTCGAACGACGCTTCCAGCCGGTGATGATCCCCGAACCGACGGTCGAGGAGACCGTGCAGATCCTCGAAGGTCTGCGCGACGCCTACGAGGCGCACCACCAGGTCCGTTTCGCCGACGGTGCCCTCACCGCCGCGGCGGAGTTGTCGGACCGCTACATCAGCGACCGGTTCCTGCCCGACAAGGCCATCGACGTGATGGACCAGGCGGGCGCCAGGGTACGGCTGCGCAGCGCCGGCCGGTCCACCGAGGTCGTCAGCCGCGAGGACCGTATCGCCAAGCTGCGCCGCGAGCAGGATCAGGCCGTCGCCGCCGAGGACTTCGAGAAGGCGGCCCGGATGAAGCGCGAGATAGCCCAGGCGGAGGGCGAACTCGCGGGCATCGAGGAACGCCGCGAAGGGGTCGTGTCCGTCACGGACGCCGACATCGCCGACGTCGTCTCGCGCCGTACGGGCATCCCCGTCTCCCAGCTCACCGCCACCGAGAAGGAGAAGCTCCTCGGCCTGGAGGAGCGGATGCACTCCCGCATCGTCGGGCAGGACGAGGCGGTCAGCGCCGTCTCCCGGGCCGTGCGGCGCAACCGGGCCGGCATGGGCGACCCGAACCGTCCCGTGGGCTCCTTCCTCTTCCTCGGTCCCACCGGAGTGGGCAAGACCGAGCTGGCCAAGACCCTCGCCGAGGAACTCTTCGGCGAGGAGGACCGCATGATCCGCTTCGACATGAGCGAGTTCCAGGAGAAGCACACCGTCGCCCGGCTGGTCGGTGCCCCTCCCGGGTACGTCGGCTATGACGAGGCCGGCCAGCTCACCGAGAAGGTGCGGCGCCGGCCGTACAGCGTGGTCCTGTTCGACGAGGTGGAGAAGGCGCACCCCGACGTCTTCAACACGCTGCTCCAGATCCTCGACGACGGGCGCCTCACCGACGGGCAGGGACGCACCGTCGACTTCCGGCACTGCGTCGTCATCATGACGTCCAACATCGGGGCCCACCGGATCCTCGCCCACAAGGGCGATGTGTCCGACCTCAAGGACGAGTTGATGGAGGAACTGCGGGCGCGCTTCCTGCCGGAGTTCCTCAACCGCATCGACGACATCATCATCTTCCACGGCCTCACCGAGAAGGACCTGGGGCAGATCGTGGACCATCTGCTGGACCGCAGCGAACGACGGGTCGAGGCCCAGGGGATGCACCTCGAAGTGACCGAGGCGGCGAAGAAGCTGCTGATCGCCCACGGCCATCAACCGGAGTTCGGCGCCCGCCCGTTGCGCCGCACCATCCAGGCCGAGCTGGACAACCGTGTCGCGGACATCCTCCTCGGGGGAGAGGCGGAGCCCGGGGACACGATCGTCGCAGACGTGACGGACGACTCGCTCCACTGCACCGTCCGCAAGGACACGGCGGCGGAGGACAAGGACGGCAACGAGGAGAGCTGACGTCCCAGCACTCCCGAACCCTCGATCGAGGAGGCCGCGCATGACGCACCATCACAAGTCCAACAAGGCCGTCGAGGGCGACTGGGAGCATGGCCACAACAGGGGCATGCCCCGCCGCCCCGACGAGGACGAACTCGCGCAGCTCACCGTGCACGAACGAAGGGAAGCAGGGCTGACCGGCGAACCCGCGCAGGGCGCGGAGGCCCCCTACGGCTGGGAGGGACGCAAGGGCTAGAGAACTGGCGGAACGCGGGGGCGGTCGGGCGACCGCCCCCGGGCCACGGTGACCGTGCTGCCGATACCCACTCGCTGCGACTCGTCGGCGTCGCGCGCCCCGACGGTGAAGGGTGCGACTCTTGAACGCCTCCGACGACGACCGCTACCGCGGCATCAGCAACCTGCGCACCCTCGTCCTCACGAAGCACTTCAAGGTCACCATCACGCGGTCGACCTGACGGCACGTCATCGAGTGCCGGCGCCGGTGTCAGCCGGCCGGAGCGGGGCAGGTGGTGTCGGGCGGGCAGAACCAGGTGACCGCCGTGTCGACAAGGTCGCGTTCGGCGCTGTCGGCGTTGTCGGGGCCGTACGCGACGAGCGCGTAGCGGTTGCCGTCGCTCGCCTCGAAACGGTGGTCGATGACATGCCGTACGGAACCGGTGTCCGCCTCGCCGGCGATCTCGCTGGCCCGGTACTCGTGCTCGGCCGCCGCGTACGGCGACGACGGGATCTCGGTCAGTTCGATCAGTTTGTAGCCGTCCAGCTTGGTGCTCTCGGTCTGGGCGGCCTGGAGCGAGCCGTAGGGCGAGTCCTCCATCACCTGGAAGATCTGGAGCCGGCGCGACCCGTCGGAGCTGCGGTAGTTGACGATGTCGATGCCGAACTGGGACGCGCCGCTCTCGCGCGACCAGCCCGTCGGGACCGCGACACGGAACCCTTCCTCGTCCTGCGCCTCCTCGTAGCCGTCGGGCAGGACACCGGCCCCCGCGTCCGTCACGGTGGGGGACTCCTGCGGGGCCGAGTCGCCCGGGTCGGAGCCGCCCGTCTCGGCCGGGGCGCTCTCGCCCTGACTGGTGGCGGCGGGCGGTGGTGGTTCGGGCTCGTCCTTCCAGGCGAACGCCCAGACGCCGAAGCACACCCCCACCACGGCCAGCACCACGCCGGTGCGCTCCAGAACGCGCCGCTGCCGCGGCAGGTCCAGATACTGGTCCGGGTGGTAGAGGCGCTCGCGGCGTCCGCCCGCCCACTCCTGCCGTTCCCTGTCGTACACCCTCATCGCCGTCGTCCCTCCAGGCTCCCGGCCGTCTGCGCTGTCCGGTCGGCTCTCAGCCGAGTAGCTGGGCGATTCCCTGCACCACGGCGGTCGCCGAGGCCACCGCGCCCGCGGCGGCGGCCTGCGAGCCGAGCCAGCGCCGAACGCTCCCCAGCACGCGGGTGAGACGGCCGGACTCCGCCCGGCCCGAGCTCGTGATCTCGGCCTCCAGATCGACGAGTTCGGCGTGCAGCGCGGCGTCCTCCACCGCGCGGGCACCCTGCTCGGGCAGCTCGGCGAGCAACTCCCTTACCGCTGACAGGAGTTCCTGGTGCCGGGCGTCGGGGGTCGCGCCCGTGGCGTTGACCGAGACGGCCCGGCCGTGGCTGCCGGTGGCGATGGAGCCGCCGGACATCGAGCCGATGTTGACTCCGCCTCCCGCGGCCGCACCGCCGTCGGGCAGCTGCGGCGAGGTGTGGTCCTGACTCATGTGAGGTTTCCTTCCTGGCGCGGCAGGCCGGTGCCGGGCGCGGGGGACGTCCGCGAGGACGCCTGACCGTGGCTGCCGGTGGCGATCGCGCCGCCCGACATGTCCTTGATGAAGACGCCACCGCCACTGACCTGGTAGATGTGCTGTTCGAACTCTTCGGTCCGGTAGCCGTGTTCGCGGAGCGCCACCCGGACGCCGCCCGCGATACGTTCCTGAATCGTCTTGATGTACCGCTCGGCGTCCGTCTCCTGGAAGATCGACAGATCCTTCTGAGCGGCCGCGGCCCGCAGTGAGACACGGGGTACGTCCGGCACCTCGTCGCCGTCGGACCAGCCGGAGGCGATCTCGCGGTACACGCTGCCGAGCGCGCCGATCGCACAGGTCACGCCGATCGCGGGAGCGTGCCGCAGCGCACGCAGGGCGGCGCTGGGCCACTTCTCCGGCAGCCGCTCCACCAGCGCGTCCACGCCCCGGAACTCCTTGCGGATCGGCCCGAGAACGTAGGCCTCGACCTCCAGGACGAGCATGCCGCCCTGGGTGTGCACCCGCACGAGCACCGTCACGACGAGCTGTTCGTGCCAGGCACCGACCCGGACCCGCAGGAACACCCGCCGGGCCTCACCGCCCTCGTCCACCGCCTCGTCGAGCTGGGCGGCGATCTGCTCGGGGTCGTACACCGGGCGTCCACCCTGCCCGCGTCCCCGTGGCGTGGCGGCGAAGGCGGCCGCGTCGTCGACGCCGCCGACCTCCACCTCCTCGTCGCGCCCGACGCCTCCCGGGAGATACAGGAACCGCTCGATCTCCAGGTCCCGCAGGCGGTCGCGGCCCGTGCGGGCGGCGGACTCCCGCAGCTCGATCAGCTGAGGTTCGATCATGTCGAGCGCGGCACTCGCCGTCAGGCGCTCCGTGGTCCGCCGGGCGAGGCCGGCTCCGGCGCCGTTGGCGGCACTGCTCTGCGCGGGAACCTGCCCCCGGGTCTCCTCGGGCAGTTTGCGCAGCTCCATCGCGAAGGACCAGCTCTTCCTGCGCGCGCCCATGCCGATGAAGGGCTTCTCCAGGTCGTACAGGGTGACGGGCGCCTGCTGCTCCCTGTGGATGCCGGCCACCAGGTCGTCGTACGGGAGGCCCGGCGGCAGCCCGGGTTGGGTGGCCGTGGCGAACGTCCACTTGGAGAGCCACCGGCACAGGGCCTTGCGGTGGCTCGCCTGGTGCTGCCAGCCGATGAGGGTGATCACCAGGGGGAAGAGCGCCGGGTACGGCGTCTGCGCGGTGCCGTCCACGAGCCCGGCGAGGTAGAGGTACCAGTAGAAGCAGAGGAACAGCACGCTGCCCAGTCCGGCGAGGCGGCCGAGGCCGTCGGCGGCGCGAGCCACCGTTCCCGGCAGACCCAACTCCTTGACGTCGCTGCCCCGTTCGCCGACGGCGGCGGCGAGCCACATCGCGAACGTGACCAGGGCGTAGAGCTGGGACCAGGGCATCGGGATCCCGCCGGACACGTTCTCCTGGCCCAGGTAGAGCGCGGTGAAGACGTTGCCGAAGCCCACCTCGGCGTCGTGTCCCCAGCGGTCGGACACGCTGTCCCACACCATGAGGAAGTCGGAGAGCACGAACCCGGCCCAGGCCGCGAGCATCAGCAGCGCCGTACGGGTCTCCCTGCGGGCCACGCGGACGGCATGGGCGAGTACCGGCAGGACGTCCACGCCCAGCGCGGGGGCGACGGGCCGTTCCATGTGGCCGACCAGTTCGTCGAGCACCCGGCGTCGGAAGGTGGCGTCCTGATAGACGCCGGCGCACAGCAGCCGGGTGGCCTCGGTGCGGCTGTAGCGGTCATCGGGAAGGCTTGTGCCCGGCACGGTGCTCCCAGGGTCGTCGACGATGGTCCTGTCCCGGCGTGGCGGGCACGGCTCGTCGCACGCGAGAGCCGTTGTCGCGGGGCGGTGGTGCCGACGCCGGACGAGCGACACGGGAACAGATGCGTGACGGTAGGGGCCAAGAGCGCCGGGCATATGCGGACCGGCACTGCTCTCCTACGATCCGGTGAATATGTCAGGCATGGCTGGACAAGAGACGGTTCGTCAGGAGTGGATCAAGTGGAGCCGAGTCCAGGTCCCTCGAAGGTGTGAGCCACTGCGGCCGACTCCCTGTGTCCCGCCCGGCCGCACGACGGGGCGAAGGCATGAGACGCCTCACGACGACCGGGGCCGGGCCGCGCTGGGCGTATCGCGGTACGCCGTTGGACGGGCGATCAGTGGCTCCGGTCCCGTCACACTGGTCATGTGATCATCCACTCCTGCGAACTTCCGAGCCGTTTCGTGGGCCGCGCGGAAGAACTGGCCGCCGTGGCCGGGTCCCTGTCGGAACAGCGTCTCGTCACCCTCACCGGCGTGGGCGGGGTGGGCAAGAGCCGTCTCGCGTCGGAGGTGGTGGAGCGCCTCGGGCACCGCGGCGGCCGAGCCGTGGTCTGGGTCGATCTGTGGCCGCTCCAGAACGACAAGCTGCTGGTGCCCGCCGTGGCGCATGCGCTCGGTTTCGCCAACCACTCCGCCACCGACACCCTGGAAGCCCTCACCAGGTGGCTCCACGACCAGGACGTGCTGCTGGTCCTGGACTCCTGCGAGCATGTGAGGCGCGATTGCCGCACGGTCGTGGCCCGCCTCCTCGCCGCCGCTCCCGGCCTGACCGTGCTGACGACCAGCCGGGAACCGCTCGGCCTGCCCGGCGAGCACGTCATCGAGGTGGCACCCCTGCCCGCCCGGACCGACGGGGCGGAACTGCTCCGCGCACGAGCGGCCCTGCTCGGCACTCCGTTGGTGAGCCCCGAGGACGTGAGGACTGCCGTACGGCTGAGCCGGCGCCTCGAAGGGATCCCGCTGGCCATCGAGTTGGCCGCCGGACAACTCGCCGACCTGACCGTCGAACAGCTCGATCGGCACCTGCGCTCACGCCTGGAGCTCAAGGCCGACCACGGCAACGGCCCGTCACGACATCGCGCTCTGCGGACGACGATCGGCTGGAGCCATGAGCTGTGCGAACCCGCCGAACGACTGCTCTGGGCGCGGCTGTCCGTCTTCCGCGGCGACGTCACAGCCGACACCGTGCAGCAGGTGTGCATGGGCGGCCCCCTCGGAGCGGAAGCGCTCACCGCCGCTCTCGCGGGGCTGGAGCGCAAGTCGGTCCTGAGCCGCCGCGGCAACCGCTACCTGCTCCTCGACACCCTCCGCGAATACGGCAGCACCTGGCTGGACGAGCTGGGTGAGACGGCGACCCTGTCGCACCGGCACGCCCACTACTTCCTCGAGCAGGCGCGCCGGGCCGACGCGGGTTGGCGGGGCCCGGACCAGACATGGTGGTACCGGCGACTGGACGACGCCCACGCCGACCTGCGGGCCGCGCTGGACCACTGGCTGTCGACCTCCTCCGGGGCGGCAGTGGAGATGTGCGGGCTCCTCGGCTTCTTCTGGAGCTGCTGCGGCTACCTACAGGTGGCGGGCGAGTACCTGGAGGTCGCTCTGGCGCGGTGCGCGGCACCCGCACGCATCCGGGCCAGGGCCCTGTGGGCGCTGGGGATCACCCGCGTGCTGATCGGGGACAGCGCCGGGGCGTACACCCTCGCCGAACTCGCGGCCCGACAGGCGGAACGCAGCGAGGACGCCGACGGCATGCTCCGCTCCGCCTACCTGAGCAGCCTCATCCATCTGCTGGCCGGCCGGCCCCGAGCCGCTCAGAGTGCCGTGGACGCGGCGCTGGCACGGTCGCCGCGTACGCCGGAGTCCGAGGCGGGCAGACTGCTCTGCCGTACGGCTCGCGTGTTCGCGCTGACCGGTCAGGGACACCTGGACCGGGCCCGCGTCGACGCGGAGGAACTGCGCGCCGAGTGCATCGGGACAGGGGAGCGGTGGGCTCGCAGCTACACCGACTATCAACTGGCCGTCATCGCCCTGTTCCAGGACCAGGCCGCGGCCGCGAGCACGCACGCCCGGTCGATGCTCCGGGGCAAGCGCAGCATCGGAGACCGGTACGGCCTGGCACTCGGCCTCGACCTGCTGGCGGCGACGCTCGCCGCGGAAGGCGCCATCGAGCAGGCGGCGGCCGCGCGGGCCGCCGCCGAGGTCCTCTGGAGCTCGGTCGGCCAGCCCGAGCGGGGCACCCCGGACGCGCGTCACATGCGGGCCGGATACGAACGCGCGGCTCATGCGGTGCTGGGCGAGGAACGCCACGAGGAGCTGATGGCCCGGTCCGTCGCCATCGGATCGGAAAGGGTGCTCCAGGACCTCCTGGGACCGGTGAGCGAGGTCAACTGACGCGGGTGGACCCCTGATCCGTCGACGCGGTTCCTTCCGGGCGCACCGTGCAGAGAAGCCGAAAAGGGGGTACGCGGCCGAAAGGGGGACGATGAGCGGAGGATGACGATGTTCGAGGCCGGTGACATCCGGGAGTGGCGCGGTCACGATGTGGTCGACGACAACGCGCGCAAGATCGGCAAACTGGAGTCGATCTATGTGGACACCGTCACCGACGGGCCGTCTTTCGCGACCGTCACGGTCGGCATGCCGACCCGGCACCGCCTGGTGTTCGTGCCGCTCGCCGGAGCGACGGTCGGTCCGGGATACCTGAAGGTCGTCTACTCGAAACGCCTGGTGAAGGAAGCGCCGTCCATCGAGATCGACGGAGTCCTGCCCGCCGGGGACGAAGAAGCGATCTTCGCTCACTACGACCTGGCCTACAAGCCCGGCGCGGAGGGCGAGCGGCGCCTTGCGCGCCGCTGACGAAACGACGATCCGGGAGGCGGCCATGGCTCTGTTCCTGTTCCTGCTGCTCGTGGCGGTGATACTCGGTTTCATCGGAGTGCTCGCCGAGGGACTGCTCTACCTGCTGTTCATCGGCATACTCGTGGCGATCGCCGACGTCCTCTACGTGGGAATGAGGATCCGGCGAAGCGGCAGGCGCCCGGTTCGGTAGACCTGCCTGCCCGAGGGCCCCGTGTGTCGGCGCAACGCCTTGTCAGCGCCCCGATGACGGATGTATAACGTTGTAAAATTCAAGCCCTGGGACTCGGCGCCAGGCTCACGGTGACGACGCCGTACCCGCACCGACGACCCGAGTCGGGCCGTTTCGAAAGGAATGCCGTGCGGGTCAGCCTCAAGGACGTCGCCGCCCACGCGGGGGTCTCCATCAAGACCGTCTCCAACGTGGTGAACAACTACCAGCACGTCACCCCCGCCATGCGCGAGCGTGTACAGCGGTCCATCGACGCGCTCGGCTATCAGCCCAACCTGGCCGCCCGGCACCTGCGCAAGGGACGCACGGGCATGATCGCGCTCGCGCTGCCGGAGCTCGGCAACCCCTACTTCGCCGAGCTCGCCGCCGCCGTCATCGACGCGGCCGCCGCCCACGACTACATCGTGCTCCTTGACCACACCGGCGGACGCCGCGAACAGGAGCTGCTGGTCAGCCAGGGCTTCCGCGCACGCGTCATCGACGGACTCATCCTCAGCCCCATCGAGCTGGAGTCGGAGGACCTGCGCGACCGGGCGGAGAACGTGCCCCTTGTGCTGCTCGGGGAGCGGGACTACGACCTGCCGTACGACCACATCGCCATCGACAACGTCGCCGCGGCCCGCGCCGCCGTCCGGCACCTGGTCGGCCTCGGACGCCGGGAGGTGGCGTTCATCGGCGACCGGCGCGGCCGCAGCGAGCCCGCACAACTGCGCGTACGAGGCTGGCGCGAGGAACTCACCGCCGCCGGACTGCCCGCCGACGACGGGCTTGTGGCCGCCACCGACGGCTGGGGCCATGCGGACGGCGCGGCGGCCATGACCCGGATCCTCGATGCCGGCCGGCGCCCGGACGCGATCTTCGCCTACAACGACCCGATGGCCATCGGCGCGATGCGTGTCCTGCACGAGCGCGGACTTCGCGTCCCCGAGGACATCGCGGTCGTCGGCTTCGACGACGTGGTCGAGGGGCACTTCGGCGCGGTGACGCTGACCTCCGTGTCGCCGGACAAGTCGGCCATCGGCCGGCTCGCCGTGGAGTCGGTGCTCGCCCGGCTGGGCGGCGAGGCTCCCGAGCCCCGCCGTGTCTGGGCGGACTACCGCCTCGTGGAGCGGGAGAGCACCCTCGGGCGCGGTGCGGCGAAGGACGGACCGACCCGAGGCTGACCAGCCCATAGGCAACTCCGCCGCGAACCCCGTCGGTCGGTCGACCGACCGGCGGGGTCGTTCGTCGTGCCGCCGGAGGGGGTTCGTTCGCCTAGCCTCGGCGGTACTTCCCCGCGTTGCGCCGGGCGCACTGCACCCCGCTCACGGACCTTCCCGCCGACCCAGCCAAAGGCCTGGTCGCCCCAGGTCCCGAGGCCCGTACGGGAGTTGACGGCGGCGCGAGGGCTCCTCGTGCAGCAAGCGCTTCCCCTCCGACCCCCGCCTCCTCACGATGCATACAGGTGTGCGCACAGGGGGTTTACAGCGTCCTTCCAACGATGTAAAAACCTCCTTGCGGCGGCCGGACAACGTTGCCCGCCAGGGGAGATGCGCTGTTTCTGCTTGTGCGTCAGCTCCTCAGTTCCCTTTCAGCGTCACCCGGATCGGGGTCACCATGCAGCGCACCACTCACCGTCCTCGTCTCCTCGCCCGCCCCGGGGCCGTGGCCCTGGCCGCCGCCGTGGCCTTGACCGCCGGCGCATGCGCGAAGTCGGAGGACGATGCCTCGAAGGACACTCAGTCGCCGGCGGCCGCAGGCGCGGAGCAGAAGGTCGTCACACCGAAGCCGGGCAGCAAGACCTGCGCCATCGACGCCTACGGCGCCGAGAAGCTGGATCTGAAGAACGCGACCGTGGGCTTCTCCCAGTCGGAGAAGGAGGCCAACCCGTTCCGTATCGCCGAGACCCAGTCCATCAAGGACGAGGCGAAGAAGCGGGGCGTCAAGCTGCTCACGGCCAACGCCCAGTCGCAGTTCTCCAAGCAGATCAGCGATGTCCAGGACCTGCTCGCCAAGGGCGCCGACCTCCTGGTGATCGCCCCGCTCAACTCCGACGGCTGGGACCCGGTGCTCCAGGCCGCCGCCGCCAAGAAGGTCCCGATCGTCACGATCGACCGCAAGATCAACGCCACCGCCTGCAAGGACTACGTCTCCTTCATCGCCTCCGACTTCGTCGAGCAGGGCAGACGGGCCGCCGACCAGATGATCGAGGCGACCAGCGGCAAGGGCGAGGTCGCCATCCTCCTCGGCTCGGCCGGCAACAACGTCACCACCGAACGCACCAAGGGCTTCAAGGAGCGGATCGCCGAGAAGGCGCCGGAGTTGAAGGTCGTGTTCGAGCAGACCGGTGACTTCGCCCGCGAGAAGGGCCAGCAGGTCACCGAGCAGCTCATCCAGTCGAAGCCCGGCATCAAGGGCATCTACGCCGAGAACGACGAGATGGGCCTCGGCGCGGTGGCCGCGCTCAAGGGCGCAGGCAAGAAGGCCGGTGACGTCAAGATCGTGACCGTCGACGGCACCCGCAACGCCGTCCAGGGCATCGTGGACGGCTGGATCAGCGGCGTCATCGAGTCCAACCCCCGGTTCGGCCCGCTGGCGTTCCAGACCCTGGACACCTTCACCAAGGGCGAGGAAGTCCCGCAGGACGTCATCATCCAGGACAGCGCCTACGACGCGGACAACGCGAAGACGGAGATCGCCAAGGCGTACTGATCCCACGGGGCCCGGGCGTCGCCCGGGCCCCAACGCCTTTCCCTCACAGGCCTCTTCACGACTTTCTCCACCCCTTTCTTCCTGGAGGCACAGGTGGCACCCCCCGCCGAAGTCCTCGCCGTCCGTGGACTGAGCAAGACCTTCCCCGGCGTCCGGGCCCTGGACGACGTGGACCTCACCCTGCACGCCGGCGAGGTCCACGCCCTGATCGGCGAGAACGGCGCCGGCAAGTCGACCCTCATCAAGCTCCTCACCGGCGTGTACCGCCCCGACGCCGGCGAGATCACCTTCCAGGGCGGCAAGGTCTCCTTCGCCACGCCCCTGGAGGCGCAGAAGGCGGGCATCTCGACCATCTACCAAGAGGTCAACCTGATCCCGCTGCTCAGCGTGGCCCGCAACCTCTTCCTGGGCCGCGAACCGCGCAACCGCTTCGGCGTGCTGGACATCGCACGCATGAACCGGGAGGCCGAGGAAACCCTGCGCGGCTACGGCGTCCGCGTGGACGTCCGCAGGCCGCTGCGCACCCTCGGGGTCGGCGCCCAGCAGATGGTGGCCCTGGCCCGTGCCGTGGCCACCGACGCCCGTATCGTCATCATGGACGAGCCGACCTCCTCCCTCGAACCGCGCGAGGTCGAGACCCTGTTCTCGGTGATCCGGCGGCTGCGCGACGCGGGCATCGCCGTCGTCTACGTCAGCCACCGCCTGGACGAGCTCTACGCCGTGTGCAGTACGGTCACCGTGCTCCGCGACGGCCGACGCGTCCACCACGGCCGGCTGGCCGACCTCGACCGCCTCGCCCTGGTGTCCACGATGCTCGGCCGTGACCTGGGCGAGGTCCGCGAGGAAGGCGTCACCAAGTTCACCGGCGACCACGAGGCGATCGATTCCCAACCCGTGCTGGAGGCCAGGGAACTGACGGTGCCGCACAAGCTGCACGAGGTGTCGCTGAGCATCCGGCCCGGCGAGGTCGTCGGCCTCGGTGGACTCCTCGGCTCCGGACGCACCGAGACCGCGAAGGCCATCTCCGGCGCCCTGCCCGTCCGTTCGGGCCGCGTCACCGTGGCCGGTGTCCCGCTGCGCGGTGGCTCCGCACCGGCCGCCATCCGGGCGGGCGTCAGCCTGCTGCCGGAGGACCGCAAGAGCGAGGGCATCGTCCCCGGCCTTTCGGTCCGGGAGAACATCGCGCTCGCCGTCCTGCCCCGGCTGTCCCGCTTCGGCCTCGTCTCCGAGGCGCGCGTGGACAGCGTCGTCGACACCTTCATCAAGCGGCTGCGCATCAAGGCATCCTCACCGCACCAGAAGGTCGGTGAACTGTCCGGCGGCAACCAGCAGAAGGTGCTGCTCGCCCGCTGGCTCGCCATGAACCCCAAGGTGCTTCTGCTCGACGAGCCCACACGCGGTATCGACGTCGGCGCCAAGGCCGAGGTGCAGAAACTCGTGGACGAACTGGCCGCCGACGGCCTGGGCGTCCTGCTCATCTCCTCCGACCTGGAGGAACTGATCGAAGGGTCCGACCGCGTGGTCGTACTGAAGGACGGTGCCGTCGTCGGCGAACTGACCGGGGACGACGTCACCGAGGACAAGCTGATGCGCACCATCGCCGGGGACGCCCAGGTGGAACACCTGGCCAAGGAGGTGGCCACCGATGGCTGAGGCCGCCCTCCGCACCGCCCCGCTGGACAAGGCCCGCGTGCTCCAGTGGCTCCAGACGTACGGCGTCTACGCGGGTGTCGCGGCGCTGCTCGTCGTCAACACCGTCATCACCCCGCACTTCCTCACCGCGGAGAACTTCCGCACCCAGGCCGTCCAGGTCGCCCCCGTCATCATCGTCGCCCTCGGCATGGCCCTGGTCATCGGCACCGAGGGCGTCGACCTGTCGGTCGGTGCCGTGATGGCGCTGGCGGCCTCCGTCACCGCGCTCTACCTCGGTTACGGACTCCTGCCCGCCCTGCTCGTCGTCGCGCTCTTCGCCGCCGGCGTCGGACTGGCCAACGGTGCGCTGGTCGCGCTCGTCGGAGTGCAGCCGATCGTCGCCACGCTCGCCCTCATGGTCGGCGGCCGGGGCATCGCACTCGTGCTGCTGCCCCAGCTCGAGGACCTGCGCAACCCCGCCCTGGCCTCCCTGGGCTCCGGCGACGTCCTCGGCATCCCGTACCTGATCCTGATCGCCGCCGTCCTGGCCCTGCTGGTGGCCTTCGTGGTGCGCCGCACGACCTTCGGCCGCCAGCTCCTGGCCATCGGCGACAGCCGGCCCGCCGCGCAGCTCGCCGGTCTGCCGGTGCGTCGCGTGCTGATCATCGTGTACGTCGTGTGCGCGCTGCTCGCCGCCGTGGCAGGCGTGCTGGCGACCGCCCGCCTCCAGGCCAGCGACCCGACCTCGCTCGGCAACCTGATGGAGCTCTCGGCCATCACGGCGGTCGTCGTAGGCGGCACCCCGCTGACCGGCGGCCGGGTCAACATCGCCGGCACCGTGGCCGGAGCCGTCCTCATCCAGCTGCTCACCGCCACCCTCATCAAGCACGATCTGCCGCCCTCCTGGACCCAGATCGCCCAGGCCATAGTGATCGTCGCCGCGGTCTACGCGGCACGGGGACGGGGGAAGCGATGACCGTCACGAAAACGGACGCGCCCGTGACCACCGCGAGCAACGAACCGACAGGGGAGAGCGAGCCGGTCGGCTCCGCGCGCTCCGAGCGACTGAGCGCCCTGATCCAGCAGCACGGCGCGCTGGCCGTGCTGGTACTCGTCTCCCTGGTGGCGTCGTTCTCCTTCGACTCCTTCGCCACCGGCGACAACATCGGCAACATGGCGACCAGTTCGGCCTTCCTGGCCATCGTCGCCCTCGGCATGACCTTCGTGATCATCACCGGCGGCATCGACCTGTCCGTCGGCTCGCTCTTCGCCCTCGGCGGCGTCCTCGCGGCCTGGGGGTCACGCCACGGCACCCTGGTGGCCCTGCTGCTGCCGCTGACGGTGTGCGGCCTGATCGGCGTCGTCAACGGCCTGCTGGTCGCCCGCTCCCGACTCGCCCCGTTCATCGTCACGCTCGCCGCCATGCTGGGCGCCCGCGGCCTGCTGCTCGCCATCACCGACGAGGGCGCGGACACCTTCCTGATCGGCAAGGGCTCCTTCCTCGCCGAACTGGGCCAGGGCACCACCCTGGGCCTCGGCAACCCGGTGTGGATCACCCTGGCCCTGTTCGTCGCGGGAGCCGTCGTGCTGCGCCGCACCCGCTTCGGACAGCACGTGTACGCGGTCGGCGGCAACGAGGACGCGGCGGCCCTGATGGGCGCCCCCGTGGCCCGCACCAAGATCCTCGTCTACGCCCTGTCCGGGCTTCTCGCCGGCCTGGCCGGCGCGCTCAACGCCGCCTGGCTCGCCTCCGGCGTGACCATCCTCGGCAACGGCATGGAACTGGAGGCCATCTCCGCCGTGGTCATCGGCGGAACCCTGCTGACCGGCGGCCTCGGCTACGTCAGCGGCTCCCTGGTCGGCGTACTGCTCCTGAAGGTCATCCAGAACGTCATCAACCAGATCGGCTCCCTCGACTCCTCCTACCAGCAGGTCGTCAGCGGCGCCTTCCTCGCCGTCGTCGTCATCGCCCAGACCTGGCTGGGCCGCAGACGGCAACTGATGTGACAAGCCCCGGACCCGGCGGCCGCGCCCCCCCGCCCGGCCCCCGGGTCCGGTTCCAGGCGGCCGGACTCCCCGCCGGCCGCCGCCCGCACGCGCACGTCTCCCACCCCACGATTCAAGGAGGCACGATGCGTCGAGTACCCGCAGGCCGAAGGCCGTTCGACTGGCTGAGACGACGAGCGCGGTGGGCGACCACCGCGCTCGCCGCGCTCACCCTGGTCGGCGGCACAGCTCTGACGGCCACAGGTTCCGCGGCCGCCGCACCCCGGGCCTGGACACCCAAGCCGTCCCCCATGACCACTCCGTGGACCAACCAGGTCCCCGTCGACACCCCGCTCCCGGAATACCCCCGCCCCCAGCTGACCCGCCCCGACTGGGCCAACCTCAACGGCATCTGGGACTTCGCCGTCACCTCGGCGGACGCCGGACAGCCGGCCACCTTCAGCGAGCAGATCAGGGTCCCGTTCGCCGCCGAGTCCGCGCTCTCCGGCATCCAGCGCAAGGTCACCCAGAACGACAAGCTCTGGTACAAGCGCACCTTCACCGTCCCGTCGAACTGGAACGGCCGCCGCGTCCAGCTCAACTTCGGCGCCAGCGACTGGCGTACGACGGTATGGGTCAACGGCCGACAGGCCGGCGCCACCCACAGCGGCGGCTACGACGCCTTCTCCTACGACGTCACCGATCTCCTGGTCGGCGGTACCAACACCATCGTCGTCTCCGTCTGGGACCCCACCGAGACGGGCACCCAGGCGATAGGCAAGCAGCGGATCCGCGACGTCGCCCCGCACCCCGGCGGCGGCATCCTCTACACCGCCGCGTCGGGCATCTGGCAGACCGTGTGGCTGGAACCCACGGCCTCCGCGTACGTCAGCCGCCTCGACATGGTGCCCGACCTGGCGAACAACCGCCTCAAGGTCACCGTCCGCGGCACCGGGACGAACGGCCACCAGGCCCGCGTCACCGTCTCCACCGGCGGCACCACCGTCGGCACCGCCACCGGCCCGGTCGGCACCGAGTTCACCGTGCCCGTCCCGAACCCGCACCTGTGGACCCCGGAAGACCCCTTCCTCTACGACGTGAAGGCCGACCTCCTCTCCGGCGGCACGACCGTCGACTCGGTCGGCAGCTACACCGGCATGCGCTCCATCGGCATCGCCCGCGTCGACGGCACCCTCCGTCCCGTCCTCAACGGCAAGTTCGTCTTCCAGACCGGCACCCTGGACCAGGGGTACTGGCCGGACGGCATCTACACCGCGCCCACCGACGCCGCCCTGCGGAACGACCTCCAGAAGCACAAGGACCTCGGCTTCAACATGGTCCGCAAGCACATCAAGGTCGAACCGCAGCGCTGGTTCTACTGGGCCGACCGGCTCGGACTGCTGGTCTGGCAGGACATGCCGTCCATGGAACGCACCCCCGACGCCGCCGCCCGCACCCAGTGGGAGGCCGAGTACGACCGCATCATCGACCAGCACCGCAGCTCGCCGTCCCTCGTCATGTGGGTCAACCAGAACGAGGGCTGGGGCCAGTACGACCAGGCCCGACTCGCCGACAAGGTGAAGGCCTACGACCCCTCACGCCTCGTCGACAACATGAGCGGCGTCAACTGCTGCGGTGCCGTCGACGGCGGCAACGGCGACGTCGTCGACCACCACGTCTACGTCGGGCCCGGCACCACCGTGCCCAGCTCCACCCGCGCTGCCGTCCTCGGCGAGTTCGGCGGACTGGGCTTCAAGGTCGCCGGCCACGAGTGGTACCCCGGCGGCGGCTTCAGCTACGAGGACCAGGCCGACCTCGCCCACCTCAACAACCGCTTCGTGGGCCTCATCGACGCCATCCGCGAGGTGCGTATGCCACGCGGCCTGTCCGCGTCGGTCTACACCGAGATCACCGACGTCGAGAACGAGGTCAACGGCCTGCTCACCTACGACCGCCAGGTGGTCAAGGTCGACGAGGCCCGGGTACGCGCCGCCAACCAGGCCCTCATCAACGCCTCCCGCGGCTCTACGACCCCCATCACCCTGCCCGCCAACCAGTACAAGTCCCTGCGGGTGACGACCCCCGGCTACACCGACCGGTACGTGCGCCACAGGGACGGAGCGGTCTTCACCGACGTCGTGGGCAGCGGCAGCGACGCCCTGCTCAAGAACGACGCCACCTGGAAGATCGTCCCCGGCCTCGCCAACAGCTCCTGCTACAGCTTCGAGTCGCGCAACTACCCCGGCGAGTACCTGCGGCACCGCGAGTACCGCGTCTACAAGGAACCCGGCAGCGGCGACCTGTACCGTGCCGACGCCACCTTCTGCCCCGTCCCGGCCGCCAACGGCGGCGTACGCCTCTCCGCGTACAACTTCCCGGAGCAGTACCTGCGCCACTACAACGCCGAACTCTGGCTCGCCACCCCGGGCGGCACTCACACCTGGGACAACCCCTCCCTCTTCACAGAGGACACCACGTGGTCCGTGGAGGCCCCTTGGGCACCGTGAACCGGGAGTAGCAGGATCGGGCGGCGGCGTCGGCGGACGCCGCCGCCCGACTTCCGTCCCTGTGGTATCCGGCTAGGCCTTGGTCGATGTGGCCGACCTGGCGGCCTGTTCGATCTTGGCGCAGTAGGCCGCGCGGGCTTCCTCGTCGATCGGCTGCTCGTATTCGGGGCGCACCCCGGTCCGGCCGTCGAGGCCCTCGCGCAGGATGTCGGCGTGCCCGGAGTGCCGGATGGTCTCGGTGAGGACGTGGAGCATGACGGCGAACAGGTTCGTGTTGGGAGAAGGCCCCGCCCACCACGGCACATGGCCGGGGGAGTCGAGGGAAAGCTCGTCGATCGTCGCGTCCGAGTGTTCCCATGTGCGCCGGTAGAACCCGATGATCTGTTCGCGGGTCTCGTCCTCGGTCGCCCACTGATCGCTGCCGTCGGAGTCCTGCCACCGGCACAGCGGTTCCGGGGAAGGGCGGTCGAAGACCTCGCCGAAGTATCTGGCCTCGACGGTGGCCACGTGTTTGACCAGACCGAGGAGGTTGGTCCCGGTCGCTGTCAAAGGCCGACGGGCGTCGTACTCGGACAAGCCGTCGAGTTTCCAGAGCAGCGTCTCGCGGTCCCGCCGCAGTCTCCCGTGCAGGTTGTCCTTCGCGAATTCGTCGATCATGCGGCATGAGCCTTTCGTGGGATGAGTTACCGGACTGGCTGCCTGTCAGCGAGGCGATGGGGTGGGCGGGTGCCAGGTGAGCATCCAGCCGACTGTAAGCACCGCCGCGCCGCGCACTGGCCGCAACTGCGCGCGATCTGTGAGCGCGATGTCGTGCACCGGGTGGGTGTGATCGGCGAACACGGCTGGGCCACGACCATCGAGAGCCTGCACCCGGGCATCGCCTGGCGCGACGGCGGTATCGAGATCGGCTTCTTCCGAGGCGGAACAGTCCGCCTCGCCGGCGACGGGCTACTGCTGATCCCTTCCGTCTGCGTCGGGCACATCGCCGCCCACCTGGAAGACCCCTGGCCCAGGACCTTGGTCTACCGTGCCCGCGGCACCGCCGCCCTGTGGGGTGAACAGGAGACCGTCTCCCAACCGGACGCGCTGACCGCTCTGGTGGGCCGGTCCCGAGCCCGGCTGCTGCTGGCGCTGGACGCCCCGGCGAGCACCAGCCACCTCGCCCGAAGCCTCGCCATGGCACCTGGCGCGGTTGGAGACCACCTCGCCATCCTGCGAGGCGCGGGGCTGCTCGTCCGCGCCCGGTCCGGACGGTCGGTGCTCTACCGAGGCACCCCGCTCGGCGAGGCGCTGGTCGCCGGTTCGGGCTGAGGGCATCTGGGGGCACCCGCCGTTTCGCGGTCAAAGGCATGGATGCGAACGGGCCCCGGCGGGGGAGCCATCCCGCCGGGGCCCAGTCGTTGCCGTTGGTGTCACGGCTTCTCGTCCGTGTAGAGCGTGTTCACCTCCTCGGCGGTGAGGGCCTTGTCGTAGGCGTGGACCTCGTCGACCGCGCCGTTCCAGAAGTCGACGGCGTTGCCGCCCCACTGGGCGCGGCCGACGGACAGGGAACCGGTGCTGGGGTAGGCCGCGCCGCCGGTGGCGGTCGCCGCCGGCTTTCCGTCGACGTAGAGCTTGATGGTGTTGTCGGCGCTGTCGCGGACGCCGACCAGGTGGTACCAGCGGCCCTTCTCCGGTGTGGTCACCAGGCGGGCACGGCTCTCGCCCGGGGTGCTGAAGGCGAACGCGCCCTGCCCGTACTGGAGGTAGAACGGGCTGGTCTGGCGCCGGGTGTCCTGGCTGACCGCGGTGGCGTAGTTGCCGGGGAGTTCGTCGAGCCGGACCCACGCGGACACCGAGTAGCTTCCGGTGGTGTCCAGCACCGGCCCGTCGGTCTCGGCGTACTGGCCGTTGCCGTCGAACTTCAGCGCGCTGCCGCTGACTCCGGGCGTCCAGGTGGTGCCCGTGGAGAGCGTCAGGGGCTTGGTGTTCGGGCCGTCGTCCTTCGCCGTGGTCCCGGTGCCCTCGTCGAGGGCCCAGTGCCCGCCGCCCTTCAGCGGCTGCCGCTCGCCCGCCGCGGCGCCGGCGGCGACGACCTTGCGGTTGATCTCACGGACCCGGACCGGGTCGACCTTGATCTCCCGACGGTCGTACGTGTACAGGCCGTTGAGCTCGTTCTCCAGGTCGGAGATCTGGGTGTAGATCGAACCGGACAGCTCGGCCCCGGCCTGGTCGAGGTAGAACTTCTCGGTGTTCTCGACGTACTTGCGGGTCAGCGCCTCCTTGTCGTTGACGCCGCTGTAGATCACCGTCGGCGCGCCGGGCCACATGTGCCCGGGCGTGCGCAGGGTGAAGCCGCCGTGCTCACCGTCCATCGCCGCCCGCTTGTCGTCGGGGAACGGCGGGTCCTCGTTGTTGTAGTCGTGGTGGTCGATGATGTCGCCCTTGCCCGAATCGCCCTTGGAATTGCAGCAGTTGACACCGCTGTGGGCGTTGACGACACGCGACGGGTCGGCCTCCTTCACGGACTCGGCGATCTTGCCGGTCTCCGTGCGGTCCCACTCGCCCCAGCCCTCGTTGAAGACGATCCAGCCGATCACGGACGGCGCGTTGTGGTGCTCGCGCATCATCTCCCGGCCCTGGTCGACGAAGGCGCGCTGCCCGGTCTCGTTGGTGATGTTGCCGGAGACGAAGTCCTGCCAGACCAGCAGGCCGAGTTTGTCGGCGTGGTAGAACCAGCGCGCGGGCTCCACCTTGATGTGCTTGCGCACGGCGTTGAAGCCGAGTTCCTTGTGCGCCTTCAGATCGAAGGCCAGGGCCTCGTCGCTCGGCGCCGTGTACAGGCCGTCGGGCCAGAAGCCCTGGTCGAGGGTGGCGAGGGAGAAGACCGGTTTGCCGTTGAGCACCAGCTTCTGGAAACCGCCGACCTTCGCGATGCCTATTTTGCGCATACCGAAGTAGCTGCCGACCTTGTCGGTCGACCTGCCGTCGGTGAGCTTGACGTCGAGGTCGTAGAGGTAGGGGTCGTCCGGGCTCCACAGGTGCTGCCTCGCGACCGGCAGCCGCAGCTGCTTGTTGGCCGGCCCGCTGACCTTGCCGACGACATTGCCGCGTTTGTCGCGGGCGACGGCCTCGACGCGGGCCCCGGCGGACGCCTTGCCCGACTCCACCGTCACCGCGAGGCTGCTCGTGTCGATGTCCGGCGTGGAGACAACGTTATCGATCGCGGCGCTCGCGACCGGCTCCATCCAGACGGTCTGCCAGATGCCCGACGACTGGGTGTAGAAGATGCCGCCCGGGTTGGTGGACTGCTTGCCCATCGGCTGGTCGGCGCCGCCGGTGTCGGTGACCGCGACCACGACCTCCTGCGGTCCGGTGCCCTTCAGCGCGTCGGTGATGTCGGCGCTGAACGCGTCGTAGCCACCGGTGTGTTCGGCGACCTTCGTGCCGTTGACGAAGACGCGGGCCTGGTAGTCCACGGCGCCGAAGTTCAGCTTGAGCCGGTTGCCCTTGCCGTCCTTGCCGACGTTCCAGTCCTTGGGGACGTTCACCATCCGGCGGTAGAACATGTGGTCCTCGTGCCGCTCAAGACCGGAGAGCTGCGACTCCACCGGGTACGGCACGACGATCTTCTCGTCGAGGTCCTTGCCGAACACCGGCTGCTCGCCGGCCTTGGCGCCGCTGAACTGCCAGGGGCCGTTGAGGTTCTTCCACTTGGAGCGCACCTGCTGCGGACGCGGGTACTCCGGGAGCGGGTTCTGCTTGTCGACCTTGTCGCCCCACTTGGTGGTGAGCCGGTGGGTGGAGGCGTTGTCCGCGTAGCGGATGACCTTCGGCACGGTCTCGCCGCCCGAGGTCAGGCCGCCCTCGCCGTCGTAGGTGACCCGCACCTGCTGGTTCTTCTGGATGGGCTCGGCGAGCGTCACGAGCAGGGAGTTGCGGTCCCGGGGATCGACGGCGGCCGACTTCAGCGGCATGGCCGTCGTGTCGGCCTCGATCTTGAGGTGGTCCTTGACCGCCCCGATGTCACCGACCCTGCCTTCGAAACGGGCCCGCAGACGGCGGCCGTCCGTGGCGACGGACGTCTCCACCGGGTAGACCTCGAAGCCCTCGGGCGGAGTGAACGCCGACATGGGCACGAGCTGCTTGGACAGGCCCGGGCCGGCCCAGCGCAGGAACATGTTGGCGCCGCCGAAGTCCTGGAACATCTCCAGGCGGAAGTCGTGCTTCTCGCCCGCGTTCAGCCGGATCGCGGCGCTGGTCTGCTCCTTGTCCCAGTCCGGCTCCCAGTGGTCGATGACCGGCTCGCCGTCGATGTAGAGGCGGAAGCCGTTGTCGCCGATGGCGTAGAAGGTGTAGTCGCCGGTGGTCGGTGCCTCGATCTGGCCCGTCCAACGGGCGGTCGTGTGCTCCGTCCTGCCGTTCAGCTCCTGGAAGGTGCTGGTCAGACCGGAGAAGTTGATCTGCGGGTCGAGCAGCGTGCCACCGAGTTCGGCGAAGTCCCGTGCGCCGGGGGCCGACATGGAGAAGTACTCGCCCTTCAGGCCGTGCACCTCGACGTCGGCTGCTTCGGTGGCGAGCGCCGAGGCGCTGCCGGTCGGCTCCGCTGCCGACGCGGTGGCGGCCAGACCGCTCGGGGGCACAACGAGAGCGGCCGTGGCCAGCAGCGCCCAGAGTCTGGCCCGTGGGCGGATGTGTTGTCTTGTCATCGAACCTTTCCTTGCACGGGTGTCGCGGACCGGGACCGGTCGGCTGGAAAGGCCAGCCCGCAGGAATGACGGAGGACCGGTACGGACGCGGTCGGGCGTTTCTTTCAACGTTGGAAATTTTGCGACGCCGAAATGACAGCACGGCCCTCGACCGCTGTCCAGACCTCGCGCACCACTCGGTCATTCACCCTCACCGGGCGTCTGTCGCAGGCGACTTGCGGCACGGGAGCCTCGCGAGCATTGACATGCCCGCGACTCACAACAATGCTGCTGGGGAGCTGTTCCATCGATGGAAAGCGAGGCGCCCGGGTGACCATGAGACTTCCGCGCCGGGTCACCGGCGCCGCGGCCGTGCTGCTGTCCGGCGTGCTCGCCGCCGTGCTGTCCCTGACGGCCGCCGATCCCGCCGAGGCGGGACAGACGAGCCTGCGGGCGGCGGATCCGAGCGTGCTCCGCGTCGGGGGCACCTACATCTCGGTGCAGTCGGCCGGCGGCGGCATCGCCGTCCGGCAGGCCCCGTCGACGGACGCTCTGGCGACGGCACCCGCCCGGCAGGTCTGGTCCGACACCCGCAACCTCGGCGAGGTCTGGGCACCCGAGATCGTGCGGGACGGCGGCCGCTACTACATCTACTTCTCGGCGGGCCGCGGACCGGCCCACCGGATGTACGTCATCAGCTCGGCCGCCCCGGACAGCGGATACACCGGCGAGACCCAACTGGCCCTGCCGGACGGCAAATGGGCCATCGACGGAACCCTCTTCACCTTCAACGGGCAGCGCTGGTTCGTGTGGTCCGGCTGGGCCGGCGACACCAACGTCGAGCAGAACCTCTACATCGCCCGCATGAACAGCCCGACCACTCCGACCGGCGCCCGCTACGTCATCTCACAGCCCCGGGAGAGCTGGGAGCGGGTGGTCGGCAACCCGTTCATCAACGAGGCCCCCGAGGCCGTCAAGGACCCCAACGGGCAACTGCACATCGTGTACTCCGCCAACGGCAGCTGGAGCGAGCAGTACTGCCTCGCCGAACTGCGGCTGCGCGCCGGTGGCGACCCGACGTACGTGTGGGACTGGTACAAGTCCAACGGCTGCCTGTTCGGTTCCAACCGCGGCACGATGATGTCCGGCTGGGACCCGACCCTGCACGTCAACGGCCCCGGCCACCACAGTTTCGTCCTGCTCGACGGCGACATCGCCACGAGCCCGCCCGCCGGACCGAGGTTCCCGCTGATGTTCCACGCGGTCGCCAAGGGGACGCCGTACGCGTGGGAGAACCGGTACTGGTACACGGGCACGTTCTGCTGGTGGGGCAACACCACCTACAGCCGGGCGAACGTCCCCGGCCCGAACACGAACACCGGCTGGAGCCTGAAGTTCTTCGAGTGAGGGCCGGTGTCGCTCAGAACCTCGGTGCCGGTGCCTGGTCCTCCACCATCCGGGCGGCCTCTTCCGGCGTCGCGACGGACGGCGGCGAGCCCGCAAGCGGCTGACCTGAGTCAACCACCCACCGGGCCGCACTTCGATGCGGATGGGAAGCCGCCCCGTTCACGGGACGGAGGAAGTCAAGAATGCGCCACCACCTCGCCCGCCGTCACCTGGGGCGGGTTGGGGAGCAGCTCGGCGAGGCGGTCCCGTACGAAGTCCTTCGCCCTGGTCGTCGACTCCTCGGCGCCGGAGCGGTCCTGGAAGACTCCCGTCGATACCATGACGCCGCCCCCGGCATCGACCCAGTAATAGGCCACGAAGCCCGGGACCTGGCGCAGGAGCGGCACGAACTCCTCGTTCACCCGGCGTCCCGCCTCGGCCGGATCGGTCACCTCTGCGTACCGCCGAACCACTGCGTACATGGCTGCTCTCCTCATGGATCGTGAGGCCGTGATCTGCGCAGACGGCGTACCCGCGATGGCTGGTACGTCGTGCGCGGGGCCGGCGTAAATCACTGGAAAAGGCTCCGTCGGTGGTCCGAACGGAGGGGCCGGGCGGAGCACGGCACCGTGGGTGCGGGCTCTGATCGCCCCGTACGGCCGGCGTTGTCAGTGCGGGATGTGAGGATGCCGTTCGGGAGGCGAGGACACGTCCGAGTGCCGACTGAATCCACACGCCCAGATTCACCATCAGGAGACGCGGTGCCCACGGAATACTCGCCTGTCGCGGAACTCAACCTGCTCAAGGAATTCCAGGACGGGGTCGGATACGAGAACTACGCCGACGGCTTCGGGCTGACGGAGTACGGCGACATGTCCGGCCTGGTGGCGGGCTGGTCGGACGACCGCGAGTTCACCGGCCGGCTGATTCCTTTCGCGCAGGCCACCGGCGGCGGCTCCTTCTACGCGCTCTGGCGGCTCGACGACCGAACCGATGCCGCCGGTCTGCCCGTGGTCGTCTTCGGTGACGAGGGCGGTCAGCACGTCGTGGCCCGGAATCTGCGGGAGCTGTTCCAACTTCTCGGCTTCGACGCGGAGATCAGCGTCGACTGGGACGAGGCGTACTACTACCGCTCCGAGGACGAGCCGCACTCCGACCGCCACGACGAGTACGTGGCCTGGCTCGACCGGCACTTCGCGCTGCCCGTGGCGCACGACCCGGCGGCCGTCCTCTCGGCGGCACAGGCGGAGTTGGGGCAGCGGTTCGCGAACTGGGCCAAGCCCTATCTCCCCTGAGCACTTACTGGGCACAGGCCGGCACACCACCTCTTCCATCCTGACGAGCGAACACGAGGAAAGTCCCATGCATGGACTGCCGTTGACGGAACAGGTCATAGCCGCGGTGCGCCGCGATCCGGCGGCCAGCGCCCTCCCGTACCTGCTGCCGTACGTGAATGTGCCCTGGGTGGAAGGCGGGGCCGCCAACCCGATGGACGAGGCGCTGCTCGCCGACGCCGCCTTCCCCTCCGGGCGCCCGCTGCCGCCGAGCCTGCGCGCCTGGCTGGCGTACGACATCAGCCTGCTGGAGCGGCACAAGTGGTTCACTCCGGACGGCGACTTCGCGCCGCGGCCACTGGACCAGTTGGTGGGTGACGAGATGGGTGACTTCTGGGGTGCGGAGTTCGCGTGGCTGTCCGGGCGCTTCCCCGAGTGCTTCCTGCTGCCGGGCGGCTCGGACTCCCGGCGCATCCTGGCCGTCACCGACCCTGACGAGGAGGGGGAGTACCCGGTGCTCGCCCTCGACCTGGACGACCTGCCCTACCTGGGGCTCATGTACCCGGGCTTCGACGTCTATCTGGCCGACACGGCGGGCCTGTTGGGCCTGGGCGAACGGGAGACCTATACGGATCTGATCCACCACGGAACCTACGGGCCCCGGATGCGCCGCCATGCCGCCCAGTGTTTCGCGGGGGAGTCCTGCGTGCAGTACCCCTTCGAGTTCACACCCGTGTACGAGCAGCTCGGCCCCGAACCGGGTCAGGACGGCACCCCGAACGGGACCGCGACAGGCCGACCCTGACGCGGCCGAGTCTGATCAGGATGTCGCCGGCCGGGAGCGCGGCGGCAGCGGACCGGTGGCTCCTTCTGTGCTTTCGCGCAGTACCAGTCGGTGCGCCACCACAAGGTCCTGAGGTGACCGCACGCCGGTCGAGGAGGCGTCCGCCGGGGCGGATCCCGTGGCCTCGTCCATCCGGCGTTGCAGCAGCTCTACCGCGACCTGGGCGACCGCGGCCTTGTCGGGCGCGACGGTGCTCAGGGTGGGGACGCTGAACCGTCCGGCCTCGACGTCGTCGAAGCCGATGACGGCGACCTCGTCGGGCACCCGGACGCCGTGCTCGTGGAGTGTGCGCAGCGCGCCGAGGGCCAGCTGGTCGTTGAGGCACAGCAGCGCGTCGGGGCGGGCGCCCTCGCTCAGCGCCCGGGCCACCGCCTCGGCACCGTCGGGCATCCGGAAGGACTCGACGGGCAGGAGGGCGGCCGGGTCGTAGGCGATGCCCGCCTCCGCGAGCGCCGCGCGATAGCCACGGGTACGGGCCTCGGCCGTGCCCAGGCCTGAGTCGTTGCGTCCGCCGATGACCAGGATGGAGCGGCGGCCGAGGCCGAGCAGATGCTCGGTCGCCTCCCGTGCGGCCTTCTCGTTGTCGATGGCGACGTGGTCGGCGCCCTCCTCCAGCAGTTCGCCGATCAGCACGGTGGGCGGGGACCCCGCACGGTCGCGCAGGTCGTCGGGAGTGAGGGCGAGCGGGCTGAGGATGACCCCGTCGACGAAGCTGGAGCCGAAGCCGGTCAGCGCCGCGAGTTCGTGATCGCGATCCGCGCCGGTCTGGTGGATCAGCACCGTCAGGGAACGCCGCTCCGCCTCGCGGATGACATGCCGGGCGAGCTCCGCGAAGTACGGGACGTCCAGTTCGGGGATGACGAGGGCGATGATGCCGGTGCGGCCCTGGCGCAGATGGCGGCCGGCCAGGTTCACCTTGTAGCCGAGTTCCTCGATGGCATCGCGGACGGCGCTTCTGGTCCGGTCGGAGACGTGGGTGTAGTCGTTGATGACGTTGGAGACCGTCTTCTCCGACACACCCGCGAGCCGCGCGACGTCCTTGATCCTTGGTCGTGCCACCAGAACCCTCCCTGCCCCTCGGAGCTGCTGAGTTTATGTCCCGGCAGGTCGCGGATCCGAAGCCGGATCGGAAGCGGGTCCGCCCGGCCTGATGGGCCCTCGAATTCAGGCCGCGCCTCCTGGCTCTTTACAGCCAATGTACATCGATGTAAAAACTAGCCATCGCATCGGCTCGACCGGTGCGCCCCCGCCTGACCCAGGCGGTGGATCACCATCCCCATGCGTGCTCCACCGCCGGTCCGGCATGCGTGTCCGGCCGTCGGAAGGTCCGCGATGTTCACCCGCTTCTCCGCCTCACCACCAGCGCCCGCACCCGGTGCGGCACCTGATCTCACCCGCCGCCGACTGCTGCGCAACGGCACGGCCGCCGCAGGCGCGCTGCTCGCCGCCGGCCCGCTGTCCGGCTGCGCGTCCCCGGCCGCCGCCGACTCCTCGGCGCTGAGCGTCTGGGACCTGTTCCAGGGCGGCGACGGCATGCTGATGGACGACATGATCAAGGCCGTCTCCAAGGGCCCGCAGGGCTTCGAGGTCGAGCGGACGATCCTGGACTGGGGCCCGTCGTACTACACCAAGCTGGCCATGTCCGCCGCCGGCGGCCGCGCCTCCGACGTGGCGATCATGCACCTCTCACGACTGGCCGGGTATGCGCCCGGCGGCCTCCTCGACCCCTTCGACCTGGACCTCCTCGCCGAATTCGGCGTCGGCCAGAAGGACTTCGCACCGGCCGTCTGGTCCCGGACGCAGCACGACGGGACGGTCTACGCCATCCCGCTCGACGTCCACCCCTTCATCGTGTTCTACGACAAGGAGGCCGCCGACAAGGCCGGTCTCCTCGACTCCTCCGGTGAACTGGCGCCGATGGGCTCCCCGGAGGCCCTGCTCGACGCCGGCAAGGCGCTGGCGAAGGCGACGGGGCAGAAGGGCATCCTGTTCGGCCACGTCACCGACACCGCCCAGACCTGGCGGCAGTTCGCCGCCTTCTACGCCCAGACCGGCGCCACCTTCACCCTGCCGGACGGCGGCCCGCCGCAGATCGACGTCGACGCCGCCGTCCGCGTGGTCACCTTCATGCAGCAGCTGTTCGACGGCCGTACCAACCCCAACAACCTCGACTACAACGGCGCGATGGCCGGGTTCATCGGCGGCCGCGGCGGCATGATCATGCTCGGCGAGTGGGAGCTGCCCACACTGAAGAAGTCCGGCATCCCGCTCGGCGCCGCCCGGTTCCCGCAGGTCTTCGAGAAGCCGGGCGTCTACACCGACAGCCACAGCTTCGTACTCCCGCACCAGGAGAACCCCGACCCGGCCCGGCGCCGCCGGGCCCACCGGTACATCGCCGAGATGGTCAAGCAGAGCCTCACCTGGGCCACCGCCGGTCACATCCCCGCCTACCAGCCCGTACTGGCCGAGCCGGAGTACGCCGCCCTCGACCCGCAGTCCTCCTACGCGGACGCCGGAGAGGTCGCGGTGCTCGACCCGCCGAACTGGTTCGCCGGGGCCGCCTCGAACTTCCAGAACCGGATGTGCCAGCCCCTCCAGGCGGCACTGCTGGGCAACACCTCCGCCGAGAAGGCGGTGCGCCAGATGGTCCGCGAGGCGGACACGCTGCTCCGGCAGCCCAACCCGGTGGCCTGACGAGCAGAAGGAGTGACCCACGTGACCACCACCGCACCCCCCGGCACCGACACCGTGACCGGCGCGGCCTCCGACCGCCCAGGCGGCCTCCGCCGTATCGGCCTCAAGGCCGGCCGGACCGCGCAGGGCCCCGGCCTCGTCTTCGTCGTGCCGTTCCTGCTCGTCTTCGCCCTGTTCCTCGTCTGGCCCATCGTGCACGGGCTCTGGATGAGCTTCACCGACAGCTCACTCGCCCTGCGTGACACGGCCTTCGTCGGCTTCGACAACTACGCCGAGGCGTTCGGCGATCCGGACGTCTGGAGCAGCCTCGGCAACACGGTCGTCTTCACCGCCATCTCCAGCGTTCCGCTGGTACTGATCGCACTGGCGATGGCCCTGCTGGTGCACAGCGGCCTCGCCGGACAGTGGGCGTGGCGACTCGCCTTCTTCGCCCCCTACCTGCTGCCCGTCACCGTGGTGACGCTCATCTGGACCTGGCTCTACCAGCCGGAACTCGGCCTGGCGAACCAGTTCCTCGACACCATCGGCATGGCACCCGTCGGCTGGCTCTCCGACGAATCCGTCGCGATGTGGTCGATCGCCGCCCTCACCGTCTGGTGGACGGTCGGCTTCAACTTCCTGCTCTACCTCGCCGCGCTCCAGTCCCTGCCCTCGACCTACTACGAGGCCGCGGCGCTGGACGGCGCCGGCGCCTGGCGGCGCCTGTGGTCCATCACCCTGCCGCAACTGCGCCGGATAACCGCGCTCGTCGCGATGCTGCAAGTCCTCGCGTCGCTCAAGGTGTTCGACCAGATCTACATCCTCACCAAGGGCGGCCCCAACGGCTCCACCCGCCCGGTCCTGGAATACGTCTACGACGTCGGCTTCACCGGCTACCGGCTCGGCTATGCCTCCGCCGTCTCCTACCTCTTCTTCGCCCTCGTCATCGTCGTCTCGCTCGTGCAACTGCGTCTCTTCCGCCAGGAGGACTGACCGTGTCCGCCACCGCAACACCCCTTCGCCCGCGGCGCCGTCCCCCCTTGGCGCCCGCCGAACCCTCCCTCGTCCTCGGACACGGCCGGCTGCCGCGCGTCCTGGCCGGCACCGCGCTGGCCGTCCTCGCCGCCGTCTGGCTGCTGCCGTTCGTCTGGGCCGTCGCCACCTCGGTGCAGAGTGAGCAGGACGCCGCGTCGCCCGGACTCTCCCCGATCAAGGGCGCCTTCACGACCGAGGCGTACCAGCAGATCCTGGAACGCGGGAACGTCACCGTCTGGGCCTTCAACAGCTTCCTCATCGCAGGCCTCGTCACCCTGATCACGGTCGTCGTCTCCACGCTCGCCGCGTACGGCTTCTCCCGCGGCACCTTCCGCGGCCGCCGGACCCTGCTCGCCGTCACGGTCGCCGCCATCCTGGTCCCGCCGCAACTGCTCGTCGTACCGCTCTTCGAGCAGATGCTGCTGTTCAACCTGGTGGACACCTACGCGGCGGTCATCCTGCCGCAGGTCGTCGCGCCCATGATGGTCTTCATCCTCAAGCGCTTCTTCGACGGCATCCCGCGTGAGCTGGAGGACGCGGCCCGCATGGACGGGGCCTCGGAGTTCCGGGTGTTCCTGTCGATCGTGCTCCCGCTGTCCCGGCCGATCCTCGCCGCCGTGGCGATCTTCGTCTTCATCGGCGCGTGGAACAACTTCATGTGGCCGTTCATCGTCACCAACGACCCGGACCTGATGACCCTCCCCGTGGGCCTGGCCACCGTCAAGGACGCCTTCGGCATCCAGTACGCCCAGTCCATGGCCTCCGCACTGCTGGCGGCGCTGCCCCTGATCGTGGTGTTCCTCCTCTTCCAGCGCCGCATCGTCGACTCCGTCGCCACCACCGGCCTCGGCGGCTCCTGACCTCACCCCCTCGCCGTACTCACAGACCGGCGGCAACCCGCCGGCCCCCGATCGACTGGAGCATGTGTGCCCACCCCCTCCGTACCGCGCCCGGAGTATCCGCGACCGCAGTTCGTGCGCCGCGACTGGCTCAACCTGAACGGCGCCTGGCAGTTCGAGACCGACCGAGGGGACAGCGGGCTCGAACGCGGCCTGCTCGGCCGCGAACTGCGCGACGAGATCCTCGTGCCCTTCCCGCCCGAGTCCGAGCTGTCCGGCATCGGCGACACCGACTTCCACGAGGCCGTCTGGTACCGGCGCGCCCTCACCCTGCCCGCCGAATGGGCCGGACGCCGGGTGCTGCTGCACTTCGGAGCCGTCGACCACGACACCACCGTGTGGGCCGACGGCAAGGAGGTAGCCCGGCACCGCGGCGGCTTCACCCCCTTCACCGCCGACCTCGGCGACATCGCCGGCAGCGGTGAGGAGGTCGTCATCACCGTCCGGGCCCGCGACCCCAAGTCCGGCCCGCAGGCCCGCGGCAAGCAGGCGATCCAGTACGCCAACCACGACTGCAACTACACCCGCGTGACCGGCATCTGGCAGACCGTCTGGCTGGAGCCCGTCCCCGAGCTGCATCTGCGGCGCCCCCGCATCACCCCCGACCTCGCCGGCTCCGCCTTCCACCTCGAACTCCCGATCTCCGGCAACCGCCCCGGCCACCGGGTACGTGCCGTCCTCAGCGACGCCGACGGCGAGGTGAGCCGCACCGAGGCACGCGCCGACCTGGACCTGGCCCCGCGCCTGCACCTGTCCGTCCCCGACGACCGGCGCCGGGAGTGGAGCCCGCAGGATCCGCACCTGTACGACCTGCGGCTTGAACTCCTCGACGCGACCGGCCAAGTGGTCGACGGCGTGGACAGCTACGCGGGTCTGCGCGCCGTCGGCCTGCGCGGCAAGGCCGTCCTCCTCAACGGCCGCCCCGTCTTCCAGCGCCTCGTCCTCGACCAGGGCTGGTACCCGGACGGGCTGATGACCGCGCCGACCGACGAAGCCCTGGTGCGCGACATCGAGTTGGCCATGGAGGCCGGATTCAACGGAGCCCGGCTCCACCAGAAGGTGTTCGAGGAGCGGTTCCTCTACCACGCCGACCGGCTCGGCTACCTGGTCTGGGGCGAGTTCGGCGACTGGGGCTGCGAGGTCGGCGGCTCCTCGGGCGACAACCAGCAGCCCGACGCCTCGTACGTCGCCCAGTGGCTGGAAGCCGTCGAACGGGACTACTCCCACCCCTCGATCATCGGCTGGTGCCCGCTCAACGAGACGTACCAGAAGCTCCACGACCGCATCACCCGGCTCGACGACGTCACCCGCGCGATGTTCCTGGCCACGAAGGCGATGGACGCCAGCCGCCCGGTGATCGACGCCTCCGGCTACGCCCACCGCGTCACCGAGACCGACATCTACGACTCACACCACTACGAGCAGGACCCCCAAGCCTTCTGCGAGCTGATGTCCGGGCTGGCCAAGGACGCCCCGTTCGTCAACGCCCATGAGAGCGGCGCCCCTTACTCGGTGCCGTATCGAGGTCAGCCGTACTTCGTCAGCGAGTTCGGCGGCATCTGGTGGGACCCCGAGGCGGCCGCCGCCCAGTCCGGCGAGGACCGCACCGAGTCCTGGGGCTACGGCGAACGCGTCCGGGACGAGGAGGAGTTCCACGCCCGCTTCGCCGGCCTCACCGGCGCACTGCTCGACGATCGCGACATGTTCGGCTACTGCTACACCCAGCTGACCGACGTCTTCCAGGAGCGCAACGGCATCTACCGCTTCGACCGCGGCTCCAAGCTCGACGTCGACCGCGTCCGTGCCGCACAGCAGCGCCCGGCGGCGATCGAGGAAGAGGACACGGACTGAGGTCCCCTACTTCAACTCCTCCTCCGGGTGAGCCACATCGGCGTACCGGTCGTCGAGCAGGTCGCGGAACGCCGTGTTCATGCGTACGACCGCGTCCTTCGCCGCCTCGGAGAGCCCGGCGTACTTGAAGTAGCCGTGGGGGAGCGTCGGCTCCTCCGAGGCATGTACGTGTACGCCCGACGCCCGCAGTCGCTGCAACAGGACGCGGGCGTCGTCGCGCAGTGGGTCAAGCCCGGAGCTGAACAGCACCGTTGGCGGCAGGACGCCGAGGTTCTCGGCCAGCACCGGGGCGAAGCGCGGATCCTGCCGCTGCGCCGGATCGGACACGTACGCCTCGATGAACCATTCGACGGCTCGGGAGGTCAGCCCGAACCCCTCGGAGAACTCGGTGCGCGAAGGCAACGTCGGGTCACCCGAAGTGAAGGGGCATACGAGCAGCTGCGCGACCGGGGCCGAGGGCGATGACGCGAGGGCGAGAGCGGCGCCGAGGGCGAGATTCGCTCCGGCGCTGCTGCCCGCGACCGCGATCCGGGCCGCCGCACCGGCGAACAGCGTGCCCGCGTGCTCGTGCACCCAGCGGACGACCTCCACCGCGTCCTCGTAGGCACCGGGAAATCGATGCTCGGGCGCCAGCCGGTACTGCACCGACACGACCGGCCGCCCCGTGACCTCGCACAGCATCCGTGCCTGGGAGTCGTGAGAATCCAGGTCTCCCTTGACGAAGCCGCCGCCGTGGAAGAAGACGATGACGCAGTCGTCGCGAGGGCCTTGGTAGAGGCGGATCGGAAGGGACCGGCCCCTGAGCGGCGCGAGGTCATCGCGCACCAGCGGATCGGCGACCGGAGGGCCGGCCGTAGGTGCCCGCAGGTCGGCCTTCACCTCGACAGTTCTGAGCACTTCGGCGATCTGCGGATCGAGCTCGTGCGCGGCCACAGCGTGGGTCACCGGGCCAGACATGCGGCCAGGAATCGCTGCACGGCGGGCAGAACGGCGAAGTGGTCGTGAGCCGTGTCCGGGACCGTGTCGAGGCGTGCGTCGATGCCGTGCTCACGCCAGTTGGCATGCAGCGCGTGGACGCGCTCGATGCGGTTGCTGCCCGCCGGGGCGGGGCCGCGCGCGTCGGGCGGCGCGAGTTCCGCGCTGCCGGTGTCGTTCTCGCCGATGACCAGCTGGACGGGCAGGCCGCGAAGCGCGCTGGGGTCGACCCCGACGCCGAACTGCTCCTTGGCATCGGACGTGCCGTGCCACCAGGTCCTCGTCGGGTCCAGCAGGGTGACCCGGCCGGGCGCCCCGACGGACAGGGAGGCGAGCCGGTCGGGGTGCAGATAGGCGAAGCGGTGCGCGAACTGGCCACCGCCCGAGAACCCGTGCAGATGGAAGCGGTCGGTTCGCACATGCCAGCGGGCGGCGGCCTCCTCGACCATGGCGAGCAGCATCTCGTCGGCCCGGAATCCGGCCGGTGAGGGCAGCTTGTAGCTGTCCACGTCATTGGGGCCGGTGATCCCGGCGGGGAACAGCGGTACGAGGACGACACAGTCCTGCCGCTCGGCGAACTCGGCGAAGGCATTGCGCAGGGTCTCGGCGCGACGCCGCGTCCCGTGCACGGCGATCACCAGCGGGCGGGCCGGACCGTCGGGACCGTGCCCCTTGGGGACGTACAGGGAGTAGGAGAACCGCGGGTCGCGGGCGAGCGCGAACTGTGCGGTGGGGCCGGTGAGGAAGGACACGCCGGGGTGGTCGGCCGGCAAGTCCCAGGGGGACAGGGGGCGTTCGGCGGTCATGAGGCGAGGTCCGGTTCCATGGGGAGGTCCATGAGCGGGGCGTACTGCTGGCCGGCGTAGCAGTCGGCGTCGCGCAGGTCGCCCTGGACCTCCGGGCGGGGGAGGGAGACCTTCACGGCGAGGGCCAGGGGGTGGTTGACGAGCAGGATGTCCGCGGGGTGGACGCCGTAGAGGCGGGCGAAGAGGTCCTTGTTGAGGAAGCCGGTGGCGACGAGGGTGTCGTAGGCGGCCTGGTCATGGCACATGAAGTCGAAGGTCAGGGTGAAGGGGCCAGCGTTCTTGGAGCGGACCAGGGAGCAGAAGTCCAGCAGGGTGGTCATGGCTCACACCTCCTCGGTGACGGTGCGGAACAGTTCGGTCGGGGTCACGCCGGTGACGACGTGGTTGAGGGCGAAGCGGTACAGCGGCCCGCGGTCCGTCTCCGGCGGGGAGAAGGGGTAGGCCAACGTGGAGACCAGGCCGTCGTACTCCGGGATGGGCAGGTGGCTGCTGGCGTGGGCGACGAAGGTCGCGACGGCGTGCGCGGTCGCCTGGTCCGGGGCGGTCACGGTGATCAGGACGCCGATCTCGCGGGGCCGCAACGGCTCGGGTTCGGCTGCCGCGAGTACGGCTCCGTCGCCGTACAGGCGGAAGTCGATGTCCACGTCGGCCGGGTCGACGTCGCCGCCGAACACGTCGAGGATCTTGTCCGCGAAGTACTTCTTGGCGAAGGGCACCAGGTCGGGCAGGTGCCGGATGACCACCTGGTCGCGGACGCCGCCGACGATGACCGTCTGGTGGCCCACGAGTTCGGCGCCTTCGAGCTTGTTCGTGTAGCCGTCCGCCGGCATGAACCGTGCCCCGCGCACCCGGACGGTCCGCTCGTCGACGGCCTCGTACGTGGCCTCGGTGGTGTCGAGGATTCCCGACGGCTCGACTATGCGGAACGGGTCGGCGTTCTCGTACAGCGTGTGCGCCGCGACGGAACGAGGGGTGAGCCGGCTGTCCTCGGCGAGCGTGGTCACGTCGAAGTGGTCGTCGCGCAGATGAACCAGCAGACCGTTGGCCGACGGCGGGACGGCGCAGGCGGCGCCACACTCGATGGTCTTCGCCATGTGCCAGGTCAGCCCGGGGTCGGCTCCCCGCATATGGGGGACCGCCGCGAACAGCGCGGTGTCGCTGGCCCGGCCGGTGAGGATGACGTCGCACCCGGAGCGCAGGGCCTCCTCGATCGGCTCCACGCCCATCATGGCGACGGTGTGACTGCGTGCGAACAACTCCCTGTCGATGTCCGGCGCATGGGGCAGCGGCGCGATGCGGCCGGCGTCGAAGAACGCCTCCAGGCGCTCGGCGGGCTGGTCGGAGTAGATCAACCCCATGGTGAAGTGCAGGTTCTCGGCCTCGGCGATGCCGCGTACGAGTGCGGCGACCCGGTCGACGCCGACGTCCCGTCCGCTGGTCCCGCAGGACCCGATGATCAGCGGTACGCCTAGTTCGTCGCGTGCCCTGAGCAGCAGGCGCAGGTCGCGGGTGACGGCCTGGTCGGAGAGCTTGGGCGTGCCGGAGCCGAGGGCCGCGGGCCCCGAGTCGGTCGAGCCGGCGTCGCAGGCGATGACGTGGGGCCTGGCTGCGACGCCGCGCCGGAACGCCCCGGCGTCGAAGCCGGCGCCGAGGGCTCCGGTCGGAGCGAGGATGCGGAACTCCATGAATGTCTCTGTTTCCTGTGCGATGGGGCGTGGTCAGGGCAGGTCAGGCGGTCGGCGTCAGGCGGCGCGCCAGCCGGGTGAAGACGACGAAGGTGATCGCGGCGAACAAAGCACCGTCGAGGAGCATGAACCGCCAACCCGTCACGTCGACGGTGAAGCCGAGCAGCGCCGGGCCGAGCGCCGCGCCGGTCGACGACGCGACGGTGTACAGGCCGGTGTAGGTGCCCACGACATGCCGGCTGGGGGCGAGATCCCACAGCGCGACGAGGGCGTTCACGGCGAAGGTCGCGTACCCGATCGAGGTGACGACCAGTGAGACGACCGTGCCGGGCACGGTGGGGGAAGCGAAGCCTATGAGCAGGCCGACGACGAACAGCCCCACGCCGTAACGGATCGCCCGTACCTGGCCCAGTCGGGACGAGGCGTAGGCGAGGGGGACGACGCACACCAGGAAGGCGACGGCGCCGGGCAGCGCGAGGCCGCCCGCCGCACCGCGGGACAGGCCGAGGGTCTCCGTGCCGTACGGCGTCATCAGTGCCCGCAGTGCGGACCACATGCCGGCGAAGCAGAAGATGCCGAGCATGAGCAGGGCACGCGCGCGGGAGGGGTCGCTCACCATGTCCTTGACGACGGCCCAGGGCGACGAGAAGTCGGTCGGTTCGGCCTCTTCCTTCGCCTCGGATACGGCCGTGGAGTGCCGACGGCCCAGGAAGACCCACGAGGTGGTGAGGAGCACCAGCATGAGCACGGGCGGAAGCGCGAACGCGACGGTGATGCTGCGGTCGACGACGAGCAGGCTGATCAGGGCCGACACGACGATCGTGAGACTGACGCCCGCCTTGACGAAGCCCTGGGCCTTGCCCCGGTGCGCGGGGGAGAGGTAGTCGGAGACCAGCGTCTCGGTGACGCCCTTGAACGCGTTGGCCGTGGCCGCGAACGCGACGATGCAGAGCATCAGCGTGGGCAGATCGCCGGTCCACGGGATCAACGCGAAGGGTATGGAGGCCAGCGCCGCGCCGGTGAGGACGATCGCCCAGCGGCCCCTGCCGTCCCGAGCGCGGCGGTCGGACACGAAGCCCATCCACGGCTGGATGAGGACGCCGAGCAGGTTGTCCATGCCCATGATGAGCCCGACCAGGCCCGCGGAGGTGAGGTACTGCCGCAGTTCGGACGGGACTTGGGCGTCGTAGAAGTTCCAGACCGACTCCTGGGCGAAGACCGCGAGGGTCACCCACAGGACGGTGCTCGCACTCATCCGCCCCGGAGAGATGGGGGCGTTCCGGAGTGGGTGCGGTCGTGCGATCTCAGGCACGGCGGCTCCTTTGCCATATGCCATAGCAAGCGCGTGGGACGGGAGGTCGTGCGCCTGGGTAGCGGCTCTGCTATTTGCTATAGCTTCATGAAGATGGGCGACGCCCGCGTGCGCGGCAGCGGCAGCCACCCGGTTCTCAGGCCGGGAAACGCCCCGAGATCAGAGAATCGCTGGACGCGGCGCTATGGGCGCTCATCAGCTCCGCCGCCCGGTCGCCGTCGCCGGCGGCGATGGCGTCGTAGATGGCCCGGTGCTGGCGGTACCGCTCCTCCACCGCGCCGCGCCGGTCGCCGCCGACCTCGGCGAGGACCGTGGTGCGACGTTCGTCCGCGCCGAAAGCGTCGACCATGTGCAGCATCTGGAGCAGCGTCGAGTTGCCGCTCGCCCGGTCGACGAGGGTGTGGAAGGTCCGCATGCAGTGCAGGATCTCCTGGATCAGCTCGCGTTCCTCGGCACTGCCCGACTCGATTCCGTCCGCCTGCCCCCGCAGACCGTCGGCCTTGTCGAGCAGCGCGCGCATCTCCCGCCGCTGGGCCGCCGTCGACTTCTCGGCGGCCAGCCGGGCGGCCAGCGAACGCAGGGAGTCCCCGATCATGGTGAACTCCCGCAGCTCCTCCTCCGCGAACTTGGCGATGCGGACGGAGCGCGGCCCCGTCCGCTCGACCAGGCGGTCCTGCTCCAGGCGCCGCAGGGCCTCACGCACCGGCGTCGCGCTGATGTCCAGCGACTCGGCGAGGCCCCGCTCAGTCACCTTCTGGCCCCGTTCGAGGCTGCCGGAGATGATCGCCTCTCGGATCGCGGTGTACGCCTGATCGCCGAGTGTCGCGGAGACCGTGAGGTGCGGAAGCTGTCCCATGTGCAGCACCGTATTTGCTACAGCATTATTTCTCAAGGGGTCGCGGCCTGCACAGGCACCTTGGGTATCCGCCCTCGGCCTCGACGATGATCCGGTCGAGGCCGAGGGGGGTGCTCGAGCGAGACGCCGTTCCACTGCTACGGCAGTCCGGCGCTCGCGAAGTACGCCCTGCACACCGTGCCCTCGAAGTCGGTGGCGATCTGGAGGACACGCCTGCCGTCCGCCGAGGGCAGGAGCGGTGAGCTGTAGTTCTGGCAGTAGTTCACTTCCGGGTTCGGCACGGTCACCGGCGCGGCGATCGCGGACCAGGCCCCGCTGCCGTTCCGCGAGTTGGTGAGGATCGTACGGCCGCTGCCAGCCGCGGGCGTTCCGTCCCGGTTGAGCAGGCGCTGCCCGATCAGCAGGATCCGCCCGTCGGCCCCGCCGCCCGGCGTGGGCGCCCAGGCGATGGTCGGGGCGGCGCGGAAGTACCTGCCGTCCGCCGTCTCGGGGCGGATGCCGAGGTTGGCGGGGTCACCCCAGTTCCAGCCGTCGGCGGAGGTCCGGTAGTGCACGACGCACTGGTACTGGCCGCCGGGATTGCAGATCTCGTAGCTCATGAAGTACGTGCCGTTCGGCAGGCGTCGCACCACCGGCATCCCGGGCCGGTCGGGCGCCCAGGCACTGGCCACGGTGTTGTGGTGCCCCTCCCAGCGCACCCCGTCGTAACTCCGCGCGGCGACCAGCTTCTGGCTGTGCGCGGCGTCGGTCTCGTCGGCGTAATGGCAGACCAGGGCGCCGTCGGCCGCAACGGAGAACTCCGGTTCCCACAGCCCGCCCGTACCGCTCGCGACGGCGCAGGACGACAGGTACGACCAGGTGCGGCCCACGTCGTTGCTCCGCCAGATCCGCAGCGCCATACGGCGGTTCTGCTCGTCCTGGCCGACGGAGGCGGCCCACAGCAGCGTGCCGGCCGGCAGCGCGCCCACCTGCCGGGGCAGCTCGAAGAGGGTGGAGCAGCAGAGTCCCTGGCCCGCCGTGGACTCGGGGTCGGCGACTCTGCCGACCTCGCGGAAAGTCGCCCCGGAGTCGGTGCTCTCGTGGATGGCGCCGATGCCGTTGTTGCCGTCGAAGGTGACGACACTCGCGAGGACCCGGCCGTTGGCCGAGCCGTTGTGGGCGAGCCGAATGGCCCGCGGATACAAGCCCGTTCCGTCCCGCAGTGGCGTTCCGGTGGCGGTGAGGGCGGGCGTGGACGCCGTCACGGGGGAGGGCCCGGGGGCCGTCGCGGCTGTGGTCAGGGGGGAGGTGGCGGCCGGGGTGGCCCACAGCAGGCTCAGTGCGCCGGCCAGTGCGAGCGCGAGGAGTCGATGCCGTCCGAGGGCATGCCGAAGTCGCAGGATCACCATGGTGTTCCTTCCGGGTGGGGGAGACGCGCGTCAGGCTAGAGCGGAATGTACATCGATGTAAACGGGCGTGACGGAAGCCGTTCGACGAAAGCCGACCAGCCCTCGACGCAGCGGCCGCGAAGCGTCCAGGCAGGGGAAGGCCCCCGTGCTACAGGAGCCCGTACGTCTCCTGACGCCGATTCAGTCGGCGGGGGAGTCGTGCGGCGAGGAAGTCGATGAGTCGGCTGACCCGCTGCGGGACGTGCGCGTCGTCCTCGGTCAGGGCGTAGATGTCCGCGGCCGGCGTCGGCACGTCCGGCAGCACATGGACGAGCTCTCCCCGGTCGAGATGCGGCCCGACGTGCCACTCCGAACGCATGATGATGCCCCGCCCCTCCAGGGCCCACCCGGTCACCACGTCACCGTCGTTGCTGGACAGACTGCCGCGGACGCGGATGTGCCGGGTGCCGGCGGTGTCCCCGAAGCGCCACAGCGCGAAGTCGCTCTCGTTCTCGCGCAGCACGATGCAGTCGTGCCCGGCCAGGTCCTCGATGCTCGTCGGCGTGCCGTGCCGGGCGAGATAGGACGGCGCGGCACACGGCACCCGCCGGTTCTCGGCGAGACGGCGCATACGCAGCGACGAGTCGGGCGGGGCGCCCACATGGACGGCCACGTCGAACTCGCGCCGATGGGGCCGCAGCGGAAGCGCCGAGGTCTGGAGCCGGACGTGCAGCTCCGGATGGGCCTGCGCGAACTCGCCCAGCAGCGGGGCGATGTGCGAGCGCCCGAGGCCGAGCGTGGCCTCGACGATCAGCGAACCGCGCAGCCCGCCCGACCGGTCGGTGATCGAGTCCTCCAGCTCGCGGACCTGGTCGAGAATCGTCGCCACGCGGGCCGCGTAGAGCTCGCCCTCCGAGGTCAGTACGAGTCGCCGGGCACCGCGCTGCACGAGCCGCACGTCGAGCCGGCGCTCCAGCGCGCTGAGGCGCTTGCTGACGACGGGCAGGGAGCAGCCGAGTTCCCGCGATGCCGCCGTGAGGGTCTCGCTCGACGCGACGACCTGGAAGAACTCCAGGTCGTCCAGCGGTGAGCGGTTCTTGCTGCCCGGCTGCCCGGGACGGCGGAGGTTTTCCACCCGGGAAAGCCTACCTTTCCGGCTACGGGCTTGTTGTGGGTATCGCGGCTGGCCAGGGTGTTCCCCAGGCCGTGAGCGGGACGCAAGCCCCGCACGCCGAGCGTCCCGGTTCACCGGTCGACGCCGTCCCATCCCGCAGGTGCCGCACGTGGTCAATGTGCTGCATGTGCTTCACGCGCTTCGTGTGCTGAGGAGAGAGATTCGTGCCGCAGACTTACCGCATCGCAGCGATTCCGGGCGACGGGATCGGCCGCGAGGTCGTCCCCGAGGGCCTGAGAAGTCTGCATTCAGCCGCCGAGGTGCACGGATTCGCCCTCGACGTCACCGAGTTCGACTTCGCCAGCGCCGACTACTGGCTGCGCCACGGCGCGATGCTCCCCGAGGACTGGCGGGACGTCCTCGGCGGCTTCGACGCGATCTTCTTCGGCGCGGTCGGCCTCCCCGAGGTGGTCCCCGACCACATCTCGCTGTGGGGCAGCCTCCTCCAGTTCCGGCGGGGATTCGACCAGTACGTCAACCTCCGCCCCGTCCGGCTGCTGCGCGGCGTACGCAGCCCGCTGCGCGATCACGGGCCCGGCGACATCGACTTCTACGTCGTCCGCGAGAACACGGAGGGGGAGTACTCCAGCATCGGCGGCCGGATCTTCGAGGGCACCGAGCGCGAGACGGTCATTCAGGAGACCGTCATGACCCGGACCGGCGTCGACCGGGTGCTGCGCTACGCCTTCGAACTCGCCGCCGCCCGCCCCCGCAAGCACCTCACCTGGGCGACGAAGAGCAATGGCATCTCGATCTCCATGCCCTACTGGGACGAGCGCGCGGCCGAGATGGCGGAGCAGTACCCGGACGTGTCCGCCGACAAGGACCACATCGACATCCTGACGGCCAAGTTCGTGCTGAAGCCCGACCAGTACGACGTCGTCGTCGCGAGCAACCTCTTCGGCGACATCCTCTCCGACCTCGGCCCCGCCTGTACCGGCACGATCGGCATCGCCCCCAGCGCCAACATCAACCCCGACCGCACCTTCCCCAGCCTGTTCGAACCGGTCCACGGATCGGCGCCGGACATCGCGGGCCTCGGCATCGCCAACCCGGTCGGCCAGATCTGGAGCGGCGCGATGATGCTCGACCACCTCGGCGAGCACGAGGCAGCGGCACATGTCGTCGCCGCCATCGAGACCGTCCTCGGCGACCGGCCCGACGTGGTCACCCCGGACCTCGGCGGCACCGGCACAACCGTAGGACTGGGCAAGGCCATCGCCGCCGAGATCGGTCGCGGAGCCGGTCCGGACCGGCTCGCACCCATCGGCGACGTGGTCGCCGGCAAGTAGGGCGAGCCGCCGCCCCCGAACCCCCCGCTCCAAGCACTTCATCCGACAGCCGCCAACCCGGCGGCGGCGCGAAGGGACGACCCTCATGACGACGACGTCGGCAGGGCAGCGCTCAAGAACCCGGAGCATCACATTCCTCGTCGCTCTCGCGGTCTTCGCGCAGGAGTCGACCTGGAACTTCTACGAATCCCAGGTACCGCCCCTCCTGCGGGAGCACATCGGCAGCGCGGCCGTGGTAGGTGTGCTGATGGGCATGGACAACCTGCTGGGCATCTTCGTCCAGCCCTGGATCGGCAACCGCTCGGACCGCACCCGCACCGCCTGGGGCCGCCGCATCCCGTATCTGGTCGTCGGTATGCCCATCGCAGCCGCGCTCTTCGTCGTCATTCCGCACACGGCGGCCTCCCTGCCGCTGCTGATCGCGGTGATGTTCGCCTACGCGCTGGTCGCCAACACCTTCAAACCCATCGCCGAGGCGTTGGTCCCCGACTTCATCGCGCCCGAGCGACGCAGCCGCGCCAACGCCGTGGTCAAGATCGCGACCAGCCTGACGGCCATAGTCGCCGCGCTGATCAGCATCTTCCTCGTGGACGACCACCTCAACGTCGCCTTCGCGATTCCCGCGGCCATCATGACGGTGTCCATCGTGGTGCTCGGCGTCACCGTGCGCGACAGCCGGTCCCCGGCCTACCAGCAGGTCCTGGCCGAGAGCCGCACTGAGCCCGCCGACAGCAGGGCGCCGCGCGTGCGCGACACGTTCGTGGAGATCTTCAGGGACCGGGACCGCAGCAGGCTCCTGCTCCTCGCCGCCATCCTCCTCTTCGGCAGCGCCTGGGCCGCGTCCCGGTCCCTGATCACGCCGTACGGCATGGAGGCCCTCGACATGTCGCGCGGCGACGCCGGCGGCCTCACGCTGCCGAGCGGAGTCGCCTTCATCCTGGCCGCCTACCCGGCCGCCCTGTTCGCCGAGCGCTACGGACGGCTGCGCGCCATGGCCGTCGGCATGTCCGTCTTCGCCGGGGCCATGCTGCTCGGCACGCTCCTCCAGTCACCGATGGGTGCCACCGTCGCCCTGTGCATCGCGGCCGCCGGAGCGAGCAGCTTCCTCGTCAACGCGGTCGTCGTCCTGTGGAACCTCGCTCCTTCGGCCAGGGTGTTCGGGACGTACGCCGGTATGTACACCGTGAGTTGGGCGGGCGGCGGCTTCCTGGGGCCTGCGCTGGTCGGGGGAATGGTCGACCTCAACGGGTGGTCCCTGATGCTGGTCGACATCGCCGCGGTCGCCCTGCTGGCCATCATCGTGATCGCCAGGATGGGCACCCTGCGGCGACGGTCCGCCCTGGCCCTCGCGAAATGACCGGACCGCCGCGCAGCACGACAGCCAGAAACGAGAACCGTGTGCCCCGCATCCTGATCACCACGGACTATCTGCGCCCCGGCGACGAGGTCGACGCCCGCCTCAACGCCCACGGCCACACCACCGTCCACGCACCCATGGTCGGCCGCCGCGACCCCGAGCAACTCGTCGCCGCCCTCGACGGCATCGACGCCGCCCTGGTCGCGAACGAGCCCCTCACCGCCGACGTCCTCTCCAGGGCGCCCCGGCTGCGGGCCGTCGTACGGACCGGCGTCGGCTACGACTCCGTCGACATCGTCGCCGCGGCCGGGCTCGGCATCACGGTGAGCAACCTGCCGGGCGTCAACGCCAACGCCGTGGCCGAGTACACCCTCGGCCTCCTGCTCGCCTCCGCGCGCGGACTCGTACAGAGCGCGATGGGCGTCGCCGCCGGCAACTGGCCCAGGGAGGACGGCCACGAGCTGCGCGGGTCGACACTCGGCCTGCTCGGGTACGGCGCGGCCGCTCGCGCCGTCGTACCGCTGGCGCGGGCGTTCGGGATGCGGTTGCTGTGCACCACGGGCGTGCCGGAGAAGGAGCGCGCCGATCCGGACGTGCGCTTCGTCGAGCTTCCCGAACTGCTGGCGGAGTCCGACTACGTCTCCGTGCACACGGCGTTGACCGAACGCACCCGAGGCCTCCTCGACGCGTCCGCCTTCCGCCTGATGAAGCCGAACTCGGTGCTCATCAACACCGCTCGCGGAGCCGTCGTGGACGAGCAGGCACTCGCGGACGCCGTACGCACGGGCCGGATCGCCGGGGCGGCACTCGACGTCGTGAGCGAGGAGCCGCTCGCAACGGACAGTCCCTTGAGGGGAGTCGAGGGAATCGTCGTCTACTCCCATCTCGCGGGACAGACCGCCGAAGCCCGGACGGCCACGGGCCTCGAGGGTGCGGCCGAGGTGATGGCCGCACTGGCGGGGCAGCCCCGCTTCGCTGTCAACGCCCACCTGCTGAAGACCCACTGACAAGGAATGAGGAACATGGACAAGGAACCGGTTGACTTCGTCACGGTCATGGCGCCGACCGGCATGCTCGGAGCCGGCTTCCCCGAGGCGACGATCGAGCGGGGCCTGCGCCTCGGCGCCGACGTGATCTCCGTCGACGGCGGCAGCACCGACTCCGGCCCCTACTATCTCGGCGCCTCCCGGCCCAAGACCACTCGCGCCGCCGTCGCCCGTGACCTGCGCATGCTGCTGAAGGCAGCGGCGCGTGCCGACATCCCGCTGATCGTGGGTTCCTGCGGCACCAGCGGCACCGACAACGGCGTCGACTGGGTCGCGGACATCGTGGCCGACGTCCAGTCGGAGGAGGGACTGAACCTCCGAGTCGCGCGGATCTACAGCGAGCAGGACTCCGCCGACCTCAAGGAACGCCTCGACGCCGGTCGGATCCACGCGCTGTCTCCGGCGGAGGAGCTGCGGCCGGAGACACTCGAAAGCTGCACGCACATAGTGGGCGTCATGGGACACGAGCCGATCGTCGCCGCGATCGAGGCCGGCGCCCAGGTCGTGCTCGCCGGCCGTGCCACCGACACCGCCATCGCCGCCGCCGTCCCTCTGATGAAGGGGATGCCGGCCGGGCCGTCGTGGCACGCCGCCAAGATCATCGAATGCGGTGGACAGTGCACCACCGACCCACGGGCCGGCGGCGTACTAGCCACCATCGACGCCACCGGATTCTCCATCGAACCGCTGGCCACGACCGCCGCCTGCACACCGAACCTCGTCGCCGCGCACATGCTCTACGAGACCGCGAACCCGTTCCGGATGCGCGAGCCCGACGGCACTCTGGACGTGAGCGACGCCACGTACACGGCAGTCGACGAGACCACCGTGCGGGTCGAAGGCTCCCGGTTCCATGTCGCCGACCAGCACACGATCAAGCTCGAAGGCGCCCGCATCACCGGCTACGAGACGATGTCCTTCACCGGTATCCGGGACCCGCACATCCTCTCGGCCATCGACGACTGGGCCGCTCTCCTGCGCACGATGATCAAGCAGCGGGTGGAGCAGACGATCGGCCTGACCGACGATCAGTACGCCTTCGACGTCCGCCTCTACGGCTACAACGCCGTCCTCGGGGACCTCGATCCGGCGGAGAGCGCGCCCCGAGAGGTCGGCGTCATGCTTCTGGTCAACGCGCCGGACCAGGCCACCGCGACCGCCGTCGCGAAGATCGCCAATCCGCTGATGCTCCACCTGCCGACGCCCGACATGAACTACCTCCCGAGCCTCGCCTTCGCCACTTCGCCGGCCGAGACCGAGCGCGGTCCCGCGTACGAGTTCGTGCTCCATCACGTCGTCGACAGCCGTACCCCCACCGACATGTTCCGCATCGAATTCGAGGAGGCCACGCGACGTGACTGAGACGACCCCCACCACCCTCGCGGACCTCGCACACGAGATCCGATCCAAGAACGCCGGCCCGTTCTGGGTCACGATGGAGCTGTTCATGCGTGACGCGGACGGCTACCGCATCGCCGCGGACGAGTCCTTCCTCGACGAGCGAACCGTGGCCCGGCTCTACGACGTCGACGAGGCGTGCATCCAGATATTCCGGATCCCGTCGCTGAACGTCGTCAAGATCTCCTTCCCGCGCCCCGTCAGCCAGGCCTCGCTCTTCGACCGCGACATCCACTCGGGCCAACACCATGTGCCGCTGGCGGTGTTGCCCGTACCGAACGACTGAGCAGGAGGCCGAGTCGTCCGTCCCGGTCCGCCGCTACCCCTTCCGGGCGAGTCCGCCGTGCTCGGCGACGACCTCCGGGGCGGACGGACCGGGCTCCGGACGCCACTGCGTCACCGATACGACGCCCGGATCGACGAGCTCCAGGCCGTCGAAGTACGCGGTGATCTCGTCGGCGGTCCGCAGGTTGTACGGGACGGCGCCGCTGCTGTTGTAGGCGTCCTGCGCCGCCTCGAAGACCGGGTCGATGCCGAGTGACCCGTCGTTGATGGAGAGGTAGCTGCCCGCGGGCAGAGCGTCCATCAGCCGGGTGACGATGGATCGGGCCTGACCGTGGTCCGCGATATGGCCCAGGATGTTGCTGAGGATGAGCGCGGTGGGCCGGCCGAAGTCCAGTGTGTCTGCGGCGGCCGCGAGGATGCGGTCGGGGTCCGTGACGTCGGCGTCGACGTAGGCGGTCGCACCCTCCCGGGTGGAGTAGAGCAGGGCGCGGGCGTGGGCGAGGACCATCGGGTCGTTGTCGACGTAGACGATCCGGGCCTCGGGCGCGAGCCGCTGGGCGACCTCGTGGGTGTTCTGGGCCGTCGGAAGGCCGGTCCCGATGTCCAGGAACTGCCGGATGCCCGCCTCGGAGACGAGATACGTTATGTTGCGGCGCAGGAAGGCACGGCTGGAGCGGGCGATGGTCACGATGCCGGGGAAGACCGCGGTGTACGCGTCGCCGGCCTCCTCGTCGACACGGTAGTTGTCCTTGCCGCCGAGCCAGTAGTTCCAGATGCGGGCGGAGTGCGGAATCGACGCGTCGATCCTCGGATTCGTCGGCTCCGGAGCTGCCGCGGGGTCACTCATGGGTCGCATCCGTCCTTCGGTCGAGACGTGGATCATTCACGGCCCAACCTATGCCCCAATGCGCTTCGTTCGTGGGCCAGTTGGGACTTTTCGCGATCAGGACGCACCGCAGGCCGGCGCCCGCATGATTCCCGAGCTCGGATTGATGCCGAAGAGGCGCGTGAGATATCGGAGCATTTCTGATGCGGGAAATCCGGTGGCAGTACTGAAGTTACCCGCAGGTTTCTCGTGACTTATTTCACGCTTGTGAGTAGAACTCGTTTCCATTGTGTGAATGGAAGGAGATCTACGTGGAGTCAAGACCACCCAGCACGCAGGAAGGAAGAGGCCTTTCTCGTCGTCGCTTCATTGGTAGAACAGGTTCTATTCTAGGCGCCGCAGCTCTCGGCGCAATCGACCTTCCGAACGCCGCCGCCCTTTCGCAGCAGGCGGACGTGATCGAACCCGGTGCACAGGTCACCGCACTCGTCATAGGCACCGGCTACGGAGGCTCCGTCACCGCACTTCGGCTCGCCCAGGCCGGTGTCGACGTCCACATGGTGGAGATGGGCATGGCCTGGGACACCCCGGGAACGGACGGCAAGGTCTTCGCCAACACCACCAGCCCCGACTATCGGTCCTTCTGGCTTCGCACCCGGACCAAGCAGCCCCTGAGCAACTTCCTCGGCTTCCCGCTCGACCGGGACGTGCCCCGCTACACGGGGATCCTGGACGCCGAGGAGATGGGTGGCATCGTGGTGTACCAGGGACGGGGAGTCGGCGGCGGTTCCCTCGTCAACGGCGGTATGGCGGTCACCCCCGAGCGGAGCCGCTTCCCCGGAGTGCTCCCGTCGGTCGACGCCGACGAGATGTACGACGTCTACTACCCGCGAGCGAACAGCACGCTCGGCGTCGCCACCATCGACCCGGCCTGGTTCGAGACGACGGAGGCCTACAAGTACGCACGGGTCGGCCGCAAGCACGCCCAACGCTCCAACTTCCGCTTCGTGTTCGTCCCCAACGTCTACGACTGGGACTACATGAAGCAGGAGGCAGCCGGAGCGGTGACCAAGTCGGCGCTGGCCGGCGAGATCCTCTACGGCAACAACCACGGCAAGAAGTCCCTGCCGAAGACCTACCTCGCGCAGGCCCGCGCCACCGGCCGGGTCGCCATCTCACCCCTGCACCGGGTCACCTCGGTGACCCCGACCAGCGGCGGCTACACCGTCACCATCGAGCAGCTCGACACGAGCGGAGCCGTCACCGCCACCAAGACCGTACGGGCGCAACGGGTGTTCTTCGCCGCGGGCAGCGTCGGCACCAGCAAGCTCCTGGTCCGCCTCAAGGCGACGGGCGCGCTGCCCGGCCTCAACAAGGAGGTCGGCAACGGATGGGGCGAGAACGGCAACGTCATGTGCGGTCGCGCCAACCACCTCTGGGACCCGACCGGAGCCCTCCAGTCGTCCATCCCGACCGCGGGCATCGACAACTGGGCAGCCGGCGGCGCGTTCGCCGAAGTGGCACCGCTGCCCACCGGAATCGAGACCTGGGCGTCGTTCTACCTGTCCATCACCAACAATCCGCACCGCGGCCGGTTCACCTGGAACGCGGCGACGGGGAAGGTGGACCTGGACTGGCAGACCGCGTGGAAGCAACCGTCGATCACCATGGCGAAATCCATCTTCGACAAGATCAACGCCACCGAGGGAACCATCTACCGCACGGACCTGTTCGGCACCTACAAGATCTGGGGCGACCACCTCACGTACCACCCGCTCGGTGGAGCCGTCCTCGACAAGGCCACCGACAACTACGGTCGCCTGCACGGCCATCCGGGCCTGTACGTGATGGACGGCGCGCTGATTCCCGGCAACGTCAGCGTCAATCCCTTCGTCACGATCACCGCGCTCGCCGAGCGCAACATCGAGAAGGTCATAGCAGAGGACTTCTGACCGTCCTCACGTCCCCGTCAGCGGGCCGTGCGGACAACTGTGGGCCGTGGCCGATGCGCCCCGGCCCGCAGCTCTAGGCGCGCCTCATCAGGAACCCTGCGGCGACGGCAGCACACACACGCTGTCGAGCCCCAACACATGGTTGAGCCGGCCGAACGCGAGCCATGAGCCGATGCTCATGCTCAACTCCACGATCTCCGCCTGGCTGTAGTGCGCCTTCATCCGTGCCCAGAACTCGTCGTCCAGGTTGTGATGGTCGACCGCGTAGCGCTCCGCGTACTCGGCCGCGAGCCGGGTCCGCACGTCGAAGGCGTCCGTCGTACGCCACTCGGTGACCGCGTCCAGGAACCCTTCCTCGACCTTCTCCCCGTCGCGTTCGGTGCGCCAGTCCAGGCAGAAGAGGCATCCGTTGATCTGCGCGATGCGCAGCCGGGCCGCCTCGAACTCGCGCAGTCCCAGGGTCGTGTACTGATACACGGAGAAGGAGAAGGCGCTGGCCGCGTGGCCGATCTCGGGCACCAGGTCGCCCCAGACGTACGGGATGGGCTCGGCGCCCGGTGGGATGTCGATCTGCATGATCACTTCTTTCCCAGTCTGCCCACCGCGGGGCGCAGCGGGACGTCGAGTGCGTCGTAGAGACCGGGTCCGGCCTCGACGAGCCAGTCGATGGCGTTCACCAGCCGGCCGGCCGCCGTCGCGTTGCCGCCGGCAGCCCTGTTCTCGCCCTCGTCCGTGGCCTCGACCGAGACCTCTATTCGGGGGCGCCCTTCGATGATCACGCGGTGCGCACCCGCACCGCCGTCCGGCGGCGCCGGCCAGTCCGAGGCGCAGGTGGGGTGGATGCGGGTGATGTGCTCGACGATGATGCGGGGCTCGCCCGCGACCACGCCCTGAACCTCGAGCCGTACCGCTCCCTGGGTACCGGCCGCGAACTCGCCCATCGTGCCGGTGACGACCGAGGTTTCGAGGGGGCGGCGTTCCAAGGTCTCCTCGATGCCGTCCAGTTCGACGCCGAGGGCCCGTGCCATCATCCGCAGCTGTCCGCCCCAGATCATCGTCGGAATGCCCTCGGCCAGCATCAACGGCTGATAGTCCAGCGGGTGTCCCATGCCGATCAGGTCGCGAACGGCCTCCTCCTGGTCGTACGTCGAGTAGTCGAAGATCTCCTGGCACCGGACGGCGTCGATCTCCGACCCCAATCCGCTGACCAGCAGCGGCAGCACGTCGTTGGCCCAACCGGGGTCCACCCCCGACACGAACAGCGAGCCGCCCCCGTCCCGCGCGGCCTCGGCCAGCAGGTCACGGATCTCGTCGGGGGCGTTCGTGCAGTCGTACATGCCGTACACGGACGGCGTGACGACCACCGCACCGGCGCGGAGCGCGCGGCCGATGTCCTCGATCGCGCCGTCCGGGCGTACGTCACCGGACGCCGCGTACACGACCGCCCGGGGGCCCGCCGACAGAACGGCGTCGACGTCGTCCGTCGCCGCCACTCCGAGGCGCCGCCCGAGATCGCTGAGTTCACCCGCGTCCCTGCCGACCTTGGCGGGACTCGACACCAGCACGGCCACAAGGCTGAGCATCGGATGCGCCGCGACAGCCCGGATCGCCGCACGCCCGACGTTGCCTGTGCCCCAAACCACCGTGGGAATCATGGGCGGAGGGTAACGATGCACCCCAAAACTTCCCATAGCCGTGCACGAGGAATGCCGGAGGAGAGGCGTCGAAGGCCCGTTCATGTTCAGGTACATGATGGGTATTCACAAACCAGGCCAGTCAGTTGACTCCGGTCTGCCGACTGGGCTTCACGCGCCTGGTCAAGCTCATCCGGAGCGCCAACTCCCCTCCGGTCATTCGAGAATGTGAACCAAGTCTGGTCGACAGTCTTGTCGGTCGGCCGAACGGGTCCTATGGTCTCCACCCAGAAAGCGCTTTCTCCAGCGTCATGCGCCACCAGCCCCGACCCTCATGAGCCCGGGGCTGTCGCACACCCACGCGTCACCACATCCACGGTGTACCTCGGTGAACCCAGGAGACGAGATGAGAAGACCTGTCGCACTGCGAATCTCCGCGGCGTCGGCCGCGATGGCCCTGGCGGCCGCGGTCGGTATGACCCTGTCGATGTCGCAGGCCTCGGCCGCCACCGGCAGCGCCACCGGCTACGCGACCCAGAACGGCGGGACCACGGGCGGTGCCGGCGGACAGACGGTCCGCGCGACCACGGGTACGCAGATCCACGCGGCCCTCTGCAGCCGGGCCGCCAGCAACACGCCGATCACCATCGAGGTCGAGGGCACCATCAACCACGGCAACACCACCAAGGTGTCGGGGGACAGCTGCAACACGGCCGCCGGTGTCATCGAGCTGAAGCAGATCAGCAACGTCACCCTCGTCGGCGTCGGCAGTGGTGCCGTCTTCGACCAACTCGGTATCCACATACGCGAGTCGAGCAACATCATCATCCAGAACGTGACCGTCCGGAACGTGAAGAAGTCGGGCTCACCCACGTCCAACGGCGGCGACGCGATCGGAATGGAGAGCGACGTCCGCAACGTCTGGGTCGACCACACCACCCTGTTGGCGTCGGGCGGTGAGTCGGAGGGCTACGACGGCCTGTTCGACATGAAGGACAACACGCAGTACGTGACTCTGTCGTACAGCATCCTCCGCAACTCCGGCCGCGGCGGCCTGATCGGCTCCAGCGAGAGCGACCTGTCCAACGGCTACGTCACCTTCCACCACAACCGCTACGAGAACATCGACTCCCGCGCCCCACTCCTGCGCGGCGGGACGGCCCACGCCTACAACAACCACTACTTGAGCCTGAACGAGTCCGGCATCAACTCCCGGGCCGGCGCAAAGGCGAAGGTGGACAACAACTACTTCGAGGACTCCAAGGACGTCCTCGGCACCTTCTACACGGACCAGCGCGGCTACTGGCAGGTCAGCGGCAACGTCTTCGACAACGTCACCTGGTCCAGCCCCGGAACCGAGAACTATCCCGCCGGTCCGAACCCGCAGTCCAACACCACGGTGAGCATCCCCTACTCCTACACACTCGACGCCGCCGCGTGCGTGCCCGACGTCGTGAGCCGCACGGCGGGCGCGGGCACCGGCCTCAAGGTGTCCGACGGCAACTGCTCGGCGCAGACGCCGACATCCACCCCGTCGACCCCGACGACCCCGACGACCCCGCCCACCACTCCCACGCCCGACCCGACGGAGCCCAGCGGCACGAACCTCAGCATCGGCGCCGGCTCCGACGGCTCCAGCAAGGCCGACGGCACCAGCTACGGCAGTGTCCGTGACGGCGACATGAGCACGTACTGGTCACCGTCCGGCTCGACCGGGTCGGTGTCCATCAAGTGGGGTTCGGCGACGGCGGTGTCGAGCGTGGCCATCCGGGAGGCCGCCGGCTCCACGGGAGTCATCGGCTCCTGGCGGCTGCTGAACGCGGACACGGGTGCCGTGCTCGCGACCGGCAGCGCTGCGGGCGTCGTCACGTTCCCGCAGACCTCGCTGAAGAAGATCACCTTCGAGATCACCGGCGCCACCGGCACCCCGAAGGTGGCCGAGTTCGAGACCTACGCCTAGCAGAGACAGGGGCCCACCGAGCCACGACTGCCTACCTGCCCTCCAGTTCGCACAAGGTGCCCCCCCATATTCGGGGGCAACGATCGGGCGGGTTCGGCAGTCGTAGGGGGTGACGCATTTCCGTCGCTGGAGCTCCCTGCCAACTACCCTGCCTCGTCGGGTGGTTGGCAGCGGAGCCCGTCATTCCTGGGAGGGTTCATGAGCCGCTACGTCACACCCCTTGGCGACAGAGCGGGCAGCCGGCACGACATCGCCGCACCTGCCCCGCACGGAAAGCCGGGCGTACGTGCGACAGGCCGCGGTGTCGTGCTGGGGGCCGCCGTCGCCCTGCTGGCCGGGGTCGGCGCCCCGGCCGATGCCGCCACCGAACCGGTCGTCAGCGGTGCCACCGTCAACTCCGGAAACGACGTCATCGTGGGTACCACGCACAACGTGGTCTTCCCGGTCACGGTCAACGGATCGGCCGACCCCGGGCTGTCCTTCGTCGACGTGGACCTCAAGGGCCCGCAAGGCGGCTTCTACACCACCGACGCGTTCTGCGAGAGCGCGACGGCCTGCACGACGGTGTTCACCGTCAACGCCCACCCTGCTCCGGGCAGCGACGATCCGGTGGACCTGGCCAACGCCAACGCGGGCACCTGGTCGGTCGACGCCCTCGCCGACACCAACGACGGAGTCTCCGTCTTCGCCCCGGGCGTCGGGTCCTTCCGCCTCAAGCGTGCCGCGCAGCTCACGGTCAACGCGTCACCGGAGCCGGTGACCAAGGGCGCCCGCATCACCGTCACCGGCAAACTCGTGCGGGCCAACTGGGACACCTACCGGTACGCGGGATACGCGGGCCAGACCGTGAAGCTCCAGTTCCGCCCGAAGGACAGCAGCACCTACACCACCGTGGTCGCGGTGAAGACCAGCAGCACCGGCACCCTGCGCACCACGGTCAAGGCGGCCAAGGACGGCTACTGGCGCTGGAACTTCGCGGGCACGACCACCACCGGCCCCGCCAAGGCCACCGGTGACTACGTCGACGTGCGCCCCTGACCCGACCAGGACCACGACCCGTTCGTGCCGAGGCCGCCTCCATGGCATGTGACGATACGGCCATGTGGCGGAGGAAGAAGCACAGGCAGTGGACAGTCGTGGCCGCGGCCTGTGCGGCGCTGGCGCTCACCGCGTGCAGCCAGGGTGGCGCCGACACCGTGGACTCGGGCGGGCGTGAGGCGAAGTACAAGCGTGTCATCGAGGACCGGCACCCACGTCCCGCCGACGTCATCGAAATGGCAGGAGCGCCCACCGACGTGGCGCGCACGGACGACGGTTCGCTCCTGCTGACGTACGACGCCCGAAACGTCGAGGACGACGAAGGCCCGGCTGCGACCGCCTGGCGCATCATCGGCCCGGACGGCGCCACGGTCGCCCAGCAGGCGGAACACACGGACGCGGAGGCGGCACCGGTCGAGTTCAAGGGAGTGGCCGGCGGCTTCGTGAGGGTGCCGTCGGAAGGGGGAGCCGACGGAGCCTACGCCCTCGACGTACACGGCAAGCGGCAGAAGGTCGGCATCAGCGGGACGCCGGTGCGCACCCGGCCCGGCGACGTCCTTCTCACCGAACTGGAGCCGACCCTCATCTACCGCCCGGCCACGCGCACGGCGGCGCCCCCGGCCGGAGTTCCGGAAGGAGCCGTACGCGTCGCCGTCGACGAGCGCGGCACGGTCTGGACCCTGGACCAGTCCTTGACCGAGGACCCCGACCGCGTCGTATGGCAGCGTGACGGCCGCACCCTGGGTTCTACGACGGTCCCGAAGCCGTACGTGGGCGGGGGTGCCCTCGTCGCACGAGGCGGCACCGCGGCGCTGCCGCTCACCCGGAGCGAGAGCGTGAGCGGCCTGCTGGTGACCACGGACAGCGGCGAGCACTGGCGTACGGTCCTCGCCGGCGGCATCGCCTGGAAGAGCCTGAAGCGCGGCCCGGAGTCGCTGGTCCTGGAGATCCTCGGCGACGGGCGACTGCTCGTGGGTGAGGAAGGCGGCCGCTACTGGCTCGCGGACGACCACTCCAACACCGCCTTCCGCGAGCTGAAGACGCCGACGGCATTCACGTCCCTCACCGTTCACGGCACGACGCTCTACGGTATGGCGGACGCGACTACGGCGACTTACGGCCTGGTGAAGGACGAAGGGCTGTGGATCTCTCGCGACGGCGGACGCGACTGGCGGCGGCACCAGCAGCAAGGGCGCCCGATCAGGGCCGACGGGCAGGCTGGAACAGCTCGATGAGGTTGCCTGCCGGGTCGGCCAGCAGGATCTGACGGCCCCCTGGACCGGCGACGACCTCACTGCGGAAGGTCAGCCCGGCACCGCTCAGCCGGTCGATCTCGGCGTCGAGGTCGTCGTAGGCGAGGTGGATGCGGTTGCCGCCCGCGACGGCTGCCTCCTTCGGCGTGGCCCGGGCACCCGAACTCGCCGGGCCCGACAGGAGCAACCGCAGCCGGCCTCGGGTCACGGCGGCGAAGGCGGGGGCGGCGCTGGAGTTCAGGGTGAATCCGAGGTGGGTGGTGTAGAAGTCGGCGGCGGCCTGCACGTCGTCGACGAGGTAGCGGACGCTGACGTACTCGTCGTGGGAAGTCATGGCTCGGACCTCGTAACGGTCTCGGGGACGTTCAGGACCGGCATCAAGTACCTGATCCGCATGTCTATGTCGGCTGCCGCGTGCTGAAAGGCCGCGTAGCCGACCTGGCCGGCGCCGTCCGGCGTGCCGGGATCGGCCGTGCTCCAGTGGACCCGCCGCGCGCCGAACTCCGGGCAGACCTCCCGAGCCTTGTCGCACAGGGTGATCACGTGGTCGAAGCGGCGGTCGGCCAGGTCGTCCACGTGCCGGGTGCGACTACGGGAGAGGTCGATGCCGAACGACTCGCGCAGCACCCGGACCGCATGCGGGTGCAGGTGCGGTCTGGGCCTGGTGCCCGCGCTGACCGTCGTCACGCGACCGGCGGTGTGGTGGCGCAGCAGGGCTTCGGCGATCGGCGAGCGGGCGCTGTTGCCGGTGCAGACGAAGAGCACCGCCGGGCGGCAGGGTGGCGTCCCGGTGGCCTGACGGCGGGGGAGTGCGGGTGGCTCCTGGCGCAACGCCGGGTGCAGGGCCGCACCGCTCGCCGCCAGCCCGCGAGCGCATCGATCCAGGTCGAGGCGGTAGTAGCTGTCCCGGCCGTCGAAGCTGCTGCGCCTGGCCGTGACCAGACCGCCGTCGCGGAGCAGCCGCAGGTGGTACGACACCAGGTTCTGCGGCTCCCCGACGCGTTCGACCAGCTCACGGACCCGATGGTCGCCGTCGGCGAGCTCAGTCAGCAGCCGCCAGCGCAGCGGATGCGCTGCCAGCCGGAGGAACTCGGGTGGCGCGACGGTCACGTCCCGGGGATGGGAGGCCATATGTCGACGTTACATCAATTGGGATTGATGCATCATCTGATCGGCCGGTCTCGTCGGCCCCGCCCAGGGTGTCGCCGTCGACCCAGGTGCCGCCCGAGTGCGCATAGGGGCCGGAGCCGATGCCGTCCTGCGTGTCGGTGGCTTGCCTTGCCCTCACAGCCTCCGTCCGACGATGACGCCCCGTCCAAGACCTCTTCCGGCGCCTGTGATGCCCGTAGGGCATCACGGAATGGGGCATGACGTAGATCACGTCAAGACGCGGCCCGATCTTGGAATGCGCGGTTTCCCGCCACTGCTGCACTGTTCATGGGCTCGCCCTGTGTGGGGGCGCGCTGGGCAACGGTGCTCGACGCGGCCGGCCGAGGTGGGAGTCCCCACGACCTCGGCCTTCTCTGCTCCCTCGTCCCTGGACCGCTGTCTTCGAAAGGTTCTCCCGCTCCATGCCTCTGGCTCTGTTGGCCCTGGCTGTCGTCGCCTTCGGCATCGGCACGACCGAGTTCGCCACGATGGGGCTGCTGCCCCAGATCGCCGACGGGATCGGGGTGTCGGTTCCCCACGCCGGCAACCTCGTGTCGGCCTACGCGCTCGGTGTCGTCGTCGGCGCCCCCGTACTGACCGGCATCTGTGCCCGCGTACCGCACAAGCGGCTGCTGTTGCTGCTGTCGGGACTGTTCGTGATCGGCAACATCGCATCCGCGCTCGCCCCGAACTTCGGCCTGCTGTTCGCGGCGCGATTCCTGGCGGGGCTGCCGCACAGCGCGCTCTTCGGCGTCGGCGCCGTCGTCGCCTCCCGGCTGGTCGCCCCCGATCGGGCCGCACGCGCCGTGTCGAAGATGTTCCTCGGCCTGACCGTCGCGAACATCATCGGTGTCCCGGCCGGCACCGCGCTCGGCCAGCAGCTGGGCTGGCGGTCCGCCTACGCGGCCGTCGCCGTCATCGGCGTCGTCGCGCTGGCCGCCCTGGCCGCCTTCGTTCCCCACCAGCCACGCGGTCAGCAGGCCGGCATCCGGCACGAGGTGCGGGCCATGGCCAACCGGCAGGTCGTGATCGGCCTGGCCACGGCCGTGGTCGGGTTCGGCGGCTTCTTCGCCGTCTACAGCTACCTCGTGCCGATGCTGACGCACCTGACGGGCATCTCCGACACCTCGACCACCCTGGTCCTCGCGCTGTACGGCGTGGGTATGACGGCCGGCACGCTGATCGCCGGCCCCCTCACCGACCGCGCCCTGCGCCCGACGCTCTACGCGGGACTCGCCCTGCTCGCGGCCGGGCTGGTGACGTTCTACTTCACCGTCCACAGCACCGTGCCGGCCCTGGCCACGATCACCTTCATCGGCGCGATGGGTGCCCTGATCACCACGCCCGTGCAGATGCTGCTGATGGCGAAGGCCAAGAACGCTCCGACGATGGCCGCGGCCTCCAACCACTCCGCCTTCAACCTGGCCAACGCGGGCGGCGCCTGGCTCGGCGGACTGGCCATCTCCGCCGGCTGGGGCTGGGCTTCCCCGAACCTCGTCGGCGCCGCGCTCGCCGTGGCCGGCCTCGGCCTGGCCTTCACGGGCGGCCTGATGGACCGGGGCGGCCGGGGTTCGGAGAGCTCCGAAGTGATCACGTCGTCCGCTGCGGAATCCCTCCCGGAGGCGGCTCCCACCACCTCTGCCAAGGGGTGACGACGAGGGGTGGCCTGTGTGAGACACACAGGCCACCTGGTCGTTCATGTTCATCTTCGTCTTGCACCGCTTCGAGTCGGGGTCACGCGGTCGGGAAGTTGTCCTGCGACCTGACGCGCTCGCGGATCCAGACTCCGGCGGGCTTCAGCGGCGAGGTGCCGGTCCAGGGGCCGGACCTGTCGCAGGTCCCGGTCTTGAAGACGGCTCCGGAGCGGTTGTCGTCGGAGAAGTTCCAGTTCGTCCAGCTGATCTTCTTGGCGGCCATGAGGTCCAGGTACCGCTGCGACATGGCGAAGTCGTTGCTGCCCTCGCCGGCGTAGTTCTGGGTACCGAACTCGGTGACGAACACCGGGAGCTTGTCGGCGGCGCGGGAGAGGGTCGCCAGGTACTCGTCGCGGTGCGAGTACGCGTAGAAGTGGAAGGTGTACATGATGTTGGACGCCCTGACCGGGTTGTTCACCACCTCCGACTCGTCGGCGCCCTCGGACACCCCGAACGAGGACCACGCACGGGTCCCGACCAGCACCGGAGCGTCCGAGTCGATGTTGCGGATGGTCGGGATGATCTGTTCCGCGTAGCTCTTGATCCGCGACCAGCTCACCCCGCTCGGCTCGTTCGCGATCTCGTAGAGGACGTTGTTCTTGTCCTTGTTCCGGTTGGCGATGTCGGTGAAGAACTGCCGCGCCTTGCTCAGGTTGGTGTTGGGGTCGCCGGGGGTGAGCATGTGCCAGTCGACGATCACGTACATGCCGCGGTCGGTCGCCTGCTGGATCAGGGAGTTCGCGAGGTTGGTGAAGTGCTGGGGGTTCGTCTCGTAGCCGCCCTCCTGCACGTAGGTCGAGACGCGCAGGACGTCGGCGTTCCAGTCGCCGGCCAGGGCGTCGAGCGAACCGCCGGTCAGACAGTGCGGGTACCACTGGGTGCCGTGGGTGCTCATGCCGCGTAACTGGATCGGGTTGCCGCGGCTGTTGCACAACTTGGTGCCGCAGACCTTGAGCTGGCCGTTGGCGGAGACCGGACTGGCCGCCGCGGCACGCTGATCGGTGGTGGTCGTGTGCGCCGATCCCGTCGGGGCGACGCCGAGGAGGAGTAGTAGGGCGCTCCCGAGCGCGGTGGCCACCGCACCCTTCCGTAGCGACAGCAGTGATGCCCTCATATGAACCTCGTTCACGTGAGTGATTGATAGGAAACTTTCCTAATGGAGGAAAGCAGAGCACTTCTGGGGCTACAAGGGGCTCGTCGCCATCCACACTCACTCGGGCATTCACAGGAAACGTTCATGTATGTGACACCCGACGTTCAAGGTGCTCACACGGCACGGAAGGTTGGGCGACGCGTTCCGCTTTGTCCTCTGGCCAACGCGCGTAGACCGCGGGCACGATGCTTCCTGCACCACCTGCACAGCCGCCCGACAGGAACCGTGGCCCACCGCAGGAAGGTCCCCCGATGAAGGTCACCAAGACCTTGAAGCTCCGCTCGGTCCTGACCGCTCTCGCCCTTGTCGTCGCACCCGGCGCCGTAGTCGTCGGCACCGCCGGCGAAGCGTTCGCCGTCACCAAGATCAGTCACGCCACCGCGACTTCCATGTTCCAGCAGGTCGGCATCACCTGGTCGTCGTCCGGGAACTGCTCCAACCGGAACAACTCCACCTGTACGTCCTTCGAGCAGCTCAACCTGGCCACCGCCCAGGGCGCACAGACGCTGAAGCGTGCCAGCGGCTGTGCCGTGAACATCACGGGCGGTACCGAGACCGGACACGCCTCCGGCACGTACTCGCACTGGAACGGCTACAAGCTCGACTTCGCCAAGTACACCTGTGTCGGGAACTACATCAAGAACAACTTCACCTACATCGGCCTTCGCGGCGACGGCGCTCCCCAGTGGCGCTCAGGCTCGGGCAACATCTACGCCGACGAGGGCAACCACTGGGACGTCCTCTACTACAACTGCGGCGGCTGCTGAACCCATCGCTGCACGTCACCGATGACTCCCAGCTCTTCCGGCAGCCTTCCTGAGGCTGCCGGAAGGGGCCTGAGCCCCCTCCCTCGGCCACGGTTATTCTCTGGCAATGTCGAATCGGTCAGCGGCGGCGGGCATCAGTCTCGCTCGGGTGATGGCGCACTGCGGCGGAAGCCCGGTGGGCGCCGTGGAGCTACTGGTGAGGGCGATAGCCGCGGCACCGTCGGCCCCGGAACCCTATGCGGCCCTCGCCGAGTTGCGGCAGGACCAAGGCCCGGAACTGAAACAGAGCCTCGCAGCCGAAGGCTCCTTGAGCGCTGTGCTGGCGCAGGCGTACTTCATGTTCCTGGAAGGGGACATGGACAACGCGGTGATGTCCCTCGGCTCGGTCACCGGTGTGCGGCCCGACGTGGCCTGGGGCGCCGCACCCTGGTTCGGCGATGCGCGCTTTCTCGACGGGGTGAGCGCCGAGGCGCTGGCCGAGGCATGTCTGCGGACCTTGGACTACGGCCAGGACCTGGACACCGACGAGATGCGGGACCGGTTCACGCCCTGGTTCCATGCCCTCGACGTGGTGTCCGAACGCAGTCCCGTGCCGGAGTCGCTGGCCGCCATGGCCCGGCTGCCCCGGGCCTGCGGCCGGTACGAACTGTCCTTCGCACTGTGTGACCGCGCCGACGGCGTCGAGCCGGTCATGTGGACCGCGGTCGCACGGGCGGCCACCTGGCGCGCGATGGGCGACCTGGGCCAGGCCGCCGACGCCTATGCAGACGCCTTGCTCCTGGATCCCGCCAACTGGTCCCTCTACCTGGACCTGGCGGACGTGCGCGCCGAGCAGGGTGCCTTCGCCGCAGCCGCGGATCTCGTCGAACAGGGCCTGGAACACGAACCCGACGAAGTCTCCCTGCGCGCGGCGGGCGCCGCCTACCGCACCCGCCTTTCCGGCTCGCCCGACGACCTGAGGGCCCTGATCGCCCTGGCGGCACAACTCGCGAACGCCACCTACCGGAACCTCCTGATCGACTACGCCTGTGCGGGACCGAGGCTGCCTGGGAAACTCGTGGCCGAAGCCCTCAGCATGCGCAACTACTGAAGGTGCTCCGCAGCCGTCAACGCCTCCAGCGCACTGGCCTGGGTGCGCCAGTCGGACGGGTTGGGAGTGGTGCCGGACCAGCGCTGGCCCAGGCGGTTCAGGGAGTCACGGTCCCTGGCCCAGATCGAATCGGCCTGCCTTTCGGTGTACGTCCGGTAGGAGGCGGATCCGGTGGCGTCGGCCAGGTCCGCCAAGTGACGCATGAAGATGCCCTTGAACTGCTTCTGGTTGTCGTCGCAGGAGTTCGTCGCGAGGTCGCAGGACTCGGTCAGGATGCCGTCTCGGGTGAGTACCGGCGACGAGATGGCGGCGTCGGCCAGGCGCGTGGCCGTGTCCAGGTAGCGGCTGTTCCCGGTGGATCGCCAGAGTTGGGTGAAGGCGCCGATGGCCAGACCCTGGTTGTAACTCCACACCGTCTGGCCGTTGTTGGCGCAGCTCCTGGTCAGCCCGTCATTGACCAGACCCGCCGAGTTGATCATGCCGCTCGCCAGGTACCAGTCCGCCGCCGTGGCCGCCCGACCGCCCCACACGGTGTCCCCGGCGAGGCGCTGGTGCAGCGAGGTGGTGAGCCACAGGTACAGCCCGTTGGTCACGGCGTTCTTGTACGTGCGTTCGCGGTCCCAGTAGACGCCGCCACCGCACGTGCCCGGATCCCAGTACTGGTGGACGTAGTCGGTGATGGTGACCGCCTCGTCCAGATACCGGCGCTCGCCGGTGTAGTCGTACGCCGCGATCCAGGCCACCGCCCACCAGGCCGCGTCATCGATGGCGCGGCTGATGAAGTGGCCCTCGATCGCGTCCGAACTGCGCACGCCCGCGGGGAAGACGCCACGGTTCTGCTCGAAGGTACGGGCGATCACCCAGTCGTAGTCGTGCCTCCCGCTCCGCTCGGCGAAATCTATGACCGACGTGAGCGCCACCGCCGAATTCCACCAACTGCTGCGCCACCAGCCCTCGTTGGTCTGATACGACGCCAGCAGCGCGTCCGCCGCAGCGCGGGCCCTGGTCGGCGCGGGCCTCACCCAGGCCGTACAACTGCCCTCCTGATGGGAGGCCTCGCGGCCGCAGACGCGGACCGCCCCGCCGTACAGCAGGCCACGCGGGTCCCGGGTGGCGAACATCGTGGTCCGGGTCGAGGACGCACCGGACGCCACACTCCTACGGCCGAGGGAAGAGCCCTCGGGCCAGCTCGCACCGGCGTCCCAGGAACGGTCGAGCCAGATCTCGTCGCCCGCGCCGCCACCCTCGATCACGCCCCAGGCCATGCCGTTGCGCTGGTCGACGTGCAGGCTGACGGCGCGGCCGAAGATGGTGGTCGAGGGCACCGGGGTGTCGTCGCCGGACGCGGTGGCGGGGTCGGCGCGGTCACAGGACGTTCCGTCGCAGACCCGCGGGTACACCCAGTCGGTGCAGTGGACCGCGCCGGCGTCGCCGCAGGCCCGGATCCAGCCGCGCCGGTGACCGACCGGGTCGGAGACGTTGTACATCAGCGTCCGCGTGCCGGTCCATGTGTCGGGGATGCTCGCCCTGCCCAGCAGCGGCTCCCAGGTGGCGCCGCGGTCCCAGGACCGGTCGAGCCAGACCGAGTCACCCCGCACGCCTTTGTCGATGCCGGCCCAGGCCATGTTGTCGGGGTCGGAGACGTGCAGTCGGAGGACACGACCGTTGATGTTCCGGTCCGGAACGGGGAACGTCTCCTGACGCGCCTTCGAGGGGTCCAGCGTGTCGCAGGCCAGCGCGCAGACCGCCGGTGCCGCGTGGGCCGGAGCGGGCAGCGCGACCAGCCCGGCGAGAGCGAGTGCCAGGACCAGGATGCCGGTCCAGGCGCGATGTCTCAGTGCTGACATGACGACGTACCCCCTTGCCTCGTCACTCCGGGTGGTGCCGTGAACGCGCCCGTCATGGCGCCGTGTTGAGCAGGTCGAGGGCGCTCTGCTGCCGTGCCGCGTCCACCTTGTCGAGCGGGCCCGACCAGCGCAGTCCGTACTGGTCGAGGGCATTGCGGTCGCTCGAATGGGCACGGTTCGCCTGGCGTTGCAGGTAGGCCGTGTAGGGACGGTCCGGCAGCGCGGCGTTGAGCTTCCCCAGACCGCGCACGTGCGCGCCCTTGAAGGACGGCCCGTCGGCGCCGCAGTCGCCGCCCTCGCACGGGTCGCGCAGGATGCCCTCGGCGGTGTGGAGCGAGGATGCCGTGGTCGCGGCATCGGCGATCTGCCGTGCCCGGTCGAGCAGCGCGCCGTCACCCGTGGCCCGGTGCAGCTCGGTGAGGGCCCCGAGCAGGACACCCTGGTTGTACGACCAGACCGGCTGGCCGTTGTTCCGGCAAGTGCCCAGGTCGATGCCGTCGTTGACCAGATTCGAGCCGTTGATCATTCCGGTGCCCTGGAACCAGGACCAGCCGGCCCGGGCCCGCTCCCGGTACGTCGTGTCGCCCGGGATCCGGTTGTGCAGGGCCGCGTTGAGCCGGATGTAGAGGGAGTTGGAGATGGCGTTCTTGTAGGTCTTCGCCGTACTCCACCACACTCCGCCGCCGCAGGTGCCGTCCCAGTACGCCGCCATGTGCTCGGCGTCGGAACGGGCGGTGTCGAGGTAGCGCCGGTCGCCGGTCAGGTCATAGGCGGCGACCCAGGCGAGCCCCCACCAACCGGTGTCGTCGATGTAGTCGTTGCGGAACTGCCCGTCCTGCGCGTTCAGGTTCAGGTCATAGGTGCGGGCGATCGCGTACGAGTAACTGCCCATCCCCGACACGCGGATGTTGTCGATGACCGAGGTCAGGGCATTGGCGGAGTTCCACCAGCCGGTGGTGTCGAACAGGCCGGTCGAGTAGTTGTAGAAGGTCATCAGCCCGGTGGCCGCCGCGGTGCGTCTGTCGCCGGAGTTCCAGGTGGTACGGGCCCACGATGTACAGGCGATCTCGACACGATCGCCGGCTTTGCCGCACGCGCGCAGGGCGCCGACGCCGTGGTTGTTCCAGTCGTCCACGTTGTACATCGGCGTGCGCCGGCCCCGCTGCCCCGAGGGAACGGTGGTGCTGCCGAGCTTGCTGCCGGAGCTCCAGGTGCGACCGCCGTCGAAGGAGCGGTCGAGCCACACCTCGTCGCCGGGGCTGCCGTTGGCGATGGACGCCCAGCCCATCGCGTCGGCGTCGTCGAAGTGCAGCACGATCGACCGACCGTAAAGGGTGGCCGTCACCGGTGTGCGGTCGCCGGGGGACAGGGCGGGGTCGCGGGTGTCGCAGTACTTGTTGCAGATGGTCGCCGCGGCCGTGGCAGTGCCGGCGGCGGACGCGGGCGGCGAGGCGTTGCCCGCGACGAGCGCGAGGGCGATCGCCGCGGCCGACCGACCGATGGTGGGGGGAGTTGGTCTGCGGAATCTTCGTACGGGAGTCATGGGGCCTCCCCGTCAGGGCAACGCCCCCTTGCTTCGCCGACTGCGGCCTGAAGACGCCGGTGAAGGCGACAGCCCGGGGACCTGCTGTGAGTGAAAGAGAGCGCTCTCGGAAGGTAATGACGGGACGACGGGCCGTCAATGGTGCGGGAGAGAAAGGCCGTTGAGGGTTTACAGCGGCATTCCATCGATGTAAAAGAAGTGTCTACGGAAGGGCCTGCGGCCGGACCGTGCGCTCCGCGAGTCGCTTGACAACGTTATCGTCCGAGTTTTCGGTTCCCGATCTCCGACGGAGGTCTCATGCCTGTCAGATCGACCGGTTTCGTCGCCAAGTGCTGGGCCGCGCTACTCTCCGGCGGCCTGTTGGCGATGCTCTCGCCCTCCACCGCCGTGGCCCTGCCCGAGTACTCGACCGCCGAGTCGGGGAACCCCTTCGTCGACGGCTGGTACGCGGACCCCGACATCGCGATCTATGACGGCAAGTACTGGGTCTTCCCCACGGCTTCGAAGCCCTACGCCGAGCAGACCCACCTCGACGCGTTCTCGTCGACCGACCTCGTCCACTGGACCAAGCACAGCAACGTCCTGACGACGGCGGACGTCACCTGGGCGAAGTACGCGGTGTGGGCGCCGGCGCCGGTCGAACGCGACGGCAAGTACTACCTGTACTTCGCCGCGAACGACATCCAGAACAACTCCCAGTTCGGCGGCATCGGCGTGGCCGTGGCCGACCGCCCCGAAGGGCCTTACAAGGACGCCCTCGGAAAGCCGCTGATCTCGCAGTTCCACAACGGGGCCCAGCCCATCGACCAGGACGTGTTCATCGACGACGACGGCCAGGCGTACATGTACTACGGCGGCTGGCACCACAACAACGTCGTCAAGCTCAACCCGGACATGACCAGCCTGGGCACCTTCGACGACGGCTCGACCTACAAGGAGATCACCCCCGAGAACTACGTCGAGGGTTCCTACATGTTCAAGCGGAACGGCAAGTACTACCTGATGTGGTCGGAGGGCGGCTGGACCGGCCCCGACTACTCGGTGTCCTACGCCATGTCGGACTCGCCGACCGGGCCCTTCCAGAAGATCGACAAGGTGCTCGCCCAGGACCCGGCGGTCGCCAAGGGCTCGGGCCACAACTCCGTCGTCAACGTGCCGGGCACCGACACCTGGTACATCTTCTACCACCGCCGTCCACTGAGCGAGACCGACGGCAACCACCGCCAACTGGCGTACGACCGCATGTACTTCAACCCCGACGGCACCATCCGGCGGATCGCGATGCAGGTGAAGGACAACTTCGCCGACGGCAACGCCCTGGGGTGGAAGACGTACGGCGGGACATGGTCGGCCGCCGGCGGGCGGTACGTGGTGGGACGCGGCCCGGGAGCCAAGTCGCTCCTGGACACCGACTTCGCGGACTTCACGTACGACGCCGACGTCACGGTGAACTCGGGTGGCGGGGACGCCGGGCTGACGTTCCGGGTGACCGAGCCGTCGGTCGGCCCGGACAGCTACTCGGGCTACTACGCAGGTATCAGCCCGAGCGGCAAGGTGGTCCTCGGCCGGGCGAACGGCTCCTGGACCGAGCTCGGCACGGCCCGGACACCTGTCGCGCCCGGCTCGACGCACCGAATGCGTGTCACCGCCGCCGGCTCGTCCATCAAGGTGTTCGTCGACGACATGAAGACGCCGAAGATCTCCGTGAGCGACGGCACTTACGCGAACGGCGCGAACGGCGTCCGAGTCTTCGACGCCGCCGCCTCCTTCGACAACGTGGCCGTCGGAGCCGCCCGGTGACGTGAGGGATGCCCCAGGCCGAGGGGATGCACAGGACCCTCGACTGTCAGTGGGCCGTGGCACGATCACGGGCATGACGGCGATCGACGTGCAGCTCATCCACGAGACGGCTGCGAAGCATGGCGTTCCGGGCTCTGTCGCGGAGGAGTTGCTGGTCCGTAGCCGGCCCTGCGTCTACCTCGTGCGGTACGAGGAGGTGCCGGCATCCCTGCGGCAGCGGGCCCGGCCGGCCGCGCGGACGGGCGGACTGCCCGCGTTGCCGGAGGGAGCGGACTGGCCCGACGGAAGAGAGCCGCTGATACTGAGCGTCGACTGCGCGGCCCTGCCCCATGAGGTCCTGGACATCGAACTTCCCGCCGAAGGCCACCTGTTGTTCTTCAGCGACATCGAGTACCCGCCGGACTCCTCCGCGGTGCTCCATGTCCCGGCCGGAACCGTGACGACGGAGCACCCCGGTACGTATGAGTTCGACGGCGAGTCCATGCAGGTCAGGGGCTATGAGTCCCGCACTCTGTATCCCCTGGTCGGACTGACCCTCGACGACGACTGGCGCGATGCCCCAGCAACTCAGGCGTTCGCGAAGGGCGAGGGGCACGACGACGTGCTGGACCGCTTCGAGGAAGACATCCTGGAAGCGGCATCCAGCGGAACCCGCCCCGGCGTCTGCGTGCAGATCGGTGGCTTCTCCAACTCATGGGACCTGGCCCCGGACACGGACGGCCTGGTGCTCTTCGCGCAGATGGCGGGGCAGGCGATCGACCACGAGGTGTACACCCTGAACCTCATCCTGGGCACCCGCGAGGACATCGCCGCTCGACGGTACGACCGGCTCCGGTACGAGCAGCAGTGCTGAGCCACGCCCCGTCGCGGAGCGGGGAGAGCGATGCGGCGGCACCGCTCATCTCGCCGGCTTCGACAGTCCCACCTGCGCGGCAAGCACTCGCTGACGGGCCTGCTCGACCGCCTGCGTCAGGGCAGCGATGTCGTAGGCACCCTGATGGCGGCGTCCGTTGATGAAGAACGTGGGTGTGCCCGACACTCCGCTCAGATCCGCGGAATCGACGTCCTCCGCGACGCGCCGCGCACCGCGGCGCTGCTCCAGGTCGTCCCGGAACCGCGCCATGTCGAGACCGAGTTCCCGCGCATACCGCAGCAGGTCCTCGATGCCGAGGGCGTCCTGCCGTTCGAGCAGCAGATCGTGCATCTCCCAGAACTTCCCCTGGCGTGCGGCCGCTTCCGACGCCTCGGCCGCCAGCTCCGCATCGGGGTGCACATCCGAAAGCGGCAGGTGCCGCCACACGTAGCGGACGTCGTGCTCGTGACCCAGGAGTTCCCGCACGACCGGCTCGGCCTGCCCGCAGTACGGGCACTCGAAGTCGCCGTACTCCACCACCGTGACCGCCGCCTTCTCGGGCCCGCGGATCCGGTCGTGGCGGACGTCGACGGCCACCGCCAGATCCGTCAGCGCGTCGGACGTACCCAGCAGGGCCCGTGCCCTGCGGGCCTCCGGCAGCAGTCCGATGACACCCGAGACCGCCCAGCTGAGGACGAAGGCAGCGACGAGGGTGGTGAGGACACCGATGCGCGCCTGGTCCAGTTCCTCGCCCTCGAAGGCGTGGGAGGCGATCAACAAGGACACGGTGAAGGCCGCCCCGGCGACGGCACCGCCCGCGGTGACCGAACCCCAGCCCACGTTAGGACGCAGGCGACCGCCCGTCAGCACCTGCGCACCCGCGATCGAGCCCACGACTCCGATCACCTTGCCCGCCGCGCAGCCGCACACAATGCCGAGCGTGATGGGCGAGGTGAACGCCTCCTCCAGCTTGGCGCCGCTCAGCTCGATGCCGGCGTTGGCCAGCGCGAACAGGGGCACGATGCCGTAGCTCACCCAGGGCAGGAACTTCTGCTCCAGCCGCTCATTGGGGGAGATCGCCGCGGCAAGGCCCCGCACCGCGGAGCGCTGCAACTCCGGGGTGGGCTGCTCGCGGAAGAGACGGAACAGCCGGCTCGCCCGTTCGAGGTCGCCCCGCGGCGCCGGGTAGGCGACGACCAGGGCTCCTACGGCCAGACCCGTCACGACGGGGTCGATCCCGGCCTCGTACAGCGCGACCCACACCACCACGGACAGCACGGCGCACGGGGCGCTCTTGCGGATGCCCACCAAGCGCAGGACGGCGATGAGCAGCAGCACGCCCAGGGCCACCAGCAGTGCCGGGAGACGGATGCCCTCGCTGTAGAAGACCGCGATCACCAGCAGTGCGAGCAGATCGTCGACCACGGAGATCGACAGCATGAAAGCGCGCAGGGACGCCGGCAGCCGTGAGCCGAGCACGGCCAGGATGCCCAGGGCGAAGGCGGTGTCGGTCGACATCGCCGTACCCCAGCCGTGCACCGAATCATGACCGGCGTTGATCGCGATGTAGATCGCCGCGGGTACGGCCATGCTGCCGAGGCCGGCCGCGGCGCTGAGCAGCACCCAGCGCCGGTCCCGCAGTTCCCCCATGTCGAACTCGCGACGCGCCTCCAGGCCGACCACGAAGAAGAACAGACTCATCAGCCCGGCATTGATCCACTCGTGCAGGTCCAGCGAGAGCTGGCGGGTGTCGAAGCCGATGGTGAAATGCGCTCCCCACACCGCTTCGTAGGAATGCGCATCGACGTTGGCCCACACCAGGGCCGCGGCCACGGCCGCCAGCAACAGAGCGGCGCTGCCCGTCTCGGTCTGCACGAACGTCCGCCAGCGCGCCCGGGTCTGGCTGGACAGCGTCTCACTCGCCTCGCTGGGGTCTTGGCCGCTCACACGGCCAATTATCGCCACCGGCGCCGGCGCTGCCCGCAGCCGGCTTCCCGCCACCGCCGTTTACCCCTGAAGGCCCACCCGGACGGCAGATGACGACGCGGCGCCGAGCAACCTGCCGGTGAGCCCCGGGGGCGATGGAAACGCCCCCGGGGCCGCCCGCCGCTGCGGGATCAGACATGGATCAGGGGAACTGCGTGACCTTGGAAGGAACGGTGTCCGTCCCCGCCGTCGGTGCTCCCGTGTCGTTGATGACGTGGCGGTACTGACCCTTGCCGCCGAGGGAGATCACCATCAGGTGGCGCATCCTGATGCCGGGCTTGACCGGTACCTGGAAGCCGTGGTGCTGGACGATGGTGTCGTCCGAGGTGTAGTTGCAGTAGCTTCCCAGCGCCCACGCCTCGTGCTCGTTCACCGTGTCGGCGACCTTGTAGGCCGCGTATCCGACGATGCCGTCATGGGTGATGGCGGCCTCGTTCGGGGCGTCGTAGGCCTTCTCGTTCTGGAAGAAGATCGTGCGGCCGCGCTCGCCGGTCCAGAACACGTCGTACTTGTTGAAGTGCTCCACGAACAGGCCGGTGGTCAGGACGTCGTCGCCGTTGACGCGCAGCCCGTAGTCGGCCCGGTTGGTGTCCCAGCCGACTCCCTCGCCGTGGTCGGCACGCCAGATCCAGGTGTGGTCGATGAGCACGTCGTCGCTGTTGACGACGACCGAGTTGGTGGCGAGCCCCGGACCCGCGCCGCCGATGCGGACGAACACGTCCTGCATGGTGGTGGGGTTGGCGGAGTGGTCGGTGGACGCGCCGGGCTCGCCGATCCGCAGCAGCGTGTCCGAGTTGGCCGGTCCGGCGTCGATCAGGAAACCGGCGAGCCGCACGCCGTCGACGTCCGCCACGTGCATGGCGTCGACACCCCCGTCGGGGATGATCGTGGCCAGGCCCAGCCCGAGGACGACGGTGTTGGCCCGGTCCACCTCGATGGTCTGGTCGATGTGGTACACGCCGGGCGTGAACAGCAGGTTGAGGCCCTGGTCCAGCGCCGCGTTGATGGTGGCGGCCGTCGCACCGGGCTTGACGACGTAGAACTGGTCCAGCGGCAGGGACACCCCACCGGCGTTCGCCGGCCAGGACACACCGCGCGAGTTGGTGCGCTTGGCGGGCACGAAGACCTTGTAGGTGCTGCCGTCCAGGTAGAGGAACGGCTTCTCCCGGGAGATCGGGGTGGTGTCGAACGTGGTGTACGGCCCGGTGGCGAAGTTGGTCGCGGGCGCGCCCTCGACACCGGTGAACGTCATGTTCCACACGCCGTTGGTCCAGCCGCCGACGGAGCTGTCGCGGGTGTACCACTGCTGCTGGCTGTACGGGCCGACGGTGCCGTCGATCTTCGAATCGGCGATGTATCCGCCGGAGGCCCAGCCGTAGCCGTTGGGGGCGAGGTTGAGGCCGCCCTTGACGTGGATCCGCCTGAACGGCGCGGCCTGGGCGACCGCCCATCGGTCGGTGCCGTTGGACGGAGTGATGGCCAGGTTCTCCGCCGAACGCCAGAAGTTCTGGGTGGCGTTTCCGTTGAACCAGCCCGCGTCGACGGTGATGTCACCGTTGATCTGGACGTCGTCGGGGTTGAGGCCGAGGCCCGACACGGAGGTGTAGAAGCCCAGTTGGGCGTTGATGTTGTTGTAGGTGCCCGGCTTCATCAGGAACTGGTAGCGGCCGCTGCCGAACTGGCTTGCCTCCTGCTGCGCGAAGACCTGGTCGAACTTCTGCTGGAGGTTCGGAGTGGAGGGGTCCACGACGATGACGTTCGGGCCCAGGTCACCGCCGCCCTCGATGGGACCGCTGCCACCGGACTCGGTGTGCACGGAGACCTCCCAGAGGGAGTAGCCGTAGCCGGTCCCGCGGGCCGTGCCCAGGATGCGTACGTAGCGGCCCGAGCCGTCGACCTCGTAGGAGGCCTGGCCGCCTGTCGCCCCGGTGACCTCCTTGACGGTGCTCCAGTCCTGTCCGTTGCCGGAGGTCTGGATCCGGAAGTCCTTGGCGTACGCGGCCTCCCAGTTCAGGTCGACCTTGCACATGTCGCGCAGCGATCCCAGGTCGACCTGGACCCATTGCGGGTCGGAGGCCTGGCTCGACCAGCGGGTGCCGGTGTCACCGTCGAACGCGGCCGAGGCGGGTGTACCGGCGTTCTCGACCGAGGAGGCGGAAGAGGGCTTGCCGCGGGCGGCGTTGGCCGTGTCGCAGGCCGCGGGTTGGGTGCCGCCGGTGGTGCCGAAGACCTGGAACTCCCACAGGGAGTAGCCCCATGGCGTGGCCCGGCTGAGCCCTTGCATCCGTACGTAGCGGGCCTGCCCCGACACGTCGACGGTGTCGACGGCGCCGTCGCCGCCCGTCACGGTCTTGGCGTCGCTCCAGCCGGCGCCGTCCTGTGAGAACTGGATCTTGTAGTCCTTGCCGTAGGCGGCTTCCCAGTCGAGGACGACCCGGGTGACGGAGGCCGTGGCGCCGAGGTCCACCTGTAGCCACTGGTTGTCGCTCGCGGCCGAGGACCACCTGGTGCCCCGGTCACCGTCCACCGCGTTGGCGGCGGGCGTTGCGGCGTTCTCGTTCGAGGAGGACGTGACGCTCTTGCCCTGGGACAGCGGCGTTTCGGCTGCCGCGGCGGGCAGTTGGGCGGGGAGGGTGATCAGCGCCGCGGTGGCGATCAGCGAGACACCCAGCGCTCTGCGTCTGAGGCGTCCGGCGACATTCATGAGTCTCATGCATCAGCTTTCTGCGGGAGCGGTGCGGGATTCGGACGAGCCTGCTTCCTGCAGCGCGAGCGGACCGCCGCGATGGTGCCGCGACGATCCGCATCGCTTGTGTGCCAAGGCATGCCGGAGGGCAACACAGCAGTACAGCAACTTAGTTCACGCTTTGATTTAAGTGGCGGGGCAATCTGTGGGCAACCCCTTGGACATGGTTTTGTCGCGGGAGGCGCGCAAATCGGGCGCGGACCCTTGGTGCATCTAGTCCTCGAGGAGGGCCGCTTCCTCATCGGTGAGCCGGCCGAAGCAAGCGTCCTCGGTGACCATGACAGTCGACTGATTCCAGGTCGACAGGGTGTTGTGCCGCGCGTTGAGAGTCCAGCCCTGCTTCTTGTAGGTGGCCATGAAGTACGTGCCGAGATCCCCGACCGGCATTTCCTTGGCGGCCCCGGACTTCTTCCAGCCGCGTGTGCCCAGGTTCGAGAGGAGGACGTCCAGCTGCTGTCGAGACTGGTCAGGATCGGACTCGGCCTCGTACTCGGACTCGGACGAGGCGGCGTCCGCTCCGTCATGCGTCCAGGAGACCGTGCAAGGGGACAGGCGCGCCATGAGGGCGGCCAGCTTCCGTTCCTTCTCTGTCTCTCCCGACTCGGGTGAAGGGCCTGATCCCAGCTCCGTCAGCCCTTCAGGTATCCCGGCAGCCACGGCGGCCGCCTCGAGCTCCGCCTGCACCTCCTGCTGGCCGAACGGTGGGGGTGAGGCGGTAGCCGAGGAGACCGCAGCAGGGGTGGAGGGCGCGGTGCTGCCGCAGCCGGCGCTGAGGGCCGCTCCCGCGACGGCGGTCGCGAGCCATCTGGCTTTGGTCCGGGTGGTACGCATGCGCTGTTCCCTCGGTGCGTTGTCACCGCGGGCGGCTGGGCCGGTGCCGGGGTGGTTCTCGATGTTGCGAACCCGGATCTTCGCACAGGGTGCCTCTGACCTGCGCAGGGAGGGCTCGGCTTGGGCGGGTGGGGTCGGCTGAGCGCGCAGGTACGGCCTGGGGCCGGGTGGCGGAGCCGCCGGTGAGGGAGTGGGATCGCCCGCTTCCGGTGTCGCAGAACTGATGTCGCTGTCGCAGTGTCACAAGCGTGTTCGGAAACGGCTCCTGCTCGATGTGATCAGGCGGAAGCATCGCCGTCATGCGGCATGATCACCGGAACATTCCGACTCTCGGGGGATTTCTCATGGCTTATGCAGCTCGTCCACGCCGTACCACCATGGTCCTGGCCGCTCTCTCGCTCGGCGTCATGGCGCTGACGGCATGCAACGGTGATGGTGACAAGGACTCGGCCGCTCCGAGTGCGGCATCGAGCCCGTCCGCTGAGGGTGCCGGCAAGGGATCTGCCTCGCCCTCGACGTCCGTCCCCGGCGATGGTGGCAAGACGGACGGCGACTCCGCAGGCAGCGGTGGCAGCACCCCGCAGGCGTCGGCGCCCGCGGCCGACGACGGGCAGGACGGCGGCGTGGGCATGTGCGAGACGACCGACCTGAGCTACAACGTCACCGTCGCCTCAAAGCCCGTCAACCACGCCTTGCTGAAGGCGACGAACAAGAGCAGCGACTCCTGCCTGCTCCCGGCGAACGAACTGGTGATCACGATTCCGGGGCTCGACGGTGCCGCCGAGCACGCGGGTCCCGAGGGCAAGGACTGGATCCTGAAGTCCGGTGAGTCCGCCTACGCCGGGATCCTGTTCTCGCGCGCCGACACCGAGGGCGGCAAGACCGCCGACAAGGTGGAGATCGCGCTGACGCCCGCCGAGAGCCCTGCGACGGTTCCGATCAACGACGGCCCCGTCACGGTCAACGACGGCCAGGTCACCAGCTTCTTCGGCACCGCCGAGGACGCACTCACCTACTGATCACACCGCCGCCCTGGGAAGGACTGCCGCGCGCGGCGGGGGCAGGTGGCCTGGGGCGGCGTCCCGATCTGTTCATCAAGTCGGCCCTTGAGGCGGAGCTTGTCGGCGGAGGGGGCGGATCAGGACGGGGGTGGGAGATCTGCGGCTACCCCGATAGCGGGAGCAGGTTGGCGCTCCAGCGCTCCTCGCCGTCCCTCGTCGGCGTCACGCGTAGTCCGAACGCGTTCTCGGCAAGAGGCAGGACGCTGTCGAGCGGGACGGGCCGGCCGGGGACGAGTCCCAGCGGTCGCATGGCCTCGTCGAGCTGCGCCGGGGCCGGACCGGTCGGCTCCAACGGCCCGAGCGTATGGAAGTCGACGAGGATGTCACCATCCGCCGCGTACTTGAACCAGTACATCGGCTTCTCGTTGTAGTGCAGCACGACAGCTTCGGTCCCTTGGGAGACCGCGGAGAGGATTCGTTCGTCGAGGCCGTGCATGCCGCCCTGTTCCCAAGCCCATGTCCACGCGCCGTCGACGCCGGTCGTGACCACGGGTTCGTCGGCGTCGAGGAGGGTGTCGCCGTACTCGTCGTGCAGGCTCGTTTCATCGCGCAGGGCCACGCTGTCCGGGTCGGCACCCATCCGAGCCAGCAGTTCCTGCGGAGGTATCTGCCTGGCGAAGGTCAGCGTGTAGATCGTGTAGATGGGGATGTCCGCCCGGAGGAAATCCAGTCCAGGGCTTCGGTCGGCGCTCATCATGCCGAGGATCGTGTCATGCCCGGTCGCAGTGGCTCGCGCGGCATCCATCGTCCAGGATTCCTAAAGGGTATGTCCATGATCGGCACGTGGACACGAACGATGCGCAGCGCCTCTACTGGGGCCATGAGTCCGCAGAAGTCTCCCCACACCTCGCGCCTGGGCGGTCGCGAGACCGGGTTCCTCATGGCGGTGGCCGGCATGTCCACCGTCCAGCTCGGCTCCGCCCTGACGGTTCCCCTGTTCGATCAGCTCACCGATGTGGGGGCTGCCGGGCTTCGCCTGGGCTGGGCCGGGCTGCTCCTGTTCATCCTCGTACGGCCCCGCCGCCGTGACTTCGCCCGCCGTGATCTGCTGGCCTGCACCGTCCTGGGCATCGTGACCGCCGGTTTGATGCTCTTCTTCATGCTCGCCATCGCCCGACTTCCGCTCGGCACCGCGAGTGCCCTGGAGTTCCTCGGCCCTCTGGCCGTGTCCCTGTACGGGCCAGGCGCAAGCCGAAAAATATGGACTGTCGCAGCTGCCATAGGTGTTGCTCTGCTGACCCAGCCCTGGCACGGGGATCTTGACCTGGCCGGCGTCGGATTCGCCCTCGCCGCCGCTGCCTGCTGGGCCGCCTACATCCTGCTGACCCAGCGCGTCGGCGACCAACTCGCCGGTCTCAAGGGCCTGGCCGTATCCATGCCGGTCGCCGGCATACTCGGCCTGCTCATCGCCGCTCCCACCCTGTCGACCCACCTCACCTGGCCGGCGCTGTGGACCATGCTGGGGCTGGCTGTCGTGAGCCCGCTGGTGCCCTTCGCCCTCGAATTCCTCGCCCTGCGCCGCCTGACGAGCTCGGCCTTCGGCACTCTCATGAGCCTCGAACCCGCCATCGCGCTGCTGATGGGGTTGGTCGTACTCGGACAGGTCCCAGGTCTGACGTCCGCTCTCGGCATCGCCTTCGTCGTCGCCGCAGGTGTGGGTGCGACCCGCGCCGGTGCCCGTCCGGCGGCCGAGCACGCCCCACCCGCGCCCCACCCCGCTGCCGCCGAAGCATCTTGAGCTCCGTCGGTCGTACTGCCATGTCGAAGGGAAGGGCCGGCCACACCGAGTTCGAAGGGGACTGCGCGCCGGCCGGCTCCCGATATCGTTCGTGTCCACGTGCCGATCCTGCGCGCTTCGTTCGATAGTCCTGGACAATGGGCGGATGGAGACACGGCGTCTGCGGCTACTGGTGGAACTGTCCCGGCTCGGATCGATGCGCGCCGTGGCCGAGGCAGTGGGCACGACCACGTCGACCGTCTCGCAGCAACTCACGGTTCTCGCACGAGAGATGGGTACCGCCCTGATCGAACCCGACGGGCGGCGGGTGAGGCTCACCCCGGCCGGGCGTCGGCTGGCGGAGCATGCCACGGTCATCCTCGCCGCCGTGGAGACCGCTCGCCTCGACCTCGCCCCCGACAGCGAACCCAGCGGAACCCTGCGGGTGGCCGGATTCGCCACCGCCATCCGCGCCCACCTGCTGCCCCTCATCACCGACCTGGCCGAGAGCCATCCTGGGCTGCACATCCTCATCCGTGAGCACGAACCCGCCGAGGCCCTGGAGTTGCTGGCCGCGGACGGGGCTGACCTCGCGCTCACCTACGACTACAACCTGGCCCCCTCCGACCCGGACCCCGCGCTGCACAGCACCGCGCTGTGGACCGCATCCTGGGGCCTGGGCGTCCCGGCCCACGCCGATGTGGCCGACGTAGCGGACACCCTGGACGTCTTCGCCCGGTTCCGCACTCAGGACTGGATCGTCAACTCCCGTAACACCGCCGACGAGACCGTCATCCGGACCCTGGCATCCATGGCGGGATTCACACCCCGGATCACCCACCAGGCCGACAGCCTCGACCTGGTCCAGGGCATGATCACCGTCGGGCTCGGCGTGGGACTGCTGCCGATGGGCATCCCCACCTTTTCCGACGTCCGCCTGGTGCCGCTCACCGGCCCGCGGGTGACACTGCGCGCCCATGCCGTCGCACGCCACGGCCGCTTGGCCTGGCCCCCGTTGGCACTGGTCGCCGACCTCTTGGTCCAGCGGACCGCGGCCACAGCCGACACCGAAACCGGCACCGCGGATCGCGGCGACTAGCCTGCTCTTTCCAGGGGCCCTTGCTCTGACCTCCCCAGCGGGGTCACTTCAGGTAGGTCTTGTGGCACGTCGGTCGGCAACCGTGGTGTTCGGGATCAGCTGCGGCGTGCGGCCCACACGATGCGTTCCGTGCGTAGCGCAAGGTCGTCGCGGCGCAGGATGCTGCTTGGGCCTCCCATGTCGAGGAGTTCGTCGAGCGCGGTGAGGTCCTCGGGGGAGAGCTCGGTGGCGGCGGCGCTGCGCATGCGTTGCAGGCCGCTGAGGGCGTAGCGGCCGATGGCTTCGTTGCGGGAGCCGGCGATGTTCACGGCGATGGTGCGTTCGCCCTCGACCGTGAAGCCGGCGGCGGTCAGCATCGGGCCCCAGTCTGCGCCGCGGTGGGGCATGTGCTCGGTCTGAAAGCGGTCGGTCGCGGCGTGGCAGCGCTCTTCCAGTCCTGGCCGCTCCGACGGGCCGCCCTCGGGCAGAAAGCGCGGGAAACCGGCCAGCTCCACGACGGCGAACAGGCCGCCGGGCGCGAGCGCGTCGTGGACGTTGCGGAGCGCGCGACCGGGGTCGCCGATGTGGTGCATCGAGGCCGACGCCCACACCAGGTCCGGTGAGCCGAGGTCGGGCCACGCGGAGTCGTCGAGGTCGGCCTGCACGGTGCGTACGCGCTCCTCCAGTCCACGGGCGCACGCCCTTGCGTGCAGGTGCTGGAGGTATCCCGTCGATGCGTCGACAGCGGTGACCTGCGCATCGGGGAAGCGTTCGAGGAGGGCGAAGGTGCCTGCGCCCGTGCCGCAGCCCAGATCCACTATCCGACGCGGTGCGGTCTTGAGCGGCAGCCATGCGGTGATGGAGGCCGTGTGCTCGGCGAGGACCTCGGCGTCCAGGTCGAGGATCTCCGCCTGACCGTCGGTGTCGTGCGGCTGAGGGTGGCCGTGCTGGGTGCCGTGGAGGGCGTGCGGGTGCGCTTGATTCATGCCTTCACGGTAGGGCGGCCATGCGTCTGCGGCACGACGGCTCCCGGTTTACGCAAGGCGATGCCCGGATGTTTTGCCCGACGCGCCAGATGCCGCTGTCGCGCGCCCCGTATTCACTCACCGTCGCCCTGGCCGCCGCTGTCGCCGGCCGCCCGCTGATGGCCACGGCGTGCGTCGCGGTCGAAAATGCCCAGGATCTCGCACGGGCCCCCTTCGGCGCCGATGGCGTGCGGCATCATCGTGGGGAACTCGGCAGCCTGGTTGGTCTCGACGCGGAAGCGGCGGTGGCCGAGCATGAGGACCGCGGTGCCGGACAGAACCACGAGCCATTCGCGCCCCGGGTGGGCGCGCATGCGCGCCGGGTTGTCGGGTGGCGGTTCGGTCATCCGCTGGCGCACCACACTCATTCCGGGGTCACCCTTCACCGGCCAGCGCATCAGGCTGTGGGTGCTGTCGATCATCGGGCTGGTGACGACGTCGTCGGTCGCCGTCTCCACGAGCTGATCCAGCGTGGTGTCCAGGGCGCGGGCGAGAGTGACCAGCTGATCCAGCGCGAGGCGGCGCTGGCCGTTCTCGATACGGCTCAGCGAGGACTGGCTGAGGTGGGCACGGGTCGCCAGCTCCTCAAGGGACCAGCCCTGCGCCACCCGCAGCGCCCGGATGCGTTTGCGTACGAGGCTGTCCAGCTCACCGTCTTCTTGCGCCATGGGCAAGATTGTATGCCCCTGCTGCAAAGCGCGCTTAGCGTCCTGTGCAGACACCTGATCCAGCGCCTACGTGGACGCCTCGGTCGGCGACGACATCAACGCCCTCCCGGCCACCCCACCACCCCTTCCCCCCGGCGACCGGCCCTGCTCCGGCGCTGACTCCCCATGCCTTTTGAGAGGAATCCATGAGTACGAACCAGCCCGTACAGGCCGCCGAAGCGGAAAGCGGCGGCGTGCCCGATGCGCGTCAGCTGCGCTCGATCCTGATCGCCGTCTCCATCGCGCTGATGGCAGTCATCGCCTCGGTGTCCGGGCTGAACGTCGCGCAGACCCACATGGCCGTGGAGTTCGGCGCCTCGCAGAACACGGTGCTGTGGATCATCAACATCTACACCCTCGCCCTGGCCGCCCTACTGCTCCCGCTCGGCGCAGTCGGCGACCGTCTGGGCCGCAAGCCCATGCTCATCGCCGGGCTGGGTGTCTTCGGCGTCGCGAGCGTCGTCGCGGGTCTTGCCCCGTCGGCCGCCGTCATGCTCGCCGCGCGCGTAGCGTCCGGTATCGGCGCCGCGATGATCATGCCCATCACCCTCGCCGTCATCACCTCCACCTTCCCCGAGGAGCAGCGCGGCAAAGCGATCGGCGTGTGGACCGGCGTCGCCGGAGGTGGCGGGATTCTGGGTATGTTCCTCTCCGCGCTCCTCGTCGACGTCGCCGACTGGCGGTGGCTGTTCGTCCTGCCGGTGGTCCTGGTCCTCGTGGCCCTGGCCATGACGCTGAAGTCGGTCCCCAACTCCCGCGAGACCTCGACCCACCCCTTCGACACCACCGGCGCGCTGGTTTCAACCGTCGCCGTCATCGGCCTCATCTTCGTCCTTCAGGAGGGCCCCGAGCGCGGCTGGACCGCCGCCGCGACACTGATCAGCCTCGCGACCGGTCTCGTCGCCGCCATCGGGTTCGTGGCCTGGGAGTTGCACCGCCGCGACGCCGCGCTGCTGGACGTGCGCCTGTTCCGGGAGCGCGGCCTGGCCGGCGGCTCGATCACCCTCCTGGTGGTCTTCGGCGTCCAGGCGGGCATCGCCGTCGTCCTCTTCCCGTTCTTCCAGGCCGTGCTCGGCTGGTCCGGCCTGCTGTCCACGGTCGCGCTGATGCCCATGGCCGTCATGATGATGATGGCCTCCGGCCTGGCTCCCAAGCTCGCCGCACGTATTGGCTCCCGTTCGACCATGGCCGTGGGAATCGCGCTGGCCGGCGTCGGCCTGGCGCTCATGGCCCTGTTCGTGTCCGTCGACGGCGGCTACCCGACCATCCTGCCCGGCATGCTGGCCATGGGTATCGGCATGGGCCTGTCGATGACCCCGTCCACGGCGGCCATCACCGCCTCCCTGCCGCGCGAGAAGCAGGGCGTCGCCTCCGCCCTCAACGACGTCACCCGCGAGTTCGGCACCGCCCTCGGCGTCGCCCTGCTCGGCGCACTGCTGGCCAACGGCTACCGCAGCGCCATCGACGGCCGGCTGAACGGCATCCCCCAGGGAGCCGCTGACGCTGCCCGGGACGGCGTCGCCAACGCCGTCGAAGCAGCGGGCGGCGCCGGCCCGCACACGCAGGACCTGCTCCACGCCGCCCAGCAGTCCTTCGTCGACGGCTGGCAGCAGGCCATGTGGGCAGGCGTCGCCGTGATGGGTGCCCTGTTCGTCCACGTCGCCTTCCGCGGCCCCAGGAACAACACCCCCGGGGCCGCCGGCGAGCCAGAAATCACCGAGGTCGTAGCCGCCCGATGACGGCACAGGAGTTGGGCACACGGCGACTATGCCGCCCATGAGGATGTCCGGCACCGCGACGGCGGTGCCGGACAAGCGACCGGCACCCGCAAGATCACCGGCCTGAACGCCGTGCTGCACGGTAGCTGTTCGAGGGGTTCTTTCGTCGTTGCATTCGCAATACGACGCGCGTGATGTATGGGCGGCACGCAGGCCCGACCGCAGCGTCTGCGAGCGCGATCGGCCGCCGGCGGAGGCCCTCCGCGCGGGCGGGCGGCGCCACATCTGGGCGGCCCTTGGGCAGCACCCCAACATGCAATCACCGCGGCATCGAGGTCACGTCATGTCCGGAACGACCAACGACAGAAGCCGCCCCGACCGCTGCATCGGTGTCACCACCTCGTCGGCTTCACCGAGCCCGCCGCAGCGCGCACGCCACCGATAGAAGCCATTCGCTTCAGCCACGCCCTGCGAACTCTCAACCATCGCCCCGCGAACCAAACCCGCCTCAGGGGTTGACAGAAATCCCTGGGCGACACAGCCTTTGGCAACGTTGTCATCCGGTTCGGCGCGGGGCGTGCGGAGCCGGTTCGGCTTGCGCTTTTTGATGGGACGTCACACACATGACAGAACTGCCGGGCCCGTCGCGCCTCCCGTCGCGGCGGACCGTTGTCACCTCGGGGACCACGCTGCTGGCCGGGTTCGGCCTCAGTTCCGTGCTCCCCGGGCCGATTGCTGCTGCCGCCCCCACCGGCGCACCGGCCGCACCCGCCGCACCCGGCGAGTTGGCCCTCTACCGACCCGTCTCGGTCTCCTCCACCGCCTACGCCGCCACACCCGGCTCGTTCGTCGTCGACCGCCTCGCCTCCCCGGGCGTCAAGGGCAGCGGCTGGCGCGCCGGGGGAGGCGACCCGCAGTGGATCGCCGTCGACCTCCAGGAAACCTGCGAGGTCACCCATATCCGTCTGACCTTCGAGGCCGATGCCTCCGACCCGGTGTACACGCCCCCCACCTCCGGCAATGTGCACAGCGGCACCACCGGAAAGGAGATCCAGTCGAGCTACTCGCTGGTCTTCGCGGTGGAGACCTCGCTCGACAACAAGTCGTGGACCACGGTGTACCGCACCACGGCGGGCACCGGCGGCGTGGTGAACGTCCAGCTCCCGCGCCCCACCAAGGCCAACTGGGTGCGCATGACCTCCCAGAAGCGATCCAGCCCGCTGCCCCTCGGCCTCAACGGCTTCGAGGTGTACGGCACCGCCAAGGGCAGGCGTCCCTCGGCCACCGGCTGGACCGACTGGGGCTCCCACCCCGGCAAGGCACCGAAGCTGACGGTCGCCGACGACGGGACCGTGCCGGTGGAGTCGGGCTGGCGACTGACCATGGACGACTGGGCCGACGCGGACGGCGCCGGCCTGTCGAAGACCTCCGTGGACACGAGCGGCTGGCTGCCCGCGACCGTGCCCGGCACGGTACTCGGCTCGCTCGTGGACCAGGGCAAGCTGCCCGACCCGGTGGCGGGCCTGAACAACCTGCACATCCCGGAGGCCCTGTCACGCCACTCGTGGTGGTACAAGCGGGACTTCGCGCTGCCGAAGGGTCTGCGCACCGGCGCCGGCCGGCACGTCTGGCTGGAGTTCGACGGCATCAACCACAAGGCCGACGTGTGGCTCAACGGCAAGCAGGTCGGCGACCTGACCTACCCGTTCGCCCGCTCCGCCTTCGACGTCACCCGCCACCTCGACGCGGACGACGAGAACGCGCTCGCCGTGCGGATCACGCCGATGCCGGTGCCCGGCAGCCCGGGGGACAAGGGCCCCGCGGGCGAGGCATGGGTCGACGCCGGCGCGCAGCAGATGAACCTCAACTCCCCGACGTATCTGGCCTCCTCGGGCTGGGACTGGATGCCCGCGGTGCGCGACCGTGCGGCCGGCATCTGGAACCACGTCCGGCTGCGGTCGACGGGGCATGTCGTCATCGGTGACCCGCGCGTGGACACGGTTCTGCCGAAGCTGCCCGACGTATCGGTCGCCGAGGTGACCGTCGTCGTACCGGTCCGCAACGCCGACGACACCGACCGCCGGGCGACGGTCACCGCCGCCTTCGACGGCGTACGGGTGTCCAAGACAGTGACGGTGAAGGCCGGCGAGGGCGTCGACGTCGTCTTCGCGCCCGACGCCTTCCAGCAACTGCGGCTGCGTGACCCGAAGCTGTGGTGGCCCAACGGCCTGGGGCTGCCCCACCTGCACGACCTCACGCTGACGGTGTCGGCCGACGGGCAGGAGAGCGACCGGCGCGTCACCCGCTTCGGCATCCGCCAGTTCGGCTACGAGTACGACACACCGCTGCCGTTCACCGCGTCCGGCGACGCCTACACGCAGAGCGTGACCTTCGACCGGCAGCAGGCCCGGCACGTCCGCGTCCGCTGCATGACCCGCGCGACCTCCTGGGGCAGCTCCCTGTGGACCCTCGCCGTCGGCGACAGCGCCAGGCCCGGTGTCGACCTCGCGCTGCACGCCGCCGCCGAGGCGTCCAGCACCGACCAGGACGACCACGGCGCGGCCAACGTCACCGACGGCGACGCCGGCACCCGCTGGTCCTCCGCCTTCGAGGACGACCAGTGGATACGCGTCGACCTGGGCTCCACCCAGTCCTTCGACCGAGTCGACCTCACATGGGAGCAGGCGTACGCGAAGACCTTCGTGGTCCAGGTCTCGGCGAACGGCTCCGACTGGACGGACGTGAAGTCCGTGGACAACGGGGCAGTGCCTTTGCCCTTCAGCGACGGCAACGCCAGCCTCCAGGTCGAGGACTTCGACCGGCGTACCGGACGCTACGTCCGCCTCAACTGCGGCCTGCGCAACACCAGTTGGGGCAACTCCCTGTGGACCTTCAGCGTCATCGACCAGAGTGACCCGGGCACCGACCTCGCCCTGCGTCAGAAGGCCACCGCCTCCACCGAGGAGTCCGACCACCCCGCGTCCCACGCCACCGACGGCGACCGCGGCACCCGCTGGTCCTCCGCCTACGAGGACCACCAGTGGATCCAGGTCGACCTCGGCTCCTCGCGGACGTTCGACCGCATCGCCGTCGTCTGGGAGAGCGCCTACCCGAAGACGTACGTCATCCAGGTGTCCGACGACGGCGAGAACTGGACCGACGTCAAGTCCGTGTCCAACACCCCCGACCCGCTGAAGATCAGCGTCAACGGTGTCCGCGTGCTGGCCCGCGGCGGAAACTGGGGCTGGGACGAACTGCTGCGCCGGATGCCGGCGGAACGCATGGACGCGGCGGTGCGCATGCACCGCGACATGAACTTCACCATGATCCGCAACTGGGTCGGCAGCAGCGACCGGGAGGAGTTCTTCGCCGCCTGCGACCGGCACGGCATCCTGGTGTGGAACGACTTCCCCAACGCGTGGGGCATGGACCCGCCGGAGCGCGAGGCGTTCATCTCGCTCGCCCGCGACACCGTGCTGCGCTACCGCATCCACCCGAGCGTGGTCGTCTGGTGCGGCGCCAACGAGGGCAACCCCCCGGCCGCCATCGACAAGGGCATGCGCGAGGCGGTGCAGGACCAGGTCCCCGGCCTGCTCTACCAGAACAACTCGGCCGGAGGGATCGTCACGGGCGGCGGCCCCTACGGCTGGGTGGAGCCGGAGAAGTACTTCGACCCCATGACGTACGGCAGCAAGGACTTCGGCTTCCACACCGAGATCGGCATGCCCGTCGTCTCCACCGCGGCCAGCGTCCGCAACATGACGGGTGACGAGCCGGAGTGGCCCATCGGGGGCGCCTGGTACCACCACGACTGGAGCGAGCGCGGGAACCAGGCGCCGCAGAACTACAAGGCGGCCATCGCGGCACGCCTCGGCGATTCCGGAGACCTCGACGACTTCGCCCGCAAGGCGCAGTTCGTCAACTACGAGAACACCCGCGCCATGTTCGAGGCGTGGAACCAGAACCTGTGGGACAACGCCTCCGGCCTCATGCTGTGGATGTCCCACCCGGCCTGGCACAGCACGGTCTGGCAGACCTACGACTACGACTTCGACGTCAACGGCACCTACTACGGCGCCCGTTCGGCCTGCGAGCCCCTGCACGTGCAGGCCGACCCGGTGAAGTGGCAGGTCCTCGCGGTCAACCACACCTCGACCGACCTGCGCGGAGCCACCGTCGCCGCCCGGCTGTTCGACCTGACCGGCCGGCAGCTCGGCACGACCAGGAAGGCCCGGCTGGACGTCGAGCGGGCGGCCACCGCGAAGGCCTTCACCGCGGAGTGGACCAACGACCTGCCGGACCTGCACCTGCTGCGGCTCACGCTGACGGACGCCAAGGGCAGGGAGGTGTCGCGCAACACCTACTGGCGCTACCGCGACACCTCGGCCCTGCGGAACCTGAACAAGGCCAGACAGGTGAAGCTGACCGGCGACATCACCAAGGTGTCGCGCTCCGGTGACCGTCACGAGCTGACGGCGACGATCCACAACCGAGGATCGGCGGTGGCGGCGATGGTCCGGCTGTCCCTGCTGGAGGAGGCCCACGGTCATCGGGTCCTGCCGACGCTGTACAGCGACAACTATCTGTGGCTGCTGCCCGGCGAATCCCGCCAGGTCACGCTGTCCTGGCCGGCGGAGGCCTGCTCGTCACGGCACCCGGTGCTGACCGCGCAGGCGTACAACAGCCCGGTGACGACACTGCGCGGCTGAGTACCCCGTGTCCTGGCCCGGCTGTCCGGGCCAGGACACGGTCGCGTCCGGACTTGAGTCTCTCCCCGGGAGAGGGTCCACGGTGGCGTGCATGAACAGCAATGATCTCGACGGACGTCTCGCCGTGGTGGCGGGCGGGAGCAAGGGAACCGGGCTGGCGACGGCCCACCGGCTGCGCGAGGCCGGAGCGCGGGTCGTCACCATCGCCCGCACGCCGCCCGAGACGGCCGACCCGCTTTTCGTACGGGCCGATCTGAGCACGCCCGAAGGCGCCGCGTCGGCCGCCACACACATCTCCGACCACTTCGGCGCACCTGACATCCTCGTGCACGTCGTGGGCGGCTCCCGGGCCCCCGCCGGTGGGCACTCGGCCCTCACCGAACAGGTCTGGGCGGAGGAGCTGGCGCTCAATCTGCTTCCCGCGGTCCGCCTGGACCGGGCACTGGTTCCCGCGATGGTGACCCGTGGGGTGGGCGCCGTGGTTCACGTGACCTCGATCCAGCGCCGGATGCCGCTGCACGAGTCGACACTGGCGTACGCCGCCGCCAAGAGCGCTCTTGCCACCTACAGCAAAGGGCTGGCGAACGAGGTGGCCCCGCACGGTGTCCGGGTGAACTCGGTCGCTCCCGGCTTCATCCGTACCGACGGCGCCGAGCGCCTCCTGGCCCGACGCATGCAGGAGGGCGGCATCACCCGAGAGGCCGCGCTCGACGAGCTGAACCAAACCCTGGGCGGCATCCCGCTGGGGCGGCCCGCGGAGCCCGAAGAGGTGGCCGAGGTGATCGCCTTCCTGGTCTCGGACCGGGCCGGCGCGGTCACCGGCGCCGAGCACGTCATCGACGGCGGCACCGTCCGCGCCCTGTGAGCCCTCTCCTACACCTACAGCCCTGTGAACCCCTCTCCTACACCTGCAGAGGAGAACACCATGCAAGACATCCAGGTGATCCAGAAGGTCGTCGAGGAGTACTTCGCCGCGGCCACGGACCCCGACCGCGAGCGCTACCTCTCACTGTTCGGCGACGGTGTCGTCGTACACGACGACGGCCACAGCCACCACGGGCTCGCCGCGGTGCGACGCTGGCGTGACGAGGTCCCGGACGTGCGCTACGACCTGCGCGAAGTCACCGGCACGCCCACCGCCTGCCGAGCCGTCGCCGAGATCGCCGGCGACTTCCCAGGCAGCCCGGTCACCCTGTGCTTCACTTTCGAGCGCGACGCGCGGGGCAAGATCACACGGCTGGACATCGAACCCTGAGATCAAGGTTCGAGGCGTACCACGAGGAGGACACCGTGGCCGAGCGGCTGACGATCGGGGAGTTCTCCCGCATCACGCACCTGAGCATCCGCGCGCTCCGCCGCTACCACGAGCAGGACCTGCTCGTGCCGGCCGAGGTGGACCCCGTCTCGGGCTACCGCTACTACTCGCCCGCGCAGGTCCGGTCCGCCCTGACCATCAGACGGTTCCGCGACCTCGACCTCCCGCTGGCGGATCTCCGGCGCTTCCTCCAGGCCGCGTCGGCCGGCCCGGGCAAGGCGAGCCATGACACGGCGCAACAGGTCGTCGCAGCCCACCTCCGCCGTCTCGAGGACCGGCTCGGCCGCACCCAACGGGCGGTCGAGGCACTGCGGGAGCTGCTCGATCCGGAGGCCGAGCGGACAGCGACCCTGGACGTCCTGCCGACCCAGCAGGTCTTCGCCGTGTCCCTCGACGTCCCGGAGGGCGCCGACCTGAGCTGGTACGACTCCGCGATGCGCGACCTGGACGCGGCAGCCGGCCGACGCCCGGTACTCCCGGCGGGCGGCCGGTACGAACACGAACTGTTCACGGAGGGCCACGGCCGCGCCACGGTCTACCTCCCGGCCGACGTACCGCTGCCACCGGGAGCACCGGACACCGTGCGCGAGCTGCGGCTGCCGCGCCGGACCGCCGTCGTCGCCACCCACCTCGGTCCGCACGACGACCTCGACCTCACCTACGGCGCGGTGGGCTCCTTCGCCGCCCGGAACGGACTGCGCGCGCAGAGCATCGTCGAGGAGGTCTATCTCGTCGGCCCGCGCGACACGGACGATCCCGATCGTTGGCGCACGCTCGTGGCGTGGCTGGTCGATCCCGACGCCGACTGATCGGCCCCGTGTCCGTCCGGCTGCTCCGAAGCGTGAGGTCAGTCCATGAACAGATCGCCCGTGAGGTACTTGAGCCCGGTGTCCGGGGCGACGGTCACAACGATGCGGCCCTCCCCGATCTCACTGGCCAGGCGCAGCGCGCCGGCGACGTTGAGCGCGCCTGAGGTGCCGGTGAAGATGCCTTCCTGCCGAGCGAGCGGCAGGGCCAGTCGGCGGGCCTCCGCCTCGTCGATGGCGCGGGCTTCGTCGTACGAGTCGGGTGTGAGCAACGGCGGGACGATCCCGGTGGCGATCCCTTCCACCCGGTGCGGTCCGGCCTTGCCGGCGGTCAGCATCGGTGAAGACGTCGGCTCAAGGGCGACTGCGCGTACCGGACCGCCACTCTCGCGCAACGCTGCGGAGACGCCGGCGAACATTCCGGCCGTGCCGACGCCGGCGCAGAAGACATCCACCGCCACACCGTCGCCACCGGCCTGCTGAAGGATCTCGCGACCGAGGACCGCATAACCGGTGAGGGCATCGACATTGTGGAACTGATCGGTCCAGAAGGCGCCCTCGCGCTCGATGACCCGGTCGACCTCTTCGCGCATCCGCACGAAGAGGTCGGGCGTGATCTGGCCCCCGTCGCTGGGCACCACGGTCACATCCGCACCGAACGCCCCCATCGTGCGCAGCTTCTCCGGTGCGAACGCGTCCGAGGTCACGATGGACAGCGGGTACTCCTTCACGGCACAGACGAAGGCCAAGGAGGACCCCGTACTGCCACCGGTGAACTCCACGACCCGCTGCCCGGGGCGCAGGGCACCGCGCCGCTCCGCACCCTCGATCATGGCCAGAGCCATCCGGTCCTTGTAGCTGCCGGTGGGGTTGCTCCCCTCCACCTTGACCAGCACGTCGGCCGCTCCCTCGGGTACGACACGACTCAGGCGTACCAGTGGCGTCCCGCCGATCGTCTCCAGCGACGAGGACCGAATACCGGGCAGACCCATGGGACTCCTCGCTCACCTCGCGATCCGGAACCCCGGACCGGCGATCTCGGCAGCGGCCGTGCACAAGCCAAGGCTAAGGCCGGCGCGAGGAGAGCGTTCGGCGGCTGCAAGGGACGCATGGAAAGGAATCTCTGCCTCTGATTGGGCCACTGGCCCATCGGACGGGTTCCCTCTCGTCCCACCGTTTAAGTATCCGGCGATTTGCATTACCATCGGCACTCGGTCGGCGGCCAAGGCGTAGCCGGGTGTCCGTCGATCACGAAGGCACCACGAGAGCCGCGACCCGGACCGTCACGCTCAACACCCCTTCCTCACGGAGACATTGCGAGGTCATCGTGGCTGCTCTCGACTCTCTGGATGTGTCCATCCTGCGAGAACTCCTGACCCGGCCCCGAGCGGGGATGCGCGAGTTCGCTCGCACGCTCGGTATAGCCCGGGGAACGGTGCACACGCGGATGAGCCGGCTGGAGCGGCTCGGTGTGATCACCGACTATGCGCCCCGGATCTCGCCGGCGCAGCTCGGCTTTCCCATCCTGGCGTTCGTCCATCTCCATCTGGCGCAGGGCCAGCTTGTCCGGGTGACCCGGGCCCTGGTGCTGGTCGACGAGGTCCTGGAAGCGCACACGACGGCCGGGGAAGGCGACGTGCTGTGCCGTGTCGCCGCCCGGGACACCGAGCACGTCGAGGAGATCATCCAGCGTTTCCTGCAACTGCCCGGTGTGGTGCGCTGCCGTACGGAGATCGTCCTCAGCGAGCGGCTGCCCAGCCGCATCACCTCGTTGCTGTCCCTGGTCGCCCAGGATCTGGCGTCCGACGACACGAAGGCGGCTCCTCAAAGGCCGGACGCACCTCTGTCCTGAGCCGATGGATCACGTGGCCCAGCAATGGTGAGGTCGTTCTGATCCATCGGCTCAGTTCTCGGCGCTGCGAGCGGGCCACGGGCCCATGCTGGTGCAACTGTGCCCAGCGCAGCCGTCTGCGCTCCTCAAGCATGAACAGGAGGCGAGATGACGACCTTCGCCAGTGCCGAATCCCGTCCGCACGAAGATGAACGCGACGGGGTACCGGTCGACCCGCGACGGCGTTACCAGGCCACGGCCGGTCGCGTGCAGCTCACCGGCATACAGGCACTGGCGCGGCTGCCGATCGACCAGCACCGGCGCGATCTCGCCGCCGGCAAGGACGTCGCCACCTTCATCTCCGGTTACGAGGGTTCGCCGCTGGCCGGCTACGACCTGGAGCTGGGCCGTCTGCGGTCTCTGCTGGACGCCAACGACGTGCGACACGTGCCCGGCCTCAACGAGGAGGCCGCGGCCACCGCGGTGCAGGGCAGCCAGCTGGTCAACACCCTCGACGGCGCCACACGCGACGGCGTACTCGGCATCTGGTACGGCAAGGCACCCGGCCTGGACCGGGCCACCGACGCCCTGCGGCACGGCAACCTCATGGGCGCCCACCCCACGGGCGGTGCCCTGGTGCTCGTGGGCGACGACCCGGCCGCGAAGTCGTCCAGCGTGCCCTGCTCCTCGGAACTGGCGCTGATGGACCTCGCCGTCCCGTACCTCTACCCGTCCGACTCCCAGGAGGTGCTGGACCTCGGACTGCACGCGGTGGCGCTGTCACGCGCCAGCGGTCTCTGGGCCGGACTGAAGATCGTGACCGCCGTCGCCGACGGCTCCTCGCTCGTCGACCTCGGAGCCGAGCGCCCGGCGCCGGCCCTCCCCGTGGGTTCGGGCCGCCATCAGCCGACCGCACGCCTCCTGCAGCCCACCCTCGGTCCGCTGGAACGGGACCTGATGACGACCCGGCTGCGGCTCGCCCGGGAGTACTGCAGGCTCAACCGGCTCAACCGGATCGAACTGCGCGGCGACGACGACGTCACGGGCATCGTCGCCTCCGGCCGCACCTACCGCGAGCTGCGAGGTGCGCTCGACCGGCTCGGCCTGACCGACGCACGGCTGACCGAGGCCGGCATCCGGCTCCTCAAGATCTCGATGCCCTACCCCATGGACACCGAGACGATCGTCGAGTTCGCCGACGGACTCGACCGGATCATCGTCGTCGAGGAGAAGCGCTCCTTCATCGAGACCGCCGTGCGCGAAGCCCTCTACGGGCGCGCCGGTGCGCCGCGGGTTCTGGGCAAGGAGGACGAGCAGGGCAGGGAACTGATCCCGTCGTACGGCGAACTGGACGCCGACACCCTCGTGCGCCCCCTCGCCCGTGAACTCGCCGCCCAAGGCGTCCCGGTGAAGCGGCAGCACCCCGAGCGCATCGACGGCCGCACCCAGCTCCCGGTGATCAGCCTTCCCAAGCGAGCCCCCTACTTCTGCTCCGGGTGCCCGCACAACAGCTCCACCAAGGTGCCCGACGACTCGCTGGTCGGCGGTGGCATCGGCTGTCACGCCATGGTCCTGCTCATGGACGAGGAACAGGTCGGCGCCGTCACCGGCCTCTCCCAGATGGGCGGCGAGGGCCTGCAGTGGATCGGCATGGCGCCGTACATCGAGCGCGAGCACTACCTCCAGAACCTCGGTGACGGCACCTTCGACCACTCCGGCTCGCTGGCCATCAGGGCCGCCGTGGCCGCCGGGGTGAACATCACCTACAAGCTGCTGTACAACTCCGCCGTCGCCATGACCGGCGGCCAGAGCGCGGTCGGTGCCATGAACCTCCGCCAGATCGTGGACGTCCTGCGCGCCGAGAACGTGGCCCGGATCATCGTCACCACCGACGACGTCCGCCGGACCCGGCGCGCGCGGCTGCCGCACGACGTGAAGGTCTGGGACCGCGGCCGGATGGACGAGGCCCAGCGTGAGCTGGCCGGGACGCCCGGCGTCACCGTCCTGGTGCACGACCAGGAGTGTGCCACCGAGAAGCGGCGCAAGTGGAAGCGCGGCAAGCTCGACAAGCCCACCACCCGGGTGTTCATCAACGAGCGCATCTGCGAGGGCTGCGGCGACTGCGGGCACAAGTCCAACTGCCTGTCGGTCCAGCCGGTCGAGACCGAGTTCGGCCGCAAGACGCAGATCCACCAGGCGTCGTGCAACGTCGACTACAGCTGTCTGAAGGGCGACTGCCCGGCGTTCATGACGATCACCGGCGTCGAAACGGCGAAGAGTGCCGCCGGTGCTACGGCCCGCGATCCGCGGGTTCTCGGTGACACACCCCTTCCCGACCCCGTCCCCACCGTCACGGGCGACTTCGGCGTACGACTGACCGGCGTCGGCGGAACCGGCGTGGTGACCGTCTCCCAGATCCTCGCCACCGCGGGCCTGCTCGCCGGCTGGACGCCGCGCTCGCTGGACCAGACCGGACTGGCGCAGAAGGGCGGCGCGGTCGTCTCCGACATCCGCTTCCACCGTGCGGGGGAGGGGCGTACCAACAAGCTGGGTACCGGCGAGTGCGACCTCTACCTCGGCTGCGACATCCTGGTGGCCGCCGACGAAGCCAACCTCGCCGTGACCTCGCCCGACCGGACGGTCGCGGTGCTCAACACCGCACGGGTCGCGACCGGTCACATGGTCGCCGACGTCCGTCAGACCTTCCCCGACACCGCGGCCATGAGTGAGCGGCTGCTGGCGCGGGTGCGCCCCGGCGCGGAGGTACTGGACGCGCGGGAGACGGTGCTGGCGCTGCTGGGCGACGACCAGTACCTCAACACTTTCCTGATCGGCGTCGGCTTCCAGCTGGGCGCCCTGCCGCTGCCGGCCGACGCCATCGAGGAGGCGGTCCGCATCAACGGTGTCGCGGTCGAGGCGAACCTCCAGGCGTTCCGCTACGGCCGTCTGTGGGTCGCGGACCGGAGCGCGGTGGCGGCCTCGCTTCCGGCCGATGACTCCCTCACACCGGCGGTCGCGCCCTTGGGCCCCGACACCACGCCGCTCGTGGCGCGCCGCGTGCACGAGTTGACGGCATATCAGGACGCGCGGTACGCCGCCCGCTACGCCGAAACGGTGGCCGCGGTCCGTGAGCGCGAGCGGGAGATCGTCCCGGGCGCCGAGGACCTGACCACGGCCGTGGCCAGGAACCTGTTCAAGCTGATGGCCTACAAGGACGAGTACGAAGTGGCCCGCCTGGCCCTCGACGAGGGTGTCGCAGCCGAGGTGACCGAGCAGTTCGGCCCCGGGGCGCGGGCGCAGTGGAACCTGCAGCCGCCGGTACTGCGAGCCCTCGGCATGCGGCGCAAGATCAGGCTCGGCGGCTGGTTCCGGCCCGGTTTCACCGCCCTGTACGGCATGCGGCGACTGCGGGGAACCGCTCTGGACCCCTTCGGCCGGGCCCATGTGCGCAAGGTCGAGCGAGAGCTCCTCGACGACTACGCAGAGCGCGTCACCCACCTGCTCGCCGGTCTCACCCCCGCCAATCACGCGGTGGCCGTCCAGATCGCCTCGCTGCCCGACATGGTCCGCGGTTTCGAGGAGGTCAAGCTCCGCAACGTCGAGGCGTACCGCGCCTGTCTGCACGAACTGATCGAGCAGTTCGACTGAGCGTGCCGGGCCACCGCGGGGCGAAGATCGAAAACCCGCCCCAAGAGCCGCTCTGTGAGTGGCTCTTGGGGCGCCCCCTTCACCAGACGCTGGGACGCGGCCGAGAGTCTGAGGTCCACGGCTGGCGGTACGCGGAGCACGTGTGGATGGGCACCGGACACATCTCCCCCCGGTGCGAGTCCGTTTACGAAATCGAGATCACATCGCACGTCATCGCCCACAACCTCCTCTGGGGCTCGTGTGTCTAGGAACGACTCCTGATCACCAGCAACCGCAGGCGGCCGCCGCATCTCCTGGTCACGGTGGCCACAAAGGCACATGACCGTGGCCTGAGCGTTCGAAGAGAGGACTTGCCGTGCCCGGTCTCAGAGGTACGTCGGTGACAGTGGTGATGGGCGGAGTCCTGCTGCTGGCAGGGTGCCAGGAATCGTCGGGCCCCCGTGCCGACGCCGACGCCCCCTCCTCGTCCTCGCCTTCGGTGGCCGGGCCGCCCAGCACCTCTTCGAGCAGCGCGGCCACCGGCAAGCCCGCGCGCTCCGCCGTCGCCACCACGGCACCGCCGACCGCCGCACGCACACCGACGCCCACCACCACCAAGGCTCCATCCGCCACTCCGACGCGGGCACCCGCAACGCCCGCGAGTCGGCCAGGCTGCCGCAATCTGGCGGCGAGCGTTGAGGTGAAGGCGGCCGTGACCGAGGCGTACCGGCGTGCCTTTCCACGTTTTGTCCATATCCAGCCTGCGCCGGACCAGTTCTTCTACGGCCAGTGCGACGGCGTCCGTTACGCCGCCACCCGCTTCCAGGCCACCTCCGGCGCGACCCAGGAGGAACTCGTGGGCATGCAGGACGAGGGCAGCGTCACCAAGTACTTCCGCAGCACGAACGGGAGCGGCTGGAGTTATCTCACCAGCGACGCGTTCCCTCGCGGCGCACACGGCTGCGGCGATGTGCCGGCCATTCCAGAGGGACTCTCCGCAGCCTGGGCGAACTGCGCGATGTGACCCTGCCACCTGCGGCATCGGCGTCATCCCGGCCTCCCGCCGGACGCCGGAGTACGGCAGGCGAAGGTCGGTGTCGTACTCCAGGGTTCGAGCTGGTGTGGTCCGGATCGGGCGGACTGCTCCGAGGGGGTTGTGATCATGAGTGGCAAAGACGTGGCAGCCGAACTCCTGACGCGGGCCGGGTTGTTGGTCGTGGGGGACTGGCCGGTGGAGTAGGCCACGCTGCCGTACGTCGCGTGGCGTCATGTCGGCGCGGAGACCTCCGAGGAGCATGTGGCTGCCTGGGAGTCGCTGTTCCAAGGCACGCAGCCCACGCAGAAGCTGCTGAGTGCCTGGGCACGCGGACTCTCGCTCAACACGGCCACCCCGGCGGACCTGCTTCCGCACCTGCTGGACAGGTCCTCCTACGCCGTGTACCGCCCCATGCCCGCGGAGGTCGTGGACGCGATGCCGGCCCACCCGGACTGGAAGCGGCGGGCGTCGGCGGCCGAGCTACAGCCGAACATCACCTGACGCCGCGCGCCGCCCCGCGGCCTGCTGGTGCCGGGGAACGGCGTGCGAGCGTCCGGCCGCGGCCCACCGTCCCTCACCGGCGCTGCTGTTCCTGGAGTGAGTCCGCTAAGCACTCACAGGAACCGCCACAGATGATCAGCAGTGCCGTTGTCGTCGAACTGGACCACCTGCGCGCTGTCGGCGGTCGACATCCGGTCCACGCCGAGCACCTTGTTGCTGTTCTTGTTGAGGACGCGGTACCAGCCGTCGCCGTTGTCGATCAGCTTCCAGAGGTGATCGGCGGTGCCGTTGTCCTCGAACTGCACGACGATGGCGCTGTTCTCCGTGGACATGCGGTCCACGCCGAGGACCTTTCCGCTGTGGCCGTTGCGGATCAGACACCAGCCGTCGCCCTTGTCGATGAGCTGCCAGGCGTGGTCGCCGGTACCGGTGTTGGCGAACTGCACGACACGGGCGCTGTTGGCCGTCGACATCCCGTCCACGGCGAGGACCTTGCCGCTGTGCTGGTTCGCGAGACGGCGGAAGGGCGGCTCCGGGGTCCACTGCCTGCCGTCGGGGGCTGCCGTGGGGAAGGAGGTGATTCGAAGCCGGGCCGCGCCCGAAGGGACGAGGCTGACGGTTTCCACGGCTGCGGAGCTGCGGGCCGGGCTGTCCTGGAGCGGGGCGACGACGTGCTCGTCGTCCGCGATCCACTCGGGTACGCGCCGTGCCCGCGCCGAGATCCGTACGGGCGAGGCCTGCGGAGTGAAGGGTTGGTCCGGTACGGCCGAACCGGTCCGCGTGAAGTCGAGCTGCGTGTCCGGGACCAGGCCGTAGTTCCACGGGGTCCTGGCGTGGACCTCGTAGGCGGGGAAGGTGTCGGTGCCGCCGATGCGGTCGTAGCGTTCCCCGAGGTCCAGGGAGTACGTGAGCGGCCCTCTCTCGACGCTCACTGAACCGTGCTGACCGGGCCAGGTGCGCAGCCGGGTCTGTTGGGGGAAGCGGACGCGGACGACGTCGCCCTCGCGCCAGGTGCGTTCCACGCGTGCCCACGACGGGCCGTCCGAGGCGGCGACCGCAGCGCCGTTCACGCGGAGTTCCGGGCCGCGGCACCAGCCGGGGATGCGCAGGTGCAGGGGGAACCGCACCGGGCGGGGCGTGGAGACGATGAGGGTGACCGTGTCCCCGAAGGGGTAGTCGGTGGTCTCGGTGACGGTCACGGTCGTGCCGCCCGCGACCTGGGTGCGGACGGTGTTGGGCGCGTAGAGCGCGGCGGCGAGTCCGCCGTCGGGGGTGCCGAGCCAGAGCTCCTCGGTGAAGTACGGCCATCCCATGCCGTAGTTGTGGGGGCAGCAGCGGTACTGGTCGACGCCGGCCTGGAAGGCCTGCATGGCGAACCCGTTCTGGAACTGCCCCTGCGTCTTGGTCCGGTTGTCGAGGTCGATGCTGTTGGCGCTGGTGATGTAGTGGATGGAGGTGCCGCGCGGGTCGAGGGACGCGGGGAGCATGTTGAACGCCAGGTCCTCGCAGCGGTCCGCCCAAACGGGATCACCGGTGATCCGCGTCAGCAGCTCGTGGCTGGCCATGAACTCGACGATGCCGCAGGTCTCGAAGCCCTGGCGGGGATCCGCGAAACCGGGCCGGTAATTCTCGTCCCCGGCCATTCCGCCGCCGGGGAACCTGCCGTACTCGGCCATGACGGTGTCGTAGGCACGGTACGTCGCCCGGGTGAGGTCGGCGGACTCGACCAACTGCGCGTACTGGGCGGGCTCACGGAAGCCCTGGGCGATGTTCACGTTGTGCCGGCTGGGCGTGGCGCCGGTCCAGTCGGCTCCGTGGGTGTGCATCTTGGCAGCGAGGTCGAGCAGGAACGCCTCACCGGTACGGCGGTAGAGCCATACGGCGATGTCGAGGCCGTCGCCCCAGCGATAGGACACCCAGCTGGTGTTGAAGGCGCCCGGCCCCTGGGCGTTCATGAAGCGGAGGAAGCGGACCAGGAAGGGCACCACGCGCTGATCGCCGGTGTACTCCTCGTGGCTGCGCAGGGCCTGCAGCAGCGGCAGGAAGGGCCAGAAGTCGGGGCCGCCGTTGAGGGAGGTGCGCAGGGCGCGTGGTCCGAAGAACCCGTCGCTCTGCTGTGTGGCGAGGATGGCGTCCACCCACTCGCGCGACCTGGCCAGTGCAGCGGAGTCGCGCGTGGCGATGGCCAGCGGAATGTAGCCGCGCAGCCAGTAGGGGACCTCCTCCCAGGCATTGCGTTCGGGGTGCACCCAGCCGGTCGCCGCGAAGTCGAGGAAGTGGGAGCCGGTCTCGAAGCGGCCGCACAGACCGTCGAGTTGAAGTCGGAGCTGCCCGGCGAGCCAGCCACGGGCGGTGACGCTGCCCGGCCGAAGCCTGTGGAACTTGTCGGGCACGCGGGTCTCCGCCGACGGAGCGGGCGCCGCGGCCGCGACTCCGGCGAACGGGGTGCCGAGAGCCACGGCTCCCAGCGAGAACGAGCCCGCGCCCAGCAACGCCCGTCTGCTGATGGACATGTGGATGACCTGCCTTCCGGAAGAGAGCCGGTGAGGGGGACAACGTTGTCTCGGCTTCAGGGGGCACTGGCAGCGCGGCTGAAGCAGGCGCATTGTCGGCGCGCGTCTCTACAACGTTGGAAATTCCCGCCGTTGGCATGACAGCACGCCCACAGGGACCTGTCCAGAGGTAGCGCACCAAAGCAGGCGCGGGCGGCCGGACGACTGCCCGACCGTCATGAACGGCCGGCTACGAATCCGAGCGCAGCCCCAGCGCGCTGTGCTGAATCACCCCGGCGGGCGCATCGGCCGCCCCGCGCTCCCGGCGCGTCAACTCGACCATCTTCGCGCGGAGGTCTTGCGCGGGTTCGCCCAGCACGATGGCGCTGATCACCAGCTCGAGCATGAGGCAGTCGTAGGCGTCGTCCAGGTTCCGGTAGCGCTTGGGATCGCGTTCCACGACCGCGCGAGCGATCCGCCAACCACCTTCGTCCACCGGCGCGAAGGTCGCCTCGAAGACTCCGCGACCGGTCCAGCTCCGGTGCAGGAAGACGACCTCGCCTTCCGCGAAGACGTTCCACTTCTCGTCCATGTCCCGCGCCGCGTAGCCGTGCTGGATCCGCTCCCAGTCCTCGTCCGACCAGATCCGCTCAGGCAGTTGCGGCATCGGCTGAGGGGCGGATATCGGCTTGAGGCGACGGGAAAGCGCGGACCGGGTCACACGTTCGGCAGCGGGCATGCGGTGATCTTACGGAACGAGTCGAACGCGGCCCCAGCGGGTCTCTTCGCGATCTCATCGCTCAGCCGGCGTCGCGGCTCCTCCGGGGCGTGATGGTCATGGCGTTGGCAGGTGGGTGGGCCGGGATGCGCTCCAGGACTCCGCCGGCGAACACGTCGTAGAGCGGGAGCGTTTCGAGGTGGACGTAGCCGATGTGGCAGTCGCAGACCGCCAGTGGGCAGGGGCGGGGGCGCAGGGCGGCGCGGTAGGAGCCGTCGTAGAGGTTGCCGAGTTCGGCTCGGACGAAGTGGCAGCGGCGGACGGTGCCGTCCCCGTCGACCGAGATCACGGACTCCCCGGTGCGGCAGGGCAGGCCGGCGCTGGCGTGCGGGTGGCGGCTGTAGGGGAAGAGGGGGTCGAGTGCGGTCCAGTCGTCGGCCTCGGCGTCCCCGTAGGTGTGGCCCTCGGCGGCGTTGATCCACAGGTACACGTGTGCAGGCAGCTCGGCGCGCAGGCGGCGGGCCGCCGCCAGGTGTTCCGGCAGGCCGACCACACCGACGCTGAAACGGAACCCGCGGTCGGCGAGGTCACGGCACTTGGCCAGGAAGCGGTCGTAGGGGGTCTGACCGGGGTGGTAGGTGCACCACAGGGCCAGGGTTTCCGGGTCGGCGTCCGCGAGCCAGTCGGTGCGGCAGCTGAGGTTGGTCTGGATGGCGACGCGGCGGATGTGCGGCAGGTGCGACAGCTCGGCGAGGGTGCGCCGGTACCAGGAGCGGACCAGGCCCTCGCCCCATGGGGTGAACAGCAGGGACAACTGGTCGTCGCTGTCGGCCGCCCAACGGGCGAAGCGTTCCAGGGCGGCCCGGTCGGCGCGCAGTTGAGCGGTCGAGTCGCGTCGCTTGGCGAACGGGCAGTAGGGGCAGTCGTAGTCGCAGGAGGCGAGCGGGCCGCGGTAGAGGACGGTCAGATCCATGGCGGGCCGGTCACTTCCTTTCGTACGCGGCCATGGCGGCCCGGACGGCGGGGGAGAACAGGTCGGGTCCGACGGCGTCCGAGTGGGCGAGCCCCTCAGAGGTGAGCCGCAACTGCGCCGAGTCGGCCTCGGCCAGCCAGCCCCGGTCGGCCAGGCGATGGAGTTCGGGCCCGAAGTCGTCGAGGGGTGTGGTGCCGAAGCGGGCCCGGTAGTCGTCGACGGGTAGACCATCGGCCTGAAGGAGGGACTGCAACAGGTGCCGGCGGCGCGCCTCGTGCGGGTCCATGCGGTAGCCGACCTCGGCGTGGGCGAAGTCGGTGGTGGCGACGTAGTCGTCGATGATCCCGCGGATCTCGTGCATGCCGACCGCGTAGTCGAAGGAATAGTGCACGTCGGCCGTGTACGAGCGGGCGCCGCAGCCCAGGCCGATCATGCCGTCGCTCTGGCAGGCGTAGTCGTCGGCGCCCTGCTGCGGGGCGTCGGTGCGGCGGAACATCCGCATCGACTGCTGGGTGTAGCCGCGGGCGAGGAGATGGTCCCGGCCCGCGCGGAACAGGCTCAGCCGCTGGGCGTCCCAGGCCGGATCGGGGCCTTCAGCGTCCGTGCGGTGGCGGTCGAGTCCGGTCAGGGGCCGCACGTAGAGCGGGTAGAGGTACAGCTCCTCCGGCTGCCAGGCGAGCGCCGCGTCCAGGGAGCGCAGCCAGGTCTGCTCGGTCTGACCGTCGATGCCGTAGATGAGGTCGATGTTGAGGACCGGGATGGTCGTGTCGCGTATCCGGGCCAGCGCGGCCTCGACATCGGCGCGGCGCTGCGGGCGTACGGCGGCCCTGGCCTCGGAGTCGACGAAGCTCTGGATGCCGAGGCTCAGCCGGGTGGTGCCGCGCTCGGCCAGCACCGCGAGGCGGTCCGCGGTGGCCGTGGCGGGGGAGGCCTCGACCGACAGCGGGATCGCATGCAGGTCGGCGCCCATGCCCTGCTCGGCGATGTCGCAGAGGCGTTCCAGCTCGGACGCGGTGAGGAAGGTGGGGGTGCCTCCGCCGAAGGCCGCCGTGGCGAACCGCACCGGCTCCCTGCCGCCGAGCGCCTCGCGTACGGCGTCGGCCTGCCGCTGAAGGGCGTCGAGGTAGGCGGTGGTCAGGCCGTCGGGGGCGCCGATGCGGGTGAAGAGGTTGCAGAAGCCGCAGCGAACCTCGCAGAACGGTATGTGCAGGTAGAGGGCCATGGCGCTCTTGTCCTGCGCCGCCCACAGGGATTTCAGCGTGGGCCGGTCGGAGAGCCGGCGGTAGGCGGTCTTGTGCGGGTAGGCGTACACGTAGTGCTGGTACGGGCTGGTGAGCTGGGCGGTCGTCATCGCGGGGCCTTGGCTGGGTCGAGGAAGAAGTGGGCGTACGGCACGGTCCATACGGACTCGTGGCCGAGGCGGTGGCCGGTGTAGCCGTCGTCGCCGTAGGCGGTGCCGTGGTCGGAGCAGACGATCGCGAAGCAGCGGCGCCGGGAACTCGCGGCGGCGAAGAGCCGGCCGATGTGCCTGTCGACGTACTCCAGCGCCGCCGCATGCGTCTCGCGGGTGTCACCGGCCTCGCGGGTCGCGCCGGGCAAGTGGAACCAGTTGGGCTGGTGCAGCGCGGAGACGTTGACGAAGAGGAACAGCCGCTGCTCCGCGGGGAGGCCGGCGACGACCTGCTCGGCGCGGGCGACCTGGTTCTCGAAGGAGTGCGGCGAGGTCACGCCGAACTCCCTCTCCCAGTGCGCCTCCTGGAACAGGCCGGGCAGTACGGTGCCGAGCGGACCCTGCTGGTTGAAGAAGCCGACGCCTCCGATGCAGACGGTCCGGTAGCCCCGCTGGGCGAGCCCGGACACGAACTCGGGGGTGTCGTAGACGAAGGTGCCGTCGGCCGTGGTCTCGCTGCCGGCGAAGCTCGCCGCGAACAGCCTTGGATGCGGTCCCGGTTCGGCCGGGGTGGGAAGGAAGCCCGCGAAGATCGCCTGGTGTGAGGCGTAGGTGAAGCTGCCGGGCGCGTGACGCTTCTCCCAGCGGCCGCCGGGCAGGTGGCGGGCCAGGTTCGGGATGCGCCCCTCGGCCGCCAGCTCGACGGCCACGTCGTGACGCAGCGTGTCGAGGGTGACCAGGAGGATGTCGTGATGGCCGACGACCTCGTTCATGTCGGGCTCGGACATGATGCCTTCCCGCAAGTCGGTTACAGGCGTGGGAAGTTGCTGCATGTCGGGCTCAGGCATGGGACGTTCCTGTTCTGTACGGCCTGCGCGCGGCCCTGCCGGAGGCCGCCGGACGGGGCGGGTTGAGCTGACCGTGCGGAGCCGGCTCGCGCAGGGCGGCCCTCACCTGCGCGGCATACGTGTCCAGGCCCTCCGCGCCGCTGCCCGGCAGCCCGGTCAGCCGGGGCAGCAGGTCCCCGAAGGCGTTGACCTCGCCGACGAAGGCCCTGCGCCAGCCGATCGCCGGCAGCAGGTCCACGCCGACGCACAGGGTCCGTGGGAAGCAGGACGCGGCCCGCTCGCAGACCTCCAGTACGTCGGACCAACGGCCACCTGCCGCGGCGACGGCGTCCCGGGCGACGGCAAGGTCACCGCGGCTGCCGCCCAGGTGCAGATTGGTCAGCGGCGTTCGGCTGGTGCGGACCACGGCGTGCGTGGCTCGCCCGCTCACCACGACCACGCGCAGGTCCGCGGCCCGGCCGTGCTGGGAGGCCTTCGGTACCCAGCGCTCCAGGTGCAGCCCGTCGGGAGCGAGCGCGTCGACGATGGTCGCGATGTCCCGCTCGCTGTCGTAACGACGCACCCGAAGGGAGTTGTACAGCGTCCCGTCCGCCGCGAGTTCGACGGACGTGGTGGCCCTGATCCGGCCGCCGCCCGCCTCGACGGCGAGGACGCCGGACGCCGACGACCCGTGCGCGGGCTTGACGAACAGCCGGGGCATCCGGTGCTCGCGCATCAGCGCCCGTACGTCGTCCCAGCCGCGCACCGGCGCCCCGCCCGGCCCCGAGGTCGGCGAGGCGGGCACCGGCACACCGGCCGTGTCGAGCACGCCGTGGCAGGCTCGCTTGTCGAACAGCACGGCGAGATCGCCGGGGTAGTCGAGCCGGATGCCGCCGCGCAGGGTGCGCAGCGCGCCGGTGAAGCGGGCGTACCAGCGGGCCGAGCCCTCGACCCGGGTGGGATCCGTCGCGCCGCGCAACAGCCGGTCGACCTCGGGATTCTCGCCGGGGGAGTCGACCCGCACGATCTCGTCCGAGGCGAAGTCGGCTCCCCCCTCGAGCAGGACGTCGCTCCAGGCCACGACGCGCGGGCCGGGCAGGCCGGCCGCGCGCACCGCGTCCGCGAAGAGCGACACCCGCCGGTTCTCGGGATTGCCGACCACGGCGAACCGCGACCCGGCGACACCGGAGGCAGGCGGGGCCACGGAGGGTGTGGTCACTCGCCCACCGCGACGTAGCGCCACACCGTGCCGTCGTCCTCCGTGTCCTCCTCCGCGTCGTCGCGGTCGAGGTCGACCTCCACGCCCGCGGTCGCCATGGTCTGGCGCACCCTCTCCTCGACCGCCGCGCTCAGGTAGTGATGGTGCAGGTCGAGCGCCTTCAGATGCGTCAGGGGCTGACCGCCCAGCAGCGCAGCGGCACCCTCGTCGGTCAGCACACCCATGGACAGGTCGAGCACCTCCAGGCGCTCCACCACGGGCGCGGAGGCCACCGCCGCGGCCACGGCGTCCTGCATCTCGCTGTTGCGCAGCGCCAGATGACGCAGGCGCGGCAGCCGTGCGCCCGACAGGATCGGCTCCAGGTCGGAGGCCTCGCTGTCGCCGCCGTAGTCGGGCGTGCCGAGCCACAGGTCGAGGTACTCCAGGGCGGGCAGGTCGCTCGCGCCTATGCCGCGTACCACCTCGGCGGGCAGCCCGCCGGTCTCCACGACGAGCCTGCGCAGCTTGTTGTGGCTCAGTGCCGTGAACTCCAGCCCCGAGCCGCCCCGCACACCGAACTCCTCCAGCGCCTCGAACCCGGCGAGGAGCGGGGAGACGTCGCCCTGGTTGATCCAGGAGATCTCGCACTCCTCCATCACCATGTCGCCGAGGAACAGCGCACGCAGCGCGGGGAAACGGTCCCGGGCGGCCACCAGCGCCTCGATGACCTCGGAGGGGTCGGAGTCGTAGGCCTCCTGCCAGGCCCCGACTATCAGCGCCCGCACCCGAGTGGTGTCGACGGCGGCGCAGAACCGGGCGAACGCCTTCGGCCACTCCTCGTCGGCGTCGTACACGTCGCTGGTGATCCGCCAGGCGACGGTGTCCGGCTCGGGGAGGTCGTCCGTCGTCTCGTCCGGGCCCGGAAACGTGTGCGCGGGAAGCCCGTGGAGCTGGTCGAGGTGGTCACCGATGGTCATGCGGCCTCTCCCGAGGAGAAAGAGTGTGCGGTCTGTGATGTCGGCAGTTCTACCAACAGCCACTGACAACCGCGTGCGGCGGGGCGGGGTTCGGGGCGTTGTCAGTGGTGCCGCCTACGGTCGTGGTCATGAGGCCGGTGCGCGGTGCACCCGGCGGTGGGGGGACAGCCATGTACCGACAGGGAGACGTGCTGATCGTGCCGGTGACGGAGGAGACGGTGCCGGCGCACGTGGCACACGCTCCGAGGGAGCAGCGCGACGGGCGGGGCCGGCTCGTGCTGGCGCTGGGCGAGGTCACCGGCCACGCTCACGCGATCGTCGGCCCGGGCGAACTGATACGGGAGCCGGGGCCGTTCGGCCCGCTGCTGCTGCGTCTGCCCCAGGGCGGCCGGGTCGTGCACGAGGAACACGCGGCGATCGCGCTCCCCAAGGGCTGGTACCGGGTGATCCGGCAACGGGAGTACGTGCCCGGGTCCGTGCGGATCGTGGCGGACTGAACGCCTGAGGCCGGCAGGACAACGGGTGCATGGGCAAAGGATGCAGGGGCGAAAGGTGGACGGGCGAAAGGTGGAGGGGCAGATGACCACGACGGACTCCGGATCCGCGACCGACATTGAGGGGACCGACGTGGAGAGGACCGAGGTGGCAGGGGTCGAGGTGGCGGGGGTCGAGGTGGAGCGGACCGGGGCGGAGGCGACCGCGTTGGAGAACATCGCCTCCGGCGAGCTCGGGCCGTGGCGTGCCTGGTCCTCGGCGACCGGTCCCGCCGACCGCGCGGCCGCCGAGGCCGGTGTCCGGCGGGCCTACCGGCTGGCGGGACTCGCCGAACCGGAGCGAGTGGTGTGGGTGGGTTCGCCGCGAGCGGCCGTCACATTGCTGAGGGAAGACCTGGCGGACCGCGGCGTGAGCGTACGGGACGCTGTGCGCAGTGCACCCTGGGCAAGGCAAAGACGTTCCCTGTACGCCGAGTTGGGGGCTGCCGGCTGGTCGGCGCACTGGGCGGCGACGGGCGGACGGCTCTGGGAGTCCACCCAGGCCCTGGTGGACCGGATCCGCACCGGCGTCATCGAGGACCTCGCCGGCCGGGACACCGGCAAGGAAGCCGCCGAGATCCGGCTGTTCCTCCTGGACGCCGTGCTCGGACAGCACGACGCGCCGTGGCTCGCCGCGTTCCCCGCCGACGACGGCCCCCTCGACGCACTCGCGGCGGTCTGCCGCAACGCCGGCTGGTGGTGGCCCTACGCCCGAGTGGCGGTCCTCTCCGAGCGGCCCGTGGCCCTGCACCGCGACGAGGCGGGCCGACTCGACCACGGCGACGGCCCCGCCCTGGCCTACCCCGACGGCTTCGCCCTGCACGCCTGGCGCGGCATGCCCGTCCCCGCGGAATTCCTCGCCGGACTGGCCACCCTGACGCCGGACCGCATCCGCGCCGAGGAGAACGCCGAACTCCGGCGCGTGATGCTGGAGTACTACGGCTACGACCGCTACCTGACCGACTCGGGAGCCCGACCCCTCCACCAGGACGAGACAGGCACCCTGTGGCGGATCGACCTGGTCGACGACGAACCCGTGGTGATGGTGGAGGTCCTCAACTCCACCCCCGAACCGGACGGAACACGACGCACCTACTGGCTACGCGTACCTCCCTCGACGCGGACGGCGAGGGAGGGTGTGGCATGGACCTTCGGGCTCGCGGCGGAGGCATACGCGCCGGCGGCGGAGACGTGAGCGGGCCGCGGCCCCTGCCGGCCTCGTGACGAACCGGTGTTCAGGACGTGCTGTCGGCCAAGCCACCGCCGCCGGTGGCGATGCCGCCGCTCGGCTTGGGAGTGGCGAAGGGAGGCGTGTCCTGCTCCCGGCACGTCGTCCCGGGCGGCGGGAGAACACCGTCGATGAGATAGCGGCTCTCGTGGGCCTGGATGCAGCTGCTGGGGTTGAGCAGCGCGGTGTGCGCGTAGCCGTTGAGGGTGAGCAGGCGGGCGTCCGCCAGTTCGCTGGCCATCGCTCGGGCGGCCGATTCGGGGGTGGAGGGGTCGTAGGCGTTGCCGATGACCAGGATGGGATGTGCCGTCGGCTTGTTCCACGGGCCGCGGTAGCGGTCGGGGGAGAGCGGCCAGTACGTGCACCCCGCGGTGGCCCAGGTCCAGTGGCGTCCCGCGTCGCCCCCACGGGCGGCGGCGCCCTTCTCCAGAACCGGGTAGACAGCGGGGTCACGCGGATTCGGACTGTCGCCGCAGAGCACCGAGGTCGGCTGCTCCTCGCCCACGTACGGACTCGGATTCGGGACCGCCGGCGGGGGCGGAAAGGCGGGCGGCTCGGGGACGCGGCCCCGCCACAGGTCCTGCAACCGGCCCGCGAGATCCGTCCACCCGGGATGGACTACGTAGAGGCCGTTCATGATGTCGGAGACCGTGGCGGCGTAGGTCCAGTCGCCCACGGGATGCTTCCGCAGCCGCTGCATCAGCTGGTCGAACTTCTTTCGGGTCGCCTCGGGGCTGCCCGCGGAGAACGCGCAGCGCGCGGTGGTCGTGGCCCCGCACAGGCTCAGGAACTTGTCCACGGTCGCACCCCCGCTGCGATCCGAGCGCAGGCGGATGAAGCTCGTGAGGCGGGCGTCGTCGCCCGAACCGTGGTTCGTCCAGGCCTGTGGGTCCCAGTTTCCGTCCAGGACCATGGCGCGGACCTTGTCGGGGAACAGGTTGGCGTACGTGGCGGCCAGGATCGTGCCGTAGGAGATCCCCAGGTAGGTGAGTTGCGGGTCCCCTACCGCCTGGCGGAGCCGGTCGAGGTCGCGGGCGGTGTCGGAGGTCGACACATGGCGCATCAGTTCGGGGTCGCGCTGCTCACAGCGCCGGGCCAGGTCCTTGTACGCGGCGAAGGTGGCTGTCCGCTCCTTCGCGTCCACGGGGAACCCGGCCGGCTTGCTCGCGTTCCACTCGGCGGCTTCCGCGGGGCTCGCGAAGCAGTTCATGGCGGTGCTGTTGCCGATGCCGCGGGGGTCCCAGCTGACGATGTCGAACCGCTCCCGCACCTCGCGCGGGAACCTCTCGTAGTTCTGCGGCATCTGCACCGTTCCGGGGCCGCCCGGCCCGCCGGGGTTGAAGAACAGGGTGCCGATGCGCCGACGGGGGTCGGTCGCCGCACGTCTGACGACCGCCAGTTCGATCGTGCGACCACCTGGCTTGCTGTAGTCCAGAGGCACCATCGCGGTCGCGCAGTCGAACTCGCTGCCGGGCACGCACCGACTCCAGTCCAGCGGTGCCACGGACGCGGCAGGCGTGGGTGCCCCGCCTGCCCAGGTGAGGTTCGACCCGGTCAGCACCGTCGAGCCGGCCACGACAGCCGCTATGACCGCTGTCCGGCGCCTTCCGTCCGCCTTGACCCCACGTATTCGATGCATAGGCATACTCCGTCCTGCTCCCTGTGCCGGCTGAGTGTCCGGAGCCGACGACGTCCCGCTGCACGGACACATCCGTGTCAACGACATCCCGGGACGGCAGCGCGAGCGAGGTGACCGCCGCCGAACGGGCGAGTCGCTCGGGCACAGCGAAGCACCGTCGTCAGTGACGGAGATCGATCTTTGGCCGGTGAGGACGACCGTCCGTGCTCAGAGGCTGTCGGACTGGAAACCGTCGGCGCTGACGTTGGCCATCGCCCTGCTCGTCACTCGATAGCGGCCGTTGGGGATCTCGCGGGCCCTGGTGACGTGCACGGCCAGCGGTCCGGCCCATTCGTATCCGTGGTGTTCGCCGTGTTGTGCCAGCTTGTCGGTGAGGGCCTGCCCGACATGGGCGCCGTTGCGGTTGAGTTCGTCGTGGACGTGTTCCGCGAGCATCACGTCGTACGCGTTCGGGACCACGACACGGCTTTGACTGCACACCACTGCACTGCTGTCGCATTCACGCCTCAGCGCAGCCACCAGATCGATGGGTTCCCGGCGGGTGAAATGCCCCCAGAGTGCTTCCTCGGCGCGCTCAAGCGCTCGTTCCCATCCGGTGAGCGTGCTCATCTGCCTGTGGCTCCTTCTGTCTCGTCGGCACTGTCGCCGCGGCGGCGGACAGCCGCGGCCAGGAGGGTGCTGTGTCACCTGACTCCTCGCAAGCCGAGTGCCCAGGACTCGAATCCGCAGTGCTCTTGGTGCAGAAGCTGCCGACGGCCTCCGTCCGGCCGCCCCGCGTCCCTCACCCTCCGGCCAGCAGTGCCTCGCCGAGCGGGGTGAGGGCGTGGAGGACTCGGCTGCCGTCGCGCACCGTCGTGATGAGGCCCGCCGCACGCAGCACAGTGGCGTGCTCGCTGGCCGTGGCGACCGACACTTCGGCCCGCTCGGCGAGCGCCGTGGTCCCGGCGGGCGTGGCCAAAGACGCCAGCACTCCGGCGCGGGTCCGGCCCAGCAGCGCTCCGAGCACATCACCGGGAGGCGTTGCGGTGTCGGTGACCGGCAGAGGGCGTACGAGTACCGTCGGCGCCGCCGGGTCGTAGATCAGCATCGCGGTCGAGGCGAAGTAGGAGGGCATCAGGTGCAGTCCCCGTCCGCACAGTTCCACGGTGTGAGAGGTGGCGAATGGGACGAGCAGGTCAGGAGGAGCCCAGCGCCAGCCCGGCTGCAAGGTCGCGAGCAGCGCCTCGACGCCGCCGCGCAGCAGGGTCTCCGATCGCAGCGCGCGATCGGCAGCGGCCACGTTCAGTACGGCGGGCCAGAGCGGGGCGAGCGACGAACGGTGATAGCGCGTCAGGTCCTCGACCAGTCTGCGCCGGGCCGTGCTCGAGCCCTGCGCCAGTTCCCGTGTCGCGGACGCCCCGGCCACCGTGTGCAGTGGGCCAAGGTCGGAGGCCAACTGGGACGTCGGGGTCTGGGCCGCCAGTTCGGCCGCTGTCACGGCGTCCCGGGCCGTCGGCTGGTACAGGAAGTCCGGCAGATAGCCAGCGGGCGGGACCAGCCGGGCCAGGATCCCCGCGCGGGCCGCGAGCCCCGGCTTCACGGCCCGCCGCCAAGCGGTGAGTTCGCCACGGCGGGTCGCCGGACCCGAGGGCGGTGTGGCCAGATGCCGGACACTCAGGGCCGTCTCCAGCAGTACGTCGGGTGCGGCGGCGACGGTGACGCGGGCGAGGTCGGCCGGGCCGAACCGTATCCGTAACACGCGGTGCAGAGTACCGGAGCGCACCTGCATTTCGGCCCTGCCCGAAAGGGCGGGCGCGGAGGGCCGGCGGGCCGCAATCCTCGGGTGCGGAACGGGCGTCCGCCGGGCGCCACCGACCCCCTGGAGGCCAGATGCCCGCACCCCGCCGACTCGTCGCACCGGCGCTTGCAGCCGTGACACTCCTGACCTGCGCCGCGGCCGTCCCCGCCGAGGGCGCCTGCCGCCCGCTCCCCGATCGCTACGTCGTCTCCCGGACGGCAGGCGTGCTCCCCGAGGGGATAGATGTCCGTCCCGACGGCACGATGTACGTGTCCTCCGACGGAACGGGCGCCCTCTACCGAGGTCGGGTGACATCACCGCGGATGCGGCCCTTCCGCGCCGACGGCGCGACCGCCCGCGGCAGCTCGCGGGGCATTCACACCGACCGTACGGGCCGGGTGTTCTCGGTCGGCGAGGGGCGACTCACGGTGCACGCCCCGGACGGCCGTCTCCTCGACGCGGTGGACGCGCCGGAGGGTCCCCTCGGCGCCCCCGACCTCAACGACCTGGTCGTCACGCCCGACGCCGTCTACGTCACGGACTGGGCGAACCCGGTGGTCCTGCGCGCACCGCTGGACGGGGGCGAGGTCGGCCCGTTGGAGCCCTGGGCAGATGTACGCGGTGCGTTCCCCGGTTTCCCCGACCGTTACTGGCTGCTCAACGGGATCGTCGCCGATCCGGCCGGACGCACCCTGCTCGTCGCCTCCAACGGGACCGAGGCCGTCTGGCGCATCGACACCGCTACCCGCGAGGTGAGCCGCCTCGACCTGGGGGACAACTCCTTCGGCGCGGACGGCATGGTGCTCCACGGCCGGAACCTCTATGCCGTACTCAACTACGGAGCCCCGCACGGCGTTTACATCGCCAGGCTGGATGCGCAGCTCCGCAGCGGAACGGTCGTCCACCGCGTAACCGGCGACCGCTTCGAGCTGCCCACCACCCTGGCCCGTCACGACTGCCGTCTCTATGTCGTCAACAGCCAGAACGACGAGCCACCCGGCACCCCGCCCTACACCGTGACCGCCCTGGACGACCCGGTGTGCGAGGCGAACGGGTGATCTACGGGGACGGCGCGCCGGGGTCGCCCTCCGCGGGGGAGCGGACGGCTCCGGCGCTGCCGTCCCCCCAGCCGTCATTCTTCTGCGACGCGAATGATCGTGCGGCCGGGGACGCGCTGCTTCAGGGCGAAGGCGTCGGCCGCCTCCGCCAGCGGCCGAACCGCGCCGACATGTACCCGGAGCCGGCCGTCCCGCAGACGCCGGGCGAGGTCGGCGAGGCGTGCGCGGTCCGGCTCCACGACGAAGAAGATGGCGCGTCCCTCGTCGGGGCGCACCGTGGGCGGGTGGGCGATGGTGACGAGCGTGCCGCCGGGGCGCACGAGGGTGGCCGAGCGGTCGAGGATGTCGCCGCCGATCACGTCGAACACGACGTCGACCTGTCCCGCGTCCTCCAGCCGGTCGGCCTCCAGGAACGCGTGCGCGCCCAGGCCGAGGACCGTGTCCCGGTCGGCGGAGCGGCCCGTGCCGACCACGCGGGCTCCTACCTCGTGAGCGAGCTGGACGGCGATGGAACCGACACCGCCGGCGGCGCCGTGGACCAGGACGGTCTGGCCGGTGCTCAGACGGGCGTGGTCGAACAGGCCCTGCCAGGCGGTCAGCCCGGAGATGGGCAGGGCGGCTGCCACCGTGTGGTCGATGTCGGCGGGGAGCGGCGAGAGATTGCGGGCTTCCACGGCGACGTACTCGGCCAGCGAGCCGTTGCGCGCCCAGTCGGTCGGTCCGAAGACACGCTGGCCGACCGTGAGGCCGGTCGTTCCGTATCCGACTTCCGTCACCACTCCCGAGACCTCGTGGCCGGGCACGCTCGGGGTGCGGTCGCGACCGGCGCGGTCGGACCAGGTTCCGGGCCATTCGAGCTCTCCTCGGGTGAAGCCCGCGGCGTGCACCCGCACGATGACGTCGTTCTCGGCGGCATGGGGATGAGGAAGGTCCTCGAGTGTCAGCCCCGTGATTCCGGCCTCGCGATCCCGGACAGTGATGGCTCGCACGAGCATTCCCTTCTTGGGGTGTGGGGGAGAGGGATACCGCTTGAGAGTCGGCTGCCGTCGGGTCACCGCGGCCAGGGAGCCTCGATGATGCGTTCCACCATGGACGTACGGCGGAAACCGGGAACGAAGTGTTCCAGGACGTCCGCATTGACGGTCCCGTAGGTCGTGTCCGGGCGGTCTTTGAGACCGTCCACGAATGCCTGTAGGAATTCCTTCTTGAAATCGCCACGTGGATGAGCGGCGACGATCTCGTCCACCTCGTCACCTTCCAGCCTGTCCAGTCCCCAGCCGATCGCGTCCGTCAGCACTCCGTGATTCGTGGCGGCGACCTCGGGCTCCATCCGGCCGGGAATCCCCGGCGTCGTGTGCAGGGCGATCGCTCTCCACACGACCTCGGCGGCGCTCGCGGAGAACCCGCGGTCGAGCAGGAACTTGCGTGCGTGGTCGGCGCCGTCCAGCTCGAAACGCTGCTGTGTGTCGGAGAACGGGATCGAAAGCCCCGCGTCATGGAACATCGCCGCGACGTAGAGCAACTCGGGATCGATCCGGCGATTCAGTTCACGCGCATGGAGGGAACCGAAGAGAAATACCCGTCGGGAGTGATGGAAGATCAGAGGGCTCGTCCTCTCCCGAAGAAACTCGGTGGCCTCCGCGACGGCCGAGGTCTCCGGGATTTCCACCCCTGCGATGATGTCGGTCATGATGCTCGTGCTTTCCGGTGCGATTCGATACGAGTGGACCCTGCGCCCGCTCTCCACGGTGCCGCCGACACCGGCCCCGGCGCCGCCTCGGAACGGCCATGAACCACTCGAATCCAGTCACCTCAGGATGGGCCTGTGAGCTCCCGCACGCATCGGGTGGCGATTCTCGTCTACGACGGGGTCAAACTGCTGGACGTCGCCGGCCCCGCCGAGGTGTTCGGTGAGGCGAATCTGCTCGGCGCCGACTACCGGATCACCCTGGTGTCGACGACGGGCGCCGACGTCACTTCGTCGATCGGTATGCGCATCGCCGTCGACGGCAGCGCCGCCGCGGAGCCGGACCCCGACACCTTTCTGATGCCGGGCGGCGACGTCCACCCCAGAACCCCCGTCCCCCGCGACCTGGCCGAAGCGGCCGCTGACCTGGCAGGTCGCGCCGTGCGGATCGCCTCCGTGTGCTCCGGCGCCTTCGTCCTCGGCGCCACCGGCCTTCTGGACGGCAAACGGGCGACCACCCACTGGAAGATCGCGGGCGAACTCGCCGCCCGGCACCCGAAGGCGCACGTCGAGCCCGACGCCATCTATGTGCGCGACGGCTCGACGTACACGTCGGCGGGCGTGACCGCGGGCATCGACCTCGCGCTCGCCCTCGTCGAGGAGGACCACGGCCCCGACGTCAGCCGGGAGGTGGCCCGCTCCCTGGTGGTGTACCTGCAACGAGCGGGCGGTCAGTCACAGTTCTCCGCCCCGATGCAGGGCCCGCCGCCCCGGTCGCCCGCCCTGCGCGGGGTCGTCGACCTGGTCACGGCGGATCCCGCCGGGAACTACTCCCTCGCCGAGCTCGCCGGGCGACTCAACGTCAGTACGCGTCACCTCACCAGGTTGTTCCGCGAGGAGTTGGGCACCACCCCGGCCCGCTACGTCGAGTCGATCCGTTTCGACATCGCGAAGTCGCTCCTCGACCAGGGGTACACCGCGACGCGGGCGGCATCCATGGCCGGCTTCCCGAGCTACGAGAGCCTGCGCCGCGTCTTCGCACGCGAGCTGGCCATCAGCCCAGCCTCCTACCAGCGCCGCTTCGCCACCGCCCGCCGCGAACAGGCTGAGTAGAAAAATAAGCCGTGTGCCCAACGTCTGCCTCAATAAACAAGGCTCTATTGGTGCGTGAATTCAGGATCGCAGGGCATTCGGAGTGCGGGAGGTTGATAACTATGGTTCCGCTGCTTCTGGTTCTGCTTCTTGCCCTGATCCTTTTCGGTGCCGGTTTCGCACTCAAGGTCTTGTGGTGGGTCGCCATCGCCGTTCTGGTGGTGTGGCTCCTCGGCTTTGTGATGCGTTCCACGAGCACCGGGGGTGGTCGAGGCCGTTGGTACCGGTGGTGACCTGAGCGCACCCTGCGTTTCACAGAAGGGCCCGGCTCCGGCCGGGCCCTTCACGCATGCAGGAATGGAGGGCCTGCGACGGGGTAGGCGGTGGGCCGGCGGCGGTCGCGGGCGGCCGCTGTCGGCATCGGGAGAGGGGAAGATCATGGTGCTCACGCAGGCGACGGCCAATCGTACGCACACAGGCGTCTCGACTGAGGTCGCGGAGCCTGCCCAAGTGTCGCCTCGGGACGCCCGCGAGCTGTCGCGGTGCTTCTTCGCCGAACTGGCGCAGTTGGAGGAGGGCACGGCCGAGCACAGCTACGCCCGGAACACGCTGATCGAGATGAACATGTCCCTGGTCCGCTATGCGGCCGGCCGGTTCCGCAGCCGTGGTCCGGAGGAGATGGAGGACATCGTCCAGGTCGGCATGATCGGCCTGATCAAGGCCATCGACCGCTTCGAGCTGTCGCGCGAGGTCGAGTTCACCACTTTCGCGGTGCCGTACATCGTGGGTGAGATCAAGCGGTTCTTCCGGGACACGTCCTGGGCGGTGCACGTGCCCCGGCGGCTCCAGGAAGCCCGCTTGCAACTGGCCCGCGCGAGCGAGGAACTGAACAGCCGACTGGGCCGGACCCCGACCGTCAAGGAACTGTCCGAACTGATGAGCCTGCCGGAGGGAGAAGTCGTCGAGGCCCAACTGGCGGCCAACGGCTACAACTCGGCCTCCCTGGATGCCGCCATCAGCACCAGCGACGATGGTGAGAGCGCCCTACAGGACTTCATCGGGGCCGAGGACACGGCGCTGGAGCTCGTCGAGAACGTGCACGCGCTGGCCCCGCTGATCGCCGGACTGGACGAGCGCGACCGGCAGATCATTCACATGCGGTTCGTGGAGGAACTCAGCCAGGCTCAGATCGGCGCGCACCTCGGCGTCTCCCAGATGCATGTCTCCCGTCTCATCTCCAGGCTTCTGGCCCGCCTGCGCGAAGGCATGCTCAGCACAGCCTGAGCCGCAGTCGAGCCAGACAATGGATCAGGCGCCGGGCAGAACGCCGGTGCGGGCCACCTCCGAGTACCAGCGGGCGCTGGCCTTCGGGATGCGGGCGCCCGTCGGGTAGTCCACGTAGACCGTCCCGAAGCGCTTGCTGTAGCCGTGTGCCCACTCGAAGTTGTCCAGCAGCGACCACAGGAAGTAGCCGCGTACGTCCGCGCCGTCCGCGATGGCCTGGTGGACCGCGGCAAGGTGACCGCGCAGGTAGCCGATGCGCCCGGGGTCGTTGACCCGGCCGTCAGGGCCGGCGTAGTCGTCGAAGGCCGCGCCGTTCTCCGTGATGACCAGCGGCAGCCGCGGGAAGTCGGACGCCAGCCGGCGGAGCAGGTCGTACAGTCCCGTGGGGTCGACGGCCCAGCCCATGGCTGTGGTGTCGCCGGGCGGCTGGTGGAAGGCGACCTTGTCCGCTGCGGGCCACGGGCTGTGCGAGCTGTTGCCGTGTCCGTCCGAGGTGTGGCTGCCCGTACTGCCGGCCTCCGAGACCAGGGTGGGCGTGTAGTAATTGACGCCGAGGAAGTCCAGCGGCTGGTTGATCTGCCGCAGGTCGCCGTCGCGGACGAAGCTCCAGTCGGTCAGGGTGGCGGTGTCCTTGAGCAGGTCCTCCGGGTACTCGCCCTGAAGCATCGGACCGGTGAAGACCCGGTTGGCGAGCGCGTCGATCCGCCGGGCCGCGTCGGCGTCGGCAGGGTCGTCGGTCAGTGGCCGGACGTGGTGGATGTTCAGGGTGACCGAGCACTGGCCACCCGTGGGGAGCCGGTCGCGCAGCGCCTCCACGGCCATGCCGTGCGCCAGGTTGAGGTGGTGGGCGGCGCGCAATGCCGCGACCGGATCCGTGCGGCCGGGAGCGTGAACGCCGGAGCCGTAGCCCAGAAACGCGCTGCACCAGGGCTCGTTGAGGGTGGTCCAGGTCGTCACCCGGTCGCCCAGGGCGTCGGCGGCGAGGGCCGCGTACTCGGCGAACCGCTCTGCCGTGACCCGCTCCGGCCAGCCCCCGCCGTCCTCCAGCTCCTGCGGCAGATCCCAGTGATACAGCGTGGCGACGGGCTTGATGCCCTTCGCCAGGAGCTCGTCGACGAGGCGCCGGTAGAAGTCGAGTCCCTTCTGTACGGCGGGGCCGCGCCCGGTGGGCTGGATCCGGGGCCAGGCGAGGGAGAAGCGGTAGGCGCCGAGACCGAGGTCGGCCATGAGGGCGACGTCCTCGCGCCAGCGGTGGTAATGGTCGGTGGCGATGTCACCGGTGTCGCCGTTGCGGACCCGGCCCGGCGTCCTGGCGTACGTGTCCCAGATCGACGGCGTGCGGCCGTCCTCGGCGGCGGCGCCCTCGATCTGGTACGAGGCGGTCGCGGAGCCCCAGAGGAAGTTCGCGGGGAAGGTGCGGGCGCCGTCCATGCCGGACTCGCTCTGCTGTGCAGCGGTGACCACGTAAGTCCTTTCAAGAATGAGCCCGTTCGCGAGCAGGCGAAGGGGCGAACACGGTTGTACGGGCCCGGCGTTCGTAGCCCGGGCCGGTGTGCGAGGTCAGCCCTTGACGGCGCCGGCCATGATGCCGCTCACGATCTGGCGACCGAAGACGATGAACATCGCCAGCAGCGGAAGCGTGCCGAGCAGCGCCCCGGCCATGATCAGTGACTGATCGCGGACGTACCCGGCACTGAGCTGGGTCAGGGCGACGGGGACGGTCGGATTGGTCATGTCGAGGACCACGAACGGCCAGAAGAAGTCGTTCCAGGCATGCACGAACGTGATCATGAACAGGACCGCCATCGCGGGCCGCGCCACCGGGAGCACGATGCTCCAGAAGATGCGCAGCGAGTGCGCTCCGTCGACGCGCCCCGCCTCGACGAGTTCGTCCGGCAGCGCCTCCGAGAGGTACTGCCGCATGAAGAACACCCCGACCGCGCTCACCAGCGTGGGGAAGATGACGGCGGGCAGCTGCTGCGCCAGCCCGAGTTCGGACATCATCATGAACAGCGGTACGACGCCGAGTTGGGGCGGCACCATCATGGTGCCGATCACCAGCATGAGCAGGATGTTGCGCCCCTTGAAGCGCAGCTTGGCGAAGGCGAAGCCCGCGAGGGTCGCGAACATCACCGTGGACAGCGCGATCACCCCGGCCACGATCGTGCTGTTGATCATGGCCTTGCCCATGGCCGCCTCGTCCCACGCGCGGGCGAGATTGCTGAACAGATTGGGGCCGGGCAGGAAGGGCGGCGGCGTCTGGCTGACGCGGGTGTTGTCCGTGGACGCCGCCACCATCGTCCAGTACAGCGGGAAGATCGACAGAATCGCCATGACGGCGAGCAGGACGTAGGCGAGCGGCCCCGCGTGATGCTGGCGGCCGGCACCCGGGCGCAGCAACCGCCGACCGCGGCGGCGGGGGCTTTCGGGTTCCGTCCGGACCGGGATGTCGGTGCGGACCGGGAGGCTGTTGACGGTCATGGGGGCTCCAGGTCAGGGCGTGCGGGGGCGCAGCCGGCGGATCAGGCGCTGCACCGCGAAGACGAGGATGAGCAGCAAGAACATCGCCCAGGCGACAGTCGCCGCGCGGCCCATCTGGTAGTTCTTCCAGCCCTCCTCGTACAGCAGCAGCCCGAGCGTCTGGTACTGGTTGTCCGCGCCGCCGGTGACTCCGTTCGGCCCCTGGCCGAAGATCAGCGGCTCACCGAAGAGCTGAGTGGCCCCGATCGTGGAGAGCACGATCGTGAACACGATGGTGGAGCGGATCCCGGGCACGGTGACGTGGGTGAACTGCTTCCACCGCGAGGCACCGTCGAGGGAGGCGGCCTCGTATCGCTCGGCGGGGATGGCCTGCATGGCGGCCAGGTACAGCAGCGCGTTGTAGCCGGTCCAGCGCCAGATCACGATGGTCGAAATGGCGGCCTGGGCGGGCCACTTGTCGGCCTCCCAGTCCAGCGGGTCGATTCCGACCACGCCCAGCATCCAGTTGATCATGCCGAAGTCGCGTTCGAAGAGCATGGTGAACACGAGAGCGGCCGCGCCGACGGACGTGGCATAGGGGACCAGGGACGCCACGCGGAAGAACAGCGAGGCGCGCATCCGGTAGTTGAGCAGATGCGCCAGGCCGAGCGCCATCAGCAGCTGCGGCACCGTGGAGATGACGCCGATGGTGAACGTGTTCTGCAGCGCGTTCCAGAACCGCGAGTCGTTGACGAGGTCGACGTAGTTGTCCCACGCCACCCACTCCATGACGTCCAGGGTGGCGAGCTCCACCCTGTGCAGAGAGATCCACGCCGTATAGACGAGGGGGTAGAAGCTGAACGCGGCGAAGACGACGAAGAACGGCGCGACGAAGGCGTACGGCGCGCCCTTGAGGTCCAGCCGGTGCAGCAGGGCACTGCGTCGCTGACCAGTGCGTCCGTTGCCCGTCTTCGGGGACGGGCCTGGAGGCTCCTCGCCGGCCAAGGCGTTCGTGGTGGAGGTGGCCACCGGATTTCCTTCCTGACAGCGGATGTCCGAGCCGGGACCGGGGCGCGCCGGCAGATGGCGGGCGCGCCCCGGTCGGCCTGAAGGCCGAGGGGTCAGCCGACCGCCTTCTCGATGCGTTCCGAGGTGGTCTTCCACGCCTTGTCACGCGAGGTGCCCTGCTCGACCAGGGCCAGACCCTGGGAGAAGGTGTCCTTGATCGTGCCGTCCTTGCGGCCCAGGACCTGCTTGTCCGGGATCTGCTGCGCGGCGGTACCGAAGATCTGGCCGATCGGCGCGTCGCTGAAGTACTCGGACGTGACGTTCTTGACGTCGTCACGCTCCAGCGAGGTGCGGGAGGAGGGGAAGTTGCCCAGCTTCTCGAAGATGTGGGCCTGCTGCTCCGGCGCGGTCAGCCATGCGACGAGCTTCTGCGCCTCCGCCTTGACAGGGCTCTTCTCCACGACGCCGAGGAAGGAGCCGCCCCAGTTGGCGCCCTTGGGAGCGTTGGCGACGTCCCACTTGCCCGCGTTCTCCGGGCCGGCCTTCTCGCTGATGTGGCTCAGCATCCACGCCGGGCAGACGGCGGTGGCGAACGTACCGTTGGCCAGTCCCGGGTCCCAACCCGGCTGGAACTGACGGAGCTTGGCGCTCAGCCCGGCGTCCGCGGCGTCGGCGGCGAGGTTCCACGCCTCCTTGACGACCGGGTTCTTGGAGTAGATGAGGCCGCCGTCCGCGTCGTAGTACTGCTCCGGGTAGCCGTAGACCATGGCGTTGAACAGACCGCTGGCCGAGTCCATGTAGGCGACCTTGTCGCCCTTGTAGTCCTTCTCGAAGGTGCGGCCGACCTCGACGTACTTCTTCCAGTCGCCCGCCCACAGCTTGCCCACCGCCTCGCGGTCGGTAGGCAGTCCGGCCTGCTCGAAGTAGTCCTTGCGGTAACAGACGGCCATCGGGCCGCTGTCGGTCCCGAGGCCCAGGACCTTGCCGTCCTTGGTGGTGATCTGGGACTGCTTCCAGGGCAGGAAGTGGTCGGTGCCCGCGATGCCGGCGAAGTCCGCGAACTTGGCCGACTGGGTCTCCGTCACCTCCTTCGCACGGCCGATCTCGATGCCCTGGATGTCCTTCAGACCGTTGCCCGCGGCGAGATGGGTCTGGAGCGCGGTGTAGTACGTCTGCTCGTCACCGGCTATCTCGGCCTGGATGTCGACGTCGGGGTTCTCCTTCTCGTACTGCTCGAGCAGGCCCGACTCCTTGAAGCCCATCACCCCGTACATGCCCATGGTGATGACGACCTTGCCGTCCTTCTTGCCGCCGCCCGTGACCGATCCGTCGCCACTGCTGCAACCGGCGACGAGTGCCAACGCGCCGACGGCCGCGGCTGCTGCCGTCAGCCTTCTCCCGCGCGACGTACCGAGACTGCTCATGAATCTTCTCCCTACGGCCGGCGCAGTCGTATCGGACGGACACGAAAGCGGTGACCAAGCGGCTCCGGTGAGTAGTGGGAACGTGCCCACTCCTGGGTGGGCACGTTCCCACCGACGGGAAGCAGACTCATGGCAGCGAGCGGATCTGTCAATGACTTGAACGCGATCAGCGGCCGAATCAGGGTCCGTGCGTTCATCTTTCGTGACGGACAGGCCGCCTGCCCGGCCTCGCCGTCTGCCAGAATTAGTGCTGGTCACCACGCGGTCGACACTGCCGCGGCTTCAGGGAGGGGAGTGCATGGCTGGAAACCGCCGTCCGACGATCAAGACGGTCGCCGCCCGTGCCGGTGTGGGCCGGACGACGGTGTCCCGTGTCGTGAACGGCTCGCATCTGGTCAGCGCCGACGCCAGGACCCGGGTCCTGGCAGCGATCAAGGAGCTCAACTACGTACCCAACTCGGTCGCCCGCGGCCTCGTGACCAGCCGCACCGACGCGGTGGCCCTGGTCATCCCGGAATCGGCCAGCCGACTCGGCTCCGAACCCTTCTTCGCCGCACTCATCCGGGGCGTCAGCCAGGCCCTCGCCGACCGTCGCACTCAGCTCCAGCTGATGCTCGTCCGCGACCAGGCAGAACGGGAGCAGCTGACCGAGTCGGTCGCGGAGCGCCGGGTGGACGGGGTCCTCCTGGTGTCCGTCCACTCCGACGACCCGCTGCCCGCCATGCTCGAGGAGATGGGCCTGCCCACCGTGCTCGCCGGCCGCCGCGACGCGGACGAGCGCCTGAGCTATGTGCACGCCGACAACGCCGGGGGAGCGACCGAGGCGGTCCGCCACCTGCTGCGCAGCGGACGGAAGAAGGTGGCCACCATCGCCGGACCGCTGGACATGGACGTCGGCCGCAGCCGCCTCGACGGCTGGCGAACGGCACATGAAGAGGACGGTCTGTCCGCGCCGGAAACCCTCGTAGAGGTCGGCGACTTCAGCTGGGAGAGCGGGAGCCGGGCAATGCGTTCGCTTCTTGAACGTGCCCCCGATCTGGACGCCGTGTTCGCCGCCTCCGACCTCATGGCGATCGGCGCGCTGGAGGAACTGCGCCGCCAGAAGCGGCAGGTTCCCGGCGATGTGGCGGTCGTCGGATTCGAGGACTCCCCGCACGCCCGCTGGACCAATCCGCCCCTTACGACGGTGCGTCAGCCGGTGGAGGAACTCGGGAGCACGATGGTCCGCATCCTCGCCGACATCACCGAAGCGGGCGCGGAGCGGCAGCAGTTGATGCTGCCGACGGAGTTGGTGGTGCGGGAGTCCTCTGGCGGGCCCGGGATCTGACGGGGCAGCAGCCAGGTACCCGCGAGGGCGTCGGGGCCGTCAGCCGCGGAACTCCGACCCTCGCTCCGGCGCGGCAGCCGCCAGCGCCTCGGTGACCCCCTTGGAGTCGGCTCGCAGCCCGTACACCGGTGTGCCGGGCTGCTGACGCCAGGAGTCATCGAGCCCGCCCGCGTCCACGGTGTCGAACCCCATCTCCCCGATGAGGGCCATCACCTTGCGCTTCGCCGCCTGATCGTCGCCCGCCACAGGCAGAGCCATCCGATCGGCGGAGCCCTCCGGCCGGGCACGATCGAGGAGGTCCTGAGCGAAGGTGCCATTGAACGCCTTGATCACGGGATGCCCGATCTGACGCTCGGTCCAGCGGCTCTCGGTCAGCCCCTCGTCCTCGATCGCGTCGATCCTTCCGTCCCGCTGATTCGGGTAGTAGTTGCCGGTGTCGACGACCGCGACACCCTCGGCCGCCCCGTCCAGCAGCCCGGACGGCAGGTTCGGGACCGCCTTCACGGGGACGGTGACGACGACGATCTCGGCACCGCGGGCCGCGTCCTCCACCCGGACCGCGGTGGCGCCGGTCTCCTCGGCCAGCTCCGTCAGGGTCTGCGGACCGCGCGAGTTCGCAACCGAGACGTCGTGCCCGAGCGAGGTGAGGCGACGCGTGAGGTTACCGCCGATGTTGCCCGCGCCGATGATGCCGATCTTCATGACAGGCCTTCCGGATCAGAGAGCTCGTGACCACGGCTCCAACCCCGTCACGAGTACGGCTATTCCGAGCCGGCCGCCGAACGGGGGTCGTTTACCGCCATCGGGCACGCAGACTCGGGCCACGCCCCGCTCGAAGATCCATCTCCGACCGACACCGCGCACCACGCAACGCCGTCCTGGCCCTCTGCTCCACCCGTCCAGCTGTTCGCGGCGCCGGTTCGGGAGGGCGGCAGGGCTCCGGACGGCGGACGTCCGCAGCACCCCGATGGCTGCCGCTGGGATGCGGGACCTTCCGGCAGTGACCAGGGTGGACGTCATGGCAGAAGAGCGTCGCTCGCACGCGAGGAAAACCTCGACCGCGTCCACCCGCCGCACAGCATCCGCTCGCGGTCCGGAACACGCCGCGCGTGCCGCCTGCCGCAGCCTGGAGGGGCTGATCGACCATCCCACCGAGGGCGTGTCGGCCGTCACGCGGCAGGACGACGGATGGTGCGTCGTCGTGGACGTCCTGGAACTCCCCAGGATCCCGGACACGACGAGTCTGCTCGCCTCCTACGAGGTGCAGGTCGACCAGAACGGCGAACTCTTGGAATACCGCAGGGTCCGCCGCTATCGGCGCGGCTCCGCCGACGAGTGAGTCCGTTTTCCCCCGACGACCGGAAGGACGTCCCATGCCTGCGACCACCTACTCCGACGAGGTAGTGGCGTGCCCCCCGCGCGCCGGCACGTTGTACGACGTGCTGGAACTCATCCTCGACCGGGGCATGGTGATCGACGTGTTCGTCCGGGTCTCCCTGGTCGGCATCGAGATCCTCAAGATAGACGCGCGCATCGTCGTGGCCAGCGTGGACACCTATCTGCGCTTCGCCGAGGCCTGCAACCGGCTCGACCTGGAACGGGATTCCGGAAGCACGACCGTTCCCGAGCTGGTAGGCGGCGGCGTCGCCAAGTCGGTCGGCAAACGCAAGGTGCGCAAGGCGGCGGAGACGGTGGGCGACACCGTACGCAAGGCTGTCGGTGGTCGACACGAGGAGTCCGAGGAAGAAGAGGAGGAACGTCCGAGCAAGCGGCGTGCCTCCTCGGGCAGCGGTAGCCGACGACGCTCGGAGGGATGAGCTGTGTCCACCGGTGGTGTGTACGTCTATGCGATCGTTCCGGCCGATGCGGTGCTGCCCGCTGATGCGGGCGGTGTGGGCGGACCGGCCGCTCCGCTGCGGACGATCAGGGAGGGCCGGGTCGCAGCCGTCGTCAGCGACGCGCCGCACAAGCTGCGCGCCCGACGACGCGATCTGCTGGCCCATCAGGAACTTCTGCAGCGCCTCGCGGACGACGGACCCGTACTGCCCATGCGCTTCGGCATGATCGCCCCGGACGAGGAGACGGTGAGCCGGCAACTGGCCGACGCCGGCAGGGACCACACCGCCGCCCTGGAACGTATCTCTGGCGGCGTCGAGGTCAATCTGAAGGCATTCCCGGCGCAGAACGCGCTCGCGACCGTCGTCACCGAGGACAGGAAGGTCCGCCGGCTACGGGACGAGGCACGCCGCCGCCCCGGCTACGAGGCCAGTCTGCGACTGGGCGAGGCCGTGGCCTTCGCCCTGGCCGCCCGTGCCACCGAGGCGGGGCGCCGTATCTTTCGCGAACTGGCGCCCCTGGCCCGCGAGGTGGCCGCGGGACCAGATGTCGAGGGCTGTGTGCTCAACGTGTCGTTCCTCGTCGACCGGGGCGCGCACGAGCGCTTCCGCGCCACGGCCCAGCAGTTCGCCGACGGACACCGTGAACACGTGGAACTGCGTCTCGCGAGCCCTCTGCCCTGCTACAGCTTCGTCACCGGCGTGCCGGCTCGGACGGCAGGAGTCTGACATGGGGCTCATCACAGGACTGCTCACCCTGCCCATCGCCCCGGTGCGGGGTGTCGTCTGGGTGGCGGAGAAGCTCCAGGACGCCGCCGAGCGTGAACTGCACGACCCGGCCGTCCTCCGCACCCAACTGGCCGTGCTCAACAAGGAACTCGAAGACGGCTTCATCAGCCTGGAGGAGTTCGAACGGGAAGAGGAACGGCTGCTGGACCGGCTCGATGCCGCCACCGCCCGCCCTGCGCCGAGAGATCGAAGGTGACTCACTCATGGATGACCAGGCCAAGCTCACCCTCGCGGCGGCGCTCATGGGGGGTTACGTCCTGGGGCGGACGAAGAAGGGCCGGCTCGCTCTGACCGTCGCCACCTATTTGGCGGGCAGACGGTTCGGTCTCGAACCCCGTCAGCTCGTCGCGGAAGGAATGCGCCGTCTGGGGGAGGTCCCTCAGGTCGCCGAGTTGCAGGAACAGCTGAGAGGCGAAGTCCTCGAAGCAGGCCGCAAGGCCGTCACGGCCGCGGCCGACCGCGGCATGGCGACACTCGCCGACACCCTCAGCGACCGTACGGCCCGCCTCCGCGAGCGCGACGAGGACGAGGCTGGGGAGGCGGAGGAGGAGTACGAGGACGAGGGCGGGCCGGAGGAGGAGCACGAGGAGGAAGAAGAACCGGAGGAGCCTGCCGGGGCGCGCGCCGGCAGGCGTGGCGCTCGGCAGCCGAGCCGGTCCCGAAAGGCACCCACCACGTCGGCCAAGAAGAAGGCCCCGGCCAAGCGGACGGCGGCAAAAAAGACAGCCGCGAAGAAGAACCCGGGAAAGAAGACCACGGCAAAGAAGACGACCTCGTCGAAACGAGCAGCGTCTCAGGGCGCCGGACGTCGGAGGTGACCCGCCATGGCCAAAACGGACACGGATGAACCCGAGGCGGCGGAGTCGGGCGTGGACCGCCTCCGCGCGGAGCTGTCCGACTACCTCGGTGCCCAGTTGGAGCGGATCACCGAGAAGGCGGGCGGCAAGCTGACGGACATCACCGGCAAGCTCACCGACGTGGCCGAGAACGGTGGATCGCTCTCCGCGATCGGTACCCGTGTCCTCCAGGGCGCGTCGCCACTGAAGGCGTTCATCGGGGACAAGGCGAACAGCGTCAAGGACGGCACGGTGGACAAGGTGAAGCAGGCCTTCGGTGGCGGGGGCAAGGGGAAACGCAAGTCCGGCAGTGACAAGGTCACGCACATCTTCGAAGTCCAGGACGTGGGGGTGCCGCTGCGCAGGGCCTACGACCACTGGACGCAGTTCGAGAACTTCAGCAGCTTCGCCAAGGGCGTGCGCGACGTCTCGAAGGGCGACGAGGTGAGCAGCGACTGGAAGGTCAAGGTCGGCCCTTCCTCGCGTGCCTTCAAAGCGACCGTTCAGGAGCAGGTGCCCGACGACCGGATCGTGTGGACGTCCGAAGGAGCCAAGGGCACGACACGGGGTGTCGTCAGTTTCCACGAACTGACGCCCAACCTGACGCGGATCGTCCTGGTCGTGGAGTACTACCCCTCCGGCTTCTTCGAGAAGACGGGCAATCTGTGGCGCGCCCAAGGGCGCCGCATGCGGCTGGACTTCAAGCACTTCGTGCGCTTCGTCACGCTCACCGAGGAGGAAGCCGAAGGGTGGCGCGGCGAGATCCGGGACGGGGAGGTCGTGGTGTCCCACGAGGAGGCCCTGGAGAAGGAAGAGGCCGAGGACCAGGAATCGCCGGACGAGGACGAGCCTGAGGACGAGGAGGACGGCGAGTACGAGTACGAGGACGAAGAAGACGGCGAGTACGAGGACGAGCCCGAGGCCGAGGACGACGAGGAGCAGGACGAGGAGCAGGACGAGGACGAAGTCGAGGAAGAAGACGGCGAATCAGACGACGAAGAAGCGCCTGCCAAGAGGCGTGGAACGAGCAGGCGGCGCCGTGGCTGAACTGGACTTCCGAGGGGCGGCCCAGCCGGTGGCAGGACCCCCGACCGCCAGCCTCGCCGACATCCTCGAACGCGTCCTCGACAAGGGCATCGTCATCGCCGGAGACATCAAGATCGACCTCCTCGACATCGAGTTGCTCACCATCCGACTCCGGCTGTTCGTGGCATCCGTGGACACCGCGAAGAAGGCCGGGATCGACTGGTGGGAAACCGATCCGGCGCTCAGTTCGCGTGCGGCTCGCGACGCCCTGCGGGAGGAGAACAACGAGTTGCGGCGTCGCCTGGAGGCACAGGGGGCGGGGGAGGACGAGGCGCCCCAGGCGGTTGACGCGCCCGGCGCGGGCAGCGCGGCCACACAAGGGAAATGAAGGAGAGCACAGGCACATGACGGAGCATGGCCCTGCGGTTCCGGGGACTCAGGCCACCTATGTCTTCGCGGTCTGCCGTGATGTCGACCCGGCAGTCGTCCGTGATCTGCCCGGCGTCGATGCCGTGGAGCCCGTGCGAGCGCTGCCACTCGGGACGCTGACGGCGGTCGTCCAGTCCGTCCCGGCGGCGGACTTCACCGATGAGGCCTGGCAGTCGCGTCTGTCCGACCAGCGTGAGCTGGAACGCTACGCGCGCGCCCATCACGAGGTGGTGTCCGCGGCGGCCGCCGGCTCGCCCACCGTCCCGCTGCCGCTCGCCACGCTGTATCACGGCGACGAGCGGGCGCGGCAGGCTCTGGCCGAGCAGGCGGACCGGTTCCATTCCGCACTGAGGCGTACCGAGCGCCACGCCGAGTGGGGGGTGAAGGTGTACGCGCCGGCAGAGCCGCGGGTCGCCCCGGACCCCGTCGAGCCCTCGCCGGTGACCCAGCCCGGCCGGACACGCCCCACCCCCGGGGCCGGCCTCGCCTACCTGGAGCGCAAGCGGGGGATGCACCAGCGACGGGAGCGCCGCCACGACGACGCCCTGCGCACGGCCGAGGCCGTGGACGCCGAAGTGAGCCGCCTGGCGACAGCGTTCCGCAGGCTCCGGCCGCACGGCGCCCAGCAAACCGGGGAACGGGATGTCCAAGTCCTCAACGCCACATACCTCGTGGCAGACCATCGAGCCGACGAGCTCGTACAACTGACCCGCACGCTGCAGGAGCGGACCGGGACGCGGATCGAGCTGTCCGGGCCGTGGGTCCCCTACTCATTCGTCGGCGAGGTGTAGGCGATGGCGAGGTGCCGGCGATGACGGGGGCGGTGGTGCCCTGGGACAACCCCGAGCCGCTCAGCGGCCCCGTGGGAGTGCCACTCGTGGATCTACTGGACCGGGTCCTGGCGACCGGCGTGGTGATCAGCGGAGACCTGGTCATCGCGATCGCGGAGGTACCACTGGTCCGGCTGTCGCTGCATGCCTTGCTGTCGTCGGTGAACGAGCGTGTTCCGGCACCCTGGGCGGACGGGGGACCGCTGTGACCGAGGGCGGCGGAGGGGGCACACCTGTGACCGAGGGCGGTGGACGGGGGACCCCTGTAGCTTACGGCGGCGGACGGGAGACCCCTCTGCCCGACGGCAGGCGCCTCGACCTGGACCCGGATCAGGTGGGCCGCGACCTCGTAGCGCTCGTCCTGACCGTGGTGGAACTCCTCCGCCAGCTGATGGAGCGCCAGGCGATCCGGCGGGTGGAGCAGGGTGACCTCAGCGAGCAGCAGATCGACGAGATCGGAACGACCCTCATGCTGCTCGACGAGCGCATGACGGAACTCTGCGAGCAGCACGGCTTGCGCCCGGAGGACCTGAACCTCGACCTCGGCCCCCTCGGCACCCTCCTGCCCCGGGACTGAAGCGACCGCGAAGAGACCATCGCGTTGAACGCTGACGTCTGAGCGGTGCGCAGTTGCCGGCCCGAGTCTTGGATCTGTGAGAGCGGGTGCTCCGGGGAAATGCGACTTGAAGGGCGAGATGAGGCGCAGCCTCATCGCCGAGCGGGGTGTGAGAGGTCGCCCACCGCCTCGAGTTGCCGAGGCGGTGGGCGACGGCCGTCGACCGGATTCCGGCTCTCGTCCTGTCTGACCGAGAGTGCTTCGGACCGGATCAGCGGACAGTTCGCGCCGCCTTCTCGATGATTCGGGTGACGGCGTCCGGGTGGGAGACGGTCACCGCATGGGAGGACCGGATCTCCTCGATATGGGCGCTGGCGCGCTCGGCCATGAAGACCTGGAGCTCCCGCGGGATGATGCGGTCGTTCGAGCCGACCAGCGCCCAGGAGGGGATGGTCTTCCAAGCGGGCTCACCGGAAGGCTCGTTGAGGGCGGTGCCAGTGCCGGGGCGCTGAGTGACCGCCATCATGCGGGCGGTGTTCGCGGAGACATCGGCGCCGAAGGCCTGGTGGAACTTGGACTGGTCGATGTAGAAGTCGAAGTCCTTGGCGCCGTCGGGCTTGGTGATCGGGACGGGCCGTAGAACGTCGCCGATCACGCTGCCCTCGAACTTGCTCGCCAGCTCGTTGACGCTCTCGCCCGTGTCGGGCAGGAAGGCATCGGCGTACACGAGTGCCTTGACGTTGTCGGCGCCACGGACTGCGTTGCTGATCACCGCTCCGCCGTAGGAGTGCCCGACCAATATGACCGGCCCATCGATGGTGGCCAGCAGGTTCTTTACGGCGGTGGCGTCGCCGCTCACACTTCGCAACGGGTTGGCCGCGGCCAGCACCGGATAGCCGTCTTCCTTGAGCTGCTTGATGACGCCGTTCCAGCTCGAGGAGTCCGCGAACGCGCCGTGGACGAGTACGACGGTCGGCTTGGCAACCGTTGAAGTGGTGGTGCCCTTGCTGGCGCTCGCCGACCCCACCGACGTGGCCACGAGGGCCGAGGCGATGGCTGCGGTGGCCAGGAGGGTGAGGGGCGTGCGGGCACGCCGAAGACGTGAATGGCGGTACATGAGAAGCCTTTCGAGGCAGAGGTTGCAACCAAGTCCTGAGAGTGGACATGGATGGATTTGCGGCAGGGTGTTGCCGCAGGTCAGGGAGAGACGGGCCATGGGCGGCACGCGGGATCACGTCCGCGGCTTGCCGGCAGCGGGGTACGACCGAGGATCGGCTCAATGACCCGGCCACGCTCGACTGGTCACCGTGCCTGGATCGGCAGGATGTCGAGCGACCGTACTGACTGGCCCGCTCAAGGTGCTCATCGCGTCGCTGGGGTCGAGGCGCAGGGGAAAGGAACGGATGATCCACGTTCTGTGCCAACGGAGTCCACGCATACGCGTACCGAAGTGGTGATCAGTACGGCTGGTCCTTGCGGCGCTGCGGTTGGGCAGCGCAGGACTCTCAAGCGCTGCGGAAGGCGGTGCTCAGGGTGTGAATGGCCAGCTGCATCCCGGCAGTTGTCGCCTGCGTGGGACGCAGCGGGTTAAGCATCATGAAGTCGTGCAGGGTGCCATTGATGCGGATATTCATGGTGGGCACGGCCGCCTGGATCAACTTGGCCGCGTACGCCTCGCCTTCGTCCCGAAGCACGTCGTTCTCGTCGACGATGACGAGCGCGGGCGGCAGTCGCTGGAGGTCCTCCAGGCTCGCCCACAGCGGTGAGGCGGTGATCTCCGCCCGATGGGCGGGGTCGCTGGTGTAGCAGTCCCAGAACCCGGCCATGGACTTGGCGGTGAGGACGGGGCCGTGCGCGAACTCCCGGTAGCTTTCGGTGTTCTGGGAGGCGTCCGTGACGGGGTAGTACAGCGACTGGTGCACGAAGGTCACGTCGCCGCGCTGCTTGGCCATGAGGGTGAGGGCTGCGGTCATATTGCCGCCGACGGAGTCGCCGGCCACCGCCAGGCGAGACGCATCGAGACCTTCCTCGGCACCTTTCGCGGTGATCCATTGAGCGGCCGCGTACGCCTGCTCGATGGCGACCGGGTACTTGGCCTCCGGCGAGCGGTCGTACTCGACGAACGCGACCGCGGCGTTCGCCCCGACGGCGAGCTCGTGCACCAGACGGTCATGGGTGCCGGCGTTGCCAAGGAACCAGCCGCCACCGTGCACGTAGAGGACGACCGGCAGTGATCCCCGGAAGCCGACGGGCTTGACGATGCGTACCTGTACATCCCCACGTCGACCGGCACAGTGATCCACTTGTCCTCCACGTCCGGTTTCTCCACCGGCGCCGCCTGAAGGTCGTCGAGCACCTTCCGGGCGCCCTCCGAACCGAGTTCGTAAGAGAAGGGCGGGTTGGCCGTGGCGTCGGCCAGCTCCTGCGCCGCAGGTTCCAGAACGTGCTGGGGCATGGTTGCACTCCTTAGGTTGGCAGGCCCTCTTGGCAGCTTTGAATCTAATGACCAGGTAAGTGCGAAATGTGTGACAGGCCTGGAGATAAACGGCTGTGACCTGCGGTTTCATGGGTGCCGAGGCCGCATGCTGCTCGCAGGGCGTGCGATGCGTAACGGTCTGCTCACGATGTGTGAGAGCGGCACGTCGGGCAACGCGTCGACCACTGGACGCGATCACGAAGGCGCGGGCCAAGAGGCTGCTGGTGCGTGGTACCGGGCGGAGGTGCATTCTGAGAAACGGAGGCCGCCGACAGACAACGTTTCGAGCCAGGGAGTTGGTCATGCCATCCCTGCACTTCCACGTGAACTCCTCGATAAGTCCGGACGAGGTGATGGGCGTACTGACGGTCGAGCGGGGTGATACGTGGGCAGAGGCGTCGACGTCAGACTCGAACGGCACCCCACCTCGTTCAAGTCAAAGGTGATGTCTTCGATCATCCCCTTCGCCGGGCCGGTGTTCCGCAAGTCCTTCAAGGAACCCCTGCACGCCATGTAGTCGCGCTGCTCATGCTCAAGAGTCGTGTGCAGTCACGTGGTCCGGCGATGTCGAACGCTCAACCCTTACCTCAGTGTGCGGTTGCCCCCTGTCGTCCGCTGCCTCGGGCGCCGCCGCCGTTCCTGACCCCGGGGAAACGCATGAACACCTATCGAGTTGCCCAGGTCGACACCGCGAACGGGTCCTTCCGGATCGTCGAGCGGGAGGTGCAGCATCCAGGCCCTCGCCACGTAAAGGTTGCCGTCGAGGCCTGCGGAATCTGCCACAGCGACGCCGTCTTCGTGAGCGCCGGCATGCCCGGCGTGCGGTTCCCTCTGGTGCCGGGCCACGAGGCCGCCGGGCGCATCGAGGAGCTCGGAGAAGGGGCCGAGGCCGGCGGCTGGAACGTGGGGGACCGCGTCACGGTGGGCTGGTTCGGAGGGAGTTGCGGTCGCTGCATTCCCTGCCGGCAGGGCGACTTCATCGTCTGCGACAACCTCAAGATTCCCGGCTACGCGTACGACGGCGGCTTCGCCGAAGCCATGATTGCGCCGATCGACGCCCTGGCCCGGATCCCCGAAGCCCTGAAGGCGTCCGACGCGGGACCCATGGCCTGCGCCGGCGTCACGACGTACAACGGTCTGCGACGCAGCTCCGCCCGGCCCGGCGATCTCGTGGCCGTACTGGGCATCGGTGGTCTCGGCCACCTGGGCGTGCAGTACGCGGTAGCCATGGGATTTGAGACCGTGGCCATCGCCCGAGGCGCGGAGAAGGCCGAGTTCGCCAAGCAATTGGGAGCACACCACTACATCGACAGCACAGGGGGGACCGCGGTTGCGGAATCCCTGCTCTCCCTGGGCGGCGCCAAGGTCGTACTCGCCACGGCCGGAAGCTCCGACGCCATCGCGGCAACGGTTGACGGCTTGACGCACCGGGGCGAACTCGTCGTCATCGGAGTCAGCCCCGACCCCCTGGGAATCGGCCCACTTCAGCTGATTCTGCGCGGCAGGACCGTACGTGGCCACCCGTCCGGCACCGCACAGGACGTGCAGGACACCATGGCGTTCAGCACCCTGCACGGCATTCGCCCGACGGTGGAGACCCTGCCGCTGACAGAAGCCGACGCCGCCTACCAGAAGATGCTGTCGGGAGCCGCACGCTTCCGCATGGTGCTCACTACCGGCTGACACTGCGTGCCGACGCCGAGCTGCGCACGCAAGTCCATCGGTTCCAGACAGCCCAGGACCGTGCCCGTATGGGAGTTCCATGACCTCAAAGGGTTCCGGGAAGCAACCGTCACTCGCGCGTGCTGTCGTTGTGGCGCGGCACGGGAAGATCTGGCTGGTGCCGACCGTCCTGTCCGCACTGGTGGCCCTGTGCCTGACGCTGCTCTATATGGGCGGCATCCTCAACCCGAACGGCAACCTGCGCCATCTGCCCATTGCCCTGGTCAACTCGGACCAGGGGCCACCGCTGCCAGGACAACAACAGACCTTGGGCGAACAGGTGAGCCGGTCGGTCGCTGCAGCGACCCCAGCAGACGCCGTGCAATGGCGCCGGCTCAGCCAAGCTCAGATGCGGGACCAACTCGCGTCGGGCAAGATCTACGGCGCTTTGGTGATCCCGAGCGACTTCACCACCTCGGTGGCGGCACTGACAACCAGCCAGGCCACAACGCGGCCCGCCCTCACCGTCCTGACCAACCCCGGCCTGGGCAGCCTCGGCTCCTCCCTGGCCAGCCAGATCACCCAGCGCGCGGCTCACCAGGCATCCCTGACGATCGGCAAGCGACTGGCAGCCCAAGCCACCGAACAAGGCGCCAACACCACGACCCAATCGCTCCTTGGCGACCCTGTCACCGTCACCACCAAGGTGGGCCATCCCGTCGGGGGCCACAGCGGCCTCGGTCTGAGTGGCTTCTACTTCACACTGCTGCTGGTGCTGACCGGATTCGTCGGCGGAAACATCATCAACAACGGCGTCGACGCGGGCCTGGGATACACCGACAACGAGATCGGGCCCTGGCACACCCGACGCCCCACCGTGCCCATCAGCCGCACGCAGACGCTACTGCTGAAAATGCTCATGACCGCGGGCATCTGCGTTCTCACCACCAGCCTGATCATGGTCGCCGCGATCGGGATCCTGGGCATGGACGCCTCGCACCTGCCCCTGCTGTGGCTCTTCTCCTACTGCGCCAGCCTGGCCGTGGGCCTGGGAGTGCAGGCCATCAACGCCGCCTTCGGCGGGATCGGCCAAGTGGTCTCCATGTTCGTCTTCATCGCCCTGGCCCTGCCCTCCTCAGGGGCGACGATTCCCCTCCATGCCGTACCGGGTTTCTACCGCTTCCTGGCGCTGTTCGAACCGATGCGGCAACTGAGCGACGGCGTAAGGGCCATCCTCTACTTCGACGCCCGAGCCGACGCCGGCCTGACCCGAGGCTGGGTCATGATCGCCATCGGCAGCGCTCTCGCCCTGCTGTTCGGGTTCGCCATGACCCTGTACTACGACCGCAGGGGACTGCACCGTTTGACCGCACGCCCCGCGTCCCCCACATCCACCCGCCCACCGGAGCCGTCCTGACCCTCACCTACCCGTCCATCCGGACACGTCATGAAGACGGCGTTCTGTTTGCCACACTCGATGCCGGGCCCCTCGGCCTCCTCGGAGTCGACCTCGTCCTAGGTCTCGCCGGTGGATGAAGTCTCGGTCCGTGATCGAAGCGGGTCCGCCCTTCGCTGAGGAGCAGCCGCGCGACCCGCCACCCCATTCCGCACATACTGCCGGCTCAAGACTTGCGTGCCAGCCCCGCCGTGATGAGGTGCTCCCAGACGGTGAGTTCCCGTCCGCCGGCGTCGGCCCACTGGCTGTCGACCGCTTCCGGGCGCCACAGGGGCGCGGGAACGATGCCGGGGGAGAGGATCTCCAGGCCGTCCAGCAGGTGCTCGATCTCCTCGTCGCTGCGCCACCGGCCACGGCCGAAGGTCTGTTGCAGAACCTTCTCCGCCTCCCTCGTCTCCGAGTTGTTGCCGGAGCGGAAGTGACTGACGAAGAAGTAACTCCCGGACGGCACACGGTCGCGCCAGTAGCGGACGATCCGTGCCGGTTCCTCGTCGTCGTTGACGTGGTGAAGGATGGCGCTGAACATGACGGCCACCGGGCGTTCGAAGTCGATCAGTTCCCGGGTGTCCGGGTGTTGATACACGTCCTCGGGATTGCGGATGTCGGCGGCGACGACGCGGGTCCGGTCGTTCTGCTCCAGCAATGCGCGGCCGTAGACCAGGACTTGGGGATCGTTGTCGACGTACACGACACGGGACTCCTGAGCGTGCCGCTGTGCCACCTGGTGGACGTTGTCGGCCGTTGGCAGACCACTGCCCAGGTCGATGAACTGCCGTACGTCGGTCGTCGTCACAATCTCCTTCACCGCCCGCGTCAGCGCCGCGCGGTTGGCGAAGGCGATCCCCACCGAGCCGGGAAGGTCCCGTTTGAAGACATCGCCGATCTCCCGGTCTACGGCGTAGTTGTCCTTCCCGCCCAGCAGATAGTCGTAGACACGCGCGATACTGGGTGTGGTGGAGTCGATCGAGATGCCCTCATCCGTCATGACCACCATCTTCGCCCGTGGCAGACCCTCCTGACCACTCGGATGGGACAGGGAACCCATAGCGCTACCGTCCCTACCAGGCAAGCACCGCTCACCCGAAGGTGTGACAACGTACTGCGGACTCGGCAGAAGCCGCAGAACGACGTACTGTCATATGCCGGTCGCCTACGGCATGGAGGCAACCGGCATCACCGGTCCAGGGGAGAGGACGGCATCGCAGATGACGGGCACCGACTGGAGTGAGCGTGGACTGTGCCGGACGGCCAACCCTGACGACCTGTTCGTCGAAGGGGCGGCACAGAACCGGGCCAAGGCGCTTTGCGGCGGCTGCGGCGTACGGACGGAGTGTCTCGCCCATGCCTTGGACGAGCGCATCGAGTACGGCGTGTGGGGAGGCATGACCGAGCGGGAACGCCGGGCTCTGCTGCGGCGGCGGCCGACCGTGACGTCTTGGCGGCGCCTGCTGGAGACGGCCCGCGCCGCACATGAGCGCACCGCCGTGACTCTCAAGGCGAGTTGAACCCCGGGTCTGCCGGCCGCCTGAACCCCAGGTCTTCCGGCCGCCGATGCAATCGGTCTGCGGCCGGGGGGTTTTGCGGGCTCCGGTTCTACGACAGGGCGAGGACGCAGAATTCGTGGCTCTCGGGGTCGTTCAGGCACGTCCAGGGGGCGTCGCCCTGGCCGAGGTCTAGGTCGGTGGCGCCCAGGGCTCGTAGCCTGGCCACCTCCGCCGCCTTGTCGTCACCGGGGTAAGGCAGCAGGTCGAGGTGGACGCGGTCCGGCACGGTCTTCACGTCGGGCGTGCGGATGAACTCCAGATAGGGGCCGGCACCCTTGGCGGAACGCAACACCGCCTGATCGTCGGTGGTTTCGTGCAGGACCCAGTCCGTCGCCTCGCCCCAGAACCGGGCCATCGCCCGCGGATCCGCACAGTCGACCACCACCGCGGCGATCGGCCCGGTGTCCCGGTAGACCTCCCGAGGCTCCAGCACACAGAACTCATTGCCCTCCGGGTCGGCGAGCACCGTCCACGGCACGTCGCCCTGGCCCACGTGGGCCGGCGTGGCACCGAGGTTCAGAAGACGCTCGACCAGTTCCTCCTGATGGGCCGCGGAGGTGGTGGCGAGATCTAGATGCACACGGTTCTTCGTCGCTGACTTGGCTTCCGGGACGGGAACGACGTCGATGCCGACGACGATCGGGTCCGGCCAGACGAGGCCACCGGGAGGTCCGACATAGGTGGTCACGCCGGCGCTGTAGGCACTCCAGCCGAGCGCCTCGGCCCAGAACCGACCGACCGCCGAGGCATCGAGTGCCTTGATGTTCACGTGCACAGGTCGCAGTGCCATGTCAGCGATCCTATGCAGCGCTCGCCAACGACACCCTCACCCTCGCCGAACGGACGAGGCGCCCCGTTCTCGTGACCGTCGGGGAGTCCTGACGGTCGACAGTGGCGGGGCGTCCGTGCTCTTCTCTGGCTACTTGCCGGCGTCCTCGGCGAGGGTGTGTGCGACGAGGGCGTTGGCGTGGCCGTGGCCCAGGCCGTGCTCGGACTTGAGCCAGTTGACGAGCTCCATGTGCTTGGTGAGCGGGGAGGTGCGGATGAGTTCCTTCCACTCGGCGATCGGGCGGCCGTACTTCTTCTCGATGGACGGGAAGTAGCTGGCGGGACCCTTCACTTCGGCGGTCATGGGTGTCCTCATTTCCTGGCTGTTGATGTGTTGTCGATCATTCGACCGGCGAAGGCCACCAAAGTCATCGCTGCGGACGGTGTGTGCTGGGTCACGAGCGTTCGAGCGGAGGTGACATTGCCGAAGGCCGACGGCGCTACGCTGCTGTGTCGTGCAGGAGACACGCCTGAGCACTGCCCGGATCCGGGCGGCCCGCCGAGTGATCGACCCGGTCTTTCTCGACACGCCGCTGTACCGCTGCGAGGCGCTGGAGCCAGCCCTCGGCTGCACGGTGAGCATCAAGCTCGAAACGGCGAACCCGGTCCGCAGCTTCAAGGGGCGCGGCACCGAGGTGGTCGCGAGCCGGCTCGCCGAGCAGGGCCCGCGAGCCGTGGTGTGCGCCAGCGCGGGCAACCTCGGCCAGGCTCTGGCTTGGTCCGGCCGAGGTCGCGGGCTCGACGTCACCGTCGTGGCGTCCCGCTTCGCGACCGCCGCCAAACTTGACCGCATCCGCGCACTGGGCGCCAAGCTGGAACTGGTGGACGGCGACCACGAGATGGCGCGCGAGCGGGCCGCGGCCATTGCCCGCGACGACGGCATTCGGCTGGTCGAGGACAGCCTCGACATCGAGACCTGCGAAGGCGCAGCGACCATCGGGCTGGAGATGGTGGACACCGTGCCGTCCTTCGACACCGTGTTGATCGCCCTCGGTGGCGGAGCGCTGGCCACCGGGGTGGGGCATGTGGTGAAGGCATTGGCGCCCGAGGTCGAGGTGATCTGCGTCCAGCCGGAGGGCGCACCGGCGATGACCCGCTCGTGGCACGGGCGGCGCGTCGTCACCACCGACTCGACCGACACCATCGCTGACGGCGTCGCCGGCCGATGCCCGATCCCGGCCGTCCTGGACGACCTCCTCGTGGTCGCCGACGACGCGGTCCTGGTCCAGGAGGCGTCGATCATCGCCGGCATGCGGATGCTCCTCGACCGTGCCGGCCTCGTCGTCGAACCGGCGGCCGCACTCGGCATCGCGGCGCTCCTCGAGGACCGTGACCGCTTCGCCGGCCGGCACGTGGTCACCATCGTGTGCGGCAGCAACGTAGACATGGACGCGTATCACCGCTGGGTCGGCCGATGAATTTCCGGCGCCCGGACAGTCGTAGACCCTACGACCACCTAGACCGGAAGGCCGCCCGATGAGCGCTCTGCACGACACCCTGCACCGGTACGTCGACGACGGGACGGTGCCGGGCGCCGTCGGCCTTGTGGCCCGCGGCGAGGATGTGGAGGTGGTGACCCTCGGGTCGGTGGACTTCGACGGCACCGCCCCCATGGCGAGGGACTCGCTCTTCCGGATCGCGTCGATCACCAAGCCGATCACGGCGGCCGCGGTTCTGATGCTGGTGGAGGAGGGGCGGCTCGCTCTGGAGGCGCCGGTCGAGGAATGGTTGCCGGAGATCGCCAAGCAGAGCGTGGTGCGCACTCCCGACGCGGCGGTCGACGACGTGGTCCCTGTGAGCCGTCCGATCACCGTCGAAGACCTGCTCAGCTCCCGCACCGGCTGGGGCTTCCCTTCCGACTTCTCTCTCCCGGCGGTGCAGTCCCTGTTCACGGTGCAGAAGGACGGCCGCGCCCTTCAGGACTGGCCCGACGCGGACACCTGGCTCGGCCTCCTCGCGCAGGTGCCGATGCTCCACCAGCCGGGAGACGCCTGGCTGTACGGCACCTCGTCCGACCTCCAGGGCATCCTGGTCGCCCGTGCGTCGGGCGGCACATTCCCCGACTTCCTCGCGGAACGGATCTTCGAGCCGCTGGGCATGACCGACACGGCCTTCGAGGTGACCGAGTCGAAGCGGCACCGCTTCACCTCGGCCTACTCCCCGACCCCGGACGGCCCTCCTGAACTGACGGACACCCCCGACGGGCTGTGGAGCCGCCTCCCACGCTTCCACTCGGGCGGCGGCGGCCTCGTCTCCACGGCCGACGACTGGCTGGCCTTCGCCCGCATGCTGCTGAACAGCGGCGATGGCAACGGCCACCGCATCCTCACCCCCACCTCGGTCAGCCGCATGACCACCAACCACCTCACGGCCGAGCAGCGCGCCGACGCCACGCTCTTCCTGGAGGGCCAGGGCTGGGGCTACGGCGGCCAGGTCGACGTCACCCCGGCCGACCCCTGGAACGTCCCCGGCCGCTACGGCTGGGTGGGCGGCACCGGTACGACGGCGTACATCGTCCCGACCACGGGAACGATCGCGATCATGTTGACCCAGGTGGGGATGACGAGCCCGACACCGACGCCGCTGATGCGGGACTTCTGGCGGAGTGTGGCCGGGAGCTAGGGACCGCCTGGCAAGGGGGCGGCCTCCAGGTGCGCGGTCGCTGCGCCATCGGCCCTTCGGGAATTCCGTTGCCGAGCAACGGCGGGCCAACTAGATTCTCCGAGCCGTCCGCGTCATCCCCGGACCGGCACCGTCGACGAGGAGGTGTGGAGCACATGCGCAGGAGTGCCCAGCAGTTCAGCCCGCGTACCGACCCTTGCCACCTCCTCAGGACGGAGACACCTTGTCGCTTCGCATCACCCCACTGACCGACCCCGACGACGGGCCGCGCAGCCGATCGCTCGTCTGGCTGGCGTCCGACGCCGCTTCCATCCCGCTCGGGACGGCCTTTCTACGCCTGCACACCGATCCCGGACAGAAGCACCTGGCCGAACTGACGCTCCAGGTCCATCCCGCCGAGCGGCGCAAGGGCGTCGGTTCCCGGCTCCTCGATGCTGCCGTGGCAGCCGCCAGGGACGTCGGCCGACGCTGCGTCTTGGCGCAGGCCGACGCCGGATCGCCCGGCGACCGCTTCCTGGCGGCGCTCGGGTTCCGCAAGGTCCTCACCCTGCGGTTCTCCCGCCTGCCACTTGCCGACGTGGACACCGCCGCTCTCACCGAGATCATCGAGCGACCGCATACGGGCTACCGACTGGCCCACTGGCAGGGAACCGTTCCCGACGACCTGGCCCACACCTTCGCGGCCTCACGTCGTGCCATGGACGACATGCCCATGGACGACACCGACTACGGCACCGTGACGTGGGACGTGGACCGGGTCCGGGCCGTGGCCAAGGTCGTCGAGCAGCGCGGCGACCATCTGCACACCGTCGTCGCCATCGAGACCGTCACCGGTTCGATCGCCGGATTCACCGAACTCGTCATTCCGGGTGACGGCACGGGCGATGCCCAGCACTACGGCACCGGCGTACAGCCCGAACACCGGGGCCACGATCTCGGCCGCTGGATGAAGGCCGAGTCGATCCGGCAGGCGCGGGGGGACTATCCGAACCTTGGCGGTCTTCTGACCGACACCGCCGACAGCAACACACACATGAGGCGCATCAACGACGGCCTCGGCTACACACCCACGCACACAACACACCAGCACCAGCTCGACCTCTAGCGGCGCACGGGCGGGCCGGACGAGGACATCAACTCGACCGGCCCGTCAGTGTCAGCCGGTATGGCCCTCGATGGCTTCGAGGAGTTCGGGCCAGAGAGCGCGTGGGCGGTCGTGGCCCATGTCGGGGACCAGGAGGAGTCGGGCGCCGGGCACCAGTTCTGCGGTGCGTCGCCCGCCGCTGGGGTCGATCAACGTGTCGTCCACGCCGTGGATCACCAGCGTGGGCACGCGGAGTTCGCGGAGGGCGTCCGCGCGCGAGCCGCTGAGGATCATCGCTCCGAGCTGTCGGCCGATGCCGGCGGGGTAGTAGGCGCGGTCGTAGCTGTCGGCGGCCAGCTCACGCAGCACCGTGGCGTCGCCGTGGCGCTTGGAGGCCCACACCAGCTCGTTCGCGGCCGCCGCGACGTAGCCCCCGCGGTCTGCGGGCTTCGGGCCGAACAACACCGCCTGCGCTTCGGGGCTGGGCTGACCGTAGTTGCTCTCGCCGGTCGAGGACATCATGGACGTCAGGGTCAGCACCCGCTCGGGGTGGGCGATGGCCATGGTCTGGGCGATCATTCCGCCCATGGAGGCGCCGACCACGTGGGCGCGTTCGAGGCCGAGCGCGGTGAGCAGTCCGAGGGCGTCGTCGGCCATGTCCTGAAGCCGGTAGGGCACCATCGCGAGCGCGGCGGGAATATCGCCCGAGCTCACGGCGGCGATGAACTTCCCCATGTCGACGGGGTGATCGTCGAACCTGGTGGACAACCCGCAGTCGCGGTTGTCGTACCGGATCACATAACGCCCGCGGTCGGCCAACGCACGGCAGAAGTCCACGTGCCAGGCGAGCATCTGGGCACCGAAGCCCATGACGAGCAGAACGGGGCTGTCATCGGGGTCGCCAAAGGTCTCGTAGGCGATGGACACCCCGGGCGACACGTCAATGATCGGCATGCGGGGAGCATGCCATGATCGGCGTGCGGGACACACCCGGATTATCCCGTGTGACCTGCAGCGTGCCCTTGAAGTAAGCGGCGCCGACTGTGAGGTTGAACGAGGCTCGGTCTGCAGCTGCCGCGCCGGGTGCGCCGGCCAGCGTCGGTCCCGCGACGGTCGCGAGGGCGGCTGCGATTACGGTCATCCTGGATGCTGTTCGCCCGATGCGTGGACGCAAGGCAACTCATCCAGTTGTGGGAACGCTGTCGCCGGGGGCTTCCCCTCGGTGCGAGGTGGCAGTCATGCCAGATGTCGAGGCACGCGCAGCCGTCGGGGTCAACGGGTAAGCGGTCGTGCGGGCTTCGGTGTGGTTGCGGATCATCAGAGACCGCCCTGTCGGGGCACCACCCCGGATCGATCTCGGCCGGCAGCCACGTAGTCGGCGAGGGAGTATGCCGCCGTCACCTGCTCGACCGTGGAGGCCATGTTCTCTCCCTCCAGGTCCGCGCAGCCGAGGCCACGTGGAAGGGCCCAGTCAGCGTGAGTGGGCGGATGGCGTGATGCGGTTGCTGGTGACGATGCCGATTAGGACGAGCCGGTCGGTGCTGGCGCCGCGTGGACGGTGGGCGGCCAGCCAGGCAGCCTCGTTCCCACTTGTTGCAGGCCCAGGTGTCGCCCGCGAAGTGTGTTGTCGGGCGTACCTGAGGCTGTGTGCGCGTCCGAACGGTAGCGCCCCACGGCCGACGAGCCCGCGGTCGCCTCGGGGGGAAGGAGGAAGGTCAGGTCGGGAGCGTCGGCAGGTCGAGGTCGCCTTTGCGTAGCCGGAAGACCTGCAGGGTGAGGCCGTAGTACTTCTGCGTCTCTCCGACCCACTCCATGCCTACTCGCCGCGCGGTCGCGGTGCCCCTTGTGTTGCGAGGCCGCACGACGGCGAACACTTCGTCGACGCCTTGAGTGAACGTGTAGTGGGCGACGGCATGACCGGCCTCTGTGGCCAGCCCGTGGCCCCAGTACGCGGGGGCCAGCTGCCAGCCGATCTCCAGGTCGACGCCGTCCGGCGGGAGCGGCAGTACGGCGGCTGCGCCGATGAGCTCGCCGTTGTCCGCGAGTTCGACGGCCCAGCGGCCTGCGGGTACCTCCAGGACGGAGCACTGGTCGATCCACTGCTTGAGGACCGCCGACATGGCGGATTCGTCAGCCACGGCCTCCATGGCGGGTGCCAGCCACCGCGAAACCTCGCTCCGGCTGTACACGGCGAGAGCTGCGGCCGCGTCCTGCAGCGACCACGGCCGCAGGACGAGCCGGTCCGTGCGGATGCGCATTCCGTCGACGGTCACGTGGTGCTGTTTGGGCTTGGCCATAGGGGTGATCTCCGGCTTTCGGTTCCGTTTCCCGCCGACGCTGCGGTGCTTGCTGCAGCACTGGTGGCGCCCGTGTCCCGGGGCGAGGCACGACGGGCAGCCCCGTCTGGGCCCATTCAACACCCGTAACCTGTGGCCGAAGCGCTGTCCCGACGCGTGGTGGACGCGCTGTAGATGGTGCATGGATGCGCGTGGTGGCTCAGTGCCCGAGACCTCGTCGCGTGAAGCATCAGGCGGTGTCACGGTCCGCAGCAGCGCCCATCTAGCGCTGCGAAGTGAGCCAGGCAACCCGTCGCTGTGCTCTCCACGTCCAGTTCGATCGCCGCGGCGTGGTCGGACAGGTCGGACAGCGTGAGGCTACCCTGGCGGGAGAGGAGGAGTTCGTGTATTTGCCAGCAACCCTGGCGTGCGGCCCCTCGGCACAGGCCGCGTTCGGGTGAATGTCGGCGAGAGGCAGGTGCCGCCACACTTGGCGCACGGCGTCCGGGCCGCTGTCCGGGGCCTGAATCACGCACGTGGTCCTGTGCCGGGTCGACCGGCACGGCCAGTTCCACGATGGCCTCGGCTCTGCCCGATGCGACTGGTAGGTCGCGCATGGTTGGGGCAGTGGGCCGACGGCGCCACTGGTGACATGACTTTGGGCGAACGAGACAACGACGGCGCCCAGCACCCCGCCTTGGCCTCGTCGAACTCGGCGCCGCTGAAGGCGCATAGGGCGATAGGCGGCGAGAGGGTGTAGCCGACGTTGACGAGGAGGCCACCGCAGGCGAGCGACCGCGTCCCACCCGGCCGGGGGCCGGACGCACCCCCGGCTTGGGCCCAATTGCTGCAGCCGTTGGGCCCAGGCTCGCGAGTGGCCTGCCTGCCACGTACGCGACGAAAGACGCCGAGGCTGCTGGGGGACGTGGCCACCCAGGATCGGCCGTGATCCCCGGCACTCGCCAGCGAGAACAACGGCACCACTACGTAACTCTCTCCCTGGGGCGGAAGAGCCGCCGTATGAGCTCGTTGGGAGAGAGGCCCGAGGCGAGGCCTGTCGCACTATGCGCGCGGCCTCGGGGGTGGGCTGCTCGCGGCAGAGGCGCGAGAGAGACCGCTGGTGCGCTCCAGGTTGCAGTGGGAGGCGGAGCCGATATGCCGAAGGCGGGGTCCGTGGCCATGGCCGCTGCCCAGGGTTGCGCTGACGAGTGCCCCACATTGGAGGCGAGGCAGATCCCGATCGGGACGAGCATCCCGTTCACCCTCGCGGTGAGCGAGAGCGCGAGGCGCTTGTGCCCGTGCAGCTCGCCCATGCCGAAATCGCGGCAGGCCTCCAGGCCGACCACCAAGAAGAACACGGTCATGATGCCGCGTCACCCAGAGCCGTCCCGCCGGGTCCTTCACCCGCGGTAGACGGCGCATGTATGCCGCGGTGCTTGATTGGCGCTCATGGCACGGCGGGCACATGGCCGGGGCCCCCGATCAGACGCACGGAGGCGAAGGTGGCGGAAGTACAGGTGGCCGACAGGGCCATGGAGCGGCGACAGAGCGCAGGCGCGGGCATGGCGGTGGTGGAGTGGCTGACCACCACCGACCACAAGAGGATCGGAACGCTCTACCTGACTACCTCGTTCGTGTTCTTCCTCGTCGGCGGCACCTTCGCCCTCGTCATGCGCGCCGAACTCGCACGCCCGGGCATGCAGTTCCTCTCCAACGAACAGTTCAACCAGGCCTTTACCGCGCACGGCACCATCATGCTCCTGATCTTCGCCACCCCCCTGTTCGCAGGGTTCGCGAACTGGATCATGCCGTTGCAGATCGGCGCCCCGGACGTGGCCTTTCCCCGGCTGAACATGTTCGCCTATTGGCTCTACCTCCTGGGCTCCCTGATCGTCCTGTCGGGATTCCTCACCCCCGACGGCTCCGCCCACTGGGGCTGGACCGGCTACGCGCCCCTGTCGAGCGCCCTGCGGTCGCCCGGAGTGGGAGGCGACCTGTGGATCATGGGCCTGGCCCTGTCGGGCTTCGGGACGATCCTCGGCTCGGTCAACTTCATCACGACCATCATCTGCATGCGCGCGCCCGGCATGACCATGTTCCGCATGCCGATCTTCACATGGAACGTCCTGCTCACCGCGGTCCTGGTCCTTCTGGCCTTCCCGACCCTGGCAGCAGCTCTCCTCGCCCTGGAGGCAGACCGGAAGTTCGGCGCGCACATCTTCGACGCGGCCAACGGCGGGCCACTGCTGTGGCAGCACCTCTTCTGGTTCTTCGGTCACCCCGAGGTGTACATCATCGCCCTGCCGTTCTTCGGCATCGTCACCGAGATACTGCCCGTGTTCAGCAGGAAACCGGTCTTCGGCTACATGGGCCTGGTCGGGGCCACGATTGCCATCGCCGGCCTCTCGGTGACCGTCTGGGCCCACCACATGTTCGTCACCGGCGGAGTCCTGCTGCCCTTCTTCGCGTTCATGTCGTTCCTGATCGCCGTGCCCACGGGCGTGAAGTTCTTCAACTGGATCGGAACGATGTGGAAGGGGTCCCTGTCCTTCGAAACTCCCATGCTGTGGGCCATGGGCTTCCTCGTAACGTTCCTCTTTGGCGGGCTGACGGGCGTTCTGCTCGCTTCCCCGCCCCTGGACTTCCACGTCTCCGACTCGTACTTCGTCGTGGCGCATTTCCACTACACCGTCTTCGGCACCGTGGTGTTCGCCATGTTCGCGGGCTTCTACTTCTGGTGGCCGAAGTTCACGGGCAAAATGCTCGACGAGCGGATCGGGAAGATCCACTTCTGGACCCTCTTCGTCGGGTTCCACTGCACGTTCCTCGTACAGCACTGGCTGGGCGTCGAGGGAATGCCGCGGCGCTACGCCGACTACCTGGCAGCCGACGGGTTCACGGCTCTGAACACCGTGTCGACGATCGGGTCCTTCCTGCTCGGCGCTTCCATGCTTCCGTTCCTCTACAACGTGTGGAGGACCTCGCAGTACGCGCCACGCGTGGCGGACGACGACCCCTGGGGATACGGCCGCTCGCTGGAATGGGCCACCTCCTGCCCGCCCCCGCGGCACAACTTCCTGTCCCTGCCCGCGATCCGCTCGGAGTCCCCGGCGTTCGATCTGCGCCATCCCGAAGTCCGGGCGCTGGAGCGCAGCGGGCGCTGACGTGGCCGGACCGATGCCCTACCGGTCTCCGGACAAGCCCGGGCCGCGGTCGGCGGCATTCGGTCCGGCCGGGTAGCCGGGGCGGCGCGCGAGTGACCGTCGCCCGGGCGAGGAACCCGCGCCGGATCGGCGACGTCGCGTAGATGCCGCGTCCATTCCAGGACGCTTGGATGAGGGGATTCACGCCACCGCAGCAGGGTGGCGTGGGAGAAGACGAGACGGTACGGGAGACCCTGATGACGGCAGCAGACGACGCTTCGGCCTTGAGTGATCCAGCAGACTTCAACCCCTTGAGCCCCGAGGAGGAGTACGACGAGGACGAGTTCGGCGTAGACATTCTCGACGAGGGGTATTCGCCGCCCGAGAGGCCACTCGGCGTGTCCGAGTGGGGGCTGACCGCCAGGGAGGGGACCTCCCACGAGGACTTGGCCCACCGGCTGAGGCGTGAGGTCCCCGAATTGAGCGCGCAGGATGACGGGGACGGACTCGGGGACACCGTCGACACCGACGGGGAACTCCTCGACGACCAGGTCGGCGACGAGCGCGCAGGCCGCCTGATCGGCTGGGATGCGGACGGAGACGTGGGCTTCAACGACGACTACACGGCCCGGGACGTCGGCATCGACGGCGGCGCAGCCTCAGCGGAAGAGGCGGCCATTCACGTCGTGCCCGAGCGCGATGTCGAATGACAGCAGTGCCGGGCGGCCGCAGGCGATGGTGGGCCGTTTGGCTCGTGATCGCCGTCCCCTGCCGACAGCAAGCACGAGCTGCCACGCACCCCGGACGCCTGTTGCTGCGCGGACCCCGGCCAGGGACTAGCATGCGGAAGAGGTGGCCTGGGCCGTGTGCGAGGCAGTCGAGACGCCGGCCGGCGATCTCGGCACCGACCCGAGCGCCTTCTACAAGAGCATCGTCGACGCGCGGAAGACTGCGCGTCCGGCCAGTGGCGCGAAGCCACCTTGACGGACTGACGCGGGCCCGGCCCGCGGCCGATACCTGCACGAGACGACAGGTAAGACGACCGCACCTGGCGACGCCAACCACATCACAGACCCCGCACGCCTCCTGCTCGACCGTTAAGGACGCCCAGAAATGACGATCATCTCTCGCGGTTTCCACGGGCGCAGAGCTGCCCCCGAGAAAAAGCTTCCGCCAGGCCAGTATGAGACCGACGGCTTTCCCGTACTGTCAGCCGGCCCCACGCCCCGCGTGGCCCGCGACACGTGGGAGCTGTCCGTCACCACGGAAGTCGGGAAGCGTTACGTCTGGGACTGGTCCGCTTTGACTGCGCTGCCGGCGGACACCCCGACCGTGGATCTGCACTGCGTCACCAAGTGGTCCAAGTTCGACACTCGCTGGCAAGGGGTGTCCCTGGACGTCCTGCTCGCCGAGGTCGAGACGGCGGCCGACTACGCCCTCGTCTCCTCCCACGGCGGGTATACGACCAACCTGCCCCTCGAGGACCTCCTCGACGGCAAGGCGTGGATCGTGTACGGGTACGACGGCGAGGACCTCACTCCCGAGCACGGAGGCCCTGCCCGGCTGCTGGTCCCGCACTTGTATCTGTGGAAGTCCGCCAAGTGGGTCCGCGGCATCGAATTGCGCGATGATGACACTCCTGGGTTCTGGGAGAGCGCCGGCTATCACAACTACGGAGACCCATGGCGAGAGCAGCGGTACTGGGGAGACTAGGCGACCGACTGCGCTGGACGGTTGCCGAGGTGACAGGACGGCACGTCGAGTCGCCGACGGCCGTCACTCTGACATTGGACGTGCCGGGATGGCCCGGCCATCTCGCAGGTCAGCACGTGGACGTCCGCCTGACTGCAGAGGATGGCTACAGCACCCAGCGCAGCTACTCCATTGCGTCGGCCCAGGACGGCACACGCCTGGAGCTGACAGTGCAGCGAATCGCCGACGGCGAGGTCTCGCCCTACCTGGCCGACGAACTGGTGCCCGGCGACAAGCTGGAGCTGAGGGGCCCGGTCGGCGGCTGGTTCGTATGGCGGCCGGAGCAGCAAGAGCCGGTCCTTCTGGTGGCCGGAGGGTCCGGGCTGGTGCCGCTGATGTGCATGATCCGAGGCCGACAGGCCGCCGGCAGCCGGGTCCCGTTCAGGCTGATCTACTCGCTGCGCTCACCACAGGAGCAGCTGTACGGCCCCGAGATGCAGCAGGGCGCACCCGGGCTGGACGTGACACGCATCTACACGCGGCAGGCTGCACAGGGGGCCGCGCGCCCCGCAGGCCGCATCACACCGGAGGACCTGGCGCGCCACGGCTGGCCGCCAGACTTCGAGCCGCTCGTCTACGTGTGCGGCCCCACGGGCTTCGTCGAGAAGGCGGCTGCCTACCTGGTGCTGCTCGGGCATGCTCCCGAGCGTGTGCGAACCGAGCGCTTCGGCGGCTGAGGAGGCCGAGATGACATCGCAGAACGAGGCGCCCCCCGGCGTCGGCGAGACCTACGTGGACGGCAACGCTCTGGCCGGACCGCTCGCTGAAATCTTCGCAGTGGACCTGACCGCGGCGACCAGTCGGTGCGCGCACTGCGGTTGCACCGGGCCCGTAGCCGGACTGCATGTTTATGCGCAGGCCCCGGGACTAGTCGCCCGGTGCCAGGACTGCGAGCAGGTGATGATCCGCCTGGTGAGCACAGTGGGCACGAGCTGGCTCGACATGCGCGGCGTCACCGTAGTGTCGATCCCTACGGGGGGCTGACCCGCATTCGCACCTCCACGGTTCAGGGCCACCACCGGATGGGTTGCTGCTTTATGGCCGAGACCTCGAAGAGCAGCTCGACGTCATCGCCCGCGAACCAGCCGCTGGCTTCGACGCCCGGGCTCCGTAGAGGGCTCCATTCCGAACGCTTCAGTATGGAGCGCCCCGCGACAGCCACACGTTCTGCGCCCTGCGGTCCTGGTGCGCGCTCGCGGCGCGCCGCGTCGACAACGAGGGGATGCGTGATGCCCCTGAGCGACAGGTTTCCGACAAGCCGGAACAGACCCGCATCCTGGACTTCGGCCGAAAAAGACCAGAACGATACGAGCGGGTGCCGCCGGGCGTCGAGGAAGGCTGCTCCGCACAAACGCGCGTCCCGTTCCTCTGAACCGGTGTCGAGACTCGACGCCGTCGCGTATACCGCAAACGCTGTTCGCTCAGGGCGCTCCCGGTCCAGGGTGAGCGTGCCCGCCACGTGCTTGAACACGCCGCGAATGCCGGTGGACGCACGGCTTCGGGCGCGGAGAGTGACGCTGCTGTCGTCCGGGTCGATGAGATAGATCGCGATGCCCCCAGCAGGCTGCACCGAGCGCGACTGGCTACCTGTTCCGCTGGTCATACCGGCCTCCATCATCTGTCCGACGTCGTTGATGAATAGCGGCGCACGCCTACAGAACCCTTACCGGCAGTCGGCCCCGAAAAAGGCAAGCGTGTGTGGTGAGGTCCAGGAGTCCTGTGTGCTCCGGTCAGAGGGCTTTGAGGAAGGGGACAGCCGCAGAATTCTCGGTGCATGAATGTGCGGTTGATGGTGCCCCTGCGTGACGGCAGCGAAGGGGAGGGGAGAGAAGGCGAGCCTGTTCGCCGATGGACAGGGCGGATTGACCCATGGCGGTCAGCCGGGGGTGGGAGAGGTCTGCCTATTCGAAGTCGTCGAACGATGCTAGGGCCAATCCACCGGGACCTTCAGGCCGGCATTGCGCAGAGCGCGCATGGCGCCGATGTTCATGCGACTGCTACCCGCGACCAGAGCCGTGGGCGGTTCAGGGACGGACAGGAGTTGTCCGAGCGCGACCTCTGCTCCGACCTCACTCGAATCGCCGTTGGCTTCGTGGTCCGGGCGGACTTCGTTGCCGTTGAGGCGCAGCCCTAGCTGGTAGCTGGCGCTGTGCTCGACGGTGGTGAGGCGGGCCCGTCCGGTGATCACGGCGATGCGCGTGTGTCGGATGGACGCCAGGTGATCCACGAGGACTGCGGTAGGTTCGGTGATCTCGACGGCGACCTGGTCGATGTCGGCGGGAACGAATCGATCGATTGCAATGACGGGGACGTCGACCTTGTTGGCGCAGCAGATGGCCGGAGCGCCGTCACAGGAGGCAGCCAGGATGATCGCGCTGACCCTGCGGCGCAGCAGTTCGCTGACCCCCTTCACTTCCATGTCCGCTTCGTCGTGGGTGTCCGCCAGCCCGAATAGCCGGCGGCCGAGGCACGACGGTCGATGCCGTGAACGACGTGACTGAAGGACGAGTTGGACGGGGCGATGCCTGTGCTCCGTATCCGGTGCTGTACAGGACGCGGGCGACCGGATCGGGTAACCGGTCTCGGCGACGGCATCCAGGATGGTGCACACGTCGCCTGCGCGATCGGCCGGGTCTTGTTGAGCACGTGCGACACCGTCAACACGGAGACGCCTGCCCGACACACGATTACGTCCAGCCCGAGCTGCCTGTGTTCCACCTGTGTCAAGAGCTGCTCGGCGAATGTGGATTTCCCGGCGCCGGGTTCTCCGACGGTGCCGAGCAGCGTCCGTCCGGTGGCGCTGAGCCGTAGGGCGCGCCCGACGAGGGCATCCATAGAGGGTGTCCGTACAGCGGTACCGGCAGAGCGAGCGGTACCGGCCGTATCGGGCGTCCAGAGTCGGCGCTAGTGAGAGCGAGTGCGGGAGAACCCGTAGCACTGTGTCCCAACCCGTGGACGGTGCTGCGTGTCCTTATGGAAGAACGCGGATGATGGTCTTCCCCTTGACCCGCTCGGTCGGGTTGAACGCGGCAACGGCGTTGTCAAGGGACGACACGGTGCCGATGTTCGTCCGCAACCGTCCGTCCCGCACGCGCTGGACGATCTCACCCAGCTGGGCGCGGTCGGGCTCGACGACGAAGTCGATCGCGAGACCGTCGGCGGGCCGGACCTCGGGCGGCCCTGCGATGGTCACAAGAGTTCCACCGTCCTGAACGAGACCGGCGGACTGCCTCGCCACGTCTCCACCGAAGACATCGAAGACAAGATTGACCCCACCGATGTCTTCCAGCTTGTCCTTTTCCAGGTCGACGAACTCCTGAGCGCCGAAGTCGAGGGCCGTCTCACGATGGGCTGCACGGCCCGTGCCGATGACGTGTGCGCCGGCCTCACGCGCCAGTTGCGTCACTACCGAACCGACTCCGCCGGCCGCACCGTGCACGAGGACGCTCTGCCCCGCTTGCAAGCGGCCGTGCTGGAACAGCCCCTGCCACGCGGTCAGGCCCGAGATCGGCAGGCTCGCGCCCACCGTGAAATCGACGTCGCCCGGCAGCGGTGCGAGATTGCGGGCCTCGACGGCTGCGTACTCCGCCAGGGTGCCGTCGCGAGTCCAGTCCGTGAGCCCGAACACCCGCTGCCCCACCGACAGCCCGGTCGTGCCGTAGCCGAGGGCCGCGACCACTCCAGCCAGCTCATGTCCTGGGACCGACGGTGTCCGGTCACGGCCGAGGCGGTCGGTCCACGACGAGGGCCAGGTGAGCTCATCCGGGGTGAATCCCGACGCGTGAACCTCAACGAGGACGTCGTTGCCTGCAGGAGCCGGCTTGGGCCGCTCGACCAGCGTCATCCCCGCCGTTCCCGCGGCCAGATCTGTCACCACAATCGCTTTCATCGCGCACCTTTCCCAGTCGAGTCTTCGTCTCCGCAGCATCTTCGCTCGGTCAGCACTTAGCGGCATCAGGTCCGGGCCTCTTACCTCGGCCAACATGCACATGTGGTGTGGACCCGTGCCCGAACGGGCCCAATCCGTGGCCTATCCGTGGGGCTCGCCTTGCCTGGTTGGCAAGAAGTGGACGAAATAGTCCAGAGACTGGCAGGGTGTCCGGGTGTTGTCCCACTGGTCAGGAGGGATCGATGAGGACGCACTTCGCGGAAGTTCTGGCGCGTGAGAGCGCTTGTCTGGCCATGGTCACGGACAGGGCAGAGCTGGTTGGCTGGCGCCGCCGGGTGGTCGAGGAACTCATGACCCCGTCGTCGCCGTATGCGTTGGCGTTGCGTCAGACATGTGACATGCGCGCCCGGGCCGACTTCCTCGATCAGTGGCGCGAGCTCATCGCCGAGACGGTCGAACGGTTGGTGCGGTCCGGCACCACGGGGGACAGGCGCAGTACGTCAGACCAGGATCGAGGAGTGGATGTCGATGCCCAGAAGACCGCGGTGCTGATCCTTGCGGCACTCCAGGGAGGCTGCGCCCTGAGCCGGATTGCCCAAGACCCTCGGCCGCTCAACGCGGCGCTCGACCTCGCGCTCGTGCCCTTCGCGGCAACCTGGGGCAACCTCCCGGAGGGGGAGTAGGCGGCCCGATAAGTACCATGAACCCGTGATGACGACCGCTGACTCGCACAATGGCAGACGCCTGACGGCGCGCGGTGCAAAGACGCGAGCAAGGATCGTTGCCGCGGCGGCCGACCTGATGTATGTCAAGGGAGTCGGGACTACCACGCTCGACGATGTGCTGGCGGCGAGCGGAGTGAGCAAGTCGCAGTTGTACCACCACTTCGACGGTAAGGATGCGCTCGTGCGAGCCGTCGTCGACCACGTGGGGGAACACATCATCGCGCGCGAGCGCAGGGCCCTCGGTCGTGTCTCCACGATCCGGGGCCTACGGCGATGGCGTGACGCGCTGGTGCAGAACAGCGCCCTTCAGCACGGCGCCTACGGCTGTGCGCTCGGGTCACTCGCCACCGAGGTCTCCGATCACGACGCTCTCGCACGCCAAGCCCTCTTCCAGTTGTTCACCGAGTGGCAGGGCCTGTTGGCGGGCGTGCTGCAACGGATGCGGGATCGCGGTGTGCTTCCGCCCGAGGCGCCGATCGACCAGCTCGGGACCGGGCTCATGGCCGCACTCCAGGGCGGCTACATGCTGGCCCAGACGGCGCGCGACGTCACACCGATGGCAACGTCGATCGACATGGCACTGGCACACATCGAGAACCTGTCTGCTGGTTGAGTTCAGCACAAACCGAGCCGCAGACGAGGACTGTGGCTCGGGCCCGAGATTCAAGTGCCTTGTCGTCGTAACATCAACAGGCCCGCCACAAGCGGCACAGTCTTCAGTTGATGACTGGGCGGGCAATTCCCGATCCGGGAGGGCGGGTGCCCCTGGGGCGCTTCAGTGCCCGCTGGTTGTGTCTCGCGCGGTGTGCGTGGCGATGAAGGCCGAACGGTTGACGTCGACGGCGTCCTTCCAGTCCGGGTGGGCTTCTACGTAATCGGCGACAAAACCGCAGTAGATGCCAATTCTGGCCTGGCCTTGACTCTGACTCAGGTCTTCCAGGGCGTAGCGCGCCATGGCCGATGCGATGCCCTGGTGTCGTTGATCGTGGTCTACGTACGAGTGCGTGAGTGAGAAATGTCCCCCCGTGGTCTCGTAGGCCAAGGTGCCGACTACCTGGCCGTCGATCAGTGCCTCGTAGAGACGGGTGGTCTCGTCCTTGCGTACCTCAACGGCGGCCGGTGACGGCTTCATGTTCTCTTCTCGCATCGCTCGCTCGTCTCCAGTCTGTGGCCTGCCGGATCTCGCCAGGGCCACTTGAACGGACTATCTAGTCCAACTTACGCTACACAGGCTTTGCTGTACTGGGTGAGAGTGATCATACGTGGACCCTAGAGTCCCAAATGGAGGAGTCTGAATGAGAGTAGTGGCAGAGAGCGGAGTGACTCGATGAGCGACGAAAAGCAGGTGCCGGTGGACGAGCAGTTGATCGACAACGTCGATCTAGGGCGCTTTGAGCTCTACCGCGACGACGACCTGGTCGGCTGGCTGTATTGCACCCACTTGAAGCCCAATCGGTATGCCCTTCGGCACACTGAAGTGGAGTCGAGTCATCAACACCAGGGGGTCGGGGGCGCGCTGGTGAGGCAGGTGCTCGACGAGATCCGCTCTCGTGAGGGCACGATCACCGCGATCTGTCCGTTCGTGGTCGACTACCTCTCGCGTACAACCACCTATGCCGATCTCGTCGACCCCCGACACCCGGGCTACTCCGATCGCGCTGCCGCCGAGTCGGCACAGGCGAATGCCGGTGGTTGAGAGCGCCCGAGGACAGGTCTTCCCGTTGCCCAGGTGGCGCCGAAGCACAGGTAAGAGGCGGGGCACCACCCGACACTAACCTCTGGTCGAACACACGGGTGTGCCTTGGCTGCATCAATTGACCGGCGGTCGGGATCCAGGCAAGGGAATCACGAGGGGAAAGAGTCATGAAGGCACTGGTTGGCGACAGCGTAGTGGCGGAGGCTGCGAGCGACGCAGTCGTCCGCATTGAGGGAAACACCTACTTCCCACTGGACTCCGTCACGGTTGACGCGCTCCGTGACAGCCCGACCCCGTACACGTGTCCCTGGAAGGGGAGGGCGCAGTATCACGACGTCGTGGCCGGCGAGACGGTGCTCAGGGACGGGGCATGGTCCTACCCGAACATCAAGGGGTCGGCGGTGACTCGTGTGGGTCGCGACTTCAGCGGCTACGTCGCCTTCGATGCACGCGAGGTCGTCATCGAGAACTGACACGGATGCCGGTCGGCTCCTGGTGAGCGTCGGTACGGGGTTGACCGGCATCGACTGGCCGCCAGGTCGGCCTCGGCCCTCGTTCCCACCTGCTCGGGGGGACCCATAGGGAGCCGTCCACGCAGGACCTCGTGACGGTGAAACGTGCTTCGCCGGTAAGAATCGGGGTTTCCGGGCGCGCATATGGACAGGTGCAGCGTGCCGGTCCGAGCGTCGGCGCCTGCAGCCGCGGCCCGAACTGCCGAGGGGGCGGCCGATTCGGCAGCCTTCGTGGCGATCCGGATCCCGCCGCCGGAGGCATCACGCTTTAGCAGCGCGTCCGATCGGGTCCGAAAGATCTGCTCCGCTTCATATCGAGATGCAGTGTCATGAAGGAGAAACAGTGGGCCTGTTGAACGCCGGTGCCGAATTTCCTGCCCTGAGGGTCAGTACCGTCGGAGGCGGCACCGTCGACATCCGCCAACAACTCGCCGGTAGCTTCGGAGTTGTCCTCTTCTACCGCGGTTCGTGGTGCCCCTACTGCACCGCGCAACTAAGGGCCTTCCAGCGGGCGAGCGACCGATTCGCGCAGGCGGGAATCAAGGTCGTCGCGCTCTCCGTCGACGAAGAGGCCACGACAAAGGGGCTCGTGGAGAAGCACAAGCTCACCTTCCCGGTGGGGCACAGCGCCGACGCCCACGCGATCGCCGAGGCCACCGGCGCCTTCGTCAATGACGATCCGGTGCACCTGCAGTCGACGGGTTTCGTACTGGCCCCCGATGGCACCGTCATCACTGCGGTCTACTCCAACGGGGCGATCGGCCGGCTCGTGCCGGAGGACGTCCTCGGCTTGGTCTCTCACATCAAGGAGCGCATGGGCTGATCGCACAGGATCGGAGCGTCAGCCGGTTCAACGAGCAGTGGTAGGGGGCTGGTTGACTGACGGTGTCGCGCTCGACGCCGAACGCGGGCGCGAGCGAGGGCAATTCCCTGGCCGCGGGGCGATGGGGTCCCGATCCGTGCCGGAGCGATCTGGTGGATCTACGAGCGGATGCGGGAGATTGTGATCGTCGGTGGTGGCTATGCAGGTTTCCACACTGCCTGGTGCCTCGAGAAAGCACTCCGCAACGGCGAGGCACGGGTCACGGTCGAAGACCCACGCCCCCTACATGACCTACCAGCCCTTCCTGCCAGAGGTGGCGGCCGGATCGGTCGAGGCACGTCACGCCGCCGTGTCATTACGGAGCCATCTGCGTCGTACCCGACTGATCGCTGGTTCGGTGACCGAGATCCGCAACGCCGATCGGACGGTTACCGTTCGGCCAGTGGACGGCGGTGAACAGCAACTGCGTTACGACGTCCTCGGGGTCGCCGTCGGCGCTGTGACCCGTACGTTCCCCATTCCCGGCGTTGCGGCGGTCGCCATTCGCGACCGGTTGATGACCGCGTTCGACCGAGCGGGGTCGCTGCTCCGGGGCCCTGAGCGGCGCGAGCTGCTCACGGAGCGGCCGAACAACAGGGAGTAACCGGGGGCAAGTTGAGCGACCATACGACCGATGGGCTCCTCGCCGGCTAGTCGGGCCACGACGCGCAGGACGGTACCGGTGCCCCAGCGGGAAGTGAGCGCAGTGCCGCCCGTCCTGGACGCCAGGTCTTTGGCGAAGCCCCGGCCGGTGCGGCCTTCGGGAGCGAGGGCTTCGGACGTGAGGGATACAGCTGCGGCATGGGGGAGCCTAGCGGCAAGCTCCACGACTTCACGACGGGCGCGGCAATCGTGATGCCTGGCCTGACCGCGTGGCAGGGCCTTTTCGAGCACGGCCGCCTGCGAGGGGGGCAGAGCGTCCTCGTGCACGGTGCGGCAGGCGCGGTCGGATCGATGGCATGCCAACTCGCGCGTGAGGCCGGTGCCTACGTCATCGGCACCGGTCGTGCTGCAGGGCGCCAGAGGGCGCTCGACTTCGGCGCGCAGGAGTTCGTCGACCTCGAGAAGGACAAGCTGGAGGACGTCCGCGGGGTCGATCTGGTCTTCGATGTCTTCGGTGGAGACATCGGGACGCGGTCCGCAGGTGTGATTCGCGCCGGAGGAACACTGGTGACGGTCGCCGGCCCGCCGGAGGCTCGGCCCGCCAACGGCCTTGCGATCGACTTCGTTGTCGAGCCCAATCGCGCCCAACTGGGTGAGATCGTGCAGCGGGTACGGGACGGACGGTTGCGTACGAACATCGGCAGTGTGGCGACCCTCAACGACGCCGTCGCCGCGTTCAACCCGACCGAGCGGGTCAAGGGAAAGACGATCATCCGCGTACGGCCATGAGATGCGGGGACTGCTCAAGGACGGGCTTACGGCACCAGCGAGCCGCTGCGGCACGTGAACAAATCGCTGTTCCTTGGGGCGCCGTGTTCCGTGTGGCGGAGCTCCTGCATCCGGAGTTCACCGAGGTCGGCGACTTTTCCGGAGCTGTTCTCGCCCCGGGCATCGTTCATCTGACCTACTTCGGCGACAACCAGGGCCGCCGGGGCTGGCGGAGTTCGCTGTGGCGGTTGGCGGAGACGGGCTGCGTGTGTGCTTCCACCAGGGCGCGTTGGCCGCCCGAGTTTGTGGGCCGCCGCCGATCAGGGCGGCGGCCGAGGAGTCAGCTGTTGGCCGCCCAGATGCCGGGATGGGTGGGATCAACGACGTCGGCATACTTGACGCTCTGCGTCATGAACTGGGCGACGGCAGGACAGTGGATCGTGGCCTTCTGCCGCCTCTCCCGCAGGTCGTCAAGGACCACCTGAATGAGGATCTGGGAAAACCCCCGGCCACGACAGACCTCGTCGACCTCTGTATGGCCCAGTACCCGCCGTTGCCCGACGATGCGGTACGACAGAGTTCCTACCTGCGCTCCGTGCACGTAGAGCACATAGTGACCATCCGTCGGTTCGTCGACGACCCGGACATGCTTCGCACTGTCGTCGAACAACACCTCGGTCATGACATCTCCCTTCGCGCGAACACACCGGATCCCCGTCCATGGGACGGGCGACGGTCACGATGCCTGGGGCCCTTCCTCGCCGTATTCAGGCAGCAGCAGGCTGCGCAGTTGCTTTCGGCCGCGATGGATGCGGGACATGACGGTGCCCACGGGGGTCCCCATCAAGTCCGCGATCTCCCGATAGCTGAAGCCCTCGACGTCCGCCAGATACACCGCCGTCCGGCGAACCGGAGGGACCAGGTTGAGGGCCGCCTTGAGGTCTGGGCTGGGCAAGTGAGCCAGGGCAGCGGATTCCGCGGAGGCGAACGCCCGGTAGCGGGATGCGTCGTGTGGCGGCATTAGTCTTTCGTCGGCGTCCGCCACGAGGTATTGGCGCGGCCGGCGCTGTTCCTTTCGGTACGCGTTGATGTATTGGTTCACGAGTATTCTCCGCATCCACGCGCCGAAATTCGTTCCAGGACGGTACTGATCGAACGACGCATATGCCCTCATGTAGGCGTCTTGCACAAGGTCCTCTGCATCGGCCGGGTTTCGCGCCATCCTTCGAGCGGCGGCAAGCAGGGATTGCCGATGTGCCAGCGCGTCCTGCTCAAAACGAGCGCGGCGTTCCGTGCTGCTTTCGTTCTGTGCCCCAGGTGTGGGGTCTTGAGGGGGAGACATCGCCACGTGCCCCTCCTCTCTCCGTCTCATTGATACGTCAGCCGTTGATGCATATGGGCGTACTGGACGCCGGTGACAATCTGTTCCGGCATTACTGGGTTGGCGGCCCCATGAGCTTCGGTTCTTACTGGCCGGGAGCTCGACGTCACCAGGTGTCAACCTTGGCATGGCAGTTGGCCTGAGTGCGCGAGGGGTTCTGGCTGCGGTCCGCGACGGCGAGTAGACGCAGAATCGATCCCCGTGGGTCTTTCTTGAACCGGGTGGTCCGAGGGTGTGCACATCGCTGGGCTCGAAATGGGACGGAGAGACACGCCCCGGGTCGAGAGCAGCAAGGAAACCGGAAGGGGAGTGCCGCTGAGGAGTGGTTCACCTCTCCAACTTCCCCACAGGGGCATCGACCCTGCATAGATGAGCTGTAGACCAACGCAGCAATAGCATTTGCGGAGTTGGTCTTGTCCCGGACGAGAATTCGGAGGACATTGTGAACAGTGCTGAACCTACGGTGCAACAGGATGCACAGGGAGCGCTATTCGAGGCCATCGCGTCTCAAGCACGACAGCAGGCGGAGCATAAGGATCATGGAGCGGTCGCGGCGGCCTTGAAGGACCTGGCAGAGGCCTATTCCTGGGCTGCGAACCAGCACGAGAGCCCGGGCGACCATTGAAGGTTGCCACCCATTCAAGGGCCGATCTCTCACCCCGAACATGGCGTGGAGCGATGCCCTACACGCTGATTCAAACGTAGGAGAGATGATGTCCGGAGGAACTGAAGACGAGTGGGGCCTGCACACGCCAGATGCGGTCCTCCACACGGGAACGGAAGAGTTGCCCGACCCCGAAGATGTCGTACTCGCATCTGGCCACGACATCACGCCGGAGAGGCTTGAACAGGCACGCCGCCTTCTCGAAGAAGAGAGTGCTGCCGGTGTGGAGAGGTTGCTCCCTTGAAAGAGCACCGCTCCGGCGTGCACCGCGTTAAGGAGGAGCAATGAAAGCAATCGGAGTCACCGCACCCGGGGAGACGGACGTCATCCTCCTCGACCTGCCCGAACCTCCGCCGCCCGTTGCGGGCCAGGTAGTCATCGAGGTCGAGGCCGCCGGCGTAGGCCCTTGGGACCGGCTGCTGAACACGGGCGGCTGGGACGTCGGTCTGCAACCCCCCGCTGCACTGGGCGTCGAGGGCGTCGGCCGGGTACGCGCCGTCGGGCCCGGTGTCCAGGGGATCTCGGTCGGTGACCGTGTGGTGGCGCATGAGGCGCCTCTGCCGGGCGGCAGCGGCTTCTGGGCCGAGCAGGTCCTTGTCACCGCCGCACACACGGCCCCCGTCCCCGCCGCACTGGAACCCGTCGAGGCGGCCGCACTCCCCGTCAACGGCCTCACCGCGGTGCAGGCTCTGGAGGCGCTGGGACTCACCACAGGACAGCGCCTCCTGATCACCAACGGGGGCGGCAGCACCGGCGCCTTGGCCATCCAGCTGGCGGCGGCGGCCGGCGTGGAGGTGACGGCGACAGCCTCGCGGTCCGCCGCGGAGCGCCTGCGCGGATTCGGAGCGGTCGAGGTCGTCGACTATCACGACCCGGCATGGCCCGACCGAGTACAGGCCGGGTTCGATGCCGCGCTCATCGCCGCGCCCGGCACGGCAGAGATAGCCTTGCCGCTCGTCCGTGACGGCGGGCAACTGTGCTCGCTGACGTCCGACGCGCCGGGTCCTGAGCGAGGCATCACCAGTACCGATCTTTACGTACGACCTGATGCCGCGCAGCTCACTCAGCTCGCAACCAACCTCGCACAAGGACTCCTTCGCCTTGCTCCCGAACCTCTGCCACTGACGGACGGACCGGGCGCGTACGACCGGGCCACCGCGGGGCGGACAGCAGGCCGCAAGCTGGTGCTCGTCCCCTGAACCGGCCTGTGCTTGTCTGGCACCGCGTTGGCGTCGGGGCGGCACGTGACGTAAGGAGTCCGCGAGTCGCGCAGCCAACCATCGTGGGCGCTGCACGACCGCTGTCACGGTGCCCAAGCCTGATGACACCGTGTCGGACGGGGCCCGGCCGGGGCCGTAGAGCACGATCGACGCGCTCTGGCCCGTCGGGTCGAGACGACGGATTTCACAGGAGGACATCACGGAAATGGCATACCAGAGAGCGATTCTGGCGGGCGGGTGCTTCTGGGGGATGCAGGAGCTCTTTCGGGCGCTGGACGGCGTGGTCTCGACGCGTGTCGGCTATACGGGAGGTGAGACCGCGAACCCGACCTACCGCAACCACGGCAGTCACGCGGAGGCCATCGAGGTCACCTACGACCCCGCCCGGACGGACTACCGAGCACTCCTCGAGTTCTTCTTCCAGGTACACAACCCCACCACGCTGAACCGGCAGGGCAACGACGTCGGCCTCAGTTACCGGTCGGCCATCTTCTATCTCGGTGAAGAACAGCGGCGCATCGCCGAGGCCACGATCGCCGCGGTGGACGCCTCGGGCTTGTGGCCTGGGAAAGTAGTCACAGATGTGATGCCGGCCGCTGCCTTCTGGGAGGCCGAGCTTGAGCACCAGGACTATCTGCAGCGCTATCCGAACGGATACACCTGCCACCGCATCCGTCCTGAATGGCGGCTGCCCAAGGCGTCGTAAGGCGCCCACGAATCGGGCCTCACGCAGCCGTAGCCGTCTGAGCCTTGGCCTCACGGACCCCGCGCAGTGCGGTGGACCAGGCGATCACCTGGTCGAGCATGCCGGCCCCGGTGGTGTCGAGGCCATCCAGAGGGACGAAGGTGACGGTCTGGAACGAGGGACGTATCGCGATGGTGGGCTGGGCTCGGACCGTGGCCACCTGGAGTTCGGCAAGGACGAGCCTTAGCGCTTCGGCGGCCCGGGCCCCGGCGCCCCAGCCGCCGAAACTGATGATCCCGGCAGCCTTGTCGTTCCACGCCCCGTAGACGTAGTCCAGGGCGTTCTTCAGCGCTCCAAGGTTGGAGCGGTTGTACTCCGGGACGAGGAATGCGTAGCTGCAGATGAGTGAGCTCCAGGCGCGGGTGTGGTCGTGCTGGCGCCGGCGGCGGGCTCTAGCACGGCAATTCTGCCTGCCGTGCTCTAGTGACGTGTATGTCCCGTCGTGAGGTAAGGGAGCAATGGCAGGTGACGCGAAATCCCAGAAGGGCTGATGCAACCTCGATGTCTGGGAGGTACCCATGCCGGAATTCACGAAGAGCCCAGAACGCCTCGCGCTGCTCACAGAACTGCAGTACCGCGTAACCCAGCAGGACGAGACGGAGCCTTCCTTCGCCAACGCCTTTTGGGACAACAAGGCCCCCGGTATCTATGTGGACGTCGTGTCGGGAGAGCCCCTGTTCTCCTCCGCGGACAAGTACGACAGCCGCACGGGGTGGCCCAGCTTCACCAAACCGCTGGAGTCCGGCCACGTCGCCGAGCGGCCCGACACGAGCCACGGGATGGTCCGTGTCGAAGTCCGGTCGGTGAACGGAGACAGCCATCTCGGACACCTGTTCCCCGACGGACCCAGAGACACTGGCGGACTGCGGTACTGCATCAACTCGGCCTCCTTGCGCTTCATCCCCGCAGGAGAACTGGAGAAGGAGGGCTACGGCCAGTACCTGAGCCTGTTCCAGACGCCGGAAGAGAGCGCTGCCGAAGCCGAGTGAGCGGCCGCACAGGTGGTCCGTGCTGCGGCAACGCCACTCCGCTCTGCCGACACCTGTCTGCGCAGCCACCTGCCCCTCAAGCACCAACCTAGGTCGCAAAGGCCTGTCCGAGCCCATGGGAGGTCCCTGCAGTGAACAAGAAGCTCAACGGCGTATCAGCCGAAGACGGCGCACCGGTGCAGGCGGAGGAGATCCCTGTCGCCCTCACCGCAGGCCGTTTCGTCTACAGCGACGGAGCGACGCAGACATTCGACTCCGACGGCACCACGCGCTACGTCGAGGGCGGGCGGGATACCGAGGGAACCTGGGCCGTCGACGACACCGGCCACTTCTGCTCATTCTGGCCGCCGTCCTACCGAGCCTCCTACGACCTGCGCTGGATGGTGGAAGGGGGAGAGGCCGTCGGCCTCCGCTTCGCGGATCTGCGAAGCGGAAGTCGCTTCGACGGTCGATACCAGTGAACTCCGGACACGCGCCGGGGCGAAGAGCGGTCTCCCGGCGCCCCACTGCCGCGGCTGCGCTTCGAACAGCAGTCACCGGCGGGCCTCCACGAGCCTGGGCGACGCCGCGAGACCTCCATCCGAGGCCGTGGCGGCCGTGCATGCCGGCCCCTCACAGATCAGGCAGTGAGCACAGGTGATCGCCGGGAGAGGGAGGGCACATGGCCGACAAGACGTCGGCACCGATGCCGCAGACGGTTCTGTGCCCTCTCACCAGCGCGGCGATCTTTCTCGTCGTCACGGTCGACCCCAGCGGCGAAGCGGTGACCCACGACGTACTGTCCGACCTGAACTCCTTGCAACAGGCCGTGAGCTTCCGCGCCGAACCCGAGGGCAGGCTCAGCTGTGTCACCGGTATCGGCTCACAGGCGTGGGACCGGCTGTTCACCGGACCCCGCCCCGCGGAGCTGTACCTGTTCCGCGAGCTGAACGGTCCGGTGCACCGTGCGGTGTCGACGCCAGGCGACCTGCTCTTCCATATTCGTGCCGCACGCCTGGACCTGTGCTTTGCCTTCGCTTCGGAGATCATGAGCCTGTTGGGGAAAGCGGTGACGGTACGCGACGAAGTCCGCGGGTTTCAGTGCTTCGACAAACGTGACCTGCTCGGCTTCGTGGACGGGACATCGTCTGGGCGCCCGCCATCGACGGCGCCTTCCTGCTCTCCACTCGGGCGGCGACTTCGAGATGCGCATCGGCCAGGACGTGTCGATCGGCTACCTCTCCCACGATGCGAGGAGCGTGACCCTGTACTTGGAGGAGACACTCACGTTTCTGGTTCACACAAGCGAGGCGGTGGCAGCCCTCGTGTCGCTGCCGACCGACGGCTGACAGGGGGAGTAGCGCCGGTCGGTCGGCAGCAGGCGGTGTGTCAGCGAGGCGACAGCGGCCATCGCGGCGTTCAGCCTGGCTGGAGTGAGGACCCGTTCAGGCGGGTCAGCGGGTGTGGCCCGGCAGCGCCCGGTCACGCCTCCAGGTGTTCGGAAAGTCCCGGCCATTCGTCCGGCCCACCTCCCTGCCACTCGATGAACTCACTCTCCTCGACCCCGATCCGATCGAGGCCGGCAAGCCGGAGAATCTCGATGACGTCGTCCAAATGGGAGGCAACCCCCAGGATTTCGTCGCACTCGGTAACCCGACGGGAGCCGTCCAGGGCCGGGGTGTGCACCACGATGTGCGGAAACCGGGGCGATATCTGCGCCATGACCAACCTCGATGTTGCGGAAGCGCTCGGAACGGGGCCCATGTGGGCCCCAACAACAGGCACTTGCGAATGGATCGTGGGCGATGAAGAGCCGACCTCGCCGTGCGCTCGGGCTGTGCACCCCCCGGCGTGCATGCGCCCCGGGTGCACCTCATCCGTTCGGCCGCGGGCTTTCGGCAGTGATGATTCTGGCTGCCTCGGCCTCCTCGGCTGCAATGTCCTCCGCGATGTCGAGGACCCGATGCAGGCTCGCCGAAGGGATCACAACGCCGCCGGCGCTGTCCATGTGGACGTAGTCGCCGGGGCTCACGCACACGCCGGCAACCTCGACGGTCACTCCGTACGCATGCGGCATGACCGTGTCGCCGCCCCAGCGGACCGCTTCTCCCATGCACCAGGTGGCGAAGCCGTACGCGCGCAGCTGGTCGAAGTCTCGCAGGCGGCCGTCGGCCAGGACGCCGGCGAGGCCGGCGCTGTGCGCCCTGGCCAGCTTGGTGCCCCCGCCGTGCGACACGTCGGGGTGACCGCCGCTGGAGAGCACGAGCACTTGGCCCGCGGTAGGCCCTCGCCCGAGGGCCCCGTAGAAGTAGTGCTTGAAGTCGTAGCCCGCTTCTTCCAGGTCCTCGCGGTATGGCAGGAAGGAGATGGTGGCCGCGGGCCCGAAGAGAGGACGAAGAGGATCGGGGCTCTGCATGGCAGGAAGGTGGGCCCGGTGACCGTGGACCCGGCCCACGGCATCGACGAGCGTGGCACATCCCAGGCATGCCGCCCTCGCGGCCAAGGCGTCGTCCTCCATCGGCTTCCTTTCGAAGAGCTGCCGGCCCCGCCCGGTGGGGGAGTTGGGCATTGCCCGCCCGCTGAAGGGTCCGGCAGTGGCGTGGCTGGGCATGTATGTCAGCGCCTTTCCGCACGATGTTCTTACCGCCAGGTCCCTGTACCGGTCGGCGTCGAGCCGCAACGTCCTCGGGCCCGGAGTGTCAGAGCGTCTTCACCTCATCTACCTCGCGTCGGCCCCATCGAGCCTGGCCGGCGGTGCGATGCAGGACAACGGCCAACAGAGCCGGCAGTGGACGCCGGTTCGTGTTTCCGGCGTCCACCGGACGTCTACCGGTGTTCCGTAGTGCCGGCACGCGGGCAACACGGGGCGTATTAACGGCACTTGAGAGGAAGTTGACTCTGTGACGCTTGGTCTGCCTGCCGGGATACGGGCCTGTCTCTTCGACCTTGACGGCGTGATCACCGAGGCGACCTCCTTGCACGTCGCTGCGTGGAGGGAGGCCTTCGACACGTTGTTGCACCAGTGCGAGGACGATGGATTCGGCCCCCTTGTTACGGATACCGACTACGGCGATTTCATCGACGGCCGGCCGAGCGCCGACGGTGTGAGGTGCTTCCTGTCTTCGCGCGGGATCGAACTGCCCGACGGCAGCCCCGACGACCCTCCGGGCCCGGACACCGTGCACGGCCTGGTCCGCCGGAGGAACGGCCTGTACGAGGCCTGGACCCGCTGGCAGGGAGCCGAGGTGTGCCGGGACACCATTGCCTACGTCATTGCGGCCCGTGACCGCAGGCTGCTCACCGCTGCCGTCGAGTCCAGCGCCAACTGCCGCGAGATCCTGCAGGCGGCACAGGTGGAGACGCTTTTCGACGCGTGGATCGACGGCGTCGTGGCTGCGAGTCGCAATCTGCGCGGCAAGCCCTACCCCGACATGTTTCTGACAGCCGCCCGCGATCTCGGCCAGAACCCTGCTCAGTGCGCGGTCTTCGAGGACGCGCAGGCAGGCATAGACGCCGGACGTTCGGGCCACTTCGGGTGGGTGGTCGGTGTGGCCCGGACAGGCCGGGCCGACGCGCTGTACGCGCATGGCGCCGACGTGGTCGTCAAGGAGCTGAGAGACCTTGCCGGCACGCCTGAACGGCGCCAGCGGCCGTGATCGGCCCGCCGCCCTGAACCGTCGTACCGCTGCGCCCTGGTCACTGAGGGAGAGCGAGTCGAGGGCTGGAAGCAAAAGAGGACCTTGAGGTCCATTCCGAAACATGCTACGGTCCGCGGAGGTAACCTGGCCAATGTGGCGGAACAGGCACGCGTCAAAAACGGCTCCCGGCTGACCGAGCGCGGGCGGGCGACTCGAGAGCGCATCTTGAGGGCCGCTGGCGACATGATGTACGTCAAGGGCGTCTCCCTCACGACCCTCGACGATGTCAGGGCGGCCAGCGGAACGAGTAAGTCCCAGCTCTACCGCCATTACCCCGACAAGGATGCGCTCGTGCGGGACGTTGTCGCGTTGCAGGCCGCGGAAGTGCTCGAACGCCATCAACAGCTGCTGCGACGGCTCAACTCCTTCCGCGGGCTCGAGCGCTGGCGGGACGCGGTGGTGGAACGCAATGCGCTCCGAAACGGGGCGTACGGCTGCCCACTGGGCTCCCTTGCCAGCGAGCTGGCCGATCAGGACGAAGAGGCACGCAAGGAGATCGCCCGCCACTTCGCCACCTGGGAAGGGCTCCTTGAGGTCGGACTGCTGCGAATGAAGGACTCGGGAGTCCTTCGCGCGGATGCGGACGCCGCAGAGCTCGCCACCGGCCTCATGGCCGCTCTTCAAGGCGGATACCTCCTGGCGCAGACCGCTCAGGACGTCAAGCCTATGAGGATCGCCCTCGACATGGCGATCGCCCACGTAAGGGCCTATGCCGCGTCCGCCGAAGGCGGCGAGGCGACTGAAGGGGAAGCGGAAGGGCGCTGAGCGTCCGGAGGTAGGGGCGAGTCGGTGGCGGGAAGCCCTGCTGTGGCGCCGAAGGTGGTCGTGTCGCAACCTCCCTGTCGGCTGGACTTCGCCGTCCTCCTGGCAGGTGATCGCTGTGGGGCCGCGGCGACGGACGTGTTCATCTGCACGCCACGCTGTTCACATGCGCCTCAGCTGTAACTGAAGTGTGTTGTTTCTCTGTAAAGAATGCGCGCAGCTGCAACCTAGACAGGACTATTTAGTCCTGAAAATCGATCGGACCTGGGGTACCTTTGAGGGGCGGCGGTCCCTTTCGGACGGCCGAGCAGTCAAGGCTCACAAGGATCCCCAGGGCGGTAGGCACGATGTATACGGGCGTCCAGTTCTCAGTTCTCGGCCCAGTCCGGCTGCACAGGCAGGGGGTCGAGGCCGGAGCTGGTCAACCGAGGCAGTGCGCCGTGCTCGCTTCGCTGTTGCTCAGGGCCGGCAGGCCTGTAAGCCTCTCGAAACTGGTGGCGGACGTGTGGGGGGACGAGGCCCCACCGTCGGCCATCGGCTCCGTGCGTACTTACATCTACAGGCTCAGACAGGCGCTGGGCGAGCAGAGCGACAGCTCCGTACACCTGGTCGACGGCGGCTATCGGCTGCACATCCAACCGGACGCTCTGGACCTGAACAGGTTCAAGCAGACCGCGGCAAGGGCGCGAGAGGTACGCAGCGCCGGCGACGTGGCGTCCGCGGCGAGCCTGCTGACCGAGGGCCTCAAGATGTGGAGAGGAGTGGCCCTCGCCGGGGTCCCCGGGCCGTTCGCGGACCAGCAGCGCAGCGTGCTGGGCGAGATGCGTCTCGCGTGCGCCGAGGAGCAACTGGCCTGCGAGGTGGAGAGGGGGCGTTACGCCGAGGCCGCCGCGGAACTGTCCGCCCTGCTTGTCGAGCATCCGCTTCGAGAGCGCGTGTGCAGCCTCCTCATGACCGCGCTCTACGGCGCCGGGCGGCAGTCCGAGGCCCTGACGATCTACCACACGATCAGTCACCTGCTGCGTCAACGCCTCGGCGTCAGCCCGTCGCCGGAACTGCAGCAAGTCCACGAGCGCATCCTCTCCGGGCGATTCGAACTCCCGCGAAATGCCGACCGTCCCATGAGCGTGACGCGAACGCCCTCACCTCACGTTCCGGCCCAGCTTCCGGCCGCCCTGCCGAGCCTCGTCGGCCGCGAGAGGGAGCAGGAGCAGGTCGAGCGGCTGGTCGCCGATGCAGAACAGTCGTCCTCGGTGGCCATCTGCACGATCGGGGGACTGGCCGGCGTCGGCAAGACAACCTTCGCCACCACCGTCGCCCACCGTCTGACCGACCGGTTCCCGGACGGACAGCTCTTTGCAGACCTGCAGGGAGCCGGACCGGAGGTCGAGCCGCGGGACCCCGCCCACGTGCTCGAGGACTTCCTGCAGTCCTTGGGGGTACGCACCGAGGACATGCCCGAGACGGCGCAGGCACGAGGTCTCATGTTCCGCGGCCTGCTGGCCAACCGCCGAATGCTCGTCGTGCTCGACAACGCCTGGAACACGGATCAGGTCAAGCACCTTCTCCCCGGCGGGGCCGGCTCCATGGCCCTCGTCACCAGCCGTATGCAACTGCACGCGCTCGTCGCCGCCTACCAGGCACTTCCCCTCACTCTCATGCCCCTGAGCCCGGCTGACGCACGCAGCCTCCTCGCCCGCCGGCTCGGCGCAGCGAGGACAGCGGCTGAACCAGAGGCCGTGGACCGCATCATCCGGCTGACCGGGCAGCTCCCTTTGGCCCTGGCCAATGTCGCCGCCCGCGCGGCCTATCGACCGCAGTTGCGCCTGGCAAGCCTGGCCGAGGAGTACGAGGCGCCGGAACATAGAACCCTGGACGCATTCGCGAGCGAGGAGGATCAGACGCTCGATGTCCGCGCGTCCATCACCCGCTCGTACCGCCTGCTCGACACCGAGACGGCCGCGCTCTTCCGAGACCTGAGTGCCTGCCCGAACCCCCTGTTTGCGGCATCGCAGGTCGCAGACCTGGCCAAGCGGCCCGAGAGTAGGGTCCGCGAGGTCCTGTCGCGCCTGATACGAGCGCACCTCGTCTCGGAGGTCGGCCCGGGCCGGTACAGCTGGAACCGACTCGTGGCCGAGTACGCAGCGGAGCAGGCGGGAGGGGGGATCCCCGACCAGAGCGAACTGGCCGGCCGGTAGGGGGAGGTGGGGCCGGCGTCGATGCGTTCCAGGCACCCTGCGGAGACTGTGTCATGGCCGGGAGCCGGGAGCGAGCAGTTGCCGAACCGAGGAGGACCCCTGCTGGGATGCCGTCATAGGAGACACCCGAGCACGGGAAGCTCCCTGCCGATCTTCGAGAGAGCCGATGCGAGCCCTTCATGACGCCGGTGCTCGTGGACGTCGACGGCGACACCGGAGGCACGCACATCCAGGGACTGCCGCGATTGAGGCGCGGGAGTACCGGATGCAGACGCGATCGACCAGCTTGGCACTGGCGTTCGTGGGCGTATGTATCTACGCGCTCGAAATCGTCACCAACGTAACCCTGTGTGACACCGACTCCCTACGCTGTCGGTCCGAGTGGGGCGCTTCGCTTCGGCGATGCTGTCGTCAAGGCGGACTTCGGATGGCTCCGCTGGATCCGCAAGCGGGAGGAGGTCGCGATCACTGTTGATGATGGTCACAGGCCCGGACGGTCCGAGCAGGAGGGCATGCTCGGAACCGGGTGGGAGAGGCACCGGCCCGGTTTTCGGAGTTGACTACCGGCTGCTGGGGAGCGTGGCCGATGCCGAGGACATGTCCCAGGACGTGTGGCTGCGGGCGGCCGGAGCCGGTTTGCAGGACGTCGGTGATCTGCGGGCCTGGCGGACCTTGGCTGCCGGAGCCGCTGCTGACGGGGCCGGACGCCTCACAGCCGGTACTCGTCGACGAGTCCGTGAGTTCGGCGATGCTTCTGATCATGGAGGAGCTCCCCACCGGAGCGGGTGGCGTTTGTCTTGCACGACGTCTTCGGCCTCCAATTCGGCAAGATCGCCGAAGTGCTGGACGTCTCCCTGCCGGGTGCTCGGCAGCTCGCCTCGCGGGCGCGACGACGGGTGGCCAAGGAGAAACAGTCCATGTCGCGGGCGCCGAAGGCGGAACGCGAACGGGATTTCACGGTCTTCCGCGTCGCCGACGAGGACGGAGAACCGACCGGATTGGTCAGACTCCTGCACCCGGATGCCGTCTACGTCACGAGCGGCGGCAAAGTGTCCGCGGCGCGCAAGCTCATCCACGGCGGCGAGCGCGTCGCCGAGGTCATGGTGTGTGGGGTGCCAGTTGTGTCCTGACCGCATCGACTTCGCTGAGGCCGGCGGCTGAAGATCCGCACCTCCCAGATCGAGGGCGGCGCGTTCTGCCTGCGCATGCACACCCGCGACACACTCAAGCAGGGAGCGAACCCCGACCGGGTGGCCGTGCTGCCCGCCTGGGAGGCGACCGGCTACTTCTCCGAGATCGACCGCGCTGGTCTCCGTCTGACCGAGGCGATCACAGCGTGCCGGACGGACACGTCCGCGGTGAGGACTACAACGCCGCCGCCGTCCTCACCGCGGACCAGACCTCCGCAATCGCTTGGCTGGCAAGCGTGATGAACGCGTTCAACCGTATTGCGATCACCAACCGGTACCCCGTCGGTGTCTGACCTTGATCCGTCCTCATAGGGGAGCAGAACGTTGCACCGCCTGGTGTGGTTGGCGTTGTAGAGGCCTTGTAGAGCTGCTGTAGAGCCTGCCGTGGAAGGGTCGCATCCACCGCAAGGAGTGTTCGTTCACCGTTCAAAGGAGTGTGATTCCCGTGGCCACGGACTTCGAAGGCAGGAAACTCGTCGTGATCGGCGGCGCCAGCGGTATGGGCCTCAGGACCGCCGAGAACGTGATTGCCGGAGGCGGCAGCGCGGTGATCGTCGGCCGCACGGGACAGAAGCTGGAGGATGCAGTGGCAGCACTGTCGAGCTCCGGCAGCGCCTGGACCGTCGCGGCCGACCTGGCCGACCAGGACCAGGTCGTCGAGGCACAGAAGCAGCTGGCGGAGGACCACCCCGACGCCACGCTTCTCGTCAACGCCGCGGGATTCTTCAAGCCCAAGCCCTTCCTCGACTACGAGGTCCCGGACTACGACGCCTATCACGACCTCAACCGGGCTGCCTTCTTCCTGACCCAGACCGTCGTCCGGGGCATGATCGCCTACGGCCAGGGCGGCGCCATCGTGAACGTGGGCAGCATGTGGGCGCACCAGGCCCTCGCCGTGACACCGTCGTCGGCCTACTCGATGGCCAAGGCGGGTCTGCATGCCCTCACCCACAACCTCGCCATTGAGCTCGCCGGCGAGGGCATCCGGGTGAACGCCGTGGCTCCGGCCGTCACCAGGACGCCCCTGTTCGAGAAGGTTTTCCCGGCCGACCAACTGGACGCTGCGATGGAGCAGTTGAGTGGACTGCACCCGCTCGGCCGGGTCGGCACCCCCCAGGACCTGGCCTCGGCGATCGTCTTCCTCCTCTCGGACGCCTCGAGCTGGACCACGGGAGCCATCCTCAACGTCGACGGCGGCGTCATGGCCGGCCGCAACTAGAAACACCCTCATGCCCGCCCGGCACAGCCGCCCGACACCTGCGCCGGGCGCGGCGATCCCAAGGCATCGAACCATGCCGACAGCGCACGAAGGAGCCAGCATGGCAGGCAGTCTGAGAAGCGTGACCGATGAGACCTTCGCAGGCGAGGTGCTCACCAGCGGCAAGCCTGTGCTCGTCGACTTCTGGGCCGAGTGGTGCGGTCCGTGCTGACTGGTGGCGCCGGTCCTGGGAGCGCTCGCCGCCGAGCACAGTCACAAGATCACGATCGTCCAGCTGAACGTCGATGACAACCCCCGCACCGCCGCGGAGTACGACGTCCGGTCGATCCCCACGCTCAACGTCTACCGGGACGGCAAGGTCGTCAAGACGGTGATCGGAGCCAGGCCCAGGCCAGTCCTTGAGCAGGAGTTGGGGGAGTTCCTGAGGTGAGCAGGCTCTGAAGGTGTGAATCCGCCCGCCGAGGCGCCTGCTGTGACACGCAACGGCGGGCGCGGGCGGGTCAGGCCGGTGTTCGGGGCACCTTCCAGTCCAGCCGGATGTACTGGCTCATGTGTGCGTCCGGATGGCGCTGAAGGTAGTTCTGATGCTCAGGCTCCGCCTCCCAGAACGTGCCGCACGGGACGACCTCGGTGACCAGCTTGCCCGGCCACAATCCAGATGCGTCGCAGTCCGTGATCACCGCGAGTGCGATACGTCGCTGCTCCTCGTCCAGGTAGAAGATGGCGGACCTGTAACTCATGCCGACATCGTCACCCTGCCGGTTCAACGTGGTGGGATTGTGGATCTGAAAGAAGAATTCCAGAATGCTGCGGTAATCCGTCAGAGACGGGTCGTAGGTGACTTCGGCCGCCTCCGCGTGGTTCCCGTGGTTTCGGTGCGTCGGTTGCACCACTTCACCACCGGTGTAGCCGACACGGGTGTCCACCACACCCGGAAACCTGCGAAACAGCTCCTGTACGCCCCAGAAACACCCGCCCGCCAACACGGTGTACGCCCTTGCCGCTAACACGCTGCGCTCCCCTTCTGTGACACCGGAATCGCGTGAGACCCTCCGCTGCTGGAGCGGCCCCGACAGACAGGACCCGCGCCTCCGCCTGGTCGTGGCAGCTGGACAGGGCTACGACGCAGCGGGGCCGGACCGCTGGCTGGTTCAGCATTTAGCTGCTGCGATCGCGGAGTCCTTACCCCGTGATGACTGCGTCATGGATTACAGGTCGTCTGGCCGTCGCATCGCTTGCCTGAAACCTCATCTGCTGGAAATTACTCAAAGTAAGGGAATGCTTTCGGTGGCGGCGGATGTCAGCAACGCTCCGCTCGCAATCGGTTGCTCACCGAAAGCGCACTCAAGGCCATACGTGCGTCGCTCGTCGAAATACCGCGCAAAGTTATCCGTGAAATCGAGGGGCGCGCGCAGTGCGAATACGAGAAGTAGCGACTTCGCGTAGACACCCTGTAGATAGTCGCGTGGTTGCCTCGTTCGTACCAGATGACTTGGGGATTGAAGGCAGGCCATGCGCACTATGGATGTCAGAAGAGAGCGCCGCGAGGCTCCGAGTGGTTCTGTCGGAACCAGCGGCAGCGCCCCGGCAGCAAGGATCGCCAACGGGCGAGGGCAACTCGATCCTGAGTCGGCTGCCTGGGTGGACGCGCTGGGGGACGGTTGCGGAGTTCAGTATGAGCAGGCCTGTACGCGGCTGCATGAACTGCTGGTCCGGATTGCCATGGACGAGGTGTTCCGCCGGGGGTCGCGTTACCGAATTTCAGGGCCCGAACTGGACGATCTCGCTCATCAGGCGGCCGCAGACGCGCTGATGAGGATCACGCAGAAAATCCATGAATTTCGAGGTGATGCCAGATTCACCACGTGGGCATACCGATTTGTCGTCCTTGAAGTGTCGAGCAAGTTGAGTCGCCATTTTTGGCGCGTTTCACACGCCCGCTTCGACCTGGAGGATTGGGCGCAGGTGCCCGACCGCGCCGGTGTAGACCCCGTCAGCTACTGGCAGGCACGCGAGCTGGTCGAGGCTGTGCGTAACGCAGTCGCGACAGCACTGAGCGCCCACCAGCGCGAGGTCTTCGTCGCCGTCGTCAACGGAGTTCCGCTGGAAACGCTGGCCAATGAGTTGGAGACGAACCGGAACGCGCTCTACAAGACGATGTTCGACGCACGCAGGAAGTTGCGAGCTCAGCTCATTGCCGACGGACATCTCAGCACTGCGGAATGAGGCAGCAGCCACTACGCCCGTCCGGGCAGCGCTCACGACGCTGACTCGCCCGCGGCTTTACGCGTCTGAAGAGGCCAGAGGTGAGAATTCACTTCCTACGGGTGCTCACCACCGAATGAGCGCGCAGGGGCCGCCCCGGACTGACAAGGTCGCCGAGTACGGCGTTCATCTCGCGCGGGTTCCATGGCCGAAGGCCGTCGGCGGGTACGAAGCTGCCGCCCGGGCAGTACGAGACGACCGGCTTCCCGGTGCTGTCCGTCCGGGACGACTCTCTGTATCCGGCAGGACGACTGGCAGCTGTCGGTGACCACCGGAACCGGGAGACAGCACGTGTGGCACTGGGCGGGATCGGCGGCACTTGCGGCTGAGTCTCCAACCGTCGACCTGCGCTGCGTGACGACGTGGCACCGAGTGGCAGGGCGTGTGATTGGACGTTCTGTTCGCAGACGCAGACGCAGACGCAGACGCAGACGCAGACGCAGACGCAGACGTGGAGACCGCCGCAGAGCACGTCCTGGTCACCTCCCACGGCGGTTACACCACGAACATCCCCCTCGCCGACCTGGTCGGCGAGAAGGCGTGCAACGGCTACGGCGGCAGCGACTTGGTGCCCGAGAACGGGGGCCCGGCTCGGCTGCTGGTCCCGCACCTGTACTTGTGGAAGGTCGCGAAGTTGGTGCGCGACGGCGAACTGCGTCAGAGCGACGTGCCGGGCTTCTGGGAGAGTGCCGGTGACCAGAACTACGGAGACCCATGGCGAGACCAGCAGTACAAGGGAGACTAGGAGGCTCCGGTGGCGGACCACGGAAGTGGAAGGCCGGCGTGACGCAGCAGCAGACGGAGCCAGTTCTCCTGGTAGCGGGCGGAGCGGGACTGGACTCGTGTTCTCGACGTGCATGGTCCGAGCGCTCATGGAACCTGCACCTGACCGAGTACGTACCGAACGCCTCGGCTGACACGGGAGGTTGAGATGACGTCCGTAGAGGCCAGTGGCCCCGGTACGGACGAAGTCCTCACCGGATACGTCGATGGGAACGCACTGGCAGGCCCCCTGTCCGAGGTCTTCGCCGTGGATGTGACCCCCGCGACGAGCCGATGCGCCAACTGCGGTTGCAAAGGGCCCCGTCGCTCGCCTGCACGTGTACGGGCACGCACCGGGCCTTGTCTCGCGCTGTCAGCCGTACGGGAGAGTGGTGCTGCGCGCGACACGTACGAGGGGACGTGATCTGGCTGGACATGAGCGGCGCAGCCTCGGCCTTACTGTCAATTCCATTGGCAGAAGCATGAGTTCGTTGCACCGCCGCGATATAGGCTGTCCTACCTTTGCAGGATCGTTGCATGACGAACTGGCAGAGGTGACCGTGCCTGAGATGTGGGGTGGAGGACAGCGGCCGGACGCGTCAGGTGATGTAGGCCGTCGACCCCAATCCTGTGGTGTAGCTCTGCTGATCGAGCTGTGCCGACCAGGCCCTTGTTGACGCCAGCAGCGGAGCGGTTCGGCGTCAGCGGCGACCTGCGGTTATGGGGGGCCTTCAATGTCGCTCGAGCGGCCCGACCACGCGGAAGTCGGCTTTGCCGACGCGGAGGACGCCGTCGGACAACGGAGTGCACCGTACGCCGCCCTTGCCGCGCAGCGCGCGCTGCGCCCCGGGTCCGATGACGGTGTCCATCCACGCACAGGGCCGCGCGGCGTGGTTGACGGCGAACGCGATGGGGCCGTCGCCGGAGTTGAGCTCCACGATCCGATCGATGTAGGCATCGATGTCGACGCCTCGCAGCAGGATGTTCCGTCGTGTCTGCTGGAGGCCGACTGTGGGATCGATGTGTGTGGGCAGGTTCTCTTCCGCCATGATCGTCACGGACGCGTCCCGGTGAGCCGGCTGGGCGAAGTACCGATCGCCGACGATTCCGAGGTGACTGCGTACGTGGATGTGCTGCACAAGCCCTCCGACGGGGTCAGGTGACGGCCCTTCAGCGGGGCGTCCGGAGTAGCGGTGCATGGGCGACACGAGGAGTTGCACCACCTGCACCTCCTCGTCGTGAGTGACGTGTGGCGAGCTCAAACCGAGTCGGTTCCCTTCTTCCCCGCGGGACCATTTGGCCGGGTGCTGAGACGTCTTCTCCTGCTGGCCAGGACCCGCTCCTCCTCGTCTATTCCGCCCCAGATTCCGTACTCCTGTGCCGTGGCAAAAGCCCAACTGGCGCACTGTCGGCGGACGGGACACGTCTTGCACACGGACTTCGCTTCGTCGGCCTGGCGCCGGCCGGGGCCTTTCGGCCCTGCCGGGAAGAACAGTTCGGTGTCGAGGCCTCGGCAGCCCGCGTTGTCGAGCCATGTCAGCATGTCGTTCGTCCGGGGCTGGGGCCTGGGCCGGGGTGTTCCGAAGGAGGTGTTGCTCATGGCCACGTGTGCAGTCTGCGGGTGCATGCCTCAAGCCGGGCCTCGGTCGCGGTGAGAAGGCTGTCCCAGGACTCCTGGAACTTTGCCACGCCCTCGTCCTCCAGCTGCTGGACGACTTCGGAGTACGAGATGCCCAGGCGTTCGATCGCTTCGAGGTCGGCCCGAGCCTCGTCGTACGTGCCGCGGAGGTCGCGACCTGCGGCGTGTTCCTGTGCCTCGACCGCGAGCAGGGTCGCCTCGGGCATAGTGTTCACGGTGTCCGGGGCGATGAGTCCGGAGACGTATCTGGTGGCTTCGTACGCGCTGTCCTTGACACCTGTGGAGGCCCACAGCGGGCGCTGCTTGTTCGCCTGAGCGCGGTGCAGGCGATGCCAGCGCTCACCGGCGAACACCTCCTCGAAGGCCTGGTACGCCAGGCGGGCGTTGGCCAGGGCGGCTCTGCCCCGCAGGGCTCTGGCCTCCGGGATGTCCAGGGCGTCGAGCCGCCGGTCGACCTCGGTGTCAATGCGGGAGACGAAGAACGATGCCACCGAGGAGATCTGCGACAGGTCCAGGCCTGCGGCACGGGCCTTCTCCAGGCCCGCCAAATAGGCGTCGGCAACCTGCCGGTAGCGTGCCAGGGAGAAGATCAGGGTCACGTTGACACTGATGCCCTGGGCGATGGTTTCGGTGATGGCGGGCAGACCCGCCTCGGTTGCGGGAATCTTGATGTAAGTGTTCGGGCGGTCCACGAGCCACGTCAGGTGACGTGCCTCGGCGATCGTCGCCGTGGAGTCATGCGCCATGTGCGGGTCGACCTCGATGGAGACGCGGCCGTCCTGGCCGGCCGGGGACACGACGAAGGCGGGGCGAAGAATGTCGGCAGCGTCGCGCACATCTGTCGCGGTGATGGTGCGGACAGCCTCCTCGGCGGACACGCCGCGCACCGCGAGTTCGGACATCTGGGCCTCGTACTCCACTCCGTGCGATATCGCGTCCCTGAAGATCGTCGGATTCGTCGTGACGCCCACCACGTAGCGGCTTCTGATCAGCTCAGACAGGCTCCCCGACTTGATCCGCCCGCGGGACAGGGTGTCCAGCCAAACGGACACACCGGCGTCCGGCAGATCCTTCAACTTGCTCGTCATGTATCCCACACCTTCCTGGGGTAGCGAGGCGGGCGGCAGAGGCCGCCCGGGCATCCTCACGTCTGCGCATAGGCGGCCCGGCAGCGCGACCCATGCGCACCAGACCGTGCCTGCGCTGGCCCGGGCTGCACCGCCCGGTTGAGGTCTCGTACCGGCGTTTCGGTCGGCCTGGGGACGTCGGACGGGGATCGTGCCGCAGGCCCCTCGTGGTCCGACCACAGGCCGAAGGCGCCTTGGTGCGGCTCGAGCATAATCCGCCATTTTGAGCAGCGGCAGACGGAAGAACCTCACGTCGACGCGCAGTAGACGCGCGGTGGATGGCACGCTCGCTCGAAGCCGCGCGGGATCTTGAGGGGTGCGGCATCTCGGTGCCGTGGAAGGGGTGTCAGGCGTTGCGCCACTGGTTGGTGATCACATCGGGAGGTGGCGTGCGACGGACCCGGACCAGTGCGGTGGATCGTGACAGCCGAAGGAACCCGGAGTGTCCACCCTCCTTGATCTGCAAATGTCGTGAATGCCCCTGAGTCTTGATTAACGGCACATATGGGGCAATACTGGAGTAATGAAGCATAGGGAACCTGAACTGCTCGAACGAGAGACAGAGTCTGCCCTTATCGCGAAGGCCATCAGCGGGATTAAGGAGGGTGGCGGCCTGATCCTGGTGAAGGGAGTGGCGGGCACCGGAAAGAGCCGACTGCTTTCAGAGATCCGGACTGGAGCGACCCAGGCCGGGCTCGGCGTGACCACTGCACGCGGCACAGAATTCGAACAGGATTTTGCTTTTGGTGTAGTGCGGCAGCTGTTTGAAGAGTTGGCGTTCAAGGCCGACCGGACACCCCGGGAGTCCTTGTGGACGGGAGCAGCAAGGCAAGCGCGAGAAGCCATTGATGTCATCTCTAGTGCTGGTGAACCCGGTGATTTCGCGATTTTGCATGGTCTCTATTGGCTCACCATCAACGCATGCCAAGACCGACCACTAGTAATCGTAGTGGACGATCTTCAGTGGTGCGATAAACCGTCATTGCGGTATCTGGCTTACCTCCTGCCTCGCATTGAGACGCAACCGCTGTTGGTAGCCGTGGCGCTACGGACGGAGGAGCGCGCCACTGATGAGCGACTGCTGCAGCACATAATCTCCGCTCCGGCGCTTGCGGAGCTAAATCCGAGAGAGCTCAGTGCCCAGGCGACAGCAAACTTGCTAGGACAGGTGATGCATGGCGAGGTAGAGGAAGAGTTCGCAATTACCTGTCACAGGGCCACCGGTGGGAACCCTTTGTTGTTGCGTGAACTCGGTCTTACCTTCACTGCGCAGGGCGTGTCAGCCAGCGCCAGAAACGCCGAACGGGTGGCTGGTCTTGGGGGGCTGGCCGTGGCCCATCTAGTCGCATCGCGTCTTATGGCCTTGCCAGATGCTTGCGCACCGTTGGCTCGGGCAGTCGCAGTTCTGGGCGACCGCTCGCCGCTGATGCGTGCCGCGCGCCTGGCAGGGCAGGATTCAATCAGTATGGCGCTTGAGTGCGCCATACTCTTGGAGCAGAGGGGAATTGTACGTATCGACGAGGTATACGGCTCTCCGACGCTCTCCTTTGTGCACCCCCTTGTGCGTAATGCTGTCTATGAATCCCTTGACCGCACCGACCGCACCACGTCACATCACCGTGCGGCAATAATGCTCCGGGAGGGCGGATCTCCCCCGGAGCAAGTGGCGTACCACTTGATGAAAATACCGGCAACCATGGATCCGGTGGCAGTTTCAGACCTGCGTGCCGCCGCCGCTGCTGCAGCAGCACGCGGCGCCCCAGAGAGCGCTTATGTCTACTTGCGTCGAAGTCTTGAAGAGTCACTCAAAGGCGACGAGCGTCGAGAAATTCTGTTGGAGGCTGGGAAAACCGCACTACTGTTTGATGTCGTGACCGGGGCTCGTCTTCTACAAGAAGCGTGGGATGGCATGGACCCCATTGAACGTGCGGAAATTGCACCCTATTTGGGTATGGCCTATATTTACCTCGCAAGGACGGATGTTGGGATCGATATACAGAAATCGACAATTTCAGGTCTTCCGGCCAATGATGACGACCTCAAGAAGCGCCTTCAGGCCTGCCTTCTCAGTTCCAGTACATGGTATGTCCCTGGCAGGGGTGACATAGTGGACTGCTTGCCGGAACTACGTCAGCTCCCTCAGGGTGACGGTTTCGGGGACCGCCTGCTTTATTGTGCAGTTGCTGGTCGCAATACTGCTCTTGGGGACCCATCCGGGGTGCTTCGCGCGCGCGAGACCCTTGCAGATGAAACGTTTGTCGACCAAGCGGATCCTAATGGGCCGCTGGCTTGCGGATGGTGGTCCCTTGCGGCGGCAGACGACGACGCGTCAATAGACAGCCTGGACAATGCTGTGAAGCGAGCCCACGTTGGCGGATCCCTCTTTACTTTGGCCTCCGTCTATATTCACCGCGGATACACCCTGTTGTGGCACGGTGATCTTGCTGGCGCCGAACAAGACGGACGCGAGACTATTCGGGTGGGACAACTCAATGGTTCGGCAGTTACTCGCCTTTTGGGCACTACAGTTCTGGCCGAGGCCTTGATCGAGCAAGGACATCTCGATGAGGCTGAGCAGGCTCTTGCAGAGGTTGGAATCACCGCAACAACCTGCCCTCCAGGACCGGTGTACCTGTCCCTGACTGCGCTCAGCCGGCTCCAAAGAGTCCGAGGCAACTATGAAACGGCTCTCGGAATTGCCGTGCAGGCAGAGGAAGCATGCCGCCTTTATCAAATTAAGAATCCGGCAGTCGCGGACTGGAGAACATTGGCTGCACTGGCTCTTCACCACCTTGATCGCGACGGTGAGGCTCGCGTCATCGCGGATGAAAATCTCAACCTCGCTCGACGGTGGGGTGCGCCTCGCGCTCTGGGTCGGGCCTTGCGTGTGTCTGGCCTCATTTCCCCCGAGCAAGGCCGACTCGAACTATTCGAAAAGGCGGTAGACATACTCAAAGAGTCCCCGGCGTACCTTGAGTATGCAAAGGCCCTGGTCGACCTCGGTGCCGCACTGCGTAAAGCTGGTCACCGCAATGACGCTCGTCCACCGCTACGACATGCCCTTGATCTCGCCACCCGCTGCGGCGCAGTAACCCTGGCAGGCCGAGCCGGTGCTGAACTCGCCATCGCAGGAGGCCGCCGACGACGCACTGCACTCACCGGTCCAGGCGCGCTCACCCCGTCCGAAAGAAGAGTTGCCGACTTGGCGGCAAACGGCCAGACAAACCGGCAGATCGCCCAAACCCTCTTCGTCACCCCCAAGACTGTCGAGGTCCACCTTTCAAACTGTTATCGCAAGCTATGCGTTACCAGTCGTGTACAGCTTCCCGCTGCACTGGCGGTGTCATGAACCAGGTGGGGTCACCGGAGGGTAAATCCGATGACGATCTGGTTGAACTCGCGGAGTGATGCGCAGCTGCCACGGACGAGAGCGCACTCGATTCGATTTCGCACTCGTACAGTCGAGTTTGGGCAATCGCCCAACGTGGGCTGGACCGGAATCTGTTGGCTTTCCACAACGGGCGCCAGTCCACGAAGCCAGTCACAATGTGTGATCAGAGATCGCTCGATCGATCGTGGCTGACGGCCTGGTCAGCTGCTTCAGACTTGCCTGAGCCTGCTTGCTCTGCGGCGAAGGCGGCCACGAGTCGGTTCCAGTTGTACTTGCCCGGCACTACCTCTGAGACGAGATGTGCGTGGATCAGCCGCGAAAGCGTCTGGCGCACGCGTTGTTCGGACTGCGCGGCTGTTCTCGCGGCGTCAGACGTGGCGAATACGTTCCCTGGCGAGGCGCTGAGGGCGCGGAAGAGGGAGGCGGCCTCTGGGTCGAGCAGACTGTACGACCGCGCGATGGAGGCACGGACGTCGAGTACTGGCTCCTCTTCGCTGGTGAATGGGTCCAAGGCGCTCTGCTCGGACGGTGCGTATTCGTCGGCCAGGCTCGCCAACGGCATCTGAGGGCGGTACGCCGCACGGGCGGCGACATTGGCCAGTGCGAGGGGCAGGCGCCCGGCGAGGTGGATGATGCGGTCGACGGCCTCGGGCTCAGCAGTCGTCCGTGCTGTTCCGAGGCGGCGGGCGAGGAAGCAGCGTGCGTCCGCCTGGCTCAGTGGGAGCAGAATGAGGGGGAGCGCCTGGTAGGCGGCTACCAGTGCGTGGAGCTGCATGCGGCTGGTGATGAGGGCCATGGAACCGGGGCTCCCTGGGAGGAGATGCTTCAGCTGGTCTGCGTTCCGGGCGTTGTCGAGCACAATGAGCATGCGGCGTTTGGCCAGCAGGTCGCGGAACATGAGTCCTCGAGCCTCTGTCGTCTCGGGTACTGCCTCGGGCCGCACCTCCAGAGACTGCAGGAAGTCCGAGAGGACTCCTGCCGAGTCTCTCGGCTCGGTTCCTGGCCCTTCGCCGTGCAGGTCTGCGAAGAGCTGGCCGTCCGGGAAGTGGTTTGCCAGACGGTGGGCGACGGTGGTGGCGAAGGCCGTCTTGCCGACGCCTGCCACCCCGCCGACCACGCAGATGGCAACCGAGGACGACGCTTCTGCTTCGGCGATCAAGTGCTCGACTTGCTCTCGTTCTTTCTCGCGCCCAACGAGTTTGGGCAGGGCTGCCGGCAGTTGGGCCAGCCGCTGGGGGGAAGCAGTGTGTCGCCCGTCGGCTGGACGATTGGTGCTTCTTGGTGGCTGCAATCGCCCGGAGAGGATGCGTTCGTGGACTTGCCGAAGCTCAGGTGACGGGCTGACGCCGAGGCGTTGGCGCAACAGGTGACTGGTCGTGTGGTAGATGGTCAGGGCCTGGGACTGCCGCCCCGCGCCGTACAACGCGGTCATGAGGAGGCTGCATACGCGTTCTCGCAGCGGGTGCTCGGCAAGGAGAGCGGAAAGTTCTGCGGCGGCCTCGGCGTAGTGCCCCCTTTCCACCTCGCATGCGAGCTGTTCCTCCGCACAGGCCAGACGCAGTTCGCCGAGGACGCTGCGCTGCTGGCCTGCGAACGGCCCCGGCACTCCGGCGAGCGCCTCCCCTCTCCACATCGCGAGGCCCTTGGACATCAGGTTTGCCGCGGCCTCCAGGTCACCGGTGCTGCGGACTTCTCGTGCCTTGGCCGTAGTCGCCTTGAACCTGTTCAGGTCCACAGTGTCCGGTTCGATGTGCAGTAGATAGCCCCCCTCGACCAGGTTCAGTGAGCTGTCACTCCACTCGCCCAGTGCCCGCCTGAGCCGGTAGACATAGGTGCGCACCGAGCCGATGGCCGACGGTGGGGCCTCGTCTCCCCACACGTCCTCCACGAGTCTCGAGAGGCTGACAGGCCTGCCCGACCTGAGCAACAGCGAAGCAAGTACTGCGCATTGCCTGGGCTGGCCGGCTGCCCCCTCTAGGCCGTGTTTGTGCAATCGGACCGGGCCCAGGACTGAGAACTGGATGTCGGCGTTCATGACTTCTACCGCCCTGAATGCTCTTCAAGGAAACGGTCGATGTCCAGGAGCGCAGTCTCGCTGCCGGCTGGGACGGCCTCGTGGGTTTTGGCGATCCATGTTTTGACCGGGGCGATGGGGCCTTCGAGGCGTGCGTAGCCGTCTGGAGATTCGAGTTCGATGCTGAAGCATTGGCCCACGAACGGCTCGATGGGGGTGATCTTCACCTCGCCGAGTCCGGTTGCAGTTCTCATGCCCTGGTCGAGCAGTGCTTGGGCGAACATCCAATTCACCACTTGGTCAGGTGTGACGTGAAAGGAGATCTGAACGGCGTACGAGTCGGCACGTACGTATGAGAATTGCACGGGCACACGTACGTGCACGCCGGGCGCGACTGCGAGTGTCAAATCGATGTCGAGTTCCAGGTCAGGAGAGCACATGGTGATTCCTGTTCTGTGGTCGATTTGGAGGTTGGAGCGTGTTAGGGAGCGGTAGGTATGCCCAGCGCTGATCTTGGGGGCGTGCCACCTCGGTGACCTCATGCACTGCCGGCGGATTGTGGTCAGGTATGCCGGGCATTACCCCGTACTGAGATCTGGCCATCGGGCCTGATGCCGTCTGGGTTGCTGCACATATGAGGTCGTCCCGTAGTCCTTGGCGAGCGCGCCGGGATGTGCGAGGGAGTTCGTGAAGGCGGCCGCTTCAGGCCTCTGCTTCGTGCACGGTCAGGCGGGCCCAGTGTGTGGCGGTGCCGCCAGGGTGGTTGCGGGTGCCGTGGCTGGTGGCCAGCACCTCGACGACGGCCAGGCCCCGGCCGTGTTCCTCCTGAGTGCAGGAAGAGGTCCAGGCGCCATCGTCCTGGGCCGGGCCTCCGTCGGTGACGCCGACCCACACCTGGTCTCCGCCCCGGTCGCGATACAGGTGCAGCGCGACCGGCGGCAGGGCATGCTCGACGGCGTTGGTGACCAGTTCGGACACCACGAGCAGTACTGACTCCGCGGCGTCCTGGTCCGCGTGCCAGTCCTCAAGGACGGCGCGGGTGATCGTTCGTGCCGCCCCCGCGGCGTCGGGCCGGTGCTCCAGCTCCTGGGTCACCTCTCCGTCGGCCGTTGCACCCGGGCTGGACACCGTGGTCTCCAGCCGGTCACGCGTCTGGCTTGTGTCCTGAGCCGGGTGCACCAGGTCCTCGACCGTGGCGTACATGACGATCACTTCCCGTGCTGCGGGAGACGGCCTCATCGATCTCGGGCCCCTTCGGTGAAGTCCTTACGCCTTCCGTTCTACGAGCCCCGACTAAGCAGGGCATTAGGGTAGGCCCCCAATCTTTTGGGGCTTCGAGGTCTGATCTTGAACACACGAGACACCGGATCTTGAGCATCAGAGACCGGATATCTCGTGGTCTTGAAGCACTGTCTGCCGCAGGGCAGAGCGGGCGTGGTCGGGCTGTACCAGTCGCGGCCCGAGGCGAGATCCGGCAGGTCGCTGCCGGTCTGGGCCTGAATCCCGAAACCCTGCAGAACCGGGCCCGGCGGCCGGAACGAGTCGGCACCGGGGAATCCGCGCGCAGGCGCCCGCCGAGCTGGCGAAACCGCCGGAGCGGGGAAGGCGGCCCTGCGCAAGAAGATCCGCGACGATACCCGGCCTGTCCGAACACTGCCAGGCGCGACCGTCCTGGGCGATGACGGCTGCCTCAACTGCGGGATGGCCGTACTGCACCGCAAGGCCCCCACCAGCCGCTGCCACCGACCGAGGAGGACGACGAAGACCGCGATCACAGGCACTGAAGTTCCCGTACACGGCCTCGTGCAACACGCTTCAGCAGACCCTGACGCAGAGAGGCGAAACGCTTGAGCAGTTCTTGTGCCAAGACGGCGAGTTGCCATCCACCGCCTCAGTCATCGGCACCGTCACCGCCCCGATCAGCAATGCGCGTCTGGATACGAACAAGATCGCGACAGTGTCGGTAAGACGGTGCGATGAGCCGACACTAACTGCCTGCACGATGACGCAGGCCGCTGTGCATCACCGGACCGGGACTCCCACAGCAAGTGCCGAATCGCTCATAGGAGGAGCATGTGAATGGGCGACGCTAATCAGTCGGCCGATGGCCTGGCGATCCGTGAGCAGTTGATCATTGAATACGCCAAGTCCTACCAGGCCAGCGATGCCAAGCGCTTCAACGCGTTCCTCGCTGAGGACTTCGTCGTGCAGACTCCGGGTGTCACCCGCACTGTGCCGAGTTCCTCGGATACATCGTTCTACCGCGGTCCTTCAAGGCCCTCGCGGTGCACGACGTCAGGATGCGCATCCTCAGCGATGTTGACCCGATCCACGGCCGCGCCAATTGCACGATTCTCGCCGACGGAGCGGAGCAGGAGGCGCTGTACACGGACGCGTACCAGAAGCGTGAGGGTACCTGTGTCTGTGTCTCGGCCTGGGCGATCGATCCCGGCACCTGACCCATCCCCCGCGGCGGTCCAGGCGTGAGACACCCGTGCACTCGGACAGGAAATCCGCACAAGCCCAGGGGTGGCTCAAAACAAGAAAAGGACGTGGTTCGATGCACAACACGGCACCAGTGACCGACCGTGTCAGGAGGGTCGGAACGCTCCGGCCTGCCTTCTTCTCCGCGGTGGTCTCCCTGGTTGCAGTGTTTGCCGCGGTAGGTTCGACGATCCCGCTGTTCAACGTCTACCGGGCCGAGGACGGGTTTACCAACGCCGACATCTCGATCACCGTCGTCGCCTACTCCGTCGCCACGCTCGCCACTCTGTTGTTCCTGGGGCGACTGTCCAATCATCTGGGTCGGCGGCCCACCTCGATCACGAGTCTCAGCCTGCTCCTGCTCGGCTGTCTGCTGCTGTTGGACGTGCACGACATCGGCATTCTGATCGTCGGCCGGCTGATGATGGGCCTCGGCGCCGGACTGGCCAGCAGCAGCCTTACCTCCTACATTGCCGACGCCGCACCCCCCGAGCCGGCCTGGTTGGCGTCGGTCGCCTCAAGCCAGACAGTCATGCTCGGCCTCGCCGTCGGAGCCATCACCTCCGGCGCTCTGGTCCAGTACGGGCCCTGGCCACGCGACCTGATCTACCTCGTTGTCATTGGCCTCCTTCTCCTGTCCGTAGCACTCATCGCCCTCAGCCCAGAAACCGCGACTCCGAAGCCCGGCGCCTGGCGATCACTGCGACCTCGGGTCGGCGTACCGACCCGAGTCAGGCCTCTGCTCCCCGTCGCGGCGGCGGTATTCCTGGCTACCTGGGCGGCCGGGGCCTTCTACCAAGCGTTCATGCCCGCGCTTGTCGAAGACCAACTGCACACCCGCAGCACAGTCATCCTCGGTATGGTATTCGCCGCCTACATGGGTCCCAGTGTTCTCGGCGCTCCCCTCGGCGGCCGGTTCACCCCCGCGAGTGCTCAACGGTTTGGCATGATTGGCTTCCTGTCCGGAATTATCGGTGTCATCACAGCCATCGCCACCGGCACACTGGTGCTGTTCATCGCCGCCACCGTCGTTGCCGGCGCCAGTCAAGGCATGGCCATCAGCGCTGCCACCCGAGGTCTGCTGCACGGCAGTACCCTGGCCGACCGGGCGCCGATCTTCAGCATGATCTACCTCCTCTCGTACAGTGGCGCGACGATCCCTGCCCTCATCGCCGGCCAACTGACCCACACCTTCTCGCTGTCACAGATCTCGCTCGGCTACGGCGGACTTGCCCTCGGCTCCACGCTGTTCACCGTGGTCGGCGCACGCAACCCGCAGGCCACTGCAATCGCGAACGGCCAGGGCACCGAATAGCCAAACGGCCGATGGGCGGCTGTCGAACTCGGTGAACGTCGGTAGTCGTTGCGGCTACCGGACCACAGCTAACCGATCGTCACCGGCAGACAGCTGTTGGTGTCGATCACGACCTGTACGGAGCACCTGATGATCCCCTGTCCGTCATAGGGCCGACACCGTCGTGGTCGGGTTTCGCCACATTTCACGTCCCAGGGAGAGTGCACACATATATGTCAAGCGAATACTGGTCGCGGTTGATCTAGGCCCCTTCCGCCTCAACTCCGCACGTTGACTGGTGAGATGGCTCGGCTGGCCGGCGCATCTGTCCAGTTCCTGCATGTCGTCACAGCGACCGCCACGCTCGACACCGTTGTACGCCTGGAAGGCGACGCCGAGCCATGGTGATCCTGGACGAGTTTGTTGCCGCTCTGCGCGACGAGGGAATCAACGCAGACGGCACGCACGTCGACGGTATGCTCAACGATGTGCCGGCCCTGATCAACGAGACGGTCGGGGCAGTTTGGCCCTGATCTCATCGTCCTTAGCCCGCACCACCGCGGAGTTGTAGCCGCCCCCTTCATTCCACGCGTCATCGACATCATCACGCACCCGGCCACACGGCCGTCCTCCTCCTTCGGAAGGCCCCGAGGCGGCCGGCAGCTGAACTAGGCCGAGGCGCACACATCAAGCGGCACAAGGGCAGCTCAGTGAAGGCAGTTATCTGGGGCCGACGCCGTGATCACACACATCAGCCAAGTGGCTCTAATGTTGCTCGCCAGGCTCGCTCGGAGAGAAGCCGGGTATCGCTGCAGGAAGTCTGGCAATTGGCCTTTGGCGCATGCATCAGCTTCGATGGCGCGACCGGCGCATGGCTCGCCGCGTGCCGTCGGAGCCGGACCAGCGCTGGGCGTTCCGACTCCCGGCCGTGGGCGCAGATGTGGTCCTGGTTGGCTACTTCTCTGCGAAACAGAAGGACTTCGAAGCGGTCATAACGTCGGCAGCCGCAGAACTGGCAGCGCGCGGTGTTCGGGTCGTCGCGCAGATTGTGCAACGGCGCGGCGTCTCGGACGGAGGGGTCCAGAAGATGGGTCTGCCCCACTCCTCGCGGACTCCGCCGACCTACGGGAAAGTCCGCGACGTGGCTCAAGTATGTGACCAGGCCAACGCTGATGCAGTGTTCTTTGTTGCCTCCTTGACCGAGCGCCAGCAGCGCACGCTGACAGAGATGTTTGGCCGCCCCGCTGTGAGTCTCTCCGACATCTTCGCTGCCGACTGACAGCTCACTTGAAGCGGGCTTTTGAACACGCTCTAAAGGGGTGTTGCAGAGTTCGCCAGCCTGGACACGGCAACCTTGGACGGGAAGTTCACGTGCAGGTGTGCGTGGTTGTCCTCGCCGTTGAACTCGACAAGCTCAGCCTCGAAGACCTCGCGCACGGCCCGCATGATTTCCTCGCGGCGCGTCAAGTGTCAGACGGTGAATTCGGGGTGCCGGTACCTCGTCACCCAATCCAAGTGGGCATGCATGCGGAAGACGCAGTGGAGACCTATGCGAACATTTCTTCGATACTCATAGGCAACTGGGTAGCATGATCCGCGTGCAGCTTCGGTATGGCTTCCGCCTGTACCCGAGCGCCGGTCAGCGCATAGCGTTGGCGAGGGCGTTCGGGTGCGCCCGGGTGTCTACAACGACGCGCTCCGCGCTCGGGAGACAGCCCACAGTGAAGGCATGCCGTTCCCGAATACCGGTGACCTGTCGAAACTGCTGATCACCGAAGCGAAGGACACTCCGGAGCGGGTCTGGCTCGGTGAGGTGTCGGCGGTGGTCCTCCAGCAGTCTCTGCGGGACCTGGACGTGGCGTACAAGAACTTCTTCGACGGGCTGAAGGGCAAGCGTCCCCGCATGGGCGCGCCGCGCTTCAAATCGAAGCGGGACAACCGGCAGGCCGTCAGGTTCACGGCGAACGCCCGATGGTCCGTCACGCCGGGTGGGAAGCTGCGCCTGCCGAAGATCGGCGATCTTAAGGTGAAGTGGTCGCGCACGCTTCCCTCGACGCCGTCCACGGTGACGGTGGTCAAGGATGCGGCCGGGCGGTACTTCGCGAGCTTCGTCGTCGAGACAGACGCCTGCGAGGTACTGCCGGAGACCACGCCCGAAGTGGGCATCGACCTGGGACTCGGGCACTTCGCGGTCCTCTCTGACGGCACGAAGGTTGGCAGCCCGCGCTTCCTGCGTTGCGCGGAGAAGCGCCTGAAGAAGGCGCAGCGGGATCTCTCGCGCAAGGAGAAGGACTCCAGCAACCGGAGTAAGGCCAGGGTGAAGGTCGCTCGCGCTCATGCGCGGGTTGCCGATGCGCGCCGGGAGTTCCACCACCAGCTCTCTACAAGGGTGATCCGCGAGAACCAAGCGGTGGCTGTGGAGGACCTGGCGGTCAAGGGACTCGCGCGTACGCGACTGGCCAAGTCCGTGCACGACGCCGGATGGTCGGCGTTCGTGACGTGCTGGAGTACTAAGCCGCCCGGTACGGGCGTACCTTCGTGCGGATCGGCCGCTTCGAGCCGACCTCCCAGGTCTGTTCCGCGTGTGGGGTCAAGGACGGCCCCAAGCCCCTCGGCGTCCGGGTGTGGACCTGTGGGGCGTGCGGGGCCGTCCTGGACCGGGACATCAACGCGGCGGTCAACGTCGCCAAGGCCGCCGGACTGGCGGTGTCAGCCTGTGGAGCGCAGGTAAGACCGGGACCCGTCCCGGCACCGCGCAGCGAACCAGGAACCGACCCGAAGCGACCCACACGACTGGTGTGGGAGCAGGCGGGAATCTCCGGCCTCTAGGCGCCGGGGAGGAAGTCAAACGCTGCATGTGGCGATAGGAGGTAGGGAGGGAGGGGGGAGGAAGGTGGAGCGGAGCCACGGGTTCCAGCGCGCCTAAATCAGGTGGGTCCTGGGCTGATCGGCGCGGCTGTGCTGTCACAGATGAGGAGGCTGTCTTGTCCCTTCTCTGAACAGTCCCTGTTTGGAGGCGAGAGATGAGTGCTGAGCATATGCAGTTGCCGCCGGGCGTCGAGGTGATCTCGACACGATCAGAGGCAGCGGCCTGGATTCCGGCGGGTGCTGAGGCCAGGACGATCCGGGTCACCCTGTCGCCCGGCGATCCCGGCGCGCCGCCGCACCGGCATCCTGGGCCGGTCTTCGGCTACGTCACCGAAGGCGAGATCCTCTTCGAGCTGGAGGGGCAGGAGCCCAGGGTGCTCAAGGCCGGCGACGCTCTGTTCGAGCCCGGGGGCGATGTGATCCATTACCAGGGCGCCAACAATCTCCCTGATGCACAGTCACAGCTGGTGGTGACGATGTTCGCGCCGCCCGGGACGCCGATTCTGACGGTGGTGGGCGCGCAGGAGCTGGCGGAGCGGCGGCATCTGCGGGTCACGCAACCCTGAGCACTGGAGTCGCGCCGACGCCTGCTTCGCTCAGCCCGCCCGGGCTGGGGGTTACTGCTGGTGTCGGCGCGGCCCTCCGCCTCGTGCGGAAGGGAATTGACGGTCAGGTGGTCAGTCCCCCTGATCCTGTGTCAGGAACGGAAGCCGATGACCCCGAACCCCGGTCGTTCCTGCCCGTGCCTCATCCAGCCGAGGCACTGCATGACGGCGTCCACGACCTCGGGCTCCAACGGCGGTGCTTCCCCCGACTCGTCGACCGCCCGCTTGGTCGCCTCGAACTGTTCCAGAGCCTGGGCGATCTGACCGGGCGTCCACTCGCCGCAGCCCGGCGTGAAGGTGTACGGCAGTGGTGAGGGCAGGCCGCCGTAGCCGAACTCCTCGACGGACACCGCGGTGATGCCGAGAGCCTTCAAGCCCTGGTCGACGACCGACAGCCAGTCCCCGCGATGCGGTGTGAAGCTGCTGTTGTCCAGGAACGAGCCGGTGAGGGAACACAGCCGCTTGTAGGCATAGCCGTACTGAAAGGCGTGGTCCTCCTCGTCGCTGAAGGGCCCGCCATGGACGACCGCCCGCAGTGCCTCGTACGCCTTGGGGGCGCCCCGCTCGATCTCGTAGCTGAAGTAGTCGTCGTCGCGGGCCAGGGCGTCCCCAAACCTGTCGCTGATCACTTCCAGCAGCTGATCGTCACGGGATCCGACCAAGGCGCGCGTCGCGGCGACATCGAGCAGGTAGACACTCAGAGAAGAACTCATAGGACGAACCTACGGGATGCCACTGACATCACCGTGGGAGTCAGTGAGGGGTTGGAGGCTGCCGCCTCCGCCACCCGGTCGTCGTTGTCAATGAGGAGTTCCGCGATGACGGCCGGGGGCAGGTTCGGGTGGGCGGCGGCGAGAGGGCGGGCCCGCTCGTCGGTCAGGCAGGCCAGCAGCGCGGGTGCCGGGGCGTGCGGGTGCCGGGCGATTTCGCGGAAGACCTTCCGCACCGGAGGCTGATGCCGGGCCAGTTCCTCCAGCAAGGCGGGCGAGGCATCCGGGTTGGTCGCCACTTTGGCCACCACCTGGACTCCATGGCGGGCGACCATGGCGCGGAGGTGGGCGTCGGAGAGGCCCGGGTGGGGTGCGACGGACTTGGACACCTTGGCGTCGGGGTCGGCGGCCAGGGCGTCGCGGATCGCGGTCGGCAGGTCGCGTCGTTGGGCCGGGAGCATCCGTACCGCCGGGGCGCGCGATGCGGCCAGCTGCGCCGTCTCGTCCGGCGCGGCTGCCGCGATCCGCGGCAGCAGGGTTGAACCGATCCTGGTCGCTCGCGCCAGGTCGGCCAGCACGTCGAGCGGCACGTTCGGATTGTGGGCCAGTCGGCGCTGTACGTCGTGACCATGGTCGGCGGCCAGCACAGCGATGACGGTGTCGTCGATCGCGGGATTCTCGGCCAGGTCGGCCCGGACCCCGGGGATGGGGTCCTTGGCGAGTCGTGCGCCCACGCTCGGCGGCAGGTCCGGTCGGCTTGCGAGGGCGCTGCGCAGCAGCATGGAGGGGTGATCGGCGAAGGGGACTGCGGCGTCGATCGGGGTGGCGGGGTTGAGCAGCGCCATGCGCTGTATCTCGTGCACGGTCGACTGGTGAGAGCCGTCGCAGGCGGCGCCCGCGAGCAGATCGCAGTCGAGTCGTTGGCATGACGACTCGTGCACGAACGGCGTTTCCTCGCGATCGCAGACCAGGCACCGCTGCGCCGGTGGGATCCCTTCCCCGGTGATCAGCATCTCCAGCACAGTCGGCGGCGTCGACTCGTTGGCCGCTGTCGCGCGGCGCACCTCGGCGTGCGGGTGGCCGGCGAGCCTGGCGGCCGTGTCGGAGGTGGTCCAGAGTGCGAGTTCGGCGACCACCTGGATGTCCGGGTCGGCGGCGAGTGTCCGTACGACATGGGGTGGCAGGTCGGGGCAGGCGGCGAGTTTCTCCCGGACCCGGGTGGTCGGGTGGGTTGCCAGGAAGGTTGTCCACTCCTGGCGGCCGGCTCCTTCGTCGAGGAGGGCGAGTGCGGCGTAGGGCTGAACGCGGGGATCGATGTCGTCCGCGGTCAGCCTGCCCTCGTATGCCAGTTGGACGGCGATCTCGTCGCCGCGGGCGGCCAGCGTCGTAAGCTGCGCGGGAGTGAGGTCCGTGCGTGCGGCGAGCTCGCTGCTGAGGTCGGTGTCGGCGATGGTGATGAGCCGGTCGAGCAGTTCGGGTGGCAGGGACGGGTTGGCGGCGAGTCCGTGCAGGACGTGGTTCACGGGCACATCCTGGTCGGACTTCCGCCGGATCGCTCGTGGATTTCGAGGTGGGGGCGCGCCCACGCGGCTGCGCAGGCGCGCCCCTTCCTTGCCGCTGCTCAAAGCTCAGCGGCTCCACGCCGCTCCTCATAGCTCAGCGGCTCCACCCAGTGTCTTGCCGATCCTCCTAACTCAGCGGCTCCACCCAGATGTTGCGGTACCGCACCTTGTTGCCGTGGTCCTGGAGGCGGATCGCCCCGGCCGACGGTCCTTCGGGTCGGCCGCCGCCGGTCGGGCCGTCGATCGTGATGTCGTCGTGGATCTTCTTGCCGTTCCAGACGACGGTGACCCGCGCGTCGGCCGTCTTGTTGCCGTCGGCGTCGAAGGGGGCCGCTCGGAAGGTGATGTCGTACGTCTGCCAGGTCTCCGGCGCTGTTGCGGCGTTGATGTCCGGAGCCTTCTTCAGATAGATCGCGCCGGCTTCGTTCGTGTCGAGCGTCGTGTCACCGAAGGAGTCGAGGATCTGGAGCTCGTACCGGTCCTGGAGGTAGACGCCGCTGTTGCCGCGGTCCTGGCCGGTCACGTCGTCGGGCAGGAGCGGGACGCGGAACTCCACGTGCAGCTTGAAGTCCTGGTAGGCGTCCTTCGTGCGGAGATCGCCGCAGCACACCTCCATCGACTTCTCGTCGGTCAGCGGCCATTCGACGGTACGTCCGTCGGTGTGCTGCCACTGACTCTGTGACGCGGCGGTGCCGTCGAAGAGGGAGGCCCGGGCGCCGTGCGGGCGGACGGTGATCAGGTCCAGGTTGACGTGGCCCGTGTCGCCGGAGTCGAAGCGGTAGGCGATGGTGTTCTTGCCCGCGCGCAGAGCGACCCGTTCGGACTGGGTCGACCAGGTGTCCCAGTTGCTCGTCGAGGCGAGCTTGGTCTGTCTCAGCTTCTGCCCGTTGGCGTACAGGGAGAGGGACTTGGTGCCCTGGAAGGGGTTGGGTCCGTTGGAGTAGCGCAGGTTGACGTCGTAGTCACCGGCTTTGGGGACGGTGACGTCGAAGGTGGTGGCGACCTTGCCCTCGGTGGCGTAGCGATCGACGAAGCCGCTGCCCGAGAAGCCGGGGTGGTCGGTGTTGATTCCGGCCGTGCCGGTCAGCCGTGCCTCCTCTGCCTCGTACAGCGTCGCGGGTGGCGGCTGCTTGCCCGGCAGGGCGTTGAGCGTGTACCAGGCCTCCGTGCTCCACAGCGTCTCGCCGGACGTGGACGCGAAGGGGCGTGGTGAGCGGACATGGACGACGTGGCCCGGCTTGAGGCCGTCAAGGCGCAGGGAGACCGTGCGGCCGTCGTCGGACAGGGTCGCTGAGCGGACATCGAGCCGCCGCTCCGCGATCTTCGGGCCTCCGTAGTCCGACGTGGGGGTGTAGCGCCACTGCTCGGCCTGGTAGTGGGAGGCCAGCTTCTCCGCGGTGGCCTCGGACAGCGGCTGGGTGTACTCCAGGTCGAAGCCGCCCGGGACTGCGCGCATCTCCTTGATGTCGAAGGTGTTGCCCCCGTTGGGGGTCAGCTTCTGGAGGCCGAACTTCAGCTTCCCTTCCTGGCCCCAGTTGCCGTCCGCGCCGAGCCCGCCCGCGTAGACGGCACCGTCCGGGCCCATGGTGATGCGGTTGACGCCGGCTTCGAGTCCCTGCGTGTAGCGGAACACGGCGCCCTGGTACTGGCCCTTCACCTTCTCCAGATAGGCGCGCTGGAGCCCGCCGTAGGTGACGTCGCCGAGGAGCATCTGCCCGGCGAACCGGCCCTTGGTCAAGTACAGCGGTGTGCTGGGGGAGTTGGCGATCTCGTTCTGCGGCAGCCACAGCACCGGTTCGGTCACCGAGCGGTCGTCGAAGGGGCCCGAGGGCTCTGTGTAGTGGTTGAAGAAGCGGTCCTGCTTGATGTGTACCAGCTTGGACGCCGGCAGCCAGCCGCCTTGGTTGTCGGTGGTGAAGATGTCGCCGCCGGGGCCCCAGCCGATGCCGTTGGGGGTGCGCAGACCGCCCGCGATCGGCTGGATCTTCCCCGTCTTCTTACTGATCTTGTACGTGGTGCCCCGGCCGGGGGCGGGCTGTGGGGTCGTCGTCGCGCCGCCGTAGTTGATGGCGACGGACAGGTTCACGTAGAAGTAGCCGTCGCGGTAGAGCAGCCCGAAGGCGAACTCGTGGAAGTTGCCGCCGTAGGGCCAGGTGGCGACGGTCCGGTAGTCGTCGGTGACGAAGTCCCGGTTGGTGTCGACCAGTCGGGTCAGCTCGTGCTTCTGCGACACGTACAGTGACCCGTCGACGTACTTGATGCCCATGGGCTCGCGCAGCCCGCTCGCGATCTTCTTCACCGTCACCTTGTCGCGACTGGTGTCGCCGGTGACGTTGTCGAGGAGGTACGCCTCGCCCTTGGTCTCCTGTGAGCCGCCCCAGGTGGTGATGGCCAGGCGTCCGTCGGGCAGCCAGTCCATGCCGGTGACCTGCGGCTCGAAGCCGTCCGGGCGCAGGTCGGTGAGGGTGAGGTCGGGGCGTGCGTCGGTCAGGGGCAGACCGTCACCCGGGCTGTCCGCTCCGGACTCGCACTCCTTGCGTCCCGGGGCGGTCACCCGCACCACTCCCGCGTCGGTGCTCAGTGCCTCGCTCGGCACTCTGGTGAAGTCGTTCGCGGACGGCGGCTTCCAGGCCAGTGCCAGGCGCTGCTCGCCGCCGCGTTCGAAGTAGTCGATGCGGAACGGGTGGGACCCGGCGGTGAGTTGGACGGATCCGTCCTTGGGCTCGGCGCCGTGCAGTCCGTCGTGGTCGATGACCGTCCGGTCGTCGATGGTGAGCCGGGAGCCGTCGTCGCTGGTGAGGCGGAACGTGTAGGACCCGTCGTCGGGGATGACGAGGTAGCCGGACACCTCGGCCGAGAAGTTGTCGGCGAAGCCGCCGAAGTCGCCGGTCGTGGACCAGTCCACGGTCGGCATCAGCTTGTCGTGGTTGGGCGTCTGACCCGGCTTGAGCTTGCACAGCTTGCTGAGCGGGACCTGGGTGTCGAACACCCGCAGGGTCACTCCCGGTTCCTGGGGCGGGATGTCCTCGGGAGCCGCGGCGGACGGTGGCGCCGTCCACACGCCGCCGATGAGGAGGCTTCCGAGGAGCAGGGGGGTGAGGCGTCTTCGGGCATGGCGGAACCACCGTTGATGCATCGGTCCTCCAGAACGGACCGGAGGCCGCCGGATTGCACTCCGGTCGAGATACCCACTGCGCGGGGAGCGCGCAGAGGTGGTACTCGTGCGGTTGAGCGAAACCGTAGGGGACTTTCGCTGAGCGCGTCCATACTTTGTCATCACCGAGTTCAAAGTCCCGTCGGTGATCCGGTACCGCACCGAACCGCGGCTCGATGCAGACTGTGCGTGCCGCTCGTGCGGTGGCCCCTGGACGTGCACAGACCCGACGGAGACCCGGATGGAACGACGTCAGCTGGAGTACTTCATCGCGGTCGTCGAGCACGGCGGTTTCACGGCCGCGGCCGCCGCGCTCCATGTCGCGCAGCCCTCGCTGTCGCACGCGATCCGGACGCTGGAGCGTGAATGCGGCGGGAAACTCTTCCACCGGCTCGCCCAGGGCGTCTGTCTCACCCCCGCCGGTGAGGCCCTGGTGCGGCCCGCCAGGCAGGTCCTGCGCGACCTGTCCACCGCGAGTTCCCTGGTGCGGGAGGTCCTCGGGCTCAGCGGCGGCCGGCTGGACATCGTTTCGCAGACGACGCTCTCGGTCGACCCGCTGGCCGACATGCTGGGCCGCTTCCACCGTGCGCATCCGAAGGTCAGCGTGCGTGTCGTCGATCCGGAGCGTGGACCCGCCGTGGCGCAGATGGTCGCCGCCGGGGAGTGCGAGCTCGGTCTGGTGGACGCCTCGGTGCCCACGGCGGACCTCAGCGGGATCGACCTGCCGGAGCAGGAGATGCATGTCGTGCTGCCCGCCGACCATCCGCATCCGGCGGGGGACACCATCACCTCACGTCAACTGGCGGCGCTGGACCTGATCGTGACACCGCCGGGCACCGAGACGCGGGCGGCCGTCGACGACGTGTGCACCGCGCTCGGCGTCGCGCCACGCATCGCCGTCGAGACCGCGCACCGCGCGATGATCGTGCCGCTCGTCCTCTCCGGCGTCGGCGCCGCCGTACTGCCCGCCTCCATGGCCCGGGACGCCGCACTGCGCGGGGCGCGCATGCTGTCCCACCGACCGCGACTGCTGCGCCACGGTCGACTGGTCTGGCGCTCGGGCCAACTCTCCCCGGCCGCCGAGGCGTTCGTGAACCTGGCGTCCGAACCCGCCCGGGACGGACGTACCCAGTAGGTATAGAAAATCTCTACCGCCGTCATTCAAAACCGGTTCACGCGAATTCAAGCGGCCTCGTTGACCCGCCCCGACGACGACTGACACCTTGGCTTCATCGCAGGCCGGGACGCCTTCAAAGGCCCCAACAACGCCGTACGGAGCCGGTATTCAGGCTGCGAGAAGAGCCTGCGATTTCCCCGAAGAAGGTGTGAATTTACCGCCGGGTCATCGAATCGGAGAATTGAATGACTGAGTTCGACGCGGGACGGCACATACTTCCGCGGCCGGATACCCGCCGCCCGCTGACGGCCGCCATGGACGTGCACGACCAGGACACCGCCTTCACCCCCATCGGCCCGGTCCCGCCGCCCGACGGCGCTCCGAACGTCGTGATCGTGCTCGTCGACGACCTCGGGTTCGGTACCTCCAGCGCGTTCGGCGGGCCGTGCGACATGCCGGCCGCGGAGCGACTCGCGGACAACGGGCTCCGCTACACCCGCTTCCACGTCACGGCCCTGTGCTCACCCACCCGCCAGGCCCTGCTGACCGGACGCAACCACCACTCAGTCGGCATGGGCGGCACCACCGAGATGACCACCGCGGCCCCCGGATACAACGGCTTCCGGCCACGCAGCGCGGCGACCATGGCCCAGATCCTCCAGGGCAACGGCTACAGCACCGCCGCCTTCGGCAAATGGCACCAGACCCCGCCGCGCGAGATCAGCCCGGTCGGCCCGTTCGACCGCTGGCCGACGGGGGAGGGGTTCGACACCTTCTACGGCTTCATGGGCGCCGAGATGAACCACTGGTACCCGCTGCTCTACCAGGGCACCACCCCCGTCGAGCCCGGGCGCCGGCCCGAGGACGGCTACCACCTGTCCGAGGACCTCGTCGACCACGCCATCGACTGGGTGCGCACCCAGCGCACACTGACTCCCGACCGGCCGTTCTTCACCTACCTGGCGCTGGGCGCCGCGCACGCCCCGCTGCACGTCGGCCGCGCATGGCAGGAGAAGTACCGCGGACGGTTCGACCACGGCTGGGACCGGCAGCGCGAACTCACCCTGCAACGGCAGCGGGAACTCGGCGTCGTCCCCCCGGACGCCGAACTCGCGCCCTGGGCCGAGGGCGTGCCCCACTGGGACGACCTCAGCGACAACCAGCGCCGGCTGTCGGCCAGGTTCATGGAGACGTTCGCCGGCTTCACCGAACACGCCGACGTCCAGGTCGGCAGGTTCGTCGACGCACTGGAGGAACTCGGCGAACTCGACAACACGCTCTTCCTCTACATCCTCGGCGACAACGGCGCCTCGGGAGAGGGCGGCATCGAGGGGACGATCGTCGAGCACCGCCTCGGGCACGGCGTGGTGGACGACCCGGACGAGATGATCGACCACCTGGACGAGATCGGCGGCCCGCTCAGCTACCCGATCGCACCGGCCGGATGGGCGCTGGCCCTGAACACCCCCTACCAGTGGACCAAGCAGGTCGCCTCGCACTTCGGCGGCACGCGGGACGGCATGATCCTGCACTGGCCACGCGGGGTCCCCGAGCGCGGCGGACTGCGCCACCAGTTCTCGCACGTCATCGATGTACTCCCGACGATCCTGGACTGCGCCGGCATCCCGGCGCCGTTCAACGTGGACGGCGTGCCCCAGCAGCCCATCGAGGGCACGAGCATGCAGCGCACCCTCACCGACCCCGACGCGAGCGAGCACCGCCGGACCCAGTACTTCGAGATGTGCGGCAACCGGGGCATCTACCACAACGGCTGGATGGCGGTCACCCGGCACGGCATCCCCTGGGAGATGGTCCCGGACCAGGACCGGCGGTTCACCGACGACGTCTGGGAGCTCTACGACATCGACCACGACTGGAGCCAGGCCCGCGACCTCGCCGCCGAACACCCCGAGAAACTGCGCCGGTTGCAGGACCTGTTCCTCATCGAGGCGGCCAAGTACCAGGTATTCCCCCTCGACGACCGGGTCACGGAACGCGAGAACCCCGCGATGGCAGGCCGTATCGACCTGCTCGGCGAGCGGACCTCCGTCACCTACCGCGCGGGCATGCGACGGTTCACCGAGGAGACCACCCTCAACGTCAAGAACCGCTCGCACAGCATCACCGCGGACGTCGACCTGCCCGACACGGACACCGACGGCGTGATCATCTCCCAGGGCGGCCGATTCGGCGGCTGGAGCCTGTACGTCACCGACGGCAGGCCGGCCTACGCCTACAACTACTTCGGCATGAACCTGTACACCGTGCGCGGCGACGAGCCCCTGACGCCCGGACGGCATGAGATCCGCCTGGAGTTCGACTACGACGGCGGAGGCCTCGGCAAAGGCGGCACCGCCGTGCTCCTCGTCAACGGCGAGAAGCACGCGAGCGGACGGGTCGCGCGGACCATCCCGTACTACTTCTCCTTCGACGAGACCCTCGACGTCGGAGTCGACCTGAGCACCCCCGTGACCGACGACTACCCCGCCCTCGACAACGAGTTCACCGGCACCATTCACACGGTCCGCATCGACCTGGACGACCGCAGCGCCGCGTCGTCCGAGTACGACGGAGGACTGCACCGGCGTGTGATGGGGGCGCAGTGAGCTGCTGCACGCCGTCCGGCGGCCGGGACACACAGCGGACCGCCCTCCGTACGCCGGCCGCCTCCCGGACGACGACCGACGGCATGGTCGCCATCCCCGCCGGCACGTTCCTCATGGGCAGCCAGGACGAGCTCGCATATCCGGCCGACGGCGAGGGCCCGGTCCGCACGGTGCACGTCGACGCCTTCTGGATCGACGCCCGCACCGTGACCAACGCGCAGTTCGCGGAGTTCGCCGCTGAGACCGGGTACCGCACCTCCGCCGAGCGCATCGGCTGGTCGTTCGTCTTCGCCGGGCTGCTCCCCGACGACTTCCCGCCCACCCGGGCGGTGGCGGCCGCCCCCTGGTGGCGCCAGGTCGAGGGCGCCGACTGGCGGCGTCCCGACGGACCGCAGTCCACCTGGGAGATGCGGCCTGACCATCCCGTCATCCACGTCGACCGGGACGACGCCCGCGCCTACTGCGCCTGGGCCGGTAAACGCCTGCCCACCGAGGCGGAGTGGGAACGCGCCGCCCGCGGGGGACTGCACGCGAAGGTGTTCCCCTGGGGCGACGAGTTCGAGCCCGGCGGGCGACCCCGCATGAATGTGTGGCAGGGCGACTTCCCCGACCGGCACCCCACCGTGGACGGCTGGTACGGCACCTGCCCCGTCGACGCCTTCGAGCCCAATGGCTTCGGCCTGTACAACACCACCGGCAACGTCTGGGAATGGTGCGAGGACCGGTTCTCCCTCTCTCACGGCGAACGCCGGTACGTCACCAAGGGCGGCTCCTACCTCTGCCACGCCTCTTACTGCCGCCGCTACCGGGTCGCCGCCCGACAGGGCCTCTTCGCGGACTCGGCGACCGGAAACGTGGGATTCCGGTGCGCCCTGGACATGACCTGACCCCCCTTCACCCCACCGTCCCCACCATCCGCACGGCGCGAGACGCCCGGCGCACAAGGAGCAGGACCATGGCACAACGAGCAAGAAGGTGGCGTTCAGGCGCCGCGGCGACGGCCGCACTCGGCCTTACCCTGACCGCGTGCAGCGGGGCGAAGGTCGGCGAGGAGAACGCGGGCGCCGGCGGTGGTCCGGGGGAGTGCGGCACCTTCAACCTCGCGGTCAGCCCATGGGTGGGCTACGAGGCGAACGCGGCCGTCATCGCTCACGTCGCGGAGAAGGAACTCGGCTGCGAGGTCGTCCAGAAGGACCTCAAGGCGGAGATCGGCTGGCAGGGCTTCGAGTCGGGCGAGGTCGACGCCATCGTGGAGAACTGGGGCCACGACGACCTGAAGAAGAAATACATCACCGAACAGAAGACCGCCGTCAATCTCGGCCCGACCGGCAACAAGGGAATCATCGGCTGGTACATCCCGCCGTGGATCGCGAAGAAGTACCCGGACATCACCGACTGGCGGAACCTCGACAAGTACGCCGCGAAGTTCAAGACCTCCGAGTCGGGCAGCAAGGGTCAACTCCTCGACGGCGACCCGTCGTACCAGACCAACGACGAGGCCCTGGTGAAGAACCTGAAGCTGGACTTCAAGGTGGTGTACGCGGGCAGCGAGACCGCCCTGCTCCAGGCCTTCCGGGACGCCGAGAAGAACAAGAAGTGGGTGATCGGCTACTTCTACGAGCCGCAGTGGCTCTTCTCGGAGGTGCCGCTGGTCCACATCGACCTGCCCAAGCACACTGCGGGCTGCGACGCCGATCCCGCGAAGGTGGCCTGCGACTATCCGGTGTTCGACCTCGACAAGATCGTCAGCACCCGCTTCGCCAAGTCCGGCAGCCCGGCCTACGACCTGGTGAAGAACTTCACCTGGACCAACGACGACCAGAACACCGTCGCCAAATACATCGCGCTCGACAAGATGACACCGGAGGCGGCGGCGAGGAAGTGGGTCGAGGCGCACCCCGACAAGGTGAAGGCGTGGCTCGGATAGAGCCGGTGGGAGCCCGTGCTCATCGGTTGCGGGTGATCGTCTTGTGCTCGACGTAGCCGGTCAGGCCGACCTTGCCGTACTCCCGGCCGATACCGCTCGACTTGAAGCCGCCGAACGGCCCGTCGAAGCTCATCGGGGCCCCGTTCAGGCTGACCGTGCCCGTGCGCAGCCGGCGCGCGACGGCGAGGGCCCGGTCGGGGTCCGTGGTCCAGATGCCGCCGGACAGGCCGTACTCGGAGTCGTTGGCGATGCGGACGGCGTCGTCCTCGTCGTCGTAGGCGATGACGGCCAGGACGGGGCCGAAGATCTCCTCCCGGGCGATCCTCATGGAGTTGTCCACGTCGGCGAACACGGTCGGTGTGACGTAGTTGCCCTGCTCCAGGCCCTCGGGGACCTCGGGACCGCCGGTCACCAGGCGGGCGCCCTCCTTGATGCCGATGGTGATGTAGTCGATGACGCGCTGCTGCTGGTCGCGGCGGATCATCGGGCCGATGAAGGTGTCGGGGGCGGACGGGTCGCCGACCTTCAGCGACTCGACCATCTCCTTCACCGCCGTGACGACCTCCTCGTAGCGGCTGCGCGGGGCGAGGATGCGGGTCTGGAGGATGCACGCCTCGCCGTTGTTGCCGAGCGCTCCGAAACGCAGGCCCTGCATGGCAGCCTCCAGGTCGGCGTCCTCGAGGACGAGAGCGGCGGACTTGCCGCCGAGCTCCAGACCGACCCTCTTGAGGTGCTCACCGGCGATGGAGGCGATGCGCCGGCCGGCCCGGGTCGACCCGGTGAACGAGATCTTGTCGACCCCGGGATGCGAGACGAGGTACTCGCTGGTCTCCCGGTCCGCGGGAAGGACACTCAGCACGCCCTGCGGCAGGCCGGCCTCATGCCACAGCTCGGCCATGAGCGTCATGCTCAGGGAGTTCTCCGGTGACACCTTGAGCACGACCGTGTTGCCGGCGAGCAGCGCCGGCACGAGCTTGGCCGTGGCTGCGGAGAACGGTGAGTTCCACGGGATGACCGCGGCGACCACGCCGATCGCTTCGCGCCGCACGATGGTGTCGAAGCCGACCGACGGATCGGCGGGCTCCACGACCTCCTCCCACCCGAACTCCTCGGCCGCCTTGAGGTAGCCGTTCACCTGGCGCGTCAGGAACGGCTGACCGGCCTTGGTGAACCAGCCGGCGGAGCCGTTCTCCTTGGAGATCACCGCGGCGATGTCGTCGGCGCGTGCAGCTCGCAGGGCGTCGTAGCGGCGGATGATCTCCTGTCGCTCGGCGGGCCTGGTGTGCGGCCAGGGCCCCCGGTCGAAGGCCTCGCGGGCCGCGGACACGGCCGCGTCCACGTCGGCGGGGGCGGCCTGCGCCACACGGCCGAGGACGGACTGGTCGTGCGGCGAGAGGATGTCGAGCAACAGCTCCGGGTCGCTGGGAGCGACCCACGAGCCACCGATGTAGAGCTTGTCGTGAACGGTCATGATGTCGGGTTCCTTGAGTGCGTTGGGCCTGTGGCAGGGCTAGGGGGTGAGGGTCAGGCGGCGGGGTAGTCGGTGGAGCGGCTCACATCGGCCCACTTCCGGGCCTCGGTCAGACGCGCCTCCTCCGACTCGACGGCGATGCCTAGGGCGTCAGTGCCGAGGAGGAGCCGGCGGGGCGGTTCGTCGGCGTCGATGGCGCGGATGATCGCTTCGGCCATGCGGTCGGGGTCGCCGGGTTCGTTTCCGGCGTACTCGCCAAACCTTCGCTGCCAGGCGCCGACGGTCGACTCGTAGTCAGGGGTGACGGGCCCCGAGGGCTCCGCCGCTCCCTCCGCCCAGCCGGTACGGATTCCGCCGGGCTCCACGATGGTCACCTTCACGCCGAAGGGGGCCGCCTCGTTCGCCAGGACCTCGGAGAAGCCCTCGACCGCGAACTTGGCCGTCTGGTAGGCGCCCAGTCCGGGCGTACCGCCCACCCGTCCGCCGATGGACGAGATCTGCACGATGTGCCCGGACCGCCGGCGCCGCATGACCGGGAGCACCGCCCGCGTCACGTTGACGACGCCGAACAGGTTCACCTCGACCTGCGCGCGGAACTCGTCCTCGTGAAAGTCCTCGATCGATCCGCTGGTGGCGTAGCCGGCGTTGTTGACCACGACGTCGATCGAACCGAATCGCTCGACCGCCGCGGCCACCACGTCGCGGACCTGCGGCGGAGACGTGACATCCAGCGCGACCGTCTCGATCCGCTGCGGATACGCGGACCGCGCGGACGCCAGCGCGTCCGGCTTGCGGGAGGTCACCACGACCCGGTCGCCGGCCTCCAGCGCCGCGAGGGCGAGGGCCTTGCCGAGGCCCTGCGATCCGCCGGTGATCAGCCAAGTTCGTGACATTGGGGATACCTCATCTCGTGGCTTTGCCGCCCAACGGACAGCGACTCCACTGTAGACGTTTTTTCGATAACTGCAACATGGATGTTGCAGTAACTGGGTGTGTTGCATCCCGGCATAGGATGTTAGGTGGCTGAACATCCACGATCCCGTAGAATCAGTCGATGATGAGAGCTGACGCCGCGCGCAATCTGAACGCCGTACTCAGGGCCGGAGCCCGCCTTCTGGCGGAGGACCCGAGCACATCCATGGCGGCGATCGCCTCCGCCGCGGGCGTGGACCGCACCACGGTCCACCGCCGGTTCGCGAGCCGTGAAGCACTGCTCAGCGCGGTCTTCCAGGCAAAGCTCGACTCCGCTGAACGCGTCCTGGACGAGGCGCGCCTCACGGAGGCGCCGGTGCCGGTGGCCCTGCACCGCTACGTGGAGGCGATCGTCCCCGTCAGCCGCGAGTGGCCGGTGGACACGCGCCGGATGATGCAGCAGGACCCGGAGGCCCGCGTCCGGCGCGAGGAGCAGAGCGCCCGGCTGGATGCGTTCATCCGCCGGGCGATCGACGAGGGCTGCCTGGGGGGAGATGCCGACCCGGCCTGGGCGCGAGCGGTCCTGGACCAGCTCGTCGACACCGTCGCCCACAAGTTCCACGACATGAAGCCTCCACAGGCTGCCGACCTCGTGGTGGGGACGCTGTTGGGCGGGCTCGGGGCGGAGTCCTGATGACGGCTGTCGCCAGGGTGCGGCCCGGCGTTCGACGGCACGTGACGCCATTGCCGGCGTCCCCGAGCCTGGGCGGCATGCGCTTCAGGCTGTATCGAGTCGCGCCGACCGGCGGAGTCGCCTTCGGCGAACTGCCGACGCCCAGCCAGACCTGCTACGCGTGGCCGGGCCGGTGACGATGAAGCCCTCACTGCACCAGAAGGTCCAAGGGGTCCTCGATGAACTCGTGGACAGCGGGGTCGAGACCGGCTTGCAGATTGCCGTATTCCACCAGGGTGCTCGTGTTGTCGACGCCGTCGCCGGGGTCGCCGACAGCCGGACCGGGCGCGAGGCGGCGCCGGAGACGCCTTTCTTCAGTTTCTCTGCCGGCAAGGTCATGACGTCGCTGATCGCTCACCTGCTGGTCAGGGACGGTGTGGTCGGATACGACACACCGGTGGCCGACGTATGGCCGGAGTTCGGTGCCCACGGCAAGGCGACGGCGACCCTTCGGCACGTGCTGACCCACTCGGTCGGAGTGCCGGCGATGCCTGGTGGCATCGGCCCTGCCGACCTGACGGACTGGGCACGGGTCTGCGGCGCGATCGCCGACGCCGAACCGCGGTGGCGCCCCGGGACCGAGACGGGATACCACTCATTCACCTACGGCTTCCTGGTCGGCGAGGTCGCGCGCAGGGCCACCGGCAAACCGATGCGGCAGCTCCTGCACGAATGGGTCGCGGTGCCCTTGGGCCTCGACGGTGACCTGTACTTCGGTGTGCCCCGAGCCGACCTGACCCGCCTGGCGCGACTCGAAGACGCCGTACCGCCCCCGGTCGCCCCACCGGACAGCGATGCCGTTCTCGCGCCCTGGGAAATGCAGCCGACCGCGGCCATGGGCAACAGCGAGGAGATCCTGCTGGCGGACATCCCGTCGGTCGGCACTTTCACCGCGAGGGGAATCGCTGCCATGAATGCCGCGATCCTCGACGGTCGCCTCATCGATTCACACCAGCTCGACGAGTTGACAGCGGTGGCCTTCGAGGGCACCGACCAGGTCTTCGGCAACCCGGTGCGGCTGGCCCTCGGCTATCCCCTCGGACGCATCGGCACGCGTCCCGACGAAACACCTACGACGTTCGGCTGGATCGGCGGTGGCGGCAGCTACGTGTATGCCGACACCACCACCGGCACCTCCTTCGCCATGACCAAGACCCGCCTCACTCCGCACTTCAACACCGCACAGCGACTCGCAGATCTGATTACGGCCGAGACCAACCCGCATGCTTGAGCAGCCCGGGAAGTCCCTACTTGCCCGGTTCCAGTGCACACCCAGGCCGTGACGAATCGCTCCCAAGCCGTAATGGGGTTGTGGTTAACGTGCTCAACCAAGCCTGAGCTGCCGAACGCGGCCGCCTTCGTGTCCGACCACGATTGGGCGTCGTGTTACCACGTACGACGGCACGCGGAGCGTGTTTTCATCGGAACTCTCCCGCGTCGCCCCCGTTTGACCATGATGGAGCGGCGCCTCAGTTGGTGCGATGAGGGGGATGGGGCGATGGAGAAGATCGGGCTGCTCTCGGACAATGCGATCTCCGACGCATCCGGCGATGCGTTCGGATTTCTGGCACATGCCCGTGTTCTGTGTGACGCGCTGGAAGGCACGGATGACCTTCCGCTCACCGTGGGCATTTTCGGCCCGTGGGGCATGGGCAAGTCGAGTTTCATGAACATCTGCCGCGACCTGCTGCGGCAGCGCGAGATTCCCGCCATCTGGTTCAACCCTTGGAAGTACGACCAGAAGGACGAGATCTGGCACGCGCTCATTCAGACCGTGCTCACCGAAATGGCCATCGATCTGGAGAGGCGTCGGAGCGAGGCCGGCGAATCGAAGCGTGAGCGGTTGACCCAGACACTGGCCACCGTACGGCAGTTGAGCCAGGCGGCTGCCTGGCTCCTCGCCCGCCGGGCCGCCGGTCCACTGACCGGCGGCTTTCTCGCGGCCGAGGACGTCGATCGTTTCCATGACACGATCACCGCCTCGGACGCCGCGGCATACCGCCATGTCAATCACTTCGAGGAGGATTTCAGGGATGTCGTCCACCGATACACCAACGGCGGCCGCCTCGTCCTCTTCGTCGACGACCTCGACCGCTGTACCCAGGACGCGGCAATCACCGTACTGGACTCCCTGAAACTGTTCCTCGGAGAGGCGTCCTGCGTCTTCGTGCTGGCGATGGACCAACAGGTGATCACCGAGGCGGCCGGGCGGAAGGCGGGCGGCGACGAACCGGACCTCGTCCGCGGCCAGCAGTACCTGGAGAAGCTGATCCACTTTCCCTACCACCTGCCCGGAGTGCCGTTCGAGGCGCTCTATCGGCAATTGCAGACGAAGATCCGGCCACCGGAACTGGCCGGCTCGGGAGAACTCTGGGAACTGATCCAGTCCGCCTTCGGCGCCAATCCCCGTCGGGTGCGCAGATTCATCAACGGGCTCAACCTCACCGCCGCGACCCTGGAGCTGCAACAGCCGCCGTCCGTAAGGCGGTTGCTGCACGCCGGTGTGCTGCTGGCATTACGGATGCTGTACCCGTCCTTCTTCCTCGTCCTCCAGGAAGATCCGGCCATCTGGTTCCGCTTCGACGAGGCCGAGGCCCGAAAGACACAACTCGGCGGCCGGGACGAAACGGTGGCCCAGGAGAATCCGGGCGTACGACGACTCCTCGCTGACGTCTCCCCGCACCGCGCGGGGTTCGACTTCCCGCCACCGCCCAACGAGCAGGAGATCAGGCTGCTCACAGAGATCCTCACCGTGACGGGCGGTCTGCCCTCGGCTCCTGAGGAGCAGTCATGAACAACGCCGCTTCGGAGCGGGACCCCTTCCAGGCCACCGGTCCCCGCCACGTCATCGGACTCGACATCGGGGACGGCGAGAGCGCCTTGTGCTGGGTGTCGACGGACCCGGCCACCATGCGGGACGAGCCGAAGGTCTTCGAACGGGACACGAACGAGAGGAGCATCATCACGGCGATCGCCTGGGAGTACGGGAAGAACGACGACGAGGGCGACGCCACCCGGCTGCTGATCGGCGAAGAGGCCGTGATGTCCAAGGACTGCCTCCAGTTCGGCGTGAACTTCAAGACCGCCTTCGACTCCGAACACCAAGTCATGCCACGCCAGGTGCCGTTCTCCCAGGCGCTGCTCCGCGAGTTCTTCCGCCGCCATCCGGATGTCCGGCAGGACTGCGCCGTGTACGTGGGGCATCCCGCCGGATGGCCCATGGACGCCGTCGAGGCGTATGCGAAGCAGTTCGGACCTCTCGACGTTCCCGTGCGACTCATGCCTGAGTCGCAGTCGGCGCTCGTCCACGTCCGGGACCGTCACACGCAGGACCGCGGCAATGGTGTCGATCGCGACGCGCTGCGGGAAGTGCTCATCGTCGACGTCGGATCCTCGACGACCGACTTCACATTCGTCGACGATCTCGAACCGCGCAATCTGCCCGTGGGAGCCTCACTCGGCTGCCGACGGATCGATGACGCACTCGCTGCCCTACTGCGTACGGAACTCGCCGAGGACAAGGAGTTCACCGACGCCCTGGCGATGCCCGGCGGAGCACAGATGCTCCGGCTCGTGTGCCGCCGCGCAAAGGAGGCGCAGTTCTCATCCGGCAACGGGGACCGTGACAACTTCCGCAGCATGCCGCAAGGGTGTGCCACCCGTTTCGCGCCGATCGTCCACAAGGGCGGCGGCCGACTGCGCGGAGTGGAGATTCCCCGGCTGGTTGCCACCCCCGGAGGCTGGGCGGACGACTTCCGCGCCGTATTGGCGCAGGCGAAGCGAGAACTCGGCTCGTCCCGGCCCCAGTTGATCATCGTGACCGGCGGCGGCTCACGTATGCCGGTCGTCCGGGAAGCCTGCGCCGAGTCCTTCCCGGACGCGGAGGTACGGAACGACCCGAACCCCTCGTTCACCGTGGCCCGAGGCCTGGCGAGCGCCGGCCGGCACCGGGTCGGCGTGGAACGCTTTCGGCGCGACATCCGAGCCCTCAAGGACCAGACCGACTTCAACAACGAAATCCGCGCCGCGCTCCTCGAATCGTTCGACGAAATGATCAGCCTGCTGCGGCAGCGCGTCGAGCTGGAAGCGGGGAACGGCGGTGCCCAGTCGTCCACACCGCTGGACGAGCAGATTCGTGAAGTGGCCGACCTCGACGCGGCGTTCCAGCGGTTGCAAGCGCGACTGGAGGCCTCGTTGGCGCCGCTCGTCCTGGACATCTGCCGTGCCTACGGAATCCGGGACGACCGGTTCCGACTCGACCTGACTGTGCCGAACATCGTCAGCGTGAAGATGACGGCACGCATCCGTGGTGTCCTGCGGACGGCGGGCGTGGCACAGGGGATCCTGACGACCGCCGGAGGCGCGACCGTGGCCGGGCGCGTTCTCATGAACGGTGCGGTACAGGCGTTCCGGAAGGGGGGCGCCGGCCCGCTCCTGGTCGCGGCCGGAGCGGTGGCCGCCGCCGGTGCAGTGGTCGTCGGCAGCGCCGCGGGAGTCGAATACGCCGCACGGTGGCGACTCCAGCGGGCGCTGGAGACGGCCAGCCTGGAGCCGACCGAGATCACTCGCCTCGTGGAAGAAGTCGCGGAGTCGATCGCGGAGCAGATGGACGACCGGGCGAGGGAGGTAGAGCGTTTCGTTCTGTCCGCCGGGTGAGCGCTGAAGCCCGGGACGTGGTCGCTGGTTGCGTTACGAGCTCATGGAAAAGGATTTGAGCGGGGCGCGCCCCGTTGTTACTTTCGCGGTGGACCGTGAAGTCGTCGTATGGAGGTGAGCCCCGTGAACACAGTTACCCGTGGGTGCTCCCTCATCCCGTCACGGTCCGGCGGCTGACGTTCGGTGTCGCCAGGAGCGCCTGAGATTGAGGCACTCCTGGAGGAGATTCCGATGGATACAAAGCCCTACGCATCTGGCCTGAGCGAGAACGCGGTGGTGATCACGCGCGTCGCGGACAGGCAATGGCATGCCCTGGAAGACGACCTGGTGGTCGGCCGCGGGTATGCGAAGCACCGGCCCGACGGACGCTTGTTCGTCAGCATCGACGCCTGGCACGACGCCGCCTTCGACCGGCTCGCCGAGGCGATGTTGGCGGCACTGCCGGCGCCGCTGTACACGGTGGTCGACGAAGCCGACGTCGAGCTGACAGCAGGCTGGCGGCGGGCCGGGTTCAAGATCCGGCGCCGCGAGTGGGAGTACGCCGTACCGACCGACCCGCGGGTCAACGGGCTCGGCGAAGTCCTGCCGCCCTCGGGCGTCACGATCGTGCCCGCCGGTCAGGCGGACGAGGGTCTGCTGCGGGCGGTGGACCGCGCGATCCGTGACGAAGTCGAAGCGACCGTCGGCTGGCGGTCGATGCCCGCCGAGGTGATTCCCCGCCCCGAAGGCGACACCATCGTCGACCCGTCGAAATACGCGGTGGCCGCGACGCCGGACCGCTACCTGGGCCTGATCCGGGTGGTGACCGTGAACCGGCCGCGCATCGGGCTCGTCGCGGTCCGGGCCGGGGAGCAGCGCCGCGGCATCGCCCGTTCACTGCTGGCCCACGCGCTGGGGACGCTCCACAACTCCGGGCACGCAGAGGCGTGGACGGAAGTCCACGAGTCCAACCGACCAGCCACGGCGCTGTTCGAGGGCATCGGTGCCCGGCCGATGAGCAGCAACCTGGAGCTGGTGCGATGACGAAGCACAAGAACGTCATCGAGGTCGAGGGCAAGGTCGTCGAGTGCCTGCGCAGCGCCATGTTCACCGTGGAACTCGACAACGGCCACCAGGTGCTCGCGCACATCAGCGGCAAGATCCGCAAGAACTACATCAAGATCGTGCTGGAGGACCGCGTACTGGTGGAACTCCCGCCGTACGACCTGACGCGCGGCCGGATCGTGTTCAGGTACCGGAACTAGCGCCGGCCGGTAGCTTCTGCGGTGCCTGACTCAGGGGCCTCGGTCACGGCAATTCCGTGACCGAGGCCCCTACGACCATCAGGCCTTGAGCCCCACGCCGCCGAACATGGCCACCTCGGCCGGCAGATCCGTCTCGCTGTCGTCCGATCGCCAGCGGTTGCAGGACACGACGCCCGGTTCGAGGAGTTCGAGGCCTTCGAAGAATCCGGCGATGTGTTCCGGTGTGCGTTGGGTCAGCTTGGGTGTGCCGTGCTCGTTCCAGAACGCCACCGCCGCGTCGACGTCCGGCATGTCCGGACGCGTGATGGTGTGTGAGAGGGCGAGGTGGCTGCCCGAGGGCAGGCGGTCCATCAGGCGGCGCACGATGCCGGACGCCTCGTCGTCGTCCTCGATGAAGATGACGACGCCGAGCAGCATCAGTGCCACGGGCCGGCTGAAGTCCAGGGTGCGTGCGGCCTGCTCCAGGATGGTGTCGACGTTGCGCAGATCCTCGTCGAGATAGTCGGTGCGGCCCTCGGGCGTGCTGGTCAGCAGGGCTTCCGCGTGGGCCAGCACGATGGGGTCGTTGTCGACGTAGACGATGCGGGACTCCGGCGCGATGCGCTGGGCGACCTCGTGGGTGTTGTCGGCCGTCGGCAGGCCCGTGCCGATGTCGAGGAACTGCCGTATCCCGCGCTCGCCGGCGAGGTACTGCACGGCACGCCCGAGGAACTGCCGGTCGGCGAGGGCGTAGTCGCCGATGCCCGGATGCAACGTACGGATCTGGTCGCCGGCGGCCTGGTCGACCTCGTAGTTGTCCTTGCCTCCCAGCCAGTAGTTCCAGATTCGGGCCGTGTGCGGCTGGTCGGTCTTGATTCGCTTACGCGCCTCGGTCGAGGCGGCGGGAATCTCGGTCACGCGATGTCCTCCGGATCAGCCCGATTTGGGGTCAAGGAGCAACTTAGCGCCAGTAGTTGAGGGTGAGCGACTTTCGGCGGTCACGTCTCTACACGCCACTCTTTACATCGATGTAACGACCGTGGTGCCATAGACCGCCGCCAGCTCATGCAGCGCTGTCCGCGGTCCAAGCCGTCCGCAGTCCATGGCACTTCGAGAGATGTGGGGAGTCGCCGATGCGCGCTCGTTCCGTCACCACCTTGGTGACCGCCCTGTTCGCCCTGCTCGTCAGCCTGGTCTGGGTACCGCAGGCCACCAGCGCCGCCACCGCCACCCAGCGGGTGGCGGACGCCGCACCGGTGGCAGCCGCGGCGGCAGGTACCTTCCGCAATCCGCTCAACACCGGACCCGACCCGTTCATGACTTACGCGAACGGGGCGTACCACCTCACCACCACGCAGGGCGACAGCATCAAGATGTGGCGCTCCTCCTCACTGAGCACCTTGCTCAAGGCCGACCCGATCACGGTCTGGAGAGACACCGACGCCTCACGCAACCAGCACATCTGGGCAGCCGAGTTCTACCGCTTCAACAACCGCTGGTACATGTACTACACGGCCGACGACGGAGTGGACGACCACCACCGGCTGTACGTCCTCGAATCGCAGGGCGACGATCCGACAGGGCCGTACCACTTCAAGGCGAAGCTCACCCCGCCCAACCACACCGACGACTTCGCCATCGACCCCGGGATCCTCCAGCACAACGGCAAGCTGTACCTCGCCTACAGCGGCATCAACGCCTATCAGCACAACGGCCTGAACATCGCGCCCATGTCGAACCCGTACACCGTCTCCGGCAACGCCATCGCCCTTGACGGTGCCGGGGGTTGCCCCGAGGTCCGTGAAGGCCCCGAGTTCCTGTACCGCAACGGCCGCACCTGGATGACGTACTCGGCGTGCGACACCGGCAAGCCCGACTACCAGGTCTGGATGATGTCCCTGCCCAATGGCGCCGACCCGCTGCTGCCCGGCAACTGGACCCAGCACAGCGGGCCCGTCTTCTCGCGCAACGACGCCAGGGGCGTGTTCGGTCCCGGCCACCACGCCTTCTTCCGTTCCCCCGACGGAACCGAGGACTGGATCATCTACCACGCCAAGACCACGTCGGTCTTCACCTACAGCAACCGCACGACCCGTGCCCAGAAGATCGGCTGGCGTGCCGACGGCAGCCCCGACCTCGGTACTCCGCTCGCACTGGGCGCGACACAGGACCTGCCCTCCGGTGACCCCGGGTCGGGCAACTACTGGATCAACGACGGCGGCCGCTCCAGCGGCAGCGGCACGGTGACTTACCAGGGTGCCTGGAATTCGGGCACCGGCTGCGCGGCGCAGTGCTTCTGGAGCGACGACCACTGGAGCGACCTGGCCGGCAACACCGCGACGTTCAGCTTCACCGGCACCAGAATCGCGCTGCTGTCCGTGAAGGACACGGGCAACGGCATCGCGGGCATCCGCATCGACGGAGGCGCCGAACAACGAGTCGACTTCTACGGAGCGATCCGCACCGGTGAGACGCTCCAGTACCTCAGCCCACGCCTGCCGTACGGCACACACACGCTACAAGTCCGCGTCACCGGGGAACGCAACTCCTCCGCCGGGGCAGCGTTCGTGAGCGTGGACCGCGCCGAGGTCTACACCGACTGACAGTCCCCGCACCGGGGCGACGGCACCGGCAACGGGGCCACGTCCCGGTGACGAGTCCCGTCAGGTCGTCTGGTGCGCCGCGATGTCACATGCGCACGTACTCCTCGGTGTCCTCGGCGAAGTCCCTCAGCGCCTGGTCGGTGAGAGTGGGCCGAGTCTGCTCTATGGCCTGCAGATAGTCCCCCGTGCCTGCGGGTGCGCCCTCCCCCTGAGTTACTTCACGCTCGAAAGCGGTTTGTGCGCCCTTACGAGCGGCGAACTCGATATCGGCCGGCGTGAACATCGCGCTCGCCTCCACCAGACGGTCGAGATCGACGTGGACGGCCGCGGGCCCCAGGTAGCGGCGCCAAACGGCCGATCGGGCCTCCGGATCCGGCGGGCCGACGGGGATGACGTAGTCGAAGCGTCCGGGCCGAAGGAAGGCCGGATCGAGGCGGCGGACGGAGTTCGTGGCGCAGATCAAGAGGCGGTCGTCGTGGTCGCGGAAGCTGGGGATCAGCTTGAGGAGTTCGTTGGTGACGCCGTGACTGGCGTCGACGGCCGTACCGGAGCGGGCGGCGGCGATCTCCTCCACCTCGTCGATGAAGAGCACCACCGTCTCCAGTTCGATCAACTCGGTGAACGTCTCCCGCAGGGAAGCCGCCAGCCCTCCCTCTCGGGACGATGCAAGCCGGGAGGGGAAGAGTTCGACGAAGGGCCACTGCAGGCGTGAGGCGACCGCTCGGGCGAAGCTGGTCTTGCCGGTGCCGGGCGGCCCGAAGAGGATGACGGCCTTGGGCGGCCTCACTCCGTACTGCTCGGCCAGCACGGGCCTGGCGAGCGGCAGGACGATCCGCCGCTCGATGGCTTCCTTCACCCCTTCCATCCCCGCGAGGCTCTCCCACAGATCTCCGGGAAGCATCCTCCCCCCGAGTTCCGCAAGGAGGCCTGCGTCGCTCGCGCCGGACTGCTCGACCTTCTCGTAGAAGACGAGCCCGGCCCGGGAGCGGTAGCCGGAGTTCTCCAAGGCAGTGGTTCCGGTCACCCCTGGTGCCAAGAGCGCGCCGATCCGGCGGACCCCCTGTGCCCGCAGGCGCCGTTCGAGCTCGGCGATCAAGGCGCTCCCGACGCCGCGCCTGCGCCAGGCTCCGGCCAGGGCCACCAGGACGATCCAGCCTCTCTCGCCATGAGCCTGCGACACGGCGATGCCAACGAGCTCGTTGCCGACCACAGCCACCACCGCTGGGCCAGCGGACCTGGCTGAGGTCACGACTTCCGACAGAGGAAAGGCGCCAGTTGCCTCGTCCGCCTGCTGGTTCTGGTCCCAGATCTGGATGGCGTGGTCCAGGTCATCGTCGTGGAAGTCCCGCAAACGCCATGCCGGCATCGCCATCACCTTCACGAAGGGCCATCACGGCTCCCCGGGGTGGGGACGTGATGCTCCCAGCAGCGGGTCCTCGCCGAACAGCAGGCCGTCCAATTCACGGCGGCGACGGCAGGTCACGACGCCAGGAGCCTGCGCTTCTGCTCCTCGAACTCGGCCTCGGTGAGCACGCCTTGCTCCTTGAGGTCGCCCAGCTGCTTCAGCTGTTCGATCTTGGTGGTCATGTCGGGTGGCGGCAGCTCGGCGCTGGGCGCCGGCTGGGGAGCGGGGGCTGCCGCGTAAGCGTTCTGCTCCTGCGCCGCCCAGCGGCCCTGCTGCCGGCGGGAGACCCGGTTGGACACGGCGGTCGCCGTTCCGGCGACGACAGCGGTGCGAGCGACCCCGCGGAGGAGACCTGGCATGACCGTTTCCCTTCTCTGCGTCAGCCGCGATCGACATCAGCAACGACCGGTCGTCGTTCAGCGAGCGGCCTCGTACGGTGACCGGCCTCCTTCAACGAGCGTCCTCCGTCGCATCGAGGGCCGCGACGAACGCGTCCACCGGAATCCGCCCGGACGCGACCAGCCTGGCACCGCCACGGCGCAGGGCCGCGGCGAAGGGTGCGGCCCACCGGTTCTCGTAGACCAGGATGCCCGCGGAGCTGCCCGGCTCCAGCGCGGTGGCCGCCTCCTCCAGGTCGTCCTGGCCCAGTAGGCCGGACGATGCTCCCTCGAAGACGGACAGGTCGAGTTCGCCGTCGCCCGTGAGGTCGGCGATCTCCATGCCGGTCACGGATCCGTCGTCGTCCTTCCGGACGAACATCAGGTCCAGGATCCGGATGATGCCGCGGTCCACGAGGTCGACCAGGAGGGGCAGGCCCTCGCCCGTCATCCGGTTGCCGGGAAACTCGACGACCAGGTAGTCGATCGGGCCAACGTCTTCGAGTTCGTCGCTCACGGTGTCACCTCTGGTGCTCGCGGCAGCCCCCAGTGACGCCCCGCGCCTCATCGGCAGCACCGGGCGGCCATCACCTCAATTGCAGCACCGGCCGGCGGCGACCGCACCTCGGTGTCCGTTCGGGGCCGTGACCGCGCGTGATCGATTCGACCGGTCACATGCCGCCGATCTTGCCCACCGCGTCACGTACGGAGTCGAGCGCGTCCACGAGGGCGTTGTTCTGCCTCCCGCGCGCCGCCCGGTCCTCCGGTACCAGCCGCGCGGCGACCTGCACGGCGTGGGCGTCCGGGTCGCCGAAAGCGGTCCGCGGGTCCTCTCCGGTCTCCTCGCAGTGCGTCGTGACCTCCTTGACCGCCTGGAGCACGATCGCCCGGTCCACACCCGGCTGCGTGACCAGCCGTACCTGGAAACGCGCCATCCACTTCTCGCGGTCCTTGTCCTTCGCCGCGTCCGTCGTCCGGTCCTTCTTCGCCACGTGCTCTCCCGGGTGATCGACAGCTGTCTTTCGTGAAGTTGGACGTTGAGATTCCGCAGCGGGTTGCGCGGGCGCGGGAGCAGTTGTCGGACTCCCGGCGCCCTGTGCTGTCCCACCCCCGCCGATCGGCGGGGCTCCGTCAGACCTCGGTATGACTTTCCGTCAGCACAGTGAACGCACAGCCACTCGTTTCACCTCTTGCACGGTGCACCCCCCCAACTGAGGAGGAACGCGCTGTGCGTTCACGCAGACGTATACGTACGAACCCTGCCGGGCCCATGGTCGTCGCGCTCGCCGCGGTCGGAACGGCGCTGGCCGTGCCGCTCTCACCCGCCTCGGCCGCCGAGCCGGCCGCACGGGCCGACCTCCGTGCCGACGTGAACCGTGACGGGCAGGTCGATGTCGGCGGCGGCACCGACACGACGGGAGAGGACACCTGGTCCTCGGGCAGGGGAGCGGTCTACCTGCCCAACATCGACGACGACACCAAGCGCTGCCCGGTCACCGGACCCGGCGGCAGGCCGCTGTCCGACGCCAAGCTGGCCGCGTGCAACGACGCCTCCGACACCAAGGTGAACGGCACGGCCGACGCCGCCGACCTCGCCCGTATCCGCTCGGTACCGATGCGGGGCCTGCCGTCCGGCGCCAAGGGCGGCGTCAAGGTCACCACCGGCGCGAAGCAGACCCGCGTCTACCTCAAGCGTGCGGGCAACTGGGTCATGATCACGCCGCAGACCAGCCTGTCGGCGGCCGAGTTGCGTTCCGGCGTGGAGTTCGGGGTCGAGGCCACCGACATCATCCGGGACACGCGGAAGTGGGACGGCAGGACGGTCATCCGTCTCACCGTGACGGCCGGCGGCCAGAGCACCTCTGACTCCGTCACCCTGCGCGTCGCTCCGCTCCTCACCCACCACCACCTGCAGAAGACCCAGCAGATGATGGTCACCAAGCTGAACCGTGACGCGGACTGGAGCGGGCTCCAGGGCAAGTTCGTCACCGACCTGAAGAAGGAAGCGGAGAAGGCCGGCATCACCAAGCCGCTGGTCACGTTCGACAAGTACCAGGACCCCTGGGCGCAGGACTTCGTCGAGCCGGCGTACGTGAGCATGACCGGGGACAACGGGCGCCGGCACGTGATGCGTGTGATGCTGCGCTCCGCGCAACCGGACCGTGAGGCCGGCCGGGAGCTGTTCGAGAAGGTCCGCGGACGGGACATCGGGGTCGTGCAGGCCTTCGATGCGTCGGCACCGGCGGACTGGTCGCTCAACTCCATGGGGAACCTGGAGACCATCCCGCCGTACGCCCACAACGGCCGCTCGTTCCCGGCCGGACGGATCATCATGGGGTGGCGCAAGGACAGCGGCGAGCGGCCCTCGGCGACGATGCGCACCCTGCTGAAATCCCAGGGATTCCAGGACCCGCTGCTGCTTGACACCTCCTGGCTGGAGGTCGGGCACGTCGACGAGTTCGTGCAGTTCCTGCCCGCCGACACCCCGCGCGGCTGGCGGATCGGCGTTGCCGACCCCGAGGCCGGGCTGCAGTTGCTGCGCGACGCCAAGCGCGCGGGCCACGGCAGCACCAAGATGTTCTCCGTCCCGGGCCTCGGGGGCTCCCCGCCGCTTCCGGAGACCATCGACCAGGCACTCGCCTCGCGACACCTGGTGTCCGACAACAACATGGCGGCTCAGCGGATCGCGGCCAATCTGGAGATCCTCAAGCGTGAGACCGGCGTGACCGACGACGAGATCGTGCGCGTGCCGGCCCTCTACACCCGCGGCTCGATGGCCCGTACGGAGGGCGGCGACGACGTCCGCGTGCCGCGACTGACGCGCATGGGCGGGAACGCTCCCCTGCCGGACGAGGTGAAGGAGCACGGCCAGCAGCGGTGGCTGTCCAGGGGCGGCAACGACTCCGCCGCGGCTGCACGGGCGACCATCGCGACGAGTGCGTACGTGCCCGGAGCGGTCAACGGCATCCTCCTCAGCCGTGACCGCTACCTCGCTCCCCGCCAGTGGGGTCCCGTCATCGGCGGCAAGGACATCTTCACCCAGGCCGTCACGGCCGCCTATGTGAAGGCGGGCATGAAGGTGTCGTACATCGACGACTGGTACACGTACCACCTCGGCATGGGCGAGGTGCACTGCGGCACCAACACCCTGCGCGACGCCTCCGCCGCCTGGTGGCAGCCCGCAGGGCCGGCGACGCCGTAGCACCGAGTGCCTCTCCCTGCGGTCGGCGAGGGGGACCGCTCGGCACTTCCGCGATCCGCATGCGGGGTTCCGAGCGGTCTCACGGCCGAGGAAGCAGAGCGACCTCACGTGTCGAGGAGGCAGAGCGATCTCACGTGCCGAGGAGGCAGAGTGGTGCGGCGCCTAGGACGGGCTGTCCGTCGCGTTCGCCATCGCTGGTTCCCCGGCCGCCTTCTGACCCGGCAGCCTCCGAAGCCGTCCGACGAGGCTGCCGCCTGGGCGGCCCCTGGTTCGGTGGCCCTCTACGCGGGGGTCGTCCGTGACCTCGTACCGCTTCACATACGCCCCGAGGAACGCCTGCAACGTGGCGACCGCGGGGATGGCGATCAGGGCACCGACCGCGCCGAGGAGCGCGGTGCCGGCGATGACCGAGCCGAACGCGACCGCCGGGTGGATGTCGACGGTCCTGGCGGTCAGCTTCGGCTGCAGCAGGTAGTTCTCGAACTGCTGGTAGACGATCACGAAGATCAGCACCCACAGCGCGTACCAGGGGTCGACCGTGAACGCGATCAGCATGGGCAGGGCGCCCGCTAGATACGTGCCGATGGTGGGGATGAACTGCGACACCAGCCCGACCCACATGGCCAGCACGGGCGCATAGGGAACGCCCAGCGCTTCGAGCATGATGTAGTGCGCGACGCCGGAGACGAGGGCCATCAGGCCGCGCGAGTGGATGTAGCCGCCCGTCTTCGCGACGGCGATCTCCCACGCCCGCAGTACCTCGGCCTGTTTGGCGGGGGGCAGTACGGAGCAGATCGCGCGGCGCAGTCGGGGGCCGTCCGCCGCGAAGTAGAACGAGAACAGTGTGATCGTCAGCAGCTGGAAGAGGCCGCCGAGGACCTGGGCAGACACGTCCAGGACGCCGGTCGCGCTGTTCTCGACGTACTCGCGCAGCCACGCGGAGCGCAGCAGGCCCTCCTGGACGTCCACCCGCTTCAGCTCGGTGTTGAAGTGCGCGTTGACCCAGTTGATGACGGAATCGAGGTACGCCGGGAAATCCTCGACGATCTTGATGACCTGCTCGGCGAGCACGGAGCCGAGCAGCGTGACGAAACCGGAGGTCGCGACCACGAGGCCGAGGAAGACCAGGAAGGCGGCAAGTCCTCTGCGCACGCCGCGCGCGGCCATCCGGCTCACCGCGGGCTCGATCGCGAGGGCCAGGAAGAACGCTATGAGGATGTTGATCAGCAGCCCGAGGAGCTGATGGAAGGCCCAGCTGCCCAGCTGGAACACTCCGACCAGCAGCAGCGCGAGCACCATGGACCGCGGCAGCCAGCGCGGCATACGGGCGCCGGGCCCGGCAGCCTGCCCGGCCGCCGGTCGGGGGTTCGGTGCCGTGCCGGATGCCGGCGCGTGCGGATCGGCCTGACGGGTCTCGTCTGTACGTGCCACCGGGCAAGTCTCGCCCACCTCGCATGTCCGTCGGACGCCGCCCCCGCGCTTGGCGCATCCGTTCACTTCCGCTGGCGCACGCGCTTGCGGGGTTCTGTCACTGTGACAAAGGCAGGTTCTACGAGTTCCCGACCGATCCGGCGAGGACGTTGCCCACCCGGCTGGGCAACGTCGTGTGCGCGGCAGAGGCCTCTCTCGCGTGATGAAGAGCGCTACGGCGTCGACGCGGTCTTCTTCTGGCCTCGCCTGTACCTACCGAGCAGCCTTCGACCTGCACCGGCGTGAGCTGCTGGTGAAGATGGGGCTGAAGCCGCCCGTGACGTGTCGAATGCCGCGGTAGCGCGGCATCGCCACCCGCTACGGGAGGACGCGACCATCTACCTGCCCGGACTCCACGTCGCAGGCATGCTCCTCCTCTGGTCAGCCCGGTGATCCAGACGAAAGGTCACGGGGTCACGACGAGCAAAAAAACGCGGTCGCCGCGGGAGATCATGCCGATGAGTCGGGGTGGGGCAGGCGCACCCAGTGCACGATCCCGCCGTCTTGGCCCACATGTGCTTCATAGGTGCCCGTGGGGTGCGTGAAGCGGACTGTCCACGTGCCGTCGTCCTGACGGCGCAGGTCCGCGTCGTCGAGTGTGGCGGGTGCGGCGCCGAGGACGAGCTGGCAGGTCTCCCGTAGGCGGGCGACGACTTGGTGGAGCGTGGCGGGCTCCGGCGGCCGGGGGCGCCGGAGGTAGCCTGCCGTGGCTCGGAGCGAGGCGGACATACCGGCCCAGCCGGCCCCGCCGACGATGCCGGCGGCGAGTTGTTCGAGGCCGGTGTCGAGGACGCCCCGGGTGTTTTGCGTGCGGGCGATGCGCGCCGCGGTGCGAAGTTCGCGGGTGACCGCGTCGCCCGGAAGGTCGGCCGGGTCGTTGGCGAAGAAGTGGAGCAACTGCCCGGCGCCCAGGTCCACCGCCTTGTGGTGTGCGGTACCACGTGGCTCGGTCGGTATGGCTTCCATCATTTCCCCCTCGTGGCGCGTCCCGCTCCTGCACCATATGGCTTCTCGCCCCGATTCACTGTGGAATTTGCGGAGTTGAGGGGGAAGAGAGGGATGCCTCAACGGGGAGCGGCATGTTCGCGAGACCCATCACCTACCGTCTGATCTTCACGCTGCGGTACGCGGCGGCCGACGCGATGCCGGTCGCGGTGTTCGTGGCGGCGGGCCTCGCCTGGCTCGCCGTCACTCAGGACCTGGGGGCGGGCGGGGCGCGGTGGCAGGACGCCCCTCTCGGGTGGTTGACGGACCTGCTGCCGACTGGAAGCGCAACGGTACTCGTCGCCGCCCTGGTGCTGATGACGCTGCTGCGGCTGGGGACGCGTCTGGACGGGGAGTCGCCGCTCCCGCTGGTCCTCCAGAAGGTCTTCCTCGGTGTGATGACCTTGGTCATCGGTGTCTGGGCGGTCCACGACGGGCTCGGGGGAACGGTCCTGCGCTACGGTCCGCTCACCGTTGCCGTCCTGCTTGCGATACTCGTGCGCCGAGCCCGAGGGCGAGGCACCCATTCCTGGCGGCGCCGGAGAACCGCCGCGGGTTTCGGTCCCTCGTCCCGTGCTCTGCTCGGGCTGCGCCCCTACATCGCGCTGCGGAATGTCATCACCGCCTACCCGCAGTCCACGCTCTTCTCGACCAACCTCGCCGAGACCCAGGCGCAGGACTCCGCGGCGGTGTTCAGAGAACGGGGCGACGCGGTCTCGGAGGCGTTCTGCTGGGCTCTCGGAATCGACTACATGATCGCTCAGAACGAACTGCCGCAGGCCGAACGGCTGCTGCGCGCGATGCTTGTCTCTCCAGAGACCGCCCGACAGCCCGCTGCGCTCGCGGCGGAGGCCGGGCTTCTGCGCGCGGTGGGAGAGTCGGAGCGGTCATTGGCCGAGCTGCGGCAGGCGGCCTGCGTCGCGGGACGCGTACCGGCGGCGCTGCGTGGGCTGATCGCCGAAGTGGCCCTGGAAGTGGGTGCGGACCCGGTCGCTCCGTACGGAGCGGGGCGGCGCACGGGGCTGGTGTGGCTACAGGAGTACGGGGCGGTCCTACTGGATCTCGTCGTCGAGGCACGCGCTCTCGCCGCGAGCGACCCGGACAGGGCGCTGGAGCTGGCGTACAGGGTGTGCCGACTGCCGGACCGTGTCGCGCCGCTCGCTCGTGGCGGCGACCCTGACGCCCAGCTCCGCTCCTACCAGCAGGGTCGGACGGCCACAGGGCTGGCACTGATACTGGCCGCCGAGATCCATGAGTCCAGGGGGAACCACGGCGCGGCGACCGGCGCGTACCTCGACGCGTTGAGCGCGTTCGAGGCAACCGTGGAGCGGACCCGCGCGGCCCGGTGCGTCGTGCTCGGTTTCCTCAACGCCGTCGAGGCCGGCTACGACGAGCCGGATCAGGAGGAGCAGGCCCTCGACATGATCCGGGTGGGCCTGCAGATGCTGGAGTCCGACCGTGGCGCCCTGCGCGGTGAGGAACACCGCTCGGCCTGGCTGGCCGCACAACAGGAGCTCTACGCAAGGGTGTTCGCCTTCGCGTCGAGCGAACCGCACGCCCACCCCGGCAAGGCCGCCGAACTGGGCCTGTGGCTGTTGGAGTCTCTGCACCGCACGTTGACCGAGGCACTGATCGGCGCGGACGACAGCCCGTGGTATCCGGCGGAGGACACCCGACTTCAGCGTCTGGTCCGGCTGGAGGCGACAGCCCGGGCACTTACGGCCGAGGAGTTCGCCGCCGTCCAGCAAAACCTCGGCGCGATCGGTGCCCGCGGCCACCTCCTCGACCGCCTGGCCGCCGCCCGCCGGGGCGACGGAACCGTACCGTCGCCGTTGACCGGAATACGGAAGGACATGGCCGACGGCACTGCGGGCGAGGCCCAGGAACCCGCCGCCATGGCCACGGGCGGCGAAAGCCCGGGCACGGACCATGCCGACGCGGCCCAGGACGAGTCCGCGATCTCCGCCACCACTGACGTCCAGAACCTTCTCGACCGGCTCGGCGAGCGAGTCGCTCTGCTCTACCACTGCCGACGTGACGCGCGAGGCTGGTCCGTGCTGAGTGCGATGGTCTCTGCGGGGGACGGAATCAGGCTCCACCGGACCCGGTTGGAAGCCGAGGCGAGCGAGATCATCTCGGACACGTTCACCCCGGCGGGCGCCCTGGACGCGCTGGCGGCGACGGACGAGGCGCAGACGACAATGCTCTACTACACGCCGCTCGACGACCCGGTCTGGACGCGGCTGAGTCAAGCGCTGGTCCCTGCCGAGTGGTGGGACCTGCTGTGCCCCGAGAACGGGGGAACCGCTCGTGAGGTGGTCGTCGTACCCGACGGACCGCTCTCTGCGCTGCCCTTCGCCGCCCTCCCCGTGCGCGATCGGCGCCCCCTGCTGGAATACGCGCTGATCACGCTCACCCCGGCGCTCTCGATGCTCCGACCGCCCACCACCAGGCATCCGGACTCGCGGACCGCGAGCGGTCCGACGGTTGTCAGCCACATCGGCGTCGGACTCCCGCCCGAGAGCGCGGCGGCGGAGGCCGCGGCACTGGAGCGCATCGCCACGTCGGCGACCGTGCGGCGCACAGCTGATCGCGCTCAGCTTGAGGCCGCCCTGCACATGCGACCCGCGGCGGATCTGGCGATCATTTCGGCACATGGTTCCCCGGGCGCGGCCGTGGACCGGTCGCTCTGGCTCGCCGACGGGTCGACGCTCTCGGCAGCCAGCGCAGCGATGCTGCCCTGGCCGTCGACGGTCGTGCTGGGTTCCTGTTGGGTCAACGGGATGATCGTCGACACGGGCAGGGAGCCGTTCGGGTTCCCGCTCGCCTGCTTCCTCGGCGGCGCGCACACCGTGGTCGGCGGCGCCGCACCTGTACCGGACGAGGCCGCCGGCGCGGACGTCCGCCGGCTCATCGCGTCGGTCCCACAGATTCGCTCTCCCCTGTCCGTACTCCGTGCAGCGGCGCTCGAACGTGTTCGGGAGATGCCCCTCTCCGAACTCGACGCCGCCACGACCACAGGGCTCATCACCTGGTCCACGGCCGCCCCTTCCCTCCGCTCGAGCTCCCGCCCCGCGACCCCGGTGTTCTGGGACGCAGGCGGTCTGTCCTTCGAACACGTCACCTCACAGGGACAGCTGTCGCTGACGCTTCCCTCATCCGTCCGGGCCGTGCTGGACGCGGCGGCGCAGGCACCCGAGGGACGGCCGATCAGCACCATGGACTTCGCCATCGCCGCGTTCACCTCGGACCCCGCAACCTGGCACCCACTGCCCGGCAGTCCGGCCACGGACATGCGCGACATGCCTCCCGAGGGGAGAAGCGACCGGGTGCTGCTCAGCGCCCCAGCGGGACAACGGCCGCACCTGATCACCGCATCGCTCGCCCGCGCCCTGCGCCGCGGCGCGCGACTGGCTGAGGCCGCCCACCGGACAACTCCCCTCCATGTCGTCACCGCGGCCCTGCTCGACGACGAATCCGCGGTGGGCCGCTGGGTACTGGCGTGCGGCCCACGTGGCGAGCAGTGGTCCGACCACACGTGCATCAAACCGTTGGGCGGCGAACCGGATCCGGACAGGCTGCTGGGAACGACGCCGGGTGACTGGGAACTTCACCGAACCGGAATCGACGGAGCGGACCTGCGACAGGACGACAGCGCAGTGGACAGGTACGACTGGCCCGTCGCCCTCTTGGTCGGGCTGCTCATTCTTGGCGCGCCGGCACTACTCGGGGCACCGAACGCACCCGCGTCACCGCACCCGGTCACGAACCCGACCACCGTGACGGTGACTTTCGCACCCGCTGACGACGCACGTTCCGCCGATGCCGACCAAGCCATGACCCGACTCCGCGACCGCGCGGCCGAATCCGGCATCGAAGGAGCCGAGTTCACCGGCACGGACGACACGATCACGGTCACCGCGCCTGTCAGGTACCGCGAGCGCCTCGTGGCGCTGGCCGAGGAGGAGTCCGGCGTGGAGTTCCGGCCGGTACTCCAACTGCGAACCGCTACGCCGAGCACCCTGCCCCAACTCGGGGTCGAGAACACGGCCTCACCACCGGCCGGAGGCGACCCCGCTGTCGCGGCGCTGGAGGGGCGGTTCATGGCAACCGAGTGCCCCTCGGCAGCCGTCCCGACCGAGGAGGCTGTCCCCTCCGAGCCTGTGGTCCTGTGCGACGCCCGCGACCCGATCACGTATCTGCTGGGCGCCGCGGCTCTCACGGGCGACGACGTGACGAAGGCTGAAGCCTCTTACGCCGCCGACCGCGGCTGGAGCGTCCAGGTATCCCTAAGCTCCGTCGGAGGCAAGAAATTCGCCCAACTGACAGCCCAGCTTGCCACGTTCGTGCCACCGCAGAACCAGCTGGCAATCACGGCCGGGGGCCAAGTGGTGTCGGCACCCTCGGTGAATCAGTCCCTCACCGACGGAAGCCTGGAGATCTACGGAGGCTTCGGCCAACGGCAAGCCGCCGATCTCGCCGCAGAGTTGGTCGGCCGGACGCGGTACCGGGTGGTAGAGGTGACCACCCGCTGACCGCGAGTGGGCCAACTCCTTCGGCGAGTGCGAAACCAACGACCGTCCCATACTCCTGCGAACGAAGAACGATGTTGCTGGAGCGGATGGGCCCCGCCGATCCGAACCGGCGGGGCCCCGTGCCGTGTGCTAGCTGTTCGGAACCTTGTCCTCGAACGTGGTACCGGCCGTGCGGTAGGCGCTGACCTTCGCGGCGACCTGGGCCGGGGTCAGGACCTGGTCCTTGACGTGGAGGACGTAGTCGACCTGTTCGTCGTAGGACCGTGCGGTGGTGCTGGTCTGGCCCGCGAGGTCGATCAGCCACTGGTTGAAGTTGATCGACATGGGGCGCTCGGGCAGGTAGGCGGCGTCATGGGTGCCGAAGAGCTGGCCGTCGACGTAGTACTTGATGCTGCTGTTGTCGATGGTGAGCACCAGGTCGTGCCAGCCGGCGTAGCTCTGCCGGGACTCCGTGTGCTGGTTGACGGCCTGCCAGGGATCGGGGTTGTAGGTCTCCCAGGACGTCGTGTAGAGGATGTTGGCCGGCTCGCCCCAGCCGCCGTTGGGCAGGTACTCGAAGTCGTACTCCGCGTAGTCGTCGGCCATGGGCGCCTTGAGGTCGTTGATGGTGAAGAACGTCTGCACGAGGTGGTCGCCGTCGGGCCCCGACAGAGGCGCGTCGGCGAACTTGACCCGGGCGGCGTAGGTGCCGTTCTTGAACTTCGTCGCCTTGGTGAGGACTTCGGTGTGCTTGGTGCTCTCGGCCGTGCCGGCGGTCGAGGTCCGCAGGTTCATGATCGAGTTGCCGCCGGAGCCGGCGAAGGTGACGTTCTCCGGGGACCACGTGGCACCGGGCACCCCCGGCCCGCCGGAGTTGGCGCGCACGTTCCAGCCGTTCGCCGAGATCTTCGGGTCGCTGTGGCTGGTGTAGTTGAAGTCGTCGAACAGGCTCTGTCCGCCGGCCGGAGGATCGGTGGGCGGGTCGGTGGGGGGATCCGTCGGGTCGTTGCCCGCGGGGGCCGTCCCCCAGACCGTGCTGCCGGACACCTGGGCGGTGACCTTCGACCAGTCCGCGTACGACGTCTGCGACGGGCCGAAGGAGTAGTCGTCGCCCTGGTTGAGTGTCTGCCAGTCCGCCCGGTGGAAGCGCAGCTGCATGTCCCCGGTGTCGGCGCCGGGAGCGAGGGTGCCCGCCCCGGCGGTGAAACCGATGTCCAGGTAACGGTCCGCGGTGGCCGTGGGGTTGGTCAGGGTGCCGAAGGTGCCGGTGATGTTGGCGCAGCCCTTGACCGCCCAGGAGCAGGCGAAGCGGTAGGCGGTGCCGGCCGAATCGGCCTTGAAGTAATAGCGCACCTTGACGGAGCTGAGCGGCAGGGTGCTGGAGCCGGTGTTCCGGACCTTCAGCCACGGTTCGGCCTGGTCGGCCGTGACGCCGGTGGCGCTGGTCCGGTACTGGACCGTCACGTCGTCGGTCGCGGCGCTGGCGGTGCCGGTCAGTGCGGTGAGGCCGACGGTGCCCATGGCCATGGCCACGGAGGCGGCCGCGGCGATGCGCAGCCTGCTCGGAGCGGTTCGGGACTTCATGCGATTCCTTCCAACACGGGATGTGGGGTTCGTCGTGCTTGGGGGATCAGGGGTGGCGGCTGACCTCGAGGGCGTCGAGGCGCGGGACGTGCCGGTCCAGGCGGGAGCGGAAGTCCGCCCACTGCGTGGGCCCGCTCCAGGCGAGGTCCGCCAGGGCGGACAGACGGGGATAGGTGAGGTGTTCGAGGCGGTCCGGGGTCGCGGCGTACTCGGTCCACAGCTGGGCCTGCGTGCCCAGGACGCGGGCGGCGGCCTCGGGGGACGCCCCTTCGGGGACGGGGTCGTGGGCGTGTACGCCGCGCAGTGCCACGACGGCTCCGGGTTGCGCCGGGTGCTCCTGGGGGCCGGCGCTCTGCGGGTAGTCGAAGTAGGTGGCGCGGTGGTGGGAGTTGATGACGTCGTGGCCGCGTTCGGCGGCGGCAAGGGCATGCGCGGGGTCGCGCCAGGCCATCACGATGAAGTCGTCGGGCAGCTCGGTGCCGGTCTCGGCCCAGCCGACCGGGCGTCGCCCGTTGCGGGTGAGGAACGCTCCAATGCGGCCGAGGAACCAGCCGTGCAATGCGGCAGGACCGCTCAGTCCCGCTTCCCGGGCGCGCGCTCTGGCTTCCGGGCTCTCCTCCCACTCGACGGTGGGGCATTCGTCCCCGCCGATGTGGATGTAGGGGGAGGGGAAAACGTCCATGACCTCTTCCAGCACGGTGCGGCAGAAGTCGAAGACGTCCTCGTGAACCCCGAGGAGGTTGTCGCAGACGCCCCACCTGGTCCACACGTTCAGCACCCGGTCGGGTCGGTTGCCGAGGTGCGGATACGCGGCCAAGGCCGCGCGGACGTGGCCCGGCATCTCGATCTCGGGCATCACGGTGATGCCTCGTGCGGCCGCGTACCGCACCAGCTCGGCCAACTCGGCGCGGGTGTAGGCGCCGCCGTGCGGCACGCCGTCGTGGTCGTCGCTGCCGGCGCGGATCACGGACTGGGCGCGGTGGGCGCCGATCTCGGTGAGCTTGGGGAAGGCCGCGACCGGCATGCGCCAGCCCTGGTCGTCGGTCAGATGCAGATGGAAGACGTTGATCTTGTGCAGGGCGAGGAGATCGACGTAGCGGCGCAGGTACGACACCGGCTGGAAGTGCCGGGCCACGTCGAGCATCGCTCCGCGCCAGCGGTGCCGAGGGACGTCCGTGATCTCCACGCAGGGCAGTGACCAGCGCACCCCGCGGTGCGGTGTTGCCGACAGGGCCTGCGGGGGCAGGAGCTGACGGATCGTCTGTACTCCGCGCAGAAGGCCGGTGGTCTGTGCGGCGCGCAGCAGTACGGAGTGCGGTCCGACCGTCAGTCCGTATCCTTCGCTGCCGAGCCCGGTGAGGGCCGGGTCGAGGGCCAGGACCACGGCCGCGTCCTCGGCGGAGCGCAGTGGCAGGCCGGTGGCGGGGGCGAGCAGGGTGCGCAGCAGCTGGGCGGCGGGTTCGGCTCCGCTGCTGATGCGCAGGCAGGTGTCGGGGCCGAAGGTGAAGCGGCCGGCTCTGGCGTGGGCCTTGGTGGGGCGGGGGAGTAGGGAGAAGGTCACCGGCGGGGGTGCGGGCACAGCTGTCTCCGGGGGTCGGGGTGCGGGACGGGACGTCTCCGGGGGGTCAGCGGGACAGGACGTCTCCGGGGGCGAGTGCAGGACAGGAGTCTCCGGGGCGGATGCGGGGCCGGACGGGAGTGTCAGCCCTTGACGGCGCCGGCGGCGAAGCCGGCCGTCACATGGCGCTGGAGCAGCAGGAACACGGCCAGCGCGGGGAGTGCGAAGAGCGTGGAGGCGGCCATGGTGGCGCCCCAGTCCGTGCCGAAGACGTTCTGGAAGGACGACAGCCACACGGGCAGCGTGCGGCTGTCCTGGTGCTTGATGATCAGGAAGTTGGCGTAGGTGAACTCGTTCCAGGCGGTGATGTAGCCGAACAGCGAGGTGGCCATCAGCCCCGGGGCGAGCAGCGGGAACGCGATGTGCCGAAATGCGCTGAGGCGCGTACAGCCGTCGACCTGTGCCGCCTCCTCCAGTTCCGGCGGGATGGCGGCGATGAACCCGCGCAGCACCACGATGGTGAACGGCAGCGTCATCATGAAGTAGACCAGTGTCAGGGTGGGCAGCCGGTCGAGCATTCCGGTGTCGCGGGAGATGATGTACACCGGGATGATCAGCGCCTCCCAGGGCGCCATCTGCGCGATGAAGACCATCAGCATGAACTGCCGTCTGCCGCGCCACCGCATCCGCGCCACGGCGAACGACGCACCCAGTGCGACGAGCAGGGAGAGCAGGACAGCGGCCAGGGTCACGAGGATGCTGTTGCGCCAGAACAGCCCGAACCCGTCGGCGTCGACAGCGGCACGGAAGTGGTCCAACGTCCATGTCCGGGGCAGTAGTTGCGGACTGTCGGACTGGATGTCCCGGTTGGGCTTGAACGCGGTCGCGACCATCCAGTAGACGGGGAAGAGACACACCACGACGATCACTGCGGCGGCGATGTGCAGCGGCAGACGCCGAAGCCGCAGGCGTGCCGTGCTCACGGTGACGTCTCGCGGGACGCTCATAGGGCCTCGCCCTCCTGGCGGAACATCTGGCGGAAGTAGAAGACGAGCACGCCGGCCAGCATCAGCACGGTGACCATCGAGGCCGCCGATCCGAGGTCGTAGCGCTGACTCGACAGGGCGGTCTGCACGGCGTAGACGGGCAGGATGGTGGTGGCGTCGCCGGGGCCGCCGTTGGTCATCACCCAGATCTGCACGAACGCCTTGAAGGTCCAGATGACCTCCAGAGAGAACACCAGCATGAAGATCGGCCGGATCATGGGGAACGTGATCGCGCGGAAGATGCGCCGCGCCGAGGCGCCGTCGATGCGTGCCGACTCGTACAGCTCCGTCGGCACCGTGACCAGCGCCGAGTACAGGGTGATGGCCGCGAACGGCACCGACTGCCAGACGATCAGCACGACCAGGATCGTGAAGGCGGCCGTACCGTGGGCGAACCATGGATAGCGGTCGAAGGACGTGAACCCCAGCTGCTGCAAGGCCCAGTTGACGATGCCGAACTCCGAGTGGAACAGCCACTGGAAGACCGTCGTGGCGGCGATCACCGGCATGGCCCAGGTCAGCACGAGCGCACTGAGCACGGCGATACGGCCCACCCGGCCCAGCCGCTCGATCACCAGGGCGACCAGGGTGGCGAGCAGCATGATCAGGCTGACGTTCACGGCCATGAAGAGGAACGTGCGACGCACGACCTGCCAGAACTGGGCGTCCGTCAGCAGGGTCTCGTAGTTCCGCAGACCCACGAACCGGGCGTCACCCTGGATGAGTTGACGCAGCTGGAAGTCCTGGAGCGATATCAGCACCGTGCGGACCATGGGGTACGCCAGCAGATACAGCATGCCCAGGATCGCCGGGGCGATCAGGAGATAGGGCCAGACTCCGCTCCCGACGGGCCCGCCCCCGAGGCCCGGCCGGGTGGAGCCGCCCGGCGGCCGGGGGAGCGGGGCGGTGGGTGGCGCGCCGGCTTCACGGACGACCGTCACGATGTCCTCTCCTCTCGGTGTACGGCGCGCACCGTTCGCTTCGTGCTGTGCGGCACGGTCGCGAGCGCACTGTTCGCTTCGTGCTGTGTGCGGCACGGGCGCGCCGGACGCGACGTCGACGACGGCTCAGGACCCCGACGCCATGGCCGCTGTGATCGACGCGGACGCCTTCTCGGCCTCGGCCTGGGCATCGGCGCCGGCGAGCACGGCGGTCATGTAGTCCTTGATGGGGTTCTTCGCCTCTACGGCGGCCCAGCCGGGGGTGTTGGGCGTCGCCCGGCCGACGGCGGCACCCACTGCCATCGCGGCGGCACCCGGGTCGGCGGCGACCGCGTCGGCCAGGGTCGTCTTGTTCGGCACGTAGCTCATGGCGGCGGCGAGCTTGCGCTGCCAGTCGTCACCGGTGAGTTCCTTGATGAACGTGAAAGCGGCGTCAGGCTTGCCCGACGCCGCCGGGATGACGAGGTCGGAACCGCCGATGAAAACCGAGCCGGGCCGTTCGGCGGTCTTGCCGGGAATCGGGAAGAAGCCGAGCTTGCCCTTGAGGTCGGGATTGCTCGCGACGACGACATTGGCGCCGCCGGGCGTCGAAATGACCTGCGCCACCTGCCCCTTGGCCATCACCTCGGCCTGCGGCGGCTGCGCCTCGTCGGCGTCCTTGGGGCCTTCGCCGAGAGCCTGGAGCTGCTCGTAGAACTTCATCCCGCGTACGGCCTCCGGGCTGTCGAGCGCGCCCTTCCAGCTGTCGCCGGACCCCGTGGCGAGGTCGCCGCCCTCGTCCCAGATGAACCCGGCCAGCGCGTACCACATCTGCCCCGGCAGGTAGATGCCCTGAGTCCCGCCCTTGTTGAGCTTCTCGGTCGCGGCGATCCACTGATCGCGGGTCTTGATGGCCGAGGCGTCGACACCGGCCTTCTTGAACAGATCGGTCCGGTAGATCACGACGCGGTTGGCCGCGTAGTACGGGATGCCGTACTGCTTGCCCTCGTACGCCCCCGGCTCGGCGAGCCCTTTGAGCCAGTCGCCGCCCCCGAGCTCGTCGACCTTGTCGCTGAGATCGAGCAGTCCGCCGCTCTGCGCGAACTGGGCGACCTGGGTGTTCCCCGTCTCGATCACGTCCGGGGCGTCATTGCTCGCGAGTGCGGCGGTCACCTTCTCGCCGATCCCGTCCCACTCCTGGATCTGCACCTTCACGTCGATGTCCGGGTGGGCCGCCTCGAAGCCCGCGACGAACTCCTTCTGGAACTGGGCCGAGACGCTGTCGCGCATGAGCCAGACGTCGATCGTCGTCCGGCCGTCGGCCGAATCGCCGGACGACCCCGAATCGGCGCCGCAGCCACTGAGGCCGCCGGCGAGCACCATCGCGGAAACACCAGCAAGCATGCGGAGCTTCACAGTTCACCCCTGAGAGGAGAGCGCCACGCCACCTGACCAGTTCGACGACTGGTCAGGTGACCTCTTGTTGGTCGATGAAGGTGGCATAGACCAATCGAGGCGTCAACCCTCCACGCCGGCTTGGGTTTTGGTTGCACGATTCATGCGGAACCGTGCCCTGCTGCACGGTTGATGGCTACACTCCACCTGACCAGTACTCGACCAGTGGTAAGAAGTGGCGAGAGCTGGTCAGGTGAAGTCACGAACGGGTGGGGCGGGAGCAGCAGCATGAAAGCTGGCGAGTCGGGGACGGTTCTGAAGCGAGAACGCGTCCGGGACCACATCCTCGAACTCATGGAATCGCTCAACCCCGGCGACGCCATCCCGTCCGAGCGCTCCCTGTGCGCGACCCTGCACGTCTCCAGGCCGACCCTGCGCGCAGCCGTCGACGAACTGGTCGCCGCGGGACTCCTCGTGCGTGAACACGGCCGAGGCATGTTCGTGGCACCGGAGAAGATCACGCAGGAACTGGTGTCGGACCACCAGGCCATGGTGGTTCCCCGGGCGTCCGGCGCATGGACGAGCCGCCTGCTGGAGTTCACCACCATCGCCGCCGGCGCCCGAGTCGGCCGCAAACTGCACCTGTCACCCGCCGCCGACATCGTCTACGTCGCGCGGCTACGGCTCGTCGACGGCGTCCCCATGGCCATAGAGCACCTGCACATCCCCGCAAGCCTGGTCCCCGCGCTGACCGCCCAGGAACTGGAGGCGGGCGACCTGTACGAGCACCTCCACGACCGCCACGGGGTCCAGGTCAGCGAAGCCGTCCAGACCATCGAGCCCACCGTCGTCAGCCAGGCCGAGGCCAAGATCCTCGACGTGCCGCACCTGTCACCGGCGCTCCTCTTCGAACGCCTCACCACCGACACCGAGGGCCAGGCCGTCGAATACGTCCACTCCATCTACCGCGGTGACCGCTACCGCATAGTCACCCGCCTGACCTTGGGCCTACCGACCGGCGACGAACAGACGACCCCGACTGAGTCAATCCCGGGCATCCCGCCGGGCGCCTTTCCGCAGCGCGAGGCGGTCGTGCTCACAGCTCAGGGCGACGTCCACGCCGACCGATGACGGCAGAGACACGACCGTCAGCGCTGTGCGGCCTCCCACCACACCAGATTGGCGGCCGCCTGAGCCACCGGCTCGATGATCTCCCAGCACTCGGCGACCAGCCCGCCGTCGATCCGCCAAATATCGACGACGACAATCTCGGGTCCACCATCGGGGAGCCGTCGCCGCGAGTGCAGCACGACGTGATCGCCGTCGGCCAGCAGGTGATGGACCTCGACCTGCATATCGGTGAGCGGGACGAGCGCCGCCTGTACGGCGGCGAGCCACTCCGCTTTGGTCGAGGACGTCGAGTCCGGCCGGTGATGGACGAACCCGTCGCTCAGCAACGGTTCGAGCGCCTCGACGCTGCCCGTCTCAAGAAGTTCCGCCAGTGCCCGCTGAATCATGTTCTTGCTGTCTGTGGTCATGGACGCAGTGTTTTCCGCGCCGATGACGAATGTCGATGAAATCGCATTTCATGGCGCACGGCTCCGAATTGAGTAGCCTCGATGACCATGCAGACAGTCGGAGACCTTCTACGGCAGTGGCGGCATCGCCGACGACTCAGCCAACTCGACCTCGCGATCGCCGCCGACGTCTCGGCTCGCCACGTCAGCCTGGTCGAGACGGGTAAGAGCAACCCGAGCGCCGAAATGGTCCTCCGCCTCGCTGACCAGCTCGACGTGCCGCTGCGTGAGCGCAACCGCCTGCTGCTCGCAGCCGGCTTCGCACCCCGGTACGCCGAGAGGCCACTGGACGACGGCGCCCTGTCAGCCGCCCGGGAGGCGGTCGCGAGGGTGCTACGCGCACATGAGCCGTACCCCGCGGTGGCGTTCGACCGCCGATGGAACATCGTGATGACCAACCGCGCGCTCGAGCCGTTCTTCACCGACGTCCATCCCGACCTTCTGCGACCCCCGATGAACCTGGTGAGACTGGGACTCGACCCACGCGGGTTCGCCCCTCTGGTCGTCAACCTGGACGACGTACGAGCGATGTTCCGATCCCGAATCAGACGCCAACTCGCCATTGCTCCCGACACCGAACTCACCGCGCTCTACGAGGAACTGCTGGAACCCAACACCGAGGAGACGTCGAAAAGATCGGTCGAATCCGATGTCGTGATCCCGATGATTCTTCGTTTCGCCGGACGCGAACTCCGACTGTTCTCAACTATCACGACATTCGGCACCCCTATGGACATCACCCTGGACGAGGTCGCGATCGAGTCGTACTACCCGGCGGACGCCGAGACCGCCGCCTACTTCGAGGAGCCCAACAGCGAGGTGGCACTCGCCCACGCCTGCGCACACGTCCGCGCCCCCATCAGCCGCGCCCAGTGGTCCCGTCACCTCCCCGGCATCGACTACCGCCCGCCCTGCGCCGACCACACATGAATCACCCTGCGGAGCACTGAGCACTGAGCACTGAGCACTGAGCGCGGCACACGAACAGGCCAACCGCTCCCTTCTACTTATTTCGCAATGGCCCCTGAGAACCGAACGCACCCCCTGCGCGTGATACCGGAGAACGCGTTGGCATGCACACGAGAGCGGGGGAAACGCGAGTGGGATCCACAGCACGCGTGAGAACGGCGGCACTGACCGCGTTGGTGGCCGGAGCGCTGGTCACGGGGGCGTTATCGGCGAGCGGCCAACAGGCGCAAGCCGCCGGCTCCGCCGCGCCGGGCGGGACCAAGAGCCCGACGAAGGCGAAGCCCCCGGCGAACGTCACGCTGATCACCGGCGACCGAGTGGTCGTCGGCTCCGACGGCCAAGTGGTCCAACTCGTGCGCGGCAAGGGTCGCCAGAGCATCGGCTTCTCGGTGCGACGCGAGGCAGACCACACCTACGTCGTCCCACAGGACGCCCTGCGCCTGGTCGCGGACGGCGTGCTCGACCGGCGGCTTTTCGACGTCGCCCAGCTGGTGAGGGACAGGTACGACGACGCGCATCGCGCCACGTTGCCGCTGATCGTCGGCTATGGGAAGGACCGCGCCGACTCGCGGGACCTGGCCGGCGGTGACCCGTTCGCGGGCGTTTCCGTCCGGGAGCGTCGCGCGCTGCCCGCGGTTGGCGGTGAGGCCTTCAAGGCGCCCAAGTCCGGTGCCTCGGAGCTGTGGGCGGCGCTCACAGGCCGCTCTTCGGCCCGTATGCCAAGCAGTACGGCCACTTCCGAACGCCCCGTCGACCATGTCTGGCTGGACGCGAAGGTCAAGGCTTCCCTGGCGGAGAGCGTGCCGCAGATCGGTGCGCCCATCATGTGGGAGTCGGGCTACACGGGCAAGGGCGTCAAGGTCGCCGTACTGGACACGGGCGTCGACCAGACCCACCCCGACCTCAACGGCGTCGAGATCGCACAGAAGAACTTCAGCGAAGCACCCGACGCCAACGATCGCTTCGGGCACGGCACGCACGTCGCCTCCATCCTCGCCGGAAGCGGCGCGAAGGCGGGCGGCCGCTACAAGGGCGTGGCGCCCGGCGCGAAGCTGCTGGACGGCAAGGTCCTGGCCGATGACGGCTTCGGACAGGTCTCGAACATCGTCGCCGGCATGCAGTGGGCCGTCGACCAGGGCGCGCAGATCGTCAACATGAGCCTGGGCTCTCCAGACTCCCCGGGCGTCGACCCGATGGAGGCGGCTATCGCCCGGCTCTCCGGCAAGGCTCTGTTCGTGGTGGCCGCGGGCAATGAGGGCGACGAACCCCGCACGCTCGGGTCACCCGGCAGTGCCCCCGCGGCACTCACCGTCGGCGCGGTCGACAAGCAGGACCAGATCGCCGACTTCTCCAGCCGCGGCCCGAACCTCGACGGCACGCCCAAGCCGGACATCACCGGCCCGGGTGTGGACATCACCGCCGCCCTGACCACGCAGAGCGAAGAGCCCTCGGGCGAGGGCTACGTATCGCAATCCGGCACGTCGATGGCCTCCCCGCACGTCGCGGGCGCCGCCGCCCTGGTGCTCCAGCAGCACCCGGACTGGAGCGGAGCCCGGCTGAAGGCGCTCCTGACCGGTTCGGCCAAGCCCAACCCGCTGCTCAACGCCCATCAGCAGGGCGCGGGCCGGGTGGACCTGGCGCGCGCCGCCACGGCCTCGGTCGTCTCCGAACCCGGCTCCGTCGGCTTCGGCACACAGGCCTGGCCGCACGCCGACGACAAGCCGGCCGCCAAGACCCTCACCTACCGCAACTACGGCACCCAGGCCGTCACCCTGCGACTGACCGCCACCGGCACCGACTCCTCGGGCCGCCCCGCCCCCGACGGCATGTTCACCGTCAAGGACACCCAGCTCACCGTTCCGGCCGGAGGCACCGCGAGGACCACCGTCACCGCCGACACGCGCAAGGGCAGCGTCGACGGCGTCTTCGGCGGCACCGTGCTGGCATCGGGAGACGGCCAACAGGTACGCACCGGACTGGTGGTAGAGCGGGAAGTGGAGTCGTACGACGTCACGGTGCGGCACATCGACGCCGACGGCGCGAACCCGCCCACCTACGCGACGACGATCAACCCCGGCGACGGACTCGGCAAGTTCGTGGAGCTGCCGTACAGCGAGAACGGCACGGTGGTCCAGCGGCTGCCCAAGGGCTCCTACCAACTGGAGAGCCTCGTCTTCGCCAAGGACAACGAGGTGGGCTTCTTCGTCCAGCCGCTGCTGGACGTGACCCGGGACGTCACCGTCACCCTCGACTCCCGCAAGGCCAAGCCGTTCGCCGTGAAGGCCCCGGATCCGGCCGCGAAGCTCGTCACGTCCATCGTCGGCTACTACGACGAAGCCATAGGCGTGTCCAACACCTGGTCCAGCAACGGGATCCCGCCGATGCGCACCGCCGCTCTCGGCCCGGCATCGGCCACGATGCGAGCCCAGTTCAACGGAGTGTGGAAGACACCCGGCGCGGCCGGAAAGAACGTCGACTACCGACTCGCCTTCAACCGCAAGGGCAGCTTCTTCACCGGCCTGACCCGCACCGTCACCCGGGCCGACGTCGCCGAGGTCAAGCTCGGCTTCGGCGCCTCCGTCACCGGCGCCAAGGGCCAGGTCCACATCACGCCGCTCGACGAACGCGGCATGAACATCGGCATTCAGGACCCACAGGAACAGAACCTGCCGCAGTCCACCACGCACTACCTCACCACGGCCGGTGTGCGCTGGTCTTGGACGGCCGCGCAGCTCAACTCCCGCAGTGAGGTGCGCATGATGTACTGGAAGAACCTGGTGACCTACAAGCCGGGCTCCACCCACACGCTGAAGTTCAACACCGGCGTGGTCGGCCCGGACCTCGCGGCAGGGAGCCGGGAGGAGCAGGGCGCCGAGCGGACCGGAGACCTCATCAGCGCCAGGATTCCGCTCTTCAACGACGGCAGCGGCAACCTGGGATCCTCGATCGTCACGAGTGGCATCGCCCGCCTCGAATCCGGCGGCCGCGTCCTCGGCGAGGGCCCTGCCACCGACTGGCTGAACACGGAAGTCCCCGCCGCCTCCGCCTCGTACCGCCTGACGGTCGAGGCGAGCCGCTCCACGCAGGACACCACCACCAGCACGAAGGTGACAGGCGTCTGGACCTTCACTTCGGCCCGACCTACGGCAGACCGCGCAACCAGGCTCCCACTCTCGACGGTACGACTCGCGCCGAAGCTGAGCCTGCGCGGAACGGCACCGGCGGGCAGCACGCTGACGGTGCCACTGAAGCTGAGCGGAGCGGCCGCCGTGGCCGGACAGGTCGCCACCCTGAAGGTGAACGTCTCCTACGACGGCGGCCGAACCTGGAAGCCGCTCACGGTGACGACCAACCCCCAGGGCGCACGCTCGGTGACCGTGAAGCACCCGGCGACCGCCAAGGCCGTGTCGTTCCGGGTGGACCTGAAGGACAGGGGTGGCAACACCGTACGCGAGACGATCATGAACGCGTACCGGCTCGCTCCGTGAGCTGACCGTCCGAAAGTCACACCGCCCTGATGAACCCTCCGGCCTGGCCTCAGCACCTGTGGAGGCCAGGCCGGATCCACTTCCGCACATCGGAACGAGACGTATCGTCTTGTCAAAGCATCCCTCATGCCGTACGGTCCTCCGCATGGGTCCCATGTGAGACTGCCGGCGCCGATCGCGTAGAGCACCGCTCCGCCATCGCCGCGCCCCACCGCGCCCTCTCATCCACCCGATCCGGCCAGGGCAGAAGCCCGCGGCCAGGAGGGACCCGCGCATGCGCACCTCACAACTCACCCTTCACCACGTCACCAAGCGCTACCCCGGCCGCACCGTCCTCGACCAGGTCTCCTTCACTCTCAAGCCGGGCGAGAAGGCAGGACTCATCGGTGAGAACGGTTCCGGCAAGTCGACCCTGCTGCGACTCATCGCGGGCCAGGAACGCCCGGACAGCGGCGAGTTGACCGTGACCGCCGCCGGCGGCATCGGCTACCTGCCGCAGACCATCCCGCTGCCCCCAACGGCCACCGTCCAGGACGCCGTGGACCTGGCCCTCGCGGACCTGCGCGCACTTGAGGCGCAGATGCGCCGGGCCGAGCAGACACTCGGCGACGCCACGGACCCCGAGGCACTCGCCGAGTACGCCGCCCTCCTACAGCGATACGAGGCACGCGATGGCTACGCCGCCGACCATCGAGTGGACCAAGCCCTGCATCACCTCGGCCTCCCCGACCTCCGCCGCGACCGCCGACTCGGCACCCTCTCCGGCGGCGAACGCTCCCGGCTGGCCCTGGCCGCCGTCCTCGCCGGCCGCCCGGAACTGCTGCTCCTGGACGAGCCCACGAACGACTTGGACGACCAGGCCGTGCGGTGGCTGGAGGAGCAGTTGCGCGCACACCGCGGCACGGTGCTCGCGGTCACCCACGACCGTGTCTTCCTGGACCGACTGACCACCACGGTCCTGGAAGCCGAGGCGGGAAAGATCACCCGATACGGAGACGGCTACGCCGGGTACCGCACTGCCAAGGCCGCGCAGCGCCGCAGCAGGCTCCAGGAGTACGAGGAGTGGCGAGCCGAGCTGGCACGGAACGAGCGGCTCGCCGCCGGCCAGGCTGTCCGTCTCGGCGGCATCCCGCGCAAGGCCCCGCTGGCCAACTTCGGCCACGGCGGCTTCCGGGCCCGCGGCCGGGCGCACGGCGCGATGGCCCGAATCCGCAATGCCCGCGAGCGGGTCGACCGGCTGACGGCGGACCCGGTGACGCCGCCGCCACAGCCACTGACCTTCACCGCGCGCGTCGGGACGGCGGGAGGCGGCGCCGCCCTGACAGGGACGGAGCTCCCCTCGGTACAGGTGTCGGGAGTACGCGTGGGAGACCGCCTCCACCTGGACTCCCTCACCCTGGGCCCTTCCGGTCGGCTGCTGGTCACCGGCCCCAACGGCGCCGGTAAGACCACGCTGCTGAAGCTGCTCGCGGGCGAGTTGCGTCCCGACGAGGGCTCGGTGCGGGTACCGGGAAGGGTGGGGCACCTGCGACAGGACGAGACGCCGTGGCCGCCGGACCTGACGGTGGCGGAGGCGTACGCACTGGGCCGTGTGGGCTCCGCTGACGAGCACACGCACGCCCTGCTGTCCCTGGGTCTCTTCCGCCCGGGGGAGCTCGGGCTGCCCGTCGGCGAGCTGTCGTACGGCCAGCGCCGCCGCGTGGACCTCGCACGGCTGGTGTCCGAGCCCGCTGATCTCCTGCTCCTCGACGAACCGACCAATCACCTCTCCCCAGCGCTGGTGGAGGAACTACAGACCGCGCTGGTTCACTACGCAGGCGCGGTCGTGCTCGTCACGCATGATCGCGCGTTGCGCAGGGTGTTCCGGGGCGAGCACCTGCACCTGCCGGAGGCTGCCTGGGTCTGCTCGGGCTGACGTCAGGGGGGTGCGCCGCGGGGGCGCGGGCGACCCGGCCGCACCCACGGGAATCTTCGTCGGCGGACCCGAGTTGCCCTTACGACGATGTCAATGGGGGACCGCGGCCCCCGCAGGGAGGAAACGGGATCCGATGAGCCTTCGTCAGTACGAGTACGCCCTGGCCGTTGCCGAGGAGGGCTCGGTGACGGCGGCGGCGGAGCTGCTGCGGGTTGCTCAACCGTCGGTGTCCCAGCAGATCCGAGGGCTGGAGCGGGAACTCGGCGTGCAGCTGTTCGACCGCACGCCGACCGGCCTGGTGCCCACGGTGGTCGGCCGCGCGTTCCTGCGGGAGGCGGAGATCGCGGTGAGCGCGGCACGGCGCGCGAGGGCGACAGCGCGGGCCGGCGCCGATGAGCTGGTGGGCGAGTTGGTGGTCGCGGTCCAGATGGGCTTTGCCGCTCGGCAGCTGCCGGGCGCGTTGAGCGCGCTGCGTCGCCGCTTTCCCCGGCTGGAGGTCACCGTCTTCGAGGAGCCGAGCCACGCCGAGCTGGAGCGGCTCTGCCGCCGGGGCCTGCTGAACCTCGCCCTGATGGCGGCGTGCGAGCGCAGCCCCGCCGACGCCCACCACCTCGGCGACGAGGAGTTCGTCGTGGTGCTGGGCGCCGGGCACAGGCTGCTCGCCGCCGACCGGGTCGACCTGCGCGAGCTGGCGGGGGAGTCGTGGGTGAGGTTCGACCGCGACAGCGCGCTCGACGCCGTACTGCTGAACGTGCTGCGGGAGAACGACCTGACCCCGAGAACGGCCGCACGCGTGTCCCAGACGGCTACGGCCGTACGCTGGGCGACCCACGGCCTGGGGGTGACCCTCGTTCCGGCCTCCGCGGTTCCCCACGGTCACGAGCACCTCGCCCGCCCGGTCTCCCCGGCCGTGCCCCAGCCCGTCCTCGCCGTGGTCCGACACGGCGCGGGTCCGGCGGAGACGGCTCTGCTCGAACTCCTCCGCCAGGAGACCTGGTCCGCGTCCGCCTCCCTCTCACCGATTTCCTGACGGCCGAGAAGGAAGCGGCGCTGCGGAATTCTTCTCTATCGGAGCCGACATTTTCTGAATTCCGTGGGCGTCATCCCCTGGGGAATTCGCCACCGTCCACGACGAGATTGCTCGCGGTGAGCCAGCTCGTGCGGTCGGACACGAGGAACAGGACCGCGTGGGCGATGTCGTCGGGCTGTCCCTCACGTCCCAGCGGCGGGGTGTTGGTGGCCTGGCCGGGCCCGTCGTCCAGGCGCGCCCACTGCTCCCGCGTCGCCTCGCCGCCGGGGGTGGCGGTCCTGCCGGGAGACACGGTGTTGACCCGGACTCCGAAGGGGGCCAGCTCCGCCGCCAGTCCCCGGCTGTAGTTCTCCAGTGCCGCCTTGGCCGCCGTGTAATGCAGGAACGGAGGCGGCGTGGGCGGAACCGCCGCCGAGGAGACATGCACGATCGCTCCGGAACGCCGGTCCCGCATCCCCGGTGCCAGCAGCGAGTCCAGCCGCACGGATGACAGGAAGTTCAGTTCCAACGCGTCCTGCCAGATGTCGTCGGGGATGGCGAAGGCTCCCTTGTACGGCTGTGCACCGCCCGCGTTGTGGACCAGGACGTCCACCCCGCCGAGCATCTCGTGCGCGGCCGTGGCGAGCGCTTCCGCGCCGGCCCGCGTCCGCACGTCGGCCGCCACGAAGCGGGCTCCCTCCGGCACGGAGCCCGTCGCCGACCTGGCGGTCGTGAGTACCTCGGCACCGGCGTCCACGAGCTGGCGCACGACGGCAGCCCCGATTCCGCGAGTGCCGCCCGTGACGAGGGCACGCTTCCCCGTGAATTCTCGTGTTCCTGAGCTGTTCTCGATTGTCGTCATGCCGCTGTTCCTCTCAATTGAATAGGCGATTTACGTGCCCACGGCGCGCTATTTCAAGGTACGAGCGGAAAAGAGGAAGAGGCAAAGACGAAAAGACAGCACCTGCTATAGGGGGTTCCTATGGCACCCCAGGGTCACCTGCAGCCCAGCCAGCCAGCCCAGCCCTTGCCGAATCTATCGAAACTCGATAGATTCCCATCGCAACTCGATGGAAGGAGGGGGCATGGGAAAGCTGACAGTGCGTGCGCTGCGTGCCGTGCTCGTAGTGGTGCTCACCGGCACGGTGTTCGTACAGGCGTCGATGGTCTGGGTGTTGGCCAGTGGAAACGATCCGGAGGACGGGTCGCTCCCGCTGACCCCGTTGCGCGTGATCACGATCCTGGGCATGGTGGCGGCCCAGGTCGCCCTGGTCAGTGTCTGGCGGCTGGTGTCGATGGTCCGACGCGGAACCGTGTTCTCCCACGCCGCCTTCCGGTACGTGGACGCCGTGATCGGCGCGATCGTGGCGGCTGCCCTCCTGTGGTTCGCGGTCACGGCCATCAACGCACCGGGCCAGCGGGACGACCCGGGCGTGACCGTCATCATGGGCGGGGTCGGCCTGGCCATCCTCGGGGTCGCGCTCATCGTGCTCGTGCTGCGGATGCTGCTCGCCCAGGCCGTCGCGCGCGACGTCGAAGCGACCCAGATGCAGGCCGAGTTGGACGAGGTGATCTGATGCCGATCGTCGTCGACATCGACGTGATGCTGGCGAGGCGGAAGATGTCCGTGGGCGACCTCGCGGACCGCGTGGGCATCACACCCGCCAACCTGGCGGTACTCAAGAACGGCCGCGCCAAAGCGGTCCGCTTCGCGACACTTGCCGCACTCTGCGACGTACTCAAATGCCAGCCGGGCGACCTGCTGCGCTGGGAGGCCGAGGACGCGGCGGGCGACTGACGGGCCCCGAGATGAGCGGGAAAAACGGTCGGCACCAGCGGCCGTGACACGGGGGGGGGGGGCGGACCGAATGGTTCGCCCCCCGCGTGACCCCTGTCTCACCCGCCCGGCACCCCTTGGCTATGCAACGAGTTGCATAAGAAGATCGAGGCATGGCGCTCGAGCACGCGATCCTCGTCTCCCTGCTGGAAAGGCCCGGCTCCGGCTATGAGCTGGCCCGGCGGTTCGACCGGTCCATCGGATACTTCTGGACCGCCACGCACCAGCAGATCTACCGCGTGCTCAAGCGCATGGAGAGCGACGGCCTGCTCGCCGTCCGCGGAATGCCGCAGCAGAGCCGGCCGGACAAGAAGGAGTACTCCGTCGTCGGCCCCGGCCGCGCCGCCCTCTCTGAGTGGCTGCACGAACCGATCGAGCCCGAGAGCATTCGGCACGAGCTCGCCGTGAAGATCCGTGGCGCGGCCTTCGACGCCCCTTCCGCGCTGATCCGCGAGGTCGAACGCCACCACCAGGTGCACAGCGACCGCCTCGCGCACTACCTCGCGGGAGAGCTCCGTGACTTCACCGGCCCGACGGCCCCCACCCCGCTCGACGCCGGTCAGGAGCTCCAGCACGTCGTGCTGCGCGGCGGCATCGCCTACGAGCGGATGACGATCGCCTGGCTCGACGACGTACTCGCCACCCTCCACAGACTCGGCACGCCGCACCCGCACCCCTGAGCCGCCGGCCCCGGCCGCCCGCGCGCCACGCCGCCGGGCCACCCCAGCCCGCGCTCCGCGACCTTCTTTCCCGCACCCTCACCCTCAACCCACGGAAGGCGACCTCCATGGCCGACTCCCTGCTCCTCAACCCGCGCACATACGACCCGGCGCAGTTCGACCCCGAGACCCGCAGGCTGCTGCGTGCCACCGTCGACTGGTTCGAGGACCGCGGCAAGCGCAGGCTCATCGAGGACTACCGCACCCGCGCCTGGCTCGCGGACTTCCTCGCCTTCGCCGCCAAGGAGGGCCTGTTCGCCACCTTCCTCACCCCGGCGTCCGCCGCCGGCCACGAGGACCAGCGCTGGGACACGGCCCGGATCGCCGCCCTCAACGAGATCTTCGGCTTCTACGGTCTCGACTACTGGTACGCATGGCAGGTCACCATCCTCGGCCTCGGACCGGTCTGGCAGAGCGACAACACCGCGGCCCGCACCCGCGCCGCGGAACTCCTGGCACAGGGTGATGTGTTCGCCTTCGGCCTCTCCGAGAAGACCCACGGCGCCGACATCTACTCCACCGACATGCTGCTCACGCCGGACGGCAACGGCGGCTTCAGCGCCACGGGATCCAAGTACTACATCGGCAACGGCAATGCCGCCGGGCTCGTCTCGGTCTTCGGCCGACGCACCGACATCGAGGGTCCGGACGGCTACGTCTTCTTCGCCGCCGACAGCCGTCACTCGGCGTACCGGCTCGTGAAGAACGTCGTCGACTCCTCCAAGTACGTCAGCGAGTTCCGCCTCGAGGACTACCCGGTCGGCCCGGACGACGTCCTGCACACGGGCCGCGCCGCGTTCGACGCCGCCCTCAACACCGTCAACGTCGGCAAGTTCAACCTCTGCACCGCCTCGATCGGCATCTGCGAGCACGCGATGTACGAGGCGATCACCCACGCGCACAACCGCATCCTGTACGGCCGCCCCGTCACCGCCTTCCCGCACGTGCGCCGCGAGCTCGCCGACGCCTACGTCCGGCTCGTCGGCATGAAGCTGTTCAGCGACCGGGCCGTCGACTACTTCCGCTCCGCCTCGCCGGACGACCGCCGCTACCTGCTCTTCAACCCGATGACGAAGATGAAGGTGACCACGGAGGGCGAGAAGGTCATCGACCTGATGTGGGACGTGATCGCCGCCAAGGGCTTCGAGAAGGACACCTACTTCGCCCAGGCCGCCGTCGAGATCCGGGGACTGCCCAAGCTCGAGGGCACGGTCCACGTCAACCTCGCGCTGATCCTCAAGTTCATGCGCAACCACCTCCTGAACCCGGCCGAGTTCGCGCCCGTACCGACCCGCCTCGACGCGGCCGACGACACCTTCCTCTTCGAGCAGGGACCCGCCCGCGGCCTCGGCTCCGTACGCTTCCACGACTGGCGCCCCGCCTACGACGCATACGCGGCCGTACCGAACGTCGCCCGCTTCCGCGAACAGGCCGACGCCCTGTGCGAGTTCGTCACCACCGCTGCCCCCGACGAGAAGCAGAGCCGAGACCTCGACCTCCTCCTCGCCGTCGGCCAGCTCTTCGCCCTGGTGGTGCACGGCCAGCTGATCCTTGAGCAGGCCCGCCTGACCGACCTCGACGAGGACGTCCTCGACGAACTCTTCTCCGTCCTCGTTCGCGACTTCTCCGCCTACGCCATCGAACTGCACGGCAAGGACTCCGCCACCGAGGCTCAGCAGAACTGGGCACTCGGCACGGTCCGGCGTCCCGTCGTGGACGAAGCACGTTCGGGGCGTGTCTGGGAGCGGGTCGAGGCGCTGTCCGGGGCGTACGAGATGGCGCCCTGACACCACGCCCCAGGGACTGACCGACACGTGCCGGCGATGACCTCCGAGTTCAGTGACGCCTGCACCGTGGCCTCCGCGCGACCTGCCGCGCGGAGGCCACGACGGTAGTCAGTGGTCAACCCCTGCCCGGCAGCGATCCCGTGTGAGTTCCCGCAGTCTGCTCGCTCTCGTACAACGGTGACTGGTGCTCGGCGCGGGAGACGAAGTAGTCGGCGTCCTTCGGCCGCTGGGCCGCAGGACGTGGACGCGGCGCGGGCTCGAGATGGGGGATGTGCTTGGAGCAGTGCACATACGCCTCCTCCACCGTGATGTGCACCCAGAATTCGGGCCGGCGCCCCGGAGCGGTATCCACGGGAAGGCCGGGGTAGGCCCGCCGCTGCTCGTCGTCCCGGTGGAGCCGAGCGGCTCCATTGACGTGCAGGCCTATGTGGTCCTGGCCGAAGTCGACGAAGAGCAGGCCTATATGCGGATTCTCGGTGATGTTTCCCGCACTGGCGAGGACCCCGTTCCCGCGGTACTCGGGATAGGTGAGGGTGCCGTCGTCCAGCACGGTGACGAATCCCGGGGGACCGGCACGGAACGTGACATCACAGGCTCCGCCGGCGTCCGCCGTCGACAGGAACGCCATGGTCTGCCGCCCTATGAAGTCCGCCATCTGCGGGGTCAGACGGTCCTGTACCTGACGGTCGTAGAAGGTGGCGGCCTGATCGGCGGTGCCGAGAAGATGCTGCAGGCGGCGCTCGCCGGCGGATCCGGTGGACTTGTGGGGGTGAGTCACGGAATGCGCTGCCTTCCTATGGCCTTCGGCTGGGCGTGGGGGAGCGACGGCACTCTAACGCTGGATGGAGCACGGTGTCGTACTCGGTACACGTGAGCGACTGACGACGAAGGTATAGGTCGTTACTCGACCTCAATGCACACGAAGCCTCTTCAACGTCGCGCCGGTTCATCCGCAGCCGCAAGGACGCCCAGGATCACCATGACCACCACGACGAGCAGGAGCAGCAGAGCCACTGAGGCAGGTGTGGGGTAGTTCCACAGGAGGAGAGCGAGGCCCCCGGCGCCGATGACGGCGCCCGAGGTGCGGGGCTGGTTCCTGCGCAGCCACTGCCCGACCGCCCCTGTCGTCAGCCCGGTCCGGGTCAGCGCATGCCCGGCGGCTTCGGTACTTCGGGCCGCGCCATTGCGCACAGCGGCCGCACCGCGGCCCGGTCCGTACAGATACCCCGCGATCACAGTGATCAGAGCCATGACGAGGACCGTGAGGGTGGTCTGCCGGAGGAACCTCACGAGGATGTCGTAGGCGGCTGCTGCGGCATCCTGCGACTGGGTCGTCTGAGTCACCGCGTCCAGACAGATCTGGCGCATGATGGCCAGTCCGACGAGGAGCCCGCACATCATCACGCCCGTGCCGATCCCGCCGGCCATCAGCGCCACCCGGTGTGAAGGTGCCGCCCAAATGCCCAGCCCGCCGAGCACGACTACCGTCAGAGGCAGCCACGGGGCGACAGCGGCGAGCCAGCGGGCACCCTGCCGGGCCTCACTGAGATTCTCGTTCCGAACCAGGACGATCGGCTTGTCGGCACCGGGAATGTCTTCTGCCTTGACAAGCGTCACGCCGATCAGCTGCTTCTGCAATTCTTCAGCCACAATGCCGACGTTCAGCGTGACGGTGTCGCCCTTCACGGCAAGCGCCCCGCTTCCGTCACCCGTGAGGGCATTCGTCGCGACCGTGTGTGCACCGCGGTGGATGCTGTCCCATGCGTCAGCGAAGGCCTCGCTTTTCACCACCTTCTCGACCACGAAGCGCACGGCGGTCGTCAGTCCGCCCTTTAGCTCTTCATCGAGCGACCTTGCCGCATCGACAAGGAAGCGGGGTGCGTCGTGGTCGGCGAGAGTGTCCGCGACCGCGTCGGTGATCTTGCGAGCGTCAATGTTCTCAATCACTTCGTCAGTGACACGATCGACGACCAGCTTTTGGACGGCGGGGTCCCTGGCGAGGGGCGACACGGTCTGCACATACCGATCAACGTCGCTGACCTCGGAATTTACCCATGTGGCTATGACGCTGACAGGCGCGAGCAGAACGGCCAGCGTGAGAAGCAAGGATGCTCCACAGAGCCGCAGGCGCCTGTGTCGCTGGCCGAGAGTGCGCCGTAGTCGCTCGTACTCAGCTCGTTCGGCATCGTCCAGCGGTCCGCTCTGCTCACCTCGCCCATTCTCCTCCGGACCGGAGGAGGCGGGTGGGTCCACGGCGAACCTCCCTCCGCCGCTGTGCGCCCAGGGGGGCGGTGACTGTGAAGCCGGCGCCGGCCCCAGTCACTCCCTCCATCCTCGGTCATAGGAAACCGGGACGCAGCTTGCAGAGGAACTCGAAGGCAATCGCGAGTGCGCCGATAAAGTGTGGTCAATAGGACGGTGGCAGCCGGCCAGCAGAGTGTGGTGGTGACTCAGCGCCAGTCGTCGATCACGTAGGCGTCCGAATGGCTGTAGCCAGATTCGTTGGGCTTGTGCACGCTCACGCTCCGGCGTCCACTTGCCCCAGTCCTTTCTCGACGGCCGGCTGCTCGCGCGCATTCAGCAGTCGTTCGAACCGGTCGCGGGGAGAATGGCCTCACCGCGCCCCTTGCGCCGGTGCGGCTATGATCTCGCGGCCCAAGCTCAGGCCGTCGTAGACGGACTCCGTCAGTGCGCGGCTGAGGCTCACTGCGTCGGGCTGCTCAGCGGCGGGTCAGCTCGCCGCGAGTATCTCGTCGGCCCGATCCAGGGCAGGCCCTGCGGGCGGGCGGAGCGACGCCGAGGCGGCGACACTCGTTCGCTTCGGCGTCGCTCCGCCCGCCCCCAGTTCCCTCGCACCACGGACGCGCGTCGCGGGCGAAGCGACAGGTCCGGCGAGGAGCGCTATGTGATGCCCGCAGCGGTCTGCTGACGTTAAGCCTGAGCCGATGCCCGCCGAGCGGCTCAGGACCAGACACCGGAGAAGTCGATCTCACGGGCCCACTCGGGATGGTCTATCAGCGGGTTCCGATTGCCCTGGATCTCCGCGATGGCCGCGTTGCGGTGCAGTTCGTACTCGCTGACCGCCTCGCTCTCGTGCCAGCGCAGCAGGACGGGCAGCCGATCCTCGGGGAACTCGCGCGCGACGTCGCCGACCTGCCCGGGATAGCGGAGCAGGAAGTACAGGGTGGCACGGGCGACCACGCCCTTGCCCTCCTCCGGCTCGAATCCCACACTTTCTCGCATCCCGCACGCCTCCCTTACCGCTTCCTCGAAGTTGGGGAAGTCGAAGTACGGGAAGTTGCCGCGGAAGCTGTTGCAGCCGACCTCGCAGGCGAACAGATGATGCAGATCGCCTCGCATCGGTTCCTGCTTGTCGAACCACGACTGCGGCACCACGTGCTCACAGTTGAACGGCATCGATGCCTCCAGCGCATCGAACTCCTGTTCAAACTCGGCCGGTCCCGCCGTGCTCTCCAGCAGCAGGAGTTCCTGCACGCGAGCCAGGCGGGCCTGGGCCACGGCCGCGTCGGCCCGTATGAGCTCCTCGGCGGAGAAGTCCTTGCCCGAGTAGATGCTGCGCAGGCGTCCGTCCTTGTGCAGGTCGACCCAGGGATAGACCAGCCTCATCGGCTTGTACCTCGGTTGGGGCTCGTGGCTGTCCGCCAGTAGTCCTGTCAGGGCGCGGCGCAGCGCGTCGCCGGTTTCAGTGCGGATGTTCGCGTAGTACGCCTCCCGCGCGGCTGCGTCCGCGACGCGGTCGTAGTACGGACGGTCCCGTGCGACCCGATGGTTGGTCAGGGCCGCGTCGACCTCCTTCTCGACCGCCGACACGACGTCCGGAGCCCTCGCTGGCGGCTGCGGCGTGGCCTGCGGAACCGATGCGGGAGCGGGCGGCGGGGTAAGGACGGCGGCCGACGAGAACGACGGGGCATCGAATCCGATGCTGATCCGCAGGGGAAGCAGGAACTGCGTTGCGTTGGCGGTCTCCTGGGCCGTCAGGGCTTGGGAGCCGTTGGTACCCGGCACAGGGGGCTTGCCGTTGATGGAGGCCAGCTTTGGGGCGCTCGGCACGGGAGAGGGGGTGAGTTCGGCGGTGAACACCTCGTCACGCAGCCGTGCCGCCTCTCCGGTCAGGGGTATCTCGTGCAGTGCCCCCAGCACACGGCTGATCCGCACCCCTTCGTTGGCCCGCCAGGCCAGTTGCTGGTCGCCCAGCTCGGGCTGCCACACCGCTCCGTCGACACTGAGGGGCCGGCCCTCGGCGTCGGTCTTCGGGACGGCGGAGTGGTGCAGGGCGACGACTTCCCATTGGTCGTTGAAGACGGGAGAGCCCGAAGAACCCTCACGGGTGTCGCACTCGTAGTGCAGGAACCGCTCCAGAACGTCGACTATCTGGTTCTCGCGCAGAGCGATCTGCTTCGGCTCGCCCCTGGGGTGCTGAATGATGTTGACGAACTCCCCGATAAGGATTTTCCCCTGGGCTTCGCTGAGGACCAACCGGCCGAACGACGACAGCGCCTCTCCCTGCGCGCCACGCGGAGCCACGGCGACGAGGCTGTAGTCGAGCGCCCGGTCGGTGACGAAGAACCGAAGTGGCTCCAGTTGGAAGACCGCCGGAACGAGTGGGCTGCCGTCGACGCTGTCCTGGAACGCGAAGGCGACCTTGCTGCGAGTCGCGTCTTCCTTGTCACGCAGTACGTGGTTGTTGGTGAGCAACAGGGATGGCGAGACCATGAATCCGGTTCCATGCCCACCCCCGGGTCCGCTGATGGTGATCCGGCCGACAGAACGCGAGACCTGGACACCCTCTTCCAGGAACGCGACCGGGGTGAGGTTGTTGCGTCCGATCAGGCGCTCCAGCCCCAGTGCGTCACTGGTGAAACCCTCCGGGGGCAGCCCCAGAGTGCTTCCCGCACTGCTGGCCGGTTGCGTCTGCGTCCGCTCGATCGCCCGCGCCATGGCCCAGTCCGCGCCGAGACGTGCCAGCCGCTTCTCGACCCGCTCGGGGGTGTCTGCATACAACACGCCACGCGACTCCAGAACGGACTGATTCCCCTCACGCCGTTCGGTGCGATTCGCATAGCGGGCTGCGGCCATCGTCAGTTGTGACAGGTAGTCTGATTGACGTTCGGATGCGAGTTCCGCCGTGGCCATGATTCGCCTCCAGGCGCCTGGTGATGGTGGCGGTGGTGTTCAACACACGTCTGCACGTTTGGATTCGTCCGGTTCTCCTTCCTGTTGCTGCTTACAGGCTTTACGCAGCCGCGTGCCGGGGGCCGCGACTCGACGTTCCGAATCTCCGAATCTCCAACGCTCCGCGCCTCAGCCCACCCGCTCCGGCGGCAGCCTTCCGCCCACCGGCAGCAGATCAATGAAATTGTGTTCAGCCGCGGGCGCGTACCGTACGAGGCCCGTGTTGTCGGGGGCGGGGACCGTCACCTGTGCCACCGCCTGGCGAACGACGTCCTCCAGGGTCTCGGCCACTGTTCCGTGCCAATAACCCCTGTCGCGCAGCGGGTCGCCCGTCGGCTCTTCCGGGGGCGGCGAGGGGGACAGGCTGACCGGCAGGTACAGCTGCCGGACGCCTTTGTCCGCGCAGGCCTTCGCAAGCAGCCGACCGGTGAGACCGTCGCCGCCTCTCTCGCCGGGAGCGAACTGTTCCAGCATCACCAATAGCGGCCCCTCGCCGACGCACGGCCAGGCTTGAGGCAGGGAGAAGGGAGCCTCCTCCGGTTCGCCGCTGTCCCGCGGTCCGTACCGGCCGTCGGTCTCGCCCTTGGGCTCGGGGCGCACCTTGCCGTCGAAGTATGCCCAGCGCCAGCCCTCGGTCCGCCCGTCGGCATTGCCGGCCAGAGCGCCCTGTGCCCAGGCATCCGCGTAATCGGGGTCACGCACGAGCGGAGTCCTGGGCACATTCGGCGGCGAGCTTATGGCCTCGTCGTAGCCGTCCTGCCAGCCTTCGACACCGACCGGCACGAACACGCCGGGCTCGGTCGGTACCGAATGCGGATTGTGCTGAGTCATCACCGATCTCCCTTTACCAATTGGGCCTGGCGACATTGCCGTAGGACCAGGTGGGGCTCTTCGACATCTCGAAGTGCAGATGCGGTCCTGTGGAGTTGCCCGTGCTGCCGACCAGCCCGAGCTGCTTGCCGGCGCTGACCCTCTGACCGGTCCTCACCTGCCGTTGTGAGAGATGGCAGTAGGTGTACATGTGGCCGTTGTCCGCGCGCAGCCCGATCCATTGCCCGTACGCTCCGCCGGCCTTGTTCGACCACGCGATGGTGCCGTTGCGCACGGCGACCACCGGTGTGCCGGGCTTGGCGGCGAAGTCCTGGCCTGTGTGGCGGCCGATCCCGTCCGGCTCCGGTTTCCAGGCATACGGACCGCGCGCGTAGAAGCCGAAGGTCACTTTGTGCCCGGGCACAGGCGACGGGACCCGCTTCCTGGGATGGGATGCAGCGGGTGCGCCCTTGCAGTTGACTTTGAAGTGGGCGTGGCGGCCGAGGGTGGTGAGTGAGGTGCAGCCGGGGTTGCCGTCGGCGTCGGCTCCCTTGAAGCCCTGGGCGAGTTGTTCGGCGCGGTAGGCGGCTTTGGTCTGGGCGCCGAAGAGACCGGTGGGGCCGTCGGGGATCTTGCGGCCGCGGGCTATGAGCGCTTTCTGTACGGTGCGTACGTCCTCGTTGCGTTTGCCGAACTGGACGTTGGACAGGGCCACCATGACGGCTCCTAGTACGGGTGGGCGGGCCGGTGCGGATCGGCCTGCTGGACGCGGGCGGCGAAGTTCGATCCGGACTTGTTCACGTGGTAGCGGGCGCGCACGTAGTTGACCGTGGCGCACATGTCCGCGACCACGTCGTAGGGCGTAGTCGCCGTATCCGCTTGATGATGGGTGGCGAACGTGGGAGGAATGCACTGCGTGGCGCCTCTGGAACAGTTCCGCGGATGGCCGTCGGACATGATGGGGCCGTGCGCGTTCACATCCGTCCGGTTCACCCGGAACTTCGGATGATTCGACGCGGACTCGCGTTTGGCGATGGTGGCCAGAGCCGAAACTCCGAACCGTGGGTCCATTCCCGTCAGTGCGCACGCCTTCTTGGCATAACGCCGCATAGCTGCTTCCCCGGCGTCGTCGTCGGGATCGAAATAGGTCACCTTGGCCAGGGGGAGTTTTCCGTTGGCGGTGGCCGGGACGCCTGCGCAGTTGACTTTGAAGTGGGCGTGGCGGCCGAGGGTGGTGAGTGAGGTGCAGCCGGGGTTGCCGTCGGCGTCGGCTCCCTTGAAGCCCTGGGCGAGTTGTTCGGCGCGGTAGGCGGCTTTGGTCTGGGCACCGAAGAGGCCGGTGGGGCCGTCGGGGATCTTGCGGCCGCGGGCTATGAGCGCTTTCTGTACGGTGCGTACGTCCTCGTTGCGTTTGCCGAACTGGACGTTGGACAGGGCCACCATGAGAATTCGCCTTCTCTCGTCATGCCCTGCGGGGTTCAAGAGCGCGATAACCGCGTGTTCCGGCCGAAAGACAGACGTCGACGATCAGGACCGTCCTGAATTCGGACCGGGCACCAGCGCAAGCCCACTCGTCGGTGCATCATGATCGGCGTGCGGAGCATCGGCGGTTCGATCTCTGCGTGCCAGACCTGGCGTTCCGTGTCGGTTTCGCCGCGGCGTTGGCACACGACCGCTTCGATGGCGCTGTGGCGCTCGTACTCGTTTGCACGCGTTGTCCTTCCGTCAGCGCCGAAGACGGTCAATTCGACGCTACGGAACCGCCGTCAGCCCCGCGTCATCCTGGCGTCACCCCGCGCGCCCGGGGCGGGAGCATTCGAGCGAACGCGGGAGAGGGCTCGACGCCCAACTCGTCATGCAACAGGCACCGGAACGCGTGATAGTGACGCACCGCCTCGGCGAGATTGTCCTCGGCGAGATGAGCCGAGACGACCGCACGATGGGCGCTTTCGCGGAGGGGCTCACTGCGGACACTCGCCCATGCGGCCTCCAGCGCCAGCGCGGGCTTCCCCTGCCGGGTCAGGGACTCGGCGAGCGCATCGAGCGCGTGCAGGCGCAACTGGCGCAGTCGTTCACGTTCCAGAAGTACCCAGTCCTCGTCCCAGCCTGGCAGTAGGTCCTCGCCGGAGAGCATGGCCAGCGTCGGGCTGCCGTTGAGCGGCCGATCGCACTCTTGTATGAGATCGAGTGCGGTTTCGGCGAGGGCGTGCACGTCCACGGAAAGGTCCGCCGCGGGTGCGAGGTAGTCACCGCAGCAGTGGACGAGGGGCGCCGCGTCGCCGCGGGGTAGTTTCCACAGGGTGGTGCGCAGGCTGCCCCTTGCATGCTCTTCGGAAACCTCCGGCCACAATGTCCCGGCCAGGACTGTGCGTGACGCTCGCCCCCGGAGCCCCGCGAACGCCATCAACCGCTGGCCATTGCGGCACAGCTCGACCGCCTCGGACCCGAATTCCAGTCGGAACTGGCCGAGCAGCCGCAACTGAGGGGGTGGTGACACCAATGTGATCGCCTCGCGCGCGGGCGCATGGCAGCGTGGAATCGTGCGGTGTGCACTTCGAGGTTCGGACACGCGCTTCGAGAAGGCGCGCCATTACCAGTTTCAGGCGTTCGAACAAGCGGTGCAACTCCGGCGCAGGTGGGTTCGCGGGACATCGCGCCGACGGCCCCGTGCCGGCTCTACGCGTCGGCCTTCGCAAGTGCAGTGAGGATGCGTTGAGTCTTGTTCTCGGGGTGTTCGGAGGGCACCACCCCACGCGCCCGCACGGCCTCGTTGAGTTTTCTCTGCTTGCGCTCGGCCCGCTCCGCGAGCTTCTCGGCGTCATCCTCATCCTTGGGCTTGACCCGGATCGACGCCTCCAAGAAGTCGAGCCCGGCGGCGGACCACGCTTCCAGGTCCACATCCATGTCGTCGAGCGGAACGTCGTCGATCTTCGTCGAGCGAACCGGCCCCAGGGCGACCAGTCCATCGAGTTGGACGGAGGGAGTGCATGCGTGCAGGAACTGGTCCTCCAAGGCGTCGACCACCGTCGCTGGATCGCCGCCGGGCGCCACCGCGCCGGACAGCACCCCAGGCGCATGACCATGCACCAGAGAGGCGGCCAGCACACGCCCGTTCGCTGACCAGTCCTGCTCGATCTTGTACGTGAACGGCTTCGCCTCGAACGGAGCGGAGAACCGGCCCACAAGCTGCGACCGGCGGCACGGACGCAACTTGACCGTCAGGTCGTCCGGATCGCCACCGATCCTGAAACGCAGGATCACGCCGCTCTCCAAGAGGAGCACCTGCCCCTCGGCGACGCCGTCACGGTCCTCAGCGAACCAGATGTGACGCACGGTCGTCGCGCGCCCCGACGCGCCAAGGGCGGACAGCGCTGCTGCCACGTCACCCTCGACATTCATCTTTATCTCGACCGGCAACAAGTCCATCGTTGCTCCTACGTGCCTAATGGCCGCCGATTGGGCCCACATCGCCCTGAACTCGGGGTCACTCGCGTCGGTCCGAACGCAGCGGACCCTTGATAAACGCAGCGGACCCTCAAAAGGTGGCTCTCAACAGGCATCTGTCAGCTTTTCAGCGATGCCCGTCCTCCGTCTCACCTCAGGCTATCCACACGATGCTGCCGCTGCAGCCCGGGATACCGACGACCCGGCTGGTCCTTTGGCCGTCCTGCGAAGAGTGAACACGTGTCGCGGATCGTGATTGAGCGTGAGGTCGAAGGTGCGACGAATGCGCCCTTGAGCAGCAGATCCCTGATGTGACGTCAGCCGACGCCGAGATGCGATCGCCATCCCAGCGGCATACGCTTCAAGAGGTGGCAGTCATATGTCAGCAGCACCTCTGACCACAGTGCCAGTGAGAGCTGCCGAAGGCGCCGCACACGACGACTCCGCGTCGGCCGATCGACCGGGAAGCGTCCCCTTCACCAGCACTCCGCCAGTACTGCGGGACTTCGAGAAGGGCGAACACCAGCTGCATTGCCCAGGAAGCCACCAGTGCCGAAAAACCACCCGTGTCAATGAGGCCCGAGGCGACGGGCAGCGATAGCGGACTGCCCTTTTCCGGCGAAAGGGTCATCGCGATGGACGACGACGGGGACGTGGCCGGACAGATGAAGTCCGCCTGGTGCGCGCGGTTGGGCGCCCATATCGCGGAACTCCAGTCACAGATCAACCGGATAGTGAAGCTCGGACTCGCGCCCGCCGATGCCGAATTGGCGGCGAAGGCCGGTGAACAACTCGCGGCGGCCCGGCGCGTCCTGGGCAAGAAGCACAGATTCGTCAAACGGATCACCGGACTGTACGCGGATGCAGCGCTGGCCAACGTCCATGAGGCGGAGGTCGCGATACTGCGGCTGCTGCCGGCCGACGAACTGGGGTGGCGTGGGTCGCGCATAATCACCCAGGCCCGCCTGCACCTCGCCGCGGACGACGAGCGCCTGGTGAACCTGGAGGCCGCGCTGAAGCGCAACAACAACGTCCTCACCCCCGACCTGCGGGAGCTGGCCGTGAGCACCCTCCACGCGGCGCAACAGGCCGAAGAGGCGGAGCGGGCGAGGGCGTGCAGTTTCAGCCAGATCATCGCCGCATCCATCGTGATCATGACGGTCATCGTCGCGCTATTCGCTGCGTGGGGCTACGTCGTCCCCGCAGTCGCGGAGAAATTCTGCTTCACACCGCCGGAGGGGATGGTCTGTCCCATCGGCCACTCCGCCCAGGGCAGCGATCTGCTTCTGGTGCTGTTCATCGGCGCGCTCGCGGCTGCGCTCGCGGGTGCCGTGTCACTGCGCTCCATGCGCGGCACGTCCGGGCCGTACCGCATCGCGGTGCTGCTGCTCGTGCTGCGCCTGCCGGTGGGTGCGCTGAGTGCAGCGCTGGGCATTCTGCTGATCAGCGGTGAGTTCCTGCCGGGTTTGAGCAGCCTGGACAGCGAGGCCCAGATCGTCGCCTGGGCGGCGGCGTTCGGAATACTCCAGGAGACGGTGACCCGCGCGGTCGACAAGCAGGGCCAGCTCGTCCTGGACAATGTCAGGGCTCCCAACCGGGGATTCGAGCCCTGATCACCGATTGAGATCCCGTACTAGAGGTGTCGGTGTGCGGTGAGCCAGTCCTGGAGCTCTCGGTGGCGGTATTGGTAGGCCATTCCCGAGATGCGTAGGAGTCCGGCTTCGTATGCCCAGTGCAGGAAGGCTCCCAGGCGCCAGGGCAGGCGTCGAGGTGTGCAGCACAGGAAGATCAGGTATCGGCGGGATGCCCTGGCTTGGAGCCAGGTGACGCAGATGAGTCCGAGCGCGATCCCGGTGGCGACCGAGGCGGCGCGGCCGGTCAGGTTCCACAGGAGGAGACGACGTGTGGTGGCCCGGCTCGAGCCCTCGCCGAGTCCATGGATGGCCTGCAAGGACAGGGGCATCATCGTGGCCGGCCGCCGGCGCAGCGGGCGGGCGACCTCCAGACAGGTCGTGCCGCTGTCGAGGAAGACACTCTCGCCGCCGGCGATGAGCGAGGCATCTCGGCTGCGATGCGGCGCCTGGCCTGGACGGCTCCGCGTACGCGACGCGTGCGGGTCTCTCTCCCCCAATAGCAGGGTCAGGGTGCGTGCCCCCACAGCGGACAGAAGTGGAGTCTGAGAGCGCATCAGATGGCCGGTAGAGCCTACGCAATGCACCGTCAATGCATTGCAAACGCTCGGTAGCTGACGACTGGTGAGGTCCGCTACGTCTTCGGCCCTCGATGCTGATGCGCACGCGATCCGGTCGCACAGGCCCACGGCCCGACCGGGCGGCACGGCCAGGCTTGATCGGCCATTGGGCGAAGACACCCGCGGCTGGCCGGTGAGATTGGTCAGCCCGCGGCCGTTCTGTTCGGACGGGGTGCTTGGCGAATTGGCCTGTGCCGGCTCGGTGTTCGAGGAGTTCGGTGACTTGTGTCGAGGGTTTGACACAAGATTCCGACAGGGGCATCTTGTACCCACTGCTTGGTACAAGATGACGATGGGGGATCTCCACGTGCTCGACACCGTCCCGCTCCAGTCCCGGCTGCTCGACCACGCCGACCACTACGCCAGATGGTCCGGCCTGGCCATCGGAATCGTGCTCGCACAGCAGTTGGTCACGATGGAGAGCGACGACATCACAACCCCCCTGGTGCTGGCCATCACGGCATTCGGCTTGTGCGCGGTGGGAGGTGTCCTGCTCGGCGACGCCCTGACGCTGCGTCCCCAGGAAGCGGTCCGCACCGCGAGTCTCGCCCCGCGTCTGATCCGTGACCATGTGCCGCCCCGCATGGCACCCCTGTTGCTTCTGCAGGCAGCCTCCCTCGTGGTCCTCCTGTTCATGGGTGCCGCAACGGCTTCCTCCGGCCCCGACCGGATAGATGGCGCGGGACGTGTCATGGTCGTCGCCTGCGAAGGGGTCAGTACATCCCTCGGCCCCTGGCCCGGCCTGCACTACAGCGGCCCTATGTTCGCAGCCCTGGCGGTCGGAACCCCTGCCTGCGTCTGGGCCCTGCGCCGCATCGCCTTCGGGCCCGGCGACCACCAGCAGCGCCGCGATCGCGCATGGGCGATCATGGGAGCCTGGGGGCTGCTGGTGTCGAGTCAGGTGATCCTCGTCGTCCTGATGCTCCTCATCGCGCTCACGGACGGGGCCTGCGCCGGCCCGCTGGGCGCCGTCACCATCGTGGCGATCTGCCCCCTGGGCCTGCTGAGCGTGTTCACGTTCGGATGGTCCCTGGTGACTGTGGTGGCACCACGGGCGGTTGACGACGAGGCTGCGGACGATGGGATCTTCGACGATGAGTGAGCGCGCAGTCCGTGTCGACACCACCAGCCAGGTGCCACCGTACGAGCAGATCCGTGCCCAGCTGGCCGCACTGATCCGCACCGGCCGGCTGAGCGAGGGCGAGCGCCTGCCGACCGTGCGTCAGCTCGCCGCCGACCTCGATCTGGCTCCGGGCACCGTGGCCCGCGCCTACCGCGAGCTGGAGGCCGCCGAGCTGATCCGCACTCGCCGCGGCGCGGGCACTCGGGTGGCAGCGCTTCCGTCCGGACCGTATGCGCATGATGCCCACCAACTCGGCACTCTGGCCCGCGATTTCACCTCTGCCGCCCGGGCGCTGGGCGCCGGCACGGAGGACATCCTGACGGCCGTGCGCAACGCCCTGAACTCGGATCCGGCCGACTCTCCGGCGAGGCTCGACAGCGCAGCCGATGGCCCGAGGGCTGCTGGAGCGTCGGTGAAGGTCACAGGTGTGCGGTACGGGCCTGAGCAGCAGATGTAGTCGTCGGAGGCGCGAGCCGAAACGCAGGCAGCTTCAGCGACACGCAGACCTCCGTACCCTGCCCAGTGCCTGAGTCGAGCGGCTGCCGGACGTCGTCACCGAGGAAAGAGCAGTGGTGCGCTCGGTTTCAGGCTGAACCCGCAGGGCCGCGCTCCCGCGACTGTCTCACTGGCCAACGGCGGGTGAACTGCGGCGAGGCGCTCCTTCTCGCCGGGCGCCGCAATCCCGGTGCGGGCCGTGCGTTACCGGCACCAAGTCTCCCGGCGACATCCTTGGCGCAATGCCGCCAGATCATTTCTGAGATTTCAGTCGTTCAGCGGCATAGCGGAGTACCTCCACGCTTGTCATTAGGAATGGAGGAGCCGACGCGCAGGATCGGCCCGTGGAAGCAAGGTGACGATGGATGCCGAGGCGCATGACGTATTCCGCAAGTTGGCGCCGCACCGGTCGCCAGCACTGGTGACGACTTCGGTCCTGCCGAGTTGTGGCGACACCCACGCGGGCGAAGACCTGTTGCAGAACGCGTTGACCAAGGCAGCTGGCCGCTTGGACCGCGACGAACCAGAGTCCTACGTCCGCCAGATCATGTACCGGCACCAGGTCTACCGCTGGCGGACGCAGTGGCTACGACGCGGGCTGCGCGCAGCCGAACCGCCGCAACGCGGGGCCCCGCCGACCGCTCCTGGCCCGGCTGCGCACTTGCGGCCACCTTCATCGTACGAATGGCCGTCGCCACGCCTGAGTTGAGGAATTGAGCACGTGCAAGGCCGAGTTGGACCGCGATCCCGGACCCGCGCCATGACGGATCCGGGCGGGCGGCGTGATCCGACCGGCTTTGTACACGGCCGGCCACATTCGCCCCGCAGTGGGAGTTCGCCTGCGACGTGCTGTTCGAAGCGGCAGGAACTGAAAGCCAAACCCGACGGCGCTGACGCGCATCGCCAGATGGCCGACAGCGCCGGTTGAAGCGAAAAGGAACCACCAGCGTGAAAGTGCCCCAAGTCTCCGTCGTCGTCCCCTGCTACAACGAAAGCGAGGTGATCAACGCCTTTCACACGGCCTTGGTCGAGGCTCTGGAGCCGACCGGGAGACCCTTCGAGATCTGCTACGTCGATGACGGCAGCAGCGATGTGACAGGGGCGCGCCTGCGATTCCTCGCTGCAGCGGACTCCCGCGTGCGCTACACATCCTTCAGCCGCAACTTCGGCAAGGAGGCGGCGATGCTGGCCGGTCTCCGTATGACCCGCGGTGATGCGGTGGTGCTGATGGACGCGGACCTCCAGCATCCGCCCGAGCTCGTCCCTCAGATGCTGGACTTGTACGAGAGCGGCAGCGACCAGGTGGTGGCCCAGCGCGATCGCACCGGAGAAGGAGCTGTCCGCACGGTGTTCAGCCGCGCCTACTACCGCATGGTCCGGCGCTTCATGGAAGTCGAGGTGGCAGACGGCGCCGGCGACTTCCGGCTGCTGTCACGCCGCGCCGTGAATGCCGTGCTCTCCTTACCTGAGAGCAACCGTTTCTCCAAGGGGCTGTTCTCCTGGATCGGCTTTGAGGCCGTCAGTTTCACCTACACCAACGTGCAGAGGGCGGCCGGGCAGTCCAAATGGGGAGGGCGTCGGTTGCTCAACTACGGCATCGACGGCCTGCTCTCCTTCAACAGCCGGCCCTTGCGTATGGCGATCCATACCGGCCTTTGGCTATTCCTGGCCGCGCTGGGCTACGCACTGTGGATCATCGCGAACGTCGTACTCCACGGTGTGGACACCCCTGGCTACGCGACGCTGGTCACGGTCATCGTAGGACTCAGCGGACTTCAGCTGGCCACCCTCGGCGTTGTCGGCGAATACGTGGGCCGCATCTACCACGAGTCCAAACGACGACCGCACTATGTCGTGAGCGAGACCGACGAATCCGACGAGGCGCCCACTCCCGCCCCCACCCCTGCCCTCGCCCATGGCCTCGAACCGGTCGCACAGGCGCCCTCGCATTCATGAACGCACGCGGACTCAGGCAATTCGCATCCTTCGCCGCGATCGGTGTCGTCAACACGGCCATCTACTACGCCGTGTACATCACCGTGAACCTCCGGCTGCCCTATCTGGCTGCCCATGCCTTGGGCTACGCCGTCGCCATGAGCGCTTCCTTCCTGCTCAACTCCTGGATCACCCTGCGCACCAAGCCGACCTGGAGGGGCTTCGCCCGGTATCCCCTTTCGGGTGCGGTCAATGTCGTGGCGAGCGGCCTCGTGCTTCATCTGGCGGTGAGAGCACTGGGCATGGACGAGAACGTTGCCGCTCTGGTCGCCGGCCTGCTGACCACACCGCTCTCCTTTCTCGTGGCCCGCTGGGCCATCACCGCAGGTCGGCCCTCCACGCCGCCCGCGGCTGGGACCATCCGACCGCACATGCACGAAGGGCAGCGGTGACATGACCACCGAGGCGACCAGCGCACCCCGTACAGAGCCATCCACCGACCCCGCTAGCTCCCGACGGACTCCGATGCCCCTGTGGCGCACACTCCGCCTGCCGGCACTGTCCCTGCCACCGCTCGCTCTCCTCGCCATGGCGTCATGGTCAGGCCGCTACGTCCGCCCCAGCGCGGACGAATGGTGCTTCATCCCCAATATTCGCGACCACGGCATCGCAGGCCTGATCGGCACCTTCTACTTCACCGACAACGGGCGCCTCGGCAATGGACTGCTCGTCGGCCTGTACGCCCAATTCCCGGTCGCCGGACACCAATGGTTCGCGACCGTCAGCGGCGTTGTCATGCTGGCGCTGCTGTGGGCGGTGACCGCCCAACTCTTGCGCGCCGCGGCTGTGGAGGCACCCCCGGGCACGGCACTCCTGGCCGCCTCCACGATGACAGCGGTCTTCCTCTTCGCGACTCCGAACACGTACAAGACGTTCTACTGGCCCGCGGCCTCCGTCTCGCACACCCTGGCGCCCGTGCTGGCGTGCGCGGCCGTGATCCCGCTGTTGCGGGCCCGTGGCAGCCGTGGCCGCTGCATCGCCCTGGGCACCGTGCTGGCGGCCGGCGTCTTCATGGGCACGCTCTCCGAGGAGGCCTCGGTTGTCGCCCTCGTGACGTCGTCGGTTCTGGTGCTGTGCGCCCACCACATCGTCGTGCCGAGGCTACGGCGCTTCGTCCGAGCCTGGTCGCTGACGGCGATGGCCGGTATCGGCATCGGCACACTCCTGCTGGTGACCTCTCCCGGATTCCGCACCCGCCGCACCCGCTACGACGCCGACCGGACATCCATGCTCGCCCCCGACAGCCTCATGAACTCCCTGCGTGGATACGTACGCATCTTGGAGACCGTCCTCACCACGTGGCAGTACCTCGCTGCGATCGCGGTCGGTGTGCTGATCGGCCTGCTCGTCCGAGGCCGGACCGATCGGCACGGCGTGTTCCTGCCGTACCGGCCGATGCTGCTCACGGCCCTCGGGGCCCTCACTGTCCTGGTGTCCGGATACCTCTGCACCGTCATCACGTATCCGGTCTTCGGGGCGAGGGTGGTGACCACGGAGCGCACCTGGAACGACTATCTCCTGCCCTACATTTTCGTGTTGACCGCAGCCGGCGCCTTTGCGGGCCGAGCGGTGCGCCGCCGTGGCCGCCGCACCGGAGTCACCGTGAGCGCGACCGCAGCCGCAGCCCTGTGCACCGCCGCCGTACTGGCCCTGTTCGTTCCGTTGCACGGGCTCGGCGAAGACATGCGGGTGCGGGCCGCGAACTGGGACCAACAGGACCGCTACCTGCGCGAGCAGGCGGAGCGGGGCGCGAGCGTGGCACCGTACAAGCCGCTCCCGGTGTCCAAGATGCTGGAGCCGTTCAGTAACGGGGGGCGCAGGGTGTGGCCGGCGCAGTGCGTCGCCGACTACTACCACCTGGAGAAGGTCACCCACTCCGCCGACCTGCCCGGCCGCGGAGCCGCATCCACAGGTCGGGGCACCCGATGATGCTCAACGTGACCGGCTGCGAAGTGCTTCAGGGGACGCGCAGCGGCAACTGCGCCCGTGTACGTCTCGCGCGTCAGATCCTCGGCGCGCCGATGCCCAGCCCGGTGGCGCGGAAATCAATGATCGCTTGGGCCCGATGAGCAGCGTCCAGCCCTGCCAGAGGCAGACTCCATGGCAGCCTGGGATTCCAGCAGCGAGGAGCCGGTTCTGGCCCCGTTTCCGGCGGCCGGCGTTCAGCCGTCGGTAACGAGCCCGTTCTCCGCGAGGAAGGAACCGGCGGCGCCACCTTCGGCGCGCTCGCGCTCCTCGTCTCCGTGCCGGCCGCCAGCACGGTGCCCAGAGGGTGCTTGGTGGGCTTGTTTGTGGCAGTGGCGGTTGTGTTCGCGGTGGCGCCGTTCGCCGGCGCTGACCAGACCGCGACGATTGCCTGCTGCGGTGGTACGGGCAGCTTCTAACAGGGACCGCTCACCGCCATCTCGCTGTTGGGGGGAGGGCCGGTCGGCTTGCTGGCGGGCCTCCTTCAGCAGTTCGGCTGCCTTGCCACGGGAAGCCCCAAATCGGGGCGACTCGGGGTGGGCTCTCAGCTGCTGCCCTGACTGATTCTTTCTTCAGGACACTCTCCGCAGGGCTCTTCGCCGTTGCGTGACCGTCGCGATGTCGTTCTCCATGCAGCTGGGCCAGTCCAACTGGGGGAGCGTGTCGTGCAGATTCGGATCAGTGTCCCGGCGGACGAGAGCGGCGTGACGGTCCGCGACCTTTACCGATGGCTGCGGCTGGACGATGACGTCCGTCGCCATGGAGAGGTGCAGTTGGTGCCCGCTGAGCGCGTGAGCGGGACCATGGGAGCGATCGAGGTCATCGATCTGGTTCTCGGACAGGGAATCGCGGCCCTGAATCTCGCCTTGGCGTATGCCGCATGGCGCAGCGCCCGCCCTGGGGCCCCGCCGGTGACTGTCTCGGTCGACGGTGTGTCGGTCACGGTTCAGGATGGTTCTGAGGAGTCGGTGCAGCGCATTGTGAGCGTGCTGCGTTCCCTGCCGTCGGCGGAGCCTCCCGTGCAACACGACCCCGGGACTGAGTGATGGGGTTGCCGGACCCGCTCAGTTCCCGTGCTGTGCTGATCGGGGTGGGTGACTACGAGGTCCTGGAGTCGCTGCCGGCGGTCCGTAACAACCTTGCTCAACTGGCTGAGTTGCTGAAAGACACCACAGTGTGGGGGCTGCCCGTTGATCACTGTGCGGTGCTGTACAACCCCCGGACCAGTCATGAGGTCCTCGACGTGGTCAATGAGGCTGCTGCCCTGGCGCGGGACGCCTTTGTTGTCTACTTCGCGGGCCACGGGCTGATCTCCGCACACGCGGATCTGCACCTGGCCCTGCCTGGATCGGATCCCGGGAGGTTGTACCGGGCGGTCGATTACGGCCTTCTCCGGCATGAGTTGGTGGACACGTGCTCCGCCACCAGCCGTGTGGCGATCTTGGACTGCTGTTACAGCGGGCGTGCGCTGCAGGGGCACATGGGGGCGGTACCCGACCTGGCAGATCAGGCGAGGGCCGACGGCACTTATCTGATGACGGCCTCGGCTGAGACCAAGCTCGCCTGGGCTCCCGCAGGGGAGCGGTACACGGCGTTCACGGGCGAATTGGTGAAGGTGCTCGCCGAAGGGGTTCCTGGTGCTGGTCCGCTACTGACCATGGACGCGCTTTTTTGGCAGGTACGGCGTGAACTGTCTGCCAAGGGACGTCCGGTCCCGCAGCAGCGTGCGCGCAATGCCGGACACGGCATCGTGCTGGCCCACAACCGCGCGGTGCGCAGAACGGACCCGGCCAACGAGGGGGATGACCGTGGTAGCGGGCGGCATCAAGCTCCAGCGCCCGTGCTGCAGCCGCCGGCCCCGGTACCTCTTGCTGTTTCGGACAAGGCCGGCAGGCGTCGGGTTGGTGTGCTGAGCGCCGTCGCGGGCAAGCCGCTGCGGAAGGTGCGGCTCGCCGTCCTGCAGCGTGAACTGGCGGCGCAGAACGCGGTCGTGCTGCGAAGCGAGGAGCCCCTGGGCAGGCGTCCCCTTGCACGTGGCTGCCTGAAGACGCTGTTGTACGTACTGTGCGCGTACCTGGTCTCGGCGGCGTGCGTGGAAGCGATGGCGGTGCCTGACACCTGGCCGTTTCTGGGCATTTTCACGTCGATCCTGGCCATCGGCTATCTCGTGACGATGGCGCGCCATGAACGGCGGCTACGGCATCCGCCCAATGCTGTGTGCATCGGTCCTCGGGAGATCTACATCGAGCGCCTCGGGCTATGGATCCACGTGCCCTGGTCGGCCATCCGCTCGGTTCACCCGACCCAGGACGGGCACTATCTCGAACTGCTCCTCGACTCGTCGCTCGCGAGCAGGCATGTACGGATCGTGCTGCCCCGCGCGGCGCGCAGAACGCCCGAGCTGCTTCCCCTGTGTCCCTATGGCTGGTTCGGCTACGAGAGTGCCGAACTGCTCTCCGTGCTCCGCCGGTTTGCGCCTCACGAGATTCTCGATCCGACGCTGAGGACAGGACGACCGGCCTCGGACTACCCGCGCTCGTCGTGATCTTCCGGTAGGAACCGCCGACCAGCAACTGTCTGCGCTGGATGCGGCTGGTGGGTGTGGGTGGGGGTTCTGACCGGTGGACGTGGATGGGTGTGTGCCCTCATACGTGTCCTTGCTCTCTGCAGTATCGCGATTGCGGATAGTGGCGCCCTGGGGATGGGGCGGGCCGCGATGATGGGCGCCGGGGAGTGGGGCGAGGCCGGGAGCGGCGGCGGAAAAGTCGGGTGTCCGGGGTTGACCCGCCGGTGCGACTTCTTAGTGAAGGGCCTCGACGGAGGGGCCGGCCGTGCACGATGCCGCCGGGTGGGCGGGAAAGTGAAGTGATGGCGTTGAACGATGCCCAACGCAGTCTGGTCCAGCAGTTCATGCGAGGGGACCAGGAAGTCCGGACGCGGGTCGTCGACCAGCTTGACGGCCCGGACCGCGCCGACCGTCTGGAAGCCGAACGGGTCCTGGTGGCGTGCGTTCGTCAGGGGGACTGGCTGGCCTGGAACACGCTGCTGAGGCACTTCGGGAACGGGCTGATGTCCGTGGCATGGCAGCGGCTGGGGCGACGCCAGCCGGCCGAGGACGTCGTCGTCGAGGCGTTCTACGAACTGGCGATGGCCGGAAAGGAGATCGAAAGCGTACGTGGCTGGCTGCGGACCTACGTCGACCGCCGTGCGGTGTCGGCCTACCGCCGTACGTGGCGCGAGGTATGGGCGGCCGACCCGTACGAGCTGATGGCCGTGCCACCGGGTTCGTCCACTGAGCCGGCCGAGGGCGAGCTGGCGGCGCGAAGGACCTGGCAGGACGTCAAGCGTTTACTGACGCCGGAGGAGCAGCTGCTCATCACCCGCCTGGCTGACGGGGCGAGTGCAAGCGATGAGGCGGCGGGGCTGGGCGTGTCCGTGCACGCGTACGAAAAGCGCCGGCAGCGGGCCTGCCGGAGGGCGCGGGCCGTGCTGCGGGTGTTGCGGATGTGGCCGCAGGAACGCCGGTGCGCCGACCTGGAACGCATCTTCACCGAAGCGGAGAAGAGGGCGGTCACGAAGCAGGAGTGGCTCACCCAGAGCGTCGTGGACAAGGTGACCCTGCACCTGGAGAAGGAGGGGCGGAGCAGGTGCCGCCACTGCGAGCGCCAGGAGGAGCAGCACGCGTCCTTGCGGCTTCCCTATGAGGGTCTGGTGATCTTTGCGCCCTCGCCGGAGCTGCGTGAGCGGATGCGGCAGGTCTGCGCCGAAGTACGCCTGGGACACCAGAAGAAGACGCAGACGCGGCAGAACACCGACGCCCCGGCTGGCGGCTCCCGGCGGACGGTCACCCGCCGGTACACCCCGCCCCCTTCCAGGGGAGCGTTCGTCGGCGGCCCCCGTGCAGTGCCGCGGCGCCGGCCGGCGCGCCGTGTGGCCAAGGCGGCCGGGGCGGCTCTGTTGGCCTCACTCATCACCCTTGTCCTCACCGATCAAAGCGGTGCGGGCATCAGCCTGCCGAGCCTTCGACAGGTTCCCGGAGTGGGAGCGTTCGCCGGCCCCGGTGGCCATGAGCAGGCCGACGGTGACGACTTGGGCGGCGACTCGAACGGTACTGCCGCTGAGGGCGGCAACGCCGGCAGGGCCAAGGGTGACGACGACAGCGGCCGGGACCGGGGCCAGGACGGCGGCGCTGGCGGCGGAAACGACCGCCGTGAGGACGGCGACCGCAGCAGCGGCGACCCCGGCAGCGGCCGCCACGGTGATGGCGGCGACGGGGACAGCGGTGACAGCAGCGATGAGAACGGCGGCGACGGGATCAGCGGTGATGAAGACGGCGGGGACGGCGAAATCCGTCTGGAAGAGGGCGGGGTCGTCGCCCCGCCGGAGGACGTCACCGGCCCCAGCGTCAGCCTGGCCGGTATCAGCGCGAGTGCCGTCGGCCAGGAAGTTGTGGACCATCACGGCTCGCTCATGCAGACCTGCGGTCCCGGCGGCACCCCCACCACCTACAGCGTGTGGGTGGCCGCATCCGACCCGTCGGGCGTCTACCGCCTCGTCCTGTCCATTGAGCACCCCACCGACGGCACCTACGAATCCAGCACGGGTGTAGCCGACGGCGACGCAGTCCGGTTCGACATCCCCGCCTACCGCACCGGCCCCAAAGCCCTGGAAACAGTGCAGTTGCGGCTCACCGCCTGGGCGAAGGACACGAACGGCAACCGTACCGACGCCGACCTCGGCACCCTGCCGCTCTACGAGTGCGGCGAACCCGGCTGACCACCCGTCTGCCCAGACACCCATCCAGATCCACCACCCCGGAGCAGCACGTGACGTCCGTACCCTCTCCCGAGCCACCGATCCCACCCGAGAACTCCCCGCCCGGCCCGTTCATCACCCAGCACACCGCCCTCGTCCTTCTGACGGCGCTGGTCATCGGCCTGATCGTCGCGGGCCTCACCTTCCTCAACGGCACACCGGCCGCGGGCGCCGTCCTCGCCGGCGCCCTGAGTGCCGGAGGCAGCGTTCCGGTACTGCGGACCCTCATCCGCTGAGGCACACCACGGGGGCGGGTCGCCGGCATGAGGTGGCCCGCCCTCAGGAGTACGCCGAGTGTGCGCAACCGGCGTGCGGTCGGGAGTGGCTCTGTAACTCGCCCATGGCGGACCGCACTTGACGGCAATGGTCCATACCAATACGTTTCCGGGCATGCGAATACCCCTGAGAAGACTGGCTGTTGCCACCTGCTCGATGTCCATGCTCGCTGTGCTCGCTCCTGCGGCGGGAACGGCTCTCGCGACCGAGTCGTACTCCGCCACGGCCAAGTACGGAAAGCGGGTGGGCTACTTCACGCAGTGGGGCGTCTACGGTCGCGACTTCCAGGTCAAGGACCTGGACACGAGCGGTCAGGCAGCCAAGCTGACGCACCTCAACTACGCCTTCGGCAATGTGAACGCCGAGGGAGAGTGCTTCACCGGGAACGTGCCGGGCGAGGCTGATGCCTGGGCCGACTACGCGCGCCCGCTCGACGCCGAGAACTCCGTGGACGGCGTCGCCGACACCGACACGCAGGCGCTCGCCGGCAACTTCAACCAGCTGCGTGAACTCAAGGCGAAGCACCCGGGTCTCAAGGTAATGATCTCGCTGGGCGGTTGGAGCTGGTCCACGCACTTCTCCGACGCCGCGCTGACCGCGCAGTCGCGCAAGAAGTTCGTATCGTCCTGCATCGACCTGTACATCAAGGGCAACCTGCCGGTCGACGGCGCACGGGGTGGCGCGGGCTCGGCCGCCGGGTTGTTCGACGGCGTGGACCTGGACTGGGAGTGGCCCGGTTCGCAGGGTGACACGGACACTGTCTACCGGCCCGAGGACAAGAAGAACTTCACCGCCCTGGTGCACGAGTTCCGTACTCAGCTCGACGCCTACGCGAAGAGTCAGGCGTCGCGTGGCAAGAAGGCCAGGCACTACGACCTCACGGCGTTCGTGCCGGCCGCGCCGAACGCGATCGACGCGGGGTTCGACATCCCGCGGATCATGCGGGACTTCGACTTCGTCAACCCCCAGGGGTACGACTACCACGTGTCGGGCCAGGCCACGACGGCCCAGCAGTCGGCGCTTTTCGCCCCGGGCGATTTCAGTGTGGACCAGACGGTCCGTGACTGGGTGCGCAGGGGTGCCCAGCCGCGCAAGCTGGTGGTCGGCATGCCGTTCTACGGGCAGGGCTGGACCGGTGTGAGCGGCGGTGGGGATGGCCTTGGCCAGCCTGCCGTGGGTCCGGCGAAGGGTACGTACGCGGACGGTTACGAGGACTACAAGGTCCTCAAGGGTCTGGCCGCCTCGGGGGCGTACACCGTGTACCGGGACCGCTGGAACGGCAGCGCGTGGATCTTCGACGGCACCACGATGTGGACGTACGACGACCCAAAGGTGCTGAAGACCAAGTCGGCGTACATCCGCAAGCTCGGGCTGGGCGGCGCGATGTTCTGGTCGATGGACGGCGACACAGCGGACGGTGAGCTGACAGCAGCAGTGGACAAGGGGCTCAACGGCCAGCGCTGACCCACCACCCACCCACCGGGCCCGGCACACACGATGCGCGCCGGGCCCGCACCATATTCTTGCCAGAGCACCTCTACACGGAGGTATTCAGGTTGTTCGATAGCGGTGATCGGGCACCGAGCCGATACTGACGATCCTGTACGTCATCCAGGGGGAGGGACCATGGCACAGGATCCCGCGCCGAAGCACCTGACAATCACCCTCGACTTCGACCTCCAGACTGCCAACTCCACGGTGAGCGAGGCCAGGGTTAGGGCGGCCTACAGGGCAGCCGCCGAAGCGGCCCTGGCGGCAGCCACCGAGCAGCTTCCCGAGGGGAGCATCAAAGAGGTCACGGCCGAGCTGGACTGGTCATACCGCTGGATCGGGGAGCCCGAGGTCCTCTTCACGCGGGACGAGCAGGGCTGAGACGCGAAGAGCCCCGGTCGGTGGGCCGACCGGGGCGCTCATCCTCGCGGGTTGGTTTGGGGCAGCTTTTTGTGATCAGTCGGCCTCGACTCCGCGAGGGGCTTGGATGCGTGCGAGCTGTACTACGCGCGGCCTGGTGTCCATCCGCTCCATGGTGCGCTCGTGCCTGGTCAGCAGCTCCTGTACGCACTCCCGGGAGGGCCACAGCGGGGTCTCGCCGTCCCCGCTCGTGATGTCGCCGATCCGGGTCACCTGTGTGCCGTTGCGGCGGCACCGGGAGCAGGAGCCCAGCTCGTACTGGTACGCCGCGTCCGTGCGGACGGGCTCCGGAAACTCGGGCACCCCTCCTCCCGGCGCCGCCTGAGCCGCTCCTCGCGCGAGAGGGTGAGGGTCAGCTCCTTGTCGCCGGGCGCGGTCCAAGTGCCCGCCCACGAGGGGCACATGACGCCCCTCAGCAGCTCCCGGCGCGGCTCCGTCATCGTGATGTGGTCCTCAGCTCCCGGATTTCCTGATCGAAGTCCGGCACCCCGGCTGTTCGCAGATCCAGCCGGGGTGAGTCGTCAGCTGGTCCGTCATGGTCGTCCCGTGCCTCCTGACGGGGGTCAGGCCCTGCTCCTCGGTCACTTTGCCGTTGTCGGTGCGGATGTGGTGGGCGGTGGCTTGGGTGCATCTCCACGATGATGCGGCTGGCTCGTGCGGCGGAGAGGTCGGTGGGGGCAGAGGGGCGGTCTGGTCGTTGGGGATGGCGTGGCGACGGGGTGCCGGCTTGCCGCGGACCTCGATCTCGAGCCGGGCACGGTGGCCCACCCGAACCTGTGCACGCCCGGGCGGGACTCCAAAACGAGTTGGACCGATGCCCCAGTGCCGTGAGGGTGGTGTCGGACTACTACTGGTGTCGTGTGGGGTGTTGGTGTTCAGCGTGTGGCCGTGGCTGTGGCGGCTGTGTTGAGGATGCGGTGGAGGACGGGGAGGGGGATTGCTGGGTTGGTGACGGCGGTGTTTGCTGTGTCGCGGTCGTGTAGCAGCCCGGCCAGGACGCGGGCGGGCAGCCTGGGATTGCGGACTACGGTGTCGCGGACGTGGGCTTCGGGGTCGTTCAGGAGCCGTACTGCGTCGGCGGGTGAGAGCCGGGGGTCCTCGGCCGCGCGGCGGCGTACTTCGGCTTCGGGATCCCGGGCCAGGCGTGCGACGTGGGCCGGTGTGGACTGCGGGTCGTCGAGGGCCAGGCGGCGCATGCGCCCGCTGGGGTCGGTGGCGTAGCGGAGCAGGCCGGAGCGGGGGAAGTTGGGGTGGCTGCGGGGGCGGCCGGGGTGGCTGAAGCTGCCGTCCCACCAGCGCCAGACCTCCAGGAGCATGTCGGCCGGGGCGTCCTCGCATGATTCGGCGAGGAACAGGCGGACCACCCGGTCCCCGTCCTGCGCCAGGCGCGCCACGACATCCGGCGGGAGGTGCCGGGCTCGGGCCACGCTGCGGCGGATCAGCGGGTGGGACGACGCGGCGAGGCGGCGCATGGCGTCGGCGTCGCCGTGCAGGTCCTCGACCCAGGGCAGGGTGTGCGACATCAGTGTCGGGTCGAAGTCGTGGCGGATCGCGGCACGTTGTTTCTCGGTGAGGTCGGGGCGCAGCGCCACTTCGGAACGGACGTCGTCGTGCGGGTCCTGTGTCAGGATGGCGACGCTGTGCGCGCTCAGGGCCGGGTTGGCGGCCAGTGTCCGGCGTACGTTCGCGTCGGCGTTCCGGACCAGCTCGGCTTCCAGCTCGGGTGCGAGGCGGCACTGTTCGATCGCCCGTTGTGGGTCGGGCAGGGCGGCGAAGACCTCGGCGGGCATGGGTGCTCCGGTGTGGTGGGCGAGGAGCGCGGCCGTTCGCACCGTGTTGTCGGCGTCGGCCAGCAGCCGCTCCCGCAGCGCCGTAGCGAGTTCCTCCCACCGGGCGCAGGCGGCCGCCCGTAGCCGGGGATCGGCGTCGCTCGCGAGGCCGGGGAGGTGCCGGGCGGGGAGGCCGGGGAGCTGGGCGGCTTGGGCGCGGGAGGGGCCGGTGAGGAGGTCGTCGTACAGGACCTCGGGGAGTGCGGCGCCCCGGGCGCGGGCGCGTTCCGCCCACAGGACGCGTCGTGCGGGGGACGGCTCGGCGCGGATCAGGTGTGTCCACTGATCGGGTGTGAGCTTGGGTCGGAAGGTGTCGGCGAGCGTTGACCGCACGCGCGGATCGGGGTGTGCCACGGCGGCGTCGAGGACGGTGGGCCGGTCGCATCCGTGCAGGAAGCCCTCGTCCACATCCAGCAGCCGGATCAGCAGTTCGTCCGTCGCGGCGGGGTTGAACCCGAGCCCCTCCGTCCAGTGCAGAGGCCATGCAGGTCGGCCGGGCACCGCCGCCCACACCTCGGCGCGCTCGGCCTCCGTCTCGTGCACGGCGGCCGCGGCGGCCTCCTCCAGCCGCTCCGGCAGGCGATCGAGGGCCGTTACCCGGGTTCCGTCCGTGCCGGGCACGGCTGCCAGCAGTACCTGCCCGTCGGGGGAGAGCGCCACGAACCCGGGGTCGCCGGTCAACTCCGGCACACAGCTCCCGGCATGCCGGACCCGGGTCCACCATGCGTCGTTGCCGCCGATCCGGTGCCTGTGGACGGCCACCAGGAACTCGCCGTCGGCATCGCTAAGTCGGCGCCACCACGCGGCGTCGAGTTCTTGCGGGGCCGCGCCGTCCGGTGTCGCGATTCCTCGCGCGATCCGCCAGCCGGCCTCCGGCGGGAAGAGGTTGCCCGGGCGTACCTCCTCGATGACCGTGAGTCCGGCACGTGTGAGGAGGTCGTGGAGTCTTTCTCGGCGTTGCACGCGATCATGATCCCCGTCGGCTCCCAGGGGTACAAGGCCCTGAGTCCGGGCCCGACCGGCCCCCACTCGTGTCGGGGGAAGCGGCGAAATGCGCCTTCCGGGGTTCAGGTGGTCGATGTCGAGTCGGTATGCCGCTCCAGGCCCGGCTGGCCCTCGCTGCTCATGGGCTTGCCGCACCGCAGACGTCTTGGGGGACATGTGAGCTCTGCCGGCCGGCCGTCCTGGCAAGACCTCGAAGGGTGGGTGGACGGGACGGATGCACCCGTCCCGGGGCGATCAGGTGCTGTTGGGGCGGCGGTAGGCCCCGTGCCACCAGATCTGTGCGAGTTCACGGGCGAAGGTGGCGTCGCCGGTGCCGTTGTCGACGCGGATGTGGTGGGCGATGGCCTGGGCGCCTCCCCAGACGATGATGCGGCTGGCGCAGACGGCGTCGAGGTCGGTCGGGGTGAGGCCCGCGGCCTGGTCGGCCAGGAGGGACTGGAGGGCCGTTTCGTCGAAGCCTTCGAGGTCGGCGGTGTAGAAGTCGTCGATCGTGGGGTCGTAGGCGGCGGCCTCGCGGACTGCGGTGATCACGCTCTGGTGGGCCCGGTGGATGGTGATCACTTTTTCGAAGAACCGGGCGAGCTTGTCGGGGCCGGCGGAGGGATTCCACTGCTGGGCGAGTGCCAGCAGAGACTCCCGCAGGTCGTTGGTGAGCCGTATCAGGACGTCGGACTTGCTGGGGAAGTGGGCGTAGAACGTGGCTCGGGAGATCCCGGCCTGCTCCAGGATGCGCTGGACGCTGATCTCGGAGAAGGCTTCGCCGGAATCGAGGAGCCGCTGAAGGGTGGACATGACCTGGGCCACGGTTGCGGCCGAGCGTGCGGCGTGGTGGTCGGCCTGGCGTCGGGTCACGGGTCTCATCGGGAACCTTCTGGTGTGTCTTCGTTCTCGTCCGGTCCACGGCTCGTGGGGTGCGGCCTGCGGGAGCAGTGGATCAACGTATTACGGGCAGAGCGTAGTCCCACAGCCGGTCGGCGGCGGCGGGGTCGACCGCCCACTTGGCGACGCCGGCCATGACGTCGGGGCCGCCGTCGACGGTTTCGGATTCCTGGTTGTCCTCGAAGTAGCGTCCGGTGACGCCGTCGAGGAGGGGGGATGCGGCCAGCAGCACTGTGGTGGCGGCGCCCTGTGCGGGGGTCTTGTAGTAGTCGGGGGTGATGAGGTTGCCGTCCGGGTCCATGGCGCCGAGGGACTGCAAGGTGGCCTTGTCGAGGTGGCGGGCCAGGTTTGTGTGGATCCAGCCGGGCGCGCAGGCGTTGGCGGTGATGCCGTCCTTGGCCCATCGGCGGCTGATGCCGACGGCGAGCAGTACGTCGGCGGTCTTCGACTGTGCGTAGGCGAGGAACGGGTCGTAGGGGTGCCGTTCGAACTGCGGGTCGTCGAAGTCGAATCCCGCGCGCAGCTGCGCGCCGGAGCTGACCACGACGACGCGCGGGTTCTCGGCTTCCCGCAGGGCGGAGTGCAGGCCCTGGGCCAGAGCGAAGTGGCCGAGGTAGTTGGTGGCGAGCTGCATCTCCCAGCCCTGTGCGGTGACCTGCCGTGTGGGGAGCATCATCACGCCGGCGTTGGCGATGACGGCGTCGACCGGTCCGCTCCAGGCGTCGCAGAAGCCGCGGACGGAATCCAGGTCGGCAAGGTCGAGCGCGACCGCGCGGGTTTCCGGGAATTCGTCGAGCAGTGGCTTGGCGTCCTCGGGGTTCCGCGTGGCTATGGTCACCTGCGCTCCGGCACCGGCGAGTGCGCGCACCGTTTCGACGCCTAGTCCGGAGGACCCGCCGGTGACGATCATCCGGCGTCCGCTCAGATCGAGGCCGTCGAGGACCTCCGCGGCGGTGGCACGCATCCCGAACGGAGTGGTTGTCAGCGTCATGGCCTGTGTCCTGCCTTGAAGGGGTGGCTGGTTGTCGGGCGTTGGTGTCCGACGGGCTGCTGCCGGAGGACCTTCGCGCGAGTAACCATACAGTGTGTTCAGACATGATGTACGTTGAGGTCGGAGCTGGAGGCAGGCGGCGTAGGACGGAGTGGCCTGCCGTGCGGCGTCAGGCAGGCAGTGGCCGGTGCCACGGTTTTCTGGCTGGTCGATGCCGAGAGCCCGCTTTGTGAGGGGCGCCGAGGTGCCGGCTGCGATGTGGACGGAAGTCCTGGCGCTCGTCCAGAGACGACTGGCGTCGGCGTAGATCGATCACCGGGCTCTGAGCTGGGCTTTCATGTCTGTATGTCGCCGAGGCAGGGCCAGTCGCCCTTCTTGCGCCCGCCGATCTGGGAGAGGGCGCGTTGACCGGTTCGTCCCGGCTCGTCTTGGAGCGGCCCGCGATGACTTCCGGAGCCGTCCGTCTCCTATGCAGGTGGTGGTTTCAGCCGGGATGCGCGCGGCATGAGAACGAGGCCCCGGTCGAAAGCGAGGAGGCCGCTGCTGCCTGATCACGCGTCACGCGATCAGTGGCAGTGACCGGGCTCGGTCGCCGGGCCGGTGCCGGTGGCGCCCAGGTCATCGGAGTGGTCGGCGTCGACACGCGGCCACTGTGCTGTGGGACGTCCACCCGGCCACTCCCACAGCGGCGGCCAGTCGGGAGCCCCGCCCAGGGTCCGCGTGGCCTGCCCGAGGCGCGGCCAGCCTGCCGGTGAGTCCTCCCAGTCCTCCTGACGCCCGAACGCCGTAAGATCCATGAGCGCGTAGTTGTAGTCCACCGCCTCGGCCCCGCGACGCTTGGTCCAGAACGTCTCGAAGACACGGTCGCCGTCGCGCAGGTAACACACCAGGTGGAACAAGCCGAGCTCCCGGCCGACAAGAAGCGACTCGAGCGAGGGCTGGGCGGAGTACCACGGCATCGCCCAGCCCATGAAGGCGCGGTAGCGCAGGCTCTCCTCGTACGACGTCTGCGCATCTCCGAAGCCGTAGGCCGTGTTCCGCCCCTGACAGAACACGGCGAAGGTGATGTCGCGGGAGTGCAGATAAGCCAGCTCGCCCACGTGGCTCATCACCCAGGTACAGCCTTCACACTGCTCAGCGGCTGGCCGACCGGGCCACCACATGAAGTAGTAGGCGATCATCTGACGTCGCCCTTCGAATGCATCCAGGAGCGTCATGGGACCGCCCGGCCCCAGCAACGGGCTGTCCGCGGCCACCTCGACCATCGGGAGCCTGCGGCGTGAGGCGGCGATCGCGTCGCCTTCACGGGTGTGGGCCTTCTCCCTCGCCCGCAACCCTTCCAACTGCTGCTCGAAGGTCGCACGGTCGACGACCGGCGGTTGCGCCCTGCTCGAGTTCTCGGACATCGGAGGCTCCTGGGATCGCTCAGTTGCGACTACGGACCATTCCTCAGCAACGTAGTCACAGGTCGGGATCGCCGTCATGCGCAATCCGACCTGGCTCTATCGTCTCCGAACATGCCAGCGACCGCTGGGCGGGCCGGCGTACCAACGCCCCCCGGTCCCGCGGTTCGGGCTGGCGCGAAGTACGAGAAGCCGACACTCGTCGAGCGGCCCGGGAAACCAGAGGAGAACACAAAGTCGTAAGACACGCCGATCCACATGTCTTGACTATTCCTTGGCGTCAGTGGTCCAGCGACGACGGGCGATGGCGGCGCAACTCGCGGTCCAGCAACGTCAGCCCTGGCATTGAGGGCCAGCCGCCCCGTTTCACGGCGCCAGGCCAAAGGCACCGTGCGCCAGTTGCGGATGCTGCCCGCCCACATGGCCAACGGTCGGAATCACACGCTGTCGGTGGACGGCAACGCGTACGAGTGGATCGAGGTGCTCCTGCTGGACCACGGCTAGGTACCACGATGTGTGCCCCTCGGCTGCCGGTCGTCCTCAGGCGGGGGTTGGCCTGTCGCTGACCTCGGCGTGAAGGTTCCCTGCGGAACCCGTGCACCGCAGGCCCCGAAACGCCTCCATCACTCCCCCCGACCGTTTTGTGGGCGGCGGCCGGGACGGCCGCGGTTTTGGGGGCAGTGGGCCGGTCGGCTCCGGGTGGTGGTGTGTGAGTTGAGGGCGGTGTGTGAGGTGAGGGCGGGGTGTCGGGTGGGGCGGGGGATTGCTTGAGTTTGGAGTGCGGTGCGGGCCGGGTTTGCCGTGGTCTTGCCGTGCTTTTTCTGCGTTGTTGCGACCGTGGTTTGCGCGGCAGCCGTGAAGCTGGTGTCGGGGGAGAAACCGAATTGGGCGTTGACGGTGATCTGGTCGGCGATGCGGGGGCCGGGGGTGGTGTGGATGTCGGGCGGTGCGCGGGACCAGATCTCGCTGTCCGTGTGGACCTTGCTGATCCGGTCGGCGTGTGTTTGGTCGGAGTTGATCCGGTGCAGACAGTGCGGGGCGTTGCTGTGGGTGACGGAGTCCCAGTCGGCGGCACAGGCGACACAGGCGACGTCGGCTTTCAGAGGCCGGCCGTAGGGTGGGGCGGCGTGTTCGTCGACGGCGACGGCCGGGTAGTCGCCGAGGGCTTCGCCGATGGAGCCGGTCTCCATGGAGCTGGCGAAGCCGGGCGCCTGGGCGTGGTGCACGGCATGGCCGTACTCGTGCACGACGACCTCGGTGTCCTCGGTGTCCTCGGTGTCCTCGGCGTTGTCCACGCCTCCTTTGCCGAGGCGGATCTCGGCCTTCTTGTCGGTGAGGAAGGAGTTGTCGGCGGCCCACTGGTTGATGCGAACCGGCTGCATGCGGTGGTTGGCGCCGGGCAGCTCGCTGCCGAAGCCGGGGCCCTGCAGGTACTGCTGCGCTTCGTTGACCCAGAAGTACGCCATGACCTGTTCGAACTGGTCGTCGTGCCGGTTGTACGAGGTGGTGTCGGCGATCCGCGCGCAGGTGCCGGTGTCGGAGCGGACCGGGGCCCAGCGGCGGGAGGGCCCACTGCTGCTGTCCAGGTTGCGCGGCGCGACGGTGGCGTAGGCGGTGGCGGGGCCGCGGCGGCAGCGTCTTTGCCGTCGGTGAGGGACTGATGGCCTGAGGACGGGACTGAACCGGGTTGACCATGAAGAGCCGGGCCTGCGGGCCGGCCAGGGCGGGGGCGGCGCCCGTGGCGGAGGCCGAGCCGGTTGTGACGATCAGGGCCACGGTGGCGGTGGCTATGGCGAGCAGAGCGCGGGGTGTGCGGAGAGCCATGTACATCCTCCCGTTGCGGATGGCGTGGAAGTGGCGCGGGTGCGGGCGCGACCTTCGCGCACCGGCCCCTTGTTCGACCAGGTCCATGGCAAGCGGTGGTCCTGGCAGGGTCGTCTCGGGTCGGGGTGTATGCACTGGACCGCAGCCGGCTGCCCTTCGTGCGCCGTTACGGCCGAGGTCGGACACTCCGCGATCCGCAACCTTTTGTTGCGCATTGGTGTCCCGCGGCGTACGCTGACATGCAACCAAAGGTTGCGAAAGGGTCGTGTCATGGAGGAGTACGGCAGTATCGAGCGCGACATCCACGTCGACGCGACACCCGAGGTGGTCTTCGAGGTCATCAGCCGCCCGGAACACATGCGGGAGTGGTGGCCGGACGAGGCCAGGTTCGAACCCGTGGCAGGGGCGCCCGGTGAGCTCTTCTGGCGCGACGAGGCGACCGGCGAGACGATGACGGTCGCGCTCACCGTCGTCGAGGTCGACCCGCCGTCGCGGTTCTCCTTCAGGTGGTGCTATTCCGGTGCCGACCGCGCCGGGCACTCGCTGCTGGTCACCTTCGATCTGACGGCGAGGGACCAGGGGACCCTGGTGCGGATGACCGAGACCGGGTTCCGCG